>CAWCVQ010000017.1:0-294814 GCA_963799025.1 uncultured Acidobacteriaceae bacterium | reverse complement strand
TGATGCTTGACGTGATTTATGCACCTTCCGAGATCATGGTCATCGACCGTGTCGAAAGGCCTTCTGGCAATTGATGCCGAACGAAGATGGAGGAGCAGCGAACTGTTGGCTTTATCGATTGATTAGTTTCTGCAGTCTTTCCGGATATCTTTCCCCTTGCACGGGGATCTTCTCCGCAGCAGTGCCGATTTGGCGGAGATCGTCGGGCGTAAGTTCGATGGCAGCGGCTCCGATGTTCTCTTCCAGACGATGCAGCTTCGTCGTACCCGGGATGGGGACAATCCACGGCTTCTGCGCCAGCAGCCACGCAAGCGCGATGTGGGCGGGCGTCGCCTTTTTTCGTTCTGCAACCTTGCTCAGCAGATCAACCACGGCCTGATTCGCTTTCCGGGCCTCTGGAGTAAAGCGTGGGACTACATTGCGGAAATCGGAGTTGTCGAATTTCGTTTCTTCGTTGATCTTGCCGGTGAGAAAGCCTTTTCCTAAGGGGCTGAAGGGGACGAACCCGATCCCGAGTTCCTCGAGCGCCGGCAAGATTTCCTGCTCCGGCTCTCTCCACCACAGCGAGTACTCGCTCTGGAGTGCCGTGACCGGCTGAACTGCGTGTGCGCGGCGGATCGTCTGCACCCCTGCCTCAGAGAGGCCGAAGTGTTTCACCTTGCCTTGCCGAATAAGTTCCTTCACGGCTCCGGCGACGTCTTCGATGGGAACGTTCGGATCAACACGATGTTGATAAAACAGATCAATGACATCGGTCCTGAGTCGCTTGAGCGAGCCTTCGGCAACCTCCTTGATGTGCTCGGGCCGACTATTCAGCGCAGTCCACCCCGGACCACCACTGGGATCAGGCGCGAAGCCGAACTTGGTTGCGATCGCCACCTGGCCGCGGAATGGGGCAAGCGCTTCGCCGACCAGTTCTTCGTTGGTGTGAGGACCGTACACTTCTGCGGTGTCGAAGAATGTGACGCCGCGTTCGACCGCTGAGCGTATCAGCGCAATCATTTCCTGCTTGTCTGCAGGGGGGCCGAAGCCAAAACTCATTCCCATGCAGCCCAATCCGAGAGCCGAGACCTCTAAGTTGCTTTTTCCAAGTTTGCGCTTCTTCATGGTTTTTCCTCTGGCAAGGAGATAGTTTCGCACAATTCGCCGAACAGGGATTCTGTTGTGCTCATTGGCTGATAGTGCCGAGGCCGACGGCCCTCGAAGTGTTGGCGAGGGACCGTTTGATGTCAGGGTGAAGAGCTAGTTACGTCGATGGGGACCACGATCTTGCAATGCCGTGTTCAAATCCAACGAACAAAGGTATGCTTCTTTGTCCCTCCCATTACAGCAAGGATCTGTGCGCGTCGATAGGCCGGGGTGTCATGGACAGGATTTGGCGAGGTAAATTCTTCACGCTACCGTTTCTATACGTTGGTAGCTGGAGACGAATTATGTTTCCCGAAAGCGGCACTGCAATCCCTTTCACGATCCGGAACTACGCCTACCTGGATCCCTTCGGCAGAGAAACCGTGACTTGGATCAGAAACTTCGAAACTCCGCATCCACGTCGCTTTGACGCATACATGATCTATAGCGAACAGCGTGGTTGTATTGTGGATTATCTAGGTACCCATGAACATCTGGCGGTGGACATTCAGTTGAGCGTCGATGCTCGGGGTAGTTTGCGGCTTCGTTCCGGAGCGCAACGCTTTTACGAAGGCTTTATCGGGTTCAACTTTCCGCTGATTTTTTCCGGCATTGCCGACGTGTGCGAGTGGTATGAAGACAGCGATCAGAAGTTTCATATTGAGGTCAACGTGCATAACGATATTTGGGGACCGTTATTCGGCTACAGCGGGTCCTTCGACGTGGAGTCGAGCAAGTTCGACGGCCAGATCCCGGAAGATCTAGTGCCCACGCGCTATGAGCGTAGAGAATGAGATTCCGAATTACCGATTCTAATTCTTCCCCTTAGCTACTCCGGTACCACTCTACCGTCCGCCGCAGGCCGTCTTCGAAGTCTATTTTCGGTTTATAACCAAGGCCGGCTTCTGCTTTTGAGATGTCGGCGAGGGAGTGTTTGATATCGCCACCGCGTTCGGGTGCGTACTTGGGCTGTCCCTTGTAGGATGTCAAGCCTTGTAACAGTGTGAAAGTTTCATTCAGGGTGACTCTGCGACCGGTGGCGACGTTGAAGACCTGTCCTGCTGCTCGGGCTGAGGGAGCGGTGCAGGCCAGCAGGTTGGCGTCTACCGCGTTATCGATGTAAGTGAAGTCGCGGCTCTGCTCGCCGTCGCCGAAGATCGTGGGCTGTTCGCCGCGCAGCATCTGGGTTATGAATTTCGCCAACACGCCGGAATACGGAGAAGTCGGATCCTGCCGCGGGCCGAAGATGTTGAAGTAACGCAGAGCCACGGTCTCGAGCCCGTAGCAGCGGTAAAAGGAAATCAGGTAGTGCTCGCTCGCCAGCTTGGTTACGGCGTAGGGGGAAATGGGATCGGGCTTCATAGCTTCGTGCTTGGGCAACGTCGGCGTGTCACCGTAGGCGGAGGATGAGGCTGCGTACACTACGCGTTTTACTTTCGCATCTCGTGCGGCCACCAGCAGGTTGACCGTGCCGTCAACGTTGGCCTGGTTGCTGCCCAGCGGATCGAGGACTGATTTCGGTACGGAGGGAATCGCAGCCTGATGCAGAACGAAGTCCACTCTGGCGCAAGCTTTGTGCATTGCTTCCAGATCGAGGAGGTCAGCTTCGCGGAAATCGATGCGATCCAATATTTCTTCGATGTTCTCCCGCTTGCCGGTAGAGAAATTGTCGATGCCCCGCACCTGCTCGCCGCGCGCGAGCAGCGCCCGGGCCAGTGACGATCCTATGAAACCGCCAATACCCGTGATGAGATATTGCGCCATCCCTTGATCATAGCGAACGAAGCACGCTTCGGGCGTAAGAGAATTGGTTCCGGCGCGGGATTAGAAAAGGAATACGCGAGAGGCAAGACGTTCACAGGGCGTTCCCCGTTGGGCGGGGACTAGGCCTTCACCGCCGAGCGTGGGTTTTGGCTCCTGCGGAGGATTGAAGGAAGTCGTTGCGCATCAACGTCTGGCGATTTTCGAAAAATTGAGCGAGCGCCCGCAAGGCGGAAATGGGATCCACGACTTGAGCCAGCAGCCCCAACGTCCCGCCGGAGCCCAGCGACGAAGACATCCCGAGTGCGGTGCCCACCGTTGGCCGCGAAACTTGGTTCAACAACTCTCTCAATCGCGCCGCGGTTGCCTCTGGCATTTCCCCGAAAGCAATGCCCATGCCGAGATAGGGATAGTTCACCCGCACTACGTCCATGGCCTCAACCGGAACGCCATTCGCCTCTAGTTTCATCTGGAGAATGAAACCCACGGGATAGTTGGCGTGTACCTCCATATAGCAGCCAAGCTGACTCGCGTCCCGCAAGGTAGCCCAAGTCCGTACGTCGCGACCCTCTTCGCGCAGCTCTGCGTTTCCCTCGCATTTGTAGCGACGGCTGCGCCGTTTTTCTGCGCCTTTGAAGCGCCCGCCGGAGTCCCGTTCATCGCCAATATGATTGAAATGGTCCTCGCTGGGAGGGTCGGCGCTGCAGCCGCGGCTGGATCGTCTGACCGCTTCAAGGCCCTCAAATATGCGATGCCTTCGACGCTTTCCTCTGCCAGCGCTCCCCATCTGGTTTCCGCGTTGCGGAAACTCTGATTTCTCTATCGGGAGGAGAAGCGGGAAACATTAGAGCGGGGACTGGGATGTGTCCCTAAGCATTTCTTAAAGAAGGTTCGGCCGTCGTCATCTGCTGCGCTGCCTGCCGAATTTCCTTCCATAGTTCCTCGCGTCCGGTGCCGGTCTTAGCCGAAAAGGGAAGCAGACGAGCCGCGGGATATTCCTGGGTCAAGACTCGCAGAGTATTGTGCAGTTGATTGTTCGAGAGCCGATCGCTCTTGGTGGCCACTACCAGAAAAGTGCGTTGCGAGGCGCTGAGAAAGTCCAAGAGTTGGCGGTCGCTCTGTTGCGGAGGAACGTTGGCGTCCACGAGAACAATGCACAGACCCAGAGTGGGGCGGTCGTTAAGATAGGGTTCAATGAATTTTGGCCACTCCTGCGAAATCTCGCGGGAAATCTTGGCGTAGCCGTAGCCGGGGAGGTCGGCGAAGATCAGCTCGGGGCGCGGCTTTCCGGGCCAGCGTATTTCGAAAAAATTAATGCTGCGGGTGCGTCCGGGAGTGGAACTGGTGCGCGCCAACTTGGTGCCGACCAGGGAGTTGATCACGCTGGATTTGCCGACGTTGGAGCGGCCGAGGAAGGCGATCTCCGGCAGGCTAGGAGCGGGGAATTGCGCGGCATCGGTGGCCGCCGCCAGGAATCGGGAGAGAACCCTCATGCTCAAGTTTGCAACGAGGGAGAGCAGCTTGGCAAGTTGAAGCCAACCATCATTTGGGACCCCGCCAGGCAAGAGGTGGCAAGCTAGGTCAGGCTACATCTCTACGGTTGCATGGGTGCTTAGGCCTTCGGTTCGCGGCGGAACTGTTTGCTTAGCGTGAGGGCCTGGTGCTGGTAGGACGATCCGATGTTCGTGCCGTAGATTTTTTCTGGGCGAGAGAGCAGGTGCATGTAGTTCAGGCGGCCCACGAGCTGTCCGTGTTCCATCAGGAAGGGAACTTCGTGGGCGCGGACTTCGAGCACCGCGCGGGTACCTTTGATTTCGCTGGAACCGTAGCCGAAACCGGGATCGAAGAAGCCTGCATAGTGAATGCGAAACTCACCGTCGGCGGGATCGAAGGGAACCATTTCGGCGGCGAAGTCAGGCGGCACACGCACCCGCTCCCGGGAGGCGAGAATATAAAAGTCGCCGGGCTCGAGAATCAAATTCTTGTTCGCGTGCTGATGGCGAACCTCCCAGAATTCCTCGGTCGGATAGTGGCCGATCTTTTCCAAATCGATCACCGGAGCGTATCGTTTCGCCTTGTAGGCGATGATCTCGCCCGGCTCCGCAGCTTCGAGATTGACAGTGATTCGCAGGCCGCGCTGAAGTTGCGCCTTGCCGGGGCTACTTTCGTCCATGTAGACCAATGGTTCCTCATGATCCAAATCTTTGATCATGCGATCGCCGGAGCGGGGGGTGCCTTGCACAAAGCGCAGCTGGCTCAGCCTCATCCCAGCGCGAATGGCAACGGTGAAGGTGCGGGAAACGACCTCGGCGTAGAGTTTGCCTTTGTATCCGGGTGGCACGCTGTCGAACTCGGTGCCGTAGTCGGTGATGAGGCGCGTGAAGATATCGAGGCGGCCGGTGGTGCTCTTGGGATTCGCCTTCCCGGAAATGTTATCCGGCAAGTTCACCTCTTCCTGTAGAGGGATGATGTAAACGCAGTCTTTCTCGAAAACCGGCGCAGCGGTCAGATCGACTCGCGCCATGCGGAGATCTTTGATTTTCGATTCGACGGTGGTGTTTGGTCCGGGCAGAAAACTGGCTCGCACCCGATGTGCCATATCGCCTAAGCGCAGGTCGAGGCTCGCCGGCTGGATGTGTTCGGGTTCGATCGCGCGAGAAGCGCTAATGTGCCCGCGGGCGATCAAGTTGCTGATTTCCTGCGAGGGAAGGATTCCGGTGGTCCGCGGCTGTCCCGGTTCGATGGAGGGTTCTGGCCCGTCTTCGAAAGAAATTTGGCTTTGGTTCGATGTGGACATCTCTAGGTTGAGGCCCCGTGCCTGAATTAGAATCGTGTGGCGACGTAGGGGTGGACGCATTGGTCCGCCCACGAGCGCGGCACTATAGCAGTCTATTCGAAAACGACGACGATGGTTGCTCTCGGTTCCGGGCTAAGGCCTAAAATTCGGCGGGCGCGGCCGGCTGGAAGAGTTGCGGACAAAAGCAATCCGCCGCAGAAGTTCGACCACGGGGGGCTGAAGCCGCTGCGATTGCAACCGGCTTACGCGGCCCTAGAAGAGCCGCTCTTCCACGGCGAAGCACGCATTTGCAACTGTTTCCGCAACCTCTGGAAACCGCGCCCTCCCGGGCCCATTTGCGTCGACCAGGAAAGCGCTAGTTGCCCTTCCTACTGATGGGCCGCGGGACTGTCGCCGGTGCTGGAGGTCAGCGGCGCGATTGGTTGCTCGATTTCCGCGTCCAGCTTCGGCAGCGGAGATTCCAGAGCGATCTGCAGGACCTGGTCCATGGTGTCGACAAAATGCAGTTTCATGGCGTTGCGCAGATTTTCCGGCACTTCGGCCACATCTTTTTCGTTGTCCTTAGGCAGAATCACTTCGAACAATCCGGCGCGGTGGGCCGCCAGCAGCTTCTCTTTCAGGCCGCCAATGGGCAGAACCTTGCCGCGCAGCGTGATCTCGCCGGTCATGGCCAGATCGCGGCGTACTGGAATTTTGCTCAGGGCGCTGGAGATTGCCGTGGCAATGGTGATGCCGGCCGATGGGCCGTCTTTGGGAATCGCGCCTTCGGGAACGTGCACATGCAGATCAAGATTGCGGTAAAAGTCGCGGTTCAGACCGAGGCGTTGGGCGCGCGATCGCACATAGGACATGGCTGCTTGGGCTGATTCCTGCATCACGTCGCCGAGTTTCCCAGTCAGCGTCAGCTTGCCTTTGCCGTCGACCACGCTGGCCTCCGTGCTGAGAATGGACCCGCCGACTTCTGTCCAAGCCAGTCCGGTGACCAGCCCAACTTCGGACTTTTCGTGGGCCAGGGTGTCGCGGAACTTGATGACGCCGAGGAAGTCGTTCACATTCTCGCCGGTGACGGCAACGGTATAGTTCGGCCCTTCTTTGACCACCTTGCGCGCGACTTTGCGGCAGACGTTGCCGATTTCGCGTTCCAGGTTGCGGACGCCGGCTTCGCGGGTGTAAGAGCGGATGAGATTGGTGATGGCCTCATCGGTGAACTTGATGTTCTTTTCCGACAGGCCTGCGGCGAGCATCTGCTTCTTGACCAGGAACTGTTTCGCGATTTCGACTTTCTCCTGCTCGGTGTAGCCGTGCAGGCGGAGCACTTCCATGCGGTCCTGCAGCGCCGCGGGAATCGTGTGCATGACGTTCGCGGTGGCGACAAAAAATACCTGCGAGAGATCGTATTCCACGTCGAGGTAGTGATCGACGAACATGAAGTTCTGTTCGGGGTCGAGCACTTCAAGCAGCGCGGCGGATGGATCGCCGCGGAAGTCCATCGACATTTTGTCGACTTCGTCGAGCATGAAGACGGGGTTCTTGGTGCCGGCCTTCTTCATCATCTGGATGATCTGGCCGGGCAGAGCGCCGATGTAGGTGCGGCGATGGCCCCGGATTTCGGCTTCATCCCTGACGCCACCAAGAGACATGCGGACGAACTTTCGGCCCGTGGCTTTGGCAATCGACATGCCCAGCGAAGTCTTGCCTACGCCCGGAGGACCAACGAAACACAAGATCGAGCCCTTGGGATTTTTGACCAGTTGCCGCACGGCGAGGAATTCGAGGATGCGTTCCTTAATTTTTTCCAGACCGTAGTGGTCTTCGTTCAGAACTTTTTCTGCGCGGGAGATATTTCGGATTTCCTTGGAGCGCTTCTTCCAGGGCACGGCCAGAAGCCAGTCGAGATAGTTGCGCGAAACCGTGGATTCGGCCGACATGGGCGGCATGGCTTCCAGTTTTTTCAATTCCTGCAGGGCCTTGTCTTTTACGTCCTTCGGCATCCCAGCGGATTCGATTTTCTTCTTCAGTTCGTCGAACTCGCTTTTCTCGCCGCGGCCCAGCTCTTTCTGGATGGCCTTAATCTTTTCGTTGAGGTAATACTCTTTCTGCGCCTTCTCCATCTGCCGCTTTACGCGCGACTGGATCGTGCGGTCCACGTTCAGCTTTTCAATCTCGATATCGAGCACGTCGGCAATGCGAGTGAGGCGCTCGGCGGGATCGAAAATCTCCAGCAGTTCCTGCTTTTCCTCGATCGACAGTTGCAGGTTGGCGGAGATCACGTCGGTCAGCTTGGCCGGATCTTCCATGCGCACGGCCGAAATCATGGTCTCGTAGTTGAGTGCCTGGCAGAGCTTTACATACTGCTCAAACAGCGTTGTCAC
This sequence comes from uncultured Acidobacteriaceae bacterium, assembly GCA_963799025.1. Classification (GTDB taxonomy): domain Bacteria; phylum Acidobacteriota; class Terriglobia; order Terriglobales; family Acidobacteriaceae; genus Sulfotelmatobacter. Next base: position 286,756 of record CAWCVQ010000017.1, on the reverse strand, counting down.
CCTCTGCATGCCGGCCTCGAGGGCCTGATTGCCTTCCGTCGCGTAGCGGGCGACACGAACCGTGGCCTGCATGAAGCCGTCAGTGTCGACGACCTGCAGAATCTTGCCGCGCTCGACGCCTTCCACCAGAACTTTAATGTTGCCGTCGGGCAGCTTCAGGCTCTGCACGATATTGACGATCGTACCTACCTGGTAGATCTCGTTGGCCTTGGGTTCATCGATAGAGGCATCGTGCTGGGTGGCCAGGAAAATCTTCTTGTCCGCAGCCAGCGCTTCTTCCAGGGCACGGACGCTCGACTCGCGGCCGACCACGAAGGGCGTCATCATGAAGGGGAAGATGACCACGTCCCGGATGGGCATCATGGGCAACTTCTTGGATTCGAACTTTTCCTTGGATGTGGTCACTGAGTCTCCCTGAGATGACTGCCAAAAGGAACTTTATAGATTCTACCGCGTTTCGTCGTTGGTCGTCGGTCTTTGGTCTTTGGTCGCTGGTCGCTGGTAAAGTCAATTTGCCCTGGGCCAACGACCAACGACGAACGACGGATACTATCCTGCTTTTTCCATCACCGTGGCAAACGAGGCGCTGCGCTTTTCCACCATCTCCCGCGTGACCTCGAACTCCTTTACTTTCTTCTGGCTGGGCAGGTTAAACATCAAGTCAAGCATGAGCTCTTCCAGAATCATGCGCAAGCCGCGCGCTCCTACCTTGCGTGCCATGGCTTGGCGAGCGATCGCCCGCAGAGCCTCCTCGTTGAACTTCAGGCGTACGTTTTCGAACTCAAACAGACGCTGGTATTGCTTGACGATAGCGTTTTTCGGCCGGGTCAGGATTTCGATCAGTGCAAACTCGTCGAGATCTTCCAGCATTCCCACAACCGGCAACCGGCCCACAAACTCTGGAATCAGCCCAAACTTGATTAGGTCTTCGGGTTGGATTTCGGTCAACAATTCCTGCGTGCGCTTTTTTGAGCTGCCGGCATCGTCCTTGTCCGCATCTTCGCCGCCTCGGAAGCCAAGAGACTTCTTGCCAATCCTGCGGGAGATGATCTTGTCGAGGCCGACGAAGGCTCCGCCGCAGATGAAGAGGATATTCGTGGTATCGACTGGAGTGAATTCCTGGTGGGGATGCTTGCGCCCACCCTGCGGAGGAACGTTGGCGATGGTGCCTTCTAGAATCTTCAGGAGCGCTTGCTGCACTCCTTCGCCGGAAACGTCGCGGGTGATCGAAGGGTTTTCGTCCTTGCGGCCGATCTTATCGACTTCATCGATGTAAATGATGCCGGTCTGGGTGCGGCTCACATCGCCGTCCGCCGCCTGCAGCAGCTTGAGGATGATGTTCTCGACGTCTTCGCCAACGTAGCCGGCTTCGGTGAGGGTGGTGGCATCGACGATAGCGAAAGGCACGTCCAGCATGCGAGCCAGAGTCTGCGCCAGGAGGGTCTTGCCAGTTCCGGTCGGGCCGATCAGCATGATGTTCGACTTGCTGAGTTCGACGCCGTCGCCGGCTTTTTGCCGGTTCATGAAGATGCGCTTGTAGTGGTTGTAGACTGCGACCGCCAGTTTTTTCTTGGTCTGCTCCTGCCCGATTACGTATTCGTCGAGGAAGGTTTTGACTTCCTGGGGCTTGGGCAGTTGGTTGGGTGTGGCGGCCTGAGGAGTCGTGGTGCGGTCATCTTCCAGAATCGAGTTACAGACTGCCACGCACTCGTCGCAAATATAGGCGCGGGGATAATCACTGGGCGAGGAAATCAGTTTGGCTACGGCGTCCTGCGACTTGTGGCAGAACGAGCAGCGTAGAATCTCGTCGGAGCCCGACTTGGTTTTCACTCGGCTCTACTCCTTGAAACTTATGCGGCAAGAATGGCCCTGCGTTCCTCAGCCCCTTCCGCCGTCCGCAATCGCCGACTTCTCGTCATGCGCGAAGGCAGATCATACAGCTTTTACTGTCTTATAGATGATATCGTCTATGATTCCGTATTCCTTAGCCTGCTGCGCATTCATAATGAAGTCGCGCTCCACATCTTTCTCTACTTTGTCGAGCTTCTGCCCGCTGTGCTTGGCGAGTAACTGGTTTGTAATCTCGCGCATACGCAGGATCTCCCGCGCATGGATGTCGATGTCGGTGGCTTGTCCCGACAGTCCTCCCATCGAGGGCTGATGAATTAGAATCCGCGAATTAGGCAACGCCAATCTCTTTTTCGCTTCCCCTGATGCCAATAGTAACGCGGCCATGGAGGCGGCTTGTCCCACGCACAGGGTCATGACGTCATTCTTTACGTATTGCATGGTGTCGTAAATCGCCATGCCAGCGGTGATGGAGCCGCCGGGAGAGTTGATGTAAAGCTGGATGTCTTTCTCGGGATCTTCCTGGGCCAGAAACAACATTTGGGCGATTACGAGGTTGGCGATGTTGTCGTCAATCGGGGTGCCGATGAAAATAATGTTGTCGCGCAGCAGCCGGGAATAGATGTCGTAGGCGCGTTCGCCCCGCCCGGTCTGCTCGATGACCATCGGTACCAGCATCATTTGAGGATCGTTCTTTGACGAATCGTTCTTCACATTCACCTGCCACACTCCGCCCCAACGCAACGCTTAGACTGCATGGGGAGGGTCGAAGAGGTCCGCATCGTCAGTGCGTGACTAGGCGGACTGGTGGTACAAAAAGTCGAGGGTCTTTTCGCTGCGGATTCTGTTTCGGATTCTATCGAGGCCCCCATCCTGTGTCAAACGAGCGCGGACCGCCTCCGAAGTCTGTTTCGACTGTTTGGCCAGGGCTTCAATCTCGTGATTTAATTCGTCATCCCCGGCCTCGATGTTTTCCAGCTCCGCGACGCGTTCCAGTAACAACGACGACTTCACATCCTGCACCGCCTGATCGCGTTGACCTGCCCGCAAGCGCGGCAGATCCATTTTTTTCAGGTCCTCCATCTTCATGCCTTGTGCCGCCAGCGCGCGTAGGCCGCGTTCCAGCCGCAAATCGATCTGGCGATCGACCAGCGACTCCGGCACCTCAAAGTCGTTACGCTTGACCAGTTCGGCCACCAGCTTGTCTTTGGCTTCGCGTTCGGCCTCGTGCTTGCGTTCCGCCTGCATGTTCTCGCGAATCTGCTGACGTACCTGATCGAGGCTGGTGAACTCGCCGAGTTCCTTGGCGAACTCGTCATTCAGTTCCGGAAGGCTCTTCTGTTTGATGGCATGAACCTTCACTTTGTAGACGAAGGTCTTGCCCGCGAGGCGTTTGTCGGCAACATCCTCGGCATAGCTGACTTCGAACTCGCGCACATCTCCGGCATTGGCGCCGCGCAGGTTCTCGGTGAACTCCGGAACTGTGTTCTTGCCGCCGATTTCGATCAGGACTTCGTCCATGTGCACGGGCTGAGCTTTGTCGTCCCCATCTTTCGGCTTGCCGTCCATGGAGGCCTGCGCGAAGTCGCCTTCGGCAAGGGGGCGTCCTTCCACCGAAGTGTAAGTGGCGTGCTGCTCGCGCACGCTGTTCACCGCCGCTTCCACTTCTTCGTCGTTAACGACGATCTCGGGATGGTCTGCGCGCAGTTCTTTGTAACCCTCGACCACGATCTCAGGCAGGATCTCGAAGCTGGCTTTGAAGCGCAGCGGCTCGCCGTCATGAATGTGAAGGTCGGTGACGCGAGGTTGTGAAACCGGGACCATCCCTTGCTTTTCCGCCTCTTTGCGGAAATAGCGCGGGACCAGGGCCTCGACCACGTCACTTTTCAGATCTTCCTTGAAACGCTGCTTGATGATGGAGGCGGGCACATGTCCGGTGCGAAAGCCTGGCAGCCGTGCCACTTTCTGATATTTCTGAACAATAATTTCCAACTCGCGAGTGACTTCGGCGGCCGGTATTTCGACCGAAATCTCGCGTTTGACGCCGTCTTTCTTGGTGTCGTTCGTGGCATCGACTGTTTCTGTGGGACTCACGTTGACCCTTTCAGCTCGCGACATCCCGGCCTGAACGGGCTCCCGGAGCGCGCCGTTCACCTGCCGTTCATCTTGAGTGTAAAGACTAATAGAGAGCAGCGTCAAACGAGGGTACGGAAGTAGGTCGTTCGTTGTCGGTCGTTGAGCCGGAACCGGAAGTGCATGGAGGTTGCTGGCAACGTCTCTGGCGTCGTCGTTGCGCCTTGATTCGGGGGCCGGACCTTGAGTCGCAGAGGTAGTCCCGGGTCTTAACAGGGCTGCGGTCGAGGTCTATGTCATCAGATGGGTACTCGCACGATAGCAGCTGGGTGCCCCCTGCCAGAACGAGGCCTGAGGCCCATCATCTTCCACTCAAAAGTTCAGTCACATTTTCCGGGGAAAGTCCTGGCTAATATCGATCGCGCCGGCCACCGCCGCCGCCGCCGCGTCCGCCACGGTCGCCGCGGTCGCGGCCACCACCGCCTCCGCCACCACCGCCGGTGCGCTCGGTCTTGGGCCGCGCTTCGTTGACGTTGATGGTACGTCCGCCGACTGACGAGCCGTTCAATGCCGTGATTGCCTTGTCTCCATCTTCGTTACTCGTCATCTCCACAAAGCCGAAGCCTCGTGAACGCCCAGTGTCACGGTCCGTCATGATGCTCACGCGGTCCACTTGTCCGAAAGGTTCAAATAGGGTCCGGAGTTCGTCCTCGTTTGTGTTAAAGCTCAAATTTCCTACGAAAATATTCTTCACGCGTCTGCCTCTGCATTGAGCTGTCGGAAGTGCAAGCATTTCGGCGGACTTGGCAGGTCGGGAGGGCCTTCCTGAAAATCGGGACCGCAGCTAGCGAACAGTCAAATGCGGCGAGCAGTATAGCAGGTTTTCCCAAACCGGCCAGTTAAATTGATTGTGAAATGAATAGCTTGGCCGCGACTGGGATAGTTAACACTGGTCCACCCTCCAGTATCCCTCAGCGTGAAATCCCATCTGCAGCAGTCGGTTTTTGGGGTCGTGTCTCTTTCCGCAACCCGGACATATCAAGTAACGACTCCAGCCCGTGCCTTGATGATCGTAATTTTCCGCTACGGCAAATGTCGTCCCGCAACTGCAAGGGACTAGAAACATGCGCAGCGGAGCTCTTTCATCCGCTCTCCGCTCGGACTTGCGTTTCTGCTTCACGACTCTTCGACTGTGGCGTACGAAGTTTTCTTGCGCTTGTTCGACTGCAGAGTTTTCTTACGCAGCCGCAGAGATTTGGGCGTGATTTCCACGAACTCATCGTCAGCGATGAATTCGATGGCCTGCTCCAGATTCAACGGCCGAAAAGGTACCAGGCGGATCGCCTCATCCGCCGTCGAAGCTCGCATATTCGTCAGCTTCTTTTCCCGCACTGCATTCACGTCGAGATCGGTGTCTTTCGCGTTCTCTCCGATAATCATTCCTTCGTACAGTTCAATGCCCGGTCCGACAAAAAGTTCCCCGCGCTCCTGCAGTCCCCACAAAGCGTAGGCGGTCGAGACTCCGCCGCGGTCGGCGATGAGCGCACCCGTCAGGCGGTGCGGAATCTCGCCCTGCCACTCCGTGTACCCGTCAAACAGCGCGTTCATCACGATGGTTCCGCGCGTGTCAGTAAGCAACTGGCCGCGCAGCCCGATCAAGCCCCGGCTGGGCACACGAAACTCGACTCGCACTCGCCCGTAGCCGTGATTGTGCATGTTGGTGACTTCGCCCTTGCGCGATCCCAGTTGCTCCATCACGACGCCGACAAAATTTTCCGGGACGTCCACCGTAAGATGCTCGACCGGCTCCATCAGCTTGGCGTCGATACGTTTGGTGACGATCTCCGGCTTCCCGACCATGAGCTCGTAGCCTTCGCGCCGCATCATCTCAATCAAAATGGAGAGTTGCAGTTCGCCGCGCCCCAGCACTTTGAACGAATCGGTGGTACCGGTGTCCTCGACCCGCAGGGAAACATTGGTCAGCAGCTCTTTTTGCAGCCGCTCCCGCAAATTGCGCGATGTGACGTAGGTGCCGTCTTTTCCCGCGAACGGCGATGTGTTGACCGTGAAGAGCATGGCAATCGTAGGTTCGTCGATTGCAATATGCGGCAGGGGGGCGGGATTTTCGGCGTCGGTAATGGTTTCGCCGATGGTGATGCCTTCGACGCCCGCAACCGCAATAATGTCGCCCAGTTCTGTTTCCGTGATGTCAGTCCGCTTCAGACCGGAGAACGAAAACAGCTTCGTGATCTTGGTCTTGTGTAGCGTGCCGTCGAGCCTGGCAATGGCGACTTCCTCGCCGGTATGCATCTTCCCGTTGAACACGCGTGCAATCGCCAGCCGTCCCAAGTAGTCGCTGTAGTCCAGATTGGCAACCAGAATTTGGAGCGGACCCGAAGCATCGCCCTTGGGGGGAGGAATTGTTTTAATAATCGCGTCGAACAGCGGCCGCAGGTCTTCGCCGCCGCCCTTGATATCCGTGGTCGCGGTGCCCGTCTTCGCATTCGTATAGAGAACAGGAAAATCGATCTGCTCTTCCTTCGCGTCGAGGTCGATAAACAGGTCGTAGATTTCGTTGAGCACTTCCTGCGGGCGCGCGTCCGAGCGATCAATCTTGTTGATGACCACGATGGGCGGCAGATGCGCTTCCAGCGCTTTGCTCAGTACGTAGCGCGTCTGGGGCAGCGGACCTTCACTGGCATCCACCAGCAGCATGACGCCGTCCACCATTTTGAGCGCGCGCTCGACCTCGCCGCCGAAGTCGCTGTGGCCCGGCGTGTCCACGATGTTGATTTTCACGTCGTGATAGAAAATCGCGGTGTTCTTGGCAAGGATGGTGATGCCGCGTTCCCGCTCCAGTTCGTTCGAGTCCATTACCCGTTCGACGTGATGTTCGTTGGAGCGAAAGGTGCCGCTCTGTTGCAGCATGGCGTCGACCAGCGTGGTCTTGCCGTGGTCGACGTGCGCGATGATAGCAATGTTGCGAATGCCTGAACTCAAAAAGGATCCTTCCCGAAATACTGTCTGTTACCACTTTACTATGCGGGTCATGAAACCACCATGAAAGACGCCGTGAACTTGGAAGAACTAGATAGCGGAATGACCCAAGAAATCTTTGATTAATTGTTTCTAAGCCTGGGAGTTTCCTTCGCGAGCTTTGCGGTTCGAGCTTTTGACCTGGCCGTCAGAATCGATCAGCGCAAAATTTCCGTATCTCCGCTCCCCTCGCCCCGCACGCGCAAGCGGTACCACACCACAATCGTTACCAGCGAAAACACAAAGATGATGCTCGACACGGCATTGATCTCTGGCGTGATTCCCCGCCGCAGGCGTCCCCATATCTCCAGCGGCAGTGTGTTGTCACGGCCGATCAGGAAAAAGCTAACCGCAATCTCGTCCATCGATAGAGTGAAAATCAGCAGAGCCGCGCCAATGATGGACAGCTTCAGATTCGGCACCGTGATGCGCCAGAACGTCTGCCAGTAGTTCGCTCCCAGGTCGAGCGACGCCTCTTCCTGCGCGCGATCGAGTTTCTGTAATCCCGCGAAAACTTCGGTGGTAGCCACCGAAATCAAAGCTGTTCCGTGTCCCAGGATAATCGTCAGCAAACTCAGCTTGGCGCCCACGACGTTGAATAACATGAGCAGCGAAAGTCCCGTAATAATCCCGGGCAGAATCAGCGGCAGCAGCACCAGTCGGCGGAACAACGCCTTGCCGGGAAACTGCGTCCGGTCCAACGCCAGCGCTGCGGGCAACCCGAATGCCAGGGCAGCCGCCATCGCCGCAAATGCCACTTGCAGGCTGTTCAGCACTGAATCCCAAATCACCCCGTCCGCGAACAAGATGCGATACCAGTCGAGAGTGAGATGACGAGGTGGGAATCCGCCCACCCCCTGACCGTTGAACGAGTAAACAATGAGCACTGCAATCGGCAGATAAAGAAACGAAAACACCGCCGCCGCATGCACCAGCAGCCAGCGCGAACCGGGAGCATTTCCTCTAGCCTCGCCGCTCACGAAAAACTCCATTTCTTTTCTAGGCGCTCCGAAAGAAACAGCAGGCTGACTACGATCACCAGCATGCCCAGCGAAATCGCCGCGCCCAGTGGCCAGTTGTAAGCCGCGCCAAACAAGCTGACCACGATATTCGAAATCATGATCCCGCTCGGCCCGCCGAGCATCAGCGGGGCGAGGAAATCTCCCAGGCTCAAGACGAATGCAAACGTGGCCCCGGCGACCACACCGGGAATCGAAAGAGGAAAAATGACTTTCCAGAAAGTCTGCGCCGGCGTGGCGCCGAGATCATGCGAGGCCTCGACCAGGTTGCGGGGAATATGCTCCAACGCCGCATAGATCGGCAGGATCGTGAAAGGGGTGTAGATGTGCGTAAGTGTCAGTACGACGGCGAACGGGCTATAGAGCAAGAACTCGAGCGGATGCCGGGTCAAATGCACATACTGCAGCAGCGTATTGAGCACGCCGCCGGACCCGAGAATCGTCTTCCACGCGTACGCCCGCACCAGATAACTGACCCACAGTGGAATAATCACCATCTGATACAGCAGGTCTTTCCTCTTGCCCGCATAAAACGAAAGAAAATATGCGAGCGGATAGCCCAGCAGCAGAGAAAACAACATCACGCGTGTCGCGATCCAGATCGAGCGCAGCAGTGTCTGCCAGTAAACCGTCTTCTGCAGCAACTCTTTATAATTCTCGAGATTCCACGAGTGCACGATGGACTGCGTCGGCGATACAGACCAGAAGCTGTAGCAGAACATCAGCGAATACGGCACCAGCAGAAAGACCGTCACCCATACCAGGGGCGGCATAGTCACAACGATTTTGTAAGCCCGGGAAAACATCAGGACCTTTCAGGGGAATCCCGCACGGGGACCGCATCGGAGGGCGAGAACTCAATCTCCACTTCGTGATGCAGGCCCATACCGCTGGCCGTCCGCACCACTAAGACCAACCCTTCTGCACATTCCACCCGAATCAACTCTGTCGCCCCGTGAAATGCCTGATGCAGAACTCGACCACGAGCGCGGACCGCTTCCCCACTCGCACCACTCGGAACTTCAGTCGCCGCCACCCGAACATGCTCCGGCCGCAAAGAAAAAACTGCGGGCCCATCGGGAAGGGAAGTGGGCCACGCCAGCGACGCACAGCGTGCCACGCCGCCTAGCACCTCGCCCTTCAGTAAATTCGTGTGCCCGATGAACTGCGCGACATAGGCAGTCGCCGGTCGGCTGTAAATCTCGCGCGGTGTAGCTACCTGCTCCAGTTCGCCCGAACGCAGCAGTGCGATGCGGTCCGACATCACCATGGCTTCTTCCTGATCGTGCGTCACGAATACGAATGCGATACCCACATCGCGCTGCAGGGATTTCAACTCGACCTGCATCTGCCGCCGCAAGTTCGCATCCAGCGCCGAAAGCGGCTCGTCCAGCAACAGAAGCCGCGGACGATTTACCAGCGCGCGAGCCAGTGCTACCCGCTGCTGCTGCCCGCCGCTGATCTTCGACGGTTTCGTTTTCGCGTAGGCCGTCATCTTTACCTTGTCCAGCACCTCCGCGACCCGCATTGTAATCTCTGGTCCAGGCCGCTTCGCCACTCGCAACCCGTACGCTACGTTCTCCTCGACCGTAAGGTGAGGAAACAAAGCATACGATTGGAATACGGTATTCACGCGCCGCCGGTAAGGAGGCTCCCGGTCGAGTCTCTCGCTGCCCATCCAAAGTTCGCCTGAGGTTGCGGTCTCAAAGCCGGCCAGAATCCGCAGCAGCGTGGTCTTTCCCGACCCACTTTCCCCGAGAATAGTCAGAAATTCCCCTTCCGCAATTTCCAGCAAAATATTCCGCAACACCAGGTTGCGTCCGAATGTTTTAGCCACATTCCGAATGCTGAGCAGTACGGGGCAGGTTGCCGATACGGTGTTCGGGTTCACGGCGATAGCGTTCGTAATCGGGGATGCCATGCGGGGTCTGTTCGAAGCCGGCGCGATCCGAAATCGTCCGCCGGGTTATTGCGCAGCCTTCACGTCGTTCCAAATCTCCGTATATTTCGCGCGCCGGGGCACGTTCTGCCAGAAATACAGCCGCTTCTGATAGTTTCCCACGTCGTCAAGATGCAACGTCTTTACCTCGTCTGCTGTCATGAACTGCGCCGCCTGCGGATTCGCCGGAACATAGTGCGTCTTGTCTGTCACCAATTTCTGTATCTTGGCCTGGATCATATACTCCAGAAATTCGTGAGCCAGTTCCTTATTCTCGCTCCCTGCCGTGATCATCAGGTGATCGATCCAGCCCGTTGTATTTTCTCGGGGAATGGTTTCGCCTACAGGAAAGTTCGCTTTTTTTAGATCCGCGGTGTTGAGCGGCCATCCCATCGCGATCACGACTTCATGACTTTCAAACAGATTCGTCAATTCTCCCCCCGTCGCCCACATTTTGCGGATGTTCGGCTTCAACTCCAGCAACTTCTTCTTGACCGCCTCCAGTTGCGCGTCGCTCAAGTTGTAAAGTTGCGAGGGATCGGGCTGGTCGTATCCGAGTACCTGGGCCGCCATGTAGACCGTCGACAGATCGTCCCACACCGAAACTTTCCCCTTGTATTTCGGATCCCACATTACGTTCCACGAGTCCGGAGGCTGTGCGAAGACCGTTGTGTCATAAATGATGGGATCTGGTCCCCACATGAACGGCACTCCGAATATCTGTCCATTCACGCGTACCAGTGGAAGGGAGGTGAGTTGAGGAGAGAGCTGGCTGTAGCTGGGAATCTTGGCAAGGTCGAGCGGCGCTGCCAAACTTGATGTCGCGATCGACGTCGCTACATCGCTTGATGGCGAAATCACGTCGTAATTCCCCGCGCTGCCGCCGCGCAGCTTGGCTACCAGTTCATCGCTCGATCCCATATACGACGCCGAGACCTTGCAATGGTTCTGTTCCTCGAAAGTCTGAATGAACGAGGGATCGGCATAACCTTCCCACACCAGCAGGTTGAGCGTGGGCCGGCTTTTGGAACAAGATCCCACGCATCCTATCAATGCCAGTAACGGCAACAAGCCGATCAGGCGTTGCCAGTTCATGTGCCCTCCAAAACTTCGCCGTTGGGTCATCAATCCGCCTCTATCAAAACGTTGGCGGAGTGTTGATCCATAGAACCCAAGTCTCTCGGCGCCCCGGGTTCTTCCAGCGATGCGGCGTCGCACTTTCAAAATAAAAACTGTCGCCAGGTTTCAAACGATATTCCTCCCCCTCCACCGCAATCTGAAGATCTCCGCGCAATACGTAAATGAACTCTTCGCCTTCGTGAGTATAGGAATCTCCGCTACCAGCTTCCGGCGCGATGCGAAACAAATGCGGCTCCATCACCGTATTGCCCCAGGCCAGCAGTTCCATGCGCACACCTGCACCGGCTTGCAGCACCTTGCGTTCCGCCGGACGTACACGGCGACTGCTCGCTCCGCTGGCTTCAAAGAAATCCAGGATGTTTGTTTTGTAAAATCGCGCCAGTTTGCGCAGCGTTCCCACTGATCCGCTCATCTGAGAACGTTCCAACGCGCTCAAAAATCCCACGGAAATGCCCACCGCCTGCGCCACCTGCGCCAGGGAGAGCCGCCGCCGCGTGCGCAACTGCCGCAGGTGCCCGCCAATGGCACCCGCATTCCCGTCCGCCGCCGGACGCGCTTTACCCTCATGCTTCAGCAATTGCACAATCGCCGCCGCGTTTAACCCGCGCACCTTGCGCAAAAAACGCGCCCGCTTCAGCAGCTTTACATCGTCCAGTGTATATAGCCGGTACTTGCTAGCCGTGCGCCGCGGACGCGCCAAGCCCAAGCTTTCCCATGAGCGGATCACAGACGGCGAAACCCCAACCTTGCGGGCCACGTCGCCGATCTTCAAGTAAGGTTCTGACATGTGAGTCTGCATGCGAACAAGTTGGATTAAAGAGTAGGATTAGAAATTTCTATGAGAAGGACGCGTTTTTTTCTCCTTGACAGTCCCCGCGTCCCTTCTCTAACCTTGCGGGATTATAGCAAGGTTGTGGCTGGATACAAGCAGTCGCTTTCAAACTAAAAATCAAACTCTCGAAGATGTTCGGAGACCCCCATGCCCTCGCCGCTGCCAACCCGCTCGTCGAAGCTACGCCTGTGTACCGCACAACTCGGAACCGCGTGCCTGACTCTTGTCGTCTGCCTGTCACTCCCGACGTTACTCCTGGCCCAAGGCACCGGGGGCCGCATTCTTGGACGGATCGCCGACCCCACCGGCGCGGTTTTGTCGGAAGTGAAAGTCACGGCCACCAATGAAGCCACCGGGGTCAGTCACAATGCACTCAGCAACGACAGTGGTGACTTTGTCTTTCCAGATCTCCCCGTAGGTACTTACGCTCTCAGCTTCGACTTGAAGGGATTCAAGAACAGCGTTCGCCACAGTATCGTACTCGACGTCAATCAGGTCATCACTCTGAACATGACGATGCAGGTGGGTCAGAACCAAGAGGTCGTCGATGTCACTGCCGAAGCTCCCCTGGTCGACACCAGCAGCACACAGCTCGGAGCCGTCGTCAACAACCGCTCGGTGAACGAACTACCGCTCAACGCGCGCGATACTTATCAATTCTTGCAGCTACAGCCCGGAGTGCAATCGCAACTCGGCTCCAGTGGTGGCACTTTCTATGGCAGTGACAATGCCGGAGCGGTCTCCGTCAATGGCGGCCGTAGTCGCGCTAACAATTTCAGCGTCAACGGGGGTGACGCCAACGACCAGTTCGTGAACCTGCCGACCATTCAGCCCACGCCCGACGCGATTGATGAATTTCGCGTGATCAGCAACACCTTCGACGCCGAATACGGCCGTAACTCCGGGGCGGTGGTCAACGTCATTACGAAATCGGGTACGAATCAGTGGCACGGCAATCTCTACGAGTATTTCCGCAATACCGTCTTGAATGCTCAGGGGTACTTCAACACCGTCAAGCCGCAGGAAAATCAGAATCAGTTCGGCGGAACTTTCGGCGGGCCGATCATTAGAGATCGCACCTTTTTCTTTGTGTCTTATGAAGGACGCCGGGTTCGGCAGGGAATTTCCGGGCAGACCGTGGCTGTCCCAAATCCACAGGAGAGGTCGGGAGTTTTTAATGTGGGGCCCGGCAACTCCCTGGGGGGCTCGATCACGGACCAGTTCACGGCCGACGCTCTAAACGGCAGGCCGGGCTGCTCTTCCGCCATCGCCGCCGCGGGCGGACAGACGCCCGCAGCCGGGTCGAACTGGGGCGACATTTTTCCTACCGACGCGAACGGAAACGCGACCATCCCAACCGCGTGTCAGGATCCGGTTGCAATCGATATGCTTCGGTTCGTTCCGGCCGCCAATAGCCCCGACGGCATTAACTACCAGGCCGTTCCGGTCAGCGCCGATAAGCAGAACCAGTTCACACTGCGATTCGACCATCACATCAATTCCCGGCAGAATTTCAGCTTCTACTACTACTTCACCAACGATTCGAATTTTCAGCCCTTCTACAACTTCCAGGCTTCCGGCGCGAACATTCCCGGCTTCGGGGCCAACGTCGGTTCCCGTTATCAGCAGTTCAATCCCAGCCACACCTGGACGATTACAAATTCTCTTATTAACGAATTCCGCTTCACTTACATGCGCGAAGGCCAATTGACCTTCCAGCATCCGCAGAGCACCAATACGGTGCAGAGCTCCTGCGTTTCTCCTGCGGCGCAGGCGGTTTGCTTCAACGGCGTATCCGATTCCAACAGCGGCTCATCATCCATCCAGGGCGTGTTTGGCACCAGTCCTCAATACGGCATCACGACAGGTCTCCCCGCCAATCACACCGGTGTTCCTTTCATTAACGTGTCCGGCGGATTTGCCATCGGCAATGGATGGGAAGGCGAACTGCCGCAGGTGGGCAATTCGTTCATGTGGAGTGACAGTCTGACGTGGGTGAAATCCAATCACACCATGAAGTTTGGCGCGGACATCCGCCGTTCGCGCTTCGATCAGACGCTCTACTATAACGTCAGCGGCCAATTCACTTTCAACAGTACGACTGAAAACTCGGTTCTTTACAACGATAATTACCCGGGCTACCTGTTGGGACTGGATGACAGCTACACTCAAGGCTCTGCGCAGCGGGAAAATGTACGCAATACCGGCGTTTATCTTTTTGCCCAGGATAGCTGGAAAATCAAACCGTCCCTGACTCTGAACTACGGTCTTCGTTGGGAGTTGGATACACCTTTAGCGGATGCTCTGCATCACGTTCAAACTTTCCGCCCTGGCCAGAACTCGACGGTGTATCCGTGTGTTTTAACGACCACGGAGCAGGCCAGCCTGGGGGGTACTGACTGCGCCTCTGCCGGCGTGCAGCCCACCGGACTGGTGGTGCCTGGAGACACCGGGGTTCCTGCCGGTCTTACCCAGACTTACTACAAAGCGTTTGCCCCGCGCATCGGTCTTGCCTACAGCCCGAACTCCAAGACCACTTTCCGCGGTGGATGGGGCTTGTTCTACAACCCCATGGAGCAATTGGTGCTGGAACAGTTTGGCGCCGAGCCTCCGTTTGGTGGCAGCACCTACGTGCCCGCGACTTTCCTCAACACCCCGTTCATCTCGCAAGCCGGCAATCTCAGTCCCAATCCTTTTAACGGTATTCTCAGCCCCAAGCCCGGAACTCCGCAGGACTGGGCTTCGTTCCGCCCGATGCTGCTCTACGGCGATTTCCAGCCCCACATGCGCACCCAATATTCGGCCCAGTACAACTTCAATATTGAACGGGAACTGGCTCGAAATGTGGTATTGCAACTGGGGTATGTCGGATCGCAGGGACATCGCCTGCTGGCTTCGCATGACATTAATGCGGCGAATCCGCAGACCTGTCTCGACATCATCGCACTTGCCAACAGCGATCCCAGCAGTGTCTCTTCCTACGGTTCGGCAGGAAGTTGTGGCCCATTCCTGGAAGACAATCAATTCACCGTTACGCTTCCCGCGTCCAATGGCGCGCTGCTGCCCAACGGATTCCATCTGCCCACCGGCGGCACGATTCAGGCGGCGGGACAAACGCTTAACTTCGTAGGACTGCGTCCCTATTCCTCGCCAAACTGCAATCCCCTGACCGGCGGTCCCGGCAACGGTTGTCCCGCTGATGGCGTGCCCGTCTTCACCAACATCTTTGCCGAAGACACCATCGCCGCCTCCGCATACAATTCATTTCAGGCCAGCTTGGAAAAGCGCTTTTCGCACGGACTTCAACTGCAAGCCGCCTATACCTTCAGCAAATCACTGGACTGGGCCTCCAGCTTTGAAGAGACCGTCAATCCTTTCGATTACAAAGCCAGTCGCGCTTTGTCTCTGTTTAATTCGGCGCAGCGTTTTGTCGTTAACTATTACTGGGATCTTCCAGTCCGAAGATATAGCGGACTGAAAGGCAAAGTTCTGGATGATTGGTCCATGTCGGGAATCATCCAGTTCCAGAGTGGCTTCCCCATCCGCATCCAGACCCAGGACGACAACGAACTGATCAGCAGCTTGTTCTTCCTGGGTGCAGGCGCACCGCAGTTGAGTGGACCTTTGCAGATTGTCGATCCCAAGGTCGTCCAGACTTATAACACCTACAATTACGGGCCGGTATCCGGACATTATTATTTGAATGCCGACCAAACGAAGTTTACCGATCCCACGCTAGGGACGTTCGCGACCACCCCGCGCTCGGTCTGTTGTGGTCCCGGCCAGAATCAGTGGGATGTTACCTTCTCAAAAAGAATTGCACTTTCCGAGGCGAAATATTTCCAGTTCCGGGCCGACATTTTCAACCTGTTCAACAAGACGCAGTTCGATAATCCAGATGGAAATTTCAGCAACTCGACCTTTGGCCAGGTTTTACAGGCGCGAGATCCGCGGGAAGTACAGTTTGCGCTGAAGTTTTATTTCTAGAACTGGGGCGACAGAACTGTGCCGATGGAAGTATGCCTAAGTTTCTGCGAAGAGAACTTTGTGCTAAGCATATTTTGTGCGAATCGCAACCGTCATAACTTTGTCATTCCGACCGAAGCGGCGAAGGCGAGCGCAATGTCGGAACCTGGTGTTTTGTTCCGCGGTAACCTTCGCAGCATAAAGAGTAGAGTATTAGTTAACACCTGGGCGGCGTTGCCGCCCTCAATCTAATAGCCCGCGGGCCCGTTCCGAAAGCGCCGCTGGCTTGAGCCAAAACCGGAGCAATTCGATGTATCCCGATCTGCAGAAAGAACTCGCCACCTTCGAGCGGCGCACGCCTAAATCCGCCGAAGCCCACAAGAAGAATCTCAAACGCATTCCCTTGGGAGTCGCTAGCAATTATCGCGCCTACGACCCCTGGCCCATCTTCGTAAAAGAGGCCAGCGGCAGCAAGTTCCGCGATCTCGATGGCAACGAATATATCGATCACAACCTGACTTTCGGGGCGCTCATGGCTGGACACTGCCATCCCGCCGTGATGAAGGCCGTCGAGAAACGGCTCTCCACCGGCACCATGTTCGGCATGCCTCACGACATGGAATGGGAACTCGCCGAAGAAATCTGCGACCGCTTCCCGTTCGAAATGTGCCGCTTCGGCAACAGCGGTACGGAAGCCACCATGCATTCGATCCGTCTCGCGCGTGCAGCCACCGGTCGCGACAAGATCGTCAAGTTTGAAGGCGCCTACCACGGCCTGCATGACAGCGCTCTGGTTAGCGTGAAACCGCACGCTCCCGACTATGGCGATATCCACAATCCCACAGCGGTGACCGGCGGTCTGGGCGTGCCGAAATCCGCCATCGCCAACGTGGTTATCGCCACGTTCAACGACCTTGCCACCGTCGAGCGACGCTTCAAAGAAAATCCCGGTCAAATTGCGGCGATCATTCTCGAGCCAATCCTCATGAACGTCGGCCTCTGCATGCCGCAACCCGGGTTCCTGAAGAGTTTGCGGGAAATCGCCACAAAAAATGGCGCGCTCCTGATTTTCGATGAAGTGAAAACCGGCGCAAAACTTGGCTGGGGCGGCGCCAGCGAATACTTCAATGTCATGCCCGACATGATTTGCCTGGCCAAGTCCATCGGCGGAGGCTTGCCTCTCGCCGCTTTCGGCGCGCACCCTTCCGTGATGGACCTCATCAGCCAGCACAAAGTTTTCCACGGCGGCACCTACAACACGAATCCAGTTTCCATGGCTGCGGGCTTGGCGACCTTCCGTGAAGTGCTGACTCGCGAGAACTACGCCAAAGTCGACAAGCTCGGCAAGAAATTGGCAGACGGCTATCGCGCCACGATCGCGAAAGTGGGCCTGCAAGCCTACATCGCGCAGGCCGGAGCCAACGGTGCATTGATGTTGTATCCAAAAGAAATTCGCAACTACCGCGATTGGGAAGCGATCGACGTCGATCTCTGGCGCCACTACTGGTTCGGCATGGTCAACCGCGGCGTGATGGCCCAGCCTTACTGGTGGGACGAGCAGTGGACCATCTCCGTCCAGCATACCGAGGCCGACATCGACAAGCATCTGGCGGCGTTCAACGACATCGCCGCCTCGCTGGCGAAAGCGCAGCAAGAGCGCGCCGCTCCAGTCGCAGTAGCGCACTAGGGATTTTGCAAGTGTGTGGGGCGGGCGCCCCGCCCGCCCTGCCAGCGCAAAGAGTTCTATTTGGGGACAGCCGCCCCCTGCTGTCCGGCCGAGCGCAGCTCGCTAGTGCTCTGAGGAGCTTTGTCCACTACCATCCAACCCGCACCCACCAAACTGATCCGCGCCCTCGGGCGCCGCGATCTAGTCCTGCTCTTCGTCGTAGCCGTTTTCAACCTCAACGTCGTCCCCTCCATTGCCGCCAACGGCGGCGTAACCATCTGGCTCTGGATCATCTCTCTACTTCTATTCTTCTGGCCTCAAGGCATCGCCGTCATCGAACTCGCGCACCGCTATCCCGGCGAAGGCGGCGTCTATCTATGGGCCAAGGAAGTCTTCGGCGACTTCCACGGATTCCTCTCCGGCTGGTGCTACTGGACCAATAACATGCTCTATGTGCCGACGGTCATGCTCTATTTCGTCGGCGTATCGGTGTACGTGCTCGGTCCTGGCCATCAGGGTCTTCCCGACAACAAGATCTTCGCCGCTTCCGTTTCTCTGGCATTGCTCGCACTGCTCACCCTGCTCAACATCCTCGGCCTCGGCGTCGGAAAGTGGATCAACAACGTCGGCGCCATCGGAACCTTCATCGCCGCTGCGGTGTTAATCGGCCTTGGCATCGTCATCTGGTCGCGCTTCGGCACTGGCATCACCGCGGCCGATTTCAAAATTCCTGCCAACCCGCGCTTCGTTCTCAATTCTTTCGGTGTGATCTGCTTCGGCCTGGTGGGCCTTGAACTCGCTTCCGTGATGGGCGACGAAATTCAGGATTCCCGCCGCACTCTTCCTGGAGCCGTCGCCTGGGGAGGCCTGTTATCCGGCACTCTCTACATCGCCGCGACGCTCACGCTACTGATTGCAGTCGGCACGAACGTCAACGTGTTGCAAGGTGTAACGCAGGCAGTGACGGGAATGGCTGCCCGGGTCGGCGTGAATTGGATCAGCGTCCCCTTCGCCCTCATGCTCAGCCTCGCCATCGCCGGCATCGGTTCGGCCTGGATCGGCGGCTGCTCCCGCATTCCCTTCGTCGCCGGGCTCGATTCCTACATGCCATCCTGGCTCGGCAAAGTACATCCGCGCTACGCCACGCCCTACGCAGCGCTGATTGTGCAAGGCATCGTCTCAGCTATTCTGGTGATTCTGAATTTCACCGGCGCAGGAGTTCAGGAAACATTTCAGAAGCTGCTCTCCCTGGCGGTCGTGCTGCAACTGGTTCCCTTCGTGTATATGTTCGGCGCCTTGGTGAAGTTTGCATTGACGGAGTCAGTGCCCAAAGGCCAATACAGCCGTGTCACGCTGTTTCTCGCGGGACTGAGCGGAGTCCTGACCACCATTCTCGGCATCGCTCTCGCATTTTTTCCCGCACAGCAGATCACGTCGATCTGGCAGTATGAATTGTGGATGTTCGGTGGCACATTATTTTTCGTCGGCCTGGCCGCATTTTTCTTCTTCGTCTATGGCCGTCGCAAAGCAACGACAAAAATTGTGAACGGCGCGACCGTAATCGTGCCGCTTTAAATACAACACTCTAGGGTTTTGACGCCCTGAAGTGAGCAGGAGGTCAGTAAAGTATGCCCGGCGGAGTCAAAACTGACGTGAAAACCTACCAGATGTTCATCAACGGCGAATGGATCGCGAGCAAGTCCGCGAAAACCTTTCCCGTCTACGATCCCTCCACGGAAGAAGTCATCGCCCAAGTTTCCGACGCAGGACCCGACGACGTGAACCGTGCTGTCGCCGCTGCCAAAGCAGCTTTCGAAGAAGGCCCGTGGTCCACCAGCACCGCGCAAGAGCGTGGCCGCGTCCTGTTCCGCCTCGCTGAAAAAGTCCGCGCCAATGTGCCCGCACTCGCGGAACTCGAATGCCGCAACACCGGCAAGCCCATCGTTGAGGCTGAATTTGACATCAACGACGTAGCCACCTGCTTCGAATACTACGGCGGCCTCGCCACCAAGGTCGTCGGCTATGTCAATCCGGTCCCCGACAACGCCATGAGCCTCACGCTTAAGGAACCCGTCGGCGTCGCCGGACAAATCATTCCCTGGAACTATCCGTTATTGATGGCGGCCTGGAAACTCGCACCGGCCCTGGCCGCCGGTTGCTCTTGCATCCTCAAGCCCGCTGAGCAAACGCCACTGACCGCGCTCGAACTGGCCAAACATTTCGCCGACTGCGGCCTTCCGCCGGGCGTGGTCAACATCGTCACTGGCTTCGGCGAATCCTGTGGCGCTCCGCTCGTTCAGCATCCGGACGTCAATAAGATCGCTTTCACCGGTAGCGCCGCCGTGGGCAAGATCATCGTCAAACAAGCCGCCGACACAGTAAAACGAGTGACCCTCGAACTCGGCGGCAAGTCTCCGAACATCTTTTTCGCCGACGCTGATTTCGAAGCCGCCATCGACGGCGCTTTGTTCGGCGTCTTCATCAATCAGGGCGAAGTTTGCTCTGCGGGCAGCCGTATTCTGGTTCAGAAATCGATTTATAAAAACTTCGTCGATGCCATGACCGAGAAAGCAAAAAAAATCAAACTCGGTCCTCCGCTCGACCGCGAAACCAAGATGGGCCCGCTGGTCAGCAAAGAGCAATACGACCGCGTGAAATCCTATCTCGAAATAGGTAAGAAAGAAGCGAAACTCGCCTCCGGCGGCGGGCGTCCCGAAAAATTTGCCAAAGGCTATTACGTCCAGCCCACCATCTTCTATGACGTGAACAACAGCGCCCGCATCGCCCGCGAAGAAATCTTCGGTCCCGTCGCAGCAGTGATTCCATTCGAAGACGAGAAAGACGCGCTTAAGATTGCCAACGATTCTCCCTACGGCCTCGCCGCCGCAGTCTGGACCCGCGACATTTTCAAAGCCATGCGCGCCGTGAAAGCTCTGCGCGCCGGAGTCGTCTGGGTCAACCACATGCAGCCAACCTACGTCGAAGCCCCTTGGGGAGGCTACAAACAATCCGGCTTCGGCCGCGAACTCGGCCCCTGGGGCATAGAAGAATATTTGGAAACGAAGCAGGTCTATATCAACCTGAACGAAGCACCGATCGGCTGGTACTGATGAAGGAAAGTCTCAAACATGCTGTCAGCCTGAGCGAGGATTGGTCTTCGCGAACAGCGAAGGCCAACCGCAGTCGAAGGAGCTCTACCCATCAAGAAAGCCCCCGGTGGAGTCAGGGAGTTCTCACGAGAAATTGACGATGTCTACCATTCATCTTCGCACCGCAATCCCTGGTCCGAAATCGCGCGCCCTCTCCGAGCGCCGTGCCAAAGCCGTGCCCCGCGGCCTTTCTCACGGCACGCCGATTTACGTTGCCAAAGCCGAAGATGCCTGGGTCGAAGACGTTGACGGCAACCGCTACCTCGACTTCGCCGGCGGCATCGGCTGCCTCAACGTTGGTCATCGTCAGCAGGCTGTAGTTGAAGCCGTGAAAGATCAGATCGATCACTTTCTTCACACCTGTGTGCAAGTCACGCCCTACGAGAGCTATATCCGCCTCGCCGAGCGCATGAACGAAGTGACTCCAGGAAAATTCGCGAAGAAGACCATCTTCCTGAACAGCGGCGCCGAAGCCGTTGAGAACGCCGTGAAGATTGCACGCGCCCACACCAAGCGCCCCGGCATCATCGTTTTCGAAGACGCCTTCCACGGCCGCACAATGATGACGCTCGCTCTCACCAGCAAGACGCATCCTTACAAAGCCGGATTCGCTCCCTTCCCGAGTGAGGTGTATCGCGTCCCGTTCGCCTATTGCTATCGCTGCTCGTACAACTTGAAATATCCGTCGTGCGATCTTTTTTGCGCACGCCACCTCGAAGATACGTTCAAACGCGTAGTCGCCAACGAAGAAGTTGCCGCCGTGATTGCCGAGCCAGTCCTCGGTGAAGGCGGTTTCATCGCGCCGCCACCCGACTATTTTCACGTTCTGATCGATCTCTGCCACAAACATGGCATCCTCTTTATCGCGGATGAAGTCCAGTCCGGCTTCGGCCGCACCGGTGCGCTCTTCGCCAGCGAGCGTTACGGCATCGAACCGGATCTTCTCGTCACCGCAAAGTCCCTGGGCGGCGGCTTGCCGATCGCGGCGGTTACTGGCCGAGCCGAAATCATGGACGCGCCAGGTCCAGGCGGTCTTGGCGGAACGTTTGCCGGAAACCCACTGTCTTGTGCCGCAGCTCTGGCAGTGCTGGATTTGTTCGAGGGCAAGAGCTTGCTGGAGCGCGCGAACGAACTCGGCGACCGCTTCCAGACCCGCGCCCGCGAATGGCAATATCGTTTTCCAATCATCGGCGACGTACGCGGCTTAGGTGGCATGCAAGCGATTGAACTGGTGCAATCGCAGGAGACTAAGACTCCGGCAACCGAGAAAACAAAAAAGATCACACAGTATTGTTACGAGCACGGGCTTATCACGATCACAGCAGGTTCTTACTCCAACGTGATACGGGTCCTTGTCCCTCTAGTCGCGACCGATGCCCAAATGGACGAGGGCATAGCGGTGTTGGAGTCCGCGCTGGCCGCAGTCTCCTACAAGAAAGACGCAATACCGAAGATGGCATAGCAGACTTGTCATCCTGAGCGAGGATTGGACTTCGCGCTTCAGGCGCGAAGCCCAACCGCAGTCGAAGGATCCCTGTAAAGCTGTATCATTGATTAAGTTGTCCGGAAGATTCTCAGGTTGGGCACGATTTCCCGAGCACGACATTTTTCGCGATAGCTGAGGCAACATTATGACTGTGGCAGCTCCACCAATCACCAAGCTCACGAACTACATCAATGGCCAGTGGACCGACTCGCAGGTCACCGAATGGCGTGACGTCGTTAATCCGGCGACTGGAGAAGTTCTGGCTAGCGTCCCACTCGCCGACGCTGCTGAAGTCAACACCGCCGTAGAAGCCGCAGCGGCAGCCTTCCCAGAATGGCGGCGCACTCCGCCCGAAGACCGCATCCAGCCGTTGTTCAAGCTGAAGATGCTGCTCGAAGAGCATATCGACGATATCGCCCGCATCATCACCATGGAAAACGGCAAGACCTTCACCGAAGCCAAAGCCGAGATGCGCAGGGCGATTGAAAACGTGGAGGTCGCCTGCGGCATTCCGATGATGATGCAAGGTTACAACCTCGAAGACGTCGCGCGCGGCATCGACGAGATGATGATTCGCCAGCCCATCGGGGTCACCGCAGCGATTGTGCCTTTTAACTTTCCCGGCATGATCGCTTTCTGGTATCTGCCCTACGCTATCGCTACGGGAAATACCTTCATCCTCAAACCGAGCGAGCGTGTCCCGCTTACCATGCGCTACGTGTATGAACTTCTCGAAAAAACCGGATTGCCCAAAGGCGTTGTCAGCCTGGTCAATGGAAGCAAGGCGGTGGTGGACGCGCTGATCGACCATCCGAAAGTTCGCGCCATCAGCTTCGTTGGATCGACTCCCGTTGCACGCTACATCTACGGTCGCTCCGGCGAGCAAGGGAAGCGCTGCCAGTGCCAGGGAGGAGCGAAGAACCACGTCATCGTTCTCCCCGACGCAGATATGTCGATGGCCACGCAGATCATCAGCGACAGCGCTTTTGGCTGCGCGGGGCAGCGTTGTCTCGCTGTGTCGGTCGCGGTCACCGTCGGCGAAGCGCAGAAGACCTTCCGCGATTCCATTGCCGACGCGGCTTCGAAACTGAAAGTCGGCAACGGTCTCGATAAAGACGTGCAGATGGGGCCCGTGATTACGCCGCAGAGCAAAGAACGGGTCGAATCATTGATCGGCCTCGGTGAAAAACAGGGTGCGAAAGTCTTGCTCGACGGACGCAACTCGAAGATTCCTAAATATGAGTCCGGTAACTTCGTGAAGCCCACGATTCTCGACGATGTTCCCGCATCCAGCGATATCACCGATACCGAAATCTTCGGCCCTGTTCTTAGTCTCGTTCACGCCAAAGACTTGGACGATGCTCTGGCGTTCCTCGAACGCAGCGCCTACGGCAACCAGGCGTCTCTGTTTACCTCCAGCGGTTCGGCCGCTCGCCGTTTTCGTTACGAAGCGCCTGCGGGCAACATCGGCATCAACATCGGCGTCGCCGCCCCCATGGCCTATTTTCCCTTCAGCGGATGGAAGAACAGTTTTTTCGGCGACCTGCACGGACAAGGGCGCGACGCGATCGAGTTCTACACTGACAAGAAAGTTGTCGTCGAACGCTGGGCCAAAGAGCACAGCCGGAAGTTTTGAGTATGAAATGGCGACTGACGACCCTCGTTTTCGCGGTTTTGGCAACACTTTCTGCCGTCAACGTGCAGGCTCAAGCGGTTTCGCCCGGACAAGTCCTTGATCAATATCTGAGAATGATTAACGACGGCGCTCTCCTGACTGATGACGGCTGGCAGAAGGCGGCTGTGTTATTCGAGTTACCAGGAATTCCTCCGACTGATAATCTCATTCAAGTCACCACCGAGCGCCATCCGGGAACACACGTACGGACAGATGAGGACCGCCTAAAGATTGATGAGAATTTTGTTGACCTATTGGGCGTGATAGATTCCTCCCTGCGCTTCCATCCGACGCCGACCAGCCCTGAAGTCGAAGGCACTGTTTTCGTCTACTATTTTGTCCTGACGGACAAGCACTGGGAACCCGCGCCCGAAGGAGGAACTCCAAGGGTAACGACCGGTGCGAGAGAATGGAAGATTGAAGGCTCCCTCACTGTGCGGCAGGCTGCAAGACAAGCGGCCATTCGTTATGTGACCCGGACGCGCGACAAAACACGCGATCCCGTCGTCAGGGGCAACGCGGATAGAACTATCGCAGCTCTCAAACGTTCCCCCGCTCCTCGAAACCACATTTGATTCGGAAAGGGCCTTATGACCACGACTCTCGCTAATCCCACAATGACCGGCCAGGAGATTGTTGATCTCACCAAAAAGCACACGTTGTTTGAGTGGTCGGCGCAATCGAAGGTCGATCCGATTCCGGTAGCTCGCGCCAAAGGCATTTACTTTTGGACGCCCGAGGGCAAGCGCTTCATCGACTTCAACAGCCAGTTGATGTCAGTTAACATTGGCCACGGTGACGAGCGCGTCATCCGGGCCATCACCGAGCAGGCTGCGACGCTCTGCTATGCGAATCCCTTCATGGCGACCGAACCTCGCGCGCGCCTGGGCGCCAAGCTCGCGGAAATTACTCCGGGCGACATCGACACATTCTTCTTCACTAACGGCGGCGCCGAGGCGAATGAGAACGCCATTAAGATCTCCCGCTTCTTCACCGGACGGCACAAGATCATGGCCCGGTACCGTTCCTATCACGGAGCGACCGCGGGCAGCATCACTCTGACCGGGGATCCTCGGCGCTGGGCTGCTGAACCGGGAATTCCCGGCGTGGTGCGGGTGCTTGATCCTTATCACGGCATCGAGCGCGGCTGGGAGTCCGCGGAGACTTCGCTGGCGATGATCGAAGAGACAATGCAGCTCGAGGGTCCGCATACGATTGCCGCTTTTATTTTAGAAACGGTAGTTGGCACCAACGGCATTCTCATTCCGCCTGACGGATATCTCGAAGGCGTGCGCAAGCTATGCGACCAGTACGGAATCCTGATGATCGCTGACGAAGTTATGGCGGGCTTCGGGCGTACCGGTGAATGGTTTGCCGTGGATCACTGGAAGGTCGTTCCGGACTTGATCTGTATGGCGAAGGGATTGACTTCTAGCTATCTACCGCTTGGCGCGGTCGGAATGCGGCATCACATTGCGCAGCATTTTCAGGACAAGGTGTTTTATGGTGGACTGACTTACAATTCGCATCCCATGGGATGCGCCGCGGCGCTGGCTACGATTCGCGTTTATGAAGAGGACAATCTTATCGACAACGCGAAGAAGATGGGCGCGATCATGAAAGATCTTGGCCGCGAGTTGCAGGCCAAACATCCTTCGGTTGGTGCGGTGCGGTCGATCGGGCTGTTTGGGATCGTGGAGCTGGTGCGCAGCCGTAAGACGCGTCAGCCGATGGCTCCGTTTAACGGCACTTCTGACGAAATGGGCGCGCTTGGTCGCTTCTTCCGCGAGCAGGGACTCTACACGCTGGTGCGCTGGAACACGTTCTACACCAATCCTCCGCTGTGCATCAACGAGCAGCAACTCCGGGAGGCATTTGCCATCATCGACAAAGGACTCGAAATTACGGACAAAGCAGTTAAGGACTAGAGATCCCTTTCGTGTTTCCGACAAAGTCACTCCCCCTCCTCTCACGAAAGGCGCGAGTAAGGATGAGGCAGCCGAAGCCTTCCACGGAAGCTGCAAGCGTACCTGTTGTAGAATCAGTGCAAGAACCTTCCAGGAGCTTATGAAAAAAGTTGCCTGCTTCATTCTTCTCGGCACGTTGACTGTTGGTTGTTCGGCCGCAGCTTTTGGCCGGACTCGAAATACGGCGACGGCTGGAAACCGCGCTGCCCAAAAAGCGAACAGAAAGCAAGAAAAGGCGCAAAAGAAATACGCGAAGGCGCAACGCAAAGCGGAGCGCAAAATGCTGAGGACGGAACGAAAGAACACGTCGTATCCCACGCGTAAATTCTGATTCCGCGACTGCGCATATCGATCATAGTGTCAGTCATGCGCCGGTCTGAACCTGTTTTGGGTTTTCCCCCTCCCCCTCCCCCCTCAATCTTTAGAATCATTAGGTTAGCGCGAATTTCCTCGTGAAATCCGCATTTCAAAGAACTTAGAGGTCAAAATATTGATAACAAAATACTTGCGGCGTTTTTGACGATTACTGCGTTTACCGCCTCGAGCTGACCAAATCTTCTGCTTACTTTTGTTCGAGCGCAAGGTCAGATGTCACAAGTCGAGAAAGATCTCTGTGGATTTCCTGCGCCCAGCGTGCGCAAAGGGACACGGAGTCCTTGATACCGCAAAAAAGGCCGGCAGCAATGCCGGCCCTTTTAGACAAGTCTTGTGGTCAGAACGTGAAGTGGACGCCGAATTCACTCCAGATCGAGCGCGGAATGAATGTGGCGTTGGGAGAGACGAAGCCGACCGGGTGGCCGAAGGTGCTACTGGCGATGTTGCCCCCAAAATCGTTTCCGTAATTCGCCCTATTCGTAAGATTGAACGCTTGGGCGACAATTTGGAGGTTTGCCCTCTCGCCGAGTTTGAAGTTTTTGGCCAGCTTGGCATCGAGTTCGAAGATGGCTTGGCCGCGTAGAGGATCGAACTTCGCAATCGTACATTGCGCCGAGTAGTAGCAGGTCGCGATGTTGCCTTCCGCAGCGGTCGTTGCAGCGCTCGGATCAGCTCCCGCCGCCACCGCTGTGGCAACGAATTTTGCGATGTAGTTTGGGCCATACTGGTAGTTCTTTTGGTCGTTGCTCGGAACTACGACGGCGTTCGTCGTTCCGCCTCCAGTGTTGGTGGTGCTGTACGAGTTGGTCTGGGCGTAGGGACGGGCGGTGCCGAACTGAAGTATGGGCGCGAACTCAAAGCCCTTCGGCAAATTCACTAATCCGGCAACAGTAATGTGATGACGCTCGTCGTTCGTCATCGGGCCCCATTCGTACGATGCGAATGGGCGATAACCGTCGCGGGCGTAATTGCGGAAAGCCGAGAAGCCACCGGCATCATAACCATAGGCCCATGCCAGAGTGTAGTTTGTGTTCAAAGAGAAGTGACGGCTCATGCGTTGGCGGAAGCTGAGGTTGATTCCATCATAGCGGCTGCGATTGATGGATTCGTCATTGCGGACGCTCGCCAGGACCGGCTGGCCCTTAGCAGCGAATGCGCCGGAAAGCGGACGAGAAAGATTGTCGTTTCCGTAATTCATGTTGCAGCCCGTCGGGGTGCCGGGAGTTGTGCAAGGAGTCCCGGTCGTATCCTGCCCGGTTACGACCTTCTGATCGATGTTGATGGTCTTATTTTCGTGCAGATCCAGAACGTGGGTATATTCCGCCTCGAACACGGTGTTGTTATTGATCGCCCAGGAATATCCGACGTTGAATTCCTCGGAAACCGGATTCCGGTAGCTGGGATCGATGAGGCGGCCAACGCCGCCACTTGCCGCCTGCGTTGATGGGGGTGGCAAACACGCCTGCACAGCGGCTACGTTTGCCTGGGTATAGGAGAAACTTCCAAGCGTGCCGCCACAAGGCACCGGGTCAGTCGGAGCGGAGAGACTCAACACGGTTTGGAAGATAGTGGGGTTGGCAAGCTGCTCCATGAACAGTGGAATGTTCTGGAACACATTGCCAAAGTACAGCCCATACCCGCCGCGAAGCACATGCTTGCCCCGCCCGGTCAAGTCATAGGCGAATCCGAAGCGCGGGCTGAAATCCTTCGTGTCGTCGTGGGGCAAGTGCCGGATGTAATAGTTCGAGTACTGCTGGGCCGCCGGATCGGACTCAATGGCGACCAGTCCCTGATAGGTACGGCTCTTCTGGTAGTCCGACATACCCAGCATGTTAAAGTCCCGATCCCAACGAAGGCCGAGGTTTAAGGTCAATCGGGGAGTTACCTTCCAGTCGTCTTGACCGTAGAAGCCAAGCTGCTTGGTCGGAACAAGGAAGTAGGGGTTGCCGTTTGAGTACGACATGCTACCGACTGCACCAGCCGTGGCGAACCCGTTTGGGTACTTTGTTGAGTCGCTAAGAATGACGCTGGGGTCGGCAACGAAATCAACTTCCAGAGTGGAGTTGAACTCGAAGAATCCACCTTCGACTGGATTGTAGATGTAATCGACGCCACCTTTGAGTGTGTGCTTGCCGACAGTTTTGGAAAAGTCATCCTTGAACTGCCACTTGCGTTGAAACGACTGCTGGGGAACGTTGCCGTTGGTTCCGAACGAAGCGTCAGGGAAGGTGACAAGAGGGGCGCTGATTTTGCTGGCAATCAGGTTATTCCAGTACTGGAATCCAGCAGTGAAGGTGTTGATCGCGCTGGGGGAAAGCTGTGAGGTCAGCGTGAAATTGGCAATCTGCAGGTGGTTGGTGGTGAAGTTGCCTTCCGTGAGGTCCCCTGTTCCACCCGATTGGTCATTCAAGCTGTCATTAGCCTGTGAGCTGTAGCTGACATAGGCGGAGTTTCGGTTGTTGATGGTCCAGTCGATGCGGCCGTTATAACGCCACTCATGGAATGGGCGAGGAATGGTTAAAGCTGGCTGCGCGGCAAGTCCGGCGTTTTTAGCGAGGACAAGTTCGTTGTACGAGGTGGTTGATTCAGACAATCCCTGGCTCTCGCGCTGGCGCTCCATGGCCCAGAATCCGAACAGCTTGTCTTTCTTCAACGGACCACCAATCGATCCGCCAAAGAACTGCCGGCTGTAATCCGGATGCTGATGAGTGGAAGTACCGTCTCCGTTCGCAACCTTCTCATCGGTGTCCAAGGCGGAATTTCGGAAATACCCGAAAACCGATCCGTGATAGTCATTGCTGCCGGACTTGGTGATCATGTTGATGGCAGCGCCCTGGGAGCGGCCGTTTTCAGCGGAAAACCGCTGCGTGCTGATCTGGAATTCCTGAATCGCCTCGAGGGGCATCTGCATGACCGCGCCGCCGACGGTATTATCTTTATTGTCGACGCCGTTGACGGTGGTGTTGATGTTGCGACCGTCGGAGCCGTTAATCGAGAGAATGGCGTAGCGATTCTTGGTGGGATCGTAGGAATCGGTCGCCTTCACGCCAGGTGCCAGATAGGCGAGGTTGGCGGCATCGCGGCCAACCAGAGGAAGCTCTTCCACTTCAGTAGGAGTGATGTCCTGACTGACGCTGGTCTTGGTGATGTCCACCAGTGGCGCAGCCCCAGTGACTTCCACAACTTCAGTGGCGGCCCCTGGGCTTAGAGTCACGTTGACAGTGGCGGATTGCTCTACCAGCAATTCCGCATTTTCCACGACGGTGGCGAAGCCCTGTTTTGTGATCCTAATCTGGTAAACACCGGCGGGCACGAAATCGAACCGGTAAGCCCCGGTGTCATTGGTGGTTATGGTCCTGGTGGCGCCAGTAGCCTTGAAGGTGGCAACCACTTGCGCACCCGGCACCACCGCTTGTGATTGATCGGTTACTGTGCCTTGAATGGTTCCGGTTGCGGTGGCTTGGGCCAGCAATTGGCCGGAACTGACTGCCACAAATAATGTGAGCAGCAACACGTAGGTAGATCTTTTCGCGTAAATCATTCGCTTCACCCCCTGGTGATGTTTTCGGCTGTAATTTCGTTCGCACGCCCCAATCGCGAAGCGAGACGAGCATTTGTGATCTAAGTTTTGAGGAAACTTACACCGTGTCGACTCGTGGGAAACATGACAGGGGTAGACACGGTAACAGGACAAGTCGCAATCGCAGGCCCAAATGTCAGGATTTGTAAACTGTTGATTCAAAAACGAGGAATATAACAAATGTCAGGAGTGCTTCCAAAATACGGAGGGATTTGAGTCGGGAAATACTGAATTTCACATTTCTGAAATAGGTGCAACAGTGACGGGAAGATGAATCGCTGCAACTACGCTGCAAATAACTGCAATAGGTCGTTCGCGCAAGAGCGCGCCCCAGGACGACAAGGCTATTGTGGAACGAGCCAAGTTTGGGCAGATCGAGCTTACTTCAGCGAAACCGGTCTTTCTACCAACTCCGAATAGTCTTTCTTCTCGATGCCCTGCACCTGCCTATTGTACTCGGCCACTCTTCGATGAATGGTTCATCGAGCAGAATTTGGGGAGCATCCGGCACTATTTTTCTTTGACTCTCTCCGACAACTCGCGAAACTCTTTGGCTTGCTTGTGGCTCGCCTTTATTTGCAGCTGTGCGAGCTGTCGAGACTTCTCAGTCGTCAGGATCGGCACCAGGGCCTCCAGTTCCGTCGCTACTTCGCGGGCGTGATCGGCCTCTTTCAACATCAAATGTTCAAATTTCCGGACTGCCTCGTGGTGATCCATAGACCTCGCTTTGAGTAGATTCACGTGCGTGTTTTACTTCAGCGACACCAGCCTCTCCACCAACTCGGAATAATCCTTCTTCTCGATGCCGTGGACCTGCTTGTTGTACTCGTCCACCTTAGATGAGTAGTTCATCGAGCAGAATTTGGGGCCGCACATGGAGCAGAAGGCGGCTTCTTTGTAGAAGTCGTCGGGCAAGGTTTCGTCGTGCATGGAGCGGGCGGTTTCGGGATCGAGGGAGAGCGCGAATTGTTTTTCCCAGTCAAACTTGTAGCGGGCATAGCTGAGGGCGTCGTCTCGGTCGCGGGCGCCGGGACGGCCGCGTGCGATGTCGGCGGCGTGGGCGGAAATTTTGTAGGCGATGATGCCGTCTTTCACGTCTTTTTCGTTCGGCAAACCTAAGTGCTCTTTCGGGGTGACGTAGCAGAGCATGGCCGCGCCGTACCATCCGATCATGGCTGCGCCGATGGCGGAAGTGATGTGGTCGTAACCGGGAGCAATGTCGGTGACCAGAGGACCGAGCGTGTAGAAGGGGGCTTCGTAGCAGAGCTCGACTTCTTTTTCGACCTGTTCCTTGATCTTGTCCATGGAGACGTGGCCGGGGCCTTCGATCATGACCTGCACGTCGTGCTCCCAGGCTTTTTTGGTGAGTTCGCCTAGAGTTTTGAGTTCGGCGAATTGGGCTTCGTCACTGGCGTCGGCTACGCAGCCGGGGCGGAGGCCGTCGCCGAGGGAGAAGCTGACGTCGTACTTTTTGAAAATCTTGACGATGTCGTCGAAGCGCTCGTACAGGAAATTTTGTTTGTGGTTGTAAGCCATCCACTGGGCGAGGATTGCGCCGCCCCGGCTGACGATGCCGGTAATGCGCTTGGAGATTAACGGGAGATACTGAATCAGTACTCCGGCGTGAATAGTCATGTAGTCGACGCCTTGCTGCGCCTGTTCCTCGATCACTTCCAGCATCACTTCGGCATTCAGGTCTTCCACGCGCTTCACGCGAGCGATGGCTTCGTAGATCGGGACCGTGCCGATTGGGACTGGAGAGTGGCGGAGGATCGCTTCGCGAATCTCGTGGATGTTGCCGCCGGTGGAGAGGTCCATGACGGTGTCGGCGCCGTAGTGCACGGCCGTGTGCAACTTTTTCAATTCTTCGTTGATTTCAGAAGTGACTGCCGAATTTCCGATGTTGGCGTTGATCTTGCACAGCGAGGCGACGCCGATCGCCATGGGCTCGAGCTCGGGATGATTAATGTTGGCGGGAATGATCATGCGTCCGCGAGCCACTTCGTCGCGTACCAGCTCAGGTGTGAGCTTTTCTTTGTGGGCTATGAAGGACATTTCTTCGGTGACGACGCCCTGGCGCGCGTAGTGCATCTGAGAGAAATTGCCCGTCGTATTTTCTTTTTTACGGCGAACCAGCCACTCTGCGCGGGGCTGAGGGACGGTGTAACCGTTGCTGCCGTTGCCATTGGGAGACGTCATCATCGGACCAGCCTTTGGGAATTCGGTGAGTCTTGATTATAACCGTCGCGAAGGGGATGTAGCGTGCTGCAGATTCGGATCAAAACGCCTTAATCACAGAGGGCGCTGAGGGCCACGGAGGTTCGGCAAACGATGCTGCGGAGGTTGATCACGGTGAATCGTTCGGCATAGAATCTCACGCATTGCCATCAAGGAGAAATTTCTCATGCGTATGGTCCGGCTCGTGTTGGGCTTCTTACTGATCGTGAGTGCTTTCAGTTTTTCGCAGACTGCTTCTTCGACTTCTTCGACCAAGCCTGGTCCCGGCTTCAGCATTGACAACATTGATAAGACGGTCGATCCCTGCGTGGATTTTTATCAGTACGCTTGCGGGAACTGGATGAAGAATTCGGAAATTCCTCCAGACCAATCGCAGTGGGTGAGTTTTGTGGAGCTGCATGAACGGAATCTGGATATTGAGCACGGTATTCTAGAGAAGGCGGCGGCGGGCGGGGCCAGCCGCAACGCTATCGACCAGAAGATTGGCGACCTTTACGGGTCATGCATGGACGAGAAGGACGTGAACACCAGGGGAATTGCCGCGGTGAAGCCGGAACTCGATCGGGTGGCTGCGGTGAAAGGCAAAGAGGCGCTGATTGACGAGATCGCTCATATTCACTTGATCGGGCCGAGCCCGCTGTTCAATTTTTATTCGAACTCGGATATGCACAACGCCGACCAGGTGATCGCTTACATCGATCAAGGCGGGCTGACTCTTCCCGATCGCGATTATTACGTCAAAGAAGACAATCCGAAGATGAAGGAGATGCGGCAGCATCTGTTGGATTATGTCACCGAAGTGTTTACGCTGGCCGGTCAAACGCCGCCGCAGGCAGGCGAATCGGCGCAGACGGTGCTGCGGATCGAAACGGCGCTGGCGCAGGGATCGATGGATCGCACCGAGCGCCGCAAGCCGGAGAATCGCGATCACAAGATGAGCCGGGATCAGGCGGTGGCGCTGGGGCCGGATTTTTATCTCAACCGGTATTTTGCGGCGGTGGGCGCACCCGCGTTTACGCAGCTCAATGTGACGAATCCTGATTTTTTCAAGAAGGTGAATGGGGCGATTGAGTCGGAATCGCTCGATTCGTTGAAGACTTATGTGAGCTGGCACGTGCTGCATTCGGCGGCGCCGTGGTTATCGCAGTCGTTTGTCGATGCGAATTTCAAATACCAGCAGGCTCTGACCGGGCAAAAGGAAATTCAGGCGCGCTGGAAGCGGTGCGTGAATCTCACGGACCGTGAACTCGGCGAAGCTTTGGGACAGAAATACGTCGACGTAGCGTTCGGTCCTGAAGCCAAGGCGCGCATGCTGAAGATGGTGGATGCGCTCGAGAAATCGTTGGATGAGGATATTCACGATCTATCATGGATGAGCCAGGACACTCGGAAGGCCGCGAAGGTGAAGCTGGAAGCGATTCGCAATAAAATCGGGTATCCCGAGGTGTGGCGGGATTACAGTTCGGTCGTGATCAAGCCGGGCGACCTTCTGGGTAACGTATCGCGCGCCAACGAATTCGAGGCCAAGCGGGAGATCGCGAAAATCGATAAGCCACTCGATCGTAAGGAGTGGGGCATGACGCCGCCGACGGTGAATGCATACTACAGTTCTTCGTATAACGAAATTGTTTTTCCGGCGGGAATTCTACAGCCGCCGTTCTTCGATCCGAAAATGGACGATGCAGTGAATTTTGGCGGGATTGGTCTGGTAATTGGGCACGAACTGACGCATGGGTTCGACGATCAGGGACGCAAGTTCGACCCGCAAGGGAACTTTCACGATTGGTGGACTAAGCAAGATGGCGAGGAGTTTGAGAAACGCGTGAGTTGTGTGGCTGACGAGTATTCGAACTTTGTCGCCGTGGACGACATCAAGCTGAATGGCAGACTGACTCTCGGCGAGAATACGGCCGACAACGGCGGGGCGCGGATTGCGCTCGCGGCGCTCGAACACATGATTACCGACGACAAGACGGGGAAAGAAGCGCAGAAAATCGACGGGTACACGCCGGAGCAGCGATTCTTTTTAGGTTTCGGGCGGGTGTGGTGCGAAAAACGGAGGCCGGAAGTGGCGCGCATGCGGGTGCTGACCGATCCGCATTCACCGGGGAAGTATCGCGTGGATGGCGTGGTCGAGAACATGCCGGAGTTTCAGAAGGCATGGGGCTGCAAGGCGGGACAGCCGATGGTGGCGGAGAATGCTTGCCACGTTTGGTAGTGTGCGCGGCAATGCTGATCGGTGATCTTTTAAATCAAAATCCTCGCCTTGCCTCTCGCAAAAAAAACGGAGAGACAAGGGCGGGGGCATTTTTTCACTGTTCAGAGCTCTGGCGTGGCGAGAGCAACAGTCGCTCCCGTTGAACGGCAGATATCGATGGCGCGCGCGACCGGCGCGAATGGCATTTGTCCATCCGCCTTCACCAGAATCGCCTTTTCGTCGCCTTTCTGGAAGTGTTGGTTCAGGGTAGCTTGCAGAGCTGACCAGGAGATCTGATCGTTGTTGATCTTCAGTGTGGGAGGCTGCAGCCCGGAATCGTGCAGTTGCACGACCGTGGCCACCGCGCCAGCCGGCGCCGCGGAGCCAATCAGCACCTCCAAGCCCTTTGGCGCCACGAGCCTTCCCCGGTTCGACGCTTCCGGTTGGCTTGTCAGCAGTACTGCACTCTGGAAAAGGTCGACACGCGCCGCTTCCAGCACTTTCTCTAGATGGGCAAAGGGCGTCCGAGCGTCGGCTTTGACGTAGAGCTTGGCAGCGCGGTTGCGAGGGCGTCTCTTCATCTCGTCCAGCAAGCTTTCGGGCGTAACGGGATCGATTCCGAAATACAGACTGCCATCTGCGGTAACAGTTACGATCCAGGCATTTTCGTTGTCGGCATCTGGCATGGGTGCGGAGTTGCTGGCATCCGCTAAGTGAACGCTGATGCCTTGCTGCAACTGCTGAGCATTGCCTGGTTGCGTCGCGAACAGGATAGATGCGGCCCCGAACGCGACTCTTAGCACAAAATGGTTCAATCTTCTCGTCTTTGTAGTAGACATACATTTCTCCTTTTGATCAGTTGCCCCTCAGGGGCTGAGGCCCCAGTTCTTGTGGTTGGGCTGAGTGGCCCGGCCGAGGCCGGGCCCTTCCCGGTTCGTTTTCCGAAGTCCGGCTGAAGGCGGCCGCTTCCCTATTTGTTTAAGGGCGCAGCGGTAGCGAAGCCCTTCCCAGGTTTCTGGATAGCGGATTTATGGTTTGACCCCTCCCAAGGCTGCAGTTGCGAGACTGCCGCCCAGACCCATGGTTTCCACCGCGGACGAGGGCACGATCACCATCGAACCTTTTTCCTTGATGGCTTCGTAGAGCATGTTCATGGCGCGTAGATGCAAGGCCACAGGATTTTCTCTGTAGGACGCTGCGGCTTGCACAAAGCTGTCGGCGATTTCCTTTTCTGCCTGGCCGAGGATGATGCGGGCCTGGCGTTCGCGTTCGGCTTGCGCCTGGCGCGACATGGCATCTTCCAAGCCCGAGGGAATTTTCACGTCGCGAATTTCGACTGATTGCACGGTGATGCCCCAGGGATTCGTTTTTTCGTCGAGAATGCGCTGCAACTCGCGGCCCAGAGTTTCGCGCTCCGTGATCATCTGCGCCAGCTCGTGACGGCCAATGGATTCGCGCAACGCAGTTTGCGCGCTGAGCGTGATCGCTTCGATGAAGTTCTCGACTTCGAGAATGGATTTCTCGGCGTTCCACACCATCCAGAAGACGATGGCGTCGACGTTCACGGGCACCGTGTCGCGCGTAAGCGTGGACTCGGCGGAGACGCTGGCGACGCGGACGCGCTGATCTACGTAAGGGCTGAGCGTCTCGACGATTGGGATGATGTGGCATAGGCCGGGGCCGCGCAGGCCGACGTAGCGGCCCAAGCGCAGGACCGCGACCTTCTCCCATTGGCGAACCACTTTGATCGCGAACAGAAAGTAAACGCCGACCAACGCTCCGAAGACGGCCGGAGCGGGATTGTGAACCGCCTGGGAAACTGCGAGGCCAATCACGATGCTGATGACGAACAGCAACAGTGCGATGCCGCTAACTTCGTTCATTCGAATTTTCGCCATGACGTCTATCTCCTTTGGGTCGGACGAGGGTGTGTAGGACCGGGCAACAAGTCGCGCAGACGATCGATCAGATCTTCGACAGTGAACCCGGCGGCGCCTGCGCGAGCCGCGAATTCTCCGGCCATTTGGCCGAGCTGACGTTCGCGCTCAGCAGAGTTCTTTTCCAGTTTCTTTTTTGAAATGAAGGTTCCCGTGCCTTGATGAGTCTCCAGCAGACCTCCGAGTTCCAGTTCGCGGTAGGCCCGCATCACGGTATTGGGATTGATGGCGAGGTCGACGGCGAGCTGGCGCACTGTGGGCAGCTGATCTCCGGCGGTCAGCGAGCCGGAAGCGATGCCGCTGCGGACCTGATCGATCAGCTGGCGATAGACAGGCATGCCGCTGCGGAGGTCGATCGCGAGGCGGAACGGGTTGCCATTCCTTCCCATGCGTGTCAGTGTACTACACGACTAGTACATTAAGTCAAGTGTTATTTTGATTTGTTACGTCGACCGCAGACGGTGATAATCGGCGCGAACGAGACGAAAGAGATCAGCTTCGTATGAATGGCATGTGGGTGATCGCGGGGGCTGAAGCCCTTCGTCTCTTGAGGGCGACGTAACGCGGCCCTTGAAGGCCCGCTCTTCCGCGGTTGCTGTTGCCGCGCGCAATTGGCTGTTGCGCCGTGCGCAATCTCGGCGCTGCGGCAGGCAATTCGCTCGTGCGACGCGCAAAGAGCGAGTGAAGTTACAGTGGGCACGCGACAGGGTGCTGTATCCGACAACGCTGGCTAAGATTTCGCGACCTTGAAACCTTTGCGGCGTTGTTCGCTGTAGCGGTGAAGCGCGTCGAGGATGATGGGATACGCTTCCGTTGGGGGGCGTATCTCGTCGACCTCGACCGCCTTGCCTTCCAGCTGTTTGTAATCCTGAAAAAATCGGCGCAGCATGAGCAAGCGGTGGGGCGGCATCTCCGACGCCTCGCGGTAGGAGTTGAACTCGGGATCTTCGGTCGCGATCGCGATGATCTTATGATCCTGCTTCCCGGCGTCGATCATGGTCATGAGGCCGATAGCGCGGGCGTGGATGATGGTGAGCGGGACAACCGGCTCCTGGCAGAGAACGAGCACATCGAGCGGGTCGTCGTCCTCGGCGAGCGTCTGCGGAATGAAACCGTAGTTTGCCGGATAGTAGACGGCCGAGTAGAGGATACGGTCGAGACGGATAAGGCCGCTGGATTTGTCGAGCTCATACTTCACACTGGAGCCGAAGGGAATTTCGACGACGCAGTCGAATTCATGGGGGAGCTTGTCGCCGGGAGTTACGTCGTGCCAGGGATGGATCATAAGGGAACGAGCCGCTTCATTCTAGCGGACGCGGACTGAGTTGTGGTTGATATGCCAATAACCAGCCAAAGATTCTAACCGTTGAGAACGCCGAGGAATTCGCGGAGTACGCTGAGAAAAGGCCTGGCGAGTAAATCATCTGCGTTCTCAATCTTGATTCCCGGGCTGGTGACGCGTAGAGTTTATAAGTGAGTTCATTCCTTACGGTGTGGTATGTCGAATCAAGTTAAGACTTATCTCAAGTTCGGCGGAGCGACAGCGGTGATTCTAGTGCTGCTGGGCTACCTCGCCTATACAGGCGTGCAGGACAGCAAGAGTTACTACGTCACGATCAAAGAATTGCGCAAGATGGGTGACGGCGCTTATTCGAAGCGTTTGCGGGTTGCCGGGAACGTGCAGCCGGGGTCGATCAGGCGCACCGGAACGCATGTGCAGTTTGTGCTGATGGAAGAAGACCAGACGCTTCACGTGGACTATACCGGAACGGAAGCGCCGCCTGATACGTTTAAAGACGACTCTCAGGCGCTGGCCGATGGGCGATTTGATCGCGACGGAGTGTTCCATGCCAAGCAGCTGCAGGCTAAGTGCGCGTCGAAATATGCTCCGCAGCCGGGCGCGCCGGCTAATGGAGTGCAATCGCGCGAGCCGGCGAAGAGTGTGACCGAGGTGCAATTGGGCAATGCCGCGACGGCGAATTAGATTTGCGCCCGCCGGGAGTCGTGCGTGGACATCGGATAGGCCGCGGTTGATGATAGTCTACGGATCAGCCACGGCAGTGCCTGAGTGGTTCCAACCGCAAAAGCAAAAGCAGAGACCGCAATCACCGGCACGAACCCGTGGCCCAGTAGTTCGTGCATCCTGTCGGGATGCGCAACCCCAAGGTTGAGGCTCTCCGATCCTATCCACCATCCGATTTTTGAGGGCATGAACGGCTTGAGGAATACCGATACCGTGAGCGTTAGGGCCATAGTGTAGCCAAAGAATGCCACGAGAAAAGTAATCGTTCCCTTGACGCCCAACTTCGCCCAGCGCCAACTGGTGCGCAACAGGAGCCACGGAGAAAAACTATGGCTGGCGCGGGTGAGCAGGCGTTGCGTGGTGTAGCGGTCAGCGAGCCCTTCCGGGGTGCCCAGCAAACGGAGCACGCGATCGAGTGCAGCGTCCGGGCCGGTCGCGCTTGAAACTGAATCCAGAATGTGGGCGCGGATTTCGCGCACGATCTCATCTCTTTCCGCAGGACCGACTGCAGACAAGGCAGTGGACAGCCGGGTTAGATAAGACTCAACGCGGTCGTCGGTTAGTGGGGCCAGGGAAGTCATCGTTGTTTTCCTCCTAAGAGGGGCTGTACGAGATCGGCGAGGCTGGCGGAGAACGTGTGCCAGGACTCGGCCATTTCCCGGGCGCGGCGGCGGCCCGGCGTGGTTAGCCAGTAGTATTTCCGCGGATGTCCGGCTTCGGCTTCGACCCATTCGGACTGCAGAAGCCCTTCGGCCTTGAGCCGCGACAGGATGGGATACGGCGTGCCTTCGGCGACCTCGAGTTGCGTTTCCGCGAGGGAACGCAGGATTTCCAGCCCGTACAGGCGCGATTGCCAGAGGCTTGCCAGGATGGCCATTTCGTCCCCACATGGGGATTCACGAACTGAGCCACCTCGCAGTACCATGTTTTGCAATTCCTTGGGGAAATGCATAGATTCGCTAGCGTGCCTTCGTGACATTCTCGATGCGATTCTCCGGTGCCTGTGACTGACGCCATTCCGAAAAGCTTGCCTACTATTTCCGTCAGCAACGTGATCAAGCAGTTTGGACGCTTCGCCGCACTGCGCGGAGTGTCGGCTGAGTTTGACGCGGGACGTTTTCACGCGATTCTTGGGGAGAATGGGGCGGGGAAGACCACGCTGTTGCGGGCACTGGCGGGGCTTGCACAACCGACACGCGGGGAGATTTCGATTTTCGGGAAGAGTCCAAGGGAAGCGTGTCGCGAGATTGGGTATATGGCTCATCCGTCCCTGCTCTACGATGAGATGAGCGGGATGGAGAATCTGCGCTATTTTGCGCGGCTTTATGGTATTGCGGGCGACCGGCGATGCGAAGACGTGATCCGGGTAGTGGGGCTCGATCCGGAGTTGACTCGCGCGGTGGGACAGTATTCGCAGGGCATGCGGCAGAGGATGTCGCTGGCGCGGGCCATTCTGCATGATCCTGGCGTGCTGCTCCTGGACGAACCGTTCTCGAATGTAGACGCGCATTCGGCGGGCGCGATGGTCGGGCTGCTCAAGGGCATGCGTAACTCGGGGAAGACGGTATTCCTGATTACGCATCAGGCCCGTCTGCTCGAAGGCGTGGCCGACGAATTTGTCTGGATGCAGGCTGGGCAAATCATTGATCGAACGGCGAGCCTGGCTCGACCGCCAAGTTCTGCTGAGAACTCTGCGGGGGGCTCTGCGGGGGATGTTCAATGAATTCGCTTTGGGCCGTGACTCTGGCGACGCTGGTCAAAGACATCCGGCTGGAATGGCGCTCAAAAGACGCGCTCAATTCCATGTTGTTTTTTTCGTTGCTGGTGGTGGTGATCTTCGTATTCTCCTTCGATCCGCTGGCGGAGGAGTCGCGGCACATCGTCGGGGGACTGGTTTGGGTGGCGTTCTTGTTTGCGGCGGTGGTGGCGCTCAATCAGACTTGGGCGCGGGAGTTGCGCAATCAGGTGCTGGATGCATATCGGGTTTCTCCGGCGCCGGCCAATGCGTTGTTCCTGGCCAAGGCGCTGGGGAATTTTATTTTCGTGAGCGTTCTGGAAGCGCTGATGACGCCATTGTTCGTGATTTTTTATAACCTGCGGGTTGTGGGTCCGGCGTGGCAGTTGCTTCCGCTTGCTGCTCTTGGGACGTGGGCGCTGGTGGTGAATGGAACATTTTTTGCTGCGATGTCGCTGCGAACGCGAAGCCGCGAGATCATGCTGCCGCTGCTGCTGTTTCCGATTTCGATTCCGGCGGTGCTGGGGATGGTTGCGGGAACCACGTCAATCCTGACCGGAGAGAACTCGGCACACTTCTACATCGTGTTGCTTCTCACCTACGATGTGGTGTTTACTACAGCTTGTCTGGGGCTATTTGGAATGATTTTGCACGCGGAATGAAACGGCTTTTTCCCATTCTGTCGGTTCTCACGGCGATTCTGCTGGCCTATGCGCTGTATCTGGCGCTGGTAGTCGCGCCCACGGACGCGCAGCAGGGCGATGTGTATCGGATCATTTATTACCACGTGCCTTCGGCGTGGACGGCGTTTCTGCTGTTCTTCATTAACTTCATCGCGTCGATTCAGTATCTAGCCAATGCCAAGCCATCGACACGGACTGCCGCAAAGTGGATTGTGATTGCGATTGGCGTCGGTGGGGTGATTGCTTGTTTTCTGCCGCAGGTGCAGCGATTGCTGCCTACGGGCATGCGTCCGAGCGCGGTCGCCACGACGGTGCTGGCGATTCCGGTGTTTTATTTTTTGGCGGGGAAGTTTTTTCCCGGGGAGCGGCTTGACATGCTGGCGGTGACGACGGCTGAGGTGGGCGTAGTGTTTTGCACCATCGTGCTGGTCACGGGGCCGATCTGGGCGCGGCCGGTCTGGGGAATCTGGTGGGCGCCGGGGGACATTCGACTCACGTCGACGCTGGTGTTGTGGCTGATTTATGTGAGTTATTTGATGTTGCGGCGCTTTTCCAACAGCGCGCAGACGCAGATGCTAGCGGCGGCGCTGGCGGTGTTCGGTGCTTTGGACGTGCCGCTGGTTTATTTTTCGATCTGGTTCTTCCGCACGCAGCATCCGCAGCCGGTGATTGGCGGAGGCGGGTCGATGGATCCGCGCATGCTGCAGGTGCTGCTGATCAGCTGGATGGCCTTTCTGTGTTTTGCGTTTCTGGTGTGCTGGTCGCGGTTTCGGCTGGAGTTATTGCAGCGCGAAATTGAAGAGGCGCACGCCATGGAATCGCTGGTGGGGACGGGAGTGGCGGCCAAGGCCAGCCTTCCGTTGAGTCGGAGTTCAGGATGAACGCCATCAGGTTTCTTTTTGCCGCTTATTTTGCCACGTGGGTGATTCATGGCGTCTATCTAGGCAGTTTGGTTCGGAGATTTGGGCGGCTGCGCCGGCAGTTGAAGGACGTGCAGGCTTCCGGCTTCCGGCGGTCGACTTCCGGTTCCCCCCGGCAGGATTGAAAGGATTGCGATAAGCGTACCTCCGCGGCTAAAGCCAGCCATCTGAGTGTGGTTTCTATCGCAGCGCTAAAAGCGCTGCGCCACCCAAAAGCATCGTTTACAGAGCCTGGACGACGAGAGTTGGAAGTCGAGAGTCGGGGCCGGAAGCCCGCACTTCAGTTCGAGGCTTTCCATTCCTTTTGCAGGGCGGAGAGGAAGTCTGGTGCGCCGTTGGAGCGGAGGAATTGGTAGTCTTCGATGATGGCGGCTGTGCCGACGCGGGCCGAGGGGAGAGGACTCTCGACGCGGATGACGCGGGCGGTGAAGCGGACGCGGACCGAGTCGGTGAGAGTGACGTGAGGTGGGAAAGTGAGAGTGACTTCCAGCCTAGCGCCGGCGGACACAGGGCGGTCGAGGTAGAAGAAAACGCCGCGCGCGCTGACGTTCTGAGTTTCGGTGCGAACCTCGTCCGCGCCTTCGAGGCGGACGATGGCGGGGAGGCGCATGTCGAAGCGCCGCATCATCCGCCGGTCCTGTGAATTCGATTGCATATTAGAGCGCTCCGCAGGGAGCGTGTCGTACTGAGAAAAGCGAGTACTGTCGACGGCAAGCCCACAGAATCTCAATGACTGATTTTTGACTGGATGCGGCCCTGGCAGCATCAATGTATAG
Organism: uncultured Acidobacteriaceae bacterium; assembly: GCA_963799025.1. Lineage (GTDB taxonomy): Bacteria > Acidobacteriota > Terriglobia > Terriglobales > Acidobacteriaceae > Sulfotelmatobacter. The sequence continues at coordinate 244,496 of CAWCVQ010000017.1, read as the reverse complement.
AAACATTCGTAGTTTGCAACAGCAAAGTGCCAATTGAAACAGATTCGATTGATCTGTCCGGAATTCCGAACAGAACCCCTTGGGGGACCCGTGGGAGGATGCAATTCAGGGCAGGGCTTACCCAAAAAGGAGCAATCGCCCTGCCATTAGGACTGGTTCGGCGTTACAATTTTTGCGCGAGGAACGAAGGGCTTACCGAGCCGCGACTGGGAGGGTGCGCAACTCAGGCAGGCGGTTTGCGCAGAGAGGATCATCTTTTTCCCTTTCCCGCTGACGGTTGAGAGCGGATAGCAACTTTCTTTCACCCACTATTGTGCCAGTGCGGCATCTTTCCGCATGCTCGGTCGCATCTGACGAATCTTGGAGCGGTCGCAGGGTTGCTTGTGTGCACGCGATGCCTTCGGCTTCGCTCAGAGTTTGTGACTTTTTTGAATTTTCGACGATTTTGTCGTCGTAACTGTTTTGTTTGCAGCATCGATTTTTGGCAACTTCGAAAAAGTCACAAACTCTCAGGGCAGGCTCTGCCCTTCGCCTGAAAAATGGCTGTGGTCAGGATGACGCCTGCTATTTGGAGGAAGTCTGGGGCGCTTGACTTGTCTATCCGTCAGATGTTTAAGTAGTTATTTAATTTTTTCCGCCAGTTTTAATGATCAGCAAGCCACGGTCAGGTTCGCCGGCGCGAGGCTAGGTTGATTTGTGCGCCGACCTCCAGCCTTCCCCACTGGATCCCGAGGGGAAGCGATCCGAGAGAAAGCGATCTGTACGAAACGGATCTGTTGGAAATCAATCCGCGCGGTAAGAGCGATTCTGAGCGAAACGAACTGAGCCAAAAAAAGATCGAATAAACTGGTTGAACTGCCTGGAGGAACGAGTGAACGTAGACCGCCGTTGGTTGGGTGCACCCGTGGGACGAGTTCGTATTCTGGCCGCCGGGCTGGTGCTGCTTGGGGCGGGATGCACTGTTCTCGGAGGGAGTGCCCGCTCGCGTCAAACCACCGCGACCGTCGCGGCCCAAATTCCGGCGATCGAGCAGTCAGCGTTTATGCCTGGCCTGGCAGGAACCGCGCAAGGGTTATCGGGCGAAATAAATGCTCAAGCCGAGTCGCCTGCGCGTTCGCTTTTTGCCGGGTTGCCGCTCATTTTCGAACCGAACCAGGGACAAGCCAATCTCGATCCAGCCGATCCGCGGGCGAAGTTCCTGACTCATGGTTCTGGATACAGTTTGTTTTTGGGCCCCGAGGGGGCGATTCTTAGCTTAGCGTCTCGAGAGCGGTCCAAGCCGCGGCGGTCGCGGCGGGACTCGATAAAACAGGCGCCGTCTGCGACCCGCGTCGAGTTGGTAGCGATGAAGCTGGCGGGAGCGAATCCGCATGCCAACTTAACCGGCGCCGATCTCTTGCCGGGGAAGAGTAACTATCTTCTGGGGAACGATCCGGCGAAGTGGCGGCAGGGTGTGCCGCAATTCGCGCAGGTGCGATACGAGAATATTTATCCCGGCATCAATCTGCTGTTCTACGGGAATCAGGGACGGCTGGAGTACGACTTTCAGGTCGCGCCGGGATCGGATCCGGGGCAGCCTGAACTTGAATTCAAAGGGGCGAAACGACTCGAGCTGAAAGACGGCGCTCTGGTTATCCATGCCAAGAATGGCCAGGGCGAGGGCGGCAGCGTGCGGCTCGAGGCTCCGCGGGTCTATCAGGAGATCGGCGGGAAGCAGCAGGCAGTTGAAGGGAACTTTGTTCTGCGGGGCGCAAACCGCGCCGGGTTCGCAATTGGGGAGTATGACCATTCGCGCGAACTGGTGATTGACCCCATTCTGACCTTCTCGACTTATTTTGGTGGAAGCGGAGACGAGCATTCCACTTCCGTTGCAGTCGATGGAAGCTTTAACGTTTACCTGACGGGCTCGACCACTTCTCCCAACCTTCCGACGGCGACAGGAATCTTTCAGACGACGCTCAATGGCACGCAGAACGTTTACGTCGCCAAGATCACACCGCCTCTGGGGTCGCTCGTGGCGACGCTGGATTACGTGACCTATCTTGGAGGCAACGGTACGGACAGCCCGGCCGGAATCCGCGTGGATGGGGGGGGCGATCCGTTCGTGGCGGGCACGACTTCTTCAAGCAACTTTCCCACCACCCCGCTCACGGCCTATCAACCGACTCCCGAGGCAGGAAGTACAGGCACTTCGCACGTCTTCGTGACCGAGTTGAATATCGAAGGGACGGGGTTGCAGTATTCGACTTATCTTTCCGGGAACGGCACCGATATTGCCAGCGGGATGACAATCGACACCCTGGACGACATTTACGTTACAGGAACGACCACGTCTTCCGACGCCGCCAGCACTACGGATCAATTTCCGGCGAGCACGCTGCCACAGGCGCTGCCGTATCAAACCACTCCGCGCGCGCCCATTCAGTTCTTCGTAACCAAGCTGAATCCGAGCTCAGCCCGGACCGGCAGCGTTTCCTACTCGACCTATTTCGGCGGAGCGAACTTCGACACGACCACGCCGATCGCGGTGGGCGGCGGGATTGCAGTGGATACAAACCTGAACGTCTACTTCACCGGCACTACGAACTTCATCTTTTCGGGATGCTCGGGATGCAGCAGCACCGATTTTCCCATTCTGAATCCGTATCAGCCCTGCCTGGATCAGCCGCCGCCGGGTCCCATCACCGGGCCTCCTTCGTGCGCGACTACAACGAACACCACGGACTCGGACGCGTTTGTGGCGAAGCTCAATCCCAACGCAAATCAGGGAGAGCAACTGATCTGGTCGACCTATGTGGGAGGAAGCGGGACGGACTCGGGAACGGGCGTTGGGCTCGACTCGGGAGCGGCTAATGTTTACTTGGTCGGAACCACAAACTCCACCGATATTGGCATAAGCACAACTCTCGCCACCACTTCCTCACCATTTCAGCGCTGCCTGGACGCGCCGAATGTGGCGGCAGGCACGACTTGTCCTGCTCCTCCGGGGACCCCGCCCGCGAATGACGCCTTTGTGGCACGCCTGACCAATCCGACGTCCGTAGTAACGACAACAACTCCGGTTAACGTGGCGCTTAACTATTTCTCCTATTTGGGGGGGAGTAACAACGAAGCCGGACTTGCAATCGCCGTGGATACTGGTGCTGGCGCCCTGGTGACTGGCTGGACCCAGTCTCCGAATTTCCCCGTTCTCCCGGCTTCCAATTCCATTCAAAGTGCGCTCAATGGGCCGCAAGATGCGTTCATGGCGAGGCTGAACACGGCTGCCGCAGTCGGGCAGACGACGGCGGGATCGTGGGCCAACTACTTTGGCGGAAGCGGCACTGACGAAGGGACAGGGATTACCCTCGACGTCAACCAGAACGCTTACGTCGCGGGCGACACCAACTCGACGGACCTGCAGGTCTCGAAGCCGCTACAGACGACGAACAATGGCGGTTACGACGCATTTGTGACTCAGCTGGGAACAGCTGTGAGCTTGTCGATCAGCGGAGTGCTGACGCTAGGCACGAACCAGGTCTTCATCAGCGCGGGGAACCAGGCGCAATTCACTTACACGGTCACGAACAACGGTCCTGATTTGGCCAATAGCATCACGCTCCTGGACAATTTGAATACTTCGATCACGGGTGTGCCGCTGACGTTTGTATCGGCCAGCACCAGCGCCGGGACCTGCGGCGGGGCCTCGACCAATGCCATCGTGAGCTGCAGCCTACCCTCGCTGCAATCGGGTTCGACGGCCACGGTCACCATTGTGCTTACGCCCACCCCAAATAGCAAGGGTCGGAGGCGTTTTTCAATGGCGGGTCTGTGCAGGTGACTGGGCCGGGTAACATTGTCCTCGCCCAAACCTCCGTACCGGCACAGATGTCCGATTTTGGTCTCAAAGTAAATCCCAGCAATAACAGCGTCGCCGTGGCAGGAGATACGGCCACCTATCAGGCGCAACTGACGCCGAATCCAGTTTACGGAACCAGCATTTCCCTGGCGTGCACCGGTTTGCCTGCGGCATCTTCATGCAACTTCACCAGTAATCCCGTCTCGCTCCAGGGCCCCGGTTCGTCCACGCTGAATATCACCACCACCGCGCGGCCTGTGGTCACGCCTGCGGCAAGTTTGCTGACGCGACATTTCTATGCGATCTGGTTAATGCTTCCGGGATTGACGCTGCTAGGAGTTGGAAGCGGTCGTCGTCGGCGGCGCGTCTTGGGAGTGTTCCTTCTTTGCAGTATGTTCGCGATGCTTCTGCTGTTGCCGGCGTGCAGCAGCAAAGCCACGCAAGCGCCGGTGAGCGGAACGCCGCCGGGGAACTACACCATTACAGTTACGGCGACGTCCGGCACCGATACTAAGAGCCAGACGATTACGCTGTCAGTTCCGTAAACTTAGCGTACAAAGGGCCCCACTTCTCGCAAAGGAAGCGAGAGATGAGGCACCGCGGCCGCAGCGGACAGCTTACGCTCCCGCTGAAAGCTTGTGGTGACCCTTGGCCTCGGCAATTCCATACTGCCGGATTTTGTAGAGCAGAGCCTTATAGCTGATCTGGAGAATCCCGGCGGCCTGCTTGCGATTCCAGTTGGTCTGTTCCAGAGCTTGGGTGATGGCTTGGGCCTCGGCTTCATCCTTGGCGGTTCGTGCCAATGATTTCAAGCCTCCGCCCGAGTCGGCTCCGCGAGACGCGGCGTCGCCCGGTACTCCGCCGGTGCCATCGTTTCTAGGCAGCAGTTCAGTGACGGCGAGTTTCTCATCCCCGAGAATCAGATAGCGCTTGAGGAAGTTATTCAACTCGCGGAGATTGCCGGGCCAAGAGTGATTCTGGCAGGCCTGCAGCAACGCTGGAGAAAGCGGGAGCGGCGCACGAGCATAGCGCTCCGCCATGCGCGACATGGAGTGCTTGAGCAGGATCGGGATTTCTTCCTTGCGCTCGCGCAGCGGCGGAATCTGCATGGTGAAGGCATTCAGTCGGTAGTAGAGATCCTCGCGCAGGCGCTTCGAGGCCAGCGCCTCAGCAATGTTGATGTTGGTTGCGGCCAGAATGCGCACATCTACCTTGATGATCGATCGGCTGCCCAGGCGGGAGAACGTCTGATCCTGTAACACGTGCAGGAGTTTTGCCTGCAAGAGCGGGGGCATCTCGCCAATCTCGTCGAGCAGAATCGTTCCCCGGTTGCATAGTTCGAATTTGCCCGGTTTCGCGTGGTTCGCGCCGGTGAAAGCGCCCTGTTCATAACCGAATAATTCGCTTTCGAGCAGGTCGGCAGGAACCGCGGCGCAGTTCACCTTGAGAAAAGTTCGATGAGCGCGCTTGGAAAGCTTGTGGATCAGGCGGCCGAGAACTTCCTTACCGGTTCCGCTTTCGCCTAGCAGCAGCACCGGGATATCTACATTTGCGACCAGCGCGGCCTGGGAGCGAATCTTGCGCATGGCGGGGCTGGCGGCGATGAAGAAAACATCGTCCGCGAGTTCTTCCACCTCGCCGCTGTAAGTCTGTTTTCCCTGGCCGAGGCTGAGATCAATGACGGCGTCCAGTTCCGCTTTCTGAAAAGGCTTGGTGAGATAGTCCTGTGCGCCCAACTTCATGGCGTGGACGACTTTGCGAGTGTCGTTGACGCACGACAACATGACAACTTTGACGCCGGGCTGAAGCTGGCGCAACTGCTCTAAGGTTTGCAAGCCGTCGATGCCCGGCATGAGCACGTCGAGCAGCACGAGATCCGGTTGCAAACCCTTTTCGACGAGAAGCACGGCTTCCTCTCCGGTGGTCGCGGTTTCGACCTTGTAGTCGTCCACTTCCAGCAGTGTTTTGATGTAGCGAAGCATGCCGGGTTCATCGTCCACCAGAAGGATTTTGGCGGTTTGCTTCATCGAGTTTTCCCTTTGCTGGCGGCCTGGAACGGCCGGTTTATACGGGATGAGGAAAGAAAACTTGCAGCCTGCGCCCGCATCACTCTCGACCCAGATCTTACCTCCCATACCTTGCACCAAGCGGCGCGCGATGGCAAGACCTAGTCCCATGCCCTCATGATTTTCAGTGCTGGGAAGGCGGAAAAAATCGTCGAACACTTCCAGGTGAAACTCCGCGGGAATACCGGGACCGGTGTCGGAAACGCTGACCTTGACGGAGTTGGGCTGAGCTACGTTTTGCCGGCGCCTTTCCGCGCTCGAGGGCTGAGCTGCCGCGCGGCGCTCCCACATGTGCGGCTCGGCATGCAGCCACACCGTTCCGCTGGTGGGCGTGAACTTGAAGGAATTCTCCAGCAGGTTCGAGATCACGCGCTCGAGTTTCGGAGTATCGAAAGGGAAAATCAGGCAGCTTGTCGTTGGCCAGAAAATAAAGCGCCAGTCCTTTTTGCTGAAAGCGATTCGACCACAAGCGTGAAACTTCCGACAAACACTCGTTGATGTTGCCGAGCTCGAAGCGCATGCTTAGTCCGCCGGTTTCGAGGGCGCTGTAGGTAAGAAAATCTTCGATGAACTGTTGCAGACGTTTTCCGCTGGCCTGCATGTCGCGCAAGACTTCGAGTTGGCGGTCGTTGAGCGATCCCAGCTTCTCGCTGTGCAGCACCTCGACGTAGCCGATCAAGATCGAGAGTGGGGTTTTGAGATCGTGGGCGGCGGAAGCCAACGCGTTGGTCGTGCGCTGTGCGCGCTCCCGGAGTTCCTTATATTCCTGCAACAAATTCTCGGGGCTGGGCAGATCCCCATCAGGACGGACAACAGCAGCGGCTGGCATAAGATCCGAGGTTCCTCCCGCGTCAGAAACAAACGCGTCCTTGTGGGCCGAAGCCATGAAGAAAGAAACGCCACAGAACTACTTGGGGAGGAGACAAAACCCGACGGAAAGCGGAACCGCCGGTGAGTAAAATCGTAAGTCAGGGTTCCATTCGTTGTCAACGGAAAATGCAATGGAATTACCCAAGTATAGCAAAACCTTGCACTTTGAAGGGCGTTGAGCATGGTTTTGAGGAACTCACTCGATCGAACAAAAAGCGAATTAATTGCCGTTGATTACCTGCGTCTCTATGGGTTTCGCAGTGGAAGTGGCCCGGCTTGCAGGATTATGCCCTGATTTAATACGCTATTTACCCTATCTTTGGCCCGTCAGGTGCTCCCGATCCAGAATCAACGTGAACGGGAGCGGCCTGCATGAATGGATCGAGGGCGGGAACCGAGCGGCGAAAGTGGGCTAGACTGCCGCTGGCGATTCCAGTTTTTGTGCGCAGCCGCGATCGAAAGGGTAAAGAGTTTCTGGAGTTTGCGACCGCCCTGAACGTAAGCGCCGGCGGCATGCTGGTCGCGGTCCGTCGGGTTTTGCCCGCAATTGCCCAGATTCGGCTCGAGATTCCTAGCGCGCCCGTGGCTGCCCTGGCCATGTTACCGAAGACGTCACGGGCTCTACGAGCCAAAACTCTCCGCACTACGCCCGCCGAGGGCTACTACCTTCTCGGTCTGAAGTTCGCGCGTCCCCTGCTTCTCTCCGATCACCCCGCGACCCGGAGGCGGAAAGTCGCCTCTGCGGTGTGAAAATGTTTGCGCACAGACCCATCCGTCATGGTACGCTTGAGTTGAACCTCTGAGAGTCCGGGCTCCCCGGCCTAGCTCTTGGGTAAGTTGATAATCGTCAACAACATAAAACGGTTTCCGTTGTCCACCAAGAGGATATAGAAGCTTTTGGTTGTCGGGATGCAACTGCAAGGCTGTGCACGACTCTCCCCCAAGTTGGTAGAAAACAACCATGACAATTAGCAGCGTGAGTACGCTTGTTCAGCCTTTGGGAGAGATGCCGCCGGATGCGATCGTTTTCGGACGCACTGAGGCCATGCAATCCGTCCGCGACCGCCTGACCAAACTGGCCGGCGCCAACGTTCCGGTGCTCATCCAAGGGGAGAGTGGGACCGGCAAAGACATTATTGCGCGCATGATTCATGCCGCCTCGCCGTGGCACAGCGGGCCTTGGGTGAAAGTGAATTGTCCGGCAATTCCGGGCACGTTGCTGGAAAGCGAGCTCTTCGGCTACGAGAAGGGAGCGTTCACCGGGGCTTATGGAATGAAGCCGGGACGGGTGGAAATGGCGCACCGGGGCACGCTGTTCCTGGACGAGATCTCTGAGTTGGATATGGCGCTGCAGTCAAAACTGCTGCAGCTGCTGCAGGACGGACAGTTCTGCCGCATCGGCGCCCAGGCGGATAAGAAAGTGGAAGTTCGGGTGGTTTGCGCGACCAACCGCAAACTGGAGCAGGAGATTGAAAACGGCACGTTCCGGTCAGATCTGTTTTACCGGATCAATGTGGTGAATCTGCATCTGCCGCCGCTGCGCGAACGAGCTGGCGACATTCCCGAGCTGGTGGCATATTTCCTGGAGTATCACAACCGTAAGTACAATTGCCGGGCGCGGGCACTTTCGAGCGAGTTAATGTCGGATTTGCGCAAATATCACTGGCCGGGCAACATCCGGGAACTGGAAAACCTGGTGAAGCGTTATGTGATTCTTGGCAATGAAGACGTGATCTCGGGCGACCTTGCGCCTCGGGCCACTGATTTCTTCAATACCGAGATTCCGCTCGACGGACAGATTAACTTGAAGAAGCTAACCAGGCAGGCGGTGCGAGAGTTAGAGCGAAAAGTTATCCTGAAAGTCCTGCAAAATCATCACTGGAATCGCAAGCAAGCGGCGCGTGCTTTGAGCATCAGCTACCGGGCGCTGCTATACAAGATTCGCGACGCAGGCTTGCCCTCAAGTCGTGTGGTGAAGCGGCGCGAAGCGATACACTCCGAACAGGAAGTTGCAGCGGACTAAGCTAGGCTGTTGGTTTCAACGCCTATGAATTCTGCTTGGATTTTGCGTTGTTGCGCAGACATTTTCACTTTTGTCTCTTGGCAAAGCGTTGAAAACTGCGATAAGTTATTACATCGCAATGATTTGCATACTCTTAAACTTTGGTACTCGGTGTGCAGTTAAAGGCAGGCACCTTAGTTTGTTCTTCGCTCGGCTAAGGTGAAAGCCACGCGTCATTCGTCATGAAGACTCGGGCGAAGTAACTCCTAGGAGATGTAAAAATGAAGAGAATCCTCGTCCTGGCTGTATTGGCACTGGCCCTGCCAACGGCAGTCTTTGCCACTAGTAGCATCGATTATGGAAACCTTACTGGAACCCTAACAGCTTCCAACACTGTAGGCCCAGCTGCACTAACGCTAAGCGGAGCGGAGTTGAATTCGATTACCGGAAAACCTGGTGGGACGCCGCTCTTAGGTGACTTGGGCAGCATTAGTTTCACAACACCGGTATCAAGCGGTTCGCTAGCCGGTGATGCCACGTTCGGAGCTGGCGGAACGTTCACGATTACCGGCAATGGCATGAACGGCGCCCCCAGCGGCGTCATATTCACGGGAACCTTTACGGGCGGGACTTGGGTGCTCTCGACCCTCAGTAACGGCACGCACCTCTATACTTTTACGGGCTATCTGGCAGGAACGACCGCTTCCGGATACGCCACATTTGGCGCGGTCTCGCAGTTTACGGTTAACACCGGCAAGGGTTTCTTCGACAGCTTCGTCGAGGTGAGCAGCGGAGACACGAACATCTTGGTTCCCGAACCAGGCTCGCTCGGCCTACTGGGAACTGGGTTGATTGGTCTTGCTGGAGTGGTGCGCCTCAAGCTGAAGTCGTAAGCTTTCCTTCCGCTCAACAAAAACAAACCCCGCCGCGAGGCGGGGTTCTTATTTGAGCGGTCGAAGTCAGAGGCCTAACCGCGAAGATCTGAGAGAGCTTTGCGTGCGTCGGCATTGTTGGGACTCAGCTTTACCGCTTTTTCTAATTGCTGACGGGCCAGCGCCGTCTGATTGGTTTTCTGATAGGCGAGGCCGAGGTGGTAGTGGAGGTCCGCGTCATCGGGTCCGCCGCGTTTTTCGGCAAGGCGTAGCGCTTCCTGAAACTGATTGATGGCAGACTGGTAAATGCCCTTCTGGTAATAGGCCCAGCCCAGAGTATCGGCGGCGTTGGGAGAGTCGGGCATGCCGCGACGTGCAGTCTGGGCCATGCCCATGGCGACATCGACGTTCCCGCCTTGCTCTAGAATCACATACGCCAGATTATTGGACGCGAGGGGATTGTCGGGCGAAATAACCAGAGCCTGCTGGTATAGGGATTTGGCCTGATCCCAGTTCTTCTTCGCCTCGTAGAGTTCGCCGCACAGGATGTAGAAGCCGACCTCTCGGGGATTGTCCTTGATGGATTGCTGATAAAGAGCGAGAGCCTGATCTACGGAACCCTCCTGGACCTGCACTTTGCCCAATTTTTCCAGGGCATCGACGTTATTTTTGTCGAGTTGAATGGCCTTGCGGAGGTTAGCCTCGGCACCGGGCAGGTCTTTCTTTCCGTTGAAAAGAGCCGTTCCTAGGAGATCGTAGAAGTTGCTATTGTTGGGTGACTTGGAGATTTGAGCGTAAGCCGCGGCGATGGCCTTGTCGGTCTGTTTCTGCCCGAAGTAAGTATTCATCAGGCCGCTCAGGCCTTCAGTGGAAGATGGGGCCTTGTCGAGGGCTTGCTGGTAGAACTTTTCGGCATCGGCGTAATGCTTCTGCGCCAACTGAATGTTTCCCAGCTGGATGGAGGGAGCAGGGCTCTGTGGCGCTCGCGAGGCGGCTTGTTCCGCATCCTGCTGAGCCTCGCTATACTTCTGGCGGGCCAACTCGGCAATGTCTTTGAGAATGAATCCGTCCGGCGAGCCGGGTTCAGCCTTAATGATCTGCTGGGCGGTTTGCAGGACGGCTTCGACGTCCCCGCGGCGCAGTTCCAATCCAGCCAACTCGCGCTGCGCGTCGGTCATGTCCGGACGAATGCGCACAGCTTCGCGCCATTCCGATTCTGCGCGGTTTTCGTTGTGCTGTTCCGCGAAAGCGTTCCCCAACTGGAAGTGAGCGACTGCGTTTTCGGCATCGGTACGAAGCGCGCTTTGCAGCGAGTCAATGGCGCCGCTCGGATCGTTGCGGCGGATTTGGATTTGCCCCTTGTAGACGAGGCCATCCACGTCTTTGGGATTGCCTTTGAGGATCTCGTTGTCCAGCTTGGTGGCTTCATCGAGACGGTTTTTAAGAATCAGAAGCTGAATGTAGTTTTTCTTGACCTGAAGATCTTTGGGGTGATCGTGGTTGAGTGAAGTGTATTCGTTGGTGGCTTTGTCGAGATCGCCGGAGGCGAAATAGAAGTCGCCAAGCATGCGATAGCCGTCCGGATTATTGGAAAGATCGTTCTTGGTTTGGCGGAGGAAGGATTCGATGTCGGCTTTTTTGCCCTCCTGCATCAGCAGGCGAACGTAAGCGGCGCGGGGTGTCGGATTTTTCGGATCCGCCTCAATGGCGCGTTTGAATTGCTGTTCGGCTTCGGGCAAGCGGTTGCGCGTTTGATAAAAGCCACCCAGGGCCAATTGAGCGTTCATGGCTTTCGGATCGACTTCGGTTGCCTTCTTGAAGTTGGCCTCGGCCTGCTCCGGCAGGTCCGCGCGCAGTTGAAAATACGCGAGCAGCAGATAAGATTCAGAGCGATTGGGGTCAGCGGCGATAGCCTGCTGCATCTCCTGAATAGCGGCGGCGGCATTATTTCGTGCCGCATCATAGTTGGCCCAAGCCTGGTGCGTTTCCGGGGTGTTCGGCTGTTTTTCGCGAAGAATGTCGAGGTGCATCTTCGCTTGCTTGAGTGTCTCCTCTACCGGACTGCCGTCCGGATTCCTGACTGTGTCCAGAAGATTGGCGAGATCGGTGTGGGCCCGATAGTTATCGGGAGCCAGTTCGACAGTGCGGCTTAACTCCTGGAAGGCGTCGTTGCTGTCTCCCACTTTGAGATAAGCCTGGCTGAGATCATAATGCGCCTGCGCGAACCGGGAGTCGATCAGAATGGCATTGCGAAACTGAATCACCGCCTCCCGGTACTTGCCCTCGGCGGCATATCTCTCGCCGCTGTCCAGATATTTCTGCTTGCGGACATTGGGGTCCCGCGAGCAGCCCGAGAACGTGATGGTGAATAGAGAGCAAGCCAGCAGCAGGGGGACGGAAATCGAGCGACTCATATTGCATTCTCCAACCGCGGACGCGGCAGACACACGAGGGAGGTCCGCAAAGAATTCATGATACTGCACGGTAATGGCGGAAAACAGTTACTGCAGTCATACGTTGCGGAGTTGCCTGCGAGCAACCGGCGACTGCAGAGAAAAAGGATCGAGCTGCGCTCCACCCTTCGACTGCGCTCAGGGCAAGCTAGCCGAGGGCGGGATGTTCCCACATGAATCTTTCTTGCCCAAATCCCTCAGCGGGGGATGTAACCATCCAGTAGGGGCATAACGTTGCCAGCGAAAGGAACGACGCGCTGCTGCGCCTGGTCGGCGGTTTCGCCGGGAAACATGGGAGTGGTGATGCGTACTAGGGAACCATCACTGCGGTTCATCTTGATGGAATCGGTGACCAGGTAGAATTTAGCCCAATACTCGCTGGCGACTCCGCGATTATGGGCCCAAAACCAGTACAGGACAAGTTGGCGGGAGTCCCCTTTGGCGATGAGGTATCGGTTGGCGGGGAAGGGTTCGTGGCCCGGCATGGTCAACGTGACGTGGTGGTTCTCGATTGGCGTCCAACCCGAACCAGGCAGGCAATGCTGCGGTGAATGGATGGTATCGCCGGCACGCTGGCTTCGGAAGTAGGCGATGAAGAGATCGATATACGGGGTCTTTTGCTGGTCACTCTGGTTCTGATAGACGCGGAGAAGGAAATCCCCAGGGCCGAGAATATCGAGGACATCCTTGTCGATGGGAACGTCAGTGCCGGTCCAGCCGCCTAGCTGCTCAGGAAACTGCTGCAAGGGAAGACGAGGCGGGAAAACCTCGCTGCGGGCACGGGCTTGCAGAAGGACGGCCGCAGCCGCCATGAGCCCTGCCGCCAGAACGAAACGCAGAGTGGAACCCGTCATCACGTTCTTGATCACGACGACTGACCGCCCTTCTCGGGAGACAAAACGCGAATCAGTGCATGCAGTGCATAGAGCATAATCAGCGAAATCACGAAGATGATCCATCCCCAGGAAGCGTGGAAGTAGCCCTCCGCCTTCTCGGCGTCCCAATACTGCACCAGCAATCCTGTGCCGATGATGCGGATGCTGTTGGCGGCTACTGCGATCGGTACCGAGGCGAGCGCAAGCAACCAGCGCACCCAGAGACGCTTTTCCATCAAATAGCCGTAGATGATGGCGAGCGTCACGAGAGACATCAGGGAGCGAATGCCGCTGCAGGCTTCGGCAACTTCGAGAGCCATCGACGGCAGGTTGATTACGTTGCCCTCGCGCAGAATTGGAACTCCGAAGACGGGGAGCACCGTGGCGGCGACCTTCGAGGCCAGCAGTTGCAACGGAAAGGTAATCTGGTTGAAAACGATGGTGGGGATAGGAATCATCAGCAGCAGGAATGCCCAGGGAAAGAGCACCGCGCGAAACAGATTCCATCCCAAAAAGAGAATCACGACTCCGGCCAGGACCAGCAGAAGTGAAGAGCGATCGAGGAAAAGCTCCGCACCCAACCGGCCTACGATGAGGACGCCGAGACCCGCCAGGACTACGCCCAGGCCACTCCAAGACGGTTGAGGAGTGATGCGCGCCAGGCGATCCCGTTCCTGCCAGATCACGAAAGCGGAAAACAAAGGAACAAAGAATCCATGAGAGAAATTCGGATCAGCCCACCACTGGCCGATCAGGTGGACGAGCGTGGACCAGTAGAGCCAAAGACCAAGGGCCGCGAGGAAACTGGCTTGCCAGAGCGGAACCGCGGTCAGAGTAACGGACGGCGGGCGCACAGTTAAGGGTTTGGCTGACGGCGCGATCTGCAACTGTTGGCTCACGGAAATGTTCGGGAACTTCGAGAATAAGCGAAACGGTGCGGGTGCGCAATGCAAACTCCAGTCACCAAAGTTGCTGACTGATCTCACTTTGGGTAAGTCGGCCGGAATCTATGCCGGCATTTGGCGGGGTGGTCACCCGGGAATGATTTTCTTTCGGGCTTTGCGACTTTCTTGGCGCCGTCTGCGGTAGAGATCTTTAGCCGTGCGGTGCGCAAATGAAGAGCCCCTAAGTTCGCCGAGATTTTGGAGTGAGACCTGCCAGAGTGTGAAAAAGTTTTCCCACAAGTCCGAGCTAGTTCGTGGAACTCGGTTCGTTGCGCACCCTGCAGGTTACCTTTGGAGCTATAGCTCTTGGTTCTAAACCATTGAAAACAGGTAGTACAATGGTTTGCCCAGATTGGCCCACCTACGCCGAGCAGTGGCAATCCCCGTGCTCTTAGAGGGGTGGGGTTGCAGCCCAGGCGAAGGAACAATCCATCCGAGCGGAAAAGGTAAAAGTGGGTAAGTTGTTTCCTAATAGTGCCAGTAGCGGGGGGAAGCGCTCTTCCGATGAACCGGCGAGGCTCGCGTTTGTAGAAGGCGTGAGCGCGAGCATGCGTCCAGTGGAGGCGGTGATTCGGGAGTTGGCGCAGAGGGATGTGCCGGTTCTGGTGCTGGCGGAGCCGGGCGCGGGCAAACATGCCACGGCACAACGTATCCATCAGATGTCGCAACGGAGCGAGCAAGCTTTTCGCCGGTTTCAATGTCTAGGCCTCAATCCCGAAGATCTGGAGCTCTTGCGTGGTGCGCAAACGTCGGAACCTGGCGCGGGCACGATCTATCTAGCAGAATTGGCCGATCTGAACGCGGAGTGCCAGGACCGCCTGCTGGAAGCGTTGCCGCAGTCTCATGGAATTGGCGCCGCGGGGAACGAGCGCGCCCGGCTAATTTTCGGCAGCGCGCGCGACCTGGAGATGGAAGTGAAACGCGGCCGCTTGCGTGAGGATCTCTATTACCGCATCAGCGGCGTATGTTTGCGGTTGCCTCCTTTGCGCCAGAGAAAAGAAGACATTCCCTTCCTGATTGGATATTTCCTGCGCAAGTACGCGCGCGACTTCCACCGCGGCGTTCCCGACTTGAGCGCGCAGACGCTGCGTTTGTTTTTGGATTATTCGTGGCCCGGGAACTTGCGGGAACTGGAAGATGCTGCGCGCGTGCTGGTGGCGTTAGGTGATGAGGAAGTAGCTTTAGGCGGACTGCGCGCGGTATTACGCAAACCGGAGGCGGGCAGTAACGGCGCGGGGGTTTCATTGAAAGAAGCGTCAAGGGCGGCCTCACGCGAAGCGGAAAAGGAATTGATCCTGAACGCCCTGACACGCACCCGCTGGAACCGGCGGCGGGCTGCAGAGGAATTGCAGATCAGTTACAAGGCCCTGCTCTATAAGTTGAAGCAGATTGGATTTGAAGGATACGGAACTTCCAGCTCGGCGGAGAAAGTATGAAGAAAGCGATGAAACTTGGGGTCTTGATGGCGATGGGTTTTCTGGCGTCGGCCATGCTGGGGCAGAGCGGCGACACGGGGAAGAACGACGAAGCGAAGACCGACAAGCCTGCCGCAATGGCTCAGGATTTGGGTGCGCCGTCCGATTACGTGATTGGCGCCGACGACACGCTGCGCATTTCAGTCTGGAAAGAGCCGGACCTCTCGGAAATCCTGCCGGTGCGTCCCGATGGCAAGATCTCGATGCCGTTGCTCAACGACATACCAGCGGCGGGGCTGACTCCATTACAGCTGAAGGATTCGATTACGGAGAAGCTAAAAAAATTCATCGCCGATCCGCGGGTGACGGTTGTCGTGACCGCTATGAACAGCCAGCGCGTTTTTGTGTCGGGAGAAGTTCTGCACAGCGGCCCAATCCCTTTGCTACCGCACATGACGGTATTGCAGGCGCTGTCGCAAGCAGGATTCAACCAGTTCGCAAACTTGAAAGGAATCTATCTGCTGCGAACGGAAAATGGCAAACAGGAAAAAATTCCCTTTAACTACAAGGAAGTGATCAAGGGAAATCGTCCTGAGCAGAACATTATGCTGAAACCGGGTGACACGGTGGTGGTCCCGTAAGGAACATCATGAACAAACTTCAAACCATCTGGATTGCGGGCATGCTGGCCTGCGCTCTGAGTACGGCGGGGGCTCAGGATAGCTCCACGCCTCCATCCACTGGGGATGCTTCTCAGGTCGCGCAGCAGCAGCCTGCGGCTGCGTATGGCCAGGACAATGCTGCGGTTCCTATCAGCGAGAATCCCCCGCTCTCGGGATTGGACCTGCCGTCGCTGGAGCCAACTGCGGCACCGATCAGTTACATACAACCGGGAGCGACGTTCAGCGAGTCGGCGGAATCGAATGCGGGAAGCGTGCTGGGCGGTTCGGGTGTCACCTCTGTCAGCCGGGCTCTGGGGAGCGTGACGCTGAAACGGTTGTGGAGCCATTACGACCTGGCTCTCGATTACATCGGCGGCGTAGGTTATTACAACGTGCAGGGACAAGGTTGGGTATCGCTGCAACAAATGGATTTCGATCAGAAGACCACCTGGAAGCGGGGGCAGTTATCGCTGCGCGACAGTTTCAGCTATCTGCCGGAAGGCAACTTCGGAGGATCGTACGGTTCGTTGGGCTCGGAGGACGTCGCGTCGCTGGGAAGCACCGCCTTTGGCGGCTTTTGGGGCGGCAGTACCCTGGGAAACCTGGGACTGGCTTCGCGCGTTCTGAACCTGAGTCTGGCCGACGTCACCGAAAATCTGTCCGCCCGATCGTCGATTACCGCCGCCGGAGGATACGCGTTCACGCATTTTTACGGCAGCGATACCACGGGCAATTCTTTCATTGGCAGTTCGCAGACTTCGATTCAAGTGGGCTACAACCGCGTTCTGGACCAGCATAGTCAGCTGGCGCTGGTGTATGGATATCAGGGGTTCGACTTCTCAGTGCTGGGAACAGCATTTCATTCGCACGTGATTCAGGGTTTGTACGGGCACCGGATTTCCGGGCGGATGGACTTCCTCATCGGGGCGGGTCCGCAGTTCACCTTTATCGACACGCAAAGTGCCGTGTGCAGCGATCCGGCTTTTCCAATTATCCTTTGTCCTTTTTTTGGGGGCAGCCTTGTCCCCACGACCATCAAGGACACAAAAATTGGGGCTGCGGTGCAGGCACGCCTTCGATACAAGTTTCCGAAGACAGCGCTGGATCTGGAGTATCAACGTTATGACACTAGCGGGTCTGGATTGTTTGCCGGGGCGCAGAGCAACCTGGTGAGTTTCGATGTGCAGCGGCCGCTGTCGCGGGTGTGGGATGCATTCGTCGATATCGGGTATTCGACGAACAGCCGCATCCAGCCGCTCTCGGTGCAGCAGTTGAGCCAGTGCGGCGGCAGCACATCGCAAAACGCCTGTCCCGCCAACAATGCGAACGGTTACAACTACGGCTTCTTCGGGGGAGGCCTGCACCGCGCCTTAGGACGCACGTTCCGCGCTTATGCCAGCTACCAGTTCAACGAATTGCGGTTTGATCCGTCATTTTGTACAGGGAGCACCGGTCCCTGCAATCGCATTTCGAACCGAAACGTGGTGACGTTTGGATTGGATTGGACCCCGCGGCCGATCCGCATTGACTGATTTTGTGAATGGATTTTGAGGCCCGCGAATACGCGGCCAGAAGGAATACGAGCATGATTCAGAATCGCGAATTGAACATGGACGATTATCTAGCGATGTTGCGCCGTCGGGCGAAGGTGATCCTGATTCCCGCTCTGCTGGCGCCGCTGGTCGGATTTGTGATTTCCTACGCCTTCACCCCGAAATATGCCTCGCAAGCGACGATCCTGGTGGAAGGGCAGAAGGTGCCGGATTCCATGGTCCAGCCGGTGGCCACCGAAGCGCTGGCCGCGCGAATCAACACCCTGATACCGGAAGTGACCAGTCAAGCAATGCTCAAGCCAATGTTGCAGAAGATCTACGGTCCGGATAAGAGCGAACAGGCCATTGATCAGATAATCGACGACATTAATAGCGGACAGAACTTCAACGTCGAACCGGTGACCGCGCAGCTTCCCAATGAAGGGAGACGGCCAGGGGGTCAGGAGCCAGCCTTCAGAATAACTTGTACGGCATCGACTCCGCATGAGGCGCAGCAGATTTGCGGCGCATTGGCGTCGCTGGTGCTGGACAGGAACCTTAAATACATGCAGGACCGCGCGACGGGAACAACAAATGTGCTAGGCAAAGGAATCGCGGACGCCAAGCAGAATCTGGATGAATTGGACCGCAAACTGGCGGATTTCAAGAAGCAGTACGTGGGACAACTTCCGGGAGACGAAGAGAACAATCTTAAAATGTTGATGGGGCTGAGTTCGCAGCTGGATGCGAACACGCAAAGGCTAAACGTGGCGCAACAGGACAAGTCGTACGCCGAATCTGTTCTGGCCCAGCAGTTGGCGACGTGGAAATCGTCGCAATCATCGACCAATCCCGATACGCTTCAGAAACAATTGTCCGACTTGCAATCGCAACTGTTGAGTCTGCGGGCTCGCTATACCGACGATCACCCGGATGTAATCAAAACCAAGGCCGATATCGCCGAAGTAAAGAAGAAATTGGCGGAGATCAATAAAGGCGCGACGGACCCCAGCGATACCGATAGTGAAAAGGCTTCGGCGATGGAGCCACCCGAGATCCGCCAGTTGCGGTTGCAGATTCATCAGAACGAAGAGCAAATCGCTGCGTATGCGCGGGAAGAAAAGAGGATCCAACAGCAGATCGCGGTGTTCCAGGGACGCGTATCCCTGAGCCCGTCCGTGGAAGAACAGTACAAGGGCCTGACGCGCGACTATGAAAATGCCCAGAAGAATTATCAAGACTTATTGGCCAATAAAAATAAAGCTGACTTGACCGTCAATATGACGAAGCAGTCCCAAGGGGAACAGATGATTATTTTGAATCCCGCAAACCTGCCGGATTCTCCGAGTTTTCCCAATCGCTGGCTGTTTGCCGGTGGGAGCCTGGGTGCCGGACTGGGTCTGGGAATCGGGTTGACGTTATGGCTGGAGTTGCGCGATCAATCCATTCGGACAGAAGCGGATGCCGAGGTTGCTCTGGAATTGCCCCTGCTGGCGTCGGTTCCCTGGGTGGGACTCGAGCCTGCGGACGACAGCAATCACAAACCCAGGTTCTGGAATCGGAAAAAGAGTCCGAACGAAGAAAAAGAAGCGGTTGAAGTTTAGGCGCGGGGCAATCCAGGAATCACTATGTACAAAGAGTTCTACGGACTACGGGCGAACCCGTTCAACGTCAATCCCGACCCGCGTTATCTTTTTCTGACGCGGCACACGGAAGAGGCGCTTGCCTGCCTGACCTATGGCATTCAAAGCCGCAAAGGTTTTGTGCTGCTCAGCGGCGAAGTGGGTACAGGCAAAACCACGCTGATCAACAAGTTGCTGGAGTGGTTGCGTCTGCAGCAAGTGGCGACGGCGTTTATCTTCAACTCGCGGCTCAACGTTCCGCAGTTTCTGGATTACATGATGGCCGACTTCGGGATCCCTTGCGATTCCAAGCTGAAGAGCCAGATCTTGCTGCGGCTTTACAACTGGCTGCTCGATCGGTACCGCGCAGGTGAGACGGCAGTGCTCATCGTGGATGAGGCGCAGAATCTTAGCGATGAGGTTTTGGAAGAGATTCGCATGCTCACCAATCTTGAGACCTTCACGGAAAAGCTGCTGCAAATTGTTCTGGTGGGACAGCCGGAACTGGAACAGAAATTGAAGCAGCCGCAACTGCGTCAACTGCGACAGCGCCTGACGCTGCGGGCGAAGACCCATGCGCTGACACTGGACGAGACTAAGGCATACGTGCAGCAGCGCCTGCGGATTGCGGGATCGAATGGACAGCAAATTTTCGAACCTGAGGCGGTAGCGGCGATCCACCGTTATGCAACGGGGATTCCACGAGTGATCAACCTCCTGTGCGAGCACTGCCTAGTGAGTTCGTTCGTGGATCAGCAAAAGGTGATCCGGCCGGCTGTAGTGGATGGAGTGGCGCGGGATTTCGATCTTGGCGACAACACGACCTCGGGCGCGCTGACGGCGCAATCGTTACTGGCGCAATCGACACAAGCAGTGCCGCCGAATGCGAGTTCGGAAAAAGATAAGTTTGATTTGGTGGATGCGCTGCGGTCCTTGGCGACACTGGCCGATCGCTTGCGCGAAGAAGAGAAGGAAACGCCGGACGAGAGGAAACTATGAGCCGAATTCATGAAGCGTTGAAAAAAGCCGAACAGGAGCGAGCCGCAACCCAGGGAAGTTCGCTGCCAACCAGCTTCGCGACCACGCCGGTGGCCGAGCCGCCAGTTTTCGATGAGAAGCCGGCAGTGACGCTGCCGCCTGCGGCTACAGCCACTCCGGGAATGCCCGCATTCGCCAGTCCCTTCAGCATCGATACGCTGCTCGCGCGCAGTGCGCAACGGGAATGGAAACCGGAAGCCGGAACCATGCTGTTTATGAACGGCGACGACGGCGCGCGCGGCACAGAGGAATTCCGCACGCTGCGTTCGCGGCTGTATCACTTGCGCGAGAAGATGACGCTGAAGAAAATTCTGGTCACCAGTGCGCTGCCCCGGGAAGGCAAGTCGTTTACGTCCTCGAACCTGGCGCAGGTCGTGGTGCGGCAGCATGGAAGACGTGCGCTGCTGATCGACGCCGATCTGCGCGCGCCGCGGCTGCATCAGATGCTGGGGACTACGTCCGATCCGGGACTCTCCGACTACCTCATGGGCAAGAGCGACGAATTTTCCATTATGCAGCGCGGACCGCTGGAGAATCTTTTCTTCATTCCAAGCGGCACGGGAGCCGCCGATCCCGCGGAACTGGTTGGCAATGGGCGGCTGAAGCTGTTGCTGCAACGCGTGGAGCCTTTGTTTGACTGGATCATTATTGACTCGCCGCCGGCGGTACCGGTTTCCGATGCCAGCGTGCTGGCCAAGGCATGTGACGGAGTATTGATGGTGGTGCGCTCAAATTCGACGCCGGTTGATCTGGCCCGCAGGGCGCGGCAGGAATTCCCGGACGAGATGCTGATTGGCGCGGTGCTGAATGGCACCAGCGAGGATGCCTTGCCTTACGCGCGCTACTACTACGACTCCTATCAGAAGAAGTCTGCCACGGCCAAGGTTTAGGAGAAGTCAGGGATGATCCGGCTTTTCAACGTCTATTACCCGGTAAGAACGCTGGTGCTTCTGATCGTGGAAGCATTGGTCGTTGGGCTCTCTTTTCTGCTGACGATTTGGTGGCAGAACCAGGAGACGAGTTGGATACTGCTCAACGTGGAAGGCGGATATTGGAAGATCGTTTGTGTCACCGCGATTGTGTTGATGCTTTCTCACGGGCTGGACCTTTACGATTCTTCCAGCACGGGGGAAAAGTGGGATCAGATTTTTCGCCTCTTCACCGTGCTGGGCCTGGTGGCGTTTGTTCTAGCTGCGGTCGACCTGGTCTACGGCCATTTCCTGCCTGGCCGTATTTTTCTTCCCGGTGCTAAGTGGGGATTGCTGGTTTTGACGGTGATGCTCCTCGGCTGGCGCGGGGCTTATGCCTGGATTGTGCAGCAGCCCTATTTTCGCGAGAGAGTGTACGTACTGGGCACAGGAGATCGGGCACTGCGGTTACTGAATGGGCTGCGGCAACGCGCGGAACTCGGCATCGAGGTTGTGGGATGGACGGGAAATATCCAGGGCGCGCTGACGCGAGAGACCGTGGCCACACATCTGGTCGGCTTGGCGCGCGAGAAAGGCGTGCATCGCGTGATTGTCGCGATGCCGGACCGGCGCGGCACGCTTCCCGTAGAAGAGTTGCTGGAGCTGCGGCTGAACGGCGTGAAGGTGGAAGAAGCGACCTCATGGCTGGAGAAAATTACCGGGAGAATCGAAGTGGAACAGTTGTATGCCAGCTGGATGATATTTGCCGAGGGCTTCCGCTTCAGCGCCTACTTCCGGCTGATGCGCCGAGTGTTGAACTTCTCGGTAGCCCTGCTTGGTTTGGTTGTTTCGCTTCCGCTGCTGCCTTTCATTTTGCTGGCAGTGAAACTGGATTCCCCGGGTCCGGCACTATACCGGCAGAAACGGGTAGGCAAGCGTAATACGCAATTTTATTGCTACAAATTTCGCACTATGCGCCAGGATGCGGAGGCCGATACCGGCGCGACCTGGGCCGCGGATGACGATCCGCGCATCACCCGGGTAGGCAAGTTTCTGCGGGTTACCAGGCTCGACGAGATCCCTCAGCTATGGTGCGTGCTTAAGGGTGACATGCATTTCGTGGGGCCGCGTCCGGAACGGCCGGAATTCGTGGAGTGGCTCAGCAAGGAGATACCATACTACGGCGTGCGCCACGTGGTGCGGCCGGGAATCACCGGCTGGGCGCAGGTGCAGTATAAGTATGGCAACACGCTGGAAGATGCGCGGGAAAAGCTGCAGTACGACCTGTTCTACATTAAGAACGCTTCCGTAGGGCTGGATCTTCTGATTCTTTTTCAGACCATCAAGATTGTCCTGCTAGGCCGGGGGGCAAAATGACCTGGGTGTTCTGGCTGGCGGCGGCGGTGATCGCCTATGCCTACATCGGCTATGTGGGCTGGTTGTGGGTGCGCGCGCAGTGGCGTCCTTGGCCGGTCAGGCGCGGTCACGTTGAACCGGTGGTGTCAGTAGTGATGGTGGTGCGCAATGAAGAAGCCGTGCTGGCGCAGAAGCTGCGCAACTTGCTGGATCTAGACTATCCGGAGAATAAATTTCAGATCGTCGTGGTTTCGGATGGCTCGACCGATGGGACGGAATCGATTCTGCGCGAGCACGCTCGCAACCCGCGAGTGCATGTGATGCTCAACCAGTTGGCCGGAGGTAAGGCAGCAGGGCTGAACGCGGGCCTGACCATAGCGCACGGCGACATTGTCGTATTCACAGACGCTCGGCAGGAGATCGAACGCAGCGCCATCCGTTTGCTGATGGAGAATTTTGGGGATGCTGAAGTCGGCGCTGTCAGCGGCGAACTCATGCTGGGAGACCCCGTCACCGGGGAGACCGGACGCGGGATGGGACTGTATTGGCAGATCGAGAAACGGGTGCGTGAACTGGAAGCGGCCGCCGGCTCGGTAGTGGGCGCAACTGGGGCGCTCTATGCGGTGAGACGGGAATTGCTGGCTGAAGTTCCGGCGGAGACGATTCTTGACGATGTATTCATTCCGATGAACGTAGCCCGGCAGCGCTTTCGGGTGGTCTTCGATGAGCGGGCGAGAGCCTGGGATCGTCCGGACCAGGGCACGCACCACGAGTTTCGCAGAAAGGTGCGCACCTTGACCGGCAACTACCAACTGCTGCAGCTGGCACCTTGGCTGTTGCGGAGAGAGAATCCACTGCGCTTCGAATTCGTCAGCCACAAGCTGATCCGGCTGGTGGTTCCCTTTGCGTTGGTGGTGGCGCTGGCCGCGTCGGGGTTTCTGCCAGGGCCCTCCTACCGCGCGGCCTTTTGGATACAACTGGGTTTCTACGGGCTGAGCATCCTGGGATGGACCAGGTGGAATCTTGGCCCAATCTCGCGACTCAGCGAAGCTGCATATACGTTTGTGGCGCTGAACACGGCTGCCTTGGCGGCATTTGCAAATTTCGTGACTGGTCGCAAGACGATCTGGATGCAACCCGTCCTGCAACGAGAGATAAAGGCATGATGCGGACAGTTTCGATCAAGGCAACAAGATTCTTTGATAGCACAGTCCCGGGGACGTTCGTTCGTTTAGCGGAGAGGGACTAAGATGGCGGTTCTTGAAAAGCGACTCCCGGCCGCCAGGCTGCCTCAGCGGTTTACGTTAAAGAAAGAGCCGCTAGCGGTCGCGTTCTTCTGGCTCAGTGCTTTTTACGTGGCTTATTGTGCCCGTCCAGAAGACTGGATTCCCGGGCTAGCGTACGTCCCTCTGGCGAAGATTTCGGGCATTTTCGCGCTGCTCGCCCTGTTGATGAGCGCGGGAAGATCCCAACGACGATTGCGCGACCTACCCAGGGAGGCGATTTATTTTTTCGGCATCATCTGTCTGCTATTCATTTCCGCCGTGTTGTCCCCGATTTGGAAAGGGGGGGCGTTTTTCGGAACGCTGGATTTTGCCAAGGCTTTGGTCGCGTGGGTGCTGATTTACTTGGTGATCACCAGTTTCGTGAGGTTGCGGCGAATCATTTTCATTCAGTCGGCGTCGGTCGCGGTGATTACCCTCGTGTCCGTGCTGAAAGGACGATCCCATCCCCGACTGGAGGGTGTGATTGGAGGAATCTATTCCAATCCCAATGACCTGGCATTCGCGATCGTGCTTTCCTTGCCATTTTGCTTCGCTTTTCTGTTGAGTACACGCAGCATTCCACGAAAAACAGCATGGGCGGCATCGATGCTGGTGATGTGCGGAGCCTTGTTTATGACTGCCTCGCGCGCCGGATTTATCGACCTTGTGGTCACGGGTACGGTCTGCTTGTGGTTTTTCGGCGTCAAGGGGAAACGGATCCACCTTGTTGCTGCTGCCGCGGTAGTGGTGTTGGTGGTTGGGTTGGCCGCTGGGGGAAAGCTGAAAGATCGCTTCTATGCTATATCAGCGAACAATGTCAATAACGATCTTGAAGAGAGCGCCTCGGACTCTTACCAACAACGCCGCCTGTTAATGACCGAGAGCCTCCAGACAATTATGCACTATCCCCAGGGGATTGGATTGGGGAACTTCACTGTCTATTCTGGCATGTGGCGAGAAGTTCATGTCGCTTATCTGCAAATCGCGGTGGAGGGCGGGATTGCTGCTTTTGTGCTCTATTTATTCTTCTTTGCTCGCGGGTTTGGCAATCTCAGAAAGTTGCGCCGAATGCCTACCCACGATCCTGAGATTGATCTATTTTCGGGAGCATTGTACGCGACTCTCATTGGATTCATTGTGGGGGCATGCTTTGCGCCCGAGGCATACCAGTATTTCCCTTATTTTGCGGTGGCCTACACTTCGGTGTTGTTGGCGATCGCCAAGGAGAGAGAACAGTCAGAAGATTCTGCGGCAGCTTTGCCGAATCAACCCCAACCAAGGTGGCGAGCGCAGGGGCGAGCGGGCGACCGTGTGTCGGTTCGCGGTGGCCCGGATTCCAGAATACCTGCCTTGCTCCGAAACCGGCGATGACGATCACGACACAAGGATCGATTACGCGGCATGGAGGACGTTCATGTGCGGCATAGCGGGAATAGTTCACACCGATCCTACCGGTGCGGTGGATAACGCCACCGTTCACCGGATGTGTGAGGCTATCGTGCATCGGGGTCCCGATCACGAAGGAATCTTTGTGAAGGCCGGCGTCGGACTGGGAATGCGTCGGCTCAGTATTATTGACCTGGCGGGTGGGCATCAGCCGGTCTTCAACGAAGACAAAACCATTTGGATTGTTTTCAACGGCGAAATCTACAATTTTCCGGAGCTGCGTGGGGAACTCCAGCAACGCGGCCACCGTTTCTATACCCATACCGATACCGAAGTGATCGTTCATCTTTACGAGGACCTGGGAGCTGATTGCGTGAATAAACTCCGAGGTATGTTCGCCTTCGCCTTGTACGATGAGCGTCAGCGAAAGCTACTGATGGCGCGGGACCGGTTTGGCAAGAAGCCGTTGCATTATGCCTTGGCCGGTGAGCGGTTGTTGTTCGGCTCCGAGATCAAGGCCATTGTTGCGGTCGCCCCGGAACTCGCGGAGGTGAACAATGAAGCGCTTCTGCAATACATGTATTTCGGTTACGTGCCCGATCCCCTTACTGCCTTTTTGCCCATCCAGAAGCTTCCGCCCGGTCATCTGCTCGAATTCTGGGCGGGCGGGCTCCGGATCCGGCAGTATTGGGACTTGCCGCAATACAGTACGCATCAGCCGAGCACCGAGGAAGAATGTCTGGAAGAACTCGAGCATCGACTCGCTGAAGCGGTGAAAATCCGGTTGATTTCCGACGTTCCTTTAGGAGCGTTGCTTAGCGGTGGCACCGATTCCTCCACGGTCGTCGCTTTGATGGCACGGGCTAGTTCCAGGCCGGTGAAGACTTTCTCCATTGGTTTCAGTCATGACGATTTCAACGAGGCGCACTACGCTCGCATTGTGGCAAAACATTTCGGCACCGACCACCACGAGCTGGTGTTGGAACCCAACGTTGTGGAAACAGTCGAGAAGCTGACTGGTTCGCTGGAAGAACCGTTTGGTGATTCCTCGATGCTACCTACCTATTACGTTTCCCGCATGGCACGGGAGCATGTGACTGTCGCTTTGTCAGGCGACGGCGGAGACGAGATATTCGCGGGATATGACCGCTATGGAATTCATCTTCGCCGGCAGATTTTCGAAAGAATCCCGCGCTGGATCTGGGGTTTGTACCGGGAGCAGGTCTATCCCTGGTTGCCACATGACATGCGCGGGAAGAAGTTCTCCTATAACGTTTCCTTGCCCTGGCGGGAGCGGTATGTAGACGGCATTTCGTTCGTTCCTTCATTCGAGAGAGACTTGCCACTGTGGTCCGATGAGTTCCGCGAAACGCTGAAGGGAATCGGCAACCCTGAAGAAGTGATGTACCGCTATTTCGATCAAGCCCCAGCAAGAGATCCCGTCAGCCAGATGCTGTATGTGGACACGAAAACCTACTTGGCGGCCGACATTCTTACAAAAGTGGATCGGATGAGCATGGCAACGTCGCTCGAGGTCCGCGTGCCCATTCTCGATCACTTGTTTGTGGAATGGGCGACGGCACTCCCGCCGGAGTGGAAACTCCACGGTCGAGTGCAAAAGTATATTCTCCGTAAACTCGCGGAGCGAGTCGGCGTGCCCAGGGAAGTGCTATATCGGCCCAAACAAGGCTTTGCCCTGCCGCTCGTGCATTGGATGAGGAATGAATTGAAGGATCTGATCATAACGGTTCTTCTGGAGCCTAAGACGATGCAGCGCGGGTATTTCAATCCAGTTGGTGTGCGGCGATTGCTGGACGAGCATTTTCGCGGACGCCGGAACCATTCTGGCCGAATCTGGCGTTTGCTGATGTTCGAACTGTGGCATCGTAACTACTTGGAGAGAATCCCGAAGTCGGTCCCGGGAATGGAACTGAATCATCTCGCCGACGTGACAGGGACCCTCGAATGAGTTCGCTCGTGAATACGCAAACGGGCCGCGAACAGAATCAGCCTGTGGCCCCGCAGGGAGTTCGTCCGCCTTATCCAGGCCCTTCGTTGGGCCCCATCTTTCTCATGATCAACAGTCTGGAGACGGGTGGCGGCGAGCGTCAGTTCGTCGAACTAGCACGATCCATGCGGGCAAATCACTTGCAAGTGCATCTGGGCTGCCTCTTGAAGAAAGGCGCGTTCCTGGAAGGTCTCGGCGAGCTGCATCATTTTGGGCTTGGTGGCAGCCTCTACGGTCTGCAGTCGATCAGGAGCCGGTGGCGGTTGATGAGTCGTTTGCGGGAACTGGATCTTGAGGTGGCTCATGCGTTCGACTTTTATACCAATTTGACGTTGGTCCCGGCTGCAAAGCTGGCTCGGGTTCCAGTGGTGATTGGCAGTCATCGTCAGCTCGGCGATCTGCTTAGTCCGGCGCAATTCCGCACTCAGCTGATGATATTTCGCTGGTGCGATCGAGTAGTGTGCAATTCCCGTGCGGCTGCCGACCGGCTGCTGAAAGCCGGCCTGCCGGGAAGCAAAGTAGTTGTGATTGGCAACGCTCTGCCGCCGGAAGCCTTTGCCGAAACTTCACCTGCCCTGGCTCGTGTCTCGGGCATTCTTCGGGTCGGGATGATCGCCCGGATGAATGCGTCGTATAAGAACCATGACGTGTTTCTTGGAGCGGCGGCACGCCTGAGCCGCAAGCTCCCCAATGTTGAGTTTTTGCTAGTAGGCGATGGTCCTTTGCGCCCGGAACTTGAACGTAAAGCCGCTGAACTGGGCCTGCAGGGGCGTGTACAGTTTCTGGGAGACCGCCGCGATATAGCTTCTGTTCTTGCCAGCATGGATGTGTCAGTTGTGCCATCTGCTTCGGAAAGTCTTTCGAATGTCATGCTGGAATCTATGGCTGCTGCAGTGCCGGTCGTGGCAACTGATGTCGGCGGAAGTAGCGAACTCGCCAGCGACGGTAGGGGCGTGCTGGTTGCTCCGAACGATGAGCAAGCGCTTGAGATCGGATTGGAGCGCGTGCTGGCAGATCCGGAATTGCGGTCCTCCATGTCTCGCAGGGCGCGAGAGTTTGCCCAAGTGAACTTCAGTGTTGAGCGTATCCGCGAGCAGTATTGTTCACTCTATGCTGAGGTGCTTGCTAGCCGGGTCAGCCGTAGAGATCTCAACAGCGAGGTCGACTCGGAAACCCCTGCAGATTCTCGGATCCGGGTCGCCTTCGTCGCTCCGAGTTTGCGCTACGTTGGAGGCCAGGCGGTGCAGGCTGATCTGTTGGTGCGCAATTGGAAAGGGGATCGAGACGTCGATGCCCGTTTCGTTCCCGTCGACCCGCGCCTGCCCTACGGTCTCCGGGGGATCGAGCGAGTGCCGTTCCTGCGCACGATCGTCCGCGAACCGCTGTATCTCCTGACGCTTTGGCGAGAATTGAAAGACGTTGACGTAGCCCATATTTTCTCAGCCTCGTATTCATCGTTTCTACTGGCGCCGCTTCCGGCGTGGTTTCTGGCAGGCCGGCGGGGGAAGCAAACGCTAATCAACTACCGAAGCGGAGAGTGCCGGGATCATTTGAAGAAATCGGCTGTTGCACGGCGCGTGCTCAGAGGGGCTGACCGGCTAGTGGTTCCTTCCGGGTACTTGGTCGATGTCTTGCGGGAGTTCAGTTTGGAAGCGCAGATCGTTCCGAATATTGTCGATCTATCTCAGTTTTCTTTTCGGTTGCGCAGTCCGTTACGTCCATACCTCGTTTGTACCCGAGGATTTCATCCCTATTATGGAATAGATGTGGTAGTGCGAGCGTTTGCTGAAGTCCAAAAGTCTTGGCCGGGGGCGCAACTCGATTTGGTAGGTGGTGGTGTGTTGGAGCACGAAACAAGGAACTTGGTCCGGCAATTGAATCTGTCCGGAGTTAACTTCCTGGGGGTAGCGTCGCATCGGGACATCGGGCGGTTTTACGATCGGGCAGATATTTTCGTGAATGCTTCCAACCTGGACAATATGCCGGTTTCGGTATTGGAGGCTTTTGCATGCGGCACGCCGGTCGTGACCACTGCACCAGAGGGGATGCGCTATATCGTTGATCACGGGCGCACGGGATTACTCTCCGAGCCCGGGGACGCCTTGGCTTTAGCGCTGAACATACTCAGGTTGCTGAGCGATTCCGAACTTGCCACGCGGCTGGCACAGAATGCATTCGCGGAGTCGAGCCGATACACTTGGAAGTCTGTGCGCGAGCAGTGGTTGAGGGTTTACCTCGGCCTTGTGCCGCGCCCGGGAAAGCCGGAAGAGGTACTCGCGCCTCTGGTTTGAAACCGCTGCTGGATCCGCTCCAGCTTTGCGCGCAACGACATTGCGACTGGAGAACGTGGCAGACTCATGGAAGTAGCAGTTGTTACTAGAAAAGATAGTGCTGGTTTTGTCGCAGATGTGAGCCGATGAATTGTGGAGACGCCAGTTTAAAAAACTGGTCACCGGAGGAGCCGCTTTCCGTGGCAGCAGGAAGCACGCTCCGGTCTTGTGCTGGGGTGTCCCCGCTCGTGACCGTCCTCATATCACATGCTGCTCTCAGCGGGAGACTTCACGATTTATCGTTCGGAAAACGAACGTCTTCAATCTGCTGGTTCCACGATTCGGCGGAATGCGAGGAGCTCGAGATTGAACCGAAGACTTTAGCATGAGCATGGATCAAGAAGGAGAGTACGGGAATGGAACCAGGCCGCGAGATCGAACTGTCGAGCAAGAGAGAAGGTGTGAGAGGCGCCATCAGCATCTTGGATGTCGGGTGCGGCGACGGAGCCAGCCTTCTTGACACTGGAGCCTGCGGGTGCAAGTTTGCCGTGGGCGCAGACATTGTCTTTGAGTCCGTCTTGGAAGCCAAGCGCAAGCTTCCCTGGGCTCACTTCGTCGTGGCGCGGGGAGACGCACTTCCATTCAAAGACAAGTGCTTCGACAACTTGATATGCCGAGTCGCCATCGTGCTAATGCCCATCGCACCAGCGCTCGACGAGATGCGCCGAGTGTGTCGCCCCGGAGCTGCGGTCACGCTCAACGTCCACGACCTCCGTTTCGCTTTATTCGATCTCAGGCGTAGGCTTTCCTCCCCAACACTGAAGAGCGTGGTTGGCCGCTTGTGGGTGATTGTGAACGGAATTGTATTTATCGTCACGGGGCGCAATGTAAAGATGCCCTTCACCATGCCCGACCACGGCTGGGAAACCTGGCAGACACGGGGCTCAATGCGAAGAGCACTGAAGAAAGCGGGTTTCGGATCGGTCCAGGTTCCATTCACGGTGCAGGCGAAGCGGCTTTGACGTTCAAATCAGATCAACGTAACCCGCATGCAGCACGAATGGCGGCTCTAGAGGAATTTCAGTCGCTTGCGACGCCTCATGTTCCGTTGGTTTGTTGAGCTGCATATTCTCAAAGCAATCGCTCACGCGAAGGGAACGGATTTGGCTTCGGAAGGTTGGCCCGACCATTCGTGAGATTCTCCTTCCAGGCAGACCCGGTGCCACAGTTCCAGGTTGAGCAGGCGCCAGATGCGATCATAGTGGTCGCGATATTGCGCTCGGTGCTCGCGGAAGAGCTTCTCTACGGCGGCGCGTTTAAAAAGTTCCCGGTTCATGCTGCGGGGTTCCAAAAGCAGTTGCTCGATGGTGTCCAGTTGAGCGCCCGCCAGCCACCGACTCCAAGGCGTCGGAAATCCCACCTTCGGCCGGTAGATGATCGAGTGGGGAAGCAGATCCTCCATCGCTTTCTTCAGGATCTGCTTGCCGACGCTACCACGTATCTGAACGCTAGCTGGAACCTGAGTAGCCCATTCCACTAAAACATGATCGAGGAACGGTACGCGGCTCTCGATCGATGCCGCCATGCTCATGTTGTCTTGCTTCATCAAAAGCTCGACCAGGTAGGTCTTAATGTCGGTGTAGAGCAGCCGCTGAAGAAGATCTCCAGAGGATTTCTCCCAGTATCCGAGAACATTGTGATAGGCAGAGCAGCCCACGATCTCGTCGTGAAATTCTTCCGTCACCAGATCGCTCTGATCTTTCTGATTAAAGGCGGAAAAAAAATTGTCGAAGTAAAAAGATGCCCACGTTTCTCCATCGAGGGCGAGGAAGGTATGCGAAAGCTTGCGGCGGGCTGCGGCGTTGATCCAGACTGAAGTGGCGATGGAATCGCGCAGATGGCGTCGAATCCCACGTGGGATCAGGCCGCGATAGACGCGGTCAAATGCCAAATTCTTCAAAGTGAAAGCGTAACGCGAATATCCGGCCAGGGTTTCATCGCTGCCTTCGCCCGTGAGGACCACTTTGACGCGCTGGCGGGCTAACTGGGCGACAAAGTACAGCGACACGCTCGAAGGCCAGACGATCGGCTCGTCCTCATGCCAGATCAGTTTTGGGAGCGCGCCAAAAAAATCCTGGCGGCTCACGAGAACTTCGCGATGCGACGAGTTGAGATGTTGGGCCACGGTTCTGGCGTAGGGCAACTCGCTGTAGGTTTGTTCGGAGTAGCCGACAGAAAATGTCTCGATGGGCTCGCGCCTTATTTTCGTCATCAGCGCGGCCACAGCGCTTGAGTCGAGGCCGCCGCTCAGGAATACGCCGAGAGGAACATCGCTCATGAGGTGGCTACGGACTGCTCCTTCGAGTAGTTCGCGATAACTCTGAACGTAGTAGGCCTCATCGTGAGGATTGTCGGCTGAAGCCTGCGGCAGGTCCCAATATTCCTCCACCCGGAGGTTGCGCTCTTCGTCTACTTCGAGCCTGTGCCCGGGCATCAATTTTCGCACGCCGCCGTACAGCGTTTCATCTCCCGAGAGATAACCGAAGGCCAGGAACTCAGGAAGAGTCGCACGATTGAATTCCGGGCGCACTCCGGGATAAGCCAGCAAGACTTTGATCTCCGACCCAAAAATGAAATTCCTGGGCGTGGCGCGGTAGTATAGCGGTTTAATGCCGAGCCGGTCACGGGCAACAAACAGAGATTTTTTCTTTGCATCCCAGATCGCGAAGGCGAACATACCTCGCAGGTGCTGCACGCAGTCCGGGCCGTATTCTTCGTACAGGTGAACGATGGTTTCGGTGTCGCTTTGGGTGCGATAGCGATGCCCAAGGGTAATCAGGCGTTCGCGCAGTACTCGGTGGTTGTAGATCTCACCGTTGAAAACGATCCAGACGAAACCGTCTTCATTGCAGATGGGCTGATGTCCGGTGGCGAGATCAACAATGCTGAGGCGGCGCATTCCCAAACCGATCCTGCCCTGCGTGAAAAAGCCGTCGTCATCCGGGCCACGGTGCGCCATCACGTCGCACATGCGCCTCAGCACGCTGGAATCGACGCGCGCGTCTTGACCGAACTCTAATATTCCAGCAATTCCACACATAGTCTTTTCCGAAAACTACGTCCAATTAACAGTGACTCACGAAACCGAATCGAAAATCTCAAAATCACAGACTACTGAATCTTGGCGAGGGTTACTCCGCGAAGTTGAGGTCTTCTCGCGTTCCGGACCGTTCTGCCACTCGAAAATTTCAGTCGGTGATTGGCGGGATAGGAACCGTTTCCCGCGCCATTCCCCGAAACTCCCAGTAACCATAATAACGTGCGTGAGCCGTCCACCCTCCAGCTTGCAGTAGAGCAACTTCGCATCGCTGCTCCAAAGCCCGCATTTCCAAGCTGTGTCTCCCGGAGCGAGAAATAGAAACTCGCTGGCCTGTTCTGTTTGGTAGTGATACCCACGAACCGTGGTCACAGCGCGTTCGCCAAGCGAGGAGAATGTCCCCACTGCTGAACCCTTGCTTGTCGGTATCAGCAGAGCCACGCAATCCTCTGGCAAGGTCACCTTGGCGCTGGCCCGCAGCACGGGGGCGGCTTGCTTTGACCCATACGCGGCGGAGACGAATCCATCCGCAATTTCCGTGATCCATCCAGAATCGCGATCGATAAGCACAGCCAGACCCGGGTGTTCCGTTGTCGTATCAGTTGACGATCCTGCGAACAGTCCCCTCCCTTCGTCTCTAAGTTCAAGGTCAGGGGCAAAATGCCAAAAGATATCGAGAAGATGCCTTCCCTGGCCCTCGGCCACATCACGCACAAGCCAGAAACCGCCTTTCAAATGAAAGACGAAACGGCGATGCAACACCGGATCGGGCAGTCTGCTGTACCCGTCGTGACTGCCGGTAAAAAAATCAAACGTCTGGCCGTTAACCCACGTCTCAGCCTTCACGTTCGGAATGGCACTCCATGCGAACGGTCCCTCAGCTATCGCTTGATCAAGATTGTCCACTCTCAGAGTGTTATGCGCTCCCGTACCGCGGAACCAGTTGCGATCCTCTCCCTCGCAGATATAACAACCGGTTCCTGAATCGACCAGAATGCGGCGTCCATCGAGGGAAAAGCGAATACTCAGTGCGTCAGCGTGGCCGTGACCGGAATTGCCAGTGCCCTGGGGCCCGGCATCGATCATCAACTGTTGTAACCAAGGTTGATCGTCCTTGATAACGTAGATGCCCCCTGCTTCAAAAGCTTTGGATGATATCTCGCTGTGAGCACGCGGCTTCGCGAACGCCTCCACCGCTTTGTCGCCGAACAACCAGATGGCTTCTTCGGTCATGCCGGCGGCGTTATAACTGTCACATTCATAGAGAATGGCTCCGACGCTCAACGGATCAGTCATGCACTCTGTTCGATTCCGTCGCGGATTAAAGACTCTGCCTCCGTCGTCATCTCCGAAGCCTTCAGGGGCACCGGCTTCGGAGAGGGCGCGAACCACATCCAGCATCCTCCTTAGAACATTGTCGAATTGTGTCGGAATCGCAAAGCCGTTCTCGCTCGCAAGCAGTCGTGCCTGGAGAAAGAAATCCAGAGCATATACGTGGTAATAGAGCGATTGCTCAAAGTAAACGCCGTCGGACTGAACTTGTCGCTCCGAACCCTCCAGCACGATTCTCCATCCTTCTTGTTGCCAGCGCTTCGCCGCCGGAAGGTGCGGGCACAACGTGCCAAGGAAAAAAAGTGCAACCGCTTCGCCAAGAAGGTGAGTGTTAGGCGAAAAATAGGTCGACAAGTACCGCTCTACGTATCGTCCGTGCGCCTGCAGGGCACGAAGAATGTCTTCGTGGAAGTTATCAGTCAGACGTGGGCAATCGGCCAGCAGACTCCTCACCCACAGCCAGGACATGCTGCGGAATGCCACTTCCAAGGTGCTGGCCCAGTTAATGCCGAGCGGATATGGATTTGCCTTCTGCCACGAATAAAACTCAGCTACCAGTTCATTCGTATAATCGGATTTGCCGGTCAGAAGCCACGCTTTGGCGAGGGTGACCAGATGCTGCTGGCGGTTCAACTCCCAGATGACTTTGTGATCTCCAACTACACGAAAATCAAGAAAATCAATTTTGAACCAGGGCTGCAATGGACTTCGCTTTTCGTGGATTGGGTCGGAGTGCCAGTCAATGGTCGCGCCGAGGCGGATCTTTTCGTATCCCAGTAAATGAAATTGGTGCCGCAGAATGTCGTCGGCTTCGTGAATGATCGCATCAGCAACGTGGGGCATGTGCGTTCGTAAAAGTGCGGCTCGATGTGCAGCCTCCCCGTTATTTGTGCCGAAGAAAAACTTGGCGTGGGTCGCGGTAGCAGGTTGCGATAGCGGTTCCTTGGTTCCAAAGCACTCAATACCTGCCCGATACAGCGCCCAATCAAACCGCTTCGAGACATGCTGGCCGAATCGCGTGTGAATCTCTGCCCACGTCATTCGCGCCAAGCGCGTCCATTTTGTTTGCCCTTTCGACCCCACGTTGCCATGTTACCGTGCCCGGGGAATCCCGGCCCCACCAGTTTTTTGTGTTCTTCATACTTCTAAGTTCTTGATACTGATGGCAAATCCTGTAAGCAGTTGAAAATAAATGTTATAGCTGCGGGGTGACCGCAGAGTGGCATGGCTCGTGCGTTATTATCCTGCCGTTGCTATAGTTGAAAGGTTGTCGCTCAGCGCGGGTTCTTCGCCCGTGACAACAAAATCCGCAGGATCTCGCGAACCAAGGAGTCTCGAAAGTGAGTTTGTCGATTAGCGTATTCGGCTTGGGTTATGTCGGCTCCGTAACAGCCGCGTGTTTCGCTTCCCTCGGCCACCGGGTGATTGGAGTGGACGTAAATCCAGCCAAGGTGCAGATGATTGAAAACGGGCGGAGCCCCATCATCGAGGCGACCATGAATGACCTTGTCGCCGAGGGCAATCGTGACTGCCGGCTTCACGCCACAGTCGATTCGGTTGCGGCGGTCATTGAGTCCGATGTTTCTTTTGTGTGTGTCGGCACACCGAGCCTGCGCAGTGGAAAGCTGGACTTGAGCCACATCGAGAACGTTACGCGGGAAATTGGCGCCGCGTTGAAGCAGAAAAAATCGGGACACACATTTGTTTTGCGCAGCACAGTGTTGCCCGGGACCACCGAGTCCATCGTCTTACCGATTCTGGAGCAAGCGAGCGGGCAGTGTGCCGGAATCGATTTTACGCTTGTTTACAACCCAGAGTTCATGCGAGAGGGCAGCGCGGTTGCCGACTTCCTGCGGCCGCCATACACCATTCTGGGGGCTCAGGACTCTTCCGCACTCGCTCCTCTGCGCGAACTCTATAGACAGACGCCCGGCAAAGTATTCGAAACCAGCATCCCGGTGGCCGAGATGGTGAAGTACGAGTCCAATGCGTTTCACGCCGTGAAGGTCACCTTTGCTAACGAGGTCGGAACTCTGTGCAAGCACCTGGGCGTGGATTCGCAGGCCGTGACTGAGATCTTCACGTCGGATACGCGGCTAAATGTCTCGCCGGCATACTTGTCTCCTGGTTTTGCCTTCGGCGGATCATGCTTGCCGAAAGATTTGCGGGCATTGACCTATAGAGCCAAGGAACTGGATCTCAGGCTACCCATGCTGGAGTCGCTGTTGCCGAGCAATGTCGAACACGTGGAACGCGCCGTGGAAGCCGTGATGCGCACCAAGAAGAGAAAGATCGCGCAACTCGGGCTGAGTTTCAAGGCGGGTACTGACGATCTACGGGAGAGTCCTCAGGTGCAACTGGTCAAACGGTTGTTGGGAGAGGGATACGAATTGAAAGTGTGGGACCAGGATGTAAGTCTCGGCCGCCTGGCCGGCTCCAACAGGCAGTACATCGAAGAGGTGATTCCACATATCGGATCGTTATTGTCAGCCGACTTGGAAGAAGTGCTGCGCTGGGGCGAAGTTGTGATTATCGGGAACAAGTCGGCACAAAAAGATGAGTTGAGCCGGCATCTCCGCAAGGATCAAATCGTCATCGACCTGGTCAATCTTGACAAAGCGCTTCGTGCCAATGGTACTTCTTCCTGCGAAGGGATTTGCTGGTAATCGCTCACTAGCGCTCGCCACGAACTGCGGCAACGGCCCTGACCTCTTGTAGACTTCGGGCGAAACTCTCGGCCACTTTCGGCCAACTGTATTTCTCTTGCACAAGAGTTCTCGCCGCGGTGCCTAATCGCTTCCGCTCCTTGGAATCGCGGAGGAGCAAAATTACAGCATCGGCAAAATCTTGAGGCGCATCCGCCAGAAGAATGTTCTCGCCAGACTGCACCGGTAGGCCCTCGGCTCCCACTGACGTAGAGAGGACCGCCTTCCCCATCGCCATGGCTTCAAAAATCTTGAGTCGAGTGCCTCCGCCAATGCGCAGCGGCACAATGCAAATTGAGCCCCCTGCGACGAATGGACGTACGTCGTCCACCCATCCCGTGAGTCGGATTCCTTCTACCGTCTTGGCTAAAGCTTGCAGCTTGCGGGAAGGGCTTCGGCCTACTACTTCCAGAGAAACCTCAGGACGTTGCCGTTTGATCAATGGAAGGATGGCTTCGGCAAAATATATAATCGCATCTTCGTTCGGAGGCCAATCCATCGAACCTGTGAATACCAGGGAATTTGGAGTTTCTTCCGCGGACGTGGGCTGGAAATAATCCACGTCCACGCCGGTGGGAATCACAGTTAGCTTTGCGGGGTCAACGAAGCTGGCGAAGGCGTCACGATCCGTTTCAGATACCGTGAGTACAGAGTCGGCCAGACGCAGAAAGCGTAGCTCAGCGGCTTCCATCTTTCGCCATTCCCGCAAGCAAATCGCTTTCCAGATTGGATTGGTGGCGACCTCATAGTGTCGCCGCCATATGGTGGCTTCTACATTGTGTGTGAATAATACCTTAGGAGTGGGGCAATCCCACGGGATCACGCCCGCGGCGAATATGAAGTCGCAGAGAATGACGTCATAAGTTTCCTGTTTAAGCAGGGCATGTAATCGGCGGCGTACTTTTGGACGGCAATACTTTGTAATGCCGTAGGGCTGAGCAGAGAACAGGCGAACGCCGTAGTCGAGCATCTCACGCGAACTCTTGGGCACTGGAAGCCGCAAGGGCACGCACACTACCTGATCAAAAATGTTCTCCAAGTCGAGATGCGAGTCGTTCGCGTGCTCGGCGTAAAACGAAAAGAAAGTGACGGAATGCTGACGGGCCAACTGGCGAAGAATGTTGAAACTGCGGATCTTTCCGCCTGTATCCGGTGGAACCAGTCCGCCCGCCTTTACCCAAAGTATCTTCATGTCGGGGATCGCTCAGTCATTCTCCGAAGTCTGCAAGCCGTCCTCTTGTTTCCCCCCCGAGCTCCCCCACTGGCAGATAAACAGGTACAGGGTGAAGGACCGCAGAAAAGGCTGGCGCAGTCTCGCCATTGTAATTGACGAAGTGCACGGTTGCGCGGATAGTAGTTCGCAATTTCCTTACCTGGCACTTTCATCCGACTCCAGTCGCTCAAGATGTTTATTTCGTTTCTAAAGCTTAAAATCATTTAGGCGGCGTTCAACCCGATCCTGAAAACGATGAAGACACTCCTGATCTGCCACGACGGTGCTCAATTGGATCAGCTGATATTGGCCCGCTGGCTGAATTCATTTTCGGAGCTTGTGGGAATAGTTATCATTCACGAAGGCTCGAACCAGATTCGGCGCCGTGTGCGACGCGAGCTCAAGCGCACCGGCGCACTTCGTTTTCTCGACGCCCTGGCTTTCCGATTTTATTACTTGATTTTTCTGGCCGCTAAAGACCGGCGCTGGGAGCGTCAAGAGCTGCGAGAGAAGTGCCTGCTTTATGCAGACATTGCCCCCGGCACTCCAATTCTGAGAACGGCCAGCCCGAATACCCCAGAAACAGAAGCGTTTATTAGAAAGCTGAATCCCGACATCGTTCTGGCGCGCTGCAAGGTCTTGTTGAAAGAAGGCATTTTTTCGATTCCTGCCAAGGGAACCATTGTCATGCACCCCGGGATTTGTCCTGAGTACCGCAACGCTCATGGATGTTTTTGGGCGCTGGCCAATGGCGACGTGAACAAAGTGGGCATGACCCTACTCAAGATCGACAAGGGAGTCGACACCGGACCGCCTTTTGGTTACTACACCTATGCGTTTGACGAAGTAGCTGAATCGCACATCGTCATCCAGCACCGGGTTGTTCTGGAAAACCTACCGGCTCTGCGTAACAAACTCCTGGAGATCTTTCATGGGACTGCCGTTCCCCTGGATGTCGCAGGACGAGAGTCGGTGGCATGGGGACAACCTTGGTTGAGCAAATACCTGCAATGGAAATCTCGCGCGAGGAAGGGTCGTCGGTGAGGGCCGCCTGTCTTCTCTATCATGACGTAATCGAAGGCACCGACTGGGAATCGAGTGGCTTCGCTGGCCCCGGTACCGCGAAATATAAATTGAGCCGGTCAGAATTCGATGCCCATCTAGCAGCCGTAGCATTGGTTCGCGACTCTCCGGCGAGCACTGCACACGAGCTTGCTAATGCGGGGGATGAGGACCTCCCTTTTCTCCTGACCTTTGACGATGGAGGCGAGAGCGCTGTTACTTGCACTGCAGGGTTGTTGGAGAAATATGGCTGGCGGGGACATTTTTTTGTCACTGCGGGACAGATTGGGAAGAAGGGCTTTGTGAAAACGGAGCAGATTCGCTGGCTGAGAAAAAATGGTCATGTGATTGGCAGCCATTCCTTTTCTCACCCGATGAGGATGTCACACTGCAGTCAAGAGCAATTGACTGACGAATGGTCCAAGAGCATTCACTTGCTCTCCGAGATTCTGGGTGAGCCGGTGGACACCGCTTCCGTTCCAGGAGGCTATTACTCAAAGCGAGTCGCTGAGACTGCCGCTGCGACAGGTATTCGAATGCTGTTTAATTCTGAACCTACGACAAGGATTCATTCCGTTCTCGGCTGTCTGGTGATTGGACGGTACAATATTTTCAGGGGAACGCCGGCTGCCGTTTCGGGCGACTTGGTGTCGCTCCATTCTCAAGCACGCTCCCACCAATGGATGTATTGGAATTTCAAGAAGATCGCAAAGAAAGTCGCAGGTAGGCCTTACCTGGCGGTTCGGCAATTACTCCTGCGAAAGGGATGAAACTACGAGCCCCTAAAGCGTATAGATCACTTCTCTGCGTATTTTCATAACCAACGAATCGAACACGCAGGCCCGATCTACCAGCTCGAGCCACGTCGCAGTATGCATCCGGATACTACTACGCACCAGCGGTAGCCGAGTGGATTGCATCGACATCTGCTCCAAGATTCCCGGCATCCAGCGGCAAATGTAGCGTCCCTCACTGCTGCCATTGTAATTGGAGAAGCGGACCGCGGCTACCAACACGGGAAAGGAGACGTATGAGGCTAGGGGCCGCGCCGGATGCGCAGGGGCGGGATTGTTCTCGAAAAGAACTCGACAGTTGGACGACAAGCATTGCAGCTTGCTTGAGAGTAGCGTGCCGTTTCTGGTCAGGTGCTCTTGCATCTCACGTAGCAATCCAATGCAGTGGGCCCTTGAGAGGTAATGACTAGGGAACCCCGGCGAAAAAGGATGTGGCGGATGTAATGTTCAAGTCGATCGGTGTATCGTAAAAAAACCGGCCTCATAAGTCTTTATTGAGCTCACCCGCGTAAAGGTGCCGGGACCGAGCGAGGACCCGGAATGTGGAGTTTCAAGAATCTGGAGTCGATGAATGGGGTTATCGCTGACGGCGTGCCGGCGGAAACTGCACACGCCTCTCTGGCGAAGGTGTTTGTGAGGATCAGGTCATGGTAAGGCAACTGCGACGCGTGGCACTAACGATTCTCAAGAGAAGCGGAGCTTTTAGCTTGGTGAAAGACAGTGGATGGCGGCAGCGGAACCTACTAATTCTATGCTACCACGGCGTTGCCCTCGAAGATGAAGATCAGTGGCGGCCTCTTCTCTACATAAGCCGTAAGCGACTCGAACGGCGGTTAGACATTCTGCGAGAGGGGAAGTACGCAGTGTTGCCTCTGGCGGAAGCGCTAGATCGGCTCTATCGGAAAGACTTGCCCCCACGAAGCGTGGTTCTTACATTTGACGACGGCGGTTACGATTTTTATAAACAGGCTTGGCCACTCTTGCAGCAGTATGGTTTCCAGGCCACAGTTTATCTGACAACCTACTACAGCGAGTTACAGCGTCCGATACTCGGTTTGATCTGCTCGTACATGCTGTGGAAGGCGCGGGATATGGGCCGTGTCGAGCTAAATGAGTTTGGGATCAACTTCCCGGTCACGTTAAGTTCGGTGGAAGGCCGGGAGGAGGTTGTGAAACATCTGCTGCAGTGGGCGGCTGGGCAAAATCTAAGCGGCGAAGAGAGAGATTTGATCGCGACGAGGCTGGCTCAGCGGCTAGGGATCGACTATCAAAGATTGAGGCAGAAACGGATCCTTCAACTAATGAACCTAGAAGAAGTAAAGGAACTTGCGGCCGAGGGTGTCGATTTCCAACTGCATACCCACCGCCACCGAACGCCGTCGATCGAGGAGCTATTTCGGCGGGAAATCAGGGATAACCGTGCGTGGATCGCGAGTGCAGTCGTCGGCAAGAGACAACATTTTTGCTATCCGAGCGGAGCTTATCGACCCGAATTTTTGAGTTGGCTAGTCAAGGAAGAAGTTGTTTCCGCCACGACCTGCGACACAGGTTTCGCGACGTCTGAGACTAATCCTTTGCTGCTACCACGGCTTGTCGATACGACAAGTCGCACAGATCTCGAGTTCGAAAGCTGGGTCGCCGGCATCGGCCATTTTCTTTCGAGACGAAAGCCCGGACAACTCGCCTACGTACCCGACTGAAACTGCAACGATGGGCAGAGTACGCTTCATTATGTGAGGATTGGTCGCTGACTGTTCTTGTGTATTTCACTGGAGAGTAGGCGGTGACGCGTTGATCGAGGCTCGACTTTGGGTTACCTCCGCAGGGAAGCGACTAGAATGTCTTTCACGCACAGCGCATAAGAGCATGAGATGCAATGGGAAATTTTATCAATACATCCGTGGAAGCGGAACCTGCGAGCCGTTTAAGACTCGAAAACTCGTATTGCCCTCTTTTATGACCGATTGTCATGATTTGGAGAGTGCGCCTTACCGGCCATTCTTTGAGACCTTGTAGTAGATCCGGTGTCCGAGAATGCGATTCAGCAACGGAACATAGGAAACTTTTTCGAGCGGCACGAAAATGCTGGGAACGTGATAAAAGAGTCGCCAAACAATCGGGAATACTGCGCTTCGCACTCTTACGATCCGGCAGTCAGCGCCGAGGACGTAGCGCGCTTCCCAAGGGAGCGTTCCACGTTCGTCCCGAAAGAATCTCTTAAACAAGCCCACCAATCCAAGGCCGTGGAGCGCGTTGTCGAATTCTAGCACGAGCGTTCCACCGGGCTTCGTGACCCGTTTCATCTCCGCAATCATATCGTGCTGGGTCTTAAGACTAAACAAATGCAGAAAGTTGAGTGTAATAACCACGTCAAAAACGTTGCTGGCAAATGGAAGTTGCTGCGCATACGCATTTGCCAAGGCCCACCTAGCTTCGCCCGTTAGTTTGCGGGACGTGACACCGAGCATGTCTACGGAGGCGTCACACCCGACGGTGAATTCCGCTTCAGGCGCGAACCCGACGACGCCGCGGCCAGAGCCACAACCAACATCGAGAATGCGTTTGCCTTTAAGCGTGCCAATCAGATCCCGGTACGCATTAGCCATTACGATCTGCCGGTATTCGTTCGGTGCGCCAGTATATCGGTGATCATAGGTGGCAACGTCACGGTATCCCTCTGCTCCAACTTGGTAATCTACCACCTCGAGATTCGTGTCGTTAGGACTCTTTCGCATGAAGCTCCTCACTGCCCGAAATCGAATGGCAAAGGTTCATGGGCCACGGTGGGATTCCGTGAGCTCAGGTTTGCTTTGCTCCTGAAGCCAAATGCTGCAGACGCTTTGTCAGCATCCACTTAGTGCCGAGCCGGCTCCAGTTTTTTGAGGGGCACGGACCGTCAGCAATTATACGTACGGCGCCCTTTAGCGTGTAAGTGTTCAAAAGATCTTGGTCTATAGTGTCCCTCGCCAGAAAACCAGCCAGAAAGCCGCCTCGAACGACGAAGAGCGACCGCGGCGAGTAAGGCGCTCGCGCCCCTAGAACTAAGATGTAACCAAGAAACATACCCAGATCTTCGTAGACTGCTTCTCGCTCGCTGAATCCTTCGAAGTCCACCACGGCCACGCGATCGCGCTCGATCAGTATGTTCTGAGGTATAAAGTCTCCATGTCGGGCAGCGGCGGAAACCACTCTACCATTCAAAGGCGCACAGCGCAGCGAAGCTTGCCGGAGTATTTCTCGCGTAAGGCCGGGTTCGAATCCTTTCTCTTGCAACTTTGAGAGCCGCTGTTCGAGGTCGGCAAGATAGGAACCTGCCTTGTAGATGAACGGTTCTGTATGGGTCGCGTCCTGAAAGCTTCGCAGCCACGCCCCAACTTGTCGTGCAGTTCCGCGGAGGAGGGTCGTGCAGAATGGGCCGGCGAGGCGATTTGCGTATTTTTTCAACATTACTGTCAAGGGAACTCCGGGGACTTTATTGGTTACCAATACTCCTCTCTTCGGCAGGACCAATAGAGGCTCCGGCACCGTTCGCGCAAGTGAGAGACCCAGCAAGCTCCTCACCCTGCTCAGGTTGGCACACTCCCGGAGCGTTGCCCGTTCGGATTCGGAACCCGAAGCCTGTTGCTTGACAATAAGGGATTTTACCCCGTCGTGTGACTCGAAGCTATATTCCAGCAAATGTGAGTGGCTGGCGGATAGTTGTCTTGTAAACTTCAGAGTACCGCCGGCGAAAACCGGTTGCATCAGAATTTCACGTTCGAGTTCGTGGTCGTAAGCGACGTTAGTTCGTTGTTGCATTAGAGGCGCTAGTGGGTTTGGTGGCTACGAGGCAGTCACTCGCCGACGTTAAGATGCGGGTGAAAGGAGAATTCAGGACTCTACTCCACACCCACGGTCGCCGAATGGATTGCATTCAAATCTGCTCCGAGGTCCTTTG
Organism: uncultured Acidobacteriaceae bacterium; assembly: GCA_963799025.1. Lineage (GTDB taxonomy): Bacteria > Acidobacteriota > Terriglobia > Terriglobales > Acidobacteriaceae > Sulfotelmatobacter. The sequence goes on along the minus strand of CAWCVQ010000017.1, from coordinate 200,974 downwards.
CGTCGGTCCCTTTGCCCTTGTATGGGCTTGACTGTTGCAAGTGGTAGTCGCCTCCACTCCCGCCATTGTAGTTTACGAATTGCACGGTTGCTGCGGAGGTTGGAAAAAAGTTCTTTTTCGGCCACTTTGCCGCCGGATGCTCAATGGAAGTAGCGATGATGGCATTGGCGGCAAAAGTATAGCCGCTAAAACAAGCGTTGAACGTGATGAGAGGAGAATCGAAGTACGCACAGTTAGCCGGACCTCCACCCATGGACCAGACTGGGTAGATCCCGGCGTTGACGATGCTGTTGGTGAAGACGAAGTTCTTCATCTGCGTACTGGTTGCGACCATATCGCCGATAACGAATAATGTGTTCGCCGGGAAGGCGGTAACATGATTGATCGTCACGTTCTGAAGCAGTGGGGCACCTGCATCCACGGACACTTGTGCAAATTCACTTGGCCCGTTATATTTCACACCATCAATGTCATCGATGCTGATGTCGTGGATGCTGTAGCGCTGACCGTCGAGTGCGGCAGTACCGTTGTCTGACAAGGAGTTGGCGAGCTGCAGTCCGGCGCCCACATGGCTAATGGAGTTATAGCGGATGGTCACATCGGTAACCTGGCAAATCGAGCAGGGACTGGTGGCTCCCGGATTCTTTGGCGTTAGCAGAATGGCAAACCCCCCTTGAGAGAAACCCCCCCATGTATCCTCCATAATATTGCCCTCAACTAAAACGCGCTGCGCATTTTTCAGTTCGAGGAGATTCTTGATAATAAATGGGTTTCCGTTTGCTCCACCCACGTATCCGGGTTGCCCCTTCATCCAGATCAAGGGCTTGAACATGTGATTCTGGCTGATCTGAATATCAGTCGGCGTCGCAGTTGCCGCACCTCCGCCGAATAGGATGTTCTCCCCGGAAGCCTCAAGAAAGTTATGCATGATCTTGTAAGGTCCCATGGGGCCATCGCCGAGTCCACCAGCGAGCGCCTGCGCATCCGTGCAAGTTCCGGTCATCGAGATGCAGTGGAAGTCAGTAAAGAACGAGTCCACAATCGATATGTAGCTGGCTCCCTCGAGCCAAACGCCTCGGGTTGTCTCGTCTTGGGCAGTTCCATGCATCCACACTCGGTCAAAAATGAGATTGTTTGCAGTACCACCACTTGCAACCGACGCCAGGGCAGTGACGCCGCCGATTGCGGCTGCGCGCGTGATCTCCAACCCAATCAGTCGATAGTGGTTCGCACCAGAAGCGAAGATGATAGGTCCTGAGCCGCCGGTGCCGTTGAATTCAATCTTGGCCAAAACGTTGGTGGCGGAAGCGCAAACGAATTGAGGCCTACCAGCCAGAAACGACACGCCTGCGTAGCAAGGGGTCAGGCGGGTGCCCTCAGGAGGCAGACTGGAATCAGGGGCGCTGGTACGGATGATAATCCAATGCGAGTCATCGCAGCTTTTGGCTGGTATCACAAAGTTGCCCCTGAAGGTGGCGCCAGCCTGCAACTGAATGATATCCCCGCACGATGCACTTGCGAGAATCGGCTCGAGACTCTGCCCAGAGCGTACCATCCAAGCCTTCCCGCCTGCAGGAGTATCTCTCAAAGAGCTCTTTACATATTTCCTAGGCAGCTCCGCGGGACCATCGAAAATCCTACCGTTCAATGGGGAAGACTGATCCGAAGCGTGAAAAGGAGAAGCAATCAACAACAGAAAAACAACCCACGGCGCGGCCATGAACCGGCTCGAAATCTTCATGATTATTGACACCGTCCCACGTTGATTCAACGAGCCAGTAGTTGTGAGGAATTACCCATCTCGAACAACTGTCGGTCAATTTCGAAGGAATCGCCGGAAAACTGTCGCAAATAAATTTATCAGCTACAAGCCGGCGGGGTCAATCCCGGGGGTAGCGCAAGGTGACGTCAATCTACTCATTTAAAAAGAGATGTTGGTTCCCAAGCCGAAACTCCGGAAGATGTGACCACTAAGTTCGTCTTACGAAAATATTGATCATGGCCAGAAGGTCGGGCAGATCTCTCAGGGCGCACCATCACAGGATAACTTAGGGCACCCCGCCTGACTCACCGAAGAGGCGGAGCAGTTCTACCGCAATCTCAAGCATCGTGGTTTGACCGTGCGGGTAGGGATGGAAGCCAGCGGGCACGCATGCTGGTTCGAGCGTTTGCCGATCGACTTGCAGTTTGAGTTGTGGATCGAGGACGCAGCCCAGATTCGCACGAAACGAGTCCGAAAGCGGAAGACCGATCGCCGGGATGCGCAGTTGTTGCTGAAGCTGTTGCTACAAGGTCGCTTTTGGTCCCGGATGCAGAGAATCGGGATCTGAGCCAACTGCTGTGGTATCGACACGGTTAGTGCAGATGAGCACCGCGTGATGAATCAATTGCACGTGGTGGCGCTCAACGAAGGTCTGCGACGCAAGAAAGCGCTGTGGCGGTCGGCAGGTCGCGGTGAACTGGAGTCGTTGACACTGGCTCCATGGGCCGACGACGGCAAGATCTCCTCGATTGGCTCGACCAAACCACGCCGAAGATCCAGGAACTGACCCGAGCGCTAGAGGACGAGGTAGAGAAGCGACCGGTGAGGCGGTACGAGTGCCTTGCGGCCCGGTAGCTCGTCCAAAATATCCTTGACCTTGCGCCGATTTCCGATAGCAACGTCACACAAATGGATAACTAATTCTTCGGGCTTCACGACTTCCTGCCATTGCTCGACAAGTAAGTCCGTGAAGTTAGCGGGTCCTTACAGTACGCGGCTATGCGGTTGTGGTTGAAGTGGGTGTTAGATATCAAGTATGTTTGTTTCATCGCGGTTTACTGGACTGTTGACATCAGTCCCGTTGGCGCTGCAGGCCCGCTGCCCCCGGACCCGTTGTTTCCAGATACGGCGGCGGTTGTGAGCGCATTCAGAAGCGGCCAGTTAGATACGCCGATGTCACGCCCGTCCGTCGCCGCGTTGTAATAGGGGCTAGAACTAAGAAGTCGATAGTCCCCACCATTTCCGCCGTTGTAGTTAGTGAAGCCGACAGCACTGTATGCCGCGGGCATAAAGTTGCCTGTGGGCCAATTAAAGTTGCCGCCGTTGACGACGGCATTCTTTGTCCACACCCACCCCGTCCAGCAAAGATTCAACCAAGCGGTGATATTGCCGGACCCTTGATCGTAGGCGCAGTGGGCATTGACCCCAGTTCCCGCGCCACCAAGTCCGTAACTGCCAGCATTGACAATGTTGTTAGTAATGGTGAGGTTGGTTTGCAGCGCCCCGTTCGGCCCGTCTATGTACATGAGACTGCTTAGAGCAACAACGGGGGCCGCGTTAATGATAACTGTGTCGTGGTTTTCGGTTACGTCGTGTATCAACCACGTTGCCCCGGCAACGGCGCTCTGATCGGTATAAATTCCACCCAGTTGGGGCACTGCGTTATTAACGCACTGCGTTGGAGTATAGCCGCCACAGGTGAGGGAGTCGCCAATGTCATCAAACAGGTTGTCGTGTAGGGAATAGAAGCCGCCTGCGAAAGGGAAATGGCCCGTGTCATCCAGCGCATTCGCTATCTGGTAGGTTTGGGCAGCATCGATGATCTTATTGTAGCGAATGATGACGTTGGTTGTCGAACAACTCGGACAAACTCCGAACGAATTTTTCGGCGTTAGGGTAATGGCTTCTCCTACTTGGCTAAACCCCGCCCAACTGTTCTGCAGGACATTGCCTTCAATAAACTCCCGGTTGACGTTCTTGTTTTCCAGCAGGTTCTCTACTATGAAAGGGCTGCATACCGGAGGTACGGCGGTGTTGCACACGCCGCCGTTATAAGTGGGGCTAGACGGGTTCCACGTTAGTGGCTTGAATAAGTGGTTCCCTCGTACTTCGATGTCGGCGGGCGTATTAGTCGCTGTTCCGCCGCCCGAAAACAGATTCTCAGCGGCGGCCTCAATAAAGTTGTCTACGAACTTGAAAGGTCCGTCCTGCGCGTTTGACTCCCCGTACGCTACCGCATAGGCTTGGGCACATTGGCCGATGACGGAGACGCAGTGGAAGTCACTATAAAATCCGTCGATGAACGAGATGTGTGTGGTGGGGCCGGACGCGCCGAGTCCCAAGTTTGTAAAATATTCAGTTTCGTTGTTGGAGTTGCCGTGGCCCCATGTTTGGTCAAACACTATGTGGTTGATGCTGCCCGCCGACATCAGGGCGATCCCATATACAGGTTCGTCTCCCAATACCGTTGTCGGATCAACAGTAAGTTCTAACCCGATCAACCGAATGTATTGAGCGCCCGAAGAGAAGGTAAGGGCGTGGGCATTTGCCCTGCCCGCCCCTTCGATAGTTGCTCCGTATCTTGTAATAGACGTACAACTGAACGGGCGTCCGGGCAGCGACGCGACTCCCCAATAACACGGAGTGGCCCGCGACCCTTCGGGCGGAAAGGAAGCAATTCCAGACGTTTGGATAGTTAGCCAATGCTGTGCATTACAGGCGTTAGCAATCGTGAAGTTGCCTTGAATCGTTGTCCCTGCTGGGATTTGGATGATGTCCCCGCAAGCCGCCGAAGCCAAGGCGGTGGTTAATGCTGACGCCGTCGTCGGCGTCCACTTCACCCCGTTCGGCGACGGACTGGCTGCCCGAGCCGTGTAGTTACACGATAACGGCCCCGGTACACCGTTATCCGTTCCAAAACTCGGCACTTCGGTTGGACTGCAATAAGTATTAGCGTTGTTGGTCTGCCCGTAGCAGACCGAGGCTACGACCATCAGGAACAGGAATGCTTTCATTGTGGTGTCCTTAATTAACCGCCGCAATTAATCCCATAGGCGTGTTCGGGATGTTCATTCCGTTAACTCCAAATCCGCACGGGTCATAGGCCGAAATACCAGTTACTCCGGGTGTCAAAATGTTCAAGTCCGTCGCGTATGTAGGCGAGTCGCGAGCTCCTGTTGCCGTATCCCAGTCTTCCGTCTGCTAGGGACCAAGCCGTAGGGTTGCGCTAAGGTGTATGTCTCTTTTACAGACGCGGCTTGGTGGGTGCAGCCCGCGCCTCAGTCCCCTTCGTACTCAAGGTGGAGTGTTGTAAGGTTGGCGGGCAAAGTACTTCCGGCCCCTGGAATTGTTTCGTCATAAGGCCCGGTCGGCGTGACTTTCACATACCCGAGGTCTGTGTAAGTCGCGGTTCCGCAATCCGTGTAAATTCCGAATCGAGTGTCACTGGAGAGCACGCAATCCCCACGCAGCGGAAGGGCTGCAGGACACCATCGGCATCGGCCATTGTTCGCATCGGCGTAAGAACTTCGGCCATGCCGTACACCGGGCCGGCCTGCGGCTGAAAGGCAAGTCGCCTTGGCCCAGCGACTGGGACATTTGCAGCAAGCCGACAGTCGAGGAAATAGTTTGGAGTTGTGATTTGCTGCGTCGGCCATCTTCGAGGCGGATCGCAGCCAGGACCGAATCTCCTAGCTGGACCCGGGACGCGCGCCGCGAAGGGTGCGGTTGGGGGAAGTGGGTCATATGCCAACTGAACTATCCCACTTGTGGGTACGGAGTAATAGATTACCGAAGCTCCTCGTCCGGATTCCGTGCTGGGAGCGACAAGTGGACACGTCCATGCCATGTCCAACGAAGGAGTTAGCCGTCGTTAATCAGTTGATTATTGTCATATTGGACCAAATTCGAGGACGAACTTTGTCATCGGATGACGAGATTCTGAGTACCTGCAGGGATTCTCCGAACGCTATGATCCGAATTTGCCGGTCGATCTGAATGAGTATTAACCCCTGAGACGGGGTTGTTACCCAAGTCTCTTGTTCGGCTTTAGTGGCTTCAAACTGATCGTGAAGGGTGTCCAGTAATGGAATTGCCTTGCCCTGCGATGCGCATGACTTGCGAATCGCTTAGGCGATTCGTAAGTTACACCTTTAAATATCGACTCGAAGTATAGGAAAAGCAAAAATTCGTGTTGGAGGCTAGAGGCGACAGCCGCACCGTCATAGTGGGATTTCCGTGTGGCGGAATTGCGGCAGTCGGAGATCACCTTTTGGATATGTCAAGCTAGTGAGTAGCCTTCGCTTTTATTCGTCGCGCCCATTCCATCCTTTTGCCAGTGCGATCGAGGAGTGGATCGCGTCCGAAGTCTTGCTATACGGAGTCCGCCCAACGGCGAGGCCTCGGGAGTGGCTTACGCTCCTGCCCCAGAATGGCAAAGATAGCTGCCGATGTTTAGCTGCGCGCGCGCGGAGCAAACAGCCCAAAGCTCCGACAGCATGCTGATAGCGTTCCTAAATGTGCTGGGCCCTGCGGTTGGTGAATTTCTCCAAAGAGCACTGTACCTCAACGCGGCGACGAAGCTTTTGTCTCTGTACCACAACTTGACAGTTCGACGAAGGCAAACAGACCCCAGCGTTCAGCCTCAACCTTGTTCTCCGCAGATCAAGCTGGGGGAGACGGAAGTTCGTCTATCGTGAATCTTAATCGATGCGGCTTTCTACTCCACGCCAGCTATCGCCAAATGGATCGCATTCAAATCTGCTCCGAGGTCCTTCGCATCGGTCCCTTTGCCCTTGTATGGGCTTGACTGTTGCAAGTGGTAGTCGCCTCCACTCCCGCCATTGTAGTTTGCGAATTGCACGGTTGCTGCGGACGCTGGGAACGAGTTTCCGGATGGCCATAGGCTGGGCAGAAACGAGGAGTTACTGCCAATCACCGCATTGCTTGTGAATGAGTAAGGGCTGAAGCACGCATCGAATGTGGTGATCGGCTTGTCGAAGTACGCACAGTTAGCCGGACCTCCACCCATGGACCAGACTGGGTAGATCCCGGCGTTGACGATGCTGTTGGTGAAGACGAAGTTCTTCATCTGCGTACTGGTTGCGACCATATCGCCGATAACGAATAATGTGTTCGCCGGGAAGGCGGTAACATGATTGATCGTCACGTTCTGAAGCAGTGGGGCACCTGCATCCACGGACACTTGTGCAAATTCACTTGGCCCGTTATATTTCACACCATCAATGTCATCGATGCTGATGTCGTGGATGCTGTAGCGCTGACCGTCGAGTGCGGCAGTACCGTTGTCTGACAAGGAGTTGGCGAGCTGCAGTCCGGCGCCCACATGGCTAATGGAGTTATAGCGGATGGTCACATCGGTAACCTGGCAAATCGAGCAGGGACTGGTGGCTCCCGGATTCTTTGGCGTTAGCAGAATGGCAAACCCCCCTTGAGAGAAACCCCCCCATGTATCCTCCATAATATTGCCCTCAACTAAAACGCGCTGCGCATTTTTCAGTTCGAGGAGATTCTTGATAATAAATGGGTTTCCGTTTGCTCCACCCACGTATCCGGGTTGCCCCTTCATCCAGATCAAGGGCTTGAACATGTGATTCTGGCTGATCTGAATATCAGTCGGCGTCGCAGTTGCCGCACCTCCGCCGAATAGGATGTTCTCCCCGGAAGCCTCAAGAAAGTTATGCATGATCTTGTAAGGTCCCATGGGGCCATCGCCGAGTCCACCAGCGAGCGCCTGCGCATCCGTGCAAGTTCCGGTCATCGAGATGCAGTGGAAGTCAGTAAAGAACGAGTCCACAATCGATATGTAGCTGGCTCCCTCGAGCCAAACGCCTCGGGTTGTCTCGTCTTGGGCAGTTCCATGCATCCACACTCGGTCAAAAATGAGATTGTTTGCAGTACCACCACTTGCAACCGACGCCAGGGCAGTGACGCCGCCGATTGCGGCTGCGCGCGTGATCTCCAACCCAATCAGTCGATAGTGGTTCGCACCAGAAGCGAAGATGATAGGTCCATTGTCAGACGTCGTCAGCACTATCTTGGCTAGCACGTTGTTTGTAAGAGCGCAGTTAAAAGCGGGTCGGCCGGGCAACGAAGAGACTCCCGCGTAACAGGGCGTAAGGCGGCTGCCTTCCGCCGGCAATGTGGAATTGTCGGCGTTCGTGCGGACAATGATCCAGTGGTTGTCATCGCAGCTCTTGGCCGGAAATGTGAATACTCCTGGAAAGGTTGCGCCCGCTTCCAGTTGAATGGTGTCGCCGCAATTGGCGCTGTTCAGCGCGGACTGCAAATCTCCTCCGGAGTTGACGGTGCTCGTGCTACTGGGTGCCGGCGTGTTCGACATTGCGGATTGGATGAAGATACGGGGCAACTCCGCTGGGCCATCAAATCCACTAGCGTCACTGGAGGAAACTGTGAGGGTGAAGGCAAGTGTGGCACTGTGTCCTAAAGAGTCTGTCACCTTTGCGGCGAAGGGATATGCCCCAATAAGCGCGGTCATCCCCGTGATGACGCCGCTGGAGCTTTGCAGCTGTATTCCGGATGGCAGGGCTCCAGTTGCGACATTCCAGTGGTAAGGTGTTACGCCGCCGCTGGCTGACAACGGGGCAATATAAGGCATCCCTGCATTGGCTCCCGCTAGTGCGTTGGTCGTGATGGCCAAGGGAACCACCGGGGAAACCGGATACACGGTTACCGTTGCCGTAGCGTACCGGCTGGGATTGGCTGCACTTGTGGCGGTTATCGTCACAGAAGTGTTGCTGGTGACGTTACTCGCCGTGAAGAGCCCGCTACTGGAAATACTTCCTGCGCTTGCTGACCAAGTCACGGCGGTATTCGCAGTCCCGCTGACGCTCGCTGTGAAATTCTGCTGTCCGTTCGAGGGAATAGTAGTGTTGTTGGGTGAAAGCGAGATGGTGATACTGGGCGTAGGGGGCGTAGGGGGATTGGGGGGAGTGGGTGGAGTGCTAGGATTGCTGTTGGAAACTACGATTTCTAGGGAACTTGAGCCAGATTGTGTCGAACGGGAGTCAGGCCCACTCGGCACGGGAGCTGGCCGCGGACTGTCTGACACAAAAAGCACGGACTTGTAAGTGCCGGCGACAAGAGGTGTGCCAGTGATAGAACCTGTCGTTCGGTTTAGGACCAAGCCCGGGGGCAAATTGCCTGTGGAGATGCGAAACAAATAAGGAGGCGCTCCTCCACTCACTGAGCTCAACGCGTTGTAGGCAACTCCGACCGTGCACGGTTTTACGGAAATCGAAACTTCGAGCGGTTCGGCGGGCGTGGGTTGGTTCCACAATGCGCCCGTTGACGTACTGGCACTCTGCGACAGAGAACTACACGCCGCGGTCAGGCCGGTTAGGCAGAGCAACAGCGAAAGAACGATGAAATTCGAGACAAGGTTCTTGTTCGCGTTAGAACTCTCTGCCACTTCTATGGGCCACGTGCTACGCATTGCGGATAACCTCGGAACGGAGTTGGGGGACCTTCGTTCGAGTCCTCAGGACCACTGTAGAGAAGGGGAGCACAGGAAGAGCAGATCACGGTAGGACACGTCCCTATCAGGTCCACTAGTTCATCACGAACAACCATGTACTTCCGGGTTTGAGACTTCAGCTGAAAAGGGAAATGGCCGGTCGTGAAAGAAAAGCAACGGAAGCGTCATCCAAGGGGTGAGGACAGAAACATCCATCCGCGACCCGGCACAGGGGACACTTTTAAAATTCTTCGTGTTGCGAGGTCTCGATGAGACCGCCCGCTATCTGGTTGGCGGTATCCTGATCATCAATACCCTCTACTAGCCATACCTTGCGCGTCCAAATTGCCCACAGAAGTCCCGCCCCATAAACGACCGAGCCCACCAGAAGATGAATCGCCAGTTGAAAATAATTATGGGGAACGAACCAATGGCGCATGAGCAACAGAACACCAACCAATGGCCCACATAGGGCCAGAGGCAGCAGAAATGCTTGGCTCAGGTAAATGCCGATGCCCAGCTTCAGCACGCGGCAAAGATGCCGCGGTAGGAAGAACAGTGTCGTACATGCCAGCGGTATCGCGGTGCCCACCGCATCCCCCAGGATGCCAAATCGCTTTACCAGCAAAATGCTGAGGAACAGATTCGCACTGCCTTCCAGGAGCGTCACGACGGCAAGAGTTTTGTGTTTTGCCATCCCTAACAGAACTTGGCCGGATGCGGTCTGCGCCCACATCAGGGTAGATGGGATCACGAGGACCAGCAAGACGGGATAGCTAACGGCCACATAGCGAGCCCCCATCCATGCCTCGATCACCGACTTGCCCAGGATGATGAGGATGGCCGCCATGGGGAAGATGATCAACGCGCAAGCACGGTTCCCGGCGATAAAGATCTTTCTCAGCCCCGCCAAGTCGCCAGTTGCATCGGACTTGCTTGACATCGGTATAAAGACTTGCGCCATGCTGCCGACAACCTCGCCGGCATAGTCTACCAAGCGTGATCCGATGGTGAAGTACGTAATCGCAGCAGAAGAGACAAACGTGCCGATGACCATTGAATCCGTCTTAAAACGCAAACGGCTGGCCACAATGATGATAAAAGTCGTGCCGCTGTAAGTCGCTATTCGTCTCAAGCTCTCGCGATTAAGATACCTTAGGCCGAAGCGCAAAGGCAAAATGCGGAACACGACCGTTGCATTGACCAGTGCGGTCAATAATGGCAGTGAAACCGCGATAAAGGTAACCGTCAACAATCCCCGGCCATGTCGAAGCGCAGCGACTATTAGCAGAGTCCGCACGAGGGTGGAGCTTATGCTGGTGAAGTTCAATACATAAAATCTTTGCAGGCCTTCCAAAATGCCGCCGAATACACTCAAGGGAAAACCAAGCGCTACAGCCGAACCCACCATCAATAACAGCCATCGCACGAGATGGATAGAGTTGCCCGGGATGCGAAAAATCAAGGTTGCGTAGAAGCTGACGATGATTGTAATCAGAATCACAACTGTGCCGATAACGCTATAAGTGAAGAGCGCAGTGTTAATGAGACGGTTCAGTTCATCATTTTCATCTGCCGCGGAACACTTGGCGACGTAGCGAACGATAGATGAGCGAATTCCTAGATCGAAGAGTCCGTAATACCCAGTGATGGAAAAGATCAACACCCAGAGACCGAAGGCATCATCTCCCAGTTGGTGAAGTATGTATGGCGAGAGAAAGATGCTGACGAGAATGCTGACGCCAAGAGCGAACCAGCTGGAGCCAACATTCCTGAAGAGCGCGAATTTATCCAGCTTTTTCATGCATCTTCAAATGCCGACCCGGGTAACTATCAAACGCTCTTTTGTGGAACAGCTTGCCACCGGATCAAGTACTTCCGGAAGACTCGGAGAGAAAAAACTGCGGCCTTATTCCTTTCCTCCGCGGGGTCGGACGCGAAATGTACGGTGCGGGCGGATCACCGCGAAGATCGAATACCGCTACGGGCTGGGAAGCAACTTCCATCTTTCAAGATTTTCCGATGCACGTCACAGGCTAACTGCGCTGAAGATCTCGTCGCCCTCGCGCTAGGGCCCCCTTCGGCTCCGGACTCGCTCGATACAAGCGGTGAGCTTTTCGAACAGCACCCTGACCTGCATTCACGGAGCAAACAAAGGTAATCAAAATCGATCTCGCGAATTTCCATACCCCTCTTTGTCCGCGCTCTCTTAGGGGCACGTTTTAGCGTCGTTCAAAAATTATGGTCATTAGTTTTTAGTGTTTACAACGAATCACTTTTGCGCATCGCCGGAACCGGTGCAAGCCGCCCCGTTCTTCCTTGCACGGACAATTCAGCAAGGAAACGATGCTACGATATAAACGGTGAAAACTCAATTTCAGTCGTGGGACCCAAGGAGGCGAGACAGGACAAATAGCCAAAGCGTTCGGCGGTTTGGGCAGGGCGCCCACGCATGATCCCGTCTGCGGACGCGAGGCAGGGGCATCAAGACGAGAATCGGAACCACGCCGTCCGGGCGACCGGCACCACCGCGTGCGTGAAGAACGGTACAGCACATCGCCAAACCCGAGTTACCGCGGACGACCCAAGTTCTACGACCGAAGGCAGAATGACTTTTCGCGCGATGATATCGAGCGGATCGCGACTTAACTTAAGGCACCGCGTAACGAAACGGAATGTAAAGGAATCGAGGGATGCGCTGGGACCAAGCCAATGGGACCTCGGTATCGACACCTACGTGAACTGGGGTTACGCCAATGTGCGATCCGCCAAGCCACGGCTTCGTAAATTTTCCGAAGCGGGGCGGTTTTAGAAGAAACCGAATGATAGATTCAATCGCCACCAACGCGGTCTTGACCGAGAGGAAATCCGCGAGTGCCGACCACATGCCCTCATTAGATGGGCTGCGGGCGGTATCGATAGCCCTCGTCTTGCTGGGTCACCTAAGCGGATCGCGTGGTTTTGTGCACCTCAGCTTGGGGGTAGGAGACTACGCCCATCTGGGAGTCGTCGTCTTTTTCGTAATCTCTGGCTTTTTAATCACACGCCTCCTGCTGTCTGAATACACAAAGAAGGGTCATGTCTCCCTCCGGCTCTTTTATGCGCGGAGATTCCTGCGTCTTTTTCCGGCCTCATACGCCTATATCGCCTGCATCTCCCTTCTGTGGATGGCTGGAATCATACATTTGAAAAGTGGGGATCTATGGCACGCTGTCACCTACACGGTGAACTATCTGCCTGGAAGGTCATGGAACATTGGGCATCTGTGGTCTCTCTCTGTCGAGGAGCAGTTTTACTTGCTCTGGCCTTGCGCCTTCGTCATACTCGGGCCGCGGCGGGCGAGTTGGGTTGCTGCGGGCGTGATTTTATTTGGTCCCGTCGCACGCGCTGGAGCCTGGGTCTTCCTAAGGGGGACCTCGTATCGCGATCTAGAAATGTTCCCGATGGTCGCTGATAGCCTTGCGATGGGGTGTCTTTTGGCGAAGGTGGGAGGCTGGCTAGAAGGGCAAGACTGGTATCTGCAGTTCTTCCGGCCTGCTTACTCCGTTGGATTGCTAGCGTTGATATTGCTGATCAATCGCTATACGGGATACACGCTGGTTTCGGTCTTCGGAACGTCAGTCATCAACGTCATTCTCGCGATTCTCATTCACCGCTCCGTCTATTATTCGCGCGACCGGATTGGGCAGGTCCTCAATTGGAAGCCGGTCGCGTTCGTCGGTGTTCTCAGTTATTCACTCTATCTGTGGCAACAGCCGTTTCTTAACCGAGATTCCACTGCTTGGGTAAACACGTTCCCGCAGAACTTGGTGTTTGCCGTTGCGGTAGCGCTGGCCTCTTATCTCCTGCTTGAAAAGCCGTTGCTTAGGCTGCGCCATCGCTTGCGCGCTTAGCGAGGGAAGCTATGCCACTGCGTACACGGTCGGATTCGTCGGCTGGGTATGCGTCCTCGAGTATCGCGGTTTTAGCTGAAGGTGAGGAGCTAGCGAGCCTGTTCGGCCACCCGGATGTGTGGCTCTAGCAACGCAAGTAATGGATCTTTCAGAAATGGTCCGCTGGCCAGCAACCCCGACAAAAGCGGGTGACGTCGGTTGGCGACGAGATCAGTCTTTTCAAGAGTTCCGACGAAGCCCCCCGCACTCTTCACAAGGGCCGCTCCCGCGACCACGTCCCACTCATTCTTCGGCGTCAGCGTGAAAGTAACGTCAGCTAGGCCGGCTGACACTCGTGCGAGCTTATAAGCAACCGAACCCATGGCGTGGATCTGGAACCGACCATTCTCAAATGGTTTCCACTCGCCGCGCTTGACCTCGCTGCGGCTGGCGAGGATGAGCGCGCCCTCAAGAGTTGTCCGTTGGCTAGCGCGTGCGGCCCGCCCGTTGTAGAGCACACCGAAATCCACCGCTCCGACAAACGTCTCTTTCGTGGCAGGGTTGTAGATTCCTCCGGCGACGGGCACGCCGTTCTCCACAAACCCGACCGAGACGCAGAACTCGGGCAGTCCCTTCACGAACTCGCGCGTGCCATCTAGAGGGTCGACCACCCACACTCGTTCCTGGTCGAGGCGCGAAGGATTATCCGCGGTTTCTTCCGAGAGCCACCCCTCTCCGTCGCGCAACAGGTTCTGACGAAGCACGGCGTCCACAGCGCGATCGGCCTCCGTCACTGGATCGCGCCCGATCTTGTATTCAGTCTCAATCGATCCGGGCGTGAAGCGTACGAAAAGGGCGCCGGCGGCGTGCAAGGCCATCTGAATGCGCTGCCGAATGTCAGAGTAAGAAGAACTCATTTTTCCCGAGTTATGAGGACAGAATCGTGCCCCAGGGAAACACGCTCGTGGCAATCACGCCCACAACATCCGGGCGCCGGTAATCAACAATAACGTGCACAGAAGCCGCCGCAGCCATAGCATGGGAACACGAGTCGCCAGATGCGAACCCAGCAACCCGCCGGGGATGGAACCAACCAGCAGCGACCCTACGAGTCCCGGATCGACGTTCCCCAGCCGGAAGTGAAGCAATCCCGTCACGCCAGTCAGAATGACTGCGTGTACGATGTCGGTCCCGACGTTCACCTTCGGCGGGAAACTGTAGAACAGCAGCAGCAACATCATGATGATACTGCCCGACCCCACCGAGGTCATGCCCACCAAAAACCCGGCGACCAACCCAATCACCGCCATGCCCAGAAACCCCTTGGCCGTAGGCGGGCGATTAGCGACTCGATCTTCAATTTTTTTCTGGAGCAACAGTAGCGTGGGAATCACGATGAGCAGCACGCCCACCGTGGTCTTGATAAAGCTGTTCACTCCGTCCCCGTAAAGATGGCGAATATGCATCAGCAGTTTGACGCCGCCGATCGAGCCTGGAATGCTTCCGCACGCCAGCGCTATCACCACCTTCTGGCGCACCGTGTCTTTCTTCAAGTGCAACAGGCCCGCAGGGATTTTCGTGAAGAAATTGAACAGTGCGTCGGAGCCCACCGCCATGATCGGCGGCACTTTCAAGCCAAAGATCAAAACTGGAAGCAGCAGAACACCGCCGCCCACGCCCGTCATACCAATGAGCACGCCTACAACAAATCCCACCAGAATTTTAGCCGCCAGCAATGGCATAAAAGGTCAGCTTTATTCTCCCGTCGTGTTTACTCCGATGAAGCCTTCGCGCTCCAGGTGCAGGATGATCTCCTGGGCCGCTTCCTCGGGAGACAGGTCGGCGGTGTTGATCGTGACTTCGGCGTCCGCCGGAGCTTCGTAAGGATCGGAGATCCCCGTAAATTCCTTCAGAATGCCCGCGCGTGCCTTGGCGTAAAGTCCCTTACGGTCCCGCTGCTCGCAGACCTCCACCGTTGTGGCAATGTGCACCAGGATGAAACCCCCGGAAGGCTCGATCAGCTGTCGCACATGCTTCCGCGTAGCGTCATAAGGCGCAATGGGCGCGCAAATCGCGATCCCTCCATTCTTCGTGATCTCCGAAGCGACATAGCCAATGCGCCGAATGTTGATGTCGCGATGCTCTTTCGAAAATCCCAGCTCCGACGAAAGATGCTTGCGCACCAGGTCACCGTCCAGCAACGTCACCGGACGACCGCCGACTTCCAAAAACTTCGTCATTAGCACATTCGCAATGGTGGACTTTCCGGAACCCGACAACCCGGTGAAAAAGACGGTCACTCCCTGCTTCGCCCGCGGCGGAAAACTCCGCCGCAGTTCCTGCACAACTTCCGGATAGGTGAACCATGCAGGAATGTCGCGGCCTTCGTTCAGCCGGTCCCGCAGATCCGTGCCGGAAATATTCAGAACCTTGTCGCCCTTCTTTACTTCGTCGTCAGGAACGTAGCGGTCCTCATCTTCCAGATAGACCATCATGCTGAAAGGCACCATGGTCACGCCGATGTCAGGTTCGTGCTCTTTAAATGTCTGCTGCGCTTCATAGGCGCCGTAGAAAGGTTTGCCGTCGGTGTCTTTGCCCGGCCCGGCATGATCCCGGCCCACGATAAGATGCGTGCAGCCGTGGTTCTTGCGAATCAGCGCGTGCCAGATCGCCTCGCGCGGCCCGCCCATGCGCATGGCCAGAGGCAGCAGCGAAAGTTTCTGCGTTCCCTGCGGATACTTCGAACTCAGCAACTGATAGCAGCGCACACGCGTGTAGTAATCCACGTCTCCTGGCTTGGTCATGCCGACCACGGGATGAATCAGCAGATTCGCTTCAACTTGCTTGGCCGCGCGAAACGTGAGTTCCACATGCGCCCGGTGCATGGGATTGCGCGTCTGAAACGCGACTACTCGCCGCCATCCCAGCCGGACGAACTCAGCCCGCAGCTCAGCCGGCGTGAAGCGTAGCGTGCGAAAGTCATAATGCGATGGTGCCTGCAGCCCCTCAACCCGCCCGCCCACATACCACGGATTCGACTTGTGGATCGTGTAGTCCGCGCCGGGATGAGCCTTGCTGGTGCTGTTGAATACCGCCTTGGCCTCGGCCGCACGATCCGGTTGCCAAACCTCTTCGACGTGCAACACAGCCAGCATTACTCCCTCGGCGTCGCGCAACGCAATCTTGCTGCTGCCGGGCGTAAGCTTTTTGGCAAATTCTTCGCCGACATCGAGAGTGATCGGCATGGGCCACAGAACTCCGCTGGCCAGCCGCATCTTGTGGCATACGCCTTCGTAGTCCGCTTTCGTCATAAAGCCGCGCAGCGGAGAAAAGCCTCCACTCATCAGCAGTTCAAGATCGCAAATTTGCCGCGCCGTAAGATCCCAAGAGGGCCATTCGCGCGAGTGGGCTTTCAGTTCGCCGGCCTGTTCGGGGGGAACCAGCAGATTTACCAGTTCGCCGCCATGCGGCGCAGTCAAATGACTAGTCGAAGCGGACAAGCGCGTGAACCTCCAAGGTTCATTGAAATTGGATTCGAAATAATAGATTCAGATTTTTAACGAAGGAATCAATCTTTCTTCCTCGCAAGCGCAATAAACGCCGCGGTTTTGTTAATTGTACTGTAAGTTAATAAGGATAAGAGCGAAACTTTGGTTGGTGTGGAGCGGCACTTCTACCGCGGCGCAAATTATGTCAGGACAGCCGCCTCCTGCTTGCTCGCCCAAACCAGACTCTGCACGCGGAGCAAGGTTCGGCAGCTTGCACCAGAAACGCCTGGCTTGGGAGGTATCAGGAACCTTACGCATCCTTACGCATCCAGGCTGCTTCAGCCAGTTATCTCAGGTAAACTAACTCTGTCGCCCCAGCAAAATGATCAACGGCAAGCGCATCGCAGTCGTCATGCCCGCCTACAACGCGGAAAAGACCCTGCAGGTCACGGTGGGAGAATTGCCTGACTTGGTAGACATCCGCATTCTGGTCGACGATCACAGCTCCGACCAGACTGTGGATCTTGCCCGCCGCTTTGGCTTGTACGTCTTCCAGCACGACCGCAATTATGGCTACGGACGTAACCAGCAAACCTGCTACCGCGAGGCCCTCGCGGCGGGCGCCGACGTCGTCATCATGCTCCACCCCGACTATCAATACACGCCGTTGCTGATCACCGCCATGGCGAGCATGATCGCTTACGATGTTTATGACGTCGTCCTAGGATCGCGCATCATCGGCGGCCGCGCCCTGCTCGGCGGCATGCCCGTCTACAAATACGTTGCCAACCGGCTCCTTACCGCCTTCGAGAATCTTTTCCTGGGAGTAAAGCTTTCCGAGTACCACACCGGATACCGAGCCTTCGGCCGCAGAGTGCTCACCGACCTTCCCCTGCTGGAAAATTCCGACGACTTCGTCTTCGACAATCAGATGTTGGCCCAGTGCGTACACTTCGGCTTTCGGATCGGTGAAGTCTCCTGCCCCACAAAGTATTTCGAAGAGGCCTCATCGATCAACTTTCGTCGTAGCGTGAAGTACGGTTTCGGAGTACTGGCTACGACCTTGCAGTTTGCGTTGCAGAGATTCGGCCTCGTCCATCTGCCACGCTTCAGCGAACAAGGCCGCAAGCTGGAAGCGGGGCGCGAACCCTACTACACCGCGCACTCGGAAACCATGCGCGACGCCTAGCCGTCAGAGAAATGTCACGAGAAGAGTTGTGGAAGAGCCGCCCTTCAGGGCCGCGTAGAGCGCCTGAAATGAGAGCGGGCTTTAGCCCCAGCGCAGTTCTTGGGCGCTACTTTTCAGTGTCAGAACTTTGAATGTCCGAACCTTCGCAAAATTCGTCTGCATCCTCCCTCGAGAATTCATCCGTTGCGAATCTCGCCCTGCTCGCCGCGCTGACTGTGTTCGCCCTGCTGATTATGGGCTACCACCCAGGTCTTGAGGACGACGCGTTTTACCTCGCGGCCATCAAGAGAAATCTAACTCCGGCCCTGTTTCCGCATGATGCGGAATTCTTCCGCCTGCAGTTCCAAGCCACAATCTTCGATAAGCTCGTCGCATTCTCCGTTCGCCTCACCCCTCTGCCCCTAGCCTGGACCGTCTTTCTGTGGCAGGTCGCAGCGCTCTTTCTGCTTCTCCACGGTTGCTGGCGGATCAGCCGCCGCTGCTTCATCCAGCCAGCTGCGCAATGGGCTTCAGTGACCACGGTGGCCGTCTTGCTGACGCTGCCCCTGCCCGGAATCGCCATATCGCCTGCCGATCAGTATCTTCATCCCCGCACGTTGGCGACGGCAGCGATTCTCGCCGCCATCGTCGCCGTCCTCGAGCGGCGGCTCCGGTGGGCCGGAGTGCTACTTGTCGTCGCGTTTTCCATTCACGCCATCATGGCCAGCTTCGGAAGTTCTCTTTGCGCCTTTCTGTTTTGGAACCAGCGGGTTCCGCAGCATCGCCGCTCGTCTGTGGCTTTAGCCGTGGCGCTGGCGCTTCCGTTGGGATGGATTTTTGAACCTGCCTCCGATGCCTGGCGCCAGGCCGCCGCCACTCGCGGTTTTTACTACCCCATACATTGGCATTGGTATGAATGGCTGGGGCTGATTGCTCCACTGATTCTCTTGTATAGCTATTGGATATTCTTGAAACGCGGCGAACCATCCGGAAGCGATAGCAAAGCGCTGCCGTCATTGGTGTGCAGTCTTCTTTTTTACGGACTCTTTCAAACTGCCGCCGGATTGCTCATCATGCTTCCACCGAGTCTCGAGCGGCTGCGTCCCTTTGAGCCCATGCGCTACCTGCACCTGCTTTACCTGTTGTTCTTCCTGATCGTCGGCG
Source organism: uncultured Acidobacteriaceae bacterium (assembly GCA_963799025.1). Taxonomy (GTDB): domain Bacteria; phylum Acidobacteriota; class Terriglobia; order Terriglobales; family Acidobacteriaceae; genus Sulfotelmatobacter. Next base: position 182,025 of record CAWCVQ010000017.1, on the reverse strand, counting down.
GCCTTATGGGTCGCTATATACTTGACCGTCGCGTCTATCGCTGGCTGCTATTTTTTCTTCCCCTCAGCGCGGGCATGTTCTATGCCCAGCGCCAAATGTATCCGGCATCCGCGCATCTGGAGTTGCCCGGTATCGCGGCGCAGAACGCCTGGCTGCAGGCCTTCGCCTGGATTCGACAAAATTGTCCGCTCGACAGCCAGTTCGCGCTGAATCCCCACTACATGACGTTGCCCGGCGAGGACTATCACGGCTTCCGCGCGCTCGCCGAACGCAGCGCACTCGCCGATTACGAAAAAGATGGCGGCATGGCCGCCCGCGTTCCGCGTCTGGCTCCGCGTTGGCTTCGGGAAGTAAATGCCGAGAGCGGCTGGCAAAATTTTCAAGCCGCAGATTACCAGCGCCTGAAGCGTGATTTCGGTGTGACCTGGGTGATCCTCTACGCCCAGGATGAACCTCGCGACACAATGACCTGCCCATATCGAAACGGTCCGCTTCAAGTGTGCCGTCTATACTGAGAAAGCGGCGCCGAAAAAGTAACCGCGCGGGCGCAGAGAAGGAAAGAACCGGGCCGCGAAAGAACCAGCGCGGCGAGAAAGTAGCTCAGTGAGAAAGTAGCGCCGGCGTCCCGGCCCGCGCTTGCCGCGCCCCAAATTCATGCCCACCGAATCCCGTGCCCAAACCCGGTTTCCACCGTACGTTCTAATGGTTCTGATCGCCCTGGCAGTGCGCCTCGCCGTCATACCCTTCCTCTATCACGATTGGATGGACCCCTTCGTCCTGGAGCATTGGGCGTTCGGACGCATCGCTCGTTCCACCGCCACCGGCCATGGCTTCGGCAGCCCGTTTGCCGACACCGGATTGTCCGCCCTCTTGCCTCCGGTGTACTCCTATCTGCTCGCCACCATTTTTAAAATCTTCGGAATCGAGACCAAGGCCTCGGTCCTCGCGGCTCTTTCGTTGAACAGTTTATTTTCCGCATTGACCTGCGTGCCGGTTTTCCTTGTGGCGCGGCAAGCTTTCGGCCAGCGCGTGGCCAAGTGGGCGGGATGGGGCTGGGCTTTCTCCCCTTACGGCGTCTACTACGGAGCCGACTGGGCGTGGTCAACTTGCCTGGTCGCGCTCGAATTATGCTGGCTGTTTTTGTTTGCGTGGCGATTGGAAAATTCTTCGCGCAAGCGCGACTGGCTGCTGTTCGGCGCTCTGTGCGGTATTTCCGCGCTCACCGAACCCGTCGTGATGGCCGTTCTCCCGTTGCTCGGCATTTGGACTCTGTACCGGCGCTACCGGCTTGCCCGGCCATGGAAAAGCCAGATGCTCGCCGTCGCTCTTGCCGGACTCACAACTCTCTCCCCCTGGCTGGTGCGGAACTATATGCTCTTCCACCGGTTTATCCCTGTCCGCAGCGGATACGGGCTCGAACTTTACATCGGCAACAACGGCTACTCCGAGCACTGGGTGAACCGCGCGCTCCATCCCAACCACAGCGAGGCAGAACTTTCAGAATATGAGCGCAGCGGCGAGATGGCCTACATGGACCACAAACTCCAGCAGGCGAAAACATACATCCGCAACCATCCTAGCTGGTTCGTCTGGATGACGTTTCGCCGTGTGGTCTATATGTGGACGGGCTACTGGAGCTTCGATCGCGCTTATCTGAAAGAGGAGCCGCTCGATCCTCCCAACATTTTTGTGAATACGAGCATGACGATCCTGGGTCTCTGGGGACTGCGGCGCGTGTGGCAGCGCGATGCCGCGCTGGGCGTGCGTTTTGCCATCGTGCTCCTATTTTTTCCGCTCACTTACTATATCTCACATCCCGAAACTTATTACTTTCGTCCGGTCGATCCACTCATCGTCGTTCTTGCTGCGGTAGCGGTGGCGGGACGGTCTAAGCCACTGGCTCCATTGCAGCGCCTCGAGAGCGGGGTTTAACATCTAATGGGCAATGGCAAACGCGACCTCTTTAACTTTCAGAACTCAACGACGCTTTACGATTGGGTTCAACGAGACCCTCAACTTTGCCTACGACGCGTTCTGCAGCAACAAACTGCAATTCACGCTCACTGCTCTCGCCATGGCGGTAGGCACGGCATCCGTGATTCTGGTGGCCACGATCGGACTGACGGGAAAGCAATACATGCTGCGCCAGTTGCAATCCATCGGCACCAACATGATTTATGCCGACTATCAAGGCGGAGCGCAGCGCATCGACTCCACGCCCGATCCCATGACGGTGGAGGATGTGCAGGCGGTGCGCGAGCAAGTGCCGAGCATCGTGGCCGCTTCTCCCACGGTGGCGTTGGGAGACCGCATCAGCGTTGGCGGAGGCAAGCAGAGCGACATTCTCGTGCTCGGCGTGGATCCCGAATATCTGCGGGTACGCAATCTCAAAGTTCTCGCCGGACGCTTCTTCGATTCCGAAGATTCCGCGGGCCGCAACAAGGTTGCGGTGATCACTGAGAAGCTGGCGCAAAAACTTTTCGGCAACACCCAATCGGCGGTCGGCCAGATCATCAAACTGAGCGGCGGCCTTCCCTTTACGATCATCGGCGCCTTCAAAGAGAGCGTGGACACGTTCGGGCAGTCGGAGATTCAGGAAGACACGATGCTGATCCCGTATCTGGTGAGCCGCTTCTTCACTCCGACGGCGGCGGTTTATCAGATTTATTTTTCGGCGGCCAGCCCGCAAGACGTCCTTCCAGCGACAGCTGCCATCAAACGCGTGCTGCAGTCGCGGCATCGTCCTGAATCTGTCTACAGCGTACAAAACCTGACCCAATTTCTCACCGTAGCGGGACGGATAGCCGATGCAATGACGCTGGTGCTGATGCTGGTTGCTTTCGTGACGCTGCTGGTGAGCGGCATCGGCATCATGAACATCATGCTGGCGACGGTGACGTCGCGAATCCGCGAGATTGGAATTCGCAAAGCCATCGGCGCCACCAACCGCGAAATCCGTTTCCAGTTTCTGGCGGAAGCAATTTTGATTTCGTTCTTCGGAGGCATCGCCGGCATCGTGGTCGGCCTCGCCATCCCTTACTCGGTGCGTTTTCTTACGGACTTCCGCATGCCAGTCTCAGGCTTGTCGGCCATCATCGCGATCATCGTGTCGTCGATCGTCGGAATCATCTTCGGCACTGTTCCCGCGACCCGCGCCTCGCAACTTGATCCGGTCGAAAGTTTGCGCTACGAGTAAGGCATTCGGCGCATGGTCCTTGCGGGGATACCGGTATCAATTCTTTTGTGGGCGAAGCGCACTACGTCGAGGTGTGCCCCCGATCGCGGGCGGCCTAGACAGCGTTCGTCCGTTTCGCGCGTACTAGTTTCGTTGGGTCGAAGCCGGCGGTCTGAAGGGCCTGAAAAACAACAAAGCCGGGCTGGTTGACCCGGCTTCCGTAGTTGGAACTGGTTCGTCCGATCTTGTTTCGATGGCCGATCCAGATATTGAAAATCGCTTAACCCGAGGTCGCGGGATCACCAGCCCGCGACACGTGGAAAACTACATCACCATTGCCAAATTTTCTAGTTCATGCATCAGGACGGGCAAGGCGCACCCGGCCATTTCAACGCGGCCGGCAGCGTCGAGTGCCGCTTTGGGCGATACTCCGTAGCCACGGCCCATCAGAAACACCTGGAGCAGTTCGGCCGCCTCGTAGGAATCGATCATGCCACCTTGAAGCAGATCGTTCCGGAGTGCCGCTAACTCGGTCACGGTGAATCTGTCTTTGTCATTCATGAGTTTGTCATTCTTCTCGTTCGTCATGGCCGTCATCACCTCCGACTCCGACCTTCGCTTACTTGCCTAGTTAGACTCATCGGCACTTGTGGAAGTTGCATGCAATTCTTTTGCCGTAGTTATGCAGTTTTCACTGTACCGTCCCACAAGATTTCCTAAAGTGATTTAACCCGTGTGGATGCCGAAAGTTGCAGGCAAATCGTCCGGTCATCGCCTGTCCCCAACATTACTTTCGCACCCGTTCGTACCCACCAGTAATCTCAAGACTGACACTATGTGTCGTTTCTGGGACGGGTTCTGGTCACCGTAAACCAATATTTTTGCCGTTCACCGCACTCTGGGCTCCGGGATAACTTTGAAAATAAAAGTTGGCGACGCTATTCTTGGGCTTGCGAAGAAGGGCGGAGCAAAAAGGGGAGAACCAGGAGTCCAACGATTCGATCCTGGGCCGGCATGAAAGTTTTGAGGACGTTTCTTCTTGCAATTCTGATAATGGCAGTTGTTGGGACTGGCTGCGGCCTCCTGTTGATCCGCCGCGGCTTCCGCGCTACCACGATGCCTTCCGTTTGGGAGACTGCCCTGGCACGAGCCATGCGAGAGCTTGCCGTTCCCGCGCATGAGAGGAATGAGAAAAACCCAATCGCGGCGACGTCCGATACCCTCCGGCAAGGCCGGGATGTCTTTCTTATCCACTGCGCGGCATGTCATGGAGTGGACGGTGGCGGGAAGACGCAGATGGGGCTGAACTTATATCCCAGAGTACCCGATCTGCGCGCGCCCGCAACCCAGAATCTCAGTGACGGGGAGGTCCACTACATCATCGAGAACGGCGTGCAGCTCACCGGCATGCCCGCCTGGGGCAATCCGCATACGGAAGGGTCCGGCGATAGTTGGAAGCTCGTGCTCTTTATTCGGAGCCTGCGGCGACTCAGCCGGGCAGAACAAGCGCAACAGGCGATTACCGTAGCGTCGGCACATTATGTGGGTTCACAGGCTTGCGAGAAATGTCATGCCGAAATCTACACCCGCTGGAAAGAGACGCCGATGGCCAATGTGGTGCGCGATCCACGCTCCCACCCCGACGCCATCATTCCCAACCTCGCAACCAACAATGTAGCCCGGTTCACTGTGGATCAGGTTGCCTTCGCCTACGGCAGCATCTGGAAGCAGCGCTACTTCACTAAGATTGGCGACGATTACTTTCCGTTGCCCGTGCAATGGGTGGTGGGCAACCACACATGGCGTCCTTATATGGTCCCTGCGAAGGGCGGGGATTGGTGGGGAGCGGTGTACCCGCCGGACAATATGCAGAGGCCGACCGGCCCCACCTGCGATGGCTGCCATTCCGTGGATTACAACATCCAGACCAAGCAGGTCGCGGAATGGAATGTTGGATGTGAGCGCTGCCATGGACCGGGCAGCGAGCACGTGGAGCGTCCCTCGCGCGGCAACGTTGTCAATCCGGCGCAAATGGACCCAGTTGCTGCCAATGACACATGCATTTCCTGCCATTCCCAGGGACAGCCCCTGAGCAACCCGATCACGGGAAAATATTACGACTGGCCGGTCGGGTACCGCGTTGGACTAAGACTCCAGGATTTCTGGAAACTTGAGGACTGCACGCTCGGTCAGGCCACTTTCTACTATTTTCCCGACTGCACCGCACACAAGAACCGAATGCAGGGCAACGACTTTGCGCAGAGTGTCATGTATCAGCATGGCATTACCTGTGCTTCCTGCCATGATACGCATGGCACGGCAAACTACGCGCAATTAAGGAAGCCGGCGAATCAGATCTGCCTGGATTGCCATGGACCGTCGTCTCCGAACGGGCCGCACACGGCCACGCTCGCAGAACATACGCACCACAAAGATGGGGGCGCCGGAAGCGAGTGCGTTGCTTGTCATATGCCGGCAATCGAAAGCGAAGGGGTGCCAGGCGCGTTCGTGCACGCGCATACGTTCCGCTTCATCCCGCCGTCTGCGACAGACAAGTATGGGATCCCGAGTCCTTGCACTTCCTGTCATACGGGTAAATCGACGGACTGGGCGGAAGAGGCGATGAGCCACTGGCCGGAGCGCTCACCGTGGCGGAGGTGAGGAAGTTGTTGATTGTTGATTTTTGATTGGGATGCGGAAGCCGGAGGGGTTGGGTTTCAGTCAACAGATCAAAAATCAAAAATTCTGCTACGGTTCGACCGTGGCCTCATCGATCAACATGATGGGAATGTCGTCTTTCACCGCATAGACGCGGTGGCACTGCTTGCACTTCAGGCTTTCGGGGTTCTGCCGGTATTCGAGCGCCTGCTTACAGGCTGGACAAACCAAAATTTCCAAGAGTTGTTTGGAAAGCATAACTTCGACATTGTACGACAAAGCAAGTGACAAGACGGAAAGTCATTCACCATTCTCGTCCGCTAGGCGGGCTTGGCAGTGTAAGATTTTAGAGCCGGAACTGGGTCGCCGGAAGCCTAACTCATGCCTGCCATCATTCTCGACGGAAGCAAAATCGCGCAGGATATTCGCCGCGAAGTCGCTGCGGAAGTAGAAACGATGGCTGCTGCTGGAGTGCGCCCGGGATTGGCCGTGGTCCTTGTCGGACACAATCCAGCCTCAGAAATCTATGTGCGCGGCAAAGTCAAGGCTTGTGAAGAGATCGGGGTCTACAGCGAAAAGGTCACTCCCCCCGAGTCTGCTAGCACTGGCGAACTGCTGGCGCTGGTCGAAGATCTCAATCGGCGAGACGATGTCGATGGCATCCTGGTGCAGTTGCCGCTGCCCGAGCACGTCGATGCGAAGAGAGTTCTGATGGCGGTCGATCCGGCGAAGGACGTCGATGGATTCCATCCTGTCAATGTCGGATTCTTGTCTACCCAGCGTCCTGGGCTGGTGCCATGCACGCCTGCGGGTGTCCTGGAAATACTGAAGCGCAGCAACATTGCCGTCGCGGGGCGCGAAGCGGTGGTTGTGGGGCGCAGCGACATCGTGGGGAAGCCTGCGGCCATGTTGCTGCTGAATGCGAACGCCACGGTGACCGTGTGCCATTCGAAAACGTACGACCTGCCGGGCGTTTGCCGGCGCGCGGACATTCTGGTGGCGGCAATCGGGCGCGCGGGAATGATTACCCGGGATTTCGTAAAGCCGGGCGCGACCGTGATCGACGTAGGGATGAATACGGTTACCGATACGGCGGAATTCCAGCGGTTTTTTGCCGGCAACCAGAAACGCGAAGAGAACTTCCGCAAGAAGGGATCGACGTTGATGGGCGACGTCCATCCTGAAGTCGCAGACGTTGCAGGAGCCCTTACTCCAGTGCCCGGCGGCGTAGGCCCGCTCACCATCGCCATGTTGATGTTCAACACGGTGAAGGCGGCGAAGATGCGGCGGGGAAGCCGGGTGCGAGAGTTCTCGCGCGCTTGAAAATCATTCACCGTCGAGAGCGCAGAGATCGCCGAGAAAAAATGAGAAAGAGTTTTCCCGGAGATCTCTGCGTGCTCGGCGGTGAAATCTTTTTTGCGTCTGTTCCGGAGCTTGCATGCTGAAAGTAGGGCTGACCGGGGGCATTGCGGCCGGCAAATCCGTGGTTGGAGAGATGTTTGTGGCGCGGGGGGCGCGTCTGATTCAGGCGGATCGCATTGCGCATTCGCTAATGCAGCCGGGCGAAACAGTCTACAACGAAGTTGTGCGACACTTCGGTCGCGAGATTCTCAATCGCGATGGCAGCGTGAATCGCGCCAAGCTGGCGGAGGCTGCGTTTGGCCCGGCCACCTTGGCGAAAGATACGCCTGCGTCACGCACGAAACCGACGAGAATCGAAGAACTCAATCGCATCGTGCACCCCGTGGTCATTCGCAGTCAGAATGCGTGGATGCAGGAGATGGGGCGGCAGGACCCGCATGTGGTGGCCATCGTCGAGGCAGCGCTGATTCTCGAGGCAGGCGCGGGCGGGCATTTCGATCGCCTGGTCGTTGTGACTTGTAATGAAGAGCAGCGCGCGGCCCGCTTCGCCGCGCGCCAAAACATTGACGTCGAGTCTGCGCGCAAAGAAGTCATGCGCCGTATGGCGGCGCAATTGCCTGATGAAGAGAAGATCAAGGCCGCCGACTACGTGATCGACAACTCCGGCACGCTCGATCGGACACGGGAGCAAGTGCAGAAGGTCTGGAGAGAGATATGGGCCGAAGCGGGGAATTGATGAGACCGCTGTTTGTACCGAGGGAACTTCCTCCCATAGTCAGGGGGGCGCGAGATCCCTTCGACTCCGCTCGGGGCAGGCTCTTCGCTCCGCCTGAAGAACGGCGTTGCTCAGGATGAGGCCAACGAATTCTGGGAGCCTCGGGCAGCGTGCTTAGCGGCTGGCCATTGTTTAGAATCAATTCATGGACCTTTTTACTCCAATTCATCGTATTTCCCTTCGGGTGGGTTGATTATGAGAGTCATACGGCCTTTGATTTTCGCGCTGGCCCTGGCGGGCGCGTTCTTCTATTTCACCACCTGGCGGTCGAACTGGCAGGCGGGCGGATTGCATCCCTCGAACTGGCTGAGCCACCCGGGTCAGGTGGAGATCACGGAGGCGGCGCCCAATGACTCGCTCGACAGCGAAGAGCAGAACAACATTTCCGTCTACAAGAGAAATATTCCTTCGGTGGTGAACGTTACCTCGCGCGCCATGGCGTTCGATTTTTTCTATGGCTTGGTGCCGCAGGAGGGGCAAGGGTCGGGATTCGTGATTGATAAGGACGGGCACATTCTTACCAACTATCACGTGATCGCCGACGCGCGGCAGGTGGAAGTCACGATGCACAATCGCAAAAAGTATAAAGCGACCGTGGTGGGCACCGATCCGCCGCACGATCTGGCGGTGATCCAGATCAAAGCGCCGGATCTGGTTCCGGCGGTGCTGGGCGATTCGCGAAACCTGCAGGTCGGGCAGAAGGTTTATGCGATTGGGAATCCCTTTGGCCTGGCGGGAACGATGACGCGCGGAATTGTGAGTTCCATCCGACCGGTGCTCGAGCCGAACGGCGCGATGATCGACGAAGCCATTCAGACGGATGCGGCGATTAATCCCGGCAACTCCGGCGGGCCACTGATGAACTGGCGCGGAGAAGTTATCGGCATCAATACCATGATTCTTTCCAGTGTGGGGCAGAACGCGGGCATCGGCTTCGCGATTCCCATCAATACCGCGAAGGCGGTGCTGAACGATCTGATGACGCTGGGGCGGGTGCGGCGTCCCGCACTGGGAGTGGCCACGATTCCGATCAGCCCCGAACTGGCGAATGAGATGGGATTGCCAGTCGACTACGGCTTGCTAATTACCCAGGTGACTCCGGGAGGTTCTGCGGAGCAGGCCGGTCTGCGCGCCGGGACCGAGCGCGCCTACCTGGGAAATACGGCGATCACGCTGGGTGGCGATCTGATTGTGGCGATCGACGATCAGAAAGTGGAAGACCAACAGGATCTCTCTCAGATGATGAATAACCATCGAGCCGGTGACAGAGTCAAGATCACGATCTACCGCAACAAGAAAAAGATGGATGTGAGCGTATCGCTGGGCGAGGCGCGGCAGCAGGTGTGAGGAGACCAGCTGTCTATTAGCCATCAGCCATCAGTTCTTAGTTAAAGCGTTCATCGCAGTGTCGTATGGAGCCGAAATCGTTGCTCGTCATTACGGGTACGATGGGAGTGGGCAAGTCCAGCGTTCTGGGCGAAGCGTCGGACATCCTGGCGCTGCAAGAGATCGCCCACGCAGCCCTCGACCTCGATGCATTTGGGCTTGCACATTTGCCGTCCGGAGCGAGCAGCGATGTCGTGATGTACCGCAATCTTCAGTGTGTCTGCAAAAACTACGCTGCCCTCGGAATACGACGATTCCTGGTGGCGCGCGCGATTGAGGACCGTGCCGCATTGGAATGTTGCCGCAAGGCCGTTTCCGCTAAGCACACGATCGTTTGTCGCCTCACGGCGAACGTTGGAAGCATGCGGCAGCGGGTGAAGACGCGCGAGTTGGGAGTCTTGCAGGAGCGATTTGTTGCTCGGGTCGCGAAATTGAACTCCATTCTGGATCGTGCGCGACTTGAGAATTTTAGCGTTACCACCGACGATCGTTCGCTGACTGAGATTGCTCACGAAATGCTGCTGAATGCAGGATGGATTTCCCAGTAACTCCGCGCGATTCGGGCACTTTCATCTTTTCGTTCGCTATTCCGCGGGCCCGATACCGACTGCGGCGTACAAGTCTCCACTGTCGTAGAGCGTGCCGTTTTTCATCACGAGCCGGCAGCGGCGGATGTCGCTGATGTGGTCGGCTGGATTTCCCTCCACCAGCAGAAAATCAGCGCGCTTGCCTTCGGCAATCGAGCCCAGCTCTTTTTCCTGTTTCAAGAGCCGGGCCGCGTTGAAGGAGGCAATCTGTAACGACTTGGCAGGTGGAATGCCGGCCTGGACCTCCAATTCCAACTCTCGATGCAACATAATTCCGGCGGTGCCGTCGGTGCCGGCAAGGATTGGGATGCCGGCATCGTACATGCGCCTGGTCATGGCCAGCATGGCACGATAGGAATCCTTATAGAGCTGATCGTTTTCGGGGGTGACGGGAAGGCCGCCGCTGTACGCGCTGCGTTGAACTTGCGCGGGAAGGCGTTTCAGAACCGGCACCAAATCCGGCGACGCCTGGCCGGGACGTTGGTTAAACATTCCCTCAAATGTGCCCAGGGTCACATCTACAGTGGTGTGATGGTTGAGTAGGAGTTGGATGAAATCATTCACCGGCTTGGATTGCAGATCGAGCTTCGCGGCGTTGGCTCCGACCGCGGTAAAGCGTTCCGGCGTTCGCGTGTCTTTCACCTGCGAGGCGAAAAAGTTCAGAAAGATGAAATTGATGTGCTGAATTTCGTCCGCGCCGTCTTCAACGAACTGCGAGGCGGTGATGCCGTTGGGAATGTGGCCGCTGACGCGCAGTCCCCGGGCGTGGGCGAGTTTGGCGATCCCGGGCACGAAATCCGGATTTAGAGAGCTGTAGAGTTTGATCTGAACATAGCCGAGATCGGCGTAACGGTTCACGGCGGCCTCAGCCTCAGCGGCAGTGTCGGCATAGAGTCCTGTAGGAGCCTGAAAGGGACCATGGCCGTCGATGAATCCAGCTTTCCAGACACGCGGACCGATAGCCGTACCGTTCTGCCACTGATCTTGAAGGTGCTGGAGTTGATCGATGTCGTTTCCCATGTCGCGGACGCTAGTCACGCCGCTGGCGATGTTCAATATCCCATCCAGCGCCTGGGCATGCGCATGCATGTCGAACAGTCCGGGGAGAATGGTCTTGCCGGTTCCATCTATGCGCTCGGCGTCCGCCGGTGGGTGCACGGAACTTGCAGGGCCCACAACCGAGAAGCGATCTCCGGCCACAATGACTGTCTGGTCTTCACGCATCATGGCATGTTCGGAATCGAAGAGGCGCACGTGTTCAATAGCTATTGGATGTGCCGGATGCTTCGCCAAATCCTTGGCCAGGCGCGCATAACGCTGGTCGCGCATTTTGATGTCGATGGCGTACAGTTGGTCGTTTGTCTTCTCCCAGCCCTCCCGAAGAAAGGCGAACCAGGTGCCGGGGATTGCGAAAAAGTGCTGCTCGTCATCGAGCCAGAGGGTCTGCGGCTCGAATGAGAGTCCGGTGATCGCGAAATCGGTCACGTGCAGCTTTTGTCCGTGATCTTCGAGCGTAAGGTCGGTCAGGCGCTCCAATCGGGCCTCGCCCGCGGGAAACAGGCGGACCGGCGTCCCATGAGCTTTCTGCAGAGCCGCGATCAAAAAAGCCAATTCAGCCGCAGCGCCGTTGTTGCTAACGTAGAAGTTTCCGGCGGGAGCGTGGCCGTTTTCCGCTGTGCTCTTCCACTGGGCGATTCCGTCTCTGATGTTGAAGTGTTCATCGACGGGAGCTTTCAGATAGTCGTTGCCAGTTTCATCGACGCGAACCGGCAGGCCGTTGGCGTCGAGAACGTAGGCCGCCGAGATTTTGGGTCCGCGGCCCCGATCGTTGAACTCGAACGTGCACTCTACACGGCCGTTGGGAAGGTAGATGTCAACTTCGCTTCCAGCGACTCTTCCGTTGGACGAAATGGTGTAGCGAAGAGTCTGCGGTTCGGACGCGGAAGCGGCGAGCGGTTGCCAGGCGCATACCAGCAGAGAGAGAAGAGCCGGACGGAAGCTGAACATGGGGTGGTATTGTCCCACTAGCCGCCTCGCAGGGGAACTTTTATTTAAAATCGACCGCAGGTCATTTAAACGAAGGATTTGCTCCCCAGGGATGCGGCAAATTAACTTGAAGCAAGAGCGTTGACCGAAGAATCTAACGCCCGGTCTATGACTGCCGTGCCTTAGCCTTCGCGCTGTAACCCTGAGCGAGAACGCGAGTGGAAGTGTGCGCGTTCCAGACTCCTGCCAGTTACCGTCTTAAACCAGAACGGATTTCTCCCATGCAATTTGTGGATAAGGCATTCGCTCGCCGTTTGGAGTCGGTCGAGGAGATGCCGCAGGTGTTGTGTGCGCTAGCGTTTCAGAAGACGCGGCAGGAGATTGGAGAAAAGATGCTGGTAAGCGGCGTCCGGATCTTCGCAGTCCGAAGAAGTAGGTAGGTGTCTCAGTTTGAGCGCGCGGTGGATCACGGCCATGGAGTCGTGAGAGAGTTGTTCCAGGAAAAACCGCAATGAAGGTGGATGAAATTCGCAACTATTGTCTGGCCTTTCCTGACGCGACGGAAAATCTGCAATGGGGTGACGACCTTTGTTTCAAGGTTCGGGGAAAGATCTTTGTCACGCTTGCCCTGACCGCCGTGCCTCAGAAACTATGCTTCAAGTGCACCGCGGAAACATTCACCGAGCTCTTAGAGCGCGAGGACATTCGTCCCGCTCCTTATGTCGGCCGGTATAAGTGGGTGATTCTCGACCGGATGGATGCGCTGCGGGCGGACGAGTTGCAGGAATTTATCCGGCGATCGTATGAGATGGTGGTCGCGAAGGTACCCGGGAAGGACAGATCGCCGAGTATGGGAGGCAAGAAGAAAGCGACGAAGAAGAAATCTGCGGCGCCGCATGAACGTAGGAAGCGGCGTTAGATCGTAGTCATTAGGCCTCATTGGGCCCAAGTGATTTGACTCGGCTTGCCGCCGTCGGCTAGCCTCAGAGTTCGCGCTTAAATGCTGAGTTTGCAACCTGAATGCGATCTCCACGGACAGTACTAGTTTTTATAACGACGGCGCTGCTGGCGGCGGGCGCCATAGTTCCCGCCACCGCATCGACGCATCCCGTTCATGCCGCACATGCCATCGTGGTGAGCGTGCACGAACTGGCGTCACACGTCGGCGTGGAAATCATGCAGGGAGGCGGGAATGCTGTGGACGCCGCGGTGGCTACAGGATTCGCGCTGGCCGTGGTGCATCCCGCGGCGGGAAATATTGGCGGCGGCGGATTCATGCTTATCCGCATGGCGGATGGGAAAGCACACTTTCTCGACTACCGGGAAGTGGCGCCTGCGGCGGCCACACGCGATATGTATCTGGACGCGCAGGGCAAAGTGATTCCGGACGCAAGCGAGATTGGCTATAAAGCGATCGGCGTTCCGGGCTCGGTAGCGGGGATGGTTTACGCGGAACAAAAATATGGCAAGTTGACGCTCAAGCAAGTGATGGCACCCGCGATTCAACTGGCACGCGAGGGATATGCCCTGAGTTGGGAAGAGGCCGCCGATATGCACGACCGCCATCTGGCCGAGTTTCCGGAATCGCGTCGGGTCTTTCAGCGCAATGGCGACTACTACAAGCCGGGAGAGATTTTCCGCCAGCCCGACCTGGCGCGAACCCTGGAGCGCATTGCCGAAAAGCCAGATGATTTTTACCAGGGCTCACTCGCGCGTGAACTAGCGGCGGCGATGCAGAAGGGTGGGGGTCTGATTACGCCCGGGGATCTGGCGCACTACGAAGTGAAAGAGCGCGAGCCGGTGCGCGGAACCTATCGCGGATATGAGGTGATTAGCGCTCCGCCACCGTCTTCGGGCGGTGCGGTGCTGATTGAAATCCTTAACATTTTGGAAGGCTACGATCTGGGTAAGATGGGCGACCGGTCGGCGCAGTCGATGCACTACACGATTGAGGCCTTCCGGCGGGCCTTTTTTGATCGCGCCGAGTTCATGGGCGATCCCGACTTCGCGAAAATTCCGGTGGCGCAGCTGATCGACAAACGATATGCAGCGGCCTGGGAGGAAACAATCGATCCCGCGCACGCGACCGCAAGCAAAGACTTGAAGCGGCCGGCAATCTTCAGCGAACTAGAACAGTATGCCGCCGGGCAAGCGCCGGCGATAGCGCCACACGAGTCGAATCACACGACGCACTATTCGGTGATGGACGCGGATGGCAACGCGGTCGCGGTTACTACTACGATTAATGACTGGTTCGGATCGCGCGTCACGGCCGATGGCCTGGGCTTCTTGCTCAACGATGAGATGGACGATTTTTCTTCCAAGCCGGGCGTGCCTAATAGCGACGGCCTGATTCAGAGCAGCACCAACGCGATTGGGCCGGGAAAGCGGCCGCTGTCGTCGATGACTCCGACGATTGTGGTTCGCGATGGCAAGACAGTTATGGTACTGGGTTCGCCCGGAAGTTCCAAAATCATTACTACAGTGGCCAATGTTTTAATGGGTGTCGTGGATTACGGCATGAATATTCAGGAGGCTGTGAACGCGCCCCGCTTTCACAATCAATGGCTGCCCGACGTGGTCAATGTGGAACAATGGTTTTCACCCGACACTATCGGCATGCTGCAGCACATGGGGTACAGCATCGAGGTCGGGCTGCACTATGGGATGCATGTCGCCCCTTACTGGAGCGACGCGGAGTGCATCGCGGTCGATGCCAAAACCGGCGAACGGCTGGGCGCGAGCGATGTGCGGAATGGCGGCAAGGCCGTAGGATACTGAAAGCTGTGGTTGATTTTTGATTGTTGATTGAAAATCAAAGTCTCTGGCAGGTTCCAGGTTTTTCAATCAACAATCAACAATCATAAATCAACAATTTTCCTTAGAGACGCATATGCAGAGAGCGGTTTCCACTTATCTGTTCGTTAAAGAGCGGCTGCATCCCGGCATCTTGGACGGGCTGGCGCGCGCCGGCGTGCAGGCGATCGAAATCTTTGCCGCACGCCAGCACATCGACTACGCCAATCGAAAAGCTCACGTCAAGGAAATTGCCGAGTGGTTCAAGGGCAGCGGGATTCCTTTGAATTCGGTTCATTCGCCTCTGTACTCGGACTACGAGTGGGGCCGCGCCGGCGCTCCGCCGGTCAACGTGGCTTCCGTGGACCGCGCTGCGCGAATTGAGGCGATGGATGAGATCAAACGGGCGCTCGAAATTGCCGAGCAGATTCCATTCCGCTTTCTGGTGCAGCATCTAGGGACGCCGAATGAAAGTTTTAGCGACAAGAAGTTCGAGGCGGCCATGACCTCCATCGAACACCTGCGTGCATTTGCCAAGCCGCTGGGCGTGCGCATTTTGTTAGAGAACATCCCCAACGAACTCTCCACGCCCGATCGACTGGTGGAAATGATCCGGGGCGCGCACTTCGACGATGTGGGCGTCTGTTTCGATTTTGGACACGCGCACATCGAAGGTTCGGTTCGCGAGGGCTTTGAAATTCTGCGCAATCACATTCGCTCGACCCACGTTCACGATAACGCAAAAGATAAGGATTCCCATCTGTGGCCGGGACAGGGCACCGTCGACTGGAAAGAAGCCATGGAACTGTTGCGCTCCGCTCCGCAGACGCCGCCGCTGCTCCTGGAACTTGCAGAAGACGAGAAAGTGAACGCCTTGGAAAAATTGGGGCCGGCATTCGAACAGCTCGAAGAATTGGGTAATTGAGTAATTTTATAATCGCGTAATTTAAGAACCAGTGTGAACTCAGCAGGCGTTCAATTACACAATTGCCAACTTTCCCAATTACAAAATCAGTCCTATGTCCTCACCTGTTACTACGATTGCAGAAATCGGCAAGCACGAAGGCCAGACGGTCATCATCCGTGGCTGGCTGTACAACCTGCGCGAGAGTGGGAAGCTGTTGTTCCCGCAGTTTCGCGATGGTTCGGGAATCATTCAAGGCGTGGTGCCCAAGAACGCGGTCCCGCCGGAAGTGTTCGATGCCATCAAGACGCTGACGCAGGAGTCTAGCGTGATCGTTGAAGGCAAGGTTCGCGCCGACAAGCGCGCCCACGGCGGATACGAACTCGATGTAGCCAGCGTGCAGGTCGTGCAGCGCGTGCCCGAGTCCTCGCCATATCCGATAACTCCAAAGGAACATGGCACCGACTTCCTGATGGAGCACCGCCATCTGTGGGTGCGTTCACAGAGGCAGGCGGCGATTCTGCGAGTGCGAGCGGAAATCATCAAAGCGGCGCGCGATTTCTTCGACGAACGCGGATTTACGCTGACCGATCCGCCGATCATTACTCCGGCGGCGTGCGAGGGTACGAGCACGCTGTTTCCGGTCGATTACTTTGACGAGCAGGCGTTTCTGACACAATCAGGGCAGCTCTATGTGGAAGCGACGGCAATGGCGCTGGGCAAGGTTTATTCGTTCGGTCCAACATTTCGCGCGGAGAAATCGAAGACGCGGCGACATCTCACCGAGTTCTGGATGGTCGAACCCGAAGTCGCTTACGCCGAACTCGACGACGTGATGGAGCTAGCGGAGGGCCTGATTAGTTTCATCGTGAAGCGTTGCCTGGAAAAGCGGCGTGTCGATCTGCAGACCATCGGCCGCGATATCTCCAAACTGGAAAGGGTCGAAGCCCCATTTCCGCGAATCAGTTACGACGAGGCGGTGAAGAATCTGCAGGAAGGCCACGCCAAGGGCGCGCTGGAATCGAAGTTCGAATGGGGAGGCGACCTGGGCTCGCCGGATGAAACCTACCTCTCGGCTCAGTTCGACAAGCCGGTTATGGTGCATCGATATCCGGCGAAAGTAAAGGCGTTTTACATGGAGCCCGACCCGCAGCGGCCGGAACTGGCTTTGTGCGTGGATGTGCTTGCTCCCGAAGGTTACGGGGAAATTATCGGCGGCTCGCAGCGCATGGCATCGTACGAATTGCTGTTGCAGCGCATCCACGAACACAACCTGCCGGAGGAAGCTTTTAAGTGGTATCTCGACCTGCGCAAGTTCGGGAGCGTGCCGCATGGAGGTTTCGGAATGGGCATTGAGCGCGCGGTGGCATGGATCTGCGGGCTAGAGCATGTGCGCGAGACCATCCCGTTTCCCCGGATGCTGTACCGGCTTTATCCGTAAGAATTTGGTGATTGGGAAATTTAGTAATTATGTAATTTGAGGATCGGCGTCATTTTGCTTCTCATTTACCCAATTACTCAATTACCGAATTACACAATCGATTCCATAATGACCACACCCACTGCCTCCAGCAGTCTCACTCCCAGAAAAATTCGGGTCATCGGTGTGCCGCTCGATTTGGGCCAGTCGCGGCGCGGAGTAGACATGGGACCTTCGGCCGTCCGCGTAGCCGGTCTTGAGGCGCGTCTTGAGGCGCTCGGGCATGAGGTGGAAGACGGCGGCAACGTGGCCGTCGCCATTCCTGAGCAGAAAAAAGAGGGTGACACGCACGCCAAGTATTTGAAAGAGATTACGGTCACCTGCACGAAGCACGCAGAGTTGGTAGTCAAGACGCTTGAGGCCGGAAAAGTTCCACTGGCGCTGGGCGGGGATCATTCGATGGCAGCCGGTACGGTCTCGGGCGTTGCCGAATTCTACCGTCGCCAGAATCAGCATGTCGGTTTGATTTGGATCGATGCGCATACCGATATCAACACGCCCGAATCGTCTCCCAGCGGCAACGTGCATGGCATGCCGCTGGCTGCGCTGATGGGTCTATGGCCGTCGGACCTGGCGAACATCTTCGATTTTGCTCCCAAAGTAAAGCCACAAAACTGCGTGCTGGTGGGAGTGCGCGACATCGACGCGGTGGAGAAAGAAAATGTGCTGCGTGCCGGCATCGGCGTCTTTACCATGCGCGACATTGATGAGCGCGGCATGCGCACGGTAATGGAAGAAGCTCTGCGCATGGCTGCGCGCGGCACCGCCGGCTATCACATATCGCTCGACATGGACTGGGTGGATCCGGAGGACGCACCGGGCGTGGGCACTCCGGTGCGCGGCGGCGCGACTTATCGTGAGGCGCACCTTGCCATGGAGATCATTGCCGATCACGGACGCATGCTCAGTTTCGAGATTGTCGAAGTGAACCCCGTGATCGACGAACACAACAAGACGGCCGATCTGGCGGTGGAACTGGCGCTGTCGGCGTTCGGGAAGAAAATTCTGTAACCCGTGCGGCGAACCGATTCCGGTAGCATTTCCAGGTTTACGGTAGCCAGCTATTGAACCGATTGCTCAATCCATTCCAAATATGCGGCGCTGCCGTCTTCAACGTTGATCGAGATGCACTCTGGGAGTTCGTAGGAATGTAATTCTCGGATGGCATCCCGCACATCCGGAAATTTTTCCACCGTTGTTTTAATGAGCAAGAGCCATTCGCGGGCTGACTCCAGTTTTTCCAGCCAGCGGTAGATCGATTCAATCTGCGGGACGATGTTCACGCAGGCGGCGAGGCGCTGCTCCACAAGATGGCGGGCGATCTTCCGGGCTTCCTCTTCGGAACCGGCGGTGCATAGGACGATTCGTTTGTCAGTCATATAGAATCACACGTCGGCCCTCAGCCGCGGAATGCGTCGCCAGGGCCGGCGATCGCGGCAATTATTCGCGGCAGCGAGGGTTCCTTCATGCTAACGCAAATCAAGTTTGGCACATCGGGCTGGCGGGCAGTGATGGCGGAAGATTTCACTTTTGCCAATGTACGGCGCGCCGTGGGCGGTATTGCGCGCTATGTCGCCTCACAGAAGCCGCAGGGGGCGCGCGTAATCGTAGGACGCGACCCGCGATTTCTGGGCGAGACTTTCTGCTCGATGGCGGCGGAAATTCTGGCAGCACACGGAATCATGCCGCTGGTGGTTGCAGAGCCAGCTCCCACGCCGGCATTTGCCCACGCCGTAGTCCACAACAAGGCGGATGGCGTTATCAACTTCACCGCTTCGCACAATCCGCCGGAATATAACGGAATCAAATTTTCCACTCCCGACGGCTGCCCGGCCTTGCCCGAAGTCACGAAAAAAATCGAAGCGGAAATCGTCGCGGGAGATAACTCCGATTCTGCCAGGAGTCGGGCCGCAGCACCGGCGGAACTAACCTCTGTGCAATATGGAACGCTCGAACCCAAGCCATCCTACTTGAAACGTTTGGGCGAAATCATCGATCTCGGTGCGATTCGCAAAGCGAACCTGCGCGTAGTCTTCGATCCCATGTGGGGCGCGGCTCGCGGATATTCTGACGAACTGCTGCGCGGTGCCGGGGTGCAGGTGGCCACGGTGCACGATTATCGCGACGTGTTATTTGGCGGCCACGCCCCGGAACCCGACGATCACCTGCTGGAAGATCTGCGAAAAAAGATGCGCGAGACTGGAGCCCAGATCGGCATTGCGACCGACGGCGACGCCGACCGCTTTGGCATCGTAGACTCCGACGGCACTTTTTTGCAGCCGAATTATGTAATCGCTTTGCTCTTCGATTATCTCGTCGAAAGCCGGGGCTGGAAAAACGGCGTGGCCAAATCGGTCGCGACCACGAATCTGGTCAATGCCCTGGCGGAGTTCCACGGTGTGCAATTGCATGAGACTCCGGTCGGATTCAAATATATTGGCGAACTGATCATGCAGGACAAGATCGCTATTGGCGGCGAAGAAAGCGCGGGGCTGTCGATCCGACATCACGTGCCGGAGAAAGATGGTGTGCTGGCCGGACTTCTATGCTGCGAAGCCGTCGCGAAAAGAGGGAAGTCCCTAGGCGAACAATTGAAGGCGGTGCGTAACCAGGTTGGTTCCTACTATCCACAACGCGAGAACTTCCGCTTGACGCCCGAGGTGAAAACGAAGTTCACTGAGAAGCTGCGCTCCGATCCGCGGGATTTCAACGGGCGCGAAGTCAGCCAAGTCGTTCGCACGGACGGACTGAAGTTGGTGTTCAGCGACGGCTCTTGGGTTTGCTACCGGTTATCCGGAACCGAACCGGTGGTGCGCGTCTACACGGAAGCGCGCAGTGAGAAGGGGCTGGAAGCGTTGAGCGCGGCCGCGAAGCATTGGATTTTTGAGTGAAGCGTTCTGGGAAAGTTCATAAGGCGAAAGGTTTATGCTGAAAGCTTGGTCCAGAATCGCCCGCTTCGCGCGTCCTGAGGACGGTCTGCGCGCCATGGTCGAGCGCGCGCCGCAGGCGGAAGCATTTGCCGCTACCTGGATTCAGCGCATTCGCCCGGGAGCGATTCGCGTTTACGCTCTGCGGCGCCGGATCGCGACCATCGCCGTAACCCTGCTGGCCGCGTCGCTATTTGTTCACGTCATGTTTGGAGCGAATGGAATGGTCGTCTACAAGCAGAAGCGTGCGGAGTACGTTGCATTGCGCAAGAAGATCGTGCAGGTGCAGCAGGAGAACGACCGCTATACCCAGCAGATCCAGGGACTGAAAAGCGATCAGAAGTCCATTGAAAAAGAGGCGCGTGAACAGTTGGGGTATGCCAAGCCGGGAGAGTATGTCTACGTTCCTCCGGTTGCGGCTAAACCGGCGGCGCCCGCAATGCATTCTGCGAAGAAATAGCCTGTCGACTTTCCTGTGTGCAAGTTTCAGTATGGGTTTGACAAGGGGCTGACAATCCCGCAGCGCCTGTGTGGTATATTTCCGTTGCTTCATTTCACAACTGAGCGAGGATCGGCTGCTCTCGTAAGGGCTGCCACGATCTTGATGCACTTGGTTGTGGCGGCTTGGGGCCGCAATCTGAATTTCAAAAGGAGAAAAATCGGCCATGAGAAAAGTGTTTGTGCTATGTCTTGCAATATGTTTTGTGTTCGCCCTGACAGCAATGGCGTTTGACGATATGGGAAAGAGCGCCACGGTTAAAGGTTGGGTGAGCGACGACAAGTGCGGCGCCAAGGGCGCCAATGATAAGGCTGAGGCGTGCACGAAAAAATGCCTGGCCGCGGGCGCGAAGATGGTGATCGTTACCGACACGGATCAGAAGATCCTGATGGTCGACAACCCGGAGGCGCTCAAGGGGCATGAAGGACATCACATCTCGGCGAGCGGGACGGTGAAGGGCGACTCGATCCACGTGGATAGCATGAAGATGATGTGAGCTACCATAGAAAAGTAACTCTGAGGGCGGCTTGCGATCCGCCCTTTTTATTTGTACGCCGAGCATGTTCGGCAGCTGCGGGTGAAAACCCCGTCCCAACCTGATGAAGGTGAAGGGTAGCGAAGTGCAAGGGCGTCACCGCGAGGTGGCGGGGGCGCTCGCGCTACACGAACTTACCGGACTACGCCTGCCAGGGGGGAGCTGGCTGTTGCGTACAACTTCTTTGGCATGCGGCCTGCGAGATATGCTTGGCGCCCTGCGAGCACTGCGTGGTGCATGGCTTCGGCCATCAAGACGGGATCCTGGGCGTTGGCGATGCCGGTGTTCATCAGGACTGCATCCGCTCCCAGTTCCATTGCGATCGCGGCATCCGAGGCGGTGCCGACCCCCGCGTCGACGATCAACGGCACGCCGGTGATCATTTCGCGGAGAATTCGGATGTGAGCTTGATTTTGAATTCCCATGCCGCTGCCTATGGGCGCACCTAGCGGCATGATGGTCGCCGCTCCGGCGTCAATTAGGCGCTTGGCAAAAACAATGTCATCTGACGTGTAGGGAAGTACGGTGAAACCTTCTTTCGCCAACACGCGCGTGGCTTCCAGTGTCGCCTGCACATCAGGATAGAGCGTGGCCTGATCGCCGATTACTTCGAGCTTGACCCAATCGGAGAGACCGACTTCGCGGCCGAGGCGCGCCGCGCGGATGGCTTCGTCAGCCGTGTAACATCCGGCGGTGTTGGGCAGCAGGAAATATTTCTTCGCGTCGATGTAGTCGAGCAACGATTCCATGCTGCGATCGAGATTCACGCGGCGAACCGCGACCGTGACCATTTCCGCGCCGCTGGCTTCGAGGGCGCGCGCAGTTTCCTGGAAGGATTTGTATTTGCCTGTGCCTACGATGAGGCGGGAGCGGAAGGAGCGGCCGGCGATAGTCAATGAGTCCGACATGAGTCTATTGTAGCGCCGCCGTCCCGGCAGCTGGGGACGCCGCAGGTCCAGCTGGGCTCGACCAGACAGCCGAGGGCGGCTTTTCCCACATGAGTCGCGCTGCTTTACGGCATGGTGGTCAATTCCGCCTGGGCATATAGTTCATCGATCTGCCTGCGGTAGCGCTCTTCAATTACCTTGCGTTTCAGTTTCATGGTTGGGGTCAGCGCGCCGTTGTCGGGAGTGAATTCGTCTGCCACGATCATGACCCGCTTTAATTTTTCGAAGCGCGCCAGATTTCCATTTACAGCTTCGACGATTCCTTCGTAGAGCGCCTGTACCTTGGGATGTGCGACGAGTTCCGCACGCGAAGCAAACGCAATATTGTTTTCGCTCGCCCATTCCTCCAGCGCAGCGAAATTCGGAGACACAATGACTGCGGCAAATTTGCGCCGGTCGCCGAGGATGGCGGCGACACCTACTAGAGGATTCAGCTTGAGCGAATTCTCAATCGGCTGCGGAGCAATAAATTTTCCACCGGAAGTTTTGATTAGATCTTTCTTGCGATCGGTGACGGAAAGATATCCATCGGCGTCGATGTTGCCGATGTCGCCGGTTTTGAACCATTCATCGACGAGCGCCGCTTTCGTTTCTTCCGGTCGGTTCCAGTAACCTTTGAATACCGAGGGGCCGCGCACCAGAATTTCTCCGTCTTCCGCGATGCGAACTTCGAGATTCGGCAGAATCTTGCCGACTGTGCCAATGCGGTGATTCACCGGCGTGTTTAATGCGATTACGGGCGACGTTTCAGTAAGCCCGTAGCCTTCGTGAATGCGGATGCCGACGGTGGCATACCATTCGGCCAGTTCGCGTCCCAGCGGCGCGCCGCCGGAGATGAATGTTTCGACCCGCCCGCCCATCCCTGCGCGAATTTTCGAAAACACGATTTTGTTGGCCAGCTTCCAACGGCATGAGGTGGGAGTCTTTCCGGCGAGAATCTCAGGCTTATGCTTTCGCCCCACCGAAAGAGCCCAATTGAAAATGGCACGCTTAGGGAAGCGCTTGGCTTTCTGTTCTGCCTGGGCATAGATTTTTTCGTAGACCCTAGGCACCGCCACAAAAGTGGACGGCTGTACTTCTAACAGGCTCTCGGCCAGCCGATCCAGAAAGGGGCAATAGGCGAGCGTTACGCCGTGATACAACATCGCGAAATCCAGGTGACGCGCAGTGATGTGGCAGAGTGGCAGAAACGAGATGCTGGTCAGACCGGGGCGCATGTCGAATCCGAGCAGGGAGCACGAGATGTTGGACGCGATGTTGCCGTGGGTCAGCATCGCTCCTTTGGAAGGGCCGGTCGTTCCTGAGGTGTAGACGATCGTGGCCAGATCGTTGGGACCGACCGAGCGCGCCCGGGCCTCAATTTCGGCGCTGAGACCTTCCGGGCCCAGAGCGGTGATCTGATTCATGGTTACGCACTCTCCCGCGAACGGTGCGAGATCGCCATCGAACTCCGAGGGGTCCATAACCACGATTTTTTCGATCTTCGTCTCGGGCAGAATCGAAATGATTTTGTGCAGTTGCTGCTCGGAGGACAAAAAAATCATCCGGCAACCTGCGTCGCGCAGGACGAATGCGGTCTGTTCCGCGGTGAGCGTGGTATAGAGCGGCACCGTCACCGCGCCGAGCAACAGGCTGGCCATGTCGGCGATGGGCCACTCCGGGCGATTTTCGCTGAGGATGGCAATGCGATCGCCGGCTCCAATTCCCGATGAATGCAGGGCGTGGGCCGTTCTGGCGACTCCTTCGCCAAACTTGCGAGACGTGACCGGCAGCCACTTTCCCCCATCGCGGTACAGCATCATGCGGTCCAGATTGCGTTCGACCGCAGCGAAGAAGATGTCATTCAGAGTGGCAATGCTCATTGCGTTCTACGGGGCTCCCCGACAGCGAAACTGTGCAGGCGTGTGCAACAGCTCCGAAAAGAACTGTACTGTTTTGCCGGTGCTTTGGGCAATGCGTCTCGTGACATTGTGTGACATTGTTAGGTACTTCTCGGTGTACCATACAGGCGACGTGGATATGCCGTGTTATTACTCTCGTGGGAGGATTCAAGAATGCAAAGAACGAGCTTAGCGCTCTTGTTGGCCGGGTTGCTTCTGGCAACGACCGCTGCACCAACGGTCGCGCAGACTAAGAAGGAGGATTCGAGCATGCCCAAGGTGGGCGACATGGCTCCGGACTTCACTCTGAAACACTTTGACGGCAACGACCTCAAGGACGTGAAGTTAAGCGACTACCGCGGCAAGAAGAACGTCGTTCTGGCGTTCTATATCTTCGCCTTTACCGGTGGTTGAACCCAGCAAATGAAAAACTTCCAGCAGAATTTGAAAGCGCTGGAAGCAGCCGACACCCAGGTCCTGGGTGTGAGCATGGATAGTGCCTTCGCCAACAAAGCCTTCGCCGACCAAATCGGGGTGACCTTCCCGCTTCTCAGCGATTGGGGCGGAAAAGTAACCCACGAGTACGGCATCTACAAAGACCAATACCAGGCCGCCCGCCGAGTGAACTTCCTGATCGGCAAAGATGGAAGGATTATGGAAGAGCAGGTGGACAAAGACGCTATCGATCCGAAAAAGATTGTCGATGCGTGCCAGCGTCCCAAGCTAAAAAACTAACAATGCGCAGGGATAATCGCCATCGACAGTTATCACTGATGGCTGGAAATCGATGCGTTGACAAATCGAGGCATCGGCAACTGATGCGTTGTCACTCGCCGCGTTGTCATCCTGAGCGGCGTCATTTACCGCGAAGGACCTGCGCACTTTGCTAGAAGTGCATAGGTCCTTCGCTCCGCTCAGGATGACAAGAGTTTTAGCCTTCTTCCGCAATTTCTTCCTCTCCGAAGTCCCCGCGGGCGAAGTACTTCCGTACCCGGGAAACTTAACTGTCTCTATTGTGTTAACAGGGATGTCGGTAAGATCACGGCATACAGATTCTGTTTCCTCGGGGCGAACCTATGAACGCAAACAAGTTGTGGGCCTGGATGGCGCTAGTACCGAGCTTGGCATTTGTGCTGCAACTCTCGACCACGGCAAAAGCGCAGGATGACGGGCAGGATCAGAATCAAGTTCAAAACCAAGAATCGAACCAAGGCCCGAACCAAGATCAGGATCAAGCTCAAGCTCAGGATCCTCCGGGTCGCGTAGCCCGGCTGAATTTTTCCCAAGGGTCCATCTCGTTTCGTCCGGCTGGGGAAGACGACTGGGTCTCCGGAGTCCCCAACCGCCCCATGGTCAGCGGCGATGACCTTTGGGCGGACGAAGATTCCCGCGCTGAAGTTCACGTGGGTTCGGCAGCGATCCGGTTGGGGGCAAAGACCGGAATCACGTTCCTCACGCTCGACGACCACACCACGCAGATCCGCCTGGCCGAGGGATCGCTGATCGTGCGCGTGCGTCACGTGGATGACGATGACAGCTACGAGATCGATACTCCGAACATTGCCTTCAGCCTGTTACAGCCCGGCGAATATCGCGTGGACGTGAGCGAGGATGGGAGCCAGTCCGTCACCACTGTCTGGCACGGACGCGGCCGAGTCACGGGTGGCGGCTTCAACTACACGGTGGTTGCGAAGCAGTCGGCGACATTCACCGGCAGCGATCATCTGGATTACGAAGTTGCCCAACTTCCCGAACGCGATGATCTCGATACCTGGGCCTTTGAGCGCGACGACCGCGAAGATCGCGCCGATTCGGCGAACTATGTTTCCCGCGAGATGACCGGCTACGAAGACCTCGACGAATACGGTGACTGGAGTTACGTGGCCGGCTACGGCCCGTGCTGGCGGCCGCGCGCCGTCGTTGTCGGATGGGCTCCTTATCGCTTCGGTCACTGGACATTTGTTGGTCCGTGGGGCTGGACCTGGGTCGAAGATGAGCCCTGGGGATTCGCTCCCTTCCACTACGGACGCTGGGCGTTTGTGGGCGCAGGGTGGTTCTGGGTTCCCGGACCGGTCGTGGTTCGCCCCGTATGGGCGCCGGCTTTGGTGGCATTCGTGGGCGGCGGTCCGGGTTTCCGGTTTTCCGCCGGCGTTGGCGTTGGGTGGTTCCCACTCGCCCCGGGAGAAGTCTATCTGCCCGGATATCGCGTAAGCCGCGCATACGTGAACAATGTGAACATCACCAATACGACGGTGAGCGTCACCAAGGTGACTAATGTCTACAACACGGTGATTGTCAACCGGAGCACAGACTTCAACCACATCACGTACGTGAATCAGCGCGCAAACAACGGCGTGACGGTGGTTTCGCGTGATGCCTTCGTCAACGCGCGGCCGGTCGCACGGAATGTGATGCGAGTTGACGCGCGGGAATTGGCCGCCGCGCCAGTCAGTCACGTCGTGGCAGCCGAACCGATCCGCACCAGCGTGATTGGCGCGGGACGGCCAGTTTCCGTCAGGCCGCCAGCAGCGGTGATCAGCCGGCCAGTCGTTGCGGTCAGGACGCCACCACCGCTTCCCCGTCCCATCGAGCAGCGCCAGGCACAGGCCGGCGGGCGCTTGAATCAGCAGTCCTTGGTTCGTCCCATGGGCGCTGCGCAGTCCGCGCCGGTGAATGCCAGCGGCCGGCCTACATCAACTGCAACGCCCGCCGCTGCAATTCCAACCAAAGACGGCTTCAGGCCCTTCACTCAGCCCAACAGCGGCAACAACCAGGTTCGGCCGATGCCGAACGCGCAGCCCCGAGTCTACGAGCAACAGGGAACTCCGCAGCCGGAGAATCGAGGCACAGCACAGCCGGCCTACCGAGGCGCACAGCAGCCCGAGAACCGGAACGTGCAGCCGCAGGAAAGTCGCAGCGCGCCGCCAACTTACCAGGCCGCTCCTGCAGCGACGCATCCGCTGGTTCGCCCCGCTCCCCCGGTGCAGGAACGCAGCCCGCAGCAGGAGCAGCAGCAGGAGCAGAAGTTCAATCAATGGCACCAGGAGCGTCCTGCCTCTCCGCCTCCGCAGCAGCAACAGCGGGAACCATCGCACTCTTCGCCGCCGAAACAAGAGAGCCCGAAGAAGGGCCATTGACGCTGAGGGGGTGCGTGCGATGTGATAGGTTCGCATGAGATGCGCTTGCGGACAGACAATCATCACCAGCCAATCAATAAGACCTACGCCGGGAGAAACACATCCTCTCCCGGCGTAGTTTTTTGGTGGCGTATCGCCTTTGGGACAGGGAAGTGACCAAAGTCAAATGACCGAAGCCAAACGTCCCGCGATTAACTCGATGGATGTGCTGTGGCTGGTGTTGCTCGCCGTCCTGGCGGTCCTGCCGCCGCATGAATACCACAAACAATTCATCTTGCTCGGCTTCGGCGTCCTCCAATTGACCGAAGCCTGGCTGGTCGCCCTGGTCCCGGGACGCGCGCCAGCTTACATCGTCCTGCTCAAGATTGCCTTAGCCACGTTGTTGTTGAATCACACCGGCGAAATACCTATCAACAGCTACTACTATCCCATTTACTACCTGCCTGTAGTTACGGCAGCGGAGTATTTCGGACCTTGGGCGACGTTGTTGTGGACTTCGCTTGCCTCCGCCGTCTACTGCGGTTACCTGTATCCTGCGTTGCAGGAATATGAGATTACCGGAGAGGATTACGGACGGCTGGCGATTCGCATCGTTTTCTTCTTTCTCGCTGCCATGGTGGTCAATCGATTCGTCATCGAGAGCCGGCGTCAGACGCAGCGCTATCAGGAACTGGCCGGAACTCTCGCCGAGACCAACCGCCGCCTGGAGCAGGCGCAGGCCGAGGCGCGCCGCTCCGAACGGCTGGCCGCGCTTGGCCAGCTTTCCGCCGGACTCGCGCACGAGATCCGCAATCCGCTGGGCGTGATCAAGGGCTCGGCCGAGATGCTTACTCAAAAACTCGGAGACTCCAACCCGCTGGCAACGGAACTCGCGGGATACATCTCGACCGAGACCAACCGCCTGAGCGCGCTGGTCACGCGCTTTCTGGATTTCGCGCGGCCCTTGCACGCGGATCTCACGCCGCAAGACGTGACCACCGTTCTTGACCGCGCCTTGAATGACGTTGCGCAGTTTTGGAAGGGAGCGCCGGTTCGGGTGGAAAAAGCGTATGACGCCGGTCTGCCTCCCGTGCCGCTGGATGAGAGCTTGTGCGAGCAGGCATTCGTTAATATCGTTCAGAATGCCTATGACGCCATGGGGGCCAGCGGCGGCATGTTGCGCGTCCACGTCAGTCAATCGCGTAGCGAGAGCCGGGACGGCCGCAGCCTCGAGGGCGTCGAAGTGCGCATTGCAGACAACGGACCCGGCATTCCGCCGGAATTGCGGGAACAAATTTTCAATCCGTTCGTCACGACCAAGAAAAGCGGCGTTGGCCTGGGCCTGTCCATCGTCTCGAAAATAATCGATGGGCATCACGGCACGATCCGCATCGAACCGCCTGGCAATCCTGCAGGCGACGGTAATCGGGATTTGAGTGCGGTGGGTGCATCCGGTACCGGTGCCCAGTTCGTAATATTTTTCCCATCGGCCAGCGATAAGGCAGCGTTGGGAGAGACGGCTCATCTGGTGATCTCGTGAGACTTGTCGAAGTGAGGAAGGGGGGCGCATGCCGGCAATTCTGATCGTCGAGGACGAGGCGAAGATGCGCCGCCTCCTTGAGTTGAATCTCGGCGACGATGGCTTCACGACGTTCTCCGCTGAAGACGCGGAAACTGGCCTCAAGCTGCTAAGCGAAAATCCCATCGACCTCATCCTGACCGATCTCAAGCTTCCCGGCATGAACGGGCTGGAGTTTTTGCAAACCGTCAAGCGCCGGAACGCGGCTCTGCCAGTCGTTGTAATGACTGCATTCGGCAGCGTCGAAACTGCGGTCGATGCCATGAAAGCCGGCGCCAGCGACTACGTACTGAAACCGTTTTCACTGACCGAGATGCGGATCGTGATCCACAAAGAATTGGATGTCCGCAATCTGCGCGAAGAAAACCGCTCTTTACGGGAGGCGCTGGGCAAGCGCTATTCGCATCCGAACATTGTGGCTCGCAGCCCGAAAATGCAGGAGGTGCTGGCCACTGTGGAGCGTGTAGCGCCCACAAACTCCACTGTACTTCTGGGAGGCGAAAGCGGTGTTGGCAAAGACTTGATCGCGCGCGCCATCCATGAAAAATCGCGGCGCGCCTCAGGTCCGTTTCTCAAAATCAACAGCACCGCCATCCCGGAAAATTTGCTGGAAAGCGAATTGTTCGGCTTCGAAAAAGGGGCATTCACCGGAGCGATCGCCAGCAAACCGGGCAAGTTCGAACTGGCCGATAAGGGAACGCTCTTCCTGGACGAGATCGGCGATGTGCCCCCGGTCACGCAGGTGAAATTGTTGCGCGTGCTGCAGGAGCGTGAATTCGAACGTCTCGGCGGAACGCGCACGGTGAAGGTCGATGTGCGTCTCATTGCAGCCACCAACAAGGATCTGCGGCAGGCGCTTGAGCAAGGAACCTTTCGCGAGGATCTCTATTACCGCTTGAATGTCGTGCCTATTGACATCGCGCCTTTACGCGAGCGCAAGGAGGACATTTCCGATCTGGTGAACCTGTTCATCTCCCGGTTCACAGGAGAATCGCGCAAGCCGGTCGAAGGCATCACGCCGGAGGCCATGCAGATTCTCGTGAACTATCACTGGCCGGGAAATGTCCGCGAGTTGCAGAATATCGTCGAGCGCGCCTGTGCACTGGCGAAAGGCAGCGTGCTCGGCCCGTCCGATATCCACCTCGATATTCGTCCCGCAAAGGCGGCAAACGGCCCTGGCGGATTCCTTCCCGACGGCCTGACCCTGGAGCAATGGGAAGATGAGATGGTTCAGGAAGCCCTGCGCCGCGCCAACGGCAACAAGAGCCAGGCGGCGCGCCTGCTGGGCTTGTCGCGCAATGCGTTGCGATATCGGCTGTCGAAAATCGGAATTAGCGACGAGGCGGACAAAGAAACGTAGTCCGAAGTCTAGTAATTTGTCATTCCGAGCAAAGCGAGGAATCTGTTCTCCTCGCGGGGCGCAACAGCGGGATTCCTCGCGCCAAAAACAAGGCGCTCGGAATGACAGGGCCGAAGGGCACGATTGTAAGAGAGAGACTTGCGGCGATTTCGCCTCCGTGGGTGTGATTTACTAGTCTGCCATGATCTTTCGATGTGTTCTGCGAGCAACGCTGATCGGTCTTCTGTTGTCCGCCGTTGCGGTCTCTGCGCAAACACTCGCGGGCCGCCTTGGCTACCCTCCCGGCACAAAGCTCATCATCGTCCACGCCGATGATTTGGGCGAAACTCATGCGGTCGACGCCGCGGCCATAAAAGCTCTTGAGGGCGGCACCATCAATTCTGCGAGCCTCATGGTGCCGTGCCCTTGGTTTCCGGAGATGGCCGATTACGCCAAATCCCATCCCGACGTCGATTTTGGACTGCACCTCACCCTCACCGCCGAGAGAGTCTATTACCGCTGGGGCCCGGTCGCGCCTAGCGACAAAGTGCCGAGCCTGGTAGATGCAAACGGATACTTCCATCACGATTGGGCACCGAACGAACACAGCATTGCAAAGAAAATCGATGCCAAGGAAGTCGAGATCGAGCTCCGCGCCCAGATCGAGCGCGCGCTGGCTATGGGCGTTCGCCCCACCCATCTCGATTCGCATCAGTATCGGCTCATCATGAGCGGCAAAGAATTGTTCGATGTGATGCTGCGAGTCGCTCACGACTACAAATTGCCGGTCTTCGTAAACCGTGATTGGTTTGCTGACTATCCATATCTGCAGGCGAGCCTCGGTCCCATCGACATTGTGCTCGACCACACGGTCACGATTGAACCAGAAGTTCCGACGGAAAAATGGGCCGAGTTCTATCTGACTGCGCTCAAGAATTTGAAACCCGGCGTGACCGAGTTCGTCATTCACCCTGGTTTCGACGACGAGGAATTGCGCGCCGCCACCCGCGAACGGTCCACCTGGGGCGCCGCCTGGCGGCAGCGCGATTACGACTTCTTTACCAGCGATCAGTTCCGTCAAGTTCTGGCACAACAGAACATCAAGGTGATCACATGGCGCGAACTCGCCCGTGCTGCCGCAAAGCATCATTGATCCAGCGGTGGCTGTGACTGCAAGCTGGTTCGCGAGGATACTTCTCCGCGCTCCCGACTGTTCGAGAACGGACATTCATTTCCGCTAGCGGACAGCGCTCGGCTAGTCCCGCAAAATTTTATCCAGTCTTTAGAACGGCTTGCCGTGTCTGCCTAGGGCAACAGAGTTGCACTCCAAAACCGACTGATTGGTCGTATTGATTGACCCTTCGATCGGAGGCAAGGCACGATGGCTCCCTTACCCGCTGATCTCCGCTATGCCTACCGCGTGCTCCGGAAAAAGCCCTGGTTCGCAATTCTGGCGGTGCTCACATTAGCACTCGGCATCGGCGCCAGCACCGCAATCTTCAGCCTTGTGGATGCTGTTCTATTGCGTCCCTTGCCCTACCGCGAGCCTGATCGGCTGATGCTGGTCAAGGAGTGGATTCCCAAAGCGATTCCCGACCCGATTCCCGTCTGCGCCCCAGACGTCGTACAGTTCCAGCGTGAGAATCACACGTTTGAGTCGCTGGCCGCCTTTCGTGGCGGCCAGTTTGACTTGGCCGGCGGAGCCGAACCGCAGCGCGTCAATTTCGATCGTGTGAACGCAAACCTGTTTTCGCTTCTTGGCGTCCAGCCGAGCCTCGGGCGTGTCTTTACTGCGGACGAAGATCGCCCCGGCCACCTGCTGGCCATCCTGAGCAATGGACTCTGGGAGCGCCAGTTTGGCTCCGATCCCAACATCGTCGGCCGCACCGTGACTCTCAATCGGCAGCCCTACACGGTGATCGGAGTCATGCCGCAGACCTTCGTATTTCCACTGTCTGGGATGCAACAAGGCGATGCTTCCAATGTTTTCGTTCCGATGGCCTTTACACCCGAAGAACTCGCCGATGTTGGAGACAATTTCAATTACAGCGTGGTCGGACGGCTGAAATCCGGCGTGACTCTCAAGCAAGCGAACGCCGATCTTGGCGCCATTGCACAACGCATCCTGGAGACTTATCCCCCGCAATTTCGTACCGATATCAACCTCAGTGCGATGGCGCTCCCCTTGGCGGACCAGGTGGTGGGCAAGGCCAGACCGCTACTTTTATTGCTATTCGGAGCGGTGGCTTTTGTTCTGCTCATCAGTTGCATCAACGTCACCAATCTGCTGTTGACTCGGGCCACTGACCGGCGAAAGGAAATCGCGGTTCGTCTTGCCCTGGGATCGAGTCGCGTGCGCCTTCTCCGTCAATTGGTGGCGGAAAGCATGTTGCTAACACTTACCGGTGCGGGACTGGGTCTATTTTTCGCGAACTGGATTACCGGTGCACTACTGGCGTTGATGCCGGCGGAGATTCCCCGCGTTCATGCGGTGAACCTGAATCTCACCGTGCTCGGTTTCGCGGTGGGAGTGGCACTGCTTACGGGTGTGTTCTTTGGCATAGTGCCGGCCCTGGCCGCTTCGCGCACCAACGTTAATAGCACGCTCAAGGAGGGCGGGCGGAGCGGCATGCAAGGCCGGGAGCACAATCGCGTCCGCTCGGCGCTGGTGGTGGCGGAAGTGGCACTGGCAATGGTACTGCTGGTCGGAGCAGGATTACTTTTGCGCAGTTTTCAGCGAGTCCTCGAGACCGACCCCGGATTCCAACCCGAACATGTGCTCACGGCGTCTCTGAGTTTGCCCCAGTCGCACTACCAGGGCGACGCGCAAGTCCGCAACTTCTATCACCTGTTGATGGAACGCCTGCGGCAACTGCCCGGGGCGCAGATGGCGGGCGGATCCACCGATCTTCCTCTAAATGCTGGCTGGAATCACATCTTTACGCCCGAAGGCTACCAGCCTCCGCCTGGTGCGAACCTCAACTTCTCCAACCATTCCGTAATCTTAGGCGAGTATCTTCAGGCTATGGGGGTGCCGCTGCTGCAGGGGCGCTACTTCACGGAGCAAGATAACGACGCTTCCACGCATGTGCTGATCGTGAGCCAATCGCTTGCCAGACGGTATTGGACACACGGGGACGCACTCGGCAAGCGCCTGAAGTGGGGGCCGGCGGAGTCCAAGGATGCCTGGCTTACGATCGTGGGCGTGGTTGGAGACGTGAAACAGGGCGCTCTCGAAGTTGAAACGACTCCGCACACCTATGAGCCGTTCTTGCAGAACCCGGGTAGCTCTCTCAATGTGGCGATCCGTGCGTCCGGTCAGCCAACCGGCCTGGGGTCCTCGCTCCGTGCGACTGTGTGGGCGATCGACCCTCAGCTCGCCGTCGCACAGCTTCAAACCATGGATCAGGTGATCAGCCAGTCCACTACTCCTCGCCGCTTCAATTTGTTTCTGCTTGCTGGCTTCGCTTCGCTGGCGCTTATCCTGTCGGCCATCGGCATCTACGGCGTGATCGCCTACTCCGTGGTTCGACGTGTTCACGAGATTGGCATTCGCATGGCCTTGGGCGCGCAACGCACAGACGTAGTCCGCCTGGTTGTCGGACAAGGCCTGCTGCTTCTCGGGATCGGCCTGGTTGTCGGCATTCTCGGAGCACTCGCGCTAACCAGGTCGCTGGCGAGTTTTCTCTACGGCATACAACCCACCGATCCGGCGACATTTGCCTGCGTGGTCGCGATTTTGGCCGCGGTTGCGCTGGTGGCTTGCTACATTCCAGCT
Organism: uncultured Acidobacteriaceae bacterium; assembly: GCA_963799025.1. GTDB lineage: Bacteria > Acidobacteriota > Terriglobia > Terriglobales > Acidobacteriaceae > Sulfotelmatobacter. The sequence goes on along the minus strand of CAWCVQ010000017.1, from coordinate 148,316 downwards.
CGCCGCGCAACCAAGGTGGACCCGATGACCGCTCTGCGCTACGAATAGTGAAGGACCTGGCTTGGTCTAAGGAACGACTGGCATCTCTCACTGCTTCCAAAAACTCATTTTCATTTTTCCAAATACTGTAGGAATTGATTGTCGGATTGCCCAAATATTTGAAAAAGAAGAGTCGTGCTATGGCTGGACAAATGCTTACCGTATGAAAAGTGTGGTCTTTTTAGCTCCGGCTGGCCCTGATCGTTTAGCGATTTCCCTGCCAGATCAGCCGAGTTCGGCCTAGCCCTGTTTCCACTGGAGATTCCATAATGTCAAAAATGGCTGCCAGCCGCTTGCTATTATCGATCTCGATTTTCCTACTGTTCGTGGGAGGTTCGGGGTTTGCTCAGTCCAACGCAAAGCTCTGGGGTACGGCAACCGATTCCTCTGGGGCGGTGGTAGCCGGAGCGAACGTGGTCGTGCGGAACCAGGCAACGGGAGTGGAATACAACGCAAGAACCAACGACGCCGGAACGTACGAAGTCCCCTCGTTGCAGGTTGGCACCTATCAAGTTCAGGTGCGAAACAAGGGAATGCAGACGGCAATCGCAAACGGAGTTGTGTTGGACGTGGGGCAAACCGTGCGTCAGGATTTTCGCCTCAACGTGGGGCAGACCACAACGGAGGTTACGGTCTCAGCCGAAGCTCCCGTAATCGATAGCAGCACGATCGAACTGGGACAAGTCGTGGACCAGAAGACGACGCAGGAAATCCCGCTGAATGGCCGCCACTTCGTAGACTTAAGCCTTTTGACCCCGGGGACCGTGACTCCGCCGGCAAATGGATTTCTTACCGCGCCACTTCGGGGGCAGGGTTCGTTTGCTTTTAACACGGCCGGACAACGCGAAGACACCATCAACTTCATGATCAATGGGGTGAATCTGAACGACATTGTACAGAACCAGATTACGTTCCAGCCCTCGATCAACACGGTGTCGGAATTCAAAGTCGATAATTCAACTTACAGCGCGCAGTATGGCCGAAACTCGGGCTCCATCGTAAACATTGCCACCCGCTCGGGGACCAATGAATATCATGGCGAACTTTTCGAGTGGGTTCGCAACGAGAAGCTGGACGCCAAGAATTATTTCTCTCTTACGAAAGCGCCCTTCAAACGGAATAACTTTGGCGCGGCGTTCGGCGGTCCGATCAAAAAGGATAGGGCGCATTTCTTCCTGAGTTACGAAGGACTGCGTCAGAGACAAGGCATTACAACCGATAGCCTGGTGCTGACGGCAGCGCAGCAGGCTCAGGTGGCGGCCACCGGTGACGCGACCATCAAGCAGGTGGCCGCCTTCATTCCCGCGGCCAATGACTCGACGGGAAGCTTCTTTATCAGCTCAGCCACCGCGCCGGTAAATATTGATCAAGGCACGGCCGATGTCGATGTTGCGTTGGGCGGCAAAGATCGGCTTCACGGATATATCGCCCTACAACAGGATCTGCGCCAGGAGCCCACGCTGCAAGGGAATACTCTTCCGGGGTGGGGCGATACGCGGAAATCGAGACGCCAAATTGGAACGGTGAATGAGGATCATATATTTTCCCCGAGCCTGGCCAACACGATTCGGCTGGGCTACAACCGGATTCACATCACGTTTCAGCCCAATCGAAAGCTTAACTCAGCGACCTACGGCATCGACAGCGGAGTCGATGCGGCAATAGGACTAGCGCAGATCGATGTTGGTGGTTTTGCTCTGGATTTCGGCGGCCCCTCGGGTTTTCCCCAGGGGCGAGGAGATACGACAGCTGTTCTCAGCGATACGCTGAACTACCTGCACGGCCGGCATTCCTGGGCCATGGGCGGCGAAATCCGGCGTGCGTACAACAATAATTTCTCGCTGGATACTTCGATCTTCCGATTCGCCAGCACTGCAGCTTTTGTTGCCGACTCGGCCACATCATTCACATACGTGGGCACGAGCGCGAATCGGATCCTCTATCCAGCTTATGGGGCGTTCGTCGAGGACAGTTTCAAGTGGCGGCCAAATCTCACGCTACAGCTGGGCCTGCGCTACGATTGGAATTCGGATCCGACCGAAGCGAGTAATCGCTTCGTCGTCTTCAGTCCTGCGACTGCGACTCTGAACCAGATCGGATCGCCGGGTTTCGGGCAACCCTTCCCCACCAACAATAAGAACTTCCAGCCCCGTTTGGGTTTTGTTTGGGACCCATTGCGAAAGGGCAAGACGATCATCCGGTCCGGCTATGCGATTCTCACGGATCAGCCAGTGACCGGCATTGTCACGGGACTGAATTCCAATCCACCCTTCTCGACGCCACTGACCTCCACCGCCAGTGGTCTCTCGTTGACCAATGCTGCAACCGTGGCGGGACCTTCGGGACTGGCGCCCACCACAATCAACCCAAACTTCAAGGATCCATATGTGCAGTCTTGGAACCTGAACGTCGAGCAGCAGCTCACGTCCACTCTCGGGCTCACTCTTGCTTATGTTGGCTCCAAGGGCACGCACTTGCGAATCGCCCGCAATCTGAATCAACTCGAGTTGGTAGGTGGCAGTCTGGTACGGCCGTTTCCCGCTCTCGCGGCCTCAAGTCCATTTCGTCCAGGTGCGAAACTGGGAAACATCACCGATGTGGATAGCGCCGCGAACTCGAGCTACAACGGCCTGTGGGTGACGGTCAACAAGCACCTTTCTCGCGGGCTCGAGTTCCTGGGCTCGTACACGTTCTCCAAGTCGATTGACGACAATTCGCTTAATAGTCAGGGGACCATTCTTCAGAACAGCCTGGACGTGAACAACAATCGCGGTCTGTCGGACTTCGACGTCCGGCATCGCTTCGTGGTCAGCGGGTTCTACGAGCTCCCCTTCCACAAGAACCGGCTGGTGGAAGGCTGGCAACTCGGGCTGATCAACCAGATGCAGACCGGCAACCCGTTGAATGTCATCACCTCGGTAGCTGGCTTTACCGGGACGACCGGCTTGGGAGCTCTCAGGCCTGACCTCGCAGGATCGGTATCGGCGACGGGGAGGCCGGCTCAGTGGTTCAGCAATCCGTCGGCATTTCAGTTCCCCTGCACGGGATTTCTTGCCAACGGAAGCTCCGATCCGAAGACCTGCCATTTTGGCGATTTGGGGCGTAATGCCGTGACGGGTCCGGGTTTTCTGAACACGGACTTCTCCGCGGTCAAGAACACCAAGCTTACGGAACGGATCAACCTGCAGTTCCGAGCGGAATTGTTCGATCTCTTCAACCACGCGGACTTTGGGAATCCGAATCTTACGATTCCAACCCCGACGGCAACAAACCCGAATCCGTCCAGCAGCTTCGGAAGGATCACGTCCACACGCTTTCCGACGGGCGACTTCGGATCTTCGCGTCAGATTCAGTTCGCCTTGAAGCTGCAGTTCTGAACCAACTGGAGCCGTGTTCTGGCTCAATGAGGGATCGAATCCATTTCGATCCCTCAACTGTTCCCGTCGCATTTCTCTTCTCATTCTCTCCTTGACAGCTTAGGAGAGTCAGCGTTATTCTCCTAATTAACTTAGGAGGGATAGTGACCGACCAAGCCCAACTTCTTCCCGGCACTCTCGATCTCCTCATTCTGCGAGCGGTCGCGCTCGGCCCACTGCACGGATACGGCATCCTTCTGCGCATCGGCCAGATTTCCGGAAATGCGCTGCTGATCGAACAGGGCGCGCTTTATCCCGGCCTGTTTCGCCTGGTACGGCAGGGACTGCTCAAGGCGAACTGGGGTACGTCGGACAACAATCGCCGCGCCAAGTTTTACGAACTCACCGGCACCGGCCGCAAGCGCCTGCGGGAAGAAACCGCCAACTGGAATCGCCTGGTGGCAGCGATCACCTCCGCGCTCTCGGTGCAACCGGAGGAAGTATGAGATTCCCCGCTTCACTGCGCTTCCGCATCGCCACTCTGTTCCAGCGTTCCCAGATCAATGCCGAGATCGAAGAGGAACTTCGCTCCCACATCCAGCACCGCGCCGATGATCTTGAGCGTTCCGGCATGGTTCGCGCCGAGGCGGAGCGCCGCGCCCGCATCGAGTTCGGTGGACAGGAGCGGGTCAGAGAAGAAGTCCATGAAGCTCTGGGAGGGAATTTTGTGGACACCCTTATACAGGATGTGCGCCTCAGCCTTCGCGTGTTGCGTAAATCTCCCGGCTTCACTATCGTCGCGGTCTTGACGCTGGCCCTGGCCATTGGCGCAAACGCTGTGGTGTTTGCCATATTGGACGCGCTCATTCTGCGCCCGCTGAATGTGCCCCACGCCGGGAGCCTTTGGGCCATCGAGCGCGGGAGCAGTAAAGCCATCAATCACTCCTATCCCGACTATCTCGATCTGCGCGATCGCAACCGCAGCTTTGAGGATCTCGCAGCCTACAACGTCACTGGGGTGGGGCTGGATACGGGCAACAATCCATCGAGTTCCTGGATATTAGAAACGACCGTGAACTACTTCGACGCATTAGGCGCTCAGCCGTATCTGGGCCGTTTCTTCCACGCCTCCGACGAACATGGCCGCAACAGCGCTCCCTACATCGTGCTCACTCACGCGTTTTGGCACACCCATTTTCAGGACGATCGCGGCGTCGTGGGGCGCGTGGTTCAGTTGAACAAGCATCCCTTTACCATCCTCGGGGTAGCGTCACCCGAGTTCCGGGGAACGTTGACATTTCTTTTTCCCGATTTCTGGGTGCCGCTCGTGAACCAGGAGCAACTGGAGGGCGCGAACGTGTTGAACGAGCGCGCCAATCGCGGCATTTTGATGGTGTTGGGACATCTGAAGCCGGGAGTAACCCAGGCGCAGGCCATTTCTGACCTCAATTCTATTGGCGCCTATTTGGAGAAGAGTTACCCCAAAGAAGACGGCAACATGACGTTTTCCCTGACGCGTCCCGGCCTGGCCGGCGACTGGCTGGGCGGTCCCATGCGGGGATTCCTGACGGGATTGATGTTGCTGGCGGGGCTGATTCTGCTGGCCGCATGCGCCAACTTGGGCAGTCTGTTCGCCGCGCGCGCCGCGGACCGCTCCCGGGAGGTTGCTCTGCGGCTCGCGCTCGGATCGAAACGCTCGCGCATTTTGCGAACACTATTTACCGAAGCCCTGGTGATTTCACTCCTTGGAGGCGCGGTTGGATTATGCGGGCAGCGTGGCGCTGTTGCGCGAACTGAGAGTGTGGCACCCGCTTCCCACCGCACCCCTCAGCCTGCCCGTAAACCCGGACGCCAATGTTTATCTGGTCGCTTTACTGTTGGCTTTAGTAAGCGGCTTCCTGTTTGGCGCGGTCCCGGTGAGGCAGGTGCTCCGCACCAATCCATATGCGGTCGTCAAGCTGGGATCGTCCGGAAGGATGGAGCGGCGGATAACGGTCCGAGATCTCCTGCTGGTCGTGCAAATTGCGATCTGCGCCGTGCTGGTCACCTCGTCGATGGTCGCTGTCCGCGGCCTGATGCGCTCGCTCCACAGCAATTTCGGTTTTGAACCCACGAATGCAACGCTGCTAGAAACATCTCTTAGCATGTCCGGCTACAGCGGCGACAACGTGCCCATCATGCAAAAGCGCATGATCAGCGCTTTGGAAACCATCCCCGGCGTAAAGTCTCTAGGATCGATTGATCGGCTGCCGCTGTATTACGGCGCCAACAGCTCAAATGTCTTTTCCGACCAAGCCGCCGATCTGAGGCCAGCGAATGCCGCGGCTGAGGCCGTGCTGTACAACATATCTCCCGAATACTTCGATGCGGCCCGGACAACGTTGTTGGCGGGCAGGAGTTTTTCATGGCACGACGACAAGAAGTCCCCCAGCGTAGCCGTAGTCAATCGCGAGTTTGCGCGCAAGATCTTTGGCTCGGTATCGAACGCGTTGGCCGGTTATTACAAGCTGCCGGATGGAACCCGCATCCGAGTGGTAGGCGTCGTCGAAGACGGAAAATATGGCAGCCTCGCCGAAGATCCGCAGCCAGCAATGTTTCTGCCCGTCCTGCAATCGCCATCGAGCCAGACCACGCTGGTGGTGCGCTCGAATCGCGATCAGCAGCAACTGGTGGCCGCCATCCGCAGCAAAGTGACGGAGCTCGATGCTGGCCTGCCCTTCACCATTCGAACCTGGAGCCAGGAACTGGAATCGGCTCTGTTTCCTTCCCGAATGGCGACACTGGCTCTGGGCGTCCTGGGTCTGATGGGCGCGATGCTGTCGATCACCGGGATCTTTGGCCTGGCCGCGTACTCGGTCAGCAAGCGCTTGCGCGAATTGGGAATTCGGATCGCGCTCGGCGGCCAGCGCAAGGAAGTGTTGCAGGCGGCGTTAGGACGGGCTTTCAAATTGCTGGCTTTCGGTTCTGTGGCAGGATTGCTCCTGGGAATTCTGGCGAGCCGGGTGCTGGCGTCCATCGTGTATCAGGCAACGCCACGCGATCCGCTGGTATTGGCCGGCGTTGTTCTGGTCATGTCGCTCATGGGACTTGTGGCCACTTGGATACCAGCGCGACGCGCCCTGTCGATAAATCCCGTGATATTGCTACGCGACGAGTGACTTGTGCGAATGAGTTAGGGTCAGCATGAGACTCGTCGATGCAATGTGTGGTTTGCGACAGTTTTGCAAGGGACGTGAAGCGAGATATTCACTAGTCAATTCCTGCCCAGCCAAAGCAATTTTCTGCAATCAGACTGGCTGAAAACCACCACCCTTGGCTGAGGTCGGCCAAGTTCATTGGATTCAGCGTGCCCACCTCTCCAGTCGGCTTTTCTTTGACTGAAAACAAACGAGTTACAGCCCATTTTTACCTCGCCGTTTGGCATGGCAGTTGCCTCTGTTTCCAGGAGAGCATTCCTAAATACTTAAGCATTGATCGGCAAGGTTCGGTAGGCAGAAGGTGGTTATGAAAAACAGACTTATAACAAGTTTCGCGGTCTTAGCTTTGGCGCTCTCAGGAGCGCTGTCGGTCAGCGCCTTGGCGCAGACGACCGACGAAGGTCCCGCGCCCTCGGATCAGCCGAGTGCGCCCATGGAGATTGGTCAGGCGCCCGGTCCGGATGCGCAGCCGAACTATTCCCAGCCCAGCAATGGTCAAATGGGATATCCGCAGCCAGGTGACGCCCCTGCTGACACGAACTCGAATGATGGCCAGCCGAGTGACGCGCAGCCTACCGAGGCTCAGCCTGGGGGCCCGAGCGGAGAAGCTCCAGCGCAGACGGATCAAGGCGTAGCGCGCATCAGCCTGATTCATGCCGACGTGTCCACGCAGCGCGGCGACTCGGGCGACTGGTCCGCCGCCACGTTGAATCAGCCCGTGATGACTGGGGACAAGGTTTCCACCGGCGATAACGCGCGAACGGAACTGCAACTCGACTTTGCCAATACCCTTCGCCTGGGTCCGAATTCCCAGGTCAACGTCGCAGAGCTCACCAAGAGAAACATTCGACTTCAGTTAGCCCAGGGAGTTGCAACTTTCAGCATTTCGAAAAACACCGAGTCCGAGCCCGAGATTGATACGCCGAATGTTTCCATTCATCCCTCGCATCATGATGGGATCTTCCGCGTTGAAGTGCGGCCCGATGGCGACACTGTCGTGATCGTACGCCAGGGCGAAGCGCAGATCGCCACTCCGCAGGGCAGCACGGAAATTCACGAGGGAGAAGAGGCGACGGTGCGCGGCGATTCCGAATCCGCACAGTACAAGATTTCGTCAGCTCCGGATCGCGACGATTGGGATCGCTGGAACAGCGACCGCGATCACATGATCCAGAACGCGAACTCCTGGCATCACACCAACCGCTATTACACCGGAGCGCAAGATCTCGACGCCTATGGTCGCTGGCAGAACGTGCCCGACTACGGCGATGTTTGGGTTCCCAACGAACCCGATGGCTGGGTTCCGTATCGTAACGGCAACTGGACCTATGAGCCCTACTATGGCTGGACTTGGGTTGGCTACGAGCCTTGGGGATGGGCGCCGTACCACTACGGCCGCTGGTTCCCCTACGGCGGCGCATGGGCCTGGTGGCCGGGGCCGGTTTATGCCGGTGGCTTCTACCGTCCATTCTGGTCGCCTGCATACGTATCGTTCTTTGGCTGGGGCGGCGGCTTTGGCTTCGGAGTGGGCTATGGCGGGTGGGGCGGCTTCGGCTGGCTTCCGGTTGGGCCTTGCGACTATTTCCATCCCTGGTGGGGCGGATACGGCGGACGATTTGGCGTAGTCGGATTCCGCGGCGGCTATAACGCCTTTAACCGCTACGGCGGCTTTGCGCCGCTGCACAATGGAATGCGGTACTCAAATATTGCAAACCTGCATGACAACCACGTGGGCCGCGCTCTTTCGACGGTGAATGCTGGTCGCTTCGGCGCAGGCCGGGTGACGGCAGTTGGGGCGAGCCGCGAACAGTTGAGCGGAGCGCGCATGATGGCGGGCAACCTGCCGGTGGTTCCTTCGCGCGCCAGTTTGTCGGCGAGCGGACGGGCGGCAGCGCCATCCACGGTGCGCAATACAGGCTCGCAGCACTTCGTCGGTTCAGTCCGCAACAACATGGCGCGACCAGCGTCGTTCCAGCAGCAGACCGCTAGTCTGCGGCAGTCGATGGCGCAGAACCACGTAGGTGCGGTTCCGGCGGGCGCGCGCGCGAACGCTTCCGCTGGCTTCCGCGGCGGGATGGCTTCCAGTTCGATGCAGAAGCCGAGCGCAGGTACGGCAGGTGGAAGGGAGATGATCAATTCGACCAATCGAAGTCTCTCGAATCGAAGTCTCTCGAATCAAGGTGGTGGGGTCAATCGTTCGTTCAATCCGCCCAGCAACACCAGTTCGCAACGAAGCAACATGGGCTCTGGAATGTCGCAGCGCGGCACGATGCAGTCTCCAGCCGGCAACGGCGGTGGTTTCCGGCCGTTCACGCCGCCTTCATCAAATTCGTCGCGGCCGTCCACGTCCTTGAGCAACCAGGCAGCGCGTGGCGGAGCTTACAGCGGCGGATCTTATAACGGATCGGCTGCGGCTCGGGGCAACAGCGGCACTTACTGGAATCGGACCGCGCCGAGTTCGATGGCTGCGCGGGGCAACAGTTCGTACGGAGGCAGCTACGGCAGTGGATCGTCCTCGCGTCCGCAGTTAGACATGCGGCAACCGATTGCGCGCTCGCCCTCCGGGGGTTATGGCGGCTACGGCGGATATTCCCGTGGGGCCAATCCCGCATACGGTGGCTACGGCGGTTCTCGCGGCACCCCGGGCTATGGCAGCCCAGCCTACGGCGGACAGCGCGGCGGGGCCCCCAGCTACGGCGGATCGCGTGGCGCACCGAGCTACGGCGGTGGCCGCGCACCGAGCGGAGGCGGCGGACACTATTCAGCGCCGAGTGGTGGACACTACTCCGGAGGCGCACATTCTTCCGGCGGCGGGGGACACTCCGGTGGCGGAGGAGGCCATTCCAGCGGAGGCGGCGGCCACTCCAGTGGCGGAGGACATAGCGGCGGTCATCGCTAAGGTCATCCCTAACAAGCTTGGAGACGCAAGTCTCTGAGGGAAGCAGCAACTTGATGTACTCAAAGTTGTTGTAAATGAAGCGAAGAACAGAGGCGGGAAGGGCGTGCTTAACGGCACGCCCTCTCTGTTGGGGAAGAGGGCAAAGTTTCAGAGTTTCAATGTTTCAAAGTTTCAAGGCCCTAAGGATTTTGAGGGGTGGAACTTTGAAACGTTGAAACTTTGGAAATCACGGTCTGGCGTAGGCGGGGCTGTCGGGTTCGGGACGGTCGTAATCGCGGCCGTATTTGTTTTTGTGAGCGAGTGTGAGGTCGGTCTCGACCAGCGTGAAAGTTCCCAGCGATGTGACGCCGGGAGCGATGGTGATCTCCCGGCTGAGGGCGCGAAGATCCTCGGGCGGGACCGAAGCGTGAAACACTTGCACTTCGTAGCGGCCGGGCGGAACATTCGGAATGCTAAGATCGCCGCGGGAGTCGGAAATGGCGTAGTAAGGCGTGGCCAAGGCGACGACCACTGCGCTCATTTCAGCATGAATGTTGCAGAAGATAAAAGAGACGCCGGGTTTGTCGAATTGAACGAACCGTGTGGTCCCACCCTCATAAAGCCCAAGATCGAAGCGCTTTCCCTCAAAGAGCGAAAACACGTTGTGAAAAAACGGATCGCGATTGGGAAACTCCACTTTGCCGCCGACCGGGATCACCAGCAGCGAAGGATGGAACATTTTGTTCTTCTGCACCAGTTGCGGAATTTCTGACGCTTTTTGTCGAGGTGGCTCGACCATCGCTCCCACCGGTGTCAACCACACCACTGCCTTCGCAGCATTCGCGAGCGGATGACCGTTCTGAGTTAGCTCTATGCGCGCCTTCAGCGCCGTTTCCTGTGCCGCAGCGTAGGCTGTGGCCGCCAGAAGGAGAGCGAACAATCGAGAGTGGGCTGAACGGATCTTCAAAACAAAATCCCCAACGATAGATTGACCTGATTAGTTGCGCTGCTATTGCTAAAGACGGGGAAGGTGCGCAAACGTCTGAACTCGGCTGCGAGGATGAGGTCGGAGCGAGGACGAAATATAACGTTCCCAAGCTCCCCGCGGTTGCGGCCGAGAATTCGCCCGAAGTTGTTCTGATCGGTGGCGAAGCCGCGCGCATCGCCGGCAAAAGCATTGTCTTCGGCGAACACCCCGTTGAACTCAATCTTGGAAGTCGCCTGGAATTTCAGTTGGGTCCAGCCGCCCGCAGCGTCGAGACCGCGGATCGGACTGAAGGGAAACTTAGGATCGCCGCCATAAAGGATGGAGGCTCCGATGCCGCCGCCCAGTCCGCCAATGCCGCGACCGCGATAAAACTCGCCCGAGAGATTCAAGCGCGAAGCAATGGGAATCTGCCAATCGGCCATGCCGGCCCAGGAGTCGATGTAGCGGTCCCAACGCCAGTCTTGCCGGCCATAGTAGCCGGCGACGCCGAAGCTGAGGGGATGCCCCTGTACCGGATGCGACCACGCGGTGCGGAGGGCATAGGCAGGCTGTCCGGACAATTCACCAGCTTGCGCCGAACGATAAAACGAATTGGAAGGAAATTCCCAATCCAGGTTGTCGAGAATTCCGCCCTGCAGGGTTACGGTTTGCTGGTCGGAGATGGTGAAGCGGTGCTCGATGCGAAGTTGAGGCGTCCAGCCCCAGAGATTTCCAGCAAAGGCGAACGCCGGCATGGCCAGTGACGCGAATGAGGTGGGCGAGAGAGGCGAAATGAACAGAGAATCCTGGCCTGCGACTACCGACGTGTGTTCCCAATCGAAGCGCAGTTCGCCAGTTTGCAGGCGGACGATTCCAAAGTCCACGCCGTTACCGGTTGTGGGGAATCCTCCGGCGAAATCGAGTTGAATATCGGCTGATGTACGCGCTCCGGCAACCGTCGGGCCGAAAATTTCGAAGCCGATTTCCGATTGGCGCAGGGTGGCGCCTGCAGTGGAATGGGGCGAACCCGCGGAGACCGGCTCGGCGTAGGTGGGGAGGTCCAGATTTTCGGAGCGGCCCGTATTGCGGAAGGCGTTCATCAGCACGATGCCATGAAGGCGGGCGCGATACTTGGAGGCGGCTTCAACTTTGGTCTGATATTGTTCGTCGATCTTCGACCCGATGAGTGAGGTTGATTCTTCCAGCTTTTGAATTCGTTCTTCGAGCGAGGTTGAGCTTTCAGCAGGGGATGAGATGGCGGTATCCGACGCGGTGCGGGTTTCCTGCTGGGGTGAAATGGAAGGCGCGACTGCCGCAGACTCATTGGCGTTTGGCGAAGCCGGCGGTTGCAGCAGGGCCCGCGTGGCTTGCAAGTCCTGGCGCAATTGGCGCATCTCAGCACGGGACTCGGCATTTTCCGCGCGCATCTCTTCCATTAGGTTTCGCAGTTGACGCACCTGATCTTGCAGGTCGCGAACGGCGTCTGCGCCCTCAGGGGGCGCGGCGGTTGAGGGCGCGTCTTGAGCGCGACCGTGCGCCTGCAATAAGACAAAGGCGGTGACCGCCAAAGCAGCCCCGCGAATCGCAAAAATTCTAAGGCTCTTCACACGCTCCTCCTACGGCTTCCCGGCTGGCCGGCACTTCGAAAGAGAACGATGTGCCTACGAGCCCGGGTGCGAAATCGAATTCTGGCTGGCATCCTCCCGCTGTGCGGGCACCAGAGCTGGCAGCTCCAGGGAGTGATCATCGGGGCGATGGTAGGAGCCCTGAGCACGCCCGGGCAGCAAGATCCGGAAAACGGTTTTTTCCTGGACTTCGCGCCGGAATTCAGCTCGCACCTCAGCTTGGACTGCGTCCTGGCCCTCTCGTTCGACGGAGCGTTCCACGACAATTTCGCCACCGTGATCTTGAACGATCTTCTGCACGACGGCCAGGCCCAATCCGGTGCCGTTCTCCTTGCCATAGCTTACGAAGGGATGGAACAGACGGTCGCGGATGGACTCGGCGATGCCGGGGCCGTTATCGGCGACAGAAATGGTGATGGAACCCGCCGTATCAGCGGCGGCCGTGACCTCGACGCAGCCGCCCACTGGGGGAGCGGCCTCGCAAGCATTCAAGAGCAGGTTGTACAAAGCACGTTCCAGCTTGCGTTGGTCAAACCATCCGGTCATTTGCGGGCTACAGACCACCTGGATGGAGCGAACGTGATGCCGGGGATGAAGGCGGACGGCCTGCACCGAGCGCTGAATGGTTTCCGAGACGTTGGCGTAGGCGGGAGTCAGGGATTCGCGGGTGCGGGCGAATTCGAGCAGCGAATCGATGAGATCCGTCATCAGGTTCACGCCGGATCGCACTTCCTGATAAAGCTCCTCGCGTTGAACGGGAGTGAGGTGACTGTCGCAAAGGAATTCGGAGTTGGCCATGATGGCCGCGAGCGAGTGACGCAGATCGTGCGAAATGGAGCTGGCCATGCGTCCGATGGTGGCGAGTTGCTCGGACTCCAGCAGGTCGCGCTGGGTTTTCAGAAGGCTGGCCCGCATGCGGTCGAAAGCCCAAGTCAGTTCTGCGACTTCGTCCCCACCTCGCGGATCAAGGGGATGATGGAAGTCCCCGCCTTCCAGAGCGCGAACCCCGGCGACCAGGCTGCCGAGGGGCCGCGTGAATGTGTGCGAGAGGAAGAACACTAAGGCGCTTCCCACCAGGATCGCGGCCACGCCGAGCAGCAGCAGATAGCGATTCAATTGATCAAGAAACTTCGTGGCTCGATCGTAGGAACCCAGGACGTTCAGGCGGACCGGGGTGAGACGAGAGCCCGATAGTAAGAGCGAGGTAGCGAGAAAGCGTTCGCTGCCAATCTCGACGTCCCGTGGATCGTCGTGGACGGACCCGGCGATTAAATTTTGAATATTGCCGCTTTGCGCCTGCGCGGAAGATAAGGTGGTGCCAACGATTTCCTTGCCGCAAGAGAAAGCCACTTCGCTGCCGGCGACCTTGCTGACTTCCGCAGCCAGGCGGTTGTTAATTTCGTACCCGATTACCAGAAACCCAAGAAGAGTTCCATCGGTGCGAGTGCCGCGAAAGATGGGCTGGACGAAAGTCTGATAGAGGTGATGCTCGCCCAGCCACCAGTGGCTGGATTCTGCTCGATCTTCATCGAGAGATTGCTGAAAATATTTTTCCGCGGCCTCGCGAGTGAGTCCCGGGGTCTTGGTATGCAGGGCCACGACTCGGCCGCGATGATCGACCAGCACAAAAAGATCGCTGGCGGCAATCCGGGAAATATCCTGCGAAGCATCCTGGATGGTTACGGGATCAGGACTGCCCATGATCGCGCGCGTGATAGGAAGATCGGCCAACAGGGCGACGTCGTTGGTCAGCATGGTCTCGCGAATGTGCCGGAAATCCTGGAAGGCGGCGACGGAATTGCGGAGATTGACTGCAATGCTTTGCCGCACGTTGCGACGAATGCTGCGCTGCACCAAAAGTAGGCTGATCGTGGTGAGTCCTGTAGTGATCAGCAGCATCGAGAGCAGAAAGCGGGTCCGCAGACGCAAGCGCGGGAGACGGGCGCCGCCAGATTTCGTCGGAGAAGAATGGGGCGCGGGTTCGGAAGACGGGTTCACGAGGATTAGCGAACGAATTTGTATCCCATGCCGTGTACGGTGCGGAAGTGTACGGGGCTCGACGGGTCTTTCTCGAGTTTCTGGCGAAGCTTAAGTATATGGTTATCGACGGTTCGAGTCGAAGGATAGTTTTGATAGCCCCAGACTTCGTTCAGCAGTTCGTCGCGGCTAATGACGCGGTCGGCATTCTGCACCAGAAACTGAAAAGTCTTGAATTCCTGGGCGGTCAAAACCACCACATTGCCGTCGCGCTTGATTTCCATTTTCTTGAAGTCGGCGGTGATGCCATCGAAGCTTACAAGTTGGACTTCGGGGCTGCGTGCGTTGTGGCGAAGAGCGGCACGGACGCGCGCCAGCAGCTCTCGAGGACTGAAAGGCTTGGTCACGTAATCGTCAGCGCCCAATTCCAGCAACAAGACTTTGTCAGAAACGTCGCTGGCCGCGCTTAGAACAACGATGGGTAGCGAAGGGGACAGTGCTTTGATCTCTTTGCACACGTCCCTGCCCGAAACCTTGGGAAGCCGCAAATCAAGCACAACTGCCGCGGGCGTGGAATTCTGAAAACTCTCGATCGCGGATTTACCATCGGATTGGGTTTCCACGCTATAGCCCTCGGTCTCGAACAGACGCCGAAGGGCTTTTTGAACGGCCGGGTCGTCCTCCACGACGAGGATGCGGCCGGCGGGTTTGGTTGGTGTGAGCGGAGTTTCTGCTCTTGCGGTACTGAGCGGCGTAGCAAGGTTTCCCATAAATGGTTTGTCCTGTGTGCGTGGAACTTCCGGATTCCCCAAGATAGCTCCCGGAAGTAGGTCGACTTCTGAAGCTTACAATGTTTGACGGGGGACGAGGCTGAATGTAGGGCGTTTTTGACATTTTTTTTACAAATTCAAATTCGTGTCAAGAAGGCTGTGGAAGCGGACTTGCACGGATTCCAGCCGCATGGTTCGCGATCGATGCGAAATCATCATGTCGTAAAATTCAGTCCTTGCCTGTGCAATCGGAACTAGATGGTCTCGTGGTGGTGCTGGTGCGACCGCGCAATCCTCTCAACATTGGGGCTGCGGCTCGCGCCATGAGCAATTTCGGCGTGCACCGGTTGCGGCTGGTGAATGCCTATGCGGCGGGATTTCGCGAGGCTCGCTCCGCGGTGGGCGCCTCCGATTTGCTTCATCGGGCAGAGGAATATAAGACGGTTGCCGATGCTGTGGCCGACTGCGCTCTGGTGGTGGGAACGACTGCCGTGCGCAATCGGGTGCTGCAGCAACCAGTGCGCCCGCTTGACGAGGATTCCGGGACAACGATTCGCAAACAACTTCAGAGCGAACGGGTTGCGCTGTTGTTTGGTTCGGAAAAAATCGGGCTTACTAATCGGGACTTCAGCCACTGTCACTGGTTGCTGAATATTCCCACCAGCCAGCAGAACATCTCGATGAATCTGGGGCAGGCGGTGGCCGTTTGTCTCTACGAATTGGCGCGGAACACGCAGGACAGGAGCACGCCGCTTACGCCCGTCACCGAGGATGCGAAGCCGGCGACAGCGGGCGCGACTGAGCAGATTACGGAAGCATTGCTGGAGGCGCTGCGGGTCAGCGGCTATGTGAAACCGGGAACGGAAGCCATGTTCGAGAGGAAAGCGCGCTGGCTCGTCCTGCGTTTCAGGCTGGAGGGATACGATGCAAAACTGCTTCTCGGTATGTTGAGGCAGATTGTGTGGAAGCTGCGTCAAGGGGACAAGAGCTAGGTTTGCGTACTCCGAGACGAAATTTAATTTAGCGATTCACGGGTTCGGCGGAAGCCTGGGTACCACTTCGCTTTAGGCGAAATTGGATGAGCCAGCTGCTGGCCGTGGGTTGAGGGGAGAATTCCCAGCGTTGCGCAGCTTTCAGAGCAAGTCCGGCGAAGTATGGGCTGGGCCCGGCATTTTTTAGTTTCGCCGCTGTAACTTTGCCTGAGGGATCCACTTCCACTCGTGCCGCGATTTTGATTGTGCCCCGGATGGTGTTGCGCGAGTTCTTGGAAATGTCGGGAAGAACCTGGTGGACGACTTCGCCTTGCGATGCGAGCGCTCCCCTCGGCGCCGCGCTTCGTCCCCGAACCGCTGGATTGGGCTTCGGCGCGGCTGCGGTTTTCGGAGGAGTTGCAGGCGCAGACTGCTCGCTCACAGGTGTGGCCGGGGTGGGCCCACTCTTCCCGGAAGATCCGCCGCGAGAAAAGAACACAACCAGAGCAACCAGCAGCGCGATCATGAGCACGGCGGCAGCGATGGGGCCGCGTTTTACAGAAGTGCGGGGTGGCGCAACGGGAGCAGGCGCGGCGGGCACCGAGCGTCCGGCGGGCTGCAGCCGCGCCTGGATCTCGGCAATCGAGCAGCGCCGCTTCGGGTCGAGATGGAGGCATTCGCGCGCAATGCCGCGAAACGGTTGTGGAACCGTCTCCGGTAAATCGGGATCGTTCAGCGCCCGCTCCTCGGCGAAAGACACATTCTGGGTCAGCGCGGCGACAAGAGTAACGCCTACGGACCATATGTCGCCTGCGGGGGTGACAATTCCGGCGGCGGTTTCGGGAGCATCGTAGGCGTCGCGACGTCGGCGTTCAGAACTCGCTTCCGTTGAAGGAATGATCTGATCGCCAGAAAGTTTCAACTGCTCGCCGATGGCTAGCACGTTGGAGGGCTTGATGCGCCCGTGCACAAATCCTTTCCCGTGCAGATAAGAAAGCGCGTCCAGAACCGGGGGAAGCAGATCGGTGACCTCGGCAGGCGCCAGCGACCGCTGCGGAAGAATCTGCGATAGGTCTTCCTCCGCATATTCCATGACGACGTACAGCAGGGAGGTATTGTCCAGCCGACAACGCCCGGCTTCGTAAATGCGTATCAGGTGAGGATGAGAAAGTTGGGCAGCGGCGCGCCAGAGCGAAATCTGGCGTTCGGTAGCGACGTCAGGCGCGATCAATTTGATTGCAGCCTTCGAGGATGGCTGACCCGGCCTTTCCGTAAGAAAGACCGCGCTATGGTCAGAACCGCCCAGCCACTGCCGAAGCGGAAATTTTCCGTCGACTGTGCGGCCCGCCCACGTTTTCCAGAGCCCAGGATTGCTCATGCAGTGCTACCCGCGAACGAACATTCTAAGCCATCGGCGAAAAACCGGTAAACGCACGGAGGTTCGGCGCGGGGTGCGATCTTGGCGACACCGGACAGTGACCAGTGATCAGTGACCAGTGGTTGGTGGTTAGGGATTGGCGCCGAGGTATTAGATTCTCTGACCGCTATCCACCCACCAGTGCCACTTCACCTGCTCTTATAACTGAAAGTTACCTTCGTTTCCTCGTCCAAGACCAGCGGGCGGACGAAGCTGAATGAGGCGCCGGTTCGCGGCACATCGATGGCTACTGGCAATACCCCCGCTACTCGACGCTGAAGGTTCAAGACATTGGCGGAGGCGGTATTCTGCGGACTTGCTGCTCCTGGAGCCAACAGCGTCAACTGGTTGAGGGAGGCTCCCACGGTGCCATGGAATGTCGACGCTTCCGCTTGAAACTGGGCCGCTTGTGCCGTTACCTCCACTGTCTCGGAAGCGGTCGCGATGCTGATCGGAAAAGAATACATCGAGGGCTGGCTGGCGTTGTAGTTGAGATTGAATACACTGGTTCGAAATCCCGGCATCTCCGTTTTGGCTTTGAAGTTTCCCGAAGGCATCCCGGGAATGATCCACCAGCCCTGCGAGTCGGTTTGGACGGTCCTGGCCGCTCCGTTATCGGAGGCGATGGTTATGCGCGCGTTAGGAACGGCGGCTCCACTGGAGTCGACGACATAACCGCCCATTTGGCTGGGAGGGGCGGCCGCTCTCTCGTTGTTGTACCCTTCCGAGCCCCGATCTCTTTGTGCATTGATCGCATCCTCCTCGCGGAAGGGCTGAGGCACGAGATTGGCTGCCATCACGTCGCCGCCGAAATCTTTTACTTTGTATTGCTCGGGCAGGAAGACTTCCCAACTCAGCAGGCTGATGGGAATGTCCATGCTCGGAAGACTCAGATCGGCGCCACCTTTTTTTGCAAACGGTGCGCCGGAGTGCATGAACACGAAGGAAACCGTATAGGAGTCGGTGGGGTGAAATCCGGGGCGCAGCAATGGCACGCGGTTTCCGTCCGGGCCTTGCACCGGCTTCACGCGCTCGCCGCCTACATCCGCCGACAGAATGGTAGCGCCCGGCGGCAGGGCGACTTTCAGGAATGGCTGCGCTTGATTTTTTACAATCAATGTTACTTCGGTGAGCGACTTGCCCTCCGATGTGACCAGCGTGGTGACCACCGCGCTCTCGGCCTCCGCGGCGAGCACGCTGCCGTCGGGAAAGCGCACCCAGTCCAGGGCCAGGCTAGGAATCTCGCTAGCCTGCTTGTGATAACGGAACGCTGCCTGAGGTGGGAAATGCGCCAGAGATCGCAAGTAAGGACTTGCTTCTTTCACGTCCATGCGCTTAAGTCCGCCGCCTTCGGTCGCGGTAAGTTCCATGGTACCTGCGCCTTCGATCAACAGTTCGCCGGTTTCACGTTGTGCGCCTTTGAAACTGAGGAATGGAGCCTCGGCCTTCGCGCCGGCGATGGAGCGCTCCATCGATATCAGAAACTGATGGCTGCGCTGAGCCGGAGCATTCACTCTCATTGTCAATATGCCTGATTGTGTCTCCGTGGAATCGAGCGTGGCGCCGGTCACGCCGGTGACTTCGTAGCCCGCGGGCAGTTCCAGTTGGAATTGGGAAGGGTCGCCCTGCACGACTGTGATGTCGGCAAGTACGGCGATTCGTATCTCCGCCTCGCTCACCGAGATGAGCATCTTGGCGTCGGAAAGAAATCGC
Organism: uncultured Acidobacteriaceae bacterium; assembly: GCA_963799025.1. GTDB lineage: Bacteria > Acidobacteriota > Terriglobia > Terriglobales > Acidobacteriaceae > Sulfotelmatobacter. The sequence continues at coordinate 129,406 of CAWCVQ010000017.1, read as the reverse complement.
ACCTCCCTCGGGACGGTTGGAATGACGGCCTCACGCGTGGCCCACCAGAGGGTCGCGGGCTGTCCGGGAACCAGCGTGGCTTCGATCGCGGTGTGTCCATTTTCCGATTTTCGGCTGGTGATTATGCCGGGGCTGAGGTTGGCGAGCGTGTGATCGCCTGGAATGATCATTGCCAACTGCACGCTACCCGCGGCCGGAACGGGCAGCGTGAAGGAAGCACGGCCGGCTTCGATTCGCAGCGGCAGCCCGGAGTCGAGGGCGACGGAAAATTCTCCCGGCCCGGAAAGGAGGGCAATGTGTGTGCCATTTTCCTGGAGCAAGGGAAGGCCCTTGCCGTTCTGGTGCGCGTCGAGAACCGTCATTCCTGTGGTTAGCGGAACTTTGCTGACACCTTTGCGGAAGACTTCGCCCTCCAACTGCACCGTTCCTCGCACGCCGTCATTCTCGATGTGCAACTTCACGTCGGCGTGTTTGATGGAGTAGGGAAGCGGAGCAACATCGGGCCGCTTGGGCGTTTTCGCCGCGAGAGCCACCAGCCGGTTGTATTCGTCGAGCGTCAGCGTGACATTGCCGGGATCCGGCAGGGGCAGTGTCGATTTTTCCTCCGCCAAAGCCAGGCAGCAAAGCAGCAACACCACAAGTATGTTTTTCATCGCGCACCTCCTTTTTTGTTTTTTTCGTGCTGAAAGTTGAACTCGGCCGTGGGGAACTGATTCTCGCTGGTGAGTTCGGAGACTAGGAATATCGACGGGCCAAATGCCGAAAACGAAACGTCGATCGGCAGAATGCCGGTTACTTTTCCGCCGAGGGACTTTGCTTTGAAGGTGTCGAGGAGCGCTTGCGTGGCGTCTTTCTTCTCCTTGGTATCATTGTCTGGTAGCTGTCCAAACTGTTCCAGCCGGTCCAACGGTTTAGCAGGTGCGGGCGGTCCGTTTCTTATTATTATTGGTCCTCCCATGGCTCCTTTTGTTGGTTCCAGGACCGCGGAGACTGGATTCTGATATTCCTGAGTGTGAAATGCTCCCGGCTCCGCCGACACCTTGAACAGCGGGGGATAGTAAAGGAGCAGCCCGGTGCGGGAAATGGGAAGATCCAGCGCCGGCAGCATTATCTTCTCGCGGCCCTTGTCGTTCCAGGCGGTCGCCTTGGTGAGATACAGAATCTCGACGGCGAAGGCAGGCGGATCGTCTCCGCCTCGGGATTTTTCCAGCGGCAGGAGCAAGCTGCCATCGGGCGATTGGCCGGGCCGAATCGGCAGCCCCGCCAACGTGACACTCCAAACGGTTGCACCAGCTGGCAGCGTAACTTTCACAAAGTTGCGTTGATTGTTTCGAACGGCGTAGCGGCCCTGCACCAACTCTTTCCCGTCGGCGCTCATCAGCACCTGGTATCGAGCCTCCTCGATGTTCGCCATCAGCACTGCCTGCTGGTCGTAGCGCGCGACGGTCACGCTCAACGACCGCCTCGCGCCCGCTTGTCCGGACTTGGCACGAAACGCGACCAGGGCCGGCGACTGCCGGTTCGCGATCATCTCCCCAAGATCGGTGGCGTCGGCGTCCTCAAGTCCTTGTGCTTTCTGGTCTTTGATTTCGCCGGCTCCCAAAATTTCCACGGCGAGTCCTCCGGTGTCGCGTTCCGTGTTCAGCAGCCGGAGCAGGGGAATGTCAACGATGCCGTCGCGCGGAAGCCGAGTCTCGCCGGTGATTACGAACCGTGCACTGTGCTCAACGGGCTCCAGGAAGGTTACGTCGAGTTCGCCGTTTTTCATCTCCCAGTCGGCAACCATTGCGCCGGAGACTTGATTGATCGTTACTTTTTCGGGGAGATGGATTCGCACTTCGCGCGCCGCCCCCTGCACGATCTCGAAATTCGCTTCGGCATAAATGGAGGTCGAGTCTTCCGCCAGGCTGGTCAGTTGCGTGAGCGAGCCGCGCAATCGAAGAGGCAGCTCAACGTGATGATCTTCCGTCTTCTTGCGCCAGGTGAAAGTGAGGGCCTCATTTCCTCGAGCGTAGGCCAGCCATTTGGTTTCACCGGAGGTCTCCGATTTTTCGGAAAGCAATCCTCCGCTGATTTTTATATCGACTCCCGACTGCGGAAGCGCAATTGCAGCTTGCGTCACGCCGGATTCCGTGGACGGCAGAGAAATGCTTTCGTCGCCCGCGGAGGACGTGACCGGAACGTCGACATCGAGCAGTAGTTCGAAGCGCCCAGCGTGCGCGAGCAAGGCCGAGAGATGCGCGCCGCCTTTACCGGGAGCGCCTGGCACCAGCGAGACCTGCCTGCCGTCAAGCCGGGCTTCACGGACCAGCAGGCCCCCAGGCACGGGCACACGCACCCACCCGTCTTTCAAAACATCAACCGTGAGGGTAGCGCGGCCAGCAGCCAGATCGCCGGTTACGTGGAGGTCGTAGTCCACTCGCGTCAGCGTCGCGTCCAGCGGCGGGGGCTCGGGATCGTGCTCGGCTGGATACGCTTTGGCCCGCAGCACCCGATATTCGTCTACGGGAATCACGACCCAGCCCGCGATGTGGGAAGATTCGGTCGGCTTCTCCTGGGCGTGGGCTGCTGCTCCCCAGCAGAGGGAAGCGGCTGCGAGGCAGGGGAAAAACTGTCTCAGAACGAACTGTCTGAGTTGCGAAACCGCGGCGAGAATTGAATTTGTCATACTTTAAACCTCTTGGTTCAAGCCTTGGAGCTACTTGGGGGGATGCATGCGATCTTTCGGGGGATGTTCAGGGGAGCTTCCATGCAGAGTAAGAATGTGGGAGGAGCCGGAAATTGCAGGCAGAATTTGGTAACGGTTACTGGCGCAGACAAGGCTAAGGGCGCGTCGGACGGGGACTCTGCTGTACCATAGCAAGTCAAATCAAGGAGCGGCGGCAGGATGCCGGGTTCTCGAGGGCGTCTCGCCACTGGCAGCGGCCGCAAGAAACGCCGCCACGACAGCCGCCGGGACGGCTGCGCTACGGGAGGTCGATTGGTTTTCAGTACGGAGAAGTCGAGGCAGGTTTATGAGCGCACGCTGGGCGTGCTGATTGAGGCGAGCAGTTCCTCCTCCCGAGGTCCGGCGAACTTCGGAAAGTATCCCATCTTCATGGATCGCGGGCGGGGTTCGCGTATTTTCGATGTGGATGGGAACGAATACATCGATTGGATGATGGCCTTTGGGGCGCTGCCACTGGGCCACGCGCATCCGGAGATTGTGGAAGCGATCACTGAGGCTGCTAGCAGCGGAGCCCACTTTGCTGCGGCGACGCCGGTGGAGCTGGAAGTAGCGGAGATGCTGCAGAGCATGGTTCCGAATGCCGAGCGCGTGCGCTTCGCCAATACCGGCACGGAAGCGATGATGGCAGCGATTCGGCTGGCGCGGGGAGTGACCGGACGGCCGAAGATTTTGAAATTCGAAGGCCATTACCACGGATGGCACGATGATTTGCTAGTGAGCTCAAACGTCATGCCTCCGAGTGCCTTGGGATTGCGTAGCGATCCGGTGAAAATTCCCGACAGTTCAGGTCTGAATCGAAGAGCGCTCGACGACACGATCGTTGTGCCCTGGAACGATCTGAGGGCGCTGCAGCGCGCGGTTGAGAATCATCCGGGGCAGATCGCGGCGATCATTACGGAAGCAATCATGGCTAACATGGGCGTGATTCCGCCGGCGGAAGGATATCTGCACAGTCTGCAAGAACTGGCGCGGGCCCACGGCATTCTTTTTATTCTTGACGAGACAGTGACCGGATTTCGCATTGCTCCCGGAGGCTGCCAGGAATATTACAAACTCTCGCCAGACGTCGTGACCTTCGGGAAAGCGCTGGGCTGCGGGTTGCCGGTGGCGGCGTTAGCGGGTCGCGCTGAGGTGATGGACGCGTTGCAATGGGGAGGCGTTCTGCACTACGGCACCCACAACGGCTCACGCATTGGAATGTATGCGGCGCGGGCCAACCTGCGCGTGCTGACACGCGACAACAACGCTTCGTTCCGCCATACCTGGCGGATTGCGGAGCGGCTCTGCACGGGATATCGGGAGTTGTGCTCGAAGAAAGGGATCGCGGTCGTCGTGCAGAATGTCGGTCCCATGTTTCAGTTGATGTTCACCGATCGGCCGGCGATTTGTGACTATCGCCAGTTCTGCCAATTCGTGGATCGCGCCGCGTTTCAGAAATTTGTGCTCTCGCTGTTTCCGTTTGGGGTGTACGCCTCGCCCTCGGCAGCGCTGCATTCGATTGTCACATTGGCGCATACCGATGAGGATATGGACCGGACGTTGGAAGCGGCGGCGAAGGCATTGGAAGGCATGGCGCGTAATTAATGCTCGTTCCAGAACTGGTCAGCAATGCAATTCACTGTTATATCGCAATGAGGACTGCGCCAAAAGATATTGAAAATCGCGCCGGGCAGCTTCTTTCGCTGGAGGGCAAAGTGGCTGTGGTCACCGGCGCAGCTTCCGGCATTGGGCGAGGGATTTCGATCCGGCTGGCGGAGATGGGCGCATTTGTCGTGCTTCTCGACATCGACGACATTAAAGGACGCGAGAGTGTTGCGGAAATCGAAGCCCACGGAGGCAGCGCGGCTTTCCTGAACTGTGATGTGCGCAGTGCCGCCGAATGCCGGAGGGCGGTCGTGACCATCATCAAACAATCGGGCAAGATCGACATTCTATGTAACTGCGCGGGCATCGCGATTCGCAAAGACATTGTCGAACTCACCGAAGACGAATGGGACCGTGTTCTCGATGTGACGCTGAAGGGAATTTATTTACTCTCGCGAGAAGTTGTGCCGCACATGGTTCGTGGCGGCGGAGGCAGCATTGTGAATATCGGTTCAGGATGGTCGCTCAAGGGAGGGCCGCGCGCAGCGTCCTACTGCGCGGCGAAAGGCGGGGCCGTCAACCTGACGCGCGCTATGGCCATCGATCACGGTAAGCATAACATTCGCGTGAACTGCGTTTGTCCAGGAGATGTGGATACCCCGATGCTGCACAGCGAGTGCACGCAGCTTGGGGAGGATATGCAGATATTCATGCGCGAGGCGGCGAATCGTCCGCTGGGGCGCGTGGGGACGGTGGACGATGTTGCGAATGCAGTTTTGTTTTTGGTAAGTCCAATGGCGAGTTGGATTACAGGGGCGGCGCTTGTGGTCGACGGAGGGGGATTGGCGTAGGGTCTGTCCCTTGGCGGTTGGCGACAACTGAATGTCATCCCGAGCAACGCGAGGGACCTAGGTTTCTGAATGGCGGCAATCTCGCTCGCGCAACCAAGAACCCAGGCCCCTCGCTTCGCTCGGGAAGAAACTCCGTTGAGTTTCTTCTCAACCCTGTTCAATGGAGAAACTATCGGTTCCGTCGCTGGCGTGCGGCTTCGTAGAGCACGATGCTTCCGGCAACGCCAGCATTCAAGGACTCGACCTGCGACGTGTGCGGTATTGCGATGAACTCGTCGGCTTGTGCCAGCACGGCGCGGGGCAGCCCGGAGCCTTCACTCCCGATGAAAACTGCCGAAGGCCCGGTGAGGTTCGCCTGATCGAGCGGCGTGCCCTTATGCGAGGACGTGGCCATCAGGCGTACATTCTTCCCGCGCAGCTTCGCCGAAACTTCTTCCAGACCGCCCACGGTTTTTGCCACGACGACCGGGAGGCGGAAGATCGATCCGGCTGAGGCGCGGATCACTTTTGAATTAAACGGACTGACCGTGCCTTCGCCGAGTACGACGCCCGCGCTGCCAAAGGCTTCAGCTGAGCGCAGGATTGTCCCCAGATTGCCGGGATCCTGCAGTCCCGCGAGAACGATGATCGGGCCCACCTGCAGGCGCTCCAACACGTCCGCCAGAGAAAAATCTTTCAGTCGAACCAGTGCTGCCACTCCTTGCGGCGTCTCGGTGGGGACAGTCCCGTCGAAGAGCTTGTCGGGAAGCAGCAGAGTATCCACGGTGGCGCCGATCTGGGGCAGCAGCCGCTCTGCCAGATTTTGCGCGGACTCCTTGAAGAAAACTGCACGAAAGCGCAGCCCGCTGCGCGTGGCCTCTTCCATAATGCGCAGGCCTTCGATGGCGCAGCCTCCATCTTCGGTGCGTTCGGCGTGGGCGAACGCTTGTCGCAGTTCCTTTACCAGGGCGTTGTGGCGGCCTTCGATGCGGCGGAGCCGGTGTCGGGCGCTGAGTGCGGAATCAAGGGCTCGGGTCATGTCCGGTGACTCATGATACGCTGCACCTTCAGGTTGCGGTTTTTTGCCGTATTATGATAGGTTTCGCGGTCTAAATAAATCGAGTCTGCAGCAGAAGAGAAGGGAACGGCTGTGCGCGTCGAGATCGTAAGAATCAACAGCGAGACTCCTGAGATGTCGCTGGTCAAATACGCCGCCGATCAAATCCGATCCGGCGAAGTGCTGGGCATGCCCACCGACACGTTTTACGGGCTGGCCGCCGATCCGTTCAACCTGCGCGCTGTGGAGCGAGTTTATGACATCAAGACTCGCTCGCGCCATAAGCCGCTGTCGCTGCTCATCGAGAGCACCGACCAGGCGGAAGAGCTGGCCAAGCCGCTGCCCGAAGAATTTTACGCGCTGGCGCGGAAATTCTGGCCAGGGCCGCTGACCATCATCGTGAAGGCGGGATCGCGCTTGCCACTGAAAGTTACCGCCAATACCGGCAACGTCGCACTGCGTGTACCCAATGCCAAGATTCCGCTGGCCGTGGTGACGGCCGCCGCCATTCCGATCACTGCTACTTCCGCCAATCTCAGTGGGGCCTCGGAGTGCACCAGCGCGCAGCAAGTGCGCGACCAGCTTAAGGGCCGTCTCAACATCATCGTCGATGGCGGCGATTCTCCGCGGGACATCGCCTCCACCATCGTCGATTTGAGCGATGAAGTCGCGCGCTGGCGCATCATTCGCGAAGGCGCAATTCCCGCCGACGATATTTCCAGCTTCTTCGCGCAAGGATGATTGGCCAGGTTAAAAGCCCCAAGGATAAACGTCCAGGATGAACGCTGACGAATGACTGAGGAAGGCGCCAACCGGCATTCGCATCCCCGCTGGTGGCTCCGTCTGTTAGTTGTGGCCGCGGTTGTTGCCGTATTTTTTCTGGCGATCACGTCAGTTCAAGTGGTACACACGGCCTCACTCGAGGAAATCCAGCCGGCGGATGCGATTGTGGTCTTCGGCGCGGCCGAGTACTCGGGGAGGCCGTCCCCGGTGCTGCGTGCGCGACTCGATCGCGCGCTTGAGCTGTTTCACCGCGGCGCAGCCACTGTGATTATTACGACCGGGGGCGCTGCCGCCGACCCCAGTTTCAGTGAAGGTGGAGTGGGTCGCGATTATCTAATGCGACACGGCATCCCTGAGCGCAGCCTGATCGCCGAGACCCAGGGCCGCGATACTTCGCAGTCGGCTACACGTGTCGCCGTGATCATGCGAGCGAACGGGCTGCGCAGTTGCATCGCAGTCAGCGACGCTTACCATGTCTTTCGCATCCGCAAACTTTTGGAGCACGAAGGCATTGGCCCAGTCTACGTAGCGCCACGCTCAGATTCGCAGCCGCATAGTGCGTGGCAACGCGTGATCGCGGTGCTTCGCGAAGCGACGAGCTATTTGCTTTGGCGGGTGGGAATCAGATAAGGCGTAGGTGTCTTGTCATCCGGAGCGGAAGCGGGATCGAAGGTTCATCTCGTCGCCAGTACGAACCCAGATTCCTTGCCTTGCTCGGAGTGACAAAAACTGGCGTTGCTCGGAATGACAAAAAGGCAGGAACCCTTGCTTACCATCCCTCGCGTTCTCGCAGCGCGGTAATGTGGGCCACGTGATGGCGGCCATGCCAGGCATAGAGGGCGAGCGTCTTCTCCAGGGTCATTGGCCCCAGTTCGGGATGGCGGAATGTGCGCTTCCACTGCTCCGGCGTCATCGACCGTAGCAGGCGCATCCAGCGATCGTGCAGCGAATCGAGCAGCGTCAACGAAACTTCCAAGGGAGTCGCCTTCGTATCTGCAAGCTCAGCCCAGCGATCTTCCGCGTAAGGCTTAATGGTCGGTTCCTCTTCGGTGAGCGCCAACTTGAACCTTGTGTAGGAGTTCAGATGGCTGTCGGGTACGTGATGCACGACCTGGCGCACAGTCCATCCGCCGGGACGGTAGGGCGTGTCGAGCTGGTTTTGCGACAATCCTTTGACGGCCACGCGCAGCTTGGCCGGGGTCTTAGCGATATCGTCGAGGAAAGCGCTCTTCCGGTCTTCAGTGAGAGGTCCTTCGTAGGTGAACTTGCCGATCGGATAGCGCAGGTCGGTCACTCTGTCTTCGGCATTCATAATTATCGAAATCTTACTCCAGATGCCGAAAAATCCGAATCTGCATGGTTAACTACAACAGCTAGGGCTCTTCTGTACCCAACCCCATTCCCTCCGGCTGCGAATTTCGATTCTCCTTGCCTCCATTTTGGTGCATCCAAGGAGGGTTCTGGGCTAAACTCTCCGTGCCGTTGAGTTTAGCGACTTCGGTTCCTGAAGCGAGACCATGCGCGTCAGACTCGGGAACTCCTGCGGGGGAACTATGCCATCGTCGGTCTGGTCTGGCCACTTAACCTTCGGACTTATCTCCATGCCTGTGCGTCTATTTTCGGGCGCGCGCAGTAGCGGCATTTCCTTCAACATGCTGCACCGCCCGGACAAGCAGCGGGTGAAGCAGCAATATATTTGTCCGCTGGAAAACGTCGTGGTCGATCGCAGCGATATCGTGAAAGGCTACGAGTTTCGCAAGGACGAATATATCGTCATCGAGCCCGAGGAGATCAAGAAGATTGAGCCGCAGACTGCCAAGACGATGGAGATTCTCGAATTTGTGAAGTCGACCGAGGTCGATCCGGTCTATTTCGAATCCTCGTATTACATGATGCCGGAAGAGGCGGGCCGGCGGCCCTACGCGCTGCTGACCAAGGCGCTGGAGGAGAGCGAGTACGTTGCCATTGCCAAGATCACCATGCACAATCGGGAATACACGGTCTTCCTGCGGCCGCATGAAGGCGGACTGATGCTGCACACCATGTATTACGCCGAGGAAGTGCGTAAGGTTGAAGGCTTCGGCGCGCCCGATGTGGAGTTGAAGGAAGCGGAAGTGAAAGTGGCACACCAGTTGATCGAGGCGCTGGCGGACGAGTGGGATCCGGAAAAGTATAAAGATAGTTTCCAGGAAAACTTGAAGAAGCTGATCGAGGCCAAGCTCGAAGGCGGAGAAGTTGCAGCGGTCGAGAAGCCAAAGAAACTGGCACCCGTTGTGGACCTGATGGCCGCATTGAAACAAAGTCTGGCGCAGATGGAAGGGAAGAAGAAGCCGGCGGCGACCATCAAGGCCGAACCCGCCGCGGCTGCGGCGAAATCGAGACGCGGCAGAGGATAGAATCGCTTTCAATTCCCGTCTGGCGCTTGCGGGCTCCACGCGAGATCCTTCTACGCCAGATCCTTCACTCCGCCTGAAAAGCGCCTTCGTTCAGGATGACGCCCGCTTTCTCGTATTCCCATCATCCAACTTGCCACATGCTCCGGGCATCAGAGGATGTAGCTGAAAGCTGACGGCTGAGGGCTGACAAGGGCTGACAGCCTTCCCTAGCGCGGATGACGCGCAATCGTTACAATAATCGATTCTGTGGCAATTCATTCGATCAGAACTTCTTCTTCGGAGTGCCGATGAGTGTCCGACGTGTGGGCTGGCTGGCGGCGATCGCGCTGGCGACTTGGCTCGAACTTTCCTGCGGTCAGGTCTATCGCCCCGTGGTTATTCCTATCAGCATCACTCCGCCCAACACGGCGAACTTCCACGCCGTCTTTGGCATCAGCGTCAATGTGCCCTTCAACCAAGGCACCGCGCTGCAGATCGACGTAGCCGGAGACAGCAACATCGGCGAGGCCAACGTGGGTGTGAATCCCACTCACGCTGCCGTCCTGCCGAACAACTCACGGGTCTTCGTGGCCAGCGCAGGCAGTCTGTTCAAGGGAGACTCCGACGTGGTGACCGCATTCTTTCCGGCCGGCGATAGCACGAGCGCGACTGGACTGGGGACGACCACAACGTTTACTTATCCGAATGTTGGCCCTATCAATCCCACTACCAACCAGCCCTTTACGTGCTCTTACCTCCCGGATTTCGTCGCAACTTCGCAAAACACCGCGGTGTACGTGGCCAACTACGGAGTTGAAAACGATCCCAATTGCAATTTCAACACCACCGACTCTGTCGCGCAGCTAAATGCCGCGCAGAGCACGATCAATAACTTTGCCTATCTTCCGGCCGGTGCACATCCGATTGCGATGGTGGAAACTCCGGATGGACAGAATCTCTACGTGCTTAATCAGGGCAGTAACACGGTTACGAATCTTTCCCCTCAAGACTTGTCGACCCAGGCTACGATTCCGGTTGGCAATGCGCCGGCGTGGGCGACGGTGCGCCCAGACAGCCGGCGCCTCTATACTGTGACTGAGGGAGACGGACAGCTTTATACGATTCGCACCGACACCAATGCCGTGATTCCCGGATCTCCGCAGCCGGTAGGAGGGGCGGGCGCCAACTTCGTACTTTACGACAAAAATCTGAATCGGTTGTATGTGACCAATCCCAATGCCGGGGCCGTCTATGTTTTCGACGCGACTACCGATCCTCCGACGCCGATGGGCAGCGCGACTGGGGCGATCAGCCTACCCGCCCCTCCTGTGCCCGCGAACACTCCGCCATGCAGCGGGGGTACCTGTTCTTACAGTTCGGTGATGCCCGTGTCGGTGGCGGCATTGCCGGACGGCACGCGATTCTACGTGGCGAGCTATGTCACGGCATCCGGATCGTCGTGTCCGGACCCGAACGTCGCCGCCGCCGGATGCGTCATTCCGCAAGTGACGGTTTTCGATGCCGGTACTTTGGCGCTGAAAAGCACCGTGTTTCCTCTGCTGCCGCCGGTGACGAGTCCGGTAGCGCAAGTGCAACCGTTCGCCGTGGCGCCCATTGCGTTCTGCGCGCCCGTCGTCCCTTACACTCCGGCCTCGGCGCGATTCCGCATGTCTGCGGTGGCCGCGCCCGACAGCAGCCATATTTATGCAAGCATCTGCGATGGCGGTTTGGTCGCGATTGTGCAGACTGCGACGAATACGATTTCAACAGGGGTGAATGCCTCGGATACGCTGGTGACCGATCTGCCCGCTCCGTTCAGCGCGACAGCCGTATCGAGCGGCGAGCCTCCGCCGCAGAGTCCGGTTTTTCTGCTGACGGGACAGTAGAAAAACAATTGCCGATTGATGATTTTTGACTGAAAACCCCTGGACTTGACTCATACCGGTTTTCCCATCAGCAATCAAAAATCAGCAATCAGCAATTTCTTCTAGACCTTGGCGGGAACTTCCTCTTTTTCCTTCGCCGCCTCCCTGGCCGCGTAGTGCGAATCGACGTATTCATCGAGAATTCCGATAAACTCCGGGACGATGCGATCTCCTTTGAGTGTGGTGAAGAGGCGTCCGTCGACATAGACGGGGGCCTTGGGCTCTTCGAACGTGCCGGGAAGGGAGATGCCGATGTTGGCATGCTTCGATTCGCCGGGACCGTTGACCACGCAGCCCATCACGGCAAGCTTCATTTCTTCGACGCCAACGTAGCGGCCTTTCCAGGAAGGCATCTGCTCGCGCAGATAGGTTTGAATCTGCTCGGCCATTTCCTGGAAGAAAGTGCTGGTAGTGCGTCCGCAACCTGGGCAGGCCGTGACTTGCGGCGTGAAGCTGCGGAGGCCCATCGATTGCAGAATCTGCTGGGCGACTCGGACTTCTTCGGTCCGATCGCCATTCGGCGCAGGCGTCAGCGAAACGCGAATCGTGTCGCCAATGCCTTCCTGCAGCACGACTCCCATAGCGGCGGCAGATGCGACTACACCTTTCGCCCCCATGCCGGCCTCGGTGAGTCCAAGATGCAGCGGATACTCACAGCGCGCGGCCAACGCCCGGTAGACGTCGATTAAATCCTGCACGCCGCTGACCTTTGCGCTGAGAATGATCTGATCCGGGCGCAGGCCAAACTGTTCGGCGAGTTGTGCTGAATTCAGCGCGCTTACCACCATCGCTTCCATGGTCACTTCGCGGGCGTCTTTCGGTTCGTCGAGCCGGGAATTCTCGTCCATCATGCGGGTCAGCAGTACCTGGTCCAGCGATCCCCAGTTCACGCCGATGCGCACCGGCTTTTGGTACTTCACCGCGACCTCGATCATGGTGCGAAAATTGGAATCGCCAGTGCGCCCGATGCTGGCGTTGCCCGGATTGATGCGGTACTTGGCTAAATCGCGGGCGCATTCGGGATACTTGGTCAGCAGAACATGGCCGTTGTAGTGAAAGTCGCCGATGATGGGGACGCGAATGCCCTGCTTGTCCAGTTGCTCGACGATATGGGGCACGGCGGCGGCCGCCTCATCGTTGTTGACTGTGACGCGAACCAGTTCCGACCCGGCGCGGGCCAGCGCAGCCACCTGCTGCACCGTCGAGGGGATGTTAGCCGTATCGGTATTGGTCATGGACTGTACCACGATTGGTGCATCCGACCCCACACGCACACCGCCGACGACGGCCGTAACGGTCTTTCTGCGTTGAATATTGGCCATATGGGAACTTCTATTTTATCACGTGGATACACGGGCGAGGCTCACGGAAACCTCTTTCTGGCCAAAGAGTTCGCGGTGCGATCCCAAACGAATCAACTGCAGGACTTCGGCACCCGGTTTGCGGTAGATCAACAACAGATCGGGCCGGAGATGGCATTTGCGATAATCCTTCCAATTCCCTCCCAGTACATGGTCGCGGTGCTTTCGGGGAGGGGAGCGTCTTCGACTCGGAATGTTAAGACGTCAGAGGCCAGGGAATCCAGGTCGTGCCGGTACTGCTCCTTTTTCTCGCGCTTGAAGTCTCGCCAGAAGGCATTCAGTCGCAATCCTCGACATTGAACCATCTCGGTCGCTGGCATCGGAACCTCGTGAGATACATGTATCTCGATGAGATTATCGAATCGAAAGCGGCAAAAATTCGACTGTCCGGATTCCCTAGCGCATTGCAGTCTCTCAGCGCCTGTGAAATCATTAGAGGTACCATTTCACACAGTATTCAGGATACGCATTCCCACCTCTGGCCGAAGGATAGGCTGTAACGCGCCGCTCCGATACCTCAGTATCGTTTGTCCGAATTGGAGGTTTTTCGTATGAGTCCGAATCACCGCACTAAAGGAACCCGCACTCGGAAAAAACCGGCGCAAAACGGCCCTGCAGCGCCGCCATGGCCCAGCTACCGGGGGACTTCGCAGTTTGTGGGAACCAGCCCCAGCGGCCGGGTCACGGTCTACGTAGACCCCTCGCTCGGCCAGCCGGGTCTGCAGAACGCGCAGGATCTGGTGAACGATTCCGATCGCGTCGTCACCGCCAATGATGGAATTTTTGGCACCACCGGAGGTCCTGTCAGCGTAATTGTTTTCGCTCTTGGCAACGCGACCGACGGAACCGGCGGCGCCGACCATATGGGCTGCGATTACGTCAACGGCGCGGCCATCGAAGTGGACGCTTCATTCTCCAACTCCGCGCGTGTCTCCGCCTTGTTTGAAGCCGAGCTTAGCGAATGCTCGATGAATGGAAATCTTTGCGGCGAGAGCACGGGCGAAGCCCTGTCGCGCTGGTGCGCCACGGTCGTCAGCAACAATGCTCTTTCGGATTTTGCCACCGCGCCGCAGTGGGCCCAGGATGGCGAACCAGACTTCGTCAACAAGACTGACGCGACAGACCAGAATGCAGACAGCACTGGCTGTGGAATGGCGTTTCTGTCCTGGCTGATGAGCCAAGGGCACAGCCTCGACAAGATTGCTCCGGTAATGGTGGCGTTGGGCGACTCGGGAACACTGGCCCAGCTTTATGCCAAACTGACGTCCGATACTGCGTCCAATGCGTGGACGAAGTTCAAAAGTGCCGTCCAGGCTCTGCCGAATGGCATAACCAGCGACAATCCCTTCAGTGCAGCTCAATCCGCGCAAATAACGGGGGTTCGTGGCGCCAAGCCGCCGGCGGGAACGGTGAAGGCAGGTGCTCCAGCGGCGGTTTGCCCGCCTAAATCCAAACGATTGCTGCCGCCAAACAAATTAAGCCGTTCCACCCACTCGGCATGAACGAAAAAAGCCGGCGGCTGTTTATCAGCCGCCGGCTTTCTCACCTCGAAGACGCAAGAATTGTTCCTACGGTAGCCGATCGGCCAGCCCCGGAATGGTCTTCATCAAATCGTTGTAGATCACCATTACCGCGAACAGCACCAAGAATACGAACGCGGCCTGGTAGACGCGTTCCTTGATATTCATGCTGATATCGCGGCGCATCAGGCCCTCGATCAGCAGGAACAGGATCACGCCGCCATCGAGGATGGGAATGGGCAGCAGGTTGAAGATGCCAAGATTTAAGCTGATGGCAGCGGTCAGGCCCATTAACGGAGTCCAGCCCTTGCGGCGAGCTGCTTCGCCAGCGGCCTGGCCTATTCGAATGGGGCCTTCGATCGAGCGCATGGAAATCTTCCGCTGCGCCATTTTCTTGACCAGTTCCAGAATCAGCAATGCGTTCTGACGGTTCTCGTGCAGCGACAGGCTGAAGGCTTCCGCGAAGGGCAGCGTTTTTACTTTCATTTGCATGCTGCCGATGCCGATGCGATAAAACTTGTCGGTAAGAACTGGCTGAACGGTGAAAGTTTTCTGCTCGCCCTTGCGCAACACAGTGATCGCGATGGGCTTGTCTTTCGTGACTTTCAGGCTCTCGATCATGGAAGCCAAGGCCGGCACCGGTTTGCCGTCCACGGACAGGATCTGATCGCCCTCTTTTAATCCCGCCTTTTCGGCGGGCATTCCACTCACCAAGTCGACAATCGTGACGACGCCTTCTTTTGGCGCCCAGCCCGCGTATCCGATCTGATCCACACCCGAGGCCTCAGGAGTTACGGTTTTTTCCAGCGTTCGTCCGTTCCGGTCTATGGTGACATCGAGAGGTTGCCCAGGACTCAGCGCTTCCTTCAAGTCGACTTGCTGCCAGGTAGGATTCTGTACCTCATCGATGCGCGTAATGCGATCGCCGATCTGGAACCCGGCTTTAGCGGCGGCCGTATCCTTCAGCACCCATCCAATCACCGGCGCGTCGTCGTACACTGCGGGATATTCGTAGTGAACCATGTAGACCGTGGTCAGCAGAATGATCGCCAGCAGGATATTCATGGTGGGACCGGCAATCGCGATCAGGAATCGATGCCAGCGGGGATGATTCATGAACTCTCGCGGATCGTCGGAACGCTCGTCCATCGGGTTTTCGCCGCTCATCTTGACGTAGCCGCCGAGCGGGATCGCGTTAATGCGATAGTCGGTGTCGCCCTTCCGGAAGCCGACAAGCCGTTTGCCGAAGCCAATGGCGAACTGCTCCACCCTCACCCCCAGCAACTTGGCCACGATGTAGTGACCAAACTCATGAATCAGGATCATGAAGCCAAGGACAGCAACCACCGCTACGAGCGAAGTAAAAAAATCAGACATAATCGAGATACGCACTCCCCAACTGATTAGATTCCAAAACTACGCGAAAGATGTTGCCCGGGGCCGGTCAATTTTCTTTTCCCGCATAACCCGTTCCTGGGCATATCGGCGGGCTTCCTCATCGGCTTGGAGTACCTTGGTGATCGATTCCATGGGCCCCGAACTTGTTGCCGCTAGCACATCTTCGATAATCCTGGGAATGTCGCTGAACCCGATGCTGCCTTCGAGGAATGCGGCTACCGCAACCTCATCCGCCGCGTTCAGGGCCACTGTTTTTGCGCCGCCGATTTCCGCCGCCTCGTAGGCGAGACGGAGACAGGGGAATTTTTTCAGGTCCGGAGGGCTGAAGTCCAGATGACGCAGGTCACTCACGGCAAAGCGCATATCCGACTGAATTCGCTCGGGATATGTTAAGGCGTAAAGAATCGGTAGCCGCATATCGGTCACCGAGAATTGGGCAAGTATGCTGCCATCGACAAATTCCACCATGGAATGAATTTTGGATTGCGGATGCACAATGACTTCCACTTTTGACGGCGGCAGCTGAAACAGCCTGCACGCTTCAATGACTTCGAACCCTTTGTTCATCAGGGTTGCCGAGTCGATGGTGATTCGTCGCCCCATCTTCCAGGTGGGATGGTTCAGGGCCTGCTCGACCGTGATCGTGGCAAAGTCGGCGAGGGGCGTGTCGAGAAAAGGCCCGCCCGAGGCCGTCAGCCAAATCCGTTCCACTTCCTCCATTCGGCCGGCGCGCAGGCATTGATGGACCGCATTGTGCTCACTGTCGATCGGCAGCAGTGGTTTGCCTTGCTTGCGAGATTCCTCCGTGATCAACTCTCCCGCGGCAACCAGGCATTCTTTATTGGCCAACCCCACCGTTTTTCCTGCTCGGACCGCCTCATATGTCGCCTCCAGCCCGGCCACGCCAACAATGGCGCTGACCACGAAGTCCACTTCCGGATGCGTCGCAACCTGCACCGTTCCGGCGGCGCCATGCAGCACTTCGATACCCCGCAATCCCACATTTGTCAGACGGGAGCGCAGAGTGTCCGCATGGGCCTCGGAAGCCATCGATATCAATCGCGGGCGCCAGCGCGATGCTTGCTCGAATGCGGCGTCGCAGTTAGACCCGGCCGCCAACGTCACAATCCGAAAGCGCTCAGGGTAGGATTCGGCAATGCTCAGCGTGCTGCGGCCAATCGAGCCCGTCGATCCCAGGATGGCAATACGTTTCATGATTAAGAGAACTCTTATGCAGGGTTGGCGATGACTCCTTAATTTTACGCGTTTCCGGCCTTCGTTCGTGGGGAGGCGGGGGCTATTGCATCACACGCCAGGCCGTATAGAACCATAATACAGGAGTCGCGAAAAGCAGGGCATCGATGCGGTCGAGCATGCCGCCGTGGCCGGGCAGGATCGCACCGGAGTCTTTTACACCCGCGCCGCGCTTGATCAGCGACTCTACCAAGTCGCCCAGTTGCGCCGTCACATTCAAGGCGATGGTCAGCAGAATGACAGGCCACATGGCCGGCTGCTCCAGTCCGAACAGGCCGTCGCGGCGCTCGATCAGACTGACACGCAGCAGGGCAGAGCTGATGGGCAGCGCGTAGTGAAACAGCAGCCATCCCACTCCTACGCTGGCCGCCAGCGATGCCGCTGCGCCTTCCCAGGTTTTCTTCGGGCTGATGCGCGGCGCCATCAAATGGCGTCCCATTGACCTGCCGACGAAGTAGGCGAAGATGTCTCCCGCCCAAACCACCAGCAGCAAATACAGCAGGTAAAACGCACCCGCCCATTGCTGGCGGAGCTGCACCAACATTCCCAGGGGCAGCGCGACATAAGTGAACGCGAACACTGAGGCTGCCGCCGCCGGATATCCGCTGCGCAGTTCGGCCCGCCGCATCGCAATGGTCAATGCCAGAAACGGCGCAATGGCCGCCGCGAATCCCAGGCAGTAGACGAAGATTGCAGTCGACAGCAGCGGCTTTTCGTTTCCCACATTGAACGCGAGCAGAAGAAAAAAGATACCGACGAAAATATAAGTCGGCATGCGCAACGGCTGGACGCCGTAAGATTCCGTCAGTTTCAGGAATTCATGAATCGTGAGCAGCGCCACGATGGCCGCCACGACTGCAACTACCGGCACCGGAGCCCGCAGGATGAGCGCCAGCACAATCGGAATCAGGACGACTGCGGTCGCGATGCGTTTGAGCAAGGGAGATTGGTCGGCCGTGCGCTTACGATCTTGCACCAACCGAAGCATTTAACCACAGAGGACACAGAGAATCACAGAGGACTTCTTTACCCTGTGTTCCTCCGTGTCCTTGGTGGTTAATGCTTTCCGGTCGCCGACGTTTCCAGGCGGGCAGGTCCGTCACCGTGGTTCAAGCCGCCATACCGCCGCTCGCGCTTCTGATATTCCGCAATGCCTTGGAGCAGGTGCATGCCACGGAAATCCGGCCACAGGGTCGGGGTCACATAGATTTCGGCGTACGCAAGTTGCCATAGCAGAAAGTTACTCAACCGCATCTCGCCCGAGGTTCGCACTACCAGGTCGGGATCGGGCAGATGTCGCGTATATAGGTGACGGCCCACTGTATCTTCATCGATCTCAAGATGCTCGATTCCGCCGTTCTGCGCAGCCGCGTTCACCATCGAGCGGAAAGCGTCTACCAGCTCGCTGCGCGCGCTGTAGTTCAGCGCCAGCGTGAGCACCATCCCCGAGTTCCGTGCCGTCGCCTCACGCGCCCAGGCCATGCGTTCCTGCACATCTTCCGGCAGTTCGTGCTGCCGGCCGATATATTCCAGGCGGATATTGTTCTTATTCAGAGTGGGCACTTCCGCCTTCAGATAGCGGCTCAACAGCCCCATCAAAAAGCCCACCTCGCTCTGCGGACGCTTCTTCCAGTTCTCTTCGGAAAATGCGTAGAGGGTGAGCGCAGGGATTCCGATGCGAGCGGCTGTCTCAACCGTCGAACGCACGGCCGTGACTCCGGCACGGTGCCCGGCTACGCGCGGCATGTGACGCCGCTTGGCCCAACGGCCATTGCCGTCCATAATGATCGCGATGTGCTTCGGAAGCCGTCCTGGATCCAGAAGGCGGTAAACTTCAACTTCCTTGCGATCAAGTCCCGCGAGTACTTTGTCGTGCAAAGTGATACCTCAAGATGAGGCTAACACAGGGGTGCCGGGTTGGCAATGCGGGCAACTTCCTAATGTCGTTAGCACATGATATGTCCGGTTGAGTTAGCACACGATATGTCCGCTTTGCGGGCGGCGAGAGTAGGAGACCATGCGAAGCATGGAATCTTACTCGAGGGCCGCGATGGAGCGGGCGATGAAAGTACAGGAAGTGATGTTGCAGGCAATGGCGAAGAAGATTACGTGGTTTCAGGCGGCGGAGATCATTGGCATCAGCGACCGGCACATGCGGCGGTGGCGGGAACGTTACGAGGAGGGCGGCTTTCGCGGGCTGTTTGACCGGAGGCGAGGCAAGCCTTCGCCGAAGCGGGTGCCTATGGCGGTGTTGGAGCGGGTGTTGGAGCTCTATCGGGAGAAGTATTTCGATTTTAATCTGCGGCATTTTCACGAGAAGCTGGCCAGCGAGCACCAGATCGGGCTCAGCTATAGCTGGGTGAAAGGCGTGCTGCAGGGCGCCGGGCTGGTGGCGCGGGGACGCCAGCGTGGGGTGCATCGCAAACGGCGCCCGCGGCGGCCATTGCCGGGGATGCTGTTGCACATCGACGGCAGCCGTCACCAATGGTTTCAGGACGAACGCTGGTACGATCTGATCGTGATTTTGGACGACGCCAGCAGCGAGATCTATTACGCGCAACTGGTGGAGGAGGAATCCACGGTGACGGTGATGGTGGGATTGCGCGAAGTGATCGAGCGGAAGGGCGTATTCTGCGCCTTATACAGCGATCGCGGCAGCCATTTCTGGCTCACGCCGAAGGTGGGCGGCAAAGTGGATCCGCATCGGCTGACGCAGGTGGGACGGGCGCTGCGCGAGGTGGGGATCCAGATGATCCCGGCCTACTCGCCGCAAGCGCGGGGGCGTAGCGAGCGCAGCTTCGGCACCTGGCAGGGACGATTGCCGCAGGAGTTAAGGCTGCATAAAATCGCCAGCCTAGAAGCCGCCAATGTATTTCTACGCGAACACTATATCGCCGAGTTCAACCGGCGTTTCCAAGTCGCGGCGGGGCAGCGGGGGAATGCTTTTTTGGCCTGTCGGAGACGCGATCTCGATCTGGTGTTCTCCCTCCAGTTCGAGCGGGCAGTGAACCGCGACAACACGGTCAGCTTTCAGAATCTGAGCCTACAAATCGAAGCCGTGCGCTGGCGAGCCACGCTGGCGGGCTGCCAGGTCATGGTGCATCAGCACTTGGATGGAACTCTCAGCCTCACCCACGGGCCGCACTTGCTGGGACGCTACACGGCCGAAGGGGCGGCGCAGGGCGCGACAAAAATGCCGGCGCGACGGGCTGTGGAAAAGCCGCGGGGTGGAAAAGTCATAAACCCGACTTTCCCACCCCGCTTGGAAATCCCGCATAGTGCGCGGGATTCCCACTTTCCCACAGCCCCGACTGCTGCTGGTTAACTATGAAACCGGACATATCGTGTGCTTAGAAAACCGGACATTTTAACTTGCTAAGGACATGCGGGCAACTTCCTAATCATTTCGCCCAGCCAGGCAAGCAGGTTTCATCACTTCACTACGGGCGAGTTGCCATCTGCGGCTTTGATCTCGTCGGCATGAATCTTGCCATCATCTTCGGCATAAAAAGAACGGTGTTGGGGGTCCAAACTCTTTGGAGTCATGGTGAGGACGAAACTGTCCTTCTTCCCTTTGAAGCTAGCCGTATAGTCCCCGCGATTGGGATTCACCATACGCTTGGTAAAGGTTCCCGAATGCACCAATTCCCCCAGAGAAGCGGCGAAATGCCCGTATTGCTTGTTGAAACGGCGCTGAGCTCGAATTACGACTCGCATATACGCCAAGGCGGCAGCTTCGGAATCGGAACGGGCGGGATCGCCGGGGAACTTGGATTGGTAGGCCTGAGGCGAAGATTCGGCCTGGGGAGTGGGGGCGGACGAGTCTTGCCGTGCAAACGTTGATGGAACGAAAAGCGCGAACAGGGCTATGAAAGCGGCAATTAAGAATGCTCTGAGAGTGCAGGACACTCCCGACTGTCCCTTCACGTCAAGGCGTCTCCGAGATGATTTTCGCGACAAAAACAGAAATGAACGATGCTTAGTGTGACGGTTCAGTGCCAAATCGAGAATCGAGCTCATTTTTCCATGTTACTCCCGTAATTTCACTTCAGTCATGTTCTCTTTGCTTCCTGCCGATTTATTACTATTCTGAATCAACGAATCTAGCCCTACAGGGAAAACCATGAAAGCAGCCGTAGCCAGAAAACCAGTAATCCGAATTGCGGTGGTGGAAAGCGACCCGTTGCGGTTTGTTGGGTTCCGCGCCTTGTTCGATTCAGAGCCGGAGTTCGAACTTATCTCGGCTGGACTGCCGGAGATTGGTACACTGCCGGCCATTGATCTCATCCTGCTGGGCAACCGTTCCGGGCAAAACCTGTTTGACGTAATGGCAAGCCTGAAGGCCACGCGGCCCGATTTGCGGATCATCGTAACCGGTTCCGGAATTGACGAGGAAACCATACTAAAAGCGATTGCGTCTGGCGCCAAAGGTTATGTCGACGAGGCCGCTACGCCTGCGGAGTTCGCGCAGGCGATTCGCATTGTAAATCAGGGCTCGGTTTGGGCTCCCCGCAAAGTATTGTCCATGTTCATTGAACGCGTGTCTTCGGCTCCGGGGCGCATTTTCCCAGCCGGCCGTGTCACCTTCACCGACCGCGAGAAAGAAGTACTGGAAATGCTCGTGGCCGGCCGCTCCAACAAAGAAATTGGCGGTCAACTAGGAATCGAAGAGCGCACGGTGAAGGCACATGTGGCGAAATTGATGCGCAAGGTCGGGGTGCAGAACCGCATCGCGTTATCCGTACATGCGATTACGCATTCGCTGGTTACCGCGAAGTGAGAACAGCTTCTAGATAATAGCTCCTTGCTTCTGGCTTGGAAACGAAGGCGTTCTTGCTCGGTGAGTTGCGGTAGGAGCATCCGTTCCTTGGGGACACTTACCTTCGTAATCTTGCGGGGCTCTCGTGCCTGCCCCATACTAGCTTCACCTACCACAGAACCTGGGAGACGGGGTTGAGAGTGGCGATTAGGGTCACTACTTTCAACCCCGCATTTTTTCCCCATCGAATCCCTCTTTAGGCTGAACCTGCTGAACGCCCGCCTGCCGGAACCACTCGCTCTGCCTTCGTCCTCATGAACCAGACTTCATTTACAATCAAACCACCAGTGGATAGTGAAATCCTTGTGGCGAGGCATGATGAAAAATCTTATTCTGTTGACCCTGTTTGCGTCCTTTTGTAGCGGTGCCTTTGCAGCGGATAATCAGGCCAGAGAATCGAAGGCTACTGATCGGGTGCAAGCGGCCGCGGATGTGCTGAATGAAATACAGGGTGCCCCCGACTCTGGCATTCCCCGGGAGATTCTCGGCAAAGCCGAGTGCGTGGCCGTGGTTCCGTCGATGCTGAAAGGCGGATTCATCGTAGGCGCGAAGTATGGCCGCGGGTTGGCCAGTTGCCGCACCACGAAAGGTTGGAGTGCACCGGCGTTTTTTATCACCGAGGGCGGCAGCGTCGGCTTTCAGATCGGCGGCCAGGCGGTGGATTTGGTCATGCTGATTATGAACAACGATGGCATGCAGCATCTGCTGTCCAGCAAGTTTGCTCTGGGGGCCGACGCGTCGGTGGCTGCGGGCCCGGTTGGCCGTCACGCCGAAGGCAATACGGATTGGAAGATGCGCGCTCAGGTTTTGACCTATTCTCGAGCCCGCGGAATTTTTGCCGGCGTGAGTCTAAATGGCGCAGTCTTGAAGCAGGACAAGGACAGCACACGAGAGTTCTATGGGCACATGGTGACTTTCAAAGCGGCATTAACCGGCGAGATTGATCCTCCGCCCGCCGCGAATCCTTTTCTGACTACCTTGGCCCAGTGGGCACAGGAAGCTGCGAAGTAGGCCGGGCCGTCAGACAGGGTGAGGAACATGAATTCTCATCGCATTGCTCCTCCGCTGTCCGGAAATTTGGTCGGTTCGATCGGCGCGAGCTTCGTGATCGCGGAGTGGAAGGATGTTGGCGCGCAACCTGGGCCGCCTCGCTGGATTGCTCCACTTCACCTTCACCGCAACGATGACGAAGCCTGGTATGTGCTCGAAGGCAGCTTGTGTGTTCAGGTGGGGGATGATGTAGTCGAGGTGCGCGCCGGTTCCGCGGTTTTTGTGCCGCATGGTACGCCACACACCTATTGGAACCCGGGCACCGGGCTGGTCCGATATCTGCTGGTAATGACCTCCAATACCTTTTCGCTGATCCAGGATATCCACGCCATGAAGGACCGGTCGCCGGCCGGCATGCGAGCGGTGTTTGAGAAACACGACTCCGAACTGCTCGGTGGTTAGAGCGGCTGTCGAGCTTCCCTCGACCCGGAGCGCTCCTCGGCTTCGCTCAGGGCAAGTTTGGCGGCTGTCGCCGGATGAGCAGCGTCTCAAGGTTCGATGGTCCATTTTCCTTTCAGAGTTTGACAAGCAATTTTTTCGAGTGATAGGGTCACGCTTTCCGAATGCGGCGAAAACTTGAATACGCGGCAGCATGGCCGTTCATCAAGATCCTGGGCGCGATGCCGCGCCCGCTTTCCCGCGCTTTCGCCATTGGCCTTGCCCAAGTTGTTTATCTGCTGCACTTCCGTTTGCGCCAGGTCGGAATGCGCAATCTCGAAATGGTATTTCCGGACAAGAATGTGGCCGAGCGTAGGCGCATATTGCGAGGTGTTTTCACTTCACTGGGCCGGCAACTCGCCGAACTCTGCCAGTTTCCCAAATATACGCCGGAGAATATCGACGAGGTCGTGGTATACGACGCGTTGGAGAATTACGAGCGCGCCTATGCCCAAAAAAAGGGAGTCCTGTTTCTAACCGCGCATTTCGGCGGATGGGAGCTCTCCGCCTTCGCTCACTCCCTGCATGGACACTGGCTGCACATCGTCATGCGCCCCATGGACAATCAGTATCTCGACCGGCTGCTGCAGCGCTATCGCACGATGCACGGCAACAAGACCGTGGCCAAGGACGATTTCGTGCGTGGCCTGTTGGCGGCGATGAGGGCTGGGGAAACCGTCGGTATTCTGATGGATACGAACATGACGCCGCCGCAGGGAATCTTCGTGGATTTCTTTGGCATTTCCGCTTGTACCGCCAGTGGCTTGGCCCGCATCGCTCTGCGCACGGACGCGGCGGTAGTTCCGGGATTCACGATTTGGGACCCAGCGTTGCATAAGTACCGGCTGCGATTCGATCCCGCGCTCGAATTGATTCGTACCGGCGATTTGGAGGCTGACATCGCCGCGAATACGCAGCGGTTCACGCAGGTAATTGAAGATTACGTGCGGAAGTATCCCGACCAGTGGCTGTGGGTGCATCGCCGGTGGAAGACGCGACCCGAGGGACAAGCGCCATTGTATTGAAACGGTTGAATTACCTTAAGCTCTGGCAAGAAAGGATCGGCAGGCCGACGCTTACGCCACACTTCAGTAACGTGCGGCCAAGACACTCTCGTGTCATTGTGTGTACAGTGACCAAAAATCATCAATCTGGGGATGTGGGCTGGGACCGCGGACGCGAAGCCTATCTTGACTTGCCGCAGAAGCCGGTCTACGCGCCTGTGCCCAAGCCCGCCCACAAAGTGAAGGGCCAGGGCGGAGGGACGCCTCTTATCAGCATCTCTACCCAAGAGCGCTTCGGAAGCTTGATCGCCGCGGGCGGGATAGTGTGGGGGGTCTATATCGCGACCCAGAACTTCGCGGGTGTCTGGAGCTTCGATCTTGTTCGCCAGGGACCGATGGAAGTTGCCGCGTTGGGAATTCTCATCTGGCTGCACGCCAAGTGGCGCCGCTCCACGAAAGTGAGCTGAGCCGTAACGGCGGACCGCAATTCTTGCTCTCGGTGTAGCTGAGCTCCCGCAACGTATTCTCTCTCCTTCAGGAAATTCGTCGCAGAGTATAAATTCTCTTATCACTCAAATTCTCTTTAGCTTTGCCCACTGCAAGCTGTTCCTTCCGGTAAAATCGAATCTTCATATGGAAACCTTCGAACAGATCGCAGAACGCGAGCGCCAGTTTTTACTCCAGACCTATAACCGATATCCCGTTGTGCTCACCCGCGGCAAGGGCGTGTTTCTCTACGACATCGATGACAAGCGCTATCTGGATTTTGTTTCTGGGCTTGGAGTCAATGCACTGGGGCACGCCCATCCCCGGATCGTGAAGGCGATTCGCGAGCAGGCGGCGAAGCTGGTGCATGTTTCCAATCTTTACTATCACCAATACCAGGGGTTGCTAGCGGAGAAGCTGTGTGCGCTTTCGGGATTGAACCGGGCGTTTTTCTCCAACAGTGGGACCGAAGCGATCGAAGGTTCCATCAAACTGGCCCGGCTGGCGGGACATCGCGCCGGCGGCGAAGGGAAGAGCCGGTTGGTGGCGCTGGAAGGGTCCTATCATGGCCGCACATTCGGAGCGTTGTCACTGACAGGGCAGGCCAAGCACCGCCATGGATTCGAGCCGCTGCTCGAAGATGTCACGTTCGTCAAACAAAACGATCTGGAAATGCTGCGGGCTGCCGTAAGCGACAATACCTGCGCTATTGTGCTCGAGCCGATTTTTGGTGAAGGCGGAATCTATGAATGTTCGGTGGAGTTCCTGCGCGAGTGTCGCGCACTCGCCGACCGTCACCACGTGGCGCTGATCTTCGACGAAATTCAGTGCGGACTGGGGCGGACGGGAACGATTTTTGCCTTCCAGAGTTTCGGCGTGACCCCGGACATTGTGGCGATTGCCAAGCCCATCGCCGCCGGACTCCCGCTCGGCGCATTCATCGCGAAGGAAGAATTTGCGAATGCAATATCGCCGGGACAGCATGGCACGACTTTTGGCGGAGGCCCGCTGGCCTGCCGCGTCGCGCTGGAATTCCTGGCCATCGTGGAGGAAGAGAAGTTGTTGGAGAACGTCAGCAAAGTGGGTGCCTATTTGCAGCAGCAGCTAGAGGGATTGGTGGAGAAGCGCGCGGCGGCAATTGCGGTTCGTGGGCGCGGCTTTATTCAGGGAATTCAGCTAGAAATTCCCGCGCGTCCCATCGTGGATGCCGCGCTGGCCGAGGGCGTTTTGTTCAACAGCACGCAGGACACAGTGGTCCGCTTCCTGCCGCCATTCCTGATGGAAGAGAAGCACATCGACAAAGGCATCCGCGTCTTGAAGAAACTGTTGGGAAAGAAACGGAAAGCGGCGTAAGTTTTTCAGTGCACAAAGAATGCTGTACCTGCGACTACGATTCCTACAACTCCGAGCAACATCCCCAGGTACCAGAAGATTCTTCTGCCTGAAAGCAGGGTGATCGAAGTAATCACTAATCCCACTTCCAGGAAAACTTCAGCCAGATCAAATCTGTCGGCCCGGTTTCTTTCGTGGCCCACCTCCGCTTCCATCTCGTTGGCTTTTTCTTCGATTCCCTTTTGTTCTTCCTTGTAGCGAGCCGCTTCCCCCGAATATTTCTCACGCAACCTGGCGAGACCGGCAGCGTCCGTCGTCGCTTCTACCGAAGTCAAGTCGACAAAAAGCTCGTCCGTGTGCCGCCGAATGTTCTTAGCCTGATAAAAAGCCCACTGATCGGAGGACTTCGCCTGCAGCACGACCTCTTCCGTGTGAGCGCGATGTCCGAGCAGCGTCACCACGGCCACAAGCACGGCCAACACCGCCATGGTCACTGAGATCGGCGCCAGGCTGGGATCGTGCTTTGCATGCTCTGCGTTTTCCTGGAGTTCGTTCAGTTCTTCCGACATGCCGTCACTCCCCCATCACTTTCACGACGACCCTTTTATCACGCTGCCCGTCGAACTCCGCGTAGAAAATCCGCTGCCACGTCCCCAGATCGAGTTTGCCCCCGGTAATTGGCACAATGACCTCATGATGGATCAGCAGCGCCTTTAGGTGCGAGTCGCCATTGTCCTCTCCGGTTTCGTGATGTTTGTAGCCCTTGCGAAAAGGCGCCAGATGTTCCAGCCACTGATCGATGTCTTCGATCAGACCGCTTTCATTGTCGTTGACATACACGCCCGCAGTGATGTGCATGGCCGAAATTAGAACCATGCCCTCCTTCACCCCGCTCGTGCCGACGATCTGTTCCACCTGCGGCGTGATGTGCACGTAGGCCCGGTGCGTCTTGGTATGAAACTTCAGATATTCCGTAAGAGTCTTCATTCCTAGATTCCTGGGGTGAGTCTGAAGTTTCTAGCGCAGTGCTTCTGCCACCTTGCCCCTCGAAATGAGCGCCGCAATGCGCGCGAAATCGCCGTACATCACCCGATCTTTTTCCATCGTGGGACAAACCGAGCGGATCGCGGAATGCGCCGCCTGGCCGCGCTTCGACGTTTTCAACGGAGCCAGAAAATCCAGCGCCTGAGCCACTGCCATGGCCTCGATCGCCAGCACGTTCCGCGTGTTGTCCACAACGCGCTTCAGTTTGGTCGCGGCCGTCATGCCCATGGACACGTAGTCTTCTTTATTGCCTGAGGTCGTGATCGAATCAACGGACGCGGGATGCGCGAACACTTTGTTCTCGCTGACCAGCGCCGCGGCCACGACTTGCGGCATCATGAAGCCGGAATTCAACCCGGCTCCGGGCGCAAGAAATGGCGGCAAACCCTCGCTGAGCGCGGGATTGACCAGACGTTCGATGCGCCGCTCGCTGATGCCGGCCAGCGCGCTCAACGCGATCGCCAAGAAATCCAACGCAAACGCCAGCGGTTCGCCATGAAAGTTTCCGCCGGAGATCACGTCCCCTTTGGAGTTCCTGGCATCGGTGAGGAAGACCAAGGGATTATCTACCGCGGAGTTCGCCTCCGTTTCAAATACCTGGCGGCAATGTGCGAGCGTGTCGCGCACCGCGCCGTGAACCTGCGGGATGCAGCGCAACGAGTAGGCATCCTGCACGCGGCCGCAGTCGCGATGCGATTCGCGAAGCTGACTGCCTTCCAGCATGCGACGCAGGTTGGCCGCAGTCTTCATCTGACCTGCGTGCGGACGCGCTTTATGAATGCGTTCGTCAAAAGCCGTATCGGTTCCCTTGAGCGCGTCGCAACATAGTCCGCCGAGCACGTCGGCGGTATCGACAAGCGTTTCTGCCTGGAGCAGCGACAGAGTCCCTATCGCCAACATCGCCTGCGTCCCATTGATGAGCGAGATTGTTTCCTTGGCCTCAAGCACTAGCGGCTTGATCTGCCCTCGCTTCAAAGCTTCGGCACTTGGAACGCGGATGTTCCTTTCGTCGACGCATTCGCCTTCGCCGATCAGCGCCAGAGCGAGATGGGCCAAGGGCGCCAGATCCCCGCTCGCCCCGACACTGCCCTGCGACGGCACCACCGGTGTGACGCCGCGGTTGAGCATCTCGCAGAGCGTGTCGATGACAATGGCCCGCACGCCGGAATGCCCCTTCGCCAGCGAATTTGCCCTTAACAACATCATGGCGCGGGTTTCCCCGACCGACAGCGGCTCGCCAACCCCCACTGCGTGGGAGCGTACCAGATTGACCTGCAGTTCGCGAATCTGTTCGCCGGCGATGCGGACATCGCTCAGTTGACCAACCCCGGTTGTAATCGCGTAGGCGACTTTGTTGCTGGCGACAATGTCGTCGACTATCACGCGGGCTTGGTTGACGACGTGCCGTGCGTCTGGGGCAAGCAGAGCAGCTCGCCGCGTTTCCATACTCGCGACTTCGTGCACCGCCTCCAGCGTAAGATCGTTTCCGGTGATGTGCAGTGCGTTCAAGCAGGCCTTTCCTCATCGATATCAAATCCGTCGCTTCACCAGCGTTGTCATTCCGAGAGGGCGAATACCCGCGAGGAATCTGCTTGCTGCCGGCGCCGGCAAACAGCAGATTCCTCTCCGGCTTCGCCGGTTCGGAATACAAAGCATCTTTTGGACCGCCGCAGCCTACTTCGCCATTGCCTCGCGAAACGCTGCCAGATATTTCTCCGGCAACGGAGCTACTTTCATCTTCGAATCGGTGACGATGTGAGTGGTCTCGCCTTCCGCCAGAAGGGCCCGGTTATCTGCTCGCACCAGTTCGTAGTTGAATACCACGACAGACTCGCGCACGTTCTTCAGCCGCGTCCGCACCACGACTTCTTCATCGTAGTAAATGGGAGCACGGTAGCGGCATTTCACATCGGCCACGGCAATGAATCGCCCTTCGTCGCGCTCCATGTCGCGATAGGAAAAGCCCATCTCTCGCATTAGCTCGACGCGGCCCACCTCGAACCAGATCAGGTGATTCGAGTGGTAGACGACGCCCATCTGGTCGGTCTCAGCGTAGCGCACACGCAGCCGGGTTTCATGGAACGCGTGCTGACCGTTGGACCTCATTTCCCTGTCCACATCGGCTTGCGTTTCTCCAGGAATGACGAAATGCCTTCGCGGAAGTCCGCAGTGGTGCGGATGGCGGCGTTCTCGCGCACGGCGGATTCAATCTGAATGTCAAGCTCCGCGCGAGCGTGATCGGTGAGCAACTGTTTGGTCGCGCGCAACGATGCCGGACTGTTCTCCATCAACAGCGCGGCCAGTTCGCGAGCTCGCGTCATCAAATTCTCCGTGGACACGATTTCACTGACAAGGCCCATGCGCGCCGCCTCCTCCGCGTCGAAGATCCTGCCGGTAAGTAGAAGATCGCGAGCCTGCTTTTCGCCGACCTGTCGTAATAGAAATGTCGAAACGATCGCGGGCACAAAACCGATGCGAACTTCGGTGTAGCCAAACTTGGCATCTGGAACCGCCAGAGTGAAGTCACACAACAGCGCCAATCCAGTGCCACCCGCAATGGCCGCCCCATTCACTGCGGCAATCGTCACCTTGGGGAATTCATACAGCGAGCGGAACAGTTGGACCATCTTCTGCGAGTCCTGCAGATTCTGCTTCGGTGAACGGCCCAACAGTGACTTCAGATTGTCCAAATCCATCCCGGAACAAAAAGCCTTGCCCGCTCCGGTCACGATCAGGACCATCGACTCTGACTTTGAAACCTCGTCCAGCGCCCGCAGCAGGTCATCAATCAGTTCGAAGCTGATCGCGTTGCGTTTCTCGGGACGGTTCAGCGTGATCGTCGCCACGCCACCGTCGTGTGCGAGTTGTATTGTCGTGTAGATCATAGCCAAAACCCGCCACCGATCTCGCGGATTTCCACCCGATTAAGAAACAATCCGATTCGTCTATCCGTGAGATCCGTGGCGCATTAATCTGCGGCGTGGGAACTGGAAAACCTTGCAGCGATTCCTGCTGTCGCTTTCAACAAAGAATCCAATGGTTTCAATTGTGGCAGCTCCGCCCCGCGCTGGGTCAGCGTCTCGATCACTCCCTCCGTCGGGATGTTACCAACCAGAACGTCCTGCGCAAAAGGACATCCGCCCAGCCCTCCCAGTGACGAGTCAAAGCGGCGGCAGCCAGCGTCGTACGCGGCCAGAATTTTTTCCGCCGCCTGTTCGGGACGACTGTGCAGATGCACCCCAATCTCTAGATAGCCATATTTCGCCATCACCGCGCCCACGACTTCGCTGATCTGCTGCGCGCTAGCCACCCCCACCGTGTCCGCCAGCGAGATCATCCGCAAATTATCAACTTCCATCAGAGAAATGGCTTCGATCACTTCTTCCGGATTCCACACGTCTCCATAAGGATTTCCGAAAGCCATCGAGATATAAACCACGACATCGAGAGCCGCATCATCGGCCTTGTTCTGAATTTTTTCCAATTCTTCAAGTGCCTCTTCTGGCGACTGGTTCTGATTCTTACGCAGGAACGTTTCCGAAATCGAATAAGGAAATCCCAGCGTCGACACTGCCTTCGTTTCAATTGCGCGCTGCGCGCCCTTTTCGTTGACAACGACGCCAATAATTTCTACGTCGTCTGGGGGATCGAGTTCTTTCAGAACTTCTTCCGAGTCCGCCATTTGCGGCACCGCCTTCGGAGAAACGAACGATACCGCATCGATATGTTTAAACCCCACGCTGATCAACGCCTTGAGATAGTCAGCCTTTAACCCAGCAGGAATCAATCCCTGCAGCCCTTGCCAGGCATCTCGTGGACACTCGATCAAATCGACGGAGTCGTTTGCTGGCATTGGCCTCTACCTTCTAATTAAGTGCGATCCTAAAACACGACTCATTTCTTGCGGGGGAACTCACGCCGGTCAATGGTCCCTGATCCTAGTGTTGCGAAACCTGTGACTCCAAAGACAAGAAAAGCAGTTTTAAACAGACGCGATGTTCGCGGCGCATAGAGATCGGAACGAACCAACATTTCATATGTGTTTCGCATCTGTGCCCGCTCTTGCTCGAGGCGGCGATCATCTGAGTACCCGACCGCTAACAAGAATAATCCGCAGACGGCGAGGATAATTCCAAGGTTTTGGGTACGTTTATGGAGATGAATCACGTCTGCAGCACTCCCACCTTGAACTCTGCCACGTCCGGATTGAGCGCTGCCGCCTCGAGCGCTTGCGTGATTGCCTCCCGGGTTTCGATGGGATCGATGATCTTGTCGATCCACAACCGCGCCGCTCCGTAACGCGGATCGGTCTGCTCATCGTAAGTGCGCTTCACCGACTCATACAGTTCTTTGCGCTCCTCCGCGCTCAACTTCTTGCCGCCGCGTTCCAGTTGCTTGACTTTAATTTCGACCAGCGTACTGGCAGCCGAATCTCCGCTCATCACCGCGTAGCGCGCCGTCGGCCAGGCAAAAACAAAGCGCGGATCGTAGGCCTTCCCGCACATCGCGTAATGCCCCGCGCCGAATGATCCCCCGACGATCACCGTAATTTTCGGCACCACCGAATTGGAAACCGCATTCACCATCTTCGCTCCTGCTTTGATGATGCCGCTCCACTCTGCGTCGCGCCCCACCATGAATCCATTTACATCGTGAAAGAAAATCAGTGGGATCAGATTCTGATTGCAGTCCATGATGAAACGCGCTGCCTTCTCCGCCGACTCTGTGTAGATCACGCCTCCGAACTCGACTCGCTTCTGCCCTTCATGATCGGTCTGCTGCGCGTGCAGTTTCTGATTGGCCACGATTCCTACTGCAAAGCCGCCAATGCGGGCGTATCCGCAGATGAGAGTTTTTCCATACTCCGCCTTGTATTCGTCAAAGCGGCTGCCATCGAGCACGCGAGCCAGAACTTCCTTCATGTCATAGGGCCGCGCCGGCGACGAGTCGTAGATTCCGTAGATTTCTTCCGCAGCCAGTCCGGGCTCAACCGGTTTCTTGCGGTCCCAGGGAGAAAGCCGCCGATATCCCCACTTCTCCACAATCGAGCGGATGCGCGCGATGCAAGCCTCGTCGTCGGACTCGCGGAAATCGACTGTGCCGCTGATGGCCGAGTGCATGGCCGCGCCGCCCAACTCCTCCGACGAAACTTTCTGCCCGATCGCGGCCTGCACCAGCGCCGGCCCCGCGAGAAATAGCCCACTACCGTCGGTCATCAGCACGTGATCGCACATGACCGGCAGATAGCCGCCGCCCGCCACGCACATACCCATGATCGCGGCAATCTGCGGGATGCCCTTTGCCGACATCACTGCGTTGTTGCGAAACACGCGCCCGAAATCGTCGGTATCCGGAAACACGTCTTCCTGCAGCGGCAAAAACACGCCGGCCGAATCTACCAGGTAAATGGTCGGAATGCGGTTTTCGAGGGCGATGTTCTGCGCCCGTATCACCTTCTTCGCAGTCATGGGAAAAAACGCGCCCGCCTTAACGGTGGCATCGTTGGCGATGATCATGACCATGCGGCTCTCAACGCGTGCCAGGCCGGTGATCACGCCTGCCGCGGGTGCGCCGCCCCACTCTTCGTACATTCCGTGCGCCGTATAAAGACCCAATTCGAAAAACGTTTCGGGATCGGCTAGAAGCGCAATGCGCTCGCGTGCCGTCAATCGCCCTTTGGCATGCTGGCTCTCGATGGCCTTGATGCCTCCCCCCTCGCAAATCTTTTCTCCTTCATTGCGCACTTCCGACATCAGGTCAGCCAGAAAACGCATATTGGCTTCGTAGCGCGCGGAAGTAGGATCGATTTTCGTGCTCAGCACGTTTGCCGGTGGGGAAGAGCTCGCACTAACAGTTTCGTTGCGGTCAGCCATGGTCGAAAAAACGAAAAGCGGACTGTTTACGGTATACCACGCAGGCGGAGCCGCGCAATGCAGCCCCGCCGAGATACTGTTTTCCGCTGTCCGACTAGGCGTTCTGTCGAGGCAGAGTTCGGTGTGAGTCGCGATGGCGCCGCAGGGGCCTCAATCTAGGAGCTTCTTTCCATCCACTCTGCCAGCCGGCAGCCGTCTTCCTCGAGCAGAAACGTCCCTGCGCCAAAACACTCGCCGACGATCCGGTGCGATTCAGGATCGCGGGCGGCGCGCGTGATCCACTGCTGTCCCACGCGATACTGGGCCGAGGTAAACCACTTCTGCGGTAGAACTTCAACCAGTCCAGCCCGGGGATAGAAAACGAAGAGCGCAAATGCCGGATCGTCGTTCGACATCGCCTTGTAGCTGGTTGGGACGATCAACTCGTCAACTGTGGCGAGCTCTGCCGGGGCTTCGATTTTGTGCACGCCGGGGACTAACGTGAGCGGCACTTCGAAATCAGCCATCGGAGGTATTGTCGAATAAATTCTGTCCGACGATGGTTTGAACCAGCCTGCGACCTCCGCCAGATCAAACGCCTTCAGTTGGTCCGGATCAAAGCAGGTGAGTCGAAGGTTGCGCCCCTCCGGGCACCAGATGCCAAGAGAAGCCGGCGGCACGAGAAACGGACGGCAGTAAGTATTGAGGGCGAGGCGAGCTTTGTCCAGTTCCTGCTCAAGGCCAAGGGTAACCAGGTGAGCGATCGGCCCCTGATCGCCATGATGAGTCCAGACGAAAGGCTCTCTGGCGGGTGATCGCAGAACAGGAAAAGTCTTCCAATACCAGGGTGCGGGGCCTACAGTTTTCGCGACGATCTCCCGGGCGCGGGAGGCGTTGATTTCAGACATTAACCCGCCGCCGGCACGCCGGCCCCCTTTACGTGCGTGCGAATGAACTGAACGATGTCATCCATCGCGGTGCCCGGCTGGAAAATTGCGGCCACGCCAATCTTCTTCAGTCCCTCAATATCCTGGTTCGGGATGATGCCGCCCACCACTACCATCACATCGTCCATCTTGTTCTGCTTGAGCAGGTCCATCACGCGCGGCACGATAGCATTGTGCGCGCCGGAAAGAATCGACAGCCCGATCACCTGCACATCTTCCTGCAGCGCCGCGGTGACGATCATCTCCGGCGTCTGCCGCAAGCCGGTATAAATTACCTCCATGCCCGCATCGCGCAGCGCCCGGGCAATTACCTTGGCGCCGCGATCATGCCCGTCGAGTCCAGGCTTCGCCACCAGCACGCGGATTTTGCTATCAGCCATCGCAATCCATTTAACCACATCTGGAAATCCTCCGGCGGGGCTAGGGTTAAAGGGTCTTGATGTCCAGGCTCCGCCACATATACCAGCAAGCCACGCTGCGGTAGGGAGCCCAGGCTTTCGCGATTTTCTCCATATCTTTTGGCTTGGGAAGTTTGCGTTTCTTGTAGTGCTTGCGCATGGCCACCTGGACGCCATAGTCGCCGGTGGGCAGAACATTCGGACGGCGCAAGGAAAACATCAGAAACATGTGGGCGGTCCACACGCCGATGCCCTTTACCTGGGTGAGATGCTGGATGACTTCTTCGTCGGTTAGGTCGGGAAGTCGGGCAAAGTCGAGCAATCCGGAAGCTGTCTTCGCGGCCAGATCTTTCAGATATGCGGACTTCTGCTTCGAGAGCCCGACGCTGCGCAGTTGCGCATCGCTCAGTTTGAGAATGCCTTCGGGAGTGAGCGGCTCTCCGGCAAGCGCCGCGAAGCGATTGAAGATGGTCACCGCCGCTTTGCCGTTCAGTTGCTGGTAGACAATCGCTTCGGCCAGGCTGCTGAACTCCGGCGCACCAAACTCCATGCGGCAGGGGCCTACGCGCTCGATGATGGCGCGCAGCACCGGGTCGGACTTTTTAAGATGGTTCACCGCCTTCCGCATGATCTATACATTTACCACAAAGATGTGGAAGCGGCGAACAAAAAACGAATCAGAATCGCGGTGCATTACTGCGACCTTTTTACTGCAATCCCGGTCACCTCAAACCTGCCGCCGCGCAGCAAGGCGGCTGCGCCCACGAATGCACGCGCTGGATAATCGCCGTGGAAGTAGGTTTTGTAAACCTTGTTGAAGGTCTCATAAAGCTTCAGGTCGGTGCAGAAGACCTGAATCGAGACTACGTCGTCCATGGTCAATCCGGCAGACTCTACCGTCTGTTTGATCCCGTCCATCGCCATGCGAGCTTCGTCCTCGGCACCGGCGAGCGGCATCCCAGTCTTAGCGTCCAAGCCAATGTGGCCGGCGATGTAAAGAGTGTTGCCGACGAGCACGCCATCGCTGAACGGCAACGCCTTTATATCAGCCGCTCGCGGATTTACGATGAACTTCCGGTCTGCGGCACTGGCTGCGATGCAACTCACGAGAAACAACACTCCCACCACGTGCAATTTCATGATTGTTCTCTCCTGACGAGGTTGCTGCCCTGACCTGCTTTCAAGGCGGTGCCCGATTTTACACGGAACCTGGAAACGGCGACATTCGCTGGAGGGGCGCCGTTGGATTTACTTGTGTCATTTTTCGGTATGGATTCTGTAAAATGTTTGTTTTCTTAGGGTTGAGATGAATTAATCGAGGTGTTGCCGGGCAAAATATCGATCGTGACCTTGCGAATGGTCACACGCCTGTGATCGTGCGAATCGTCACCGCCCGACTCCTTCGGAGCCGGATACCCGCCGACATTCTATGTCTCCCGAGATCTGAAGGCCTCATC
Organism: uncultured Acidobacteriaceae bacterium; assembly: GCA_963799025.1. Classification (GTDB taxonomy): domain Bacteria; phylum Acidobacteriota; class Terriglobia; order Terriglobales; family Acidobacteriaceae; genus Sulfotelmatobacter. The sequence goes on along the minus strand of CAWCVQ010000017.1, from coordinate 93,764 downwards.
TTGCTGCCATTCGCCATAGGTCAGCGCGGTCGTTGGAAGCAGTTAAGCTATCATGCTTGCAAGGCCATACCCTGCGCGGTAGGGTGCCGGAAAATCGCGAACTCCAGAAAAAACGGGGAGCCGAAGCTCCCCAGAGTGAAGCGACAGAGGCGTTCCCTTAAGTAGACTCCAGCAGGGAGGAAAGAGTTGTCCTTGCGGCGAGAAAGTTTTTGAGATGGCGGAAGTCGAGGAGACAGGGGCACACTCCGCTTCAACTTTGTGCGACGCGGCTCAAGAATGCTGGATGGATTTCGATGGCGCTCGCATGCGCTATCTGCGTGCAGGCTCTGGCCCGCCTCTGATTTTGTTGCATGGTCTGCTGGCATACTCTTTTTCCTGGCGATTCACGCTGCAGTCGCTGGCTCCCTATGCAACCGTCTATGCGCCGGATTTGCTGGGTGCGGGTTTTTCCGACCGGCCGCGCGATATCGATCACTCCATGCGAGCCACCGCAAGGCGGGTTCTAAGATTTGCTGAAAATCTGGGACTCTCGTCCTTCGACCTGTTGGGCACTTCACGGGGCGGGGCGGTGGCGATGGCGGTGGCCGCGGAATGTGTGAGTACCGGTTGCAAGGCCCGGCTGCGGCGGTTGGTACTTGTGTGTCCGGTCAATCCGTACTCTTCGCACGGCAGGTGGCGGGCGTCTTTCTTCGCTACCCGCTTCGGTGCGTGGTTGTTCCGTTCGGGGATCGCGTGCATGCCGTTTCTCTTTCCTTACTTCCACGCGCGCCTGTATGCGGAGCGCAATAGCATTCCACCCGGAAGCCTGGAAGGTTACAAAGCGCCTATGGCCAATGCCGGATTCTACGAGCATGCCCTGAGCATTGTACGCACATGGAGGGGCGATCTGCGGGAACTGCAGGCGCTATTGCCAAAGCTGGCGCCGATTCCGACACTCCTGATGTGGGGAGGCAAGGATCCGGCGGTGTACGTTTCATCCATGGATCAGTTGGCGCGGCATTTTGTCAATGTCCAAACAGTTGTGTTTCCTGGAGTCGGACACCTGCCGTACGAAGAGTGTCCGCAAGAGTTCAACCGGGAGCTTATCAACTTTTTGATACGCCCGGAAGACTCGGTCTAAAGTCCTTGAGCGGCTGCACCCGGACTCGACAGCCGAGAGCCTGCCCTGAGCCGAGTCGAAGGGCGGCTGTTGCTGCGTGAGCGTTATGACCCACTCGATTCTCGACCTGCTGCTCCATGCGGTGGTGCATTACGGATACTGGGCCGTGGGCGCCGCGCTTCTCGCGGAAAATGCAGGGGTGCCGGTGCCGGGCGAAACGGTTTTGTTGATCGCTTGTTTCCTGGCCTACTCCGAGCGGGATCTGCAACTCCACTGGATCGTCTTGGTCGCGACGATCGCGGCGACACTGGGCGACAATCTAGGTTTTGCTCTTGGTTACTATGGCGGCCGTCCGCTGCTGGTGCGCTATCAAGCGCTGTTCAAGATTCAGTCCAGCACTCTGGAGCGCGGGGAAAAACTGTTTGCGCGTTATGGTGCGGCCACCATCTTCTTTGCTCGTTTTGTCTTCGGCATGCGCATCATCGCCGGGCCTATGGCAGGGGTCCTGCGGATGCCGTGGCGGAAGTTCATGGTCTTCAACTTTCTCGGCGCCGCACTGTGGGTGACGGTGATTTCCACTGCCGGGTACGTCTTCGGCCAGCACTGGGAAGGCTTGGCGCGGGAGGTAAAGAGGTTTGATATTGCAGTCGGGATTTTATTGTTGCTCGTAGCGGCGTTCGTGTGGTGGAGAAGCCGACGCCTGGAGAATCGAGCATCCGAAGAGTAAACCGTTGCACGCGCAGAGCGGGAATATGCAGCTATACTGTGCGGGTATTGCAGGCTCCTCTGAAGCAGTGATCAATTACTGTTGCGGTCGAAATTACAACGGTTGCGTCCGAGCCGGAATTCGGACGAGGAGGAACACTTGAAAAAAATCGGGTTGTTGACTTTGCTCATCATGGCAACACTTCTGTTTGCGCTGGCCTTCACGGCGGCGGCAGCCGGACCCAAAGCGCCGGCGGCGCCTGTTCCAGCAGCGGCTGCGATTCCGGCCACACCGGCGGCAGCCACGCCAGAGCCCCATCCCCACATCACGGAGGCGCTCGAAGCCATGCGGAATGCCAAACATCACCTGGAGACCGCAGAGCATGATTTCCACGGCCATCGCGTCAAGGCGATCGAACATCTGAATCAGGCGATCCACGAAGCCGAGATCTGCGAGCAGGAGAGGTAATCCAGAAGTAAACCTAACAGATCCGGAAAAATGCAGGGCAGCGTCGCAGGACGCTGCCCTTTTTTCTGGCCGGCATGCTGCGGGCCGCTTAAGACGTCTATTTGAGACCGAAGGTGTAGCCGATTGATCCGCCCAGACGGAGCACATTATCGGAGTGAAATTCGGCATTGTTCACGATGTGGTACAGGTGAGCCTCGGGGCGGACGAAGAAGTGTTTCCACACTCTGTAGCGGACGTCGGCGCCAACATGAAAGAGAAGATGATTAGCGTCAAGGTGGGTGGTGCAACCTACGGAGAAATTGCAACTGCCGGAGGGACTATAAAAGAGGACCCGCTCGCCGCCGACCCCGGCCATCAAATCAACGTCGGTTCGGTTGCGTATATGGGGCGCAAATAGCGCGTTGACATCATAAAATATTGGCCGATATCCCTGGAAGCTGTTGTACGTTTCCTGCTTGTAACTGGTGGCAAGTTCTGCGCCGTAACCGTAGTGGTTCTTGAAAATACGATCGAAGCTGAAGCTGGGATAGAGCCCGCCCTTCTCTGCAGGAGGCAAGAAAGCCTCGGAAGCGTTGGGGTTCTTAGTGGACAAAACAATGCTATCACCAACGGCGACATCAACCTGCTGGGCGGAGGCGAGCGCGGTACAGAGAAGCACCGCACACGTGGATGGGATGAGAGCGAACTTTCTCAAATACAGCCCCCTTATCAGGTCGTTAAAATTTTCTGGGATGTGGCCGCCAGATTAGTGGTGCTCTCGGGACAGCCGCGAAGGGCCGGGCTGGCAGAAAAGAGGGGCGGTCCGGAACGGCTGTCCCGTGAGTAAGCCGCGACCGCCCACGAACTCAAGTGTCCTATTGGGAGCCGCCAAGGGTGTACCCGATCGAGGCTCCTACACGGTACACGTTGTTGGAGTTAAAGGCTCCATTGTTATTGAGGCTGTTGTTGCTTTGGATGTGATAGTAGTGAATTTCCGGGCGAACAAAGACACGTTGCCAAACGTAGTAGCGGATGCCGCCGCCGAGGTGCTCCATGAAGTGATCGGTGCTGACGTAGTTGACACAACCACTGCAGGAGGGACCAGGGGCGTAGAACCGCGTGTCGCCCGCGCCGATGCCGGCCATCAGATCGAAGCCAACTTTGCTACTAAGGTGCGGCTGGTAGAGCAGGTTGAAATCGGTCAGAATCGGGCGGAAGTTTTCTACGCCGCTGAAGTAGACGCCCTGACTAGCCCTCCAGGCAGTTTCGACGTTAAGGCCGACGTGTTTGAAGAAGACCACGTCGCCGCCGAGGTTGAGATAAAGGCCGCCTTTTTCCGACGGGAAGCCGTTGGAATTGGAAGAAGAATTGGAAGAGGACGACAGGAGTGTGCCGCCGCCCAAAAAGAAGTCGGCTTGCTGGGCAGAAGCTAGACTGGCTAGGACAAAAACCGCGAAAAGAGTCGCTACAAAAGCAAACTTTCTCAAGAGGAACCTCCCGTAATGATCGTTGATGGGCGGTAAGATGCGACCGCAAAACCATTTGGATGCAAGCGCATGAGTGCCCCCCCATCTTAATTCAAGACCGTCAAAATTCAAACGCCCGGCCTGCGCACTTAGATACCGAACTTAGCGGACAGGAAACCGCAGAGTGTAACCCCGCAGGTTAGAGAAAGTTGCGTTTGCGATTCAACAAAAACGTGCGAATGAGAGCGCCGCGAATCATGAGCCCTTGGAGGTGCCCCTGCCTCCGCCGCGGAGAACGTGGTCGATAGCAATGGGCCCTCCGCCAAGGAAAATCAGGGCGATGGCGAGGGCGGCGATGGCGAGGGCGAATTCATATCCAGGGCGCTCGGGAGTGCCGATCAGTCCATTGTGCAAGTGCACTTTCCAGATCGCGACAAACACATCGACGAAAACGACGCACGCTGCGACCCGAGTGAAAAATCCAAACAGAATGAGTAACCCGCCGCAAAGCTCAGTCAACGCCGAAATCCAGGTTGGCAGGCCAAGATTTGCCGCCATTTGCGCATGCTGGTGCAGGCCGCCAAACACTTCGTGATAGCCATGCGCGACCATAATGACGCCCAAGGCTAGGCGCATTACGAGAAGCGCAAGCGGCTGCGAGCGATCAAGATAGCGCAATGGGTTCCTCCTGCCGAGGAACTACATTATCGCAATCGGGCGCTACGAGGAAGACAGAATGCGAGAAAACGATTGCGCCTCTGGCCCCGGTTTTGGTAACGTTTCTGCGCCGCAGGATGCCAGTCAAAGCATTTCGATGTCCTGCACCGAGCTTCCTGCCGGTCTTTCCTCGGGCCCCGAAAAACGATTGGAACCAGTTGGTCAATTCACTGCCTTGCTCGTTTGGGCGAGGGAGTCGGATGAGATCTTTGAATGTAGGAGTCCGCGATGAATTTCTCGATAGGTAGAAGCGAACTGCGGAAGTATGTTTGCCTGGTTGTTATGATGGCGGTTCCGGCGATAGCTTTCGCGCAGCATAAGCCAAACGCGCCGGCCCCCGCGCCACACGCGACTGCTCCCGTGCATGCCTCGGCGCCCAGTCATTCGGGTGGGAATACGCAGCATACCGCCACGCCGAGTCACACGAACACATCGAGCCACACGATGACTCCTAACCATACGACAACGTCGGGTCGCCCGACGACGTCGAGCCACACGACTACGAACACCGGTCGTGGGGTTACGACAGCCGGGCACGGAAGCACCACGGTGGGACACGGAAACCCAAGCGCCGGGCACGGCAATACCATGGCCGGACATGGAACCGCCGCTGGACATGGGACCGCCAATGCCGGGCGTGGAAATATAGCCGGACGCTCGAACATCAGCCATTCTGCACCGGGGAGACAGGTTTCCCTGAGAGGCGGAGGATCGGCTCACATCCGTCCGAATGGACAGATCCGTTCCTTCAATCGGAACGGGATGCATGTCGAACATAACCTTCACGGTGGCCGCACGATTGTGAGAGAGCGCAACGGGGCGCGCATCGTCAGCACGGGAAGGCGCGGAGGCTACGTACAGCGCGCTTATGTCACGCGCGGCGGACGTTCCTACTATTCGCGCACGTACTATTACCACGGTGCCTACCGCTCCGGAGTCTACCGAGGGTACTACTGGCACGGTCATCCGTACTACGGGTACTATCACCCGTATTTTTATCATCCGGCATATTATGGCTGGGCCTACAATCCGTGGCCGGCGCCGGTTTATTACGGATGGGGATGGGGCGGAGCTCCGTGGTACGGGTACTACGGGGGATATTTCGCCCCGTATCCCGTGTATCCTTCGGCCGCATTCTGGCTCACAGACTATTTGATCGCGGCGAATCTACAGGCGGCATATGCGGCTCAAGCGGAAGCCAATGCCGCGGCGGGGGAAGCGGACAACTCGGTTCCGTCTGCCGATCAAGTGGCCAGCACTGGGCGGCCGCCAGCCGCGCCGAGCGGCCAGGTAGCGCTCTCGCCGGAGGTCAAGCAAGCGCTTGCCGAACAGGTGAAGGCGCAAATCGCGGCTTCGCAGGCCGAAGCTGGCAAGAGTGGTTCGTCGGGGGGTGGGCAGCAAGCGTCCGGCGAAGTTCCACCCGCGCTTGATCCGGCACGGCGCACTTTCGTCGTATCCGACGACCTCGCCGTGGAGGCCGATGGTGAGGAATGCGCGCTCACGCAGGGAGATGTGATCACCCGGCTCACGGACACTCCCGATGAGGACCAGAAAGTGAACGTGAGTGTCGCCAGCAGCAAGAAGGCTGACTGCGCTGCCGGCAAAACGGTTGCGGTTGCGGTGGACGATCTGCAGGAAATGCAGAATCATTTCCAGGAGCAGATTGACGAAGGCATGAAGACGCTGGCTTCCAAACAAGGAACCTCCGGCTTACCGAAGGCTCCTGACACGTCCACCGTCGCTTCCGATGTTCCACCTCCGCCTCCGGATAAGACAGCCGCCAAGACTCTTGAGGATCAGGACGCGGAAGCCGACAAGACGGAGTTGCAAGTCAAACAAGAAGCGGGCTCATCGGGCGGTGGTTCACACTAAGGCTGGTTTCTCCGCCCGAGCCGGTTCTGCAGATTGCCGCAGGAGCGCCGCCCAACGGAGGCGCTCCCATTTTTTGTTATGAGTAGGTTGGATGTAAGTAATAGACGTTTTGTGATCTGGTGGGCCTGATCTTGAGAGGAGAACTTTGAACCATGGCTCAGAACTTGCAGAAATCAAACAGGACGATTCCGGCGATCGCTGCCATTGTTTGCGCCACGGTCTTCGTAGGCGCTAGAGCCGACGCGCAAGGTGCGCCAGTTTCTCTGCAGGAGCAGCTCGCCGCCCAGTACAAAGTGGTGAAAATGGGTTCGGACAGCAGTGGCCCTTCGGTGGTCGAGCCGGGCACTCTGCTGGCGATTCAGAAGGGTGGGATTCTCAGTGTGCCCTATTCCGACACCAGCGTTCTTTCTACCAAATATGAGAGCGGAACAGTGCATTCTCCCAGCACCCTGATGTCGAAGGGAATCGGTTTCGGAATGAAAAAATTTGGAAAGGAGCAAACCACGCATCTTTTCCAGGTGGGAGATAAGGTCTATCCGTCCAAGATTGAGGTCGACGTTAATAAGGACGATGTTGCGATGACCATCGTGGCTTGCGACACCTGCAATAAGACGGATCCACCGTCCTACAACAAAGCCAAGGTCGTCTTCCACTTCTCCAAAGGAGCTCTGGCCAAGGCAAGCGCGGGTGACATAGAGGACACAATCGGGCAACTGCTCGCTATCAGCGACGACTCCCAGCAGGAGCAGGGTGGCCAGGTGGCGCAAGGTCAAGGACAGGATCAGCAGGCCGCGTCACCGTCGCAACAGGCTGAACCCCAGACGATTGAGAAGGGTCAGACTACCGATCAAGTGCAAGCCGCGCTCGGCAAACCGGACAAGATCGTAAATCTCGGAGCGAAACAGCTCTATATCTATAAAGACTTGAAAGTGACGTTTGTGAATGGCAAAGTCGCGGATGTCCAGTAGGGCATGGCTTTGCGCAGGGAAAGTTGCCATCGATCCGGAAATGTCCAAGCACGCAAACGCATAAGGAGAATTCGATGCGTGAGGCCCGGCAATCCGTTTTGGTTACGGTCGCAGTTGCAACCCTTCTTTCGGGGTCGATCGCCAGTGCGCAAGGGCCGGTAACTCTACAAGAACAACTTGCTGCTCAGTACAAGCTGGTGAAAATGGGATCGGATTCTGGTGGAGTTGCCGTAGTGGAACCGGGCTCTCTGCTCGCCGTTCAAAAGGGCGGAGTTCTCAGTGTTCCCTGGAAGGCGATGGCATTATGTCCCGCGAAATTTCAGGATAACAACCTGCATCCTTCCGCGGGAATGTGCGCCGCTATGGTGAAGTCTGTCTCCAGGTATTTTCAAAAGGGAGACAAGGTTTACCCCACCAAGATTGAAGTCAATTCGGATAAGGCGAAGATCTCGTTCACGGTCGTAGCCTGTGACTCTTGCAACGGAGTAAATCCGCCGAGCTCGATGAAAGGTGAAGTCGTGTTCCAGTTTGCGAAAGGTTATCTGGAGAAAGCAAGCGTTGGAGAAGTGGAGGATACGATCGGTCAGGTATTCGCCATCAGCAGTGATGATCAACCGGGCCAAGGCGGTGACGGGAATCAGCAACAACAACAGGGCGGCCAACCGCAACCGGGGCAGCCGGAGCAACAGCAGGCCGAGCCGCAAACGATTCAGTTGGGCATGACCACTGACCAAGTGCAGGCGGCCTTGGGCAAACCGGAGAAGATCGTCAATCTCGGGCCGAAGCAGCTCTATGTATATAAAGATCTGAAAGTGACGTTCGTAAACGGCAAAGTTTCCGACGTGCAGTAACCCCGGTTAGATTGAAAGTCCGGGCGATTAAACCCTGCAACTGCCGCCACTTGAGCGAGCGACATAGTACCTCCGTACCGTGCCTAGTACTTCAGTTACCAGTCTGCCAGTGACTGGGTGTGTTCTGCGCAATGACTACCTCAAATAGTGCTCCCGCTACACGAAACCACAACATATAGAAAACCTCTTCGCGGCGGCTTCGCGTGATTCCAAGAAACGGGCAGAAAACCCAGAGAAACAGGGAGAGACGCTTCGAGGTGGGGTTTTTAGGGGTTGAGATATGCTCGGAACACCGCAAGGCCCCGGACAGGCAGTTGTGGGCGCGGCAGCACCAAGGCGAAACCCGCGAGCCAACGAAAGCGAAGCGGGAAAGAACGCGGTGGAAAAGGCGAAAGCAAGTATGGCCGATTCGCGAGAAGTGATGAACATTCGCCAGGCGTCGCAATATCTGGGCGTGAGCCCGGACACGCTTTACAAGTACGTAGGCGAACAAAGGATTCCGGCGTTCAAGCTGGGCAATCGTTGGCGCTTCAAGAAATCGCGGCTCGACCAGTGGATGGAAGAGAAATCGAGTGAGATGGAACCGCAGGCGAAACGGAAACCGAAGGCGGCGACGAAAGCTGCCGGACAGAGTTAGGTAAATGGGGTTCGGTAAAAAGAGTTGAGTAAAACAAGACGCGGGCGAGGACGCCCGCGCCACACAAAGGTGGGGCACATGTTTGGAATGGGATCGAAGTCGATTGTTGGCCTGGATGTGGGCTCTTCAAGCATTAAGGCGGTTGAGCTCAAGAAAAAGGGTGGGCAGATTGAAGTCGCGCACCTCGGGCTGGAGCCACTGTCTTCCGACATCGTGGTCGATTCGATGATCGTGGACTCGGGCACGGTTTCGAGCGCGATTTCGAAGCTGTTCCTCGACAACCAGATCAAGACCAAGGCCGTGGCCACCGCGGTGAGCGGGCACTCCGTCATCGTGAAGAAGATCTCGCTGCCCTCGATGAGCGACCAGGAACTGGCGGAGACGATCGAGAAGGAAGCGGCGCAGCATATTCCCTTCGATCTGGCTGATGTGAGCCTGGACTACCAGATTCTCTCCGACGAAGTGGGCAGTCCACAGATGGACGTTCTGCTGGTCGCAGTCAAGAAGGACAAGATTCTGAACTACACCAACGTACTCTCGATGTCGGGACGAACCCCGGCTATTGTGGACATCGACGCGTTGGCCCTGCAGAACTGTTATGAGTACAACTATCAGCCGGCGCCGGGCCAAGTGGTCGCACTTTTGAATCTGGGCGCCAGCGTCATGAACATCAACATCGTGAAAGGTACGACGCCACTGTTCCCGCGCGACGTCAGCGTGGGCGGCCATCAGTACACCGACTCGTTGCAGAAGGAGCTGGACCTGAGCTTTGAAGATGCCGAGTCGCTGAAGCTGGGCAACAAGGTGGGAACGGTGAGCGAGGACGCGAAGCAGCCGATCCTGCAGCAGGTCACCGAGATCATCGTGCTGGAAATTCAGAAGACGTTCGATTTCTTCCGGGCCAGTGCGGCCGGCGAGCATATCGAGAAGATCTACCTGGCGGGCGGTTCGTCGAAAGTACCGGGCCTGGTGGAAGCGTTGCGGCAGGAGTTTTCCATGCCGGTGGAGTTGTTGAATCCGTTTCAGCGGGTCACGCCGCCGGTCGAAGGACACGGGGCGGAACTGGTGGAGCAGAATCCCGGCCAGATGGCAGTGGCGGTGGGCTTGGCCCTGAGGAGCTTTGACTCTCTATGATCAAAATCAACCTGCTCGAAAATTCCAAGGGCAAGAACAAGCGCGGGGGTGGCGGCGGTCCGTCGATGCCCACGATGGAAATGGGCGATATGGGTTCGCCCAAGCTGAAGATTCTGGTGGTGCTGGTGATCGCAGGATTGTTCAACCTGGGCTACTGGTACCGGCTGGATCATCAGGCGAAGGCCATCGCGGCGCACATGAAAGTCGCGGAGCAGAAAAACCGCGAACTAGCCGACGTGAAGGCCCGCTACATGGAACGGCAGACCCAAGCGGACAACTATAAGCGGCGTGTGGATGTGATCGACGGGCTGCGCTCGAACCAGACCGGCCCGGTCAATCTGCTGGCCATGCTGGGGGAGACTGTCAATAACACGGAGGCGGTGTGGCTGAGCAAGATGGACGATCAAGGACCGAATGTGAGTCTGGAAGGCACAGCGCTGAGCACGGACGCGGTGGCCAACCTGATCGCGAACTTACAAAAAACCGGCTTTTTCAGGACGGTCGAGATCAAGGAAACCTTTCAAGACGAGACCATCAAGGATATGCAGGCGTTCCAGTTCACGCTGACTTGCGAGAAGGGAAAGTCGTAAAGGCGGACCTATGGCGATGAATTTTAGTGAAATGTCGGGCATCAAGCAGTGGGCCACGGTGATGGTAGGGGGAGCGATCGTAACAGCGGCTCTGTACTTCACCATGTTCAAGAGCCAGGACGAGAGCAATGCGACAGCGCAGCACGCCCTCGATGAGAAGATTCGGGAGAACAACGAACTCGAGTCCTACCGGCCGAAGCTGAAGCAGATGGAACAGCAACTGGCCGAGCTCAAACAGCAACTGGAAATCGAGCAGCGCATTGTTCCCGATGAAAAGCAGGTGGGTGGTTTCATCGAGATGCTGGACAGCGAGGCCCAGAAGGCAGGGGTGGAACTGCGGCGCTATACGGCCAAGGACACGAAATCGCAGCAGTACTACACCGAAGTGCCGTTCGATATGGAACTCGATGGACCATACTATTCGACGCTGAATTTCTTTGACCGTGTGAGCAAGCTGGAGCGGATAGTCAACGTCAGCGGACTGCTGGTGGCGACGACCAAGACTCCAAGCGCGGCCAAAGCCAAGCACACGTACCAGTACGCGCCCAACGAGAGCGTAGTTGCGACTTTCACGGCGACCACATATTTCAGTCACGACTTACAACCTTCAGCGGCAGGCGCCGGGACGAAACCGGGAACGCCAGCGGCGAAGTAGGGATGGCTATGAAGCTGACGACAGGCATTCTGGCAATAGCGGTGATGGTTGGCGGGTCTGCGGCCACGAAGGCAGCGGCACAGAACCCGGACGCCATCGACAACGCTCGCAGCGCCGCGAAGTCGCTGCAGCAGAAGCAGGCCAACGATAACCACTCGGCTCTGAACGCAACGGGCGTGCCGGCGAAAGCTAAGCCTGCGCCCGGGGCTCCAGCTCCGGCGGTGAAGCCCGCGGCGATTCCGTCTTCCCAGCCGGCTCCGACGGCGAAGCCGGATTCCGCGGCTAAGCCCGTCCACGCTTCCGTGCAGCGCAACCAGTTGCAACGGGTGAAGGTGGTCCCGGGAACGGACAATATCCGGATCGAAATCAGTTCCACCCAGTCGGTGACCCCGAGGCTGAGCAAATTGAATTCGCCCGACCGCGTTCTCGTGGAACTGCCAGAAACGGTCATTGCCAGCTCGCAGAGCAAGATTCCCGTGGGCAGCGCTGGGGTGAAAGGTGTACGCATCGGCATGGACGGCAAGACTCCTCCGACGACAAGCGTCGTGATCGACTTGGAGAAGCCGTTGGCCTATGAGTTGACTCCGGGCTCCGCCGGCAAAGTAATTCTGACTCTGCATTCGGAGGGCGCAGCGCCCAGCGTAGCGAAGAATAATTCGGCTCCGGTAGTCAAGGCTTCCAGCCCGGCGCCGGCACCCAAAGCTGCCGTAGCGAACGTGCAGCCCACGGCAACAGCGAAATCGGCCGCACCGCCCAAGGTCGCAGTAATAAATATGGCTGCTCCGAAAGCGACAGTCCAGACTTCCAAGCCGGATCCGAAACAGCTAGCCAAGGCTGCACCGACGCCGAAGATAGCGGCGCCCGCAGCGGGGGCTGCGACAACGAACACCGCCTCAACCAGGATCGCTGCCTCTACGTCCAAGGCCAGTCCAGCAGTGAGTGCCCCAGCGCCCGGACCGGCCAAGAACGCGGTTGCTACCAAAGAGTCCAAGTCGGAAGAGAAGAAGAAGTGGGCAATGAGCGGCAAGCGCGATCCATTCTTCAGTCCGGTGGTGCAACAGAACGGTTCGGGTTGTTCGACCGGGAAAAAATGCCTGGACATCGGCGCGATCAATCTGCGCGGCGTGGTGAAGTCTGACAGTGGCTTCATCGCCGTGGTGACCAACAGTCTGAACAAGGCTTATTTTCTGCGGGAGAACGATCCCGTGTTCAACGGGTACGTAGTGAAGATCACCGGGGACTCGGTAGTCTTCCAGGAAACGCTTCAGGACAAGCTGGGTAAGTCCTTCACGCGGGAAGTGGTAAAGAGAATCTTCACGCCGGCAGTCTAGGCAAGACGGCGCAACCGGAAACGGGAGCGCCGAAATCAAGTTCTTAAGAAGGACACGCGGGCTTGGCCCGCGGGTTGGGGAGAGCCGAAATGCGCAAGCAACAAGTGACAGTGACCATGACAATGTTCGTATCGTTGCTGATGCTGGTGGTGGCCGCGGCCGCACAAACACCGAATCAGCTCGATCGAGTCAACGTAGTCCGAGGTACGGACGACATCCGCGTCGAGATGAGCTCCAAGGGTACGCTCACGCCAACGCTCACTACACTGGACTCCCCCGCTCGCGTGGTGGTGGATCTGCCGGAGACCGTGATGGCGACCCGACAGACCCGCATTGCGGTTGGCGCGGCAGGGGTCAAAAGTGTGCGCATTGGCATGGACGGACAGGCGCATCCGACCACTCGCATCGTCGTCGACCTCGATCAGGCTTGCGCCTACGAGTTGACGCCAGGCGCGGCCGGGAAGCTGGTCCTGACCTTGCACGCGAACGCTGTGGCCAAGGCCACTGCTGAGGCAAAGACGCCCTCGACGACGCTGGTCGCCAAGGATTCGCCTAAGCCTGCCGACTTTGTTTTTGTCGAGCCTTCTTATCAAGCGAAGACCCAAGCTTCGGCTTCGACCGAAGTAAAAAAGGACGAAGCAGCGGATCAGCCCACGGTTCGGGCCCAGGAAGCTGCGGCGCGATTCTCTGACAAGACCGCGGCGGAACTGCTTCCAGTGAGCGCTCACGCTGCCCAGGCTCAGAACCAAACGAACACTATTACGCCTGCAGTCAATCTGGCGGCGGAGCAGAAGGCTCAGGCCGGACAGCAACCTGCTGTAACCGGACCGAAGTATACGGGGGAACCGATCTCGGTAAACCTGAAAGATGTTGACTTGAAAGATTTCTTTCGGCTTATTCACGAAATCAGCGGACTCAATGTAGTGCTCGATCCGAACGTGCACGGCACCCTGACCGTGGTGCTCGATGATGTGCCGTGGGATCAGGCACTCGACATCGTGCTCAAGAATAACGACCTGGCCCGGGAGTTGGAAGGCAACGTCCTGCGCATCGCGACGGTCGAAACATTGAAGCACGAAGCCGATTCCCGCCGCGCCCAGATCGAATCCGAAGCGCTGGCCGTGGATAAAGTCTCCGTGACCCGCTTCCTGAGCTATGCCAAGGCGAAGGACGTTATCATCACGGTAAAGAAGTTTCTATCGCAACGCGGCGATGTGGTGGCCGACGATCGCACCAACGCCGTCATCATCAACGACATTCCGAAGACGCTTCCCACCATCGACCGCCTGCTGACGCAGCTCGACCGCAAGACGCAGGAAGTCGAAATTGAAGCTCGCGTGGTGGCTGCTACGCGGCAGTTTGCCCGCGACATTGGCACGCAGTTGGGTTTTGGCTGGGGCAACGGACACAGCGCGATCGGCGGCAACCAGGCCGTTGGTTCATCGCCTACCACCGTTAGCATCCCGGGACAAGGACCCGGCTACATTACGGTGCCGGGAACAGGTAGTGGCAGTACGGGGTCCTCGATTCCCTTGTTCTCAAACCTGGCATCGACCGCGCCGACCAGCGGTTTAAGCTTCGTGAACGCCAGCAGCAACGTGCGAATTGACGCAATCCTGTCATTGGCCGAATCGCGCGGCCTGCTGAAAGTGCTATCTCGTCCGCGGGTGGTTACTCAGAACAACATTGTGGCGATGGTAAAACAGGGCGTGCGCGTGCCGATCGTGACCCAGGCGCAGTTGGGTGGTCCTCCGACTGTGACCTATGTTGACGCTTTCCTGCGGTTGACGGTGACTCCGCAGATTACGTCAGAAAACACCATATTCCTGAACGTCGACGTGGAAAACACCACGCCGAACTTTGGTCAGGAAGTGCAGGGCAATCCGGAACTGATCACGCAGCAGGCTACCACGCAAGTCCTGGTAACCGATGGCGGTACGGTGGTGATTGGCGGCGTCATCCAGACGCAAAACTCGATCAACATCACGCAGGTGCCGTTGCTGGGGAACATCCCGATTCTGGGCAACCTGTTCAAGCACACGCAAGTTACCACTTCCAACCAGGAGCTGATTTTCTTCATCACGCCGCGAATCATTCAGACATAGTAGCGTCCGACCTAGCAGCGAGTCGAAGATTGAAGCCGCCGGCCTGAAGAACCTGTCAGGCCGGCGGTTAGTTTTTAGTTCTCAGTTCTCGCTCCTGAGCTTACCCGGCACATAAATCCCACTACGCTGGACAAGCGTTCACCGTCGTTTTCGACCCTTCCGAGAACTGAAAACTGAGAACTCTCTCTCCTGTTAAACTTCACCGCAATGGATTTCCGCGCGCGCCAGAAGAAATTGCGGGAGCACCTTGCTACCATCCGCTTCGATGGGCTGCTGATCAGCCATCTTCCTAACATTCGCTATCTCTGCGGTTTTACCGGAAGTGCCGGCTTGCTTCTGGTGGAAGAAGCCGGAAGTGTTTTCCTTACCGATGTTCGCTATGACATCCAAGCCCACGAAGAGGTTAAGGCGGCGAAAGTCGTGATCGTGCGCAAATCCTTGTTGGCTGGCCTGGCGGAGCGGCTTGGTAGCCGGCGCAAGCGGGCCCGGGGATGGACGATCGGCATCGAGGCTGAGCACCTCACGGTCGCGGAAAAGAAGCGCCTTACCAACTTGCGTCCGTCCGGGGTTAAGTTGAAGGATGCGGCGCCCATTGTTGAGCGCGCGCGCTTGGTCAAAGACTCCGACGAGTTGAATCGAATCCGCGCCGCCGTGGCCCTTGGAGCAACGTTATTTGACCGGGCACTCGAGGTCTTGCGGGCTGGAGTGAAAGAAGCCGATGTCGCGGGCGAAATGGAGTATGCGGCGCGCCGAGCCGGCGCGCAGGAAATGTCGTTCCCTACGATCATTGCTTCGGGCGCGAGGTCTGCGCTGCCGCACGGGCGCGCTTCCGACCAGCCCATAGCCCGCGGCGGATTCGTGGTCTGCGATTTCGGTGTTATACTCGCAGGTTATTGTTCGGACCAGACCCGCACGGTCTGGGTAGGATCCGCTTCGGAAGAAGCGCGGCGGGCTTACGACGCGGTACGGGAAAGTCAGCAGGCGGCGATCGATGCCGTTCGTCCTGGTGCCCCCGTGGGCGCGGTCGATGACGCGGCTCGTAAGGTATTGCGCAAGGCAGGGTTAGGACGTTATTTTACTCACTCCACCGGGCATGGAGTGGGCCTCGAAATTCACGAAGCCCCGCGGGTCGCGGCCGGGCAGCAGGAAATTCTGCAGCCTGGAATGGTCGTCACCATCGAGCCGGGAGTATACTTCCCCGGCAAATGGGGCGTGAGAATCGAGGACATGGTAGCGGTCACCGCCGGCGGTTGTGAGGTATTGACGCCGACCAGCAAGGATTTCTTGGCAGTTTAGTCTTCTTTAGCGTTAACTTTCAGCCGGGCAGGGAACCACTCCCGGCTTCTTCGCGCCGTACCGCCGTTCTGTTATGTGGTTCGGTTCGCGGGTTCGGTTCGCAATAAGCGGCGAAGGGTCCCGCCCCTACACGAATGAATCAAAAAGAGCTGAAAGAACTAATCGAGTTCTTAATCGAGAAGGACATTGCCGAGTTTGAGTTGGAGCGCGGCGATGTGAAGATCCGGATCAAGCGGGCCGGCGAGCACACCATTGTCCACTCTCATGCGGAACCGCGTTTCTATGCGGTGCCTCCGGCGCCGGGGGCAGCCGCCGAGTTAGGCGCGGTGCCAGTGGTAGTCGCGGCGACGCCGGCCGCGCCGGCGGTGCCAGCAGCTCCTGCACCCGAAGAAGGGCTTCATACGGTGAAGTCCCCGATTGTGGGAACGTTCTACGAGGCGCCCTCGCCAGGCGCTCCTCCATTCGTGAAAGCTGGAGACGCAGTCGAACTGGGGCAAGTTCTCTGTATCGTCGAAGCGATGAAACTGCTCAACGAAATTGAGTCGGACGTTGCCGGGGAAATCGTCAAGAAACTGGCGGTGAACGGCCAGCCAATCGAATACGGCCAGGAATTATTCGTGATAAGGCCGAAAAAATGAATCCGGATTTCCTGTTGGGGCGCGCCCGAGCCGCGCCTTTTTCTTTTCCTCCGACAGGATCATTCCCAACCGCCAGCGCAGGAAAAGATAGCTGACAGCTGCGAGCTGAAAGCTGGATTTCATGTTCAAGAAAATTCTGATTGCCAATCGCGGGGAGATTGCACTGCGCGTGATTTGCGCGTGCAAGGAACTGGGCATTCGCACGGTCGCAATCTATAGCGAAGCTGACCGCAACTCGTTACCCGTTCGTTTCGCGGATGAGGCTATCTGTATCGGTCCGCCTCAACTGGCGCTCAGCTACTTGAACATTCCCGCGGTTATCAGCGCAGCCGAAATCGCCAATGTGGAGGCAGTGCATCCGGGTTACGGTTTACTGGCTGAAAACGCCAACTTCGCTGAAGTTTGCGAGACCAGCGGCATCAAGTTCATCGGTCCGCGGCCGGAAGTGACGCGGCTGATGGGAGAAAAGGAAAAAGCCCGGGCCGCCATGAAACAGGCAGGCGTGCCGATTCTGCCTGGGTCCGACGGCATCATTGGTTCCGATGGCGAGGCAGTCGAGTGGGCACGGCAAGTGGGTTTCCCGGTGATCGTAAAAGCGTCGGCGGGCGGCGGTGGGCGCGGGATGCGGATTGTTCGCAACGAGGAAGAACTGCCTGCGCTATTCAAGGCCGCTCAGGCGGAAGCGGCGGGGGCGTTCGGCAACGGCGATCTGTATATGGAGAAGTACGTCGAGCATCCCCGGCACATCGAATTCCAGATACTGGCCGACGAGCACGGCAACGTGGTGAGCCTGGGCGAGCGCGAATGCTCGATCCAGCGCCGGCACCAGAAGTTGCTGGAAGAATCGCCTTCTACGCAAGTCACTCCCGAGTTGCGCGACCAGATCGGCGCGGTTTTGTGCAAGTCGCTGGCAGCGATTGGCTATAGCAACGCCGGCACGATTGAATTTCTGATGGATCAGGATCGGCGGCTGCATTTCATCGAGATGAACACGCGCATCCAGGTTGAACATCCCGTGACTGAAATGGTGACGGATGTGGACCTGGTGAAGAGCCAGATCATGATCGCGGCGGGGGCGCACATGCGGGATGTGCTGCAGGGGCCGATCATCCATCGCGGGCACGCAATTGAATGCCGCATCAATGCCGAACATCCCGAGAAGTTCACGCCGTCGGCAGGGAAGATTACCGCGTTCCACCCCCCCGGAGGAACGGGGGTGCGCGTGGACACGGCGGCGTACGCTGAAGGCGTGATTCCACCCTATTACGATTCTCTGATTGCCAAGCTGATTGTACGGGGAAAAGATCGCAGCGAAGCGGTGTCGCGCATGGCGCGGGCGCTGGAGATGTTTATCGTGGAGGGCATCTACACGACGATTCCTCTTCACCGCAAGATTCTGGCGGATGAAGATTTCCGGGCCGGAAAGATTGATACGGGATTTATCGAGCGGTTTCTGGCGAAAAACGGAAAGATCTAGGGGCGGACGCATTCCTCCGGCCCGCGCAGCGAAGCGATGTTTGCGAGCGGCGGAAGAGTTTCATAGGAAGCATTTCCTGAAAGCCCCCGGAGGAATGCGTCCGGAGCTACTTGATTCGTGGCCCGGCCAGCAGTTTTTCACGCAATGATTCTCTTTCCACGACTCTACGCCATCGTTGATTCATCTGCAGACGAGTCCACTCAGGGACTGCTCGCGTTGGCTGATGCCCTGATCGCGGGCGGGTGTACGCTGCTGCAGTATCGCAACAAGGGGGGGAACGCGCGCGTGATGTTGGAGCAGGCGACCGAGTTGCGTAGGCTTTCGCGGGCAAGGGTGCCCGCGCCACACGTGCGGCTGATTATGGATGATCGTGCGGATTTGTGCCTGGCCGCCGAATTCGACGGAGTGCATGTGGGGCAGGACGACCTATCGCCTGAAGGGGTGCGCAAGATCATCGGGCCAGATCGCTGGCTGGGAGTATCGACACATAATCCGGAGCAACTGCGCGAGGCGAACCTGACTTCCGCCGATTATCTCGCGATTGGCCCTGTATTCGCGACCTCCAGTAAGGACAAGCCTGATCCCGTGGTCGGCCTTGAAGGCGTGCGGCGGGGGCGGCAATTGACGGGCAAGCCGCTGGTGGCGATCGGGGGAATTACGCGGGTGAATGCCGCATCGGTTATCGACGCCGGGGCCGATTCCGTGGCGGTGATATCCGATCTGTTACGAGATCCGCGCAAATCAGCAGAGGAATTTTTCCGCGTCTTGAGGTAAAGTCGGTTAACCGATTGAGTAGGCCGAGTGCGAGGGCGGCGGGGACGCCCTCGCGACAGCCGGTGCGACGCCGGCGCTACAGTTTCGGCGCCATCGATTAGGAGGGCATTCCTGAGTACAACTTCAACGCAACCGCCAGCTACCACTGACTGGGAAATTCATAGTCACCAAGACCAGGAACTGGTCAAAGGGTTGGGTTTGACCAGCGCCACCATGTTGGTCATAGGGTCGATGATTGGCTCGGGCATCTTTATTGTTTCCGCGGAGATTGCGCGTCAAGTGGATTCGCCGGCTCTGCTGATGGGAGCATGGGCAGTCGCAGGATTCCTGACCATCGTGGGAGCGCTCAGCTATGGCGAATTGGCGGCAATGATGCCGCGAGCCGGCGGGCAATACGTGTATCTGCGGGAGGCGCTGGGGCCGCTTTGGGGATTTCTTTACGGATGGACTCTCTTCTTGGTGATTCAGACGGGAACTATTGCTGCCGTGGGCGTGGCGTTCGGCAAGTTCCTGGGAGTCTTCTATCCGTCAATTTCTTCGACTCACTGGCTTCTGCATCTCTGGAAAGTCCCGCCAATCCGTTTGGGGCCGATGGTTCTGGGAAACATGGATGTGGGCGTCAACACGCAGAACCTGGTCGCTATCCTGCTCGTGATTTTTCTTTCGGTGGTGAATATCTTTGGGTTAAAGACCGGGGCGCTTATCCAGAATATTTTTACCGCGGCGAAAGTTTCGGCGCTGCTGGGGCTGGCGTTGTTCGGGCTGGCGCTGGGACGAAATGCGCAGGCGATGGCGGCAAACTTCAGCGGACACTTCTGGCGGAACGCGGGACTTGGGGCGCAGCACGCCGTGCAGGTCGGAGTGGGCGGCCCGATGGTGATGGTGGGCACCCTAACGATTCTTGCGGTGGCGCAGGTGGGTTCGCTGTTCTCCGCGGACGCCTGGAACAATGTGACCTTCACCGCGGGTGAGGTAAAGAATCCCAGCCGCAACTTGCCGCTATCGCTGGCGCTGGGCACGGGCATTGTGATCTCACTCTACATTGCCTGCAATTTTATTTATTTGATGGCCCTGCCTCTGGACGGAGCACCAGGCGCGGCGACGATTCTGGGACGCGGAATCAAGTATGCCGCCGAAGAACGGGTTGGAACCGCGGTGATGACGCAAATGTTTGGCGCGGCCGGCGGATTCCTGATGGCGGGCGCCATCCTGATCTCCAGCTTCGGCTGCAATAACGGACTCATCCTTTCCGGGGCACGCGTCTACTACGCCATGGCGAAAGACGGCTTGTTCTTCCGCAATGTCGCCAAGCTGCATCCTACGTACAAGACCCCGGCAGTTTCGCTGATGGTGCAGATGGTTTGGGCGTGCCTGCTCTGCGTTTCGGGAAGCTACGGGCAGCTCTTGGATTACATCATTTTCGCCGCGCTGTTCTTCTATATGTTGACGATTTTAGGATTGTTTGTGTTGCGGCGCACGCGTCCTGACGCTCCGAGACCCTACCGCGCCGTGGGCTATCCCGTGCTGCCGGCGATTTATATTGTGATCGCTGGGTTCATCGATGTCGTACTATTGCGCTACAAACCGCAGTTCACGTGGCCGGGGCTGATCGTCGTGGTGCTGGGCATCCCGGTTTATTACATGTGGTCTAGGAGGTCGCAAACGTGGCAACCCAAGTGAGTCCGCCTAAGAGCCAAGGAGAGACTAAACGGATGCCAAATCTGCTGGCAACCAAGCCGCTGAATCTGCTGATGGAAGAAGCCCGTGAGACCGGCGAACACAGCCTCCACCGTACCCTCGGAGTTTTTCAGCTCACGGCGCTGGGCGTGGGCGCCATCATCGGCGCCGGCATCTTTGTGATGGTTGGACTGGGCGCGCAGTATGCCGGTCCAGGACTGACGTTGTCTTTCGTTCTTTCGGGCCTCGGTTGCGCGTTCGCCGGTCTATGTTACGCGGAGTTCGCGGCTATGATTCCGCTGGCGGGTAGTGCTTACACCTATGCCTACGCGACTCTGGGAGAGTTGCTGGCCTGGATTATCGGCTGGGACTTAACGCTCGAGTATGCCATGGGCGCCAGCACGGTTTCGTCGGGATGGTCGAACCACTTCATCGAACTGCTGAATATTTTTCACATCAAGATGCCGCTGTGGCTGGCCTACGATCACTGGACAGCTTTCAAAACCGCCGAGAATATAGTCGCGCGTCAGATGGCGCTGGCGTCCGATTCCTCGCTGGTGCCGGGCACGCAGGCATTTCTCGACAAGGTCAGCGCTCTTACCAGCGCGCCGTCTGCGGAATTGCTTCAAAGGGCACATGATCTGCTGGGCGCTCCGCATCTGTTTGGGATGGAAATCGGCTTTAATCTGCCTGCTTTTATCATCGCACTCATCATCACGGCCGTTCTGGTTGTCGGGATCAAGGAGAGCGCGCGCTTCAACGCGACCATCGTGACCATCAAGGTGGCCGTCGTGCTCTTCGTGATCGCGCTGGGCGCGCGCTACATTAACGCCGCCAACTGGGGCACGGACTGGCATTCGTATGCGCCCCATGGCTTCGCCGGAATCGGGGCGGGGGCCGCTTACATATTTTTTGCCTATATTGGCTTCGATGCCGTATCCACCACCGCGCAGGAAGCCAAGAATCCGCAACGCGACCTGCCCATCGGCATGATCGCTTCGTTGGCGATTTGTACAGTCTTATACATTGCAGTGGCCGGCGTTCTCACGGGAATGGTGCATTGGCAACAGATCAATATTGAGGCGCCGGTGGCACGCGCCTTTCTGGACCGGGGCCTGACGACGGCGTCGCATATTATTACACTGGGCGCTCTGGCGGGGCTGACCAGCGTGATGCTGGTGATGTTGCTGGGCCAGACGCGAGTGCTCTACTCGATGGCCAATGACGGCCTTCTGCCCAGGAAATTTTTCGCCGCTGTCCATCCTAAGTTCCGGACTCCCTGGAAGAACACGATTCTCGTGGGCCTGCTGGCAGCGATTGTAGGCAGTGTGACTCCTATCGAGGATATTGGCAGGATGGTGAACATCGGCACGCTTTTAGCCTTCGTGATCGTGTCAGTTTCCGTGATGGTGTTGCGACGTACCAACCCGAGCCAGCCGCGGCCTTTCCGCACGCCCTGGGTCCCGCTGATTCCCATCCTGGGAGTGATTTCGAATAGTTACATGATGTACAAGTTGGGAATGTGGAATTGGATTCGGCTGTTTGCCTGGCTGGCCATAGGTCTGGTGGTGTACTTCACCTACAGCGTAAAGCACAGCCGGGTACAAGCTTTAGCGGCAGGATCGGCGTCGAAGGATACTCCGTAAGCGGGATATCTTTAGTCGCAAAATAGGCTCTCCGTACTCGACGGAGAGCCTATTTGTTTTATAGTCAGTCGTTGGTCTTTTATCGTCGGCAAATACTTTCCGTGGCGGAAATCCTTACAACGGCAAGCGTCGGACCATAGACGACCAAATGACCTCCTTATGAAGATCGTTACTGCGGCAGAAATGCGCGACATCGACCGCGCCACTAGCGAACGCTTCGGCGTCCCTTCACTCACGCTGATGGAAAATGCCGGGTCGGCCGTGGCGTCGCACGTGCTCGCGCATTATCCTGCCGCGCACAACATTGTGATCTTCTGCGGCAAGGGCAACAATGGCGGCGACGGATTCGTTGCAGCCCGGCGTCTGCATGAAGCGGGCAAGAAGGTTCAGGTTATTCTGCTGGCCGATCGTGTAGACCTGCGGGGAGATGCGGCGGTAATGTTTGAGAAGGTGCCGACATCGCCGATTGTCGTACACTCCAGCGAAGATTTGAACGGCGACCAGGTACGGCTCGCTCTTCTTGCGGATCTATATATTGACGCGATTCTCGGTACCGGCTTCAAACCGCCAGTCAGTAGCCTATATTCCGAGGCCATCGCACGGATGAATTCGAGCGAGGCGCCGGTAGTGGCTGTCGACATTCCTTCCGGCGCCGACGCTGACGCCATGGCCCCGCGCCAGGGAATCGTTGCGCGCGCGAATTCGATCGTTACTTTCACCGCCCCGCGGCCCGCGCATGTATTCAGTTCGCTCACAAATGGCCGGACCTGCGTAGCGCAGATCGGCTCGCCGCCGGAGGCGATTGTTTCGTCGCTGCAACTCCATGTGATTACTCCGTCCGATTTTGCACCGTTGATCGGGCCGCGTCCGACGGACTCGAACAAAGGCAGCTATGGGCACGTGCTGGTGGTTGGAGGATCACGGGGTAAAGCTGGCTCTGTGGCGATGGCGGGAATGGCTGCGCTGCGAGCGGGAGCGGGGTTGGCGACGGTGGCGACAGCAGAATCGGTGTTGCCCACTGTTGCCGGATTCCATCCTGAGTTGATGACTGAGGTTTTGGTGGAAACTGCCGAGGGCACGATTTCCGCTATGGCGATAGAACGGCTTGATACGCTGATGAAAGGGAAGAGCATCCTGGCGATTGGACCGGGAATTTCGCGATTCCTCGAGACCTCTGATTTGGTACGAACACTGGTCCGCAAGGGCGGGGTTCCCATTGTTCTCGACGCAGATGGGCTGAATGCATTCGAGGGGCGGGCCGAGGATTTGAAGGGCAACGGCGGGCTGCTGGTGATCACGCCGCATCCCGGCGAAATGGCGCGGCTGGTCGGATGTTCGGTTGCGGACGTGCAAGCAGATCGGCTGGGTGTGGCGCGCAAGTTCGCACAGGAGCATGAACTTATCGTCGTGCTGAAGGGCAACCGAACTTTAGTGGTTCAGCCGGACGGTGAAGCTTGGGTCAACATGACGGGGAATCCCGGAATGTCCACCGGCGGTACTGGCGATATTCTCACCGGCATGGTTGCAGCGTTACTCGCGCAGAATCCGAAGAGCGCGCTGCTGGCGGTTAGCGCCGCAGTGCATCTGCACGGGCTGGCTGGTGACGTGATGCGGGAGAGCGTAGGCGAGCATTCGATGGTGGCGACGGATTTGCTGCGGGGACTTCCCGAAGCCTTTCGGCGGGCGCAACGAACGGCGGGTGAAAAGTTTGTGTGTTGGGCGGGGTAAAAAGAGGCGCGGAAAAACGTTATGTGCCGACGAACATCGACAACGAGGGCTGAAAGCCCGTTCTCATTGAATGCGCGTTACGCGGCCCTGACCGGGCGCTCTCCCACGGCGAGGCACGCGTTGCCGAGTTTTCCACAACTTCTGAAGGCGTGCCCGTCCCGTTCCCAGTTTTATCGTTTCTCCGGTAACGTTATCGTTTTTCCTTCCTTAGCTGAACGCCGCGCTGCGTCGAGGATTTCGGTCACCGTCACATTCGTCTCTAACGATGACAAGGCGTCTGGTTTAGCTCCGTCGAGGATCACCGCCCGCACATAGGAGAGCTCATTGTCGTAGGGCGGCGCTATTGGCTTAGCGACCAGTTGTTCTTCCGGATTATTATTCCCGCCACGGCGCAACCGAAGGTCATCTCTTTTTACGGTAATTACATAGCCTGTCTGCCCGTAGACTTCCATGTCTTTGCGATCGAAAGGCCAGTTCCAGGAGGCTTGAATGATGGCCTGCGCTTTGGGATAAGTCAGGATGATGGTTGCCTCGTCATCCACACGCGAATAAATTTCGGGCTTTATTTTCTGCGTGACCGTGGTGACGGTCTGCGGGCGTGCACCGTCCATCAACCAGGTCATCAGGTCGGCGCCGTAACATCCAAAGTCGAATAGAGCGCCTCCGCCGTTCAGCTTCGGATCGGTGAGCCAAGCCAGGAATTCGGGTTCCACGCCTATTTCTTTCGGACCTTTGTGGCCGTCGTGAACCACCACCTTGCGGACATCACCCAACGCTCTTTCATGCACCAACTGGTAGGCGAAGTGATTGCTGGGGTACCAGGACGTCTCATAGTTAACCAACACCTGAATCTTGCCGGCGCGCGCGGCCTTCTCCATGGCCAGCGCGTCCTCAAGACTGACTGCGAGCGGCTTCTCCATCATTACGGGAACGCCGCGCCTGGCGCAGATCTCTACGACGTGCCGATGGTCGTGGGTGTTCGTATAAACCAGCACGGCCTGGGGATGAACTTTCTGAAGCATTTCATCCAGATCAGCGAACAGCATGGATCGGTCAAATCCATATCGTGCCGCGGCCTGGGAGAGCAGAGTCGAATCCGGCTCGGCGACGCCCACGATTTCAATCTCAGGACTGTGCCGCGACTGGTCGAGGAATCCGTGCACGTGTCCGTGCACCAGGCCAACAATGCCGACGCGCAGCTGGGCAGGCGAGGCTGAGAACGCAGATTGGGCGGTCAATAACGAGAATAGAACCAACGAGAATAGAACCGCGGACACAATTCGGATCATGGCGTTGCCCTCTGGGAATCCAGCCATACATAGTAAATCGGACACTCCCACGGGCGTTCAGAATCTTGCATTCGATGGCAAAGTTCGCCGGCGAATTTCGTCCAATGGGACATTAATCAACTGGTTAACGCCGGCCAACTTCTTCATTGGGCATGGCATCGATGTGTCCGCTTGCCGCTCCCAGCGCGGCATCCGGACGAGGGGCTTCCGTAATCTATTACTCCATACGCGCTAGTGCGATAGTTCAGTTGGCATATGACCCACTTCCCCCAACCGCACCCTTCGCGGCGCGCGGCCCGGGTCCAGCTAGGAGATTCGGTCCTGGCTGCGATTCGTCTAGAAGACGGCCGACGCACCAAAGCCAAACTCCAAACCATTTCCGTGACCGGCGGCTTGTTGCAAATGTCCCAGTCGCTGGGACAAGGCGACTTTGTCGAAGTTGCCTTTCAGACGCAGGCCGGACCGGTGCACGGCATGGCCGAAGTTCTCACTCCCACGCGGAAAATGGACGATAGTGTCCTGCAGCCCTTCCGCTTCGTTGCGCTCGAGGACGACGATCATCGCCGCTTGCGCACCTCCCTCGACCACGTCGTGGATCGCGGCTCATTGGGACTGAAATCCAGCGCGTTCTCTACGTATTGAGTCCGGGCGAATCCGCTTAGCGCCATCAGGGAAGCGCCCTGTCGCTATACTGGACGAGTGGACGCTCAGACCAAAGCAAAAGCCCCGCCGGGGGAAATCACCACCCATTCTGCGGAGGAAACGATTGCCTTCGGGCGTACGCTGGCAGCATTCCTTACCCCACCCAAGGTAGTGTTGCTGCGTGGCGATCTCGGCGCAGGCAAAACTACGCTGGTTAAAGGAATCGCCGCGGCCTTCGAAGCCGCTGCCGAGGAAGACGTTACCAGTCCCACCTTCACCTTGGTGCACGAGTATCGCGGGCCACGCGCCAATGTTTACCACATCGACCTGTATCGCATCGACACTCCGCGAGAACTCGAAACGCTCGGACTGGATGACCTGCGTTCAGAGAGCAGCATTCTGCTGATCGAGTGGGGAGAGAAGTTTGCGTCTCTGCAGCGCGAACGAGATGTGGAACTTGCTTTGGAGCGGCAAAGCGAGAATGAAAGGAGTATCAGAGTTACGAGCTAGGCCATGAGAAGCATTCGCTTATTCTTGTTATTCTTCGCAATCTCTCTGGTGTCTCCTCTGGTTGCCCACCAGCCAGAGTGGTGTAAGGGCCAGCCTCGCCCCGCCTACGGCAAGTTGCAGCGGGTTCCAACGCCGGACCGCTGGTTTGAGGTTTATACGATTCGTCCCGGTGTCTTTGCCATTTACGAACCTCATCAACTGGAGGAAGTGATTTCCTATTTGATCTTGGGAGCGGATAGAGCGCTGCTGTTCGACACCGGCATGGGCATCAGCAACATTCAGGCTGTGGTAGCGGGCCTGACCAAACTTCCGGTGAGCGTCCTCAACTCGCATACTCACAACGATCACGTTGGCGACAACTGGCGGTTCAGCGACGTCTACGGCATGGATACGGAATTTACTCGTAACAACGCGCGAGGATCGAAAGAGGATGCCCAGGCGGAACTCGCCCCAGACGAAATCTGCGGATCATTGCCCGCAGGATTCGACGCAGAGGCATACGCAACCAGGCCGTTCCACATCTCTCATTGGCTGCATGACGGCGACCGGATTGATCTTGGTGGTCGCGTATTGATGGTAATCGGCACTCCAGGGCATACACCCGACTCCATCGCGCTACTGGACGAGAAAAACGGTCTTTTGTTTACCGGAGATACTTTCTACGCGGGACCAATCTATCTGTACCGGCCGGAGACGGATCTGGATGCCTACCTGGCATCGGCGCAGAAGCTGGCTGCCCTCCGACCGCGCCTTCAAGTATTGCTGCCCGCGCACAACGTCCCAGTTGCTAGCCCATCCATCCTGCCGAAAGTGGTCCGTGCCATGCAACAGGTTAGAGGTGGCGAAGTGAAACCGATTGCCAAGGATGGGAAGCACGAATATATATTCGAGGGGTTTTCATTCCTGATGCGCTGAGGCCGGCGCAAAACCAGAAATCGAGAACTCTTTTCAAAATCCCATGATGTTGTAGCCGCAGTCCACGTAGATCACTTCGCCGGTGATGCCGCTGCTGGCGTCGGAGGCGAGGAAGACGCCGGTTGATCCTACTTCACTGACTTCTACGTTGCGTCCCAGCGGAGCGCGTTCGGCGTGAGCTTTGTGCATGTCGCCGAAGCCGGCAATGCCGCGTGCGGCCAACGTCTTGATGGGACCGGCAGAAATGGCGTTCACACGGATTTTCTTTTTCCCTAATTCGTAGGCGAGATAGCGCACTGAACATTCGAGTCCCGCCTTGGCCACGGCCATCACGTTGTAACGCGGAACGACTTTCTCGGAAGCATAGTAGGTCATGGTCATGATCGAGCCACCATCCTCCATCAGCGGAGCGGCGGCGCGTGCGACTGCGATCAGCGAGTACACACTCACATCGAGCGCGACTCGAAAGCCTTCGCGCGTGGTGTTGACGAACTCTCCCTTCAGTTCATCAGCAGGAGCGTAGGCGACGGAGTGCACCAGGGCGTGCAACTTGCCGTAACGTTCTTTCAGTGTGGCAAAGAGCCGTCCGATCTCGTCGTCCTTGGAAACGTCGCACATGTAGGCCTCGGCACCGGGCAGAGATAGAATGAGATCCTTCGCTTCCTGCTCCAGGCGCTCGTTCTGGTAGGTGATGGCCAACTTCATGCCGGCGGCGTGCAATCCCTGAGCAATGGACCATGCGATCGAGCGCTTGTTGGCGACTCCAAAGACGACGCCGTTACGGCCTTGCAAGTCAGGCGGCATTTTCGCTCCTTCGGAATGAAAAAGAATAACAGCCGGAAGCATCGATTGACTACGAACACGCTGTTCGCGGAAGTCCCGATCCTAACGTCGCAAAGAGCAAGGTTACGATGGGCCATTCCATTTTTCCTTAATCTCATCCGGCCGCGACTTCTTCCTGGACGGGCGCTCCCACCGGCCAACTCGCGGCCACGAACGCCAAGCCATAGACACAAGCCAGGATCGCGAATGCGGCTACCAGGCTGACTTTGTGCGCGACGGCGCCCACGCTGAGTGCGAGTACGATCTGCAGGAGCGTGGCCGCAAAGTTGTAGGTGTTCTGTACGCGTCCCATTAAATGTTTTGGCACCATCTCCATCAGACTGGTATTCATGGCTACGCCGCCCACGCCGCGCGCCGATCCCATCGCGAAGTATGCCGCGATGGCAAGAAACAGAAATCCCGCGACGGGGGCGCAGATCATTGCAACCGAAAGCGACGCCATCGAAAACGCGACGGCTCGCCGCCCACCCAAGCGGGCAATTGCTTTCGGTGTGTAGAACACGCTGATGAAAGCTCCCGTACCCCATCCGGCGCTTAGCCAGCCGTAGCCCACCGGCCCGGCATGAAAGACGCGCTCACTCAGCGAAGGCGTGACCACTCCCCCGGTCATCATGGCACCTAGGAACAGCGCCCAACTGATTCCCAGCATGACGGCCGCGCGATGATCGCGCAGAAAGTGCAAACCCTCGCGCATGTCGCGCCAGAAGCGCTGGAATTGGCTTTCGGCCGCAAGAAAGTCGGCCCGCAACTTCTCCGGCCGCAATACCACATGCCGTCCTTTGCGCACGGCGAAGTAGCAAAGAAACGAGACCACATAAGTCGAAACGTCGATCAGCAACACCCCGCCCAGACCGACGTGGTTATACATGAAGCCGACGACCGAGCCGGCGATGAGCCACCCGCCCTGCACACCCGCCAGCAGGAACGTGTTCGAGTGGACGAAACGGTCTTCAGGCGTCAGTTCCTGGATGAGGGCTGTGATCGTTGGCCAGAACATCCAGAAGCCGGCGGCCACCAGCGTGTTCATCAGGTAGAGTTGCCAGACCTGCACGCGATGCCGGAAGGCAAGGATGGCAACAGTGACGATGATTGTGCCGCGCACCGCATCGAGCCACATGACCAATTTCCTCCGGTCTTCGCGGTCAATGAGGACCCCGGTGAAGGGAAGCATGAGCATGGCGGGAATCGTTTGCAGAACTACGAGCGTTCCCAGAGCCTGTTCGGAGTGCGTAGCCTGTAAAATGTACCAGGCTACCGCAGCCGAGTTCATCCCGCTGCCTAACATCGAGATCAAGTTGGCCGCGAAAACGAAACGCAACGGCCGCTGGCTGAGGATGGCACGCATCTTTACTACTTTAGCCGAAGTCGAGAGCGGCTGGAATTCACCACGGGGGCACGGCGTCAAAGAGTAAAGAGACCCTTGCGTCCGGCCAGGTTCGGCGCTACGATTCGCCTGCTCGAAGTTAGGTGTCTTTAATTTCCTGCGTATCCCGGAGGCGGTTATGAGACTCTGCGGCGGGTGGTTGACCCTGATTGTTCTGTGTCTCTGTTTCGCAGTTGCTATTCCTCGCGCGTTTGCCCAAGTCGATCGCATCGTAATTGCTGCCGGTACGGATGAGGATCGCGCCCTGCAGGACATCACAAATGAGCAGGATCCCCAGAAGAAGCTCGCCATGTACGGGGACTTCGTACAGAAGTTTTCGTCGAACCCGGCGGCTGTCGCCTATGGGAACTGGCAGATCTCGCAGGCCTACCAGGCGAGTGGCGACATCCCGAAAGCGCTCGATTATGGCGACAAGGCGCTGGCCGGATCGCCGCACAATCTCGATATCCTGGTATCGCAGGCGAGCCTGGCACAGCAGGCCAAGAACAACACCAAGCTGATGGATTGTGCGGCCAGAGGCGGCGAGGTTTGTTCTTCCGTCGCCAAGCAGGCCAAACCGGATGGCATGAGTGATGAGGATTTCACGCGCAAGGTGAATGAGGAGAAATCCGGAGTGCAAAACAGCTGCGATTTTCTGGAGACCTCCGGCTTCAACGCGATTACCAGCGAAACCGACCCGAAGAGCCGCATGGCGGACATTGAGAAGTTCACTGCGGCATTTCCCGACTCGAAGTTTCAAGAGAACGTCTCGAACTACGCCATGTACACGCTGGGGCCGGACCAGTTAAACGACAAAGCTCGCCTGGTTTCGTTCGGAGAAAAAGTGTTGGCCTCGAATCCCAACTCGCTCGCGGCGCTGCTGCTGCTGGCGAATTTCTACGGAGACGATGCCAAGCCGGGCAGCGCCGCCAAGGCGATCACCTATTCGCAAAAAGTTATCGAGGTAGCGAAGTCCGATGCTCCCGATGCCGACAAATCGCGAAAGATTTCGGCGGGAGTTGCCCACAACACGATCGGATGGGCGTACTTGAAGCAGGAGAAAACTGCCGCTTCGATCACCGAACTCAAAACCGCTGCGGGCCTGCTCAAGGGGCAGGATGATCAGCAGTATGCGCGGGCATTGTATGGTCTTGGCTTCGCTTATGGAAAGTTGAACAAGCTTACCGAAGCTCGCGAAGTGCTGACCGAAGCGGTAAAAATTCCGGGGCCTCTGCAGCCCATGTCGCAGGATTTGCTGGCAAAAGTGAACAGTGCGCGGGCAAAGGGGAAGTGAGTCCGGAGCCCCGGAAGATCTTTCACCACAGAGGGCACAGGGTTCCACAGAGAAGTTCCTCTGTGCCTTTCTGTGTCTACTGTGACTATTTTTCTTACTTAGCCGGCTTGACCAATTCTTCGGAAAGCACCTGCGCCTTCCAAGCGAGTGTGCGGGCACGGTCGAGATTGCCATCTCCAACCGCGGCCCTTGATTGCTCCATAAACTGTCGAATTTGATTGACTATGTTTTGCTGATCGGAAGTAAGCGGGCGACCGGCAATTTTCTTCAGGTTCGCTTCCGTCGTCCCCAGCATCTGGTTGGCAGTCTCCCGCTGTTGGGATGCACTGGCGGCGCCTCCCGCCAACTGAATGCTCGGCTCGGCGGTTCCTCCCTGCCGCACAATTACCTTCGACGGAGGACAGTTTGTTGGAGGGTTCGACGTTCCCGCACTCGCGGCATTTCCTGCGGCACCGGCATCGGACGGCGCAGCAGCTGACGAACTGGAGCTTGAAGCAGACTGACCCGAGGCCGCAGGAGTGCTGTTGCAGTTCGATGCTGTGACTCTCTTCTTGTGCCGCCGCCGCTTTTTTGTCGACGGATTTTGACCAGAAGGTGCGGTGGCTGCCGTAGCGGCGGATAGCGGCTGGGATTTCTTCGACGGAGTGGACGTCGAATCTGCTCCTTGATCTTTTGTTCCTTCAGTCTGAGGAGATTTGTTCTGAGATGGTGACGGTGGCGCGGCCTGGTGCGTAGCGGCTACAGATAGCGCTGCCGGCACTGTGCAGAAAATGCCGACGAGAAGGATTTCTGCCAGAGTCATACGCGGGCCCGAGAGGTCTGTGGTCGACGCAACACAATGTTACGCTTGTGATCGCCGATCGCGGCAGGCCGCAGCACGATTCTTCCTGGTGGCAAGTTAGTCATAATCCGGACGTTTATAAATCAATCTCCGCATTGTCCATCTGCGGGTCAGGGGCGTACTCAGGACCGGCCTCCAGCGCCGCACCCGCTGGAATATGAAAGCGGAAAACGGTCCCGGTGGCCTCGTCGGATTCGAAGTCCACGGAACCGTAATGCCACTGCAGAATCTGATAGGTCTGGGCGAGTCCGATGCCACTGCCGTCTTTTTTCGTGGTGAAATAAAGTTCGAAAATTTTGTCGTGCACGTCTTGCGGAATTCCGGCGCCCGCATCGCGAATTTCGGCAACCACGGCATTGCTTTCGCGTCGAGCGGAGATGGTGAGCAGCCCCCCCTGTGGCATGGCCTGGATTCCATTGATCACCACGTTGAGCAGGGCCTGCTTCATCAAATCGACGTCAACCTTGATCGATAATCGCTGATCCGGCATATGACGAACGATGGTGACACCGTGCTGTTCTGCATCCGGGGCGGCGAGTTGCGCCACATCCTCCATCAAACGGCGTAGGTCCACTTCCTCCAGGCGCAGATCGCGAGGCCGGGTGAAATCGACGAGCGTTTGCACTA
Source organism: uncultured Acidobacteriaceae bacterium (assembly GCA_963799025.1). GTDB lineage: Bacteria > Acidobacteriota > Terriglobia > Terriglobales > Acidobacteriaceae > Sulfotelmatobacter. Next base: position 61,626 of record CAWCVQ010000017.1, on the reverse strand, counting down.
CCCGATCCAGACGCCGGATTTCGGTATCGATAATGTCCATGTGACGCCGCGTATCGGGCTCCTGCTGCTCCAGTTTATTGCGTAGCAGTTGCAGGTGGAGCACGATTGCGTTGATGGGATTCTTCACTTCATGGGCCACGCCCCGGGTGAGGCGTCCGCTGGCAGAGAGCCGTCGCGACATCTCGATTTCGTCGCCAATGCGACGAACCGATTCCGGGTCACGCATAATCAGAAGCGCGCCGATCTGAGAATTTCTTTCCTGCACAAAGTCGAGCGAGACCTGCACGCGTCTCCCCCCTGCCGCCTCGAACTCCCTTTGCGATAGCGGACGTCGGCGGTCAAAAGCCTCGAGCAACGCGGCGCCGAGCGGCGAATCCTGGTCAAATATTTCATGGACCGTGTGTCCGAGAAGTTCCGCGCGAGGGCGGCCGAGAAAACCTTCCACCGGCGCGCTCACCAGGACCACACGCGAATCGCGCGCGAACAGCATTAAGCCGTCCTGCAGCTTGGACATGAGTTGATCGACGTTGTCTTTCAGGGCCGAAAAAATCTCTCTGCTGTCACGAATCTGGCGGCCCAGGTTGGCAATTTTCAGGGAAACCAAACCATACTCGTCGCGCCGCGATTCGTCCCCGTAAAGCGCCGCGGCGTCTCCGGCGCTTACGCTATCGAGATTGCGGCTGATTTTCTTCAGCGGGCCCAACGCGAGGTTAGAGATTCCAGCAGCCAGAAACAAAGACACAAAGATCAGCGTCACTGAAATATAAGCTGCCCTCATCAGCCGGGTCTGCACTTCGCTTTTCAGAAAAACGGTCTGCACGCCGATGCGAATCGTGCCAAAGGGCTCACCATTCAATTCCAGTGGATAAGTTACGTCGTAAACCTCGGCGGGGCTGAAGACCAAACGAATTTGATCTTGAAAACGAGCTTTTACCACTCGCTGGAAGTCAGGACGTGAGGGAATTATTTTGCCCACCAAGCTAGCATTGGTGTGGAGCAACGCCCTGCCATTGACGTCCACAATGGACACGTCCCAAATAAACCTCCAATCGCCGGGATCAGATTGAAGCAAGTTGTTGAGGGCAACGTCGGTTTGTACGTAATCCAACAGCGCGCGACGCACCGCGCTGGAGTTGCTGGTGTCGATGGATGTACTGTTGAAGTCGGGTACCGCGTTGGAGGCGGCGTAAGCCAACTGATGAGTGAGGCTGGTTGCTGTCTCGTTGGCATTGGCGATCCGGAGTCGCAGAATTTGCGAGATGTATAGAATCGAGAAGGCGGTAACCATGACTGTCACCATGAGAGTGATCACTAGCACGATGATGGTCTTTCGTTGCAGCATGGAGGGAAAAATGAAGTGGCTCGTTCAATCGGATTGGGAAGACGCCTAGCCGCTGGGTACTTCCTCCTTGCCGGAAACGGCCTCAGCGGCGGCGCTCCCGTATTCCTTCAGTTTATTGTGAAGAGTTTTCAGGCTGATGCCGAGAATTTCCGCGGCTCGCGTCTTGTTATTGCTGGTAGCCTCCAGCGTCTTCAGAATCAGCATTTTCTCGGCTTCTTCCACCGTCGTCCCCACGCCCAGGCGAACGGCATCGGGATCGTTGGCTGCCGTGCGCAGCGGGGCCTGCCCAAATCCTGGGGGCAAATGTTTGGTCTCGATTACGCCAGCATCGCATACGATAACCGCCCGCTCGATGGTGTTGCGCAACTCGCGTACGTTGCCCGGCCATGAATATTGATTGAACTGATTCAATACCGCTTCGCTCACGGCGGCAACTTTTCGAGAGTGCTTGGCGCCCATCTCGGCCAGCAACAGCTCTACCAGGCTCGCAATATCTTCTTTGTGCTCCCGCAACGGAGGCATGTGGATATTGAAAACGTTCAGGCGATAATAAAGATCGCTGCGCAACTCCCCCCGAGATACGGCTTCGTCCGGAATTTTATTAGTGGCTGCGAGCACCCGCACATCTACCGAGGTTTCGACCTTGCTGCCCAGTCGCCGCAGTTTGTGGTCCTCCAGAACGCGCAGTAGTTTGGCTTGGGTTCCGATCGGCATTTCGCCAATTTCATCCAACAACAGCGTTCCGCCTTCCGCCAGTTCGAAGCAGCCGTTGCGGCGTTCCATCGCCCCAGTGAATGCGCCTTTTTCGTGGCCGAAGATTTCGCTCTCCATCAGAGTCTCCGGGATCGCGGCGCAGTTGACGGCAACGAAAGGCCGGTCCTTCCGTGGACTGAGTTCATGAATCGTACGTGCCACCAGTTCTTTTCCCGTACCGCTGGCGCCGGTAATCAGTACCGAGGCTGTGCTGGGTGCGACCATCTCGATGAGCCGGAATATCTCCTGCATCTTGCGCGAGGCGCCGTTCAGACGGCCGAGAGACCCCGCGTCCCGCAGCCGGCGCCGTGTGGCCTCGAGTTCTGCGCGGGTTCCCAGAAGGGCTGAGGCATTCCCAAGAATCGTCCGCAGGCGGTTGGTGTCGATCGGCTTGGTGATGTAGTCATAAGCTCCCATGCGCATCGCCTGCACCGCGCTGTCAATGGTTCCCTGCGCGGTCACTAGAATGACAGCGATGGTGGCGGCTTGTTCCGCAAGGCGCCCCAGCAGTTCGATTCCGCCCATGCGCGGCATCTTGAGGTCAGTAATGACAATCGATGGGGACCACTGGGTTGCCTTGTCCAATCCTTCCGCGCCATCCCGAGCCGTCTCCACGCGAAATCCCCAGGTCGACACCAGTTCTGCCAGCCCAGATCGTTCGTTCTCCTCGTCTTCCACTATCAATATTTTTTCGTGGCTCATTTTTTTCGTACTCTTCTTGCTCTCTCACTCAAGGCGAAGATCCAATCCGGTGCTGGCCGCATATCCAGTCGAATTCCCACAATACGCGGCCAGGTTCCCACCCGGCAAGTTCTGCATAGGAATGGGTGACCATCCAAACCGCGTGGGAAGATTTTCATTTTGAGACAAATCAGCCGCGCTACGTTGCCTAACTGAGCGACACCTGAACTCTATGCTTTCGCTTTAAACAGCAGTGCGATAGAATCCGAGTCCTCGAGGGAAAGCCTTATCTTTCAACGCTCTGTCTATGTTGGTGTTTCCCAGTCACCGTCTCCTTGCCGCAGCCTTTGGAGACGAGCAACTTCGGAGGATTTCATGATATTTAACAGCCGCACACGTGGTTGTCGCCTTGTAGTTTGTTTATCAGCTCTGATTGTAGCGGTTTTAATTTCGACTTCCGCGTTCGCGCAGAGTGCCCCTAACCCAAGGTGGGACGCCTTTGTCGGCTATCAATATCAGCAAGCCGATGGCGATAGCGTTCCGGCCGCAGGCAGCAACCCCAACAGTCCCACGGCGTTCGTGTTTCCCGACATGGCCAAAGGAATTGGCGGCGCTATAACCTTCAACTTCGATCCACATTGGGGCCTTGAGACCGACTTTGGATACAGCCGGAACACGGACCAGGCTGCCTCGGAGTGGACGGCCTCTATTGGTCCGCGGTTTATTGTTCGCACCGATTCGTTTTCGTTTTTCCTGCATGCCCTGCCGGGCTTCAATCGTGTCAGTTACGACGCTGGGTCGGTCAACCACAATGGCATCGGGGCCGTTCTAGGTGGTGGCATGGATATACCTTTCACCAAGATGTTTTCCTGGCGATTGTTCCAGGCGGACTTCGTTTGGGCGCGGCACAACTTTTCGGGTCTCGCGGGTCCCGAATTTCCATCCCTGCGCCGCCCTACGTTTGAAGGGGCGAGACTGCGTACTGGCATCGTGCTCAATTTTGGAGGCGCGGAGCCCGTCGCGCCCACGGCTGCGTGTTCGGTGCAGCAAACGGAAGTCCTGGTCGGCGAGCCCATCACCGCCACCGTCACGCCCAGCAATTTCAATCCTAAGCATACCGTGACTTACAGTTGGACGGCCAACGGCGGCCAGGTGAGCGGAAAAGACACCGCGGCTACGATCGACACCACGAATGCAGCGCCAGGTTCTTATACAGTCACAGCGCATGTCACCGATCCCAGGGCGAAGAGCAATAACGTAGCGAGCTGCTCGGCGAACTACACCATAAAACCGCTGCCGCCCAAGAATCCTCCGACCATGTCACTGACGGCCAGTCCAACCAGCGTCCCCGCTGGTGGGACCGTGACTGTGACCGCGACCTGCACCAGCCCGGATGGCGTTGGCGTTTCCGTTGCCAAGTGGGCAACCACCGGCGGCACTGTTTCCGGCAGCGGGAATACAGCAGCACTAAGCACGGCGGGTGCAGCGCCAGGTACGATCATGATTACTGCAGCTTGCTCCGATACGCGCGGCCTGGAGAGCCAAGCCCAAACTCAGGTAACTGTGGAAAATCCTCCGCCAGCGCGGAGTCCTGCCATTGAGGTTCTGGAAGCCCGGCTGGCTCTGCACAGTATTTATTACCCAACCGCTCAGCCTGCCACCGACAGGCCGGGCGCTGGTCTCGTGCCAAGTCAACAGAGGACCTTGCAGGCGTTGGCAACGGACTTCAAAACGTATCTCCAGTCCAAACCGGACGCTCATCTCGTTCTCGAAGGGCATGCCGATATTCGTGGTACGGACGAGTACAACCAGAGGCTCACCGAACGTCGCGTGGCCAGCGTTAAAGCCTATCTGGTTGCGCAAAGCATTCCAGAATCCAACATCGAGACCGTGGCCTATGGCAAACAGCGCAATTTGACCACGGAGGAAGTGAAGGCTTCGATCGAGGGCGATACTGACCTCACCACCGAAGAACGACGGCGCGCTCTGGCCAGAATCATGGTGATCAAGCTGGCCAGCAATCGCCGCGTGGATGTCACTCTGAAGTCCGCAGGGCAGGCAACAGAGACTTCGGTCCGGAAGTTCCCCTTCAATGCAGCCGATGCGCTGAGTTTGATCGGCGGTCGAGAGAGTGAAAGAAAGAAAACCACCAGGCCTGTACCACGGAAGAGACCAGTGAGGAAACCGGCACCGAAACCATAGCGGCGTGCCGTTAAGGCGTGCCGTTAAGATGAAATCAAACGGAGGGCGGCTTGCCGCTCTCCGTTTTTTCGCCGCCAGCTTGCGAAATAATGCCACCCATAAGTGTGTGAACAAGCTGTAGCAGAGGAAGAATCTACATGGAGAACCGGCAGTTAGAATCCCAAGTCGTTGATTTGACGAGGCCGCGTCTGGTATTCGGCTTGCCACTTGCTTGTCAAAGAAGCGCGGGCGAGGATCATTCGAATGAGGCAATTGCCAGCAACCCGAAGTCTGACGCTTGGGGCAATATTGCTGGCGCTATTTGGGACGGTTGGCTGTGCGCCTCCCGATGGGTTGCCGAGTAGCGACGGCACTCCTCAAACGGAGCAGCGTAAAGTCCCTTTTCATGATGCGGATGTAAAATCACCGTCCCCCCATTCGGTACCGGCTCAAGTCAATGGTCCGAAGCCTGAAATGGATCTTCCTTTTCAGGATCCTCAAAGCCTGCCAGCCGGTACGCTGCTCACAGTTCGAACGAAAACTTCCATATCCGCCGAAAACCCCGACGCAAACGAGACATTCGTGGCAATGGTCGACCAGCCGGTGGTCATCGACGGCAATCAATTGGTTCCGCTCGGCGCGATGGTCTCAGGCCGCGTGGAGTCCGCGCGGGCCTCGAATCTCAAGCGCAATCGTGGCTATGTCCGCCTGACTCTCGAGTCGATCCAACTTGCCGGTTCAGATGTGCCGGTGCAGACGTCAAGCCTTTTTGTCCGGGGCCGGGCTGGCCCAACCCAAGCTTCGGAAAGCCCGGTGGTCCGCCTCGAAAGAGGACGTCGCTTGGTCTTTCGTCTGACCGAGCCGGTGGATGTTGCCACTGGCCAGCGTCCCCCAGCGGACCATTAGCCTCGCGTACGCCCCAATTCGACCTAGTGGGCCAAAGTTTTCCACAGAAAAAATCCCCGCTTTAGGTGGAAAAGATTCGCGTCACCGACAATCTCGCGCCGGGAACTCAGTCTTCGCCTGGAGGTGAACTGAGCGAACAGCATCTTCTCTCATAGTATTTTCGCGCTATTGTGCGCATCCCATCCGTTTCGTTAACGTTTCGCTGCTCGTTCGTTCCGTGGACTTGGGGTCCTCGAAAATCCAAACGCGCATCTCGCGCAGCACGCGGCATACGTTTGCTTACTCGTGTCTTCGGGATGCAGAAGGAATCTCGCGTGCGGCAGCGAATTGTTTTCGCGTCGATGTTTCGTCCTCTTCTGACTCTTCTTCCCTTGATTCTCGTCGCTGCTCTCGGTTTCGCTCAGGAACTTGGCACCGGCGTCATCAGCGGAGAAATCTCAGACCCACAAAGCGCCGTGGTGCGCAAGGCTCAGGTCATCGCGGTCAATAAAGGTACCGGACTCGAGCGTAAGACTGTGACCAACGCCTCGGGCTTCTTTGCCCTTAACAATCTTGCGCCCGGGACGTATGAACTGCGTGTAATCGCCGAAGGCTTCGCCGATCATGTTTCGCAGGTACAGCTCGAAGTCGGACAACAAGCCAGCCTAACGGTTCACCTCGGGGTCCAGAAGCAGCAAACGGTGATTACGATTGATGATCGCGACTCTGTACCACTGATCGATACCGCGTCATCTGCGGTTGACGGGGTGATCGATTCTCAGCAGATCGACAACCTCCCGCTCAACGGGCGCAACTTCCTCGAACTCGCGCTTCTAGCTCCCGGCAACTCTATCGCCCCAAATTTCGATCCGACGAAGCAGGGAACTGTCATTATCTCCTCCGCTGGTCAGTTGGGGCGCGGTGGCAACGTTAGCATTGACGGCATGGACGACAACGACGATGTCGTGGGCGGCATGCTGCTCAATGTCCCCGAAGATGCGGTTCAGGAATTCGACGTCGCCACCAACCGCTTCTCTGCCGAACTGGGGCGCTCCGGTTCCGCCGTGGTCAATGTCGTGACCAAATCCGGGACGAACAGCGTGCACGGCTCGGCTTCGATCTACGCTCGCGACAAGTCCTTGCAAGCGGCGACTCCGGTTTTCAATCCAACCGACCTCGGTCTTTCCGCTCCGGCAGGCCAGTCGCCGCAGTTCCGCCGGGAGCAGTACTCCGGCACGCTGGGTGGTCCAATCGTGCGAAATAAAGCGTGGTGGTTCGGAGCCTTCGAATACCGCGACGAACTCGGGGGCGTTTTAGTGGGCACCCGCGACGTGGCCACGCAGACCATTAACACCAGCTTCGCCTCCGAACCGCTGACTGATCCCATGGGGACTCTGCGCGGTGATTGGAGATTTTCTAGCAAGGACACGTTGAGCCTGCACTATTCCATCGAGCGGCTCGGCGCCACGGGATCAGCGAGTTTCTTGTCGGGTCAGCCCATTGGTTCGGCCTCGGAGCGCCAGAATCTGAACAATCATTTCCAGACGTTTCAAGGTTCCTGGACACGGGTGCTAAGTCCGAGCCTGCTCAACCGAGCCAGCTACAGCTTCAACAATTTCATCAATTCCACCCTGCCGGTCACCACGTCGCCCGAACTGGACTTCCCCAGCATTGCCGACGGCTCTTCTTATCGCGTGCCGCAGCAGACCCGCCAGAAGCGTTCGCAGTTCGATGACAACTTCGATTGGATTCGTGGCACGCACAATATGCACTGGGGGGGAGAGTTTCAACGGATCGGCGCAGATTTCAATCTGGGTGTGTTCCAGTCCGGAGTAGTAGAGTTTGTGCAGGATTTCGCCAACCAGGATCGCAACGGGGATGGGGTAATCAACGATCATGATTTACTGTTCGCTGTTGCCATTCGCAGCGGAATTCCGGCGACGCCGCTCCTCATTCCCAACGCGGACAATAATCATGTCGCTGGCTATTTCCAGGACGATTGGCGGGTTCGTCCACAGTTCACCCTAAACCTGGGTCTGCGCTATGAAATTGACTCGGACGTGAACGACTTGGGCCATTACAGTCAGATTAATCCGATCCTGCTGCCCTTTTTGCATGGCTCGCGCCACAAGGCAGCAAACAATTGGGGACCGCGCGTCGGTTTTAATTGGGCCAGCAAGAGCGCCCAGTTCAGTGTCCACGGTGGGTATGGAATCTATTACGACCGGGTGACGCTCGAAATCGACTCGCTTGAGCGCGGGCTCGATGGACGTGCTCTGCCGATTAACGTGACCTTGGGCAGCGCCAACTTCCTCGACAACAACGGAAACTTCATTCCCGGCCTGACCCCTACCTATCCCGATTCGACCTTCAGCGGCCCGATTATTCCCGGCGCCGGCGGAGCCGCGGAAGGCATCAACCTCATCGACAACAACCTGCGCAACCCCATGGTGCAGCAGTTCAACCTGGGAGTTGAATATTCATTCGCGAAAGATTGGGTGCTGAAAGTCGATGGCATCCATGATCTAGGCACCCATTTCATCATCGGTGTGCCGCTGGGTTCCGTCTTCAATCCAGCTTCCGGTGGGCCCGAGACGGTGACCGATCTGCAGTCCTCCGTGAATACACATTATGACGCGCTGTGGCTTACGCTCGATCATCGCTTCGCACAGCATTTCCAGTTGCACAGCGCGTATACCTTTTCGAAAGCGCTGAACTATGCGAACTACGATCAGATACCGTTTGGCTACCCACCGTTTGATCCCACCAATCTGCACCGCGAATACGGTCCGGCGCCCAACGATCAGCGCCATCGTCTGGTGGTGCAAGGCACAGCCGATCTTCCTTTCCACTTCCGCTTCTCGCCGCTTTGGACCTACGCTTCCGGCGTTCCCATGGACATCCTTCTCGGCGATGGCAGCGGCAATCGCGTCCCCGAACTGGGCCGCAACGCCGGCGGGCGGCGGTTCCACACGGGCGGCGAGCTCAACACTTTCCTTACTCAGCTCAATGCCGCAGGCGCGGTGAACGGCGGCCTGGGGTCGCCTTTTCCCCTGGTTTCTTCCGGCGCTCGCTTCAACGACACGTTCAATTCATTCGATTTGCGTCTGTCGCGCGAGTTTCATCTCGGGGAAAGGTTCACCTTGCAGGGTATTGGCGAGGTTTTCAACCTGTTCAATAAGACCAATATTCTTGGATCCAGCAACGCCAATTACTCCGGCTACTTCAATGTTCTCGTCCCCGACAAAAACAATGCGAATCTATCTTCGGCATTCGGCAGACCCACCAGCACCGCAGGCGGGGTTTTTGGCTCCGGGGGGCCGCGTGCGTTCCAATTAGCTGCCAAGCTTGTCTTCTAGTGGTCACGTCGACAACGGTGGTCTGGGCTGTCCCCGCCAGCGCCAGTCGGCTTCGAGGCGGAATCGCCGTAGTTGTGCAAGTTTTTGCATGAACAAGATTAAAATTCCTTTCAACTATGCTGTCCATTGGCACTAAAATGGGCGCTGGCTGCGGCATGCCCGTCCCTCGTGGCATTTCGCATATTCTCTGGAGGTTTCGTGCACGTCCTGGTCACCACCGATTCGCTCTCAGGCTCATGGAGCTACTCTCGCGAACTGGTGACCGGCCTGGTCACGCGCGGGGTGCGAGTCACGCTGGTCAGCTTCGGCGAGATCCCGCTCCCCGATCAGACCTCCTGGATGGATCACCTGCACGGCCTCGACTATCGGCCAACGGCGTTTCATCTCGAGTGGATGCAGGAAGCGGAGCAGGATCTGCCGGAATCGTCCGCGTTCCTGGCCGCGCTAGTGCGCGAACTGCGACCGGATGTTCTTCACCTCAACCAGTTTTGTTATGGGAACCTGGAAGTAGACGTGCCGCGTGTGGTAATGGCGCATGGCGATCTGATTACCCGGACCCACGCCGTCCACAATCGTGCCCCTCGGCCTGAAGGTTCGTTATCGTGGTATCGCAACACGGTTCTGAAGGGCTTGACTGGCGCGGATGCAGTCGTCGCCCCGTCAGCCTGGATGCTCGACCGCATTTCTGCTTGTTACCGGCGACCGCGTCGAGCAGAAGTGATCTATCCCGGACGCAATCCCATTTTTTTCAATCCTTATCTGAATAAAGACGATTGCGTGCTGGCCGTCGGCCGTCTCATCGACGCCGGCAAGCAAGTCTTGCTCCTGACCCAACATCCGCATTCTGTGCCGGTCTGCATTGTGGGCGCCGAACATACGGTGCCCATGCCCCGCATTCCTATCCGTGCCGACGTGAAGGTTGACACCGAACAAACGTCCGTAGCGATTCGTGGCGCGCAGACCGAAGCGCAACTCCGCGCACTCTATAGCCGGGCCTCGATCTACGCCGCCACCGCCCGTTATGAACCCCTGGGCATGGCCGCTCTTGAGGCCGCGTTTTCTCGGTGCGCCATCGTGGCCAATGACATTCCAAGCTTCCGCGAGATTTGGCAGGACGCGGCGCTTTACTTCCGCACAAACGATGCCGCCAGTCTGGCCGACAGCATCCGCCAACTTAACGCGGACCGTCCCATGCGTCGCGCCTACGCCGAGCTGGCCTACACCCGAGCCCGCGAGCGCTTCACCACCAAGCGCATGATCGACGATTACCTGCAGCTCTACCGTGGTCTGGTATCGGTCAAATCGCTGGCGGCGTGAGAATGTTCCAGCGGCGTTTGGTCCCAATGAGAACTTAGTGATATCTTTTAGCCTTACTAGAAACCCGTAAGGTTGGAGGATAGATTCATGGCTCAAGTAAAAATAACAGTCAGACCTAATGGCCCCTTCCGCGTGGAGGCTCCTGAAGGCTCGATCGAACTGGTCGACGCAAACGGCACCCAGTATGATTTAACCGGCAAGCCCGCATTTTCACTCTGCCGCTGCGGCGGTTCGATCAACAAGCCCTTCTGCGACGGAACCCACAGCCGCATCGGATTCCAAGGCGCGGAGTTAGCCGTGAAAAAGGCCGACCCTGGCTCGTCTTCGTAAAGCGGCTCATCTTTCAAGAGGCGGCGCCATCAGATTCATAAAAGTTGGTGCCATCCGAGAGCCGCCGCCTCTGGCGCGGTTTTGGGAAGGGTACGGCTTCTGCCGTGCCACTGCGCTCGCGGGAAAAAGTGGCTTTAGCCCCTTAGGTTCGCTCTCGGATGCAACTTCCGTCCAAAAAACTTCAGTAAGCCTGTGGAGAATATCGTGCGCGATTCACGAGACCGGGAACTGGGAATGCATCGCAAGATCACGCGCCGCGACTTCCTCAACGGCGTCACCATGACGGCGGGCGCGGCCATGATGCCGTGGGATCTCTTCGCCGGCCAGTCCTCCAGTCCGGAAAAATCCCCTGTGTATTATCCTCCGGCTCTCACCGGCATGCGCGGCAGCCACGCCGGTTCGTTCGAAACCGCCCACAGCCTGCGCGACGGCACATTCTGGGATTCAGTGGGCAAGCCTGAAGACATCGGAGAAATTTACGATCTGATCATCGTTGGCGGGGGCATCAGCGGCCTCTCTGCCGCGCATTTTTACCGCAAGGCCACCGGTGGCAAGGCCCGCATCCTCATCCTCGACAACCACGACGACTTCGGGGGCCACGCCAAGCGCAACGAGTTCCGCCTGAACAACGCCTTCCGCCTGGGCTTTGGCGGTACCTTCTCCATCGAAAGCCCCGCCCCCTACAGTGCGGTTGCCAAAGGCGTGATTCAAGAACTTGGTATAGACGTACCTTCGTACTCCAAGTACGTCAACAGCACCCTGTATCCCTCGGCCGGTCTGCGCGCCAAATTGTTTTTCGACAGAGAGACATTCGGTATCGACAAACTCGTCATCAATTACCACCCTCGTGGGGGAGGAGAAAGCGAAGACTCAGCCGATTCATCCCAGGTGCTTCTGAAACAATTTCTCGCCGAAGCTCCACTGGCCGATCAAGCCAAGCGCGACCTGCAGAGCCTGTATCGCGAACCGAAGGACTATTACCCGGGACTGACCTCCGATCAGAAAAAAGCCAAGTTGGCTCGTATCAGTTATGCCAGCTTTCTGCGAGACGTCGCGGGCGTTCACGAAGACATCATCAAGCTCTACCAGACGTTGCCGCATGGGCTCTTCGGTGTCGGCATCGACGCGATCGCAGCGCAGGACGCTTGGGGTTTGGATCTGCCCGGCTTCGGGGGCATGAAGCTGGATCCGTCGCCGGGCAAGGGCATGAACCGCGATTGCATTCCCAATGAAGAAGCCGAGAAGTTCTTCTTCCATTTTCCCGACGGTAACGCCACCATCGCGCGCTTGCTGGTGCGCAGCCTGATTCCAGATGCGATTCCGGGGAACTCATGGCAGGACGTCGTCATGGTCACAGCGAATTACGCCAAGATCGACGATCCCGGTTCTCCCGTGCGCATTAGACTGAATAGCACGGTCGTGCGCGTGAAACACATAGGCGATGCCGCCAGCGCTAAGGAGGTGGAAGTCAGTTACGCGCGCGGCGGCAAGGTCTACACCGCTCGCGCGAAGAACTCAATCCTGGCCTGCTGGCACGTCGTGATTCCATACATCTGCGAAGAACTTCCCGACAATCAGAAAGCGGCGCTGGCCTCCGCGCAAAAAGTTCCGCTGCTCTATACCAACGTTGCCCTTCGCAATTGGACATCGTTCCAGAAAGTCGGAGCCAGTTCCGTCTACGCCCCGGGCATGTACCACTCGTATCTAAATCTCGATTTGCCGGTAAGCATGGGCGGATACGAGTTTTCCCGTAACACTGATCAACCGATCGTCGTCCACATGATGAAGGCCGCTTGCAGCCCGGGACATCCCGCGCGCCAGCAGCACAGCCTGGGCCGCATAGAACTCTACACCACGACTTTTGAGACGATGGAGCGCAACATCCGCGATCAGTTGGCCCGCACCCTGAGCGCAGGCGGCTTCGATCCCGCCCGCGACATCGCAGCCATCACCGTCAATCGCTGGCCCCACGGTTACGCCTACGAATACAACTCCCTGTTCGATTCGTTCTGGCTGGAAGGCGGCGAAACGCCCTGCGAAGTCGCGCGCAAGCCACATGGCCGAATCGCCATCGCCAATGCCGACGCCGGCGCCTACGCCTACACAGATGAGGCCATCAATCAGGCGTGGCGCGCCGTTGGGGAAATCATAAAGGGCTGACAGGCTGTTCCAGGAAGTTTCGTGCCGCGAATTGAGCGTCCCTGGAATCGCCGCTTGTCTCAGCGACCTCGGCGAACTATCAGCGACCTCAGCGGTTAAAAAGCTTCGTCGGGCACTTGTCCGACTCGTCAGTGGCCATCCTTCTGTCCACCGATCAGTTGTTCGGCCTTGCTTCGCGCCTCTTGCGCCTGAGATGTCATCCCTTTTGCTTGATAGGCATCGGCCAAAGCATTTTCTAACTCCGCATCATCCCCGCTCTCGTCCTTCTCTTTTGAATAAGAGTCGATCGCGTCGTCGTACTGCTTCAATTCGGCCTGAGAGATGCCCATCCGGTAATAGACGCCTCTCGTTTTCGGTTTGAGACGCAGAGCATTCTTGTATTCCTCGATCGCTGCAGCATGATTTCCCTGATCCGCAAGCGCGACTCCCAGCCCTGCGTGAGCCCCGACATGGTTCGAGTCCTGTGCGATCACATGCGTAAATTGCTCCTGTGCTTCTTTGGGCTGCTCATGATCGAGATAGGCGGCTCCCAAATCCATGCGCGCTCTTATGTTCTGAGGCTGCAAGTCCAGAACTCGCTTCAGCTCACTTTCTGCTTCGGGGAGTTGCCCGTTAGCGAAGTAGGCGTGTGCAAGTGAATAATGGGCTGACGCATCCTGCGGACTCTGCTTCACTTTCTTTTGCAGCTCGCCGATCATCCGATCCACATTTTGTCTCCCGTCCATCCCGGAGCGGCCGAAGTGGATCCCAGAGCCGCGCCACTGATGGATCCCCAGCGCAGCGCCACCCACGATCAACACCATGAACAGAAGAACACTCGCGCGACGAACTAGATTGTCCGGTTGCGGAGCCACGCGGGCGATCAAAGCGCCGAGGATCAGCCCGCTGACCAATCCGCCCCCGTGTGCGGCATTGTCGATGCCGGACATCATGGTTCCAAATAAGACGTTAAAGCCGACGAAGAAGAGAAGACTTCGCAGCGTCCCCTGGATCGCAATTCGCGGCACGGAGAACTCACCAAGATAGAACGACGCAATCAGCGCTCCCGCTAAACCAAAGATCGCGCCCGAAGCCCCCACGCTCAATGTTCCCGGATTCCATCCCACGCTGGCCAAACCAGCGGCAACTCCCGTGAGAAGATAAATCGCAGCGTAGGTCCAGCGCCCGTAAAGCGATTCACACAGGGCTCCAAGGTCCCACAGGCACCACATGTTGAAAGCAATGTGCATCAGCCCGCCATGAAGGAACATGTAGGTGAACAGCCGCCACCACTCGCCCGACAATGTGAACGGCCCGAAGTTGGCTCCGAAACGCACCATCACTTCGCCGTTGAAGTCCATGATCGAACCGGAGGCGAGCGCCATCGCGAGAAAGACGGCGATGTTGGCGCCGACCAATACATGCGTGAGAGTGATGCTCGATTCCCGCCGAACCCAGGGCGCGGCGATGACCGGCTGTCTCGCGTCGTCGGCGAGTTCGCCGCGCTGCGCCGCCTCGTGCTGCACGCACCACTGGCAAATCTTCTTGCCAAACGTCAGCGGAGGAAGCTGCCGCCCACATCGAATGCAGTTCGCCATAGGTTAATAAAAGAGTATCAGCAGTCCGCCAGCTTTGTGGAAGGGGAGAGTTCCGTAAGGTGGAAGAGCGGCGCTTTATCGCCGCCCAAAACCGTACCCCACAAACGGGGCTTCAGCCCCCAAGCGTGAGGTGCCTAACTCACGGGTTTTAGCCCCCCGAGGAAGGCGAATCAATGAATGGTTCTGGTCTTCCGCGACATGTAATCCATCAGCAGATACTGCCCCAGCGTATAGGGCGTGGTGAAGTAGGCCTTGCCGCGGCACATCTCGGTGACTTTCTGTACGAACTGCACCAACCCGTAATCGGATGCCAGCATGAACGTGTTGATGAGAACGCCCGCCCGCTTGCACTTCGAGACTTCTTCCAGCGTCTGGCTCACCACCAGAGGATCCAGTCCAAAGGCGTTCTTGTAAATGCGCCCGTCTTCGAGCGTCAGCGCCGACGGCTTGCCATCGGTGATCATCACAATCTGCTTCATGTCTTTTCTCTGCCGCTGCAAGATCCTCTGCGCCAGCCGAAGCCCCTCGCGCGTGTTGGTGTAGTACGGCCCGACCTTTACCCGCGCCAATTGCGACAACGGAATCTCCTCCGCCGAATCGTGGAAAAGCACCAGCGAGAGCGAGTCCCCCGGATACTGCGTACGGATTAAATGCGACAGCGCCATCGCAACTTTTTTCGCTGGAGTGAAGCGGTCTTCACCGTAAAGAATCATCGAATGCGAACAGTCCAGCATCAGCACCGTGGCGCACGACGACTGGTACTCACACTGATGCACCTGCAAATCGGAATACTCGATGTTGAGCGGCAGAGAAAGGCCCTCGCGCTGGATCGCGCTCGACAGCGTAGCGGTAATGTCGAGATTCAGCGTATCGCCGAATTCGTAGGTCTTCGCGGACCCGCTGGTCTCGATGCCGGTCGCCAGATCGCGCGTATCGTGACGGCCAAAACTCGACTTGCCCAACGAGCCAAGCAAATTGCGCAGCGACTTGAATCCCAGGAAGTCGAGACTCTTGTCGGTAATCTCGAACTTAGCCTGCTGCGCTTCGCCCTTCTGACCGCCCACGCTCGACTGTCGCGCCGGATCATGCGGCTGATCTTCATACGGACGATCGATTGAAATATAGTCTTCCTGCTGCATCCTCTCGATCAGCTTCTCGATCAGTTCGTCGAGTTGCCCTTCCGCCTGCATCTGTTCAATCTGCTCCCGCAGATTCTCGTCAAACATTCCGCCATCGAGCAATGCTTGTTCAATAGCCCGCTTGAGTTCGTCGAGTGTCTGCTCGCCCTCGGGCAACTCGTACCACATGGACTCCTGAAACCCGCTCTGCAGCAGATAGTCCGACAGCGCGCCGAGCAGGTCCTCCATGCTCATCTCGCCCGCGGGGTCTGGCACATATTTGGAATAGCGAATGCGTTTCATGGAAGGGTGGTGGGTCGTTCGTCGTTGGTCGTTGGCGCGACGCTTCCGTTGTGCACTCCGGAGTTTGCGTTACGTCTCCGATTTATTGCTGCAATGGGCATCAGGACGTTCATTAGGCCTAAATAAGCTCCACGAGGCTCCACTCTGATTTGCAGGATCGTACCGTCTCGCTGCGTAATGTCCAAATACCCGCCTGCATTCTTGACATGGTCGAACTTCCGAACGTCTGGTAGGTACACGGGTGATATTGCAGCAGCATAGATTTCATCGAACGGTACTCATTGGAGTTCTGCCGCCCGGTTCATAACCAGGTGCGACTTCGTGAGAACGAACCATTCGTACTGATGAAGACATCATGGCGATTATCGGTTCACCCCCCGCTCGGCCCTCCAGGTACGCGACCTGATCAGCATTCAGGTTCTGAGCAAGATTTGCAAAGTGTGCGCCACCCCTTCGACGGAAGATCCCGGCTATGCGTTTCGCGGATATCATAGGCTAACGACCAACGACCAACGACCAGCGACTAACGACCGCTAGTTAAACTGCCTTCTCTGCCGATACGGCCTTTCGTCCGGCTCAAACGACTTCTCCCGCACCGGCTCTTGCTTTTTTTCTCCAGCTTTGAAGACGCGTTCCTCGCTGCGGCCGATGCGCTTGTGCGCATGCAGCCCTTCGAGAATGAACTCCGCCGCCGACACTTGCTGCTCCGGACTTTCCTTCTGCGAAACACCCAGAGGTCCAAGCTTGTCGACCAATCCTTGAATTCCTTTCAACTTCTCCAGCGCTTCCACAGCGGGCACAGAATCCGACAATTGAATCTCTCCGCCCAGATCGAACCACTGCACGATCTGCTGCACGTTTGCCCCGGTGTAATACTCGTCATAGGTCTTTGCGATGGCAGCGCGGATCAACTCGCGCCCCACATAATCCGCGCCTTTCATCTCGCCTTCGTATTCCAATTCCAGCTTGCCGGTAATTGCCGGCAGCGCCGCGTACACGTCGCTCATGCGGGGCACAACCACTTTCTCGTCATTGCGAATCGCGCGCCTCTCAGCGTTGGACACTACATTTTCCATCGCCGAGATCGGAAGCCGCTGGCTCACGCCCGAACGCTTGTCGATCTTTTTGTCCTCGCGGGCGGCGAAAGCCACGCGTTCAATCACCTCCTGCACGTAGTTCGGCAGGTGCATCGGATGCCCGTTGCGCCGCGTCCACGCCTCCTGCGCGGTGATCGCGATTCCTTCCTCCACGGTCGCCGGATAGTGCGTGCGAATCTCCGAGCCGATGCGATCCTTTAGCGGCGTAATAATCTTGCCGCGCGCCGTGTAATCTTCCGGATTCGCGCTGAATACCAAGGCAACGTCCAGCGGCAGCCGGATCGGATATCCCTTAATCTGCACGTCGCCTTCCTGCATGATGTTGAATAGACCCACCTGAATTTTTCCCGCCAGGTCAGGCAATTCGTTGATCGCAAAAATTCCGCGATTGGACCGGGGCAGCAAACCGTAATGGACCGTCAATTCATTGGACAGTTCGTGACCTCCACGAGCCGCCTTAATAGGATCGATGTCGCCAATCAAATCGGCAATAGTCACGTCGGGTGTCGCCAGCTTCTCCACATAGCGATCATCGGGCGAGAGATAGGCGATTGGCGAGTCCTCCCCCAGCCGCGCAACTTCCTCGCGGCACCGCCGGCAGATTGGAGCGTAAGGATTATCGTGGACTTCGCATCCCACCAAATAAGGCATGTGAGGATCGAGCAGCGTCGTCAGCGCGCGCAGGATGCGGCTCTTCGCCTGTCCGCGAAGGCCGAGCAGAATGAAATTATGCCGTGAAAGAATCGCGTTGATAATCTGCGGCACTACCGTGTCATCGTAGCCAACAATCCCCGGAAACACCGAAGCGTCGCCATTGGTTCGCAGCCGGCTGGTCAGGTTATCGCGCAACTCGTCCTTGACGCGGCGCGTGTGCAAACGTTCTTCGGAAAAGCTACTGCGGCGCAGTTCACCCAGTGTGCGCGGAAGACTACTCATGAAAGGAACCCCCACAAACAACTTTTCAAGATTATACGCGCCGCGGCCACACAGCGTTGCGCTGTAGTACACGCGCGATTCCCGTTGTGGTCGATGCATGGGTTGGAGGATGTGCTTTGTTAGCTCTGCGACTCCTCTGCGTGCTCAGCGGTTAAATTCTTTAATCGCAAAGTTCGCAAGAAATTCCGCTGAGTCTGCAAAGACACCTAACCGTTGCGGCTCCCCAATTGCGATTCACTCGCAGGGCTCACCGCGCGTGGCCGTTACCTCCAGCCTTCTCTCGAACCTTTACCGCACGACGAAGATTCGGAACTATGCTTTCCAGGTACGCTGCCACTGCCAGAATGCGCTGGTTCTCCGATCGCATCGCCAGCAGCTTCTGTTTGAAATCAAGATCAAGAGGCAGCGAGCCCGCTAGATAAAAAGAAAGCGTGCTCCGGTTGGCTGCCGAAAGATCCTGCACCGCGCCTGCCAGCGACAGAATCTCCAAATGAAGCTGAATTGCCCGTGCGCTGTCCTCCTGAGTGGGCGTCGCAGGTTCGTCCGGAGCCAGCAAAATTTCCGCCTGCAGAAAAGAACGCTGCCGGTTCAGTTCGAGCACCTCAAAGCGCTCCCTACCCTCTGCGATCAGATCGACGCGCCCGTCTGGATACTCCTTCGTGACGCTGACAATTTCCGCGGTGCATCCCATCTCGGCGATGCCCTCGTCCAGCGCGCGTATCACGCCAAAGGGCGCGTTGTTTGCCCGGCACTCCCCGATCATTTCTTTGTATCTCGGCTCGAAAATATGCAAGGGCAACGGAGTGCCCGGAAGCAATACCACGTCGAGGGGGAACAAGGGAAGAAGTGCCAAGAACTCTCCAGCGCTAGGCGAGCACAACCGAGTGGTTGTTCGATTGTATGCCCGATTGTACGACATAGGTTCGAGAGTCGCGTCGCATCTTGACTTGGCGCGTCGCGGACGATACAACCCGAGAATGGAACTCGCCGGGAAAGTAGTGGTGGTAACGGGCGCTTCAATGGGAATCGGCGAGGCCATCGCCAAAGTGTTCGCGCAGCAAGAAGCGAACGTGGTCCTGCTATCGCGCGATGCGGGACGCGCCGAGGCCGCCCGTTCCCGCATCGGTTATTCGGAACGCACCATCGCGCTTGCCTGTGATGTCCGACACTCCGAGGAGATCGATCGCGTGCTTGCCTTGACTCTGCATCATTTCACGCGCGTCGATGTTTGGATCAACAACGCCGGCCACGGCCTGCTCGATTCTGTCGCGGAGATGGACCTGTCGGCCTGCCACGAACTGTTCGAGACCAACTTTTTCGGCGCACTGTCGGCGATGCAGGCCGTCATCCCGGTGATGCGACAGCAGGGTGGCGGAACCATCATCAACATTTCCAGTGTCGCCGGCCACATCCCGCTGCCGTTTCACGCCGCGTATAGCGCCACCAAGTTCGCCCTGAACGCCATCGGCAACGCCGCGGGAGTCGAACTGAGGAACAGTAATATCCACGTCCTTACCGTCTGCCCGGGCTATGTGCGGACGGCCTTCGGCGAAAATGCGGTTCGAGGAACTGAACAGAAAAAAGTGCGTCCGGATTCGGTTCGGGGCATCAGCGCCGAACGCGTGGCGCGCGCCACATTGCGCGGATACTGGAAGAAAAAGCGGGAAGTCATCGTTCCATGGACCATGCACGTGCCCGTGAAGCTGCATCAACTTTTCCCCGGCGTAGTGGAATGGGGCATGAGCAGAATGGCGAAGTAGTCAGACGTCTAACCCAATTCCGTCAGCATCGCTTCCATCTCCGATTGTGCATGCAGATTTCCCGTCCGCCGCGCCGAGGCGATGCCGTCCTGCAACATCTTCTTTGCCTCTTCGACTCTCTCCGCCCGCACCAGGGTTTGCGCAGCCATGAAATATCCCGCAGTGTAGTCGGGATGGCTCTCCAGCAAAATGGCGAATTCCGCCAGCGCCCGGTCGAAATCGCCCTGCTTGGAATATTCCATGGCCAGCCCGTAACGCGCGAAAGCGTCTTTCGGATTTTCCGTCAGAATTTCGTTGAGTGTGGCGATGCGGTCCATAGTCACCGAAGAAACTTGAGCGGCCCCTGCTGACGAGATTACTACAAGCGCCGCCGCCTAGCGCACAACGCGTGCGAAAGACGCCCTCGGGCCCAACGGAACTGGCCAGACCTGCTTCAACTGATTACAATTGCCACTCCCAACAATTCCAGACTGCGAGATCAGCGAATGGCTTGCCCTTACTTCATGCCGGTAGCGAAACTGGAGAATGGCAACTGGCCGCATCCCGCAAGGCTTCCTCTGGGTATGGGATGGAGCGGCCACTGCACGGCTCCTGGGCACGATGGCGAAAATCCTGCGCAGGATGTTCTGGAAGCATTTTGCAATCTTGGATACGCCAGTGGCTGTACCTGGGCGCCGGTGGAACGTCCGTGGGATGCGGTGCGATTCGCGGTTTCCGCTCCGCAGGGTCGAAACCGCGCGGAGGACGCCGCAGACGGATTGTCCCGCGTCCTCCTTCTTCGCTACGTCTGCGAACGGAATCACAGGCCCGTCGCCCATGGCGATCTGGAATTTGACTTGTCGCAAGCAACCTGGCTGCGCCGGCATGGCGACGCGCGGATACAGAAGATGGCGGAATGTTTTCTGGAATCGTATCTGAAGAAGAAACCTCGAGAAACCGAATCCTAAGACCCACCGCCCGCAAGATCTGAGACTGAGGAGGAAGGGAAGAGAACCATGACAGACGCTTCGCTCTCGCCGCGCCCGGTCCGGGATTCGCAATCCGAAATGGCAGAAATCGTACTGCCGAATGACGCCAACCCGCTCGCCGCTCTGCTGGGCGGACGGCTGATGCACTGGATCGATCTCGCCGGGGCCATGGCCGCGCACCGGCACTCGCGCAACTACGTGGTGACCGCATCCGTCGATCACATTGATTTCCTGGTTCCGGTGCGGGTCGGAGACCTCGTAATTCTGCGTTCTTCGGTGAACCGCGTTTTTCATTCGTCGATGGAAGTTGGCGTGAAAGTCTACGTGGAGAATTACATTGCCGACACGGCACAGCACGTGGCCTCTGCCTACCTGACGTTTGTGGCCATCGACGCTACTGGAAAACATCTGAAAGTTCCTCCGGTAATTCCCGAGACCGACGAACAGCAACGCCGCTATGACGACGCAGGGAGACGCCGCGAGAACCGGCGGAGCGAAATGGATCGGCGGCGCAAGGCACGGTGATGTTCGCCCTGAAATCCTCGTATCACGCGGAAGCGTGGTCTATTTGTTTTGATACCCTGCCGCCAAAATCTTTGCTTTCTTCCAGTTACGGCGAACAGAGATGCTTCGATCGGGATAAAATCTTGAGTCGCTGAGACTTGTACGTAAAATCCTGCCGAATAAAGAGTTGGGTGTGAGTTGAGCTTCCAGGCGTTGGACCGATTGCCAAGAGCGGTTGCGCGCATGTACCGATTCTGCGCTTTGCGTTTTCCTCAGCAAAGGTCGCTCGTCACATAAGAGCAGATTTCTTCTGTGGAAAAAAATTGCAAGAGAGAGTCTGCGAGAGTGTGCGCCGAGGACGAGTGGCCCAGTTTGGATCTTGGCGGCAACTGCAATATGTTCGGCACTCCATTCTTCTGAAAGGAGACAGAAAATGTAGTCAAGTAGGGACGACATCGCCTGGGGATGACAGCGCGGAAGGAGGAGGGGTCAGGATGACAGCGGCGCCCGGAATAACAGGGCTCCCGACGACGGGGCGACGGTTGCCGGTCGCGGACACCGCGACGTTCGGGGCTGACCGGTTAGTCACGGTTGTATAATCAACGTTAGAGTTCTGCCTCATTTTTGAATCTAGCAATTATTGTCTGGAGTGTGATTCTTTGAACGCACATATGCCGCATCAACATGGGGGGCCGGCGCCGCAGGGGCCGCAACCGCTGCCCGGGGTGGACGCGATTATCGCGGTCGGGTCGGGGAAGGGCGGCGTGGGTAAGACCACGCTGTCGGTGAATCTGGCGGTGGCTCTGGTCAAGATGGGACACAGCGTTGGGCTGCTGGATGCGGACGTGTACGGGCCTAACGTCCCGCTCATGCTGGGGGTCAACGACCAGCCGCGCATGGTGGGCGAGAACCGAATTGAGCCGCTTCAAGCCTACGGCCTCAAAGTGATTTCTGTTGGATTCCTCAATCCCGGCGACAAGCCGGTCATCTGGCGCGGGCCTATGCTGCACCAGATCATCCGACAGTTTCTGGGACTGGTGGAGTGGGGACAACTTGATTATCTGATCGTCGATCTGCCGCCCGGGACCGGTGACATTGCGTTGTCGCTGGTGCAGACCGTGCCCCTGACGGGCGCGGTGGTGGTTTCGACTCCTTCTGATGTCTCGCTGCAGGACGCGCGCAAGGCCATCGAAATGTTTCGCCAGATGAAGGTGGACATCGTCGGCGTGGTCGAGAACATGAGCTATTTCACTTGCCCGCACTGCCAGCATGAAGTGGATATCTTCTCCCGTGGCGGCGCGGAGAAAATGGCAGAGCGATTCGGCACTCCGTTCCTGGGAGCGATTGCACTCGATCCGGAGGTGCGCAAGTCGGGAGATGGGGGCACGCCGGTGGTGCTGGAAGGCGAGAATTCGCCGCATGCTAAGTCAATTTATGAGTTCGCGCGGAATGTGGTGAAGCGCACGGACGAAATCAGAGCTAACTCGCCTGCTAACGTGATCCAGATCCAATGATTTCTCGACCGCCGCTGCCGATGTTCTGTCATCCTGAAGCGGGGTGCGTTTGCCCGCTGAAGGATCTGAGCCACTGGGTGCGGAGTGCCTAGGTCCTTCGCGGCCAAAAACGCCGCTCAGGATGACAAGCTTGAATTCGCCATGACAACGTTAAATTTGTGACACTCTGAATCGCGCCAGACGCCAAAGGGCATATGGGTCGCGTTTCTTCAGAATCAAATCCGCCAATATTTCGCCGATCGCCGGGCCATGTTTGAAACCGTGACCTGAGCCGCCGCCGACGATCCACACATTCTCCATCGCGGGATGCCGATCGATGATGAAATGACTGTCGGGAGTCTGCTCGTACTGGCAAACGCGAGTCTCCACTAGCGGCGCGCCTTTCAGGGCAGGGAAGCGAAAGCCGAGATATTCGCGAATGTCTTTCAGCGTCTCCAGACTGATGATGCGCTCGCCATCCGTAGGATCGAAGGCTGCGCCACGAGTGTCGTCCGCGATCTTGAATCCGCGCCGGTCGCTGCCGGGAATTCCGTAGCGAAAGCGTCCACGGTGATCGGCCCACACGGGAAGATGCGCGGCGGTGAAGCGATTATCCCCGGCGGGCGTGCCAAAAAAAAAGACATCCTGCTTGGTCGGCTGCACCAGGGCACCGACAGCTTGCGGGAATAGGTGGCCGAGCCACGGACCGCAGGCGAATACATAGCAGTCGGCCTTGAGGTGAGAGCCATCCGAGAGCGTAAGACTGCGCAACGGCCTGCTCTCCAAGCCGTCGGCCTGAACCGCGAGCTGCCGATACTTGCCTCCCGCCGCGACGAAAGTCTCGACGACCGCGTGGCAACTGGCGCGGGCATCCAGATATCCGCATTCCGGCTCGAAGATTCCCCATTGAATCCCTTCAAAGTTAATCTGCGGCCAGCGCTTCTTCAGCTGCGAGGCGGATAGTTCCTGAAACTTGATCTTCGTCCCGCGCAGCATTTTCACCGATCCGCTCTCGAAGGCGTTATCCTCCTCGCGACCCGAAGCCATCCACAGCACGCCGATGCGATGCAGAAAGCGCCGCTTCCATCTTCGTTCATATGTCTGCCAGAGCTGGAGTGCGCGGGCAGCCATCTCCGTGTATGGCTGCTCGGGGCCGTAGGTGCCGCGCATGACTCGCGTCTCCCCGCCCGAAGACGCGCGGGAATTCCCCGGTCCCCAGCCGTCGAGCAGCGTGACACGCGCTCCGCGCTCCAGAAGATACAGGGCAGTCCAGCCGCCGAAGGCTCCGGCGCCCACGACTGCGATGTGGGGCTTGGATCTCATTCAGGTCGAACCATAATAAGCTCTCCTCAAAAGCTTTTAACCGCAGCGATCGCCGAGAAATGCCGCAGCGGACGAAAAGAGAAATTATTCCGGTTCGCCCTGATTCTCGATCTCCGCGGCATTTCTTTGCGTTCTCAACGGTTAAAGGCTTTAGGCCTGAACCCTAACTGAATCTTGACAGTCCGGAGTTGCATTCCTAGAATCCGACAGGGATGGAGCTTTGGTCCGAAAGCCAACCTTCTGCATCTAAAGATAGTTAGGTAGAATGAATCGGAAGCAGTTTCTTCCCCGGCCTCCGCCGCCGCTCGGACTGAGACAACTGACAGAACTGTCTAATGCCCGCTGACCCAAATATCGGGAATCGCGAACGCGAAATTCTGACCGCCATTGTGGAGACGTTCATCACCACGGGTGAGCCGGTCGGCTCGCGCACGCTTGCGCGGTCGAATCGCGAAGGGCTCAGCCCGGCGTCGATCCGGAACGTAATGGCCGATCTCTCCGACGCCGGCTTCCTGGAGCAGCCGCACGCTTCCGCTGGGCGCGTACCTACGACCGAAGCGTATCGCTATTACGTCGAGCAGATATCGGGCACGGCCCGGCTGGCGCCGCAGGAAGAGACCATGATCTCCGATTCGCTCGCCGGCATCACCGACGTGCAGGAGTTCATGGAGCGGACCTCGCATGTGCTTTCGCTGATTTCGCGCAACGTAGGCGTGACGGTGGCCACCCGTGGTCCCAAGAACGCGCTGGAGCATGTATATTTCTCCCGCCTCGGAGACCAGAAAGTATTGGCCGTGCTGGTCACGCGCTCCGGGTTGGTGCGCGATCGTGTGCTGCGTCTTGATCTGTCGCAGTCTGAACTGGATTTGGCCGCCCGTTACATCAACGAGAATTTCCGCGGCTGGACCATGGAATCCATGCGTACCGAACTTGCCCGCCGCCTGGAACAGGAGCGCAGCGAGTATGACCGCCTGATGCATTCGATCGAGCAACTCTACAAGCAAGGGGCGCTGGCTGCGGAGCAGGGCTCACAGGTGGTATTCGTCGAAGGTGCCTCGAATCTGATCGCGGGCGATCATGACCGGCTGCGTTTGCAGGAGATGCTGAAGACGCTGGAGGAAAAAGAGAAAGTCGTGCAGCTTCTGGGAGCTTATCTTGACGTCAAGCAGGAGGCGGTCCGCGTGGTTATCGGTCTCGACCAGGCCCTGCCGTCGATGCAGAATTTCGTGCTAATTGGAGCTCCCGCGCACGCTGGCAACGAAGTCATGGGTTCGCTGGCCGTGATCGGTCCCACGCGCATGGATTATCAACATACGATCACCGCGGTGTCGTACATCGCTCGCCTGTTCGACAAGATATTGAATGAATCGGACTAATGCTTGAATGAATCGGACGAGCGTATCAACGAAAGACAGACTGTTATGAAGAAAGCAAACGGAAAATCACAATCGGAAATGGCAGGACTCGATCTGGAACACGAACTACCTCCTGCGGATGGCGATGAAAACTCCGCGGAAACGACTTCCAGCGGGACCGCGGCCGGGGAATCTTCGGGTCTTGGCGCAGAAGTGCAAAAACTGAAGGCTGAACGCGACACTTTGCTCGACCGGCTGGCGCGGGCGCAGGCTGAATTCGAGAACGCCCGTCGCCGCGGCGCCAAAGAACAGCAGGACTTCCGCGACTATGCCGCTGCCGATGCAATCAAATCTCTGCTTCCGGTAATCGACAGCTTCGAGCGCGCCCTGCAGGTTAAGTCCGAGCCCGGTGACTTCCGCAGTGGCGTCGAACTTATCTACAAACAGTTCCAGGATGTGCTGGCAAAGCTGGGGGTGCGTGCCATCCCTGCCAAAGGGGAACCGTTCGATCCGCA
Organism: uncultured Acidobacteriaceae bacterium; assembly: GCA_963799025.1. GTDB lineage: Bacteria > Acidobacteriota > Terriglobia > Terriglobales > Acidobacteriaceae > Sulfotelmatobacter. Next base: position 35,669 of record CAWCVQ010000017.1, on the reverse strand, counting down.
TGTTCATGAGGCCATCGAAATGGTGGAAACTTCCGACGCGCCAGACCACGAGGTCATTGAAGAATTACAGAGCGGCTATAAACTTAAAGATCGTCTGCTACGTCCCGCGATGGTCAAGGTCGCAAAGAATCCCTGAAAATTAGGATGGCTCGAAGTACACAACCACGCGGCACCGGCGTGCGCAAGGTTTTGTTTCGCAGAAAGGTTGACTCTGACCACGAACGCAAAACGCGATTACTATGAAGTGCTGGGCGTGACCCGCACGGTGACGGAGGTCGAGCTCAAGAGCGCCTATCGCAAGCTGGCGCTGCAGTTTCATCCTGACCGCAATCCCAACAACCCAGACGCGGAAGAGAAATTCAAGGAGGTCAGCGAAGCTTACGCCGTGCTCGCCGACACCGACAAGCGTGCCGTCTATGATCGCTATGGCCATGCCGGACTCGGCGGCAGCGCAGGTCAGGCGGCCGGTTTCGATCCCACCGTCTTCCAGGACTTTAGCGACATCTTCGGCGAGTTCTTCGGGTTCGGGGACATGTTTGGGGGAGGTGCTGGGGGCGGACGCCGTCGCAGTCGCGTGCAGCGCGGCGCCGATCTCCGCGAAGACCTGACTCTCGAGTTCGAGCAAGCCTTCTTCGGCACAGAGGCTAAAGTCACGGTTCGCCGTCACGAGGCTTGCGAAGATTGCCGTGGTTCCGGTTCGGCCCCGGGAAAGAGCGCGACGACTTGCCGCTCCTGCAATGGACGGGGCCAAGTCCGCTATCAGCAAGGCTTCTTCAGCATCGCTCGCGCCTGCCCGACCTGCCAGGGAACGGGCAGCGTCATCACCGATCCGTGCCCGAAGTGCAAAGGCGAAGGCCGCATCCTTCGCCAGCGCACCGTAGACGCTAAAGTTCCCGCCGGCGTTGAAGGCGGAACGCGAATTCGCTTTTCCGGCGCAGGCGAAGTTGGAGCCTTCGGAGGCCCGGCCGGAGATTTGTACGTCGTGCTGCATGTGAAAGAGCATCCATTCTTTGTGCGTGAAGGCAACGACCTACACTGCGTAGTCCCGATTTCGGTCGCGCAAGCGGCCCTAGGCGCGGAGATTCGTGTTCCCACCATGGATGGTGAGCATATCGTAAAAATTCCCGATGGAACGCAACCGAGCTCAACCTTCCGGATCCGCAATAAAGGCGTGCCCGTATTGAACGGACACGGCAAGGGCGACCTGTACGTCGAAGTGCACGTCCAGGTTCCGACTAAGCTGAACAAGCGCCAGAGAGAGTTGCTGCAAGAGCTCGACGCGCTCGCGAAAGTCGACAACCAGCCCGTCCTCCGCTCGCTGCTCGGCAAAATGAAAGATATGTTCGGATAAGTTCGCGTGCCGCGAAGAGGGTGGCACGGTTTCATTGCCGCCGCCTGCACAAACGGAAGGGCACGACTCCAGTCGTGCAGCTAGTGCTCGAATCATTGGCGGCTCTAGCCGCTGAGGTGCGGCTCTCCCATGACACGCCGACGATGGATGGCGGATGAGGTTTCGGGTAACCATGCCGCGATCACCGACAATCATGCCGATCATCTGATTCGCGTCCTTCGCGTCCGCACTGGCCAGGAATTCGACATCGCCACCGGCACCCTGGTGCGCCGCGGTCGCGTCGTGTTGATCAAAGAGGGCCGCGTCGAATTCGAACTTGGCGAGGAAGTCTCCGCGTCACCCACGCTCGCGCTTACAGTCCTGCTCGCCGTCTTCAAATTCGACCGCATGGAATGGGCGATTGAGAAATGCACCGAACTGGGAGTTGAGCGAATCGTCCCCGTCATCGCTCGGCGCACTGACGCGCATCTGGCTTCCGCCGCGGGAAAGCGCGCGGAACGCTGGCGCAGAATCGCGCTTCAGGCGGCGGAGCAATCACGCCGCGTAGCTCCGCCTGAGATCGCTGCTCCAATCAAACTGCCAGATGCGGCGACTCTAACCGCTCCCTTGCGAATTGTGTTGGCAGAATCCCAACAGGAAACTCTACTGCGCGACATCCTCGCTTCGCATCGCGACGGAGCTATCCTCCTCGCCATCGGTCCAGAAGGCGGTTGGACAGAAGTAGAATTAGAGCTATTCCAAAAGGCCGGCTGGATATCTGTCTCCCTGGGCACCACAATCTTACGGGCCGAAACGGCCGCCATCGCCGCGACGGCGATCACGCTCTCACAACTCGGCTAAGTAGCGCTGCCGGTAATCCTTTCTCGTCTGGCATGGTGGTATCCTGCCCCTAATGTCTTCGAAGTCTATTCGCCGTCTCGCTCCGTTCCTTCCCGACGATCGCCAGCGCGAAGCCATTGAGCACGTCCACGGGCCCATGCTGGTGATCGCCGGCGCCGGCACCGGGAAGACTTCCGTCCTCACCCAGCGGATTGAACGCCTGGTCCGGGAAGGGCACGCTTACCCTCACGAAATCCTGGCTCTCACCTACACCAAGAATGCCGCCAGCGAAATGCGCGAACGCGTCCGCAAGTTGCTAGGCGGAAAAGAAGTGAACGCAGCCACCTTCCACGATTATTGCCTTGACCTGCTCAAACGCGTAAACAAAGATTTCGGCGTCCTTGATGATAAAGATCTCTGGATCTACCTCCGCCGCCGCATCCGTGAGCTTCATCTGGAACACTACGTCCGCGCCGCCAATGTGGCCCAGTTCTTGAACGACTTGCTGGAATTCGTCAGCCGCTGCCACGATGAGCTGGTTACGCCAGAAAAGTATGCGCAGTATGTGGAACGCCTGGAGCGCAAAGAAGTCCCGATCCCACGGGTCGCTAAATCCAAAAATATCCTCGAAGACGACGAGGTTCTGGGTCGCTGCCGCGAGATTGCCCGCGTATTTACCACCATGGAGCGTTGGCTCGAGGAAGAAAATCTGGGCACTTTCAGCCACATGATCACGCGGGCACACGCTTTGCTGCACAGCGGCGAAACTGTTCTGAGCGAGGCCCGCGCTCGCGCCCGCTTCATCCTCGCCGACGAATTTCAGGACGCCAACTTTGCCCAGATTCAGATTCTCGCCCGCCTCGCCGGACCCGGTGGCAACATCTTCGCCGTTGGAGATCCCGACCAGGCGATCTATCGCTTTCGTGGAGCGTCCAGCGCGGCCTTCGAGCTCTTCGATCGTCACTTCCTTAATGCCAAGCGCGTAGTTCTCGAAAAGAATCGGCGCTCGACCACGCCCATCCTCCGCAGCGCTTTTGCCCTCATCGACAGGAATCCCCCCGTTTTTTCCAGACAACACCATGCGGCATCTGCCTATAAGCGCACCCCTCTGCAATCCGCGCGTGAAGAGGAGGCGGGCCGAGCGGGAAGACAGTTGCCTAGTCCAGCGGTGTTGGTAGTGGTTCTGACCACGAAAGACACCGAGGGCTCCGACGTGGTCGGCTTCATCCGCGAGGCCCAAAGAAGATCCAAGGGCAAGTGGTCCGACTTCGGCGTCCTCTACCGCTCGCACTACCAGCGCGACGACGTCGTCCATGAGCTGGCCAAGGCAGGAATCCCCTTCGTCATTGAGAGCATGGACATCTCCGATACTCCGGAGGCGCGCGACCTGTTTGCTTGCCTGAACGCGGTCCTGTCCTCCGGCGATGATGTCAGCCTGTTTCGCGTTGCGGCGTTGCCGCGGTTTCGCGTAGATCCCGAGGAGCTGCGCCAGGTGATGCGATCCATTGCCCGCGACAATCGGGAGGGCCAGGTCGTCCCCCTTTCTGCCGCGCTCGACAGGGTCGAGGGCGGTTCCGATGTTCTTGCCGTTGTGCAAGGTACTCGCGAAGAGATCCGCCGCAGAGAGGCGAAAGCTCGCGACGCTCTCGACATCATCGTTCAGCAGTTTGCGCTCGATGCCTCATCGCCCATTCTTCAGGCCGCACTGCATTTCGTAAATGAATGGGAAAAGAAGAAAATCAACAAGACGACGGAATTGGAAGAACTGGCGGACTATCTCGCACTCTTTCGCGAGGCCGGCGGAGTGATTCCCCTGGAAGCGCAAGAAACCGAGAATGCCGTCCGCCTCATGACCGTGCACGGCGCCAAGGGGCTGGAATTTCCTCACGTGTGCGTTCTCCGTGCCAATGCCAACTCCTTCCCCTGTTCGTACCGGGAAACTTTGGTCGCCTTCCCCAGAGAATTGCGTGATCCGGATTCAGTCACCGAGGCCGACGACCAGACTCTTCACAAAGAGGAAGAACGCCGGCTGTTTTACGTCGCCATGACGCGAGCTCGCGACTCGCTGCACATCTATTCCAAGCAGGGAAAGGGCAAACTCAACAAGAATCCCGACGGCTACATGCGGGAATTGATCGAGGACAAAAGCCTTGCTGCCTGGTTGACTGCGATCCCCGCTCGCGGCACACAGACCAGCCTCGACATCTTTGCTGCAGCCGAAGCGTCCCTGGCCTATCCCGCGGAGTCACAAACCAATCTTTGGCTCGAACTTCCTGTGCTTGCGAGTTTGCATACCCGCCTCAGCGCATCCGCCGTCGACACCTACGAGCGTTGCGGATTGCAGTTCAAGCTCGACCGTGATTGGCGGTTATCCGCCAAGCCGGCGGCTGCGATGCAATATGGAGCCGCCATCCATCGCATCCTCAAGACTTATTTCGATTCCTTAAATCTCGGCCGCGCCAAGACTGACGACGAACTCATCGACCTCTTTCGCCTCGATCTGGCTGAGGCCGGGATTCAGGAAACCTACCAGCATGAACTCTATGAGCGGCAGGGAATTGCCCAGTTGCGCGAATTCCTTGCCGCCGCCCGAACTGTTCCTTCGGCGCAAGTGCTGCACACCGAACAATCCTTTGAGATTCGCGTGGGATCGACCTCGGTCGTCGGACGCATCGATCGCATCGACCGCCGTCCCGACGGCAGCGTGGCCATCGTCGATTACAAAACCGGCAAGGCTCGGGATCAGGAAAACGCCGATGAGAGCCTGCAGTTATCGCTCTACGCCATCGCCGCCAAAGAGAAGTGGGGATACACGGTCGGATCGTTGATTTTTTACAACCTGGAAGAGAATGTTGCGGTCACCACCACGCGTAATGAGACACAATTGCTGGGCGCTCGCAGTCGCGTGGAAGCCGCGGCCCAGGGAATCGCGGACGGAAAGTTCGTAGCGAAAACGGGAATGCACTGCAATTTCTGCGCGTATCGCAGTTTATGTCCGGAGAAGGAGAAGCGGATTCCGCATCGAGTGGAGAGCATCGCTGGACGGCCGAATTAACCGGATGTTCTGGAACTGTTCGCCGTAAAAACTTAGGGGACGCTCTTGAGCGTCCCCTTTTTATTTGGTACCGAACTTTCTTAATGCTTCTTTTTCTTCTTTGCCTTTTTCTTGGTTGCCATTGTTCCTATTCTCCCTTCCATTTTTCATGGAAAACATTGCAGCGATCTTTTACTGCAACTAGTTGATGTATAGAGTTAAAGAAAAATGAAGTCAAGAAAAAAATGACGATCGAACTTCGCAAGTTGTGACACCAAAGTCACGACGAGAGAGTTTTCGGAGGCAAAAGTCAAGAAGTTTTTTGGAAGAGTGCGTCGAGTCTTGCTGAATTTTTCCTCCGCCAACAAGTCGCGACTCGTGTAGCGCGCGCCAGCCAGGGCAAGAATTGCAATCGGTTTGTGCAACGCGGCGATCTAACCAGGAACACCGTGGCGCGACGTATTCGCCCGGTCCGGCATCTATAATAAAAGTTGCGAACTCTTCGCGGGAGCTTGATTCATGGCCTCTTTTGACGATGTCGTTATCATCTCCGGTTGCCGCACAGCCGTGGGAAAATTTCAAGGCAGCCTCTCCGATTTCAGCGCAACGCAACTCGGCGCCATCGCCGTCCGCGAGGCCGTGAAGCGCGCCGGCCTCGCTCCCACAGAGATCGACGAGTGCATCATGGGCAACGTCGTCTCCGCCGGGCTCGGTCAGAATCCTGCGCGTCAAGCCGCGATCTTCGGCGGACTGTCTCCCGCGACAGGTGCCATGACAATCAACAAGGTCTGCGGCTCGGGATTGAAATCCGTCGCGCTCGCCGCGCAAGCGGTGCAGACGGGAAACAGTTCCATCGTCGTCGCCGGAGGAATGGAGTCGATGACGAACGCTCCCTATCTCCTGCCGCAAGCGCGCAAGGGCTACCGTCTGGGCAACGCCCAGATCGTCGACTCTATGGTCCACGACGGCCTGTGGGATATCTACAACGACTACCACATGGGCATCACCGGCGAGAACGTCGCTGAGAAATACGGCATCACTCGCGAAGAACAAGATCAATTTGCGCTGAACTCTCACCGCAAAGCGCTGTCTGCCATCAAAGAGTGTCGCCTCAAGGGGCAGATCGTTCCGGTGGAGGTTCCAGGGAAAAAAAAGGGCGCGGCTCCCACGATTTTCGATAAAGACGAGAGTCCGCGCGAAGACACCACCATCGAAGGGTTGCGTTCCCTGAAGCCAGCGTTCAAGAAAGATGGCACGGTCACCGCCGGCAATGCGCCCGGAGTGAATGACGGCGCCGCTGCTCTGGTCGTTACCAGCGCGAAGCGCGCCGGGGAACTCGGCGCTACGCCGATGGTCCGCATCGTGGCCCAGGCGACCAGCGGCGTTGAACCGAAGTGGGTCATGATGGCTCCCGTGGGCGCGGTTCGCACAATTTGGGAGAAGACGGGCTGGAAAAACGAAGACGTGGATCTTTACGAACTGAACGAAGCGTTCTCGGTGCAGGCGCTGGGCGTGATGCGCGAATTGAATCTGAATCCGGACAAGGTCAACGTAAATGGCGGCGCCGTGGCCATTGGACATCCTATCGGCGCCAGTGGCGCGCGCGTGCTAGTTACGCTGATCTACGAATTGATCCGCCGCGATGTGAAGCGCGGCATTGCCGCCCTCTGTTTAGGCGGAGGGAACGCCGTAGCCATGGCAGTGGAGCGTTAGAAAGTTCAGGAACGACAGCAAGGGCTCATCCCGCTGGCGAAACCGGCAGTGTCACTGTGAACACCGCGCCGCCATCCGGGGCATTGGCCGCTTCCACGGTACCATTGTGTTCCTTCATTACCGACTTGCAGATGCTCAGTCCTAGTCCAGTGCCGCGTCCGGGCCGCTTCGTCGTATAAAACGGATCGAAGATGCTGGCCAGGGTCTCTTTCGGAATGCCGGGTCCGTCGTCGTGGAAGCTGACCCAAACCGAATCTTCCGCTCTACCCAACCGAATCCGCAGCGTCCCTTTATCCCGCACCTCGCGAATTGCGTGTTCAGCGTTCAAAATCAGATTCAAAAAGACCTGCATCAGTTGGTGCGGATCGCCCAGCGCGTAAGGCACCCCAGGCTCTTTCAGGAAGTCGACCGTAATGCTGTTCTTGCGCAGGGAGTAAGCATGCAGGTTCAAGGTTCGCTCTACAACTTCCACCAGATTGATCCTGCTCTTGCCCGGTGCGGGCGGACGCGAGAAATAAGTCAGGTTCTGCACGATCTCCGCCGCGCGCCGCGCCTGCTGCTGCAACATTGCCAGTTGCTTACGCGAAGTTTCGTTGGTCTCGGTATCCTGCAAAAGTTCGCTCACGCCCATGATGCTGGTCAAGGGATTATTCAGTTCGTGGGCGACGCCGCCAATCATTGCGCCCATAGCCGCCAGCCGCTCGCTCTGGACAATCTGCTGCTCCAGTTTTCGTTCGACCGTAATATCGCGCACCGAAATAATCACTGCGCTGATTTTCCCGTCGGCGTCCTCTAATTGGCTGCCTGCCGCGCGCATCGTCCGCCAACTTCCATCGCGGTGCCGTGCACCATATTCCGCGGAAGCGAACGCCTGGTTGCCGGAAACTACAGCGTGGTAAAGCGTAGCCATCTCGGGCGAATGGTCTTCCAAACTAGAGATCTTTTTCCCCAACATTTCTTCCGGCTCGTAGCCGAGAAGATCGCGCGCCCGCGAACTGACGAAGGTGTAACGTTCCTGGAGATCGACCACCAGAATCAGATCGGGGAAACTCTCCAGCAGTCGGCTGTGGAACCCCTCCTGCTGTGCCAGTTGCCGCTCCATCTTCCGCTTTTCGGTGATGTCCACCAGCGTTCCCTGATAGCGGATAATGTTCCCCGCGGTGTCCCAGACCGCTCGTGAGGAATCCAGAAAAATTGCCGCGGTCCCGTCTTTTCGCCGGAGTTTAATCTCGCGCGTGCGCACCCCGCCGCGGTCATCGAGTGCCCGCCCCAGCACCGGTTGCCCGGGATCGAAATTCAAAGCTGCTGGCTCGGCTCTCAGCAGATCCCCTTTCTCGGTATATCCGAGCATGCTGACCAGGGCTGGATTGGCATCCAGCAAAAGTCCCTCCGGCGTGCTGAAGTAAACCCCTTCCTGCAAAGTCTCAAACAGTTCCGTGAAGCGCATTTCTTTCTCGCGCTGCTCGGTCACGTCGCGTCCAAGCATGCTCACGCCCACGACTTCATCGCCTTTGACGATCCCGTTCAGCACACATTCAAAATAGAGAGTCCGGGAACGGTTTTTCAATCGGATCGGCACGGTCCCGGCCCAGCGCTTTTTCTCCAGAAAAAATCCAAGGCTTCGTTCCACATCCGCCTGAGTTGGTTCCTCGACGAAATCGTAGATTTTGCGGCCCACCAATTCGGAATAAGTCGCCCCGGTAATCTCGGTGATGCGTTTGTTCACGGTTCGCAGAGTGCCGTCAAGCGATACCGCGCACGCCGGGTCATCAAACGAATCGATCAACTCTTTAAAGTTGCGCTGCGATCGCATGATGACCTGGCTGAGCTGGTCGAGTTGTTCCTCCGAAGGAGCGGCGCCCACGTGCTCCTGCAACCCGTGCAACAGCCCTTTGAGTTCGCTGACCTGGCGCCGACGCCCGAACGCATATACCGCGAACAAGATCGACAGAATCAGAACGCCGATCGGGAGGGCGCGAAGTTGAAATGGGATATTCTCCAGCCGCTCCCAAAGCAGTCCCGAAAGCGCAACCGCCAGCACCAGCATGAATCCCAGCGCCCAGCGCCATAATTGCGATTCTTCGCGCTCCAGATTGTCGGGTCCGCGAGACATACGTGGCGGGTTCGGTCGGTCCAGGCTCATGAGAAAGCTACAGGTCTTAGCTCTTAGGGCAATTCTAATTCTATACGTGACGGCCCAAACCCCTTTGTTAGACACTTTGGTACCGTGAGCATTACCGGCGACCTCGCTGGATCGTCTTCCGAGTGAACGAAACACGTTTATGGTCTGCGTTAAACTGCAGGGCAAGGGCATGACTTCGGGGCTGCGGAAAAGCGCAATTCCCCACGAAACTTCGTCCACAGGGGCTAAAAGCCCCTTCCATCCAAGGCGCCTTCCGCGGCCCTGAAAGGGCCGCTCTTCCACGGCGACGCCTGCATTCGTAGCTTTTCCGCAACCTGTTAGGCACGCGTTTCTGAGTTTTTCCGCTGCTTCTTCAGTCCTGCTATAGCGCTCGAAGGAAAGATCAATCGCCAAAGCGGGCTTTTCGACCAGTTTTCCACAGTCTTAAGTGACGCCCGTCACAGCCAATGCGGGGTCCTACGCCCTAAAGTAGTTGACTGGCCTGTCAGGAATTCGTGTGCTCGTAACCTGGGGATTTTTCCCGCATTCATCCCGTGCTCTATAAAACTCTCAGCGCCGCCGTTTACGGCATCGACGCGAATATCATTCAGGTGGAACCGACTGCTCCGGCACCAAGTGCGATCAGGATCATTTCCATACCGTGGGCCTGCCCGCCGCCGCCGTCCGCGAAAGCCGCGTCCGCGCCGCGCTGAAAATCTGCGGCTATGACACAGCAAGGCCTGAGCGCCCGCGCTCACGCCGCATTCTGAAAGTGGCCCGCACCGTCGCCGATCTGGAAGACTCGCCGAACCTGGAGCCCAAACACATTGCCGAAGCGATTCAGTATCGCAGCCTCGACCGCACATACTGGGCCTAGTAACTGGGCCTAGTAAACTGCGCGCCAGCATGTGGATTCGTTGACGTAACTCCGAAGCGCACCTAACATGGGCGGTAAGGGAGTGCGCTCGTGATCGGTCAGGTGCTCGGTCATTGCCGGGTCGTGGCAAAGATCGGGGAAGGAGGCATGGGGGTCGTCTATCGCGCCTACGATGAGGTGCTGCATCGTGACGTGGCTGTAAAGGTTGTGAAGAAGGATGCGCGCCTGGATTCATCCTCGAGCCACCGTCTACTCGAGGAGGCACGTTCTTCTTCCTCGCTGGCTCATCCCAACATCTGCACTATCTACGAAGTTGGCGAGAATGAGGGCGAGCTCTATATCGTGATGGAGTTGGTCGAAGGCAAGTCCCTGGCTGACATGATTGTGGCTCCCGGACTGGCGCCAGAATTAGTCCTGCGCTACGGCGTTCAGATCGCGAGCGCCCTCGCCCGTGCTCATGATCGCGGGATCATTCACCGCGATCTGAAGACGTCGAATATCGTCATCACTTCTGACGGCCAGGTCAAAGTGCTCGATTTCGGCCTGGCCAAACAGGTGGGCAGCGCAGTATTTGAGGGGCCTACGCGATCGTTCGCCAGCATTGAGAATGCATCCAGCGTAAGTGGCACGCTGCCCTACATGGCGCCCGAAATCCTGCGCGGCGATGCGGTCGACCAGCGCAGTGATCTGTGGGCGCTTGGAGTGGTGCTCTACGAGGCGGCTGCCGGACGCCTTCCTTTTACTGGGCGCACGGGCTTTGAGATCAGCTCGGCGATTCTGCGCGAGATCCCAATTCTGCTCGGTCCTCCAGTGCCTCCCGGCCTGTGGAGCATTATTCAACGCTGCCTGGCCAAGGAACCGATCCAGCGCTATCAACGTGCGGGTGAAGTTCAGGCAGCGCTGGAGGCCGTTCAATCGGCTGCCATAGTTTCCCCCACTTCTGGTCCCGATCCGAACGCGCCCAGAACGACCATGTTGCACAGTGTTCAGCACGTTCATGTCAGGAAGGGAGAGTTTCTGCTGCTGGTGGGGACAACCAAAGGAGCATTCATCCTTCGGTCGAACGCGCAGCGCAAGCACTGGGAGGTCGGCGGCCCTTATTTTCATGGGCACAATGTTTATGCCATGGCGTTTGACGGTCGCGGAGGGCAACACCGCATCTGGGCTTCGACGCAGAGCTATTGGGGAACGCTGTTGCGATCCAGCGACGATTTCGGAAAGAGCTGGACCAATCCGCAGCAGGCGCCCATTCGATTTCCCGCTGATACCGGGCTTTCGTTGAAGAACATCTGGCAGATTGCGTCCGGCCGTCCGGAAGAACCGAATGTGCTTTATTGCGGCGTAGAGCCCGCCGCGCTTTTCGAAACTCGCGATGCCGGCGAAAATTGGTCGATGGTGCGTGGACTGTTCGATCACCCGCACCGTCCCCGCTGGATGCCGGCAAACGGTGGCCTGGCTTTGCACACGATTGTGCTTGACCCGGCCAATAAGCAGCGCATGTATGTCGCGATCTCTGCGGGTGGAGTCTACCGGACCGACGATGGTGGAATTAGTTGGACTGCGCAAAACCAGGGTATTCGCGCGATGTTCATGCCTGATAAGTATCCGGAGTTCGGGCAGTGCGTGCACAAGATTGCGATGCATCCGGCTCGTCCCGAACGGCTCTTTCTGCAGAATCACTGGGGCTTATACCGCACGGACAACTCGGGCGACAACTGGACAGACATCGCCAATGGAGTGCCGTCGGATTTTGGCTTTGCCGTGGCCATCCACCCGAGGAATCCGGACTGCGTGTATATCGTTCCCGTTGAGTCGGATGAATTTCGCTGCGCCTGCGACGGGCGGCTGCGGGTGTATCGAACGCGCAATGCGGGCGCTTCATGGGAGCCGCTGATGCGCGGCCTGCCGCAGAAACGCGCGTACGAGACTGTCCTGCGAGACGCGATGACTGTCGATTCATTCGAGCCAGCAGGCATCTACTTCGGCACACGCAGCGGGCAATTGTTTGGGTCGCGCGATGAAGGAAAGACATGGGAAAAAATATTAGAGAGTTTCCCTTCGGTGGTGTGCGTACGGAGTGCGGTGGTCGAGGATGCCTTGGGTTCGCCCCCAGCGTTGTCTAAGAATGAGGTAGCGCCTTCGCGTCAGCCCAAGCTGCAAACCAAGTCTCAAGCCCAGTCTCTGTCGAAAAGAAGGACGCGTCGAGTGAAGGTGTGATCGAATGCCCGTCACATTTCAAATACCGGGGGCTTTGCGGGAATTTACGGTAGGTAAGAGCCGAGTGGAGATCGAGCAATCGCCGAAAACCTTAGCCGAGGCGTTGGCGGCGTTGTGGATACTCTATCCTGGCGTTCGCGATCGTATTGTGACGGAACAGGGACAGGTACGGCAACATATCAATATTTTCATTGGCGAAGAGAACGTCCGATACACCGGCGGGCTCGCAAGTCCCACTCCTGCGGGAGCCGAGATTTCCATCGTCCCGGCCGTAAGTGGTGGTTCCGCATGTGGGGACAGCCGCCCTCGGCTGTCCGTCGAGCACAGCTCGACTGTTCGTAAGACGTAAAAACAAAAGCGCCGGAAGAATTCCGGCGCAATAGTCAATCAGAGAAAAATCTTGTCAGTAGCTCATCGACCCCTTGCTCGACGCAACATCCTTCGATGTCATGTCGAAGGTAAGCAGGAACCCGTTCGTGCCCTTAAATTCAAACGCGTTCGGCCCCTCGCGGTACGTCTCAAGCTCGTTCGGCATCATCACGAAGCCGTCGTTGCGCGGAGTTCCCCAGTACTTTACGTTCTTGAGCACGGCAGGTTCGTCGGTCATCCCCTGAAAGCGTTTTAGTTTGACCTCGGCCGTCTTGCCGCCGTTCAGCGTCGCGTGAGCCTGATCCTTGTCAAAAGTCCAAGTGTCGATGTCCCCCTCCGCGGTCTGGAATGATTTCCATTTCACCGGAAACACGTGGCCCAGAATGTCCCCCAGCCCCTGCCGCTGTTCTGCCGTCGTGCCCTTGTCAAATACAACTAAAGCCCGCTCCATCTGACCCTGAGAGAAGTCGCCGCCCAGGTCGCCGGTGATCCAGAACTTGGCGCCGGCTAGGCTGGTAGATCCGTAGTGGCCCTGGTTGACCTTGTAAGCATTGTTGAATTTGCAGAAGTGTTCGGTTTTGCCGCCCTCGTGATGAGCCGCCGGGTGAGCGTTGAAGTAGCACATGCAGAAGTGGGGACAGCTGCAAGCCTCAATGGCGGTAGCGTTGATGGCCCAGTCCGCGGCCGGTGAAGCGGTGTGGCCCGCGGACACCCCGAGCAGGGCAATCACAATCAGCAATGGCACTCTATGCATCACAGATACCTCCTTTTGGGGCGGGATTATCCGCCTAAAAAGAGGCTTTGGCAAGGCAAATCGCGACATTATCGATGTCGCGCGACAGACAAATCGGGACTTGAATTGCGGTCGAGGGAGTAAAGAAATCAGAATCCCTTTGCCTTCAGCAACACATCTAGGTTTTCCGGATGCAGCGACCGCACGATTGCATCCTCCCGTCCGAGTTCATTCTGAAATACTGACTGCGCCAGCGATTCCTCAAGGTGAACGATCCTGGCTTGCGCGTGAAGATGATCTCCTGTTGCAGGTGTTGCAGTGCATTCTTGCGGATATGCTGCCGACCGCCGTATCCCACGATCAGCAATGCCGGCGCCGGCACGCGCCGACCATCCCGCCGCGGAATTTACTCGCAACGCAGGGCTTCGATGGGATCGACCTCGGCTGCTCGGCGAGCGGGAAAGTAACAAGCCATCAGAGCCACCAGGATCAGCAAGAGCGTGACGCCGGCAAAGGTAACCGGATCAGTCGGACTCAATCCAAACAAGAACGAGCGCAGCGTGCGGGTCAGAATAATGGCTCCCCCGATGCCAATGGCCACCCCGATCAGCGCGGTCACCAGTCCCTGCCTCAACACCAGACGGAGCACATCTGCGGGAGTCGCACCCAGAGCGATCCGCGTACCCAACTCGGCCGTGCGCCGCGCCACTGAATACGACATCACACCGTAGAGCCCCGCAACCGCCAGCAGCAGCGCCGTTCCCGCAAACGCTCCCAATAGCAGCAAATTGAATCGCCGTGCCTTGAGTGAAAGCGTGGATATCTCCGTCAGCGTGCCGAACATCGGCGGCATATTCGGATCCAGGCCATTCACAATTCTGCGAGCGGATGAAATCACGGCCGATGGATCCATCGACGTACGCAGGACCACGGCGAAATTCCATGTAGCTTCAGGCCGCTGCTGGTAATTCACATACACGATCGGACCCGATGGCTTTTCCAGACTGTCCTCGCGCACGTCCCCGACCACACCCACAATCGTCAGTGGACGAAGATCGCCATCCATATTTCCGAACTCGATGGTGCGCCCGATCGGATCCAGCCCCGGCCATTTTTCTTGTGCCAGCAACTGGCTGATCACGGCGACATGTGGCGCATCCAAGGTGTCGCCGCTGTTGAACAAACGACCGCGCAACAAAGGAATTCCGAGTACGCGAAAGTATCCTTCGCTTGCCGGACAGTAGTCGGCATGGCCCGTGCGGGTTGCGTTATGAAACCAGCGCTCCAAATCCTCGATGGAGCGGGGAGGCTGATCCCCGGGGTCCATCATGACGTAGGTCCCATCGGCGAGGGAGGAAGTCAGAGGCAAGCCACCGGCGCCACCCACTTCCTGTACGCCAGGAATCTGCCGCAACCTGGTCAGTAGTTCAGTGAGGAACCGCGCGCGCTCGCTGCTGGTGTCGTGGCTAGCCCGGGACATTGCGAGATTTACCGTCACAATGTGCTCGGTGCGAAACCCGGGATCCACCGACAGAACATGAAGCAAACTGCGGCCGAGCAGTGCTGCACCGGTGAGCAACACCAGCGTGATCGCCAACTGTCCGGCGACGATAGCCTGGCCAATCCGGTGGCTGCGCCGCGAACCCGTCTGCGACCGCCCCTGCTCGCCGAGAGCTTGTTGCACATCTCCCGAAGTTGCTCGCAGAACACTGAACAGTCCCAGTACAACCGCAACTGTCACACAAATTCCTAAGGCAAACAGCAGCATCGGCAGATGGAGCGAGGTGGCCGCCGACAATGGCAGCTCGGGAGGAGCCAGGTGGACCAGCGCGATCACGCCCCAGTTCGCCACGAACACGCCGCAGACGCCGCCCGCCAGCGACAGCAGTAGCGACTCAGTCAAAAACTGCCGCGCCAATCGCCCTCTGCCGGCTCCCACGGCCGCGCGAATGGCTAACTCCCTCTCTCGTCTGGAAGCCTGCGCCAGAAGCAGGTTTGCGGCGTTTGCGCAGGCAATCAACAGCAGGAATCCAACGGCCCCCATCAGAATCTGCAGGCCCTCGCGTACACTACCCGTCATTGCATCCCGCAAACGAGCGATTTCAACATCGCGCATATCTACGTCTTGCGAAAACTGCCGCTTGATCTGGCGAGCGATGATAGCTATCTCCGCGTGCGCTTGATCCGTCGAGACGCCATTTCGCAGACGGCCGACTAACTGCCAGTTGTGCGCGGTGCGGCTAGGAAAACGCTCAAAAAACGTCTCTCGCGGCACCCAGATCTCCGACCCTTCCGGAAAGCGGAAGCCGGCGGGCAACACTCCGATCACTGACACAGCACGGTTCGAAATCGTGAGTCTGGCTGCAGAGAGATCGCTTGAGCGTCCTAGATACTGACGCCAATATCCATAACTGACCAAGGCCTCGGGAGCGGCACCGAAGCGGTGATTCTCCGCCAGAAATCCGCGTCCCAACACGGGTTGAACACGCATCAATGGAAAGAAGTCCTGGGACACCGAGGCGACCACGGTTCGAGTAGGTTCGGCGCCGCCCGAAACCGATTGCACCCATGCGCCATATTCCGCCAAGCCCTGCAGAGAATGACTCTGCGACCGGATATCCTCAAAGTTGGGGTCGGTAAAATTCATCCGGTGGCCGCGATCGCTAAGCTCCCAAAGCTGAACAATCTGCTCCGGCTGGTCGTAGGGCAGCGGCCGGAGCAGCACCGCATAAACTACGCCAAAGATGGCGGTCGTCGCGCCGACGCCAAGCGCCAGCGTGAAGACGGTGACAAACGTAAACCCAGGATTCTTCCTCAATACCCGCAGCGCGTACCGAAAATCCTGAACCATCGTTTGCATAAGCCTTGCCTCCCCGCGTCCCCTTCGATGGAGTCATCCCGAGCGGGCGGCCTTTCAGGCGGAGGGAGGGATCACTCGCACGCCGATGACGTCCCACGGGATCGAGATTGCTAGGTAAATGTCAGCAGATCACTGACCAGACTCATTTGTTGTAGAACACTGACGGCAAAGGAAAAACCGTCGACGGCTCCGGAAAATTCCGTCCACTGGCGGACTGGAATGGCCGAAACCGGACATATGCCGGGGTTACCTAGGTCAGGCCGGGCCGGATCAGATTGGGCCTTGTTTCCTTACCTTTTCATTATCATGACCTTAACTTCAATTTCATCTCACTTTGGAGTTGATCCACGGGCATGATGGCAGTGTCGGACGAGCCCTCACTTATTGCAGGCGAATAATGCAGCCCAACACGTATTCATGGGACCGCGACGGAAACCTTATCGTTCCGCGGCACGGTATCCGGATCGCGATGGGTCTGGCGTTGCTCTCTGCTATCGCGTTCCAGTTGTTCACGTTTCTCGGGAACCGGCAGTGGCACCAACACCATCCAGGGGCCATGCCAAACCGTGCCGAGACACTCTGGACGTTAATGCTGTGGATTGCCTTGCCACTTGTGCCCTTCATTATTTCTGCGTTGCTGCTCTCTAGACGCAGCGAGGAGGCCAAGGCGGCCGGAGCCGGCTTAGTTGCCGCGCTCTTCACGTGCGGGTTCGTCTTTGCAATCATTGTTTTCGTAGCTGAGTTTGTGGGGTTTGGCGCTCCAGATCCATACCTTTGGGAGAACCTGATCGCCTTCCTGGCGTTTGTCGCTAGCAGCGTTTGGATTTTAGTTTCGGCGGTCAGGATTGCCGCGAAGGCGAGTTGGGGTGTGTTCTTCCTGTCTGCGGCTGCCACGCTTGTCTACATGGCCGCGGTAGGCCATTCTCTCAGCAGGACTGACACTAAACTAGACCGAGGTTATGAGCATCACAAAGAACAGACAGAGAGTACCTCGCTGCAAACAAACTACAACGCTCGCCAGATCGTCGCACGGCTTGCTGGCTGCCTTATTGACGATCGTGCCGCTCATCCGGGCGCGGGTTTTCCGGTGTCGCTTGATGCGTTGCCGCATGATCTGCAACTTCCCCAGGGAACCGTATGTAACGCCACGATTGCCAGTGACGGCTCAGTTCCAAACTACGCATTCACCTACACGCCTCTGAGAGATTCTTCCAGCCCAATCTTCACTGATTTTCGTTTGATAGCAATGCCTCCCAGGAAGGGCGTTCCTCATGTGGATCCCATCGCCGTCGATAGCCGGGGAAGAATCTTCAGCTACATCGGATGGTCAATCACCGATCAGGAGACATCATTTGTCGCTACACTCGTTGAAATTGCAGACAACTTCCAGATGTCACACATACTCGGACTCCGTGAAGAAATTCGATTGTTCATGCAATCAAACGGCGGCACTGCGCCAGCAATGCTCTCGAAGATCGGTGAGTATTCAGATAAATCCGCCTACAACGATACGCTGACGGAAGGCCCCTACCGACTCGAATACTTCCCCCCGGTAACTGGAGCCGCGAACGCGTACACGATTTCTGCTGTTTGCCAAAGCTATGGGGACGCCTGCATCCGCAGTTTCTTCCTCGATCAGAATGGTGAAATCCATGAGACTTCCGAGCCACGTCAGCCGACAGCTGACGATCCGTTGATTCCCGACTGTGAAAAGTACGCTCAAACCTGCCACGACATCGATTGGCCCGTTCCGTAGGAAAAACGTCCGAAGCATCCCACCCAGGCAGCTCTGGCAAACCAATTGACTAATCCGGCTCAGCCACTCCGGTGTTTTCGAGGGATCATCTCGCGCTGAAGGTGTCATTCCGGAGTCGACCCCACTTCCCGCTAACTCGCTGACAGCAATAGGCCACCGTGACTGCACAGCAAAGCGAAGTCCCCGATTTGGGAGAAGATATTTCTTTTGATGGGAGCGTTACAAATTATTACTTGACCGCACTGTGCCTTGCAGGTACATTAACCAGTTCCCGCGACACTTAAGGAATTTGCTGGGGCAAAGTTTCATTCTCGAACCTAAAAAGTCACCCCAGAAAATCAAGCATCTTCGATATCCTGTCGCGCATCTATTCAAAAAGTGAGTTTTTACGCTAACTCCTTTACAACCTAATGGGAATCAGTGACTTACAGCCCACTCCGGGTTTCGGTCACTCTCCTCGGCAAAAGGACGAATGCGGAAGGCCACAATCATAAAGTGAGGAGATAGAAAGCTCATGCGCTCTGATCGTGTCTTTGATGCTTTACAGACCCTACGCAACCGGTATATGCTTTGTCAGCTTGCCTCCAAGGCCACGCGGAAGTTCCACCGGCCCAGCACCAGAATCCAGGAAACCATGAACGGCGTATTGGACCGGATCGCTGACTCGGAGCGGCAAGAAATTTTGTCGGAACCAGAGAATTTTGCTGAGGCACAACGGCGGGCTGCTTAACCCAGCCCCGCCTTCCTGCCTGGTATATTTGCGTCTTCCCTGCGTCCCCTCTCCTTTTTGAAAAATCTCCCGCTGACACTAACGAATACGTTCTAGTGCGCGGGTTCAGGTGAATCCATGACCATTGCTGAACTGAAAGAAAAGAACATCACCGAGTTGACCAAGATCGCGAGGACCTTGGATCTGCCCGGCGCCAGCGGTATGCGCAAGCAGGACCTCATCTTCAAAATCTTGCAGGCGCAGAGCGAAAAAGAAGGCCACATTTTCGCCGAAGGCGTGCTCGAAATCCTGCCCGACGGCTACGGTTTCCTGCGCTCTCCCGATTACAACTACCTTCCCGGCCCGGACGACATCTACGTCTCGCCCTCGCAAATCCGCAAATTTGACCTCAAGACCGGCGACACCATCAGCGGCCAGGTGCGTCCTCCGCACGAAGGCGAAAAATATTTTGCGCTGGTGAAGATCGAAGCGGTCAACTTCGAATCTCCAGACGAAGCCCGCAACAAGATTCTGTTCGACAACCTGACGCCGCTTTATCCGCAGGAGCGCCTCAAGCTCGAGACTACGCGTGAAAACGCCAGCGCCCGCGTGATGGATTTGCTCACGCCGCTCGGCAAGGGACAGCGCGGCTTAATCGTTTCTCCGCCGCGCGCCGGCAAGACCATGCTGCTGCAGAACGTCGCGAATTCCATCACGACGAATCATCCCGAAGTGGTATTGATGGTGCTCCTCATCGACGAGCGCCCCGAAGAAGTCACCGACATGCAGCGGTCAGTTAAAGGCGAGGTGATTTCCTCGACCTTCGATGAGCCCGCCGCCCGGCACGTGCAAGTCGCCGAAATGGTGATCGAAAAAGCTAAGAGATTGGTCGAGCACAAGCGCGACGTGGTCATTCTGCTCGACTCCATCACTCGTCTCGCCCGCGCCTATAACACCATCGTTCCGCCTTCGGGCAAAGTACTCTCCGGCGGCGTGGATTCGAACGCCTTGCAGCGCCCGAAACGTTTCTTCGGCTCCGCCCGCAATATTGAAGAAGGCGGCTCGCTGACGATCATCGCGACGGCCTTGATCGACACCGGTTCGCGCATGGACGACGTAATCTTCGAGGAGTTCAAAGGAACGGGCAATTCGGAAATCATCCTCGAGCGCAAACTGGTCGACAAGCGTGTCTTCCCAGCCATCGACATTCAACGCTCAGGAACGCGTAAAGAAGAATTGCTCATTCCGAAGGAAGATCTTTCGCGAATCTGGGTTCTGCGCAAAGTCCTGAACCCGCTTTCCCCGGTGGAAGCTATGGAACTGCTGATTGACAAACTCAGCAAGACGAGAGGAAACAGTGAATTCCTGGCTAATATGAGCGCTCTCTGATCCTTGCCGGAAGCCACAGATAGAAAGCCAGAGCCTCAAGCTCCGGCTTTTTAATTAACTCAGTGTTCTTCCTTACCCTCGTGGTTAATGCTGCTTCTTCTCCATAAGGCCCGGCCGTTCTTTTCGTTTTTCGAATTGCCCCACGTATAATTTCCCCGAGTGCGAGTCGACTCTCTGCGAGGTTTCCGTGCGGATACTGGTCGTATGGATTTTTTCCCTTTGGCTGTTCGCCGTTCCCGCTTTGGCGCAGAGGACAAACCCGGCACCGCCGATCCCGTCCCCCCAGTCAGGGCCCATGACGGATGAAGAACAGGCGCGCGCCCGCATCACCAACGAGATGGCGAAGAAAGCCGCCAAAGACCGCGTCGCCGCG
Source organism: uncultured Acidobacteriaceae bacterium (assembly GCA_963799025.1). Classification (GTDB taxonomy): domain Bacteria; phylum Acidobacteriota; class Terriglobia; order Terriglobales; family Acidobacteriaceae; genus Sulfotelmatobacter. The sequence goes on along the minus strand of CAWCVQ010000017.1, from coordinate 15,347 downwards.
CTCAAAAATGACACCGATAAGTTGCTCCGGTTGTCCGTGGAACTGAAGCAGTCCGTGGATAAGTCCGACGAAAACGTCCTCTCCGTCGATGTCATCAAGAAAGCGGAAGAGATCGAGAAACTGGCTCGCAGCGTGAAAGATAAAATGAAAGGGCCGAATTAGAAAGCCTCTGTTGTAGACGACGTTCCACCTTCGCGAGAACTTCCTGTACTTCCGAATTCCAGACCGCTTTGCGTCGATCCCAAACAACCCTGCCAGCAGCAGTAACATGTTCGGGTAATGAGGAAGGTCATGTTCTATTATTTCCGGGTTGGTGCTCTTACTCTTCTGGTTTCGACCCTCGTTGTGGCGCAGACTAAGATGATTGCCTGCTCGATAGGGCCCAGGCAAGCTGCAGATTGTTTCATTGGAAAGTGGAAGCTCGACACCGAAAAAATCGTACGTGGATAGTTCATACGTTCCGCCATAGCCAAAGTTTCATGCGGACCTGAAACTGAAGCGAGGAAGCGCCACGTTTAGGCGTGAGGGGAAGGAAAGCTATACATTCGAGGTTATCGCTGAGTTCAATGATGGCACCTGGCAGATGGCAGGTCCGGCCACATTCGACTCTGCCTACAAGGGAGCATGGGACGATAAAAAAGCAGTCTTCACTTCAAAGCGGGTAGGTGACCATGGCTTCAAGATCTTAATCGCTAATGAACAAACGCTGACAGTCACAGAAGTACTCCTTTTCAACGTTTCCTCAGACGACACGACACTTGTGCTTACTGATTTTCGACCTGGTGAAAAAAATCCATTTCTGACGATGGTCTTCAACAAACGGTAGACATGTTGTGGTTCATGGCTGAACCGCGATAACTGTCGTTAACGATAAGTGTCGCTATCAGGCGATTCGACTCATTGATACGTCGATTTCGCTTCTCATCATTTCCGGTCTGGATGTCCGCGCTTTGAGAAGGGTTGCCCAGCCCTCGCGCATGTCGCGCTTCTTCTCACCGGAACTCCTCGTCTCGGCGGGTGTTTCTATCAGTAGCCGCGAATAGCGGTCGGAGGACAAAATATATGAAACGCGCGATTGCTGGATTTCTCTTGTTAGTCGGAATGGCTGTGGCGCCTGCGTTTGCTTTTGATGGCTCACGGGGTCAGCGCCGAGATATGCGGAACGATGGGACCAGAATCGCGCAGGATCGCCACGAGTATCGCCGCGATCTTGAGCGCAATCGGTACGTTGCTGAGCGAAACGAAAACCGCGAACTGCGCCGCGATTACCGCGATGTGAATCGCGATCGCCTAGGGCTCAATTGGGGTCGTCACTAAGGATACGAGGCAGTTGCAGAATTAGTACGCGCGAGTGAACCCCTGACTCTGAAAACCAAACCGAGTCAGGGGTTTTTCTCGATAAAATCCAGAACAGAACCCGCGCATCCGTGCCGCGATCCTTGCGCCCTATCTTCTATTACTCCGCGCCAGCCCTGATTCGCATGCCGTAGAAGGAACGGTAGACGAATGTAAACGACACCGCGAAGAACGCCAGCGCCAGCACTCGAGTCAGAGTTGTACCGTTCTCGCTTGCCAGTTTCACCGCCAGTTCGACTGCCAGCAGTCCAAACAGCGTGGTGAACTTGATGACCGGATTCAGCGCCACCGACGACGTGTCCTTAAATGGATCGCCCACCGTATCGCCGATCACCGTGGCATCGTGCAGCGGCGTGCCTTTTTGCTTCATCTCGACTTCGACGATTTTCTTCGCGTTGTCCCATGCGGCGCCCGCGTTGGCCATGAAGATCGCCTGGTAGAGACCGAAGATCGCAATCGAGATCAGGTAGCCGACGAAGAAAAACGGATCGACAAAAGCGAATGCCAGGGTCCCGAAGAACACAGCGATGAAAATGTTCAGCATGCCTTTCTGCGCGTACTTGGTGCAGATCGCAACTACTTTCTTGCTGTCAGAAACGGAGGCCTTCTCCACGCCTTCGAGTTTGATGTTGGCTTTAATGAACTCAACCGCGCGATATGCTCCAGTAGTTACGGCTTGCGTGGAAGCGCCGGTGAACCAGTAGATCATGGCGCCGCCCGTGATCAACCCCAGGAAGAAAGGCGCGTAAAGTAAGGACAGATTCTGCACGTTCGCGGTCAGGCCGTTGGTGAGCGCCATGATGATGGAGAAGATCATCGTGGTCGCGCCCACGACGGCGGTGCCGATCAGCACCGGCTTCGCGGTCGCCTTGAAAGTATTTCCCGCTCCGTCATTGGCTTCGAGCAGATGTTTGGCGCGCTCGAAATTTACGGCGAGCTTGAAATCTTTTTGAATTTCCGCTTCCACGTTCGGCACTTGTTCGATCAGCGAAAGTTCATACACCGACTGCGCATTGTCGGTGACCGGTCCGTAGGAATCCACGGCGATAGTGACCGGGCCCATGCCCAAAAATCCGAAGGCCACGAGTCCAAAGGCGAACACCGCGGGCGCCAGCATGGTATCGGCTTCGAGTCCCATCGAGCTCAGCCCCATCGTGCTCATGTAATAGCCCAGGGCCATGAGCACCATCATGGCCAAGCCCAGATAGTAGCCGGAAAAATTTCCGGCTACGAACCCCGACAGAATGCCCAGCGACGCTCCGCCTTCCTCCGCCGATTTGACAACTTCCTTCACGTGCCGCGAGTCCACGGAGGTGAAAACCTTCACTAGTTCCGGAATGACGGCCCCCGCCAGCGTGCCGCAGGAAATGATCGTTGCCAGCTTCCACCACTGCGAACTATCGTTCCCCAGCACGGGGATGGTGAAGTAAGAAACCAGAAAAGTGAGCCCGATGGAAACAATCGAAGTAATCCACACTAGCGAGGTAAGAGGAGCTTCGAAATTCATCTCCGCCGCATTGCCATATTTGGCTTTGGCAATGGCGCCGTTCAGGAAATACGAGAGTGCGCTCGCCACCAGCATAATGACGCGCATCACGAAGATCCACACCAGCAACTGCACCTGAACGGTGGGATTCTTCACGCCGAGCAGAATAAAAGTAATCAGCGCAACGCCCGTCACGCCGTAAGTCTCAAATCCATCGGCCGAGGGCCCAACCGAGTCGCCGGCATTGTCGCCGGTGCAATCGGCAATCACGCCGGGATTGCGCGCGTCATCTTCTTTGATTTTGAAAACGATCTTCATCAGATCGGAGCCGATGTCGGCAATCTTGGTGAAGATGCCACCTGCAATGCGCAACGCCGCCGCCCCCAGCGACTCGCCAATGGCGAAGCCGATGAAGCACGGTCCGGCATAATCGCCGGGAATGAACAGAAGAATGAACAGCATGATCAGCAACTCCACGCTGATCAGCATCATGCCAATGCTCATGCCGGCTTCAAGCGGAATCTGGTACACCGGATACGGTTTGCCGGGCAGGGAAGCGAAGGCGGTCCGCGAATTAGCGAAAGTGTTGACGCGAATGCCAAACCAGGCGACGCCATAGCTGCCCGCGATCCCCACCAGGCTAAACCCAAGAATAATTGGGAGCGTCAGGCCCACCGACTTTCCCGGCACCGGCGAAAGCCATCCAAAATACGCCGCGATGATGACGGCAATAAAAGCCCAAAGCAGCAAAATGAATTTCCCCTGCGTCACCAGATAGGTTTTGCAAGTCTCGTAGATCAGTTCGGAAATCTCGCGCATGCTGCGGTGCACGGGCAGGTTCTTCAGCCGCACAAAGATGGTCATGCCAAAGGCGAGTCCGAAGAGGCAGAACAGGATTCCGATCAGTAGCAGTTTGTGGCCGTCGATGGAGCCGTTGAAAAAGCTGACCTGTGAAAGGTCCGGCAGCTTCAAAGCCGCTTCTCCGCCCACGGATTCGCCCGCAGGTTGAGCAAGGGACGTGGCGGCGCCCAGGGTGAGCAGCGCGGCGACAGCAGAAACCTTCGTGCTCACGCGGCGTATGAAGAACGCAGCAGTGGCGAGCCAGGTGCGCATAAATGAAGTCCTCCGAAATAACGGTTTAGGATGACAAACGTGTTTAGGCACAGCCTTCCGAAAGCAATCTGGAAACTCGGAAGGCGGGCACGAGCGCTCGCATATTCGAGCTCAATAAATTGTTTCCGGAATTCCGAACACGCTTCCACCGCAAGACCTGAAGGAGTGCTGAGCTTGGCCGCGTCGGATTTTGCGCCGGGTCAAACCCGAAGAGTGGACAAGAGAAGTAAGAGCCTATCCCATCCTCCCCGCGCAAAACAGCCGTTTATAACACGTTGGATAAGCAGGGTCAAACCCACCGATTGGGGGAATCGACTGACGCCATTTGGTTGGGTTAAAGTATCGATTTTCTAGGCCATGTCCGGACCGCTCTCTGGGCAGCAGGCGCGGACAGATTCCCTGGAGCTTTCGGGCCCTGCCGTCAGCAGAACTGTCGAGTTTGCGGCCGAGATCCAAAAGTCTCAGACCGGCTCAGGTTGCAAGAGCGAAGCCGCGACAAAACAGGACCCCTGGGTTCGGCTTGTCGCCTCCGGCCGGCTCCGGCTTCGGAGGCGAACCGAAGAAAGTTCCGCCGGCCAATACGGTGTCGATTGCCTGTACCAGCTTTTGAGCGGCTTGCGATTTCAGAACATATCCCTGCGCTCCAGCCTGGCGGACTTCCGGGTCCAGCCTCCCGGAATGATGCGTGGTGAAGATTAAGAAAGGAATATTAATTCCCATCTTTCGCATTCGGGAAGACGCTTCGAGTCCACTCATGCGGGGCATGCTGATGTCGAGAATTACAATGTCTGGCTTCAGTTCCTGGACGAACTGGATCGCTTGCTCGCCGTCCGTGGCCTCTCCACAAATCTCCCAATCAGGGCGGGACTTCGCAAGAAGCGATTTCAGGCCTTCACGCAAGACTTCGTGGTCGTCAACGATTAGGATTCGCGCAGCCATCGCGAGGTTCTTTCAAGAATGTGTAGTCCAAACTGGAATCCGATTATATCGGGGAGATGCCGTAGCGGCCGATGGCAGATCTCAAATGGGTACCGTGGCGCGCACCCGCGTTCCGCTTTCACTGGAAGAAATGTCGAGCGAGCCTCCCAGTTGTCGTAAACGCTCGCTCATTCCGCGTAAGCCGACTCCAAGCGATCCCATCCAATCCTGCGTGCCATGTTCGAGTATGGCCGCCGGTAGCCCTTTTCCTCGGTCCGTGACCTCGAGTGTCACCGAATGATCCCTTTGAGAAAGGTGGATGTCCGCGGTTTCGCTGCCAGAATGCCTCTGAACGTTGGTCAAGCTCTCCTGAAGGACTCTGAATAAGACCAACTCAGCGTCCCGAGACAGCCGTTCGAAATCGTCGGGAATGTGAAAAGTGGTATTGATTCCACTTCGCTTTGAAAAGCCTTCCAAGTACCAAGGGATGGCGGACTTAAGGCCCATCTCTTCTAGCATGGGAGGATACAAAAGGTAGGAGATCGTCCGAACCTCTTTCACGCACTCTTCAACGAGATTTGCGCATTGCGTGCTTTCTTCGGCGGTGGGCGGAGAGGAACTCATCGCATCGAGCTTCATCTTCAGCACGGAGAGATATTGACCTAGGCTGTCGTGAATCTCGCGCCCGATTTGGCGGCGTTCTTCATCTTGCGTGCGCAGCAAATGAAGGGACAGATCCCGAAGCGACCTTTCAGATTCCCGCAATTTCTGACGTGACTCTTCCAGAAACTTTTGTGCCAGCATCCGCTCGGTGATGTCGCGCGTAACCTTGCTGAATCCGAGCAACTCACCTGCACTGTCCCTGACGGCAGTGATGATTACATTGGCCCAGAATCTCGACCGGTCTTTGCGTATGCGCCAGCCTTCGTCTTCAAATCGGCCTTCCTTCGTAGCTACTTCCAATTCCCATGCTGGTTTACCGGCTTGAACATCTTGCTCGGGATAGAAGCGGGAAAAGTGTTGGCCAATGATCTCCGACGCCTTGTAGCCCTTGATGCGTTCCGCTCCAGTATTCCAGGTGCTGACACATCCCTCCGGGTCCAACATGAAAATCGCATAATCCTGCACGGCGTCGACAAACAAGCGCGAGCGTTCCTCGCTACGACGAAGAGCTATTTCGATCCGCCGGCGTTCTGAGAGGTCCCGCGTCACTTTTCCGAAACCGACTAAACTGCCACTCGCATCTTTCATCGCGGTGATGGTGACGTTCGCCCAGAATCTTGAGCCATCCTTACGGATTCGCCAGTCCTCATCCTGTACGCGCCCTTCTTTTTCGGCAACGTCCAGAAGTCTCTGCGGTTTACCGGAGCGAACGTCTTCTTTCGAATAGAACGTGGAAAAGTGTTGACCAATAATTTCCGATGCTTTGTATCCTTTAATCCGTTCGGCGCCAGCGTTCCAGCTGGCGATCCGGCCGCTGGGATCTAGCATGAAAATTGCGTAGTCCTGGACGCTTTCTACGAACAACCGGAACGGCTCCTCCCTTTGGTGCCACTCAATGTTGGGCAAAACAAAACCCTCCCGTTGCAAATTGGCGATACTCTTGTAACCTTCCGATGTAATTGTGCTAGGAGAGCCATCCAGCACAACGCCGGAATGTTCCGCGCAAATCTTCATCAGTGAGTCGTCCATCTCTTGGCGGGAAAATCCTTGCATCGGATAAGCGCAGTGAAGGGAGAAGGAATATGTCTTGGCTAATTCATTCCACAGTTTTTCCAGCTGTATTGCGGCGTCACATTTTCCTTCGGCCCACAACAGAGCCACCATTTCTCCAAAAGCTACTACCCTACGGTTTTCGCCTAGAGAAACGGCCGCGGCACGCGCGATGATCTGCCCAATCGTGTTCGCGAACCGCGCGCGGTCAGGCAGCCCATCTACCATGAATTTCGACAAGACCTCGCTCGCCTCCAAAGCAATGTATCTGCCTTCCGCTTTGGCCTTAGCGAGATCAATCCCCTGGCCTGTCAATTTATGGGCAAGGCCGTCGATGTGACCCGAGGTCGCAATGATGATCGCGGAACTTCCTCGCGTGAGAGCTTTACCAATGTGGCTTTTTAACTCATGCAACAGCGCACCGTCGTCGCCGTAGAACTGTACGGTGTGGAGGTGCTCGTGTGGAAGGGAACTCGAAATTCCACTAACGCTCAATTGATTCTCCCAAAGGGTTAAAACTCGAAACCCGCCGATTTGAGCACGCACTCCAAAAAAACACCCGGAAATTCAGATTGAATGTTGCCTTCAAACGTAGGTACGTTCAAATACAGGAAACACTGTAGCAGCGGTCGTGGGGCGACGGTTCTGAAGCGCGCTCGTTCTCAGCTCTCATGGGCAGAGAGTCGGATTTATTTCAGCAGTTGCTTCCGGGAACGATTTAGTACGATTGCGTACCTACTTAGATCACCTTGAAGGTGATAGCGGAGAATGAATTGCTTCTGTCGAATAGGCTGCATTCCACTGCGGACTAAACGGCATATGATCCAATTTAGACTTCATCATCTTCTTCTTCGCAATCCTGTCGTAGTGGCGTTTACACGAAGCGCTCAAATCGGGGTCACATCGTGCGTGAAAGGTGTAAGTTCCGATGGCAAGCCCCAGTCCTGTTCCCACCCACATATCGGAGGCCCAGTGATCCCGCGCCAGGAAGCGAGTCAGAGTGACCGTGAAGGCCGCCGAATAATTCAGCACTCTCACCCACGGCTGCGAATACTCGTGAGCCACGACTGTGGCCATCGCCCAGGTAAACATGGCGTGTCCGCCGGGAAAGGATGTATTGATCATCGAGTGGCGCAGAAAATCGCCGTGCCCGTTGCCTTCTCCCGGACGTTGCCGCGCGGCAATGAACTGCATGGGCGTGTAAATCAGAAATGTATTGACCAGGGTTTCCAGTTCTATTTCGCCGGTTTCCCGCGCGTGCGGGTGGTCCCCTTTAATTCCGTATAACCAGACTCCGCCGAGCGTGGCGGCAAGGCCGGCGATCGCGATATCGGAAGTGTCCTGATAAAACGTGTAATGCCCCCCAGGAAGATTGTTTTCGATGCGGTGGTCAGTTACAAAAAATGCGGCCGCACCTCCCAGCAGGATGGCATCGTACTTCAAATGCGCGGGATCGAACGGAGCGAAATAAATTCCTTTTTGATCCTGCAGTATTCGCTTCACCGACCTGCGAACCAGGCCGGGTTGATGTTGCTCGGTAGGCTGAGCGGCGCCCGATGCCGTGGCGTCATCGTCGAAAGTTCCCGCTGGAAGTGCGGAGACGTCGAAATTCGGCATGGCGTCCAAGGTGGCCCGCGTGTCGGGCATTGATGGTCCTATCGAGCCGAACGCCGGTGTTTCATAGTGTGCGGTCTGGGCAAATGCGTTGGCTGAGAATAGCCCCGCCGAGCATGACGCAACCAATATTCTGCAAATCATCTTCCAAGGGTCGTGCAAGAGAGTCTCCCGAGCGCCTGTTTCGACACCAATGCGCCCCGGGTATGATGCAGTCTCGGCTAAAAAGTGAACTGAATTTCTGTGGTTTTTGCGAAGCACGTAATAGATTGCGGCCGCGCCAACCTTCCAAATCCCGGACTGCATCTGACCGTCGCGATTTGGTTCCGTCTGGCTGCCGGTTTGCCAGTATCTTTTCAGTTCCGATCGCAGTAAGGCGGTGTAATCAGTGTGTATCTGGTGGCGTCCCTGCTCCTTTTCTCACCCGCATCGCGACTCTTGCCGGCTTCATGTAAAACGCCCGTTTCACGCTCCCATTAGCTTTTACCAACCTCGCAGGCAGATTTGCCGAAGATACATTCGATCCAGGCTTTCCAACATCGAGTGTCGACATGAGTGATAATGGCAGCGACCGGCGAAACTGGCTTTTGTGTGGGGATCGTGCACACTCGAACTTCGGCCGGATATCTGCTGTAAACGAAGGCTGTAAGCTCAAACCGTTTGCGCCAAACTCGGTGATTCGAATCTGCATCTAACAGAGTAACGATCCATCACCCAGGCAACCTGTATCCTCGGCTAAGGTCGGCTTTGGAGGCTTATAGTGAGCTTGAAATTATTCAAAAATAAGTTTGGTCGCGCTGCTGTCGGCGTACTCGCATTTGCCGTCGGCGTGGGCACGTTGCAAGCGGTTCCCGTGCCGCAGCAGCAAGATCCTGGTCCGCCACCGCAACGGGATCAGGCGCAACCCAATCAGCCGGAACCGAATCAGCCGCGGTATGAACAACAGAATCAGGGCCAACAGGATCAGGAGCAAGAGGATCAGGGACAGCCGGAGGACCAGGCTGCGCCGCCCGATGAGGCTCCTCCCGGTCCGCCGCGCGCCCACTCCGCGACATTGAGTCCCGAGCAGTTGCAGCAGTTGGTCGCTCCCATTGCTTTGTATCCCGATGCTCTGCTGGCGCAGATTCTTGCGGCTTCGGCCTACCCGACGCAGATTGTCGAGGCGGAACGGTTCCTGCAACAGAATCCCAACCTTAAGGGCAAGGAGTTAGGGGATGCTGTTGACAAGCAGGATTGGGACCCGAGCGTGAAGGCTCTGACTCAGTTTCCCACCGTGCTGGCGAACCTGGACAAGGATCTTTCATGGACCTCCGAACTGGGCGATGCCAATTACAACCAGCAAGCTGAGGTCATGGCCGCAGTTCAGGAAATGCGCCGCAAGGCACAATCAGCTGGACATTTGAAATCGACGCCACAGCAAACGGTGACCGAGCAGGGTCCGCAGGTCGTCATTCAACCGGCGAATCCAGAGGTGGTGTATGTTCCGGAATACAATCCCGACCTGATCTACGGATATCCGGTGGGGGTGTGGCCCGGCTTTTACCCATGGTGGGGCGTCGGAGGCCCCTATCTTTCTTTCGGCGTCGGCTTCGGCATCGGTCCCTTTTTCGGATATGGCTGGGGATGGCACGGGTGGGGATTCGATTGGTACCACCGCGGCCTGCTCTATGGCGGACGTCCTTATGGATTCCGCAGTCGCGCCTTCTATGACCGCAACGCCTATTTCCGCGGCAATTACCGGGGTTACGCGCCGTATGGCCGCGGCGATCGCTTCGCCCGCGGTTATAGCGCTCCCGGTCGCGCCGGTGGGTATCGGGCTCCCGCAGGTAGAGGCTACTCGGGAACACGCTCTGGCGCCTTTGGGGGGTACAGCCGAGGCGGCGAGGCGCGCGGCTATTCGTCTCGCGGGAGATCCAGCTACGGTGCAGGTGGCTCGCACGGCAGCGGTGGCCACGGTGGCGGAGGCCGTCACTAACCGCCTCGACTACGGAACTTAGTTCGCAACTGAGTTCGCCAAGTTCGTACTCTGACGTGCGCCGGAAAGGATAGGAAGTTATGATGCTCGAAGCACCGAGTTCCAAAAAATCCCTCGGGCCCATTCGATTCCTCACCGCCACGGGCGCTCTCGCCGCCCTGGGATTTCTTTCAAGCTTGGCAGCCGGCCAAACGGCACCGCAAAAGTCCGCTTCGCAAGAGTCGACGCATCGGAAGTCAGGCGAGCTCCAGCCGGGACAACAAACATTTTCCTCCGCATCCGACGCGGCGCATGCCCTGGTGGAAGCCATCCAAAAGAACGATCAGGCAGCCTTGCTCAAGATTCTTGGGCCGAACGCCAAGGACATTATCTCCTCCGGCGACGACGCTGAAGACAAGAACGACAGAAGTCGATTTGTGCAGAAATACCATCGGATGCATCGTCTGGTGACCGAGCCCGACGGTACCACCACGCTCTACATCGGCGCCGAAAACTGGCCCACTCCCATCCCGCTTATACACAAGGGCGAGTCCTGGTATTTCGATACCGCTGCGGGGAAAGAGGAGATTCTTTATCGCCGGATTGGAAAGAACGAACTGTCCGCCATTCAAGTTTGCCGGGAACTGGTGGACGCGCAAAAAGAATATTACGCGCAGCCCCATGACGGCGATAAAAACGAATACGCGCAAAAGTTCTACAGCGATCCCGGCAAGCATAACGGTCTTTACTGGCAAGCTTCCTCGGGCCAGCCCGGCAGTCCCATCGGACCGCTTGTGGCCGCGGCCGCGAAGGAAGGCTACGGCAGCGCCGCCGAACAGGAGCGTCAGCCCTTTCAAGGATATTATTTCCAGATCCTGACGGGGGAAGGAAGAAAAGGCCGCGACAAAAGCTACATCGTCGACGGAAAGATGACCCGCGGCTTCGCCTTCGCCGCCTATCCCGCAGAGTATCGATCGTCGGGAGTGATGACCTTCGTCGTGAACCAGGATGGAATCGTCTACGAAAAAGATCTTGGCCCGCGCACCGCCGAGATCGTGAAGAACCTGAATCGCTACGACCGCGACGGGTCCTGGCGCAAAGCTGACTGAGCGCAAAACGTGTGGAGCGGGCGCCCCCGCCCGCTGCCTTTGATCGTGGACAGGCCTCTAGTTATCGAGCCGTGGAAAAGCCTCCGCGGAACGGACGGACCGCAGGGATCTTTCGACTGCGCGTGAGGACTCGCTTCGCTCGACGGCATGCTTCGCTCAAGATGACCGTATTTGAGGACAGGGCACCCGCGTCACTTCCGGCTTGCCATCGCCTCGCGCAACCTCTTCTCAGCGTCGGGCTTCCAGTAAGCGCATTCGAGGCGGATAAAGACTGAGGTGTAGGGAATCGTCAAGTTCGTTTTCAGCACTAGAATGTGGAAGGTCTTGCCCGCTTCGTCCAGCTTGGAGATGATTTCTTCGTGCGGCAGAGATTGCGCTTCGGTCTTGCCCATAAGATTGGTCAGCGCTTCGCGATAGCCTGTCACCCCTGCGGCGTCACTTTCAGGTACTGCCTTCAGCTCCGCGTCCGTGAAGATGACCGGCCGAACATGCTTCGCTTTGGCGAGTTGGTCAAGGACCGCTTTCACCACTTCGAGTTGATCGGCGTCGGTTTCGACTGTTTCGATGCCAGCGCTGGTTTGCAGTGGGTAAGCGGAATCCACCACCGCGATCCAATTCCGATGGCCGAGCAATGGCAACTCCTGTTGCAGGCGGACGCGCCAATCATTGTCATTATTGCTGCGCGCGGGGTTGCCGGCTGATGCGCCCGTCGGCGCAAGTGAGAGAACGGGCAGCAGACACAGGGCAGCAACGGCCAGAACTCTTTGAACTGTGCCGATCACTGGGCGTTCCAATAAAGTTGCGCTTTGCATGAGTCTCTCCGAGTCCCGCCGGGGCCAGTCAATCTAGGCCAATCAATCTAGGCCAATCAATCTACCGGGACCGTGACCGCAACGTCGAACTTGGAATAGTACTTCTTCACGTCCTTCGCTCCATACTTCTCGCGAAATTTCTCGACCACGGACTGCACCGCCTTCGAATTGGTCACGGGAGTAGCTCGGAATTCCGCTTCTGCGTCGCGCGCGTCAATCCAAATCGACGGTTTATGCAGCACGTTCTTGTACCACTGCGTGTCCGAGCCATACACCGGCAGCAGGTGGAGCGTTCCCTTTTTCGATTGATCCTTTTTTGATTTATCCTTTTCGAACACGAACCAGACGGGGACCGAGATTTTCTTCCCCGACTTCCTCCCGATCGCGGTGATCTTGATCTCGCGATAGCGGGCGAGTCGCTCTTTCAGGGTTTCATGTGATATTGGCACGGCCTGCCTCCTCTTGCTGTGTGGAGCGGACACTCCTGCCCGCTGCCCGTGCATACATAAATGTAAGGCTGGGATTTCATATCTCTCAATTTTTTTTATATCGACCCGGTTAAAATATCTGTTTTCTTTGAGTTGCGGCGAATCGATATGGGCTCGGAGCTGCAAAATCTTGGAACGAAAGGACTTATGGGAAAAATATTGCGGGAGAAGGAGTTAGCCGCGGCTTGGAGATGGCGAGCGGTCATGATTCCGATCAATTCGGTTGGAGAGACTCTGCGCGCGGTTCCAGTATCGGCTTTCCACATCCTGGGTCAAGGTTGTTCGTCACAAGGGGGAGGAGTTTTTCTGTGGAAGGCTGTGGAAAACCACTTCGAGAATATCGAGCGGGAACATCGCATGGACTGTCCCCTCTCGTCTATAGTGCCAACGACTAACGAACAACGACTACTCCTTCACCCCCAGCTGCCAGAACAAGAACGAATAGACATCCGTAAATTCCTCGATCTGCTTGGTCACAGGTTTACCTGCGCCGTGGCCGGCTTTGCTTTCAATTCGTAACAAGATGGGCCGTGTGTGACTGCTCCCATTCTTCGCTTCGGACTGCATCAGCGCCGACATTTTTTTCGCGTGCATGGGATCGACTCTGGTGTCGGTGTCGGCGGTCATGAATAGGATCGCGGGATACTCCGTGCCGGGTTTCACGTGGTGATACGGGGAGTAGGCGTAAAGCCATTTGAATTGGTCGGCGTTTTCGGAGGTGCCGTATTCGGGGATCCACAATTTTGCGATCTGGAAATCCTGGTAGTGGATCATGTCGAGGAGCGGGACCTGGCAGATGACGGCGCGGAACAGGTCGGGGCGCTGGGTGATCATGGCGCCCATGAGCAGGCCTCCGTTGGAGCCCCCCTGGATGGCGAGGTGATTTTTGTCCGTATATTTTTCGCCGATGAGGTGTTCGGCGGCGGCCGTCATGTCGTCAAAGACATTCTGTTTCTTATCGAGCATGCCGGCGCGGTGCCAGTCTTCGCCGAACTCGGCGCCGCCGCGCAGGTTGGCGACGGCGTAGATGCCGCCGTGCTCCATCCAGAGATAAGCGGTGCGGCTGAAGTTGGGGGTGAGGCTGACGTTGAAACCTCCGTAGGCAGTGAGCAGCGTGGGATTGTGGCCATTTTTCTGCTCACCTTTTTTATGCACGACGAACATGGGGACGCGGGTGCCGTCTTTCGACTTGAACCATTCCTGATTGACTTCGAAGGCGGCGGGATCGATGGAGGGAGCGTCGACTTTGGTCCACAGTGAAGTGGAACCGTCTTTCAGATCGTAGCGGTAAATTGATGGCGCAAATGTAAAAGACTGGAAGCCGTAGAAAAGTTCGTCGCGATCCCAGCGGCCGGCTGATCCGTAGATGCTGCCGATTGCGGGAAGCGTGAGGTCGTTGAGCTTTTTGCCCTCGAGATCGAAAAGTTTGAGCTGCGAGCTGGCATTCTGTTCGTATTGGGCGAAGAGTTTGCCACCGAAGACGGCGGTGCCTTGCAGCACAGCGTCGGTTTGCGGGATGAGTTCTTTCCACGCTTCGCGATCGAGGTTGCCGACGTCGGCGGTAAAGACGCGGTAGCGTGGCGCGTCTTCGTTAGTAGTGACGAACAGTTTGTCGTTGTAGACCTCGCCGCTATAAAGGAAATTCTTCCCCGTGGTGATGCGCGTGGGGGGAGTGCCGGCTTTTACATTCATCAAGAAAAGTTCGGACTTGGTCCAGCCCTGCTGCACGCTGATCAGGAGCCAGTGGCCGTCGTTGGAGAGCGCGACGCTGGGCCAGTCTTCGGGTTCGCGTCCCTTACCGAAGATGGGAGGGTCCGTGTCCTCGGGATGCTCCTCGGGATCGCCGGAGAGTTCGTGATAGAAAACGTGACGGTTGTACATCTCCTGGCCGTCGGGCACTTCGCCTTTTTTCGGATAGCGCGTGTAGTAGAAGCCGGAGTTGTCGAGCTTCCAGGCGACCGAGGCGGCGCGGGTGCGTTCGATGGTGTCGGGAAGGATTCTGCCGGTTTTTGTTTCGATGACGTGCAGCGTGCTCATCTCCGAGCCGCTGGGTGAGGTGCCGTAGGCAACATACTTGCCAGTTTCGCTGGGATAGTACCAGTCGAGCGCGATGGTGCCGTCAACCGCGAGTTGGTTGGCGTCGACCAGCACGCGGTCGGGTCCGTTGAGACTGTCGCGAACATAGAGCACGGGCTGGTTCTGCATGCCTTCGCGTTTCGTGTAGAAATAATGGTGGCCGGCGATCATGGGCGGGGTGACGTTGCCGATCGAGAGCAGATCGGTCAGACGTTTGTGAATGGCGTCGCGCCCGGCGAGGCGGTCGAGGATGCTGCGGGTGTAGGCCATCTCCTGCTCGACCCACTTCTGCGTCTCCGGACTTTTTCCGTCTTCGAGCCAGCGATAGTTATCGAGAACTTTCGTCCCGTGATACATGTCGATGACCGGCTTCTGGGCAGCCACAGGCGGAGCGGAAGGGAGAGAAGTTTTGGAATCGTCGCCCGCGAAGACCGCGGCAGCCAGCAAAAATAGTGAAGAGAGAGCGAAAAACAAACGCATAAGCACCTCGAAAGATTGCAGTGAGTGCATAGCCGGCAGAACAGCTAGCGTACCAGATTGGAAGTTTTCAGATGGCGCTGGGGATGCTATGATGATGCTGATAATCAATTGCCGAGCCTTACGGCGCCCGGCTCATAACACTCCATATTCCTCAGTAGCTCAATGGCAGAGCATTCGGCTGTTAACCGAAGGGTTGTAGGTTCGAGTCCTACCTGAGGAGCCATTCTT
>CAWCVQ010000016.1:0-26857 GCA_963799025.1 uncultured Acidobacteriaceae bacterium | reverse complement strand
CTTCTGCCCTAGTTCGAATCGTCACTCTACTTTGCGTCAGAAACACGTGACGATTCGAAAACTATGAAACCCGAGGCAGCGGATACTAGTACGACTGACCGTTGGCGGCCCCCGCAAAATGTCTTCCTCTGCGGTACTACGAGAGGAAAGGCCATACCCCACAGGCCTTCTATGGTACCGCAAATAAGCCTACGAAATTGCCTCGCCAGACTGGAACAATCATGATTTCCCGACTGTTTCTCTCTCAACTTGCCGGATTTGATTGGAAATTAACGGACGGCGGTGGGCGACAGTCTCACCATCCGACAAACTGCCAGCTCCCCACCTTGGAGACATTGTCCCCGGAGTGTTCACGCCGGTGCTTGCAAAGCACTCGAAATCGTTTTCGCTGATCGACTGCGTTTCGGTCGGCGTCCATCGGATGCAGAGAAATTTCGAACCGATGCGAAAGCAGGTCGAAGCTTGGCAGAATAGCGAACTCACTGATGTGACTGCCAAGGTGGTCATCTATGAGGCGTTCGTTGAAGGCAAGCTGGAGGCGCCGAAGCACCTCGCACGCACTGTGCACGATTTGTACTTCGAGCCGAAGTACGAGGAGTTTCGGTCACGAACCATCTGGAGCCTCTCGAACGCGTTCACGTCTGCGTTCGAGGAATTGGAGCCTATTCCCCAATTCAAGGCAACAGCGAAGTTAGGTGAGTTCTTGGAGGCTCGATTCTCACAGTCGTTCTAGAGATGCGGCGGTACATCTCCGCTCTTTGGCGCCCTTTCTCACTGTCGTCCCTTGTAATCGACAAATAAATCAGGAAACTGCTGTTTGAGCGCTTCGATCTTGGGACGATCACAAACCTGAATGTACGGATTTCCCGGGTTGTGCAGCGCGTAATCCTGGTGGTAGTCCTCAGCACGGTAGAAACCCTTCAACGGCGTAACCTCAGTAACGATCCGTCCCCGAAACACTTTCGCATCGTCCAGTTGCGAAATATAAGCATCCGCAATCCGCTCTTGGTCTTCACTGACATAGAAGATCGCCGAGCGGTACGAAGAGCCTACGTCTGCTCCCTGCCGGTTGAGTTGTGTGGGATCGTGGGCCACGGAAAAGAAGATGCGTAACAATTGGCCGTAGGTAATTTTGGAGGGATCGTAAATCACTTCAACGGATTCGGCATGACCGGTCGTTTCCGTCGTTACCTGGTCGTAGGTTGCAGTTGCGGCGGAGCCGCCGGCATATCCAGCCGTAGCGTGGATAACGCCTTTCAGTCTTTCAAAGACTGCCTGTGTACCCCAAAAACAGCCGCCGGCAAACACCGCAGTCTCCTTGCCTGGCGTCCAAGCCAGCGGTTGGTCCACTTTCGCAGCGGGAATTGGTGTCTTTGAAGCGGCATTCACCCCATGGCCGACAAGAAAAACCGCAAAAATCGCGCAACCCACGATTACAACACCAAATAACACACGAGTGAACATAAAAGAGGCACCCTTCCCTAGTTCATGAGATGTGCTATTCAGCGAATGGTTTCACGATCGTCCCTTTCGATCGTGAATTAACCCCGAGAATTTGGCCTAGATGAATCCCTGCTCAACAGGACACGTCTTCCTAATCTATTAGAGCCGTTCAAGGATTGCTCCCTGGGACAATGCCCATGAGTGGATTCCGCACACCGCGGCTGGCAGAGGATGGCACCATACTTCGCCGTCTCTGATGTCCTTCGCGTCCCGCCCGTTTCCAAGCGAGACTCGAATGTCAGTCGTTAGCCGGTGGCTTGCGCACTTCGATCTGACCGCTTCGCACCCGAACCTCCAGGCACGGCTGTCGATGCACCGCTGGCCCGTTAGTCACATGGCCATCGTCAAGGGCAAATCGAGAGGCGTGATATGGACATTCAATACTGTCCCCGACCAATTTACCTTCAGAAAGCGGCCCACTGAAATGCGAGCATGTTTCTGCCAACGCGAAGATTCTCTGTCCACGACGAACAAGTAGAATTGGCACCCCCTCGTACATTGCACGGGTTGGCGTGCTCTCCGCCAGTTTTGACTCCGCAAGGATGGCCGCAAAGTCGTCTGGAAATGATTCACCAGCCGTGCGATCAACACCTACTCTCTGCTCATACACCATCTTTCCACCGAGATGAGCAGACAGTGACATCAGGCCATAGCCGAGTGCCGCGGAGACCCGACCACCGGTGCGCGAGTTTCTCTTTCGCAAGAAGAAAGACGTTGCAAAAAGCGCAGTAACACCTACGTTCAGCAGCCCGTGAATTAGTCCAAGCCGGCGAGCTGGAGGATCAACGTCGGACCAATCAGTGATTCCGGTAAAGGCTGCGCCGGCTGCACCCAAGAGTCCTACTGCAAGCGACGTGTCGGCGGCCAGTGAAAACTCGCGTCTCTTGCGAATCAAATCCAATGCATCAAATATGATTGTGACTGTCCACGCCCCTATAGGCACATCCGTGAGAACAACATGCAGTGGCTCGCCTAGCCAGGTGCCATTCAAGAAGTTCCTGATCTTTTGTGCGCTAGAGCTTCCGTTAGCATAGAGAGCCTTGTCCAGCAACTTCTGTAGTTTCTCCTCCACGGGTTTGCTTGCCGGTGTTTCCGCTCCATCCGAAGCAAAATCACCGATAATCCTCTGAGGTCCGGTAATAGCTGGGTTCGTCATCTGCTTCTCCTGAATAGGCAACCGCTCCGCTTAGATGCCAAAGATGTCAGGTTGGCACGTTATATGTTGCGGGAATGCAAAGTTGCCGAGCCCGAGGAAGCGCAGGAACATGCGAACAGCACCCTGGCGTTGTGCGCTCCGAACAAAACTCGGGAGGCTAACAAGCCTAAGATCTCCCGGATACGTCCGGCAAGAACCCGCAACCCTTCACCATGAATTCCGCGCTGGCCAATTTCATCAGCCGACTTTCACTGCCAGCATCGAAACTGACCCGCCATCTACGCCCTCAACGGGAAACGTGACTAGTTCGGATGACGTGCGGGTGCCGGCAACGTAGAGCAGAGGCAGATAATGATCTGGTGTGGGCACCGCCAATTCCGCTTCGCTGCCGAGCTGGTGCTCGTAATTTACTAGCGGCTTGTGCTCTCCGGCTAGAAGCAGTTCGCGGACTCGACTCTCAAAAGACACAGCCCAATCGTACGGTTCCGGCACATGCCTTCCCCAAGCATAGGCGTGCAAATTGTGCACGAGGTTGCCGCTTCCCAAGATGAGAATACCTTCTTCCCGCAGAAGCGCTAGACGCTTGCCAATCTCATGATGAAATGAAGGTGGTTGTGTCTCATCAATGCTGAGCTGAACCACTGGGATATTAGCCTGTGGATAGACGTGGAGCAGAACCGACCAAGTGCCGTGGTCGAGACCCCAACGATCGTCGCGTCGCACCGGCGTAGGTGCAAGCAATTTCTGGACCCGCGCAGCAAGGTCGGGATCACCTGGCGCGGGGTACTGCAATTGATACAGCTCGCGCGGAAAGCCGCCGAAGTCGTGAATCGTCCTCGGAGCAGTGCTTACAGTGAGGGCCGAATCTTCGATGTACCAGTGCGCGGACACCGAGAGTATCGCCTTGGGCCTCGGCAGGGTCGCGCCGATCGCTGCCCACCGCTGTGTATAAGGGTTTGCCAGCAGCGCATTCATCGGATTCCCGTGCCCAATGAACAAGGCTGGCATCCGCCCGCTCATTTTCGAATCGCTCTTCGTCACGCCGCCTTTTGCGCTTGGCCCGGCATCACGCCTGTTTGCTTCAGCATGCCCATGAGATCGTAGAAGAGGTTCTCCTCCGCGATCTGGCCCTGTTCGTTCCAGTGTGCGACTGTGCAGAAATCAATGTGAAAGCTCTTGCCCGTGGGCTGAATCACAGTTCTATCAGGCATCGTCATCGGACCTTTCATGGTGCCAGTGAAATCAGCAACGGTGCATGTCCATTCACCCTGCGCCAGCCTGATCTTGTAAGGATTGTTGATACGGTGCTGTTCGGGAAACATCTTGAAAAACGCAATTGCCTCCTGCTCGTGCGCATCAAGGCCGTGCGTTGACGGCTGATTCGGCCAGCGCACGATGCAGTCCTTAATGTGATAACGGCGGAACGTCGCAAGGTCTTGTGCGTTCCAGGAATCACCAAGCTGCTTCATATTCTGCAAGTTCTTGCTAGCGTCCATAAACTTCACATCAATTTCTTGACTGCTCGATAAACACTCGTGTCAGTTGTTCGTGCCCGCCCACCTGCCAGAACATCGAAACCTCTACTCTTCCACTCTGCACGACGCTCGGTGAATACGCTTTGCTGTTGGGAGGAACCAGCGACAAAGAACACAAACAGGATATCTGTTCGCGCGGATGCTAAGCCCAATATACTCCCGGAGCCTCGGCATAAAAACGTGCGCAGTCCAGGCCCAAATGTTTTTGGGTGGAACGCGTCGCTACACGGCAACGCAGGGGCGTATGCTGTTGAATGTCCACAAAATCCTATGATGGTTGAAGGTCTAGAGCACGACGGCAGCAGGCACTCAGCGGGTGACCCGCTTCCGCCTAAGTGCGCGGTCATCGAAGTACACCTCGCGGAATTAAAGCAGTTGTTCAACTCTATCGACCCTTCTCCATTTCGTAACAGAGATCTTGATCCGAAGGCTGAGGAGTTCATTGTGGGCTGGGCGAAGGACATCCCTCGGGATGCACCGCTCGCGCTTGTGGTCGATCTCGATCGCCCTGCCGGACTGCCGGATGAGGCTGTCGTGCTGCGCGATGCCATCCACGAGTTTTTCCACCAGCGTGCTGAGGCGTTTTGGCAGCGCCTGCGCGATCTGTTCCGCGTGGGTCGCACGAGCCTAGTAATCGGCTTGATCGCGTTAGCAGTTGCTATCGCTCTGGGCGATTTTCTCGCATCGTTGATGAAGGGCAGCCGATTTGGCGAAATCGTTCGTGAGAGCCTAACAATCGGCGGATGGGTTTCGATGTGGCGGCCGCTAGAAATTTTTCTTTATGACTGGTGGCCGGTGCGTCGTGAAGCTCGACTTGCCGAAAAACTCGCGATCATGCCCGTACGGATCCGATACATGGATACAGCCGCTCCTGAATCATGGCGCGGCGACTGGCCAGCCGTGTCGCCCGAACAAGAACAAAAGGAAAAGCAGCGTGGAACGGGAACTCTCGATCAAGCAAGCTGACAAAGGCTAGGCAAGCCAGCTGGAGGTGCAATCATGAGCGACAAAGCACAACAAGCGAACAGCATACTTGCCAGTCTCGGCACGCTGCTTCCCGATCTGGAATCCGTTTACAAAGATATTCATTCTCACCCCGAGCTATCGATGCAAGAGAACCGTACAGCCGGCATTGCAGCGGACCGCCTCAGGGCAGCGGGTTACGAGGTGACGACGCGAGTGGGGCAAACCGGAGTAGTTGGTTTACTGCGAAACAGCGATGGACCTACTGTCATGTTGCGCGCCGATATGGACGCGCTTCCGGTTCTGGAAGCCACGGGTCTGCCGTATGCCAGCAAGCTAACGGCGATCGAGAGCACCGAAAAGACCGTACCTGTGATGCATGCCTGCGGTCATGACATGCACGTAACCTGGCTCATCGGTGTGGCAACACTGCTGGCACAAAAACGTAACGCTTGGCGAGGTACGCTGATGCCTGTCTTTCAACCAGCGGAGGAAACAGGAGTTGGTGCACAGGCGATGATTGATGACGGACTGTTTAAGCGCTTTCCGAAGCCGAGCGCCATACTGGGGCAGCACGTCATGGTCGGAGCTTCCGGCGACATTAGTACTCGTTCTGGCGCGATCACGTCTGCGGGAGACAGCCTGCAAATCCGAATGTTTGGTCGTGGAGCTCACGGATCGATGCCTCAGTCGAGCATTGACCCCGTTGTTATGGCGGCTGCCACGGTCCTTCGCTTGCAAACGATTGTGTCCCGAGAAGTCGCTCCCACCGACGCGGCGGTTGTAACCGTTGGCTCGCTCCAGGCCGGTACAAAGGAGAATGTGATCCCTGATGAGGCAATCATAAAACTGAACGTGCGTACGTTCGATGAAGATGTCCGAAAACGCGTGCTTGCTGGAATCGAACGCATCGTCAATGCCGAAGCCGAAGCATCGAGAGCACCTAAGAAACCGGAGATCACGTTGCTCGATCGCTACCCGCTTGTGAAGAATGATCCAGAGGCAACAAAACGTGCGATGGACGCATTTCGAAGCTACTTCGCGGCAGACCGCGTGAAAGAGACGCAGCCAACGACGGCCAGCGAAGACTTTGGCTCTTTCGGAACTGAATGGCAGGTGCCTTCTGTATTCTGGTTTGTGGGCGGCACCGATCCTGAGACCTATGCTACGGCGAAAAAAGCGGGCACCATCGCCGACCTTCCTACCAATCACAATCCGCGCTTCGCGCCAGTGATCCATCCAACTTTGGAAGCCGGAGTGGAAGCAATGGTGGTAGCCTCTCAGGCGTGGCTGTCGCCATAAGCTAATTGATCGTCAACGAACAGATCGTTGTGAATACCTTGTTGGTCGCGTTCGACCTTGGCGGTACCTTCGTGTTTGCGCTGAGCGGTGCAACGACCGGGGTCAAGCACAGACTCGATTTATTCGGAGTTCTGGTTCTATCTTTCGCCGCGGGCAATTCGGGCGGGATCGCGCGCGACGTGATGATTGCAGCGCATCCTCCTGCTGCCATCAGCGACTGGCGATACCTCGCGGTGTCGATGCTTGCCGGGCTGATTACGTTCTACTGGTTTCCAATCATTAACCGGCTGAGCAGCCCCGTGCTGGTATTCGACGCCGCCGGACTGGCGCTATTTGCGGTGGCTGGTGCAGGTAAGGCGCTGGCGTTTCACGCTGGGCCGGTTGCGGCAACGCTGTTAGGTATGCTGACGGGGATCGGAGGCGGCATGGTGCGCGACATCCTGGTGATGGAAATACCCAACGTGTTGCGAACCGAGCTCTACGCAGTCGCAGCGCTGATTGGTGCCGCTGTGATGGTACTCGGAAAAATGCTGAATTTACGCACTTCCGCGGCGGCGACTACCGGCGCAGTCCTCTGCTTTGGACTGCGATTTATTGCCATGCGACGAGGCTGGCAGCTCCCCATAGCACGCCCACCGCAAAAGGGCTGACTGGTAATCAGTCATAAACCACAGTTTCGCTGGCCTTTTAGGTCCTTCCGTGTGCCAGCTATGCGCCAGATTTAGAGGTTATTTGGCCTGCGAACGCGCTTGCTTCACCATTTCTACCAAGACCTTTCTAGTCTCCGTCGCATCGCGCACTTCCTGCAAGAAGGCGATGCGGGCACCACGGATGCCCTCAGCAGTTTTCAAGCGGACATGAAAGCCAAGGCGATCGACCGCGGTCATCGTCGCTTCCGTTGAGTCGATGTGAGCAAATGTCTGGGCAAGCATGACGAGTGCATCCCTGTGGTCGGCGTTCATGTGCTGAATAATTTCGCCCATGGAGTCGGCAAGAGGGTCGGGCTGGCTGCGGTCATAATCGGATGCGGATACCCAGCCCATCACTCCGAAGCCTCCCACGTAATAAACATCAACGACCTCCATGCGGTAAAAAGAAAAGTCTTCAAAATCTACCCAATATTTGCTGTTGGCATGATGCTCCAGGTAGAGCCTGCGAGCCTCGGGCAAATCGGGCGTCGGTACTGGCAGAACATTCCCTAGCAGCGTAACCCTCGATGCTCCGAGCGGTTCGCCCTCGGTGTCCTGCTGCGTGACGAGCAGACTGGCATGGGGATCGGCCTGCAGGTTCTGCGTGTGCATGGCCATGGTGCTGATCAAGAAGGTAGGACCGCCGTGATCGTCCAACGCGTAAGGCATTACGGACCCAAATGGGAATCCTGGCTGTTTACGCGATAGGGTAGAGAGACTGCCGATGCGGCCCAGATACAATAATGTGCGCGCACGTTCGGCGAATGTCGGCTCGGGGACTGGAGGCTGGTCACTCGCAGGTCCGGGCCCCGCATGTTTTCTGACAGAAGAAGTTGTCATTCTTGGTCACCTCTCCTAGGTTTCTTCGTCCGGTGGACCTGCCGCTCCGGCCAGATCCTGCGGCTTGATCTTCTCGACGTTGAATTTTGCCGCGCGCTCCCTCATCGTCTTGAGGACCTCTTCGAGTGGAGGCGGTTCGCCCTTAATCCAACGCAGCGGGTTGATGCGGGCTACCACGAATGAGCGCAGGTACGGGCTGACGAGACCGCGTTCTTTGAGCTTCTTTACTGCTGCCGCAACTTTCTCCTCAAGGTCGAGCACCATCGTGGCCCGTTTCTCGTGATCCTTGACGGCGGAGCGGAGCGGTTCATCGGTAAAGGTCTCCAGTCGCCGGAGGATTGAATGGTAAGCGCCACCGCCGAAGCGCGGTACGCGTTCATAACAGACGCCGAGAGTAACCAGGGCGGGTTCGTCGAGGTAGAAAGCGAACTGCGACTCAGATCGGGTGGCATCTTCGTCCACCAGACCACGGTAGATGCGGATGACCTCCAGGGAGCGTTCCTTGAGATTGTGAGCCTTCTCCGTATTGAGCGCGAGGATCTGCCAGGCTACTTCGCGGTCAGCGACGACTAGCGTAGTAATGGATTTCGCCCCCAGGCGGCGCATGGCTTCCAGGCGATGCCGGCCATTGGGAGTCCAGAACCCTCCCTTCGGTGCGACTACAGCGATGATCGGGTCGAGAAAACGTCCGGTTTTGTTGATGACGTCGGCGAGCCGTTTGTGATGAGCGTCGGAGAGATCTCTTTGGAAAGGAGTGGGCTCGACAACATCGATTGGCAGGACGGATAGCAATACCGGATGACCGGCAAGCGGCTCCTTGTACGATCCAACAACGCAGCCGCCAGCTCTGGCAATTGCCTCCACAGCTTCCGCTGCAGCTCCTGTCGGCTGCTCCAGTCGGCACTCGGCCGGGCCGAGACCCTTCGTTCCGGGTTTGGCTTTGCGAGGACGCCTGCGGGCTGGTGCGCGCTTGACCATGGCAAAGACTCTATTCTAGTTCGGGATAGACTGTCTTTAGTCACCGATCATGGTCACGACGCTCGTGTTGGAAATGTGCGCTTGTGTAGTTGACCTCCCGATAATTGTGCTGGTCGAGGTCCTGAACGATCTTCAGCAGGTGATCGGGATCTTTCGCTCCCAGGCGCGGCGTGGCCCAACTCTCTCCGGTTTTTGCGCTCTCCTCGAGCCATGGTGATTCCCTCCCACCTCATATTCACAACGACCCTTCCCCGGCTGACCGCTCGTAGGGCAGCAACAATCGAGCCGACGATACAGAAACTGATCATTAGAGGCAGAGTGATCAAGCATAAACCGACCAGTAACTCGACAGTGCTATCCAGCATGCACGCGTCCTTCCGTCGCTACGGGCGGTTGCCTGAAGTCCCAACTCTCCGAATGCGGGGATGGCCAGACTAGCTGTTGAAACGCGAACTAGAGGTGCACTGGTGTGTCGAGATTTTGCGTCGTCCTGAGACAGGCGTCGTTTGCGTGCCACTGTCGAAATGCCGACATTGCGTCGATCGTCAGCCCGCCTTCTTTGAGCCTCATGAGGCTGTTTCAACCTTGCACATATCTCGGGAATGTCAAGAGGTGCGTGCATAAGGACGGGAGAGTTGCTGGACCGATAGCTCTCGAGTTCAAGAGTCATCGGGTTCCGCCCAGTGCATTGTGCCGAAAGTCAACGCGAGCATACGCAAACTGCTTTCCACAATCGAGGCACACCTCGTAAGTCCGGCCCGAAATCGTGAATGGACGGCTCACGTTGCGATGCCAGCAGCCGAAGACGCGCTCGAGGACGGTTTGTAGTCGACATTTCACAACTTGTTGCCCTGGCGTTCTGTTCTCCGTTTTCGGGCTCCCTCTTGCATACGCACGCTGGCGCCCTGGGTTAAGGAAAATTCCTTTGCGGTCGAAAAGGCTCGAGGAATTACCGGTTTATTTATTGCTGGGCGCAATCACCCTGGCAACCTTGCTTCGCCCACGCGGCGCCGAGCGAGTGGAGTATGAGGGCATCCCCTACAGTCAGCGCGCTGGGATCCATAACGATCTTGTAAGCATAAAAAATCTCTGTGTTGAGCGTCATACACCACGGCTCGTGGTGAAGGGCACCGCCGCAGTGCTCACACGCGACCTGGGCACTGTAACGGTTGCTGTGAAACCACGCGGTTGGAGCTTCGTACGACATAAAGTAAACCTAGAAACGACTGAAGCTGCTACCTAACACTCATCCTCTATCCGTCAGGAGTTGGTCAAGATCTTTCATCGATGTGTTACGACCTAATGCTCCAGCAATTCGCTCTCCATCTGCAGGTTCCTGTTCTGACCTTTGGCAACCCAAGTGCTCCACACCGTCTTGGAGAGTCGTCAATTGGGAATGACATCTGGATGAGGCCTGACGCTCGATAGAAGCCACTTATGAAAAGACTCGTTTGCATGATTCTGTTCGTTGGCGGTGGCTGGCTTCTCCGCTCCAGACCAATGTGCGATTGGAAAGCCAAAAGACAAAGGATTTCAAGAAGAAAGGAGGCGGTAATGGCCCGTATAATTGAGTTCTACGTGCCTCCGAAATTCCAACGAAGAGAGTCGCTCATTACGCGGTCACAGAAGGGAAAGGTCATTGTGTTCTGCGCCGAGGCAAGGAAGCCTGCATAGCCCTCAAGGCCCAAGCTTTGCGCGACGGAGAAGCTGTGCGTTGAGTGCCACAATGATCGTGGAGAGATTCATCGCGATTGCGCCCCACGCTCATTGGCAGATTCACTCCCCAAGCGCCGAGAAGACCTGGAGTGCGGATGGAAGATCTTCTGCCCATTGATGCAGTTCTAATCAGCCACAATCATTTCGACCATCTGGATTTGCCGACTCTGCGTCAACTGGGGCTCGTGGAGGTTCTACTTTTGTGGTGGCCGCTCGGTGTGCTCGCCTGCTTCGCTCCCAAGGAATCGAATCCGTTCACGAGCTGGATTGGGGAGGGTCACTGGCCATTTCCGGCGTCACCATCCACTGCGTACCGGCCCTGCACTTCTCAGCCCGCGGCATTTTTGACCGTAACAAGACCCTGTGGTGCGGATACGTAATTGAATATCCCGAAAGCCTGGTCTTTTTCGCTGGGGACACTGCTTTCGGAAGTCATTTCGCCCAGTCGAGAAAAGTTCGGCGCGCCCCAGCTTGCATTGTTGCCGATCGGTGCATATGAGCCACGCTGGTTTATGTCGCCAGTGCACATGGCTCCCGAAGAAGCGTTCGAGCCCACGAAATTCTCGGTGCCAAAAATAGCATTGCGATCCGCCATGGGACCTTTCAGTTACCGGATGACGGCATCGACACTCCACAGAAGCGACTTCTGGGCTTGCAGGCGGGACGATTCGTTTCTGATTCTTAGGAACAGTCGATCACTAGAAATCCCATGCTGAGTATCAAACGCACGCGGGCCGGAATTGCCACATGCTGCTTTGATGCGGTGGCTCATAATTCAGCCACATGAATGCGGAAATCAATTTCTGTCTCTTAAACCGAAATATCAAGGTTCTGTCCTCCTGTTTTGGAACTGAAAATGCAGTCGCCAGCATTGCGATTCATGTTTCGCTGGGAACAGACTCGGTTCTTCGATCATTAAGATGTGAATGACTGGAGTTGAGTATCCGTTATCGACAGTTGCGTGGTTTTTTCTTAAGGAAGGTCGCAGATGCGCTCCAACATCAAACTCGGAACGATCTCCGGTATAGAAATCGGACTTCATTACAGCTGGTTCATTATCGCTGCCCTGATCGCATTCTCCCTCAGCGAACGCTTTCGTCAGGTAAACGCGAGTTGGGGCTCAGCCCAGATCTGGATCGCTGCTCTCCTCACGGCAGCCCTGTTCTTCGTCACCCTGCTGTTGCATGAACTCGCCCATTCTCTAGTGGCCCAGGCCCGCGGTTTGAAAGTCAGGGCAATCACTCTGTTCGCGCTCGGCGGTGTTTCTCAGATCCAGGACGATGCGACCGACGCGAAAACAGAATTCTGGGTTGCGATCGCCGGACCGATGGCCAGCCTGATTGTCGGCTTTGGCAGCCTCGGCATCGCGCTCGGCCTTGGCTGGCAACGTTCCACCGAACCTCAAACTGCGGTAACCGGGGTCGTGGTCTGGTTGGGTTATATCAACATTGCTCTCGCGGTCTTTAACATGATTCCCGGCTTCCCGCTCGATGGTGGCCGGGTGCTGCGCGCGATCGTATGGGCGATTACCAAAAACTCTGATCGCTCTACCCGCATCGCCGCACGCGTCGGGCAATTCGTCGCATTTCTGTTCATTCTCGACGGGATATGGCAATTTTTTTCCGGCGCCGGCTTTGGCGGCCTGTGGATTGCGTTCATTGGCTGGTTTCTGATGGATGCGGCCAAGGCCAGCTACGCCGAGGTGGGGATTACAGCTGCGCTTCGCGGCCTCCAAGTCTCCGAGGTGATGTCGCGTGATTGCGCCATCGTGAGCCCTAGAATGAGTTTGCAGGAGTTTGTTAATACCTATCTTCTGAGGGCCGTCGAACGATGTTTCGCTGTGGAGGAGCAGGGTCGCTTTGTGGGCCTGATTACCCCCCGCGATGTGGGCAGCATACCGCGCAACCGTTGGGACAAGACCACTGTGCGTGAAACTATGCGCCCGCTGCAGGAGTTGCACATCATCACGCCCGAGACGCCAGTTCTGGATGCACTAAAACTCGTGACCAGCAAGGATGTCAACCAATTGCCGGTGGTCGCGAGTAGTACTTTACAAGGAGTCGTCTCCCGATCTCAACTGCTGCAGTTGTTGCAGGTTCGTTCGGAACTGCAACTCCCGGCTGCCTATGATCCGCCGCTAGATCGTGAGAACGAAAGCAAGAAACCATCATCAACACCCGTGGCATAAGCTTCCTGGGAGTCGCGCCATGAAGGGTTCAGCATTGTCCTGTTCGGGCTATGTTAAGCGCTTGTGCCGTTCAACTCGCGCATCGAGCGGCTGGGCCAGTCAGCGCCACCTGCCGTGCCGAAAGCGACAAGGAAATCGCACTGCGAGTGGGAGCGGACGAGGGTTCTGCTGATTTGTGAAAAGTTGGTGGAACGAATCTGACTTCGGCTGCCGATGGAGGTTCGTCACGTCGTCGAAGTTGCTGTCGCCGTGAAATACTCATTGGTGATTAACATACGTCTCTGCCGCATGGGCCATCGTCAATATGGCAGCGCCCAGCATGATGCACTCCTTCACAACGAGCCGTCCTGCTGCGGAGCAACTATTTCGCACGGACCCTTTACCAGAAGCCATCAACGATTCCAGTTGCTCAGCGGAAATGCTATGTCGCTCTAGTTCACTTCGGTTTCTGCTGCGTTTCATGGAGACGAGAAACATCACACAAACCAGCGAGGATGAAAGCCTCATTTGCGGTTTTGGGCTATTTCAGGCTTCAGAAGAGCCTTCCCGTATCCGACCGGAATCGCGAAATTTGATCCCCCGAATTCACGCACCATCGCAAAGTTAATTCCGATGACTTTCCCTTCGTGATTGAAAAGCGGACCGCCCGAGCCGCCCGAAGTAGTCTGAGCATCGTAGACAATCTTGTCCGGTAAGACATCTCCGATGTGTCCCTGGGTCGTGACAGGCCGGATCAGATTACGGCGGGCGAGTTCTTCCATTACCTGCTTTGGATCACCCTTGCTTGTGGCCGCGATGGACTGAAGAGTTTCCGCGCCGGCCCGAGCCAGAATTGCATCAAGAGCAGTGGGATACCCTAGCAGCACGACAGGCCCGCCGCTGATCGCTGCGCGGCGGCCTTCGGCCAGGGCAATTTGCCTGATTCCCAACCCTGAAATGTTTGCTTTCAGAACTGCCACATCGGCGGCAGACGAAATACTCTCAGTAGTCACGGCGATGCCGTGGGATACGCCAGGGAAATAGGCTGTCATACCCACAATCACTGGCTCGACGCCTTGATCGAGCATCTCCTTTAGATCGTCATCCTGCCACCACGGTTCGGCCACATGATGATTCGTGAGGATCTGTCCGCTGGTGGACGCCAGAAAGCCCGTCCCAAACACATCAACGTGCACTTCCGGACCCGTTCCGGTGAGGCTCAATAGCGGATTATTATGGTCGTCGGTTGTAGGCTCGCCATTAGTTGTCACCCCGGCATAGTGCAGTCTCAATCCGGTCGTGTGGTCGGCAAAGGCAAGCACAACATGAATGAGACAGACACTCGGTTCATAGGTTCGGATAATCGTCTCTGCCACCTTGCCCTCGCTCTCGAGTTTTTCAAGGCGGCTCTCAACCGAGGTCAACTGACTTTGCAAAGCGGAAGAATCTTCTACCCTGCTGCTTGCAAGCTGCGATTTCAGTTCCTCGTCCTTCTTCTGAAGTTGAAGCCGCTGTGGATCGCTCACAACGGCGGGACCACTTTCCCCATCAAGCGCGTGACGAGAACGTTCGAGCAACCTTTGTTGTGTCAGCACGCCATTTTGCAACTTGCCGATAGCAGCATAGACTCTGACATTTTCCTGCTGAGTGCGGCGGTGAAAGAACAAAGAAATCAGTCCCGCGATCGCAAGCAGGCCAACGATTGCGAGGGCGCCGAAGCGAAGCATCTTCCGCTCCTCGTTCACTACTGTTACAACCTGTTGGGTAGCGTTTCGGCCCGCTTCGGCTGTTCGAAGTTGATCCGCGATGCGTTTATTTCGGAGTTGCGAGCGCACCCGCGAAAGCAATTCCTGCGGATCGAACGGTAAGGAAAGGACATCATCCGCTCCGAGATCCAGCCCCCGAGTTCGCTCGACTGGTCCTCCTGGAGATAGCATCACAACTCGAATGGTCTGGGTAAGGTCGGAACCCTTGATTTCGGAGAGCAAGTCACAGCAGTCGAGCTTCGGTGGATCAGCACCCAGGATGACGACCTCGGGATCGAAGCCGAGCACCGCTTTCATTCCTTCCCGGTAGTCAGTCGACACTTCGTAGCCTGCATCGCTCAAAACCGTGGCGATGTGGTCTCTGAGACCGTCATCTGACTCCACGACCAGCAATTTCTCTGCCCTGCTATTCATAGGATCTACTTGCGTGAGATGTTTCCGGACACTCAATGGATTCACTTGAGTCAGTGATCACCGGTGATTGACCGGTTTTGGCTCGATTCTCCACTCGCTGCCCAGCTATCTGTTCAACGTCGTGATCGCAGGCACATTCTGCGCACCAGCCCCGACCACGGTGGTTCGAACGAGTCTGAATAGCGGTGCGGGATAAACGCCAAACCAGATCAAAAGAACCGAAAGTGCGACTACAACCGTGGCACCACTGCGGGATACATCCTGAACGAGAGCATGCTCTGGTGGTGAGTACAGTACCACCACGATGCGCAGATAGTAGAAAAGGCCAACGACGCTGGTGATAACGAGGATTAGAATTAACGGCCAGGCAGCGGCGTCTGCTCCGGCCGCGAGCACATAGAACTTGCTGAGAAACCCTATGGTTGCGGGAATGCCGGCGAGCGAGAACAGCGCGACCGTTAAGACAGCCGCGACTACCGGCCGCCGCCAGAAGAGACCGCGGTAGTCTTCAATATCGTCAGCCTCGCGCTCAGGACCGGAAAGCACTGCCACAATTCCGAACGCGGTAAGGATGGTCGCCGAGTAAGCCACCAGATAGAAGCTCACCGCTTCGATGGCCATGGCTCCGCCCACCAGAAACGCTACCAAGATGTATCCGAAGTGAGCAATCGAAGAGTAAGCGAGAATTCGCTTAACATTTCTCTGTTGAAGCGCGAGCAGATTACCGGCGCACATGGAGGCAATCGCGATGAGAGCGAACACGAGGAACACGCCGCGATACTCGAGAGCACCAGACAAAAACGCATAGCGCAGCAACAGCGCCACCATCGCGCTCTTGGATGTTGAAGCCACGAATGCCGCCACAGGCGCGGGCGCGCCTTCGTAGACATCAGGAGTCCAGAGATGAAAGGGCACAACGCCGAGTTT
Source organism: uncultured Acidobacteriaceae bacterium (assembly GCA_963799025.1). GTDB lineage: Bacteria > Acidobacteriota > Terriglobia > Terriglobales > Acidobacteriaceae > Sulfotelmatobacter. Next base: position 10,901 of record CAWCVQ010000016.1, on the reverse strand, counting down.
GAAGCCGATTCCCGTGACGATAAGCCCGACTCCGGGCGCGAGCAACGCGAAGCTCGACCCTCCGAGCGAGATTTCCCGGATGCGCGAAAACTCCATCGTCCCGACATCCGCATAGATGAGGGCCATGCCGAAAAGGAGAAATGCGGCGGAAGCGGAAGCCAGAATCAGGTACTTGATTCCCGCTTCGAGCGCCTGATTTCGACCTTTCGAGTAGGCAATGAGGGCATACAGAGAGACGCTCAAGATCTCGAGTCCGAGAAGGAAGGAAACAAAGTGAGTGCTCGCCACCAAGACCGCACACCCGGCAGTCGCGATCATGAGCAGCACATATAGCTCCTCGCGATGCTCGTCGCGATTCTTGAAGTAGTCGTAGGACAACCCTGCCACTACCAAGGCTGAGGCAATGATCAGGCCCATGTAGAACAATGCGAAACGGTCCACGAGCAAGAGGGATGTGACTTGCCGGGGAGAGAGCGGCACTGCCGCAAAGATCGAGAGGAAAGCCGCAGCCAGTCCGACGAGGGTTAGCCCTGCTGCGAGAACGTGACTCCGCTTCCAGGCAATACCCATCATTACAAGCACCGCAGTTGCCGAGATCACAAGGATTGGAAGTAAGGCAATGATGTCCCGAGCGTTTATCATGAATGTTCACCTCCGCAAGGACGCAATTGGCAACTGCACCTGGAAATTATCCAAAGCCTGGGCGGAAGCGTTGAGTACCGGTTGCGGATAGAGTCCGAGACCGAGAAGGCCCACAATCATTACAGCCATCATGAGCGCTTCCCGCGGGTTCAGGTCGGGAACTTGCCAGGCATGCGTATTTGGCCCCTGGAAGGCCCGCTGTACCATCCGCAGCGCATAAAAGGTGGAGGCGAGAACACCGATGCTGGCAACGACCGTGATCGTGATACTGACTCGGTAAGATCCCAGCAATACGAGAAACTCTCCCACGAAGTCACCGAGTCCAGGCAGACCCAGCGAGCCCAGACTGAAGAAGAGTGCGGTGCCGCTTAACCTTGGAATTGTGGCCCAAAGACCTCCCATCTGATCGAGATCACGAGTGTGGAGGCGCTCCTGTAAGCTTCCGACCAAAACGAAGAGTGCTCCCGTGCTCAGGCCGTGACTGATCATCGTCATAACCGCACCCTGGAGCCCAAGCGGATTCCGGGAGAAAATTCCGAGCAGCACAAATCCAAGGTGACTGACGCTGGTGTAAGCGACCAGGCGCTTGAGATCGGTCTGCGAGTACGCCATGACCGCGCCGTAAACGATCCCGATCGCGGCCAAAGCGAGAGCGAAAGGAGTGAAATCAGAAACCGCGTCGGGAAACAGCGGAATAACAAACCGGATCAGGCCGTAAGCCCCAGTTTTTAAGAGTAACCCGGCGAGGATTACGCTTCCCGCGGTGGGAGCCTGAGTGTGTGCATCCGGCAGCCAGGTATGCAGCGGAACGACCGGCAACTTCACGGCGAACGCGACAAAAAAGCCGAGCATGATCCAGAACTCGGCGCGTTGATTTAGGTGCGTGGTCAACAGTTCCGAATATTCGAAGGTGTAAACGCCGGTGGTTCTGTGGTGGATAAAGTAGAGTGCCAGGATGGCAATCAACATCAGCAGCCCGCTGAATTGTGTAAATAGAAAAAACTTCGCGCCCGCATAGACCCTTCGCTCGTGGCCCCAGATTACGATCAGGAAATACATTGGGACGAGCATCAATTCCCAGGCACAATAGAAAAGGAATAAATCGATCGCCAGAAATACCCCGGCAATCCCCGCCAGAACCCACATCAGATTGAGATGGAAGAAGCCGATCTTTTCCTGGATTTCTGCCCACGAGGCCAGCACAGCCACGATGCCCAGGAAGAGCGTGAGTGCCAGCATCAGTAAGCTAAGGCCGTCCACCGCGAGATGAAAGTGAATGCCGAGGCCCGGCACCCAGGCCCAGTCGACTTCTTCGAGCCACCGCCCGGTTGCGTGTGAATCTTTTCCTACCCAGACGATCGCCGCCAGGACAAAATCGATCCCAATCGCTATCAGAGAGATCCACCTCACGAGTCGCGCGCTCCAGCGTTCCGCAAGCCACGCGAGAACGCCGCCGATCAAGAGAATTCCAATGACTGAGACCAGTATCATTTGAAGAGCACCACCGCCAAGAAAAGGACAGAGCCTGCGGCCATGCCAGCAGCGTACCAGCGGACGCGGCCGGTTTCGGTACGGCTCAATCCCCGATAAAACCATTGGGCCAGCCAGGCGACGCCGGTATAGAAAGCATCGATGAAGTCACTCTTGTTGATTTCGGACGCCCAGACGAAGGGCTGGACAAAAACCTTGTCGTAGATCCAGTCAAAGCCCCAATCCGCGAACCACCATTGGTGCAAGCTGCGTCCGACAGGACCTGAGACCAGAGCGTCTGCCCAGTTGCGTTTCTGAAGATGGAAAAGGTATGCGAAATATAGGCCAATAAGGAATATGAGTCCGGTAATCGTTTCGGATCGGATCTCTGTCAGGCCGCCGGTATGAGCTTCGATCGTCGATGGCAAAGCCGAATGCAAGAATCCAAGCAGAGGTTGCTTCAGAAATCCGCCCACGATGGAAAGGAACGCTAGTACCACAAGGGGGATCGTCATCCGGTAGCCTGGCCGCTTGGTCACCGGAATGTCCAACGGGCCGAAGAACACGCGGAAGATCATCCGAAATGTGTAGAGCGAAGTCAGCAGCGCGCCGATGATCCCTGCAATCCAAAACGCCGGATGTCCATATTGGCCCGACCACGCATTCCAGATAATCAGGTCCTTGCTGAAGAAACCCGCGGTGACGAATGGCAGTCCCGCCAGAGAACACCCGGCGATCAGGAAGGTCCAGAAAGTTACAGGCAGCTCTTTGCGTAAACCGCCCATGCGAAAGATGCTGTGCTCGTCATCGAGAGCGTTAATAATGGCGCCAGAACCCAGAAAGAGCAGGGCTTTGAAAAACGCGTGGGTTACGAAGTGGAACATGGCGGCCTGCCATGCGCCCACACCAAGCGCCAGGAACATGTAGCCAATTTGACTGACGGTCGAGTAGGCAAGGATGCGCTTGATGTCATGCTGGACAAGCGCGCTAAAGCCGGCGAGTAGCAAAGTGCAGGCGCCGACAACTGCCACCGCCAACTGAGCCGATGGCGCCAGCGAGAAAAGAACGTGCGTCCGCGCGATGAGATAAACGCCCGCCGTCACCATGGTCGCGGCGTGAAGTAGCGCGCTGACTGGGGTAGGTCCGGCCATGGCATCCGGCAACCATACCTGCAGCGGAAATTGGGCTGACTTGCCGATTGCGCCACCCAGCAGGAGAAACGCCGCTGCCACGGCATAAGTGGATCCCGAGCGCCACTGGGCGGAAGCTCGCTGCATCAGATCCTGAATCCCGAGCGTACCTAGCTGCGCGAACAGCAGATACAAACCGATCGACATGGCAGTATCGCCGACCCGGGTCAGGATGAAGGCCTTGCGAGCTGCTCGCCCGTTGGCCGGATCCCGATACCAGAATCCAATAAGCAGATAACTGCACAGACCGACGCCTTCCCATCCAAGATAGAGGAGAAGAAGATTATTTCCGAGCAGCAGCATCAACATCGACGCAACGAACAGATTCATGTACGCAAAGAAGCGGCTGTAATCGCCGTCTTCGATCATGAACTCGGCCGAGTAAACGTGAATGAGGAAACCGACGAAGGTAACCACCAGCAGCATCACCAGGGACAGCGGATCGAGGTAAAGGCCGATCTGCGGCCGAAACCCATCTACGCTGATCCAAGTCCACAGGATCTGGGTATACGAGTTTGCCGGCGGAGGCGAGGTGATGAAGCTAGCCGCCACCAGAATCGTGATCACCGCCGAGAATCCGATCGAACCTGCGCCCACAGCAGCAGCTACTCTTTTTGACAAACGCGAGCCAATCAGCACGAGGATCAGCGCGCTGGCGAAAGGCAATGCCGGAATGAGCCACAACAAACGGATCACGTCAGCCCCTCATCTCGCTCAGTTCGTCCACGTCCAGAGACTTGAAGCGGTGATAGATTTCGAGCACCAGAGCCAAACCCACGGCAACTTCCGCAGCCGCCGTCGCCAAGATAAACAAAAACATGACCTGCCCGTCGGCTTGATGCCATCGAGCCCCGGCGACCACGAATGCCAGACCCGCCGCATTGAGCATCACCTCCAACGACATGAGGACGAAAACCAAATTACGGCGTACGAGCAGGCCGGTCAGCCCCAGCGAGAACAAGATCCCCGCCAGCAGCAGCCCGTCCCTCATGGGTATCTGCGTCATGTTGAATCTCCCGTTTTTCGACTTTGCGGTAGCTCAGGTGATACGCGCCAACCAGTCCCGCCAGCAGAAGCATGGAAGCAAGTTCCACGCCAATCAGGTAAGGTCCAAACAATGCGATTCCAACTTGCTTCGGCTCTACGCCCCCAGGGCCTAAACCGGTGGAGCTGCCGCGGACCATGTAAAGGACCTCCATAATAAGGATGGAGGCCAAAACCGCCGGACCAACCCAGATCCCTGGGGTTAGCCAGCGTTTTTCCATTTCAGCCGCCGCGGCGCCCAGGTTGAGCATCATCACCACGAAAACAAAAAGCACCATGATGGCGCCTGCGTAGACAATGACTTCAAGCGCTGCCACAAATGAGGCGCCGAGCAGATAGAACACCACTGCGACACCCAACAAGGACACAGTCAGGTACAGCAGGGCATGCACAATGTGCAGGCGAGTCAGCATCAGGGCGGTCGAGACGACTGCCACGGCGCTGGCAATGTAAAAAGCGAGTTCCATAAAGCTCTCTTCCATCCGGTCTAGGGCAACAGAGTGTGAACGTCGACGGGCGCGTCTTCATGCGCCGCTTCGCCCTTGTCTTTCCCGCCGATCTTGACTCCCGCGATTTGCCAGAAGTTGTAACCCGGATACTTGCCGGGACCGTCGATCAGTAGATCTTCTTTCTCATACACCAGATTCTTGCGGTGAAATTCTCCCATCTCGAAATCGGGTGTCAGCTGGATGGCGTAAGTCGGGCAGGCTTCTTCGCAATAACCACAAAAAATGCATCGTGAGAAGTTAATGCGGAAGAACTCCGGATAACGCCGGCCTTTTTCATCCTCGGTTGCCTGTAGCGCGATGCAACCGACCGGGCAAGCGACGGCACAGAGGTTGCAGGCTACGCAGCGTTCGCCTCCGTCGGGATCGCGGGAGAGAATAATCCTTCCCCGGAAGCGGGGCGCAAGATACGGCTTTTGTTCCGGGTATTGAACCGTAATCCTTTTCTGAAAAGAATGGAGAAAAACGTACCAGATTGTCCTAAGTATGCTCAGCATCTTCTATCTCCACGCGAGCACTGCCGCGCCGGTTGCAAGCAAGTTGATTAAGGCCAGAGGCAACATCACTTTCCATCCCCACGACATGAGTTGATCAAACCGTGGACGCGGGAGCGCTGCCCGCACGAGAACAAAAAATGCGATGAAGAAAAACACCTTTATGAAAAACCAAACCAGCCCAGGAAGAACCGGGCCGAGCCATCCCCCGAAAAACAGAACTGCGATCATGCTGGAGATCAAAGTGACTCCCATGTACTCTCCGACGAAGAACATGCCAAACTTCATGCCTGAGTACTCGGAGTGATAACCCGCGACCAGTTCGCTTTCGGCTTCGGGCAGATCAAACGGGATGCGCCGGGTCTCAGCCAGGCCGGCGATCAGGAATAAGACGAACCCGGCGAACTGAGGAACCACGAACCAGATTTTCTTCTGTGCCTCGACGATCGCGGACAGGCTGAACGATCCCGCCAGCAGAACCACACCCATCAATGAAAGTCCCATGAAAACTTCATAACTCAGCATCTGGGCTGCGGCGCGTAAGCCACCGAGGAGGGCGTACTTGTTGTTGGAAGACCAGCCTGCCAGGACGACGCTGTAAACCCCCAGGGACGACATGGCGAGAAAAAACAGCAGGCCCACATTGAGGTCGCTCACGATGATTCCCGGCGCCACCGGGAGCACAGCGAAAGACATCAGCACGGTCACGAAGACAATCGCGGGCGCCAGAATGAAAACCGGTGTGTCGACGAATGGAGGAATCCAGTCCTCCTTCATGAAAATCTTGATTGAATCGGCCAGGACCTGCAGCAAACCGAAGGGGCCAACGCGATTCGGCCCATAACGGTCCTGCCAGAGCGCCAGTAACCGTCGCTCGACCCAGATCAGGAAGGCGGCGATGCTCATTGCGACGATGACAACCCCGAGGATCGAAAGGATCGGATAGGGACTCGTCATTTCGCCCTCGCGATCTTCCCCCAGCCAGGCACCTGAACTGCGAGGAGTGGAGGAGAACCAACGGACACTGCCGCAACACCGGCGGGCATCTCGCGATGGATCCGTACCGGGAAGCGGAACGTGCCATCGGCCAAAGTCACTTCAACTTCCATGCCCTCGGCAAACTCGTCAGAATTGATGGCAACATGAGGCATCACCGCGAGTTCTCGAATTGCCGGCGCCTGAAGGCTCAACTCATCGGAACCAAAGATGTGGTACATCGGCACCAGTAACCACTCGCTCTCGCGCGGCTGGAATGCCGCGGGGATCGCGCTGAAATAGGTTTGTCCATTCTTAGGTGAGGGCTTGAAGAGACGCACGCCTGCATCGCCTCCGCGCAATGGACCGCCAACCTCTTTCTGATATGTGTTCACGGCTTGAATCGAGTTCCAACTCGGAGACCAGAAAAAAGGAATCAGCGCAGCAGGCGGCTGGTCCGGCGTTCCTTCCATTGAAAACGAGAGTGCAGAGTCGGGATCCTCGGGAGTCTTGGGCTCAGATATGTTGATATGCACGAGGGCCGCCGTTCGTCCGCTTTCGCGATGCGGCGAGCGCGGAATCTTCGCTCCGGCAACGCGAAACTTGCTGGACGGGGCGGCGTCGCGTATCGCCGCAAGTTCCGGCAGCGCTTCGGCCATCGCCCGAAGCACGTCATCCAGATTTTGCCAGTGGTCGGGCTTCAACCATCGCCAGCTTGCCAAAACTTCGTTCTCGGGACGCAGACCTGGAAAAATCTCTGGGCGCGGCCTTCGCTGCTGATGAAAGTCCCGTCAGATTCGGCGAACGTGCCTGCAGGCAGAAGCAGTTCAGCTTTCTCGGTTGTCGGATTGGGTAGATGATCGAGAACGATTACGTGGGGCGCAGCCTTGAGCACTGAATCCACTTCGGCATGGGGCGCGCGGCGATAGAGATCATTTTCGAGGATGATCACGGTATCGGCGTAGCCATCCCGGACGGCCTGAAATGCAGCGCTCAATGGGTTCCCGCCCATGAGTGCGGCCCCAACGCTATTGCATTCCGGCGCGGTGAAGCTTAGCGCGGCATGCGCGGCTATCGCCACGTTCGCGGCCGCCTGAATGACAGCCTCGCTTGCGCAACTCGTACCGGAGATCACGAGCGGTTTCTTGGCCGCCTTGAGTGCGCGGGCAATCTCATTTGCCAGCGGCCAGTCATCAGCGTGGGGTACGGCGGGCGCTCGAGTCAAGGGCATGCGCTACTGCAAATCCCAGCCGAGCCAGATCGTCAGGCGCGGCATGGAATGTGGCCGTGGCGACGTCGTCGAGCCGAGTGCCATGAGGCGTCGCAATATAGAGCGGCCCCTTCGCGTCCTGCATCGCGTCTCGCACCCCGAGATCCAGCCACAGGGGAATTTTCTGCTTCTTGACGCTTCCATCGGCTGCTGGCGTACCGACTGCCGCACCGACAAAGCCATTCGCGGAGCGACATTGGTCAAGTCCTCGCCAAGGATGAAGACAGCGTCGCGACTCCTCGATCTCGCGCAGCGTCGGCGTCCGCATCGGACCGCGCCGCGAGGATCTCAATCGTGAGTCCGAACCAGCTTTGCTTCATGATCGGCCATGCCGGAGTAGAAGTGGTCCGGGCCGACGAGTGTACGCAAGGAGAAGTTAGCTTCCAGCGAAGCGCGTGGCGAGCCGATCCCGATCACTCTGCCATTGGCGATCCTTTCGTTCAGATAGTGCCGTGCCGAGGCAACGGAAGTAAGCCGCCTTTTCAGCAAGGGCTGGCGGAAACGTCGTTGACTGTTGACGAATTCGTAGCCAAACCTTCCGCGGTCGCACAGGAAGTAGCCGTTCACTTCGTGGTTATAGCGGTTGACGATGCGGCGCAGCGTCCCATAGCGTTCGCCTGCATCCATGTTGCAGCCGAGAGCGCAGTGCACGCAAACCGACGGAGCGAACTGCTGGTCCCACTTGCGAGCATAGTGGTGCTTCAGGGTTTTATCCGTGAACACGCCTGTGGGGCAGATTTCCACCAGGTTGCCGCTGAATTCATTCTCCAGAACGCCATCTTCGGGACGGCCGAAGAAAACCGTGTCCCGCAACGCAAACGCGTTCAAATCGTTGCCGCCAGCATAGTCGCGATAGTAGCGCACGCAGCGGTAACACTGGATGCAGCGATTCATTTCGTGATTCACCAGCGGACCCAGGTTCTGATTGCGAAACGTGCGCTTGTCGAATTCGTAACGGCGATAATCGTGACCGGTCATCACAGTCATATCCTGCAAGTGACATTCGCCGCCCTCATCGCACACCGGGCAGTCGTGCGGATGATTCAGCATGAGTCCCTCGATAATGCCGGCGCGGAAAGCGGCAGCCTCAGGATCATCGATGGAGATCCGGGTGCCTTCCGCGGCGGGCGTCATGCAGGACATGATGATTTTGCCTTGCTCATCGTGCTCGTCCTTGAACTGTTTGACGGCACATTGGCGGCAGGCGCCCACCGATCCCAGCGCCGGATGCCAGCAGAAGTAAGGCAGCTTGAAGCCCTGCGAAAGACACCCGTGGAGCAGGTTCTCCTCCGGATTCATCTGGCACGGTTTGTTATCAACGTAAACGGTCGCCATACCTATCTCCACGGGCAGCGGTGCTCGCTAATGTGCCGCTCGAAATCATCCGCGAAAATATTTCATTGCGCTCTGCAGCGGCTCCGCGGCGCCGGGCGCCAGTGCACAGAATGTATTGCCGGGACCCCACATGTTGGTCTGGAACTCGAGCTTGTCGAGGTCGCCGGGCTTCCCGCGGCCCTCCTCCATCGACTTGAGAATCCGCTCCGCCCATCCCAGTCCGCTCCAGCAGGGCGTGCAGAAGCCGCAGGATTCGCGCGCGAAAAAATGGGTCATGTTCCAGGTCATGCCGACAGGACAGGTCTGGTCATCGAGCACGATCATGGTGCCGGTGCCCATGCGGCTGCCGGCTTTCGGCATCTCGGTGAAATCCATGGGCGTGTCCAGGTGCTCCTCGACGATGAAAGGCGTCGAGGACCCACCTGGCAGCAATCCGCGAAACTTCACACCGTCGCGCATTCCCCCGGCATGCTCCTCGAGAATTTCGCGCAGGGTGGTGCCGATGGGCAGTTCCCAAAGCCCGGGACGCTTTACTTTTCCGCTCACGCCGAATAGCTTGGTGCCACCATCCTTCGTCCGGCCCAAACCGCGGAACCACGTCGCGCCGTGTTGATGATGTGGGGTACGCAGCTCATCGTCTCAACGTTATTGACTACCGTGGGTTTGCCGAACAGGCCCACCAAGGCGGAAACGGCGGCTTCGATCGCGGATTGGCCCGCTTGCCTTCCAGCGCGTTCAGCAGCCCGGTCTCATCCCCGCAGATATAGCGGCCGCCGCTGAGATGGAGATAAAGTTCCAGGCTGTAACCTGAACCGAGAATATTTTTTCCCAGGTAATGACGTTCGTAGGCTTCCGCGATGGCATGCGAAATGCGGTCCGCGGCCAGCGTGTATTCTCCGCGCAGAAAAATGAAGGCGACGTCCGCCTCGATCGCGAATCCCGCGACGATCACTCCTTCGATGAGCTGGTGAGGATCCCGCTCCATCAACATCCGGTCTTTAAATGTGCCCGGCTCCATCTCGTCGGCATTGACCACCAGATAAGTCGGGCTGGGAGCGTCTTTGCCACGCGGAACGAAAGACCACTTCACACCGGTTGAAAAACCGGCGCCACCCCGGCCGCGCAGATTCGCGTCCTTCACTTCGTCGATGACAGCCTTCGGCTCCATGCCGCCATTCAAGACCTTGCGGATTGCCTGGTAACCGCCGGCCTGCTCGTAGGCGCGCAGGTCGAGGACAGACCCGTCCGGGCGCATGTTCTCGGTCAGCGGCTTTTCGTTCGTCGCTGTCATTGATACTTCTCGAGTTCAGTATCGATTTTTTGCGGATCCAGATCGCTGTGCAGATCGCGGTCCACCATCATGGCCGGGGCATGATCGCAGCATCCGAGGCATACGATCGGCAGCAGCGTAAAACGATTGTCGGGCGTCGTCTCGCCAAGCTCGATTCCCAGGCGCTCGTGGAGATGCTTCCGCATCCGCTCGTAGCCCATGATCCAGCAGCTCACGCTGTCGCAGACCATGATTACGTGGCGGCCCACCGGCTTGCGAAATATCAGGTTGTAAAACGTAGCCACGCTATCCACGTCCGTGGGCGACATGCCGATATGTCCGGCAATATCGCGAACGCTCTCATCGGAGACCCAGCCACGGTGGCGCTGCACGATCTTAAGCGCGTCAATGCAGAGGGCGTCGCGCCTTGGGATAGTGCGCAGCCTCCGTCTCAATTTCGTTAATCTCTTCTGTGGTCAACATCTCTCGAATTCCTCAACGGTCGATATCCGCCAGAACAAAATCCAGGCTGCCCAGAATGACAACCAAATCCGGGAATCATCAAACCCCGTGACAATACCGGCAACGTCTGTACATGAGCAAAGAAGGAGTCCTGATGCGTGTCCGGTATGAATCCGTGCTTCCGTCGCTGACCAGGTAGTAACCGTTGTTGCCCTTGGTGGCTTCGATTGCGCCGAGAGCCTC
>CAWCVQ010000015.1:0-208962 GCA_963799025.1 uncultured Acidobacteriaceae bacterium | reverse complement strand
TTCACAAATCGAGGGGGTTCGGAGTTTGGTCGAAACCAAATTGCCGTGGTCTTCTCATCCGTTCCTAAAAATTGGTCAACGAGTGCGAATCCGGAGCGGTGCCCTGGATGGTATGGAAGGCATACTGCTTTCGCGCAATGGAGACCAAACGCTTGTCATTTCCATCGAAGCCATCCAGCGATCGCTGGCCGTGCGTGTCGAAGGATACGAAGTCGAAGCTGCCTGAGCTTCTTAGACACTTCTTTACAACCGTCGAAAACATTTCCTCCCATGGCGCCTAATACAATTGAGACCCTCCGCTTGCTGGTCGTGAGCAGCGAAGTTTCGGTTCTTCGTCTGCTGGGTTCTGCCGCGAAGTCAAACTCTTGGCATTTGGAAACATCGGCTAGCGGTTGGGATGCTATGGAGCGCGTGCAGTCCGATACCGCACCCCATCTTTTGCTCTTGGATCTTCCTCGTGGCGACGGCGACGGTCTTCACTTGTTGCCGTGGCTGCGCAGGCTTCGGCCCGAACTTCCAATTTGCGTGCTGTGCGACCGCGAGGACGCGGCCCGTCAAAAGGAAGCGACTCGCATGGGCGCGAAGGAAGTGCTCACACGTCCGGTCACGGAGGAACAAATCCAATCCTTAGTTAGCAGATACCTCGGATCGGCGAACGATGCAGAAGCGGAAATAGCCAGCGAAGACATTGAATTAGTGGGCGGGGACGAGTTCTTCCTCAGTATCACTCCTGTCATGCAGCAACTTCGCGCGCAGGCCGAGTTACTCGCCCAAGCGGATGTTCCGGTGCTCATCCTGGGAGAACCCGGAAGTGGAAAAGGCACCGTGGCCCGTCTGATCCACCGCATGTCGGTTTACTCTGGGTTTCACTTTTTGAGAGTGAATTGCGCTGAGATGCCGGGAGACCTGCTGGAGATCGAACTATTCGGCAGGGAGAACGGACACTCTGGATCTTCGAACGACGCCACCAGGACCGGTCTGGGCAAACTTGAAGTTGGTCAAAAGGGCGCGCTTCTGCTTGACGAAATCACGCAGATGCCACTTCGGCTGCAATCGAGGCTGCTCAAAGCGCTGCAGGACAAGCAATTTGTTCGGTCGGGTAACTCTAAACCGGTCGATATTGATGTCCGTATTTTGGCGACCAGCAGTGACAACCTGGATCGTGCTCTCGCGGAAAAGCGCCTGGACCGGGACCTTTATTACCGCCTGAGCGCATTCACGATCCACGTTCCCCCTTTGCGCCAGCGCAAGGAGGAAATCAAATTTCTGCTGCGCTATACCATGCGCAAAGTGGCAAAATACTACGGTCTGCCGGGAAGAGAATTCACGCAGTCGGCGCTGAAAGCTTGCCAGAACCACTCTTGGCCTGGAAACTTGAGAGAATTAGAAACCTTCGTCAAACGCTATCTAGTAGCAGGGAGTGAAGAATTCTGTAGCGGAGGCTTCGAAGCCCCGTCCAGAATCAACGAGAGCCGCGCGCGCTTGGAAGCCGAAGACGGCGAGACTAGGTCGGCACCGTCAACGTTGAAATCCATGATCCAGAACATTCGGTGGGAAACAGAGAAAAACGCAATCGCAGCAGCGCTGCAGAAAACTGGATGGAATCGAAAGGCAGCTGCCCGCTTGTTGGGCGTGAGCTATCGTTCGATTCTTTACAAGATTGACCAGTACCAGATGAGCGCTCCGGAGCCCTTTATTTCGTCTTTGTCGGAACCTAGAGTAACCCTTTCGCGCGAGTCCAAGGGAAACGGGAAAGCAAGTTGAGGTGAGAAGTGATGATGGCATTTGGGTGGATTTGGTGTAAGAATGCTCGATAGCTTGTATAAATTTGGACTGTTTCTCGCCGCGATCTTTCTTTCTGCGACGGGACTCGTCGCACAAGGCGCATCGGGAACGCCGGCAGAGCCTGCTGAAAGCCCCGCTGCCTCTCAACCGACGCAGAACGCCGAACCTGCTGCAACGAAGGCACATGACGACAGTTTCGTAATCGGAAACGACGATGTGTTGGCCATCAACGTATGGAAGGAGCCTGATGTATCGCGCTCGATCCCAGTGCGGTCGGACGGAAAGATCTCGTTGCCCCTGGTCGGAGAGGTGCAGGCCACCGGTAGCACGCCATTGAAGCTAGAGCAGGAAATTGCAGCGCGGCTGAAGAATTACATCGCTGAGCCGGCAGTCACGGTCATCGTTCAGCAAATTAACAGCCAGAAGTTCAACATTCTGGGAATGGTGAACCACCCGGGTTCATTTCCGATCAGCAATTCGGCAACGGTGCTCGATGCGATTGCTCTCGCCGGCGGGTTCCGCGATTTCGCTAAGCAGAAATCAATTTACGTGCTGCGCCAGAATGCGGACGGAACCGAGACGAAACTGCCGTTCAACTACAAAGACGTGGTTAAGGGTCACAATCCCGCCCAGAATATTAAGTTGCAGCCTCGTGACACCATCGTCGTACCCTAAACGTGAAACTGTATCAACACATTGTTCTCGGCTTGCTCGTATTCTCGGCAATCCCGGTCTGGTCGCAGGTAAGCGATACTTCGGAGACTTCTGAACTTGGCGCCCTCGGCCCGGGAGGCTCTGATGATCAAATGAAGACTCCGCCCCCGGTGAGCGGTCAATCGTATCCGACCCAAGTCACTTCCGAGGAGCGGTCAAACTATCTGCGTGGCGGACTGGCGTTTACAACTGCATATACTGACAACGTGTTGGGTTCGGTAGGCCGCAAACCGGTGAGCGATGTGAGTTATTCGGTGGGCCCAACGTTGGCGCTGGATGCGGCCAGGTCTCGCCTGCATTTCGTGCTCACTTACGCCCCTGGCTTCACCTTCTATCAGCGGACGAGTTCCCGAAACGAGCAGGATCAGAATGCGTCGTTTAGCTTGCTGTACCGCCTTAGCCCTCACGTGAGCTTCGTCGCGCAAGACGGATTCCTGAAGACCTCGAATGTTCTCGAGCAGCAAACTTTTTCTGCAGCCGGGATCGTGTCGGGGGGGGCGCAGGAGCCTAATTTTTCTGTGATTCCGCCGTTAGCTAATCTTCTTAGCAACTCCGGCAGCTTGGGCATCAATTACCAATTCGCAGCGAACGGAATGATCGGAGCTACCGGATCGTTTACCTATCTGCACTATCCAAAACCAGTCCAGGTTCCAGGCCTGTTTGATTCGAACTCAGAAGCCGGCTCGGCCTTTTATTCGTTCCGTTTTTCGAGAAGGAATTACATCGGAGCGACGTATCAGTACCAGCGGCTGATTGCGCTCCCGAGTGTGGGCAAGAGCGAGACCCAGACACACGCGCTTTTTTTCTTCTACACGATTTACGCGAACTCAAGATTTTCGATGTCCTTATTCGGGGGTCCGCAATATTCGGATACAATTGCGCCGCCGGAGCCACCGCTGCTGCCTCAGGGAGCCATCGTGCGACAATGGACGCCGGCCGCCGGCGCAAGTTTGAGTTGGCAAGGTCGTCTCAGCAACATCGCGTTAAGCTATTCCCGCGTGATCTCAAGTGGTGGCGGGCTCATTGGGGCAGTTCAGATGAACAGTGCGACTGCTTCCTTTCGGCAACAGATCTCTCGCTATCTCAGTGGTTTCGTATCCGGCGGCTACGCGCAGAACCAGGTTCTAGCCACCGCACTAGCCGCAGGTAACAACGGACATTCGGCGTCTGGAACTGCATCTTTGCAACAGCAGTTGGGTCCGCACATCAACTTGCAACTGGGCTACACCCGACTCCACCAGGTTTACAGCAACGTTGCCATTCTGGCGGCGACCCCTGACACCAACCGCGAATCTGTATCGATTTCTTATCAATTCTCCAGACCCCTAGGACGATGAATTCTATGGTTAACGATCTCGACGAGAAAAGCTCTCAAGGCTTCGATCTCCGGCATTATCTGGAGATGGTTCGGCGTCGGCATCTACAGTTTCTGATCCCGGTTTTCCTCGGTTGGGTGGTGATATGGGGAGTAAGTTGGGTGCTCCCTCCGCGCTATCAATCGACCACATTAATACTGGTGGAGCAGCCCACCATGCCAAGGGATTACGTCACGCCCAACGTCAACGACAATCTGCAGGAGCGGATGCAGAGCATCACGCAGCAGATTCTAAGCCGCACACGACTTTTGCGTATCATCGACCAATTAAGTCTCTATGCGAACTCGCGCTCGCAACCGTCCGCCGATCAAAAAGTAGATCGCATGCGCAAAGATATAGGGATTGAACTCGTGCGCGGCGCTAGCAATCAGATTACCGCATTCAACGTCTCCTATTCGTCGGGCGATCCACATCAGGCCCAACAGGCTACTAGCGAACTGACCAATTTGTTCATTAACGAGAATCTGGAAGTTCGCCAACAGCAGTCGGAAGACACGACGAAGTTTCTTGAAAGCCAACTCGACACGGCTCGGAAAACTTTGGCAGACCAGGAAGATAGGATTCGTCAGTTTAAGGGGCACACCCCGGCGAGCTGCCGGCCCAGGTTGGAAGCAATCTCCAGATTCTGGCCGGCCTGCAATCTCAGTTGCAAACCGAAGAAGACGCGCTGAACGCGGCCAAACAACAGCGTGTTTACCTTGAAACATTGGTGAATCAGTACCGCTCGCTGCAAGGAACGTCGAAGACAGTAGGTAGTGCGCCGGTCGGTTTGCCGGCGATAAATGAAGAGTTGGAGAAGCTAAGGGCGCAGCTGGCAGATCTCAGCTCGCATTACACGGACCGTCACCCTGACGTTCGCAAACTCAAACAACAGATTGCCGAAACCGAAACGACCAGAGATCGCATTATCGCGGATTTAGAGACCAAAAACTCCGCTTCAGCCGATCCGAATGCAGCTCCTGCCGCTGATGTCCCGGAGATGCGGGATCCGTCATCGCCAATGTCACAATTGCAAGGACAGCTCCAGTCCAATCGCGTGGAGATTGCCAGCAGGGAACGGGCGGTCGCAGATTTAAAAGCGAAGGTCATCGAATATCAGGCACGACTGAATCAGGAGCCGGTGCGCGAGCAGCAACTCGCGGATCTGACACGAGGGTACGAGCAGTCGAAAGCAAACTACGATGATCTCCTGAAGAAGAAGAATGAGTCAGCCATGGCCACGAGCATGGAATTGCTCCAGCAGGGTGAACGATTTCGGGTCATCGACCCACCGAGCTTGCCGGTAAAACCCGAATTTCCGAATCGCATGAAGTTCTGTGGTATTGGTTTGGCAGTCGGATTGGCTGTGGGTGTGTTAGTGGTCGGAGCATTCGAAGTAATGGATGACCGGATCTACGACGAGAAACAACTGCAAGAACTGCTACCCATGGCGGTGATCTCGGAAATCCCCACCATCGCGGCACCGTCAGACGAGTTTCGTCAGCGCCGGCGACTATGGCTGGGATGGGGGACGGCGGCTTTTGTATCCGGTACGATGTTGGTTGGCTCCGCAATCAGTTATTTGCGAGGTTAGTGAATCGGCAATGTACAAGTCCTTCTACAGCCTTAAGCGGAATCCATTTGACATCACGCCAGATCCTTCGTTCCTCTTTCCAACGAGCAGGCATAACGAAGCGTTGGCGGCGCTTTACTACGGCGTTAGACGCCACAAGGGTTTTGTGGTCCTGACTGGAGAGGTAGGGACCGGCAAGACTGTTCTGCTCCACTACGTGTTGCAATTGTTCAAACAGAGTAAAGATGTCGCGTACGCGTATATATTTAACGGTCGACTCTCGCCGGTTGAGTTTTTGCAATATTGTGCCAGTGATCTGGGACTTCCCGCCACCAGCAAGAACAAGGGTGAATTGCTGCTTCAGATCGCGCATTACGTGATCGGACGCAGCCAAAGGAATCTGACGACAGCCCTGGTGGTCGACGAAGCGCATCACCTTTCTGTAGAAATTCTCGAGGAAATCCGGCTGTTAAGCAACCTGGAAACGCCACAGGAGAAGTTGCTCCAAATTCTGCTTGTCGGACAGCCTGAACTAGACGAAAAACTCGACTCCATCAGTTTGCGGCAATTGAAGCAAAGAATTGCCCTTCGCTCCCACCTTCTACCACTGAATTCAAGTGAGACAAAGGGATATGTTGAGCGCCGGCTTCAGCTTGCGGGATGCCCCTACCCATCGGTATTGTTTCCGCCGGAGACTATCGCTGCGGTGCATCAGCACGCCCAAGGGCTGCCGAGGTTGATCAACACGATCTGTGAAAACGCGCTAATCGCAGCCTATGCGAGGGAGATGCGCAGTGTGAGCCCCGACATCATCGACGATATCGCGACCGATTTCCGCCTCGGGATTCAAACCCCCGCAGTGGAAAGTTGCAGATCTGACGAACTCGATGCGCGGAAAGCAGCCCAAACATTGCTCCAACTCTACACCCACCTTCAGGCCGAGCAAAAGCGGGAAGAGGACGTTAGAACGCATGTGCGGTTGAGGGTCTCTGAACAATGAGCAATATATTTGATGCGTTACAAAGGGCCGAGGGGGAGAATGCCGCGGCCGACAGTTCCGGTTTACTCCTGGCTACCGAACTGCTGCAGGCGACCGAAGATAAAATGCGTAGATCCGCGCGAATTGTGGAGCAGTCGCCTAGCTTTGAGTCGTTCGATGCCAACCCTCCGGCGCCAGCGTCACCTGAAGACATGGAGCGCTGCCCCGCGCTGGCAGTCTCGATTCGAGACGAAAGTCGCCTGGTCTCGGTTGCAGAGGAAGGAAGTTTGGGCGCAGAGAAATTTCGCTTTCTCGCGGTCCGTCTGCGTCAGATTCGGCAGAATCGCCCTTTGAAAAAGATTCTTATTACCAGCACCATTCCACAGGAAGGCAAGAGTACGGTCGCAGCCAATCTGGCCTGCACCCTAGCTCGCAGAAGACAGCAGAAGACATTGCTGCTTGAAGGCGACCTCCGCCGACCGAATATTGCGAACCAATTAGGGATAGGCAGGATTCGAGGTTTGTGCGAGTGGCTCAATGGGCAATCGGAAAGCATCAATATTTACAAATTGCAAGGTCTCGGACTCTGGATGCTGCCAGCTGGCGCCGCGCCAGAAAATCCTCTGGAGCTGATGCAGTCGGGAAAGTTATCCGTCTTGATGGAGCAGTTGGAAGCCTGGTTCGACTGGATCGTTATCGACTCCCCACCCGTGCTGCCACTGGCGGACACAAGTCTCTGGTCCCGCTTAGCCGACGGAATTGTGCTGGTCACGCGAAAAGGTACTACAGAAAAGCAACAGCTGCAGCGCGGTCTTGAAGCGATCGAAAAGTCGAAGCTGCTGGGAGCGTTAGTGAACAGTAGCGTCACCGCGGCACACAGTGAATACTATCAACTGTACAGTTCGTCACCAGCCGATCATCTCAAGGAATAAGCGGACCGCAACATTCGGCTCTCGGGGGTTGGTTCGCCCCCAGTCCCCAGTCCCCAGCATCAGAAAGCCTCAGGGCGCTATTGCAAGCAAGTAGAAAAGAGGAGGACAGTGTGCCGGCAGAATGCTCTGGCAATAACGGTATAGCGTTGAGCGCGATTTTCGAATCCTCACCGAACGGGGAACATGTGGTCTTAAACGCGGAAGCCTTTCAGCGGATGATTGTGCTCGAAAGAAAGAGGAGCGAGCGTTCGCGGAAGCCGTTCGTACTTCTGCTTCTGGATATGGGCGCTCGCCCATCCGACAAGAACGAGAAAATTCTAACGAAGATTTTGACCGTGTTATCCGCTTCCACTCGTGAAACCGACGTCACCGGTTGGTACTCGAACCACTGCGCGGTCGGAGTCATGTTCATCGAGATCGCCGCGGAGGCCGGCAGTTCCATCGCCGCCACCATCCTCGCGCGGGTTACCGACAGCTTGCGCAACAGTCTCACTCTCGAACAATTCAACCGCGTGAGGATCTCATTTCACGTTTTCCCAGAGCACTGGGAAGACGAAGATGACTCGGGTTCGCGCAATCCAACACTGTATCCTGATCTGTCCCGTCGGGAGGATGGCAGGAAAGTATTCCGAGTCTTGAAACGGGCGATGGATATCGTGGGAAGCGCCCTGGCGCTAGTCTTCTTCTTGCCGACTTTCCTGGCGATCGCTTCGGCTATCAAAGCAACGTCGAAGGGACCGGTTTTCTTCAGGCAACGAAGGATTGGCCAGCATGGTAAATCGTTTGTATTCTTGAAATTCAGATCCATGCACGCGAATAACGATGCGGCCATCCACAAAGCCTACGTTCAAAAGCTGATCGCCGGTAAGGCAGATAAGCAGCCGTCGAACCCGACTGGTGAAGGCGTTTACAAGCTGACCCAAGATGCCCGGATCACCAAAATCGGAGCTTTCTTGCGCAAAACCAGCTTGGATGAACTTCCCCAGTTCATCAACGTATTGAAAGGTGAAATGTCTCTAGTCGGGCCCCGTCCTCCGGTTCCTTACGAGGTCGAGGCATATGACATCTGGCATCGCCGTCGTCTGCTTGAGGCGAAGCCTGGCATCACTGGATTGTGGCAAGTCAGCGGCCGCAGCCGCGTGAAATTTGATGACATGGTTCGCCTCGACCTGCGGTACGCGCGCACTTGGTCGCCCTGGACTGATATCAAGATCCTTTGGCGCACACCCGGCGCCGTAGTTCTTGGCAACGGCGCGCACTAAAACGATCTCTCCTCGCTGTTCCTACTTCATCCGCCTTTGGTGAAAATTATGACCACTATCGCTGAACCCTTGAACGAATTCGTCAAGCAGCAGTCCGGAACCGCGGGGGCAACCATTAAGTTTGGAGTTGTGGGGTACGGTTACTGGGGTCCGAATGTCGTCCGCAATCTCGACCAAATGGATGGGGCGAAGGTTGTAGCCGTTTGTGACAAGAGTCCCGCATCAAGGGATCGAATCCAAAAAGCACACCCACGCGTAAAGGTGCTATCGGATTCAACGGAGCTCTTCTCATCTACCGACATCGATGCTGTTGCTGTGGTAACCCCCGTTTGGACACATTATGAGCTAGCCAAGGCCGCTCTGGAGAATGGGAAACACGTCTTCGTTGAAAAGCCATTTACCAGCAATGCCGCCCAAGCGGAGCAGCTCATCAATCTCGCGGAACAAAAAAACTTGAAGATCATGGTCGATCACACATTCTTGTTCACTGGGGCGGTGAAGAAAATCGGCCAACTGCTCGACGACGGTGCCCTTGGCAAGCTTTACTACTACGATTCGACGAGAGTTAATCTCGGTCTCTTCCAGCACGATGTGAATGTTATCTGGGATCTGGCCCCTCACGATCTTTCGATCATCGACCACCTGATCAAACAGAGCCCCGAAGCTGTTGTGGCTACCGGCCAGACACACCTGAACGGGCATGAAGATATCGCGTTCATTACCATCTATTTTCCAGACAAGATCATTGCTCACATTAATGTCAATTGGTTGTCCCCAGTGAAGGTCCGGACCACGTTGATCGGTGGCGAAAAGAAAATGCTCGTCTGGAATGATCTTGAGGCCGATGAAAAAATAAAGGTCTATGATAAGGGCGTTGACGTGACCACACCCCAAGGCCTGTACACTCTGCTGGTAAATTACCGTTCTGGCGACATGTGGTCCCCACAGGTAAACCGGGTGGAGGCTCTCCGTCAGGAATTGATCTACTTCGTCGATTGCATTTCGAACAATCGAACTCCCTTGAATGACGGCGCGGCAGGTTTACGCGTCGTGAAGATGCTCGAAGCCGCTACCGTGTCTCTTCGAAGCCGAGGAAAGTTAATCTATCTCTGATGTACCCTCCAGACTTCACTGAAGTGACATCCCTTCAACAAACCATGAATTCCTATCTATGCGTAGCACCGGACGTGAGGCTGGGGCGCGATGTAAAGCTGTCCCAATTTATCAATCTCTACGGATGTGAGATTGGGGATGAGACCAAGATCGGAGCGTTTGTTGAGATTCAAAAGAACGCAACGATCGGCAAGCGATGCAAGATATCGAGCCACGCGTTTATCTGCGAGGGAGTCACTATAGAGGACAACGTCTTCATCGGCCACGGTGTGACTTTCATCAACGATATTTACCCTCGAGCGACAGCCGCTGGTCAGTTACAAACTGAAGCCGACTGGAGGGTCGAGCAAACAATAGTCAAAAAAGGTGCGTCGATCGGATCCGGTGCGACGATTCTCGCCAACACCACAATCGGCGAAAACGCTATCGTCGGAGCAGGCAGCGTGGTCACCAAGGACGTTCCCCCGAACAGCATCGTAGCTGGCAACCCGGCCACGGTCTTGCGTTATTTCGAAGAAACTATGGAGGCGAAACAATGATTCCGTTTCTTGACCTGGTTACTCCGCATATTGAACTCGAGAAAGAACTAACGAGCATCTTCCGAATAGTTCTCGCAACGGCTGGATTCATTGGTGGTCCGGTGGTTGAGGAATTCGAAAGAGCTTTCGCGGATTTCTGTGATACTCGCCATTCGATCGCAGTCGGCAGCGGTACAGACGCTCTTCGATTTGCTCTGATCAGCGCTGGGATTCAGTCCGGCGATGTAGTCGTCACCGTGGCACACACTTTTATTGCCACGACTGAGGCGATTTCGCAAGCCGGAGCGCTGCCTGAGTTCGTGGATATTGACGACGCTACGTACAATATGGATTCCGACAAGCTTCGCGAATACTTGGAGGTACAGTGCACGAAGAGTCCTGTAGGCAAGCTCATCAGCCGCAGGAGTGGGCGACCGGTCACAGCGATCGTGCCAGTACACCTCTATGGGCAAACTGCGGACATGGATCCGATTCTAGAACTAGCAGAGCGGCACAAGCTTATTGTCGTTGAAGATGCTTGCCAGGCTCATGGCGCGCAGTATTTTTCGCGAAAGCTAAACCGCTGGTGCAAGGCTGGCTCCATGGGACACGCAGCGGCGTTCAGCTTCTACCCGGGAAAGAATCTCGGAGCGTGTGGGGAAGCTGGAGCTGTCACCACAAATGATGAGATTCTTGCAGCAACAGTCAAAATGTTGCGTGATCATGGGCAGGCGAAGAAGTACTACCACGATGTTGAGGGCTACAATGGCCGTCTGGACGCGATACAGGCGGGTATCCTGCATGTGAAGCTGGCACACCTCGCAAACTGGAACAGCCAGAGGCGTGAACGCGCCGCTGAGTACAATCGCCTGCTTGCGGCTGCAGACAACATCATCGCACCCCCGTACGAACCGTCCTGGTCTCGTGCTGTATATCACCTTTATGTGGTTCGCACCGAAGACCGCGACGGGATGATGAACCATCTGAAGATGATGGGCATCGCGACCGGCATTCACTATCCGGTTCCGTTGCATCTGCAGAAAGCGTACGCGTCGATGAATTATAAACAGGGAGATCTACCAGCGACGGAAAAGGTCGCCGCCGAGATTGTGTCGCTACCCATGTACCCTCACCTTAGCGCCGAACAGCAGGCCCGCGTGGCGGACGAGATGCTCGTCTTTGCACGGACCACCACAGCTGTCGGTTGTGCTCCAGGCGACGCCGTCAAGTTAGCTACAACGGAGCGTGCGGCATAGAGCGTTCGAGCTCGATTCAAGACGTTAATATCTATTTGGATAGCAAGGGGACCCAATGACCGCACAAAAGACGAACTCTATTGTTGTCCTGGGGCTAGGAGAAGTGGGCAAACCGCTCTTTCAACTCGCTTCGCGGCATCACGACACAATTGGTATTGATATATTACCTCCTCAGCAGCGCGTCGAGCGAGTAGACGTCCTACACGTATGCTACCCCTTTGAGATCAAGGATTTCATTGGTGTTACTGCCCGTTATATCCAGCGCTTCAAGCCGGCCTTGACGATCATCAATAGCACGGTGGGAGTTGGAACGACGCGAGCCGTGGCTGAGCACACGAGTACCGCTGTTGTGCATAGCCCCGTTCGAGGCAAACACGTGCGTATGCTGGATGAACTGCGCTCGTATAAGAAATTCGTCGGTGCGATAGACTCCAGCGCCGGTGCGGCAGCCGCCGAGCATTTTAGGTCCATGGGTTTAAAGACGGAGGTCTTGTCTTCTCCAGAGTCAACGGAGCTCGCGAAACTCACTGAGACGACTTACTTCGGTCTAATGATCGCCTGGGCACAGGAAGTCGAGAGATACTGCGACCAATCGGGAGCAGACTACGAGGAAGTCATCTCATTCTATGACGAAATCAAGTTCTTTCCTCCTGTGAAGTACTTCCCAGGAATCATTGGTGGGCATTGCGTTATGCCCAATATCGAGATCTTGCGCATGTTGAAACCATCGGTGCTTCTGGAAGCGATTCGGACTTCAAACCGCATGAAGATCGAACGCGAGGCCAGCGATGGTGCGGTGATGCCTGGTGCGGGCCTCCAGAAAGTAGCAATTTAGCTGTGAACATGAGCGCTAACAGCAATCCGGCCCGAAGCGGTGGGGCAACGCCGGCAACTGCCTTCGAGCCCCTGTCACCACCTCGCCCAACCTCAGTCCCCCAGTCTGGGTCCCGGTTCGCCGGCAAACGAGCCGCCATGCTGCTATTCTCGCATTATCCTGCCGATCCCCGACCCCGCCGTGCCGCGGAAGCTTTGCTCAAAGAAGGTATGCGCATAGATCTGATTTGCGAGGCAGACGAAAAAGCACCGAAGCGGGAGACGAAGGACGGATTGGAGATCCGACGGATTCCGATCCGGCACCAACGCGGCGGTGTCCTTTCTTACGCTTATCAATACTCCGCTTTCATTTTGATCTCCGCCGCCATACTGGCTTGGCGTTCGGTCCGGAGCCGCTACGATCTGGTGTACGTGCATAACATGCCCGACATTCTGGTCTTTGCTGCATTGCTGCCTAAGTTGTTCGGTGCGAAGGTCATTCTGGATCAACACGACCCCATGCCCGAACTCATGAGAACGATCTTTAGGCTGGGTGAAAGAAGCTTAGGCACTCGGCTAATCTGCGTTCTAGAAAGGTGGAGCATTGCTTGTGCTGATCTGGTAGTAACGGTTAATGGAGCGTGCAAGCGCATTTTCGCAGCGCGTGGCTGTCGGCCAGAGAAAATTGGTGTTGTGATGAATTCACCCGATGGAGAGATCTTTCCCTATCGCGCAGCAAGTTCCTACCCTGCCCGCGTTAGTGGCCAGCGATTCGTCATTATGTACCATGGCTCATTGGTAGAACGGAACGGATTGGAGATGGCGATTGACGCGCTCGCGCAGGTCCGAGAGACAATTCCGACAGCTGAACTCCACGTGTACGGAATAAATACGCCTTATCTCGAACAGGTTATGGATAAAGTGCGACGTCTTAGTATTCAGAATTGTGTTCGCTATATGGGGCCAAAGAAGCTGGAGGAGTTAGCTCACGAAATCGAGGCGTGTGATGTGGGTATCATTCCCAATCAGCGTAATGCCTTTACTGACATCAATACGCCGACTCGTATCTTCGAATATCTCGCTCTCGGCAAACCCGTCATTGCCCCGCGAACAACGGGTATTGAGGATTACTTTGGCCAAGACTCGCTTTTTTTCTTCGAGTCCGGGAACCCGGAAGGACTTGCCGAAGAGCTCCAGGCTGTCTATTCGAATCCTGCCCGAGCGATCGAGACGGCCGAACGAGGGCAGAAGATATATCTCAAGCATTGCTGGCGCGAAGAGAGTCAGAACTTAGTGACGTTGGTGAGTGGATTATTCACTGAGGGTAGAGCATCGTCTCACCAGCAAAATGTCGCGAAGTGACATGCACGGCCGTGGGCTAGGTGTTTCGATGATGTATCCCGACTTTGAAACGATTGCAAGCGGTCTATCGAGAATGCTGCCATGATCGGCGTTGTTGCAGATCCAGAGTATGAAGCGGTAATCCGAGAGTTTTTTGAACTATTTAAGACTCCGTGGGAGTTCTATCAGAATGGTCGGCAATACAACGTGCTGTTGTGCGATCGACCCGGTGTCCACGAACAAGCCGCAAAGATGGTCCTCATCTTTGTAAGCGACCACTTGCAACTTGACATTCCGAATAAGGTTGACGTGCCGTGCCACAAGGCTGGGAGTCGCTACGTATTGAGCAAGGACCTCCGGATCCCCGTCTACGGTAAATGCACTACGTTCCCGGGGAAAGAAAACAGTGTGTTGATAGACGCAGAATCGCAAGAGCCAGTGGGATATGTTGAGGAGTCATGTGGCAAAGTATTAGTGAGAGTAGGCTACGACCTTTTTCACGAGATCCGCACATTGCTGACAGTGGGACAGCCTATCTCAAATGCCGCAATTCCCACGTTGGACCTGCATATTGCTCTGCTGCGCGATCTTGTGTCGACTAATATGCCACTGACCGAGCTCCCGCCCATACCGTGGGGCTATCAATTCATTGCTTGCCTGACACACGACGTAGATCATCCTTTGCTCCGTAAGCACAGGTTTGACCACACCATGTTGGGGTTCCTGTATCGTGCGGTGGTTCTGTCGCTTCTGAATGTGCTCCGAGGACGAGTGCCTGTGCGCCAAATGCTGACCAACTGGACGGCGGCTGTAAAGCTGCCATTCGTTCACCTGGGGCTAGCCAAGGACTTCTGGCAGGCGTTTGATCACTATCCCAAACTTGAAGAAGGCCATCCATCATCGTTTTTTGTGATTCCTTTCAAGGGCGATTCAGGCTTCGGTGACGAGAGCACGGCGCCGAAGCACCGGGCGTCTGCGTATGAGGCGCGTGACATTGAGGCTCAGATTCGTACGCTGATGTGCGCGGGCTGTGAGATCGGGCTTCACGGAATCGATGCGTGGCGTGACTCCGCCAAGGGTCGTAAGGAAGTTGAAGAAATTCGTCGAATTACAGGGATGCACAACATCGGTGCACGAACCCATTGGCTATATGCTGATGAACGCTCTCCTTTAGCGCTAGAAAGCGCGGGGGTTGACTACGATTCCACAGTTGGGTACAACGAGACAGTCGGCTACCGATCTGGAACGACGCAGGCCTACAAACCCCTGAACACTGTGAACCTGCTTGAATTGCCGCTCCATATCATGGATACGGCACTGTTTTTCCCTGGCCACCTTAATCTCTCAGACGCAGCAGCAACAAGAGTAGTAGATGCGATTATTGACAACGCCGTGCGATTTGGTGGGGTCGTGACCATCAACTGGCATGATCGAAGTATTGCACCAGAAAGATTGTGGGGCCAGTTTTATTTGCGACTGGTCCATAAGCTTAAGAACAAAGGAGCATGGTTTGCGACTGCCAGTGATGCAGTATCATGGTTCCGCATGCGTCGTTCGGTAATTGTTGAAGGGCTGGACGAAGAATCGAACCCACTCCTGGTTGGAGACGTCTTTAAGCCCAAAGGTGAGATTCCTGAACTGTGTGTATGTGTACACGGCCCTCAAGAACAACGCCAGTCCGATACCTCCTTAGGCCACTCGATGAGCCCACCGAGTGTGGCACCGGTAACGGTGTTTCTCGGTGAAGAGCAGACGTCACTATGCTCGCTACCGTCGCGTGCTGTTTCAGGAGTCGTTTTCTCAAATGCGAGATCAGGTCCACTGCTCCACCCTTGCGACCAAGTTCACAGCGATTAACCGAGTCTACGCATGAGCATCGAAGTATCCGTCATTATTGTAAGTTGGAATTGCCGACAAATGTTGGCTGACTGTATTACATCCCTTCGAGATCAATTGCCTGCAGGTGCGAGCGAAATCATTGTTGTGGATAACGCGTCGTCCGATGGAACTGCAGACGCAGTGCGTCGTGACTTTCCGGAAGTGAAGCTGATTGAGAATGCCGTCAATCTCGGATTTGCGCGCGGCAACAATTGCGGTATTGAGATCAGCAGCGGCAAGTACATTTGTCTCATCAATCCTGACGTCGTTGTTGGCAAACGGTGTATTCCCAACATTCTTCATTACATGGAGCAACACCCGGACGTCGGCATGCTCGGACCGAGAATTGTTGGGCGCGACGGGGTAACTCAACGATCCTGCATGAGAATGCCAACCCTCTGGAATCAGTTGTGCCGCACGCTTGGTTTGGATTCTCTTGCCAAGCGTTCGCGCCTTTTTGGTGGATTCCTAATGAAAGACTTCCCGCATGACAAGTTGCGCGACGTCGATATCATCAACGGTTGCTTCTGGATGGTGCGCAGAGCAGCATTGAACAATGTCGGAAATCTCGATCCGCGCTTTTGGATGTATGCGGATGATCTCGATTGGTGCCGTAGGTTTCACCTGTCTGGATGGAGAATCGTCTTTTTCCCCGATGCCAAAGCAGTCCACTATGGCGGCGGTAGTAGTCAGCAGGCGCCGGTAACCTTATACGTCGAAATGCAACGTGCAAACCTACAATATTGGCGCAAATATCATGGTGCTGCTTCTTGTTTTTGTTATTGGGGTCTTCTTTACGTCGCCCATATCCTTCGGTTTGCCGCGAGTACTTGTTTTTATGTGCTTACGGCATCAGATCGACAGCTGGCATTGGCAAAGATGCGAAGACACCTTGCTTGTCTACACTGGCTTGTGAGACGCCCGCAAAAGATAATTACGGTCGATACGCTGTCGCTATCCAAGAGTTGAAGTAACCAGATTCGTCAGGACAATTTATAACCGATGCTTTTGCGGCTCTGACTGATTTGCGGGGAAACACAATGTCCACACTACAGTACTTGTTGATTACGCCGGCTCGAAACGAAGCTGCATATATCGCCAACACTATTCGGTCCGTAATATCGCAGACCATCAGGCCAGTAAAGTGGGTCATCGTGGATGATGGCTCCACGGACAACACACTTGAAATAGTACGGCGATTTGCTGAGCGTTATGACTTTATATCGATTATTAGCACCCAGAGAAGTCAGCAGCGTAATTTTGGCAGCAAAGCGGCCGCAGTTAATTTGGGAATCCAATATGCCATGGGTAGTCCGTATGACTTGGTTGGTAACCTGGATGCGGACATCATCATTCAACCCGACTATTACGCGAATATAGTCGAGGAGTTTGAACGTGACCCTCGCTTAGGTATTTCAGGGGGTGTTATATATGTTCCATGTGGGGGCAGATTTGTTACGTATGACACAACGTGGGATAGCGTCGGAGGAGCCGTTCAGATGTTTCGAAGGAAGTGCTTTCAGCAGATTGGTGGATATCTGTTGATCGAGAGCGGAGGCATCGACGCGGCAGCAGAAATTATGGCCCGAATGCATGGATGGGCGGTGCGTAAGGTGGCGAAGAACGGTGTCTACGAGCAACGACGCACAGGTCATGCCAGCGGTGGACCATGGATGACGTCGTACAAAGAGGGCGTGCACTACCA
Source organism: uncultured Acidobacteriaceae bacterium (assembly GCA_963799025.1). GTDB lineage: Bacteria > Acidobacteriota > Terriglobia > Terriglobales > Acidobacteriaceae > Sulfotelmatobacter. The sequence continues at coordinate 191,738 of CAWCVQ010000015.1, read as the reverse complement.
TAAGCTCGGATACAGTACCCTCTTCTACTGCCTTCGTTGCGCCGACCGTATAGGTAATACTCCGGTAGTCATGGGGAGCGTTCTGGGACTTCTCGGATTTCTGTATGCGAAGCTTCGTCGTGAACCGATTGCGCTTCCGCCGGACGTTGTTTCATATTTGCGATCGGAACAAACTACCAAGATTTCGGCCAGGCTCCTGAAAAAGCAGACGGCACCTGCATACTGATTCTTGGTAGGAGGTTGGCACGGGCGCGACAACGGTGCGAGACTGACGGTTCAGCGGCGAGGAAGTGAGAAAATATGTGCGGAATCTGTGGGCAGTTTAACTTCTTAGGTCACGAAGCTGTTGTTCTTGATCATGTGGTTGAGATGGCGAATGCGCTCGCGCACCGGGGCCCCGATGATGACGGTTACTACGTAGACCGAAATATAGGGCTCGGGTTTCGCAGACTATCGATTATCGATCTCAAGAGTGGCCATCAGCCCATGGCGGACGCGGACGAATCTGTCTGGGTAGTCTTCAATGGTGAGATTTACAACTTTCTCGAGGTTCGCAAGATACTCGAGAATCGTGGCTACAAATTCCGCACCAACTCAGATACAGAAGTGATCGTCCATGGATACAAAGAATGGGGTGACAATGTTCTAGATCGACTCAACGGTATGTTCGGACTTGCCATCTGGGACGCACGCAAGCGGAGGCTGATGCTGGCACGGGACCGTATGGGGATAAAGCTGATCTACTATAGCATCCAGGAAGGACGATTACTCTTTGGCTCAGAAATACGAGCCATTCTTGCTGGATCGTCCAATGGGCACTCCATTGACCCGATAGCGATCGAATCGTTCCTCCGATACAGGTACACACCTTCCCCGCTTACTATCCTTAAGGGAGTCTCAAAGCTGCCGGCGGGGACTCGATTGATCGTCGAGGAGGGCCAGCCACCCCGGGTTGAACGCTGGTGGAATTTTGTACCTCAGCCTTTCGATCCGATGCCGAGCGATGACGAGGCACAATCCCAGCTTTACAGCCTCTACACCAGTGCAGTTAAGAGACATCTGATCAGCGATGTGCCCGTGGGCCTGTTGTTGAGTGGGGGCATCGATTCAGCGCTCTTATTGGCTCTGATGTCCAACGATCACAAATCATGGAACACCTACTCGGTCGGGTACGGGAAGGCCTTCGCTGACGACGAGCTAGGAGATGCTGCCGAGACTGCCCGGATCCTGGGATCGTCCAACGTTCCGATCGAAATCACTTGCTCCGAGTTTGAAGAAAGCCTTGAAAAAGTTGTTTTTGCACTAGAAGAGCCCGTCGCCACATCATCTGTAATACCGATGTATTATGTGTGCCAGCGCGCGCGTGAGGATGTAAAAGTCGCATTGATAGGGCAGGGGCCCGACGAACTATTCGGCGGATATACTCGGCATCTCGGTGTCCACTATGGAGAATATTGGAGACGTCTGCCTGCGATGTGTCGGACCCTCGTCAAACCCTGGCTCCGAATTCCGCGACGGAAGGAATCATTGATCCGGGCTCTGTATTCTTTGGACGTTCCGGATCGGCTAAACAGATATAGGCAGGTGTTCTCGATACTGCCGGACACCTCACTCCGCAGCTTGTTTCGAGAGGGTGTATTGCCAGAGACTGCCGACGAAGTCCCGGAGTACTGGAGTGAACTATCGCCTCTGATGCAGGGCACCGATGAACTTGGCGGATTCCAGTTTCTAGAAATACGCTCATCATTGCCAGACGAGTTACTCGCCTACGCGGACAAAATGTCTATGGCACACGGTCTTGAGCTGCGAGTGCCCTACCTCGATCAGGAAATCGTCGAGTATGTGGAGCGCCTCAATGCGTCTTTCAAAGTGCGGTTCGGCATCCGAAAGTGGCTGCATCGGCGAGTCGCTCAACAGCTCCTTCCAAGAGAAATACTGACGAGAAAGAAGAGAGGCTTTGCAACAAATGTGGTCGATCAGTGGTTTCGGAATTCAGCCCTTCCAAACATGGAGGTGCTATTCAACGATAGCCAATCCATAATGTACAGGTATCTCGACCCCATTGCGGTGCAGAGGTTGTTTCAAGAACACAAATGTGGAAGAGCTGACCTTCACAAGACCCTCTTCAGCTTGGTTGTTTTGGAACATCTCCTCAGAAAATACGATGCACACACACAGACTCGCAAGATGCACCTTCCCGACTATGCTACGGGCACTCTGCGGTCTGGAAGAGTCGGGGTCGTGGCAAGGGCTTAGCCGCCGGATGCGCAAGCCTGCAGTTCGCGCAGCGTAACGGTTCCGGCTCGGCCAATCGGACACCCATTACCTATTTAGTTAACGGACTTCTGGGAGTGGCGGTCGGATGGCCCCGGTGCTAGATTGACTCAATGGAGCACTTCCCTTTAACGAAACGAATATTGATGCTTTGTGTGCTGGTTCTTCCAACTCTTGCGAGCGCCGCAAATCACTACATCCTGCCTTCCCCCGGGACTGGGACACATGCGGGGACGGATTGGAACAACGCCTGCTCCGGTTTCACGGGTAAATGTGACCCCGGAAGTATGACGCGAGGTGACACCTACTTTGTGGGCGGAGGCTCTTATCCCGGCGGTTATACCTTCAACGTGGCTTCTTCGGGGTCGTCGATTATCAGCATCATTGGCGCAACGGCAGCGAATTCAGGCGGAGTCACAGGCTGGAGTAGCACTTACGACGTGAGTTCCGCTCCGGCTACGTTTGGTGCCACAATTGAATTCGATACGTCCTACTGGACTTTTGATGGAGCAGTGGGAGCAGCATTCGACAACACGCCAGGACGCTATGGATTCTCTTTCGGTGCTAGTTTAAGCCAAGCCCTGACGATTGGTACTGCCGGTTCCGGAGGAGTCTGCGGTTCCGCGGTATCCAACCTGACAATCGCGCACTTTTATGGCAAAGCTACCAGCAGCGACGTGGAGAAGGAATTCGAAGAAGGCAATACTTACGGAGGGGTTCTTACCAACATTACCTTCACCAACTTTCTTATTGATGGGTGGCAAGGTTTGTTCATGACAAAATCCGGTGGTTGCAGCTCGACGCCCTACACCGGCTGGACTGTGCAATACGGCGTGATGTTGAATGGCTTCTCCAGTAGCGCTAATCACGGGGAGTGGATTAATCCAAACGAGCGGGCTGTCAGCGGCCTGATCGTACGATACAACATTTTTCGCGGATCTTCTGGAAGTGCGGGCATGACCGGCACAATCGTTGCCAACAACAGCGACAATAATAATGCGCAGATCTACGGCAACGTCTTCGATGGTCTGCTAGTTGGCAACGGCGTCATCACGGGTACTTCGGCGGGCAACCTGAACAACGCTGTGGTCTACAACAACACGTTCCTAAACACGACAGTAGCGACAAACAACCCGATTGGCGGCTCCGGCCAAGGATCGGGAAACGTAGCCTACAACAATCTTATATACAACATGAGCGCCTCCCTCGGAGGAGGTTTCACCAGCGACTACAACGCCTACTTCTCGACGACAAACACACCCTCTGAGGCTCACGGGCAAACTGGATCGTCGAACCCATTTGCTAATCTGGCAGGTGGTAGTTATTCTTTATCGAGCGATACAGCGCCTTGGACCCCGCTGGTCACACCTTACAACGTTGACCCTGATGGGTTAACGCGCACTTCGAGCCGTGGTGGGTATCAGTTTTCGAGTGGAGGAGGAGCCCCGGCTCCTCCTAGCGGATTGACAGCTCTCGTACAGTAGCGTTCGGCAATCTTGCATCAAAATCTTTCTTCTTGCAAAGAATCCTGCCAAGAGATTGCGGTACCATCGCGTTCCAGATTCGTAGCGACCTAGTAAGGAAAATCTTTCGCGACCAAAGGCCTCCATCACTGGCGTCGACGAAGGAAATGGACTACTCGCGCGCGTTCGATCGCAAGTCGCAACGAAGGCAGGTTCAAAGCAGCCTCACCTGAGCGATCTCATTAGCTTGTAAAGATCAAATCATATTCCAGGAGAGAAGCATTAGTGGAGTCGGCGAACAGTGCGTGGGGCCAAGAGACCTATCTGCACCCTGCCGTTGCAGGTGCGATGCTCATTGCAATTGCCTTGATCTTTTTATTGAGTCAAAGGCATGTCATTGTGCCCATAATTTCCGGCGGCCTCCTCATCCCGATGGACCAAGTCGTGGTTGCCGGCCCCTTCCACTTCCACGTGCTACGCATCCTCATCCTTGCGGGTTGGATTCGGGCGGTAGCAGGCTGGTTGAACTCCCGGCACTCTTTCCTCAGTCGCCGGATCAACGTTATTGATAAACTCGTGGTCGTCTTTGGATTGGTGGATGCAATTGGTTACGTGCTGCTATGGGACGGTTCAGGGTCGGCATTCGTCAACCGGTTTGGGGCGTTGTATACAGTTTTCGGCATTTATTTCCTCTTCCGTTTTCTGATTCGCAACGACGCGGATGTGGCGACAGCAATAAGAGTGCTGGCATATGTCTCTGCAATCATTGCCGTCGTAATGCTGATGGAGCACGCGACCGGAAAGAACCCATACGGCTTTCTAGGCGGATCGCGCGCTTTTGCTCGCGAATCGCTGATGATACGGGCGGAAAAGTTCCGCGCGATGGGGCCGTTTCAGCACCCGATTTTGGCGGGAACTTTTGGGGGCATTTCAATTCCCTTGTTTATTGGTCTGTGGCTGAGTCGAGGAAAGCACCGTTTGTGCGCGGTGATCGGCATCCTGTCAGCAACGGCCATCGTGCTTGCATCCGCATCCAGCACGCCGATGGTAGCTTGTGCGTCAGGCGTACTCGCCCTCACACTGTGGCCCGTTCGCAGACACATGCGCGTTGTGCGCTGGGGGCTTGCTCTGAGCCTAGTGGCGCTTCATCTGGTGATGAAGGCGCCCGTTTGGGCTCTCATCCAAAGGGTTGATCTGGTCGGCGGTTCGTCCAGCTACCATCGTTATTACCTCCTAGACCGTTTCATCCGCCACTTTGAGGAATGGTGGCTGGTGGGAGTTAAGAATACGGATGTTTGGGGCATTGATATGTGGGATCATGCCAACCAGTACGTTGCTGTCGGCACGAGCTCCGGATTGGTGCCGCTAGTTCTCTTTATTGCCATCATTGCATGTGCCTTCAAGTACCTCGGCGCTGCCGCGAAGCGGTTCGAAGCCGAGCACGGAAAGAGTCTGCTCTTGTGGGCCTTGGGCGCCGCCCTATTTGCAAACGTGATGGGTTTTTTTGGAATTTCTTATGTCGACCAAACTATGCTGGTCTGGTGGGGCCTTTTAGCGATGATCTCCGCTCTTGCAACGGTTCCGGGAAGTCAGAGCGTAATTCAGAATACGACCAGACTCGTGAACGCCGTCAGCTTCCCTCAAGTACCTGAACCTATCTCGTAGAGCCTTAGCTTTCTTGCTTGTTGGCTCTGGATTGGAGTGGATCGTGAAAGCCGAATTTGCGTTAGAACCACAATTGATTGCTGCGAAGGTTGAAATATGCCCAGATGTAGCGCCGACGTTCGATATCGTCCCCCCGACAGGTTGGTTTCATCTAAACGTGCGGGAAATCTGGGAGTATCGCGAACTTCTTTATTTCTTGGTTTGGCGTGATCTTAAGGTTCGCTACAAACAGACGGCGATTGGCGTAGGATGGGTGATTATCCAGCCCCTGTTCACCATGCTGGTGTTTAGCATCTTTTTCGGGCATTTGGCGAAGATACCGTCGCAGGGGTTGCCATACCCGGTGTTTTATTACTGTGCGTTGCTGCCCTGGATGTACTTTGCGGCCGCATTGACAAACGCTACCAATACCGTGGTGGAACAGGAGAAAGTAATCACCAAGGTGTACTTCCCTCGCGTACTCCTTCCGTTTTCCGCGGTCCTGTCCGGTTTAGTTGACTTCTCAGTGTCGCTCGTCATGTTGATTGGGATGATGGTTATCTATCGACTGGCGCCCAGGCCCACGGCATTTCTCGTCCCGGTTTTCCTGCTCTTGGCTGTGGCGACAGCACTCGGTGTTGGCCTCTGGCTTTCAGCGCTCAACGCCCTGTATCGCGATGTGCGCTATGTGATTACCTTTCTTGTGCAGTTTTGGCTTTTTGCCTCGCCGGTGGCTTATCCAAGCACCCTAGTTCCCGAACGGTGGCGCTGGTTGTACGGCCTGAACCCGATGGCTGGAGTCATCGAAGGGTTTCGTTGGTCCCTAACCGGCCATGGGCAACCTCCGGGTGTGCTTCTTCTAGCTTCTTCGATCATGGTTGCCGTGCTGTTAGTCGGAGGCCTGATCTACTTCAATAACATGGAAGGCACCATTGCAGACAGGATTTAAGAGATGAGCCAAGTAGCTATTCGAATCGACAAAATCAGCAAACGGTACCGGCTTGGTCGGCGCGAGAGATATCTCGCCCTGCGGGACGTGTTGACCAATGCACTCATGGCGCCCATCCGCCTATTCCGCAGGAACGATCAGCCCGAGCCCGAACAGATCTGGGCGCTCAAAGACGTCAGTTTGGAGATCGAAAAGGGTGAGATCGTCGGGATGGTCGGTCGAAACGGAGCGGGCAAGAGCACACTGCTCAAAGTCCTGACGCGCATTACCAAGCCCACGTCTGGGCGTGCACAGGTATGGGGCCGCGTCGGCAGTCTGTTGGAGGTCGGCACAGGATTTCATCCTGAACTTACCGGTCGCGAGAATATTTTTATGAGCGGTTCTATTCTGGGGATGAGGAAAGTCGAGATTCAAAAGAAGTTTGATGAGATTGTCGCATTCTCAGGTATAGAAAAGTTTCTCGATACTCCGGCTAAGCACTATTCGAGTGGTATGTACACTCGCTTGGGATTCGCCGTGGCGGCGCACCTGGAACCGGAAGTTCTGCTCGTCGACGAGGTGTTGGCGGTAGGCGATCTCGAATTTCAAAAGAAATGCCTTGGGAAAATGAAAGAAGTCTCACAGGGAGGTCGTACGATCGTGCTGGTTAGCCATCAGATGAACCAGATCCGTAGACTATGCGACAAGGTTCTCTGGATGGATTACGGCCAGGTTCGCAAGGTCGGTCCCACAGCCGAGGTCGTTGGGGCCTACGAAGCTGCATTGCTCTCCGGAGGAAGCAGCCACGAACGACGCAAGGAGATGCCACACGCGAAAGCGCGTTTCCTGAGTTGGGAGATTGTCGAACCACGCGCGGAGCTACCTCACCTGCTCACTTCCTTGGGACCGTTTACGGTCAAGTTTACCGTTGAGGTCAACGCGCCCATCCGCTTGGGAGTTCATGGAATTGAGGTCAATGATCCGGAGGGTCAGCGACTGTGGGGAAACGCAGCGTTCAACCTGAATCTAAAGGCTGGAATCTATGATTTCGTTCACAAGGTGGGAGCCCTTCCGTTGAAGCCCGGTCCTTATCATTGGCGCGTCACCCTTTTCAATGAACAGGAACGACTTGATTGTTGGGATTGTATGCCGGAACTCATGATAGGTACCCAACCACAGTCTCATCCACGTGATGAGTGGGCTGGTTACTTAAATGTGCCCAGCGAACTCGCTATCAGCCTGAGTGATCAACATTCTGCTTCTTCTAGAGCTGTGATCTGCTGAGAGTCCGAATGACCAGAATTCTCCTTTTGGGTATCAGCCCTGGAGTTTGATCACATGATTCCTCGCGTTTCCGTAATCATAGCGACTTACAATCGGGCACATCTGCTGAAAACTGCAATCGATAGCGTGCTGGGCCAGACGTACTCCGATCATGAAGTCATTGTTGCGGACGACGGTTCCACTGATGGCACGGCCGAGCTCGTTCGCTGTTACGGCAACCGAGTTCGGTATCTTTATCAGGAGAATCAAGGCAAGAGCGTCATGCTAAACAACGCTCTCAAAATAGCGGCCGGGGAATGGATTGCCTTCCTCGATTCCGATGACTACTGGCTCCCTGAAAAGCTGGAATGGCAATTCCACGCAATCGAGAAGCTCAAACAGCAGCAGTGCGGTGCCTGTTTCACGGACGGTCAATTTGTCAACAACCCTCACATGGACACGACTCTCTTCCGGTTTTATGGACGGAAGTACGACCAGCTCATCGGCACTTTGCCACATCCGGTAAGAACGCTTGCAGACTCATCAGCCGGCGTCTCCGTTGTCACTTTGCTCTGTCGAGCAGATTTACTTCGCGAAACTGGAGGCTTCGATCCGGAGCTGCGTTTCACGGAGGACTACGATTTCGTATTTCGTTTGGCTCTGGTCACGACTTACTGCTATGTGAACATTCCACTGGCCATCATTGATCGAACTCAAGCCGCGGTCCGCCACAATGGAGTGTCTGCGATCTGGGACCGAGTAGATTTCCGGCTTGATTGTGAACAGCGCAGGTATGAAAAGTGGTTGAAGCTGAGCGTTGAATTCCCGTCTGACGTTCGAACAATCATACTCCGACACTTGCGCGCCATCCATAGCGGAAGGGCCAACCTGTTTTTAGCCCAGCGAGAATACGAACTAGCGCAACGAGAACTGTCTATCGCTGCAAAATATCAACTAACTCCTAACTTAGTGGCCAAGTGGATTCTTAGCAGGGTTTCCCCATCGATTGCTAGGGGACTTGTATTAATGCGTAAAGGGTTCAGCACCGAGGCCTTCTGATTTGCATATAGATCCGGCAACCGGCCCGAGCCGATTGGCTTTCTTGGGTTCACATTTCCTAGTCCGGTAAGGAGCGAACTGAATGTCATCTGTAACTTTCATTGTCCTCGTCGCAAACGCTAAAACCTATCAGAGCTGCTTTCTTTCTTCTCCCTTATTCCAGGGAAAACTGGGGACTGGCGACTTTCAGATCATCCCGCAGTCCGGATTCAGAACGGCGGGAGCGGCATTCAACGATGGCATCGAAAAAGCTGAAAACGATCTAGTCGTCTGCATTCACCAGGACGTCATGCTGCCCACCAGATGGTCAAAGCGGTTCCTTGAAAAGCGGAACGAAGTAGAATCCTCCGGAGTTCCGGTTGGCGCGGTTGGTTGTTGGGGCATCACTTCAGATGGTGAGCGAGCCGGGCACGTATACCACCGCGACCGACAACTGTTCCCGCGGAAGCCCGGGGATAACGGGAATCGCGGCCCAATGTCATTGCCGGTGCGAGTGCAGACTCTAGATGAACTGCTGATTTCGTTCAGAAAATCTTCCGGCCTTCGTTTTGATCCCTGCTTGCCTAGTTTTTTCGGGTACGCAGTCGACCTCTGCTTGGAAGCCGAAGCTAAAGGACTCCAGAATTTTGCGATCGATTGCCCCTGCGTACATCAGACCGTAGATCAAATGAGAATTCGGAAGGAATTGCTCCAGAGCGAAACATACCTAATGAACAAATGGAAGAGACTTCTGCCTATACAAGTCCCCACGGGGCCCCTCGAGGGCAAGTTCGCGCTGTGGCGTGGCTGGGCGAAACTCTGGATGTTAGACCTTATAGGTTATACCCCACCACGCATGTGGTGGGAGGAATTGCCGAAGGTTGATCCTAATGATGTTCTTTATGACGAACGGCTCTGAGCAAAATAACGAGCACCTATGGTTATCGATCATTTAGGAATTGTGGTTCGATCACTGGCAGAGGGGCTGCAGCAATGGGAGCAGCTTTTTGGCTACAAGAGATGCTCGAGTGTTGTGATCAATACCCGGCAAAAAGTGAGAGTGGTGTTTCTGTCGAAGCCAGACTCACTTACGATCAAGTTGGTGGAACCATCGGAGCCGGCTTCGCCTGTCTCTGTTTTCGCGCGCAAAGGCGGAGGGCTTCACCACCTGTGCTTCAGATGTGATGACCTGAAGTCTGACATCCTGGTTTTGAAGGAAAACGGTGCGAGACTGATCGTCTCCCCAGAACCGGGAGAAGCCTTCAAGAACAATGATATTGCCTTTTTTCTCGCTGGGAACCTCAATATCGAATTGATTGACACCGCAGAAAAAGAAGGTATGGTCCAAACGAAATAGCAGGTTATTGGCGGGGTTTCCCGCTCCAATCTGTTTGCTAGTGCAGCCAGCAATTCTTCAAGTAAGAAAACGAAAGATCATCCGGCCTGAGTAGCAGCCTGTTCCCCGAGGCAGAAACCAATCGCGTGTTGACAAGGAGATCGATGCAAACCAAGCTCATAACCAGAATCGTAAACGAGGAGCAATCTCTTAGGATCGACGTTATGGTTGACGTGGAAACCAGGATCGGCTACCTCACGCCAATTACGAAGTCAGACCTTGAGAATAGTGACTTGGTCGGCAAAATGACGGCGTGGCGCAATCGCATGAGAAACTGTTTTCTGACTCAAGCCGCCGTGACGCCTGAAAAGACGAAGGCCTTTATTGCCGACTCCGTGCTGAGCGATCCAACACGCATGTTGTTCATTGTGCACTCCTTGACGCAACCCATCGGCACCATCGGGCTCAAGGTGGGTGCTCCCTGGGTTCATGGCGCCGGCCCGCGGGGGGCTGAACACGACGGACGCCGACTGGCGGAATTGGCGAACTTGCTGCGCGGAAGTCGTGACGGGCACCCTCAGTTGATGTATCTGGGGGAGATGGCTTTGATGGATTGGGCGTTTCGTGAACTGAACGTTGACTTGTTCTGGACTGCGGTGCCGTCGAACAATCGCTTGGCTCTTATCCTCCACGAATCCGCCGGGTTCAAAGCAACGCAACTCATTCCTCTTTACAAGGTGGAGAGTGAGGGGCAGACTCACTTGGTGCCAGGGGCGGCTGGCGATATGAGTCCCGACGGGCTCTATGCGCAACGAATCGAACTCGAACGCTCGGATTTTATTCTGCACAGCAAGACCATTGTGGATAAGCCCAGGTACGGCATGCCCCGGCGGCTGGTTTTCGAAGACCCAAAGCTGCGAGAGATCGCCTAGCAACTGTTGAGTAATACTCTTTTCATTTTTTCGGAACGCCAGTGAACGCTCTGAACAAAGAATGCTGACGATTGAGATGCGCGATCGCTAAACAATTTTGCAGAACGACATAGGAGAACAAACAAATGAAAACACTTGAGCAAAGGCTAAGAACAATTGTTACCGAGACCTTCCTGGTTGGAGGCGAATACGGAGAGCTTGGAGGCGACGATTCCTTTATCGAACAGGGAATCATCGATTCGACAGGAATCCTGCAACTTGTGGAATTCGTTGAGCAGGAATTCGGGGTCAAGATAGATGACGAGGATCTGATTCCCGATAATCTGGACTCCATCAACCGCCTTATCGCTTTCGTCGACAAGAAGAAGGCGATCCTGTCCTCTGGCTGGTACTGGGGAACCGCATGGATTATTCGCCAAGTGTCGAGGCATGTTCGGTTGCTACTACGCCTACGGCTTCTGACTAGCGCTTAGAGGTTTCGCTCTTTAGCACCGGCCTGCAAATAGTTCGCTTCGGTTGATTGCATCGACTTATGTGTGGAATATCTGGAATTATCGATTTTCGCAGCCACCCCGTGGGCACTGCCGAACTTCGGTCCATGATTGCGGCACTAGCCCATCGAGGACCGGATGCCAGCGGTGTTTTCAGCCGCGATGGCGTTGGGCTGGCACACGCCCGCCTCAGCATCATCGACCTTGAAGGCGGGCAACAACCGATGTCCATCGACAACGGCAACCTCTGGATCACCTTTAACGGCGAGATCTTCAACTATGTAGAACTGAGGGAGGAGCTGATCAAGAAGGGCCACAAGTTTGCCACGCGCTCAGATACCGAAGTTATTTTGCATTTATATCAGGAAGAGGGTGAGGACTGCGTCTGCCGTTTTAACGGACAGTGGGCCTTCGCGATCTGGGATGCAAAACGATAAAAGCTGTTTCTTTCGCGCGATCGATTTGGCGTTAGGCCTCTTTTCTATACCAGGACGGAAAACCGGTTCTTGTTCGCGTCTGAAATAAAGGCCTTGTTTACGCAAGCTGAAGTGCGGCGTGAATTGGATTTTCAGGCTCTCGATCAGATTTTTACATTCTGGGTAACCTTGCCACCCCGCACGGCATTCAAGCACATCTCGCAGTTGCCACCGGGTCATTCGTTGACCCTCAGCGACGGGCAGGTTCGGATCTGGCGATACTGGGGCCTCGAATATTGTCCTCAAAACGAAGACGCGGAGGAAGGCACCAAAAAACTTACTGAAGAATTGCTGTCGTTGCTGCTGGACGCTACCCGAATCAGGCTGCGGTCCGATGTGCCGGTGGGAGCTTACCTCAGTGGAGGACTCGATTCCACCCTGATCACGGCACTCACGAAGCAGCTCGTGGGTGACAGGCTGAGAACATTCTCCGTCAGTTTTGAAGACGCGGAATATGACGAAAGCAGCTACCAGGCCGAAGCCAGCGCATTCCTGAAGACAGATCATAGCGACATTCGATGTTTGTCCGGTGATATCGCGTCGATGTTTCCCGACGTGATCTGGCACACGGAACAGCCCATCGTTCGCACTGCGCCGTCGCCGCTGTTTCTGCTTGCGAAGTTGGTCCGACAAAGTGGCTTCAAGGTAGTGCTGACTGGCGAAGGCGCTGACGAGATGCTGGGAGGCTATGACATTTTCAAAGAGGCCAAGATTCGGCGCTTCTGGGGGCGCAATCTCACATCGCGCTCGCGGCCGTTTCTTCTGCGACGCCTTTACCCCTACATGCAAGGCATCCAGCGGCAGCCCGCAAGTTACCTGGAAAGTTTCTTCCATGTGACGGCCAGAAGATCTTTCCAGCCCGTATTTCTCGCATCTGCCACGCTGGGAACTTACCGCCAAAGTTAAAGACGTTTCTATCCGATGAGGTGCGTGCTGAAACGCAGTTGCTTTGCTGCTACGAGCGACCTCGAAAAGTCCTTACCGCGATCTTTTAGTTCGTGGGCACCATTCAGTCAGGCTGAATATCTCGAAGCTATGTTTTTACTGCCCGGCTACATTCTGTCGTCCCAGGGCGACCGGATGGCAATGGCCCACTCCGTCGAGGGAAGATATCCATTTCTCGATTACCGACTGGTTGAATTCGCCGCTAAGCTTCCCACCACACTTAAGATGAAGGTCTGGATCAGAAATACCTGCTAAAGCTAGCTTCCAGCGGGCTGATACCAGAGTCGATCCGGAAGCGGCACAAGCAACCGTATCGCGCGCCTGAGGGCAAGAGCTTCTTTACAGTCCTCCGAGCCTTATGTGGAGCAAATGTTGTCGTCTGAGAGAATCCAGAAGGACCGGATCTTCAATCCTAAAGCAGTCCGCGCGCTTGTGGACAAGTTCAAGAACGGGCGGGCAAACAGCACAAAAGACAACATGGCTCTAGTGAGCGTCTTATCGACACAGATCTTGATTGAGCAATTTATTGCCGGTCGTGGAAAACCGACTCAAGATGCGCAGAGAGCAAGTGGTAACAGCAAGATGGTAAAGCCGGCACACCTGGCATGTTCAAACGTTCCATGTTGACAAGTTAACGTTTAAGGTGAGAGGAATTCTCCAGGTCGCATTTTTGGTCCCTGTCCTGGAGTTACAGCGTGCCAAAGAGAGATGTCGGAAGCAAAACCAGTCAGGAACGGAGCAGTATTGAGCGACCAGCAAATCTGCAGCCTGAGCACCAAGAAGATATTTTTTGGCCATCAATCTGTCGGGGATAACATCCTGCAGGGCATTCGAGATGTAATGGCCAGCGATCCGCGTCTGAAGATCAACATAGTAACGTCCGCAGATCCGCAGTCCGTGTCGGGGTTTGCGTTCGTGGAGACGCATATCGGTGTGAACCGGCATCCACAGTCGAAAGATGCGGCTTTTGCTGCGATCTTGGATAAGGGATTCGGGGCACAGGGTGGAATGGCCTTATACAAGTACTGCTATATCGACTTCAGCCCTACTTCTGATGCGCAGCAGGTGTTTGAAAACTACCGTAAAAGGATTACAGAAGTGAAGCACAAATATCCGTCCCTCACCATCGTGCATGCGACTGTTCCGCTTATGGCTGAAGAGACGAAGGGGACGGTGAAGGAACAGATCAAGCGTGTTCTTCGCAGAATTATCGGACGCGATCCAAACGTAAAACGAAATCAGTTCAACCAGCTACTAAGACAAGCTTACGAAGGCAAAGATCCAATTGTTGATATTGCCGAAGCGGAATCTACGCACGCAGATGGCTCCCGATCTTACTTTTTGCGTGGGACCGCGACAAATCTACACTTTGGCTGCGGAGTTCACGACCGATGGTGGACATTTGAATGAGACTGGAAGACGCGCAGTCGCCGCGAAGTTGCTTTTCGTCGTCGCCAACGTGCCGCCCGGTAACGAGCATGGACCTATCCTCAGCCGCACAGCTGGCGTCGGGATCGTAAAAGCTCTGTCAAATACCAAACATGGACATGGGAGAAAAACGAATGAATGTCAGTACCTCAATTTCCGAGGACATCCTGAGAATCAATCCGGCTCAAGAAACTGAGCGGATCGTCGCCAGCATGCGCGACATGGTGCTTAACCAGTTGAAGCGCAAAGGCGCGGTCATAGGCGTGTCGGGAGGAATCGATAGCAGCGTGGTTGCGTTCCTCTGCGCCAGAGCTTTCGGCAAAGAGCGGGTTGTTGCGTTGTTTACGCCGGAGACCGATTCGTCGCCTGACAGCCTTCGACTTGGGCAATTAGTCACGGAATCGCTGGGGGTACGATCCGCGGTCGAGGATATAAGTCCAATTCTAAAGGGAGCGCGCTGTTACGAGCGGCGAGACGAGCATATTCGCTCGGTCATGCCAGAGTACGGGGAAGGCTACAAATCCAAGATTGTTCTGCCGAATCTTGTAGAAGCGGATCGTTATGCCATCTTCTCCGTGGTCGTCCAGGCCCCTGATGGTAGCGACCACGAAGGTTCGGCTAACGCCGAGTGCGTATCTGGGGATTGTGGCGGCCACGAATTTCAAGCAGAGAGCGAGAAAGATGATCGAGTATTACTATGCCGACCTGCTGCAGTTCGCAGTTGCGGGTACCCCGAACCGGCTGGAGTACGACCAGGGATTTTTCGTTAAGAATGGTGATGGTTCGGCTGATTTCAAGGCGATTGCGCATTTGTACAAGTCCCAGGTGTACCAATTGGCAGCTTA
This sequence comes from uncultured Acidobacteriaceae bacterium, assembly GCA_963799025.1. Classification (GTDB taxonomy): domain Bacteria; phylum Acidobacteriota; class Terriglobia; order Terriglobales; family Acidobacteriaceae; genus Sulfotelmatobacter. The sequence continues at coordinate 176,675 of CAWCVQ010000015.1, read as the reverse complement.
CTTAGGGGTGCCCGAGGAAATTCGACTGCGACCATCGACTACCGATACTTATTCGCTCGAGCAATCTCAGGAGGAGTTCTATTTCTCGATACCGCTCCAAAAAATGGACCTCTGTCTGTATGGAAAAAATAACCGGATATCCGCCGCTGAGCTTGCACCTGCGGCTGGAATGCGGGAAGAGCAAGTTGAACGCGTATACGCAATGATCGACTCAAAGCGCCGAGTTGCTCGTTATCTGCGTTCTGCTGCCTTGTTGGTGGAACCGATCGAAGAGGTTTGAATGGAATCGGCGCGGGTACTATCGTGACCGTTTATGCTGTCGATCCTCTGCACGATCCGCGCTGGGCGGAGTTTCTTGACCAACACCCGCACGCCTCGGTATTTCATACAAAGCCATGGCTCGAGGCCCTGCTTCGCACCTACCAATATGAGCCACTAGTATTGTCAACCTCGGCGCCGAGACAAGAGATTAACAATGGCCTGGTCTTCTCCCAAATCAATAGTCGGCTAACCGGTCGTCGCTTGGTTTCGCTGCCGTTCTGTGACCATTGCGAGCCGCTGGTCAGTGCCACTGAAAATCTTGAAGAACTCTTGGACTACTTGGTTTGTGAACAGGGCAAAGGACGCGGGAAGTACATTGAACTCCGGCCGCTGCGTTCCCGTTCAGAGAGCGAAACGGCGTTTCATGAGAGTCAGGTTTTCTATTTCCACACTCTCGATCTTGGCATCGGTGCGACCGAACTATTTCGAGGATGTCATCGGGACTCAATTCAAAGAAAAATTCGGCGGGCAGAACGAGAGGCGTTGACGTACGAGGAGGGGCAGTCGGAAAGGCTGTTGAACATGTTTTACGATTTGCACCTCGCGACTCGACGTCGGCAGGGTTTAGCACCGCAGCCGCTTGATTGGTTTCGAAATCTGAGAGATTGCATGGGCGACCGACTGAAGATTAGGGTTGCCGCCAAAGATGGGAGACCCATAGCGAGCATCCTCACGCTTCGCTATAAGGACAGGCTTACATATAAATATGGTTGTTCGGATGGCAAGATACCAAGCACTGGGCGGCACGCATCTTTTGTTGTGGAAAACAATTGAGGAAGGAACGCGCGATGGCCTTCGCGAGCTCGATCTCGGCCGTTCGGACTGCGACAATTCCGGACTCGTAACGTTTAAGGAACGATGGGGAGCTACCCGGCACACAATGAGATACTTGAGGTATCCAATCAACTCGCGTCCCCTGTTTCGCAGCACCCGCGAAAAACTCCTGGTCAAACGGCTGTTTGCTTGCATGCCAAACCGTTTATTGGCTACCGCCGGGAGGCTCCTGTACAGGCACATAGGCTGACGGCAGTAGTGTTCCTGATAAGGATTGAGCACGAACTGAAGCTAGCAGAGTCAGACAAGCTGTGATTTCGATGGTCCCACCAGAAACGAACGTGATAGAGCCTACGGATGAGCGCCTCAGCGGCGCCGAGGAGTTCTCGGCGGTTTCGGGTGCTTCCCGAAGCAGCGAAAAGGATCAGGTGGTGAGTCATTCCTTAATCGACTACTACCGATGTCCTGAAGAGTTCGGCGCTTTCGCGCTAACTGACAAGCTTTGTGAAGATTCCCGCTATTTCAAATTTGGTCCAGACACGATCTGCTACGGGCAAGTGGCATTAGGTTCAGGGGCTGCGCTTGAGCAGAGGGTTCTATGATGATGCGTTGGAAGATGTTGGCATTGCGGATCTGTCACCCCGCCTTCCCTTTGACCCCGATCAGATCATTGACAATCTCCGTCTTGAACGGTATGCAGCCAATGGCAACCGAGGCCAATGGAATTCAACCGCGTGGAAGACGGCAAGAAGCGCCTATTGTCACCTGCGTCCCCTGCTTCCGACCTGGGTTCGCCAACGGCTGCAAAAAATGTATTTCCGTGGCTGGAGGAATATTCAATTTCCCACCTGGCCTGTAGATCGAACGGTTGATCGAATCTTCGAGAATCTATTAGTACTGTCACTTAAGTCTCGACCGGTCGATCGCATTCCATTCATCTGGTTCTGGCCAGACGGCGCCCAAGGCTGCGCGATTATGACCCACGATGTCGAAGCGTTGTCTGGCAGAGACACCTGTGAGGAAGTAATGGACCTGGACGATGCGGCAGGAATCAAGTCTTCGTTCCAAATCGTGCCCGAGGAACGTTATCCTGTGTCCAAACACTTTCTCGACACAATTCGGAATCGCGGTTTCGAAATCAACATCCAGGATCTCAACCATGACGGTCGACTTTTCGACAGTCGGGATCAGTTTCTGCGCCGCGCCTGCCGAATCAATCAGCACGGAAGAGAGTACGATGCCAAAGGTTTTCGCTCCGCGATCCTGTACCGAAAAGTGGATTGGTACGACGCCCTGGAGTTTTCCTACGATATGTCGATTCCCACTGTCGGACATCTCGAGGTACAACGGGGCGGGTGCTGCACTGTGATGCCATTCTTTATCGGGAACGTATTGGAGCTGCCCGTAAGCACTACTCAGGATTATTCTCTGTTTAATATTATAGGTGATTTCTCTATCAATCTGTGGAAGGAGCAGCTATCTCTGATCGGAAAAAGCCATGGCCTTGCTAACTTCATTGTGCACCCTGACTACGTTGTGGAACCGCGTGCTTGCGATGCGTACAAGGCCCTTTTGAATCACCTCGTAGAGTTGCGCGATGCTGCGCAGATGTGGATAGCTCTTCCGGGAGAGGTCGATCAGTGGTGGCGGAGGAGAAGTCAGATGAAGCTCGCTCAAGTTGGTAACAAATGGCGTATTGAAGGACCTGAGCGGGACCGAGCCCGCGTCGCTTATGCCAGCCTTGAAAAAGGGCGGATCGTCTACTGCATAGACTAACCCTTTGAATCAAGGCTGTTTAAGCCTGTGTTGCAACTCGTTGCAACCTGTCGCAAAACTTATCAACCTTGACACGACTAACTCTTACGATACAGTAATCTTCGCGGTCGTGCGCGAGCATGGCCGTTTATTCGGGAAACCCACCCAAACATTCTTCCCCCTGCTGGTGCTCGCGGTTTTGACACTCGTGTTCGAAGTGGAACACTGTGCCGCAAGTGTTGTGATGAGCGGTTGTGAACAAATATCTTAGCGGGGTCAAATCAACCATGAAGGTTAGCGCAGTCTCATCGACAGGATTCAGCGGGTTGCAGGGACGGCAGAACGTCGTCTGCATGTGGCGGGGGTTTCTGTGGCTGTTCATCGTGTCCGTCATTTTCATGGTGCCCCAAATGGCAGTTGCCCAGAATAAGACCATTGTGATTCTGGCACCTCACTCGGATGATGAAGCTCTCTGTTGTGCTGGGGTGATCTACAGTGCCTTGCAGCAGGGAGATACAGTGAAGGTGGTCGTCGTCACAAACGGCGATTATTACTCACCCGGTGTACCGCTTGGATACGAGCGCCAAGCTGAGTCAGTTGCAGCTATGGGAGTGCTTGGCCTTACTGAACAAGACGTCATCTTCTTTGGATACGGAGACCAGACGCTACAAAGTCTATACCAAAGTACTTCGCCCACCACTCTTATTACATCGGCTGCCGGCCAGACCCAGACATACGGGAATCGCGGATTAGGTGGCGTTTCCTATCACCAATATGTGTACGGTGTGCCTGGCGAGTATAACCGTCAGACGATCCTGCAAGACATGGAGTCGATGCTGCAGAACCTCCACCCTGATGAGGTGTATACCACGGGTCTGTGGGACGATCACCCTGACCACCGGGGGACCTTTAACTTTCTCGTAGAAGCGCTACTCGATCTTAAAAGACAGGGAGTTGCACTAACGACTCGCGTGCACGAAACCTTGGTACATCCGCCCTGCGAATCCTGCGGTGTACCGAGCAATGCCAATTACATGTGGCCAGGCGGTGGTCCCGGAATCCTACCGTCGTTCGTTCCGACACAGCCCTTCTCCGAGCCTTATTACTTGAACAGCATGACACCCTACACCTGGACTCAGATTGAGAGTATCCCCGTACCTGCACCTATGCTGAGTCCGATCCAAAGCAGTAACCTCAAAGCCCAGGTTATTTCACAGTACGTATCTCAGGGCGCCAGCACGCCAACGAATTATCTGTTTTCTTTCGTGAAAATGAATGAAATTTTTTGGATTCGAGACTTTTCTACCAATATTGCCGGGCTTGCCAGCGTTTCAGCATCGTCGCAGGACTCCGGCGACGGATCTCTCGCGGCTAGCGCGGTAGATGGATTCATTGAGGGCGATCCCGGCTACGCACCATGGGAGTGGGTAACGAATGGCCAGCTCGCAGGGGCCTGGATCAATCTCGCTTGGCCACGACAGGTGACAATTTCTCAAGTTGTGCTCTATAACAGGCAGGACGGTGTTGATGAGGTAATCTCCGGGGTACTCCAATTCAGTGACGGCAGCACGGTTCCGGTAGGTCAGTTGCCTATAAATGGAAACGGTACATTAGTGTCGTTCGCGCCCAAGACGGTTACTTCGATGAAATTCACGGTGGGGAATGCCGTGGGTCAAAACATTGGACTAACGGAAATCGAAGTATTCGGCGAACCGGCTGGTACCACAATAAATCACCCTCAGATCTTCCAGGGACCTGTCCCGTCTGTTCCGCTGCAAACCGATCAGTACGGGCAGCCATATACCGCTTTCATCAGCGACGCCCAAACTACAACTCTGAACGTCACTGCCTTCGATGTGGATGCGCGACCGCTTGACTACGCTTGGGCGAGTAGCGTCGGAACCATGACCGGAAATGGGCCCAGCGTAACCTTCAATCCTCCCATCGTTGCAAATCCAACTCTCGTTTCGACCACCGTCACCGTTAGTGATGGGCAGGGGGGAACTGCACAAAACAATACCTACATCACGGTTACGCCGTCCAACTCGTCAGGGATTTCGGTTTCATCACTTGCGTTGAATCCGACGAGTGTGGCCAGCGGGAGTTCCGCTCTCGGGATCGTAACGTTGAGCGGTGCGGCCCCGCAAGGCGCAGTGGTTTCACTCTCAAACACCAATTCAGCGATAGCCACCATACCAGCAACGGTGCTTGTGTCTCCGGGTAAAAGCACAGCGAACTTCCAGATCAGCACGACCTACGTGGCGTCAACGACTTCTCTGTCGATTTCCGCTTCCCTCGGTGGTGCGACGCAGAATGCTGTCCTTACTGTTCTGCAACCTCCCGTTACTCTGTCATCCCTCTCGGCCAATCCACCCACCATTGGCGGAAGTAATCCATCAACGGGCATTCTAACTCTCAGCGGCCCAGCTCTGGCTGGCGGAGCGGTAGTTGCTCTTTCCAGTAATCAGACATCAGTAGCTACGGTGCCGGCCAGCGTGACGGTTCCGGCGGGAGCGACTTCAGTCACTTTTCCGATCACAACGCAGGCACTAAGTTCGCCGGTGTCGGTCACGATCAGCGCCAATTATGTTGGCGGCACCATCGCTGCCTCTCTTCGTGTGGCTCCCTATGTAGCGCCCAACCTAGCAACCATTGCTTCGGTGTCGGTCTCCTCGGAGACTCCGGCTTACCAACAGCTTGGGATTAAGGCCATCGACGGAATCGTAGATGGTTCGCCTGCACCAGGGGACTATACAAGAGAGTGGGCGACTAATGGTCAATTGGCCGGAGCCTGGATCAAACTCACATGGACCGGTCCGGTTGCGACCTCGCAAGTCATGCTCTATGACCGTCCGAACTTGAGCGACAACATCATAGCTGGGACCCTATCCTTCAGTGATGGCAGCACGGTGCCTGTCGGAACCCTGCCCAATAACGGAGTCCCCCTCACCGTCTCATTCGCACAGAAGACGGTCACTTGGGTTCAATTCACGGTGAATACCGCAGTTGGCCAGAACATCGGGCTGGCGGAAATTGCTGTCCTCGGCACAGTGGCCCCGACCAGCCTGGGCGCGGTCACCCTTACGCCTGCAGCCGTCAGTGGAGGAACACCTTCGACTGGCACTGTTACCCTGAATGGACCTGCTCCGAGTGGTGGGGCGGTAGTCGCTCTCAACAATAGCAACAGCTCTGTCGCAACAACACCCGCAAGTGTCACAGTCCCGTCGGGAGCGAATTCCGCGACATTTACGGTGACCACCAGCGTTGTTAGTAGCACGACTGCTGTCGCGATCCTGGGCTCTTACAACGGAAACCAAGGTGCGACTTTGACGGTGAATCCATTGACGGTCGCCGCAGTTTCTCTCAGCCCCTCGACTATCAGTGGAAGTGCAACCTCTACCGCAACTGTGACACTCAATGGTGTTGCGCCCACAGGTGGAGCTGTGGTTTCGCTGTCGAGCAGTAACACGGCAGCAGCGCAGGTTCCGACAACTGTCACAATTCCAGGGGGGTCAGCAAGTTCCACCTTTGCGGTGACGACGAGTGTCGTGAGCACTCAAGTCGCAGCCTCCATCTCGGCTACCTATAACGGAACTCAGTCCGCCACGCTAACCATCAACCCGATAGCGATCGCCGTGGTATCGGTTAATCCCACGATGCTCGTGGGTGGCACTTCTTCGATAGGTACAGTCACTCTGAACGGCGTGGCTTCCTCTGGAGCTGTCGTGGTGAGTCTCCTTTCCAGCAATACCTCTGCCGCCACCGTACCGCCTAACGTAACCATCAGCGCCGGATCAGCCACTGGGACCTTCAGCATCACGACTAACACTGTAAGCTCCACAGCTTCGGTTGTTATCTCGGGGACTTACAATGCGACGCAATCGGCCACTCTGCTCGTAACTCCTGCGGTCTCAGGCGGCAGTGGCATGCAGCAATTTGCGTCCGACAGTTTCACCAGGCCAGACGGTTCTATGGGCACAAATTGGACGACCGTGCTCGACAGCGGCAGCCCACCCACCATCGCAAGCCAGCAGATCCAAAGTGTGTGGGGTAGCGCAGAAGCCATGTACTATGGAGGAATCAACTGGCCTGCTGATCAGTACGCTCAAGCACGGATCGGTGCGTTGGGGAACGGTAGTATCGGTCCCGCGGTTCGAATGACTTCCTCCGGATACTTTTATGCTGGAACAGTTGGAAGCTTCGGAACCGGCAACGCAAATGTGTACATTCTGTTGGATAGCAACGGAAGCCGCTCCGTGATCGCAAGTTCGAGTACCGCTACGGTGGTGGCTGGCGATTATCTCCAGCTTTCCGCAACAGGCACGTCGCTTACGTTGACGAACGTAACCCGGTCTACAACGTTGCTCATGGCGAGTGACTCAAGTGTGACTGCGGGTTACCCCGGCTTCTACGTCGGAGGTTCGGGCACGACACTTAGCGATTGGTCGGCGGGCTTGGCGAACGCCCCTGTGAATTCCGCTACGCTCGCCACCGACAACTTCAACCGAGCAAATGCTCCGAACCTGGGTGTCAACTGGGCAGTTGGGTCGGGCCTGTATGCCATTCAGATCGTCAACGATCAGATCGAATCGGCCGGACAGGGCCAGCCTCCGGGACAGGGTCACGGAAAAGAGTATTACGTCGGAGTATCTTTTCCCAGTGATCAATGGAGCCAGGCCCAGGTCATTTCATCTCACAATGATGTGAATGGAGCAATTGTCCGGTATCAGGGCTCATCAGACACTCACTATGTCGGCTTCGTCAGCATGATCGGACCCGCAGGAACCTGCTCGATCAACATCGAACGCGACATCAACGGGGCTCCTGTGGTTCTCGCCGCCGATTCAACATATTGCGCTGTCTCAGCGGGCGACTACATGCGACTGCAGGTACAGGGCTCGCTGCTCTCGTACATTGATGCGACGAGTGGAGCCCTACTTCTGACAGTACTTGACACGCAAATCACGGGCGGTTCTCCCGGGTGGTCGCTAAATCCAGCCGGCGGAACACCCACTGCTGCTAATTGGTCGGGCGGCAGTTTCCAGTGAGGGGAAACCGATTTCGCAAATCGGGGACTCAGAGTTCAGAGTAGTCTCCGACACACTCCGGTCGCAGTGAACTTACTGCTAGCAGGGGCTGACCGTCTGCTTATCCCACGAAGGGAGGAGTTCAACGAGTGCTCCGGGTCCAGAGACTCCACCCTCCAAATAAGCTGACTACTGGGTCCTCGCGGTCAACTCTATATCCAACTATGGACTCCAAACGCCTGCCGGGCTCCTCTTCGGGATCACGAACACAGCAGTCAAAGCCTTATAGCTAAATATCTCCCTGACGTCAGAGTCGATACTGACAGTTGGCGAACATTCGCAAAAAGTCCCAACTGCAATAGGATCATTTGGGAAGTTCGAAGGTGAACAAATCTACTCCGCATCTATGAACTGCAATAACGCAAACGTGACTAGATGTCTGCTCGACGGAAAAGATCCGGCGCGAATCGCGCTACGGATGATTGGGAGGGATCACAGTTACGGCGAGGTGCAGGCTGCTTCGACGGAACTAGCAAAGCATCTGATGGCAGGGGGCGGGCAGAAAGGAGAGCCTGTTCTTCTGATTGGTGACAATTCCTTCTTTTGGGTGGCTGCTTACCTGGGCGTTTTGCGCGTCGGCATGGTTTGCGTGCCGCTGCCCACTAATATTTCAGACGACGATCTCGATTACATACTGCTTTCCACAGGAGCACGCCTCGCCTTCGTGGTGGCCCGTTTCGCCATGCTTCATAAAGATCGATTGCAAGAAATTCGACTTGTCACCGATACTGAAGTCCCCTTTGCTAATGCATTAAGTTTTGCGAAGGTCAGAGAAGTCGTGAGCGCCAGCGAGGACATGCCAGACGTCGAAACGGATGATCTGGCAGCGCTGATGTTCACGTCCGGGTCTACTGGTCGGCCGCGGGGAGTCATGGTGTCGCATGGCAATATCATGTCCAACACTGAATCTATAGTCCAATATCTCGGATTGACAGAAAACGACCGGATCATGACCGTCTTACCCTTTCACTATTGTTTCGGCACGTCACTCCTTCATACTCATTTGAGGGTCGGTGGAACTCTGGTAGTTGATTCACGTTTTATGTACCCTGAAGCTGTTTTGCAGCAAATGGTCGACACGGAATGCACAGGTTTTGCGGGGGTTCCTAGCCATTTCCAAATATTGCTACGCTCCACAAGCCTGCGCAAGAAACAATTCCCCAATTTGCGCTACGTTCAACAAGCGGGAGGGCACTTGGCACCAGCCTTTATTCGCGAACTTCAAGAGGCGCTCCCAGCCACCGAGATCTTTGTCATGTATGGACAAACAGAAGCCACAGCACGGCTCTCTTATCTTCCGCCGAAATTCTTAGACAGGAAACTGGGATCAATCGGGAAAGGAATGCCAGGTGTCACGCTTCACGTGTTGAAGGAGTCAGGATCAGAAGTACAGCCAGGGGAGGTAGGCGAGATCGTTGCCGAAGGGAAGAACGTCGCGCGCGGTTATTGGCGGGCAATCGAGGAAACAGTGAGGTGTTTTCGTGGCGGCAAACTGTATACCGGAGACCTCGCGACGGTGGATGAAGACGGCTTTATTTACATCGTGGATCGTGCCAGGGATTTCTTGAAATGTGGTGGAAAACGCATCAGTTGCCAGCACATCGAGGATGAGCTTTTGCGATGCGACGTTTTGCTCGAGGCCGCTGTCATTGGAGTTCCAGACGAGATGCTCGGGGAAGCGGTGAAGGCATTCGTTGTGCCCCGCCTACCTGATCGCAGCGGCGAGCTAAAAGAGAGCGTCCGTCTTTTTTGCAAACGGCAACTGCCTCCGCAACTTGTGCCGAGAGAAATCGTTGTCTTGCAATCTCTCCCCAAAAATAGCGCCGGCAAGGTTCTCAAGCGGAACTTGAAAACTCTGTGACTCAAACCCGAGCGAGACGTTAGGCACGGACGCTCTGCAGGTGAAGAACGCACCATTACGGGTATAGGAGGCTTGGGAGTCAAAGAATTGCACCCTCAAATCGTTGTCTGGGGATTTGTGCTCATCGTCGCGGTCGCCTTTCAACCAACCGGCGCCGTCGGCAGGAGAATCTTGGTTCGAACCGGCGGTCGGCAGAAATACCCCGAAATAGATGGAAACCTTCCGTCTGGGGTCGAGCCCGGTCCCACCCTTCCCCTTTTGCCGGGCGGCAGGCCTTCCGACATTGCAAACTTGTCCTACATAGACAGTTGGGCATCACAAGTTCTCTCTTGGAATGCGAGTTCCTACAGCTAATCCCGAAAGCAAAGCTGTGAGGTACTGCTTGTACCGGAGCAAAAAACAGAATGTCGCCAAGCAGAACGCAGAGTGCAGTAAATGCGAGCGGATAAACTTCATAGCTATGCTGGCACGAGATGTCTGGACAACCTAGGGACTCTCTGAACAAGTACGTTTCTGATCCCTGAAATGTAGTACCTCAGGAAATAGCAGGTCGGTGAAGCTCGGCTCTACCTCAGGTTTCTTGCCTTCGCCTTCGTTCACCGCAGCGCGAAGCGGCATCTTCCAGTTATGCGCTGGTCGCCAACAGCAGCTTCTTTCGGCTGAGAAATAAATTGACCAACCCACAAATGACAAACAGCTGATGCGCGTTCTTCTTCAGTCCTCGGTAACGCACCTTCACAAATCCGAATTTCAGCTTCATGACTTGAAACGGGTGCTCCACCTTTGACCGCACGCTTGATTTCGTCCGATTCTTCGCCCGCTCTTGTTCGTCAATCCCGTTCTTATAGCGATAGCGACGGTGAGTGTGGTCCTGCGCCAGGGGGGCGCACTCCCGGATCACTTCGGTTTGTCCACGATAGGCCTGGTCACCCCATACCCGGGTTTCTTCCCCATGCAGCAGATCCGCCAGCACCGTCGAGTCCGCAACATTGGCCGCCGTGGCCACCGCCGTGTGGATGATCTTGGTCTTGCTGTCCACTCCTACATGGGCCTTCATCCCGAAGTACCACTGATTGCCTTTCTTGGTCTGGTGCATCTCCGGATCGCGCTGCTGCTCTCGGTTCTTAGTCGACGAAGGCGCGTGCAGGATGGTTGCGTCCACGATCGTGCCGGTGGTGATGCGCACTCCGCGGGCTTGCAAATGCAGATTCACCGCCCCCAGGATCTTTTCCCCAAGTTTGTGTTCTTCCAGCAAGTGCCGAAACTTGCACACCGTGGTTTCGTCCGGCGCCGGCTCCTGCCCTAAATCGATCCCCACGAACTGCCTCATCACCGGCGAGTCATACAGGGCCTCTTCCACCGCCGGGTCCGACAAATTGAACCACTGCTGCAAGAAATACATACGCAGCATACGTTCCACTCCCACCGGTGGCCGCCCGTTCCCCGGTTTCGGATAGTGTGGCTCAATCAGCGCGCACAGCTCGCGCCACGGGACAACCTGTTCCATCTCTTCCAGAAACACCTCTCGTCGTGTCTTTTTTGTGTACCGCTCAAAACCATTCATCGTCGCCAGAGTCCTTTGTTGTTTGTTTGTCGATCTCATCTGGCGGCAACTTACTCTATATTCCTGTGGAAAGGGAGACCTTATTCAGAGTCTCCCTAGTGGAGGCTGAAAGATCGAAAGTGAACTGGGTTGGCGGCCAAAGGAAACGTTCGAGAGTGGTGTTCGGAAAACGGTTCGCTGGTATCTTGAGAATGAAGATTGGATCCGTGAGGTGACCAGTGGAACTTACCGACAGTAACGCACTATTCGACGTAGTTGGTCATGCGACAGGAGGGTGCGAAGTGGACAGTTAGGATTATGAAAGAAACTACCCAATATAAAGGCATCATCCTCGCTGGAGGATCTGGTACGCGTCTCTATCCGGTAACGCAGGCAATGGGGAAAAGCTTGCTGCCGGTTTACAACAAACCAATGGTTTACTACCCGCTCTGCACGTTCATGCTGGCGGGAATTCGTGACATCTTGGTGATTTCCACGCCCGATGACACGCCCAAGTTTCAAGCGCTGCTGGGCGACGGTAGCCAGTATGGGATCCAGTTGCAGTATCAGGTACAAGCCAAGCCGGAGGGTATCGCGCAGGCCTTCCTTCTGGGCGAGTCGTTTCTGGGGAACAGTGCGTGCGCCTTGGTACTCGGGGACAATATCTTCTATGGACACGATTTCGTCATGGATCTGCGGAAAGCAGCGATGAAGAATCATGGAGCGCGTGTGTTCGCGTATCGCGTGCACGATCCGGAACGATACGGCGTAGTCGAATTTGATGACAAGGGGCGAGCACTCAGCATCGAAGAGAAACCGAAGCTTCCAAAATCGCGGTATGCCATAACGGGCCTCTATTTTTATGACAATCAAGTGCTGAAGATTGCGAAGTTGCTCAAGCCAAGCGCTCGTGGCGAACTGGAAATCACCGACGTCAACAAGGAGTATTTGAAGAAGGGGCAACTCGAAGTAGTTGTGATGGGGCGCGGAATGGCCTGGCTAGATACGGGGACGCATGAGGCGCTAATGGAAGCTTCGCTCTATATTCAGGCCATCGAAAAAAGGCAAGGGCTGATGGTGGCTTGTCCGGAAGAGATCGCCTATCGCTCTGGTTACATCACCGCAGAGCAGGTGGAACGAATTGGAAATTCGATGAAGAATAACAGTTATGGCGCCTACCTGCTGCAACTTCTGCGCGAAACGGTGTTTTAACAGGAAAGGCTCAAGCACCGCCCTCCACGATGGATACACTTAAGATTCCAACCTCCCTTCCAGGCGTGTGCGTCCTAGAACACAGATTTCGACTTACGGCGCAAACAATTTGAACGTTGAAAGCGGTGTTCGAGTAGCCGCTTTCTTCGTTACTCGAATTGACAACGGTCGTGGCGTAGCCAAAAGGAGTGCCGTTTGCGGGATGTCTCGGGAACTATTGTCAGCTCTCTTTTCTCGCGAATGAAGGTAACTGATAATGAGAGGGGCCAAAGAGTTAAACTGGTGCTCGTGCTTGATCAGGGGAACAACCTTCTTCGACGACACTTGTATTTCCTGTCGTTTGCGCTGGCTACATCTCTTCTATTTTGGGGTCCCCTGCGAAGTCTGGTTCGTTTAGCGTTCACACACGACTATGATTCCCACATCTTTTTGATCGTTCCCATCAGTGCATATCTCATCTATCGAAAACGGCACGAGATCTTCTCAAACGTGCGCTGGGACTTTGTTCCTGGTGTGAGCTTGTTTCTCGCGGGAGCGATCTTGGGTCTCCTGGCGGCGTTGAACGCGCGTTTCAACACCGGGGAAGAGTATCTCTGGTTGCACGTGCTGGCATTGGTCGTCTTGTGGATCTCCGGATTTGTCTTCTGCTACGGCCTGCCGGCATTTCGGGCCGCGAGATTTCCGCTGTTGTTTCTGCTGCTACTGATCCCAATCTCGGATTTTCTCATCGGACGGGCGATTGCACTGCTGCAGCAGGGCTCGGCGTTTGTCGCATTTTGGCTGTTCAAGACCCTACGGGTGCCGGTTATGCGCGAGGGACTGGTTTTCCATGTCCCGTCGCTCGACTTGGAAGTGGCCAAAGAGTGCAGTGGAATTCGATCGAGTGTGATCCTGCTGATTACGACCCTGCTCGTCGCCGAATTTGTTTTGAGGTCTGTATGGAGAAAATCGGTGCTAATCCTTTCAGTGATTCCCATCGTGATCCTCAAAAACGGGCTTCGCATTGTCACAATTTCTCTGCTAACGGTGTACGTCAGCAGGAGTTTTTTGCATAGCTGGCTCCATCAGTCGGGAGGCATTGTGTTTTACGTCCTGGGACTGCTGGCATTACTTTCGGTTATTAACCTATTGAAAATAAACGAGATGATAGGAACAAGAGACCCAATCAGTATGGCAGTCCCTGCCGTCGGTCGAACCTCGGAGAAAGCATCACGCATTTAGGAGCCCGACCTAAGTACAGAGAGAAATTTGGCGAGCCATTGGCGTTATGAAACCCTGAATTCTTGCCTTTCGTTCGAGGAGGAAGGTTGCAACCGCTTGCAACCTACTGCAAATATTATCATTCTTGACAGATATAGGATGCGGGCTAGACTAGGGCTGGGTGCGGTGTAGGAAAGTATCAAGTGCGGCCTGCGGCGCGTTCTTCTCCCCCGAGAAAGAGCAAGCAAATATGCGACCCATTTCGCGGTCCTTCCTGATGGTAATGGCGGTGGCGCTGGCACTTTGTTTTTCCTCGCATCTAGCCTACGCCGATGGCGAATCGGTCTCAGGCTGCGCCAAATGCAACGGCTACAGCTTCACAGCGTCCATCACCCAAGTTGGTACGAGCAGTACGTATCAGGTCATATACACCGTTACAAACAACAGCGGACCTAATGCCAATCCGTATAACTGGTCACTCACGCCATTTAGTAACGGCAATGCCGTCTCGTCGCCGACGACTCCGGCTGTTACCCTCACCAATGCCGACGGAACTTTCGGAGGCACGTATACGGGAGATTATCAGGCTTCTTCCGGGAAAACGAACAATGGGAACGGCAATTGTAACGGGAGCATCAGCGATGCGTTCTGCGTTCAGGAAACTGGTGTCGGTCCAAATCTAACGCAGGGTCAGTCCTTGACGTTCACTTTCGATATTACTTGCTCCAGTTGCGGTTTAATGAGCAGTTGGGATTTCATGGGTTCTGGCAATCCTGCCGGTAGCACCACCGGCAACGTATACGCCATCACCAACTGGGGGACACCAACCTCAATGCCTGAGCCCTCAGTGGCATTCCTCTATGTTTCGACGCTGGCAGTAGGATTAGGCTTCGCGTGGCGAAGCCGGGCACTGCGACACCCAACTAAGAGTTAGCGTGCGACCGTCGATTTGTGATGCGTGCGACCTGATTTTCCCTCGAGCCTGACAACAAGTCAGGCTCTTTTTGTAATTGATGTCGGTCCCTTTGAATTCGTGACGCCCCCCAAATCGATCTTAGGCGTATCCTGATCTTCAACCCTTTATTTGTCCTGCCGTCGTGTTCTCGTTTATCTACTGATCAGTTGCCTGATCGGCGGTTTTCTCGGCTGTGAGCGCGATCCGAACGTCAGGAAACAGAAATTCCTCGAAAGCGGGAACCGTTACTTCGCCAAGGAAGAATTTCCGGCGGCCGTCGTCGAGTTCTCGAATGCGTTGCAAGTGGATCCGAATTTCGTTCCCGCTCACTCTCAGTTAGCCGAATGTTATCTGAAGATGCAGCGCTTTCCCGACGCTTACCGCGAATTACAGCGCACGGTGGAGCTTGATCCCGGAAATCGAAAAGCCTCTCTGGATTTGGGGCTGATACTCATCGCCAGCCACAAGTACGATCAGGCTCACTCTCTCGCCGAAAAAATGCTGCAAGACGACCCGAACGGCCCGGACGCGCATCTACTCTTCTCCGAACTGTACCGGATACAAGGCAAGTCCGATTTGGCCCTGCAGCAAATACAACAGGCTCTTGCTCTTGATCCGCATCGCGCTCAGTTGTACGTGCAGTTGGGCACTCTGCAAAATGGTGCAGGCAATCTACAGGCAGCCGAGAGCAGCTTCCAAAAGGGTCTGCAGTTCGATCCCAAGTTCGTTCCAGCCATCGAAGCACTCGCTGCTGTCTACGAAAGTACGGGGCGATGGACCGATGCCGAAACCCAAATGCGAAATGCCACTCGAGTGGATCCGAAGAGGGTCGAGCTGCGCAAGAGCCTGGCGATGTTGTATTTCTCGCAGCAGCGCACCGATGAAGCGGAACAGGTGATGGTTCAGGCCAAAAAGGATCTCGGACACGAAGGCGATAACTATCGCGTTCTGGGCGAGTTCTACAACAACATCGGTGCGGCGGCTAAAGCGCTGGCAGAATTCGCCACGATTTCAAAACAGCATCCTGACGATCTGCGAACCCGAGAGGACTATATCCGGCTATTGCTGTCGAACAATCGGATGGACGAAGCCAGCCAACTGAATGATGCAATTCTTAAGGCCTATCCGAAGGACACCGGAGCACAGATCATTCGAGGGACGATTCTAAACTCGGAAGGGAAGTATGACTCAGGCTGCCCGCATCCTCGAAGATGCCCTGAAGGACGCACCACAGAACGCCTATGGTCGTTATCAGTTCGGCATAGCGCTGAAAAATACCGGAAGTGCGGAGCGCGCCCGGCAGGAATGGTTTGAAGCCGCGAAACTCGCCCCCCAAATGAGCGAGGTGCAGTTGGAGTTGGCGCAAATCGCGCGAGAAAAGAATGACGTAGGACTTCTCCGCAGTACATCCGAGCAGTTCATTCGGAGTAATCCCTCGGATCCTCGTGGCTACCTGATGCGCGCGGACAGTGAAGCTCGGGCGAAGCAAACAGCCGCGGCAGAAGCCGATCTGAACAAGGCGATCCAAGTAGCTCCCCGGAGTTCGACAGCTTACGGCGCGATGGGAACGTTCTTACGCGGGCAGGGCCGGAATGAGGAAGCCGAGAAATACTACGAACAGGCACTCGATCGGAATGCGAACGAATTCCAGTCGCTGGCTGGGATCGTGAATATTCTGACGAGCCAAAAGCAACTCGCGAAAGCGATTGCGCGCGTTCAGGCGCAGGCGACGAAAGTGCCAAACAGCGACGCTGTTTACACGCTACTCGGTGGTCTGCAGGTCGCGAACCAGGATCTGACAGAAGCGGAAGCATCCCTTGGAAAAGCCGTCCAGCTCAACCCGTCCAATCAGGACGCTGTTGTGTTGCTTTCCAAGGTGGAAATGGCTGATGGGGAAGGGGACAAGGCTCTTGCAACCGCGTACCAGTCGATAGCGAACAATCCAAAACAAGTGGCTGCTTACTTTTTTGCCGGAACCATGGAAGAACTGCGAGGCAACAACCGAAAAGCGGAGGAAGTCTACCGCAAGGCGCTGGAGATCGAACCCAACTACGCGCCGGCGGCAAACAATCTGGCGTACCTCATGCTGCAAAATGGAGAAGACCTCAACGCGGCCCTGGCCCTCGCGCAAATCGCCCGCCAAAAAATGCCGGATTCTACCGAGCGCCGCCGACACTCTGGCTTGGGTGTATTACCAGAAGGGACTATATGGCCTAGCAGTTCCCCTGTTGCAAGAAGCTCTAGAGAAGGCTCCCGACAATCCCACGTATCACTATCACTTGGGCATGGTGTATCAGAAACAAAACAATAAAGACGCTTCGCGAAAACAGCTGCAACGGGCGCTGCAACTCAACCCAAACTATCCCGCAGCGGGTCAGATCCGCCAGGCTCTGAGCCAGATGAGTTAGGAACTGCCGAAGAAGAGGCCAAAATCTCTCGCCTGATCATTATCCGTGCACTGGCGATGCAGAGTGCGCGAATGACCAATACAATTCCCTGGCCACAAAAATGTCGAATGACGTTGCGCGAAACGTCGCAGATGCCACTTATTGCACGTGACGCCCACGTCGCTCTTCCGTCCATCCAGTTGTTTTAATTCGACGCGGCTCGCAGGTGCGAATCGGCTAGTCTCCGTATAGCTAATAGGTTGTTCACGCCACGATTAGAACGTAGCACCCAAGCGGAGGAAATAGCTTCTGGGCGGGGCGAGGGCCGTGCCGGAGAAGAGTGCCGCGAAGTCCAGGACGTTAAGGCGATTATTCAGGTTTTCGACATCGGCTTGCAGGCGCAGGGAGCGCGCTTCTTTTTTGTAGAGTTCGGCGCCGGCAGATATATTCACAGATAGGGTGGATTTGATTCGTCCGTCGGTGAAATTTATACGGTTGACCATCTGCTGGCCGTATTCGGCTAGGGCCTGGCCGTAGGTTCCTGTGAATTCGAAGGGCAGGCCACTGCCGTATTCCGTTCCACCTGCAAACCACACCCGCGAGGTTAGCTGATAGCGAATGCGGGCGCGCATCGTGTGCCGCTGGTCTTGCGAGTCGGGGAAGTGGCCGCGCAGTTGGATGATGGCATTGACGGCATCGTCTCCCACGAACAGTCCTCCGGTTACGGGAAACCAGGCGTTCCCCACTATGTACGAATAGCTGACGAAACCGGAAAAGCGATTCCAGTTTGGCAATTCAATTTTGCCTTCGGCGCCGTAAATGACCGCTTTGCGGAACGCTATTGGAAAGCTGACCGCGGTGTTGAGGATTTGGTCGTCATCGGCAAAATTATTTAAATAGCGGCGGAAGTAGTTTCCATCAACGCGGAGCTGGTTGAGAAAGCTCTTAGTGGCGCCGAATTCGAAGTAGTTCCCGTGAGAAGGTTCTACCGGCAGGCGCAGGACGTTGGGGTTGAGCACGGTAACCTGCGGCGAACTGGCGAGAAGAATATTTTCGAATGAAGGCGTCTGAAACACGCGATCGTACGAGGCGTGTACTACCAAATTGGCCGACGAAAAATAACGTGCGACAGAAATGCGCGGGCTTAGGGCATTTTGATTAACAACCAACTGGTAATGGTCCCAGCGCAGGCCGGCATTGACGGTCCATTTGCCGAGGTGAATAAGATCCCGAACGAAAGCTGATTGTTCGAGATCGGGACGGTTACCAGCGAACAAGAAAGTGGCGGGAGTACCGGGGTCGAACGGGTAGTCGGAATTATTGGGATTTGCGGTAATCATGTCGCTGAAATTTTCGTGAAGGAAAAGATTATCGGATTCGATGCCTGCTTTCCATTCATGGCGACCGTGATGGATGGAGAGGTCGGCGTTGAAATATCCCTCTTTGAAATCGTTGTGCAGAAAAGCGGCAATGGGCCAAGCGCCATTGTTGGAGTTGAGATCGTCTGAGTTGTCGCGGACCATTCCCCGAATGTTGGTCAGAACGTTGGGCGAAAAGATGTGCTGGTAAGAAGCGATACCCATGGTCTCGAAATTGCCAGCGGTCTGGAGTTGGGGAGTTGTGCCTGGCGGATTCCGGAGTTGCGGGAACTGCTGGAGCTGCTGGTTGGGAATTTCGTAGCGGGCGAGCTCGTGGCGGACACTGAGCGTGAGCCGATCCGCGGCACTGATGTCGCGGTCAAAACTTAAAGAGAAGTCCGCGGTTGTGCCCCGGTTGGTGTAGTTCTCCGGGACAACGGGATTGAGGTAGCGGGCCGTCAGGTTGCCGGAGGCGCTGGCGCCGACGGTGTTGCGGCCCCAGGATTCCTCGGCGCTGGCAAAGGCGCCGGCAGTGTCAAAGCTGCCGCCGGAAAGAACGACCTGGCCGTGCAGACCAGGCCGGGCGTCGCGAAGCGTGTTGACCTCGATCACGCCGCCCATCTTGCGTCCGTATTCCGCGGGGATACCGCCGGTGTAAATGGTGAGGGAGTCAACGTCGTCGGCTTCGATTTCGGGACCGAAGCTGGGCGAGCGATTGTCGGTCAGCGGAATACCGTCGACCACGAATTGAGTTTGATACTCCGAGCCACGAGGATGGAGAACAGCATTGCCTTCATAGAGCCAGCCGGGCTGCGAGTTGATGAGATCCGGAAGGGAACGGCCAGGCAGCGATGCAGCGCGATCGGCTATAGCTTTCGAGTCGAGATGGTTGATGGTGGTGGTGCGTTCGGGATCGATCAGCGTGGTTTCGGCTGTGACGTTCACCGCCGTGCTCAGGGCTGCGATATTGAGTTTGACCACATACTCGGTGAGAAGGGCAGAATGGATTTCGATCAGTCCATCGTAAGTAGAAAAAGACTCGCGCTGGACCCGAAGACGGTAGCGACCGAACGGAAGATTGCGGATGATGAGATCTCCGGAGTCGTCGGCGGAAAACGAGCGATGAAACTGGATTGCGTCACTAGAGAGCTCGATGGAAGCTCCAACGGGAAGACCGTCGGGGCCGGTAATTTTGAGGCGAAGTTCTCCGGCGTTACTCTGCGCTAGAAGCGGAAGAGCGAGAAAGAGAATGCCGAACTGGAGCGCTGAGAGCACAGCGTCGAGTGAAGGTCCATGCTATCAGTTCCAGCGATGCGAATTTTGGACCTCCTCAGTGCTTCGCTAGTTTTCGAATTTGTCGGATGTTGCTCTCGGGAAAATTCCAGTAATACGACAACGCCTCTGCCAAACCGACGGTTTGCGGCAATTACACGTTCGGATTCGTGCAACCAAGCGAACGCCCTGTGTATCAAAATAGGAGGGATTACTGAGGTTACGCCTCGTCCGCTTGCTTCTACGCGACTCTATGTGTTACGAAATATGTATACGAAATAAGATAGTTTCGTAAGTCTGGAATGCAACGTCTCACAAATTTCGAAGGCACATGGCGCAGGAACTGGTGTGCGATCGTCATTTTCCTGGCCGTGACCGCCCTTGCTGTGAGCGTTGCTACTCGGTACTGTTCCGTTCGGAATTCTTCGTATTCAGTAAGAACCCTGCACAAACATTCATCTCCCGAGCAAAGCCGGCAGCGGCTGACCAAGAATGCGGCCAACTGGATGCCTCAGGTGATGCAAGACGGCGCCCTGCAAGCGCCAACTTCTTATCCCCGCATTGCCCCAGCTGGGCCTCCAATACCCACGGTTCTGCTCGACACCAGTCTGTACAATCGCCCGCCTCCTTTCTGCTGACCTTTTCTCCGTCTTCTTTGTAAATATTGTTGCCCTGGCTGTTGCCATCAATAGAGCTTTGCCTCATTGATGGGAATGAGACTCAGGGGGAATTCCGTGCGGCTGGTGTGAAAGTGGAGCGCTCGATCGACCAGCGCCCCGGAAACTTGCCTTCGAAGGCAATCTGTTGCGTACAACTAAGGCTCTATATCGCGTTGAAAATGGGTCTAAAGTTTTAGCTCGACGATCGAGTCGCTTAGTGAGGATTACTTGTCGGCCTTCAATGAAAATCGGATTCTGAGAGGAATCGTACATGGCGCTGGCACCTGTGTTGACTGAGGAAGAGTTGGATGCTCTTCGGCAGTTCGATACCT
Organism: uncultured Acidobacteriaceae bacterium; assembly: GCA_963799025.1. GTDB lineage: Bacteria > Acidobacteriota > Terriglobia > Terriglobales > Acidobacteriaceae > Sulfotelmatobacter. The sequence goes on along the minus strand of CAWCVQ010000015.1, from coordinate 155,959 downwards.
GTATGGTCGCGAACGCGGTCGAAACTTTTAACGTTCGACTGCACAACACGGGATTCACCAATGCCAGCATCCATTGCATGTTTGAAGATGCGCCTCCGATGGTGGGCTATGCGGCGACGGCGCGACTGCGCAGCGGCCAGCCCCCCATGGTTGGCAGCAGCTTCCGCGACCGTGGCGATTTCTGGAACAGCATTCTTGAAATTCCCGCGCCGCGCATTCTGGTGTTGGAAGACAAGGATAATCCGCCGGGGCGCGGAGCTTTTGTAGGAGATATGCACTCCGCAATCCTCAAGGCGCTGGGCTGCATCGGCTATGTGACCAACGGCGCAGTGCGAGAGCTGCCTTCAGTTCGCGCGATCGGGATTCAGTTGTTCGCCGGAAGCGTCGCCGTGTCGCATGCCTATGCCCACATTTTCGATGTGGGCGCTGCGATCACCGTGGGAGGGATGGAGGTTCGTCCCGGAGAACTGCTGCATGGCGACCGTCACGGCGTACTCGCAATCCCGGCGGAGATTGCGACGGCGATTCCAGCGGTTGCGACGGAAATACAAAGGGCTGAGCAGAACGTCATCGACTTTTGCCGGTCCAGCGCGTTTTCAGTGGCGAAGCTGAGTGAGGTTATGAAGAAGAAAGTGTAACGGAGAATGGCGTCCGCGAAACAATCCAAAGAAGGCACGATGACTCAAGACCGCACTAGCTCCATCACGCGAACCCAAAGGCTTACGGCAACGAATTCGCTTTCGTTTGCGGCCCTCATTATCGCGCTTGCAATCAGTTTGTCTTCTTGTTCGGGCGACCGCTCTGGTCAGGTGCAAGCTGGCGGACCAACCATCAGCGTCGGAGTCACCAAGGTGGTGAAAAAGTCGCTTGGCCGGCACATTACTCTTTCTTCCGAGTTGGTGCCGTTTCAAGAGATTGACGTCTACGCGAAAGAATCCGGCTATGTCAAAAAACTACTGGTCGACTACGGAACGCACGTGAAGGTGGGCCAGGTGATGGCCATTCTTGAGATTCCGGAGTTAGAGGCCCAACTGCAGGAAGATCAGGCAGAAATCAAGAATGCCGCCAATCAGGTAACGAGGGCACAGCACGAACTGGAGCGCTATGAAGCGCAGTACAAGGCGCTGCATCTTCAATACACGCGCTTGAACTCCGTTTTTCAAAGTCAGCCCGGCATCGTGGCGCAGCAGGAAGTGGATGATGCGCAGGGAAAAGATCTCGCGGCGTCCTCACAAGTCGACGCGGGCCAGGCAGCCCTGGAGGCTGCCCAGAGCCAGTTGTCCGTCGCCAAAGCGAAACTCGCTCACGATCAGAGCCTCTTTGATTATTCCAGAATTACCGCGCCGTTTACGGGCGTGGTCACCCAGCGATACGCGAACCTCGGAACGCTGGTTCAGGCCGGGACCAATTCGAGTACGCAGGCGATTCCCATCGTGAAGCTTTCGCAGGATGATCTGTTCCGGCTCGTGATCCCGGTTCCGGAAGCTTACGTTCAATACATCCGCGTGGGCGATACCGTGGACGTTCACGTGCCCTCGCTCAATCGGACATTCCCCGGCAAGGTTGCGCGATTCTCGGTAGACGTGCAATCCGATACACGAACCATGCACACCGAGGTTGACGTTCCAAATCCGCACGGTTTGTTGCTGCCAGGACTCTACGCAGACGCTAATCTTCAACTCGATGAAAAGCAGAATATTCCATCGGTGCCGGTGCAGGCGTTGAGTCACGAAGGCGAGAAAACCACCGTGTTTGTGGTCAATTCAGACGGAGTGCTGGACGAACGCACGGTGCAAGTCGGAATTCAAACGAGCAGCGATGCGGAAATCGTTTCCGGGATAAACGAAGGGGAAGAGGTCGTGGTGAGTGATCTTAGCGGTCTGAAAGCCGGAGAGAAGGTTCGCGCGCAAACGGTCGCGGTGCCGGAGTACCACGAGGGAAATTCACAGTAGGGAAAAACAATTCGGCAAAACGGATGAACGTCTTCGCAATTCACAGAATTGGATAGGTTTATGGCAGGGTTTTCAATTCGCAATCCGTATTTCATTATCGTCATCTGCCTGGTGCTGCTGGTGATCGGCGTGACCAGTCTGGCGCGCATGCCGGTCGATCTGTTTCCTCCGATCAATTTGCCGGAGGTGGTGGTGGCGACGTTTTATTCCGGCATGCCTCCCGAGGACGTCGAAACCGACATCACCGATCCGCTGGAGCGTTTCTTTACCCTGGCCTCCGGCGTCGATCACATGGAGTCTCGCTCTTTGCTGGGAGTGAGCATCATCAAAGTGTATTTCCAGCCGGGCACGAGCCCGGATGCCGATGTGACCGAGTTATCCAATCTGGCGTTGGCCGACTTGAAACGCCTGCCGCCCGGAACTCTACCTCCGGTGGTCCTGAAATTTGACGCCTCCAGCTTGCCCGTCGCGCTGGTGACCGTGAAAGGTGAGGGTCTCAATCAAACCGCAGCTTCACGACTACGCACAGTTCCAGATTCGCAACCAGATCGCGGTTGTGCCCGGAGCGGAGATTCCGGGCGTGTTTGGCGGAACCTACCGCCAGATCATGGTCTATGTCGACCCGTATAAGTTGTCGTCGCGCCAGCTCAGCCTGATGGATGTGGTGGGTGCGATCAATAACTCGAACCTCATTCTGCCCGCCGGCGACGTGAAGATAGGGCCGTACGACTATTTTGTCTACTCCAATAGCCTGGTCGACAGCATGAAGGAGTTGGGCGAAGTTCCGCTCAAGGTGAACGGGCATTCCTGGGTTACGGTGAACGACGTGGGAAAGGCTGAGGACGCGCACGGAATACAAACCAACATCGTCCGCATCGACGGCCAGAAATCCGCCTACATTCCCATCATGAAGCAGGGCGGCGACACCAACACCATCGCAGTGGTGGACGGGGTTCGCGAACTCATCAAGCACCTTTACGGCATTCCTCAGCAGATGAAGACCAGCATTGTCTTCGACCAGTCGGTCTACGTCAAAGAAGCCATCGACACCGTCTTGCACGAAGGATTCCTGGGACTGATCCTCACCAGCTTGATGATTCTGATTTTTCTGGGAAGCTTCCGCGCCACTTCGGCCGTGCTGCTCTCGATTCCCCTCTCGGCGCTGGCCGCGTTCGTGGTGTTGGCCCTGATGGGCGGAACCATCAACACCATGATTCTGGGCGGCATGGCGCTCGCTTTCTCGCGCGTAATCGACAACTCGGTCATCTCGCTGGAGAATATTTATCGTCACCTCGAGATGGGAGCCGCGCCCATGATTGCCGCCGAAGTCGGCGGCTCGGAAGTGAGTCTGGCGGTGCTGGCGGCCACGCTGGTAGATGTAGTCGATTTCTTTCCGGTCGTTTTTCTCTACGGCGTCGCCAAGTTTCTGTTTTCCGCTTTAGCTCTGGCGTTCTGCCTTTCGCTGCTGGCTTCGTTCGTAGTCGCGATGACCGTGATTCCATTATTCTGCTCACGCTTCCTGAAGGCCGTGCCACACCATGCGGAACCTCAGCACAAGGAATATGAAATTGAACGGACCGCGAGTGCCGGTCACTCCTGGATGGAACGATTCAACGCTCGCTTCAACCGGATGTTCAACAAGATCCTGGACTATTACGAGCGCTGGGTGAGACGGGCTGTTCAGCGCCCCGGACTCACGGTTGCGATTTTGAGCGGCGTATTCCTGGCCAGCCTGGCAATCTATCCGCTGCTCGGACTTGCGTTTTTCCCCAAGACCGATGCCGGGCAGTTCACCATCAACGTGAAAGTCCCTACAGGTACTCGCATCGAGGTGACGGACCAATACATCGCAAAGGTTGAGGACCTGATTCGGAACACCATCGCAGGCGGCGACTTGCGAAGGATTGTTTCCAACATCGGAGTAGTTCCAGATTTCTCTTCGCTCTACACCACGAATTCCGGTCCGTATACCGCGACGATTCAAGTGCAGTTGAACGGGTCGCACCACCTGAGCAGCTTCGAATATATGGACCGGGTGCAGGAGCGGATAGCCAAGCAGTTTCCCGATATTCGGACTTTCTTTTCCAGCGGCTCGATGGTCGACGCCATTTTGAATACGGGCATGCCCGCTCCGATCGATGTGCAGGTGAGCAGTCCTAATCTGGAGGAAATTCATGGCATCGCCGAAAACCTGGCCTCCCAGATTCGACAGATACACGGCGTCGGCCAGGTGTATGTTCCGCAAGACATGAACTATCCGGCTCTTCGCTTGGATGTGGATCGCGTGCATGCGGGAGAACTGGGACTGACGCAGAAAGATGTCGTCGATAACGTGATCACCGCGCTCAACTCAAATTACATGATCGCGCCGAATTACTGGGTCGATCGCAAAAGCGGCAACGATTATTACCTGACGGTGCAGTTTTTCGAGAAGGGCCAGGCGGCCATTCACAATATGGCCGATCTCGGCCAGATTCCCTTGCGAAATCCAAACGCGAGCGGAGACTTGAACTGCGGTCCCGGACAAGCGGCCGGAAAAGGTCAGCCCGCATGGTCTTGCGCCGGAGGAGGCCGGCCGACCACAGTGCTCAACAACGTGGTCAGCGTGAAGCAGGTTCAGACTCCAACCGAGGTCGACCACTACCAGATTCAGCGGGCGGTCGACATCTATGTAACTCCCGGCGGAGAAGACCTGCAGCGCGTGACCAGTTCGATTCGCAACATTCTGGCGAAGGCGAGTATTCCTGGCGATGTGCGCGTGAATCTTCGAGGGATGGTGCAGGGAATGGAGGCATCGTTCAAAAGCTTTGCCTTCGGATTTCTGATTTCCTTCCTCTTGCTGTTTCTGATCCTCACCGCGCAATTCAAGTCCTTCATTGATCCTTTCCTGATCATGCTGGCGATTCCTATGGGATTTGTCGGCGTGTTGATCATCCTGCCGCTCACGGGCAGCACGTTGAATGTGATGTCGTTGATGGGAGTGCTGATGCTGGTCGGCATCGCCGACTCGAACAGCATTCTGATCGTTGATTTTGCGCACAATCTGGAGCGGCAGGGGATGTCGCCCGCGGATGCGGTCATTAACGCCTGCCGCGTGCGCCTGCGGCCCATTCTAATGACCTCGCTGGCTACCATCATCGGGATGATTCCCATGGCATTGAAATTGGGAACTGGCGCTGAACAATACGCTCCCATGGCGAAGGCCATCATCGGAGGCTTGACCTCTTCGGTGGTGCTCACCATTTTCATCGTGCCGGCGGCTTATCTATTGGTGTATGGGAAGAAGCGGAATCAGCCTGCCGCGACAGCTCAGCCGATGGAGCCAACGCCATGAAGCAGAAACATCCTGGCCGCCGCAATTGCTCAAAGATGGACACGGCACTTTGTGAAGCTCGTCGAAGGAACCAATATAGGACGAGGTTCAATATTTTGCCATGCGAGGTCCTCTTACTCTTGTGCACACTTCTGGCCCAGCCGTGCTCGGCTCAAACCTCCGACAAACCGGGGAGAACCGATAACCTGCCTTCGGCTCCGCAGCCACAATTTACCCGGAAGCCAGGTATCGTTCTTCCTCCGGAGGCGCAAGTCGCACTCGTGGCGAGAGTGCGAGGTGACATGGGATCTCAAACGAACTCGTCGGTTGACCCAAGAACTATGCAAGCTACAGGGCCGGGGCAAGCGCCAGGTGTTACGGTGCGCTTAACGCGGACAGAAGCCGAGCAACTGGCTCTCAAGAACAATCCCCGCATCAGCGTGGGGCGTCTGCTTGCTCTAGCGCAACATCAGGTCTATCGCGAGACCAGAGCGGCGGAACTCCCCAGTTTCAACGGCGCCATAACCGCAGTCGATGCCAACGAGGGCAGCCGCATTGGCGCTGGAGCGCTCACGGCATCGCGTCTGCTGGAACATGCTGGGGCGGGAGTGACACTGAGCCAGCTCATCACCGATTTTGGCCGAACCACGAACCTGGTGTCGTACTCAAAACTCCTGGAAAAAGCGCAAAACGCCAATGCGATGGCCACTACCGAAGATATAGTTCTCGCCACCGACCAGGCCTTTTACAACGCGCTGCAGGCGCAGGCGCTGCTCAAAGTCGCGCAACAAACCGTTACTACTCGCGGCTCAGTGCAACATCAAATCGACGAACTGACGAAGAGCAAGCTGAAATCAGGCTTGGATTTGTCCTTCGCTAACGTCAATCTTTCGCAAGCGAAGCTGCTGCAGCTTGACGCCCAGAACAATGTCGATTCCACACTGGCTGCGCTCACGGCCGTACTTGGATTCGACAAGCTGGTCGGCTACGAACTGACTGAAGAAAACACACAACTGCCCGCGCCGCCACCAGATGTCGACGTGCTGATCAACACCGCCATACAGCAACGCCCCGATCTGCAAGCGCTCACCTACGATCAACAGGCAGCGGAAAAGTTCCGTCGCGCTCAGCGCGACCAGCTCTTGCCTACCATTAGCGCACTCGGCGTTGCAGGCGCGATTCCCGTGAGGCCGGACTGCCTTGGCGGCTGCTTCCCCAACTATTTTATTTCCAGCTGGTACGGCGCCATTGGCGTGAATATGAGCGTTCCCATCTTCAATGGTTTTCTGTTCAGCGCTCAGGCTTCGGAAGCAAAATATCGAGCCCAAGCCGCGACGCAGAACACTCGAGATTTGCGTGATCAGGTGGTGCGCGATGTTCGCACGGCATGGCTGGCCGCGAATACGGCATTTCAGCGGGTTGGCGTGGCTGCCGAACTGGCAAAAGAGGCCGACCTGAGTTTGAATCTCGCGCAGGGGCGTTATCAGCTTGGCCTGGGCTCGATCGTCGAACTGAGTCAGGCGCAGTTGCAGCAGACCGACGCTGCCATCGGGTATGTCAACGCGCAATACCAGTATCGGCTGGCTCTCTCGACTTTGAACTTTGAGATTGGAGTGCAGCCCTGAGCGTTGGCCGGTTGGGACACGAAGTGAACGATCGCAAGCAGTTCATGAAAAGGAGTAACAGGAAAAATCGAGCATCCTCGTTCACGACTCGTCGCGGACTTTTGCTTTCTCTTTTATATCGGCGTCTTCGTTGCTGTTATTTTTATTCTGGTCTACTACTTGTATGTCTTGCCAATGCAGAAATCGTTAGAATAATCGCTGCTCTGGTCGCGAGTGTTCGCTATGTTGCCCTTCGTCCTTTATTTCGTAACAGCCGTGGTTACCGGCTTTCATGTGTATACCTTGCTGTCATTTGCCGTGTATGGAGTTCCCGTTAATCTGTTGGAACTGCTCTCATTGCTGGGCTCGTTCTGCTTATTGATTGCAGCTTATGTGAGCCTGTTCCGGCCCCACGCCGCGGCGCGGTTGGCTCTTCTTGCCTGTCTCGTGATGTGGAGCTTCTACGCTCCGGCGATTGCAAAGATTGTGCGAACACGATGGGCCAAGCCGGCTGCGGTGTCCCAATTCATGGGCGCGACGGTTGGCGCAACGTCAAAACATTCGTTCTTGCGGCCTGACCGTGCTTAGTCCCACATTCAAATGATAGTGCCTTACCTTGCCGCCATAGTTGCTGGCCCTCGCGACCGTATATTCCGCAGTTGTCAGCTTTCGCCAAAAGCCCGAAGGAGAAAGTGCAAGGCCCAGCTGGATTTTTCCCGGCCGCACAAATCGGCCGACTCGAATCTTCGTGGGCATCGCGATGCTCATACTCGTGATTGGATTGGGAATGCGGTTCGCCGCGACCGGCAGAAATTCAGCGCCGCGCTCGTTTCGATTTTTGATTCCTGAAGGTTACCGCGGCTGGGTGCGCGTGGAGTTCGAGGTCCCCGGCATGCCTCCTTTGCCGACGGAAGGCGGCCAGACCGTAATTAAAATTCCGCCCTCTGGATTATTGAGAACGTCGTCGCCGGAACAATACGGTTGGGCCAGGGACACCTACGTTTTCTACTCGAACGTTTACTCGAGCGCCGGGGTGGAGTCCATCCCCGACTCTGGCCAGGCCCGACTGGTTTGGGGCAAGATCAACGGAGAAGAGACAGGGTCTTCCGGCAAACGAAAGTATGAGGAGTTTTTCATCGGAACCGTGCAGCAGTATAAAGACCAGATAGATCAACCGAAGCATAAAGATTCATCAAGGGACGCTCATTCTCCGGCTGAAATTCCGTGACGCGCGAATCTCAAAAAAAAAAACGGCGGCGCGTCCTATATCAGTCGCGCCACCGTTTCGATAAATCAGGCTTCTATCGAACTGCTTATGCCCCGGCGCCCATCGCTTTAGCGGTAGGTTCCGGGCTCAGGGACTGCACCATCCGTCCAAAGTACAACCGGTACGAACGGTGGATTCCGTACATGACCGGGAAGACCGCGAGGGCCAGTCCCCATCCTAGGTGAGAACTGACGGCCTGGACCATGGTCGTGACTCCCGCGCTGACCACATAGTAGGGGAAAGACAGATGCGCCAGGCCCAACCAGATTTGCCCGGCCGCCTTACCCTCGCTCACAGCCACGATTGCGGCCACCGGAGCCGTCTGTCCGAGGAACAGGGTTGCGGTCGCCAGCACCAGGCCCAGCGTGCTGGAACCCATGTGCATCCCGCGCAACCATTCGGCATGGAATATCAGGCTCGCCAGGCAACTGGCAAAGGCCATCATGCTGAAGTTGAATGCCATCTGCTGCGGATTGAACTTCGCGTTCTTTCGCGGCCAGCATTGCACCGCTGTGGAAACGCACGTGATCACGATTGCTTCGGCGGCGCTTAGGCTCACTACAGCCGTCAGCAGGAATGGCAGGTTGACCGACATGTTGCCGTTAATTCCCGGCAGTTTCACTTTCATCCGCGAGGTCACCGCCGCCAGTACCAGAACAGCCAAGGCAAAGTAAGTGTGCAAGCCGTGGCTGACTGATCCCGCATATCCTGCGGTGATCAGTGCGGCTGCGATCATTGCGCCGATGAAGGTCTTGATTTGCCGTGTGTTGTTCATGATTATTCTCCTTTCCGTGGATTCACACGGCTACTATTGCTCGTCATCACCGGCATCGGTAAACGCGCTATTGGTACTGGACACCGACGCACCCCAGACCACGCTGGTGGCTGTAGTGTTCAGGCCCGTGCTCGCTCCCCACACCACGCTGAAAGCACTGAGTGTGTTGTCGTTCCAGGGTAGAGAACAGCCCCAGACGACAGACGTTCCGTTTACCGTCGAAGCTCCCCACACCACCGAAGCTCCCCAGACTACCGAGGATCCCCAGACCACCGAGGTTGAGGCAACGGTCGCGTTTCCTTCCACCAACGAAACCGTACGCGTCAGCGGGTTGTAGATCACCGACGGCGAAAGCGCGGAGCCGACCGTGGCCGGAGCCAGATCATGGTTGGCGATCGCCGCCTGCACATTCAGCAATCCCGATCCCACGGAAAACATGTCGTAGAAATCGGTGAAATTCCTCGACAGATGCGGCACCCAGGCGGACGTAGAATTAAGTCCCATTTTGTACGCCGTCTTCATGAGCCGCGCCTTCACTTGATCGGGAGTCAGCGTGCTTTGTTCTTGCAGCAACAAAGCTGCCGCGCCCGCAACCGCGGGCGTTGCCATGCTGGTTCCGCTCAGAGTGAAGTAATCGCTGTTGCCGTCGCTACCGGTGACCAGTTCGCTCGGATAGCTAGCCTCCAGTGAGGCTCCCGGCGCCGCCAGAGAAACAATGGCATTGCCCGGCGCCATGATGTCAGGTTTCACCACGTGATCGTAAGTTGTGGGCCCCTTCGAGCTGAAGCTGGCTTTGGTCTCAGCCGACGGGTAAGGTGATCCGTTGCTCTTGGTCGCGCCGACCGTCAGCACGAAGGGATCGTTGCCCGGCGCGGTGACGGTTCCAAAGCCGTTGTTACCGCCCACGTCCAAGCGTCCATAGTTTCCCGCCGCTACGACCACAACGATCCCGCTCTGCCATGCTGCTTCAACCGCCTGGCAAAGAGGATCCTGCGTGTAGCTCACCGGGATTCCACGGCCCAGCGACAGGTTAATGATTCGGATGTTATAGGTGTTCTGTAAGGCAATGGCTTGTTGAATGGCCGCGATCACCATGCTGTCGGTGCCCGAGCCGTTCACGTCCAGGGCCCGCAAATCGATCAGACTGACTCCAGGGGCTACGCCCGCGTATTCGCCGCCAGACAAGGAGCCGTTGCCGCCGATGACTCCGGCCACGTGCGTGCCATGACCGTAGAGGTCATACTGCGCTCCGTTGGAGTTGGTGGTAGGAGTTCCCGTGAAGTCCTGGTGATAGACCACGCGCGATGTCCCGTCCGGATTCTGCAGGTCGGGATGGCTATCGTTGATGCCGCTATCGATTACCGCGACACCGACGCCCGCGCCGTTGTATCCGGCGGTCCAGGCTGACTGAACCCCGGTAGCATCGTTGGTCAGATCGTCCATCACATTCATCGGATGGTCAATGGTCACGGAGATGACCTCGGGATCGGTCTCCAGGGCCGCCAAAGCGCTGACCGGAATCGTAAAGGCCGCGCTCTTAATCATGTGCAGCTTCGCCTGCAGGCGTCCGCCACGGCCGCGCATCGTAGCATAGTGCGCTGCGGTTGGCACTTGCCGGTACTGCACGATGACCTTCACCGTTTGGCCCTTTGCTGTTCCTTGATGGGCCTTGTCTAGAAGGTCGGAAAGCTCGGAAGCAATTCGCCCGGTGTTCTCGGCATGTGGGTTGGCGCCGAACGCCATCCCCGTCGCCAGAAGCAGCATAATGGCCAGACGCTTACCCCAGGCAGCGCTATGTCGTTCTCCGCGCCCCTTCGGCTTGCGTAGTTTCTGCTTGTGCACCATGAATCTCACCCTTTCTTTCTGTGGGGGAAAGATCGCGCTCGTACCCACCCGGTGTGTTGCACGGGAGAAGCCAATCGGGGTCACGTAAGTGATTGGTTCTATTGAAGATGGGGAAGCCTGGCTAGAGAACTCTGAGCCAGTGTGTCCCTCCCATGTGGGCGTGGTTCCGCCTTTCAGCGTACCTCCAGCCAGTCGCGCTACAGATTCGTCACAAACCCTGCTGGATACATCTCCGCGACACCCTGATAATTCAGTTCGTCGGAGCCGGATAGGCTTACACTGCCTGAGCCATCTAGATCGACTCCGTAGCCGTCGATATCGATCACTTCGCTGGTAATCCGCTCGTGATCTAGCTCTAGATCAGTCGTATCTATCTTGTACGAGTTAGTTCATTCTTAGCGGCGCCGAGATCGTTGTAATGCGCTAGCTTCATCACGTTCGCATTGAGCCGCTAGCTCCGCACATCGCCGTTGCGCACCGTCATATGCCCTCTACCATGTTACCCCTCCTACCTATCTCTTTAGTGCTCTATTTCCCCAGCTATCTTCATCTCACCCTCCATCTTTCCCGTCATTTTTCCTCTAGCATTCCTATATGCCTACAGTAGATGTGCCTCATCTATCCCTTTCATTCTTTCGTCTCTCTTTTTACTCTCTTTCTTTCCCTACTTCTTCATCTATAGTTCTCCCGTCTCTTTTCCCTCATATTCTTCCTCTTTCACATCCTTTTATTATACCTGTCTCTCTTTCAGCCCTATTTGTTTATTCATATTCTTCTCCTCTATTTACCCTTACCTCAGCAGCCCTGCCTTCTATGTTCCCTCTCCATCTATCGTCTTCTTAGCTCTATTCTCTATCTCTTCCACATTTACTTTTTCCAGTTCTCTGGAGATGTCGTGCGGCTCTAAAAAGACCGTCCCGCCGCGTCGTAGCAGTAGATTCGACACAGTCACTTGCCCTTGTTTGATCTGCTCTCTCTTAACTTCTCCTTATAGAAGCTTGCTTCTCGTATTTTTCTCTCCCTCTTTCTCTTATTTCCATTCCCGTCTTTTTCATAAACCATTTTTTTTATTCTCTTCTCCTACACTATCTTCTTGATCCCCACCTGCCTATGCATTAGCTCCCCCATTTCTAGCCTCTCATCTATCCTCTCCACCTTTTCTATTTTTCTCTTTTTTTACTACGTTGCTCTCTTCACCTCTATATCTTTCACCTTTATCTCCAGCCCTTTTAAAACTTCAACTCCATCCTACCAATCTCCACTTTCTTCCCGGGACACTTTGTCCCACGGTGGACCCATGTGATTTCAGTCTAAAGAAACTGAATTGCTAGTGCGCAGGAGCCGTGCAGAGCCGATCCTCACAGCAAGAAAATAGAGTTCTCACAATGTCTGGAAGGGAACGCGGACTTATTCTAGATCGCGGCCGCTTTGCCCGCGGCCATTCGCTGCGGCATCTTCGGCATTGCCGCCATCAATCGCTGGGTGTATTCGTGTTGCGGATTGCTCAAGACCTGCTCGGTGCTTCCGGTCTCCACGATCTGTCCTTCGTGCAGTATCGCAATTCGATCGCAGATTCCCGCCACCGAGGCGAGATCGTGTGAAATATACAGGATCGCCATCCCGAAGCTGCGATTGAGTTCACGAAACAGCGCCAGAATCTCTGATTGCGTGATCACATCGAGCGCGCTGGTAGCCTCATCGGCAATCAGCAGCGCCGGACGATGCATCACTGCCATTGCGATCAATACTCGTTGGGCCTGACCGACGCTCATTTGGGACGGATACTTCCGGAGAAACTCGTCACTCGATGGGAGGCTTACGCTCCCGAGAGCCGAACGGATCGCAGCATCACAATCGGCACTGGATCCCGCCGCGTGCGCCCGCCATGCTTCCTTCAATTGAGTGCGAATCTTCAGTGCGGGATTTAGCGAGGACAGGGGGCTCTGCAACACCAGCGCAATTTTTCGTCCCCGTAGATCGCGCAGTTCTCGCTCACGAAACTTCAACAGATCACGACCGTGGAATTCGATGGTCCCTTCCGCCCGCGCAGTCTTCCGGTCGAGCAGACCCAAAATCGCCATCGCCAACGTGCTCTTGCCCGAGCCGCTTTGTCCCACCAGGCCGAGAACCTCGCCCTGCTGGATTTCCAATGTAACGTCGTGCAACACGTCCGGCTTATTTCCGTACCGCACGGAAACGCGCGCACCCAGAAGAACATCGGATGATTTACGGTCCGGGATATTCGGCGAGGTCATTGCTGCTTATTGCTGGTGATTTTGTTCTCCGTCACGGACAGTCGATCCACGTTCCAGTAAGTCTGCGGCACCAGAATCACGGGACTCGCGCCCTGCACGTCGGCGGCGACCGCCGACAGCGCATTCCGATTCACCAGATAAATGAACGGCGCCTGCTCCACCGCAATCTCCTGAACCCGGTCGAAACTCTCCTTGCGCTTCCTGGGGTCTCCGGACGAGGCCTGCGCCCGCATAAGTTTATCGATCTCAGCCTCCCACGCCGTTTCCGGCGTCTTTTCCTGCGGATTCCATTGATGATTTTCCGATGAGCTCAGCCAGACGTTCATCTGCTCGTTGGGATCGAGTCCCACATTCGTCAGCCCCAGCAGGATGGCCTCGTAGTCAAACGTCTGCGTCATGCGCTCGATCAGGGAAGGGAAGTCGAGCGTCACCACATTGACGTGGATGCCGATCTTCTCGAGGTCTTCCTGAATCATCGTTGCCATGCGCTCGCGGTATTTGTTGCCGGAGTTGGTGATGATAGAAAAAACCACCCCATTTCCATCTTTATCCTTTAACGCTCCGTTCTCCAGCCGGAAGCCTTCGCCCTGCAGCGCTTTCAGCGCGGCATCCGGCGTATAAGCGTCGGCCTTCAGCTTGGAGTTAAACCAGAATTTGTTTGCCGGTGACACAGGACCGACTGCCGCCTGCGCGTGTCCGCGAAACACCACCCGGCTCAAGTCTTCGCGGTTGATGGCTTCAGAAATCGCGCGCCGGAAAGTCGCTGACCGGAACCAGTTTTTCTTGTAATCCGGCAGAGGAGCTTTCGCCACTTCGTTGAACCACATCTGCTCGCTATCGAGCGATGGCCCGGCATCATGCACCAGTTGCGGAGAAGCGGCCGCCAGCTTGTCGAAGTATTCGCTATCGAGCGAATTGATCAGATCAACCTCGCCGCGCTTGAAGCGCAGCATCTCGACATCCCGATTCGGTTGAATGTCCAACTGAATCGAATCCAGGTAAGGCAGCTTACGTCCCTGCGCATCGGTCTTCCAGTAATTCGGATTGCGTTTCAACAACACCGTCGCGCCCGGCTTGTAATCCGCCACCATGAACGGCCCCAGCACTGCCATTTCTTTTTTGGCGGAATGCGCGGAAAGAATCGCGACTTGATCAAATTGCCGATCAAGGCCGGCCACCGCCGCCGGAAACGTGATCGAAATCTGGGTGGGAGAAATGATCTTCGTCTCCACATTGCCCGGCCCCGACCGGAATGCATCTCCGGTCGGCGAATGCAATGCTGGGTCCATCAGCCGCTGTACCGTGTAGGCTACATCTTCCGCGGAAAACGGCGTGCCGTCCGAGAACGAAACTCCGCTGCGCAATTTGAAAGTGATCTGCTTCCCATCTTTCGACACTTTCCACGACTGAGCCAGTTCCGGCTCCAAAGCCTGTGTCTGCCGGTTCATTCGCGCCAGCACGCCTCCCGTCAAATACCGGACCGTCACTGAAGCATCGTCTTCCACCTTTAACGGATCAAATGTCTTGGGTTCGGAGCGCAAGCAAAATCGCAGTTCGCCCTGCGCCACCGCCGAGCCGGCCAAAATGCCCAGGCAGGCCATCGAAAAGACGACCGAGAGCACGCTCAATTTCCCATACACAGTTCGCATCATTGCCAACCTTCCCTTGAGGTCCGTCACGCGGCCACCTCGTCTTGCTTCGAAAGCACAAGTTGAAACGACGTTACTACGATCACCAGCAAAATCAGCGGCACGAACTTCCACGGCTCCTCGCCCACCGATACCAGCCCTTCCAGTTCCTTCAACAGGCTTCCCCACGAGGGCATCGGCTCCGCCACGCCTAATCCCAAAATTCCCAGATTCGCCTCGCTCAAAATGAAAGCAGGAATCGAAATCCAGAACTGCGCGTACAGCACCGGCTTCAGATTCGGCAACACATGTATCCAGAACAGGCGCGCGCCGCGGATTCCTGAAGCTCTCGCCTGGCGAACAAAATCCGATTCCCTTAACGACCCTGCTGTCGAGCACAACACTCGCGCTGCGCTCGTCCAGCCCAAAAGCCCCAGCATCAGAAACGTCACCAGCACCGAAGCCAGCGGCGAAACGTTCAATGGCATCAGCGCCCGAACTGTAATCAGCAGAAACAGCCACGGCAGCGACAGAAATAAATCCGTTACCGCCATCGCGCCCCGCGCCCATCGGCCACCCAAATAGCCACCGAAACCGCCCACGAGGGCAGCCATCAATGTTGAGAGCAATGCCGCAGCGGGGGCCAGGAGCAGCGAAATCCGCGTGCCGTAAAGCACGCGCGCAAATCGGTCCCGTCCAATCTCATCTGTTCCCAGCCAGTGCTGCCGCGTAGGTCCCGCGTCCGCCGCTTCACGATACTGCTTCGCGTAACCCGCCGGAGCCAGCCAGTTCGCCGCCAGCGATACGCTAACGACGATTAGCAAAACCGCACACGCAAAGCCTCGCCAAAAATTCGTGTTCCGGGCGTTTATCGGCGAGATCCTCATGCTTCCTGCCCGCGAAGCACAGTTCCGATTACATCTGCCCCGGAGTTGGCCAGCAAGGTTACCAGCGTCACCAGGATCGTCAGATTCATGAGCAAGGGCAGATCGCGCGCCAGCGCCGCCTGCCAGGCCAACTGCCCAACTCCGGCCAGCCCGCAAAGCGCTTCTACCGGGATCGCCGCTCCCACCGCCATGCTCACCGATACTCCCGCCACCGCCAACAACTGCGGCCCCGCGACCGGAACTACATGCCAAAACAAAATTCGCATCTCGCTCAACCCCTTAGCCCGCGCCGTGACGATGTGGGGCAGAGAATATGCTTTTGCCAGCAAATTGCGCGCAAAGCGATACACCCGCGGAAACACGATCAGGCCAATCGCCAACGCGCCCGGCACATTCCACAACACCGACAACAGGGCCAGCACCGCCGCCGGAATACAGAGAAACGTTCCGCTGATTATTGTGGTCAGGGCGTCGTAAGCCGACACTCGTAGCCACGCCGCGCTCAGCGCCAAAGCCATAGCCACGGTCCAGCTCAGCAACAGTCCAATCCCCACCAACCGCAACGTCAGGGGGGCCCGCTCGCGCAGGAGTCGACTGACCGGCTGGCCCAGCGACAATGATGTCCCGAGGTCGCCGTGGGCCGCGCGCTTTAAGGAGTGAAAGTAAAACCGAAAAATGTTGCGCTGATCCGACCGCGCCTCGCGCAGTACGCGAAGGCTTTCTGCATTCAGATGGGGATCCAGTTGCGCCTCATCGACATCGAACCCCGGCGCCAGCCGCACCAGTGCCGCCGCTAGCAACCCTCCCAGCAGAACCGTCGCAACCATGCCGACTCCACGCCGCGCAATTCTCCGCGTTATCTTGCTCCCCTGCATCGCCAGAGATCTCCTATTTCGCCGAGGCTCCGGCAGTTTTGGTGTCGCGCGCGACCGCCGCCGCGTGATGAAGCTGTTTCATCGAATACATCCTGCGGTCCGCCTCGGCCAGCAGACGTTCCACATCGAAGCCATCTTCCGGACAATAAGCCGTTCCCACACTCAGCGTAATCACATCCCGCCCGCAAACGTGCCGTCCCGCCTCGATGGCCGCCTGATTCAGGCGGTCCGCCTTTTCCGTCGCCGCTTCGGGCGTCAACCCCGGAGCCGTAATCACGAATTCGTCGCCGCCCATACGCGCCACGTAATCGTATCCTCGGCACACATCTTTGAGCCGCGTCGTAAACTCGCGCAGAAGTTTGTCGCCCTCCAGGTGCCCGAATGAATCATTGATTTGTTTGAATCCGTCAATGTCGCAGACCAGCACCGCCAGTGACGTTTTCATGCGGCGGCAGCGTGCCACTTCCTGCGCCAGATACATGAACAATGACCGCGCATTGGGCAACCCAGTCAGATAATCGGTGGTCGCCGAACTTTCGGCCTGCTGATATTTCAATGCGTTCTCCACTGACAGCGCGACCTTCGATGCCACCGCCAGAAGAATTCTCAAATGGTCCGGCGTGAAGGCATCCCGATTCGCCTGATACATTGCCAGCACTCCAACCACTCCGGTCAAGCCTTCAAGAGGTACCACCAGCGCTGATTGCAGCGTGGTATGTTTCCCGGGATCGACCACATATCCCGCTTCCACCTGCGGATTTCCATTCACGATGGGCTTGCAATTTTCCGCCACCCACCCGCACAATCCCTCCCCGACTTTAATTTTCAAGGACGTCAACATGCGGAAGTTTTCGCCGCTCACCAACTCCGGCAGCAACCATCCATTCCGGTTCACAAACACCGCAATCGAGTCATAGGGAATCATTCGCCGCAGCCGCATCGAAAGCACCGACAGCGTTTCACTCAAACTTAGAGAGATACCAAGATCCTGGCTCAGCTCAAACATGGTTTGCGCTTCCTGTCGCGCCGATGCAATCGACGTCAGGAAATCCGCGTTATCCATCCCTCCGTGCGTCGGCTCAGTTCGTTCGAATCCCGTCGCCGGCGCCAGCCCTCGTTCCACGCGCACCATCTTGGAAAGTCCATGCGGAGTGAGCGTGCCCTCCTCCGACATCTCGGCTACCGACATCTGCGCCATGCGCTCCAGTTCCACGTAACGGCTCTCCAGAATCTCGACCACCTTCGGATCGAACCAACTTCCGGCCATCTCTTTTACTTTTGCCATCGCCTCGCCCAGCGGCAAGGCGGGCCGATATTGCCGGTGCGAAGCCAGGGCGTCCAGACAATCCACGGCGGCCAGAATTCGCGCCCCAATCGGAATCTGTTCTCCGCTCAATCCCTCGGGATATCCCGTTCCGTCCCAGCGCTCATGGTGTGAGCGGACGATCGGCGCCACCGGATACGGAAACGCCACCCGCTCCAGAATTTCCGCCCCCACCAGCGGATGGACTTTCATCTTTTCGAATTCTTCCGCCGTCAGCTTTCCCGGCTTGTTGATAATCTGTTCCGGCACGGCCAGTTTCCCGATGTCATGCAGCAGGGCAGCGGCGCGCAACGCTTCGATCTCGCCCTCCGCCAGATGCAAATCCGTAGCCACCGCGACCGCATACGTTCGCACCCGCTGCAAATGCGTGTGGGTCGTATGGTCCTTGGCCTCGATGGCCAGCGCCAGCGCCTCGATCGTGCGCATGTTTAGCGATGCGATTTGTTCCACGTGCCGCTTTTCTACTTCGACACGTTCTTTCTCCGCTTCCAGCCTTCCGAGATACAAGCGATACGATCGATAGACCCAATAGATCAGCGGCAATACCAGCAGCGACGTTTCCCATCCCGCCGACCGATTCACAATTCCCACAAGACCCACCGCGGCCGCTCCTACCAGGTAGTACGGGAACGACCAGAAGTAGCACTCCGACCAGACTTTGCGGCTCGACTTCCCCTCCGTCAGCGCGATCACGATCGAGATTGGCAAAGTATTTGCGAAGAAAAATACCAGCGCCGCCACCATCAGGAGGATGGGTTTGTTTGATCCGTATCGATCTGCCAGCCAGTGATAGCTGACGTAAGTAAGTGCGCTGGCATTGGCCATCATGCCGGCTACGTTGAACAGAACTTTGACCGGGTCCAGCCGATTGCGCGCCTGCCACACACTCTGCACCAGCGTCGCCGCGCAGCCGATGACCAGCGTTTCAGGAAGGCTCAACTCCAGCACGCCCAGCAGGATGAAGAGGAAATTCACCGACATGGTGCCGTCGATCCCGGGCAGCTGCACTTTCAACCCCGACGCCAACACGGCGACAGCGAGGTAGCAAAAGAATCGCAACAGATCGTGCGACTGCCAATGCAAGACGGCAAAACCCAGCGCCACCACGCCTAAGGACGCAGTGACGCCGACGAATACCTTCGTCTGCGTCGACAATCGTTCCGTCTCTGCTTGCATCGACACCCTGACTAGGGCCCGCCTGGCCCGAAATGCATCGTCCCCGGTTCGTCCTCGCTATCCGCAGCGAAGGCACAAAAATTTTCGTGCGCCGGATTCTCCCCGCGCGTGGCGCACCTCGTCCTAGCAGTCTCGTCATGGCAAATACCAGCCCACTCCGAGCCTTGCCGGAATCCTAATTGCAATGACTAGGTCTCCAGAAGCTTACTTAAGTAACCACTAGAAGATTGCTGCTCTGGTCTCTACGATTTAGTCGGAGCGAGAATTTCTTCAGTCCACTCTCGCAGACGGAAGGCTGTTACCTCCGTAATGCATTGCCGAACATGCTTCTCGGTCGAAGACACGGCGTGTGTCAACATCGTCCCAAACGCAGATATGGCGAATCCACATCAGAATTCGGCGCAAATCTCGGACCAGAGTTCTCAGCAAATTTCCGAGCAAAGCCCGAAGCGGCAAGAACGGCTGACCAGTGCTGGGACCAATGGCAGCAAGTCCCCGGCGTTCCAGGAGCCGCAGATGGCTGTTTTCTCCACGGATCTGCGGGGTGAATTTCGAGCCTGCAACGCCGCCTTTAGCGAACTCCTCGGATATTCGTCACAGGAACTTCTCGGCCGCGATTTTTCGTCGCTCTTTGCCGCCACGGAGAAAATGAACGGCGGCGATCCATCTTTATTACGCAAAGCAATTCTCACGGTCGGTTCCATGCAAGGGGACTATCACTGCCGCTTGTTTGCTCAACCGAAGTCCGGCGCCAGTTTTGCCGTGCAGTTTTCCGCCACGCTTCTTCGCGATTCCGCTTCAACGCCGATGGCTGTGATCGCTGTCGTCGTGCCCTTGGCGAAAACCGCCGGCAACGCTGCCCTTTCTGCAACTTCCGTCGCTCCCGGCGTGATTTCCCGCAAGGTCGATGACACGCACTTCATTCTTGCCAGCCCCGTCATGCACAAGTTCATGAGCCTGGCCGATCGCGTCGCAGGTCACACCGAGACTGTGCTGATTACCGGCGAGACCGGCACGGGTAAGGAACTCATCGCTCGCACCATTCACGAGTCTTCTCATCGCCGCAGCCGTCCCTGGGTCGATATCAACTGCGCCGCGCTGCCGGAAAATCTGGTGGAGAGCGAACTCTTCGGATACGAGAAAGGGGCTTTCAGCGGCGCCGATGCCTCCAAACCAGGCCTTTTCGAATTGGCCGACAAAGGCACTCTTTTCCTTGATGAAATTGGCGAACTGCAGCTGCAGACGCAAGTAAAACTTCTGCGCGTGCTCGACGGCCAGCCCTTCTACCGTCTCGGCGGCCACCGCAAGATCCACGTCGATGTCCGCATTGTCGCGGCCACCAATCAGGATCTCGAAGCCATGGTCAAAGCAGGCCGTTTCCGCGAGGATCTTTTTCACCGTCTCGGCCAATTCCAGCTTCGCGTTCCGCCGCTGCGCGAGCGCCCCGAAGACATCGTTGCCCTGGCCGAACACTTCCTCCGGCTGAAGGCCCCGCGTAAAAATTTCTCATCGCAGGCTGTCTCTGCTCTCTTGTCGCACGGCTGGCCCGGCAACATTCGCGAGCTGCGTAACCTGGTCGCCCGAATGGCGATGGAATCCTCGGGCTCCGAAATCGACTTTTCCAGTCTCAGCGTCGCGCTCACCGGAGAGCCGGTGGCGCGTCGGCAAACCGCTTCCATGCCGGTCAGCAATCTCGACAGCATGGAAGAACAAATGATCATCAAAGCCCTCGAGCGCACCGGCGGCCAGCGCACCCTCGCTGCCGAACAACTCGGTATTTCGCGCCGCACCCTCAGCCGCAAGCTCAAGGAATACAACATCAACTTTGCGCCCGGAGAAACGACCGCCTCGCTGGGCTTCATCAGCAACGAGCAGCAGAAATTTTTCCGCGCTAGGGTTCAGACCACAGTCACTATCAGAAACTCTCACGGAGAAGAAGTGCGCGTGCAGGGAGTCAACCTCAGCACCGGCGGCATGGGACTCGACGGCATCAAAGATCCGCTGCGTTTCGCAGGATTACTCGATGTAAGTTTCGTCCTCCCCGAAAGCGAAATCCTCTTCCAGGCCAAAGCCCGCCTGATGTGGATCGGCGACGAAGGCCGCGTCGGCATCCGCTTCGCCGTAATCGAACCCGCCCTCTTCGAAGAACTCCAGCATTGGACCAATCGAAAGATGAAAGACGAAGGCTGGGAATTCCCCACGTAACGCTCTATTCAACGCCGGACATCCACGGCAGTGGCCCATCCTTAGTGATATTTGTGTGGGCCATTCCCCACAGAGGGTGCCCGATGTCTCGCCTCTTTTTCGAGACATGGGACAACCCAGGCTGGGACAACCGAGACTGGCTCACCCTTCACGATCTTCGAAACGTAGTATGACTTGAGACCCCCGGCCGAATCAGTGCCCTAGGCAGTCGGGAAGGGCACGATTTCAGTCGTGCCGTAAAGCCCACCCCCAGATCGCGGCTTCAGCCGCTGAGGGCTGGGACCCTCGGCAGGTATCCGGCACCGTAGTGGCGATGGAGGCGTCGAGGCATGCTCGACTTCTACCATGAGACTGAACATTCTTTGCAAGGGTGGGCGAGGTGAAGCTTTCACCGAGAGGTTTGAATTCGATTGACCCGTGACGGGCAGTGTCTTAACTCACAGCGTTAAAGATTATCCCGTGCCGCCAGTCATTGACAATCTTTGCCAAGAATGGAGGATACCCTAGAAAGTTTTCCCGCACCGGGACGTAGCGAGCGAGGCCCGATTCTTGCCGATTACGAAATCTTTTTCAGGAGTTATGCACAGTCAAGCTTTCGTGAGTTCGCGCAGGCGTTCGGCTGCGCTCTCGGCGGTGATATCGCGTTGCGGAGTGCCGAGCATTTCGAAGCCGACCATGAATTTCCGGATGGTCGCCGACCGCAGCAGCGGCGGATAAAAATGCGCATGGAAATGACATTCCGGATGATTGATTTTCGGATGATCGGCGCCATCGGTCGGCGACTGATGAAAGCCCATGGAGTAAGGGAAGGGAACTCCGAACACGCGGTCGTAAGTGGAAGTCACGCGATGCAGAATATCGCTCAACGATGGGACTTCTTCGGGCGCGAACTCATTCATGCTGCCAAAGTGTCGGCGGCTGCAAATCAGAATTTCAAACGGCCAAACCGCCCAGAAAGGCACGAGCGCGAGGAAATCATCGTTTTCATAAACAACTCGGACAAGCTGCCTCCGTTCCAAGGCAACGTAGTCGCAGAGAAGACAGCGGCCGTGTGAGTTCAAATAGGCGCGCTGTGCGGCCAACTCTTTGGCAGGCGCTTCGGGAATCGAGAGAGTTGACCAGATCTGGCAGTGAGGATGCGGATTGCTGGCGCCCATCATGGCGCCGCGATTTTCGAAAATCTGGACGTGATTGATATTTTCCAGTTCGCCCAACTCTCGGAACTGTTCTATCCATGTGTGGACGACCAGCTCAATTTCCTGCCGACCCATCGTGGCGAGTGTGAGATCGTGACGCGGAGAAAAACAAATCACGCGGCAAATTCCAGGTTCCGCCTCGGCGACGAGCAGACCCATGTTGTCGACGTCGAGATGAGCGCGCGCGGTTTGAGACTTCAAGGCGGCGAAGTCATTGTCGAAGACGAACGTGGAGGAGTACGCGGGGTTTCGAATTCCGCCCGCCCGGATATTGCCCGGGCAAAGATAGCAGTTCGGGTCGTAAGCCGGCTCGGATGCAGTTGGGATTTGCGCTACTTCCCCTTGCCACGGACGCGTCGCGCGATGCGGCGAGACTAGAACCCACTCGTTGGTCAGCGCATTCAGCCGGCGATGAGGATCTTCCGTGAGTTTCAAATTGCGGCCTCGGGGCATTTTACCTCGGGCATTCTACGATGAGCGCGGGCGAAGTGCGGAGAGACTTCTTAATTACGCAATTGATGATGAGCTCACAGAGGATAGCAACGGTTCCGCTGGGCTTCGCCCCTTCGACTTCGCTCAAGGGCAGGCTATCGCGGGACAGCCGAGGCGGCGGTCGCTACCTGATTTGAGTCAGCTTATGGCTTTAGGGAGTTACCCATCATCAAGGCGAATAACAGAGGAAGGTAGATCACCGTTGCCTGTAGGACGTGGCGCGCGCGCATCTTCGACGGCGCACTGGCCAGCGGTAAATTCAGAAACGCGAGGCGAATCCCGAAGTAGAGAAGCGCAAATCCCAGAACCACCGCGCCGACCAAATAGATTCTTCCTGCCATGCCCATGAAACTGGGCAGAAGGCTGATGGGAATCAGAGCAACGGAGTAAATCAGAATTCGGCGGGCGGTGGAGCGGCCATCTTCTTCGACGACCGGCAACATCTTGACTCCGCCTTTAGCGTAGTCCTCGCGATACAACCATGCGATGGAAAAGAAATGCGGAAACTGCCACACGAAGAGGATCGCGAACAAAACCAAGGTGCCCCATTCCAGGCGACCGCGAGCGGCGGTCCAGCCGAGCACTCCGGGCATCGCTCCAGGAAAAGCGCCAACGAAGGTGCAAATCGGCGATACGCGTTTCAGCGGCGTGTAGGCGGCGAGGTAGACCACCGAGGTCAGTAGAGTCAGCAGGCCGGTCAGAGGATTGGTGAATATAGCCAGGTAAATTGAGCCGCCGACAGTTGCCAGTGTCCCAACCGTTGTGGCGTGGAATAAGCTCATGCGGCCAGCCGGAAGCGGGCGAAGCGCAGTGCGCCGCATGTAGGCGTCGACATCGCGCTCCATCACTTCATTCAACGCCGCAGTACCGCTCGAAACCAATCCAATCCCGAACAGAGAATGAAATAGCCCCCAGCTAATCCAGGAAATGCCAGCCTGGTGCGCACCGAAGAAATAACCGCACCACGCGGTCATGACGATCAGGGACGTGACTCGGAGCTTGGTCAGTTCGGCGTAATCGCGGAAAAGGGAAGTCGCCCGGATGCGGAGCGCAGAAAGAGGCAGTGTCATCGTGCTCATGGTTTGGCCGTTTAAAGCGTTGCGAAAAACTCGTCCTGATTGTACCGAAAACCTCGTACGGACCCCGCTCCGTTACGTTGCCCCAAGGACTGCATAGGTACTCTGATCAATTTCGAAAGTCAAGCGAAAATGAAATCGGCAACTCCGAAAGAGGCTAACACACGAGGCACCGTTGGCGCGAAACATGACTACTGGATTGCTGAAGATCCTGAGGACTCAAATGTTTCCGGCGGATCGAAAAAGCATTTGTGCCACAGGGCCGAGTCAGACAAGGCGCCCGCTCGCCATTGCTGAAGCGCGGACATGGTGGCGGCGATCATGCCGCCGTCGGCGGAATCAAAAATTACGACGATACCCGCCGGACCAGTGGCGGTCTGCGCCATTTCCTTATAATTTTTTTCCAGTAGAAATTTTGTGTATTCGAGCCGCGCTTTCGATCCCGAGTCTTTCACACTGTCGTCGGTCTTCTGCACGGAAATGATTTTTACGCTTTTGCTGCGGAGCGGCTCCCAATCTCCCGGGAACGGCGCGGTTTCTTCCCGTTCGACGCGAAATAAATCCGCAACCGGCGTCAAGGTTGAAGCCGCGGACGCACCCGTGTCGGCGATGCCATCGGGCATCTCGACACTGGTGCGCCAGATCCATCCCCGCGACAGGCCGGAAATGCGCACGTGCACCCAGTCTGCATTGAAGTCGAGCAGTTCGAATTCGTCGTGCATGCTGGCCAGAAACTGCGGCTTTGCATTCAGGCTGGGACTGGAGACCACAGGCGTGCCGGATTTCTTCACCGCCACCAGATTCTTGGGATGTGCCTGGTTCTTAAGAATCTCCTCCAGGTTGTCGGCTTCGGTCTGCAACGCATTGTCAGCCTTCGCGGTGTTGTGTGTAGCGCTCGGCAATTCGGAGGTTCGCTCACGCTGTTGAGCTGCCAGGCCCTCGCTCCAAGACGATGAGAATGTTCGATCGGTTTCGGGAAACTTTGGAGCCGGTGCCGAGATCGTGGGCTCGGTACTTGCCGGAGATTCGGCTGATGGCTTCGGTGTCGCGACCGACGCGGTTCGGCTGCTGTTCTCGGTTGTAACTTTGGCGAGCTGTTCCGCAAGTTGATCCAGAACATCGGTTTCGAGCCGGCCATTGGAAGTCAGCAATTGATACCCCGAGCGAGCAGCTACTGGATCGGAGTACCAGGCGGTCACTTTTGTGCTAACCCGCACCAGCGACCCGCCAGACGGCGTTGAACTGACCTGGACTGTCGACTGGTAGTAAGCGCGCTGGTAACGGTCGAGGGGATGTTCTCCCGGCGTCGCGAATCCGTCCAACACCGGAAGGTGACCTGCCAAGATGGGTTGCAATACAGACAGTGTCTTTTCGACCATTGCCTTGGACTGCGGGAAGCTGCGCTCATTGGGATTGGTTTGAGCAGTCAGATTCGTGGCGAGCAGAAAGGCGAAGCAGAAGCCAGACGCGAACCGGATTGAGGCTCCCAACACAGATCGGATTAGGCCATATCTGATTAACCCAGATCTGATTACCCAGGATCTCACCAGGGAAGTCATGGTACCTGCTCCAATTGATCGCGCAGGATCCATCCGTGTTGGCCTTCGTGCGTTTCTACTCCGAACCAGTAAGTCGTGGAAACCACAATCAGAACCTCGGTGCCGGTGGGGAGCGATTGCAGCGTGGTTGCAGTGTGGAAAGGGGCGGACTGGAGCGGCGCTCCCGGCGCCTTCACCAGTCGCTGCACTTGGCGCCTCAGGTCATGGACATGCTCTTCCAAAGTCGGGGAAGCGGGCCGCGGGGAGGAGGTCTGCTCGCCAAGGGGAGGGACTGCGGCGATGGCAGAGTCCGCGACGGCTGGTTGGGGCACGGATGAGGAAACGTCAGGCACCGGGGCGTTGGGCTGCTGCTTTCTTAGGATCTGCGCCTGCTTTTCGTTTTCGGCCTCGACGGTTTGGGATTTCATCAATTGCAAGGCGTCCAGGTGGTCGTGGATGTCCTTGTACTCGGCACTTTCGACGGAACCGTTGGAGGCGTGACCGACGTGGCGGAAATCCTCTACAAAACGCGCGTCGATGCGGAGAACCGTATTTTTGTCGCCCTGGGCCTGGATAACATAGCGGACGGCCAGGGTTCCGACGTCACTGCTGTTCTTGAAATTCCGAGGGTCGAGGGCTTTTAGACGGACCTTGTAGAAGACCTTGCCTCCTTCGGTCCATTGCGGAAAAACCCGTGTGGAAGTGACCGGGGTTGCGTCGCTAATGTATTCGTCCTTGTTGTATTCCTTGGTTCCTCGGATGATTCCGTTCTGAATCACTTCCTGGACGACTTGGGCGACTTCATTCTCGGGAAATGGAACGTTCACGATGAGACCCATGCCATATTGGGTGGCATCCTTTTCGCGCGCGAGAAGGGGCAGTGTGGCAAGGCAGAAAATCAGGATGATCACGATTTTCTGCGACAAGCCTCCCATTTCTGGGCGGGAGCGGGGAGGCGGGTGTGGAGGCCTTTGCAATATCACGAGAAAATTTCTCTTGGCCAAGAGTCTCAACTATGGCTTGGGAATGTCAACTCCGGTGCTTTCTTGACCATGTATGGCTAGAGGTTCCTCAGTTCACGCGTCAACACAAGAACGGAGGGCAAGTCGCCCTTGTTGAGCTCCCAGAATTATTGCGCCTAAGATCCTGTCGCCCCAACTTCTTCTAAAGCCATGTTTTCAGTGAAATCCGATTAGGTAGTCGGTTGAACCCGCATGTCAGAAATGAAGCGGCGCAGCTTTGTCGGATTTTACCTTGTAAAAAAATTGTAAAAAATAATTTTGGCAAAGCCCTTGAAAAAGACTGGGATGGCGTTATAGGATTCCGCCCGGTACGGTGGTAGGACCTTTTCGGGAAAATCGATTTAGATTTCTCGCAGCGGCTTGGAAATTGTGTTTGTTTTGTGACCTCATCAGAAACCGGTCATGGTTTGGTTTTGTGGGAGCACGGATTGCATAAGAGCGAGAATTGCTAGGAGTCGGCATGCGAATCGGAATGAAATCTTGCCTTTGTGGGACGGCGCCGTGGGCAAAGCATTTTCTGGTGGCGGCGCTGGCTATGGTTTTCCTGATCCTCGGCGGCAGCCAAAATGCGAACGCTCTTCCAGCTTTCGCCCGAAAGTACGGGCTTCGCTGCTCGGCGTGTCATGAGTCCTGGCCGATGCTTAATTATTTTGGCCAGAAATTCAAAGACAACGGCTACCAGCTCATGAACGACCGGGACGCACCGATCTGGCAGAACCCGGGGTATTGGCCGGTTACGTTCCGCATCTTACCGATCTGGCATCGGGTAAGTACCGGGAAGGTGGCGGTCGACCAGGGATCGGGAATCACGCGGATCACAACCTCGGGCTTCGATCTGAGCGGATTAGACTTCCACACCGGCGGCACGCTGGAAAAGAATTTCTCGTTCTACGTGCTGCCTTCCTCCGATAACACGGGCGCCTTCCACTTTGAGACGGTTATGGCCAGGCTGGACAATTTGTTCGGCAGCCCCTGGCTCAACCTCAAGCTGGGTAAATTCGAACTCGACAACCTGCTATCGGAAAAGCGAGTTTTGACACTGACTGGGAACGGCGGCATTTATCAGCTCTACCACTTCATTCCGGTGGGCGATGGCAACAACTTTGGTCAAATGGGAGATAACCAACTCGGCGTCGAGGTCATGGGGCACTCCTTCAACGACCGTACCCGCTACTCAGCGGCGTTGCTCAGTTCGACCGACGGGAACGTGGGCCTGCCCTACGGCAACGCTTATACGGGGTTCTTTGCAGCCAGCCAGGCGTTCGACGTGGGCAAGCTGGGGGTGGATCGCATCGGGGCCTACGCCATGATCGGAGAGGCTCCGACATATTACCTTACCCAGGCAGGAACGGCTCTAGCGGGAAGCGGGACGGCCAACAAATCGTTCCACCGCGAAGGCTTCGTGGGGCAGTTTTATTTTGGCCAGCACTTCGATGTGCAGGTGGTCACGCAGCACGGATGGGACAACGCGTGGTTTGGACAGGGCTATGGCAATCCGATCGATAATCCGACTGGCCCCAACAACCTGATTGGAACCGCCCTCCCCGCGGGTTCGCAGGCACCCAGCTGGAATGGAGTTCTGATCGAGCCCCACTACGTATACAGTCCGCAACTCATCTTTATCGGACGGTACGAGACAATCCGCATGTCACAGCAATCGACCCCGGGCACCGCTTCCAACCTGGGCAATATCTCAACCTACACTGTCGGTTTTCGCTACAACCCGTTTATGACCAGCCGGGCGGGGTTCGCTTGGCACAACGAGTACAACTGGCTCCACCAGGACGGTACCGGGCCCATGATCGGGTTGAACACGACAAACGTAAACACGAGCGAGCTGTTAATGGGATTTGACTTTGATTTTTAGAGAGGCATAGACATGCGGACAGGATTGGGTAAGTGGACGCTCACAGTGGGCGCAGCTGTAGGTTTGGCGATTCCTTCCTTTGCGCAGCTTACGAAGTACGACCTGAACTCGCGTATGGGCACGGAAAGCCACATCGGAAAAATCACCGGTCATGCCAAGGATGCAAAAGGCGACTATCGCCGCTACTGCGTCAGCTGCCATGGCGAGCTAGGCGATGGCAATGGTGAAAGTTTTCCCTGGGTCGATCCGAAGCCGCGCGATTTTCAACTGGGCGTGTTTAAGTGCCGATCTACTCCGACCGGAACCTTGCCTACCGATCAAGATCTTTTCGACACGATCGCTCGCGGTCTCGACCGGTCCAACATGCCGCAATGGAGCACCTTCACGAAACAGCAGCGCGCTGACTTAGTGGCGTGGGTGAAGCACTTTTCTCCACGCTGGACTAGTGAAAAACCGGGAACGCCAATCCAAATTCCACCTGAGCCGGAAGTTACCGCCGATCGCATTAAGGCGGGACGAGATGTATTTGCCCGCGTGCAATGCTGGAAGTGCCACGGTGTACTCGGTCAAGCCAACGGACCGTCGGCCGCAACTCTGACGGATGATCTTGGCCGGCCGATTGCTGCTTACAACTTTACCGAGGGTGCGCGGCCGAAATGCGGCGACACCGATCGCGATATCTACAGAATCTTCATGACCGGTTTAGATGGCACCCCGATGCCTTCGTTCGCCGACAACATTAAGCCGGATGAGGCGTGGGATCTGGTTTTCTACCTGCGAACGCTGATGGCCCAGCCCAGCAAAGAGAAGGAGATGGCGAGGAAGCTCGACCTGAAGCCGGTCGATCCGAACGCCCCGGCGGGCCAACAGTAGGGCTGCAATGGCATGGCGGCGCAATTCAACTTTTTTGAAGTCACGTGAGGAGAAATTTTCTATGAAGATGGCAAACAGAGTTACGGTGGTTTTCTTGGCAGCGATTTTAGTCGCTGGTGGAGTGCTCTTTCGAGGCCAAAGAGTCAACGCGGCTGGAGAAGGCAAAATTACTGGAACGGTCAAACTCGATGGCACTGCTCCACACATGAGGGGCATCGATATGTCCAAGGATCCCTATTGTGTGAAGGCCAACTCGAGCCTCCCCCGCCCACCTGCAAACCGTTGAGGCGGGTCAAAACGGTGGGTTGGAAAACGTGGTTTTATACATCTCCGAGGGTTGGACTGGGAGTGCATCGGTATCGACCGAAGTGCCGGTGTTCGATCAAAAAAACTGTATGTACACACCACATGTGTTGGCGCTCGATGCGGGCCAGACGTTCAAAGTGACGACCAGCGATCAGACCACACATAACATTCACCCGCTTCCCAATCCGATGACGGGCAACATCCCGTGGAATCAGTCGCAGCCACCGGGCGCTGCGCCGATCGAGAAGAGCTGGAAAAATGCGGAAGTGATCCCGGTGCAATGCAACATTCATCCCTGGATGCACGGCTGGCACGTGGTGGTAAAAGGCCCGTACGCGACTACGGATGCGAGTGGCAACTACACCATCAACAACGTGCCGGCGGGAAATTACACGGTGACGGCATGGCAGGAAACCTACGGCACTCAGACCCAAAAGGTGACGGTTGCGGCCGGGAAGCCAGGAAAGGCCGATTTCAGCTTTAAGGCGAAGTAAGTCTTCTGGATCGCCGACTGCGGGTCAGGAATTCTGAATCGCGGCTTTGCAGCAAGCCAATGCGGCGAATTGGCAAGCCCGGCCAAAGGCGGAGCGATATGGCGAAGATTTTCGCGGTGACGATCGTCCTGATCGCAATCGGTTCGGCTATTCCCATCGTGATGCACACCTGGCAGTTGCCAGAGGACATCTCCACTCACGGTCCGCTGATCGATGAGCAAATTCGGACACCATGGCGGAGGCGGGCATTTCGTTTCTGGCCTCGCAAATCCTTCTGGCATTCTTCATCTGGAAATTCTCGATTGTCAAGCCCGGAGAGAAAGACAAGAATTTTCCGGGCGGCGCCATGGGCATGGTGATTGCCGCCTTCCTGTTGGTCGGCACGGAAGTACTGGCGCTGGGAGTTTTCGGAGCAAAAGCCTGGGCAAACGTGTATTTCACTCCACCCTCGGCGAACGCCATGCCCATCCAGGTGCAGGCGGGGCAGTTCGCATTTTATTTCCGTTACCCCGGCCCGGATGGAAAGTTTGGCCCGCTTCATGCCGACCATGATCAACGAAGCCAACGCAGAACTTCTTTGGTCTTGGACCACGACCACGACCAGGATTCCAAAGATGATATCGTGACGGCTGAAATGGCGATTCCGGTGAACCGGGAGATTCATTTGCTGATGCATTCCAAAGATGTTGGGCACTCGTTTTTTGTCCCGGAATTGCGAGTTCAGCAGGATTTCGTTCCCGGGCTGGATCTGTCGCTTGCATTTCACCGCGACCAAAGTTGGCAAATACGAAATCGTCTGTACGCAGCTTTGTGGCCTGGGACATTACAACATGAAGGCCTATCTTGAGGTGATGACCCCGGCAGACTTCGACAACTGGCTCAAACAGCAAGCAGCTTTGCAGTAGTGATGACCGTCGCACTCGGTGTGGCAAACAAAGATCTCCTTTGAGGTGAGCACATGCACGATATGTCAAGCACACGCAGTGCCACCATGCGCCGACCAGTTTCATCTCGGAAGCATGTCTTCAGCCTGGACCACAAAGTCATCGGGAAGCAGTATTACGCCCTGGCCCTGGTCGCCGTTCTGGTGGGGATGGTGCTTTCCTGGCTGATGCGCATCCATCTGGGCTGGACCAACTTTGCGATTCCCGGCCTGCACTTGCTTTCCAAGCACGGTGCGCCCGGCAATATGATGACGCCGGAGTATCTACCTGCAGTTGATGACCATGCATGGAACGATCATGGTCTTCTTTGTGCTGACTACAGCTCCGTTCGCCGCCTTCGGCAATTTTTTCCTGCCCATCCAGGTCGGCGCCGAAGACATGCCGTTTCCCCATTTCAACATGATGTCGTTCTGGGTCACGTTCGTGGCGTTCCTGGTTCTGGTGTCTTCGTTCTTCGTGGGCGAGGGACCCACTCTCGGCGGCTGGACCCAGTATGCGCCTCTGAGCGCGGTGGGTGCGGTTGGCGGTCCCGGCGAAGGGACTGGGCGTGGTTCTCTGGGCTTCTTCGATCGCCATTTTTTGCGTTGGCCAGTTGCTCGGCTCCTTGAACTTCATCACCACCACGCTCGATATGCGGACCCGGGGCATGTGCCTGTGCGTCTTCCGCTGAGCGCCTGGGCCTGGTTCATTACTTCCGTCATGGGCCTCACGGCTTTTGCGGTGTTGATGCCCGCCTGCATCCTGCTCATTCTGGACCACGTCGCAGGAACCAGCTTTCTTCGTGCCGTCAACCTGGTGATCAACGGCCAATTGCAGCCTCACTCCGGCGGATCGACTCTTCTGTGGCAGCACCTGTTCTGGTTCTTCGGACATCCTGAGGTCTACATCGCAATCGTGCCCGGGCATGGGCATTGTCTCGCATGTTCTGATTACCAATATGCGCAAGCCGATGCTCAGCCATAGAGTGCTGGTTTATTCGATGGGCGCGCTGGCTGTCCTCAGCTACATGGTCTATGGGCATCACATGTTCGTCAGTGGGATGAATCCGGTTTCATCGCTGGCATTCTCCTTCCCGACGCTGGTGATCACGATCCCCTCCACGATTCTTGTGCTGATCTGGCTGGGCAGCCTCTATGGCGCGAAGTTGCGAATTAATGCGGCTTCGCTTTTTGGTTTGGGATTTATCTCGATGTTCATCAGCGGAGGCGTGAGCGGCTTCTTCCTGGCGCAGCCCTCGATCGGACATCATGCTGCATGCGACCTATTTTGTGGTCGGCCACTTCCACCTGGTGATGGGCGTCGCGGCGATGTTCGGGATTTTCGCCGGAACCTACTTCTGGTTCCCCAAGATGTTTGGGCGCATGATGAATGAAACCTTGGGAAAGGTTCACTTCTGGCTCAGCTTCGTCGGTGCCTACTGCATCTTCATGCCGTTCCACTATCTAGGACTGGCAGGCAATGTGCGCCGCTACCAGGCGTTTACGCCGGATTACATGCAGCCGCTCATTCCGTTGCACCAGTTCATTACCGTGGCGGCGTTGATCACCGGTGCAGCGCAGCTCATCTTCCTTTACAACCTGATCCATAGCCGCTTCCGGGGCGAGCCGGCTTCGGACAACCCGTGGCAGGCCACTTCGCTGGAATGGAGCACGCCAACCACGCCGCCGCCGCACAACAATTTTGGCGACAAGCTGCCGGTGGTTTATCACGATCCTTACCAGTACGGGGTGGAAGGCTCGAGCAGGCGACTATGTGATGCAAACCTCGCCGGAGAAATTCAAGACTGCAAGCGACGAGGAGTAGCTCAGACAGAGCTCAGATGTTCGAGATAGTCCGCCGATTCTGGGATGACTCTGTAGTCTTATGGCGACCACCATACACGAACCGCCGAAAATCGAACGCCGCGATCCGCCACGGCCGACGGGCAATTCCGGCAATGGCGGCTGGCGGAACCTGGTTCCGGCGGATGGGAGAGCTGCGGGCGGTGAAGGACTACTCTCCGCCGCCGGCTTCCACCGGAATTTGGGTCGTGCTTGGCGGCCATTACGATGAGCTTTGCTGCCTTTACCAGCGCCCTGATCGTTCGTCAGGGTTCGGCGCTGGATTGGCGGCATCTTCACTCTGCCGTCGGTTCTTTACCTGAATACGCTGGTACTCTTCGCCAGCAGTTTCACTCTGGAAGTGGCGCGCCGTCGGGTTGCTGCCTTCATGGGCGGGCGCGAGATCAAGCAGCCAGTCCGGCGCGCTGGCTGTACATTACTTTGTTTTTGGGCTTGCTTTTTGTTGCGGGCCAGTACGTGGCGTGGATGCAGTTGCGTTCCCAGGGCCTTTTTCTGGCCACGAATCCCAGCAGTTCGTTCTTCTACGTGCTGACGGCGGTCCACGCCCTGCATGTCCTGGGGGGCCTTGGCGGCTTGGTCCGAGTCATTGGCAGGCTGAATCAGTCGATTCTGCGAAAAAGCACGCTGGACGCCACCTCGCGTTACTGGCATTTTATGGACGCGCTTTGGGTGTATCTGCTGTTGTTGCTGTGGATGAAGCTGTAGCATGCTCATTCGAGAGGAGGCACCGTGAGCCAAGCGGATGTGACGATGGGAGCACACTCAGGCCTGATGGAAGAACCAGCATTTTCGGTTCCGGCAAAAAAGATGGCGATGTGGCTGTTCATCATCGCCGATTCAGCCACCTTTGCCGGTTGTCTGGTGGCTTACGGATTTTTACGCAACGCCACTCCCGACTGGCCCAGACCCTTTCACGGCATCACCAACGTGGCGCTGATGACCTTCATCCTCCTGACCAGCAGCTTGACCATGCTCTTTGGAGTGCGGGCAGCCAAGATGGGCGACAAAGCGGAGCTTTCCGCTGGACCATGATTACGGCCGTTGGCGGAATTGCTGTTTGCCGTCCTGCATCTTCGGGAATGGATGGGAATGATCGGCGAAGGAGCGACTCTGTTCCACAATCCCTGGGGTACGCCGCTGTTCAGTGCCCTGTTTTTCAGCATTACCGGGTTGCATTTGCTGCACGTAACCGGCGGAGTGATCGCCTCTGATCGCAGTGGGACTGCGCTACCAGGGCGGCCGCTACAATGCCGACGATCTCGAAATTACGGGACTGTATTGGCACTTCGTGGATCTGGTCTGGATGTTCGTGGTGCCGCTCGTCTATCTTTTGAATTTGGCCACTGAGATCGAAACGGAGCAGAATCACAATGACTACCGCCGAAGACGCAAAAGAATGGTGGAGTGGGCAAAGATCTTGTAGTGTACGGCTGCCTGATGGCTCTGGCAGGGATACAGTTCGTCATTGCCTATCAGGATATCAGCGCGTCGCAAATGTTTGTGCGCATGTTGATCGTGGCTTGCGTCGAGGCTGCGCTGGCGCTTCTGTTTTTCATGCATTTGTGGGAGAAGCGCGGGCTCAAGTGGTTCGTCGCTGATTTTCACGGTTTCTGTGATCCTGGGGATGCAATATGGATGGACAGACAGTTTCCGCATGTTGGATGGCGCGCCGTGGGCGAAGTAGCTTCGGAGGCCACAGGTTGCTCCGGAAGAACGCAACCATGAAGATTTCGAGATCAATCTGCGGTTTGGGGAATTGCGCTGATGGGACTGATCGTCCTGCTGGCGCCAGTGTCCGCTTTCGCGCAGAGTTGCGCGCTTTGCTACACGCAAGCGGCTTCTTCCGGCTCGCGAATGATTCAGGCTTTGAAAAGCGGGATTCTGATCCTTATCATTCCTCCCACGCTCGGATCCATTGGCATGATTTTTGTTGTGTATCACAAGCGCAATCAGGTCAGGCGGACGGAGTCCGGTGAGCGAATCCCGGCAAGACTGGTAAAATGGCAACCATTCAAGTGATCGCAAATCCGGTTTCCCTGCGGACACTCAAGTCCAAGCTCCGGGACTATTATACGCTGACCAAACCCGAGGTGAACCTGCTGATCCTGATGACGACTTCGGCGGGCTATTACTTGGCCTCTCGCAGGTCCCGTGCGGATTGTTGGCTTGTTGAATACGCTGCTGGGAACGTTGCTCGTTGCCAGTGGCACGGCAACTCTGAATCAATGGATGGAGCGGGTTTGGGATGGCAAAATGCGGCGCACCGCCTCCCGGCCGCTGCCTTCGGGCAGGCTCACGAGCCGCGAGGCTCTGGTGTTCGGCATTCTGCTGAGCGTCACCGGAGGCCTTTATCTTCTGGTTGCGGTCAATCGTTCTGTCGGCATTGCTGGCGGTTTCGACGTTGCTTTCGTATTTGCTGGTGTATACGCCGCTCAAGCGGAAGACGCCGCTGTGCACCCTTCTGGGGGCCTTCCCCGGGGCGATGCCCACGCTGATCGGTTGGGCGGGCGCTTCAGCCGCCATTAATCGGCAAGCCTGGTTTCTCTTTGCCATCCTCTTTCTTTGGCAGTTCCCTCATTTTCTTGCGATTGCCTTGATGTATCGCGAGGACTACAGTCGCGCGGGGTATCACATGCTGCCGGCTTTTGATCGGGAGACGCGCTTTACCCGCGCCGAGATAGTGGGCTTCACCCTGGTTCTGGTGTTTGCCACGATGCTTCCGCTGGTAGATCGGGCCGGGCTGTACCCGCGGGCGGCGATGGGCTTGGCAGCGGCATTCCTGCTCTACTACGCAGTGAAACTTGCGGCATCGAGCCTACGATCAGAGCCAGCCAGCTCCTGCATGCCTCGGTTCTCTATCTCCCAGTGGTTCTTGTGATCATGGTCGTCTGCAAGAAATAGACCACCGTAGCCAGCTAACGACAACGCTCGCTTTTCTGATTGTGTCTCACCGGAAGCCATCGTTCGCGTCTGACAAGACTGGGGACAAGTTCCTTCCTGCAGGATCGCTGTTGCCGTTGCAGCAATTGGAGTGGCGGCCGGAAACGGTTGCGCTCAGGCGCAGACATCAGCGCCAGAACGACGTTCGATTCAGCGCGCTCCGGGTTGCCCATCACAAAGTTCTATGACACTGCTGATCCTCTTCCCGCCGGCAAGCCGGGCGAGCTGATCCGCTCGCAAGAGTTTGACCAATACGAGCTGCCGTTCTCCGTCTCCGCGGTTCGCATTCTGTACCACTCCCGCTCGGCCACCGGAGAAGATGTGGCGTCGTCCGGGGTCGTCTTGCTGCCCTATGGTAAGAAACCGCCCGCAGGGGGCTGGCCGGTTATTGCGTGGGCCCACCGTACCAGCTGGCGTCGCACGTCCTTGCGCTCCCTCGCTGATGAGGAATGTAGGGCACGGGCCGTTCCTCGCGATGTATGTGAACCTTGGCTATGCCGTGGTCGCCACAGATTACGCGGGTCTGGGAACCAGTTTCCGGAATGCGTTTTTGGATGGTCCTTCCAACGCGGCCGATGTCATCCATTCCATCGCGGCGGCCCGCGCCGGCGGTGCCGCAGCTGGGCGCGAGATGGGTTGTCATGGGAGAGGCGGAGGGAGGTTTAGCGGCCGTGGCCGTCGCGGAGAAGGAAAACGAGATTCGCGACCCGAATTACCTGGGAAGCATTGCGATTTCGGATCTGGCCGGCGCAAGAGAGATCTACGATCATGGCGCTCCTTCCGCCGTCATGCTTGCATCCCTGGCGTATGGGATCAAGACGGTTTATCCGCAGTTTCAAGTAACCGACATGCTGACGCAGAAAGCGCTCGCTTTATATAGCCGAGCGGACAGGCTGCTCGGACGCAAGAACGCTTCCGATAATCGCCCGCGAAATGGTGAAGCCGGGATGGGAGAGCAATCCATTTGTGGGCGAATATTTTGACCGCAACGAACTGGGGTGAGATTCGGGCGCGTGGTCCGATTTTGGTGATCAGCGCCGGTACGGACCAAACCAACCCCTCCACACTGACGGCGCGGACAATTGCCCGTATGTGCAAACAGGGCGATCGGGTTCAATGGGAGCGATATTCCCGACCCGACCCAGGAAGCGTGATTGGGGATTCTGTGAGGGACCAGATTGGCTGGATTGAAGCGCGCTTTGCCGGTCGCCCGTCTCCGACAAACTGTCGGTGAAGTGGCCTCAAGTTTTCCAGGGCGAGCCAAACGGGAAAACCATCTCTAACGCATTGCCCTCGTGGCATAATCTTCGCAAACATTCCCATCAGGTGCCCAAACTATGCGTCGAGTGCTAGTTGCTGTTTTTTCCCTTTGTGTCGCGGTGGTTTGCCTTGCCACGGAGCTCAGACCCCCAGCGCCAAGCCCCTGCAGATTTACTTCATCGACGTTGAAGGCGGGCAGTCGACTTTGGTAGTGAGCCCGTCGGGACAGTCGCTTCTCATCGATACCGGCTGGCCAGGATATGAAGGCCGCGACGCCGACCGGATCCTAGTCGCCGCGCATCAGGCCGGAATCACACAACTCGATTACGTTCTGATCACCCACTACCATCGCGATCATGTTGGGGGCGTTCCACAGCTGGTGGACGGAATTAAGGTAGGTACTTTTGTCGACCACGGACCGAATCTCGAAGACTCGGCGGTAACGCGCACCGATTATGCCGCCTACGAAAAGGCGATCGCCGGTCATGCCCACGTCATCGTGAAGCCGGGATGGCGGATCCCGATCAAAGGTATAGAAGTGAAAGTGCTAAGCGCCGCCGGAGATCACATCACAAGTCCATTGCCGGGGGGCGGTCAAGCGAATTCATATTGTGCTTCCGAGTCCGCTGCCGAAGCAGACAGCACTGAGAATGCCCGTTCCGTGGGCGTTCTGATCACTTACGGTCGTTTCCGCTTTCTGGACCTCGGCGATCTCACCAAGAAAAAAGAGATTGATCTGGCCTGTCCCAACAACCTGCTTGGCACAGTCGACCTTTTCCTGGTGACGCATCACGGCGCAGATCTTTCGAATCCGAAAGCGCTCGACTGGGCGCTGCATCCGCGAGTGGCAGTCATCGACAACGGCCCTCGCAAGGGATCGAGTCCCGCGGCGTGGCAGATCGTTCACGATTCTCCGGGGCTGGAAGACTTGTGGCAGCTTCACTATGCCGAGGAATCGGATAAAGCTCACAACGTCGAACCGGATCGCATCGCGAACGTCAAAGAGAACAGTGAAGGGAAGTACATCAAAGTCACGGCGGAAACGGACGGCACGTTCACGGTCACCAATGGCCGAACCGGGCTCGAGAAGACTTACGCGAAGAAACCGTAGCGCTGCCGTCCCGGCGGCTGTCCGTTCGCGCACTTCGGAGGTCTGTTCACGGGCTAAATTACAATCCTCCTCCATGATCGTGATCGTGATGGGAGTCGTCGGGGCCGGTAAGACGACGATCGGGCGTCTGCTGGCCGAGCAACTGGTCTGGGATTTCGCCGATGCGGATGACTTTCATCCCATGTCGAATGTTGAGAAGATTCGTCACGGCATCGCGCTCACGGACGAAGATCGGAGGCCCTGGCTCCATGCGCTTGGGCAAGCCATTACCCGCTGGATCGCTGAGGGGCGCAACGTCGTCCTGGCGTGCTCGGCCCTAAAACGCAGTTACCGCCGGCAACTGCAGGTCGGACCGGAGGTGCGGTTTGTATACCTGAAGGGAAGCGCGGACCTGATCGCCGAGCGTTTGCGCTCCCGCCAGGGACACTTTGCCGACGCTCAGATTCTTGCCAGTCAGTTGACCGACCTGGAGGAACCTGAGGACGGAGTGACTGTCGACATCGCGGCGACGCCGCAACAGATTGTGGCCGAGATTCGAAAGCAAATCGGCATGGCGTAGAATCCTCGCAGCACCCAGCAGCGGAACTATCTGGACCATCACTTGGAAATTGCTCATGACCGCCTGGAATCCGCCGTCGTCTCCCGACTCATGCGGCGGTTGCTGCCGTTTCTCTTCCTGCTCTATATCGTGGCCTATCTTGATCGTATCAACGTAAGCTTTGCGGTCCTGCAGATGCGAGGCGAGCTTGGGCTGAGCGACCGGGTCTACGGCCGCGCGGCCGGGATGTTTTTCGCCGGATACTTTTTTTTCCAGCTTCCCAGCAACCTGGTATTGGAGAAGTTCGGAGTCCGCCGCTGGATTTCAGGGCTGATGATCACCTGGGGCGTGATTTCCTGCCTGATGATTTTCATCCGTGGTCCGGTCAGTTTCTACGGAATGCGTTTCCTTCTGGGCGCCGCCGAGGCCGGATTCTTTCCCGGCATGATCCTCTATATGAAGCGTTGGTTTCCGGCCAATGCTCGCGCTCGAGCGGTGGCGTGGTTCATGATGGCGAATCCAATCGCGGGCATCGTCGGCAGTCCAGTGTCGGGGGCATTGCTTGGTATCAGCGGCAAGGGCCTCTCGGGATGGCAATGGATGTTCTTGATGGAAGGCATTCCGGCGATTCTTTTGGGAGGGGCAGTGTTTTGGGCGCTAGCGGATAACCCGCGAGAGGCGCGCTGGCTGAAAGGCGAGGAGCGAGCCTGGCTGCTGGACAGGCTGGCTCTCGAACAAGAGGCGGAGTCGGCCCTAAGAAAGGAAAATCTTTG
This sequence comes from uncultured Acidobacteriaceae bacterium, assembly GCA_963799025.1. GTDB lineage: Bacteria > Acidobacteriota > Terriglobia > Terriglobales > Acidobacteriaceae > Sulfotelmatobacter. The sequence continues at coordinate 116,582 of CAWCVQ010000015.1, read as the reverse complement.
GAGAGTCCTGATCAGTCCCAGAATCTGGATGCTGTCGATGGTTTATTTTGGGGTCCCAACCACGATGTACGGAGTTACTTTGTGGCTTCCAAGCGTCATCCGATCGTTGTCGGGCTTAAGTTACGCTATGACCGGACTGGTGTCTGCGCTTCCGTTTGTGGTAACCGCGATTGCGATGGTTCTGGTGGGAATGCACTCGGATCGGACAGGAGAGCGCCGCTGGCATACGGCCGTCCCGGCCTTTGTTGGAGCCGGCGTCTTAGGTCTGGCGGGCTACGGCGGTTCCGCAGTCTTAGTGGTGGCCTCGATCGGACTTGGGATGGCGTGTGCCGAGTCGATGGTCGGGCCCTTCTGGGCTATGGCAACTTCGCGCATGGCAGGTCTTTCAGCGGCCGCGGGAATCGCGGTGATCAATTCGGTGGCGAATCTGGGAGGGTATTTCGGTCCCGACATCATTGGATTCTTTCGTAAGGCAAGCGGTGGGTTTCGGGGAGGGCTACTGGCTATTGGGGCAACACTGGCTCTCAGCGGCGGAATCGCGTTGATGGTTGGACGACAGCCCAAGGCCGAAGGGCCGTCCGATTCGTATAAGGAATCCGCGAGGCCGGCCGTTTAAGGCCGTCTTAACCAACTGGCGACGAACGGGCAGCTTCCACTTCGCTGCATCGAGTCAATTGTTTACAATAGAAACTTCGCCTTACTGTCGCGGATGACTCAGTAGGGGAACGAACACCAATCTTGGAATCGACAAACAACAATTCAAGCCCGGGCCCCACCGTCTACTGGCGGGTTGAGGGAAGCTTGCTCGATCTGACCGTGGTCCGGCCGGTAGCGTTCTTTACCTGGAATGCGCAGACGTTCGCCGAGCGCTTCCGGCGGCGCGGCCTGATCTTCCTGATGGCGCTGCTGCGTCCATTTCTCTATTCTACGAACCGCAAGTTTGCTACGCGGGCGATCCACGCGGTCTTGCGCGGAGTGACCCGCGACCGCCTCGATCTGCTCGGCGAAGAGTTTTTTCTCTACAAGTTGAAGCCGCGCCTAAAAGAGCGCGGCGTGCAGAAGGTGCAGGAGTTGGTGCAGTCCGGTGCGGATGTCGTGCTGGTAAGTCAAGGGTTGGAACATGTCATGCGTCCACTGGCTCAACATCTCGGGGTCAAGCGAATTGTCGCCAACCGCCTCGAGTTTCGCGACGGTATGGCAACGGGAAGATTGCTCGACCCAGTGATCCGGCCGCGCGGCGCATTCGCCCGCATTCGGGAGGAGAATCCCGACGGTCGCAGGGCTCCAAAAACACTCGCTCGCCAACTGAATATTTCCCTGGAAGACTTGAGGGCGGCGGTGATTCCTGCCCAGCGCCAGGATGTGGCGCCAACCCGGCCTATTGTCCATTTTGAAGGGCAGAGGCAGCCTCAAGGGTTTTCGGTTCGCAGGGCATTTTCTGGAAAGCACGTAATGCTGATCGGGGTCACGGGTTTCATCGGCAAGGTCTGGCTGGCGAACACGCTTCTAGACTTGCCCGACGTGAAAAAGATTTATCTGTTGATCCGCCGGCAAAAGTCGAATCCGGCCGAGCGACGGTTCGAAAAGATGCTGGAGGATTCCCCGGTCTTCGATCCGCTGTTTGAGCGCCACGGGGAGAGGCTGCCCAGCTTTCTGCGCGAGAAAATCGAGGTCGTCGAAGGAGATGTGACGCAGCCAGGACTCGGGCTTAACGCCGAGACGTCACGCCGCTTGCAAAAGAATCTGGATCTGATCATCAACAGTTCGGGACTGACCGACTTCAATCCCGACCTGCGCGACGCCTTGACGACGAACACGGACGCCGCGGTCAATATTCTCGAGTTCGTACGATCGGCGGATCATGCGGGACTCTTGCATCTTTCTACGTGCTACGTGGCAGGAGAACAGGATGGTCGAGTCAGTGAAAAGCTTGCCCCCGACTACAACCCGCGCGGACTGGCCGGGTTCGATGCCGAGCAAGAATGGAGTTCGCTCCGCGAATTTGTGAAGCAGGCGGAGACCAAGGCCGAGAGCGAAGAGGTCACAGCCGAACTAGGTGCCCAGGCGAGGTCCAGGGAACATGCTGCGAAAGATCTACACGGCGCGGCGCTCGAGAATCAGATACGCAAGAACCGGGTTCGCTGGCTGAAGAATTATCTAACCGAAGCCGGAACGCGGCGCGCCAAGGAACTGGGCTGGCCGAACACTTACACGCTCACCAAAAGTTTGGCTGAGTCGCTGATTGCGAAACACGGGGCTGGACTTCCGGTTGCCGTGGTTCGCCCGGCAATCGTGGAAACCTCCGTCGCCAAGCCGTTTCCGGGATGGAATGAAGGCATCAACACCTCGGCGTCGCTGTCATATCTGCTTGGAACCTATTTCCGGCAGTTGCCCTCGAACAAGAGCAAACGGCTCGACATTGTTCCAGTGGACGCGGTTTGTGACGGCATGACTCTGATTGCCGCCGCGGTGATGGAACGGAGACATGACCCGCTCTACCAACTCGCGACTTCAGTCACCAATCCCTGTGACATGGGCCGGTCGATCGAATTGACCTCTCTCGCGCATCGCAAACACTATCGCGCCCAGGAAGGGCTGGAATCGTGGCTGCGCCTAAGGTTTGACGCGATTCCAGTTTCGAAGTCGCGCTACAACCGGATGTCCGCGCCGGCGCAGAGGGCGATTGTGAAGTCGATTCAGCGTATCATGTCGCCCTTGCCGCTCAGGAAGGCGCCGCTGGTGAAGGCGGAGCGGACTCTGGAGCGACTGGAAAAACTCATCGAGCTGTTCGAACCTTTCATTCTGCTGAACGAACACGATTTCATCGCGGAGAACATCGAGAAGCTGTCTTACGCGCTCGTGCCTGAGGAGAAGGACATTTTTGGATACGACACTTGTTCGCTGGATTGGTGGGAGTACTGGATCAATATTCACATCCCGGCGCTGCGCCGCTGGACTTATCCTTTGATTGAAGGGAGGCCTCTCGAAGCGCGGCCTCCTCGCACCTTTCAACTTGCGCCCGCGAACGGAGATGCCGTGAAGACCGGGACCGACGGAGCCACGTGGCGATATTCCTGACCGGATCGACCGGATACATCGGCGCGCACGTTGCCGCGAATCTTCTCGAGGGACATGGTGCGGCCTTGAACGTGCTGGTGCGGGCGCGTGATCCCCAGGAAGCGCAGTTGCGGCTATGGCGGGCGCTGCAGTTGCATCTGGATTTCCCTCATTTCTATGAGCACCTGCAAACGAAGGTGCGAATCTTTTGCGGGGACCTGACTGCTGGCGGATTTGGCCTGGGCCGCGATGAATATGACCGCCTGGTGCACACCACGGATTCCGTGATTCACTGCGCAGCATCATTGAACCGCCGGTCGGAGAAGAGCTGCCTGAACGTGAACCTGCGTGGGACGCTCGAAGTGCTAACGCTGGCACGGCATGCCGAGCACTACCACGGCCTACGACGTTTCAGCGAGGTGAGCACCGTGGCCGTGGCGGGCAAGCGCAGCAACGAAATTGTCACCGAAGACCATTCGATCGAGTGGGAGCGTTCCGACTACGATCCTTACGCGCGCACGAAAAAATTTTGTGAGCACATGACGCGAGTGCTGCTGCCCGATACACCCAAGACGGTCTTTCGCCCGAGCATTGTGCTGGGAGATAGCCGCCATGCGGAAACAACCCAGTTCGATATGGTGAAGGCGTTTGTATTTCTGGCGGGGCTGCCGGCGTTGCCCTTTCGCCCAACCGACAAGATCGACATTGTGAATGTGGATTTTGTCGCGGACGCGATTGCAACCTTGCATCAGAAAGATCAGCCGCGGTACGACACGTATCATCTTTCTTCAGGCAACGGATCGCAGACGTTTCGAGAATTGACGACCGCATTAGCTGCCGCCCAGCAGAAGCGGAGCCCTGTCTTTCTGCCGTTTGCGGAAAAGCCATTTTCCGGTTCGGTTAATTTTCTTTCCCAGCGGAAGGGTGCCATCGCCCACGGGGCATCACTCTTAAAAGTTTTCCTGCCGTATCTGGTGTGGAACACGGTGTTCGACAACACACGAGTGACTTCCGAGTTGGGACGGAGGCCGGTTCCGTTTTCGCAGTACAGCTTCCCCTTGCTGAAGTTCAGCCGTGAGAATAATTTCCAGTACGACTACCAGCCCTGGCCCGCGGCTCGCGGAGGTACGGCCGCATGATGGACTTCATTCTGGAAGCGTGGGTCAGCAGCAACATCGAGCGTGCGAAAACGCGATGGATGCTGGGGGGAGGCCACTCCTGGCAGCCTGGCGAAAAACTCAAGCTGCTGTTTGCCGGATACAATGGCACGCGCAACATGGGTTCAGACGTGCGCGTCGACGAGATGCTGCGCCAGATCCGGCACATCCTGGGTGCGGAGCAGGTCGAGTTTAGCGTCATGAGTCAGAACTTCGAGTTCTCGAAAGGATACTTCGAGGGCACGACACAGGTTCATCTACCCGACATTTTCCCGCCGTTCTTGTCGGACGAAGTGCCGAAGCATCACGGCGTGGTCGCCTGCGAGGGCTCCATGTTTAAAAGCAAGTTCGCGAATGCCCTGACCACCATGATGATCGGTTCGCTCGGGATTGCCGCGGTGGAGAACAAGCTTTCCGTCGGATATGGGGCAGAGGCCGGTCATATGGATCCTCTGGTCGCGAAAATGTGCGGCCGGTATTGTAAGAATTCGCTGGTCATTACACGCAATGAAGAGTCGCGCACGGTGTTGCGCGAGCTAGGTGTGCCTACGGAATTGGGTACCGATACCGCATGGACGTTTGAGCCGCGGCCGGCTGAGTATGGGCAGAGCGTGTTGCGGCACGTTGGATGGGACGGGCTCACACCCGTTTTGGTGGTGTGTCCGATCAATCCCTTTGAGTGGCCGGTGAAGGCCTCGGTGGCCAAGTATGCTCTGCGCGGCATAACCGGGGCATACAAAGACAGTCATTATCGCACTGTCTACTTTCATAACTCAGGCCCCGCCGCCGACCGTGCGTACGAGCATTATTTGACTTCCATTGCTAATGCCGTGGACGCTTTCCGCAAGCAACGAAAGATATTCGTCATCTTGGTGGCGACTGAGCGCTTAGATGCTCGTCCGGCGAACCGCATCTCAGAAAAACTCGGCGGAGTGCCGGTTCTCACCTCAGACCAGTACAACATGTATGAACTGGTCAGCATTCTGCGTGCCTGTCACATGATGGCTTCATCCCGCTATCACGGCATTGTGACCTCCATGCCTGCGCTGGTTCCTTCTGCGGGAATCACAATGGATGAGCGCATTCGCAATCTGATGCGGGAACGCGGCCATCCGGAATTGCTGATGAACGTGGACGATACGGATCTCGAGCAGAAGTTGCTGCTGGCGCTCGATACGCTCGCCACGCAGGGCGAGCGTATCGCGGATGGCATTGCGCGCACGGTAGTGAAGAATCTGAAAGTGATGGCGAGGATGGGGGTTTTGTTCGAGGAAGAAGTCCAGCGAAGATATCCGGAATTTCCGACGCGAACCGGCGAATGGAGCTGGGAGGACTATCTGCCACCGATGAATGCCTCGCTTCGCCAGCTGGTAGCGGCGTACAGCTAAAACCGTCGCGTTTTCAAAACTCATGCCATTTCTCGTAGAAATCTTCTCGCAACTCAAAGTGGGCGCGAGCGCAACAGTGCTTCAGGAAATCCGCGACGGCCAAGTCACCGGAGTGACGGGGGACGAACTTTTGGAATTGATTCGCAGGGCGCGCACTTTTTTTGCCGCGAAGGGACTGAAGAATGGAGACCGTTGCGGGCTGCTGGCGGCGAATAGTATTCGCTGGCTGGCGCTTGACCTGGCCGCGATGGCAGAGGGTTTGATTGTCGTTCCTCTATATTTTCGCCAGGCGCCGTCGGAGTTGGCCGCGATGATGAAGGACAGTCTGCCGTCTCTGGTGTGTTGCGGCGAGGTGACTTTATATGAGGGAATTCAACAAAACTGGCCCGCAGCGCCTCCATGTTTTCTTTTTGAGCAGATCTTCGGAGAGAAACGTGAAACCGCGCTGAAATCCGCGGAGGTAAGAGATTCCGATCCGGTGACCCTCATTTATACTTCTGGCACCTCCGGTGAAGCCAAAGGCGTGGTGCTGACCGCGGCGAACGTGGGATTCATGCTGGGTTGCACGTCGGCGCGGCTCGACTTGCTGATGGCGGGCCAATCTGGACAGGACCGTATTTTCCATTATCTGCCGCTTAGTTTTTGTGCCTCCTGGATTGCCTTGCTGACTTTCCTGCTGCGCGGTAGCCTGGTGACTTTGAACACCGAATTGACGAAAATACCCAGCGACATGCCGGCAGCGGCTCCGCACTATTTCCTGAACGTGCCGCAATTGCTCGAACGTATGCGACGCGGAGTGGATGAACAGATCGCGCAGAGAGGCGGCGTCGCCCAGACGATTTACTCACGGGCTAAAGCTGCCTGGATAAGGCGAAAACAACAGCGGGCGCAGCCAGTCGATGCCTTCTGGACGTGGCTGGCTAATGCCGTGGTTTTTCCTGCGGTCCGCAAAAAGATGGTAGGCCGGAATCTGAAGGCTCTGATCTGCGGATCGGCTCCGCTGACTCCTGAAACGCAGGATTACTTCAGCATGCTGGGCATTCCTGTGCTGCAGGTTTACGGACTGACCGAGACGACTGGAATTTGTACGATGGACGATCCCACCCGCGTCGTGCCCGGTCGTGTCGGACCAGCGATCGCGGGTATTGAGATGAAGCTCAGCGATAACGATGAGATTATTGTGCGGGGCCCAAATGTATTTCCGGGCTACTGGAATCGGCCGCAGCAGACGAGTGAAGTGCTGCGCGACGGATGGTTTCATACCGGCGATCAGGGCGAGGTGGATGCTGCGGGGAACTGGCGAATCGTGGGGCGGATTAAGAATCTAATCGTTCTCGGCTCCGGCCACAAGGTTGCGCCGGAAACCCTCGAAGAGGAAATTGCCCACCATCTGCCCGCCGCGCAGCAAGTGGTTGTCGTGGGGAATGGCCGCGGGTTCCTTTCGGCGATTGTTACTGGTAACGTGCGCGAGGAACAGGCGCAGGCGGCGCTCGATGCGGTCAATCCGCAGCTTCCGCACTATAAGCAGGTGCGGGCATTTTGCTTGCGGCCGGAGCCCTTCTCTATCGAGAATGGGATGCTCACGGCCAACGGGAAGTTGAAGCGCGACTTGATATCCACCCGCATGAAGAACGAGATTGACGAGATGTATCCAGTGAAGCAAGCGGTATAGTCGGAAAGGGAGTTTTTTGGGCGCCAACCAATTCCAAGGACAAGCGCTGTCGTGGCAGGTCCAGAGTGGAGTGATTGAAGTGGCGCTCCACCGCGAACCCTGCAACGAACTGGGATCGCTGTCGCTCGGTGAATTGGAGAAATTCGCGTCCGCCCTCGATGATTTGGAGCCGGACGCGCATACGCTCATTCTCTATAGCAAGTTGAAATGCGGGTTCTGCGCCGGCGCCGACCTGCGCGAGTTATACGAGCGGTCGCACACGATGGAAGAATCTCGGGCGGCTCGTGGTGTGCGCGATTTTCTGGAGCGCATTCACCGCGTGTTGAATCGGATCGACGCAGCTCCTTTGACCACGATTGCCGCCGTGCATGGCGTTACGTTTGGTGGCGGGTTTGAACTTGCGCTGGTTTGTGACTTGATCATCGCCGACAAGATGGCGCGCTTTTGCTTTCCCGAACTGAGATTGGGGCTGATTCCGGGATTCGGGGGAATTCCGCGCCTGAAGCGGGATCTGGGGAATGCGGTGGTGCGCGACTTGCTGTTGACCGGGCGCAGCTTCAACGCAACCAAGGCGCAACAGATCGGGTTGGTGAGCCAGGTCGTAGCGGAAGGTGAGGCGTTACTCGCAGCACGGGCCACGGCGGCACAGATGGGAAAGTTCGACCGGCAAACCGCAATGGCAGCCAAGCAATTCATCAAGCCCATCCCGAACGACGAACTCCGGAAGGAAATCGATATTTTTTGCGAGTTGTTTTCGAAGCCCGCGGTGCAAGCCGGATTGAAGAAATTTGTGGAGAGCACCGACGCGCAACCCTATTTACCCTAGTCGCAGCTGGATTAGAATAACTGCCTATGGAAACCGCAGAGAAGACGCTCGACGAAATACTGACGCTGGCGGCGGCACACTTCAAAGTGCCGCGCGAAAAACTCTCTCCCGACGAAGACTTCTTCAAAGCGCTCGGTATCGACAGCCTGCAGACGCTCGACCTGCTCACGAAACTGGAAAATCACTTCCATGTGGAGTTGCCGGACTATGAACTGCAAGGCGTAACCGACTTTCGCACGCTGGCGACAAAGATTCAAGCCCGGTTATAGATGAGAACTCCATTGTTGCTGATTTTTGATTGTTGATTGCTGGGGAACCCTCCTGCGGACATTCTGTCAGGTTATTAAGCCTGCAATCTACAATCAACAATCGGCACTTTTCCTATGCTCGATCTCCGGCAATACACATGTCTGGGCGCGGCGTTGCGCGATGCGCTCGATCGCTTTTCTTCTGAGACCTGTCTGATTGAAGCCGAGCGCGATCGCGAAAAGGTTCGCCTGACGTATTCCGATTTCAAAGAGACCGCCCTGCCGCTGGCGCGGGCTCTGGAGGACGCCGATTACGATGCCGGCGACCGCGCCGCCATCATCATGACGAATCAGTCGAAATGGCTGATCTCGGCGTATGCAATCTTTTATTGCGGTGGAGTGCTGGTGCCGCTGGACTACAAGCTGAGTGCGACCGAGCATCTCCAATTGCTTGCGCATTCCAAGGCCAAGGTCCTCATCGTCGAGTACCATTTGTGGCGGGCGATCATGGAGGCGCCTGACTTCCAAACCATTGCCACGAAGATCGTTCTAGTGACGGAAACTCCGCTGGGCGTGGAGTTGGCAGGCGCATTTCGCTGGGAAGACTTCAAGCGCAAAGGCGCTCCCGACTTTGTGATGCGTGGCAAGGACGACATTGCCTGCATCGTCTATTCATCGGGAACCGGCGGACGGCCCAAAGGCTGCGTGCTGACCCACGAAAACTATCTGGAGCAGTGCCGCGCGCTGACTGCGTGGTATCCCTTTTGGCCGGGCGTGCGGTATTTGAGCATTCTGCCGACCAATCACGCCATCGATTTCATGGTGGGATTCATTGGCCCCTTCGTATGCGGCGCCTGCGTGGTGCATCTGCGCACGCTCCGTCCCGAATTCGTGCGCGATGCCTTTGTGCGCTATCGGATCACCTATGCGTCGCTGGTTCCGATGATCGTAAAGAATTTGGAGCGTGGCCTGCGCGCCAAGTTCGACGAGTTGCCCTCGTGGAAGCGAGCGTTTCTGAATGCCATGATTGCGATCAATCGGGCGCTCACCCGTCGGCGGCCGAAGGTGAGACTGAGCCGCATGTTGCTTTCCAGCGTGCACCGCGGATTCGGTGGAGAGTTGCTGGCATTGATTACCGGCGGGGCTTTCATGGAGCCCTCCACTATGCAGTTTTTCTACGATCTCGGCATTCCGGTGATCAATGGCTATGGCTTGACCGAGGCCGGCACCGCGCTGACGCTGAACGATCTCAAACCATTTCGGGCCGATACGGTCGGCAAGCCGCTGCCGGGGGTCGAATTGCGAATTCTGAATCCGGATGAGGAAGGAGTGGGCGAGGTGGCCGCGCGCAGCAAGACGGTGATGTCGCATTATCTCGACGATCCTGAACTCACTTTGGAGACGATCGTCGAGGGCTGGCTTCTAACCGGCGATCTGGGACGGTTGGAGCCGGGGGGGCATCTGCAACTGCTCGGGCGTAAGAAAAACATGATTGTGACCGAGGGCGGGAAAAATATCTATCCAGAGGATATTGAAACCGCTTTCGACGGGCTTTCGGTGAAAGAGTATGCCGTCTTCGCGGCCAATTACATCTGGCCAAGAAAAGAACTAGGGCACGAAACACTGATTCTCGTTCTGCGCCTGGACCAGAATCAAAGGTTCGACAGCAAGTTGCTGGAAGAGATCTCGGCTCGAAATCGCCGCTTGCCCGATTTCAAACGTGTCGGCGGATATTTGATCTGGGAAAAAGACTTCCCCCGAACAGCCTCGATGAAGATCAAGAGACAAGGGCTCTCTGAAGAGATCGGCAAATCGATAGAGCGGTCTGCAATGGTGGGCCTGTAACCGACTACTCGGTTGATTACTGCGCGACGTTTTCCATAGGAACAGCGGACTTCGAAACTTGGGGCAAAACTTTCTTGCAATCGTGAACCCGGCGGCAGGAGGCGGACGAAGCCGCAAGCTGCTAGGCCCTGCGCTGGAACGCCTACAGGCTGGCGGCATCGAAGTAAAAGTCGAGGAGACGCGCGCTCCGGGGGAGGCGACCGAGATTGCCCGCGACGGCTATAAACGAGGTGTCCGAAATTTCATTGCGGTCGGAGGCGACGGCACCGCTTACGAGATCGTGAACGGCTTGTATCCTCAAGCCCTTGACGGTGAGCGCCCAACCTTGGCATTCCTGCCTGTGGGCACCGGCAATTCGTTTCTGCGCGACTTCAGTCACCGCGGGGTGGAATACGGGATCGAGTCTCTTCTCGCTAACAGAAGGCGATCCTGCGATGTGTTGCGCTTGCGCCATCGCACCGGGGTAGTCTATTACCTCAACTTGTTGAGCATGGGCTTCACGGCGGACGTCGCCACACTGCGAGCCAGGCACTTCAGCGGTTGGGGAGAGCTAGGCTATCTCATTTCGATTTTTATGACTCTCGCTCGATTCAGGCGCCGGCCTTTTCCGGTTCGAGTTGAGGCTGCAGAAACTTTTGACAACCGGCGCTGCCTCTTCCTCACTTTCAACAACAGTAAATTCACTGGCGGAACGATGATGATTGCTCCCCAAGCTGAGATCGACGACGGCTTGGTGGAATACGTTCGTTGGGGACCGATTGGTCGCTTGGGGTTGATTCGGAACTTGCCTGGGCTGTATGACGGCACGCACGTCGAGCATCCGCTGGCCGAGCGCAAGCCAGTACGGCGCGTCCAGTTCAACTTGCAGGCTCCCGCGGACGTCATGGTCGACGGAGAAGTGCTCACCCTGCATTGTGAGGAACTAGACGTGCTTCCTGGCGCGCTCCAGGTGGTGGCGTGATCCATGCCACGCGCCAGCGCCGTGATATAACCATGAATCATGTCTGATGAACGACGAAAAAGACAAGAGCAGCGCGACGGCGTCGCAAGTGAGACTAATACGAAGAAGTTCCTCATCTATGGCGGCATCCTGGTTCTTCTGGTAGGCGTATTCACCGCAGGTCGTTACTACCGCAATCACAAGTACGATTCGTTTGCGAAGTGCCTGGCTACAAAGCAAGCCAAGATGTATGGCCTCTACTGGTGCCCGCACTGCATCGAACAGAAACAGATGTTTGGCGATGCGTTCCACTACGTTCCGTATGTGGAGTGCGCAATCAAGGGCTCGAAAGAGGAGGCGCCTGAGTGTAAGGTCGCCGGAGTCAAACTGTTTCCCAGTTGGCAATTTGGGATGGATCCGCCGAAAGAAGGGGTCCTGTCACTGGAAGCTCTGAGCGACAAGACGGGGTGCGGACTGCCATGACGGATTTCGAGGGTGTTCAGCTTCGGAGGCGTCCGTAGTGCCGCCGGCCAACCGCGTCCTGTTTGGAGTGATCGCGGTTCTGGCGCTGGCGGGTGTGATTGTGTCAGCGGTTTCGCTACAGCGCCATTATGCGAAATCCGCGACTGCGTTCTGCGATTTCAGCGAGAAGTTCAGTTGCGACATCGTGAACCGGAGCGAATATTCCACGCTCATGGGAATTCCGGTTGCGGCCATTGGCGTGGCCGGGTACGGTGTGCTCTGTCTCTTATCCACCTTCTGGAGAATGCGTGCAGAAACGCCAAACCGCCTTCTGGGAGCGGCTCTCGGGGGATTAGTCTTTGCTCTTTACCTCACATACATCGAAGCCTACGAACTGATGACATGGTGCATTTTGTGCCTGATCTCTCTTGTCCTGATTTCCCTCATCAGCGTTCTCGCAGTTGCGGTGAAACTGAAAAGCGCCCGAGCGTAAAGCGCAAGCGCCGTTGTATTCTGATACCACCCTCTGGATGAACGAAATCCAACAGAATGAAAGCTCTCGCCCTGCGCCGCAGGTAATCCGCGTGCAGGCGGCAACCGGAGATTTGCGGCTGCACGAATTTTACAGCCGCGTCTTTCGGAACACGCGATTTCTGCGGGTTTGGCTGCCGCCTTGGTATGACGATCCGGAAAATTCCAGCCGCCGCTATCCGGTGCTTTACTTGAATGATGGGCAGAATTTATTTGAAGCCTCGACCTCTTTCACGGGAGTCGAATGGCAGGTGGATGAAACTGCCGACAGGTTGATTCGCGAAGGCTTGGTTCCACCCATGATTATTGTGGGCATGGACAACGACAGCAAAGAACGGCATCGCGAGTACATGCCGGCTCGCTCGCTGCACCCGATGATGTTGCGTGTACAGGGCAGTCGCTATCCTAAGTTTCTGATCAAGGAAGTGATGCCCTTCGTGGCCCGAAACTACCGCGTCGCTGCGGGGCCCGAGAATGTCGGGTTGGGTGGGTCCTCGTTAGGGGCACTGATTTCGCTTTACACTGCGACAATGCGACCGGGTGTGATTGGGCGGCTGCTCCTGGAAAGTCCGTCGTTGTGGGCCTCGAACCGCCAGATCATCCGGCAGAGTCGCGGGATCAAACGGTGGCCGGAGCGGGTTTTTCTGGCAACCGGCACGGCCGAAGCGGGGCGAAAAGATCAAGACCAGAGCATGGTGGACGATGTGCGAGAACTGGCTGCGATCCTGCGTCGCGCAGGGTTGGACGACAAACGTCTCAAGTTGGTGGTTGACGAGGGCGCCCCGCACCATGAGTCGGCGTGGGCGCGACGGTTTCCTGAGGCGCTGGCATTTCTGTTTAGAAAATCGGAATAACCCTGTTCTCGCTGTGAGCTTTCTACGTTTCTGCCATCCGTGCTGCATCCATTTTGGCGATCGCACCAAAGGCAGTCGGCGTGTCCTCGCGACCAATCTGCCAAATCATGGATAGCGCAGCGGCCATCGCAATCACTGAAAGCTGCAGGTGCGTCCATCGCGCAAAAGGTCCGATCAGTGGGAGCATGTACGCTAGATAAAGAACGCTTCCCAACCGCCGAGTGGAGTCCGTCAGCGGCTGAGCAACGACCCAATCCGCGAGCAACAGAAACGCAGGCGCCAAAATTATTAAATCGTAGACTGTGAGATGAGGCGCCACCAGCACACTTGCGAAAAGCAGCGCCGAATACCGCAATGGCAGCGGCACCGGGGAGCTGCGTCTCCAACACGCGATCGTCAGTCCAAGCACGAAGGCCGCGCTTAACAGATAAAGACCGAAGGAAAGTCCAGGCCAGGGTAAAAGCATGGACCAGAACGTCCGCAACGAGTGAGTTTGGTAGAGCTTGGGCTCGAGCAGCGGCAACACAGCTCGCACATTCGACAGCAGGCGTATCCAGTGACGGAATGGTTCGATTCCGTAATAGAAAACTCCCGCTGACAGTTGGCCGGTTCCCGAAATAGCCGCAGCCAATACCGTCTTCCACGCGCCGACCGATACGAACACGATGGCCGCGGCCAAGCCCAGCTGCGGTTTGAAAATCAGACAGCCGAGGACCAGGCCAGCCAGAAACTCGCCCCGGTCGCGTAGCAGAAAAAACATCACGGTGAAGCAGGCGAGCGCAATAGCAGAGGTTTGGCCCCAGGCGATCAGATGAAAAAAAGCGGGAAATGCCAGGGCGAGGATAACAACCGTTCTCCCGTAGCTGCGGAGGCTCGGACATGCTCGCCATATGCCGTAGCAGCAGATGGCATAAATAAACGCGCTGCATCCCCACCACAAAATGAGCGCCCAGCCGTAGGAGAAACCAGCCAGCGGCGCGAAGAGGATCGAAACTTGAGGCGGATATAGAGGCAAGTACCGAATGCCCGCAGCTTGCGGCACCCGTTGAGCAGCCAGAGCCGCCTGGGCACGCATGTCGTACAAATCAGCGCCACGATGAGCAGTCGCGAGGGAGCCCAGAGTGTAAAGATGCAAAAAGTCGGTGCCTTTGAGATTTCCGTTGCGGTCCCGGAGGCCAGGAGTGGCTAGGTTCCACGCGTAGAACGACCACAAGCACAGGGCAAGGATTGTCCCATGAGCGCGAAGGCGCCTGGCGGTGAGCCACGTGGCGGAAGTAGGGAAATCAGCCATTCCTCGCCCTAACCGGTTGTCCCCGGCGATGACGAGCTCAGCGGCAGGCCGCTGGTCGGTGAAATCAACGGGCACGTCCTGACCAGAAGCAGCAGAAGGCCCAGAACGGCGAACGGAAGGGCGAGGCTGGCATATAGGGGAAGCAGCACAAAGTTCATGGACAAACGTCGGCTCGAAGCGAGCAATCCAAGAGTCACGACGGGAGCGAGCAACCAGGGAAGAACTGCAATGCCAATCAAGAGCGACACGAAAAGACGAGACGAAAAAGACCGTGACCGAAGAGCGGTCCAGCGATGAAAGATGAGCAAGACTGCAGGCAGGAGTAAGACGTGATTGTACGGCGGCATTGCCGTCGGGATAATCATGACCGTTAGCGTTAAAACGAAGGCAAGGGCGAAGACGAAATGGGTCGAACTGGCAGGCTGTCGCCGTACTCTCCAGCAAAATAGCGCCGTTGCCAACAGGCCGCCGATAGCGACCGGCCAGCGGAAGAAATTGGGCAAGAACACACCGATCAAGGGGCTGGTGCCGGAATATTTTGCGTAGGCCGCGAGCACGCCAGGATAGCGAAGGAGCCAGCCCGGAACTAGCAGTTCCGTGGTCAGCACGAGCACCGCCAACGTCGCCGCAAATCCCCAGAGAAGCGGTCGGCGCTGGCGCCAGTCACCGGAAACCCAGAGCAAGAACCAGAACGCCGCAAGCAAACACAGCGGCGGTTTGATTGTAGCCAGAGCCAACAGCACTCCAGCTAGAAATAAATTTCCGGAAAGGATAGCAGCGGCAGTTCCAGAAAGTAAGCCCGCCACCAACAAACCAAACTGCAACAGACTTAATCCTTGCAACACTGGGACGCTCAAAAGAGCCGTTGCGAATAGAGTGATCCGGGCGAACACGGACAATTGAAGGCCCACGACTAACAGCCAGAGCGCCAAGCTCAGGCCGGTTATGGCCGCCAAGAACCACCAGAAAACAATCTGAGCGGAATGGAACTGTATCC
This sequence comes from uncultured Acidobacteriaceae bacterium, assembly GCA_963799025.1. GTDB lineage: Bacteria > Acidobacteriota > Terriglobia > Terriglobales > Acidobacteriaceae > Sulfotelmatobacter. Next base: position 101,314 of record CAWCVQ010000015.1, on the reverse strand, counting down.
CGACCGTCGGGGCGAGAAATAAAATGGCATATAAGGGATAGGCAAACCGTTGCTCCCTGCCGTCGTAGGCAAGCTGAATTTCCTGGGTGACAGCGGCGCTGTAGGGATCACGATGATGAAGCAGGAGTTCCCGGGTCCCGTACCATCGTGGGTAAAGATCGGTGAGAGGCCTCGGTCTCGAGGTCGGCGAAGGGGCGATCGCGTCGATGTTCTGCGGAACGCGGCGCCAATATAGATACAAGCTTGCTGCAAAGACAAGCAATATGAACAGAAGAGCCGAGCGTTTGGGTGCCGGTCTGGTCATTCTGGGATGTTTCTCGCGAATCGAGTCCTTAGCCATGAGGGGGAAGCAGACTCGACACACTCAGTCGGCATAGGGTATCAGTCGCGGCGAGGGCTTGTCGCCCTCCAGTGACCACACGGTGCGGCCGCGGAAATACTGCAGCAGTTCGCGGTTAGCCTCTCTGCCCATATCGCGCGCCCAGACCACTTTGGCCGAATCGATGTTCGCCTCGTTGTACACCCATTCACGATCCACGTCGTGGTGTGCCCCGTAGCTCATGATCACAAGTTGCGTGCCTGGAAGGTGCCGAAGCTGGAGCACCAGGGCCGCTCGTTCCAGATTGCCACGTGGCCATACGGGCTCGATGCGAGTATCGGTGAACGCAGCCGTCACGCGCAGAAGAATCATAGTGCCCGCCAGCAACGGAGTCGTGCGAACCAGCGCTCGGCCGATGGGGCGATTTGCCAAGGACCACTGCCAAAGATGCCGCATGCTCTGAACGAGCAATATGTAAAGCGCACCGGTGGCGGGGGAGAAATAGTGGGGAAGCGTCCAAGTCTGGACCGCGAATGCAGCGAGCATGGCAGCGCACACCAGAAGCGGCAGGCGCATCTTGCGCTGGCGAGCGACCCAGGGAAAGGCCAGCAAAGGCACCGTCAGAAGTGGTCCCAGATAGAACTGCCACCAGGAAAAGACCTTCTCCGCACCGCGACGTAAATATCCGCTGAGGGTGCGGTTCTTCATGAACTCTCCGAGTTCCCGACGATAGAAGTCACGGATTACCGCGTGGCGATATGCGGGCTCCGGGCGTGGTGTTTGCCAGATGAAGTAGGGTGCCATAGCGTAGGTATCACGATTCACTTGGTAGGCCATGCGAAACGGATTGCCGGTGACTCGAAAATAGTAGTAACCGGTGGCGGCGGCGGCCAAGAGCAAAGCAAGGAAGATTGGCACAATGACCCGTGACAGGGACTGGCGAAACGGCGGCTGGTCTCGACCTACCAGCCAGAAAAGCATCGCGAAAGCCACCGGGATCGCGAAAACCATCCCTTCATACGGCCGGCTATTGGCCAGGATCGCGAGGCCCAGCGCCATAAGCAGCGCGTGGCGGACGCGAAGATGCTGGCGCAGGCGAGGGAATGCGCCTAGCACCAGCGCCCCGCCCAGCGCCACGACCGACGCAGCCCAATATCCATTTACCCAATAGCTCAGGATGCCCAGCCGCAGGACAGCGAGTACTCCGCCGAGCAAAGCCCACTGCGGAGGCAGCCATCCCTGCAACATCCAGCACAGAGACGCGCACATCGCCGCTGTGACCAGCAATTGGCCGATCCACGGATGCCCTAGCAGTTGCCCAGCCGCCAGGACGAGTCCCTGCGCCGGTGGATACATCGACATGTAGGTTGGATGTTGGATGATGTGGAAGCTCTCAAAGTGAACCCACATCGGATGGGTGGGATTGGTGATGCTTCCATGAGCGAACGTATCCGCCGCGAGGAGATAGCTGAACTCATCGTTCCATCGCGGCTGCGGAATCCCGAGTACCGGAATGAGTGCGACGCGTAACACGACCACGCTGGCTCCCACCGCAAACACAGCGAGCCCGCGCCGCCGAGCGAGACCCCCGAAAGCTCGTTCTAACGATTGAAACGAAGACTGGCTGGACGAAGACTGGCTGGACTGGAAGAACTGGCCGAATGACGACTGCCTGAATGAAGATAGCCTGGATTGATTCTGCCCGCGCCGCTGTGACCGGAAGATCAACAATGCGGCAGCGCTCATGACGAACAGTTCAATGATCGCAATCAACCAAGGTGCGAGCCGCAGGTAGATGTTCTGCATCGTGGTGATCGGATTCCCGCGCACCGACGGCGGGCAAGAAAAAAGGCCGACTGATCGAAGAGGCGCTATTTGCTGGCAGTTTCCTTAACGCCAATCTCTTCGAAAAGCCCGTCGACGCTCTGAATCATTTCGTTGTCGACAACCCGATTCTTGGAGATCGCCTCTTTCAGCGAAATGGAAACAATCTTGTTTGATCGCAGTGCCGCCATGCAGCCAAATTCCCCGCGATGGACCATGTCGATCGCGCCCAGCCCGTAGCGCGTCGCCAGCACGCGGTCGAACGCGCTGGGAGACCCGCCGCGCTGGATGTGTCCCAGCACGACGGCGCGCGTCTCGAAGCCGGTACGCTTCTCGATCTCACGGGCGAGAACGTTCGCGATGCCACCCAGCTTGGCGTGACCAAATTCATCCTTGCCCATATCCTGCAGAATCGCAGCTCCGGAGTTTATATTCGAAGAAAACTTTGCGCCTTCCGCCACAACCACAATAGAAAAATAACGCCCACGCTCATGGCGCTGGCGAATCGATTCGGCCACCTTATCGATGTCGAAGGGCCGCTCGGGGATCAAGATCACGTCGGCACCGCCGGCGATGCCGCTGTACAGCGCGATCCAGCCCGCCTCGCGTCCCATTACCTCTACCACCATCACGCGGTTGTGGGCCTCGGCCGTGGTATGGAGGCGGTCGATCGCTTCACACACTACATTGCAGGCAGTGTCAAATCCGAAAGTGTAATCAGTACCACCCAGATCGTTGTCGATGGTCTTGGGAACTCCGACCACGTGCAGGCCTTTTTCGTGAAGCTTCTGAGCAACCGACAATGTATCGTCTCCTCCGATGGCGACCAGGGCGTCAATTTTGTGCTTGTCGATGGTGGCGATGCAACGGTCGATTCCATCCGGGCGCTTTGACGGATTGGTGCGCGACGTGCGGAGGATCGTTCCTCCGCGAGGCAGAATTCCGCCGACGGAGTCCAAGTTGAGCGGCATGATTTTGTCTTCGATCAGACCGCGCCAGCCCTCCATGAAACCGATAAACTCATCGTGATAATGAAATACGCCCTTGCGCACGACGGCGCGGATGACGGCGTTCAGCCCTGGGCAATCGCCCCCGCCGGTTAACATCCCAATTCTCATCGTATGCTCCTCTTGCAGTATGAGTTCAGAATGCAGCCCTCCGAATGCACCCCGGGTGTAGCACTGTGAAGAATGCCAAGAGCAAGGGTGAAATCGGATGGAAAAGATAGAGTAACACTAAAGCCGCGCATGCTGAAACTGAAGAGCAGGCGCGACCATGGCTCGCTCATCTGCATTGGTATTGCGCTGCGCCGCCAGATTCGACACAATGCTCGACGGACATGAAGTCGGACACGAATTTGGAAACCAAGACAAGTAAGACCCCGTCAACCCTGACTTGGGGCGCGGTGGCACTGCTCGGTGCCGGCGCAGTTGCCGTGGTGGCCGTTCGTCGTGGAGAACCGATTAACGCCCTGTGGCTGGTTGTAGCTGCGGCCTGCTGCTATGCCCTCGGATATCGCTTTTACAGCAAGTTTATTGCGGCCAAGGTTCTCGCGCTCGATGCTCTCCGCGCTACTCCTGCCGAACGACTGGAAAATGGACGCGATTTTCTGGTGACCAATAAATGGGTCGTCTTCGGCCATCACTTTGCCGCCATCGCCGGACCGGGGCCGTTGGTTGGCCCGGTGCTTGCGGCGCAGTTCGGATATCTTCCAGGAACGCTCTGGGTGCTGGCAGGCGCCATCTTTGCCGGATGCGTGCAAGACTTTGTGATTTTGCTTTTCTCCGTTCGCCGCGACGGCAAGTCGCTCACCGAGATGGCGAAAGAGGAGATCGGACGCGTGGGTGGATTTGTGGCGTACACAGCCGTGATCGCAATTCTCGTGATTTTGCTCGGCGTGGCCGCGCTGATCGTCGTCAATGCGCTGAAGGGCAGTCCATGGGGCACATTCACGATTGCGATGACGATTCCGATTGCCCTGCTGATGGGACTTTACCTTCGGAGAATTCGTCCCGGTAGAGTACTGGAGGTGTCCGCCCTGGGTTTTGCTCTAGTCCTGCTCGCGATCTGGGGAGGGCAGTGGGCCTCGCAAAATCCGGCGATGGCGAGCGTTTTCTCGCTGCGCGCGCCCACGCTGGCGATTCTCATCATCGTCTACGGATTCGCAGCCTCGGCTCTTCCGGTGTGGCTGCTGCTGGCGCCGCGCGACTATCTCAGCACGTTCGTGAAGTTGGGCACGATTGCGCTTCTCGCCGTGGGTATCGTAGGTTTGCACCCCACGCTGCACATGCCCGCGCTCACCCGCTTTACAGACGGCTCGGGACCCGTGTTTGCGGGAAAGATTTTTCCCTTCGCCTTCATAACGATTGCTTGCGGAGCCATCAGCGGTTTTCACGCCTTGATCTCCAGCGGGACCACGCCCAAATTGATCGCCCGCGAAACCCAGACTCGCATGGTAGGCTACGGAGCCATGATGGCGGAGTCCGCGGTTGCGGTCATGGCGGTAATCGCCGCCTGCGTGCTCCAGCCCGGCGTTTACTTCGCGATTAACAGTCCCGCCGGGATCGTCGGACAAACCGCGGCCGCTGCGACGGCGACGATCTCCTCCTGGGGATTTCCCGTGACTGCTTCTGAAATGCAAAATCTGGCTCAGGCCGTGGGCGAGCAAACTTTGCTGAATCGCACCGGCGGCGCACCCGCATTCGCCGTGGGCATGGCGCATATCTTTTCGCAGAGCCTGGGAGGAGCGGCGGTCATGGCTTTGTGGTATCACTTCGCCGTCATGTTCGAGGCTTTATTCATTCTCACCGTTCTCGACGCGGGTACTCGCGTTGCCCGTTTTATGATTCAGGACGCCTTGGCGCACGTCTACAAACCGTTGGGACGAACCAGTTGGTATCCCTCGATTCTGGCGACCAGTGCGCTGATTGTCGGTGCCTGGGGATTCTTCCTGTGGCAAGGGGTGAAAGATCCGCTGGGCGGCATTAATTCCTTGTGGCCACTGTTCGGCATCGCCAATCAATTGCTGGCGACGGTGGCTCTGTGCGTGGCCACAACCATCATCGTCAAAATGCATCGAACGCGATATGCCGCAGTCACGCTCGTGCCATTGGCCTGGCTTGTTGCGGTCACGTTCACGGCGTCCTGGCATAAGATTTTCGATCCCAATCCGCGCGTCGGATTTCTGGCTCAGGCGCGGGTCCTGGCGACAGGTCCGGCTACGAACGCAACTGTGCGGCTCATTTTCAACAACCGGCTGGACGCCGCTGTGACCGCCATTCTTGTTGTGATGGTGGCTCTGGTGCTGATCGAATCCGTGCGACAGTGGATTGGAGTGCTGAGCGGAAGGGAACAGGCGCCGGTGAAGGAATCCCCGTTTGTGGTGACGCGGCTGGCGGAGGATAGAGGATAGAGGATGACCCGTTTATTCGAAGCAGCCCAAACCTTGCTGGCAGCCCTTCGCGAGATTTTTGACGAAGCCGCCTACGAACGTTTCCTGCGCAGGACGCGCGTGATATCGTCGAAAGCCGCCTATGCCGACTTCTGGCGTGAGAGGGAATCGAGCCAGGGGCGGCATCCCAGATGTTGTTGAAATTGCCGCAGTGGCAAGAAACTGTGGGGGGGCTGGCTCCGCGGGCAGGAGTGCCCGCGCCACACGGGGCCGCGCCGATCAACCGCGGGATCGCAGTTTAAGACTCTTACAGCTACAAACGAGGTGACGAACGCTATGCCGAGCAGATTGCTGTTGGCCTTTTGTGTTGCCGTCCCGTGTTTCGTTCCTCTAGCGCTCGCGCAGAGTGGCGACTCCGAGGGTCAGACCATGCGTCCCGTCATTCGCGGACGCCAGGCTGCTGTCGCTTCCATGAAGGCAGAGGCTACGGAAGTCGCACGCCAAGTTCTTGCCATGGGCGGGAACGCATTCGACGCAGCGGTTGGTGGGCAGGCGGCGTTGGCGGTCACTGACTTCTCCCTGAACGGTGTTGGCAGCGACGCTGTCCTGCTGGTCTATAGCGCGCGCGAAAAAAAAGTCTATTCGGTGAACGCCGAGCCCCGCGCTCCGAAGCTGGCCACCATCGAGTGGTACGAGAAGAATAGCGGCGGCAAGATCCCCGAGAGCGATGGCCTGCTATCCGGCGGCCTGCCCGGTGTCGTGGACGCATGGTATACGCTGCTCGACCGCTGGGGCACGATGAGTTTCGAGCAGGTGCTGCAGCCTGCCATTGAGTTGGCGGAGAATGGCTTTCCGCTGAGTGAGTATGGCGCTTCTTATATTGCGGGCTCGAAGAAGATTCTCAAGTATCCTTCGACGGGCAAAATTTATTTGCCCAACGGCCGGCCTCCGAAGGCTGGCGAGATTCTCAAGAATCCCGATCTCGCGCGCACGCTGAAAAAACTGGTCGAAGCGGAGAAAGCGAATCAGGCCAAAGGCAGGCACGAAGCGCTGAAGGCCGCGCGGGACCGCTTCTACAAAGGTGATATTGCCAGGGATCTGGCGGCGTTCTCGGAGGCCAATGGTGGCCTGTTCCGCTATGAAGATTTCGCCGAATACAACGCTGAAGTCGAGACGCCGGTTTCCATCAATTACCGCGGATATCAGATTTACAAGAATCCGTCGGCGAGCCAGGGCCCGACGGAACTGATGGCGCTCAATCTTCTTGAAGGCTATGACCTGAAAGCGATGGGACAAAACAGTCCCGATTTCCTGCATACCAGCGTGGAAGCAGTGAAACTCGCGATGGCCGATCGGGAAAAGTATCTCGGCGACATGGATTTCATCAAGATTCCCTATGACGGCCTGCTCTCCAAGCAATACGCCCAGGAACGCAGAAAGCTCATCGATCCGGCGAAGGCGTCGCTGGACTTGCGTCCGGGCCTGCCCGAGAAATTCGTGGCGGGGGCATCGGTGTTAGACCGCCCCTGGCACAAAGTCCTAGAGGGTGATGCCGGCCATGAAGGCGACACCAGTTACATTGCCGTGATCGACAAAGATCGGAACATGGTCAGTTTCGAGCCGAGCCTCCACAGCCTGTTTGGCACCGGAGTTGTCATGGGAGATACGGGCATTGTCTTCAATTGCCGCGGCGACTACTACTCCCTGGTTCGAGGCGAGGCCAATGCCCTCGAACCCGGCAAACGGCCGCGCAGCACATTGCAGAGCACATTGATCATGAAAGACGGTCAGCCTTACGCGATACTGGGCAGTCCCGGAGGCGACGATCAGGTGATGCGCACCATGCAGACGCTGATTAACATGATTGATTTCGGCATGAACATTCAGCAGGCTATCGAGGCTCCGCGATGGTCGTCGCGAGCCTTTCCGGCGTCGCCTTTCCCCCACACCATGTATCCCGGCGACATATCAGTTGAGGCGCGCATCCCAGAGGCAACCCGGCAAGCGCTCATCGCCCGCGGACACAAGCTTCGTGTTGCCCCACCCTGGTTGCTCGGCTCAAACGCGGGAATCGTTATTAATGCGAACACAGGGGTCCTCAGTGCCGGCGCCGATCCTCGCGTCGACGCTTACGCCTGGGCGTGGTGAAAGCAAAGAAATAAAGTCAAAGTCCGCACCGCTTTCGGCAACGTGCTCCTCGCCTTTTTTGCACTCTATGCGGCTTTTCTCTGCGATCGACGCGGTTAAATTCTCTCCCGTCTCTGCCGAGCCATCTCTGCCGCGCCTGTACAATTCTGCCTACTAGGGCCGTTGCCTTTTCCGCGATACACTGCACTCACATGCGAGTCCTGGGCATCGATTGTGGCGGGGCGTATACCGGCTACGGCGTGGTTGAGATGTACGAGACCGGAAAGCTGTTCTGCCTGACTTGCGGCGCGATCAAGCTTTCTCCGCGTGAGGCGATGGCTCGGCGCCTCTCCCGCATCTTCACCCAACTTGGAGACATCATCGCCCAGCACCAGCCTGATGAGGTCGCCATTGAAGATGTCTTCTACGCTCTCAACGTGAAGTCGGCGCTCAAGCTGGGACAGGTCCGTGGAGTCGCCATGTTGGCCGCAGCTACCGCAGGGCTGGAAGTCGCCGAATATTCGCCGCTCACAATCAAGTCGTCGGTCGTCGGTTATGGACGCGCCGAAAAGCAGCAAGTGCAGCATATGGTGACGCGACTTCTTGATCTTTCCCTGCCACCGGAGCCGATGGATGCGTCCGACGCGCTGGCCATTGCCATCTGTCATCTGCACACCGCCGGAACTCTTAGCCGGCAGCGCGCGGTAGCACGATGAAAATCCAGCGCACGCCATTTCTGGCATAATTTCCTGGTCGAAGTTGTGCGTGAATTCAACACAAAAATGGATCCAAGACTGACGATCAAGCCAGGCAGGAAAGAACGCGCCGCATGATCCAGAGACGGCGATGCGGTCCTAAGTTGCTCGCTGTACTAATCGGATGCATCGCTCTGTTTGACGTTATTCCGCTTCGCGCCGCAGACCTCGCCAGCGTGACCTTCTCGTTGGATTTTCCGGGATCCGATCCAGAACGCTATTCGATATCGGTTCAGTCCGACGGCCGCGCCCGCTACGAATGCTCGGCGAAGATATCGACCGAATCCGAGGACCGCGACAACTATCAAACCGAATTCACCTTTTCGGATGCGACGCGCGCCCGCATCTTCGACCTCGCCGCACAGGCCCGTTATTTTTCCGGCAAAATCGACTCGGGCAATCGCAAGCTGGCGAACACTGGCGCCAAGAAATTGACCTATAAAGACGGACAACGGGAGTCCACCGCGAGTTACAATTTCTCGCCGCAGCCCGCGGTCCAGCAGTTGACCACGCTGTTTCAGAGTGTCTCAGCAACCTTGGAATTCGGCCGACGTCTCGCCTATTCTCACCGTTACCAGAAGCTTGCCCTTGACGATGAGTTGAAGCGAATGGAAGATCAGGCCCGCCGAGGGGAACTGGTCGAATTGCAAGCCGCAAAGCCGGTTCTGCAGGATATCTACGACGATAGCTCGGTGATGAACGTGGTCCGGGCCCGGGCGCAGCGGATCATGGAAATGGGGCTGGGCACCCCGGCGCCGCACTGAACGAGAAGCTGCGGCGGAAGCAAGGCCGGGCAAAGGCCGGGCAGAGAATAGGTCACGAAAGGCGTCGAAAAACCAGGCTGGACCAGGTTCCGGCTGGGTGACTCAATTTTTACAACTGCGGACGCAAAACCGTGTTCTAATAGGCATCGGTGATCTTTGGAGGTTGCTATGTCCAAGCCCTCTCTGTCCCGTTCCAGCATGATTCTTTTCGCGGTCGCTGCTTGCACGCTCCTGGCGCTGCCCGCTCTGGCCGATTCACAGGCCCGTATCGTTCGCCTCAGCGACGTGCAGGGTTCGGTTCAAATTGACAAAAACACAGGCTTGGGGTTTGAGAACGCATTTCTCAATCTCCCAATTACGCAAGGAACGCAGATCCGGACGCACGATCGGGGCCGCGCGGAAATTGAGTTCGAAGACGGCAGCACGCTGCGCCTTACTCCGAACACGACGGTCGAATTCAGCACACTCGGCTTGAGCGACTCCGGGAAACGAATTTCGGTAATCAACCTCGTCGAAGGCATGGCTTACGTGAATTGGCTCGGCAAGAGCGGAGATCAATTCAGCCTGAATTTCTCTCGCGAGAAAATCGCACTGGACCACGCCGCGCATTTCCGAGTGCAGACCTCGACGCAGGTCGCCAAGCTCGCAGTCTTTAAGGGCGACGTCGACGTCGACGGTCCCGCCGGCAAAGTCACCGTCGAGAAAAAGAAAATGGCAAGCTTCGACGCGTCCGACAATGACAAGTACACGGTCGCCAAGAACGTCGAGGAAGCCCCGCTCGACTCTTGGGACAAAGAGGCCAGTTCCTACCACGATCAGTACGCGAAAAATAATTCGTCTCCGTACGGATATGGTGCGAGCGACCTGAACTACTACGGCAACTATTCCAACGTCCCCGGCTACGGCATGATGTGGCAACCGTTCTTCACCGGGGTTGGATGGGATCCGTTTATGAATGGCGCGTGGTCCTGGTATCCCGGCTATGGTTACATGTTTGCATCGGCCTATCCTTGGGGATGGATGCCCTATCGCTATGGAAATTGGATGTTTATTCCGAACATGGGCTGGATGTGGCAGCCCGGCGGATACAGTAACTGGCTCACCGTACCGCGTTTTGCCGGCACGTTGCCGGCGAGTTTCCACCCCTTGGTTGCGCCGTCGGCTGGGACTGTGAAAACGGTGGTGGTCGGAAGAGCTGGAACGACCTCAGCTTTTCTGCCCTCTCGCCTCGTGGTGAATGCCGGCTCAGCCGGCCTGGGAATACCACGTGGTTCCCTCCAGAATCTGCACCAACTGAATCATCAGGTTGCCAAGTCAGGATTCGCCGAGGTGCAGACGGCGCCGCAGTTTTCCACGACTTCGACGGGGAATTCAGGCATGACGTCAGGCAACAGCGCTTCGCGGAGCGCGATGTCGTCTCCGGCGCCGGCCCACAGCAGCGCGTCGTCGGGACACAGTTCCGGTGGCTCGCACCACTAGAATCAGCTGAGAAAACTCAGGGCGGCCCCCTCGGGTCGCCCTGTTTCTTTGCCCACATCTTGCCGCAATTCGAAGAGCTTAAAATCTCTTAAGGCCGGTGAAACTGGTGCTCATCGACGCAAACTCACCGATGTGATCACCTTTTCGCATAACGATTGCAGGTGCGCCGACCAGGCGTGGTCGGAGCTGCAACTGACGGGCACAACTTTTCCCCAAGGCGTTAACATCAGGCCCAGCACGCCGTGAATGTCAGCCAGGTCACGCTGGGTGGCGCTGAACTCCGTAATGAGGCCGGGATATCCGTCCAGCGTGGCGCTGTCAAAATTGGTTCCGATGCCAGGCTTAGCTGCCATCCATACGTAGTTTTCCAAATAATAGTTCGCCTGTTTCTTTAGCTGTTCGTCATCCGTCAAGCCGGAAGCGCGGCAATCCAGCGCGGGCCCAACGGCAACACTCAGCAGAGCTTCTCCCGTGTTGGCCAGATATACGGTCCGCAATGGACCATCCTCAGAAACTTCCACTTCTCCCGGCAAGCCGATGGAGACGCTCGCGCAAAACCACGCGTCCCGGCACAAGCCTTTCTCGTAGCGGGTGAACCCTGCCGGGGTGGCTACCAGCGAGTCGGAATCAACAACTAAGTGTGTGGATCTTTTCACCACCGCCGGCTTCGCCGCCAGAATCATCTGGTTCGGCAACAGCGTCTTCGTCACCGGAAACGGCGTCGTTCCGGACGAAGGCTCGGGAGTCGCCTCGAAGCGTTTCAGGGCCGACAGCCATTCGACGGAACGATGATCAGGCAGCAGCCGCGCCCGAGCTTCCTCCTGGAAGTGAAACGTCATGAACGGATAACGTCCGGGATTATCGGACCGCATGCTCGACAAGTCCGGCATGGGATTCTGCCCGTCGACGGGATGGTCCGGCGGGTTTGGGTCGTCTGGTGGATCGAAGTCGTCGTAGGGCGAAGCCAGCGACAGTTTATTGTCGATGATCTGCGAGCGGTGCAGCCAGGCTATGTGATGCGTCGCCGGCTCCAGGAGCAGCGAAACGTGCAGCACGGCGGCAACCGCGTTATTGCCCGCCGCGGGCACAGTGCGCCCGCCGGTGGCGGTGCCTACCGCCGGCAGGTCAACCGGCGAGAAGACGTATTGCGAAGTGACCCAGGCGCACGATCTTCCGTCGACGTGCACCAGATTTCTGAAACGCAAATCCGCCCCACTCAGTTCAAGATCTTTCAAAGCGCGGTCACGGGAATAGGCAAACTGCCCTCGCGGCTTCCAGGCGTCGCCTGCGGCCACTGGACGCGGCGAGAACTCGGTCTGCAGCAGATCCTGCGTCACCTTCCGCAGCAGGTCGCCTCCGTCCCAATACTTGAAGTAACCGTCGCTGATGTGGCCCAAGGCGGTTTCTCCGTGCGGTCCCACGCGAAACATCACCCGCGAAGATTCCAGCGCAGCCAGCCGCTTCTGAAAGTCCGGAGCGGAGAACAAGGCGCAGCGCACGCTGGTGACACGGGTATGACTGTAGATGGCCTCGACTGGAATGTTGCCGTCTTTGTCCGGGCCCTCGGCGCGCAGGGTAACGATTGCGGCCAGCGCATAGTCACACGGGCCCCGCGGAGGACTAAGAATTGCTCCACTGGCATCTGCAATCGGCAGAAACGATCCTGCCGCTTCGAGTTCGTAACGCAAAATCTCGCCCGGCTCTACCGTTGCTCGCAGCAGGAGTTTCTGTCGTCCTGGCGTAGTCGTAGCCTGCGCCTGCATGCGCACATCTGCCAGCCCAGCCAAAAACAACAGCAGAGCTGGGCCGGCAATTCCAAGGATGAAGATAGAGTACGGTCGCTTCATTGTGTTCTTTACCGGGGATCATCCTGTTCCGGGGGATCGTCCGGGGGATCGTCTGCCGGCGGATACACTTTACGGATAAATGACGATTGCAGTTCCTGGTACCGCGCAGACTTCACAATTGCTTCGCAGATGCTGGTGCCGACTGCAGAGTCTTCTTCGCGAAACACGCACGCGAATCCAAAATTGCCCTGGTTCGAGCCAGCAATCACGCTCAAGCCGCGAAACTTGAGGGTGGCGGTGGTGATTGTGAAGTGAGTGACCGTCCCGTTGGAAAAGTCGAGAGGAACGTGTTCATCGCGCAAAAGTTGTGCCGATTGGCCAAAGTATTCCGGGCGGGCGAACCATCCCTGCAGAAACGTCCTCTTGAAGCCGTCGGCAAAGTACTTGAGATCAATCGACTGGCCTGCATAGACCCGGATCGCACGGTTCGGTTCATCCTCGTGGCCTGCCACCGGGATCAAGACCGGTTTAGGTTCTTCGACTGCCCGACTCCATTTCGGTGTTTTGGGAAGAGTAATGGAAAGTTCGGAGCACGGAGAAATCGTACACAGGCGCATGCGCCACACGCCGCTGGCGTCGGGCCCGTCGAAGTCCTCGGCGGCAACTCGCCTGGCGGGAACATGGCTCGGAGCCGAGCGTTCCTGGCGCGTCTTGCGGGCAACGTCGCCCAATGATTGTGCAGGTGAATCTTGCCCAAACGCGACGGACGCGCTACAACCCAAGAACGTCATGAACAACGTCCCGGCGCGAATTGTATTGATCGACAGATTCATGGCAATCGCAACGAATTCACCAACGTTGTGCACAAGGTCTCGGCGTCGGCGAAGCGTTGTTCCGGCGCGGCGCATCCCACCAGAAACTGCCCGACCGGGTTCTGAGCGCCCTGATTCTGAACGCGCTGGGTCTCGATCAGAACCCGTTCTCCAATCCACCATTTCTTTGCTTCTCGTTGGTAACGGAAGCGCGTCATCAAGGCCGGCTTGCCTTCAATGGTCAAGTCCTGAGTGCTGACGCTGTCGGGCTTTTCGCGCGACCAACCGTTTGTGTTCGCCAGATCCCTCATGCGGATGAAGTCCGGGTCGGTCGAGCTTCGGTATGGCGCATTCACGTCCGCCGGACCGGCGTACAGCATGACCGGCTCGCCGTTTAGCGCCGCCTTGAAGATGTGCTGCCCATTGACACGCGAGACCACCTCCGCATTCTCCGGAATAACAACCGACGCCTCGGTGCACTGCTGCGGGTTAGGGCAATACTGGAGACTAAAGGACTGGTACCCTGCAGGTGCCGAATTTCCTTCGGCATTGTCGAGCGTGGCTTGCGCCTTGCCGTGGGGAGCTTGTCTGGTCACGCGTGCCAAGTCGACCAAAGATGGACCCTGTATTCCGCCGGCTGCGACCGAGGTATCTTGCTGTATTGTCCCAGCAGCTGTCTTCGGCGGTCTTCGCTCGGATAGGGTAGCCGGATGTACCACGATTTCTTCTTTTAGCTGTATCGAGGGATAGATGACCTGATCGCACATCTGGAATGTGGTCCGCTCATCTCGATAACGGACATCGGCAGCAGCCTGCGCTTTCTGGTGATCCCACCCATACAACGATCGATCCCGATCACTGCACGTATTGTGGCCCCACGTATCGTAGATTCGGCACGAATGCATGTCGTCCGGACTGACGCACATCACGGGAATCAAGCTGTCGGATGCAACGATGAACTCCATCGACCCCCAGACAACGTGACCCAGCAGAGAAGGATTACCCTGCCACGCGCACCGAAAGGCTTTATGCGAACCTTGCTTGATCGCAGAGCAATAGGCTTGCGAGCCATGCAGGCTCGCCTGCTGTCGCACCAGGTTCGACAGCTCGCTGTCGCCGATGTTAGCCGGGAAGGGAACAGGAGCCCCGGCCAGCACTTCAGTATTGGTAATCCCGAGGCGCGAGCCCAATAACACCGCGCCGCCATTGTCGCGTCCCTCGATAGTGTATGGAAACGGCACGAAGAGACGGTAGTCGCCGGCATTGTAATTCTTGAAGCCCACCGGCGCGTTTTCCTCTGCTTCCTGCTCCTCCTGCATCTCATCCACCAGGCTCTGGGCCTTGCTCGATTTATCTAGCGGAGCGGAAGCACGCTGGACGCGGGCCTGGCGAGCCACATCGCCTAGAGCATTCGGACTGTCGGATTCTTGTGCCCACACCGCGGCACCCAGGCAGATCACGCATGCCGTCACCGCCGGTGCTCCGCGAATTGAAAGCCAACACCTCATAAGCATCGGAGCCCATGGGATGAACATCGAGTAGTCTGAAGTGCCTCAGTTCGAGCCATTACTAGCACTGGCTGATTGTGAAACGCTTTCCGGCGCGTCGAACTGGATCGGCGAGTTGTAATCGGAAAACGATGATCGCGCCTGCTCCCAGTCGACGGTCATCTCATAAGGAAGATAATCCTTCAGACCAATGCAGACTGTGTCGTGTTCAAGGCCGTTGGGCGCGCCCCTCATGGCGACCAGCCACTCGCGGCAGCGCACGCCGTTTACCGTTTTTTTGTCGCCTTTCTGCAGGATGCCGCGCTTGATCATCGTCGCAATCGGCGGCAGCAGGTAGCTGTCTGTGCCTTGAGCGAGGTTGCTGCAATACCACTTTGCCCCTCGGCCTCCGATCGCATACTTAGGTTTCGACCAGGAACCATCGCTCTGGTGGTCAAACTCCTGATTCGCCACATGCAACTCGTCTTGGCTCATCCCCATCTCGGGACGCGAACTATCCGACACGTGCCACTGATAATGAAACAGGTCGCGGTTGCAATCGACCTCCCACAACATCTCGTTGTGTTGCGTTCCCGGACTTGCCGCCAAGGCCACGCGAAAGCTGTGGACCTGCTTCATCGCGTCGAGCGTTTTCTGGAATTCTTTTTCCCCGCTACCCGCCCCCAGATAGCTCGCCGCCCAGGCCACAATGGCCACTCCCACGCCCAAACGCACGAGCACCCAAAACCAGTACCGATTCCCCATGATCGATCTCTCCCGATAGTCTCAGGTTAGGTTAATGGGCGTTTTGCGCCGCAGAAAGTTACCGATGTACTGAAGGGAACGCCCGGTTTTACCCGTTGTTCCAGGCTTTTAGCGAGTTTTATCAAAATTGTCGCGACGCGTAGGTAGGGCGATCACGCACGACAAAATTGTCATTCTGAGTGGCGGGTTGTGCCACGAAGGACCTGTGGAACTGTGTGGGACTGCATAGGTCCTTCGCTTCGCGAAGGACGACAGGGTCGTGGGGCTCGCTAGGCTGCACCACCACGCTTACACCACCACCACCCCCGCATACCCCACAACCATCTCTCGATCGCCGGAAATATCCCCAGAGGTCGCATATTTCACCAACTCGGCCGACTTCGCGCCGAGTTGTCGAGCCGCCGTCAGCATCGCTACCGTCGGCCCGAAGCCGCACATGCTGATGTTCTGTTGCGTAACCACGTCGAAAAGCCCTCGCGGATCCAAACTCAGAATTCGCTCGATCGCCCGGTGGTCCTTCGCCCGAGTCACCGCGTCCGACTCGTAATGATTCATGTCGCTCGAAGCGACGATCAGGACTTGATCGTTCTGCGCTGCTATAACGTCAGCGAGCGCTATGCCGAGTTGTTCCAATATTTCGAATTGTCCTGTTCCCAAAGCGATGGGCACAAATTTAAGTTCCGGTTGACGCAGCATGAGGAAGGGAAGCTCGACTTCGGCAGCGTGCTCGGCGCGATGCGCCGCAGAGTCTTCTTGGAGCGCAGGGAATCGAGTCTTCAAAGCCGCGGCGAGTTCGCCATCGATCGCAACCTCGCCCAATGGCGTTTGCCACGCGCCTTCGCTCATGATGGCCAGCGCGCGACCCATTCCCGTATGGTTCGGGCACATCACGATGCAGCGCGTCGGCACTTCCACCCGCGCAAAAACTGCGCCCGCGACGTGTCCGGAATACATGTATCCCGCGTGGGGGGCGAGACAGCCCAAAGCCCGCAGAGGAGTTTGATTGGTGTCGCCTGCCTGCGATAGATAGGCCAGCGCCTCGGCGCGCAGGTCGTCGGGATCGTTAGGATAGAACCGCCCCGCTACTGCCGGACGACGCAGGATGCTCGTAGCCATGGCCGCTCCTTGAAGTCTGCTCGTAGCGGACGGATCAAGTAAATGCTATGACTCAGTCTGCGCCTGGCGCAAGGCGCGAAAGATCGCCGCGCTCTTTTCCAGACTCAGCGTCTCCGCCCGGGCTGTAGGCTTTACCTTGGATTCGGCAAGAGCACGTTTCAATACCGGCGCGTCGTATTGTGCTTTCAAGTTATTCCAAAGCGTCTTGCGCTTTTGCCCAAACGAGAGTCGCAGAAAATCGATGAACCCATCGCCAACCACCCCCAATTTTTCCCGCTGCGGGTCAATCGTCAATCGCAGAACCGCCGAGTGCACCTTGGGCGGCGGCACAAACGCTCCCGGCGGCAAAGTGAACAGCTTTTCCACCCGAGCATAAAGTTGCGTCGTGGCTGAGAGCATTCCGTAATCGCGGCCCCCCGGATTCGCCGCAATCCGGTCTGCAACCTCGCGTTGCACCATGATTACAATGCTGTCGAAATATTTCGCAAACTCAAACAGTCGCAACAGAATGTCGGATGTAATGTAATAAGGAAGATTGCCCACCACCTTTACCGGCTCGCGCTTGAGTTCAATGCCCGGTTGGCTGAGCCCGGGTTTCGGCCCAAACAGGGAATCGAAATCGATTGATAGAACATCGGCCTCGATAATCTCCACGTTGAGCGTCATCCCGAACTTAAGCCGCAGTTGCGCCGCCAGCACCCGATCGAGTTCCACTGCGATCAGACGCCGCGCGCGCTTTGCCAATAACGACGTCAGAATGCCCCGTCCCGGCCCAATCTCGAGCACCGTGCTCTGCGACACATCCCCTAAAGCGTCGACCACGCGACCGGCGTACTCGTCGCTGGCTAGAAAATGCTGCCCCAACTTAGGTTTGGTCTGCGGACGGCGGGTAGAGGCGACCTTTGGCACGTTGACCCTCTCTGCCTCGGGAAGTAGACTTGCAAGTTGGTCCGCGCATCCTAACTTCCGGACCCTTGAGGGTCCCGAGACCCATTCATCATAGCGTGCGCCGCGAAAAACGTCCGCGCTTCTGGAGGTTCCGCACTCATGAACATCATATTCGCCGCCTCGGAGGGCGTTCCATTTTCCAAGACTGGCGGATTAGCCGACGTGGTCGGCGCCCTGCCCCGCGCCCTGGCGGCCTTGGGCCATCAAGTCGCCGTTTACCTTCCCCGCTATCGGCAGACCAAGCTCTCGGAACCAACCACCGTAGTTCGCAGCGTTACGATACCGTTTGACGATCAATACCGCTTTGCGTCGGTTGTCAGCGGAGGCAGTCAAAACGGAGTGCAGCTTCTATTTCGTTGAATATCCTCCCTACTTCGACCGCGACGCTCTCTACGGCACGCCAGCGGGCGATTATCCGGACAATGCCGAGCGCTTCGCTTTGTTTTCCCGTGCTGTGCTGGAAGCTTCAAAGATTCTTGGCGTCCCGCATATTTTTCACTGTCACGACTGGCAATCGGCCTTGATCCCCGTTCTACTTCGCACCGTCTACGCCGAGGACCCCGCCTTCCAGGACGCAGGCACGGTCTTTACCATCCACAACATGGGCTACCAGGGCTTGTTTCCGCCCGATACGCTTCCCCTGCTCATGTTGCCATGGGACCTTTTCACCATGTCCAAGATGGAATTCTTCGGCCAGGTAAACTTCCTCAAGGGCGCGTTGACCTACTCCGATTTCATCACCACGGTCAGTCGCAAATACAGCCAGGAGATTCAAACCGCCGAATACGGTTTCGGCCTGGAAGGCGTGCTCCGCGACCGCGCCTCAACGGTGACCGGAATTCTTAACGGAGTCGATTACGACGAATGGAGTCCGCAAACCGATAAGTTCATCGCCGCCAAATATTCGCCGCTGGATCTCTCCGGCAAATCCAAGTGCAAACAGGATCTTTTGGCTGCCTTCGGCATTCCCACAGCCGATCTAAAACTGCCGGTGATCGGAATCGTCTCCCGCTTCGCCGCTCAAAAAGGTTTCGATCTGATCGCGCAAATCGCGGATCGCCTGGCGCGTGAAGAAATGATCGTGGTGGCTCTGGGCACGGGCGACAAACCCTATGAAGAGTTGTTTCAGCGCCTCAATAAACAGTTCCCCAGCAAGATTGCCGTCAAGGTCGCCTACGATAACGCGATCGCGCACAAGATCGAAGCCGGCGCCGACATGTTCCTGATGCCCTCGCGCTATGAACCCTGCGGCCTGAACCAGATTTACAGCCTGAAATACGGCACCGTGCCCATCGTCCGCGCCACCGGCGGCCTCGACGACACCATCGAGCCCTGGGACGCTCGCACCGGGAAGGGAACCGGCTTCAAGTTCTCGGAATACAACGGTGAATCGCTCCTGCTCACCATCAAGCAAGCGTTGACGGCTTATCGCGATCAAACCTCGTGGCAGGCGCTCATGCGCAACGGCATGAACAAAGATTTCTCCTGGAACGCCTCCGCGCGAGAATATGGGAAAATCTACGAGCGCGTGCGGCAGATGCGCGGAGCGCTGCCAGTTCCGGAGAGAGCCCTCGCTGGTCTGTCATCCTGAGTGGAGCCAGACGAATTGCGAAGCTGTTCATCTGGCGCAGGCGAAGGGTCCCTATCCATCAGCGTCACCGCGAGTCCGTCCCGCCTGTCACTCGCCTTCACCAATGACAGGATTCGGCAGAGGTCACTCGATCCGGGGGCTGGGCTCTCCAGACTGTATCTTCCTGCGCTGTCCGCGGAACGCCAACCATGCATATCCCAAGGTCGCCCCCAGTGCGCCGTACAGCGCAGCATTCATGGGAGCAAGCAGGAAAAGGACGGCCACGAGCGAGGGATCGAACGCCATCTTTACGAAATACATCGGACACAGCGAGAACATGAGTTGGGCATCGAGATTCCAGCGGTGCGGAGCGAGATAGGCGACGAGCGCTATCACATAGGAAATTGCCGCGAAGCCGCCGAGCAGTTTGAGGGGCGCTGAAAACAACTGTTCATCGTCCCGATCTTTCTTGCATGCTTTCGCGATCCAGGAGCGGGGCAGCACCGCAAGCATCACGCTGAAAACGCCCACCAGTGCCAACGCAACCACGAATATGACCCATTCGCTCTGAACCGGCAGCTCGGCGCCCCGCAGCAGCGCGTAAGGAACGGCCGTGAGAAGCGAAGTCAGTCCGCAAAGAAGAAACGCGATTCGACCGGTGGTTCTGATGGCGCGTCCCGGCATGAGGTGGATTCTACAGCGGTACCAAGTTTTGAGCGCACCCGTTGTTCTGACCCGTGCAATAGCAGCTGCTAAAATTCCTCCAGCATGGCTGCCGCTGATCAGCCCGCATTCCCCCGCATCATCTTCCACGTCGACATGGATGCATTCTTCGTCTCCGTGGAAGAACTCTACGATCCTTCGTTGAAAGGCAAGCCCGTCGTGGTAGGAGGCCAGCGCAACGAGCGCGGAGTCGTCTCTGCCGCTTCCTATGCCGCCCGAAAATTCGGAGTGCATTCCGCCATGCCGCTGCGCACTGCAGCCAAGCTCTGCCCGCAGGCAATCTTCGTCGACGGCCACTCCGACCGCTATCGCGAATTCTCGGAGAAAGTCCACACCGTCCTCGGCACATTTTCGCCGCAGGTGGAAATGGCTTCCATCGACGAAGCTTATCTGGATATGACCGGCACCGAGCGTCTGCACGGTCCTGCGCTCAAAGCCGCGCAGGCTCTGCATGAGCGCATGAAAGCCGACACCGGTCTGAACTGTTCCATCGGGATTGGAACCTCGCGCCTGATCGCAAAAGTCTCCTCGGCTCAGGCCAAGCCGAATGGCTTGCTCTACATCGTTCCTGGCGAGGAAGCCAAGTTCCTCGCCCCCCTCGACGTGCGCGAAATTCCCGGCGTCGGCAAAGTGATGGAGGCTCACCTGCACGCCCTCGGCGTCAAGAAAGTTGGAGATCTGGCGCGCCTGGACGAATCCGAACTAAGCGACCGCTTCGGGAAATGGGGCCTGGCTCTTGCCGGCAAGGCGCGTGGAGAGGACGCCGGCGGCTGGTTCGATTCCGAAGTCGGAGCCGATGCCGATGCCAAATCCATCAGCCACGAGCACACTTACAACGAAGACACCGCTGACGCAAGCCAGCTCGAAGCCACGCTGATGCGCCTGTCCGAAATGGTGGGCCGCCGCCTGCGCGAATCGCAATTTTACGCGCGCACCATCCAACTCAAATTGCGTTACAAGGATTTCACCACGCTTACCCGCGCTCACACCCTCGCATCCCCTACCCAGCTCGACACCGAGATTTTCGAAGAAGTTCGCGCATTGTTCCGCAAGAATTGGAAAAAAGGCGTGCCGATCCGCCTTCTGGGCGTGCACGCATCGTCATTTACGTCTCAGCCCGACCAGATCAATCTGCTGGATGGCAATCGCCAGCAGCGCTGGAAAGATGCGTTGGCGGCCGCCGACCGCTTACGGGATAAATTCGGCGAATCCAGTGTAAGCCTCGCCGCCGGCATGCGCGGAACCTTCCGCGAGCGGGTTCACGAAAATCCTGCGGACCTTCCAGGCAAGAACCCCAGCAAGAATAAAGAAAAAAGCTAGCGCGCGATAAGAATGTGGCGCGGGCGCCCTCGCCCGCGAAGGGCCAACAGCTGCAGAACCGCTTGTCTGCTACAGGGTCGGACGTTCCTTTTCAGTGTCAGTATGAATTGGGGGGACCTTATGTGTCCCCACACCCCGGACGCTCCTCTGCCATCGCCAGATACCCGACCTTCAGGAGTCCGGCGATCCTAACCTTTCGAATCCAGTGCGCGCGATGCTGACGCTGCATTCCTACTGGTTGTAATCCGCGTGCGGCCGAAGACATAGGGCGCGAAGTAAGGCTGGAGCCCAGACTGGACTGCTGACCTGTGAAGCTTGGTGTTTCAAGCAGGTCTTTCGGGTTCTCCAGTCACAAACAGCCCATGATTTGTGTAGTTTCCTTTTCTTTAGCTGGATTCGGAAAGTCAGATCGGACCGATCTTGACCTGCTCGAGTCGACCCCTCTAAGATTCCCGTTCGCCTGAAATCTCCCGGGGAGCCCGCATGCGCAAAGTCTTCGCTCTTACCGTATTCGCCCTCGTCTCGACGTTTCCTCAAATTGCTGCGGCCCAGTCGAATCCGCCGCTCCTGCTGCGCTTCCCCACCGTCAGCAAAACTCAGATCGTCTTCAACTACGCGGACGACCTCTGGACCGTGAGCCGCGATGGTGGCGACGCCCGCCGGCTCACTTCCGGGATCGGCATCGAGGCGCTCCCGTATTTTTCTCCCGACGGCTCCATGATCGCCTTCACGGGCGAATACGACGGCAATCGCGATGTCTACGTCGTGCCCGCCAGTGGTGGCGTGCCGCGCCGACTGACCTATCATCCGGCTGAAGAATATGTCGCGGGCTGGACTCCTGACGGCAAGAGGATCCTGTTCAACTCCTGGGGCAACAGTTTCATGCACTTCGAAGACCAGCTGTACACAATTCCCGTCGAAGGTGGATTGCCCACACAACTGCCGCTCCCCATCGCCGAAGACGCATCCTTCTCTCCAGATGGTACTCATCTCGCCTACGTCCCCCATCCCAAGTGGCAGCAAGCCTGGAAGCGCTACCATGGAGGCCAGACCACGCCCATCTGGATCGCCGACCTGAAAGACTCCACGGTCGTGAAAATTCCACGCGACAATTCCAACGACCACCATCCCATGTGGATCGGCGATATGATTTATTTTCTTTCCGACCGCAACGGATCCGTCAGCCTTTTCGCCTATGACACCAAAACCAAGCAGGTGTCAGAGGTTCTCCACAGCGACGGCGCCGATTTCAAGACCGCCTCCGCCGGTCCAGACGCGATCGTGATCGAACAGTTCGGAGCCATCAAACTCTTCGACCTGAGCACTCGTCAGGCCAAGAATATTCCGATTCAAGTTGTCGGCGACATCGAGGCCGTGCGACCGCACTTCGCTAAAGTTGAACCCAAGCGCATCCTGAATTTCAATATCTCACCGACCGGCGCGCGCGCCGTTTTCGAAGCCTGGGGAGAAATCTTCACCGTTCCCACCGACAAGGGCGACATTCGCGATATCACGCGCAGTCCCGCCGTGGCTGATCGCGACCCGGCTTGGTCGCCCGACGGCAAGTCCATCGCTTATTTCTCCGACGAGTCCGGGGAATACGAACTGGCGATTCGCGATCAAAGCGGCCAGGGAGCGATTCGCCACATCAACCTGGGAAATCCCGCGTCCTTTTTCTACACGCCAACGTGGTCTCCCGACAGCAAGAAGATCGCGTATACCGACAAGCGCCTGCAGTTGTGGTATCTCGACCTCGACAACCCGTCGCCGAAATTAGTTGACACCGATTATTTCGGCGGCTTCGGACCCACATCCCTCAATCAGACCTGGTCTCCGGACAACAAATGGATCGCCTACGCGAAACAGCTTCCCAGCGGACTGCACGCGGTTTTTGTTTATTCCCTCGAGCAAGGCAAGAGTTTTCAGGTTACGGACGGCATGAGCGATACGCTTTATCCCTGCTTCGACAAGAACGGAAAATATCTCTACTTCACCGCCTCGACCAACACGGCTCTCTCCACAGCTGGCCTCGACATGACGAGCCAGGAACGTCGCATCTCCCGCAACGTTTACGTTACGGTGCTCAGCAAAGACGAGAAGTCGCCTCTGGCGCCCGAAAGCGACGAGGAGAACAAACCCAAGGACGAAAAGAAGTCCGATCAGGATAAAGAGAAAGCGGCAGACCAATCCCGGCAGAAAGCCAAAGACAAAAACAAAGGAGAAGATAAGTCTGCAGCCGAAAAGGCGAGCAGTAAAGAAGATAAGGATAAGGACAAAGATAAGAAAGAAGAACCCGTGGTGGTAAAGATCGACATGGACAACATCGGCCAGCGAATTCTCTCGTTGCCGATTCCAGCCAAGAACTACCTCAACATGTTCCCCGGCAAGTCGGGAATCCTTTTCCTCTCCGAAGGGCCGATGGTCATTACCGAAGACGATTTGCCCAACGTGAGTCAGGCTATTCAGAAGTTCGACCTCAGCAAACGCAAGGTCGACAAGTTGGTCGAGGACGTGAACGACTTCGTAGTCTCTTTCGACGGCGAAAAAATTCTTTACCGCAAAGGCGAGTCCTGGGCGACTGCGTCGGCGGATGACGGTCCCGCAGCTCCGGGCGCAACACCGCCCAAGCCCGGCTTCGGTCCGCTCAAGCTCGACGGATGGGAAGTCTACGTCGAGCCGCGAGCCATGTGGAAGCAGATTTATAACGAGACCTGGCGCGTCGAGCGCGATTTCTTTTACGACCCGCATTATCACGGCCTCGACCTCGAAAAAGTTAAGAAGAGGTACGCGCCTTACCTCGATGGCATCGCGTCTCGCGACGAACTCACCTATTTATTTCAAGAGTGTCTCGGCGAGATGACGGTCGGCCACATGTTCGTGGGCGGTGGCGAAGCGCCTGAACCCAAGAAAGTGAAAGTCGGCCTTCTGGGCGCCGATTACAGTTTGGAAAACGGTCGCTATCGCATCGCCAAAGTCTACGACGGCGAGAACTGGAATCCTGGCAACGAAGCGCCATTGACTCAGCCTGGCGTCAACGTCAAGTTGGGCGACTACATACTGGCCGTGAACGGCCGCGAACTGCACGCTTCCGACAACATCTACAGCTTCTTCGAAGAGACTGCCGGCAAGCAGGTTGTGCTCAAGGTGGGCGCAAACACAGACGGCAAAGACAAAGACAAAGACAAAGACAAGACAAAGACTCCCGCGACGTCACCGTCGTTCCCGTTGAGAGTGAAGAGAACCTTCGTCATCTCGCCTGGATCGAGAGCAATCGCCGCCGCGTCGATCAGGCCACAGGAGGCCGCATCGCTTACGTGCACGTGCCAAACACCGCAGGTGCGGGATACACCAGCTTCAACCGCTACTTCTTTTCGCAGGTAGGAAAAGAAGGTGCGATCATCGACGAACGATTCAACGAAGGCGGCCAACTCGCCGACTACATCATCGATTATCTGCGCCGTCCAATCATGAGCAAGGTAGTTACGCGCGAAGGCCACGACTGGTCAAACCCATCGGAAGCGATTTTCGGGCCTAAGGTAATGATCATTAACGAAATGTCCGGTTCCGGTGGAGACGCGTTGCCCTGGTATTTCCGCAAAGCCGGCATCGGCCAGTTGATTGGCAAGAAAACTTGGGGCGGACTCGTTGGGATTGGAGGATATCCGGAACTGATTGACGGCGGTCACGTCACCGCGCCCCGCGCGGCCATTTATGGCCTGAAGGGGGAGTGGGAAGTGGAAAATCACGGCATCGAGCCGGATGTCGAAGTGGACCTCGATCCCGCAGCTTTCCGTCAAGGCCGTGATGCGCAATTGGAAAAAGCGATTGAAGTAGTGATGCAGCAGTTGAAAGAACATCCCTTGCCCGACATCAAGCGGCCTCCGTACCCCAACTATCACGAGCACGACGATCTGGGCGCGAAGTAATTTGACCAGTTATGGAAAGATTTTCCTCGGGGCCTCAGCGATTCCTCGGCGCGCCGAGCCGCACTTCACATGCCCGCGTAATATGGGCAGTGTTAGCTCGACCGCCAGTCCATGGCAATTCAGAAATACGCAGAATCCAAGGTTGCAAGATCGTCCGTGGAGAATGCGCTCTACTGTTTAGTTGTTGCCGTGGTCAGAGCCGCAGTCGGACCGGCTAAACCATAGCGTGTCAACCGAGGGAAGAAAGGCGTGACCTCAAACGGCATCTTGTCGCGTGCGGAAGTGATGGCGACCGGAACCGCTTTCAACATTTCCGCCGTGTCATCCCAGGGATTGACCTTCACGCGGCCACCCAACGGCAGTGCCGCAATCTGATCCAGTTTGGCATTGTCCAGAGCCGGGCCCTGGTTGGCCAAAGCGGCGAGCCGATTCACCGTTCCGCCTTCCGCCAGAGGATTGCCCAGGTGTGTGGTCAGCAGCGCCGTGAGTTGCGGAGCCCGCAGCTGCAATACCTTTAGGAACAAGCCGAGATTGTCAAGCTTCTGAGCGTAAGGCGAGTTCTTCAGCAGCTCAATCGCCTCCTTATCGGCCGCCTGTTCTTCTTCGGGGCTGTGTTTGAATGCGATGTTCTGATAAGTCGGATCATCATTGAACTCATAGTCACTGCCCAGCTTGTGACGGGACCCGATGTGTGCTAGCCCACGCGCGAGCACTGAAGCCAGGGTCGCCTCATCCCTGAACGCGAACTTGCTACCCATGTTGTGACCCAGAACGATGTGTGCCAATTCGTGCGCCAGCATCGCAGCCAGGCTGGCCTCATCCGGTAAAACGTCCACCAACCCACGGCTGATAACGATGGTGTTGCCCACGCTGAAAGTTTCCAGTGGTGCAGTGAGCAGCACGCGTGTGCGTACCTGTAAGTCAAGGTTGTTGGTAACCTCAAGGTTATTCACCACCGTCTGAAGAATCTGGTCGAGGTTGCCAGCGGAAGCGAGCAATCCACTCTTAGTCAAGCCGTCCACCGCGTCGTCTTCCGCTTGCTGCTGCCATAAACGCTCAGCTTGAAGCGGAGACGCATCTTGCGCACTCACGCTCTGGTCCGTCACGCTATCCACTCGAATCTGCGTCAATTCTTCGTCCTTACTGCTCTTCTTGACGTCATAGGCCCAGATGCGAGTCTGCGCCTTGAGAGATTCCTTCATATGAATGCCCAAGCCGGATCCCTCGCTGTAAATGTAGGAGGGCACCCAGTAGTTGGGAATCAGGTTCAAGCGCCAGCTGTCCATACGGAAGTAAGCTGAGTTTCGAGCCGCCGGAGAGTAGGTCCCGTTCAGGCGCACGATATTGAAAACCTGATCTTCCACCCAGATGCGACCCAGGAAGCGGCCTTTGCCAGCGTCCCTCTTCGGGGTAACGTCAAACACCAGGCAGCGCACGTCGCCCAGAAATTCGCGCCGCACGTAGCGAAAATCATAATGCTGCCGGTCGAAGTCGGTGCGGTCCGCATACACCATCGACGAGAAACCCAGGGGCTGATATTGCACTTTGTAGAGCTTCTGCAAGCCGCCCATCAAGCGGTTCGGCGTGCGCGAATTTTCCTCAATCAGATAATCTTTCCACTCGGCCGTTTCGCCCATATCCATCCGGCCGAGGAAATAGTGATCCGCGCTGGGTGCCGAGCCCAGTTGTGGATCGGAGGTCAGATTCTGCACGTACGTCTCAACCATGGGAGTGCGGTCGGAGAGCATCTTGATCAGAGCGTGCTCCCGCTCAATGAACAGGCTCACGACCTGGTCCATGGTAGTTGGAGCTGGCGCAGCCGCGGGTTCCTGTACCGGGGACGCTTGTGCAGCTGCCGGCTGCGTGGTGTCAGAAGCTTGCTGGGACGGTTGCGTGGTGTGCGCCTCGCTGGTTCTATTCGGCTGTGCGGAGGGTTGTGAATCCGCTGCTTGCTGGCCGGCTGCGCTGATCGAGGCCAATAGAGTTGCCGTGAAGATCGCTTTCCAAGTGCACATGACTTTTCTCCATTTCAGGCCGAGGCTTGGAGACTTAAAAATACGGCAGCTAGTAAAAGCGGGAAACGTGTCATGGGACCCTGACCTTACTGTCAAATGCGCCCGGGCCTTAGGTAATCGTAAATTTGGCTAGAGTCGGTTGCCGGTTGGACCCTTCGCTCGCCGTTTTTCGAACTCATCTCAACGGCGGTAATTGTCACGGGTCCCGACACTGGCATCGAAGATCAGCTTCACGCCTACAAATCTTTTCAAAACTCGAACGCCGCGGATCCGTATCCAGAAGTCGGCCAGTGGAACCCAATTCCAGCAATGCTGCCGGATGACGGGCGACTCTCAAAGATCGCCATGGAACTACCTTGATTGTTAACGGATGGCCTGCAGACCATGCCCCATGATTTGGTTGGCTGGTATTGTTCGATCTCGGACAGCAATTCTGGAATTCGGACAAAAAGTGGATTCGCGCGGATCCGCGACCAGCGTAAGTCTCGTCAAATGAGCGATTCCACCCGAGACATTTATGGTACGGCGCATGCAACGCGAGAAGTTGTTATTGTGTGCATGGGGGTTTCATGGAGACGTTATTCAAGGACCTGCGTTATGCGTTGAGCCAGTTACGCAAGGCGCCGGGATTCACGGTAACGGCTGTGATTACTCTGGCTCTCGGCATCGGGGCGACTACGGCCATCTTCACGTTGGTGCAGGGCATTTTATTGCGGTCGCTGC
Organism: uncultured Acidobacteriaceae bacterium; assembly: GCA_963799025.1. Taxonomy (GTDB): domain Bacteria; phylum Acidobacteriota; class Terriglobia; order Terriglobales; family Acidobacteriaceae; genus Sulfotelmatobacter. The sequence goes on along the minus strand of CAWCVQ010000015.1, from coordinate 73,463 downwards.
CGGTGGCCGACCCGGCGCAGCTCTACCGCATTGGCGACACCGACGATTGTTGTGTCAATGGTGGCTTTGTGGGCGAGAACGGCGATTTCGACATATTTTCCTACGACCTGTATCTGCATCTGAAGAATTCCGCTCCGGAGTTTGAAGAACTGGCAGCGGTGCAGGCCGGCCAGGGCGGCTTCAGCGTGCGCCGGGGCAGTGCCCTGGCGAAGTTGCTGCAAGGCGAATTTGTCTCCGGCAACTATTTCTCCACGCTGGGTCTGGGAGCGTTCGCGGGGCGGCCGCTGAGCGAGAGCGATGACACTCCCGCGTCCGCCCCCGCAACCGTGGTCAGCTACCGCGCATGGCAAACGGAGTTTGCGGGGGATGCCTCCCTTGTGGGGTCGACGATCTTCATTCAGGCCAAGCCATTCACGGTGGTCGGAGTGGCTCCTCCGAGCTTTTTCGGGGACCGCGTTACCGACGTTGCGGCGGATTTCTGGATCCCGCTGGCGAGTGAGCCGTATGTCCACGGACCAAACTCCTTTCTGCATCATGCCGATTCTCACTGGCTTTATCCGCTGGGAAGAGTGCGTCCTGGAACCAACATTGGCGCATTGCAGGCGAAGCTCTCGGTGGTCCTTCGGCAATGGATGAGCACGCGTGCGGCTTACACCGAGCATGGTGGGGCAGCCGAGATTCCCAAGCAGCATGTAATGATCGTTCCCGGCGGCGGCGGTATCCAGAACCTGCAACAAGAAGCAGGGAAGGGTCTGAGGATGTTGATGATCCTTTCGGCGATCGTTTTACTGATTGCCTGCGCCAATATCGCCAACCTGTTGCTAGCGCGCGCGACTACCAGGCGCGCGGACATGGCACTGCGCACAGCCCTCGGAGCTGGCCGGCGACGCCTCGTCCGCCAGGTTCTTACCGAGAGCATCTTGTTGAGTTGCATCGGCGGGATGGCTGGACTGGGCGTTGCGTATGCGGGCTCACATACGATTCTGGCACTCGCCTTTCCCGATGCAAAAAATCTAACCATCAATGCCAGCCCTTCCTTGCCCGTGCTGGGATTCGCGTTTCTGGTCTCGTTGCTGACAGGCGTTCTGTTCGGCACGGCTCCCGCGTGGTTGTCGTCTCACGCACAGCCGACCGAGGCGTTGCGGGGTGCGAACCGCTCCACGCGCGATCGCTCCTCGTTGCCACAAAAAGCACTCGTCGTTATGCAGGCTTCGTTGTCGCTAGTGCTGCTGGCGGGAGCGATGCTCATGAGTAAATCGCTCGCCAAGCTGGAGCATCAGAATTTTGGTGTCGCCACCGCGAACCGTTACGTGCTGCAGTTCGATCCGGAAGGCGCGGGCTACACGGCTGAACGGCTGCCCGCGCTGTACAAGGAAATGGAAGACCGGTTTTCGGCGCTGCCCGGCGTCGCGAATGTCGCTCTGGCACTTTACAGCCCGCTGCAAGGGGACAACTGGGGCGACTGCGTCATTCAACAGGGATTTCCCGCTCCCGGGCCGAACTCAAAATGCGGTGCCACATGGGATCGCGTCAGCCCACAGTTTCTCGATGCCATCGGCGTGCCGGTGGTACGCGGTCGCGGCCTCACGGAGCAGGATACGGCAACTTCGCAGTTGGTCGCCGTGGTCAACCAGGCCTTCGTCAAACGCTTCTTCCCGAATGACGATCCGATCGGGAAACATTTCGGGATCGATTTTCCGCAATATTCGGGAGCTTATGAGATTGTTGGCGTCTTTGCCAATTTCAAAATGAACAACCCGCGCGATCCGATCCGGCCGGTCTTCCTGCGGCCACTCGCCCAGCGGTTCACCGGCTTTCAGGAACCGGAGATGATTTCGGGTGAGACTCGATCCATGTTCGTCAATTCAGTTATTCTCAACTTCAACGGGCCACAGCAAAATGTTGAAGCCCTCATTCGCCGTACTCTGGCAGGCGTCGATCCTAATCTGACCGTGGCGGATCTTCGCTCCTTCGATTCGCAGGTAGTCGGCAACTTCAATCAGGAGCGTCTGATCGCGCGGCTCACGAGTCTGTTCGGGATTGTGGCGCTGATCCTGGCTTCGGTGGGACTCTACGGTGTGACATCTTACTTTGTGGCGCGTCGCACCAGCGAAATCGGTGTCCGCATGGCGCTGGGAGCTTCGCGATCCAGCGTGTTGACGATGGTGCTGGGTGGCGCGCTTTGGCAGATTCTCCTCGGGCTCGGACTTGGGATTCCCGCAGCTCTTTTGGCCGGGCATCTGATGGCCAGCCAGCTTTATGAAGTCGGCAGCTACGATCCGCTGGCTCTGATCAGCGCCACATTAGTGCTCGGATTCTGCGCGGCTATTGCAGGATTTGTCCCGGCGCGCCGTGCGGCTTCGATTGAACCGATGCAGGCGTTGCGTACGGAATAGCGTTCGCCGTACGGCTGTACGAACCATAAGTTTAAGAACGAAGGCCGGTATCCCGGAAGGAAGTTCCGGAACCCGGCCTGCGTCTTGCTTCAACTTGGAGTAGACGTCTAGTTGCCAGAGGGGGAGTTGGCGGCAGCGGTGGTTGAAGCCGCAGGGGCAGCGGCGTTGGCACCGTAGCGAGCCAATCGAGGGAAGAAAGGCGTGACTTCGAATGGCATTTTGTCACGCGCCGAGGTGATGGCGACCGGAGCCGTCTTCACCATTTCTGCCTTGTCGTCCCAGGGATTGATCTTTACGCGGCCGCCCAAGGGCAGGGCCGCGATTTGATCCAGTTTGGCGTTGTCCAGCGCCGGACCTTGCAGGGCCAGAGCAGACAAGCGGATTACAGTTCCGTTTTCGGCCAGAGGATTGCCAAGGTGCGTGGTCAGCAATGCACTGAGTTGTGGAGCGCGGAGCTGCAACGCCTTCAGGAAAAGACCCACGCTGTCCAGCTTTTGCGCGTAGGGCGAGTTCTTCAGCAGTTCGATGGCCTTCTTGTCGGCAGCCTGTTCTTCTTCCGGAATGTGTTTGAAGCCCAGGTTCTGATAGGTCGAGGAATCGTTGAACAACATGCGATCATTGAAGGCAAACTTACTGCCCAGGTTGTGACCGAGGACGATGTGGGCGAGTTCATGCGCCAGAACAGCGGCCAGACTGGCCTCATCGGGAAGCACGTCCACCAGCCCGCGGCTGATGACGATAGTATTGCCAACACTGAACGTCTCCAGCGGAGCGGTGAGCAGCACGCGCGTACGCACCGGCCGTGGCAGATCGATATTGTTGGTGACTTCCAGATTGTTGACGACAGTCTGGAGAATCCGGTCGACTTCGCCTGCGGGCGCGAGCAGCCCTCCGTTGGTCAGCCGATCGACAACGTTATCTTCCGCTTGCTGCTGCCATACCCGCTCGGCCTGCAGCGGCGATGCGTCCCCACTGCTGGCGCTCTCGTCGGTCACACTGTCCACGCGAATCTGCGTCAATTCATCGTCCTTGCCGCCCTTCTTGAGGTCATAGCCCCAGATGCGGGTCTGCGCCTTGAAGGCTTCCTTGTTCTTTACGCCGGCACTGAAGTCGCCTTCTTCGCTGTAGATGTAGGAGGGCACCCAGTAACCGGGAATCAGGTTCAAGCGCCAGCTGTCCATATGAAAGAAGATCGCGTTGCGCGGCGCTGGGGCGTAAGTTCCGTTCAGGCGCACGATGTTGAATCCCTGATCCTCCACCCAGATGCGGCCCAGGAAGCGGCCCCTGCCGGCGTCCTTCTTCGGAGTAACGTCAAAAACCAGGCAGCGGACTTCGCCTAGAAATTCGCGGCGTACATAGGTAAAGCCATAATGCTCGCGATCGAAGTCGGTGTGGTCGGCATAGACCATCCAGGAGAAGCCCAGGGGCTGATACTGGACCTTGAACAGCCGCTGGAAGCCGCCCATCAGCCGGGTTTTCATGCCGATGTTTTCATCCTTCAAGTAGTCTTTGCGTTCGACCGACTCGCCCATATCCATACGGCCGAGGAAATAGTGATCGGCGCTCGGCACCGGGCCCAGTACCGCGTCGGAGGCCAGATCCTGCAGATAGGTCTCCACGATCGGCGTGCGCGTCGAGAGCATCTTGATCAGAGCGTGTTCGCGCTCAATGAACAGGGTCACAACCTGGTCCATGGTGGTTGGGGCTGGCGCCGCAGCCGGTTGTGAAGCCTCGGTCGGTGTTTGTGCTGGCGTTGCCGTCTGCGTCGCCTCAGCGGCAACGGGCTGAGCTGACGGTTGTGAATCCGCCGCTTGCTGCGCGGCTGCGCTCATCGACACAAGTAGAGCGGCCAGTAGAGCCGCGGCAAACATCGTTTTCCAAGTACGCATGACTCGTTCTCCAATTTTTCTTCGACCCAGTTTCTTCGAACCGGGTTTCAGTGACTCGAGTTTCTATTCACTGCACATTGCCAAAAGTACTTCGCCAAAACTTTCAGTACGCCAACTGGAACGTCACATGCACAACGGCGGTGGAATCAATAGGCTGGCCGCTGTGCACGGCAGGCTTGAACCGGATCTTGTTGGCGGCTGCCACGGCCGCTTCATCCAGTCCGTGGCCCAAGCCTCGCACCACGCGGTTCACGTGCAGCGTACCGTCCGCTGAAAAACTGACTTCGAGAAGCACTTCGCCTTGCAGCTTCATACTGCGGGCTTCATCGGTATAAACCGGGTTCGGCTTGAATGTAATTTCGACCGGCGTGCTGGCCCCTGCGGAATCGGGCTGCGCGATCTTTGGTCCAGTACTGTGCACTACCTGCTCCGATCCAAATCCCCCGGTCGCAACCCCGCCGCTTTTGCTGCTGCCTTTGCTTGTGGTCGCGATGCCGCTGCCGAAATCCGCGCTGGCAACCGTGCCCTTAATTCCTTTGGCTCCGCCGGAACCGTTGCCTTGTCCCGCGCCTGCAGGCATGTCAAACGATCCGGTTGAGGCGGTATATAGTTTCGCGCCCGTCCGGCCGGTGCCGGGCAAACCCTTGGGATCGCCAAAGCCGCCGGTCTGTACCTTTTCTACGGCAGCATTCACTGTGGCCTTCTGCGAGCTGCCGCCGAAATCCCCGGTATGCACCAGTTGCGGACGAGCTGCGCTGGCCATCTTCAATTGCGGTGGTACGAACTGATTGACCACAACTTTTGGCGCCTCCACCGGCTGCTCCGCCTGTCGGCGAAGTTCGTGTGGGACCACCAGCTTGGGCTGTGCAAACACTGGCGCCTTCGCGACGGGAAGCGGCTTAACCTTGATTTCCCGCTTCTCCGCGATCGGTGCGGGCTTAGGCCGCAGCGACGGCATCGGAATCATCTCGGTGACGTGATACTCCCTGAGTTGCAGCTTTTCCGGAATAATCAGTCCCAGATTGATGACGATGAGCAACAGCAACGTGACCAGCGCGTAGCTGGTCACCATTGCCCGTTTGTTGATCTTGCGCTCGGGCAGTAGCCCTAATTGAAATCCGCCGTAAACCGTTGCCATGCCGTGTCACTCCATTGGGATCCGGCTGGGGAGAGGAGCCGGAACGTGGAGCTTTAAAAATACGGGAGATAGGACAGGGGGTAAACGTGTCAACGGCTCCTGACCTTAGGTAACTTTTAATTGAGCGTTGTCGGCGACCGAGCCAAACCGGCGCAGGTCCTGTGTTTACTGTGCGACCAAACTCGCAAAGATCGGTTGAAAGACATATAAATCTTGTCTAACTCGCGATGGGTGCGCGGCTCGTTCCAGCTAAGGGTTGAGAACTTCGTTGGTTTTCCGTCGGCGGGAGAAATAGGCAAACACAGGGATCCCCGCCAGGATGACGAGGACGCCATAGCCCGAGTTTGGCCAGTCGCTTTTGAAGGTGTAGCACAGAAGGGCAGCTGCCACTGCCACGAAAATGATCGGCACGAAAGGATAGCCCCACATGCGATAGGGCCGCACCGCCTGGGGCTCGCGCTGCCGGAATATAAAGATAGTACTGCCTGCGACCATGTAGAAAAGCCATTCGGCAAAAATCGTTAGTGAAAAAAGCTGTCGAAAATTCGCTCCAACCAGCAGGAGAAGAATCGACACGATGGCCTGTACGACAATGGCCGTGGACGGCGTGTGAAAACGGGGATGCACTTCGGCCAGCGCGCGAAAAAAATATCCGTCGCGAGCCACCGCAAAGGGCACCCGCGCACCACTCATGATAGTGCCATTGAGTGTGACCAACATCGACACCGCCATGCCGGCCGAAACAATGCTGGCCCCCATCCGCCCCATGACCAACGCGACGGCATCCGACGCGGGACGGGGCGAAGCGGCGATGGCACTGGCAGGCAGCACATACTGGACGCCCGCATTGACCAGAACGTAGAGCAGGCCCACAGTAGCCACGCCTGCAATCAATGCGATCGGAATGTTGCGCTCTGGGCGCTTGACCTCGCCCGCGACCATGTTCAGATCATTCCATCCGTCATAGGCCCAGAGTGCCGCCACCAGCGCTGCCATAAATCCGGCGACCCCACCCTTCGCTCCTGCGAAGATGCCGGCGAAGTTGCTCCATCCACGATCCGGAACGTTGCCCATCCCGCTGAAACAAATCACTACGATTCCGAGAATGATTGCCACCTTTAACATTGTGAATACAAGCTGGAACTCGCCCGCTTTCTTGACGCCAAGATAATTTAGCAACGAGATCAAGATAGCGGCGCCGATGGCGAACAGTTGGCCACAATTCACCGAAAATGGGACGCGCAATACAATGACGGAAAAAAAAGAGAATACGGGAAACGTTCCCAAAATTCGGACCAAGCCTGTAACCACGGTCGCGATCGAACCGGGTTTCGCAATGACGAACCAGGTCCACGCGTAAAGAAATCCCGCTGCCGGTCCATATCCGTCGCGGACATAAACATATTCTCCGCCCGCCTGCGGCTTCATCGCCCCCAGTTCGGCATAGGTCAGGGCGCCGAAAAACGACAGCAGCCCGCCAACTACCCAGGCCAGATAGACAAGCTTGGCCGAGCCTACGGCCTGCATCATCTCTGCAGGCACGAGAAAGATTCCGCTGCCGATAATGGTTCCTACGACTACGGCCGAGGCGTGGCTGACGCCCAGGTCACGAGCAAGTTCGGGGCGGGAATCTGGTCGCTGTGCTGGCTCCGCCATCATCGAAGTGTGCCAGTATACGCGAACTACTGGAAAAACCTTGAACCGCAGAGGACGCAGAGAAAGCTATTCCGCAACCAGGCTTGCCACGTATCCGATGCTGAACGTGATCGTCGAGCCGATCATGACCCACCAGGTCCACGGGACGGACGTCCCGAGCCACAAATATAGCTCCACGCCGAAACCGAAAAGCATTCCTACCATGGCACCGCGCTGATTCGCCCGGAGCGTCAGCACGCCCAGCAGGAACACTCCGAGCAGGGCCCCGTAGGCGACAGAGGCGATTTGCAGCCCTAGTTCAACCACTCGCCCCACTTTATGCAGTGCAATGATGGCCAGTCCAAACAAGACCAACGCCCAGGCCACGGTGGCCAGACGCGAAAGGCGCATCTTGGTTTTCTCATCCGCCTGGGGACGCAGACGCGCATAAAAATCCATGATGGCGCTCGAGGACAGCGAATTCAGAGCCGCGCTCAAGTTCGACATCGCAGCGGCCAGGATTGCTGCAATCAGCAGCCCGGAAATTCCATGCGGCATGTGCGTAACAATGAATGTCGGATAAATTCGGTCTGGCTTTCCGAAGATCGCCGAGGGCACATGGTAATAAGCCCACAGCATAATGCCCACGATCAAAAATAGGGCAAATTGAAACAGAACGGCGAGCCCGCTTGAAACCAGCGCCGTCGCCGATTGTTTCTGCCCGCGTGCCGCCAGCAAGCGCTGCACGATCAGTTGATCGGTCCCATGACTGGCCACAGTAAAGAAGGCCCCGCCTATCAGTCCCGCCCAGAAGGTGTACGGGGTGCCAAATCTGGCGCTGAAATCAAATATCTGCAACTTTCCCGCCTCCGCGGCCGCTGCATGAATCGCGTTCCATCCGCCGGGTACGAGATGCACAATCGTGAACAGCCCTACCAGCGTCCCGCCCACGTAGATCGCCGTTTGCACGACATCAGTCCAGATCACCGCAGCGAGACCGCCTTCGAACGTATAGATCACCGTCAGTGCAGTGATAATCGCAATCGAGGCTACCTCGCCCGTCCCCAGCGCAATCGACACAACAATAGAGACCGCATAGACACGCACGCCCTCCGCTGCGCCCCGGGTCAGCAGAAACAAGCCAGCAGTCAGAGATCGAAGGCCGCGTCCGAAGCGACGTTCGATCAGTTCGTAAGCGGTGTAAAGATCGCCGCGGAAGTAGTGCGGCAACAGCACAAAGCTAATGACCACCCGGCCCACGACATACCCCAGCACGACCTGCAGGAACGTCAGATTCGTATCGTAGGCCATCCCCGGTATGCTGATGATGGTGAGCGTGCTGGTTTCCGCGGCAACAATCGATAGGGCAATTGCCCACCAGGGAATATCGCGTCCCGCAAGAAAGTAATCGCGCAATGTCCGCTGCTTCTTGCGGAAGCGCAGGCCGAACAAGGTGATTCCCGCCAGGTAGAGCGCGATGATCGCGAAATCGAGACGGTTTAGACCCATGTTTCAGTTCAGCTCCCGAGAAGCCTTAAACTGCCAAGATCGATGAGAAAATCCGCAAAGACGGCAGAATAATCGCCAAGTGTTATCGTTCTCAGCGCCCTTGGCGGCCTTTTCAGCGACCTCTTGCGGTCAAAGGCTTTTTGGAGGAGCAATCTCCAATTATGGAAGCAACGCATGGTTTCCGCGAGTGAGACTTTATAGTCCCCAATCCCATGAACCTCGATCACTGTCATCGGCAGCCGGCAGTTGCGCTGTGTTAAAAATAATCCTTGCCTTTCTATCTCGGCATCGACGGCGGTGGTACTAAGACCACCTGTGCGGTGGGCGACGAAGAGCATCTTCTCGCCACGGCGACGGCGGGTCCGAGCAACATCGTCCGCGTCGGTGAATCGCAGGCGCGGCAATCACTGCACCAGTCGGTGCGTCAGGCATGTGCTGGCGCCGGAATCACTCCTGCGCAAGTTTCGCACACTTGCGTGGGAGGTTCCGGCGCGGCCCGTCCCGAACTGGCAGGAATCGTCCGTCGAGCTCTTGCCGAAATTCTCGCCACACCCATCGACGTGGTCGGCGATATGCAGATCGCCCTCGAAGGCGCCTTCGATAGCGGGCCGGGAGTCATCGTCATTGCTGGTACGGGTTCAATTGCTTACGGTCGTGACAGGCAAGGAACGACGGCCCGCGCCGGAGGCTGGGGATTCGCAATCGGCGACGAGGGTTCCGGCCACTGGATTGGGCGGGTGGCCGTTAGCGCCGCGCTGCGTGCCTCCGATCTGATTGGCGAAAACTCCGAAAGCCGCCCTTCATCCGCGCTTGCTGCGGCTTTATGCAAAGCTTGGGGCGTAAATTCGCTGAACGATCTCGCCGGTGCAGCGAATTCTATTCCTCCTCCTGACTTTGCTGCGCTTTTTCCTGTTGTCGCCGCCAGCCAGGATGTCCTTGCCCTGCAGGTTATGTCCCAGGCGGGCGGAGAACTGGCCCGAATCGCTGCCGTCGTGGCCCATCGCCTTTTCCCGAAAGACGAAGTGGGTACTGTCCCTGTGGCCATGACAGGAGGTGTCTTTCGTCATGCCGTGCTCATGCGCGAAGATTTTTACAATGAATTACGTCAACTCGATCCGCGCGTAGAGTTAAATCCGCGTATCGTCGAACCGGTCGAGGGAGCTCTCCGCATGGCGCGTAAAGCAGCGTAATGTGGAGCGGGCAGTTCCTTCGACAAGCTCAGGCAGGCTCTGTCCGCCGCTTTTGGCTTTAGATTTGGGGATTGGTCTTGATTTGGTCTGCGCACCAGCCGGCACTATGAATTCGGTAACACAGAATTCGATTGCGTCATCCGTCGCGCCGGAATCGGCTTCCAGCCAAGCATTTCCAAACCTCGAAGCAGCCGGGGGCGTCACCGCGGATCTTGCTCTTGCGGTATTGAAAGCCCGAAGCCTGGCCTCCGAGGTCATCGAACAAATCAGCAGGAATGTTGCGCTGATGAAGTCGCGCAAGGTTCGGGTCGCGCTCGCGGCCCATCCCCGCACTCCGCGCCGTTTGGCGCTGCGCCTGATCCGCGAACTCTACACTTTCGATCTGATGCAGTTCTCGCTGCTCCCCGCTGTGGCGGCTGACCTGAAGCGAGTTGCTGATGAGTTGCTGCTGGGGAGGCTCGCTTCGATTACCCTGGGTGAGCGCATCGCGCTCGCGCGCCGCTCCTCGGGCGTGGTAGCTGCTGCGTTACTGCTCGATCGCGAACCGCGTGTCTGGCAAACAGCCCTGGAGAATTCGCGCCTCGCGGAAGGTGGCGTTGTAAAAGCACTGCTCCGACCGGCCACGACGCCGGCGTTTGTCAAGACGGTGTGTCATCACGCCAGATGGTCGGTGCGCCCGGAAATCCGCACCGCAGCCCTGCGCAACGAACACACCCCCTTGGCCCGCGCCCTTGAATTCGCCCGCCGACTTCCCCCCGCACAATTGCGCGACGTGCTGCACTCCTCCCGCTTGCCGGAACAAATAAAGACCTACTTACGCAAAGATCTGCACGCTCGGAAGTAATTGGCGCAAAGACCAAAATCCGAACTCAAATTAGAGTCTGAACCACTGGGTCTGAGGTCCGAAATCTTGGGTCTCAAGTCTCGCGAACATCACCGGCCTCCGCCAACCTGCAAGATCGCTCCCGTCGTATACGACGCCGCTGGCGACAATAGCCACAACACTGCCTCTGCCACTTCGCGCGGCGTGCCAGCCCTTCCCATCGGAATGGTTCCCATCAGACGGTGCAGCCGGTCGGGATCGCCGTTCGCCGCGTGCAGCCCGGTTTCGACCAGGCCCGGAGCCACCGCATTGACTCGAATTCCTTCCGTCGCGACTTCCCGCGCCAGACCGATCGTGAAGCTATCGATTGCGCCCTTCGAAGCTGCGTAGTGGACCCACTCCCCGGCCGATCCAGTGTGCGCCGCGCGGGAAGAAATATTGACGATGGCGCCCCCGGTTCCACCACGCCGCGTCGACATCCGCCGCACCGCTTCGCGCGAACACAAAATGGTGCCGCTGACATTGACCGCGAAGACGTTTGCGATGGCTGCGCTCGACACTTCTTCGACTCGCGCGAATCCGCCAGTTACGGCCGCATTGTTCACCAGACCCTTGATCGAACCCAACTCCCGCTCCGCTCTCTCGAACATGCGAATGATCTGCTGTTCGTTTGAGACGTCGGCTTGAATTGCGACGGCGCGTCCACTGGCGGCCACAATCTTCTCCACAACCGTCGCCGCCTCAGTTTCGCCGGTAGCGAAGTTCACCGCAACTGCATACCCACGCTCTCCCGCCAGCATGGCGATTGCCGCCCCAATCCCACGACTGGCCCCAGTCACGATGAGTGTGCCCAAGTCCTCTTTGTAGATCATAAATTCGTAGCGGAAACTGACTCGGGAGCAACTGCCGCATCCATCAGGGGAAAAAGTATCAGAGCGAAGCGCCAAAAGCTAAGAGCTAGAAGCTAGAAGCTCTACTGCTTCACCGCTTCCCATTTCCCGTGCATCAACTTCACCACCGCCGTGTATAGCCGCTTTCGCGCGTCGTGCCGTTCGTAAGCGCGCGTGATATAACGCGCGTGCACTTCGATGCCGGTCGCGGTCGGACGTACGTTGAGCCCCGGTACCGCAGACAGCGTCTTCACTCGATAGCGAGCCGAGGCCTGTTGCCACTCGGCTTCCGCGCTGCTGGCATTGGTTTCCGTTTCTTTTTCTACCAATTTCTGAATCCCATCAATGATGGGATAGGGATCTTGTCCCGGCGGGATCAATACTTGCAAGTCGTCCCACATCCATTGGCCCGAAGTTGTGAAGTTGAAAAAATGGCCTTCGATGGCGAAACTGTTTACAAACGAAACGCGGCGGCCCGTGGGATGTCCCGAGTCGGCCCAGCTGCCGGTTTCGAGCAGGACAGTTTTCAGTAGTCCCACCTCGACGACTTCTCCGCCCACGCCGTTGATTTCAACCCAGTCGCCAACCCGGATTCCATTGCGCCCCATCAGAATAAACCAACCAAAAAATGCGACGATGAAATCCTTCATCGCGACGGTGAGCCCTGCGCCCGCTAATCCCAGAACCGTGGTGGTTTGGGTTGGCATGCCCAAAATAACAAAAAGTATGGCAAGCGCGCCGATCGCCTGCGCCGCAAATTTAACCACTGCACGCAGCGTGTCTACGCGTTTGTTTTCCGCGGTCAATCCGGTGAACAGGTGTTCAATGAGCCGGTCTGCCAGGTACACCGCAAGCAAAATCAGCAAAATCCACAATAGCGTTGCAATCAGGTTGTGCAGGGCGGCCCGCTCACGGTTCGCGACCAGAGTGATCCAATTGAAATAAGTCTCGTTCAGATCCTGCTGGTATTGCAATCGCTTCCCCAGGTCAGCAAGATTTTTCTGATCGCGGGTGTACTGCTGCAGTGAATCGACGGCAGCTTTTGCAGTCGACCGTGAGTCTTCGTGTGCACTGGCGTTGTTCCCGTTTGCGAATCCTTTCGCCTGCTGCCTCGCTGCCTCGCGGTTCTCTTTGTCTTTCTCAACCTGGGCGGTGAGGTTTTCGTGGCGCTGCGTCAGCCGCCGCTGTTTAGCGCTGGTCTCCTCGCGCGCGGCGTCCAGCTGAGCCTTCTTCTCGCGCAATGCTCGCCACCCGCGGAACACGTTGAGCAGTGTGTGTGCCTGATAGTCCTTCTCGTGCGGATTTACCGCTGCGCCCATGGCCGTGTCCGTGTTGTGATCGGCGGCCTCGTGCTCCGCCTGCAGTCGTTTGATCTTCGATTGCGGATCACCGCCCGCTTGCTCCAGTGCCTCGGACACATCTTCCAACTCGTCCTGATCCAAATCCAGCTGCGCCTTGGCGACATCGATCTGATCCTGCAGGTTGTCCTTCTGCGCTTCGGGCGCCGCCGCCAGTTTCCGGGTCAGCAGCGCAACGCTTTCTTGGTCCTCCTTGAGTTTCAGTTCCGCTTTGTTCTTGCGATCCGCAATCTGCCTGGCTTCCGGAGAAAGCTTCGGAGGATTTTCTTCCGCCGTTCGCAACGCGTCCAGGAACGCGAGATCAACTTCATGGTCTCCAACTTTTTCCGCCTGATGGGCCAGCACCTGCTCTTCGGGCGTGGCGGCCAGACCCAGCCATTCGCCGGGCCGTCTGCAGCGGTCGCTGGTCCACCAGTGGATGCTGAGCTGCAGGCGCTTTAGGACCGAGAACGCTAATCCCCGGGGTTCCCACAGCCTCCTCAGTCGTGACCGGCAGTTCGCGAGTCCAGACCAGTCCCACGATGGCCGCACCCACCAGCAGAAGCAGAACGATCGCGATAAGCCACTGCCGAATTTTCATAGAGATCCCAAACTAAAATCGAAAAAATGCGGCTTGCTCCATCTCTTCAGGCACAGCGCAGCATGTCGAGCCGAACAGGATACCGTTGTTGCCAGACCACTGTAACAAGAAAAGTCTCTTCCGGCGACGGCCGCACGTTGGTAACCTGCGCGGTCGAATTGGCGCACCTAGAATGGGGTTCATCGCCCATGCTCGAATCTATCCAATCGATTTTTGACGAACCGTGGAAACCGGTCTCCCGCCCGGCGTTGGTAGCATGGTTGATCTTTTATGTCGGGTTCCTACTCTATGCTTTCTCGGCGCGCGGCGGATTTCTTTTCATTGATAGTGCCAATCTCGTTGTCCACGAGGGCGGGCACAATCTGTTCGGCTGGTTCGGGCCTACACTCGGGCTGTGGGGAGGCACGCTACTGCAGTGGCTCGTTCCGTTTCTTTTGGCGGTTTCCTTCTTCACCCAGCGCCAGACCACAGGCTTTGTTTTCTGCCTTTTCTTCTTCTTCGAGAACTGGCTGTATACCGCGACCTACATGGCGGACGCGCGCGTGCAGGAGCTTCCGCTGGTCACGACCGGCGATCCGGATTTTGTGGAACACGACTTCTTTGCGATTTTCTCGAGCCTCGGTGTGCTGAACCACGACACGCAGATCGCGGCCGTGGTTCGACTGCTTGGCTGGTGCGGAATGGTAGCAGTAGTAGTGTGGTTGGCCAGTCGGACGCTCGCAGCACGAGAGAGCTGCAAATCAGATATTTCGCTTTCAATCAAAGTTCAAGAAAGAGTCTTAGACCGCAAAGGACGCTGAGGGTGAGCGAGAACGTACTCACTTCTGAAAGTGATTGCGTATCGCCTCCGCCTGGGTGCGAGTAACGACCGCCGAGAGTGCCGCCGGGTCCGCTTGCTTTACAGCCTGCACGCTGCCAAAGTGTTCCAGCAATCTCCGGGTGGTGCTCTCACCCACGCCCGGAATTTGCAGCAATTCAGTCGACCGGTCGCGCATCTGCCGGCGCTTGCGGTGGAAGGTCACGGCAAAGCGGTGGGCTTCATCGCGAATGAGTTGAATCAAGTGAAGCACCGGCGAATGATGGTCCAGGGCAATCGGGTCTTTTTCCTGCCCGTAGACGTAAAGAATCTCCTCCCGCTTGGCGATGGACGCCAATGGCTGGTTAATGATTTCCAATGCGTCTAGCGCCTCGGCAGCAGCGTGCAACTGTCCCAGGCCGCCGTCGATCAGCACCAGGCTGGGCATGGGTTTATTTTCGTCTTGCAAACGTTTGTAACGCCGGGTGACTACTTCACGCATGGAAGCAAAATCATCCACGCCTTTGACGGTGCGAATGATGAACTTGCGGTAGTCCGACTTCTTCATCTTGCCGTCTTCCCACACCACCATAGAAGCCACGGTCTCGGCGCCTTGAATGTGCGAGATGTCGAAGCACTCGATGCGCTTCGGGAGTTCCGGCAGGCCGATCGCCTCTTGCAATTCTTCCTGAATTTTCTGCGCGTTGGGCTTAAGCACACGAAACCGCTGGTCGTAAGACTGCTTAGCGTTGTTCCCGGCAAGATCGATAAGCGAGCGTTTATCCCCGCGCTGCGGAACAAGAATATGCACCCGGGTGGCGCGGGCGCCCTCGCCCGCGCTTTGCTCGGAGAGCAAATCCTCGAGTGTCTCGCGATCCTCAAAGTCAACAGGAACGTAAAGGTTGCGGGGAACATAGGGCTGACCAATGTAAAGCTGCTTCAGCAGCGCGGAGAAGAATTCACCGGGATGGAATAAGCCGCCGGTCGATTCTGGCTCACGTGGGGACAGCCGCCCTCGGCTGTCCGTGCCGAGCGTAGCTCGGTTGGGTTCCTCTCCGTCGTGGTTTGCACTGTCGGCCAAAGGCGCTGGCGAGCTTTGCTCGCCCGGACAACCGGGGGCGGCTGTCCCCGCATGGTCTATCAGCTGCGCAGGGTCTGTGCCAAATTCCGGCAGATCTTCCCAGAAAAACTCGCGACGGTCGACCATCTTCCCGCCACGCATATGGAACAGATTCACCGCTAGCATCCCATTTTCGTAGTGATAGCCGAAGACGTCGGCATCATCGCCTTCAGCGGCGGCAATTCGTTGCCGTTCCTGCAACTGTTCGACCGTCGAAATTAGATCGCGGTAGCGCGCCGCCCGCTCGTACTCCTGGGCGTCAGCAGCCTGCTCCATGCGCGCGTGCAGCGAGCGGCTCAAATCTGTCGGTCGACCTTCCAGAAACAGCTTCACATCCCGCACCGCTTCCTGGTAAGCGTCAGGCGTAGTCAATTCCTGCACGCACGGGCCCAGGCAACGCCGGATGTAGTACTGCAGACAGGGCCGGGGATGAAAACGCGTGAGGTCAACCTTGCACGACGGAATCAGAAAATTGCGGTGGATGAGGTCGACGATGCGGTAGGCCAGGTTGGCAGGGAAGTACGGACCGTAGTACGCGGCACCATCTTTGCGCAAACGTCGGGTCACGTAAACCCGCGGCCAGCGCTCGCTCAGCGTCAGTTTTACATAAGGGTAAGTCTTGTCATCGCGCAGCAGGATGTTGAAGCGGGGTTTGCGCTGCTTGATCAGATTATTTTCGAGGGCCAGCGCCTCTTTATTGTTCGCGACCACGATGTAATCGACATCGACGGCCTCGCGCACCAGGGTTCCGGTCTTGGCGTCCTCCCAGCGGCCCTCGTGGAAGTAGCTGGCCACGCGGCTGCGCAGGTTCTTCGCCTTGCCCACATAAATAACGTCCCCCTCGGCGTTCTTGTAAAGATACACGCCGGGTTCCATCGGAATCGTACGAATTTTGGCCTGCAGATCCATGCTGAGAGATCTATTCTATTGGATGGGAAATACTGGCAGTGTGGTACAAAAAGGCTAATGACTTCCTCGTGCGTGGCTCGGATGTTCTTCCTGCGAAATTTACTGACAGCGATTTTTTCACTGCACTTTCTCTTGAATATCGGTTCCATTCCAGCTTGGGCGCAGAGCATTACCCAGTTGCCTGAGTTGACCAAGTCTCCCCAGGGAAAGCAGGACGAAGCGGCGCGAGCCGCGGCCCGCTCGCCCGCGCACCATTTCGACCGTGTACTGATCGTCATTCTCGAAAACGTCGATTACGAAGTCGCCAGCAAAGACAAGAATCTCGCCGATCTCGCCAGCCAAGGCGCGAGCTTTACCAACTTCCACGCCCTGTTTCATCCCTCCTACCCGAACTACCTGGCTATGGTCGCAGGAACGGATTTCGGTATTCACCGGCGCGGGCGTCTGCTTGCGGACAACCAGATGAATATCCCCGACGATCCCGCGCATCGTACGATCGCCGATCGCCTCATCGCGGCCGGCCTCGACTTCAAACAATACGCGGAGGAACTCCCCGCCGAGACCTGTCCCTGGAACTTCTCGACGCAGCATGTGGCGGACAAACGAGGCAATTACGTGCGCCGCCACGTCCCCTTCCTCAGTTTTCGCGCGGTGCAGCAGAAGTGGTGTAATCGCGTGATTCGCGTGGATTCCAGCAAATCCGACAATTTCTTCGTGCAGGACGCAAAAAAAGGTTTGGTCGCCTACTCGATCTACACGCCCAACATGAACCATGATGGGCACGACACCAGTGTGCAGGTCGCCGGCGTCTGGGTGAAGAAGTTTCTCGATGACACCTTCCCCGCAAAGCTACGACAGAAAACACTGGTCATTGTGACCTTCGACGAATCGGGCGGAAACGCCGACAATCGCATCTACACGTTGTTTCTCGGCGACATGGTGAAACCGGCCAACCAGCAGGATCCCAAGGCCCTCGGCAAGCTATACACGCACTACAACGTGCTGCGTACGATCGAAGACAACTTTGGCCTGGAACCCTTAACCGCGAACGACCGCAGTGCCTCGCCCATTACCGATATCTGGAAGTGAAGGAGTGCTGATTTCGATGTTCAGGAACTCTTTCTGCTCAAGCTGTACTACAACGCTCCTATATGATTCGCCCCTGTGATTCGCCCCGCGCGTAATACGTTTTGCAGAAGCTTCTAGCATGGCTGAAGAAGACTTCGATCAAGGCGGGCGTCCGAGTTGGAATAGCGGTCGGTGAGCGAGGGACTCGATCACCATTCGAAACTCCGCGGTTTCTACATCACGCGGAAGCAATTGCGGGACGTCCTGCGGAGGTTTCGTCGCGCGAGGGATTTTCAGGCTCCGGAGCGCCTATCACGCCCTCCTCTGAGCCAAACCATATAAAATTTCCACTCGCGTGTGTGGGCTTTGCGTTCCCGAGCTCTCGACCGGCGATCGTATAGGGCTCCACTGCTTCCGCAAGCCATTGAAAACGTATATACTTACCCGGACTTGAAGAAGTGAGTAAAACTGGCACTTCTCGTGCAGAAGCATGTCTGGTATTTGGGCAACAACTAGTTCACCCAGGGCATCAAATTTGCTAATTTGCGCGCGGGATTAGCCAGGCGCGCTAAACAAGATCGATAAGGAGTTCCACCCTATGACCCGCACTTCGTTAGTAATTTGTCTCGCAGCCAGCATGGTAGCCACCGTGGGTTGCGCCAGCAAGAACTATGTGAAACAGCAGACCACCCCGCTGATCAACAAAACCAACGAGCTCGACGATCTGGCCGCCAAGAATTCGAAGGACATCAAGGACGTTGACGCTCGCGCTCAGTCCGGCATTCAAGCTGTAAACACAAAGACCGCCGAGGTAGAGCAGAAGGCGCAAGCGGCCGGACAGACCGCAACCCAAGCCCAACAGATGGCGGATGCCGCCAATGGCCGGGTCGGGGTGCTCACCAATACCGTTGCCAACCTCGACAACTATCACGCCGTCGCCGAGACCTCGGTGAAGTTCGGCTTTAACAAAGATAACCTGACGTCCAAGGCGCAGGAAGCCCTCGACCAACTCGCCGCCGGTATCTCTTCGACCAAGGGATACATCATCGCGCTCGAAGGTGGAACGGATTCGGTGGGCTCGGCTGACTACAACTACGATCTCAGCCAGCGCCGCGCGAACTCCGTGATTCAGTACTTGGCCACGAAGTACAGCGTGCCAGCGCATAAGATTTACGTGATCGGGCTCGGCAAAGATAAGCCGGTGGAGTCGAACAAGACCTCCAATGGCCGCGCCGATAACCGTCGGGTGGATGTGCGCTTGATGACGAATACCGTGGGCGACAGCAATCATCCGGCTTCGACGCCGACCACGGGTCAGAATAACCCGTCGTCGATGTAACAAAAAGTTTACCCTCCTCCCCGGAGGACTTCGCCAACCAGGCCGCTCATGCCTCCCCCGAGCGGCCTGTTTTTTTGCTTCTAGCTCTTGGCCTTTGGCTACTGGCTAGGTAGGATTGGTTTCATGCCTTCCACATCCTCTGTTTCCCGCCGGTCGTTTCTTGCCATGTCGGCGATGTTGCCATGGGCCTTCAAGAGCGCTGCAGTTCCTCCTTCCATTCCGATCGGGCTGGAGCTTTACTCCGTACGCGACGCATTAAAACAGGATCCCGAGGGCACCGTGCGAGCTGTCGCTCAGATGGGATATCAGGCGGTGGAGTTTTATGCCCCGTATTTCGACTGGACTGACGCTCAGGCAAAACAGATGCGCAAGTTGCTCGATGACTTGGGTGTCCGCTGTTACTCCACGCACAACAACGCGGATTACTTTCTGCCAAAAAACATCAACCATGCGCGCGACCTAAATGTGATTCTCGGCTGCAAGTATGTCGTGCTGGCCTGGTCGGATCCGAAGACCGGTCCCGACGGTTGGAAGGCAGTAGCGGACCAACTCAACTCAGCCGCTGAGACCCTGGAGCCCTCCGGTCTGAAGCCCGGATATCACAACCATCAGGCTGAGTTCACTGGCGCGGTCGGTCAGCGTCCCATCGATTTTCTAGCCAGGAATACAAAGCCCTCCGTGATGTTGCAGTTGGACGTTGGGACTTGCGTGGAAGCGGGTTCCGACCCCGTAGGCTGGATCCGAGCCAACCCGGGGCGCATCCGGTCCATCCATTGTAAAGAATGGTCTCCTGACCCCAATAAAGGCTACAAGGTCTTATTTGGAGAAGGGGTGGTTGATTGGAAAGGCATTTTTCAAGCTGCCGAAGGTATAGGCGGCATCGAGTACTACCTCATCGAACAAGAGGGCAGCCGGTTTTCCGAGTTGGACACCGCGCGGAGATGCCTGCAGTCATTCCACGCCACCCGCGGAGAGCGATAAAATAATCTATGCGCAGTTTTCTTCTTGTCCCGTTGCTTGCATGCTGCGTGGCTGCGTGGGCGCAAAATTCGAGCCCGTCCAGTCCTGCGCCAGCGAATTCACAGTCGCCGGATTCCACTCCATCCAACCCTGCCACGCCGCCAACCCCGAATCTGGCTCCGCCGCGATCCGATAGAGTCAATGCCGGTGCGCTCGACGATGGACAGAGTTCGAGCAAAGACACGCTCATCGACCTGAGTCCTCCCGACGACGATGTCAAGGCACATCCTCAAAGCTCCGAGATTTTGATGGATGCCCAGCGCGGCTCAGGCAATCCGGATGTCGGCGAATTTCATCCTTGGAATCCGCATAAGGCAGCGAAAGATGTCGAGGTGGGAGACTACTATTTCAAACGCAAGAACTATCGCGGCGCCGAGAGCCGTTATCGCGAGGCTCTGTTCTATAAAGATAACGACGCGATTGCGACCTTTCGCCTGGCTGTGTGCCTGGAAAAAATGGACCAGCCCGACGACGCGCGCAAGGAATATGAAAGCTACTTGAAAATCCTGCCTCATGGCCCGCAGGCGGAGGAAGCCCGCAAGGCCATCAACCGGTTGAAGGGCCCGGGGGAAAGCGCGAAGGCCGTCCGCTGAACTTCCGCAATCCTCAGAAACGGCCGCTGCGATTGCGCCCGCGCTAACTCGCAGGCCAGGGATCGTTCACCTGTGTAGCTTCCGCCGGTTGGCTTTTTTCTTGTTAATGTGCACGGCGCCATCTCCCGCGCTACTTTGCTTGCCTTCGCCGAGGATCAGGTCGGAAGGCCATTTTCGCCGGGATTGATTGCGTCTGCTGGAGCGCGCCGCCTGTACGATCCCCTCAAACGCATCCAGGGATGCCAGAATGGTTTGCGCGCGCAACTCACCTTCGAAATTGCCGCGGATGATGAGCATGGCCGTGCCATGCATGAGCGACCACACCGCCAGCATGAGGCGCGTATGCTCCCGTGGCGTTCCTCCCAAACGTTTCGCCAGCCGTTCGCGGATGAGATTGAACGACGGCCATGGCTCGTGCAGTGACGGCGACTTACCCACTCCATCAAAAAGCACCTCGTAGGCGTGAGTGTGCTCGAGGGCAAACTGGAGCTGACGCTCGAAGGCCTCGCGGAGCGTACGCGTCCCGCTGAGAGCGGCAAACAGTTCGCGCCGTGTCTCCAGGCGAAGGGCGCGGAGAATGTCGTCGCGATCACGATAGCGCTCATACACTGTGGGCGTAGTAGTGCCGGCGGCCCGGGCTACGGCGCGCATAGTGAGCGCCTTTTCGCCGCCGCGGGCCCACAAGCGCGACGCCGCGCCAAGAATACGCTGTTCCAGATCCGGATCGGGATGTCGTGGCACGCTGACTCCGCTGATCGAAATAAAATTGCGAAGTTTAATTAAGTCGCTCGACCCAACTACTTCTCTACTCGAATGAATTCGCCCGTGGAGGCATTGACCGACACCGTCAACTTGGCTCCCTCCCGGTTGGCGCCGTAAATCACGTGCCAGACTAATTCATTGGTGTTGTGGTTCCAATCGCACACATAAATGACCGGCGTGTCTGGCGCCTTCTCCAGAACTTTGTCGCCGCCGTGTTTCTGCGCCGTACCGAAAGCTTGATCCGAATCGATTTTGAGAAAGGCAATGTCAAACACTTGCGTGCTGGAGTTGGATGGATTGTAACTGTCCTCGATCCCCGGATTCACGCCGCGCGCTGGCGCTCCATCTGCCGCACTGCCCGACCACGTATAAGACTTCACGGAGCGTTGCGTCGCCGATGCGAAGCTGCCGCGCCAAACCGCCCACTTGCCGTCGTGACCGTTCCCGTCGCTAGTCGCGGTGGATTCCAGTCGATAAGGCTTCGCATCCGGCTTCCAGCCACGGGCTGCAATGTATACCTTCTGAAAAGCAGAACGCCCGGTGATGAGCTCGGGGCCCTCGGGTTTCGCCGGTTCCGCTGGTTTGTTCGGTTCCGATGAGCATGCGCTGAGTACCGCCAACAGCGTGACTACCAGCGCTAAGCATGAAAAACTGCATAGGACTCCGCGATTCCCGCGCCTTCCTCCTTGAAACCGATCCTGATTTCCTGGGTTCAGCTCAACTGACAAAGCGGTTTCCAGTATTTCCACTGAGCTCGCGATCGGCTGCTTGTGCGCGAAGCTGGCCATCTTCATGGGGCGTCCTTCCTGTGATAACGTGGATGGATTTTGTGGTCGCGCAACATTCTAACTGAAAGATCCAAAAAGGCTAAGTGACCGTCGTGGACCCGCTTCTCGAGAAATTGCAGCAGGAAATTACCGGGGCGATCGCCGGAATCTCGGCCGAGCAGTTGAGCCGGCATCCGAGCGGAAAATGGTGCGCCGCCGAAGTCCTAGAGCATCTGTATTTGACCTACACAGGAACGTTGAAGGGATTTCAGCGCGTTTCTGAAGCGGGCAAGCCCTTGACCACAACCCAAACCTGGAAGCAGCGGGGACGGACGCTGATCGTCTTGGTCCTCGGACACATGCCCTCAGGCCGGGAAGCGCCTCCGGTATCCCGTCCGCGAGGATTGCCGCCTGAGAAAGTGCTGGTCGAGATTGGGTCGAAAATCGCTGAAATGGATGACAAGATCACGCGCTGCGAACAAAGTTTTGGCGCGCGCCGCAAATTGCTGGACCATCCTATCCTCGGCCCACTCACCGGAGCACAATGGAGGAAGTTCCATCTCGTGCACGGCCTGCACCACGTAAAACAAATTCGTCGGCTGCGTAATGATGAGGATTCGAAGGCGTAGCGCCGGCAACCTGCCGGCTGTCGCGGTGGCGTCCCGCCCGCGGACGTGAAAAGCGTAGAGCCCTTATGCGGATTTCAAAAAAGGGCGTTTGCCAGCTGCCGGAAAATAGAATCGAGCGCCGGAGCAAGCTCCGGGGCTCGATTTACTGCAATCCTACTGCGCTTGCGGTTCGCTGACCGACGCTGGCGCACCGGCTTTGCGTGCATCTTCCTGAAGATCGTCGAGCTTCTGCTTGGCGTCGTCTAACGCTTTCTGCTTGTCGGCAATTTGCTGCTTGTACTGGGCGTCCTGCTTATCCCAGTTCGCCTCATTGCGCATCCGGTTGCCGGCATCGGCGTACATGGCGGCGGCCCGAATCTGATATTCCCGCTGCAGAACGTCGAGTTCGCGCCCGAGCAAATCAATCTGGTCCTTCTGCGCCGCAACCTTGTCGCCCCATTGCTTGGCCGCAGCTTGCTTGGTCGCTTCGTCCCCGGGAGCCTTCGCTTCGCTGGTCAATGGAGCTTTTTCTTCCGCGCCGGTTTTGTCTGTCGCAGCCTTGGTTTCGTTTCCAGTTTTACTTTCTGTGGCGGCTTTGTTGTCGGCCGTAGCTTTGGCATCGCCCGCAGCCGGCGCATTCCCCGACTGCGCCGATGTGGTCTGAGCGGTGTTGTCGCCGGCCGGTTCCGGGCTCTGGCCTATGACGGAGAGTTTGTCTTGCTTCGGCAGATTGTCGTTATCGTAAACCTTCGGCGTGGCCTTGCCCCCGGGATCCTTTCGGACTTGCCGGGCATAGTCTCCCAGCGACGAGCCAGAGGACGAACTCTGCGAGTTCGAAGGAGCCTGATTCTGGGCGCTGGCCGAAATTCCGGTAAGAACGAGAGCCAAGAGTCCAACTCTGCTGCATGCGATATTTTTCATAACTCCCCTTTTCAGTTACTCTGATTCTGTCCGCTTACTCCAGCAAATCCTTCTACCTTAGAACGTACTGCCCGCAGCCGCTTCCTGCGCGGCGCGCTTTTTGTTCAGAAACCCACCCATGCTGCGGTCCAGTTGTGCTGTCTCGTGCGCAATGTCGATGGCAAGTTGCTTCGCCAGTTCCGCGTCGCGGCTGTCGGAAAGTTGCTGTGCATAGCCGGAAATCGTGGCCAGCGAGTTGCGCAACTGAAGCGCCATTTCGGCTGAAAGCTCACTCTGCATCTCCTGCTGGCTGCGCATCTGTTCCATTTCGGTGCGGTCGTTGATGAGACAGGCGGCCCCGAGCAGGCCACCATCCACCGCCGGCACTGCGGAAACCGTGACGGCGATGAACCGCTTCTCTCCCGCTGGAGTTTCATATTCCGCCTCAACTTCTCGCCGCTGGCTGCCTTCGCGCAATACGGCGCTGATCTCATCCGTCAGAAGCACGGATTCGGCCTCGGCCTGGTTAGTGCTTCCATCCGTCAGGACGGGAGACGCTGCCGATTGAGCAGAACGCACGACCGCATAACGAAAAATATCTTCTGCTCCCATTCCTGTCGTGGAAGCGAAACCCAGTATTTCCTTCGCGGCGCGATTCGACGTTTTTACCAATCCGTTGGTTGCGAACACCAGCACGCCGCAGGAAAGATTCGAAAGCACCGCCTGACTGAAATTCTCGCTGATGCGGGCGCGATGCTGCTCAGCTTGCGATTGCACCTGCAGTTCATGTTTCTGTTGCTTCAGTTGCTGGATCACCGTGTTGTACAGATGCAGCGGCAATGTCTCCAGCGACGGCGAGGTGTTGCCGGAAATATTCCCCTCTTCCGCAATGTTTTTTCGTAACAGACGGATGAACAGCAATCCAGCCAAAAAGGCGCTCCCGGCGCAAACCAGCACCAACATCGCTCGCAGCAGCACCGGATTAGCCAGCATTCTCACCACAGTCCTCCGTACCAGTGCAGGAACCGGTCCCCGAAGAAAAACGCGATCATCGCCATGCCTCCGAGAAACACTCCAAAGGGCATCTGGTAATGGCGGTAGACCACTTGCGCCGATTGCCATCCGCGACGCCGGGCCGCTTGAGCATTAGCCAGCGTTTTCATGAAGCGGTGGGTGCGCTTCATCCAAACCACGAACACCGTGCTTAACCCACACACCGACCCCGCCAGCGAAGCGGTGAAAATTGTAAAGACAGTCAGCTTGATTCCCAGGAAAGCGCCCACCATTGCCATCAGTTTGACATCGCCAAACCCCATGCCCTCCGCACCGCGCCAGCGCAGATAAATCGCTCCCGCTCCGTAAATGAACGCCGCGCCCACCGCCGCGCCCAGCAGGGAATCGAGCAAAGACAGAAGCCGCAAAGTAACCTCACCGCTGAAGGGCAAATTCACCACGCCCGGAAGAAATTGAGATGCCAGATCATTCACCGGAACCAGCAGGCTGAAAATCAAGCCCAGGGCAAGCCCCGGCAGCGTCATCTTGTCCGGCAGCAGTTTGGTTTCGGCGTCCGTGAAAATCAGCCCCAGCAGCAAAAACGCCAGCGAGCAGTATTTCAACGTCGTAAGCGTCGGGCCGAAAAACCAGTAGCACGCCAGAAACAGCAGTCCAGTGAGTAACTCAATCATCAGGTAGCGTGATGAAATTCTTTCCCTACAATGGCGGCAGCGCCCGCCCAGAATCAGCCAGCTCAAGACTGGAAGATTGTCATAAAAAGCGATCGGTTGCTTGCAGGCCGGGCACGCTGAGCGCGGCGTCACCACCGACAAGCCCAGCGGCAGCCGATAGATACACACATTCAGAAAGCTGCCGAAGGCCAGCCCGAAGAGAAAAATCGCCGATGCGAATACTGGATCCACGTGGTTTTCTTTAGCGCAGGGAGCGCCCGCATCTTCGGCGCAAGCCTCTCCTGAAGAACGCTGACTTTCCTGGTTCTTGGTTGGATTATAAGTCGATTAGATCGGCGAGACTAAGGTACTGAAGTCACTGGCCCAACGGCCATGGCACGGTAAGACATTGACCATCAGGGATATCTCGCCTCGCAACACCGCCGCCGGTGCAGCTTACTCTCGTTTTTCCTTTCGGTCGATAAGAAAGCTCTGACAGAAGAAAGTTCTCGACTTCTGACATCGAATGCTCAAACCCGCAAACATCGCAAAAGAAGCCTTGGAGATCCTGACTTCCAAGTTTAGGCATATGCCGACTCCAGCGATCCTCCTAGCATCGTTTACGGCAAAATTGTTGTGGTTTTTGGCGTGACGGACTATGCTTTTTCGGATTCAGGAGAAAGTTATGGCGCGTCGGGTGTTTCTTTCGCGGTTGGCGCAACTGGCGGCTCTACCTTTTGTTCTTGGGGGTAGTGCTTTGCAGGGGCAGGGAACCCATAAGTCGCTCAAGATTCTGATGAAGAGCGCTTGGGGATCCGACGATCCAACCAAGGCGGCGTTTCCCTTTTCCCATGGCCTTGCACTCGCCGAAGCCGGACACGAAGTGCAGATTTATTTGCTGGGAGAGGCGGTGGTCTTGATGCGCAAGACGGTCGCGAACGCGGTCACGCCGGTCGGATGGCCCGCTGTGGGCGAGACGCTGGATAAACTGGCCGCCAAACACATTCAAATCTATGCCTGTGGCGCGTGTTCGCGGGCCAGGGCCGTCACCGAAGCGGATCTTAACAACTACGGAGCGAAGTTTGGCAATCCAGCGATATTCGTGTCGCTCATTGAATGGGCCGACCACGTGATCACCGAATAGAAAGCCTGTCACGGGAAAACGAAGCGCAACACTTCTCCCTCTAACGCAGGTGCGGAAGTCTCCTGAACCGGAAACCTTCCGTTCCATAATCTCCAACTCAAAGGAACGAGGCGCGTCTGTGCTGTGGAGACTTCCATCCAGCCCCGCGACGTTTCTTCGCGGAGAAAAACGGCAAAAGCTGAAACCGAGCCCGCGGTTTCGAATGACTCTAACTTCCACTCAAACAGGCTCGCCGCCAATTTTTCCGTGAGCGATTCGCACGGATCAAGATTCAGGATCCATTTCGAGCGCGCGAATTGAAGATATTCTTGCGATGAAAATCCAGCCGAAGCTTCCACCACTCTCGCGCCATATTCGCGCGCGGTGCGCAGCGTGGAGTCCCGCGACCCATGGTCCACGATCAAAATATCGTCGCAGGCGTAGAGCGTCTCCAGGGCGCGCCCCAGCCGCAGACCGTCATTCTCCGTGTGCAGCAGCGCGGTAATCGAGGGCATATACGAAGATGAGTTGCCGATTGTCTACGTGGCGCGGGCGCCCCCGCCACACCAGGATCGTTAATCCCCCAACTTCGGCCGGTTTGCGTCCGCACTCGAAGCCTGCACTACTGTAATTGGCGCCTGCAAGGTAAAGTTCAGCAGCGTCTCCGACGGAAGTTTAATCTGCTGGCTTTTGGAAGCGGCCTGGGCTCCGCCTCCTACTCCCGCTCCAGCGGCCGTCCCGATCGCTGCCCCTTTGCCTCCACCGGCGATTGCGCCTATGATGCCGCCAACAATCGCGCCTCCGCCAACCTTTTCCGCCGTGTTCTTGCCGCGCGACTTTCCTTCTTTCCGATATTGATCCGTCTGCAGGCTGTAAGTCTTCCCGCCCGACGAAAGACTGTCCAATTGCAGCACCACCACCGACTGCCCCGCAAACTTGCCCGCGCTTTTCACGTCGACCAGATGGCCCTTGACTTCCGTACCAGCCGGCACAGCCTGTTCCCCATCCGACGTCAAGGCAGCGTTGAGTGTTGCACGAAACGTGTCTCCACTCTGATTCTTCTCGCTGTCGATCGGATCGATCAGTCGAACCGCCAGTTGCGTTCCCTGATCGATGATCAATCTTTTCGGCGCCGGCGGAGCTAGAGGCGCAGACTGCCCCGGCACCCCATTGTTCGGTGGAATCTCGGAGATCGACGGCGGTGCGTCTGAAGCGCCTGAAGCAGAATTGTTATCCGCACTCATCTGGCTCGAATTCGAGCCATTGATGGGCCCGTTGTCGGCGTCGGAATCCTCAGCCCGGCGACGCTTCCTGCTTTTTCTGACCACGCCGCCCGTGTCTCGCTCGCTCGGCGCTTTGCTGGAACCCTGCGTTGCAGGAGGAGCCGCGGGGGCGGCGGGTGCATTCCCCACCTGCAGGTTGTTGACTACCTCCCTCACCCCGGCCACCGATGCCGCCTGACGGCTCGCTGCCTCCCTCTGCGCCTCGTTGTCCACGGTGCCCCCCAGCGTTACCACGCCGTTGTTTGTCTGCACCGTAAGCTGCTTGGCCGAGAGCCCGGAATCTTCGCCGAACTTGCCTTGGATCTCGCTGGAAATCTTTGCATCGTCAGGCTTCCTGCCGCAGCCGATTCCTACCCCCAGCGCAAGTGCCAGCACCAACCACAAAGATGAAAATAAGAGGGACGTTCTCTTCATTCTCAACATTCTCAACTCCTGATGATCAATTCCTGAAATTGGCCAGAATATGCGGGCCTTAAAGATACAGTTTAGATGCAGCGAGTGCTTCTTGCAGATGTAAACGGGCCAGATTCGCGGTGGCTGACGGGAATCCTACCCTGAAGTTCACCCCGCGCGGGTTTACGGCAACGGATCTCCGTGCTTCAGGCAATCGAGCGACGTTCCCGTGCGCACCTGCCGCATTTCTCCGCTCTCGTTGGCGCAGTAAATTGCCGACCCCTCCGGCATGCGCGGGTGGTGCGGAACGGCAGTCAGAAAATAGGCAGCGTCCTTCGCATCTTCGTCCCCTGAGTTGCAGGAGCTAATCTCGAACAGGTACGCCGAGTCCGCAATCCGCTGGTAGAAGGCCCGCTTTTCGGCTTCGGTGGTGCCTTCCAGTCCGTCCTCGACGAGTTCGTTGATATGGCAAGCATAGAAGCCGTTCTTGCGGTCGCGACGATATTGGTCTTCGATGGCGATCAGTTGATTCAAAATCGTGCGCGCGGTGTGTTCCGCCTCCGCTACTTCGCCTGGGTCGAGCGGTTGCTCGCGGTCGGAGGATCGGAAAAAGCCCTGCACCATCGCATCGCGTTGAAATGAGATTGCCACCCGACGAAACGCCGTCCAGAAAATAAACATCGCGCTCAGAGCCACCAGGAGCTGAATGTAGGCGATCCACAGCGCTGCCCGCGCCATCGGCTGGCCATTCTTCGGGCGGTCGCCGCTTTGTTCCGCGATGTGGCCCATGATAATGGCGGCGAGTGCCAGCGGCGGAAGAAACGCAAAAATACTCACGATGAGCGCTGCGCGGGCGAGTCGGTGCCTGCCCGCGCCGGAGGGTGCAGGCTCTGTCGCAAGATTCGGAATGGGGTCGCCGGGGTCCATTGCTTGATCTACTCTCTATTCAATAATTTCTCCCTGCGACGGGCACGTATCATGCTGAAAAAGAATGGCGATGTTCATGTCGTTCGTCTGCTTGTCGTTGTACTTGCGAATGATACCTGTCTGGTTCAGACAATAAACCGGCGAATCCGGCGGATTAAAATCACTGCGCAGGATGGCGGTTACCGCATACTGATTTTCATTCTCACGGGCTCCCCGGCACTGTGCAATCTTGATCTCGTAACGCGAGTCCCGCAGGTGAGCGCCCAGCTCGCTTCCTTCGCTTGCACCCGACTCCAGCAGGTACACCTGGCAGGCATAGCCTTCATCCGGATGGGCGGCCAAATATTCGCTTTGCCGCGCCGCGATCAGACGCAAGGCATCGATCGCGTTCTGACGATGCTGATTAATCTGGGTCGCGTTGGGATGGTAAGGGTCACCGTACTTGAAGCGCGCTGCCAAGGCGGCGCGTGCGTCGGGATGCCGGTCAAGCTCGCCATTCAGGCCGAACAACTGCACCACCACGGCGAGGCAAATAAGTCCAACCACCGCAAGCTGAAAGTAGCTGAGAATCAGGCCCGCAAATGCCAAGCCCGTACCGCGTTGGCTCCCCGCGCTCTTCGCCATCTGTCGGCGCGATATGTGCCCCATGACGACCGAGGCAATTCCCAGGGGAAGAATGAACGCCAGGAAACTCAACCCGAAGCTGGCGATCGCCATCGTGTTCGTGACCGGCGGCCTATTGGAGGCCTGGCTTGGAAGAGGTGCGTGCGGCGGGGAAGGCGATGCGCTCGGCATTGCCGGTTGCGAAGGTGCCCCAGCGCCGGTCAGCGGCCTCGCACAAAATCGGCAGAACTTCCGGCCTTCAATATTCTCGCGACCGCAGTTTGGGCAGACCATGCCTTAACCTTCGGGGAGAAGTCGAATTGTTGGCCAGTTCGTGCCTAGTGAACAAACTTGTAATCGACGATGGACGCCGCCAGTTCGCCGTTCTGATCCGCGGGCACCTCAACATCTGTGGCCCGCATCACGCGCCCCTGGCAGATAACATTGCTGTTCTTCTGCCCGGAAATTTCTTCCGGCATTTCGAATACCATCTCGATGAGCGCGTTGACCGGAAGCTGTGTCGGCCCGTTGAACAGCACCCCGCTCTGGCTGATGTTTTCGATGATGCCTTCGTACCATGTGCTGGTCTTGTTGACGCGGTAACGCAACGGAATGTCAAGCTTGAGCCGACGCGCGCGCGGCACCCAGGAAGGCCGTTTCTCCCGCGCATGGCTGCGCCGAATCCCGGTCTCCGGCTTGGCATGCTCCACCCTTTCGGTGCGGCGCATGGTGGCCCAATCGTATTTGTATTCCGCGGCGCACAGCAGGCACACCTGGTAGTAGTTGCCATCGCCACCACGGCGCGGCCAGGAAAACTCGTGAGAGCAGCGCCCCAGCATAATCACATCCATGAATTTTTGCGGCATTGTTATAACGTCCGGTTTAAGGAACCTTCGGATGCAGCCCATCATCTCGCTTGAATCAGACTTTGGGTAGGTTACTTTCGTGCAAAGTCCGGCTTGCGACTGCAATAACTCAAACCAATACAAGCGGTTACCCTGTGGAAACCAGAAAGCCTAAGCCCAGTGCGCCCCAATGATTTCGGATTTGCTCAGCGTTCTCCCCGGACCGTCTTCCCCAACTTCGCGTCAAAAATCTTTCTGCCGAATCAATCGCAAATTGAGGCCTCAAGCCGGGTAATCTGCGCAGGCTCACCTTTTTTCACACTCATGGAGGTCTGTCCTCTCCGTGTATCATCGCCCCATGGACGGAGTCTCTCCCGACGTCACGGCATTCATCTTGGCCGGTGGCAAGAGCACTCGCATGGGCGCCGACAAGGCTTTCGTTACTTTGGATGGCCGGACGCTTCTGGCCCGCGCCTTGGAACTAGCCCGCTCCGCCACTCCAGACGTGCGCGTCGTCGGTGACGCCCTAAAGTTCGCGCCTTTCGCTCCGGTGGTTGAAGATAGATTCCGCGATTGTGGTCCGTTGGCAGGCATCGATGCCGCGCTGCGCGCGTCACCCACGGAACTGAACCTGATCCTGGCCGTGGACGTCCCATTTGTTCCGCCGTCGCTGTTACAGTACATGATCATGCGGGCAAACATCTCCGGCGCGACCGCGACAGTGCCGCGAATGAATGGAGGCTGGCAGCCCTTGTGCGCCGTGTATCGCCGCCAGTTCGCAGATGCCGCCGAGAAAGCGCTGCGCGCAGGGTGGTACAAAATCGACGCCCTCTTCGCTGCCGTAGAAATGCAGGCCATAGAAGAAGAAGAGCTGCGAATCGCCGGCTACTCTGCAAAAATGTTCCGTAACCTGAACACGCGTGAAGAATTGGAAGCCGCAAAAACGGAAGATGTCCCCCGCTGAACACTTGCACAAGTCCTTCGCGCAAAAAACGCGCTCAGGATGACAAGCCCGTAATTGGAAGACGAAAGAGCTAGAAGCTAGAAGGTATCCGTGCCCAACGATCCCAAACTCCCGCCCTACATCGAGTTCAAAGAAGTCTCCAAGGCCTTCGGCGACAACATCGTGCTCGATCGCGTGAGCTTCGATGTGCTGCCGGCGGAAACGGTCTGCATTTTGGGGCGCAGCGGCGTAGGCAAATCCGTGTCATTGCATCACATCATGGGATTCCTGAAACCTGACTCGGGTCGCGTCATCGTCGCCGGACAGGACATCACCGACTACACTGTGGAACAACTGGAACTGATCCGCAAGAAAGTCACTATGGTGTTTCAGAACGGAGCGCTGTTCGACTCGCTTACTGTCGGCGAAAACGTGGCTTTCCCTCTGCGTGAAAGCCGCGAACTGGATGAAGAGCAAACTTTTCAGATTGTCGATGGCCTGTTGCAAATGGTCGGCGTGCAGGAGATGCGCGACTTACTCCCCTCCGATCTCTCCACCGGCATGAAGCGCTCCGTCGCCATTGCCCGAGCTTTGGCTGCGCGTCCGGAATGCGTGCTCTACGATGAGCCCACTACGATGGTCGATCCGCTGATGGGGCAGCTGCTCGGCGATCTGATCAAGCGCCTGAAGATTCAACTGAACCTGACCAGCATCGTCGTGACCCATGACATGCGTCTGGCCAAGAAGCTGGCCGACCGTCTCGTGTTTCTGCACGAGGGCAAATCAATCTTTTTCGGTCCCTACACAGAAATGGAAAAGTCCACCGAACAAATCATTCAGGAATTCTTGGAACTGGATGAAGTGAAGTTGGAAGTCTGAGTCGCTCCGTTACCGGTTTGCGAACTCACGGAGCGACAGCGGCTTCGGCTGTCCCGACAGGGCGCGACCACGCCGGGCGCTTCACGCAGTCGATATTGCTGACTGCCCTTGCCTCCCCAGGCCGGCTCGGGTAAGCTACCTGCCCATGAAGCGGGCAATGTACCTCCTGGGCCTGATTCTCGCAGCCTGGTCTTCTGTAGTCTGTGCACAATCTCAACCCGAAGCGCAACCTGCGGTCTCCGTGGTTTTGAAGGCAGCGAAAATCCTCGACGTTCGTCAGGGAAGCTTCCTTGAAAACGCCGCTATCTGGATCGACGGCGAACGCATCAAGGAAGTCGGCCGTGCGTCCGACATCCAGGCGCATGCGCCAAAAAACGTCAAGGTCATCGATTTTGGCCGCGCCACTGTCTTGCCCGGACTGATCGACTGCCACACTCACATCATGGCTCGCGTCCCCGATACCCCGAATGGATATATTCTGAATCTGGCGACGAAATCGCAGGCCTTCCGTGCGCTGGAAGGCGCCTACGACGCTCGAATCACTCTGGAGGCGGGCTACACCACGATTCGCGATGTAGAGAATGAAGGCTCGGGCTACGCCGACGTAGCTTTACGCGACGCTATCAACCAAGGCCTCGCCGAAGGTCCGCGTATGCAAGTGGCGACGCGCGCGATCGCGGCTGTGGGCGAGTACAACCCTTTCGGTCTTTCTCCAGATCTTACAAATTTTCCTTCCGGTGCGCAGTTAGTAAGCGGCGTCGAAGAAGCCCGTCGCGCCGTGCGCGAGCAGATCGGAAACGGCGCCGATCTCATCAAGGTCTATGCCGATTGGCGAAATCCAACGCTAACCGTCGAAGAGATGCGGGTCATCGTGGAAGAAGCGCACAAACAAAAGCTCAAAGTCGCGGCCCACGCTTCAACGCCTGAAGGCATCAGGAATGCAATTCTGGCAGGAGTCGACTCCATCGAACACGGGCATCGCGCCAACCGCGAAGACCTCGAAATGATGAAGGCTAAGGGAACTTTCTTAGTTCCGACGGTAGGCGGAATTGACGCGCGAGTGGAAGCGCACAAGAACGATTCTATTGCCGCCGAGGATCGCAAACGGATGGAATCTTTTTTGCAGGCAATTCAGGAGTCGGTACAAACAGCACGAAGCCTGGGTGTAAAAATCGCTGCCGGTTATGACGCCGCATCGGCTGAAGAACAAGGTAGGAATTCCGATGAACTGGTCGCTCTGACGAAGCGCGGCATGCCTCCTCTGGAAGTCATTCGTGCCGCTACGATCAACGCGGCGGAATTGATGGGCTGGCAAGACAAGGTGGGTGCACTTGAACCGGGACACTACGCAGATCTGATCGCAGTGGACGGCGATCCGCTCGCCGACATTACGGTACTGCAAAGGGTGAAGTTTGTGATGAAAGGTGGAACCGTGGTCAAGGATGCGATCTCCACTGCGCTGACCCGTTGAATACTGGTCACTGACCTCAAAACCCTTGCTGCACCAGGTCTTCCACGGTCAAGGAACTCTCGGCGTCGGTCTTCCTCATCATCATCTTCTCGACGTACTTCGCGATAAGGTCCGCTTCCAGATTGACCGGATCGCCAGGTTTTAGGGAATGCAGATTCGTCATCTCCACCGTGTGTGGAATGATGGCGACGGTGCAGCGGTTGTTTTCCAATTGTGCAACCGTCAGGCTGATCCCCTCGATGGAAATCGATCCCTTGTAGACGGTGTATTTCTCGACTTCGTCGGGCAGTTCGATGTGCAGCCACCAGTTGGCCGAATCGGCGATGCGTTCGAGCGCGATCAGCTTGCCGACTCCGTCCACGTGTCCTTGTACGATGTGTCCGCCGAAGCGCCCGTCGGCCTTCATGGGGAGTTCAAGATTCACCAGCGCACCCTCGCGAATGCGCGAGAAGGATGTTCGCATCCAGGTCTCCGGAGCAAGGTCGGCGCAGAACGAACCCGCCTTGATGTCGATAGCGGTGAGGCAGACTCCGCTGACGGAGACGCTATCTCCAGTCTTGAGTTCTTTCGGTACGTTTTGGGCTGCGATGGCGATGCGCCGATTTTCGCCGCGCTGCTCGATGCGAGAAACGCGTCCCCCTTCTTCCACGATGCCAGTAAACATGAGGACCTCCCGTGATAAACAAAACATCATAAACCCGTTCACCACGGAGTCACAGAGTCACCGAGAAGAGTCACGGAGAAGAACAAATCACGACTTGGTTTTCTCTGTGTCTCTGTGTCCCATGGTGAAAAGACTCACTCCCCATACGGATCGCGCAGATAGCCTTCCACCGCAAAGTCTTCGCCGAAGCGATGCAGTTGTGTGTGCGTGACCTGTGCGGCTTGGCTTAGGTGCACGAACCCGGCTCCCGCAGCGAAGGGAATCGAGCCCGAGCCTGCCAAGATCTTTGGCGCGTAATACAGGAAAACTTTGTCGACGACGTTCGATGCCAGCGCGGTCCAGTTCACCGTTGCTCCGCCTTCGATCATCACCGACGTGATTTCCAGTTGTCCCAGGCGCCGCAGAATCGTTGGCAGGTCAGGTCGTCCATCGGCTTCGACCACAGAAACGGTTTCGATGCGGATTCCCAGTTCTTCGAGTTGCGCTTTTTTTCGCTCGTCCGCCTCGGCGCAGAACACCAGTACGTCGTTATGGCGATTCGCGGCCGCGTTTTGCACCAGTCTGGATTCGAGGGGGAGACGCAGGCGCGAGTCGAGGATCACGCGCAATAACGGACGGCGCCGCGGACCGCCGCTGCGGTCGGTGAGCAGTGGATCATCGGAGAGAATCGTTCCCGCACCAACCATCAGCGCGTCGTTCTGATGGCGCAATTCCTGCACGTGCGCGCGCGCGACTTCGCTGGTTACCCAACCTCCGGGAGGGATGCCATCCTGCCGCTTCAACACCTCGGCTGGCGGCGGAGCGATCTTGCCGTCGAGGGTCATGGCGGCTTTCAGCGTTACCAGCGGCGTGCCGTGACGAATGTATTGAGCGAAGGCTTCATTCAGGCGGCGAGCCTGTTCTTCGAGGCCTCCGACTTCGACGAGTACGCCTGCGGCGCGCAGCTTTTCGAATCCTTGGCCGCTCACTTTTGGATTTGGATCGGCCATCGATGCCACGACGCGATGAATTCCCGCGGCAATCAGCGCGTCGGTGCAGGGAGGCGTGCGGCCTTGATGCGGGTGCGGTTCGAGGTTGATGTAGAGTGTTCCACCTCGCGCTTTTGGCCCCGCGGTTTCAAGTGCTAGAACCTCGGCATGCTTCACGCCTTGGTAGGTGTAGCTTCCGCTTCCGACCACGTTGCCGCGAGCGTCAGCGATGACCGCGCCAACGTAGGGATTGGGCGAAGCCAAGCCCAGGCCTTGGCGGGCGAGTTCCAGAGCGTAACAACAAAGTTTCTCGTCGCGAGAGTGATCGTGCATTCAGGAGAATCTAACACGGCAGGGTCACAAGGGCTGAAGCCCGCAACTCTTCAGAGCAACTGACGCGGCCCTGAAGGGCCGCTCGTCCATACAAACGCTTTCGCAGCGTAAAACGCTCGACTGCCAGACTCTCTCCCTGCCTACCTGCGCTCAACAGCGCGGTGAGAAGCTTTTATACGAATCGTCCTCGATCTCGGCGACTGCGGAGCCGCTGCGTCCCTTAGGACCGCGCCGCAGGGGAGCCATGGCATAAGCGTACGGATCGCCGGGAGGCGCGGGCTTTCTGCCTAGCAGGCGCTTCAGGAAATCGAGTATGAGCTTGACACGCGAAGATTTTTCGCCAGCACCCCACATATGCGCTCCTATTCAAACAACGAGTCCACAAATTCTTTTGGATCGAAAGGCAGCAGGTCTCCGGCTTTTTCGCCGACTCCAACATATCGTACAGGGAGTCCGAGTTCGCGCGAGATGGCGACTACGACGCCGCCTTTCGCGGTGCCGTCCAGTTTGGTCAGGACAATGCCGGTGACTCCTGCTGACTCGGTGAACATGCGCGCCTGCTGCAGGCCGTTTTGCCCGGTGGTTGCATCCATCACAAGCAGCGTTTCGTGCGGGGCTCCGGGAATGATGCGCTGCGCGGTTCGCCGCATTTTATCGAGCTCCGACATCAGGCTGGTCTTCGTGTGCAGACGGCCTGCGGTGTCGACTACCACGTAGTCGACCTTGCGCGCCACGGCGGCTTGCAGGGCGTCGAATAATACCGCTGAAGGATCGCCTCCGGGTTTGGTCTTGATCACTTCGGTGCCGGTGCGCGATCCCCAGATTTCGAGCTGGTCGATGGCGGCGGCGCGGAAGGTGTCGGCGGCGCAGAGTAGAACGTTTTTTCCTTGCGAGCGGAATACCTGGGACAGTTTGCCAATCGTCGTGGTCTTGCCGGTGCCGTTTACGCCGACTACCAGAATCACTTCCGGGGTGCCGTCGACTTTGCTGACCGGACGCGCGTTCGCGGCATTCAGAATGGCAAGCAATTCCTCCTTCAGCAGGCGCTTGAGCTCCTGAACGTCTCGAATCTGTTTATGATTGGCTTTTTCGCGGAGCTTGCCGAGGACTTGCTGAGTGGTTGTGCTGCCTAGATCGGCGCTGATTAGCGTGGCCTCGAGGTCGTCGAGCGTGCCGGCGTCGATTTCTTTGCCGATGGAGATGACTTCATCGAGGCGCTCCGCGAGGTTCTCGCGGGTGCGAGTGACCGCCTGCTTCATGCGGTCCATGAAGCTGGGCTTTTGTTCTTCGGTGAGGCTGCCGAATAGGGTCTGAATCATAGGACTTACGAGTGATTATACGAGCAGCGGCTGCGAGAGCGAGGACACTCTTGCGACAGCCGGCGGGACGCCAGCGCCAAAAAAAAGAAAGGGGCGCTGGGCGCCCCGTGAACCTGCTGGAAAAATCGACATTTCTATTGCACGGTTGGGCCACCGGTCTGGCGCACGAACCAAGTGCGAGCCGAGCCGCTGGGTAGGTTGCTGTTGTGGTCGTCCGGGTAGACGATGTATTCGTTGCCGTCGAGGTAGACGTCGGGGGTCCAGTATTCGGCCATGTTGCGGGTGCCCGAGGCGCAGGCCAGTCCGTTGTTGCAGATGGGGCCGACGTGATTGATGCCTGTAACAGCGCTTTGAGCGAACGCGGGAACGTTGGCGAAGGCGTTCGTAGTTTGCGCCATGAAGACTTGCCATTGCGCGGCGGTGTCCAGCGCGTTGGAGTCGCTCGAACCGAGCCACGTGACATTAACTTTTCCATATGTGCCGGCCGTGACCCAGGGCTGCATTGCGCTTCGCGTATTGGATCCGTTGTTGACGCGGACGGGCGGAGTCCACGTAGCACCCAGATTGCTCGAACTGGTGAGGAAGACATGGTGGGCATCGGAGAAGACGACGTGGAGTCCACTGGCCGCGTCAATGGCAACTGCGGCGAAGATGTTCCCCAAAATGGGTGCTCCAACTGGTGCGGCATAAATCTGTTTGAGCGTCCAGGTGGTACCGCCATCGGCTGAGCGGGCAATATAGACATGAGTCTCAGTGCTGTCGAAGAAGACGGTATATACGTAGCCGTTCTTCGGGTCTACAGCAATGTTTCCCTGGTCGCCGGGCTGAACGCCGAGTGCCGGGGTTGTAACCTCGACAGGAGCGCCGAAGGTGATGCCACCGTCGATGGACTTGACCACCAAGATGCTCTCGGTGCCGCTGGAAAGCGCACCGAGTTGCTTATAGGTCAGGTAGACAATGTTGTTGCCGTAGTTGGCGATCCACTGGCGATCGTCGCCGACTATGTTGCTAGCCACTGGGTTATCGATCCACGTGGCTCCGCCGTTGGAGGAAGTGCATTGCGTGGTTGAGCCGAGCCAGAGGGAATTCATCCATACGGTACCGTTGGGGGCAATGGCGAGGTCCTCGTCGCCGCCGCCAACTCCGGCGCCGGTGGCGCCTGCCATGGCTGCCGCTTGAGCGCCATCGGGTTCCCCGAGATAGTTGAAATTTTGACCTCCATCCATAGACTTCCATACGTCCACTCCACCGGGCACACCTTCGATGGCCGCAACGTACAGGTTCCCTAAAGAGTCGTGGCCGATGCGCGGTTCGACATCCTGGTCGTTGGTTATGATGACGCTCCCGTCCGTGTTCTGGATATCGGTGGGACGGTTTAGTTCGAAAGGCGTACTGAAGGTGAACTTGCCGGTCTGATAGCGGGCGCGGCCGCTGGGAACCGCGGGGTACGGAGAGATGCTGGCGGTGCCGGAGTACGTAGCATTTATCGCAGGAGAAGCGACGATCCATACCGTGTAATTGCCGGCGGGAAGCTGGCCGGCATCAATATTTTCCCACGTGGCAAAGGACTGCGCTGACGAGGCGACGAGATTTCCGCTGGAGTCGTATATGAACAGATCGAACTCGTTCAGATCGGAGGCCCAATCGATGCCGATCTGGACTTCGTCATTGGGATAGGTCGTGTAGAAGTTGGCGGGGATGTTTACGCTCAAAGTGAAGCTGTCGCAGGTGAGAGTGGTACAGGCGCTGGTGTTGACAGGGCTGTTATCGACGGTAGTGCCGGTGTAAGGTCCACCGGACCAAGTTACGGTTGAGCCCGCGGAAGCTAGCGTGCCGGCAGTCGGGGTAGCGGCGAAGAGGGTAGAGGTCGCGAGAAACAACAGAAGTACAGCGAAGGTCTTGCTCATGAGGCGCTCCTGTTCGGCGGCGGTGTACAGGCAGCGGTGCTGCCGTTGTGTAGTACAAACAACATATATATATTTATTTTCATAAAGCTATATATCCGTGTGTTTCCTTAAGTAGTTGTCTGTAGCGCTACAGGAAACCATCCAGCCGCGGTCGATTTGAGGGATTTGCAGACTTTGTTGCATCCGCTGCGATCATTCTTCGCCACGGCGCCACAGACGCCGAATGCATGGTCGGCTGCGGTGCGATGCGAGAAGCAGGCGAGCACAAGCCGGTTTCGGAGTCCTTATATTTAATTGTTAATCTTTGATCCTTACCGCAGCGGCGGCGGAGACAAAATCGCCAGTTCTGAGCGCGACGGGTTTGGCCAATTGATCTTGAGTAACCCTTGCCGATCACATCCGGGGCGGCTGAACGTCTAATAAGGGGAAACCTTTTATCAACGAAGCGGGGAAAGCGTGGCGTGCGAAGATACAATGCGAGTAGCTGTCCGCCCCGAGCACATGCCAACGTCGACGCTTCGCAGAATCTTCAAAGCATTTCAATATCGAGACTTCCGTCTGATGTGGTTTGGCGCCTGTACGTCGAGTATTGGCACCTGGATGCAGATTGTGGCGCAGGGCTGGCTGATCTACCGGCTGAGCCACTCGGCGTTTCTATTGGCACTGGATCAGTTTCTCGGCGGCATTCCTATTTTTCTGTTTTCGCTGATCGGCGGGGTGGTGGCCGACCGGACGGAGCGGCGGAAGATTCTTCTTGTCTCCCAATATGTGCAGATGGCAAGTGCCGGGGCGC
This sequence comes from uncultured Acidobacteriaceae bacterium, assembly GCA_963799025.1. Lineage (GTDB taxonomy): Bacteria > Acidobacteriota > Terriglobia > Terriglobales > Acidobacteriaceae > Sulfotelmatobacter. Next base: position 34,058 of record CAWCVQ010000015.1, on the reverse strand, counting down.
TCACCGTGCTAGTGGCGTTCGGGTGGGTGCAGGTTTGGCAGATTCTCTGTCTGTCATTCGTCTCTGGGTTGGCACAGGCGTTTGGCGGCCCAGCGTACCAGGCGCTGATTCCGACGCTGGTGGATCGCGAGGACATGCCGAATGCGATCGCGCTGAATTCGATTCAGTTCAACATGGCGGTGACGATTGGTCCCGCACTGGCGGGTCAGGCTTTGGCGAGGTTGGGGGAGAAGTGGTGCTTTGGGCTGAATGCGGTTTCGTTTCTGGCGCCGATCATTTCGCTGTCGATGATCTCGGCGCGGTATCTGCCGGCAACCACGACTGAGTCGATGTTCAGTAGCCTGAAGCAAGGCATCGGATTCGTGCGCAGGCAGGGATCTATGGAAGCTCTCACGCTGCTTGCTTTCTGCATGACAGCTCTCAGCATGCCAATGCGGACTTACATCCCAGTATTCGTGAAAGACATTTTCGGTCGCGGCCCGGAAACTTACGGGAACCTGCTGTCGCTGATGGGGGTGGGTTCAATTTGCGGATCGCTGGCAGTGGCCGGTATCGGGAACATGCGTAAGAAGGGGCGCTTCGCCCTGACCATGCTGATCTGCCTGGGCGCCGCGATTTCAGGCTTCTCGCTGTCGAAATCTTTGCCGTTGAGCTACGCCATGCTGGTGCTGGTGGGCGCCTCGATGATGGCGGTGTTTGCCACGGTGACTTCGCTGGTGCAATTGATTACGACCAACGAAATGCGTGGCCGGGTGATGAGCGTGTATAACTGCGCGTTTCGGGGCGGGATGCCAATGGGGAATCTGATGTCGGGATGGCTGGTACCGATGTTTACGGCGCCAATCGTGCTGGGCGTGAACGGTCTGCTATTGATTCTGGTGGCGGTATATTTTTTGCTGGTGCAGCGGCGGGTAGCGGCGTTGTGAATTGGTTGAATAGTCTGAAGAATGGGCACTACGCGAGATCCCTCGCTCCGCTGGATAAAACGTGGAACTTTGGGATGACGGCATCAAGCGAAATGCTGAACCGGCCGCTGCCGAACGGCTATTGATACTTTCTAAAATTAAACTCGAGTTCTTTCCAGAGTCGCGATTTCCCCGGGAACCGATGTGCTTGCGCCGGCGGCGGCAGCAACGACTGCCGGAGTCTCCGCGGGCTGGGGGGAGATGGGGCGCTTGATGGTGAAGCGCTGAAGTTTGATCTCGCCGCGCGCGAACACGGCAAGCAGAGCTTCGATCGCCTGGGGATCGAGGCGCTTGCCGGCGAGGTTCCGGATGATCTGCAGCGTCTGCTCGGACGTGTGAGCCTGTTGGTAGGGACGAGTGGTGGTCAGGGCGTCGAAGGTGTCAGCCACGGCGATGACGCGCGCCAGTAGGGGAATCTGATCGCCCTCGAGTCCGTAGGGATATCCGCTGCCGTTGAGCGCTTCGTGGTGCAGCTCGATGCCGGGGAGCATCTCGGCCAGCTGCGTGACCGGGCGCAAAATGTTGGCGCCTTTGGTGGTGTGCGTCTTCATGACTTCGAATTCTTCTTCCGTGAGCGCGCCCGGCTTTTTGAGGATGTGGTCCTCGATGCCAATCTTGCCTACGTCGTGAAGCTGGGCGGAGATGCGCAGAGTCTCCATGAAGTCCTGCGACAGGTTCATTTCCTTGGCGATCAGCAGGGAATAGCGAGTGACCCGGTCGGAATGGCCGCGGGTGTAGGGATCTTTTTCGTCGACCGCACCGGCCAGCATTTGGATGGAGCCCATGAAAAGCTCGCGATTCTCTTCGGCGGCGCGCTTCAGGTCGGCAACGAAACGTTCGAGTTCATCGGACATGGTATTGAAAGTGTGGGCGAGTTCGCCAATTTCAGTGCGGCTGGACAGATTGACGCGCTGCGAGAAGTCGCCGCGCGCCAGGGCCCGGCTGGATTGGGTAAGCACTTGCAGGGGATTGGTGATGCGACGCGCGGCAAAGATACTGACGCCGACGCTCAACAGCACGGCGAAAAGGGCCAGCAGGCGGCCCGTACGTTGCATTTCAAGGATACCGCGGTAAGCTTCGCGTTGCGGTTTCTGCACGACCACGGCCCACGCCAGGGCGGTCACCGGACTGTAGGTTCCGAGCATCTCAACGTCGTGGGAGCCGGTGGTGACGGTAAACTCTCGGGTCTCTCGTATTTGTGCTTTGTTGCCGACATCGACAAAGTCACGGACGATGTCGAGGTTCTTCATGTCCTGACCGGTGGCGAACTCGGGAGTGGCTGCGGCCACCAGGCGTCCCTGGGCATCGACCACATAGGGAGTGAGGCCGCCGCCGACTTCCTGCAGGCGGCGGATCAGAAATTGAAGGTCGACAACGGCACCGATCATTCCCAGAAAACGCTGCCCATAATTTACCGGATAACTGACGAGGAACACGGTGCGTGCGGACTTCCCTTCGCCGATGGCGAGAGCCTGCCCATTATAGGCTCGGCCTTCGCGGGCGGCAGCGAAGGCGCGTTCGAGCTCCCGGTTCAGAAACGCGTCCGGGGTAATGCGCCCGGCGGAAATTCCTTTGCCGTCGGAGTTCAGCAAGGTCGCGTAAGCAATCTCGTCGGAGTCGGAAGAGGATACGAAATGTTCAAGCAGGGCGCGCAGTTCCGGAGACTGGATGTTGGTCTCGCCAATGTCGCCGCCGCTAACCACCTGAATCGCAAAGGATAAGTTGGCCAGCATCATGCGCAGTGAGCGCTCGTGCTGAGAGAGATCGTCGGCCAGCGAACGCGTCTCAATGTTCTGCAGCAGCTTCTCGTTGGTCTTCAGAGGGTCGCGGTTAATCACCTCGACCTGCGACGAGTAGAAATACATGGGGACGATGCTGATGACCAGGAGCACACCGAGGATTACATAGAGAATCGGGATGCGCGCGGGTTTCGGGGCGCTGGCGGACAAGTCTCTCCCTTCACTTATCGCAGTCGCCGAAGACGAAGTAGGCGGCAGCTTTCAAAGGTCTCGCTAGAATTCTAGCGGGGAATCTCGCAGGCTGGAGGAAAACCCGATTGAGCGGCGTTACCAAAGTACTCGAATCTCGAATCCGGGGACTATTGCGGGTTTAGCGGAGGCCTGCGCGTTTAGAAATCGGTTGCGATCGTGCGTGGCGAGTCAAAAGGTTGAACCGCAGAGAGCGCTGAGAGATGCCGCGAGGGTCGCGGAGAAAGTCGCTAAGGCTGAGCAACAAAATGCTTAGGATACCTCACCCGTCTCGCTCTTACCGGTGCGGGCCATCAGTTCCTGGATGGCTTCCCGCGGAGACTTGCCATGGTGCAGAATGGCGTGCATCTGTTTGGTGATGGGCATTTCGACGTTGCGAGCGTGGGCCAAGCCAACGGCGGCGGTGGTAGTAAAAACGCCTTCGGCGACCATGCCGTGCATGGCGGCGATGATGTCGGGGAGCTTGCGTCCACGGCCGAGTTCGACGCCGACGCTGCGATTTCTGGACAAGCCGCCGGTGCAGGTGAGCACGAGGTCGCCAAGGCCGGCCAGGCCGGCCATGGTTTCGGCGCGTCCTCCACAGGCGACGACCAGGCGGGTCATCTCCGCCAAGCCCCGCGTGATGAGGGCGGCGACTGAGTTGTGACCGAAACCCAGGCCGTCGCAGATTCCGGCGGCGATGGCGACGATGTTCTTCAGAGCTCCCCCCAATTCCACGCCGATTACGTCACTATTGGTGTAGATGCGGAAAGTCGAATCGCTAAATTCCTGCTGCACGGTGCGCAACAGCGCGGCATCCTGTGAGGCGATGGTGATGGCCGTGGGGTCGCCGCGCGCGACTTCCTGGGCGAAGGAAGGACCGCTGAGTGCTCCCACGGGGGGAGCGGAGCCGTCTTCCCGCTGCAGAACGTCGACGATCACTTCGGTCATGCGCTGGAGGGAACCTTCTTCCAGTCCCTTGGTTGCGCTGACGATCAAGGTTTGCGGCTGGATCAGCGGGCGCATGCGCTCGAATAGAGGTCGGCAATGTTGAGAGGGCATGACGCTGACGACGATTCGGGCGTCGCGAAGAGTAGCAGCCAGATCGCTGCTGGCGGAGACGGATTCCGGGATGCGCCGGCCGGGAAGAAATTTCTCGTTGACGCGATTCTGGACAATAGATTCGGAGATAACGGATTCGTGCGCCCAGAGGCGCACGCTGTGCGTTCCTTTGCGGCCGAGCACGATGGCGATGCCGGTGCCCCACGCTCCCGCGCCGATTACGGCGATCTCGCTCATGCGTGCCTCGATCCAAACCGGTTTTCGGTTCCTGACAACAGGCGACGGATATTTGCGGAATGTTTCACGACGATGAGCACCGACGCCGTTGCCATCAGGAGAAGAGCTACGGGAGCGTTGCCGTATTCGTGGAGGAGTAATGCGAGATTGGGGAAGGCCGCGACCGCCGCGATGGATCCCAGAGAAATGTAGCGGAAGACCATCACGAGGATTAGAAAGATGCCTGCAGATACCAGAACGGCTTTGGGAGCGATCAAGGCAAACGCGCCCAGTCCGGTGGCGACGCCCTTGCCGCCGCGAAACTTCAGCCAGATGGGAAATACGTGTCCGATGACCGCGAAAAGCGCGGCTACGGCTAGGGCTGCGCTACTGGCGAACTCAGGCGAGCAGGCCGGGAGGATGGTCCGCCAAGGAATGTGGGAGAGTGACAATTGCTCAAAGATTTTTGGACTCAAGACGATGCCGGCGGCCACTGCCGCCGATCCTTTCAGCGCGTCCAGCAGCAGAGTTAGGACGCCGAGGAGCGGGGAGTTGCGGGCTACGTTGGTGGCGCCGATATTGCCGCTTCCGGTACGGCGCACGTCTTGGCCGCGAAACGCGCGAACTAGGAGATAGCCGAACGGGACAGAGCCCAGGAGGTAGGCTGCGACGGCGATGAGTAGTAGTCTCGGCATATTTGGATCGTGCCAACTTTCGTGTGGTGCCGGCGGCGAGAGCGAGGACGCCCCTTCGACAAGCTCAGGGCAGATTCTCGCGACAGCCGGCGGGACGCCGGCGCTACTTTAAATCAAAAGCGGCTAGCTTTGTGTATTTCGATCCTTTCGGGGATAGATGGCTTTGGTACAAAAAGAATTCGCGGGCCGTCATCGTACCAAACTCGGGGGCTGGCGCTGTCAGCGCGGCTAGTTTTTCTTGCAGTTGATGGAAAGTGCGATTCGGGCCGTCTGTTGGATTGCGCCGGGGTGAACCCGAACCGCCTCGGCCGCGCGCCAGCGTCAGGTGCGGGCTGAAGGCGCGATCGTCTTTTGCAATTCCGAGTGACGCCATACTTTTGTCGACGGCTGCCGCCAAGGCGGCGAGTTGAGGGCCGGCCTGTAAGCCGATCCAGAAGACGCGTGGCGACTTGGCTGTGGGGAAGAATCCGTATCCTCGGAAGTGAATTTCGGCGGGGCCGGCGGCAATTGGGGCGAGCGCCTGTTTGATCCGCTCGACCGCAGCTTCGGGTTGTTCGCCGATAAACTTCAGAGTCACGTGCAAGGATTCAGGTCTTGCCCAGCGCCCGTCGGGGGCCAGAGGGCTCACTCCGTCCAAAAAGCGAGTGATGCGTTCGCGGATGGCGTCGTCGATGTCGAGAGCGATGAAGAGGCGCATGGGTTAGCTTCTAGCTTCTAGCTTGAACCAGGGAACGGTCGAAGGGGCACTCTCCTGAGATTTGTCTTTCACATCAGCGGAAAGAGAGGCCGTAGGTCCACCGGCTAGTAGCGAGTGGCTTCACATCAACTTCTTTCGCAACATATCCAACGCCATGGTCGCGGCGAAGCGGCGGATGCGTTTGCGGTCACCGGGAAAGTTGCGTTGCACCACTTCAGTGCCCCGGTCGCTGGACACTGCGTGGAACACCAGGCCGACAGGCTTTTCCGGCGTACCTCCGTTGGGGCCGGCTACGCCGGTAATGCCGACGCCGAAGGTGGATTCGCAGCGGTAACGGATGCCCTCGGCCAGGGCGGCGGCCACCTCGCGGCTGACCGCACCGTGGCGATCGATCATTTCTGTGGGGACGCCAGCAAGTTCGGTTTTCAAAGCATTGGAGTAAACGACTGCTCCTCCGAGAAAATAGCGTGAGCTGCCGCTGATCGAGGTGAGGCGCTCCGACAATAGACCTCCGGTGCACGACTCAGCTACGGCTACCGTGGCGTTGCGCATCTGGAGCCAGTAGCCGACGATCTGCTCCAGCGATTCGCCGTTGCGAGAGTAGACCGCATCGTCCAATTCGTCTTCCACCGCTCCCGCGACTTCGTCGACGCGGCGCTGGGCGGCGTCGAGTGTGGCGGCGCGGGTTTTAAAGTGCAGTTCGATTTCGCCAGCGCCTGCCAGGATGGTGGTGTCGACGTCAGCGTACTGCTTGTAGATGGGCGCGACGCGGGCGTCGACTGCCGATTCGCCAAGCATCGCAACTTTCAGAGTGCGAACCGCCAGGGATGCCTGCGGAACTTTGGCGCGCAAGCGGTCGCGCACTTCGCTTTCGAATAACGCTTTCAGTTCATGTGGAGGGCCGGGCAGCAGCACGATGATGTGTTCGCGGCCATCGAACTCTCCGCTGAGCCACTGACCTGGGGCCGTGCCATTCGGATTTGGAAGGACGGTGGCGCCGTCGAGAATGTCGGCCTGCTTGGTATTGTTGGCAGCCATCTTCCAACCGCGATCGGCAAAGCGCTGTTCCAGGCGAGTCAGGATTTCCGGATCGCGCCGCAGACTCAGGCCCAGCGCTTCGCCAACCGCCTCGCGGGTAAGATCGTCTTCCGTGGGTCCGAGGCCGCCGCTGAAGATCAGAATGTCGGAACGAAACAAGGCGTGCTGCGCCGCGGCCACCAGCCGCCGCAGATCGTCACCCACAATGCTTTTGAAAATTACTTCCACGCCCAGAAGGTTGAGCTGCTCGGTGAGGTAGAGCGAATTGGTGTCCATGCGGAAGGGCGTGAGCATTTCGGAACCAACCGCAATGATTTCGGCGTTCACTGCGTAGAAGTTTAAATGAAAAGGGCAACCGGACGAACAGAGATGGATGGTGTCGGCAAAAAGCAGATTCCTCACTTCGTTCGGAACGACGGGAGAGGCTCGTGGATGACAATTAAATTATTCGGGTGGGAGCGGTAGGCCCTGAATATCCCAGGAAAGATGGTGCACGCTGTTGGTGGTGGCGAGAATTACGGAACGTCCCGGGGCGAAGGCCAGGCCGACTAAGCCCGGGCCGGCGACTTCGAGGTTGGCCAGGCCGTCGGGCGCGATCTTCACGATCCCGCGCGTCCCCGACAGAGATGCCGCGACGTAAAGATTGCCGTTCACGTCGAATGCCAGGCCCTGGGGGCGACCAAGCCCTTTATAGAAAGTGCTGACGGTGCCGTTGGGATCGATTTTGTAAACGCGGTCGGTGGGGCCGGTCACGAACAAGTCGCCTTGCGGGTTGAAGGCCAGGTGGTAGGCGTAAACGCTGAGCTCGAGCGTCGCGAAGACGAAGACCTGTTGGTCGCGGGCAATCTTGAAGATGGTGCCGTTACGGTCGCCGACGTAGAGACTCTGCTCGCGATCGAAGGCGATTCCTGTGGCAACCCCCATGCCTTCGGCGTAGGTGGTCATGGTTCCGTTGGGGGCCACCCGATAAACCGCGCCGTCGTACCGGGAAGAGACATACATCTGTCCCTCGCGATCAAAGGCGATCGAGGTGGCATTCATCATTTCGGAGACGAAGGGCTTGACGGTGTAGTTGGTGTCAATCTTGAAAACAGCCACCGGAACTTTCTGGCCTCGTGAACCCGAAACTGTGGCGTAGATGTTGCCGTCGGGGTCGAGCGCAGGGTTGGTCACGGGGTGAAGATTGTCGGCGATGGGAACAGCCACCTTCACGGAGTGAGGATTGCTTACGTGGCCGTTGGTTGCGACTACGAGCAGACCGGAGGTAGCACCTTCGGGAACGCGCGCGGTCAGAAAGCCATCGGAGCTGACGATGACGGAAGCTTCGAACTCGCCGAATTTTACCTTTGGACGGTGAAGTTCGTGGAGTCGTAGCCCCGAACCGGTAATGCGAAGTTCGCCTCCGGCCAGCGCTAGCGACGGCGCGACGGTGTCGATATGGGGTCCCCCGTTGAGGTTTTTCTTGCCGAGGATGCGATTGGAAAATCCCATGAAGGTTGACGAACGCACCTAGTAGCGTCAAGCGAACGCTGAGAAACGAGACCTCTCCAGCACTGGTATACGGGACTCGTTACTAACTTAGTAGCGCAAAATAGAGCAAGAGATGCATTACCACTAAGGCAAAAATTCCTGCCGCAACATCGTCGAGTACGATTCCGGTGCCCTCGGGAAGTCGCTCCAGTTGACGCACCGGGGGCGGCTTGACGATATCGAAGACTCTGAAAAGTATAAGACTCGTGAGAAAAGTTTTCCATCCGAGGGGGACGGCGATGAGCGCGATTAACTGTCCAGCGACCTCGTCGATCACGACGAACTGCGGATCTTTGGTGGCGCTCGCACGGGCGACGCGAGTGGCGGCGGGAATGCCGAGGAGCGTGGCGAACAGAGCCACGGCTAGGATAACCGGTGTCCTCAGTGAGGGCCGTAACTGATGCGCGACCGTGGCCCAGATCGCGACCGTGACGGCGGATGCCCATGTGCCCGGGCCGGGGCGGAATCGGCCGATTCCGAAGAAAGTGGCGATCAGCGTAGCCCATCGCGGGCCGCGCAGGCGGGACGCCTCTTCGGTAAGCTCAGGGCAGGCTCCCGCGACAGCCGGCGGGGCGCCGACGCTAGGGTCGGGCGCGGCGGCGGGCGCTACGGACGAGGTAGGATCGGGGTTCACGATTCTTCCTCTTGGTCTTCTGGATTGCTATCGCGGATTGACTCTTCCGCGTCGGTTACCGGGGAGGAGATCACGTATCCGCCGCTGGCCCACTTGCCTAGATCGATGAGGCGGCAGCGGTCGCTGCAGAAAGGGAAGTCGGGGTCGGTGCTCTTGACTGACTTCTTACAGATGGGGCAACGGAGTTTGACAGTGTGCTTGCGCGGCATACATTCGTGGACCGAAGCTCGCTACACGATTCTTGCTACGAGATCGTAGTCGTGCGATTCGGTGATTTGGCAGCGATAGAACTGGCCGGGTTGTGGAATCGCTTCCTCGGGGAAGTCGTTGACGAAGACCTTGCCGTCGATCTCGGGAGCGTGCATGGGCGTGCGGCCTTCGAGCAGCAATTCCGTCTCTTCCGATTCGCCTTCGAGCAACAGATCGAACTCCCGCCCAACCAACGCTTTCTTTTTCTTCTTGCTGATTTGGCGCTGAATTCCCATGAGATGCTTGCGCCGGCGCTCGATCTCGCGTGGCGAAAGTTTCTTCTCCAGTGCGAAGGCTGCCGCACCGTCCTGATCGGAGTAGGCGAAGGCGCCCATCCAGTCGAACTGGGCCTCGCGAACGAAGTCGCAGAGCTCTTCGAATTCTTTCTCGGTCTCGCCGGGGAAGCCAACGATGAACGACGTACGCAGGGTCAGGTCTGGGATGGTGCGGCGCATTTTGCCAATGGAACGCAGGAAGATGTCGGCTCCGCCTCCGCGCTTCATGCGCTTCAGCACTGACGCGGAGGCATGCTGCAGAGGGAGATCCATATAGGAGCAGATCTTTTCGTGCTGCGCAATTGTGTCGAGCAGCTTGCCCGTGATCTTGTTGGGATACGCGTAGAGGAAGCGAACCCACCGCAGGCCTTCAATGGCGGCGAGTTTCTCCAGCAACAGGGCTAAGCCATCTTTCAGACCGAAGTCTTCGCCGTAGCATGTGGTGTCCTGGCCGATCAGGGTGATCTCACGGACTCCGCTTTGTGCCAGGCGCTCGGCTTCGGCGATCACGGACTCAAAGTGACGCGAGCGGAACTGCCCGCGCAGCTGAGGAATAATACAGAAGGTGCAGGGATGATCGCAGCCCTCGGCAATCTTGATGTAGGCCATGTGCCGGGGAGTGGCTAGAATGCGCGGGGTGGCGTCGTCGTAAAGATAGTTTGGGAGATCGCTGATTCCGCCGTCCCAGGACTGACGGGAGAAGCGGCCTTGGGCTGCGCGCGCCTCTCCTTCGGGGCGCGAATTCAACACCACGAACGGGGAATGACTCGGCGCCGCCGCCGCAGGGGCCAAACCTGTTGCGGAGAGAATCTTCTCCAGTTCGCCCGTTCCCACTACGGCATCGACTTCGGGGATGTTCTGGCGAATCTGGTCGCGGAAGCGCTCGACCAGACATCCGGCCACGACCAGTTTCCTGGCTTTGCCGCCGGTTTTGTGGGCGGCCATTTCAAGGATCGTATTGACTGACTCTTGCTGAGCGCTTTCGATAAAGGAGCAGGTATTGACCACGATCACGTCGGCGTCTTCGGCGCGACGGGTCAATTCGGCGCCCGCCCTAGCCAGCAGGCCCATCATGACTTCGCTGTCCACCAGATTCTTGGGGCAGCCGAGACTGACGAAGCCAATCTTCTGCGGGCGGTTGGCGTGCGGATTTTCCCGAGATTTCTCTTCCTGGAAAGCCGGCTGGAGATCAGGGGAAACGCTGACGGTGAGGTCTTTTACAGGCATGCAATCTCTCTATTTTAGCATCTCGGGACGCGGAGCCGGAGTTCGAGCGAGATCCCTTCGGCTTGCTCAGGGCAGGCTCTTCCGTCCGCCTGAGAAGCGGCTCCCGTCAGGATGACGCCCTCCGGGGAATCGGAAGGAAATTCAAGCATTCGCAATAGAAACGTCAGCGGGTTCGGGTGGCGGACTCGACCTCTTCGTACAGCTCGGGCAAACGCTGGACATCCTCAGCCGAATTTCCGAAGCGCGCGGACTCGTAGACTTGAGTGAAGCGCGCGACTGGCTCGCGAAGCCGGCCGTCTTCGATCCTCTTCGCGAACTCCTGCGCCGTCTGCGCCACTGGTTTTTCCATGCCCCGTCGGGCCAGTGCGCGGACCATGCGCCGGTACCACATGGCTGCAGCCTGTTCCGGAGATCGCTCGGGATGCGCCTGCAACCACTTTTCGTGCAGCCAGCGGGCGATTCGCGCCAGGTTCCCGAGAAGCACAAGCGCGAGGGTGATGGCCGCGCCGAAGATGGCCCATCGTGAGGGAGAATGCTCCACTCGATCCTGACTGCGCCGTGCCCACTTCAGCATGGAATCGTAGCGAATGCGGGCCCAGTTGCGTGCGCTTTCCCACACGGCGCGGCTGCGGCCGACCGCGGACTGGCCGAGCACATATTGGTGAGAAGTGTCGTAGCTGACCACCCAGTCGCGCCAGAACGATGCCATGGCATCGATGTAGAGAGCGACGCGGCCCCAGCCCTGAGGAGTTCCGCCGTTGCCGCCAGGAGTCGGATCGAAGGTTTGCCAACCGTAGCCGGGAAAAAACGCTTCCACCCAGGAGTGCGCATCCTTGGCGCGGACCACATAGTTGCCGGTGAGATCGTTGAACTCGTCGCTGCGAAAACCGTTGACCACGCGGGAGGGAATTCCCAGCGTGCGCAACATGACAGCCATGGCGGAAGCGAAGTATTCGCAGTGTCCCTGCTTGCGCTCGAAAAGAAAATTTGCGATGGGATCTTTCACTCGGGTGCGCGGCAACTGCAGGGTATAGGCGAAGTGGGTTCGGAGATAGTTCTCAATGCGGGAGGCCTTGTCGAAATCATTGCTGGCGGAGGTTGTGATCTGAGTTGCCAGGCGGGGAACTCGGGGATCGACCGCGGGCAAACGCAGATATGCGGCCTGGATATGCACTGGATAGTTCTGTCCCGCTGAACGCAACTCGGACGGCGTCGGCGCAGCGATGTCCGATTCCGCTTCGTAACGGCTGATGCCGTGCTGGGCATCGAAGTTGTAGACCGCTCCGACAGAATCGGCGGCCAGCATCCGATAATCGCCCCTTACACTGCGGGCCCACGGGGCCAGGAAAAAGACGTTGGTGCCGATCGGTTCCATCAGGACGCGATAGTGGATGATCCGCTCGCGCGCCCGATTCGCCGTCACAAAGGATGGCAGGACTGCATTGACTTGGGGTACGCGATAGCTGCTATCCGGCTGGCGCTGCAAAATGATCTGCTCGCGCGGGGTAGACCAGATGGCGCCGTCGAAATTCGAAAGGGCTACGCCCCGCCAATGCAAGTCGTAGCGGCCGACTTTGTCGCCATCGATCTGAATGTGCATGACCACTGCATTCGATTGCTGAATCTGCCCAATCTGTCCCAACTGAACGTGATCGCTGAATCCGGAAGAGAGGTCGGTGCCGAACGAGTAGTCGCTCAGGTATCCCGCGGCCGACATGCGTGGCATTAGGAAAAATACGGCCGCGCCGCCGAACAGAATCATCAACATCAATGCCGGTGCGACTCGTGCCAGCGAGAAGGCAAGGTGCCGGTGTTCCTGGGGATCGTTGGAGTGTCTGGCCTGAATGTTAGCCGCGTGCCCGGAACGGCGCATTTCCATCAAGACAAACGTTCCCACCGCCATCATCATGAAAGCCGCGAAAGAGAAAAGGAAAACGCTGTCCACGGTGAGGACCGCGGCAGCGAGCACCATTAAAAAAGCGAGGATGGCAAGGGTGACATGGTCACGCTCGCGGCGCAGCGAGAACATTCGAACTACCACGCCGAACAGGGCCAAGTGAACGGTGGTGGGCAAAAATGCGCGCGAGAACAGGAGGTAATCGGCGGCGAAAAAGATGAAGTAGGCGACGGAGAGCGGTGTAGTCCAGCGCTCAGAAATTGTGAACTGGCGACGCTTGGCTAGCAGATATCCGCGGACCGCGAGCGCGGTTGCTACCAGAACGATAGAGGGTAGGTCGAGACCACCGGTGCTGGCCAGTGTGCCAAATCCGGTACAGACAAGAAGATAGAGGGCAAGATCGAAGTAATGGTCGATAGCTCGCGCCATGGAAATGACGCCGGCGAGTGGTGAGTGGCTTGACATTCGTCAGATTCAGCAGCTTAGATCCATTGTTCGACAATCGTGTGCAGAAGGGAAGAGCTGGGGCGTAATTCTTGCACCGAAAGTCACATGCCCGTTGGTGGAGAGGGACGAATTCGGGAAAATGGCGGGTGCGAGGCCGGGACGGCCACGCGACCGCCGGCGAGAGGCTGGCGCTACAGTAACAGGGCGACAACTTTTGAATGCTAGAATGATTTAGGTCAGGCATCGGTCTTACGCGACGTTTTCCCGCCAACCCCGCCAGGTCCGGAAGGAAGCAACGGTAACGGGCTCTTGCGTGTGCAGTGAGGTCCCGGTGCCTGGCTTATTTTTTTTGACCACGGTTCCTGCTCTTCTGATTACCAAGATTTACACGACTTTTACGACTCTTTTCGCAAGAAATCATCTCCTCTAGCATCAACACAACACAGGCGGGAGTAAATGATTCGACCCGGCCAAGAGGAGAAAAATGAACAGTCGTGGTATCGCCCCCAAGCTCGCTCCCCGTGTCACCATTCGCGTATCCGGAAAATTGTTTCAGGGACATCTGACGTATCTGGACCAGTTAGTTCAGTCGGCGGCCGAGTGCCATCTGTGGCCCGTGCTGAATCTCTCGCACTTGGAAGAGTTGGATCGTCCGGCCCTCATCTATCTTATCAACGGCGAAAATCGCGACTTCGGAATCGTGTCGTGTCCGAGTTTTATCCATCAGTGGATGGACCACGAGCGGTACCGCGCGGCTGCCTGAGGCCGCGCGGCATCGGGTTACAAAAGTGCTCCTCATCCGTCAGAATCGAGTCGGTCTACAAATCTGAACGGACTCCGGAGGATGCGGTGAGCGTTGGTCGCGCCTTTTGTGTGCTGGCATTGTTTACTTTAACCTGGACAGCCGCTTTCGCTGCCGAGGCTGCAAAAATTAACTCCGTCCTCGATATGACGGAGTTTGTTCGTGACTGGCAGGCTTCGAAGCAGTTCACGATCGACGTGGCGAATGCGATGCCCGCGGACTTCTATGACTTCAAGCCCAATCCAGATGAAATGACCTTTGGCGAGCAGATGATTCATATCGCCGGTGCCAATGTTTTTCGCTTCAACCAGATTACTGGGATTAAGCCGCCTTTCGTCTTCGATCCTGGCAAGCCGCCTGCTTCTGACAAGAGGAACGTTCTGAAATTCCTAGGGGAGTCCTTCGACTACGTTCTTGAGACGCTGCCGACGATCACTCCCGAGCAGCTTCAGCGCACTTGGCACATTCCGTCATGGAAGGGGCGCAGGGATCCTGACGGGCGCGCCATGATTATGAACATGTTCGTGCACACGGCGCACCACCGAGCTCAGTGCGAGGTTTACTTGCGGGCGAAGGGGATCAAGCCGCCGGATTACACGTTCTGAGGGACGTCTTGTTCGCCTGACCTGGACAGCCGATGCGGCTGTCGCTACCTGAGTCTGTTAGACATTCTGCTCCTGATGGTTGAGAATATTCAGTTTCCTATTTCAGGAGCTTCTCATTGACGAAACCGATTCGCGCCAAAATCAGCGCGTTGGGCACATACGTACCGCCTCGCCTGCTCACCAATGCCGATCTGGAAAAGATGGTCGATACCAACAACGATTGGATCATGGCGCGGGTCGGCATTCGCGAGCGGCACATCGTCGACAAGGGGGTTGCCACCAGCGATCTTGCAGTGGCGGCCGCAACCAAGGCCTTGGAGCAGCGCGGTCTGGCTGCCACCGATCTTGACGCGATCATCGTCGGCACGGTGACTCCGGACATGTTTTTCCCCTCCACGGCCTGCGTGGTGCAGGACAAGCTGGGGGCAAAGGGAGCTTGGGGATTCGATCTCTCCGCTGCCTGTTCGGCCTTTCTTTATTCGATGCAGGTAGGCGCACAGTTCATTGGCACCGGGGTTCACCGGAGGGTGCTGGTGATTGGCGCGGATGTGATGTCGTCGATCATAGATTATGCCGACCGCGCCACTTGTGTGATCTTCGGAGACGGGGCGGGAGCTGCGCTGCTGGAGCCGGCAGAAGATGATTCTGTCGGGCTAATCGACTTCATTCACGAAGTGGATGGCTCGGGGGGCCAGTTTCTTTACATGCCCGGCGGCGGCAGTTTGAATCCGACGACCAAAGACACTATTGCCAAGAGAATGCATTATGTGCACCAGGATGGCCAGCAGGTCTTTAAGTTTGCCGTGCGCAAGCAGACTGAACTATGCCAAAAGTTGCTCGAACGCAATGGGCTGAAGGGATCGGACATTGATGCGTTTATTCCCCATCAGGCCAATCTGCGGATCATCAATGCCACTGCCGATCGGCTGGGCCTGCGCCCCGAGGCTGTGGTGGTCAACATCGAACGCTACGGAAATACCACGGCGGGAACGATTCCTTTGGCAATGAATACGGCAATTGAGCAAGGCAAACTGAAGAAGGGAAGCCTGGTGATGCTGGCTTCGGTGGGCGCGGGGTTTACCGTGGGCGCTACCCTGCTGCGCTGGGCATTCTGAAAGCAGACCTCGGACCTCAGAATTCAGAATTCGCACCTCGGCATCCGGGCCGCTGGCACCTAAGGCCTGCGCTCCGAAAGCCTCATGACATTGGTAACTCTCTTCGGTTCATTTCGATAGCATCGGCAATTCCCCACTGTTATGTTTCTCGCAAGTTCGCCCACGTAGGGATGCTGCGAGCTTGTAAGGTATGATTCGCAATCTATGCTGGTGTCTGCTGCTGGCTTTGGGTTCGGTCGCGATGGCCGCCCAGCAGGCCGATCCACGCGAGAATCACCTGTTGGTTCTGGAGCGCTTATGGAATGAGGCTCAGGTGAACCGGGATTCGGCTGCCCTGAATGCCTTGGTTTCGAGCCGTTTTGTGAATACCGAATGGGACGGCGAACTCACCAATAAACAGAAATTTCTTGCCGAGATCAAAGACCCACATTTCAAACCTACTCTCCTCACCATCCAAGACGTCAAAATGAATTTCTTTGGAGAGACCGCGGTGGTCACCGGTGTTTATCACACGCAGGGCACCTTTCAGGGGAAGCCTTACGATCACGTGGGACGGTTCACCGATACCTGGGTTCAGGACCTTGGTAAATGGCAGTGCGTTGCCAGCCATACCAGTCTGCTGAAGAAGTAAGGCATCTCCCACTCTTCCCCGAATCACTCGCCGGTTATAGGCTCATAAAATCTTTTTATGTGGGAAATCTGCGTCCAGAGCAGGTGCGAGTAATCTAAGGAAACTCAGCATTGGTTGTGATCTCGCGCAGGAATCAATCGCATGCAGACTGTTTCTCCACCGCGGGCGTGGAAGGTGTTGCTGGCCTTCGCCATCATTTATTTCGTCTGGGGGTCGACGTTCCTGGCGATTCGCGTAGGGGTGCGCGAAGTTCCTCCGTTTCTTCTTGCGGGCATGCGCTTCTGCGTTGCCGGAATCGTTCTTTATGGCTGGATGCGATTCAGAGGCATACCGTCTCCGACCGCACGCGAGTGGGGTACAGCGTCGTCTCTCGCGATTCTGATTTTCGTCTTCGACTACGGCTTGGTGTTTTGGGCGGAACGCCGAGTGCCTTCGGGCATCGCCGCCGTGATGTTGGCGACGATCCCCGTGTTCATGGCGATCGGGGAAATCATTTTTCTCCGAACTCAGCGCCTTACGTTTCGACTCGGGCTTGCGCTTCTCATTGGACTCGGCGGCGTAGCCGTTCTTGTCGGACATGCAATTAGCCCGGGCGAGGCTCCGGTGGATACTGCAGGCGCTTGTGCCTTGATTGTTGCGGCGATGAGCTGGTCGGTGGCTTCATCGCTGACTCGCAAGCTTTCGTTACCTGCGTCGAAAATCATGAGTTCCGGAGCGCAGATGCTGGCTGGGGGCGTGCTGCTCACGCTCACCGCAGCGCTGTTGGGAGAATTCCGCGGCTTCCACGTGCAAGCGGTTTCGCGCGGGGCATGGTTAGCTTTGGCATATTTAATCGTAGCGGGATCGATCGTTGCTTTCACCGCGTATGTGTGGCTGATTCATCATGAGTCGCCCACCAAGGTGGGCACGTATGCGTATGTGAATCCAGTCATTGCGGTGGCGCTTGGCTATTTTCTGGGCGGCGAAGCAATTGGGCCGCGCACCATCGTGGGGACGCTGCTGGTGCTGGTGAGTGTGGTGGTGATCACGACTACGCCCAAGAGAGTGGAATTCAAACCTTTGGTGAGAGAGGCAGATGCATCCGCCGAAAGGCGTCATCCCGAAACTCGGCGCATTTCAGCCGAGTGACGGATCTCGCAGCGGAATTCGACTGAGCTTTTCTAGCATGCAGCGCTCTTTGGCTCTTTCACGTCTTCGATGGACGAGATCGATGGGTGAACATTGCGCCGTGGATGTGGATAAAGATGGGCCCTCACGCGGGATTCCTCGCCCAGCTGGAGAAAACGCGGGATTTCGGGATGACGCCGTTTGGAGATTGCGCGAAACAGAGAATTACGGCCTGGTCATCTTCTCCGGCTTCACCAGCTGATCGAATTCTTCGCCAGTGAGATATCCGAGCTTCAGCGCCGCTTCGCGCAGGCTGCTGTGCTCGACGTGCGCGGTGTGGGCGATCTGCGCGGCCTTGTCGTAACCCACCTTCGGAGCCAACGCCGTGACCAGCATCAGCGAATTCTTCACGTACCAGTCCAGTTTGGCGCGGTCGACTTCGACACCCTTGAGCATGTATTCGACGTAGCCGTGGCATGCGTCGGTGATGAGCGTGACCGAGTGCAGGAAGTTGTAGATGATGACGGGCTTGTAGACGTTGAGCTCGAAGTTGCCCTGTGATCCGGCGAATCCAACGGCGGCGGTTGCGCCGTGTACCTGCACGCAGACCATGGTCATGGCCTCGCACTGTGTGGGATTTACTTTTCCGGGCATGATCGACGATCCGGGCTCGTTCTCTGGGATGGACAGCTCGCCTAGGCCGCAACGCGGTCCGGAAGCCAGCCAGCGAATGTCGTTGGAGATCTTCATCAGCGAGGCGGCCAGAGTTTCCATGGCACCCTGGGCGAAGACGATTTCGTCATGCGCGGAGAGCGCAGCGAACTTGTTGCCGTGAGAGCGGAAGGGAAGGCTGGCGAGTTCGGCAATTTTTTTCGCCGCGCGCTCGGCAAATTCCGGATGCGTGTTCAGTCCGGTGCCGACGGCGCTGCCGCCAATGGCTAGGTCGTAGAGTCCTTCGAGGGCCTGCTCAAGACGATGTATGTCGCGATCGAGCAGACTAGCCCAGCCGCCGAATTCCTGTCCCATGGTGAGCGGGACGGCGTCCTGCAGGTGGGTGCGGCCAATTTTTACGATGCTGTCGAATTGCTTAGCCTTGGCCATGATCGCGTCGCGTACTGTTTTGATCGCTGGAATCAACGCATTTTTTACGCGGTCGGCTGCGGCGATGTGCATTGCCGCGGGAAAAGTATCGTTTGAAGACTGCGACATGTTGACGTCATCGTTGGGATGAATCGGCTTCTTCGATCCCATCATTTCTCGACCCTTGGGGCCGCCCGCGATTTCGATGGCGCGGTTCGAGATGACCTCGTTCACATTCATGTTGGTCTGGGTGCCGCTACCGGTTTGCCAGATGCGCAAGGGGAACTGATCGTTCAGTTTGCCGGAGATAACTTCGTCGGCGGCTTGCACGATGAGCTTCGCTTTGTCGGCAGGAAGCTTGTCGAGATCCTGATTCACCAGCGCGCAAGCTTTTTTGAGGATGCCAAACGCTCGGATCAGCTCAGGTGGCATGGTGTCACGGCCGATGTTGAAGTGAAGGAGAGAACGCTGCGTCTGCGCGCCCCAATAGACATTCGCCGGGACTTCGATTTTTCCCATACTGTCGGATTCGATGCGGGTGCGAGGGGCAGGCTCGGGAAGCGTGGACATAAGGTTCCTAATGGAGCGGCGCGGTGCAACCGCAAATTATAACAAGCTTCACGTAGCCAAAATGATGGAAGACTATAACGGTTGACGTTAAACGAGGAACAGGATAGTATCAGGTTGGTGATTAAGTCTTTCCGAGATCCGGAGAGCGAGTGGCTTCACCAACGGCAGCGCAGTCGCCGGTTTCGATCAATCGAAACCATTGCCCGACGCAAGCTTCGGCAATTGGACAATGCAACGGAACTGCGCGACCTCGCGGCACCTCCTGGTAATCGCCTGGAAGCATTGCGTGGCGAGCGGAAGGGACAACACGGTATTCGGATCAATGATCAGTGGCGTCTCTGTTTTGTCTGGCTCGAGGGGAACGCCTATGACGTAGAAATTGTGGACTATCATTCATGCTGACCTTACGAACTGCGGTCTGACTGAGAGAGCAGGAGCAAACTCGATGCCTAAAGTCCAAAAACCCCTTCCTTCCATTCATCCCGGAGAGATTCTGCGCGCGGACTTTATGGAGCCATTGGGGCTGAGCATGAATCGTCTGGCGCTCGATCTGCGAGTGCCGGTGACGCGAATTGCCGAGATCGTCCACGAGCGGCGGGGCATTAGCCCAGATACGGCATTGCGGCTGGCACGATACTTCAACACCAGCGCGGGCTTTTGGCTGAACCTCCAGTCCTCTTATGATTTGGAAGTCGCGCAGGACAAGCTGTCACGCGTGATTGAGCGAGAGGTTCGCCCGGCGGTGTTCTCTGACGCAAATGCAGCTTCCTGACCGACGGCTTTCCGTGGACGCCTTGTAATTCCCGCGTGCTAGAATCTCCGTTTCCGAGTTGCGCTCGAACCCATGTCGCCTCGAGCTGCTCCGCAGTCATCCCATGCCCCGATCCCTCGTCGGCGAAGAACTCGTTACGCTTCCCAAGTCGAAGGCCAAGTCTGAGCCAGAGATGCGAACCGATGTTCTGGTCATCGGAGCTGGGCCTACGGGGCTGGCTTGTGCCATCGAAGCGCAGAAGATCGGGCTGAAGGTCGTCATCCTGGATAAGGGATGCCTAGTGAACTCGCTGTTCCACTATCCCGCGAGCATGTCGTTCTTCACTACGCCGGAGTTGCTCGAGATCGGCGACATTCCATTCACTACCGCCCTGCAGAAACCGACGCGCGAAGAGGCGCTGGAGTATTACCGCAAAGTGGCTGAACATTATCACCTGGATCTTCGCCAATATGAGTGGGTCAAGACCGTGATGGGCAAAGACGGGAACTTTGCCATTACGGCGACTGACCGTTCGGGCCGGCCACACGATTACCGCACCAAAAAGGTCATTGTTTCCACGGGCTATTACGATCTGGCGAATCAGCTTTGCATCCCAGGCGAGGATCTGGCTAAGGTTTCGCACTACTACGGCGAACCGCATCCTTACTACGACACCGATGTGCTGGTAATCGGCGGCAAGAATTCGGCGGCGATTGCGGCTCTCGATTTATGGCGGCACGGAGCCCGCGTCACGCTGGTTCACCGCGAAGCGCAAATACACCATCACGTGAAGTATTGGATCAAGCCCGACATTGAGAACCGCATCAAGAACGGAGAGATCGAGGCCTACTTCAACAGTTCGGTGCAGGAAATCGGCATCGACCATGTGCTGATCAACACGCCGGGCGGCCCGATGCGGCTGATGAACGATTTCGTGCTCGCCTTGATTGGGTACCATCCTGATTATGATTTTCTGCGCAGCATGGGAATTGAGTTGTCCGCCGATCAATGCCGGCCGGTGTGCGATCCCGTTTCACTGGAAAGCAACGTGCCGGGAATCTATGTCGCGGGAGTGATCGTGGCGGGATCGCGGACGAACGAAATCTTCATTGAAAATGGCCGTTTCCACGGCAAGCAAATCGCCGAGGACTTGAAGAAAAGTCTGCGGCCCGGTTTCCGGCGGGACATACCTGCCTCCTAATAATTGGTTTCCTTCTCCGCCCTCACGCACACGACCGCGGTTCTCGTCTCCAAGTAGAACCCTCCAAGCGAACAAAACAAAACCCCGGGCATACGCCCGAGGTCCGTCAAACAAGTTGAAATCGGCTAAGCGCGCAGTTTGCGCCGTATTTGGGTGGCGATCGCGACCAATCCCGTGCCCATCAAGGCCAGCGATCCGGGTTCGGGGACCGGACTGGTTTCGACATCCAGAACGGCGGCCTCCGAGTTGGGGGTGATAAACGTGATTTTCCCATTGCTGTTCAGCACTTCGGCATAGAATATCGTTCCCGCCGGAACGCCGCTGGCGGTGACCGTGAGGCTGCCGTTTGCGGCGAGTGCCTTACCCAGATCCACATAACCAAAGGACAGATTGCAGGTCATTCCACAGAAGTGGAGGTCTTGCATGGTTTGGGTGATGGCCCCGATAGAGCCTTTTTCGTAGGCGTTCACGCTACTGGTGAAAGCGATCCCGTTCAGGCTGCCCTGAACAGAGCCGGCAAAGGCCGCAAGGATAATAACGTCCGAACCGGCGTCGCCGTTGGTGGTGAACACGTTGAAGGTGTTGCTTTTCAGTTCGATCCCGACCTGTTCACTGATTGAAACTCCGCCACCGACGCGAGCAATGTCGTTGGTCTTGCCGCATTGGAAGGAAGCGAAATCGTTGCAGGTATCGGCCAGAGCTGCTCCCGTGAGGATCAGCAGTAAAGTGACCGCAAGTCCCAGAAGTTTCGACGTTTGACGCATAGAAAGTAGGGTCTCCAGCCCAACAAACTGTTTGCACGGCTAATGCCATGTGTGATTCTCGCAATGCATGAACGCATGCACTGTATATCGATGCAAATAAAAAGCTTACAGCTCATCGAGTTCGGTGGCGGCAAAAAGCCTACGGGCTTTCCTCGATGAAAAACGTTGCACTAATCCGCCAAAGTGGAAATTGACCTCCTCCTCCTTCTTCTGATATTTACCCAATTCCCTACAGAGATTAAGAGCCCGGCTAAACTTGAAGCCCGAATGGAACCGCAACCCGAGCACAGCGCGCCATCCATTTCTCTCGCCTCTTACGCTCGCTTGTTGCGGAAGAACCGCAATTTTCGAAGGCTTTGGATGGCACAAATTGTCAGTGAGGTTGGCGACTGGTTTTACACCCTCTCGATTTACACCCTACTTCTGCAGTTGACCGGGCACGCGGGTTCCGTGGCGTTGGCGCTGGTTCTGCAGGTTTTGCCGCAGACGCTGGTTGGCCCGACGGCAGGTGTGGTGAACGATCGGCTACGGCGCAAGCACGTCATGATTGCGGCCGACGTCGTCCGCTTCGGAGTAGTACTGGCGATGTTGTTCGTCCGCTCCCGCTCGATGGTGTGGCTGGTCTATCCCTTGTTGCTGGCGGAAACCTGCATGGCCGCATTCTTCGAGCCCGCCCGCAGTGCGGTGATTCCCAATATCGCGGCAGAGGATGAAGTTCTGGTAGCCAACACGCTGTCTTCGGCAACCTGGTCAGTGAACCTGATGATTGGAGCGGCGGTCGGCGGGATGGTGGGGGCTTTCTTCGGACGCGACACGGTCTTCATTCTCAACGCGTTTTCATTTCTGACGTCGGCATTTCTGATCAGTGGCATGCATTTCGCCGAGCCCCATGCCGAGTCTGCCGCACCGCTTCGAGCGGAGGATCTCGTCGACTATTCTCCGGTGTTGGAGGGAATCCGTTATATCCGCAATCATCCCACTTTGTTGCCGGCGGTTTTTGCCAAAGCCGGAGAGTTGATGGTGGGACCAAGCTGGGTCATCTTTACGGTGATGGGGGCGCGGGAGTTTGCGGTCCACGGGCGCGGGATTGATGCCGCAGGCGGAGGCATGCTGGGCATGAGCATTCTGCTCGGAGGCCGCGGTTTGGGTGCGATGGTGGGGCCGGTAGTGGCGGCGCGCTGGGCTGGCCGCAGCGATCCTCGCCTGCGCCTTGGCATTCTCTTTGGATATCTTACAATTGCGGCCGGGTACGGCATGCTGGGCGCCAGTCGCAGTGTCTGGATGGCGGCCGCCTGTGCCATGCTGGCGCATGCCGGAGGGTCGACGGTCTGGGTGTTCTCCACGACACTGTTACAGTTTCACACTGAAGATCGCTTTCGCGGGCGTGTGTTCTCAGCCGATCTTGGTCTGGCTAGCCTTACATTCGCCATCACCGCTTACTTATGTGGCCGTTTGCTCGATGTGGGGATATCCGCCCGTACACTCGCCGCCAGCACCGGTGCGCTGATGCTGGTTCCGGCAACGATCCTGGCGGTCGCGATGTGGGCCAGCCGATCCAAGGAAGCACGGTCTAGCTTGTGACTTCCGGCCGTGCGCTCCAGAGAACTTTGGACACGTTACTATTGTGCCACCAACGATCGGGCCATTATCAAGGCTGTTTTCTCATGGGAAACTGAAAGACAGTATGGCACTCGCATCCACACGCAAAGACAGCCTGAAGGTCGAGAAGTTCTCGCTTCTCGTTCTGACTCTTTGCATCGTGGTGCTGGTTTACCTGCTCGTGGTTCGACCTTTCTAGCCAAGTAACCCGCGGTGCGCGGGTAAAACCAGGCAAGGAACTGAGCGTTGCAGTACGATGAGCGGGGCCATGCGTGCCGGCAAGTAGGCCGACAAACCAATGGTGCATCCTCCGGGAGCCCGTTTTCTAGCGTGGTCCCAGACTCTGTGCTCAAGACAATGGTGACGGCGGCCTGGTATGCAGGTGCGTCGATCCCGATTAGGAGAGTACTCAGTTCGGCACAGTCTGGGCCGTCTCGCATGGTCAAATCCAGTACGGAGGGACGCATGTCGAGAAAACGAAAGGGCAAGCAGAAGACAGGAGCACCCATGTTGCTTTGCCTAAACCCGAATGCTGCCGGGGTGGATATTGGGGCGACGGAGATCTACATCGCCGTGCCTGCAGATCGCGATGCGCAAGCGGTACGCTGCTTTGCAACGTTTACGGAAGATCTTCATGCCGCGGCCAACTGGCTGAAAGCCTGCCACATCGAGACCGTGGCGATGGAGAGTACCGGCGTGTACTGGATTCCCCTGTTTCAGATCTTGGAAGCGCGAGGATTCAAGGTCTTCCTCGTCAACGCCCATCATGTAAAGAAAGTTCCGGGGCGCAAGTCTGATGTTTCCGACTGCCAATGGCTGCAGTATCTGCATTCGGTGGGCTTACTGCGTGGGTCGTTCCGGCCGGAACAAGCGGTGTGCACGGTGCGATCGATCCTCCGTCACCGCGACAGCCTGGTACAGATGGGGTCGACTCACGTGCAGCACATGCAAAAGGCTCTCGATCAGATGAACCTGCAACTCCACCACGTGATCAGCGATATTACCGGCGTGACCGGGTTAGCGATCGTGGAGGCCATTCTGGCGGGGGAGCGCAACCCGCATACGCTGGCTGCACTCCGCGATCGGCGGATTAAGGCCAGCGCTGATACCATCGCCAAGTCGCTGGTGGGAGATTATCGGCGCGAGCATTTGTTCACGCTCGGCCAGTCGCTGGCGGCGTTTCGTCATTACCAAGAGTTGATCGCGGCATGCGATCGTGAGATTGCACAGTATCTGGAGGGGCTCGAGTCGAAAGTGGATCCGCCCGCAGGTTCCCCATCGCCCTCGAAAGACGAGTCCCAACCGAAGACCAGCGAGCCGCGCTTCGACCTGCAGACTCATCTCCACCGCATCTTGGGAGTAGATCTGACCCAAGTGCCGGGGATCAACGTCCTCACCACGCAGACTCTTTTGGCAGAGATCGGTCCTGATCTTTCCAGCTTCGACGATGGGTCGGCCTTAGCATCCTGGCTTGGACTCTGTCCCGACAACCGGGTGAGCGGTGGCAAAGTGTTGTCGGTCAAAACCCGCAAAGTCAAGAATCGAGCGGCCACAGCGCTACGCATGGCGGCGCAATCGCTCTATCGCAGCCAATCCCATCTCGGCCACTTCTATCGCCGGATGCGAGCTAAACTTGGGGCCCCGAAAGCAATCACGGCCACCGCGCACAAATTGGCGCGCATCATCCATCACATGGTAACCACCGGCCAGGCTTACGATGAGGGCATCTGCGCGAAAAACGAAGTTCAGAATCGTCACCGCCTGGAAGCTAGGCTTCGCAAACAGGCCCGTGAGCTCGGATTACAGGTCGTTGCCTTATAGCAGAAGTTCCTTAGGAGGAGGAGGCCTTTCTAACAAGACCCCTTGAAAGACACGAAACGCCGGTTTTACGCTGGGCTGAGCCGGTCAATCTTCGCGGCCATGATGAAGTCGCTCTCGGTCAGGCCGTCAATTTTGTGCGTCCACAGCGTTATCTCGACTTTGCCCAGGCTAGCAGAATGTCGGGATGATGGCCCTGCTCCTCGGCTAGCCCGCCCACGCGATTGACGAACTCCAGGGCTTGCTTGAAGTCGGGGAACTTGAATTCGCGGTGAAGTTGATGTTCGTCGTAGATCATCCACTTGGGGACGCTTTGGTGTAATTTCTCCAGGTCCTTGCCCTTGAGCGGCGGAACGCCGCCGCGGCACGGTACGCACTGCTTGTCGGCCAGTTGCTCGGTCATACACTCCTCGAATCTCGAACCGAAGCTATTATCTCGCGAATGGAGGTTTCAACCGGCCCGCGCCGGAAGGGGATCAGCATGTGTGGGTGTCGGCGTTTTGAAATACCGCTTCAGCCACAGCAGATAGCCGAAAAACAGCACCATCGAAATAAGGCCCCACCACAACAGGACGTGGCCGCGAAACATTGGGTTCGAACTCAGCATCTTCAACTGCGCATCCGAGATACCCATTTTCGAATATGCCTGCATCATATCCCCCCGGGCGTAAGTGAGAATCATGGATAACAGGCGGACGGGGACAGTGATGGCAGCGATCCACCAGCCCGAAGATTGCAGACGGAAGAGCGCGACGGCCAGACAAGCATCGAGTGCCGCAGTTGCGAGAAAGCATGTGGAAGCGGCGACTCCGGTGAGATATTTTCCGAAGAAGGGGAAGACTGGATTCGTGAGCCCAACCAACAAAAGATAGAGCGCGCCCAGGCCGAGTACGACGCTGGCGCCCAGCACGGGCAGGGGGGCTCGATCCGTCCAACGCTCGATGGGATCGCGATGGCGCACGGTTTCGGCGACATCCTTGCGGCCGTAGAAAGTAACAAAAGCGATTGGTACAGCGATGAGAAAGAAAGCGGCAAAAATAATAATCAGCGTCAGGATCACTGCCATGGCGCCGGTGGAAATCTGGGGTGACGGCCCGGTCGGGGCATTTCGTTGTACCTGCGCCAGCGCGCTCCGCATGGTCACCGGCAGCATGGCGGTCAGCAGGACTGTGACGAGTGCGCCGGTGATCAGCCAGTAACAGGAAATGACCAAAGTTAGAGCTCGTGCCCAGCGCTTCATTTGCACCGATCCGATCCCGAGTGCAACCAGCGCTGCCGCAATGAATGCGTAGCTAGCAACCCCTGAGAGGAACTGGCCGGGGCGCATCGAACCCCCCGGCCCGAGACGGGACATGAAGGCACCCAGTGCTACCAGCGGCACCATCAGTGAGGCCAGCAATCCCAGGATGATCTGAAATACTCCGAATACCACCAGGCCGGTGCCGCGGTCGCGATATGCGGGCGCATCTGAAGTGGACGGAGGAACGATCACAGGAGCAGCTGCGGGGCCCGTCGCGGTTGGTTTGGTCATGCGATCGGACGCTTCGAAATCGGACCCGGAACCTTGCGGCAGCTCGGTTTCCAATGAGACCTCCGAGAAGGATCGGGACATCCTAGCAGGCCGAGAGTGAAATGAGGAGTAGTCGACTTGCGAGCATCAGCGGTGCCTGGTGCAGGAGCCCGTATAATTCGGTCTGCGGACAATCATTCAAGACATCATCGAACCGTTGGTTGAAAGGATAACGAAAAATGGTCGTTCTGGTTATCGGCGGTGCCGGATACATCGGCAGCCACACGGCCCGTGCGCTGAGACGCGCAGGGCATGAAGTGATAATTTTCGACAACCTCAGCACGGGATACGAATTCCTGGCCACGGGTTTCGAACTAGTCAAGGGCGACGTGCTGGACACGGCGGCGATGGCGCGAGTGTTGCCCCGGGCCGATGCCATCATGCACTTCGCGGCGCACGCCTATGTGGGAGAATCGGTGACGAACCCAAAAAAATATTTCCATAATAACGTGGAAGGCGGGCTTTCCCTGTTGAACGCGGCTTTGGATGCGGGAGTCAAGAAGATCATTTTTTCGTCCACCTGTGCCGTCTACGGTGAACCGGCGAAGGTGCCGATCGAGGAAAATACTCCGCGCCAGCCTGTGAATCCCTATGGCGTTTCGAAGCTGTTCTTTGAGCAGGCGCTGGAGGCGTATGACCGAGCCTACGGTTTCCGCTTCGCCAGCTTGCGTTATTTCAATGCGGCGGGAGCGGATGACAGCGGAGAGATCGGTGAATTGCACGATCCGGAGACGCATCTGATTCCGGTGGCCCTGCACGCGGCGGCGGGGATGGGTCCGGAGTTGCACGTATTTGGGTCGGATTATCCCACGCCGGATGGAACCTGCATTCGCGACTACATTCACGTTAACGATTTGGCAAGCGCACATATCAAGGCGCTTGATCACTTGGCGGCAGGGAAGGAAAGTTTCGCCGTCAACGTGGGAACGGGAGCCGGAGCGTCAGTGCAGGAGGTGATCTCCGCGGTCGAAGAGGTGACGGGAAAGCACGTGCCTCGCAAGATGGGGCCGCGACGCCCGGGAGACCCTCCGCGGCTGGTGGCGAATCCGGCCAAAGCGCAGGCGCTACTGCAGTGGAAGGCGACGCGCGGTTTGCGCGAGGTGGTGGCGACCGCATGGAATTTCATGGAGCGGAGAACCGCGAGCGTCGTCAAGCAAAGTGTTCGTTAGTCCGAAAGAATTCAGAGGGCGTCGACATTTGTTCCTCCGTGAAACTTTGCGTCCTCTGTGGTTAGGTCTTTCGCGGCAGCGTTTAGGTTCCGAGGAAAATTATGGCAAGTGATCTGGCAGGGAAGACGGTGGTGTTCCTGGGCGCCGGCAAGATGGGCGCCATTATTCTGCAGGCATTGCTGAAAAACGGTTCGCTGGCGCCGAAGTCAACGCGCGCCACGGTGGCGCATGAGGAGCGGGCGAAATCCCTAGCTGCAAAATTGAAGGTGAGAGTCGGCACCGACAACGCCGAAGCGGTCAAGGGCGCCGACATTATTGTAATTGGCGTGAAGCCGCAGGTCGTGGAAGAAGTCGTACGCGAAATCAGTGCTCACATCACGCCGAAGCAACTGATTGTTTCAGTGGCTGCATCGGTGCCCACTTCCATGATCGAGAAAAACTTGCCGCCCAATGTTCCGGTGATCCGCGCCATGCCGAACACTCCGTGCCAACAGGGAGCCGGGATGACGGCAATCTGCAGAGGCAAGCACGCCAGCGCGGACGATGTGGCTATGACCTGCCACATGTTCGATGTGGTGGGACGAACCGTGGTGGTCGACGAGAAACACATGGACGCAGTCACGGCGCTTTCGGCAAGCGGTCCCGCATACATCTATATCATTATCGAATCGCTGGCGGAGGCGGGAGTGAAAGTGGGGCTGCCGCGCGACATCGCGACACTGCTGGCCGCGCAGACCACGATGGGCGCTGCCCGCGTGGTGCTCGAGACAGGAGACCATCCGGCATTGCTGAAGGATGCGGTTACTACGCCGGCAGGTTGCACCATCGACGCGATCATGGAACTGGAGGAAGGGAAGTTGCGGGTCACCCTGATCAAAGCGGTGGTGAAGGCGGCGCAGCGCGCGAAGGAGTTGGCCTATGGGTGAGGAGACGATTCACCGTTGTGCGCGCGAGATCCTTCGCTTCGCCTGAAAGGCGGCACCGCTCCGGATGACGCCGTCGGAATGCATGCATTCGCGCGCTTTTCCCCCTTTCGCCCGTATGCTTAAATCTTTTCAATGATGAACCTGCTGATCGTTGTGCACCATCGGTTTGGCCTGTGGAGAGCGCCGGCGTGGTTTGGGAACGCTTGTCGCAGGAGTTTCCGAAACTGCAGATCAACCGGCGAGACAGTTACGAGGGCATCGAGGAAGATCTGCGCGAGGCGGAGATACTGTTTACGCTCTCGCTGCGGCCGGAACAATTCGCCGCTGCTCTGAAGTTGCGGTGGATTCATGCGCCTTCGGCGGCGGTGCATCAGTTTCTATTTGCCGAGCTGGTGAATAGCGAAGTCGTGTTGACTAACTCTAGTGAGGTCCACGGCCCTGTAGTCGCCGAGCACGTAATGGCATTAATTCTCGCGTTGGCAAAGAAGATTCCGCAGGCTGTACGGTTGCAGCAAAAACATGTCTGGGGCAAAGAAGCGATCTGGAACGAGGGGCCGCATCCACGCGAAATTGCAGGCGCAACCCTGGGTCTAATCGGTGTGGGAAATATTGGATTGAATGACGCAAACGGCATCGGCTATGGGCATGCGCGTGATCGCGGTGCGCGAGACGTCAGAAGGGAAGCCCCGAAGGCGTACAAGCCGTCTTCGCTCCCTCGGCGCTTGAATGAGGTGCTGCAGCAATCCGATTCGTGGTACTGGCCGCGCCGCTGATTCGCGACTCAGGGTAATGAATGCCGAGCGTTTTGCGGCGATAAAAACCGAAGCTTGCCTGATAATGTGGGGCGCGGCCCACAGGTGGCGAGACCGCATTGGTCGAGGCGCTTCGCACTGGACGGTTACCGGGCCGCGCTTGACGTTTTTGAGCGCGAGCCTTTGCCTGCGGATTCTCCGTTGTGGGGAGTCGAGAACCTGCTGATCACGCCGGATACTGCCGGCCTTACCGATAAGCTCAGGGATCGACACTACAAGTTGTTCTCCGATAATCTTCGCCGGTACCTGGCGGGGCAGCCCTTGAGGTTTGTGGTCGACAAGCAAAAGGGATATTGAGCGTCCGGCTTCGTGCTACAGTTTTGTAGTCGCCTCTTATCGCCGCGGATCGCCCCGGCTGCGTTACTCTGGCAGCTTACGAAACAATTTCATGGAAACGCGGATCATTCTAATCCATCAGCTGATCAAACTGGGCGTGGCCACGGCCGTGTCCAGCAACCTGGTACGCTCCAAGGAATTTAAGTCTCTGCTGTTTCACGAAGAGCGCACCTTCCGGGCAAAAATTCTATCTGGCGCTCTGGTTCAGTTTGCCGATCATGGTTGGGGTCTGGATTCGAATTTCTGTCCCAAGGTTTTCTGGCGGGCGATTTAAGTTTTGCGACTGCGCTGCTGCTGGGAGTGATCGGCGGACGCTTGGCAGGGTCCCTGGGCGGCGTATTGATGGGGCTTTCCCGCGCTATTGCACGGGGAATGGACTGCAATGCCGTTCGATGTCCTTTCTGGTTTCCTCGCAGGCCAACTGCAGAAGATGGCAACCGATGGGGTCGATGTCAGACCGTTCTCGCCCTTCATCGATCAGGGCATACTCCGCATCATTCGACGCAATTTGCCGCAACCCAGACTATTCGACTGGCGAATCAACTTTTTTTTGGGACCGTGGTCGGCTTGCGTTTTCTGCAAACCGAACTCAGCAACCTTCTCCCCCGGGGCTCGATCATCCGCACGCCCCTTCCCGTTTTTCAGGCGTCGAGATCTCCCGACAACTATTCGGGTGTATAGCGCAATTTACGCAGCGAGTATCACCGCGATCGGCATTGAGCCCCTGAGGATTTTTTACAGCGTACACCTCCAGCTCGAACTGGAAGAACAGGAACGGCTTTTGCTGCACGCGCGCATGGAGGCGCTGCAGAATCAAATCAATCCCCATTTCCTGTTCAACACCTTGAATTCCATTTCGTCTCTGGTGCGTTTTGACCCCGACATGGCGCCAAGGCATGATCCGCGAGCTTCGGCAAAGCATTTTGCGGCGTCTGCTCAGCAGCAGCCAGGGGTTTGAGTCATTGAGGGAGGAATTTGAATTCATCGACAGCTCTCTCGAATTCGAGGTGGTACAGTTACGGTGCATGACGAACTCCGCGTAATCAAGGAATGCGATCCCGCTTCACTCGACGTGGCCTTCCCCAGCATGCTGGCTGCTTCCGGTGGGGGGGAGCCCGACACAGCCAGGCTTGGCTCCGAAAGTGGAGGGCGGCGGGGATGTTTCCCTCCGCAGCCCCGGGTCGTGGATTAATAACTCATTATTGAAGTCGAAGACGACGGTGTGGGAATGGGAGGAGCCCGACTGGAAGAAAGCGGCCAGTTGGGCAGGGATGGAAATGGGCGTCGCAAGGGCTCGGAGCGTTTGCAGGTGCTCTCTTTTTTTACGGCACGGATCGCGCCGTTCAACAGCCCCCCAGCGAAGAGAAAGATCATCCGGATTCGGCTTCCCCTTGTGGAGGCTGCAGCGTTCTTTCCCGAGGGAGGCTTCGCCGAACGCTCGAGCACCCAGGCCAGAGAAGTTTTCATCCTCGTTCACAATTTCGATTGAGCCGAAACGCTCCAGGGCGACTGCGCGAGCCTTCGTCCCCATGTCCCGCAGTTGCTGCATTCCCTGCAGGGCAGAATTCGATGGCGTAGCGCGCCATGGTTTCTACATCCCCTTCGTCGGCGAGGTAGCCTGACTTTCCCCGTGAGCAATGACTTCAGGAATTCCGCCCGACCGGGTGGAAATCGGGACCACTTCGCAGGCCATGGCCTCTAAGAGCGGCCAGTCCGAACAATTCCGGTTCGTTTTCGGAAGCAGCATAACGTCGGCAATGGCCCGCTTTTCTCCTGGATCTGATCCTGCTTGCCGAGAAATAAGACGTCCTTATGAATTCCTTGCTGCACGGCCAGCCACTCGGCGACGGAGCGGTCCGGACCATCGCCGATCAGCAGCAGCTTTGAGGGAAATTGTTTGTGCACCCGATCGAAAATTTCAATCACGTCGGTAAGACGCTTTACGGGACGGAAGTTCGAGAGATGCACCAGAACGCGCTCGCCGTTGGGCGCGTACTCTGCACGCATCTGCGCATTCGTTTCCTGGTTGCGGGAGTAGACGTCGCAATTCACCGAGTTATAAATCACTTCAATGCTGTTCTTCACGTCGAAGACGCGCTGGGTGCGGTCGCGCAGGTAATTCGAAATCGCGGTGACGCCGTCGCTCTGTTCAATCGAATAACGCGTGATCGGCAGATAAGACCGGTCAAGTCCAACCAGAGTAATGTCGGTGCCGTGCAGGGTTGTCACGAAGGGAAGCCGGCGTCCCCGCGGTCCCTCGGCGAGCATCTGCCGCGCCAACAGCGCGCTCACCGAATGCGGAATGGCGTAGTGCACGTGCAGCAGGTCGAGATCGTAAAGCTGCGCCACTTCCGCCATCCGGGTCGCTAAAGCGAGATCGTAAGGGGGATAGTCGAACAGCGGATAGCGCGAGACTTCCACTTCGTGATAAGTGGATGTTCGGTTCCTCGCCCCGCAACCGGATCGGCTGCGCGTAGGAAATGAAATGGATCTCGTGTCCGCGCTGAGCCAGTTCCAGGCCCAACTCCGTGGCTACGACCCCGCTGCCGCCGTACGTGGGATAACAGGTGATTCCGATCTTCATGTGCGAGGAGCCGGCTTATCGTTTCTCATTCGACGCCTTGTCATTCGATGGCTGGATTGCGCAGTGGTTGCAGATTTTACACGAGCGGTCGCAGACAATACGCGAGACGGCTGTTATTGGCCGGTTTTGGGGCCGAGCGAGGTGCCGGGATCGAGCTTGTCGAGGTGAGCTTGGAATTCGTTTTTTGGCGTCTTCTGGCAACCCCGTGAATTCGATGCCCATGCCAACCCCGGGATCGCTGGTGCGAACGATGGCGGTGGGAGAGAGCCGTTCGTCTTCGATCCACAAGTCGACGCGGAGGGCGGTACCGACGGCAAGCGGCATTACGGTCTCCACGTAGCAGCCATTTCCGCTGATGTCGGTGGCATGCACGCGCAATGGAGTATTGACGCGCTCATCGCGCATTTCCAGAGGATAGGAAATCTTATGCCGCGTGAACTTTCTGCGATTGTCGTGGCGCTGCTGCGTGCGTTCGTCCGGTTTCATATCCGCTGGCAGCGCCAGCGCCCAAGGACAATCCTGATCGGCCACGAGCTGCACTCCAACCTGGATTTTCTTGAGCGCTCCGGCGTCGACGACCCAGACCACCCGGCAGCGTGCTTTCTTGGCCTCGTATTGCACCCCGATGACATCGCCCACCTTCAATTCGGGTTCGATGCCGTAGATGCAGGCTCCCGTCGCGCTGACGTTCTGCGCCATGGCATTCTGAAAGAATGGCTGGTTATTGGCGCCCATGCCCCACACTCGGACCTTTAAGTCCAGAGTCGCGCGCGGAGCTATACCTTGGGCCGGCATGAGCGAAGGACCTCCCGCACAAAAGGGTGGCCTATCAGACATCATACCCACGTGAAAGGTTACTTGGCAGGTTACGACGGTACCCGGCGGGGAGCTTCTGTGCTGGAAGGAAGCGGGTTTGCCAACAGTTCGGCGGTACGATATCAACTCAATGCCTTCGTGCAGAAGGAACTCGCGAGCGGCAGGCAGAGTCAGGACCCGAAGTTCCGTTTCTCGCGATTCGCGCAGACGGGTCTCAGCCCCCTGCAGATCTGCGTCGTTATAGCCGGGATGGCAAACGAATTCCCAGGTGCCTTGCGGAATGCTGCGGGCGATAGCATGGAACAGCGTTTCGTCGAGCGCTCCGGTGACGAGAATGCCGAGTGTGCCGTCGGGAGTGACGAATCCATCGCGATCTACAGCCTCGCGAAATTTCCCGGCGAAGCGTCCCAGAAAACGGAGTTCGAGCGGCGCGAGCCCAAAGTCCCGGGCGCGCCATCAGGTCGCTCGACCGCAGCGGCAGGCGAGGTCCAAAGGGATTACGCAGAGCGCGAATCCCGCAAGCCGCAGCCGCGCGCAGCAGAGGGCGGAGAATCTTCGGGAACAAATGAGTATGTTTGTGCGTGTCGATGTGCGAAACCGCGATTCCCGCCGCCTGAATCTTGCGAATCTGTGCGGTGGCCTCGGCGGTAATTTCGTCGGCGTCGATGCTGCCGGCGATTGCGCGAGCCGCAAACCTCATCATGCCGTTGCGAAAGAGTCCGGCGTGGGTTAGCGAAGGAGCCTGCTCGGCGCTCAGAACTGGCCGGCCATCGATCAGCACGACGTGGCACCCGATGCCCAGAGTAGGGACCGTCTTTGCCAGTTGAGCCGCCTCCGCGAAAGCCGGACCGTTGGCCATCAGCGTCGAGGAAGTTACAATGCCGCAGGTGTGTGCCTCGACGA
>CAWCVQ010000014.1:0-80477 GCA_963799025.1 uncultured Acidobacteriaceae bacterium | reverse complement strand
AAGGCCCTATTGTCCTTGTATCAAAGGACATAACGCGTGGTCGCTTGTACAACCTTCGACTACCCACATAACTCCGATCAAGCCGCGGCGATTTGCTCTGAAAAGAAGCGCAAGAGGGCGAATCCTATCGCTGCCTTAACGAATCTCAGGCGTTCTTGGCGATTGACTGTCCTTCTGTAAACCCCGCTTGTTCAATAAGTTCTCCATTCGCGAAGCGGCTTTGCCAACGAGAATGGCTGGGACGAATTGGGGTTACGCTGTCTTTAATAACCTGCAGGAATGAACTCAATCCGAAAAGTTATTGGACACGGCGGCAGGGATGAATCAAATTGGTTAACATCGCCCGGTCCCGTAGAGATTTGACCAGCCGAGAACGGCAGTCGTGAAACCCCAGTTCCCCGTGGTCAGTTTCGACAATGGTTGCGTAGCGGGTGCGATCAATTGTGGATTTTCCTGCCAGGAATTGCCGCGATTGAAACCTAGCTCAGAAGGACGAGGAGGTCTCGAATGTCAGTGCTAACGAGTACGATCCTATCTCCTCCGCGGGTTGAACTTGAGCACTACGTCAGTTCCGACGAAGCGGCGAGTTTTCTTAAACTTAATTTGCGCACAGTTCAGCGTCTAGCGCGTGAAGGAACGATTCCTGCCCACCCTTTCGGCGAAAGAAGCCGCAAGACCTGGCGATTCCTGCTATCTGAGTTGGACGCATGGATGAAAGCCAAGGTAAACTGTTCCCGTCGTCCGTGCCGTTCCGTAGGGAGGTAATACCAACCGATGGGAAGGACACGGTATCAAGAAGGAAGCCTGCGTCTTGAGAGTCGCAAGCGAGGGAAAGTATGGCGGCTTCGTTTCCGCATCACTCGTGCCGACGGGAACAGGGTCGAGCACGCTATTGTGATAGGAACGCAGAAAGAGCTGCCAACCCGCGCCACCGCGCGCGAATTCGTCAAGTCGCTTTACCTGCCAATCAACCATCCAGCTCCGAACAACAATGGGCGCCCCGTGACGTTCAGCGACATTGCGGGTCACTACATCCAAGAAGAACTCACCGAAGATCAAAACCAAGCTTCGGCTCCGAAAGCTTATTCCACGACTGCAACTTACCGCCGCTATCTCCGCAAGTGGATTCTGCCACGCTGGGGCGATCAGGCGGCCTTGATGATCGCGCCGCTCGATCTAGAGAACTGGCTGAAAGAGCTGGGGAGGAAGAGCGGTCTCGAAAACCAAACCCGGTCGAAGATCCGACAGGTCATCGGTCTGGTTTACAAACATGCCCAACGTGTTGGATTCCTGCCGCGGACGGAGCAAGCGAATCCGATCCGCTTTGTCCGCCAGTCCACGGCCAGCAACTTCGACCCGATCATTTTGACTCCGGTTCAGGCCTTCGCGATCATCAACCAACTGGGGTTGATGCTGCGTACGCTTGTGCTGGTCACCGCGGCCACTGCGTTGCGGATTTCCGAAATTCTCGCACTGCAGTGGAGGGACATCGACGTAGAAAATCAATGCATATACGTGCGTCGAGCTTACGTCTATGGGAGATTCGGCAAACCCAAGTCGAAGGCGTCGAAGCGTCCCGTTCCGCTCCATCCTCTACTCGCGGCACATCTGCTCAACTGGCGCCGGGAAACGCCCTACAGCCAGGAAGAGAACCTCGTGTTCCCGTCCTTCAAACTAAAGGGCAGGAAGCCACCGCGAGCCAACATGCTTTTGTCCGATCACCTTCGTCCTGCGGCCCTAAAGGTCGGCGTTGTAGCGCCACCCAGGGCGTTTGGGTTCCATACATTCCGGCGAACGCTGGCGTCGGTCCTAGTGGCAAACAACTACGATCCAAAACTCGTGCAGGAGCTACTTCGTCATTCGAACATAAAGACCACCCTGGATATCTATGCCCAAGCCATTACACCGGCCAAGCTAGAAGCACAGGGGACCTTCCTGAACCAGCTACTAAAGGGTTCATGGATGGAGAAGGCACCTGCAACGAACTTCGTTGTTTAGCGCAAACCCTCGTTTTGTGGGCATATTGTGGGCTAGCTCAAATCGAGGGATTCCGAATAAGTGCTTTGAAATGTGGTGGCCAGGGACGGAGTTGAACCGCCGACGCCAGCCTTTTCAGGGCTGCGCTCTACCACCTGAGCTACCTGGCCACATCTTGAAACCCGCTCTCTGCGGGCTGCGAGCACGGTTCGCTTCACGCTGATTGTGGCGGGATTCGCGACCGAACGAAATCAATCCACTTGCGGGCGCGTCTCTGGAACGCCCTCGATTATAACAACCGCACGGATTTCCCTCAACGTTCGCCGCGCATTTCTTATCCCGCAAAACTCTTCACAAACTCAACCACACTGCGCAGGGCGATGCCAGACGGACCTTTCGCGATCCACGGCTTTTGGTCTTCCGTCCATGCGGTGCCAGCGATGTCGAGGTGAATCCACGGGGTGTCTTCAGCGAATTCCTTTAGGAACATGGCCGCCGTGATCGCACCGCCCCAACGCCCACCCGAGTTCACGATGTCAGCAATCGAAGAACGAATATGTTCCTTGTATTCATCGTCGAGAGGCATCCTCCACATTTTTTCCCCGGCCTTGGCGTTCGCATTGTGAAAGCGGTTATACATGTCGTCGTCGTTGGCGAAGATTCCGGCGTTGTTGTAGCCG
The DNA here is from genome assembly GCA_963799025.1 of uncultured Acidobacteriaceae bacterium. Taxonomy (GTDB): domain Bacteria; phylum Acidobacteriota; class Terriglobia; order Terriglobales; family Acidobacteriaceae; genus Sulfotelmatobacter. Next base: position 77,820 of record CAWCVQ010000014.1, on the reverse strand, counting down.
AGTGCAACCACCACCGCCCCAGTCAAGGTAGCAGCATCTACCAGATGTGTGCACCCAAGTTGCCGCGCATAGTAAAGGCCGTCGGCCAATACCAGGCGGCCTTCCGCGTCGGTATTGATGATCTCGATCGACTTGCCCGACATCGCAATCTGCACGTCGCCCGGCTTCTGCGCTTTACCGGAGGGCATATTCTCGGTCGCGCAGACGATGCCGATGACTTTCACTTTCGGCTTTAGAAGCGCGATGGCACGCATAGCGCCGATCATAGTGGCGCCACCGGCCATGTCGTATTTCATCTTCTCCATGCCATCCGCGGGCTTGATTGATATGCCTCCCGTATCGAACGTAATTCCCTTCCCCACTAAACCCAAGACCGGCTTCTCCGGCGCGCCCGCAGGTTCGTAGCGCATAACAATCAGTGCCGGCGGTTCGTCGGACCCTTGGGCCACGCTCCAAAACGCTCCCATCTTCATTTCTTTGATTTTGTCAGCCCCATAAACCTCGCATTTCAAGCCAACTTCTTCAGACATCTTCTTGGCACGGTCCGCGAGAATCGTAGGCGTCATGCGATTGGAAGGTTCATTCACTAAATCGCGAGTAAAGTTTTGCGACTCGCCAAAGATCTGCGCCTCATTCGCCGCCTTTTCCAACGCCGACTTGTCTCCGGTGGCGATCACAGTAAGCGCGTCAATCTTCTGATCTTTGCGATCACTGCGGTAGTAGTCGGGATCGAAATTTCCCACGTGCGCGCCTTCCACAACCGCTCGCACCGCTTCTTCGGAAGGAATGGCGGTCGGAGCGATGAAGGCAAAGCTGCGAATTCCGCGCGACTTCAGTGTGCGCACCGCTACGCCGGCGATGCGCCGCAGTTCGTAGCTCGAGAATCTCTTAGCGCTACCCCCGCTGATCAGCAGCAGCCGCTTCGCCTTCAGGTGGGCGGGCTTGTGCAGCAAATTCGTTTCAAACGCCTTGCCTGCGACTTCGCCGCTCGCCAGCAAGTCAGCTGCGACCGACTGCACGGCGGAATCGGACGTGGCAAGTTTGAGTTGCGGTTTCTTATCTTTTTCTTTTACGCTCGGCGCGGGCTCCGCATGGTCGAGCACCACCGCGACCAGCGCTTCAGTTTCGACATCAGCGGGCGTAGATACAGAAATGGTTGTTTTCATAATTTTCGTGAATCTTCAGTATCGTCGGCAGGATGGGAAAAGCGCAAGGGGGACCGTGCATACGCTCTCTGCGAAGCAGCTGGCCATTTCAATGATGAACTCCTCGAACTTGCCGACCTGCTACGCCATCCTCCCTTCGGTAGTGGCTCAGTTTGAAACGGAGTCACTACCCCCCTTCATCCGGTTAGCAGCATTCACCGCCGTAAGATATGATTCAAGCCCCAGTTCATCCAGCGAGGTCTTTCATGCAGATAAGATGGCAGCTTGTCGCTCTCGTTGCCACGTTGGCCCTTGGATTCACTGCAGTCGTGAGCCAGAAAACAGCTACGGCGGCCGCTCCGCAGACGATGACACCAGCGGCCCAGACGTCACCTCTGGCAAAGACAACCCCAACCGGAGGAGTCTCTATCCCCGAGACCACACTGGCCATCAATTCCCCGACGCCCCTGTCGCAGCGGATAGTCCACTACGAAATCGATGCCAAATATGATCCTAGGACGCACTCCGTCGACGCCACCGAAGTGCTCACCTATCACAACCTGACGGGGCAGGCGCTCGACCACTTCCCTTTCCATCTTTATCAGAATGCGTTTCAGCCAAAATCCACGTGGGTGCATGAGGCCAAGATCGAGGGCAGCCGCGACACCGCCTACGACAAGTGGGAAGACAAGGAATATGGCTCGGAAGAAATTAAAAAGATTGAGGTAGTGGGCCAGGGCGACGTGACTGGGCAACAGCAGTACATCGCGCCGGACGATGGAAATAAAGACGACAAGACCGTCGTCGATGTTCATGTTCTGAAACCGATCGCCCCCGGCGCCTATGTGCAGTTCAAGATTGTGTTTCAGACCAAATTTCCCGAGACCCAGGCGCGCTCCGGATGGAAGCGCGATTTCACCCTCGGCGGCCAATGGTTTCCAAAGGTCGGCGTCTGGTGGAACGGAGCGTGGAATTGTCACCAGTATCACGCAACCACGGAGTTCTTCGCAGACTTTGGCGTCTACGACGTCAAGCTTACCGTGCCACAGAATGAAGTTCTTGGCGCCAGCGGAGTTCTCGTCGAGGAGAAGAACAATGGCGACAACACCAAGACCGCGACCTATCATGGCGACGACATTCACGACTTCGCCTGGACCGCGAGTCCGCGCTACAAGGTTCGGGAGAGTGTCTACCAGGCGCAAATGGGCCCGATCAAGCTGCGCTTTCTGATGCAGCCGGCGCACTGGAGCCAAGCGGGGCGTCACGAACGAATCACGAGACAAACGTTAGATCACTTCGAGCAGTGGTACGGACCCTATCCATATAAGACCTTGACCGTGGTCGATCCCGAGCCGGACTCAGCAGCGGGCGGCATGGAGTACCCAACCTTCATCACGGGCGATACCAGCTGGTTTATGCCAGAGGGGCTTCACGGGCCCGAGTTGGTTCTGGAGCACGAGTTTGGACACCAGTACTGGTACGGCATGGTAGCGACCAACGAATTCGAAGATGCCTGGATGGATGAAGGCATTAACAGCTATACGGAAGTGAAAGTGCTGGATTCCATTCTTGGTAAGAGCACCTCTGTTATGAACATCGCTGGCGTGACCCTTGGAGAGCGAGAACTGCAACGCGGCGGTTATGCGAGCGATCCCAACTTCGATCCTATCGCCCAAAAGGCTTATGACTACTACAGTTTCAACTCCTATGGCGGAATCACGTACGGCAAAACGGCGAGCGTCCTGCTGACTCTCGAAGGCATCATCGGCGAAGAAACCATGGCGAAGGCGATGCACGCCTATTTCATGAAGTACCGTTTCACTCATCCTACGAAGGAAGATTTTCTGAAGATCATCGAGGAGATTTCCGGGAAAGATCTGCGATGGTATTTCAATCAGGCTATTTACGGCTCTCAGGTAATGGATTATGAAGTGCACCAGATCGACTCTTTCCCAATCAACTGGTACGACGAAAAGAAAGCCAAAAAGATCGCGAGAAAGAGCACGGAACCAGACGACACGGTTTATCAGTCCTACGTGTCACTTCATCGCAAAGAAGATTTCGTAATGCCGGTCGAAGTGGAAATCAAGTTCGACAATGGTGAGAAGATCCGCGAGCACTGGGACGGGCAGAGCCGCTGGACGAGATTTGGTTATCAGAAAAAAGCAAAGATCGTTTCTGCGGAACTCGATCCCGCCCATACGGTGCAGATCAACCGCAACGATTTCGACAAAAGCTCTGTGGCCGACGCCAACCCCAAGGCGACGCACAAGCTATCGAACTATTGGCTGTTCGTCACACAATGGGTGAGCCAGGCGTTGGCGTGGTGGGCAGTTTAAGGAGGAATCGATGCAGACTCCCTTCTCCGAACGTGAGAACCGAACCCTGCTGGGCAGCGGCCTGGCCATGGTGGCTAACAACAAACGATACGTGTTCTGGTTCTGGCTGTTGAACCTGTCTCTGGCCGAGTTCGGCACGTCTGCCTTCCGCAAGAACTCCCATGCGATCCTCGATCACAGCCTCCGCGGCAATGAGCTGATTCACGGATTCGATCTCTCCGTAATGAACGAGTTATTCGCGCGACCGGAATTTGGGAAGATGGCGGCGATGACTTTTTCGGCTTTTTATTTTGCTTTTCTATTCTTTCTGGCAACGGCCCTGTTTCTACCCGGAGTCTTTCAAGGATACGCCTCGACCTATCGCCTGCCCCGCGAGGATTTCTTCCGCGCCTGCGGCCGAAATTTGTGGCGCTATATCCGGCTGATGACGGTGGCCGGCATCGTGATGGGAATTGTGGCCGGCCTGCTATTCGCCATCAACACCGCCCTGGTGAAGAGGGCTGGAGAAAGCACGAACGAACTGCTGCCCTTCGAAATCCAAATGACGGGCTTCGCGTTGATTTTTCTGGTTATGACCACACTACGCATCTGGTTCGATCTGGCCGAGGTCGACATCGTTTTGAGTGATCAGCGCGCCGTACGGAAGTCCATCGGCGCAGCCTTCCGCCACACTTTTCTGCATTTGGGCCGTCTGCTTGCAAGCTACGTGGTCGCTACTATCGTGGCTGCAGCCATCTTGCTCGCTGGCCTCTTCATCTGGATGAAGCTAGTTCGTCCCGAAAGTGTGTGGGAGGCGCTCGCCATCAGCCAACTCACGCTGCTTTTGTTGCTGATCCCGCGCTTCTGGCAGCGCGGCGTCGCCGTCTCTTACTGGCAACAGCGAATGATCAGTCCCATAATCCCGATGCGTCCGATGGAGCTTCGCCCAACTGAGCCGCGCCCCATCGAACCGCAGCTCGCACCGATTGCTGTGGTCTCCGACGGCGCTCCCCTAGCTCCTGAACCTCCATCGCCGACACCCGAATCGTAGCCACGATCGGAAAGCTCACAGCAAAACAATAGTGATGCCGAGATTGCGGCGCCCCAGGTCCGAATCGCTCTTCAAATCCGACTGTGCCTGTAACAGACGCCAGGTCGCCTCATCGCTCTTCGACCAGTTCTCGCCGAAAATGCAGTCGCGAATCTGTCCACCCTCTGCCAAGTCGTGCAAACGGCGTTGTACCGCGATGCGAATGTCCCCGCCCATCCCCGTCGATCCGTACCCATGAACCACTTTCAGCAGAGAATGTTTCTGTTGGCGAGCCACCGTGATCTCCCGCTCCAGCCGTTGCAGCGCCTCCGGCACTGACGGCATATCGGACTTAAGGTTTACGGTTTTGACAACGTCCTCCTCGGATTCCTGGCTTTATGATAGTCGCAATATTATGTCGCGAGATGGTCGTGAAACTGGACAGCCCAGTGGTCAGCACAGATGCTGTGGTGTAGCCTCTTCACCGGAGCGAATCATGTTCAAATCCAGATTTCTACAATTGCTGCTGCTTCTTCTGGCATTGACTTCTCAAGGGATCGCACAGTTCGCGCACACCACCCACAAACAGATCGTCGACCCCGCTGGTAAGCCGCTCCTCGTTCGCGCCACCAATCTGGGCAACTGGCTGGTGCCGGAAGGTTACATGTGGCTGTTCGACGGCGGCCCGCAATCTCCCAGTGAGATCCGTGCATTGGTGCTGGAGCTGCTTGGGCCTGAAGAGTCGGCCGCATTCTGGCAGAGGTACCGAGAGAATTACATCACGCGTGAGGACATCGCGCTCCTGCATCGGGCGGGCTTCAACGCAATTCGAGTTCCTTTGCATTACAGCCTTTTTGAGAGCGACGATGCGGAAGGTTTCAAGCTGCTGGACCGTTTGATCCTCTGGAGCCGTGCCGAAGGTCTGTACGTGATCCTTGATCTGCATGTCGCACCCGGCGGACAGACTGGTGCGAACATCGACGACAGCGCTGGATATCCGTGGCTATACCGGAGTCCCCAAGCCCAAGAGCACCTCGTCGCTATCTGGCGGCGGCTGGCGACGCACTATCGAGATGAACCGGCCGTACTCGGTTATGACCTGCTGAATGAGCCGATCCCGCACTTTCCCAAGCTTGCTCCGTTGAATCCTTTGCTTGAACCGGTCTACAAAAAGGTCGCAGGCGAGATACGAAAGGTGGATGCCCACCATATTCTCTTCCTCGGTGGCGCTCAGTGGGACAGTAACTTTTCCATCTTCGGCAAACCTTTCGACTCAAACGTCGCCTATACGTTCCATAAATATTGGACGGCGCCCGATGAAAGCGTGATCCGGCAATACATCGATTTTCGTGAACGTTACGATGTGCCCATCTGGATGGGCGAGTCCGGTGAGAATACTGACGACTGGATCGCGCAATTCGTAAAGACACTTGAGAAAAACAACATCGGATGGGCCTTCTGGCCATATAAAAAGATGGAAAAATCGTCGGCGGTCGTCAGCATTATTCCACCTGCCGATTGGAAAAAGATCGTGGAGTTCGCCAAGCTTCCTCGTGACACTGCGCACGTGGAGGAACGGTTGAAGACCAGGCCCGAACAGGACACGATCCATCGCGCTTTTGCCGACCTGCTGGAAAATGTCCGCCTGCAGAAGTGTCGCGCCAATCAGGGATACTTAAGAGCTCTCGGGATGAAGTCTGATATCGCGCCAGTCAGCACAGGAGGATCGGCGAACTAAAAACGTAGGCCCTAACCTAAGGCGGAGATCTGGGCGGTCTCAGCATTCGACGCCGCTACTTTTTTCCGTGCCGTTTCAACCTGTTAAACTCTCCGCCACTCGCATTCATGCTGAATTAATTGAACTGGACCAATCGAGATGACCGGTGCAAGAGTATTACAGAATACATTCGCTGTGATCGCCCTGACGTCTTGCCTAGCCGCCGCGCAGACGTCCGTGCCTTCGGTAGCCTTCCGCCAGCCGGTCGATGATGCATGGTGGACCGGCCCTTTGCTGGCGCCGAACGCCTCGACGCTGCCGCAAGGTCACGTGCTCGTCGAGCCCTATATTTACGACGTGATCACCGAGGGTTTCTACAACTCCACGGGCACTCGTGTCGGCGCGCCGCACGAGAACGGATACGGCTCGCTCACGTATATCAACTACGGCCTCGGCAACAAATTCACGGTGGGGGTGATTCCCACGTTCGGCTACAATGAACCGGGTAACGGACCCGGCAGCGCGGGCGCCGGCGATCTCATGGTGCAGGCCCAATATCGGCTCCATTTGTTTCATGAGGGCGGCTGGCTCCCCACAACTTCGGTCAACGTGCAGGAAACGCTTCCGACCGGAAGGTACGATCAACTCGACCGCCCCAGCGACGGCTTGGGCGCCGGCGCGTACACGACTACCCTCGGTCTCTACACACAAACTTTTTTCTGGGTGCCCACCGGTCGCATCCTGCGCATGCGCTTCAACGTCACGCAGGCGTTTTCCAACTCAGTGAATGTTCAGGACGCAAGCGTCTATGGCACATTCCAGGGATTTCGCGGCCATGCAAACCCCGGTGCCGTTCTGTTGGTTGACTTGGCCGCCGAGTACAACGCTACGCGCCACTGGGTACCGGTCATGGAAGGCATTTACCGGCACCAGTACAACACGCACGTGGCGGGATATAACAATGCGAGTCCGACTCAGCCGATCTTGCTCAATTCGGGATCCAGCCAAGTCTTCGGTCTGGCACCTGCCATCGAATACAACTTCAACAGTAGCGTGGGAGTAATCCTTGGTATGCGCTTGTTCCCTGCGGGCAAGAACACGACCGACTCAATTACGCCCGCGATAGCCGTCAACATTGTTCACTGATCGAAATGCTGAGGCTGGGGTTGGGTTGGCTTGTGTGGGTCCAACGCAGCTCGACTCCTGCAAATCAACTGAACCCTCCGCGCTCTTAATCCGTGTTTCTCCGCGTTGATGCGCGGCGAAAGAACTCTACTTCTCCGCCACCGCCGCGATCACGTCGAAGCTCGATCCAAGTGAGTGCACCGTCGGTCAGTCTCTCGACGAGACCGGTGGCGTCTACAAAGGTCGTAGCGGATGAATGGTCGGCGAAACAGGAAGTTATACAGAAACGGGCTTCGAGACCAGAAGCCTCCAACTGAACGACCATACTGATCGCGGCGTGGGAGGCCCCAGTATGGCTCATCGGAAGACATCGAAACGCTCCAAGGCAAAAGCAATGCTTCTGCTAACCGACTTGGAGCAGTCGAAGAATGCGGTTCTTCACTCACTCGGCGCGGCCAGTTCGCAAGAATCATACGGTCATGCCATCGACGAATTCATCGGATGGTATTGTTCCGAACCGCGCCTGGCCTTTAACCGAACTGTCGTCCTTCGCTACCGGTTGTTTCTCGCACAGAAGAACCTGGCGCCCTCAACCATCCAGTATGGGCGAAACGCGCCGTCGATGAGTGGACCACGGCGGCTGGCATCACTGCTGGAGCGATCTTCCGTCTAGTGAGCCGACTGGATAAGATTTGGGGCGACAGCATCGCACCCAAAGCGATCTGGCACGTAGTGAAAGCGGCCGCCAAACGTTTCGCGCCTTCGTTGGGCAGGCATTTAGGGGGACACAAGTGCCCCAGCCTATAAGCATAACTTATAATATAATTAACAACATTACGTTGACTTATGAGTCCTGCGTTCCTATATTAACGCCCGTGGGATGGCGCTCCAATCTGAGCTTTGGTAAGAGAGCCTCAAATGCTAAGCAATCCGTCAGAAAAATATCGGCCGGCACCCTGTTTTGAACTCGCTAACCGGCAATGGCCATCCAAAACTTTGCAAACTGCACCCGCATGGTGCAGCGTCGACCTCCGTGATGGCAATCAGGCCCTCATTGAGCCCATGAGCATCCGGAATAAGAAGGCCATGTTTGACCTCCTCGTTTCCATTGGCTTCAAAGAGATTGAGATTGGATTTCCCTCTGGTTCCCAGATGGACTTTGATTTTTGCCGTCAACTTATCGAAAATAAATTGATCCCTGAAGACGTTACCGTACAGGTTCTAGTACAAGCAAGAGAACACCTGATCCAGCGCACCTTTGAAGCTCTTCGAGGAGTCCGTCGCGCGATCGTCCATGTCTACAACTCCACCTCGACTATTCAGCGCAAGATTGTGTTTAGGTTAGGGAAAGATGGGGTCAAAGCGATTGCGGTAAATGGCGCAACGATAGTCAAACGAATTGCGAATCAATATCCGGAAACAGATTGGATATTCCAATATTCACCCGAGAGCTTTACCGGGACCGAAATGGACTATGCCCTTGAGGTTTGTGAGGCCGTCATAGACGTTTGGCAACCAACCTCCGATAAGAAGGTAATCATCAACTTGCCCGCTACTGTGGAATTGAGCACACCGAATGTTTATGCCGATCAAATTGAGTGGATACATCGAACTATCAAACACCGCGAGGCTTTGATATTGAGCCTACACCCCCACAACGATCGTGGGACCGCAGTTGCAGCAGCAGAACTCGGACTTATGGCGGGTGCACAGCGAATCGAAGGTACATTATTTGGCAATGGCGAGAGAACAGGTAATGTTGATCTTGTTTGTGTGGCGCTGAACCTTTACAGCCAGGGCATTCATCCAGGTCTGGAGCTGTCTAATCTTGCTGCAATTGTAGATCGCGTCGAAGAGTCTACCCAACTTGAGGTGCATCCCCGGCATCCTTATGCCGGTGATTTTGTGTTCACTGCGTTCTCTGGTTCGCATCAGGATGCGATTCGGAAGGGGCTATTAGCTCAAAGCGTCGGCGGGCCGTGGGAAGTTCCATATCTGCCAATTGACCCGAAAGACATCGGACGTAGCTACGAACCGATTATTCGCGTCAACAGTCAGTCCGGGAAGGGAGGGATCGCCTTCCTTATGGAGAGTGACTATGGGGTTCAGCTTCCCCGGAATCTCTTGATCGAATTCAGTCAAATTGTTCAGCAGCTGAGCGATTCCAGCGGAAAAGAAGTTACATCGTCCATGCTTTGGGAAACTTTTCGTGCCGAATACTTAGAGTCTCGGACGGAGGTGGCCTGCGGGTTACTCAATTGGATAATGGAAAACTTGCAAGATCCTTCCCATACGACGGGTGCGGTGCAGATCGAGATGTTGGTGCAAATGTTTGGCAAACGGATTGGAACTAGCCTTCGAATCGTTGCGCAAGAACCGGGTCACGCGGTGTCGAAGAACCAGAAAGAGAATATTGTGTTTTTGGAGATGTGCGTGGAAGAGGCTGACCACGTTTTCGGAGTTGGCATGCACGAGGATCCAATCAGGGCGGGTTTTAATTCCGTAGTCAGCGCAATCGATCGTGCGGCGCGAACCCAACTTCTCCCATCGTTGAAAGTGTCCCTGGATCACGACGTCTCGTTGTCTAGGTAAATTTTGTACGGCCCTCGTGACGACAGGTATCTTCAAGTATTGGCTTACTGCTTCAATCTACTCACGCAAAAGAGTGCGGCTGAAACAGTCCGTTAGTTAACGAAGGCAAAGGCCCGGCCGCATTCCTTCGCCGCGCACATTCAGGTAGTTAATGGCGAGATCGTTTCTATCCGCGCGGTGACCGTGAGCCTCGCCCGATGCTTGGCCGCACAGAGACCTCGGCCTGATCTTCGCACTTCCCGGTTCGTGTCCGGCTGGTCGGCTACCCTTACCTTAGCGGAGGGATTAGGTAAGAGTTGCCCGTCACTCGGGAATAACATCCCCGAGATGTGCTTTCACGATTAGTCGAGTACCGCCAAAGCGACTCTGGCGACCTGTTCGAGGGCACGGCGGTCCGATTTGAGTCTGGCTAATGCCCGCAACCCCTGGATCGTGACCATGAAGAACTGAGCCAGCGCCGCCGGATCTTGCTTGCGGGACAATTCGCCGCTTGATTGAGCACGTCGGAGCGCCTCTCGAAAAATTGATTCGACCTCTGCTTGATTGCGACGCAAAAAGTCGGTGAGGACTGAATCTCCTGCAGCGCGCTCCATATTTGCGCTTAAGAGCAAGCAACCGCGCGCGTGCTGCGCCCGTGACTCTGCACTAAGGCCAAACAGAAGTTGTGCGAAGCCGTCTTTCACCGTGGGGGCGGAACTGAATAACCTGCGCATGGAAGCATTGGTTTCATCGCGGTAGTGCGCCAGCGCTTTTAAGTATAAGGACCGTTTGTCACCAAACGTGTCGTAAAGACTCTGTCTCGCAATCCCCATTTCGGCCATCAACACATCGAGCGAGGTGTTTTCGTAGCCAAGCCGCCAGAACACATTCATGGCTGCGGCCAATGCCTGTTTGGGATCAAATCTCTTGGTCCGTGCCATATAGACTCTACAGTCTACCCGAAGGGATTGACTCGGCACATTCCAGACTGTATAGTCCGAAATACTCAAGGAATCGACGAGGTTAATTTATGAAACGCACTCTCACTGTGGCCGCGTTCGGCCTGCTCTTGCTCTGCCCTGAATTCCAAACGAAGGCCTACGCTGATGCGCAAGACAAGAGAATAGTTTCGCACACAGCAGAAATCGACGGCGCCAAGCTGCATTACATGACGGCCGGGCACGGCACCCCGCTCATACTGTTGCATGGCTATGCCGAGACCTCGCTGATGTGGAAGCCAATCATCCCGGTTCTGGCCGAACGGTTTACCGTAATCGCGCCAGACCTGCCCGGCATAGGGGACTCGGACATCCCTGCCGACGGTCTTGACATGAAGAATGCCGCGATCCGTATTCATGACCTTGCCAAGTCGCTCGGAGTGCAGAAGGCCGAGGTCGTGGGACATGACATCGGTCTTATGGTTGCCTACGCCTACGCTGCACAGTTTCCGAGCGAGGTGACGAAGCTCGTCCTGATGGATGCTTTCCTTCCTGGCGTAGAGGGTTGGGAGGAGGTTTACAACAACCCCGCCATATGGCACTTCCGCTTCAATGGTCCGACGCCCGAAGCCCTAGTTCAAGGCCGCGAGCGCACCTACTTCGACTATTTCTGGAACGACTTCGCGGCGGACAAGACTCATTCGATTCCGGAAGCGGATCGCAAAGCCTATGCAGCTGCCTACGCACGGCCGGGACGTATGCATGCTGGCTGGGCCTATTTCGTTTCTTTCTTGCAAGCCGCCAAGGATTTCGCTCAACTCTCTCAGACCAAGTTAACCATGCCGGTACTGACGATCGGCGGCGACAAGTCGTTGGGAGAAGCGCTAGGGCAACAAGCCAAGCTGGTGGCGACAGATGCGACCGTCGTTGTGCTGAAGAACACCGGGCATTGGGTGCTTGAAGAGCAGCCGAAAGAGACGACTGAGGCGTTGCAAAAGTTTCTCTGACGTTCGCAGCAGCGTGCCTGCCTAGCCAAGCTAGAGATTTTCGTCGAAAACGAAAGGACTGCTCCATGTTCGAACGATTCATGTTTATCCGACCCATGGTCAAGAGATTCGTGATCGCTGCCCTGTCTCTGTTGGCAGCTTCTGTCGCCACCGCCCAATCCCTTCCGGAGATGCGCATGACACCAGCGGAAATCCAGGCCAGCGCTCTCGACAGCAACCAGATTGGGAGTTCTGGCCTCCCTGGGGTTCATACGAAGGTCGTCTTTGGCGATCCTTCAAAAGTGGGCTTGTACACGATCTTGCTGTTTGTGCCCGCTCACACCACGATCCAGGCGCACACACATCGAGACGATCGGGTCGCAGTCGTCGTTTCGGGCAAGTGGCACTTGGGCTATGGCACTCACTTCAATGCAACGTCGCTGAAGACGCTTCCACCGGGAAGCGTGTATTCCGAACCGAGCGGCGACAATCATTTCGCCCAGACGGACACTGACGCAGTGATCGTCGAAATCTCGGGTTACGGTCCAACCGACACGCACTATTTCGAGGCCAAGAACGATCCCAAGTCGCGACAAAGCAAGTGATTTCCTGGCTGCCTATTCGGCTGGCCGCCAGACGCTGTCGGTGGCGGTTGATGGTTCTGGGCGCGTAGTTGGCAACCCAGAAGTTATGAAACCCACGGGCTGCCTTTACGTATTTGGCTCCGATTCCGTCCTGCATTCACACAGAAAGCGGTTGTTCACGGCCGCCCGTGTTTATAAGTCGCGGTCTTCTCACACTCTTTCGTCCGCCTTCCTCTGCGGTCTTGTTCCCTGGGGATCCATGTGGGTCTTAAGCGTGGCCCGCATCACCGAATCGGTACCCGCCCGCTACGGCGCCCTGCCCGCGACCACGCCGATGTTGGCTACCGTCTCACCTTTCTTCATCGAAGGCACGGCGCAGACATACAGGACTACGCCGCTCGACGGCGCATGCGCTTCCCACACCGTCTTGCCGAACAGATCGGTGACGTAACCGATTTTCATGCCTTGTTGCACGTACCAGCCGCGCTTGACCGTGGGATAGAAAACGCCGCCGATTTCGCTGGTGATACTGGCAATGCGCTCGATCCACAATGGGTTCTGCACCGGAAGCGCCTTGCCCTGCAGCATCTTCAGGTAGCGCATCACATTTAGGCAGCCGTCGATCAGCGCCGTCACGTCTTCCGGCTCTACGGTGCCAGCGTGGCCCGCCTCGGCCGTCAGGGACGGCTTCCCCCGCAGGCTGGCATTGGTCTCCAGATAGCGGGCCGCGTTCGGGTCGCGGGGGCGATCGGTTGAGAGGATGATCGTGTCGAGCCCGAAGGCCAGCACCATGGCGCGCGAGACGGCATCCTGCTGCCCGTTACCGGTCGGCGCCCAGTAGGAATACGGCCGCAGGCTTTCATCGAGATCGCCGCCGTGCAGGTCAATCAGGTAGTCGGATTGTTCCACGACCTGCTTCGTCATCGCCCACGACGCGCGCTCGGTCTGCGTTCCGTTGGGATTGCCCGGATAGAAACGGTTCATGCTCTTGCCATCCACCGGGTTCACGTGCGGCACCTTCTGTTCAAACGATGCGATGTTCACCAATGGGACGATGAGGACCGTCCCGGAAATCTCCGCGGGGTTGAGTTCCTGTATGAGCTTCTCGAGCGCGATGATGGACGCATACTCGGTGCCATGCGCACCGGCCACCAGGGCGAGAGTCGGCCCGGGCTTCGGGCCTCGAATGACCGCCACCGGGATATTCGTGCCCGCGTCGCTACCCGCCGACACTTCGATGAATCCGGTAACGGTCTGCCCGGTGACTGCTGTCGCGGTTCCCACAGTGAGCGCTGGTTGTTGTGCCGTGGCCGCCACGCACAGAACGCAACTCAGAAGAATCAATGCCAGCTGCTTGCGCATACTCGCCTCCTCCAGGCCACGCTTGATAGCCGGCAGAGTATAACGCTGCCGGTCGAAAGCAACACAGGGCCCGCTGCTCTCGCCACCAACTTGCGCTCTCGGGGCTCGCGCGAGACAAACTCGAGCACCCCTAACAGACGAATTCAGGACGATTTCCTCGAATTGGGCTTTTGGCCCACGAGCGCGGAACCACGCCGACGTGAAGCCCGCTTTTTCCTGATCGGATTACTTCCGGGTAGCCCGTCATCCACCAATTGTGCGGGAGATGGATCACTAAGCGACGTACAATGGCGTCATGGCGGTCCAGAGCGCCGAAACTTTGCCCAGGCTGAGAGCAGTCGAGGGAAAAACGCGCAGAATTGGTGTTTGAAAATGACGGAGACCATTGTTCCCAGTTCCTTGGGTCTCCTCACTCGTACCGCAGCGCCACCATGGGATCGACTTTGGCTGCACGACGTGCGGGAATGTAGCTGCCGATTAAGGCGACACCAACAAGCAAAACAGCCGTAACGATGAATGTGAGCGGATCGGCAGGCCGCACGCCGAATAGGAAGCTCTGAAGATAGCGAGTAACGCCCAGGGCTGCTGCGCATCCGAGCAATGTGCCTGCAATCGCCAGCGCGGCCCCTCGCCCAAGAATGAGTCTGAGCACATCCTCGCGCTCCGCGCCCAAGGCTAGCCGGATTCCAATCTCCTGAGTGCGGCGCGCTACCTGAAACGCAAGCAAGCCGTAGAGTCCTACACAAGCGACAACGACTGCTAGCCCCGCAAACAAGCCGGACAAGACAGACATCAGCCGTTCTTGATAGAGATCCTCATCGATCTGCTCAGTCTCGGTCTTCATGCCCACAATCAGGAGATTGCTGTCAAAGCGTCTGACCGCCGACTGGATCTCCGGTATGACCGCGCCTGATTCCATCCCGGTGCGGGCTTCGAAGTACATGGGGCCATCCCAATCGCCAATCGGCATGTAAACAGTGGGCCATATGGTGTCTCGTACATTGCCATACTTTGCGTCTCCGACAACGCCAATAATCTCAACGGCAGGACCAGACGCGTCTCCGAAGTGGAAATATTTCCCGAGTGCGTCCCGGAAACCAAACAGCTGCCGGACCAGAGTTTCGTTCACGACGACTTGAATTGGAATGTCCTTGGCGCGGGCTCGTTCTGAATCCTCGTCACCGAACATTCGTCCTTCTCGCAGAGGAATGCCCATTGTTGTCAGGAAATCGCTAGACATGGGCAGACCATGCGCTCGCACCTGTAGCGCCGGTTGATCATGTGAAAAAATCGGGGCAGCCATGCCTTCATCACTTAATAAAGCGACCCCGGAGCGGCTGACTGAGACAACACCCGGCAGGGATCGGAGCTGTTGCTGAAGATCTCGGTAGACAGTGTCGGGATTCTTTCGACTGTAGGTCGAGTCGATCCGGAACACCAACAGATGCTGTGGGTTGAACCCAACCTCCTCGGCTCGCAGATTGGCCAGTGTCCGCGCGACAAGCCCAGCAGCCGCAAGAATGGGCATAGCGAGTGCGATTTGAGTAATCACAATCAAGCTGCCGAACGCCACACTCCGGCCGACTTCGCCCATCGCGCTGCCACTTTCAGCTTTGAGCATCGAAACTAAATCCGGCCGGCCGCTGGAAAACGCTGGGATAAGCCCGAAGGCAACTCCAACCGCCACTGAAACCAGCAGCGTGAAGGCAAACACGCGTGCATCAGGGTGAACGTCGAGTTGGAGCGGCATCGACCAATTTTGCGAGAAGAACGATGCGAGGATACGCGCCCCAAAAACTCCGAGTCCCATTCCGACGGTGCCGCCCGCAAAGGAGAGGAGCAGACTCTCCGTAAGTAGTTGCGAAATGATTCTGCCGCGCGTTGCACCGAGGGAGACCCGAACGCCTAGTTCCTTCCTTCGGGCAGCTGATCGCGCCAACATTAATCCGGCGATATTGACGCAGGAAATCAATAGCAACAACGCAAGAGCCGCAAGCAGGGCAAATAGTGCTTGTGAAAAATATCGGCGAAGGGTCGCTAAGCCGCGCGCCGCGCTTGCGAGTTCGATTTGGGGGGCATCATCGCGCTTGAAAATTGCCTCTGGACCACTCGTCGTGCTCGCCGCAAACGCTGTACTAACTGCGGAGGCGGCTTGACCGGCGCTGATCCCTGGCTTCAGACGGCCGATCAGTTCCATCCATAAGGCATCGGCCTTAGCTTGATTAGGAGAGTAGGGCGGCACTTTCGCTTTGAACGCAAGAGGTACCCATAGATCGCAGGTCAGGCCGGGATCAAGTTGCGCGAATTCCGGGGCGGTAACGCCGAGTACAGTGAATAGGGTTCTGCCGATCAAAATTTGTTTACCGAGCACAGCGCCGTCGCTAGCTAACTTGCTCTGCCAAAAACGGTGACTGACTACGATGCTAGGAGCCGCGCCTTCGGAGTCGTCTCGCTGATCGAAAAGACGACCCATTGCCGGTTTCGCACCAAGGGTCGAAAAGAACTCGCCGGAAACAAATAGTCCCCGCACTCGGCCAGTCCGGCCTTCCGAGTTCACGCTCAGTTCGGCAGGCACGAACGCTGCCACATCGGAAAAGAGATTTTGCTCGAGCTGAAGCTGCTCGAAAAATGGCAAGGAAAATGAGCACCCTCCAGAGTCCAAAGGCGCATCGGAAATGATGTCTCCGCCTTGGAGAGCCGATCCGCTGCCTGGCGGGCAATTCGCATAGCTAGCAGAAGCTTTGGTCTTCGGTATGCTCTTGGCCTTCCATTGTAGTAAGACCAGACGCTCTGGATATTTGACCGGCAGCGTACGGAGCATAATCGCATTAATCAGACTGAATATGGCTGTATTTCCGCCGATGGCGAGTGCAAGCGTGATCACGACAACGGCAGTAAATCCTGGGCCTTTGCGCATTTGCCGCAACGAATAGCGAACGTCTTGCGTCAGTCCGTACATCGTACTTTTGCTCACTGGTACCGTAGCGCCTCTCTGGCAATACCGTAGCGAAGATCTTGGCTTAACGACGTTATCATTCGTCCTCAACTCGCCAGACACCCTACGAAACGAGCCTCTCGGCCTCAACGGTAAATGTGCGCAGAGATTAGTCCTCCGGACTAATCCGTTGATCCGATTCGAGAAAAGGTAGCACCTCGGTGACCAATTCTTTTGCTCAACCAACAGCTATGTTTTTCTTCTATTTAAGGGATCTCTCCAAATGCAAAGTTGTCCGAGATCGGCTTGCGCCGTCCGAAAACGGACGGTCGTTCCATGGGTTGGTAGACCGTTAGAGGTCTGTATCGAGAGTGGATCGTCGGCAATTCGGAAGTTGGCCAGAAACGGGCTTCTCGGCTTTTTGGATACATTTCGGCTCACAGATTCTTGGCCGGTTCGTTGAAATCGAATGTTTCAACGGCCACGCCTCTTATCGCTCGACATTCAGTGATCGGTATAGATCAGGTACTTTTGCCGGACCCGCATGAATTGTTGCAAATCCGGCTGATAGTCCTCGGCAATACACAGCGGATCTTTGCCGGACTTAAGCTCCTCCAAGGTCGACTCATTCCCCAGCAGATCGATCAATCGATCCAACTCCCAATCGGCGGGATAGAGCTTCAGCAGCGCGGAGCCAAGTTCCAATCCAAGTTCCGGCGCATCGAGAACAGACCGGTCAGTCACGATCATCTGCACCCCGCCAACGCGCTGTCCGCCTAACTTGGCATCTTTGGCGGGTGTAAACCAGGTTGGCACGAATCGGACACCCGGGATTTGGCGTGCATTCAGATACTGCGCGAATACCCGTGGTCTGATCCACGGCGCGCCAAACACCTCGAACGGCGTATCCGTCCCGCGACCGACGGATACATTCGTATACTCCAAAATCCCGATCCCGGTGTACAGCGCGGCCTCATTCATATTCCGCATATTCGGCGACAGGTTGATCCAAACCAGATCGGTGGAATCGAACCAGTCGCTGCGCGTCCATCCCTTTACGGGAACCACCGTGAGCTTGGCGTTGATGTGGCGCTCGCTGTTAAACATCTTCGCCAGCTCGCCCACCGTCATGCCATGGCGAATCGGTTCCCTCGTGTAATCGACAAAGTTGAGGTGTTTGCCATCCGAGACAGGTCCTTGCACATGCACACCGGTTAAAGGGTTCGGCCGATCGAGCACAACGACCTCGGTGCCGGTGATCGCTGCAGATTCAAGTGTGTAACCCAGGGTAGACTCGTACGTATAGAAACGGGAGCCGATGTCCTGGATGTCGATCACTAGGACATCCAGCTTCCGGAGCACGTTTTCGGGTGGATGCCGGCTCGCCGTCGTGTCGCCGTAGATGCTGTAGATATGTACGCCCGTGGCACGATCGACTGAATCGCCCAGCGAATTGACGTCGAGTTCCCCGGTCACGCCGTGTTCGGGGCTGAATATCGCCACGAGCTTGATGCCGGGCGCTTGGGCGAGAATATCAATCGTCCTGCGGCCCTCGACATCGAAACCAGTGTGGTTGGTGATAACACCGACTGCGCGTGGGGAGGACGGGTCGGAACCCCGGACTTCCCGGAAACCATCCTGTTCGAGGACGTCGATCCCGTTCATCACGATTCCATTGTTTGGGGCTGGTCCATGCGCAGCAATTTGTGGCCGGCAGAGACCATCGCCGGAGGCTGCGCTGTTCGCTACTCCGGGCTGCAATCTGGACATAAGCAAGACAGCAGTGAAGGTCACGAGAAGAAGGATTCTGGCACTCACGCGGGAATTGTAGTCGCAATTGCACCCGGGGGCCAGCGAACGATTCAGTTGCGATTCGCCAAGGAGGCGTGCAACTGGGCGAATAAAAAACCCATCGTGAATAGGGTTAGCCCATGACGGCGGCCTGTTTCTGTCAGTTATTCAAAACAGACCCAATCACTCACTCAGACCGGTTTACGCTCGATTTCGGGTGTAGGTACCGATAGACGCTAGTGTTGTATCGATGCGCCCCATTCCAAGAACGCTGGTAGGTTCGGGACGTCGTGCGGGGCGCGTCCGATACAACTGTTTGAAGGAAGCCGCCGGTGGGGAGGCACTTATGCAAATTGAATGGTGTTGGGGTAATGGGAAAGGCTTCGGGAAGAGGGAGAGGAATTAACCACAGGGCAAAGAGGATTGGTTTGGTGGTAGGGTGCGTGGGGTTGGGGTGAGAGTTTGAGCGGAGGTTGGAGAGGGAGAGCTTGATTGAGGGCAAAAAGGGCGCACCACGCCGGCGGGTGGTGAGAGGCACGGAGTAAGGGAGATCGGAATTTTCGTATCATGCGGCGACTCCGGTGAGAGAGGGGGGAGAACGGAGTCGGATCTGGGCAGCCGTAAGTCTCTCGATGACCACCATGCGGCCGCCACACTTGGGACAGAGCCAAAGTGGGCTCGGTTCCTCGGCAGGGGAGGTTTTTGCTTCGGTCTGCGATGGCTGTACGGCTTCGAGTAGTCGAAAGCAAAGCGGCAGGAGAGTAGCCCGCCGCCGGTGGGCGAGGAAGCCAAAGTGGCGAATGCGGACAAAGCCTTTGGGAAGCACATGCAAGAGGAAACGGCGCAAGAACTCATCAAGGGAAAGGGGCATCAACTTCTGTTCATTGTTGTGAGCGGAGTCGCGCCAACGAAAGGTAACTTGGTCGTCGACCAAGGAGACGAGTCGATGGTTGGAGATGGCTACGCGATGGGTGTAGTGGCCTAAATAGCGCACCGCCTGGTCTGCATCTCCGGAGGGGGGTTTGGAGTAGACGTGCCAGTGGTGTCGGTATAGGGTTCGCAACCAGGCGGAGAAGGCTTTGGGGTGTGCGAGGGGTTTCAGGGTGCCATGGAAGCCAAGCTTGCCCTGACGGAAGTTGTGTTTTAGAGCCATGACAAACTTACGGCGAAAAACCTTTCGGAGCACGGGGATGGGAAGAAAGAAGCGAGAGTGCGATGGAACCCAACGAGAGTGATCGAGCGACAATCCGCCGGCGGGCACCACACAATGGGTATGGGGGTGATGTTCGAGCTGCTGATTCCAGGTGTGGAGCACACTGAAGAAGCCGATTTCGGCGCCGAGATGTTTGGGGTCGCGAGCGACTTCGAGGAGGGTTTCGGCGCTGCTTTGCAGCAACAGATGGTACAGGATTTTCTTGTTCTGTAAGGCGAGCGGTGCCAGTTCATGGGGTAGGGTGAAGACAACATGGACGTAGCGCGTGGGGAGAAGTTCCTTACGACGCGCTTCGAGCCAACGGTCGCGAGCGTTGGCTTGACACTTTGGGCAGTGCCGATCACGGCAGCTGTTGTAAGAGATGGGCGGACGGTACGCGCAGTCGGTGCACTCATCGAGATGCCCGCCCAAGGCGGCGGTGCGACAGCGCGCAATGGCCCGCAACACTTTGAGGTGTTGCCAGGTGATCCACCTGCGGCTGCGTTCGATGAAGCCGCGTCCCGCGGCGCGAACCAGATCGGCCACCTCGAGGGATGGCCGGTTCATCTATTCGCTCTGCGGTACCTTGTCTTTCAGCTGGAGCGAGTCCAGAGGACTCGCGGTTGCGTTGAGGTGCCGTTGTGAGAGATGGAGATAAATGGTGGTCTCTTTCAAATCGTGATGTCCCAGGAGCAGCTGAATGGTGCGCAGGTCAGCTCCGTTTTCTAGCAAGTGCGTAGCAAAGCAGTGCCGCAAAGTGTGCGGATGAACCCGGTTCTGAAGGCCAGCCCGCTGGGCAGCTTTATGGCAGGCATTCCACACTACCTTGGTGGTGATGGGATGATTGGCGGTGTGCCAGCGCCCGCCCGGGAATAACCACTCTGTAGGTTTACGTCTCAGCCCCCGCCAGTACTCTCGCAAGGCTTCCAACAACTTCGGACTGAGCATGACATCTCGGTCCTGACGACCCTTCCCGCCGCGGATGTGGATCACCATGCGGCGACTGTCGATATCGGGAATTTGCAAGCGAGTCAACTCGGCACGCCGTACCCCCGTGCCATAGAGCGTCATCAATACCATGCGATGAAACCGAGTCTGGGACGAGTCGATGAGGTGGGCAACTTCTTCTGGGCTCAAGATGCCGGGTAGGTGTCTCGTCTTCTTCGGATACGGTGTATCCGCCACGCTCCAGGCTCTCTTAATCGTCCGAGTGTAGAAGAACCGCAGAGCCGCCAGCCGTTGCGTTACGCTGGATGCGGCTAGCTTTCTCTCGCGGAACAGATACGCTTGATACTCGCGGATGTGTTCAGGAGTGAGCTGATCAGGAGGGCGTCGGAAATAACGCGCGAAATCCTCGATCGTCTGGATGTAGCTGTTTATGGTAGTCTGAGCGTAATTACGACGCTCGAGTTCTTCGAGCATCATTTTGCGAAGGTGGGTCATAGGTTAGCTCCTTATGACCCAACTTTATCCTCACACCACTGCTGCCGGCACCAGACACGCGAAAGCGTCTGCCGCGAAGCGGCTTCGTTCAAACGGGCTTATCGCCATTCAACTCCCGAATTGTCGGCACCTCTTCCGTTACGAAGAGTAGGAAAGAGTCGCCCGTCATCCGCTCGGCACTGCAGCTGCGGCAGACACATGTATCATTTCGCGGGCGAGCAGATCCCTAGCATCATTCCAGCCGGACCTCCCGCCCGCGATACAGCCTGTTACATAGCCGACGGACATCTGCGTTGCGGCGCTGGAGGCCGTCATTCTCTCGAGTCATCCCGATCTGGCTCTTCTCGTTTTGGAAATAGCCTCCGTGCGATGCAGTTGATCACAGTGCCCGGGTCTGTCACGATAATCTGAAGTTCATTCCCGCCATCATCGATCACGAAGAAGGCGTGAGCCGTAAAATTTCCAGGAGAAATTTGAACCGCGTAAGTGCCGGTGCAATCAGGATTCACCGTATAGGTGCCCGTTTCCGTTTGTGGGGCTCCGTTGCCGTCCAGGCTCGCGAATCCAGTAGCCGTAATTGTGCCCTTTCCGTCGAAGGTTTCCAGATTGACACCGGCGAAAAGGGAAGCCGGCGCAGGCGGTGGGTTAGTAATGAACCCGGTGTCTTTCTCTGCGAAGGTGCCCTTAAGGGTGGCGTTAGAACATCCTTTATCATGGGCGTTCGCTGTGGGCGCTGTGCCCAGAGCGAGCGCGGTGACTGCGGCTATTGTGAAAGCCTTTGCGATCGTGCTCCGATTCATGGTCATCTCCTTTTGAATTGCGCGGCGGTGCTAAGTGGTTTTCGGTTTCTGTGTGCGTTTGAGCAGCGAGTTCAGGCAAATCAGTTGTGCACCATCGGCTGCCTGCGAACGGTGGATCGTCTCGCATTCAAGCCAGGCCTTCACGTCCGATGGCGCTAGGTTCGAGATAACGCCGACATCGCCCAGGACAATCATCTCGCCCTCGGCGCCACACTCCGGGCACCAGGCACGCAGTGAGCTTCGTCCCCGCAAAACCAGCAAGGAGTCGGTTTCGATCGTGATCTTCGTCTGCTTTGCCATGACCCACCCCTGCTTGCCAGGGAGTGCCTGCTCAAGCGGGTTTCATACGAAAGCTAGGCGGCAGGTTGCCCGAAAGGGGAGTGAATAGTCCTTACAAACCTCGTGATAATTTCTGATAACTTCTCGTAGTCACGTACTCGGCGGGAAAGAAAGCACTTATCTGATGCTCCGAGCGGGTCGCAACCAAGGGACTCAGAGCCGAACCATGCTAAAATGCTCCTCCAAGTTCGACTTTCCGCTCTTACGGCAGGGTGCTCCCGATGGACACGAGCACGGACCAAAAGGTCAAACAACTCTACGAGTTCGGACTCTTTCGGGTTGATCCGGAGAAGGAACTATTACTTCGCGGGACTGAAACCGTCCCACTCACGCCCAAGACCTTTCAGGTACTTCTAGTCTTGGTGCGTCACAGCAAGAAGGTGGTCACCAAAGACGACCTAATGAAGATGGTTTGGCCCGACACGTTTGTCGAAGAGGCCAACCTCAGCCGGAACATTTTCCTGCTACGAAAGGCTTTGGGAGAGACTCCGCAGGACCACCAGTACATCGTCACCGTGCCCGGCCGAGGCTACCGGTTTGCAGAAGAAGTTCAGCTAGTGCCGGAGGAGCTGAACATCGTTGCCGCGAGCCATTCCAGGGTGCAAGTGCAGGTCAAAGAAACCACACCCTGGGGATGGATCACGGTTGCGGTCATCGTTGTAGTCGCAGTAGCCGTTGGCACGTTTAAGCTCTTTGTCCACCGCTCCCGTGCTCTCACCGAAAAAGACAGCATCGTGCTCGCCGACTTCGCGAATTCCACCGGCGAACCAGTATTTGATGGCACTTTGCGCCAAGGCCTCGCGGTGGAACTGCAACAGTCGCCTTTCCTGAGAATCATGGATGATGCGCAGCTACAGCGCGATCTGCGCCTGATGAATGTTCAGCCCGGAACGCGCATCAGCAATCAGGTTGCGCACGACGTCTGTGTCCGCGAAGGAGCCGCCGCTACCATCGAAGGCGCCATTACGAGCCTGGGAAAAAGCTACGTCATTACCCTTCAGGCAATTACGTGTCAGGACGGGGCAACGCTCGCCCGGGAGCAGATCCAGGCCGAAGATAAAGAGCACGTGTTGAACGCATTGGGAAGCGCGACGACTGCCATGCGCAGCAAGCTTGGAGAGTCGCTCAATTCGATCAAGCAGCTGAATCGGCCGCTGGAGCAGGCGACTACCCCTTCGCTAGACGCTCTTCAGAACTACACCGCGGGCCTTGACGTAATGGGTAAAGGCCATTTTATGGCCGCTGTTCCGCTATTTGAGCGCGCTATCGCAATTGATCCGAACTTTACGATGGCGTACTACCTTCTGGGCATCGCGTATGAACAAACCGGGGATTTGGAACGGAGCGCGGAATATGCGAAACGGGCCTTCAGCATGGTCGATCGCGTATCCGAGGCCGAGCGAACCGGGATCACTGCCTACTACTACAGGGCGACTGGCGAGTTGGACAAAGAGATTGATGCCTATCAATTGGCTGTCCGGAACAACTATCCCCTAAGGTGGGGTTTCCATAACCAAATAAGCGTCACCTACATCGACATGGGGCAATTTGAAGAGGGGCTGAACGAGGGTCTTGAGGCAGCTCGGCTGGAGCCCAATGTCGAACCTCCCTATCGTCGGGTGTTGGACGCCTACATCAGTCTAGATCGCCTTCCGGAAGCCGACCAGGTAGCGGCGAAAGTGCGGGCGCTTGGAATTGACGGTTCGAGAATCCACCAGCGCTTCCTCGAATTGGCCTATGTCGAGGACGATAAAGCAGCCATTGCCAAGGAAATTCAATGGTTCGCAGGCAAGCCGGAGGAGTACCTCAGCTTCGGGTTGCAAGCGGCCGACCTGAATGTGCACGGGCAGCGTCGTGATTCGCATAAGTTCTATCAGCGTGCCGCCGACACAGCGCGCCATCTGGGATTCCGGTACGTCGCCGACGAGTACGAGGAAGCCGATGCGCGTGCTGACGCGTTGTCGGGCAATTGTCAGCCTGTGCGTCGGCTTGGGCGCCCTGCGTTGGCAATGGCGATGTGTGGCGAAGCGGCCGCAGCGGAGAAGCTCGCGGCGGAGACTTCGAAAGCTCTTCCAAACGGGACAATCTGGAATGCCGTACAGCTACCAGAGATTCAAGCCATGATCGCGCTCCACCGCGATGAACCTGCCAAAAGCGTTGAACTGCTGGCATCCGCCTCGCCCTACGAACGCGCTTACCCCGATGCGATTTATCTGCGTGGCCTAGCTTACCTGAGAATGCATAGGGGCGCGGAAGCAGCGGCTGAGTTTCAGAAAATCGTGGACCACAAGGGCGCCAATTGGGGTGCGAACTGGGTCCACCCGAATTGGGTGCAGCGCTACTCGCTCTCCTATCTGGGAATGGCGCGCGGTTACGCGCTTGCGGGCGACACAGCGAGAGCGAAAAGAGCGTTCCAGGACTTCTTCGAACTCTGGAAAGATGCCGATCCCGATATTCCCGTCCTCCAACAAGCCAACACCGAGTATTCGAAGTTGAAATGATGGCGGCTCTTAAACGGCCAACAACCATGCGGTTTTGCTGGCGATCCTAGCGGTTCAATTGGTTTGTTTCTGGTTGGCCGGCTATTCGGAAGTTGGCCCCAAACGGGCTTATGGCGAGTTACTGAGCCAGTGTAGACACTCTGCGTCATCTTGTTATCGGGCGCTTCCTCTCAGATGCCCGCATACCACGCGTAGCCACCATCAGAGCTAGCACCCCCCAGACCCTTGCCGAACGGTTTGAGGTTGTCCGTCAGAGTCACGCGATTGATGTATTTCACGTTCTTATAACCGAGCTGCCGCGGGACTCGCACGCGGACGGGGCCTCCGAACGGCACGGGAAGTTCGTTTCCGTTCATGCGGTGGGCGAGAAGCGTTTGTGGGTGCAACGCGTCCGCCATGTCGATGCTCTCCCACCAGTCAGGTTGGATCGAGCGGTATACAACGTAACGCACCTGGGACAGCGCGCCAACGCGGTCCAGGATGTAAGAGAGCGGCACCCCGGTCCATTCGGCGATGTAAGTCCAACCTTCTTCGCAGCCGATCATTGTGATCTGCGTACTGGTGGGGAAACTCCTGAGCTCTGCCAGCGAGAACGAGGCCGGCCGCGCCGCCATTCCGTCCACAGTCACCCGCCAGTCCTCAAAACTGGCTGCCTGGAGTCGTTTGAATTCATCGCCCAACGGATCGACTTCGTTGGCGAACGGATTCTTCGAAATCTCGGTGCAGGAGAATTCACGGGCCATGGAACGGCGGGTCAAAAGTCGCTGCGCCGCGTAGGTCAGCGTTTCTCCCGGGCCGTAAAGTCCTCCCGCGTCCGGCGGGATGAGCCCATGATGCTGCGCGACTTCGGAAGCGATTGCAATCCCAGATGCGCCCGCCGCCACAGCCATTCCCGTGATGATGAATTTGCGTCGAGAGATATTGCGCATAACTTCACTCCGTCGGCGGGGTAGCGCGTCCGGTGATCATGGCGCGCATGCGATTTCGAAATCCCGCAACAAAGACCATCAGCATGTGAATCAACAAGAACAGCACAAGGAGTATCGTCACAAGGAAGTGCAGGCTCCGCGCCGTCTGCTGGCCTCCCAAGAGCCGAACGGCCAAGGGGAATTCCGAGGTGAATCCAAAAGACATGGCCAGCCCCGTCCAGATCATCAACGGGAAGAGCACGAAGATCACGAGCAGATACGTGAGGCGCTGCAGCACGTTATACGACCACGCTTCTTCCTTGCCCGGCCGCTCAAAGCGCAAATGTCGAACCACCGAACCGCCAAGCTCCTTGATGGAAAGGTCAGAAGCCGCGGGAATCAGATTGCGCCGGAAATGCCCTGCGAAGAAGCCGAACAGCACGTAGAACAAACCCGTCCCAACTGCAAGCCATGCCGCCTGAAAATGGAGATAGCGGCTCCAGCCGTTCTGATCAGGGAGAACGTACCCATAGCCGGTGGGGACAGTATTCCTGGAGGATGGGAGGTGAAGATTGAGCCACGGACTCGTGTTTACGTTGCCGGTCTCACCCCAGTAAAACCGCGGATGCGAAAGCAGGATCTCTCCTCCGCTGACCACCAGCGCGAGGAACGCGACCGTGGTAGTCCAATGGGTCACGCGCACGAGCGCGGAGTGGCGCTTCCGGTGCGCGGCAGGCACTGCAGTGGCCGAAGAAGACAATTCGCGCGTACTGCGATCAGCGATCGGCAGACTCGCATTCATATAGTGAGCCCTACCCCCGATGCTCGGGATTCTACAACAAGCGCACAATTAGCGCCGCCGTGGAAGGCGCGAGTAGAGTACTCCAGAGCCGGCAGGACGGAGAATCGATATTCACTGGTCCACCGTAACGGCCTAACCGGAAGTAATGCCACTGCTATGCCCCATCAGTCCCGAGTAACGCGCTTGCGACCACCGAACTATCAACGCCCATTGATTGGCCAGAGGTTCGGTTATAGAAACTCCCGCCAAATATAAGTAATGAGAAACGCTACTAGGAAGTTGGCAGCCCTAGAGCGCAAAGAGTTCAGGTTAGCGCTTAGGGGCTTTGCCGCTGCCCCATAGTCCAAGCCGGCAGTCCACGCGGATTGTTCGCCTACCTCTTCCGTCCGCGTGCAACCGCTTCCCTTGCCTCTTTATCGGCGCTCCGCCGCCGCTCCGTCTCGCGCTTGTCCCACAACTGCTTGCCTTTGGCCAAAGCCAGTTCCACCTTCACCCTCCCATTTTTAAAGTACAGCCGCGTCGGGATCAGCGTCAGCCCTTTTTGTTGAGTCTTGCCAATCAGCTTGCGGATCTCTTCGCGATGCATCAACAGCTTACGGGTGCGCAACGGAGCATGATTGAAGATGTTGCCGTGCTCATATGGACCGATGTGGGCGTTCAGAAGCCAGACCGCATCGTCCTTAACTAGCCCGTAAGAGTCCTTCAGATTGGCCAGCCCCCCCCGGATGGACTTGACCTCCGTCCCCGTCAAAACCACCCCAGCCTCAAATTTTTCCAGCAAGAAGTAGTTATGTGCAGCGATCCTATTAATGGCGGCATCTCGTTCGCCCGAGGCTGTGGGATCACGGCGTGGCGATTTCTCCGGGTTGGGTTTGGTCTGATGCGTCGATTGGCGAGCCATGGCTGGAAGAATTATCTTAGCAGCAGGAGGACTTTGGATCTCAGTCGTCGAACTTCGGACCTCCAAACGAGGAGCGCAGAGTGGACGCACCAAGGTCCGAGGTCTGAAGTCCGAGGCCTGAGGGCTGGTCTTTGGTCGCTAGGCCTGCGACCAAAGAGTGTAACTCCCGCCTGCGCAAGCACTTCGGGAGCTGGAAATGGCGATGCTATAATCGCCTCACAGAATGCATCATGCATGGTTCGAGCAGCCTTCCGGTGGAAAAATTCCATCGGAACGCCCCCAGTTGGGCACGCTGATTTGTCCGGCAGAGCACGTAATTGAGCACTCAATAAATCGAGCAGCAATAAAATAAGAAGAGGACCATCTCGTGAGGAATTCTTAATGAGACGCTTGATGCGACCGGCCCTAATGCTGTTGCTGGTCGCCGCCCTAACCCTCCCCGCCATCGCCGACAAAGCGAAAGACCTTTACGCCAAAGGTCAAGACGCCGAGGCTCGCCAGCAGTACGAAGCGGCCTACAATTTTTTCAAGCAGGCCTACGATCTGAAACCCAAAGATCTGCGTTATCGCACCGCCTTCGAGCGGCTGCGTTTCGAAGCCGCTGCTTCAATCGTTCACAACGGACAGAAATTGCGCAATGACGGCAAGTTGGAGGAAGCAGTGGCCGAGTTTCAGAAGGCGCTGGCCATCGATCCGTCATTGTTCATCGCCAGGCAAGAATTGGAACGCACGGTCAAGATGATCAACGACCAGCGCAATCCTCCTCCGCAAGCCGCCGGCCCGCCCGCCGGCCTGGAGCGCAAAGTTCACGAGATGTCGGGTCCGGTCGAACTCGCTCCCATCTCGAACGTCCCCATCACGGTCAAGATGCTCACGACCAAGTCTGACGTGGTTTACCGCACCGTCGGGCAACTGGCCGGCGTCAACGTTCTGTTCGACCCCGATTACACGCCCCGAGTCATCAATGTTGACCTCAATGGCGTGACCCTCGAAGACGCACTCCAAATTACTGCGTTGGAGTCTAAAACTTTCTGGCGCGCGGTTACGCAGAACACGATTTTCGTGGCCCAGGACAATCCCGCCAAGCGCAAGGAATTGGAACAGAGCGTCCTCAAGACTTTTTATCTCACCAACATTTCCGCCCCCACCGAAGTGCAGGATGTGGTGAACGCAATCCGCTCCGTGCTCGACGTGCAGCGAGTACAACAGTTGCTTTCGCAAAATGCGGTCGTCGTGCGCGGCACTCCCGACCAGATTACGCTGGCGGAAAAACTGGTGGAGGATCTGGACAAGGCGCATCCCGAAGTGATCATCGATATCGCCGTCATGCAGATCAGTCAAGACAAGTCGCGCACCCTCGGACTCAGTCCGCCAACCAGCGCTACAGTCACCCTGCAGAGTAACTTGAATACCACCACCCCGACGACCACCGGCACCACCACAACGGGCACCACCACCACCAGCGGATCGACCACTGGCCTGAACCTGAATACGCTGGGCAATCTCAACGCCACAGATTTCCAGGTTACGATTCCGTCCGCCAACCTTTCAGCCGTAATGGCGAATTCCGATACCAAGCTGATTCAGAATCCTCAGATTCGCTCGCTCGACGGCCAGAAGGCATCGCTAAAAATCGGCGAACGCCTGCCCATCGCCACTGGTTCGTTTCAGCCCGGCATCGGCGGCGTGGGTATTAACCCTCTGGTGAACACGCAGTTTCAATACATCGACGTGGGAGTAGTGATCGAGGTCACGCCGCACGTTCACTCGGACCGTGAAGTTTCGCTGAAAATCACCATGGAAATCTCCTCCCAAATCAACACCGTAAATATCGGCGGAATTACCCAGCCCGTCATCGGCCAGAAAAAAGTCGACTTGGGTGAAATTCGCCTGCGGGACGGAGAATCCAGTCTGATTGGCGGAATCATGGACGATTCCCAGACTAAGTCCCTGAGCGGCATCCCGGGATTGGCGCAGATTCCCATCTTGAAGTATCTTTTCGGCCAAACTTCCACCGACCATTCCTCGGACGAGACCGTATTTGCCATCACTCCGCACGTCATCCGCGGCACCGATGTGAACGAGATCAACCAGCGTGCCATCGATATCGGCACCGCCAGCACCATCGAATTGCGCCATGTCAGCCGGCCGCAGGCATCTGGAACGGCGCCGGGCCAGACTCCGTCGCAGCCCGCGAACCCATCCATCCAGCCTCCGTCGAATCCTGCCGGACAACCGCCCGCGCCGAACTCCGCCGGTGCAACCCCGAGCTTCCTGTTTGATCCGCCCACCATACAGGCCGTAAAGGGCAACACATTTGCCGTGAACCTATTGATTTCCGGCGCTCAGAACGTGCATTCCGTGCCGGTGCAGTTGAATTACGATCCGAAAATGCTGCAACTGGTGAACGTTTCGAATGGTGGCTTCCTCTCTCAGGATGGCCAACCCGTCGGTCTGGTTCACCGCGAGGATGAAGCCATCGGACAGACAACGATCACGGCCACCCGCCCGCCCGGCGCCGGCGGAGTTTCCGGCCAGGGTTCCGTGATCACTCTCACTTTCCAGGCCAAGGCAGATGGACAAACTCCCTTGACCATCACTCGAGGAGGAGCGCGCGATCCCGGCCTGCAAGCCATCACAGTCAACGGAGCACAGGCCGCGATCACAGTCCAGTAGCGCAGGTGCTGTTTTGGACCAACCACTAATTGGAATCAACCACTAAGATGACGAAGCGACAACAATTCCATCGACTGCACAGCGCGAAGCTCGCCCGCGGCTTCACGCTCCTGGAACTAATCGTCACCGCAACCATCTTGTCGATTCTGACCTTGATGGCGCTGCCGCTCGCCCGCGTCACCATTCAACGCGAGAGGGAGAAAGAACTCCGGGCCGCCCTGTGGGAAATGCGCGACGCCATCGACCGCTACAAAGACGCGGCCGATCGCCAGGCCTTTCAAACCAAAGTCGACAGCAATGGCTATCCGCCCGATCTGGAGACCCTCGTCAAAGGCGTCGAAGCGCAAGGCGGCAAGAAAATTCGTTTTCTTCGTTCTATCCCCGTGGACCCCATGACCAAGAGTAAAGAGTGGGGCATGCGCTCCATGCAGGACGATCCTGACTCCGACTCCTTTGGCGGACAGAGTGTGTTCGACGTCTACACAAAATCGACAGGCACGGGTCTCGACGGCACCAAATACAAGGACTGGTAAATGCTACGGGGCGTGAAAAAACTGGGACCTGGCGCGCGCGAACTTCGCAGCGATGCAGCGGCACGCAGGTTCGCCAGGCGTAGCTTCGCTGCGGATAAGATTGCTTCTCCTAGGTTCAGCTCTGGCGACCCGCGCAAGCGCCTCCGCGGCTTTACTCTGCTGGAGCTGATGATCGTCATCAGCATGATCATGATCCTGATGGCGATCGCAGTCCCGCTCTACAACCAGTCCATCATCCAGGCTCGGGAATCCGTGCTGCGCTCGAATCTCAGCACGCTTCGTTCGGTCATCTCGCAGTACACCCTCGACAAACAAAAAGCTCCCCAGTCCCTCGACGACCTCGTCACCGGAGGCTATCTTCGCCAGATTCCGGTCGACCCGATGACCCGGCAAACCAACTGGGAAGTAGTGCAGGAAGAAGTAGAACTGGCCGTGGACCAGCAAGACCCCGGCATCACCGACGTCCACTCCGCCTCCAGCGCCAGCGCCAGCGACGGCACCGCCTACAGCACCTGGTGACAGCCGATTAGCGGTGCTCATCGATCACGTTGCGCACGCTTCAAGTCTGCGCTTTCTGCATCCTCGGTAAAGGTTGTTCGTCACAGGATTTAGACTTATTTCTGTGGCAGCCTGTGGAAAAAAGCGCTGCGCCGTGCGAGTTCCCGGAGCTGATACCTCTAAAAGAAAACGGGACAAGGCCAAAAGTCACGAAATCCACGAAAGCTGCGTGGCATGTGAAATCTGCCTTTTCCTTCAACTTCAACGAGAATCGGCCAGACGATGGTCAAGGCGGAGGCGGTACGCAAGTTGTGCCGGCCTCCGCCCAGCGGATAACATCTATTCATGCCGGTTGAAACGGAAATCCAGTCTCCGACTTCCATTCGCGCGCCGCGAGGCAGCTCCATCACCTGCAAAGGATGGCAGCAGGAAGCGGCCATGCGCATGCTGATGAACAACCTCGACGAAGAGGTTGCGGAACGTCCCAGGGATCTGGTGGTTTATGGCGGGACCGGACGCGCGGCGCGCAGTTGGGAAGCCTACCACGCTATCGTTGCGACGTTGAAGAAGCTCGAGAATGACGAAACTTTGCTGGTGCAATCGGGCAAGCCGGTCGGAGTGTTCAAGACACACGATCACGCCCCTCGAGTCCTCATCGCCAATTCAAATCTCGTGGGCCATTGGTCTAACTGGGAAAAGTTCAACGAACTGGAACGCGCCGGTCTCATGATGTACGGACAGATGACCGCAGGCTCGTGGATCTACATCGGGTCACAAGGCATTGTGCAGGGAACGTTCGAGACGTTCTCCGCGGCGGGCGAGAAACATTTCGGCGGCGATCTCTCCGGCCGGCTGATTGTCAGCGGCGGAATGGGAGGAATGGGCGGAGCGCAGCCCTTGGCTGCAACCATGACTGGCGCCGCGTTCCTGGGAATTGACGTCGACCCCGAGCGCATCAAGAAGCGGTTGAAGACCGGCTACCTCGACTTCATGGTCACTACACTCGACGAAGCGTTGCGCATTCTGAAAAACGCCGTTCGCAAAAAAGAAAACGTTTCCGTCGGGCTGGTGGGCAATTGCGCGGACGTGATTCCGGAACTGGCCGAACGCGGCGTCGTCCCCGACATTCTGACCGACCAAACTTCCGCCCACGATCCGCTGAACGGGTACCTGCCAAACGGAATGACTTTGGCCGAAGCTGTCGAGTTACGAAAAAATGATCCGCAGGCGTATCAGGAGAAGTCGCTTGATGCCATCGCCCGTCACGTGGAAGCAATGTTGCACCTGCAAAAAATGGGATCCGTCACCTTCGATTACGGAAACAACATCCGAACTTTCGCTTTCCAGCGCGGCGTCAAGAAGGCCTATGACTTTCCCGGTTTTGTGCCCGCGTACATTCGGCCTCTCTTCTGCGAAGGCCGCGGCCCATTTCGCTGGGTCGCGCTATCGGGAGAAGCATCCGACATTCACGTTACCGACGATCTTGTTCTGGAATTGTTCCCGGGGAATCGCATCCTGCGGCGCTGGATTGACCTGGCGCGCAAGCGTATCAAGTTCCAGGGTTTGCCCGCGCGCATCTGCTGGCTCGGGTACGGCGAACGCGCGCAGTTCGGGCTCGCCATCAACGACCTCGTAAAGAGAGGCAAGATCAAAGCTCCGATCGTGATTGGCCGCGATCATCTGGATTGCGGATCGGTAGCGTCTCCATTTCGAGAAACTGAAAACATGAAAGACGGGTCCGACGCCGTCTCCGACTGGCCGTTGCTGAATGCCCTGTTGAACACAGCTGCCGGTGCGTCCTGGGTGTCGATTCACAACGGCGGCGGCGTTGGCATCGGCTACTCCCAGCACGCCGGCCAAGTCATCGTCGCCGATGGGACGGACGAGATGGCAAAACGCATTGAGCGCGTGCTGACAACGGATCCGGGGATGGGAATCATCCGGCACGCGGACGCAGGGTATGACGAGGCAAAAGAGTTTGCGAAGAAGGCCGGGGTGAAAGTGCCGATGAGTTCATAGGCACCGGTGGAATCTAAGCATTAGACCGTCTCATACGCCGGTACCCTCCGGTAACAGCGAATCGTGATACGTTCAATTTTCTTGCCCAAGTACGGACCGAAGTGTCGAAGATCGCCTGTCCACGAGTGTAGCGCGAGCTTCAATGGCAGCCAGAAGTATAGGGACGTCTTTCTCAGGCAAAGATATGCCACCTGTACGCTTTCTTGAGCCGGCTTCAAACAGATGAATCGACTCCGACAACTTGTTCAGCCGCTTCCTTTGATCTTCATCGGCAAGGTTGATCCTTGGTTCCTCTAACGCGTAGCGAGAACTGCGTAGGGCAACGTCTTTGAACTTCCAGAGCTGCAGAATTCCCGAGTCAGCTTTGTATGCTGCTGAGAACAACGCGTTGGCGTCGAGGAACAGGCGGCCCATCCTAACCGGGTCGCCGATGGGAAATCGTATCTGGATCGAGGCCCAGTTTACGGACCTCTCTTCGCGCTTGGCGGTAATCGGCTTCGTCGATAGCGTTCGAGAGCAGGAATTCCGCCTTGCTCCGGAGTGTAGCGTTCGACAGGAACGACCATAGCAGGCCGGATGAGGATGCCGTCGCCTTTCTCCTCGGCGATTACGATGCTGCCTTCTTCAATTCCGAAGCGTTTGCGTAAGCTCGCAGCACGATGATCACGCCGCGCTTGCCAACTTTGGCTGACTGCAATGACGAGTTTCCCCAGCTTTACTGAATGCCTGATTATGCGGTATGCCCGACATTCAGGCAACATCGAACGAGTTAAGGCTCGGTTCCGGCTGCTAAACTGTTCTAGCGTGCTCTCAGCCCGAAAGCCGGCCCCAAGGATTCAGTCCGCGCTGCTATTAGCCAACATCGGCCAACTTGTCACGCTGCACTGCGGGTCAACAAACATTGGGCCGCGGCGCGGAGTTGACCTGAATGATCTCGGTATTATTCAAGACGGCGCGGTGCTATGTCTGAACGGCAAGATTGTCTCCGTCGGAACCACTAAGGATGTCCTGGGCGATCCGTGGTTTAAAAAGAATCGCGTCAAAGTTAACGAGATCGACTGTTGTGGCAAAGTCGTTCTGCCTGGATTCGTAGATTCGCACACTCATCCGGCATTCGTTGAGCCACGGCTAGTGGATTTTGAAAAGCGGATCGAGGGCGCTTCGTACGAAGAAATTGCGGCCGCGGGCGGCGGGATTCGATCCAGCGTGGAGTCTGTCCGCAAAGCATCGAAGGGAGCGCTGGCTGCGAAAGTCGCGACTGCGCTGGAGCAAATGGCGGCACACGGTACGACGACCGTCGAGGCTAAATCAGGGTATGGGCTGACGGTGGAATCGGAAGTGAAGTCGCTGGAGGCAATTCGAGAGGCTGCATCCCGCTGGCCGGGGACCGTGGTGGCAACGCTGCTCGGAGCCCATGTTGTTCCGAAAGAGTTTCACGGCTGCTCACAAAAGTATGTTGAGATCGTCTGTAAGGAGATGATCCCGCGGGTGGCGAGGCGGAAGCTCGCGCAATTTGTGGATGCGTTCTGCGACAAAGGCGCATTTAACCAGGAAGAAACTGAGGAGATTTTTGGAGCTGCAGCAAAGCACGGGTTGAGCGTTCGCGTCCACATAGGCCAACTTTCAGAAACAGCTCTGTCGCCCTTCTTGCGGTTCCATCCGGCGTCGTTCGATCACCTGGACTATGTAAACGATGCCGACGTTGCGCAGTTGGCCAAACGCGATATAGTAGCCACGCTGGTGCCGGGAGCTAACTATTTTCTGGGACTGAATAAATATCCGAACGCACGTCGGCTGATTGATGCTGGTGTGCCGGTAGCTTTGGCGACGGACTACAATCCCGGCACGTCGCCGACCATCAGTATGCCGATGGCGATGTCGCTGGCGTGTACGCACATGAAGATGTCTCCGGCGGAAGCAATTGCGGCGGCGACAATCAACGGTGCCTGGGCTGTGCGGCTTGCAAAGCGAAAAGGTAGCATCCAGCCAGGGAAGGACGCCGACCTCGCGATATTCGCCGTCAAGGACTATCGCGAGATTCCGTACTGGTTTGGCGGGAATCACTGTGCGTTAACTGTTCTGAATGGAATGGTCGCGGCGCGTGAGTGAACTTGCGAGATAATATTCGTAATTGAAGCGTCCTGGAATGGCGCGATCAGCTTTTGGCACTCTGCGAAGATTCGTAGCCAGATTCGTAGCCAAGCAATCCGATTCGATCTTCCGAGGAGAAATATGAAGCGTATTTCTGCAGTTATTACATTTCTTGTGCTGTCACTTTCCCTGGCGGTTGCACAGCGTTTGCCAGAGAATGCAAGGCCAGAGAATTACAAACTCACATTCACTCCGGATCTGGAGCAGGCCAAGTTCGAGGGTGACGAGACCATTTCCCTTCGGCTGTTGCAGCCGAGTTCGGAGATCGCGCTGAACGCGGTGGACATCGATTTCCACGACGTGACCATCACCAACGGAGGCACGACCCAGAAAGCCAAGGTGACGCCCGAGAAAGAAAAAGAGATGGTGGTGCTGAGCGTCGAGAAGCCGCTGGCGGCGGGCCCAGCCACCGTTCGCATTACCTACTCCGGCATTCTCAATGACGAAATGCGCGGTTTATACCTGGGCAAGGACGACCATGGACGTAAATATGCGGCCTCGCAATTTGAAGCGACCGATGCACGGCGCGCCTTCCCTTCATTCGATGAGCCGGATTACAAGGCAACCTTCGACATCACGGCCGTCGTCGACAAGGGCCTGGTCGCGATTTCGAATCAGAAAACTGTCTCCGATACGCCGGGTCCGGGCGACAAACACAGCGTGCGCTTCGCTACTACTGCGAAGATGTCATCGTATCTGGCGGCCCTTGTCGTGGGCAATTTCGAGTACATCGAAGGCGAAAGCGATGGCATTCCGATTCGCGTCTATAGCACGCCGGGCAAGAAAGAAATGGGGACGTTCGCGCTGGATGTCGCCAGCCATGTTCTGAAGTATTACGACCACTACTTCGGGATCAAGTATCCCTATGGAAAGCTGGACCTGATCGGCCTGCCAGACTTTTCGGCCGGTGCGATGGAGAATACCGGCTGCATTACTTTCCGCGAAGTGATTCTTCTGATCGATGAGAAGCAAGGCTCTATCGGTCTGAAGAAGGAGATTGCCAGCGTAATTGCGCACGAGATGGCGCATCAGTGGTTTGGCGACCTGGTTACGATGAAGTGGTGGGATGACATCTGGCTCAACGAGGGCTTTGCCACATGGATGTCGAGCAAGCCGATTCAGTCCTGGAAGCCGGAATGGAATTTCAATCTCGATGACGTGAGCGAAACTGCAGGAACACTGAACGTGGACTCGTTGGCGAACACGCGCCCGATTCACCAGGCGGCGGAGACTCCTGCTGAAATCCAGGAGTTGTTCGACGGAATCGCCTATGGGAAAGCGGCGGCAGTGCTGCGCATGCTGGAGTCGTATTTGGGGGAGGAGACGTTCCGTGTGGGTGTGAATGCGTACTTACAACAACATCAGTACGCGAATGCGACGGCCGACGATTTTTGGGACGCGCAGGCGAAAACTTCGAAAAAACCAGTGGACAAGATCATGCCCACGTGGGTAAAGCAGGCCGGCGTTCCCATTCTCAACGTGAAGGCGCAATGTTCGGGTAACTCCACGAACGTCACGCTTACTCAGCGGCGCTATTACTATGACCGGGCGAAATTCGAAGCACCCAGCGATCAGCTGTGGCAAATCCCAGTCTGCTTGCGGGGTTCGGCCAGCGGTAAAGGTGCGAAGTGCGAGCTGATGACTAAGAAAGAAGAATCGCTTTCGCTTCCGGGATGTTCGACCTGGGTCCTGACGAACGCGGGCGCGACGGGATATTACAGAACCGCTTTCCCGGCAGCCGCAGTTCGAGGTCTGGCCACCGATGCCGAAACGAAATTGAGTCCCGCTGAGCGCATCTCGGTGGAGAACGATATTTGGGCCTCGGTGCGAGTGGGCCGGCAACCGGTGGGCGATTATCTGGCCTTCGCGCAAGGTCTGCAGCCGGACCGCAACCGCGCTGTGGTGGAAGACCTGCTCGGAGGGCTCCATTTTATCGGACAGTACCTGGTAAGCGATGGCGACCGGGATGAATATCGCAACTGGCTCCGGCAATATCTGAGTCCAACCATGAAGGATGTGGGATATGAGCCCAAACCGGGAGAAAGCGACGAACAAAGGGCGTTGCGATCCCGGCTGTTCGATGCGCTTGGGTACGATGCGCGCGATCCCGAAACTCTGGAGGAAGCGCGCAAGATCGCGGACAAGGCATTGGCCGATCCAGCATCCGTCGACAGCGAAATGGCCGGGGGCGCGTTCGCGCTGGCGGCGTTGAATGGAGACTCCATGTTCTACGATCGGGTGATGGCGGCTACAAAGAGTCCTAAATCGCCGGAATTGTACTACACGTACCTTTTCACGCTGCCCCGGTTTAGCGATCCGAAATTGCTGCAGCGCACGTTGGAGTTTGCCATTTCACCGGACGTGCGTTCGCAAGATGCGCTGCAGGTGATTACCAGCGTCATGAGAAATCCGGCGGGGCGAGACCTGGCTTGGGACTTCGTTCGGTCGCACTGGGATGCCGTTGCGAAGGCTGGAGGTCCGTTTGCCAGCGCCGCAGTGGTGGGGGCGACCAGCGTTTTCTGCGACACGGGGATGCGCGACCAGGTGACAGAGTTTTTTTCTGCCCACAAGGTTGCGGCAGCGGAGCGCACCTATAAACAGTCCGTTGAACGGATCAACAACTGCGTCGATTTCAAGTCGCAGCAACAGCCTCAGTTGGCGTCGTGGCTGGGACGGCACGGAACCGCTGGAGGGAGCAGGTAGCGTCAGAGAAACAGCAGGTCCCTCGACTACGAAGGATTTTTCGCTTCGCGAACGATCCTGCTTCCGCTCGGGACGACAGAGTTGCGCGGGATTACGGAGTATCGCGGGATGACAGAGTTGCTTCGGATGAAATTTGCCCGTGAGGACACAATCATCCCGGGCATTTTTGTTTCAGGGCATGACTGGAAGGACTAGATGCGACGGGAGGTCGGGGGAGCAATAGATGCGCTGCGTCGCGGGAGCGAAGTCTGATGCTGCGGCCTGATAGATGCTGGGCACAAACTTCTGCGGATTGCGGTCGATCACGGGAAACCAGGTCGACTGAACTTGCACCATGATGCGATGGCCCTTTAGAAAGACGTGATCGTGATCGCGCAGGGGGATATTCCACTCCGTGGGCTTGTTCGGGATCAAGGGAGAAGGCCTATCGAAGCTGCTGAGATAGCGGCCCCGCCGCACTTCCATTGCAATCGGCAGTTCGTAACCGTTCAGAGATTGTGCGTACAGTCCGGGCTTCGGTCCGTCGTCCGGAGACCAAGCATTCTTCTGTGCGTCTTGGGGATAGACGTCGATGAACTTCACGACGAAATCGCTATCGGTACCGGAAGTCGAGGCAAAGAGATTCGCCGCCAGCGGGCCGGTAACGGTGAGATCATGGTCGAGCGGTTCGCTGACGAAAGACAGGACGTCGGGCCGGTGATCGACAAAGCGCTGGTCGGCAACCTCCCATACGCGCCAATCGCCAGCGGGATACGTCGGCGAGATGGGACGCTGGCGGTAGGGCACGGGATTGGCGGGGTCGGAGACGTACTCTCGAAAAGCTCGCGCGGACTTGGCGTCGGCGGGCGCGGTGAATGAAAGAGTTCCATTGGCGTGTAGATAAAGTTTTGTCGGCTTCGCTTCTTTGGGAGGCCAGACGGTGTAGGTGCGCCAGGTGTTCGATCCACTCTGAAACGTGCTGGCCTGCCATTTCGGCTTCTCGCCCTGGCCGTGCAGATAGTAGCGAAAGAACGGGGCTTCGATGTTTTCGCGAAATTCGCGAGCGGTCTCGTGGCCCGCGAAGGGAATGATGCCAATGCTGTCGCCCTTGGGACTCTGCCATTCGCCGTGATACCAAGGGCCGGCGACAATGAAATTCGTGTGCTGCGGATCGTTCTCTTCGGCGTGACGAAAAATCTGCCACGGTCCCCATGGATCTTCTTGATCCCAAAATCCAGCAACATTCAGGTTGGGTACAGCAGAGGCGTGAAGTTGGCTGACCCAGGCTTCTTTTTTCCAGAAGTCATCGTAGTCGGGATGTTCGACGGTTGAGTTCCAGTAAGGAATGGAGCCGTGCAGGTATTTCGCATTGATATTCGAAAGCGGGCCTAAGTCGAGGTACCACTGGTATGTGTCGTAGGTTTCAAAGTCGAAGTGCGTGTTCTTGTTTTTGTCGGCCTGCTCCATCACCGCATATTCGAAGTCATAGCTCTCGCGCAGGGCGCCGTAGCGATGGTCGTCGTCGTTCATCCATTGGTCGACGGGGGAGGCTTGCTCGCTGATGGCAGCGAGCGCGGGATGCGGATGGAGCAGCGTGAGCGCGGTAGTCAATCCATCGTAAGAGACGCCGAACATTCCAACCTTGCCGTTGTTGTTAGGAACGTTTTTCAAGAGCCAGTCGATCGAGTCGTAGGCATCGGTGGTCTCGTTGGTGGCTTTCGGGTCATTCAAATCGACCCAGGAAGACAGGTTGAAGACGCCCTCCGATTTGAAGCGTCCGCGCAGATTCTGAATAACGAAGATGTAGCCGTCCTGCGCGAATTCTTTCAGGGAGGAGGGCATCTGCTCGGGCGGTTTTTCGGGGACGCCGTACGGGGTGCGGCGAAACAGAATAGGCAGAGGACCTTGTTGGTCGCTATTAGTCTGGTTAATCGGAGTGAGGATCGCGGTCTGCAGACGAACTCCATCGCGGACCGGGAGCATCACTTCCTGGAGCTTGAATAGCGGCTTGGCTGCGGGTTGTGGCGGAGTTTGTTGCGCCACGGCAGCGGTTGCAATCAACATCGTTAACAAGGCCGCGATCAACAGCCCCAGAACGTGACGAATGGATAAGTGCACCTGTATTCCTCCAGACAGCTCTTGAAGTTGAACTTTATTGAAATGAACTGAGGGCGAAGTATATCAATGTGCGGTAGACTGAGGAAACTGCCGGTATTGTAATCTCACGAGGTCCGTCCGTAATACGAAACCGTTTGTCCCAATATTATTTGTCCCAGTATTCATCGATTGCATCATTCGTATTTTTCGAAAGTGAGAGCACCCATGAGCAAGTGCAAAGGCTACGCCGCGCGGACCGCCAAGGCTCCTCTGGCATCCTATTCGTTCGAACGCCGGGAACCGCGCGAACATGATCTGGTCATCGAAATAAAATATTGCGGGATTTGCCATTCCGATATTCATCAGACGCGCGACGAGTGGAGTGATTATCAGGAAGAATCGATCTTCCCCATGGTGCCGGGACATGAAATCGCGGGGGTGGTGACCGCCATCGGCAAGAAAGTGACGAAGTACAAAGTGGGCGATAAGGTTGGCGTCGGCTGTTACGTCGACTCCTGCCGCACGTGTGCCGAGTGCCGGAGAGGTCTGGAACAATACTGTACGGTTCTGACCGTGTGGACTTATAACGGCCGCGACAAAGAGGGCGCCCCGACCTATGGCGGTTATTCCGACCGAATCGTGGTCGATGAAAACTATGTGCTGCGCATGCCCAACAATTTGCCTTTGGAGGCTTGCGCACCGCTGCTATGCGCAGGAATCACTCTTTATTCGCCGCTGCGACATTGGCAGGCTGGCCCTGGGACGAAAGTTGCCATCGTCGGGCTGGGAGGTTTGGGACACATGGGAGTTAAGCTGGCGCACGCGTTGGGAGCTGAGGTAACGGTGCTCAGCCAATCCTTAAAAAAGCAGGTCGATGGAAAGCGTCTGGGCGCCGATCATTTTTATGCAACTTCGGATCCGGAAACATTCACGAACCTGGCGGGCTCGTTCGATCTGATCATCAACACGGTTTCGGCGAAGATGGATTGGAACCAATATTTGAACTTGCTGAAGGTTGACGGAACCTTGGTCGTCGTTGGGCTTCCCGAAAAGGACGTGCCGGTCGGAGCTTTTTCTTTGACCGCCCGGCGCCGCAGTCTAGCGGGCTCGCAGATCGGAGGCATCGGCGAAATCCAAGAGATGCTGGATTTTTGCAGCCAGCACGGCGTAACCTGCGACATTGAAGTCGTGCCTATTCAGAAGGTCAACGAAGCCTACGAGCGAGTTCTGAAGAGTGATGTGCGCTATCGGTTCGTGATCGACATGGAATCCCTTGGCAAGGACTAAAAAGTGTCGACCTTCACTAAAAGATTCGTCCGACCGAAAAGTTCACGCGGCTCAGGCCGGTGGGACTGACGCTGCCCGCGAGTGCGATTGGACCGACAATGGTGTCGGCGATCACTCCGAGGTTGAATGTGCCGCGCACTGCAATCGGTCCGGGATCGCCAGCTGTGGTGCCGAAGGCGGTGCCGGCCTCGTACCATCCGCCCCAATAGATTTTTCCGCCGACTAACTCCGGCAGGCGGTAGAGTTCGCGGTGGAATCCGGTTGACGCGTAGGAATAATGGTTTCCCACAAACTCATAAGGAAGATATGCGCCCAATCGAAAGGGTCCGCCGAGCGAAAACACCTGAAATTGGCCGGCGGAACCGCGGAAGGTAGTACCGGCGGAAATATCGAAGAAGAGCGAAGTCTTGGGCCCCCACGGAACCAAAGTTGAAGTCTGTACCTCGAGTTGGGCAATGGGATGGGCCAGTCCGGGACTTTGCAACACGCGCGAGGCGGTGACCGCCACACGCGTTCCGGTGCTTGGGACCGCCGGGCTGTCTTGTCCGTCCCAGACGGAACGCGCGCGAAATTCGCCAGTGCTGCCGCCGATGATGGGGAGGCCCGCATTGCCAATCAGCGGACTTAGCTTGGCATCGAAAATTTCGTATCCGATGCGGAATTCGCTGCGGCGTCCGGAGTCGTAACCAACATCGAGGCCGCCGCCGGCGCGCTCATCGCCGAAGACGGCGACGCGAGTAAGACCGGTAAACGAGTTGCGAGCGTACTTGGAGGCAAAGGCGTAGGGTGCAACAAAAAATCGCGACTGCCACAGCGGCTGGTAGAACTCGCTGGCTGCCAGATTACTGGAACCGAAAAGAAGATCGTTGCGCCATTCTCCACCGCGGTGAGCGATATCCATGAATGTGACGCGAGCACCCGCAGAAAAATCGAAGGCTGCCACTCCGGAACCGTCTACGTTGACGGCGAGGTCCACGAAGGGCGGGCCATAGGATTTGTCGTGGGCGGTGACGCGCAGACCAGGAACGCCATTTTGCGTGAAGCCTTCGTAGCCCAGCCAATCGAACTGTCCTTCTCCGGCAATGCGAGTCAATTGGGTGTCGAGTTTGGAAAGATCGAGCGGCCCTTGCAGCGCCTTGCTGAGGCGACGCTGAACCCGGCTATCGGTATCGGAGTCGGCGCCCGTGACTTCAATGGTTTCGATTTTGCCCGGCGACCGTCGTCGGCGCGCGGCGCGGGCGGCTAAATATTCCTGCCATTCCGCGGGGTCCTTAATCGCATACGGTAAAAGCGCGACAGACTGAGCAGCTGCGCTTTGGTGCCCGAGCGCGACTAATTCTTTGACGCGCTCATAATCCGTCGCCGAGAAACCGTTCATGTTAATGCTCACCTTGGCCTTCGCGAAGGCCAGCGAGCGGCGCTCGTTTTGCATAATCATGACGTCAATAGCACGAGAAAGAACGCCCGCGATATGCACCAGTTCGGTGGGGTCACCTGGAGGAAGGCGCAGTTCGACCCCAATGACGACATCGGCATTCATGGCGAGGACGGTTTCGACGGGAATGTTTTGCACCATGCCCCCATCCGCCAACACGCGTCCATTGATTTCGACTGGTGTGAATACGCCGGGGATAGCCATGGAGGCGCGCACGGCTTGAGCAAGCGGGCCGTCATGCAGCACTACGCCTTCACCGCTGAGCATGTCGGTGGCTACACAACGGAAAGGAATCGGCAGATCGTCAAAACTGCCAATGCCGGATTCCGGGAAGGCGATGCGATCCAGCAATAGTCCTATGCCCTGGGCAGAGTTATAACCGTTAGGCCCACTCAGGCCATGTTTCAGGCCGAGCGGCGCATCGATCAGAAATTCGCGCCGATCCTCTTTTCGCCGGTACGAGAGTTGGGTATAAACCGGCTCGGGAAGGAAGGCTTCGTCCCAGTTAATCGTCTCGGCAAATGTCTGAATTTCGATTGGTGACATGCCTGTGGCATACATCGCGCCGATGATGCCGCCCATGCTGGTGCCGGCTATCCGGTCCACGGGAATGTGATTCTCTTCCATCCACTGGATGACACCGATTTCGGCCAGGCCAAGCGCACCACCGCCGCTCAGCGCCAGACCGATTCGTGGACGATGAGTGGAAGCCGCAGGTTCGAAAGGAACCGCAGTGTTCTGCGCTTGGGATAAGAGGGATGAACTCACACACCAGAAAGAAATAACAGCAATCGCCACACGGGAGGGTCGAAGCGATGATTCCATCATGTGCTCCTGAGGAGAAAGCAACATTCATTGACTGCGGATTTATAGTGAGCAGAAAAGGTTAGCAGGTTTGAACGGATCGCAGGTGCAGAGAGGATCAGTTCGATTTGAATGGTGACGCGGGCTGCGCCGCACGAGCCTGTTCCACTACTCTACGGATGGCTTCGATCACTACGTTGGGGCGATCGATTTGAATGTAGTGCGCGCTGTTTCTTGCAATCGTCTGCGTTCCGCGAGTGGAGAGATGGGACAATTCTTCCTGCATCTTTTCCCAGGCATCGTTAGTGGGCTTGGCGAGGTCGGGTGGGAGTTCGGCGGATGGTTTGTCGGGATCGTGCGACAACACCGCTAGAGGCATGTCGCCAAGAGAACTAGTGGCAGCCGTTTTCGCGGCGCTTCTGGGAAATGCCTTCAGTTCCGCCACACCTTCGTGTGCTGTGTGCCAGTTGCATTCGGCCGCGCGCTGTGTGGGCTCATCGTCGCACAGACCCATTAGCCGGGGGATGCCGAATGGTGTGGTATATGCGATGAACTCGGCCTCGCGCAGCCAGGTTCCTTCCATGTTTTTGAGCTCCAGAGGGAAACGATTCTCCTGGTCGGGATGGGAGGCATCGACCAGCACCATGCCCGCTACTTCGTTGCGGTAGAGGCTGGCGTACAGCCGCACGGTGTATCCACCCAGGGAATGACCCACCAGAACATAGGGAGCCGCAACGCCGGCGGCGCGCAGTAAGGCGTGGAGTTCCTCGGCCATCACCGTGCTGGTGCGAGGTTGGGGGGCTCGAATCGCTGTAGCCAATTCCCGCGCGATCGTAAGAGCAGACGCGCGCGAATTGCGCAATCTGTGGCTGCACTTTCCGATATGAGAGGTACGAATCACCCAGGCCAGAGTCGAGGATGACTGCAGGACTTCCCTGACCGG
Organism: uncultured Acidobacteriaceae bacterium; assembly: GCA_963799025.1. Lineage (GTDB taxonomy): Bacteria > Acidobacteriota > Terriglobia > Terriglobales > Acidobacteriaceae > Sulfotelmatobacter. Next base: position 33,307 of record CAWCVQ010000014.1, on the reverse strand, counting down.
TGCAGTCGATATGCATTTTGTAGCCACCCACATCGAAGAGCTTGCCCGGCATGAAGTAGGCGCGACGGTCGCGAGCGGCGGACATCAATTGATAGAACGCTCCAGCAGACGCAAGAAGAATTGCGGCGCACGCAAGGCCTACGGCGATTCGACGCAGCCAGTGAGGCGGTTGAGTTGTGGAGGGTGGGTTTGGGGACATTTGGTTGCCTTGGCAAACGTGGGCGGGGGCGCCCGCACCACACTTTCCGCGGCACAGCTGCCGCGTCACAGCTGCGGATTTTACATGACTGGCGGCACCGTGATTCCCATCACCGCGAGGCAGCGAATCATTTCGCGGCGCACCACGGCGACGGTGGCCAGCAGGAAACGTTTCCGCCCCTCCTCCGGTTCACTGAGGATGGGATGACGGTGATAGAAAGTGTTGAACAGCTGCGCGAGTTGGAAAACATGTTTCGCCAGGTATGCGGGCTCCGTGGTGGCAATGCATTTGTCGATCACATAGGAAGTTTTCGAAGACGCGAGCCACAGCTCCCAGAATTCGTTGCCGGTATCGCCGGTCAGATAGTTCACTAAATCCGCTGGCGAGATGATGCTGGCCGGGGATGCACCGAAAGTTTCAGGATCGACTTCCGCTTTGCGGAAGATGCTGGTGGCACGCACCACCGCATACTGAGCGTAGGGTCCAGTCTCGCCTTCGAAGCTGAGCGCTTCTTTGAAATCAAACGCGATTACCGACTGCTTGGTGAACTTCAGCATGAAATAACGCAGAGCGCCGGTGGCAATCTGCGTGGCAATTTCTCGGCGTTCGGGGTCGCTGAGCTGCGGATGGCGCGAGTCGACTTCATTTTTGGCCGAGGCGATAAGCGTGTCGAGCAGGTCATCGGCCTTCACTCCAAAACCTTTACGTCCGCTGACCTCAATGTAGGAACGTGTCTTGTCTTCATGGCTCAGGGTGTAACCGAGTTCGGCAGCGCAGCGCGGGGTCAGCGCGACCATCTCGTAGGAGAAATGCGTATAGTGGTCCGCGGCCGCGTCGTGGCCGAGTCCACGCAGCGCTTCAATGACTGTGTTCTGAGCCTCGGATTGCCGGGCATCGATGACATTATAGATTTCGGCGACGTCGCCGAAGTGGGGATGGTTCTTTTCGCCATTCGTCGTGGATATCCAGCAGTCGTGAGCGTTGGGATAGCGATAGAACTTCCGGTAGCCGAAGTCGCGGCCAAGCAATCCGAACTTCCACATGTGATAGGCGATGTCTTTGCCGACGTAGCCCACGGTTCCGTTGGAGCGGACGATGACTTTCTGGTCTTCCTCGGAAATCTTTTCAGCTTCGAGTTCCAGGAGCTTGGAACGGAGAAGGAACATCGCGCGCTCACGATTTTTATGCTGCGTACTCTCGCTGTCGGACGTCATTACAATTCCCGTAGGAATATGTGTGATGCGCACTGACGCATCTTGAGCTTTTGGCGAAGCGAAAATGTCCACCCGGAGATCTTGCGCTTCGATTTCGACTTCGGCCGTTTCTTCTATGGTTAGAGACCTTGCGGTGCCAGCCCGCCGCATTACCCAGCAACCTTTATTCTTGCCCTCGCTCTCGAAGGTGAGCACGCCACTTTCTTTGAGCTTGATGAAGGCCGCGTCCCAAAAGTGCAGGTGCAAGATTTCACTTTCGCGCGGAAGGAAATCGTATTCGATGTCGAGCCGGTCCATGGTTTCAAGGTGGCGGCTCAACACAGCAACCGAGATCAGGTCGGCGATTGCAGCAATTTCGGTTGTCGCATCTTCTATCGCATGCAATATCTGTTGCCGTACTTGCAGGTTCTGCTTGTCCGCTTCATACCACTTCGAGACTTGGGCGTAGAGATCCCAACAGTAGTAGTCGAAGCGCGGCTGTTTCGTGAGAGCAAGGATCTCCGCGCGAGATTTCTTCTCGATGTGAGTGAAGCCCACTACCACGTCTGCGACCTGCACTCCGGTATTGTCGATGTAGTTCTGGACGTCGACTTCCCTGCCCGCGCTGCGCAGAAGACGGACGAATGTGTCGCCAAGAATGGCGTTGCGCAGGTGGCCGATGTGCGCGGCCTTGTTGGGATTGATGCTCGAATGTTCGACCAGAATTTTGCCGTGAGGAATTTCTACCGGCGGCTTCGCGTCGGCCGCGAGGGTCGAGGCCATCCATGTCCGGTCGATGCTCACATTCAGATACCCAGGGGGAGCTACTTGCATCTGGGCGATTCCTTCGATCTTCCCAATCTCCGCACGCATCGCCTCTGCGATCTTCAATGGGGCCGAGCGCAGTGGCTTGGCGAAGGGAAAAATCGGAATCGCGAAGTCTCCGAGTTCGACCTTTGGAGGCTGTTCGATGACCACCCCAGGCAGAGTTGTGTTGGGATAGCGGCGCTGCAGACACTCCAGCACGCGCTGGGCAAGGCGATGTTCCAGATATCGAAACAAGAGTCCCTCTAAGCTGTTGAAGAAGAGTGATTTTATCAGAGCGAGCGACAGGCGCGCGTTTGACGGAGATGGAAGCTGTTCCCTATGATGAAAGTTCTGTCGTGGCGACGAAATCCTTTACCCACGGAGGTCACAGGGGTACACAGAGGCCGCCGCGAAATTCCCTCTGTGATCTTTTTCTGTATTTAAAGACTTCGATTTTTATGCGCATTGCTTATCTTGAGTGTTTCTCCGGCATGAGTGGCGACATGTTCATGGGCGCTTTGATCGATGCCGGAATTTCGCCGCTACTGCTGGAAGAGACCGCAGCAGCGCTCGGACTGGGCGCGCACCTGGAGGTTTCGCGCGTTGTGCGTGGCGGAATTTCGGCGACCAAGGTGGACGTTTGGGTGGGCGGGGAGAAAGACTCGCCGCGGGACACCGTAGTGCGCGAACGCATCTGCCATACCGAGGAAAGGGCGCTGCGCAAGGCTGGGAATCCGCAAACGGAAGAGGGATCGGAACGACATGCTCATGAACACCAGCATCATCACGACCACGAGCATTCCTCCAAGGTCAGCAGTTCGCGGGCGGGCTCGCCCACGCCACATGAGCATGGACGCTGTCTGACCGAGATTCGTGGGATTATCGGGAAAGCTGCGATCAGTGACACGTCGAAGAATACCGCCATCGCCATTTTTGAAACGCTCGGCGCGGCCGAGGCGAAGGTTCATGATACGTCCATCGAGAAGGTGCACTTCCATGAAGTCGGGGCGGTCGATGCGATGGTCGATATTGTATGTGCGGCGGTGGGAGCAGAGTCTCTGGGAGTCGATGAGATTGTGTGCTCTCCGCTGAACGTGGGCGGCGGAACCGTGCAGTGCGCCCACGGGACGTTCCCGGTGCCGGCTCCAGCAACGGTGGAGCTGCTGAAAGATGCTCCGGTGTATTCGACAGGCCTGCAGGCGGAATTAGTCACACCCACGGGAGCGGCAATCGTAAAGATTCTGGCCAAGCGCTTTGCTGCGTTTCCGGAGATGAAGATTGACAAGTCGGGTTACGGAGCTGGAACGCGAGAGTTCGCCGGACATCCCAACGTCGTGCGATTGACTGTAGGTGAAGCCGCGAGCACGCTGGCTGCGAAAACGGCGAGCGAGTCTCTGACTGTACTGGAAGCGAATCTCGATGACTTGAATCCGCAGGTATTTGGATACGTGATGGACCGTTTGCTCGAGGAAGGCGCATTGGACGCATTCGTGATGCCGGTGCAGATGAAGAAGAATCGACCCGGCGCGCTCCTTACGGTGCTATGCAAACCCCGTGATGCCAGCGAGCTGACGCAGTTAATTTTTACCGAGACCACAACTCTCGGAGTACGACGCCGCGAGGAAGTTCGGCAGACTCTGCCACGGCGATGGGAAAACGTGACCACGGAATGGGGCGAGGTGCGAATCAAAATTGCCAGCATGAACGGAAGCGTCACGAATTATGCGCCGGAGTATGAAGATTGCCGGCGCATCGCGGCGCAGCATCACGTACCGTTGAAGACGGTGATGCAGGAGGCTTCGCGGCTGTATCAGGGAAAGGTCGACAAGCATTGACCGCGGAGGAAACTGAGAGCACAGAGTAGTGATCTTCTCTGCAGCCTCCCGTGATTAAGAAATTACATGAGCCGAAAGTTCTACATTACGACCCCGATTTACTACGTGAACGCGCGGCCGCACATTGGCCATGCCTACACGACGATCGCCTGCGATACGATTGCGCGGCGGCAACGCCTGCTGGGCGCCGACACTTTCTTTCTCACTGGGACTGACGAGCACGGTCAGAAGATTGAGCGAGCGGCACAGGCTGCCGGCAAAACTCCGCAGCAATATGCGGATGAGATCTCTTCGGAGTTTCGCAAGCTCTGGCAACGGATGGGGATTTCGAATGACGACTTTATCCGCACTACGGAAGAGCGTCACAAGAAGCGAGTGCAGGTACTGTTCCGACAAATTCGGGACAACGGCTACATCTACAAAGGCACATACACTGGGCAGTACTGCGTTTCCGATGAACTCTACGTGGATGGCGCGCAGCCCGGCGATCCCTGTCCGACCTGTGGTCGCATCACCGAGACTGTGCACGAAGAGAATTATTTTTTCAAGCTCTCGGCTTTTCGGGACAAGCTGCTGGAGCTTTATGCGAATCCGGAATTCGTTCGTCCCGAAACGCGACGCAATGAGGTGATTTCCTTTGTACGTTCGGGGCTGCGCGATCTGTCGATTAGCCGGTCGACATTTTCGTGGGGCATTCCCGTGCCGGACGATCCCAATCACGTGATCTATGTGTGGCTCGACGCGCTGGCCAACTACATCACTGCCATCGGGTACGGCTCGACGCACGCCGGTGCGCAGGAAGCATTCAAGAGGTACTGGCCGGCCGACGTGCACATGATCGGTAAGGAAATCGTTCGCTTCCATTGCGTGTACTGGCCGGCATTCCTACTGGCTGCGGGATTAGCTCTGCCCAAAGCGATTGTGGCGCATGGATGGCTGCTGTTCGAAGAAAGCAAGATGTCAAAGTCGCGGGGCAATATTGTGCGCACGGAGACCATTCTCGACGTGCTGGGCGCGGATGCTCTGCGTTACTTCCTGCTTCGCGAGGTCGTATTCGGGCAGGATGGTTCGTTCTCTTTCGACGCGCTGGTGCAGCGCTACAACTCGGACCTCGCGAACGGGCTGGGAAACCTGGCCAGCCGCACGCTAACGATGATTAACCGGTACTTCAAGGGTGAGGTGCCCTATCCGTCGCACGCGGCGGCGAAAACGCCTGCCGATGACGCGATTGCCGAGACGGCGCGAAAAACGATTCGCGAATTCGGCACGCTGTTCGATCAGTTCCAATTTTCGCGCGCGCTGGAAGCCGCGTGGGGACTAGTGGCGGCGGTCGACAAGTACATCGTCGAGAATGAGCCGTGGTCGCTGGGCGAGAGGCAGGATGATGTGAGCCGGGCGCGGCTGGCCACGGTGCTTTACACCTCGGCTGAGGCACTGCGGATCGCTACGGCGCTGGCGCATCCGGCGATGCCCGAGGCAACGGCCAAAATCTGGGAGCAAATGGGCCTTGGGGATATCAAGAAACTTGCGCTTGCCGATCTGGCTTGGGGACAGCTGCGGCTGGGAACGAAACTTGGCGAGGTACGACCGGTCTTCCCCCGCGCGGACAAGAGCGCTATCGAAAGGATGCAGCAGATGGAAGATCAGAATCGAGCCTCGGCGGTCGAAGAATCGAAGGACTCGGCATCACAATTTCCTGCCACACCGGAACCGCCGAAACCTTCGCCGGCTACCACGGCGTCTGCGCTCCCTACGACAGTCAACGGCGGCAAGATTACCATCGATGACTTCGCCAAGATCGAATTGCGAGTCGGTGTGGTGAAGGTAGCCGAGCGGGTACCTAAGGCGGACAAACTGTTGCGGCTGGAAATCGATATTGGTACGGAGGTGCGGCAGGTTCTGGCTGGAATCGCCGAAGCCTACGCGCCCGAGACGTTGGTGGGCCGGAAGGTCGTGATCGTGGCCAATCTAGCTCCGCGAAAATTGCGGGGGATGGAATCCAATGGGATGATTGTTGCGGCGTCGCTGGAGGGCGGAAAGCCGGTGCTGGCGAGCTTTCTGGAGGATGTGCCGGTGGGAGCGCGGCTGAAATAACAAAGCTGTTCTCGGACTCAGACATCGGACGACGGATCGAGCGTGCGAACTTCTACGCTCAAAGATCGCGAAGCGCTGATTGACCTTCTGAAAGCACATTGGGATCATGAGCGAAGACCAGGCAGATGTTTTCACTCTTGCGCTGCTCGACATTCGTGAATCTGCGGTGGAGATTTACGATAACTATCTTCTTCAGTTGCAGCATCAACTCGAAACAAACACTGGAGATGCGCACGATACGATTTGGGGCATTCGCGAGGCGTGCAGGCAAATCGATTACCACCTCAAAGATGCCAAGCTCCTCCCGCGGTTCCTGAGGTCCAAGGTCTGAGGTCTGATGTTCGTAGATTCTCATGCGCATCTCGACGGGAAGCAGTTCGACTCGGATCGCGAGGATGTGATCGCCCGCGCTCGCGAGGCCGGCGTACAAACTATCGTTGCAATTGGCAATGGGGACGGCCCTCCGGCGCTGGATGCTGGGATTCAGCTTGCAGACAAGCATCCTTTTATATACGCGACCATCGGGATACATCCGCACGAAGCGAGATTGGCTTCCGACCAGGCGTACTCTGAGATGGAGCGACTGGCGCGGCATCCCAAGGTCATCGCGTGGGGCGAGATCGGTTTGGATTATTACTACGATCATTCGCCGCGCGAAACGCAGAAGCAGGTTTTCAATCGACAGATGGAGCTGGCGGCTGCGGCGAAACTACCCATTGTGATTCACTGCCGGCCATCGGACGGCAGCGACGATGCATGGGAGGATTGCCTGGGCTTGATCAAAGATGAATGGGCGCCGAAAGGCTATGGCGGAATTCTCCACTGCTTCACTGGAAATTTGGCTCAGGCGAAACGCTCGCTGGACATGGGCTTCATGATTTCATTCGCCGGCAACTTGACCTTTCCCAAGGCACAGCAGATTCGCGCCGCCGCTCTTGAGATTCCGCTGGATCGCGTGCTGATCGAGACAGACTCGCCTTATCTGGCGCCGATCCCACACCGGGGCAAACGCAACGAGCCGGCCTTCGTCAAGGAGACTGCACGCAAACTTGCGGAATTACGCGGGCTGTCGACGGACGAAATGGGCGAACAAACGTCCCGCAATTTCTACAATTTTTTCAAATTGGCTGAAATGATTGAAAGCAAAGTTCCGGCCCGCTAAGCCTGCGGTTCTGGTACCCTCAGGAGTTATATTCCTTTCTTTCAGAAAGATTAGAAATGTATGCCCGATAACAGTTTTGACGTCGTGAGCAAGATCGATCTGAACGAGGTGTCGAACGCCATCCAGCAGGCGCTCAAGGAGATACATACGCGTTTCGATCTGAAGGATTCGAAGTCGAATATCGAATTGGAAAAGGATGCGATTGTGTTGCACTCGGCCGATGACTACAAATTGAAGGCCGTGAACGATATTCTGCAGCAAAAGTTAGTGAAGCGTGGAGTCTCGCTCAAGGGTCTAACCTACGGGGCGGTGGAGGCGGCAGCGGGGGGAACGGCGAAGCGCCGTGTCACCATGCAGCAAGGCATTGCCATCGAAAAGGCGCGCGAGATCGTGAAACTGGTAAAGGACTCGAAGAAAAAGGCGCAGGCATCGATTCAGGGCGATCTGGTGCGGGTCAGCAGCAAGGACCGCGACACCTTGCAGGAAACCATCGCTCTGCTGAAACAACACGATTTCGGAATTGATTTGCAGTTTACGAATTACAGAACGAACTAAAGGCGGACGGCAGACCTTGGACCTCAGATCGGCATTGAGGTGAGGTTCAGGTCTCAAGTCTGAAGTCCAAGGTTCGAGGTCTGCTTGTCTTGAGTGCGACCGCAAGCATTAACGGAAAAGAAGTATTCGATCTGCTGCGGGAGGATCTCGTTGCGCTGGAGGGGGAGTTCGGGCGCGACACGGTATCGGGCGTTCAGGCTATTACCGAGATTGGCGAATATCTGCGGGCGGGCGGCGGCAAGAGAATCCGTCCCGCGTTGTTGCTGCTTTCTGCGAAGCTGCTCCATTACCGTGGGCAAGGCGCGATCCGTCTGGGCGCGGTGGTCGAAATCATTCATACCGCGACGCTGGTCCATGATGACATTATCGATGAGGCCAAGACGCGGCGCGGGCGTCCTGCGGCCAATACCCAGTGGGGAAATTCGAAATGCGTCCTGGCCGGCGACTGGCTTTATATGCAGGCGTTCAAGATTGCGGTGCAGGAACGAAACTTTCGCATTCTCGACACGCTGATTGAACTGACGCAGCAGATGGTAGAGGGCGAACTGCTGCAGATGGAAAAGCTCGGCAAGCTGATCACGCTGGACGAGCACTTCGACCTCATTTTCCGCAAGACCGCTTGCCTGTTTTCGGTTTGCATGCGGCTGGGGGCAATTTTAGGCGGCGCCACCGCGGAGCAGGAAGCGGCTTTGGGGCAGTACGGGCACGACCTCGGCATGGCATTTCAGATTGTGGACGATGTTCTCGACCTGACCGCGTCGGCAGACATACTTGGCAAACCCGTGGCCAGCGACCTGCGTGAGGGCAAAGCGACGATGGCGGTGATCCACGCGGTCGAACGCTGCACACCCGAAGAACGATCCAGAATCGAGACTGTGCTGCGCCACGGAGCCTTCAACGGCGTGAGTCATGGTGAAATTCTGGAAATCCTGCAGCGTTACGGATCGCTGGACGCGGCCACGGCTGGGGCAGCGCAGTATGCGGAATCGGCGCAAAAGTCGATTTGTACTTTTCCAGATTCGGAGATCAAGCGGGCATTGCTTTGGGCGCCGGAGTTCGTGGTGGCGAGAGAGAAGTAAGCAAATTCCCGAGCCGCTGGCGGCCCGTGTAGTTCAATTGCTCACGCGCCTGGGATAACCTGCACGGCGAGATCCCTTCGACTTCGCTCACCTGTCTCTTCCCTTCGTTTGCAGAACGGCTCCGATCAGGATACCCCCCACGAAACGAGCGGCTACTGGATTGTTATACTGAACCGTTTCCTGACGCCGACGAATCGAATCTCTGGTTGATCAGGATTCTTGCGTCGTCCGGGTTGATTGCTTCTTATGAACTACCTGCTCCACGTCATGGCGCGCCAGGGCTATGCCCTGACATTCGGCTTGCTGTTTGCTGAAGCGCTTGGACTTCCCTTCCCTGCCGCGATCGCATTGGTAGCGGCGGGCGCTGCTGTCGCGTCCCACACCTTATACGGCCCGGCGGTTCTTCTCGCATCGATGATCGCGCTTTTGATCGGCGACTCGGCGCAGTTTTGGCTAGGGCGTTACTCGGGATGGGCGTTGCTGGGATTCCTGTGCCGGCTCTCGATGAATCCCGAAACCTGCATCCTGCGCTCGGCCGAATCGTTTTATAAACGCGGCAAGGCGACGCTGATCATTGCTAAATTCATTCCCGGGATCAACACCATGGCGGCGCCACTGGCGGGCAGCATGAAGATGCGCTTCGGGCAATTCTTGCGCTTGGATTTTGTTGGAGCTCTGCTGTACAGCACGACCTACTTGCTGGTGGGGTATCTTTCGCGCGATTTTCTGGCAGCCACGTTGAGTGGGTTCCACGCCGCGGGACGGGCTATGGAAATCATCGTCATCGCTGCACTGGTGGGGTATGCAATTTATCGCGGCGTGCAATTTCGTAAATACAAGAAATATCGCGTCATGCCGCGCGTGCAAGTCCAGGAACTGGCCGCGCGCCTGGCTTCAACGGAAGCCAACCGGGTGCTGATCGTTGACGTGCGCAGCCACGGCTACTACGACGTTGGTTCCGAGCGGATCGCCGGCTCGATCCGCATCGAGCCCAACAATCTCGAGGAGGAGATCAAGAATCTACCCAAGGACAAGGACATTTATCTTTACTGTACTTGAGCACGCGAAGCGACCAGCGCCCGGGTGGCGCACCTGCTGCGGGAAAAGGGATTTAACACGTTCGTGATTGTGGGCGGTTTGACGGCGTGGCGGAAAGCCGGAGGGCATCTTGAGTCTGTGCCAAAGGATGATCTGGTGAAGCTGCCGACGTTCACCTAAGCTTGAGGGCGAGGCTGCCCTGGCTCACGGTTATCTGACTTCTGCAGGGCGCAACTTTTCGCTGTCAAGGGGTTGCAACAATCGTAAGGTCCCGATGTCTCGTTTGCGAGACGTGGATTGTTCGCGTGCCTGGAGACGCCGATGCGTCGCATCGTCACTTCACTTCTGCTCACAGCGTTGATGGTGGCTTTCTGTAAACTTGCAGCCTCCCCCACACCTCCGGAAATATCCACCACCATTTACGATTCGAATCCCTCGCACCTCTGGAACCGGCTTTATGCAGCCTTGTTGATCCGTGAAGACCATCACGGAACTCAGTTCGGCGCGGACTCGCTCGATCCGCTTCTGTGGCCGGCTACCGAGCACTTGCTGGCTGGGCCATCCCACGAACGCGCCCTGCACGTCCTCGACGAATTCTTACAAACGAATGCGGAGAATCTCATTCACGATCCCATCAAGCATGCCTTGTTGCAGCGTGATCTCTGGGCAGTGTTCGACTGGTCCGTCGAACAATTCGCTTCAAGGGATCGGCCTCAGTATGCCAAACAGAAGAAGGAACTGCAGATCCGGCTGGCGAAAGTGCTCTGGCGCCTGGCGCTCACGCCAGAAGCAGTTAAGTCCCTGCCGGACAATTATGCTGAAGCGGTGGCCTCAGGAGCGTTCGCCAGGGAATATGACCCAGCGAATCCGGAGCAGCCGTTCCTGCCCCCAGAGTTGTTTGACCCGCATGGGCCGTGGGCCGGCATTACGCCCAGTCCGGAGTTTGATGGTCTGGGCGTGGCAAAAATGCACATCTTTAACCTCTCAGGACGCTCGAGTTTCCTGGTATTCGTAAAACTGCCAGGCGGACATAAGGCAACGATGGATTATTTTCAGGCTCTGTGGAACTTTCCTCAACCGTGGGTTCAGGAGACAAATTCGGATCAAGCTGCGTTGAATCCCGCGCTGCCATCGTTTCCCGCCGGAACCCAGGTCGCGCTGGTACGCCGCATGAACCTGTTTGACAATCAAGGCAACCTGGTGACTTCGAACATCACCGAGAGCGTGCAAATTCGCACGTATCACGCAATTACCGCGACTGCCGAACGCTTCTTTAGCGGCAGGTTTGCCGACACCATCAAGAACAGCGGACAGGATTTTTACGAGATCAAGCTCACCCGTCCGCTGCTGTTTTCTGCGAAGAATGGCGGCCTGCGAGCAGTCGGTCGTGACGAAAGAGAGTTTCCCACTTTTCAGACGCAAGGTGGAGACCTAATCGAGGGTACTGAGCCCTCTGCCACTCCGGCTTCTATCAACGAAGCTCCTCCCGAGTTACAGCGCTGCGTCTGGTGCCATTCCGGTGGAGGAGTGCGCTCGTTGAACAGCCGGGAAGCCCTGCTTCGTCCGAATCGAATGCAGATGGAACCGGGGAACTCCGACTATGGCTCGATCTACTGGGGCGACAGTTCGGCAATCGACTGGAAGCAGAATCATTACGACTGGGGATTGCTGAATGGATATTGGAAAGCGACATCTCCGCAACCCTAGCAATTTGATTCCTCAAAGCCACCTTCAGACGCCGAATTGTCTCAAGTGATGATCCAAATGTTTGTACATTCCGCGGCTCCACTCTTGCGGGGTGAGAGTGCCAAAGAACGGGTGCGCATGCCGGGTACACTTAGCTTCCGCTCCTTCACAAAATTGCCGAACCTTTAGCTTGAGTAGCTCCTGTTCGCGTACAAACTCCCGCCGCTCCGAGACAAGCAGTGTCTTGTCAGTGGGACTGTTTCGCGAGAGTGGCTTCTCGTTGGTGTAGATCGGCTTGACGAACGTTCCGAACAACCTTCCGATTAAGATGCGCGGCGGGTTGATGCGGCCCGAGGCCATATCGATCGCGGCCGAGCAGTGCGCCATCATTTGTGCTACATCCATCTTTCCCCACTGCCGTTGCGTCGCCGGCTGCAGCTTATCGATACGCGCCACCACTTCGTCCGCTGTCTCTTGCTCGAACAGATTTCTCATACTTCCCCCAAAGTGTTGTGTTGATTGCCGGGAATAATAGCACTGCTCAGAGCGGAACTCTTCCAGGAACTTTCTAGCAAGAGAGTACAATTGGGGCGTTTTGCCTCTGATGAATCTCTCCGCCAGTCGCGAGGAAACCGCGTCGCCAGCGGGGCGGCAGACTGGTCCCAACATGAACCGAGTCCTGTTCCTTGTTGGCCTTTCGGTTCTCATCAACTACATCGACCGAAGCAATTTGTCGATCGCCGCGCCGCTGATCAAAGATGAGCTGGGGATTTCCGCGTCGCAACTGGGCACTCTGCTTTCGGCTTTTTTCTACACCTACGCATTGCTGCAGATTCCCGCCGGCTGGCTGGTCGACCGCTTCGATGTGAAGTGGGTCTTTGCCCTGGGATTCTTCATATGGTCCGCAGCTACGGCAGTCACCGGAGTTCTGCACGGATTTGTGGCATTGCTGGCCATCCGCGTGGTTCTCGGCGTTGGAGAATCTGTCGCCTTTCCCGCCTATGGGAAGATTCTGGGCAGCCACTTCAAAGAGAGAAACCGAGGATTCGCCAACTCTGTGGTCATTACCGGCCTGGCCTTAGGACCAGCAGTCGGCATGCTGTTGGGCGGGAACCTGGTAGGGCGGTTTGGATGGCGCCCGTTCTTTGTCACTCTAGGGCTCGCAGGTTTGTTGTGGCTCGTACCTTGGTGGGCATGGATGCCGCGCAGTGCACCTTTTTTGCGTTCGTCCCGTTCGCGAGCCGGAGTTCTCGCCATTCTGCGGCAACGGTCTGCGTGGGGAACATGCATCTGCCAATTCAGTTTCAATTACGCTTCGTATTTTCTGGTGACCTGGCTGCCCTTCTATCTGATTCGCGAACGCCATCTGTCAATGACGCAAATGGCGAAGGCAGGTGGATTGGTTTACGTTCTATTTGCCATTTCCTCTGCCGTCTTCGGAAAACTGTCGGACCGCTGGATCGCGGGCGGCGGTTCTCCCACGCGCGTGCGCAAGACATTGGCGACCTTAGGAAACACCGGCATGGGTATTTTTCTGGCGGCGTCCGCAGTTGCTCCGAACGCTATTTTTCTGTGGACCCTTGCGCTGGCAGGCGCCTTCATGGGTGTATCGGCTTGCAACATCTGGGCGATGACCCAAACCCTGGCTGGACCGCGGATGGTGGGCCGTTGGACGGGCGTACAAAACTTCGCGGGAAATTTCGCCGGTGCAGTCGCACCCACACTCACGGGAATTCTGCTCGACCGCACCGGCCACTTCTATTGGGCATTTTTCATTACCGCGGCCGTGGTCTGGATCGGTGCTGTCAGTTGGATCTTTGTCGTCGGCCCGATTCAAGAAGTGGATTGGGAAAAGGACAACCACGAATTTCACGGCTTGGCTGCCTACTCCGCGCCGGAATCGCCGCAGCCGTAATACACTCTTTTCATGAAGCGCGAAATTGAAGTCAAGTTTCGAGTTGCGGACTTGCGCGAACTCGCCCGTAAGTTGCGAACAGCAGGATTTCGGCTGGTCACGCGGCGCACTCACGAGATGAACACGCTCTACGATCTGCCGGGCGAAGTGCTGCGGAAACGAAAAGAACTGTTAAGGTTGCGAAAGTATGGTTCGTCATGGAAGCTAACCCATAAAAGCGGCGGCAAAACAGGCCGGCACAGCAGCCGGGTCGAGCTGGAGACGGGTGTTGACGACGGCAAGAAGATGGATGCGATTCTGCGAGGGCTGGGGTACGCTCCGTCATTTCGCTACGAAAAATTCCGTGCGGAGTGGATGGATAAGCAGGGACAGGTGGTAGTGGATCAAACGCCGATCGGCAATTTCTGCGAGATCGAAGGCCCATCGCGGTGGATTGACGCAACGGCGAACAGGCTCGGCGTGAGTGGTGAAGATTACATCACGAAGAACTACGCGACGCTGTTTGTTGAGTGGAGAAAAGAAACGAAGAGTTCCGCGAAAGAGATGACATTTGAAACGGTAGAAAAGCGACACAGGTAGGCAAACGCTCAGGTCCAGCTCTTATTTGCTCGGCGACTCTTTTGTCAGCCGCTCCGCGATCCGTTGCTGCAACAATCGGAAAACCTTCTGCACATCCGCGAAAGTGGTCTTGGGATCGTTGTTGTGGTCCATCAAGCGATGGTCATAATTCCGGTTCAGAACGATTTCATCAATCACAAACCGCGCCTCTGCATTGCGGCGCCGCGATGTTGAAAGTTGCCGTCACCTCATCGGTAGCTTTTTCCAATGCGCAGTAAAGGCTGAAGGTCTTGGCGTCTGCCGGGCAGACTCTCGTGTCTGAGCGGTTCCACTTCTCCAGCGAAGTGGGAATTTTCTTCGCCCTTTGCACCATGCGAACATCGGCCGCTGTTACAGGCGGTCTGGCGTGGGATCGTCGTTATCCTTGCTTTTGTTCGAAGAGGATTACGCTTGAAGAACAGCGGAATACGTCAACAACGTCGCGGCAGCAATTACACGCGTCGTCTCACCTATCCTGGCTTTCATTGCAGGCCTACCTGGGACACGAGGCTTCTTAGGCCCCGTGGCACTTCTTATATTTTTTGCCGGAGCCGCAGGGGCAGGGATCGTTTCTTCCGACTTTTTCCTGGCCGCGGACGACTTGCTGTACCGGCTGTGCGTCGCCAGCTCCCGCCATGCGGGCCTGTTCCAGTTCGCGGCGCTTGCGGCGCATGAAGGCTTCTTCCAGTTCGTCAGCCGAGGTTGAGACCATGCGCGAGGGACGCCGTCCGTTGCCATCTCCATCATGCTGACCGGGCGTGCCCGACCCTGGCCCTTGCCCGACCAGCGTACTCGGCGGCGCTCCCCCCGCGCCCGCATCCGGCGGACGCTCCAAGATCTGCATCAGGTAGAGATAACGGACCGTGTCTTCCTGGAAGCGCTGCATCATCGCTTCGAACATGTCGAAGGATTCTTTCTTGTACTCGACCAGCGGATCGTGCTGGCCGTAGCCGCGCAGGCCGATGCCCTCTTTCAAATGATCCATGCTCAGGAGGTGATCTTTCCATTGCTGATCAATCACGCTCAGCATGATCATGCGCTCGTGATGGCGCATCGCGTCAGGGCCGATGAGTTTTTCCTTGGCGTCGTACCGTTCTTTCAGTTTTTCGAAAATGGCGTCGCCGAGTTCCTGGCGGTTCAGCGTATCTGCCTTCACGCCTTCGGCGAGAAAATCGACGCCGAAGCGGGTGAACACCGCATCCTTCAGACCTTTGATATTCCAATCGGCCGCGTGCGCTTTGGCCGGGCAATATTCTTCCAGCAACTCGGCGAGAATCTCTGAGACGTAATCTTCAAGAATGAGGTCTTTCTGATCAGTTCCTTCGAGCAGACGACGGCGGAGGCCATAGACCGCCTCGCGCTGCTTGTTCATCACGTCGTCGTATTCGAGCAGGTGTTTGCGGGATTCGAAGTGCTGCCCTTCGACAGCCTTCTGCGCGGTTTCAATGCGCCGGCTGATCATCTTCGATTCGATCGGGACTCCCTCTTCCATTCCCAGCTTCTGAAGCAGAGTCGAGATCCACTCTTTGGCGAAGATGCGCATCAGATCATCTTCGAGAGCGAGATAGAAACGCGAAGAGCCGGGATCACCCTGGCGGCCGGCGCGACCGCGCAACTGGTTGTCGATGCGGCGAGACTCGTGACGCTCTGTGCCTAGAATGTGCAGGCCACCAACTGCGGTCACTTCATCGTGCTCCACATCCGTCTGCGCCTTGTAACGATTGAGAGCGTCGGTCCAGGCGGCGGTTGGGACTGTGTATTCATTGCCGTTGTAATAAAAGATGGAAGTCTGGCCATCTTCCTGCGGGCCTTCAATCTTGCCTTGGGCCACGCGCAATTGCTGGGCGATTCCCTTCTTCACCAGCTCTTGTTTGGCCATGAATTCGGGATTGCCGCCAAGCAAAATATCCGTGCCGCGGCCGGCCATGTTGGTCGCGATCGTCACCATGCCTTTGCGCCCGGCCTGGGCCACGATTTCAGCTTCGCGCTCGTGGAACTTGGCATTCAGCACGACGTGCTTAATACCTTTTTTCTTAAGCAGGTCCGAGAGACGCTCGGATTTCTCGACTGAAGTCGTGCCCACCAGCACCGGTTGGCCTTTAGCAGCGAGTTGTTGGATTTCGTCCGCCGCGGCGAAGTATTTCTCCTTCTCGGTGCGGTAGACGATGTCGGGATTCTCGATGCGCCGCATCTCCATGTTGGTCGGAATCACGACGACCTCGAGCTTATAGATGTTGTCGAACTCGGCCGCTTCGGTTTCCGCGGTACCGGTCATTCCGGCGAGCTTCTTGAACATGCGGAAGTAATTTTGGAAGGTAATGGTGGCGAGCGTCTGATTCTCGCGCTCGATCTTCACGCCCTCCTTTGCCTCGATCGCCTGGTGCAGGCCGTCGGACCAGCGGCGTCCGGGCATCATGCGTCCGGTAAATTCGTCGACGATGATGACTTCGCCGTCTTTAATCACGTACTCCACATCTTTGCGATACAGCGCGTGCGCTTTAATCGCAGTCTCGACGTGATGCTTGAGGGGCCAGTTCTCCGGATCGGCGATATTTCCGATCCCAAGCAGTCCCTCCACCTTCACCCAACCGTCGTCAGTAACGGTGATGTTGCGATGCTTCTCGTCGACCACAAAATCGCCCGTCAATTGGGCCGGCTCGCCGGGCGCCACTTCGAGTTCTTCGCCCTTCTCCAGCTTGGGAATAATGCGGTTCACTTTGTAATATTTGTCGGTCGATTCCTCGCTGGCGCCAGAGATAATCAAAGGAGTGCGGGCTTCGTCGATGAGGATGGAATCGACTTCGTCGACGATGGCGTAATTGTGCCCGCGCTGCACACAATCCTTGATGTCGAACTTCATGTTGTCGCGCAGGTAGTCGAAGCCGAACTCGTTGTTGGTGCCGTAAGTGACGTCGGCGGCGTAGGCAGCGCGGCGTTCTTCATCGTCTAAGTCGTGTACGATTACTCCGACCGTGAGGCCGAGGAAGCGGTACAGCCTGCCCATCCATTCCGAGTCGCGTTTGGCGAGGTAGTCGTTGACCGTGACCACGTGCACGCCGCGGCCGCTGACCGCGTTGAGATATACGGGAAGCGTCGCTACCAGCGTTTTGCCTTCGCCGGTTTTCATCTCTGAGATCGTCCCCTGGTGCAGCACCATTCCACCAATTAACTGCACGTCGAAGTGGCGCATGTTGAGCACCCGGCGACCGGCCTCGCGGACCACGGCGAAGGCTTCCACCAAAATCTCGTCAAGAACTTCCTGCAGGGCTACGTATTGCTCTTTTTCCAGGCGCTTGATGCGGCCGAGATCATCTTCGTCTTCTGATTCGAGACCTGCTTCGCCTCCCGGCGGCGGGTTTCCGTTAGCGCCGCCAAAGCGGCCTAACCGCTCCTGAATGCGCTGACGGAATTCGTCGGTCTTGGCGCGCAATTCGGCGTCCGTGAGCTTCTGCATCTCTGGTTCAAGCGCGTTGATCGCCCGGACCTTGGGCATTAACGACTTGACGACCCGTTCGTTCTTGGTCCCAAAAACCTTACCTAGTAGCTGATTGATCAACCGGAATTCCTTCAGGGGGCAGCACGCCCAAGATACCTTTAAAGCCTAGCACATTAGATGCGAGCCAAGCCCATGATGAAGCATGCGCCGAGCACGCCCGGCGCACCTACAGTATAATGGCGGCGTCAGTCGCTGGTCACGGAGTCTTGCCATGACTACACGCGTCTCTTCGCTCGTCCTCTTGACCGCGCTCTTGGTTGTCCCCGCGAACGCGAAAGATAAAAAGAAATCCACGCTGCCAGAGGAAGTATTGAGGGCTACCACGGCATTGGTCGTGATAAGCCCCGATGCGGGCGAACCGGTTGACCGGCCGATGGCAAATGCCACCGCCCGCGACAGCGTGGAGAAGGCACTCATGCAATGGGGCCGCTTCCGCCTGGTGATGGCGGGGGAGGAAGCTGACCTTGTGATCGCCGTTCGCACCGGCAGCGGGAAGATGATGCAGCCCAGTATCAAGGGTGGCCCGATTGATCAACGGCCGGGTACGGCACAGTCGACGGACGGAGGCATTCGGATTGGCGGGCAGCAGGGTCAACCGCCTCCGCTGAGCGATCCGGCAGCGGGACCGCCGCTAAATGGCCCCCGCATGAGCACTGAGGTCGGCGCCTCCGAAGATACATTTGAGGTGTATCGCGGCCACGGGCAATATCCGTTGGATTCTCCGGCGGTGTGGCGCTACATCGCCAAGGACTCTCTGCGCGAGCCCAGCGTTACGGCCGTCGAGGAATTCCGCAAAGCCATCGCCAAGGCGGAACAGCCGCCGCCACAATCTAAGAAGCCCTGAGAAACGCGCTTCATTCCTGGTGCCAAATTTCCTACCTGGCAATCTGAAGATGTTTGGCCTAAACCTGCTTGGCGCGCGGGTAAGGACCATTCCTTGAAGCGCGAAAACACCCGCTCTTCCTGCGGCCCACGCTTTTTTTCGTGTATATTCGCCACGACCCATGCCCACTTTCTACGACCGCTTTGTCGAGTGCGCGCAACGCTGGCCGGACAACGTTGCGCTGGAACTGCAGCGCCACGATCACCTCGAAAGCTGTACGTATGACGAACTGCGCCGCATGGCCGAATCGGTAGGCTGCTGGATCACGGAAAACAAATTTCATCGCGGGTCGCGGTTGGCGATTCTTGCCGATAATCATCCGCGTTGGGTCGCCGCTTATTTGGGAATCATCGCCTCAGGTTGCGCAGCCGTTCCCCTTGACACCGCCTTGCACGACGATCAGGTTACCAAGCTTCTGAAGGACAGCGGAACCTCCGCCGTGTTCTGCGATGTAAAACATCTTGCGCTCGTAGGCGCTGCGGTCACGGAGTTAAAGCTGGGCCTGATCCTGATGGATCCAGACCGCATGAATGAACATTCCACCGCAGAACGTTGGCTCGGCAATCTGCCCGCGATTTTCGATGCCGGCCCGGGCAACTTCAAAGCGGCTACGTCGAAGGACGACGACCTCGCATCCCTGCTCTACACCTCGGGCACCACCGCAGATCCCAAAGGTGTGATGTTGACGCATTCCAATTTCATCGGGGAAGTCGAGGCGGTCTTCGATTGGGTCGATCTCGGCCCGACGGACGCGCTGTTGGGCGTGCTGCCCTTGTTTCACGTTCTGGCGCAGATGGCCAATCTGCTGCTCCCTCTGGTCAAGGGTTCCCGGGTGGTGTATCTGGAAACGCTCAACACCACTGAACTGTTGCGGGCCTTGAGCGAACGAAACATTACCGCTTTCGCGGTCGTGCCGCAATTTTTCTACCTGATTTATGAACGTTTAACTCAGGAGGTTGCGAAGCGAGGAGCGATCGCCCGGAAAATTTTCGCCGGGATGGTCGCGATGAATCGCATGTTGCGCAAAATCGGAATCAATGCGGGCCCGATCTTATTCCGTAAAGTGCATGACACTCTGGGACCAAAGATGCGGTACCTGGTCACCGGCGGATCGCGCTTCGACCCTGGGATTGCGCGAGCTTTCCACGATCTCGGCATCGACGTGCTGCAGGCTTACGGCCTGACAGAAACGACCGCGGGGGTCTTCGCCAATTCGCCCCACGACAACGAGATTGGCTCGGTCGGCAAGGCCCTGAAGGGCGTCGAGGGCAAAATTGTTGACCCGCAGCCGCAGGAAGATTCCGCCCCGGTTGGCGAGGTCGCAGTGCGGGGTCCGATGGTGATGAAAGGCTATTGGAATCGTCCCGATGCGACTGTCGCAGTTCTGCGCGACGGATGGTTTCTCACCGGGGATCTCGGCTATTTCGATTCCCACGGCCACCTGTTCTTGACCGGGCGCAAGAAAGAAGTGATCGTTCTCAGCAACGGTAAGAATGTCTATCCGGAAGAGATCGAATCTTATTACCTGAAGTCGCCGTACATCAAGGAAATGGCGGTGATGGGACTTGAGGGTAAACCCGGCGAAGGCGGCGATCGCCTGCACGCCGTGATTGTTCCAAACTTCGATACGCTGCGGCAGCGCAAGATTGTCAACGCAAAGGAAGCCATCCGTTTCGATATTGAAGGCATGTCGCCCGGAATCGCTTCCACCAAGCGCATTGGCAGCTACGAAATCTGGCAGGAAGACTTGCCCCGTACGACGACACGCAAAATCAAACGTTTTGAGGTCGAGAAGCGGGTCAGAGCCAATCAATCGAACAAAGTCGCGGACGAGTCGGACCTGCCGGCGGAGAAACCGTTAACCGCGGAAGAAACCGCATGGCTCGATCAGCCCGACGTCGAGCGCGCTTTGAAGATCATCCGCGAGGCCGCGTCCAACGTCCCACCTACTCTGCGGCCCAGCCTCAACCTGGATCTTGATCTCGGCTTCGACTCCATGCAGCGGGTCGAGTTGCTCAGCCGATTGGAAGAGGAACTTGGAGGCAACGTTGAAGAGTCTCAACTAACCGAGATCTACACCGTCCGCAATCTGGTCGACGCGGTATTGCAAAGCGCAGCCAGCGGCGCGGGTGGGGCCGGAACGCGGGTCACTTTCGCGGGATGGAAGTCGATCCTGGCTGAAGAGCCTGACGATCCGGAAATCCGTGCGCTAGCCCATTCCAATCGGTTCAACGACACGTTCTGGTACCTGGTGACGCGACTGATGCAAGTGGTCGCGCTCGATCTTTTTCATTTGAAGGTGACGGGCTTTGACAAACTCCCCAAAACTGGGCCGTGCATTATTTCGTCGAACCATCAGAGCTATCTCGATCCGCTTATACTGGCGAGCGTTTTGCCGCCAGAAGTATTCTTCAGAGCTTTTGCCGTGGGGACCAGCGAAATCTTCGGCACGGGAGTGATGCGCCGCCTGGCGCGATCCATCAAGGTTGTAGTCGTCGATCCGGACGCGAATTTGGTTCCGGCGATGCGCGCCGGTGCTTTCGGTCTGCGGCATGGGATGGCGCTCGTGCTCTACCCCGAAGGGGAGCGTTCGATCGACGGCGTACCTAGAGTCTTCAAGAAGGGCGCGGCGATTCTTTCGATTCATTTGCAAGTGCCCATCATTCCTGTAGCGATTGAAGGGTTTCATGGGGTGTGGCCACGAAACCAAAAGTTTCGCGGCTTCGCGCCGCTCAAGATGGCGTTCGGCGATTCAATTAGTCCGCCGCCGGAATCAGAAGCTTCCGAAGAGGCTTACGAAAAGCTTACTGCCGATCTGAGAGGACGCATCGTTGCGATGTGGGAGGGTCTGCGAAAGCTTGAAGCAGGCGCCTCAGGCGCCAGCGCCAGTGGCCTGTCCGCCGAAGGCAGTGGTGAAGCCGTTGAGCACGAGTGAATCGTAGCGGGTTCCGGCGCGTTTGATCACTTCTTGCCCTGCCTGCGCGGGTGACATCTTTGTGCTTGCGCCTCTTTCTCCACTCGTGAGGGCTTGATACTCTTCCGCGAGCAGCAGCACTTGGACTTCGAACGAGGCATCCTCAGGTTTGCTCCCAGTTTGGCGCAACTGTCGCTCCGAGAGAAAAATAGGAATCGCTCGCCGCAATGATCCGCCCCTCGAGCCCGCCTTAGTATCTGGCTGGCTGCGAGTCCGCATCGCCTGTTGCAAATCCTCCTGGGAAACCTGCGCCGCTTTGCAGAGAACTTCGTTGGGGATTCCCAATTCCTTCATGTTGAATAGGAGCGCCGCAGTGCGAATGTCTTCGACGCTGCCCGAGTCCAATCCTACCGCTTCGGCAATCTTGGTGGCGCACATTGAAATACGATACGCCTGCGTCTCGCTATGTTTTTGATTGGCCAGGAAATTCTGCAAGATCACCAGCATCCCATCGTAGCCGTCTTCCATCTCCCGCAATGTTTTCTGATTGCGTTCGTAGAGCGTTCCGGTCGCGTAACCGGCGATCATCAGGACTCCACCCCAAAGCGTCAGGTCGAACCAGCGGGCGTCAAACGGCAGTTCAACGCGCCGGGTAAACATGGCAGGATTCAGGAACGCGAGTAGAACGACCAGTACGACGCTGGCGACTGCAGTGAGCGTGGCGTGCCGACGTCCGAAGTGATAAGCGGAAAAAAGTGTAGGAAGAAAATAAAAAACCAACGCCATCCGCTGCGAGGCGACCAGAAAATTCAACATCGCAGCAATCAGCACTAGAAACAGCAGCAGCCAGAGTTCCGGATTGATTTTGCGCACAGTGCCTCCCCGGGTAGAGGTACCGAACCTGAAATCGACAACAGCGACTTCGGCCGTAGCTTTCCCGTTCTTTCAGCATTTTCGACTCGCGAGTCGAAAACAACCAAATTACTGTGGTAACAGGTGCCGGAAAGGCTGCTATTTCGCGCGAGGATGCGTTTGATCGTAAACGTGAAGAACGTGCTTCATGGAGAGTTGCGTATAGCGCTGCGTAGTGGCAAGACGCTCGTGGCCGAGTAATTCCTGAATAGCGCGCAGGTCGGCGCCTTCTTCCAACATGTGCGTGCCAAAGGCATGGCGTAGGGTGTGGGGATGTACGTCCGGCGAAAGGCCGTTCGCAACGGCGATTTTTTTGATGATGCGGCCTACGCTGCGGGTGGTCAACCGACCGCCGCGCTGATTGATGAGCAGCGCTGACGTGTTCTTGCGGGTTTCTGCCAGAGCCGCCTGTCGCGCCGGAAGATAAGCTGCCAGAGCGCTCTTTACCGAATCGCCGAACGCAACGTAGCGTTCTTTCTTTCCCTTACCACGAATCAGAATTGCTTCGGCGCTCAGGCGAATGTCGTCGAGATTGATTCCGATCAGCTCCGAGTTGCGGACGCCGCATCCATAGAGCAGTTCGAGCATCAGTCGGTCGCGCTCGGGAAAAGATGCCGTTGCCGGCATTTGCGAGTCGAGCACAGAGTTCATCTCTTCAATGGTCGGGACGCGCGGAAGTCTCTTGGCCAGCTTGGGTGTCGCCACAAGTTTTGCGGGATTCTGTTCGACCACGCCCTCCCGCGCGAGCCAGCGATAGAGAGATCTCACCGCCGCCAGGGATCGCGCCACGGAAGTCTTGCCCAAACCTTTTTCGTAAAGCTGCGCGAGAAATCCGCGAATCGCGATGTGGTCGAGCGATTTCCATCCCCGCGAACCCGCGTACGCAGCGAAGTTCACTAGATCTCCGCGATACGCTTTGATGGTGTGCGGCGAGGCGTTGCGCTCGCCCAGGTTGCTGAGAAAATCTGCTACTGCTTTCTCGACGATGGTGCGCGCCTTGGTCATTGTTGATTTTTGATTGTTGATTGAAAAGCTCACCAAGAAACGCTTGCGATGATTTCCAATCAACAATCAACAATTGCCTCGCCTTGCCTTCGCCCTCGGATGATGCGCCCGATACACGGTCCTTAACCGGTCCATTGCTACATGCGTGTATACCTGCGTGGTTGAAATGTCTGCGTGGCCCAAAATGGTCTGCACAGTGCGAAGATCCGCCCCGTTCTCCACCATGTGGGTGGCGCAAGAGTGCCGCATCATGTGCGGTGACGCGTGCCGTCCGGAAGCAACCGACGCGGCGCCGACCATCTGCCACACCCGCTGCCGGGTTAATTTTCTACCGCCCCGGGCGATAAACAGAACTGGAGAATTCAGACCCTTGATAATCGGGCTTGGGTGTCCCATTTCTCGCGTCTTTTGCGAGAAGGCTTGCCCTGAGCCTGTCGAAGGGTGGGGTGTTTTCGACGCCCGCCTCTCGATTAGCGCAGGACGCCCCTGCGCTAGATATTCCGCAAGCGCGTCCTGTGCCGGTCTGCCCAGCGGTACGATGCGTTCCTTCTCTCCCTTGCCGCGCACGATCATGTACCCGGATTCCAGCTTCAAATCTTCCAGGGTGGCATTCACCATCTCCGAAACTCGAAGCGCTCCTGCGTAGAGAAGTTCCAGCATGGCCCGATCGCGAGCCGCCAGGGCTGCCGCATCCTTCGAATTACGATTTCCCGCTAGCCGCGCAAACGGAGAGGCCAGTGTCGAATCGACTTCATCACGCGCCAGCGATTTCGGCAATACTTTCCACTGGCGCGGCGATTCAATATTCAAGGTTGGATCGTAATCGATTTTCTTATCGAGCAGCAGATAGCGATAGAGGTGGCGCAGCGCGGAAAGCTTCCGTCCCACGCTTCGCGCGTCTACTTGATGAGAAAAAAGCTGCTGCAGAAATTCTCGCACATCGTCGCGGCGCGCGGTGAACAGGAGCCGCTTTCGTTTTTCCAGGAATTCGGCGAATTGAAGTATGTCAGTGCTATAAGCGCTGATCGTTAGTCGCGCCAGTCCCTTCTCAATACGCAGGTAATTGAGAAAGTCCGATAGCACACGCGAGTTCGCCTCGGAAGTCATAGCAGAGAAGAGATTCAGTCTGACAGCTATCGAAGGCATGGGAAAGTGATTAGGCAGATGCGGCTGTGATCACGTCGGGTTTACGGCTCGCAGCAAATTGACCGCATAGAGCGCGCCTTCCGGCGTTTCTTCATGCTTGAAGTACGCAAAGACGTCGCGTCCCGCGGCGATATGTTGCCCAATGCGGTCAATCATGGATCGCCGTTCCTCCTCCGTGTAGCTCGGCTTGCGAAATCGGTAATAGATGAACGCGCCGGTCGCCACTTCTGGCGTGGTCATTGTTTCCGTCTCGGCTACGCACAACGCCACATTGGCCGACTTCAGCAAATCCCAAGTCGCGTCGCTGAACCAGGACGCATGCCGGAACTCAAACGCGGCGGGAACACTGCGCGGTAGAATCGCGAGAAAGTCTCTCAGCAATGCCACGTCCGCTTTTAGATTCGGCGGAAGCTGGAACAACACCGGGCCCAGCTTTCCCGAGGCGGCCAAGGGCTCGATAGTCTCCAAAAATCGCGGGATGAAGTCTTCCGTCCCTTTGAGCCGCTTGATGTGAGTGATGACCTGATGGGCCTTTACGCCGAAACGAAAGCGCGCGGGCGTATCTTGCAGCCAGTTCTGGATGGTCGATTCTCTGACCAGTTGGCGGAAAGTAAAATTCACTTCGACGGTATTGAGTTGCGTCGCGTAGTGATTCAGGAATTTTCTTTGTGCCAGCTTTTGCGGATAAAAATCGGGCTTCCAGGTTGGATAAGCCCACCCCGAGGTTCCGACGAAAAGTTGCGGCATAAGAGCACTCGAGCGGCGAAGCTTTCTCGCTTACCACGCGGGGGGCGCCCGCGCCACACAAAGCGGGATTATATCTTGCGTAACTTTTTTGGGATGGACTTCTTTGCGGCGGATTTTTTCTTCCGGACTACTTTCCGGGGTGGTGAGTCGTGCTTGTCGGGCTCGGCGGCGATACCGACGCGTTCGGGTTTGTTTGCCACGGTCTTTGTAAGGGATCTGAAATCTGGCAGTCGCTGCTTCAAGGTGATCACAGGAGCAAACAGATCGCCGATTTTCTCAAAGCGCGAAACCACCTGCGGGGCTTCGTATACAAGCAAGCTGGCATCCTTCTTCTTGAAAGTCCGTTCCACGTCGTCCCAAGTTACGGGGGTTGACACTGTGGGGTGCTCTCGTGCGCGCAGCGAATAGACGGCGACTGTTGTCTTGTGCTCGTCGTTCTGACTCCAATCAACGAACACTTTGCCGGTGCGGAGCGACTTCTTCATATCGGAAACGACCATCTCGGGATGGTCTTGTTCCAACAACTGCGCCAGAGCGCGGGCAAACGTTTTGGTGGCATCGTAATTCGTCGGCGTGTTCAGCGGAACGTAAAGTTGCAGCCCCTTCGAACCGGAGGTCTTGGGGAAACTTTGCAAGTTGAAGTGCTCGAAGATCTCGCGCAGCCATAATCCTACCTGGCAGCATTGCACAATGTTCGCCGGGGGCCCGGGATCGAGGTCGAACACCATCTCCGTGGGACAAGTGATGTCCTTGGCCAGAGCCAATGACGGATGCAACTCGAGTGCCGCGAGATTGGCCAACCAGACCAGTGTCGGCAGGTCATTCGCCAGAACGTAGTGCACCGTGCGATGGTTCCCCTCGCTCCAGATCGGAGCCGTCTTAACCCAGTCCGGGCGGTACTTGGGAGCGTTCTTCTCGAAGAACGGTTCGCCGTCTACGCCATCGGGATAACGCTTTCGTGTGAGCGCGCGTCCGGCCAGATGCGGGATGATGGCAGGCGCGATCCGCACGTAATAATCGATGACCTGCTGCTTAGTGAACCCCGTGGCCGGATAAAGCACCTTCTCTAGGTTCGTCAGCTTCAGATACTTGCCCTGAATCTCGACGGTCGAATCAGTCACATGATCTCCGCGTGCTATTGTGCCCGAAATACCGCGGCGCGCAAAATACAGCGTTGTTCTTAAACCCCCGCCTTAAATCCCGATTAGACTGACTTCAGGCCAAGCCCGGTTTGACAACTTCGCTTCCGGCCACGTACTTTCAAACTTCTGCCCGGTTGCTCCGTCCAACAAATGTCTGTTGAGGAAGA
The DNA here is from genome assembly GCA_963799025.1 of uncultured Acidobacteriaceae bacterium. Lineage (GTDB taxonomy): Bacteria > Acidobacteriota > Terriglobia > Terriglobales > Acidobacteriaceae > Sulfotelmatobacter. Next base: position 6,735 of record CAWCVQ010000014.1, on the reverse strand, counting down.
TACTCGTGCAGTCTTCGGAGGTCCGATGAAACACCGTATAAAGCTTACCCTGGTCTTCCTTCTGGTCTTCTTTTTGCCATCGGCCTTCGCTCTGGCACAAGATGTCACGTCTTTTGAAAAGCGCATCACGGTCAAGAAGCTCTCAAACGGGCTCACGCTGATGATCTGCGAGCGCCCGGAGGCTCCTGTTTTCTCCTTTTTTACTCTGGTGGACGCGGGTTCCGCTCAGGATCCGTTACGGGCAACCGGGCTCGCCCACATGTTCGAGCATATGGCGTTCAAGGGCACCGACAAGATCGGCACCACCAACTACGCTGCCGAAAAGGTTGCCCTGGAAAAGGTCGAAGTTGCCTATATCGCTTACATTGCCGAGCGCGACCAGACAGTGGGCCGCGATGAAGGGAAGTTGAAGCAGTTCGAGAAAGCGTGGAAAGATGCGATCGCCGAGGCCGATAAGTATGTCGTGGGCAACGCCTTCGGCAAGCTCGTCGAGCAAAATGGCGGCGAGGACATGAATGCCTTCACTAGCTACGACGAGACCGGTTATCACTACTCTTTGCCGGAAAATCGCCTCGAACTCTGGGCCTACCTCGAATCTGAACGGTTCCTGCATCCCGTGATGCGGGAGTTTTATAAAGAGCGCAATGTCGTTATCGAAGAGCGCCGCATGCGCACGGACAGCAACCCTACCGGGCGCCTGGTCGAGCAGTTCACGGCCGCCGCGTTTGAAGCTCACCCGTATCATCGGCCGACCGTGGGCTGGATGGCCGATCTGAACTCTTTCTCCGCCACCGAGGCGCAGAAATTCTTCGACGAATATTATGTGCCCGCAAACATGGTGGTCGCGGTAGCCGGGGATTTAAAAGCCACGCAGGCGATGCCCATTCTCGAAAAATATTTCGGCCGCCTGCCCGCGCGACCCCAGCCCGACGAGACCACAACCACCGAGCCGCCACAAAACTCTGAGCGCAGGGTGGTATTGAAAGATCCTTCGCAACCGCTTTATCTGGAGGGTTACCATCGGCCCGATTATCGCAGCAAAGACGATGCCGTGTTCGACGCGATTACCGATCTGATGTCGGAGGGCCGCACTTCCCGTCTTTATCGTGCTCTGGTACGCGACAAGAAAATCGCATCGTACTCGGCGGGATTTACCGGTATGCCCGGCACCAAGTACCCGCACTTGTTCGCCTTCTACGCTGTACCGTTGCCCGGACACACCAACCAGGAAATGGCTGACGCCATCCATGCAGAGATCGGGAAGCTGAAGAAAGAAGACATCACCGACGACGAATTGAAGATGATCAAGACCCGCTCCAAAGCCAATCTGATTCGCGGCCTCGCGGACAATGAGGGTCTGGCGACGCAACTTGCAACCTATCAAACTCGTTACGGCGACTGGCGCGAGTTGTTCCGCTCGGTAGACCGCATCGACCAGGTGACCAAGGCCGACATTCGCCGGATCGCGAATCAAGTGTTCGTCGACACCAATCGCACGGTCGGTGAAATCGAAACCACGGGCCGAGGCGAATCATCTCCGGGTGACCACTCCTCCAATGGCGCGGCCGATCAGGGAGGTGTGCAATGAGGAAGGTTCCTCTGCTTGCAAAGTTTCCTTTGCTTACGATGATTATGGCGGTCGCGGCGATTTTTCTCTCTATCGTCACAACCATTCCTCAAGCCTCCGCTCAGGCCGCAACTTGGCAGGAGATCCAGATCCCGCCGCTGCCCGCTTTCAAACCGCCACAGCCCAAGCGAATCGAACTCAAGAACGGCATGGTGATTTTCCTCCAAGAAGATCATGAACTGCCGCTCATCGACGGCACGGCACGAATCCGCGGCGGCTCGGTGAATGAACCCGCAACGAAGGTTGGCTTGGTCGACATCTACGGTGAAGTCTGGCGTACTGGCGGAACAAAAAAGCAGACCGGCGATCAGCTCGACGACTTCCTCGAAGTTCGCGCGGCGAAAGTAGAAACTGGCGGCGGCCCGGACTCCACCACCATCAGTTGGTCATGCCTGAAGGGCGACCTCGACGATGTATTCAAAGCTTTCGCCGACGTGTTGCAGAACCCAGAATTCCGCGCCGATAAACTCGACATCGCGCAAAAAGAATTATTCGACGCCATCTCGCGACGCAACGACGAAATTGGGGAAATCGCTCGCCGCGAGACCCTGAAGTTGGCCTACGGTGCCGACAATCCCTACGCCCGCCAGGGCGAATACGCGACCGTAGCCGCGGTAACGCGACAAGATCTGATCGACTGGCACGGCAAGTACGTCCATCCCAACAACATTATTCTCGGTATCAGTGGGGACTTCGATTCCGCCGCGATGGAATCCAAGTTGCACGCCGCATTCGACGCGTGGCCCAAAGGTCCGGCCATCCCGAAAAATCAAATTCAATACCAGCCCGTCTCTCCCGGCAATTACCTGATCGCTAAAGAAGACGTGAATCAAAGCAGCATCCACATGGTGGGACTGGGGACCACGCGCGACAATCCGGACTATTACGCCATCAGCGTGTTCAACGAGGCTTTCGGCGGAGGATTTTCGTCGCGGCTGTTCAACGACATTCGCACCAAGCGCGGACTCGCCTACAGCGTTGGCGGCGGCGTCGGCACCAACTTCGGCCATCCCGGAATTTTGCAGGTTTCAATTGGCACCAAGAGTCAGACCACGATTGAAGCGATTGAGGCGGCTACGGAAGACATCGACAATCTCTCGAAGCAGCCCATCACGGACGACGAGATTCAGCACGCGAAAGACGAGATTCTCAATGCTTTCGTCTTTCGTCTCGACTCGCCTGACAAAATTCTTGCGGAGCGCATGACCTATGAATATTACGGGTATCCTCCCGACTGGCTCGACAAATATCAGGCGGAAGTCAAGAAAGTAGCGGCCGCCGACGTCAATCGTGTGGCCGGCAAATATCTGCACCGCGATCAAATGGCCGTGCTGGTGGTAGGCAACACGAAGGAATTCGATAAGCCGCTATCTTCGCTCGGTCCGGTAAAGAACATCGACATCACCATTCCGCCTCCGCCCGCTGAGAAAGAACAAGTCGGAGAAAACGGCAAGCCCGCGGCCTCCAATCCCGAGGGCAAAGCCCTGGCCGCGAAGGTCGCTAGCGCCATGGGTGGCCTGCCCAAGCTGCAATCCATCAAAACCATGCATGTCAATATTGCGGAGAGCGATTCCGGCGGCCCACCTTCCCCGGTGGACGTGTTCCTGGCCTTTCCGGATCGGATGCATGTTGACGTAGAAACGCCGCAGGGAAAGCTGACCATCGTGGTGTCTCCTGACGCGGCGTTCATGTCGATGGCCGGTATGGGGTCGCGCAGCATGCCACCGGCGCAAAAGACCGAGATGCTCTCTCAACTGCAACACGATCTCGTCTACGTGGCGCAGCACGCCGGAGATCCATCGTTCACATTCACCGCCGCGGGCAGGGAAAAAATCGGCGACGTTGATGCAGCCATTCTCGACATCGGCGGGGCCATTCCGTGGGTTCGCTGGTATATCGATCCCAAGACCGGTTACGTTCTCCGCGAACAATATAAGGCCATGGGACAATCAGGTCCCTTCGAAGGTGAAACCAATCTCGCCGACTGGCGCGCCGCCGACGGCTTGACCATTCCCTACAAACATCAAAACAAGCAGGCCGGGAAAGAAACCAGCAGCGCAGATGTCAAGAAGATCGAAGTCAATCCACAGCTCGATCCCAAACTTTTCGCCAAGCCTGCGGAGGCGACGGCAGAAAAGCAATAGCGAGTTTCTCATGAGGCGGCTTAAAAATTGTTTTGTGTTAGTTACTTTCGCCCAGTTCGCGATGTCGGTGGTTGGGCAAGTGACGACTTCCCAATATGACAACTCACGCACCGGCGCAACTCTCATCGAGAAGACATTAACTCCGCAGAACGTCAACGCAAAGCAATTCGGTAAGGTGGGAGCGTTCAAAGTCGACGGCGCGGTCTACGCGCAGCCGTTATTCATTCCCTCGGTCGAGATTCCCGGCAAAGGGAGACACGACGTTCTCTTCGTCGCTACCGAGCATGACAGCGTTTACGCGTTCGATGTAATTCGTCCCGGCGATCCGCCGCTGTGGCAGGTCAGCCTGCTCGACAAAGGGCGCGGCTCGGTTCCCGTCTCCGAAGATGACGCGCAGTGTCCATTCATTCGACCCGAAGTCGGCATCACGTCCACTCCGGTAATTGATCTTCCCAGCGGCACACTCTATGTGCTGGCTCGCACCAAGATTCGCCACGCTGTGGGCGACGATGAATATTTTCAGCATCTGCACGCGCTCGCCATCACTACCGGCGTGGAGAAGTTTAGTGGCCCCAAAATAACCTCCGCTTCAGTTCCCGGTAAAGGCGCGGGCTCGGTCAATGGACAAGTCGCCTTCCATCCCCGGCGCGAAAATCCGCGCGCCGCGCTTCTGCTCGCAAACGGCGCTCTTTATTTGACCTGGGCGTCCTCCTGCGACGTGGATCCATATCACGGCTGGGTCATGGCCTATGATCCGCAGACGCTCGCGCAAAAAGCGGTATTGAATGTCACGCCGAATGGCAGCGAAGGCGGCATCTGGGCCAGCGACACCGGCCCGGCTGCTGACGCCTTCGGAAATATCTATGTGCCCACCGGCAACGGAACTTTCAACGCCGCCTCCGGCGGGCGCGATTACGGCGACACCGTCCTTAAGCTCGGGCTGGATGGCTCGTCGCTCACCGTCCGTGACTACTTCACGCCCCATGATCAAGCCCAGATGAGCAGTGCGGACGCCGACCTGGGCTCCAGCGGTCCGACGCTGCTGCCTGAACAGCCCGGACCGCATCGCCACTTGTTGCTGCAACCCACCAAGGGCTCCATGATCTATGTGATCGATCGCGATCACATGGGGAAATTCCAACTGAACACCGACGCCGTCGTACAGACGATCCATACGCGCGGTGGCGGGTACGGCGCGATGGCATACTGGAATGGCCACACATACTTTGCCGCCAGCGACGACTATCTTAGCGATTACGCCATCCGGAACGGTGAACTCGCACTGAATAACTCCTCGGGAAAGAAATTTGAAAATCCCGGCGCCACGCCTTCCGTCTCCGCCGACGGCGATAAAAATGCAATCGTCTGGGTAATCGCGACTAAGACATGGAATGGTCCCGATAACAAACCTGCGGTACTCTACGCGTACGATGCGAAAGATATTCGCCAGCCGATCTACACCTCCGAGCAGAACAGCCAGCGCGACCGCGCCGCCATCGCTACGCGGTTCGTTATCCCAGTAGTAGTCAACGGACGCGTATACTTCGGCGCCAGAGGCGAAGTCGAAGTCTACGGGCTCTTGCGATAGCGACGGGTGAACCATGAAATCGAACACCGCAAAGGATCAGGATCTGCTGCCCGCATTGCCTCTCGCAAGCTGGAAAGACACTCTCGCCACCGTGCACATGTGGACGCAGATTGTGGGGAAAGTGCGGCTGAATTTGTGTCCGCTTGTGAATCATTGGTGGAACGTCCCTTTCTACTTGACGGCGCGGGGAATGACGACTTCGGCGATGCCCCGCCGGCCCGGGACAAGGCAGGAAACAGTCTCGGGGACTATCGAGGTCCGTTTCGATTTCATCGACCATAAGCTTTTGCTCGAAACCAGCGAAGGCCGCGCTGCCGCAATCGCGCTCAAGCCGCAAAGCGTCGCTGAGTTTTACAAGCAGTTCATGGCCGCACTCTCCGATCTTGGTGTGACGGTGAAGATCTGGACGACCCCGTGCGAGATTCCCGATCCTATCCCATTTGAGAAAGACCAGGTTCATGCGGCCTACGATGGGGAGGCCGTGAAGAAATTCTGGCGCATCCTGGCATGGGTCGATCAGGTTTTGAAGGAATTCCGGGCTGGATTTTTGGGCAAGGCTAGTCCTGTTCACTTTTTCTGGGGAAGCTTCGATCTGGCGGTGACGCGTTTCTCAGGTCGAAGGGCGCCCGAACGTCCGGGAGCCGATTCCATGACTCGCGAAGCCTATTCTCACGAAGTAAGCAGCGCCGGATTCTGGCCCGGAGGCGGCGATATCGCCGGGCCAGCTTTTTATTCTTATGCTGCACCTGAACCGCCCGGCTTCGCGGAACGGAAGGTTCGCCCGCGAGCGGCCTTTTACCATCCGCAAATGAAAGAGTTTCTTCTGATGTATGACGAAGTGCGAGCCGCCGATTCTCCGAAAGCGGCGGTGATGGAATTCCTCCAACTCACCTATGATGCCGCAGCCGATCTGGGGAAATGGGATCGCAAAATGCTGGAGCGTTAAAGCGCTTGTCAGAGCAAGTTGGCCGTCGCACGCCCGAGCCCGAACGAAGGGCAACAAAATAGGGGCAGAATCCCTGATTGACAGCGCCGCCCGCACCCCCTAATATAGGCGAACAAACGGCGAATACCCTATGTCTTCCTTGCCCTTGCTCCCTCTTCCCGATAAGCCCCGGCTGGTCGGTATTGCGCGCCTCGCGTCCGAGGGCGAATCCTTGCGCGAAGGGCACAACGTGGAATACTTCACGCTTCCGTCCAAGTCGCTACTGAACCGCTGCGTCAGCAACCGTCAAATGCCTTTCACCTGGACGATCAATCCATATCGCGGCTGCGAATTCGGATGCCGGTACTGCTATGCCCGATACACGCATGAGTTTATGGAGATGCGCGACGGGATGGAGTTCGAGCAGAAGATTTACGTGAAGCAACACGCC
>CAWCVQ010000013.1:0-405087 GCA_963799025.1 uncultured Acidobacteriaceae bacterium | reverse complement strand
TGCGGCTGCAAGCCGACCTCGAAAATCTGAATAATCGACTTAACGTCTTGGACTTCGCCGGACTCTTCTCCGGTACAGCTCTCGCCCCGCCAAGAAGCTATTTCCTCCGCCTGGGCGCTACGTTCTAACAGTTCGACTTCACCTCTTGGGGGCCGCTCAGCCCGGCCTGAAGTTGTTGCACTGGTATTGATTACGACGTCTGCTCCCCCTGAAAAATACCTATTTATGTCTTCGATGGGCGCTGCAACGAACTGCGGATTAAAGTGTAACGCGGGCCGACCGTTGGCTAGTGCACTGCTTCCATACCGCTTCGGGCCTAAAAATCGCCGATTCGTTAGGCACAACGTCCATCCCTTCATCGAAGCCAGACGCTAGGGTATTTGCCCGGAGCTTTTGACCAGCGGCATTGGTGCGAATTTGACTCGCCTTGCTTGCAGCCTGGGCGTTCGTGTCGTATGACTAATCGGACTAGCATCGGGGCTCGAACCGAGGCGAGGAGCTAAGTCAGCGCGTATACCCCAGGACGCCGAGCATTCATTGAAAACGAGCAACTTCTTGGCTTCGCTGTGCCGAAACTAAGATCTTCGGCCTCCTTGATTTGACATGTGGAACACATGGAAGTATGGTGAAAGCATGTCAAAGATGACTCAGCTTCGTAATGGGGGAGATCAAAGAAATCGCGGAGCGGCCAACGCTCGCAGAGCTGCATCAGCGTCTGCATAACCGTAAGCCAGTTGCGGTTGAGATCGATACCGCTCGCTTGGTACGAGAAGAACGAGAGTTACGGTGATCGTCCTCGATGCGTCCGCCGCAATTGATTGGCTTCTTCAGACATCTGCGGGACAGCGCATTGAGAAGCGAATTTGTTCGCATAACGAATCACTACATGCCCCTCACCTCGTAGATCTGGAAGTGGCGCAGGTACTGCGGCGTCTGGTACGGGAAGAAGCGGTCCCAGCACAACGAGCGGGAGAGGACATTCGCGATTTGCTGGACCTCCGGATCAATCGCTATCCACACTTCGTGCTGCTGCATCAGATTTGGCAACTCCGTCACAATCTTTCTGCATACGATGTGGCCTACGTGGTGCTTGCCGAAAAACTAGGTGCTGCATTTCTAACGCGTGATGAGCGCCTCGCTTCTGCTTCGCGCCATGCGTTAACTATCGAGTTGTGTTGATTCCATGCGGCGACAGGGAGCGTGCGAGCACGCGTGATCAACCGGGCACCGACTCCAATAACGAGGCACCATCACTCCGAACCCCGCTTCAAGAACGAGTCCGAAAGGACTGGTAACCGGCGAGGCAAAACTTAAACTTCGTGCCGTGAACCGAATTGATAGCGAGTTCCTCCACCCTGGCTCCGTCTACACCAAAGCGCGATAGAATAAGTCGTTCGCGAAAGGGCGCCGCGGCGTCACACACGGACGGGTTAGTCCGTTAGACTCGTTAGACTGAAGTCGGACGTTATCCTCTGGCCTGGGTCATCGCAGTGGCGGCGGCCAGAAACTCGCGGTACCAGGTAAGCGTGCGATCAAGGCCGGACTCGAGCGTGAATCGCGGTCGCCAATTGAGAACCGTGCGGGCACGCTCGACGCTCAGAAACTGATGACGAATTTCGTTGCTTGCTTGGTGGAGCACTTCGGGACGAAGAGAGGAACCCATCTTCCGCAAGATCAGTTCAACCATGTCGAGCACGCTGAGCTGAACTTCATAGGAGAAGTTAAAAGCTTGGCCGTAAAGTGCGGTATCCCAAGCGAGGCGCTCGGCGAGCAGCATGAAAGCGGCGGCAGCATCTTCGATATAGATATAGTCGCGGACGAAATTGCCGTCGGAGCGTATGATCGGTCGCTCTCCACGAATGACGGAGCGAATCGTGCCGGGACCACGCGATTCCAGTTCAAATCGCCCCCGCCGTAGAAATTCCCGCAACGGGTGACCGCGACCGGCATGTTGTAGCTAGCGGCGTAGGCCTGCGCGATCATGTCGCCGCAGGCCTTGCTGACGTCATAGGGATGACGGCCGAGCAGCGGCATCGCTTCGGTATAGGGTAGATGCTGTTGATCGCCGTATGCCTTGTCGGAGGACGCCACCACAATCGACGATACTTTGGTAGACCGGCGACAAGCCTCCAGCAGATTCCAGGTGCCCTGGATGTTGGTGGAGAAAGTTGAGACCGGTTCGAGATTGGCGGTGCCGACGATCGCTTGGGCTGCTACGTGAAGGACAACGTCGACTTCGTACTCGCCGAGCACGCGCTCGAGCAGATCCAGGTCGGTAATATCGCCGCTCACGGTATTGACTTGCTCGATGCGACGGTTTCGCACACGTTCGCTTTTCGGAACCAAGTCGCGCACCAGGCAAACAACCCTGGAGTCGGCATCGAGGAGTTGCGAGACGAGCCACGATCCGAGCAGTCCTGTGGCGCCGGTGACAAAGACCGAACGATCTCGCCAAAAATTCATTCCGACCATACTTTCCACGGGGTTTGCTTTCTCGCCCAAAGTTTATTCAGGTAGTGGTATTCGCGATACATGTCCAGAGCATATAAGAACTTGTCATGGCGATAGGTCATGAGCCAGCCTTCGCGAGAGTTTCCCGTTCGAGGATGCACCCCGGGCCAACGACGGAATCGAGCAGGCCACGGTTGAAGACGAAGAGCCGGCAATAATCGACCATTTGGCTTGGGCTTCTCCCTGAACGCAGGACCTGACCCTGAGTATACGCATCCATCACACCAAAACGCGAGACCCGCGTATCGAGCACTGCTAAATGTAACCCGAGTCGGCAAATTGGCCGGCGCTTGCATTCCGGTGATCTCTGGCGAACGCGTCTCTCGAATGGTCTTCCTCTACATCGCCTCTTAGTGCGTCTTCTCGATGAGCGTCACTGATTCGGCCTTTCCACTCTTCAAGCTGCGATAGGCCACATCCATGACTTCCTGATTCTGCCAGCCTTCTTCGCCGGGAACTGGGAATTCGGCGTTACCTTCGATCGCCGCCGAGAACTTGTCCACCTGGCGCGCATACGCATCCGCATTCGACACAATTTCTTTCTCGATGATGCCGCCACCGCGGCGAAGTTCGATTTCAATCGGCTGTTCAACAGTGAATGCATTTTCCGCGCGCAGTACCCCGCTTTCACCTACGATTTCCAGCGGTGTGCGGTATTCTGCACGCGCAGGGTCCCACGCGCAAACTCGAGTGACAGAACAGCCGCGGCCTCCGCCCCTCCAGAGTCTTGGTCCGACATCCCGCTGGCGGTTACGCGGACGACCTCATCACTCAGGATGTAGCGCAGCGCGTCGATACAATGCACTCCAACATCGGCGATGGGACCGTCCGCTGCTATCTTGCCGTCGGTTAGCCACTCGCGAGCGTGCGTGCGAGCAGCGTAAGAAAACTCTGCCCGTCCAAAAACCGGCCTGCCCACCTGCCCCGCAGCGACACGCTCACGCAACCTCGCTGCGTTCGAAACGAAAGACCTGGGCGACACCAAGCAACAGTTTCGCCTGACGAGCCGCTTCCACCATCTGACAGCACTCGCCAGCATTCATGCCCATTGGCTTTTCGCACAGCACCGGCTTGCCGCTTTCAATCGCTAGCAGAACATCTTTTAAGTGCCAGCAGTCGGTCGTCGCGACGAAAATGGCATCAACCTCCGAAGAGCGGCAAAGCTCCGCGCCAGAGTCAAAAGCGTAAGGAATTTTGTACTCGGCGGCGGATGCCTCTGCCTGCTTCATGTCGCCGGCGCGACAACGCAGTCACCCCGCTGTTGGACGCGAGTGCGAAACGTGTGTTTTCGGCAAGCCTGCATAATCCGGGTACAAAAGCGACCAGTGATTCAAGGACGATCAGCGCTGAGTCCGCGTGTATTTCGAAAGAAGGAAATCCATGTCATCTCTGGCCAAAGCGGGAATGGAGAAAAATCTGATTGTCCTTATGCGCACTGTAGAGACTCTGGATCAAGTCGAGCAACCCTGCACGGTCAAAATCGGCGAGTTTTGCTTTGACATTAGTCCACGTGGGGAGCGATTTTGACTGACGGTTGGTGGTTCCGGCCATGTGCGATTCATCATAACTCTACGCGGAATGTGCGAGGGAGACGATCTGCTCAAGGGTTTCGCGATAGTTCCACTGCATCCGCTCCGCGGGCTTGGTCGCCAGTTCCTGAGCGTGGCGCTGCAACTCGGTCAGGTAGTCGAAGGAGTTGGCGCCGCACAACTGACAAGTGTGAGTCAAGCTCATGAACAGGTCGCACACCTCCGCCCCATTCAGCGTCCGATAAAACAAGGCATTCTTCCGGTGCAGAACAGCTCTCTTCAATTCTTCAATGCCCTTTCGACGAGATTGTTGTCTAACGGCGCTCCGCCTAGCCGGAGAAACAGCGTCAAAGGCCGCCAATGTCGCAGTAAGTGCGTGATCGTCTTGCCCAGTCCCGAGTTCGGCTCCGTCGAGGTACATAACCGCTGACGATCGCTTGGGCGAAGTGGATCCAGCTAGCCACGCTGGGAAGGCCGAACAGGCAGCATTTTGATTGTGCGAACTGGTTGCACAAAGCTTGTCACATGCCGAAGGAGGACTTCACGGAGGCTGAGCAGGAGCTGACGCGGCGGGATACTGAACCGTGGGAAATCATTTACTTCAAACTATTGCGTCACGAGAGGCCGGTCATTAAGAACGCGGTTCGAAAAGAACGCGGTTCGAAAAGAACGCGGTTCGAACAGCAACCCCGATGCCTTACGCGAATCTCTTCTTCATTCCGATTGCGCTGAGCATTACCATTCCGCTTAGACCAAGTATACTCCAACCAGATCCCTCAGGTACAGTCGCGATAGTGCCGTAAACCGTGGCGTCTGGGTTGGTACTACTAATCTGAATTGGGTTGGTAGTCAAATCTAGAGCGAAAGTTCCGCTGGCATCGGTAAACTGTTGTGAAGGCGGATTCAATGTGATCGTGACGCCCCCCGCAGAATAAAACACATTGCCAGTTACCAAAGCTTCAAATGGGTTGCCGCTCGTTCCCGCAGGCGCAGAGAATAGCACATCAAGACTGAAGAGCCCAGAATAGGTCGAAATGCCTGAGTTCAACAGCGAAAAAGCGAAAGACCCCAAAGAGACGCTGCCTCCCGATGTCGTCGCCGTCGCGCCCGTAAATGACAGGGTTGCGTCAACCTGATTGAAAACATTGTTATCATAGAACGATGCTGTGGAGTTTGGACAGGAGCCGAAACATCCAGTTGTCGTAAAAGTGTAGGAATCGGCAGACGCGGCGGGCGACAATGCGAGAAATAACAATGCCATTCCGAATCCCAATCCTATAGCGCGAGTGCGCATAACGATCTCCTCGACCTCGCTAAAATCTACTCTCATCTCGGACTTTGTCAAGCCTGAATGTTTTTGCAACTAGGTGCAACTTCCTGCAAATGTTGCAAGATCTTGCAATCGCCGGTGTTGTAGCGTACTGGTCGTTGTACTGTGCGGTTAGTCACTTCGGAGGTGAGGTCGAATCGAGCAACATAAGACAACTCCGACAGCGCAAAAACCGGCCACGGATAATCTCTGCACCCTCGGCCATGGCATCCCCGCCGGGCCGGATTTTAGCGATGCGTTCGCCATCAACGCCGTCAGCGACGTGGTCGGCCGGCGATACCATACCTGCACCAGCGTCTGTCACGCCTTCATACACAGCACCCCCCAACTTCTCTGCGCCCATCTGCCTTCGGCAATGTCGCCGTCCGGTTGGCTCACAGGGCAAAGGATGGACCGGCTCCCCAGGTTGTGATAGCGGCCTGAATCAAATTGGCACGAACTCAAGTCCGCTGTCACCGAGGTCTTGATACCATTCGTTGCACTATATCGTATTCTCACTAGGTCTGTGTACAAACGTGTCTTTTCGGTATACGTCTTGTGCAGCAACCTCTTAGAGCCAGCAGTCATCTCACGTAAGAACTTCTTTGGAGACATGTTGGGTCGCTGCCGTTCCAGCGGATCAATAGAAGTGCTTTCCAATAATTCGTCAGAAAGGTGCAAGAGCAGAACGGTGTCTGAGGTATCCGCCACAACCTTCGCTGTTCCCATCTGCAGTCGGTAAGCCAAACGGTAGTCCCGACTGAATCACATCCCCCATGCAGAGAAAAGGCGACTCGTACTTCCCGGCGATTGCGTTAGTGTGTCTTCTCGCTTTCTTTGGTCTAAGAGCCTTAGCCCAGCGACCCGTTTTCCAGGCAGTGACCCAAGCTGTCTCGTTCGTGCAGGCCGCCGCCGCAACACCACAATCGCCACAGTCCACGGTAACGGTGGTCTATCCCGCAGCACAGTCGGCGGGGGACCTGAACGTCGTGGTGGTCGGATGGAATGACACCACTTCGAAAGTAACTTCGGTCAGCGATAGCAGCGGGAATGCCTACACCCTGGCGGTCGGTCCCACGACCGGCACCGGACTGTCTCAGTCCATTTACTTCGCCAAGGACATCGTATCCGGCAGCAACCAAGTCACCGTGACTTTCAACCAGACAGCGGCCTACCCCGACATCCGGATATTGGAGTACGCCGGCTTGGATACCGGGAGCCCCTTGGATGTGACCGCCGCAGCCGCGGGCAATAGCAGCAGCGCCAACAGCGGTACGGCAACGACAACCGCGACCAACGAACTCCTCTTGGGCGCCGACACCATAGCGACTACTACCACTGGAGTCGAGAGTGGTTTTACTAGTCGCATCATCACCTCGCCGGATAGCGACTTTGTGGAAGATAAAGTCGTAAGCTCGACCGGGAGCTACAGCGCTACTGCGAGCCTGTCGAGCGGTTCTTGGGTGATGCAGATGGCCGCCTTTAGAATCGCGGCGGGTAGTAGCTCGCCCCCCTCGGTTGCGGTGAACGTGAGTCCGTCTTCCACCAACCTGGAGACTGGTGCGACCCAGCAGTTTACGGCCACTGTAACTGGAACCACGAACACCGCGGTCACTTGGTCAGCAAGCTGCGGCACCATCACCGCTTCCGGTCTCTACACTGCGCCCGCCGCGGCGGAATCTTGCAGCGTCACTGCCGCCAGCCAAGCTGATACGACCAAGTCCGCTTCCGCGACTGTAACTGTGACCGCCGCTCCTGTGGTCGCGGTGTCCATGTCACCGGGTTCGGCTTCGCTGATCAGCCGCAGTACCCAGCAGTTCACCGCTAACGTCACCGGCACCAGCAATACCGCTGTAACCTGGTCGACGGCAAGCGGAACAGTTACCAACAACGGTCTCTACACTGCGCCTGCGACTGCAGGCACGTATACCGTCTCTGCCACCAGCCAGGCTGATACGACCAAGTCCGCTTCCGCGACTATAACCGTGACCGCCGCTCCCGTGATCGCGGTGTCCATCTCACCGGGTTCGGCTTCCCTGATCGGCGGCGGCACGCAGCAGTTCAGCGCTAACGTCACCGGTACCAGCAATTCAGCCGTAACCTGGTCGTCAACAGGTGGAGCAGTTACTACCAACGGTCTCTACACTGCGCCTGCAACTGCAGGCACGTATAGCGTGACGGCGACTAGCGTTGCCGACGCCAGCAAGTCCGCTTCCGCGGCAATAACGGTGACCGATCCATCGCCCGGCATGCCGGCATTCGTGCAGGTGGCGGCGGCTACACCACAATCGCCGCAGTCCACGGTAACGGTCGTCTATCCCGCAGCACAGTCGGCGGGGGACCTGAACGTCGTGGTGGTCGGATGGAATGACACCACTTCGAACGTAACCTCGGTCAGCGATAGCAGCGGGAATGCCTACGCCTTGGCGGTCGGTCCCACGATCGGCACAGGACTGTCTCAGTCCATTTACTTCGCCAAAGACATCGCATCCGGCAGCAACCAAGTCACCGTGACTTTCGACCAGGCGGCGGCCTACCCCGACATCCGGATATTGGAGTACGCCGGCTTGGATACCGTGAGCCCCTTGGATGTGAGTGCCGCAGCCGCAGGCAATAGCAGCAGCGCCAGCAGCGGTCCGGCAACGACAACCGCGACCAACGAACTCCTCTTGGGCGCCGATACCATCGCGACGACTACCACGGGGGTAGGGGGTGGTTTTACTAGTCGCATCATCACCTCGCCGGATAGCAACTTTGTGGAAGATAAAATCGTAAGCACCACCGGCAGCTATAGCGCTACAGCGAGCCTGTCGAGCGGTTCTTGGGTGATGCAGATGGCCGCCTTTAGGATCGCGGCGGGTAGTAGCTCGCCGCCCTCGGTTGCGGTGAACGTGAGTCCGTCTTCCATCAACCTGGAGACTGGTGCGACCCAGCAGTTTACGGCCACTGTAACTGGAACCACGAACACCGCGGTCACTTGGTCAGCAAGCTGCGGCACCATCACCGCTTCCGGTCTCTACACTGCGCCCGCCGCGGCGGAATCTTGCAGCGTCACTGCCGCCAGCCAAGCTGATACGACCAAGTCCGCTTCCGCGACTGTAACTGTGACCGCCGCTCCTGTGGTCGCGGTGTCCATCTCACCGGGTTCCGCTTCGCTGATCAGCGGCGGCACGCAGCAGTTCACTGCTAACGTCACCGGCACGAGCAATACAGCCGTAACTTGGTCAACGACAGGCGGAACCATTTCCACCGGTGGCCTCTACACCGCGCCTGCGACTGCAGGCACGTATACCGTCACCGCCACCAGCGTTGCCGATCCGATCAAGTCAGCAACGGCATCCGTCACGGTCACTGTGTCCTCAGCCGTCTCCCCCACGCTCGTGCAGCACGTGTCCTGTCCTAACGGACGCAGCACGGGCAATGCACAGGCTTCCACGCCTGACTACATCTGCCCTTTACCGGAACCGTCGCAGGCAGGAAACGCTCTGATTCTTGGGGTGAACGTGTCGAACAGCGGGACTTTTACCGTTTCCGATGATAAGTCGAATACCTGGAATCTGGTAGACAGCGTTGTTGATGGCAACACGGGCATGTACGTGGCCGTTTATATTGCTCTTAATGTCCAGCAAGGAACCAGATTCATCAAGCTGCACCGGAGCACGACCGCAAACAACGTGGCCCTGTATGTTAGCGAATACTACAATGTGCCTACGTCCTCGGCGGTGGACACAAGCAGTTGCTTTGCCAATTCTGGCAGCACGTCCATAACCGCAGGAAGCATTACCCCTACCGCCACAGGAGACTTGCTGTGGCAGTTCGCGACTAACGGTTCGGCGGGCGGCGGCGTGCCCAACTCCGTCAGCTCCTTTACGGTAGGATCGCAGTCCTCGATCAGTTGGCAATTCTTGAGTACCGATCTTTATGACGGGGCCGCTGCACAGACGGGGATTTATGGTACTACCCTCGCGATCAACCCGACGTTCACCAGTGGCACGTCGGAGGGGTTCGATTCTTGCGTCGTCGCGCTCAAGGCCCCGCCCAGTCCGATAGGGAATCCACCGGCGAATGCATTCCGTGTGGTTCACATGCTGCATCAGCAGATACCGGCTGGTTCTCCCAGCGTTTGGCCGATGCAATTTCCTACATCGGGAAACTTGATAATCTTGTCGAATGTCTCCGGGGGAGCATCCATAACTGGCATTTCGAGCACTCCGACGAATATCTGGTCGAGCACCGGAACGGCTGCCGGCGGAGAAGGTGTGACCGCTCTCTCTCAAATTTACTATGCGGCCAATGCAGCATCATCGAACTCGATGACACTATTGGTCATGAGAACCGGCTCGACGACTAACGACACTTATATGATGTACGACATCGTTGGAGCGTCCAGCTCTCCATTTGACAAAGACTCTGGAGGACAAGCTGCGAATGAAACCACGGAAGTCACTTCATTGACGACTTGCAGCGAGTGCCTCACTCCAACCGGAGTCTCTGGAGGCAATGAAATGATCATAGGCAATGCTGGTTGGAACTGGTGCACTGCGAACGGTGTAACAGCACCCAGCGGAGCATTGTTCGACGCCGCAACCGATACCGGAAACGGCGTGAATGGCCCACAGAGTGTTGATCAAAATAACGGATGGTTCCACTACTACACTTCTGCAATCAGCGCAATCACGGCATCGTGGAGTCCGATGGCCTGCGATCAGGCGGAAGGCGAGTGGGCAGCGAGGGTGGCTGCGTTCAAGTCGGATACTCAGTAAGCATAACTGGGTTGGTCCTCTGCCGGCCTCTGCCAGGTCAGGCAGCACTTCGATTGTGCAACCTATTTGCACAATGCCCGTGTGTGTGCAAGATTGGGCGGAAAATACGTGCCGAACACGCCGTTTGCCCGATTGTTGTATGGGAATCCTATTGTAGATGACTGACCCGCCGGAGGCGCTCTGTAAGCGTTCGCCCGAGACCGCATTGACAACGCATTTGGGTTCTGAAGTGTCCGCTAGAATCCGGAAGTGAACATTTACTTTTTGGGGAAGTATTGCTGGCTGATCGGGTTGACTTCATCGGTGCGGGTGCCTTCCGTAAACGCTTTGGCGATCGCCAGGTCGAGGCGGGTGAGCAACTGAGTCACAGTCTCTCCTTCACTGCGAAGCAGCATGCACACAGTCTGGCGGCCGTCATGGGCAACCGCCACGCACCCGACCGGGCGCACGTTGCCCAGGGTGATCTGGCCACGCTTCATCAGATCCCCGATGTATGGCAGGCTCTGGTCTAGGCTGTGGTTTCGATGACGCACGAGCGGTTTGGAGTGAGGTTCCACGGCAGCAGTTCCTCGATTCGACGAATGGGATGATCAGCTATGCGCGTGAGCACGTCCCGCAGATAGCTTTCTGGGTCAAGCCCATTCGTTTAGCCGATCCGATCAGGCTATAAAGGATGGCAGCACGCTCTCCCCCGGCATCCGACCCGGCGAACAAATAATTTTTACGACCCAGAGTTACGGCGCGCAAGGCACGTTCGGCGGCGTTGTTGTCGATCTCCACGTGTCCGTCGTCGCAGAACCGGGTCAACGCCGGCCACAGCGTCAGCGCATAGCGGATCGCCGCCGTCGTATCCGACTTGCGGGAAAGTTTCGTCAGTGAGACTTCGAACCAGTCGTGCAAAGACCGAAGCAAGGGACGAGCTCGTGTTTGGCGAACTTGTTGTCGTTCGTCGGGCGGCCGCCCACGGATATCATCCTCGATCACATACAGAGCCGCGATCCGTTCCAAAGCTTCTCTCGCCAGAGGCGAAGCGTGGGCCTGTTCGAGGTCATAGAACTTGCGGCGAACGTGCGCCCAGCACGCCACCTCCTGAATCCGATCATCTTTATATAGCTGATTGAAACCTGCGTAGGCATCTGCCTGCAGCGCACCTTGAAACGTCCGCAGATGTTGTTGGGGGTGTTCCCCTCCGCGATCGGGCGAGTACGCAAACCATACTGCCGGAGCAGCCGTATCGCCCGCGGGTCGGTCGTCGCGAACGTAAGTCCACAGACGCCCGGTCTTGGTCTTGCCCGTACCCGGCGCCAGCACCGGTACCCGCGTGTCGTCCGCATGCAGCTTGCCCGCTGCCATCACATAACGCCGCAACGATTCCACCAGCGGGTCCAGTAACTGACTGCATCCAGCCACCCAGTCCGCCAGGGTCGATCGTTCCAGTTCGACCCCTTGACGCTCATAGATTTCGCATTGCCGGTAGAGGGGAAGATGATCCGCATATTTTGAGATCAATACATGTGCCAGTAGACCGGTCCCGCCCGTCCACGCGCAATCGGCCGGCTCGGTGCTGCCGCTTGCACGATCCGTTCGCAGTGTCGACAGCTCAGCTTCGGGCGCACATGACGAATCACCCGAAAGCATTCCGGAACGTACTCCAACATCTCTGATATATCTTCGCCCAACTTCCGCAACTCTCCGCCGCAGTCCGGACAAGCCGAGTGTTTCGGTTCGTGCGTTTGCGTTTGGCGTGGCAGATGTTCCGGCAGCGGACGCCGCACCGGTTTCACGTTCACAACCGGCGGGGAAGATGCTGCAGGACAAGTCTCCGGGGTTTGCTCGCCTGCTTGCGCCAGTTGCAAATCTTCCAACCGCAGTTCCAGTTGTTCGATCTGCCGCTCCAGCTTCTCTGACTTGCGCCCGAACTGCATCCGCCGCAGCTGGCTGAGCAGCAGTTTCAGAGTCTCGATCTCACTCTCCCGCTCGAGCAACTGCTGTTCCCGCTGCAGTAACTGCTGATGAGTGGCAATCCGTTCCTGGTGTTCGGCCAATAGGAGCGTTTGCAGCGCTTCTCGATTTAACCTGCTCAGATCCGGAAGCGTCGGCGCCAACATGAACCGCAGTATGCCATGAAGAGGCGCTTTGGAAAAGATGGGGTGCACAATAATCTGTGCAAATCTAGCAACGTATCTACACCGCCAACTGCGGATCCCACGTGCGCTCGGGTCGTCGCCAGTCAATACCTTCTAGCAGCATCGATAACTGCGCCCGCGTGAGATAAACAACTCCTTCCGAAGCTTGCGGCCAGACAAACCTCCCTCTCTCCAGACGCTTGCAGAACAAACATAGACCGTCACCGTCAAACCAGATTAGTTTCACCAGATCGCCTCTGCGGCCGCGGAAGATGAATACTTGGCCTGACATCGCACTCTTTTCTAACTTGGCTTGCACCAGCGCACTGAGCCCCGTGAAACCTCGGCGCAGATCGGTTACGCCGGCGGCAATCCAAATCTGCGTGTTGGCGGGTGGCCCGATCATCGCGCCAGACACTCCAACACCACCCGCACCAACCCAGGATCCGCACTCCCTTCGACCCACACTCGCACATCTTGCAACTGGATTCGAATCGTGCCCGGAGAGCTTACGATCGAAGCCCGGGCGCCGGCCGTAGACGGCTGCCGCGTATCCTCCACGGTGACTCGTACAGGCAACAGTTTGTTCCCATCCCGGCCACCCAGTTGCCCCGCTCGATACAGCCTGCGCCAGTTGAATACCAGATTGGCGTTTACTCCGTGCAATCGCGCAATCTGCGCGACCGACGCTCCCTCGGCTAACGTCTCCTCCACAATCCGCCGCTTCTGCTCCAACTCCAAATAGCGACGCTTCGGTGGAACTGGTTGAGTGTATGTGTCCATCATCTCTCCAAGTGGACACTACTATCTTTATATCTTTATGCCCACATCGTGAGGATGCACCCACATCACACTCTTGTCGAGGCGGCCATCGGCGTACGCTTACGGCGCTCTGCAGAGCAGGCTCTCTGAAAAGGGTATTGCTCTGAGATGGAGAGGCATCCCGCTATCAGATATGATTTCGAACATGATCGCTCGTCAGCGGCGATGGGTAGGGCTGGTATTCGTAGTCGTGCTGTTGGGCGCTGCAAGCATTGCTGTATCTGCCATTCGACAACGGGTTCTGCGAGCGGCTGGATGGGCGCTCGTTGTGAATGACCGCATCGAACCCGCCGACACCATCGTCGTGTCCCTCGATGCCGACGGCGCTGGGGTGCTCGAAGCGGCCGACCTCATTCACAGCGGTATGGCCACAAGAGTCGCAATTTTCACCGGCACTCCAGACCCTATAGCCCTCGAATTCATCCGCCGCGGAGTTCCCTACGAAGATGAAGCCGCTCGCTCCGTTCGACAACTCAGGTCGCTTGGCGTCGAGACGATCGATCAAATCCCAGGTTCTGTACTAGGAACTGAGGACGAAGGTCCGATGCTTGTCGACTGGTGTAACCGGCAAGGGTTCCACTCAGTCATCGTCGTGAGTACTGCGGATCACTCGCGACGCCTCCGCCGAGTGCTTCGCCGTTCCTTGAAAGGTCATCACACGAGAGCCATGGTTCACTCCGCATCCGCGCGCTACCCGCACTTCGATCCCGACCGATGGTGGAAAAGTCGGGGTGGAGTCAGGGTTGCAATTGAGGAAGGTGAGAAGCTGTTGCTCGACGTCCTGCGTCATCCGATTTCGTGAACTAGCCGGAGTATCTTGCGCGCAATGAAGTCTGAGGCAACTACAGGCGAGGAGATAATTCGGCGTATGCCTTCGTTCGCAAATTGCGCTCGCATTCGAGTCTGGCGGCGACTAGCCGTAAATTCAGGCATTCGCGAGAACACCAACGAGGCGGCGCTAAGAGCCTGACGGGCAGTTCGTTGTGGAACGCGTGGTGTGCAATTTGCGCCTTGGGCATCAACAATTACCGTCAGGTAGTCGGCTAGAGTTCGTCCGTAGGCGAGTAGAATCATGCGTTCGGCATAGCTCCCAACAGTCCCATTAATCCGCCAACCGAGGATCTCGGCACGCTCGGCACGCCCTGGCGGGCCGAAGCAGAAGCGAGGGCGAATAGTCTGAAGGCGACATCCCCGCCATGGCAGCCTGAGCCTTCAGGTTGCGATGCAAGCCGTCGGGTACATCGCGGAGCTGAATTCTCTTTGACGCACTCTCATGTGCCTAAAAGGAAATGCGCGGCAGGAGAGAGGAGATCACAGCACAAGCCGGAGGTGGGAAACTAGCGCAGTCACGGGATCAACAATCACCAAGGTCCGGCACCGCATTAGCGGACCGCACGCCAGCCGCATTCGCGGCGCTGCACCGTACACACTAGAGTCTCTTGATTGAGTGTCTGCAGTGCACGAGCTCCGCATGAAACAACGCCACGGCTACTTCAATTGCCCAAGATCTCTGGATCTACCTGTGACAGAAAAACGGGAGCGGCTCAAGAACTAAAAATCTGTAGTTTCTATGGTTACAGAAAAGTGGGCAAGTCACAATCAGGAGCGGTTCGCAGAGCTTGTCGAGTAGTAGTGACAAGGACTGGGGACCAGGTCTTCACGCCCGCTCCTGGATTTAAAAATCCTATTCCTTTCCCCTCTTGTTAGTGAACCACTGCTGTCAACCCGGTTGGTGCCAGCAGTTGATTACCCGACTGGGCTCCTTTGAATGCTGCAATTCTCCCCGCCCATACCGCTTCCGGCTGGTCACAAGCCATCGGACTCCAAGTTACAGTGAAAGCGCTTGTCGAAGCAGTGTAGTAGTGCATCCAGCCATTGTTCTGGTCTACGCTCTCCGGACCGTCTACGCCGTTTCCGGTATCGGTCGCTGCATCGAACAACGCTCCGGCCGGAACCGAAACTCCATTTCCTGTACAGAAGTTCCAGCCAGTATTGGCGATAATCATTTCGTTGCCGCCAGAGACTCCAGTTGGCGTCAGACCGATTCCTGCTGGGCTGAACGAACTTACTTGACTAGTTTGATTTCCCGTCTGACCGCCTGAATCCTTATCGAAGGGAGCTGTCGCCGCGCCCACGATGTCGTACATCATGTAGGTGGCATCGCTGGTAGTGCTGTCCCGAATGAAATTGATTGTCATCGAGTTCGAGGTGCTGGCATTCGCGACGTAATAAATCTGAGAACCGGCGCTAAGGGCGACACTCCCTGCTGCCGGACCAGTGCTAGACCACGCATTCGATGGAGTGCTGGTAGCACTTGTGATGAAGCTCCCGCCAGAAATATAGGACGCCACGATCAGATTGCCTGAGGTCGGGAACTGTACCTTCCACGGATTCGGCGCCGACTGCGGCATCTGCTGATGCAGCATGTGAACGATGCGGAAGGCATTCGTCGGAGCATTGCCCGTGGGAGACGTGGGAGCCTTGAGCGCAACAACGCAGGAATCGAAGCCTTCGGAAGTCCCGCTAGTGAACGTGGGATCGATGGCTACACCTGATGTAGTGTAAATTCCCGCCTGTGCGGCGGCTCCGTCGTAGAGATCGGCACTGAGCAGTTGCCAGTTAATGGAAGATTGCGACCCTGCCGCAAACGACGTTACGGAATTGGGCACGCCCCCACCCGCTGAACCGTTCGTGGCGAACTGCCACAATAAGTCTCCCGATACAGCAGGAGTAATGCTTCCTGCGGTTATGGATGAACTACCGGGACTGGCAGAGCAACTGTGCGCGTCAATCGCGGACGACGTGGACACATTGTAGTATTCGCTAATATACAGGGCCACGTTATTTGCGGTCGTGCTCCGGTGCAACTTGATGAATCTGGTTCCTTGGTTAACGTTGAGAGCAAGGTAGACGGCCACGTACAGGCCGGTCGAGCCATCAACAACGCTGTCCACCAGATTCCAGGCATTTGACTTATCATCGGAAACAGTAAAAGTCCCGCTGTTTGACACATTCACCCCGAGAAGCAGGGCGTTTCCTCCCTGCGACGGTTCTGGCAGAGGGCAGATGTAGTCAGGGGTTGAACTCTGCGCACCGCCTGTGCTGCGCCCATTGGGACAACTGACGTGCTGAACAAGCGTTGGAGTCTGCGCCCAGCCGAGCGAGCACCAAAGAAAAATCGGAATTAGAAAGAGAAATCGTTTCATGATAGTGTGGCTCCGCTGATGCCGGCGTTGCAAGTCAACGTTCCGCGCAGCGGTGATATTCTAGTATGCCTGTTCCACAGGGGTTCCGGTAGACCCGAAAGGGCATGTCAGGATCGGTCCAGAGGTGCATCCTGTCTCTAGGAAAACAAAAGTCGCGGGTTGTGCTCACCACACTGTGATGGATCGTAACTGGCTGATAATAAGATAATTACGAAGGTTAACCAGGTGATCGGCACCCCGAAAGTTAATCCAGTTTGAGAGCTAACGGTAGTCGACGTGTACACGCGAGAATGCTTGGCCATCGAAGTCGGCCAGAGTTTGAAAGGTTCCGACGTGGCGCGTGTGTTGCAACATATCACTCAGGAACGAGGAGCGTCGCAGATGTTGTTCTGTGACAATGGTAGCGAGTTCACTAGCCAAGTGATGGACCTATGGGCGTATCACAACCAGGTGAAGATCGACTTCTCCCGGTCAGGGAAGCCGACCGACAATGCCCATGTGGAGAGTTTCAACGGGACCCTGCGGGCCGACCGCCTGGATGCTCATTGGTTCAGCACTCTGCCGGAGGCCTGCCAGCTGATACGAGGCTGGAGAACGGAACACAATGCGAGTCGTCCTCACAGAGCCATGGGGGAGCGCATGCCAAACGAATTTGCAAACGCTGAAGACTAACTCTCGATTTGGTACAGAAAAAGGGGTCCAATCAAATTGACCGAGGACTCACGTTACAATTGGTACAGCAAACGGGGGCACGTCACAGGCAATAAAACTCGGTTGTGGACTTTCACCTTTCAAATTCACCGTTTCGTGCCGGGTAACCTGTACGATTTTTGCGAACGAAAGGGGAGGAGTGTACGTGGAAGGGCAGGCACGCGGAAGCGCGGATGCGTGGGTCTCTGAAGCAAGAAGCAGGTCGAGGTGGAAGGAAGAATGGGGATGAACGCCGCACGGTGCGCCAGGCACAGTCCAAACGGCTGCTCGATTCCCTGCGACAGTGGTTCGAGACGACGGTGTCGAAACTCTCGCGCGAGTCGGACACGACGGTTGCGATTCGCTTCGCGTTCTCGCGTTGGGACGCGCTGGCAAGCTAAATTGAAGATGTACATATCGAGATCGACAACAACGCGGCCGAACGCTTTGCGCGGGGTCGCCCTGGGCCGGAGGAACTACTTGTCTGCGGGATCGGATGCTGGAGGAGAACGTGCGGCGGCCATCTACGGCCTGATCGGCTCAGCGAAACTCAATGGACTGGATCCCGAAGCTCCATCTGCGGGAAGTGCTACCCGTATCAGCCGACCATCCTATCAACCGCATCGACGAACTGCTGCCCTAGAGAACATCAATCCCACACCTGCCGAAGAGTCCACATAACCGACTCGTGGACACTCAACAACTCAACAAGACGCCCTAATTCGGACTCTTACGAAAACGGAGCACTTCAATGCCCATTGAGGCGACTAGGCGACTGGACGTCTAGCGTCTAGCGATAGCTAGGAAGATAAGATAGGTGGGAGGGTCACGCTCTAAGCTCTAAGCGCCTGCCGACTAGGTTGCCGATCGTGTGTGGCAGCGGCCGATGAAGGAGGCGGAATGCCTCCTGGCTGGATGGCGCTAAAGCGGAAGGACTACGTTGGTGTATGCTGAGTTCAGCCAAGCGGACGGCTCATTCGAATACGATCATTGACTGGAGTGAGGTTTCGGTGCAGCCTTGTTTGGTTCACCAGTTGCCATCACGGCTTGTCTTCGTCGGCCAAAATAGCTCTCGTCGAGGGTAGGGGTTGCGGAGTCCTGAATGCAGCGCATTTCATCCTGCATGCGCTGAGAACGCAAAGTTGCTTTGATTTCTTCCTGGGCTTGATCTAAGGAAAGCGTGTCTTTCATCTTGACCTTGTAAATCACATAGCCATTTGGATCCTCAAGGACTGAGGATGCTTCCCCCGGTTTCAAGTCCATAACCGAGGCCTGGTTGGGCGGCAACGAACTGCCTCTGATCCTTATCCTCGTATCTGGGGCGGCACTCTTAATTCCTGCAAATCGGTAAGCATCTGCCTGGAGTTGGCTGAACTCTTCTCCAGCAGCCGCGCGTGCACGTAAATTGTCAGCCTCTTCTTTCATTCTTTGTGCCGACTCTTGCGACTGCTTTTGTCCGTCGGCATCGTTCAGCTTTTTCTCGTAAACTGACGGTCGCTGTTGAGATTTCGGAACGTAGATCCGATCCATTACTGCCATCTCGAATCTTGCTATGTTATTGCGGTAATAATTTTCGATGTCCTTATCAGAAATCACTGAGACCCTGTCCTGAATCACTTTCTTCAAGTCTCGGGACAAGATCTGGATGCGAGCGAGTCTCAGTTGTTCTTCATAGTTCGCCCCCTTGTCCAATTCCATTTGCTCTGCTTTCCTGCTCATCACGAGAGCATCAGCGTAGCTCAGGGCAAACTCCCGGCGGGCGCGCGCAGGCATTCCGGGCTGGACGGCGTCAATCAGTTTTTCGAACTGGGCCTTTGTGACCACCGTTTTGCAGGCGGCACGATCGCCTTTGTCGGCCGAGGGGTCGTCACAGAGCCCAACGATGGTGATGATCGGCCTATCCAGCATGGAATTTGAAGTCACGCCTTGGTCAAGATTGGCAGGCTTGGTGTTTGCAGTGGCCAGCGCGCCAGATTGCTGAGCCGGTAAAGGGGATCTTGAGTCCATCGCCTGCCCCCAACACAACGTGCAGAGAAACAGACAAGTCAACCCGTATCGTGTCATATTTAAATTAAGCTCCACATCCATCATCGTTGACACCGGCGACAAAACATCAACCCCAGTCTCACAGTTGTTGCTTCGACAATTCTATGGCGCGGGGGCGAACGACGCCATGATGACACCAGTGCTTAACGAACCATCGGAGATAGTCGTCATGCTGACGTTCCCGGCCGGCGAAACCGGCGATCCGCTGCTTACGAAAATTCCCCCTGCACCAATCGCTGTATCGATAATTATCGGAGTTGCGCCCGCTCCTGCGGCCAGATGCCTGGAGGACCAGATCCCTTGCACGACCAACGATCCGTTGGCGACAGTTGTCAGGGACGTAGTAATAGACGTATTTGTGGCCGGCGCCGTGTTCGTCGTAAAGGCATCCGGCTGGGCTGACTGCTTTACGTTGTACCAGGACGCCGCCTGGGAGATGAGATAGTGCGGGCTGCCCGCCGTAATGACAACGTTATTGGAACCGCTGGGCGGGTTGAGCAGATAGTACACGTATTGCCAGTTGTTGGATGGCGCCTGGACCTTTCCTATAAGGGTCATTGAAGTCCCGGCATAAGTGACAGATGAAATGTCATCTGCTGAAGTGTCGCCAATCAGATTGACAACGAGTAGCCGGTTGGGACCGTTTCCCACGGTATAAGAATAGGCCAATGACGTTGTCGAGCCACTGTTGTTTCCGCCATCCGCCGAGTTGTCGTAAGTGATCCCGGCAGTTCCGTTTGAAGCGAGAGTGAAGGAGGCCATGATGCTCGAAGCTGAATCCTGCCCGCCCCATGTGTTCGTCATGGACACTGGGAACGCCTGCGTCACTGGAGATCGGAACGCTCGAAAACATTCCAAGACTCTGCGAAGGCTGAATCCACAACCAGCTCCGATGAACCATTGCCGGGAAGAACCTGCAGCGGAGCCCACATACTTTCCGCAACAATCGCGTTGTTGGAACTTGCTGGCAAGGATGTCGTCATGACGGACACGTCGGCGGGTGCTGTGTTAGTGGTGAACGCTCCAGGTTGGCCAGATTGAGCGACATTGTACCAAGAAGCTGCCTCTGATATCAGGTAGTGGGGACTGGCCGCCGTTATGACAACGTTGTTTGTTCCAGAGGCTGGCGCCAACAAGTAGTATAGATAGTGCCATCTGTCGCCTGGGGTCTGGACTTTGGTGATGAGAGTCATGGACACGCCCGCTATATGTCACAGATGAGATATCGTCTGCTGACGGGTCGCCGACTACGCTAACCAGCAGTAACCGGTTGGAATTTGTTCCGACAGTGTAAGAGTAAGTAAGCGAGGTCGTGGTTCCACCATTATTTCCGCCGTCCGCTGCGTTGTCGAAGTAGGCAGGAATGCTGACTGTGGCCACTACCGAATATGGACCGTAGAAATTATTCGCGTCTTGCGCTCTAACACGATAACTATAAGTTGTCCCTGCCACGGCGGAAGTGTCGGTGATAAGACGTGCTCGAAGTAGTTGCAATCTGGGAAAAATTGGAGCAGCCAGCTCCCGTACATCTCTCGATTGAGTACTGGCTGATCGAGCCACCTGTTTCCGCTGAGGCGTTCCAAGCTAATCTCCCGGTCGGATTCGCGGTGAAACTGGAAACAACCTAGCGGGATTATCGGGCTGACTCGCCTGGAGTATTGGAGTAAGGGCTGTAAGTCCCGACGGTGTTTTGCGGCGCGGACTCTGTAGTTGTAGACCGTTCCCGATGAGATCGTCGTGTCCGTGTAGGTCAGAGTCGAGCTGGAGACGCTTGCGATCTGGCTGAAACTGGAGCAGCCAAGGCCTGTGCATCTTTCAATGTAATAGTTCGCAATAATGCCGCCCGTAGACGCCGTCCAGGACAGAACGGTTTCAGTGGGTTTGGGCGCGATTGCCGCTATGACAGTCTGCCAGAAGTCGCTGTTGGAAGCGTAAAGCTGGAATTGTAGCTGCCAACGCTAGAAGCCGTCTGGGTCTCGGCGCTGAAGTTCGTTTCCGGTCGACGCTGCCTGCGATGTGTATCCCGCTCCTGCCGCGTAAGTATTGTTCCCGTATCCCTTCACAATCCCAAGCAATCAAGTCGTTCGGCTGAAATGTTGTTAATGGACTGCTAGCAATGTATTTAGAGCGTGTCCCGTTGTCACCGGTGATAAAGCTATAGGCATCTATCGGCGAGTAGATATTGTCTCCAGATAACGCAGCAATCGACATCACCAACGGCTCCGACTGGCTGAGCGTCTACCGTTATGGTATGACCTGCTCCAGTTGTTGCGTTCGGAGCATAGAAGAATTCGCCTTCCATTGGGTAAATAGGATTTCCAACTTTATAAGCAGGCCCGGCCAAAGGAAGCCATGTGTTGCCGTAGCTGTCTGTAATCGTGAAGACCGTGGGTTATGGCATGCCAGGAACATGACGAGAAGATCTGCGCCAGTGCTGTTGAAGGGCGAAGATGTAAACGAAGTGCCGGCAGTCGCATTGTAGTATTGTTGCCCGGCGACATAAGTCGGAGCCGCAGTCCCCATTAGCGCAGCTGCAAAGTTGCCGGGGGCCGTGACGGTCACAACTACGGCCGAATACGTATATCCACTGGCCAGGCTTCCACTCTGCGCGCCCACCGTGACCGTCACCGTCACCGCGCCCGCGCTACCCACCGGCGTTGTCGCCGTGATCGTCGTGCTGTTCACCACCGCCACGTTCGTCGCCGCCGTACTGCCGAACGTCACCGTCGCGCCCGCGACAAAGTTCGTCCCCGTGATCGTCACCGCCGTACCGCCAGCGGTCGACCCGCTGTTCGGACTCACACTGCTCACCGTCGGCGGCACAATGTAGGTAAATCCGCTCGCCAGGCTTCCGCTCAGCCCATTGCTGTTGGTCACCGTTACCGTCACCGCACCCGCACTCCCCGCCGGCGTCGTCGCCGTGATCGTCGTGCTGTTCACCACCACCACGTTGGTCGCCGCCGTACCCCCAAACGTCACCGTCGCGCCCGTGGCAAAGTTCGTCCCCGTGATCGTCACCGCCGTACCGCCCGCCGCCGGCCCGCTGTTCGGACTCACACTGCTCACCGTCGGCGGCGCAATGTAGGTAAACGCGCTGGCCAGGCTCCCGCTCTGCCCTCCAGGATTGGTCACCGTCACCGTCACTGCACCCGCGCTTCCTGCCGGCGTCGTGGCCGTGATCGTCGTGCTGTTCACCACCGCCACATTCGTCGCCGCCGTGCTTCCGAACGTCACCGTCGCCCCCGCGACAAAGTTCGTCCCCGTGATCGTCACCGCCGTCCCACCCGCCGTCGACCCGCTGTTCGGGCTCACACTGCTCACCGTCGGCACCGGACCAGAAACCGCCGCGAACGTCACCATCTGCATCACCCACGGCCCGGAGCCGCTCAACGTCGCCGTCGCACTGTTGCTCCCCGCCGTCGTCACGATCTTGTCTTCCGCCATATCACCGTCCGGCGTCGTGATGATCCGCGACGTGAACCCGCTCCCCGCCGCCGCATTTCCCGTCGACTACCGTGTTCGCCCCAAAGATCAACTCGTTCGCGCTCGTCGTCGTCGCCGCCCCGCTGTTCGCCGCCGTACTGCTCCCGCTCGCCCCCGCCGTCACATCCAGAGCTCGTCACTCCCCGATACTCCAGAATGCGCACATCCGGATAGGCCGCCGCCTGGCTGAACGTCACCGTCACCGTATTACTCCCACCCGCGATGTTCGCCGCATAGTAGATCGACTGCTGCATCCCCGTCCCGGTCGTCGGCCCGATCGCCAGACTATAGGTGTTCCCCGCACTGTCCTTCACCGACTGCACCGTCGCCGTGTTGTCGTTCCATCCCACCACCACCACGTTCAGGTCTCCCGCCGTCTGTGCTGCCGGATAACTCACCGGTACACTCGCTGTCGGTGATTGCGGCGTGGCCGATGCCACCTGGCCGAAACTGATCGCTACCGCGCCTGTATAGGTGAAACCAGTTGGTCAAGCTGCCGCTCTGCCCGTTGACCGTCACCGTCACTGTCACCGCGCCCGCACTCCCCGCCGCTGGCGTCGTCGCCGTGATCGTCGTGCTGTTCACCACCGCCACGTTCGGTCGCCGCCGTCGGCTCCCAAACTTCACCGTCGCTCCCGTGGCAAGTTTGTCCCCGTGATCGTCACCGCCGTCCCACCCGCCACCGGCCCACTGTTCGGACTCACACTGCTCACTGTCGGCGCACCACGTAGGTATACCCGTTCGCTAAACTTCCGCTCTGCCCGCTCACCGTCACCGTCACCGTCACTGCACCCGCACTGCCGGCTGGGGTCGCGGCTGTGATCGTCGTGCTGTTCATCACCGTTACATTGGTCGCCGCCGCCGCTCCGAACGTCACCGTTGCGCCTGTGGCAAAGTTCGTCCCCGTGATCGTCACCGCCGTCCCGCCCGCCGTCGACCCGCTGTTCGGACTCACACTGCTCACCGTCGGTAGACCGATGTAAGTGAACCCATTGGCCAGGCTTCCGCTCTGCCCACCCACTGTCACCGTCACGGTCACTGCGCCCGCGGCATGCCCGCTGGCGTCGTCGCCGTGATGGTCGTGCTGTTCACCACCACCACGTTGCGTCGCCGCCGTCCCCCCAAACGTCACCGTCGCCCCCGCCGCAAAGTTCGCCCCAGTGATCGTCACCGACGTTCCACCCGCCGTTGACCCGCTGTTCGGACTCACACTTCTCACCGCCGGCGCCACCACATAGGTGTACCCACTGCTCACACTTCCGCTCTGCCCGCTCACCGTGACCGTCACCGTTACCGCACCCGCACTCCCCGCCGGCGTCGTCGCCGTGATCGTCGTGCTGTTCACCACCACCACGTTGGTCGCCGCCGCACTTCCGAACGTCACCGTCGCGCCCGCCACAAAGTTCGTCCCCGTGATCGTCACCGCCGTCCCACCCGCCGTTGACCCGCTGTTCGGACTCACACTGCGTCACCGTCGGCGTTGCCACGTAGGTGAACCCATTCGTCAGGCTTCCGCTCTGCCCGCCCGAGTTGGTCACCGTCACCGTCACTGCTCCCGCGCTCCCCGCCGGCGTCGTCGCCGTGATCGTCGTGCTGTTCACCACCACCACGTTGGTCGCCGCCGTCCCCCCGAACGTCACCGCCGCGCCCGTTGCAAAGTTCGTCCCCGTGATCGTTACCGCCGTCCCACCCGCCACCGTCCCGTTGTTCGGACTCACACTCGTCACCGCCGGCGCCACCACATAGGTGTATCCACTGGCTCAGACTTCCGCTTTGTCCGCTCACCGTCACCGTCACCGTCACTGCACCCGCACTTCCCGCCGGTGTTGTCGCCGTGATCGTTGTGCTGTTCACCACCACCACATTAGTCGCCGCCGTCCCCCCAAACGTCACCGTCGCACCCGTGACAAAGTTCGTCCCCGTGATCGTTACCGCCGTCCCACCAGCCGTCGACCCGCTGTTCGGACTCACACTCGCTCACCGTCGGCGGCACTACATAGGTGAACCCATTGGCCAGGCTCCCACTCAGCCCGTTGCTGTTAGTCACCGTCACCGTCACCGCACCCGCGGCATGCGCCGGTGCTGTCGCCGTAATCGTCGTGCTGTTCACCACCACCACGTTGGTCGCCGCCGTCCCCCAAACGTCACCGTCGCGCCCGTGGCAAAGTTCGTCCCTGTGATCGTCACCGCCGTCCCACCCGCCGCCGGCCCGTTGTTCGGACTCACACTGCCTACCGTTGGCGGAGCGATATACGTGAATGCACTCGCCAGACTCCCACTCTGCCCTCCGGGATTGGTCACCGTCACCGTCACTGCACCCGCACTCCCTACCGGCGTCGTGGCCGTGATCGTCGTGCTATTCACCACCGCTACATTGGTCGCCGCCGACGCTCCGAACGTCACCGTCGCGCCCGTGACAAAGTTCGTCCCCGTGATCGTCACCGCTGTCCCACCCGCCGTCGATCCGCTGTTCGGACTCACACTGCTCACCGTCGGCACCGGACCAGAAACCGCCGAGAACGTCACCATCTGCATGACCCACGGCCCGGAACCGTTCAACGTCGCCGTCGCACTGTTGCTCCCCGCCGTCGTCACCACCTTGTCCTCAGCGATGTCCCCGTCCGGGGAAGTGATGATCCGCGAAGTGAACCCGCTCCCCGCTGCCCCGGTTGTCGTGGCCACCATGTCCGCACCAAAGATCAACTCGTTGGCACTCGTCGTCGTCGCCGCACCGCTGTTCGCCGCCGTGCTGCTCCCGCTCGCCCCCGCCGTCACATCTACGCCCGTCACTCCCCGATACTCCAGAATGCGCACATCCGGATACGCCGCCGCCTCACTGAACGTCACCGTCACCGTATTGCTCCCACCCGCGATGTTCGCCGCATAGTAGATCGACTGCTGCATCCCCGTCCCGCTCGTCGGTCCAATCGCCAGACTATAGTTATTCCCCGCACTGTC
Source organism: uncultured Acidobacteriaceae bacterium (assembly GCA_963799025.1). GTDB lineage: Bacteria > Acidobacteriota > Terriglobia > Terriglobales > Acidobacteriaceae > Sulfotelmatobacter. The sequence goes on along the minus strand of CAWCVQ010000013.1, from coordinate 379,644 downwards.
CTTCACCGACTGCACCGTCGAGGTCATGTCGTTCCATCCCACCACCACCACGTTCAGGTCGCCTGCCGTCTGTGCTGCCGGATAACTCACCGGCACCGTCGCCGTCGGTGATTGCGGCGTCGCCGAGGCCACCTGGCTGAAACTGATCGCCACCGGCACGGTGTAGGTGAACCCATTGGCCAGACTGCCGCTCTGCGACCCGAGGTTGGTCACCGTCACCGTCACCGCACCCGCACTGCCGGCTGGCGTCGTGGCTGTGATCGTCGTGCTGTTCACCACCATTACATTGGTCGCCGCCGCCGCTCCGAACGTCACCGTCGCGCCTGTGGCAAAGTTCGTCCCCGTGATCGTCACCGCCGTCCCGCCCGCCGTCGACCCATTGTTCGGACTCACACTGCTCACCGTCGGCAGACCGATGTAAGTGAACCCATTGGCCAAGCTTCCGCTCTGCCCACCCACTGTCACCGTCACCGTCACCGCGCCCGCGGCATGCCGCCGGCGTCGTCGCCGTGATGGTCGTGCTGCTCACCACCACCACGTTGGTCGCCGCCGTCCTCCCAAACGTCACCGTCGCCCCCGCCGCAAAGTTCGTCCCAGTGATCGTCACCGCCGTTCCACCCGCCGTTGACCCGCTGTTCGGGCTCACACTTCTCACCGTCGGCGCCACCACATAGGTGTACCCGCTGGCCAGGCTTCCGCTCTGCCCGCTCACTGTCACCGTCACCGTCACCGCACCCGCACTCCCCGCCGGCGTCGTCGCCGTGATCGTCGTGCTGTTCACCACCACCACGTTGGTCGCCGCCGCAGCTCCGAACGTCACCGTCGCGCCCGCCACAAAGTTCGTCCCCGTGATCGTCACCGCCGTCCCACCCGCCGTCGACCCGCTGTTCGGACTGACACTCGCTCACCGTCGGCGTTGCCACGTAGGTGAACCCATTGGCCAGGCTTCCGCTCTGCCCGCCCGAGTTGGTCACCGTCACCGTCACTGCACCCGCGCTCCCCGCCGGCGTCGTCGCCGTGATCGTCGTGCTGTTCACCACCACCACGTTGGTCGCCGCCGTCCCCCCGAACGTCACCGCCGCGCCCGTTGCAAGTTCGTCCCAGTGATCGTTACCGCCGTCCCACCCGCCGCCGATCCGCTGTTCGGACTCACACTGCTGACAAACGGTACGGTGCTCGCAGCTGCTGCCCGGAACGTAACGACCTGCATAACCCACTGTCCGGATGCATTCAGAGGTGCCCAAGAGTGATAGCTGCCAGGTACGTTGACGATACGATCTGCCGCAAGGTCAGAATCCGGCGAGGTCATGATTCTTGGGGTGAAAGGCGCCCCCGCCATGATGGTGGTATTGCTGTGCACCATGCTGCCCCGACAACCAGTTCGTTGGCAGCATTTGTCGTAGACGAAACCGCTGTCGGCAATGTTGCTGTTTCCACTTGCGCCGGTGGATGCGTCCAGCGGGTTTGATGTCGTCCACTCCGCTGTACTCAAGAATCCGCACATCGGGCTTGGTTGCACTTTGATTGAACGTAACCGTTACCGTATTGCTGGTCTTGCCAAATGTTCTTGGCGTAGTAGATAGATTGCCGCAAAGCTGTACCCGTGGTTGGGCCAATCGCGAGAGCGTAGTTATTTCCTGCAGAATCGGTAACTGACTGCACGGTGGCAGTGCTATCGTTCCACCCCACGATTACAACGTTTAGGTCACCAGCCGTTTGCGATCCCGGATACGCCACAGAAACCGATGTCGTACTTGTTTGCGGTGTGGCTGAGGCCACTTGAACGAACCGAATTCCCTGAAACGCCGGAGGATTCAAGCCATAGACTTGCAACTGTCCAGAAAACGAACCTACGTAAACTTTGCCGTTGGCGATCGTCGGGGGATTGAATTTAGCGTAATCGCCTACGTCGTCACGTGCCAGATTCTGCGTGCTGTCCCACAGTTCGTTGGCAAGATTCGTAGCATCGAAAGCGCGAACTACGCCTGCAACCTGAATTCCTGATGCCCACTGAGAAACTGATGCCGAAGACCACAGGATCCCGGTGCCCGTCAGGCTCCCGTCGGCAGAAATTGAAAGCGGCAGCCGCGTTGGATTCTCCGTTACTATTTGAAATGGTACCCTGCGAGACAGGGGTAGTGTTAAACTTCGACCCTGTGAACTGAAAGGCTTTCAGATTATCATTCGCTCCCCAGATATACACCAGGGGCCCAATATTGGGGCTGTTCCAGTAGACAGGAGAGCTGTAAAACGCATTAGAAGTCGCGGTAAACTCTTGTACGTCATTGTCCACGCCGGAGTTATACTTTCCCATATTGGTCGTATCTACCACGCGAAACACTCCATCCTTTCCCATACCTACTAATCAGGGAAGTTCCTGGCATGAGCATGGGGCCGCCCGATCCCAAATCGATGTTATTCGCGTTCAAAGTTCCTTGATCGGACGGGGTAAAGTAGTCGGTCACGGTCAAGCTTGGTCCACTGAACTTCACAAATGAGTCGCCGTAGTTCCGGCCTCCGTTGACGTTCGCGTTGAAGTCGCCATTTCCCGTCATCACGTAGACGTTGCCCGACGCATCAGCAACCAGGCCCTGTCCTGAAGACCAGATTCCACCCTCGCTGCCGTCCGGAGCGACGCCGAATACTGCCTCTTGCTGCAAGGTGCTGGCGTTGTAAGTCATTACCCATCCGTGCCAGGTCCCAATGTCGCCGACCGAACCAAAGGCAAGATAGAGAGCCCCGTTCAGTAAAAGCAGCGCGGGGCGCTGATGATGATAGGTTGGATCAAATGTCACTATGCCGCCCACGCTACCTGTCCCAGTCCCGCTTACCTGGCCAATAATTTCCACGGGGCCGCCGAGCTCTTCGACTCCGGTAGTCAAGTTCAATGCATGAATATAATCGTGATAAGTGCTATTGCTCGTGTTCTTGGTCCTATTCACCACGTATATAATCCCTGCGATTGGATCGATTACGGGCGTGCTAGTAATTCCGATCTCTGGGCTGATGTCGTAGTAAGGGCAATCTGCGGGATTGGTGTCCCCGGTAATAATGCAGATATCTTGACTCGGGACAGGTGTGCCCAAATTCACTTGCCATAACGGAAGTGGAGCGTTCGGGTCATCGGCATCAAATGCATATACACTGTTATGCTGTGTGGCGACGTACACGACGTTATGCGTCGCGCCTTGTATGGTAAGTCCGGGAACATACAGTGGCTGGGCATAGATAAATCCGTCAACAGTCCGCCAGAATAGTTTGCCGAAGGTGTTCTGGTTTACGTTCGAGGTACTGAGGACGGTCTCATTCAGGTTTTGGCCGGTGCGGGCGTTATCATTGTGTTGCGTGAGCACCGATACTTGGCCAAAGGCGGCCACGACGCTGAATAGGGTCAACATTAGCAGGCTGGCCTTAGCCACTCGCATAGTTTGGTTTTTCACTTTCTTCGCTCCACCTTTTGGGACTATATTCAGAACTGGGGCTTGCTGCCGACAGGGGAAGAGGTCGACAATCGAGCAAATTTCGTTTTTCGGAGGAGGGTGACCTTATGTTTGTAACGTCTTGCTGATAATGCGTTATGGATCCGTACACTTCTCGTAACAAACGGACATAAATACTTAACAATCTATCACGTGGCGACCCGGCCCACAGCCGAACTGAGTTGCCGACGATACCAAGCCACAGTGGCCTCTAGACCCAGTCTTAAAGAGGTGTTGGGCCGGTACCCAAGTTTGTCAGCCAAAAACGAAGTGTCCCCGGGCCGCTCCTGCTCAAACGGGCGATCCGGCAACACATTAAATTCCGGTTCGATGCTGCTACCCACAATTTCCACAATTTGCTCTACGATTTCACGCACAGAGACTAGTGATCCAGAGCCGAGATCGAACGTGCAACCTTCAATCCCGGGAACAACTCCCGCTCTTAGCAAAGCCTCTACGACATCATCGACATATATCCAGTCTGCCCGCCGCCGGCCACTGCCAAGCCTTGTAGCTCTACCTTCCAGCAAGTCGAGTATCACGGACGGTACCAGTTTCTGCACATCTTTCTGGTCAGGACCATAAGTCATGAAGATTCGAGGCATTACGACGGCCGTCTGGAACAACTGATAAAACATGCGTCCGTAAATGCTGCACGCCCACTTGGCCGCTGCATACGGGGAGCGCGGAAATGCTGTGTCGTCGACATTCTGCGGCTCCTCCTGGGAGTTTGCCAAAACAATGCGCTCGCATCTTGACTCGGCTGCTGCGGTTAGCAGATGAACCGTGCTAGCGAGATTGTCGTAAAAGGTTGGCAACACCGCGTCCAGTTGGCGAGCACCAACAACATAGCTGGCCAAGTGGAACACGATTTGAGGCTCCACTGTCCTCATAATCTGGCGTACCGCGGAGATATCCCTTAGGTCAACTCGCCACCAACGAAGCTGCTGGCTATCTGAGCGCCGCATCGTCCGTGAAACTGCGTGTACCTCGGCGCCGCAATTTAAGAGTCGGCGACAAAGATGTGCTCCAATAAAGCCGCTCGCGCCTGTCACCAGCACCGTACTCCCGGAAATTAGACGATTCACTTCCATGGTTTGATCATTAGTCGGTCACACAAAACGCTCAACCTTGTTCCGCTACACGGTACGGGACAAAGCGCTAGAACAACTGGTTGAGCTTGTCCTCGCAGTAGTAAGAGGAACTCGCAATATGTAGGAATCGTTCACGCAGCTTTGTCCTTCTTCAATTTACTCAACGATCACTTTTAGAGACGGCTGGCACCCGATCCTGCCGCTCATCCTCCTCACGGTATTCAGTTTCACGCCGTACAGGCGGTTTACAGGCCGGGGAGACTAACTGGAAAACTGCCGCATAGCGCATTCTCCAATCGCGTCTTTTCTTGTCCAAAGGTTCCAAGCCGCCGTACTGAGACGGCCAGTATCTTTTCAAATAAGGGTCACCCTCGTGAATCTCCTCGCGTAGCTCTTCCACCGGCGTCCATCCTAAATCGAATGCAACCTTTGTCCGAACGTCCAAGTCAATTCCAGAGACAAAAAGATATCCACCCGGCTTAACCACGCGAGCCATATTACGCAAACATCTCTCTGCCTCGGCCGGTTCCATATGGCAAAGAAAATTGTTTGCTACAACCATGTCTTGAGGCCCTAGGGCATCGATAACCTCAGCGTCAGCAGCATCGCCAGCGTGCCAGTCGATTCCTTCTCTGATCCAGGACCGAACGGACAGCGCATCTCCGTCCTTGTGAAATAACTCGTCAATCTCAGCCGTACTCATACCGTCACAAATCCGGGTACTTGACAACTTCGATGTCGTGAGCGAATAGACGCCGCTTTTAGCCACTTCCACAGCCTGCTTAGATATATCCACCGCATGTAAAATAAACTTGAGGTCAGGTCGAGTAGACCGTATGCGCCAGGCGAGCGAATAAGCTTCCGCGCCTGTACTACAGCCCAGCACTGTCATTCTTAATACATTACCTGTGGGCAGTCGGCCCGCCAAGCGTCGGACCAATTCCAGTTCAGGACGGTTTCGAAGAAAACATGTACTAAACGCTTGCGCTCGGACTCCTTGTATACACGCCAACTTGTGCAGGACGCGGCCGTAGAGCGCTATTGGACGTAGAGCAGTAACAAACGACGGAATCCTGTCCCACAACCACTGATTAGCTCTTAAGTACGCGTTGACCGGAGACTTGCCGAATACGGTCGATCTGACCAGACGCGTCAACCGATTTGTGCCATTTGTTGTATAGGCACAATCGCGACCCACAACATCAGGATTCCACTTGGTGAATGTGTCGTTGCCGCTGAACCATCGAGGTGTAGAAAAAGCGAGAAGTGTCATTTTCCCCGAGTAACAATATTCTATCTTGGGTGGGACCTCAACGAGCATGCCGGGGCTGACATCATACCTCTCAGAACCTATAATAAAATGACCGGTACCTTCGAGAATATAATAGATGCGCGTGATTGTTTTACTGATCATGAATGTGTCGTGTCCCTTTTCCACTTCGACGTAATAAAGTTCAACATCCTTCTTCTGCAAGGGACCGAACGTGTACCCCAACAAGCCTTTGCCGATAAATGAGGCTGACGTTGGGGGGGGATATACATATGCCATACTTTTTCTCTCCTCGCGATTATTGAGCGACAACGATTATCAGCTACGATATTGACCTATCAGGAACCAACGGCCAGTTCCTCGTGCCGCACAGATCGGCTGTTACGCCGGCCTCGCAACAATCTCTCTACCGTACCTTTTGGATTCAGCAATGCGTCGCGTAACGTTGTTAGTGCCCCATAGACTACTCGAGCGCGGCTGAAACCCGTACCGGCCTTTATCAATTCGCCCTTGTGATAATCCCAGAATTCCTTATTACGGCCCCGGATCAGGCTCTCACCCAGAAACTTGTAGTATCCAGATATTTGCCGAACGAGGAGGCCGTCGCACTCCTCACGAGACAAATAATCCGGGGCGTGCATAACCAGAATCTGCAGCGTGCCTGCGTAACAAGTTTGAAGGTCGTCAGAAACTGTGGCTAACGAGCCTGGCCGCACTCTGCTGAAGGTGAGGATTTGGTGAACGAAACCGAAGTCACACGTCTTAAGAACGGAAAAACAGACCTCTGTGTCAGCGTGAATGTTGGACTCGTTGTAGAAAGGATCATGGGTTCTCACCAGATCCGCTCGATAGAGGACGGCATTCGCTGATCCGAATACATATAACTGTTCCAGCAGGTGTCGGCGGCAGATCTCGCGACCACAAACAACAGAGCTCGGATAAGGTAGCCCCGTCCATGCAACTCGTTCCCCTTCCAGCGCGTAAGCGCCAACGATTCCTACTGATGGGTGCTCCTCGGCAAGGGTGACCATTTGTTCCAGGCAATTCGGAAAGAGCCAGTCGTCCCCAAGAACAACCTTGCAGTATTTGCTTTTCGCAGAAATCTGACGTAATGCGACGTTGTGATTCGCAATCACGGGCAGAAACCGTCGATTCGTGTGAACCCGGATCCGCCGGTCCTTTGCCGCATACCGAGATGCGATTTCCCCGGACCCGTCCGTGCTGCAGTTGTCGATGATCGTGTATTCCCAATTCGTGTAGGTTTGGGCAAGAACACTTTCAATACACTCTGCAAGATGCCCCGCTTCGTTGTAGACTGGGGTCACGATGCTTACCAACGGTTTTGATTTAGTATTCATGTCCCTGTCCTTTAGAGCGCAGAGATGTTCGCTAGGCTGACCCGCGAAGAACAGCCTCGACTTTCTCCCTCGCCAACCCCCTGGAGTGAGGCCGTAGATTGTTAGGTACGAACACTTCGTCAAACTGTGCCTTCAACGCGTCACAGTAGGTGCGCGTCGCTTCCCGACATTTCGATCTAAGATCCTGTGCATCATCTACCAATAACATAAATACCTTCCTGAGGCATTGATCATCAAAGTTTTCTATATTTAGGCAGTAGTCCTTCTGCCCGACAGCTCGCATTAAGTCGTCAATCTTGTTGTGATAGCTAAGAGCGATGACGGGTTTCTCTAGGAGGTGGGAGAACACCACACCGTGAAACTTCGAAGTAACAACAAAGTCGAAGCCCGACATGTCCGCCAACAAGTCTTTCACGCTCTCACTCGCTGGCGCAAACATCTCGTTAATGTCGGCTGGCGATAGGCTATTCTGTAGCTGTTCTTTGAGGTCCTCGAGGGCGTAAACATCAACACTCGCTTCCCCAGAAAAAATTCTTACTCTGTACTTCTGACTCAGGAGCCAGAGTGAAAACGCAACCAACTTTTCGAGATAACGTGAATAAGTATAGACGTCCTTTTTCGGCCAGATACGGGGGTCGCAAAATCCGATAGGATTGATCCCAATCAGTGGTCTGGCCCCCACAGCACTGCCAATGTTATTGTCGGAAATATCAAGGGCGTAAGCAGAGTCCGCAAAAACATGAGTTTGACACTTTACGCCTAACTGCTTGATCAAGGTTTGCGACTCGAGGTCTCGGAAGGAGACGTAGTCAGCCAAAGCAACCGAGCATCTTACGAACACTTTGCTCAAGGTGCTATTCAAAGGACCAGCCCCCACGTTGATGAACAGGAGTTTCCTGTTTGCGAGCTTTGTGAGCAAGGAAAACTTAAAGACGTTGTAAGGGTGGGACCAAGGACCTCGCCATAATTCGCACAGCTGACCTCCGCCCGCGATGATCAGACTGTCCAAGGTTCTGATGGCCTTGAACGAACGCCCTAAGTGCACTAACTCACGGACCAAATTCAGGGTCCAGGATGCCACTGCGGAAAAAACAGGGATGTTCTTTAGAAACGACTTTAGTCGAGACCGGGGGTTCCTGACGGCCGTGCCGGCCTTCCCCGATTTGTGAAGTCCTGGGTGCCAATGTGTAATTGAATAACAGGAAATATTGTGACGCCTTCTGGTGTCATCGGGATTCAACGAGAATGCGACAATGTTTGCGCCCGGCACACGCGCTCTGATATTCGCAATCAGCGCATCCTGAGTGGCAGCGTCCCCCAAGTTGCCGTACCCCATATGATCCAAAAGACCAATGTTCATATCATTCGACCTTAATAGGCAATCTTGCTCTTCGTCTTGCTTTAGAGCAAACTTCTCTCTTTCATTCCTACGCCGAAGCCAAGCTTTTCTCCTCTTTGACGCGTGAAGGCAATTTCAAGCCGCGGAAAAGATCCAGGTAGAGCGTTTTCTGTCCGGTGACGAATAAAAGCATTGCCACAAACGTGACAAGAAGAAGGGTGCTCTCTAACGCAAGCCGAGGAAAAGGAGAGAACGAATGGCCGTAAGCCGCACGCACTCCGAACGCAACCCCACCCGCCACCACGCTTGACGCCAGCGGCCGGCTCACCGCCAGCAAAATATCACGGAAAGAAATCACCGTTCCATGGACAGACCATGCAATGACCGGAAGCACCCAAAGCATCATAACTGTCGAATAGGCGAATGCGACTCCTTGGGGTCCGTAGGGCAAGCCGACGACGTAACTCGCAATCATGAGAGGCGCGATGACCAGACCCATCTTCAAGCTTCGCCCGACTAGACCCAGCGAAGATAGCAGCCAAAATAGAGGATTGATTATCGCAAAGACCAGGATCGTCGGAGCCAGCAGACGAAAAATTGGCGCTGCAGCAATCCACTTTGGCCCGAGGAGGACGCGAATCATATCATCCGCAAAAAGAGCGCAGGCAAGAGTGACAGGCAAGGTCAGTGCCAGGATCAAGGAGTAGCCCTTCAGGAAATAGCTTTTGAGGCGACTGGGGTCGTCCTGCAGTCGAGACAGCGCGGAAAACGCCACCTCGCCGGCCGCCGAATTCAGATTGTCAGTTGGAATGTTGATGAGCTGGTAAGCCCGTCCGTAGAGACCGAGCGCATCGACACCCCAAATATCGCCCTAACAAGACTTTCTCAAAGTTACTGGCGACGTAAACGACCAAACCATTCAAAGTGACCGTGCCGCCGAAACGCATCATAGAACGGATTCCAGCCCGCCTCCGTGGCATCCCCGGAACCCAAGCGGTAGTCAGCCAGAAACCGACGGTGCTTATGAGTGGAACAGTCACCGTCATCGCCACGAGAGCCCAATATCCATAGCCAGCCCTGGCCCCACCAATTGCAACGGCAGTACCAACGATCAAACCGACAGTGTTAATGATCGCCAATGCGGTAAAACGCATTTGGCGTTGCAGGAGTGCCGAGTGTTGCACTCCTGCCGCGTTGAAAAGAAACCCGAGCGCCAAAACAGCGGTCACCCCAAAGAGTCGAGGCTCGTGGTAAAAGGCGGCGATAGCCGGTGCGCCATGCAACTGCGAGAAGCGCTAGAAGTACTGCCAACGCAATATGTTGATCCAGAACAAGTGTTGAAATCTGCTCGTCCGTGACGTTCGTTCGCTGAATCGCGGCAGACGAAAGCCCGAAATCTCGGAACAGATGTTAACACCCCAGTGAAGGCTGTGACCATACCCACCAGTCCGAAGTCCTTCGGTCCCAATAAGCCGGGCTAAGACCATAAGAGAGCCGAGGCGAAGGAGGAAATTCGCTCGCTTGGGCACTGAGCCTCGCTAAACCACCACGAATCGTCTTCTCCTTCAGATTTTTCATCAAGTCTCTCGTGGTACTGGAATATCCGCCGCTTGCTCTCGTTAAGTTCGACTCACATCACCAGCTTGCGGCAATAGAATGCCTCGGCGTAACCGCTGGGGGCATTGCACTCCATTCCGCGCAACCGCATGAGAGAAAGAAATGTCTCCGGCTGAAACCAGCGCTTGTTGTGCTGCGACTGGAAGGCATCCATGATGTAATGAACTTTCTTCTGGTAAACTTCCGTCTCGAGCGGCACGAACACGCTGGGCTGTCCCATGTCACCGTCGTATTTGGGAATCTCGTACTCCAGAATCAAATGATCTCGAAATGTGTTCCAGGTCAATTCCGCAATCAGCCGGTGATCCTGATGCGCATCCTTCGGTTGTGAGTGAAGATGAGGTCCGGGGAGATCTTCTGCTTCAACTCTTCAAACACCGCCTTCACTTCGGCGCCCACAAACGGCATGAATCCGTCGGGAAAGGTCTTCAGCAACGGGCCCTTCAGACGCGCGGAGCCAGCGAACAGTTCGGCGGCGCGCTTGCGCCTCCGCCTCCCGGACTCCAATGGCGCTGAACACCACCCAGTGAAACGTCGCAGTCCGGATATTGCTCGGCCAGCCGCAGGATCGTGCCGCCGCAGCCGATTTCGATATCGTCGGAATGAGAGCCCAGGCATAGAATCTGCAGCGCTTCCGTCGTGCCGTCCGTCCAGGTTCAGCTGAATCATGCGCCGGCCGATATCACTTCCAGCTCGATTGGTAGTTCCGTTGGCGCCGTGATTCCAGACCTTCCATGGAGCCGCGCCCTGGTTCAGTTCCTCCAGGCGCTGCTTGTCCTTGAAAGTGTCCATGCACTGCCAGAAGCCGGTGTACTTGTAGGCCAGCAGAGCCTGCTTGTCGATCAAACGCTGAAATGGTTCGCGCACCAGTTCGTCGCCGGGCTGAATGTAACGGAAGATCTCGTTGCGCATCACGAAGAAGCCGCCGTTGATCCAGATGTCGGTGCGGGTCAGCGGGCAAATGTCGGTGACCATCCCTCCTGGTCCTGCTGGACGATGTCGAAACTCGCGGTGGGCTGCACCAGCAGCAACGAAGCGATGGCGTTGCTCTGCTGGAAGGTATCGAGCATGGCGGGAAGCGGAAGATCGCTCAGGCCGTCGCCGTAGTTCGCCAGGAACATCTCTTCGCCCTGCAGGTACGGCTCGACGGCCTTCAGCCGCTCGCCGATGTTGGCGTTGGCTCCGGTCTCCACGAATGTGATCGTCCAGTCGTCGATGTCGCGGTTCAGAAATGGATCTTCTTGCCGCCTTGCGACCAGACAAAATCGTTGGAGACCGATTCGTCGTAGTGCAGGAAGTAGTCCTTGATGCAGTTGCCTTTGTAGCCGAGGCAGAGATGAAATCCTTGTGGCCGAAGTGGGCGTAGTACTTCATCAGATGCCACAGAATCGGCCGCGTCCCGATCTGCACCATGGGCTTGGGGACATCGTCGGCGTAGCCCCGAGCCGCATTCCGGCTCCGCCGCAAAAAAGAACTACTTTCATGGCTTACCTCCGCCTGTCGATTAGTAGACCGCCACTTTCGGAATCGGCACGACGAAACGGCCGCCCCATTCCCGGATGAACTGCAACTGCTCCATGATTTCGTCTTTCAGGTTCCAGGGCAGGATCACGACGTAGTCCGGCTTGGTCTCGCGAATCCGGTCCGGATGATAGATCGGGATGTGAGTGCCCGGCAGGAATCGTCCCTGTTTGTACGGGCTGCGATCCACTGTGTACTCGATCAGATCCTTCCGATGCCGCAGTAATGCAGCAGCGTCGCGCTCTTGCCCGGCGCTCCGTAGCCGGCCACTGTCTTGCCTTGCCTGGCCGCCGTGAGCAAGAAATCCACCAGCGCCAACTTGGTCTGTTTCACCTGCTGCGCGAAACTCTCGTAACCTTCGGCCGAGTCAAGTCCCGCGCTTTCTTCGTCGGCGATCACCTTGCGCTACGTTCGGCTGCAACCGGATGTGCGTTTGATCCTCTGCTCGGCAGGCATAGACGCGCAGCGAGCCGCCGTGCGTCGTCAACTCTTCCACGTCGAACACTCTCAGGCCGTGAGCCTCCAGGATGCGTGATCGTGGTGAGCATCGAAAAGTACGAAAAGTGCTCGTGGTAGATCGTGTCGAACTCGTTGTGTTCGATCAGCCGCAGCAGGTGGGGAAACTCCAGCGTCAGCACGCCGTCGGGCTTCAGCAGTATCTTGAGCCCTTCGACGAAATCGTTCAGGTCCGGCACCTGCGCCAGCACGTTGTTGCCGAGAACCAGGTCGGCGCAGCGGCCTTCGGCGGCCAGCTCTTCGGCCAGCTTCGTCGCCGAAGAACCGCACCAGCGTGGGAACGCCTTTTTCGACCGCCACCTTGGCCACATTCGCCGCCGGCTCGATTCCCAGCACCGGCACGCTCCGCTTGACGAAATACTGCAGCAGGTAGCCGTCGTTGCTGGCCACCTCGACCACGAAGCTCTGCTCGTCCAGGCCGAAGCGCGTCGTCATCTTGTCGCAGTAGTTCTCGCAGTGCTTCAGCCAGGAATCGGAGTAGGAAGAGAAATACGCGTAGTCGCTGAAGATATTCTCCGCGCTCTCATATTCTTCGAGTTGCACCAGGAAGCACTGCTCGCAGACGTAGACGTGCAGCGGATAGTAGATCTCGCCGCGGTTCAGGTCGGCGGCCGACGGATAGGTCTCGCACAGCGGAGACATTCCCAGGTCGACAAACGTCCGCTGCAGATCCGCGCCGCAGAAGCGGCACGGCTTGGTTGCGGCCGGTCTGCTCGAGTTTCGACGGTAGAAGTGTCGTCGTGGCCATAGATGTCTCTCTTAATGAGGGATCGATTCAGGCAACGACGGCTGTCCGCGACTGCTGGCGGGATCCAGCGCAGAGAAGCATCCAGTTGCCCGGCTTTCATGCAGGCGTCTGAATCTGGCTGATCCGTGACATAGCGGCCGCGTTCCAGATCGTCGGCTGCTGAGTCCCGCTGCGCGATAGGCTTCGTAGAGTTCCTGCGCGCCTTTGCGGGCGGTCCACTGCGGACGGAAGCTCGGCAGCACGCGCCGGATCTTGTCGCAGCTCACGCGATAGCAGCGCTTGTCGGGACCGCCGCCGGGAGCGTACTCGACGCGGCATCCGGGAACGGTTTCGGCGACGATGTCGGCCAGTTCGCTGATGCGGTAGTTCTCTTCGGTTCGGCCAACATTGAAGGTCTCGTTGTGAATCGGCCTCCCGCGGCGCTTCGAGCACTGCCAGCAACGGCCGCGATGATGTCGCGAATGTGGACGATGGGACGCCATGGTGTGCCGTCGCTCTTGATGTAGACGCGGCCGGTGGTATAGGCCGATGCCACCAGGTCGTTCAGAACGATATCCAGCCGCAGGCGCGGAGATACGCCGTAAGCGGTCGCATTTCTCATGTAGGTGGGGCTGAAATTGTCGTCCGCCAGCGGTGCGATATCGCGCTCGACCAGAACCTTGGATTCGCCATACGGCGTCACCGGATTGAGCGACGCAGTTTCGTCGTGGAAGTCGTCTCCGGCCGCGCCGTAGGTGCTGCAGGAGGAGGAGAAGACGAAGCGGCGTCACGCCTGCCTCTTTCGCCAGTTCAGCCAGCCGCACCGAGGCGAGATGGTTGATGTCGTAGGTGAGCTGCGAGTCGAGATTGCCCAGTGGGTCATTCGACAGTGCGGCCAGATGCACCACTGCGTCGAAGCCTTCGAAGATCGGCCTGCGTCAGATCGCGGAGGTCTTTGCGGATTTCTGGAATCTCCGGAGCGCTGCGTCCGAAGTCGCAGCCCGCAAACAGATCGGTATCCAGGCCGACAACTTCATGGCCGGCGGAACGCAGAATAGGCCCCGCAACGGCGCCGATATAGCCTTTATGACCAGTCAACAGTATTTTCATATGACTCCTATCTCGAAGAAACTGTATGCTTCGTTGGAACACTGCTGTCAAACGCAGTCTCCGTTGTGCAGATCGTGCAGACGCTTCTAAAGCAGATGTGACTCGATGGACGAGCAGATCATGCAATGAGATCTTACACGAATGGAGTCGCATAGCCTGGCTGCGACGTGAGGTAACTTGCCATGAGACTATTGTCGACTTGCTTCGAGATCTATGCGCTAAAGTCCCATTGTCGTACTCGAGCTCGTCGTGACGACGGACAGCAGCCGCCTGGCACAACAGTTCCGCGGCGTCGCTGATTGCTGCGAACGGCAAGCCGGAGCGCTCCGCGATGTCCAGCAGCGAGTGCTCGCCATCGGAAAGATTCAGCACCCAGAGGCGCGCGTTAATCTCCGCTCCGATCGCCTCGCCGCCGGTGGACCGATAAAGATTTCGCTGTCCCAGTTGCGGTTCGCAGTAGGGGTTCAGGTTGCGATATCGCCGATTGTTTTCCAGCACGTCCACAATAGCAGCGCAAACGCGAAGCGATCCGGCCAGCTGCATGCGGCCGGATGAAATCGAGATTGTCGGCGGAAGTGTGATACTCCGGGAAAGCTTCCCCAGACGCTGCGCATCAGGCAGCCGACCGGCAAGATTGAAGCCCGGCGAACAATACTGCCGCTCGTCGTATCCATAGGGCGAGAACTCCAGAATTTCCGCCGATTCGCCGCAGTGGCGCAAGAACGTGCGCCGCCGCCCGGTCGATCTCCGCATTTCCGCGGCGGCTCTTCTTGTAGTGGAATCCGCCCGCGTCGCCGATGCACGTCAGCACCAACCCGTGGCGGATGCGCCCGACGGTCTCCCGGTTTCGCGCCAGCCAGGTGATGGCGCCGATCGTTCCCGGAATGAACAGGAAGCGATACGAGTAACGAAGATCCCGCCCCGATAAGAAGCTGCGCCAGGAAGGTCGCCACGGTCAGCCCGGAAAGATTGTCGTTGGCCAGCGATGGATGGCAGGCATGGCACGAGATCAGAACCTCGTCGGTCGATCTGCCCGGCAAATAGCACTCGCCATAGGTCAGGTGTCCATCTTCGAGCGTTGAGTCGATGCATACCTCGTACTCGCCGTCCTCCAGCGCCAGCATCTGGTTGTGCGACAGGCAAAATCCCCAGTTCTCCTGGTAGTAGGACGTCCGGTACGGAATCCAGTCCGGATGCTCGGGAAGTGTGAACAGATGCGGCTTGAGTTCGCTCAGCGGCATGGTCGCATGCACGGGCGTGCTGTAATTCATGACGTGCAGGTTGCACTGCTGAAAATCCACGACCCGCTTCCCGCTGGCGATCCTTGATGTAGGCATCCCGAATGTTCCACTCTTTCGGGACGGTCCAGTCGAAGACGGTGGTTCCGGTCGGCACCTCGAAGATCTGCAGCGGAATTCGCTTCTGGATCGATGCCAGCGTCTGCCGGATTCCATCGCCGGTGATGCTTCGGCAAATCGGGTAAAGCTCCGCCGCGAAGCGATGCAATTCCCGGCCGACTTCCGCCAGATCTTCTTGGTCGAGTTCCTTCAGCAGGCGCATTGTACTTGCTCGAAATTCGGGTAAGTCCGGTCCCGTTCGGAAATCACTTCAACTCTTGCTCGGCCAGACGATCCGAAATGCCGGATCATCCCAGCGCACTCCGCGGGCCGATTCCGGATTGTAGAACTCCGACATCTGATAGAAGACCTCGGTCTCGTCCTCCAGTGTCAGAAAGCCGTGCGCGCATCCCTCCGGCACATAGACCATGTTCCGGTTTCGTGTCGGTCAGAACCACGCGCGATCCAATGTTTGAAGGTCGGCGACTCCGGCCGCAGATCGACGACCACATCGTAGATCGCTCCCCTGGTGCAGCGCACCAGTTTGGTCTCGGCATATGGCGCGGCCTGATAATGCATGCCGCGCAGGGTTCCCTTCCGTGCGTTGAACGAAACGCTGCATTGCACCAGTCTTGGATTCAATCCGTGATCTTCAAACTCCTTCTGGCACCAAGTGCGCGCAAAAAAACCGCGCTCGTCAGACTTGACCTCAAGATCAATTTCGAAAACCCCGCGTAGCTTGGTTTCGTGGAAAGTCATAACGAAAGTCTAGGTACTGACCAGGTCACCGATCTACAACCTACACAGTCGCGGCTCTATTTGGCAGTTCGTAGACTAACTTACCGTTAAGAGTCTTCGCGTAGGCTAATACCGCCCGTTCGGAACCCTCACCCACAACCCTCCACGTGCTGCCGTCTGGCTCAACTGTCATTGCACTCCGTGCCCGCCACCAGCTATCAATTTCATGCGGAAGTGCAGCCCAGACATTAGTCCGCGAACGCAGGTCTCGCAAGTAGCCTAGCAAGTCCAGGTAAACCGATTCGTTTTCGCGTTCCCTGACGTAGTCCGGATGAACGATGAAGCTAGCCAAGCCATTCTTCTCCATAATAAGCTCGACTTGGCTCTTCCAGAGGTCGATCGAACGCTGATTCAAAAGATGGAACACCATGTAGTCTTGAGTGGTGGTTAGGGGAAGTTCCAGGATCTTGCCGATAAAATAAGGCATCACCGTACAGCAGCCGCCCCGCTGGGGATCAAGGTGCGCCACGTTGGGCATCGACATGTCGAAGGAAAAATCAAAAGCATCGTACCACTGCGGTTTTCGGTAAAGTACTGCAGAACGAAATCCCTTGGCCCGGTACTTAGAAGCGTAGCAATTGATGAGTGCAGCACGTCGCTGGAATTCTTGCCTGTCATCGAACAGCCGGCCATCATGGTTGAGGTCCTGGATGCCAACCTCGAATCCACGGCGGCGCATCATCCCAAGAAGCTTGGCCGAGACCCGGTAACGGCGTTCGGGAACAATCTGGAAAGACGCTTTGATTCCAAAAGAATCATCCAGGTCCATGAGATCTTCACACAGATTCATCCCCCTCTTGGTTTCGACGTCATGAGTCATCATCACACAACCGCGGGCGCCTCGTGGCCAAAACCAGACGAATGGAATTCTATCCACGTGCTTGGCCCGCAACGACAATAACAACAGTGTTTCGCAGAGATTCTCTACCGTCGTATCGACAGGCCAATGGGGGAAAAGCTGCTTTTGCCAATTTCGTGCATGAAACCGCTGAACTTGTCTTCGTAGAGAGAGATTCGTCAATGGACGAACAAAGTAATATGCTCTCCTGAGCAGTCTCTCCAGACTGCCAGCACGGCTGACTGCGTACCGCTCCAACCGTAGATTGTTAATAACCTCAGTGGCGTCGAACGGAAGGTTTACCTTGCCATCATCGAGTACGACGGCATCGAAGGTGTCATGCAAAGAAGACTCGACCTGTCGTTCGCCGTTACCTCCCACAGATCGCCCATAGCAGGTTAAATGGGGACCGAAACGAAAGAACCCCTCATCGAAGGATAATTCCCCACTGAGGCCAAAATCTAAGAAGTCCTTCGGACAGCGAAAATGATCGAGCACGCTTCGACTGAGCATCTCAGAGGCCTCCGCTGTCCTTTTGGCAGCGAAGTCCTCCAGACTCAGTTCCGAGTAGAAGTTTTCCTGCAGGTCGACGCCACACTTGGATAATAGTTCAGAGGTCATTATTCTTATCGC
This sequence comes from uncultured Acidobacteriaceae bacterium, assembly GCA_963799025.1. Taxonomy (GTDB): domain Bacteria; phylum Acidobacteriota; class Terriglobia; order Terriglobales; family Acidobacteriaceae; genus Sulfotelmatobacter. The sequence continues at coordinate 362,007 of CAWCVQ010000013.1, read as the reverse complement.
ATGAAATGCAGGAAAAGGAAAGTATCTTTGGTACTGCTTCTATTAGGGAAGACGCAATCACATCGGCGCTGCCATTTGGGCGTTTGTCAATCCCGATCAGTCGAACTGTCTTGCATCCTGCCTTTTTTCCGGCCGTAATATCGACTTCGGAATCTCCAATCATCCAAGATGCAGCCAGATCAAGGTCATGTTGGAGTGCTGCAGAAAGAAGCATGCCCGGTTCGGGCTTACGACAGTCGCAGGGAGGCTGTTCTTCATGTGGACAGTAGTACACTCCATCAATAACGGCGCCCGCAGCGGCTAACTCCTTACACAGTCGCCGATGGATCGCATCCACGTCGGCGGTTGTGACGAGACCCTTGGCGACACAACGCTGGTTGCTCACAACGATGACCTTAAACTGGGCCTTGTTGAGCAAAGAAACCGCCTGGGCAACTCCTGGAAGAAGATGCATGTCCTCCCAGCAGGTCACATAACCGTCTCCCGGGGCTTTCCGGTTGATTACCCCATCACGATCTAGAAATGCGGCCCTGTTCATAAAAATATTGTCTGCTCCACGAGTTCTGAAATGACATGGCCAATCAAGATGTGGCACTCCTGAATGCGGGGGGTTTCGTTCGATGGCGCACGGACACAGTAATCCACGACATCTTTGAGCTTTCCGCCGGTGCAACTAGTCAGCGCAACTGTCTGCATTCCCATTTCCTTGGCCACCGAAAGAGCCCGAAGTACATTCGGCGAATTGCCGCTAGTGGAGATACCGATGGCGATATCTCCGGAGCGGCCCAACGCCTCAATCTGTCGTGAAAAAATCAGATCAAAGCCATAGTCATTACCGATCGCTGTGACACACGAAGAGTTCACCGACAAAGCCATTGCCGGTAGAGCCGGCCGATCAAACGCAAAGCGCCCTACAAATTCGGCGGCAATATGCTGAGCGTCCGCTGCGCTTCCGCCATTCCCAAACAAGATCAGCTTGCTGCCCTGCTTGAGGGCCGAGATTATAAGATCGACGACCTTCGCAATCGTCGACACTACTTCTGCGTCATGGAGGAGCTTTTCCTTCACGGCAATCGATGCTCGGATCGAGTTGCTTATACGATGCTCGAAATTGTCATTCTGTCTCACTGGCTCATTCGCTTTCAGGATGGTCACCGCTAGACTGAACTACTGCTCTCCGTCCGTACGAGACGCAGACGGCTGAACTTGGAGCGCGGCTTCATCAAGGCGATCGCAAAGCCGCTGGGCACGCAGGTAATCTGCCGGCGTACCAATGTCGATGAACATTCCGTCCTGCTCCAGCGCGTAAACGTTTTGGCCGAGTATCCGAGGAAATACATCTTTTTCCAGACTAGCCGACCCTTCGGGAATCTGCTCAAAAACAGCTCGGTTAAAGATGTACACTCCTCCGTTTACAAGCCCGGGGGAATCGCCTCCGCTCTTCTCCAAAAAGGCGGTCACTCGGTCCCCAGCATCCACCTGCACAGTCCCGTATCGGTGTGCATTATCTACTTGCCGGACGGCCAGAGTTGCTAGTCCCCCACGCGCTCGGTGAAATCGAGCCAATCGGCTGAAGTCTATTTCGATAAATGAGTCGCCGTTCATCACCAGAAAATCAGGTACGTCTGAGAGATATGGTTGGGCAAGCTTCAGAGCGCCCGCAGTGCCGAGCGGCTGGCTCTCCTGCGAGTACTGAATCACGACATCCCAGGCGGCGCCACTGCCGAATTCCCTTTCAATCTGGTCGGCCAGATAACCAGTGCACATCACTAGATGCCGGATGCCCTGGGACCGAAGCTGTCGGACCAACAACTCAAGGAATGACTTCTTGCCGATCGACGCCAACGGCTTGGGTGTGGATGGTAAGACCGCCCGCAGCCGTGTTCCCATCCCACCGACTAGCAGAACAGCAGGCATATCGAGTAGCGGGCTGATTGGAATGGTGGGATGCTTCATTACATCACACGATCCCAATACTCCAGCATGGAACCCAGCGTCTGTTCAATGGACCGCAGCGGCTTCCAACCGGTGTGCTTCCGGATTTTTTCAGTACTGCCGAAGATGATCTTCTCGTCAGAGGGCCGCATTAGCCGGGCGACAGGCCGAATCTCCGCCTTCACTCCAGCCAGGCGAATGGCGGTCCGTAACAGTTCGCCAATCTCGTGCGTCGTGGTCGCGCAAAGATTGTAAGCCTCACCGCGCTTCCCTTTCGTGGCGGCCAAATAGAAACCCCGTACAGCGTCGCTCACGTTCAGGTATGCTCGACGAGGCTTCAGATTGCCAACTTCGATTACGGCAGATTGCTTCCCTTTCTTGATCCGACTCAACTGTCGCACGAAATCCGATGGCGCATCATTGGTTTTTCCTGGTCCGGTGGTGTTGAACAGTCGCACGTTAACTGCGGGAATTTTATAATCCAAGAAATACTCTCGCGCCAGCAGGTCCAGACACACTTTGCTAATGCCGTAGGGATGTAAAGGGCGAAGTGGTTGTTCTTCTTTTACCGGTATCGCCGAAGCGGGCACATTCCCGTACTCCGCACTCGAGCAAGCCGAAACTACTATCGGACGCCGTTTCATGTGACGTACTGCTTCGAACACATGTAGCGAGCCCATGATGTTCGATTCGAAGGTCGAAACCGGATCCGCCCAGGACACCATGGGCAAGCTTTGTGCACCCAAATGGAAAACGTGCGTCGGCTCGTACTGCTTGAAAATCTGCTCCACCCTCTGTCCGTTACTCAGATCACACTGGACAAACTGTAAGCGCTGCAACTTCGGAAACGAATTGGAATTTGTGTCGTACGAGCGGTACCCGCCAATTACATTCCAGCCTTTCGCCTGCAGGAACCTAACCAGATGAGATCCGATGAATCCTTCAGCGCCAGTCACCAGTGCGATTCTTTTCATTCTTCCTCGGGGCCCTTAGCTCCTGCTTAATAATTCCAATTTATCCGCTCGTTTGTCATCTAACCCTTGACGCGACTATCCCGGTGTGCGCAACGTTAACCCATGTGCCGATACAGAATCCGGCCCGCCGTCGCTGAAACAATGTCTGGCAGAACCGAGATGAAGTGTCGGATCCCGCGCCTGTCCCAGCCAGCCGACTCCCCTTCCGATGCTCTGGGGTACCGATAGTAATTCAGCAATCTCTTGCTTGTGCCGAATTTGTCTTTGAAATTAATCAGACTCTCCTGGTCCAGGTCGGAACGACCAAAATCGATCTTTGCGGCACCCGACGCCTTACTTTCCTCAATGAGCTTCCAGAACAGGAAAGGCACACCGCCAAGATTGTGGAGCTTGTCGTCTGAGCATCCGTACTTGTAAATGACGGACGAGCGGTGCCGCAGAGTAAGCATCGCCGCGATTGGCACGTTGTTGTTTCGAGCCACCCTGATCTCAACGTTAGCCCCCATGCATCCGACCAGGTTCTTGAGCCAAAGTCGAGGTTGGGGCAGCAGGTGATGGCGCCGCCTGGTAATCAATAGAAGGCGGTAGAATTCTTCCACGAGCCCCGCAGATCGCCCGACTTCGTACGAAAGCCCTTCTCGTTCTGCCCGCTGTATTCTTCGCTGAATCGAATCCTTATCCAATCCCAGAAAAATCTGCTCCAAAGTAGGTGTCAAATCGAGTTCGTGAAAGCAATACGAATGACTCGGTTGCAACCCGTGATTCTCTTCCTGAATTCGCGACAAGGGCCTGATCTCGACGTACCGCCATCGCTGCCAGTCGCTCTGCGCTCGAAGCCATTCCGCAAATTCGCAGAATTCCTCCGCGTTATTCAGTAGAGGATCACAATGGTCTGAGAATGGCAGGGATACCAAACGAGTTCCGGTGATCCAGCTGGAGACCCGGCAAAACACGATGCCGTCGTTTAATGGCTTGTCAGCAGACGCTCTCGTCAACATCAAAGGCTCGTACCCGTACGTACGAGATAACGCCTCGAGCCAACCACGTTGATGAAATGCCGAGGCATGCGGGTGACGAGCAACCAAGTCATCCCAACGGGGATCGGAAAGCGGGTTTGTGCTGTGGATAGTCATATGCCAACGCGATCATGCTTGCTCCGCATACACTTCGGAACGCTCAGTGGTCAGCGATTTGTTATACACTTCCTCGGGCTCGTACACCACGACATGACTGCCTCTGTTGGAGAAGTTGAACGGAACACACAACAGCTTCTTTAACCGGAGCCTCAGCGCTTCACGTCGTTCCGGTGGCACGAAGAACAACATGAAGCCGCCACCCCCAGCACCCAGCAACTTGCCTCCTAAAGCTCCAGCACTAAGTCCAGCTTGGTAGATTTCGTCAATGCTGGCATTCGATATTTTCTGCGTTAGTGATCTCTTGATCTGCCAACTTTCGTGTAGAAGCCGGCCAAATTCATGCAAGGTGCAGTTCGAATTAGTAACCACCGCCTCAGCCTGTTTAACCAGTTGAAGCATAGTGTCTAACTCCTGCTTCTTGTGCGGCGTCATTCTAAGCTGCTCTTGGGCAATCTCTGAGGCGGTTCGCGAAAACCCGGTAAAGTAAAGTGCCAGGTGTTGCTGTAGGTCCTCCAGTCTGTTTGGTGCAGCGAGTATTCGATTTACTTCGATTGAGCCGTCAGTGTGAAAGTTGATGCGATTGAAGCCTCCGTACGCCGCACTAACCTGGTCTTGGGCCCCCACTGCCTCCTGAAGCAGGTCTTGCTCGACATGTATAGCTTCAGCAGCAAGTGCACGCTTATCGCGCATCTGGTTCTTGAGCGCGTAAAGTCCGAGCAGCAACCCAACCGTAAAGGCCGAACTTGTGCCCAACCCTGTACGAGCAGGCAAATCAGCCACGTGATGGATCTCGACGCCATAGTCCACATCTAGGTGCTGCAAGCAAGCCCGCACCGATGGGTGCTGGATCGCGTGGTTGTTGCTTACGTTTTCAACTTTGGAATACGAGACCCGGCTGTGGTACTCGAAAAAGGGTGGTAGTTGCCGACACGTGATGTAGCAGCATTTGTTGATCGTGGTGGACAGTACCGACCCACCGTACTCCCGATACCAGACCGGGTAATCGGTCCCTCCCCCGAAGAATGAGATGCGCAATGGAGTGCTTGTGATAACCATATTTTTAGCCTTCCTTTCGGAGGACAACTTGATCGAGTTCGACCCGCTAGAGCAGTCTCTCGGCCATAGCGAACTTCACTGACATCGGGCTGTCCTGAATCTGCTCCGCCGCCTCCGGACCCTTAAGATTGAACGGCCTTCGGCGTTTTTGGCGGTGTTACTAGAGGCCGCGCTCACGTCAGATCTCGGTGAGTCTCCTCGGTGATCTTGAGGCTTTCGTTGACTCACAATGCTCGGACATCCAGTCCGCACTCGTCCGGCCCGCCTGTAGTCGGTACATTGCCTTGTCCCAGGCTCTGAGGTAGGAAGACTTAAACAGTGGCAGCGCCGTCTGCGCCCATTTTGCAGTCTTCCATCCGAATAGCGGCTTCATCCAAGCATATTTCCAGCGCAGGAGAGGCTCCTCAAGCCGGCCCTGAAGCTGTGCGGCCAGGGTTTGCAGCTCCGCAACAAGATCGGGCCGTTCAGGATAGAAAGTCAGATACCAATTCTGCAGGTAGGCTAGGCAAGCCTGTCGAACGCGGTCGCTATCCTCTAATGATCGGAGGTACTGAACATACAATTTCATCCCCATCACCATCGCATTTTTCTTGCGGTCGGAGGCGCCAATGTTGCTCAACCGACCAGACGGAGTCACGCGGTAATAAACCTTGGATTCGCGAACGAAGCGCGTGCCCACCGATGCCATCAGGACACGGAAGAAGTATTCGCCGTCGTCATCGCTGAGCAGGCGTGTGTCCCATGGTCCCGATGCTTCGGCCAATTCGCGGCTGGTCAGCCAGGTTGCGGTTTGCATGTGCAGATTCTCGTTCATTTTCCTCAACGCCCACTCGACCGGTGAAAGATCCTGCCATAACGATGTCGGGACGAATTTGGCCCGCTCCGTCCGGTAGTTGAAGTAACCCCAGGCCGCAGAGAGCAGCGTTCGCCGGCTGTCACTCTCTCGCAGCGCGGCGACCTGTCGCTCGATCTTGTCGGGTGCCAGTAGATCATCCGCATCCAGCCACTGGATATAGTCGCCCTTACTCAGCAGGAAGGCCTGATTCCTTGCTGCTGCGGCGCCTTGGTTCGTTTGCGTGAACACGCGAACAGAATCGGACTCGAACAGCCGGGCAATCGGCACTGTCTCGTCGCTGGAGCCATCGTCCACGACAATGATTTCTTTATGTTCCCAGGTCTGCGCTAGAGCTGACCGGAGGGTATCCGCCAACCATTCGCCGGCATTGTAGGCCGGAATCAATATCGACACCAACGGCTTCATCACCTTTTGGCCTCCAGCAAGCGTGTATAAATCTGGCGTCGTTTTTCGCCCACGGCTTTCCATGAGTTGCGCTGGTCGCGAAGTCTTGGATTTGCCGACGGTCGCCTATCCAGCGTACTAAGAACGACGAACTGTCTTCGAGTTCTCTTTATCAGGCTGCTTCAACACAACTAACGATTTAGGCGAGATTTCTGGCTCCGGCTTACGAGAAAAACTTGCGAGCTCACGTTCGCTACCTTTTGCAACCTTCGCATATGCCGCAATCAGATTCTCGACCGAGTGCTCCCATGCCAGTTCTTTCTCCACTCGCCAGCGTCCGATCTCGCCCATTCTCTTTCTTTCCTCAGGATGCTCGAGCAACCATAAGATATTGTTGGCAAAATCCGCCACCTGGTTGCGATTACTGCTATATAGCGAAGCTTCCTGCGCGCTGAACCTGCCTTCCTTTAGGTCAAACTGAACGATCGGCTTTCCTAGCGCCATGTATTCCATGATCTTGATCATGGTCGAAATGTCATTCATTTCGCATGGCTTGTCCGGATTCACACACACATCTGCAGTGGAAAGAACGTCTAACAATTCCGCCTCCGAGACTCGGCCAGTAAACTTGACGGTATCGGAGAGATTCTTATCTTTGACCATCTGCCGAAGCGTTGCCAGTCCCGGTCCGCCACCTACACAAGTGAAGAGTACATCGGTGCGACCCACTTTCTTGATGTGGTCGGCCACATCCAGCAGGATATCCAGGCCTTCCTGAGTACTCATGGTGCCGACGTACCCGACGAGGTAACGCTTGCCATGCTTGAGATCCGAGTTAGGGGGAACGGGCTTAAAAGTTTCCAAGTCCGGGCCATTTCGCACGACGAATACATTTTCTGGAGCCAAGCCACCGCGCCGAACTGCAATGTCCTTATAACTGTTGTTCGTGGATATCACCACGTCGCTAAAGTGAAAGGTAAGCTTTTCCAGCCAAATCTGTGCCTTGTAAAAGAAATCCTCCCGTTCATACTTGGAGAAATACAGTTCAGGATTTGTGTCGTGATGGTCAAAGATGTACTTGACCCCGAAGAGCTTGAAGGGAAGGGCTACGAGGAAGATGTCGTCGGGAGGATTACACCCTTGGATCACATGAAATCCGCGCCGGAAGTAAATCCACCAGGAGTACAAAAACTCCCAGAACAAGGCACACCCATACTCCCACAGATAGCCCAGCGGACTGTTCCCTTCCGTTGGCATCGGATGTCGGTAAATATAGATACCGTCCAAGTGCTCATAGCCCTGCTCGTACCCTTTACCTTTCGGGCAGAGCACACTTACCTCATAGCCGGCTTTGCGAAGCGAACACGCCTCTTTCCACACACGTCCGTCGAAAGGAACGGGCAGGTTTTCCACGATGATCAGAACTTTATTCTTCACGAAGGATAGTCTCTAGAGCAATTTGTAAAGAGCGACGAGCCCGCAAACTACAATTGCCTGTCCCGAATGAACGGTGGGGTTGTTACCAACCATTTTGAGTTTCAATCTCCAATTCAATTCGTCGCTCACGATTCTCACCAACAAAAGCCGTCGTACTTACCATTTAGGCTCCTATAATTTGAAATTCGGATAAAATCAACGACGGATTGCCCGTCATGCAACCTGTTGGGTACTGTCGCAAAATCCGGGTCGCCGTTTCCGATCACGATCGTTTGCGCAAAGTCCAGTACCGCATCTACATGATCCACCATCAGACGCGAGATATGCGGAATTCGGTTGAGAATGAAATCCCGGTTAGCGCCGACAAGACTGGCGATCCTTACATTCTTGTCATAGATACGCAGGTCGTACCCTTTACCTAGAAGACGCTCAATAACTTCGATCACCGGGCTCTCTCGCAAGTCGTCGGTTCCGGCCTTGAAGCTGAAGCCCAAAATCCCAACCTTCTTATTTCCTCTCTCGATGATCAACTGCAGGCCACGATTCACCTGTATTTCATTGCTGCGCAAAATGGAAGTCAGAATCGGAAGCTCCAAATCGTTCATCTTGGCCTTGTACGACAGGGCCCGGAGGTCTTTGGGCAGACACGAGCCTCCGAACGCAAATCCGGGAAGTAGGTAGGCGGTAGAAATATTGAGCTTTTGATCCTGGCAGAAGATGTCCATGACCTCATGCGCATCAAGGTTCAGAGACTTGCAGAGACTGCCAATCTCATTGGCGAAACCGATCTTGAGTGCATGCCAACAGTTGTCCACGTATTTTACCATCTCAGCCGTCTCTAAGTCTCTCCTGATCAGCGGAGCGTCAAGCTTTTCGTAGAGCGTCGCCAGCATGTCGCCGCTGGCTACATCCAATTCACCAATCACAGTCTTCGGCGGATTGCGGAAATCCTTCACGGCCGAACCTTCTCGCAGGAATTCAGGATTATTGCAGACTCCGAAGTCCACCCCGGCCTTTTTTCCCGAGAACTCCTCCAGGACAGGAATCACGATCGTGCGCATCGTGCCTGGCAAGATTGTGCTGCGAATGACCACGGTGTGGCGCTCATTCTTAGTCTTGAGTGCTTCGCCGATTTGTTCGCAAATTCGTCGGATATATCGCAGATCGAGATTGCCATTGGCCTGGCTTGGGGTTCCGACGCAAACGAAGGACAGTTCCGTCTCGCGGATCGCATGGCTTGGATCGATGGTGGCGCGCAGGCGACCGGCCTTGACAGCTGCGGCAATGATTTCATCGACATCTGTTTCAACGATGGGAGATTGCCCACAGTTGATCAGATCGACCTTTGTCGGAACAGGGTCGACCCCAACGACTTCATGTCCGTCATGGGCAAGACAGCCCGCCGAAACTGCACCAACATAACCCAATCCAAAGACACTGATTCTCAAGAAGCGTTCCTTTCCGTTGCCATCAGGTTATCCTAACGAGCCCCAGCCGGGCGACCGACCGCTGCTCTTTAACCGCCGGTACTTCTGCGACGGTTACATAAACTGCCCGATTCCCGCAGTTCGACCCACATCATTAGAGACACTTGTTTCGATGGCACCTTCAAACTTCTGCTGAAGTAGGCCCAAGAATCCGTGAATTCCGCGCGATCGGTTGCATGCCACTCAGTAGATTGGCTGGATGGTCGAACTGCGCATCTGCGGAGTAGGCCACGTGCCCATATTTAGCGTTCGAGCTGGCCGATACAACTACCGGGGGGGCATTTGATGTGAGGAATTCTTTTCAAAAGCTACAGCGAACGCATAATGTTCGAAGCGCAGGTCAAACGTGGATCCTTTCATGACAGGCCGGCAAACTTTTGGCTGAAGCCAGACCGCTCGATGAACTCCTTCACTCACTGATGGTGCGCGGATCACACTGAACCTAGCGCATTTCGTGGGTTGATTATTATCGAGCGCACTACGCGTAGCGACCACATTGACCACAGAAACTTACCCAGAGAGTTCCGATGAATCCTGTTGCGCCGGTCACCAGCCGCAATCTTGTTCACCGTTGCCATAAGAAACTAGCAGTTGTGCGATATACGCTCGCGTTGAGTTGTCGTCCTTTCGTAGCTATGTTTACATCACTGAACAACCGCGGCGAGGCCCGTCGGGGGGTTCGGAGAAGACGATCCGCCAGACTCGTTTCCGTACACGCGCTCATCGAACTGCCGCACATCGGGCCACTTGAGTGTTCCGCCTGCACAACTGCCAGGATTCGACGCCAGAGCATAGCTGATGGATGTGGCGCTGGATGCCGTCATCAGAAAGTCGGTACCTGCCGGATTGTTGCATGCGGGCACTCCGGTAATCTGGAAACCTCCCTGATTCTGTGCGAATCCTGAAACCGTAAGAGTTTCGACCCCACTAGACCAACTCGAGCCGGTAATACTGTAGCTGCCTTGATAAGCGGAGTCGATTGGCAGATTTTTGAAGGCCACGGCTGCCGGTATGTCGTAGGCGTGACCGGCTGCGTCTGTCCGCCCGCCGGTTACGTCAGGCCCAATCGCGGGGAATGGCGGAGTCTGCGCGGCAGCACAGGATGTCGGGAACGTAGTCCAAGTTGTGCAGGTGCTGAACCAGCTCGGGATGCCGCTAGGGAGGAAGAACGAGGCGGGCAAAGCACTGCTGGGGCTAGCGAGATTGTTATAGGCTGCCGCCGCCCCGGTGAGAGTTGTGGGGTTCTCTGCGGAATCGAAGTTAGAAGTGTTGTTGCAGTGGGAGTTTCCCGTGCAGATCGCGTAATTGCCCCAGCGCAACAGGCTGGATCCACTGAAAGCGTCACTGGGATTGTTCGGAGAGTTACCGCCATCCACCTTGAAAAGGTAAGGAGTAGGACTAACACCCGTGTAATTCGGGCAGATAGGTGAACCACCAACCAGACTTCCAAGGACATTTCCAATTGCATTTTCAAATCTAGCGTAAGCCTCCACGGTCAAGGCTTGCAAGGCCTGTTGGCCTGCATAGGGCGTATCCCAGCAAGCAAAATTATTCCTGAAATACGTGTTCAGAGTATGGGTGCCCCAGGTGTCGTCATCTGAATGACGCGGCAGCTGATTCCCCTCCATCAGAGTCAGGGCTGATCCAGGCTGATGCTGAAAATTTCCGTAAGGCTGCAAGGCGTAGGTATCGCGGATGTAGTTGTAAGCCAGCACATCTCCCGAAGTGTGGCCGGTTCCCACCATGGTGCCGCCGTCAATAATGTTGTTCAGAATCAGGTTGTCCGAGTCGTAACCGTATCCGAGTATTTCGTGTATGCCACCATCGGGCCTGCCAGCAATATAGTTGTTCGCCACAAGCACGTTCTTGGCGCTCTGCGAAATGCTAATGTCGTTGTTGGCGGAGCTTCCCATGTAGATAATCCGCACCCCTTTGATCCATGACGCATAAGTTGTACTAAGGCTAATTCCTCCGCTCACGCCTTCCGCTTCAATGAGAGTGAAGTCTTCCAAGCCGATGCCGTTGGCCTGATACTGTAAGAGATTCGAAGCCAGTCGAGCCGTGCGGTTGGTTGACCAGTTCGACAGATAGATCCCAGGAGTGAAGTTAACCGTATTGCCCACAACCGATATAACATGGACCATCTGAGTCTCTAAATACGTGGGATTCGTGCCACCACCAGAGTCCGATGTACATCCCGTATCGTAGCCACAAAAGTACAGGCCTCCAGGGTCGGAGTGTGTTCCGCTATTACAAGGATTACCTGTGATTCCATCGTCACATTGCTCCAGCCACGCTATCTGACCTGCTCCTACGTTCGGAGTTGAACTGAGGGTTACGGATGTCGACCCTTGAGCAGGGTTGGATGCCAAGTTAATCGCCGCTTGGTTCTGGTTTGCGCCTATGGAAATACCAGCAGAGCTTCCAGTCATCTGAATCTTAGTATTCATGGGGCCGTTGCCGCGCACTGTGACATAGTTGTGGTTCGAGGTGTAGCTTCCTCCAAGCCGCAGGAGGCTCCCTATCGTGAATGTGCCGGTGTTGAGCAGAACGTATGTACCCTGCGCACAGCCTGAGACGGCAGCGTTGATTTGAGGAGCATCATCGCCACCTGATGGATTTAGGGTAGTGCATAGCGTTCTGGTGGGCGGAGTCCACGGATTAGGAACGTTTTCGCCGTCTGGCAAAATTGGAGTAGGAAGCCCAGCGCGTGACCAATCAATCGCCCGGCTGGGGGCTAGTATTCCAGACCATGCCTGCCCATACGAAAGTGTAGAAGATAAAAACAATATTGAGATAAGGGGGAATAGATGCGAACAATCGCGTCTCATTTACTTCTGCCTCCGACGGACGTCTTGCGTCTGAGGAGAGTTTAGCGATGCAAGGCAGTGAGCGACAAGACCCGGTAGTACAACGACTAGCCCCAAAGAACCGGTGACCATCGACCGTTCGGCCATGGCCTTTTGTGCAACAAAGCGCTAGCCGGGGAGAAAATCGAGCGCGGCCCGGCCTTCCAGCGCGCTGCAACATTCTGAATCTGCAATTTAGTCGATTCCATTGCTATCCTGCATCTTGAGTGGACCAAGCCAGAGATCGAAAGCAAGATATGGCAAGCGGATTGACGAATGCTCAAGGCAATTGGCCTTTGCCTATGAGGTCCCGAACCACAGTCTCCGCTCCCGCAAAGTTAAGGTGGTCCGTGTCGTACATCAATGGAATGGTGCGTGCGGCGTCGGCGTATTCGATGCAACCTTGGCTTCCACAAATCTCGCGGTACAGCGAAACGTAGGGCACGTGCCAAGTGTTTAGGGCCAGGTTTTGCATCTTTTCATCCAATGGCCCAATGTTGGCTACGCGGTGTTCACTCGCCAGCTTTGGATTGTTCCAGGCCACAGAGTAGGCCAGCAGGCGCGGCAGAGGCGCATCGTATTCCGGCATGGGACCAAATACGGTCACCGGAAGATGATGGTCTCTAGCCCACGCGATCACCTCCGTGAGAGGGCCGATATCCTTATCGGTCCACCGGCCGGCGATGAATACCTTTTGCACCGGATGCGTCGGCAAATAGTCTTCGAAGATGTAGTGCATCATTTTGCGGCAGTCACGCATCACGGGATCAAGCGAAGCCTCGCATCCCCAACTGGTAGCCTGCATCACGTTTACATCGGGAAGCGACGAAGATAAAGCCGACCACAGCATGGCCGAGTGGCTGTCGCCCAGGAGAAGATAGTTTTGCCTGTCCGAAGCTTCATGGAGGCAGATGTTGGAGCTGTATCGCTCAAATGAGAATTCGGACGTGATGAAGCATGTTCCGGTGCGCATAGCCTTAATTTGGACGCCATTCTCAAGCCCGGCGCCGGAAGCGATCCGCACCGCCGCCGCGGGAAAGCGCGCTTCAAAACCTTTGGCGCGCACAGTCCAAGCGGAGAACCCGAGCAAAATAGCCATTGATACCCCAGCCATGGAGAACAACAGCTTTCCGCTTAAGCGTAGCGGGCCTTTGCGAAACGGTCGCTCCACAAACCTCCAAGACAGCGTCCCCAGCAACAGCGACAGCGTGATTTCAAAGAGCATGTCGAAACGATGTGCCGGTAGCAACGAGGCGAAACGGGGTGGAACGACAGCCCCGGCGCCGACGAACGCCCCCATCTGCTGCAGTACGACGACGGGCCAATGCCACAAATAAAGCGAATACGAGATCAGTCCGACAAACACCAACGGACGCCATGAAAGGACCTTGCCCACCAATGACGATCCAGCCTCTCCGGCCCAGATAATGAGGGCCGAACCAAGGCAGGGGGAAAGTGCACTGAGGCCAGGAAATGCTGGCACATCCGGCTTGTAAAAGAGGACCGAGAAGGCGATCAACCCACTTCCGGTGATCGTTGCCAGATTGCGCAGGATTGCCGATTCGATGCGAGGAAACATCCTGAGAGAAAGAATCGTTCCCATCAAAAGCTCCCAGGCGCGCGTGTATGGCATATAGAACGCGGTTCCGGAGTTCTTTAAGACCACGACCGCACTCAACAGGAGCGAAGCGAAGAAAAGCACCACGACAGAAAGCTTGAGCTTGCGAGGAAAAAGCTTGCGCACCAGCACCAGAAAGAGCGGGAACGAAATATAAAACTGCTCCTCGACCGCAAGCGACCAAGTATGCAGCAACGGTTGTGAAGTGGGGGCGTTAAAGTAGCTCGAGTAACTCCAGAAGTAAAAGTTCGAAGCCGAAGTCGTGGCCGCGAGCATAGACTTGGCGTAGTTGACCAGTTCGAGCGGCAGCAAATAGATCCCGGCGAAGACGCTAACCACTGCCAGCGTGGCAAACAGGGCGGGAAAAATGCGCCGGATCCGTCGCTCATAAAACTCTACAACGGAAAAGCGCCCGTCGGCGATCTCGGCGAAGACAATAGAGCTGATCAGGTACCCGGAGATGACAAAAAAGACGTCGACTCCCACAAAGCCGCCGGATACTGCGTACAACCGAATATGAAACAACAGGACACTAATCACCGCGACGGCGCGGAGTCCATCTATGTCAGAGCGATAGCTCAGCCTGTCGGGCGATAAATCAGGCAGGACCGGCCGAATGTTACTTGGTCTGAGAATTCTGCTGGCTCGGCAACTCGCTTCGGTAATGCCAGGAAAAATGGTTTTTAGGGCTGGCACCTCAAATATCTCCTTCTGGGGAAAGACTAAGACGTTGGTAGGTTCTATGTCGTTGGCGATGCCACGAACGGCGAGGGGATAATACCGGCAGCTAACGCTTTCGGTGGCCGAAAGTCTGGCTTTGGTCCGCGTCGCAAAACCCAATTCAGAACTCTAGTGGTATCTTGCGCTTTTGCATCCCACGTTAGGCGTTCTCCTGCATAAGCTATTCCTTGACGGCGTAGCCGCTCGAGGTGATCCCGATTATGAGCCAGATTGGTCAGAATCTTTTCCATCTGCGTTACGAAGTCGGCCTCATTCGTAAGAGGCACCTTGTACCCCACCTCTGGATAAACGATATCTCCGGGCCCACCGAAGTCCGCGACCAGCGGGACGGCGCCACTCGCGAGGGCTTCAAAAATTACGCCTCCGCCGAAGTCGCGAACCGATGGAAACACCAGCACATCCGCCGAGCGTAACCGCCGGAGGACCTCTGCATGACTGACCCAACCACAGAAGGAAACAGCCTTCTCGATCCCAAGTGATCTCGCAAGGTGTTCAAGGCGGTTCCGTTCAGGACCATCTCCGAGCACGGTGAAACGAGCCGACCCGTTTCGCAAGACGGGAGCAACTGCGCGCAATGCTAGATCACAGGCTTTGCACGGGATCAGGCCGCCGACGAAGATCAACTCAAACTTGGCGTCGGGCTCCGAACTGCGCGGATATTCTGAACACAAGGACCGAGCGATGCCGGGCTCAGGGACAAAAAATAGTTTGTCGCGATACCCCGCAAACTCGGCACATGTTTGGGACGAAGCGGCGATGATCGCTGCCGCATTGCGATAAGTTGATTGAGCAAAAGGTAGAAATCGGTACAGCCCTCTCAAGCTAGAGATCCATTGCTTCTCGTTTTTGGCTTGGCTGAAGCCCTGTACGTATGGCAGTCCCCCATTAATCGGCCCGATCACGAAGGGGATAGGTCCCTTCCGCAGGAAGAAGGCGAAGGGACTCGGGATAACCGCTGACATTGGTAGCAGGCGTACAACGATATCAAACTCGCCCACAAAGATCCGATGCCGCAACTGCCGCCAAGCGCGGCATTCAAACGCAAGAGAGAAGGGATAACCGAAAGCAGTCAGCGCCTGGCTTGTAAAATTGTTCTTGAAGATCCAGCGCAAACTCCAGGCATAGATGCGCTCGAGCATTGGCATCCGGACCACCTCGATGCTGCGAAACTGCGCCTTTGCGCGGCGCAGAGCATCCTCAACGGACGATCGAGCGACCAAGGTAACATCATGCAGCTCGGCAAGCGCTGCTGCATGACAATAAGTGACAAAAGGAATGCTTACACGCGTCGGATCACAGTCCGGCGCTAGTAGCAAAATGCGTAGGCGACTCATGCGTTCTCCATTTTCACCCAAAGCAACCCGATACCCGAAGTTGTCGTAGTATCGATAGGACCATCTCATCAATGATGTGGAAATCCAATTGATTATCGCGTGTGTATGTACAGTTGCAGAACGGCCTCCGACAACAATCAACTGCCTTATCTTTCAAGCCGCGAAAGTACTCACGAAACGATCTCAGCCAATCTCGGCAGACCCGGATAATGTGCAGCACGCCGTAAACTTATGCAAAGGCAACGCAAGCGCCTTATCTTCCATAGTCAAATTCGCGCACGGACCCATTTTCAGTCGGCTCGATCGCAGAATCCCTTTTCCCCGCTCAAGATGAGCTTGCGCAACAACGCCACTATCCGACCTCATAAGGCCCGGAATGCTAAATTGATGCACGACTAAGCTGAGACTAAGTTGCATCGGCATGGAGCTATTGATCCAGTCTGGCCCGAATCGTGCTTTCGCTGTCACGGCATTGGGAGTTCGAAGTGAAGCATTGCGGCAATTGTTTGCGGGATCGATTCAAAGGATTCGATCCGCGCTGCACCCCATGAGTGGGTCACTTTCGGGAAAGCGTCTAGTCATAGCATCCCTTCTGTTCGCTGTGCTACCGCCCGAAGCAGCAATCTTGGGCACTTTATCGCCGAGAAGACCTGCGGTAACACCACGCGCAAAGACCACAGCTATCAGTAGAAAGATCCAAGACGGGGTCAGTACCCTGAAGCCTACCTCCGTTATGCTGTAGAAGGCGCTAGTCACTATATAGGCTAGCATCAAGGTTCCAACTTGGGGATTGCGTTGAAAAGACTTGACCGCGTGCAGATAACCGCTGATTAGAATAAGCGCGATCAGGCATAGGCCCACAAAACCTAGATCTAAGTAGACTTCG
The DNA here is from genome assembly GCA_963799025.1 of uncultured Acidobacteriaceae bacterium. Classification (GTDB taxonomy): domain Bacteria; phylum Acidobacteriota; class Terriglobia; order Terriglobales; family Acidobacteriaceae; genus Sulfotelmatobacter. The sequence continues at coordinate 345,314 of CAWCVQ010000013.1, read as the reverse complement.
ATATAGCCGTTGTGCGCCGAGACGAGATTATGAATGGTTGGCGCCCAAAAGCCTGGGAGACCGACTGCGACTCTCTCCACGTTAGTGTTCCAGAAACTCTCGAACCCTGTCCCAAATATCGGGCTGTCGGCCGCGGCAAGGGAGGCCCTCCAGATATCGGTGCGCCCCGTAAGATTCGACTTCCTGCCCAGCGCGCCCGTGACGGTTGACTCACCGCCGAAAAGCAAAGTCATCCCGCCAGCAAGAATGATTCCCAAGCAGAGGGCATGCACCCTACCGGGTCGGTTTCTGATAGCTCGTAGACTGGTTGCAAGCATGAGCACGCAACCGAGAACGAAGCAGGCGATAGCGGTGGCACAATGGGCCATTTGAAGAAGCCAAATGCCAAAGATAAGTAGGGTACCCTGGGCTACCAAGCGCCGAGTTCGATGGGGAGCTTTGTTATTCATGAGCAAGGCACGTACATTCCATAGCGCACCAAGTAGGACAACGAACACGATGAGGCCGAGCGCGTTTTTGTTTTGTGTTAGCCCTACATTCCAGGGATTGCCATCATCGTCGAACCCGCGGCCCACATTGCCCCACCGGATCGACTCGAGGGAAAAGGGTAATAGAATAAAGCCGACTCGGGAGAAGAGTCGCCCGAGAGCCGCGACCGCCTGGGCTTCGGTCGCAATGAGAAGCACCATGACCAAGTCACCGACATCCTTAATCCAACGCTTAAACGCAGGCCCATGGATGGGTGACCAGGCGGTGCTAATCAAGCAATATAGGAAGTATATGAGTACTGGACCACTCGCTTTAACGAAGACAATTGTCCTGTCTCTCCGCTGGAACAGCACTACGAGACCCGCCGCGATGAGAACCTCAAAAATGGCGGCGTCCATGGGACTGCCGTCGAGTGTTGATGCTAGGACGCCGTCGGACCCAGCGCCGGATGTCCCGAACCACATCGAGACCGCTCTCGACCCTGCTATCCAAATCCACATAACGGGCAACCAGAGGGCTTTGGACGTGCGTACGGACTCATCTCGGTCCAAATAAAAAAGTCCTCCGACTCCGACGCTAAAGAGAAGGAACGCGAGTTGACCGCCCATTTCAATACTCCTTGTAGGGGACGTCGTTGATAGCTCCCGTCCGCCCAGTCGGGGGCCCAATTGCATCCTGCCGCTCTGACGAGAAACGCTGCATGCATTTGACGAGACCTCTGCGATGACTCAAGCGAAGACCAACTTGTACAGCCTGTCCACGCTCACGGTTCTTCTTCTTGCGCCATCTACCATTCTTACACTGACGACAGTGAGAACGAAGGATGCACAGAAAGATATCACCAACACTGGAGGTCCGAGATTGAAGCGGCGGAAGCCTGCGCTCAGGATCTGAAGAATCGCAATTTGGAATATATATCCAAGTAAAGAGTATTTCCCTAGTTGAATAACCTCCCTCCTCACCGTGCCGGTTTCAGAACCGCTAGCTCCTACCAGATAAATGACCATGACGCTTAATGAGACTCCAACGACTAGAAGCGCAAATGGGACATTCCACATCGTTATCACAATCGTGTAACACAGGTAGGCAAGTCCAAGCGCGTATGGGTGTCGAACGAAATCATTAATTGTCGCACTAGGTATGAATCCAATCAGCACGCCCAACATCCCGATAGTGATGAACTCAAGGTTATAGCTCTGCGCGCCTGTTAATCCTAGAGTCACGATCGACAACAAGAGGAGTACACACGCGAAGTGAAACGTATACCTATAAAGTCTGTATGGGAGCATCAGTGCTCCCGAGAGCAGGAGCAAATAACTAATGGGCACCAGAATAGAGAAGGAGATGAGCTTACCACCCACGACCGGGAGATTCCCAGATACAAAAATAGTGAAAATATTCATAGGCGCTAGCGGATTCCGTGCGAGCACGTCAGTACCCAATATGGGCGCAACCAAAGTTCGAGCCACATTTAGAACGAGGAATATTGTCAGAAGCTTAAGCCCCCTCATGACTAATCTTTGCGGAAGTCGGCGGCCGGTGGCGGCATATTTCGAGAGGTAAACGTTGGAGATCATAAATCCGGTGATGAAGATGAAAGACGGGGTCAAGAAGCGTAGGTATCGATAGTATTTCCATTGAGGCCCGATGAAATAATTGATCCAGTGGTAAAGGACCATAAGGAGCACAAGCGCGCCTTTTGTGAAATCGAGTGCGGGGATGCGTTGAGATTTTGGCAAAGCTGCAGTCGCCAGCAGATCCAGCTTCGTTCCTGAAGCGCGATCCGATTGAGATTCGATTTTGGTGGGCATTTTGGCTACTGAGAGGGCGGTGTCTGTCACGAAATGATTTCCTAGCGTGCCAGACGGCAACCGCAGGTGCGCGCTAATTCGACAACAGCTAACAACCAAGTTCACCAGCGCGCAGTTGGCAAAAGCCAGGCGTCAGCGGCGTATCCTAGGCCGACGGCACGAAGCTCGCACGGAGCCATTCTTCCAAAACGACCAGGCTAAAGAGAATCTTGTGATGGTCATTGGCGCCGGATCGATGCTGCTCAAGCAGTCCGCGGACCGCGGCGGGCCGTAAATAATCGAATATGTTGGACTGCGGATCGAGCAACATTCCTTCCAGTTTCCGCGATTGCTCGGCGCGGAACCATTCATCCACGACGTTCATGGCGAAGCCGCGCTTTTTGCGCCGGAGAATCGAAGCAGGCAGGAAGGCTTTGCAGACTTCGCGGTGCAGCCATTTGCCCGCACCATTACGGACCTTGAAGCCTGCGGGAAGTCTTTCCCCGTATTCGACGACTTCCTTGTCCAGATAGGGCACGCGCGCTTCGAGGCCGTGTGCCATTGAGAGCTTATCAGCGTACATCAGCAACTCATCCGGAAGGGTCGAACGCAACTCGATGAACTGAAGGCCGCCGAGTTCGTCGGTATTCGCCATCAGATCTGAGAATTCCCCCCATGACCTCAGAGCTTCGTCCCCGGGCGCGGGCGGCAAAACATCCGATTTGAAAAGGCCATCGACCTGATCGCCGGGCAAAAGCGAAAGGACCTGTTGATATCTCCGCAAGCGATCGGGCGCATCCAGAGAGTGCACGCCTCGCTTCAAGGTTTCATTCCTTGGCAGTGCCTCGACCACAGAAGAGATCGGTCCTCGCACCCATCTGGGCAAGCCTCCCCAGAGCTGCCCGTAACGAATTCCTAAGTGGCGACGATACCCACCGAATAGCTCGTCTGGACCTTGACCGATGAGCGCGACCTTGACATCTCGCCGCGCCCTTTCGCAAACGAAAAACATCGGTAAAACTGAAGGCGTCGCCACCGGCTCTTCCATGAACTCAACGACGCGCGGGAGCGACTCCTCGAAGGTCCGCCGGTCCAGTAAGACCTCCGTATGCTTCGAGGCGAACACGCCGGCCGTTTGCGCTGCGTCCGCGAGTTCGTCGTCGGCGAATTCGTTCCCGTAGCCAACCGTGAAGGTGCGCCAAGAATTCCCGTAGAGATTCATGAGCGCCAGGAGCAGCGCGGAATCCACGCCCCCGCTCAGCATCAGCCCGAGAGGCACGTCGCTGAGCAGGTGACGCTTGATGGCGCGCTTGTAGATTTCTAGCAGCTCGTCCCGGGCCTGGCCTTCAGATTTCGCGGGAGAAAATGGTTGGGGACAGTAACGGTACCAGCGCCGCAGCTCGTACCCGCCGTCGTGGAAAACCAGCATGGTTCCCGCCGCGAGCTTCCGAATGCCTTTGAAAACCGTGTGAGGCGACGGAGTAAAACGATACCGAAGGAAAAGATTCAGAGCCGTTGGGTCGGGCTCGGGACCGTCCTTCGCGACAGCCAAGATGCATCGAATCTCCGAACCGAACGATACCTTGCCGCCTTCGATTTGGTAATAGATAGGCTTGATGCCAAAGGGATCCCGCGCGATCAGCAGCCGCCGTTTCCGTTCGTCCCAGATCGCCAGTCCAAACATACCGTTCAGACGATTGAGGACCTCATCGCCCCACTGCTTATAGCCGGCGACAATCACTTCCGTGTCGCAGCGGGTTCGGAAAACGTGGCCGAAACCCTCGAGTTCGTGCCGCAACTCCGGGAAGTTGTAGATTTCGCCGTTAAAGACCACGCGGATCGATTCCTGGCTATCTGACATGGGCTGATGGCCGCCCTCGATATCGATAATCGAGAGGCGGCGGAATCCCAACCCAATCGGCCCGTTGACGTAGTAGCCCTCGTCATCGGGGCCGCGATGGACGATGCTGCGTGCCATCTTTTCTATGTCGCGGCGCGCGACCGGAGCTTGCCGTTCGTAGCTAAATTGTCCGCAAATTCCGCACATTGCTTAGGCCTTTGCGCCGCAAGAACTTGCAGTCTTACCGCTTTGAGGCAAAAGACAACACAGGCTGCGAAACAGCTGCGCCTGCGCCCATCGATGCATGGGAAGGTTGTCCCAGCCGATCAATAATTGGCGAGTTCGGAAGGAGCCGTCGGGCTTGTGCCAAACATTCAGAACCTCATTCACCACGCCGTCAACGAGACTGTCGAGTTTTTCGAAACGGCCCCGGAGCAACATGCCGAGATTGAGGCACTCAGCGTAGTCGTACAACTCCCGGCGATAAACAATGGTCCGCGGAGGCCGTGAAAAAGGCTTAGGCACACCGTGTTCATCGAACAGGTTTCGGACGTAATAGTCGATTCCGCGCTCGATTGAGCTAGTGCATTCGCCGTTACCGGTCAGAGCCTCGATTTTGGCAAGGGCCTTCAGCACAAAACAGGTATGAAAGTGATCGACGAAATGCCTCTTTCCGTCGTTCGCATAATGCCAGGAGCCGTCCGGGTTTTGGGATTCAAGCACAAAATATAGATTTCTATCGGCGGCTTTTCGATAGCTATCCTCTGAGAAATCCATCGCCGCCTGCGTCAGCAGAAACGCCCGATAAGCATTCGCATTGATAACGCCTACCGATTGCTCGGGGATTGGAGTGTAGGAACATGCAGATGCCCGCTTTGAAGTAGCGAAATCCTTATAATCGCGCAATCCATGCTCCGCGATAGATCGCATTATTTGCAGCCACCGATCGTTGTTGTCGATTCTATGAACTTCCCGGAATGCCTCGTACACGTAAGGCACCGTGGTGATGAGCGGCGTTCCTTCCTGGATCGTGCCGCGAAGAGTTTCCCAGTTGAATGGGTAACCCCAGCAGTAGTGCTCATAACCGGAGCATCGAGTTTCCTCAAGTTCTTGCAAGAAATGAAGCGCTCGACGATAGTGCGTCTCGTCATTCAAACACCTCGCCAAGAGCGCGAAGCCCATCGTGAAATGCGCATCCGCGATAGGGAATCTTTGGCGTTTCCAGAAAAGTTTTCGCGCCGAGGGTATAAAGGCCTCGCAGAAAATGATTGGAGCCACTGCCAGGGTCCCGAGAAACCGATTGCGATAGTAGAGCGCCTTGGCGTTCCGGCCCAGGTCACTTGCGTAAAGCGTCTGAAAATCGTAGGAGGTCTCTCCGTAGCTGTCGAGCCAGGAGATGAAACGGCGTACAGCCACCAGGACTTCTCCCAACGGCAAAACGTCCGTATCGGCGTTCGAATACACTTTGATTTGGGCTGCTGCGGGCGAGGTCACGTCAAGTCCTTTGGCTTAGAGGAAATTGGGGAGCTAACTTACTTTGCGGCACTTGTTCGGGCGGGATTTGGTTCAGTGGGCAGAAGCTCAAAATTGTTGATCTTTTTGAGCCTACGCAAAGATGAGATGATGGTTTTCAGTTTCAGCATCTGCTCGGTGCGATGAAAGCGCATGAGTTTCGGTGAGACTGGTCGTTCCGCGCGACTCAGAAAGGCCGCCAAGTAACCCACGAACAGCGCGACGCCTCCAACCATGTAGGGATGCTTGGTCATACGATACGCGCAACGGAAAATCTGCCAAAGAGGATGTCCGCCGAGAATGTAATCTTTCTTACCGTAGGCAAAGTTTGAAGCGATAATGCCGCGGTCGGCCGTTCCCAATGCACGATGATGCAAAAAGGATTTCTCTCGAAACGAGCGCGTCTTCCAGCCGATCATGCGGGCGGTCGTAACTGCCATCCAATCGATGCCGCCGGCCTTACTGGGGACGTATCCGCCAATCTCGTCGAGGCACTGCCGCCGAAAGAGTTGGCACTGGCCGGAAACATACGCTTGTCCTTCGAAACTGTCGATCGCGGAATTGTAACCATCGGGCTCGGTGAATACTGTGCCGGCAACGCCCAGCCTATCATCTTGACTGAACTTGGACAGTAGAAACTCGAAATGATCGGCGTCCAGTGACACATCAGCATCCAGATTGCCGATGACCTCACACTGGAGTTGTTTAATGCGCTCCAATCCGGCATTGAATGCGTGGACCTTCGCTGCAAAATGCCGTTCCTTCCGGACAGGACGATTTACTAGCTCGATCCAGCTGTGCCGTGCCACGTACCTCGCCACAATCTCCGCTGTCGCGTCCGTCGAACCATCGTTCACAATGACCCACTTCAGCGGAAGTACCGTCTGGGACACAACGGATTCGAGCGTCTTCTCAATGAAACGCGCTTCGTTGCGACTGGGACTGATCAAGACGTATCGCAGGTTTTTCGCGCCGTTGCCCATGTGAGTTCCTCAGGTCTCAACTTTCTCGAGCGGCCTCGCGCGCGTTCCAGGAAGCGCTAGTCGGACCTTTTACTCGTCTCGCCATGCAGTTGTGAGGGGGCCGTTGCCGGGAGCACTCGGTCGTCTAGCAAACGCCTGTACACTCGTTCTGTAATCTCTCCGACGATCTCCCACGACTGGCGAGCGCTGGAATATTCCCGGATGCGCTGCCGATGCTTTGTGGCGTCTGTGTAGAGCTCGCTCTTGAAAAATGCGTCTAAGTTAGCGGCTAGCGCAGCCGAATTGCCTGCTTCAAAAACTAATCCCGCTCCGCTGTTCGTGAGCTCTTCGCGGAAAGATCCGACGTCCGAAGCGATCACCGGCAAGCCAAATCGATAAGCCAAGAATACAAGTCCGCTCTCGAAAATACTTCTATAGGGCAGAACCAGAACGTCCGCCGCCTTAAAATACACCTCGGTCTCATCGTCGGGGATGAACTCGAGCCGGCACAGAATACGATCGACACTATCACCATCTGCCATCGTCCGCCGGATACCGTCCATATAGCTCTCGAATCCTTTCATCGGCTCGCCCGCAATAATCAATCGGCAATTCGGATCGCGCCGCGCCAGGCGAAGAAACGCCTCAACCAAGTATTCGAGACCCTTGTAAGGAACGATCCGTCCGAAGAAAAGAATCGTCCGCTCGCCAGGCCGAATCCCCAGTCGGAGCTTCGCCTTGGTTGCGGTGAGTTCCGTATCGGGGACGGCGATGTTTGTGCCGAAGGGGATCACTACAACAGGCTCCGGCGAGACACCGAATCCCTGAACCAGCTCACTCTTCATCTTCTCTGTGTGAACAAAGATTTGGTCTGCCAAGCGGTATTGGATCCCCAAGGTCAGTCGGTTCAGGGCCGAATCGCATGAATCTCGTTTGGCCTTGTTCACATTGTGCGCAGTAAGGACAATCTTCTTGCCGAGGCATGTGAAATAAAGCGTGAGAAGCGTTCGGTCGAAGTATTCGGCCTTAGTGTTCCACAAGATGTGAACGATTTTCGGCGAACGGAACGTGACATATGCAATCAACCGCGCATAACAAGCGGTCAGCTGGAACAGCTTTGCCAGAAAGCCAGCATTTGGCCGCAGGCCCCCGCAGTCAACGAATGTGATCCGGTCTGATGTGTGGAAGTCGATATTATCGACGCGATCATTGCCGACCACGTGTACGCGTGTTCCGCGCTGGCTAAGCGTGGTGGTCAATCCAAATACGTAAGAAGGGTCTTGTCCGCCGGTCAGCAGCGCGACTTCCCCGGCCGCCGCCCAATTTCCCTCGCAGCGCTTAGGTTTGGACAGTCTCGTTTTTCCTCTTGCCATTTCCATATTAGTAAAACCCCAGAGCACTACACCTCACCGGTCAATAGCCGTCCATAAGGTGCGAATGTACATTTGCCGTGCGCTTAGACGGATTCGGCGAACAGCCTGTGCGCCAACTCTAACGCCAATAGCCTGTGGATCTCAGTCGTATAGTTGCAGTCTCCGCGCAAATGGCCATTCACAACCCGCTCGACTCCGCCCGGTGTCAGGTAGGACCGGGCCAGCGAGCGCTTGTCGAGAAGCATCTGACGCACGTAATCGTGCAGGTGGTCTCTATACCAAACGCGGAAATGGAACGGCTTGTGACGGCCGAGCCAGATACGCTCCAAGTGAAGGGGGGCAAACAGGTGGTCGATTCGCGCCATCCACTGGGGCATGCCCATGTCATACGCATATTCAGCTTTAAACAGGAACTCGAGGAGCCAGTGCGTGAATATGTTATCGAGGCCGCGAATGCCCCTATCTGTTCGCAATTTCGCCAAAGCAGGATTGCCGTCGTGGATGAGCTGAAACCTTGCTTTCTCATTCGCAGCAACGGTGGCCGGACCAGGGGCGCGGTACACAATTTTGAGGAGATCGTTATCCAGATACGGCGAGCGAATCCCCACCTGAGTCTGTTCCAAGCCAAGGACACCAAAGTGATGCCAAGGCGATTGGCGAAACGCCACAAACGATACTGGATGGCCCTTGCGAACCGCGTCGTAGGTTTCTTTCGCCGCGTGAATCTGGTCGCGCAGTGGTTCAAAAACCCCCGGAGTTGGCTCAGTTGCCTTGAACATTACCGCCTGCAGGAGAGTTTCGCTGCCATAAGTTCCCACCATGCGCACGGGCGCGATCTCTCGAACCCTTTCGTTCACGTAGAGGTCGGGAGAGCGGCTGAGATCCACGCATGCATCAGTCAAAAAAATCGAGCGCTCGGCATAATGCGCAAACCGCGACAGAAACTCCGCGCCCGCCGTAATGACCTGGTGAGGCTGCTCACAAATTTTCGCGACGCGACGCGCGAGTTTGAGGTCCTCATGGTCGCGATACATGCTGCCAAACGTGTAGCAAGGCAGCGAGTTTGGCTCCGCCTTGTGCCACGCCATAATGATGCGCGTGTCCAAGCCGCCAGTCAGCGATACTCCAATCCGCTCGTGCCCGTTGAAGTAACGGGGAAGATTGCTGACAAATGCAGCTCGTAAGTGGCGATAGTACTCTTCAGGCTTGAGCGCTTCCTGCTGCTCCCACTCTTTCGGCTCAAAGTAGGAATTCTTTGCCTCGAGCGCACCGTCGCGGAAGACCCAAGCCGAACCTGGGGGCAGAACATAAATGCCGGGAAACAGCGTCCGATTGTCTAGCACGCACCCGCAAACAACGAATTCTCCAAGTCCGCGCGGATCCGTGTCTCGCAGTTCGGGCCGAATCTTCAGTATAGCCTTTGCTTCCGCAGCAAAATAAAACGCATCCTTGGATTGGTGATAGTACAGCCGCTGCAGTCCATAGCGGTCGTTGAACAGAATGGTGGTATCTTTGTGGCGATCTACGACCAACCCGTGAAACCGCCCATTTAATTCCTTCGGGAAATCCGCTTCGTCTTCGTAACGATGAACTAGGTATGAGGATTCCTCATTCGAGAACTGGTGTCCGCGTTGCCGAAGCGTCTTCTTCAAGTCAGGCTCGGGAAACTCCTCTCCCGAGAAGAAAAGTGTAATCTCACCATCTTCGTTGCGAACCGGCATGTCATCCGCAAAGGATCCTCGTCTGGCTACCCAGCCGACATAGATGCCACGTTCCGCATCACTCCATGTGCCGCAGGTATAAAACGGCTCATGCCGCAGACACTTCACCATTGCGAGCAACTGCTGCTCGGCGGTCGCTCTGGGAAGTTTTGTGACGAGACCTACAATTCCGGGCAAGGATATCTCCTAAACCGACTCCGCTTTCAAGTGAAATCTGTGCTGGTACCAACGGCTACGCAGTTCGCGCAACTTCGCCGCCACCGATTCCGGCACGCGCTCAGTAAAGCGCCGATGCACGCCAAGACGAAACGCGAGAGCTCCCCATCGAGTGAGTGGAACGTAATAGCGGGGTAGATCTACTCGCTGAAACGCGTTGTTCTCTTTGAAGTCACTTAAGCTGCTCCGTACCTTCTTCCCGTATCCGAAGTTTGCATAGACAAGATAAGGAATGTTGCGTTTTGTGCAGCATTTGATCGACTCCGCTATGAGCGCATTCGTCGGAGCCTTGTCCCTATGCTGGATCATTGCAAGAATATGCATTACCCCCGCCTGTGATCGAGTTTCGTCAACTGTCAATTTCACGAAACCAATCAACTGGTTGCCGAGAAAAGCTCCGATAAAGATGCTACTTTCCAGGAAGGTCGCACTCATTCTCCATATAGTCTCGACATCTTTGCCATAGTGAGGGAAGGGCCTCCCCTGGCGAACGGGACACTCGTTGTAAATCCCCCAGATCCCGCGTACTAGGTTGTCATCAAATGGCACTTCACGGACCGACACCCCTTTCTTTTCGCTGCGCCGAACCATGTTCCGGGTCTTGGCATCGACTTGACGCGTCCACCAGTGATCAAACGTGGATAACGGCAGCACCGCCAGGTTGTCCCATTCAAAAGGATACGGGTATCGCGGTGAGGTCTCCGGCGGTTTTTGCAGAAACGTGAAAAGATCTAATCGCGCATTCGAACCACGCAAGGCAGCGATTGCTGATTCCGGGTCCGCCAAGAACTTGTAACCATCACCGTCAACGTGCGCAATACGGCAAAGCCGTCCTCGCACCGACAAGTCCCTGCCTTCGAGGCTGAGTTCCGTCATTTCTTTGGTCATTACGTTGGCAACTCTCTTGTTTGTATATGGAGACCCAAAATCATTCCACTCAATGAACTCATGCGACGTTAAACCGTGATCATTGCGGGCTCCAACCGAGGCGCAGCTGAGCGTCTACCGATACCAACATACTCGAACCCGTTGCGTGTTAGATCGTCGAGCGGTAGAGCGTTTCGTCCGTCAATGACTAGGGGCCTCTCAACAAGTGTTGCAAGCCGGCACCAATTCAACTTTCGGAACTCTTCCCACTCGGTAAGAAGCACGATGGCATCGGCTCCTTTGGCCGCCTCATAAGCGTCCTGGCAGTAGTTTAGGTTCGGGATTTCTTTCTGCGCTCTCTCCATGGCCTTTGGATCGTAGGCCTGAATGTGCGCTCCGTCGGCCTGCAAGCGGCGGATGATGGAAAGCGCGGGTGCGAAGCGAATGTCGTCTGTGTTCGGTTTGAAAGCCAGACCCCACATGCAGATCTTCTTGCCCTGCAAGACCCAGAGCTCTTTCCTGATTTTCTCCACCAGAAGGCCGCCACGACTCTGGTTGATACGCTCGACCTCTTTAAGCAGTGCAAAGTCACAACCGAACTTCTCGGCGATTCGCACGAAGGCCTGCAGATCCTTGGGAAAGCAAAAGCCTCCAAAGCCGATCCCAGGCTGCAGAAACGAAGACCCGATGCGTGGATCGAGTCCGATGCCTTCGGCGACTTTGCTGATATCCGCTCCCGCAGCTTCGCACAGATCCGAAACCATGTTGATAAACGAAATCTTCATCGCCAGGAAAGAGTTCGAGGCATGCTTGATGAGCTCGGAGGAATTGGTGTCGGTAACCAGAAAACGCGGCGGCTTGCGTTGGGGGCACTCCGCGTGAATGGGACAGGTGATCTTCTGGTCTGTAACTGGCCTGTAGATTTCCCGCAGTACATCGGCAGCTCGCGATGACTCGACACCCACCACGATCCGGTCAGGATGCAGAAAGTCCTCAACCGAAGTTCCTTCGCGGAGAAACTCGGGATTAGAAGCCACGTCATAATCCAGTTTCCGCGTGCTGTGCACAGCCAGATGCCGTCGCAACTGCGAGCCGGTCTGCACCGGCACTGTGCTTTTTTCAACGATTAGTCGATATCCGCGTGCTCTCTTCGCAATGGCGCGGGCGACCGTCTCAATGGCAGACAGATCCGCATCGCCGTTCGCCAGTGGAGGAGTTCCCACGCAAATGAAGATTGCAAATCCCCAGTCAATCGCCTCTTCCGTAGACCCGAAGCGCAGGCGGTTCCCTTTTCTGGCAGCTCTAACAATTCCCTCCAGATGAGGTTCGAAAAGCGGCATAACACCATTTTGCAGCTTGGTGAGTTTGTCAAGGTCATTCTCGCTGCAGAACACATCGTGACCAATTTGGGAAAGGCAGGCAGCCGTCGTAAGGCCGACATAGCCGGCACCAATGACTGAAATTTTCATCTGCTAAATCCTTCTTCGGAAATACTAGTGGAGTCGGACTGTAAAATCCTAAGCGGCCCGTTCTTCATTGTGCGAACACGCCGCTTGGGTCTTTGCCGGAAGGAGCTTACTGTAGCCCGTTTCGGCAGCCTGCAGTCTGACCGGTCCGGAGAGGCACAAACGCCACTATGCGACCTGCTCGGATGCAGCCATTCGCGTGAAGCTAAGAATTTCCTCAACCACACGCGACTGCTGCTCGGGGGCTAGTTGCGGGTACATTGGCAGCGATACGATTTCTGCGGCAATTCTCTCCGCGACCGGCAGATCGCCTCGCCGATAGTTCAGCGAAGCGTAGGCCTTCTGTAGGTGTAGGGGAACAGGATAGTGAATTCCAGTGCCAATGCCTTGCTCCTTCAGATGGGCGATCAAGCTATCTCGATTGCCGGTCCGAACCACGTAGAGGTGATAGACCGCTCGGGACCAGGAGGGCTCGTGGGGCACAATCACGTTATTATCCGCGCCGGCAAGCAGCAGGTTGTAGCTCTCCGCCCGCTCCCGGCGTAGTTCGTTCCACTTCGCCAGATGAGGAAGCTTCGCGTGTAGCAAGCCCGCCTGGATGGCATCCAGCCGTCCATTGTAGCCCTCCACGTCGTGGTAGTACTTCTTCGCTTGCCCGTGATCGCGCAGCATCTTGACTTTTCCGGCGAGACCGTCATCGTTGCTCGTGACTGCACCCGCTTCGCCACAGGCTCCGAGGTTCTTGCCGGGGTAGAAGCTGAACGCAGCCGCGCGCCCCATGGAGCCCGCCCTTATCCAGCGATTTTGCCTTTGTGAAAAATACTCAGCGCCGTGAGCCTGGCAAGCATCTTCCACCACGATCAAACCATAGCGGTCTGCAAGCTCCAGAATTGGATCCATGTCGACCGTCTGGCCGTAGAGGTGGACCGGAACCACCGCTGTCACCGGACGGCCGCTGCGGCAACTGGTCAGCCGGCCCATAGGATCGGCAGTGCACTGATTCTCGAGATACGCCTGCAACTTGGTCGGATCCATGTTGTAGGTACGTTCGTCGATGTCGACGAACTCCGGGAGAGCCCCAGCTTGGGAAATCGCCTCTGTAGTGGCGATGAAAGTGTGGGGCACGGTCAGGACAACGTCCCCTGAACGCACACCGCACGCCATCAACGCAAAGCGCAGCGCGTCCGTCCCACTGCAAACTGCAATGGACTGGTCCGTGTTGCAGAATGCGGCAAAGGCTCGCTCAAAATCTTCCACCATGGGGCCGCCGATGAATCCTGCGGTTCTCAACGCCGTCTGGAAGACAGTCGTCAGCTCCGCCTCGAGTTCAGCATGCGGAGTAATAAGATCAAGAAAAGGAATGCTGGACGAACCTTTCATTGTCGCGCGGCCTCCAAGGTCGGCTCGATTGAATGCAAGAGTTTTGCTGGGTTTCCAACCACAATCGTGTTCGGGGACACGTCTTTGGTGACCACGCTACCGGCTCCGACAATCGCGTTTTCACCGATGCTGATATTCGAGAGAATCGTGGCGCCGGATCCAATCGATGCTCCCTTCTTGACAACGGTTTTCTCGACCTTCCAATCGGCCGCGGTTTGCAGGTCTCCACCAGCAGTTGTAGAGCGCGGATAGCTGTCGTTGATGAAGGTTACGCTGTGACCGATGAAAACATTGTCCTCGATAGTCACGCCCTCACAGATGAAGGTATGGCTCGAGATCTTGCAGCGCCTCCCAACTTTAGCGTTCTTTTGGATTTCGACGAAGGCGCCGATCTTGGTTTCATCGCCCACTTCGCATCCGTAGAGATTGATGAACTTGGACAACGTGACATCTTGGCCAAGCTTTACATCTGCCGCAATACATGCATACGCGTCCATAAAGAAAATGGCCTTTCCAGCCCTCACTTGCTGATTCCTGAAACCACCGGATGGGAAAAGGAACCGTCCTTCTCTCAATCGCCGTTGAAAATGGGCCGATCTCGTTCGTAGTGGTTAGTTCGCATTCATTGACCGCACTTTTTAGCGCGACACGAGATCCCTGAACTGGCTCTGGTTTTATGCCTCTATTGCCGTCTCGGCACTTGCTGAGACGGCAATAGCCGGTTTCGGGTTAACTACGCCTTGAGGTGAGGAGAGGTAAATCAACTGACCTCGGAGTTTCAGCGACGCGCTTGTTGCTTCCAGCATCTTCACCACCCGCAGCCCCGCGTTGCCGTCGTTAAATGGAGTCTTGTCGGTCATGATGCAATCGACAAAATAGGCCAATTCACGGGTCAGCGCTTCGACCTGTTCGATCTGCGGCGCCCACATGTCACCCGAGCGATAATTCACTAGTAAGTTATACAAACCCTCACGGCTGGTGATTTGCACGCCCTTGTCATAAATCTTGATTTTCTCGTCTGCCTCAAGGTCATTCCACACTAGCATTTTCTTTTCGCCGCCGATCAGTGTTGTCCGAACCTTCACTGGCGACAGCCAATTGACATTGATATGGGCGATGACGTTATCGGGGAAATATAGGGTGATAAACGCCACATCTTCGTGTCCGTTGAGATGCGTTTGGCCCGTCGCGGAAATGGCTTCGGGAGTCTTCTGTATGAGATGGTCGATGATGGACAGGTCATGGGGAGCAAGATCCCAGACAACATTGACATCATGCTGAAACAGACCCAGATTTACGCGAGTTGAATCGTAGTAATAGAGCTTTCCCAGCGCGCCGTCTCCTAGAAGTTGCTTGATCTTTTGGACCGCACCGGTGAACAGAAAGGTGTGGTCAACCATAATCTTCAGGTTCTTTCGCGCCGCCAACTCAATAAGTTCCTCGGCTTGAGCGGCGTTACTGGTGAAAGGCTTTTCCACGAAGACGTGTTTGCCATTCTCCAGCGCTGCTTTGGCTAGGGCATAGTGTGTCCAGACGGGCGTCACTACGGCAATGGCATCGATCTCAGGAGAGGACATCAGTACACCTGAATCGTCTGTTACCAGCACATCAGGATATGCCTTCGCCACTTTCCCGCGTGCCGCGGGGCTCTTGTCGCACACCGCAACGACTTTAGTTTCATCGAGACGTTCGAGGTTTCGAACCACGTTCGGACCCCAGTATCCATATCCAACCACGCCAAACTTGATCAGCGCTGGACTCCCTCGCTTTTGGATCGCGTTTTCTGCAGATGGTTTAGCGGTTGCAATCATTGTTTTTTCACCGGAGACGAACAAAGTAAGAGATGGACAAAGAGTCGTTTAGTGCGCACCGTTGCCCAGAACAACTGCCCCTGGCGTGCGCAAGAGAATTTTTACGTCTGTCCATGGCGACCACGTGCGCGCGTAACGCAAGTCCAGGCGAACCATGTCATCGAATTTCACGCGGCTGCGCCCGCTTACCTGCCAGAGGCCGGTAATCCCGGGCTTTGCTTCAAGCAAACGCCGGCGATGCCAGATGTCGTAGGCCTCAACCTCATAAGGAACCGGAGGACGTGGTCCAACTAATGACATTTCACCCTTCAGAACGTTGACGAACTGAGGCAGTTCATCCAAGCTAGTTTTGCGCAAGAAGGCGCCGATTTTGGTAATCCTGGGATCTTGGGTGAGCTTGTAAACGCCGTCCCGATTTTCGGCCGACGGCTGTTTCTCGGCTTTCCCAGCAATCAGTTTTTGAACGTACTCTTTGTGGATGGCGGCGTCGTTGTTCACGTGCATGGACCTGAATTTCAGGAACACAAACGATTTACCCCGTTGGCCGATCCGTCTTTGCCGAAAGAAAATCGGTCCCTTTGACGTTGCTTTGATAGCGCAAGCGATCGCCAGGAAAGCCGGCAAGAAAAAGACCAACGCCAGTGCGCTTCCCACAACATCCATCATCCGCTTCGATACGCGGAATAGTTTCCTGCCGTCTTCGCGCTGCGACAGGTCTGGGTAAAGCGTGGGATTGCTCGACCCTCCCTGATCTTCGTGATCCCACTGGTCGGGAAAAACGTGGAACGAGATTCTCACCCGGTTGAATTGTTCGAGACTCACATTGCCGCGTAAGGTATCCGTGACCCGCGTGATGATGGTGCTCGGGATGGACGTGGAATCCTCGGCGGCGATCTCGGTGAACATGATTCCTACTACGCTCTCCTCTGAGTACCAACCGGTCACGTCGGTATCGCGAGTCGAAGCCGATAACACCGACGAAATCTTCCTTAGAATTTTTCCGTTCTTATTGGACGGGCGGTCACCCATGTCCAGGAGCAAAAGTATGAAGGGCTTCCGCGAACGCTCGCTTCTCTTTCTTTCGAGAGCAATCATCCGTCGAAACGCTTCCGGATTTAAAACAGCGCGTTCTCCGCTGGATACGGCTTCGGAGAGCGCACCCAAAGTCTCATCGATACTGCCAGAGCGTCGTGCGTGCACAATGTCCTCCACTGATTTGCTTGCTTAGGATAGGGCCCAGAAGCTTGCTGACTGCTACGGAGATTACGGGGGAGTGGAGTAAAAATATTCGGACGGTTGGCTGAGGCCTACTTATTCTGTGGGAGTATCGGCTGTAGGCGTACTGTACCGCTCGTAATAATCGCTGTGGGCCACGCTGGCGCCGCTGTTTACCAACGCTCCCAACAACTTCGATTTCTCAATAGCCTCGAGGCCGTGCTTCAGCTGCTGTTTTTCTGTCGTACCTCTTCGCGTGACCAGCAGAATCCCGTCTGCCAGGCGGGACCACAGGCTAGCGTCTGCCAGTGGCAGTACCGGCGGAGAATCGATGACGATCCAGTCGAACCATGTTTCCAGTTGCTCCATCAGGAGCGATAGTTTTCCTGATTGCATCAACTCCAGAGGGTTTTGCGGCGTAGCCCCGGCCGGCAGCACCCACAGTCCGAGAGTTTCCAATTTATAGATGTTGATACTTTCCTTTTGCCCACCCAGCCATTCGCAAAGCCCCGGAAGCTTGGCGATCCCGAATTGGTTCGCAATATTCGGTCGGCGAAGATCGCCTTCCAGTAGCAGCGTTTTCTGGTTTTTTCTGCGCGCCAGAGTACAAGCGAGATTCGCGGAAATCGTGCTCTTGCCCTCTTGCGGAATGGTGCTGGTAATCAGGATCTTTTTCAGAGGGCGATTCTGCCGAAGCTGGCGCAAGCGGACGGCAAGAAAGCGGAATTTTTCTGCGCCCAAACTTCCTTCCTCTGCCACGGAGACCAGACGGCTCTCTTCCCGGATGGAGACCGTCAGCACCGGGCAGCGCTCTATCTCCTCGGTGGCCGGAGCTGGAGGGTTGGCATCGAACGCATCCACTCGCGGCTGCTGTTCAACATTCAACCCGGACTCGCGCATCTTCTGTTCGGCGGAGCGCAGCAGTTCCGTGGCTAGTGCCAGCCCCGAACCTTCGCTTCCGGCGTTCTCCGCCTCGGCCCTCTTTAACGCGTCAAATATATTGCTCATTATTCGGCAACCCGTAAGCGCACGCGCGTTCTTCCGTCTTCTTCCCGCTTTTGCTCAGCCTGCAGATGGGCATAGAGTTGCAGCAATGTCTGGGCTGCTTTCCGCGCGTCGAGTTCGTCGGACCTGCTTCCCTCGAGCGCGGGAGTTTGAATTCCAAGACGGAAGTCGGTCGCGATATCGTCGATAATGTCCGGGCTCACACTTCGCATCTGTCTCGCATAAGCTGCGATCAGCGCATTTTCGCAAATCGTATTGATCAGTCTCGGAAGTCCTTGGGAGTGCTGATACACGGCTGCGACGGTTTCCGGAGGAAACAAGGCCGCGGGATAGGGGCAACCGGCAAGCTGAAGCCGTCGTTCCATATAGCCCTTCGTCTCCTCCGAATTCAGAGGTAGAAGATGAGAACGCAGCGCAATTCTCTGCTTCAATTGGCGCAAGCTCACGGAATCCAATTTTTCATCCAGTTCAGGCTGTCCCACCAGCAGAATCTGCAGCAGTTTCTCCTGGGGAGTTTCCAGATTGCTGAGGAGCCGGATCTCCTCCAGAATTTCCGCGGAAAGGTGATGCGCTTCGTCTACTACCAGGGCGGTCGTCAGATTTCTCTGGCTGCGTCCGATGACGTAATGGGCGATCTGCAGCAGCAATTCACCTTTGTTCTTGCTGGTGGCTGGCAGTCCCAGATCGCTGGCGAAGTACTGCAAAAACTCCACCGGGGAAAGACGCCCGTTAAAAATGTAGGCGTACGCGACATCTTTGCTCTGCTTGAACAGTTGCAGCACGTAGTGCAGCAGAACAGTTTTGCCCGTCCCCACCTCTCCCGTCAGCACCACGAACCCTTTATGCCGCCGCACGCCGTAATAAAGTGCCGCCAACGCTTCGTTATGCCTGTTCGTGGGAAACAGGAACGAAGGATCCGGCGTGATGTCAAAGGGATTGCGCTTTAGGCTGTAAAAGGATTTATACATGGGGAGTTCCCTAGCCGCGGAAGTAACTGAATGCGGTCCCGGCCAAAATCGTAACAGATACTACTGCTGCTGTCGCCCATCCTATCCATAGAGTCCGGCGCGCCCGTCGCACGTCCGCGGGGGCTGCGATAATTGGGATTTCCGAGATCACCGCGACCGGCAGAAGCTTCCTCAGCTCTTTCTCGTCGTGGATCCGGTCGTCCATCATTTCCAAACCGCCGACTACAACCGCGCCCAGGGCCAACCCGATTCCCAGCCCAATGCCGCAGAACTTCAGCCGATTGGGAAACTCGGGCTTTACCGGCAGGCTTGGGGGATCGATGATGCGGAAGCGCTCACCCTGTTGCAGCAATTCCATGCTGGTGGCCATGGCGGATTCATTCTTCTTCTTCAGAAGTCCGTCGTAGTTTGTCTTGGACTGCTCGTATCCCCGCGTCAAGTCCGAAAGTTGCTGCTCGCGTATCGGTTCCTGATTCAGGCGCGCCTGATAGTCGACAACTTTCGTCTTCAAATCCGCCACCGCGCGCTCCCGGTTCGCGATTTCCGCGCGATTGGACTGCATCTGCCCTTGCAACTGGACCATGGGAGAGGAAGCATCCCTCACATCGCTGGAATCCAGGCTTGTGGTCGCGGCACTCGGATCGGCTGCGGCAGAGTCTTTGGCCTTCAAGTCCGCGATGATTTGGTCCCTGGTGTTTTCAGTCTCGGCGATCTGCTCCTTCAGCTTGCGAACGTCGGGATGACGATCCGTGTAATGCGACCTGAGATCCGCCAGTTGCGCCCTAAGCTTCTGCAATTCTTCATTCACCGCCGGCAGGCCTACTGGTGCGCCGCCAGCCGTCTTCGGCGAACCTTGCAACGAGCGGTACTGACTCTCCAATGTTTCCAAGTATATCCGCTGTTGTTTAGCCGTATTCAGTGAATCTTCTTCCGTTTGCAACTGCGATTGCAGGCCGGCAAGGATCTGCAGATTGCTGCCCACTTGCGTTGGCAGCTCGCCAACGTGTTGCCCTTTGAACTCGCGAATCTTTTCTTCCTGGTCGGACAACGTCTTCCGGGCGGCTTCCAATTGGCCTTCTAGAAACCTGGTCGTATCTTCCGATTGCTGCTGGCGCACTTCCAGATTCTCGCTGATAAACAGATTCGTAATCTCGCTTGTAACTTGCTGGGCAACGTGAGGATCGGGAGCCGAATAATAGACCTTAAACGAACTGACCCGATTCTGAGCATCTCGAACCAGCTCGATCTCAATGTCTCTGCGCATCCGCTCAACCTTCTCGTCGGGGGTGAACTCGATGTGTGAATCCGTATAAAGATTCAGTTGATCGATGATATGCAGCAATCGAGTACGGCTGAGAATCTGTTGGGTAATGCTTCGTAACCGGTCTTGAAGGTCATCGTTCACGTTGGGTGTGACGTAATCCTTGGGCATGGTCGGCTGCTCTACCAGAATCAACGTGCTCGAGCGAAAAAGCTGGAGATAGAACCCAACTTGCACCCCACACCACCGCCCAACCGAGGAAAAGCGGTATCAAAAACTGCAAATGGCGACGCCGCACCATCCCCAGGTAATGCTGGAGGTCGAAGCCTTCTGAACTGTTCTCGTCGAGATCGTCAAACATAGAATTCATCTTCCGAGCGGTCTGGAGAACTGATAGGAAATCGAAACAAATTCGCGATTGGTGTTGGGAGTCGCCGCAAGGACAGCAACGGAGCTGTAATCCTGGTGAAGTCGCGTGTATCCCAGCTGCAGATTTAGGTGCTGGCCAAGTTGCTGCTGCAATGATGCCGTTCCCGAGACAGTGTGTCCGTTGCCACTGAACAAAGGCGTGGCAGCCAAAACGTCATTCTGCGCATACACACCCGACACCGAGCCGCTCAGATCCGCGACAGTTGTTGCCGTATCGATGCGTTGGCGCCGTCCATCTGTACCGCCCCAATCAGCCCGCCGCCGCTCGAGATCATGTGCGCGTAGCTGATGGCCAAGTTGCGTCAGCCGCCCTTGCCAGCTCAAGCTCGCCCCCGCCTGCCGGGTTCCAGCTTCGGGATGCAGGAGTCGCGGTCGATGCGATAGTCGGAGAACTGCGGACCGATGTCTGCGTATTGCGGGCCTCCGAAGACCGAAATCGAGAACCTTACAGCCGGATACAGCGTGTAATAGAACAGCATTGACTGGGTCTGAGTCTCGTTCTGTCCCTGTGTCGGAAACGACAGCAGTCGCTGGTACTGGTAGGTCACGCCAATGTAATGCATCTTCGAAACACGGAGCGAATAGAAGGCCGACCCACCCTGTGAACTCGAGTCAAAAAGGCCAGGGACCTGCGCCGGGTTCGGATAATGCAAATTCGTAAACGTTCCGCTGGCCCCGACCATGCCGTTTGCGGCGAATTGGTAGGTGATGGCCAAATTCCCGAAATTGCTAAGGCGGTCAGCAATCGGTGCAATCACCGAAAAATTAGGCTCCTGGGCTCCCCCGAACACAGCCCCCGCCGTGCCAAATCCGGCTGGTTGAACACATTGGAGCTTTTCAGGAAGCCGTCTCGTGCGCTGAAAGTCACGTGCGGGCTCAGGCGGTACTGCAAGTTGATCGACGCGTTCTGGTCCGCCTCGTTTAGGGAACTCGTGCGCTGATAAAATGTGAAGCCAGGAGCGTAAGTTAAAACCAAATGCAGTCGCGACCTGGTCTCGTCCAGCGCTAACGTCGGCCAACCGAATAGCTCACATCGCTCACCGGATGCCCGTTCACCGAACCCAACGCATTATCCGTGTATGCAGCTGTAAATGCCACTCCGCCGCGCAGATAGTTCGACCGCTCTTCGGAGGTGGGCGAGGTCGGATACGATTGACCGCTTACCGGAGGCGGAGTCATCATTCGACTGTCAGCTGCTGTCCCGGCCGCCTGCCAGGCGTCAGTCAGTGGACGTAGTTGTCCACCTGCGACCAAAGGGTCGCCGCGGAGCAGCAAGCACAAGCCGAAACAAATTTGTTCGAAACACGTTTCATGTTCAGGGAACGACGATCGTGTCGCGGGGCTGAAGCTTAATGTTCTGGGCTGGATTCTGACCCTTGACGACTTCCTTGTAGTTGAATGGCAGTCGCGTCTGGGTTCCGTCCGCATTCTGACGCAGCACGTAAATGGTTTTCTGCTTGGCGAAATCGCGGAATCCGCCGGCCAGAGCGATCGCATCGAGCACCGTTGCCGAATTGCTGATCGGGTATGAGCCGGGCCGGTTCACCATTCCCAGAATATTGAACTTCTGGCTGTTGATCTGCTGAACGATGACGGTGACTTCCGGCTCAGCGATGTAATTCTTCAGCCTCGCGGCAATTTCCTGTTCCAACTTCAGAGGAGTGCGGCCGGTGGCCTGCACCTCTCCAACCAAGGGCAACGAGATCTTTCCATCCGATCGCACTGGGATGGAGCTGCGATACATCTGGCTCTTTCCATACATTGATGGCCAAAACATCGTCGTTGCCGATTACGAAACTGTCGTCATGCGCCTTCGTCGCCGGTGACGATTCGACATTCTGCGTAGGTTGAGAAGCGGCGGGGCTTGCAGCAGCGGGGCAGGGGTTGCCGACCCGGCTTGTGCCGAGAGTCCTGTCGACGCAAGAAGAAGCATTGCGACGGCGAGCAACCCAGTTCGACACGAACTCCTGCTATCTCTCGTTACTCCCATTCTCTTGCTTTCCGCGCCCATGCTCATCGCTCCACGACTCAACTTGCTTTTCCGTTTCCTTTGGCCTCGACCGGAAACCGCCGATCTGGTTTCCGGAAAGGGACGAAATATAGGACTCCGGAGCGCTCATCTGGTACTGCTCAATCTTGTAAAGAATCGAACGATAGCTTACACCCAATAAACGGGCTGCTGCCTTTCGATTCCATCCAGTTTTCTGCAGAGCGGCTGCGATTGCGTTTTTCTCTGTTTCCCATCGCACGCTCTGGATCATCGATTTCAATGTTGACGGCACCGACCTGATCTCGCCGGCTTCGGCTTCCGAGCGCGTCGCGGCTCTCGTTGATTCTGGACGGGACTTCGAAGCCTCCGCTGGAGAATTCTTCATCCCCCGCCACCAGATAGCGCTTGACGAAGGTCTCTAATTCTTTCAAATTTCCAGGCCAGGAGTGATTCTGGCAGGCGTCCAGCGCCGACTGCGTGAATTCTCGCGCAGGCAGACCGTAGTACTTTGCGATCTTATGCATGGTATAGCGCAGCAGAAATTTGATTTCCTCTTTGCGCTGGCGCAAAGGCGGAACGTGGACCGTGAACGCGCTCAGGCGGTAATAGAGATCCCGGTCCAGGCGCTTTTCCGCAAGAGCACGATCCAGATTGTCGCTGCTGGCCGCCAGAATCCGGACATCAACATCGACTGGCTTCGGATCATTCGACCGAACGAATCGCTTGTCCTGCAGCACTTTGAGCAGCCTCGTTTGCAAAGCCGAGCGGCATCTGCGTGATCTCGTCAAGCAGAAGCGTGCCCTTTTGACCAGCTTCAAGTTTGCCCAGACCGGTTCTGATCCGCGTTTTTCGAAGATCCTGACTGGCCATTTTCCCTGCCGAAAAGTTCGATCTCCAGCAAGTCTCCCGGCATCTCCGCGCAATTCACTCTTAGAAAGTTAAATCCAGAGTAAACCGACATCTGGTGGATCAGACGGGCTACGGTGCCTTTTCCACTTCCGGGCTCTCCGAGAATGAGCACCGGAACATCGGCTTGCGCGAGTAATTCGGCCTGAGCGCGAAGCTGCTGCATGACAGGAGTGATGCTGAGGAAGAACTCGTCCTCGCCTACTGATTCAATGTCTTCGCTGGCTATTTCCGCTTCTGCATCGTTCGCCGATCCCAGGTATCTGCTAACTACGGATTGGATTTGCTCCTCCGTGACCGGGCGAGTCAGCACGCCCTTCGCGCCCATGCGGGTCGCCTCTTTCTGCCTGTCCGCATCCTCGCGGTCGCAGAGCACGACGATCGGAAGCTCGGGGCGAAGCCTTCGCAGCCACGGTAACAGGTGAAGACCGTCGCCGTCGCCTCGAGGGAGATCCAAGAGCAACAGATGGGGGCGCTGTCGGATTGCACTCGCTCCATGGCATCCCAACCGCTAGCCGATGTTTCCAGATGCCACGAGTTTGACTGCGCGGTTGAACCCAGCAGACGAAGAACCGAAACTTCGCTGCTTACGACCAGCAAGCGGAGGGTTTCAATTGTATTGGGCGCCATGGGAGGAAATGTTTTCTACTGCTGGGAAAGAAGTGCTTCAGAAACTATCAGGCAGCTTCGACTTCGTATCCTTCGACACGCACCGCAAGCGATCGTTGGATAGCCTCGATGGAAATAACCAGCGTTTGGTCCCCATTGCGCGAGAGGAGAATGCCTTCCATACCATCGAGGGCACCGCTCCGGATTCGCACTCGTTGACCAATCTTCAGGAAGGGATGAGAAGACCACGGCAATTCGGTTTCGACCAAACTCCGAACCGCGTCGATTTGCGCATCGGGAATCGGGGTGCCCTCGCCTCGGGAGCCGACCAGACCGAATACGCCGTCGACGCGAAGCACGCGTAAACGGTCGGCTCGGTTCGGCGTGAATCTCGCGAACACGTAACAGCTAAAGAGCGGGAGCTCGACTTTCTTCTTGCGATCACTCCACTTGTGCACTTCCGTAATCATGGGCAGAAAGGCAGTCACCCCGCGCTCCTCGAGTCTGTGAGCCACAATTTTCTCGTGCCTGGGCCGCGTGTGCAGACCATACCAGCACTCGGCCGTGCCTTCGACCGGCGGAACTGCTTGCGAAAAATCCATCGCTAAACTGCTGACGGCCATAGCTTCGCCCTCTAAGTCACTCTTCTCAGAATGACCCCAAAATGAAAACACGTGGTCGATTGTTTCGAAATCTCCGCGATGAGATTTCCGGGGGGAAGACACCAACGGTCGGGTCGCCGGGGGAGTTCTGGCTTCCCGCTACATCAACTGCCTATTCTCTTAATGGATCCTACTCAATTTACTCGATACGTTTGCCGTTTCCTACTCCACTAAAGTGCCATAAATTCTGACGGGATAATAGCCCACAATCCCTACTATGTCTAATTACGATTCAACCAATAAAGGCCGCTTCGATTGAGACTGCCGATTATCCACATTGATTGTGCTGCAGGATCGTTCAGCGTTACAACGATTCTTCGCTGCGTCCGAACACCAACGACAGCGCCTGGGAAGGGGGAGGAACGAAACGCAAATTGAAGTTAACGATAATTGCAGATGCGTGCAATGGCTACAAGTACCCAGGGGTCTTCTTCTCAATCCGCTTTAATCCGATCACCCCAATAGGGGGCTAAAAAGACCCTGAGAGATACGTCCTTGACCTCGAATTTGTGATGAGCTAGAATTTCATGTAGAATGTTGGTTTGTTGAATTTAATGCATTGATTTAAGCAAGATAGCTAGATAGGCGAGCGTTAAACAGAGCTGCTCACAAGATCCTCTCCCCCTTGAGCCTCCCCCGCGGTGGTAAAGACACTCTTCCCCAAGCCGTGTGAAAGGCCTTGCATACATCGTTGACCTAGCCGCCTGTTCGACCAGAGGATCGACAAAGTTGATCAGCCGTTCGTAAAGCCGGTATCCAGCCTATGACTAAGATCTCAAGCGATTCCAACGCCGGAAACTCCAAAACCCGAGTTGTAGTTGCTGACAGTTCGCGCATTCACACCAACCTGCTCGCGGAAGCCTTGAAGCGCGACGCCGAGTTCGAGGTAATTTCGTTTGATTCAGAATCCCGCCATTTGCTACCGGCAGTCATTGCTCTGGATGCGGATGTCCTTGTGGTCAACGCTAATTTGGATGAGCAGCCTTCCCGTGGTTTTGAGATTGTCGCGGAAATGCGCGCCAAAGGTCCCAACGTGCGATCGGTGGTTCTCCTGGATTCCCTAAACGACGAAATGGTTTTACATGCATTTCGCGCGGGCGCCAGAGGCATCTTTGGTAAGAGCCAACCAGTGGAAGCGCTTCGCAAATGTATTCTCTGCGTACAACAGGGACAGATATGGGCAAACACTCGCGAGATGTCGTTGGCCGTGGAAGCATTGGCCAACGCCCCCACAGTTCGGACCGTCAACGCCCATGGCCTGAGCTTGCTTTCGAAGCGTGAAGTTCGAAGTCGTTCATTTGCTAGCCCAGGGTCTGAGCAATCGCGAGATTGCCGAGCGTCTCGAATTGAGCCAACACACAGTCAAGAATCACTTGTTTCGAATCTTCGAAAAGCTGGGCGTTTCCAGCCGGATCGAGCTTCTGCATATGACGCTAAGCCAGGCGAGCCCCGGTCAATTGAGTTTGGAGGATTCGACGCGCACCTCAGATCGCCTCGGATTCCGCAATGAATTCGCCCTGCTTCAGAAGGCGGCGGATGCAGGTATGCCGGCCGCTCAACTGGCTCTGGCGCAAGTCTATCTCGCCCGGCGAGGCGGTCCGCAGGATGCAGTTCGGGCGTATACGTGGTATCTTGTTGCGCTCGAACGAGCATCCCAAGCCAAGAAGCTCCTCACCAAGATGCTGACTGCGGAGCAGATTAAGGAAGCTCACAAAGAAGCAAGCGCAAAGTTCTCCCAGCCGGAGCCAGAAATCAACAGCGATTCTGAATGGCCACAGACTGGCGGCACGCGCGACACTTAAGCACAGTAGAGGGTTCCAATAAAAACAAAAGGCGTGCCAAGTTCGACACGCCTTTTGTTCCGTAATTAGGGAAGGGTGACTTGTCTAGGCAGCTGAAATACTGCCAATTTGCCGCCGAGATCGCAGGAAGATGGCTCCGAAGCAGCAAAGACCGGCCAGTAGAAGGTATGCTGCGGCCGCTCCGCCTTCGGGAACTGACGCTGCAACGAATTCCTGGGCGGGGCAGCTAGTCTCAGCCACGCACACCGCTAGAGGGTTGGAACCTGTTAGGTCAGGTGAGATTATCTCCAGATTGTATCCGCCGGCGGGAGCGGTGGCGGCATACGCACTGGCCAGCAAACCGCCGGGTGCCCCATCGGCCGCGTAATTCCAAGCACAACCGTGCGCTCCGAAGATAGCTGCACAAAGTGTCGCAGTGGTTTCAGGAGCGCCAGACCCGGGATTGTGTGTGTTTAGCCAATTCTCAACCCCAGTTGGGTCAAACACCGCCCAGTCCGCGAAGGAATAATTGATTTGGTTAACGGAACCTGGAATCTGTTGAAGTACCTGCAGAGTAAGCCATGCAACGGCGTTATACTGCGACAGCGTCTGCGACAAAGTTTCGCCCGCTAGTTTCTCCGCTAGACTCCATGACGTGTTTGACTGGGATATGCCGGAAAACGGGGTAATGGCAGCAGTCCATGTCGACTTCGTACTGTCATCGTAAAAGTCATCGCAAACCACTGGCGTATTCGCGACTCCGCCTACGGTGGCATAGTATGGGCTGACGTAGATGCCATCATAAGAATAGCCTGGTGCTGGAGCGGTTAACGTCACGGAAGTCTGAGCAACGGCCCAAATCCCAAGAGACGGCGCCGTAATTCCCACCCACAGAAAAATTCGAATTGCCCTTCTCATTGTCATCCCTAGTCCTCAGTCATTTTACAAGGAGGGGAGACACTCGTGCGAGTCCTATGGGCTCTGCACCATGTCACTCTAGCGCGAATTCCAAGACTGTCAAGCCTGATAATTTTTGCAACAAGTTGCAAACGCGTGCAACTGTTGGTCAAACGGGTGCACCCCAAGAAAGTGATGGATCATGCGGCCCTGCGTTCCGATCTGCGCTCCCAGAAGTCTTGAAAACGGCCACTGAGTTTTGAGCAGCGGAGAGCAATAATGGCATTGGAGCCTGGAACGGTCCAGTGCATACCGGCGCGTTTGAGGCGCGTGCCGATGGCAACCTTGCATCCGGCCTCGACAACGCCGGTGGAGGTACACAAGTCTTGGGCGTGGAACTCCGGATAGCGCATACGCTCTCGGTTGGCCTGGAAATAATGGAGACAGCGACGGGCCTCCTCGGAGCGAGGCACCTGGCGACGGATGGCATTGAGCAGAGCCCGGAATCTTCCCGTGTCGAGTTCGTCGTTGCGGCGCTCCGCCCACTGAGAAGCTCGCGGCGTAGTGGGACCGTACAGAGCTTTTCCGACCTCACTTAAGTGTTGTTTGGCATGATAGCGATCCACAATCTGGATGGCATCGGGAAACTGATCATCGGCAATGTTCCAAATCCACAAGGCTCCATCCCCCAGTACGACCGTACGAGGAGCTTGGCAGAAGCGGCGGCGCGTAGCTTCTCTCCAGACGCGCTGGGCGAAGGGAGAACGTGTCGCAGCGGTATCCAGCGTACAGGCACTTTCCAAGGCCGCTGAATAGGTGACGGATCCTGCATCGCGAATGGGAGTACCTTCTTTATCCTGCGATTCCGCGCTCCAAATGGTGCAGAGTTTTACTTCCCCGGTCTTGGCCGATCCGTCCGGTTGTTTGCCGGAGCGGCCCACCAGTTCCTCCGCCCGCAGAGGAATCCCGGTTCCATCCATGCCCAGATACAGGGTCTGGGGCAGAGCAAGGGCGTCGGAAGGTTCTCGTGCAATGGCGTTCGTCTTCGGCGATCTGTTTTCCCAGAGCTTCTGCAGTTCTCTCGACCTGCTTGGCATCCACCGCCACCCCGGCCAGTTCAGTCAACAGTTCGCTCCCTTCCTGGAAGCTCACCATGGCACCCACGGTGCCCACCATGCGGGTGAGGGCGGGAGAGAGCGAAGTGTTTTCTATGCCCAGATCCCCATCGCGAGGACAGAAGCCGTGGCCGCAGGAAGAGCAATGATAGTAGGCGCGCTCCAGTTGGAGGGGACCGAGAACGCTCTGCACCTGCTTGCTGCGGCGTCCCACCAAGCGCGCTTCCTGCCCACAACCACAACGAATTCGCGAGCCTTGCTCATCGCTGGTGTCGGCATTGAGACGTTGTTCCACTGCTTGGCCGGCAAGTTGCAAAACCCGTTGTCGAACCGCGACTTCCAGAGCCTCGAAATCCAGATCTGCCACCGCTTCCCCTCCCACCAAGGTGGCAATCTCCTGCACCATGTCAATGGCCAGCAGGTCGGCGAAGAAGTTTTTTTTTAGTCTCCGTCTCCGAAACTTCTGCCGACTCCCGCAGTTGGACGCTACAGATTTGCTCACTGACGGCGATCAGTTCCCGCACCAGGATACGGAAGCGCCGGTATTCGGCGATCTGCGCCTTGGCACGTTCGACTGCGGGACCTTGGGGAATGACTTGGGTGACTGTTATTCCCCCGACCCGATGAGTCAGCGAATAGGACGGACCGTGTCCCGGGGAATCCTTCTGGGCACAGTGGCAGTTCGGCTTACCACACTTACGGAAGCGGGCGGTTAAGACCCCGGGACGCAAGTCATCGATATCGGCCAGACGAGCGGCAATCTGAGCGCGTTTATCACGGAGTGCTCTTAGGTTCGTAGTCATGGGCGCCTCCTATCTGACAGCCATTATATACTGTCAGACACAAGTACAAAACCCCACCCGAACCTTATCAGACTTCAATTCTTGATTCTTATGTCGTGCGCCCTGGTCAAACCGCACACTTGCAGTCGGGCGCCCAGTTCCGTTCCGGACTCTTTGCAGGAAATCCGGGCAAAAATCCGCTGAATGGGCTGCCTTTGCCTGTCTCGCTGCGGGTGGCGCGCTGAATGAGGACGGTACGACAGGTTCTTGTGGTGTTCCAATTGCTCACTTACAGTTCTGAAGTAGCCGGATAACAGTACTTGTGCTGGTTTCGGGAGGCTCCGTAGTGAGGATTTTTGCTATTCTCCGTCTGACCTTACTCCTGGCCCTGATTGCCGCTCTCTTTGCGGCATGCTCTCGTGATCCCAACGCCCGCAAGCAAAAATATCTTGAGAGCGGTCAAAGCTATTTCGAAAAGGGGAAATTTGCAGGAGGCCGCGATCGAGTTCCGCAATGCCATTGGCGTTGATCCCGCGTACGCAGCTGCTCATTACCAATTGGCCATGACTTATCTCAAGACTGCAGCAATGGCCGCGGGCAAGTCAAGAACTCGCCCGCACGATTGAGCTGCAACCCGAAAATTTCCCGGCTCGGATTGAGTTGGCCAAACTGCTGATCGCCAGCGGCAACTTCCAGCGGGCGCAGGAACAAGCGGATTTCGCTCATGCAAGGAGCGTCCAAACGATGCCAAATCCCATTTTATTGCTGCAAATCTGCTGGCCGCGCAGGCTCACTTCCCCGCCGCCATTCAGGAAATGCAGAAAGCGATCGCACTCGATCCGAGCGATTGGGATTCGTATCTGAACCTTGCGCTGATGCAGTTGAGAAGTAATCAACCCGAGGCGGCCGAGGCTAATTTCAAGAAGGCAATCCAGCTCAATCCGAAGGCAATCGGATGCGCGCTTGATGCTGGCCAACTATTATCAGGTGCGCAGCCGGTTCAGCGAAGCGGAGCAGCAACTCCGCGGGGGTATTCAAGCCGATCCCAAGAATCCCGGAACCCGTAGCCGCGCTTGCACGCTTGTATCTCGCGCAAGGCAAGAAGGCCGAAGCCGAAGATTTTCTAAAACAGGCCAAGCAGAATTTTCCCGACAACTCGACTGGCTATCGCACTGCTCGGTGATTTCTATTTGGCCACCAATGACTTGGACAAAGCCACGGCCGAATATCGGGCGACTCTATCACCAGCATCCCAAAGATCTGCAAGTGAAGAAAAATTACACCGAACTTCTGATCCTTACGAATCAGTTGCAGCAGGCGCGCGAACTGGATGAAGAAATTCTGAAGGCTGAATCCCAACGACAACGAAGCTCTGATTTATCGTGGGCGAATTACAAATTCGGGCGGGAGATGCCAACGCTGCCATTGGGACACTGCAAACTGTCATTAAAAATGATCCCGAACAACGGACGTGGCTCACTATCACCTAGGCGTTGCGTTCCAGAAGACGGGAAACTTGCAGAGGGGCGGAGAGCGAATGGCGGGTCGCGGTCCGTTTGCGTCCCGATCTTGCCGATGCGCAACGCGACCTGGCCATATTGGCAATGCGGCGAGGGGACATGAGCACCCTCGAACAGACTGCCACTCAAATCATCAATCTGCGACCGACCGTGCCGGATGGATATGCTCTGCGCGCAGTGGCTGAGATCAATCGAAAGCAATTCTTGGCCGCAGAGCAAGACGCACGCAAGGCAATCGAAGTGGCGCCCGCCAATTCCGCGGGATATGTTCAGCTGGGAAATCTGAACTTCGCTCAGAAGCGATTCAAGGAGGCGGAGGCTGACTTACCGCCAAGCCCTTGACCGGGAACCCAAATCGAACGATGCTCTCCGCGGCCTGATGAATACGTACGTAGCTCAGAAGCAGATTGACGCTGCTGTCGCCGCGGCGGAACTCCAGATTTCCAAAGTGCAAGACAACAGTGGATTTTACGATCTGCTCGGAACCGTGTTGTTCCAGCAGAAAAAAGATCTGAACCAGGCCGCGGCAGCGCGCTGACCAAAGCGGTACAACTCGAGCCGAACAACACCGATGCGCGAATCAAGCTTGGTCAAGTGCAAGCGGCCGACGGGTCACGTCGACGATGCCATCGGTACCTATCGGCAAGGCTCTCAAGGACAATCCTCAGGAAGCCTCTTTCTATGTTCTTCGTAGGCCAGGTCTTACAATCCCGGCAGGATTGGGAAGGTGCGACCGAGGCATATCAGAAAGCCCTCGGTATTAGGCCGGAAAATCCCCTGGCGTCGAATGACTCTTGCTTCCGTGATGTTGCAATCCGGTGGAAACCTCGACGTGGCCCTTTCGCTGGCGCAAACCGCTCGGCGCGGCATGCCGGATTCGCCGAATGTTGCCGATACGTTGGGATGGATTTACTATCAGAAAGGCGCTTACCGGTCGGCCGTCGACTTCGCTGCGGGAGGCGCTTAAACTGGGCCAGGAGAGCAACTCCCCAGACAATCCCAGCGTTTCATTACCATCTCGGAATGGCCTATGCAAAAAGCGGACAAGCGTCGCTCGCTCGCCAGCAATTACAACAGGCGCTGAAACTCGATCCCAAATCTAGCGACGCAGAAGATGCGAAGAAGCAGCTTGCGGAATTGAAGTCTTAACGTCACCCAAAGACTTTAAAACCGGCTTGCGTGGGGTTTTGTAGTTTTGGTTGCCGGGACGCCATTTGGCGCTATCATAGGTGACATAATGGTAAATGAACTCAGAGGCTGTGGTACGAGAATTGGGCGGCGAACACACGCTTGGACGCGTTCTCTCCAGCGACCATGATTTGCGCGATGCGATCCGAGAAGGATTTGCTCCGGCCGTGGTGGAAAAGTTGATGCGAGCTTCCGGTTTGACCTTGAAGGAACTCGCCCAGCTCCCTCGATCTCTCGTCCCGGAGCTTGCAGCGCCGACGGCGCAGTGGAAGGCTTGCGCCTTACGAATCCGATCGGCTTTACCGTCTGGCTCGCATCGTCGCCATTGCCGATGAGTACCTTGGCGACCACGAGCGTGCAATTCGGTGGCTCAAGCGTCCGAACCGTACGCCTGGGCGGCCTCGCTCCCGTGGCGATGATCGACACAGAGTTGGGAGCGCGTCAGGTGGAGAACGTTTTGGGTCGCATCGCCTACGGCGGAGTTAGTTGAGTCGCGTTTATCGAATTTTGCGCCGAGCGTTTGCTCGGTCTCCATTTGATGGTGAAGGCGCATATCGCTGATGGTGGCCGTTGGTCGAGTCCGGGAACGCGCCTTGCTTACACTTCTGAACACCAATCCCTCGCCATGTTGGAATATTTCGTACATCTTGATAAGGAGGATGCTCCGCCTGACCTTGTTTTGGCGGTCGCGGAAGTCGCAGATGATTTGCCCCGAGAACGCGTTGATGTCCGCAATCTACCTGCAAATTGGCGAGAAGCCGCGGCCCCTCCTGAGCTCGCGCGGCTGGGAGATGAATTTGTACAACGCGGAGAACACTGCGTGCTCCTAGTACCGTCTGTTCTTGCTCCTTCCGAAAATAACTGGCTGATCAATCCCGAGCATTCCGACTACAAAAGAGTTGACATACGCGAAATAGGACCGCTGAATTATGATCCGCGCATGTTTACGAAACAGATAGGCCACCGCAGGCGCAAGAGGTTTCAGTAGTAATGCCGAAGGGCACAATGCTTCGAATAATAAACTTCACTCGACTTCTTGGCGGACGAGCATATGGTGCTGACTAGCTCGACTCCGAAAATCAATTTCCGAATCGTCGCCGCTCTTGCGCTTTTCCGTTCTCGGCGCGATTTCTTTGTTGATTTGGTGGCGCCCTCTCATCGCCTCGTTCGCCCTGGCCCTGCGCGACAACCAATACACGCACCTCTTGCTGATTCTTCCCGTCAGCATGACCCTGATATACCTGGACTGGAAATCTTTTGAATCGCCTGAGGATCGACGTTCAGGCACTGGCGTGATTTTGCTGGTCTCAGCTGTTATAGCGACATTATTTGCAAGATCGCAATTTTTACCGCTGCGACCCGACGAGCAACTTTCAGTAAACATGCTGGCGCTTGTGGTGTGGTGGATCGGCGCTTTTATCGTTTCTTTTGGCACGCGCGCTTTTCA
Source organism: uncultured Acidobacteriaceae bacterium (assembly GCA_963799025.1). GTDB lineage: Bacteria > Acidobacteriota > Terriglobia > Terriglobales > Acidobacteriaceae > Sulfotelmatobacter. Next base: position 312,112 of record CAWCVQ010000013.1, on the reverse strand, counting down.
GCGTGCCCTCTTCCCTCTTTGTTTCTTGTTCTGGATCGTGCCCATTCCTGAGTTCGTGCTGAACCCGATCGTAAGGTTGCTGCAAGAAGGCTCGGTTGCCTCGGCCCGTCTGCTGTTTGCTCTTATTGGCGTGCCGTCGACTCAAGATGGAACACTGATCACCATTCCAGGATTGACCGTCGAGGTTGCTCCAGAATGCAGCAGCATCCGTTCCAGCCTGATGTTGCTGGTAACAACCATGGTTCTTGCCCAAATGTGTTTGCGCTCAGCCTGGCGAAAGGCCTTGTTGATCGCCGTAGCCATTCCTCTCTCAGTGGGTAAGAATGGACTTCGCATATTTGTGCTGGCCATGCTGACGACGCGGGTCGATCGCGAGCTTCATCACCGGCAGGCTCCATCATCAAGGCGGAATCATTTACTTTCTTGTTGCTCTCGCGATCATCATTTCGGTGATCTGGATTGCTCGATCTCGCAGAGAAGAAGTCGAGAATGTTGGCCGGAATTCCCCAGAACTGGCTGAGACGCGTTCGCTGACGGACCGGCTGGGAGCACAGTGGAAACATCGGAACTGCACATACTGGTTCCAGCAAAGTGAAGCGGAGGTAAAATCACGGGAGTGTATGCCGGGCGCGACATTTTATTTCCATCTTCGCGGTGTGCGTATTAGTATCGACGGTTGCCTACGGAGTTTGGCTTGTCATCACTTACAACCGCAGGACGTGCTGACTCGAGCGCGAAGCTGGTGTCGAGACAAGCTTCGAAAACCGAGGAAAAGCGTTTCCAAGCACCGCCCAACCCAAACCGCCAGAAGCCTTGTCCTAGCACGACTACGTCCAATCCTGTAACCGTCCCGCAGACCGGCCACCACAAAGTATTTTTGACCTGGAATGCCAGCACATACTTTTCCGATCGCAAGCGCCATGCTGTGGGATATTGCTTATATCGGAGCGGCACACCGAACGTCGCCGCGAGCGACCCAAAGTGCGACAAGTGTGAACAGGTCAACCAGAAACCCATCCCCGGTACCGCATGCGTGGACGATCTCGTCCAGGACGGCGCGAAGTATTACTACGTGGCGACGGCGGTGAATGAGGACGGAGAGCCCAGCCCTCTCTCGAACGAGACCTTTGCTCCCATCCCGTCTGACCCAAAAGCTACGGGCTCCGCTGTCAAAGGCTCGTATCCCCGCTGTCGAGCGGATAACGGAACGCAATGAAACAGCCGGAGCTAGGCGAGACCGCTTTGTCTCGCTAACTTGAGCGCTTCTAACGCTGCGCCGCGCGCGCCGGCAGTATCGCCATTGGGCATCACGTGAATTGGAATGTTATCCTGCTCCTCGCGCTGGTTCGGCATCCCAGCGCGGATCTCCGCCAGAAACCACTTCTGGAATTCTTCACTCGTTTCCAGCACACCGCCCCCGACGATCAACGCATCAGGATCGAAAGTGTTGATCATTTCGTCGAAAAACAGACCGAGCGCGTGGGCCTGAACCCGGAAGATTTCCTTGCACATGGAATCGCCCTTGTCGGCCATACCGCGAACGGCTTTGGCCGCCTGGTGCGGGTCCTGCTTCGCCAGTTCGTGGCCCGGATAACGCTGCAGAAGGAACGGAAGCAGCGTCTGCTCGATGGCAGTCAAAGAGCAGAGCGACTCGAGATCGCCAATTCGTCCGCAGTTGCAGCGCGGCTTGATGCCTTCAATTCCTTCGATGCTCTGATAAGGAATCAGAACGTGGCCGAGCTCGCCGCCGAATCCGTTCTTGCCCTTGACGACGTTGCCCTCGAGGATGATGCCTCCACCGTTTCCGGTACCGACGACGTCGGAAATCGAAGTTTCGCGGCTGTCGGCTCCGAAGATTGCGTAGTGTCCCCACAGAGCAGCTGCGTTGGCATCGTTTAAGTAGGTCACAGGCTTGCCTAGCTTGTGCGCGAGACCTTCGCGAATATCAAATCCCGCCCACTTGGGATGCACAAAGTTGGTGGAACCGCGCGCGCTAAGCCGGCCGGCGGCACTGGACGGCCCGGGAGTATCAAGGCCGATAGCGACTACATCATCAAGGGAAATGCCTGCCAGGTCGGTGGCGATCTTGAGACCGGTTGCGATCTGCTGTAAGCAGATCTCGGGGCCCTGTTTCGAAAGCGCGGGATGCTCGCACAGTCCCTCGATGAGAAATCTCTCGTCCCGGTCCACTAACGTATAGTTGATGGCAGTTCCGCCGAGATCCACACCAGCCACGACTTCCAAGGCTATACCCCCAAGTCTCGATGTTGACGCCTCAGCTTAGCAGAAGCATTTTTGATTCCCCGCGCCTACTTCGCAACGCTAGCGTAACCGAAGATGGTCTTCAGCTCGAGGAACTCCGCCAAGCCGGCCTCACCCCATTCGCGGCCATTGCCCGATTGTTTGTAGCCGCCAAAACAGCCGGAGAAATCTACTCGCGCACCGTTAATATGCACATTCCCCGCTCGAACTCTCTTCGCAATCCGATGGGCGCGTTCCAGATTTCCCGCGGTCACAAACCCTGACAAGCCGTAGGGTGAGTCATTCGCAATTCGAACCGCATCCTCGTCGTCTTCATAAGGGATCATGCAAAGCACGGGTCCGAATATCTCTTCGCGGGCGATGGTCATGTCATTGCGCACATCCGCGAACACTGTCGGCTTGACGAAATAGCCCTTCGCAAGACCATCCGGGCGTCCAAGGCCTCCGGCGACCAGCGTGGCTCCCTCTTCAATTCCCTTCTGGATCAGCCGCTGCACCTTATCGAATTGCGCCTTGTTCGCCAGTGGACCAACGCTGGTGTCCTCTGCAAATGGATCCCCGACTTTGGTGGCCGCGGCTGCCTGCTTCGCTGCCGCGACCGCCTCCGCCATCTTGGATCTCGGAATCAACATGCGGGTCGGCGCGTTGCAAGATTGTCCAGTGTTGGCAAAGCATTCCCGCACTCCCTGCTTGACGGCCTTCTCCAGGTCGGCGTCCTCCAGGATGATATTGGCGGACTTTCCTCCTAGTTCCTGCGTAACCCGCTTCACTGTGGGCGCGGCGGCTTGGGCCACGGCCACCCCGGCTCGTGTCGATCCTGTGAACGACACCATGGCCACATCGGGATGGGATGAAATCGCAGCCCCAACTGTGGGACCATCGCCACTGACTAAATTGAAAACGCCCGCCGGCACATCCGCGTCATGAAGAATCTGCGCGAACAAATACGATGACAGCGGTGCAAATTCACTGGGCTTTAGAACCATGGTGCATCCCGCCGCGAGCGCAGGCGCTACTTTTGCCACGACCTGATTCATGGGCCAGTTCCATGGAGTGATCAGTCCGCAGACTCCAATGGCTTCTTTTCGCACGAGGCTCGATCCCTTCAACTCTTCGAACTTGAAATGCTCCAGCACCTTTACGATTTCGATGAAATGTGCGAGACCGGCGGGAGCCTGCGCTTTTCGAGAAAGCGAGATAGGGGCGCCCATTTCCTCTGAAATGGTCGTGGAAATCTCCTCCATCTTTGACTTGTAAACTTCGATGATTCGCCGTAACAATGCAAGGCGGGTCTCAACACTTACTTCTGCATACGTTTCGAAGGCGCGCTTGGCGGCCGCAACCGCGCGGTCCACATCCGCGACGCTGCCGAATGAGATCGTTGCAATGGCCTCTTCGTTCGCCGGGTTGATCACCGTGAAGTCGTGGCTCGCCGCCGGGTCAACCCATTTTCCATCGATGTAAAACTTGCGGTAATCCTTCATAGTTTCCTATCTGGTCGCGGACGATGATGCCAGCCCTTTCCGGCCCGCGCAGTTCGCTACTCCATCCGGTTCACACGATGATGCAATAGTGGGATCGCAACCTGGTAGGAATGTGACAAAGCAGCGTCGACTCTCCCCCATTATACCGCCTAAGAGTAGGCGTAAAAACGGAGGAGCACACTGGCTTATGTCGGAAAAACAGCCGGCGTGAGCCTCCCGTCTTTCGGAGGACTAGCTCGGAGAATCAATGATTGGGCAGAATCAACAACGATTAATGATGGAGCAGATCAAAGGTCACAGCCGAAGCCGACGACCCGATGTTCAGCATGGAGGCAGCCCGCTCGAGTCTGTGATGTCCGGTCTTGTGGAAGAGGTAACTGACTGCCGCGACGCCCACCGCCTCGCCGGCAAAATTCACCGCCAATCCCGCTGTGCTTCCAGAAAATACGCGGGTCACCGGGTTTAGTTCCTGCCCTCCATTGCGGAGGTTATTTCGAGTTACGATAAAGTCGGCAGTACTGAGCGCCGCATTGGCCGCGAACAGAAATGTATTTTCGCGGTCCCAAAATCGATGGCTCGGCGCCTCAGGCAGCGTCACCGGTTCGACCGACTTCACCATCGGGTTCGGTTCGATCGAAGCAGGTTGCAGCAGCGAGAAAGAAACCTGCTGCGCCAATGCCGGTCCGCACAGACCAAGAATTACCGGCAGAACAGCTGCTTTAGTTTTAAGAATCGCGCCCAGCCAGTTTGTCAGCATGACGTTAGTGAGTGCCCTACTTGGCCACCCGTACTAGTACTAACGCAATGCCGGGCCATGGAAAATGGCCCCTCCGTGCTACTCAACAGTCGATGGAGTCAGCGGAGGTTACTGAAGTTATCAGGCAGGGCCGCTATGACGCGACCGCGGAATTGGCGACGGCTGTCATCGCCTTGGTATGGGATTGGGAAGGGGCGTGGGCGCGACCACATCTCGATCGGCAACCCTTCGTGAACCTCCAAAGAATCCACCTTCGAAGAATGTGCTACGGAATTGCAGCCGCCACCGGCGGAGTCGAGCGTACGCTCTCTTGTCCAGCGGAATTTACTGCCGTGGCTTCGTAGTAGTAGGTCTGGCCGGCCGCGACGCCACTATCCGTATATGCGGTGTTCGCGTCCAAGGCGGGATTAATCTTGGCATATGTGCCGCTGGGGCTTGTGCTGCGGTAAATGTTGTAGCCCGCAACGTTCGTGCTGGCGTTCCAGGAGAGGCTGACGCTGTACTGGGGCGTTGTGCCAATTCCGGTAAGAGACTCGACCGTTGTCGTGTTGGAAGCGTTGCTGGTAAATGACAGCGATCCAGAAGCCGTCCCGCTGGCGCTGGGTTTAAAGGCCACATTGAAGGAAGTGCTCTGTGCCGCGGGAATCGTGAATGGCAATGTGGCTCCATTCAGAATAAATTGCGAACTGCTGCTGGCGTCTGAAGACACGGTCACACTTGCGCCGCTGGCGCTCAGCGTGATGGCTTGAGTCCCGGTGGAGCCCACATTGACGTCGCCGAAATTCAACGATGCCGGCGCAATGGTCAACTGCCCGGACGTGGTGATCGTCGTTCCCGTTCCACTCAGGGGTACTGTCAGATTGGGACCGTTAGAAGCATTGCTCGTAAACGACAGCGCTCCAGAAACCGTCCCGCTGCCGGTTGGTTTAAAGCCCACATTGAACGACGAACTTTGTCCTGCGGGAATCGTGAACGGCAAAGTAGCTCCGGTCAGGACAAATTGTGAACTGCTAGTGGAGTCAGCAGATACAGTCACACTCGCGCCCGTGGCGCCTATGGTTAATACTTGGGTCCCCGTCGAGCCCACGTTTACACTGCCGAAATTCACCGATGCGGGAGTAACGGTCAGCTGCCCGACTGCGGTCGCTGTCGCCCCAGTGCCGCTCAGAGGCACGTTCACATTAGGACCGGTGACGAAGAGATCTCCTCCACTCGTCCCCGCCGATTGCGGTGCGAACGTAAGGTTCACGGTTACACTCTGCCCGCCCCTCAAAGTGATTGGCAGCGCCGGCCCGCTCAGCGAGAATCCGTTGCCCGTCATCTGGAAGGCGTACAGCTTTGTTTTCAAGGAACGTGTATTGGTCAGCACAACCGCCACTGTGGACTTTGCTCCCACGCTTACTTGGCCAAAGGAGACGCTAGCGGGACTGCTTTTCAAGCTGTCGCGGGTAGCACCCGTTCCTCCGAGTCCCAATTGAAGCGATGTGTTGGAGGCGTTGCTGGTAAATGTGATTCCCGCCGTCGTCGATCCAACAATCGTCGGAGAAAACGTCACTTCAAATGGGACACTTTGGCCGGCGGCCAGAGTCAATGGCAAAGTTAATCCGGACAGGTTAAAACCAGTTCCGCTGGTTTTCAGGGCCGACACGGTCACGCTCGTCGGTCCGCCATTTGAGAGGGAGACGATCTCACTCTCACTCTGTCCGATCACGACACTGCCAAAGAGCAGAGTGGATGGCGCGCATGTCAACTGTTGAGCTGCAGCCCCTACGCATAACGAAACCGTAGCGAAGCAGGTGACAGCGATGATGGAACAGACACGGGTAGAAAAGGGAGCGAGAATGGACTGGGGGAGTCGCATGCCATCAGTTTGCAGTCACGGCCTCGCACTGAATAGGTCTCGATAGGGCATGCTTCACCGGGCCAAAAGCCAGCATTGGCGCGGGTATTAAGCCCTCTGGTGCAACTGGAAAAAGGCCACGGCCGCCGATGGCGAAAAATTGCAAAACCGAAATCTAAGAGGAAGTAAATTGAAAAGCCCGACCAGGGCGGTCAGGCTTTATGAACTTTCTGGCGTCGCCTTCTACCAAGAGACCTAAACACATCAAGTCTCGCACATTTACGACTAAGGGATCTGCACGTCAGAAACGACGTTGGAGTATCCGCTCTCAGCATTCGTGGAATCGACGGCAGTAGTGGCGTAACAATAGTTCGTGCCGTTGGTGACCACGGAATCCGTATACGACGTGTTGGTGTCCAGGGTGGTCCCATTGAGCTTGGTGAACGCGCCGCAGGAGCTCACGTAGACGGCACGGTAAATGTTGTATCCCGAAATGTTCGAGGAAGTGCTGGCGTTCCACGTCAAGCTCACCGTGTGGATAGGAGCCGGAGTACCGGTTCCGGTAGCCGTATCCGTTGTCGTGGTAACTTGGGCGTTGCTGGTAAAGCTCAGATTGGAACTATCCGCGCCGGCCACCAGCGGACTGTAGGTCACCGTAAACGCGACACTCTGTCCTGCCGGGATAATCGCTGGCAGCGACAAACCGCTGATCGCAAAGCGCGAGTTGCTGCTGCTGGCGGCCGTTATGGTCACGTTCGCTCCCGTAGCACTGAGAGTTCCCGAGGCCGTACCGCTTGTTCCATCGACCACGCTGCCCACCGCAACTGGGGCAGGAGTCGCGCTAAGCTGTCCAGCCACAGTTGATCCTGTCCCAGCCAGAGCAACGGTTAAAGTTGGATTGGAGCCATTCGATGTGACGGTCACGCTACCACTGGCGCTGGCCGCGGATGCTGGAGTGAAGGTCACGGTGAAGTTGGCGCTTTGGCCTGCCGTGAGCGTCGCCGGCGTAGAAATTCCGCTCAGCGTGAATCCTGTGCCGCTAATGGCAACCTGAGAAATCGTCACGGTCGAGCCGCCCGTATTCGTCACGGTTTCCGAGAGTCTTTGATTACTTCCCACCGTCACTGTTCCGAAATTCAAACTTGCGGGACTCGCTCCTAGCGCCCCCACCGCAGCCCCAGTACCACTCAAAGCCATCGACAGCGAAGGATTGGGAGCATTCGAGGTGATGGTCACGTTTCCGCTGGCGTTCCCTGTCGCTTGCGGTGCAAAAGTGACTGTAAATGTTGTGCTTTGGGAAGGGCTGAGCGCCAGTGGCGTGGTTATCCCGCTCAGGGTAAATCCAGTGCCGCTCACTGCGGCCGCCGAAATATTGACCGTTGATCCGCTATTATTTGTCAGCGTAATGGTCTGATTGCTCTGGCTCCCCACAGTTACGCTGCCAAAACTTTCGCTCGCTGGACTGACGGCGAGCTGACCACTCGCAAGTCCAGTTCCGGTAAGCGACACCGGAACGGCGCTGTTGGAGGCATTGCTGGTAATCGAAGCCGTGGCATTGAAGGCCCCCGCCGCATTGGGGCTAAAGACCACGGTGACCGGAATGCTCTGGCCGACAAGAATCGCGACCGGCAGACTTGGCGCACTCAACGAAAAATATTTGCTGGAAATTGACACGCTGCTGACCGTAATGGAGGCCGTTCCCGTATTCGACACAGTTAGCGTCACCGTTTTGCTCGTGCCAGCTGTAACACTGCCAAAATCCACGCTGGATCCACTGAGAGACAAAGTGCCGGCCTGCACCTGAACACTTGTAGAAGATTTGCTTGAGAACCCCTGGCAGCCGACCATAGTCCCCACGCAGAGCAGAACTATCGCAAGCTTGCTTGCCCTATTACTTTTCACGCCACCAGTCGTCTGAAACGGTCTGCTCATAGGTCGTAACCAAAACAGTGATAGCCCCACAGCTTTCCCCGTCGATGTGCGATACATACTCAGTCTGGGCTTAGAACCCAAATTCGAACAGGTTTCGAAGGTACATATCTGGGCCGCCGAAAGGTCACCGCCGGAAGACTGTGGTTCCAGGCCTGATTTGATCGTTATAGAGACTCACCATCGGGGTAATGCTACGCGTCCGTGGCGAGCGCCAAAAAGAACTTTGGCATTCGAAAATGCCCCTTTATCCCTCCAGAATTTTCTTCGTCAGCTGTGGAAATAATCTTCGCCGAATCCAGTTTAGTCACCTACAGGACTTCTGACTTCAGGTCTAGATTCTGCCGTCACGCTTGAGGATTGGAGGTCAATAGATCCCAGCTTTTGGAGGAACATTCATGCGCATGCCCCAGTGGAGGAAGGTTCTCCTGTTCTCTTGCCTTTTCGCGGCCGTGGCCGCGTTGGGCACGGGACTCGCCAGAGTCGCAGCAAAGTCAGCAACCGAAGCGTCAGCCGGTTTTAACACGCCCAGCTTTAACGGTGCACAAAGTGTCAGCAACGGAATCGTCGAGCCACCGGGCGACACGTTTGCCCGGGATCAGCAGGTCTACGAACAAAATAAAGCGGTCGCGGATGGCCTTGGGCCTGTCTACAACGCCACCAGTTGCGTCAGTTGCCATCAGAATCCGAATAGTGGCGGAGCCAGCCAGACCACAGAACTGCGGGTTGGACACAACGATGAAAATGGAAATTTCGTCAACCCGACTATTTTTATCAATGACGGAAAAAACACGATTGCCGGCCGGTCCATTGTCAATGATCGGGCCATCGGTCCCGAAGCCCAGGAACGCATACCTGCGACAGAAAACATCCGCACCTTACGCGCTGCCCTCAACACCCTGGGGGATGGATTTGTGGAAGCGATCGACGACAGCACCCTAATTGCAATCGCCGAGCAGCAACCTCAGTTGAGCGAAGGCAAAATTCATGGGGAAGTTGTGCAGGCTCCGATCTTCGAGGCTCCCGGGCAGACGCGTGTTGGACGCTTCGGCTGGAAGGATCAACACAGCAGCCTGCTTTCCTTCATTGGCGATGCCTATCTCAACGAGATGGGAATCACGAACCGGCTGCGTCCCAAGGACGTCACCACAGTTCTCAAGACCACGAAAGATCCGGAAGATCAGCCCGATGACCTTGGCTTGGCTGACATCGACCACTTTGCTCAATTCATCCGCGGCACCATGGTTCCACCTCGAGACACAGTGCTGGCCGCGACCCCGGCGGCTTTAAGGGGCGCAAACCTTTTCGCCCGAGTCGGTTGTAGTACTTGCCACGTGGAATCCATTACGACGGCTCCTGCCGGAACAGTTATCGACGGTGGCATGTTCACTGTTCCAGAGGCTTTGGGGGATAAAATAATTCATCCTTTCAGCGACTTTTTGTTGCATGACATTGGAACCGGAGATGGGATTGTCCAAGTGGGGCCGCAAGACACGGCCAACAAATTGAGGACCGCGCCACTCTGGGGCGTCCGCACCAAAGCCCGCTTCATGCATGACCTGGGATCGTTGTCTCTGGAAAGTGCCATCGCGCGTCACGAGGGTGAAGCACGCGAGCCCGCCAAGCGTTTCAAAGAATTGAACCACGAGGATCGTGAGGCGCTGATTACTTTCTTGAAAACGCTTTGAGAGCGGACCTGCCACATTGCGCTCACTTGACCGTGGAGACTTCTTCCATATTCTGTAACCGTTCTAAAGTCAGTTTCCACAGTCTTCAAGAAGGCAGATCGCGGTAAGCCGCGATCTGCCTCTTTGGTCTTTCCAGGTTCGCCATCCAACTAGTCGAATTTCCAGCTTGCCGCCAAGGTCTTTTTCGATCCTGTCACCTTTATGCGGGGTACGTATAGCTGCCACCGCCGAGCAGGAGAGTGCGAATGCCCACGCCGCATCAGGCAGCCCAACGCCGGCGAACTGCTCCCGGCAAAGGGTCCGCCAATACAGTCGTGCCTCAACTTCATCATCCGGTTTTTCGTTTGACATTGAGAAACCCGACCTGCCTCCAGTGCACGCAAAGGCTGTTGTGGCCGCCGGCCGGGGTTGACAGGCACGGTTCTGCCCTGCTCTGATCGTTGCCGAAATTGTGGCACAGTTGTTGTTTCTTATTTCGCGGAATCGTTGCGTTTCCGAGAAAGATAGCGCTTTTCGCAAGTCGGAGTTCCCATGAAGCTCAGAGTGGTCCTTTTCTTGTCTTGCACCCTGCTGTTGGCTCCATATTCGTCGGACGCGCAGGAGGGTAGGGAGGCGCGGCTGTGGCTCACAACGCCCGACCGAACTAACGTAGTAGCACCGCAGGCGACCTCGCTGCACTTTTCCTCGGAAGCAGGTCAGCTGCCAGTGCTTACAGTGGACGATTCGCAGCACTTCCAAATCATGGACGGCTTTGGCTTTGCACTGACGGGAGGAAGCGCGCAGCTGCTTATACGCATGGGCGCCGCCCAACGGACAGCCCTGCTGAAGGAGTTGTTTACCAACGTTGGCGACGGGATCGGAGTGAGCTACCTGCGGGTGAGCATTGGAGCCTCCGATATGAATGAGCGGGTCTACTCGTATGATGACCTGCCGGCAGGTGAGACCGATGTTGAGATGGCGAAGTTCACCCTGGAGCCGGATCGCGCGGATGTGATTCCCGTGCTGAAGGAGATTCTGGCGATTCGGCCGGGCATCAAGATCCTAGGATCGCCTTGGTCTGCCCCGGCGTGGATGAAAACGAACGACGATGTGAAGGGCGGCGAACTCAAGACTGAATATTACGGCGCCTTCGCAAAGTATTTCGTGAAGTACATTGAAGGAATGCGCGCAGAGGGGATCGCGATTGACGCGATCACGGTCGAGAACGAGCCGCTGAATCCGAAAAACACACCCAGCATGGTGATGTTTGCGCAGGAACAAGACACGTTCATCGCGAAGGATCTGGGACCTGCGTTTGAGAAGGCGGGGATCCGCACGAAGATTCTGCTCTACGATCACAACCCGGATGTGCCTTCGTATCCCCTGTCGATTTTGGGCGATTCGGCGGCCAGCAGATATGTCGATGGCACGGCCTTTCACCTTTACGGAGGCGACGCGAATGTGTTGACGCAGGTGCACGACGCGTATCCGAAGAAGAACCTGTATATGACAGAACAATCGGTGACGGCGAGGCGCGGCGAAGGACCACTTGGAATTGCCGAGCCGGTGAGGCGGGTGATGATTGGGGCGACCCGGAACTGGAGCCGCAACGTGCTGCTGTGGAATCTGGCGGCCGATCCGCAGAACGGGCCGCATACCAACAACGGAGGATGCACCGGATGTTCCGGTGCAATTACATTGGACGGCGATTCTGTAACCAAGAACATTGCTTATTATGTGGTCCAGCATTTTTCACAGTTCGTGCCGCCGGGCTCGGTGCGGGTGGGTTCGAGCGAGATGGAGCAGTTGGCCAGCGTCGCTTTTCTAACTCCGGAGGGTAAGGTCGTGCTTGTGATTTCAAACACGGGAAATTTTCCCAAGCCCTTCGCTGTGAAGTATCACGGGAAGGTTTTGCAGACTGCGCTGCCCGCGGAGTCAGTGGGGACCTATGTCTGGTAAGCGCGCGCTTCAGCTTCTGAGTCGGGTTGGCTTCGCGTCCGCGCTGCTGGCACTTGCTTTGCCAGCGTTTGCAGCGAAGGGCTCGAAACCGGAGTTCGGGCCCAATGTGCTCATCTTCGATCCGTCGATGTCCTCGCTGACGATCCAGAAGCAGATCGATGCGGTGTACGCGATACAGGAACACAACGAGTTTGGGATCCAGCGGAATGCGCTGCTGTTCCTGCCCGGAAGCTATTCAGTGGACGTTCCGGTGGGCTTCTACACGGAAGTAATGGGGTTGGGCGCTTCGCCCGACGCCACGCGTATCGCGGGCAACATGCATGCAGACGCAAACCATAAGAACAACAATGCCACGACTACATTCTGGAGAGCTGCGGAAGGAGTCTCGATAGTCCCGGCCGGCGGCACGATGCAGTGGGCGGTTTCGCAAGCGGTGTCGTTGCGGCGCATGCATGTGCGTGGTGACCTGGTGCTGCACCAGCATCGCGGCTGGGCAAGCGGCGGCTGGATGTCAGATTCACTTGTCGACGGGAACGTCGACTCCGGCAGCCAGCAGCAGTGGATCTCGCGCAACTGCGATTGGAAGAGCTGGACCGGGTCGAACTGGAACATGGTGTTTGTCGGCGTGGTGCATTCGCCGGATGGTGCATGGCCTTCGCCGCCGTACACGACAATAGCGCAGACGCCGGTGATACGCGAGAAGCCGTTCCTGCAAGTAAATGCTGCTGGCGAATTCAGCGTGAGGGTTCCCGAGCTGCGCAGCAACAGCGTCGGCATCACATGGCGCGAGAAAGAAACGCCGGGAGAAACGATTCCAATTGCACAGTTTTATATTGCGCGCCCGGATGTGGACACGGCGGAGACGATCAACGCGCAGCTTAGCCAGGGCAAGAACCTGATTCTGACGCCGGGGATCTATGATCTGACCGCTCCGATCAATGTCACACGCCCGCATACGGTAGTGCTGGGGATGGGTTTCGCTACGCTGCGTCCCGTGAAGGGCACGGCGGCGATGACGACAGCCGATGCCGATGGGATCGAGATCGCGAGCCTGCTCTTCGATGCGGGTCCGAAAGAATCTCCGGTGCTGCTGGACGTGGGGCCGGAGGGAAGCCGGGCGCGTCATGCGAAAGATCCGATCACGCTGCACGACGTTTTCTTTCGCGTGGGCGGCGCCGGAATGGGCCGGGCTAACGTAAATCTGAGAATCAACAGCAACGACACACTGGTCGATCACACCTGGATCTGGAGAGCGGACCACGGCGCCGGAGTGGGCTGGGATCTGAATACCAGCGCGAACGGACTCGTGGTAAATGGAAACGATGTCACGATCTATGGCCTGTTTGTGGAACATCACCAGCAATTCCAGGTTCTGTGGAATGGAAACGGCGGGCGGACGTATTTTTATCAGTCCGAGATTCCTTACGATCCTCCAAACCAGGCGAGCTACACGAGTGCGCCGGGAGTCAACGGCTGGGCCTCGTACAAGGTGGCGGATACAGTGACGAGTCATGAGGCGTGGGGACTGGGCATTTACAGCGTCTTCATTTATCCGGACGTCGTGCTGGCCCGGGCAATCGAAACGCCTAAGAAACCGCAAGTACGATTCCACGACATGATCACCGTGGCGCTGGGCGAACACGGCGCGATCAATCATGTCATCGACGACACCGGCGAGGCTACCGCGATGCATCCTCGGGTGACGCCGAAGGTGACGAACTTCCCCTAAGCTGCCGCGCAGAATCGTAGTCCGGCAGGAGCGCTGGCGCAACTTTGAGTGAGGTACCGACCCAGAGTCGAAGCGGCCATTCGTTCAGCGTTCGGACTGACTCCGTCCTCGAAACGGAGCTCGCATCGCTTTCTTGCCGTCGTCATCCAATTCAGCATGGGTAAAGCATTAGCAGTTTCGGTCCTAGATCTTGTAGGTATGCGAACAGCGGAGCCCGCCGGCAGCGCAATCGCAAGGTCGGTTGACTTGGCGCAACACGTGGAGCAGTGGGCATATAAGCGCTACTGGCTGGCGGAACATCACTCTATTTCTGGATTAGCTTGCTCCGCCACCCCGGTTCTTATCGGGCATGTGGCGGCAGCGACGAAGACGATTCGTGTGGGCAGCGGTGGAGTGATGCTGCCGAATCATGCCCCTTTAGTAGTGGCCGAACAGTTTGGCACGCTGGAGGCGCTCTATCCGGGACGAATCGATCTGGGTCTCGGTCGTGCTCCAGGTGGTGACTTTCAAACCATGCGGGCCCTGCGGCGGGATTCGAAGCAAAGCGGCGAAGATTTTCCGGCTCTGCTGGATGAACTCCGCGGCTACCTCGGGCCCGAAAAGCCTGGGCAAGCGGTGAAAGCGATTCCTGGACAGGGGAGCAATGTGCCGATCACCTTGCTGGGATCGAGCGGTTTCAGCGCGCAACTGGCGGGAATGTTGGGGTTGCCATTTGCATTCGCGGCCCACTTTGCTCCCCAGTACTTGTATGCAGCGGCGCAACTATACCGCGAGAAATTCCGTCCCAGCGAGGCATTGCGGAAGCCATATCTGATGGTGGGAGTGCAGGTAATCGCGGCCGATACCGATGCCGCGGCCCAACGATTGTTCACGACACCGCAACAGCGCTTCTTGCGATTGATTCGAAACCAGCCCGTGGAGTTGTTGCCCCCTGTGGACTCCATGGATCCACTATGGCAGGACTGGGAACGCGCGGCGGTGGAGAACAAACTGGGCGCGGCGATTGTGGGATCAAATGCCACGGTACAGGCCGGCCTTCAAAAGCTGGTGTCTGACACTGGGGCCGACGAGGTCATCATCGTGACGGATACTTATAACCATGCAGACAGGCTGGAGTCATACCGGCGGGTGGCGGAGATTGTCCGGATGAGCGAAGCGAAACCCACCGTGGCCGTAGGTGCCTGAATGCTTCTAAAAGTTTCGTTGCAACACCGCCCAACACCTCATTGCAAACCATAGCCTCGCCTGAGGTCTCGAGAGTTTCGCCCCATCCAAGTCTGATCCCCGTTGTGGAATAAATCGTGGTGGAAACCGTTACACCAACAGAGCGCCAACGTCAGCCATCGTTGAAGAAACCTGACTTAGTCAGGCTAGGGACCGGCGTCGTGGAGTGCGACTCAGAAGGCCAGCCATGCTAAATATTTCGGCGATTGTGGCCGGCGTCGTCTTTGTCGCGCTGGCGGCGGCCAACGTCGTTGTCATGCTGGAGGCTTCCCAGTCCACGCGCACCGCAGCGACGAGAACCCGCTTGATTACCGCTCACCGGGCCGGAGGGTACTTGTTTGTGATCCTGTTCTGTCTCATGGCCTACAGCATGAGTCAGAGACTTGCTGGCGTGGGGATCACGGGTCATCTGCCCACCTACCTGGTTCTGCACATCATGCTTGTGTTGGCTCTCGTACCTCTGGTTTCTTTGAAAATCTTGATCGCACGGCGCTATCGCCAGAGCCATTTATTCTTGAAGCCATTAGGCATAGCGATTTTCGCAATTTCGTTCGTGCTAGTCTCCGTTCCCGCGTTTTCGGAAATTCTTCATTCGGTAAATCCGGGAAGCCTCGGATTGAAACTCACCACCGGTTTGATTGTCGCAATGTGCCTAGTCCAAGGCGCACACGCGCTCAGAAAAAGGAGCCAGTCGCATGCTTCCGCGGAATCATCGCGAGCTCAGGAGTTCCCTGCGCCAGAAACCAGACTCAGCAACCGCAGAAACGCGAAGGATTCAATGAATCTTCTGTTGGCACAGATCGAGCAGCAAACGCACGATACGAAGACGCTCCGCTTCCATATTCCGAAGGAAAGGCGGTTTCGTGCCAAGCCGGGGCAGTTCTTGACCTTTCAATGGACAATCGATGGCCAACGAGTCATCCGGTCTTACACCATTTCCTCTTCGCCCTTCCACCAGGACTATGTGGAGATCACGCCCAAGCGCATGGAAAATGGATGTGCCTCTGTTTTTCTGAATGAGCGGGCGAAACCCAGTCTCATCGTGGAAGCCAGCGGACCCTACGGCCAATTTTACTTTGAAGAGACACTCCACAAAAGCATAGTTCTGATCGCGGCGGGAAGCGGGATCACGCCCATGATTTCGATGCTGCGCTATATCGATGATCTTAAACTGACTACTGCGGTAACCCTGCTGTACTGTGTACGTACAGCTGCGGATATTATTTTTGAAAACGAACTGGTAAGACTTGGAAGGTCTCTCCCCAACTTCAAATATGAAGTGTGCCTGTCGCGAGCAGAGTCCACATGGAAGGGGCACAGCGGTCGCCTTACCGCGGAATTTATCTTCCAGCACGTGATCGATCTGGATTCACCAACTTTCTTTCTGTGTGGTCCCAAAGGATTCATGGAGAACGCACGGCAGATTCTGTCGACCTTCGGCGTAGACCAGGAGCGGATCCTGCAGGAAAGTTTTGGGGAGAGCAAAACATCCGACGAGCCTCGTCCACCGGGAGCCCGCCCGGTTGAAACCGTTGTGTTCCTTCACTCTGAAAAGGTTTGCCAGGTTTCTTCCGGGAGCACGCTGCTGGATTTGGCAGAGCGAAACGGAGTGCAGATACCATATGGCTGCCGCCAGGGCCAATGCGGTACGTGCGCCACGCGAGTCCTGAGCGGCACGGTTCAAATAGACGTCGAAACCGGGCTGACGGCTGAGCAGAAGAATGATGGATACGTGCTGCCTTGTGTCAGCCGGCCCAAGGGGACGGTCGTGCTGGCAGTTTAATGTTCGTCCGAGCAATATCTGTCAGTTCATTACTTGCTATTTCGCAGTCAAGCAGACCCTCCTTTGTGCCTGGTTTTGCCGACAGCTTACTACGCCATCCGGTGAAGAAGTCGGTCTCCACCGGTCCATCGGCATTGTAGAGCGGTGCGAGATAGATTCCGTGCCGAGCAGCAATTGTCTCCATCTCCTCAACCCGCTCCGGAGTAATGAATCCTCTTCCTTGAGAGAAAGATTCAAACCGGCCGTCCAGAGCAAGAGCCATGCCTTCGAGGAGACATCCATGAACCACATCCGGGAAGGGATGCCGATTCAGAATTCCGTGGAAATCCGGCGCGAACGTTAATCCGCCGGTAATCTGTCCCAAACCTCCGAAGAAGACTTTGACGCCAGGCATCTGCGCGTTTGGAGACAAGTTCTTGGGGTAGCCCGCATCGCAAACAATTGCATCAGGGGCGATCCGGCCCAGCAGAAGCGCGGGGGACGCCAGACTCGCAGCGCAGATTACGACGTCGGCCGCCACGGAAAATCGCTGGCGATCGTGCTCAGAAGAGTCGAGCGTCAGCACATCCGTCACAATTTCCACCTGAACTCCGTCGGCTCGCAACTCCGCTGCGAGCTTGCGTAGTCGTTCCACGTTGCGTGCGCTGAGCAGCACACGCTTCACCATGGGCGCCAAACAACGGGCGCATCCCGAGCCCACATCTCCTGTCGCTCCCACGATGAGCAGCGTTGATCTACTGAGATCGCGACCTTCCAGCGCGCACATCTTCTTGACGCCCTGAACGATAAAACCAACGGTCAAGGTATTGCCCGTGGTGAAGACGGTATGGTGCCTCTCCGGAAGCTGATCGAAGTTGCCCTCGATCAGAATGGAGCTGAATCCGCCGAGACTCACGATCTTCGCTCCCGCGTTGATTGCGCAGGCCGCCGCCGCACGAACCCGGGTAATGTTCTCGCGCACATACGCGGCTCCCAGACGGTCGGGAGGAATGAAGGAGTCGATGTAGAGGCCGCGGGCTTTTGCTTTGACGATCTTCCTATTGAAGATCGAACTATTGAAGATCGAACCGACCTCGACATGGCAGACTGCTCTCGGCGGAATCCATGGAAGGATGTCCTTGATCTCGTCGTCTGTGAGAGCTGCGCGCTCCGGCCCGCGCAGGACGGCGAGTACGTCCGCAGCCGCTCTCCAGCTCTCCTGATGCCCGATCAAAGCGAAATCGATCTGATCGACAGGCGATTCGCGAATAGGTTCTCGCTCGACTACACTGGCAACTGAGCCACCCATCTGAGTGTCACCTCCCCGGGTATCCCCAGCATGTCGAGCGTCCGCAGATATTGTTGCAGCGACGCTCCGCGAAGCTCGGCGGCACTCAAGCTGATCTCAAACAGTGATGGCTTTACACAGTTGCCATGGCACACTTCGCAATGTCCGTCCTTGCATTCCTTCGCCAGCATCTTCGCGAGCGTGGTCATTACATCGAGATGCAGCCGATATAATTTGTCGTCGAAGCGCCGCGTGTCCAAGGCTCGCTCCGCTTTTAGAATCGACATGGCATGATCGACGTGTTCTTCTTCCTCTGCTGCAATGGAGGCAAAAGTCTGGCCCAGGCTTCCCGGCGCCACTCTCCCGACGCGGGCATAGCTGGCGACCGCGAAGGATTCCAGCATGATCTCCTGGACGATCAGGCAGCCAATAAAGTCACGTTCTACGATGCAACCAAGGAAGGCCTCGCGGAGCCGCTTCCAATGCCTGGCTTCGACATTATTGGAGGCGTCCACTCCGATCTTGCGGCCCTCGGCAGCGAACCGGGCAGCGTGGCCCCGTTCAATCGCTGCATGCTCCAATGCGTCGGCTACTTCCTCGGGATCGTCACATATCTCCGACAAAGAGGTGTAGTTCATCGCGGCGAGCAGTTCTCCGGTAATCGCCTGTGCCAGGACGTCTTGCCAAATCGGAGCGCTAGGTGAAAGCGAAGCGCATTCACTGGTTGAGCAGTTAACCGCAATAAGTGGTTCCATGCGTCCTCCCGAAAAATCAAATTAGACCGTTGATGCAGAACAGAGGCCCCTGCTCACCGGCTTAAGCCATAAAAGAGAGCGGTCACAGCGATATAGCAAGCACTCGCGATCACGTCGACCACCGATCCCATCCTGCCGTGAAGGAGGAAGACCCCCCCTCCCATCAATATGGTGACCAAATAAAACACGCCCGTAATTCCGGACTTGTAGCGTGGTGACGATTCTGCAATCCTTTCTTTCATCTGAGCTGTGGTCATATTCGTTTCTCCCAAATATCCAGTTTCAATGCCGCCCATCCAGTCCCTTTCATTAGCCAATCTTCGCTGCACTGCGACCGACGAATCACTGGACGCCAATCAGAGCGGATCGCGATAGCGACGCATCCGCACCGCTGCGACAAGAAAAATCGCAGCGAACACCAGCCCGATCCACAAACCCGGGCTGGTTAGAAACCTTCCTGGGGCGAGTTGTGCCAGCGGAATAAAGTGCGCATCGATCGGGACTCCATTCTTGTCCTTGAGGTCGAAAGCGGCCGCGGTGAATCCACCCAATCGAAAGTGCAGCAGGGATCCCACATACGAAGTGCGAAAGGCAACGTACTCGAGGACGGCAACCGCCAGCGGCGGTAATACGGCCCATAGAAATGTCGCGCGCCGCGCCCACCCTGAGACCAACAGAAACCAACAGTAGATGGGCGCGTGCCAGAGCACCAGCACGGCCATAGCGTAGAGCGTCACCAATTCCATCTCGAACAACGGCGGGACCCACGGCGTCGCGCTACCCGCACGGCTCATCAGCTGGCCGGCGGCGCTCAGCAGCAACATGACCAGCTGCAATGCAACGGTGATCGCGAAGACGATCAGCGGCAGAACCACAAGCGGAATACTCGCCTTCGAGAGTACGGTCGTGAGATCGGAGACCGGCAGCGACTTCCAGAACAGGATGCTGCGATCGCGGCGCTCGCTGTGCAGCGCGTCGAGAGAGTAAAAGATCCCAACGAGGAACGCGATCAGCATGATCAACATCGCAGCGTGACTGTAGGGCATAGCCAGGACGTTGACAGGAGGCAGCGGCTCGTGTGCCCCCATTCCGCGCAAGCTGCGCGGCACCCAAAACAGGCTGATTAAGAAGCCGAACAGGTAGACGCCCGCGGTAGCAAGCGGAGCGATGTAGATGGAACGGTTCTCCCACAATTCGCGCCGTATCGACCAGTACAGCGGCCGGATCTCCGACATCACTGCGGGCGCGGCCTCTGAGCCGAGCGGCGACTCCGGGACCGCGTTCACTTGAGTGTTCATTGAGGCACTCCTTGTGCCTGGCCGGAGTTATCGACCGGCGTATTCCCCTGCGTATTCCCCAACATGGCAACGAACAAGTCGGCAATGCCGGGCGTGCGCGCGTCGCCAAGCGCGGCGACTTGCTGGCGATCGATGCGATTGGATTTCAAATCAAATAACAGGATGCTGCGGCCGAGCCCCTGGCGCTCGTGAATCGGTTTGAGTGCCCGCGCCGCGGCAATCTGCTGGGGATGCACTGTCAGTTCGAGATAGCGCGACTCGAATTCTTCCATGCTGCAATCGAGTACGATTCGACCGCGGTTGATGAACATGAGATCGGTAAGCACGTTCTGGATGTCATCCACCTGATGTGTCGTCACAACAATGGTGCGGCTGCGATCGTAGTAGTCGTTCAGCAGCGAATCGTAAAACTGCTTGCGATACAGGATGTCGAGGCCCAGCGTCGGCTCGTCGAGCACCAGCAGTCTGGCGTCAATGGCCATCACCAGAGCAAGGTGCAACTGGGTCACCATGCCTTTCGACAATTCCCTGATCTTGCTGGCGCGGCGGATGTCGGTCTTCTCCAGAAAACCTTCCGCCTTCGCCCGATCGAATCGCGGATGCACACCCGCCACGTAGTCGATAGCCTGCGAAACCCGCATCCACCGCGGCAGCACGGCAACATCAGCGATGAAGCAAACGTCGAGCATCAGCCGATCGCGCTCGCTCCAGGGATCGCGTCCGAGCACCCTGAGTTCTCCTTGATACGGAGTGAGGCCGAGGAATGCGTTGAGCGCTGTAGTCTTGCCTGCGCCATTGGGACCGATGAGTCCGAGGATGCGGCCCTCTTCCACCCGTAGATTCACGCCGTCGAGCGCGATGGTTTTACCGAAGGCCTTGCGGAGTCCGCGTGCTTCTATACATGCCATGGCTTCAGCTCTCCTCCCTGGTAGCCTTCGACTGGCCGGTGGATAACGAACCGCTGGATGGCGACCGATGAGTCGTGTCACCATTCAGCAGTTCTTCCGCTTTCAACCCCAGCCGCTCAATCGTCGCGTAGACCCTGGGCCATTCTTCTGCAAGAAACTTCTGGCGTTCGCCCTGCAGTAGCAAATTGCGCGCACCGGCATTGATAAACATGCCCCGACCTCGCTTACTCTCAACCAGTTGCTCGTCGACCAGTTGTTGATATCCCTTGAGAACCGTCAGGTGATTGACTCGATACTCAGCCGCAACGTTGCGCACAGAAGGCAGCGGATCGCCTTCCTTGAGCACGCCGTCGAGTATCATCGCGACCACACGATCGCGAAGCTGGCGGTAAATCGGCTGATTGTCGTTCCACTCACGGTCCATGATGTTTTCCAGATGGCCCTTACTAGAGATATGGCGCGCTTCAGTTCGTCCTGCGCAGATCGAAGTGCGCATGCATCGGCTTGTCCTTCATCATGAAAGTCCAATCCTCGGTGTGATGGTTGGCATCGATGAAGGTGAACACCGAATGGTGCATGTGGTACTCCGGGCTCCCGCTGATGTCCTTGAACTCGAACTCGACCGTCTTGCCGTCCGGCGACGTCTTGCCGGTCATGCGCGGACGGTTTCCCGCATCGCAATAGTGAATCAGCGTGAGTTGGTCTCCGTCCACGTAAAGCATCGTGACCGGATGGTCGTACTTGGTCGCATCCAACGGCGTTCCTGCTTCCTGGAACTCGTGTACGAGCGCGTTCCCCCTTGAGGTCACGCGCAGCGATAGGTGCATCGGCTTGCCGCCTGACATCTCCGGCGCCTCCGGAACGGTGACGGGGCCTTCCCACTCTCCCGCCAGGCTTTTCATGGTTGTGAAGGACTTCTGCGCCTCGGACAGCACAGGAGCCACGGAGGACTTATGTGCGTCGGACTTCTCCATGTCAGACTGCGCAAAAGCCACGGTGGAGAGCGACATCAGAACAACGGACATAAAACAGAGAGATTTCATATTGGATTCTCCTTAGCGTTTACTTCTTAATCTCGGGCCTGATTATTCGCTGCATTTCACAGTTGCCAGCAATTGGCCTCTACCCGGCACGAAAACATGCTATATACTGATATAGTTAACTATATCACTAAGAATCTGTCAAGCGTTTTTTTGATTTTTCTTGTCAAATGTCAAGTCGTATGCGGAGACCTGCTGAAATGACACCGCCGAACTCGCGCTTTCTACGCCCTGAATTCTTCGGGAAGGCGGCAGGTGGAGGGTATGAAGAAGAAGCCAATCGCAGTTTCGAACTCTATACATTCCTTCAGCAGAAATTATTGACTGAAGAGTTTCGCCAGAAATGCGGGACGGGCGTCACTGCGGTTCCCAAGGATGGGCAACAGCAATCCGCGCCTTGGTGCGGAAACACCTCGGATGTTGTCGGGCAAGATGAGGCCGGAGTGGTGGCGGCAAGCAGCGCCCCTGTGGCTCAGTCGGTGACTGGAGAAGTCTGAATCGATCCGGAAAGAAGGAGCCGATCTTCTCGACATGACGGGGCCCGCTCGAACTGCGGAGTTGCTAAATTCTCCTCAGTAAGTCGATCTTGAGCGTTGTCTTACCGCCCGAAGTACTTGGCATTGCGCTCGGTGAAAGCGTTCCACTTCTCCGGCAGATCGTCGAGAGCGAAGATGGCCGAAACCGGGCACACTGGAACGCAAGCGCCGCAGTCAATGCACTCCACCGGATCGATATAGAGCAACTCCTCGGTCGCGTAAGCGGGCTCATCTTTCTTGGGATGAATGCAGTCCACCGGGCACGCATCTACGCATGCAGTGTCTTTGGTGCCGATGCACGGCTCAGCAATCACGTAAGTCATAAAAGTATCAGTCTCCTGAGAATCTCTGCGTTTCTCTATTTTACTACCGCGACGGTTTTGTGACCGGACATTCTAGCAAGAATGCGGGCGGATGGTATAGGGCGCGCACTAAAACTGGTTGAAGACTTCAACAAAAGTATTGGGAGCCACGCGAGATAACGTACCGATCGAGACGGGAACAAGAAAGAAGAGGAACAAGAAAAACGGCTGGCAACTTCTAGCTGCCAGCCGTGGTACGCTTCAACCGAACTGTCCGTTAGCGATGTCCGCCGTGTCCGCCACCGCCGTGGAAGCCACCGCCACTGCCACCGTGGAATCCGGCGCTACCGCTGCTATGGAATCCGCCGCCGGCGTTGCCGCGGGCATAACCTCCTCGGGCATAGTTACCAGCGTTGCCGCGCCCATAACTTCCGCGCGCATAACTTCCGGCGTAGCCTCGTCCGCCGACGAAGCCACGGCCGTAGTAGCCGTGTCCGTAGTATCCACGCCCGTAGTAGCCGGCGCGACCGTAATAGCCGCCGTGGCCCCATCCCCAGTGATACCAGGGGCCGGCACCAATAAATATTCCGCTCGCAAACCACTGCGGACCGTAAAAGCCATAAGGCGCACAGGCATAGGGATAATAAGAATAGTAGCCGTAGGGGCAAACCGGAGGCCCGTTCACATAGCCCGGCCCTGGGTCGGCATAGCCTTGGTCATAACCCTGTTCGGCGTAGCCCTGGTCGTTCCCGACCGCCACTCCTGCTTGAACCTGCGCCTGCGAATAAGCAAGCGGCAACGTCAGCATTGCCAACAGCGCAACATATCTTAGATAACGCATATGAACCCCCTTGGCTCCAGTTCCGCCGAGTATCTGATCGGAACTCGGAAACCTTCCAAAGACCGTGGTCTTGCGTGGCTTTCTTGAACTTCCCACCGGCCACTGGTCTCTATGTATTTGAACGCTGGTGAAGCGGAAAAGTTGCGTGTTGAGGAGTGGCTCATTTCGGCCATCCCGGCTGAATTCAACCACTTACGAAGCTCGCGGGGGTCGGAAACAGGACTTCTACGGACGGTAAATCCATGTTTTCGTGGTGGCTTGAGGGCCGTTTGGATATCCACCGGCCAACAGCACGCTGCCATCGCGCAGTCTCGTTTCGGTCATGAAATGCCAGGGTTCGCTCATCTGGCCCGCAGCCATCATGAACTTCCCGTTCGACGGATCAAAGACCTCCACTTGCCTGCTTCCGCCCGCAACCAGCAGCTTGCCGGAAGGCAACTGCACCGCTTCATCCGGCAGCTTGAAACGGCTATCGCTCATTGGCGACGCCGGCACGAACTTGCCGGTGTGCGGGTCGTAAATCTCTGCGCTGTTCAGATTGTGGTCCCAGTCGCGGGATTCCGAGCCGCCCGCGATGAGTACCCGGCCATCCGGTAGCAGCCCTGCCGTATGTTTGCACCGGGCCGTGCCCATGCTGCCGGTTTCCACGAAGGCCGCACTCTTGGGGTCGTACAGTTCGGCGCTGGAGGCAATGGTGTCTGCATAGCCGCCCGCAATAAGGACGCGCCCATCGCTGAGTAGCGTCGCGGTATGGGAGATGCGCGCATGATGCATCGTGCCGGTCGGCTCGAAAGACAGGGTCTTGACGTGGAATATCTCAGCCGAAGCCAACGATTCGTTATTTCGTCTTTCGCCACCCGCAATGAGAACGTCCCCATTGGTGAGCAGGGTTGCGATCGGCCTGCCGCGGGGGCCAGTCATCTTCGCAATCAGAGTAAACTGGCCGGAGGCGGGATCATACAATTCCGCCGAATCGGTCCCTCCGTCGCCCACCCATCCTCCGGCGACCAAGACTTTTCCCGTTCGCAGCAAAACAGCGATGTGGCCTACCCGCCGTTGGCGCATTTCTCCCGTCAGCTGAAACTTGCCCGTAGCCGGATCGTAGAGCTCAGCCGACTTGTAGAAGTCCTGATTCCCTCGCATGCCGCCGGCGATAAGAACTCTGCCGTCGGGCAGCAGCGTCGCCGTGTGCCCTGATCGTGGCTCGAGCATTGGCGTCGAGGAGGTCAGCGAACCAGCGTTTGCAACTGTCGATAGTGAGACAGCGCCAAAATTGGTTCGGGCCGCTGCGGCTATGACAAAACTCAGAATGAGCAGAGGGACAAGATGCCGACGCGAAGGGTTCACGGTGTCCTCCTGAAAATCAGACGCTCCCCACGATCTATGGTGAGCAAAGACTAGCCCTGTCATTCCGAGGCTCGCCTCTTTTTTTGCGGGCCGAAGGACCTATGCAATCGGCAGGATTGCATATATCCTTCGCTTCTCTCAGGATGAAAATGCCAATTCCTTCTTCTCACTCGGCTCATATTCCACGATGTACCCCGCCACCGCGCTGGCGGCGACTGTGAGCGGCGAAGCCAGATACATCTGTCCGGGCCCGCTGCGGCCGGGAAAATTTCGGTTCTGGGCGCTGATGACGATCTGATCGGGACGCGTGGAAACTCCCGGTCCGGCATTGATGCACGCTCCGCAACTGGGCTCGATGACCTGCGCGCCCGCCTTCTGAAAGATGTCGATGTATCCCTGGCGCAGGCAATACTCACGAGTTTCCTGCGATCCGAACTGAATGTAGAACTTCACCGAGTCGGCAATGCGCTTGCCGTGCTTAAGCGCGTCGGCAAGAACGGCTGCGTACATGTCCATGTCTTCATTCTTGCCTGCGGTGCAGGTGCCGCCGTAGGCGATTTCGACCGGCACGGGCGTATTTAACTCGCGCACATATTTGCCGTTTCCCGGATCGCCGGGCGTGGCTACCATAGGTGTGATCTCGGACGCGTCGAGTTCGATCACATGCGCGTATTGCGCCCCGGGATCGCTGTACAGGCCTTCTATCATTCCTTCGGCTTTCTTGCGATCCATCCCGCGGCGCTCGACCAAAAAGTCCACAGCCTTTTTGTCGGGCGCGACGATACCGGTAAAGCCGCCGATTTCCGCCGCCATATTCGTCATAGTGGCGCGCTCGTCTACGCTCAAGGCTTCGATTGCCTCGCCCGCGTATTCCATGACCTTAGCCAGCGCTTTTCCGCTGCGCACGTATTCCAGGCTGAGAATTTTCAGGATGAAATCTTTCGCGGTCACGTTGGCATGCTTCCTGCCTCGAATCACGATTCTCACTGACTCGGGTACCTTCACCCGCACATCTTTTGTAATCCACGAATTGAAAACGTCGGTGGTGCCGATGCCAAACGCCACACACCCAATCGCGCCCACATGGGGTGTGTGCGAATCCGAGCCGATATTCAACTGCCCCGGCAACGCGTAGCTTTCGAGAACGATCGAGTGGCAAATGCCCTCCGATCCCTTGCGGTCTTTCAATTCTCCGTGCAGCTTAATTCCTTGCTTGGCCGCAAAATCCTGCTGCTTGAGTTTGAGTTGCGTGGCGAGATCGAGCAGACCCAGTTTCTTCTTTTCTTCCGAGATCACTTCGTCGAGAAACGTGAGGTGGTCGCGGAAAAAGATGATGCTCGAAGCATCGTTGACTTTGGCGTCCTTGCCTACGTAGCGCTCGAAGAATATTGCGGCCATGGGCGTAACGTACTCGTGGCTAAAGCGCAGATCGGCGCGGGCGAAGCCGGTATCGCCCGGCTTTACCGATGGTACTCCGACTTCGCCCTTCTCATTAATCATGTGTCGAGCAAAGATCTTCTCGGCCAGCGTCATGGCTGGTGTGGCGCGGGCACTCTTGCCCGCGTCTTCGATTGGCGGCAGAAACGCTTTCCCCTGCATCCTTGCCACATTAAACGGAAACAGTCCGCCGTATTCGATGACCTGCCGCGTAATCTCATCCTCGCCGGCAGTGAATTCACTGAGCGCTATTTCCTCCCCGCTGCGAATGCGCGCGATCAGCGCAAAGTTCGTCGAAGTCAGCAACCCCAAGTTCTGGCAGTTCTGCTTGTAAATGCGTTCGATATTCTCGGCAATCACCACCTGAATGCCTGCGCACATCTCGGCGTAGGGAGACTGCTCGCGGCTCGATCCCTTGCCACGACGTTTGCCGCTCACCGCGCACACGAAGCCGCCACGCTTTACGTCGCCGCGGCCGATCGGCGTCACGCTGCCGCATTTCAATCCGAGATACGGAATCTCACCCAGGGTCTCGTCAAAATAAAAACAATAGTGCGCCGGAGTAATCTCGTCGGTCGATATGTCGTCGCGAAGTTTTGGATTGTTGGCCGGATTCTTCGTATCCCAAGGCAGATCTTCGCCCGCCAGCTGCCGCCGGATCAGTTCCGGATCTTCGGTAAGGAAAAGAATGCGTCCCTGCAGCCGGACTCCGTCCGGCCGCTTTTCGATTTTGCGTTCGAGTAGAGAGTTAATCACGGTAAACCTGAGGGTTCCAGAATTGACCATCGCCCGGAGCGGAGCGAAATTGCCACTTGCTTTATTGTAACAAGGTAAGAGTGGTGAGGCGCGGGGTAGCTATCTCTTGTATTCGCTGGGTTCAGGCAGGGGAACCAGCCCGCGTCCGGCAAAGATTTCCTGGAATTCGTGCAGCAGTGCGTCGTGCACCAGACCATTAGACGCCAGCGTTTCACTGCTGTCGAGCCGAAACGAAGACCCGTCGAAGCGGCTAACCCTCCCACCAGCCTCTTCGACGATGAGCACCCCAGCGGCCGTGTCCCACGGATTGAGATTGAATTCCCAGAAGCCATCAAAGCGCCCGCTGGCCACGTTGCACAAATCGAGGGCGGCCGAGCCCGCGCGCCGCACGCCGTGGGTGCGCAGCGTGATCTGGTGGTAGAAATAAATATTCGGATTCTTATGCCGTTTGTGGCTGGGAAAGCCCGTCGCCACCAGGCATTCTTTCAGCTGCGCAGCCTTGGATACGTGAATCAACTTGCCGTTAAGATGCGCACCCCTTCCCTGCTCCGCCGTAAAAAGTTCGTCACGCGTGGGATCGTAAACAACTCCGGCAATCCGTCGTGCCTGCCCCGGACCCCGATGTTCCAGCGCCATCGACACGGCGAACACCGGATATCCGTGGGCAAAATTGGTCGTGCCATCGAGCGGATCAACGTACCAGCGGTAGTCGCTGCCCTGATCGTTCAGCCCCTGCTCTTCGCCCAGCACATCGTGCGACGGAAACTGTTTGGTAATGCGCTCGCGGATCAGCGTCTCCGCCGCGCGGTCCGCCGCCGTTACCAAATCGGCATCGCCCTTGTATTCGATCTTCAGTCCCTGATGGAAATAAGGCAGCAGCAACGCGCCCGCCTCGCGAGCGATGGCTGACATGGCGGGAAGAAAGCTTTCGGGATTATGGGGCTGGGATGACATTGGTCAATCGGCGTCCGGCTCTGGGCATCAGGCTTCCGGCCTTCCCACTTAGAATCCTTCCCAACAGACGGTCAACACGAGCCTGGTTGACTTCGCATTCCCGATGCCGGAAGCCGAACGCCGGATTACTTCCGTCTCCCGCCATCCTCCGCGATGTACATGATTTCGTGTTTGAAAATGAATAGATTGGGGGCGTCTTCGCGCGTCAACCGCACCATGTTCCGATCGTAATACTCGATCCATCCGCGGACGATTTGGCCGTCCATCAGCTTGACCGAGACGGACTTCTGCTTCTCCCCAAGCGCCTTGAGGAAGGCAGCTTCTTCGAAAGTGTCCTCGGGAGGTGGAGTGCGGCTGCGCTTGGCTGCATTGGGATTTCCTTGCGGAGCGCGGAACGACATGCTGGCATTGTACACAAAGCACTCGGGCATAAACGCGCGATGCGGAGAACTTTCGCACCATGGGCGTACAATTCCTGAAAACCTTCGCTTGTCATCTCTCGGCTGGAGGCCCAACGTGCACAAATCTTTCTTGCTGTGGTTCACTCTGGTATTCGGTTTGTTCGTTTCGTTGGCAGCTCCGCAAACGAGAAATAACTATCCCAAGCCTCCGGAAACTCTCGATTCCTCTACCACCGAAAAAGTCCCGACTGCTTCCACCAGGCATGTGGATCTCGGGCAACTGCAGAGAGAGGCCGACGATCTGGCCCGCACCGCGCAAACCATTCCCTCCGACCTAGCCAGCGTACGGAAAGGCATGCTGCCTAAAGATGTAATCGAGAAGCTGAAGCAGATCGAAAAGTTGTCGAAGCGCCTGCGCAACGAACTGAACCACTGAAAGCTCAGTTCACACCGACCTCGCGGATCCTGACAACAACTGCCACCAGGCTCATCAGACTGTTGGCATGTGGAATGGGTTCCGCTAAAGCAGATTTGCTAAAAAGTAACTTTCAATGCAAATTCCGCGACCCGGGGCGAGGCCAAGCCAAATACGCCTGTGCCGGCACCCACCCGGAAGAGGTCGCTCTGGATGTTGTTTTCACCAGTCTGCAAGGTGGTGTGCGTGCTGTTAATAGAACCGCTGCCGGAAGTCAGCCAGCCGCTCGTCACGGCGGGAGGCTGGTTGAAGTTTGCGAAGTTGAAAATGTTGTAAAACGCAAAGCTGGGTTCGATGGTGAATCGTTCCTTGAATTTACGCGGCCAGGCCACTCTGAAGTCGACTGACTTAGTCCAAGGAAAGGTCAGTTGATCGGATGGAGCCACGGCAACCTGAGGAGCAACCGCCCCGATCTGCGCCAGTTGTGCCGCGGTGAACAGGTTGTTGCTGATCAGCACCTGTCCGGCGGGCGTGGGTTGACCTGCGGTTGTTGCGTTGTATTTGCTGATGGCTTCATTCAGAGAAGTGATGCTGACCTCGTGGCCGAATGAACCATTCTTGGTGCCCGGCAATGGCTGACTGTAAACGCCCCCTCCCGTGAAGTCGGTTTGAAAAATCTGCCCCCCGCTCCCATTGCTTCCGACAATGGCCGGAGTGGAGAGCGGGCTGTAAAAGTGCGCCATAATCCCCAGGCGGAAACCTACGGGCAAATCGAAGTTGCCGCCAAACGAAACCTGGTGCGTCCGATCGAGCAACGACGGACCTGTGAACCTAAGCGGATTGTTGTTGTCCGCAGCCTGAAGCACAAAGTCCTGGTCGTTGGCTCCCACAGGATTCGACGGCGGAGTGTTCCCCGCGAAGGCGAGCGGATTCACGAAGCGAGAAAGCGAATAGGACAACTGGAAATTCGCCGCTCTGACTCCCCGCATCGGGTTGGCGACGTTTTGCACGAGCTTCATTTGCACCGCGTTGTAAACCGAACGGCTGATGGGCTGCAAAAAGTTCGCGGTCCCGTAATTGCCGTTTTTTCCGGAGAAGGCACATGCATATCCCAACGGAGTGGTTCCTCGGGTAAGGGGATTCGGTGCATCCATGCAGCTGCCGCCCGTATCTTCCGCCGAGCCCAAACCAAAAGCAGTGAAATTGGAAATAGTTGCGCCAATATTGGGCCGGCCGGAGTTCAATCCCGGACACGAGCTGATCGCGCTCTGAAGGGAACTCGCTCCGCACGCCGTAATGGTGTTTTGAATGGCCTGCTGGGCGGACGAAAGATTGAAAAAGCGAGGATCGCCCACGTCATTCGCGTCGACACCCAGCAGTCCATGGGTCTCCACGTTGCGCAAAAAGTCCAGGCTCAACACCATGCCGGGGCGGATTTCGTGCTGAATGCCAATGTTCATCTGCAGCGAGCGAGGGGTGCGATAGTTAGGAGCGAACAGACCCAGAGGCAGGTTGACGCCAGCGTTGAGGAGTCGGCCGGCATAGGTTCCATTCGGCGAGGACAAGTTGAACGGATATGCCGCCTTCAGGGAATTCTCCAATGTCGCTAGGTTTTGGGCTGCCTGAAAGATCGGAAGCGGAACCCCGGCGTTATCGACACAGTTGGAGTTGGGATTGGATAGCTCCCCGTTTGGCGTAGTGATCGGCTGCGACTGGCTATTCAAACACGCCGACGGTGCATACAAGAACGCTCCATTCTGCAGCCGCAGCGGCCGATCGAAGAGGAGATTGTTGTAGATCACATTTTCATAGAACAATCCCGCGCCGAGACGAACTACAGTTTTTCCGTTTTTGGAGGGATCCCAGGCAAGGCCCACCTGCGGAGCGAAATTCGAATTCGGCTGCCGCACCCGATTGCCGAGCCCCGGGAACGCGCCGTTAATGGCAGCGATGACGGGCAAGTCACTGTCAGTGCGGGCGGTGTCTCGGTCCCAGCGCAGTCCGGGGGTGAGTGTCACGTTGGAACGAATCTTCCAGGAATCCCCAATATATAGTCCCAGGCGGTTGTCGGGTCCCAATCCCCCGGCCGGAAATCCGAGAGCAGATTTTTCACTAGAGAAACCCTGGCCGTTGCTGATCGTGGCCTGCACCATCTCGTAGTCCAGAGGGTTCGATGCTGTCGAGCCATCTGGACCGAGCGGGCACTTGGACGTATTCGCCCCCGCACAACCGGGATAAAGCTTGCCGTTGCCGAACACGTTCGGGGTTGTTCCGTAGAAGTCGGCGAAGCCGCCGCCCTGGATATGGTTCCAGCTGGCGCCAAAGCGCACGAGGTGTTTTCCCATGGCCTTGCTGCCGTCATATTTCACTTGATAGTCGGACTGCAGCGTGTTCTGCGGGGCCAGAGGGTTTGGACCCACCGTGAAGCTGGCAATATTGATGCTGACCGGATAGTTGGCAAAAGGAAGATTCGTGCCGGTTGTGGCGTCCGCGATCTGGTTGTGGAATTTCAGAATCGACAGGCGGAGCGAGTGGCTGATGTTGGCAGAACTGAAGTCGGCGCCCACCATTGCGTTCCGCGTGACGTCCCGATTGTTGTAGACCTGGAAGCTGCCAGGAAAGAACGTTGCGTCCGTGGAATTATTGAAATAGGTGACGCGGCCGAAAAGACGCGCCGTTTTATTCAACTCATAATCCAGCCGCGCCACAACCTCATTATCGGTGAAGGGAGCTGAGAAAAAGCCGGAATAAGAAGAGAACGGAGCCGCTTCCAGGACTGGGGCGCGAAGATGCTGAAGTGTCCGCTCAGCGTCACCGAAGAAAAACAATTTGCCTTTCTGAACTGGACCGCCAAGGCTTACGCCTTCCTGGTTACGTTGAAAATAAGGCGAGGACAGCGAGGTGGGATGCGGCAGGCTGGCGGAGGCGATTCCGTGATCGCGAAAAAAGCCAAAAGCCTCGCCGTGGTAGGAACTGGTCCCCGACTTCGTGACCACGTTAACCGCACCCGAAGAAGTCAGTTCGTTCGAGAGATCGAGTGTGGATTGAGCGATGGAGAATTCCTGAATCGAACTGGCGGGAATATTTTCGGTGGCTGTGCCGACGGTTTCGTCGCTCACATCCACGCCATCGACTTCGATGCGTGCCGAGCGCCCGAAGCGACTGCCGAACGATATTGAAAAGTAACCCACTTTCGTGGGGTCGAAGTTAATGCCGTCCTGAATCTGCACGCCGGGCTCAAGCTGGGCGAGGTCCAGAAAGTTCCGCCCGTTGACCGGAAGATTTTCAATCTGGTAGGTGCTCAACACACCCTGCAGGGTCGCTTGCTCGGTGTCTATAGGCACAGGCGCCCCCAGAACTTGTCCCGTTCCCTGCCCCAGCTCCAGCCGCAAGTTTCTCGAAGAGACCACCCCCACCTGCGCCAGCATGGCAAACTCGACGGTCTTGAAACGGTTGGCCTCGATTCGCACCGTGTAGTCTCCGGGTGGCAGGGGCCCTGACAGAAAAATCCCGTCACCGGAAGTTACGACCTCGACCACTCGGTCCGTAGCTCTATCTGTGATAGTGACCTTTGCGCCTGCAAGCGCCGCCCCGGATGGATCACTCACAATTCCCCTGATGGCCCCAGTGCTCAGGGTCGCCTGTGCCGGCAACATGGCGGGAAATAGCACAGTCGTGCAAAGAGTCACCATAGCCAGCAGGCCAGGTCCCCTGCTCGGGGTGCGAATGAGGTTCAGCATGTCCACCTTTCTTCCCGACATCATCTTGACTTCCAGATAAACACATCCCGACGCTTTGTGGCAAAGCCGGCTCGACTGGTTCCATCGAAACTGCTTCAAACTGTAAATGTTTGGTCTCTTCAGAATTCGGATTTCATGGTGTAGTAACCGGCGCGATGCCGAACATGATAGGCAGCAGCCTCCGGCACAGCGGCCACTTTCACTTCGATGCGGCGGAACTCGGAGAACGACGTGCGCTGCGACGAATAATAGGCCAATAGATATTGGGTTCGCAGTTCGTCACTGATCTTGCGAAACGCTTCATCGAGATCCCCAGTCGAAGTTGCGTAGTAATACTTGCCCCCGGTGTCGTCAGAAAGCTGGATCAGCGCGTGCTCGCCACCGGTCTCGCGTCCGGCACTGCTCTCGATGGGGACGATGATGATCGAGTACACAATCGCTTCCGCTTCTTCGGCCGAGCGCACTGCTTGTTTGTAATCGATTCTGCTGGCCGTGTCGCCTCCATCTGTGATCAGCACGATGACTTTTCGTCCCTTGCGGTGGTCCAGGGCGCGCGAGGCGAGATAAATCGCGTCGTAGAGCGCCGTGGCTGCTCCCACTCGAATATGGTCAATGCCTTCGTCAATGCGTTTTAGGTCCGCCGTATATCCACGCGTGGATTCGTTTACCACTTCGCTGAATCCATACACGCATAGTGCGTCAACCGGACGGAGGATGGCATGAGCGAATCGTTTGGCCGAAGCCTGTTCCAGCGGCAAGTCGTGCCGCGTGCTCAAGCTTGTGTCAATCGAGAGCGCGATCGAAAGCGGGAGGGCGGATTCCTTGTCGAAGACCGAAATGGTCTGCTGGTGATCGTCCTCCTTGAGAACAAAGTTCTCCTTCTTAAGGCCGCCGACAGGAGACCCGTGCGAATCAGTCACCGTTACGAACACGTTAACCAAGTTGACGTCGACCCGGAGCGTGGTTGTCGGTTCGGACTGACGCTGGGATTGAGCGGAGTTCTGCGATGTAGGATTTTGCTGGGTGGAATCCCGCCGGCTCGTCGTCTCCTGTGCCGCCAGGCCGCACACGTAGACTGAGCCAGCCGATCAGAAGCAGAGTCGTAGCGAGTTTTCTCATCGAGTGATCGAATTATACCGTTGCCGTTCGGGGCGGCCCTTGCTCAGCAAAGCCCTTAACCAGTAAAGCCCTCAACCGCAGAAGGCACAGAGAAAGGCCGCGAAGGTCGCAAAGAAGTACGAGGAGAAGTTCGCCCGGCTGCTGTTCTCAGCGTGCTCTGCGGCTATTCTCAGCGAACTCCGCGGTTAAAGATTTTTCGTCTCTTGCGCCCGAACAGCCTTAAGACTCGTGCAGTTAGATGCGGCTTGCCGTAGCGGGCTGCCTGCCTCACAAATTTGCGCGCGGAATTTCCGCCGGAAATGGCTCCCCATCGGCCCAGACCGCACCATCTTCGAAGTACTCCTTCTTCCAGATGGGTACAGTGCTCTTAAGCGTGTCGATCAGCCATCGGCAGGCGTCAAAGGCGGCTGCGCGATGCGCCGAGGCGACGGCGACCAACACGCTGGTCTCGCCAATTTCGAGCCGTCCCAGCCGGTGGACGAGGGCCACGTCACGAATCTGGAATCGTTCGAGGGCTTGTACCGCCAATGACTCCATCTGCGCCAGCGCCATCTCTTCGTAAGCTTCGTAATCGAGATAAAGCGTCTTGCGGCCCCGCGTCTGGTTGCGCACGACGCCCTCAAACGCCAGAGCGGCGCCATCCGCTCCGCGTTTGAGTCCGGCAACAGTTTGCGGTGTATCAATGACCTGGCGAACGATGAGAGCGTGGCCCCGGCGCCCCGGCGGCTCGGAGCCTGCCCTGAGCGAAGTCGAAGGGGCGGGCGCACCGCCGCTCACTGGGGGGAGCAAAGCAATCTCGTCGTTCTCCCTCAACTTCGTGTCCGGCCCGGCATACTGTTGATTCACTGCCAGGGCAAGCGACGGCAGCGACTTCTTCAAACTCGGATTTTGCGATTCATAGACTGCGAGCACATCGCGGAGCGACGCGCCGTCCGCCAAATCGATCAGGTCGACCGACTTCCCCGTCATTTCCTTCAGAACGCCGAAGAACAGTACTCGCACTCGTATCACATATTCAGTTTATCCTGTGGCCTTGAGATGCGCATTTGCAAACGTTCCCACCGTCCGATAAATAAAAAAGGCCAGCCCCCCATTCGAGGCTGGCCTTCGGTTTCATGACGAATTTTCAGGTCTGCGTGAGTACTTTATCGTGAACCCGCTCAGGTTCCTTCACCGGCTGCGTCGGGTTGTAATCCTGCGCAGGGTCCTTCGGCGGCGTCGAGAGTATCTTCGCAGCCGGCCCCTTCGCCACCTCGGGCAGCGAGACTTGCAGAGCCTCGTCGATCGTCTTCACGTAGTGCACGGTAAGATTCTGGAGCTGTTCCGGCGAGAGATCCTCCTCCACATTCATTTTATTTTCCGCAGGCAGAATCACGTCGCGCACGCCGGCCCGCTTGGCGGCGAGTACTTTCTCTTTGATACCGCCGACGGGAAGAACATTCCCACTCAGCGTGATTTCTCCAGTCATCGCCAGCAACGGTGTGATGCGCCGCTTGGTCAACAGCGACACCAGAGCCGTAGCCATCGTCACTCCTGCCGAAGGACCATCTTTAGGAATTGCCCCGGCCGGCACATGGATGTGCAAGTCGTGGTTGGCGAAAAAGTCTTCCGGCACACTGAGCCGGTCAGCGTTGGATCGCACCCAGGTCAGCGCCGCCTGCATCGACTCCTGCATGACCTGGCCAATCTGCCCGGTCATGGTGAATCCTCCCTTGCCCTTCATGGCGTTGGCCTCGACGAACAGCACGTCGCCGCCCGATGGAGTCCAGGCCAAACCCACGGCCACGCCGGGCCGTTCGGTCCGTTCTGCAATTTCACCTTCGCTGCGAATCTTGATGCCACCCAGAAACTCCTGAATGACTTCCTTGGTGACCACAAGTTTTGCCGTTTTACCCTCAGCCAATCGCCGTGCTTGCTTGCGGCAAATCGTGCCAATGGTGCGTTCCAGACTGCGCACACCCGCCTCCCGGGTGTAGTGCCGGATCACGTAGCGTACGCCGGCTTCGGGAAATTCAATCTGCTCCGCGGTAATGCCGTTCTCATCAATCTGCCGAGGGATCAGGTAGCGGAACGCGATGTGAACTTTTTCTTCCTCGGTATAGCCCTGCAGTTCGATGATCTCCATGCGGTCGCGCAGTGGCTCCGCAATGGGATCGAGCATGTTGGCCGTCGTGATGAACAACACCTTCGACAAGTCGAACGTGACATCAAGATAGTTGTCGCGGAAGGTTGAGTTCTGCTCTGGATCGAGCGCCTCCAGTAGCGCCGAAGCCGGATCACCCCGGAAGTCGCGCCCTACCTTATCGATTTCGTCGAGCATGAATACAGGATCTTTCGTTTCCGCGCGCCGAATACCCTGAATGATCTGCCCCGGCAACGCTCCAATATAGGTCCGGCGATGTCCGCGAATTTCCGCTTCGTCGTGCACACCTCCCAGCGAAAGCCGCACGAACTTGCGGCCTAGAGCTCGCGCAATCGACTTGCCCAGCGAAGTTTTTCCCACGCCCGGAGGTCCGACAAAGCAAAGAATCGGTCCTTTCATGTTCGGCTTCAAACGCCGGACGGAAAGATAGTCCAGAATACGGTCTTTGACCTTCTCCAGATCGTAGTGGTCCGCATCCAGAATTTCTTTGGCCTTGGGAATTTCGATTTCCTGCCCCGAAGTTTTCGCCCATGGCAAAACGGCTAGCCATTCGATGTAGTTGCGGGTCAGCGAATAGTCGGCTGCCATCGGCGACATTCGCGAAAGCCGGCCCAATTCCTTGAGCGCCTCTTTCTTGACTTCGTCGGGCATACCCGCTTCTTCGATTTTCTTCTTCAGATCTTCGACGTCACGCTGACCCTCATCCTGCTCGCCCAGTTCTTTCTGAATCGCCTTCATCTGCTCGCGCAGGTAGTATTCGCGCTGGGTTTGCTGCACCCGGTCCTGTACTTCGCTCTGAATCTTGTTGCGCAGCTGCTGGACTTCAAGTTCTTTGGCCAGGTGCTGATTGATTTTTTCCAGACGCACGTGGATGTCGAGGGTCTCGAGGGTGTCCTGCTTGTCGGGAGTCGACAGCGACGGCAACGACGATGCAATGAAGTCCACCAGGCGTCCTGGCTCGTCGATGTTCATCGCGACAGTCGAAAGTTCATCCGACAGCGTGGGCGATCCGGCCACGATCTGCTGAAACAGCGTCAGCACGTTGCGCTGCAGGGCTTCGATCTCGGAAGTCGCAATCGGCGTAGTGCCCTCGGGCAGCAGGGAATAGTGCGCGTTCATGAACGGTGCCAATTGGGTGAACTCGCCCAGTTTCACCCGCTCCAGGCCTTCGGCAAACACAAACAAGCTCTGGTTCGGCATCTTGACGACTTTGTGAACCACGGCGGACGTACCAACCGTATAAAGATCGCTAGGCTGCGGAGAATCCACCCGCGCCTCGCGCTGGGCCACAACAATAATGGTCTTGTCTTCCCCCAGAGAATTAATCAATTGAACGGAACTCTCCCGTCCTACCGTCAGGGGCAAAACGGCGTGCGGGAATAACACCGTATCCCGTACCGGGAGCACTGGAAGCGCCTTTTGTTCTTTTATTTCGTTATTCTTAGGAGTGCGCTCGACTGGCGGCTGCTGACTCATTATGTCTCCTTGAGTGTAACTCGCTCAAGTTTAGATGTTGCCTGCCCGGGAAAGGTTTCAGAAGCGGCCAAGGATTCCCCGCGAGAGACTGATTCTATTCTTTTGCGTGGCGAGTGGAATGTAACTATGGTGCCGAGGCTAACGCGAAGGGTGACTCTTGCCAAGCCCTAAATTGGGAAGAACCAACGTTCACACGACACTGCACTTTATGGCAATAACGTTCCAGGATTCATGCTGCAGGATAAATGCCCAGCACTTTCACAAACTCGGCAACTTCCGCCAGATGCCGAAGAGCGTTGCGCGCGGGCTCGTCGTCTGCGCGCAAAAAGTCTACGTAGAAAACATACTCCCACGGCCGGCCCCGCATGGGCCGCGATTCGATCTTGCTCAAGCTAATGTCGCGCAAAGCGAATACGCTCAGCGACTTGAAGAGCGCGCCCGGCACATTCTTCACCTGGAAAACAATCGAAGTCTTGTTCGCGCCACGAGGAATCAGGCCATGATAGTCGCGACTTCCCTTTTTCTTTCCGGCTCGGCTTCCGCCCGCGCCCTCGAATTTACGAATCAAGAAGAACCGCGTGAAGTTCCCCTTGTCGTCTTCAATTCCGGATTGAAGAATGCTCCCCGAGTATTGGCGCGCGGACTGGCGTCCGGCGATTCCGGCGGCATCTTTCAGCCGGTTGGCAATCACATGCTTCACGCTACCTGCGGTGTCATAGAACGGGACCGCCTCGATTTTCGGATGCCGGCGAAAAAAGTCGCGGCACTGGTCGAGCGCCACCGGATGCGATAGCACGCGCCGCAGCGAGCCAAGCCGCACTCCCGGCATGGTGATTACATTGTGCACAATTCGTAGCAGATATTCGCCTTGAATGAAAACTCCACGCGTGAGCATAAGATCTGCGTGCTCCGCTACCGTTCCAGCCAGCGTGTTCTCGATTGGGATGACCGCAGCACCAACGGATCCTCGTTCGAGCCGATCGAAAACCTCCGCTGACCGCGCGCAAGGAACGACCGTGCCACGCGGAAGCATCCGCTCCGCCGCCTCGTGACTGAATGACCCGAGTTCCCCCTGGATAGCAACCTTCATGTCGTCATTTCTTTCCTGATCGAAGTTATCTGGATTATCTCGTAAGGCGCAACCTCAAGCGGCTCGGTCCCGGCGGCTGCCCGCGCTACAATTCCTTCTTCATTACCAGCGCGTCCACGCCGTTGGAATAGTAGCGCGGCCAGATTCGAATCACGTTGTAGCCATGCCGCTTGTAGAACGCCAAGGCGGCGAGGTTGTCCACCGCAGTTTCCAGCCCCACCGATCCGCATCCCGCGGCGCGAAGACGATCCTCGGCCGCCTGCAGCAGCAGTGACCCCATGCCTGACCGGCGGTGTGCCTCAACCACGTCGATGGTGATGACATGCCCAGTTGCGCCGCCCTGCACCACAATAAAACCGGCAGCCCCGCCTGCAGTGGGATCACTGACGACCAACGTGAACGCCCCTCGCCGGTTGATGTAGGACTTCAGTTCCTGCCTGGAATATGAAATCCCCGGCGGAAAACATTCCTGATCGATGCCCCAAAGCGTTTCGAAGTCCTCTGGCTTAAAGTCGCGGATGATCGAGGCCACGGCCACATTGTAGCGGCGCGGAGCAACCTAGCGTTGCCAGACCGGACACGTGGTTGTGTCGTGTTTTCCACAACCCGCCCAAGACTCTGGCTGCAAAAAAATATGCCTGAGGGTTCGTTGTCCCCTTGCCCGGGTCGCAACCTCGGACGTACCATCAGCATCAGAGGACTGTGTGAAGACGTGGTGGGACGCCTGCTAGTCATCGACGTCGTCGGCGCGGTTGCGGTTCTCGGGACTTGGTACTTCCTCTTTGCCGCCTACAACCGTCGCAAAGGAACCGAGGCGCTGCGCTGGGTACAGTCAGCGTGCTCGGGCAAGGGGCGAATCCTCGACTGGCGCTGGCTGAACAGTCACCGCCTTCATGCCCGCCTGCAGTTTCCGTCGCGCAATTTCGAAAACGCCAACGTCACCGTGAAGTTCCGCCCACGCGCACTGCCCATTCATTGGCTGCTGAGCTGCTGGCACCAACAGAAAGAAACCTTAACTTTCGAGGCGGACCTGGGCGGCTCGCCCAACTTCCATCTTGAAGTCGTCCGCCATCGCTGGTGCGCTCACAGCCGCGGCGTGACCGCTCTCCGCCGCGATGAACGCGAATGGGACGTCTACGAGCCCGGCCCCGTTGTTCTCACGACCCGTACTCACTGGAAAGAGGATTCCACGCCCGAGCTGAATACTCTGATGACCGTGCGTCAGCAGGATGTGCTCCAGGTTCGCTTCCGACCCGAATCCCCGCAATTCTCCGCCACAATTTCCCTTGACGCGCTCTATGACCCGAAAACCGCCGCCGGCTTCCTTACCACTCTGCGCGAGCTGGCCGCAGGCGCGTCGGCCCATCGCCAGTAATCGCGCACCAGTTCATCCCAGCGGGTGCCCCCTTCCTGGTTTCTTTTGCGAGAAAACCTGCCATGACCTGGTCGGAGGGTGGAAGTGCCGTCCGCTCGAAGCGTCCCGGCTCCCACGCTGTTCCAGAATATGAATTAAACTGCCCACATGCCCAGCGCAAGCCAAGGATCGATCCGCCTGTTCCGTTTCAGCGGGATTGACGTGTTCCTCCATTGGTCCTGGTTTCTAGTGGCGGCGTACGAAATTCAGACGCGAAAAGGAAGCTATTCCTCAGTCACCTGGAACGTGCTGGAGTATGTGGCGCTGTTCTTGATTGTGATGATTCATGAATTCGGACATGCCCTGGCCTGCCGTCAAGTCGGAGGCAGGGCCGACCGCATCGTCCTCTGGCCGCTGGGCGGTGTAGCCTATGTAGACCCTCCGCCACGGCCCGGCGCCACTCTCTGGAGCATCGCGGCGGGACCCCTCGTCAACGTAGCACTCCTGCCAATATTATTTCTGCTTGTCGCCGTAGGCCGATCTTCTGGATGGGCAGAGTCCATGCCCGATGTTTACCAGTTACTGCGAGCCATCTCGTTTATCAACTTGGGCCTCCTGGTTTTCAACATCCTGCCTGTCTATCCCCTCGATGGCGGCCAGATCCTTCGCTCCCTGCTTTGGTTTGTCCTGGGACGCGCTCGCAGCCTGATGGTGGCCGCAATCGTGGGGCTGCTGGGAGTCGTGGTCTTCATCGGCCTGGCTCTGTGGAGGCAAGACGTTTGGTTGGGAGCGATTGCGCTATTTATGCTGATGAGCTGCTGGGGCGGTCTGAAACAAGCGCAAGCGCTCTCCCGTTTCGCAAAGCTGCCGCGCCGCGATGGCGTTGGCTGCCCGAGCTGCAAGACAGCACCACCAGTCGGCGAATTCTGGCGATGCGGAAAATGCGGCCAGCAGTTCGACACATTCCAAACCGCAGCTGTCTGTCCACGCTGCGGCGAACGATTCCCTCAGACCAAGTGCCTCGACTGCGGTGCACTCAATCCTATGAACGCATGGATGGCGGGCTCGCTGGTGACATCGAAATCGTGACCGAGAATCAGGCTCACTTCCGAATAAATCTCTTTTATGCGTCTCATCAGCTTTTTCGATTGGCGGGTGCCTGCCTCCCGCGCTATTCTTCGGTGTTGTAGTCAGCGTGTTGAAACCAGCCATTTCAACTCCCCCGTAGCGGGAATGTTTTGCTCAAATCATAGAGTTCTGCACCAAGGAGACTGAACGACATCCATGCCCACAGAACTGCGCAATTTCCTGGCACTCTCATACGACGAACTGGAAGACCTCAACATTAAGGCCAAAGACCAGCGCAGCAACCGCGTCGCATCGCACAAAGTGCAGGAGGATCGGCTCAAGTATTTGACCGACGAGAAGCGGATCAAGGCCGTGACCGTGCTCTTCAGCGATCTCGAAGGCCGCCTGCACATGCTCGACTACGACAAGAAATTCCTGCTGAAGAGCTGGGACAATCTCACCTTCGATGGCTCCTCAATTCGCGGCTTCACCGCGCAGCGCGAGAGCGATCTCCGCCTCGGCATCGACTGGGGTGCGTTCTACTGGGCTCCATCGGACGTCTTTGGTTCCGGCAAAGTGTTGGTGTTCGGTGAGGTCATCGATAAAGGCGGAACATCTTACTCCGGCGACATTCGAGGCGTGCTCAAAAATTATGCCGAAGAACTCCACAAGAAAAAGGGCTACACTCTCAATGCCGCCAACGAAATTGAAGGCTTCCTCTTTAAAGGCCCCGACGCCGAACGCCACTATCACGAAACCAGCAAGTTCGAATACGTCAACACCGGCGGATACTATCATTCCCTACCTGGCGACCCGCTGCGCACCTTTATTGACACCACGGCCGAAGTGCAGCGCGCCATGGGCTTCCAGAACGAAAAAGATCATCCGGAAGTCGCGCCCTCACAGTTTGAAATCAACTACGGCTATGGAGAAGTCGTAGCCGCCGCCGACCAGATCCAACTCTACAAGCTGATCTGCCGCCAGGTCGCCACCAACATGGGACTCACCGCGTCCTTCCTGCCCAAGCCGGTGATCGGCGTGAACGGCAGCGGCATGCACACCAACGTTTCCATCAGCGAAAACGGCAAAAATCTGTTCTGGGATGCCAAGGGCGAAGAAAAGCTCAGCAAGATGGGATGGGCCTTCGTCGACCGCATCCTCACCCACGGCAACGACATCTGCCTGCTGCTGAATCCCAGCGTGAATGCTTATCGCCGCCTCGATCCCCACTTCGAAGCGCCCAATCAGATCAAGGCGTCAGCCGTCGATCGCGGCTCCATGATTCGTATCCCCATCGGCAACGAGAAAAGCATGCGCGTCGAAGTCCGCTCCGTCGCGCCGGATGCAAATCCTTACCTGGTGATGCTCTCGATCTTCAAGACCGGCCTGGACGGCGAGACCGCAAAGATCAAAAACCTGCGCCAGGCCGAGCGCTACCTGCCCGACAACATCTACGACGCCCTCGCGAACTTCAAAAAAGCCGAGTGGATCAACACCCTGCTCGGAGAAGACGTCAAAGGCCGTTACGCCGACCTGAAAGAAGCCTCCGCCGACCGCTGCCCCCGCGCCTTGGGTACGTTTATCAAGGCGCAGGAGGTCCAGTTCCACCACGAGGTCTACAACCAGTTCCTGTGGAATCTGTTCTAGATTGAAAACAGGTAAGTTGCAGATTATTCAAGCGTCTAAAGCCACACAAACAAAACAAGAAAAGAAGCGGTAGACACAAATTAGCACAAAAAATAACGCCCGGCTGTTGTCTCTTGGGGGAGGCTATTCAGCCGGGCGGCAACGGGGGACCGTTGCAAATTCAATCCGTCAAAACGAAGCGGCGCACGTGTGGCCGGTGGACCTTCAACGGCTCTCCGTCCACTACGTTGCTAGCGAACAGCGAATGAAGTTGCTTGAGACTTGTTCGCAAGCCCTCCACATCTAGCACGGTAATGCCTTGGCGTTTGGACACGCCACGCATGACGCGCCGGTTAAGCTGTCCCCATTGCTGCGTTTCTATGTATTGGGAGCATAGCCAACAGGACGCCCACCATCCCGTAGCGGAACGGAATATCGGGCGGCCCTCCCACTCAAAGTTAACGCATGAGTACAGCGATTGAACTTCCTCGCCGCCGCAAAAATCACAGCGGTTGCCGCCACGTGGCAGCCGATGTCCCGGACGTGCTGTGTACATCTAGGCGGCCTCCGTGTGTTCTGCGGGTTGCGGCTGACACCCGGCTAGGAGTTGGGACATCTTCCTCGCCGCGTCCAGCGCTAAATCTATGCGGCCCGTTTCGATTCCGCACAGTACAACCGTCAATTGACCCCTCATAGCGTGCAGCTCTTCTCTACTCAAGGCGATTCTCCACAGGCAGAATAAAATGTGGGGGAGACTTTGGCCCTCTTGCATCCTACCCCTTATATGCCCACCTGTGCCCACCTGTCAACGTATCGAGGGAATCAATAGGGTTAACACCGTAGGACGCGGTAGACTCAGCGCAATGAGCACAGAGAAAAAGAAAACCGTTGTGTATTTGGCCGATGTAGAGCGTGCGGCCCTACAGAAAGCCCGTGAAGCGACAGGGGCGACTATTTCGGTAATGTGAAGACGGGCCATTGTCGAATGGCTGAAGAAAAAAGGATGGCTCAAGTGAGGCGGGACGGGGGAGCGGGTCCCGAACATCTCTCCCCCGTGGCTTGGGGTAAGGTCAAATACTCGCGTACCATTTCCGCATATCGTCCGGGCGTTACCGAATGTCCGACCACGGCCTTACGCGGTAGGGGCAGCGTCACATAATGGCCGTGCGGGTCATACGTCCAACCGGGATGGCCCACGGGCTTAATGCCTGCCTCGCGGAGCACGCGGCCAACCCAATAGTCCTCTGCCCAACTCATGTTGTCCGACGCGGGCAGTAATGGCGCGTCCGCAACTAGCTGCATTGCCCGCCTGGACAGCGAATAGCACATCCCGGTTACATAGCATTGGCAGATGTGCGGATGCTGGCAGCGATAACAGCCCATTTGGTCCACATGGTCAAACCCGCACCGCATGAGCCGGTCAATGTGTATTTACGGGTGTCATCATCGGCTTTGATTAGAAAATCGTAACCGTGGTCCAGCGCGTACCTATTCAGCGCTTTAATTTTGCGGGGGAGTTGGGTGTAATCATCCGGGCAGTCTAGGAAAACCTCATCGGGCTGGCCGAGTCTGTCCGAATGCCCATAAAAACCGAGCGGTAAGGTTAGGGTGTGCCGCCGCGTCACGCATCCACGTATCCCGCACGGCATCGACGCGGCCCTCCGTCACGCGCTTTATGCCGGACGTGTGGGTCCCGTAGTCGTAAGTATGTGTGACCGGCACCGCGAGCAGTACGCGAGGGAGCGGCGGCAACGGCTCAACGGCCCGGCTTACGTTCGCGCCGATGTGCTGCACGTGAGACTTTTCCCACGGCACCGCAATGCGGAATCCTTTGTCCAGCATGATGCGGCTTAACTTCAGTTCCGGCGCACAGCCGTTACCGCCGTATCCGCCTACGCGCCGCCCGAAGCACCCGCCGAAGTGTTTCAGGTCCGCGAGACGGCGCAAGCCGGGATTGAAGCTGTAGCCGCCCCACCCGCCCTGCCATCCGGGTTGCTGTATTGGGAAATGGAACATCTTATCTACGGCGAGCGGGTGACCGTTGCAATCATTCCCACGGAGGGACACGGTGCTAATCTGTGGGAAGTCCGCTAGCAGGTTCCAAGATCGCCGGAGGAATCCCTCGCCGCGAGTAAAGAGCCAATCGTCCTCAAGGTGGAACACGTAAGGCGTTTCAACCTCAGCGTATAATTCGTCCAGCGAGAATATCTGCCCGCGCCGCGTCCCGTTGCTGATCCACTTCCCCCGGCCAAGCGCGTTGTATCGGGGATTCGCCAACCACTCCGGCTTGAGCGCGGCGGAGTCCTC
Source organism: uncultured Acidobacteriaceae bacterium (assembly GCA_963799025.1). Lineage (GTDB taxonomy): Bacteria > Acidobacteriota > Terriglobia > Terriglobales > Acidobacteriaceae > Sulfotelmatobacter. The sequence goes on along the minus strand of CAWCVQ010000013.1, from coordinate 267,298 downwards.
CACGATGACCGTAGCCTCCGGGAGAACGTCCGCGTGCTCAATGAAGGAATCAAGCGTCCGCTGTAGAAGCCCGAAGCGGTTGCAAGACGTAATTGCGAGCGTGTAACGCATTACCACTCCATTTTCTTCAAGGCGGCAACCACAAGGGCCGCGCCCGCAAAAAGCCCAACGATGACCACCACGATAAAGAGGACTTCCACCACGGCGGCAAATGTCACTCAGTCACCAGTTTTGACAGGGCCATGAGAAACGCCGGTTTGAGTTGGATGTCTCCGAAGTGGGATAGCGGAATTGTCGGCGCGTAACGTCAACCTTGACGGCCATTAACTCCGAGTATCGCTCTTCGAAAGCGGGCCACTTCTCACTGTCCGGCTTAACTGTGAATCCCTTCGGACCTGTTTTTTCTCCAAACTCTTCAACCAACTTGACACGCGCCTTTTCGCTCGCTTCGAATGTGGATTGAAGTTTTGACAGCACGCGAGCAACCCAATAGGACGCCTTTACTGGCATCTGCATAGGTGCCATCTGGTTAAGTGATTCCGTCATGCTTCGCATTTCGGCTGTGGTGACTTTTAGCTTTGGCATTGTTGTTATCTCCCCTTTGTTTTGGTTTTATGCTGCGTCTAATTGAACTTTGCTCATGCGTGCGTAGAGCGCGGCGTCCTCTGCCGGGATAGCGTTGGTATCGTCCTGCATCATGGCGCGGTACTCCAGGCAGGCAAACAGCCGGGCCAAGCGGCGGCGCGTCTTCCTGTCGGCAAGCGGAAACTTAACGCTAACGTGGTGGAACTGGATAGCGCGGAGCGCGGCGCGGCATGTCTGCCGTGAGACGTGATGCCCTTCTGTCGGCGGTAGGAACGAAGGGCCAAAGATCGGGCGTCCGTTGCTTCCCGGAACCTAATCAGGTGTCGAAGGGCTTGGGGGACCCGCGCTTCCTTGGCGTCTTGCGCTTGCTGTTGTCTACGTGCGAAGCGAGCGGCCAATCCGACCAACCCCGATTTGACGCGGCTGAATATGTTCATTTTGCTTCCCCTTTGAGTGTTTGCTTGATGTCTTGCGCTCGCGCTAACAGCTCCCGGACGGATGCCTTGGTACCGAGCTGTACGCAAGCCATCTCCCATGCCCGTTGGTCATCCGACAGGTTGGGCCATTGTGCGCGTAAATCGTGATGTGTGCGTATGCCGTTCATGGATACAGTTTAGCGAGTCCCGTTAACGTTGCAAGTGACGCCCGTTAACGCGTCCGGTTACCGAAGTCTCCTAGCGTGCTCAAAGTCATGCTCCGCGAATACCCGCTTGCGCGTCTCCCGGACCATGAAGTTTGCCACGGCCTCCAGCTCAAGTGCATCTAGGCCACAATTCTCCACCGTGAGAATCAACCCACGGCGGCTATCCGTTATGACGGCAATGGTGCAATCATTCCGCGTGACGTTCCACTTGCTTTCCCCCACTGGCACAAACTGAATCATTGACACTGTAAGCCTCCCCATGCGTTCTATATGGACCCTTAACGCCTTCTTTGGTGACCGCATACCAGCTCCCGGCGTAGCTCTGCACGGGAGGTTCCGGGGACTCATCGCAAACAATGAGCCTTCCGTCCGGGCGCATGTCTAGCCGCCCGGATTGCAGCATCCCCGCAACGATTAGTCTGATTTGGACGGGGGACCACGTGGGAGCCACGATACGCAAGAGCAGGCTTTCCGTGGTCTGAGACTCCCACGCAACCGTGCTGAGGATCAAGGCAGCCACTTCAGACCGTGACATTATGGTTACCATAGTTCATGTACTACTGTAAGAACCCGCTAACAATACATGATTTCCCGTACATTTAGCAAGGCCCTTTTGTGCTATTACTTTTACATTACTAAAGGCTTGACAAGACAGCCTTTTATGCTATCCTGTCAACTCAACAGCCAATTAAGCCTTTTACAAAGGGGAGGTAATGGGCCATGTTTCGAAAGATAAAAATTAGCGAACGTCCACGGCGGAAACGCGAGCAACCATCCCGCTTTGAATCCACAAAAGAGTGGAAGCAATTGAAAGCAGCCATTGACGTAGGACTCAAGCCCCAGGAAGCCCTAGAAGTGGTCCTCACGCCGAAAGACCAAGCCAAGTATAAGCTGAAACACCGGCGCACCGTGGCGCGTTTCATACAGAATTACCTTCGCTCAAAAAAGTTGCCCTACTCAGTAAACAGCTTTACGAGGGACATGGGGAACTATTTCCTTGTCATGTATGACGTGCCCGTGACCCGCAAACATTCGGCCTAAAACCCAATCAAGAGGGCTTGACCACCAACAGGCGGCGGCGGTGGCGTCGGATACGTCCCTTCGGTCCAGACTTCGTGAATCGGCAAGCTAATGTTGACGTTCCAATTTGCCGACGTGGTTGAGCCGCCTGCGCTAGTGATAATTTCTGCCCTAACTTGGATGTTCGAAAAAGTAACGCCCACGGATAGGGAAACCGTGGCTGTGGTCAAACTAGCCGAAACCCCGCTGCCCGCTAGTGTGGTCCAAGTTGTGCCGCCGTCCGTGCTATAAGAAATACTCCAAGCAGCACTCCCCGTTGCTCCGCCTAAAAGTGTCTTTACCACCGTGGCGGAGTACAGAACATTCAAAGTCAACGCGGTGTAAGCGCTCTGATGCGCTGGAGCTTGCCACGTGTTGAAAGATACATCGGATTCCGCCGCCTCGCTTCCCGGTCCCGTGTCCCCTACTCCGTCAAAGCCTGTGGCGGTTGTGCTTGTGTTGCCGTCATAAGCGTTGGCCGGATTGGGCCAAGCGTCCCACCCTGTTGTATAGGGGTCCACGTTGGCCGTAGGTCTGAGGGTTTCTATGGACACGCCATTACCCGGTAATTGAGATGTTGAGCGTTAGCACCAACCGCGTGCAAGTTGAGCAACTATTAACGTTGAATTGCAGAACGTCCCCGGCAGTAAGCGCTGTGGACCAAGCCGATAGAGGGCCAGCGTTTTGATTCTTTTGTGCGCTAGACAGCGTGGGCTTATCCGTCCCGGCGATTGATGACGTGGTGGGGAACCCGGCATAGGTTGAGTGGAGCACGTCCACAACCGCGCTGCCTGATTGGTCCGCTGTAAGGTTCCAACTATTGATTGTGGCGTTAGCCGGAATGCTTACTTGTCCTTTAATTCCTGTGGTTATGACGGACCCGGCACCGTCAATGATGTACGTGACCGCCGCCGTTCGCGGTCCAACGCTGCCAATGGGTAAGGTCCCCACGACGTCTGCGCTTAGGTTCGCTTGCCGAATGAGCTGTATACAATCAAATTCAAAGTTAGCCGCATTGGAGCTACCCACGGCATACGAAGATAAAACTATCCGGGCGTAAGTAGCGCCAACCGGGACGGCGGAGACTCCAGTTAGAACCTGCCAACCGGATACGCCCCCGGAGACCGCTAGTCCTACCCCGCCTTTATAGTCCGTATCGTCCTTCCCGTAGAAGGCTAGACTTGCTACGCCTTGCGTGATTGCATCGCTACTCACGGCCTTAATAGCCGCAAACAGCTTGTAAGTGTCCCCCTGAATGACGTTGAATTTTTGGGACGTGTCAATAGACGTTACCTTCCCTGCCGGGGACTTAATGACGAAAGAGCGGGACCCTTGATACTGCCCCGTAGTGTCGTAGCCTAACTGTGTTGGGTCATACCCGGTGTTATTGGGCACCGCGCCGCTTGGCGGTATCATCCAACCGTAAGGCGGAAGGTCCGCTCCTATCTCAAAATTGGAGTTGAGCACGGTAATGGTGCCAGCGGGCGGCGGCGCTAACTGTCCCGTGATGAGGAAGGGAATAGCCGTAAGAGTGCTAAGGTCCTGAGCCGCGTTGCCAAACGTATTGACACTCTGCAACTTGAAGTAAACCGTCTTCCCGGCCCATGTTGGATCATATTCGAATTGGAAAACGTTCTCATCCAATCTCACAAACTCGCTACCAGCAAAATGCACGCCAATGGTAGACCCGAATAGGCCGCGCCTAATGTACGTGCCCATTGTGTATTGGTCCTGTCCGGTTATCTGGCAGGCTGAGTACGCTATTAGTTCGCCGTCCACATAGGCGAGCGTGTTAGCTTGGTCCGCGTCTGCTGTGGTGCCCGCTTCCAGCGCCGGGCTATTCTCCGCTAGGTTGACTACAAGGCTGTTCGCGGTATCCGGGTCATTCCCGGTGAGCATGGTTGATGCCAAGGTCCCTAGCCTAGCCTGACTGTCAACCGTGCCAATCTGTTTATATGTGGTCCCGTCCATTGAGACGAATACGTTGCAAGACCCCCAATTGGCAGAGGCTCCGGTCGCGCCTATCCACACTTCCCCGCGCTGGTAATTAGCTAGGCGGCTTGGCGCTTCGAAGATAACGCCGGTTGTGTCTCCGGGGTCCTCGAATATGTTTTGACGGGTCTGCCCGGACCCAATCCCTTTGTTGTAAAGGGTAGGCTGATGCACGCCGAAGGGGTAGTCCTCCGCCGTAATGTTGAGCGTGCCGTCCGGGTTGTCCACTATCTTGGTAATGCGGACGGGGAGGTTGACTATAGACAGGTTGGCATTATTCAGACCCGCCGCCCATTGGCTAGATGTGGTTATGTCCACCACGTCCATGCACTCCAGGAACGAATACGCAAAGGGGAGGGTAAACTCATAGGTGTTGCGCGTGTACACGTTCCGCTTGACTCGCATGGAGGCGGCGAACGTGGCGGCTGCTAGAGTGGTAATGAAGTCCCAAGACTGCGGGTCCTCAATGCGCGAGCCATAACGGTTAATGGCTGCCTGATCGGACTCCGGCGTAATCTCCGGCGAATACTGTGCTCCCCTGTTATTCCACTGCACTTGCACCGTGTTGTACGCATCCTGCCACGGACTGGAGGAAATCTTGACCGGCTCTTCCCCCTCTTGCTTTTGTACAAAGCATGTATCGTCCAACGCGGCGGCAAAGAAGGACGGCGCGGTCCAGGTGCAACCGTTGCCCGCCGTGGACGTGTCACCAAAGGGCACTAGCTTGAGCAAGCCCTCCGACATGAACGCGGCGCACTGTCCCGCCTCAAGCCACTTGCTCATAATGGACGCGGCGGAATCCTGATGGTCAATGACCGGCGAGATAAAGAAGCCGTTGGCCGCGAACCAAGTAAATGCGGTTCCGTTTACCTGTCGGGACCCCCAGGCCGCCGTTCCCCATGTGCCGCCAGAACCGTTGTCTATGACGCTCGCCGGGAAGGGCACCGCTCCGGCTCCGAGTCCCCATACAGGGTTAGTGAGAACCTGAAGCAAACACTGGATGGGGTTGCAATCCACAATCCCGCCGCCGTAAGAGTCCCCGGTCAAGACTTCGAAGACGTTCTGTTGGATGTCGGCGGCATATCCCAAGGTCATGGGGTTGTATGCCACATACGCAACCATTGTGTAGCCGAGTGCCGCGCCGGGGAAGGTAGACGTAAGCAGAGACCATACCGCCTGCCCCTTGAATCCCTCATACACGGCAAAGTTGAGTGTGCCGGGGGCTCCGGTCGGGACGGCGGAATTGTTCTGGACCTTGAACGTTATGATGACTTGTACGCCTATATCCCCGGTTGCGAAGTGGTAGGTTGCCGGGCCGCTCCCAGATACTGAGTAGGTCCCAGTAGCGGACGGCGTGCCGGATACCTTAGTAAGCGCCTTCCCGATATTAGGGCCGCTGTTGTATACAACCCCATCGTCCTCATGGAAGGTAAGGACTCCGCCAACGGCAATGTTTCTGCCGGAAGGTACTAAGTCCCGCTCTTGCTGCTTAATGATATTGAGCGCGAAGGCGTAGCTAATGGTAACGGTCTTCCCCGCGTCTGCCGCCGCGAAGTGGTAATTATTCGTGGCCGGGTCTACCGAGTATTGACCGCTCGCTAGGGAAGTCCCGTAAGCCATCGCAAGGAAGGGCACGTTGTCCGTGCCTGACAGCACAGTACCGGAGGACCCAACGTCCGAATAGGTCCCACTGTAGGACGTGGGCAGATAAACGCCGTGGTCAATGAAGACGCCGGAGCCTGCATTCGTCGGCGTGTAGACGGGGGAGCCGCCTGAGATGGTATAGCTTTCGGACGTGCTGTTATTGCTCAACCAACTCCCGGCGCACCACACATCCCCAATTGCCGAGATAGGACCGTTGCACAGCCCGGCTATCACGTCCGCGCTGTAGAGGTACTGTGTCCCGCCCTTGCCGCCGCCTATACCCTTGCCGCCTTGGGAGACTAGCTTCGCCGTCATCCCGTCAACCCACAATAGCGATTGCTGGACCTTACCCTTCCCCAAGACCACGGGGAGCGGGTACCCCAAGACGCTTTGATTGATCTGGACTTCGTTAACGCGGGTTGGCTTCTTTATGCCCCATCCAAAGATAGACATTAGACAGCCTCCCGTAGAGTAAAAAGAAGCGGCGCTCGCGCCGACGAAAAAGCGGGTTCTTTATCCCGTGCTCGCCGGACACTCCATGATGCCCAACCGCCTGCACGATGTAGTCCGGCCAACGGATGATGATAGCCGCGTGCGAGAATGCCAGGCCCAATTTATAGACCACGATGTCCCCCGGCTGTGCCGCCGCCTCCGGTATCTCGCGGAAGTATCGCGCCACAAGGTCCACATACTCCGTGGACGCCTGATGCTGTGATACTTGGAGGCTGTAGTCCTTCGGCAAGTCCAGCACGGGGATTAGTCCACAGTTCCGGTACACGCCGTATAGCAATTGCCCACAGTCCGCGCCGAGTCCCTTAAGACAGGACCAACCCCGGTAAGGCGTCCCTATCCAGGTCAATGCCTCAGCCACTACGTTGCTACGCTGTGCCGGGGTCATTAGACTCCGCTCGCTGGCACGGGAGTAAATGGCGTGCCGCCATAATTGAGAGTGTTGTCAATCGTGGCCCCGCTCGCCTTGACCGTGGCCTTACACATAGCTTGTGTCTTGTCACAACCCTTGATAGCGGCGAACGTGTCCCCGGCGTTAACCGGCAGAATCCACGGGATCATGAGTGTCAGAACCCCGGACGCGTGCAGCTTCACAGTTTGACTTAGACCCTCATTGGCTCCGGTTAGACACTTAACAACGCCTTGCGTGAAGTATCCCGCCGCCTGTGAGAAGGCGGATGTTGGGGTTAGCGTGGTCTGTGTACTCGCGCCGCTCGCCGTGAAATTGACCGTATAGTCCGAGGCGGGCAGCGTACAGTTGCCGTCCGTGAAACTCCAGGGACAGTTAGCTTGTAGCAACCGGCTTGGTACTTTCATGTTGAGCAAGTACAGCGGGTCCGCGCATTCAAACTCAATCTTGTTCCGCCCTATGGACGGGATGCGCGTAATTGTCCCGATAAACTTGGTTTCGATACCATAGGTCACGGTGCCGTAGCTGCCTACTGGCATGTACGCGGTGTACACGGTCACGCTTGCCGCGTCGAAAAGATGGTTGAGCGCGGCGCTAAGGATGCCAATAGCAAGGCCGGGGAACGCTGTGCCCTGTTGGGGTACGCAACAAAGCTGCATTGTGCCCGCCGATAGCTTAGAACCTGAATCGGAAGTGATGGGACCGCGTGTCCAGCGTCCATACTGCATAGCCTTGAATGTGACAGTCCCCCCGGCCCATCCGGGCGTACCGGACGGGAAGGTAATGTCCCATTGGCCCTCTGTAACGTACATGACCGTGCCAGTTGGCAACGTGATTACAAAGCAGTCTGCTTTGATCGCGTTCCGGCCCGCCGTGGACAGTAACCACGTTATCAATCCGTAGGGCATTAACCGTTTCATAAAAAGATGCTTTCAAACTTGATGGATGAGCAGGACCACAACCACCCGCCGCTGTTCTTATTCACTCGCGCTAGGTCGGGGAGAGTGTCTTCCGTGAAGCGGCACAAGTATTGAAAGGTGCCGCCCCATGTGAGCGTTGCGCCGAGCGGCGGAGCTGTGGAAAAGGTAACCACGCCTGTAGAGGATACTGAGTATGCGGATGTCGCAACCCCGTTGACTAGGACTTGAGCAAGGGTCACTTGCTGCAATATGTCAACGCCTTGACCAATAGGCCGCGCCAATTGAAATTGCGTAGACACGCCGTCCCCAAGTACGCCCATAGGGGTTGCCGCGCCGGGCGTGACGTTTAGCATAATCCCGAAACTGCCGCCTGAGGTTTCCATGAGCAGAAGGTCCGTGCCGCCTTCCAAAAGAAACATGCTCGCGCCGTCCTCTAATAGCAGCTCATCGGGCGTTAATGTGCCGAGCAGCGCGTTATCGTTAGGGTCCGTGAATAGAAAGAAGCCGCCGCCGCCGCACGCCGCAAGGTAACAACCCAGGAACGATTGCAGCACGGACCCGGCTATGCTTTCCCCTCCGAGCACTACGTTAAGGTCTAGGTCAAAGTCCCACGTTGCATAGGGCTGTAGCGCGAGCGTGCTATACCCACGTCCCGCCGCCGTCTTCTGGGGAACGGAGTTAAAGTGCGGAGTCTTTTTGAATCCGCCTTTAACTAGGCTCCACGGTACAGACGTGCTCATTACTGGATAGGGCATAGAGCCTACTTATTCATCTTTCTAATGTGATTGTTCGCGTGCCTAGCGAACTCATCCCCGTGCTTTTCCAGCATCCCGCGCACACTCGCGCCGTCAATGGCGTGTATGTGGTTGGTCTGATGATGATGTATATGCACATCCCCGCCGCTGTTGTCCCCGTTGCCAAACTTGGCTTGATTTATTACGCCTTCCATCTGCCGTTTCGTGAGGACACCTTCCCCCGGCTCCAGGCGAGCGGGCACAATGTCCCCGTTACCAACTCCGGGCACCATACCGCCGCCCTCGAAAGCCATGACGGACGCGAAGGCCATTGCTCCGAGCGCGGGACCCATGATGATGTTTGCCGGGAAAGGGAACTGCATACCGGCGAGGTACGCCTTACGCGCCGCCGCCGCCGCGTCGTGTTCCTTGGTCATATCGTCGGCAAGGATGGACTTAATAGCCGTCTGCATCATGCCCGCCGCGATTTGGTCCCCAATACTAAGCATCATCTTGGAGAACGTTTCGTGACGCATGAGGACGTTGGTTAGTCCGCTCGCTATCATGTCATCTCGTCGGCGCTCCGCTGACAGAATCCGGTTATTGCGATCTTCCTCCGCCTTAACCTGTATCTGCATAAGTTGGTCTTCGTGAGCGCGGGTTAGCTCTAGCTTGCGGTCATTGAGCGCCCTTAGCTTGTTTTCATATTCCTTGCTGGACTTGTCCAACCCGGCTATCTCTTGCGCGAGCGCGGAGGCTTTGACCGCGTACTCTTCATTAGCTAGCCGAATGTCATCGGCTAACCGCGCCTGCTCGCTGTTACGCATGGCACTCAGCCGGAGCTGGCCTGTTTTTCTCCGCTGCAATCTGCAACTCTCCCATCTTGATAGCGTGGGCGGCGGATTCCTTGCCGGACTTCTTGCTCAATTTCTCGCGCTCTTTGGCTTGCTCCATGAGCGCTTTAATAAATGATTCGTCGGCGTGGATCTTGTCCTCCGCTACGTGCTCCGCCGCCTCTACTTCCTTTTTGCCTGCCTCCGCCCGCTTGCGGTGGCTTCTTCCTCCCGCTTTTTGTATTCCTCCAGGCCGCGCTGTTGTATTTCCTCAATCTTGCGTTGCTCTTCCTCCGCTGCCTTGATTTTCCCTGCCCGGTCCTGTCCCTGCTTGAGTTGGTCCGCCAAGACCGCCGCGTCCGCTTGTTTCTGCAATAGCTCCGTTTCTTGCTTGAGCCAATCTACATACGTCTGCTGATTGTGGAGTGCGGCGGCGGAGGTATCCGTCTGCCCTTTCATTTCCTGTTAAATCTTGGTTTGGAGGGACAGCGTGTCCTGTGCAACGCCCACTTGCTCCGATTGATTCTTGCCGCGCATCTGCTCTTCAAATGCTCCGGCCTTGGCTTTTATCTCGGAGCTGGCATCTCCCCAATTGAAGGGGTTCCAGTTGGACGTAGCTGGAGCGGCCTTGAGTAGCTTTGCATCTCAGCTTCCAACGCCTGGACGTTGGTTAGCCCTTTTGCGCGTCTTCCAGTCTCAACTTCTGCGCTATAGGTCCCATTCCGTGCGCCCGCCAGTTTGCGGATGCCCATCTCAATGTTCGTAATCTCCAGGTCTACCTTACCGATGTTTCCGCCATACCGTCCGTTAACTTCGTCTGGCTTCCTGCATTGCCGTTCCGCTTCCCCGATTTTCGAAGGTGCTCAATGAGCAGGGTTGCGCCAAGGATCACGGCGAGGAAGGGGAATGCCGCTTCAAGAGCCGGGCCGATAGGACCAAGGGAAGCCACGAAGGTCGTAAGGGCACGCGGGAGATGTGCTCCAAACTCTTCGCCAATATCATTACCGAATGGCGGGCCTCCATCATGCTGTAATTCATTTGCCCGGACGCGCCGCGCACGCCGTCCGACATCTCTTTCGCACCATCCCTTATTTCGTTGAAGGACCCGCGCGCAGACCGGGCAGCGTCGGAAAGACCACTGGTAAACGTGGCGGTCTTAGTCTGAAGATCGACGGATAAAACCCATACCGGCTGTGCCATAGTTAACCCTTCATGTCCTCAAGCCCTTCGGTAAGGGCTTCGTGATACTCGTCTAATACTTCGTTCTGCACGGCCTTGGCGGAACTTTCTAACCAATGCAATGCCGGGTCATGCTCCGTGCCAAACTCTTGGAATATCCCATAAAACGCATGTGAGCTAGGACCCACGCGCACCGTGAGCGCCCCGTCACTTGTTAGGGACATCCGGTGCTCTTCCATTTCCAGGTTGCCGGTCTCATACGGCGCGTATTCCTTGGCAGAACGGACAAGCGGCTTCGCCGCCTGCATCTCCACCTTACGGAGAAACTTTTTGACGGAGCGCTTGGAGCCGTTGGTAAAGGCTTCCTCCAGCTCTTCCAATCCCTCAATGTTCGTCACTATCTCAATGTCAATATCAGCCATTGGGTCCCTTTAGGTCCGGGTAAGCCTCTTTCAATATCTCTTCGCCGTCTAACCCCTGTGCCTGGAGCCGTCCAACCATCTTGGCCCTCAGCTCTTGCACAGCCGCCGCCGTTGTGACAAACGGCAACTTGGCAAAAGCAATGCGAATGTTCTTTACAATCTCTTTGCGCCGCTTCAACGCTTCGCGCTCTTCCGGGTCCGGCTCATATCCCGGTATAAAGTCAAACGGGGATATTGCAATTTCCCCCGCTGGCAAGTTCTGATTACAGATAGCCGCCGCCACTAATGCCGCGTCATACCGGGCGTGCCGTATCTGGATTGCCCGGCGCTCTTCCAACGCCTCAAGCTGTGCCAGCGTCACGCCTTGAAACTCTTCCCACGTCATGCCGTGATCGCGGCGGCACAATGCCCATATATCAACCCACGTCTGCGGTGACTGCTCTAAAGAGCGTCCCCGCTCTGCACGTTTGGGCTTGGCGTACCCTTGGCTGTTTTCGCCTCCAGCTCCGCCATGCGGCGAGGGAAGGCCAGCTTGCACAGCGCGTATAGCACTTCGTCCAATGCCTCCGGGTTGAGCGCGTCACAGATAGCTTGGACATCCTCAGGCTTAATGTCCGCGTGATGCTTGGATAACCCGGCCTCAAGCACGGCGGGCACGTCCCTAGAGGATAGGTCAAACCAATCCTTTAGGCTCTTGAGTGAGTGCCCGGTCTTCTCTTCGGCCCGGATAAGCGCCGACAATGGGAACTCAACCGTGTATTCCTTGCCTGCTACCCTCAACGCCAAACTTGGAATTACAGCGGCCTCAATTGCACTTTTCATATCCCCTCCCCTTGCATGGTTAAAGATGTGGGCCGCTACGGTGAACGGCCCACGCCTAATAGGAGCGTTTCGGCTAGACGATGGTTACAGGGCCGGTAATCTGAATTTTGCAATCCAGTTTAGCGAGCTTGTCATCCGGCACGGTTGGGTTGAGGGACGTAATAATCCCGGCGAAGGCATACGAGTGAGTAGCCCCCGGAAGGATTGCCTTGAAGTTGGTAACGGTCCCTTTTGCCGTGTACAGGTCCGTCTGCGTTGCGTCCCCCGGTATCAGGTTTAGCTTGACTGAAACGTCTCCGGGGTTCTCCAGGCCGGGGATGAATGTCCGAACGGTGCCGGATACGCCCATGTCTGTGCTGTCGAGTGCGTCCACTTTGTCAGACCCGAAACTGATGTCTAGGACGCCGTTAACAGTTACGAAGGTTGAGCCGGTTGTGTTGATTTCGAATTGTGCGCCATGTCCAATTACAGCCATTGTTTTGCTCCTATTTGATTTAGTTACTAACCAACACTAACCACCCTAAAGCCCAACAGCGAGCGGTTAGCAATCCCTGATGTGTCCGCACGGGGGAGGAAGGGCATGTCCATGTCACGCTCTAGAAAGCATCCCTGGACAACCGTACCGTCCGGCAACGTGCCGACATAATTTACAAGCAGTGCCCGCACAGCCTCCGCCACTTGCTGTGCCGTCTCAGCATCCGCCGCGTAACAGTCCACTTGTATTTGGTCCTCCCTAACCCCGGACGGCCCGGCGAAGACATACTCTTGTGTGCCTCCGTAGCGATGGACCGCTATTGCCGGGAGTGTGTAACCGCGTGGCAGGACGCTCTTGTATACGCGTCCCGCCACAAGGTTATTAACTCCCGTGTTGGCCGTTAGCAGCGAGATTATCCCGTCCAGCATCATGGTTATTCCGCCGTCCTTACACCGCCGACATGGTTAACTTATTCCAGGTTGCACTTCCCACGCCGCCCGTCACAGAGCAGTAGTACAGGAAGCCGCCGAAGTCTATAACCTGCCCTGTGGTGCCCGCTGTGCCCGCCGATGTGGGAGCCGCCGACGATGCTGCTAACTGTAGGGTAGTTAGCTTCAGGCTGCCGGAGAAGTCCCCCGCCGTCCCGTTGCCAATCGCTAACGACGCCGCGCCAAGCCGCGAGATGCCTCCGTCCGTTGAAGTGCCGCCCGCGCCAGTGCTGAATTGTACTGTTGACAGACGAAGGTTACCGTTACCATGACCTATAGAGCCGTCTCCTAATGCAAGCAGAGCCGGTGAGATATACGATAAACTCGCGTTTGTTCCACCATAAACAAGAGCACTTGTGCCTAACTCCACATAGGTTGTGCCTTCTATCTTGATGGCGTAGGAATTAGGGATAGCACCGCCCGCTGACTGATCGTTGATGTGCAGGCCGATGCGGGCATTAGTAAATGTAGCGCCCGTATACGGTGTGTCTAAAAACAGAGTGGTATCGTTATTACCAATCGTACCTGATTTACCGCCCGCCTTAATGTATACGCCATAGTTTTGGCTTATACCGCCAGTGCTTGTGCCGTAATAACCGCTGACAGATTCGAAGTAACCGCCTTCGCTCTTCGTAATTGTGCCCGCGCCTTGCTGGTATGAGTACCCGCTGCATCCCCTATTTTCCGCGCACGTGCCCGAGCCGTTATGATCCACTTCAAAGTAACCGCATAGAAGTTGTCCGGGTCCAATGTTGGCTGAGCTAGAGGCGAGTGTCGCAATTTGCCCATTGACGGCAAAACAGTTGTGCGCCATCGAATCCAGAAGGAGGGCCGAGTTAATGCCCATTACGGACTGACTAAGCGGGCTTCCTGAAAATTTGCCGCCAATATCAATAAATGCCGTGCCGTAAGGTGCGGAGGACGGGAATATGCCTGTACCGTCATAGGTAATACCGTTAATCTGCCCCATGTGGCCCTGACCGCCGCCTGAGTACAGACCAAGCGCGATATTGGTAGCTAATAGGCTGCCCGTGAAGTCCCCGGCAGTCCCGTTGCCTATAGCCACTTCCCCCGCCGCCTTGCGCGAGAGTCCGGTGTCCGGCGTACCGACAGTCCCGCCGTCCCACGGAATAACCTTGGACGTGGTTAGATCGCCGGTTAGTCCGGCCCACGTTCCACCGCCTCCGCCGCCGCCTGCCACGGCGGTTGTTACAAAAGCCGTGGTTGCAATCTTGGTTGTGTTGTCCCCGGTCGTGGGCGTGGGAGCTGTGGGCGTGCCGGTGAGCGCCGGGGATGCCAGCGGAGCCTTGGCCGCTAAGTCCGATACCAAGCTGGTAATGTCGGACTTAAGCCAACACCACCGCCCCCGTGCGGCCTGCTACGCTTGATACCGGCGCGAGCGCGGCAACGCTGGACGCGGATACCGCGTAGTTAGCCCCGCTCCGCGCTATAGGAATTAGGTCGGAAGACTGTGCCGGGTTACCCGATGTTAGAGCGGAAATCTTTGTGTTTGCCATTGTGTTAAGTCTCCAGTAATAGGGTGCTTGACCCGTCTTCTAAAAGCAGAATGTCAACGCCGTTCTCAAACCAAAAGCCGTCATATACCGCACGTACTGTAAGCATTCCTTCAACGTGGCAGTAAATTTCGGTCCACATATTGGGACGCGGGACGCGTGGGTCCTTCGGATAGTCCACTATGTAAGTCACGCCGTCACACACGATATAGCACGATGAGTCAAGTATCCCGCCGACATCTCCGCGTTGCGCGAGAATCATGTGTGATGTTTCCGAGTTAATAAGCTGCGCTTGCTCTAGGCGGCGGCCCGATAGGTCCTCAACGCCCACGCTGATGCCACTCGCACGCACGGTTACCCCATCGGGTCCAAGTATCTGCGCGGTGTACCGTAACTCGCTTGAGCTGTGGCGTTTCATAAAGTTAAAAACCGAATAACTTGTAAGAGTGCAGCGTCTTGACCGCTCGCTCCGGGTAACTCGCTTCCGACGCGTCCGGGTTGGCGAAGATATATTGAGCAATGACCCGGACCATCTCTAGCACGGTGCTCGCTCCAGGTCCGGCGTACTGTCCAGCTACAAAGTCAACCTCTACGGCGGGGAACCCCCGCACTATCGCGGTACATGGGTAAATTTGGTTGAGCGCTTCCACAATGACGCCCGGCTCTTGCATGGTGCCAACTACATATTCCGTGTTTAGCCACGTCTGCCAAGTCCGGGTTGAGTCCATGTACTTGACCGCGCTAACTGAAACCAGCGGCGGCATAGGCAGCGTGAGCGGGTATCCGGTCCAGGGCAAACGCTCAAAGAAGGCCGCGTATGTCTTACCGGCTAGACTCCGGCCTAAAATCTTTTCCGCAAACTCCCGAGCTACGGTGATTTGCGCGGTAATCATCGCATCATCCGTGGTATCCGTGAGACGGAGCCGCGATTTAACATCCGCGAGTGTGACCGGCTGGCGCTCGGTTGCGCCGTAATTTGCAGTGCTACAGTCGGCGGTGGTGTATTGAATGACATGGTGTTCCCTCTACCGTCCAAAGTTAGCGGGGAGCGGCTCGCGCCTAGTATTCCCGCATCTGTTAGGTGACAATCCGATAGACTGCATAAACGCGTTCATAGTCATGTCGAACGCCTGTCTAAATACTTTGTTATGCAGCCCGGCTCTTTTCAATTCCGGCTTTCGCGGCGTCCCCCCTAGCTCAATCGCTAGGTTATGCACACGGCGTCTAATTTGAGCTTGGCACAGCATCCGTAAATTGCGTAACTCCGCCGTATTGCGTGGCGTCTGATTACTAAGAGACGGTTTAGCGCCCAATCTAACTTGGCTCATTCGGAACGCTGTATTCCGTTTGGCTTGCTTTGCCCTAGCCTCTTGGTACTGCGGACTACATAGCGCCGTGTCAGCGTTGAGCCCGTAAGTTGCTCTATATTCCGCAGGGGAAATACCGTCCACACTGCGTACGTGACAGCCTAGAGCGGTAAACCACTCGCCGCACACGTGGCACTTAACTACGTTGTGCTCCGCGTCCAGCTCTAGAGCGCCTAGTACAGAGGCACCAGAAGGGACGTACGGCTCTTTTTCTTCGCGTGAAAAAACGCATCCGGCAATGATTACGTGCGTAGCTTTAATTTCCTTCACATACACTCACACTCCCCGATACCGAGTCCAGTTACCATGTCCACATACGAACGCTAAAAGTAAGCGGGTACGGTACAGCTTGGGGGGAGAGCCAAAAAGCCCGTACCCGCCCCTCTACAACAACCGTTCCGCCTAAACTAGCTAGCGGCGATTGTGTACTGCATGATCGCTTCCGAACGGCGGACGCGGCCATCAGTACGGCGATACGCGAGCAACTGGATTAACCCTTGGCTAGCCAATGGCTGATCCAGGACTTTCACATTGATACCGGAGCCTCCCCTATCGCCGATAATATAACCGCGTTTGAAGTCCCCAAAAAGGACCGGAGACGCGCCGCGAGCCGCCGCTGGCATCGCGGTTGCGAATTCCACCGGATAGCCAAACAGGAATTCCTGATTACCCACACGGGTAAACGTTGGGTAAAACAGGTTGCTCTGTAACTGTGCGTTGCGGACAATGATCGAAGTTGCCCGCGACATCAGCCAAGAGGCATTCGGATGGTAAACCGCGTTCAGCTTGCCCTGAATCGTGAGCAGTCCGGCGTTGCTTACCAAGTTGCTGTTAGAGTCCGGCTCGTACACTCCACCGGCTCCCACGTTCCCGATGAGTCCCTGTGCCTGCCCGGACCCGTACCATTGATGTAGAGATTTTCCTCGTACATCTGTTGAGCGAGAATCATGTCATCCACAGCGAACGCCTGGAATGCCGGTACGTCTTGCGCCAATTCCCAAGAAATTTCCTGGAGCACGCCCGCCATGTACGCGGACAGTGTGAACTGTGACAAGGTGGGCTCGGACTCCCCGAATGCCGATGTTTCGGCCTTCACGGCTGCCGTGCTGAAGCTGGCTTTCACGGGGATTTTTATGTCCATCGTGGTCGGAATCACCTGTGCGAGACGGCGCACAGACATTTCCTGCGGAGCTAGGGGCACGATTTGGTCATCCACCGTGATTGGCACAGCGTAGCCGCCCGCCGCCGAACTGCCTTCGTACAAGGCCGCCGATGACTTCGGATTTTTGTATCCGGGGATAGCAAAACCGCCGATGTCGTCCACGCCTTCGATTAAATGAGCACCTTTCCTAGCTCCGTTGCTAGCGAGCAAGCCAAAAAAGTCCTCCGCATACTCGGCACTTAGCTGTCTTCGCGGGCGAAGCAACTTGGTTCCGCTCTTATGCGCGTCCGTGAGCACGACGCCCTTGGAGAACTGTGCGCTAAGGGTATTCAGGTCTTCGCGCTGTTTGATCTGTGGCGTAAGTGCATTAACTTCTTTCATGCACGTATCCACGGTTTGGCTCTCATCGGCGGTAAGTGGCCGCTTGGCTACTTCGGCAGCGGTAACAATGCTGTCCGCCTTGTTGAGCGCTTCTTCACGCTGTTTACGCATTTCAAACAAATTCACGTTAAATATCCTCGTTTTCTTGTTTATTTGGTTGGTGCCTTCCCTTGCATCTCGCCTACGTAGCGGACAAGCGCACAAACTAGCGAGACACGACCACGCTCTAGCTGCGTGGCAGCTTGTTAAAATCGAGCTTTGGACACCTCCAGGACAGCGCGGGGATTGACCAATCCAAAGTGCTGCGGTGTCTCTTCCTCCACCGGCATGACAGCGCGGTAAAAGTCTCGCGGTGGTTGGATTTTGTCTGCCAATCCGTGACCTATTGCATCCGCCGCCGAAAACATCCTGCCTTCGCCCATCCGATTGCCGCGCATCTCCGTGGACACCCGGTCCCCGCGCCCGCTTGCAATGGCATTGAGGAAATCATTGTGCGCGGCACTTAGGCGCTTTTGCATGTCCCCGATAGCCTCATCGGATAGAGGCTTATAAGGGGACCACTCCGTCTTGAAGTCACCGGAGTACAGCTCGGTAACCTTGAGCCCGGCGTCCTCCATTGCCTTGCTTACGTCCAGGTGCATCATTCGCACGCCTACGGAGCCCACCTCACCGCTTGGCGTAATGGTGATATCGCTTGCTTGGCTTGTGAGCCAATACGCTGCGGACGCTGCTACACCTTCTACCATCGCGTGTACGGGCTTAACCTTCGCCACTTGCGCGAGTACCGCCGCTGTCTCGGGCAGACCAAGCACCTCACCTCCGGGCGAATCCACGGACAGGATGATGTGTTTAACTGCCGGGTCCGCTCCGGCCTTTTCTGCCGCATCCGCAATGTGGTCATAGCTACTGCCAAGCCACGCGGGACCGTCTTTGGTCAACACGCCTTGGATTGGAATATGCGCCACTTTGTTGGGACCTTTGCCCTGTACGGACGGCTTGGCCGCCGTCCACTCCGGGTTACTCGATTGCCAACCGGCGCGAATTTCACGAACAAGAAAAGCAAGTCTGTCCGGTAAGATCGCCCACGGTGAGCGGGTCAATACTTCAATGCGTCCAGTTAGCGAGTCCATTGGTCATGTCCTTTTTGTAACGAAATGAGGGAGTTGGTTGCATTAGCCCTGGATTCAGTAGAAAACTTGTCTGCGGTGTTGCGGCGCATCGCACAGTACGCTAGGGCGCTATCCAAGTCCGTGCCCGTGTTCTCTTCCACAAAAGAGACGTGCTTTTCGTAGAATGCCGCCGCGTCCCCGTCCGCATATCGTCCTGTAAGATACTTCTCTTCGCGCCGCAGAATAAGACGCGCCATGCGGAAAAGTGGCGTATTGTCCTGCTTACCGGATTGGTCCGTTGGAGCGGACTTGGCGTCCTCTTGCTCGTTCGCGCCGGGGGCGGGTGCCTGTGGTTTGTTGTAATAATCCAGTCCAGGGACGTAAATCATGTGCTCTGCCTTGCGTGCGTCCGCTGGACTTATAAAACCTTTGTCGATGCCGGTCGCATATGACGCGTATCGGGCCGCCGTGTCTCCACGGAGCAAACTGCTAAAGTCATGCCGTGCAAAATACTTCTTTTGGTCCTTCACACTAAGCAAGTCCCTGTTAACGGTCTGCTCAATGCGCTCTGCCCACGGTGTCAAGGTATGCTTAGTATAGGATTGGAAAAATTGCTCTGCGCTCGCGTAGGTTGAGGACTTGCCGGACGTGGAGTTACCTAGCAGGACTTCCGGGACGCGGAACACGCGGGCTATGTCCTCAATTTGAAATTTGCGTGCTTCGATGTATTGGGACTCAACAGCGGTTAGCCCGATGCGCTTCGCATGTAGTCCGTTCTCAAATAGCAAGGGCATAAAAGCGTTGCTGGACCCGGAATGTCTCTGCATAAAGGCGTTGCGGAGAGCGTCTTTGCCCGTTTGGTCTAGTTCGCCTTCCGTCTCAAGGGATAAGTCGGTTTGCACGCCGTTCTTAAAGAGCCGTGCGCCTTGCTCTTCTGCCGCTAGTAACAATCCAATAGACTCACGGGCGAGCAACGTTAATGCCGTCCCGTCCAGACCATTGGCGGACATGATAGTCCCGCGCCAAACTAGGTCGGGCGTAAACGTGCCGGAGATGCCGGTAACCGGGTCCGTGAATACCCAAACCAGCTCACGCCAACGGCGAGTAACATAGGTTGCCTGAAGCGGCCACAGGGATTCTATCTCCGTATCGCCGTTTTTCAGTACGTAGAAGTTACCGGCTAACATCATGTCATAAATGATGTGCTCGCGTAACTCCATGCTGGTCATTACATCATTAGGTGCAAAGTCAAGCATTCGATATAATGGATGGTCGCGTGCTTCCTCCGGCCCGTCAGGTGTGTGCTTGTACACTTTGAGCTTGAGTGCGCTAATGTCTTCCGAGATGATACGCATACACGCGAGTACCGCGCTGCACCGTCTCGCCTTTTCGGGCGTCACGATCTGCCCGGTATGTGTCCCCACTCCGATGAGAAATTGTTCCATCCCCTGAATATCACTAAGAGATACGCCGGTTGGCGCGTTGGACTCGTAATCAGCTCGCATTGTGGGCCGGTCAAGATTCAGCAAGGTAAGATGACTCACTTTTTGCCCCCCGGCACGTTCAAACGTGCACGAACTAGCGCCGCACTTTGCTTCAGTGAATTTTTCCTCGCGGCGGCGGCGTAGGCGGCGGCGTAGGCGGCGTAGCGGCGTAGGCGGCGTCGGCGGCGTAGGCGGCGGCGGCGGCGGCGGCGTAGGCGGCGTCGGCGGCGTAGGCGGCGGCGGCGGCGTCGGCGGCGTAGGCGGCGTAGGCGGCGGGCGGCGTAGGCGGCGGCGGCGGCGTCGGCGGCGGCTCTTGCCTTTCGTACATCTTCTAGTGGTGCCGTTCCCTCCGCCCATGCGCGAACTACCTCAATACACTTACGTGGCCTGTCTTCGCCTTGGCGAACATACTTCAGTGATCTCTCTGCGCAATCGCACGCAGCTAAAACTACGTCCTTCCGCGTTGGCCATCCCGGTTTATCCGCCATCCGCCCGCACAGCCATAACATCCAATCACCACGCTCGCACTGGTCCCAGGCGGCCTTTAGCGACTTGCCGCGTGCCCATTCGGACGCATCGCTACATGCACGCAAGGTAACGAGTAGCTCACTAAACTGTTTTGATGTCATAGCACCGTCACTTTTGGCTTTGGCTTGATTAGCTTCGCATTGTCCGGGTGTGTCCCGCGTCCGTAACCCATAATGGATGCTACCCCGCCGTCAATGCGCTCAATGGAGCGTTCCTTGTCAGGCATGATAAGTCCGGTGTAATTGCGCTTCCATCGGAGGTTAGTGATCTGCCAACGGAGTACAGGCTCCCCATCATGTTCTAGCTCGCGTCTAACTACGGTCCTCGTAAAGTCACCGCACGGAGCCGCATAATTCATGGCGGTTTGTGCGAACTTCACTAACTTATCTTCTTTGAGTCCACTTGTCAACAGCAATTTAACGAGTCCACTTGCCAGGGCCGGATCATACGCCAACTCACGAAGATCATACTGCTTGCTAATATCCATGATGCGGCCACGAATGAAGTCAAAGTCCGTGGTCTTGCCCGGCGTGGCCGTAAGGAATCCGTAATCTCTCCACAGCGGATAGGGCACGCGGTCCCGCTCTGCTCGCCGCGCAATGTTCTCTTCAGGGACCCAATAGAACGGGAGGAAACGCCACTTTTCGCCGGGGAACATTGGCGGGAATACAAGCACTAATGCGCTAGTGTCATCAATGATTGCAAGGTCCAGGCCCCCAAAACATATACGGCCTAACATCTTCTCTAGCGTTTCGCGGCGAAGGATAGCCGCCTCATCTAAGGTAACCGGAGTCTGATTATCAAAAGAATCCCACTCAAGCCTCTTATGCGAACGCGTGCAAGCGTCCCAATCCGCCGTGGCAATGGGTTGGTCTTCCGCGTCTACGCGGATGTTGAGACTGTACCGCTTGAATGCGTTGAGGCTTTCCGGTTGGTTCTTTGCCTCTAGCGCCTCTTGCCGCATGTCCTCCAGCTTGACGGTAACGCCTAAGTTGGGACACGCTTTGATCCATTTGGACTCATCATCCCAAGCGTCCTCTGGATCAATGCTGGTAATCCAGGCAAAGAATGCATGGTCCGGGACGGTGCCTTCTAATACTTTGTGCGAGTAGTCAAGCAGAGTATTGCAGATAGAGGTTGTATCATCAGCACTCGGAGCCGTTGTAATGCCGACTAACAGCGGTTGCGGGCGGGAGCGCATACCGTAGCGGATAACGTCCCACGCTCCGCGGCCCTTCCACTTGTGCAGCTCATCACAACCGGCAAAGCTGATGTTAAGCCCTTCCATGTTCTCTTTGTCACGCGAGAGCGGGCGGAATACTCCGGCAGTCTTCGGCGTAATGAGACGGCGGCACGGGTTAGACCCGGACTTCTCAATCAGGCCGTGCAGCTCCGGCGTAGAATCCCGCATGGCCACGGCCTCATCAAACACGCGCCGTGCTTGGTCCTCCACTAGCGCCGCGCTGTATACTTCCGGGCCGCGCTCCTCATCGGCCACAAGCGCGTTAATGGACATGCCGGAAACAAGCGCGGACTTGCCGGTCTTGCGCGGGAGCATGATGAACGCAATGCGGAAGCGGCGGAGGTTGCTTTCCTTTTGCTTCCATCCGTACAGCATCAGGAACATGGCAACCTGCCACGGTCCCAACACAATCGGCGTGGGCCACTTGGATGGGCGGAGGACTTCCACCATGCGGCAGACGCGAGCGCCCGCCTTCGGCTCGTAATAAAAGGGGTATTGAGGATTGGAGCGCGATTGCTCCAGGTCTTTAACGTGGCGCTCCACGGCTAGCCGGACGGTCTTGCATACTATCTCCGTGCCGTCCATAACGCGGGAGATGTAGCCGTCCGCAATGGCCGCATAATCGCGCTTTACTTGCACGCGCCACACGTGGGGTTAATGCAAGGGCCGTCCGGATGATAGGGCTTGTCTTTGGGACTAAAAGGGACGCGGGCGGCTTGCTCGCGGATGGTTTTATTTTCCCGTATTTTCTTCTCAAACCCGGCCACTATGTTCGCAATAGCGCGGCGTGAAAAACCGCCAACGGGGGAGGACTCTGCGGGGGATGGTTGGGGGGGGATGCCGCTAACCGGCCCGTGGCGCGGTCGTACTCTTCGTCTGTGAAGGATTTTGCGAAGGGGCGTTGCGAGTATTGAAATTCTTGAGACATTAGCGTCCGCCTTTCGTGGGAATTGAGAGACGCTTGCGCACGATGACCGCGCACTTAGCAAGGGCCTTAGCCCGCGCTCGATCTCGTAAAATGTAGGCGGCGGCGTCGGCGGCGTCGGCGGCGGCGGCGTAGGCGGCGTCGGCGGCGTAGGCGGCGGCGGCGGCGGCGGTGTCGGCGGCGTCGGCGGCGGCGGCGGCGGCGGCGGCGGCGGCGGCGGCGGCGGCGGCGGCGGCGTAGGCGGCACTTCGCGCTTCGCGCACTTCCTCTATCGTTGCCTTGCCTTCAGCCCATGCCCGTGTGACCTCAATGCACTTACGCGGGCGGTCTTCCCCGGCTGGTACGTACTTTAGTGATATCTCCGCGCAATCACACGCGGCTAATAGAACCTCTTTACGCGTGGGCCAACCCGGTTTATCTGCCATGCGTCCGCACAGCCACAGAAGCCAATCGCCACGCTTACACGTCTTCCACGCGACTGCGAGTGAGTTTCCTTTGGCCCATACGGTTGCCTCAGAACATGCGCGAAGTTGGGAAAGTAGCTCGGAAAATTCGGATGGTTTCATGTACACAGTCTCCTAGATTAAAAAATGGCGGGCCGCCTGTGCTATGCGGTAGCCTCTGGACGGCCCGCGCTTAGGAGCAATGTACCCGTTACAGGTCCAGTTGTCAAGTCCCAATTACGTGACAAACTCCGCGGCTTCAGCTTGCCGCCTTCGCAACAGCCCGGCCACTTCCTTGCCGCCCGCGTGGTCCCACTTTACAAACTCTTTCGCGGCAGCTTCAAACTGCCGGGCGTTGACAAGGCGTAACAACGTGCTGTGCTCCAGGGACCCGCACCCGAGATTAAAAACGAAGTCCACAAGCGCGTCAAATTCGCCTTGCGTGATTTCCGTCTGCACATGGATGTTTACAAACTTCTGTGCGGCCGCGAGATCCACGCGCAACCACGCTTCCGCTTGCTCGGGCGTGCAAGTGTCACCCTTGCGGACGCCGAAGGTATGACCGTATCCGATGGTCCACACACCCACGGAATCCTGATACGCTGCGAGCTTGCACCCTTCAAAGCGTTCCGTGAGCGCAAGCGCACCTTTGGAATATTCTCTTTCCATTTTACCGTTTGCCTTTCTTCGGACGTGTGATGTAGTAGCAGCGAAGCTCGCGGGAAAACTTGTATCCTTGTTTCCGCATGAAGGCCGCGCCGCCCTCGTCACTGCCGTAGTTGGTGCGGATGACTAGATAGTCCCGCTGAATTACTTCGTTAATTCGAGTGCGTACTCCCTGCCGCCGTGCCCAAGGCTCAACGTAACTACCGGCAACCTCAAAGACACGGCGGCTGTCCCCTACTCCCCATACAAAGCCCACGGGGAATGCGTAAGCGGACACGAAGCACAGATACATCTGCCCGCCAAAAGGAATGTCCACACACTTAACCACAGCTTGGCCCTTGCGGGCGTCAAAGATGTGCATGATTGATTAGTCGGACAGCATGTCCTCTAGCGAAGGCGTTCCTTTTGGTTCCTTGCTTGGCACTGCCGTGCGTAATCCAAGCATGACGAGGACCTTGATGTAATCGCGGCGGAGTGCGTCCAGGCGCTTAGTAGCGGGATGCGCCACAAGTCCTGCCTTAGACTCTATGTACTCGCCGTCATTCTCAATAACGGCCCACGCTCGCGCTATATCGGCGGCGATTGTGGCGGCGAGGGACAGCGGCGTGCGGTGCGCGGCGGTCACCTGTATACCCGCGCTCTCCAGCTCGCCGATGAGCCGGTCCCACTCTTCGGATGCACGTTGCCGGAGGTTTCCCGGCTTTAATGGCTTTCCGGGCTGTAAATTGGCATCTTTCTTCACTGTTCGGGGCATTTTGCTCCTAAATCGTTGATTCTAATGCACTGTCTCCAATTGAGATTTATTCTTGTGTATGTGGAAAAAACATCTGCGGAGGGCTATAAAGGCTTTGCTGTCAACATTTTACAGCCGTTCTGCACGTATGTGCCTGATAGTACAGCACTTAGAACGCCCACCGCCTCCGTGGTGCCGCTTGTTCCTTCGCTACTACATCCGGCCACGGTCCCACGTGTTGCTTGTCCTCGTCTGTCTTGCGGTAGTGGCACGGGCGGCACAGACCTTGCAGGTTGGACAGCAAGTAGTAGCCTGCCCATCGGTCATATGGATACGCGCCACTGTCCTGCGCTTGCTGCACTGCTATGCCAGCGGGGACTAGATGGTCCACTATCTCGCTAATGCGTATCTGGCACCGCGCACATATGGGACATCTGTTTATTGCTATCTCACGTACACGCTGCCAACGTGACCCAGTGCGTAACTTGTCTAGCTCAACCGTGTATCCCGATGTGTGTTGCTTAATGCCATCGGTATTAGTGCGTGTATTCGCTGCATTACAGGCGTCACAATAGCGTGCGTCGTTCGGTATAGCTCTAGCACAACCCGGTGAGCTGCAAAGCCTCATTAGAATGCCCCGTCCTTGCGTTCCTGTTCGATTTAACGGGCGTCCGACGTTTTACCTACTCAACATACCTTGGATGGACGCAAGCACTTGCTTAATATCGTCTAAAGCCCTGTGGACATGCGGTAAATGGCGCTCAATCAAGTCCTGTACATTCTTTTCGGCCTTGAGTACGCGAGTCTCTAGCTTCGTCATAGCGCGGCCAAGCCAAAAGGCCGCTAACACGATAACCGGCCATTGCAGCGCGGTAAGCGCATTGATGACCCAATTAGTTGGTTGGTTTGTCTGCATTGACCTTGTCTTCCTTGTAGGAATGCACCACGATCACGCCGAGTAACGCCGTCATAAAGGAAATGTACGTGGCATCCAAGCGGTGCAATGCGTGCATGACGTTGCCCGATACAAAGAACGCGGCGCAAAACGTAGTCGAACGCCCTTGCAACCATCCAAAAACTTTTTTCATGTGTCTCCAAAATTTAGAGGGAGTCAAGGCCGGTTAGCCCGATGACTCCCTCACGGTGAGCAATACGCCGTCCCTATCTCCCCGGCTACGTGACAGTCTCACACGTTGTTTAATCCGAATTTGTTATTGCTGTCGAGCGATACGATACCGAACGCGTTTCCAAGCAGAAAATAGCCAACACTTCAGGATCAATCGGGTAAGGTCTGCACGGGTGATAATTGGAACCCGTGGTTAAGCATGAACCGCATACTTCGCAGTGCGGGTGTTCGCCGTGCAACTTCACAACAGGCTTTGAGGCCATTCCCTGACATCCTCTTGCTCCCCGGCTGTGGACTCGTAAGACCTACGCCCGTCCGTGTCCAATTTTGTAATGTCGTGCCCGTAATCAATCCAGTTAACATGCCCTCTCCCCATGTCCAGGTTCATGCGCTCTAATCGGGCTTCCCAATACCGCGCTGTATCGCGCCGCTTGTCAGATGCCATCACTAATACACGCAAACGGTGCATCTTTATGAATCCACGGTACTTGGGTACGTTTAGGCGTCTTTTGGAAAGTTTGTCTCAAGTTTGTCC
This sequence comes from uncultured Acidobacteriaceae bacterium, assembly GCA_963799025.1. Lineage (GTDB taxonomy): Bacteria > Acidobacteriota > Terriglobia > Terriglobales > Acidobacteriaceae > Sulfotelmatobacter. Next base: position 241,367 of record CAWCVQ010000013.1, on the reverse strand, counting down.
AAAGTTTGTCTCAACCCCTCCGTAAGTCATTGATAATCCGTTGGCCGTACCCACCTGAGACAACCCTGAGACAAACTCTGAGACAAACTTAAACCCTGTCCGCTCATAGGTTTAAGTCCCTTTCGGACCCATTGTCTCAACCTGTGTGTATTTATAGTGTGTATATATAGCTCACACACTCGGTGAGACTAACTGAGACAAACTCTGTAAACCGCGTATGTGCGCTTGCCCTCCCGCTTGACCATCTGCTTTTCAGCTTCGCCCAATGCCACTAGAGATTCGAGTCCCCGGTTGACGGATGCGCGGGACACTAGACCATCTAGCAAGTCCACCACGCGCCGGGCGCTTACCCACTTCGGCGCGATCTGCTGGAGGATGTGCATAATGCGGTTCTCATTTATGGCCGTTTTGTCCTCCCCTTTAGTCACGGCGAAGGCATTCCGCACGCCGACGAGATAATCGGCTAGCTTGAGCGCCTGGATCATAATTTCCCGCGTGATAACCGGCGAGTCCCGCATCCATGCCAGATGCAGCGCCTTGCGGTGAGCAATCACATTGACGCGGTTGTAATGCGGCTGCCCTTTGCTTTCTGCCCACCACTCTATGAGCGCGTCCAGCGCGGGCCGTTCTGTCGGAATCTTTAATACTTCACGCTCAAGCCCGGCTAACTTTACGTCAAGCGCGGCTTGTAGGTCCCGCGTATCCATTGGCATCAGCGTAGCGGCGGCAAGGCTTTCATTGGTCGCCACAAGGTTAAAGCGCCCGCCCAACCCACTGCCGTAGGAATCCCGGCCTTCCATAGCCTGCCTCCACAGCGAAGGCGTCATTGCGCCCAACAGTGACAGATAGCCGATAGGCGCTGCAACCGTGCGCTTCCCCGTGGTTGTGATGCCGGGGTGTGTGTCATCAAATAGCGTGCGGATAACGGACATGAGAGCGCCGCCGCTGCCCTCGATGCGCGTCTTTTCCATCATCCTATCCATTTCCTCAAAGTCCAGACATACACACTTCCACGCGAGCAGTGCGTCATTAAGTGCAGGCTCGCTCCCGGCCCGTGCCAACAGCGCAACGCTCGCGCTAGTGTGTGGAATTGTGCTCTCCGTGATTGTGTCAAGCATCCGATGTGGCGGCGCGAGATGACGGAGCCGCCTAAACGTGGTGCCCTTGCCTAATCCAGCGAACGCTAACAACACGGTAAACATGCGCGGTGTAATCTCTTCGGACATGCCCTTCAGGTTGTCCGCTGCCATTGCTCCGGCGTAGGTCATCGCGCCTTCGATGAAAAACTCAAGCGGCACAAAGTTGCCCTCCGCCGCTCGTCTAGCGAAGTCCATATATAGAGTTCCGTCAAAAACGGATAGCGGATACGCGGGCAACGGTGTTGCGCGGAGACTCGCGTCCAGCTCTTCCACTTCCTCCACATCGGAGACGGTAACGGCGGCTTGCTTCTTTCCGCCTATCGTGACTTCCGGCGTTGGCTCCGGCACGGCGAACTTGGCACAATTGGCCGCCGTGGTTTCTAGCCGCGCGTCGTCCACAGGCTCCGCGATTATTTCCGGGTCCTCATTTAGCTCAACCATCCGTGCGAGGATGGCATCCTTGCCGCATCCTAGATTCCGCATCGCGCCGCATTGTTCCATCAGGAAGCTAGTGCGATTTTGCCCCGCGTATACCGGAAGGCTCCAGGCCGTTTTAAGAACCTTGGAGGTATTGGAAGGCGCGGCGGCGGGCTTTTTCAATTGGCGAATTAGCTCCGGTAGCGGAGCGAGCGGCGCGTCATTTTTTACCGCGTATGCCTGCTTGCTGCCAGGGTGAACACTACCGGCTGCCATGACGTAGCCGCCGAGACTCTTTATCTGTCCCTCGCATCCGTCAAGCCGCCACAGTCCCACATCTTGCATTGCTCCGTAAAAATATATCTGCAATCCGAAGTCTGGACGGCGGCCCGTGCGGACCATGTACGTTGTCGGAATCCCGTTAGCTCCTAGCCAACGCAAGGCCGCGCTGTCATCTAATAGCCCGTGGTCTATGTCGAGGACGGTAAGGTTGCTCGCGCCGCACGCAATAGCAACGTTCGCGTCCGGCCACTTGGTCCACCATGCGCGTATCTGCTCAGTGTCTATGGTCGCATCTTTGAACCCGTGGGACGTGAGCGGCTTTTTGCCCTCGCACGGGAACACGTACCAACCCCGCGCCGCGTGTTCTAGCGCTATCTCAAGCATTGTCATTGTTAGGAGTCCAGCGGCAATTCTGCCCGCGTCCACAATTCGTTAGCTAGATCGAAGTCCCGCACGATGATGCCGGTTAACGTGCCCTTCGCTTGGTAATCCGTAAACGTCTCTTTAATGAAGGTCCGATAGACTTCGCGGACTTCGGCGGGGATGAGCGGGAGACATGCCTCGCGTGCCATTACGTTTTTCCTCCACAACGCGCACGCTCTTGATTGTCTAGTTCCACATATTCCGAGCAATCGGGTATCTCGCGGCAACGCGTTGATATTTGCGGAACCTCATCGGGCGGGTATTCATACTCCGGCGTGCAGAATCGGCGCTCCAGGTTAGGCGGCGCGGGGACATGCGTTGAGCTGCTGTGTTTTGGATGAGCGCAAGCGGTGAGCATCAGGAAGGGCAGTACCAACGTCCAGCGCATAACTACCTCACAACGTCACTTTACCACATCCCGTTAGCGCGTCCAAGCTGAATTTCATTAAACCGTGCGAAGTTGCGCCCCGTCAACGCGTTACGCCTCCAGCGTGTATTAGTGAGTGCCGTAAACGGCGCATAAGCATAACTCTGGAGGAAAGTCAAATATGGGCGTAGTGGCATCAGCGCAAGGCGAAGGCAAAAAGTTTGAGCTGGCACAGGAAATGATTCAACAGGCCGTGCTCGCGGACGTGGTGGATAAGGGCATGGTCCCGAACAAATTCAAGCCCGGCACAACTCAGCACAAGGCGTACTTCGTTTGGATTCTGGAAGAGCAGGACAGTGACGGGCGCAATAAGCGAGTGTTCGAATCTTTCACGGTGTCTCTGCACGAAAAAGCGCGGCTCCGCGCACGCTTGAAAGAAATGGGCGTCAAGATTGAGAAGGACTCCGCGATTGACCTGGACTCCCTCATCGGAACCAAGCGCACGCTGGTGCTGTCCACCGAAGACGGCACGGACGGCGAGCAGTACATCCGCATTCTCGCCACGCAAAAGCCGCAAGGCAAGGGCGTGGAGATTCCTGCGGACTTCGTTCGCAAACAAGACGCCGTTTCGAAGTGACGTTTGTAGCAAACGCGGAATATCACCGCAAATGGAATGCCGCGCATAGGCAGGAACGCAACGCACGTGCGCGGCAGACCTATTGGGCTAACGTCGCCGAACACCGGAAGGCGAGTAGAGAACGAATGAGGAAATCGTACCAAGCAAACCCCGAGAAGCGGAAGTTAGCAGCGTGGACAAAAAGTCTCTGGATTCTTTACCGGATTACGCCGGAAGAGTATGGAGCAATTCTAGCCTATCAGGGCGGAGTATGCGCCGGTTGCGGCGAGCCGCCCGCAAGCCGAAGACTTGCCGTAGACCATGAACACCGGACGGGGCGCATTCGTGGGTTACTGTGTTGGCTCTGCAATAGGTCCTTAGGTCTTCTCCGCGATAATGCACGCGCCGCCGCACGCTTGGGCGCATACCTCTTGGCTCCTACAGCTCCCGCTGCGTTAGGGAAGGAAACTTTTGGCCTTATCGGGAAAGCGAAATACAAGAAGAAAATGATCTACGGAGGGAAACAATGATTGTCACTGCTATTGCATTGGTTGTGGGTGTTGCGCTTGGTTACGGATTCCGTGGCTATATCGGTCGCAAAGAACGCGGTTGGTGCGGACCTGAAAGCCAAGCTGTAAGACAAGGGCGGTTTTCGGGCGGTCTTCGGGCCGCCCTACTTTTTCGCGGAGGTAGAGAGTGGTCAATACGGTTATGTACGTGGTGCTGATAGTCATGTTTGCGTCGGCGGTCATCGCGGACCTGTACGACATCCGTAAGACGCGCCAAGGCATTGTTAAAGGCGTGGGCGTGGAAGGTAACAGCATGATTACCTCGCTCGCCGGGACGGACAAGCCTTATCTTCCTTCAGTTGCTTGTCATCAACATGCTTATCCCAATCCTGCCCTTTGGCGTCCTGGGTCTGATCTTCGGGTATGACAACGGACCCTGCGCTCTCATGTTTGCTATCTGCCTTGCGTTTCAAGTCTATGGGCATTACATGGCCGGGCGCGAGTGGGTCTATCTCATCAATGGCGGCAACCCCAATGAGCCGCGCACGTGGTGGCAGAAGTTGTTTCAGCTCGTATGACATTCTCAACTATTCTTGCTGACCCGCCTTGGCAGCAAGGCATATCTGGCAAGTACCAGAGGCATAAGCTCCCGGACGCGCTGCCCTATCCGAACCATGCCACTAGCGGGCATTAAAGCCCTGCCCGTTGGCGCAGTTGGCCGCGCCGGGTTGTCATCTGTGGCTGTGGACTACTAACTCGTTTTCTCCGGGCGGGCTATGAGGTTATGGATGCGTGGGGGTTCAAGTATCTTGCTCCTATCCATTGGGTGAAGCCTTCGGGCGTTGGCAATTACGTCATACATCGGACACAGACAGTGCTGTTGGGGTATATGCCGCCCTGTAAGTTTGAGCGCAAGCGGTACTTCCCAAACGTCCTCGATTATTCCACACAATCCGCCGCGCCACTCGGAAAAGCCGCCCGAGTTTTACGAGCTAATAGAGTCCGTCTCAGAAGCACCGCGCCTGGAGCTGTTTGCCCGCAAGACGCGGCCCGGTTGGTCTGTGTGGGGCAATGAGGTAAAGAGCACCATTTCACTGGAGGCAGTGGTTGAAAATCAGTTACAGCAAGTATAACGCTTGGCTACAGAATCCCGAGCGTTATCGGATGTACTACGTCTTGGGCCTCACGCCGGAAGGTGATGAGACTCCCACAAATATGAATCTTGGCAGGCGGCGCGGGAGATGCTTTCACGCGCTACTTGAGTCCCGCACAAACGGCACGCCGACGCGGGAAGAGATTGTCCAGGAACACGGCGCGGAGTTGGTAGAGCGCTGCGAACGGATGATTGCGGTTGTGCCGGACCTTGGCCCAATGCAGATGGTTGAGCAGTCTTTTGAGCTGCCCATCGGAGACGGCAAACACTCAATCCTTGGCCGCCTGGACCACGTATTTACGGAGAACGGCGCGGAGCGCGTTGGGGACTTCAAGACCACGAAGGGCAACCGCACTAAGGCTGATGTCCAGAAGTATTTCGGGGAGCTGTCCACTAGCTCACAGGCGCACTTTTACCTTTATGCCGCCGCGCAACTCGGACACGCAACGGACCTATTTACCTATCACGTCATCTTTGACCGCAAAGACAAAGAGAGTCAACCCAAGTACGTGCCTATAGACCTTGTAATTGGGTCCTCAGCATTAGCGCGGACGATGGCCGGAGTATACGCGGCGTGTGAGGCAATTGAATTCCTGACTAGCACGTATGGCACTGACAAGCCTTGGCCACACTCGAATCACTGGCCTTGCTGTGGTGACCAAGTTTTCTGTGGGTACGCGGGTATCTGTGGCCGCGCAATACCCAAGGGTTGTGTCCCTCCGGGCTTTACTACGCGTTGGAAGGAACAACTTAACAATGCGGAGTAGTCGGATGAGTCCTAGAGGACGGCGAGCCATCAGCCGGGCCAACACAACGCATGGGCACTTCAGACACGGGCGAATGAGTCCGACCTATTCCAGTTATACCCATGCAAAACAACGGTGCAAAGAGACAAGCGGCGAGCATTGGAAGCATTACGGTGCGCTTGGGGTCAAGTTCCTGTTTGTCTCTTTCGAGCAGTTCTTAGCCGAAGTTGGCCCACGGCCAAAAGGGAAAACGCTACATCGTAAGGACCCGAGCGGGAATTATGAGCCGGGTAACGTCCGGTGGGCAACCCCACTGGAGCAGAGGCACAACCGGAGGAAGCATTGAGCGAAGTATTAACAGCGGTTTCGGCGTTTGATATTCATTTTCCAGAAACGGACTTCGGCACGTGGAACGCCGTGTTGGACTTCACGCGGCGCAACCGCGTGGGCGTGGTTGTGCTAGGCGGAGACAACCTGCATTGCGAATCCATCTCGCGCCACACAAAAGGTAAGCCGAAGTTTAAGTCAATGGGGCAGATGAAACGGGAGCTGGACGGGTTCCGGCGCTACATCCTGGACCCGTTGGAGAAGACGCTCCCGGCGAGTTGTGAGCGGGTGTGGCTCACAGGCAACCATGAGGACTGGATTGAGCAGATGTACGAAGAGCAGCCGGAGCTGGCCGGACTGATTGACTTCGCGGAATATCTCGGCTTGGAAAAGCGCGGGTGGATGGTCAAGCGGCAAGGCGGCCACTTCAAAAAAGGGCACCTGAAGTGGATTCACGGAGACGTGCTTGGCGGTAACCACGTGCAGAAGGCGCTTAACACTTATGTGGAGAACATTGTGTATGGACACTTCCACACAGGCGCAAGCGGAACCAAGATTCTGCCGCACACGAAGAAACACAAGTGGCAGGCATGGGCAATGGGATGCGTGGGCCGCCTGGATTCCGGCTACCTGAAGAAACGTCCTACGGGATGGCTCAATCGATTCGGGATTACCGAATTTCGTAAGGGCGGATTTTTCAATATGTATCCCGTTACGGTGTTCGGCGGGCGCTTCTCTTACGGCGGCAAGTTATACGGACGGAGGTAACGTGCTCCTAATTGGATTCGGCCACAAGGCGCGGCAGGGTAAGAACACGGCGGCGGTTGCGGTCATCAACGCAACCCCGCTTGACTCTCACGCACGGATTTATGCGTATGCAGACGCGCTCCGGGCGGAAGTCAAAAAGGCGGCCAAGCAATACGGCGGCTATGAGCAATTAGTTGAGACGTGGCACTCCGTTGCGCTGTTTGGAGTAACGCTTCCCGCGTGGGTAGTCCCGGAGTCCGGCAAGCCGCGCACGCTTCTGCAATGGTGGGGCACGGATTACCGGCGAGCGCAAGACCCGGACTATTGGGTCAAGCGCCTTCAGGAAACGCCAGAGCGCGATAACCCGGAGATTGCCCTAGTTACGGACATGCGCTTCCCGAATGAGGCAGAGGCAATCAAGCGCATGGGCGGCTATTTGGTCAAGGTGGAGCGCACCACAAAGCCGGACATCATTGTCCCCGCGCATCCCTCCGAGCAAGCGCTAGACGGTTACACGGGTTGGGACTTTCACATTAAGGCCGCCACAATACGGGACTGCCATCTCCAGGCGGCGGCGATCTACCACAAGATTACGGGGGAGTAATGAACCAACGGACGTGGAATAGGGTTGACCGCTTGGAATATCTCATCCGCCGCGCATTGGACGGGCCGGAGACGTGCCTAAAGGTGTTTGTGTCCGGCGTGTGCTCGCACAAGAGTAACGCGGTGGACAGAATGCACGTGTGCGAAGCGCCGCGCTTCCATGCACGGGACCATCACATTTGCATCTGTGGGAAGCGGTGGACGGACGCACAGCTCACGGATTCACAGTACGCGGTTGCTGCATACACAAAGGCGGTGGAGTAAATTGCTGTACATCGACCTCGAAACCTACAGCGAATTGGACCTTCGCGCCGTAGCTCTGGACCGTTACTCCGCGCATCCGTCTACCCGCATTCTCATGGCGGCATTCTGTGAGGATGACGGGCCGATGCAGTTCTGGCAGGAAGGCGAAGACACCACGGAGTTGCGGCGGCTCATTACCTCAAGCCACAGCATTGCGTGGAATGTTTCTTTCGAAAGGGCCGTACTTGCTCGCGTATGGGGAATCCGTGCAAAGGCGTGGACAGACGCTATGGTGCTCGCTCGTTATGCGTCCCTGCCTGCCGCGTTGAAAGAGTGTAACAAGGTCCCGTTTTTTGCAAGCCAAGCAGTGACCACGAAGGAAACGCTGCTAATAAACAAGTTCTGCAAGCCGGGCAAAGACGGGCGCGTCCGCAACCGCGAGACAGACCCGGACGATTGGGCCGCGTTCTGCGATTACTGCCGCCGTGACGTAATGGATACGCGGCTAATCTTTAAGTGGCTGCTTGCACATTTCGAGATGCCGGAGCGCCTGTACAAGACTTGGTTACTGGACCAAGAGATTAACAAACGCGGGATGCCGGTTGACCTTCCGTTCTTTTACAACGCGAAGGTGGAAGCGGACAGACTCACGGACCTAGCGCACCAGCAACTAAAGGATGTAACCGGCCTGGAGAATCCTAACTCACCGGCGCAATTGCTCAAGTGGGTTACGGCTCGCGGGTATCCGTTTAACAGCCTTGGCAAAGAGTTAGTAACCAAGGCCGTGTTGCAGATGCCGGACGGGGAAGCGAAGACCGCGTTACAGCTCCGGCTTGCGGCGGCGAAGTCCTCACTAAAGAAGTTGCCGAAGATACTTACCACTACCGGCACGGGGAGCCGGTTGCGCGATCAGTACCGCTTCTTTGGAGCGCATACGTTGCGATGGGCCGGACGCGGAGCACAGCTCCAGAACTTGAAGGCTGCACGGACCAAAGAAGAGAAGCTATTAGTTACGCCCACGGTTGAATTGTTAGAGCGCGGGGAACCCGTGGCGAGCCTGGACGCCTTGTCCCTCGCGCTTCGTCCGGGTATCAAAGCGCCAAAGGGTAAGAAGGTTGTGCTCGCAGACTTCAAGTCCGTAGAGACTCGCGTCCTAGCTTGGGTAAGCGGATGCGACACGATGATGGACGTTTACAAGGAAGGCAGGGACCCCTATATAGACTTCGCCTCCCGCATGGAGAATATTCCATACGAGGAAGTCACGGCGGAGATGCGGCAGACGGCGAAGCCGGGAACACTTGGTTGTGGGTTTGGGTTAGGCGGAGGTAAAGAGATACGTTGGGGTAAGTGCTCCGTATTTGGCACGTGCAAACATACGGCGCAAGTACCGCTAGACACGCCGGAGGGAACATACGATTGTCCCGCGTGTCACGCCCGAACGTTCAAGGTTGGGCCGAAGGTCAAGACGGGTCTGTGGCGTTACGCGGAAATGATGGGCGTTGAGCTGTCGCAAGAGGACGCGGCCAAGCAGGTAAATGAATTCCGCATGGCGTTCATGGACGTGTGTTCCTTCTGGACTGCGCTAGAGGATACGTTCGCGGCTTGCACGCTCAAGCGCCGTGACCAAAGTATTATCAGCTCGCTTGGTCCCACGATTCGACTGATTTACCGGGACCCGGCGCTCCGCATCGTGTCACCCAATGGCACGGAGATGGTATACGCCAACCCCTACGCGAGTTGGTCCTATGATGCACGTGGCTTTAAGAAGCTAACGCTAGGCTTTGACGGCGTGCATGGCAACTCATGGGGACGCTGCACCACATACGGCGGGCGGCTATGTGAAAACGTTGTGCAGTGGATTGCGTGGCAATTGCTATGTGACGCGCTGCATCGGACGGAAGCGGATAAACGTTTTGAGATTGTAGGTCACACGCATGACGAGATTATCACGCTTGCGGATGAGAAGGACGCGGGCGCGTTGGACCAATTGGTTACTTATATGTCTGCTGTTGAACCGTGGGCGGATGGCTTGCCTATGGCGGCGGACGGGTACGAGGGTAAAAGATATGGCAAAGGGTAAGCGCGATACATTCGGCTTGAAAAAGGTAAGCACGTATGACGGACATAAGTGCCGCGTCACGGAGTATATTTTCAGCGTGACCGGGGATGACACAGTGGAGCGCACTAACTACTTAATCGAGCGCCGTTATACGGAAGATGTGCCAGAGGACCGCTTTAGCGACGGGCGGTTATTCGAGCGGGCACACACGTGTGGGGAGTACGCGTACACGCGGCGCACGGAGACGAAACAAAAGTTTTTGTGTGTTGGCGGCCCGCTCGCAGGTAAGCGTGTGACAGATGCGCCGGGGTATTCAGCATACAACGCGGCCACTTTCAACCGGGGACGCAACCGGCAGACGGAATACCGCGTTGTGTTTGTGCATGATTCGTCACTAAAGGGGAAGCAATGACAGAACTGATTATCAACTATCTGAAGACAAGCGCAAGTAAGCACGTGCTTGGACTCATCGTTACCGGAGCCGTGCTGCTCGCCGGTACGTCTTGGTTGAGGGAACATGATGCGCGAATCTTGGCGGAGCAAACGGTCAAGCAGTCTCAAGACCGTGTTGCTGTCCTGGAGAAACAATCACAGGACGTTGCGCGGGCGGGGAATGTGCAGATAGCCAAGCTGCAAAAGCAAGCGGTCACGGTCAAGACTCCGGCGCAAGCAATCCAGGCCATCCCGGAGCTAACGGACGTACCGCTCAATGCCCGCCCGCTCCCGGACGCGCCTAGCGCTGTGGAGGTTGAAGCGGTCCCACTCTTCCAAGAGCTGAATAAGTGCAAGCAGTGCGAGGTTGACAAGGGCGTGCTGTCGGCGGAGCTGGACATTGAGCACAAGATTGAGGTAGAGAAGGACCAACAGATAACCACGCTGAAAAAGAAGCCCGGCTTATGGAAGCGCGTAGAGAGCACGGCAATTACCGTGGGAATTGGGGCGGCTATTGGGTATGCAGCACACAAATAAACCGGCGTTACTTCCCCGCGAAGTGGCGGCGCTTATGGGCGTGACGGAGCCAACCGTAAGGCGGCTGTTTGAAAAGGAATCCGGCGTCATCATCCTTGAGCGCCCGGAGACGCGCAACAAACAGCGTTACCGCACCATGCGTATTCCACGCGAAGTGTATGAGCGCGTTAGGCGGAGGCTTGCGGTTAGATGAATTGTGAGAATTGCGGACTTCCTCCAGGTGCCCTTTTTGACCAAGGGCACCGCATCACAATCACACGGCGGGCGGAGAATAACTTCAAGCGGGACAGCAAGGCAACCGTGTGGGTGTGCTCCCGCGAATGTGGCGTCCAGGCGCTAGGCGTTTCGAAGTATGGCCGTGCGTCCTGCAAGTGGTCCGTCACGCTCGCGCAAGTCCGGGCTTGGGTCAAGCGGCAGGGACTACTTGATGCGGCCTAGTGCGCCTCCCATGTTGCACTGACAAGATCATCAACGCGGTCCTGTCTTCCCTTGGCCCATTTCGCGTAGTGCCGCTCTGTTATCACAATGCTTGAATGTCCCAGCAGCTTGGAGACTTCCTCCATCGGCACGCCTTTGGATAAAAGGTCCACGGCGTAGGTGTCACGGAGCCTGTGGCTAACCATGTGGCCGCTCTGTATACCCGCCGCCGCGAATACTTGGCTTATCGCTACACTCATATTGTGGGAAAAGTATTGACTTGTCTCGCTCTTGCGCGGCTCCCAAAAGACGTAATCCGGGTGTGCGTTTTTCATGGTCATCAGCTCGCGGCCTAGATCGGGAGGGATAGGGATGTACATTTCCGCCGCCTTATCCGTGCCCTGTGCGGATACCATCTTTTGCCGCTGTGTACGGATGCAGAAGTATTTTCCCCGGTTGTCCAACTCATCCCGGCGCAGACCGCTAGCATCGCGCACGGAAAGACCACTCCAGCGCATCAGTTTTATAACGGCGCGGACTTTGTGGCCGTAGCCGTTTGGGAACACTTGCGGGACGGCCTTGAGAACTGCATCATACTGCTCATCCGTGATAGGTTGCGTTGGTGTCTCGGTAATCTTGACCGGCGCTAGCTTCGGGACCTTGGGGAGCCATCCGTTATACAGGCAGAACTTCAGGAACGCTAGAAGCCTCTTCTGCACATTGGCCCGCGTGAATGTTGACTTGTACTGCTTGCTCCATGTGGTCTTAAAGGACGTAATCAACGCGGGCGTAATGCCCTGCACGGTGAAGACGCCGGAGGCTTCACAGAAAGAGCGGAAGCGATCTAGCTCGCGCTCGTACCTGTCGCGCACGCCGTCACTCACGTCCGAGACTTCCTTGTCCGTTATGAAAGCGATAACCGCCGCGCTGATGAGTTGGGCGGAGTCCGTTACCGACTCCACAGGCTTGCCGGACAGTTGGTACTGTAGGCGGCTCTTAGCTTCCTCCGCCCCGCTCCACGAGCGCGTGTTAGCCTTCTGCCGGACTTGAACCCCATTGAGCGTATACCTGAGATGCTTACGGCAATTGCACCGCTTGCAAAACTCATCCCCGGCATACTTGCAGTCGGCGTTGTGACGGACGAAGATTGTGATTACCGGCGCGGTGCTCATTTGTCCTTCCGATATAGAGCCGGAGCAATCGCGGCCACGTCTTTGGTAATTTCACGGTCAATATTTTTCGCCTTGCATGGGGATACCCATCCCGCGTTATATCCTTGTACATCGTCCCCACGTTCTACCACGAATGTATTAAGCCTCTTCGTGTCCCATCCATACACAGCGGCGCGGCCTGCGGACATCCCGCCCGATGCGTTCTGTGATCGGTACTCATAGCAGAGGCTTGGGTGTCCCTTCCTGTCAGGCTTGGAAAGGTACACGCCGTCTAGTACAAAGGTTGGCGGGTTGAGCATGGAGTCATGGAGACGCGCTACCGTTTCGGCGGCTTGCTTAACGGTATTGTCCTGTCCCCAAGCTACGGAACTGAGAGCGAATACAGCGAGAATTATAAGGGTTTTCATGCACACCTCACGGATAGCTTTTGCTCAACCCGAGTTGCCCACCCATCATGCTTGTTACCGCATACGCGAAGCAAGAGAATCGACAGTAAGGCCAAGGCATGTAGATCGGGGTTGTCACTCTCTGCCGCTTCAACAGCCGAGACGTTGGTTTTTACGGCGGCTAAAATGGCGGGCCGGGTTTTCACAAGGTACTTGCCCGCCCGTTCAAGTTTGCGGACTGCTGTTGTGTTTGTCATGGATACACGGTAGCACAAAATTAGCACAAAAGTCAAGCACCTTTTTTTATATGATTGAAAACTAAGGCACTTCCGGCGTGTGATACCAGTTCCTGTGGAATCTGTTCTAGATTGCTGCAGCGGTCCTGCCAACGCCCCGGTCAAAAGCCGGGGCGTTTTGCTTACGTAGGGCGGCGTCCCGCCCGCTGTCGCGAGGGCGTCTCGCCCGCGCCGTCGGAAGCACGACAGCTGCGGGACAACTTCATGATTCGATTGCGTATCACAAGGCTGCATGAACCCCAAACCATGTTGGGCTCTCGACTCAACACACAGCGGAAGCGATCAGAATGTGAAACGACCACCGACCGTTGGAGCAAAGTTGTTGTTGGAGTTATAGGGGACGCCGGGGCCATGAGGAATCGCAATGGCGAGTCCGCCGCTTACCCAGGAATATGCAATTCCGGCAAAACCGTCGAAACGCTTGGTGAAGTGATGATTGAGATAAAGCGACCCTTCGTTGAGGGTGCCAGCGCAAGAGGCGCGGAAATTTCCGGGTACGCAGGTCGGTGGGACACGGAAGGTGTCTTGCCGCTGTTGATACCAGGAGAAAGTGATGTCGGTTTTGCTGCGGTAGGTATACTTCGCACCCGTCCACCAGATGTTCACCAGTTTTTCATGATCGAGATTGTTGTCTTCAACCCCGCTCATGCGATAACCGCCCTGGTCCGAGGCGCCAACGCCCAACGGATTCTTCGGGTTGTTCTGCCAGATGTATTCATAGCCAGCAAAAAACTTGATCGGGTCCCAGGCATACTTGGCAGCGACGATTATCCCGTAGTTGTCGGTCACGATGCCATATACGGTGTCACTCAGGTCCACCATGTTGGCCCCGGTGATTTGGTTCGTATTGATGCTATTGACGGTCGACTGATAGGGCTGCGTCAGACTCTGAGCCCCCAATAACGGGTTCAGCACGCTGATCGCCTGGTTGTAATGTTGAGGGACGATGTCGACGGAAAACTTGCGGTAGGTTGCGCCGAGATCAAACCCATAGGCGTTGTTATGCGCCGATTCAGCCGTACAAGTTGCTGCAGTCCAGCCTGCAGTAGCCGAGTAGCAACCGCCGGAACCGTCGGCAAATTTATACATCGCGCCGAAATGAACCGGGCCAACGGTGAGACGATACTTCACGGCGTCATCCCAACGGCTGTTTTCGGTATCGCCGCCGCCAGCCATCGTGCCGTTATACCCGATGTACGAAAACGCATAGCTCCCGCCGGCCGGATCGTATTGGAGCATCGCATCGGTGCCGAGAGAACGCTCACGACCGAAGGTCAACGTGCCGAAAAGCTCGGACGAGATTCCGCCATAGATTTCGTCATTGAAAGGTTGACCCGCCCGCGCGCCGTCAATGGCGTATGAATAGCTCCTCCTGGGAAGGCCGTTGTTGATGATGTCAGTCTTTGAAGCGTTGGCGAGCAGGCCGGACTGCGGATCGATGCCTGTGGAAGCGTTGAACACAACGGACCAGCCAGGCCGAAACTCTTCCTTGCCCCTGATGCCCAGACCCGTCTGCTGCAGGTTGTTCGGTGCGACGAGAAATCGATGTTGATAGCCGTTTCGGTTCACCAGAGAAGCACCTTCATAGTTGTAGCCGTTTTCCGGTAAGCCGTGACTGACCCAACCGACGCCGACGTCATACACGCCGTACACCGTGATGCCGTGCCAGGTCAGCGTGCAATCGGTGGTGGCGAACTCGTGGCCGCTCGTGCAGGGGTCGGGCGTTTTCTCCTGAGCAAAGGTCAAGGATGACGTAAGCAAAAAACCAACCGCCGCGATAAACAGGTAAGCCTTGCGCATTTCCACCTCGAAAAATCAATCGTCTGGGGCAGAAGTCGAGAGTGTATATGAGATACGATTCTATTGTCCAGGACTGTACGATTTAGTCTGTTTGTTAATGAATCCGTGGGCTATACTTACGCGAATGCGATGAGTTGAAGGTGGACTTCGCTGTCGCTACGATTGCGGCCCGATGCAGAAGAACGGCAAATCCGAAGGGAATATTGAGGAACTGCTGCGGCTGCGAAATGCAGCTTTGCAACTGGGGATCAGCTTTCCGACAATTAAGCAGTGGATTTACAAGAAGGAGATTCGAAGCAATCAGACGGCGGGAGGACATCATCGTATCCCGCAGAGCGAAGTGGACAGGTTGCTTTTCAGAACCCGTGGCAAGACCGAACCGCAACGCAAAGAAGAAACCCGGCGCGTGAGTGGCCGTAATCAGCTCGTGGGACGAATTGAGTCCGTGCAGATTAGCGGCTTGTTGGCTGAGGTCAAGCTTTCAATCGGTGGTCAGCAGGTCACGTCGATCATTACGGCACACTCTGCCAGAGAAATGCAGCTAAAGCGGGGACAGACTGCCGCAGCCCTCATAAAGGCTACAGAAGTGATGATCTTGCGAGTGTAATCCATGAAGAAACGTTTCCTTCTCTGTGCATTGATCAGTCTGCTGTTGAGCGCCGCAGTGGCGCCATGTCAGCAAATCACGATTCAAACTGAGAGCGGAAAACTGACCGTTTTGACAAGGTCGGACATTGAGTCCCTGCCACACGTCAAGGTGACGACTCACGGCTCCGAGACCTCCACAACATTCGAGGGAGTGGCACTCAGGGTTGTTCTCGAAAAGGCAGGAGTCGAGTTTGGTCATTCCATGCGGGGAAAGCGTTTGGCTTCCTGTCTTCTAGTGGAAGCTGCTGATGGCTATCGCGCCGTGATTGCGCTCCCTGAGCTTGATCCCGATTTCACAGACAAGGAGGTTGTCCTTGCATATTTGCAGGACGGGAAGCCGCTGGACGACAAAGCCGGAGCATACCGAATCGTCATTCCTGAGGAGAAACGGATGGCCCGTTGGGTGCGACAGGTCACCAAACTCAAGATCGTGGATGTGCAATAGGGGTTCAGTCCTTCTGAATCATTACCTCGGTAGCTTTAACCACGGCAAACACCTTGTCACCCTTTTTGAGCTTCAATTCGTCGGCACTGCGGCGCGTGATGGCACTTTCGATTAGATTGTCGCCTACACGCACGACCACGTGCGCCATGACATCACCCAATTGAACTTCTTCTATTTTTCCGGGGAGCTTGTTTCTGGCTGAGATTGGCATTCATTGATTATAGACACCGCTGAGAGGGAATATGAGCAGACGAATACGAAATCTGGTTGCGTCGGTTGCGGTCCTCTGCATTTGTGAATTCTGCGCGGCACAATCCATTACCGTTGCTGCCGCAGCCGACCTTCAATTCGCGATGCAAGATGTCGCTGCCCAATTCCAGAAGAAAACTGGGAAGGAAGTGAAGATGATTTATGGTTCGTCGGGCAACTTCTTTCAGCAGCTAGAAAACGGCGCACCCTTCGACATGTTCTTTTCAGCCAATCTCGATTATCCAAAGAAGCTGGAATCCGCTGGGTTGACCGAACCGGGGAGCTATTACCAGTACGCAAAGGGGAAGATCGTGATCTGGGTTTTGAAAGACTCGACGCTTGACGTGAGTTCCGGCATCAACTCACTTCTGAACCCTTCGATTAAGAAAATCGCTGTGGCGAATCCGCAGCATGCTCCGTATGGACAAGCCGCTGTAGCAGCGATGCAGAAGGAAGGAATTTACGACAAAGTAAAAGACAAATTTGTACTCGGCGAGAATATCTCACAGACCGCCTCGTTCGTCATGTCGGGTTCAGCCGACGTGGGAGTGGTGGCACTGTCTCTCGCCTTGTCTCCCAACATGAAAGACAAGGGACGCTACTTTGAAGTTCCTGCTGGCGACTATCCTGCCATTCAGCAGGCGTGCGTCATTCTCGGCTCGTCTAAGAACAAGGACACTGCGAAGCAGTTCTTGTCGTTCATCAAAACCGCTGCTACGGCAGACACCCTCAACAGGTATGGCTTCGATGTGCAATCAGCGCCGCAATGACCAAGCTGAAACTGTCGATCATGGGTCTCCTCTGCATCTCTATATCGTTGTCGACTGCAAGACGAAGAGCTGTAGAGCAGATCACGTGCTGACCTACTTGGGAGAAAAGGGAATGATTCCAACAAGCGTGGAATATTGGATGTCGTACCCTCTTTTAATCGAGTGTCCGATCTGTGGCAACACCTACGATTACTCAGATTCAGAGGACACGTTTCGGCAAAAGGAGCTTCCACTAGCCCCTCCGTTCGAGCACTTCAATCGGCTGGCTCTGCCTGAATCCTGAATACATCGCCCACGGTAACACGTCCGCTGTCGTTGATCACTTCTCGCTTCCACACATCTCCACTCAGCGCCCCGGCGCGCCCCGCGCCCAGGTCAGCGAGGCAACGGGCAACAAATGAGTTGAGCTGCGATGAGGTGATCTGGGACAGAGCAGAGATGAATCCCGGACCAAACATGATTATCAGGGGGGCGCTCTGAGACCATCTCTTTCCCTTCTCCCACCTTCTCCCATGGGACCGTTGACTCGCGGCTCGTGTATCCCTAAGATGACACCGCAGTTTGAACGATCATTCTGCGATGGTTATGTCACCCCCAACCGAACCCACTGCTGCCCTAAATTTATTTCGCGCCATCGCCACCGACCTCCACTTCTGGATTCCGCTGATCGTTCTCGTTGGCGGTCTCTTGCTCCTGGACAAGCTCCGTTGAACTCATCTCCAGCAAGCGCGCAGACTGTAGCGCCCATCGTTCCGAGTCCCATGCACGCGACCCGCTTGCGCTCGCTGCAGGCTCTCGGCATCTTCTGCGGATTCGCAGCCGGTGCCTGGCTGGGCGGCGCTGAAGCTCCAATCAAGCTCGTCAACCCAGACATCTCTCCCATCACCGTGTCTCTGATCATGGTGTTCGGAGTTTTCCTGGCCCGCTGGAGCGTACCAGCATTCATTCGTGGCACATCCCATATTCGCAACGATGTGCGCCAGGCCCCGCACTTGATCGTGTGGGCGGTGCTCGCCGGATGCATGTGGGCCGTCGCCAACACGCTCACCATTTACGCCATCCGCAACGTCGGCCTCAGCATCGCGTTTCCGTTGTGGAACACGAACAGCCTGCTCGGCATTTTCTGGGGATTTTTGCTGTTCAACGAACTGCGCCATGCCGGATGGAAGCGCTGGCTTGGCGTCCTAGGCGGCGCCGCTTTCATGTTCGCGGGAGCAACGCTGCTGGCAATTGCATCGTCCCATCAGGCAGCGCCGGGCAAAGCGGCACTCGGCATCTTCGCCGCGCTGGGCGCCGGCATTTTGTGGGGAACGATGTACATCCCTTACCGCAAGGCCTACCTCACTGGGATGAATCCTCTTTCGTTCATCACATTTTTCACCGTGGGAGAACTCGCCACCATCACGGTGCTGGCTGTCGTCTACCGCGGCGCAACGCCCCTGTGGCACGAGCTCATCGACGCTAAATCGGTCCTGTTCTGGCTGATGCTGGGCGGCTTCGTCTGGGTCCTCGGAGATTTATTTCAGCAATACGCCACGAAGTACGTCGGCATCAGCCGCGGCATTCCTCTCTCCAACACCAACCAACTCTGGGGACTGCTGTGGGGCATCCTGGTGTTTCATGAATTGCGCGGCGCACGCCAATCCATCTACGCGCAAGTTGCCGGTGGATCGCTGCTGATGGCCTTGGGAGCAGTTGCAATCGCCTTATCATCGGCCACCGAGCGCGAGCACTCCTCCTGGCAGGAGGCCGCCGATCGAGAAGGCCACCGCTATGGCGTTGAAGACGAATACGTCCGCGCCGGCATGGAAGGCAGAGAAATGAAGCTCCAACCGGGACAAAGCGAAGCATCCGGCGCCAGTCCGGGCAGGACCTTTATCGATTGGCTGCTCATTCTCGTCACTACCGGTCTCTTCGCCGTGCTTGCCGTCGTCGCGAAGTTTCCACACGTCGACATCGCTACAGGTTGGGCCGCTGCGCTTACCCTCGCGATGCTCGCCCTGCTGGCAACCTGCGGCATCGCCCTCTGGCGCACCACCCGATTCCGCTGAGGGCAGTCCAAGCCGAAGTCACCCAGAACTGGCAATCTTCTCGCAGGCATCATCCCGAAATCCGGCGCATTCCAGCCGGATGAGGGATCTCGCGGGCATTGTGCTTTCCACGCGAGTCCATCGCTCCGCCTGAAAAACGGCTCCGCTCTGGATGACGCCCGGGCGACAAAGTTGCTTTCGTTCTAGACATATTGTTGCGACGCGCTAGACTGATGGCGCTCAAAAGGAGACTCCTGCATGAAACGCATTCTCTCCACATTCTGTTTACTCGTGCTTATGACCGGCGCAATTCAGGTCGCCGCGCAAGTCAAT
Source organism: uncultured Acidobacteriaceae bacterium (assembly GCA_963799025.1). GTDB lineage: Bacteria > Acidobacteriota > Terriglobia > Terriglobales > Acidobacteriaceae > Sulfotelmatobacter. Next base: position 222,221 of record CAWCVQ010000013.1, on the reverse strand, counting down.
CCCTACAAAGAAGGTACTCCGGGTGTTACCGGCTACCGCTCAGAAGTCCTCGCCGAAGTCATGATTCAAGAAGACAAGTTCACGCGCCTCGCCGAAGCGATTCCCGCTGAAAAATACACATGGCGTCCCGCCGGCGACGTACGCTCGTTCGCCGAAGTTTTCCTCCACGTCAGCGCCGCCAACTACAATCTGTACAAGCTCGTGGGCACGCCTCCGCCGGCAGGACTTGATCTGAAAACTTTGGAAAAATCCAGCACCGACAAAGCCAAAGTCGTGGCCACGCTCAAAGATTCCTTCGCCCACGCCAAAAAAGCGATCACCGCCATGCCTGACGCCGACCTCGACAAGAGCATGGACTGGTTCGGTGGGAAAAATACCGAGCGCGGCATTCTGCTCTTTATCGTCCGTCACGCCGCCGAGCATCTTGGACAGTCAATCGCCTACGCGCGCTTCGTCGGCATCGTCCCTCCTTGGACCGAAGATATGCAGAAGAAGCAGCCGGAGAAAAAAGAACCGCTGTCGAAAGACAAGCAGTAAGCGCAGCCAGAATCCGGTCGGTGTGCTAGATTCAGAAACTTAATGGACCTCGCCCCCACGATTTCCACGCAAGGCCTCACTCGACGATTCGGAGAACTTATTGCCGTGGATGGTATCGATCTGCGTGTCGCCCCCGGGCAATTCTTCGGCTTCCTCGGACCGAATGGCGCGGGCAAATCGACCACCATCAAAATGCTGACCGGCCTGCTCGCGCCCAGTTCCGGACGCATTGAAATTCTCGGCCTTGACCTGAACGCCAACCCCGTGGAAGTCAAACGCCAGATCGGAGTCGTGCCCGAAGGCATGGCTCTGTTCGGCCGCCTCACCGGCGCCGAGTTCCTCAGCTTCGCCGGGCGCATGTACGGCCTGGATCGCAACACTGCCGCCCAGCGCGCTGCCGAGCTGCTCGAATTTATGCAGCTCGCCGACCAACCCAAGAAACTCGTCACCGACTATTCCCACGGCATGCAAAAGAAGCTCGCCCTCGCCGCTGCCGTAATCCATGGCCCAAAAGTCTTGTTTCTGGATGAGCCCTTCGAGGGCGTGGACGCAATCGCCGCCGGCACGCTGAAGTCCATGCTGCAAGGCATGATCGCGCGCGGAGCCACGATTTTTCTAACCTCGCACGTGCTAGAAATCGTGGAGCGCCTCTGCAGCCACATCGCCATCATTCATCAGGGACGCTTAGTGGCCCAGGGCTCGCTTGAAGAACTGCGAGCCGGCGTCGAAGCTCAAACACCTGCCGGATCAGGCGATGGCACAGCGCCCTCCGGCGAAAAGCTGACCCTGGAAGAACTCTTCCTGCGCATCGTCGGCGGAACGCACCGAACCGAGCAGGAACTTTCCTGGCTGGGAACAAAATAAGAAGCTAAAACAGAATGACCACTGCCATTGATCGCCGCGGCCAGCTCACCGCCATCGCCGACCTGCGCTGGCGCATGTTTATCAATGGCCTGCGCAGCAAGCGCGGAAAAATGGAATTGGCCTCGCGCCTCTTAATCACCCTCTTTTTCGCCTTCGGCGGTCTTGGCGGCTTCATCGCTGCCACCGGATTTTCCTGGTACTTCGTCTCACAAGACAACGCCGAATACCTGGCAATCTTGCTCTGGCCAATTTTTTTCTTCTGGCAACTCTTTCCCGTAATGTCCACAGCCTTCACCAACAATCCCGACTCAGCCGAGTTGCTGCGCTTTCCCCTGACCTACCGTTCATATTTCTTGATTCGTCTGGCCTATGGTTTTTTCGATCCCGCCAGCGCGCTCGGTACCGTTGGCTTGCTGGGAATTCTGCTGGGGACCACGGTCGCACGTCCCCGGTTATTTCCCTGGGCGCTGATAGTCCTTCTGACCTTCACACTCTTCAATCTGGTGCTGATGCAGACGGTGTTTGCCTGGCTGGAGCGCTGGCTGGCGCAGCGCCGTACCCGCGAAGTCATGGGCGTCCTTTTCATTCTGGCGATGCTCAGCCTGCAATTGATCGGCCCTGTGATGGGACGACTCGGCAGAGGGCCGCACCCCGAGTTCGGCCGCGCGGTCGAGGTCGGGACCCAGGTGCAAGCCGTGCTGCCGCCCGGCCTCGCCGCCAACGCCATTGCGCAGACTTCTCATGGACAATTCCTGCTGGGGTTGATTTCCCTGCTTTTGCTGGGAGCGGTTGCCGCGGCCATTGCCACGCTTTTACACCTCCGGCTGCGCGCTCAGTTTCGTGGAGAGAATCTCAGCGAAGTGGCTGCGCGCCCCGCCGTGGCGCGAGTCCAAGGCCTGCAAGTAGGTTGGAAGCTGCCAGGATTCTCGCAATCGGTTGCTGCGGTGTTCGAAAAGGAAATGCGCTATCTGGCGCGCAGCGGTCCTATGCTGCTTACGTTGATTATGCCGATCTTTATGCTGCTGATCTTTCGCTTCGGCGCGATGAATTCCCTGCGCCACTCCAGTTCAATGAGCCGCACGCCGGATATGGCATTCCCCGGCGCGGCCGCCTACGCGATCCTCGTCCTCACCAATCTGGTGTTCAACAGCTTCGGTGGTGATGGCGGCGGTATTCAGTTCTTCTATGCGTCGCCGGTAGCTTTCCGCTACATCGTGCTGGCCAAGAACTTGACTCACGCCAGCATTCTCGTCGCCAACACTGCCTTTGCTTGGATTGCGGTCTCCTACCTCTACGGCACTCCGCACCTCGCGGTTTCGGTTGCGACTCTGGCTGGACTTCTATTCGCTGTGCCCTTGAACTTCACCATCGGCAACCTGCTCTCGATCTATGCCCCGAAGAAACGCGACTTTTCAACCTTCGGCCGCCAGAACGTCTCCCAAATCACTGTACTGGCGAGCTTCGGCGCCCAGATCGTAACCGTCGGTTTGGGGGTGGCGGTCTTCACTATCGCGCGGTTCTATAAGAATCTGTGGATCGCTACCCTGCTATTTCTCGTGCTGGCAGTCATCTCCATTCCTCTGTACTTGCTGGCCCTAGGTCGACTCGATAGAATCGCGCTTCAACGTCGCGAGTCGCTGGTGGCCGAATTGTGCCGGGCTTAAGCAAGTATGGCGGTCAGAAATTCTGAAGCACTAGATGGTGAAACCTAGATTGTGAAGGGCCAGATTGTGAAGGCCTAGATTGTGAAGCGCCACGAAAATCGGGCGACACCGCGGAAGAGGGCCCTTCAGGGGCGCGTACGCGCCGCCGAATTGACCGCGGGCTTCAATCCCCGTTCTTTCTTTTTCATTTCCGTTGCACCCCGGAGTACTGGAGCTTTTTCAGCGTTCCGTCTCTCATTCCTTTTCCGGCCGTGCCACAAAGCGATAACCCACGCCTCGCACAGTAAGCAAATGCCGCGGATTGGCCGGATCATCTTCGATATAGCGCCGCAACCGCACCACGAAATTATCGATGGCACGCGTGTCGGTATCTTCGTGTAGCCCCCACACTTCTTCCAAAATCTGCTTGCGCGAGACAATGCGCCCATCGTTGCGCACCAAATGCCGCAAAAGGTCTGACTCCATCAGTGTCAGATGAATTGTGGTATCTCCGGATCGCAGCTCCAACCCGCCGAAGTCAATCGTCTTCCCGTCGAATGAAAATATTCCGAAGTCTTCGCTGCCGTTGGAATCCACCGGCCGCTCGCCCGCTTGCGGCGCCGGCCCACCGCGCATCCATTGGCTTCGTCGCAGCAACCCCTGCAACCTCGCCAACAAAATTGAAAGATCAAAGGGCTTCGCCAGATAATCGTCGGCCCCGGAGGCAAATCCTTTCAGCACATCCTCCGGCCGTCCTCGCGCCGTCAGCATCAGCACCGGCACATAATTTCTCGCCGCTCGCAATTCCGACACCACGCTGAACCCATCTTTTCCCGGCAACATAATGTCGAGCACCACCGCGTCAAAATTCTCTCTTTTTTCCAGCAATCGATCGGTGGCCGCTTCCCCATCACCCACTACTTCCGCCGCATACCCCTCGGCTTCGAGATTGAAGCGCAACCCCTGCGCTAGATGTTCTTCATCTTCGACAACCAGAACGCGGCTCATGCCGCCCACCTTGGCAGTTCCAGCACGATGGTCGTTCCCTGGCCTTCCCCAGCGCTTTCCGCAAAAACGTTGCCTCCGTGCTTGAGCGCAATCGCCTTCACAATAAACAGGCCGAGCCCGGTTCCCTTTACGTGCGCCAGCGACCGGTGCGTGACGCGATAGAAACGTCTGAAGATTCGCTTTACGTCCTCGGGAGGAACCCCTACTCCCTGGTCCTGTACGCGAAGCACAATACGTTTTTCGTCCGGCGTTTCCAGCTGCACCCGCACGTCGACATTATCTCCGGAGTACTTCACGGCATTGTCCAGTACATTGAAAACCGCAGTGCGCAAATCCTCTGCATTGCCTCGCACCCGCAGTTCGCTGCCGTTGTTCGATGCCTCCTGGTAACGGAGAGCCTCCGGTTGCAGGTGGTGCCGCAATCGAGTGGCATCCATGCAGTCGCGCACCAGTTGGCCGAAGTCGACTTCCGCTTTTTCCCGGCCAGTTTTCTTGTCCCCTGCCCGCCCCGCGCGAAGCACTTGCTCTACGGTCTCGGTCAGCCGGTCGGTATCGCTCAGCATCAGCAGGTAGAATTCCTGCTTCTGCTGTTCCGCCACGTCGCGGCGCTGCAGGGTTTCCAAGTGAAGCCGAATCGACGCCACCGGTGTCTTCAACTCATGGGTAACCGCATTGATAAAACTGTCATGCTGCTCGCTGCGCCGAAGCTCACGCACCAGAAAAATCGTGTTCACCACCATGCCCGCGATAATCAACGCAAAAAAGACGATGCCGAAAAACAACAGCACCCCCTCGCGCCAGTTGAGAATGATCCAGCCCACGTTCAGGGCGACGGCCAACGCCACCAGGCCAATGCCCAGGCAGAGAAAGAAAACGATAGTTCCGCGGCGGCTCGAGATGCGCATGGAAGCTCAGCCCGATTTTACCGCGCACAGGCCACAGGCTTGCAAAAGGCCAGGATCACCATACCCGGCGTGAGATATACCAATGTTTTCCCGGGTTGGCTGGTCGGGACAATTTTGTTGTTCCCGCCGTAAAAGTGAGTGACATTCACTTCGGCTTCCGGCCACAACTTCTGAATATCTTGTACTGGAACGTGTTGTTCTAAAGCAGAGTGGGTCCGATGATCCCCACGTTTTCGGTGGGTAGGCTGCACCCCAGTGTTCCTTGGGCATCGAACTCTTTGTAGCCTTTCCCGTAGGCAATCGTGGGCGTGATTATCGGACTTAACACGCCTTCCCGGTACTGCCCAGTAGGAAAAGTCAGATGGTAGAAAGCCGTCAAGATGTAGTTCCCGTGCTCCTCGTTTCGGGCGGAGATGCGATATTTCACCAGAAACTGCCAGTCGCCGAATCCATCGTGCGGAGAATCCGGGTTGTTCACGATGTACGGAGGAACGGCGAGAATGACCTCAACGCTTTTGGCCGGGATGATGTCGAGACCCTTGCTCACGCCGTAGTTCTCCTTGGTTACGCCGCTATTGTGCGTTTGCCATTGAATATCGTAGCGAAATTCCTGCTCTAGCCGGGGAGAGGTCGTGGACAGCGGAGTAATCCAGTGAGGCTGTTCCGCCTGAGTCTGGGACGCCAGGCTGAACCAGTCGGCCGGAAACCCGCTCTACGCCGCAGTGAACGTCGACGAAAGACACAGCAAGAGCCCCCCCAGCAACAGCGCAAAGGCACGCATTGATGCCTCCGACCTAAACGGAATCTGACGAAGAGAGCAGAAGTGTACATGATGTATCTTTCCTGTATCCATCCATAGACAGTTCAATGCCATTATGCGAGAGCCTCGAGAGCCTCGGTATTGACCGCAACTCAAGTTGACAGTAGGATTCCCTCTCGTGCGGCGCAATGGCAAATCCGAAACGAGCGCTGACGCTTTGCTCAAGCTGCGCGATGCGGCTCTGCAGCTCGGAGTTAGTTTTCCCACCATCAAGCAGTGGATTTACAAAAAGAAGATTCGCAGCATAAAAACAGCCGGAGGACACCACCGCATCCCACAGGGCGAAGTGGATAAGCTACTCTTCAGAACCCGAGGCAGAACGGAGATAGAACGGAAGCAGGTCCACCGCCGCGTCAGCGGACGCAATCAGTTAGTGGGACGCATCGATTCCGTACGCATCAGCGGTTTGATGGCGGAAGTAAAGATTTCCATCGGCGGCCAGCAGATCACCTCAATTATCACCGCCAGTTCGGCGCGTGAAATGAACCTGAAGAAGGGACAAACGGCCGCTGCCCTGATCAAATCCACCGAGGTAATGATCATCCGCGTCTGAATTCGGGAAGAGGTAATGCTGCGCGTACGGCCCAGTGTCTACCAATAAAAAACCCGCCACGGAATTACCGGGCGGGTACCCAATACAGATTCGAATCTTAAATCAATCTCCCGCAACCGAGACTTCCGGCATGGCCGCGGTGATCAAGCGTCCATTCGGCGTCGGCACCACACCGCGCTCGACTTCCGCCAGCTTCACCCGCTTGATGTCCCAAGCCAAGCCCAGAGTCTTTAGCGCCCAAATCCCATACCAGTTCATGTCGACTTCATACCACCTGAAGCCATGCTGCGCCGCCGTCGGATGCGCATGATGATTGTTGTGCCAGCCTTCGCCGAAGGTCAGTAGAGCCACCCACCAGCTGTTCGTCGAAAGATCTCGAGTCGCGAAGCGCCGCGAGCCCCAGGAATGCGTCGCCGAATTTACTAGCCACGTCGCGTGTAATCCCACCACCGTGCGCATGAAGATTCCCCACATCAGGAACGGCAATCCGCCAATGGCCAGCAAAATCACGCCCAGCACAATCATGGGCACATAATGATATTTCGTGATCCAGACATGAAACTTATCCTTAGCGAGATCGGGAACGTAGCGTGCCAGCGTGGTCGTGTCGTGATGCATCGACTTGCCCATCAGAATCCATCCCATGTGCGCCCACCACTTGCCGTCGATCGGCGAATGCGGATCGCCCTCCTGATCGGAATACTGATGATGAATGCGATGCGTCGCCACCCAGAAAATTGGTCCGCCTTCGAGCGCCAGCGTGGCGCAGATGGTCAGGAAGTATTCCACCCACTTCGGAGTCTTAAATCCACGATGCGTCAGCAACCGGTGATAACTCATCCCGATCCCCAGGCTGCCCGAGACCCACCACAAAAACATCGCGACAAACAATGCTTTCCAGGTAAAAAAGAAAAGTGCGGCAATCGCCCCAACGTGAAATGCTGCCATGAATGCCGCTGTGATCCAGTTCACTTCATCTTTCGCCGCTTGTGGTCGTTCCAAATCCTGCAGTTCCATATCCAAGGAAGGTCCCCATTTCATGGTTGGTTGAGTTCAATCAGCCTCTACGTCTACCGTACCAAGGGAATGGGTGAGATGACTGTAATACTTGTGTAATAGCGGGGTTTGGCAGATTACGGCGGTAACGAATCGGTAATTTCAGGGTGCTTGTAGAGGTAATTCCTGGCCTGTTATTGCTCCATTCCAGCCCTTCGCCAATTCCTAAGGTGCGCGAAATAACTTTGAATGCGGAACTAGGCGGCCCTGCCCTTCACCTGCACGCCCGCCCACTTCTCCAGCAACATCAGCGTAGCCGCATAGTCCAGGTCCTGATTTCCCTCTTCCGACGCCATCTCATAAATTTCTTCTACGGTCTCCAGCGCCGGCAACTTCACCCGCGCTTCCTTCGCCGCCTCCAGCGTCAACCGGATGTCTTTGTGCATCAGCCGCAGGGGAAAGTTCGGCGTGAAGTCGCGTTGCAGAACAAACGGTCCCTTATAATCCACTACCCCCGACCGCACCATCGTGGCCTCAATCAGAGACAACAATTGTTGCGTGTCTACCCCGAGTTTGGTGGCCAAGGTCAGCGCCTCGGCGAATCCCTCAAAGATCAGCGCGATCTGCAAATTCATGGCCAGCTTGGTGGCCTGTCCCTTGCCAGTCTCGCCCATGCGGAAAATCTTCTTCCCCATCGCCGCAAACAGAGGCTTGAGCCGCTCCACCGCAGCCTCGCTTCCTCCCACAATAAACACCAGTGATCCGTCCCGCGCTCCAATCTTCGATCCCGTCATCGGCGCATCCACCCAAGTCACGCCTTTCGTCCCCACGCGCTCGGCAAATTTCACCGTGGCCGATGGAGAAATGGTGCTCGAGTCCGCGATCGTCATGCCCTCCGTGAACGACGCCTCGACTCCATCCGCGCCGAAGATCACGCTCTCCACCGCATCCGTGTCCGAAACGCACATCCAAACTACTTCCGCCCCCTGCGCGGCGGCCGCCGGAGTGGGCGCCACTCCCGCGCCTTCCACCAGTTTGCCGGGCGTTCGATTCCACACCGTGACTTCGTGACCTGCCTTGACCAGATTCGTCGCCATGGCGTGTCCCATGATTCCCAGTCCCACAAACGCGACTCGCATGCGAACTTCTCCTGCGTCTGAAGAACACCCTAAAAAGACGCCTTCGGATTAGATATGACCACCTCCATCAAGGTCAAGCAAGCAGGTAACAATCAAGTACGCAAGATCAGGGCGTCGATGGCATCGAGATCTCGCGTGGGTCTAGGTCTGGTGTAGGTCAGGTCTGGTGTGGGTCAGTCTGGTGTGGGTCAGGCTTTTGTGCTGGTCCGGGTTCTCAGTCCCGGACATGCCGAGCAAAGCTCGCCTGGTTACTCACCACATCGCCAGAAATCCAGTGACTGCCTGCTGCTAGCCAAAATACTGAAAAGCAGCTCGCCATTCTTTTCTTTCTTTCCTTTCATCTTAAGATGAACCGTGCGTAAATAAATTCGCGGCATCGCTCTAATTACTCCGCTCTCGCGAGCTGGCAAGACTAGAATAGATTAGGACTAGAAAACAATTGGAGCTGCTTCCGATCCAGCCCCAGGCTCTGGCGCAGAATGATTAAGCAAACGCTTCGCAATCCGGCCCTTCGCAAACGCGCCACTCAATTCGGACGTTTGGTACGCCACTCGGCAGTGACTCCGCGCAAGGGTGAAACCCACAAGCCGCGACTTGCCGCCAACGGAGAACTCGGCGTCACCTTCATTGGCCACGCCAGTTTTTTCGTGCAAATTGGCGGCAAGAGCGTCGTCATCGATCCTAACTTCGCACGCTGGCTCTTCGTATTGAAACGTCTGCGCCGTCCTGGCCTGCGCATCGCCGACCTCCCCGCCCTCGATGCGGTGCTGGTCTCGCACGCCCACTTCGATCACCTGCATCGCCCCTCGCTGCGCGCCATTGTGGCCAACAACCTGCGGACGCGCGGCGTTGCGCCCGCCATCATCATTCCCGCTCATGTTTCCGATCTCGTTTCCGATCTCGGCTTCTCCGAAATCATCGAACTCGACTGGTGGAAGACTTCCCGCCTCGGCAACCTATCGATCACCCATGTCCCCTCACGGCATTGGGGCGCTCGCATTCTCAAAGATTCCCACCGCGGCTATGGCGGCTTTGTCCTGAAAGCCGGTAAACATTCCGTCTACCACGCCGGCGACACTGCCTATTTTCCGGGCTTCAGCGAGATAGGACGCCGCCTCGCTCCCGAACTCGCACTACTTCCGATCGGCGCCTACAATCCGCCCCAGTTCCGCAACGTCCATACCAATCCCGCCGACGCCATGCGCGCCTTCCTCGATCTCAAATCCCGCTGGATGGTTCCCATGCACTACGGCACCTTCCGCCTCTCGCACGAACCCGTCGACGAACCGCTGCAACTGTTGGAACAAGAAGCCCGTTCGGCCGGCACCAAAGACCGCGTGGTCGTTATGGAAGAAGGCGTGACCCGATTCTTCTGACAAGCTTCGGATTTACCTTTGTGCATCTGCCCTCTGTGGTTCAGCGCTTCTTTGCGCCATCCCTGTAATCCTCTTTTAACAATCCGTCCCTCGCATTCTGATGTAAACTTCCCTCCTCGAATTCCCGCATAGGAGGTTCTTATGTCTGTAAAACCAGTTCCCGAGGGCTATCACACTCTCACTCCATTTCTCACCGTCCGTGACGCAGTTCGCGCCATCGAATTCTACAAAGAGGCATTCGGCGCGAAAGAACGAGGGGTCATGAAAGGTCCCGACGGCAAAGTCATGCACGCCGAGTTAATGATCGGTGACTCCATCATCATGCTGAGCGACGAATGGCCTGAATTCGGGGCCCTCTCTCCCTTGAGCAGCGGCGGAGCAGGCATGGGCTTGCACATCTACGTCGACGGCGTGGATGCCGCGTTTGATCGTGCCGTGAAGGCGGGCGCCCAGATCGAGATGCCGGTCACCGACCAGTTCTGGGGAGATCGCTACGGCAAGCTAAAGGACCCCTTCGGCCACAAATGGTCAATCGCGACGCACACGAAGGATATGTCGAGCGACGAAATGAAGCGCAGCATGGACGAAGCCATGTCACAAATGAAGCCAGAAATGCAGAAAACCGCGTAGCTATTGCCCATCAACGTGCTCAGGTAGGGACAGCCGCCTCGGCTGTCTCGCCTGGGCGAAGCAGGGGACTCTGCATGATCAGTCAGTAAGCGAGCAGGATTCTTAAATCGCGCAGATTATTCCCGGTCGGTCCGGTCTCGACCACATCGCCTAGCGCGTTGAAAAACGGGTAGGCATCAAACTTATCCAGCGCGACGCGAGCGTCCAGTCCACGATGTCGCGCACGCTCGAGGGTTGTGCCATCCACGAGACCTCCTGCGGCAGGGCTGTTGCCATCGATTCCGTCCGTTCCCGCGCTGAGCACGGTAATATTTTCTTCCGCAATTTTTTCCGCGCAAGCCAGCGCGAACTGCTGATTGCGTCCGCCCATTCCGCCATTCGCGACCTTCACCGTCACTTCCCCTCCCGAAATCAAACACACGGGCGAGCACTGCTTCCTCAACTCGCGCAATCGCTGTAGTAAATATTCCGCGGCCTTCTTGTAATCCCAATCGTCGCAGGAGTTGTCCACATGCACAATGAAGCCCGCGCGCTCAGCCTTGATGCTGGCCTCGTCAATCGCGGTCTGATTCGTCAACACGGGCCACCAGCGCGCGTGTTGAAACGCCGGATCGTCCGATTTGGGAGTCTCCTCTAAGGCGCGGCGCTCAAACAATTCCCGTGCGGATTGCGGAAACTGTTTCAGCAGTTCGTATTTCTCCGCGATGCGGTAACAATCCTCGACAGTCGTCGAATCGGGCATCGTCGGGCCGGAAGCCAGCGCGTCAGGCGTGTTGTCGGGAACATCGGAAACCAACAACGACACCTGTTGCGCCGCCGCAGACGCAGCCTGCGCTAATCTTCCGCCTTTCACCGCCGACAAATGCTTACGCACGGTATTTATTTCCGCAATGGGCGCGCCGGAAAGCACCAGCGCGCGGTAGGTAGCAATGAGATCTTCAAGTGAAATCCCGTCGTCAATAGGCTTCTCCACAATCGACGATCCACCACCGCTCAGCAGGAAGATCACCAACGCCGAAGCCGGCAATGCTTCCAGAGCTCGCAACATCGCACTGGCTGACTGAATGGATTCCGCATTCGGCGTCGGATGGCCACCACGAAAATAGCGGAAGCCACGAATTTGCGTGGAAGGCGGCGTCGAGCTGGCCACAATTCCTTCCAGCGAGCCTCCCATTAGCTCCGACAGCGCCTCGACCATCGTGTGCCCAGCCTTGCCGAGCGACACCACCGACACGCGCGAATACGCTTGCAGGTGATAAAGATCGTCGCAGACGCGCAAAACTCCCCGCTCGCAGTGAACGTGCCGCGCAAAACCGTTGGCAATCGACGCAGACGCCAGTGCATGCTGGAAAATTTTGCGCGACGCATCACGCATGCTGCGGAATTTGGCTTCGCGGTCGACGTCAGACATGCGGAGAATTATAAAGATCGCTACCAGCTGTCAGCTCTCAGCGACGGAGCCCTCACCTTGAGGCTTTAGCTGAAAGCTGACGGCTGAGGGCGGAGAGCTTCCTTCACCCACGATTCAATCGCTTCGCGCAGTTCGCGCAAGCGTCCTTCGAAGAAATGATCCGCGCCTTCGATCAACACCAGCTTTTTCGGCTCGGGCACGGACGCAACCAACGCTTCCAGTTGGGCGCGCGGACCAAACTGATCGCGGGCGCCGCTGACAAACAACTTGGGCTTGGCGCAATCCTGCATGAATTCAAATGTGTACACGCGCGGCTCTTCGGTGTCGGCTGCAACCGGGCCTACGGGAGTTCCAACTCCGATGACCGCACGAACACGAGCGTCCGCGCAAGCCGCCCGCAGTCCGACCGCTGCGCCAAACGAAAATCCAGCAAACAGAAGTGGCAGATGATACTCGGCGTCAAGCCAGTCGAGCGCGGCGTGGACATCCTCAACTTCGCCGTTGCCCTGATCGTGTTCCCCGTGGCTCAAGCCAGTGCCGCGGAAGTTGAAGCGCAACACCGGAAAGCCAAAGCTGTTCAGCGCCTTCATCGTATGGAAGACGACTTTATTGTGCAGTGTTCCGCCAAACAGCGGATGCGGATGGCAAACGACAGCAGCGTGCGTCGCGTTCGCTGCGCCTGCGTTGAGCAGAGCTTCCAGGCGTCCAGCAGGGCCGTCGAGAAACAAGGATCGGATGGATGAGCTCGCAGGAATCACAACGTCAGATTACACGGTAAATGTGGAAGAAAAGAAATCGGCGGCGATCAGAAAAGTCCTGAGGTCCGAGGCCTGAAGCCTGACGTCTGAGGTCTGGGTCCGCGGTGTGTTTGCTCTCTGCTATTCTCTCCTCCATGGACGCTGTAACTCTTACGCGGCAACTGGTGGACATCGAGTCCGTCAGCGGCAACGAAGCCGCAGTCGGCAATTATTTGTACGGAGAACTTTGCCGTCTCGGGTATCAGACCAGGAAAATGCCGGTCGAGGGCGATCGCTTCAACGTGTATGCGACTTCACCAGAACATCTGAATCCTGCGGTCGTGTTTTCCACCCACATGGATACCGTTCCTCCGTTCATTCCATCGTCAGAAGACGCGGGACGAATCTACGGCCGGGGATCTTGCGACGCCAAGGGCATCATCGCGGCGCAAATTGCGGCTGCGGAGCGATTGCGGCAGCAGAACATCTATGTCGGGCTTCTGTTTGTGGTCGGAGAAGAGCGCGACAGCCTGGGCGCGCAAGTGGCGAACGAATATGCGGCCAACGGAAAAGGCGTGCGATCCCGCTTTTTGATCAACGGGGAGCCCACGGAGAATCGCATTGCGCTGGCGTCGAAAGGAACGTTGCGCGTCGAGGTAACTGCAAACGGACGCATGGCGCATTCGGCGTATCCGGAGTTGGGAGAGTCTGCAATCGACAAGCTAATTCCCGCGCTCGCGCGGCTGCGCGCGATGCCGCTGCCTTCCGACTCGGAGATTGGTCCGTGCACGCTGAACATTGGATTGATCGAAGGCGGACGAGCGCCCAACGTGATTCCTGATTATGCGCACGCAGATTTGCTTTACCGGCTGGTTGGTCCGTCGGATGATTTGCGGCGACAGATTGTTTCGACTGCGGGTGATGCAGTGCATGCCACCTTCCCGCTGGAGCTTCCGTTTCTTCGCTTGCGCACAGTGGACGGATTGCCGACGATGATTGCCGCGTTTACCACAGACATCCCAAAACTCACCAGCTGGGGCGAACCGCTGCTGCTGGGTCCAGGATCGATTCATGTGGCGCACACCGATGGCGAGTACATCGAGAAGCGGCAACTGGCGGAGGCGATCGATTTGTATGGCAGGATGGCGAAGCAGCTCTTGGGCTGAGCTGGGCCCTCATTTCTGATCGAGTAGTTGTCATGCGTCACTGCGGAGCCCATGTCATCTCTATACGCACGGGTATTTCATTCTTCACCGGCAGGGTCAAGAGGGATGGCGGGTCGATCTTGAAGTCGGTGAGGGTTGCAGGGATGGTTCCGGTGAGCCGGGTCTCAGTGCCTTGCGTCGTTACCTCGAAGGGGACTTGCTGGTACTTGGCGGTTTGGCCCGCGAATTGGATTTCTAGATCTGCTTTGACGGTAGCTGAGGCGGACGCCGACTCAGGCAGACGAGTGCGGACCGTCACCATGGGAAATTCTGCGCCGCGCGTGACCTGGATCATATGCAGGTCGCGGTTGCTGTCGCCCGAATCAAATGATTTGACCGGAACGGCGATCAGGAAATCGCACTGTCCCTCGTGACAAATCCCTTTGCCGCGGGCGGCGTGGCTCACTCCCTCGCTTTGATGCAGGGGGTGAGAGACGTGGTAGGTCAGCGTGCTCTGTTTGAGCACCCACTGGTGGTCCGCCGCGAAAAGGTTGGGCAGAGCCAGCAGGAGAAACAGCGGTAGCATTCTCTTGTTCATAAAATCGCTTTAGAACTTTACCGAGACTGACAACAATGCGGCGGCATAGGCTCCTGCGGTCACGATGGCTACCGGGCTGTGCGCGACGGCGATGCCATGAACCTTTTCTCCGTTGTTCTTCTGATTGAAGGCGATTGCGCCCAGGATCGGAGTCAGGATCATTCCGGGACCATGAATCCAGGCCATCGCCTTGTGGAAGCGAATGGGACCGCGGGTTTCAGTGCCAGCAATCCTGGGGGCACGGATCGCATAGTAGGCAGTAATTCCGTACAGATCGCCGGTGAGAGCGCCCAGAGCGACATGCAGGTCGCGGGAAGCGGTGCCCTCGCTCTTGCCGCCTGCGTTCAGCGAGGTGATCACGGAAGCGATCATGGGGATGGTAGTGATCAGGCCTACGCGTTGATGGATCTTCAGCATGTGGGTGCGCTTGTCGAGCAAGGCTTGCTGCGCCGCGTTGGCCTGGGTGTCGGTCTTGGAAAATCCCAGGTCTTCGAGCGAGGGCTCGGTTTTGCCGGTGGATGGGGCGTTCGGCAGATTTTCAGACGGCGGACTGGCTGGCGATTGCAGATTCTGCCCGGAGGTGAATGTGAGGTTGAGCGTCTGCGGGTTTCCGGCGGTGAGCGAAAGTTTGCTGACGATCGCGCCCATTCCCTCGGCAGATGCAGAAACTTCGTAGTCGCCGGCTAAAAGGTTGGAAACGCGATAGAGGCCGGCAGCATCGGCCTGCGTTTCGATCGACTGGCCCGTGGATAAATTCTTCACAGTGACCTTGGCGTTGGGGAGAACATTTCCGGCAGAATCGGTGACTGTGCCGGACAGTGTGGAGAGTGCATCTTGCGCGGGAAGCTGGGCGCCGGTTAGACAGATCAGTACGACTCCAAAGAACAGCGTTGCCGTTTTCGGATTCATCGGAAGTTCCTCTTGGCTGATCGAGACCGCAGAGTACTTTATGTTCGAGAGATGCCGCAAGCCGAGCCCGGGATGTATCGGGTTGGGCGCTATCGAGGATTCCCGCTTTTTCGGACGCGTAGCCCTACCTGGGTTCATCAGAGCAGAATTCCCGCCTTATCCCTTCAAAGAGCGGAAAGACAAAGGCGGGGAACCTCCGGGCTCCGGCTAAACGATTTAGACTGGAACCGACATGACTACCACTGCCCTGAACTCCCTCGCCCACGCCTCTTCTGCTTACTTGCGATCTGCTATGCATCAGCCGATTCAGTGGCATGAGTGGGGGGCGGAGGCGTTTGCGGCGGCTCAGAGGGCGAACAAGCCGATGCTGCTCGATATTGGTGCGGTGTGGTGCCACTGGTGCCATGTGATGGATCGGGAGTCGTATGACGATGCGGAGATTGCGGTGATTGTGAATCAGCATTTCATCGCGGTGAAGGTGGATCGGGACGAGCGTCCAGACATTGACAGCCGGTATCAGGCGGCGGTGCAGGCGGTGAGCGGACAGGGCGGGTGGCCGCTGACCGCGTTTCTTACGCCGGATGGCAAGCCGTTCTATGGCGGGACTTATTTTCCGCCCAGCGATGGATATGGGCGTCCCAGCTTTCGGCGGGTGCTGTTGAGTATTGCAAACGCGTACGCGGAAAAGCATGGCGACGTGGTGGAGCAGGCGAAGATGGTGGAGAGTGCGATTGCGCAGTCGGAATCGTTTGCGGGGCGGAGCGGGCGGGTGTCGGCTGGGGTGATTACGGCCATTCAGGAATCGGCGTTCAAGATGTTTGATCCGCAGCACGGAGGGTTCGGGCAGGCGCCGAAGTTTCCGCATCCGTCGGTGCTGGATTTGTTGATTGAGCGGTATGCAAGAACCAGCGGAGCGTCGCTCCGCCGTACGGCCGAGGGCGGCCCTCCCCACATCAACCTTGCTGACGCCGAAAACCAACTACGCAATGTTATTGTCACTACGCTTGAGAGCATGGCTAACGGCGGGGTTTACGACCAACTGGCGGGAGGGTTTCATCGCTATTCGGTGGACGAGCGCTGGGTGGTGCCCCACTTCGAGAAGATGTGCTACGACAATTCGGAGCTTCTCAAGAATTATGTGCACGCGTATCAGGCTACCGGCGAGGAGTTCTTTGCGGAGGTGGCGCGCGACATCATTCGCTGGATGGACGAGTGGCTGAGTGATCGGGACCGGGGCGGATTTTATGCCTCGCAGGACGCCGACATTTCCATGGACGATGACGGCGACTACTTCACCTGGACGATCGAGGAGGCGCGCGCCGTATTGCCGGAGGTGGAGGCGCAGGTCGCGGCACTCTATTACGACATCAACGATGTTGGCGAGATGCATCACAACCCCGCGAAGAATGTTTTGTACGTACAGGCTTCGCCGGAAGAGATTGGGCGGCGCATGAAACTGGCGCCGGAACGGGCCAGCGAGCTGCTGGCTTCGGCGAAGAAGAAAATGTATGCGGCGCGGCTGCGTCGACCGACGCCGTATGTGGATAAGACGGTTTACGTGGGATGGAATAGTTTATGCGTTTCGGCTTATCTGGAGGCAGCGAAGGCGCTGAATCTTGCGGATGCGCGGCGGTTTGCCCTGCGGTCGCTGGATCGGGTGCTGGGGGAGGCCTGGAAGGGTTCGGAAAAAGGAGAAACCGCGGGCGGGGGCAGGTGCGGCACATTGCTGCATGTGGTTGCTTATTCTGATCCCGCGGCTTCTCATCGCGAAGTGGACGGACTGCTCGAGGATTATGCGTTCACGGCCTTGGCTTGCCTCGATGCTTACGAGGCGACGGCCGACCTCAGTTACTTCAAGTTTGCGCGGACGATTGCAGACGCGATGATTGAGCGGTTTTATGACACGACTTCGGGTGGATTTTTCGATCGCGAGCCGGTCGCAGAGGGCGAGAGCCTGGGCGTACTAGCAACCAGGCGCAAACCGCTGCAGGATTCGCCGACTCCAGCGGGGAACCCAATGGCGGCAATTGCACTGGTGCGATTGCATCATTACACCGGCGACGCGGGGTACCGGGACAAGGCGGAGCTAACGCTGGAAATGTTCGCGGGCGCGGCCGAGCGATTTGGAATCTTCGCCGCGACGTACGGAACTGCCGTCCTCCATTGGTTAGAGAGTCCGGTGCAGATAGTCGTGATTGCGGAGGACGGGGATGAACACAACTCCGAAGAACTCTACGCCGCCGCAGTTGCGCCTTTTGCCTTCAATAAAAGCACGCTGCGGTTGGCGGGTAGTCAGGCGGTCGCGGAAAACCTTCCTCCTGCGCTAGCGGCAACGATTCCTAATCTCCCGGGTGTGGGCTCAGGAAAATCTTTCGCGGTGCTGTGCTCGGGATTCGCCTGCCGGCCACCGGTTTCCGATGCGAGGGAGTTGCGGAAAGCCCTAGAAGAGACGCTGCGCGAAGGCTAGGCCGCCTTTGTCGACACTGGACAAAAAAGTGGGGCTGGCGGGTTAGTATGAGTCCCGCCAGCCCAAAGATTGCTAGCCTGTTTCTCGGCCCAAGTTACAGTTACGACAGGTTACTTTGGTGACCTTGCAGTCACCGGCTGCCCCGGGTTCTACTGCGGTGGCAGGGTTGATTGACAGTTTGGTTGCCTGGGTGGGCACAAGAGTAGCGGGCCGCCGTCAGCGGCTGGAACCTGTTGGACGGCAGCTGCAATGAATGTGCCCACTAGTCCTACCATCAGGATCGCAATCCTGATTGCGCGTTTCATGGGTTCGTCTCCTATCCGCGTGTAGAGAGTTCCCGAAACGGAACCTCTTCGCGGAGCCGCATTATAGGGTACGTGTCAAGCCACTTTGCGCCAGATTTTTCATCCCGCGAGGCTCTAGCCCCGGCGGGACCTCACCCTCGCAAAACGCCAAAGATAATACTCCTTTAGCTGCTTCTGTTTACAGGGTATCTATGAGGTGTTTGTTTGCCTGGCGGTACAGGCAGGCAGAAGACGGACTTCCGGGTTTTTAGTTTACGATTTCCGAACAGAGTAGTCACTACATTGAATCCCGGATGAGCCGAACCGTGATGCGGTAGCGCTTTACGGTTTGGAGTTTACGTGCGCCGGCGGGAGTGTGAAGCCACCGCCTGCGGCGGCAGCGCTTCGGGCGGCAGTATGTGAGTTCACCCTGTCGCGGGTCGGGGATGCGTCCAAGTGCGTGCGGGAAAGAGCGCGGTCGACCATCTCTTCAAACATTGGAATTAGAGAGTCGGCCGGAAGCGGGTGATGGATGTCGGTCAAGCTCTGCTCCCAGCGTTGCGGCTGCAAAAGAGATAATGAGGCATCCCGCGCCGGACTCCTCAAGGCAACATAGCCGAGCCACACCAGCAGGCTACCGTTGTAGGCGGTCATGTTCAAGATACTAAGCCATGGGCCGCCCAGGTGATTCCCGACCCATGAACAGATCAGCACCAGTTCGATCACGGCGAAGGAACCAAACCCAAGCGCGATGCCGAAGCTATGCTGGCGGCGGCTGACGCCGACATAGTGAGCGAAGAAAAGCAGAAAGAGCACCATCCCAATCTGAATGATGCGCACACATCGTTGCGACGTAACGATGGCCTGCATCCAGGGCGCGATCGCGGACGAATTGGTGGAAACAGAGACCACTCCAGCCACCAGCAACATAACCAGGCCGGCCCATTTGAACAGCACTGTACCCAGATCGCGCAGGGTGTGGAAAAAACGGAAAACGTCCACGAACACTTCGTGAATCACGGCAAAACCAAAAGTCACGCTCAGAGCGTCGCAAACCCAGTCGATGTAAAACAAGGCCGAATAACTGTGCCAGGAATAGGCGGTGAACACCACGGCAAAGGTGACCACCTGAGTTAAAACGTAAGCAAAGAAAAACTTGAATTTGCGGTGGAGACCGCGCTTAAGCATGAACATAGCGATGCCCGTCTGAAGGACGGGATGTGCGATCCAGAGCGCGTAATAAAGAACTCTAATTCTCTCGTTCATCTTTGCTCGCTCGTCGGCAACGCTACCTTATAACGGATTGGGCTAGAACGGCCACATTCTTCCGCGTCAGCTCCAGCGGTACTTCTAGGGCTCGTTCAAGCAACCTTAGCGATTCCTCACCCGGTGTTCAATGGACTGAAGTAATTGCTAGTAACGTTACCGTTGGAGGTACTCCAGGCGCAAGGTTACCTTCGTGCTAAGGTACGAAGCGACCAGGCAAACCTCTGTCCACAGGTAAAGATTTAAGGATTAGGCGGTGTCCAGGGGCGGAAAGCTGGGAAAATGCACACGCCGGCACCCGGTAGGCAGGTAGGCAGGGGTGAAGGCTTTGCCCGATGGTTAGGCGTCTGGCGTGGAGTGGATATAGGCGCGCATCATGCGGACCTCGTCATCTTTCTCGTTCAGATCGTGCAGCAAGATATCACGGAGCGACACCATGCCCACCAGTCGCCCTTCGTGACACACCGGCAGGTGCCGGAAGCTATGGCGCCGCATCAAGGCCATGCAGTTTTCGAGATCTTCATTCATGCTGACGGTAAGAGGGTCGTCGGTCATGACCTCAGCCATGCAAGTGCTCCGGGGATCCCGGGCTTCGGCTACGACGCGCTTCATCAGGTCGCGTTCGGAAAAAATCCCGACCAGCTTCCCATTATGCAAGACGGGCACGGCGCCGATATTATGTTCAACCATGGTCCGCACGGTTTCGAGCACGGTATGGCCCAGTTCGGCTTGAAATGTATTTTGATCCTTGATCAGGTCGCAGATCCGCATTTGACACCTCCCGGGATACAGAATTCCGAGTTGTCCAAAAGCATCTACCGGGGCGCGAGTATATGCCGGAAAGGAGATGTTAGGAAAGGGAAAAAGGTTGGGAGTGAAGCTAGGCGTCGCCCGCGAAGACGAAGTACGAGCAGTCCCACAGGGCCGTGGGCAGGCTCCCCCGCGGCCGAGCCGTAATCACAATGTTGTACGCGTCCGAACTCTGAAGGTTCATTTCGCGCAATGCATCTGCGGAACAGGCGCCTTCGTCTTTTTTCCTCGCTTCCCCCGCGGCAGCATCTGCATCGCTCGTTCCGGGCTCAATCACGGCCAGCCATGCCAGAAACTCATGAAGATCGCGGGTACGAGGACGGCCAGGAATAGCGAAACAGAGCTCCGCCTCCTGGGTGGAAAAGTGCCAGGCCAATGAGGCTGCAAGGTCGACAGACTTTTCGTAGGCACGCTCGGAAATCAGGCCGGACGCGGGATTGTCGAAGGCGATACACAGTTTGCGCTCGTCTTCGCGCGCGAACTCACGAACTTTCAGCGAGCCGGATTTTGCGGTTGCCTTCCAGTCGACGTGGCGTGCCGAGTCTTCGGGCATGTATTGGCGAATGCGGTAGAGTTCAGAGCCCCGTCCGCGGACAAAGCTCTCCCACTCACCCCGCACCAGCGGCAGGATTTCAAAAACTTCGTCGGTGGGCTCGATGCGCGGATAGACCAGCACCTCCCTGGGCAACGACACGTGCCGCGTCTTGGTGAGAAATGCGAAGGGGAAGCGAGTGGCAAGACCGAAGCTGTCTTCGCGATAGCGGCCGCGCTGGTCGAATCTTAGCTCCAGATCGGCCGACAACTCGGCCTGCGGTGGAAGGAAGGGAAAGTATGCCATTCCCTGAAAAATTCCCGGCGGCGGTGGAACTACGGTCACGCGGCGCAGACGCCTGTCGGGCAGGCGCAGCCACTGCTGCTCTGACGGGCGGTTAAAAGGAAACGCGAAGGTGGTGGCTTCCCATCGCCATTGTTTGCTTGATCTTTTTCTCTTTTTGCGCGTGGAAACTACGCGAATGGAAAAGGAGGGCAGGAAACGGCGCGGGTTGCGCACGACGATTCGGCCTGCGACCGGCCGGCCAGCGAAGACGTGCTCGGGCAGGCGGACATCGAGTTCCAGCCAGCGCAGCACCCAGGCGGAGACGACTCCGGAAACCAGAATCGCCGCCAGCATGGCCGCGACCACGATGTAGAGAAGATTGTTGCCGGTGTTGAGCGCGGCGATGCCGATCACCAGCGTCACCAGGGCGTATACGATACCGACGCGCGTCACTTCATAATCGAAGGATTCGCGTATGCGCTCCACGGCCACGCGGCGTGCAAGATACGGGACGGTAACCAGTCCAACCAGCGTCGCGAGCACCAGCGAGGTGGAGGCCAGAATCACCGTGGCCCAGACGTTGCCGGCATCACGGGACACCGTAGAGAAAAGCGCTGTCGCGAAGGCCAGACCCAGGCCCACGAGAGCGAGCAGAAATTTAACCCAGACTTCCGCCGATGCGGATTGCAGCCACTGTGCCAGCCGGCTGGGAGCCGAGGGACTGGGTTTCAACGGATTGGCGTAGGCAGATCCCACTTCTTCGAGCCTAGCATTCTCTGCGGGAACGAACAATCGAGATCGAATTGCGGGGAAAGCCTTCGTAACCGGTCGGGGGAGAGTTAATCTACCGGCACGGCGGGCGAGTCGCACGCCGGATAGCCGCCGGGACCGCCGCGCTACTTTTAATACTCTGAGAGTTCCTTCATGGCCAGGAAAAGATCGTTGGGCTGGGGCAGGATAGCGTCTTCCAGAATGGGCTGATAGGCAACAAACACATCTTTTGCAGCCACGCGGCGGACCGGGGCGTCGAGCTTGTCGAATAGCTGGTCGGCGATGCGGGCGGCGATTTCGGCCCCGTAGCCCCAACTCAGGGTGTCTTCATACGCCACGATGGCGCGATTCGTCTTAGCGACGGAAGTGGCGATGGCATCCCAGTCAAAGGGATTCAGGCAGCGCAGATCGATCAATTCGACCTTGACGCCCTGCTCCCGCTCCAGTTTCTGCGCAGCTTGCAGAGCGCGGGGCACGACAGCACCATATGTGATTACCGTCAGGTCGGTGCCCGGCTGGACGACTTTCGCCTTGCCGAATGGGACCATGTAGTCGGGCCCGGGATAGGCGGCGCGACCGTAAGATTCGCGATAGAGGCGCTTGTGCTCGAGAAACAGCACCGGATCGTCGCAACGGATCGCGGTGCGCAATAATCCTGCGGCATCTTGCGAGTTCGACGGGAAGACCACACGCAGACCGGGAATATGCGTGAAGATGCTCTCGCCACATTGCGAGTGGTAGATGGCGCCGCCGGTGAGATATCCGCCGATGGCGACGCGAATTACCACCGGGCAGGAGAATCCGTTATTGGAGCGCCAGCGGATCACGCTGAGTTCATCGCGGATTTGCATCATCGCGGGCCAGATGTAGTCGAAAAACTGAATTTCGACGACCGGCTTGAGGCCGCGGGTGGCCATGCCGGTGGCGCGCCCCACGATCGCGGCTTCCGCGAGAGGAGAATTGAATACGCGGTCGTTGCCGAACTCGCATTGCAGACCAAAGGTCAGTTTGAAAACTCCGCCTTTGCCTTTGACCAGCTTGCGCTTCAAGTATTCTTCGCGGCTGCAGTCAGCGACATCTTCGCCGAAGATCACGATGCGTTCGTCGCGCTGCATCTCATCGCGCAGCGTCATGGTGATCAGGTCGGCCATGGTTTTGCCGGTGGGCTTCTTGCCGTCGGCCGGTGCTTCCGGCGCCACAACTTGTGTCTCAAACACAGAAGATGCGGGATCGAGATCGGGCGAATATACAAATTTTGTAACACTTTCGGGCGCAGGTGGAAGCGCTTCCAGAGCCTTGTCCACTGCGATCTGCAGCTCCGCCTCGACTTCCTTTTCGAGCTGGTTGATTCCCTTCTCGTCGAGAATGCCTTCGCGCAACAGAAACATTTGCGTACGCGTCACCGGATCGCGCTGGGCATCGCGTTCGCGCTCGGCATCCGGGCGGTATAGGCGCTCGTCATCCGACAGAGAATGTGAATATGGACGGATCACGTGCGCGTGCACGAACGCGGGGCCGTGTCCCTCACGGCAGTAGCGCACAGCTCGCTGGAAGGAGGCGTAGCTGGCCACGGGGTCGGTGCCGTCGACTTCTTCGAAATGGAAATTGGGGAAGCCTGAGACCAGCCGCGAAATGCTTCCGCCCGCTGTCTGCACTTCCACGGGCACCGAGATCGCGTAGCCGTTGTCTTCCACGCAGAAAATCACCGGCAGCTTGCCCAGCGCGGCGGCGTTCATCGCTTCCCAGAATTCGCCTTCGCTGGAAGTTCCATCGCCGAGAGAAACGTAAGTGACTTCGTCGCCCTGGAAGCTGACATTTTTGAACTGCCGATAATCTGTAACATTGGCTGCCGGAACTTCCGCCGCCTTAGGATGCCGCGCCAAATACCGTCCCCCTTCCGCGCAGCCAACGGCTTGCAGAATCTGCGAACCAGTGGGCGATGACTGAGTCACAATGTGCAGATTGGGATAGCTCCAGTGAGAGGGCATCTGGCGTCCTCCCGAACTGGGATCGTCGGCCGCGCCCACTCCCTGCAGGAACATGTCGTACGGCTCGACCCCGAGCGCCAGGCATAACGCACGATCGCGATAATATGGATAGAACCAGTCATAACCCGGCTTCAACGCCAGGCCGGCGGCCGCACCAATACCCTCATGCCCAGCTCCCGACATCTGAAAGTAGATTTTTTGCTGTCGCTTGAGAAGAATTTCGCGGTCGTCAATGCGCCGCGAGGTGTAGATGATGCGATAGGCCTGGATGAGCTGGTCGCGCGTAAGTCCTTCATACAGCTTGCCCTTCTTCGCGCCGTTGGCCGTTACGGCCGGCTTGGGGTCGGTTTTCGTCGTGGCCATCCGGGTCCTGGGTCCTGCCTGGTTAGATTCCTCTCAGCCCCGCTCGGATTCCGCGCGGCTCCTGGAACCTGTTGGATTGTAAATGGTAAGAGGAGGTTGGAAAAGTACGGAAGTTTCCCCTTGTCAGATCCGGTCAGGCCTCTCCCTTGCTCGCGTGATTGGCCGCCGATCGCGCCAACCAACGACAGCCCAAGCTAGCCGCTATAGCGCCCGCTAGTTGCGCAACGATAAAGGCGGGAGCGTCGACCGGCCGAATGCCCGCGAACGTATCGCTAACCGCGCGCGCCATCGTCACCGCGGGATTGGCAAAGGACGTAGAGGCGGTGAACCAATACGCCGCGGTAATGTAAGCGCCGACCGCAAATGCCGCTGCGGACGAGCGCGCGCATCCCCAGATCACGACGAGGAGGCCAAAGGTGGCGATGAATTCGCTCCAGACGAGAGCGCCGCCGCTTCTCGCGTGATGGGAGCAGAAAAACAGTGGCAGCCCAAACATCAGGTGAGCCGAGGCCACGCCGCCAAACGCCCCGATCACTTGAGCGCCTATGTAGGCAGGTACCTCGCGCCATGCAATGCCGCCCTGCATCGCATCCGCGAGCGTGACCGCCGGGTTGAAATGGGCGCCAGAGATGGGTCCCAGCGCCAATATCAGAGCAATCAACGCCGCTCCGGTCGCCAGCGAGTTAGCGAGAAGGGCCACGGCCGCGTTGCCGCCCGCCAGACGCTCGGCCATGAGGCCAGAGCCCACAACGGCGGTCAGGAGAAATGCAGTGCCGAGGACTTCTGCCGCCAATCGCCGACGCAGATTGAATGTCATTGTTCTCCGATCGCATCGAATTCCTTTTGCAGCGAGAGGCGGTCAAGGGTGGAGAGCGGCAAGCACAGGAACAGGCTGATTCTCCTCTCCAGCAGAAAGAATGCCTCCCGAAAAGCCTTTTGAATCTGCTCGGTGGTTCCCTGCACTGCGGCTGGATCTGGGACACCCCAGTGTGCGGTCATCGGCTGGCCTGGCCAGACGGGACAGACTTCGTTCGCGGCGTTGTCACAAACGGTGAAAACGAAATCGAGCCGGGGAGCGTCCGGCTTCGCGAACTCGTCCCAACTCTTGCTGCGAAGACCAGTCGTAGGCAGGTGAGCCGATTCGAGCTGCCGCAATGCCTCGGGACGGACCGCACCTGCGGGCCGACTACCCGCGCTGTAAGCGGTGAAGTGTGGCTGGCCTTTCTGATTCAGGATGGCCTCAGCCATGATGGAGCGCGCCGAGTTGCCGGTACAGAGAAATAGAACGTCGTAGTGTGCCTTCATCCCGTTTCCCCCCGTTCAGCTCAGTTGCAGCATGTCGGGCCGCAGCAGGGCTCCTGTGTGTGACGGGGTTTCATGGCCCGGATGAACGCGCTGAGGAACTTTCCATCTACCTGTGGGGCGATGGCGTCGACGTCGATTCCCTGCCCTGCGAGAAATTCGCGGGCGTCCTCGGTGCGATAGATGCGCGTGGGCTCGACCTCAATCTGGCTGAACCCGGCAGCAGCCAGCTTGCCGCGGTAATCGTGCTCTTCGAGAGCGCCCGCGACGCAACCCACCCACGCCAGCACGCTCTGGCGAATCTCGGGCAGGATCTCGCCATGGGTCACAACATCCGAAACGGCGAAGCGGCCGCCAGGTTTTAGAACGCGGAAGGCTTCACGCAGAACTTTATCTTTGTCGGCGGAAAGATTAATGACGCAGTTGGAGATGATCACGTCGACCGAGTTGTCGGGCAGCGGGATGTTCTCGATCTCGCCCTTAAGGAACTCAACATTGTCGATGCCCGCCTTGCGCTTGTTTTCGTTGGCCAAGGCGAGCATTTCGTCGGTCATGTCGAGCCCATAGGCTTTGCCGGTGGGGCCGACGCGGCGCGCCGAAAGCAGCACGTCAATCCCTCCGCCGGACCCGAGGTCGAGGACGATCTCGCCGGGGTTCAACTGGGCCAGCGCCGTGGGATTGCCGCAGCCGAGCGAGGCGCGCATCGCTTCTTCCGGAATTTGTCCTGTCTGTGAGGCGTCGTAGAGATTGGAAGTGATGGGATCGCAGCAACTGGTCGCAGCCGCGGCACCGCAGCACGAACTGCCTCCGGATTTCACGCGCAAGGCCGCTTCGCCGTATTTTTGTTTTACGATGTCTTTGATATCGGCAGAGTCAGTTTTGGGAAGGGCAAAGCTTTCAGCCGTGCCGTCCAGCGCGACGAAGGACGTAGGCTTCAGCCCCTGAGGGGATGTTTCTTCGGACAAACCATAATTCAGCCTTGCACTCACGGTTCACTCTCCTATTTGCAGATTTTTACGATCTGGTCCGGCTTGAGAGCTTTATTTCGCGTGCAGCACTCGGCGTAGAGGAATTGCAACAACTCCTGCAGCGCGGCGGTGTCGGCGGTATAACGAAGAAAAGTGCCTTCCCTGTGTACTCCGACTAAGCCCTCCGTCCTCAATTTGTCCAGGTGGTGAGAAAGAGTAGAGTTCGGAATCTCGAGCTCCTGTTGAATTTCGCCGACGACCAGTCCCTCGGGATGGGCTGTGAGAAGTAGTTGCATGATGCGGAGGCGCGGCTCAGTTCCCATGGCGGAGAACATGTCGGCGTATTTCGCGACGCGTTCGCTGGCCTTGCTGGTTGGAGGAACTTTGCTGACGGTTGCCGACATATTTTGATATTACTGGAAACATGGATATATGTCAAGCCGCAACCGAGCTTGGCTCGGCCCGTCCGGGTCTCAGACCCGCACTCACACATTCCTCTGAATGCTGACGGCTGCGTGCTTTATTCTGGAAGAAGATGATCCGCACCCACCGCGCCTTTGATCCGCAATCGATTCGACTCGTGATCTTCGATCTGGACGGCACGCTGATTGACTCGCGGCTCGATCTGGTGCACTCCGTCAACGCGGCATTGCGTCACATTGCGCGGCCAGAGTTGCCGGACGACGTGATTGCCAGCTACGTGGGGGACGGTGCGCCGATTCTGATTCAGCGGGCGCTCCGCGCCGAGGCCGCCGACGAGGCTCTGGTGCGGCGGGGCTTGGAGTTCTTTCTTTCTTATTATCGAGAGCACAAACTGGATCACACGACTGTCTATCCGGGAATCACGCAGGCGCTATCGGCGATTCAAGGCTCGTCGAACCGGGCTACGCGCAAGCTGGCAGTGCTTACCAATAAGCCAGTGAATCCTTCGCGGGCCATCGTGGATGCGCTTGGAATGGGGCAGTTCTTCGCGCAGGTCTATGGCGGCAACAGTTTCGCCACAAAGAAGCCCGATCCGGAAGGGGCACGCAGACTGCTCGAAGAGACCGGAGTAAAGCCGGAGCAGGCTGCGATTGTGGGGGACTCCCACGTGGACGTTCGCACGGGCCGAAATGCCGGGATGTGGACGGTCGGGGTCACTTACGGATTCGCTCCCCACACTTTGGAGAGCGAAGCGTCGGACGTGTTGGTGGACACGGCGGAGGAGTTAGCTGCGGTTTTTTCCGAGTCAAGATCCAACGCTTGAACCGCTGAGGACCCAAAGAAAAGCCGCTGAGAGCGCCGAAAGACCCGTTGCTAGGGTCCGAAGTTCGCTACACTTCTGCACAAACGATGCACCGAACTCCAAACATGACCTCTGACACCTCTGGCTCACAATTCGGCTTCACCAAAAAAGAACTGCGCAAGCTCCGCAGCATGAAGAATCCTTACGGCGTTCAGAAATTTCTCGACGACATGCCCTATCATCTGGAAGACACGGCGTGGTCTCCGCGAAAAGTACTGGCCGAAGAGACTTCCCACTGCCTGGAGGGTGCGATTTTCGCGGCGGCGGCACTGCGGGCGAACGGATATCCTCCACTACTGCTGGATTTCGAAGCAGAGCACGACACCGACCATGTGATCGCCATTTATCGCGAGGACGGATGCTGGGGCGCAGTAGCCAAGTCGAATTACACGGGATGCCGCTGGCGCGAACCGGTCTATCGCACGCTGCGCGAATTGGCGCTGAGCTATTTCAACGCGTACTTCAATCTGCGGCGGGAGCGCACCCTGCGGCGGTATTCGATTCCCGTAAATCTGAAGCGCTTCGACGGGCAAAACTGGATGACGACCGACCAACCCATATGGTTCATCGTTTATCACTTGTTCGACATCCAGCATTATTCGCTGATGACCAAGGCACAAGAAAAGCGTTTGCACCGCGTCGATGAGCGCCTTTTCCAGGCCGAGTGTTTGGGGAAAGCCCACAAGAGAGACTGACTTCAAAAGGGCCCCAGAGTTCCGGAGCCGGGCTGCCGATTCCTCAGAAAAGACCAAGTAAAGACTGCCGCAGTAAAGACTGCCGGTTAACGACCGCCGCAGTAACGGCGCCGTGCTTGACCGCGAGTGGGGACGCATTCAAAGTGTGCCCCCGGGGCGGAGGACGACGCGGACTCGTACTTGGTCCAGAGGCCTGGAATTGCGAGTAGAGACG
Organism: uncultured Acidobacteriaceae bacterium; assembly: GCA_963799025.1. GTDB lineage: Bacteria > Acidobacteriota > Terriglobia > Terriglobales > Acidobacteriaceae > Sulfotelmatobacter. The sequence continues at coordinate 193,720 of CAWCVQ010000013.1, read as the reverse complement.
CAACGCGGAGGCCGGTGGACTTCCGAAGCTAGGGACGCTCGCCCGCCGTCCTCGATTCAAGCTGGAAGTGGACATGCAAATTTCGCATCACCGAAACTTCTCCTGCTCGAATGCGTTAAGGTAGAGCATGCGCGGACGGCATTTGTCTTGGTTCATTCTTTTGTGGGGCGGCGTGCTGGCATTCGGCCAGCAGGATCAGCCAACGGCCGCGCAGGGCTCTGAAAACAGCGCTCCTGCCTCGACGGTTTCCAAACCAGCTTCCGTACCCGATTTGACTCCCGATGCAAGGGGCGCACTCTCGCAGGAGCAGATGCAGAACTTGTTTCGTGTGGTCGCGGATAAAGACATCGAAAACGAAAAGCACCAACGCGACTATACCTACTTGGATCGCGAGGTCGAGCACAAACTCGACAGCAAGGGGAAAACCAAGTCCACGGAAGTAAAGACCTACGAGATTCTGGAAATCTACGGCGAGCAGGTGCAGCGGCTCATCCAAAAAGACGACAAGCCGCTCGATGGCAAGGAAGCCGCCAAAGAGGAGGAAAAAATCCAGAAGATCATTGATAAGCGCAGGAACGAATCGGACGATGCGCGCAAAAAGCGCGAAGAGAAAGAAGCGAAGGAACGCGAAGATGGACGCAAGTTCGTGCGCGAAGTGGCCGACGCCTATGACTTTAAGTTGGTAGGAATGGAAGAGGTAGGAGGGCGTGAGGCCTGGGTGATCGACGGCGAGCCGCGGCCTGGTTTTGAGCCGCACATGAAGGAGTCGAAGTTTCTCTCCAAGTTTCACGGACGGGTGTGGATCGACAAAGGCGACCTGCAACTGGCAAAAATGGACATCGAAGCGATCGACACGGTTTCGGTGGGATGGGTGCTGGCGCGCATCCACAAGGGCACGCGAGTCATGCTTGAACAGACGCGCGTGAATGACGAAGTCTGGCTGCCGCGGCATTTAACCTTCAAACTGGACGCGCGGGTCGCGCTGTTCAAAGGATTCAACCTCGACGGCGAACAGGAATATCGCGATTACAAGAAGTTCCGTACGTCGTCGAAGATAGTCGGGATGGGCGAAGTGAAGGAACCACCCAACTAGGGCCGCGACCTCGCAACTGTATGCTTACCTCTAAGGTTGGCGAGTCCGTCGTTTTTCCTGACTCTCCGAGATTATAATGCGATGTCCCAGGCGGAGCCGTTCCGCAGGTTTTCGGTGCGACGGCCCAGCGTGGGTATGAATTCCAATTTGATGTCCCCAAGAGGCACAGAATGGATTCTCGGAGTCGTTCACTTACCCGCCGCGATCTGCTTCGTTCCAGCCTTGCCCTCTCCGCCGCTGCGCTAGGCGCCGGTTCGGTGAGCCGCGCCCACGCGTTGCTGGCATCCTATCCTGGCGCAGCCTCAGCCGAGGCTCTGGCTGCGGTGGCTCCGCGCGAGCATCTGCTGTTCGATTTTGGCTGGAAGTTTTTTCTAGGACACGGCAGCGATCCCCGGCGCGACCTCGGCTTTGGCATGGGTCAGGGAGACTTCGCCAAAACTGGCGAATTCAAGTTTGCCACGGAGAAGTTTGACGACTCACAATGGCGGACGCTCAATCTGCCGCACGACTGGGCCATCGAGTTGCCCTTTGTGCGCGATGAAGAGTTGCAAAGCCACGGCTACAAACCTCTAGGGCGCCGCTATCCCGAGACCAGCGTGGGCTGGTACCGGCGCGTTTTCGATGTTCCCAAGGAAGATACAGATCGGCGCATAGTCCTCGAGTTCGACGGAGCCTTCCGCGACGCGCTCGTGTTCCTGAACGGCTCCTTCATCGGACGTAACGACAATGGGTATGCACCGTTCCGCTTTGACCTTACTGACTTTTTGAACTATGGCGGCAAGAACTACCTGGTTGTCCGCATGGATGCCAGCTTCGGCGATGGCTGGTTCTATGAAGGAGCGGGGATCTATCGCCATGTGTGGCTGACCAAGACCGACGCCCTGCATCTCGGACATTGGGATAGTTACGTTCGGCCCGCGCTTAAAGGCGGCGCAGCTACATTGAATGTGGGAACGATCGTGCACAATGAAGGCCGTCAGCCAGAGAACTGCCGCGTGCGCTGGCAGATATTCGCCGCTGGCGGAAAAGCGGTTGCCACTGCCGAGGCCGCTCCGCAATCTGTCGCTCCCGATGGCTCTACGGCTTTCACCGCGAACGCGAACTTGACGAATCCTGCACTCTGGTCACCGGAGACACCCAACCTCTATTCGGCGGTGGTGACGGTTGAATCCGGAGGAAAACCACGAGACGCCGAGCGCATAAGTTTTGGTGTACGCTCGTTAGCGTTCGATGCCGACAAAGGATTTTTTCTTAATGGCAAGCCGGTAAAGATTAAAGGCACCTGCAACCACCATGATCACGCAGGAGTGGGCGCGGCTCTTCCCGATCGCTTGCAGTGGTATCGCGTCGGCGTGTTGAAAGATATGGGCGGCAATGCCGTACGCACGTCGCACAACATGCCGACGCCGGAGTGGGTGGAAGCCTGCGACCGATTGGGCATGATGATGATGTGCGAAACGCGCCTGATGAACTCCAACGCGGAAGGCATGGCGCAGCTCGAACTGATGGTGAAGCGCTACCGCAATTCGCCGTCGATTGTGCTCTGGTCGATGGGCAACGAGGAATGGGTGCTGCAAAAGAGTCCGCAGGGCCCGCGGGTGATCGCCGACATGATCACGCGCACGCATGAACTCGACCCCACACGGCTTTGCACTTCCGCGGTGAACGGCAGCTTCGATACGCCGTTCCCCGACGCGCTCGATGTGATGGGCTTCAACTATAACTTGAGCGCACCGGACGCATGGCACAAAGCGCATCCTAAAAAACCAAGTGTAGGTTCGGAAACTGCCAGCACAGTTTCTACTCGAGGCATTTACTCCACTGACAAGTTGCGCAACTGGGTTAGCGCCTACGACGCAAATCATCCCGAGTGGGCGGAACTGGCGGAGGAGTGGTGGAAGTTTTACGCCACGCGCGAGTGGCTGTCGGGAGGATTTGCCTGGACCGGCTTCGACTACCGCGGCGAGCCTACACCCTACGGCTGGCCGTCCATCAATTCGCAGTTCGGTATCGTCGACATGTGTGGCTTCCCCAAAGACAACTTTTACTATTACAAAGCATGGTGGGGGACCGAGCCCGTGCTGCATCTGTTTCCGCACTGGAATTGGGAGCAGCGCGACGGCGAACCGATCTCCGTTTGGGTGCACTCGAATCTTGATTCAGTGGAGCTTTTGCTGAACGGCAAGAGCTATGGTTCGCAGAAAGTGCTGCCGCTGACTCATCTCGAGTGGAAAGTGAAGTACGAACCGGGAGTGCTCGAGGCGCGCGGCAGTAAAGACGGCAAGGTAGTACTAGTGGAAAAACGGGAGAGCACAGGCGGACCGGCGTCGATCCGATTGACGCCCGACCGTACCGAGATTAACGCTGACGGGGAGGACGTGGCGATCCTGCGCGTGGAAGTGCTCGACAAACAGGGCCGCACGATTCCTACGGCCGACAACATGATTAGTTTCAAAGTGAGTGGCGAAGGTGTGCTGATTGGCGTGGGTAACGGCGATCCAAACTGCCAGGAGTCGGACAAAGAGCCGAAGCGAAGTCTATTCAACGGTCTCGCGCAGGTGATTGTTCAGGCAAGCAAAATTCCAGGGACAATTACGGTTGAGGCCCACACCGAAGACTGGCCGCCGCCGAAGTTGCCCGCGGTTCAAGTGACGATAACAGCCAAGAAAGTAGATTTACGGGCAGCCGTGGAGTAGAAATTCGCGGTCTCTCATCCTGCACCTTGTACTAAGATTGCTTTCCTCTCCCCGGGGTTCGGACTCGGAGTCGGCTCTTGGTTCCAGTCAAGCGTTTATAATAGGAAGATTCTCTGTCGGCGAAATGGGCCCTTGTAGTGCCTCTGCCGAGGAGAACGGCCGAGCTTTGCTTGGCTGGACAGCCGAGGGCGGCTGTCACCACATGAGCAGTGCCGATAACCGGGGCTGAGAGCCAAGAGCGAAAAGCTAAGAGCTATCTTCCATGGATTTTAAACTCGTTTCTAGTTACAAGCCGCAGGGCGATCAAGGGCGCGCCATCGAATCGCTTCTGCGCGGAGTCTATGACCGCGAACAGCATCAGGTTTTGCTGGGCGTCACCGGGTCAGGCAAGACCTACACCATGGCGAAGGTGATCGAGGCGGCGAACCGTCCCACACTGGTCATGGCGCACAACAAGACGCTGGCGGCGCAACTCTATCACGAATTCAAGAACTTTTTTCCGCACAATGCGGTCGAATATTTTGTCTCGTATTACGACTACTATCAGCCCGAGGCCTACGTTCCCGCCGCCGATCTCTACATCGAAAAAGAAGCGACCATCAACGACGAACTCGACAAGCTGAGGCTCTCGGCGACCCGATCTTTATTTGAGCGCCGCGATGCCCTGATCGTGGCTTCGGTCAGCTGCATTTACGGCCTCGGTTCCCCGGAAGCCTACTACGGCATGATGATGTTTCTGGAAAAAGGACAGAAGATCAAGCGCGAGGACATCACGCGGCGGTTGGTCGACATTCTCTACGAACGCACCAACGGCGATTTCCGGCGCGGTACGTTTCGCGTGCGCGGCGATGTGATCGAGGTCTTCCCCACTTACGACGACATGGCGTATCGCATCGAGTTGTGGGGCGATGAGATTTCATCGCTCACGCAGGTCGATCCGCTGTTCGGCACCGTGAAACAGAAATACATGCGGCTGCCGATTTATCCCAAAACACATTACGTAATGAAAGAAGAGACGCGGGCGTCGGCCGTCGACTCGATCAAGAAAGAGCTGGCGTGGTGGGAAGTTGAAATGGAAAAGCAGGGGCGACTGGTCGAAGCGCAGCGTATTCATCAGCGCACCATGTTTGATCTCGAGATGATCAAGGCCATGGGCTTCTGCCATGGGATCGAGAATTATTCGCGGCACTTTACGGGACGGCTGCCGGGTGAGCCGCCTCCAACGCTGCTGGATTATTTTCCCCGCGACTTTCTGATGTTCATCGACGAGTCGCATGGCACGGTACCGCAGCTGCGCGGAATGTACGCGGGCGACCGCTCGCGCAAGGAAACTCTGGTCGAATACGGCTTTCGCATGCCGTCGGCGCTGGACAATCGCCCGCTCACCTTTGAGGAATTCGAGCACCGCACCAATCAGCTGATTTATGTTTCGGCAACCCCGGGCCCGTATGAGTTGACGAAGTCCGCGGGCGTGGTGGTGGAACAGATCATCCGGCCGACTGGCCTGATTGACCCAGAGGTAGAGGTGCGTCCCGTGAAAGGGCAGATTGATGACCTGCTCCACGAGATTCGTGCCCGGGCGGAGCGCGGGGAGCGCGTGCTGGTGACCACCTTGACCAAACGAATGTCGGAAGACCTGGCCGAGTACTACGCCGAGGTCGGCGTGAAGTGCCGCTACATGCACTCCGAGATCGAAACCCTGGAGCGGGTGAAGATTCTTCGTGACCTGCGAAAAGGCGAGTTTGACGTATTGATCGGAATCAATCTACTGCGCGAGGGACTCGATCTGCCGGAAGTCTCGCTGGTGGCAATTCTGGACGCGGATAAAGAAGGCTTTCTTCGCTCCACGGGCTCGCTGATCCAGACGATCGGCCGCTGCGCGCGACACCTCAACGGCCGGGCAATCTTGTATGCCGATCGCATGACCGATTCGATGAAGCGAGCGATCGACGAGACCCTGCGGCGCCGCGCCATTCAAACGGCCTACAACGAAGAAAATGGAATCACGCCGGAGTCAATTGTGCGTCCGCTGGACATGACGCTGGCCGGCATCGTGGCCGCGGACTACACCGACCTAACGGCCGGCGAGTCCGAGGGCGTGCCGGAGTTTAAAACGCAGGACGAAGTGGATACCTACATCGGCAAACTAGAAAGCGACATGCGCGAAGCCGCCAAGCGGTTTGAGTTCGAGAAGGCGGCGAAGCTGAGGGACGCGATCAAGGAATTGCGGACTAAGGAGTTTTTGTTCGCGTAGATCTCACCTTGAATATGGCTAACGAGCCTGACTCGGTTCTGTAGGCCCTACCGTCCGTACGCCGCGCTAGCCGCCAGTGGTTTCCGGTGGAACGTGTAGCCATCGAAAGTTTCGGAGCGAAAGTTCAAGTTGGGTGCGGATAGCTTTTCTGTCTGACTCAGGAACAAATATCCACCGGGCTCAAGATATAGATGCAGGCGCTCCAGTAGCGCAGTGCGCTGGACACGGGAAAGGTGGGGCAGGACGTCCATGCAGAAGATGCAGTCGAAGCGGCCAATGTAGACCGGCTTGGTGAGGTTCATCGTGTTGAACGTGACCAAGCTGCGAAGCCTCGGCTTAACCAGCAGATGCGCGCCATTGGTTGGAGTGGGCGTAACGTTCGTTGATCCGTTGACCGATCGATTCCCGGCAGATCCGTTGCTGGCTGGATTTTGTACCGCTTCTTGAGAACCGTTCTGGCCTCCGCTCGGGCTGCCGATTTTCGAGAAGCAGGCACGAATCGCCGCCGGAGGCAGGCCCGTTAGAGCGGACTGCGGATAGAGCCCGCGCTCGGCCACTCCAACAGCGGACGGCAGCAGATCACTGCCGACAATATGAATCGACCAGTCCTTCATGCTCTGGCCCGCTATGCTCTGCGCCGCGCAAGCCGCCACGCCATTCTCAGCGATGCCTCCGGTGCGGCTGGCCACGCTTTTTTCCCGGATGTCGCGGCTGGCGTTTCCATTGCTCGCGCCGTTGCTGTTCCCGTTTCCTCCAGGGATCGCGTCGCATAAAGCCATGGCAATCGAATAAGCTTCTTCGCCAGTAGAGCAACCCGCGCTCCAGATGCGAAGCGTGCAAAATCCGTCATCCGATTTGCGGGCGTAGAGTTGCGGGATCACCTGCCGGGCCAGCGCATTCATAGCCCCGGGATGCCGAAAAAAACCGGTGTTGACGTTGAGCACGCCATCCAGGAACGTGGGCAGAACAGAGGGATCCTGGTCCGACGCCCGAAGCCGCTCGATTAAGGCAGCAGAAGATTCCAGTTCCTGACCCTCAAGATACTCGGCCACATGCGCCGCCAAAGCGCTATTGGGACAATCGAGGAGTATTCCGGTCTGGCGCTCGACCAGCAGGCGCAACTCGGAAAGTTCGTGCTCGAGAATCGTGACGCCCGCCATTAGTCTATGCATATTTCCTTCCCCCGCCAACTTTCATGCATGAATGCATACCAGATCGATATTGCCTGAGATCAGAGCGGTACGAGGGGAAGATGAACTCCCGTCAATCACCGGCGGCCGCTGCCGCATACGACTTGCCTGAATCTCGTTCCGCCTGCTGCGCCACCACGTTCATTTCTTTTTCCAACGACGAAAAACGCTGCATGATTTCATGGATACGAAGCGTCATGTTGCGAATGGTTTCGATCTGGGCGCGAGTCTGGGCGGATAGGCTGCCGGGCTCCAGCAGCAACAAGTCCGAGTTTCCCAGCACCGAGGTAAGCGCGTTGTTGAGATTGTGCCGCATTTCCAGCATGTAACGACCCAGCATCGCCTGGCGATCGAGAGCGGCACAAGAGAGTTCAGCGGCGCGTGCGCGGAATTCCGCCCGCGAACGATGCACCGCTTCGCCGCCCGCCAACACCAGAGTTTCAAGCCAAGGTTCAGTGCTCCGCAGAACGCAAATTCGCGGCCAGCGCTCGTGTACCAGTTGCGCTGTGAGGCCATCCGGGCAGACGAAGAAAATCGGTTGCCCCGTAGAATGGAGGGGCTCCAGCACCACCGAGAGAAGTTCGCGCCGTAAATCCCCCACAATCGCCACATCAAACGCATCCACCGCGAAGCGCGGCCACAAATCGCTACTCAGAACGGTGAACGCGGGAGCGTTGCGCTTCATCTGCCAACGCGCGGTGATGCGGCGCGAGAAATCGACTTCGTCGGAGATGATGAGTACGGTCGGCGCTTCCACTTCCAAGGTCCTCTCTGCCTCGAGACCGGCGTTTCTCCTGGCTCGGCTTCGAACTGTTCAACTCTTCACCGGGTTCAACTCTATAATGTTCAACTCTATAATGTTCAACTCTTCCTATCCGTTTGCGACTCGGAATCCGGATCCCAGCCAGGTGCATCTGAAATTTCGAACTCCAGAGGTTCCGAACTCGAGGCAGATTCCGAACTCGAGGCAGAAGTCTCATCCCTGGTCTTCGCGGCAGCGGCGGCGACCGTAGATTTTCCCAATGATTTGGCCGCGCCTGCCGCTGCGGCCGACGCAACCTCTTTTGCTTTAGCCGACCCGGCGTTGCTTGCGCCTGCCGGTCTCACTGCGGTCTTCGCTTCGGTGGCAGACTTCGGTTTGGATTCGGCTTGCGCATCGTTGATCTTGCCGCGGCCCAGAGCCTGGTCGACCGAAGCGCGCAGATCCACCAGCATGCGCAGCGGTTGTCCGGAAGAGTATTCTGCTTGAAACATTACCTTCCACGACTGGCAGATCATGCGCAGGCGAACGATCGGCTCCTTCTCGGAAAATTGCGCGCGCCGGCAGTCTATTGTTACGATCCCTTTGTCTTCGAGTTCAGTCAGGCCTTCAAGAATGGTGTTAAGGTCGCCCAACATCAGGCGAAAAAAAACCCGTCGCATGAGATATCCAAAGCGGGTGAAAGCCACCAGCGCGACCGGCAGATAGAACAAGTCACCGGCCAGGCCCTTGGCCTTGCGCCCCTGCTCCAGAACACCGCCGTGCAGAAGTTCATCGAGCGAACGACAGCGTCGTGCCGCCTCCAGCACTCGGTCCAGAGAGGCCAACCATACCGGAGGCTTCAGCTCCACTTCCCCTAGAACCGGCTGCAGCCACTCGGCCACATAGGCGAGGTCCACCTCCGCGTCACTCACACCGGTAGGCGCCAGCTGGCTGAAATACTGCACCAGCAGAAAATCAATCTTGTCGCGCATGGCGTCGCTTTTGAGAGGGTGCGTCAGGAAGTGTTGCACCAGGGCCAGCAGTCTCTCTTGATTTACCGAGGCACTGGTTTGCAGGAACTGGCGCAATTGGTGGACCTGGATGTGTTGGTCCATTTCCTCCATCCAGTGTTTCGCCTGTTCCACCGTTTCTTGCCCGGGCGTATCGACGCCAGATTCGAGCTCGGCAAACGGTTTCACTGCGATAGCAAACTCGCGCGCCAGTTCAAGATAAATTGGATATAACTGACGGGCGGATTTCCACTCGGCGGCCAGATCCTGTGCCGATGTTGAAGACGTCATGATTTCACGATCCAGTTGGGCACTTCTTCCCGAAAGCGCGCAGCCACCACGGTCTTGCCAGGGTGATACTGCACGGCGACGACGGAAGCGAGTACGTCGAACGAATCGTCGGCATTTCGCAGGCGAAGCTCATCTCCGAACTCCAACGGCGTGTCGCACTCAAATAGAACTTCGCGAGGTGTGCCGAATTCGGCGACGATGCTCTCGCTGAAAGCTGCCGCGGAGGGAGAGTTGCCCGGCATGACCCTGGCGAATTGAAGCCGCATACGGACGGGCGATGCTTCCGGGAAAAAACGGGCGAGTCCCGCCACGGTGCTGGCGTCATGTGCGTTCCGGGCCGTCGCTGTGCCTGGTTGCGTCAAACGGTGTTCCCCTCGTCCGGAGCATTTGCCCACTGAAATGCGGTTTGGGCTCCCCACTTCCGGTTAGGGAAGAGCTTCGAGAGAGCCAGAATCCGCGGTTCAGAAAAGAAGGAGCAACACGGCAGCCATCGCTCGGAACGGAAGGACTAGCACTGAGGTGAATGCATTTTCAGCGGCTTAGGGCAGATTTTGAGAGTTGTGTCTGAGGTCCCACTGGCGGTGCGTCTCAGGCTGAGACTGCCGTCTCACAAAACAGCTGGCTGGGCTCGATGATTGGCATAGAGTCTTTGAAGCTGCGCTTGTCTCTATTCATCTCGTAAGGTCATCGCGGGATCGATCCTTGCAATTCTCAGAGTCGGGACAGTCGTAGCGATGAGCGTTACCGATGCCAGTACCACCACAACCGTAAGCATTGTAGGCAGGTCATAGACGCCGACTCCGTAGAGCACACTCTGCATGAGCCGTAATGCTCCCGCAGAAAGGATTAAACCCAGAATGAGTCCCAGCGCCGAGGCCCGTACTCCCGGCGCTCCGATATGAACCATGGCTTGACGAATGTTAGAGCCCAGGGCAATGCGGATACCGATTTCTCGCGTCTTCTGCGCCACGATGTTCGCTACCAGTGCGAAGATTCCGACAGCACTTAATAGCAGAGCCAAAGACGCCATCGCGGTCAGCAGCGCCACTTCCACCCGCTGGGTCGCCAGGCTCTTCGCCTGGATGTCGCGCATGCTGTAGAAACCGGAGAATGGGAGGTTGGGATCGACAGTCGCCATTTCGCGTTGCATCTGCGCCGTCAACCCTTCCACTGGACCGGCGGAGCGCACGATCCAACTCGGCTGAAACCAGATATGAACCAGCGTGAGGTATCGCGGGTCTAATTGCGTGGCAGGAATATACATCGACTCTTCGCCGGCAAGAGGTGCGGACACCTCTAGCCCCGGTTTGATGGGCACATCTTCGACCACCCCGACAATCATTGTGTTCTTATTCAGGTAGCGGCCCACCGGATTCGTCCCATGGAAGAATTTTCGTGCGAACATCAGGTTCACGATCGCCACGCGCTGCCCATCCGGACCGTCGGCGTCGGTGAAGGTGCGTCCTGCCAAGATTGGAATCTGCAATGCGGCGAAATAGTCAGGCGTTACGTATACCTCCCCGCTCATCACTTGTTGACCCGCTTCCTTGCCATCGCTGAGAGTCACTCCATCATTCAAGGCGCGCTCATAGGGCAGACTCAGGCCGACAGCGGCATGCTGCACGCCGGGGATCTGCCGCATCGCCAGCGTGCTTTTGTCGAGGAGCGTTCGAAATGCTGCCGGGTCGTGATAACGCGCATCGTCCAGAGATGCCTTGGCTGCCATCACGCCAGTTGGATTAAACCCCGCCGGCAAAGTTTCCAGATGGATGAGAGTACGAATGAGCAGGCCCGAACCCGCCAGCAACACCACGGTCAGTGCGACTTCACTCACAATCAACGCCTGCCGCAAGCGTAACCGGTCGCCGCCAGCTGCGGCACGACTGGCGATCGCAGTGCGCAGATCAAATTTGCGCGTGGCCAAGGCAGGAAGCATGCCAAAAAGCAGGCTGGTCAGGACTGAGATGAAAAGCGTAAATGCGAGCACGCGGTTGTCGAGGGGCACGCTGGCTACAGGGAGAAAGTGTTCCGGCAGAAGTAAGAGCAACCCGCGTAGAGCAATGAAACCTACGGCTACGCCAACCGTTCCGCCCACGCACGCCAGCAGAAGATTCTCGACCCAGAGTTGTTTTTGAACCTGCCAGCGCGAAGCGCCGAGTGCCAGCCGTGTTGCAACTTCAGGCGTGCGCCGCAGCACTCGGACCAGTGTGAGACCAGCAAGATTGGCGCAGGCAATCAGCAGGATGAATCCCGCCGCCAGCATCAGCCCTAAAACCTGCGGACGAAGCTCAGCCGTCTCACCCTTTTGCAGCGGCACGGAATAGTACGTTACCTGCGCGCCCGGCCGGTCTTTTAATTCAAAGAGATTGGTTAGAGACCAGGCGCGGTTAATCTCAGCATCCGCCTGCTGCCAGGTCGCTCCCTCGCGCAGCCGGGTTATGGCCTCAAAGTTCGTCCCACTTCCTTCGGCGTCGCGGCTAGCCTGAAGAGCTGTATAGAGATCGGCGTTCAAGGGAGTGGTTGCGCCATCGGGAAGCACTCCAATGACGGTGTACGGTTCGCCTTTCAACAGAATGGACTGCCCCAGAATATTGGGATCAGAGCCGAAGGTATTGCGCCACAGACCGTGGCTTAGGATGGCTGTCGTAGGACCGTGCGGACGATCCTCATCCTCCGAGAAATTGCGCCCGAGAACGGGATGGATGGCGAGCACGTCGAGGTAGTGGGCCGAGATCCGTCCCGCTTGAAGATACTGCACATGAGATCCCGCTTGCAGGTTGACGCCCGAAGTTCCTCCGCTTGAAACAGCCGCGAGCAAAGAGGGAACACTGTCGCGCAGCGACTCCCATCGCTCACCATTCAGTTGGTGCCGCTCATCGGACGGCCGAGAACCGGTAATCCGTGTAAAAATCGTACCCATGCGTTCAGGATGCGAATAGGGCAGACTCTTCAGCATGAGCGCATTTACCACGGAAAAGATCGCGGTGTTGGCGCCGATGGAAAGCGCCAGCGTAAGAATCACGGTCACGGAGAAACCAGGATTGCGCCATAACTGCCGCATCGCAAATCTAGCGTTTTGACCGAAGGCCATCGACGATCCTCCCGGCGAGAAGCGTTGATTTTTCTAGAGAGGCACTATCTCACAATACGTTGACGTGCCTAAGAAAGTTCCGTTTGCGATTCAGGCGGATGAAAATGCGTTCGCGAAACACATCGAGCCTTGTTCATGCTGCAGACTTCAAGTTGACTTTCGCGATGCCTACTGCAGCGTGTGGCTCGACGGCCCCGACCCGGAAGATCCCATGCCAATGTTGTAGCGCTTCAGCTTGCGGTACAAGGTCGCTCGACTGATGCCCAACATGCGTCCGGCCAGGGCTTTGTCTCCATTTACCTGCTGGAAGACGCGCTGAATGGTGGCGCGTTCGATGTCTTCGAGATCGGTGGTGGAGAGCGATGCCCGCGACGATTCGGGAACGGCCCGCGCAGCAGCAAGATCACGATCTTGCACCGTTATTCGTTCAGCGGGAGTGCTTTCCGCTACGCCGAGGCCGGAAGCGATCGACGGAGGCAGGTCGCTGAGGTCGATGATCTGTCCGTTGCCCAGCGCGACCGCGCGCTCCACGCAATTTTCCAGTTCGCGGACGTTGCCGGGCCAGTCATATTCCATCAGCGCCTTCATCGCGGCGCTGGTGACGTGCAAATCCGAGCCGGGGGCGTAGCGGTCGAGGAACCAGTGCACCAGCATGGGCGTATCGCTGCGACGCTCGCGCAGTGCGGGAACGTAGAGAGTCACAACATTGAGACGAAAATAAAGATCCTTGCGGAAGGTTCCGTTTTTGTAGGCCGCTTCCAGATCGCGGTTGGTTGCCGCAATCACGCGGACATCAACCTTCGTTCTCTGATTGCTGCCCACCGGACGAACTTCTTTTTCCTGCAGCACCCGCAGCAATTTGGCCTGCAACTCCAGCGGCAGTTCGCCAACTTCATCCAGGAAAATCGTCCCCCCGTCGGCGGCCTGGAACAGTCCCTGTTTCGATTTCAACGCTCCGGTGAAAGCGCCCTTTTCGTATCCGAAGAGCTCGCTTTCAATCAGTGTGGGAACCAGCGATCCGCAGTCCACGGCGACAAAAGGCCGGGCGGAAAAGGCGCCGCGGAAATGCATCGCGCGGGCTACCAATTCTTTGCCCGTCCCGCTTTCCCCGTAGATCAGCACCGGAGTCCGAGTGTCCTTCAGGCGCGCGACCATGCGCAGGACTTCCTGGATCCGGGTCGAGGAACCGATGATGCCGTGCACCGCGGTCTCCGAATCCATGCGCTGGCGCAGAAATTCATTTTCCTCTACCAGGCGAACTTTATCCGCCATACGCCGCAGGAATAGCCGCAGCTCTTCGAGCGGCGAAAACGGCTTGGTGATGTAGTCGTAGGCGCCCAGTTTCATGGCTTGCACAGCGGTTTCGATGGAACCGTGCCCGGTCATGAGCGCGATCTCGGTACGAGGCAGAAGTTTTTTTACTTTTTCCAGAAACTCCAAGCCGGACATGTGCGGCATCACCATGTCGCTCAGCACCATATGCACGGACTGCTCTTCGAGCAGTGCCAGCGCCGACTCGCCGCTCTCCGCCTCCAGACAGACGAAGCCGAGGGCCTCGCCGACGGTGACGCACAGTTTGCGGATGCTCTGCTCGTCGTCGACGACCAGCAATCGAATGCGGAAATCTTCTTTGCTCCCCGGGATATTCACTCGATCTTCCCAAAAGTCTTCGAAACTACGTCGATAAATTGTTGCACGCGGAAAGGCTTTTCCACGCAAGGGGCGCCGGTTTGATGCAAGGTGGCGACCGTTTCCTCGTTGGCAATATCGCCGGTAATAAAGATGATTCGCGAAGCCAGGTCGGGACGGTGGCGCGCGACCCAGGCATGGACCTGCCCTCCGTCCACTCCTCCCGGGGTGCGCATGTCAGACACCACGCCCAGAAATTCGCCGCGTTCGAGCAGGCGCAGAGCATCCGCGCCCGACTCACAGCAGACGACGGGATATCCGCTGCGCTCCAAAGCAGCTTGCACATAGGCCATGACCGCGGGCTCATCTTCGATCAGGAGCACGGGCAAAGATTGAGGTTTCAAGGCTGGTAGGCTCATGGTTGTATCACTCCTGCGGCCACGCTCAGAGAAGCGGTGTGGGGCGTTGCGGGCAGTCGGACGATGAAGGTTGCTCCGTGTCCGCCGGCGTTGTTGTGGCAAAGAATCTCGCCACCGTGCTCTTTTAGGATCCCATAGCAAATGCTGAGACCGAGGCCGGTTCCCTTCCCAATCTCTTTCGTAGTAAAAAACGGGTCAAAAATCTTATCCGGATCCGTGATTCCATTGCCATTGTCGCGGAACGAAACTTCAACCGCATCGCCGGTCTTGGTGGACATGATTTCGATCCGCGGCGAACGGCCGACCTCGTGAACGGCATCGTAGGCATTGTTGAGTATGTTGAGAAAAACCTGCTGCAACTGATGCGCATCGCCCATGACCTCGGGCAGCCCTTCATCAAAATGTTCCACGATGTCTACCCCGTGGCTGTTGAAGTCGTAGGAACGCAACTGGACGGTGCGCCGCAGGATCGAGTTCAATTGGACGGCGCTGCGCTGGGGCGGCATCTGGCGCGCGAAGCTGAGCAGGTTCTGCACGATCTGCTTGGTTCGCTGCGCCTCCTGCAGAATCACCCGCATGTCTTTGCGGGCGGTTTCGGGAAGATCCGGATTCTCCATCAGCAAATCGGCGAAACCAAGAATCGCCGTCAAGGGATTGTTGACTTCGTGCGCAACGCCGGAGACGAGTTGCCCGACCGCAGCCATTTTTTCCGTGTGCACCAACTTGTCTCGCAGGACTGCGGAGTCCGTGATGTCAGTGAGGACTAACACAATGCTGGTGACCGTTCCCTGCTCATCGCGCATGGGGCTCAGATTGGCTGAGAACTTTCCCGCAGCGCCGTGTCCGCGGACGAGCTGCAATTCCAGGTTGTCGACCGGTTGGCTATTCAGCGTGCGCTGCAACGCCTCCGCCAATGGCCGGCTATATCCGGGGGCGGCCAGTTCGAGCAAGGGGTGTCCGAGCAGGTCTCGCTGCTGAAATCCCGCGTCGTACCAGCGGCGATTGGCGTAGCTGATCAGTCCGGCCGTGTCCGCTACCAGAATCAGGCTCTGTGTATTGTTGAGAATCTTGCTGGAGAAATCCCGCTCCCGATGCAGTTCGGACTGATAGGTGCGAAGCCCGGTCACATCGAGCATCAATCCGCGAATCTGCAGCAGGCGGCCGAGACTGTCGTAGAGTCCGAAGGCATTGATCAGGACGTGAATGGAGGATCCGTCCTTGCGCCGCAGCGTCGCCTCGAAATTGCGCAAGGAACCATTCTCTTTCATCACTTCCGTGTACTGTTCCCGCTGCTGGGCTGAAACATACAGCTGCGAGGGAATGTCGATCTGCAACAATTCTTCGCGGCTGCTGTAGCCGAGCATCCGCACCATGGCGTCGTTGACTTCAATAAAGCGCCCGGCCGGCGTGCTGAAGAACAGTCCTTCCTGAATATTGTCGAAGAGTTCGCGGTAACGTCGCTCGGCTTCGCGCCGGTCGGAAATGTCTTTCAACACGTGAATCGTCTGCATACTTTCGTCCGCCGGCCCGTGCACGCGCGAGGTCGAAACCAGGTAGGTGCGATCGAACACCGGGTGGGCAAATTCGTCCGAGGCGTCGGCCATAGCGCGGCAGAAGGGACACGAATAGGAGGCAGTGTCGCTGGTCAGGGCCATCAGGGCCCGCATATTCACGCCAGTCAGTTCTGCTGCGGGCACGCCAATCATCTCAGCCAGCGATCGATTCACGCGCAGAACTTTGTCGGTCTGGTCATGGACAACAATAAAATCGGTGATGGCGTCGAAGATTTCCATCCAGTGGCGATTCGCCTGCTCAATCCGCGTGAAATGCCGGGCATTCCCCAGCGCCATCGCCGCGTGACCCGCCATGGTTTCCAGAAAGACGCGATCTTCCTGTCCTAAAGTCGCCGAACGTCCCGAGAGACATAGCACTCCGGCCAAATCCCCGCCGCCTTCGGCAAGCCGCACCAGCGTGCAATCCGACCAGTGCAGCCTTGACGCAGTCTCTGCGCCCAGCATTTCTTCCGCCGAACCGTATGCCACGGTCTCTGTACGGCGGTTCAAGAACTCGCCGAGAGCCGCATCCAGCGAACGATCCATCCCGGGCTCCAGGATGGGAAGGGCCTGCGTCCTCGCGGGCAAAGACTTTCCCTCCTGCGTCAGACTCTGACCCGTCACACCTTGAACCGCGGCAGAAGCCAGAGCCGGCGTTAACTCGACGTCGGATTTCTCTTGATTCTGCAGAGCGGCTACCTGCCAGTGCCCATCCTGCCACACGCCGAGCAGACCGCCTTGGAACCCCGTAAGTTCCGTGGTCCGGCTGACAAACCGGCGCGCAAACTCCGGCAAGTGCAGGGTGCCGTCAATCTCCCGGGATAGTTCGATCAAGGCCTCGCCCCGGCGGCGGTGTTGCTCCGAAAGGTGTAGATTGCTGGCTGCTTCCAGCACGACCGCTGCCTGATTGGATAGCGCCCGGGCGCGCCGAATGTCCTCCTGCGAAATTCCCGTACCGTCCAGACGGTCGAGCACCCCGAACATCCCCTGCACCTGACCGCTGGTGCCCAGCAGCGGCACCGCCAGAAATTGTTGCACTTTGTATTTCGTCACCACGTCCAGATTGATGCCTGGAGTCCGGCTGGCCTCGTCAGTCCAAAAGACTTCTTTGGCGCGCAAAGCACGGGTGGCCACGCCTTCTGGCATCTGCACATCCAGGCGCCGAGGCTCGCCTTTCTCTACCGAATAGCGAACCCGAAATTGGCCGTCTTCCAGCAGCGCAATGACACAGCGTCCAAATCCAAGAAAATCGCTGGCACGCATGACGAATGCCTGCAAGAAATGATCGAGATCGCTGCTGGAACTGAGCTCCGAAGAAATCTCGAGTAACTGGTGGAGTTCGTGCGCCTGCGCGTGCGCGGTGGCGTGCAATTCCGCATGGGCCACAGCCACCGCGCCGAAACCCGCGATCGCTGCCACCAGAGCCTTTTCCTCCGCCGTGAAAACTCCGTCCTGGCGCGGATAGATCAGGATCGCCCCCTGGGTGCGCGACGTGCGGAACGGAGCGGCGATCAGCATTCCGGGAGAAACCAGATTGCCCAGCGAGTGCACGTCGGCGCCAATCGAAAGAGTAATAGGCTCGCCGGCCGCCACCGCGCGTTGAGCCAGGTCTGCCGCAAAACGCAGGGTCTGCCGGTCGTGCCGGGCGCGGGCCGAAGTCGCCAGTTGCGGGGTTTCCGCGGAAACCGCCTTCAATTCAAACGGTCCTTCGCGGCGCAGCAGAACGCAGACCAGCTTGGTGCGCAGCAGCAGCCGCAAACGGTCCGCCAGCGCCTCGATTACGGAGGAAACATCGGGCGCCCCGTGCAACACATGCGCCACGTCCGCCAGAATTTCGGCACGCCGATACTCCTCTCGGGAAGCTTCGCTCAGTCTCGCCGCTTCCAGCAGACTCCCCAATTGGCCCGCCAGGATCGTGGCCTTGGCGGCGATCCCTTCGTTGAAAAAGTCGTCTTGCGAATCATTCAGGAACGTAGCGGCTCCGATGACCTCGTTAAAAACCAACAGGGGCGTCGCCATCAGTGAACGCGCCCCAAATTCCATCGCGGTCGAAAAGGCCGCAGAGGTCACGTGATTGGCAAAGATGGTTCTCCGCTGCCGGACCGAGTCGGCGGTTACCGCGCTCTGGTCCGGACGCAGCCGGAGCCCGGCAAAGCGCTCCGCCAGTTTTCCATCCGCTTGCTCGCCCACCAGTTCGTCGGCGAAGTGGCAGCGCCAGAAATAAACGCCGGACACGCGAAAATATTCTCGCGCCTTCTGGCAGAAAAACTGGATCAAAGCATCGCTTCCCCGCCGTTCGGCCGCCTTCTCGGCAATACGGAGTAGAACCCTCTGAAAGGCTTCGTCCGACCCCGCAACAAAACTCGTCTCCGAGGGAACGACCGGACTCCGTCCAGAAATGCTCAGTGGTTCGCCGAAACTGGAAGAATATTGTTCGTGATTCACAAGTGCTTGAATCTATTGGGAAACTACCTGTCATCTCAATTTGAGTCAAGAGAAATGGGCGATGGGGTGCCTTGCTGTGAAATCCGGAGACAACCGTGAGATTTTGTCTCAGAATGAGAAACAATCGGCGATTCCTCGGGAATGAGACACTTCTAAGGAAACACCCTTCGTAAAGATCGTTCCATTTAAGCGTAACCGCTTTATTTAGTTACGAATAGGAGTCATTACCTTCGTTTCTTGAACGGCGTTGGGGTGGCCCAGCCATTGCACGCTTGCTGTCACCAGCTTCTGGCGAGCAGGAGGATTTGTGTCTCAAAGAACGGCGACGGCGTTGTTGACGCTTCTGACCCTGGCAGTCACAGCAGCGGGGCCGATGGAGCTGAAGGCTCAACAAGCCCAAAGCGAAGAGATGGCGCGCCGGGCAAAGAATAAGGTGTGGCCGTCATATCCGGAGCTGGCGCGGAAGATGAAATTGGCGGGCACGGTCAAGATTGAAGTAGTGGTGGCGCCCAATGGCACGGTGAAGGGCGCCCGCATCGTAGGCGGTCACCCGGTCTTGGCCAACGCGGCATTGGATGCCGCCAAGAAATGGCGCTTTGAGCCGGCGGCGGCCGAGACCTCGGGCGTAATCGACTTTAAGTTTGAGCCGCGGTAGGCGGGCTGGCCGCGGAGGAGATAGGGATGACAATCGGCAAGAAGTTATACACGAATTTCGGCATCATTCTCACCATGGTGGTGGTGCTGTTCCTGGTGAACTGGTCGGCAGTGCTGCGGGAGCACGACACCAAAAAAGCCGCGCAACAGTCGCTCGACCTCAAGGACGCGACTAATGCCGTGCGCTCCCAGATGATGCAGAACCGTCTCTACCTGAGCAATTACCTGTTGAGCGGCGACACCCGCGAAGTGGACCACATGAATGAGGGCCTCCGCATCCTCAACGAGAGACTGGAACAGGGCGAGACCATGGCGAATACCATGGCCAACTTCGACCAGGTCAAAAATGCGCTCGCCAAAGTACAGCAATTAGAACAAGCTTGGGCCAAGGAATTCGCGCAGCCCTTGATCGAAAAGCGCAAGGACGTCGATTCCGGCAACGCAACCGTCGCCGAACTGCAAATCTATTATCTTCAAAAGGACGCTTCTTCGTGGGTGAAAAACTCCAGCGACTCTCTCGATGTCGCCGACGGTGAGAACCGCAAGCTGGTGGATGAGCGCCGCAAGTCGGACGAGAGCGCGGCCAACTGGACCATCGGCGTTTCGCTGATCAGCACCCTTCTGGCCTTGTCTTTGGGCGTCGCGATCGCCTACCGGACCGCCAAATCCATCACCCAGCCCCTCAACGACCTGATGAATGTGGCTCGCGGAATCGGCAACACCGGCGATCTCGAACACAACATCGACCTGAACCGCGATGACGAGATCGGCGAACTGGCGCGCACCTTCCACAAGATGGTCACTTACCTCAAAGAGATGGCGGGAGTTTCCGAATCCATCGCTGGAGGCGATCTGACCCTCGAAGTAAAACCGCGTTCTTCCCATGACACTTTAGGGAATGCCTTCGCTCGCATGGTGGAAGGCCTGGCCGGGCTGGTGCGCAGCGTTCGCGACGCCTCCTCTCAGGTCGCCAGCGCCTCCAATCAGGTGGCCGGCGCATCCGACGATGCGGCCAAGGTGGGCTTGCAGGCTTCCTCGGCGATCGACGAAGTCACCAGCACCATGCACGAGATGAGTGTCAACGTGCAGAACATGGTGAAGAGCACGCAAGTGCAGGCTTCCAGCGTCAGCGAAACTTCCGCCTCCATAGATCAGATGGTTGCGTCGATTCAACGCGTTGCCGATACAGCAAAGGTTCTGCTCGACATCTCCAACCGCTCGCGCGAGGAAGTGCACAACGGCATTGGCACCATGGAGAAGGCCACCGACGGTCTCAACCGCATCAACACCACCATCACCTCTTCGGGCCAGATCATCGGCGCCCTGGGACAACGCGCCGACGACATTGGAAAAATCATTGAAGTCATCGACGATCTCGCCGAGCAGACGAACCTGCTGGCCTTAAACGCGGCGATTGAAGCCGCGCGCGCCGGAGAACACGGCCTCGGATTTGCCGTAGTCGCCGACGAAGTGCGCAAGCTGGCCGAGAAGTCGGCGCAGTCCACCAAGGAAATCTCGGAGCTGATCCAGAGCATTCAAAAAGAAGCCCGCAAGGCGGTCGAAAACATGGACCGCTCCACCAGCATCGTGAACGAAGGACTGGAACTTGGCGGAGAGCTGAACGCGGCCCTGCGCAAGATTTCGAACGTGGTCACTGAAGTCTACAAGTTCGCGCAGGAAATCGGCGCGGCCACCAACGAACAGTCGCATGGATCGTCGCAGATCGCGCGCGCTACCACCCGGCTGAACGAAATCACCCACGAAATCAACTCGGCAGTGGAAGAACAGGCCTCGGGAGCGCAGGCCGTAGTGAAGGCCATGGAGCGGATGCGAGAACTGGTGCAGCAATCCACCTCCGGTTCCACGGAACTGGCGGCGTCGTCGGAACAGATGTCGAAAATGTCGCGCGGCCTGCTGGAGTTCATCGATCGCTTCTCTCTGGGGGAGACTACACGCGCGCAAACCGCCGGAGAACCCGCCGGCCGCAACGCACGCCGGGCCGCGGCGGGAACGCAGTTCTGAGCCTCCACGAAGAGCTGAACCCGGAAATTGAAAGATTATGAACCATGAACTTCATATCGTGGGCTTCAAAGTGGGCCGTGAGACCTACGGCGTCCCCATCACTTCCCTGCACGAAATCGTGCGCGTGCCCGAAATTACCGCCGTGCCCGATGCGCCGGACTATCTGGAGGGCGTGATTAACCTGCGCGGCAAGATCGTTTCGGTCATGGACCTGCGCAAGCGTTTCGGAGATCAGCAGGCCACACTGCGCAAGCAGAATCGCATCCTGGTGGTCGAGCACGCGGGCCGGCTCGCCGGACTGATTGTGGACTCGGCTTCCGAGGTCTTAAAAATTCCGGCCGAGGCCGTAGAACCGCCGCCCGCCGCTTTTCAAGAAGGCGGCCTGAACTGTGTCACCGGGCTGGCCAAAGTTGCGGGACGGCTGGTGGTGCTGCTCGACATGAGCAAACTCCTGGCGCCCGGCAGCCTGCAAATCAAGCCGGAGACCGGCGAGAACAAGACGCCGCCTAAAGCCGACGCCCGGGCCGCTGCGGCACGGTAAGGCAAAGTTTCGAGGTTTCAACGTTTCAAAGTTTCAAGGTTTCAAAGTGACAGGGTTTCAAAGTGACAGGGTTTCGGGCTCCGGGTCTCACGAAGATTTGGTCTTTGAGACCTTGAAACCTTGAAACTGCGGAATCGATTGCCGCGGATCTGAAGAGAACATACATGAGCGCATCCGGAGCCGCACCTGCTCCCATACTGACGGAAGCGGAACTAAAGTTGTTGCAGGCCCTCGTTTACCAGGAGTGCGGCATGCACTTTGACGAGCGCCGCACCCACTTTCTTCAGGATCGGCTACTGCGCCGGCTGAAGGAATGCCGGCTCGACTCTTTTTACTCCTACTATCGCCTGCTGATCAGCAACCAGGGCAAGGAAGAACTCGCCAAGTTGCTGGAAAACCTCACGGTCAACGAGACCAGCTTTTTCCGCCATAAGGCGCAACTGGACTTGTTTGAAAAAACCGTGCTCGAAGAATTGTTCAGGCATAAGAGTGCGCGGCGAGAATATTCCATCCGCATCTGGAGCGCCGGGTGTTCCACCGGTCAGGAAGCGTACACGCTGGCCATGCTGGTGACCGATGCGCTGGCCTATTACTATCTGCGCAATCCTCTGCCTCTGGACTTGCCTTTGCCCAAGCCTCTGGTGCCGCCACCGTGGCGACTGGAAGTGCTGGCCAGCGACATCAGCTATTCGGTATTGCGGACCGGCCAGGATGGTACCTATAGCGGGAACCAGATGGCGATGGTCGACTACGGCTACCGCCTGCGCTACTTCGACAAAACCGGCGATCGCTATGCCATCAAGAAGCCGCTGAAAGAGATGGTGCACTTCGATTTTCATAATCTGAAGACGGAATATCTGCCGCAACGCAACGACATCATCTTCTGCCGTAACGTGATGATGTACTTCGATGAAGCCGAGCAGAAGCGCCTGATCGAGAAGTTTTACCGTTGCCTGAATCCCGGCGGATATCTGTTCGTGGGCCATGCGGAGAGCCTTCTGGGCCTCACCAACAAGTTTCGGATGGTGCACAAGGACAGCGGAACCGCCTACCAGCGGCTCGAGGTGGGGATTAACGCATGACAGATTCTCACGATGAGCGTGGCGCCGAGCTGCGGGAACTCTTCTTCGAGACCTCGCAGGAACTGCTGCAGGCGCTGAATGATGAAGCGCT
The DNA here is from genome assembly GCA_963799025.1 of uncultured Acidobacteriaceae bacterium. Classification (GTDB taxonomy): domain Bacteria; phylum Acidobacteriota; class Terriglobia; order Terriglobales; family Acidobacteriaceae; genus Sulfotelmatobacter. The sequence continues at coordinate 170,917 of CAWCVQ010000013.1, read as the reverse complement.
GAAGCTGGAAAAAAAACCCGGCGACGAGGAGATCGTTCGGGTGATCCGGCGCACCGTGCATACCTTGAAAGGGGACTCGGCAGCGTGCGGCTTGCGCGAGTTAAGCGAACTGGCGCATCAGTTCGAGGATGCCTTGTCGCTCGAAGGGACTGCGAACCAGGCGGCCGTGGCGGAAATCGCGTTTGCTGCCGCCGACGTTTTTGCGGAGATGATCGCGGCGTATCGCCGTGGGAAGAAGATGCCGTCGAGCAAGACTTTGAGCCAGAAGATCCAGCAATTGACGGCCTCGCCAGCGACCGGAAAAATCCGTCGCGGCAGGAAATCCGGCAGCAACCGGCCTGCGGCGACAACGATGGCACGACGAACATCGCATCCGACCGCCGCGCACTGGACGGAATACGAAAAGCTGGCCATGACGCAGGCCCAGGCTAGCGGGCAGGATGTGTTTCACGTAACGGTCAAGATCGATCCGCACTGCGCCATGCCGATTGCGGGGCGCCAACTGGTGCACAATGCGATCGGCGTCATGGGCCCGGTGCTTGCCCTGCGGCCCGATGCCAAGTCACCGGCAGCCGCCAGGCAGGTGGAGTTTGTTCTGGCCAGCGTGCAGACGGCGGAGCAGATTGCGGCCAAGTGCAGGATTCCGACCATCACCAGCGAAGTTGCGATTGAGTTGATCTTGGATGCAGCGGCGACGGTGAAGACGCCTCAGACCGCCAGCAAGTTCGAGGTTCCGCCAGCCGAACCTCCGGCGCCCGCGCCTGTGACGAACGAGGCTGTGACGGAACAGGGTGTGGCGGTGGAGGCGGTGGCGGTGGCGTCCGCACCTGCGCCCGTCATTCCCCCCAATTCTCTGGAGAACATTTTGCGCGTGGACGCGAGCCGCATCGACAGCGTGCTCAACCTGGTAGGGGAACTGATCATTGGCAAGTCCATGTTGCAGCAAGCGCTCAACGATTTCTCCAAGCGCTTCCCGAAAGAGCCATTGCGCGGCAAATTTGCCGATGCCATGGCCTTCCAGGCCCGTGTGCTCAACGATCTGCAGCGCTCGGTCATGAAGATTCGCATGGTGCCGGTCGATCAGTTGTTCCGCCGCTTTCCCCGCATGGTCCGCGATGTAGCCCGGCAGTGCGGGCGCGAAGTCGAACTCGATATCAGCGGGCAGGACACCGATCTCGACAAAGGAATTCTCGACGCCATCGCCGAGCCCCTCACCCACCTCGTGCGCAACGCAGTGAGCCACGGGATTGAGCCTCCCGACGAGCGCCGGAAACTGGGAAAGCCTGCCCAGGGAACCATTCGGTTGAACGCCTACCACCAGGGCAATCAGCTCGTGGTCGAAATCACCGACGACGGGCGCGGCATAGATGCCCAAAAGATTCGTGCTAAGGCCATTGAACTTGGCATGGCTACGCCCGAAGAAGTCACTCGGCTTACAGACGCTGAGATCTTCGAGTTCATTTTCCGGCCCGGCTTCAGCACCGCCGACGAGGTTACCGAAGTCTCCGGACGCGGTGTGGGCATGGACGTAGTTCAAAGCGTGATGCACCGGTTGAAGGCTTCCATCAGTGTGGAAACGCGTCCGGGAAAAGGCAGTACCTTCCGCATGAAACTCCCTCTGACTCTGGCCATCATCAGGGCGCTGTTGTTCTGGGTCGAACAACGGTTGTATGCCATCCCGCTGAACGCGGTGCTGGAGATTACGCGAACTTTCGAAACCGAAGTGCACCAGGTCGACAACTACGAGGTGCTGCAATTGCGCAACCAGGTTTTGCCGTTGCTGCGGTTGGGCCGTCCCGTAGCCGACGGCGAGCGAAAAGCCAAACTCTTTGTGCTCGTGATTACTGCAGGAGAAAGGAAATACGGATTGATTGTCGATGCCCTCGAAGGCGAAGAGGAACTGGTAATTAAAGCGTTGGATGACCAGACATTTTCCACCGATCTGGTTTCCGGCGCCTCCATTCTGGGCGACGGCCGCGTGGTGCTGATTTTGAACTTGCCCGCTGTAGTCGAGCATGTAGCGCGTTGGCGGCCGCAACACACCGGTGAGTCTAACTCCGGTCTATTGCTCACCTCCACCGACCGCATGCGCTTGGCCATGTCTTCAAATATGTCTTCAAATATGTCCCCGGATATATCTCCACGCTTGACGCCGGCTGCGGGAGGCCAGGCATGAAGAAAAACCCCATACGCGTTCTGGTGGTCGACGATTCGGCCCTCATGCGCAAGCTGATTCCGCAGATGCTGGCCGTCGACGAATCGATCGAAGTGGTCGGAACCGCGATGGACGGCTCTTTCTGCCTGAAAAAAATCGAAGAGTTGAAGCCCGGGGTGGTCACGCTCGATCTGGAAATGCCGGGCATGAACGGCATCGAAGCGCTGAAGGCGATCATGCGACGGCATCCTCTTCCGGTGATTGTGTTCAGCTCCCACAGCACCGAAGGTGCGTCGGTCACCATGAAGGCCCTGGGCCTGGGCGCATTCGACTTCGTTCCCAAACCCAAAGACGCTACCGCGCACATGGCGGAAACAGCCCGGGAATTGATTGCGAAGATCAAGGCGGCGGCCGAGTCCAAGCTGAAACCGCGCATGCTGTCCGGAATTCCGCCCAAGCCGGAGAAAGCGCCGACTTCCTCCGCTTCTCCGAACAAGGTAGTCGCCATCGGCGTTTCCACTGGAGGCCCACAGGCACTCGAGTTTGTGCTGTCGCAATTGCCGGGAGATTTTCCCGGAACCATTGTCGTGGTCCAGCATATGCCCGAGGGATTTACCGACATGTTTGCCCGCCGGCTGGATGAAGTATGCCCGTTGCGGGTGAAGGAAGCGCAGTCGGGAGACGTCTTGCAGCCTGGGCGAGTGCTGATTTGTCCCGGAAGCCGCCACATGAAAGTGAAGCGGATGCCGCTGGGAGATATTGTCATCCTTGGCGATGAACCGCCGGTGAACGGGCACCGTCCCAGCGCGGATGTCCTGTTGCGAAGCGTGGCCGAGGAATTTCGGGCAAACGCAATCGGCGTCCTGATGACAGGCATGGGTGATGACGGCGCCGAGGGTTTGGGAGCGGTAAAGAAGGAAGGTGGCATGACCATTGCGCAGAGTGAAGAGTCCTGCGTGGTCTACGGCATGCCCAAAGCGGCGATCGAACGGGGATATGCCATTCGTGTAGTTGGGTTGGATGGGATGGGCGCGACGTTGCAGTCGCTGTGCGGACGGAACGCTGGATCGATGGGTTCCACCGGCCGGGCAGTTCGCGCCGGAAACTAGATCGGAACCGCACGGTACGGTACTCATGACCAGCGTGATCTGGCATGGACAAGCCGGGCATGATATGCAGTAGGAAGGGGAGATGTGTATGGAGCAATTTGCAGCAGTAAAACGCAGCAAAGACGGGCAGCCAGTCCGCTACTTGATTGTGGACGACTCGGTGTTTGCCCGCAAGAACCTGGCCCGCATGATTGAAACTTTCGGCGGGCAGGTGGCGGCTGAAGCCGGGGACGGCTTGACCGCCATCAGCGAGTTCGAGCGCACGCATCCTGACATCGTGCTCATGGATATCACCATGCCGCAGATGGAAGGGATCGAGGCGGCTGAACGGATTGTCCAACAGCATCCTGAAGCGCGCATTGTGATGGTCTCCTCGGTCGGGTACCAGGAGAACATCGTGGCGGCGCTGCAACGGGGCGCGCGTCATTTCGTGCAGAAGCCAGTGAAGCCGGAAGTGCTGTATGAAGTGATCAAGTACGTCATGGGCGAAGACGGCTCGGTCGTGGCCGCCGCCGGAGCGGGAGCCTAGTCCGATGAAGATGGAACTGATCCAGCCTTTCATCAATGCGGCGGACGCCGTGTTGTCGCAAGGCTTGCAAGGCTCGACCAAGGTGGGAAACCTCACCATGGAAGAGCAAGCCTACCGCCGCAAAGGGGTGGCGGGCATGATCGCGCTTACGGGCGACATTGAGGGCCGGATCATTCTCGATCTCGATCCCGAGACGGCAGTGAAGGTTGCGAGCCATTACGCGGGCGCCGCCCTGCCCGAGTCGGACGCGCTGATCAAGGAAACCATCTTCGAACTTGCAAACCAAGTCGTGGGCAACGCCATCTCCGCGCTCAACGACCAGGGCTTCCATTTCCGCGTACATCCCCCGCTCCTTCTTACTGCGCAGGAGGGAGACAAGACCAGCGAAGATACCGAAGCATTGATGATCTGCTTCGAGACGTCGCTGGGCGATGTTTACATGAATGTTGCGCTGCGCCATAACAAGAGGCGATCGGCCGATCATGCCGGTGTCGGAGCGTGATGCGAGACGCGTAAACAAGACGCCAGCCCTCCGGTGCGACCAAACGCCGAGTATCCCCCTTGATATTTTTTTTGGGCCGGAGCCGCGAAATTCTTGATTCTGCTGCACTTTACTCATCTGATATATCATTCCGAATCTCGCAAAATGTTGCGAACGCGGGACTTACGGGTAAAATCTTCCGGAATAAGGAGATAGCGGTTCGTTCCCCCGTTCCCGATCCGCTCTTCTCCGCCAAGCGAATCTTCCTGTAACTGCGAGGTTATTGTTGATTCGGTTGCGCACGATTCAATTGTGGGCGTTCCTTCTCCTCGGTCAAGGTTGTGCGTCACCAGGGAAGGATTTTTTTGTGGAAGGCTGTGGAAAAGGGCTTGGGCCAGCGAAAGGAGGAGGCATCCCCCGTCTTGCTGGCGCCGGCGAGATCAAGAGCCACTGCCGCCACCCACCACAGGGCTAAAGCCGCGCTAATTCCATGTGCCTTACGCCGCCCTGAAGGGCCGCTCTTCCACGGCGGTGCACACATTCGCGACCAGGGCAGCGATGCGGCCCCCTTCGGCTCCGCTCAGGGCTCTTGCAAACAACGCAAGGGGAACTTGGGACGACGGGACCTTCCTCTTAAAAATTACCACCTGAGCGAACTCCGTCCCATCGCACCGTGCGTTCCCCAATCCTTATGGAGCGTTGGCTCAGCGTAACTTCTCGTCATCAGCAACGACAGCGAATTTCACGCACCGAACGAAGTTATTCAGCTTCGTTATTCAGCTTCCTGGAGGGCGGTGCGCTGCTGTTCGAACCAGCGAGCCGTGACGGCCCCGAAGATAAAGCCTCCGACGTGCGCCAGGTAGGCCACGCCTCCGGTCTGCACATGCGCCACTGCGCCCGCATGCACCAATTGCGTTAGAAACCAGAATCCAATCAAAAGCGCCGCTGGTATGAATGTGACTTTCACAAAGATGAAAATCAGCAACAGCGACTTGATGCGGTCGCGAGGATAGGTCACGATGAACGCGCCCATCACCGCGGCAATGGCCCCACTTGCGCCCAAGTTGGGGACGGTGGAATGAGGATCGGCTGCGACCTGGGCCAGCATCGCTGCCAGTCCTCCCAACAAATAGAAAACAAGATAGCGGCCTCGGCCCATGGCATCTTCGATTTCGGGACCAAATGCCCAGAGAAATACCATGTTGCCGATGATGTGCGACCAGCTCCCATGCATGAACATCGCGGATAGAATCGTGATCCATTGGTGACCGGAGGTAATTTGCGCTGGAACCAACGACCACTGCGTGACGAACGCTTCACCGCGCGCCAACTCAAGCAGAAAAACGAGGCAATTTACGAGGATAATGAATGCGGTACACACAGGTGTGCGCACGGGCCGACGCGACGCGTCAGTTAATGGAATCAAGCCTCCCACGTTCTGCTCCTCCCCTTTCCGTTCGGTTCTTTCCTCTGGGCACAACTCTCCCCGCGAGAAGCATCTGCGATGCCAGCCGCCGCCCCTTCCCTCTCAGGCCGCTAATGATGTCGGCCGCGACGCCGGCGCGGCGACCTTACGGACTGCCAAAGACACCATCACCCGCGTAACGCCGCTGAAGATGAGGCTTACGCCCACTAAGGTGCCGATGGCCCAGGCGGAACTCGACGGCCACTGCATGTAGATCATGAGCCCCAGAAGGAGCGTCACGATACCGTCGAGAAGAAACCAGCTGGATCGCAGGATAGAGGGAGCCCGGAAGAACAGGACGATGTTAAAGATTCCCTCCACCAGAAACAGCGATGCCAGCAACAAGGTGAGCGACGCCACACCCTGCACGGGACGCGCAATCAGATAAACACCGAAGCATACATAGGCGAGCCCAACCAGAAGTCTCCAGATCACGCTGCCAGCTTCACGCGAATGAAAAGCGACAACGAGGTGGACTACTCCCGCGAAAACGATCAGCCAAGCGATGAGCACGCTGACGGCGACCGCCGCGAGCAGCGGAGATGCCACAGCTAACATGCCCAAGCAGATCAGCGCGACGCCCCACAGGAGTGACAAGGTGGAAGCCCGTCGCATGAGGTCAGAGGAATGCTGCGCCATAAACGCCTCCTCAACGGACGGGGCGAGTCTATCGCAATGGATTAGCGGATGCAATTCTGGCCGAAGGCTCACCCAATGTGCAGCGAAGGACGGGGCATTCCCTGTGTTGCTGACGCGGGCGCGATCAGCAGCGATGGCCACCCGCCTGCCACAGGGGCTAAAGCCCGGGCTGATTTCAGATGCTTTTACGCGGCCCTGAAAGGGCCGCTCTTTCGACGGTCGTGCACGCATTTCCGTCCACGCACATTTGCGTCCACGCGGGCGGCGGAAACTGCGGGAGTTTCGGCGGACGGCTTACCGGACAGATCCGGAGGTTAGCTGGATCTCTATGTGGAGATTTGCGACCGTGAAGTAAGCAGAGTTTTCGCTTCGACCTACCTGGACAATTACCTGGTTCAGGTAACGGGACGGGAGCGCGGCGTTGGTCTGGCAGATGCGAGGGACAGACCAGACGGCCGCCGCGAGAACGAGCGTCCAAAGCGCGATGGCGGCGAATTTCATCCAGGAACCTAAGTCTTCTTCGATCACGACCGTGCCTGCGCAAATGTCTCCAAGGCGGCGGCGAAAGCTGGAGCAACCTGCAACCGCGGCACCTACCAGGTAGAAGCCCAGCCCGTCCACGAGGCGGAGGAGATTGCGGATGGCGAGAATCGCGAGCGGGTTGCGGTCGGTCTCCGTCGTGCGGATAACGCGGATGCCGACCATCGCTTTCCCCAGGGTAGCGCCAAAGGCCGCTTCCAGAAGCCAGAGATAGAGAAAGAAAACCGCGAGATTCAGGGATTCGGCAATGAGGAGTGCGGCCAGGGTCAACTTCAGTTCTGGTCCGTCGACAATGCCCCAGCGCATGAAGGCCCAGGCGTCCACGATGGCAAACACGCCGAACAGGAAGGTGCTGTCGAGGGCAAAAGCGATCAAGCGATCGCCCAGGGTTGCCATTCGGTAAAAAGATTCGTCTTTCTGCTCTCCCCGCACGGGTTTGGACGGTGCGCTTGGGGCGGAGGTCACGGGCTCGATTACGCCTGCTTCCTCAAGCAAATACTGAGCGGGCGGAATGACACTGCCGCAGGATCCGCAATTCTTGGATTGAAGGCTTGTTTGCCTGTGGCAATGAGGGCATTCCATAGTTTGGCAAAGCCTGATTAATGATTACGCTTGGCGGTGGAGACTGCAGCATCACGAAAGGACAGCATCGGAAGGTTCCATAGCGCCATCCTAGGAGCAGTTTCTCGGAAGAATTGTTGACTCCGGACGTAGTATTAACCGAGGGCTTTGGTCTCGAAGGAGGGTTTGATGAAGCCTGCGGCGTTGTTACTCGTTCTTTCAGTTGCTCTTCTGCTTGGCCTCGCGGTCCATTCTGGCGGGCAGGCGCCCGCTCGGCCGCCCGAGGCGCTTACTGGATTCGATGACCTGAGCAACGGGTTTTCCGATCCCGACCGGCGTAAGGCCGACCAGAAGTTCTTCGAGGAAATCGAACACATCGCTCCCGATGGACTGGGGCCGCTCTACAACGCTCAATCTTGCCGCGAATGTCACCAGACCCCAGTCAGCGGCGCCGCCAGCCAGGTCACCGAGCTGCGCGTTGGACACCTGGACGCACATGGGCAGTTTCAGAACCCTCGGATTCCCATCAACCACGGGTCTGAGGTGATCCAGGATAGAACACTAGTAAACGACCGGGCGATCTGTGCTGAGATCCAGGAACACGTCCCGGCAGCAGAGACGGTGCTGACTACCCGACTCGCAACGAACATACTGGGCGACGGCTACGTGGAAGCGATCTCCGACGAGACTCTGTTGAAGATTCGTAAACATCAATGCCAGGCCTCGCAGGGAAAGATCTGCGGACAAGCCGTGAAGGTACCCGTCCCGGAAAGCGAAGGCCGCGACCGCATCGGACGCTTCGGCTGGAAAGACCAACATGCCAGCCTGCTGGCATTCGCCGCCGACGCATACTTGAACGAGATGGGAATCACGAACGGGCTGCAGAAGACGGAAGTGACCACAATCTGTAATCCACCGGTGACGACATCGGTTCCGAACAACGATCCAACTAAGATTACTGAGCCCAACAGTTTGCCCGACCCGACTGACAACAATCTGGAAGATATCGATCACTTTGCCAGCTTTATGCGTTCGCTGAAGGCGCCCGCGCGAGATGAAGCGGCCGCCGCTAATTCGGATGTGAAACGCGGCGCGGAGCTGTTCAGCAAGATCGGCTGCGCAAGCTGCCACGTCGAAACCATCGTGACCGGAAAAAGCCCGGGGAGTCCTGCAGGCCCTGGCTTGCATCTGGACGCGCTTGAGAACCGGACGATTCATCCTTACAGCGACTTTCTTCTACACAACATCGGCACCGGAGACGGAATCGCGATTGCGCTGGTCGAACATTTTGGCCGTGAGCGCGTCGAGAAGCGCTTCCGCGAAGAGAAAACGGCCGCCGCGGCAGCGACAGATGCGCACGGAAAAACCGAAGACGAGTGCAGCGAAAGCTACCAGACCGCTCTTGCCGAGGGAGAGAAAAACCCCAATCTGTTGCGCGACACTTTGTGCGCGCGCAACAAGGTCAGGACCGCTCCTCTTTGGGGACTACGGGTACGCTCGCGTCTGATGCATGATGGCAACTCGGTCCAACTCGACAGCGCAATCCGCCGTCACAAGGGAGAATCCTCGGAAGTGACTGAGAGGTTTCTGAGGCTAAAGCCATCCGATCAAAACGCATTGCTGGCCTTTCTGAGGTCGCTGTAACTCCGCTTTCTCAAATACAGCAAAGGACGGCGCACCCACGGGGTTGCTGACGTGGTGAAATCAAGGCCGGTCGGTCAGGGGTTAAGAGCCCACTGTGGTTCCTTTTTTTAGGCGGACCTGAAGAGCCGCTATTCCACGGTGGGTCGCACATTTTTCTTTGCGGGAACCGGGCCGTTTAATGGCGGTTCAGGCGAAATCCCCGTGCCTCACAAAATCCGTGAGACATGATCCGTGAGACATGGGGCACCCGACCCGATGCTCGTTTTCCGCGTCATTTCAGGGCAGTAGGGAAAGCTGATTCGCACCATCGGGATCTTCGGTGGGGTCGGCGAATCTTCTCAGTTCGGGATATTTCCGCACCAGGGTGGGCGGGGCGGCGACTCGCTTTCTGGTAACCATAGCCTTTAACTCCAGCGCATTGACCCCGGCTTTGCTTTCAAAATGGTTGTTGGTGATCACGTAGGTTGTCTGCGCCTTCTCCGCGACGTTTTCGATTCGTTCTTTCCAGCCTTCCAGTTCTCGTTCGTTGTAGAGATAGTTGTAGCGGTCGTTGCGATTATCGGAATCGAACCACTGATCGTAGTTTCGTCCGTGCAGGCGAATGTAGGCGATCGGTGCGGTCACGTGTTCGGTGGGGGCGAGGGAGCGTCCCATTACGGGCTGATCGATATTGCAGAAGGCGACGTTTTTTTGCGCGAAGGCCGCCAGGGTGTCGGTATTGTCCCAACTAGAGTCGCGCACTTCGACCACACACGGGTATTCAATGAACTGGCGCAGCAGGCGATCGAGATATTCCCGGTTCAGCGAAGTATTCTTGAACGAGACCGGGAACTGGATGAGGAGCGCGCCCAGCCGCCCCTCGCCGGCCAGCACGTCCAGGCCCTCGCGGGTGCGGAATTCGTCTTCGTCGGTGGGACGGATGCTGGCGGCGGATGTGGGCTCCATGACCGCATTGGGTGAATGCGTGAAGGCGCGATAGAGCTTGGCGGTAAACAAAAAGTCGGGATTCACCGCCGCAACTTTGCGGCACCAGACTTTGGCTAATTGGGCCTTGATCGGACCGTAAAACGACGTGTTGATTTCGGTAGTATCGAAGAAGCGAGCCAGATATTCCAGCGGATGCATCTTGCGGTGCTGCATGCCCGAGGGATAAAAGATCCCCTCCCAGTCTTTGTAAGACCATCCCGCCGTGCCAATGCGGACGCGGTTCGGGGCGGTCTGAGGCAAGCGAACTTGTGCTGAAGATCCCATGGAGGGAATCGGAGACGAAGGGGCAGGGTCAGAGTAGCACAGAGAACTCCTGACCCAATGGTCGGAAGCCTATCGCAGGGGTGTTCCCTGGGCCGACAAGGCTTGATTGAGCTGACTGGCCAATGCATCTGCCTGCTCGTTGGAGATTTCGAGCTGACCGTCCAGCAGAATAGTCAGTGTGCCGACGCCGGTGTCCTGAAACCTGGCGGTTTGCAGCACTGCGGAATTCTGCACCGCCGGCGGTAAGGTTGTTTTAAAATTGGAACCCGTTTGCGCCGCCGTTAGAACCGACTGGGCGACCGTACTTCGCAAATTTTCGCCGAGGGATCCGGAGCGCAGGGCTTCGCCCATCATGCCAGTGGCGTCGATGCGCCCGAACGCGGCCGTGATCTTTAATCTGGCCGATGATGTGTCCGCCGATGTGCCCGCCTTTTCCACGGAGGCAGTCAATTTGATTTCAACCGTACCGTCCCCTTCCACCAGTTCATTCGACGTTTGCTTGCCAAACATTTGCGCGCAGGTCCAGCGCTCAAAATGCAACTTGACGATCAGGAGGCCGGCAGGAGTCGAGGGCGCAAGCGTAGCCTGTTGTATCGCGACCCGCTGGCCACAGTTGTCTGAGGTGTCGAGCTGGGCCCGCAGGAGTTCGGTAATATTTTGTTGCAGGTCGGTTAAATTGGCGGTCATCTCAAGTTTGAATGTGCGCTGCCCGCCCTGTGCCGAGATCTGAGTCATTTCACCCGAAACCGGGATCGCGATCGGCTGATTTGCGATGCTGACCGGATGACTCGCCGGGGGAAGATTGAAGGCCAGATCCTGGCCATTGGCCAGGGTGATGCTCATCTCCCTTCCGAGCGCGAGTTGTTGGTTGTGGAAGTCCGTTAAAGCCTTACCGAGACTTTCGGCGCGCGCCGCAACTTCAGAACCGGCAACCTTCATTACCAAGCTCTGATCGAGCTTCTTTTCTTCTTGTTCCAGATCGGAGTCCGCTTTGGCCAGTCTCTTGGCGATATCCCTGAGGCCGGATTTCTGCGCGGGGGAAAATCCTTGTTGGAATTTCTTGTTCGCGGTTCGCGCATTTTCCAGTGCCTGGTCTACCGGTTCGCGAGGAACGGATTCCGCCGATCTGTCGTCCTTGTGCAGTTGTTCGAGCAATCCTTGAAGCTGGGTCTTCGCGTCCGCCGTACTTTTTATCGCCGCCTGAAACTCCGCCGTCTGTTGGCTGGTGGCCTGCACCGCCATGGCCTGGTGAAAATCTTTAAGAGTGTCGTCTTCTTTGACTCCGGTAGGACGGCTATTTCCAGAAAGGCCGCTGCCTCCGGTGATGCTGCCGCCGTGGCGCTGCGGGGTGGCTGCCAGCGGATACGCCAGCAGAGCACATCCCAGAATTAGTGCGTCGGCAAAAGAGAAAGAGACCCCACCGCGAATCATGATTTTAAAAACTCCGAGTGATCGCATGCGCCGCTGCGAAACGCCAGTTGTGAAAGGCCGTTATGGAAGGATACACCAGGATCGCGCGTCAATCGGGCCAACCGGCTCCTGACCAAACTGGCAACGTAGCTTCAGCTTGGCTGATGCGCGGGAAAAAAGCCATCGAATTTACAGTTCTTTGCAAAGGGAGACTCGCGAGCGCAGCTAGTAATTCATATGTGGCGCGGGCGCCCCGCCCGCGGCCTTTGACTTTCCCCGAGCCAAGTTCTCGATTCATTCCCGTACCAATTTCTAGAATACGAGTTAGGTCAGCAGGGAAGGAAGATCGCGTGCTGCGTGTGTGGCGTGGAAAATTCGGCTTATCTCGAATGGAGGTAAGCTCTTGACCGCTGAGATCCCGAAGTGAAGACGCAGAGATCTCCAAGAAATGCCGTTTCTTTGCGATCTCGACGGTTTAAGGCTTTGGCATCGTCGCCTGGTCGTGAACAGACTCTTGGCCGAAGGTTACTCTTGCATGAAAAGCGTTCAACTCTTCTTTGGCCTTGCTGTGAGCGGCGAGGCATGGATGCTGAGCCACATAATGGTGCCGCATTCTCGGTCTCACTCCAACGCCAGCACTACCCAGTACACTCCCGTGGGATATGTGGGAGTGCGGGCATGGCAAACGCCAATCGAGAAACTGCGCAGGTCGCGGCCGGCGACGGCGTGCGCTGCTCCGCCGGGCAATACCTGCGGATGCAGACTGGTGTAGGTCAGAACGGTGAAGCGTTCGGCAGGCTTGCTATCCGCCGGCATTCCGAGTTTGTCGGCTTGCGCCATGGAGCAGGCAGAGGCGTCGGCTTCGCGCCAATCGCTCCGCTCCAATTCGGGACGGCTGGCTTGGCGACGCATCTGATTCACGGCCGTCGCAACGCGCTGTTTCACTTCCGCGAGAGAATAGTTGGGGAGAGCGCTGCCAAAATCCTGCACAATATAAATCTGGTTTCCGCCGCGAACCACTCCCACTCCTACGACGTTGTAGGCTGGATTGAGCAGGTTGGCGCGATGCGGGGGTGAAAGCATCAGGTGTTCATGCCCATGCTCGGCATCGTAATCGAGCGCGACGTTTTCTCCCTCCTGCTCCAGTTGGAGCCGCGTGGCCGTCGCGAGACGTTGAGGGAGGGAGGGCTCGCCGTCGAATTGATGCGAAAGCCGGCGCGCTTGCAGCATGGCCTGGGCGTGAATGCGAGCGGCTTGCGAAAGTCCCGCATCCATCGTGAGGGGCGGCGCTCCAGCTTGCCGGCGAGACTGGTTGGCTAATGTCAGCAGCCGCTTTTCCATCTGAAGATCTTCATCATCAACCGTTACGTAGGATGCTTTCGCGGTTGCTGGCGTTAAAGTGTATTGGTGAGCGGCGGCGCCTGGGGCTGCGGGTTGTTCCGCTGAAGAAGCGACCGGCCAGGCCGCGGGCCGCACAATTGCGGCGCCCATTGGGGCCCCCATAACCAGCGCGAATGCCAGCGACAATCTGGCGGCTCTTTTCGTCAGTCTGGACATGAACCTTGCCCGCCAGCCACCCCGGAGGAAGCTGTGCCGCGCGAACCGTTTTGGATTTCCACGGTAGAGGCGCAAACTTTATGGCTGGTGCTAGGCTAGAGGGTGGACATGAGAGCGAGTAGTTACCGGTGTCTATGGAACTAGGGATCAACGGGGGCATTGGCCTGTTGTTCGGAGCCGTGTTTGGTGTGCTGCTTGCATGGCTGGCGCTGCGTTCGCGTCCGGTCGGGCTGCAGGCTCGGTTGTCCTTGACGGACAAGGAATTAGCGGCTGCAAAGGCTGATCTGGCGCGGCTTATGCAGGATCAGCGGGAACTGCTCCAGAGCCGCGCACGATTAGAATCCGCTCTGGAATCGGAACGAAAGACCAGCAACGAAAAGATCGAGTTGCTGACCAAGGCTGGGGATCGCGCGGCCGCGGACTTGCAGAATGCCTTCAAGGCTCTGGCTGCGGATGCACTGAAGAGCAACAATTCATCCTTCCTGCAGATCGCCCAGGAGACCTTGAAGCGTTTTCAGAGTGAAGCCAAAGGCGATCTCGACGCGCGCCAGAAAGCGGTTGCGGATCTGGTCACTCCCGTGCGCGAGTCGCTGAGCAAAGTGGACGCGCAGATCCAGCAGATGGAGGTCGCGCGTGGCGAGGCTTATGGCGATCTGAAGGCCCAGGTTCAGTCGCTGATCACAACGCAAAAGGAATTGCAGTCGGAGACTGGAAATCTGGTCCGCGCCCTGCGGACTCCGAACGTGCGCGGACGGTGGGGGGAAATCCAGTTGCGGCGCGTGGTCGAGATCGCTGGCATGCTGCCTTATTGCGACTTCGCCGAACAGGAGACTATAACCGGCGAAACTGGCCGTCTGCGCCCGGATCTCGTCGTGAAGTTGCCGGGCGGCAAAAACGTTGTGGTCGACGCGAAAACTCCTCTGCAAGCATTTCTCGACGCCTTCGAAACGACAGACGAAGAAGCGCGCCGTGCGTGTCTTGCCAATCACGCGCGGCAGGTGCGCGATCACATGAAGACGCTGAGCGGCAAAAATTATTGGGAGCAATTCGAAGCCACGCCGGAGTTCGTGGTGATGTTCTTGCCCGGCGAAACCTTTTTCAGCGCCGCGCTCGAGCAGGACCCCGGTCTGATCGAACAGGGCGTTCTCCAGCGCGTGATTCCGGCATCGCCCACGACATTGATCGCGCTGCTGAAGGCCGTCGCCTATGGATGGAATCAGGAGAAGCTCGCGCGCAACGCACAGCAAATCAGCGTTCTAGGCAAAGAGCTGCACGACCGCTTGCGCAAACTCGCCGGCCACATTACCGGCGTCGGAACCAACTTGGACCGCGCTGTCGAAGCCTATAACCAGGCAGTTGGATCGCTGGAGAATCGCGTGCTGGTTTCCGCGCGGAAATTCGCGGAGTTGGGGGCGTCTGTCGCCGAAGACATTCCAGAACTTGAGCCCATCGAGACTACATCCCGCGCCCTTTCCTTTGAGTGGGACGAAGACCCGCCCGAAACTTCCAAGAACAGTGCCAAGGCCGGTTAAGTTAAGGTGTAACGTCCAGATCCTACGGATACGGAATCTCACAGAAACATCCCAAAATACATAGTTACCGTTTGAAAATGCATCTATAATTTTGGAAGTGGCGTTATCTACGGGACTTAACTGTCCCGGAATGGGAGCGCGGCGTGGCAGCGAAGTTGCTAATCCATGATCAACGGGATGCCTCTCCCACGCCTTCGCAGTCTCCTAACGGTCCGGGGCCAGTATCGAAAACCATGAATCGGGAAAGCCAAGCTCGATTTGTCGCGATCCTTCTGTTCCTGCTGACAGTTGCCGCAGTGGTTTTTGCCGGCTTCAATTTGGAGAAGGAACGCGACTCCGCGGTTCCTGACGATGGCGTGTGGTGGGTGGAGCACAACGGTCGCCTCGTAGCCGATCGTGTGGATCCCGCCGGACCCGGGGCAAAAGCGGGCATCAAGATCGACGACCAGTTATTCGCCGTCAACGGCCAGGAAATTAAGACCACTCCAGGGCTAGTGCGGCAGCTCTACAACACTGGCGTCTGGTCGAAGGCAACTTATTCGCTGGTTCGCCAGTCAGTAACGCTTGATTCCAACGTCATTCTGGTTCCAGCAGATCGCTCGCTGAATAATTGGCTGCGCCTGATCGCTCTGATTTATTTTTGCATCGGCGTTTACGTACTGCTGCGACGGTGGACAGCGCCCGGTTCCACGCACTTCTATATTTTCTGCCTGGTATCGTTCGTCGCTTATTCGTTCAAATACACCGGCAAGCTGAACGACTTCGATTGGACCATCTACTGGTGCAACATCGTCGCCTGGGTCTTGCAGCCGGCTTTGTTCCTGCATTTTGTTCTGACGTTTCCCGAGAGGCGGCAATTTGTTCGTCAGCGTCCGTGGTTGCTGGCCCTGGCGTACCTACCTGGTGTCGCGCTTCTGGGACGGCACATCATGGCCTTACGCCTGGCGCAGGCGAGTGGCCATCTACGGTGGGATATGGACCGCCAGGAAATGGCCTATGGGGCGCTGCTTTTCGTGGTGGCGGCGGCTGTCCTCTGGGACAGCTATCGTCTCGCCCGCACGACTATCCTGCGCCAGCAACTGAAGTGGGTGACGCGCGGAACCATTCTCGCGATCGTTCCTTACACTCTGTTCTACGTGATTCCCTATCTGATGGGTTCGCTGCCCGACACGGGGATGAAGCTGTCCGTATTGTCGCTCGGTTTGCTGCCGCTTACCTTCGGCTACGCCATTTTCCGCTACCGTCTGATGGACGTTGATCTGATCTTCAAGCGTGGCGTGGTTTACACCTTGGCGGCCGCGACGGTGGTAGGAATGTATTTCGCGCTGGTCGCCGGCGTGGCCACGCTGGTCCAGATGCGGCAGCCGGGCAGAGGACCCGTGTCATTGATCCTGGCGGTGGTCGTGACCGCGCTGCTGTTTGACCCGGTGCGCAAATGGATTCAGGACCACGTCGATCAGGCCTTCTACCGAACGGTGTATGACTATCGTCGTACGCTGATTGAATTTGGCCGCGAGCTCGGTTCTGAGATGGATTTGAACGCGCTTCTCTCTGCCGTCCTCGACCGCCTTTCGCGCACCTTAGCCGTGGACCGCATCGCAATTTTCCTGCCCTCGGGCGAGGAGGCGGAACCGTTCGTCCTCTCCAAATCCGTAGGCATGAATCCGATGGGCAAGCTCGATCTCACCTTCCTGAGCGCACCGCGACCCGAACCCGCCGGTCACATGTTCTTCGAAAACACGCACCAGGTGCCGCGCGAGACCGCAGGATCGCAGGATGCCATCGCTCGTCTCGACTTGAATTACTACATTCCCTGCCGCGCTCAGCAGAAAACCGTTGCCGTGCTCGGCTTGGGAAAGACCACCAAGGGCGACTATCTTTCCAGCGAAGATATGGAGTTGCTCGAAACTCTCGGCGGCTATCTGGGAATCGCGATTCAGAATAGTCGGCTCTATGCGTCTTTGCAGCAGAAGGTGGCGGAATACGAGCGTCTGAAGGACTTCAACGAAAACATCGTGGAGTCCATCAACGTGGGCGTCATGGCGCTCGATATGGAAGATCGCATCGAGAGCTGGAACGCGCAGATGGAAGTCATGTATGCG
Source organism: uncultured Acidobacteriaceae bacterium (assembly GCA_963799025.1). Lineage (GTDB taxonomy): Bacteria > Acidobacteriota > Terriglobia > Terriglobales > Acidobacteriaceae > Sulfotelmatobacter. The sequence goes on along the minus strand of CAWCVQ010000013.1, from coordinate 153,942 downwards.
CTGCCGCGCTGGCAGGCTCTCACTCAACCTGTTCGCACGGTTTTCCCGACGGAATTTGTCGAAGAGTTCTATCGCGTACGGCAGAATGCCGGCATCAACAATCTGTACAAGTTCCGCCTGCAAACACCGGCAGGTGAAACCCGCACCGTCAACGTGGCGATCGCACCGCTGGTGACGCGCACATTCCAGGTGATCGGTCGGCTCGTGATCATGGACGACATTACCGAACGCGTCGAGCTCGAAGGCCAGCTTTCGCAAGCCGACAAACTCTCGTCCATCGGTCTGCTCGCGGCCGGCGTGGCGCACGAAGTGAACACGCCACTGGCGGTGATTTCGTCCTACACGCAAATGCTCGCCAAACAACTGCAGGGCGATCCGCAAAAGTCGGGGTTGCTCGAAAAGATTACGCGGCAAACTTTCCGGGCTTCGGAAATCGTCAGCAATCTGCTGAACTTCTCGCGTACCAGCGGCACCGAATTCGCCGACGTCGACATCAACAAAGTCATCACCGACACGCTTGCGCTGCTTGAGCACCAGTTCAAGATTGCCAAGATCCAGGTCCAATCCGACTTGACGGCGGGGATTTCTCCAATCCAGGGAAATCCGGGACGACTGCAGCAAGTCTTCCTGAACTTATTCCTCAACGCCAAGGATGCGATGCCGGGCGGAGGCAAGTTAAACGTGGCGACCGCGAATGGCGAGATAGTCAGCGTAAGAGTTTCCGATACTGGATCGGGCATCGCGCCGGAACATATCCAGCGCATTTACGACCCGTTTTTCACCACCAAGACAGCACCAAAGGAAGGTCAGAAGCGAGGCACAGGATTAGGACTGTCCGTCACTTATGGAATCATCCAGGAGCATGCGGGCAAGATTCGCGTAGAGAGCAATCCGGGATCCGGGACAACCTTTGCTCTGGACTTCCCCATGAGCAGGAAGGGAGTTCATGTCTGAAGCAGCAGTCATCACCAGCGGCACGGTAAACGGGAACCCGTCGCCGACAGGATCCGTGCTCATTATTGACGACGAGGCAGAGATTCGCGAGTCCTTGCAGACCCTGCTCGAAATGGAAGGCTTCGAAGTCGAGACTGCGGTCACGGGCGAAGATGGTCTCTCGCAAATGGCAGACCGTCCATTTGACCTGGTGCTGCTCGATTTAACATTGCCGGGGCGCAACGGGATGGAAATTCTGTCCGAGATTCGTTCCCACGACTCGCGGCTGCCCGTTATCATGATTACCGCCTTTGGCACAGTGGAAAATGCAGTTCGGGCCATGCAGTCAGGCGCGGCGAATTTCGTACAGAAGCCCTGGGACAACGAAAAACTTCTCGCCGACGTCCGCGCCGCAGTCGGTTGGCGGCGGGCAGAAGAAGAGAACATCCAGCTCAAGCGGGCGCTCAAACAGCGTTACAACTTTGAAAATATCGTGGGCAAGAGCGAGCCCATGCTGAAGATTTTTGATTTAGTCGCGCAGGTTGCGAACAGCCGCTCTACCGTGCTCTTGCAGGGCGAAAGCGGTACCGGCAAGGAAGTAATCGCGAAGGCGATCCACTTGAACTCTCCGCGGCGCGATAAACCCTTCGTCCCGGTGAACACCGGCTCCATGCCGACGGATTTACTGGAATCGACTCTGTTCGGGCACGTCAAGGGAGCGTTCACCAGCGCTATTGCTTCAAAAAAAGGCCTGTTCGAGGTCGCCGACAAAGGTACGCTCTTCTTGGATGAGATCGCCACGATGGGCCTGGAGACGCAGGCCAAAATCCTGCGCGTGCTGCAGGATCGCCGCTTCATGCATCTGGGGGGAATTTCGGAGCTCCAAGTCGACGTGCGCATTATCGCCGCTACCAACATCGACTTGCGCCATATGGTGCGCGAGGGCCGCTTCCGCGAAGACCTTTTCTACCGGCTGAACGTCATTACTGTCGAACTCCCGCCGCTGCGCCAGCGCAAGGAGGACATTCCGCTGCTGGTGGAGTTCTTCCTGAAGAAGTACGCCGAAGAAAACGGACGGCTCGCGCCGCGCATCACTCCAGAAGCGCTGCGGCCTCTGATGGCTTATTCCTGGCCGGGCAATGTTCGGGAACTCGAAAATGTGATTGAACGCGCCGTCGTGCTCTCGTCCGGGCCGGAGATCAGCATGGATCTGCTGCCCGAGTCCATGATGGGTCGGGGTTCCTCGCTTACGTTGCACGACCCGCCATCCGACGCGTCTTTATTCGAAATCGTTGAGGACGTGGAGCGTCGCGTCATCACCGATATGCTGGAACGCTGCAACTGGAACCAAACCGAAGCTGCCGAGCGTTTCCACGTGCCGCTCTCCACCCTGAACCAGAAAATCCGTCGGCTCAATATCGAGATAAAGAAGAAGGGGCGGATAGCCTAGGAACAGCTGAGAGCTGTCAGCTATTAGCTGTCAGTCAAAACCAAGATCCCTCGCGTTGCTCGAGATGACATCCTTGGGGGAGTTCGTTCGCGTACGTTTCTTTTTCGGATGCATTTCTTTATCGGGTGCATTTCTTTATCGGGTGCATCTTTATTTATGTGCGCCTCTCTCCAGCCGTAGAAATGTTGAAACTTAGACCTGAGAGCTCAAAGCTGACAGCTGATCGCTGACAGCTTTCTCTGCTATAGTTCGGTCAAGCTGTGCGTCGCGCACGCGATCGCCCCGGCCTTCCGAATCGCATGGAACTGACGTCGCCCACGGAGTTCGCCAAACAGAAAGTCCTGGCGGTCCAGGATTACACCGTGATGACGGCGCAGTCCGTGGCCAACCTGTTTCGTAAGCCCCTATATTTCGCGGACATGATTCAGCAGGCGGACCTGATCGGAGTCGGCTCTCTGCCGATCGTCGTCCTCACCGGCTTCTTCACTGGCGCCGTGCTAGCGGTGCAGAGCGCGAACACGTTGCAGCGCTTCGGTTCCATTACTTTGATCGGGCAGCTGGTTTCGCTCTCGATGGTGCGGGAACTAGGCCCGGTGCTCACCGGCTTGATGGTGGCGGGCCGCAACGCGTCTGGGATGGCCAGCGAACTCGGCTCCATGGTAGTGACGGAACAGATCGATGCCATGCGAGCGCTGGGCACCGACCCCATGAAAAAACTGGTTGCGCCCCGCGTGGTATCTACCGTTTTCATGTTATTTTTCCTGACTGTTCTGTCCGACTTTGTCGGCCTTGCCGGCGGATTGGTCGTGTCCAAAATTCTTCTGAACCTCGACGCCCGCCAGTACTGGAGCAACGCGTGGCAGTCGCTGGTGTTTCAGGATGTCTTCATGGGGCTGGTCAAGCCGGTGATGTTCGGCTTCATCATCTCCACCGTGGGCTGCTTCTATGGGATGACGGCACGCGGAGGCACGCAGGGAGTAGGGCGCGCGACGACGCAGGCCGTAGTGGCGGCCTCGGTTTTGATCGTCGTAACCGACCTTTTTGTCACTCAATTCCTGATGAACGTGCTGTCCTACAAATAGCCGCATGTCCGCACCCACCTTGCCTCTCGACTCCGCTTCGAACGCCGGCCACGATGGGGCCGCTTATGCCATCGAGTTCCAGGATGTGCATCTTGCGTTCGAGGAGAATCAGGTACTGCGCGGGATATCGTTCTGCCTGCCTTTCGGCGAGACGAAAGCCTTGTTCGGGGTTGCCGGCTCCGGGAAGAGTACGATCTTGAAACTTGCTTTAGGCCTGATTAAGCCAGATTCCGGACGAATCCTGGTGCTGGGCAACGACGTGACCCAGACGCGCGAGGAAGACCTGTTCGCTTTGCGCGCCAAGGTCGGAATCGTCTTTCAGGAAAGCGCACTGTTCGACTCGCTCGCCGTCCGTGAGAACGTAGCTTACCGCCTGATCGAGGAACACGGCGTTGAGACTCCGGACATTGAACGTCGCGTGCGCGAAGTGCTGCAGTTTGTCGAGTTGGAACAGACCATCGATAAATTTCCTTCGGAGCTTTCTGGAGGCATGCGGCGACGGGTGGCGATTGCGCGAGCTATCATCACGCAGCCAGAAGTGATCCTTTACGACTCGCCTACTGGCGGTCTCGATCCGATCACCTCCAACACCATCATCGAACTGATTATGAAGCAGCGCGACGTCTACAAAACCAGTTCCTTGCTGGTGACTCATCGCCTGCAGGACGCTTTCGCCATGGCTACGCATCAGTTCGACCCGCAGACCAACCAGATGCGCTCTCTTCCGCGCGGTCAGTATTGCGATGTGCCGATGAGTTTCCTGATTCTTCGCGATGGCAAAGTCATTTTTGACGGGGACGTGCGGCAACTAGCGCACACCACGGACGAGTACATCCGGGAATATATTTCGTAGAAATTGGGTAATTTAGCCATTGGGCAATTGAACAGGAAAAAACTGGTTTTCAATTACTCAATTACCAAATTGCACAATTTCTCAATTCCCGAGATCTACTTCGGGGCCGAACTCAGGTTTTTCCCTGCCTGCATAAACGCGTCGACGTTGCTTTTGTCGATGAGCCCCGAACCGGTGTCCACGAAGCTCGGAATCGGGGCAAAGCTGTCCTTGGACCAATCGGTGTCCAACGATGACGGCTTATGATGATAAAGCATGTCGAGCATCTGCATGCCCACCAGAGCCATGGTGTAAGGTTTCTGCGCGATGGTGGCCGCGATTACGCCCTTCTGAATCCAGTCGAGCGTCTCCTGATCCGTGTCCATCGCGATCACCACTTTTCCGGCCACGTGATAGCTGTTCAGCACGCCCGCCACTTCTTTTCCCGATTGCGCTTCCAGGCAGACGAAGCCGTCAACCTTGTCGCGCTCCTTGCCGATGATCTGCGTCGCCGTATCGAATGCGATGCGAGGATCGCCTTGAATATCAACGACGCGAGTAATCTTGATGCCGGGCGTTTTAGCCAGCGCCTCTTTGTATCCGCGCAGCCGTTCTTGCAGATTCGACTGATCGGGCATGCTGAATACCACAACATTGCCTTTGCCCTTGAGTTCCTGCGCCAACCGCTGCCCGCCCGTGAATCCCGCCTGATAGTTATTGGTGCCGATGAAAAAAAGCCGCTTGCTCGAGGGAGCATCCGAATCAATGGTGATCACGGGTATTCCGGCAGCCACGGCCTTATCGATGCTGTCTTTCAGCAGCGCCGGGTCGGTCACGCCGAGCAGGATCCCAGTCGCTTTCTTCTGCACCGCCTGATCCACGGCATCGCGCTCCGCCTTCGGATCATAATTTTGCGGCCCCATGAAATCGGAGCGCACTTTCATCTGCGTGGAGGCGTTGGAGAATCCCGCCCCGGCGGCCTTCCAGTAAGGGACTTGTAGGTTTGCCGAGACGAGAACAAAGTATTCGTCGGAGTCATGGGCACCCCCACAACTCAGAATTAATACCGGTACAACCGCGACGACGACGGTGTGGAGAATTCTGCGGCAGCTCAGCATCGCCTCCTCCTTCGAACATTCTCATCCTCAACTGAGGGACTCTTGCCGAGATAGCCAAGATAAGCCGGGTGAGAACGTTCAGCGACTGGATTGTAAACGAGCGGTCAAGCGAAGGCCAGAAGTCAACTCGGCGCTTGTCGTTGCCGAAGAATGATGATTCCAAGGCTCATACCGTGTGCAGCCTTGAGAACCCCCATATTTGTTTTAGGCAAGACCTCGTTGTACATTATTGGCGCCTGCTCGGATCTTGATCGTTTGGGCCGGCCGTATCTTCTTAAGGGAGTGTTGTTGTGTGTATGCGTCAATGCTTGGCAATCTGCGTGTCCGTCATGATTGCCGTTTCGATGACTGCCGGCTCGCTCCGTGCCAGTGGCGAAGATCTTCATTGCCACGTCGTTCCCGCTCACGAACCTTCTGCTGCAGAAAAAGCGTATCTGGCGGGCAAAGCAAACGAGGCCGAGAAACTCTATCGTGAGGCGCTTGCCAAGTCGCCGCATGATGCCGCGCTAATCGCCGGACTGGTCCGGTCCCTCCTTCGCGAACAGAAAGTTGAAGACGCATCCACCACGATTAGCTCCGAACTCGCCCTGGCGCCCACGTCTGTTGCGCTGCTGACAGCATCTGCCGAGGTCGAATATCGACAAGGCAAGATTGCCGAAGCCGCTGGAACGGCTGACCAGGCCTTCCGGATCGACCCTTGCAATGCCCGGCTCTATCTCATGCGCGCCCGAATTTTTCGCCTCAACTCCATGTATGCTTCCGAGCGCCGCGCCATCGGAGTTGCCCACGCGCTCGATCCTTACGATATCGATATTCGCCAGACGTGGTTCGGAACTCTCCCACTTTCGCAGCGCATCGATCAACAGAAGCAATTTCTCGCATCCGCCAATGGGATGGATCCCGAAGAGCGCGCCAGATCGGAGCGCGGCCTTGCCAATCTCGTGAACTGGGCGAGTAATGCCGACCAAACTTGCCACGTCGCTTCCAATCTCACATCCACAGAATTGCCCTTGGTCCCGATCCTCTCGCAGGGAAACAGCACGCGCATTCAGACCTGGGGACTTCATGTGCTTTTCAACAACAATGCAACGATGCTGGGAGTGGATACAGGCGCGTCAGGCCTGATCATCAACCGCGCCATTGCGGAACGGGCCGGATTGAAACCGATTGCCCGATTCCAAATGGGCGGCGTGGGAGACCAAGGACCCCAAGGCGCATACGTCGCCCACGTCGACTCTATCCGGATGGGCTCGCTTGAGTTTCGCGACTGCATGGTACAAATCACCGATCGCAAAGATATCCTCAGCATGGATGGTCTTATTGGGACGGACGTATTCAGCAGCTACCTGGTTACGCTCGACTATCCCATGCGGAAGTTTCTTCTTTCTCAACTCCCTCCCCGGCCCACCGACAGCAGCGGCACAGTCGCAACGACCCTCAGTACCGACGGCGGAAGCCAGATTGGGGGCCCGGCCGGCACGGCACCCGCGCAGCCGCAGGACCGCTATATTAGTCCCCCGATGAAAGATTATTCCCCGTTCTTTCGCGCTGGACACGACATCATCATTCCAACCCGTCTAAACGGGAAAGCCGCGCGCCTTTTTCTGGTGGATACCGGGGCATTCAGCTCCGCTATCTCGCCGGAGGCCGCGCGCGCTGTCACAAAGATTCACGGAGGCGATCCGGGCAGCGTCCGGGGATTGAGTGGCGACGTTGCCAAGGTCTCATTCAGCGAGGCGGTGTTATTCCAGTTCGCCGGCATCCAGCAACAGAACAATGATCTGTTTTCCCTCGATACCTCCACAATGAGCAGAGGCGCTGGTCTGGAGATTTCCGGCTTTCTGGGGAGCACCGTGCTTCGGCAGCTCACCATATCGATCGATTACCGGGATGGGCTGATCAAGTTCGACTACGATCCCCGCCACGGCAACCACAACTTTTAGAACGCGAGTGAAGACGCCGCATTGAAGGGAACCAAGACCGGTTACACGCCGACCGGAAACGGCTTGGTATGCGTGGTGGGCCGTACGGATGCACCGCCAAATCGCCCCTGCAGCAACGACATCAGCCCGGTGCACCAATAACCAATGACGAAGAGCAGCAAAAACGGCACCGTGATGTAATTCTCGTTCTCCACGGCGTAATAAACCGTGAGCGCGAAATATGTGCCCACCAGCAGTTCTAGCCACGGCACCCATCCCAGCCGCTTGCGATACTTCTTCGCGCCTACTTTGTCCTGCCTGGATATGACGCTGTATTTCGGCGTTCGTGCAAACGCGCTCTCCTTGCCAATGAGCGCCTCGATGACCGCCTTTGTATTCGTAATCGTCAAGCCGATTCCCAGGGCCATCAGGAACGGCAGATACAATAGCGCCCGCGGCCAACTCCGGGGAAACAATTCGCGCTGCGAGACCAGGTAGAAACTCGAAATCGAGAACGTCGACGCCATGAATAGCGGCAAGTCGATGTAAAGCATCTGAAACCAGCCTTGATAGAAGCGAATGACCATGGCCGGAAGTAGCAACACCGAAAGCATAATCATCAGAGGATAGCTGAGATTCGCGGTCAGGTGATACCAGGCCTCGATCTTGGTGTGGAGCGAGGCATCGCTGCGCAGCACCCGCGGCAAAATCTTTTTCCCCGTCTGGATCAGCCCTTTCGCCCAGCGGGCCTGCTGGGTCTTGAAAGCAGTCATCTCTACCGGGAGTTCAGCCGGGCATTCCACATTCTGCAGATAGATGAACTTCCATCCGTTGAGCTGGGCGCGATACGACAGATCAGTGTCTTCGGTTAAAGTGTCATGTTGCCACCCTCCGGCGTCGTCGATCGTATTGCGGCGCCACATGCCGGCCGTGCCGTTAAAGTTGAAGAAGAGGCCGCTGCGGGCGCGCCCCGAGTGCTCCAGCACAAAATGGCCATCCAGCAGGATCGCCTCCACTTCGGTCAGAAAAGAGTAATGTCGGTTGAGGTGCGTCCAGCGCGTCTGCACCATCCCAGTCTTCGGATCGGTGAAGTGATGGACAACGCGCAGCAGAAAATCTTCCGGCGGAGTGAAATCAGCGTCGAAGATGGCGAGGAACTCGCCCTTCGCTGTCTTCATCCCTTCGGCCAGCGCGCCCGCCTTAAAGCCAGCGCGGTTGGTTCGGTGAATGTAGCTGATGGGATTGCCCAGCGCCGCATAGCGCTCGACCAGCCCGCGAGCCACGTCGACCGTTTCGTCGGTGGAGTCGTCGAGCACCTGGATGTCGAGCTTCTCCGGTGGATACTTCAGCTTGCAGATTGACTCCAGCAGCCTCTCGACCACGTACTGCTCGTTGAAAATCGGCAGTTGCACAGTCACCCGCGGCAGTTCGTCAAAACACGCCGCCGGTTCCGTCGTGCGTTTGCCCCGGTGCTTGTAATACAGATACACCAGCCGGTAGCGGTGCATCCCATATCCCGCCAGCAAAATTAGGACGATGAAATAGGGGACGAGCAAGGCGGCGTCGAAGGCATCGGCGTGGTAGAGTCCGCGAAACGTCTTGTCCATGAAATGCTGGCGGATGTAGGGCCCAATGCGGATGGGGGCAGCCCATGCGGCCAATGTCGCTGTCGATAAGGGATCAAACATGAATAAGGAGTCCGGTGAAAACCTATATTTTAGCGGATTCGCGCAATCAAGAGCCGAAGTTGCCCCCCTGTCCCGTCTCGGCTACAAATAGAGGGCAGTGATGGAAGCCCGATCCACAACAGAAGCGAGTCCTAAGCGAAACTCCGCACATGTCTGGGATGCGTGGATGCGAATAAGGAACTCGCCATGGTGGATCTTCGCGATTGCCTTGCTTCTGCGCGTCGGCTGGATCATTGTCGGCCACACCTACAAGTTCAAAACCGCAGACGATAACTTCAGCTTTGGCTGGGAGATGGGGCGCATTGCTGCGTCGCTCGCTTCCGGCCACGGCTTCAGCAATCCGTTTGGTCCGCCGACCGGGCCGACTGCGTGGGAACCTCCGCTGTATCCGTATCTAACCGCCGGCGTGTTTCTTGTATTCGGAATTTATTCCAAAGCGTCGGCATTCGTATTGCTGGCGCTCAACAGCATTTTCTCGGCACTGACGTGCATTCTTATTCTTCTTATCGCGCGGCGAATTTTTTCCGAGAAAGTTGCAGTCGGTTCGGCATGGGCATGGGCCTTGCTGCCCAACGTAATCTTCTGGTGCACGCGCGCCGTCTGGGAGACGAGTCTGGCGGCGCTGCTGCTGACGACCATCGTCTGGCTGGCTCTGACTCTCGAAGATCGCGACAGCTGGATGCCCTGGTTTCAGTTCGGCCTTCTTTGGGGCATTACCGCATTGAGCAGCACTTCCCTGCTGTCGTTTCTGCCGGCTGCGGGATTGTGGGCGTGGTACCGGCGCGTACGACGCGGAAAGCATTCGTTAGCCGGAGTCGCTCTGGCTTCGTTCGTCTTTCTAGCCTGCATCACGCCGTGGCTGATCCGCAACTATGAAACTTTCGGCAAGTTTATTTTCATCCGCGACAATTTTGGCGCCGAACTTCGACTGGGAAATGGTCCGGGCGCTGACGGGGCGTTGATGGACTATCTTCACCCCACCGAGAATACCTATGCAATGCGGCAATACCAGGCGATCGGTGAAGTGCCCTACGTCGCGATGCGGAGACGACAAGCCCTTGATTTCATCAAGGCAGACGTAACGCGCTTCGCCAGCCTTTGCGTGAAGCGGTTTATTTATTTCTGGGCGGGCCCGCCGAAAGCCACGCAGCCCTGGTGGATGGGCGAGGCGAAGAACTCATTGTTCCTGGCGTCGTCGGTGCTGATGTTCTGGGGATTGGGCCGAGCGCTGCGCTTGCGCAAACCCGGCGCCTGGCTGCTGTTTTGGCTGATCTTGCTGTATCCGGCGGTGTATTACGCGGTGTATTCCATTCCACGCTACCGGCATCCTATTGAGCCAGAAATGGCGATCCTGGCGGTGTTTGTCATGACCGAGGCGGCAAAGAAAAACTAGCGCTTGTTGTCCAGAGCAATTCTCACCACATGCAACTGTTTGAGCTTGGGGTCAAGAGTGCCGGTAACGACCACTCGCTGCCCTTCGAAACCATGCACTAGATCAGACCGATCGAGACGGTAGACGTCGTTTCCGAAAGACAGTACCAGGTAGCCGCCGAGGTGCGCGATGCAATAGACCGAACATGTATTCGACGTACCACCCATCGACTTGGACTTGAGCATTTCCTGATGAGAGCGTGTGAGCGAGTGAACGTTCAGGGCGCACTGGCTGTCGGAGACTTCTCCGTGAAAAGTGCGAAAACTCTGCCCAACGGCGCCGCTGGCTAGAGCCAGCACAACTGCTGCACAACAAACCATCGCTTGAAATTTCGATAGATTCATAGAGACTCCCTGCTCCCGTGCTTCACGGCAGCACCGTTAGCTTCATGTGCATGCCTTCATGGTCTTCGCTGCAAATCACGGTACAGACCACTTCGTAGGCGCCCGGTTCGTTGGGGACGGTAAGAAGAAATTCCTGCTTTCCGGGCTTGAAGAGCAGGTCCCACCCGTCCACTTTGGTCCGGTCCTTGGCTCGTAGCAGGGTGAAGCCATGAATCGAACCATCGCGATTCCACGTTTTGCCTCTGTGAGCGGTCACGCGCAGGAGCACTTGCTCACCAGCCTTGACGGTGATCTCCGGAGTACGCTGACCGCTGATCTTGTAGCGGCTGTCGCTGTCCGCGGTAATCTCGATGACTCGGGCTTCGCCCCGCGCGAGAGGCACAGCGGCCACCAGAGCGCTCGCCGCAACAATACACATCAGGATGCGACGAATCTTGGAAGGTGTTGTCATGCCAAGGTTGTCGTCATGGCTACTGTGTCATATAGAACAGAATCAAGCGTCTATCTTGTTCAGTAATCGTGGCGCGAACTCGCATATGCCGGAGAATGGTTCCCATCATACGGGGCGGAAACTTCTGCGGAGCGGCATGACAGCGGCCACAATTGGCGCGAAAGCGCTGCTCGCCCCGGTATCGCATGCTCTCAGCATCGGTACTGCGGGCCACGACCGCGCCGTCTCCATCTTTCCGGCCTGAAAGCGGTCCGGCGAGAACGGAAGAGGCGAGCGTGAGCGTGCCAAGCAGAACGGCAAGCCCGCTCTGCAGAACGAAATTCGTCTTAATCGCTCTTTTCATGACGCTCCCACCCGGCCGAGCGGAACCGCGAACCGGTAAGCGATCCCGAAGCTCCACTGGTTAAAATTTCCCGCGGAACTAAATTGGCGGCCGTAGCTGGCGATGCCTTTCAGCCCGTCATGGAGAAAATAGTTGACTCCAAAATCGGCTTCGCGGGTATTGGCGCCGGGCAGGCCCAGCGTGGCGGCGCCATCCGCAGTGATCTCACCTGTATAGAACTGCTGGATGCGGGCGACCACTTCGGTGTGCCGCATGGCTTTTTGCCAGAAGCGCGCCCGGCTGAGCCGGTAGGCGCCTTCGACCCAATATCCGCTGCCCTCAAACGAGTGGGCGAATTCGGAGCGCAGGTTCAACGGAGCCTTAGCCGGCTGCCAGCCCAGGTGGAAGCCGAAGGCGTTTTTGCGATTGTCCTGCAACGTCCTTTGCCAGGAGCCACCAACTTCCAGGCGCGGGCCGGGGAGGAAGACGCCCGTGCGTGCGCCGACGTGGCGCTCGGAATCCACACTGCCGATCCCAATGCTGGTGACAGAAACGTAGACGGCATAATTCAGGTTGGCTCTCGCGCTAATCGGGAATCCTCCGCGCAACATTGCCCCGTCGCTGGGAGCGGTATTGATGGGAAGAATTAGAGGATCGGGCTGCAGGGCGCGAATCCACACGGGGTATAGACGTTCGTTGAAAATTCCGAAAGGCGTAAGAAACCGGCCTGCGGTGACCGTAACGTACGGACTCGCGATGTAATCGATCTGAGCATAGTCGACGTGCTTGTCAATGGGACCAGCGTAGGACCCGCCACTAGCCGGACGCTGAAACTGCCCCTCGAATTCTGCCCGCGCCTCGATCAGCCAGCGGTCCCCCAGAGGTATGAGGAGAAGCGGGTTGATTTGGGTATCGATCAGATTTTGCCCACCCGTGACGAAACTGAATGTGCCGATGCTACCAGTAAGAATTGGGACCGGCTTTTCAATATCTGGCGTTTGGGCGGCAATCCAAGCCGGCGCCAGTAATAAAGGGAGCAAAAGAAGTAAAGACGCCAGACTGGGCAAAGCCATTACCTGCCAACGGCGAACGGTTTTTGAGTACAGATACGACAAAAGCATCCCAGTTAAGCCCTTACCGCGATTGTCTTTTACCTGAGAGTGGGAGGGAACATCACGGAAGTAACTTTCGTATTTCTAATTTGGGGAGAAGGGCGAAATGAACGATTGCCCAGTTTTGGCTTTTCACCGATTTCCCCTTGGCACGTCTAACACATTGGCACGTCTAACACTTGAAACGGAGGGATCCATGAACCGTCATCGCCAATCCGCCACCTGGTTGGGCGCTGTCCTGGGAATTGTTTGCGCGCTCCTTATTCTTGCCCTTGGAGCTCATGCGTCGGACCATCGCGGTGCACTCACCGAAGAATTTCACCAGACTTATGCCTTGACAGCGGACGGTCGAATTGAACTCGACAACATCAATGGCAATGTACACATCTCCAGCTGGGACCAGAATCAAGTGAAAGTGGATGCGGTGAAGTATGCGGACACGAAAGAGCGCCTGGATGAGGCGAAGATTGAGATCGACTCACGGAACGACTCTTTCTCGATTCGAACCAAATATCCCGATCACAATCAGAGTTGGAATTGGGGCTCGCATAATAATCCTGCCAGCGTGGAGTACACGCTAACGGTACCGCGCACGGCGCGGCTGGATGAGATCAAGCTGATTAACGGCGAACTCGACATCAGTGGGGTGAGCGGAGAAGTGAATGCCTCCTGCATCAACGGACGGCTGGAAGCGCACAATCTGGCGGGGCGCGCTCGGTTGTCGACGATCAATGGACGCCTGGATGCACGCTTCGATCAGCTTGCCGGAAATTCGGTGGAGTTGAGTTCGGTGAACGGTTCGGTCGATCTGACGATTCCCTCGGACTCGAAAGCGGAACTCGAGGCCAGCACGGTCTCTGGAGGAATCAACAACGACTTCGGGCTGCATGTGAACCATCACCGGTTCGTGGGTCACGATCTGCGCGGAGAGTTGGGCAGCGGAGGGACGCGGATCAAGCTGGAAAACGTGAATGGCAGAATCGAGATTCGTCACGCGCAGGATGGCCGGGCGCTGAGCCCGGCAAAGGACTCGAACCATCACGATGACGATGACGACAGCATTTAGCGATCAGTAGATCGTAAATCCCGGAAGCGGCGTGCGCAGGTCCGGCTTGGACGCCATGAGCAGCAGAGCGCCTTCGCGCTTGAAAGCGCGCAGATCGTCAAGACTGTTGAACGATTTGGTTTTGTAATCGGCGGGAGTGGGAGTGTCGTCAGGAATGCGGTGCGCCTCGACCTGTTCGAAGGCGTGCTTCTTGAAGAGTTCGACGTATTCCTCCGCGGACCGCACGTGGACCGGAACCTTGAGTTTGTCGACCCACTGGAGCGAATAAGGATTGTCTTTATACAGATTGATCAGAATAAACAAGCGCCCCCGCGGCCCCATCACACGGAATAACTCCATCAGAGCTCGATCCTGGTCGGGATAGTAGTAGAAGGATTCCACCGATAGAACCTTGTCGAAGAAGTTTTCTTCCCACGGAATCTGCTGGGCCGATCCCCATACGTAAAGAATATTGTCGAAATCCTTTGAAGCCCCGCGGGCCTGGCGTACCATTTCGTCGGACACGTCGAGGCCGACGACTTGCCCGAACCCTTCCGGACCGTCTCCCACGAGTCTGGCCAGAAGGCGCGTGGCCCATCCCGAGCCGCAACCCAGATCGAGCACGCGTTCGCCGGGACGGAGATCCATCAACCGAATCGTCTTTTCAGTGATGTTGAGATGATGGCCCTCCATCTTCGCGCCTTCGCCGGCGGCGGCCCAGCGGTTGAATTCGTGTTGCAGCTTTTCGTCGGGAGTCTGCGGCTTGTCAGGCATGGGCGTTTTCACATTGTAGCGCTGGCGTCTCAACGGCTTGTCACGAACTGCTGCCCTGAGAGCGAAATCGAAGGGACGGCGGCGCTACGTCTATGTTACAGTTTCCCTTTTCATGGCGACACGTTCTCAGAATCCAACGCCGGACTCCGAACCGGGATCGCTTTATTGCCCGAATTGCGCGGAAGAAGTTACGGATCCGCTGACCTGCGGCGATTGCTCTTCGGTGATCTGCCGGCGTTGTGGAACCGCGCTCGAATCGTCGGATGAACTGGGAATCGGATAAATGGAACCGGTCCCGGTCTTGTCGACTCCCGGCACAAATCTATCGAACTCAGAAGATCCCAACTCAAAGCCGGCTGACTCGAAGCCCACGCTGGTTCGCGGACTCGGTCTGCTCGACTCGGTGCTGCTGCTGGTCAGCGGCGTCATCGGGTCGTCGATTTTTTTGACGGCAAAAGATATTGCCGGGCCGCTGCCGCAACCTATGCTGTTTCTGCTGGTATGGGTGTTGGGAGCGCTCATCTCGCTCTGTGCCTGCTGTGCCTTTGCCGAGTTGGGTTCGATGTTCCCTGACTCCGGCGGACAGTACATTTATCTGCGCGAGGCCTATGGCGACCTGGTCGCGTTTCTTTATGGCTGGATGCTGTTCAGCGTCGCCAATGGGGGAAGCATCGCCGCACTCTGCGTAGCTTCCGCAGCATATTTGGGCGAAGTCTTCCCGGTTGTTTCGCAGCAACATGTGGTGATTGCGATTGCGGGTATGACTCTGACGCGCGCTCATTTGCTCGGACTGATTCTGATCGCCGTTCTCACGTATGTGAACGTCATAGGACTCCGCTGGGGGGCATTGCTGCAGAACGTTTCCAGCGCCACAAAGTTCACCGCCATGGCGGCGTTCGTTATTTTGGGATTCACCATCGGCAAAGGGCACTGGTCCAACTTTCAGGCGCACGGCGTCGGGCTAGCGATGGGACTCGGTCCGGCGCAGTTAATCTCCGCGCTGGGCGTGGGAATGATTGCCGTGTTCTGGGCTTATGACGGTTGGGTCTACATCACGTGGGTGGCCGGTGAAGTGAAAGAGCCGCGACGGAACGTGCCGCGGGCCATGGTTCTGGGAGTCCTGGCGGTAGGCGTGATTTACGTCGCGATGAATTTGACGTACGTGTACGCCTTGCCGCTGAAGGAAATCGCAGCCCACGAAACGATTGCGCATGCCGCGGCGGTGGCGTTGTTCTCGCCGAGTGCGGCGGTGTGGCTGTCGCTGATGATCGCCGTCTCTTGCTTCAGCGCGGCCGCGACGTGCACCCTTTCGGGTGCTCGGGTTTATCTCGCCATGGCGCAGGACGGCGTCTTTTTCAAACGCATGGCGGTGATCCATCCTAAATGGCGGACGCCGGCGTTCAGCCTGATTGGACAGGGCGTGTGGGCCGCGGCGCTGACCCTGAGCGGGCGTTACGACCAGCTTTACACTTACGTGATTTATGGCATGGTGCTGTCCTATACGCTCACGGTGATCGGAATGTTCCTGTTGCGTTGGAGGCGGCCGGAGATTCCCCGGCCTTACCGGTGCACGGGATATCCGTGGCTGCCCGCCATCTACGTGCTGATCGGCGCCGCGTGGACGCTGAACACAATTATCACCCGGCCCACGCAAGCGTTTTGGGGAACGGCGATCGTGCTCATCGGGGTGCCTGGATATTTGTATTGGAAGCGCAGCGGTCGGAAGGTTGCAGCAGTGGAGTAGACGATGTTTGAGCGGTTCACGGAGAAGGCACGCAGAGTTATTTTTTTCGCTCGCTACGAGGCCAGCACATACGGTTCGCCGTGGATCGAGACGGAACATCTGCTGCTCGGTCTCATACGTGAATCGAAGGAAACTCTGAGGTGGGCCCCCGCTCTCAATGCTGAGGCAGTTCGAAAGAGAATTGACGACCTCACCCCAAAGTTGCCGCCGACCTCCACCAGCATCGATCTACCACTCAGCAATGACAGCCAATATGCTTTGAAGCTAGCGGCGGAGGAAGCGAACCGCCTTAGTCATAAGTACATCGGAACTGAGCATTTGTTCTTAGGTCTTCTGGACATCCAAGACTCTTTCATGGCCCAATTGTTGCGCGAAGGTGGCGCCGATGCTGCAAAGATGCGGGCCAAACTCACCGAACATTCCCAAGCCCCGAAACCCTCGTCATTTCAGCGCGCTTCGTATCGCGACTTTGGATTCCGTGCCATGTCAGGGGAGACCGTCGAGATCCACGGTTCTCGCTGGAATGTCGACTATGTCCGAGATGTCATCGACTTCTGCCGCTCCTACAAATGGCATTGGAATAAGTCAAGTTGGAAGCCACGCGACATCGTCACTCATCGCAACGACGGCACGTGCTCGTTCGAACTCGGGCTCGCCATGGATTCCGAGAATTTCACTTTGGTGAAAAATGGATGGAAAAAGGATCACTGCTTTGTCTGCCGGTGGGAACTATTCCAGGCGGATGACGAGCACGGCACCGGTTATACGAACGGGCACGACTGGCTTTGCATGGAATGCTACGAAAGATTCTGGGAGAATCCGAAGTTCTTTTCGTCATCTCAGTCTGAGATGACATAGGCACCCACAATTAAAGCTACGGACTTTTTTTCGCAATGCCTCTTCGCCACTAAGCCGGCGTCGCGGTCTTCCTCGGAGGATTGAAGAACGGCAGGCTCGTCACCTTCACGTTCGTCTTGAGGCGCATCGCCTCGATCGTGATTTCAATCTGCAGCGAAGTTCCCGGCTTCGAATATTCGGTCTCGACGCTTGCCAGCGCGATTAACTTTTTCAGAATCGGCGACCAGCTGGTAGTGGTGGCTTTGCCGACTTGCTTCTCGCCCGCGTACACCGGGACCGCGATGCGCGAGGCCTGCGTAGGCGCCGCGGGAGTGAGTCCGTAGCGCTCGTAGAGCTGCTCGACATCGGTCCAATCGACTTCAAGTCCGACAAGTTGGCGCGGCACGCCCTTCTTCGCGTCCTGCCCGAGCGCGCGCTTGCCGATGAAGTTCTCTTTCTCCAGGTGAACCATCTTTCCGAAACCCAGTTCGTAGGGCGAGAATTTCTGCGACGGAATCAGCGCCTTCTTCGAACTCGTGTAATCGACTTCGATAAGCAGCAGCCCCGCTTCCACCCGAGCGACGTCAAGCGCCAACATGCCGGCGGCGTGCAGGTCGAACTGCTTGCCTTTTTCCGTCAGCGCGTCCCAGACCTTCACCCCATCATTCCAGGGCATCCAGATCTCGTACCCGAGATCGCCGGTGTAGCCGGTGCGGGAGATGTCCACGGGCACTCCGGCAATTTTGCCGCGAGTCACGCGAAAGTATTTCAGGTTAGCGATGTCGGCTTCGGCAGCGGCCTTCAGCAATTTCGCTGACGTGGGACCCTGCAGCGCGAGAGCCGCTATTTTTTCGGAAATATCTTCGATCTGCACATCCATGTTCAGACCGTTCTGGCGAAACCAACGCATGCTGGGATCGGCCGCCGTCCAGCGATAGACGTTTTCTTCCAGCCGCGAGATGGTGCCGTCGTCGATGACCTTGCCCTCCTCGTCGCACCAGCAGCAATAAATCACCTGTCCCACTTTGACTTTATTGATGTCGCGGGTAATGACGCGGTTTACCAGCCGGGTCGCGTCCTTGCCGGTGATCAGATATTTGTAGAGCGGCGAGATATCGATGAGCGCAGTCGCGTTGCGAATGGCGTTGTATTCGTGCTCGTGATGAACTTCGTAAACGCTGACGGTGTGGTAGCCCGACCATTCGCGATAATTCAGGCTGTGGCACAGCGGGAAGGTTCGCTCGTGAAAGGCGGTTCCGATGGGCAAGATGATGGCCTCAAAAAGATTTGGCAGAAGCCGAATTATACGCTGGAGCCGTAATTCAAAGTCATTCCGCGCCGGCCGGCAGCTGATTAGCGGGAGGTCCCTCGCCCCGCTGGAGAAAACGCGGGGACTTCGGGATGACGCCGTGTTCTGCTAGTTAATCTTGCAGACAAGATGGCTCGCTTCTCGATAGAATGGCCCTTCGCCTTCCAGGCCATGCGCTCATTCACTCCTACCTTATCGAGTGTCCTCCGCAGCTGGAGCGTCCTTCCCAGCGGACTCTAGTCTGCTACCGCCCTCCAGCGCGAGTATCATTGCGTTTCCATACATCACAAAGCAAGAGTTAAAAGCTAGGAGCTAAGAGCTAATGGCTAGTTCCAATTCATACGACGTAATCGTCATCGGCGGCGGCCACAACGGGTTGGTCAATGCCGCCTATCTCGCACGAGCGGGCAAGAAAGTGCTGGTCCTCGAACGGCGTCACGTGCTAGGCGGTGCGGCCTGTACGGAAGAGATTGTGCCGGGATTCAAGTTCTCCGTCTGCTCTTACGTGGTATCGCTGCTTCGGCCGGAGATTATTCGCGATCTCGAACTTCCCCGCCACGGTCTGGAGATTCTGCCGCTCGATGGCACGTTTACTCCGATGCCCAGCGGCGATTATCTGTGGCGCGTGAACGATCATGGCAAGACCCATCGCGAGATCGCGCGCCACTCGCGGGTGGACGCCGAAGCTTATGACGAATTCGGCAAGGCGATGCAGGCGATGTGCCGCTTCGTGAAGCCGATTCTCAGCATGGTGCCGCCCGACCCCACCACCTTGAATCCTCGCGAGTTGATGAAGTTGTTGTTCATCGGGCGGCGTTTTCAGGGAATGTCGAGCTACGACAAGTACAACCAGGTGCAGCTCATGACCATGAGCGCCATTGATTTTCTCGATCAATGGTTTGAGACCGACGTGCTGAAGGCTACGATGTCGGCGTCGGGAATTATCGGAACGTTTCTGGGTGTTCGCTCGCCCGGAACGGCCTATGTCCTGCTGCACCACTACATGGGAGAGATCGACGGCGCATTTCGCGCCTGGGGATTTGCGCGCGGAGGAACGGGAGCGATTTCAAATGCGATCGCCGATGCGGCGCGTGAGGCCGGCGTGGAGATCCGCACCCAGTCTGGGATTTCGCAGATCATCGTAAAAAATGGCCAGGCCAAGGGCGTCGTGCTCGCCAACGGCGATGAAGTCTACGCGGACGTAATTTCGTCCAGCGTCGACCCCCGGCTTACATTCACGAAGTTCATTGAAGCCCAGAATTTACCGGACGATTTTCTGGAAGACGTGAATCGCTATAAATTTCGCGGCTCTTCGGGCAAAGTGAATATGGCTCTGGATGCTCTTCCCGACTTCAAATGCATGCCCGGACCGGGCGCACATCTGCGGGGCGCGATTTCCATCTCGCCTTCGGTCGAGTACATGGAGCGGGCGTATGACGACGCAAAGTATGGCAATTTCTCGCGACATCCCTATATCGACATGGTGATTCCGTCGCTGACCGACCCCTCGGTGGCGCCACCGGGAAAGCATGTGATGTCCTGCTTCGTTCAGTACGCGCCGTACAAGCTGCGCCCCGGGCTGAACTGGGACGATCAGAAGGAAGCCTTCGGCGACACCGTGGTGAACACGATTGCCGAATACGCGCCCAACATCAAAAACATCATCATTCACAAGCAGGTGATCACTCCTCTCGATCTGGAGCGCGAGTGGGGACTGAGCGAAGGAAATATTTTTCAGGGCGAACTCTCGCTGGAGCAACTTTTCTTTCTACGCCCCGTCCCAGGCTGGGCTCAGTATCGAACTCCCATTAAGAATCTGTATATGTGCGGTTCGGCAACGCATCCGGGCGGAGGCATTATGGGAGCGAATGGGCGATTGGCGGCGCTGGAGATTCTGAAGGACATCAAGGGAGCGGCCTAGCCATGTCAGCGCCCACGCAGAGCAAGTCGCGCGACGTTGTCATCATTGGCGGGGGCCACAACGGGCTGGTCACCGCATTCTATCTAGCCAAGGCCGGATATACGCCGCTCGTGCTAGAACGTGCCACTCAGGTTGGCGGGGCTGCAGTCACCGATGAATTCCATCCGGGCTTTCGTTGTTCGACCTTGGCGCACACGGCAGGCCCCATTCTTCCGCAGATTGTGCGCGACCTGCAACTGGAAAAATACGGGCTCAAGTCGATCACGCCGGAGGTTTGCGTGACCGTGCTCTCGCCCGACGGCCGTTCACTTTCGCTTTATCAAGACGTGAAGAGATCGGCGCAGGAAATCGCGGCATTCTCGCAGAAAGATGCGGCCAAGTATTCCGAATTTCAGCAATCGTTGGGAAAGATCGGCAGAGTTATCGGCGAAGCATTGGCAGCCACACCGCCCGATATCGACCATCCCAGCCGGGGCGATTTGTGGAGTATGCTGCAGACGGGACGGGCCATCCGCAAGCTGGGGAAGAAAGATATGTTTCGACTCCTGCGCTGGGGACCAATGGCCGTCGCCGATCTCGCGTCGGAATATTTTGGAACCGAACTGTTGCGGGCGGTGATCGCGGCTCGAGGCATCTTTGGAACCTTTCTTGGGCCGTGGTCGGCGGGAAGCGCTCTGGTGTTGCTGATTCGCGCGGCTGGGGATCCTCATCCAGCCGGGTCGGCATGGTTTGCGGCGGGCGGCATGGGCGCGATTACGCAGGCCATGGCATCGGCGGCAAAGGATGCCGGGGCGGAGATTCGCACCAGCGCAGAGGTCATTGAGATTCTGGTACAAGACGGTGCGGCCACGGGAGTACTGCTCTCAACCGGCGAAGAAATTCATGCCACGGCAATCATTTCCAACGCCGACCCAAAACGCACTCTGCTCAGGCTGACCGACCCGACGCATCTTTCGCCGGATTTCGTCCAGAAATTACAGCATTACCGCGGCAACGGGACGGTCGCCAAAGTGAACCTTGCGCTCTCCGGTTTGCCTGAGTTCACGGCGCTCAAGAACGGCGATTCCCGCGCGCTCCAAGGGCGTATTCACATTGGCAATGAAATTGACTACCTGGAGCGCGCATTCGACGAATCAAAGTACGGAAATTTCTCGCGCCAACCATATCTCGAAGCCACGATTCCGTCGTTGACCGATCCCACGCTTGCTCCCGAAGGCAAGCACGTGATGTCGGTTTACATGCAGTATGCCCCTTATAAGTTGAAAGGCGATTGGGACACGGAGCGCAATGCACTCGGTCAAACCGTGGTGCAGACTCTGGCGCAGTATGCTCCGAATCTGCCGGAGCTGATTCTGACTCATCAGATTATTACGCCCCGTGATCTGGAAGAAAAATACGAGCTTACCGGCGGGCAAATTTTTCACGGAGATCTTGCGCTCGACCAATTCTTCACCATGCGCCCGCTGCTGGATTGGGCGCGGTACCGCACGCCGATCGAGAATTTGTATTTGTGTGGGAACGGAACGCATCCCGGGGCGGGGCTCACCGGCGGCTCGGGCGCGAACGCAGCACGCGAAATTTTGAAGGAATTGAAAAAGTAGTAGCGCTGCTGAGGCGTGGCAAGCTACATCCATACGGACTTTTCGCCGCATTCGGCTCCGATCGCGCGGAAGGGCATGTCCTTCCGGAAAACACTTCCTCTCCAAGCACATTCCCTCCGGTAGTAACTTGCACGGCAAGTTACTTTTCATTTTTACTTAGGGCATCAGTACAGATTTCAGGGAAATTCTTGCTCTCGGGGGCAGGTTTGGCCGAAGATCTTCGGTTTGAATTGGCGATTTTGGCGACCGTTCAGGGCTTCTACCAGAAGCTTATGCGGGACGCGCTCGGCGGGGATGTCCCCATTCCGAGTGGTCTCGACGAGGACGCCCTTCGGCATTCCGAGCACGAATTGCCCACCACACTGTCGCGGATGTACCGCTGGCTGCATATGTTGGACATGGCGATTACGCCAGCAATGGTGCGGCAGGCGCTGACTCCGGAAACCGATTCTGAAGTGGCGGAGGCGTTGCTGCGATACTTCGTGCGGCGGCGCGAACCCAGCGACGTCAATCGCGACAAGACCGACCTGATCGCTACCTTTCTCTATCGTCATCCCCGCGTGCCGGGCCAATGGCAGCAAAGCGGCTACGGACTGGACGGCGCATTGCCGCTTTCGCCGTTTGAAATTGCGCTGATTGAGATCCTGGCTGATAGCGACGTGCCCTCGCTACCCGAAGAGCATGTTCAATTGCTGCGGCGTTTCGATCCGTTGCGCGAAGAGGTCGGCGGCTTCCGGGACTTTAACACCCTGATGGATTCCGGCATTATCGGGCGGGTGCGGGAGCTGAAGCAGTGGCTGGATTCTTCGTTCTATCATCCCGGGGTGCTGGCTACGGTTTCGGCTTACAACGCAGCGTTTGGCAAGAAGTTTGACGAACTGTTCGTCAAAGCGCTGGGCGAGATCAAAACCTTCGGACAGGCTCTGGAGGAAATGGGTGGAACGATTTTGACCACCGTCGACGGTGTGGAAGTGACGGTGGAGCATGTGGCGGCGATTGAAGAAAAGCAATTGCTTCAGGCCGACTACGGCGGCGCGTTGGAGAAATTTCGGCGGGTTTCGAAGCTGAAGAAAGAGTTAGACCGTCGTCCGCCGATCCGGCGCGCGCTGCTGACGCCGACCGGGCAAAGGTCGCGCGGGACAGGCAGTGCAGCGGCGGCCGCCAAAGCTGCAAAAACAGCCGCAGCGAAGGCTCCCGCGGCGGCTCCGGTGTTCCAGCCGCCCGTCGTTAACGCACAGCAGCTCTCGGCTGAGGAAAGCAAACTGCGGCGTGTGGAAGAATCCATTCGAGTGTTTGTACGCGTCGCCGATCCAAAATACCGCCGGGTGGTTCCCATGCGTTTCTTCAACCTGTCGTTAACGGTGGCAGAGGCCGACGCGTACGGCGCTGCGTTCCTGGAAGAAAAAAGCCTGCGCGCCGACGTGGCTCGCACATTGATCCGCATGGTATCGATTTCCGCGCGCATCAGCACCGAGCTGGAAGAATTAAAGCGCAGCTCGAAAATGTCATCTCTGTGGAAGCTGCACGCCGATGCCGTGGTCGTGTTGCTGGATATGGCAAGTTCGTCCACCGAAGATGCAGGCAGCGTGGCGCAGATGGCCGAGCAGAGCGGCTCAGCCACGGCCGCGCGTGCCATCCACGAGTCCGTCCAAAAACTGCGCAACCAGGCCGATGTTGCCGTGAAGACTCTCGCCAACGTAAGCTAAGTTTTGGCGTATTTTCCTCCTAACCATACGCTGACTGAACCGTCCAATCATTCAGGCCGCTGGCCCCCTGGGCGTATAGGCCACCAATGTCAGAGAGAGCGGAGCACCACAGAGGCCTCGCGGATTACTGGACTGATTTGCGGCAGGACGTGCGTTACACCTTCCGCACACTGGGCCGCGACCCCGGCTTCGCCGTCGTCTCAACTCTGATTCTGGCGCTGGCCATCGGAGCCAACATTGCTGTCTTCAGCGTCGTCAACACTTTGTTGCTACGTCCACTGCCTTTTCCCAACGCGCAGGAGTTGGTGTGGATCGCTCCGCCGCCCTCGAAGTGCGGCTGGTCGTGCGCGACCTACTCGGCAGACGCCTATGAAGAATTCAGGGCGCAGAGCCGCACGTATCAGGACGTGACTGGATACGAAGCGTTCACCACACCAGACAACCTTCGGCTCACCGGCCGAGGAGAGCCCGAGCCGGCCACCGGCATCGAAGTCATCGGCAACTTCTTCCAGATACTCGGCGTGCAACCCGCCATGGGACGGCTGTTCACGCCCGACGAGGCTCGCGGCACAGCGCCAGTTGCTCTACTGACGAACGCCTATTGGCGCCGGCAATTCGCCGCCGATCCTGCCATCGTGGGCAAGGCCATCGAGTTGAACGGAACCCCACATGATGCCGGGCCGGTGACTGTGGTGGGAGTGTTGCCAGACGGCTTCGATTTTGGCGCGGTGTTTTCTCCCGGCGCGAAGGTCGACCTTTTCATCCCGCTCAACCTGGACGTTGAGCGCAACTGGGGAAATATCACTACACTGCTCGGCCGGCTCAAGCCCGGCGTCACACCGGCCCAGGCGCTCGATGACGCCAAGCGTGTTGCGCCCAATATCTACCAGAGCGTGAGATTTCCCCAGACACTGGGGCAATACAAGGGCGCACTGGTTCCAGTGCCACTCAAGGATTACGTTACGGGCAAGCTGCGCCGTTCCTTGATTGCGTTGTGGTGCGCCGTGGGCGCGATTCTGCTGATTGCCGGCGTAAACCTCTCGAACTTGCTCCTGGCTCGCGCCGCCGCGCGGGCCAAGGAGTTTGCCGTCCGGGGCGCGCTCGGAGCGAGCCGCGGGCGTATTGTGCGCCAATTGCTCATGGAGAGCTTCGTGCTTTCCGCCGCGGGCGCTGCCTTCGGGCTCGGACTGGCCCTGACGCTGATCGCATGGCTGGCGCATCAGGGATCTCTGGCCCTGCCGCTTCTCAGCACCCTCCGCATCGACGGCCAGTCGCTCGGCTGGACGGTTCTCGTTGCCGCCTTCACCGCCATGATCTTCGGCCTGCTTCCTGGGCTAAGAATGGCCAGCGGAAATCTGCAGGAGGCGCTCAAGGACTCCGGGGCAGGCGCTGGCCTGGGGCGAAAACACGAGCGCGTCCGAGCCGCACTAGTCGTCTCTGAGATCGCCCTGGCGTGCGTGCTGCTGGTGAGTGCGGGCCTGCTGCTACGCAGCTTTGTCAAGGTGCTGGATGTCGACTTCGGCTTCCAGCCGGACCGCGCTGCTTCGATCAGCGTGAGCTATGACGAGAACGCCCCATCCGCCGACGCCCGCATCGCCAAGCGAAGCGCCATCTTCCAGCAGATTCTCGCCCGAGTCAGCGCGCTCCCCGGCGTGGAAGCTGCAGGCATCGCCGATTTTCTTCCCCTCGGACCCAACCGCGAATGGGATACTCCGGTGCCGCAGGGAAAGACCTTTGCTCCGGGCGAACTGCCGGACCCGCTTGTGTACGTGATCACGCCGGGATTCATCCGTGCCATGGGCATTCGCCTGCACGGGCGCGACTTCACCTGGGCCGATGGGCCACACAGCCAGAGAGTTGTCCTCATCAACCAATCTGCCGCTCGCGTCTACTGGCCGGGAGAAGACGCAGTGGGCAAGATCCTCATGCGCGATAAAGAAGAAGATCAGGTCGTGGGGGTCGTGGACGATGTCCACGAGGAAAGCGTGGAAGGGGGAACGGGCTCGCAGATCTACTATCCGGCTCTACAGCAAGGACCGGCGTGGGCGCAATTGGTCATCCGCACCAGCTTGCCGCCAGCGGCCCTAGCCGCGAGCGTCCTGCACGCGCTGCGCGAACTGAATCCTAATCAACCAGCCGCCGAGTTCCAGCCCATCCGGGCTATCGTCGACCGGGCCGTCTCTCCGAGACGTTTCTTCATGATTCTGGTCGTAGCATTCGCAGGACTGGGATTGCTGTTGGCCACCCTCGGAATCTACGGCGTCATCTCTTACTCGGTCACGCGCCAGGCGCCAGAGATCGGCATACGCATGGCGCTGGGCGCAACTACCGGTCGCGTGCAACGCCAGATACTCGCCGGCACGTTGCGATTAGCATTCGCGGGCATGGCGCTGGGTACGATTGGCGCATTTGCTGTGGCGAAGTTGATCGCTTCGCTCCTGTTCGCCACGTCACCGTGGGATTTACCCACGTATCTCGGAATGGCTCTCGCGCTGATGCTGGTGGCCGCAGTCTCCGGCTACATTCCCGCCCGGCGCGCTTCTTCCATCAACCCTATGGAAGCCCTGCGCAGCAATTGAGGTTAACGACCGTGTTCGGTTAACGACAGTGTTCGGGTGAGTGCTGAGTTCCGGACAGCCGAGGCGGCTGCCTCCATATATCAAACTGGCGAACATGGGCTAGAAGATACCCTGGGGGAACCGCTTATCGGCGCGTGAGAATTTCCCCTTTCTCGCAAAGGAGTCGAGAAGTGGGGCCCTCTGAGACGACTATCCGTGTGCACTCACAACCAAGAGCGATTGTGACCGCGGTTCGATAATCGGCACTTCCAGCGTCACGCGTCCGCCGTGAGGTTTCACGTTTTCTATCCGGAGCTCTCCGCCACGTCTCCTTGCGATTCCATAACAAATGCTCAATCCCAGTCCTGTGCCTTTACCCACCGGCTTGGTCGTATAAAAGGCATTCAGCGCGCGGTTCAGATTCGAGAAGCCGGGACCCGTGTCTTCCACCTGGATCAGGGCGCCGCGAGCGCCATTTTGGCACGCGCGAATCGTGATCTGCTTGCTGCCGGCAGAGCCTTGTAGCGCGTCGCAGGAATTGTTGAAAAGGTTCAGCAGGACTTGTTTGATTTCGTCTTCGTTGATTGCGAGCAACGGAAGATCGGGCGCAATATCAGTTTCTACGCAGATCATTGAGGTCCGCGTGTAATATTCGCAGAGCGTCAACACTTCCTGAACGATGGGAGACAACTGTGCCACGTTCGTGTCCGCGGAACTCCGCCGCGAAAAGCGAAGCAGATTGTCGGTAATTCGCTTCATGCGGCGGGTTTCGCTCATCAGCCGCTTGAGTTGATCGCTGGTGCGCGCCGAAGTGATGGCATCACCCATCAGTTCGCCAAATCCCATGATTGCAGTGAGAGGATTGTTCAACTCATGGGCAACGCCGGCGACCAGTTGACCCATCGCGGCCAGCTTCTCCGACCACACTAATTGAGTGTGCAGGGATTTCATCGCAACCGCTACCGCCAGATCGGCGGCCAGCGACTCGATTCGGTCGAGTTCCCGCATGCGGAGCACGCTCTCCCCGTAGGACGCGGCTATTGTGATGCTTCCAAAACACGCTCCCGCCGCCGAGCATAGAGGTATCAAAATCTCAGTACCGTTCCTTTGAGGGGCGCCTTTCCTTTCTTCACTCTTACGAGCGGCGACGCTAAACGAAGAGTTGCTGGACAGCACAAACGATGTCTTGCCGATGCGACGCGCTTCGGCACAAAGATTCTGGATATCGCCGGCGCTCCAGTGCTCTGTTCGTTCCTGCAACATCCGCAGGAACTCCTGCGACAGCCCGCTGGACCCAACGATCCGCAGCGCTCCCTCCGGACTCTCGATATGAATCAGGGCCGCATGAAAACTGCTGAGCTCCGTGATCGCTGAGGCGATTTCCGGGCAGATCGTATCCGGTACGGCGCTGCTCAACAAACGAGAGCTGATCGCAGAAAAACGCTCCAGTTGACGATTGAGCTCCGCTGCCCGATGTTGCATCCCGAGGATTGCGTGCGACTTGTCTTCGACCACTGCGAGGATCATTCCGAAGGCGACAAACAGCTTGGGTGTATCCCAAATTGCGTTGGGAAGAATTATGTGCGCAGCGAAGCGATCAGTAAGAAAGAGAATCGGGAACACGGCTCCCCAACAGAAAAATCCGATCGAAATCGTCAGCACTCCAGGCGACGCGTCCCAATAATTTCGACAGATGAAGACACCAGGCAGCGCAAACCCGATACCCAGCAGCACCACTGTGCCTTCATGAAAAGAACCATCCAGGGCGGCGCGTAGAGCCCAGGCGAAGGCCACAGAAGACAGCAAAGTGATGGTCGCCAAATATGCGGAAAATCCGCGCTTCACCCAGAAGAAAAGACATGCTGCGCCGCCGAAGCAGGAGATCAGGCACACAACGTGGGGCCATCGCAATTGGACATCCAATGCTTGCAGAACAGAGTAGCTCACGGAAGGCACGCCCAGGGCCAGCAAAGTCAGCGTTCGTCTTGTCCGATCCTCGACCACCGCGGAAACCGAAACCAAGAAAGCGATGGCGGACAATTGCAGTGTGCCGCCGTCTACGGCGCGAAGGAATGGAATCCCATGGCCGGCAGGCTCCAGCAGTTGGGCCAGAAAGTGGATAAAGACCAGCGTCCACCCCACCGCCCAGAGGGTCAGACGCGCACAGCGGGTGTGACGCTTGAGACATGCAAAGATCATGACCAATACGCCTACGATCATGCACGGCGGAAGCTTTTCAAGTACCCCCATCAGGTGACCTCTGGGGGAGAAGGATGTTTCAAAAGTAACCTGCGCAGGTTACCGCGCGCAACGCCAGAACGTGCCATAGAAGTGGCACGAGGGTAATTGAAATTGTTTGCAACTTCCCAATTGCACGGCCTTCAATGAGAAGCGGACCTCGGCGCTAAAGCACGCAAGTTCCCGACGCCGGTAGCACGACTGAAGTCGGCACCCTTCCCAGCTTTACGAGCTCGCTCCATCTCACTTTGCCTTTTGTTCTGCGATCCACTTGTCGGCTCGGGCTTCGAGCAAATCGAGCGGGAGCGTTCCGCCATCGAGCATTTCGTCGTGAAAGGTGCGGATATCGAACTTAGATCCCAATTCCTTCTGGGCACGGTCGCGGAGTTCGCGGATTTTGAGCTGGCCGAGTTTGTAACTCAAGGCTTGCGCGGGCCAGGCGATGTAACGGTCGGTCTCAGACTGGATGGTGGGCTCATCTACGGCGCCGGACTTGCGGAAGAAATCTACGACTTGATCACGCGTCCACCCTTTGGAATGGATTCCAGTGTCCACCACCAGACGCACGGCGCGGAAAAGTTCGGAGGAAAGCCGGCCGTAGTCAGACACTGGATCCTGATAGAAGCCGACCTCTTTGCCGAGTTGCTCCGCATAGAGCGCCCAGCCTTCGCTGTAGGCGTTGAAGCCCAGACCATGCAGACGGAACTTGGGCAATCCGCTGAGCTGTTGTTGCACCGAGAGCTGCATGTGATGGCCGGGAATGCCTTCATGGTAGGCGATGGCCTCGTCGTCGATCAGCGAGCGCTCGGCGAACTTGGAGGTCGCCACCACCACCCGACCAGGGCGCTTCCCGTCGGGCGTGCCGGTGACATAGTGGGTAGCAGCGGCCGACTGAAAGGCAGGGATGGCTTCGACTGTGACCGGCGACTTCGGAAGCAGAGTGAAAAGCTGCGGAAGCTTGGGCTCCATCTGCGCGATGTAGCGGCGGAAGTCGTCGAGAATCTGCTCGGCGGAAGTGGGAACGTATTTGGGATTGGTTTTCAGCGATGCTCGGAACGAGGCGAGGTCAGCGAAGCCTTCCTTTTTTGCGATGGCTATCATCTCGGCCTGGATGCGGTCGATCTCGCGCAGCCCGAGTTGATGAATCTCGTCCGGCGTCATGTGCGTCGTGGTCCGCGCGTAGATATCGTTTCGATAACGCTTCTCGCCGTCCGGCAGAGATGTGATGGAGAGTGTGGTTCGGCCCGCCGGCGCGTACTCCGTGCGTAGAAAGGTCGCGAAAGTCTTATACGCAGGAATGACATCAGTGCTAATCGCCTCGGTAATTTGCTGCGTCAGGCGTTTTTGATCTTCGGCAGAGATGCTCGCAGGATATTTCTTAGTCGGTTGCAGAAACGGGTCGGCATCGATGATGCCCTCGCACTGCACTGGAAGTTTCTCCAGAAGGAATCGCACGGGCATCAACTTGTCTTTCATTCCGGCGCGGAGCACTTCCGTGGTCTGGCTGAGCACCCGCGGAATCTGATGAAGACGGGCGATATAGTCTTCGTAGTGCTTTACCGAATCGAGAGGAACAGAGAGCGGCAGATCGGCAAGGCTGGTATGGATGCCGTTCTGCTGGTTCACGGGCATCTCGTACTCTTTGAGATCGAAGTCAGTGATGCGCTGCGTGAGGACTCGAACCAGGAGATCGTGCGAAAGTTGATCCTGATCCGTGAAGCCAGTGGTGCGGATCGCGGCGAGCCGGGCAAGGAAGTCCGCGTCGGTCTTGTGATATTGGGCGATGGCCTCGAGGGAACGGTCGCCAAGCTTGTCGTTGTAGCGATAGTCGCCGAAGGCGGTGGCGCGCTCGGGAAAGTTGCGAAGATCCGATTCGTACTGCTCGTCAAAAAGCGCATTCTGAGCGGCGACGCGGTCGGCTACCGGCTTGGCGTTTTGAGCGGATGCACAAGCGGCCATGATGAGCAGGAGAAACAGAATATGGTGAAAGCGCATAGGTGTAGCAGAGTATCAGAGCAGAGGAATTGTTGAAAACAGCGAAGCCGCACTTCTTCGTGCTGCCGCTGTCCGCTCAGATTCTCACTGTGCGCTTCCGTCAAATAATTGGAACTCTCGAATCCGCGGAGTGCTGGAAGACGAGAGAATATTCAAGCGGACGTGCTGCGCAGTCACTGGAGGAAACACGTCGATCTTCTTGTGGCCGATCGTGGTTCCCGAATAGATCGTTTTCCATTTTGCGCCGTCTATGATTTGGATCGCATACTTCTCCACTTTTTGTCCGTCAATGAGCCATTCCATGGTCAGCGACCTGTCGAAACGAATGGGATGGGCGAAGACAAGATCGATGATGGCGGAATGGGAACCTTCCGGCGGCGACCACACTGTGTCGGGATCGGAATCAACCGCTGCCCGAAAGGCAGAGGCATTGGCGGCCCGGGCGGCGAGATTGTTTTCGGGAGCGTAGATCGCGGCAATGACCTCGCCGAATTCCTTCAGACGCGCTACGTCCGAGTCGGGAAGCAACCCCCGGTTATCGGGGGCGAGTCCAATCATCAATTGCGCTCCGTGGCCGACGGTGCGGTTGTAGATGTCCACCAATTCGCTAACTGACTTCAGACTTTTCTCGTCGCTGGGATGCCAGAACCAATGGTTCTTGCGCAGCGGCGTATCCGATTCGGCGGGACGATATCGCAGATACCCGCGCCGGTCTAATACGTCCCAATTTTCTTCCGGCGCGCTGCCGTCTTCGTTTCCAACCCAGCGGATGTCACCGTATTTGAACAAGGCTGCGTCTGCAAAGACCAGGGCATTCGGCTGATAGATGCGGAGATTGTCGATGTAACGATCGAAGTCATAAACGTGACCGGCACTGCCCGCGCCATCGAGCCAGAACTCGATCAGGTCACCGTACTTCGAGGCCAACTCCGTCAGTTCGGCTAAA
Source organism: uncultured Acidobacteriaceae bacterium (assembly GCA_963799025.1). Taxonomy (GTDB): domain Bacteria; phylum Acidobacteriota; class Terriglobia; order Terriglobales; family Acidobacteriaceae; genus Sulfotelmatobacter. The sequence continues at coordinate 122,582 of CAWCVQ010000013.1, read as the reverse complement.
TAGTAGTTGTCATAGGCGGCGCTATCTTTGTAAATGGGTTCATGGCGATCCCATGGCGATAGATAGACACCGAATTTCAGGCCATACTGTCGGGCTGCGGTGGCAACATCGTGGACGAGATCCCCCTTGCCTTCCTTCCAGGGACTGGACTTGATGCCGTACTGAGTCTGCGCGGTCGGCCACAGGCAGAATCCGTCGTGATGTTTGGCGACAACAACAACGTACTTGATTCCTGCAGCCTTGACTGCTTCCATCCACTGCTCGGGGTTTACGTTCGTCGGATTAAAGACGGATGGATCGGCAGTTCCGTCTCCCCACTCGCGGTCCATAAAAGTATTGGGCCCGAAATGGATGATCGCGCCGAGTTCCAAATCCTGCCAGGCGACCTGTTGCGGACTGGGCTTCACGTCAGTAAAGTTCTGGGCGAATGAAAACACGGCGCACAGCGTGACTGTGACGCCGGTCGTAAGGACTTTGTGGAATGTCATCTTCATCGCCCGGGTGCTGATTTGGGAACGAAACGCTTCATTCAGGTATGGGAATATGCTTAGCCCACAGGGGGTTCCGATATGTCGGACAAGCGACTCACTAACTTCGCCACCTTCTCCTCGAATGATCCGAATTGCAGACCACTATCGTTGTTCCCCTGCCAAAGGTCGCCGTTACCGGACGTTCCTGCCGAGCTGTGGATCTCTTGCGCCAAGGTCGTCTTAACAATACTCGCGACATTGTCGGAATTAATTCCGCCGCAGGGCATGATGAGAATGCGCTTGCCTGCCGCCCGCACCAACCGTTTTAGGATCTGGAGTCCGTCGGTGGCGCGGGGTTGGCCTGCCGAAGTGAGGATGCGAGTAGCGCCAGTCTGTACCACTCCCTCCAATGAAGTCTCCAGGTTATCGGAAGCATCGAACGCTCGATGGAAAGTTACGGGCAGAGGGTGCGCTAATTTCACCAGAGCTTTCGTGCGCTCGACGTCCACCCGGTCATTTTTCTGCAGAATTCCGAGGACGACGCCGTCCATGCCAAATTGCTGGGCTGCATGAATATCGTCGCGCATGATCTCAAGCTCGCGATCGGAATAACAAAAATCCCCGGGCCGCGGGCGAATCAGAACATGGATGGGAATGCGCACCTGCCGTCGAACTGTGTGCATCAGCTCCGCGCTCGGGGTGGTTCCGCCGGAGGCCAAGTCAGCGCAGAGCTCGATCCGGTCAGCGCCACCACGTTCCGCCGCGACTGCATGGTCCACCGATTCCACGCAGATTTCCAGGACTGGACGATTGGGCATGAGTTAAGAATACCAAGCCGAGAAATAGGCGCCGGTTGGCTCAGTGCGAATGAACCCTCCGAAGGTGAAGTGCACGCAGGCCGCCGCACGTTCCGCTACTGGCGGAGTCGCTTGATCCGCTCGCCCAAACGTAACAGCAAGGTAGGTTCCCTCTTGACATCCCTTCATCATGGCGTTGGATCCTGCTCGTGCTTGGCGCGAGGAATGACAATCTCGCGGCTAGCCGAGTCGTAAATCGTCACGGCTCCCTATTCAGTTCCCGCCACTTTGCATCTGCCAGGACGACAGAGGTTTCAATCTGCCGCTCCGGAACACCCCAGTAATGCTTGAGAAGGAGGTCCTTCCGCGGCTGAGGAACGATTCGAAAGCCATGCTTTTCGTAAAAGCGGATCGCCCATACCGCATCCGTCCAGGTTCCGATCAATACCGGGGATGGGGTCAGCTTCCGTAAATGAGATAGCAGGCGCGCTCCAATCCCACGCCTCTGGCTGACAGCACGGACATATGCGTGCCGAATGAGAGTCACATCCTGGACCGGTTGAATACCCATCACAGCTGCCAAACTTCCGTTCTCCTCATATCCCCAGAACGCAACTCCCTCATCCATCTCGTGTTGCAGTTCCTGCTTGGACATATATGGTTCCCTCCAGCGATCTTTCGGAATCACGCCTTTGTAGGCGAGTGCGCCATCGTTGATGATGTCATAAATCAGTTCAAAGTCTGCCATCTCACAGCGGCGGATCATCCGTTCCTCCTTGCATCTCGACTTGCGCAGAAACGATCTGCGTCAATTTTCCGGAGTGTAGAAATCGTACGGCGACTGGGCCACGTTTTGCATGAAATTGCAGGCGAGATGCAGGATCAGATTACGGCAGCGGTGCAACGAAAACCAATGGCATCAATATGTCCTTACCCTGCTCGCGCCACATCTTCAGCCTGCGGAACCTCTTCACTCGAGACGTTGATCTTCCCGAGCGAGCCGCAGACGCCGATGCGTCCCCAGAATTGGCTGCGGCGTCGGATCAAGCCGATCGCCGCGAAGCTGAAGATCACCGTCCCGGTAAACTTCACAGATTCTCCGCCGCACGTTCGCGACGAATGCCCAGGCTTCGGAGGCATGAAAGACGTGCAGACGCATCTCCGGCACACCGATATCACCACTACGGCGAACGTGTACGCACAGCCGATCGCTGAGAGCGTGCGGAAGCTGGTCAACGCGGTGACGCATGACGGCCGAGCAGCCGGCGATCGAGGAGCCGGCGCCGCTCACGCAGAGGATCCAGTGAGCATTCTGAACACGATTCTGAACACAATCGCGCACACCGGAACGCCGGCGACTTCGCTAAGTGACTGGAACGATGGAGCGGGAGACGGGGATCGAACCCGTGACATCCAGCTTGGGAAGCTGGCGTTCTACCGCTGAACTACTCCCGCTCACTTCGGTCAGAATCGAATCATAACACAGGAGTTTTGCGCCCAATCTCACTCATTCCCATTTCCGGAAGCCCCCGTTGTGGCTCCCGTTTACCCTACTGAACCGCATCAATTTTGGGCATCATGCGATCTAGCATCCGACCCTGTGCCCCGATTCTCTCGGAATCCATGTTCACGTAGAGGAGCGTCGTGTCGATGATGTCGTTACCATCCAAATAGGAGCAAACCGCCGGGTCTGTGTCGACAACGAAGTCCGCGACTGACCAAATCTCTTGAATCACGCTACTGAGTTTCGCTTCTTCTCGTGTCACCCCGGTGCCGCCCTTTTCCCAAGGATAAAAGTTGGACTCCTTGGGGTCGCGAATATTCATGTGTATCCCGTCTTCTTCAGCCCAGATGTTTGAGATGCACCCATGATCTCTGCGACGGCTCAGTGCCCTCCCACCACGGTCCCACGCTGAGCGTCAGTCCCACACGAGGTTCTTCTTCCGTCACGTTCAGCAGAGCATAGTACAAGGCGTGCGCATCAGCGCTGTACATATGTTTTCATCGAGAATTAAAGCCGCCCTCGCATTGTTCCTGAGAACTATTGCATGCTACCCTCGGGCCTGGGCCTAACTTCACTAGACGCGGAGGGAAGCATGCGAAAGGCACTTGTTCTGACTGTAGTGCTTCTAGCAACCACCTGCTTTGCCGACAGCTTTCAGATAGAGGGGACATTAACGTCTCCCGTAACCGGCAACCGAGTGGGGACGTTTGCTGCAACGATTGAAATCAACACCGCGACCGGATCAATCGTCAGTTGGTACATAGCGATGCCGTCCATCCCTTCTGGATTTGGCGAACCCGGGATTGGCGGGTTTACATTTACTCCTTCAAATTCGACAGGTTCTTTTTTTGGCGGCGAAATCGAATTGCTCAACTCCGCTCGCGACCGCAACCTGTACCTTGTGATTCCGAACAAAAGTCTCATAGGGTTTACCGGATCTGCATTCGGTGGCGGTTACGGTGATCCTCGGAGCCAGTTTGGAGCGTTCTACGATGCCAGCGGAACTATTGCTACTCCCGAGCCATCGAGCCTACTCTTGTTGGGTAGCGGGCTGGCTGGGATGTTCGCTTTCCGGCGCAAGCTATTCGGAGTACTTGCAGCATCGCTGTAGTTGAGCATTAGCAGCCAACTGCCGGGACGCGCCGACATGGCTGGAAATCGTAGAGCAATGCCCTTTTAAGAGCGTGCTCTCGAACGCGCCTACGGCGGATCAATCACTTGCAGGCGGATTCCCACACAATAAACGGAGTAAAGTGCGGGTAGTCGGCTCGCATTGTGCGCTGATCGCTGCGGGCATCCGTGCCGATCAACTTGTTGAGGTCAAAGCAGGCGCGAGGGACCAATGCTTAGCGCTATTTTGCTTATTCTCAGTATAGCCGGGGTAATCGCAAACAGTGCGGCGGGGTTGCATTCTGCGAGAGCGCAACGCCCTGGAGTTACGGGCTTGAAGCGCAAGCGGCAATTCGCACGCTGCGGTGCTTTGCCCATTTCCAGTGGACTGCGAACCTCCCGAATTGCACGGTCTGGGGGATAACCATCAACCCGACAGAGTCGATCAAGTCCCTTCACCTGATCGTACATTTTGATCAACCGATCAGCGCCAGGGTTCTAGCGAAGATCGTGGATGTGGGGATAGGATCTGGAATTGGGCCACATACGGAGATCGATCTACCTTGCAAGATTGTCTCAACGCCGGCTGATCGTGATAACGCGCTGACCTTTCAGCTCTCATCGGACCGCCACGAGATCATCGTCAATGGACACGATTTTTCGGGGTATGATGCGCAGAGCTTTATCATCACATTTTACCCAGATCCAGAATACGGAATGCCCGGTCGTAAGCTGACGGTGACATCCTCCACACGGACCCGTTTCGGTTTTGGGTTGCAGCGTTCCGATTCCGTGCGTAGACCGGAGCCGGTGTGATCTTGGTTCTCTGTTCTGGCCCCCGTCCTCTTTTTCGCTACTGCGTATTATCAGGTACTTGGCAGTCCCCGGTAGCCTCGTTAAGTTGTGGAAGGTATTGAATGAAGGAGAATTGGGAAGCTGGCGTTCTACGGCTGAACTACTCCCGCTTAGGACTGGTGAAGCAGACCGAGGAACGTTGTTAGACTATCACCGCCGCGCGCCGCTCACAACTGGATCGCTGTCGCTTAGGCGACGCGCGACGGCACCCACCCGCACGCCCCCACAAACGGCGCATCTTTTCGTGTTTAAATAAGGCCGGTCCTTTTCACACAATCGCACCACTTCGGGGAACGCCGCAAGATGCCTACAAATAAGCCGTTGAGCCCATGTCCCAGCCGCCGCCTGTTTCTGCAGACCGCTCTGACTACCAGCGCAGGTGCAACGCTCTATCCCGCAGTAAGCGCAGCCCGAGAAGTCATTTCGTCCCCCTTGGCGTCGCCTCCCGACGTCAAGCCGTTCGAACTCGATGAAATCACCATCCCGGAACTGCAGGATGGTATGAAGTCCGGCAAATTTACCGCACGTTCGCTGGTCGAAAAATATAGGGCCCGCATTGATGAGATCGATAAGCGCGGCCCTGCGGTGAACGCGATCATCGAGCTCAATCCGGACGCGTCGTCCATTGCCGACGGCCTCGACCAGGAGCGCAAAGCCAAGGGACCGCGTGGTCCACTGCACGGGATTCCAGTGCTTATCAAGGACAACATTGCAACCGCGGATCGCATGATGACCACGGCCGGATCGCTGGCACTTGTGGGCTCGAAACCTCCGAAGGATTCGTTCGTAGCGCAAAAGCTGCGCGCGGCGGGTGCGGTGATTCTGGGCAAAACGAATCTCAGCGAATGGGCAAACATTCGTTCCAGCCATTCGGTCAGCGGATGGAGCGGACGCGGGGGGCTGACGAAAAATCCCTATGCGCTCGACCGCAACGCTTGTGGATCGAGTTCCGGCACCGGCGCGGGTATTTCAGCGAATCTTGCCGCCGCTGGCATTGGGACCGAAACCGATGGCTCCATCGTTTGTCCGTCGTCGTCGAATGGGCTTGCCGGGATCAAGCCCACAGTCGGACTGGTCAGCCGCGGCGGCATCATTCCCATTTCGCACAGCCAGGATGGTGCAGGCCCCATGTGCCGCACCGTGCGCGACGCGGCAATTCTGCTGGGCGCGCTCACCGGCGTCGATCCTGACGACGAGGCGACGGCAGCAAGTGCCAGCAAGTCGCAGACTGACTACTCGCAGTATTGCGATCCCAAAGGTCTCAAGGGTGCGCGCATCGGCGTGGCACGAAAATATTTCGGTTTCAACGACGCCGTGGACGCGCTCATGGAGCAAGCTCTGAGCGTGATCAAGACACAAGGAGCGACGCTGGTCGATCCGGCGGACATCCCAACTTTTGGAAAGTTCGACGAGAGCGAACTGCTGGTCTTCATGTACGAACTGAAGGCCGACCTCAACGCCTATCTGGCGCGACTCGGCCCGGGCGCACCGGTGCATACGTTGCAAGACATCATCGAGTTCAATGAGCGCAACCATCAGAAAGAGATGCCCTACTTCGGACAGGACTTATTTCTGAAGGCGCAAGAAAAGGGGCTTCTTACCGAGAAGGAATATCTGGACGCTGTGGCAAAGAATCATCAACTTGCTCGGGTTGAAGGCATTGATGCAGTCATGGATAAGAACAAACTTGACGCCATCGTGGCTCCGACGGGCGGTCCGGCATGGCTCACGGACCTGATTAATGGGGACCACTCGGCAGGAGGCAGTTCCAATGCGGCTGCGGTCGCCGGGTATCCTAACATCAATGTAACCGCTGGTTTTATTTCGGGCCTGCCGGTGGGCATCTCGTTCTTTGGCCGCGCCTGGAGCGAGCCCGCCTTAATCAAGCTGGCTTATTCCTTCGAGCAAGCCACTCAGGCACGGCAGACGCCGCGGTTCTTCGCTCGCATCGCACAGGACTAAAATGGCGTTCAGCGTTAGAGTAAGGCGGAGGTCATCCGTGGCGCGTGATTGCTGGCGAGGGTATTCTTTTCGAAGCCTGCTGTGCATCGTGACCTGGCTTTCAGTAGCCGGTAGTTTTGCTCATGGTCAGGACTATCCCATCAATGCGGAGGTCCATGTCACCGGTCTGCGGGTTTTGATGGCTCGTTCCCATGAACCGGCCGACGTCCTTCTGACGTCGCTCGATACCATAATCCATGACAGAAGCGTGTGCTGCGGAAAGGACTCCGCACTGGGAGACAGCGCGGAAAGGGCGGACCCCGCGTCGTTGAAAGACATTGCCGGGAAGCTGCAAGGCCGACATCTTCAGAGCGATGGGCGTCCGATCGCGGTGACTGCGACCTACATAGAGCCGCCAGCGATCAACGCCGGTATGCTGATTAGTACGCTGCGGGATCAGCATGCGATGCTGCTGCAGTGGAAGTCTCACTTGTATGTCTGCTACGGAGTTACTTATGGGAAGTATTACGATCCCAATAGCGGCGTGGAGGTGGACTCGATTTATAAGTTCCTGCTACTGGATACGCGATACTCGGATTCGCACCGGGAAGTGGTTTTTAACCGTGAAACCGACGACTGGAGCAAAGTCCGGGGGATGTTGTGGATTTCCGTTGGGCAGCAATAACTCCCTGTTTCTAATCTTCTCCAACTTTTTACTACTTCATGTTAGCCTTGACCTACGAGGGGGTAATAAATGACCAGTCTGAATAAAGTAGTTGCGTCCCTGCGGAACGAGTACTCCCGTCTCGAAAAAGAGATGGGAAGAGTGGGGAAGGCACTGGATGCGTTAGGCCATGCTGGCGGGAAAACGCTCAAGAAGACGGGACGTACCTTGAGCAAAGACGCCCGGCGGCGGATTGCCGAAGCGCAAAGACTACGCTGGGCGAAAGTGCGGAAGCAAGCCGCCAAGCTAGTCAAGTAGCCACCCGCAGTTATTTCGCAAGCACCGCAAACGGCCTTGTCCGTATCCTTCCTAACACTTGCGGACGAGGCCTAAGCGGGGCTTGAATCAGCTTCGGAATTCCTCATCTAAGTCCAGCGAAACCACTTCAGCGCCAGCACGAACGAAATTCCACCCCACAGTCCCAACACTAATAAGCGCGGCCACTGCTGGAGCAGGGGCGTGCCTTCGAGGATGCTCGACCGCAGCGCATCATTGAGCGCGGTCAAAGGCAGCGCTTTGATGAGCGGATGGATCACGGCTGGAAATCGTTCGTAGGAAAAGAAGACGCCGGAAAAAATCCACATCGGCATCATCACCAGGTTGATCAGCCCGCTGATGCTCTCAATTTTCTGCGCGCGGCTCGCGGTCAAAAGACCGACGCCGCCGAAAGTCAACGATCCCAGTCCTCCCAGCAAGGCAATCGAGAATACCGAGCCTAGAACTCGCATGTGAAAGAAGAGAACGCCAAACACCAGCAGAAGGCCAATCTCGATAATCATCAGTAACAGGCGGCTGGTCATGATGGCCAGCAGGAAATCTCCGCGGCGCATGGGCGTGCCCACGAAACGCTTGAGCAGCTTGCGCTGCCGCATGTCCACCAGAGCAAACCCAATCCCCCACATGCCCGAATTCATCAGGTTCATTCCCAGGAGCCCGGGGATCAGGAAATCAATGTAGCGGGAGCCGGGCTCGGACGAAGTCACGGCTTTCGTAGCTACAACATCTTTGCGGCCTGCAGCGGATTGCAGCGCATTGTTCACCTCGGCCTTCGCCAGCACACTCTCAGGGCGGGCCGGATCGTAGCGGTACTGCAACCCTCCATTGCCGTCCGGTTCGATAACGAGATCGAATTTGCCCAGGCGAAATCCTTTTCGCGCTTCGTCGGCATTCAAGGTCTGAATCTTGAAGAGTTCATGCTGCGAAGATCGAGCGAGAAGCGTCTGCGCGTCCTGCGCGCCGGTTCCGGCAACGATTGCGACAGATGCGGCATCTCCGGGCTTATTGCGGAAAGCAATCCCCAGGCCAAGCGCCAGCAGCAATGGGAACACGAAAACCCAAAAGACCACTTCTGGCTCGCGCTTAAGTTCGAGCATGCGCGCCATGAGCAAATGGCTATAGCCGGACCAGCGTCCGTTCCGCCCTGGCGGACGGGCCTGCCGCGATTCTGCTGTGATCGGGGTTTCCTGTGCGACGCTCATAGATTATGCCGATTCACTGTTCTCTCAGATGCCGTCCCGTCAACCGGACAAACACATCTTCTAAACTGGCCTGCCGCGTGGTCAGGTGCTGCAATCGATTCCCCTGCTTGTCGATTGCGTCGAGCAGCGCCGGGATCGTCAAATGCGGATGCTTCACGTTCAGAGCAACCATGCCGTCATCCTCGCGCACGGATTCGACACTCGGCAATCCGTTCCAGGCCTGTAACGCCGCACCGTCCGAATTCCCGCTCACGGAAAATTCCACCACGTGATGTCCGCCCAGGCGTTCGATCAAATCGGCGGGCGAGCCCTCCGCAATGATCTGCCCGTGGTCGACGATGGCCAGACGGTCGCACAGACGCTCCGCTTCATCCATGTAGTGCGTCGTGAGCAGCACCGTACCGCCGCCACGCTGAAATCCGCGGATAATGTCCCACAGCTGCCTCCGACTTTGAGGGTCTAGCCCCGTAGTCGGCTCGTCCAGAAACAGAATCTTGGGATTGCAGACCAGCGCCGTCGCCACCGCCAATCGCTGGCGCTGGCCGCCCGACAGTTTACCTACCCAGGAGTCCGCTTTCTCGGTGAGTTGAAGTTGTTCGAGCACTTCCTCCGACGAGCGCGGCTGGCGATAAAAGCTGGCGAACAGTTCAATGGTCTCGCGCACTGTCAGCTTTTCCGACAGCCGTGTCTCCTGCAGCGAGATGCCCAGCCACTCGCGCATCTCGCGTTCATTCTTGCGCCAAGTATGACCTAGAATCGACACCTCTCCGGAAGTGGGTGCCAGCAAGCCTTCGAGGATTTCGATGGTTGTGGTCTTTCCCGCCCCATTCGGACCAAGCAGGCCGAAGCACTCGCCGGTCTGGATCTCAAGGTTCAGTCCACGCACGGCCTCGACTTTGCCATCATAGGTCTTGCGCAGATCGCGGCATTGGATGGCGACGGGCATGGGGTGATTCTACCGAATGTCGTTTTCCTTCGTCGTCCTGGATAGTCATCGGAGCCTGAAGGCAACAGCAACTCCTCGACATCCGGCCCGCATCTGCGCAGCCACACAGCCATAAGGAAAAATCCGACAATTCGGACGACAAGAAAGCCCAGACTGATGAGGTGATAATGTCGCCAATCCTGAACCGCAGTTGGAGAAGCCTCGTGATTCGCATAGCGGAGGAAGGAATGCAAGCGCTCTGGTAAGTACGACATCTCGATCAGGGCCGACACAATGAAGAGTACCGCCAATGCACGGCTGGCTAGCAGGACGGCGTCTTTCCTTGACATATCTCCATCTGTCTGTGAGTGGGTTGATCCTGCTAAAATACCGCATCCCCGGAATATCACGGGCATCTTTATCTCCATGCGCATCCCACAGCGCGGCTTTACTTGACGGCGTTCCCTCTAAGACGCCCGTGTGTCGTTTCGAAACCGTTCTCAATTCCCCGTTCTCAGTTCTCAGTTGAGGACATACAAGGAAGACGCCTATGCTGCGCAAGATCTGCGTGCTATCGTCGCTGTTATTTGCCTTTGCCATCGTTTCCATTGCTCAGGATTCCCGCCACTTCACCTTCCACTACGCCTTCACGGTAAAGAATCTGCCGGCGGGAAAGAAGGTCCGCATCTGGATTCCCGCGGCTCACTCGGACGCGAATCAGGAAGTGAAAATCGTTTCCGCCAAGGGCGACCTGCCGGTAAAGAAAACCCGTGAGTCGAAATATGGCAATGAGATTTACTTCGCCGAGACCAGCAACTCGACTCAGCCCGAACTCCACTTCGAGGCGGAATACGATGTTGTGCGTCACGAACGCATTGCACTCAATCCGGCTCCTCACGTGGTCACGGCATCCTTAACCAACAAAGAGCGCCACCAAGACCTGCAACCGGACGCGCTGGTACCGATCACCGGCCTGCCTGCGGACCTCGCAGTCAAAGTGACCGAGGGCAAGACGCAACCTCTAGACAAGGCCCGGGCGATCTATGACTACGTCTTTACTACGATGCGTTATGACAAGACCGGTACCGGCTGGGGACACGGGGACGTGCTTTATGCCTGCGACGCCAAGAAAGGTAATTGCACCGACTTCCATTCCCTGTTCATCGCCATGGCAAGATCGCAGGGGATTCCCGCCCGCTTCGAGATCGGCTTTCCTCTGCCGCCCGACAAGCATTCCAGCGAGATTGCCGGTTATCACTGCTGGTCCGATTTTTATCTCGACGGCAAGGGCTGGATTCCCGTCGACATCTCTGAAGCCTGGAAGCATCCCGAGAAGCGCGATTACTTCTTCGGATCGCACGATGTGAACCGCGTGCAATTCAGCATGGGCCGTGACCTGCGTCTCAATCCAGGTCAGGACGGCAAGCCGTTGAACTACTTTGTCTATCCCTACGTGGAAGTGGACGGACGCGAGTATCCGAACGTTTCGCTAGGCTTCTCGTTCGCGGATATTTCACCGACCGTAGCCGTGAAATAAATCGTACTTTCGCGAGCCCCCGAGCAGTGATCAGCCTAACGGCCCGCCGAGGGCTTTGATCTGCTCACATATTTCATGCCGTCGCTTTTTCCTGGACTCAAGGTCGGCAGTATCGACATCTGATCCCAACCCTGTTTCGGGCTTCTCGTCCAACTCTTTGAGCATTGCCAGCTCTTTCAAGAGATCCATCATCTGTTGCGACGACTCCGTACTCATCAGTACACCTCTCCGGTTTATCCAAACTGGTAATTCGCCTTATTTAAGATGCGATTCGAGGATCCGGGGAAGTACTGGAAATTCAGGAACCGGCTAGCGCTTTGAAGATGGGAATGGCTTAATTTCAGCATCTGCCGAGTATCGCGAGCGGAGTCAGACCCCAGGTATGGCCGATCACCTGGGGCTGCCTGCCAGTTCACCCGGTCCGGGGTTCCCGGAAGGTTGCGGAAAATCTGGCGGGGCTGCGGGCGGAAGCGGGTTGGCTCCGTCGGCTGGTTTGGGAGCGTTTTCAGAATCCTCTCCGGGACGGCGCAGGCTGGGAGCGTTCGCCGGCCGGTCTTCCTGCTTGGCTTCGGTATCTTTGTCAGGCTTTTCGAGGATCACTTCTTTGTCGGTGCGCACAATCTTCTGGCCACCGACTTTCATGGTCTCCACGCGCACGACTTCATCGCTCACGATGCGGACGAAGTCCACATCCTGCGGCGGTTCGCCGTAGATCCATTCTTCGTAGTCAGTGTCGCCGTCCCGCTCACGCACTTTTTTCGGCGCCTTGCCTTTGGCGTGCAACACCATTTCCGTATTCATTCCAACCAGCACGTGATGCGCCTGAATGGCCGCTTTCACCTTGGGAGGCACTGTGTCCAGATAGGCTTCCTCTTTGTTTCTGGCATTAAAATCGAGTACGGGATAAAGCAGATCGCGCAACTGCCGCGCGGTCATTTCCGGCACATATTTTTCGAAATACACGTCGAGATAAGTTCCGTGGGGATTGGGCTGCGATTCATTGGAGCCTGTCTGCACGGGCGCTCCATTCGCGCCCGAAATCTGAACGTGCTCGTACCACTTCTTGCGATGAACCGGGCCGCCATTGAGGTCGAAATGAATGTGATCGTCTTTGATCCGCACGTAGGAGATATGCGCCGGATCGCCCGGCTTTATCGCCGGTCCCCAGAGCGCGATAGCCTGCTGCAGTTCCGGACCGTTCGGCGAGGTCACTCCATTTTTCAGCTTTAGCCCCTTTGCGCCCATGGGAAACGTCGACCGCGCATAGAGAATCTGCATCTCGAAGTCACGGATGATTTCGAGGCGCGTCTGCCTCGACATGCGTGGAGCATCAGCAGGAATAGGCGGGGCGGGTGCTTGAGAATGCTGGGACTGGCTCGCCGATGCTGGCGCAAGTACCTGGTCCTGCGGGGCCGAAGGGTTACTCTGTCCGCTAACTAAAATTGCAGGAAGAACGATCGGGAGAAACAGGAAGGACGCGAAGCGAAGGCGTTCCATAAAGCACCCCGGGGCCACTTCGCCACATTATAGCGCGGCAGGCAAGGAAAACCGATAGCAGTCTTTACATCAGATTCAGCGCCTTCTTGATGGTGCCGCGCTCCTTCTGAATTTTTTCCTGGAGCAGGGTGATCGCATAGATGAGCTGTTCAGGGCGCGGCGGGCAGCCAGGAACGTAGATGTCCACAGGAATCACCTGATTCACGCTCTGCACCAGCGCGTAGTTCTGGAAAACGCCCCCTGAAGTGGCGCAGGCGCCCATGGAAATTACCCACTTTGGCTCCGGCATCTGCTCCCACAACTGCCGGATGACGGGTGCCATCTTGTTCGACACACGGCCGGCAATGATAATCAGGTCACTCTGCCGCGGCGATGGACGGAACACCTCTGCGCCGAATCGGGCAATATCAAATCGCGCCGCGCCCATGGACATCATTTCGATGGCGCAGCACGCCAAACCAAACGTCATGGGCCAGATCGAACTCTTGCGCATCCAGTTGACGGCGGAGTCGAGTGTGGTAAGCACCACTCCCTCGGGAGTCGGATTTCCATAGGTCAGGTCCTTGACCGTCTTCCGGCCATTCTCCACCTCAACGTACGGTCCGAAGTTCAATTCAGGGGACATGAATCTATTTTAAACCACCGAAGGAGACGGACGCACATGTGAAACGCGAATGGGTGTGGCGCGGACGATCACGACGCCATCTCCCTCTGTTGAAACTTAATGATAGTGTCCCCTCGCGAACTATTTAGAAATGTCCCCTTAAACTGAGACCTCCAGCCAGAAGGAGGGGCTCATTGAAGAGGACGACTGCATGAGATTTTTCGCTTAGAGACGGAACGATCGATCAGCAACGACTGGGTGATTAGGCATGAAGGACGTAGTTTGCAGTTGAATCCTGGATCCCGGCGCTACGGCCCTACGCAAAGCAAAGCTTTGGTCTGCGAATGGGAAGACGGCAGCATGCAGATTTACTACCGAGGCGAACGTATTGCATTCACGGAGCTGAAACAACCGGTACAGGCGCCCCCTCAGCCGCGTCCGTCAGCACAGCGTCCTATCGTGATTCGCAAAGCCAAGATAGATCACCCGTGGCGTCAGGGATACCAGAACATGCGGCCACGGGTCCCGACTCCGGCAATCGCAGGGCCGCTCGTTGGAATGCGCACTTCCGCTTCGCCCTAAACTGAAGGGCTTCGCTTCAGTGCGCATTCCAACGATAACCTCAACCCCAAAACGGGACATTTCTAAATAGTTTTGACACACGACGCCATCTCCCTCTTGACAATCGAATTTCTTTGGTTAAGCTTTGGGTAACTTTCCTCCTGAAGCGGGGCCCGTCAGGATTCCGTAACCCGAAACAGCGTCCCTCCAACTAGCTTCCGCACTTCGCGGAATGAGGTTTCGTGAAGAGATACTAACTCTGCCGGGAGGACCCGTATGCCTAGCAAAATGAATTTGGTTGGCCCGCACGGTCAACTCTATGCCGACCCCAAACCCAGTCCGGACGAAGATGCGTTTCAGGTGGACAACACCAGCGAAGCCTACTACAACTCCCCGTACTATCTACTGCACAAGAGCCAGGTACAGCCTATCCCGCCCCGGCGGACGGGCGCTCTGCCTTATATCAACCTCGCCGACTATATTCCCCAAGACCTGGCCAACGGCATCGATACTGCGGGGAAAATTACTTTTCACTCCGTGGGCGACACCGGGGCGGCGAAGTCCGGTCCGCATCAGTCCGGGGCTACGTCGCTGGCCGAGCAAGCCGCGGTCGCCGATGCGATGACCGCGGATATAGAATCCGGCGGCATCAACGGTCCCGCTTTCTTTTTTCATCTGGGCGATGTCATCTACAACTTTGGCGAGGGCCAGTATTACTACGACCAGTTCTACGAACCTTACCGTGAGTACGATCGTCCCATTTTCGCCATTCCCGGCAATCACGATGGCATGGTGTTCGGCCAGTCCTCCAGCGCGCCGCAGGTTCCGACGCTGGCGGCGTTCCTAACGAATTTCTGCGCTGCCTCTCCTGATCCGTCGCCCGACGCGCCGACCAGCGTTCGCAGCTGTATGACCGAGCCCGGAGTTTACTTCACGCTCGACGCGCCGTTTGTTTCCATCATTGGCCTGTACAGCAATGTCATGGATACCGGCGGAGGCATTATCTCCTCGCAAGGTGGACACTTCCCGCTGGTAAACGATCAACTGGATTTTCTGACCTCGGAATTGGAACGCCTGAAGCCGGCACGCCAAGCCGGCGAGCGGGCCATCCTGGTTGCGGTTCACCACCCGCCACTCTCGGTCGACGCCAAGACCGGCGGCAGCACCGGCTTAATGGTGGATATCGACTCCTGTTGCAAGGCCGCGGGCCAATGGCCTGACGCGTTGCTCTCCGGGCACGCCCACCTCTACCAGCGCTTCACGCGCTTGATCAATGGCCGGCAAGTGCCTTACATCGTATCGGGATCGGGAGGCTTCGCGGCCACTCCGCCGCAACAAGCCGCACCGCCCGCGGGCACGAAGATCGGAGATCACACTCTAGAAGTGGATCCCATCATTCAGTTCGGTTACCTCACGCTCACCACCGATGCCAAGACGCTCACTGTAACTTTCAGAACCGCACCTCGCAGCGGCGGGGGAACGCAAATGGACTTCGTTACGCTGGATTTGGTGGCGGGAAAGATCACAGCCAGTGGCGGCGGCAAGCCCGGACCGGCGCCGAAACCCCCTGGACCGAAACCGAAGCCTCCGAAGCCCGGATCACATACGAAGCCGCCAAAAAAGAAGCGCTAAGTCGGGGGCGGTTCACGAAAAATCCTCTTTCAAAGGCGCACGATCACTTTGCCGAACATTTGGCTCTTCTCCAAGTATTCGTGGGCGGCGCGGATTTCGGTGAGTGGAAACACACGATCCACCACGGGCTTGAGCCGGCCCGCGAATACATGTCCCAGAACCTCATGCAACTCCGCCATGGTCCCCATGTAGGAGCCGAGCAGGGTCAACTGGCGCGCGAAGAGATGGCGCAGATCGAGTGATACGCTGGGTCCAGTCGTCGCACCGCAGGTCACCAGTTTGCCGCCGCTTTTGAGGGATCGCAGGCTTTCGTCCCAGGTCGCCGCGCCCACGTGCTCCACCACAATGTCTACCCCTTCTTTGTTCGTAATCTTTCGAACTTCTTCGGAAATCTTCTGCTTGTAGTGATTGATCCCGAAGTCCGCTCCTAACGCGCGTCCCTTCTCGATTTTCGCCTCGTCGCCCGCAGTGGTGATCACGTGACAATGAAACAGCTTCGCAATCTGGATCGCTGCGATCCCAACCCCTGAGCTTGCACCCAGTACCAGCACTGTCTGCCCGGGACGCACGCCTGCCAGTCCCACGAGCATGTGCCACGCCGTCACGAATACCAGCGGCACGCTGGCGGCCTGATTGAAATCGAGCGCAGCGGGAATGGGAATCACATTCGCCGCGGGCACTGCGATCAATTCGCAATTACCTCCGTCGACGGCATTGCCCAGCACGGTGAATTCGCGGCACTGGTTTTGCAGTCCCGCGAGACACTTCACGCAATGTCCGCAAAAGTGCATGGGCGCGACCAGCACCCGCTGCCCTGTCGTGAAGCCGCTGACGTACTCGCCGACCTCCGCAATCTCCCCCGCGATGTCGCTGCCCAGAATGTGCGGCAGCTTCACGCCCGGCAATCCCTTGCGGACCCACACGTCGAGATGATTGAGCGAACAGGCCTTGACTCGCACCAGCACCTGATCCTTGCGCGGTTGCGGATCAGGAACATCTTCGTAGGTCAAGACTTCGGGCCCACCGAACTGGTGGATGCGCACGGCTTTCATAATTTGCCGACCTATTTCCTGAGTGCGGCTGCTGGTACTGCAGGTGGGCTGGCCAGAAGCTTCATGCGGTTCACGATAATGGTCATCGCTTGATCGAAGTTCTTGTCGCGATTGCCCAGCAGTATTGCTCCGCGCACGTACTCGGTGAAATTCCACAGCGTGGCGTGCGTCTTAGGATCGATCACCACCAGTCGAAGCTGTCCAAGGACAGGGAGTTTCAGACCCGTATCGGTGAGAACCCAGCTGATTTCGAAAACCAGGTCGGCATCCGTCGGCGAAGATACGACTTCATATCGTCCCCAGGCCTTCATCGCGGCGTAGAACTGGTTGTAAGGCCGGTCCGGACCCCCGTTGAACACCGTCTGATCGATAACACTCTCGAAGCTTTCACCGCCCGCATTCGAGATGAACACCTTTTGGCCCGCAGCGATCTGTGGGGGCGGCGGAGCCGGTGGGGCGCCTTTCGATTGTTGCGCGCTTAATAGCGGGATCAGTCCCAGGAACGAAAATGCTAAACAAAAGGAATGCAGTTTGATGCTGCTCAAGTTGGCTCTCCCGGCGGAAACTAAAGTTGCGTCCTGGCGAAATTTCTTCCTACCCGTAAAATTTACAAGGATTGTATCCCGTTCGCGACTGCCGGTTCACGGGCTCGAGCCCGCTCGCGGATTGACTCGTCCCTGTTAACCGACTGATAATCAGAATTGCCCCAGACCGCAATGGACATCTACGAACAGATCGTCGAGCTTCGGCGCCAGGGACGCCGAGGAGCGGTCGCCACCATCGTCAACGTGCGTGGGTCAATTCCTTCATTCCGCACCGCCAAGATGCTGGTCCGCGATGACGGCTCGATTGTGGGCACGATCGGCGGCGGATGCGTAGAGGCCGACGTCTGGCAGGCAGCCCGGGAAGTCATGGAATCCGAGAAGCCGCGAACCTTAAAGTTTGACTTGAACCAGGATCCCAAGTACGACACAGGTCTGGTTTGCGGGGGCATGCTGGAAGTTTTCGTAGAACCCATCTTACCTCCAGCATTACTTTACATTTTCGGCGCAGGCCATGTTGCTTTCAATCTTTGCCAGACGTCCGCCGCTGCGGGTTTTGAGGTGATGGTTGCCGACGATCGATCCTCGTACGCGACCAAAGAACGGTTCCCTGCAGCCCAGGAGGTCCATGCCCTCGATTTTGACGAAGCCATGCAGAAGCTGGATCCGAATGAATCTTCCTACATCGTGATCGTAACGCGCGGGCATCGCGATGACATGCGCATACTGCGCTGGGCCGTGCACACACGGGCCCGTTACGTGGGGATGATCGGCTCAAAGCGCAAAGTCATCGAAATCTTCAAGACGCTGCAGAAAGAGGGCGTACCCACACACTTGTTCGACCGGGTTCACGCTCCGGTGGGACTCGATATCGGCGCCGTCACGCCAGAGGAGATTGCAGTCGCCATCACCGCGGAGTTAATCGCAATCCGGCGAAATTCCACAACCGCAGTGCCGCATCTCAGTTGGTTCAAGGGCGCGCGCGAGGAATCTAACGCAGACTCTCCAGCCGACGGGTTGAAACCAGGCGGTCATACCGTTTGAGCATCTCCGCTCACTGACTTTCCTGCCGCTTTCTGCTATCTTCCGCTGCATGTCCCGCGCTCCCAGCTTTGCCGGAGTGATTCTTGCCGCCGGAGATTCGTCGCGCATGGGAACCGATAAGGCGCTGCTTCCCTGGCCGCCTCAACCCTCCGGACAACGACCGTCCAGGGAGACTTTCCTTTCCGCAGCGATTCGGTCGCTGACCCCCTCCACCGACTTCGTCCTGATCGTAGCCGGCAAGAACGAAGCTGCGCTCGCGCCGATCGCCTACGCCAACGGGGCATCGCTCGTAATCAATCCTGACCCCAGCCGCGGTCAATTCAGTTCGCTGCAAGTTGGACTGCACGAAGTCCTCAACCGCGGCCGTGACGCGGCCGTAATCACGCTCGTGGATCGCCCGCCGGTCACTGCCGCTACCGTACTGCTGCTGCGGGATGCCTACGAGTCCGCTCCGCAAAATATCTGGTGCGTGGTGCCTGAGTTTTCTGGCAAGCACGGGCATCCCTATCTTCTGGGCCGCGAATTAATCGAAGTTTTCCTGCAAGGCCTGCCGATGGCCAGCGCACGTGACCTTGAGCATCGCCATCAGAACCACATCCAGTACGTCACCGTAGCCGACCCGTTTGCGGTCATGAACATCAATACTCCCGAAGATTACGCCGCCCTGATTGCCAAGTCCCCCTAGCTCCGCGGTGCTGCGAACACAATTGCACATTCCGGCTTGGTCACGTTATCGTCGCAGTACATGACGAAGTGCATATCGAAGTGTATGAAGACTTTTGGGACACCAGGGCAACCTTTCACGCGGCAAGAGTTTCTGGAAACCGTTCTACGTCTGGAGCCGCGGATCGCAGCGTTCGACTGCGACGGCACTCTTTGGTCGGGCGACGCGGGAGAACGATTCTTCGACTGGGAGATCAATCAAGGTGTCGTGCCCGGGCAGGTCGGTGACGCCATGCGTGCCCGTTACATCGAGTACAAAGCCGGCAACGTGAGTGAAGATGAAATGTGCGGCGAGATGGTCACGATGCACCAGGGGATGACTGAGGCCGTGATGATGAAAGCGGCTTCCAATTTCATGGAACACGCCTTCCCTGGCCACATCTTTCCGGAGATGCAAGAACTGGTCGTCCGCCTGCAGGAAAATGGCTGCGATGTTTGGGCGGTTTCCTCTTCGAACGAATGGGTCATTCGCGCCGGGATGAAGCAATTCGGCATTGTCGAGGACCACATCCTGGCGTCGAAAGTCGAGCTTGAGGATGGGGTGATCACGGACCGCCTCGCCTGCATCCCCTCGGGACCCGGCAAACCTAAAGTTTTGCGCGAAGTGGTAAGGAAAGAGATCGATGCGGCCTTTGGCAATTCCCGCTGGGACGCGGATATGCTTGCCATGGCCCAACATGCATTCGCGATCAATCCCAATCCCGACTTGGAAGTCGCTGCTCGTCAAAAAGGATGGACAATCTACTTCCCGGACGGAACTCGTGAGTAGCCGGATCAAGCAGTCCTCGGCTCTATTCTGCGCCGCGCATTTACAATTCTTACAACATGTATTCCGCGCAGTTGCTCGATTACTTTCAGAATCCGCGTAACCCCGGTGACGTGCCTGACGCCGACGCCATGGCAGAGATCGAGAATCCCGCTTGTGGAGATGTGCTTCGTCTGACGTTGAAAATAAAGTCCGGGCGCATTGCAGCAATCCGCTTCAAGGCCAAGGGGTGTGTGCCCTCGATGGCCTGCGCCTCAGCTCTGACCGAGCTCGTGACGGGACAGACTTTGGGTGAAACGCGAGCCCTCAAGCGCGACGCGCTGATCGCGGCGGTCGGCGGATTGCCGCAGGCCTCGACCCATGCCGCGCAACTCGCTCTCGATGCACTGCAGGCGGCGCTGAATCAACTCCCGCTGGATCCAATCCAAACCTAGAAATTATGTCTGGCTCCTATACTGCCCGCCGCATCGCATGCCTGCAGCCCAGTGTCACCGTCGTTCTCGACTCAATCGGCGAGCTTGGACGGATTGTTGCTTGTACGCGATATTGCGCAGACGTTGTCTCCGCGGTCGCTGACGGATCGCGCATTATCCTCGCCGACTCGTGGACTGCCGATACCGCCCAGATCGTCGCCGCGAAGCCCGATCTGGTGATTGCGTCTGTTCCTTACCAGGAAAAGGCGGTCAGCCAAATCCTCAAGGCGGGAGCGCGGTTTCTTGGCCTGGCTCCGAAAACGCTGGCTGATATTTACATAGATATCGCCACCATTGCAGGCGCGGTGGGAGCAGCATCTCGCGGCGAAGCGGTGATCGCAGCCATGCAGCGGAGCATCGGCGAAGTCCGCAGCCAAACTGCTGCAACTGCGCGGCCCCGAGTGTGGTGCGAGGAATGGGGCAAACCTCTCATCGCTTCGCAAATTTGGGTCGCAGAACTCGTCGACGCCGCTGGCGGAGAATTTGTGGGCTCTCCCGGCCGCCAGGCCACGGTCGAGGAAGTTGAGGAGCTCGAGCCGGAAGTAATTGTTGCGGCATGGTGCGGCGCGGGAGACCGTGTGCCGCTGGAAAAAATCATTTTGCAGCGAGGCTGGCAGCGCACGGCCGCGGCACTGTCAGGGCGCGTTTACTGCATCCGCGATGAATATCTCAATACGCCAGCTCCTACCCTGCTGCCGGGTCTGGCGGCGTTGGCCTTCGCGATTCATCCTGAAACGTTTCCTCGCCCGAAAGGAATCCGGCAGATTACTGCGGTTCCCGCGTTCGCCGCTGAAAATTCAAGGCCGTGAGTTAAGATTTCATCCATGCCCGCAGTTGCCAGAATCGAAGAGATCCGAACCGAGATCACCGAAATTGCGCAAGCAACCCCGAGCGCCCAGGAACTCATGCGGGCCATGGTGAAACTGCTGCACGACCGCATGTTGAAATATAACTGGGTGGGGTTCTACATGCTCGAACCGGGCGCTCGGCCGCCAATGCTGGTGCTCGGCGAGTTCAAGGGCGCCATGACGCCGCATACCCGCATTCCGCTCAATCAGGGCATTTGCGGCGCAGCCGCGTCCACCGGCCAAACGGTCGTTGTGGATGACGTCAGCAAGGATCCTCGATATCTGGCATGTTCCCTGGAGACCAAATCCGAGATCGTAGTGCCGGTGTTTGTTCATGGCACGGTGGTGGGCGAGTTGGATGTTGACAGCCACTTTGCTGGCGCATTCACTCCCGAACATCAAGATCTGGTCCAGTATTGCGCCAGCCTCGTGGGGAAAAAACTGGAAACCAGTGAAACATAATGCTCCCGAAGTGAAAGTCAACTTATGAGAGTTGTGAGGGGCAAAGTGCGCATTGCCGTGCCCATCCCATGAAGCGCGTCGTCGCGGGCCTCATCATAAGAGATGGCAAGTTGCTGGTATGCCAGCGCACCCGGCACCAGACCATGCCGCTCAAGTGGGAGTTCCCCGGCGGAAAGATTGAAGAAGGAGAACAGCCGCGTGACGCGCTGCATCGAGAACTGGAAGAAGAACTCGGAATCCTGGCCACTATCGGAGACGAAGTCAGACGCATTCAGCACGAGTACCCAAATGGCGGCATGGTCGAACTCCGCTTCTTCATCGTGCGCGAGTATCAGAGAGAAATCGAGAACCGCATCTTTCGCGACATCCATTGGACCGCGCCCCCAGATCTGCCCAAGTACGATTTTCTTGAAGCGGACCTGACGCTGGTAAACGAACTGGCCGCGGGAAAATTGCTTGGGTCTTAATACCCGATAGCCCGTCATAGCCCGTCAGTGCTGGTTGACCCCGCCGCGATGGTGATGACATAATCCGCCACATCGTTTTCCGGGGAAACGATCCGCTCGCGTCGCCCCGATACGTTCGGAAGCCAATCCAGAAGGGGAATTGATCCACATGCACAAGAAATCGCTCGTTTTGCTTGCACTCTTGTCTTTGGGAGGAATGTGTCTCGGTCAGAATGCCGATTCATCCGCTGCCAGCCGTGAGGATTTGTCCTTGTCACGAACGCACGAACCGCCCAGGCTCGGCATCCATTGGGCTCGGGATTTCGATCCCTTTGCCCGCGCTAGCAACAAACTGAAGAGCAACAGCCCGGACATGACTTACCACGGGGGCGTCATTCTATCCTCCACGGTGAGCGAAGCTATTTTCTGGGGACCGAGTTGGGTCAACTCCAGCTTTGTCGGCGATAAGATTTCTGGTCTTGACAGTTGGTACAGCGGATTCAATGGTTCCAATTACGCCAAGACTTCCGACGAATACACCGGCTCGAACGGTCAGGTTGGATCTTCTCTCATCAATGATCACTATCTCGTTGACACCTCAACGGCGGCAAACGGAAGCTCGACCTCTGCAATCGTGGCGGAAGCTTGTAAAGAGATCGCGAACCCTGTCTCGAACGGCTACTATCCCGTCTATGTCGATGTCAAGCGGGGCAATGCCGGCTATTGCGCCTACCACACCTATGGATCGTGCCGGGGCGTGACGATTCAGGTTGCCTTTTTCTTCGATTTAGACGGCGATGCTGGCTGCGACCCGCAAGACACGTCCGGATTACACTCCCAAGGCCTCGCCGCTTTGGCGAACGTAAGCGGACACGAATTATCCGAAGCCCGCACAGATCCCGATTCGCCGGGGGCATGGTACGACAGGCGTGGGCAGGAAAATGGCGACAAATGTGCCTGGACCTTCGGCGCTCCGTTAGTTACTTTCACGAACGGCACCCAATGGAAGATTCAGGGTGAGTGGTCCAACAATGCCTATAACACCGGAACGGGTTACCCGAACAGTTCCGGTCAAAAGGGCTGCCTCTCCGGTCAGTAAGTGAGCCTTCAAAAGTAGTGCCGAATCATCCCGGGATCGAAACGTGGGTCCAGATGATTCGGCTTTCTTTTTTCGATTCCAATCCCGAACATCCGACGCCTTCAGCCCGCCTTGCCTCCTAAAGACGCGACCATCAACGCCAGCGACAGCGCAACCACGATAACCGTGGTCGCCCACGCCACCGTATTAAACAAGCGCGTGTTGGTGTATTCGCCCATCAGTTCCTTCTTATTGATCAATATCAGCATGAATATGAGAACGAACGGGAGCACGATTCCGTTGATGACCTGGGACCACACAACAATCTCCACCAGCCTCGGGGCGGGAATGAGTAACACCAGCGTCCCGCCGGCAATGATCAGCAACGTGTAGAGCCAGTAAAAGAATGGCGCTTCGCCGAACTTCTTTCCTACTCCCGATTCGAAACCCAGGCCTTCACAAACGGTGTATGCGGTCGAGAGCGGCAAAATCGAGGCTGCGAACAACGACGCGTTGAAAAGCCCAACCGCAAAAAGAATGTAGGCATAATCCCCTGCCAGCGGTTTCAGTGCCTGAGCGGCATCCGCAGCGTACTTGATGTCGCGAAACCCATGCACATAAAGAGTAGCGGCACAGGCGACGATGATGAACCACGCCACAATGTCGGTAAAGACGCAACCCGTAACCACATCCAGCCGTGAAGCCTTATATCCACGCCGGGTCACGCCCTTCTCTACAATCGACGATTGCAGGTAGAACTGCATCCAGGGAGCAATCGTTGTTCCCACCACGCCGATCACCATAAACAGGTACGCCTGATCGCGAAAGGCTTTAATAGCAGGCGGTTTGAAGGTGGCAATGGCTGCGTCCTTCCACAAAGGATGGGCCAAGACCCCGGCGAGGATATACGTCACGTAGAAAAAAGAAGCCGCCAGGAAAATTTTTTCCACACTCTTGTACTGACCCTTGACGACGATCAACCAAACAATCACTCCGCACACCGGCACCGTATAAATGCGGGGGAGTCCAAACAATTCCAGGCTGGTCGCGATGCCGATGAACTCGGTCACGACGTTGCCGAAGTTCGTGATGAGGATTCCGATCATCATCAGGAACGTAATCCGCAGTCCGAATTCTTCGCGGATGAGATCGCTGAGACCCTTGCCGGTGACTGCACCCATACGAGCCGACATCTCCTGGACAACGATCAGCGCCAGCGTGATCGGAATCATGGTCCACAGCAGAAGGTGTCCGAATTGCGCCCCGGCGGACGAGTAGACGAGGATGCCGCCGGCATCGTTATCGACGTTTGCGGTAATAAAACCCGGCCCGACCACGGCGAGGAACAACAGGAGTCGGGTTTTCGAGCGTTTGAAGAACTTCATGTACAGTTTTCGCAAACATATGGGTGAAGCGGATTGCTACGACAAAGGACGCCACAGGATAAATGCACGCGGCGAATCAACCAAACGAAAAGTGCGCCGCCGATGGAATTTAAAGATGTCGGAGCGGGTGCAGCTTGGATTGGTCTTAATAGCCCGCGTCCTCGGCACTCACCAAACAACTCAAGACCGGCTACCCTTTCTGCTAGAGTTTCGCGCGCAACATGCTGATCACATCATCCGAAGTAATGACGCCAGCCAGCTTATTGTGCTCATTCACCACGGGAAGAGTCTGCAGATTGTATTTATCGAACAGTTCTGCCACCTTGTTTTCCTCAGTCCCCTCTTGGACCTGGACCAGGGGTTCCTGGGTGAGCGACAGCATGGGCGTCGAGGATTGCGCCAGCACCAGCCGCGCCAGAGGAACCGCGCCGGTAAGGGTCCCATCAGAATCCACCAGATAGATGGTACTTACGGCTTCCACTCCGCCTTCAAATTCGCGCAGCGAATCAATCGCATTCTGCACGGTTGCCGACACCGGCAGCGCCAGGAACTCAGTCGTCATGCGGCCGGCGGCCGTCCCTTCGCGATGCTCCAGCAGTTCGGTGACATCCTGCTGCGCCTGCGGTTCCATCTGGACCAGGATCTGTTCAGTCCGGTCTTGAGGCAGATCGGCCAGCAAATCGGCGGCTGCATCGGGATCCATCTCTTCAACAATGTCCGCAGCCCTGCCCGAATCCAGGGACTCGACAATTGATTTCTGAACCCTGGGAGTGACCTCTTCGAGCGCTTCGGCCGCGGTCTCTTCGTCCAGAGTCTGGAACACAGCCTGGCGTTCATCCGGCGCCAGATCTTCCACGATGTCGGCAATGTCGGCGGGGTGCAGTTTGGCGAGGCCTTCATAGGAAGTCTTCAGCTTCACCCGCCGAGCTGGGTCGGTCTCGATTACGTCGATGAAGTTCCACGGAATGCTGCGCGGGGGAATCTTGCCAAGCAGTGCCTGCAAAGCCATCTTTGGCGCCACGCCGCGCAACAACCGCCGGACCGCTCCGCGTACTCCCACGTCAACGGAGTGCACGCGCAAGACAGGATGAGTCCGGTCTGCGTCTTTATCCTTGTCATTCGGGGGGTCCACCTGCAGGTCGACATCATTGACGCGTACGACTTTTCGTCCGTTGACATCGATCACCTGCTGGTCGAGCAGGTCGCGCTCCAGCAAAAACAGACCCTCTGTGCCATTGACCGCCGGCCATTCTCCCGCACCGGTGCGTGCTCGCACGCCTCCGTTGATCGCCGAAACTGCGGAAAACGGCAGGACTCGCTTCCCTGATTTGGTCTTCACAATCAGGGACATGATGCGGGAACGATCCTCCTGGGGCGCGAGCGTCACTTCGTGCACACGTCCACTCGCCGCGCCAGACGGGTCATACACCGTGGCACCTAACAATTCGGTCAGTGCAAGCGTCGTCATCCCGCTAGAGAATAACCAACTCCCGCAGGATTCGAAACGAAAATCGGAAAATCGGACTTCAGATCTTAGACCTGGGACGTCGGACCTCGGACGTGGACCGCAGCCGGGTCGGATTCTCCCCCGAAGAACGTAGTTTGAGGTCTGAAATCTGAGGTCTGAGGACCGGGTTGAGGTCTGCTGCGGGAACCCGGTGACCTCACGCCTCGTATAATGTCTAGGCAGCGTGCGCCTTATCCTCGACATTATCGGTCAAACCTTCCGCGCCCTCTGGGCGCACAAACTGCGCTCGTTCCTTACCATGTTCGGCATAGCCTGGGGCGTAGGTTCGCTGCTCTTGCTCGTCGGCCTCGGCGAGGGCTTTCGCTCCGGCAACCGTAAGCAGTTCGATTCCATCGGTGAAAACGTGATGTTTATCTGGTCGGGGCGAGCCCCGGTCATGCAAGGCAGCTTCACCGCGCTGCGCCAGTACTATCTGACCTATCGTGATTACGAAGACATACTCCGCGAGTGTCCCAGCGTCGGTGCCGCTGCTCCTGTTATTCGACGCAACGACATCCGCGCCGTCAGCGATTTCTACCAGGCCGGCGGCCAGATTATGGGCGTTCCCGCCATGTTCAATCAGATCCGCTATTTGCCCCTGAATGAAGGCCGTTGGCTGAACGAATTGGATGATGTGCAGAAGCGTCCCGTGATCGTACTGGGCGACGAAGCTCGCCGCACACTTTTTCTGGGACGTCCCGCGATCGGCGCTAGCATTCTTGTCAACGGGATCCGCTTTGAAGTGATCGGCACCCTGAAGCGCATCGGGCATGGGGACAATATGAACCAGAACCTTCAGAGCTTTGTCCCATTTCACGCCATGCAGGACTACTTCCGTCCGCTGAATGCAGGCACTGCGACAGATGTAATCTCATTCATCAACTACCAGCCCAAATCTCGCGCCCTGCACGAGGAAGCGCAGCTGGAAGTCCACAAAATTATCGCGCGCAACCACGGTTTCAATCCCAACAATCCCGATGCGTTTGACGAATGGGATACGATCAAGACCGTCGACCAGATCGGAAAGATTTTCGACGCCATGAATATGTTCCTGGGCAGCGTGGGATTGATCACGCTTGCGCTAGGGGCAATTGGCATCATCAACATCATGCTCGTTGCGGTCGCCGACCGTACTCGCGAAATCGGCTTGCGCAAAGCCGTTGGCGCCACCAACACCAGCATCATGTTCCAGTTTTTCGTGGAAGGGGCTTTCTTAACCCTACTGAGTGGAGGCATCGGAATTGGAGGCGCGGCGGGGCTTATGGCCTTGCTTTCGAACTTTGATCTTGGTCAGGGCTTCGACCCACCCAAGCTGGTCGCATCCACGGCCGCCCTGGCGGTGATTTCGCTCGGAGTCGCGGGCGTGGCTGCCGGTCTGTATCCCGCCCGCCGCGCAGCCATGCTCGAACCCGTGGAAGCCCTGAGGAAGGAGTAGTCCAGAATAACGTCTATTAGCGCTTTCCGTCCTCAGCGGCACTTAAAAGTTTATTGCAAAGAAGCAAAGGATTCGCAAAGGTCGCCCGGCAAGCCAGAAGGGTGCCAAATCAACGATCAACCAGTTAACGACCAATCGTGAGAGCCTGAATGCACCGCGATCTCCTACACCAAGCCTATTCGGCCATGCGTCACGATCTGCGCCGCACCCTACTCACCATGGCGGGAATGGCCTGGGGTATTGCCACCGTCGTCCTGCTGCTTTCCTACGGCAACGGCTTCGGCAAGGCCATCCAGACCATCTTTGAGAGCTTCGGAGCCACGGCCGTGGGAGTTTTTCCCGGGCGAACCTCGCAACAAGCGGGAGGCAACAAGGCCGGAGTCCAGGTTCGCTTTACCAACGACGACGTGGAACTGCTCCGCAACAACATTCCCCTCTGTCGGCACGTCGCCCGCATGTTGCAAAAAGATTCCACGG
Organism: uncultured Acidobacteriaceae bacterium; assembly: GCA_963799025.1. GTDB lineage: Bacteria > Acidobacteriota > Terriglobia > Terriglobales > Acidobacteriaceae > Sulfotelmatobacter. Next base: position 94,709 of record CAWCVQ010000013.1, on the reverse strand, counting down.
TTCAGAATGAAAATCGCTCGTTTACTTTTCCCGTCATGGGTCTCGACCCTTCGATCCAGGCAATCTGGAATCTCGATATTTCCGAAGGACGCTTCCTCGACGACGCCGACAACATGCAGCACGGACTGTACGCCGTCATCGCTTCGGAAGCTCGGGACAAACTTTTCTCAGGGATGCCCGCAGTCGGCGAGTCCATCCGCATCGATGGCGTGACCTTTGAAATCATCGGCGTCGGCGCCCCTCGAATGCAGGAAGGCGACAACGATAACAATCGCGTCGTCTACATTCCGTATAACTCGATGGATGTTCTTAAGGACAACCATTATCTCGACGGGATGTGGCTCGACTCGGCCGGGCTTGACCACGAGAAGCTAGAAAAGACAATTCGCGAAACGCTGGCCACCGCGCACAACTTCAAGCCCGACGACCATCGAGCCGTCTTTGTGTTCGACGCGCAGAAACAGCTGTCGCAGTTCGGCATCATTACGATGGCGCTCAAAGTTCTGCTGGCCTTCATCGGGACCGTCACATTGGGCATTGGCGGCGTCGGTCTGATGAATATCATGCTGGTTTCCGTAACCCAACGCACTCGCGAAATTGGAGTAGAGAAGGCCCTGGGCGCTCGCCGTCACGATATCCTTTTTCAATTTCTAGCGGAAGCCATGGTCATCACGGCAGCTGGAGGATTCCTCGGAATTCTACTCTCCTATGCGGTATCGATTCTGGCGGGCCGCATCACTTTTTATAGCGCGCTGGCGAAACATGCCGAGGCCGCGGACATACGACTCATCGTCTCACCCATGATTCTGGTCGTGGCAACATCTATCCTCGCAGTCGTGGGCGTGATCAGCGGAATGGTGCCAGCCCTGCGCGCCGCCAATCTGGACCCTATTGAAGCGCTGCGCTACGAGTAAGCCAATGGCCGACGATATTCTTACTCTGCCCCCGCCGCCCGCGGACACTCGCCTGACCTATGGCTCAGATCCAAACCAGTTTCTCGATTTGCGTCTGCCCACCTCTCAGGAAAAAATAAAGCCGCAGTACCCTCTGGTCATCAACATCCACGGGGGCTTTTGGCGCGCCCAATACAACCTCGATCACGCAGGCCACCTCTGCGCGGCTCTCACCGCCCGAGGATTTGCAACCGCCAACCTCGAATACCGCCGCGTCGGTAACAATGGCGGAGGCTGGCCCGGCACCTTCTCCGACATCCGCTCTGCTTATAATTTCATTGTGCAAAATGCGCGCACACACAACCTAGATTCCACGCGAATCGTACTGACGGGCCACTCCGCCGGAGGCCAACTCGCTCTCTGCCTCGCCGCTCATGAACCTGGAATCCACCGCGTCGTCCCGCTGGCTGGCGTGGTAGACCTGCAACGCGCTTATGAACTGCACCTCAGCAACGACGCCGTGGTCGAGTTCCTTCACGGCAAGCCCAACGAGGTCCCAGACCACTACCGTGAAGCCGACCCGATGCAGCTTTCTATTCCCCAGGCACGCCAACGGCTGATTCACGGCTCCGCCGATGATCTGGTTCCTGTCGCCTTCAGCCGCGATTATGTCGCCGCCAAACAAAAGCGCACGGGCAAAGAGAAGGAAGATGCCCACCTACTCGAAATTCCTGGCGCCAGTCACTTCGACTTAATCGATCCGCGCAGCAAAGCGTGGAAGCAGGTCGAGGAGACGATTGTGCAATTGACCCATACCGCATTCTGAATCCCTTATAATCGGCGGTCATAGAGGAATCCTTTGCCCTTCGACGACCTCCGCCAGTGGATCGCAGCGCTCGACCGCGCCGGCCAACTGAAGCGCATCCAGACCGAAGCCGACCCCATTCTCGAGATCGCCGAGATCACCGACCGCGTGTCGAAGAGCCGCAGCGACAATGGGGATCGAGGTGGCCCTGCACTTCTCTTCCAAAATCTCAAAAGCCATCCCGGTTCCCAACTCCTCATCAACCAGTTCGGCTCCAACGCCCGCATGAAACTGGCCCTCGGCGTCAAATCCTTCGACGACGTCGCCGCTCGCATCCGCATGTTCATGGATGTCAAATCTCCGCAGGGTTTCCTCGACAAACTGAAGATGCTTCCTCTGCTGACGGAAGCCGGAAAGTTTTTTCCGCGCACCGTGCCCACCGGCCCCTGCAAAGAGGTGATCAAGCGCGACAATTTCTCCTTGCTCGATTTTCCCATCCTGCAGTGCTGGCCGAAAGACGCCGGCCGCTTCATCACCCTTCCCTGCGTCACCACGCGCGACCCTAAATCGGGGAAGCGCAACGTCGGGATGTACAGGATGCAAGTCTATGATGAGCACACGACCGGAATGCATTGGCAACGCCAGAAAGTAGCGGCGGAACATTATCGCGAAACCCTGCGTCGCGCCGCCGCATCCACGAGTCTTGAAGGGACAGCCGCCTCGGCTGTCCAGCCGGAGCGAAGCCCGGCGGCACGTGGCAAAGACGCCGCTCGCGCTGCCGTCGACATCATGGCGCGCAGCTCCGGCGGCAGCATCCTCGCCGAAGGGGATCGGCCGTCGGGAAAAATGGAAGTCGCCGTCGCCGTCGGCACGGACCCTGCCGTGACATTTTCTGCAATCGTCCCCGCTCCCCCCGAGATCGAGGAATACCTGATCGCCGGCTTCCTCCGCGGAGCCCCGGTCGATCTGGTGAAATGTGAAACCGTCGATCTCGAAGTCCCCGCAGCCAGCGAAATCGTTCTCGAAGGCTACGTGAATCTCGACGAACTGCGCAGCGAGGGCCCCTTCGGCGACCACACCGGCTTCTACTCGCTCGAAGACTTATATCCCGTCTTCCACGTTACCTGCATCACGCATCGAAAAGATCCGATTTACGCCAGCACAATCGTTGGCAAGCCCCCGCAGGAAGACGCCTACATGGGTAAAGCGGTCGAGAGGATTTTTCTGCCGCTGATGAAGCTGACCATCCCAGAACTGGTGGACATCAACCTGCCCGTCGAAGGCATCTTCCACAACCTGATGATTGTTTCCATCAAGAAGTCCTACCCAGGACAGGCTCGCAAAGTAATGAACGCTATCTGGTCGCTGGGCCAGGCCATGTTCACCAAGTGCATCGTGGTGGTCGACGAAGACGTGGACGTGCAGGACATCGCCGATGTCACCTTGAAGGTCTTCAACCATATCGATCCCGAACGCGACATTCAATTCACGCTGGGCCCGGTGGATTCTCTCGACCATGCTTCCCGTCTGCCGAACTACGGATCAAAGATGGGCATCGACGCCACGCGCAAGTGGGCCAGCGAAGGCTTCGCCCGCCCCTGGCCCGACGAAATCATTATGGACTCGAAGACCAAAGCTCTGGTCGATAGCAAGTGGAAGGCGCTTGCGAAAGAGCTTGGGATTGAGTAACTGAGGTTGGATGCTATTCGCCTGCCGGTTTGGCGTCTGCCCCAGACGGCTCATAGCCAACGCATCGCAGCACCGGCAAACGCGGATACTTGGCAAACCTGGCATCCGTAGCAGACCGCTCGCACAAGTAAAAAACCGACCCGCGGTCCGACTCCATCCGCCGCATGAACCGGCAGTCAGCGCAAAGCCCCACCCTCCGTTGCAGTCCTTCAATGTTCGCCTCGCTCACCTTCACAGGATACCGCGAGCGTTCCATGCCAACCGTATCGTGAGTCCGGCACCCGTTTCCATTTGCAGCAGCAGTACTTCTTCTACGAAGCTGAAGAAAAATTCATCGAATATTGTTCAGATTTTGACCCGACATCTTGAACCCCGCCAATTCAGTTTGTTATAACACTGTCCGTTTCCAGGAGGATCTACCGTGCCGCTTCCACGCATCGGTGTTCGCACTTCCGCTTCGAAATCGCTCCGCGTCGTTTTCACTGTTACTCTAGCGTTCGCCCTGCTCGCAGCGTTCGCTTCCGCTCAGCAGACACTGGGTTCCATAAACGGAACAGTCAACGATGCAAGTGGCGCGGTTGTGCAAGGCGCGACCGTAACGATTCGTGCGGTGGCGACGAATCTCGAAATAACCGCCCAGACCAAGGGCGACGGATCGTTCACTATCACCGACATCCCGATCGGCACCTACGAAGTCAAGTTCGTCAAAGACGGATTCGAAACGGCGGATTACCCACAAATCCTGGTGCAAGGAAGCCGCACGACCACCGTCAACGCCAAACTCAGACCGGGCGCGGTTTCGTCAACTGTAACGGTGGAAGGCACTCCCCTCTTGAACGAGACCGATAACGCCAACGGCTACACTCTGGGCCCGCAACAGATCGAAGCCGTTCCGCTTGGGACGGGAAGCTTCACACAACTTGCCATTCTGGCGCCCGGCGTGAGCGCGGACTTTCTGTCGGGCTCAGGCTCGAACGAAGGATTGGGTAATCAAGGCATCGTCGCCAACGGCCAACGCGACACCAGCAATCAGTTCACGTTCAACGGCGTGAACGCGAACAATTTATTTAACGGGAATTCCACCAGCAATATTTCCGACAGCCGTTTCACGCTGAACACCGGTGAAATCTTCGGCGTTGGCGGCCAGGTTCAAACCAACAGCTCAGTATTCGACGCGATTGGTCAGGCCTTGCCCACACCGCCACTGGAAACCATCCAGGAGGTTCACGTCACCACCTCGATGTACGACGCATCGATGGGTTCGGCCAGCGGCGCCCATATTGAGACCACCACAAAGTCAGGGACTAATCAACTCCACGGCCAGGCATACGAATATTTCCAAAGCAACGCCTTCGATGCAGCCCCCACATTCTTAGCCCCCAATCCATTTTTCTCCGGCGCCCCGCCGCTCCATCGCAATGTATTCGGAGTAACTTTGGGCGGCCCGATCATCAAAAACAAACTGTTCTTCTTCGGCTCTTATCAAGGCCAGCGGATCAGCGATGCTCTTAGCGGCGCATTCAACGGCGTTCCCACGCTTCCCGGTCTCACCGATAGCAATCGAGATGCAGCCGACCTTGCGACATTAGTGAATGCTTCCGACAGCTGCTCGGGAGCGAGTTGCATTACGGCGGGGCAGGTAGACCCCGTGGCGCTGGCTATTATTCAAGCCAAAACTCCGAGCGGACAGTTCATCATTCCGTCCGCGCTCACTCCTTCGGATCCAAGGTACGTAGAAAATTCCATCCAGCCCTTCAACTCTTTCGTTAAAGGGCCGTCGAGCCAATTCAACGCGACGCAGGCTAATGGGAATATCGATTACATTTTTGGACCCAAAGATCGCCTCGCCGGCAAGTATTATTTTCAGAGCGATCCTACGACCATTCCCTTCGCCGTCAGTCAGGTTCCCGGTTTCCCTCAAACCATGCACGCGGGCAGCCAGCTGGTTTCCATTGACAACACCACCGTTTTCACGACGAATGCGACCTGGGAAAACAAGTTAGGCTTTGTTCGCGAGGTGGCCAATGCCACGACCGCCCAGCCCCTAACCCCAAGCTCGGTAAATCTAAATCTCCTCGGAAGCACATATTTTCCCGGTATCACCATCACCAGTGCGGACGACGGAGCCTCCAATACCGGCGGAACTGTCCCGCACAATCGCGGCCACGAAATGCGAATCGGCCCCTCCACCAATTTCGCAAACGCCGGAATCTTCCAGAATGAATATGAAGGCTCGTCGATTTACCACTGGGTCCACGGCCGTCAAACCGTCGCCTTCGGCGGTATCTTTGATTACATGCAACTGAACGTTGCCAATCGAGAGAATCAGGTGGCCACTCTTACTTTCCGTAATTTCGGCGACTTTGTCACCGGAACCCTGGGCTCGGATCGCAGCTCCGGCCAACTGCTGAACGGCGAAACTAATCGTCACTTCCGTTCGCGCTCCGCCGGCCTGTTCGTTCAAGACGACGTGAAGCTCGCGTCCAATGTCACCCTCAACGCGGGAGTGCGATGGGACTGGGACGGCCCGCTCTACGAACTCAACGGACTGATGACCAACTTCTACGCCTCGGACTACAAGTACGATCTGGCCAGCGATTCTTTCGGCACGCTAGCCAATGGCGAACCCGGGATTGGCTTGGTAGTGGCCGGGAACAACAAGGCCTTCGGCTTTAAGGGCGTCAGCAATTCCACCCTCACCGGCCGCCAATGGATGTTTGCCCCGCGAATCGGAATCGCCTGGAGCCCGTCGCGCCTCAAGAACGTTGTGGTTCGTGGCGGCTTCGGCATCTACGCTGACCGCGGCGAATACTTCACTGAGCTCTCCACCAGTGCCGGCCTCGGGATAAGCGGACCGTTTAGTGTCACCACACAACAGCCTTTCACTGTTCCAGTGAACGCATCCTGTAAGGGCAAGGGCTGTCTGGCCGCCGCACCCTTTGGCACTACTCCTCTCGCTCCTCCTCCAAGCAATCTCTCCGGCGTGGCCGCTCTGGTTCACAACCAATCGCAATTAAGCGGTTGCCCCGAGCCGGTGACTCCCACCTGCACTCCCACTGGCAATGCCGACTTCGACGCCTTGTTTGGCGGCTACGATCCCGCCAATAAGCTGCCTTACTCCGAGAACTGGAGCCTGGACTTGCAGTGGCAGCCGAAGAACGACATCGTGCTGACACTCGCCTACATTGGAAATCACGGAGTACATCAGCCTTTGCCGATTCCCTTCAACCAACCGGGAATTGCCACGCCGTCCAAGCCCATTAACGGACAGACCTACAGCTACGGCTTCCAGCCGCTGGACAATTCGGGCAATGGCTTGGTCACGGAGCAGGTGCAAACCACAATCGGTGAGTTCTCCTTCTCCGATGGAAACACCGCTCTGCGCACCCCCTACATCGGTTTCAATCCCAACGCGGACTTCTGGCGAGCCGAAGGCATTTCCAACTACAACGCCCTTCAATTCCAGGCGACCAAGCGAATGTCTCACGGATTTCAGGTGAATGCTTCTTACACCTACTCGCATTCTCTGGACGAAGGCAGCGGCCTGGGTGCGGGCATATTCTTCAACGGAAACGATCCGCTTAACCCCAGAAGTTCCTATTCCTCCTCCGATTTCGACCGCGCCCACGTGCTCACGGTGAGTTATGTATATATGTTGCCGACTCTCAAGAAAGCATCCCGATTGCTGGATGCAGTGGTCAACGGCTGGGGCTTCCAGGGCGTCACGGTCGCGGAAACAGGTGAGCCCTTCAGCATCATCGATTTCTCCGGAACGGCAGCCAGCGTTTTCTACAGTTCCGATGATTTCATTACCAATCCAATTCTTCCCCTGAAGCCTGGAATCTCGCCAAAGCAGGCAACCACTGGTGGGACCGTACAATCGAGTGGCGGCGTCCGGGTTCCGTACGTGAATCCCGATGATTTTTCCGTTCCGCTGCTGAGCCCAGGTCAAAGCGGAGTGCCGCCGTGCGGACCCACGATCCCTAACACGACTCCAAACTTTTGCGATAGCGTGGAAACCGGTTATGGTAACAACAGTCGCAACCTGTTCCGGGCTCCCTCCCAGGTGCGGTTCGATTTCTCAGTATTCAAGAATTTCAAGATCACCGAGCGCGTCGCCCTGAAATTCCAGGCCGATGCGTTCAACATCTTCAACCACCCCAGTTTCGACGCTCCGAACGGCAACTTCGAACTCGACCCATGCTTCAATCCGCAGCCCTGTTTCAGCACAACGCCGTTGGCCACGAATGGGAATCCGGACAACTACGGAGTAATCCAGCAGACCGTCGGCAGCAACCGATTCCTGCAACTGTCGGCGCATCTGACATTCTAATGGCGCGAGAACAGAGGGGCAAAAAGTTCTGCTTACTGAATCGACAACAGGAAGCTTCCAACGAGGGCTGATCAGCCTGACAATGATCAGCCTGTCGCTGATTGTTCTCATTCTCCTGCAAAGCATAACTGCGGTCGCGTGGGGCAACGAGGGTCACACCGCCATCAACCGGGTGGCGGCGCTGAAAATTCCGGCCAGCATGCCGCCATTCCTGCGCCGCGCCGTGGTCGAAATCGCCTACCTCGGACCGGAACCTGATCGCTGGCGCAGTCCCACGGAATTCGCCCTGAAGAATGCGCAGGAGCCCGACCACTTCATCGACCTGGAACGCGTCTCGTGGCTCGATCCGCTTCCTCCGGGACGCTACGAGTTTTATCGCAAGCTCTACGATAAGCGCGCTTCGACGACCGACCACCCAGACGACTATCTTCCCGAGCGCGTCGGCCTGCAGCCCTATATCACGATGGAGGTCTACGGCCGTCTGAAGGCCGCGTTCCGCGAATACCGGCAACGGCTGGCCGCGCATCAGCCGACACATGCCGTACAGCAGGCAATCATCTTCTACGCCGGCTGGCTCGGCCATTACGTCGCCGACGGTTCGCAACCACTGCACACCACCATCCAATACAACGGCTGGGTTGGGCCCAATCCCAGCGCCTATACCACGCAGCACACCATCCACGCGCAGTTCGAGAGCGCTTACGTGGCCGCCAATATCACCGCTAAAGATTTTGTCGGGCTGGTGAAAAATCCTGAGCGCCTCGATGATCCGTTCGTAAAATACATTGCTTACTTAAGAACGTCCAATGGCTTGGTGGAGAACGTGTACGCCCTTGAGAAAGCGGGAGGGTTCAACGGAAAAGGATCTCCGGACGCCTTCGACTTCACCACCCACCGCCTCGCGGCCGGCTCGCAGATGCTTTTGAGTCTCTGGTACACCGCCTGGCTGGAGAGCACCGTCCCAGTGCCAGAACATTCAGCGCCCTCTGCCGTGGCAAAGTAGCAGGAAACATCCATGCGGAGACAGCCACCCTGGGCTGTCCATCGAGCGCAGCTCGATTGCCTCCGGATCACAAGTGGAAAGATGAACACCGCCGTGCTGCCGACCACGCGACGGGTCCACGCTTCTTTCGCTATACTAACTACGCATGCCGGTTCTAAAAAACATCGCCGCCATCGCCAAGGGCATGAGCATCACCTTCATGGAGATGTTTCAGCCCACGACCGTGGAAAATTATCCCGACGGTAAAGATCCCTTGCGCGGCGCGCGCATTGAAGCCCGTTTTCGCGGCGCCCACGTTCTGCAGCGCGATGAGAACGGTTTGGAGAAGTGTGTAGCCTGTTTCCTGTGCGCCGCCAATTGTCCCTCGAATTGCATTTACATCGAGGCTGCGGAAAATACCGCCGAGAAGCGCGTCAGTGGCGCCGAGCGCTATGCCAAGGTCTACAACATCGACTACAACCGCTGCATTTTCTGCGGCTATTGCGTGGAAGCTTGCCCGACCGATGCTATCACTCACGGGCACGGATTCGAGCTGGCGACCTTCAACGCTAGTAATCTCATCTACCGCAAGGAGCAAATGCTGGCCCCCCGGTCCGCACACATGGGAGCCAACATCGTTTTCAACCAAGCCGATGTCGACGGAGGCGCTCCGGAGGAGATGGTACACGGGAGCTGATTTCGAAACGGTTTTTAGTTCCATCCCCCGCCGGTCCTTCGAGACCGGCGTTTGTGCGTAAGCTAAATGAAGAAGAGAAGCATTCTTCCAACCACGCAGCGCTTCGAATTTGTTATGTTTTCCTCGGTGTCTTTTTACAAATTGCTGACACGTTAATGACAAATCTCATCGCCGGGTACGGCACTTTATTACCAGATCCTCCAACCAGGCTCAGATAACCTGGGCTCACGTCAGGCGCGATCGCAGACTTCAGGCCCTCCGTCACCGGGAAGGCATGGGGAAAAACTGGCGCTCGTACCGCAGGGGGTATGGGCGCCGTTTTATTTTCTCGCCCAACTCAAAATCACCCATTCCTCGACTGAGTACGCGAACTTTCCTGAGTAACCTGCGGGATGAATCCAACTGTTACAATTTTGGGGATCTGCCAGACAGCAGATTCCTCCTCGCTCGCTTCGCTCAAGCGTCGGAACGACAATGAGTTAGGAGGGGTAAGCGAGTGAGAGTTCGAAGCCAGCGCCATGAAATGCCCTTTTTGCGGATTTGCCAACGACAAGGTAGTCGACTCGCGCGAGAGCAAGGAAGCGGAATCCATCCGCCGCCGGCGCGAGTGTTTGAAGTGCGGCAAGCGCTTCACTACCTATGAACGCATCGACGAAATTCCCTACATGGTGGTAAAAAAGGACGGCCGCCGGGAGAAGTTCGACCGGCAGAAAGTCCTCAATGGATTGCTCCGGGCCTGCGAAAAACGTCCTGTGCCAATCAGTAAACTTGAGCAGATCGTGAACGAAGCCGAGTCGTTCGTCATCGAGTCGGCGGAGCGCGAGCGAAAAACCAGCGAACTGGGCGAGTTGATCATGAACCGCCTCCGGCGCTACGACAAGGTGGCTTACGTGCGCTTCGCGTCCGTATATCTCGATTTCAAGGATGTCAAAGAGTTCATGAATGAGTTGAAGGATCTGGTGAAGGTCAAAACTCCATGAAGGTAGGCGCGTTCCGCCGACTCATTACTGATCACCTCTCTTGTCAATCTCTCCGAGGACGACGCAGTTATGACTCATAAAGTAACTCTGATCCCCGGAGACGGGATCGGGCCGGAAGTCACCAAAGCAACGGTCCGCATCCTGGAAGCGACCGGAGTGAAGTTTGAATGGGAGACCTTCGCAGTTGGCGCCGCAGCCTATGAAAAATCGGGCGAGTATATCCCCAGGGAATTAACGGAATCGATCGAACGAACGCGTGTGGCGCTGAAAGGGCCGGTGACCACCCCGATCGGTGGCGGCTTTGCCAGCATCAATGTAGCACTTCGCAAGAAATTTGATTTGTACGCAAATTTCCGGCCGATCCGCAATCTGCCCCATATTCCCACACGCTATCCAGATGTGGATCTGATCATCGTGCGCGAAAATACAGAGAGTCTTTACTCCGGCCTGGAGCATGAGGTGGTCCCCGGAGTCGTCGAAAGCCTGAAGATCATAACGGAGAAAGCTTCAACGCGGATTGCAAAATTTGCGTTTGCATATGCACGCAAAAATCAGCGCAAAAAAATACACGCCATCCACAAGGCGAACATTATGAAGTTATCGGACGGCCTGTTTTTGCGGTGCTGCCGCACCGTGGCGAAAGATTATCCCGAGATCAACTACGGCGAACACATCGTGGACAATACCTGCATGCAACTGGTGATGAATCCCTATCAGTATGACATGCTGGTGATGGAAAACCTTTACGGAGACATCATCTCGGATTTATGCGCAGCTTTTGTCGGGGGCCTGGGATTCGTGCCCAGCGCCAACTTGGGAGATAGCTGTGCGATTTTTGAGGCTGTCCATGGCTCTGCGCCCGATATCGCGGGAAAGAATCTGGCCAATCCAACCGCGCTGCTGCGCTCGGCGCTGCTAATGGTGCGGCATCTCGGGGAGCACGAAGCCTCCACGCAAATTCGCAACGCGCTGGAGCGAGTGTATCGTCATCCCGAAAAATTGACGCGCGATGTCGGCGGCCAGGCCGGAACATCGCAGTTCGCAGACGCGGTCATTGACGAAATGTCCAAGGAATTGCCCGCCGTCTAGAGCTATTTCGGAAATGGCTCTCGGGCTTCGACTTTTGAGGGCCCTCGCGATTCACGGTTCAGACTTCGCTGCGCGCTTTCTCCAATTCCGCCATTGACTCGCGCGCTCCATTCGGAGTACATTGCCTCGTTCTGGGGATTCTGGGGAAATGACGCGCACAACACGGCGTGTGGGGATAGTTCTCTTTCAGCTCGGTGGACCCGACACGCTGGAAGCGATCGAACCTTTTCTTTATAACCTCTTCTGCGACCCCGACATCATTGATTTCCCCTTCGCCCGCATCGGTCGCAAACCCTTGGCCAAGCTGATTTCCACTACTCGCGCGCGCAGAGTGCAGCATCACTACGCCACCATCGGTGGAGGTTCGCCCATTCGCCGGCACACAGAATGCCAGGCGCGAGCGCTCGAGACGGAACTGCGGAATCACGGAATCGATGCCCACTGCTTTGTGGCTATGCGGTACTGGCATCCGTTTACCCGCGAGGCGATCGACCGACTGCAGGCCTCTCAGTGCGATGAAATCATCCTTCTGCCGTTGTACCCGCAGTATTCGTTCACGACGACGGGATCGAGTTTGAACGAATGGCGGCGGCTGTTCCCGAATGACGTTTCGGTCCGTTGCGTCGAGGCTTTCTATCGCAATACGACGTATCAGGATGCCGTGGTCGAGAAAGTGAATGCGGCTCTGTCGCGCTTCCCCGAACCCGAGCGGCCAGACATTGTTTTCAGCGCCCACAGCATACCCATGTCGGTCATCGAGAAGGGCGATCCATACCAGCAGCAGATTGAAGAAACCGTCTGCCTTCTGACCGAGCGCGGCGGATGGCGTAATCCACACCGCTTGTGCTATCAGAGCAAGGTGGGGGCGAGCCGCTGGCTGCAGCCATCCCTGCACCAGACCCTGCGCCAGTTGGCGGCTGAGCAAGTTCGGGAAATGTGTGTAGTGCCGGTGGCATTCGTTTCCGATCATGTGGAGACACTCGGAGAAATCGATCACGAGGCGCGCGAAGAAGCACGCCGGCTCGGCTTTACCCAGTTCGAAATGAGTGCCGGGCTGAATGATGCTCCAAAATTCATAGAGGCCTTAGGGCAAATTGTGCTGGGCGCCCTCGGTCAAGCCGTTGATGCAACGATTCCCATTGGCAACGCAGGGAGGATGTTGGCGGAGCCCGAGTATGCGGCGGCCGCTGCTTTAGATTAGGGCGCAGCTCATCTTTCAGAGGAGGAAGTTCATGGCGGAGCCGGAGACCCCGAAGGTCAATCCGAGTCCCGAGGCGGCGAAGCCCGCAGCGTCGAGTACGACAGCAACGAGTCCCGCATCAACGGGCGCGCAGGATGCCACAAAGTATGTGGGCACGCCGGCTGTAGGAACCTCGAAAGCGGCCGCAGCCGCTGGTGTCGCCGGCACCGCACCTTCGACCGACATCGACCGCCATCGCCGACGCTTCGTGTGGACCATGGTGACCGGATTCCTGATGGCGTGGTTCCTGGCCTTCTTCCGCTTTTTCCTCCCGCGCACTCTGTTTGAACCGAACTCTGTTTTTAAGATTGGTTACCCTTCCGAATTCGCGCTCGGCGTCGATACCAAGTTCCAGCAAAAATATCGCATCTGGGTCGATCGCACGCCGGATCGCTTGTTCGTGATCTATGCACGCTGCACCCATCTGGGATGCACGCCGGATTGGAAGCCCAGCGAAAACAAATTCAAGTGTCCCTGCCACGGCAGCGGGTACGACAGTGAAGGAATCAACTTCGAGGGCCCGGCCCCCCGTCCCATGGACCGCGCGAAGATCGAACTGGCCCCCGATGGGCAAATTATCGTGGACACTTCGCGGCTGTATCAGTGGCCCAAGGGACAGCCGTCGCACTTCAATGATCCGGGAGCATTCTTGACGGGAGTGTAAAAGGAAAGAAAAGCAGATTCCTCACCGGACTTTCGCCCGGTTCGGAATGACAAACAAGAAATTCGGAGTCACAAGAAGAAAGTAGTTAAGAATCATGGCTGACGAAAAGAATCCTATCGGCAATAACGGCGGCGGAAATGGCGGGCCCACCAGTCCCAACGGAAAGGCGGGCAAAGTCGGACTCGTGGACCGGGTCACGACCGGCGTGAAAGAAGATATTCATGCCCTCAAGACCGACATCCCCGCCAAAGCCAAAGAGCAGATCGAGGGCCTGAAAGATCCGACCAAGACCCAGGTCTATACCTCCATCTTCCGCCACAAGCACGACGATACCCCGCGCAACCGCGCGCTCGGCGTGCTCTCCAACGTGTTTCTGCATCTGCATCCGGCGAAGATCAATCGCGACGCGGTGCGCTACAGCTACACCTGGGGCATGGGCGGGATCACGTTCTACCTTTTCATCATCCTGACCTACACGGGCGTCCTGCTGATGTTCTATTACCACCCCAGCAAAGTGCAGGCGTTTCGCGACGTGCTCTATCTCGAGCACGATGTGCCGTTCGGAAAAATCTTGCGCAACATGCACCGCTGGGCCGCTCACCTGATGGTGATTGGCGTGTGGCTGCACATGTTCCGCGTCTTCCTGACCGGATCGTACAAAAAGCCCCGCGAGTTCAATTGGAACATTGGAGTGCTATTGCTGGTGTTTACTCTGCTGCTCTCGTTCACGGGATATCTGTTGCCTGACGATCAACTCGGCTTCTGGGCGGTCACAGTCGGAACGAATATGGCGCGCGCGACGCCGCTGCTCGGTCACGAGGGCCCGTTCGGCTCGATGCTCGGCATGACGCCATATAACGATGTGCGCTTCGGATTGCTCGGCGGGTCGATCGTCGACGCCAATGCCCTGCTGCGCTCCTACATCTGGCATTGCATCGGCATTCCGATCGTGGCGTCGGTACTGATGATCGTTCACTTTTGGCGCGTACGCAAAGACGGCGGCATTTCAGGTCCTGCTCCGGTAATGCTGGAAGCCGAAGCAGACAAGCCACGTCGCGGCCCGAAAGCCGCAGGAGAGTAAAGTGTGGCGCGGGCACTCCTGCTCGCGTGCCGTAGAGCTTAACCGTCGCACGAATTAGAGTAAGCGTTCGCGGGCAGGAGTGCCCGCGCCACACGAGGAATTATGGACTGGCGACAACTCTGGGAGATTTGCTCGGCGCCCGACAACGTGCCGATCGTGGGCTTGATCCCGCTGCTCGGCTTCTACATTTATCTGGCGGTCAAGCAGGCGCGCGCCAACGATCAGCTCATCGAGCAACTCGAGGCCGATCCCGCTATGGCCAAGACCCACCATCGCAAAACCTGGCCCTTCAAACCCGGCTGGGCAAAGGAAGTGCACGTCTGGCCATTCTTGCTGCGCATTGAATTCCTCGCCGCCATCATCATCACCATCATTCTGATGGTGTGGTCGATCACCCTGAATGCTCCGCTGGAAGAACCCGCAAACCCCAACCTGACAATGAATCCCGCCAAGGCTCCGTGGTATTTCCTCGGCCTGCAGGAGATGCTCGTCTACTTCGATCCCTGGATTGCGGGCGTGGTCATGCCCACGATGATCATCATCGGCTTGATGGTCATTCCTTATATCGACACCAATCCCCTGGGCAGCGGCTATTACACCTGGAAGCAGCGCAGATTTTCCATTTCGACGTTTCTTTTCGGCTTCATCATTCTGTGGGTCGCGATGATCATCATCGGAACATTCATTCGCGGCCCCGGTTGGCAATGGTTCTGGCCCGGCCAAACCTGGGATCACAACCGGCTGATCTACGAAGTGAACCGCGATCTCCCGGATCTGTTCGGACTCACGTCGAACATGGCGAAAGCGATCTTCGGCGCAATCGTCGTCGGAGGGTTCTATCTGATCGGCGGCGGCGCGGTATATTCTCTGTTCCGCCGAAAAATGCCCAAAGATTTCCAGCGCATGAGCCTGCTGCAGTTTTCGCTCATGGCATTTTTGTGGCTGACCATGATTGCACTGCCATTAAAGATGGCCCTGCGCCTTTTGTGGCACATCAAGTACGTATGGATTACGCCCTGGTTCAACGTTTAAACCGTCGTTGGTCGATGGCCAAAAACCCTGAACCCTGAATATGAATAGCGAACGACCAACGGCGAACGACCAACGACGGCTTTCCGGAGGAACTGGTGCCTGAAAAACCCATCCCCGAGCATGATCCGATAACAGGAAAATCGTACGCTATCCATTACCTGATCGCGACCGTGATTCTGATTGGGACGCTCTTCTGGGCTCTTTACGACGAAGCCTGGGGACAGCGCCCCTGGAAAGCGTTCCAGGATCAATGGAAAGACCGCTACAGCGCATTCCTGAACACGGCGAAGTCGACGTCGGCCAAGTCAGAACAGTCCGTCGAACAAGATCCGCAGTACATTACCCTGAAACAGGATTACGAAAAGGCGTATCAGAACTCCAAGCCGCAAGGCGATGAAGCGCGCAAGAAACTGGACGACGCCAGCGCCCGTCTGCTCGCGGTCCAAAGCGTTTTCACCGACCGCCGCGCCTATGTAAATGCCTTGACCTACGAGCTAGAAACCAGCACCAGCGCCTCAGACAAAGCCAGCAAGCAAAAAGAAATCGACAAATATAAAGCCGAGCAGGCCACGGTCGAATTTCCCGACGGCAGCAAAAAGAAATTCACGTTTCCGCAACTGGAGGAAACCTATAACGAAATTCGCGACGAGCGCACTAAGTTGAGCCTCGAACTCGGCGACGTGCTCAAGCCCGTTACGGCGGCCAAGGCCAAAATGGACGAATACATCTCGGACCACATGGTCGACTTGACGCCCCAACAAATTCAGGGACTAAAGAAACGGGCCACCGACTGGGATCCGGCCATTGTTCAGATCAACGTGGCCGACGCCAACATCGTGGACCGCTGCGAATCCTGCCACATGAACACGCGGGAGCCCCTGAAAGTCACGCCCGCGGCCATGACAACGAAGGGCGCCAAGCAACCCGACGAATATGCGCGAGCCTTTGCCAGCCATACCGAACCGGAATTGCTGCAGATTCACGATCCCGAAAAATTCGGATGTTCTCCCTGTCACCAGGGAAACGGACGCGCCACCACCAGCGTGGAGAAGGCGCACGGCAATTACGAGCACTGGCTCTGGCCGCTGTATCCTAAAGAAAATTCGGAAGCCGGCTGCCAGAGCTGTCACTCGTCCGACATGGTTCTGGCCAGCGGCGACGTGCAATGGAACACCATCAATGATGGCAAGGATTTGTTCCGTCAACGCGGCTGTATGGGCTGCCATCGCTATGAGGGTTATGACAAAGAGCCCGAGGATCTGAACTCAGTCGGTCAGCAGATTAAGCAAATCGAAACCCAGAAAAAAGAGAACATAAAGAACACGGCAGATCTGATGAAGCAGGCCGACTCCGCCGCTTCCAACGACGAAGCCAACGCGCTGAACACTAAAGCCGTTGATCTAAGAGTCGCCAATAGCAGGCTGGACGCCCGTTTGCAACAACTCGACTTTCAATCGCACAGCCTGATGCAGGATCAGAAAAAAGTCGGTCCGAATCTGAAAGACGCGCGCCTCAAGCTGAACAAGAACTGGATTCCGGTGTGGCTGAAGAAGCCCACCGATTTCCGCCCGACTACCAAGATGCCGAACTTCCGGTTGAACGACCACCAGATTCAGGCCATCTCGGCCTACATCTGGCAGTCGGGTTTCACCGATGAACTTCCCAAGCACAAGCCGGGAAACGCCGCCCACGGCCAGGAATTGTTTGAAACGCGTGGATGCCTGGCCTGCCACTCCGTCGGCGAAGGCGACCAGATGCAAGGGGGAACCTTCGCCGCGAATCTGACGCGTGTGGGAGAGAAAGCAAACTACGACTATCTCGTGCGCTGGATTCACAACGCCCGCCAGCGAACACGCCCCTACTGCCCCTACGAGAAAAAAGATATCGGTCCCGAAGATTACGCCAAGAAGAATCTGCCTTACGTCTTCGACCTGGATCACAGCAAGTGCCCCAACGACGGACACGAACTGCAAGTGCAGAACATGACGGTGATGCCCAGCCTGCGTCTCAGTCCCGAAGACGCGGAAGACATCGCTACATATCTGATGACGCAGAAAAAGCAGGAGCCATCCTCCTATGCGGACGCGTCCTTCATGGACGATCCGAATTTGAAGGAAGAAGGCAAGAAGTGGGTCCGTTTCTACGGCTGCGGCGGATGCCATGAAATTTCCGGCATGGAAGATGAAGGGCGCATTGGCACCGAACTCACGTTCGAAGGCAGCAAGCCAATCGAGCGTCTGGATTTCGCTCTATTCACGGAGGCTTCGCAGCGCGGCGGCAAGGACGCCGAGCCAATCAAGAATCAGGAAGACCTGGCTCGCCTGCCTGACGGTCCGGCGAAAGAAGCCTGGTACGATCACAAGGGATTTTTCGAGCACAAACTGGCCGAGCCGAATGTCTACGATCAAGGTAAGGTTAAGACCGAAACCGAAGCCCTGCGCATGCCAAATGCGCACCTTACCAAGGATCAGGTGCTCGATCTCACTACCTTCCTGCTCGGAAGCCAGGAGACTTCCCTGCCTCAAAGCTATCAGTACAAGCCGGGCGACGCGCGGCACGACATTCAGGAAGGCTGGTGGGTCGTCAGGAAGTATAACTGTATGGGATGCCACCAGATCATCCCCGGCCAGCGCACGATCTTGATGGGCTTGAAACAGTATCAGGATGCGCAGGAACAATTGCCACCTAAGCTGCTGACCGAAGGCGCGCGCGTCGATCCCGAATGGCTGCGCAAGTTCCTCTCGAATCCCGCTCTGAGCACCACCGACACAAACCGGAACGGCGTGCGTCCGTATCTGAAAGTTCGCATGCCTACCTTCTCATTCTCCGATAATGAGCTGAGAAAACTGGTGCGCTTCTTCGAAGCCTTGTCGCAGCAGCCGTTGCCTTACATTCCGGAGCAGGTGCCGACGCTGACCAGCAAAGAATCCGACATGGCGCGAAGTCTGTTCTCGAGCACTGCAGCGCCTTGCCTGAAGTGCCACGCGACGGGCGATCCCGCACATGACAAGATCGCCACCGCCCCCAATTTCTTGCTGGCGAAAGAGCGATTGAAACCGGATTGGGTCGAACGCTGGATTACTGATCCGCAAGCGATCAGCCCCGGAACCTCAATGCCGTCTGGCTTATTCAAACAAGAGAACAATCAGTGGGTCTTCGCCGGACCGACGCCACCGACTTTCAACGGGTTCGAAGGGGATCACCGCAAGCTGTTGACCGATTACATCTTCCAGTTAACGGCAGAAGAGCAAAGACGAGTCGCCTCCTCGATGCCGCGGGCGAAGGCAGCCGTGCAGGAGCCCTCGAGTAATCGTAAACACGCAGCCGTGGAATCGCATCCTACGGCGAGCGGCGGTTCGCGGTAGAATGTGCGGTTTGGCAAGTGGCTTCAATCTTTGCGAGAGGCCACCACGGCAAGGGTGCAGCTTTGGTTTTTGGGAAGGGCGCGGCTTCAGCCGTGCGTCCCAGAGCCACAAATGATTCCGGGCTTTGGCCCCTGAGGAACTCGCAATTACTTCTCCGATTCGTTATGAGATGGCTTCTGCACGGCCAAAGACGCCGCGAGACACCGGCGCTACATGTTCAAGAAAGGGACATCATGAATAAAAAAAATAAATGGACAAGAGCAACACTCACGACCCTCGCGCTATGCGTGTTGCTAACACTCGCAGCATGCAGCAAAAAGGAAAACACCGAGCAATCGGACAACAAAGCGGCAGAGTCTGCCGCTCCCGCGGCGACACCGATCGATCCCGCCACCGTTGCCACCATCAATGGCACGGTAAAGTTTGACGGCACGGCGCCCAAGGCATCTAAGATCGACATGAGCCAGGACCCCGGCTGCAAGGGCGCGAACGAGGCCGAGAACGTCGTCGTCAGCGGCGGCGATCTCGCCAATGTCTTTGTCTACGTCAAAGACGGCCTCGGCAATCGCACCTTCGATACTCCCAAGGATCCAGTAGTCCTTGAGCAGAAGGGCTGCCGCTATCATCCGCACGTGCTTGGCGTGATGGCTGGCCAGACAGTAGATATCAAGAACGCAGATCCCACCACGCACAACATTCATCCCACGCCGAAAGATAACCGTGAGTGGAACGAGTCGCAGCCACCCTCCTCCGCGGACATCCAGAAGAATTTCGCCCGTGAAGAAATCATGCTGCCTGTCAAGTGCAACCAGCATCCCTGGATGAAGATGTATGTCAACGTGGTGAAGAGCCCATTCTTTGCCGTCACCGACAAAGACGGAAAGTATGAGATCAAGGGCCTGCCTCCGGGCGACTACACCATCGCCTTCGTTCACGAGAAACTCGGAGAGCAGGATCAGAAAGTTACGGTCGCTCCAAAAGACACGAAAACTGTCGACCAAAGCTTCAAAGCGGCCGGCGAGTAGCCGCCGGCGTTTTGGTAAAATATCGCGTTGGCAGCCGGTCGTTCGTAAAGTGTCATGCTGAGCGCAGCCGGAGTTGAGCGGAAGCAAAACTCCGGCGATGTCGAAGCATCCCTGCTCCGCATCACCATTGCACGAACTTAGGGATTCCTCGCTTCGCTCGGAATGACAGTGAAAGCGAGGTACAAGGTTTGGCGAACAAACATGGCCAACCCCGAGGTGCATCACTCTGAAAGCCATAGCCACAACCTACAATCGCGGGCATCACCGGCTCGCCGTTGTTCTTGCCGGCTGGACTTTCCTTCTAATCATTGCCGGTGCTCTCGTCACCAGCAACGACGCGGGACTCTCCGTTCCCGACTGGCCGACATCGTTCGGTTCCTGGTACAAGGTTCCGAAACTGGTGGGCGGTGTGAAATTCGAGCACACCCACCGTATGATCGCGCAGGGAGCCGGAATTCTGACGATCATCCTCGTCGTCTGGACCTGGCGCGTGGAAAAGCGGCGCTGGTTGAGGTACCTGGCTCTGGCGGCGCTCGGTACGGTGATCGCCCAGGGAATTCTGGGCGGCATCACGGTTTTGTTCTACCTGCCGCCAGCCGTATCATCGGCGCACGCCGCCCTCGCGCAAACATTTTTCTGCATTGCCGTGGCGATGGCAGTGTTCACTGGCAGGAAGTGGATTGAAGAACAGCCCCGGGTCGAATTCGACGAGCGACGCCCCAGCTTGTTCACCTTAACGCTGCTTTCTATTTTCGTGCTTTACGTCCAACTGATTCTGGGGGCGATGTTCCGGCACCACGGTTTAAGCTGGTGGCCGCACGTCGCGCATGCAGTCGTGGTGTCGTCCGTACTAGCGTGGACCGCGGTGCGCGCATTGACAGTTTATTCGCAGATCGACGCCGTCCGCCGCCCCGCAATCATGATGTTGTCTCTGGTAATCGCTCAGCTCTGCTTAGGCTTTACTGCGTTTCTAACGCGCGTAGCGTGGGGGCGGGACGCTGTGCAGCCCGAGCTCCCCATGGTGGTCTCGACGGTCGCTCACGTAGCGGTGGGAGCGCTCTTGCTGGCGACCGCCGTAATCCTGGCGATTCAGGTGTGGAGGCATGTTCCCGTTGCCTTCGAGGAACGATTGCCGCAGGCGCAACAAGATCCCTCAGCCGCATGAAAATACTCATGTGGGGACAGCCGCCCTCGGCTGTCCGTCGAGCGAGGCTCGACCGCCTTTCCCGTGCGCCATCCTGACTTTGGACAAGATGTCGTAAACTGATGGCTGGTCTCTGGGGTATTCTTTGGGCTCAAAAGTCTCCGCACTCGCCGACGCCGGTCTCGAACTCCGGTCGACTTCCGCGCCCGTAATCTCGGTAGACAATCTGGTGCATCGCTATGAGAACCGCACCGCGCTCAATGGCGTCTCGTTCGACGTGCGCCCCGCAGAATTATTTGGCCTGCTCGGCCCGAATGGCAGCGGTAAAACCACACTCTTCCGCATTCTCTCGACACTCATGATTCCGACCGAAGGCCGCGCCGTGGTCATGGGATGCGATGCTGCACAAGACGCCCCAAGACTCCGACGCCAGATTGGGGTCGTATTTCAGGCGCAGAGTGTCGACCCCAAATTGACCGCCTACGAAAACCTATGGCATCAAGGCCATCTGTATGGCCTGCGCGGATCTCTGCTCAAGGAGCGCATCGCGGAAATCCTGACTCGCGTGGGCCTCGCCGATCGCTCCAACGAACGCGTCGAGACGTTTTCCGGCGGCATGCAGCGTCGGATCGAACTGGGAAAAGGCTTGCTGCACCACCCCGGCGTCCTGTTGCTCGATGAACCCACAACGGGCCTTGACCCCGGTGCGCGCCGTGACTTGTGGCAATATCTGCAGATGCTTCGCGATGAAGAAAACGTTTCCGTGCTGGTAACCACACATTTGATGGAAGAAGCCGAGCGCTGCGACCGCCTGGCTATCCTGAGCGAAGGAAATCTGGTGGCGTTGGGCACGCCCACGGAACTGAAGAACGAAATCGGCGGTGACATCATTATGCTCGACGCCGCACACGACGCAGCTTTGCTTGCCGAGCACATCCGCTCGCGTTTTCACGTCGAAGCTGCAGTGCTGGGCAATCAAGTGCGCATTGAGCGCGACGGCGGCCACCGCTTCGTCCCCGACGTGGTCGAGGCCTTCCCCGGCGAGATTCAAGCAATTTCCGTCAGCAAGCCGGCGCTGGAGGATGTCTTCATCCGCCGCACGGGTCACAAGTTCTGGAGCGAAGAGCCCGAAGCAAGTTCCGAAGAAAAGAAAAAGAAGAAGAGGAGGTAGCTTGCGTCCCATAATTCTGATGCTGTCTCTGCTGCTTGGTGCGGTATGCGTGGCTGGAGTCGCGTGGATCTTTGTGAGTGGAATGATCGCATTCTCGCCATTTTCAATTACCATTGACGGGCTCTTTATGACCCTCATCCTGCTGACGCTCGCGGCATGCTTCCTGCTCAACGCTTATTGGGAAATGCGCGACCGCGGGTTGATCGGAAAAAAGAATACCGCCCCGGTCAAGACCCCGGCTGCGAAAGCGAATTAGACGAAAGCGAGCTGGCGAAAGCGAATTGGTGGAAGCGAGTTACGACATGGCAACCTATGCAACAACCTTAGCGCGGCCGATTCCGTCCTCTGCAGGCTTAATGCTGCCGGCATTCACTCTGTGGTGGCGCGAGATCGTGCGCTTCTATCGGCAGCCCACGCGTGTCGTCGGCGTACTGGCCTCGCCGCTGGTGTTTTGGCTGGTCATCGGCTCCGGATTCGGAACTTCCTTTCGCTCCGGCGGAGGTCCCGGCCAGCAACACTACCTCGATTATTTTTACCCCGGCGCGCTGATCATGATCGTGCTCTTCACCTCCATCTTCACGATGATGTCGGTGATCGAAGACCGCAAGGAAGGCTTTTTACTTTCCGTGCTGGTCGCCCCAGTTCCGCGCAGCGCAATCGTTCTTGGCAAGGTGATGGGCGGCACCACGCTGTCGGCTGTCCAAGGCATGATTTTTCTGATCTTCGCCCCATTCGCCGGCGTTCATTTGCAACCTCTGCAAGTGCTCCTGGTCGCAGTCGTGGTCTTCCTGGTTTCGTTTTCCCTGACGGCGTTGGGCTTTGCCATCGCTTGGCCCATGGATTCCTCGCAAGCCTTCCACGGCATCGTCAACCTATTTTTGATTCCTCTTTGGCTGGTGTCGGGCGCTCTATTTCCGCTCGCCGGCGCCTCAGGTTGGATTCGCATCATCATGCGCCTGAATCCCCTGACCTACGGAGTCGAGGCCCTGCGCAGCCTCCTGTATCCCGAAACGGAGACCGGTTTCCCGCTACGTTTTGCAATGGCAACACTCCTTCTGTTTTCGCTGGTCATGTTCGCACTGGCGTTACTGATGGCCAACCGTCGTACTAGATCTTCAACCCCATGAGGTCCGCTGCATGATCGTCGGAAATTCGATTGCCGACCAATACGCCTTTTTCCCTGCCCTGAATGCAACTCTGAACGGAACCAGCGCCGTTCTGCTGCTCACCGGACGTGGACTGATTGCACGCGGCCGCATCGCCGCGCATCGCGCCTGCATGATTGCCGCGGTAATTGCGTCGGCGTTATTTCTGGGATGCTATTTGTTCTTCCACTTTAAAGTTGGCAATATTCGGTTTCTAGGCGGAGGCTGGGCACGCCCAGTTTATTTCACGATTCTGATTTCACACGTCACGCTGGCCATCGTCATTGTCCCTCTGGCAATTATCACGCTGAGTCGCGGCTTGCGAGCGCAGTTCGGCAAGCATCGCGCCATCGCCCGCTGGACCTGGCCGTTGTGGATGTACGTTTCCGTCACCGGCGTAATCGTGTACTTCATGCTCTATCAATGGTTCCCGCACAGTTAGACATTTACCGCGGACGTTCGGAGGCACAGAAATAATTTTTGATTGCTGATCTTCGATTGTTGTGAAGACCCTGTTCCCCCACGGCTTCGAGGTTTTCAATCAACAATCAAAAATCCACAATGAGCAATTTCGTTCGATGTCCACCACACTGAAGCTAAAGATCGACGTCTCCGGCACCATCGGCGACGCCGCCTGGCGCGAGATCCAGCAGTTTGATCAGATCCATAGCGCGGATTTCGGCCCGCAATTCGGCAGCGGCGGACGCTGCAACCACCAACCAGACGCTCCGCACGGAAAAGGGGAATGGATCGGCGCCGAAATCCGGTTGCAGACGCCGCTTCTGGCGCAATACGCCGTGTCCCACTATTTAGAGCAGGAGCGCGTGCTCGACGCAGATGTGGAGTGAGGCGTCTGCTATAGTCCAAATTCCATGCCCAGTTCCTCGCAAACGTCCGCCCGGCAAGCCGCTCCCACTCCCCCGGCCGTTCCAGGGCCAAAGCCCAAGCCCGGAATGTCGCGCACGCACAAGATTCTGTTTTTCGCCACTGGCTGGCTCATCGTACTCATGCCGTTCCTGTTCTGGTGGAACACTTGGTTTGGCCGTCATCTCTCTGACCAGCAGTTGACCGAGTATCTTCACGACGACAAGAAGCCGCGTCACATCCAGCACGCGCTGGTACAGATGGGCGATCGCATGTCACACGGCGACGTCGCCGCAAAGCAGTGGCATCCGGACCTGATCCGCCTGGCGAACGATCCTGTAGAAGAGGTCCGCAATACCGACGCCTGGGTCATGGGGCAGGACACTTCCGGCGCAGGCTTTCACGAAGCGCTTCTGAAAATGCTCGCAGATTCTTCGCCAATGGTCCGCGGAAACGCGGCACTATCCCTGGTGCGCTTCGGAGACCCAAGCGGCCGTCCGCAGATTGTGGCACTGCTGCAACCCGCCACCATCAATGCGCCGATAAGCGGTCACGTCGTCGATGCGGATCGCCCCGGCACGGCCATTCATCAAGGCGGATTGCTCGCCAAGCTGGCATCGGCCGAATCTTCGCAGATGGTCGAGGTCCGCTCGCCGATCCCTGGAAGAATCCGCTCCGTATCGCAACCCGGCGCAAACGTAACCGCGGGAACAGAAATCGCAGTCGTTAATCCCGCCATCGAGCAAGTCTGGGAAGCTCTGCGTGCCCTTTATCTGGTCGGGCAGATCGATGATCTCGACGCAATTCGCCCCTACGAACGAGATCTGCCGGATATCTCAAACGACGTGCGCCATCAGGCGCAGGAAACAGAAACAGCAATCCGCACCCGAAGTTCAGCGATGCCCGCAAACAAGTAACGCCCGCATCTTGCCGGCTGTCCCGAGGGCGTCTCGCCCTTGGCCCGACAAGTGCCACGCAGCGGATCCCCAAGCCGGCGTCGCTGTGACGGCGTTAAGATCAAACTTGGTTCCGATAACAGGGTCAAACCATGACGCAGACGATCAGCTGCCTCGCTCTCCTCGTTCGCGATTACGACGAAGCGATAAACTTCTACACAAACAACCTGGGATTTCAACTGATCGAAGACACCGACCTGGGCATCGACAAGCGCTGGGTCCGTGTCAGGCCGCCGGGATCAACCGGAACCGACTTGCTGCTCGCAAAGGCCGTGACGCCCGAGCAGTCGAGCCGCATCGGCAACCAGACCGGCGGACGCGTCTTCCTATTCCTGCACACCAACGACTTCTGCCGCGACTATCGTGCGATGACAGCAAAAGGGTGAAATTCATCCGCCCACCCAGCGAGGAATCCTACGGAACGGTCGCCGTGTTCGAAGATCTCTACGGCAACAAATGGGACCTGCTGCAACTGAAAGCTGAGGGCTGAAAGCTGAAAGCGAATTTCTAGATCGCCATCGGCCCAACTTCTTTTTCCACCTCAGCCGTATCGACCATCGCAATGGCGTCCCAGGGACATCCATCCAGGAAACAGCCGTCCG
This sequence comes from uncultured Acidobacteriaceae bacterium, assembly GCA_963799025.1. Lineage (GTDB taxonomy): Bacteria > Acidobacteriota > Terriglobia > Terriglobales > Acidobacteriaceae > Sulfotelmatobacter. The sequence continues at coordinate 68,952 of CAWCVQ010000013.1, read as the reverse complement.
GGCCTTTGCTCAAGCACTTCTTGCATCCGATGCACAGGATAGGATCGATTGCGATCCTGCCGAACGGTGGATTATCTTCGTCAGGCACCCAGAACATGCAGTCTTCCACCGGACAATATTCCACGCAGGCAGGCGAGCCCGCGCATCCTGTGCAGCACTCAGTGATGACCGCCAGCTCCTTCGGCTTCTTCTTCCGCGGAGTGGCGAGCCCTTTCGATTTCGGTTCAAACTTGAGCTCGTCAGGAACCATCCCAACGGCTTTAGTGGCGCCGGGTGCAGGAGGCATTCCGGAATTATAAACGAACGGCACTGCTTCCAAACCCAGGTTTCAGCCCTTTCCAATCTGCGGGGTCATCCCGAGCGGAGCCGTCCTTCAGGTGAAGCGAGGGATCTCAGTCTCCCCGGACTCTGCCATGACAGGCCCCGCCCAAAACGAAACTCCGTCCAACTTTGTGACCGCTTCCACAATCTCCACCGGCCCCATTCTGTTATAGTGAACCCCTGCAAAGGAGCACCGCCATGGCAGGCAAGAGTCTGAACCGCGTCCAATTGATCGGCAATCTGGGGAAAGATCCCGAAATCAAATACACTCCGCAGGGCACGCCCGTCGCCAAGCTGACCATCGCCACCAACGAACGCTTCAAAGACAAGGCCGGCGAGTGGCAAGACCGCACCGAGTGGCACAACGTCGTGCTCTGGCAACGCCTGGCCGAAATTGCCGGCGAATATCTGAAAAAGGGCGGCAAAGTCTACATCGAAGGACGCCTGCAGACCCGATCCTGGGATGACAAAACTTCCGGCCAGAAAAAGTACATGACCGAAGTCGTAGCCAGTGACCTTATTCTCCTGGGGGGGCGCGGCGAGGGCGGCGGCGGCGATTTCGCCGGAAGTTCGCGCGGAACCTCTTCCACCGCCGGCGGAAACAACTTCGACCAGCGCACTCCCGAACCTGAACCAGCAGTAACCGGCCCCATCACCGACGACGACATTCCCTTCTAAAGTTTGGTCTGACGGGTCGGGTCCGATTTAAAGGCGCGCCTGCCAGGCGCGCCTTAAGCAAGCCCGGGTTTAAGGGGCGCGGCTTCCAGAGAAGCTTCCTCCCTTACCGCCCCTCCTTCAGCACCGCCTGACAGTTCGCGCCCGCCGTCAGCACTTGGTTGAACTCAGGTTCTTTCCGCAAGTCCTTCAGCAGCGGATCATCCAACAATGCTGAGTAGGCGCAATAATTCTGCTGCACCGCAGCCTTCAGGAGCCGCAGTGCCGGTTCCTTCTGCCCGCAGGCTGCCAGCAGAGCGCCCATGTGATACCACGCCTCGGAGTCAAGTTCCATCATGACCGACGCTTCGTTCTCACGCACAATCTTCGCCAGGTCCGCGGGACGCTGCACCGCCGTGCACGCCTCCATCACGTCGCGATGATAGATCGGGGCTTTCGAGACATTCTTCGCGCTGGCGTGCGCTTCGGCCACGTTGCCCTCCGCCAGATATACATATGGAGTCACCCACGCCGCCCACTCCGAACCCGCATCCAAGTGCACAAAGTCCATCGCCCGATCGGTCTTGCCCATTTCCAGGAACGACCACGCGCACGAACGGAACGCGAAATTGCCGGGATCGAGCGATCGCGCGGTATTGCATTCCTGCGTCGACTGTTCCAGCATTCCGGCATATCGCAGCACGTAGCTGAGCGCGAAGTGCACGTCGGCGCTCTGCGGACGCCGCCGCACCAGATCCGTCGCCGCATCGTAGGCACGCCCGAGCTCGCCGCGTTCGACACGGTTCGTAATCAGGCTGCTGGCCGCCATGACCCGGTTTGGATCGAGAGATACCGCTCGCTCATACGCCGCGTTCGAGCGTTGGAATTTTTCTTCCCCTCCGTCGCCAAATAAAGAGTCGAAATAATATCTCTGTCCCAACGCCTCCCACGCCGGTGCATAACTCGGGTCGATCCCCACCGCCCACTCCAGCATCTTGATCGCTTCTTTGTTCGGAGCCGCATCATGCGGCACGGCAATGCTGCGCAAATACAAGTCATACGCTTCCTGGTTCTTCGGCCGCGACGCCGCCGATTCCGCCGCGCCCGCCGCGCCTCCCAGAACCGGCAACAACCCATGCTGCACCTGCGAACTCAGTTGCTGTTGCAGCCCGATCAAGTCCTCAGCCTTCGCCGAGACTGTGGTCTGCCACAGTAGCCGGTCGGTAGGGACGTCGATCGCCTCCAGCGTGACGGTCAACTGGTTTCCCTGCTTGATGAAATGTCCCTGCAGCAGCCGCCCAACCCGCAACTCCTGTCCAACCTTTTTCGGTTCCAGATCCAGAGCCACATATCTCCGCGTGACCGAAGAAGGCCGAACCTCGAGCGTGCGCGAGTAAGTCAACACGCTGGTCAATTCATCTGCAAGCGCGAACCGTAAATAGTCGATGCTGTAATCCCCATTCAGATTCTGCAACGGCAGCACCGCGATCGCATTCCTCTGCTCCGCACTCGCCACTTCACGATGCTTGAACCACCACGCTCCCACCGCAGCCAGCACCGTGACCAGCAGCGCCGCCATCGCGATCACCGCATAAGTCTGAAACCTCGAATTCCGGCTGAAAGTTTTCGACGCCGCCCGCAGCACCGACGAATTACTGCCGACCTTGATCGTCCCTGACTCGGCTTCGCGTTTCAACTGCGCCAGATCGGATCGAATTTCCGCGGCACTCTGGTAGCGGTGTGTTCGGTCTTTCTCCATCGCCTTGCCAATGATTCCCTGCAGCTCGATCGGAATCTTCGGATTCAAATCGTGCGGCGGCGTCGGCTTCTGATGCAGCACCGCATCCAGCGTCATCAGCGAGTTGTTTCCCGAGAATGGTTTCTTCCCCGTGGCCATTTCATACAGCACCACGCCGAAGGAAAACAGATCGCTGCGCGCGTCCACGGTCTCGCTGCGCGCCTGTTCCGGAGACATATACACGGCCGTCCCGGGAATGATTCCTACCGCCGTCAAAGACTGATCCACCTCGTCCGACCCCGGGGCCTGCACGAGTTTCGCCAGCCCGAAGTCGAGCACCTTGGCTTGCCCGGTTGGGGTGAGAACGATGTTCGCCGGCTTGATGTCGCGATGCACGATCCCCTTGGTATGCGACGCCACCAGGGCGTCCGCCACCTGCACCCCCACGTCGAGCACCTCCTCCAGTTTCATCGGTTGCCCGTCGATGTGCTGCTTCAGGCTCTCCCCTTCGAGCTTTTCCATTACGATGAAGGGATGTCCGTGGTTGTCTTCAATGCCGTGGATCGTGCAGATGTTGGGATGGTTCAGCTGCGATGCCGCACGCGCCTCGCGTGTGAAACGCTCCAGCGATTTGGGGTCGCCGGCGAGATTTTCAGGAATAAATTTCAGTGCGACATGCCGCCCCAGGCTCAGGTCCTCCGCCTCATAGACCACGCCCATACCACCGCCCCCTAGTTTGCCAAGAATGCGGTAGTGGGATACCTGCTGGCCAATCATGAAAGCTTTGGACCCTGCTACGGCGGTAATGTTAGGCCCACAGTGGAGTCCGGTCAACTCTATGATAAGGCCAAATCGGTGATCGGATCGGGCTTGGTGAAACGCTCGCTGCTCCAATTCGTCGCTCTACGCGCCATCATTTTTTTTCGTGATCCTTTTTCGTTGACAGGCCTCCGCGTCGGCGGTAGCATCCGCCCGTTGGGGCGTATTCCCGTTTCATCCGGCCATTAGTTCCGATCAACCTACGACGCCAAAACGTCCGACGAGTCGATCTGCTCGCACGTTGCCCCAACAGACCCGCCGGCTCAACCCTGCACGCACACGTGCAAAGGGGGCCTTTATGTCACACGCAAGTTTCGTCAAGATCCGACCGCACCGTTCACGCGTCGGCCTGATGCTTCTCCTCGGAGCATTTCTCGCAGTCCGCCCACTCTCGCTGACAGCAGCCACTCTGGGGGACCCGGTGCTGGAGTGGAACGCAATCATGAACACCACCGTAATCACTGGTGGCAGCAGCCCGTTGGTAAGCACACGGGTGGTCGCGTTAGTATCGGCGTCCGTCTTCGATGCCGTGAATGGAGTCAAGCCACTCTACCAACCACTGCACGTCAAGCCGGACGCACCGCGGCACGCCTCCCAACGAGCCGCCGCCATTCAAGCCGCGTGTGCAATGCTCATCTACGTCTACCCGGCACAGACCCTATCGCTCAACATGCAGCGCGACGCCTCGATCGCAGCGCTCGCCTCGACTGAAGATGCTAAATCGATACAAGCGGGGATGGCCTGGGGACAAGTCGTCGCGGATAGCATTTGGGCGTGGCGGCTGACCGACGGGTTCACGCCGGCGCCTCCGCCGTTCCTCGGCGTTCTCGGGATCGTCGGATCGCCCGCAGCCGTGGGCGTTTGGCGGCCCACTCCGTTAGCAAACTTGTCCGGCGCCGGTCCTCAGTTTGCCTCCATGACCCCTTGGGTGCTGCGGCGGCCATCGCAGTTCCGCCTCCCGCCGCCTCTGGCTCTTACCAGCGCGGAGTACGCTGCCGACTACAACGAAGTAAAGAGCATGGGAGCCTTCTCGGGATCGCCGCGCACGGCGGACCAGTCGGAGCTGGCATTGTTTTGGGCCGGCAATACCCCACTCTATTGGAATCGGATCGCTTCGCAGATTGCGGCGGAGCGGTCGCTAAAGCTCGTCGAGAACGCCCACCTGTTCGCACTGCTCAACGTCGCCATGGCCGACGCCGGCATCGCCTGCTGGGACGCCAAGTACCGCTACGTCTTCTGGAGGCCCATCACCGCGATCCGTGCTGGCGATACTGATAACAACGCCAGTACCGCCCCAGATACGGCCTGGACGCCTTGGCTCGACTTCTTCCCGTCCGGCACCCCAGCCCATCCGGAATATCCCTCCGGCCATTCGACCGTGAGCGGCGCGGCGGCTTTCGTACTGGCCGCAGCGTTTGGCGACGACACCCCGTTTACTGTGACCTCGGATGTGCGACCGGGAACGCGGGCATTCCCGAGTTTCTCGGCTGGCGTGGCCGAAATCGCTGACGCGCGGGTCTTCGGTGGCATCCACTTCAGGACCTCGTGCGTCCGCGGGAATATCCTCGGACAAGCCGTGGCCGATTACGTCTCAACCCATACGATGCGCGCTTTGGATCGCGACTGACCCCGGCCTTGCAAATGCGCCGATTGGCCTCGCGATTCGCTACGGCAAGGGCACCGCAAGCGGTGCCCTTTTTGACTTTTGCGTCGCTTCCGCTTTTGGGGCCTTGGCATTCTCGATTCCGACATTCGCTTCACCACGTACTTCTGTAAGATGCCCCCACCCAACCGGCGTTTAACCCGATATTAGTACGAGAAAGGCGAAATAGGCGATGCAGCTTTGCCTGAACGAAAATTCATGAACGCCCCTGCCAACCCCAAGCCCCGGCCAAACCCGCTGCAAGACAGGCAAGAGGCCATCCGCCGACGCGAATCCGCACAGGGACGAACTCGCAAGACCGCTATTGTGCTTCGGGTGAGCGGCGAGTACATCGGCGAATACATCGCCGAATCCTCCGATGGCTATAGTCCCGCCGAGTTCGGCCGCGGCGCATCTGTTCCGGTCCGCTTCTACGGAGATAAGATGTTCCTCAAACGCGCCAACGGGAGGATTCTCGAGTCCAAAATCGTCAAAATCCGCTGAGACGGCTCCCGATTCGCGCGGCAATGCCCTGGTCGCGTGCTCGACTTGATATATTGCAGAGATGCTGAATCTGCTCCTTCAAAGTCCAAGGCGCCGAGGCGGACGGACGTTCCTCTCGACGCTTCAGCATCTGGGAGCACTGGGACTCTTCTTCCTGGCGATTCTCGACAGTTCGCCCATTCCGACCTTTGGCGGTCTCGACATTTTCACCGCAATTTTAGCTGCCAGCCATCGCAATCCCTGGTACGAGTACGCCGCCACGGCAACCGCCGGGTCGGTCATCGGCGCCTACATCACCTTCCGCCTCGCGCGCAAGGCGGGATCGGCCTATCTGGACAAAAAATTCAAGAAAGGCACGGTCTCCAAGTTTCTGAAGCTGTTTAAAAAATGGGGCACTGGAACTCTGGCGGCCTCTACGGCCATTCCTATCCCCACCCCCACCAGCATGTTTTTCGCGGCCGCCGGCGCCTCCGATTTCCCTCTAACCAAGTTTCTCATCGTGGTCACCGTCTGCCGCGCAGCCCGCTATTCCGCAATCGCCTTCGTTGCCGGCCACTACGGACGCCGCTTCATCCGCGTGCTCCGGCACCCCCTTGAACACTGGGGTTGGCTAGCAATTTCAATCGCCTTAATTGCCAGCCTGATCGCGGCCGGCATCCTGATTGGCCGTCGCCTCGACACGCCCGCCGCTGTGGACGCGACCACTACCGGTTAGTGAGGACGCCGAGGCAAGAAACCGCGTTTGCCGTCGGCTCTAAGCGAAACTACTCCGGGAAAAACGCCGCCGACGCTCCCACCCACTCCATGTTCTTGTTCTGATCTACGCCCATCATCAGTCCGCGCCCCATGCGGATAATGGTCAGCACCGGCGTCAACTCGTCCAGCCAGACGTACATTACCCGTACTTCCGCCTTCGTCGCGCCAAACGGAGTCGCAATCACCGGCTCAAAGTGCATCCGCTCCTGCAAAATGTAATAAGGACGCCGCTCCGACGGAATCGCCGCAATATCTTCCTTCGTCGGGGCAATGACCACACCCAATCCAGCGAATGAATACAACGGCTTCAGCGCAAAGTTCTCCAGATCCAGAGGAATTTCCAGCAGTTGATCCAGAAACCAGGTTTTCGGCACCGACGCGTGCTTCAGGTAAGGAATCGAAAACTTGCTGATCCGGAAATACCAGTTGGGATGCCCCGCCCACTCCACATCGAGATCGTCGCGCCAGTCAAAATTCAACTTCACCTTCTTGCGTTCGAGTTCATCCACGATCGTCCGGTTATAAATCCGCCGGATCGGAATGCGCTTTCCGCCGCGCTCATAAGAAAGATGCGACCCGTTTTTCTTGATATCCACAATATCGACGGTCCGCACCCCGACCATCTTCTCAGTCAGCAAAAAATCCGGCAGCGTCTTCTGCTCTCGCGGGTGAATCTCCATCAGAATCACATTCTCCGGATCATGGTTGCCGACAATTGCCCGCCCAAGGAGTCCGCGATAAGAGTCTGTGTCCAGTCCGCTCAAAAAGTATTTAAGCGGCCCGGAAGCCGGAAGCCCATATGCCTTGACATACGCCTCGGCCAGCGGCGCCTGATACGCATACAGCGAAGGGAAGGCCTGCAACTCCACCAGTTTCGGCTGCAACTCGCCGCCCGAGTCCCGCACCAGCCCGAAATCCACCTGCACAAACATCGGATGCGATGGTTCGTTGGGAACTTTGAACTCGGCGGGAACCGCCTCATCCGACTTCGCTCGATAAGCAGGATCGTCCACCAGTTGCCGAATCAGTTCCTGACCATCCGAAGCCATCCGCTCCATCAGCGTCTTGGGGAAGAAACAAGGCGTCTCCGAAATCCGAAACTGCACATGCGTCCCGCAAACCTCATCCACCCGCCGCAAGAACGCCCGATATTTCTCCGGCGTAAAGTTCTCGTTGAATTGGCGGCGCAAGGAAGGAATCATGTTGTGCCGAAGTCTTGGCGGATTATTCTAAACGCCCTGACATCCCGAGCGCAGCAAAAACGCCCACGAAGTGGGCGTTTTTGCGAAGTCGAAGGACCCCGTGTTGGCTTGAACCGTAAGTAGCCCGGCAAGGAATCTCACTTCCTACGCTTCCACTAAAAACTTTCCCTCCCGCATAATCTGCTCGTCATCCACCCAAATATTAAACTTCCGTCCCACCACATCAATATGGGTAGTCGAATCCCACTCCGCTCCCGTGTGCGCCCCATAAGGATTCCCAAACGCAATATGCACGCCGGGATATTTCTCATCCTGCAAGATCTGCCCAATCACGTCTTTCAAATCGATATTCGTCCCAATGGCAAACTCGCCCACTCGATTGCTATTTTCATCAGTATGGGTATATTTCCAGAAATCGTTTTCCAGTTCGCGATTCTCGGAGTGCGCTTCGATCAGCCGGTTCCCCTTCATCCGCACCGTTAGCGGATTCTCCTGCAGGTTCCCAAACTTCGTGCACAAATAGTCACCCACCACTCCATCGATCACAAACGCCCCATTCACCTCGCCCGGCGTCGTAAAAATCTCACCGCCCGGCAAATTCCCCCACTTCTCAGGACTGATAATCCCACTGGTCTTCAACCACTTGTAATTCGGATTCAAATCAGCCGTCAGGTCGGTTCCCGCCGCAGTCTTTGCGCGAATCCTCGACGCCTTGCGCACCATCTCGATAACTTTCTGACTGAGCCGGTCCACGCGCTGAAAATCCGCCCGCATCCCTTCCAGCATGATCTGCCGGTTGATATTCACCATGTGCGCGTGACGAATTCTGCGGCGGTTTACAACGTCCGTCATCTGGATTCGCGACCGCAATTCGTGCGTCTGCGCCTGCACCGCAAAAATCGAAACCTGACTGTTCTCCAGATCTTCCGCAATCTCGCGTGGCAAATCCTTCAGGGGGCGCTCCGCGAGTTCCTCCAGCACCCACGCATGATAAGGTGCACCCACCTTCTCCAGTTCTTGCACCATCGAAGCCGCAATCTCGATCGTAGCCTCGTCGGTAATCACGCAAACCTGTTCGTTCGCATGCACACGCAAACAAACGTTAACCGCGTTAAATGCTCCAGGCGTATATTCCGGATCAAAAGGAATGTCGAGGGTGCCCCACCTCTGTCTCTCCGGTTTTTGGAGAGACAGTGCCTGCCCTGAGCGTGTCGGAGGGGTGGGGATTTTGACTTTGACTTTTTCCACAGGAAGACTCATTACCCGAATTTCCTAACCTCAGCCGGCTCTTCTTCCAGTCCCGCTTCTGTCTCCTCAATAATGTAATCGACCACTTTCTTCAAATCCCCGGTCTCCTGAAACACGCGCAACTGCCGGTCCGCCCCGCTGCCATTCTTCAAGATCTCGTGGATATAATTCAGTTCCTCGCGCGACCCCAATTCATCCACCACATCATCGACAAATTCCAGATACTCGTGCACCAGATCGCGCGCCGGCACTTCCGTCTGCTTGCCAAAATCGATCAGATTACCGTTGAGCCCGTACCGCGCCGCCCGCCACTTGTTCTCCATGATCAAGGCCCGCCGGTACAGGCGGAATCCCTGATTCGCTGTATACAGCTTATATAGCTTCGCCACCGTAGCCTGAATCAAAGCCGCGAGAGCGATGGTCTCGTCGGCTCGCATGGGAATGTCGCACACCCGAAACTCAATCGTATTAAAGAACGGATGCGGCCGGATGTCCCACCAGATCTTCTTCGCATTATCGATGCAGTTGGTCTTGATCAGCAGCTTGATGAAGTTCTCGTACTCGCCCCAGCTGGGAAAATAATCCGGAATATTCGTCCGCGGAAATTTGTCGAACACCTTGCAGCGATAAGACTTCAACCCGGTATTCATTCCCAGCCAGAAGGGAGAATTGGTCGACAGCGCCAGCATGTGCGGCAGAAAATAGCGCGCATGATTCATCATGTGGATCGCCGTCTCGCGATCTTCAATCCCGATGTGCACGTGCAGGCCAAAAATCAGATTGGCCCGCGCCACCAGCTGCAAGTCCTCGACAATATTCTTGTAGCGCTCGTCGGGATGAATCGCCTGCTCGCGCCAATCCCCAAACGGATGCGTCGCCGCCGACGCCAGCCGCAATCCATTCTCCTTGGCCAGGCGCACCATGTTGCGCCGCAGTTTCTTGACCTCATCCTTTGCATCTTTGATGTTGGTGCATACCGACGTTCCCACCTCCACCACCGACTGGTGCATCTCCGCCTTCACCCGCTCCTGCAGAACCATCCTCCCTTTGTCCAGGAGTTCGGCTTGAATATGCGACCGCAGATCCCGCGTCTCCGGATCGACGGTCTGATACTCCTCTTCAATCCCGATGGTAAAAGTAGGTGGCATTTACTCGTTCCAACTTGAGCTTTGTATTCCGAATAAAAACTTGTCATTCCGAGCAAAGCAAGGAATCTGCTGTTCGCCGGCAGCGCCTGATAGCCGGTTGCCCCACTTCCCGCTGCTTTTTGCGAGAAGGGGGACGAATCAGGCCAAAACAGTATAGCAATCGCCAAACCGCCCGACTTCTCAATCCCACTCCTTGTTCTCCTTAACCCGAGCCCGCACGATCTTCTTCACCAGCCCATCCGGCAAAGGCTTATCCGAAGGAAACTGAATCGTCCCCTTGGAAGTCCGATACCCAAGCAGTTCCTTCTCAAACTGATCGAGCACTCCCGACCCAGTCGGAAACAAGCTGCAATGATTCTTGAATGCCGCATACCCCACCAGCATCCCGTTGTACTTGAACATTGGAATGCCGTAGCTGATCACCTCGGCAGTCTCCTTCGGCACGACCGACCGTATCACCGCGCGAATGTGTTTCAAAGTAGCGTGCGCAGGCTCGGGCACACCAGCCAGATATTCCTCCACGGTCTTCGCAACTTTGCCTCGCATCGCCGAATCTCCATTCGGGATTTTATTCTGTGATCAGTACGCCTGATGCCGGACGAACCAAAACAGCCAGAGCGATAGGCAAAATAGAAAAAGCATAAGCAGGCTCATGCAGATGGAAAGTACTGAAAACGCGCTGCGTAGTCCTCGACCATGCGAGAACGCACGAAACAGGAGCGCCATCGCGCCTACCTCGCAGATTAAGATCGCGGCGAGCCCAGCGTCCGCATATGACTCTACCAAGCCACCCGCTATGGCCCCAACCCCAGTGGCTTTGCTGTTCCCGATGCCTACGAATATGTTGCGCAAGCCGATTATCATTGGAACCCACGGCACCCAGGCTAGCGCGACGCCCCAGAAGAATCGCCTTTGCTTTACATCGCTTTCTATCATTTCGTAACCTTTCCCCGCTTGCGCTCCGCCACCCACGCCGGCTCCCCCTTGCGCTCCTGCTTCGCCGGCGTCCCTACCAAGAACTCCGACCACCGCATCTCCTTCACCGGACTCTCCCCGCTCAACGCCATCTTCACCGCCATCTCCGCCACCGCATTCACAATCCAGTCAAAATTCTCCTGCCCCACCGACGTTACCTCCGCATCCGGCGCCGGATTCAGAAAGTCAATGGCATAGGGCACTCCATCCTCCACCGCGAACTCCACAGTATTCAAGTCGTATCCCAACGCCCGGCACAGCGACAGAGCATCCTTCTCCATCCGCCCCCGCAGCGCCTCCGACGACGGCGCCGGATTCCCCTTCACATAGCGCTCGTGATGCGGCGCCCGCGGATCGTACTTCATGATGTGCACTTTCTCCTGTCCCACCACATAGCAGCGGTAATACTCCTCAAACTCCACACCATGCTGCAGCGTCATGCACAAATCGCCCGTCTGGTTGTAGTGATGAAAAAATTCCTCCGGCGAATGCACCTTGTACACATGCTTCCATCCGCCCCCGGAATAAGGTTTCAAGAATGCCGGGAATCCAACATAGTCAAACAGCTCCTGCCAGTTGAGAGGGAAGATGAGATTCCGCATCGACTGATCCGTCGTTCCCTCGGGATGCTTGTTGTGCGGCAGAATGATCGTCGGAGGAATCGCCACGCCCATCTTGTGTGCCAGCGCATAGTTGAAGAACTTGTCGTCCGCCGTCCACCAGAACGGATTGTTGACGACGATCGTCCCGTGCAGCGCGGCATTCTTCAAATACGCCCGATAAAACTGAATGTCCTGCGAAATCCGGTCAATGATCACCGCATATTTGGTCGGCTCATCCATCCGAATCCCGCCAATCTTCACAAACTCCGCTTCAACTCCTTCGATCTTCATCGAGTTAACCTTCTCGACCAAGGCCGGCGGAAACGTCGTCTCCATCCCAAACAAAATTCCAATCTTCTTCATCGCAAAACTCTCCATCCCTGAAGCTCTTCGTCATTCCGAACCGGGCTGAGAGCCTGGTGAGGAACCTGCTGTTCGCGCATACATCCATCCACCCCGTCATCCTGAGCGGAGTAAGTGCGTCGCGAAGCCGAAGCACTTACGCAGTCGAAGGATCCCTACGTCCCGAACCTCTCTCACGTTCCACGGGTTCTCCGTACAGTACGCCCACACGGGCTGAAGCCCAATTCTTAGGAGCCTTGGCGGCACGGCTGAAGCCGTGCCCTTCCACAAAACGCCAGCGACCAGCGCCTGACCCTAAAAATACTTTCCTGCCATCCGCACCCACAGCGGCCAATCATGCTTCGAATTATCATTCCAAACATCCAGCCAGTTCGGAATCGCCTTCGCATTCAAAATCGCCGAGAACTTAACATTCTGATCCAGACAAATATCCCAGTCCGCCGATCCCAGCACGATCTTCATCTGCCGGTAGCGGCTCAAGAACCAGTCATCCGACGTGTTCGGCAAAAAGTCGGGAGGATTATTGAAGTAACAATCATTGTCGTAATACCCATCCAGAAACTGATGAATATCGAACGCCCCGCTCATGCTCACGCAATGCGTCACTACATCGGGATGCTTCAAGGCAAAATTCACCGCATGATACCCGCCAAAACTGCATCCGGTCAGCGCCAGCCGCGGCGTCTGATTCTTCCACCGGACGAACGGCAACAACTCATGCAAAATGTAGCGCTCATATTGCAAGTGCCGCATCACTCGCACCCGCGGATGCACGCCCTTGTTGTACCAACTCTCCCCGTCCACGCTGTCCGGACAGAACACCTGCAAATCGCCGTTCTCGAGCTTTCCCGCCAGCGCCCCAATCATTCCGCGATCTTCATATTCGAAAAACCGGCCTTGAGAAGTCGGGAAAACCAGTAGGGGCGTCCCCGCATGCCCAAAAACCAGCGCCTCCATGTCGCGATGCAGTTCCTGGCTATAAGCTTTGTGATATTCGCGATTCATCGGGAAGTCGATGCTGTCTGCAATGCTGTCGTAGGGACGTTGCTTGCAACGTCCCTTTCGCAGCCGGAGTATCTTACCCGATGGAAGCCCGAAACCCTAGGGTAGGGGCGACGGCAGTGGGATTTGTGATTGTCCATCAAAGAGGGGGGCGTCAACCTGAACGGAGCCGTCTTTCAGGTGAAGTGAAGAGCCTGCCCCGAGGACAGTCGAAGGAATGTCGCGGACAATTCCTTCGGCTTGTTTACCCGGACAAGATGACGCTTGCAGGACTACTGCACGGGCGCCGGCGCTTTCGACATATGCACTGCAATAATCTGCCAACCGTCAGGATGCTTCTGAAACACCGTGGTCATGCGGACAGTCTCCGCCTTCTGCGGAACCTGCATCTCGACATCGCCCATCAGCACCGCCGTGTCGCCAAAAATTCGAACCGTGGAATCCTTCAAAACAGATTTCGGGAAGTGATTCGCACTCATTCCATCCGCTGGAATCACATCGTTCTTGCTAAGCACACCGCCGCCGAACGAGGTCCCCATAAACTCGTCGGAAAACATTTTTCGCAGCGTCGGGAGATCCGGAACTGACGCAGCGTCCAGCCAGACCTGCTCCAGTTTGCGAAAGTCATCTTCCCCCACACTCGCCATTGTTGTCCGGGCTCCCAGACGTCCCATCGCAAGAAGAAACAGGCCGATCATAAGACCCAGTGCGACCAAACTTGTCCTCATTCTCCACTCCTTGAAATTGATTTGCTTTGAGTTTTGAGCAGGGTCAACCCTTAAATGCTCATGACACCAATCTGCGCAAAATGGTTCCCGCTGCGATTTCGCATGCACCGCGCGGATCATCTTGCACCGGTCTTCGCGAAGAAATCACTGGGAAGCTTGAGGACTCACGCAGGGCAGGTCATGACATCCAGAGCAGGGACTATCTCTGGGAGGACTTGGTCGCCGCCAAACTCGTGCTCGCGGCCATCCCGTCCAACAATTTCGACTTCTGACTTTAGCGGATTTTGTGCTTCAGAACGGAGAAGGCCCCAAGCCCGACGGCCATCCCACCCGCGAACAACTATTTCTTGTACCAGAAGATCGCCAATGCGATCAAAGCGACCGTAATAATCCACAGAATGATGTCTTTGCTGCGGCTCTTTTCCTCGGCCATGAAGGCAGTACAACACATTCGAAATCCGGGTTCAAGTGTCTATTGAAACCCCTGATCCGCGGCCGGGCGAGTGGCTCCGGACGAATGCGCCCGGGGGCTCGTGTTTGTTGCAACTCTCTGGCGCCCCGTGAACCGCGTAACGCCCGAACCTCCAGGTTCGCGATGCACAAAACGATTGCCCCATCCCGCGCATCAGACCATTAGCATCGGACTCAAGCAGCGGACAATCCGCATCAGACGATAGAATGCATGATTCCGGCCAACAGCCTCCCGCGCTGCCCGGCCGCAATCGCAGGAGTGTACACTGCCCACAGGGGAGGAAACGTATTTAATGAAGCGATGCAAGCCGCATCTGGTCCGCACGAGTGTGTTTCTCCTATTCCTGTCAGCCGCAATCCCGGCCTTTTGTCAGCGCGGGACCATCGACATCAACGCCGGCGAAACTTCCGACAAATTTGGCGCCTTGCCGACGGTGAGCAGCGCCGTCATCGACCTCAACGGCGAATTGACCGTGAAAAAGCCTTCGGCCAAAAACGGAGGGCCCAGCATCGTCGCCGGAGGTGAAGTCCGCGCTCCCTCCGACGACACTAATCACGCCAAGGAGTTCGCCGTCTTTGGCGGTCTCGCCTTCCAATCCCGCAACAGCTTCTCGCTCGGCGTCAATGCCCAGATCCGCAAGATCGATCTCCCCGCCGCCAGCGTGGACAATCAGATCTTCGTTCGCGACAATCTGGAATTGCTCGAAATCCCAATCGTCGTCAAATATAATTTCGGCCCTGCCCAGCGCGCCTTCGTGCACCTGCAAGGCGGCCCCGAATTCAGCCCTCGCTTCCGCACGAATGGCGGGACCACCCTCATCCTGCCCCATCCCAACCTGGACCACGGCTACTTCCTGCGCGGCAGCCTGGGCTACACCTTCGGCAGGTGGTTCGCCCAAGCCACCTACCAAACCCGTTACTTCAAGTTCGAACAGAACCAAAACAATCCCACCAATCTCTACAACTGGAAAAGCAACATGATCACCGGTGGCGTGGGATTAGTTTTTTGATGGTAGCTTTCAGCTCTCACCTATCAGTTTTCAGTCCCCGGGCTTCCGCAGCTTCGACCTCGAACGTCGGACCGCAGACCAACGCTGTCATCTCGACCGAAGCTTGCCCGTCCCTCAGGGAAGGGCAAACGAAGTGGAGAGACCTGAAAATTAGCGACACTAATCAGGAGCGCGCTGATGCCCCTTGACAACCCCAAACGCCCGCCCCACAAACGTCGAAAGTCCTGAGCCTTTGTCATTCCGACGCGCGAGCGAAAGAACACAGAGGAATCTGCTTTTGAGGACAGCCTCCTCCCCTTTGCTTTCAATAACTTAGCCCCATATAATCCCCCACATCCCCGCTAAACCCCAAATTTGCACCATTCGTTGGGATATGGATGCGCCATTTCCAAGCCCTGCAATAGGATAGCTGTAGACAACGAGGAAAAGTGTGAGAAACCAGGTCCTGTAGGGTCAGTAATTCCCGGGGGAATCACAGTTTTAGGCGGGGTCTCGGGTTCATCCAGGGCAAGGTAGAGAAACAGCGGCAGATTCGAACGTTTACGGATAGCTGCAACCGGTAAAGTTGGCGGCCATCCAATAGAGATAGAAAGCCAGCGGCCAAAAGCCAATGGTAAAAGCTAAAAAGCCAGGAGCTAAAAGCGAAATGCGCAAGCCGATCAAGTACGTAGAGAAAGCAGTCGTCATTGCCGCCAAGGGGACATGGGCGGTATTCGAGCGCTTGAATCGCGTTAAGCCGAATCCGTCGCCCACACCGAAGTGGTCGGAAAAACCGCTGCTCAAGTCGTACGAGAAGTCGAAGCCGCCGCTGGGCTGGCCTCGCTCGACCGATTCGCTGTGCCCGAAGTGCGTGCCGGAGATCCGGCAGCAGATTCTCGACGGGCATCTGCCGCATGAAGTGCTGATGAATGAGAAGGTCGGCGAGATCAAAGCGCAGATCGTGGAGCGCGACGGCAAGATCCTGATGGTGAAGGATTGCCCGACGCACGGCCATTTCGAAGACGTGATGTCGATCGACACAGAATTCTCGAAGCATCTTGAGGACGTGTTCCCCGGCCGCGACATCGCGGCGCACAACGACGAGAAGCTGCATCATCACGGATCGTCGACGGTGAAGTATGGACGCGGCTCGGTGCTGACGATTGATCTGACCAACCGCTGCAACATGATGTGCGATCCCTGCTTCATGGACGCGAACCAGGTCGGCTTCGTCCACGAACTGCAATGGGAAGAAATCAAGACGATGCTGGACAATGCCATCACCATCAAGCCACGCCGGCAGATGAGTGTGCAGTTCTCCGGCGGCGAGCCCACGTTGTCACCGTACTTCCTCGATGCAGTACGCTACGCGCGCAAAGTGGGATACAACTCGGTACAGGCAGCAACCAACGGCATCGAGTTTGCGAAGAGCTTTGAATTCTGCCAGCAGGCAGTCGAAGCCGGCATGCGCTACGCCTATCTGCAATTCGACGGCATTGGCAACGCGGCCAACGCTCATCGCTTGGTCGGCAACCTGTTCGATGTAAAGTTGAAGGCAATCGAGAATCTGCACAAAGCGGGCGTGGAAATCGTTCCCGTAGTCACGATCGTGAACGGAATTAACAACGAGCAGGTGGGAAGAATCATCAAGTTCGCGCTCGACAATCCAAGAACGATCAGCTTTTTGAGTTTTCAGCCGGTTAGCTTCACCGGACGCGACGAAGCCGTCACCGACGATCGCCGCGCAGCGCAGCGCTACACACTCTCGCACCTGGCCCACGACGTAAAAAATCAGACCGGGTTAGGCGAGCCTTCACGTGACTGGTTTCCCATCTCATTCATGGGAACCTTCAGCGACTGGGCCGACCTGATGCACGTCAACGACGTAAAAAACGACTGGGGCCAATTAAGTTGTGGCTGCCACCCTAACTGTGGGACGGGGATGGCGGTGATGATTGATAAGGAAACGAAGGAAGCCGTTCCGGTTACTGCGTTTTTGCATGGGGATCAGCTGGCGAAAGATATTGCCAAAGTCAACGATGCGGCGCGCGGGAAGTTTTTAACTGTGTTCGGAATGGCGCTGTGTTTGATGAAAAATTACGATCCATTCCAGTCCCCTACGCATTTCAAGTTGATGGATTTGCTGAGGAAGTTCGATAAGAACTTCAACGCTAGCGGAAAGAATTACGGCAAAGTCGGTCCGGACCGGACGGTCGACGATGTGATGAAGCGGCGCCAGGACCGATGGAACTTCCTGTTCATCGCGGGCATGTGGTTCCAGGATCTATTCAACTACGACTTCCGGCGGACGGAGCAGTGCATTATTCCTTACGCGACTCAGGAAGGCGAGATTTCGTTCTGCGCCTACAACACCGGCGTGGGATGGCGGAACATCATCGAGAAGATGCACATGACGGCCACGCTGACCAAGTGGTACGAAGAGCACGGGCGGCATGAGATTTTCGCGGGCGGCAAGAAAGTGAACATGGAAGACGCCACGCACTCGCTGCTGCTGCGCGACGATCTCGTCACGACCGAACTACAACATGATCTCGACAGCAAAGGCATCGCCAAGAACGCGCGTGAAGAGAAAGTTCGGGCGCGGGATCTGAAGCAAAAGCAGACCGCCGACGCGAAAGCGGAGGCGCGGGGGCCGGAGAAGAACGATGAGGCGTACAACGCACGCATGGCTTCGCTGTATCGCGAGGTCGTGCTGAAGGAAAAACCGGTGGTGGCCGAGAATGGCTTTATTCCACTAGGGGCGCTGACCAATCCGAATGGGAATGGGTCGCATGCGCCAAAGCCGGACGTTGCGGAGCCAGTCGCGGGAGATTAGGACGCGCTTTTAGCTCTTGGCTCAAAACAGAACGGGCCGCCTTTCGGGTGGCCCGTTCTGTTTCGTGTGAGCGGTTATATGCGGGGATTCGAAAGGACGAATGGAGATCAAAGTCCCCCTCAGAAATGGCAGGTCTTCCAATAAAAGACACCACGGCCTAGTTTTGTTGATGCCGCTAAGTCTCGCTAAGTCCCAGATTCCCTTGACACGGCAAGTCGCTGTCATCAACACTTATCTGCGCTTCAATCTTCGGTTCCAGATCGTTGCACTTCACAATTCCCACGAGGTATTTCATGTTGTTCGCCGCACGCGTGGTACTCGTCCTTTGTCTGCCATTGTTACTCACTGCTGTTCTTTCCGCCCAGAATATTACGGTATCTCAGCCCACGCTGTGGGCTTCGAAGCCAGACGTAGCGGGCTTCGAGAAAATTGAGAACGACCGCCTGGCTGCCGGCCAGAAAGCGATCGACACTTTGATCGCGGTGAAAGGGCCGCGAACGATTGAAAACACGCTCGTGCCCTACGACGAGGCCGTGCGGCAAAACAATTCTGCCGGTTATTTTGCCGGGCTGATGGAGCAGGTGCATCCTGATGCCACGTTTCGTGATCACGCTACGGCGATGCTCACCAAGGCTAGCGCTGCGCAAACCGCCATCTCGTTGAATCACGAAGTTTACAACGCGCTGGCCGCGCTCGACCTTTCGAAGGTCGATGCCGCTACGCGTTATTACCTGCAGCGGCAGTTGCTGGAATTCCGACTGGCCGGCGTGGATAAAGACGACACCACTCGTGCCCGCCTCAAAAAACTGAACGATCAGGCTACTGAAGATCAGTCGATGTTCGACCGGAATATTTCCGACGGAAAGAAAACGATCGAGGCCGATGCATCCGAACTCGAAGGTTTACCGCAGGATTACATCGAGCGGCATAAGCCCGGCTCCGACGGCAAGATTCACATCACGACCGATTATCCAGATGCATTGCCGGTTTTCAACTTCGCCAAGAGCGATGACCTGCGCCGCCGGTTGAACATCGCCTTCAGCACTCGCGCCTATCCGAAGAACCAGGAAGTGCTGACCAGCCTGATGAAGACGCGGTACGAGATCGCGACGCTTCTTGGCTTCTCCAACTGGGCCGACTATAACGCCGCCGACAAGATGGCGGTCAATGGACAGACCATCGCTGACTTCATCCAGCAAGTGGAGGACGCTTCCCGGCCGCTGGCCAAGCGCGAGTTCGATATGCTGCTCGCCGAGAAGCAGAAGACTCATCCTGGCGCCACAGAGATTGGGGACTACGAAAGAAATTATCTCTCAGAATTGGTTCGGCGCTCGAAGTATGACTTCGATTCTCAATCGGTGCGTCCGTACTTCCCGTTCATCCAGGTGAAGCAGGGGATTCTCGACGCTGCTGCCGACCTTTTTCACGTCAGCTTCCAGCAGGAACGAAACGTACCCTCGTGGGATCCATCGGTCGAAACCTGGATCGTGATCGATAGCGGTAAGCCTATCGGGCGTTTCTATCTCGACATGCATCCGCGGCCGGGAAAATACAGCCACGCGGAAATGGCGCCTGTGCTCGACGGTGTCCGCGGAAAACAATTGCCGGAAGCGATTCTCGTCTGCAACTTTCCCGTCCCTACGGCCAGCGATCCGGGCCTTATGGATTATGGCGACGTGGAGACTTTCTTTCACGAATTCGGCCACCTGATACACCACATCCTCGGCGGCCAACAGCAGTGGGCGGGCATCGGGGCTTTCAGTACGGAGTCCGATTTTGGCGAAGCACCTTCGCAGATGCTCGAAGAGTGGATTCGCAGTCCGCAGGTTTTGGTCAAGTTTGCCCGCCACTACAAGACCGGCGAAACCATTCCCCTCGAACTCGTGGCGCGCGCAAACCGCGCTGCGGCTTTCGGACGGGGCTTCTGGGTGGCCCGCCAGAATTGTTTCAGCGCCATGTCTTATGATATCTACAAGACCAAGCCGGAGAATGTCGACCTCGATAAAGTCACATTCGACGACAACCGCAAGTACACCTTATTCACGCCGCTGCCGGAAACCCACATGTGGGCATCGTTCGGACATCTCGCCGGCTATTCCTCGGCTTATTACACTTATCTTTGGGACAAGGTGATCGCCGAGGATTTCTTTCTGCAGTTCGATCACAAGAATCTGCTGGCTGGCGATGCGCCGATGCGGTATCGCCGCATTGTGCTCGAACCTGGCGGTTCGATGTCGGCTAACGATCTGGTGAAGAATTTCCTGGGGCGTCCGCAAAACATGGTGGCCTTGCAGCACTGGATGGCGGAGGAGTTCGAGTCAAGTGCTGCTGGCGCTAAGTCGAGCGGAGAATGAAGCGGAGATTAGAAGGGCGCTTTTGGCTGTTGGCGTTTAGCTGTTAGGTTGAAACAGGAACGGGCCGCTTTCGGGCGGCCCGTTTCTTGTCTAAAGCATCGAGGTTCTTAAGCGGTGCGCCATCCCGTTGTTCTCTCGGCCGGCAGCGGCATTCCCAAGTCCGTAACCTTCAACATGACCGTCCCGGGACAATTCTTGATCGCTTTGTTGAGGCGAATTCGATCGGCCTCGTTTTCGACGACGATGCATCCTTGACTTCCGATCGGTCCCCTTTTGTGAATATACATCCCGTCGCGGTTATAAAAGCGCACCTGGGCCTGGGCATCGATTTGAAACAGCGAAGTCACGGTCTGATCCAAGCGAATACTTTCGCCGCCTGGCCCGTTGGTGACGTAGTGACACAGATAAATCCCCGGCGGCAGAGGCCCTCCATTGGCGCCGTTTTGCTCCTTGCGAAAGACGTTGTAGCTGTCATAGTTGTGCTGCGCGGCGCTGGGGTTGGTTGACCCGCGACGGCCCCCCGACCAAGCGTGCATGGAGAAGGTCTCGTTGCCAATCGAGCCCTGGAGCCACTCCCTCGCGATCGAATAGGTGAGAATGTTGTTACTCATGGTGCATCCCTCCCGGGGGAATTCTAGGCGCGGGATACTAGCAACGCAATCGGATCCAAAATCGGCGCCAGCATTGGGCAGATGTCGAATCCCGACTTCTCGGAAACAAAGCGAGAAGCCGGGCGCGCCCGCCTTTCTCAATTCTTTTCGCCTTCGGGTTCGAATATTGAGGCGGCTATTTTGCAGGAGCCGTTCACTACTTTCCACACTGTGAGGAAGGCTGCGGTGAAGTCCACGTGCTTCGCCGTGGAAACCTCGTCGAAACTCATGTGTCCGGTGCCGTAGCCATAGGCCATGTCGCCGGAGGGAGCGACAACGATTCTGTCTGCCTTGAGAGGGTCGCGCTTTTCATTCTTGCGCTCCCGGTCGAGCTTCTCGCCGGTTCTCTTCGATTCCTCGGTATTCAACCCCACGATCGGTTTTTCCAAAGCACCAGAAAAAAAGTATGCGTCCTCCGCCTCGTACTTGGGACCGAAATTGTTGATGTTCGTTCGAATGAACTCCTCGGTACATTTTTGCGCGAGTGCAGGCAGAGAAAGAAGAAACGCAGACAGGCCCAGAAGCAATGTTATACGGCGCATGGTGTGGATCTCCTTTGTGGAATCAAGACTTTCGGGGCCTAATATTAGCCGCTTGAGACTGCTCGTTCAAATTCAAGATTTAGACGCGGCCCCTCGGCGTTGAATTGTCGAAAAGTGAAGTCAACGAGCGCGAACACCGGGATGGCCGCACCCTCCGACTCCCACTTCTCGCAACAGAGGCGAGAAGTGGAGCACCCCACACCTGGTTTATTGAATTGGGAAGGACGAAGCGCGGATATTGTCGGCCGGTGACTTCTTTTATGCTTGACATATTCCCATATAGGAATGTATATTCAACTGGCAATGGCGAGAGCGGCGACTACTTCGGATGCGTTCAACGCGGTGGCTGAACCGCGGCGGCGGGATATCTTGAATTACCTGGCGCTGCAGGAACGGGCGGTGGGGGACATCGTAGGGAGCTTGCGCATGGAGCAACCTTCAGTGTCGAAGCATTTGCGGGTGCTGCGGGATGTTGGTCTCGTACGGGTACGCCGGCACGGGAGACATATGTTCTACCGGACCAATGCGGAGGCGATCCGGCCGCTGCATGAGTGGACCAAGACCTTTGAACGGTTGTGGCAGCACCAGTTGAACCGGGTGAAAGAGCGGGCGGAGGCGAAGCAGAAAGGGTTGGAGAGGATCTGATCGAGGGGTGGTGGCGGGTATTTGTCGATGCGCGCGAGATCCTTTCGGGTTCGCTCAGAGCAGGCTCTTCCCACCGCCTGAAGAACGGCTACGGTGAAATTGAAACTACATCATTCATGAAAATCGAAAACAATCAACATCCAGGAGGAACAAATGATTGCTCCAGAAATAACAGGAATTGAAAATTTGACACTGAACATTACGCAGGAAATTCATGTACGCGCGTCGCTGGAAGTGACGTTTGCGGCGCTGCTGGAACAAATGGTGGACAACGACACGCCCGACGGCAAGCGGATGGCGATGAAGATCGAACCCTGGCCAGGCGGCAGGTGGTACCGCGATCTGGGCGATGGCAACGGACATTTCTGGGGACACGTGCAGGCCATCAAGCGGCCAACGTTGCTGGAAATTACGGGACCCTTGTTCATGTCGTATCCGGTGGTCTCGAATTTGCAATATCGGCTGAGCGAAGAAGATGGCGGAACTCTGATTAAGTTTCATCATGCGGCGCTCGGACTCATTCAGGACGATCACAGACAGGGCGTAAAAAAGGGATGGACGCACATCCACGATCGGGTCAAGGAGCGGGCGGAAGGGAAAGGGCGGTAGCTGGATTTTTCATTTTCTGATTGATGATTGTTGATTAAACCTTCCATTCATCTTCAATCATCAATCTTCACTCTTCAATGAACTGAGATAGAACGAACGCTCTTTAAACATAAGGAGGAATCACTATGACCACGATGCTTGAGCCGGTAGCCGCCATGATTCAACCCATGCTGAGCGAGTTCCGCGAAGAAGTTGTGATCACCAAGCGGGTGCTAGACAGAGTGCCTGGGGACAAACTGTCGTGGAAGCCGCATATGAAATCGATGTCGCTGGGGCAACTCGCGATCCACATCGCGACGGTCCCGGGGTCCCTGGCGCAGATTCTAGGGGCAGGTCAATTTGATGTTTCGCACGGGAACTTCGTGCCCACGCCGCCGAAGGATCTGGAGGAGATTCACACCGCCTTCACGAAAAGCGTCCGGGAGGCGGAGGAGTACTTGAGCGGCGTGACCGAACAAGAGGCGCAGGCATCATGGCATCTTATGTTTGGGGATAGAGAGATCTTCAGTCGGCCGAGAGTTGAGGTATTGCGGTCGATTATGTTGAACCACTGGTATCACCACCGGGGGCAATTGTCGGTTTACCTGCGAATGTTGGATATTCCGCTGCCGGTGATCTATGGGCGCAGTGCGGATGAGAATCCGTTTGGGTGAGGAGAGCGCGGGCGGGGTCAGCTTCAGGGGCTTAGGCCCGCGAACTATTCGGTGTCGTGACGGCACGGCTGAAGCCGTGCCCTTCGCATGGATGATGCCGGTTTTAGTGTTTGTAGATGGTGGTGCTGGGGTGGTAGTTGCGCCAGTCGAACCAGTAGTCCTTCAGGGCGGGGATGCGATCGAGGCATTTGCCTTGGGACGGCCCGGATATGGCGCAGCCCTGGAAGTTCCATTCGCTGGCGGTTGCGGTGTCGAGCAAAGTCCATGATTTGGGCGCGGCCTTGGGTGCTGCTCTTGTATCGCCTTCGGACTCGCCTTTCAGGAAGAATTCAGCGTCTCTGCCGTCGATGCGACTTTTGAAAACGCGGAAGGATTTACCGTCAGGGCCGACTGCGATTAACAGCGGCACGCCTTGCATGTGATCGACGATCGGGGATTGTTTGAGGACTGCGTCCCAGGGGTAGGCGCGGCTGGTGCCGTCGAGTTCCAGGCCCACCACTAGGTCACGAGGCTTGAGCTCGCTCCCGGGAAAGCTGATCACCACGGGAAGCTTGGCGACCTTGGGCTCCCAGTCGCTGTCGTACTCCTTCATATCTTTCTTTACCTCAACCAAAACCTCGCCGTCGGAGACTTCCGATTTCCACTCGCCGAAGGTTAACTCATCGCTCAGGACGAGTTGAAGAGCCGTGCCTTGCAGCGGGCCGTAGAGAGCTTTGCCAGTGATCTGCTGCCACCAGGTACCGGTCTCTCGATCGCGCATCAGAAAGTTCTGGTTGTTGATTCCCGCCAGATAAAAATGCAGGACTCTGCCGTTTACGGTTCGCGTCCACACCAGACCGGTGTGACAGAGCGTTCAATAGGTGACGGCCACGGGAACGCCGGCGACGACGTCGTTCAATATGTGGTGGTAGGCCATTTCTCGGATGGGATAGGCGCGCGCATCGGCGCCGTAGCGGATGGCGAGAATCATTTCTTCGTTGCCGAGCTTGCTGGTGGAGGCGGATTCGAACTGCGGGGCCTCGATGGGATGGAACATCCATTCGAAGTGGTTGAGCCGAGACATGACGGCCGAGAACGTGACTACGACCATCACCGACGTGAGAAGGATTTTTCGCCATAGGTCAGCGGTCTGCCAGAGGAGAAGTAGGAGCACGAGACAAACTAGGGCGGCCGCGAGAGTTGTCGAGGGAGCCCGTTGGCGGAGAGCCATGGCCAGAGCCAGCGCCCTTGGGGATTGATGACGAAAGGGGTGGATGATGAAGAAGGGGAGGGAAAAAAAGCCGAACGCAATGAGGGCGGACGGGACGAAGAGGAACCAAAGGAAGTAGCGGCGAGAGGGCATGGTTGATTCGAATCAAACGGCGACTTCGATTGTAACTGGTGAAATCAAAATCCCCACCCTCTCGCAAAATACGCGAGAAGGGTGGGGCACCTTCGGGGCCGATTATTGTGGGGTGAAGTTCTGGTGATAGCTCAGGTTCACTACGTCCTGGAACATAGGCGTGCCGGGAGGCAGGTTCGCCGGGTTCAGGAAGAGCGTGTCAAAGGCGTAGCTACGAGTGGGCGGACTGTACACGGTGGCGCAGCATTTGAAGACGCCGGTGTTGTACTCGGAGTAATACATGCTGACCAGGGATCCGTCGTAGTAGAGAGTCTTGCCACCCCAGTTTTCCAGATAGCGCAAGAAGTTGTGGAGGCCTCCGTCCGTGCCGAAGTCGTTGGAGACGCCGCCCCAGGTGGGAATGGGGAAGGGGATATTCTTACCTCCGGCGACGGCCATGCGGTAGTAACTGTTGGCGGCGGTGCGGCCGCCCATGTTGGTTGGGTTGTTCAGACTATTGGCGTCGGTCCAGTTGTTGGAGAGCAGGGTGACCGTGTCCGCGATGATGGCCGCTGCGGCGTGGGGTGTCGTGTTGATGCCGCCGGTCCACAAAGGATCGGCCGCACTGCTGTTATAGTTGCCCTGAACGTAAACAGGATTTTCCGAGGCTACGGTGAATCCGCCTTGATTATTGTCGGCGCGGACGGGCAGGTAGCTGGCGCCTGCGGCGTTGCCGCCAGCTGCGACCAGTTTCAGAACGTGACGCGCGCCGGTCACTGCATTGGTCAAGCCGGTGGTATTGCAAGACGTCGTGAGATACGGATTTGGCGGATTCGTATTAGTGTTGACTCCGAAGCCATAACCAATGTTCTTGCCTCCCCAATTGTCGAGTGCGCCATTCTGATCGACGTCTTCCGGAGAATAGGTGTAGTAGGTGGCGGGTTCGGGCGCGCCGTCAGGAGTTGTTGAACCCAAAGGCTGCGTCGAGTTGACCACGTCTTCCAGACCGGATTCTCCGCTGATAACATTGGCCGGAGTTTGCCCGCCATTGGATGCGTTGGGATCGGGCAACATACCGCGATGATCAGAGAAGTAGAGAATGTAGCCATTTTCCCCGGTGAAGTTGACCGACAGGCCAGGATCCCCGCCGTACGGACCCTGTCCCTTGAGCCATAGTGCCAGATTGGCCACGTTGAGCTCGACGGCGTTCATGACGCCGTTGACGGCGCATCCGTTGTTGGCATCGCGCATCTCGCCTTCTCGCGTGTCATAAAAATTAATGGGATAGAAGGCGTTGGCATTGCCGACTGGCGAGGCCGCTCCGGGCGCCATCTGCTGTAGGACGAGGATCGCATTTGGGTTGTAGGGATCGGCGCCGGCGGTTCCCGTGGGTCCACTGGGCGGAATGTTGTATTGCCGGGTGAAGCTCCAGGTCAGCCATTTGCGGGTAATGCCGACCCAACTGCCGGTGTTGTTCAAATACTCAACCCGCAGCCATGCGCCTTGGCCATTGGCGGGAATGCCGGCAGTCGTCACTTCGCCTAAGAGCGGATACGAGGTCCAGGTCGGATAGCCAATAGGGTTGATCCAGTTGTTGATCGATGGGTTGGTCTGCGCCATGCCGAAGTACTCGGTGCCGTGAGCGTTGTGGCCGCTCGTATCCTGGGCTCCAGCCGAGTTAGGGATGTTCCAACCAGTATTGGGAACGAATTGAATGTCATCGGCGTCCAGGGCGCTGGCTCCGCGTTCTGGATGCAGATCCGCGACCGTGTCGGCCAGCAGGACTCGAATCTCCGCCTTGTTGTACAAACGCGAACTTCCCAGCGTGCTGCTGGGGGCCTCACCGGGCTGCGGCTTTCGGACAATGGAAATCGGATCGGTGCAGGGTGGCGGGTTGCTGGTGCAGCTGTTCTTGACGAAAGGCAGCTGCATGTTGGTGGCGCCAGTGAGCGAATTCACCACGTATCCATTCAATGTTCCCGACGACAGGCTGGGGAAGTTGCTGTTGGCGAGACCGGCGATGCTGGGGTAGCCGCCGCTCCAGCTGGCGTCGCCGGGCACGGTGCCGGAACCGGGCAGAGCCACACAATTCCCGCCGCTGGGAGGAAACGTATTCAGAGGGCAGCCGCCGCTGGCTTTGGGAACATAGACGGTTCCGCCGTATCCGGTGCTAGTCATATGGCCGTTTTCCAGCTGATCCATCACGATCTGCTGAAAGGCTGCAAGCTTATCGTTGAAGACGAGATCGCCGCCGGCGGCGAGGAAGAGGTTTTGATTGGTGTGAACACGCCCGCCAAAACTGAAATTTGGGCCGGGAAAATAACTGCAGTCATAGCCGCAGAAAACGCCGAACTGAAACACCGGAATCAAAGCGACTTCCACCTTGCGGGTTATGTTCACGCTGGCGCCACTAGGGCGGGTGGCGACGACCTGCATGCTCATGGGAATGATTTCGGCGACGAGTCCTTGATTTGCGCCCGCGCTGATCGTGTTCCAGCCACTAACCGGACTTCCGCTGCCATTGGTGGGATAACTGATGCTCTCGGTGTAATTCATTCCGCTCACCATCGCCGGAGTGGGCGGGAAGTTCGTCAAGTTCTGAATCTGCGCGTTCGAAGGAATCATGTACTGGGTGTAGAGCGATGACAGGTCGGCGGTGAGTTTCTCCATGCCGGATTCGGCGCCGTAATAGGCCAAGTTCGCTTCCAGGTCATTGCCGCCCATGCGAGTCTCGCTCGTGACAATGAAAAGCAGGCCTGCCGCGACGCCCGATAGCAGCACCAGAATGAGAAGCGCTGCAATCAGCGTGAAACCGCGCGAAAGACTTTTCTGTCCCATTTTTGCTTGTCCCACTTTTTCTTGACTCACGGGTTGGCCTCCTGCTCTGAAAGAAGCGTTACTGATAGCGATTGCGAAATGCCATATTGCGGGCGCTGATGGAGGTAGCCAGATATAAGTTCTGGGATTTATTCCCGTGGTTGACCACGCTTTGCCCCATGACCACAAGGTTGATCTTTTGCATCAAGTTGGGCGAATCGCCAACGCCCAAGGGATTAGGCTGGTTGGCATCAAGCGCCGAATTGGTGGAGTTGTAGATGTCGTAGGAAAATTGCAGGTTGATGATGTTGTCGGCCACGGGAACGGGACTGAGGCCATTGACTTGGCGCATCAGCCGGGGGGTCTCCCCGTTTGGAGGGGGAACCGTTATGTAATAGGTCACAGCGAAGAGGCGATATGCGACGGTGTTGGCTCCGCCGGAAATGGCCGCGATGTTATTGGAAGCCGCGCCGTTTTGATTGATGTTGAGCGGATCCAAATCTGCAAAGCCGATTTCGTTGGGGGCGACGGTTGTCACTTCGCCCACCGCCGTGCCCAGAGTGTTGCTGAGCATGATGAGATCGCCCACCTGAATTCCTCCGGCTGCGCCGATGAGCGGAGGGGCGGGGACGTAGGCAGGATTTGGGGCCAGGGTGATGGCGGTTCCGTTGCCGGGAACGGGAAAGGTGATGTTGTACTCCCACAAAGGAAAGTTATAGTCGGTATAGATCGAAGTAATGCTGTCGTTTATGGCTGGCGGCGGCGCCGCAGGAACGACCGCGTTTCCTTCCACGCCGTTGTTAAAGCCCGGAATAATTCCATACATGTAATTGGTATTCGGGTACGTGCTGGCGGGCACATGACAGGTGCCGGATTGATCGCAGGCGAATCGGGAGGCGCTGGAGCCAGCTCCAGTGGGCAACTGGATTCCGCCCGAAGGCAGCCCAGCCCCTGCCATGCCGATGTCTTTGACCATGAGATCGATGGCAGCGCGCATATTCTGCTGAGTTTCGGCGCGCTGCGTCACTACCATGGCAGAGTCCATTCCGGCTTTAAACAGGCCGGCCATTGCGGCCATCACAATCAATCCGACAGCAATGGAAACCAGAAGCTCCAGCAAAGTGAAGCCGCGTTCCGAGTTTTGCTTTTCCGTGTTTTGCTTTGACATCATCATGTTTTCCGTCACTGGCCTTTTAGCGAAAGGCCGAAATCAGTGCGTTCACGGTGTAAGCGCGCGGAATGGGTGATCCGCCGGTGGAGTAGCTGATGGTTACCGTAATCTGCTTAAGATTCGGATTAATCGTGACCCCGTCGGACTCGAGTACGGGAGCGATCTGAATCTGGCGTCGGAAGTTGGAAAGGCTCAAAGCCTTGTCGTCGGCGGTTCCTAGTATGCCGTCGGGACCAGGGAGCGTGATGCACTCCGGTCCCGCGGGACAAACTCCGCTGGCGGGAAAATCAACATCATCGGCGGTATTCACCAGTCCGTCGGGACCGGCGGATTGGAGTTGCGTCGCACCGCCGGTGAAAATTCCGCCATTGGCAATATTGGCGATCTGCGAAAAAGCTATCTGTTGGGTGTTGCGCGCGGTGTAGATGCTTTCCATCGTCTCCAGAGCTTTTTGGCGGGCGATGAGATTCTCCTGAGCATTCTGTGTACTGGCCACAGCCGTGCCAAAAACGGCGAGCAACGAAACGATGCCGATGGTCATGACTGCGATTGCAATCATGGTTTCAATCAACGTGAACCCGCGCTGCGTGGATGCGTGAAACCTGCCTTGTGTCATTGTTGCACCCAGATGTTTCCGTTCTCGACGAGCCGCCATCCCCGAACTCTGCCCGTGGTGCCGAAGACGGAGACGGCGCGCGAGCTATAAAGTGCGCCGGGACGGGTCATGTAGAGAACGCCGCTGTTGTAGTTTCCCAGCGTGTCCTGCGAGGAACCGTCGGGCATGAACATGATGTAGTTCTGGCTGCCCAGGCCCATGCCTTGATCGAAGTCAATGGCGGTCCCTCCGGTGCCGAAGCTGTCGGGAGCGGCCGCGGGAAATCCGACTTGCACCCCGAACTGAACGTCGGGCGGCAGGGTAAAGGTGGCGACGGTGACCGGAGCGGGCGATACCGGAACGCCCACGCCCCAGTACTGCACGGTGATGGTTCCGGGATTCGTGAAAGTGAGAATGTAGCGCTTGCTCTGGGTAATGGCGAGGGTTCGATAATTGCGGATCACCGAAAGCGTGGTGTCGTAGGCCGCATTCACATGGTTTTCTTTGAACATCGGCATCAGTGCGATAAATGTGACCCCAGCCATGATCAGACCAATGGAGATCGTGATCAGCATCTCCAGCAGCGTGAACCCGCGATTTCGGCTCAACTTCATAAATATTTGAGGAGAGTAAACGCCCCCTATTGAACCCGCTCGCGGTCCCGTTCGCCATGCCCACAGGGCGGAGGATCGCGCTTTCTTCGCGGACGACAGAACGTGTTCGCGTTCCTTCATCGCGTCTTTCATCTTCCAAGATGGGAGGGATGACGTCAAAGTACTACAGGCCAACACACCGGGACATAGACCTTCTGCCATTTAAGTATTACTTAAGTCACTGATCGTGCGGATTTGTCCGTGAGGAGAGGAAAGTAGATAGGTGAAAGGCGAGCAGGCTGGGCGAGCACTTTGGGCTTAGGAGTCGGTTTTCTTGAACTGTTGTCCCAGGCGGATAAGCAGGAATGGGCCAAAGATCGCCGCGATCAACGCGAAGTAGGTATGGGCAAGTATCTCTTCATTGACCCGCGCGAGGGCATTTGGCTGGCTTCCGGCGAGAGTGTGAGAAATGGTGGCTTGAAGAAGAAAGTTGAGACCGGCCAGCACAAAAACGGGCGCGCTTCCCAGGCAGGCGGAGGCGACCATTCCCGGTCTAGCGGAGCGCCGATGGGCGACGGTCAGATAAAGTCCCAGGTTCACCGAGACCGTAAACAGAATCATGACCGGCGTCAGGCTGGCATTCTGCCAGCTCGCTACGATCGTTCGCGGGAACGCCATGGGGAATGAAACGAGCAGCAGCCCGTAAATCAGAGACAAATAGGCCAGAGTTCCGGCGGGGTCGGCAAGCCGCATCGCCAGTGTGCGGCGCGGTTCTTTCGCCAGCGCTGGAGCTGATGCTGAGGCGCTCACAGGGCGGTCACCTTGGCGAAACGGTCCAACAGGATCTCAGTCACCATGGCCACGCTGAATACAAGTAGCGTCAAATTTCGGGAGTCGCGCCAGGCCCGGTCGGGACGGAAGCGAATCCCGATGCTGCGCCGGCCGTAGGACTCGATCCAGACCCAGCCTGCCATGATGCCGATCAGGGCCAGGAAAACCGAACCGAGGGCAACCGTGTAAGACGCATATTGAGACTTTTGCAGATCCCAAATTACCGAGACCGCAAGCATCAGGCCAACGAGGCCCAACTCACCGTTTTGGAAGATTTGGCTAAGGCGCGGCTGCAATGTGCTTTGATGCTGCTGTGACCACGCCCGTGTCATTGCCCATGGGGCAAGCAGACCGAAACTCAGGTACAAGCCAATCCACAACAGCCATTTGGCGGAGGTCCAGTCTGCGGTCAACGCGTAGATGCCGAAGGCGAGCATGAAGCCCAATTCTAAGGGCCGGCTGGAAGCCGACCAAGTTACTGTAGACTCGGCCCTCCCGCGTGCCGTCTCGCGTTCGAAACTTACTGTCGCCCCTTGCTTTCTCGTTATCTTCATCCCATGTCCGCATCCATATCCATATCGATCGAATTGAGATCGATCGAATCAGGCGGCTAACAGAACGGCACACTAGTAACTTGTGACGAAGGGTGGAGGAAACCTAGGATGTTGGCAGGTATGACTTTATCCGCTCTACTCGTGTGCGTTGACGAGGCCTCCGCCCCATTGCTGCAGCGGGTTCTGGAGGAACTCAAGATTCGGGTTGAGTCTTGCCCGGACTTCGTGCGCGCCGGAATACGGCTGGCGCAAGAGCGGTACGATGCTGTGATTCTTGACGGAAAGTCGGTCCAGCAAGTGATTTCCCTGCTGCGGGAAACACGGCAGTCGCGGAAAAATGATGCGACACTGGCGGTCGCGGTGCTGCCTGGGCAAGAGAATGCCCGGGAGATTTTTTCCTTAGGCGCGAATTTCATTTTCTACAAACCGCTAGCCTACGAGCAGGTGCTGAGCAGCCTCCGCGCGGTGCGCTCGGTAATGCACAGGGAGAAGCGAAAGAAGAGCCGCGCCACGGTGCATGCGCAGGCCACCATCGATTATGCGAATGTGGAGCGTGAGAAAGCGGCGCTGATCGATCTGGCGGAAGACGGCATGTCGGTGCAGTTCGGCAAGAAACTTCCTCCCGTGGGCAAGGTGTATTTTCAGTTCCGACTGCCGGGTCAGACGGCAAACATTCGTTTGTCGGGCCAGGTGGTTTGGCAGGACTGGAAAGGGCGCGCGGGAGTGCAGTTTGCGGACGTGCCAAAAGCTTCACGCCGGTTGCTGGATGATTTCCTCGGCGCCCATCTGCCCCGCGAAGCGGCGCGCGATCCTTTCTACGATGTCACGGTGGAGATGGAAGAGTCGCTGCAACCGGCGGCGGTAGCGGTGGCGGAGTTAACCCATGGGAGCGGGTACGCGCTCGAGGTGGTACGAGAAGTGGCAGGGGAAAAGTTTGCCGCCAAGGGTACTCAAGCGAGTAGTGCTTACGCTGCTCAACGTAATTTCCAACGTGATATTCAACCGGATATTGAGCCCGGCCGTCTCGAACTCGACAATCGGAGGAGGAAGACGCGAAATGCTTGCCGCTTGAGTGCGGAAGTTTATCAAAGGGGAGTTTCCGTTCCGCACCGTTGCTGCCTGACCGACTTGAGTTCGGG
Source organism: uncultured Acidobacteriaceae bacterium (assembly GCA_963799025.1). Taxonomy (GTDB): domain Bacteria; phylum Acidobacteriota; class Terriglobia; order Terriglobales; family Acidobacteriaceae; genus Sulfotelmatobacter. The sequence goes on along the minus strand of CAWCVQ010000013.1, from coordinate 36,480 downwards.
GGGATGCTACCTGGAAGTTGCGCTGCCATTTGCGCCGGGATCGTTGCTCGACATTGTGGTGAGGACTTACGAAATGAAACTGCGCCTGCGAGGAGCGGTGCTGACTTCTCACCCTGGCTACGGCATGGGAGTGGCGTTCGAACTGGATACGAAGGAAGAACAGGACAAGCTGAAGAAGTTGACGGACCTCGTCGCCGAGAGCGATCCCTCCGCGTAAGCTGTTGAACTCCGTGGTAATGCATTGACAATCCGCAAACGCGAGGATGACAGGTCTCTGGGGCGCGAGCTTCCCGCCAGGCCCTTTCTCTGGTTGCCGGATCGATGGGCAGGCGAGTCCGTGCCGGCTCTCTTTTCGTCGTGTGGAGCAGAGCGGGGCTGCGCTCAGATATAGCTATTTCACCGCGGCTTCTTCAGCTAAGGCTTTTTTGAAATAATCCAGCGATTTGCGGAGGCCGGTTTCCAAGTCGATCTTTGGCTCCCATCCAAGCAACTGGCGGGCTTTTGTGATGTCAGGGCAGCGCTGCTTGGGGTCATCCTGCGGAAGCGGTTCGTAGCGAATCTGGCTTTTCGATCCCGTCACTTTCAACACCATCAGCGCGCATTCCAGGATGGTGAATTCGTTGGGGTTGCCGATATTCACGGGCAAATGCTCGTCTGACTTAGACAAACGCACGAAGCCGTCGATTTCATCGCTGACGTAGCAGAAGCTGCGAGTCTGACGGCCATCGCCGTAAACGGTGAGAGGTTCGCCGCGCAAGGCCTGCTTCATGAAATTGGGAACGACGCGTCCATCGTTGAGCTGCATGCGCGGACCGTAGGTGTTGAAGATGCGGACGATGCGGGTATCGACGTTGTGATAACGGTGGTAGGCCATGGTTACAGACTCAGTGAAGCGTTTGGCTTCGTCGTAGACGGAACGAGGGCCGATGGAGTTGACATTGCCCCAATAAGTTTCTTTCTGGGGATGCTCCAGAGGATCGCCGTAACACTCGGAAGTGGACGACACCAGATATTTCGCGCCGTATTTGTGAGCAAGATCGAGGGCGCTAAAGGTTCCGAGCGAACCGACCTTGAGCGTCGGAATTCCATGAACGCTATAGTCGACCGGGCTGGCGGGGCTCGCAAAGTGGAAGACGTAGTCGACTGGGCCGACGTCGAAGGGTTCGCAGATATCTTTTTCGACGAACTCGAAGCGCGGCTCGCGAGTCAAATGCGCCAAGTTGGCGCGGCGCCCGGTGAGCAGGTTGTCGACGACGACCACGCTCCAGTTTTCAGCGAGCAGAGCGTCGCAGAGGTGAGATCCGAGGAAGCCGGCGCCGCCGGTGACTACCGCGCGTTTTGCATTCATGCCTTCTTGCCGTTCTTCAAGACCGCGGCGGGAACTCCATCGGGATGAGAGGCGGCGCGCCCAACGCTATAGTAGCTGAAGCCTTCGGCGGCCATTACGTCGGGATCATACAAATTGCGGCCGTCAATCAGGATGGGATACTTCAGTTCCCGGCGGAGGCGGTTCAAATCGAGGTTGGCGAATTCCTCCCACTCCGTGAGAATCAGCAAGGCATCGGCGCCGTGGGCCGCTTCATACGCGGAGTTGGCGAAGCTGAGGCCGGAAGGGAACACTTCCCTTACGCGCTCCATGGCTGCGGGATCGTAGGCCGTGATTTTACAGGCTTCCTGCATAAGCGCTTGCACAATAAAGACGGCGGGCGATTCACGGATATCGTCGGTGCCTCCCTTGAAGGCGAGGCCGAGGACGCCGAGATGCTTGCCGCGCAGCGTCCACAGCGCGCTGCGCACTTTCCGCAGAAAACGCTGCCGCTGATCTTCGTTAATCCGCATCACCTCGTCGAGCAGGCGAAAGTCGTAGCCTGACTCGCGTGCCACCGCCCGGAATGCCATGACATCCTTGGGAAAACAGGACCCGCCGTAACCCACGCCGGGATTGAGAAACCGTGGCCCGATCCGCGAATCGGCGCCGATGCCGTGGACCACCTGATTTACGTTGGCTCCCACGGATTCGCAAACCGAGGCCACGGCGTTGATGAAAGAAATCTTCATGGCCAGGAATGCGTTGGAGGCGTGCTTGATCAACTCGGCACTCTTGCTGCTGGTCACGATGATGGGAGGAGGAATTGAGGCCCGGTCGGGCTGGGGAATGGCGTGGCTGCGCCGGTAGTAGCTGCCGCTGGTAAGGGGCTCATAGACTTCGCGCAAAACCGCGGCCGCGCGCTCGCTGTCGCAGCCGATTACGATGCGATCGGGAAACAAAAAATCGGTGACCGCAGTGCCTTCGCGCAGAAATTCGGGATTGGAAGCGACGTCGAATAACTCCGGGTCGGTACCGCTGCGCAGGATAATCTTGCGCACCCACTCGCTGGTATAGACCGGAACGGTGCTTTTCTCGACGACTAGTTTGTAGTCGTTGACGCCAACTGAAATTTCGCGGGCCACCGATTCCACGTAGGACAAATCGGCCTCGCCGCTCTCGGTGGGCGGCGTGCCCACCGCCACGAAGATGACGGAACTGACGCCGACGGCTTCCTTCAAATCCTCGGAAAACGTCAGGCCGTTTCCCCGATGCCGGTTTAAGAGTTCAGGCAAAAATCTCTCGTGGATGGGGACTTGGCCATTTCTTAGCGCAGCCAGCTTGGATTGATCGTTGTCCACCAGGATGACGTCATGCCCGAAGTCGGCGAAGCAAGCGCCCGCCACTAGCCCGACGTATCCCGAACCTACAACCGCTATCCGCATGCTAAGAACTCCAGTGATGGGTTGAATTGAAACATCCTTCGTTTGGGCTACCTTGGCGAACAAGCTTGGGAGATTCGGAAGATGGCCTGGGGAGTCTCATCCACAACGCCCACGAAAGTGAAATGATTCTAACATTTCGACTGGGATCGGGATCGGTGGAAAATCCGTATCGACCGGGTGTGCGAGCATTTTCCTTACCAATTTGGCACGGCGAAAGAGTGGACTGACAGTCCTCAGGAGCTAAAGCCAGCTCTGATGTTGTGCCTTGATACGGCCCTAAAGGGCCGCTCTTCCACGGAAGGCCCCGTTTGTGAGTCTTTCTGCAGCCCGGGCTAAGGAGTCCGGCCGAGGTTGGAGCGGCCTATGGGCAGCCCAGGCATATTGACAACCGGCTGTTTTCGGGGCAAACTCCGCTACGGACGCTGACTCTCACCTTGGTTATGCCGCAACCTCCAACATCGGAACCGGATCCGTCGAAGCCTGATTTGAGCGCTACCGGAGTGCTGGGCGCCCAGGCGGAGGGGGCTCGTTTCGAAACCGACTTTGCCCAGCTGGCAGCCTGCTTTTCAGCGCAAAGCGGAGGTGGGTTGTCGCCGGAGCTTTCCACCGATCTGGCCCTTGAGATCGTGCTGAACGAGGTGGTCGAGCAGGCTTGCCTGACCACGGGTGCCACCGGCGCCGCGATTGCGCTGGAGCGTGATGGCGCAATGATCTGTCGCGCCAGCAGCGGAGCGACCGCGCCAGCCTTGGGCTCGCGGCTCGATTCTGCCACAGGACTTTCAGGAGAATGCATTCGAACGCGCCGCACCCAGCGCAGCGATGATGTTTTGTCGGATTCGCGGGTGGAGCTTGGGACCTCGCAACAGCTGGGGGTGCGGTCGGTGATCGTCATGCCTCTTCAGCGCCGAGCCGAGCTGGTCGGATTGTTCGAATTGTTTTCGTCCCTACCCGCCGCATTTGCTGAGCGGGATGAGATAACTCTAGAAGTGCTGGCGCTCCGGATCCTGAGCAATCTGGAGCGCGCGGCCGCACCCCTGACGCCGCAGGCCGAGCCGCTAGCGCTTCAGGAAATTCAGGAAATGGTTCCGGCACTCCCGGAGAGTACTCTTCCTGACAGTATCCCTGAAAGCGTCCCAGAAATCGTCCCAGAAATCGCAGAGGCAAGTTCTTCGCCGCATGCATTCGATGCCGTCACTTGGGCCCTCAGGGTAGCGGTACTGGTTTGCGCAGTCATGCTTGGATTGCTGCTCGGGCGACACTTCGGGGCGCGGAAGGCGAGGCTTGAGGTGCGCAGGCATCCTGCTGCAATTCCAGTTGCGGCGGGCAATCCGACTGTCGGGGGCAGTACACCTGCAGGGATCAGTCCGCCGACAGAGGCGAGCACGGCCAGGAACGAGGAGGGGGTTGCGGCCGCGCAGCCGTCTAGCCCTGCCAAAATTAACGCGAGACCTGCGCCTCCTCCCCCGGGCAGCTTGCTGGTATTCGAGAATGGCAAAGAAATATTTCGTATGCCACCGGTGCGGAATGAAAGCGCGCAGAAGGACGCTACGCAGACGCGTGCAGAATCGCCGTCAAACGGACTCGGAACTGCGATGCAGCGCGCGTCGTCCCAAGAGCCCGAAAAATCCGCAGAGCCGGAGACGGTGGCTGAGCTTTCTTCCAGGGCCGAAGAAGGTAGTTTAATTCGGCGGGTTGAACCGCAATATCCGGAAGAAGCCCGGCAGCAAAAAATTCAGGGGCCTGTCGTGCTGGACGCTCACATAGGTCCGGATGGCGCGGTTCAGGACGTTCAGGTCATCAGCGGGCCCCCGGAGCTGGCGCAGGCATCCATCCACGCGGTAAAGCAATGGCGATTCCAGCCCCGCCGGGTGAGCGGACACGCAGTAGCGATGCAGACGAGAATCACTCTGAACTTCAAATTGCCGCAGTAAACTGGGGCAATCTTTTGAGCCGCCATTGCCGAGCGTGAGTCAGGTTCGCGTAGTGCTTCAAATTTTCATGCTAAGCTTATGAAATCGCCGAGTTGATCCCGGCGCGATTCGGACCGTTCCCTCACGGTTCATTCTCCAAGAGGAAGCATGAAACCAGGCGTGGACTTTGCCGCTAGTATTTCCAACGATCCTTATCAGCAGGACGTCTGCTGTTTGCGCTGCGAGCAGAAACTGGAGCGCTACCAGTTGATGCGCGTCAGTTTGGCGCCGAATAGTCAGGGACCGGGATATGCGATCCTCTGCTGCCCGAAGTGCGGGCACGTGGAATTCGTTTCGGATTCGAGTCCGCTGCTGCAGAGCCTGGAATTGGTTTCGGTGGACGCGGGGGATGGGGACTAGCGGCCATCGGAAGATTGATGCGATTCCTCAGCGGTATTGAGCCGCTGCACATGCCTCGCCTGAAGGCATACCTTGTTACGAATCTAAGACACGAATCTGAGACACGAACTGGTTTCCGCCACCGCGAAGGACCGGACCGCTGCTAGACTCGACCTAAACAATTTGCGTCAAAGTGGCATTTGGCCCCATCCTTGTAACGTGAGATATCCCGGACCTGTCAACCTCCAGCGGCCCACTCGGCGCCGCGCATCTACTATTTTTCGACGCTTGCATTTTCTGGGCATGAAGTTCGTTTGTTTTCTTGCACTCTTTTCCCTCGCCAGCGGCGCGCAGAGTCCCCCCGCGAGCAGACCGGGCACACAGACGGCAAGGCCTGCTGAGAGTTCTTCCCCGAAGCATCCATTCCCGAACCTCGACGTGCAGGCCGATCCTCCGGGGCTGCTATACCAGGGTGTCCCGGCGGAATTGTCACAGGATCAGGGCGCGGCTGGATTACGGTTGGAACTACTGCGACTGGGGACTACGGCGCGGTTGATGCAGGTGGTAGCGCACCCGGATGATGAAGATGGAGGGATGCTAACGCTGGAGGCGCGCGGGCGGGGAGTGAGCACTGTGCTGATGACCCTGAATCGCGGCGAGGGCGGGCAGAACAAAATCGGCAGCAATTTGTCGGACGTGCTAGGTGTGCTGAGGGCCGAGGAACTGCTCGCGTCAGATCAGTATTACGGCGTGCAGGAACGATTTTCGCGGGTGGCGGATTTTGGATTCTCCAAGAACCCCGAGGAGACGTTTGAGAAGTGGGGCGGGCACGACGTGGCGTTGGGCGACATGGTGCGGGTGATTCGAACGTTTCGTCCGGATGTGCTGGTGGCGCGCTTTTCTGGGACGTCTCGCGATGGGCACGGTCATCATCAGGCTTCGGCCATTCTGGCGCAGGAGGCGTTCCGGGCGGCGTCCGATCCGAAGCGCTTTCCCGAGCAGATTGCGCAGGGACTGCAGCCGTGGCAGGCAAAGAAGTTGTACATCGGAAACGTGTGCGGGTTTGGGGCCATGACTTGCCCGGACGCGGACTGGACTTTGAAATTGAATACGGGCGAGCGCAGCGCGGAGTTGGGCATGTCGTATATTCAGCTCGCGATGCAGGGCTTGCGGCACCAGATGTCGCAGGGGGCGGCGAACTGGACGGTCGATCCGGGAGACCGGTTTACGTTTTACCGGCTCGTGGATTCAATGCTGCCTTCCGCGTTGGACAAGAACGGGCACGAGAAAAACTTCTTTGACGGGATTGATACGACCTGGCCGGAGTTGGCGGCGCGACTGGGCGCGGAAGAAAGGAAAGTTCCGCGCCTGCGACCGGAGTTGACCGAGATTGCAAAACATATTGCCGCGGCGACAGCGGCTGCAAAAAGCAACGACATGACTATCGCGGCGACGCCCTTGGTGAAAGTTGTAGCAGAGTTGAATCGCGTAAGTAGCGAACTACGGGCAAGCACTTTGAGCGCGGCCGCGAAAGTCGATGTGCTGACACCAATCGTGGAGAAGCGGCAGCAGGCGGAAACCGCGCTAAATCTGGCACTCGGCGTGAGCATGACGGCGGATGTCACGTCCGTTGGCGGACGCGATGTTCGCGTGCCGAAAGAAGCAGACGCACTGACCACGGTTTCGCCGGGTCAGGAGGTTCTGGTTGCAGTAACTCTGCACAACGGATCGAAGCAGACGCTGGGGATCGACGATATCAAACTGGAGGTGCCGTCGGGGTGGACCACTGTAGAGGGAAAGACGAAACCTGTGACCGTCAATGCGGGAAAAGATGTGCACGCGGATTTCCGGCTACGAGTGCCGAAGAACGCGGCGTATACGCGGCCCTACTGGCATCGGGATGACCCTGACAGGGAGAGCATCAATCACATCGACGACGAGAAATATGCGACGCTTCCCTTCCCGCCTCCGGCGCTGCGGGCGCGGGTGGAGTATTCGCTGAGCGAGGGCCTGGGAGTAAAAACACGGAACGGGATTACCGCGGTTGCCGTCGCTTCATTTGTTGGTGGCGCGGGAAAGACTGAGGAGCGTCCGCTGGCGGTGGTGCCGGCGTTTTCGGTGATGCTGGAACCGGGGACGCAGGTGATTTCGACGCATAACGGATCAACTTCAAACGTTACCGTGGGCGTCACCGGCAATCTCACGCGCGAGGTACATGGAGTTCTTCGGCTCGAGTTGCCGGCCGGGTGGCGTTCGGAGCCGGAGCAATTCACGGTGGAGTTGAGAAAACGTGGGGAGAAACAGGATGTTCAATTCAAAGTATTCACCAGCGGTTTGCAGGAAGGACGAACGACAGTGCGGGCCACCCTTGAATCGGAGGGCGAGAAATACGCCGAAGGATACACGCTAGTCACGCGGGAAGATCTGGGCAGCTTCTATTACTACCAGCCGGCGCGGCAGCGCGTGAGTATTGTCGACGTGAAGGTTCCCCATGACCTCGAGGTTGGCTACATCATGGGCGCGGGCGATGACATTCCGACGGTGTTGAAGCAGGTGGGGATGAACCTCCGGCTAATTCCTGCGGAGAAAATTGCGGATGAGGATTTGAGCCATTACGGAACGATCGTACTGGGAATCCGCGCTTATGACACGCAGAAGGATGTAGCGGCGAATAACAAGAAACTCCTCGAGTTCGTTTCCGCGGGCGGGACGTTGGTGGTGCAGTATAACGCCGGCGTCGCCGATTTCAATGCGGGCAAATTCACTCCTTACACCGCGGAGCTGAGCCGGGCGCGGGTTTCGGTGGAGGAAGCCCCGGTGGAAATTCTGGCGCCGGACGATTCCATCTTTCATTATCCGAATACGATCACGGCGCACGATTTCGACGGGTGGGTGCAGGAGCGAGGACTGTACTTCATGGACAAGTGGGATGAGCACTTCACGCCGCTGCTCTCGTGCCACGATCCGGGAGAGGATGCGCAAAAAGGCGGGCTGCTGCGGGCGCAATATGGCAAGGGGACTTACATCTATACGGGGTACGCATTTTTCCGGCAGCTGCCCGCCGGGGTCCCGGGAGCGGTACGGTTGTACGTGAATTTGTTGAGCGCGGGCCAGAAGTAGCCAGTTCTCAGGTGTTCGTTCCGGCAGCCCGGAAAATATCGATGCAGACCCCAGAGACACCGAACGCAACTGGCGCAACGCATGCAGGAATCATGCGAGCCACTCGCATTCATGCTTACGGCGGACCGGAAGTTATGCAGCTGGAAGAAGTTCCGATGCCGATTCCGCGCGCCGGACAGGCACGGGTTCGCGTCCATGCGGCGAGCGTGAATTTTCTGGATGTCCAGAAGCGGCGCGGTGAATTGGTCGGGCAAGCGTTCTATCACCGTGCCGGCACAGGCGAAGCTGATCTTCCCGCAACTCTAGGCAGTCAGGGCGTTGGAGTCGTCGAAGCGCTGGGGGCTGAAGTGAGCAATGTGGCGGTGGGAGACCGGGTGAGCTTCGCCGGAGCGTCTTATGCCAGCCATGCTGTAGTCCCGGCGGTGCGGCTGATTCGGATTCCGCAGGGCATCAGCTTTGAGCAGGCCGCGGCTGGGATGAACCAGGGTTTCCTCGCCTATGCCTTCACTCATTTTGCTTATCCGGTCAAACCGGGCGACTGGTGCCTAATTCAGGCGGCAGCGGGCGGCCTCGGACTGTTGCTTTGTCAGATGGTTAAGATTCGTGGTGGACGCGTCATTGGTGTAACGTCGATGGCGGAGAAAGCTGGATTCGTCAAAGATGCGGGCGCTGACACGGTCATCATTTCCACACAATCCGACATCGCGACGGAGGCGAGAAAAATCACCGAAGGGCGAGGAGTGAGGGTCGTCTACGACGGAGTCGGCAAAGACACTTTTGCGGCGAACCTCAACAGCCTCGCGCCGGGTGGATACCTCGTGATTTATGGGCAATCCAGCGGATACGTGCCGCCGTTCGATCTGATGACACTGCAGGAAAAAGGATCGCTATTTCTGACGCGCACTAACGGACTGCCTTACATCAGCGAATATCATCATTACCTTGAGCAATTCGTCGGGTGGGTAGAGCAAGGAAAACTGTCTATCAGAATTGATCGAACGTATCCCCTGACCGAAGCCGCTCAAGCCCATGCGGCATTTGAACAGCGTCAGGTCAGCGGGAGGGTCCTGCTACTTCCGTAGCTATAGACTCCTCAAGAATGTCGTCAACCCTTCAAAGCGGTTCGAGCTCTCCTGGCCTCATCCGCGGGATGGGGCTGGGGACCGCGACTGCGCTCAACATGATCGACATGATCGGCGTGGGTCCGTTCATCACCATGCCGTTGGTGCTGAGCGCCATGGGCGGCCCGCAAGCCCTGTTGGGGTGGGTTCTGGGAGCCTTCCTCGCCGTGTGCGACGGGCTGGTGTCTGCGGAATTGGGCGCGGCGCTGCCGGCCTCGGGAGGGTCGTATCGCTACTTGCGCGAAATCTATGGCCCGGAGAGATGGGGACGGCTGATTTCGTTTCTGTTTATCTGGCAAGTATCATTTTCTGCCCCCCTATCCATTGCCACGGGGTGCATTGGGCTGGCGGGATACGCGGCTTACTACTGGCCTGGGCTGGAGACCGTGTATGCGCATCACGATGCGGTGCTGCACCTACCATGGGCAGGTCCGCTGCAGGCGAGCTGGATCGTAACGCCAGGCACATCGATCGCGGTAGCGATCTGTTTCTTTACGGTGCTGCTACTTTATCGGCGTATCACGGTGATCGGGCGGCTCACAAAAATATTGTGGTTCGGAGTGATGGGAACCATTGGGTGGATCATCTTCACAGGGCTGACACACTTCAATGCAGCGCTGGCGTTTGATTTTCCACCGGGTGCATTTACATTGTCCCACCAATTTTTCACGGGTCTGGGCGGAGCGATGCTGGTCGCCACTTATGATTACTGGGGCTACTACAACGTCTGCTTTCTAGGAGACGAGATCGAGGATCCGGGAAAGAATATTCCCCGCGCCCTGCTGCTTTCCATTCTGATCGTGGCCTGTCTATATCTAATGATGAACCTGTGCATCATGGCCGTAGTGCCCTGGCGGGAAATGGTGCAGGCCGGACAAAACAATAATGGGTTGTACGTTGTCTCGCTTTTCATGCAGAGAGTATATGGAGCCTGGGCGGCACGGCTGGTAACCGGGCTGGTAATCCTGACGGCGTTCGCTTCGGTCTTTTCGCTGATGCTGGGGTATTCGCGGGTGCCCTACGCGGCGGCGAAGGACGGCAATTATTTTCGCGCGTTTGCTCGAGTGCATCCGGTGTACAGGTTTCCTTACATTTCGCTGCTGGCTCTCGGGGTGGTGGCGGCAGCGTTCTGCTTTCTGCGGTTGAAGGATGCGATCGCGGCACTGGTCGTAATTCGCCTGATCCTGCAATTCCTGGTACAGGCGATCGGGTCCATCGTGTTGCGGATCCGGCGGCCGGAGCTGCCGCGGCCGTTTCGCATGTGGCTTTATCCGCTGCCGGCGCTGCTGGCGAGCGCGGGATTTTTGTTCATCCTGTTTAATCGCGTGAACTGGCAGAAGGAAGTACGGTACGCGGCCCTTATTTTGCTCACCGGTGTCATCATCTATATGATTCGGGCCTGGAAGGACGGAGAGTGGCCGTTTGGCGTGCGGCTGGGAGCGAAGGCTTAACCACAGAGGGCACGGAGAACAAAGAGGCCACGCATGCGGAGCAATAGCTTTTTTCATCTCGGTAGTGCTATGCAGTAAGATGACTCGGGCAATTCTAGAGGCAGAAAAGACCAAGGGGGATCATGAGAAAGAGAATAGGAATTATATTGTGCGGATTGCTGGTGCTCACGGCTGCGGCGCAGGCGGGCAAGCCGAAAGAGGAACTTCGATCGGTCACTGAAGTGTTGGACCATACGGTTCTCAATCTTGAGCATGAATTCGTTCCCGCGGCGGAGGCGATGCCGGAGGACAAGTTCGGATTCGCTCCCACCAGCGGCGAGTTCAAAGGCGTGCGCACTTTTGCGCAACAGATCAAGCATGTGGCTGCGGTGAATTACGAACTGGGCGCCGCGCTTCTGGAGCAGAAGCCGCCGGTCGACATCGGCGACGAAGAAGGACCGGCATCCGTCACGAGCAAGGCCGACATCCTCAAATTCCTGAAGGAATCCTTTGAGTACGTCCACAAAGCGATCGCCACCATCAATGAGAAGAATTTAGTGCAAACCGTGAGGAGCCCTTTCGGAGAAGGATCGGTTTCGCGGCTGGGGCTGGCTGCCAGCGTATCGTCGCATGGCTTCGATCATTACGGCCAGATGGTCGAATACCTGCGGATGAATGGGATTGTGCCGCCGGCCAGCCGGTAATGCGTGGAATGAATTACGCGCGGCGGCGGGAGACGGTGCTGGCAGCACGGACCAGGCCGCCATGGTGCTCCGCGAATGTGACGCTAGGGTCCCGGGCAAAACGGCCGGGATAAGACTTCACAGCATACAAGAAGCCTTGAATCTCTCGGCGGACTTGTTCGTTTCCGGACAAGCGCCTGACTGCCACTCGGACCTGACGCGTCTTCGCCTTCATTTTCGATACACCCAACCGTTCCACGCGCGGCTTCGGAACGCCCCTTCCAGCGTGACTCTGCCGGCAAATCCCGGAATGTCCGCGAAAGAGGCTGCTGGGGATCCTCATGGAATCTGCCAATCGTAAAAACACTGTTTTCACGCGTTTGTTTCGCAAGGCGGGAATTTCAAATCTATCGACGAAAAAAACGCCGGTAAATACGGTTCTTTCTGTAGGAGCGATCAGTATTTCTGTCCGCACAGTATTTCGATCACTCAGGATTTCGCTAACCAAGAGCTCGCTCCGCGCAGGCTGATCGAGGCGGGGAGCAGCTCCGCGGTGAGGCCGCTTCGCGAGAGGTGAGCGGCGACCCGGCTCTGCGTCTTCTGCAAGGGCGCGCCAGGCTCAAGGAAGAGCAAAACCGAAGGCCCCGCCCCGCTCAGGGCCGCGCCCAGGACGCCATCCCTTCCTGCGAGTGCCTGCAGACTAGGCAGCAGCGGACAGAGCGCCGCGCGATAGGGCTGGTGAAGGCGGTCTTCCAGAGCCGCGGGAAGAAGGTCGCGACGTCCTTGGGTGAACGCCGCAAGCAATAACATGGAATTTTGCACGTTGGTGACGGCATCCGCGCGTGAATATTGTGCGGGCAGGACGCGACGGGCATCCTCGGTCGACACGCTCTGCTGAGGCACGGCGAGCAGCAATGGCCACTTGCCTTTGGGGCGAATGCCCGCTACCTGGGCCTCCGCAGCTCCAGACATGCGGGAGACGGTCAGGCCGCCGATCCAGCAGGCGGAGGCATTGTCGGGATGGTGCTCGCGGCGGGAGGCTTCGCCAATGATTTGGGAGTCGGTCCAACTCAGACGGCCGAAGTGCACCGCCAAGGCAATGCCCGCCAGCCGGGCGGCAGCCGAGGAGCCGCAGCCTTTGCCGATGGGGATGTCATTCGCGATTTTGAGCGCCAACGGAATGAGCGGGCGGCCTGAGGCCCCAAGCACCTCGCGGTAGGTATTCAGGATGAGGTGATCCTGCAGCTTTTCACAGATTTCACGATCGCGGCCGGTGGCGGCGATGGAAAACCGCCGGGCTGGAGCCGCGTCAATCTTGATGTAGAAATCCATCGCGAGGGCAGCAGCGTCGAAAGCCGGCCCCAGATTGGCAGAGGTCGCGGGGAGAACCAAGCGCAGGCCAGAGCGTTTTGGGTTCCGAGTTTTGGATAGCCGGGTTTTGGAGGGCATGATTCAATCTTTCAACCGGCGCGACCTAAGTAGCGCCGGCATCTTGCCGGCTGTCGCGGGGCGTCTCGCCCGCGCATTGTGCCGAAGCGTTATGACGGCAGGATTAGGAATACCCGATCAAGACTTCTCAGCCTGCTCCAACGTCGGTATCACCGCATCCAGCGTGGCATCTAGAACCACGGGCGGACGGCGCAACCGGTTCAACGCGGCGCTCGCGCTTTCGTCGGGAGTGCCTTTGAACAAATCTCCGCGATGGAATCCCATGGTGAAGTCGGGATCCTTCATCAAGTTTCCAGTCAGGATCAGTACCACCGTTTCATCCGGCTTTACGAAACCTTGCTGGACCAGCTTTTTCAGTCCAGCCAGCGTAACCGCGGATGCCGGTTCGCACCCAATGCCTTCGGCGCCGATCTCCGCTTTGGCTTGAGCGATCTCAATTTCCGTAACTTGTTCGCAGGCTCCGCCGGTGGCCTCGAGAACGAGAACCGCCTTCTTCCACGAGGCGGGATTGCCGATGCGGACGGCAGTGGCGCGGGTCTCCGCCTGCACACTGATCAGTCGTCGGCCGCCAGCTTCGCGGAGGGTGCGCACCAGAGCATTAGCGCCTTCGGCCTGAATAATCGATAGCTTCGGTAAGCTCGGAATCAGGCCCAGGTCGCGCATTTCGAGCAGCCCCTTGCCGATCGCGGAGCTGTTTCCCAGGTTGCCGCCGGGAACGATAATGTGGTCGGGTGGCTGCCAATCGAGTTGCTCGAGCAGTTCGAACGCGAGCGTCTTTTGGCCTTCGAGACGAAAAGGATTGATCGAATTCAGTTGATAGACAGGAGCCCGCAGAACCAACTCCTGCAGCAGGCGCAGGCAGCCGTCGAAATCGGTCCGCAACTGGCAGGTGACCGCGCCGTAGTCGAGTGCCTGGGAGAGTTTGCTCCAGGAAATCTTGCCCTCGGGTACCAGCACCAGGCTGCGCATGCCTCCGCGCGCGGCATAGGCAGCCATGGAGGCGGAGGTGTTGCCCGTGGAGGCGCAGGCGACCCAGCGGAATCCGGCGAGCCGCGCAAAGGTTGCGGCCACCGTCATGCCTGCATCTTTGAACGAACCTGTAGGATTCAATCCTTGATGTTTGGCAACGAGTCGCGGCACGCCCGTGATGCGCGCGCACTGCGGAAGTTCGTACAGTGGCGTGTTGCCCTCGCGCAGGGTGATGGCTTGGTCATCGCTCGCGAGCGCGGGAAGCAATTCGCGAAAGCGCCAGACACCGCTTAAATCGACCGCCGACTGGGAAAGACGGCGTTGGTGCCATGTGGATCTCAAGTCTTCCGCCGGCAGCCTGGCTTTTTTCCAGTGAGGATAGGTGATTTCGAGCAGGTCTTGACATTGCGGGCAGCGGAAATTCTGACCAGCCTCGTCGTGCACATCTCCGCAAGCAATGCAGCGGAAGCGGAAGGTCGCCTGACGAACCCCCGACGCCGAAGTGGAAAGAGGAGACATAGACCAGATTTACTTCTCTTCCCGCAAATATTGATCGGTCTTGTTGATCCAGTCGGCCCGCGGAGGAGTGAATATATCAAGATCGACGGTGTCTTCCATAGCCTCGGCCTTGTGCGGCATGTGGGCCGGAATGCAAAGCACTTCACCGGAGTGGACCACGATCTCCTTGCCGTCGATCCAGAACTTGAGCGCGCCATCCAGGATGTAGGTGAGTTGCTCGTTGTGGTGGCTGTGCTCAGGGACGATGCAGCCTTTTTTCAACAGCACCCGCGCCACCATGATTTCCTGTCCAACCACGAATTGACGCTGCAGCAGCGGATTGAGCTCTTCGAGCGGGATCGTATGCCAGGGGATATATTGCAGGGCCGCGTTTCCGGCGGCGTGCTTGGTAACGGCGCGCGTGGCGCGGGCATAGGACGCGGTGGTTCTTGCCAGTGTAGGAGTGGGGGGCTTCGTCTTTGATTTATTCTTCAGCTTCTTTTTCGCCATGTTGTTTTCTTTCTTTTGATTGTAAGGGAAGCAGTCGGTGCTGAAAGGGATTAGGAAAAAGTTTCCAGCCACATTTTTTAAGCCGTGTCGGGTCTCACAGTCCCTTATATATACCGCCGTCCACCAGCACTGTCTGGCCGGTCACGTAAGACGCTCGCTCCGATGCCAGCCACACGACGGTGTCGGCTAGTTCGCGAGGCTCGCCGATGCGCTTGAGCGGAGCCTCCGCCGCCCAGGCATCGAAAATTTCCCGCTCGCTCTTTCCCGAAGCTGCGGAGCGAGCTTTCGCCAATTCCTTCAGACGATCCGTAGCGGTAAAGCCGGGACCGACATTGTTAACCAGAATTCCGTCTTTGCCAAACTCGTTGGCCAGACTCTTTACCAATCCCACCACTGCGGCGCGCACTGCGTTGGACAGTACTAGATCGGCGACCGGCTGCTTGGTGGTAATCGACGTGATGGTGATGATTCGTCCCCATTGCTTCTTCTGCATGAGCGGGATCACTTCGCGCGCGAAATAAACCGTGCTCATAAAATTCAACTCGATGGCGCGCTGCCAGTCGTCGATCGAGGCCGCCAGGAATCCCTTGGCGGGAGGGCCACCGGCA
This sequence comes from uncultured Acidobacteriaceae bacterium, assembly GCA_963799025.1. Taxonomy (GTDB): domain Bacteria; phylum Acidobacteriota; class Terriglobia; order Terriglobales; family Acidobacteriaceae; genus Sulfotelmatobacter. The sequence continues at coordinate 21,032 of CAWCVQ010000013.1, read as the reverse complement.
TTGGTCACGCAAATGTCCACGCTGCCAAACTTGCTGGCGACGGCCGCTACGAAGCAGCAGACCGCGGCCGAGTCCGCAACATCAAACGCCTCGGTAAGAACTTCCGCCTGGTACCGCTTTCTGATTTTGTCGGCCGCAGCCTGAAGCGTCTGCCGGTTGCGCGCGCACATCGCCACACGGCAGCCCTCAGCGGCGAAGGCTTCTGCGGTGGCGAGGCCGAGCCCCTGGCTGGACGCCGCAATGAGGGCAACTCGGTTTTTCAGACCCAGATCCATGAACGTGGAATTATAAATGGCGCCCCCGCCGGGAATACTTGCCGCAACTCATCCGTGCGAATTACTCTGAGGATAGTGAGGTGCCCATGAAGCGCAGGTTTGAGCATCCGGAAACACAGGCTACGCGCGGTTCGGCTGATCTGAAGAAAAAGAACGGCCCAGTTGCCACGCCGATTTACCAGACGTCGACTTTCGAAGTGATGGACAACGAAGAACAGCTTCGCGTCACCGGCTCCGACAGTTACTACACGCGCTACGGCAATCCCACCAACACCGCCGCGGAAACAACCGTGGCGGAACTGGAAGGAGTGGACGGCGCCCTGACGTTCGCTTCCGGTATGGGCGCGATTACGACGACGATCATGGCGCTGCTCAGGGCCGGCGACCACATTGTGGCCCAGCGCGAGGTCTACGGCGGCACGCATAAGTTCTTGTCGCAGTGGCTTCCCAAGCTGGGAGTCGAGACTACCTTCGTCGACACCACCGACTACGACCAGCATGCGCGGGCGATCCGGCCGAATACGAAACTGCTTTATCTGGAGTCGCCGACCAATCCGACCTTGCGAGTCGTCGATTTGAAAAAAACTTCGGCTCTCGCCAGGCAGCATGGCTTGCTCAGCATGATCGACAGCACCTTCGGCACGCCCATCAATCAGCACCCGGCGGAGCTCGGCATCGACCTGATCATGCACTCCGGGACGAAATACTTGAGCGGCCACTCCGATCTCATTTGCGGAGTCGTCGCCGCACGCGCCGAACTCATCGCAAAAATCCTCTCCACGCGAACCACAATCGGGAACTGCATGGACCCGCACGCCGCATGGATGCTACTGCGCGGAATGAAGACGCTGGCGGTTCGGGTGCAGCGGCAAAACCAGAACGCATTGCAGGTCGCGGAGTTCCTCGCCGGCCACGCGAAAGTGCGGAGCGTGCATTATCCATTCCTGAAGAGCCATCCGCAGTACGCGGTGGCCCGCTCGCAGATGGCTGGGGGCGGCGGCATGGTCAGCTTCGAAGTGGAGGGCTCGGGCGGCGACGCCCGCCGGCTGACGGAATCCCTGCGCCTGTTTACGCTGGCGCCCAGCCTGGGCGGCGTGGAATCGCTGGTGTCGATCCCAGTGCTCACCTCGCACCTGATGGTTCCCGCAGAGGAGCGCCAGAAAATCGGCGTGACCGAGCAGATGATTCGGCTCTCGGTGGGAATCGAAAGTGCAGAGGATTTGATCGAGGATCTAGAGCATGCGCTGGAGGCCGTAGCAGCGCGGCAGACGGTGCAGGTGGGGTAGGATGGCCTTCGACCATCCGTCCTTTCTCTGACCGCGCTTCACTCTAGTGCGACAGCCGAGGCAGCTGTGGCTACGTGAGCATCGCAAAAAACCCGGCCTCGTTTCGAGGCCGGGTTTTTGTCTGCTCGTTTAGCTAGAAAAGGATCTTCGCTCCCAGTTGCAGGATGCGCGGCAAATGGGTCGACCCCACCTGCAGGAAACCTGGGTTGCCAAGAACATTATTCCCGTCGCCGCCGGCAGCTCCCCCACCTCCCGCAATGTTGTGCCACTCGGTGTGGTTGAACACGTTGAAGGCTTCCGCGCGGAACTCGAAAGCCAGACTCTCCTTGATCGCAACATGCTTGAACAGGGCCATATCGAAGTTTGTGCGACGCGGATTCGTCAGAACGTTCCTGCCCACGTTCCCAAAAGACAAGCCAAGGGGCGCGGTGAAGGCATTTGTGTTGTAGAAGGCGCGAGCAAAGCCCGGGTCCGGGGCTGGGAGCGGGCCGGAGCGAGGGTCGCCGATTTGATCGGGACGCGCGGCAGCGCCAGCAACCCCGTTGGCGACCCCGGCATTGTCCGTGTTGAAGACTGGATTGAACGGCGTACCTGAACTGACGCTCGCAATTCCCGAAATCTGCCATCCCCCAAGAACCTTGTTTGTGAATCCAGGACTGCGGAAGAACGGCAGGTCCCAGATGTAGCTGAAGTCGAAGACGTGCCGCTGATCAAAGTTGGAACTGGCTCGATTCGCGGCGAAATTATAGGAATTCACGAAGGTACCGTCGCCTCGATCAGAGGAATCGTCAATCGAGTGACTATAGGTATAAGCAGCGCTGATTGTGAGTTGACCGACGCTCCGTCGGATCGAGGTCTGCATCGCATGGTAGATCGAAGACGCTCTATCCTCCAGGTGCGTAATCGTGCCGTACCCTGGAAAGGGTCGGAAGATATTCGGGTTGGTTCCGCAAGCCGCAATACCCAAATTGACCGCCGCTTGCCCTGTGATAGGAACCTTACTTTGTGTCATTGCATTCAGCGGTACACCATTCGCGTCGAAGGCTGAGCCGCAGTCTGGGGAATTGCCGCCATTGGGATCGACTGTGATCACTTCTTTATTCACCAGATAGGGGTTCTGCGCCGGCGATATCGGGAAGATTTGATTCAAGTTGCTCTCCCGCGTCAGATGGGTTCCCTTGCTGCCCACATATGAGATGGTAGCCACCGTGCTCCTGGCGACCTCCCTCTGCAGATCGAAGTGCCACTGCTGCATATAGGGGAACTGCGCTTTGGTAGGAATCGCCACCACTCCGAGCGGCAGTTGCGCTGCCCCGCCTCCGCTAGTTGCTATATTTGCGTACCCTTGGATTTGGACTTTCTGGACTACGTTCGCCAATGGGGGCGAGTTCTCCAGGGACTCAGTGTTGCCTTCGTTGCCGTTGGTGTGTTCGAAGAAAACTCCGTATCCTCCCCGTATCGCCGTCTTGCCGTTCCCCCTCGGGTCCCATGCAAAGCCAATCCGTGGCGCGGGATTAAACCAGTGGGACTGCATGCAACCGTCAGGCACTCCCGAAGTCACGCCGCATTGCACTATTCCGTTAGGCAAGTCCGTAAGCGATGGGGTGGCGTTGTCGGCAGTCAGAAAGTTCACGGAACCGTCGGAGTTCACCGTTGTCTGTCCGGCTTCGTAGTGAGCCGGATCGAAGTTAAACGCCTGCTTCTGCTTCTCCCGGTATGTCTCGTAGAGGCTGAGTCGTAAGCCTAGATTGAGGGTGAGGCGGTTGGTAATTCGCCAGTCGTCCTGAAAATATGGTTCAAACAATTTATAGCGGTTGTAGTACTTGACCAGATGGTCCTGTTGGCCGAAACTCGCGATGTTCCCCAATAACAGGTCCGCAAAAGGATTCCCGGAGGTCTTACCCGCCGGCATCTGTGTAGGATCGAACGTCAAATATCCTGGGAACGAGCCATTAGCCAGCTCTCCTCCGAATTCATTCTTCTGCGCCGCAGCAATGTAGACTCCAAATTGGATAATATGCTTGCCCACAACTTTGTTCACGTTGTCGCGGTAGGTATAGGTCGGATTCGAGTTGTAAATTCCATTGGGAATGTAGCCTGAGTCCTCTCCGAAGTTGCCATAGACGCCACCCGTGGGATCCACTACGTTAATTCCCGGCAAAACGTTTCCACCATTTCCGGGAAATAAATCTGTGAAATTGCTGTTGAAACCGCTAGGCCGCTGCCACGATCCAGTGTCGTTCAGAATAATATGATCGGCGGTGTAGCTGAACACGAACTCGTTCAGCAAGGTCGGGGAAACCGTGGCGGTGAGGCGTGCAACCAGGCTCACACCAGGCCCCTTGAAAGCGGTCCCGATCGTTGGGAAGCTCCCCTGGTTTGTCCAGAGTGGAACTGCCGTGGTGGTCTGCCAGGAGTCGTGAATGTATCGGAACGTGGCCCGTATCTTGTCGCTGAAGTTGTGGTCTACCCGGATCAACTCCTCACGCCAGTTAGTCGCTTGGGCTGGCGACGCCGAATAAAAACAAGGATTATTGCTACTGTTGGGCACGCAGGTCGCACTGTTGGAGCCGGTAGGCTTCGGAATCATCCCTAGTAACGCCTGTGCCGTGGATTGATTCGCGGTATAAGCCGGCAACCCCGAGATCACCCCATTGATGCCGACACTCGGACAGTCAACCGTCTGCAACGCGCAAATATCGCTGAAGTCACCCCCGCGTTCCGCAAGCGATGGAACCGGAACGTGAAAAGTCTGCCCCGGAACCAGATCTTTACGCCACTCCTGCGACCAGAAGAAAAAAGTCTTGGTTTTGTCCCTGTTGTATACCTTTGGGATATACGCCGGACCTCCAATCGTGTACCCATAATCGTTCTTTTTGTATTCCGGCGTAATTCCGTTGCCACCCCAGAATGGTTTATTGAAAAAGTTTTGCGCGTTGAAAGCATCATTGCGTACAAATTCGTAGACATCCCCGTGGAATTTGTTCGTCCCCGACTTCGTCTCGACTTCGACCGTTCCCGAACCATTGCGGCCGTACTGCGCCCCGTAGTTTGACGTAAGAACCTTGAACTCTGCGATGGCGTCGATGCTGGGATACACATTCAACGTAGAGTTGCTGCCGTTGTCCATATTGTCGCCGCCGTCGAGTTCCCAGTTGTTGTACTCAACGCGCCCGCCGTTCATGCTGAAGCTGACGTTGCCGTAAACACCCACCGTGCCTTCGTCCTGCCCAGTCTGGTTGCTGACGCCGGGGGTCAGCGTAACCAACTGCGTGAAGTTGCGGCCGTTCAGTTCAAGCTGTGAGATTTCCTTCCCCGTCACCGTGCCGGCGAGTTCGGAAGACTGAGTCTCTACCTGAGCTACATTCTCACCCTGAACAATCACTTCGGTGCTGATGGCACCGACTTGCATGGTCACATCCACGCGGGCCTTCTGCGCCACGTCCAGGACCACACCCTTAGCTTGGAATTTCTTGAAGCCGGTAGCGCTGACGATGACGTCATAAGTGCCGCCGGGCAATGCGGACTCGTTATAATCTCCGGCAGAGTTAGTGACCGTATGGCGGTCGATACCGTGGTCGGGATTGGAAACCACGACCGTGGCGCCTGAAACAGTGGCGCCGGTCGCGTCCTTTACCGTTCCCGTGATCGACCCTGTGTCCTGGGCCCACGCAACCGCGCAAAACATCATGACCAGCGATGCAATCCGCAACAGCACTCGATCCAATTTCATGGTCAAGCTCTCTCCTGAGCGCGGGCCGTTCCCACGCTAGTTCAGTCGGTTTTGCCGTGCTTTCCGAGCCTGCCGGCTCGGGGCTTCACTTTCTCGACAAGCACTCACGAACTCGATGGAATTGAGACCGGGGACGGACTATTAAAACGTATGAATAGTGCTTTTAGGGGGCAGCCTCTGTCAAGAAAAAAGCGAAGTGCTCTACAGACTTCGCGTCGACTCCCGAGCCACCAACTCCGGTGCCACCCGGCGATGGCTGGCGGCGATTTCACGCTTTTCCAGAACCGCGTTGATGCCGTCGAGCACGATCCCCACGGCGGACGCTCCCATCGCCTCCATGGGCTGTCGCACGGTGGTGAGCGAAGGCGTGTAAAGCGCCGAAGTGGCCACGTCATCGAAGCCGATCACCGAGCATTGTTCGGGCACGCGCACGCCCGCCTTGTGCAACGCTCGAATCGCGCCGAAGGCGCTCATGTCGTCGAAGGCCAGCATGGCGGTAAAGGGACGCTTTTGCCGAATCAACTCTTCGGTCAGCTTGTGGCCCGATTCGAAGCTGGAATTCGGATCGCGCGATTCGGGAAGATCGACCGTGAGACGGGCGTCGAGTTCCAGGCCGCATTCTTGGGCACAATTGCGGATCCCGCGCCAGCGGGGAGAACTATCAGTGAGCGCCTTGGGGCCGCGGATGATGGCAATTTTGCGATGGCCGAGTGAGTGCAAATGTTCGAGCGCCATGTAGCCGCCCACCTCGTTGTCGACGATGACCGAACTGATGGAATCCGTCTTCAGTTCACACCCGATCATCGCCGTGGGGATGCTGTTCTTTTCCAGATCGCCCAGCAGATTGATATCGAGAAAGAGCCAGTTGGCCACGACGATCAGAGCTTCGATGCGGCGATCGAGAAGCATTTCCAGGTAGCGCTCGAAGCGGCCGCGCTCGTTGTGCACATCGGTAAGAATGGGAAGATAGGACGACTGGTAAAGAGTGTTTTCGATGCCGCGCAGAATCAACGTGCAGAAGGGGTCGGTCATGTCGAAGACCATCACGCCGACCGTGTGGCTGCGCTTGCTGCGAAGCGAGCGGGCGAACTGGTTGGGCCGGTAGCCGAGCTTCTGCGCCGCGCGCTCAATGCGCTTCTTAGTGACTGCGGGGATATAGCGGGCGAGAGGAGCGTTGTTGAGCACGATCGACACCGTGGTCGAGGAAAACCCGCTCTCCTTGGCCACGTCACGGATGGTCACCATCTCAACCCTCGCGTCGAAATGTTTATGTGGGGACAGCCGCCCTCGGCTGTCCATCGGGCCGGAGGCTCGAATGTCCCACTTCGATACGAAAACGAGTCGAGCTTCGCTCGACCGGACAGCCGGGGGCGGCTGTCCCCACACGAGCAATTCGCGCTGGGCGCATATCGTTAGTATCGGCCGCTTGAACTGTGGCGCACACTGGCGGACACTACAGCAGAGACTTATATCAGTGTCAAGCACACGAATCAGATCGCTTGCTTTTGTTTTGCTTCTGTCGGCAGGAACAGCGTCGGCCATTCCGTCACAGCGAAGTGCCTCTGCGCGGGCGGCGAACTTCCGCAATGGCGAGTCTTCGGCTTCATCGACTGACGCGCCAACCTCCGATCCCGCGAAGCTTTTTCAGCGTGGCCAGGACGCACTCACCCAGGGCCGGCTGGACGATGCGGAGCTCGACTTTCGCCAGGTGCTTCAGATGAATCCGCAAGCCGGAGGAGCCTATGCCAACCTGGGCGTGGTTTATATGCGGCGAAAGCAATGGGCCAAGGCTTTGGAAACTCTACGGACCGCCGAGCGCTTGATGCCCCAGGTCGCAGGTATCCGCCTGAATATCGGCCTCGCTTACTACCGGCAAAATGAATTTCTCGAAGCCACGCCGGCCTTCGAGTCGGTGGTGCGGGATCAGCCCGATGCTCTGCAACCGCGCTATCTGCTGGGGCTGTGCTACTTTTTTGCCGAGCGCTGGGCCGATGCGGCCACAACGCTGGAACCGCTCTGGACACAGGAATCCGGCCACTTGCCGTATTTGTACGTGCTCTCGAACGCGGCCCACCGCGCTGGCCGCAAAGAACTTGACAACCGCGCCACCCAACAACTCATCCAACTCGGCGATGGTTCACCCGAATACCGCCTTTTCATTGGCAAGTATCACCTGAACCTCGAGCAGTACGATGCCGCACTGGCGGAATTTCAGGCGGCCGCCGAGGCTGATCCTAAGCTTCCCTTTGTCCATTTCAACCTCGGGCTGACCTACCTGAAGAAACAGGATTTTCCGCGGGCACGCGATGAATTTCTGAAAGACGCCGCCGTCGAGCCTGACCTTGCGCTCGATTACGACGAACTGGGAGACGTATATTGGCGCCTGCAAGACGACAAGAATGCAGAGACCAGTTACCGCGAGGCGCTGCGCCGCGATCCGCGGTTGGTGAACTCACTTCTGGGCCTGGCGAAACTCTATCAGCGTCAGCAAAAGTACGCCCCGGCATTGGTGGAGATCAACGCCGCCGTCAAACTCGATCCTGCTCGCACCGACATCCATTACGTGCGCGGGCAACTGCTGCTCCACATGGGGCGCAAGCAAGAAGCGAAGAAGGAATTGGAGTCGGCAGTCAATATCGACAACGAACATCGCGCCGCACGGGAGAAGCAGATGGAGAGCGGCACGGTCCCGTCTCCCGAGTTACTGCAGGACCCCCAGTGATACAGTCGGCGTTCGCCGTTCCCGCCGCAAACTCAACCGCACTTTGCCGTTCTGGCAGGAGGTACGAACCATGAAACGCGCCCTGAAAATTGTAGGCATCATCGTCGCAGTACTCATTGTGATCGCCATCGCCATTCCCTTCTTTATTGACGCCAACAGCTTCCGCCCGAAAATTGAGTCGGACCTCAGCACCACGCTGGGAAGACAGGTCAAAGTCGGAAATTTATCGCTCTCGCTGCTCTCAGGCAGCGTAGCTGCGGACGACATTTCCATCGCCGACGATCCCGCCTTCAGCAAGTCTCCGTTCGTGCAGGCCAAATCGCTCAAGGTCGGCGTGGAGCTCATTCCACTGATTTTTTCCAAGTCGCTGAACGTGACCGAGATGACTTTGAATGAGCCGGAAATCAGCCTGGTACGGTCGCAGAACGGCGAGAAGTGGAATTACTCAAGTCTGGGCGCAAATAATACGTCGGCTGCGAAGCCCGCTGCGACAGCCGCTCCGAATTCGCAACCCGCAAGCCCCACTCCTTCGGGTAATCCGGCGCCGGCAACCTCAAGTTCCTCGAGCAATGCGAGTTTGTCGGTGGCAAAGCTGAACGTCAATAACGGGCGTCTCACGGTGTCGCGTGCGGGGTCGGCGGAGAAGCCGCGCGTCTACGATAAGGTCGTGATTGAGATGTCCGACTTTTCCTTCACCACTTCCTTTCCCTTTAAATTAACGGCACGCCTGCCGGGGGATGGCAGCCTAAAAATCGACGGCAAAGCAGGACCCATCGATCCCAACGACGCCGCCAAGACTCCGCTCGAAGCCAAGGTTTCTGTGCAGAAGATGAACCTGGCCGAATCAGGATTCATCGATCCGGCCGCCGGGATTTCCGGCATCGCGGATTTCGATGGAACCGTCACTTCCGACGGGCATGAAGCCAAGACCAGTGGCACGTTACGAGCCACTAATTTGCAGGTGGTGAAGAAGGGATCGCCGGCGGGAAAACCGGTGCAAGTCAATTACACCGTGAACTTCGACCTGGCCAAACAAACCGGCACCATACCGCAATGCGACATTACCATGGGCAAAGCGGTTGCCCACCTCACCGGCACTTACGACGCTCACGGTTCGGTGACTTCGGTTAATTTGAAACTGAATGGCCAGGGCATGCCCGTCGACGATCTGGAAGCCATGCTTCCCGCGCTGGGTGTGGTGTTGCCGCCAAAGTCGCAACTGAAGGGCGGAGACCTCAACACCGAAATGGCCATCGTTGGCCCGGTCGATAAATTAGTGACGACGGGGACCGTCCGCATGCAAAATGCGACGCTTGCCAACTTCAATCTGGGCTCGAAACTCTCCGCCATATCGTCGCTCTCGGGAAAAAGCGCCACCACCGGCAACGACACCACTATTCAGAATTTCAGCTCCAACGTTCGCGTGGCTCCGGATGGCACTCGGGCCGACAATATCAACCTGACCGTCCCTTCCATCGGCGTGGTCACGGGAGCCGGAACAGTCAGCCCATCCAACGAACTCGCGTTCAAGTTGAATGCCAATGTCGGCGGACTGGGTACGGTTCCGATCCAGGTTTCCGGAACGACTTCGGATCCGAAGTTCATGCCTGACGTGAAGGGCATGGCCAGCGGCCTGCTGAAGGGCGCTCTCAGTGGCAAAAGCATCCCCGGAGGGCAGAATCCCGTCAACAACATCACGGGATTGTTCAAGAAGAAGCCTCCGCAATAGGCTTGAACGGCCGGCTTTAAGACGAGCCATGTTTGAGGGCTTTGTCCGAAAGGCATGTCCGAAAGCCATGCCCCGCGGCATGGCTTTTTTGTCAGTCTGGAGTCGGGGTTTCGGCGCCCGGTTCTCAGAGCTGGAGAGGGGAAAGTTGTTTCCTACGCTGCCCGCACGGTTGCGCACTGCCGTAGCGTGCGGGCTCAGGGGGAATGACAATCGCTTTACCGCGAGGCTTAAGGCCGTAGCATTCTCTGCCCAGGCCCTGAAAGGATAGGCCATTTACCGCCTTCGTTAAATGGTGTGCCGAAACCGGCCGGTGGTACCTGAATTGCTACCCATGAAGATTGACAAGGCCTGTTGACCCATCCATACTCTCGCCAAAGTCACAAACCTGCGCTTTGCACTGCGGGGACGAGGGGACGTGCTCCTGAGTCGGTTTGTCCTGAGGCCAAGTCCGTTCTCGCCGTGTTTTCAGGTTTCATCACAGGAGGATCGCCGTGTCCAAGCTATCTGCCCCAAGTAGGTTGCTACCTGCTCGCTGGATCATCGTTGATTGGATCATTGCGGCAGCCCTGTTCGCTATCATCGCCGTCGCAGTCGTGGAAGGTCTCCGCCCTCCCAGCAGAAACTCGACCACCCGGACCGCTGCCGCAGCTCCTCTGCCGGTCCCGGCCCGCAGCGCGGAGCAGAGCACCGAGGTTCGCGCCAGTAAGGCTCGCGCCAGCAGAGTTCGCACGAGTCTCAATACTTTGCCGCTGGCTTTTGAAGCAAATCAGGGCCAAACCGACCCTCAGGTCAAGTACATGGCGCGGGGCAACGGATACACCGTATTCCTCACTGCTACCGACACAGTCTTCGCGTTAAATTTTTCATCGCAAGCATCGCAAACTGAGGCATTGCGAGGAACGCGCAATTCCGGCGTGGCCAGCAAACTGGCACCGAAGTCCTCGACCAAGCCATTACCAAGTGACCATCGGACCGCTGCGATTCGCATGCACCTCATTGGAGGAAATCCGCAATCGCAGATCATCGTAGGCAACGAACTGCCCGGCCGCAGCAATTACTTTCTCGGGAATGATCCCAGCCAGTGGCACACGAATGTCGGGCAATATGAGCGCATCTCCTACCGGGACGTTTATCCCGGCATCAACATGGCCTTCCACGGCGCGCAGAAGCAACTGGAGTTCGATTTCATCGTCGCTCCCGGCGCCATTCCTTCCGACATCCGGCTAGCCTTCGCCGGCGCGTACCGCATCGAGACCGACAATTCCGGCAATCTGATCCTCGCATCCTCTGCAGGGAATGTGCTCCTGCACAAGCCCGTCGCTTATCAGCGGAAAGATGGCGCCCGCCAGTCGGTCGACGCGCGTTTCGTCTCGCAGGCTCACAATCAGGTGAGCTTTGAAATCGGCAACTACGATCGCACCCGCGAGTTGCTGATTGATCCGTCGGTAAGCTATGCCACCTATTTGGGAGGGACGGGCGAGGACGATGGGAACGGCATCGCGATTGATAGCAGCGGCAACGCCTTCGTAACCGGCCAAACAAAGTCTACGGATTTCCCTACAAAAAGCCCTCTTTACGGAACCAATAAAGGCGGCTTTGATGTATTTGTCACCAAGCTCTCCGCAACAGGATCCCTGGTTTACTCGACCTTCATCGGGGGTAGCAGCGATGATAGCGGAAATGCTATTGCGCTGGATGCGTCCGGCAACATATTCGTGGCTGGCGGCACAAAATCTTCTGATTTCCCAGTCAAGGGTGCATACCAGAGCACTCTTAATGGAGCTTCGAATGCCTTCGTGCTCGAACTCAACTCGACTGGATCGACGTTGATGTACAGCACTTTTCTTGGCGGCACCGGAACCGATGTAGCCAACAGCCTCACCCTCGATAGTGGCGGAAACGCTTATTTGGCGGGATCCACCACCTCGACCGACTTCCCGCCGAAGAATCCTCTACCTTCGGAGACTGCGGGCGGCTTCGTCAGCGAGCTGAACTCCAGCGGAAACGCTCTTGTCTATTCCACATACCTGGGCGCCGGCCCGAGGGACTTCGCGGCTGCGGTCGCGGTCGATGCCGCGGGCAAAGCTTACGTTACCGGCGGTACCCAGAGCCCGACCTTCAAGACGACACCAGGGGTGGTCCAACCAACCTGCGGCACTGATACGAACTGCAATGGCGGCGTGTACGACGCATTCGTTGCCGTCATCCAGGCTGGCGGCGGTAGCTTGTTCTACTCGACTTTCCTTGGGGGCAGCGCTAGCGACGAGGGTCTTGGCATCGCTATAGATTCCGCAGGCGATGCGTACGTAACAGGGGTAACGCAGTCCAGCAATTTTCCCCCGAAGAATCCTATCCAGGCTACTTTCGGAGGCGTGCAGGATGCTTTCGTTACCGAGCTCAATCCCGCCGGAACCGCCCTGTTGTATTCAACTTATCTGGGCGGCAGCAGCTCGGATGCAGGGAGCGGAATTGCGGTAGACGGAAGCGGGAATGCATACGTAACCGGGGAAACGGGATCTTCAAACTTCCCCGTAAGCCCCAACGCGACCCAACCAAAATTGGGTGGTGGGAATGATGCATTCATCTCCGAGATCAAATCAGGCGGCTCCACGCTCGTCTTCTCCACCTACTTGGGCGGATCCCTCAACGAAAATACCTCTACGATAAACGGTGGTGGATCGCTGGCCGGGATTGCCGTCGACAGCGCCGGCACCAACATCTACGTCACCGGAAGCACTGCCTCGACAGATTTCCCCACCGTCGCTGCCGAGCAAACCGCAACTGGCGGCACCGGCGACGCTTTCGTGGCGAAGTACTCGCTCACGGGAACAACAACAGGCAGCTTTACCGTGTCCAACGGGGCCCTGTCTGCAACCTCCGGAAGTCCTGGAGTTTCAGCAACAGCTACCATCACCGTGACTTCAGTAAACGGCTTCAATTCGCAAGTCAATCTTGCTTGCACGGTCGCGCCGGTAGTCACAGAGGGACCGACCTGCAGCTTGCCAGCTTCGGTCACTCCACCGTCCAACAGCACAGCGACTGCGACGCTCACGGTGTCCACAACGGCGGCTAGCGCGCTGCTGGAACGCCCCTCACGCCGGAGATCCTCAGGCATCTTCGACGCAATGTTACTGCCGCTCGGCGGACTCACCCTTGTCGGCGCAGGACTGGGATCTGCCGGCTCACGCCGCAGAAAGCTCTTCGGCTTCCTGATGCTTGGAATGATTCTCAGCGGTCTGCTTCTGATGCCAGCCTGCGGCGGTAGTAGCGGCACTAAAACCGGCAATCCGGGCACCCCCGCCGGCACTTACACCATCACCGTCACCGGCACCGCCGGCTCAACCGTCGTCACGGGCTCACCGGCGCTCACGCTCACTGTTAACTAGCCCCTCAGGCCGCTATAGCCAGGTGCTATGTGAGGACAGCCGCCGCGGCTGTCCTCGGGACGCAGGCCCGATGCCCTCTTTCCTCTGCCTGGCAATACCAACACGGTCGAGCTTCGCTCGACCGGACAGCCCAGGGCGGCTGTCCCCACGTGACTCATCGCGGCAATGGTAGTATGGAAGATTCCGTGGGAATGTTCCGAGCACCTGGGCGGCATAAGGTCTGCGATAAAATGAAGCGCGGAGTTTCGCATCGTGTGAGGCCATGTCCGGCGGACCGCCCGTTTGTTTAACCGCACTGGCGCCGAAAGCGCGGTGTCGCGGGCAGCCTTTGTGTTGTCCCAGGAATCGAACCAACTTGAACCTGCTCATGTTGAAATCCAAGTCGCCGCAAACCAAAGCGTCGAAATCCCAGGCATCGCGGTCCAGGGCGTCGAAAGCTAAGTTGAACATTCGGGCCGCTCAAGCCGCGATTTCGGTGCTGTGGACGATGACGGCGTTTCTGACTCTGCTATCGTCTGCCTCGGCCCAGGCCGACTTCACTCTGCAGGCAGCGCCATTCTCCCCGGATGCAGTGGCTCCAGGGGGAACGTCTTCTTCCAACATTACGATTGGGGCGATCAATGGCTTCACCGGCACGGTCGCTCTAACCTGTCAGGTCTCCTCGACGCAGGCCACGACGTCAACGCCGGCCTGTGCCGTGAGTCCCACGACAGTGACTCCGTCGGCCGGCGCAACCGCCACGGTCACAACCACGGGCCAGACGACCACGGTGGGTTACACCATCACAATCACCGGCACCGGACCTTCCACCACGCACGCTACGCCTCCGCTGAGCCTGACTGTGCTCGCAGTGACGCCTCAGTTCACAATTACTGTATTGAGACCGGTCGTGCCCAACAGCGTTCCAGCCGGCAGCGGCGCCCAGGGAACCATCATCATCAATCCGATCAACGGCTACTCCAGCCCCATCCGGCAGGTCGGAGGAGAGACGATTGCAGGAATCACTTTGTCCTGCGCTTCGATTACTCCATTGGTGACACTTCCTCCGATCTGCTCGTTCAATCCGCCCAGTCCGAAGGTGAATGGAACCGCCGTTACTTCGACCGTGACGGTCAACACCTTCGGCCCCATCGTCAACGGTGCCGTGGCGCATCCCCGCCACTTCTACGCTGGGTGGATACCTTTTCCAATGATGGCATTACTGGGCCTGGGAGCTGTAGCTGGTGGAAAACGATCCAGGAAGACGAAAGCGTGCGGCCTGTTGGCTCTCTTGGTGCTGACTGGTGCGCTGTTCCTGATGCCTGCATGCGGCAACACCGCCGGCACCACCAGCACTCCGAATGGAGTGACCCCCAACAATAACTATACGCTCACCGTCGTGGGCGTCGATGCCGATGGCGTAGTCTCAAGCAATGTTACTTCCAACAACAGTGCGAATCCCACGGTCACTCTCACGGTGACTTCGCCGACGAACTGAAGCAGAAGACGACGTTGGACTCGGCGCTGGTGGCATAGGTCCGAGGTCTCTTACTTACTTACGATGCTTTCCGCGCCTGCCGGTCCATTTCCGCAGCCTGGTGCATGAGAATATCGCGCAGCGAAACCAATCCTTTTAATTCGTTGCCGTCGACGATGGGCAGATGGCGGAAGCCAAACTCCTTCATGATGAACAGGCATTCCTCGACACTCTCGTCGGCGGACACGGCGCGCGGGTTCGCGGTCATCACCTCTGCGACGGCGGTGGTTCCCGGAGTTCGTCCCACAGCTACCACCCGGTTCATGATGTCGCGCTCCGAAAGAATGCCCGCCAGTTGTCCGTTGCGCATCACGGGCAGCGCGCCGATGTTGTGCTCCATCATGAATCGCGCCGCATCGAGCACCGTGCGAGTGCCCTCAACAGAATAGAGCTTGCGGTCTTTCACCAGATCGCGAAGAGTGGTCATGGGAACTCCCTCAGACAGCGAACGAGCGTGGCTTCGGCCAGGCGAGAAGGCCAGCCCCTTGCAGTGGGCAATACTTTATCACAGGAACGGGCCGCGCATAAGCCCGTCTGATAAGGGTTTGACAGTTGCTGGGACCAGCAAAACAAATGCGGGGATCAGCCGCCTTCGGCTTCCAGCGGCCCTGGTGTGCCGGACCGCAACGCTGCACTAACTCAAAAGTTCCATCGGTTTTTTGTTACAGAAAAAGCAAGCATGAAAACCGGCGGCCGCAAAACGACCGCCGGACCTCCCATCTAGAATCGCAATTGCGGACCAAAAGTAATCCGCACATTGTTGTGCGCCCCGCCATTGAAATAGATGTCGTCACCAATTTCAGCGCGCAGCCCAATCGGTCCCGCAAACGCCTCAACTCCACCCCCCGGGTAGACTGCGAAATAGGTCGCACCGTTGGTGAGTCCGACCGTGTTCACGAAACCAGATTGCGCATTCTGATTGTTGATGCTGAAGTTGTCGAACCCAACTTTGCCAGTCACGAATATTCGAAATGGTCCCGATCCGGTCTGCAGCTTTGGTCCGAAGAATCCGTGCAGGGTTCGGAAGTTGGAGTTCACGGTTGTGGTAGTGACGCCATTGGAAAACGTGCTGCTGTAATTCCTTTTGAAGTCATAAGCCATCTCGGCTTCCAACTGGACGCTGGAGTTCATATTGAAGGCGACGCGCCCACCGACACCAAAAAAGTTGCTGACGGGCGCTGCGTTGTTGCTGAGCCGGAAATAGTCGACAAAAGCACCCACTTCCACATGGTCGGAATTTTGCGCCATCACCATCGGGACAGACAGGAATAACGACGCGATAAAAAGACCTAGACAACGTTTCATTAGTTAGACTCCTCTTTGATTTTCTGCCTCGCACACTTCTCCCATTAAATGGCGGAGAGCGAGCGGAGGACAGAGCGGAAAGTACTGCTATGGATGCGCTTCTTCCCGGAGAGGGTTGGAAGAGACGGGACGGCCCATCAAGTACGCGGCAGAGGAAAATCCTGTAGACTCCCGGTGAGAATCCGATGAACGATACCCGGCCAAAAGCGGCGCGGGTCGCGGCTCCGCGCCGTTTTGCAATCTTTCGTTACTGGAGATGATTGGCGCGCGCAGGCGTCGCATCGGCCGTGCTGCTGTCGGAGCGAGGAGTCATCGAGACTACGATGTATTCGCGCTCCTTGCTGTCGAGATCTTCCACGCGCAGCAACATTTTATCTTTCTGCAGTCGGAACTGCGCCTGTTCCCCCACCGGCAAGAGCACCGGATGCTTCTCGTCCCGCGGACGGATGCGATAAATCACTCTCTGGCCCTGCACAACATACTCCTGACAAAGAAGTTCCTGAGTCTTCTTGTTGCCGGAATCGGTGCCCAGCATTTCGCCGGCAAAACTCTTGGCGTCTTTCTCCGCCACGCCGCACTGTACCGAGTCCATCTGCAGAATTTTTCCGGTTTGATAAGGCTTGGGCTCCTTGGCAAACGCCGCCGAAGCCAATCCCAGCACGGCGCACAGCATCATCGTAAAACGCATTTTCACTCACCCCCCAGAAAATAGTCGATTCACCAGTTCAGCCGAGGCAGACAGTCTCTCGGCTAGTGTGTATTTTCTATGGGCCGAAATGAGAAAACAGGTCACCCAGGTAATAGCCCGAAAGTTACTGCTAGAGTATTGTTGCGGCGCTGACTCATGCGATGAGCTACAGTTTCCACTCGATTGTCATCATCCTGAGGGCAGCCGTTCTTTAGGCGGAGCGAAGAGCCTGCCCTGAGCAAAGTCGAAGATCTCGCTCGGAGACCAATGCCGTCTCAGCGACCAATATCCATTACTCCAATTCTCTTAGCAAACTCGGCGATTTCTTCGCGACCTGTGCGATCAAACACTTTTACTGCGAAGCCAACGAGACCCAGAGTCCGCCAAGAAAAAAGGATGATTATCGTTCTGTCACTTCTTCCATCGCCTGAAAGAATGCCGGATAAGAAATAGCAGCCGACTCAGCCCCGCGAATCATAGTCTCGCCGTGCGCCCCCAGCGCAGCGACCGCAAACGCCATCGCAATCCGGTGATCGCCGAATGAGTCGAGTTCCGCTCCGCGAAGATTCTGCCCTCCAGGAATCCTGAACCCGTCTTCGCGTTCTTCCACCTGCGCTCCCATGCGGCGCAAATTCGTCGCCACGGCTGCAATGCGGTCCGATTCCTTCACCCGTAACTCCCTGGCGTCCCGCACCTCAACTCCCTGCTCCGTGTATGGCGCGATCGCAGCCAGCACGGGGATTTCATCGATCAAAGCGGCCGAATCTGTCCCGGCAATCACCGTTCCCTTGAGCGCTCCGCCTTCAACCTGCAGTGTTCCCGCCATTTCGCCGTGAATCTCCTCTAGTTGGGTCACTGAAATGTGCAGTCCCATTTGCATCAGGACGTCGAGCAGCCGGGCCCGCGTGGGATTCACCAACAGATTCGGGATCGTCAACTGTGAGCCGGGAAACAACGCCGCCGCGCACAGGAAAAATGCTGCGCTCGAAAGATCGCCAGGGATACTGGCTTCGATCCCTCGCAAGCGCTGACCGCCGCGAATGCGCACTGCACTTCCCTGCCCAACGCTCTTCCGATCGAATTGCGCCCCAAACGAGCGCAGTGCCACTTCGCCATGATCGCGCGTGCGCACCGTTTCTTCGATCCGCGTCTCGCCCTCCGCGAATAATCCCGCAAACAGCAGACAAGATTTCACCTGCGCGCTGGCCACCGGCATTTTGTAGTCGATCGCCTTCAATTCCCCGCCAGTGATGCGCAACGGAGGCTTCCCCGCTTGCGATGCAATCTGCGCGCCCATGGCGGAAAGCGGCTTGATGACACGCTCCATCGGTCGCCTCGACAACGACTCATCACCCACCATTTCGCTGATAAATTTCTGCCCCGCCACAATCCCGCTCAGCATGCGCATCGTGGACCCCGAGTTCCCGCAGTCGAGCACGGCAGCCGGCGCGGCCAGCGCCAAGCCGCGTCCCTTCACCTCGATTACATTTTTGGCTCCGTCCTTGCGCCCCCACTCCACGCCCAGCGACCGCATGCAGCCGAGTGTGCTGGCGCAGTCCGCGCCGGTGGAATAATTCTCCAGCCTCGATGCTCCCTCGGCAATCCCCGCCAGCATGGCGTAACGATGAGAAATGGATTTGTCGCCCGGCAGCCGCAGACTGCCGCGCACGTTGCGCGCCGGACGCACCACCACCTGCAACTCATTTTTCATTCTGAGATCAATATAAAGGATGGGGAATGGGAGAATTACAAATTGCCGACTTTAGATTGTTGATTGTTGAATGCTGATTGTCGCCGATGGGCGTCATCCTGAGCGGAGACGCTCTTCAGGCCAAGCGAAGAGCCTGCCCCGAGCGAAGTCGAAGGGATCTCGTTTGCAAACGGAACGCTATCAATCTGGGCGCGGATCCCTCAAAAGTGCCCTCCAAGAATATATTCGCCATCACTGCGCTTGCTGATCACCTATGATCTGACAGCAAAGCAACCCTCTTCAATCAACCATCAACAATTCCTTAAGCCGTCCGAGCAATCTCTCTCAAAATCTCCGCCGGCACTTCCTTCAACGTCACGCCGAACTCAAACATCGGCGTCTCCGTCCCACGTCCCCAGCGCGCCATCTCCCAATGCGCGCGCAAAAATTTCACGTCGGGATGCGCCGTCAGATCGAGCAGCAGCGGCCACTCTCCACGATAAAATTCCTGCCGAAACGCGGCCAGCGACTTCGCGCCCCACGTCGCACCATCCGCTGAACCGTAGACGCTGAGGTCGAGCGATTCCTGCTCGATGATCTTAGTAATGGCGAGCGTTACCAGAAACACGCGATTGGCAGCGCCACTTACGTCGACGCTGGTCCCATCACCCTTAGCGCTGGCAACCGTGTTCGCAGGAACCAAAACCGCATCCATCGTCGTCATGGCGAAAGGATTGTAGCAAATACCCCCTGAGGGACACAGTTTCGAGGAAGGCTTCGAGTCTGACCCAACCGTTCACAAATTCCGAGGTTCATCCAACGCTGGCCGCGACTCGCGACCCTCTTCCGCATTGACCGCGATCCGCTTCGATTTGCGATAGACGTTGGCGACCGCCATGGTCCAGAAAGGAACCAAATCAACTCCCGGCACCAGCTTGGCAAAAAACGAGGGCAGGAATTCCCAGTGCCAGCCCAAGAGGTGGATCATCAAAGCTCCCACCCCGAAGTCCAGCACGTCATCCGCGGGCGACATCGCGCCTCCAACAAACAAAGGAAAAATCGCAATCTGCAGCGCATCCGCAATGATCGCCAAAATCATCGCCGCCCGAAAGCGCGGCCCCGCCGAAATTGTGATCGTATCGTCGGTTATGGCCAACCTGATTCCCCTGTCACCATTCTAGAACGATTCGTCGTGAGTGCAAGAGCTAATAGATACAGCCTCCGCGAACAAAGCGTAGTGCCTTTGCAGCTTTTCCTCTTGAGCTTTGCAGGAGTTCAGTCCAACCCAAAGAAGAACAATGGGATCGGAAAACGCAAATGTAGGAAAGAATGGCTCCTCAGGTTAGGACTCGAATCCCCGAGTGCCTGCCTCGAATACGGGGATAAGCACAGGCACTGCGCCCAATGCTGGACACGCATCAAGTGGGCAGCGGCATTCATCTCAGCCCGTCGCTTGGCTGAGCAGTGACTCGGCATCGGGACAATCGTTCAGGTTCACATTCCATACTGCCCTCTGTGCGAGGAAACGCCTTATGTGAGAGCTTGTTCCATGTCCGACGGGCAGGATGTGGCAGTGCAACTGGCGGCTTGAATCAGGCTACCGCACTAGAAGGGCTTCACAGATTTCTTCGCGTTCCCGTCTTCGGCAAGTTTTTGAGACCCAGCGCCGAAGTTGTTCGGATATCGGGCCTCCCGACGTACTACCGCGAGCGGGATGCCTTCCACTCCAGCGGCGGCAGTTCTGAGTTTGCGACATCCTTAAGGTACGCTCGGGCGTGCTCTGACGTTTTTTCCTTGCCCTCCTCGATATCTTCAACTTCTTCGGAGGGTGCAATCCAACTCTTCGTGTTGACGTTGTAGACGGACGCCTGCGTACCCTGAGCATTGTTCTCCGAGAAGAGCCGCAGGTGTTCTGCGCCGACTTGGACTTCAGCCCATACGCCCTCGGTTAACATTGCGGGAAACCAGACACATTAACTATCTTACGCCAATTTCCTTCCTCCGCTGCCCTCATTCGAACTTACGGTCAATCTTCCGCATGATCCGCTCAACCAGATACATCGTTGGGGCACGAGTTGGCGATCCCTTTGCGCATTCGCGAGAAGCTGGCATAGAGGCTGCGGAGTGAGGCTGGAAACTGTTGGCCCGTTGAGGAGACGTGAGGGGCAAGACCGAATTGTGCGAACGGTCTGCTATTCTCACTGAACTTGGATCATCAAGCTCAATCGACACGAAGCCGGGAAACTCGCTGTGATAGTTGCGCCCGCATCACGCCGAGTTACGATCTCGTCAATTACGGTTCCATTGAAGGTGGATATAGACATCTCTGTAGCCAATGCTTCAACAAGGAAGCGGCGGAATCGGCTGGGCTGACAGGATTCGAAAACGCCAAGTTCGAGCCTGTGGGTCTGGCTGATTCCTCGGGAGAAGTCCGAGAGTTTCACTTTCGCACCCATTTGTTCGGGACCGGAGTCGCACTCGACGCTTTCGAGCTTTGCGATGGACATCCGGCTGGCTACCACTTCCAGATCATCGGCGATCCGGAGGAAGACCTGCTTGTTCTGCTCGGGCGATTGATCGAGAAAATGCGCCGTGCTTTGTCCACAAAACATCTCACGGACGGCGAGCACGGACTGCAAATCTCGGGCGAACGAGTCGTGCGTGGACGGGTTGAGTGGGACGATGCCCGCAATGGCCGGGTG
>CAWCVQ010000012.1:0-1348508 GCA_963799025.1 uncultured Acidobacteriaceae bacterium | reverse complement strand
ACCAAGCCGCAAGGCAGCGGCATGGGATTGGCCATCGGCCGCTCCATTGTGGAGTCGCATGGCGGACAGTTATGGGCGAGCGCCAACAGTGGAGGGGGCGCAACTCTTCATTTCACTCTACCGATCCAGGTCACGGAGTCGTCGCCCTCGGTTGCCTGAGTGTTTCTGTCCTCGTCTAAGGAGTATTTTTCCGTTGATCCGGCTGCCATCTCTCATTTTGTAATTCTTCCCCATTGTTGCTAGCGGTCTCCATCACTTCATAAGCCGGTTGTAAGTTTGATTCGGCCAATAGAGCACTTGGAATAGCGTTATTTCAGTTTGGCAGATTCAGCTTCTTCAAGAGCGTGGCGAATCGCGGGTCGCCGTGCAAGTTCTTCAGTAGGGGATCCACTTTCGTTACGATCAAACCGCCGTCATGTTGGGCATAAGCTCGGTCTAGCCATTCGAACGCCTCGTCGGGCTGGTTCCGGAAAGCATAAACCTCGGCGATCTGGTACGCCCCGCCTGCATGGTATTTCGTAATTAACTCACTCAATGCGGCGTCCGACTCTTTTTTCCGACCAAGCGCGTAGTATGCAATTGAATACAGACACGCACGATACGGATCATAGCGCATTAGCTCGATTTCAGGCAGCGCATCCTGAGGCCGCCCCTGCATCACATAGATTTGGCTTAACACCATATTGGCGGCCACAACATCTGGGTTCAGTTCGAGCGCCTTCTTGCAATCCGCTGCGGCTTG
This sequence comes from uncultured Acidobacteriaceae bacterium, assembly GCA_963799025.1. GTDB lineage: Bacteria > Acidobacteriota > Terriglobia > Terriglobales > Acidobacteriaceae > Sulfotelmatobacter. The sequence continues at coordinate 1,347,766 of CAWCVQ010000012.1, read as the reverse complement.
GTCTAGCTGCCCCATGAAAAACTCGGTCTCTGCAAGGGACTCCCAACTGTCTGCATTGAGTGGATCCAAATCAACGGCTCGGCGATTCAATTGAAGAGCATCGTCAAAGCGGCCGAGTATGGCTGCCGAGCCAGCCGCCATCCTAACAACCTCGGGATTTCCGGGATCGAGAGCAACCGCCCGCTGGAAGGAAGCATCCGCTCCAGCCCAATCGAAGTCGACTTGTTGCTTAATCCGTCCCATTTGGGTATGGGCCTCTGCCAGGTTCGGGTTCAGCGCTAAAGCTCGCTGCACCGCTTCACGCGCAAGCCGGTGACCCTCCTCAGCGGGAATAACACCTATGTTGGCCTGCCAGTTGCGTACCCGAGACAACCCGACCCAAGCCAAAGCATAGGAGGGATCAAGCTGAGTCGCCCGTTCGTAATACTTTGCAGCCATGTCCGTATCTTTGTCTGTGTCCCGTTCAAAGAAGTAGTACCCCTGCAAGTAGGCATCAAAGGCTTCCGGATTAACCGGGTGCGACTGGGCCAACTCTGCTTGCTGTTTCGAAGTCAAAAGCACTCGGATTTCGTGCGCAACTGCCTTAGCTACTTCGTCTTCCACATTAAGAACGTCTTTCGCCGGATAATCGTAATCCTGTGCCCACAAGTGCGTTTGGTCCTTCACCTGAATGAGCTGAGCGGTAAGGCGCATGTGGTCTCCGCTTTCGCGAAGGCTGTTTTCCAGCACATACTGGACAGAAAGATCGCGTCCAATCTGGTCCAGGCGTTCGTCCTTGTGCTTGTATCCCATGACGGACGTTCGCGCGATGACGCCCAACTGTTCCGGGTTAAGCCGGCCTAGTTGCGAAATCGTTTCCTCGGTCAGACCGTCCGCGAGATATTCCTTTTTGGGATCGCCAGTGAGATTCTGAAACGGCAGTACGGCGAGCATCATTTTTTCTGATTTTGGCAGGTTGATAGCCCGAAAGTGCCGCCAGGAGACATAGCCCGCGCCGACCAAAACGACGACAGACGCAAGCACGAGCGCAGCTTTCGACCAGTTGGGCTTCATCTGCCGCTGAACTCTCGCGGTGTTCTCGCTCATCTCGGCGGCAGACTGCTCGTGCTGGTCTCGATCTTTCTCTGCGGCGGCTCCTGGCACCGACCCCAGGTATTCGATAGCCGGCATCAATCGATAGCCACGACGAGCCAAGGTCTCGATGTAGCGAGGATTATCGGCGGAATCCCCCAGGGCGCGGCGTAGGGTCTTGATCGTCGCATTGATGCTGTGGTCGAAATCGACGACCGTATCATTCGCCCACAGCCTGCTCTTGATTTCCTCGCGGGTGACAATCTTGCCCTCACGTTCAAGGAGCATCCGCAAAACCTGAAACACCTGCTCTCTGAGGAGAACCTTATTGTTAGGATCGGGCGCCTCAATTGATCGCAGTTCGCCTGTGCTGAGGTCGAGATCAAAGGCTCCGAATCGAACGCGGCCTGAGGAAAGGGTATGCATGGGAACCGCACACAGGAATATAGTTAAGAAACTGTACCAATGCGACTCGAAATTGTCGAAATAAAGCTGCGAGCAGCATGAAAGCTGCTCGGCGCATCTCCTTAATAATCAATAACCTCCCGAGTTCACTCCTATTTCATCGCAAAATCACCGCTGTTCCATTTACACCCCTTTGCGTCTACGGTAAACAGACAACATGGGCGCGACGGATCAAGCCAGGGGCCAAACGTCCAAGTTGGTTGCCGTCATCGATGACGATGAGTCGATGCAGGACTCACTGTGTGACCTAATCGAGTCGGCTGGGCTCGTGGTGCGGTGCTTTGGATCGGCGGAAGAATTTCTTGAATACGATTTTCACGGTGAAGTCGGGTGTCTGATAGCTGAGATCCAAATGCCGGGGATGTCGGGTTTGGAACTGCAGGCCAGGCTCGAAGAGGAGCAATGCAATATTCCGATCATCTTTATTACAAGCAATGGGGGCTCCAGGATGCGGATTCAAGCGATGAGAGAGGGCGCAGTCGAGTTCCTGGCGACACCGTTGGATTATCAACTATTGCTCAAAACGGTCCGAGTTGCACTTGATATCTGAGCGACACGGCTAAAGCAATCGGATCGAATGATAGGAGGTTTCTAGTGCCAGAGTATGTAACCGTCACGCACCCTGAGGGAGACCAACCTGATCGAAGATTCGAGCGGATCATCGGCAATAGCGCTGCCCTCGAATCTGTGCTCGAACAAGTAGAGCAGGTGGCTTGCACTGATTCGACTGTCCTCATCGAGGGGGAAACCGGCACGGGAAAGGAACTTGTCGCGCATGCCATTCACAACGCCAGTCAGCGCGTCGGGCGCGCTTTCATAAAGCTCAATTGCGCGGCCATTCCCCTGGATCTTCTCGAAAGTGAGTTGTTCGGTCACGAGAAAGGCGCCTTCACCGGCGCCATCGCACAGAAGATCGGGCGCTTCGAAATGGCTGATAAAGGCACGCTGTTTCTGGACGAAGTAGGTGACATCCCGCCTGCGCTGCAGCCGAAGTTGCTGCGCGTCTTGCAAGAGCAGGAATTCGAGCGTTTAGGGAGCGGTCGCACGCACAAAGTGGATGTCCGGCTGGTAGCCGCGACCAATCGGAATCTCGTCAAGATGGCCGCTCGCGGGCAATTTCGCAGTGATCTGTATTATCGTCTGAACGTCTTCCCCATCTTGCTGCCGGCGCTCCGAGAGCGCCGGGAAGACATTCCTGCTCTTGTCACGCATTTCGTGAAACTGTTTAGCCGCCGTATGGGAAAGCCGGTCGACTCCATTCCTCCGGAAACCATGGCTGCTTTCCAGTGGTATTCCTGGCCTGGCAACATTCGCGAGTTGCAGAACTTAGTGGAACGCTCGGTTATCCTTTCGCGGGACGGCGTGCTCCCAAACCCGCTTCACAAAAAGCAAACAGAGCTCATGATCCCCACTCTGCATCACACCCGAACTTTCCACTCATCGATGGCCTTGGAAGACTCGGATCGCGGTTTGATTTTGGAAACACTTGAACAGGCCGGCTGGATTGTCGGTGGACCGCGCGGCGCAGCGGGGAAACTGGGACTGAAACGAACCACGCTGCTTGCCAAGATGAAAAGGTTGGGTATCTCGCGGCCGATCCCTCAGGAAGGAACAGACGTGTTAGGCGTGGCACTGGGGGATGCCCAGATTTGAAAATGTTGCTGCCCTTTCATTGTGGAATCGTATGGGCTCGTGAGCGAGCGCTAACGACAGACGAGGTACAACATAGCGGCTTTTTTTCGCGGTACGGATTACGGTACGTAAATGTGTTGGCTTGTACGGACTAGCAAGGACTTAGGTTGCCGCCCGCCTCTTGCAAGTCGTTGTATTTCTTATCGTGGTTGTTCTTCTGAAGCGATTGTGCGCGCCCTTACGACACAGCGCGATCATCTTCTGTACACGCACACAGGGTCACTGCAATCAGCATGGCATGGGTGAGGGCATCGTGGGGTAGGACCGTTGCGAGTGGACGAGCGCTCCTAATTTCTTCTGTGGTGGGCGCCGTAAACTCAATGATGTAGTCGTTCCCCATGTCCTCATTTGAACGGACCAAGTTCAGGAACTCGTTTTTCTCCTCAGGAGACGAAAAGGAAAATAGAAGCTCATAAGCGCTGGCGTCAGGATCGCCGAGGAGTGCCAGAGCACGTGTGTTCGTCAGTTGTGCGTAGCCAACGAGATAACCGACGATGTCTGCGCCAAACAGTCGGCCATCGGGATCATCGTCAGGCAAGAATTCGATCGTGCAGAGCCAGTCATCTTCATTTTGCTGGTACGGTTCAATCTCATTTTGCTGGTTCATACGAAGACCGCTTAATCTCTTACTATTCAGAATTCCTCGCCGAAACTCGTGATAGTTCGACTCCTGCTGTGCCTCGATCCGGCACTCATGTCGGCGGCGCCGCACTACGGATTACGCTACGGTTGTGTTCCCGCTACCGGGAATTTCCAACGACTTAGAGGTCGTCCGCCTCTTGTAAGTCCTTTAAATCGTGTATGGGCCGTTCTTTCACGGCGTAAACACGGGTTCAAATCCCGTCGGGGACGCCAAACCTTTCAACAACTTGCACTGACTTAGGTTTTAGTGCGCTACGGTGATCCAGAGTCAAAGCGGCATCGCCCGAAGAATCCAATGGATTGCCGACGTGAGAGACGATGAATTTGAAGGAGATGAACTGGCACAGAAGCGTTGAAGGGAATGTTGCCGCCCCTTTTGGACGGCCGAGCAGACACAAGATGGCACTTGAAGATCAGTCCTTAGCGGTCTATGAGGTGATAGTCCGGTTGGTTAGAACCCCTGCCTGTCACGCAGGACGCCGAGGGTTCGAGTCCCGTCGCTCCCGCCAATTCTTCGATCTGAACGTTCAGTCTCCTGAAAAAAATCTGCTGGCCGCGCTATCTGAGTTGCGAATATTCCGTCTTAGCTGCTTCAGAAGAGGTACGTCGGAATCGGCATCCTTCCACAGGGCGAAGAAATCCTGATAGGCGGTTTTTGCCTTTGCCGTGTCTCCGGACAGAGCATAGGATCTCCCCAGTTGTAGGCGTGCTAGTACTCCAATCGGATCGCTCGCCACAATTCCTCGATGATCGACAATCTTCTGGAACTCGGAGCTTGCTTCGGCGCCTTTATGGGCACTCAGATAGGCCTGGCCACGCATGTACACCGGATAGAGTGCGCCAAAGAATCCTTGCAGATTGCTACGTGGCGTGCCTAGTTCATAGGGAGCGGCGCTTTCCAGCACTTCGATCGCTTTTGAAGGCTGCTGGCGATTCAGGGCAAGAATCGCACGAAGCACGGGCAGATAGCTGAATCTGACGGAGGTGTCTTCAGGGAAATTGTTTTCCAAGTCATCCGCCAGAACCAGTGCCCGTGATGAACGGCCCGCGAGAGCCAGCGCCAAGGCAGCGCCGTACTCTACTTCGCGATCTTTCGCTAGCGCTAGGGCTGCCGACGCGCGCTGCGTGGCGGCGGTAGCATTTCCGAAAAATGCTTCCCGCAGCGCTGCTCCGGTTTCGAACAGGGCGGCTCGTTCGCCATGTCCAGCCTGCTGCGCCAACTCTGTCGCGTGTAATGACATTTTTCGTGCGTCTCGCAGTCGTCCGCTGTAAGCCAGCACAAATGACTCATGATGTGAAGCCAATCTTCTGCTTCCGAGTCACGTTCACTCAACGACACTTCTCGTGCCATTGCTGAATCGTCGGACTTCAAGAATGCCAAGTCGTATCTCACCACGAGGAAGTCCGGCATTTCCAGTTTACGGTCCGCGGCCCTCTTAAGGGCCGCCTCGGCATCTCCGAAGCGGTCGAGGTAATGTAGTCGTACGCGAGATTGAAATATCCGATCGGGGCATCGGGATCGATTTCAATGGATTTTCGGGCCTCTTCCACAGCCCTCTCAAATTTAGGTTGGGGCGACGCTTTAGTCGAACATGGGCGCTGGTCACAGAGCGGTCACAAAAGTGTGGCCACCTTGACAAGTTTAGTTATCGACCCGAGAGCTAAAAGGCTGGAATCAATGTGAAACACCGGTCAATATCCGTGGAGAGATGAGGGCTACTGACAGGCACCAGTCGGCGCCGCCTCCCGAGAACCGCGCTCCATCTCGAAACTGAGAAAGGCGTAGAATTCCAGCCAGGCTTCTTCCATCTCCGGAGTGAAGCGATCGCCCAGAGTGTGCTGGAACATCCAGATCAATGCTGAACCAACAGGGGCGTACTGGTCGATCGTGACACCATAGCCACTGTGGCGCGCGCCTAGTGCGCGCATTTCCCTTAACAGTTCATCGGGACGGTCCAGGTTGGTGATTACCCACGCAAGCATATCCGAGAACTTTTTGGCCTGTAACCCAATTTCCCGATTGAACATTGGCCGAACTTCCGGCGCGAGTTCGAATAGGCGCCTATAGAACTCATTCGCCGGACCAGAATTTTCCATGGGCAGCAGCGCAACGCTCTCTCGCAAATGGCGGATTATGATCGAGTCCATGTTGACCTATCGGGAAATCCCTAGTGGACGCTCTCGGTGCCCGCATTACCGATATGAAGGGCTGCGGAAAGGTCACCGCGTATCTCCTCGGCCAGCCGCTCCTGAGTGGCGAAAATGTCGTTTATGGTGGTTTGATAGACATTGGAAAAGTGCGTCGATCCACCGCCGGTCAGCTCCATCAGATGGAGAGTCAGCCTAATCTCCGCGCCAACTCGCCGTACGCTGGCCTCCAGTAAATAGCGGGGCTTGTGCCCATCTCCTTGTTCGAGCCAAGTCGCTACCGACTGAGTAATCATCCGCAATCGAGGAACTTGAGCGAGCTTGTAGAGAACTTCCTCCGTCAGCCCATCACAGAAATTCTGATCGCCCGGATCGGCGCTGATGTTACGGAATGGCGGCACCAGTATGGACAGCTCCGAGCCGACCTGTGCGGGCGCGACTTCGACCGCAACGAAAAGGGGAACGTATCGGCCCTTGGGAATGTCGATGCGAACGCGGTCGGGTGGCGTGACCTCGTAGTATTCACGCAAGCGGGCCCGTAATCTAGCAGCTTCCACACGGACAATCGGATCCGTGCGTGGGTCGTAGTCCGCGCGGCGGTCGTACACAGCTACTGCGATATCGAATTCCTTGATGTTTGCTGTGGGCGACTGCAGCGCGGCATCCACCACGAACCGCAAGAATCGGGACTGTCGTTCGGCATTGCGAAACAACGGCGAACTCAACGCCTGATCCAGATGATGGTTAACGATGTCCGTATTCAGCGACAAAGGGTAGATCCCCCATCTTGCACGATCCGTTATTGGGCCGGATTATATCAATTTCGCCTTCAATCATGCAGCGCCCGCGTCGCCGGCGCTCGATCGCTCCCAAGCGGGATTAGGGTGAAATCGTCGTTACGTACCGTAACTTACGCGCCGGTTACTTCCAAACGCCCCAGCTTCAGCCTACGTTGGTGGAGAAGAGGAGCAGGATATGACACCAGCAATCTCGCATGCCACTCCGATCGTGTTCGTTGTCGATGACGACATCTCCGTGCGCGAATCTCTGGAACTATTGTTCCGCTGCGAAGGCTGGCAGCCGGAGACGTTCGCCTCGGCTCAAGAATTCCTCACCCGGCCTCGACCTCTTGTTCCAAGCTGTCTGGTGCTTGACATGTCCCTCCCAGACCTCAACGGTCTTGCTCTCCAGAAACGCCTCGCTCTTGAGCGGACTGACATCCCGATCATATTCATTACGGGGTACGGCGACGTGGCTACATCCGTCGAAGCCATGAAGGCTGGGGCGGTCGAATTCTTGATCAAGCCATTCAAAGATAACGAATTGTTGGAGGCGATCCGGGAAAGTCTCGAGCGTAGCCGCCTTGCCCTTGCTCGCGAAATGGAGATGCGCATCCTCCGGAGCTGCTATGCGTCACTCACCCGTCGCGAACGGCAAGTGATGGCGTTGGTCGTCTCTGGTTTGTTGAATAAACAGGTCGGGGCAGAGCTCGGCATCAGTGAGATCACCGTGAAGGCACACCGAGGCCAGGTGATGCAAAAGATGCAGGCCAAGTCTTTCGCCGACTTGGTAAACCTTGCTACCCGGCTCGGACCACATCGCGCTTTTAATTTGTCAAGTTCAGCTCACGCTGCATAACGAAATCCTCAACAGGTCACGTTACCGATAGATACCCACGAAGGAGACCGCGATGGAAAACGAGCTTAGGTGCTCAGTGAATACTTCGAGGATTGGTGTCGACGGCCGTCTTGCTAGTCGATCCGACTTAAACGTCTTATGTGGAGGTGAAACTGTGACCGAGCGCGCAGAATGACCTCGCTGCCAGGGCCTCAGTGCCCACCGCTTCCCTTGAGTCGATTCTCTGCACCGAGGAGCTGCAGAACCGGCCATCGCGCGCCCCCGATTTTGAAAAAGAGAACCGCGCCCTCGTAAAGCTGGCCAACGCCCTAGCCGACTCGCCGAGCACTATTTTTCAGACATTGGCTGTCACTATCCAGGAAATTACCGAATGTGACTCGGCTGGTCTTAGCTTGCTGACGAGAGATGGTAAAAAGCCGGATGTTGACGGACAAAGGTTTTATTGGCCAGCGATTTGCGGAATGTGGAATCCCCATGTAGGAGGTGGAACCCCGCGCAACTTCGGCCCCTGCGGGGATGTACTCGATCAGAATCGTACCCTCTTATTCAGACATTTCGAGCGGCGTTACCCCTATTTGATACCGGTCAGTCCCGCCGCCGAAGAGTGCCTCTTGGTTCCTTTTTATGTCGGAGGTCAGGCGGTAGGAACTATATGGGGAATCATGCACACCGACCGCCGGAAATTCGACGCAGAGGACGACCGGATCATGGCCTCACTCGGGAAGTTTGCTTCGTCGGCCTATCAAGCACTTGCGCATATAGAGGATCTAAGAATCCAGGTGGCGGAGCGGGAGAAAGCGGAATCAGAAGTCCGTCAACTGGCGAGTGGGTTGGAAACCAAGATCCGGCGCCTCGTCGAAGCCAACGTTGTCGGGATTGTCATGTTTACTCTCGAAGGTGCAATCACCGGGGCCAACGACGCATTTCTCCAAATGCTGCAATACACTCAAGAGGATCTCGCGGCCGGTAATGTGCGGTGGACGGACCTCACTCCCACCGAATGGCGGAGTTCCGACGAAGGACCGATCGCTGAGCTAAACGAAACCGGCATCTTTCGCCCATTCGAGAAGGAGTACATCCGGAAAGATGGTAGCCGCGTCCCCGTCCTGCTCGGCGGGACCCTCTTCGAAAGTGGCGGCAAAGAAGGTGTGGCTTTCATTCTCGATCTGAGCGAACAAAAGCGAGCGGAGAGTGCTTTACGTCGCAGCCAAGCATTCCTCGCGGAAGGCCAACGTCTCGGTCAAACAGGTAGCTATTCCTGGCGCGTTGCCACAGGCGAGATCACTTGGTCAGAGCAGCTCTATCGGATCTATGAGCTTGAGGTCGGAGTACCCGTGACGCTCGAACTGATCCGTACCCGAGTCCATCCAGACGACCTCACTTTGTACGAAAAAATGCTCGAAGAGGCGCCGCGCGGAGGTAAAGACTTTGAATGGCAGTACCGCTTGGTGATGCCTGATCACTCTATCAAGTATCTGCAAGCAGTCGCTCGTGCGACCCGGGACCGGGATGGTCAACTGGAGTACATTGCGGCGATTCAGGATGTCACGGCGCGCCGCCTGTCGGAAGAGGCACGAGACAAGGCCAGATCAGAACTTGCACACGTTGCCAGAGTGATGAGCCTCGGAACATTGGCTGCATCAATCGCTCATGAAATCAATCAGCCGCTGTCCGGCATTATCACCAACGCCAGCACCTGTCAGCGGATGTTAGCCGCCACGTCCCCCAATGTCGAGGGTGCTCTCGAAACGGCGCGTCGAACAATCCGTGATGCCAGCCGCGCTTCTGAAGTGATCACGCGGTTGCGTGCGCTTTTCAATAGGAAGGAGACTGCGACTGAATCGGTGGACTTGAATGAGGCCACGCGAGAAGTCATTGCGCTCTCGTTGAGTGGACTCCAGAGAAGCGGGGTGCTGGTGCGCGCAGAACTGGCTGATGACCTTCCTCCGGTCACAGGCGATCGCATCCAGCTTCAACAGGTTGTCCTCAACTTGCTTCGAAATGGTTCAGAAGCGATGAGCACAATCAACGATCGTCCTAGATACTTGGTTATCAGAACGGAACGAGATCAGAGAGATGGTGTGCGATTTAGCGTGAAAGATGTCGGAGTAGGCTTCGAACCTGAGGCCGCGGACAGGCTCTTCGGAGCCTTCTACACAACAAAGAATGATGGTATGGGAATCGGATTGTCGGTGAGCAGGTCCATTATCGAAAGTCATCAAGGCCAGCTGTGGGCGGCAAAAAACGACGGTCCTGGTTCGACCTTTTCATTCTCTATTCCGCGCAGGCAGGACGTGGAGTTGACGAGCAACCAGACTAGTCTCGTGACTAGTGTGTCTTCTGAAACGAACGCCGCATGATTTCGGCGGCAAATCGGTACCAAAGCACAATAGACGCCGACCGCGGAGAGGTACATCCTTCAGCTGTGGGCTCCCAAGCTAGAAGCGTTGGCCTCAAACCTCTTGTTTCAATCGTTGACGACGACGAATCTGTTCGCGAGTCGCTACCCGATCTGATAACCGAGTTCGGGTTTAGAGCTCGCGCATTCTCGTCGTCGAAAGAGTTTCTTGCATCCAGTTGTGTCGATGAGACCAGATGTCTCATCCTTGACATATCTATGCCAGGCATGAGTGGGCCGGAACTTCATCAAGAACTAAAGCGACGCGGACGAGCGATCCCAATCATATTCATCACTGGTCAAAAAGATGACATTATTCGTGCTCGAGTCGTCAAACAGGGTGCAGCGGGGTTTCTGCTCAAACCATTCAGTGACTCAGATCTTCTCGGCGCCATCAAGACTGCATTGCAAGATACGTGAGGGTTCCACGGCCTCTCCAAGACTCTTCCGCTTCGGTATTGAAAATCGCACAGACATGGCCGGATTCGTCGAGTTGGGAACCGGCAAAAGGAGCGGGGCCTTCTTCATTGCGTGTCCACCACAGGATGTAGAGTAGCGCACCCCGTTTGAAAAGAATGGGCCTCTCCGAGGGAATTGTCCAACCGATACTTTGGTATCCGTCGATACGTTTGTCCAATAGAACCTGATCCCCGAGCCGTGTCTTAATAAGCGACGTACTTACCGAAAAGACTTTGCGTATCGACTATTGATGGAGGTCAGAAGATGGACGACACCAAATCGTTTTCCACTTCAATGTATGAGGATCAGACACATCTGGCGGAGCGTGAACTTGCATCGTTCATTGGGGGCGTGACTCAATTGTTTGGTCCGGAGCAGGCCCAGGCATCGACAGAAGACTGGCTCGATGAAGCGGAGATAATGGATGCCCCGCCTCGATCAACCGCCAGGGATTGGCGGGCGGTGACGATCGCCGCCTCAGCCCGATTGGCAAGACGGATCGATGCGGCGCGGTATCGTCAGAAATCTCTGACAAAACCGACTAATACGAAAGTATCGCCGATACCATCGTCCAATTGTTTCTCTTCCATTCTTTTGTTGTGATGCGTTCATCGTAGCTAAATCGTCTTAGAGAGCGTGCGGGATTGAAGGAAAGGAGCTTTATGCATGCAGGCGTGAATGACCAAATCGTTTGAGATGCAACAAGATTCCGGGCAGTTTGGAGCAGAGCGACGACTAGGGGATCTTTGCATCAGCCTTCCCGCACCGCCCGAACCGTTTGGAATCTACGCGGAAGCCGTGCAGACAGGCAACCTTCTGTTCTTGACCGGGATGCTTCCCACGGAAGGCCGCAATGCGAAGTTCGTTGGTCGCGTAGGGGCAGAACTCGATGTCGAAGCCGGTCGGCAGGCAGCTCAGCTTGCGGCTCTCAACGCTCTTGCCGTGGCTCGCCAGTATCTCGGATCGCTCGATCGGGTAACGCGTGTTGTCCGGCTTGGCGTTTCGGTGGCGACTGTGGGAGATGTCCGCGATCAACCAAAAGCAGCGGATGGCGCGTCAGAGTTGTTGCAGAACGTCTTTGGTAAAGAAAAGAATCCCTGCCGCTTGGTGTATGGAGTCGCCAGTCTTCCGCTCGGTGTGCCGGTCGAACTGGAAATAATTCTTCGAGGTCGTGTCGTAGAGGTGCAGTGCGGTGAATGATGAGCGGCCAAATCCAATCCCCATAGTTCTGACAAGCTGAAGTCGAAGGAAGAGAGCTGGGACGATGAATGTTTTCAAGTTCGCTGATTTGCGCCGACGCTTGCGCTTTGTATGGGTTGTGATTATTGGACTGGGATCATCTCAGCTCTTAGGCCTGGCTCAAGGAAAGGCATCTTCGATGAATTACCCCACTTCCTATCGCACCATTCAAGTCGACGGTCTGTCGATTTTTTACAGAGAGGCTGGTGCGGAGAATGCGCCAACGATTCTCCTCCTTCACGGACTCCCCTCCTCCTCACGCATGTTCGAGCCGCTCTTCACTCGACTCTCCGATCGCTATCACTTGATTGCACCGGATTACCCAGGCTTCGGACACAGTGACTGGCCTGACCCAAAGAAGTTCGCATACACATTCGATCATTACGCCGAGATCATGAATCACTTCACCGAGGCGCTCGGATTGTCGCACTACACCCTTTACATGCAAGATTACGGCGGGCCGGTGGGATTTCGCATGGCACTGGCGCATCCAGAGCGGATTGAGGCTCTTATTGTGCAGGATGCCGTCGCGCATAACGAAGGGTTGGGGGCGAATTGGAAAACGCGGCGCGCTTTCTGGGCCGATCGTGCTGCGAATGAAAACGCTCTGCGGACAAATCTCCTGTCGCTCGCGACCACACGCACGCGCCATCTTGGAAACGATCCCAACGTGAACCGCTACGATCCAGATCTTTGGACGGACGAGTTTTACTTTCTAAATCAACCCGGCCAGGCTGAGATTCAAAGCGACCTGTTCTATGACTATCGCACTAACGTGGATGCCTACTCGAAATGGCAGGCCTGGATGCGCGAGAAGCAGCCTCGCCTACTGGTGATATGGGGCAAGTATGACCTGTCATTTGATCTCGGCGAACCAGAACGTTACCGCAAGGACGTGCCGAATGCCGACATTCACGTGTTGGAAGCCGGGCACTTCGCGTTGGACACGGCCGCCGACGAGATAGCCGAACTGGTCCGCGGCTTTGTCGGTCCTTCCCATTGAGAAGAGTAACTATGCCAGACAAGAAAACAGCGATCGTCACTGGAGCATCGCAAGGTATCGGCGCCGGTTTGGTCGAGGCGTTCGTGAAGAACGGATATAACGTAGTCGGAACGTCCCTCAATGCCACTCAATCGTTGGCTGCTTCACCCGGTCTAATTCTCATCGATGGTGATATTGGTAAGCAGGAGACTTCGGCGCAAGTTGTCGAGGCGGCGATCACGCACTTCGGAACCATTGATGTTTTGGTGAATAACGCCGGAATCTTTCGCACTAAGCCCTTTACGGACTTTACCACTGAAGACTTCAATGCCTTGTTCTCGACTAACCTGCTGGGATTTCTTTATATGACTCAGCTCGCGGTGAAACAGATGCTCAAGCAGAAATCGGGAAACGTGGTCAGCATTACCGCGTCGCTCGCCGATCAACCGGTCGCCAGCATACATGCCGCAGCTTCGATGATGACAAAGGGCGGCGTGAACACTGCCACTCGGCATCTCGCGATTGAATACGCAAAAGAAGGTATCCGCTTCAATGCGGTTGCGCCGGGCGTTGTGGATTCGACGCTGCATCAGAACGATTCCAAAGACTTTCTAAAAGCGTCCCAGCCAATGGGACAAATCGTCGAGATAAAAGATATTGTCGACGCCGTTCTTTATCTGGCAGAGGCAAATCAAATAACTGGAGAAGTACTCCACGTAGATGGTGGTTCCCACGCCGGACGCTGGTAGGCACGAGACAATCGAACCAATTTAGGAGGCTTAACGTGAAGCCAACAGGATCAGCTGAAATATCGCGGCGCCATCTCTTGGAAATGGCTGGTATTTCTGCCGGAGCGGCACTGCTCGCCAGTCCGCTGTTCGCAAATCGCGGAGATGAGCCGACTATCGCCAGGACAGGAACGGCTCAAAACACATCATTTTCTTCATTGAAGCAGATTGACGCCGGCCTCCTGAATATTAGTTATGCCGAGGCTGGTCCGGCTAACGGCAACCCGGTAATTCTCCTGCATGGCTGGCCGTACGACATCTACAGCTACGTCGATGTTGCTCCGCGATTGGCATCGGCGGGCTACCACGTGATCATGCCATATTTGCGCGGCTATGGTGCGACGCGTTTTCTATCCAATGAAACGGTTCGAAATGGACAACCGTCGGCGATGGCCATGGATATCATCGCTTTGATGGACGCGCTCAAAATCGAGAACGCAATCCTCGGCGGTTTTGATTGGGGAGCGCGGACGGCCAACATTATCGGGGCGCTCTGGCCGGAGCGCTGCAAGGCGATGGTTTCGGTAAGCGGTTATCTGATCGGCAGCCCTGCGTCAGGCAAACTACCGCTGCCTCCATCGGCAGAACTCCAATGGTGGTACCAGTTTTACTTCGCTACCGAGCGCGGTCGCGCCGGTTATGAGAAGTATAGGCACGATTTTGCCAAGCTCATCTGGCAGCTCGCTTCGCCGAAATGGAGGTTTGACGACGGCACCTTTGATCGAAGCGCGGCGTCCTTCGACAATTCCGATCACGTTGCCATTGTGATCCATAACTACAGATGGCGGCTTGGACTAGCTGACGGTGAATCGAGATACGAGGACCATTGAAAAGCAGCTTGCCCAAGGACCATCCATTAACGTGCCAACGATCACTCTCGAAGGCGATTCGAATGGTGCGCCCCACCCTGACCCGAGCACGTATGCAAAAAAGTTCTCCGGAAAATATGAGCATAGGCTTGTCGAAGGTGGCGTTGGGCACAACCTGCCGCAAGAGGCGCCGGAAGCCTTTTCCAAAGCCGTTGTCGATGTGGCTGGTTATTGAACAACGGTATCGGGTAACAAAAGGAGCCATCATGAACGCGTACAAATCGAACAGAAGAGCTATGAGATGCCCCCGCGGGAGGGGATCAGCATCGCGCATTTTCTCACCGTCGCCGACGTCGAGCGATCGGCTCGCTACTACGAAAAGGTCTTCGGCGCTCGCATTCTGACCATGGGTGACGGCAACGCGCCTCCGTACCTTCAGCTTGCGAATATCTGGATGATTCTGAACGTTGGAGGCGGACCGACCCCGGATAAGCCGACGGTAACGCTCAGCGTCCCCGACCCGAATCACATCAATAGCTTTATGAATTTCCGCGTCGCGGATATTCAAGCGTGCTACGAATTATGGAAAAGTCGAGGAGCCGAGTTCATCACGGAGCCGATTCCAAAGTACGGCGAGATACGCTGCTACATCCGCGATCCTGACGGCTACATCATCGAAGTCGGACAGAGCACCGACCTGACTTACGGTTAACGCTGGCCCGGATGGGATGCGGATTTCAATGTTGAGGATGTTCGTTTGGGACCTTCCGGGCTGCTGTATTGATCGACACGTTCGTCCAACAGCGTCCTCGCGCTTCTGCCGATTTTGCTTTGAACAGTCTCTCGCTCTGACATCGAAAGGGGTACCAGATGGACCGCACAAATGGAAAAGAGACCACGCGCGCGACCGCGCCGGTCGCGTCGAACACGCTGAGTGTGAACGTTTTTACCGCCCCGGGAAAGACTATGGTCGGTGAGCGGCCAAAGCCCTTCGGCGAAGCGCTCGGTTTTGACCCGATCACTTCGACTTTAATCTTCGGAGAGTACGACGCGGTGCTGGTGGACGCAATGGGGACAGTGGCTGAGGCCGAGGCTCTCGCGGATTGGGTCGCTCTGCACAACCGTAACTTGGAGACCATCTATATAACGCACGCCCATTTCGACCACTTCTACGGTCTGAGCATTCTGCTCGACCGTTTCCCGAGCGCTCGGGCGATAGCAACACGCAAGACAGTGACCGCCATGCAGATGTCTTTCACTCCCACGGTGGAGCGGTTAGCCAGGCGGCTCTTTCCTGGGCGAGTGGCCACCAAGCTGATTCCACCTGAGCCCTATGAGCATGACACGTTTACTCTCGAGGACAATGAATTGCGTATTATCGAGCAGGGCCGCACCGATAGTCCCGATTCGACGTCTCTGCACGTCCCATCGATCGGCCTGATCGTCGCTGGCGACGTTGTATACAACCAATGCCGCATCTACGTCGGCGACACCACCCCCGAGAGCCGAAAGAATTGGATCGCGGCGCTAGACCGGTTAGCGGCGTTGAACCCGACGATGGTCGTCGCAGGACACAAGAAGACTGGCGCGCCCGACTCTCCCTCGACGATTCAGGACACCAAGCGTTACCTTGAGGACTTCGATCGAGTGCAGAAAACCGCGACGTCCGAGCAGGAGCTGTTCGATCAGATGACGGACCTATACCCGCATTGGGCAGCCAATCAGTCGTGGTTGATGTTCGGATTCCCGCAGCCATGATTTACGTCAACCGCTGATGCGAATATTTCCTCGCTAGTTGGAGAGGCGCTTCCCTTTGATGGAGGGACTAGACATGGATTGGAAACGGTTGGTCCAGTTTGCGCTGCAGGGCAGCGGTGATGTGGAACAATATGCCATCCTGCTGGTACGGGTTTCAATCGGGCTGTTCTTTGCCATCTCCGGAGCAAACAAATTGTTTGTCGTCGGCGGGACGAAACCTGTTTACGAAACGCTCGTTCAGGCCAACGTCCCGTTCCCCCACCAGACAGCTTATTTCGTGGCGGGAGTCGAGTTCGTTTGCGGATCCTTGCTGACCGTGGGGTTTCTTTCGAGCCTGGCCTGCGTGGCTTTATTGATCGATATGACTGTGGCCGTCATAACCAGCGCGCTTTCCACCCTGCCTAAAGGACTTTCGCGTCTTAGCTGGCTCGACGATTTCCTGTACCTTCCGGAAGTCTTGTACGTGCTCTTCTTCATATGGCTGCTTTGCTCCGGTCCGGGAAAGTTCAGTGTCGATTACTGGCTCGCCGGCAAGTTACTGAGGTGAATCGATAGGCCCCAGGTCAAGTCTGCGCGTCCCCTGTCCACTCCACTGGCGATAGTAAGTACGTGATACGTGACACAACCAGTAGATCCATCGGCAGTCTTACGGCTGTGAAGACGAATATCCCTCTACGGCGTATCGACTCGATGGGCTAACGGTGTGATGTCTTCGGCATCCGCGTGAAACGCATGTCCATGTCCAGGAAAATGGCAAACAAATGGACATCGAAACGCAGAGTCAGGATGCAGCTTCGCGCAAAGAACACGATCGCGGCCGTTGATGCGTACATAGACTTCCGCTGCTGCGAACATTCCTAACAACGGCGCGACGAAATAAAGCCATCCCGCTGTCCATACGCCTGCAAAGAAGGCAGACCCCGTAGTGCGTGCCGGGTTAATGCTAAATCCTGAAACGGGTGCAAAGACGAAGACGCAAAATACGATCAGTCCCCCTACGACATAACTGACATAAGTAGCAAGGTGCACACGGTTGGAAAGCAGCAGAACAAGTGTCATGAGCACGCAAGCCATGAATAATTCGGCGAAGAATGCAGCCGCAGTGCCGTATCGTCCGGGAATTGTAACGACGTAATTTACCGAAGGCCTGGACAGACTGCTGCCGAAAATAGTCGCCGCGACGGCCACTCCGAAGACTGCGCCTATAAATTGGAAGAATACGTAGAATACGGCATCCCACAATTTGATCTTCCCAAGACGAAAATAGGTGAGCGTAATGGCCGGATTAAAGTGGGCTCCCGACCGCCTGCCCATCTGGGATTGGATGATCAGAACTGCGGTGATCCCCATTGCGATGCTCATCAGGGCCCGGCGAATCATCGCGCTTGGAAACCAGTGCGAAGCGGGCCAGGAGGGATCGAAGAAAAAGATTGTAAACGTGCAAGCGGACAGCATGAAAAGTGCAAGCTCGGTCGCTTCACAGATGTAGAGAAGCCAATTGCGCTTGAACGTAAAGAACAGCGGTGTATTCAATGCATTCATTGTAAAGCTCCTCATTTACCACCAGTGCTCAACCTGGACGCCGTAGGTAAGCCCATTCGTTTGATTCTCAAATGGAATTCCCCCTACAAGGCCGCGAAAACTATTCGACCAATTCGCGTATGTGACAAACGCCCGCAGTACAGGTCGTCCGAAGAATTGTCTGTCAGCTCCAATTTGTGGCGCGAAGGTACATTTGCGCAACCAACCCTCGTAAGAGCCGGGAACACTCGTATGATCGAATCCACAATCACCCGTCAAAGAAAAATGTTTGGTGAGGAAGACCTGTGGCCTCGCTCCGAATGACACCCATTGCATCCAGCGATTGTTTGTGCCTAAGTTCCTCAGTCGCTGAAAAAGGAAGATGGGCATAACGGCAAATTTGTCATTTGGCTGGAGGACAATCTGTTCGGTCGCCAGAAACTGCTTTGACCTAGCTGTCTCGATTGAAGGAGTTGGAATCGTTGTCCCGATACCAGGACCGCTGAAGTTGCTTGCAGCTCCTGTGCCGTATTGAATCAGGAACGTGTGATAGCCGCCGTGCCACTCTAGTCGCTGATGACGGATCCCATATGCATAGCCGTTGGAGGAAGGAACGGTTGTAAGGTTGGTTGAATTCGACTCCGATGCAGATCTGATTTGACCACCCTTTGAAGTTGCAAAATCAAACCACACGCCCCATAAGCCTAGTGGTCCCTTCACGTCATACACCGTCGCATCAATATGCCTCGTTGCGAGGTTGCCATTCTGCGTGGCCACATCCGGTCGTGCTACTCCGATAAAGGCAGCCGCGGCCTTGCCAAATCCGAGGTCAACATCTTCAACACCACCACCGTAACCGCTCATATCCAAAGGAAAGAAATCGTCGCTATCGATGTGCTGGCGACGATAATATCTCTCGCCAGCCCAGAACTTGGCGTTCGGCTGGCTCTCAAAGAGTTTTCCCGCCTGCACGAACGCCTCCCGGAGACGAAATTGATCAGCACCAGAGCCGGCAGTAGGACCATAGTTTTCGGAATCCGATGTGTTGGCCTCGACCGTCAATTCGCTCCTGAACCACGCCCTGTCCGAATCCTGATCCGGATTCACCCAGTTGTTGACAAAGATCAATTCTGTGTACGTCTCCGTTTCATTTCCCAAACGGTATTTCGCTTGCGCCCCAGGCGCTTCAAAAGCGACCTGTTGTCCGCCTACGCTGTTTAGTCCGAAGCCTGAGCGAAAGTACCCATGAAATTCAAAAGAGCCCACCCGTTCTTGTAATTCCGCGATCCTCCTGTCGGCTTCTTGGAGAAGGTCGTAGGAAGGCTCGGATGGCAGCTGACCTTGAAATTTAGCTCCGACTTGATTCGCGTCTTCGAACACGGATTTTGGGAATTTCTCAGGGCTCTGCACAATGGATGGTTTTGCTGACTGCGGTGTTTTTTGGGCTTGTTCACTGCTGAAAGCCTTTTGCCCATTGGCTTCCTTTTCTTTTTCGAGTTGTTGCTCCAATACGGAGATTCTTTGCTCGAACGCTGTCAATTGCTGTTTCAGTTGTTGCAGCTGTTGCTCGGTATCCTGACTTCGAGCAACCAATGACGTGCACAGAATGTCTACGAGATAATACAGAGTTCTTCCGATGTGCCGACGTCTTTTTCTAGTCAATTCGGGAACCATACCCGTGTCCCTAAGCGCTCTTCACTCGTCCTCAATTAAGCCGGAAGAAGAAACCGAAAACAATTGAACCTTCGTATCGGCGATACTTTCGTATATGTGCGAACAGGGCGAGAGTATTGGCGTAATTTGCAGTTCGAGAGGATTGATCGCGCAGTCAGGTAACCAAGAGGACAGGCGCGCGGCAGTCATTAGCGAAAGAAAATAGTTATGTGAACTAAAGTTCGGCAAGAGCTCGATGTACCATACTTACGGAAGTAGATCCCTCGCCAACGGCCGCAGCCACCCGCTTAACGCTTCCAGCGCGGACGTCACCTACAGCAAATACTCCTGGGAGGCTGCTTTCTAGCATCTGAGGCGGACGCGAAAGAGGCCAGGGAGGATCCCGATCTGGTTCAACAGCCACCGGCACATCGCGTCCAGTTAGGATAAAGCCCTTCTCATCGAGAGCGACGGAGCCTCGCAGCCAGTCGGTGTTGGGCGAGGCACCGGTCATGATGAAGAGATGATGGACCGGTGCCGAACGCACCCGCCCGGTCTGCTTGTTGATCCAACTCACTTCTTCGAGGCCGTTCTCGCCCTCAAGATCGGTTAGTTCCGAATTGTAAAGCAACTCGATGGACGGATTCCCGAGAATGCGTTGAATCAGGTAGCGCGACATCGATTCGGCTAGGTCGGCCCCTCGCACGAGCATGTACACTCTGCGGGCCGTCTGCGAGAGGAAGACAGCGGCTTGACCAGCTGAGTTGCCGCCGCCCACCACAATAACCTCTTGGTTTTCGCACAACTGAGCCTCCAGATGGGTGGCACCGTAATGGATCCCGCGGCCGGCGAAGCGGTCCAAGTTCACGGTCGTTGGCTTGTTGTAGCAAGCGCCAGTCGCAACGACAATGGTCCGTGCGAAGAAGACAGTCCCATCGTCCATCACGAGTTCGTAGGGGCGATGTTGGCACCGGAGTTGAACAATCTTGCGTGCCAACGCCATCTTCGCCCCAAACTTCTGTGCCTGTCTGGTAGCGCTCGTAGCGAGCTCCTGGCCAGAGACCCCGGATGGAAATCCCAGATAATTCTCTATTCTTGAGCTGGAACCCGCCTGGCCGCCAGGGGCGTGGCTTTCAATCAGGAGAATATCCAGTCCCTCCGAGGCCGCGTACACCGCTGCCGCTAGGCCCGCCGGGCCAGCACCCACGATTATGAGATCGTGAAGCAATTTGTCGTCGATATTGTCGTTAAGTCCGAGGCGATCCGCTAGCTGTGATGTTGACGGATTGCGCAGAACGATTGCCCCGTTGCAGATCACGATCGGGATTTCGGAGGCCGCGATTGCAAAGCGGTCGAGAAGATTCCGAGAAGCGTCGTCCACATCTAAGTCGATGTAGGTGTATGGATGACTATTTCGACCCAGAAATTCCCGAAGACGCAGCGTGTCTGCAGAATGCTGTGAGCCAATGACAACGACATTGCCCAACTGTCGGGCGATCAGCAAAAGCCTGCGCAACATAAACGCGCGCAAAAAGATCTCATTCAGACCTGCATCGCGCGCCACAAGAAGGCGAAGGTCGTCGGGCCGAAGCTCCAGGACTTCACCTGCTTGTATAACTCGGGCCATGACTATCGTTCGCTGTCCTGCGATCATGCCCGCCTCGCCGGTGAACGTTCCTGGGCATAAGATCGTGACCAGCCGTTCGCCCTGGATAGTAGGCTGAACGATTTCCAAGCTGGCTGATAAGAGAATGAAGCAGGGTCTTCCCACCTCTCCCGGCCGATACAGGATTTCGCCAACCTCCACCTGGCGCGCCCGTCCATACGTCCGCACACGATCTATCTCGACCTCTGTAAGGACCGGCCACGTCTGGTTCTCGGCGTTGAGCTCAGCGGATATCCGCTTCTGTTCGCTTAGGGGTCTTGCCCCTTGCAATCCGATAGATGCCTCATTTGCCGCCACCTTCAGAAGAAGGCTTTCGGTTTTCTCAGGGAAACTCGCCCGGCTAGAACCCAGGACGATCACGCCGATTTCACCTTGTACACCCAACTGCGCGGATAGGATAGAAATGCCTTCAACTCCTAATTGGTCCCGCACTTGCGCGAGAGAGCCTTGAGCATAAGCTGCCAGCGAGTTGCCGAGCATATTGCGGAGTTCCTGGGCCGATAGGTTGATCTTGCTGTCCTTGGCGACTCGGAGAATCTCCACCGGCACCGCGCCAAATGCGTCGCTCAACCGCCCGTAAGCGAAATCCAGGCTGAGCATACGAAGAAGTACATCCAGAAGGGTTTGAACGATTTGAGATGGCTCACTGCCGCGCCAGATAGCAGGCAGAGCGAGCAGGCTGACTAGATCGTTGATGCACCGCTGAAGGCGCTTGATTTCCTGGGCTGGATCCTGGATCTGCGCTTCCATGTCAGACCACCGCCGGCGCCTTGGCTCCGACGCTGCCGAAATTCTTGTAGGAATTCGTCCGGCGGAATATAGAAGGGATTCTCCTGAAGTATGCCACCGATGACGACCATCGGATGAGTCCTCATTATGTCAATCACTGCGTCGCCGCCAAATTGCCCGAGGCGGTAGGTACAGATAACTGCGTCCTCATGCCGGTGCCATACATCGTTTACACGAGACTCGAACTCGATCACATCGTCCAAATGCGATTCGTCTGCAGCTGACCAATCCATCCTGCAGCAGATGCGACTGAGAGGGAATCCTCCCGTGGTATTGCCGCTCGCCAACTGCTCAAACGCCGAGATCATGCGGTCCGGATCGAAGTGGCCATCCTGCAGATAGACATCAGTATTAATTCGAAGTTCCAGTTGTCCGCTCTGCTGGGCAGCCGGCGCATCGATCCCAGCCTCAATGAGGCGTTGGAGGTGGTCCTGACGCTGATCCGAATTGACGATGTGCATTGCCTTATGCCCACACTGGAATCCGTCTTTTATGAACGGCAGCAAAACCCGATACTCTTCGTCGAGGCTGTTGAAGAATGCGCAGACATGACGCGTTTGGTCGATCTGAGAACCAGCAAAAGGAATCGGAGCTGTGATCTTCTTCATAGTGTTTCCTCTAGAAGATATAGAGCGACGTCCAGGTTGAATCCGGTTCAAGACTGCGGTTCAACGCTTCTGGTACGGGTGGAAGATGTAGTCCTTCGCCTTCACTGGCGTATGGCACGCGTATCCGCAGTCTGAGGGGCTTTTGGGATCGGGCGTGAACTTGTTGGACGTGGCTTCGTAGTTGAACACGGCGTAGCCCCACCCGCCGCTTTTTGCAAATCTCTTGCTGTCCTTTTCCATGACGAAAGCTTCCTTAAAGACGTCTGGCACATCCACGACAAAGGGAGCCTCCGCGCTCTTCTTCGGTGTCCACTGGAGCTTCACGACCATGGAGCCATCCGGGAAAGGCTGGCCGTTACCCGGAATGCCGGCCTCAAACGCCTTGATCATGGTCGGATTGCCAACGATCACTTTGAGCCTTTCGTCGGTTCGGGCAGAAGAGATGACGGCCCAGTCTTCATATCCCCTGAAGTCGAAGAAGGCGATTCCACCGGGCGATTTCAACGAGTACTTATCCTTGCCCTGGCCTTGCGCGAAAAGGGCCACAGCGCCGAGACCACACGGCTGTCGCAACGATTGTAAAACCGGCGATACGTTCCACGGCACTGCGTGCTTCTATCTTCCGTGCTCGTTGTTTTTGTGGCACAGATTCCGTCATAGCCTCTGGCATGGCGCGTTCTCCTTCACAAGAAAGTCTTTAATCGCGATGAGCGTGCGTCGCGAATGATTGCGATTAAGCCAGAGATGAGTGGAATAAAGCAATTGGACGATGGTATCGACGATACCTTCGTATCGGTGTGGGGAATTCCGCGACAGTGGGTGCTCGTTCACGTTTGGCTGCTTCAACGCAGTCCATACGAAAGTATCGTCGATACCATCGTCCAATTGCGTGGCCCATATTGTTCTGGCTGAATGGCGAGAGCTATATGTCGCCGGATTTCACCCGAGCGACGACCTCGGATCGAAGCTGCAATGCTCTTGAGATTGTCGCGGGCAATGTGTGCATTTGCTGCGACCAATGAACTAACGGCCGACGGCCATTGTCGGCTTTAATCAACCGGTTTCCGAGACTAACAAATACGAAGGATAACCCAATGACGACTGCATACGCACCTACGCAACCCGCAACGAAGGAGAATCCCACAACAATCGTAAACTCACACGCTAAACAGATTCGCGTGGCCCGGCGGTCACCCGCCTATTGGCGTGTCACGATCGATAACCCGCCGATCAACGTGATGGGCCCGGAAATGGTCAAGCAGTGGCAGGAGGTCATCAATGCTCTTGAGGCCGATGAGCATGTCAGAGTAGTGGTCTTTGACAGCGCGGTCGACGACTACTTCCTGAATCACGCCGATTTCGATGCCAAGCTTGAAGACCTGACCGCACTGCCGGCGGGTCCTACAGGCTTGCCGCCTTGGCCGGACTTTCTTGTGCGTCTGACCCGCTTGCCAGTCGCCTCAATTGCCCTCATCCGGGGCCGGGCGACGGGCAACGGCAGCGAAATCACTTTAGCCTGCGATATGAGTTTCGCCAGTCGGGAAAAAGCCATCATCTCGCAATGGGAGGTGGGCGTAGGGATGGTCGCCGGCGGTGGCCCCATGGCCCGACTGCCGCAACTCATCGGCCGAAATCGCGCCCTCGAAGTGCTGCTGAGCTCGGAAGACATCAGAGGAGACAAGGCCGAGGCCTACGGCTACGTGAATCGCTCCCTGCCCGACGCCGAGCTGGACGATTTCGTAGATGCACTCGCGACTCGGATTTCCGGATTCGACAAATGGGCGATCGCTAACACCAAGCGCCTCGTCAACACCAGCCTGCCGCCGGAGGTGGAGCTCGGCGCCGGGTGGGATGCCTGCATCGCTTCGCTCGGGCGACTCGCCGCCCAGAATGCGATCAAAGCGCTTATGGATCGCGGTTTCCACAAGCCAGGGGATGTCGAAAATCGGCTAGGGTACTACCTGGACCAAATTCATCGCTAGGCCCGAAGTCAACGCTGTTCTCAACTCCTCAGAAGAAAACGAAACGTGGCCCTTAACCAAGCCCACATCTTGCGGAGCCTGTAACGACGGGCTCCGCAATGTATTTGTCGATCGTCCTCGTGTTCACCTTGTTCGCTGCACCCCCTGACATAGGATGTTGAACAGGCTCGACAGCGTCTATTCTTTCTTTAATGGTAGGTTTTGATGAGTGCCGGCGGTCGAGAGACGCGACCACGGGAAAAGACGAAGAAGGATTTGGGTCAGCACAGTGTTATTGAGCCACTAGCGGCATTCGTAATTAGGCACCGCAAGGTGCGAGGCGTGGCCTCGCACCATTGTGGCCTTTCGCAAGCTTTCTCAGGATCTGGATCAATTATTTCTCTCCGGGAGTTGCTTAATCACTGCGGCGCCCGCCTTGCTGACGATTTCGTCCTGGGAATCCGTGCCTCCCGAACAACCGATTGCGCCGATAATCGCCCCCTGCTCGATCAGTGGAATGCCGCCCCGAGACGCGATGACCCCATCGAACGCGAGCAGATAGTTGAGATGCATAAGGTTGATGCCGTCCTCGAAGACTTTGGTTGGACGCCGGAAGGTTGCGGCTGCTCGTGCCTTGTGTTCCGCAATCTGAATGGAGGCAAGCATCGCGCCGTCCATCCGTTGAAAGGCGACCAGGTTACCACCGGAATCGGCCACGGCTATGTTCATCTTCCAGTTCCGCTTCTTGGCCTCTGCCACAGCGGCATGAATAACCGCCTCGGCTCGGTCTAGTGATATCGGAAGCCCATAAGGCACATCAAATGGTATTTCGTCTGGCACGACATCAAGAGGATTCGATGACCGTGCGTCAATGGCGACCTCTGTCTTGCTTGACATACATTTTCCTCCGAAGGCTTCGTAAGTTCTAGATGCAGATTTGAATCCGTATCGTTCGCTTATCAAAGCAGAAGGGCGCCGAAGGAACAATTAGACGATGGTATGGCCAATACTTTTGTATCGGTCCTGGCAATTGCGTGGTCATTGCACAAGCGCAATCGATGCCCCAAAAATAGGACAACCACTACGACCATAGTCTCTGTGATGCGATACCAAGGTCTCGCCGATACCATCGTCTAATTGCTTCGGCTCCTTGCTTCTGGTGTTATCGCCTCATCGCACCGAGTCCAATCGTGCAAGGAGGACACCATGACCCAAAAAGGCAGCAGACAGACAGCTGATAAGAACGCAATTCGTCCGTTTCAGGAAGTCAGTATTCCAGAAGCGGAACTCACCGAATTGCGCAGGCGCATCAACAACACACGGTGGCCGGAATCAGAAACGGTCACGGATGCATCGCAAGGCGTGCAGCTCGCTACGACTCAAGCGCTCGCTCGTTATTGGGCGACAGAGTACGACTGGCGCAAGATTGAGGCAAAACTCAACGCCCTACCGAATTTCATCACGGAGATCGACGGACTGGACATTCATTTCATTCACGTCCGCTCAAAACATGAAAATGCGTTACCGCTGATCGTTACACACGGATGGCCCGGCTCGATCATCGAACAGATGAAGATTATCGATCCGCTGACCAATCCCACCGCCCATGGCGGGAGCGAGTCGGACGCTTTCGATGTGGTGATCCCGTCGATACCGGGCTATGGATTCTCCGGAAAGCCGAGTACACACGGCTGGGACCCGGATCACATCGCGCGCGCTTGGGTCACGCTGATGAAGCGTCTCGGATACACGAAATTTGTTGCGCAGGGCGGCGACTGGGGCGCGGTCATCGTAGATCTGATGGGCGTGCATGCAGCTCCGGAGTTGCTCGGCATTCACACCAATATGCCTGGCATTTTTCCGGCCGAGATTGACCAGGCGGCTTTTTCCGGGAAGCCGGCGCCATCGGGTCTATCAGCCGATGAAAAGGTCGCTTACGAACGTGTTCAGTTTGTATATCAAAAGGGAATCGCGTACGGGTTCCAGATGGGGCTGCGACCCCAGACGCTTTACGGAATCGCAGATTCCCCTGTCGGCCTTGCGGCCTATTTTCTTGATCACGACGCGCGCAGCTACGAGCTCATCTCTCGCGCCTTCGCTGGAGAATCCGAAGGCCTCACTCGCGACGACATTCTCGACAACATCACAATTACATGGTTGACGAACACGGCGCTTTCCGGCGCCCGGCTCTATTGGGAGTATTGGGGCAAGGGAGGGTACTTCAACGCCAAGGGCGTCAACATCCCCGTGGCTGTAAGCGTCTTTCCCGACGAACTCTATCCGGCCCCGCAGAGCTGGACAGAGAAGGCGTATCCCAAGCTCATTCACTTCAACAAACTCCCCAAGGGCGGGCACTTTGCCGCATGGGAACAGCCGAAGCTTTTTTCAGAAGAGGTTCGCGCGGGCTTCAGATCAGTGCGGCCAGTTGCGACGAAATCAGATGTGACCTTCGCCAAAGCTAGCTAGCTGATCGCAAAGAAACAGGAGAGCTTCTATGCCAGAGGCTCTCCTATAGTACGCACTACCGAGGAACTTTGCCGCCGGCGGCGATGTCTTAGAGGTGTTTCTGAGCAACGACTCGCAATTACAGGGCAAACCGGAAGTCAGCGGGGAGTCGCGTTCCTAACGCTGCGCACTTGCGGCGAGAGCAAGCCGCACATTCAGCGCCGATGCTGGAATGCACAACTCACTCAGGAGACGTCAATGCGTCTATACGTGTTTACGTTCACAGGAGCATGCCTGTTTCTTTTGTTGTGTCCGCCTGCTGACGGGCAGACTTCTTCCAATGCTTCCTGTAGCGATCCTCAAAAACCCGTTCAGGACAAAGACGCCATCGTCATTGTTGAGCTTGGCGCAGCAACTAGCTGGAACCTCAGCGGAGGCGCGGCAACGTTCGCGCCGAATCTTGCAGCGGAGGTAACACCCGTAGAAAACTGGCTGGAGATTGAGGCAGGCGTGTCGCGCTTCTACACTCACGAGTCAACGGAATGGGACACCGACCTACTTTTCAAGAAGCCGTGGACCATATCGCGCAAGGCAGAGTTCATGGTGGGCGTCGGTCCCGAATGGGTCCACCTGAGACAGAATGGGAAATCGACCAACTCCATCTCTGGAGAGATAGCGGGAGACTTCATGTTCTGGCCGACCGGCAAACACCGTTTCGGCTGGTTCCTCGAACCGACTTACAACTACAGTTTTGCCGGAGGCCACCAGCACTCTATCGGTATGAGCGGCGGCCTCCTCATCGGAATTCCGTGATAGTTACCGACAGCGGCACGCGCTCGAATTGTTTTCATTCTTGTAAAGCAACTCGTGGAAGACCCGGGGTATGAACGACTAGGCGGTTCAGTATGAACTCAGAGGAGAGAAGGAAATGGCAAATGCGACGTATGAAGTCAAGGCTTCGCAGTTCAACATCGACCGCACCTATCCGGGCCGGTGGACGATTGAATTCAGCAACCCGCCGATCAACATGTTTGTTCCCACAACGATCGTCGAATTGGGAGCGCTAATGACCGACCTCGAGGCCGACCCATCCGTGAAGGTCGTAGTGTTCCAGTCGGCGAATCCCGATTTTTTCATCGCCCATCTCGACGTAGCCAAGGCAGCTGAACGGCCAGAGGTGCTAGGCCTTTGGCGCGAATTTGTGCTGCGCCTCTCGTCCACGCCAGTCGTGAGCATCGCCAAAATTCGCGGGCGCACGCGCGGTATTGGTAACGAGTTCGTGCTCGCTTGCGATATGCGCTTCGCCAGCCGACAAAGCGCGGTATTCGGCAACCCCGAGGTTGGCGTCGGACTGGTCCCGGGCGGCGGAGCTCTGGAATGGCTCCCCCGTTTGGTCGGCCGCTCGCGGGCACTTGAGATAGTCCTCAGCGGTGACGACTTCGACGCTGATATCGCCGAGCGCTATGGCTGGGTAAATCGCGCGCTGGACGATGACGACCTCGACTCGTTTGTCAATACTCTCGTCCGGCGTCTGGCCTCGTTCGACCGTGAAACGCTGGCCGCAGCGAAGGCTCAGGTCAATCGGTTCGGGATGCCGACAGCTACCGAACTTCAGTCGAGCAACGACTTATTCTTCCCACTGCTGGCCTTGCCAGGTGCGCAGGCGCGCCGTGCGAAAGTTCGTAATATCGGTTACGGGGTTCGGAGCGATTTCGAATTGAACTTCGGCCGGTACCTTCCATTGTTCGGGGTGGACGACAATGAAACCAACACAGACCGTGCGAAGGCGAGTTGAGCTTCTTCACTCGAGACCACTTAGACACATTAGCGAGGAGGGAGCGTGCCAGCTTCCACGCCGGTACACGCATGGGCGAAAAACGCACGACACAGGGAGGTGACCGATGAAGGCGATTGTGGTGACGAATCAGGCTGCAGGAACGGCCGGGGTAAAGCTGGTGGAGCGGCCCCAGCCGCAGGCGGCAATAAACGACGTCGTTGTTCAAATTCATGCATCGGGATTCACCGGGGATGAGCTGACGTGGCCATCGACCTGGACCGATCGCGTCGGCCGTGACCGGACGCCTTCAGTCCCCGGACACGAACTGGCCGGAGTGATCACCGCTCTCGGCTATGGCACGACAGGCCTGTCGATTGGACAGCGGGTGTTCGGCCTCACGGACTGGTATCGCGATGGCACGCTGGCGGAGTATGTAGCCGTCGAGGCACGCAACCTCACACCGCTGCCGGGCGACGTTGACTTCACGGTGGGCGCGGCCCTCGTGATGCCGGGCCTGACCGCGTGGCAGGCGCTGTTCGAGCACGGCCGCCTTTACGCGGGGAAGAGCGTCCTCGTGCACGGTGCGGCCGGCATAGTTGGTTCGATGGCGAGCCAGCTCGCACGTGAGGCCGGCGCGTACGTCATCGGCACCGGGCGCGCTAGCGGCCGTCAGACGGCTCTTGACTTCGGCGCACAGGAGTTCGTCGACCTCGATAACGACGCACTCGAAGACGTCGGCGAAGTCGATCTGGTTTTCGATGTCATCGGCGGCGACATCGGGAAGCGGTCTGCGGGCCTGATTCGCGCCGGAGGAACGCTGGTGACCGTCACCGGCCCGACCAAGGCGCGGCCCTCAGATGGCCTGACTATCGACTTCGTTGTCGTAGCCGATCGCGCCCAATTGAATGACGTCGTCCAGCGGGTGCGGCATGGTCGACTGCGGACGAACATCGGCAAGGTGGCTGCCCTCGACGATGCGGTTGCCGCCTTCAACCCGACTGAGCGGATCAAGGGAAAGACGATCATCCGCGTTCGTCCGTGAGGACTCGGGGCAATTGACAATTTCACATCTACGGGACCGGCAGCGGAGTTCTCAGACGCTGAAAAACAAACTTGCAGCGAACACAATTCGGGTACATTAAGGGGACGATAGTAGTGACTCAGGGCGCTTTTTGTACCAAACTGTGTCTGCCGACACCGTTCGATTTCAATAAGTTACGATTCGTTGTTGCTCTGTCACGGCAGAGGCCGCGGGTTCGAGTCCCGTCGTACCCGCCATTTCTCATCGGAGCTCGCGCAACATACGGATGAATTCGCTCGCCACGTCTAGATCATCTCGACCTCGGAACCATTTCGTGGCTGGGCCGCGAGGTTGCGCCACGCGAGTTGCCCTGGTTTGTGCGACCGTTGATTAGGAGGCGAGAGTATCTGCATTGTGCTAAACGCCACTGCAGGAACAGGAATGGAAGAATAGTCAGCAAGGGCAATGTGCGCGGGCGCTAGAATCAAGCCTAGGAGGTGTTCATGCGATCTGTCCTGTTGGCGATTGGGGTTTTATCGATTGGGTATTGCGGGGCTCTGGTAGCACGGCAGACTTCCGCTGAGCAGTCAATCTCGGCTCCCAAACCGACTCCCCTTATCATGGCAGCAGATGAAGGCGAACAGCGAGAGTTCCGAACGCGACCCGGTGTGACGTTCACTGTGAAGATTGATCCCAGGAACGGCGGCTCCGAACATATGGCGGTGGTGACAGAGGACATGGCACCGGGAGATAGAATTCCCATCCATCGTCATCCCCACGCCGATGAGCTGATTTTTATTCAAAGCGGAACTGGACGTGTAACCCTCGGAGACAAGGTGCAAGAAGCGCGCGCCGGCGCAGTTGTATTCATCCCGCGCGACACATGGATTGGCATGGAGAATATCGGGAAGGAGCGCTTAACCCATATTGATGTGTGGTCAGCGCCAGGATTCCAAGAATATATGCGAGCCATTTCGGTTCCCAAAGGTTCGCCTGTCGTCCCACTGTCGAAAGCTGAGGTAAATGAGCTTCGCAAGAAGTACTCGCATTATGGAATTTATCAGTAATTAACACGAAGATCTGCGCTACCCACGTTTACGACGCGATTCCCAGGTTTCAAATTCTGGGCGGATCACGGGCAATCCGGAAACCAGGCGCAATGACACTTGCGCGAGGGTTCGATAAGGGTTCGATAAGACTTCCAAAGCTTTCCTTCGAGCTCTAACGATTGCGATCCGTGCCTCTGGTTTCAATTAGTTACGATTGTGAGTATCTCTTTCACGGCGGTAACACGGGTTCAAATCCCGTCGGGGACGCCAAATCTAATCATTGAGTTACCGGGATTTCCCCAGAAACTCGCGGTACAACGACGGTACAACCTGGCTTCGGCCTGATCATCCCGACCACTTTGCTCTGCGCCGCGCGCTTTTGCGGATTGAGAGCCTGCGTGTACGTGTCCAGTGTCATCTTGGCCGTTGAGTGCCTCAATAGTTCCTGTGCAACTTTGACGTCTTCCCCATTGCCCTTAAGCAACGTTGAGAACGTGTGACGGTCATGCCGAATTCGGCATAGCCGCCACTATGCCGAATTCCGGACTATGCGGCATCAAGTCTTGTCCAAACATGGAGAGCGGGACGAAGGCAGCTTTGAGTAAGTCTACGATGCCGTCGGGTAGAGCTGTCCCTTTTGAACCCACACGTGTGCTGCCACAGTCTTGTGATCAGTGCGATGTGAACAATGTCGGGACCTTGGCGAGGTGTTGGCCGGCAAGACTGCAATTCATCGAGCCGATAAGAGTTCAACGACAAATTGGCCTAGGTCCAGTGCCTCAACTCCTTTAGCAATCGCCGATGTAGGTACTTGTAGGCGCGACTCAAGATGGACCACGATCAATCTTCCTGCTCGTTTTTGCAACGCTCGCTGAAGAGAGGTCAAGGGCGATGCCATGGGCGGGCGGACCGTCTTCGCGGCTTTCGCTTCTACCAGCCACAGCCTGGCGTTAGGACGTGGAACAAGAAAGTCTACTTCCAGACCTTGCTGATCCCGAAAATAATAGAGGTCCTTGCGCATCCCACGATCGGCTTGGCTTTTGAGTATCTCTGCTGCGACGAAGCCTTCGAACAAGGGGCCTAGGAATGGCGACCGCTCAAGCTCAGCCGATGATGTCAGGCCCAGTAGGTAACAGGCGAGGCCGGAATCACCCAGGTACACCTTCGGCGACTTAATGAGTCTCTTCCCGAAGTTTTCGAAATACGGCGGCACCAGAATGACCTGGCCTGTTATTTCGAGGATGTGCAGCCAGTCGCCAATCGTTGGAACGCTGACCCCGAGCGGTGCAGCAAGGTCGGTCTTGTTCAGAATCTGGCCGTGACGACTCGCCAGAAGAGCGAGAAAACGGCGAAATGTCACCAAGTCCCTGACATTTGTAATCGCCCGGACATCTCTCTCTAAGTACGTTTGCAAGTAGGAGGCAAACCAAAGGCTACGAGCCTTGGGCCGGGCGAGCACCTCTGGGAATCCCCCGTGTAACAGGTTCACTTTCTTGGTTTCTGCGAGGCTGAAAGGCAGGAGTTGGAGGATGGCAGCCCGGCCCGCCATCGATTCGCTGATGCCCTGCATCAGCGGAGCCTCCTGGGACCCGATGAACAGCCATTGCCCCATCCGCCGTGGGCCCGTGTCGATAACCGTACGGACGTAGGCCAGTAATTCGGGGGTGTTCTGGATCTCGTCGAAGACGACTGGAGGGCGCAGCGCGTCAAGGAATGCGCGGGGATCGCTGCGTACGCGTGCCTGAATGTCGGGGTCTTCGAGCAGCACATAGCGGGCTTTCGGGAACAGCCTGCGCAGAAGAGTGGTTTTGCCGGCACGCCGAGGCCCTGTCACAACAACTGCGGGAAAGTGTCGAGCTGCGTCCAGCAGCACGCCTGCCAATCTCCTGTGAATATATTGCATATGAGAAATATAAACTATTA
This sequence comes from uncultured Acidobacteriaceae bacterium, assembly GCA_963799025.1. GTDB lineage: Bacteria > Acidobacteriota > Terriglobia > Terriglobales > Acidobacteriaceae > Sulfotelmatobacter. Next base: position 1,315,264 of record CAWCVQ010000012.1, on the reverse strand, counting down.
CTTTAGATTACTCAACACTAGAAATTGGTGTTTGTGAGACAGATGCCAAAGATGTTGTTGGAGGCAGGCCGCCGGCGCCCTACGATGACTGCCAGCGCTGCTGCCAGCTCCGCGCCTGCCGATACACGAGTACAGGGGATTCTGCGACAACATGTGCAAATTCGGGATTCGGGGGATCGAGTTCGCCCTTTTTCAGGTTCTGTTCGATGGTTCGACTATGGGATTGTTATTCTCTAGCCGAGAATCTCTTCATTCGAGCAGACAATTACGAAACCTAGGCGGAGACCTGGTCGTCAGAACGGAAATAGAATTCCCTTGTCTTTCAACTTTTCAAATCGAGCGGCGACAAATCGGTAGAGCTGGGCTGGGCGTTGCCCACCTCTTCGATACTCCGGCAAGGGTTTCAGGATCTTTAGCAGAGACAATTTTCGCCGGAAGTTGCGTTTGTCGAGCTGCTTTCCAAGAATTGCTTCGTACACTTCCTGCAACTCCGTGAGCGTGAATTTCTCTGGAAGCAACTGAAAACCGACAGTCGTGTATTCCAGTTTGTTGCGGAGGCGTTCCAGTGCATAGTTCACTATCCTGGCATGGTCAAAGGCTAGGGTTGGTAATTGGTCCATCGCCCACCACTCGGCTTCCGCAGCATCGGTGCCCGCCCTTAGCGGACGGTCCGCCGAAATCAGGGCAAAGTACGCCACTGTGATCACGCGCCCCCTGGGATCTCTCCCAACGTCTCCAAAGGAATAAAGTTGCTCCAAGTACACATCAGCGACTCCCGTTTCTTCTCGCAACTCCCGCAATGCCGCCTGATCCAGATCCTCGTCTTCGAGGACGAAACCACCTGGAATTGCGAACTGCCCCTGAAACGGAGCCGCGGCACGCTTCACCAACAGGACCCTGAGGGCCCCCGACTGAATCGTGAAGATTACGATGTCAACGGTAACTCGCATCGGCGATTCTCAGGATACGACAAGCCGGGCACTCTGTTCGGCGACGCGCACATGAGCGATAGCTCCCGAGTTGAATTGCAGGAAGTCCGCTTCCATGCCGTCGCTGAAGATTACACCGTACGAAGGCATCCGGGATTCGATCGTAAGCTCTTCTCCATTTTGAAGGATGCCAGCAACGATACCTGCTTGCGAGTGGCGGCTGGCGAATGGTTCGCGCACCACAAAAAGAAGTCGCCGGGCTTCCCATGGCATACGCACCGGCGTCACTGGAGGTCCCCCGCAGAAGCGCGAAACGCCGGCCGCCATGTTGAACACCGACGAAACCCATCCTGTCGACCCTGCTCCCGTCGAGACCAGAACGCCGCTCGAAGACTGGACCTCAGATTGTTGAGCGCATGTGATCTGATACAGCGCAGAAATGTGACTTCGAGCTCCCAGAAAGAAGTCGTTGAATGCCAGCAGCCGCTGCCCGTCGTCAAGTCTCACCTCTGCCAAAGTAATGTCGCGAATCTTGGCTCGCTCCTCCATCACCTGCTCCACCGCTCCGCGTGCCTGGTTCGGCAGGAAGGGTAAGAGGATTCCGTCAAACCGGTCCGGCTCAGGATTCACCGCCACAATTGGCTGGGCCCCCACATACTTCGCGGTGTTCGCGACCAGTCCGTCTTGCCCGAGTGTCACCACGAGATCCTCTTTCTGAAAATGAAACGTCGGAACTAGACTCCGGTCCACCGGTTGCTGCGGCAATTCGAAGTCCAGGGACCGGCGGAGCGTTTCCAGCGCGAAGCGGTAGGCATCGTCCTCACGCTCATAGTCGGCAAAGTCCCCGCCCGCGTGCTCGATGTAGAACTTGGCCTGGGACCGCGTGTTGAAGCGCTCCACCAGTTCCTGCAACCTTGTCATGCGGGTTACGATCACCAGTTTCTTGTACATGGCTATTTTCCTGCGGTGCCGATCCCTGTCGTTCCGATCAATGACTTCAGCAGGTCGGGCGAAACGTTCAGTTTGCCGATCTTCTGCGCATTCTCCGCCATTTCCTGAAATGCCATAGCAATCATGGCCTTGGGATCTGCGCCTCTTCCACCCAGCATCATCAGCGCCTTCCAGTCGAGATCGCGCAGAGGCTTCAGTATCTCGGTGAGTGCATAAGCGCGGACATCGGCGTCCTTGCGATCGTTTTCGACGCGACGGGAGACCAGTTGTAAACGCTTTTCTTCGACCGATATTTCAGCCGCCATCTGGGTTTCGCGAATTTCCCGCTTTTGCTGCTCGGCGGCGATTTCGGCCGTAAGTTGCGTTTCGCGGATTTGCCGCTTCTTTTGCTCGACTGCAATTTCGGTATTGAGTTCGCTTTCCTTGATCATCCGTTCGTTTTCCACGGCGGCGTTGCGGCGGGCGTAGATTGCTTCGTCCGCGCGTCCCTGAAGCGCCTCCCGCGCCTCCGCCTCTAGTGCCCTCGACATTTCTGGAGTGGGTTGATATCCAGGATCGACAGCGCCAAAATTTCCAACCCCATGCTGGAGACTGCTTCCGACTCCTTGAGCTTTGCCTGCGCCTCCGCCACGATCAACTCCGAACTAACCAGCATCTCCTTGAGCGAGAGGCGTTGGGCAACGGCACGAGTCAACGATTGCAGAGTATGGACCAAACGTTCCGGCAATTTCTGTCGGTCGCGCGACTGGTCCGCAAAGTAAGACGTGTTCCGTTTGTCGATGGTGAAATCCAGGACGGATGCCAACCGCTTCGGGTCGGCGACCCGGTAAGTGAGTTGTCCCTGGATGGTGACGGACTGGAAATCTGCGGTCGTCTCCGGGAAGACGAAAGGAACATCGGCGCTCGCCAGCGGGACCGCCACGATCGTGGAAGTGGGGACCCAGTAGAAGAATGATAATCCGGCGCCTTCGCGCTTGATTTTGCCGTGTTTGTACTGCAGAACGTAGGTCGTCGGCGGTACCTTCATGAAGCTGAGCATCGTAAGCACCTCCATTAGTGTCTTTATGACACTTATATTAGTGTCTATAGAACACTATGTCAAGGAAATTCTAGCCCCCTTCACAGCTCCCCGAAGAGATATGGGGACCGGTCTGTAGTCGTTGCAGGCAAAACGGTTCTTAAGGCATTTGCTTTCTTGCTGTTAAAGTTGAGCAGACGGGACGCAATTCTAGTTGCGCTTGTAGCGATTCCGGTTTCGATTGCCGAATCCGAAGAGGAACAAGTCCGGGAGCTAGCGCAAATGATGATCCGACACAGAGCCGCATTGGTCGGCCCGGATGACCACCGGCACGAAATTCCGGATTCCCTCTACCGCCTCCTGCTTATCGTTCTGAGAATCATGCAAGAAGGGAAAGCAGTGTCGATCGTCCCGCAGATGCAAGAGCTCACCACACAGCGCGCTGCGAATCTCTTGGCAGTTTCACGCCAGTTTTTGGTTCGACTTCTCGATGATGAAAAACTCCCCTTCCATCGGACGGGGACCCACCGGAGGGTATATTTGAAAGACGTTCTTGAATTCAGGGAGCGGCGAGATCAGCAGAGAAAAGGATCCATTGAGAGAATCGCCAAAGAAGAAGTTGCCCAGGGAACGTACGACGATTTTCCCTTGCCCAAATAAGGGCGCCCAGTTCGACCGATGACAACGGACTTTCCTGTTGTTCTCGATGCTTGCGTGCTCGTGCCAGCCTCCTTGCGCGACACGCTCCTCCGTTGCGCCGAGAGGCGAATGTATCTCCCGCGTTGGTCGAACAAAATTCTGGACGAACTCCGGCGCACATTACTCGAAAAGCTCGGTCGTTCTCCTGAACAGGTTGACCACCTGTCGGCTAAACTCAACCGGCACTTCGCTGACGCCAGAGTCGAGGGCTTTGAGACTCTCGTTGCACCAATGACGAATGATCCGGGGGATCGTCACGTCATGGCAGCGACGGGGTGTGTACATCTCGACATCACATACACATATACCCGTCTAGTGAATTTAAATTCGCAAGTGATCCACTTGATCGATTGAACGCGCTTCCGTCCGATCGAGAAATTGTTCTCGCTGGTTGCCACTCCGCCGGGCCATCAAGGACTTTCATCCGTCGTATCGAAACATTGGCTTTGACAACTTAGAAACAGATCATGGAGTATGCACACCACTGGTTAAGGTCTGTACTCCTTGTACAAGCCAGTCCGGAATGGTTGCGGGCTGGGGCAGTGGCCTCTAAAACTTTGAAAGCCCGGATTTGACGGCGAAAGCCGCGGGCGCATACGTGTCCTCAAGGAAGTGGCCCGCAAGGCAAGCTTCGTTTCCAGACTCTTAGTTCGAGATTGTTAGTTTGGGATTCTTAGTTCGAGATTCAAGGAGGCGCGCGATGAGTTACGAGCTTAGTGCGAAGAACTTGGTGTTGGATTTGCGGGTGGAATTCATCAGGACATTTCGCCTCGCTCTTTCCCTGCTTGTCGTTGTCTCGCTCGCCGTGACGTGCCGTGCACAAACGGCAACAACATCGCTTCGTGGCGTTGTGACAGACCCCACGGGAGCCGTGATTCCGAGCGTCGCCGTTACCCTTGCCGAGACCTCAATCGGGTTTACGCAAACCCACCAGACCAACGAGAAAGGTGAGTACAGTTTCCAGCAGATTCCGCCGGGATACTACCAGATCAAGATTAGTGCGCCGGGCTTCAATCAACGTACAGAAAGGGCCCAACTGCTGGTAAATCAGCCGGCGACCATCAATATGATGCTGACGGTGGGCAGCAGCAGCACGACGGTCGAAGTTATCTCGGACACTACGGCGCTGAACGCGACCGATGCGACGATTGGTACGCCCTTCAACCAGATTGAGATCCAGGGCCTGCCTTTTCAGGGGAATAACGTGTTTTCTCTGCTGTCGCTGCAGGCGGGCGTGCTGTCCCTCGGCGATCAATCAGCAGAGACGATGGATTTCGACAGCCGCGCCGGTGCAGTCAACGGCGCGCGTTCGGACCAAAGCAATTTGACACTCGACGGCATCGACAACAACACACAGACCCTGGGCTATGCTTTCTCCGGTGTTCTGCGGCCGACTCGCGATTCTGTGGACGAGTTCCGCGTGGTAACAAGCAGTTCGAATGCTGACGCCGGCCGCTCCTCAGGGGCGCAGGTGTCCGTGGTCACGAGAAGTGGCACGGACAGTATTCACGGCAGCGCGTATGAGTATTACCGGCCGACCAACACGGTTTCGAACGATTGGTTCAACAAGCAGGCCGAGGCGCAGAACGGCAAGCCCAACATTCCAGGCAAATATCTCCGCAACACTTTTGGAGGTTCAATCGGCGGTCCTATTGTGAAAGACAAGCTCTTCTACTTCGCCAGTTACGAAGCCGACAAGATCGCACAAAACCAGCAAGTCATCAACGAGGTCCCGACGGGAACGACGGCAACTCCCGGACTCCGGCAGGGTTACTTAACGTACGTAAATGCCCAGGGCGGAACGACGACGTTGAGTCCAGCAACAATCGCACAGATGGATCCCCGATGTTCCGGGGAAGGAACCTGTCCACTGGGAGCTGGTGTCGATCCCGCGGCGCTGCAGTATTTTGCATCCCTTCCGCAGGCGAATGGAAGTCTTCTGGGCGACGGCTATAATTTCGGATCGTATACGTTTTCCTCGCCAACTCCGCAATCGAACATTACGAACTTGGTGAAGTTCGACTACAACGTCAACGCCAAGCAGAGGCTCTTTGCTCGCGGCAACCTGGAAAGCGATAACCTGACCGGCGCGGTGACATATCCGGGCGGGACCCCCAGTACGAACAACCACAGTAACAACAAGGGGATTGGGATTGGGCATACCTGGGCGATTACCAATAACCTCGTCAACAACCTGCGATACGGGTACATCCGCCAGGGTTTCGCGAATCGCGGCTCGTTACACGGAGACTACGTTAATTTTGCAAATATCGCCCCTTCGACAGCAGCGACAACCGATCTCGTAGTCAACATTCCCGTACACAATCTAGTCGACGATGTGAGCTGGACAAAGGAGAATCATACGATTCAAGGAGGTTTTAACTATCGCCTGATCCACAACAATTTCCAGAGTGATGCGACCGTCTTCAATAGTGCGCAGGTACAGTACTACAGTTTGGGCATGGGTTCGATCGCGAATACGGGCCAGGACCTCGATCCCTCGGCCTTCACAAACACGTTAGGAACTCCAGCGGTGAACAACAGTTTCGATACGGCTTACAGCAATGCGATTGCGGCGGTGGCCGGCATCATCCCGGTTGCCACGGAGAACTTCAACTACAAGTCCTCGGGCAATAGCCTCACTCCTTTGGCGCATGGCCTGCCGCTCGGCCGCAGCTACAAGTCGAACGAGTTGGAGTTCTACCTGCAGGACAGTTGGAAAGCGACGCGGAACCTGACAGTGACCTATGGGTTGCGCTACACCAGCCTGCAGACGCCGTATGAAGTGAATGGGCAGGAAGTCGCTCCCGCCATTAGTCTGGACAACTGGTTCCACACGCGTGGCAGTAGCATGATGCAAGGGATTACCGACCAGCCGCCAATTTCGTTTTCGGCCGCGGGCCATGCGAACAATGCTCCGGGCATGTGGGCGAGGGACAAAAAAGATTTTGCTCCTCGGTTCGCAATAGCCTACTCGCCGACGCGCTTGCCCGGATTACTGAGAACAATCGCTGGCGAGGGGATGACGTCCATCCGCGCCGGCTTTGGTCTCTACTACGATCACTTTGGTGAGGGCATTGTGAATACGTTTGACGCGAATGGCGCATATGGATTGTCGTCGCGGGTGAACAGCCCGATCAACCTGACCACGGATCAGGCGCCGCGGTTCGCCTCGACCAGTTCAGTGCCGACTCAAATCATCCCGGCGGTGGCGCCGGAAACGACGTTCCCGGTAATGCCGGGAAATATCGAAGCCTTATCCTGGGGAGTCGACAACCGGGTGAAGACACCGTACGCCGAGGTCATGGACTTTTCGATCCAGCGGCAGATGGCGAATGCCTGGACGGTGGAAGCAGCCTATGTAGGCCGTCTCGGGAAGAGGTTGCTGCAGAACCTCGACTTGGCGACTGCGCTCGATCTCGTCGACAAAAAGAGCGGGATGGATTATTTCAAGGCTGCCGGGCTGATGTCGGCGGCGGCCGTCGCGGGAGTCCAGACTGCCTCCATGGCGACCATTCCGTATTTCGAAAATATGTTCCCGAACCTTATCGGGAATGGCCAGACAGCCACACAGAACATTTACCAGAACTTATGGGGTTCCAGTATCGTCGGGAACGAAACTTTTCCCCTCTACAGCCTCGATACAGGATCCTTTTATGCTAGTTCAGGTTTCACACCCGGACCTCTGAACCGTTATTTCGACCCTCAATATTCTTCGCTGTATGCGTGGGCCTCAGTGGGAACGAGCAGCTATCATTCACTGCAGCTATCCATGCGCCATGCCATGGCGCATGGCTTGCAGTTTGATTTCAACTACGTGTTTGCGAAGTCGATCGATCTGGGGTCAGACTCCGAGCGCACCGACTACAACAAGGGGCAGAATTTTAGCAGTATCGTGAACGCCTGGAACATAAAGGGAAACCGCGGAGTGTCGGACTTCGACACGCGGCACGCGGTTTCGAGCAACTTTAATTACATGGTGCCATTTGGAAGAGGGGGAAGCTTCGCGGCATCTGCGAATCGAGTCGTCGATGCAGTGATCTCGGGATGGGACGTCGCCGGGTTGGCGCATTGGACAAGCGGGCTTCCCTTCTCGGGGAATGACGGCGCAGGGTGGGGAACGGACTGGGCAACGCAAAGCTTTGCGTTAGTAACCGGCAAGGTCGCCTCAGGAGGCCATCACATCATCGCTGGCGAGCCGAATGCCTTCTCAAACCCGACCGCTGCTCTGGCCAACATAAGCGCCCCATTTGCCGGTGTAACCGGCCAAAGAAATGTGTTTCGTGGCGATGGGTATTTCTCCATCGACGGCAGTCTGACGAAGGTTTTCCGGGTGACTGAGGGGCAGGTTCTGAAGTTCCAGTGGGACGTGTTCAACACCACGAATGCGGTCCGGTTCGATCCACACAGCGTTCAGAACAATCCGTTCAGTGCGAGCAGCTTCGGTGTCTACAGCAGACAATTGGTCGATGCGAGGCGGATGCAGCTCTCCTTGCGGTACAGCTTCTGATTGTCTACCAGAACAGAACTGGCGCGCGCCTGTACCGGAGTGCGAGCCAGTTTTGTTTTAGGCGCTATGATAGTCATGTTTCAGCCCTATTTTCCAAACCATGATTGGGGTCACGATGCCGAAAGTCTTGCCGATTGCAGCCAGCTTGGCAGTTGCACTATGTCTAACTTCCGGCTCTGCGTGGGCTCAGCTCGCGCAACCGGATGGCGGAACGATTGAGCGAGGAGTGCTGCCGATACGCTGGTTCTCGCAAGGGTCGAAGTGCATGGAAATCCCGGAGTGGCAGGTGCATGAGTATAATTCGAATCTGTACATCCTGAGGCAATCGCCCTGTACCGACTTCGAGAAGCCTTTCATTTTTCTTTTTTTCGGTAAGGACAAAGCCTTGCTTATGGATACGGGGTCGAGGAATGGAAATCTGGCTCCTGCCCTTCGGCGGACGGTGAAGAACTGGCTAACTCGCAATGGGCGGCCCAGTATTCCCTTGATCGTGGTACATTCGCATCCGCATGACGACCACACCGCGGGCGATGCCGAGGTGCAGGCGATGCATGACCCCGCGATGCCGGTGGAGTTCGTATCGGCGGACCTGGAGCCGACTAAGCACTTCTGGGGGATCGAACATTGGCCGACCGACATTGGTCACGTCGACCTCGGCGGCCGCGTGATCGACCTGGTGCCAATTCCAGGGCACAGCGATGCGAGCGTGGCTCTGTATGACCGAAACACGGCGATTCTGCTGGCTGGGGATAGTCTTTATCCGGGACGTTTGTACGTTCGGGATTTTGCCGCGTTTCAGGCGAGCACCGAGCGGCTGGTGCGGTTCACCGAGGGTAAGCCCGTAGCGCACGTCCTGGGCAATCACATCGAGCAGACGAGCACGCCGTTTCTGGATTATCCGGTCGGGACGATATACCAACCGAACGAGCATGAGCTGGCCCTTTCTCGCGGTTCGTTGCTCGAACTTGAGGAGGCGCTGGAGTCGATGCATGGAAATGCCAGGCGGATGGCCCTGCGGGACTTTTCTGTGTGGCCGGTTGGTCCGAATTTCATGACGCCGGCGGAGATGAAGCAGTTTGAGCAGCATCAAATCGACGAGAAGCAAAAGATGTGGGAGCACCCGCCCCAGTAGGACGTACCAACTCAAATCAACGCGAATATCCCAAGAGAGGCTGGATGGAAGTTGGCAAGATGGTCCGGAAAGTAGTGGGGGTGGGTTGTTGGCTGATGCTGGCGGTCGCTGTGGCTCGCCCCGCGGTAGAGAAGCCGGCGAAGACCGTTTACGATTACTCGCTGGTCGGATTCGACAATAAAGAAGTGCCCCTATCTACATTCAAAGGGAAAGTGCTGCTCATTGTGAATCTTGCCAGCCAATCGATTTTTCGCGATCAGGTTGCTTTGTTGGACGAGCTGCAAAAATCGTACAGAGACAAAGGACTGTTCGTCATCGGGATCCCGTGTAACGATTTTGGCGCGCAAGAATCGGGAACCGATGCCGAGATTCAGAAGAGATACGCTACCGACCTTCATCTGACCTTTCCGGTATTTGCGCGAGCATCGGTCCGGGGCAAGGATCAGGCTGCTCTATACGAATTTCTAAGCAGCGAAAAAAAAGGTCCCACCGGAGGCGAAGTTCACTGGAGCTTCACAAAGTTTGTCGTCGACCGCGCTGGCAAGGTAGTGGCCCGGTTCGAGCCACACGTCGCTCCAAATTCGCCGGAGCTTCAGGCGACGCTCGAAGACGTCCTGGCAGGCACGTTCAAACCGCCAGTGCAAAAGGGGGAGGACGAAGAGAAGGAAAAAGAACCAAGGAACCGCGACGAGGATCCGGGGCACTAGCCTAGGGCTGCTTCGGATCCAATCGCCAAACAGTACTGTGCGCAAAATCAGTGAGCCAGATTGATCCGTGACCGATTCGGATGCTGTCGCCGCCGGAGCCGGTCCATTGCTGAACAACGGTGTCGGTGGCCGGGTCAATCCGCGACATAGGGATTCGAAAAACCGTGGCCCACACCGATCCCTCTCCGAAAGCAATTTCTCCACCCGTACCCGGGATACCCACCTCGATCGTTGCCGCCAGTTTGTTGGTCTTCGTATCGACGCGTGAGATCGTGCCGTCTCCTTGGTTGAGCGTCCACACGGAACCTGCTCCCACGGTCAGAAAACGAGGCTGCGGGCCAATCGGAATTGAAACGACGATTTGATTCGATTGTGGGTCGACACGAGTCAGCAGGTTGTGCCCGGTGGACGTGATCCAGACCGAGCCATCAGCAAAGGCTGGCGCATAGGAGCCAGAGGGTATCGCAATTTTCGCAACGACCTTATTCGTTTCCGGATCAATGCGGACGAGCAGGCCTTTTTTGTCGGTCGCCATCCAGACGCTTCCGGCTCCCACAGTGATGCCACCTTCCGACTCGGCCGGGCCTACTGGAATCTCCCCTTGGATTTTCCCGGTCTGTGGGTCTACGCGGACCAAAGTATGCGCCCCGCAGCTCGGAACCCATATGCTGCCGAAGCCAGCCGCCAATCCTGAGCAAGGCTTATTTATCGTAACGACCGCGCCCGTCCGATTTGTAGCCGGGTCTAGCCGCACGACATGATTGACGTTGGAACTGGTCACCCACACAGCGTCCTCTGTGACGACCATCCAGTCGGGCTCTCCTTCTACCGCGAAGGTCGCCAGCGGACGCACGTCGGACATCGATCGACGTACGCCTGGCGAGGATACACCGGGACGCAGAGACTCCGGGTGCGTCGCCTGTCCACCTCCTGCGTTACACAGTAGAAAAATCGCGATCAATGGGAGAGGAAAGTAGCGAGAGCAGAGAGTATGGCTTAATTGCATCGGGTCTGACGAGCCTCGCCGCATGAGCACGAAATGGTGCCTGCCGTAGCTACGCATGCAGATTCATATCACATGCGCAGGAAATTGGGACTCGTTATTGCGATGCGGCCTAGAAAAGAAACAGCATTTGCATCTTGAATAGAAACGATGAAGGAAAATCGATTGCTTCCCGAAACATTCCTGGGTTATATGTCACTGTGCTTTCATGCCGGAGGCGGCGAGCGGTCTGACCAACGGTCATGCGGGCATCCTGCACAGGGTGCGACTGCCGGTTTTCAAGCCCCGGGCTGATGCGATGAGATCAATCTTTCCGATTGCCGGGACGCTGTTGCTGGTGTGTGCCCTGTCGCCCAAATTGGACGGCACGTTGTTTGCCGCCGACGACACGGCGACGACTGGCGAAGGTATTCAATTCTACAAAGACAAGATTCGTCCGCTTCTCGTCCAGAACTGTTTCAAGTGCCATACCGACGATCCCAATAGCCATCTCCGTCTCGACTCGCGCGCAGCCCTGCTCCTCGGCGGCAGGAGGGGGCCGGCGATTGTGCCCGGCGATCCCGAAAAAAGTTTGCTCATTGAAGCCGTCCGGCAAACCGGCGATCTGAAGATGCCCAAGAACGGGAGGCTCGATGAGCAACAGGTCACGGACTTGGTGGCATGGGTGAAAATGGGTGCGCCGTGGGATCCCGATGAGGCTGCCCAACCTCTGCCCCTGTATGTGAGCGCCGCTGACGGTTCTTCGGCTGGCGAAAACTTTTTTGAGACCAAGGTGCGGCCTATCTTTGCGAATATCTGTTCCGAATGTCATGGCGACAAAGCTACCTCCGGCTTACACGTCTACTCCCGTGAGACTCTGCTGAAAGGCGGCAGCCGCGGCCCCGCGATCGTTCCTAACGATCCCGAAAAAAGCTTGCTAATTCAGGCGGTGCGTCAGACCGGTGAACTCAAAATGCCGAAGGGCGGAAAACTCACGCCCGAACAGGTGCAAAACCTCACCGAGTGGGTGAGGATGGGCGCTCCGTGGCCGAAATCGAGGCCCGTTCAGGCGGTGGCTGCCAGCGTTCCGTACAAGATTTCTCCGGAACAGCGATCTTTCTGGTCGTTCCAGCCGATCAAAATGCCGGCCCCACCCGTGGTGAAAGATGGGCGTTGGGCCAAAACAACGATTGACCGGTTTGTTTTGGCGAAGCTCGAAGCGCAGGGCATCGTGCCGGCGCCGGCCGCAGACCGGCGCACTCTGATTCGCCGCGCTACCTTCGATCTCACAGGGTTGCCGCCGACACCGGAGGAGATCGAGGCCTTTGAAAAAGATAAAACTCCAAATGCATTCGCGAAGGTAGTGGACCGGCTGCTGGCATCGCCCCGCTACGGCGAGCGCTGGGGCCGGCACTGGTTGGACGTTGCTCGCTACGCAGAAGATGACGTGCGCGGCCTCGATCCAAAAGGCCGAGGATATATGCCGTTTCGTGGCGCGTATGTGTACCGCGACTGGGTCATTAAAGCGTTCAACGACGATCTGCCGTATGACAAATTTGTGCGGCTGCAATTGGCCGGAGATCTTAGCGGAGAAAAGAACCTTCGTGACGCGCTTCCAGCAACCGCTTTTCTGGGTGGCGGCCCGTGGCTATGGGACCAGGCGGAGCCAGTCCAGGGGCGGGCAGATGAGCGCAACGAACGCATCGATGCCGTGTCCCGCGGATTGTTGGGACTGACGGTAGCATGTGCTCGCTGTCACAATCACAAGTACGACCCGATTTCGCAGAAAGATTACTACGCGCTCGCCGGCGTTTTCGCCAGCTCTACCTATAAGGAGTATCCGCTGACCTCGGACGCGCAAGTGGCGGCGTGGCACGAAAAAGAACAACGTTATCTCGACCTTTCTGAAGAACTGGACAACTTCATAAAGGCGGAGACAGAACAGCTGGCAAGCATTCTCGCTACACAAACATCGCAGTACATGGTTGCGGCCTGGCGGGTTACCGGGAAATTGAAGGCGACCGTGGCTGAGGCCGCCGATCACGACCACGTCGACCCAGAGATGCTCGATCGCTGGGTAAAGTTTCTAGCGCAGCCACCTAAGGCTTATCCGTTTCTAAAAGATTGGCAGGCCATGATCGCGGCAGGCGGTAAGGAAGAAGATGAAGCCAAAGCTCTGGCCGATGCCTTCCAGGACTTGGTGCTTCGAGTGGAGACCGCGCAACGGGCAATCAAAGAACAAAACGAAGTTATCAAAGCGAAAGCCGACGTGAAGAAGCGCTCCCAGCGAGATGCGCTTCCCAACGAATTTGAGACCGACGATCAGTTCTGTCCCGGGTGCAGTCTCGAGCTGAAGACTCTGCCTACCGAGCAAGCGAGCTTATGGTTTGAACTGTTCATGCGTTCGATAGCCTCGGACGAGGAGAAGCCGGTTCCGGGCCTCTTCGTGTTTACAGGTTGGGGGCTGAAGCGAAGGCTGAATGCCGAGTGGAGAGAGTACATCACCAGCTTGGAGCATCAGATAGAGACGCTTAAGAAATCGCTGGATCCTCAATATCCGTTCGTGCATGGACTGAGCGATAAGCCCAAGCCCGTCAATATCTCGGTGAACCTGCGGGGCAACCCACATAGCCTGGGAGAGGAAGTGCCGCGCAGATTCCTTGCAGTCTTGAGTCCAGAACAGGCGCCGCCATTCTCGGATGGCAGCGGACGATTGCAATTGGCAAATAACATTGTCGACAGCCCCATCGCGACCAGGGTATTTGTCAACCGCGTTTGGAAGTGGCACTTCGGAAGTGGGATCGTTGGCACACCCGACAATTTCGGCTTTGCCGGGGAAAGGCCATCGAATCCGGAGTTGCTGGAGTACCTTGCGGCCCGCTTTCGATCGAACGGACTCTCACTCAAGAAGTTGCAGCGCGAGATCATGTTGTCGGCGGTCTACCAAACGAGTCCTCTGGAGTCGAAGGAAGCTCGCGAGAGAGACGGCAGCAACCGTTATTACTCTCATTTCAACCGCCAGCGCCTGGACGCCGAATCGATTCGTGACTCCATCCTGTTCGTAGCCGGCGATCTCGATCTGAAAGAAGTGGGTGGGCCGTCGAAAGACTTTGCCTTGGAAAATACGCGCCGGACCGTCTACTGCAAGGTCAGCCGATTCCGCCTGAATAATTATTTGCAGGTATTTGATTTCCCCAACCCGAGCTTCACGGCGGAGCAGCGCTTCTCGACCAACGTTCCTTTGCAGCGGTTGTATTTCATGAACGACGAGTTCGTCTACATGCAGGCGGGAAAGTTGGCGGAACGCGTACTCACGCAGCCGAACCAAGCAGCTCGGATCGCGCAAGCTTATCAATTACTTTACGGAAGGCCGCCGACCACAAAGGAAATGGAAGTCGGTTTGCAGTTTTTGAAGACCACTCCGGAAAGGCCGGGCAATAAAGTAAATGGCGAACCGGTGACCGCGTGGCGGGAATACGCACGGGTTTTGCTGAGCGCTAATGAATTTGAGTTTGTCGATTGAAGCGAGATGTTTAAGAGGTTGAGTCCCGGGATGTTCAGGAAGGAATATGATTCACACTCCGAGTCCAAGACCAATCACCCGCCGGGATGCACTCTGCAGGATGGGCGCAGGCTTCGGCATGTTGAGTTTCGCCAGCCTGATTGCCGACACTTTCACTTTCGCGGCGGAGAGTCCCGCTGCAAGTCCATGGATGATTCAGGATCCGAAGTTCAAGCCTAAAGCGAAGCATGTAATCTTCCTTTTCATGAATGGCGGCCTTTCGCAGGTTGACAGCTTCGATCCGAAGCCCATGCTGGAAAAGTACGACGGCAAGCCGTTGCCGGGAGAGACTCCGCAGCATGAGCGGAAAACCGGCGGATTGATGAAGTCTCCATTCACCTTTAAGAAGTACGGCAAGAGCGGCATTGAGGTCAGCGAAATCTTCCCTAATGTTGGGGAGTGTATCGATGACATTTGCGTGATTCGTTCAGTACACACCGAGATCCCAAATCACGAACCGGCGCTGATCATGATGAACAGCGGAGCGAACGTCGCCGGACGTCCGTCGATGGGGTCGTGGATTACCTACGGGTTAGGCACCGAGAACAAGAATCTGCCGAGCTTCGTGGTTTTGTGTCCCGATGTGCCGACGACCGTGGGACCTCCGCTTTGGAATTCGGCATTCTTGCCGCCGATGTACCAGGGCACTTATGTAACGGATGATGCCCGGGCGAAGGAGTTCGATCCGCAGAAGTTGATTCCGAATATTCACAACGAAACCTTCAACTTGGTACAGCAGAAGAAGGAACTCGATCTTGTCGCGCAGCTGGACCGGATGAATATGAGTCCCGCCGCCGCTCATGACCCGCAGCTTGAGGCCACAATCTCGGCCTTAGAGACGGCCTATCGCATGCAAACCGAGGCCCCGGACGTATTCGACGTGAGGAAAGAGACCGATGCCGTGCAGAAACTCTACGGCGAGGGAAGCACGGCGCGCGGCTGTCTGACCGCGGCGCGTCTGATCGAGCGCGGCGTCCGCATGGTGCAGTTGTACTACGCCAAGGGCGACCCTTGGGATCATCACTTCGACATTCAACTGCATCGCAAAACCGCTCATGATTCCGATCAGCCCTTTGCGGCATTGATTAAAGATCTGAAGTCCAGAGGGCTGTTCGAGGAGACACTCATTGTTTGCGGTTCGGAATTCGGACGGACTCCGGTAGTCGAGATGGGTAGCGGCTTCATGGGCGGCCAGACGCACAACGGCCGCGATCACAACCCGCACGGATTCACGATGTGGCTGGCCGGAGGAGGCGTGAAAGGCGGCATGACTTACGGAGCGACGGACGACTTCGGTTGGAAGGTCGTAGACAAGCCCGTACACGTTCACGACATTCACGCCACCATCCTTTATCTACTGGGAATCGATCATACGAAACTCACGTACCGCTACAGTGGCCGCGACTTTCGGCTGACAGACGTTGCCGGAGATGTGATTCACGACATCATCGCCTAGGGTGTCAACTCGTGGGTTGTACAGTATTTGGATGAACATAATTTAGATGATTATATAAGGGGAGGAGAATTCATGAAGTCTCGTTTGTTGAAGTGCGGTGTCTTTGCAGTCGTGATTTCTTTGGCTGCGGTACTGGCAGCCTCGTCCGCCTCTGCCGGTAAGCCTCAGACCTTCACCGGCATCGTGGGCGACGCGGTGTGCGGCGCCAAACACACGATGGATGGCGACGAGGTCTCCTGTCTTCGTACATGCATCCAAAGAGGCTCGAAATATGACTTGGTGGTCGGAGACAAAGTTTACGTACTGGTCACCAACGATGAATCCAGCTCCGGCGCCCTGGACAAGCTGGCCGGACAGCAAGCGACGGTAAAAGGCGAGGTCAATGGTGACACCATCGAAGTCAAGTCAGTCGCTGCAGCCAGATAGATTCGGTTTGACTCCGACATGAGGCGGAAGAAAACCACCGCCGAAATTTCTCGCGAAAAAGTTTCAGAGACTGTAGGCCACGTGTACCTGATCTTCCCCAACTCCTGTTCACCTGATTGCCATCGAGAACTTTCATCGCTCCCATCGAAACATTGCTTTTGACACGCGGGAAGAGATCATCGACCATGCCACCACCCTGGTTCAGGTTCTCACTGCATCGGTAGATGCGATTCGAACGTGACCAAGTTCCCTGCTCGGGAAAGCGCGGACGTACGGCTAAATCGCGGCAAAAATTGAAGGTGCCTTGCCAGGTTTCTTGGGAGCTTTCTGTCTCGAGGGAAGGTTTCCTTTTTCGATATTTGAGGAGGTCGCATGAGGATCGTGCTCAAGATTGACAAGATTGCAGCGGGATTGCTCTTCGCATTTCTCGGAACACTCAACGCCTATTCTCAATCGACGACCTCATTGCGCGGCGTGATCGCGGATCCTTCGGGTGCCGTGATCCCCGGGGCTGCGGTTGCGATCAGAAGCGTTGAGAATGGTGCGAACCGGAGAGAAATGACGAATGAGAGCGGGGAATACAGTTTCCTGCAAGTGGCTCCTGGGACCTACAGTCTCATCGCGGAAAAGGCGGGCTTCGCCAAAATGACCAAGAGCGAAGTCAAGTTGCTGGTGAATACTCCGACCACCCTTGATCTGAAAATGGCGCCAAGCGCCAGCGGCGAGATCATCAATGTCTCGTCGGAAACTTCCCAGATAAACACGACCGACGCCAGCGTTGGCAACCCCTTCAGCGAAACCCAAGTGCGGCAACTGCCGCTGCAGACCCGGAATGTGGTGGACCTTTTGAGCTTGCAGCCGGGCGTGACCACCGATGGCGAGGTTCTGGGAGCACACCGCGATCAGAACAACATTACGCTGGATGGAGCTGACGTCAACAATAACCAGAACTCCGGCTTGATCGCGCAGGCTACCGGCACCAATACTGGTGGATACCAGGGATCAAACGGCAACGGAGTAAACACGAACGCCGGTTTTAACGGCGTGCTCCCGATTCCACTGGATTCGGTGCAAGAATTCCGTGTGACCGTCGCCGGAGAAGGACCAAATCTCGGACGCTCCTCCGGAGGACAAGTGGCGCTGGTGACCAAGAGCGGGACGAACCAGGTGCATGGTTCGCTCTATGAATACAATCGCAACACCGCTTTCGCCGCCAACACCTGGTTCAACAATCAGGCGGGCGTGCGACGACAGCCGCTGGTTCGAAACCAGTTCGGCGCATCCATCGGTGGCAAAATCTTGCCGGATCGCTTGTTCTATTTCTTTAATTACGAGCAGCGGCAAGATGCGAGCGGGGTGGCGGAGGTGCGCGCCGTACCCTCGGATACGCTACGGCAGGGACTCTTTGAGTTTAATTCCAGCGGAGTGGTTCAGACGCTGACGCAGACTGACATTCAAAACGTGGATCCGCTGCATGTAGGTCCAGATGCCAATATCCTACCGGTTTTGAATCAATATCCTCACGGCAATTCACCTTCTTATGGCGAGGATGGCGGGCTGAATTTCAGTGGCTACCGTTTCAACGCGCCCAGCCACCGCAGCGACCACGCCCTCGTGGGCAAAATCGACTTGCACTTGGATCACGCCAGCAAGCACACCGTAAGTTTGCGCGGCACCGCGGACCGCAATAGCGATGATCAGATACTCGCGCAGTTTCCGGGACAAGCACCTGCCTCGACGCTGCGCGACAATAGCAAGGGTTTGGCCATTCAGTACACCGGTATCCTGAGGCCTAGCCTGATCAATGTCGTAAACTTTGGCTACACTCGCTTCGGACAGTCATTTTCCGGCGCGAGCGGGCCACTCCTGTTCCAGACCAGTCTCGATCCACTTCAGAATCCCTATGCCCGTCCTTCTGCTCAGGTTCTACCGACGGTGAACCTCAACGACGGAGTGACCTGGGTCAAGGGCAAGCACACGATCACCGCTGGCGCCGGCACTAGCATCATCCACAACAACACAAGTTCATTTGCTACTTCCTACGCCCGCTACGGATATGGTGCGACGGAATTGATCGGACTTGGAGCCGATATCGATAACGCGATCACACAATACACCGGTAAGCCATTAGACGACCCGACGTCTGCCGCAAATGGAATGGGTGCTGTGCTTGGTCTGGTGAACGACAATTTCCACACCGACCTCTTTAATAAGGATGGCAGTTATTTAGCGGCCGGAACTCCCCAGGTTCGCTCCTTCATTGAGCACGATTACAGTCTCTATGTGGGGGACACTTATCGGATAACCCGCGAGATGACGGTAAATCTGGGTTTGCGCTGGGAGGATTTTCGTCCTCCTTATGAAGCGCATGGACTGCAAGTCACCTCCACTGTTCCGTTGACCCAATACTTCGCCGAGCGCAACCTCTTACAGAATCAGGGTGTGCCACAGAACGCGATGCCGAACGCTTCGCTGCAATGGGCCTTGAACGGGCCTTCGAACGGCAAACCAACGTGGTGGGGTCCCGACAATCGCAATTTTGCACCTCGCATCGGGCTGGCTTATGCTCCATCGTCGGACCACGGCTGGATTAGGAAGATGTTCGGGACGCAAGGTGCACTTCGCGTGGGCGCCGCCATGGTCTATGACCGCTTCGGAAGTGACCTGATCACTCAGTACGATCAATACGGCTCGATTGGTCTGGCTACTTCCGGGAATTTTCCGGATTCCTACAGTTTCAGCACCAGCCCGCGCTACACGGGATCGGCACCCAATTTGTCGCCACCGGCAAAGGAAACCTTCCCGGTTACGCCGCCAAATATAGCTGCCATTGCCGGAGAGTTCGAGGGCATTGCGCCCAACCTCAAGCCGCCTTACTCGTACGTGCTAAACGCCAGCTTTGCGCGCGAAATTCCTGGCAAGATGGTGGTCGAGGTGGGATATGCGGGACGCCTTTCTCGCCGGCTTCTTTTGCAAGGCGACGTCTACACTCCGCTGGAATATTTCAAGGACCCAAAGTCAGGAATCACGTGGGAACAGAATGCGATGAAGGTGCGCGCCCTGCATGATTCTGGCGTGACCGTGGCGCAGGTTCTTGCCAACCCCGGTGTGGTGCCGACGCTGCCATTCGTGGAAAACATGTGGCCGGGCTTGGCGAATGTCGGCGATGTTCCCGGCAACGCATCGGCGAGCTACTACGAATGCGTCTACAACGACTATGGTGGCAGCTACCTCGACTGTCTGCACGCCACGGACCGCAATCCAACTTCTTACCCCGGCGGTGGATGCGCTCAGATTTCCGCCTATGGTTGCTACACGTTCTTCCCGCTGCAGGGCAGCTCGATGCCGACGTGGATGAATGCGGGCACAGCGGCGTTCCATGCTCTCACCGTATCCGTGCGGCGCGCGTTGAACAGTGGCCTTACTTTCGACTTCAACTACACTTGGTCGCACTCGATCGATGACGGCTCGGCCGCTGAATCGGGTTCCGGGCAACAAGGCGCTGCCATCCAGAACATCTACAACACCCGGGAATTCCGGGGCTCCTCTGACTTCGATATGCGGCATAACATTACCGCCAATGTACTCTACACGCTCCCGTTCGGCAGAGGCCGGATGCTGCTGGCTGCCGCTCCCGGATGGCTAAATGAACTCGTCGGAGGATGGCAGATCACCAGCCTCGTTCGCTACCACTCGGGCGTTCCCACGACTGTGGGCGGCGGACTGGCGTACAACGCTAACTATTGGCTGAGCTCTCTTGCGATTCCGACGGGGCCTGTCTCCGCAGGAATCCACAGCGACCAGAACGGCTTTCCGAGCCTGTTTGCCAACACCAGCTCTTTCAACTCTTTCGTGGACGAGTTGCCGGGTCATACCGGAAGTCGTGCAGTTCTCCGCCTGCCCGGTGCTTTCAATACGGATATGGCGGTTTCAAAGGCGTTCCCGCTACCCTGGGAGGGACAGCGCGTTCAGTTCCGTGCCGAGGCATTCAACGTATTTAACAATGTCAACTTCTCAAACCCAAGTCTTAGTCTGCAAGCTCCAGGTACGTTCGGTGAGTTCCAGTCCGTGGCTGATCCTCGCGTGATGCAGTTCGCTCTGAGGTATGAGTTTTAGCGCATCACCAGCCAGAATAATGCAGCTTTAAGAATCGACCTACGAAGTACTTGCAGCGGGAGTTTCGGTTCCCAATCACGCTGTTGCTAGCGCAACGTCCTCGGGTTCGCGCATACAGCCTGAGGCATGTTCGAGCCGGCTTACCAGGCGTGGAACCTGGTCTGCGTGGCAGGGCGCGGGCACGGCCAGATCCAAGGCAACATGCGACCCCTGATCGCATGATTCTTTCGCCAGCACGATGACCCGAGTTCCCAGATAAAGCGCCTCTTGCGTATTGTGGGTGACGAAGAGAACTGTGATTCCCGTATCGCGCCACAGCTGACGGATGAGCAGTTGCATGTCTTTTCTGGTGCCTGGATCCAGCGCGCTGAAGGCTTCGTCCATGAGCAGGATCTTGGGCCTCGTAATCAGGGACTGCGCGATGGCAACCCTTTGCTGCATTCCACCCGATAGCTGGTCCGGGTACTTCTTGGCATCTGCGTCGCGCAAGCCGATGCGACGGATATACTGCATGGCCTCCTGACGGAACTGGCGGCGGCGCCGGAAATAGCGTGCAGTGAAACGAGTCAGCAGGTTGAATTCAGCAACCTCGGGACCGAATGTGATGTTGTCAAGCACAGTCCTGTCTGGAAACAGCGAATACTTCTGCGGGACGTAGCCGCGCGTGCGGTCGGGTTGGTGGTGCTCGATGCCGTCGATCAGCACGCGACCGCTCGTAGGTTTCTCGGAGCCGAGTACCAGTCGAAGCAAAGTCGATTTTCCGCAGCCCGTCTGACCCAGCAGGCAGACGAATTCGCCGTCCTCGATACTTAGACTGATGCCGTCCAACACCAGGCGCGAAGGCGAACCGTAGGCGACGGAAATGTCTTCAATTTGAATCAGTGCCATAGCTGTTGATCCGTGCGCCATGAGCAGTAACTCATGCTCGTCACTCGTGCCTCATGAGAAATGTTTCGCGCTCATGTTTCGTGAAACCAGGGATGCAGTTTGCGATTGAGCACGCGCATGGTAAGGTCTACCACGAAGAGCAGCAATGCGACCCACAGTACATACGGGATAATCACATCCATCCCCATATGCCGGCGCAGAAGCGCAATCCGGTAGGCCAGGCCATCGGTGGACGCGATCATCTCGCCCGCAAACAGAAAAAGCATCACGGACTTCAGGTTTAGACGCAGGCTGTTCAGCACCCGAGGCGCGATCTGGCGCAGGACCACGCGGTAGGCCACGTCGAAATCGTGCGCTCCCAGGGTAAACGCTTTGACAATCTGCTCGCCGGGTACGCTCCGAGTGAGGTTCACAGTGTCCAGGATAATGGTCGGAGTTACGCCGATCACAATCAGCATAATCTTCGAAAGCTCATCAATGCCGAACGCTATGAACAGGATCGGAAGCAGCGACAGCGCGACGATCTTGTCAAAGAAGAGAAAAAACCGCATAAAGAAGACGCCGACGTAAGGGAACAACCCCATGTGCAGCCCAAGAACAACGGCCGGAATCAGCAGCAGCATGCTAATGAGGAAACGACGCGAGGTTGCCACAGTGTCCTTCCAGAGCATGCTCCCTAGAAAACGTCGTGCGAGAGAAACGTTTTCGGCGATGGGCTGATCATCGTCTTCAGCGGGCTTCAAAGCGGCGTCGTACATGCCGTGCGCCATCTGGGAAATCGTGGGCATGACGCGGTCTTCCGGATTTCCCTGATGCCGCCTCTGCGCCGTCTGGAAGTAAAGTCCAACGCCGAGCACGAAAAGAGACCAGGAAAGCACGACGGTCCAACTGCGACCCGGTTTAGCGTGAACGAATTGGACTCCGAAAGACAAGAAGCCCTCCTAAAGCCTGCCCTGCGCCGCCATTTCCATGTAAGCGGTCTCGAAGCTCAAGCGAACGTGATCTGGCCGACCTTGCACTGAACCATCCGGATAGCGAATCCCGACATCATCCGCGGACCCGGTTTTCTCACCCAGGAGCGCGTGTTCAAAGCAGAATTGTCGCACCAGATTCATCTTCTGTTTCAGTTCGGGCGACTTGCCAAACGACACGGCCGACTGAGGCTGGTAAAACATTTTGGTCGTGGTGAGCTGCTCTTTATAGGACGCGAGGGAATCGGCCGAGCCCTCAGCGATCGCCGCCAACACCTTGTCGGTCGCTTGGCCCTGGCTCGACATCAGCCCCATCAATTCGTACCACGCCCCCGTCAGCGCCTTGGCAAACTTTTGCCCGGAGCCGTCGGAGCGCTGCAGAACCTCGTTGCGAACGACGGTCAGATCAAGGATCTCTCCCGGTATTTGCGACGAGTTGAACAGCGAGCTGACGCCTTGCTGCTTCGCAAGCTGCGACAGCATGGGCTTCCACGTGACCACTGCGGAAACACTGGAGTCGCTCAGAAACGCCGACTGGATGTCGGCATCCGAAGTATTAATCATGCGGACCTGTTTGATCTGCCCCTTCAGATTGTTGATGGCCATCGCACGGTCAAACAAATATTCCGATACGGTTTTCTCGACCAGCAACATTTTCTTGCCGGAGAGATCTTTCATCTGCAAACCGTTTCGAACCAGTAGTGCGTCGTTCCCATTGGAGTAGTCGCCGATGAGTATGACAGTCGTGGGAACGCCTGAAGCCGCTGGCATGTCCAGAGCTTCCATGTTAGTCATGGTGCAGGCGTCGATATTGCTAGCGACAAACGCGTCCAACGAGGGCGCATAGTCAAAACGCTTGACCTTGATCGTGATGCCGTACTTGTCCGCCCATTTGTTCAGGATTCCGGATTTCAGCAGGTAGTGATACGGGGTCCAGCCCGCGTAGATCGACCATCCCACGGTAAAAGTCGGTTTCTCGGCAAAGGCGGAGCTTGCCAGGAGCAGGCAAGGCAGAATAATAAGTAACAGCCGGTTTCGGAGTCCCGTCATTGCGTTGAATTCTAACCGCGACGGTGAGTCTGGCTATAACCGCCTTTTTCAATCCAGCCGATCTACATTTTCGATTTGAGATAGGAGCGCCAGCTTCCCAATGTGGTGATTTCGACAGCACTAGACACGGCATAGGGTTCGCAGAGAAAACACTTCACCGAGTCGCCATTCTGCAGTGTGGCGCTGCCAATGCCGAGTGGCGGCGGCACCTCCGCAACGAAACTGCCGAACTGATCGATGGGCATGACCCAGACTTCGACCTCAATGCCTGGACCTTCAAACTCCTCATCGCGTACAAGGCCTGGTTTAGCAGGCCTCGTGCCTTCCAATGCATACAGCCGGTAGCCCGGCGCCGTGCGGCAGGTCCGCTTCAAGCGTGCGCCCCGTTGGACTAGCTGCCCGTTGAGTGGTTGGCCGCTGAGATGGGCGCCCACCAATGCCACTTCCACGCAGCCGGGTGCGCTCTTCAGAAGCGGAGTTGTTGCAGCTAGATAGCCGTCCGCCAAGGCGATGAGTGCTTCATCCGAAAATGCCGGGCCGATGAACGAAATTCCGAAGGGCAGACCGTTGGGGCGAAAACCTGCCGGAGCTGCAACCGCAGCCAGGTCCAACAGGTTCACGAAGTTCGTGTAGAAGCCGAGATTGGTATTCATCTTTACCGGATCGGAAGCCACTTGTTCATGGGTGTAAACGGTCCCCGTCGTCGGCAGCACAAGCACGTCCATGGTGGTCCATTGTTGGGCGGCGGCGCGGCGCAAATCCTGAAGACGGTATTCGGCTTCGAATGTGTCCACGGCGGAATAGCGCTCTCCGCCCGCGATAATTCCCCGCACCACTGGATTCATCTCTTCCGCATGATCTCGAAGGAACGTGCGAATCGCGGCCAGGCGTTCCGCCACCCATGGCCCCGCGTAGAGCAAGTCTGCAGCGCTGCGGAAAACAGAAAAATCAATTTCTACTTTTTCGCCGCCCATCTGCTCCACTTTTACCAGCGCCGCTTCGTACAGTGCCTCGGCTTCGCCGTCCCCGAAAAACTCGAGTTGCTCACGGGGGGGGACACCGAACCGAAAAGGACCGTTCAGCCATGGGGCGGCATCTTCCCCCGACCGAGGCGTTCGCGAAAACGGATCAGTCCGATCAAAGCCTCTCGCAACGCACCAGACCGCATGCGCCTCCCGGCTCGTACGTGCGAGGATCGAAACACAGTCTAGCGTCCGACAGGCTGGAACCACGCCGCTCGTACTCAGCAGCCCGCGGGTCGGCTTCAAACCGATCAGATTATTGAATGCTGCTGGCACGCGGCCGGAACCAGCTGTGTCCGTACCAAGCGCAAATGTCACCCGGCCTTTCGCCACTGCGACGGCCGATCCAGAACTCGATCCCCCGGAGATGTAGCGCTCATCGAACACACACGAGCAGGCCCCAAACGGCGATCGGGTTCCGACCAGGCCGGTGGCGAACTGGTCCATGTTGGTCTTGCCAATCAGCACTGCTCCGGCATCCAGCAGCCGCTGCACCACGGTGGCGCTTGACGAAGGCGTATAGGCATAAGCGGGGCAGCCAGCGGTAGTTGGCATACCGGCGACGTCGATGTTGTCTTTGACAGCGAACGTCATTCCAGCCAGCGGCAAATCCGAGCGGGTTTCGACCTCACGTGCGCGCTCCAAAGCAACTTCGCGGGGAACCAGAGAAATCCAAACCGGATTCAGCGGTCCGTTCTCCAACCGGCCATAGAGAGACGTGATCATTTCTGAAAGACTCATGCAGCCGCCTCGGTGCGAAGAAATAGCAATACTTGCCCGGCCCCGACGAGCGAGCCGACGGCACAATGCAGTTGTTCGACGACGCCGGCACGAGGCGCGGCAACTGCGATTTCGGTCTTCATGGCTTCCAGCACGATGAGTTTTTGCCCCGCTTCCACCTGTTGCCCAACTTCGACGGCCACATTCCACACGCTGGCTGCGATCGGAGAATATACCGGGGAGCACCCTTGAAGTGTCCCCAAGTCCGTTGTCTCGGCGGTTGGAGAATCACGTGGCTCGAGGTACTGGGCCTGGCCGGCGGCGGCCCATCGTTCGCGCTCGGCTTCAAACGCCGCCTGCTGCCGCTTCTTGAAGTCGGCCGCATCCGCCTCGATTGATTTCAAAAACGCGCGGTAGTCCCGCAGCCGGAATTCTTTCTTCTCGATCCGCAGCGGAAAACGCCCGCTGGGGAAGGCGTCGCGCATCTCCAACAATTCCTCGGAACCGACCGGATAAAAACGCAGTTCGTCGAAAAAGCGAAGCAGCCAGGGTGTTCCCTGCGAAAACTCCGGGGTCGATCGAAATGTATTCCACATTTGCACCGTGCGCCCCACGAATTGATAACCTCCGGGCCCTTCCATGCCATACACGCAAAGGTACGCGCCTCCAATCCCCACCGCATTCTCCGGAGTCCAGGTGCGGGCCGGATTGTATTTTGTCGTTACCAGGCGATGGCGCGGATCGACCGGTGTGGCCACCGGCGCGCCAAGGTAGACGTCGCCCAGTCCCAGCACGAGATAACTGGCTCCGAAAACGATTCGGTGCACGTCGTCCATCGAATTAAGGCCGTTTATCCGGCGAATGAATTCGACGTTGCTGGGACACCAGGGCGCGTCGGGACGCACGCCTTGCATGTATTTGCGAATGGCGAGCTGCGTGGCTGGGTCATCCCAGGAAAGCGGCAAATGGACTACGCGAGACGCGACCTTTATATTGTCCTGATCCGGAATCCGCCGCTCACAGGCGTCCAAAGCTTCCAGCAACGCCTGCCGGCGCAGACGCGAATCGTAATGGATGTGCAAGGAGCGCACTCCAGGTGTAATGTCGATAATCCCCGCAAGATTCTCCACCCGCAGCAATTGCTCCAGCGCATGAACGCGGAATCGCAAGTTCAGATCGAGCGCATTCGGCCCGTATTCCACCAGCAGGTAGCGGTCACCGTCGGCACGGCAAACTACCGCGGGCGCGCCATTCAATTCCGGCTGGTGACGCAGCACTGGATCTTCGCGGCTGGCGACTGGAAGCGCCGGCAGTTCCCGGTCAAGGCATTCCAGGCACGCCTCAATCCCAAGCTGTAATTCCTCGGCCTGCTCGAGCGACAGGGCACGGAATCGCACTGAGTCGCCGGCCTTCAGTTGTCCGATCTTCCACAGTTCGGCTTCCACAATCGTCGCCGGACAAACAAAACCGCCCAGGCTCGGGCCGTCAGGTCCAAGAATTACCGGCATATCGCCGGTAAAGTCGATGGTACCGACAGCATATGCATTGTCGTGAATGTTAGAAGGATGAAGACCTGCTTCGCCTCCGTCTTTTCGCGCCCATCGCGGCTTCGGCCCAATCAATCGCACGCCGGTGCGGTCGGAGTTGTAATGGACTTTCCACAGCGCCGAAAAGAAAACGTCGGTGTCCTCCGGCGTTAAGAAATCTGGAGCGCCGTGTGGCCCATACATCACGCCAATCTCCCACTCTCGTCCGTACTGCGGGACAAGGCCAGGTGGAAGCGCGCGACTCGCGGCCAGGTCCGCATTGGAATCGCCAACGTGCAGCACATCGCCGGCGCGCAATGCGCGGCCCGCCTGCCCGCCGAACTTTCCCAGGATGAACGTGGCGCCGCTGCCAAGGAACTGCGGAGCAACGATGCCGCCAGAAACCGCCAGGTAACATCTCGCGCCTGCTGCCTGAGCGGTTCCCAACTCCAGAACTGAGTCTTTTGTGACGAGAACCTCCCGCCACAGCGGCATGGCTTGGCCATCGAGACGCGCTCCGAAATCGGCGCCCGTCAAAGCGATAGTAACATCGCTCGCAAAACGCAGAGTTGGTCCGGTGAGGGCGATTTCAAGCGCGGCACAGCTGGCGGCATTACCGACAAGACGGTTGGCAAAACGAAATGCCAAATTGTCCATCGGGCCGGACGGCGGCACACCCACATGCCAATAACCCAATCGCCCGGGATAGTCCTGGATTGTGGTTTGCGTTCCGGGTTCCAGCACATCGATGGCCCGGCGATGGTAGGGAAAATCGCGCAAGAACGTAGTGGCGACCGCGCCGGCTGCGAAGTCAGGGTGATCACAAACCTGGCGCAGATATAAAAGGTTGGTTTCGATGCCTGCCAGTTCGCATTGCCGCAGCGCCGTACCAAGTTTTTCGCATGCGTCGGCGCGGTTGGCACCGTGCACGATCACCTTGGCCAGCATTGGATCGTAAAACGGCGTGATCTCGGAGCCGGAATCTACCCACGTCTCGACTCGCGCATCTTGTGGCCACTCCACGTGATAGAGCCGGCCTGCACTGGGTTGGAAATTTTTGGATGGATCTTCAGCATAGATGCGCACCTGAATGGAACATCCTGATGATCGAATGCTGATCTTTTCCAGTGGAGGCATTTCTCCTGCCGCTTGCCGCACCATCCACTCCACCAGATCCACCCCGGTGACTTCTTCAGTAACGCCATGCTCCACCTGCAGGCGAGTGTTGACCTCGAGGAAATAAAAATCAGCCCTCGCGGTGTCATAGATAAACTCCACTGTGCCCGCCGATTGGTACTTCACAGCCTGACCCAACCGAACCGCGGACTCCAAAAGCCTCTCTCGAACCTCCGGGGCAAGTCCGGGCGCGGGCGTCTCCTCGATCACCTTTTGATTGCGCCGCTGCACTGAGCAATCGCGCTCCCCGAGCGCAAGCACTGAGCCGCTGCCGTCACCGAAAATCTGCACCTCTATGTGCCGGGCCTGGGAGACGAAGCGCTCTAAATACAGACTGCCGCTGCCAAAGCTCGCCTGGCTTTGGCGCGCCACGTCATCGAACGCCTCCCGCAGCTGGCCGGAAGAAGCGCACAGGCGCATCCCGATCCCGCCGCCTCCGGCTGTGCTCTTCAGCATCACCGGATATCCGATTCCGGCGGCAGCTTCGAGCGCCGCCCCCACATCTGCCAGCAGCCCGCTGCCGGGCAGCATCGAAAGGCCGTTCTCGGCTGCGATCTTGCGCGCCGTGTGTTTCAGTCCAAAGTCGCGCATTTGCTGTGGAGTCGGGCCGATGAAGACGATTCCGCGCTCCGCGCAAGCTTCGGCGAAGCCCGCATTTTCGCTTAGAAACCCGTACCCGGGATGGATCGCATCGGCGTGACTCTCACGCGCTGCCTCCAGCAATGCAGGAATCGAAAGATAGCTCTGCGCCGCCGGTGATGGTCCAATGAGTAAGGATTCATCCGCCTGCTCTGTGTGCAGCGAATGGCGGTCGGCTTGGGAATAGACCGCCACCGAAGCCACACCCAATTTTCGCAGAGTGCGGATGATGCGGCACGCGATCGCCCCGCGGTTGGCGATGAGCACCTTCCGAAACATCATGGCTTCGGATCATGCCAGATTAGTACTTCAACCGGCGTCGGGTTGTAAGCATTGCAGGGATTATTCAGTTGCGGACAGTTGCTGATCATGGCCAGCACGTCGGTCTCCGCACGCATCTCGACGTACTTGCCCGGATCGGAGATCCCGTCTTCGAAGGTAAGCTTGCCCTCCGGCGTCACCGGCACATTCATGAAGAAGTTGATATTGCTGGTGATGTCGCGCTTGGTCATGCCGTGATCCCACTCGGTCACCGCTTTTAGAAAGCTGCTACGGCATGCGTGCATGTGGCGGGTTTCGAGGGCGTAGCGAACCATGTTGCTCTCGTTCGCGCAGGCCCCACCGAGAGTGTCATGGCGGCCACACGTGTCCGCGACGATCGTTAGCAGCACCGTGCCGCCCGTGGACATCAGCTTCGTACCAGTCGTCAAATAGATATTGCGTTGCCGCTGGATCGTGTCCTGCGCGCTGTAGCGGTCGGAATAGTCATGCGCGTTATAAAAAAGTGTGTCCACTGCCTGATTACCCTGAAGATCCACGATCCGGAAGTGCTGACGTTTCCTGATTTCATGAATCCAAGGTTCGCCAGCGGGAATCACGGAGCGAAAGTCTGCCTTCGCTGGATCGAGTGGACTTGCCACCAGGTTCTTATCGCTCATTGGCCTTAATATCCTCACAGGAAATAGCGCTCGGTTAGGGTGAAGCCACGTCCGTTTTCGGGTCGCGAGATCCGGCAAGGATCGTTCGGGGCGGGGGCTGGAACTCGCCGGATTGAGACCTGCACCGGTTTTGGCTGGTATTTTTCGTTGGGATCAAGCGGATGCTGGCAGGTATTGAGAATCGTCAACACGTTCATCTCCGCGCGCAGCTCCACAGAATCGCCAGGCTTTGAATTGCCCGGCGCAACGCTCATGCTGCCATCGTGCGCTACGTCGACCCGGCTGAAAAAATTCACGTTCGCCACCAGATCGCGAGGGCCAAGCCCCCATTTGCCCAGTTCGACCAGGAAACTATCGCGGCCGTTCTTGTGGCATTCGTTGCGGCTTTCCTGATAGCTGGAAGGCCCGTACTTGGCCTCGATCAGCCTCGCGTTCGAAATCCCCCCGATCGGATCGTGCCAGCCAACCGTGTCCGCTGTGACCGAACACAAGATCCGCCCCATATCGGAATACAAGACGAAGCCCGCGGTTAGCCGCGCAATATGCTGCGCCTTGAGAGTGTCGGACATGTTGTATCGCTCCACCGGGCACTCGAAGTTGTAGAAAAGCGCACCGACATTCGCTCCCCCTTCCACATCCGTAATGCGCAGTGACGTTCCTCGTTTCATCACATGAGACCAACTAGCCCCCGGCTGTATGGTCTCTTCCCAGAGTATGAGCGTTTCGCTCATATACACCTCTTCCTTAGTTTCAGTGTTTTGCGACGGACGAATTTACCGCGAGGCGGGAGGACCACAGCAGACAAACATCTTGGTCAGGCGGAGATAAACATCGCGCGAAATGTTAGCCCTCGCGTTCCGGCCTGGGATCTTGCAAAGCATGGTGCATAGTGTGACATAACCAGTTCCGACGCACAAGCAAGAAAAGTCGCAGCTAGAAAATTCGCCGTAGACCGTGGATGAATCCCCCGATTGGCGTCCCGGGATCGCCAGCTAGGACAGCACCTTATGACAACTTAAGAGTCCAGCGAGAAGGATTCTGAATCTCGCCGTATCGGTGAAACGGCCACCGCGTGCAAAACAGCCCTCGCGAACGATCCCGGGTAACCTGTGAGGGCACTGCGTGGGGTGCCGTCGAATGGATCATGAGTCTTAGCGTGCCGGAGACGAAAGATCCTTTCGCCTACGCAAGGAGGCGCTAGGGTCCGCTGTTGAGGACTCTGGTTGAAGCTAGTGATTCGCGTCACTCCAGTTCCTCAATCCGTCAGCCGAGGGTTCACGAAGGGTTCGATAAGCGTTTCTGAGAGTGCTTTATGGCTCTAATTGTTGCGATCCGTGCCTCTGGTTTCAACGCATTATAAGAGGGCGCCCCGCTTCAGAAGGCGGAAGTTACTGGTGTCGTCGGCGCCGCTCGGACTGCCTGCCTAGAAATCGAAAAACCGAACGTTTCAACTGTGTGGTGGGAAAAGAGTGTTGGGCATTGCCCGGAGGCGGGGGCGTTGCCCCATAAGCGCTAACTTAAGGCAGAATTCCTTTTCGGGTCGCCAATCCGTCATCCGGGGTCCAGAGCGCAGTTCGTCGAGAAGGAGAATGACGGTCAGGTCACTCAGAGTTGGCGGCCCACGAAAAAAGGCATCGTACCGCGCGCCCTCGAGCGGAAGATCCGCCCTAGATATGCAGGAACCCAATCGTGTCGTCGGTCACTTCGTCGCTCCCCATTATGTAGAAGTTATTCGGCCCGACGATGTACAACACCACGTCATTGCTGCCAAAGATGGGAAGGTTGACTGTGGCGGTTCCCCTTCCGGACGAGTCGACGGTATAGGTTCCGGCGAGCGCTCCGGAGATTATTCCGTTATTCAGAGTTATTGCGGCAATGCTGTTCGGTGACGTAGAGACCGGAGGAAACCAGGTGCCACCCACGAACGTCCCGTTGATCGAGGAGTTCGTAAACGCCCCAGTGGCTTGCGCCTCGAAGAATCCGAAGCCAACGCTTCCCGAGCTGTCCAGGATGTAGCCGTCGTTCATGCCGTCCAGGTAGAGAACTGAGTCGTGCGTCTTGGCGCCAAAGGTGTAGGAAATTGTCGCCCGCCCATTGCTGGCGATCGCGTACGTGGCGCCCCCAATGGTCTGATTAAGACTGGCAACGCCGCCAGCAACTGTGTCTAATTGAAGGTTGAACGTTCCAGCGCCACTGTTGAAACCGGAAGCGATACCCAGAGATGTATCCGAGGAGGCTGGCGTGCCGGGGATCGTTCCCCACGTATTGAACACCACAGAAGCGTTTAGGAATCCGTTGCTGTAGGTTCCGGGACTGTTCTGGACATTGACGAATCCGGCCAGCAGCGGACTGGAGCCGCCCGAGTCCACATCCACAGCAAACCCTAGTTGAGACGAGACGACGTAGAGGGCAAGATTTAGAGTCTGAGCGCCGAGGGTCAAGGTCACCGCGGAACGAGAATAAGAATCGGGAACACTCACATTGCCGGTGATTGACACGCTTGGTGTGATAGTCCCGGCGTCGTTGATGTCGCCCATTCCGGCACCGAGGGTGCCCGGGCAAGTAGAACAACTGTTGTTCGTGTCGGTAAACCTGCCGAGAACGGCCATCCGGCCTCCAGCGGAGTCGCTGCCGACTACCGCGAGCACATAGTCCCCGGTGAAAAAGCCGCCGGGTGGAGCGAACACGAACCTTCCCGATCCCGAAACTCCATTGACGTCTGCCGACTCCGTCATTTGGCCACGGAGGCCCGGCACGGGACGCGCCTGGGTGGCAAACGAGTAGGTCGAAGTTCCGGCTGCGGTCGTGACCGTGAGCGTTCCCTCGTTGGTGGTGGAACTGTTTGTGCAGGAGCCTCCCGTGATGGCTTGAGCGGCGCGAGTGCCTGTCAGGTCTTTGAAGTCTTCTTCGCCGCTGACGTTGCCGTTTGCATCTACCCCGAAGGCTCCCCCAATCGTCACCGGGCCACTGCTGTCAAAGCCCGTGAAGAAAAAATCGTACAAACCAAACAAGAGGCATGCCGACGAAGTGAATTGGTTGATGCTAAGCGTCAAAGCATTCGACGGGTTGGTGAGCGGAGTCGGAATCGTGGCTACGATCGCGCCGCCGCCTGGATTTGCAATCAGGCTTGCGTTGATCTGGATCGTAACCTGCGTCGAGGAGACTAATGTGTATGGTCCGAGAGATGTTGTGCCGTTCCAGGTGAGCGATCCTCCGACGACGAAGCCCGAGCCGTTTATAGTCAGTGTGAAAGGAGGGCTGCCCGCAGGCACACTCGCAGGAGAAAGGGATGTCAAGGTTGCGCCGGGAATATTATGTCCACCACCACCGCCTCCACCACCGCCACCGTGGCCACCCCCAATCATGCAGCCCTGCGCAACGAGGATCAGGCCGCTCAACCCGAGGCACACCAAACACTTGCGTAGGCGTTTTCTCATGGTGTCGCCCCCCTGCGAGACAGCAGCGGCTGTCCCCTTTGAGCCGCATCTTCTTCTGGTGCGGCAAGGAAAAACAAGCATGTTGGGGTAAAGTTACGGTAAACTGACGCCACCTACCGCTCTCAGGATCACTCCCATCCCTGATGGCGTCTGAGTATTTCCGTGCGGAGCACGCGATGGAATCATCGCCCGCTGAGAGTCCAGCTGTGCCGACGGGCCCGCAAGGGCGAGAGGACATCTTCGCCGAGACCGCGGTCGGGAAGGAGTTGGAGAAGATTCTCTCCAGCGATGGCTTCCGCGACGCCGAGGGCCTCAAACGTTTCCTGCGCTACACCGTGGAACACACACTGCAGGGCGAAGGCGGCCAACTGAAGGAATATCGGTTGGGGGTTGAGGTATTCGACCGTGAATCGTCCTTCGACCCGCGCCTGGATCCCGTTGTACGCATGGCAGCCCGCCGGCTGCGTTCCAAGCTAAAGGACTACTATGAGACGGAAGGCGCACAGGACCCGATCTGGATTGCAGTACCCAAGGGGAGTTATGCCGCTGCGTTTAGCCGCGGCGCTTCGAAGCAGCTCTCGGCCTCCGTTGTGGTTGAGCCATCTCAACCCACAAAGTACGGACGGCTCGCCGGGATTGCGTTGGTATTGTTGTTCGCGACGGTCATAAGCACGGTCGTTTGGATTCGGGCTCGTCAATCGCAAGCGGCAGCTCCGGTTCAATACCCGTCTCTTGCTGTACTGCCGCTCCTGAATCTGACGGGAAACCCTGACAGCGAATACCTTTGCGACGGAGTGACCGACGAACTCACGAGCGCCCTGAGCAAGCTCCCGGGCGTGCGTGTTGTAGCTCGTACCTCGGCGTTTAAGTTCAAGAACAAACCTGAAGATGTACGTTCCATCGGGGAGCAATTGAATGTCAGTTCTGTGCTGGAAGGGAGCCTGCAGAAAAGCGGAGAACGACTCCGAATCACGGTTCAGCTGATTCGGGCATCGGATGGCTACCACATCTGGTCACAAACCTACGACCGCAATAGCAAAGACGCATTTGCCGTCGAAGATGAAATTACACAAACCATTGCAGGCACTTTGCGCGTCCGCTTGGTGCAAACCGGGCAGCAGGTTGAAGGACCGCGCCGAGTTGATGCCGAAGCTCATGAACTTAACCTGCGTGGTCGCTACTGGCTGAACCGAAGAACTCCACCCGACCTGTGGAAGGCGATTGCCTATTTCAACCAGGCCCTGGAAAAGGATCCAGCCTATGCGCAGGCATACCTGGGATTGGCTGAAGCCTACTCGACACTTGGAGCCAATGATCAGGCATCCCCCCGAGAGGTCCTTCCCAAGGCGCGGGCAGCCGCGGAACAGGCCTTGCGTTGGGACGAGTCCTTGGGTGAAGCTCATGCCGCCTTCGCGTGGATCACATTCCTTGATGGCTGGAATTCTGGGCTCGCCGAGCGAGAGTTCAAGCGGGCCCTCCAACTTTCTCCAAATTATGCAGCCGCCCATCAGTGGTACGGGTTAACTCTGATGCTGCGGCGGCGGTTTGATGAATCAGTGCAGGAATTCAATTTGGCGCAAAATCTGGACCCACTTTCACTCATTCTGAGCACCGATAAGGGAGTGGTTTACTACTATTCTGGACGGCAGGATAAAGCGATCGAAGAGGCCCATCAGATTCTCGCTCACGACGCGGATTTCGCCGACGCGCACCTCTTACTCGGGATGGCTCAGGAGAGACAGCGGCAGTTCAAGATCGCCGTACAGGAAATTGATAAATATCTCGAGGTCTCCGGCCAGGATCCCGATGCTTTGATGAAGTTGGGCGTGGCCTATGCCCATTCGGGTGACGGGGCCCGCGCGCTGCGGATGATCGCCGAGATGCGGAAGCCAACTGCTAGCAGGTATGTGCCCTTCTATTACATTGCCGATATCTATGCGGCCTTGGGTGACAAAGAAGCAGCCTTCGAATGGCTGGATCGTGCGCTCGAGCAGCACTCGAACTCATGTCTACTGCTCGCCATCGATCCAGCGTTCGAAGATTTTCGCTCCGATCCCAGATTCCAAGAAGCCGCACGAAAAATTGGCCTTCCTCACGAGGCAATTCGTTCGCCGAGTGGCTCGGGCGCCGACGAACCCTGAGTTGCTGCACGTCGACGCTCCTACCGCGGGCGGCGTCCATTCTTGCCCTTGTCCTGGAGGCATAATTCCCGGCCTGTCCGCTATACGGAAGTAATTGGAGCCGAGCTTCATGGCCCGCGGAATTCGCGAGCCGGTTCGTCACGCGATCAACAAACCGGCTTCTCGGTGGCGGGCGCGCCACTTCAGGCCGAACAGCTTAAGTTAGCGCTTATGGGGCGTTGCCCCCGCACCCCCAGGATTTAGCGCTTTGGTGCCTGTCCCGATGAGGGGAACTTACAACCTCTTAGTGAAAAAGGGATGCGTAGCATCCCCCCTCGATCGGTTGAGGCCACTGAGTCGGCGCTCGGGTTGCTTCCCAGCAGGGCCCTATCCTCCGCTCAGTTCGCGCTGATTATAACCGCGGCCAGGCGCAGGATGCGACCTTTGTGGTGGGAACTGGAATATGGCACTTTATCTTGAGGGAAGGATCCACGTTGGCACGAATCACCTTCCCCCAAGGAGGCAACTCAACATGAGTAGCAACATTAAGTATATCGGGCTCGACGTGCACAAAGAAGCGATCGTGATTGCCGTTCTGAATGACGCCGGGAAGCTGGTGATGGAATCGATCATCGAAACCAAAGCGGCTACCCTGGTGCAGTTCCTGCAGGGTCTGCGGGGAGAGCTGCATGTCACTTTGGAAGAAGGGGCCTGGGCGGCCTGGCTGTACGATGTGCTCCAGCCGCACGTACACGAACTGGTGGTCTGCAATCCGCGTCGCAATGCTTTATTGAAAGAGGGCAGCAAGAGTGACAAGGTGGATGCGCGCAAACTGGCCGAGCTGCTGCGTGCCGGAATGCTGCGATCGGTCTACCACGGAGAAAATGGAGTGCGAACGCTGCGCGAGTTGGCGCGTAGTTATCAGACGATCAGCAAAGATTTGCGGCGGGTGATGAATCGGGTCAAGGCGTTGTATCGAAGCTGGGGCATTCCCTGTGGGGGTACGCGGGTCTATGCCCCGCGTGATCGAGAGCAATGGCTGAGCAAGATCGCGCACGCCGGCGTGCGCCGCCGCGCAGAGCTGTTTTATCAACATCTGGATGGACTGCAGGTTTTGCGGCGCCAGGTACGAAGTGAGTTTTTGGCGGAGAGTCGGAAGCATACGGAGGTGAAAGTCTTACGCCAGATTCCCTGTATCGGCCCGATTCGATCCGCCATGTTGCTGGCGCTGATGCAGACGCCGCACCGATTCCGCAGCAAGCGGCAACTGTGGAAATATAGCGGCTTGGGGGTGGAAACGCACGACAGCGCGCAACATCGCTATGTAGACGGACACCTGCAACGTTCCAAAAAACCATCGCAAGTTCGTGGTCTCAATCAAGATCACAACCACGAGATGAAGGAGATCTTCAAAAGTACGGCCATCAGCGCCAGTCGTTGTGCTGGACCGTTCCACGATTTCTACGCAGGTTTGCTGGCCAAGGGAATGAAGCCGGAGATGGCTCGTCTGACGCTAGCACGCAAGATCGCGGCCACTACATTGACACTCTGGAAGAAAGGAGGACGTTTCGACGCAGAATATCTGAAGCCGCAAGCCGCTTGAGCGTCGGCAAGAGAAACCCAGGAGACCAATTCCCAGGTTTCATGCCCCGGTGGTAGCCCATCGGTTCTTCTGATGCTCGGGTTCGAGGGAGAGTATCTAGTAAGTTGTTAGACGCTTCGTGTGCTGAAACTCAGCACCGAGTCTCCTTTTCAATCCTATGCCCCCTCGCACTACCCGAAAAAGCTATAGGCCTCGAGCCTCACATAGGATCATGGTTGGCAATTTAGCCAACGCTTTGCTTGCGTAGCTTCACGGAGCCGAAGGCGTCGACCACCATCGCGTCATGAAACCGTTGCGTGGGAACTATCAACTGGGTTGGTCTCGCTGCAATACACGGCGAACCCAAAACGACCAAGACCTAACCCCCTCTAGGACTAAGGCGGGGCTGGATGCAAGCGACAACATCCACGTCTCCGTGGAGCGGAGGGAGAAGTTTTTTTTCTTGACATCTCCTCTTATAGGATTACTTACAAATCGAAGTATCTCTTTCACGGCGGTAACGCGGGTTCAAATCCCGTCGGGGACGCCAAGCCTTTTCACGGAGTTGCGCGTAATCGCCGAAATGTTCGTAGGCACCAAAAAGACTCCGCTCAACTACCCCGGATGTTTCCCCACGCCTATTCAGGAGATTGCCATAATGGCAGGACCTCTTCCGGCATGGCCGCCTCAACTGTCGCGGATGTTTTGTGAAATCTCAGAAACCCGTCGCGGGAAAGAAGTCGACCGAGCGACGCAACTGGCCTCGACTTGTCTTGATCCGATAAAATGACTATTATGACCATAATGGATCGGGTCCGGGGAAGACACGTATGAGCATCCACACATGGACAGTGGCGGAAGCGAAAGCGAAATTCAGCGAGCTCCTGGATAAGGCGAATTCGGAGGGGCCTCAAAAGATCACGAAGCATGGTCGGACCACCGCAGTGGTGGTTGCGGCGGAAGAATGGGAACGCAAGGCGGAGCGCCAAGGTAATCTTGCTGAGTTCCTCGCCTCGTCGCCATTGCGGGGTTCGGAGCTCAAGATTAAGCGTCTCCCAATGCGTCTGCGCAAGGTCGAGCTATGAGTTTTCTATTGGATACCAATGTTCTATCGGAACCGATGAAAGAACGACCAAACTCTGGCGTACTCGACTGGCTCTCTACAGTGAACGAAGACGAGGTTTTTGTCAGTGTCGTTACGATCACTGAATTACGCTATGGCATTGAATGCCTCGCTACCGGGAAGCGCCGCGAGCGTCTCGACGGTTGGCTGCGGAAGGATCTAATCCCTCGTTTTGAAGGAAGAATCCTTCCAGTTGACTTGCGGATCGGGGACGCATGTGGACGGCTGATGGCCCGGAGCGAATCCACGGGTCGGCCCATTGAGGCTCGCGATGCCTTCATCGCCGCTACTGCCGAAGTTCATGGACTCACTCTCGTCACGCGGAATACGTCGGATTTCGAACCCACCCTAAAAGCGATTATCAGCCCTTGGGCCTAACAGCTGTGGTCGCTCATTACCTGATCGGCCATCTCTTCCTACAGCCGAGTCCCAGCCTTGGCGAAGCGGCACAAGGTAGAGGCGAAGAAAGACTCTGCGTCCGCACAGGAGCTTCTGGCTAAGCAAGTGGGCACCTACGACGAACCCGAACTTTGCAAGCTGCTTCTGGAAATCAGCTTGCTGGATTCCGCGTATCAGCGATCCACCGCCAGCCGCGACGACGTTCTCATGGACGCAGCTAAACGCTACCGGGTGGACACTGAAAAACTCCAGAAAGCTGTGGCAAAGGAATTCCCACGAAACCAGACAAGAAAACAATCAAGCCGGAGACTCGCAAGACGGCGGCCTGAGTCTATCCATTCTTGATTTGTGGCGGGGTGCGAATCTGCACTCCGCTTTTTTTTTGAATCGGAAAACATATCGCTATTCTTGGAACAAAACGGGCTGAGCAAGTCAGAACCGATAAGTGATCCCAGTGTTCGCGGCGATAGGCCCGCGAGCGTTGATCTGATCGACTAAGTCAATGACAGATAAAGGTGCGGAGGACAGCGAATAACTTGAGCGACAGAACGGCCTGTTAGTGCTGGATTCCCGCTCAAAGCAATGCTACACTCAGCTTCGAAATGAGCATACAGACCAAATCCATTATGAGACGGCGCGTCAATCGCGCTCGGCCCTCGGGATTGGTCTGATCATCGCTAGATTTCCAAGTTCAGATTCGATTTCCGAGGCTCCGACTAAAGTCGGGGCCTTTTGCTTTTTACAGATGTTTTTTTGGCCGGTAGCCAAGCTGGAAAGGCGCGTGACTGTTACTCACGCCATGCGCAGGTTCGAATCCTGCCCGGCCAGCCAATTTTGAAGTGGAAGCGGCTCGCTAGTTCAGTAGGAAGAACGCGGCTCTCATAAAGCCGTCGCGGATGGTTCGAATCCATCGCGAGCCACCAATGGAGGGGCCTCCGGCGAGGGGCAGTGGCTTATACCCACTTCGGCGCCAGATTAGCGCGGCCAGGCAGGTTCAACTCCTGCACCCTCTACCACGAGTTGCGCCGGTAGTTCAACGGACCAGAACAGTTGGCCTACACCCAACAGATGCGGGTTCAACTCCCGAACAGCGCACCATTTGATTTGCAGGATTAGCTCGAAGGTCGAGCCCGCGGTCGATAACCGCGTGGCGTTGGTTCGATTCCAACATCCTGCACCATTTTGTTGTAACGCACGGGTGACTGGCAGAGATGGCTGATGCACTCGCCTCTTAAGCGAGACAAGGCTGGTTCGATTCCAGCGTCACCCACCAGATTCGCGGGATTGGCAGATATGGATATGCACTCGCCTTTTAAGCGAGACGAAGTGGGTTCGATTCCCACATCCCGCACCAATAGCAGCAATGAGGCGGCATAGCATAACGGAACAATGCTCCGAGCTTCTACCTCGGATGATGAGAGTTCAAATCTCTCTGCCGCCTCCAATATGGGGATGTCGTCCAACGGATCAGGGCGCAAGGCTACGAACCTTGAGATCAGAGTTCAATTCTCTGCATCCCCTCCACTATTAGTTAGGCTCGCGTGGTCTAAGGCATGATGACGCTTCGGTCCTAACGAAGAGATCTGGGTTGGATTCCCGGCGCGAGTTCCAGTTGGGTGGGTAGTGTAATCGAACAACACGGTAGCGTCCGAAGCTGCAAATCCGGGTTTGACTCCCGGCCCGCCCACCACTTTTGAGTATGACGGATTTTCTGAGCATTGATGCTGCAATCCGCCGACGCATTTCTCGCAAGGGCCACAGTTGTGCATGGGCGCGAGCAGGAAGCGCCGGCCGGTTTTGGATCCGGGTGACGTATTCGCCGATTTTAGTGATCTCGCCGGCCAAGCGGCTAAGGCGTTCGATTTGGCCTCTTGTAAGGGTATGCCGTGATTTATTCTGTGCGTTTACAAATGATCCGGAAAGAAGGTATATCTGATCGCCCTTAAAATTCACGGCCAATCCGTTCGATCCCCAGCGAATGAAGCGGCCCAGCGGGACTCCCGGGCCTGCAGTTGTGGGGAACGGAACCCAGCCGACTCGAACATAGTGCGTCATGTCAAAAATATCGACTGTAAAGTTCGAGTTCTCCTGCCAGACGTACTGCGACAGAATGAACACGCAGTTGAGCGATGAGTCCGGGGCCATGGGCCAGTCGGCTCCGACTTCAAAAATGCCTGCAGGCAATCCCGTTGAGGGATTGACGGCATGAAATCCGTCATCGGAATAAACCAATCCGCTGCCACGATCAAAATGAATGCGCCCAGGTGCGTGTTGTATTACGATCTACCCTCTGCGGCAAGTCCGGTTTT
This sequence comes from uncultured Acidobacteriaceae bacterium, assembly GCA_963799025.1. Classification (GTDB taxonomy): domain Bacteria; phylum Acidobacteriota; class Terriglobia; order Terriglobales; family Acidobacteriaceae; genus Sulfotelmatobacter. The sequence goes on along the minus strand of CAWCVQ010000012.1, from coordinate 1,274,876 downwards.
GACTCTCGGTCCGCACCTGAAGACAGATTGGGAAGAACGCAGCCTCATTGGCAACGGGTACGGTTGGCAGAGTAGCGCGGAAGGGTCGAACCTCTTCGGGCCAAGTGGCGAGATCTAGCGGAGCAAGTGGTTACCGTTTTGAGATTGACGAATTCGCGGAGTCATGCAAGAGTGGTAGCTGAGTCCTACTAATGATGCGCAAACCCCATACCGATTTCTTCCCGACACCGGCCACGTTTATGTGGCAAGGTGCGGGGAAAGGTACGTACATATAACGGGGGCGCATCCATAACGCGTGGTTTTTCTGAGCCTCCGATACAAATCGGGGGCTTTTGGTTTTAGGGCATATTTTGCCGGTGCGGCAGATAGGAGGCGGCGTCGTCTAACGGCCAGGATGTGGCCCTTTCAAAGCTGAGATGGGAGTTCGATTCTCCTCGCTGCTACCAAAGTTATGAGTACACAACTGATTGAACTCGAAGGCTTTGAGATCGAGCTTGCGTCGGAACTCTACTGCGATCGCGGAGGAGACCACCGCGAATTGGTGGACCGAGCGCGTACGGATCGCAGAAGACTGGGGCCACAACGTCGATGAGTCGGCAGTTTTGTGTGTCCGGTGCATGAAAGCAATTCCGCTGAAGGTGTGATGCCGGGTCGTCCAGCGGCAGGACTCTGGATTTTGAATCCGGATACGGCCGTTCGAATCGCTCCCCGGCATCCAGTTCGGAAGACGAACAAAAGGAGGAAAGTTACGAGAGAGCATTGCTCAGAATTCGAGGAGTGGTGAAGGCTACGGTTACTTCTCTTGTCCAGAAAACACACCGTATCCGCAGGTTCCCTCCTCAACATTGCGAGGTCATCCAATTGGCTAGGATAACCGGCTCTGACCCGGTTCATGCACGTTCGAATCGTGCCCTCGCAGCCAGTTTAGAACGTGGTCGCAGAGTCTAGCGGCAGGATACCTGACTGTCTATCAGGAGGGACGGGTTCAACTCCCGTTGCGACCGCCACAGGGGTGATGACCCGATGGGAAGGGCGCTCGTCTCCAAAACGAGTTCAAGCAGGTTCGAATCCTGTCACCCCTGCCAGTTTGAAGAGCGAGCATGGTATAGCGGCTGGTGCCTCGGGCCTCCAACCCGATGACGCGAGTTCAACTCTCGCTGCTCGCTCCACGCGGAAGTCGTCTAGTGGCCAAGACGCGACGTTGCCAACGTCGAGAGCGCGGGTTCGAGTCCCGCCTTCCGCTCCAAGTTAGTAAGTGTTTGCGAGGCGGTGTAGTCAAGACAGCAGGCATCTGCCTGCAAAGCAGACAAGCGGGAGTGCAATTCTCCCAACCGCCTCCAGAGTTCGTGAAGGTGTTGTGCTGGCGTAGCTCAGTGGGAAGAGCGCGGGCCTCGTAAGTCTGTGATCGGCGTTCGAATCGCCGCGCCAGCTCCGCTGGTATAGCTCAACGGGAAGAGCAGGCGCACGGTAAGCGCCCGACGCAGTTCGAGGCTGCGTGCCAGCTCCACAAGTTTGCTGGTCTAGCACAGTGGGAGTGCAGAGAGCTTGTACCTCTCCGACGAGTGTTCGATTCACTCGACCAGCTCCAGATGTCGATGGCGGGATTGGCCGAATGGCTTAGGCGCCGGATTGTGGATCCGGTCACGAGAGTTCGATTCTCTCATCTCGCCCCAATGGGCGGTTCGTATAAAGGAATTACCCACGGCCTGCAACCGTGAAATGCGAGTTCGAGTCTCGCACCGTCCACCAAAGTTTGGCTCGGGAACTCGACGGCAGAGTGCTGGTCTGAAAAGCCAGTGGATACGGTTCAATTCCGTGCCGAGCCACCAGAGTCGTAACCGCGGGTGTTGACCGCAAGAAAGGAAAGACGATGACAGACGCAACTTACAACGTGATGAAGCCCGACAACGGCGTTCCTATTAAGGCATGGACCAAGGGCGTGCCGCTTGAGGACGCCGCACGCCAGCAGCTTTTGAACGTCGCGCAGTTGCCGTTCATCTACAAGTGGGTGGCGGCGATGCCGGACGTGCATTGGGGCATCGGCGCGACCGTTGGAAGCGTAATTCCAACTCGCGGCGCAATCATTCCCGCGGCGGTCGGTGTGGATATTGGCTGCGGCATGATGGGCGTGCAGACTTCTCTGCGCGCTGGCCATCTGCCGAACAATCTCCACGGCATCCGAACGGCGATTGAAAAGGCAGTGCCGCACGGGCGTACTGACAACGGACGCGCTAACGACCGCGGTGCGTGGTCGGATGCTCCGTCGCACCACCTGCAAGTGTGGGCGAAGATGGAGCCGGCTTACAAGGCGATCGTCGACAAGTATCCCAAACTGGATCACAAGCAGCGCGTGAACCACTTGGGGACACTCGGCACGGGAAACCACTTCATCGAGGTCTGCCTCGATGAAAGCGAGAACGTCTGGTTCCTGTTGCACTCGGGTTCGCGTGGCGCAGGCAATCGCTTCGGCACGTTTTTCATCGAACTGGCGAAGAACGACATGCGACAGTGGATGATCAACCTGCCGGACCAAGACCTCGCTTACTTGCCCCAGGGGACAGAGCACTTCGAGGACTACGTCCGCGCGGTGCATTGGGCGCAGGACTACGCGCTGGCCAATCGCGACTTGATGATGCGCAACATGATCGCGGCGGTTAAGGGCTCGGGAGAAGTCCCGGCGTTCGAAGCCAATGTGGAGGTCGTGAGCTGCCATCACAACTACGTGGCCTGGGAGCATCACTATGGCGAGAACGTGCTCATCACCCGCAAGGGTGCGGTACGTGCGCGTGAGGGTGACATGGGAATTATTCCCGGCAGCATGGGAGCGCGTTCGTACATCGTGCGCGGCAAGGGCAATCCGGAAAGCTTCATGAGCTGTAGTCATGGAGCCGGACGTGCCATGTCGCGTACGGAAGCGAAGCGCCGCTTCTCGCTGGACGACCACGCCAAGGCGACGGCGGGCGTCGAGTGCCGTAAGGACGCGGATGTCATCGACGAAACACCGATGGCGTACAAGTCCATTGATGCAGTGATGGAAGCGCAGCGCGATCTGGTAGACGTGGTGCACACGTTGCGCCAGGTGGTCTGCGTGAAGGGGTAGATAGGAGAGGGCTGCAAAGCCCTCTCTTCAGATCCGGGTGTAGGGTAGCGGCCACCCACATGTCTTGGGCACATGTCCACGCAGGTTCAACTCCTGCCACCCGGACCATTCTTCTTGCGTTAAGGGATTTGTGGTGTGGGAGTAGCGTAGGACAATACGAGAGGCTCATAACCTCCAAACACAAGTGCAAATCCTGCCCGCGCAACCATGTCTTACGGATTACTGTACTTAGTAAGTGGTAACTCCATCATGATTCGGATGATGGGACAATTTATTCGACAACTTGCAATTTTCTTCTTGCAAAATATTTCGAGTCATGGCATCTTCGATTATCTTCTTACGAAAGGACGCCCAGATTGGCAGATGTCTCAAACAACACGCTAAGCGGGCAACATCGGCCCATAATGCGGCTGAGTTGCTATAGGGCGTCATTTCGGTCGCGCTAACCGACCTTAAGCGCTCTTCCGCACAACAAAATCACTGGGTGGCGCAGGCCGCGGTTCCTTCGACTGTGAATCGACAATACCGCTGCCGTTCATTCCCCCAGTTAACTCACGCGGTCAGTGGTGATTGACTACGGCTACTTCTTTGGTGAAACAGCCTTCGGGCTGTGAGGTTCGACTCCTCGCGGGCGCAGGCCCTGCCGTAACCGGATGTTCCCTGACCCATGAGTTACCTAACCGCGGGATGAAGTTTCTCCCGTGGAAAACATTCAGTCAGTGGTGAAGTTCACGGCAACTTCGTGGCGTGCCTGTTATGAAGGCCGGGGTTCGAGCCCTCAACCGTGATCCAAGTTCCCTGGCTGTACGCTGGCGCAGCGCGGGCCAGTCGTGCCCGCGCTGCTCAACCGGGCGAATGCCCGTAGATTGAAGTCGGTAATTAGTTTCGCCGGTGGTGAAGAGGAGAGATACTTCGCGCCAATCACGACGCGCAGGGCGGCAGCCCTGCCGGGGACCAGAGTTCCAGGGACGGGGGCGTAGTCCCGAAACACAAGGTACCTGGAAAAATCGTGCCCCGAGTCGGCTCTTCTCGTTGGTTCCCCGGCGAGTTCTTGAAACGTTGGGTTTGGCCGCTGGTGAAGACTACGGTTACTTCGCCTCAGGAGCGGGAGATGCAGGTTCGATCCCTGCCGCGGGAATTATGCCCGCGTAGCTAAACGGTAAAGCGCCTTAACGTTCCGTGGTCGCTTATTCCCCGGCCAAGAACATCTGTGTGATTCGCTCCTACTTGTCCGAGCAAATGCAAGAATTCCGGCCTCGAGCCGGTCAGAACAATGAAAACTGTTTTCCAACTCGCGAAAGGAATACTGGCCGGTCAAAACCAATTCGCCTCCGGCGGATTGCTCTTGATGATCGTCGGCGCAATTGGTGTCTACGTGCGCTCTTTGCCTCTGCGTCTCTGGTCATGGATGACGTACCAGACGACGATGATGCTGACAGTCACCGATGATGACACGGCATTCGAGTGGATTAAAGAGTGGTTCTTGGAACAAAACTTCTTGAAGCGGGTCCGCTGGTTGGATCTGAACACCAGTCTGCGAGGTGACGAAGCTGCGCTGATTCCGGCACCGGGCCATCATCGATTCTGGTACTCTGGGCGGCCATTCTGGGTCTGGTTCTCGCGCCGCGACGAGACGCAAGGCTGGACGCCACGTCGCTTGGAGTCACTTACGTTTCAAACTATCGGACGGGATCCAAGGTTTCTTAAGAAGTTTGTGGAGGAGGTCGTTGCCTGTCACAAACGAAAGATCAGGCTGGCGTCGTATCTCTACCACTACAACGAAGCTTGGAGGTATGTGCAGGCGTACACCCCGCGTGTGCTCGATTCGGTCATTCTGAAGCCGGGTGAGAAAGAACACTTGGCAGAGGATATTCGGACTTTTCGAGAGTCTCGCGAGCGCTATCGCAGGCTCGGCGTTCCGTATCACCGGGGTTATCTGCTGCACGGGCCACCTGGAACTGGAAAGACCTCGCTGGTCTCAGCCCTGGGAGCGAAGTTCGGCATGTCCATTTACGCGGTGAACCTGACCGAACTGAACGATCGAACGCTGAAGACTGCAATCAACAGTGTGCCGGCTAATTCGATCATTCTGTTCGAGGACATCGATTGCATGAAAGCAGGCAATCGCAGGCCTGAGACGGGTGACCGGACAGCTGAAGCGATCACGAACAATGTCAATGAGAAGACCGATCCGGCGGACCGCTTCGGGGTAACCCTTTCAGGACTGCTGAACGTCCTGGATGGTTTTCACGCACCCGAAAACGTTCTGTTCGTGATGACGACCAACAAAATCGAGGCGCTCGATCCTGCGCTACTTAGGCCAGGGCGCATTGATTACAAGCTGTTCCTTGGGAAGGCTACGAGCGCTCAGAAGATCGAACTCTATCGCAGGTTTTTTCCTGAGGCCTCGGCACACGAAGCCAGCGACTTCGTGGCGTTACACTTCGCCGAAACAATGGCCGAGTTTCAGGGGTTGCTCTTGGCTTTGGAGCAGGGAGACAGACGCTCGGATCCAGTAACCGCAAGTCACGGGATCCTTGCATAAGCTTCGCCGGTGGTGAAGACGAGGGTTCCTTCGGACTCCGAAGGTCGCAGGTTCGATTCCTGCCATGGCTTTAAGCCATGTAGCTCAGTAGTAGAGCATCGGAACAAATACCGTCGTCGCCTTATTCCCCGGCGAATTTTCAACCAATTTGGACCTTGGCGCACTGGCCAAGTTCCCATTTGCTAGCTGCTCCAGCAAGTAGCCGATCGGTAAAGCTGCGAGTTGAAAGGAGGCCACGAATGGCCCGACTGAATCTACTGAACCTTAACTTTGGAGCGCACACGCACGAGGGCGCGCCTGCGCGAAACATTTCTCTGGAGCTGCAGCTACGCCACTCGGTGCTGGCGTGCCTGCTTTGGGAGAGCCAGTTTTATGAGGACGGAGTCGAGATCGCCGGCCGCATTGCCGAACTCGTTCCCAAGGTCGCAGCCGAGAAGGTGGCGACGCTGGCAGTCGAAGGACGCGAGCGGATGAAGCTGCGTCATGCGCCGCTTCTGCTTGTCCGCGAGATGGCTCGGCACAAAACGCACCGCGCCCTTGTGTCGGAGACGCTGGCCCGCATCATTCGGCGGGCCGACGAACTCGCGGAATTCGTCGCCATTTACTGGAAGGACGGACGTATGCCTCTTTCCGGCCAGGTCAAGAAAGGGCTGGCGGCAGCGTTCCCGAAGTTTGATGAATATCAGCTCGCCAAGTACGACCGCGGCGGGCCGATCAAGCTGCGGGACGTGCTCTTCCTCTGCCACGCCAAGCCGCGCGACCAGGCGCAGGCCGATGTGTGGAAGAAGCTGGTCTCGGGAAGCCTGACTACGCCTGACACGTGGGAAGTTGCCCTCAGCTCTGGCGCTGACAAGCGCGAGGGTTGGGAGCGTCTGCTCCGCGAACAGAAGCTGGGCGCACTCGCGCTGCTTCGCAACCTGCGCAACATGCGCGAGGCCGGAGTGCACGAGTCGCTCGTGCTCTCCGCCCTTGGATCGATGAGCACGACGCGCATTCTCCCGTTCCGTTTCCTGGCTGCGGCTCGTTACGCTCCGCAGTGGGAGGAAGCGCTTGAGCAGGCGATGCTGAAGTGCGTGGCGGAAACCGAGAAGCTGCCGGGAAAGACCATCGTACTGGTGGATGTCTCCGGCTCGATGACTGCGCCGCTGTCTCGCCGCTCCGAGATGCAGCGTATTGACGCGGCTTACGGTTTGGCCGTGCTACTGCGTGAGATCGCAGAGAAGGTTGCAGTGTACAGCTTCTCTGACAATCTGGTTGAGGTGCCGGCACGTCGTGGCTTCGCACTGCGCGATGCCATTGACGTTTCCCAGCGCCACAACAGTACCCAGCTTGGGAATGCGGTTGAGAAGCTAAACCGCAACGAGAAGTGCGACCGCCTGATCGTGATCACCGACGAGCAGGCGCACGACAAGGTACGGGCGCCCAGCGGCAAGGGTTACCTGATCAACGTGGCCAGCTACAAGAACGGCGTCGGCTACGGTAAGTGGATGCACATCGATGGTTGGAGCGAGGCAGTCATCGAATACATCCGCGCGCTGGAGCAGACAGCGTGGATCAACTGAAATCGTGCCGGGCGGGCCGCAGTCGCTCGCCCTGCACGAATTTGGACAATAAGAATTCTGGTGCCAGCGGAGAGATTCGAACTCTCAAACACCTGTTTCTAAGACAGGCTGCTATTCCAATTCGCACACGCTGGCACTCTGGTGCACAGGGAAGGATTTGAACCTCCGCGTCCCACTAGGGGAGACCGGGTTACAGCCGGTCCGTTTCGGCCGGGCTCACGCACCTGTGCATACTTGGCGGAAGGTAGACGAATCGAACGCCCATCGCTCATCACGATGCCCCGGTTTTCAGGACCAGTTGTCGGCCATTCAGCAGTACCTTCCGCATGGCGGAGAGTACGGGAGTTGAACACGCTAGCTTCTTGCGCGAGCCCTTGTTTAGCAGACAAGTGCCTCACCGTCCGGCCCACTCTCCGTCAAAATTGTCAAAGAACTGTGGAATTCTGGTAGGCCCCGTGGGAGTTGAACCCACAAAGGGCTGCTCTTGAGGCAGCTGCGTATGCCAGTTTCGCCACGGACCTGAAGCTAGAAATTGTGCAGGAGTTAATAACTCAGTCGGGATGGACTGAGTCGTAATGACGATCGAAATTGAAGCAGGCGCTTCACAAAGTCAATTTAGCATGGAATTGTTGCGAGTGCACGCATTTTTCGGCGGCCAGCCTTGGAACGGCAGGCTAGCCACGACTGATGCAGATTTGGCGCAGCATGGGCCGCGCGAGAGGAAACCAGTTCGTTTTCCAAAGAGACACCATCCCTAAGCCTTCGGCTTAGGTCGTCACGATACGCCCGAGCTGATTCGGATGTTCTTCGCACAAGCTCGAACAGGACAGAGCATTCCAGTGCGACTGGTGCCTTGTAATTACAACATGATCCAGTCCGTCAGCGCCCTTTCACGGCGGTAACACGGGTTCAAATCCCGTCGGGGACGCCAAATCTAATCAAGCGCTTGGCAACGTTCGGGCAATTCTTCCTACAAAATTCAACAGCCTGCGCACGTGCTGCTTTCGCGACCAACCGGTTCTCCTCCTCTGTTATGGTGCACTCCGCGTAGCCCATCATGTGGCCCTGCAGGACAACCGTTCCTTCCGTTGAGTTGTGCCTGCCAGAACGGGCGAAGGAAGTTGATTTTCTGTTCGACTGTAGTGAACGATTCCTCCCGGGCAGGCGCTTGCGAAGGCCAGGACCACCAAAGGATCGACAAAATGAGCGGTAAAGTAGGGATGTGGAAATTCGATCCTGGAAGGAGGGTACGTCCATGAGAACACCCTGTGATGAATGGGTAGTGCAATCAGCGAGGGGGTCGGTTCTCCCTGCAGCGGAAGCGAAAACCTGGATCCTCGCTGCAACCATTCTCGGTTCGAGCATGGCTTTCATCGATAGTACCGTGGTTAACGTAGCCCTCCCGGCGCTCCAGGCCAACTTTCACGCGACAGTTGTGGATCTGCAATGGGTGGTTGAGTCTTACGGAGTTTTTCTGGCTGCGTTGATTCTAGTCGGCGGCTCTTTTGGCGACCGGTTTGGCCGAAGGCGAACCTTCGTCGCAGGCGTGTTGATTTTCGCCATGGCATCCGCGGGCTGCGGTCTCGCCGCCAACATTCATCAACTGATTATCGCGAGGAGCATACAAGGCGCTGGAGCTGCATTCCTCGTGCCCGGCAGTCTTGCAATTATCAGTACGTCTTTCGACGAGAAAGCCCGTGGCCAGGCGATTGGGACATGGTCGGGTTTCACGGCCATCACCACCGCGATTGGGCCGGTGCTTGGAGGCTGGCTGGTTGAACACGCTTCCTGGCGCTGGGTATTCTTCCTCAATTTACCCATTGCGGCGGCGGTGGTAGCGATTTCGATTTGGCGGATTCCGGAAAGCCGCAGCGCCAGCGCCGCGCGCGTGGATTGGTTCGGAGCGATTCTCGCCACCACGGGACTAGGAAGCTTGGTTGCGGGCTTCATCGAATCATCCAACTTGGGCTGGAGAAATCCTTTGGTCCTCGGAAGTTTTATCCTCGGTGTCGTCTGTCTTATTTCTTTCGTGCCTGTCGAGGCTCACGTCACGGCGCCGACGCTCCCGCTGAGGCTGTTCAAATCCCGCAGCTTCAGTGGCGCGAACTTGCTTACACTCTTTCTATATGCCGCCATCGGAATTTTCTTTTTCCTGTTTCCTTTGAACCTGATCCAAGTCCAAAGATATTCCACCACGGCAACTGGCGCTGCAGTTCTTCCCCTCATTTTGCTTATGTTCTTTCTTTCTCGCTGGTCTGGCGGACTTGTTGCCGCATATGGCTCGCGGACTCCACTGATTCTTGGTCCTCTTATTGTGGCCTTGGGCTTCGTTCTGTTCGCGGCAACGTCGGTGGGAAGTAATTATTGGAAGACGTTTTTCCCCGCGGTCGTTGTCCTCGGATTGGGAATGGCCGTCACTGTAGCTCCTCTCACAACCGTCGTCATGAATTCAGTGAATAAAGAGCGAGTCGGTACCGCCTCTGGAATCAACAATGCCGTGGCGCGCGTAGCAGGCGTGCTTGCCGTTGCAGTCCTTGGGATTGTGATGGTCAAAGCGTTTGCTTCTCGACTGAACTACAGCCTGGCTCACCTCTCACTGCTGCCCAGCATTCTCCAGGAACTTCAAGCCAACGAGATTAAACTCGCAGGCTTGCAAATTCCTGCTGGTCTCAGCCCAAGTATGAAAAATACGATCTCCGCGTTGATTGGGGAAGCCTTTGTTTTTGGATTCCGAGTTGTCATGTTGATTTGCGCCGGGCTGTCTCTGGCAAGTACCGCGGTAGCCTGGCTGATGATACGGGACGATCGTCATCCCCTAGACCTGGATGCGAAAATATCGAGATCGTGAACGCCCACCCCGGCCTTGGCAATTATTCGCTCTGCGCTGCTCGATCTCCGGGGTGGGAAGCGCGGCGCACAATGTTCTGCGCGCCGACCGTCAGTTATGATGGCGATAGCAAGGTTGCGATTTCTGGGGACTGAAAGATCGGCTGACGTCGCTCCGTTCAGGGGAAAGATATTGGGACTCGAATGACTACTGGTCTCGGGCTGAGCTGCCGGAAAGGATTCATGCCAAATAAATCGACCGCAATGCTGGCCGTTCTTGGATTCGCTATCGCCCTGCCGGCGCTTCTGGCTTCGGCGCAAGAACCCTGGACCGCGGAGCGCGCCAATGCCTGGTACGCGAAGCAACCGTGGCTGGTGGGGAGCAATTTCATTCCCAGCACTGCAATCAATCAGCTGGAAATGTGGCAGGTTGATACCTTCGACTTGCCGACTATTGATCGCGAACTGGGTTGGGCTCAGAGCCTAGGCATGAACACGATGCGCGTGTTCCTGCACAACCTGCTATGGAAACAGGACTCCGCCGGTTTCCTTAAGCGTATGGACGAATGTCTCGCAGTCGCCGACAAACACCACATTCGCATTATGTTCGTTCTTCTCGATTCGGTGTGGGATCCTAAGCCACACTTGGGGAGGCAGCGCGAACCAAGGCCGCACGTGCACAACTCAGGGTGGGTGCAGGCGCCGGGGGACGAAATTCTGCACGACTCCTCGACCTGGGACAAACAATTAAAGCCGTATGTCACGGGCGTAATCGCGCACTTCCGTGACGACCGGCGGATTCTGATCTGGGATCTGATGAATGAGCCGGACAATGACAGCGCTCAGTACCAAGCGCAAGAGTCCGGCAACCGGGCCGAGGCAGCATTGCGCCTGCTCAAGCTGGAGTGGGGTTGGGCTCGGAGTGCACATCCGTCGCAGCCGCTCACTAGTGGAGTCTGGAAGGGAGACTGGTCGGAGGCGAAGCTAAGCAACATGGCGCGTTTTCAATTGGAGAATTCTGACGTCATAACTTTTCATTGCTATGACCCTCCCGAGGTCATGAAGAAGCGGATCGAATCGTTGCGTCGTTTCAAGCGACCAATTATCTGTACGGAATATATGGCGCGGCCGCTGGGAAGCACGTTCGCGACGATTCTTCCCTTGCTGAAGGAGGAACGTGTCGGCGCCTATAACTGGGGATTCGTGAGCGGCAAAACCCAGACCATCTATCCATGGGATTCATGGGAGAAATCCTACAATCAGGAGCCCCCGCTGTGGTTTCATGACATCTTCCACAATGAGGGCACGCCGTACGACTCGAAGGAAACCGAATTAATTAGGCGGTTGACAGGAAGTGCGCAAGCCGGGAAATCGTGAAGCCTTCGGAAGGCTGCGCCGGAGGCAGCTGTGGCAGTTCGTGGAAATCGCCGAGGCCATGCCGGACTAACGAAGCGGATATTGCGAAGAGAGCACCACAATAATAGTCTTATGGTCACTGCGGTTCAGGTTCCACCTGCGGAGATCCCATGATTAAGGCCTGGTCCCGTTCCAGCGAGCTTCGACGAAGATCTTGCGAGCGCGCCAGGGCTTTCTGCGCGAGTTCAGCTTGCCCGAGCTTCCGATACGCCAAATACAACTGATAATGGACGTTGCCGTAATGGTCTAAGGGAGCTGCCTTCTCAAGCTTTGGGATTGCGTTGGCAAACTGTCCCAGGCGCACGTACGCGGTCCCCAACAAGCCGCTGGCTTCAGTCAAATCCGGTTGAAGTCGCAAAGCGCGCTCCAGGTAGGACAGAGCCTTCTCATTCTCCCTCTTTTGCACGTACAGGGTTCCTAGCAGGTAGAGCGCGTGCGTGCGCGAGGGATCTAGCGCCAATGCTCTCTCCAACTCAAGCTGCGCATCCTCGTTGGTATGGTTGTTGAGGTAAAGCTCCCCCAGCGCATCGTGGAGTGCTGCCTCATTGGGACGCAAATGCAGGGCCGCCTGATATTCTTTGATCGCGCCGTCGAAATCCTGGCGAAGGGCGAAGCCTTCGGCACGCAGCTGGTGGGTACGCCAGGAGTCGGGAAAGGATTCCTGCAATCGGGCGTACGCCTCAGCGCCCAGCGCCTGGTAAGTGCGCTCCAACCAGTAGCTGGCTTCCGCATTTTCCTTGGTCGAGCCCTTCACTTGTGGTAACGCGTCAGCCGCGGCTGAGTATTGTTGCAATGTAAAGTCTGTTTTTCCCAACAGCACTCGCTCCGAATCGGTCAGATGGTTTCTCCTTCGCAACGAATCGACGCAGCGAGAGTAGCGATGGGCTTTGCACGGGTCCTGATCCGCGCCGACTCCCGCGCCAGCATTCGGCGCTTGTTGCCACGTCGAGAAGTCGATTTGGAGCAATTTCCATTGGCGGTCTGAAAGTGCACTTTCATTCGCCGCGGCGTAGAGGGCCGCCGACAAAAAATGCTTGGCCGCTCCTTCCGGTTCGTCCTCCAAGCGCGATAGCGCAGATTTGGCCTGAGGGAGTTCGACGGATAGGAATTCCCGTTGCAGAACTAATAATTCAGGAGAAATTTCCCAAACCTTTCCCGAGGATGCCAGCGCATCTGTTGCTTGGCCCTTGGCCAACTGCAGATTCACCAATCCGAGCCATGCCAGCTCATTCTGCGAATCGAGCTGAAGCTCCTGGTGAAACTCTATTTCCGCCTCGTCCAATTTCCCCTCATGCAAGAAAACCTGCCCTAGTGACGTATGCAAGCCCGACTGCTGCGGCTCAATGCCAAGCGCCTTCCTATACTCCTGCGCAGCATCATCCCAGCGGCTACGCTGCAATAAGAGATCGCCGAGAAAACGATGTCCCCAAGCCGACTCGCGATACAGATGCGCTCCCCTATAGGCTAAACGAGCCGCCAGATCCAGGTATTCATGTCCGAGTCTGAACCAAGCCTCGGATTTGTCGGAATCAAGCATGGCGACCTGACGGAACTCCTCCGCCGCGCTTCGGAAGTTTTCCTGGACAAGGTATGCCGCAGCCAAAGCCTGCCGGGCCTCATGGTTGGAAGGATCAAGCTTCAGCGCACGCTGCAGGAACGGAACAGCCTTCTGTGGCGAGTCTAGCTTGAGGTAATCCATTCCGACGATAACCGTGGCGTTGAGCAGATTCGGCCTTGCGCGCAGTGCCTTCGTCAGATGCCGGACCGCTAAGTCGTATTCGAACAGGCTCTGGTAAGCCAGACCCAGGTTCACCTCGGCCTCGACTAAGGTTGGATCAATCGCCAGCACTTTCTTAAATTCTTGTGTGGCAAGGACGAACTCACCCCGTTTTAGCGCCGCCTGGCCCGCACGAAAGGAGAGTTCGAGTTGTTCTTCGGATGTCTGGCAAAGTGCGTATTTGGGAGCTATCAACCAGAGGGCGAGGAGAAGGCAGGGGACCGCTTTCGACCAACCGTTTCTTGGCCAGCCGATCATTAGGTCAATAAGATTGATGCGAGAACGTTCGGTGAGGGAGGTCGAGCGACGCGGTGTCCCTGAAATGTTCCCCCTGGACCACATGGAAGATTGGTTTCTAACCCCGAATATATCAGACAAAAGAATGATGTGTCCGGGCGGGCGACGCCCGCCCGGACACAAATGTGAAGAGGTTAGAAGGTTGTCCTTAAGGCAAACTGAACCACGCGTGGCAGATTGTACTGGCCCGTCACCTGGCCAAAGGTCGAGTTCGGATTGCCATTGGCACAGCAACTGGTATTGGGCGGATTGAACTGCGTGCGATTGAAGAGGTTGAAGAACTCTGCCCGGAACTCGAGGCCTATTCGACCATCTGGACCAAACGTCGTGTTCTTAAAAGCGGCGAAGTCAAAGTTCCTGACTCCGTCTGCACGTATGTTTGGCTCGGTCCGCGAATCGGTACCATAATTGTAGACGGTGGGGTCGCCGTTCGTGAACACGGAATTGTCAAACCAATGAGCTAACTTCTGTTGTTTGGAACCGGAAGTGAGGTGCGACAGGGCAGTTCTCGTCGGCCGGGAACAGCCTACATTAGGAATACCGGAGTTGCTGAGCGCGCCCGGGCAGCCCCCGATGATAATCGGGAAGCCCTTCTGGAAAGTGACGATGGTATTGATTCCCCACCCGCCGATCACCTTGTCGGCGGCGCCCGTTGCGTTGCCGGCAAACTTTTTCCCGTGTCCAAAGGGCAAATCCAGAATGCTGCCGATCACCAGCCGCTGCGGAACGTCGAAGCCATCCAAGCTGCGCTCGCCCCGGAGGTTATAGGCGTTGGCGTCGTTCCAGCTCGGGGCGGCGGCCTCCAGCCAGTTGATTTCCGAGTTGGTGTTGTCGATGAGTTTCGAGACGGTGTAGCTGGCCAGCACTTGCGCGCCCGCTGCGAAACGCTTCTGCACCTTCAACTGCATCGAGTGATAACTCGAATCGCGGTCATCCGGTTCGGCCAGTGAATAGTTATCGAACTGCGGGAAGGGCAGCAGCAACTGAGCTGCCTTGACCTGCGCATTGGTTCCGACACCACCGGATTGCACCGGGCCGGGACAACCCGTGCAATTTCCGGCGAAGGGGTTGTTGACCAGAGTCGTCAGGGCCGTCACATCCGCCGCAGTTTTGGGCAGATACTGCGCTTGCAACTGGTTGATCGTCTGGTCGTGCATGGGCAAGTGCGTGCCCTTCGAACCGGCATAGGCTACGTCCACCAGGAGATTGCCGGGGAATTGGCGTTGAATGTCCAGATTCCACTGTTGAAGATACGGGGATGGGGTGTTGGACGCCGCCGCTTCGTTGCCGTTGCCTTGCACGTCGATCAACCCTTGGTTTCTTCCGAAGGGAGGGGTGATTCCCCCGGCGAATGGATTGAACAGAGTAGCCTTTGGGGTAACTCCGTCGGCCTGGGCCGTCAGCCAAGGCGTGGAGAACGAGTTGATAAACAAGTTATGGGGCGCATCATTCCATCGGATATCCACCGGCAGGTAAAACATTCCGTAGCCGGTACGGATCACCGTATTCTGGTCCAATTGGTACGAAACCCCCAGCCGTGGGCTGACATGGTTCCAGGAAGGAAACGGACTGCGGGACGAATGCCGGCTCGAGTCTACCAGGTCAAACCCACCTTTCAGGTTGGGGAAAGCGGCAGACACTGCAGGACTCAGCGCCAGCAATGGGCTGGTTTCGGTTGGGTTGTCCGCGACAATGCGATTGTACCGCTCGGTCCAAGACCCCTGCAGATCGACGCGAGCGCCAAGATTCAGTGTGACTTTTCTGGTGAGCTGGAAGGTGTCGCCGGCATAAAACGCATAGTAAAGATTCTGATCGGCGGTTCTCGCCGGCTCAACCACGCTCCCGTTATTTCCATACCCGAGCAGGAAGGAAGCAAAGCCATTTCCTCCAACCGCTGCATCCGCACCCGGAGTGCGGCCGTTGCCACCGAACTGCGGGTTTGCCGACGTCATGTTGGCGTCCAACTGGAACAAGCCCGCGGGATTGTTGCTCTGGTAATAGTTGTTGCGGAGCACGCGAATTTCCGCGCCGACTTTAAGACTGTGCTTTCCCATAATCCTGGATAACGTCGGAGCGAAGCTCCAGGTGTCGTCCCAGGCGCCGATGCCGCTGCCGGTACCTTGAGCGCACCAACCGCCGCCCCAGCGATCATCTCCAACTTTCTGCGAAACGCACACCTGTGGGATGTGAGTATAGGTCATCTCGGGGGCTAACGCCGCCCAGTTTGGACCGAACTTCGACATATTGATGCCTTCGCTCAGCGGCGTGCGCAGGTATATGTAACGCGTGTAGCCCAGATGCAGGTCCAGGATCATCTTGGGTGAAAGCGAGATTGTATCCCCGAGGGCAACCTGTTTCGCCGTGGTCACTTCCGTGCAGCGGTCGGTGCAGATTTGGCTGAACGGACTATCGGGAAGTGAGAGAACTTTCGATTGCGTGTAGCGTCCGTAAATCCTCTGCTTCGCACTCAGTACATAGTCGATGTGCGCGTTGTACTGATTCACGGAGCCGCCGCTGCTATAGCTCGTCGCGAAGTTACCGTCTGTACTGCCCGCCAGGTTGGGCTCCGGGAAATAAGACAAAAGGGCTTGTGCAGTGGGGTCGATTCGGTTCGCAGGAATCTTGTAGCCAGGGAAGGCGGTTCTGCAAAAAGGTTTGCCTGTAACGCACGCCGGGTTCCCGCCCACACCACTCGTCATTGGATCGTAAATGGTGAACGGCGTGCCGTTGCCGCTTGACCCACCAGCCGCGTCGGAGAAGTCCCCCGTGCGCTCCGCGTCCGTGGGAACCCAAGTAATGAAGGGGTTCCCCTTGCGTAGCCGATAACCCTCATAACTGAAGAAGAAGAACAACTTGTCGTGGACAACCGGCCCACCGAGGTTGGCTCCAAATTGGTTCTGGGTAAGGGGAGCACGCGCAATGTTGCGTTGGTTGTCGAAGTAATCGTTCGCGTTGAAAACTTTGTTGCGCAAAAACTCGTAGGCCGAACCATGGAAACGGTTCCCACCGGATTTGGTCGAGAGGTTGACGACCCCGCCGGAAAAGCGGCCGTATTCCGGACCCAGGTTGTTGGTCTGGACTTTGAATTCCTGGATGGCGTCTTGCGTCGGGATGACGGTGACAACGTTCAGATACGCGCCATTCGTCGGCACACCGTCAATCAGAATCAGGTTCTGACCGGCCATGCCTCCGCCCACCTGAAAATCTCCCAGGGCAAATGGATTCGCGCCGACCGGGTTGCCGCCAGAGGCGTTCCCACCCGAGGGCTGGCCCTGCGGCACGATGCCGGGGACCAGTTCCACCAGGGCTAGCGGGTTGCGGCCGTTCAGGGGCAGCTCCGTGACCGATCGTTGTTCGACGACTTGCCCCAGCGAGTTCGTTTCCGGCTGAAGCAAGGGCGGCGTGCCGGTTACCTCGACCGTCTCGCTTTGCGCACCGATTTGCAAACCGATGTCGACCCGAATGCCGCTTTCGATCTCGACAACGATCGGGTCACGCACGAACTTCTTAAAACCGCTTTTCTCCGCCTCAATTCTGTAGCGGCCCGGCAAAATATTTACGAACGTATAGTTGCCCGACCCGTCCGTTGGTATGTTGCGCTTTTCGTTGTTGTCCAGATTGGTCAACGTCACGTTCGTATCGCCAATTGCGGCGCCGCTACTGTCGGTGACCGTTCCGGTAATCGTTCCGTACACGTTCTGGCCCCACCCAGTCGATGGCGTGAGCACCAGAATCACAGTCGCCGCTAGCGCGAGCCCAAGGTTCCTGAGATTTGTCATTATTTTCTTCTCCCCAAGAAGTCATCTAAACGACAGGAAACATGCCGCACGGATTCGAAAATCCCGTGAAGATGCGTTTCCTATACGAAACGACGCGAACGGGCCGAGACACGAGTAATCTATTGGGCCCCTATGTAGACCCAACACACTACTAATGTCAAGAACAATTTCGTTATTCTTATAAAGCGCATCAGGAAAACAAATCCTCGAAGGGCTGCCTTTAGCCTATTTGGGGTTTCGTTTGGATGCGCTGCAGGGGAAGATTCTATAAATCGTCACTCAAGCTTTGGCCCAGCCCCGGTTCGGTACAGGACCCACCCCTTCTTTGAGGGTGGTGAGCCGATTGGCAGGGAGCTGCTTAAAAGTTTCATGCAGGCCACTTGGCCAATAAACATCGATATCCGCCGAAGTCGAGTTCCCCAAACCGAAATGCAAGCGAAAATCGCTGCACGAGTAAAAGCTGGATTGACTCAATACCGCTTGCGCCTGGGTCTTGCCTCCATAGCGGACAAGCACTCTAGCTCCGATGGCGCTTCGATTGGACTTAACACCCTCCAATTTCACTTTAATCCAGTTGGCCTTCCCGCTGAGGTCATTGCGCAGTAGCGAAGGAGGCTCGTTGAGATTGACGATCAGTATGTCGATGTCCCCATCGTTGTCAAAGTCTCCAAAAGCGCACCCCCGGCTGCAGTGTGCCGCCGCCACCCCAGGACCGGCCTCCGGGATGAGTTCTTCGAATACACCTTTGCCCAGGTTCCTAAAAACCACCCGCGGAGTTTTATTTGGGTATTGCGGCAATGTTCGTTCCACTTGCGGGTAAACATGGCCTGTAACCATGAAGAGATCTGGAAGACCGTCGTTGTCGAGGTCGACGATGCCTGCTCCCCAGCACACGTAACGAGTTTCAACGCCCAGGCGCGAGGACCCGGTAGCGTCCTCGAAATTCGCTTTGCCGTCGTTGTGATAGAGGATGTTGGCGTCGTCCGCGAAGTGCGTCTTGAATATGTCGAGATGTCCGTCGAGGGCATAATCGCCGATGCCGACGCCCATACCAGCCTGCTCCATGCCATCGTCGCTGAGGGCGGCCCCGCGCAGTACTCCTTCTTCACGAAAAGTTCCATCTCGATTGTTCATGAATAACAAACTGGGAGTAGAGTCGCATGCAACGTAGATGTCCTGCCATCCGTCTTCGTCGAAGTCCGCCGCAACGACGGTCATGCCGTAGGTCTGCGCGGAGCGGCTGATGCCGGCGTGCTGGGATACGTCAGTGAACGTTCCATCACCATTGTTGCGATAAAGGGAGTTCTTGCCCGTGCCTAATCCACGCGGCCCGCATTCCACCGGAATTCCTTTCCATCTGCAATTCGCGTTTTCGCCCGGAGCAGCGGCATTTTCAAAGGAAAAGCGCACATAGTTCGAAACGAAGAGATCCAGATGTCCGTCGCGATCGTAATCCACAAAGCTACAGCCGGCCCCAAACCTATGCTGATCGCTCAACAGTCCCGCCGGCTTCGTCACATCGGTGAAAGTTCCGTCCCCATTATTGCGGTAAAGCACGTTCTGCCCGAACGTGGTGCAAAAGATATCGTCAAAGCCGTCATTGTTATAATCTCCGATGCAGACGCCGCAGGCCCATCCCAGTGAGCGCAACCCGGCCTTTTCTGTGACATCGGTAAACGTTCCATCGCGGTTGTTTTTGTACAGTCGATTCGTCGTCCCGTCGGGAGCGCCTCCGAGACGCGTGCCCGACAGCATAAACACATCCATCCACCCGTCATTATCGTAATCAATGAACGCGCAGCCACATCCAGTGGACTCAACGATGTACTTCTTGATTTCCGTGTCACCATAAATGACTGGCGCGTGCAGACCCGCGGCTGCAGCGACGTCCACAAAATGGGCGTTGAAGGGACGCCCCGAAGCAGCGGGTCTTGGCAATGGCGTAGCGGTGTGGGTCGAAACCCCTTGTGCCAGCAAGCGGGCAGCGCGCAGCGATAGCGCGGCCCCCACCCCGAGTCGGACAAAGCTGCGACGGCTGAAATTCATGGCTCGAGGATCCTAACCGTTTCACTTTCGTGAATCGCGATCATGCTAGCATGACTCCCAATTGAGCCCTCGTTATCGTTCCGAGCCTTGGAGATGTTTCCGGGGTGAGCTGCGGGACTTGGTTTTATCCAAGAGCACGACGCGGGGTCCAGCCATTGATCCCCGTTTGATCCCCCGACGAGGGTTTGACCTTCCGCCGAACAGTCCTTAGACTTAAGGAAGTTCTCCGCCGCTTTCGAATGCCATCCTGCAGTCGGGATTCCTCAATCGTTTCCCGAGTACTGCTATGGAGTAGTTGCCTGTGAAGTCCAATCCCTTCCCGCACACCTTTAGTCTCGCCACCGCGGTGGCTCTAGCAGCCTTGCTTGCAGGTTGTGGAAGTTCATCGACGCCCGTCGTTTCTCCAGCGCCCACGCCTCCGGTTTTGACCCCGACCACCACGTTGCAGGCGGAGACCAGTAACAATACCAGTGCTGCCGATTCCTTTACGCGTCAAACCAACGGCAACCTCGGCGCCAGCAATGTCAGCAAAGGTTCTCTCCAATCCCTGCTGTACAGCGGGTCGAACACCAAAATGTATGTAACCTGGATGGGCTGGTTCGGCAGATCAGACCACATGAATGTTGGCTACAATTCCGGCGACCCTGCCCAGGTGCATCGGCAAGTGCAGGACATGATCAGTCGCGGCGTCCAAGGCGCAATTGCGGCCTGGTACGGGGCATCTACCACAAGCATTGAGTCTGCCACACAGGCATTGAAGACTGAGGCGGAGGCCAATGCCGGCCACTTCGAATTCGCCATCATGGAAGATGTAGGGGCACTGGGTCCGGCAGCGGCCAGCAATGGTTGCGAGGTGACCAGTCAACTCATTTCCGATTTAACCTACGTTGCATCGCAATATGAATCCTCCCCCGCGTACATGAAGTTCAACGGCCGGCCGGTAGTTTTCTTTTTTGGCGTGGATGCGTATTACATCGACTGGAGCCGCGTAGTCGCATCCATTCCCGGTAATCCGCTGCTGATCTTTCAAGGAAATGGCGCTTTCACCCGGAACCCCTCCGAGGGCGGATTTTCCTGGGTGAACATCGACTCGAACAATCCCTTTGATCCTGAATTGACGTCCCAGGATTCCTTCTACGCGGCCGCGCAGCAGGCATCGGGACGCGTAGCCTTCGGTTCCGCCTATAAGGGTTTCAACGACACGCTCGCCACGTGGGGAACCAACCGCATCATCGATCAGCATTGTGGACAGACCTGGCTGCAAACCTTCAGCGAGCCGGGGAAATTCTATTCCAGCAGTAACCAGCTGCCCGCGATGCAGATCGCCACCTGGAACGATTATGAGGAAGGGACCGCGATCGAACCCGGCATCGACAATTGCATTTATCTAACGCCTTCGCAGTCCGGCACAAAGATCAGTTGGACCGTCAGCGGCGGCAATGAGAACACGATTGATCACTACACGATGTTCATCAGCACAGATGGTACAAACCTCACGAAGGTGAACGATGCGCCCGGTGGCACCCACTCGCTTGATCTGAGCTCCATGAATCTTTCGGCGGCCACTTATTCGGTATATGTCAAAGCTACAGGCATGCCCAGCATTCAGAGCAAAATGTCGCCGGCGATTGCCTATCATCCCGGCGACCAACCGCCCGCGGTTTCGCTTGATGTCTCGCAAACCGGTTCCCTCACATACGCTGCAACTGCATCTTCGTCAGGCAGCATTGCGCGCTCGGTCATTGACTTTGGCGATGGCACCGTTGTCAAGGAGGCATCGGCTTCGCACACCTATGCGGCCGTTGGAACATACTTAATTACGGCCTACGGGTACGACGCAGCGGGCGCCTCCTCGGTCGCAGTGCAACAAATTTCGGTCAAACCGGCGACGAGCGGTGTAACTGTCGCGAGCCCAGGCAACAGCTCGACGGTGAACTGGCCGACTCCGCTGGTGGCTTCCGCTAATACAGGGACCCCCGTTTCAGTAATGCGGGTGCTGATTGATGGCCAGCAAGCCTACGCGGCCAGCGGTGACACGCTGAACACGGCACTGAAAATCTTCACCGGCAGCCATCAGCTATCAGTGCAAGCACTCGATAATTCCGGGAATGTGACCGCCAGTGCATCCTTGGGGGTGGTCGCTGAGCCGGGTGATATCCCGCCGATCGCCAAAATCACGTTTGCGGCGTTACCGAATGTATCGCCGACAACTGTCCTCGGCTGCACTGCTACGTCTTCCGATCCCGACGGATTTCTCATGAGCTCCCAGGTCCGATACTCGGATGGTAGTCAGTTCTTCACTCCGGCCGCGCTGGAAACCTTCCCCGCTGCCGGCACTTACACAGCGACAGTAACCGTGATGGATCAGTTTGGCGCCTCCAGCAGCACATCCACGACCTTCACCGTGGGTAGCGGAGCAGCGGCGATAATCACGCCATCTCTGCCCCTCCCACTGGAACAACAGCCCCAACACCGGCCATTGCAGCCCATCGGACCACCGTAACTTTTGTTGGGGAATCAGACCCAGGTTTTAGAGAATTGCGGAAGGCTGCTACTGCAGGTCGCTAAATTGTGATGATTAAAGGGTCGGTGCCGGGAGGGGGAATCGAACCCCCACAGTCCTTTCGGACCTGCGGATTTTCAGTCCGCTGCGTCTGCCACTTTCGCCGTGATAATAAACAACTTACCTAGAAATAGCTGTGTAAATGTGCACGTAAATGTGTCACTGCCTCCCCGGTAATTTGGCGAGCAAGAGCATCGTATTTGAGCACGTGAAGCCTTTGTTAAGAGATGGCGGGGTACTATTGGGCTCTACGATCCTGAGCAAAGGTGTGCGGCACAACCCGCTGGCCAAACAACTGCTGAAGATTTACAAGGCGAAAGGAATTCTCAGCAATTTGTCAGACCGGCAGTCTGATCTTGAGGCAGGGGCTCAAACCACATTTCGATGAACACACAATACACCGTGCGGGGTGTGTAGCGCTGTTCGGCGCCAGAAAACGAATGGCTCGGACCGTTTCCGGGGATTGCCGTATCCGCTGAAGTTCCGCGAAAGATCCACGGGGAGCATTCCTTAATGAGCGCTCATGAGGGCTCTGCCCCATAAGCGCTGACTTAATGGAAGAAGCTTTTACAGATTCTCAGGCACGCTTGCTGCGGGAGCACGGAACCGATCCGATAACGGCTACGACCAATACATCTGCTTTGACTCGGGGTTGCAGTGGACTATACGATTTTGATAATCCCGATGGTTTCCTTTCAGAAAAGCGATGGCTGACGAATCTATTACGCAGCTGTTGCTGGATGCATCAGCGGGCAAGCAGGGCGCAGTCGACGCACTTTTTCCTGTCGTCTACTCCGAGATGCGGCGTCTCTCTGCGTCCTATCTGCGCCGGGAGCGCCTCGGCCATACTCTCCAGAGCACAGCGCTTGTACACGAAGCATATCTTCGTCTGATCGACCAAAAGGTTAGTTGGCAAAGCCGGGCACACTTTATGGGCATTGCTGCACAGATTATGCGGCGAATTCTTTTGGATCACGCGAAAGGCAAGGCTGCGGCCAAAAGAGGCGGAGGAGAGCTTGCCATCGAACTCGACGAGTCGAGCATCGGCGGTAAAGCCCGCGACGTGAACCTGATCGCCCTGGATGACGCACTCCTGGAACTCGAGAAGATCGATCCGATGCGCAGCCGCATTGTGGAGATGAGATTTTTTGGCGGCCTTTCGAATGAAGAATCTGCGGAAGTTTTGGGTGTATCTACGGCGACCGTGCAGCGCCAATGGGCGGGAGCACGGGCGTGGCTCTTCCACACCATGAAGAAGGAGTAGCCGATTACTCAAGCCTCAATGCGGGTCTTAATGTCAAATGAACATTTGGTCGAACCAATGCCGACAAGGTCATCGATTGGCGCGATTTCTGACTTTCTCGATGCCTTGATTTCCATTGATCGCAGCATCGCAGACTGCAATGTTTTGCTTGATATTGATCATCTTTTGTCTTTCCTCTGTTTTGAGCGCACCCTGATCTTCGAGGTACACTAAAACATCAAGACTTTTTTCGTAGCTGGTCCGTGCGGCTCGCCAATCTTCTAGTCGCTTCCGTTTCGAGGAATTGGACTGAACCGCTCTGTGTTGATACTCAGCGCCGAAGACTGCGTACGAATCGGACAGTCCCTCGCGGTTGTCGTTATTGTCAGGATGGGCCTCCACCAGCCTTTGGAAAATCGACAGAGATTCGCGTGCTTTCTCAAGACCTCGTTCGACATTTCCGTTTCTAACTAAGAGCTCGCTAATGCTTATGTCTGCGTATCCGAGACGGTAAGGGAGCCATGCGTCTTGCGGGTCCGCCTGCGACAATGCCTGATAAATTGCCCGGGCCCTTTGAAGGTGCTCCAGCCCATCAGGCAAGTCGCCGCTCTCCTTGAAGTCACTGCCAAGAAGCTGGTACGAATCGGCGAGGAAGCCTCGAATTTGCGCGTTCCCCGGCTCTTCCGCCGACAGGGCCTCCAGCAGTTTCGTGGCCTGGTGCAGTGCATCAATTGCAGCTCCAAGTTGGCCTTGAGAAGCCAAAAGCATCGCGATGGCGGAATAGTCCCGCGCAAGGTGTGTCCGGATTGAGATCCCCTGAGGTCCCTTGGCGGTCTGAGCGGATGTTCGAATCGCAGCGGCGTGCCGAAAACTCTGCAGCGAACCGGAAAAATCTCCCGTCGATCGCAGTAACCAGCCAAGATAGTGATACGCGTCCGCCGCTCGGTCTTGCGTGCTGGGGTCGGTAGAGTTTAAGAGAAGGCTCTCAGAAATCTTCAGGGCTTTGCGCACACTCGCCAATGCCTCCGGAAAGTTGCCCGTTGCTGAGAGGCACGCAGCTGTGGCTAGATAGTTGGAATATAGTTCCCACTTTAGCGGAATGTTTTCTGCGTCGCTCCGCGAGAGTGTTACCAAAATCAGGGCCGCTTTGCGATAGCTTGCCAGTGCCCCTGAAGTATCCCCCAAATTGGCGAGGTAAGGACTTCCCAGGACATCCCCCACCTTTTCATAGGCAGCTGCCAATTCCCTCTGCAGCGAGGCATCACCGCTCGCCTCTCGGGACAAGTTATCCAGGTATCGGAGTGAGCGTTCGACAAGCAACTTCCGCGCGGGTGTCGAGCCCGGTAAGTCCTTGATGGAATCATGAATCTCAAACATTAAGGAATTGGCCACTTCGCGCACGTCATTGAACCTTCGTTCCGCTTTGGCCCGCTCAACTCGCGCGATGTGCGCCTCCCAAAGGGTCGCCGCCAGGCCACCGCATAATGACAACACCAGCAACGCGGCTGCGCCTACTGGCACTCTGTTCCGCTTCACGAACTTTCCAGAGCGATAAAGTACCGTATCCTGGCGCGCGCCAACGGGCAGCCCCTGCAGGTAGCGGCGAACGTCTTCAGAGAGCTGCTCCACCGAGGAATACCGCCGCTGCGGCTCTTTCTGCAGCGATTTCAATACGATGTTGTCGAGGTCGCCTGCTAGCGCTCGGCGAAGTTTGTCCGGCTTAGTAGCGCGCGAGGAACAGACACTTTCGAGCGGGACAGAAACTTCGCCGGAACGATCCAAGCGATTCGCCTCTACCGGGTGCCTGACTGCCGCGCTCGGTCGCCCAGGCTCGGTTTCACAAACCGCCCGCCGCATGGCTTCCGGCGAGAGACCATCCACCTTGTATGGGCGGTGGCCAGTCAATAGGATGTAAAGCACCACGCCGAGCGAGTAGACATCGCTGCCCGTGCCGATGGGGTCGCCCCGCACCTGCTCGGGGCTGGCGTACTCCGGAGTCAGCATGCGCGAGAATTCGATTGTCGGCTCGACTTCTGCGCCGAAAGATTTCGCATCCAGAATTTTGGCGATACCGAAGTCCAGCACTTTGGGAACACCATCGGCAGTCACCAGGATGTTTGCCGGCTTCAAATCGCGGTGGACCACCAAGCTCTGATGGGCGTATTGAATCGCGGAGCAGACTGTCCGAAAGAGCCGCAGCCGCTCTGTGATCGATAGCTTGTGAGCGTCGCAGTATTCGTGAATCGGTATGCCTTCAACCAACTCCATTACACAATAGGGCGAGCCGTCGTCCGCGGCTCCGCCGTCCAGCAATCGCGCGATGTTGGGATGCTCAAGGGTGGCCAAAATCTGCCGCTCGGACCTGAAGCGTGCCAGGGCTAATCTGGTATCGAACCCGGCTCTTATCAGTTTGATCGCAACCTGTTTTTGATACTGATCGTCCGCCCGGACAGCGCGATAAACTGCTCCCATTCCGCCCTGTCCGATCTCTTCGGTCACCTGGTATGGCCCGAGGCGGCGTCCCAGCCACGAGTCGACAGGACCGGGCTCCAGCACGCTCCCATGCGTGATCAGGGCAGGCTCCCCCAGGAAATCGTCTGCTTGTTGGTAGGAGCCCAATAAGGACTCCACATACTGGCGAAGTGAAGAGTCCTGGCAGACGCTATCGAGATATGCGGGCCGTTCCTCTTGCGAAATCTCGAGCGCCTTGTCAACGATTTCGAGCGCTTGTTTCGTGTCGAAGGACATCGCGTTATGCCTAAGCTGCCTCGTCGCAGCCTTCGTAACCGAGCGTTTACAGGCTGTGGCCTGGAAAGCGTATCCGGAGCACCGAGCCGACAGGCGGATAAACAACAGAGACGCGACACAAGGTTAACCCATCGCGAGCATTGGTGCAGATCCAGGTGATGGTCGTTGCTCCACCGTTTGGCGCGTCTCTTTCCGCGCTCCTCGTATTCGTTCTCGCCTGCTAACGCGACATCGAGACAAAGAATTGATCAGTGAGTGATCAGATTTCTGCTCCGCTGTCGCGTACCGGAGTGTGGCGAACACCAGGATCGAGGAGAGACTGTCATGAACAAATTAATGATTTGCCGAATGGTAATACTTTTGAGCGGAATATTCGCGGTTCTTACTGCCGCTCCAACCTTTGCGGGGGAATCACATTTCTATGCGGCGACTCATGGCCTGAGTGCTTCGTTCTATGTGATCGGCGGGCGGTACGACATCTATGTATATGCGAAACGCCCAATCGGAAGTCCGTATGCTCCAGAATCCCGTAGCTGCATTTTTGGCGGGAACCTCCAAAGGGTATGGCCCACCCATGATGTCATGTCTCTTGGATCGGGAATCACCATTTCGACGATGGTGCCCCACAAGATCGGCCCGGGTACGATCACTGTTCCCGCAGGCCTGTACGCCATTTACATCTCTGCATTAACGACATGTGACTGGAAATTTGTGCTGAACTCTACCAGCGAGGACCCCGCCGGCATTACACCCGTGACCATGTTCAAGGCGCCTCCGGTCAATAAGGAGGTGGCGCGCATCGGCATATTGGGCGACCAGATTCGCTTTAATGCCCTGGACCCGGCTGTTTCTGCGTCGCTGAACGAACCGGTACGTTTCTACGCGCAGTTCCGAACGGACCACGATAGGAGGGAGAGGGTGTCCGGAAGCATGCAAATTATCCACGACGGAAAAATTGTGTCTACTCTCCCTCTTAAGTTCGTCACTGACGAACAAAGCGCAACCGTCTTCATTGCCGATGTGATGTGGAAACCGAGTGACGCCAAGTATTTGGGAAAAAACACGGCGAAGTTCATAGTAACGATTGGCTCGGCTGAGTTCACGAGCGATGGGGAATTCACCCTCACCCAATGAGGGGACATTGCAGGCCAAGGCGCAGCACCACCACAACCAGAAGTGCGCCGGCTTTCTCTCAACGCAAAATAAAGATTCGAAGACTGATCATCTCCGTGCATCGCTGGCGCGTTAGTTAGTGAACTGCAACTGACGGCCTACAGGCCCAGTTCCATCTTGAGGGGATACAACCATATCTCGGAACTGCACTCACTTAAAGGAGACTGGCATGAAAACTGCGATTTCTCAATCGACCCAGTACGCTACGCCCCCTTCTGTTTCTGGTCGTATGGAAAAGTGCAGCGGCGACCGGCCCCTTCCCGGTGTTGGGCTGGCAAGGAACTGGCGAGGCACAATTCGTCTGGTTTCTTCATTTTTACCGTTGATTCTTTTGTCAATGCTACTCGGAGCGTCCTCGTTTCAGCTCGCCGTGGACACGCCAAACTGGACTGGCGTGCCTGCTTTGGAACACTACCGGGCGTTCTACCAAGTGCTGAACCCGGGGACATTCTTCCAAACGCTGTTGCCCACCACGTTACTTGCGCTGCTGGCGGGGTTAGTTTGCAACTGGAGACCAATTCCGGCCACGCGATGGAGGCTGGCGGGCGCACTGGCTCTTATGATTTTGGTCGGTCTGCTCACATTCACGTTTCACTTTCCCCGGAACAAGATCCTGTTTGTAGATCCACTGACGCGTCCGGCGGCTTACTACCATCAGGTCGTTACGGAATGGGCCGCAGGAGACTACATTCGCCTCGCGGTGATTGGGGCCGCGATCGTTTTGGTGGCAGTGTCGATGATCCGCATTGCTCGCGACACCGCTCCCAAAGAACTTTGAGATGCCGATACTTCCGGGGGGGCTAACCCTACCGCGCACCGGCCATGAAAGGACTTCTCCCGTGAACCTTCGTTTGGTTTCGACAACAATTGCGGTGGCTTTATCGGCAATGTTACTTGGCTCGGGCGTTTACGAGTCCGTGGTGGTCGCGCCGAATCTGCAGGGTGCTCCGTCTTCCCTGGAATACGCCCGCGGGTTCTATCACGCAACAAATCCGGGGATGTTCTTCAGGGTTCTCGCGCCCGGCACACAGTTTTTCCTTCTGCTAGCGCTAATGTGCAATTGGGCTCCGATCCCACTTACGCGATGGAGGTTGGCCGGAGCCCTGGCGCTTGCACTTTTAGGCGACCTTGTCACATTCAAGTTTCACTATCCGCGAAACACTATCCTGTTTACTGGTTCACTAACATTGCCGGCGGCAGATCTCGATCGGGTAGCGAGAGAATGGGCCTTGGGAAACTATGTTCGCATCGCCCTGATTTTTACAGCGGTTGTTTTGGTGATGGTGTCGATGATCCGCATCGCTCGTGATACAGCCCCTGGAGAACACCGCTATTCCAGCAGCGCCGGTGCCCGTTAGTTCTTGGATACGCACCCGGGCGGGGCTCCACGCTTGTTCCGATGAGCTCCGCGTTCTGGAGTGCAACCGCCGGTTGGAGTCGGTGGTGTTCATCGGACCCGCGAGCGTTTAACCCACTCCGAACCGCCGTCGTCTATACCGCTTTGGTGAAACAACATCTTTCTGCTTGTTCCAAACAGTCGTTGAATCAAGAAAATCGACACTCCTCCGGCGTCCTCTCGATCACCAAAATACTTCGGACCACTGATCATCTCCACTCCTAATTTGCGCGTTAGTCAATGAGCAGCCTTATCCGATGGCGTAGAGGCCGCCACCTCAGTCCCGGTGGAATCCAGATATGTCTCGGAACTGCATCCAGGTTGAAGGAGATTAACCATGAAGCGCGTGATTTCTCGAAGTGCCCTGTGGGCAGGCCTCTCTCTGCTTCTGATCGCAGCAGCTATAAGCGTTGGCCAATCTGCCGGCACGATGCTTGCTGACGCAGAAGCGCAAGCCCTCATCCGGAAGTATCAAGGTCAACCCGGCACTCCCCTGACCAGAATCGAAACCCAACATCTGCTGAAGTACCTTATTGCCAAATGACGCGGCCTAGATGGGATCGCGATGTCAGGCAGAACCTTTTGGTCACAGGCTCTAAACGCAAGGCAAGATTCGGAAGAGCGCTGACGGAAGGAGTCCAAGCGTCACGTCCTTTTAGGCTCTGCGGATTTTCGTACCGACTATGGCTTGCGCCTCCCGGAGTTGCTGCTTCTCGAAATTCTGTGTGGGTTCTCGCGGTGTGGACTATCACTTCACCCTCTCCGGCACGATCCGGGGCTTGGGTCCCCAGTTTAGTCTCTACACCTTCCCGGCTAACCTCTCGCCAGACTTGGTTTTTGGCAGTCGATTCGCCGTCCCGACTTGCGTTCATTCTAGCTTAGGGATGTTCGCAGAAAACAGGCTGGCTCAACAACCGACTCCAACCTCGTTGTGCCGACGCATGTGGAATGTTGTTGCTGGAAACGCAGCTTTGTTCAGACCTACGTCTGCCAGGACTATGCGTGAGCGGCAGCCGACGCGCTCGCGGCGGCGCCGGGTGTGATCCCGCGCTGCTTGCGCATGGCTTCCTGAAATTCTTCCGCCGTCAGCGAATTTCCGTAAAACAACTGAAGCAACGGATCATCCGTCTTCGTCGACGGCGATTGACCGATGATGGGTTCCGATTCCAATCCCTCAGGTTCCACCAACAACTCTGGCAATAGGGTGCGGTTTTCGTTGAGTACACCCAGGAATCTTTCCACGGCGGCGCGATGTTCCGGCGTCGCTTGTGTGAATTCGACGCCCATCCCCTTGTCCGCATGCATGATCCGGACCACCCCTTGGGCCCGCACTTCCACTTCGCCGGCACGCATGGACAAAGCCACTCTGCTGGACACCGGAAATGGTGACGAAATTTCGAGATAGCATCCGCCTACGCTCAGATCGGTGAGCTGGCAGCGAATCGGCGGATCGTCCTGTTCCGCCTCGGGAGAATTCCGTTTGAGCCATTCCCGCAACTGCAACGTCGCTTCCGGCGAGATCTGCTGAAAGCGCAGCCCCGCTTGGTCGCTCGTCCCTTCCCACGCGAACTCGGCCGGAAGTTCCAGGGAAGTCTGGGTTCCCGGCAACGTAAGAGCGATCTGCCACCGTCCCGAAAGGCGCTTGCCGCGCCCGATCTTGACCGCCATTCCACCTTCGCTCAGATCGATTGTGTTCACCTTCACATTCCCACCCGATCCCGCGCTGCGAATGACTATAGGAATCTGCACTGCGACACGCGCCCAGCGCCGCCGCTCGCTCTTCATCAGAGCCCGCGCTGCCCGGAAACTCGATTTCGCCCGTTCACTGGAAACGGGCTTGTAAAGGACGAAGTGCGCTCCCACATCAAACACAGCCTTAAGGCCGACAATGGGTTCCACAATGGCGACTGCAACCGCCTGCTTGTTACAGGGAGCGCTGCGGGCGCTGCGCAGCACATCATTGGCACCGTCGTCGGCGCAGTCGACAATGATCGCCTCAAATCGCTGCCGCGTCAGCTTGCGCAACGCGGTGTCGGCGTTGGCACACAACTCCACCGCAATATCCAGATCGCCCAGCACGCGGCGCAATACCCGCACAATCTTTTCGTCCGAACACAACAGCAGCGCTTGCAGACTCATGGCTCGACCTGTCTTTGTGCCGTCAACTCAGCGATTCGATTACAGAGAAAATGTCTTTCCATGGGCAACACGCGGCAGCCTGGGGACTGTATGACGGGACTCCCTGTCTGAACTCTATGTCTATCGACGGGGGACGATCAATGGCTCCGCCGTATGACGGGTTACGATCGTAATGTCCCGGTGCTAAGCCGGTGAGGAATACTAACTCGACGACGGCAGCATTGCCGTCGTGGGAACGTGTTGGAGCCAGACCCAAGTCGGTCGGCCTAAGTACCTTCGTATCCAAGGCTTGCACGTATTTCCTCGTGTTTCAGGGGCGAGATTTCCGTTGACTTTCGATCGAAACTAGCCATAAGATATTGAGTCTCCGATTAGCTTTGCGTTCGGATCAGTCTAAGGTCCAATTCTGTTCACCCGAAGCCCGCGCTCCAATTGCATCCTGTAGGCGACGCGGGGAATCATATAGTCAGGCAGAGACTGCGGTTTTATCCCCTTAGGTAGAAAGGCATTTTTCATGGCTAAACGACGCGGAAATCCAAATTGGGGCAAGCCTGAGCCGATCGGGCCCATCACCCCGACCATCACTGAATTTGAGCAAGTCGTGCGCGAGTATAAGCTCTCCCCGGACCAGTATCTGCGTTCCACGCGCCTGCGGGAGTGGGCACGCCGCAACAAGAATTCGAAATACATCCCCGAGCCTCTACTGGAAGCGTGGGGCTTCGAAATCGAGTCCACGCTCTAAACTCACCGACGTGCCGGGAAGGTTTGGAAGGTCGCTCCTCAGCCAGATTTAGGAGCGACTTTTTGTGCTTAAGGCTCTGAAGTCATGAGTGTTCGGTGTTAGGCGAAAAGCTTTTTTGGGCGTAGACTCCGGTTGAAAAACCTAAGACCCAGGGCCCTATACCTAACACCTACGACCCAAGACCTGATGCTCAACGTCCTGCAAATCCCGCCCAGCGAACTCTTCGCGTTGTTGGTTGCGATCGGCTTCGCCGCCGGCCTGAACCTGTACGCGACGGTGGCAGTCCTCGGGCTATTGGCCCGCTTCGGTCATCTCCCGCTGCCACCGGGATTGCTATTGCTAGCTGGATGGCCAGTAATTGCCGTCAGCACAACACTCTTCATCGTCGAGTTCTTCGCCGACAAAATCCCCGCCTTCGACCTGATCTGGAATGCACTGCACACCTTCATCCGCGTCCCGGTTGCCGGATTGCTGGCCTATCAGGCAACCAGTCAACTTTCTCCCGAGCACCAACTCTTAGCCGCCTTGCTGGGGGCCGCAGTAGCGCTGATTGCCCACTCCGGCAAAACCGCAGCGCGTGCCGCCGTGACGCCTTCGCCCGAACCATTTTCTAACATGACGCTGAGCCTGGGCGAAGATGTCTTAGCAATCGCCCTGACTTGGGCGGCCACGCGTCATCCCTACATAGCCGGTACTATGGCGACCTTGTTCGTCGTAGTCATCATTATCCTGACGCGCTGGGTGATCCGCGCGATGCGCGACCTATTCCGCGGCGCCGAGCACGATCTTGCGTGTTAGTGTGACGCCTTCCTGAAAATATTTTTGGCACCCGTTAGCTGCCGCTTTAAGCAAGAATAGATTCGTGAAGGAAATCGATTCCGCTGGGTCAATCGGCCCAGGACCAAATCTGTTGCAGCGCTTTTCTTATGGATGGCGGGCGCTGCGCCACCGCAACTTCAAACTGTTCTTCGCTGGCCAGAGCATTTCCCTGATCGGCACCTGGATGACTCGCGTCGCTACCAGTTGGCTGATCTATCGGGTTACGGGGTCGCCGCTGCTGCTGGGGCTGGTGAGTTTCGCCGGCCAGATTCCAACATTCTTGCTGGCGCCCTTTGCCGGAGTTATGGTCGATCGTCTGGATCGGCGGAAGATGCTAGTGTGGACTCAGGCACTGGCAGGGCTGCAGTCGCTAGCCCTGGCGATTCTTACACTCGCCAAAGTCATCAACATCCACGAGGTTCTGTGGCTTTGCGTGTTGCAGGGGCTCATCAACGCCTTTGACATGCCCGGACGCCAGGCCTTTCTAGTGCAGATGGTCGAGGACAAACAAGACCTGGGCAACGCCATCGCGCTCAATTCTTCCATGGTCAATATGGCACGGCTCATCGGCCCGGCGCTGGCCGGAATCGTCATCGGGTCTGTGGGAGAAGGATATTGTTTTCTGATCGACGCCGTCAGCTATCTGGCCGTCATCGCGTCGTTGGTGACGATGCGCGTGAATACTGCGCCGGCAAAACCATCGCGTGCACCGATGCTGCAGCAATTGAAGGACGGCTGGACTTACGTGATTGGATTTCCCCCGATTCGAACCATTCTTTCGCTATTTGCGCTAATCAGCCTGATGGGAATGCCGTTCATGGTGCTGATGCCTATCTTCGCAGGCCAGGTGCTGCGCGGCGGGCCGCATACACTCGGGTTTCTGCTGGGTGCTTCCGGGGTGGGCGCATTGATCTCCGCCGTGTCGCTGGCGTTGCGAGAAACGGTTCGCGGACTGACCACTATGATCCAGATTTCAGCCGGACTGTTTGGGTTGGGCCTGATCTGTTTTGGCCTGTCACGGATTCTCCCGCTCTCGTTATTTTTGATGCTGATCGTGGGCTTTGGCATGATGCAAGGGATGGCTGCGAGCAATACGGTCATTCAGACATTAGTTCCGGAAGATATGCGCGGGCGGGTGATGAGCTACTACACAATGGCGTTCGTGGGCATGGCTCCGTTCGGAAGCTTGCTGGCAGGATGGCTGGCGCATCGCTTTGGAGCACCCCACGCAGTTATGATCACCGGAGCGTTTTGCGTCGCCGGATCGGCCTGGTTCACCACGCAGCTGAAGTCTATCCGGAGAGTCATGCGGCCGATTTATATCGAGATGGGCATCATTCGAACCAACCTCGAACCTGCCCTGGAAGATCAGATCGGACGGTGAAAGATGCTTGGAGCGCAAAGTGGGCAGAAGAAAAGACGGGCGATCACCGCCCGTCTCTCGCTGATGGCTGACAGCTCAGTTGATATCGAACTGCTGCTGATGCACGGCCGGGTCGCTCTTCACGATGATAGTGCGCTTGGTCAGTTCTTCCATCTCGTTCAGCAAGCGGCCGTTGTTGGATTTCAATTCCTTGGCCACGTCGGGATGCACGCGCAGCATAACGTCTTCGTGTTCGAGATGCTTGGCTATTTTTCGCATCTCCACGTAGATTTCATTGCATACGGTCGTGACTGATTTCACATATCCGGTCGACTCGCAGTAGGGGCAGGGCGCGCCGATAGTGCGTTCGAGCGACTGCTTGACGCGCTTGCGAGTGATGGCTACCAGTCCGAAATCGTTGAACTGCAGCGTCTTTGAGGGCGCACGGTCGTGGCGGAGTTCTTCTTCCAGAGCCTGCATCACGCGCTGGCGGTTGCGGCGCTCGTCCATGTCGATGAAGTCGATGATGATGATGCCGCCCAGATCGCGAAGCCGGATCTGGCGCACGATTTCTTTAATTGCGTCCACGTTGGTTTTGACGATGGTGTCTTCGAGGCGCTGAGTCTTGCCAACATATTTGCCGGTGTTGATGTCAATCGCCACCAGCGCTTCGGTCTGGTTGATGACGATGTAGCCGCCGCTCTTGAGCCACACTTTCGACTTGAGTGCCTTGTTCATTTCTTCGGCGAGGCCGAACTGTTCGAACAGGGGCGTCTCCTTGGTGTAGAGCTTGACCCGCTTGACCATCGCGGGCTGAAAGCGGTTGAAGAAACGAAGAACGCGTTCGTACTCCGGTTCAGTGTCGACCCAGATCACGCTAAATTCGGAAGTGACCTGGTCGCGCAGCACGCGCTCGACAACGTTGAGATCGTGATAGATCAGTGCGGGCGGCTTGGAACTCTCGGCGCGATTCTTGATGTCCTGCCACAAGCCTTTCAAGAAACGGATGTCGGCGCGGAGTTCTTCCTCGCTGGCGCTCTGGGCGGCGGTCCGCACGATGAACCCTCCGTGACCGTTTTCGCGCTCGCTCAGAATGATCCGCTTCAGCCTCTGGCGCTCCTCGTCAGAAGAGATTTTGCGCGACACGCCGGTGTGATTCACCGTGGGCATGTAGACCAGGAACCGGCCCGGAAGCGCGATGTGGCTGGTGATGCGCGCGCCTTTTTTCCCGATGGGTTCCTTAGCGATCTGGACCAGAATTTCCTGGCCTTCCTTGAGCAAGTCGCTGATCAGCGGGACTGACGCATTCTCGCGGCGACGGAAGCGGCGTCCGCCTCCACCACTGCGTTGGCGGTCGCGTGGGCCACCCTGGCGTCCACGATCATGACCGGGACGGGGACGCTGCGTGCGCTGTGTATATCCTGCGGTACCGGATGGCGCACGAACTTCGACTCGGGCATCAACCGTGCCGTTGGCGCGGGCCTCGGCGTCAAGAGCGGCTTCGGCCTCGGCCTGGGCCGCTTCGAGTTCTAGTTCCTCGCTGTCTTCCTCGCCCTCGGCGGGAGCAGCATCTGCGGCATGAGGCTCGCCGGACTCGGCAATCGACGCCCGGTGGATTTCGGAAACAACTTCGCGGGCCTCGCTGTTCAGGTGCGCAGGCTGGCCGGCTGCGTGGGTTTCTTCTTCGAATTCTTCGTAGCCTTCGTCGGAAGAAGATTCGTAACGGACCGCGTCGGCTTCTTCGTCGTCAATGGTTTCTTCTTCCATTGTGCCTGGAGCGGCGAAAACTGGAGAAGCAAAAGCGGCTTCTTCCGCTTTGACCGCGGGATTGTGCAACTCAATTGCTCCTTCAATTGTCGAATGCGAAGCAGGCTCCTCTCCCGCCATGGACTCCATTTCATTCCCAGCGACTTCGTGCTGAATAGCCGCTGATGCTTCGCCAGGCCAACCTAGCGTGGGCAGGCTCTCCGATTCAGGACGCCGGAATTCCTGATTCCAGTCTGCCGAAGTGGAGGCCAATTCCACTCGCTCAGACTGCTCCTCGTGGTTTGCCCGAGTGTCTTCGTGCTGCTCGTGGAGAGGCTCCGCAACCGACTCCGCGGCGGCGGAAAAGATGGGCTCATCCTCTGGAAATGTCGTGGCTAGAGGCGCGGGGAATTCCGCGGAGCGAGATGCGACTTCCGTGATCGCCTCCCGAGCCGGCGGTTGCGGTGCAACTGGGTGCTGCGCATAGCGCTGGTACTTGGAAATCGACTCTCCCGGCAGCAGGATTGGCTGATATCCAGGCGGCGGGCCCGAAGGCTGGTTTCTGCCGGAATCGAATGAGCGCGAAGGAGAAACATCGGCGGGACGCGCATAGCGTGGCTCCCGTCCGCGATCTGCGCCTCGATCGGAAGCTCGATCTGGGGTTCGTTCTGTGCCTCGATCCGAACCTCGTTCTGATGCACGATCTCGGCCGTCGCCGGGGGCGTCACTCCGGACATCGTTCCGACCATCGCGACGGCCACCGCGACGGCGGCGGCGTCCACGGTAACTTCCGCGTTCGCGGCTTTGCGAATCGCCCAAAGGTTCCGCGGACGAACCCGATGACTGCGCTGGTTGCGCGTCGTTCTGATCTTCCCCTTCGACCGATCCTTCCTCTGATTCCGGTTGCAAATCAGTGTCGGTCTGCTGTTCGGTTTCCGGCGCTTCGATCACACCCGCAGCCTCGGTTCGAACTGGTTGCGGACGCAAATCCGCAACGTTGCGGTTTGCGGGGACAACGTCGGTCAGATCGTCATCGTGTTCCTCCAACTCCATGAAGTCAGAGACATAAAGGAAGGCGTCACGCTCCAAGCCGATATCAACAAAAGCCGACTGCATGCCGGGCAGCACGCGGGTAACGCGCCCCTTGTAGATGGATCCAGCTAGTGTGTATTCGTTCTCGCGCTCAAGATAGACTTCCGCGAGCAGATCGTCTTCCACCAAGCCCACTTTGGTTTCGTGAGGGGTGG
This sequence comes from uncultured Acidobacteriaceae bacterium, assembly GCA_963799025.1. Lineage (GTDB taxonomy): Bacteria > Acidobacteriota > Terriglobia > Terriglobales > Acidobacteriaceae > Sulfotelmatobacter. The sequence continues at coordinate 1,238,349 of CAWCVQ010000012.1, read as the reverse complement.
AAGAGACAAATAGTTCCTTGTTCATCGAACACTCCGGTCCGGCCCGGCTTAGTCAAGCGGGCGGGATTCACCGGGTGGAGTCAGGGAAGCACGGGAGGATTGAGGGTCGCGATGCCGCCCCGAAACGGGGACAGACTGGGCCACAGAGTTGTTCTCTGCGTTGAGTCCGTTGCGCAAGCTTGGGAATCTTATGCACTTATCGCTTAACTTCTGCCGGGGTTTGTGACCGCACTCTCAGACCCATTTGGGTCGGGGGGCCGTTCCCTGCCCGGCTGACTTCTCAACTTCAATCCTGCCCGGCCTTCGACTGCTCGACTGGCCGGTGAAATGCCCCCTTTACGCGAGGGCGATCGATATTTTGGGGCTGCGCCTCCAAGCGCAGCAAACTGCTTTCCTGCCGTCTTCCCCGTCCCTGAACCTGTTGCTTCTGAATCCTGTTAGTTCTAACTGGCTCACCTTAATCGGGCTGCCCGATTCGCCAACCCAGTTAGTTCACGAAGCGGCGCATGCGAACATTCATAACCATTCCCAGCGCCAGGAACATGAACAACACGGAAGATCCGCCATAACTCATCAACGGCAGGGGTATTCCTGTGACCGGCATAAAGCCAACCACCATGCCGACGTTGACCAGGATATGGAAGCTAAGCACAGCCACCACACCCATTACCACGAACGTTCCAGCGCGGTCGGGCGCTGTTTGCGCGTTCTGGGTCAAACGCATCAGCACAATGAAGTATAGCAGCAGAATCCCCAGTGCGCCTACGAATCCATGTTCCTCCGCGAAGGCGGCGAAAATGAAATCCGTCTGCGGAACCGGGAGGAACGCACCGTGTGTTTGCGAGCCTTTGCCGCCCCAAAGCCCCCCAGAACCCACGGCAATCTTGGATTGCTCAACTTGGTACCCCGAGCCCTGCGGATCAAGCTCGGGGTCGACAAAACTGGTCAAGCGTTGTTTCTGATACGACTTCAAAACATGCACCCTCGGGTTGAAAAAGACCGAACCCACCGCGACACTCGCGAGCAAGGCAACGGTAATCCCTTGTTTCCACTGCAGTCCGCCCAAAAACACGCCCATGGCTGCAATCGGAAGGTAAGTAAGGGCGGTGCCCAAGTCCGGTTGTTTGAGCACCATCAGCATGGGTATGCCGACGATCGCCCCCGCCTTCATGAAATCAGCCCAGGAAAGTTCCCGCTGGCGCATATCGGCAAAATATTTGGCGATGGCGAGAATCAAAATCAGCTTCACCCACTCCGACGGCTGGAAGTGATTGCCGCCTGGCATCTTGATCCACCGTTTCGCCCCCAGATACTTCTGGCCAAAGACTAATACCGCCATGAGAGCCGTAACGGCGGCAATGTAGAACCAGTGAATCTGGTCGAGCAGCGCCTGGTAGTTGACCAGGCTCATCAGGAACATTGCGCCCACTCCGGCCATCACCCAATAAACCTGCCGGACGTGGGCCCCGGCAAACTTGGTGTGGGTCGTAGCGCTGTGGATCTCCATCACGCCCAAGCAACAAATGATGAGCACGAAGATCAGGAGGATCCAGTCGAAGTCGCGATATGAAACGTAACGGGCCATAAAAACAGCTTCTAGCTTTTAGCTCCTAGCTCTTGACTTTAGTAGCGCCGGCGTCTCGCCGGCTGTCGCGAGGGCGCCCCCGCCCTCGCACTCTGCGTTCACTGCACGGACATTCCTGGAGCAGCCGTCGCCAGCGCGAGTGGCTTTTTCGGCAGATCGAGAACAAACCGGCCGCCCTCGAGTTTCTCTTTACCTCCATCTCCGTCAGAATCCGGCGCCGTCCACAGGCCGCCGATATCCACCGTTCCGTCGCTCTTGGGCTTCTCGACCATCTTCGTAGGGGCGCGGCGTTGCTTGTCGACGTAGGCTTTGATCACTTGCGTCGCCAACCGTGCCGCGAGCTTGCCGTGCTCGCCGCCTTGAAACAACACGCAGACAACAATGTCGGGACTGCGACGAGGCGTGAAACCCACGAACCATCCGTTCTGCGCCAGATCTTCGCTGTTCTTGAACTTCGCGCGAGTTGCCAGCGACACAATCTGTGCCGAGCCGGTTTTTCCAGCGATGTCGATTCCCTGAACATGGGCCGACGGAGCCGTTCCTTCCGGCAGCAGAACCCGTGACATCGCGTCGGTAATGAAGTTCCATCCATTCGGATCAATCGGAACGGTCTTCACTTCCGTATAGTGTTGCGCCTCGACGTAGCCCGGCGGCAGATCGGTCGGGTTGATGACGTGGGGCACCACCATGCGCCCTCCCATAGAAATTGCGCTGATGGCCCGCAACAACTGCACCGGCGTAATGGCGACCGCCCCTTGGCCGATGCCGACCGAAATCGTTTCCCCTGCGAACCACTTCTGCTTGAAATTCTTGATCTTCCATTCTTCCGACGGCATGACGCCGCTTACTTCGTTGGGCAAATCGATTCCTGTCCTCTGGCCTAGTCCAAGATCGGTGGCGTATTTTGCAATGCGGTCAATGCCCAACTTTTCCGCCAGCGTGTAGAAGAAAACATCGCAGGATTGGTAGATCGCTTTCTCCAGACTGACTTCTCCGTGGCCGCTTTTCACCCAGCAACCGAAGCGGCGGCCATAAAACTCCGCGCCTCCGGTGCAGTTGACATGGAGAGTTTGGGCAATCCCTTCCTGCCAGCCCGCCACCGACATGATGATTTTGAACGTCGACCCGGGCGCAAGCTGCGCCTGAATGGCCTTGTTCAGCAGCGGCTTGTCAGGATCGGTGACCAGCTTATTCCATTGATCGCGCGACACGTGCACGGCAAAATCGTTGGGGTCGAAAGTCGGCCCGCTCACCATGGCAAGAATTTCGCCGGTGCGCGGGTCCATGGCCACGATGGCGCCGTTTTTCCCCGCCAAAGCTTCTTCGGCGGCAATCTGGAGATCGATGTCGACCGTGAGCCGAAGCTGTTTGCCGGGGACGGCTTCAGTCTCACCCAGACGTCCTACTTCGCGGCCGTGGCTGTCGACCAGCGCCTGGCGCGACCCGTTCGTACCCATCAGCATCGTGTTGTACTGGCGTTCCACGCCGGAAATGCCGACGACGTCGCCCGCGTTATAGAGCTCGAACTGCGGCTGGTTCAGCATGTCTTCGCTGACTTCGCCAACGTAACCGATAAGGTGCGCCATGAATCCGTTGCGAGGATACAGGCGGCGGTGCGCCATGATCGTGTCCAGTTCCGGCAACTCGTTGCGATGAGCTTCGATGAACTGCAATTCGTCGGGAGTGATGTCTTCTTTCAGGAAAATCGGCTGGTATTGCGGCAGTGACGCGAAGCGCCGGATGCGAGCCCGTACCTCGTCGGGATCAAGGTGCAGTCCCTGGGCAATCAGGTCGGCATCCGCCACCAGATCGCGCGAGGAGTCGCGCATCATTAGCGCGGAAAACGATGGATAGTTATCGACGATCGTACGCCCTTCGCGATCGAGGATCTTGCCGCGTGGCGCCAGCACGGGCACATTGCGAATGCGATTTTTTTCCGCAGCCAGCGAGTAGAAATCGCTCTGCATCACCTGCAGGCGCCACAGCCCGTAGGCCAGCACCAGAAAGATGCCGAGGATGACGTATTGCACCGCCGTGAGGCGGATGGCGGAAACTTTTTCGTCGTGGCCGAACATCAGTTCAGTCCTTGGTTGTTTGTCGTTGGTCGTTGGCTCGGTGCGTTATTTTCATTGTAAGCCGGAATGAAATCAGAGGCTATGGAACGAGGTAACCAAGGTCATTGCTCCATCAGCAGCGATTTCCGCAGCGTCGCGCTCGATTTGCCAACGAACAACGACCAACGACCTGTTTTCACGTTCTCTGCTTAAACTTATCCAGCACGAAGAACAGCATCACGCCGAGGAAAGCGTTCGCCAAGCCCGCCAAAAGACCGCGAGGCCAGCTCCACGTCTGGGTCATATTGACCAGTCCGTGGGCCACGGTGAAATAGACCGCAGCGTGCAGAAAATAAAAACCAAGCGTAACCAGCAGTCGCGCTCCGGCATTTTCCACGTCAAGTTTTACGCCCAGCGAAGACGCTCCGTAACCGACTACGGTTTTGGCGATGCCGTAGATTCCGATTGGATTGTGCCCCAGCATGTCTTGCGCCAGGCCGATTACGGCTCCGGTGAGGAGACCAGAAGTCGGATTGCGGCGCGCCATGGCAAAGAAAATTGTGACCAGCAGCGGCAGGTCGATGTAAACCGCGAAACGGGGAAACCGCAGCGGCACGAACGCTTGCACAAAGAGCGCCAACAGGGGAACACCGACGGTCACAGGAATGCTGAATCGGTAAACCTCCACCTGCTCCCCGGATGTGTAGGTAATGGGCACGCTATTGGGGGTTACTTTCATCCGCCGGGGACTGGGGCTTGACCTGCTGCGGCGCGGAGGCCGTCGCTGGCTTCGGCTGCGGGCTTGCAGGATTCTGGGAATCCGCTTGCGATCCGTCGGGCGAAGCACCGACCGTGTCCGTTGACTTTTGTAGTGCGGAAGCCGAGTCCGTGGCCTTAGTTCGCTGCTCCGGCAGAAGAGTGATGGGAACACCGTGAGTGCCGGATGAGTTCCTGCTGGCCTTCGCACTCGGTGTCGCCGGCGATTCCTGAATTCCAGTTTTCGCCGCGGCCGCCGGCTTCGCCGGGTCTGCCAAACCTGGCTTCGCCACGGTTCCCAACTGCTGCTTGATTTGTGCCTTACGTTGGGTTGCTCCGGTGCTGACGAGGCCAGTCGACGCAGGAGCGGCAGCGGACTTCGCGTCCGCGGCGGGCTTGTCGGGAACGGACGGCAACCGTTGCGCCAGGATATCGGAAGCGCGCTTGTGAATTGCTTCTTCCGCCGGAGCCTGCCGTTCCTGTTTCTCCACCAATACCAGGACTTCCTCCAGTTTGCTGAGGTCCGCCGCAGGCTTGATTTTGATGTTCAAGAACAAATCCCTGCCGTTTCCCACCCTCATGACCGTTCCCACGGGTAATCCCTTGGGAAAGATCTGGTCTCCCCCGCTGGTCAGCACAGTTTCGCCGGGAGAAACCTGCTCGTCGCTCATCACCCGTTCCAGCACGACTTCGCCGTTCGCAGTGCCGCGGAGCACGCCTTGCAGCCGCGTTTTTTCCAGCAAGGCGCCCACGCCACTGCTTTGATCGTTGATCAGCAACACTTGCGCGACCGATGGATAGACCAGCAGCACCTTGCCCACAATGCCGTCGGAGGTCATCACGGCCATGTCGCGTTCGATGCCGGCCTTCTCACCCTTGTCGATATAAATGATGCGGGAGAGATCGCTGCCGCTGGAGCCGATTACCTGCGCCGCCACGGTGTGGGAGATGAACTGTTCTTTGAAAGCCAGTAGGACTTGCAGTCGCCGTGCCTGGGCGGCGTCGTCAGCCAGGCGGACCTGTTGAAGCCGCATTTGCTCAATCTGTTCCTTGAGCTGCCGGTTCTCGGCGCGCACGCCGCGCAGGTAAAAATAGTTGTGCCAGAGATCGCCGGTGCCGTTCTGAACCCAGACCAGCGTGCGCTCAAGAGGTGTGATTGCGTCTACAGCCCAAATGCGGATCAGCCGTGTTTTTTCCTCGTCGGCGCCGTTTTTCTTGACCTGCATCGCCAGCCCGAGCACCTGCAGAAACAAGACTCCCACCAGTATGATCAGGTTGCGGTAACGGCCAAGGACAGATTCCATAAAAAACCAGTGTCAAAGTTTCAAGGTTTCAGAGTTGCAAGGTTTCAAAACATTCGCGTCGGCGTCCGACGTGAAACCTTGAAACTCTGAAACCTTGAACCTTTCAGCCCAAACCATCTATTCGATCGAAATTTTTCGCAGCAGCTTGAAATCGCTGAGCATCTTGCCTGTGCCCAACACGACACTGCACAGCGGATCGTCGGCAATCGAAACCGGCAGGCCGGTTTCTTCGCGGATGCGCTTGTCGAGATTCTTCAGCAGCGCGCCGCCGCCGGTGAGCACGATGCCGCGGTCGCTGATGTCGGCCGAAAGCTCAGGCGGCGTCCGCTCCAGCGCTACGCGGATCGCATTCATGATGGTCGAAACGCATTCGCTGAGCGCTTCGCGGATCTCGCCGTCGTCGACCGTAATCGTTTTAGGCACGCCTTCGATGAGGTTGCGGCCCTTGATCTCCATGGTCATCGGCTTGTCGAGCTGGTGAGCCGAGCCGATTTCCATCTTGATCTGCTCGGCGGTGCGTTCACCGATCAGCAAATTGTATTTCCGCTTCAGATAGTTCATGACGGCTTCGTCCATCTGATTGCCGGCCATGCGCACGGAACGCGAATAAACGATGCCGCTCAGCGAAATGACTGCGATGTCAGTAGTGCCGCCCCCGATGTCGACCACCATGTTGCCGCTGGGCTCGGTGATGGGAAGTCCCGCCCCGATCGCAGCCACCATGGCCTGCTCCACCAGATGCACTTCGCTGGCCTTGGCGCGATACGCCGAATCCATGACCGCGCGCTTTTCCACCTGCGTGATTTCCGAAGGCACCCCAATCACGATGCGCGGGTGCACCAGCATCTTGCGGTTGTGCGCCTTCTGAATGAAATAGTTCAGCATCTTCTCGGTGACCTTGAAATCGGCGATCACGCCGTCTTTCATGGGCTTGATGGCGACGATGTTGCCGGGGGTGCGGCCCAGCATCTCTTTCGCCTCTTTGCCGACGGCCTCGACTTCGCCCGTGTTCTTGTTAATGGCGACGATCGAGGGTTCGTTCACGACAATGCCCTTGCCACGCGCGTACACCAGCGTGTTGGCAGTGCCGAGATCGATGGCTAGATCGCTGGAGAAAATGCTGAACAGCGACCGGAGGTTGTGACTGCGCGTAGGACCCGAATGATATCCGTTGTTTGACATGAAGAAGTATTCCCGCGTCTTTCGAAGTGCTAGCTCTCTCTGGATATGCCCCAGAGTTCTATTTTTGCTGTCGGCTGGTTCTCTTCATTCTACGGGAAGCCGACAACCTTACTTGACCCAAAAGTCCCTGCCCGAAGCGTCCTAGCCAAAAGCACGACCAACTCGACGCTACTTGGATACTGATCTACTGAATAATGATCTTCTGCTGCTGCGTATTGACTCCGCCCTGCGCCGTTTGCGCCGTCACCGTGATCACGGCTTCTCCGGTGGGTAGCGGCGGCGTGAAGTAATGGAAACCGCCGTCTGGGTTTACCATCGGCACTTCACTGCCATTCACCATCACTCGCGCCCCGGTCTGGGTTTTGCCCGTCACCTCGATCACGTGCCCGTGCTGCACAAAAGGATCCAGTTCCAGCTCGATGGCTTCCGTCTGCTTGCCCTTGGAAATGATGGTGAAGCGGTTCTTTTCACTCTCAACCGATTCCTTGCCCGCCGCGTCATAGGACTGCACCATCCAATAATAGGCGCCCTCGCCCAGGCTGGTGACCGTTACCGCTGCTGTATTAACCCTCTTATCAACCAGTGTAGAAGAAAAATAAGGGTTGCGGGAGATGCGCAGACGGTAACCGACTGCATTCGCCATCGGAGTCCAGGAAAATGAAACGTCCTTCATCGACGCGCCCGAGGAAAACAAGGGAGCCATGTTGGCCGGCGCAATCGGCGTCGGCGGACCAATTTCCTTGGCCTTTTCCAGATGCGATTGCTGCCCCTGGAAGCTCACCTTCTCCCAGTTGGCCAGTTTCACGGTTTCACCATTGCGCGTGACCTCGCCCGTTCCTTTCTTCATCAGGATTTCGTGCTGGTTCGCTTTAGGATCGTTGTGCACCTGCGCGGCCGATTCGGGAGACAGCGAAGCCGTCGCCCCCGCCACGATCACCTGCGACTTCGAACCTTGGCTATAAGTCGCGGTCGAAAGGTCCACCGTACCGGTGCTGACCGCCACGGCCACATTGGTCTGCTGCTGATCGTTGGCGGAGTTCTCCTCGACCACGATCAGCGAATCCTGTTTTACCGTGTAACTGGTGCCGTCATTGAAGACGACTTTGGCCATGCCTTCCGAACCGGTTTGCACCACGTCGCCCTTTTCTAAAGGAACGCTGTAGTCGGCCTTGATCCAACTGTTGCCGTTGGCTTTTTTGATGCGCACGGTGCCATCAAGAGCAGTGAAGTGGGCCTGCTGCGCCGTCAGGACTCCCGAACCTGTCGTTGGAGCCATGCCTGCTACGCGTTCCAGCAACTTACTGGCTACGGTTTCCCCCGACTTCACCGTGTTCTCGGTAAACTGCGGAAACGCCACGCGCAGAAAAATGAGGAACACCGCGACTCCTGCCATGACCAGCAGTACCACGCTGCGGTACGTGACGGTCGTCCAGGCAACGTGTATCCCCGGTTTGCGATTGTCAGAAGACACGTAGCCCGAAATCCTCAGTAAATATGCGGTAGATCAAACGTTAGCACAAGCAAAACCGAGGAAAGAACACGTAATCAATCTGAGACGTTACCTTGGTGCGGGGACTATCTCGCCTTTCCGGAGGGCGCCGGCGGATCTCCTTCCGAAAAAATTCCCACGCAACGCGAACCGACCGCCGGGACCTCCCTTGCCGCACCTTCCCGCGCGGTTGTAGCATCAAGTTCTTACGCGATTATAAGGAGAAGTTATGGCAACCGACACTTTGACCACTCCCGCTGGCCTCAGCTATGGCAAGACCAAGGTTTTCAAGAATTTCATTGACGGCGAATGGGTGGGTGCCTCGACCGGCGAGACCTTCGAGAATCGTAATCCTGCCGACACCCGCGACCTAGTCGGGATTTTTCAGAAATCGGCCAAGGCTGACGTGGACGCCGCCGTCGAGGCCGCCAAACGCGCCTTCGCCAAATGGCGGCTGGTTCCCGCCCCGCGCCGCGCCGAAATGGTTTTCCGCGCCGCCGAGATTCTGATCGAGCGGAAAGAGGACTATGCCCGCGAGATGACCCGCGAAATGGGCAAAGTTCTCGCCGAGACTCGGGGCGACGTGCAGGAAGCCATCGATGCCGCCTACTACAACGCCGGCGAGGGCCGCCGCCTATTCGGCCCCACGGTTCCCTCGGAGATGCCCAACAAATTCGCCATGGCCGTGCGCCAACCCATCGGCGTGTGCGGCATGATTACGCCCTGGAATTTTCCCATGGCAATTTCTTCCTGGAAGCTTTTGCCGGCCATCGTCTGCGGCAACACCTGCGTGATCAAGCCCGCGCAGGATACGCCGCTCTCCACGTTTAATCTGGTGCGCGCTCTCACCGATGCCGGCCTGCCGAAGGGTGTGATCAACGTCGTCGGCGGATTCGGCGCTGAAGTAGGAACTCCGCTGGCCGAACATGCCGACGTTCGCGCCATTTCACTGACGGGATCATCAGCAGTCGGCCGAATCATTGGCGGCATCGCGGCAAAAAGTTTCAAGCACTGCTCGCTCGAACTCGGCGGCAAAAATCCCATGATCGTCCTCGACGACGCCAACCTCGATCTCGCCATCGAGGGCGGACTCTGGGGAGGCTTCGGCACCACCGGCCAGCGCTGCACCGCCACCAGCCGCATCATCGTGCAGAAAGGCGTGTACCGCGAATTCGTGGAACGCTACGTCGATCGCGCCAGGAAACTGAAAATCGGCAATGGCCTGGACGAGACTGTCCAGATGGGGCCTGCCATCAATGAGAAGCAGCTCCAGACCGACCTCAGCTACGTGGACATCGGCAAGAACGAAGGTGCGAAGCTGGAGTGCGGCGGCCATCGCCTCGATCAGGGCGACTATCAGTACGGCTGGTTCATGGAGCCAACCGTCTTCACCGACGTCGACCCCAAAATGCGTATCGCGCAGGAAGAAATCTTCGGTCCCGTGGTTTCGATCATCCCCTGTGAAGATCTCGAAGACGCCATCGAGATCGCCAACGGCATCGAGTATGGCCTGTCGTCCGCCCTCTATACCAAAGACGTGAACAAAGCTTTCTCTGCGATTCGCGACCTCTACGCCGGCATCACCTACATCAACGCACCCACCATCGGCGCCGAGGTGCATCTGCCCTTCGGCGGCACCAAAGCGACGGGCAATGGCCATCGCGAGGGCGGCATCGGCGCGATTGATTTTTATACGGAATGGAAGTCAGTCTATGTGGATTATTCAGACAAGCTGCAAAAGGCGCAGATCGACCGGGAAGACTGACTTTCTACTACTGACAGGATCGCGGAGAAATCTGAATCAGCTTGATTTCCCTCTGTGCCTCGGTGTCACCGTGGCAAAGGCACTTGCCGGCCGGATTTCTGCGCCCTCGGCGTGCTCTGCGGTTAGAATTTGACTGATGCGTACGACTCAAGTCCACGAGATCTCCGCCGCCTCCCGCCTCGAGAACGTTCGCTACGCCATCCGAGACCTGGCCTGCGTGGCAGACGAGGTGATCCAGCAGGGACACAAAGTCCTGCCCCTCAACGTCGGCGACCCGCTGAACTTCGATTTCCAGACGCCGCCGCACATCATCGAAGCCGTGTACAAAGCCATGCGCGATGGCAAGAACGGATACGCGCCGTCGCCCGGAATTCCGCAGGCACTTGAGGCAATTCGCGGCGAAGCGGTGCGTAAGGGCATCACCACCGTGCGCGATGTCTTCATTACGTCCGGCGTGAGCGAAACAGTTGATCTCTGCATCTCGGCGCTGGTGAATCCCGGCGAAAATATTCTTACGCCGAAACCTGACTACCCGCTCTACTCCGCGGTCCTGTGCAAGCTCGGCATTGCGGTCAACGCCTACGACCTCAACGAGGACGACGCCTGGCAGCCCGAACTGGCCGACATCGAGCGCAAGCTCACGCCCCGCACCCGCGGCATCGTACTCATTAACCCCAACAATCCCACCGGTTCGCTGTGCACGCGCCAGATGTTGGAGCAAGTCGCCGACTTGGCACGCCGCCATAATCTGATCGTCTTTTCTGACGAGATCTACGACAAATTAATTCTCGACGGCACTCCGCACGTCGCCTTCGCCTCAGTCGCGCCCGACCTGCCTTGCGTGACTTTCGGCGGAATGTCGAAAAATTATCTCGTCCCCGGATGGCGCATCGGGTGGGGCATCGTCTCCGGAGACGCCGCTGCGGTAAAGACCTACACCGAAGGTGTGCACCGCCTGCTGCGCGCCCGCCTCTGCGCCAACCATCCCGAGCAGTACGCGATCAAACCCGCTCTTGAGGGCCCGCAGGATCATCTCCTCGAAGTGCAGCGTAAACTGCGTTCCCGCCGCGATCTCACCCAAAAATGGTGCGAGGCCACGCCGCGAGTGAGTTGCGTCGCCCCGCGCGGCGCGTTCTACGCCTTCCCGCGCATCGACATCCCGGAGAGCGACGAGATCTTCGTCAAAGAACTCATCCGCCAGAGACATGTCATGGTCGTCCACGGCTCGGGCTTCGGCCAGAAGCCCGGCACCCAGCACTTCCGCATCGTGTTTTTGCCCGACGAAAAGACGTTGACCAGTGCGTACGCTGGAATTGCAGAGTTCATCCGCGAGCGGTACGGAAATGCTGGGTGAATATGACTCCGGATAAAGCCCGCGAACTCCTTGTCGAGGGAATCAACTACGCCGCCTATCGCGAGACAGAATCCTCACTGCACGATTCCGATAAGAACCGTCTTTTCGGTTCCGAACATTACGAATCAGGTCGAGTCATCGTCAGGTCAAGTCCGTGGGCCGAACGCGATTTTGGGAAAAGATGACAATACTGCTTCGGTGAGCCTGCGAGCTCAACCGGTCGGTTCCTGCCTTCGAGGAAGCGCAAAGACTGCTACAGAATGAGAGACTCGCTCATTGGGAGTATGATCCGGCGCGCACAAAGCATATGACCATGGTATAATGACCATGATCGAAACGATGCCCAATGAAGAAAATGGCGGCAGGTGAATTTAAAGTCCACTGTCTGGCGGTCATGGATGAAGTCCAGTCGAAGCGCGAATCCGTCCTGATCACCAAGCGCGGCAAGCCCGTGGCGAAGCTTGTCCCTGTGGACGGTGCGAAGGACGACATCTTCGGGTTTCTAAAAGGCAAGGTAACCATTCTTGGCGATGTCGTGTCCCCCGCCTTGACTCCTGAAGAATGGGGAGATCTTTATTGATTCTCCTGGATACGCATGTAATCGTCTGGTTGGCATCGGATGAGAGACGTTTGTCTCGGACAGCGAAAGCCGCAATTCACGAAGCCCGCCAAGCCGACAGCGGACTTGCGATCTCCGACTTTACGCTGTATGAGTTGTCGCTGTTGTCTCGCAAGAAGAAGATTGGTCTTGTCATCAGCCTGGAGCTCTTTCTCTCCGAGGTTGAAAAGCGTTTCGTGGTTCTGCCGATTACCAGCCGCATCTGCGTTGGGGCGCTTTCCCTTCCCGCTGGCTACCCTAAAGATCCGGCAGACCGCATTATCGGGGCGACTGCCTTGGTGGAAGGCATTCCGCTGATCACTGCCGATCGTGAGATCCGCAAGTCTCGCGCACTTGCCACCATCTGGTGAGAGAAATTAGCAGCCGCCGGTGGTGGCAATAATCTCGCAGTTCTCAGCTTGGTCTTTGCCTTCGAATCTGCTTAAATCATAGGGAGGGGCAGCTTCCAAGGCCGTGCTCGGTTTTCTACAATCGTGGTCGACATTCACTCTCACATCCTTCCAGAAGTAGATGACGGACCGAAGTCCTGGGACATCTCCGTCGCCATGTGCCGCGCGGCGGCCGCCGACGGCATCACTCACATGGTCGCCACCCCCCACGCCAACGATCGTTATCACTATGACCGCGAATATCTGCAAGGGTTGGTCGCACACCTTCAGCAACTCGTCGGTGATGCCCCGAAACTCAGCCTGGGTTGCGACTTTCACCTGTCTTACGACAACCTGCAGGATGCCTTGGCCCATCCCAGTCGCTACGTCATCGAAGGCACCCACTATCTCCTGGTGGAGTTCAGCAACTACAGCATCCCGCCCCAGACCACGGATTCTTTTCAGAAGTTAGCGAACCTTGGAATCACCCCCATCATCACCCACCCCGAGCGCAACCCGATTCTGCGCGAGAATCTGCAACGGGTGGCGGAGTGGGCCGAACAGGGCTGCGTCATTCAGATGACAGGCTCGGCACTGACTGGATTCTGGGGCGATCATACGCGACGCGCCGCGCTATGGCTTCTCGAACATCAGGCCGCTCACGTGCTCGCCACCGATGCGCATGACACCGAGAAGCGTGTCCCGGTTCTGTCTACGGCGCGCGAAGCGGTCGCGGAAATCTATGACGAAGAGATTGCCGAGGCCCTGGTCGAAGGAAATCCTCGCGCCATTGTCTCCAACCAGCCGCTGCCTTATTTTCCACGCCCCGTAATAACGATCAATCGGAAGAATTAGTGAAGGCCCACTGCTGTTTGTCATCCTGAGCGAAACGGGTTCATTCGCCTTTTGCGAATGAACTCGCGCAGTCGAAGGATTCCTGGGCGTTGAGTCTCGCTACCAACGCCTCAAGGCATTTCTCCCCGTGCCGTGCGTTGCAATTGAATTAGCACGAGAATCTCTTGACTAACCGGACCCGCGAGCCAACAGGGATCCTTCGACTTCGCGCTCGCTTCGCTTGGCGAAGTGGGTCCTACGCTCAGGATGACAAGCGGAATAATTTAGCTGAAGCGTGGCTATCCGAAGTCACTGTGGGCGTGATGTGTCAGTCTGGTTGGAACTAGCAGGAGCGGTATCCGTAGTCGGCGGCCCCGTGTGCGAAGCGGTGGGCATGGACTCGGCTCGCGGCGCGTCGGGCACGGTCGTCATCGCGCTCTCAGGATTTAGAAGATGGTCCTTGCTCGGACCCAGACCCAGCTTGATCAGCGCCCGCGAGTCGGGAACCGTCTTGCTCTGCCAGCCGTTGTCAGCCTGGTACCGGCGCATCGCCGCTTCGCTGGCCTGGTTCCAGGTGCCGGTGGCTTCTCCACTCAGGTAATGCTCGCGGATCAGCGCTTCCTGAATGGCTTGGGCTCTTTCGGAATCGATCTTTTGCTGGCCGCGCACCCGCTTCTTTCGCGAAGAGCGTTTTTTACTCGAGGATGTGCGGGTTATGCCGTTGCCGGCCGACATACTCCTCTGCTGCTTGTGAGCCGCAGGATTCGCAGTCGCAGGCTTGTTTGCGGCAGCGTCCCCGATTGCACTCTGGCGAGCCGCGACCCCACTGCAAGCGCAGATCACGATCAGCGCACATAAGCTGATGAATCGCGACTTCGCGATCTCACTTGAAACGCCGAAAACCAAACTCACCTCACAAAACGGTAGGTCAAAACTCTCTGCAAAATAAAAAGCCCAACCGGACGCTGGCACTGCAATCATCCTCGATAGGAGGCTACAGTGCCAGTGCTCATTGGGCTTTCGAAGTTACGGAAGTGTACCGGCCAGGAAGATCGTTCCATCCTGCCGCGATGAACCTCGGGACCGCACCAGAAAGACCACGTCCTGGCCGCTCTTCAGGTTCGATTCGACCCGGGCGAATTCTTCCTCGCTGTTGACCGGTTGCTTATTGACTTCCAGGATGATGTCGCCGCGTCCCAGGTTCACGTCCTCGGCGAACGAACCGGGCTTCACATCCTGCACGATCACGCCTTTGCCAGCCGACATGTCAAGGCGGTCGGCCATTTCCGGCGTCACCTTGCGCACGGTCACACCGAACTTGCTCAGCTTGGGAGAGCTCTCGTCGTCGTTTTCCTGCTCGTCACCCAGGCGCGCGGCAAACAATTTTGCGCGATCGGCAATGGTTACGCTGGTCTCCTGCGATTTGCCATTGCGCAGAAAGTTGAGACTCACCTTCGACCCAGGCTTGCGCGAGGCAATGTCGGCCACCAGTTCGGAGCCCTTGCTGACTCTCTTGCCGTCCACACTGGTAATCGTGTCTCCGACTTTCAATCCTGCCTGGTCCGCCGGACTTCCAGCCACCACGCTCGAAACCGTTACTCCGCTTCCCGAACCGTACACTCGGGCAATGGCTGGATTTTCAACCGCATCAAACATGATGCCGATCGAACCGCGGGAAACCTTGTGCTCCGGCCCGGTCAACTGGTTGTAAACATCGACCACGGTCTTCGAGGGGAGCGCAAAACCCACACCCGCATAGGCGTTGGTCTCGCTCAGAATTGCGGTGTTGATGCCAATCACTTCGCCATTCATATTCACCAGCGGGCCGCCCGAGTTGCCGGGATTGATCGCCGCATCGGTCTGAATGAAAGTCTGGAACTGCCGCCCCGGCACGATGTCGCGTCCTTTGGCCGAAACGATTCCCGCCGTCACGGTCTCCGACAATCCGAACGGGCTGCCTACGGCCAAGACCCAGTCACCCACCTGCATGCTGTCGGAATTACCCATTTTCGCCGCCGGCAACACCCGGTCCACGTTCACCTTGATCACGGCCAGATCCGTTTCCTGATCGGTCCCAATGACCTTGGCGTCATGCTGCACGCCCGGCGGATCGTCCTCAAAACGGACCCGAATGCGGTCCGCCTTTTCGACTACGTGCCGGTTGGTAACGATGTATCCCTTGGAATCAACAACGACTCCCGAACCCAACGACCGCTCCCGGATCGGACCATCGCTCGGACCTCCCGGACCCGCCTGGCCGCCAGGCCCACCAAAGAAGTGGTTGAAAAAGTCATCCATGCCCCCGCCACCGCCGCTGTCGTCATCGTCGGGATTTTGTCCACGGCGCCGGTGCACGTTCTTAATGGTCGATTCTGTATTGATATTGACGACGCTCGGCTCTAGCTGCTTCGCGATCTGCGAAAACGCGTTCGACATCTGCTGCGGCGAGGGCAGAGAAAGAGGCGTCGGAGAATCGCCCTTCTGCCCTTCTTTCCCTTTGACTCCGTAGGAAATAACCGTCCCAATCAGAATACCCACCGAAAGCGTTGCCAGAATACTGAGTGTGTAGGCCCAGCGATGAGCCTTCATGCGCATCCACATTGCGCCCGAATCCATATGTCTACTTCCTCCAAAACAATCTCAAACCTTTATAGTATACCCATTTGCGATATGCGGCCCGGCTGCGGGTCCGCGCGAACTTCACCCTGAATCATTCTGCATATTAGACGCAGAAACCATCAAAAGCGTTTGAGGCGCTGGGGGTTTATCCGGAGAAGCGTAGCTTGCTAGGTCTCGCCCTGACCATCGCAGAAGACGTTCGAAGCAACGTCTCTACGAAAGGGCGCTCACTTGGCGTCGTACACCGTTTTCCCGCCCACCACCGTTAACAGCACCTTGGTGGCCAATATCTTTTCCTGCGAGGCTGCCGTCAGGTCACGATCGAGGACGACGAAATCCGCCAGCATCCCCGGCACTAGCTTCCCTTTTTCTTTCTCTTCGAACTCGGCAAAGGCCGAACCCGTGGTGTAGGCCGCGATTGCCTGATCCATGGTAAGCCGCTGCTGGGGAAAATATTCCTGCTTGCCATTCTCGCTCTGGCGCGTAACCGCCGCGTAAAGCCCCCGGAACGGCGTGACTGGTTCCACCGGATAATCCGTGCCAAAAGCCAACGACACACCTTTATTCAGAAGAGCCAGCCACGCGTAAGAAGTCGCGGCGCGTCTCGGTCCGAGCCGATCCTGCGCCCAACGCATGTCAGTCAGCAAATGACTGGGCTGCATGGAAGCGATCACTTTCAATCCTTTGAAGAGGCCGATCTGCGCGGGAGTAGTCACCTGGGCATGCTCGATGCGGAACCGAAAGTCGTCGCCGCCATCGCGCGCTTTGACCTTGGCCTCGCGCGCCGCTTTCTCTGCCTCGGCGAAAGCGTCGAGCGCCATTTGTACTCCTTTGTCGCCTATCGCGTGAAAGCCGATCTGGAAGCCGGCCAGCACGCGTTCCTTAGTCATGGCATTCAGCTTCGCCGCATCGTATCGCGGCAAGCCGGAGTTCTTAGGATCATCGGCATAAGGTTCAAGCAACGCCGCCGTGTGCGATCCCAGCGAGCCGTCCATAAATCCCTTCAGCATCCCGGTGTGCAGCATGAAGTCCGACTGCGGATGCGACCCACGCTTTCGGCTCAACTCCTCCACCGGATCGTCAAACGGCAGCCACTCCGAGATTCGCGCCGTCAGCTTGCCTTCTTTTTCCAGTTCTTCGTAAATCTGAAAATTTTCCCAGACCGGCGAATAGTCCTGCGCAGACGTGACGCCATGCTCTGCGAGATCGGCGAGTGCAAGTTCAAGACCTTCCCGCCGCAGCCGATGGCTCGGTTTCGGAATCACTTCCAGAATCGCGGCCTGAGCCGTTTCTCGCAAAATGCCCGTGGGTTCACCATTCTGATTCCGATCGATCTGCCCGCCTTGTGGATTGCGGCTGGCCAGCGTGATGCTTCCCAACTGCAGAGCGCGAGTGTTGGCAACGGCGATGTGTGTATCCACCCGCACCAGAAACACTGGATGTCCGTCAGAGACCTCGTCCAGATCCCAGCGGGTCGGAGGCACCTTCACAGGCCACAGGGTTTCATCCCAGCCTTCTCCCAGAATCCAGTCTCCGGCCTTCGCGCCTTCGACCTTTTTCGCAACCCGCGTGCGCAGATCGTCCAGAGATTTCACGCCCGTCAAATCGACACTCAGTTTCTTATTCCCCGCGTCGTCCAGATGGAGATGAGCGTCGTTGAATCCGGGCATGACGAAATGTCCCCCCAGATCGACCAGTTGAGTCTGCGGCCCTTTCAGCTTCTCGATATCCGTGTTCTTGCCCACCGCCAGGATGCGATCGCCCCGCAGCGCAATTGCTTCTTCGCGCACAATCGCACTGAATTGCGCATTGGCGGGGACACCCGTATAGATGTTCCCGTGCTCAAAAATAATGTCCGCCTTGGGCTTGGCCTCAGTCGTCGCGCTGTCGGAAGGATTCTGTCCCATGCACTGCGCCAGCCCGAACGAAAACAGCAGGAACGCTGATGACAGAAAGGTTGTGAATTGCACCTGTTGCTTTGGAAAGGGCACGGCTTCAGTTTTTAGCCTGCGCTGAGCGAGCGAAGGGAGTCGAAGGTTGCCGCTAGACCCGCCCCAAAATACGCGCTTTAGCCCCTGAGATAGATTGCCATCCCGTCTCCACATCATGAAGCCCCCCTGACGTCCGACTCATTCCCCACTCCGGCCAGCGCAAGCATGGTCAGCAAAATCCGCTTCAAACCCAACTCGCGTCCGTTGCAGTCAAACCACTCCTGCAAGGTATGTGCTCCGCCGCCCGAGCCGCCACCGCCGATGGCAATCGCCTCTTGCCCCAGCGAGAGCGGGACGTTGGCATCCGTCGAAGCCCGCTGCACCTGCGCCGCGTTCGACAGCTGCGCATCTACCGCTCGCACCACCTGCAAAATCCGCGCTCCCGCCCGCAACTCGCCGGCCGGACGGTTCCCGATCACCAGCACCTCGCAACTCACGCCGGACGGCCGTTTCTGAGCGGACGATCGCATTTCTGCGGCAACGGTTTCATCTTCGACCGCGCGGTTCAGCGCCAGCCGCAGCGCTTGCTCCAGCCGCTCCATCTCCGTCATCGAAGTCGAGCGAATATCCACCTTCATGCTGGCCGACTCCGGAATCGAATTCACCGAAGTCCCGCCGCGAATTACGCCGATATTAAAAGTCGTCTTAGGCTGTGTGGGAACCGGCGTCGCTGTGAAAGCCTCAATCGCCTTGGCCAGAATCACGATGGGATTAGGCGCGCCAAAATCGCTCCACGAATGCCCGCCCGGCCCGCGCACGATGACTTCAAAACGCCGGCTGCCTAGGGCTTCGGCCACAATCGTGTCCGCACCCGCCCCATCAAGCACCAAGCTGTAGGCAATCGAATCCTTCCAGCGCGGCGTGGAAAAAATATGCCGCATGCCGCGCAGGTCACCCTCGCCCTCTTCGCCGACGTTGCCGATGAATACAAACGGCAGCGCATGGCGAATGCGAACCGTCCGCAGCAGCGCCGCAATCCCCAGCATCGCCGCCACGCCCGCGCCATTGTCGGAAACTCCCGGCCCGTAAATCCGGCTCCCCTGCTGGCGAATATTCAGCGGCGTGTTCGCCGGAAACACGGTATCGATGTGCGCGCTCAGCGCGACGTAGCGCCGGCCAAATCCAGGATGCGCGCCAAACACATTGCCCACATCGTCGATGCGAACATCGTCCAACCCGATTTCGCGAAAGCGCTCCGCCAACCACGCCGCGCGCGCCGACTCGCCAAACGGAGGCGCTGGAATCCGCGCCATCTCCATCTGCCAGTGCGCCAACTGCGGTTCCTGCGTGCGAAACCAGTTGAAGGCCGACCGCACCTCCGGCGACGCCGCCAGGCGCGCCACTTCCTGCTGCACTTCCTGCTTCATGGTCGGCGCAAGGTCTGGCAAGTCCGGGCGCGGGGGAGTCGGGCTCATGATAGGTATTTTCTAAGTCTACAATGCACGGATCGCAATAGGCATTGGCGAGCGAGGAAACAATGGATTACGGGAGGGCGGTAACTGTAGGGATCGGAAAACCGTAACTTTGGTCACGCCTCTCGCGCCCGCGTACTCCTGCCTGTCATCCTGAGCGTAGCAACTGTTTCGCGAACGCGAAGCAGTTGCGGAGTTGAAGAATCCCTGCAAGACATCTGCACCCGAAGCCTGGCAGGAGATTCTCACGAAGCTTAGCGCCTGCAAATGAACCGAAACTCCCTCACTAGCCGCGGACGTTGCGCAGTTGCAAGGGATCCTTCGACAGCGCAGTGTTTTCGCGTTGCGACGACGCTGCTGCGCAGGATGACAAAGCATAGCTACGCCGGCAAAGACTTCGCGGCTCCCGCTCTCTGCTCGACCGCTGCCACTAACTTCTTAGTGATCGGCAAATCAATCCCATGCCGCGCCGCGGCACGAAGGATGGGGCCCGCAATCGCATCGAGTTCCGGTGCATTGCCGCGCTCGACGTCTTTCTGCATGGAGCTGCGCATATTTGCGGGCGCCGTCTTCACCCATGCGAGGATCGATTCCGCGTCGACTTTGGCGCCTTCCGCCACGGCCACCGCGCAAGCCTCGCGAACGCAACCCGCACCTAGATCTCGCCAATTCGGATCGGCCAAAATCTCGCCCACAGTTTTATTGGCAGCCGTCGTGCTCAGCGCAAATGGGGCGAGAAACACAATCTTGCTCCACATCAGGGTTGCCTCGTCATCGATGAACCGGCACTCGAACCCCATCTTCTGAAGCCCTTTGAGCGTTTCGCCAAGCAAACTTCGTCCAGCCGAAGTCACATTCAGGCGGGCAAAGGGAGAGCGATGCACAATGTGCCCGGGCGCGACCCTTTCGGACTCAACCGCAATGGTAGCCGCGATGACCTTCCCCGCTCCGTATTTCCCGCGCAGCACTGCAAGATGATCGATGCCGTTCAACAGCGGAACCATCGCTCTCACTGACTCGGGCTTTGTGATCGCGGTAAGGGCCGCCTCCAGTTGCGTTGCCTTCACGGCAATCCAGAGCACGTCGCAGGGCGGAACCTGGCCCCCGCGTGAAACTGGAACGCTGAAATTTCCGAACACGCTGTCCAATTGAAGCTGCTCGGGAAATCGATCGAGCATTTCCGGCCTTACCACGACGCTAACCGGCGAACCGCACCTTGCCAGGCATGCCCCCATCAGGCCGCCAATTCCGCCCACACCGAGGATCGCATGCCGCAAACGTGTCATGAGCGTGTCACTTCTTCTCGGCGCCGCTGCGCGAGGAGCCCGTTTGTCCGTACATATCTAAGTTTACAACGCCAGGATCGGAATGGGGATTGGCGAGCAGCAAATGCCGCATTACGGGATGGTGGTAGTTATTTGCGGAACTGTCGTCCTGAGCGCAGTCACTGCTTCGCGAATGCGAAGCAGTGGCGTAGTCGAAGCATCCCTGCCCATCGATGATGACTGTGGCCTGCCAGGATTTTCTCTTCCCACATTTTGCCCTGCGCTACAATCACCACATGCGAAGACCTTTGCTGGCTGTCGCTGTCTTCATCCCTTTGACCGTCTTCATTTTTATTTCTTCGGTCCCACTCGTCTACGCCCAGGCCAGCAAAGAAAAAGATACCCCCGCGAAGGAATCTGCGCCCGATGTCCCCGATGCGATCGCGGTGCCGGCAGGTCTCGAGCCCGTTCTTTTCGTCCGCGCCAAAGGATCGCAGATCTACAGCTGCCAGGCTGGAGCCGACGGCAAGTTCAGTTGGACGATCAAAGGTCCCGAGGCCGAATTGAAGGATCGGAAGGATAAAGTGATTGGCCAGCATTCTGCCGATCCAACCTCGAAACTTCCAACCTGGAAGTTGAAAGACGGCAGCGAAGTCAACGGCAAAGCGGTCGCACACGTCGACTCGCTCGATGCGGATTCGGTTCCATGGCTGCTGGTGAATGTCGAAAGCCATGCGGGAAAAACTGGCTTGCTGACCAACGTGACGACGATTCAGCGGGTACACACCCACGGCGGCAAGCCCGGCAACGACGCTTGTGACGAGTCCCATAAAGGCGCGGAAACGAAGAGCGATTACACTGCCGACTATTACTTTTACGCCCCGGCGAAGTAACGGTCATGCTCTCGAAGCTCGCGGAGAGTGGTAAGCATCTAATGGACAGCTTGCCAGGATTGGAGAAATATTATGCGTGAAGTCATCATTGCTTCTTCCGTCCGCACTCCCGTAGGGCGCGCCTACAAGGGCACGCTCCGCGCCACTCGTCCCGATGAACTCGCCGCCGTTGCGATCAAGGGTGCGCTGGAACGCGTACCGCAACTCGACACTGGAGAAATCGAAGATGTGATTCTGGGCTGCGCCATGCCGGAAGCCGAGCAGGGAATGAACGTGGCTCGCATCGCCTCGCTGCGGGCGGGATTGCCGGTCGAAGTCTCGGCGCTGACGATCAACCGATTCTGTTCTTCGGGACTGCAGGCGATCGCCATGGCCGCAGAACGCATAATGAGCGGCGGCGCGGAAGTAATCGTCGCCGGAGGAACCGAGTCGATGACGATGATTCCGATGGGTGGACACAAGATTTCTCCCAACCCCTGGCTCGTCGATCATTATCCAGACGCGTACCTGTCCATGGGACTCACGGCCGAGCGTGTGGGCCAGCGATTCGGCATCACGCGGCAAGCGGCGGATGAGTTCTCGCTGCGCAGTCACCAGAAAGCGCTGGCCGCAATTCAGGCCGGAAAGTTCAACGATGAAGTCGTACCGGTGCCGGTAAGTTTCAGCACGCCCAACGGCTCCAAGCCGAAGCGTCAGGAGATTGTGTTTAAAGTGGACGAAGGACCGCGCGCCGATACTTCGCTCGAAGCCCTGCTCGGCTTGAAGCCCGCGTTTCACGTAAAGGGCACGGTGACCGCCGGAAATTCGTCGCAGATGTCGGATGGTGCGGCAGCCGCGGTAGTGATGTCCGCCGAGCGGGCCAAGGCATTGGGCATCACGCCGCTGGCTCGTTATATCTCGTTCGCGACAGCGGGATACAAGCCAGAAGAAATGGGATTAGGCCCTGTGTTTGCGATTCCGAAGGCGTTGAAGATGGCTGGACTGAAGCTTGCAGATATTGACGTGATCGAGTTGAACGAAGCCTTCGCTGCGCAGTCTCTGGCAGTGATCAAAGAAGCTGGATTGGACCCGGAGAAGGTCAACCCCAACGGCGGCGCCATTGCCTTGGGACATCCGCTGGGATGCACCGGGGCGAAGCTGACGGCCAGTGTGATCCGCGAACTGAAGCGCCGCAAAGGTCGCTATGGCATGGTCACGATGTGCGTCGGCGGAGGCATGGGAGCCGCCGGAATTTTCGAAAATCTGAACTGAAAACGGCGTTATAATCCGCCTCAGGAGGTTCCTATGACTTCCGCCCACCTTCTCGCTGCCGGGTTGTTGTTTTGTTCTCTGCCTGCCTTCGCTCAAGATCGGCAAACAATTCCTGGCAATTCGGTCTCAGCCTCTGTCACGAACGGGCGAGCAGCGGCCACTCCGTCGGAGCCCTGGAGGGTCATTCCGAATCGGCCCGACTTTTCGTCGAATGCGGCTGACCGCATTCGTGTTGATCAGTATCGTCTTGATCGTGGCCAGCTTGATCCCCTCACGGATCGTCCCAAGATGGAAACCCAGACCGGCGGCGCGATAATGGGTGAAGAGGGGTCAATGGAGGCGGATGCAATGTGCTACGCCATCCGCAGTTACGTGGTCGCGCGCGATTCCAAGGACTCGGACTCGACGCACCCCGCGGGTTATTCGACCTGCCGGCGGGCGAGCCGTTACCATCTGAAGACCACAGACGAACGGCCGGTTTTACTGCAGCGTTAGGTGGTATTGCATAACACTTCTTTACCCGATCTTTACCCAATTGCTGCGTTCTTTTACACGGTTCCGAGGTATGCTTTTTTGGGGCCGGAAAAATCCACAGTAAGCTGGGCTTTCTTGACCCCGCTTCAGGTGTGGTTGGGTTAGAGGTGCTTCATGCGGCTCTCCAGCCTGTGTCTCGCGGCAATGCTTATCTTCTCGTCGGCGGCATTCTCACAACATTCCTCTGGAGGCGGCGGAGGTTCGAGTTCCGGCGGTGGCGGAGGTTCCCACGGTGGTTCCTCGGGCGGCGGGTCCAGCGGAGGCGGCTCTCATAGCAGTGCATCTGGCAGCTCTGGTTCTTCAAGCGGCCACAGTTCCGGCGGTTCGATTTCGCACAACGCCACGAGTTCGCGCAGCGCGGCTGGACGCAATTTGAATTCTGCATCTCGCTCGAAATCGTTGCCGGGACCGTCCGAACGAAATCCACGAATGCCGGGCAAGTCGGGATTGGCTGACCGACCGACCCCCAAGAGAAGTCTCTTCTCATTCTTGCGGCATCCATTCAGGAAGCCTGAACCAAAGCCCAGGTTGGTTGCCGACCTTCGGCACAGGATTTGCTTCAACGGTCGGTGCCCGGTGTGTCCTGCAGGAGCAACCGGAGGGCGAGGTGGATGCATCGGAATTTCCGTCCCCGGGCGTCGACACAATTTCTGCTCGCAGCGCGAGATATGGAGCGGCGGCGCCTGTCTGGCCGGAACCAATTTTCTAGATAATTGCAGCGGCTTACGTCTTGCCATGGAGCACCAGGCGCAACGTATGCAAGCGGCCCAGGCATCCCAACAACAAGCCTGCGCCGACTCCACTCAAGTCGCGCCGACTCAAGAATGTTCGGCACTGAGCCGCACCGCGCAGAGCGAAGCCAGTCTCTACCGATCTTGGCAGGAGCGATACAACCGGTGCCAGCAGGGATCGAGAACCGCGTATCCGTTCCGTGTTAGCGGTATACAGACGTTGCGTTATTCTCGCGGCGAGCTGATTGAGCCGATAGCGATGGAATGGAGTTATCCGTAAAATGAAATGCCGCGTACGTCATCCATTTGCAAACGGTGTCCGCGAAGGCCTGAAATGACGGTATAAAACCCGCAAACTGCCGGGGATTTCCATATATCTTTACCCTCCCGTTACGCATTAGAATTGAGCTGTACACTCCGCCGGGTCCTTCGTGGATTCGGCGGTTTCTTATCGAGGGATAGACATGGCAACCACCACGGTGGCTCCGAAGAATAAAGTTTCCGGTGGCAGCTTTCTGCTGGAATCGAGACAGCCAGAAGAAGTTTTCACGCCTGAAGACTTCACTGAACAACACCAACTCATCGGGCAAACAGCCGAAGAGTTTGCCTTGAACGAAATCGTGCCCAATATTGAAAAGATTGAGCACAAGGATTTCTCTGTTTCTCGCGAGCTACTGAAAAAGGCTGGTGAACTCGGCCTCAGCGGAGTCGAAATTCCCGAAGCCTACGGTGGCCTGGAAATGGATAAGGTCACCGCCGCCGTCATCGCCGACCACATCGCCAAGTACGCGGGCTTTGCCACGACTTGGGGAGCGCATAGCGGCATCGGAATGTTGCCCATCGTGTACTTCGGCACGGAAGAACAGAAGAACAAGTATTTGCCGCGCCTGGCCTCAGGCGAGATTGTGGGCGCATATGCCCTGTCGGAGGCTTCTTCTGGATCAGACGCACTCAATTGCCGGGCTCGCGCTGAACTTTCGCCCGATGGCAAGCACTATGTGCTCAACGGCGAAAAAATGTGGATCACCAACGCTGGCTTCGCCGATTTATTCACCGTATTCGCCAAACTCAATGGCGATAAGTTCAGCGCGTTTCTGGTCGAGAGAAGTTTTCCCGGCTTCTCGGTTGGCGCCGAGGAGCACAAGATGGGGATTCGCGGATCGTCGACCTGCCCCATCATTCTCAATGACTGCAAAGTTCCCGTAGAAAACCTATTGGGCGAAATCGGCAAGGGCCACGTGATCGCTTTCAACATTCTGAACGTAGGCCGCTTCAAGCTAGGCGCAATGTGCGTGGGCGGAGGCCGGGTATCGCTCGAGAACGCTATTGGCTATGCCAGGCAGCGAAAGGCGTTTAATAAGGTCATTGCAGATTTCGGTCTGGTGCGCGAAAAGATTGCGAATATGGCGACTCTTATCTATGTCGGCGAATCGCTGGTCTATCGCACTGTCGGCATGATGGACGTCGCCCTCGGCGACGTGGACAAGTCGGCCTCTGACGCGGGCAAGCAGACGCTGAAGGCGATCGAGGAATACGCCGTCGAGTGCTCCATCATTAAAGTGTGGGGCTCGGAGATGATTGATTATGTGGTCGACGAGACGGTGCAGATTTATGCAGGCTACGGATTCGTCGAGGAGTATCCTGCCGAGCGCGCTTACCGCGATGCCCGCATTAATCGCATCTTCGAAGGCACCAACGAAATTAATCGACTGATCATCACCGGCTTCCTGCTGAAGCGCGCGATGACCGGGCAATTGCCGCTGATGCCGGCGATCAAGAAACTGATGGACGAAGTGCTCTCCGGTCCATCGATGGCGGAAGAACTCGAAGGCGCGCTGCCGGAAGAACGTAAACTGGTGGCACAAGCGAAGAAGCTGGGACTGTTTGCGGCGGGCGCGGCCACCCAGAAATATATGCAGGCGATTCAGGATAAGCAGGAAATCATGGGCGCGATCGCCGACATGACGATTGAGGCCTATGCCATGGAATCGGCCGTGCTGCGGGCGCAGAAGATTGTACAAGCCAAGGGAGAAGACAGCGCGGCGTTGCCGGTTGCCATGACGCGCGTCTATCTCTCGCAGGCTATGGAGAAGGTAGAGTCTGCGGCACGGAAAGTAATCGCGGCAGTTGCCGACGGCGACATGATGCGCACGCAGCTCGCCATCCTGCGTCGCCTGGCGAAATACGAACCCTTCAACACCATCGAACTGCGGCAACAGATCGCGCAGAAGATGATCGAACGGGGAAAGTACACGCTCGCTTAAAAACACCGGGTGTAAAGCTGGACCATAGAGGACCCAGAGGTCACAGAGGAAACTAGAATCCTCCGTGTGAACCTGTGCCCTCAGTGGTTAGTGTTCGTGTCTGCTCACCCCGTCTGATACAAATGTCACGATGAAAATCACAGCACTGCCTCTCATCGCCGCAATCGCGCTCGCTCCAACCTTAGCCGCGCAATCGAATCAAGCCTTTCAGCAAGACTCCGCGACTTTCGATCCTGACGGCACAGCCCACATCACACGGGCTGTGCCGATGCCCGCGACCGTCAGTCCAGAGGCGCAGCACTGGCTGATGTCGCTTACGCAAAGTAAGAGCGGACAGCAGACACTTGCGGTGCGGCGCGCCCGCACGGACGAATGGCGCAAGTTCGGTTCTGGGGAAGCGCGCAAATACTATCCTGCTAATGTGGAGGAGACGACGACTGCTGGCGTTCGCACCGACATCATCACGCCCATCACCATGCCCGAGGGCAATCGCAACCGAGTGCTGATCAACCTGCACGGCGGCGGATTCAATTCCGACTCGGGCTCTCTCATCGAGGGCATTCCGATTGCGAACCTGGCAAAGACGAAAGTTGTGTCGGTGTATTATCGCCTCGCGCCGGAGAATCCCTTCCCGGCCGCGGTCGACGACGTGGTTGCGGTCTACAAGGAACTGCTCAAGACGCACAAGCCCAGCAGCATTGGGATCTTCGGAACGTCGGCGGGAGCGATCCTGACTGCTGAAGTAGCAGTTCGTCTCAAACAATTGGGATTGCCCCTCCCCGCAGCGCTGGGTATTTTCTCCGGCCTCGGCGACTTCAGCCGCGTCGGCGATTCGCGCCAGCTATTCACTTTGAACGGCCTTCCGGGCGAAATGCAGCCAGTCGATCCCAATCATTTGCCGGACGATCAATATGTCGGCAAGGCGGATCGAAAAGATCCTGTGTTGTCGCCGCTATTCGCCGACCTGCACGGCATGCCGCCCAGCCTGCTCGTCACCAGCACGCGCGATATCCTGCTCAGCGATACCTCCACGTTCCATCGCGCGCTCCTGCATGCGGGGGTGGACGCGCACTTGGTAGTGTTCGAAGCCCTACCCCACGCCTTCTGGTATCACTTTCAGTTGCCGGAGACGAAAGAGGCGCTGGAATCGATGGCAAAATTTTTCGACGAAAGGGTCGCACGGTAGAGACTGGTCATAGACGATCAACTGAAACGAATAATTGCCAAGCTGCGCGACACGTGCGACTTTGCCGACGCCGACTTTTCTGACGTAAATACATGTACCAGTGACGGCGATAATGGACTTCATTGTGTTGTCAGATGGAGTGATCTTCCAGTTGCCAAAGCCCTCATCGACGCCGGCATCGATGTAAACAAAGCTAGAGATCTTGGCTATACTCCTTTGCGCGTTGCCTGCATGCAAGGTACCCCTGACATGGTCGAGCTCTTGATTGATAGGGGTTGCAGATATCTTTGCGTTAAGCGAGGGCGACGCCCCATTTGCAATGGCTCGTCGTAGCGGACATGATCACATATGCGATTTATTGGCTCCCTTGATGGAGCGCGCGCAGTCGGTTGATCCCCAGATTTGGGTTCGCGCAAGAATCGCACGATTGCGACTTGAAATCGCCGATCTTGAAAAGAAACTTTGATCGATCTTAAAATCGTAGGTTTCTCGTTTTCGCGACTATCGTCCGTCCCCCGCGCTCTCTTGTGGCACTAGCATGTAGCTCACGAACGCCACTTGCTTGCTGTCGGGCGACCACGACGGAACGTTGATGGTCCCCTGCCCACCAAACAGTTTCGCGAGCACGGTGATCTTCTTGTCTTTGGCATTCGAATCGCTGAGCGACATCAGGCGCAACATCACATCTTTGTTCTCGGGATGGCCAGTGACATCTCCTTCGTAAGTGAGAAACACCATCCACTGCCCGTCGGGAGAAATGTGCGGGAACCAGTTGTTGAGATCGTCGGAGAAGACTTGCTCCTGCTCGCTGCCGTCGGGCTTCATGCGCCAGATCTGCATGTGCCCGGTGCGCTCGGAGTTGAAGTAGATATATTTTCCATCCGGAGAATATTCCGGGCCGTCATCCAGGCCTTTCGCAATGGTAAGGCGCGTCTCCTCGCCGCCCGCCGCCGGGATAGCATAAATATCAAAATCGCCATTGCGCTGGCCGACGAATGCAAGCGTTTTGCCGTCGGGCGACCAGCCATGCCAGTACGATGGAGATTTTTCCGTGATCCGGCGCGGCGTGCCGCCAGCAATCGGCACAAGATAGACGCGAGAGTTGTGGTCACCCTGCGAGTTGTCGCTGATGGCGATCTGCGTTGCGTCGGGCGAGATGCCGTGATCGTTGTTGCAGCGGGTTGCGAAACCGGTATCGATAATGACTGGCTTGTCGCTGCCGACCGCTAGACGCTCAATGTGGCCATCGCGATTGAAAAGAAATGCCCTGCCGTCGTGCATCCAGTTGGGCGCTTCGAAACGTCCGGGCGCGAGATAGGCGACGCGGCGGTCCGCGGAGGCAATCGCGACGGTTTCCAGAGTGCTGTAGAGAGTTATCTTGCCCACGGTGGCGAGAACAGGTTGGGTTAGCTCTACGTTGGAAAAAACCGATTTCTCCACCACATCCTTATCGTGGGAGCACACGCCAAGCCCGACGTAAAACGGACCCTGCAGCGGTATGCGTAGCCAGCCGCCCTCCGGTTGGGGCTCGCCCGCATCCACCGCGAGAGCCATGTAGACGTAATCGCCGCGTTTGGCGATGCGCAGGCGCTTCGGGGCTGAGATGTTGGATTGAATCTCGCCAGTCGTCGCGCCTTTCTCATCGCGAAATTGAAGCGAGGTCAGCCCGCTCGCGTGCAGGGCCACATCGGCGTACACGGAGTCGGCGTCCAGGCTTTGCCGCAGCATCAGGGCCGCTTTCTTGTGCTCATTGCCAGTGGTGGTCAGGAAAGAAATGTCGGCGGTTAGAGTTACGTCTCCGGAAATTTTTTTCCATGCGAACTGGAAAGCATCGGCCGCGAACCACATGTTCTCGCCGCTGCCGCTGATGGTGTAGGTTCGCTTGGCCGCATCGTAGTCGACAGAGCCTGCATGCAAAACCGTCCCTACATCGTTGTGACCTTCGAAGATTCCTTCTGATGCGCTTTGCGCCCATGCCGAACCAGCGATCACTGCAGCCGTACTACTCATGAAAGCGATTGTCATCAGAGCGCGAAGACTGAGCATAAAAACCCTCCGTCGGTTACGCGGGTTGATTCCCACGGCATTGTAAATGGATCAAACGAGGCGCGTGCAGTGATTGCGACTCGTTGCTATGGGTCTTCTTTGCGATCATTGCGGCCTTCCCTCGCGTTCTCAGCGGTTAAAGTCTCTACTCTCTTGTCGGCAAAAGCTTGTAACCGCAGAAGTCGCAAAGTAACAGCAAATATCGCAGAGAAGATCCATCGCCCGATATGCCTTCGACTTCGCCCAGCGCGCGACTATTTGTCGATACCAATCTGCAGGCGCTTCTGGTAAAACGTCTGCATGAATACGCGGCGCTTTCCTTCCTCCACATTTCTTTTCTTCGGCATACTGCTTGTGGGCACCAGCCCGGTCGCGCAGGAGAAGGCTTCGCCTTCGGCGAGTCTGGCGCTAACGCCCCCGATGGGCTGGAACTCGTGGAACAAGTTTGCCTGCAATGTGAGCGAGGATTTGATCAAGGGCATGGCAGATGCGGTGGTGAAGTCGGGCATGAAAGAGGCAGGATACGTTTATGTGAATATCGACGATTGCTGGCAAGTGAGCCGCGACGCCAGCGCTAACATCGTTCCCGATCCGCAACGCTTTCCGCATGGCATGAAGGCGGTGGGGGATTACATTCATTCGCTCGGATTGAAGTTCGGCGTCTATTCCGACGCAGGATCGAAGACCTGCGCCGGGCGCCCGGGCGGCTTCGGACATGAGTATCAAGATGCCATCCAATATGCGGCATGGGGCGTCGACTACCTGAAGTACGACTGGTGCAACACGACCACGCAAGATCCGAGGGCTTCGTACGCCAACATTCGCGCGGCACTTGACGCCTCCGGGCGGCCCATCGTGCTGAGCATTTGCGAATGGGGAAAGGCGCAGCCATGGCTCTGGGGCAAAGAGGCCGGCGGGAATCTGTGGCGGACTACGGGCGACATCAACGACCGCTGGGGAGGCCAGGAGAAATGGAAGGACGGGAGTTGTTGTTCCAACGGTGTGCTGGCAATTATCGATCAAGAGGCTGAACTCAATTCCTACGCCGGACCGGGGCACTGGAACGATCCTGACATGCTCGAAGTCGGCAACGGGGGAATGACGGACGCGGAATACCGATCGCATTTCAGTTTGTGGGCGATTCTGGCGGCGCCGCTAATCGCGGGAAATGATCTGCGCAACATGCGGTCGGAGATTCACGACATTCTCACCAATCAGGAAGTGATCGCGGTCGACCAGGATGCCCTGGGCCGCCAGGGTGAGCGCGTCGCGAAGAATGGCGAACTGGAAGTTTGGGCGAAGCAGCTAAGAGATGGGACGCGCGCCGTCGTGCTCCTGAATCGAGGCGCAGCCGAACGCGAGATCTCCGCGAACTGGCAGGATCTCGGTTATCCCACTGCCATCAGCGCTTCCGTGCGCGACTTGTGGCAGCATAAGAATCTGGGAATATTCACGGGCAAATTCTCGGCAATGGTGGCAACGCATGGCGTGGTGATGATTACGGTGAAACCTTAAACAGCGCAAGTGACTTTCACGGCCGAGGCACCGAGACACAGAAAAACAAAGACTTGCCTTGCTTCTCTGTGTCTCTGTGACTCTGTGGTAAAGCCGGTCAGGAATTCTTCTTCAGCTCTTCCATCACGCTCTGGATCAGCTCTTTCGCGTCGGTCAAGCTCTTCATGATAATTTGAATGTCCATGACCGGCTTGCCGGGCCAACGCTGACTTTGGCAATAGACGCCGTGCTGGCCGACCAGGGCCATGGCGTCGGTGATCGTGTCCATGGTGACGGCGAGTCGTCCGCGAGGCACGCCCATCATGGTTTCGTAGTGTTCCAATTCTTCCTGCTTTTCGTCGAATACCGGCATGTGGTGATTGTAACTGCGGCGGTGCATGGCGCATAATGGGCCGCTGACATAATCCCTGCTCAAACGTCAAACTTTTCAGCGCTCCAGCAACTCCAAGGAGGAAAGAGGAACCATGCAAAAAAGAATTGCCTTTGTCATCGGCACGATTTTCACACTCACCCTTTTCGCTGCCTGTCAGGGCAAACCCAGTCCGGCCGCTTCCGCATCGTGCGATTTGGGCGGCGGCAAGAGCATCAAGACGGACTACTCCAGCCCTCGGCTAAAAGGCCGAAAGATGATCGGTGAGCATGAACCTTACGGCAAAGTTTGGAGGAACGGAGCCGATGACGCGACAACTTTGGTTACCACTAGCGATCTTGTGGTCGGCGGAAAAAGCGTGCCCGCCGGGAGTTATACGTTATTCGTGGTGCCAGATCCAGGCAAGTGGACCCTCATCATCAACAAGAAGACCGGCGAGTGGGGAATTCCCTACAAGTACGAAGCCGACGAACTGGCCCGCGTCGAGATGAAGCTCTCCAAGCTTCCGTCTCCGGTTGAGAACTTCACCATCGCTTACGATAAGATTGACTCGGGCTGCACTCTCCGCGAGGAGTGGGACACAACCCGCGCTTCGGTGGACATCACCGCGAAATAACGGTGCGACAAACAATTGTTGACAGCTGATTTTTGATTGTTGATTTGGAGGGCGCTGACTTCAAGTCTGGTGCGAGTTTCAATGAACAATCAGCAATCAACAATTTAGTTGGTCGGCTTCCACCGCAGAATGGGTTTCCGGGCGGCGGCAGTCTCGTCCAGCCGCGACACCCGCGTCGAATGCGGGGCATCGAGCACCGTCTGCGGATCTTCTTCTACTTCTTCCGCGATCGACTTCATCGCTTCGATAAATAAGTCCATCTCTTCCCTCGATTCGCTCTCGGTGGGCTCAATCATGAGCGCTCCGGGCACGATCAGCGGAAATGCCGTGGTGTAGGGATGGAATCCGTAATCAATCAGACGCTTGGCGATGTCCATGGTGCGCACGCCTTTTTTCAACTGCCGTTTGTCGCTGAAAACCACCTCGTGCATGGTAGGCGTGGAATAAGGAAGATCGTAGGCGCCTTCGAGGCCTTTGCGAATGTAGTTGGCATTGAGGACCGCGTCCTCAGTGGTCTGCCGCAGGCCATCGGGACCGTTCGCTTGAATGTAAGCGAGGGCGCGCACAAACATTCCGAAGTTGCCATAGAAGGCGCGTACGCGCCCCACCGACTGCGGACGGTTGTAGTCGAAAGCCATGGTCCCATCCGAGTTCGTGGCCAATACGGGCGTGGGCAGGAAAGGTTCGAGCGCTTTCTTGATCGCCACGGGGCCGGACCCTGGGCCACCACCGCCGTGCGGGGTCGAGAAAGTCTTGTGCAGGTTGAGATGCATGACGTCGACGCCGAAGTCGCCGGGCCGCACTTTTCCGACCAGCGCATTCATGTTGGCGCCGTCCATGTAAAGAAGTGCGCCCTTGGCGTGGAGAATGTCTGCAATCTTGTGAATGTCCTGCTCGAATACGCCCAGAGTGTTGGGATTGGTCAGCATCAGCGCGGCGACGTCTTCATTCATCTGCGCCGCGAGCGCCGCGAAATCGACCATGCCACGCGAATCCGACTTCAAATTCTCGACCGCATAGTTGACCATCGCGGCCGTGGCTGGATTTGTCCCGTGCGCCGAATCCGGAATCAGGATTTTCTTTCGCGCATTTCCTTTGGACTCGTGATAGGCACGAACCATGAGCAGACCGGTCATCTCGCCATGTGCGCCGGCGGCAGGCTGCAGCGTGATCGCGTCCATGCCGGTGATTTCGATCAGCTGTTCGCTAAGCGTTTTGATGATGTATAACGCACCCTGAGAAATCTTCTCCGGCTGGTAGGGATGGCCGTTCGCGATTCCTTCGACCCGAGCTACGGCTTCATTCACGCGCGGATTGTATTTCATGGTGCATGAGCCCAGAGGATACATGCCCAAATCGATGGCGTAGTTCCACGTCGAAAGCCGCGTGAAGTGGCGGATGATCTCGATCTCGCTCACTTCGGGCATGTTGCCAAGATCTTTTCTTTCGGATGCCCCCAGAAGCTTGGCGGTATCCACTTCCGGCACATCAAGGGGAGGCAACTTCCAGGCAGCCTTGCCGGCCGACGACTTCTCGAAGATCAAACCTTCGTTCTGATTGACGTGGCGCGTCGCCTTGCGAGGGATGTGCTTCATCGCGCCACCTCTTCCACGTCCTCTTCCTTGGAAGGCCGCACTGAACGCTCGCTCTCGGCGACCAGTCCTGCGACTGTATCGATCGCGGTGCGACTCGTCAGCTCGGTGCAGCACCACAAGGCGGCATTCCCTAGTTCGGGATAGAACTTTTTGAGCGGTAGACCGCCAACCATCTTGTGCCCCAACAAGCGGCCGTTAATAGCGTAAGGATCTTCACTGGTCTGAATTACGAACTCGTTGAATCGCGGCGCACTGCCGAACAAAATCTTGCCCCGCTTCGCGAACTGGCCTGCCGCGTACGCGGTCTTCGCCAGATTCTGTTTGGCCAATTCCTTCAGCCCCACTTTGCCGTAGACCGTCATGAAGATGTTGACCATGAGCGCGACCAGGGCCTGGTTCGTGCAGATATTCGAGGTCGCCTTCTCGCGCCGGATGTGCTGCTCGCGAGTGGCCAGCGTCAAGACGAATCCACGCCTGCCTTGTTTGTCGATGGTCTGTCCCACCAGGCGTCCGGGCATTTGCCGCACATATTTCTCGCGCGTAGCGATAACGCCGCAATACGGGCCGCCGAATCCGAGAGGCACCCCAAAAGATTGCGCCTCCATGGCGATGACGTCGGCCTGGCGTGGCGGTTCCACAATCCCGAGAGAGACCGCCTCCGCGATCGAGACCACGAGCATCGCGCCATTTTTGTGTGCGATATCGGCAATCGCGGCCACGTCTTCAATCGTGCCGAAAAAGTTTGGAGACTGCACCAGCACACACGCGGTCTCGGGCGTAATCGACTGCTCGAGTTCTTTCAAGTTCAGACGGCCGTCGTCGGTGAAGCCCGCGACCGACAGCGGCATGCCCTGATGCGTCGCATAAGTGGCCAGAACTTCGCGATATTCAGGATGCAGACTGCGCGCCACCACGACCGAACGCCGGCCGGTGAGACGGACTGCCATCATCACGGCCTCGGCCGCGGCGGTGGAACCGTCATACATCGAAGCGTTCGCCACTTCCATGCCGGTCAGTTCGCAGATCATGGTCTGAAATTCGAAGATCGATTGCAGCGTGCCCTGGGAGATTTCCGCCTGATAGGGTGTGTAAGCCGTCAAAAACTCGCCGCGCGAAATGAGCGAATCGATAATGACGGGACGGTAATGGAAGTAGGCGCCCGCGCCCAAAAAGCTGGTGTAGCCCTCGCCGTTCTCGCGCGAACGCTGGCGGAAGAAGTCGACAATTTCCGATTCCGCCATCTGCCGCGGGATTTTCAGATCGCGAGTCAGCCGGTACTCGGTAGGAATCGGAGCAAACAGATCGTCGACCGATCGCAAGCCGATTGCCTTCAGCATGGCCTGGCGGTCGGCGGGAGATTTAGGTAAATAACGCATAGAAATTGTTTAGATGTGCCTCAGGGTCACTTGGATTGTGCTGGCGTCGCCTGAATCAAGTCCATGCGCAAAACGCGGCGTCAGGCCTCGGAGGTTAGACTTCGGCACGGCGCAACGGTGGTCCCAGGTCCGATGGCTGAGGTCCGGTTCTTTCAGTGTCCCGCCTCTTCCGCCACAAACTTCTCATAGTCCTCGGCAGAGAGCAGCTTGTCCAGTTCACTCGGATTCTTCAGCGTGATCTTCACTATCCACGACCCATGCGCATCTTTATTTACCTTCTCCGGCGATGTGGCCAATTCCGCGTTGATCTCAGTCACCGTGCCCGACGCAGGAGCAAACAAGTCCGACACAGCCTTCACCGATTCGACCGTGCCAAAGGGTTTGCCGGCATTGAGTTCGGAGCCTACTTTCGGCGCTTCGACGAACACTATGTCCCCAAGCGACTGCTGCGCGTAGTCTGTAATGCCGATAGTGCCGGCGGTCCCGTTCACCTGAATCCATTCGTGTTGTTTCGTGTACTTGCGATCTGTGGGGTAGGACATGAAAGCTTCTAGCTCCTTGCTAAATCTCTGAGTTATGCGGCTTTCTTTGGCCGCTTATAAAAAGGAGTGGAAACAACCACCGCTCCTACCCCCTGTCCACGAATCTCGACCTTCACCGTTGTGCCCACTGCTGCCAGATCCGGCGGCACGTAGGCCAGCGCAATGTTCTTCTTCAAGAATGGCGCGGGCGAACCGCTCGTAGCATATCCAATTTCTCGATCGGCGGTGTCTAGCACTTTATATCCATCGCGGGCGATACCGCGTTCCGTCATCTCCAGACCAACCAGAGTTCGCCTTATGCCGGAGGCTTTCGCCTTCTCCAAGGTGGCCCGACCGATGAACTCCGGCTTCTCCATCTTGCAGAAACGGTCGAGTCCCGCTTCCCAGACATTAATGGTATCGGAAATCTCGTGTCCGTAGAGCGGGAGCTTGCCTTCGAGACGAAGCGTATTGCGCGCACCCAGTCCGCAAGGCACGACACCGAATTCCTTGCCTGCCGCCATAATCTCGTTCCATACGCGCGCGCTGGTCATCTCGTCCGCGGGAATATAAATTTCGAAGCCGTCCTCGGCGGTGTAACCCGTTCGGCCCATAAGAATATCGTTCAGACCGCACAGCTTGCCGCGCGTCACCCAGTAAAACTTCACCGCGCTCAGGTCGGCATCGGTCAGTTTCTGCAGCAGATTCACGGCTTTTGGGCCTTGGATTGCGATCTGCGTGAAGTCATCGGAAAGATTTTCCACCACGCAGTCGAATTGACGCGTATTGTCGCGCACCCAGTTGAAATCTTTCTCGCGCGTTCCAGCGTTGATGACCAGCAAATATTCGTCCTCGGCGAGGCGGTGGACGATCACATCATCGACGAAGGTCCCTTCGGGATAGAGCAGCGCGGAATATTGCGCTTGGCCCACGGCCAGCCGCGACGCGTCATTCATGGAAATGTGCTGCACCGCGGCCAGAGCCTCCGGTCCGGCCAGCCGAATGTCACCCATATGACTAACATCGAAGATGCCGACGCCTTTGCGCACGGCCATGTGTTCGGCAATGATGCCGCCGCCCAACGATGCGGGATACTCGACCGGCATGTCCCAGCGATTGAAATCCACCATCTTCGCGCCCATCTGGCGATGGACGGCGTTCAGCGCGGTTTTGCGGACGGCAGGGGTCGCCTCAACCGAAGACAAAATAGACCTCAATCAGCGGGAAGCCGCCGGGCTAGGTGTGACTGTTTACCGTATCACGCGCTTTTTCTGCGGGTCAAACTTGTAGAGTATGGCGTCATCCCGAGCGCCGGCGTTCTTCAGCCGGCGGAGGGATCTCCCGTGTGACCTTGCCCAGACGCCTGCCGGTCTGCGCGCAGAATCGCTTCGGTCTTTTAACTCTCAAATCGCACCAATGCCAAACCAGCCAATCATTTCCACTTTTGCCGCAGGTTCGTTACCATGTTCTGCGGCTCCAGGAGTCTTCACCTACATGCCAGACATTGCGCTCCACGTCAACGGCAGTGAAAAAAAAGTCAGCGTCTCTCCGGAGACGCCTCTGCTCTGGGTCCTCCGCGATACTCTCGAACTCACTGGAACCAAATACGGATGCGGCGCGGGATTGTGCGGCGCCTGCACGGTGCACGTCGAGGGCAATGCGATCCGTTCCTGCTCCACTCCCGTGTCGCAAGTGGCGGGCAAGAGCGTCACTACGATCGAGGGGCTTGGAGCCAACGGCCTGCATGTGCTGCAGCAGGCCTGGATCGCGGAAGAAGTGCCGCAATGCGGCTACTGTCAAACGGGACAGATCATGTCCGCCGCGGCTTTGCTGGCCAAGACGTCCAACCCGACCGACGAGCAGATCACCCAGGCGATGAACGGCAATCTGTGCCGCTGCGGAACCTACGAACGGATTCGCAAGGCGATACATCGCGCCGCCGGAAACGAAGGCGTGCGATGAGTCCTCTCTCCCGCCGCGAGTTTGTGACAGCCGGTGTCGCCGCCGGCGCCGGATTGGTGATCGGCTTCTACCTGCCTCATAAAACTGGTTCGCAAGAAGAATCTTTTTCACCGAACGCATATCTGCGCATCACGCCCGACAATAAAATCACCATCGTGGTCGCGCGCTCGGAGATGGGGCAAGGCGTGCGCACGGCCCTGCCCATGATCCTGGCCGAAGAACTCGAAGCCGATTGGAAGCTGATCGAGATCGAACAGGCTGGAGCCAGCACGCTCTTTGGCGATCAGACCACAGGAGGAAGCGCGAGCGTCCGCACCACATGGGATCCCATGCGCAAAGCGGGCGCTGCAGCGCGCGAGACGCTGATTTCAGCCGCAGCGTTAACCTGGAATGTTCCGCGATCTTCATGCTCGGCTGAGAGCGGCCGGATCAAGCACGCGGCAAGCAACCGGAGCCTGAATTATGGCGAACTCGCGAGCAAAGCGGCGACGCTACCGGTTCCGACCGACGTGCCCTTCAAGCAGAGCAAAGATTACAAGATCGTAGGGCAACGCGTGCCGCGCCTCGATTCGCCCGACAAGGTAAAAGGCACAGCGGTCTTTGGACTTGATTATCGAATTCCTGGAATGAAGTTCGCAGTGCTCTCGCGTTGTCCCACCATTGCAGGCAAGGTTTCGAACTTTGATGATAAAGAATCGAAGAAAAGCTCCGGCATCAGTTATGTGGGAAAGATCGGCGAGTCGGCGGTCGCCGTGGTCGCTGACAGCGTTTGGGGAGCCATGGAGGGCCGGCGCGTGTTGAACGTTACGTGGGACGATGGCCCGAACAAGGACTTGAATACCGCGGCAGTCACGGCATCGCTGAAGCAGGCGGCGGCGAAAAAGGGCGTCAGTCTTTACTCAGCAGGAGATCCGTCAAAAGTTTCTGGCCGCCGCATCTCCGCCGAATACGAATTACCCTTCATGGCGCATGCGCCCATGGAGCCGGGGAATTGCACCGCGCATTATCAAGGATCGAAGTGCGAACTGTGGGCGCCCACGCAGGTTCCGCAGGATTGCCGCGACTCGGTAGCGACCGCGATTGGACTTGACCCTGATCAGGTCAAAGTCCACGTCACTCTGATAGGTGGAGGTTTTGGCCGGCGACTGGAACACGACTATGCAGTGGAAGCCGCGCTGGTGTCGAAGGCGATCAATGCTCCTGTAAAAGTGATCTGGACACGCGAAGATGACATGCGATTCTCCACCTACCGCCCGGCGAGCTATCATCAGCTCAGCGCCGTCATTGACGGATCAGGATTTCCCGTCGCGTTGACGCATCGCATCATCTCGCCGTCGATCAGTGGGCAAAAAGGACAACCGGTTCCGAACGGAGTCGATCCCGATCTGCCCGATGAAGCCGGACCCGTCTACGGAATTCCCAACTATCTAATCAACTACACAATGACAGAAACGCCCGTACCACTGGGCTGGATGCGCTCGGTCTACGCGCTGCAGGCAGCATTCGCGCTCGAGAGTTTTATTGACGAACTGGCAATCGCCGCGGGCAAGGATCCACTGCAGTACCGTCTGCATCTGCTGGCAAAGGATCAGGACTTGCAATACTTCACGACCACATGGCATACAGCCCGGATGCGCGCGGCCCTGCAACTCGCCGCCGAAAAATCTGCTTGGAACTCGCCGCTGCCCGCCGGCCACTATCGCGGCGTTGCCTGCTTCGGCTGCTTCGCGTCTTATATGGCCGAGGTAGTCGAGATCACGATGGAGAACGATCAGCCGCGCGTGCATCGCGTGGTGGCGGTTGTCGACTGCGGGCAGGTTGTGAATCCCACCATTCTCGAGCAGCAGATTCAGGGCGGAATCGTCTACGCATTGGGCAATGCGCTGCGCGCTAAGATCACAATCGAGAAAGGCCGAGTGGTGCAGGGTAACTTTGACGACTACGCTCCGCTGCGCATGGAAGAAACGCCAGTTGTCGAAGTTTACGCGGTTCCGAGTGCCGAGGTTCCAACAGGAATCGGCGAGCCATCAGTGCCGCCTGTCGCGCCAGCGCTGTGCAACGCGATCTATGCGGCGACGAAGAAGAGAATTCGCGCGCTGCCGATTCTCAGCTAGTATTGAGATCATATTATTATCCTGAGCGAAGTGTGCATTTTCTTGCCGCCAGCAGGATCTATATAACCTTCGCCGCTATCAAAATGGCAAAGTCTGTGGGCGTAAATTTATTCTTTTTCATTTTGTTACTCAGTGCGGCGTCGTTCGCTCAGAGCACGGAGCATTCGTCGGTTCCCGCCTCGCGCCTCGCGCACATTCGGCACGGAATCAATCTCAGCGAATGGTTCGCGCAGGTCTACGATCCCAAGGGATACACGAAAGAGCATTTTGAAAACTGGACCACAGCCTCAGATATTGCGCTGATCAAGTCTGCCGGCTTCGATCACGTGCGGCTTAGCGTGAATCCGCAACCGATGATGGAGGCTGTCCGCCATCACAATGCTTCCGCGGAATATTTCGGTTATCTCGACGCGGCGGTCAAAATGATTCTGGATGCCGGTCTTGCGGTCGAAATCGACATGCATCCCGACTCAGACTTCAAGACGCGCCTGGCTAAGGAAGACGAATTTGTAGAGCGCTTTGCCGATTTCTGGAGCATGGTCGCACAGCATTACGCTTCGTGGGACCCGGAGCGCGTCTTCTTTGAAATTCTGAACGAGCCAGAAATGCGCGATGCCTACCGTTGGTATGGAGTGGAGGCGAAATTGTCCGCGGCCATTCGGCGCGGCGCGCCAGCGAATACCATCATCGCCACTGGCGCACGCTGGGACGACGATGACGACCTGGTTTTTCTCGAGCCGTTGCCCGATCGCAATGTGGTCTACGTTTTTCATTTTTACGAGCCCCACATCTTCACCCATCAGGGCGCGGGATGGGGAGCATACTACTGGCACTGGCTGAAAGGACTGCATTATCCGTCTTCGCCGGAAAATGCCGATCAGATTGCAACGCTCGTCCCCGAGGCGCGCGACCGTATGCAGGTAATCCGTTATGGCCAGGATCACTGGGACGCTTCGCGCATCGAGGCGGAGATCAATCAGACGGCCGACTGGGCGAGGCAACGCGGCGTGCCGCTAATCTGCAACGAATTCGGCGTGTACCGTTCGTTCGCCGACCCGCAGGACCGCGCGCACTGGATCACGGATGTGCGGACATCTCTGGAACGCCACGCCATTGGGTGGGCTATGTGGGATTATTCCGGCAGCTTCGGCGTGGTCACCAATCGCGAGACAAAAGCCAAGCCAGACGAAGTTACGCTGCGGGCGCTTGGCTTGAAGATGCCAGCGGGGCAATAAACCTTTCACGGAACTCATCGGGCACCGCCGGTGTCTAAGCCAGCATCACAGGGGTTTCTCTTCGCTCCGCCGCCTGAAATTCCTCTCACGAGGTGGTCCCATGCTCGAGGCCGTGCACCTGACCAAGCGCTACGCGTCCTTGCCCGCACTACAGGATTTGTCGTTCTCCTTGCGGCCCGGACAAGTACTGGGCTGTCTCGGTCCCAACGGCTCGGGCAAAAGCACAACGGTGAAGATGCTCACCGGATTGTTGCAGCCCACACGAGGGGTGGTTCAATTCGACGGCGAAAACATTCAAGACAATCTTGAGGCTTACCGGAAACGCCTGGGGTATGTGCCGGAAGAGCCCAATCTCTATCCATATTTGACCGGATGGGAATATCTGGAGTTGATTGGAACGCTGCGCGGGATGTCACGCCGCGATCTGGAAAAGAAAGTCGATTCGTTGCTGGAACTGTTTTCCCTGCATCCGAGCCGCCACGCCAGCATTGGTTCCTATTCGAAGGGGATGCGGCAGCGCGTGCTGCTGATCGCGGCCATCATGGACGATCCCGACATCTTCATTTTTGATGAACCGCTCTCGGGGCTGGACGTAACTTCGGCACTCATCTTCAAGAACTTGGTGCAGGCGCTCGGGCAGCAAGGCAAGTTAGTTTTTTATTGCTCGCACGTGCTGGAGGTGGTCGAAAAAGTTTGCTCCGATGTGCTGATTCTGCGGAAGGGTGTGGTGATCGCGCAGGATACAGTGACCAACATTGGCCATATTCTCGGGCAATCGCTGGAGAATACCTTTCTGCACCTGGTCGACGATGTGGACACCTTGACTGTGGCCCGCGACATAGTCAGTGTCATGAAGATGAAGGCGGCATGATTACAGAGGCGCTGGACTCGATGTTCCGCCAGTGGGAGGAGCGCAGTCAGCGTCCTTTCTGGCGGTTGGTTCGGCTCTTCGTCGCTCGTATCTTCCGCGGCGGCGGCGATGCGGACACCGACGGCCTCGATCTTGGCATCGGACTCGTGCTCACTCTGCTAGCGCTGCCCGGAGGCTTCGTTTCGCTTTTCTTGCTCGACAAATATGGGACATTCCTGCAATGGCTGCGTGGCACTACTGTGGATCCGCTGCTGGTTGTGCTTCCTGACGAGTACTTCTTCATTGTTCTCTCCATGACCGTGACCGGCGCGGTTGCGGTGTGGCGATGGGACGCTATCTTTCCCGATCGCCGCGACTCTATGAATCTTGTCCCGCTGCCCATCTCGACCCGGACCATCTTCCTCGCCAATCTCGTGGCAGTGCTGTTTTTGGTCGGATTGATCGCATTCGATGTCAACGCTGCCTCGTGCATCCTGTTCCCAATGGTTGTGGGAGCAACGCAAAGCAAATTCCTTTTCTTTGTGAAATTCGCGGTGGTGCATGCGGTCGGAGTGATGCTGGCAAGTATTTTCTCGTTCTTTGCTGTGTTCTCCGTGTTAGGCCTTCTGATGGCGCTGCTGCCGCCCCGGGCCTTCAGACGATTTTCAGCCTACATTCGGGGCGTCGTTGTGGTGTACCTGGTGGCGCTTCTCTGCACCACTTTCGCGGTTCCGGACTCGTTGCGGTGGGCGACAGGGCCTGCACCGGCATGGACATTCCTAATGCCTTCTTGCTGGTTTCTGGGTCTATGCCAGTATTTGCGCGGTCGCGCCGGTCCGGTGCTCACCGAGTTGTCTAGACTAGCTCTGCCCGGGGTCGCAGCCGTGGTCGCGGTTGCGCTCTGTGCCTACGCGGTCGGGTACCAGCGCCACTTTGTACGCATTGCAGAGATCGCCGACACAACTGCTGCCGCCCGCAGCCCTCGCGTCTCG
Organism: uncultured Acidobacteriaceae bacterium; assembly: GCA_963799025.1. GTDB lineage: Bacteria > Acidobacteriota > Terriglobia > Terriglobales > Acidobacteriaceae > Sulfotelmatobacter. Next base: position 1,195,701 of record CAWCVQ010000012.1, on the reverse strand, counting down.
CGTCTGGGCATCTTATTGGATGACTTGGTGCTCCGCACTCCATTCCAAAAAGGGTGCTTTCGCTTTATTTGCAAGACCTTGCTCCGCAGCGAAGCGCATCGGCTGGTTCTGACCGCCGTCGGCGGACTCAGCTTAGTCCTGGCTTCGCAGGCTCTGATGGATGCTTTTCAAAGCGTTAAGTCGTGGCGCGATGCGGCGTTGTCGCCTGACGCTCTCTCGATTCCATTTATTCTTTCCTTCCTGATCATTGTTGGTCTGCGCCTCGTCTTCGAGATTCCGGCGGACTTGCGCTCGAACTGGATCTTCCAGTTGATGCTGGATCGAGATGGAGAAGAGTGCGAGCCCCTGGCGCGAAAAGTGATTTTCATCCTTTTGTTGCCTTGGCTGCTCGCCCCCACCTTCTTCTTCTACTTTTATGTGCAGGGCTGGGTTATCGCCTGTCTTCATACGCTGCTGGTGGCGACCTGGACTGTCTTGTTGACGAATATTGTCTTGATTCGCTTCCGCAAGCTGCCGTTCACGTGCACGCTGCCGCTCTTCAAGCAACATTCTTTCGTGACGCTCTTATCCGTCTGTTTCGGATTCCTTCTGTATTCCGTGCATACGCCGGAGTTCGAATCGTCGGCTTTGGCGAATCCTCTGCGAATGATTGGCCTGGTGCCGGTCGTGGCGGTGGCGTGGTACATCCCGCACCATCTGGCGAAAAGCGCCATCGATATCGAGAGGAAACTGATCTTCGAGGAGTCGCCGACGCAAACGATTCAGGCGCTGCGGCTGAGCGAATAGCTTTTTTAGGGCATTCGATACAAACTAATTCAAGCACTGTCAGAATGCGCCCAACCATTTCACCGGCAAATGCGCAGCGAGAGCATTGGCTAGGCGCTCGTCGGCGGTAATCAGGTTTGCTTTAACGCGCAGCGCCAAAACCACGTAAACCGAATCGTAAACCGTTCTACGATGGGTTGTGGCTAATTGCAGGGCGTGAGGCACAAGGTCAAAGGAGGAGATGGTAGGTATTTTGAGATCGCTGACAAGCCGAAAACTTTCTGCTGCAGCGTCTGCGTCGATCTTCTGCTTTATTACAGCTTTCCAAAGAGCATTGGCCACCTCCAGCCAGAACAGGTCTGGAACAACAAATATCTCCGTCCCAGAGCGATACGATGCCAATAGTTCCGCTGCTTGCAAGGCCAGGTTTTCGTCATAGGTGGGCATACACCATTTGACGGCAACGCTGGCATCGACGACGCTGGGCGTCACCTTTCGCGATCCTCACGAATCATTTCTTCAGCGGAAGGGAAGGGGCCCGGTGTAAGGGGCGGCCTGGCTCGAAGCTTGGCAAGATCGTCAAAGACCCGCTGACGACGCTTCAACTCCTCCGCTGTCGGAACAAAGTGTTCCAAAAGCGAAATTACTTCCGCCGCAATCGACGTGCGGTTGGTGCGGGCACGCTTGCGCAAAGCCTTATAAATATCGTCTGGAACATTCTCTACGTATAGGGTGGCCATAGGGATCTCCTAGGGAAAGTCTAGCACTTTCGCGGGCTTCAAATGCCGGGCATTTTCTTGACATCACCATAGCTTCCCCATTATCCTAAGTCTCGCTGCTTGCGGTACTTACGCCTCTGGGGCGTGCTTCCGCGGAACGGTCGGCAACTTGGCGCGGAGGTTTTACAATGTTTCTAGACATCCATGAACTGGAACGCCAGCCTCTGGATTTCGACGAGGAGTTTCTGCCCGGCGCCCTCGACTTGGGTGGTGAGGCTCGGCAGCGAACGGCATTGAAAGCGTCGGGCCGCGCCGAGATCGTCGAAGAACATCATGGCAAGCATCAGATAATCAAGGACATACGGCTTCGCGGACGGTTGACGGCGGGGTTGGAGTTGGAGTGCGCACGCTGCATTGAGCCGGTCCGCCAGAATATAACGCGTGAGTTTGAACTGTTATACCGTCCGCTCGGCGCTGACGCGGGCCGCGACGAGCTTTCGGTGACCGACGCGGAAGCCGAAATCGGCTATTATCAAGGCGACGGGATCCTGCTCGAAGATGTTTTGCGCGAGCAGGTGCTGCTGGCGCTGCCCTTGAAAGTCACGTGCCGCGAAGACTGCAAGGGCTTGTGTGTGCACTGCGGCAAGAATCTGAATGAAGGACCGTGCGGCTGCACGACTGTGATGGAAGATCCGCGCTGGGCGGCGCTGCGGGAAATTCGCAGCAAGTTGGAGCACTGAAAAAGCTGTCAGCTTTCAGCCAATGCGCTCGGGTTGAGATCAACGCATTTTGGCAGTCGGATCATCGAGTTCGAGAACTGAAAGCTGATAGCTGAGAGCTGACAGCTTTTCACGAGAGGAATTTTAACCATGCCTAATCCAAAACGTCGACACTCCCAGAAACGTACTTCGACGCGACGCGCACACGATGCGTTGAAAAGCCACAGTCTCGCCGAGTGCCCCAATTGTCACGAGAAGAAAATGCCGCACCGCGCTTGCCCCAAGTGCGGTTACTATAAGGGACGCGAAGTCCTCGACATAAAAGAAGCCAGCTAGTTCTTACAGACCATGCCTAGCGTAATTGCGCTGGATGCGATGGGTTCGGACCGTGCTCCGAAGCCGGAGATTGAAGGCGCCATACAGGCGGCGCGTCAATATGGCGTGCGGGTGCTATTGGTCGGTCCGGAAACGGTGGTCAAGGCGGAACTGGAACGCCACCCGGCGGCCGCGCGCCTGCCTATCGAAGTCATGCACGCCAGCGAATTCATCACCATGGAAGACAAGGTGGAGGCGATTCGCGCCAAGCGCGATTCGTCCATGCGCGTCGGTCTACGCATGGTCCGTGACGGACAGGCGGCCGGCTTCGTTACTGCCGGCAACACCGGAGCGGCTATGGCTACGGCGAAAGTCGTGCTGGGCGCGGTTCCTGGCGTGGATCGTCCCGCCCTGGCCGCGGTTTTTCCTACCGCGCCGGGGAATCCTGCCATGCTGCTGGACGTCGGCGCGAATGTCGACTGCACGCCTCAGAATCTTGAACAGTTTGCTGTGATGGGCGATATTTACTTTCGGGCAATGTTTGGCAAAAAGGCCGGAAGCGCCGGACCGCGGGTGGGATTGCTTTCCATCGGGGAAGAGGAAAGCAAGGGCAACGATCTCACTCGCCAATCATTCCAACTGCTCAAGCAGCTCCCGCTGAACTTTATCGGCAACGTTGAAGGACGCGATCTTTATAACGGGCAGGTTGACGTCATCGTGGCCGACGGATTTGTGGGCAACGTTGCGCTAAAAATTTCCGAGGGCGTGGCGAACCTGGTCCGGACGGCGTTGAAGGAATCGCTCAAGGCTACGATTACGCGGCAGGTGGGGGCATTGCTTTCGCGCAGCGCTTTCACCGATTTCAAGAAGCGGCTCGACCATACCGAATATGGCGGTGCGCCGTTGCTGGGAGTAAAAGGCGCGTGCATTATTACGCATGGCTCGTCGAACGCAAACGCGATCAAGAATGCGGTACGTGTGGCGGCGGAATTTTCGGAGAGCGGAATTAATGGATCGATTGAGCGTGGCCTCGCGGCAATACGGCCCGCATCGGTTGGCTCTGCCTAGGGTCCAAACCTTTCCTGAGCGAAGGAACTATGCAATTGCTGGCGCGTTGCCCAGGTCCTTCACGCTAGAGCGCGCTTAGGATGACAAGATTTGATTACTTTCATGACTGAAAACGTAATTGCATTGCTGTTCCCCGGGCAGGGCTCGCAGGCGGTCGGCATGGGGAAGGATTTGGCTGAGAAGTATCCAGCAGCCCGCCGCACGTTCGACGAAGCCGACGAGGCGCTCGGCTACAAACTCTCCACTCTCTGCTTCGAAGGACCCGAAGATCAGCTTCGCCTGACGGAGATTACGCAGCCAGCGATCCTGACGGCGTCGATCGCCGCGCTGCGTGTGATCGAGACCCGCATGCCCAAACCCAGCTACGTCGCCGGGCACAGCCTCGGCGAATATTCCGCCCACGTCGCCGCGGGGACGTTCAGTTTTGCGGACGCCGTTCGCACGGTGCGCAACCGGGGAAAGTACATGCAGGAAGCGGTTCCGGTAGGCGTGGGCGCGATGGCGGCCATTCTCGGCATGGAGGCGGAGAAAGTCGCCGCAGTCTGTCAGGACGCGGCGCAGGGCGAGGTCTGCGAACCTGCGAACATTAATTCGCCGGAGCAGATCGTGATCTCCGGCAATACAGCCGCGGTCGAGCGGGCTGCGAAACTGGGAGCTGAACGCGGTGCCAAGCGCGCCAAGTTGTTGCCCGTCAGCGCCCCTTTTCATTGTTCGCTGATGAAGCCGGCGCAGGATCGACTGGAAGACGATCTGAACAAGCTCACGACGCAGAAGCCGGTCTACCCTGTCGCCTGCAATGTGGACGCCGAATTGGTAACGGATGACCTGCGCGCTCGCGATACCCTGGTGCGGCAGGTCACGGGATCGGTGAAGTGGGATCCATGCATCCGTCTGCTGATAGCGCAGGGTGTGCAAACCTTTGTTGAAATCGGGCCGGGGAGAGTCTTATGTGGATTGATGCGGCAGATTGATCGTTCGAAGATCTGCCTGAATGTGAGTGATGACGCCAGTCTGACGAAAACACTCGAAGCGTTTGCGCACGTACAAAAGAGTTGAACGTGATCAGAAGAAACGATTTTAGGAAGGGCATGGCTTCAGCCGTGCCGCTCGCAGTTCCAAGGATGCGGGCTTTTAGCCCCTGAGGTACCGCCCTCCCAGCCGAGCCCTTCCTCAGCGGAATATCAATTCACATGGCGGGTAGCTTAGCGTGTGGTCCGATTTCTCCACCCACACTTGCGCGTGTTCGGTGCGATCGTTCACGATTACATCCACCACGACGCCGCTGCCGCCTCCGGGGCAGGTGCTGGCTCCGTAGACTTTTTGAGTCTTGATCAATCCCCACTCGCCGCCTGGGCCCCAATCCCGATAAAAATCGTTGAACAGATATTTGGGATGCTGGTCGGGATGCTCCTGCCACTGCGGATCGTGCATCCATATGCCGTAGGCCGTTTTGTAATCCTGTTTCTGCAGGGCGTTGAAGAAGTGGCCGACAATGCGCTCGTCCGGCCAATAGCGAAACCACCAGCCCAGGGCGAGGACAGTCACCAGAATCGCGATCGCCGAAAGAATTTGCTTTCTGCGTTTCCGCGATTTTTTCGCGTCGTACTCTTGTGCGTCCAGGAGTGTCATACCTCACTAGCATAACGGACACGGCGGGCAAGTTAAAGGTTCCTAGAACGACATTGGGAAATTGAGGGATTTAGTAACTGGGTAATTTGCCTGGAAACGACCGTCCGAGGTTTTCAATTACACAATTCCACAATTTCCCAATTACTCAATTCTTCTAGAGGGTTCTTTTAAACAACGGGATGGCGACGCCCAGCGTGATTGCGGCGAAGATCGAAAGGAAGAGCATGTCTCCCCAGACCGCGGAGAGAGTCGTTTCTTTCAGCAGCAGACACTTGAAGCCGTCAACCGCATACGTGAATGGGTCACACTTTGCAATCACGCGCAGCCACGGAGGAAATGCCTGGATGGGATAGACCGATCCGCTGGGAAAAAACAGCAGCGTGTTAAGAATGCCGAACATGGCGCGCGGCACGAGCGGATCTTCGATTCTCACCATGAGCAGAAACATCATGGTATTGAAGGCCAGCGATGTCAGCACAATCATGATCAGCAAGCCGAGGTCGGTCACCGGATTGAAGATCGTGCCTACTCCAGCCAGCAGCGAGCCGATCACCACGATGATTACCCCGGTCATCACCGCTTTGATAGCGCCCGCCAGGTTCAATCCGAGCACGAGTTCCAGCTTGGTGATTGGCGTGACCAGATAACCCTCATGCACGCCCCGCGCCTTGTCGTCGATGTAGAGCATGCCGCCACCGATCATGACCGAGACAAACATCGCCAGCGCCAGCGAACCGGGCAGCAGAAACTTCATGTATTCGATGTAGGGATAAAGCTCGACGATGTCGAGCGCGGTTTGTTGCAGAATGCGCGGCGAGACCGTGGGCTGGTTGAGTGAGTTGGTTAAATCTGCCAACTCGGATTCAACGGCCGAACTCATGAAGTTGTCGCTGTTGTCGACGACCAGTGCGATGCGCGGATGATTTTCCTCGTACACCCGTCGGGAAAACTGCGGGGGGATAATCACCGCGCCTTCCAGCTTGCCATTGCGTACATCTTCCATGGCCTGCTTGTCGCTGTCGTAGTAGATCGGAACGAAGGTGCGAATGTTGGAGCGCACCGAGTCAAATGCCTCGCGGACCCGCAGAGCCTGTGGGCCGCCGTCCTCATCGACGATGGCAACGCGGGCATCGTGAATTTTTCCGCCGAAAGCGTTGCCAAGAATGATCAACTGCACCAGCGGAAAAATCATCGATGCCAGCATCAGAGCAGGCGAACGGAAGAACTTGCGCATTTCGCGCTCGACAATCGCCATCATGCGATTCACGTGGGCAAACTCATGGCTGCAATCCCGGCCGCTGCGGCATCACAAAGGCATACGCTTTCTGCAATTCGTCGCGCAGTTGCCTTCCCGTGTAATGAACGAAGACATCGTCCAGCGTGGTATTCTGCACCGAAAGCGACTTCACCTGCACTCCGCCGTGCACGGCCATCTCGACCAGTTCCGTGGTAGTCCGGGAGCCGTTGCCGGTAAGCACGCGATACATGCCAGCGCCTTCATGCTGCACTGACGTGACGTCATTGAGCGCGCGAAGACGCTGTTCCCAATCGGCAGGGGCATTGTCGAACTGCGCTTCAATCACGTTCGATCCGGGAACGCTTGCCTTCAGAGCCATAGGCGCGTCGAGCGCCACCAGTTTGCCGTGATCGACGATGGCGATGCGATCGCACAAGCGATCGGCCTCGTCCATATAGTGTGTCGTAATCAGAATCGTGAGTTGGCGGTGTTCCTTGATGTTCCCCAGCATCTCCCATACGGCGACGCGGGAAACCGGATCCAGTCCAGTCGTAGGTTCGTCCAGAAAAAAGATTCTGGGATGGTGCACCAGACCGCGAGCAATTTCGAGGCGGCGCCGCATACCACCGGAAAGTGTCTTGGTTGCCGCGTTGCGCCACTTTGTCAGGTCGACCAATTGCAGGAGTTCCTCGATCGACTGCTTGCGCTCTTTCGCCGGCACGTCGTAGAGCTTGGCGTAAATATTCATGTTCTCTTCTACGGTCAGGTCGAGATCGCTGGTCAGCGCCTGGGGAATCACGCCGATCATGCGTCGGGCCGCGTTCGGCTCCTTGGCAACATCGTGTCCCCCAATGCGAGCCTTACCGGACGTGATCGGGATTAACGTAGTCATCATGCGGATCAGCGTCGACTTCCCTGCTCCGTTGGGTCCGAGCAAACCGAAAATTTCTCCCTCCTTCACGGTGAAAGAAACGTTATCGACCGCGGTGAAGTCGCCGTACTTTTTGACAATGTGCTCGACCTCGATGGCCGAGGGCGCGGTGGGATCGTAGACCGGTTTTTCCAACACGGAGCTGGACGCATTTGCTGGCACGGCGTTTTGTGAAGTTTCTTCAGCCGTCATCGTTGCTCCGCCGTTGCGGCGCTTTGCGCGCTGCCGCCTTTTAATTGCTCCGGCGAAATTAGAACTTCGGCCGTCATGCCCGGAACGAATGCGCCTCGGGGATTGTCCAGTCGCACTTTGAGGACGATAGTCTTGATGTCGCGCTTGCGACGACTGACATCGCGTTGCGTGGCAAAATCGCCTTCCACGCCTTTAAAAAATACTTTGCCACTCATGACCATGCCGCCGGGCATGCGCACGCGAAGCGCGTCACCGTATCCGATATGGTCGGCGTAGGTTTCCGGGATCGCCACTCGTGCCCAGGTATCGTTGAGATCGACGATGGTAACGATCGGCGCACCGATGTTGACGACTTCTCCCTGGCGCGCGGCGCGCACCGAGACGGTTCCGCTCACCGGCGCGTATACGTTCGTGTACCCCAATCGGACGGCGGCCTGATTTTTCTGCGCAATCGCACTTTTCACGTCAGCCTCGGTGGAAGCTACTGTGCTTTTGGCAGCATTCGCCTGCTGCGTACGGGCGACAGCAGCATTTAGGTCAGCTTCTGCGGCCCTGACCAATTCCTGTTGCGCCTGAACTGTGGCCTGCGCCGCTTGTAGGTTGGTCTCGGCTTGCACACGCTCCTGATCGGAAGCAATGCCGGCTTTGGCCAACGCTATGGCGCGGCGGCTGTCACTCTCTGTGCGGTCGAGCGTGGCCTTTGCCTGCAGCAATTGCGCCTTCGCCGACGACAGCTTGGCCTGCGCGTTCGCCACATCGCTCGAAGTTGAGCCCGAGGTCGATTTTTCGGTGTGCTGCATTTCAGCGACCTTATTCTGCAGGCTGGCGATGGTCGCCGTCGCTGCGGCCTCCTGCGCCTGCAACTCGGAGGGATCGAGCATGGCAATCAAGTCTCCTGCCTTCACCGGAGTGCCTTCATCAACCAGCAACTTCTGAATGCGGCCTTCGACCTGTGCGCTTACGATGACCTGGTTGGCGTCGACAGTACCGATCAACACCAGGTCGCGCGAGTGATCGGTAGAAAGAAAATAGTAGGCCGCGGCAATCGCCAGGATAATTCCCAGGAGAATGGCGAAACGGTTACGCGCGCTCATGAGCGGCCTCCTTTGCTTGGCGTGGCAGTGTGAGCAGAGCGAAACAATGCGGCGGAAATGAAATCCAGTACCGCGGCGCGGCGCTCGGCGATGCGATCCCGAGTGAGGGGATTGAAGCCCACGATCTTCTGCATCATGGGGGCGCTGCTGAAATAGAACACGATCATCGCGACCATCGAGGGGACAAAATGCGCGGGATTGACAGGACGGAATTCGCCGTCCGCGATTCCCTTGCGCATGAGTTCGCTGATGCGGACGAAAATGGGTTGGATATAGTTCTTGACCACTTTGTCGATGTGCTGAGACTGACCCTCGCGGGCCCGCATCATTTCGCGCTGCATGAGTCGCGGATAAATCTGGTTGGACGCAATGAAGTCGAAATATGCGCCCGCGTAGGCCAATATCTTTTCGCGCGGCGGCACTTCGCTGTCGAGCACACGGAAGACCGTCGTTTTGAGGCCGGAGAACGCATTATCGAGCACAGCACCGTATAAAGTCTCTTTGTCCTGGAAGTAGTAATAGAGGAGCGCCTTGTTGACGCGAGCTTCGCGGGCAATGGCGTCCGTGCGCGCGCCCGCAATTCCATGCTCGGCAAACTCTTTGGCGGCCGCCTGCAGTATGGCGGCACGACTTTCCTTGGGCTGGCCGCGCGAACCCATCCGGCGCGGCAGGCCATTCCGGGGATTGAAGAGCTTTGCCATTAATTAACCAGTTAGTTAGATTATATAGGCCAGCCTCGCATCGACACAACTCTTTCCGCAGCGGCTGCCGCGAACGCTTGCGATTTTCGAAACTCCAAGGGGCAGGCTCGTCGGGAACGGCGCTGACTCACTCTCCGTCAGTTTGGTTGATTGCGGCTTGGATTCACGGGAAGAACGGCTTTCACGACTTCCAGTTCCCTGCGCGCGGCGTCGGCTCGCGGGCCAGCGGGTTCCTCTTTGAGAAATAACTCGAGCTCCTCAATTGCGGCCGCTCCCTGCCTCTGCTGTTCGAAGGCACGCGCCGCTACGCGATGCACAAAGGCGTGAGGCTTACCGACCACATGGGCTCGGTGGCTGGTAGCGATGGCTTCGTCGAAGTGCCGATCCATGAACTGAGAGTAGGAGAGCAGAATCAGGGTAATGGGATCGGCAGGGTCGAGAGTAAAAGCCTTGTCTAGTATGGTTTCCGCCGCGAGGAAATCGCCAGCCGCCATATCCATTCTTCCCAGATTAATGTAGGGCAAGACAAAGTGATCGTTGAGACTGATTGCCTTTTGCAGAGCTTCTCGCTCTCGCACCGAATCTCCCAGACGCGAATAAATTACACCCAGGTTGTTATAGGCGAGTGCGTAGGTGGGATAGATGGAGATGGCTTTGTTTAGTTTTTGAACGGCCTGGGCTAACTGCTGCTTGTCGGCCAATTCACCGGCTTTATCCAGTTCCTTACGGGCGCGACCCGGGACGCCCAGATCGGACGCCGATACAAACGCGGTCGCCAGCCCTCCAAAATTGTGATCCGGCTCGTTCCGCGATTTCACCTGGATCTCGAACTCGTTCTGTCCGGCCGCGGTCATATTGATGCTGCCAGAGTCTGCATTGGCAGAATTTCCGCCAGACACCCTCACATGGTAGTCGCCTTCCGGCACGTTAAAGAAGTCCACTTCGCACCGATCATTGGTCACGCTTTCGGCTACCGGACCACCGTGCCCGATCAGTGCGACGTCAACCGACGGGTCACAAATGCCGTTCTGAACGGCCACCCGTACGCGTACTCGCCGGATAAGGTTGCTTGCACCGAGTTGTGCCGCAGCCGAACTGATCAGCAACAGGAACACTACAAACACGCGACCCTTCATGGCACGCTCCAAGGGCGCTGTCAGGAACCTGCTCGTTGCCTGTCACCGGAAAGCAGGAAGGCTCGTGTGACAACTTGGGGAATGAGACGAGTGCGCGAATCATTTGGTAGCGACGAACTGAGTCTCTGTCAGCGAATTCTTCGATTCTTTTCTGATTCACTAACATCACTGCACTGCACACGCGTGTGAATCAAAAGTGTTGGGATGTTTGTTGATGAGTGGAGACTCACGGCGTGGGATTTCTGTAGAAACAAAACACAAATAAACAAGGCCGCTGGGCAGCGGCCTTAAATCAGTTTCTTTCTGAGGAAATGTTCCGTGAAGGTTGATCAGGAGTTACGGTGCGCCGCCAGCGATGGATGGCACGAGCAAAACCTCATCGCCTTCCTGGAAGGCATAGGTTTGGCCGCCCAGGAAGCGGATGTCTTCCTCGTTCACGTAAATGTTGAGAAACCGGCGGATTTGACCCTGGTCATCGCGCAGATGAGGCTTCAGGTCCGGAAATTTCTCGTCGAGCACAGAGAATAATTCGCCGAGGTTCGACGCCGCGCACGTGATCGAACCTACACCCGCGGTGTGGCGGCGCAATGCGGTCGGAATTTGTACGGTGATGGGCATGGTTACGTTCCCACGGCCTCGGCCTCGGCAATTACTCCGGGGATATCGGAGGGGCGTAGCGTCCCCTGCAGGTAGCGCTCGAACTCCGCCAGCTTCGGCGCAATCGCCGCTTCGGTTTCGTAAACCCCGGCGAGAGCGTCGGTAGTCTTCAATCCGTTACCGGTGATGCAGAGCACAGTTGTTTCTTCCGGAAGGATCCGATCCTGCCGCCAGAGTTTGCGCGCTGTGCCCACGGTCACGCCGCCCGCGGTTTCGGTGAAGACGCCTTCGGTTTCCGCCAGCAGTTTAATCGAATTGATGACTTCGGGATCGCTGACATCTTCGCTCCATCCGCCGCTGCCTTTGATCACTTTGATCGCGTAGTGTCCGTCAGTTGGATTGCCGATGGCTAGCGAGCGCGCGATGGTCACCGGCTTCTGCGGCTCGATCTCAGAGCTGCCGGTCTTGACCGCGGTCGAAATCGGAGAGCATCCCGTGGCTTGCGCTCCGAAAAATTTCACTTCCTTGCCTTCAACCAGGCCGAGATTGACCAGTTCGTCGAACGCCTTTTTGATCTTGACGATCAGCGAGCCGCCAGCCATAGGACAGACCACATTGTCCGGCAGTCGCCAGCCAAGTTGCTCCGCAATTTCGAAGCCGACGGTTTTCGATCCTTCAGCGTAATAGGGCCGCAGGTTTACGTTGACGAAGCCCCAGCGATGCTCGTCGGCAATTTGCGAGCACAGACGGTTGACCTGATCGTAGTTGCCGGCGATCCGTACGACTTTTGCCCCGAAGACGTTTGTCCCCAAAATTTTCGCGGGCTCAAGGTCTGAAGGAATAAAGATCCAAGCCTTCAGTCCTTCGCGTGCCGCATGCGCGGCGACCGCGTTGGCCAGGTTACCGGTCGAAGAACACGAGACCGTGTCAAAGCCGAAAGCTTTCGCCTGCGATAGCGCAACTGCCACCACCCGGTCTTTGAAACTCAATGTCGGCAGGCAGACAGCGTCGTTCTTGAGATAGAGATTTTTCGCGCCGGCGGATGTCCCACTGAGTTGCTGCGCGAGGCGCGGAGCCTGCAACAACGGAGTGAAACCGACCGGCAGCCGCGGTTCAAAGCCTTGGGGGAGGGGTAAAAGTTCGGAGTAGCGCCACATGTTCGGCGGCCGCTGGGAAATGCGCTCTCGACTCACCGAGGCGCGCAGCGCATCGTAGTCATACGCAACTTCCAGAGGAGAGAAACAATCGTCGCAGATGGAGCGGGGCTGGTTTCCCCAGGTCCGTCCGCATTCCCGGCAGCGCAGTTCGTAATGAGACATAGAGCTACTCGCTTTCTTTGTAGTCGCCCAACGTTCGAAAACCGCGAACGGTGGGACAATCGCGAATAGCTGAGGACGAGCCTGAAAAAGCGACCAAAAAGCAAAGGCCTCTTTTTCCAGGAAAAGGAAAAGAGGCTATCGGAATGCCAATACAGCTCGCATGCCGAATCCCATGTTCCCCGTTTCCAGGAGAGAGTTGGCACCAAGCACCCGGGATATATGATCCCGGATCGGTTGCCGTGGCGTCACAGGGCTCGTCCCTCAGCCACTCTGCATGAAATTCAGGTCCGCTCAACAATCAAAGTGAAGAGTGGACTTGTTGCTACGATGCTACAAAATGCCGGGGGCGGCGTCAAGGGGAAACTCGCGTTCTGCGAAGGTTGGGGTGCCCCGTCCCTTGTCGCGTTCTTTGCGACAGGGCTGGGATTCTGCATCGCTCCGCTAGGAGAAACCTTCAGCTTATTTGATCGCTTCCGCCCATTCCAATTCGCCGCGCTGAACCAAAGCCTCGCGATCTTGCACGAGGATCCATCGTTGCTTCACCAGATCGTCTACTGCGTTTTTGTACCGCATCAAGTAGTCATCTCGATCCGTGTAGCGCTCTACAATAGACTTCCGCGGATCGCCGCTCTTCTCGCGGTCTGCCGCAGTCTTTGGAAACGGCAGGCAAGACAATTCGAACGAAACGCGCTGGTCGGGCGCCCCAATCGAAGGATCACGCAGATTCCAACTCGCATACGTCGCCAGCGGCACCGTGATCTCGGGCAAGCGAACACCGTCGCGTTCGTTGCCATCGGCATCCACCTGCGGCACAAGGACGGGGAACGCCTCTCCCACTTTCGGCGGTTGGATGCCGAGAATCCCATCTCGCCAGTTCGGTCCGAAATCCAGATGCCACGCCTCGTTAGCTTCATGCGGACGGTTGACGCCGGGGATTGCAGGCATCGCGTATTCAAGCAGCGGCACCAGCGTTCCGTCCGCAATCTTCGGATAGCTGCCGGGTGGGGGAAGAATATTGCTTCGAACCCAGGCATCCATGTTGGCAATCATAGAGCGCCAGAAGTATTTCACCGGAAGCGGTGACTGCGGCTGCTGTCCCAGCAAATCGCCCTTTCCTTTTTCTGGAGGGAAGGGGCCGGAAAAATGCTGCAGGCCGGTAAAGTGATAGATGCGGAGATTGTCGGAAAGCTGCGCATCATGCTTGCCGTCGGCGCTGACATGAATCAGCGCGGCGGCGCGCCCCCAATATTCATAAGAAGTATTGGAGAAAAAAATCTTCGGCACGACTTTGTCAGCCACAGCGCGATCAAGCAACCCGCCAGTAGCTCCTGTGACCGGATCCTTCTCGGGTTGATCGGTGAAGGGAAAAATATCGGTCGGGAAGAAAATGGACGAAGTCGGCTGTGCGTCGCGCGATGGTTGAGCGAAACGGTAATTGAAGCTGCCGCGGCCCGCTCCTGCCACGTGGGCCAGAACGCCGTCAAGCGCGATCCTTCCCGCTTCGTCGGCGTTGAAACCTTGATAGAGAAAGTCGCGCAGGAACCGTCCATTCTGCGAAATGCCTTCGCCATAGACGCGCGCTGCGGGAGTGACGGCATCACGCGCGTGCTTGGCATAGGACGCGAAATCGCGGATCGCCGCGAAGCCGCCGCCCGCCACCACGGGGTCGGCGACAACGTAAACGTATTCATAGATCTTGCCGGGCTGAAAGCCGCCGTTCAAGTGAATATGCCGTCCACTGGGCGTCAGTTTTCCATCGACCGTGTGCGCGAACTGCCACTCAGCGCGGGGAATGACGGTGCGTGCACCGGCGCGGGAATCCCGCACCGTCAAAACATTGCGCGGATCGTCTGGCGCAAAAACTGGATATTCGGTGCCGCCGATATTGCCGAGGATGAGATGCCCCAACGGAATTTCCGGCATCATGAACGACGGCATGAGATCGCCGCGCAACAGGCCCGTGATGGCCTTTCCGTTTTCTTTCGCAATCGGCGCGGAGAAACGTAGCGCGCCTTCGCCAGCCGCATCCCACTGCCAGCCCAGGCTCACGATGGTGAAACCATTGCGCAATAACCAGGCGTCGCCCGCGTCGTTCGCCAGATCCCAGTCGCCGCCATCGACCAGAGAGAGAATGCGTCCGCGCCCGCGATTGGGAACTTCCAGCAGCAGCGAGCCATTCCCCTTGTGCGCATCCTTGGGACGCACAGCAATAAAGTCCGCGGAGAATTCGACCTCGCCATTTTTCAGGTTCACCGCGTTGCCCAGATCGACAATGTGCCGGTTGTGCGAATTCGCCACCGTCAGAGAGAAGTACACGCGACCAGTGATGCGCTCGTAAGTTCCCGCGTCCCTGAACTCTTTGCCGCCAAGAACGTCAGTGCGCGTAACGGTTTCAACCCGAACGACGCGGGCATTGAGCGATAAAACAGGGAAAGCTAAGGCCAACAGAAACGCAGTTACAGGGAGACGAAGTTTCATGCGCGGAAGAATAGCACGCCAGTGTTCGCTTGCCCTTTTGCAAGTCAGTGTACAATTCCTCCCACTCGCGGTCTCCAAAAACTTGGCCGCGATAAATCATTCGTGGGGACTGAACCGTGAAGAGAACATCTCCGAGGTTCGCTGCGGTATTCTTCGCTCTGATCTTTGCCACTTCCTGCAGCGTAACTTCTTTCGCCCAACAGCCTGACACTCCCAGGCCTGGAGCTACGAGGAGGCAGGCTGCCCCTCAGGCCTCCGAGAAGCCCGCGGAGACCGCGATCAAGCCGGAACCGGTTGCCGAGCCAAGACCTGCAGCCCGCGAGGCAACGCCCGACAATAAAGAAAAGGAAGAGCATTACGACATGACCGAGGCCGTGCCGGTCATCACTCACCATCAGATCACGGTCGATGGAAAGCTGCTGAGGTACTCAGCAACCGCGGGACGCCTACCTATCAAACGCGGCGACGGAAGAATCGAAGCGGAAATGTTTTACGTCGCCTACACGCTCGACGGTCAGGACAGCGCCAAGCGCCCGCTCACCTTCGCCTTCAACGGGGGCCCAGGTTCAGCCTCCATCTGGCTGCACATGGGAGCGCTCGGTCCGCGCAAAGTGGTCCTGCAACCGGATGGCTTCATGCCTCCAGCGCCCTACCGCATGGAAGATAACGCTTACACGCTGCTCGACAAAAGCGATCTGGTGCTGATCGATGCGATTGGGACCGGGTTCAGCCGCGCTGCCGACGCCGAGCAGTTCAAGAAATTCTGGGGAGTAAAGGGCGACATCGAGGCCTTCAGCGAATTCATCAGGCTCTACATCACGCGCAACGAGCGCTGGTCGTCACCGCTATTTCTCTTCGGCGAAAGCTACGGCACTACGCGCTCTGCGGGCATCGCCGGATACCTCGCCGACCGCGGCATTTCATTCAATGGCATCACGTTGCTGTCGACCGTATTGAATTTCGAAACGCTGGAAGATAACAACACGAACGACCAGCCTTACATCTTTCTGGTTCCATCCTTCACCATGATCGCGGGCTATCACCACAAACTGGCAGCCGATCTTGCACAGGATATGAACCGCACCCGCCAGGAATCGGAACAGTGGGCGTCGAACGAATACACGCAAGCTCTGGCTAAGGGCGACGCGCTAGGCCCGCAGGAACGCCAGAAAATAATCGATCAGTTCGCGCGCTTCACCGGACTGACGAAAGAAGTGATCGACGAGGCCAACCTCCGCATCAACGTCCGCAAGTTCACCCACTATCTGCTGATCGATCAGAAGCTGCGCATAGGCCGTCTCGACGCCCGCTACACCGGCCCCGATCCCAACGGCTTGCTCGATACTCCCATGTACGATCCAACCGGCTCGGCCACACAGCCGCCGTTTACCTCGGTCTTCAACAACTACATCCGCACTGAACTGGGATACAAGACCGACATGCCCTACAACGTGCGCGCGCCACGAGGACCAAACGACACCTGGGATTGGGGATCGGCGATCGAAGGCTTTCCAGACACCGCTTCGGCCATGCGACAAGCAATTGTGAAGAATCCATACCTGAAGATTCTGGTGATGGAAGGCTATTACGATCTGGCGACGCCATATTTCGCCGCCAATTACACAGTAGACCATCTCAACCTTCCGCAGAAGTATCGAGACAACGTCTCGTTTGCCACCTACGATGCGGGCCACATGGTTTACCTTCCAACAGAGGGGCTAAAGAAGATGAAATCGGATCAGGCCGCGTTCATGGGGAAAGCCGGGGCGCAGTAGACATCACGATCCGACAATCGGAGAGTTTATGAAAGCAGAGCTTAGCTACGCACTTTCATTTCTTATCGCCGCCAGCGCAATCGCGTTTTCGCAGGACTCGTGCGAAAAGTTGGCCGGCGCAAAAATTCCAGGCGCAACAGTTACTCTCGCGCAACTTGTGGCTGCTGGTACGTTCGCAGCGCCTCCGTTGCCTTTCCCCGTTCCCGACCAGAGCGCATTCTACAAAGGCCTCCCTGCATTCTGCCGCGTGGTGGCGGAGGCGAAGCCGACCGTGGACTCCAACATCAAGATCGAAGTTTGGATGCCGCTCTCCGGCTGGAACGGCAAGCTGCAAGGCATTGGCAACGGCGGATTCGCTGGGCTGATCGAAGACAGGCAACTCGGCGTGGCGGTGAGCAAAGGATATGCGGCGACGGGCACGGATACCGGTCACACCGGATCTCCGATCGATGCGACGTGGGCGTTAGGGCATCCGGAGAAGATCGTCGACTTCGGTCATCGGGGAGTTCATGAAATGACGCGTGTCGCCAAGGAAGTCGTCCATACCTTCTATGGAAAGGCTGCGCAGCGATCTTACTTTGCGGGATGTTCCGATGGCGGACGCGAGGCGTTGATGGAGGCGCAGCGCTATCCGGCGGATTATGACGGCATTCTGGCTGGAGCTCCGGCAAATTACTGGACGGCGCTGCTATCGACGGCTGCATGGGACACGCAAGCGCTGACTCTTGATCCGGCGAGCTTCATCTCTCCGGCGAAGATTCCGACAATCTCCGCGGCAGTCCTTGCCGCATGTGACCAACTCGATGGCGTGCGCGACGGGATTCTGAACGATCCCAGACAATGCCACTTCGATCCAGCAACGATCGAGTGCAAGCCGGACGGTGATCCTGAAAAGTGCTTGACTCCACCGCAGGTCGCTGTGCTGAAAAAGATCTACGCCGGTCCACACGACACAAAGGGCCGCGAAGTATTCCCAGGCTATTTGCCTGGCGCGGAAAACGGTCAGGGCGGGTGGGGACTTTGGATCCTCGGCCCGGCTCCGGCGAAGAGCCTGATGGCATCTTTCGGCATCGGATACTTCTCGAACATGGTGTATGAAAAATCCAACTGGGATTACAAGACATTCGCGCTCGAAGCAGGAATGAACGCGGCGGGCGAGAAAACGGCAAGCGCCCTGAACGCGACGGATGCAAACCTGAAGCCTTTTAAGGATCGAGGTGGCAAGCTGATTGTGTATCACGGCTGGAATGATCCGGCGATTCCGGCGACGAATACCGTCAATTATTACGAGAGCGTGGTCGCAAAGATAGGCCAGCGCGATGCGGATTCATTCTTGCGTCTTTACATGGCGCCGGGAATGCAGCACTGCGACAGCGGTCCCGGCCCGGACTCCTTCGGGCAAGTCGGCAAGATGACCGGCAACGATCCTCAGCACAGCATGGATGCAGCTCTGGAACAGTGGGTGGAAAAAGGAACTGCGCCGACCATGATTACTGCCTCTAAGTACGTGAGTGACGACAATCAGGATGCCACGATGACGCGGCCGCTGTGCCCGTATCCGCAAGTCGCAAAATACAAAGGGACCGGCGATACCAATGCCGCGACGAACTTTGCGTGTGAGGCGCAAAAGAAATAATTAGAGTGCGGACGATTCTCCAATCAACAATCAGAAATCAACAATCATCAATTCTCTTCACCGGCTGTACTGATTCTTCTTCTTGTCTTCGTGTCGTTCGATCCCGAGCTGAATCAGCTGGTCGATCAAATCGGCGTAGGCAAGTCCAGAAGCGGCCCACAGCTTGGGATACATGCTGATCGCGGTAAAACCCGGCATGGTATTGATTTCGTTCAGGAAAATTCTCGCCGTCTTCGGATCCATGAGGAAATCAACCCGCGCCAATCCTGAACAATCGACCGCTTTGAACGCGGCGATAGCCAGGTCCTGAACTCGTTTCGTTTGGACCTTGGTCAGCTTCGCGGGAATAATCAGTTGCGAACCTTCGTCCACGTACTTCGCCGTATAGTCGTAGAACTCCTTGCCTGGAACAATTTCTCCCGGAACCGACGCCGAGGGCTCGTCATTGCCCAGCACCGAGCACTCGATCTCCCGGGCCTTCTCTTTCTTTCCACCTACGCCCTGCTCGATCACAATTTTGCGGTCGAACTTTGCCGCCTCTTCAATGGCGGGGCCCAGTTCCTTGCGATTGTGGGCTTTGCTGATGCCCACCGACGATCCCAGATTCGCCGGCTTCACGAACACCGGATAAATGAGCTTGCTCTCGATGCGTTTCTGAACTTGTTTCGGATCGTTCTCCCACGCGCTGCGCAGGATCGTAACGTGTTTTACGATGGGGATCCCGGCGGCAAGGAATAACGACTTCATAATGTCCTTGTCCATCCCGGCCGCCGAGCCCAGTACGCCCGCGCCAACATAGGGAATATCAGCAAGTTCCAGCAGGCCCTGGATGGTCCCGTCCTCGCCAAAGGTGCCATGGAGCACGGGAAAAATTACATCCACATTGATGGCGCGGTCGCTGGCGCGGCGAAACATCGCCGCGTCATTCTGGAAAGGCACCAGACCGCTCTGCCGATGTATCGGTTCCGGCGGCACAACCACCGCTTCACCCCGAGCCAGCACTGCCGCCGATGAAGTTGTTTCCGGATCCCCCGCACGGAGACTCCTAGACTCAAGCATGAGTTTGCCCTGCAGCAGATTCTCGGCATGCTCCGCCGTCAGCCACCGGCCATCTTTGGTGATGCCGATGGGTACGACGTCATATTTGTCTTTATCAATCGCGTTGAGAACCGACGCAGCCGAAAGCAGCGAAACCTCATGCTCGCCACTGCGCCCGCCGAATAAAATCCCGACCCTAACCTTTTCCATGATCTTCCAGTGTGGACGCAGCGCGAGTTCCACGTCAATCGCAGGGTTGGTACTCTACAGACAGCAACACAATTCTTGCGGGAAATTGCTTTAGCCCGCCCGGCCGCGAAGATTCAGCCGCCAATAGTCCAGCAAGAACGGAGGATCATCGGCCGCACTCTGCTTGGTCAGCTCTGCCATGAACTCTGCGCGAAGTTCTTCCGAAGGAATGCTCTCCAGATGCCGCCGTAAAATGATGTTGCGCACGAATTCGTCGTACTGGTCCGCGCCCTCCAGAACCGTGGGAGCCGCTTCGATCGAGGTTTCGACTTCAACAAATCCAGAGCGTCGCAGGCTGTCTGCCGCACCCTCCGCATCCGGAAAATGCCATGGCTCGTGGAAGCCCGCAAAGAACAATGCAAACTTAGCACTCGCGGCCAGCGCGTTCGCACGCGTGCGCAAGGTCAGTACGTTCGGACCTCCGCCACATTGCGCTTCCAGCCATCCCCCCGGAACCAGTGCTCGCCGCAGGTGAGCAAACAACCGGTCGTGATCCAGAACCCAATGAAACGCCGCCGTGCTGACGATTCCGTCGAACCTGCTTTCAAAAGGTAGGTGCAGGAGATCGCAAGCAATTAAGCCCACACAAGATCCATAGCGCGCGAGGTGTTCGCGGGCCGTGCCCAACATGTTTTGCGAGAGATCGACGCCGACGACTCGCCCGCGCGGCAAAGCGTCGAGCAGTTCAGCAGTCAGCCGCCCGGTGCCGCATCCCGCGTCCAGCACAACTTCGTCTCCGCGCAGTCGCAATCGCGACAGAACCTTCTTGCCCCAACTCAACTGTGGCCCGGAAAGGCGGTGATAAACGGCGGAATTCCACTCGTAGGAAGAAGATTGATTGCCTTTGGAAGTCATCGCAAGGTTTAGCGGCGTTGATCCGTGAAATCCGTGGCGAAGAATTTCTAAATTGAATTGAGCGCGCCATCGAGATCGTCGAGAATGTCGTCCACATCCTCAATGCCCACGGAGATTCGAACCAGCCCGTCGGTGATGCCGATAGCCTTACGGCCCTTCGCACCCAGCGCGGCATGGGTCATGGTCGCGGGATGCGAGATGAGCGTCTCCACCCCGCCCAGTGACTCGCCCAGCGAGCACACACGAACTCTCTTAAGCATCGTATTGGCGTTCTTCAGAGAGCCGGTCTCAAACGTAATCATCGATCCGAAGCCGCTCATCTGCCGCCGCGCAAGGGCATGCTGCGGATGATCCGGCAAACCCGGATAGAACACCGCCTTCACTTTCTTGTGCTTCGAGAGAAAATCGGCGACGACGCGCCCGCTGCGATCGTGAATCTCCATGCGCGCCGCTAGCGTCTTCACCCCGCGCAGCACCAGCCAGCATTCGAAAGGAGAGAGAATCGCTCCCGCCCCCTTCTGCAGAAACGCCAACTTGTCTGCGTGCTGCTGTTTCGCACAAATCACCACTCCGCCCAAGCCGTCGCTGTGGCCGTTCAGGAATTTCGTCGTCGAGTGCACGACCATGTCCGCGCCGAGCGCCAGCGGCTGCTGAAAGTACGGCGACATGAACGTGTTATCCACCACCAGCCAAACTTTTCTGCGCCGGCAAATCTCACTGATCGCCGCAAGATCGCTCAGCCGCATCAGAGGGTTCGTCGGTGTCTCCACGTAAACCATCCGCGTACTCTTGCGAATAGCGCGTTCGACGTTGCGCGCCTCGGAAGTGTCAACGTAAGAAAATTCCAGCCCGAATCCGGCCATCACGTTGTTAAACAGCCGCGGCGTGCCACCGTACAAATCGTTGCCGCACACTACGTGGTCGCCCGACTTCAACATGCTGACAATCGCATTAATGGCTGCCATGCCACTGGCAAACACAGGAGCTGCCACACCGCCTTCGAGGGCAGCCAGATTCTTCTCCAGCCGCGTCCGCGTAGGGTTCGACACGCGGGAATATTCGTACCCTTTGTGGTCGCCGATGCCCTGTTGAACGTAGGTCGAGGTGGGATAAATGGGCACGGTTACGGCCCCGGTCAATGGATCTGGCTCTTGTCCGCAGTGAATGGCGCGCGTGGCAAAACCTGGTTCTTTATTTTTTTTCATGGATTTCAACTCGCGAGATCTGCTCCGCTAAACGCCGCCCTCAAAAATCTTCTTGGACAAATACCGTTCCGCCGAATCAGGAACAATCGTCACCACGCGCTTGCCCGGACCTAGCTTTTTTGCAACTTTCAACGACGCGAACACCGCCGCCCCGCCGCTCGACCCCGCCAGCACTCCTTCCTTAGCGGCCAGTGCCTTTACTGTGTCGAAGGCCTCATCATCCATTACCATCATCACTTCATCGCATACTGACGGATCGAAAGTTTTGGGGATGAAACTGGTGCCGATTCCCTCCACCTTATGTGGTCCGGGCTGGCCGCCTCCTAGTGTCGATCCTTGCGTCTCGACAGCAAACGCCAGCACACGCGGTAACTTCTCCTTCACGTAACGAGAGACTCCAGAAAAAGTCCCCGAGGTGCCACACCCGAGCACCACCGCATCGATTTGTCCATCCATCTGTTCGAAGATTTCGCGAGCCGTGGTCTCGTAGTGATAGTCGGGATTGGCTAGATTTTCGAACTGTCCGGCCATGAATGCGGTTGCATCGCCAGCCACCAGTTCCTTCGCCTGCCGTATGGCGCCCAGCATGCCCTCGGCGTCAGGAGTACGAACCACCTGGGCGCCGAGCGCGCGCATGATCGTTACTTTTTCCTCGGAATAACCTTCGGGCACAAATAGTCGCACTTTGTAACCCCGGTTCACGCCAATCAACGCCAGGCCGATCCCCGTGTTCCCCGCCGTGGCCTCGACGATTGTGCCGCCGGGCCGAAGTTTTCCTTCCTGCTCCGCGCCCCGGATCATCCCCACGGCCGCTCGGTCTTTCACGCTTCCGCCCGGATTCAGATATTCCAGCTTGGCGAAAATCTGCGCTGAGCCAGCCGGCACCATGCGCTTCAACTGCAACATGGGAGTTTCGCCGACCAGTTGGGTGATGTCGTCGGCAACGCGCAGGTGGGACATTTCAGAGGTTTTTGAAGTCACCTTACAGGGTACGAGGGACCATGGAGCGTCGTCAATCGCGCGGGGAAGACTAGGTGGGACAGTCGCCCTCGGCTGTCCTGGTCGAGCGAAGGTCGACTGCTGTTGATAGCACTCGTAACGATCTGGACTGGACTGGACTTTCGTCTCTCACGCTATAATTCCCCACCTCAACCCGAAAGGAATCGCATGCGACGCTTCGCCGCCCTGCTCTTGATCTTCAACCTCATTGTTCCATCGTTATTAGTGGCCGCCGAGGAGACCGCGCTAGTGGGCTATTCGACCCGCTCCAGCCAGGCCGAGCGCGAGTGGGAGGTGAAGTTTCGTGCGATCCCCGATCCTGCCAATCTGAAGGAATACATGCGCCGCCTCAGCGCGCGCCCCCATCATGTGGGGTCCCCGTACGACAACGACAACGCCCAATGGATTCTAGCCCGCTTCAAAGAATGGGGATTCGACGCGCACATCGAAACCTTCGACGTCTTGTTCCCTACGCCGAAGGTGCGCGTGCTGGAAATGATTGAGCCGACTAGGTTCACTGCCAAGCTGGAAGAGCCGGCGCTCGCGGTCGATCCTACTTCGAATCAGAAGTCCGAGCAGCTCCCCACCTACAACGCGTATTCGATCGACGGCGACGTGACCGCGCCCCTGGTCTTTGTGAACTACGGACTGCCCGAAGACTACGAGAAACTCGACCGGCTCGGCATTTCGGTGAAGGGCGCAATCGTAATCGCCAAGTACTACCACTCGTGGCGCGGGGTGAAACCGAAAGTTGCGGCCGAACACGGAGCCGTCGGCTGCCTGATCTATTCCGAACCGAAGGATGACGGCTACACGGTCGACGGTGTCTTTCCCAAAGGTCCGATGCGCAATCCCGACGGCGTGCAGCGCGGAAGTGTGATGGACTTTGCCTCGTCGAGCCCCGGCGATCCGCTCACTCCCGGCATTGGCGCCGTGCCCGGCGCAAAGCGACTCGCGCTGAAAGATGCGAAGAGCATCACGAAAATTCCAGTCCTCCCGATTTCTTATGGCGATGCCCAGCCTTTGCTCGCCGCGCTCAAAGGTCCCATGGCGCCGGAAGACTGGCGCGGGAGTCTGCCCATCTCGTACCACGTGGGACCGGGACCGGCGAAAGTTCATTTGAAAGTCGAATTCAACTGGGATACGAAGCCCGTCAACGACGTCATCGCGAAAATTCCCGGCAGCATTGCGCCCGACGAATGGATCATTCGCGGCAATCACCACGACGCGTGGGTAAACGGCGCCGAGGACCCAGTTTCCGGCCAGTCTGCGCTGCTCGAAGAAGCCCGCGCGCTAGGCTTGCTCCTCAAGCAGGGATGGAAGCCGCGCCGGACCATCCTCTATTGTGCGTGGGATGGCGAAGAGCCGATGCTGCTGGGCTCAACGGAATGGGTGGAGACGCATGCCGACGAGTTACGCCAGCACGCAGCCGTCTACATCAATAGCGACGGCAACGACCGAGGCGTTCTCGAGATGGGCGGCTCCCACACGCTCGAACAATTCATCAACGCAGTTGCCCGCGACATCGAAGACCCTGAGACGAAGCTGACCGTGTGGCAGCGTCGTCAATTGTCGAAGATTGCCGAGGCCAAGTCCGCCGACGACCGGAAAGAACTTCGGCAGCGCCCCGACCTCCGCATCAATGCCCTGGGCTCAGGCACGGATTTTACCGGATTCCTCGATCATCTCGGTATCGCGACCCTCGACCTGGGGTATGGCGGCGAGGACGAACAAGGCATCTACCACTCCATTTACGACGACTTTTACTGGTACACCCATTTTTCCGACGTCGACTTCGTCTATGGCCGGGCCCTCTCGCAGACGATCGGAACCTCGGTGATGCGTCTCGCCGACGCCCAAATCCTGCCTTTTGATTTCGTGGATTTTGCGGACACGATTCAGAAGTACACCAAAGATCTGGAAAAACTGCTGGCCGACAAACAGGAGGAAATTCGCGAGCGCAATCAGGAACTGGACGAAGGCGTATTCAAAGCGACACTCGATCCCCGCCGTCCAACCGTCGCGCCAGCTCGGGAGGAAGTTCCTGCTCACATGAATTTCGCCCCCATGCAGAACGCGGCGGAAGCGCTGGCGCGCAGCGCGGAGCACTACCGGCAAGCGCTATCGAAGGTGCAAGCGAGCCTCGACCAGAGCCAGGTAGAGTCGTTGCGTGCCCTGAACCAGCGGCTCATCGAGAGCGAACGAAAGATGACCAACGACGACGGTCTGCCGCGTCGTCCCTGGTACAAGCACCTGCTCTATGCTCCCGGAGTTTACAGCGGATACGGCGTAAAAACGGTCCCCAGCGTCCGCGAAGGCATCGAACAAAAAAGATATGCCGAAGCGGAACAAGAGATTGTGCGTGTAGCAAAAGCGCTGGAAGAAGAATCGTCGCTAATCGAATCAGCCACGCAGTTGCTGGAGAATCACTAGTTCGGGATAGAGACGTTGCGGGTGCCCGAGGGTCACGTTAGGGTGCCTCAGGTCTCGCGTCTTTTGCGAGACCTGGGACTCTTCGGCTAGTACCTAACTCGCGTAGGGGCTCTTTGATTTGGCTCACTTGCTCCCCGCCGCTCCCGACTTCCCCCCCGCGTAATACCCGCTTTTAGTGCGCACCATCAATTTGCCGTGCCCTTTGGCCCTGGCCTCGACGCGAAGCTGCCGGAAACCGCCATTCCCCCGAGGATTGGTCGGCTTAAAGCCAATGGCGTACTGGCTCCGGATATCGCTCGCGACGGTCCGGCTGATGGCGTCGACTTCATCCAGCGACTTGGGAAAGAAAGCGATCCCGCCCGTGCGCTGCGCGATAATCTCGAGCGCCCGCTTGGCGCGTTTGGGGTGTTCCTCATCCCCGAGAATTCCAATGGCATACACCGACGGCCCATTCTCTTCCTGCAACTGCTTCACGGCCTGCTCCAAAGTCTCATTGCTGGCGTTGTCCTCGCCGTCGGTCACAATCAGCAATACTTTTTTCTCCAGGCGCGCATTCCGCTTCAGATGCTCGGCGGAGGCCACAACCGCATCGTAGAGTGCGGTGGCACCCCGGGCGTCGATCTTGTCCAGCGCTTCCTTCAGTTTCAGCAGGTCATTGGTGAAGTCCTGATCGAGATAGTACTCGTCGTTGAAGTTCACGATGAAGACTTCGTCTTTCGGATTGCTGGCCCGCACCAGATTGAGCGCGGCTTGGTTCACCTTGTTCCGCTTCTCCCTCATCGACCCCGAATTGTCGATCAGGATTCCCATCGACACCGGAATGTCCTCATGATGAAACGAGATGATGTTCTGCGGCTTCCCGTCTTCGAACACGGTAAAGGCGTTGCGGTCGAGCGTTGTAACAATGTGCTGCTTGTCGTCGATGACCGAGGCATGCAGCAGGACTTCGTCCACGTCTTTACGGAAGACGAAAACTCCCTGGTCGTTGAGATCTTTGTCTTGATTGTCCTTCTTCGGCTGCGTTTGCTGTGGTGCAGGCGGCGTGGCAGATGAGGGAGCCGAAGTTGAAGATGGAGAGGTAGAGGGAGGCGTCGCGGGCTTGGTGTCTTGCGGAGGCGCAGTCGATTGCGACCAGGCGGGCACCGCCATCCGCACTACGGTCCCAATCAGCAACGTGAAGAGAAGAACCCTCGCGACCCTATTCCGCAGGCGCGTAATATCCCGTCCTGGCATACACCCTTAGAGGCGGCAATCCTTTCGGTGGCATCAACTTCACTTTTATCTTACGCCATTTGCCGTCTCGTACCACCTTCGTCGGGCGATATCCCAGAACATATTGATTGCGCAGCTCAACTCCAATCTTGGTGGCAACGTCTCCCAGGTCGTTGGGATTATCGATCGTAAACGCCCGCCCCCCGGTCAGTTCCGTGATCTCGCTTAACAGCTGCGGGCCCAGCCGTTCTTCCATCGCGGAAGCGTAACGGTCGTAGATACCGATGGCATAGATCATCACGTCGGCCTCCTTGACCAGCGACTTGATCTCGCCCTCGGTGTAGCGGCTGTGGTTATCGCCTCCGTCGGAGATGATCAGCAGCGCCTTCTTGGGATACTTGGCTTGCCGCATCTTGCTGATGCCCATGTAAATGGCGTCCAGCAGCGCGGTACGGCGCCGGGGCACCGCGAACACCAGCTTGTTCTGGATCTCGTCCACGGAATTGGTGAAGTCGCTGACCGCCTCCGGTTCGTCGTTGAAGGTGATCATGAAAAACTCATCCTGCGGATTCGCCGTCTTGAAGAACTCGATGACCGCATCTTTCGCGCGGTCCATCTTGCTGGCCATGCTTCCGCTGGAATCGAAGATCACGCCCAGCGACACCGGCGCGTCCTCACTGGAGAAGGTTCGAATCTCCTGCGACGCATTGCCTTCGAAGAGCTGGAAGTTGACCTTATCAAGACCCGTCACCAGACGATTCATCGGGTCAGTGATCGTCACCGGAACCAGCACCAGGTCCACGTCAACCTTGAGCGGACGCACGTGCGCACTCAGCTCCGTCGTGGTGGCCAATAACTCCGGCTTCGGAGCTTCGGGAGGTTTGTCCACTTCCCGCGGCTGCACATGAACGTCATTCACGTCGGTTTGCCCGAACGCAGGAACGGCCAGGCAGGCTAGCCCAACCAGAGCAAGCGAGAACCAGAGCCAACTAGCGCTCGTGAAATTGGGTTTTTTGCACAGGCGGGGTTTCGTCGGGTCCCAGGGGAGAACCAGACAGCCACATCGAACGACGGCCATCGGGTGAGATGACCAGCGCCCATCATCGCTACGCAGGCGGGCCATAAATACCTCAATGAGGCGGATGTTAGCACAGCTTCCGTCTCGCAGCGCAAGGGTTTTTGTCAAATCTCAGAGACAACTTGCAGAACCGTACTTTTGGTTGTCCTTTTATAGGAAAGGGGTTGCCTCCTCAGTTGGTCTGGGGGGCATCCCGCCGGGATCGAAGGCGTTGGGTGCCCCATTTCTCGCCTCTTTTGCGAGAAATGGGCTGTTCCACCGGATTGGGTCTCCGCGCGAGTCCGGCCAGGCGAGCATTGGCAATCGTAAACCGTGAGCTAAACCCGTGTCTGGGACGAATGATCATAAAATCCCGCTTCTCGCAAAGATGCGAGAAAGGGGGGCACTCCGGCTTCACCCCATTTCCGCGATGACTGCCGCTATCTTGTTACAATCAAAAGTTTCCATGGCAGACCTCCATCCCTTTCGCGCTCTCCGCTATGACCCGCAACGAGTTCCGGCCGCGCAGGTCGTAACCCAGCCCTATGACAAGATCACGCCCGCGATGCAGGACCGCTACTACGCCGCCAGCCCCTACAACCTGGTGCGCATCATTCTGGGCCGCCGCGAACCTAGCGATAACGATAAAAACAACGCGAAGAATAACCTCTACACCCGGGCCGCCGCTTATGCCCGCCAATGGCGAGCCGACGGCATCTTCCGCCAGGATTCGAAACCTTCGATCTACGTCTACTCCCAGACCTTCACTGCCCCGTCGGGCAGCAAGTTCGAGCGCCGGGGATTCATCGCCCTCGGCCGCCTGGAAGACTATTCCGCCAAGGTAGTCTTCCGCCACGAGCAGACTCTGTCGAAGCCGAAGGCCGATCGCCTCGACCTGCTCCGCGCCACCCGCACCCATTACGAGCAACTTTTTCTGCTCTATGAAGATTCCGGCGAGATCGCTTCCCTGCTCAAGCCCGCCACCGCCCCCACGATTGAAGTAGACGACGAATACGGCGTCGCCCATCGAGTCTGGCAGATCTCCGATCCCGCGGTGATTTCCTCCGTTCAGAAAAAGATGCGCGACCAGAAGCTGGTTATCGCCGACGGCCATCACCGCTACGAAACCGCTCTTAACTTTCGCAACGAATCCCGCGCCGCAGCCGGAACAGGTTCGAATCCTCAAGCTCCCTACGAGTTCGTCATGATGACGCTGGTCAACATGAACGATCCTGGACTGCTGGTGCTGCCCACGCATCGCGTCGTGCATTCGCTGGACTCATTCTCGGCGGAAGAGTTTCAGAAAAAGGCGAGCCAATTTTTTGCCGTTGAAGAAATCGACGCGGCGCTCGATGGCGCCCGCGCCACCGCGCTATTGCGCGAGAAGGGCCGCGCCGGCACAGCTCTATTGGCGGTGACCGCTAACCGCGCCTTCATACTGCATTCTCCAAAGGCAGCTGGCGCAAAATTTTTTGCGGGTCTGTCGCCGCGTCAGCAAACGCTCGATGTTGTCCAACTGCACAAATGCCTGCTGGAAGGCGTGCTCAAGCTTTCCGAAGACTCGATTCGCAACCAACAGAACCTCTCTTACCTGCGCGATGCCTCCGAAGCCCTGGAGCAAGTGCGCAAAGGCGCGGCCAACATCGCATTCCTGATGAATCCCTGCCCAGTAGCGCAGGTGCGCGACATAGCCCTCGCCGGCGAAGTCATGCCGCAAAAATCGACCGATTTCTACCCCAAGCTGCTCAGCGGCCTAACCGCCTATGCCTTGGACTAGCCCCAAGCCAAGCGCGCGTAGCGCCGGTGTCCCGCCGGCTGTCCCGGGGGCGTCCCACCCGTGCTGGCAGGCCACATCGATAATCGCAGCCTGCTCTCTCGTCGTGATGTTTTCTCCTGTCCTCTCCGGCGCCCCGTCCGAGAAGCATCTTTCCGTCTACTCCGTCGCGGCCAACTATTCCCTCCCCACAGTGCAGCGCGAAGGACGCCAATATGTCGGCCTGCTCGAAGTGCTCGAACCCCTGGGCAAAGTCAGCGCCAAGTCCGAGAAGTGGGGCTGGCGTCTGCGCTACAACAACGTGGAAGGCGATTTCCAAGTGGGCAAAAACCACGCCCGCGTGCAGGGCCGCGACGCCGATCTCGGCGGCAGATTTCTCGAAGAAAATAATCGCGGACTGGTCCCCGTCGCTTCACTCACTTCCCTGCTGCCGCGCTTCCTGGGCGGCCCCGCCACCCTGCACGAAGACTCCGGACGCCTCTTCATCGGCAGCGTGGCCACTCACTTCACCGCATCCTTGACCGCCGACAGTCCACCGCGCCTGATCTTCCATTTCACGTCCCCGGTCAATCCCAGCATCGCCACCGAACCGGGCGCACTGCGCATGACTTTTTCCCGCGAACCGCTGGTTGCGCCCGCTTCACCCACGCTAACTTTCGGCAGCAAAGCCATTCCCTCAGCTATTTACAGTGAAGGCAACGGCGCTGCGGTAGTTACGGTAAACGCCTCCCTTCCCGTGATCGCCACTTTCAGCACCGACGGCCGCACAGTGACGATTTCCCCGACCGCCGCATCCGCGGCTGCGAACGCGCCCACACCGAGCTCAAACCAGATTGGATCGACAGCGCCTCCACTGGGCACAGCGCCACCCACCCCCGCAGCCTCGGCTCCCCAGCCCGTGACAATCGCGCCTGGACGCCATTATTTCGCTGTAGTCGACGCAAGCCACGGTGGCGATGATCTCGGAGAAACTTTCAGCAATACGCTCTTCGAAAAAGACGTCACCGTGGCCTTAGCCCGGAGTCTCCGCCAGGAACTCGAGAGCCGCGGAATCCCCACACTGGTGCTGCGCGATTCCGACGCCAACCTCTCGCTCGACCAACGCGCTAGCTTCGCCAATGCCGGTCATGCTGCGATTTATATCTCACTGCACGCCGCGTCCAACGGGCGTGGCGTGCGCGTCTACACCGCACTTCTCCCCTTCGGCGGCGAGGATCGTGGAACCTTCCGCTCCTGGACCTCCGCCCAGCACGCGTCCTTGCCGCTAAGCCAGAGCGCTGCCAACGCGGTTGCCGCCGAAATGCAAAGACGCCAGATCCCCGTCCGCACCTTAGCAGCCCCTCTGCGCCCACTGAACAACGTCATCGGAGCCGCTATCGCCGTCGAAGTCGCACCCCAGGGGCCCGATTCCTCTCAACTCACCGCACCTGACTACCAGCAACTCGTCACCAGCGCCGTCGCCACCGCGATCGCCGCCACCCGCGACCAGCTCGGAGCCGCGCAATGATCCCCCGGCACCTCTTGATCGCAATCGCAGTCCTGCTGATCGCAGTTCTGGCCCTGACGGGCTATGCCTGGCACATGCGGAAGACAGCTGCCTCCACGCCGGTCGCGTCCACCGACACTCGCCCACTGGCGCCCCCCATAGCCGGACCCAGCGAGCAAGTCACTCTGTTCGTCGCGCACGACAATGACGGCAGCCTGCGCGCCGAGTCGGCTCAGATTCCCATGCCTTCCGGACGCCAGCAGCGCGCCGAAGAACTTCTCCGCGCCCTCCTCTCCTTGTACCTCGACAAGTCCTCGCCCCACGTCCTCGGCGCCGGGGCCGAAGTCCGCGCCGTCTTCCTGGTCGATCCCGGAGTTGCAGTCATCGATCTCAACTCCGCCTTCGCCGACAAACACCGCTCCGGCGTCCTGGTGGAAGAACTGACCATTACATCCTTGATCCATACCATTTCCGCCAATACTCCCGGCATTCAAAAAGTAAAAATCCTGGTGGACGGAAACGAACGCGACACCCTCGCCGGCCACGCCGACCTCTCCTCTTTCTACGACGTCACCGCAGTAAACCAGCTCGCCACGCAACTTCAATCCGCGCAGTAGGAAGGCGGCTTCTGGCTTCCGTTTTTCGGCTTCCGGATTCTTTGGGACATCGGATGCCAACGACTAGGGGCGAAGGGCCGAAAGCCGGTAGCCGGAAGCCCCAAGCACAGGCCGCTCTCACCTCATCATTTACAATCACAAACAAATGTTCTATCGCTCCGACAACCGCTCTCCCGACCAACTCCGCCCCGTCGTCCTCACCCCGGATTTCATCTCCACCGCCGAAGGTTCCGTGCTGATCGAAGTAGGAAACACCCGCGTGATCTGCACCGCCTCGATCGAAGAGACCGTCCCATCGTTCATGCGCAACTCCGGCAAAGGATGGATCTCCAGCGAATACAGCATGCTCCCCCGCGCCACCCTGACGCGCACTCCGCGCGAAGTCTCCAAGGGCCGCCAGAGCGGACGCACCCACGAAATCCAGCGCCTGATCGGCCGGTCTCTACGGGCGGTGACGGATCTCACGCGCCTCGGCGAACGCACCATCTGGATCGACTGCGACGTCATTCAAGCCGACGGCGGCACCCGCACCGCCTCCATCACCGGAGCATTGGTGGCCCTCGGCCTCGCCCTGGAGAAATTGGTCGACTCAGGAACGCTAACGTCCGTTCCGCTCAAAGATTTTGTCGCCGCCGTAAGCGTGGGAATCGTGGACGGAGAAATCCTTCTCGACCTCTCCTACGAAGAAGACTCCCGCGCCGACGTAGACATGAACTTCGTCATGACCGCCGGACACAAACTAGTGGAAGTGCAGGCGACCGCGGAGCACCAGGTCTTCGACGACCAACAACTGGCCAAGATGATCGCCTACGCCCGCCAGGGCGTGCAGACTCTAATCGCCAAGCAGCAGGCCGTGCTGCAAGCGTTAACGCTGAGGCAATAGCCACGAAACATGTGAGAAAAGCCACCCCCTCGACCGAAAACAATTCCTCGAGTCTCGGGCGTTGACTCAAACAAACTGCCCATGGGTGATATGTCGACGTTTCAGTGGAAGATATTTCTTCGTGTCCATCGAACCCGTGAATACCATCTCTGCGCGAGGCGGCAATCCTCTCTTCCACCGGGAGGGCGCTGCGGATTTCGCGATACGGGCCCTAGAGTTTCGGTCCACTCACTGAAGGCAGAGCCAGGCGGTAGCTATTATTTCAGGACTCGCATGCTCCAGATCGATGGCGGCTGTGGGTTCGTTTTTCAACTAGACCAGATGGACTCGGACAAGGGAAGGTGGTTCGTTGCCGGGTCGAAGTTCAGTACTTCGCATGCCAAGGACTGACCTGCCGGGGGTAGCTGTCGATACCACGCAATTGCACTCGTTGAGAATTAATGCAGCAGACACGCCTCTACGCGATCCAAACAGTTTTAGCATTCACAAACTCGCGAATGCCGTGAGCTCCTAACTCCCGCCCATGGCCCGAATGCTTCACCCCGCCAAACGGAATGCGCGGATCGGAAGCGACCATCTTGTTGATGAACACCATCCCCGCTTCCAGTTCATTGATGAAGCGTTCGCGCTCGGTATCGTCGTTCGTCCACGCGCTAGCACCCAGTCCAAAGCGAACATCGTTGGCAATGCGGATCGCCTCATCTTGATCCTTCGCCCGGAAGATCGAAGCCACCGGGCCGAAGAGTTCCTCACCATAAGCGGGCGAACCTTTCGGAATGTTGGTCAATACTGTGGGCGCATAGAAATTTCCCTTTCCCTTCAGCGGATGTCCGCCAGTCAGCACCGTCGCTCCTGCCTTCACCGTCTTCTGCACATCGGCATCGAGCGCAGTAACCGCATCAGCCGTAGCCAGCGGACCCAGTTCAGTCTTCTCGTCAAACGGATCGCCAATCTTCAGACTCTCCATGCGCTCCACAAACTTCCGCTCAAACTCCGCCGCGATCGGCTCGGCAACAATAAACCGCTTCGCAGCAATGCAAGATTGCCCATTATTGATGACGCGTGCCTCTACCGCCATCTTCACCGCCGCATCCAGATCCGCGCTCGGCATTACGATAAACGGATCGCTCCCGCCCAACTCCAGCACAACTTTCTTGATCCGCTTCGCCGCTCCAATGCCGACCTGAATCCCAGCCTGCTCGCTGCCAGTGAGCGTCGCCGCCACCACCCGCGAATCGTTCAGCAGCGCATCCACCTGCGCCGAGCCAATCAGCAGCGTTTGGAACACGCCTTCAGGGAAACCAGCTTCGAGGAAGATGCTCTCAATCGCCAGCGCGCACTGCGGCACATTCGAAGCATGTTTCAACAACCCAACATTGCCGGCCATCAGCGCCGGCGCCGCAAATCGAATCACTTGCCAGAAAGGAAAATTCCACGGCATCACCGCCAGCACCGGCCCGATCGGGAGATATCGTATGAAGCTCTTCTTCGCTCCAGTCTCCACCGCTTCGTCAGCCAGAAACCGCTCGGTATTCTCGGCATAGTAGCGGCACGCCGTCGTACACTTCACCGCCTCGGCCACGGCAGCCTTGTACGGCTTGCCCATCTCCAGCGTCATCAGGTGAGCAAACTTATCCTTGTCCCGGTCCAGAATTTCCACCGCTTTCAGCATGCGTTTCGCGCGCGTAGCAAACGGCGTCTTGCGCTCAGCCTTGAACGCGCCGACGGCAAGGTGCAGCTTCTTCTCAATCTCAGCGTCTGAAAGCGGCTGGAAGGTTTTGACTACTTCTCCGGTGGAGGGATTAATGGTTGCAATTGCCATGGTGGCGTAACTGCCTTTCGTTTTTATGATTGATCTCCGAGATTTTAGGTTACAGGATGCAAGTCTCGGCGCGTGTGAGCCCGAGACTGGTCATACCACATGTTTCCCTTTCGATTGCTCAACCCCGGAATACCGTATATACTTTGCGTATATACAAGGGAGCTTCATGGCTACGGCAAAGGTATTTCGCTCCGGCAATAGCCAGGCGGTGCGGCTGCCCAAGCGATACCGGTTCAAGAGCAAGGAAGTGGAGATTTTCCGTCGGGGCAATGAAGTTGTTTTGCGGGAAAAGTCCGTCAATCTGGCACACGTCTTTGACCTGATCATGGGCTTGCCCGATGACTTGGAACTCCCGGATCGCAAGACGGATCTTCCACAGGAACGCGAAGGCTTGTAGATGGACACACGCTACCTGCTCGACGCGAACTTCGTGATCTACATTCGTCAGAACCGACCGGACGCGGTACTTCGTCGTTTCTCCCGGCTTCGGGCCGGCGAGGCGGCTATTTCGGTCATCGCCTATGGCGAACTTTTGTATGGAGCCCTGAAAAGCTCGCAGCGCGAGTCTGCCCTGGAGCGATTACGCGAGTTGAGCAGGTCGCTTCCTGCGCTCGCCTTACCCGAGAGTGCAGCGGAAACCTACGGAGCAATTCGCGCCGAACTGGGGTCGAAGGGCCAGATGATCGGCAACAACAATCTCTGGATCGCGGCTCATGCCTTGGCATCAGGCCTTACGCTGGTAACCAATAACGAGAAGGAATTCCGCCGCGTGCGCGGGCTAAAGATTCAGAACTGGACTGGATAGCAACTCCTGCGCCGATTCTTCGGCCCGCTTGGTTTACAATAATCCGTTCCGCGCACTCATCTTCACAGCGCAATTCTGATTCTGCAATTCTGGAGGATCCTATGAAAATCACCCCCGGCAAACTTGCCGGCCTCAAGAAAGTCTCGAACGAACGCGGCATCATCGCCGCCGCCGCCATGGACCAGCGCGGCTCCCTACAAAAGTCTCTCGCCAAGGAGAAAGGCGGGGACATTACCGACGCCATGATGGAAGAATTCAAAATCCTGGTCACCGAAGTTCTCACGCCTCATGCTTCGGCCATCTTGCTCGACCCCGAGTGGGGACTGCCCGCCTCCAAGCGCCGCGCTAAAAATGCAGGCTTGTTGCTCGCCTATGAAAAGACTGGATACGACAAGACCGGCCCCGGCCGCCTCGGCGATCTGCTCGACCACTGGTCGGCCCGCCGCCTGAAAGAAGCCGGCGCCGACTGCGTGAAAATTCTGCTCTACTACACCCCCGACGATCCCAAAGACGTCAACGACAAGAAGCACGCATGGGTTGAGCGCATCGGCGACGAATGCCGCGCCAACGACATTCCCTTCTTCCTGGAATTTGTCGGTTACCAGGAGGGCGCGGACGAGAAGGGTCTCGACTACGCCAAAAAGAAGCCGCATATCGTCACCGAGAGCATGCGCGAGTTCAGCAAAGACCGTTACGGCGTCGACGTGCTCAAAGTTGAAGTTCCGGTAAACATGAAGTTCGTCGAAGGCACCAAGTCATTCGGCGGACAGAAGGCCTACTCCAAACAGGAAGCCATAGAGTTGTTCCACAAAGCCGCCAACGTCGCGACCAAGCCGTTCATTTATTTGTCGGCAGGCGTAAGCAACGCCGAGTTCAGCGAAACTCTCGAACTAGCCGGAGAATCCGGCGTGAAGTTCAACGGCGTCCTCTGCGGCCGCGCCACCTGGAAAGATGGCATCCCGATCTACGCGAAACAAGGCGCAGCCGCCTTCCGCAAGTGGCTCGAAACCGAAGGCGTAAAAAACATCCACAACGTCAACGACAAATTAAAAGCCGCCACCAGTTGGCATTCCATCTACGGCGTGGAACTGGTCCACGCGTAGGAAATAGAAACATGTGGGGACGGACGCATTCGTCCGTCCCGCTATGCGAAGCGAGTGGCCTCCGGACGAATGCGGCCGGGCTGAGTAATTGCGTAGTAGCTTTCACTTCGTACCCCACCGATCGCCGCTAAAATACCCCGATGACCACCCTTATCACCGGCGCCTCCGGCGGCATCGGATACGAACTAGCCAAACTCTTCGCCCGCGATCATCACAACCTGGTGCTGGTCGCCCGCAGCGCCGACAAACTCACCGAAGTCGCGACCGAACTAGAGCCGCACGGGGTTACGGTGCAGACCATTGCGCTTGATCTGGCCACGCCACTAGCTCCGAAATTTCTGTTCAACCGGCTGCAAAGCGAGAAAACTCCCATCGATATCCTCATCAACAACGCCGCCTTCGGTGCCTACGGCGAATTCGCCCAGATGCCCGAAGAAGAGATCCAGGGCCAGATCCAACTCAACATCGCCGCACTCACCGAACTCACACGACTCTTCTTGCCACCCATGCTGCAGCGCCGCGCCGGCCGCATCATGAATGTCGCTTCCACCGCGGCTTTCCAGCCTGGCCCGCTCATGGCCGTCTACTATGCGAGCAAAGCATACGTGCTTTCGTTCTCGGAAGCGATCACCAACGAACTGCGCGGCTCCGGCGTCACCATGACCTGCTTCTGTCCGGGCGCAACCCACACCGGCTTCGCCCAGCGCGCGGGCACGGAGAATTCGCGGCTGTTCAAAAAGCTAGGCGCGATGAGCGCGGAGAAAGTCGCCCACGATGGCTATCGGGCTCTAATGGAGGGCCGCACCTTGGCCATATCCGGCGCGCACAACTGGTTGCTGGCGCAATCCGTGCCTTTCGCCCCGCGCAAGATGGTCACGGCCATCTCGCGCTGGGTCGCGGAAAAAGTTTCGTAGAGAAGTTGCTCGCAACGTTCTTTGCCGCGATCGTCGGTAACGGCATTGTCTAGAGGCGCGCTGCCGGCAAGGCGTAGCCAGCTACGTCTCTACGACGTGATCCGCCCAGCCTTTACAATTCCCTACCGTCTTTTTGCAAACCTTTACGCACGAAAAAGATACTTTGTGCTAGCGCGCGGGTCTAAGCCAGTGGGAGCCGATCCGCTTCCGAGGTCCACAGATCGAGGGCTGCAGCTCACGGGCTTTCGGCAGGAGGTAGCAAATGGTATACCCCAGCAGTTACCCCGTTTCGACCTTTCTGACTCTGGCTGGGACAATCGCAAAAAAATCACTCGCTGCATTCACCGCGTTAGTCTTCACGATCACCTGCATAGCTCAGGATCATTCTCAACCCCAACCACCCTCAACGTCGGCGGCGCTCCCCTCGACTACGGTGACGCTTCCCGCCGGAACCAGAATTGCTCTAGTGCTTACGCACGATATCCAGAGCAGATCGATGCGCCGTGGAGACGACATTTATGCCCAGATAACTTCGCCCGTCAATTCCGGAAACGCAATGGTGATTCCGCCGGGAACATTTGTGCAAGGCAAGGTCGACAAGGTCCAACAAAAACGCGGTCGCGCGGAACTTCATCTTCAATCCATGTCAATTACTTTCCCCGACGGCTACGTCGCTCCTGTCTCTGGGCCACTCATCCTCGAAAGCGATGAAGGCTACGCCCTGAAAGATCCGGGCCCGGGGCGGACGATTGGTTTTGTCGCCCTGCCTGCGGCCGGCGCCGGGGTGGGCGCGCTAATCGGCCACTCTGTCGGGCAGGCGCAATCTGAAATCACTTCCAACTTTCCCCCCGGGTGCATCGGGGGACCACCCTTTTGCACCTCGACAACCACGCCTGTCTTCGGCACCAAAGCAAAAGACGCGATCATCGGAGCGGGTATCGGCGGCGCTGTCGGCTTCGTAGCATCGCTCGTGCTGCTCGCGAGCTCCCACAATTTTTTCCTCAACGTAGGAACACCCGTCGAGATGGTGCTGCCGCAGCCGCTGTCCCTGCAGGAACCTCAGGCGGCCGATGCCGTTCGTGACTCTGAACAACAGCCGGTAGCCGTGCAGCCGACCGCGCAGAGGCCAGTTGCGCCTCCACAACCGACGAATACGGATCATGGAACTTGCTACACACCCGGCACTCCGGGGACGCCCGACACCGTGATCCCCGGAATACCCGGGCCGGATGGCGTTCCCGGACCTTCAACGACAATCCCCGGAATACCGGCGACTCCGGGCACACCCTATCCGTGCCCCTAAGGAGAAGTGGAAAACCGGAGAGGAAGTAACAAAGGCTCGGCTCTTCGGTTTTCCACAGATTCTCATTGCATATGTGACGAACAACCTTCACTGAGATTTCTATTCTGTCTAATTTGGAGAGCATAGGTACCGGGTGTGGCGCAGCGTTAGTCCTAGGGAAACTCGCGGCCGCCGCAACCTCCCCTGCTGGCCAGGGACCGCTGGGACATCCGAAAGCCATGGCGCTTTGGTAAGCTAACCCGAATGGCTCGGGACCGGCGCCTGTTGTGGGAGTGATCACTCCTAACGTTTTTAGCAGCCTGATCGCCGAAAGGACGAAATTAAAGAAAAAAGCAAGGACAATAGATAGCAAGGAGAGTAGATAAGGTTCATGTGGGGAGCCGCCCCTGGCTGTCCAGCCGAGCAAAGCTCGGCAGATCTAACTCCTCATCCGTGGAGCTGTAGCTTGCTACGTCTTGCCTCCGGCACAAGCGCGCCGTCGTTCCGTGGCACATCCTGGTCTAGCGTGATCCCTTCTCCGTTCCGGCCTTTCTCCGCGTACTCCGCGCCCCTTCTCAACCCCTGCGATAAAAGCTTTGTTGTACTCTTAATCCCGCGACCGAAAGCCGCAAGCCGAGCGCCGGAAGCCCGAACTCTATGCCCACACTCATCCACGAACCCACGCGAATCCAATCCGCCGGCAACAAACCCAAACTCATCGACGAATACGTCGGCCGCGTCAACACGAAGACCTCGGCTGCCAGCGTCGCCCACATGCGGAGTCCAGAAGGGTGGCTCGAGCCCGGCCAGACCCCCGAGTTCGACGAGTTCACGATCGTGCTGAAGGGAATGCTCCGCGTCGAACACGAACGCGGCACGCTCGACGTTAGCGCTGGACAGGCAGTCATCGCCCACGCCGGCGAATGGATCCGCTACTCCACCCCACAAGATGGCGGCGCGGAATACATCGCGGTGTGCCTTCCCGCATTTTCGATGGAAACCGTCCACCGGGACGAATGAAGATTCTTACGCTCTTGGGCAAAGTACCGAAGGAAGGGCACGACTTCCAGGAGTGCCGAAAAGCGTCGATAAAGAGCCCGCAAGGCGCTCGGTACGGCACGAGTGGAACTCGTGCCCTTCCCGATTCGAGCTTCGAATTGCCCGCCATCCGCGCAACGCAACCCCTGCCGAGGTGTGCTCGGCGGACAGCCGCGGGCGGCTGTCGCTACATGATCTTCGTCTGGCAAGAAGCTAGGAGCCAACAGCTAGAAGCTGCTACTCCCACTCAATCGTCCCCGGCGGCTTCGACGTAATGTCATACACCACGCGGTTCACGCCCTTCACCTCATTCACAATCCGCGTAGAGATAATTTTCAGCACTTCGTGGGGAAGCGGAACCCAATCAGCCGTCATCCCATCTTCCGAACTGACGGCGCGGACCGCGCAGGTGTAGGCATAAGTCCGCATGTCGCCCATAACGCCGACGGACATCACCGGCAGCAGCACAGCAAACGATTGCCAGATTTTATTGTAGAGACCAGCCTCTTTGATTTCGCTGACTACAATGTCGTCGCATTCGCGCAGCAGCGCCAGCCGCTCGGGCGTTACCTCTCCCAGCACTCGCACCGCGAGACCGGGCCCGGGAAACGGCTGCCTCTGCAGGATTTCTTCGGGCATACCCAGGTCGCGGCCGATCTTGCGAACTTCATCTTTGAACAGATCTTTCAGCGGCTCAATCAACTTCAGTTTCATCTTTTCGGGCAGGCCGCCGACATTGTGATGCGACTTGATGACCTGCGAGGGTCCACGCACCGAACGCGACTCGATCACATCGGGATAGAGTGTCCCCTGGACCAGCCACTTGACCTTGCCCTCGGTCTTCTCGATGCGTCGGGCTTCTTTCTCGAACACTTTGATGAATTCATTGCCGATAATTTTGCGTTTCTTTTCTGGATCGTTGACGCCCTTAAGCTTTCCCAGAAAGCGGTCGGTCGCATCGACCGCGTCCAGATTCAGATTGAGCTTGTCGCGCAACGCCTTCTGCACTTTCTCGAATTCGTTCTTGCGCAGCACGCCGTTGTTCACAAAAACGCAAGTGAGCCGCGACTTGCCCTTGGCGTCGCGCAGAGCGCGGTCGACCAACACCGCCGCAACCGACGAGTCCACGCCGCCGGAAAGCGCGCAGATGGCGCGTCCATTGCCCACCCGCTCTTTCACCTGTTCGATGGTCGACGCGATGAAGCGTTGCGGAGTCCACGTAGATTTCGCGCCGCAGATCTGAAAGACGAAATTCTTTAGCATCTGCGTGCCTTGCGGCGTGTGGTGGACCTCGGGATGGAACTGCACCGCGTACCACTTCTTTGCCGTGTTCTGAATGCCGGCCACCGCGTAATGAGTCTTGGCCATCAACTCGAAGCCCGGCGGCAGTTCGAGCGCTTCGTCCCCGTGCGACATCCAGACCGCAAGTTTCTTGGCCAGTCCTTGAAACAGAATCGAGTCGGAAACAATGTCGATTTCGGCGTGGCCGTACTCGCGCTTGTCGGCGGGGCGCACCTTGCCGCCGAGCGTGTGCACCATGAACTGCAATCCATAGCAGATCCCGAGCACCGGCACGCCCAACTGGAAGATGCGTGAGTCGGCAGGCGGAGCGTCCTTGTCATAGACCGACCAGGGCGCTCCCGAAAGCACGATTCCCACGGGCGTACAGCTTTTGATCTCGTCCAGTTTGGCCGTGCAAGGCAGCACTACGGAGAAAACATTCTGCTCACGAATGCGCCGCGCGATCAGCTGCGTATACTGCGCGCCAAAGTCGAGGATCACGATGCTCTGGGTAAGAGAAGATTGGCCGAGGGAAGCTGGGCTTTGCGGGGATTGGGTTTCCACGGATGAGTGTCTCAGATTTTGTAGAACAGTGTAAAGTGTCGCTGCGGAATCATCGCGGAATCATACGTAGAGACGTTGCTTGCAACGTCTCGCTCGCCACCGTTCGACAGGCCGCATGCAGAGACGTCGCCAGCTAGGTCTCTACGGCAAGATTCGGCAGGTCGCTCAAAATCGGTTCGTCACGATCTATCGTGGTCTGAACCGGCGGCGTCCGCGGCAACGGAGCAGGGGGCAGCGGGGACAATAACGCCAGGGGAGTTTCGGCGATGCAGACGTAGCCTGCGAGACGCGCCATATACAGCCAGTCGGCGAGGGCAAAGTAAGCGAGCGTCACCAAAATCATCGCTGCAGCGACCAAGCGCCAAGGAATCAACCCAACGAACCCTAGGGGGATCGACACGATCGTGCTCGCTCCGACCAATGCTACCAAATGAGCCAGCCCGGTCCAGGTGCTGACGGCAAAAACGGCCCCGGTACGTTCCCGCGTCAAAGCAACGGCGGAGCCGATCGCGGCGATCGCGTCCTCGACATTTCGGACGGCAAACATGCCGGCCAGCGACAACAGCCAGTTCAGTGCCCACCACACGTAGCAAATCAATCCCGCGAGCGGCAGAAAAAGAGAGAACGCCAGCCCCGGTCGCGGATTGGCGTCCGGAGAAGCAAACCCGGACAGGATGGAGGCACCTGCGAATCCGACGAGTGCGGCGAGGGCCAACACCACGCGCAGAAAGTTGAGCCTGAGAAGTGCAACAAAAGATAGCGTAGAGACGTTGCTTGCCAGGTCTCTTTTACCATCACTCGTTATGTCACCGTCTAACAAGTCGCCGGGGACGTCCCGACGAAAATATTCCAGCAAGCCGCGCACAGTCGCGATCCGGCCCACCGACCCGGCGACCATCCAGAGAATCGCGAGCATCAGTGCCGCCATCAACGAGGCCATCGCGGCCCGGTTCAGACTTCCACGGAGAATGTGCGCGATCGCCTCTCCGACCAGGTACGGATGCCGGGTGCGCAAAAAAAGCAGCTCCCCGCTGGTCACGGGCAGCGTGTCGAGGTATTCGAATAGCCCGACGACGAATAGCGCGATCGCAGTTGCGCCGACGATCCAACGCCACATAATTTCCGCGAGCGTAAATGACGGTCGCCGAAACGCGACCCGAAATCCTTCGACCGTTGGGGAGATGGCCATGCGTGCTCAGGATAACTCATCCGACCCACGTCGCCAGTGTGAAGCCACCAAGTGTTGGGAGGGACTGTAACCCTAACTGCAAAAGGTGAATGTCATCGTGAACGAAGTGTCAATCCTTCGACACCGCAAAATGACAGATAAACCGCGTGAATTCTTGACGTATCTTGACACGATAGTTGCATCCGCTCATCCCCGCCGCGCATCTTTGGTAGTAGCAGCACGATCATAGGAACCGCTCGAACATCGATTGATCGAGAATCGAAGGGCGGATTTATCAACAATTCATATTCATAGGAGGAAACATGAAAGTTGGAGCATCGTTGGCGTCGTTCGCAGTGTTCACGCTGGTTTTGTCGGCGGGCGCTTTTGCCAAGGACAATCATTCCGGCAATTTTTCGTTAGCCGAGCCGGCCAAGGTGGGCACTACCGAACTTCAACCCGGGGACTACAAGGCAGAATGGAGCGGGCCCGCAGATAACCTGCAGGTTT
This sequence comes from uncultured Acidobacteriaceae bacterium, assembly GCA_963799025.1. Lineage (GTDB taxonomy): Bacteria > Acidobacteriota > Terriglobia > Terriglobales > Acidobacteriaceae > Sulfotelmatobacter. The sequence continues at coordinate 1,153,095 of CAWCVQ010000012.1, read as the reverse complement.
CGATCACTCAACACGGCCAGACAGTCGCCACCACACAAGGGCATCTCAAGAATCTGGAGCAGCCTTCCCCTTATAGCGCTGTGACGGAGAGCACTCTCGCGGATCAGACCAAGAGAGTCGACGAGATCGACTTCAATCACAGCAAGGAAGCACTGGTCGTTGGAGGCGAGTAACGCAGGCGAGTAAAGCAGCGACTACCCTGGTGAGGACTCTTGGAGACGGGCGGGCATTGAGCGCGCCCGTCCTTTTTATTTGAGCCACTTTTATTTCAACCGCTTTTATTTCACTACTAGATTCGCCAGCTTGCCCGGTACGTAAATCTTCTTCACGATTTGCTTGCCTGCGATTGCGGCCCGAACTTTCTCGTCGGCGAGCGCGCATTTGAGAACGGTTTCTTCGGTGGCATCTGACGACACAACGATCCGGCTGCGCAGTTTGCCGTTCACCTGCACCGGGATCTCGAGTTCTTCTTCCTTCGCCAGCGCCGCATCATAGTTCGGCCACGGCGCCTTCAGCAGATTTCCCTGTTCCCCCAGCATCTCCCAAAGTTCATGCGCCAGGTAGGGCGCGAAGGGCGCGAGGAGCAAAACGAGATTGCGTTCCACCTCGGCCAGAAAGGGCGCTGGAATTTCGTTCCTGGCGATGGCTTCTTCCGCGCCGTACAAAACATTGACCAGTTCCATGATGGCCGAGATACAAGTATTGAAGTGCCAGCGTCCCTGAAAATCATCGCTGACGCGCTTGATGGTCTGGTACAACTTGCGTTGAATGACGCGCGCCCCCGGCTGTAAAGACGTTGCTTGCAACATCTCTGCCTGCGCCGTCGCAGACGATGCCGAGCGAGACGTTGCGCTCGCAGGTGCATTTCGAACCACGAACCGATACACCCGCCCCAGGAATCGCTGAATGCCTTCAATGCCGGAATCCTGCCAGTCAAGATCGCGGTCGGGCGGCGCTGCGAACAAGCTATAGAGCCGCGCCGCGTCTGCCCCGTAGCGCGCTACCATCTCGTCGGGCGATACCACGTTGCCCAGGCTCTTCGACATTTTCGCGCCGTCTTTAATGACCATGCCCTGCGTAAACAAACGGTCGACAGGCTCGTCATTGGTGATTAGGCTCAGGTCGCGCATGAATTTCGTCCAGAAGCGCGAATAGATGAGGTGCAAAATCGCGTGCTCGACGCCGCCAATGTATTGATCGATCGGGAACCAATACTGTGCGATCTTGCCATCGAACGGCGCACGGTCGTTGTGCGCGTCGGTGTAGCGATAGAAATACCAGGACGAATCCACGAACGTGTCCATGGTGTCCGTCTCGCGCTTGGCCGGGCCGTCGCACTTGGGACACGTGGCGTTGACGAATTCCGGCACTCGCCCGAGCGGCGATCCGCCGGTCAGCGTGATGTCGACATTCTCCGGCAAGATGACCGGCAAATCTTTTTCAGGTACGGCGACAATGCCGTCCTTCTCGCAATAGAGCATCGGAATCGGCGTTCCCCAATATCGCTGACGCGAGATCCCCCAATCTTTCAGGCGATAGGTCACAGTCGCTTTGCCGAACCCTTTTTTCTCCGCGTGCGCCGACATCTTTTTAATCGCTGCGTCGCAAATAAGGCCATTGTAGGGGCCGGAGTTGATCAACACGCCTTCATGCGCAATAAACGGCAACGGCGGTTCCGCAACTGTCTCTTCCGAGTCGCTCGAGATCGGCACGACGACCAGGCGGACTTCGAGTTTATATTTCCTGGCGAATTCGTAGTCGCGCTCGTCGTGCGCGGGCACGCTCATAATGGCGCCGGTGCCGTAGTCCATCAGAATATAGTTCGCGACCCAGACCGGAATCTTCTCGCCGTTAAACGGATTGATCGCATGGCGTCCGCTGGGCACTCCGCGCTTTTCGATCTCGCCAATGTCTCCGGCTTCTTTGGCTGTACGCTGCTCGCCGATCAACTGATCGACCTTGGCACGCAGGTCGGCATTGGTCGCCGCAAGATCTTTGACGACGGGGTGCTCGGGCGCAAGCTGCACCGAAGTCGCTCCGTAAATCGTGTCGACGCGCGTGGTGAATACGCTGATGGACGAGCCCGCGGGACCACTCGCGCCGTCCAGTTTGAAATCGACCAACGTGCCTTCGCTGCGGCCAATCCAGTTGCGCTGCATGGTCCGGACTTTTTCCGGCCAGCCATCCAGCTTATCCAGACCATGCAGCAATTCTTCGGCATACTTGGTCGTTCGCACGAACCATTGCTCAAGTTCGCGCTGCTCGACGAGCGTGTCTTCGTGCCGCCAACAGCATCCGTTAGAAAGAACCTGCTCATTGGCGAGCACGGTGCAACACTTCGGGCACCAGTTCACTTTGCTCTTCTTGCGATACGCCAGTCCCCGCTCGAATAGCTTCAGAAAGAACCACTGGTTCCAGCGATAGTAGTCCGGCAAACAGGTAGTAACTTCCCGCGACCAGTCGTAGGCGAAGCCCAGCCGATTCATCTGCGCCTTCATGTTCGCGATGTTGCCAAGCGTCCACTGGCGCGGCGGCGTGTTGTTCTGAATAGCCGCATTTTCCGCGGGCAAGCCAAACGAATCCCATCCCATGGGATGGAGCACGTTGTAACCGTTCATCCACATGTAGCGGGCCAGCGCGTCACCGATCGAATAATTGCGCACGTGCCCCATGTGCAGCGCCCCCGAAGGATAGGGCAGCATTTCCAGCACGTAATATTTTTTCTTCTTCGAATCGGGCTCGGCGGCGTAAAGCGATGCGTCTTTTTGCCAGCGCGCGAACCACTTGCTCTCCACGCGCTGAGGATCGTAGCGCTCGTCAGTGCGTTCCGGGCTGGGACGTTCAGCGTGCGTCACAGTTGCGTCTGATTTTCCTTCCGGCGGCATAAGTGTGATTAGTCGATAGTGGAAACCTAGATTCTACAACGCAGGGTGGGCCTGTGGCGCGGGCGCCCCGCCCGCGACCCTCAGACCACCAACTTCTTCAGAGCATCGACATTCCTTCCGTCGTCTCCCGGCTCGTCGATCGGCGTTTCCGCGATGAACGCCGCATGCGCCAGGCGCAGATCGTTGAGCAGAGTGCGAAACGTCTCTCGGCCGATGGTTCCTTTGCCAATGTGCTGATGGCGATCCAGCTTCGATCCGCGCGCCGCTTTGGCGTCATTGCAGTGCCAGACTTTCACGTTGTTCAGTCCAATCGTCGCATCGAGATGCCGCAAAGTTGCGTAGAGACCTTCTTCGCTGACAATGTCGTATCCAGCGACGTGCGTGTGACAGGTATCGATGCAGGCCGCAACGGGAACGATTCCGCGCAGGCGCTCCAGCACTTCCGCGACTTGCTCGAAGCTTCCGCCAAGAGAAAACTCCGCTCCGGCAGTGTTCTCAATCAAAATGGTCAAGCCGCCCTTGGCCAAGTCGAGCCCTTCTGTGGCGGCGGCGATGGCGGCGGCAGTGCGCAGCAGTCCTTGCTCACGCTCGGCGCCGCGAAATGAGCCGGGATGCAACACCAAATATTCTGCACACAAAGAAAGCGCTCGTTCCACTTCGCCGCGGAACGCCTGCATCGACTTCTGCACAAAGAGTTCATTCGAGCTGGCCAGGTTTACTAGATAGTTAGTATGAATGACCAGCGGCTTTAGACTGTAGCCGGCACGCAGCCGGTTCATCTCCGCACACTGCAACTCGCCAAGCGCAAACGGAGCCCACTGCCGCGGACTGGAAGAGAAAATCTGAAATGTATTACAGCCCAGACGGTAAGCCCGCTCGGCAGCATTCTGCACGCCTCCCGCTGAAGAAGTATGAATGCCGATGCGGCGCGAAGTCAGGCGCGGCGGCCGTTTCGGCGCGGGCCGCTTAAGGATGTCCTGTTCTTGCGCCATGGAGCGAGGCATGGCCGAAGTATAACCAGACGACGCCTCGCTTCGCTCGGCGGGGACGGGCGAAGACGCCCGTCCCCGCAAAGGCTCGTCCCCACACGAGCCCTTCGGCCGTTAGTTCATTGTGATTACTGCACGGAATCGGACTTTGCCTTCCGCTACGCGGTCATAGGCTTTTCCGATTTCGGCAAGCTTATAGGTCTCGGCAACAACTTTCACTTTGCCTTTCGCGGCGTAATCCAGCGCTTCATAGAGATACTCTGGACCGTTCTGGCTCGATCCCAGGATGCGCACGCGGCTGATCATCATCCCCATGTTGAAACCCAGCGGTTCGTTCGACGCGCCCATCACGACGACGCGGCCGTCAGGACGCATTCCCTGCGCGGCCTCTGCGGTCGCTGCCCAGGAGTTCGAAGTCGCCAGCAAAACGTCAGCGCCGCCCGCTGCCAGCAGTTTGGCCCCGCTCTCGACCACTTCGTCGGCTCCCAGTTCGCGAATCATCTTTTCCTTGTCTTTCGACTTGGTGACCGCGATCGTCTCAAAGCCCGCCGCCTTCGCGTACTGCAGCGCCAGATGCCCAAGTCCTCCAATGCCGACTACCGCGACGCGCTCGTGCGGCTTGGGATCGGCCAGACGAAGCCCGCTCCATACCGTATATCCGGCGCAAAAAATCGGCGCGGCCTGCTCATAGCTCAGCGCATCGGGGATTAGCATGGTCGCGTCGGCAAAAGCCAGCATGTATTCGGCGTGGCTCCCCTGCAGCCCGATGCCCGTGGAGATTGCGTTCTGGCAAAGTTCTTTCTTGCCGCGCAGGCACCACTCACAGCGTCCACAACCTTTTTGCACCCATCCCACGCCAACGCGATCGCCTACTTTGCGGGACGTAACTCCGGCACCGATCTCGACAATTTCCCCCACGGGCTCGTGACCTAGAACTCGCGGAAACTGTGTTGGGATCATGCCGTGCGTAATATGAACGTCGGTATAACACAGGCCGCTGGCGTGAATTTTGATGACGACCTGATTGGGGCCGGCCGTGGGCTTCGGCCACTCTTTTACTTCCCACTTTCCGTTAACGGAAGGAACGACTGCTGCTTTCATAGATGCTCCTGACGCTCCTGATGAAATCTGTGCCGCAGTCCCATATGGATGCCGGCCGACGGCGTTGGATGCAAAGGCAGGCGGATGCAGAGGCACAAGGATGCAGAGGCACGATAGATATAGATATGGGTTGTTTGTGATCGCAGGGATGCTCACGACATTCTCATTCATCTGTCGTCCCGAAGCGAACGGCACGCAGTCGAAGGATCCCTTTCGCTCTGCGATGACCCAGCCTCGGTTCGGCATTCGTGCGTCAGCCCTGAACACTCCGGAACGAATGCCCTGAGCGGTTCATCGTAATTGTAGGGCTCCTTCGACTCCGTTTTCGTCCGCTTCGTGGTCGAAAACTCCACTCAGGACGACAAACCCCGCGAAAAACTCCGCTGCATTTGCGGTGCAGGTGCGGGCGAAGGTAGACTTGGAGGACGGCTTCTGCTGCAGCCGTGCGCCCTACTTAGTCCTTCCTAAGGTGAAATTATGTTAGTCGTCATGCAGGCGCAGGCCACCGAAGAGCAGGTGCGCGCCGTTTGTCAGAAGGTCGAGAAGTTGGGATATCGCGCGCACTCCATGCCTGGGGCGCAGCGCACCGCCATCGGTATCACCGGCAACAAGGGCGAAGTCGAGCAGGGCACACTGGAAGAGATGCCCGGCGTGCAGGAAGTCATCAAGGTTTCGAAGCCCTACAAACTGGTCAGCCGCGACGTCAAGCAGGACAACACGGTGATTCGTTTTCCGGGAACCGCAGCCACCATCGGCGGGCCGGGACTGGCGATCGTCGCCGGGCCCTGCGCCATCGAAAGTCGCGAGCAGGCATTCGCAGTGGCCGAGCGCGTCGCTCGGGCGGGCGCGCAGTTCTTCCGCGGCGGCGCTTACAAACCGCGCACCTCGCCCTACTCTTTTCAAGGATTGGAAGAGGAAGGCCTGCGCATCATGGCGGACATCCGCCAGCAGTTTGGGATGAAGATCATCACGGAGGCGATCGATAACGAGTCGCTCGACCTGGTAGAAGAGTACGCCGACGTGATCCAGATTGGCGCCCGCAATATGCAGAATTTTTCTCTGCTGAAGCGCGCCGGACGTGCCCGCAAGCCGGTGCTGTTGAAGCGCGGTATGTCGGCGACCCTGGAAGAATTCCTGATGGCCGCCGAATACATTCTGAGCGAGGGCAACTACAACGTGGCGCTATGCGAACGCGGAGTCCGCACTTTCGCCGACCACACGCGTAACACGCTCGACCTAAGTCTCGTGCCCGCAGTGCAGCGGCTCAGCCATCTGCCGATCCTGGTCGACCCCAGCCACGGCACCGGCAAACGCAACAAAGTCACGCCGCTCTCGCGCGCGGCCGTAGCTGTGGGCGCCGATGGACTGATGGTGGAAGTACACCACAAGCCGGATGAAGCGCTCTCCGACGGCCCCCAATCGCTCTTCCCCGACCAGTTCGACGAACTGATGCAGCAGGTACGTCAGATCGCCGCGGTAGTAGGAAGAACCGTGCCAGCGATTGTAGTAAGGGAACCGGTGGCAGCCAGCAAGTAGATAGCGGACAACCCGACTCTGGACAGCTTGTGAAAACAACCAACCTAATCCTGGTACTGAGCGTCGTCGCCCTTCTGCTTTGGGGAAGCGCGTTGGTGGCGCAAGATCCGCCGCAGGAACGTCAGGACATTGTTTACGACCTTGACCACACAAGACCCGATGTAACAGCTCCCAAAGCTGTCTACACACCCAATCCCGAATACACTGATCGAGCACGCAAGCACAAAACCCGGGGCTCGGTCGTGCTTTCGATCGTCATTACGGACAAGGGTGTGGTCCGCGACGCCAAGGTGGTCACAGGCTTGGACAAAGATCTCGACAAACAGGCATTAAAAGCCGTCGGCGCCTGGCGATTTGAACCCGCCACCAAAGATGGAAAGCCGGTCGCGGTGCGAGTAAAGGTCGAAGTCGACTTCAATCTGTACTAGAAGATTGACATGCCCTCGCTCTGGTAGTCTTTCTCTTCCGCCATCGCGGCCTCCATCTTGAGAAAGCTTCTCTTCATCGCTGTGCTGATTCCCATCCTGGCTGCAGCCGGCTGGTGGTATTTCCGCGAGCAATCGCTGCCCGACTATGGACCCGCCTACCGCGAATATGCGTACGTCAGCAATGGCAAAAGCAACACAGTCAGCGTAATTGACCTGCGCACATTCTCGTTGTTCAAGACCATCGCGGTCGGCAGCGAGCCCACCGGGATCTCGGCCAACAAGAAAAGAAATGAGATTTACGTGGTCAATGCCGGTTCTGACAATGTCAGCGTCATCGACGCCGAGACCAACACGGTGGTGGCAACAATCGGAGTCCACGGCCGGCCCTATTTCATAGACGTGGCGCAGGACGGCAAACACGCCTACGTGGCCAACTCCGGTTCGTCGAACGTCAGCGTGATCGATCTGGAGAAACGAAGCGTGATCGGAAACGTGCGGGTGGGCGCTTCGCCGGGACTGGCGCGGGTTTCACCCGACGGTTCGACGGTCGTGGTCAGCAATCGCGGCGACAACACGGTCTCGGTGATCGACACGCAGTTTCTGCGCGTACGCGCGACGCTGCCGGTCTGCCAGCAGCCGGAAGACATTGCGATCCTGCCTGATTCGAGCAAAGCATTCGTGGCCTGTTCCGGCTCGTCGCAAGTCGCTTCGATTGCGCTAGAGAGCGGCAATCAGAAAAACGTTACTGAGAAGAGCGACCGCCTGATGGCGCTGCTCGACGTGGGCCGCACGCCGGTCAGTCTCACGCTGAAGCCCGACGGCGGTGAACTCGTCGTCTGCAACTTCGACTCCGACAGCATCTCGATGATCGAGACCGGAAACGACGAAGTTGGCAACAGCCTGGAGATCGGGCAGCATCCCGCACGCGGCGTGGTCACGTTCGACAGCTCGCGGGTCTACGTGACCAACTTCGGTTCCAACAGCGTTGCCATCTACGACATTGATCTGGGTCGCCGCATCGATACGCTGACGGTGGGAAGCCGTCCCGATGGTCTGGCGCTCACGCCCGATGAGAACTATCTCCTGGTGCTCGACACCCAGTCGGGCGACGTGACCGTAATTCAGAAGCGAACGCCCCGGCGCACCTTAGAGACTTCGGAGTATTCGCTGCTCACGCTCATTCCCGTGGGAATGCAGCCCAACGCAATCGTGGTAAAAGCGTTCATGGCCACCAAACCCGCGAAGAAGTGAGGGTTCGGCCTCAATACTCTGTCACCCGAACTTTGTCATCGGGGTAAACATTTCGTTATTTCGACCATTCGAGCAACGCGAGGAATCTGCTGTTTGCCGGTGCCGGATGAGAACAGATTCCTCGTCGCTTCGTTCCTCGCAATGACAAGGAGATGGTGAGCTATACAGTCGCGGGTTTACCGCACAGCTTGTCGAGTGCCGCTTTCAGGTCCGCAGCAATAGCGGGCGCTTCGCGGGACTCGATGTCGCGTCGCTGCATCATGTAGACGAGTCGTCCGTCGCGCAGAATTGCGATCGAAGGGGATGACGGCGGATATCCGGTGAAGTAACTGCGAGCCCGCTCAGTCGCGTCTGTTTCCTGCCCGGCGAACACCGAGTAGGCATGATCGGGCCGGACGGAATTCTGAAGTGCCATGCGCACTGCCGGACGCATCCGTCCGGCGGCGCATCCGCAAATCGAGTTCACCACAACCATCGTCGTTCCGGGACGGTTCTTCAGCGCCTGGTCCACTTCCTCGCCCGTGCGCAGTTCTTCAATTCCCAGGCGCGTCAACTCCTCGCGCATCGGGATAACCATAATTTCGGGATACATCGGCATATGGAATTATTCCTCTGATTGAATGTCTCTCTTGATTGAATTTCTCAACTTCTATTGTAACCCGTAATGCCATGTCATCTTGAGCGAAGTTGTCGTCCGCGAAGCGAACAGCAACGCAGTCGAAAGATCCCTACCCCCTGAGCTCGGCCATCGGCGTACCAGGAAGTTCTCCCCGCGACGTCAAGACATCCCGATGCGAGTCCGATCGGAAAAAATCCCCCGGCTGCGTCCCGCCGTCGTGCAGGCTACAGGGGGTCCTTCGACTGCAGCGACTGTTTCGCATTCGCGAAACCGTCACTGCGCTCAGGATGACAACTTAAGCCGACCCTGCGAAATGCTCGGGCTGTGTATATTGAAAGCGGCTCGCCAATGCTGCTTCAGGAAAACGTTTCTCTCGCACCCCTGACGACTTTCCGCCTCGGAGGACCTGCCCGTTTCTTCGTGGAGGCAAAATCGACCGGAGAAGTGCAGCAGGCTGTGGCATTCGCGCGCTGGAAGGATCTGGCTCTCTTCATTCTGGGAGGGGGCAGCAATCTGCTAGTGGCGGATCGCGGTTGGCCCGGACTGGTCCTGAAGGTCGGCATCTCTGGCATGGATCGCCGCGCCGGCGAGATCGACGGCAAAGCCGTGTTCGACGTTGGCGCCGGCGAATCCTGGGATGATTTCGTCTCGCAGACCGTGGAGGCGCGATGCGCAGGCGTGGAATGCCTCAGCGGAATCCCTGGCAGCGTCGGCGGGACTCCGGTACAGAATGTAGGAGCCTACGGCCAGGAAGTTTCGGAGACGATCGAATCCGTCGAAGTGCTCGACCTGCAGAATGGAGATGGCCAGGTCCGTGAACTGTGCCGCGAGGCTTGTGGCTTCGCCTATCGCTCCAGCATTTTTAATACGACCGAACGCGGACGTTTCGTCATTCTCCGCGTCGCCTACGCACTCACGGCCGGTGGCGATCCCCGTATCGCTTACGCGGATTTGAAACGGCGCTTCGAAGGCCGTGAGACGCTGCCCACTCTGACTGAGACTCGTGCAGCAGTGCGGGATATCCGCGCGCGCAAGGGCATGCTGATTGTTGAGGGCGATCCGGATTCCCGGAGCGCGGGTTCGTTCTTCAAGAACCCAGTGATTTCCCAGGAACAGCACGAAGATTTGAGGAAGCGCGCCGCTGCCCAGGGGTTGGCCCTGCCCAGCTATCCCGCGCTGGAGAAGAGCAGGAAAATTTCCGCGGCCTGGCTGGTGGAGCACTCCGGATTCGCCCGCGGAGATGGCTTTGGCCGCGCCGGCATTTCGAGCAAACATGCGTTGGCCATCGTGAATCGCGGCGACGCAACCACTGCCGAAGTCCTCGCCCTGAAAGACCAGATCCAGCAGCGCGTCGAGGAAATCTGGGGCGTGCGCCTGGACCCGGAGCCGGTGATGGTCGGCTTCTAAGAGCAGTTCCTAGTTGTCAGTTGTCAGTTGTCAGTTGTCAGTTCCCAGCGCCAGCCCCATCCTCTGGTTTGTCATTCCGAGCCAAGCGAGGAACCCGCTTTTTTCTCGCCGGCGCAACAGCAGATTCCTCGCGCCCAGAATAGGGCGATCGGAATGAAAGACTCTGTTTAAGTCCGCAAGCGACGCCTCTACGGTCGTTCCCTTTCAAGAAAATTCCTGAACAAAACTGGACTCGCGACGGTCTTCATGAGTGAGGGCAGACACGTGGTGGCGGGAGAAGCGATCCTGAGCGGAGCAGCACCGATCGAGCGCACCGACAGAGAGCGCAGTCAGGACCGGATGCTGGAAGCGCTGGTGCGGGAGCACTCACGGCTGGTGTACCGCATCGCCTATGGCGTGCTGCGCAGCCATCACGATGCCGAAGATGCAACGCAGGAAACGTTCATGCGAGTGCTGCGCTACAGTTCGAAGCTTGCGGCCGTGGAGAATCAGAAAACGTGGCTGGCGCGAATCGCGTGGCGCGTGGCCGTAGACCGAAGCAGGCAGCGCGGACGGGCGCGGGAAATTCCTTGGGAGGACCCCGAGAAAACAATCGCGGAAGTTCCTTCTAAGGACGCTTCGGCGGATGAGACCATGCAGGGCACGCAGGTCGGTATGGCACTGGAGCGGATGATCGCGGCGCTCCCTGAAAAACTGCGCCAGCCCTTGATTTTGTCGGCCCTCGAAGAAATGTCGCCGGGAGAAGTCGCCACGACCCTGGGAATCAACGAAGCGGCGGTGCGCTCGCGGGTCTTTCGGGCGCGGCAAGTATTGCGGGAAAAGTTGGCGCGACAGATTGGCAGAACTTAGGCGGAGATCATGGCAGACGAAAAGCAGGACAAGTTCGACCGAATCCTCGATGCGGCGCTGGCAAAGTATGCTACCGCGGAGCCAAGAGAGGGACTCGAAGGCCGTGTTCTAGCTACCTGGCGTGCCGAACGGGCGCGACTTCTGAATCGGACGTCGTGGCGTTGGAGTGTTACGACCGCGTTGGCGGCGGTAGTCATCGTGGCTCTTGCTCTCGCCTTGAGATCGGACAAGAGGTTTCATCCGGCAGTGGCGACTCATCCTTCGTCTGCAAGACCCGCCCCAAAGGAGGATCCGCAGATCGTATCGAGTGGCAGGCTGAAAGAAGTTCGCCCGCAAGAACGCGCTGCGAGACACGGCACCAGCGTCCGTCGATCGCAGCCCGAAATCGTCATCGCAGCAAATCCGGGCCCATCCAAACTGAGTTCACCCAGACTAGATCAGTTCCCATCGCCCCATCCACTCAGCGAGCAGGAGAAGATTCTCGTCGATTACGTCACACAGTATCCCGAGCGCGCTGCCTTGCTTGCGCAATTGCGAATGGAGGCGCTGCGCCGGAACAGGGAAGAAGAAATTCGGGATGCGGCGGCGGGCAATGAGCAGAATTCGCAGCAGCAGGACCGATAGACCTATCAGAGCCTAAAGGAGATTACCATGTTGAAAAAGACAATTGCTGTAGCGACTCTAACCGCAGCCCTGATGGCGGCTGGGGTCGGACCAATACGCGCACAGGATTCCACCGCCGCCAAGCCTGCCGCGGAAGCGGCCGAGCCGGGGCATGCCTACAAGCTGGACTTCTCGGTGAACGAACTCGACGATGGGAAGAAGGTTAACTCGCGGCAGTATTCCATGAATCTGAGCACCGGGGACGCCAATGAAGTCAAGATCGGTACACGGATTCCCGTCGAGGCGAAACAAGGCGAGTTCCAATACATTGATGTCGGCACCAGCATCTGGTGCAGGCTGCGAGACCGTAAAGACGTGGCTTGGCTGGGCAACGACGTGTTGTTAAACATGCGCGCCGAAATCAGCAACTTCGCCATGCCAGAGCAGCAAAGCCAAAATGTGCGACCGGTACTGCGCCAACTGAATATCAATTCCAGCACCCAGGCGATGATGGGCAAGTCACTGGTAGTGGGCAGCGTGGACGATCCCAGTTCCAAGAAGCAATTCCAGCTCGAGGTGACCGTGACAAAGCTGAAGTAGTCTGGTGTGGTGCGGGCGCCCTCGCCCGCGTGCTGTCAGCAAAAATACGGTCGCCGGAAGCTGACCGGTCGGTGCCAGAGAGGGCTCGCTCTTTCGGATGGAGTTTCGCGGGTGGGGCGCCCGCGCCACACCAGATCGGCGGAGGCTCAAACCTACTGATCGGCAAAACTTGCCGCTGCCTGAAAGATCTCCACAAACATCTCGCGCGTAAGCTTGCCGGTCTGCGTGTTCTGGTTGGAGGGATGGTACGACGCCAAAACCACCTTGCCATCGGGCATGCGGTAGCTGGCGCCATGCTTAAAAACGTAGCTTTTCTTGCTGGCGATTACGCCCTGTCGCTTCAAATGGTTCAGGTAAGCTTCGAAGCCGATTTTGCCCAGCGCAACTACAACTTTCAATTTTCTTAATCCCGCCAGCTCACGATCGAGGAATGGAGCGCATGCAGTGAGCTCTTCCGGCAGCGGCTTGTTGTCCGGCGGAGCGCAGCGAACCGCGGCCGTAATATAAAGATCCAGTAACCGCATGCCGTCGTTGCGATCGACAGCCGTAGGCTGGCTGGCAAATCCCGTTTCGTGCAACACGGGATACATGAACTTCCCGGAAGCGTCGCCGGTGAACGGACGCCCGGTGCGGTTCGAGCCGTGAGCCCCGGGGGCCAGCCCAATTACGAGCACGCGCGCGTCAGAATCGCCGAAACCAGCCACCGGCTTGCCCCAATATTTCCAGCCGAGATACGCGCGACGTTTGACGCGCGCGACTTCCTCGCGATACGCAACCAACCGCGGGCAGCGGGTGCAGCCCACGACTTCGCGGTTCAGGACGGTGAGCCAGAGAGGCAAATTCACGCGAGCTATAGGCTCTTTTATCACAGGAGTTCAAGCGTAAGACTGATTGCGGTTGCAATGTTCACGCAGCGAGTAATTGCTTTCCAATCAGCAATCCCGAGCGCGGCTGCCGGCAAAATTTGCAAGCACTTCAGACACACATTGTAGCGTCTTGTAGCGTCCGATTGTCGCGTCCGAGATCGACGGGCGGATGCGCGCCAGTCGAGTAATCTCGACGTTGAAGATGGTTCCCCTGCCGTGTAAACTGTAAATACTCATACGCGCCCGTAGCTCAGCTGGATAGAGCGGTTGCCTCCGGAGCAACAGGTCGGGAGTTCGAATCTCTCCGGGCGCACCATTTCCCTTCACCCGCCGCAGCTGATTCCGTGGGTTTCCCTTTCCAGCGAGAAGCTATTCAAATTTTAGTTTGCCAATGAGGCGCATAACCTTATATTCTCAGCGCCTCCCCGATTGTCCGCATCACCAAGTTCTCTGGAGGAACAATGGCAACCAAGTTAGAACTGTCTCTCAGCCAGGTAATTCTTTTCGCTCTTTTTTTGTTCAGTGCCTTGCTGGGGCCGGAGGTTGCAATTGCCCAAACCGCCACAGGATCAATTACCGGGACCGTGACCGATCCCACGGGTCTCCCCATCCCGGATGCCGCGATTCTCGTGCGAAACGGCGACACCAACGCCCAGACTCACTATTCCACGAACAATGTGGGCGTTTACGTGGCCTCCTATGTGCAGCCTGGGAATTATGTGGTCACCACCGGGAAAGCGGGCTTTGAGACGGTGCTGCACCAGAACGTTGTGGTCCACGTCGGAGAAATCGTGACGATTAATGTTCGAATGCCCGTGCAAGGCAGCACTACGTCGGTTACCGTGACGGAGCAAGCACCGGTTTTGGAACTGGATAAGACCGAGCAGTCACAAACCGTCAGCCAGAACCAGGTGGAAGGATTGCCGATTGCCACTCGGCGTTGGGAGAACTTCGTGCTGCTCACCCCCGCGGTGACAACCGATGGAAACAGCGGCCTGAGCAGCTTCCGCGGACTGTCATCTCTCTACAACGGAAACTCGGTGGACGGGGCCAATAATAGCCAGGCCTTTTTTTCTGAGGCGCGGGGACGCGCCATCATCGTTTCCTACGTCTACAGCGCCGATTCGATCAGAGAATTTCAGGTGGCTACCAGCAATTACAGTGCGGAATTGGGTCAGGCGGCGGGCGGAGTGGTGAACGCGGTTACCAAATCCGGTACGAACCAGCTGCATGGCGACCTGTTTTACAATTTGCGCTACCCAGACCTGAACGCCCTGGATCCGTTGGGGAAGTCTCGCGGGATTTTCACTCAGACCGTACATCAGCAGAACCAGTTTGGTGGCAGTGTGAGCGCGCCCATCATCAAGGATAAGGTGTTCTTCTTCGGCACCTATGACGGCTTCCGCAAAGTGAATCCGATCCTCTACACCTCAACGCAGCCGAATTCTGCCATCACCGGCTTCGTGTGTCCCCTCAACGTGACAGCGACGGCTTGTACGAACGCCAAGGCCTTTATCACAAACGGCCTCCTGGGCGTATTTCCGCGAAATCTGAAACAGGACGTCTTTCTTGGAAAGCTGGATTACCAGCTAAACAGTAACAACCATTTGTCGGCAGTATTCAACTTCCAGAACTGGCAGGAGCCTTACGGCTACAATACCGCGCCCACGGTCAACAACGGGGGAGCCACACAGAACGGCAATGGCAGCACGCATGAGCGCTTTTTGATTGGAAACTGGACCTCGAACTTTTCCACGAACAAGGTGAATGAACTGCGCTTTCAATGGGGACGCGACTACGAGTTTGACACTACCAACTCCGGTGGCCCCAGCGTGTCGTTGCTGAATATTTCGTCCTATGGAGAAACCTCGGCGCTCCCCCGCCCCGCTTTTCCGGATGAACATCGCATCCAGCTTTCCGATAACTTTTCTGTCGTGAAGGGTAAGCACTTCCTGAAAATGGGAGTCGACCTAAACTTTATTCACGAATTGCTGATCAATCTTTTTCAGGGGGATGGGAACTACAGCTATAACTCCACCACCGCGTTTGGCGGTTGTCCTGCAGGCCCCAATGCCACTTTCTGCCGCTGGGTTGCTGACGCGGTTGGAGCGAACTCCGGACCTGGCACAGTCGGCATGCACTATTCCAGTTTTACTCAGGTGAACGACCCGATCACTCACGTCGGAAAGGACGATTTTTACAACAACGACTACGCGGCTTATCTGGAAGACACCTGGAAGCTGCGCTCGAACCTCACGCTAAATCTGGGGGTCCGCTACGACCTGCAACACGTTCCCGCTCCGCCCCGGCCAAACAACGCATCGCCACTCCTCACGCTATATACGTCAACGCTGAATATCGATAAGAACAACATCGCTCCGCGGATTGGGGTTGCATGGAATTTCCTGGGAAACACCGTCCTGCGCGCGGGCTACGGAATTTTCTACGGCAAGACTTCGAACAGCACCTATTACGCTCTGCGCGTGGAAAACGGCGTTTACCAGCAGACCTTCAGCGGATGCGGCCCCAGCGGAATCACCTCCTGTGCTCCGACTTTTCCCAACGTATTCTTCACCCCGCCGGGACCTGCCGTTGCCCCGCCGTTCGCAGGTGCCCTGACGCCGACAGTCGGGATTCCGGGAGGCACGTTGCCGGCTTCTTCAGCAGCTGCTCATGGAATGAGTCCGAACTTCGTGAACCCGGCGGCGCATGAAGGGGAAGTATCGATTGAAAGACAATTGCCCGGACAGATGACCATCTCCGCTACATACCTGCTGACGCGCGGTCTGCATTTGCCAGCCAGCTACGACGCCAATGTCGCGCCGACCACGGCAACGAGGAGCTATGATGTGCTCACCTCGGGCGGAGCCACTGCCTTAACCGCCACCGTACCTTTTTATACGGCCCGTCTGGATACCGGAACCGGACTGATTCTCAATCAAGCCAGCGTGGTCAACTCCTGGTACAACGGCCTGGTGCTTTCGCTGCATAAGCAGATGAGCCACGGTCTCGAGTTGATGTTCAACTATACGTTCAGCAAGGCGCTTGATGATGGCGAGACCGCCGGCACCAATGGCACCTTCTTCGGCACGGACGGCGTTTTGGATCCTTATAACCTTAGGCGGGACTATTCGTATTCCGATCTTGATCAACGCCACCGGTTCGTGGGAAGTGTGGTTTGGCAACCAACGGTCGGCCATCTGGACAATCGTTTCTTGCGGCAAGCAGTGAACGGATGGTCCGCCTCTGGCATCGTCACCGTCGGCACCGGCCAGCCGTATACACCATTTATCGGCACCTCAATACTTGGGACCGCGATTCCGGGTGACGGCGGCATGACCGGGGCCGAAGTGAGCACTTTCGCCGGCCCGACTGGAGGCCGTGCTTCCTGGCTGGCGCGCAATTTCTATAACCTTCCGAATTACCAGACCGTCGACTTCCGGCTGGGCCGCGGAATATCATTCCTTGAGAAATACCGGCTTGATTTCATGGTCGATGCCTTCAATTTATTTAACAGCACGATCGTAGGAGGCGTTAACACGACCGCTTACACTTATTCAGGAGCCGGAACGGGAACTTGCGCCGGACACACCAACGGATGTCTTGTGCCTTCGTCCTCCTTCGCCAGCCGGACTACGACGTCCAGCTTGCTCTATGGGGCGCGTCAACTGCAGTTCGGTGCGCGCTTCGAGTTCTAAGAGGCATGCGGAATTGGCGATAGTGCCTGGGACGATCCCCTTACTTGGGAGTCTTGACCCTTCGCATGCGATAAGCAGATCATGAAGTTGTCCCGATTTTGCCGGGATACATCTGCACGCCCACGTTAAACCTAAGCATGGATTACGACGCAATTCTTGTGATTTCCTTCGGGGGACCGGAATCGAGAGAGGAAGTCATTCCGTTTCTTGAGAACGTGCTGCGCGGAAGGAACGTTCCGCGCGAACGAATGCTGGCAGTTGCGGAGCACTACTACCACTTCGGCGGCAAGAGCCCGATCAATCAACAAAACCGGGAACTGATTGCCGCTTTGAAGAATGAACTTGCGCAGCATGGACCGAACTTGCCGGTCTACTGGGGAAATCGCAACTGGCATCCTATGCTGGCGGACGCCATACAGAAGATGAGGCAGGACGGGGTTAGACGGGCGCTCGCCTTCGTGACTTCGGCATACAGTTCGTATTCCGGATGCCGCCAGTACCGCGAGGATATTCTGCGCGCGCAAAATGAAGTTGGCCCGGGAGCACCAGAGATCGACAAGCTGCGAGCGTTCTTCAACCACCCAGGGTTTGTTGAGGCAACCGAAGACCGGCTGTGCGACGCGCTTCGGGAAATTCCGGCGGACGCGCGACCGAACGTCCAGATTGTCTACCTCTCACACAGCATTCCGCTGTCGATGGCGGAGACGTCTGACTATGTTCGCCAACTGGAAGAAGTAAGGAAAATTATCTCCGGGAGGCTTGGCATCGCCAACGACGCTCTGGTGTATCAGAGCCGGAGTGGAGCGCCGGGTCAACCCTGGCTGGAGCCGGACATTCTGGATTACCTGCGCGAGGTGAAGACACGCAATCTAGCCAGCGCAGTGGTGCTGGCTCCGATCGGATTTATCTCCGATCACATGGAAGTGTTGTATGACCTGGACGTGGAGGCACGGCAGCTTTGCGATTCCCTGACGCTGCCCATGGTGCGGGCGAAGACGGTGGGAGTGCATCCCAAGTTCATCGAAATGATTTGCGAACTGATTCTTGAGCGCATGACTCCGGGCGTCGAGCGGCGTGCGCTCGGGTCTCTCGGGCCGCGGCAGGATGTTTGCGAGGCAGACTGTTGTCCTGCGCCGCTGCGTTCGGCGAGGCACATGGTTGCGGCAGCAAAAACCGACATCGCCTAGAGCAACACTTCCTAGTTTCGTACTCTCGAATTATCCAGGGGCGTCGCGACGTTGGAAGGCTCGTAATCCGTGGCTTTAGGCCGGCCCTGTACCAAGCGCATGGTATCGAGGATGGTCTGGAGCACGGGCTCGTCTCCCACCGCAGTGTTGAGCATGACATGGTAGAGGGAACGAGTGGGCCAGTCGGCGTTGAAATAGTGCTTCACGTAAGCCATGCGCTCGCGGTCGACGGAATCGACTTGTTCGATGGCATCCTGTTCACTCTGGCCATCGGCTACGATGCGGCGGATTTTCTCGGAGCGGGGGGCATAAAGAAAGACGTGAAAGGCGCACGGATTTTCGCGCAGGAAATATGGGGCGCCGCGGCCTACGATGACCGCGTTCCCTTCCCGCCCGATTCGGTTCATAGTCTCCTGCATCATTGCCATCATGCGGTCGGTGTCGAACATCTGCCCGCTCAACGTGGAGCTGCGTTCGTAGCTGCCCCGCCAGAAAGTCTTCGCAAATCGATGAAAGCGGCTGTCCATGCGCTCATCGCAACGTTTCACGGCAGAAGGTTCCACCTGAGCCACGCGCGCGATTTCCTCGGTGAGCAACTTGTCCCAGAGCTTCCAGCTCAGGTGGTCGGCCAGTTGCGCGGCGATGGCGGCGGCGCCGCAGCCGTACTCGCGCTCGATGGTGATGAGGCGAAACATGGCTGCTTTAGTGTACCGCCAATCCGCCACCGGGCTTGGATTTTTTCATCAGGAAAACCATCGGAACCATCGCCAGAATCGCGAACCCGAGAAACTGGAAGCAATCGATATAGGCCAGCATGGTCGCCTGCCGCGCAGCCGTGCCCTGAACAAGCGCGTAGGCTCGTTGATTCGCTCCGGCGGCGCTGGCCCCGTGCGCCATCATTGCGCGAGAAGCGCCTCGAATGACGTTTTGCAAGGCAGAACTGCCTGCGCTCAAATGACTCGCGAAATCGTTCAGGTGCTGTTGAGTCCGGCGATCGAGCATGGTGGTCACGATCGAAATTCCGACGCTTCCGCCAATGTTACGCGCCAGGTTCATCAAACCGGACGCGGCATTGTTTTTGTCGCGCGGCAGAAAAGCGTAGGCGGCGGTGTTGATGGGAACAAACAGAAATGCCATCCCAGCAGCCTGAATTACACGGGCCGTGGCCAGAGTACGAAAATCAATCTGAAGATCAAAGCCCGTCATGTGGAAGAGAGAGAAGGACAGGATCAGGAGGCCGAGCAGGAGAAGCCAGCGCGGGGTATAGCGGGAAAGCAGAAATCCCACGAAGGGCAAAAGGATAATGATGGTAAAGCCGCCGGGCATAAGCGCCAACCCTGCTTCTTGCGCCGTGTATCCCAGCAATGTCTGCGAAAACAGAGGGATCAATAAGGTGCTGCCGAGCAAGGCAAAGCCCAGCATAAACATCAGCAAATTGGAGACGCCAAACGTGCGGTCGCGAAAAAGATGCAAATCAATGATGGGATCTTTGTGCTTCCACTCCCAAATTGTCACGAAGATCAGTGCGGCGGCGCTAATCAGAGAAAGCAGAATGATGAAGTTCGAATCGAACCAATCGTCCCGCTGACCCTTGTCGAGAACGATCTGCAAAGCTCCCAACCCTAAGGCCACAAATCCCAGGCCAACGTAATCGATATGAGTCTCGCTCAGCTTGCGGCGCTTGAAATACGGAGGATCCTGAATCAAGCGCGAGGTGAGCAGGATAGAAAGAATGCCGACCGGAATGTTGATGAAAAAGATCCAGCGCCAGGTAAAGTTGTCGGTGATCCAGCCGCCCAGAGTGGGACCGATTGCGGGAGCCGTTACAACAGCCATCCCATACACCGCGAAAGCCATTCCGCGTTTGGCTGGAGGAAAAGTATCGGCAAGGATGGCCTGCTCGCTCGGCTGCAAGCCTCCGCCGCCGGCGCCTTGCAGAACCCGGCATATGATCAGCGTGGCCAGGTTGGGGGCAAGTCCGCACAGGAACGAACTCACCGTGAAAAGGGCGACGCAGCCCATGTAGAAATTCTTGCGGCCGAGAATGGAGGACAACCAGCCGCTTAGAGGAAGAACAATCGCGTTGGAGACGAGGTACGACGTCAGAACCCAGGTGCTTTCGTCCTGGCCGGCGGAAAGGCTTCCTGCTATATGGGGCAGAGCGACGTTGGCAATGGAGGTGTCGAGCACTTCCATGAACGTCGCCAGCGTGACCGCTAAGGCGATGATCCAGGGATTGACCGCGGGGCGCCAGGCATCAGCTTGATCTTTGCCGTGTTCTTGCCCCTGATTCAGGGTTGCGCTGGCAGCGCTCATTACCGGATCCAAACCTTGGGCGTCACGGATTCGCCGGGACGCAATTGGTGATCGTTATTCGAGCCGGGGTCCAGGACGATTTTCACAGGAATGCGTTGTACCACTTTCACGTAGTTTCCCGTGGCGTTTTCTGGAGGCAGCAGGCTGAAGCGTGCCCCGCTGGCTCCGGCAATGCTGTCTACCTTGCCGTTATAGGTTCTGCCGTTGGCGTCGGCTTCGATGGTGACCCTCTGTCCAACCTTCATTTGCCGCAGTTGGGTTTCCTTGAGATTCGCGGTAATCCAGACGTCATCGAGATTAATGATTTTCATCAGCTCCTGGCCGGGAGCGACATTCTGCCCGACTTCCACGGTCCGGTCGCTGACGATGCCGTTTACTGGGGCGACGATTTTTGTGTATTGCAAGTTCAGCGCAGCCTGGTCGAGATCCGCCTTCTTCCGTTGGGCTTCGGCCAGTGCTGAGGTGGCCCGGGCGCGCGTAATCTGCATCTGCTTGGGCGCGGTGTTGGCATAAGCCGAATTGGCCTGGGCCTGAACCAGTTTGCCTTGAGCCTGAGTCACTTGCTGGTGAGCCGCGTCGGCGCTGGCGCGAGCGGCTTCGACGGCTGCGGCGCTCGCCTGGGCAGCGGCAGTAGCCTGGTCGTATTGCTGTTGGGAAATTTCCTGCTTGTCGACCAACTGCTTGTAGCGCACCAAATCGTTCTGCGCCTTCACGTTATTGGCCTGGGCTTCCTGGAGTTGGGCCTTGGCCGCTTCGAATTGCTGTTGGGCGACTTGAATGCCCGCGCGCGCGCTGTTCACGTCCGCCGCCGTCGCCGAAACCTGGCTGCTGGTATTGACTCCGGTGATGGGAACGGTCACTCCGGCGGCGACTGCGGCGGCCTGGGCGTCTTCAAAGTCGGCTTGCGCGCGTTCATAAGCCACTTGATAGTCCGCGGGATCGATTTCCACCAGCACCGTTCCCGCTTGCACATATTGATTGTCCTGGACGTTCAGCTTAATGACGTGCCCGGTGATGCGAGCGCTGATGGAATTGATGTGGCCGTCGACCTCGGCATCGTCGGTCGATTCATAACTGGTGAAATACCGATAGGCGAAGAAACCAGCGATCAGAAGAACAACGATTGCAACCCCCACTCCGATTCGAAAGCCGGAACTCTGCGTGCGGGACCGCTTGCTGCGGAAATCCTCCTCGGTGGCGGGCAGCGGTCTGGTGTTATTTTCCGGAGTCTCGGCTTGCGCTTTTTCGCTCTGGGCGGGCGGACTTTGGGTGGTTTGCTCCATACGGTTATTCAGTGCCTTTCAAATATTGTTTGACGCCGTGTTCCGCGTCGCCGATCGCGTAGGCCAGTTCGACCTTCGAGAGGTTATGGGCATAAAGACTCTGAATGTAACTCTCGTGAGCACTGGCAACCGCTTCTTGCGCCTGCACCACTTCCAGGTTGTCGGCAACGCCTGCGGTGAAGCGGTCTTGCGATTGGGTGAGCGCCTGCTCCGCCAGGTCGACGGAACTGCGTGCCACCGCCACTTGTTCGGCGGCAGCGTTCAGGTCGAGCAGTGCGCTGCGGACTTCATAGTCGATGCGGCCGCGTAGGTCTCCCAGTTGAGACCGCGATTGCTTCAATTGCGCGTCGGCTTCGAGTACATCGCTGTGAGTCCGATTGCCGGCGAAGATGGGGATGTTAATCCCGCCATTCACCTGCCAGGTCCCATTCGATTGGGAGGGGGTGACGCCGATATCCCCGAAATTCGCACCGATATCCACGGTCGGGTAATGCCCAGCCGTGGCCGCCCTCCGCGAAAGTTCTGCCGCCCGCACCTGCGCCGTCGCCGCCTGATAGTCGGCTCGCGAAGCGTAAGCCCGTTGCAGATACGTATCTAACGGCAGCGGCGTCAATGCCTGGTAGGGAGCTTTCTCGGTCAGAACAAACTCTTGTCCCGGCGGGAGCCCGATGATTCTTGCCACGCTCAATTTCAGCTTAGCAAGATCGTTTCGAGCCACGATGAGTTGCTGCTGCCGGGTTTGAAGTTCAACCTGCGAGCGCAAAGCATCGATGGCCGGACTCAATCCCGCCTTCTGCTGGTCGGCGGCCTTGTCGTAGAGCGCCTGGGCACTCTTCACTTGAGCTTCGATGGTTTCTACGCGGGCTCCGGCGGCAATGGCCTGCAAATAAGAGTTGCCCACTGCCAGCACCACCATCTCCCGCGCGTCTTTGTAATTGAACTGTGCGGCCTTCAGACTTTCGGTTGCCGAGCGTTCCCGCTCGAGGTTCCTGAAATTGAAGATTGACTGGCTCAGGGAGGCGCGCGCGTCGAAATAATTAAAGGCAGGAACCACTCGCGGAAAAGCGCTTGTGTTGGTACCAGGGGCGGCCAGCAGAGGCAAGAGCTTGTTGAATCCCAGCGCCGCAAGGCTCTGGGTTTGGACGTTCTCCATTACACGCGCGCTGAGGTTGGGAAGCAGTTCGCTCAGTTCCTTCCATCTTTCGCCGCGCGCGGTTTCGGTTTGGTCTGTGGCCAACAATAGGCCCAGATTATTCCGCAGGCCGCGGTCAATCGCGTCCTTGAAGTCAATTTGTAGAACGTCGGTGGTGGCCTTGCCTTCGGCGGCGCTGCCTAGAAACGGATTTTGCGGGCCGGGCAGGGTCACGTTCGGGGCCGGCGAGGTTACACCGGTAGCCTGAGCCAGCAGGAGCCGCAGCGGAAGCAGTAGAAAAAAAGCAACAACTGCGGTTCGGGAAATTAGCAATGAGGCTCGCATTTTTGATGGTGAGGGCGTTTGCTGTCTACCAGAAAACCCGTACGCCTGTTCGTCGGCTTTGATCTAACTCGCCCAATTTGATTCGTTTGCAGCTCTTTGAGATGCAAAAGGATTGTGCTGAAATGAGGCGAGCCCGAATTTCCGGAAGCCCTTCCATGCAGGAACCTCCTCGCGGTGACTTAGGTCATCTTGAAGGAAGGTGACCGGCGGTTCAAGCTAGTCGAGAGCGCAGTTCAATAGAACATGAGAGTGTGTTGATGAGTGCCGTAACGGGAACTGACTGGACTCGAATCCTGTCCGATCCGGACCTTGTCCGGCACGTGGGAGCACTGCTGCAGGCCTACCGTGAAGCTCCGGCTGGTAAACGGGAAGAAGCGCTGCTTCTCGCCATGCGCCAGATCAAGGCGGGCTTGTCGCCGGCTGTAAAATCTGCTGCAAGATCAGCACCTGCGCCACAACCGGTTCCGACTCCCACCTTGACTACGCCCCCGTTCGCACCGGATTTGTTTAGCCCCAGCCTGGGCAGCGACCGCCGTCGAAATCCCCGCATCAAGTGCTTTGTGGCAGTCGAGCTTCGCGTCGACGACACCGCGGCTTCAATCTGGGGCAATCTTTCCAATACCAGCGTGGGTGGATGCCTGGTGGAAACGGCCAGCCCGGTCAAGCCGGGAGCGAAAGTCGAAATTGGCTTGTGGGTGCCCAATGGGAAGATCTGGGTGAAAGGCTTCGCCCTGAGCGGAGTGGTCACGCGCAGCGCACCGGCGAACGGAGTGCGCGTTCGTTTCGAGGGCATGGCGCCAACCGAACGCGAAAGTTTGCGCCAATTCGTGAAGTTCGTGCAGGAGACGACCCGTACATCCCAAAGCGAAAGCACATATCTACAACTTCTGAAGTAAAGCAATTCCTTATCCCTTCCGATTTTCGCTGTAACTCCATCCACACGTTCCGGGAAATTGATACACTTTTCCTGCGTATTGAACCCTTTCGGTAAATCAGAAGCTCTAATATGAGTTGTGGGGTGATCTCGCCGATGGAAATCTCCCAGTGGAGGAGCGCAATCGAATGGTAGCCAGTGAACAAGTTTTGGCCACGGGACAGCAACTGGACACGCTTTGCATTAACACGATTCGGACTCTGGCGATTGACGCAGTGCAGCAGGCCAACTCCGGCCATCCCGGCGCGCCGATGGGACTGGCCCCCGTGACCTTTTGTCTTTGGCAAGAGTTCCTGCGCTACGACCCCGCCGATCCCACCTGGCTGAATCGCGACCGCTTCGTATTGTCCAACGGCCACGCATCCATGTTGCTCTATGCCATGTTGCACCTGGCCGAGGTGCGGCGCGTGGACAAGCAGGGCAAGGTTTTGAAAGACCTGGCGATGCCGATGGAAGAGATCAAGCGCTTTCGGCAGTTGGGAAGCCTGACGCCGGGACATCCCGAGTCCCATATCACTTCGGGTGTGGAGACTACGACCGGGCCTCTGGGGCAGGGAGTAGGCAACAGCGTCGGTATGGCGATCGCGAGTAAATGGCAAGCGGCGAATTTCAATCGTCCGAATTTCGAAATCTTCGACTTTAACGTTTATGCGATGTGTTCGGATGGCGATTTGATGGAGGGTATCGGGGGCGAAGCGGCGTCTTTGGCGGGCCATCTAAAACTCTCCAATCTCTGCTGGATTTACGACCACAATCACATCACATTGGATGGTCCGGCGAACTGGTCGTTCAGCGAAGATGTGGCGACTCGCTTTATCGGATATGAATGGAACGTGACGCGCGTCGCCGATGCCAACGATCTGACCATGCTGGCGCGCGCCTTTGAGACTTTTCACAAAACTAAAGACCGCCCAACTCTGATCATCGTCGACAGTCACATCGGCTACGGTTCACCGCACAAACAGGACACCAATGCCGCTCACGGCGAACCTTTGGGCGAGGAAGAGGTGCGGCTGGTGAAGAAGTTTTACGGCTGGCCGGAAGATGCGAAGTTCCTGGTTCCGGACGGCGTGCGGGAGCACTTCCGCGACGGAATTGGAAGGCGCGGGCGCGACTTACATGCTCGCTGGTCGGATCTTTTCGCTCAGTACTCACTGAAGTTCCCCGATCTCGCCGAGCGACTCAGCCAGATGCAGCACCACGAACTGCCTTCAGGCTGGGATAAGAACCTTCCGACATTTCCTGCCGACGCCAAGGGTATCGCGACCCGCGAGAGTTCAGGCAAGGTGCTGAACACCGTGGCCCAGAACATTCCCTGGCTAATTGGGGGTTCGGCCGATCTGGCGACCTCAAACAAGACCACGCTGAAGTTCGAAGGCGCAGGAGATTATCAGGCCGAAACTCCCGCGGGACGAAATCTGCATTTTGGGGTGCGCGAACATGTCATGGGCGCGAGCGTAAACGGTCTAAATGTTTCCGGTATTCGGGCATTCGGCGCGACGTTCTTTAATTTCAGCGATTACATGCGGGCCAGCATCCGATTGTCGGCGCTGATGGAGTGTCCGTCGATCTTTATTTTTACGCACGACTCCATTGGTGTGGGCGAGGATGGGCCGACGCATCAGCCCATCGAACAACTGGCGTCTTTGCGGGCCATGCCGAATCTGATCGTGCTCCGTCCCGGAGACGCGAACGAAGTGACGGAGGCTTGGAAGATCATTGCGAACCTGCGGAGTTCGCCGGTGGCGTTGGTGTTAACCCGGCAGAATCTGCCGACGCTGGATCGGTCAAAGTACGCCGCGGCATCCGGCGTGACCAAGGGAGCGTACGTGCTTGCCGATGCCGGGGGAAAGCCCGACGTGATTCTGTTGGGCACGGGCAGCGAAGTGTCGCTGTGCGTGGATGCCTACGAGAAACTGAAGGGGGAAGGTGTAAAGGCGCGCGTAGTCAGCATGCCCTCGTGGGAAATCTTTGAACAGCAGGATGCGGCGTATAAAGAGACTGTCCTGCCTTCTGACGTGACGGCGCGGGTGTCCGTGGAAATGGCGTCCACTTTTGGATGGGCGCGCTACACCGGCCTGAAAGGACGTAACGTCGGCATGCACAGCTTTGGGGCGTCGGCGCCGTTGAAGGATTTGTTGAAATATTTCGGATTCACCGTCGATACCGTCGTGAAGGAAGCTCGCGCGGCGATGTCAGCAAAGTAACTTCGTAGAGACGTAACTTGTTACGTCTCTCTAGCCAGGAAACGAGACGCAGCAAGCTACGTCTCTACGAATTGGGAATCGCAGGAGACCATCATGCAGCCAACTGGAGTTTTGGAAAATTCGAAGGCGACAAGAAATCCGCTGAGACAATTGCTCGACTACGGCCAGTCGATGTGGCTCGATTACATCCGGCGCGATCTGTTCACCACCGGAAAACTGAAACAACTGATTGCAGAAGACGGCTTGCGGGGAATGACTTCGAATCCCTCCATCTTCGAAAAGGCAATTGGCGACAGCTCTCTATATGACGATTTTTTGCATAAGCTTGCTTCGCAGAAGGAGCTCAGTACCACCGCGATCTACGAGCAGATCGCTATTCGCGATATTCAGGATGCTGCCGATGTCCTGCGCCCGGTGTACGAAGAATCCAAGTTTCGCGATGGCTATGTCAGCCTGGAAGTATCTCCTTATCTAGCGCGTAAAACACAGGAAACCATCGACGAAGCACGTCGCTTGTGGAAGACAGTAAAGCGCGACAATGTGATGATCAAGGTTCCGGGCACCGCGGAAGGGCTTCCTGCCATCCGGCAGTTGATTGGCGAGGGCATCAACATCAACGTCACTTTGTTGTTCGCCCAGGAAGTGTATGAAAAAGTTGCCGAGGCGTATATCGCAGGGCTCGAAGATCTAGCGGCTCGCGGAGGCAATCTGAAAAAGATGGCGAGCGTGGCCAGCTTTTTTATCAGTCGTATCGACACGCTGGTCGATTCCAAGCTGGAAGAGAAAATCAAAGTAACTTCCGACGCAGGGCAGCAAGCATTGTTGAAGAGCCTGCTGGGCAAGGTGGCGATTGCCAATGGCAAGC
Source organism: uncultured Acidobacteriaceae bacterium (assembly GCA_963799025.1). Taxonomy (GTDB): domain Bacteria; phylum Acidobacteriota; class Terriglobia; order Terriglobales; family Acidobacteriaceae; genus Sulfotelmatobacter. The sequence continues at coordinate 1,125,994 of CAWCVQ010000012.1, read as the reverse complement.
TTACATATCAACGCTACCAGAAGATCTTCAGCGGGCCGCGGTGGCAGGCCCTGGCTACGAAAGGTGCGCAGACTCAGCGTGTGCTATGGGCCAGCACCAGCACAAAAAACCCCAACTACCGCGATGTGATTTACGTCGAGGAGTTGATCGGGCCTGACACCGTCAACACCATGCCGCCGGCGACTGTCGACGCTTTCCGCGACCATGGAAAGCTGCGAAACAGCCTCACCGAGGACGTGACCGGCGCCGCCAAAGTGATGGACGATCTGGCAAGCGCGGTCATTTCCATGAAGGATGTAACCGACAAGCTGACCCAGGATGGCGTCAAGTTGTTCGCCGATGCGTTCGACAAGCTGCTGGCCGCGGTCGAGAAGAACAGGCAGTCGAAAGGATAGCCGTGAGCCGACTGAAGACTTCCCTGCCGGAATCCCTGGCCACGTCCGTGAAAACGACGATTGCCGCATGGCAATCGCGCGGAAACATGCAGCGGTTATGGCAACGCGATGCCACGCTGTGGACGGGCAGCGACGAAGGCCAGTGGCTGGGGTGGCTCGACATTGTCGACGAGCAGATTGCCCAGCAGGACCAACTGCAGAAAGTTGCGAAGGAAATTCAAAGCCGAGGATTCCAGCACGTATTGCTGCTGGGCATGGGCGGTTCGAGCCTGTGCCCGGAAGTTCTGCGCATGACCTTCGGAAGAATCACTCATTTTCCTACCTTGCACGTGCTTGATTCGACCGATCCCGCCCAGGTGAAAGCGCTTGAACATCAGATCGATATTCCCAGGACACTCTTCATCGTTTCGAGCAAGTCGGGCAGCACCCTCGAACCAAACATCTTCAAACAATATTTTTTTGAACGCACGAAGCAGGCCGTAGGCGCGGTGAAAGCCGGCAGCCACTTCATGGCGATCACCGATCCGGGATCGAAGATGCAGCAGGTGGCCGAGGCAGATCGCTTTTTACATGTGTTCTTCGGACGGCCCTCGATCGGCGGACGTTATTCCGCGCTATCGAATTTCGGGATGGTCCCGGCTGCAGTGATGGGAGTGGATACCAAGAAATTTCTCTCCCGCGCGGCGGAGATGGCGCGAGCTTGCGGGGCGGGCGTTCCCGTTGAGGAGAATACCGGCGCTGTGCTCGGCATTATTCTGGGAACGGCGGGGAACGCGCGGCGCGATAAAGTTACAATCATCACTTCTCCCGGTGTTGCAGATCTGGGAGCGTGGCTGGAACAGCTGCTCGCGGAGTCGACCGGCAAAGTCGGTAAAGGCATCATCCCCGTCGATCGTGAAGTTCTGACCGCGCCCGATATTTATGGGAGCGATCGCGTGTTCGTGTATCTGCGGCTGGAATCCGGCGCCGACGCGGATCAGGACGCGAAAGTGGCGGCGATCGAGCAGGCCGGACATCCGGTCGTGCGCATCACGATGTCAGACATCTATGATCTGGGCGCGGAATTCTTCCGCTGGGAAATGGCGACTGCGGTTGCGGGCTCGATCATTGGGATCAACGCCTTTAATCAGCCCGATGTTGAAGCCAGCAAGATCGCGACTCGGGAGTTGACCTCGGCCTACGAGAAGACCGGTTCTCTACCCGCAGAAAAGCCGGTTGTCGAGGATGCCGGCATCAAATTATTCACCGACGACAAAAATGCCGCGGAACTGGCGAAGGCTGCCGGCAGCGATCAGTCGCTCGTTGGGTACCTGAAAGCTCATTTGGCTCGCATCAAGCCCGGCGATTATTTCGGAGTGCTCGGCTACATACAGATGAATGAAGAGCATGAACAAAGCTTGCAGGCTCTGCGGCATCTGGTGCGCGACCACAAGCGCGTGGCCACCTGTTTGGGATTCGGACCGCGGTTCCTGCATTCCACCGGACAGGCGTACAAGGGTGGGCCGAACTCCGGAGTCTTCCTGCAAATTACTTGCGATGATTCCGTGGAACTGCCGGTGCCGGGACAGAAATATACGTTCGGAGTAGTGAAGGCGGCGCAGGCGCGGGGAGATTTTCAGGTATTGGCGGATCGAGGGAGGCGCGCGCTGCGGGTTCATCTTGGGAGCAATCTGAAGGCGGGGCTTGCGACTTTGAAGGCGGCCATTCAGAAAGCTCTCTGAGGGTTCAGTGATCTCGAATGCGCGGGCGAGACACCCCCGCGACAGCCGGCGGGACGCCGGCGCTACTTTAGGAGCAATGCACATGCAATTGGGAATGGTGGGGTTGGGGCGCATGGGCGCGAATATGACGCGGCGGCTGATGCGCGGCGGACATCAGCTCGTGGTTTCTGATTTGAGCGCCGACTCGGTAAAACAGCTGGCCGGTGAGGGCGCCACCGGATCGACGTCACTCGACGATCTGATTGGCAAGCTGACGCCTCCGCGCGCCGTGTGGATCATGGTCCCTGCCGGTGCTGCGACCGAGTCGACGGTGCAGAAAGTCGCGGCTCACCTGCAGGCCGGAGATGCCATCATCGACGGTGGCAACTCATACTTCAAAGATGACGTGCGCCGATCGAATGAACTGAAAGGCAAAGGCGTTCAGTACATTGACGTGGGAACCAGCGGCGGCGTGTGGGGACTGGAGCGCGGTTACTGCATGATGATTGGCGGCCCGAAAGAAGCGGTGCAGCGACTCGATCCTATTTTCAAAACACTGGCGCCGGGCACGGGCGACATCCCGCGGACTCCAGGAAGAGAAAAACTCGGGGGCACAGCCGAGTCCGGTTACATTCACTGCGGTCCTTCGGGATCAGGGCACTTCGTAAAGATGGTGCATAACGGCATCGAGTACGGCATGATGCAGGCTTACGCCGAAGGCTTCGACATCTTCAAGAACGCCACCAGCAAAGAACTGCCGGAAGATATTCGCTACGACCTGAACCTGCCAGACATCGCGGAGGTGTGGCGGCGCGGTAGCGTGGTCAGTTCATGGCTGCTGGATTTGACGGCCATGGCGCTTACCGAAAATCCTACGCTCTCTGAATACGAAGGATACGTGCAGGATTCAGGCGAAGGCCGCTGGACGATCCAGGCGGCGCTTGACGAAGCGGTGCCGGTGGATGTGCTGAGCGCGGCTTTGTTTGTGCGTTTCCGGTCGCGGCAGCAGCACACGTTCGCGGAGAAGATGCTTTCCGCCATGCGACAGAAATTTGGCGGACACGTCGAACAGGGCGCGGCCAAAACCAAGAAGACCGCTTAGGGATTGGAAAGCTTTTGCCGCCGAGTTCGCTGAGCGCTTCGCAACCAACGCAAAGAGGCTCGGATCGGGTTTGTTTTACCAGACACTTCAGGGGAATTACTGATGGCTGAATTAGCGGAACATCCGGCGGTCGTGCCGCCTCGCATTGGCAAGCAGGGAGATCCCTGCGTAATGGTGATCTTTGGCGCCGCCGGGGATCTGACCGGACGCATGCTGATTCCGGCGCTGTACAACCTGGCTAGGGCCAATTTGCTTTCCCGCGAGTTTGCCGTGGTAGGCGTAGCTCGGGCCAAGATGTCGAACGAGGAGTTTCGAAAAAGAGTTCATGACGACGTCAAAGCTTATTGCGGGGAGTGTGTGGATGACGATCTCTGGGAGTGGTTCGCCCAGCGTTTCTTCTACTTTACCGGGGATTTCAGCGACGACAAACTGTATCCGGAACTAAAGGATTTCCTGACCAAAGTGGATCAGGAGCACTCGACCCACCAGAATTTCTTTTACTACCTTGCGACCGCGCCCAGTTATTTCGGACCGATCGTGCAGAAGCTTTCTAATGCGGGGTTGATGGAACAGGGCAACAACCACTGGCGGCGGGTGGTCATCGAGAAACCGTTTGGGCACGACCTGGAATCGGCCAAAGCGCTGAACCAGGAACTGCTCAAAGTAGCCGACGAGAAACAGATCTATCGCATCGACCACTATCTGGGTAAAGAGACGGTGCAGAACATCATGGCATTCCGTTTCGCCAACGGAATTTTCGAGCCGGTGTGGAACCGCCGCTATATCGATCACGTGCAGATCTCGGTTGCCGAAACCGTGGGCGTGGAGGGGCGCGGAAGTTATTTCGATCAAGCCGGTTCGTTGCGCGATATGGTACCCAATCACATCATGCAACTCATCAGCCTCACGGCGATGGAGCCGCCAATCTCGTTTGACGCCAATGCGGTGCGCGATGAGCAGGCCAAGATTCTGCACGCCATCCAGCCCATGAGCGATGAAGAGGTGCTGAGCCGCAGCGTGCGTGGCCAGTACGGCGACGGGACCGAAGATGGCAAGCGCGTGCTGGCTTATCGGGCGGAGCCCGATGTTCCACCCGATTCGCGCACCGAGACGTTCGTCGCCATGAAGCTGCTCATCGATAACTGGCGGTGGGCGGATGTCCCGTTCTATCTTCGCACCGGAAAGCGCATGCCCGTGCGCAACACTCACATCATGATACAGTTTCGGCGAGCGCCGTTCGTGCTGTTCCGAGATACTCCGGTGGAGCACCTGATGCCGAACCAGCTGGTGCTGCACATCCAACCGGAAGAAGGCATCTCGCTGCAATTCGCGGCGAAGGTTCCAGGTCCGGTCATGCGGCTGGGCACCGTGGACATGAATTTCGAATATCAGGAGTATTTTGGCAAACAGCCCAGCACCGGCTACGAGCGCCTCCTGCACGATTGCATGATCGGCGATCAGACCCTGTTTCAGCGCGCCGATATGGTGGAAGCGGGCTGGTCCGTAGTCAACCCGGTGTTGGATCTCTGGAAAGCTCTTCCGCCTCGGAATTTTCCCAACTACGCGTCAGGTACGTGGGGACCGAAGGATGCCGACGATCTGCTGGAACGCGACGGGCGTCGCTGGAGGAACTTCGAGAAATGATTCTGGCCGGCGATATTGGCGGCACCAATGCTAGGCTGGCTTATTTTCAACCCCAGAATGGACACTTGCATTTGGTGTCCGAGCGCGTCTTTCCAAGCCGCGAGCACAGCGAACTGGGCGAAATTGTGGCCGAGTTCCTGGGAGACTCCAAGACGCGCCCGGAGGCGGCGTGTTTCGGAATCGCAGGGCCGGTACAAAATGGACGAGTCGAAACCTCGAACCTGCCTTGGGTGATCGAACAATCACGGCTGGCAAAACAGATTCATCTTCCGGGGACGCTGCTGATCAACGATCTCGAAGCCAGTGCATGGGGCATTGGGGCGCTGGTCGCTGCGGATCTGGTTCCCTTGAACCGGGTTAGCCGGCCTGCCATGGGCAACCAGGCCGTCATCGCGCCGGGGACGGGATTAGGAGAGGCCGGGCTGTTCTGGGATGGAAGCCGGCACCACGTTTTCGCCTGCGAAGGCGGGCATACTGACTTCGGTCCTCAGGGAGAACTGCAAATCGAGCTGCTGCAGTTTCTCAGAACGCGCTTCGAGCATGTGAGCTACGAGCGCATTCTTTCCGGCCCCGGCTTGGTGAACGTCTACGAATTCCTAAAAGACCGCGGATGCGGGACGGAATCGGCGGAGTTTGCCGCGGAACTCAAGAAGGGCGACCCCGCCGCGGTGATTTCGCGGGCAGCGCTGGATGGAAATGAGAAGCTGGCGGTCCAGGCGTTGGATTTGTGGATATCGGTTTATGGAGCGGAGGCTTCAAATCTAGCCCTCAAGGCGATGGCCACGGGAGGGCTGTTTCTGGCGGGAGGCATCTCTCCCAAAGTTCTTAGCAAACTGCAGGGGCCGATTTTTATGCAGTCGTTCCTCGATAAGGGCCGTTTGCGGCCGCTACTGGTAGGGACGCCGGTGCAGGTCGTCACTAACGAGAAAGCGGGACTGCTCGGAGCCGCGCGTTGTGCCGTCGCCCGCGGCAACCAGCACTAGGGCAGTTCGAGGCAGAGATATGGGCGAAGCGTCGTGAATTCCTCCGTGCAAATTCGCACCCTGACCACCCCGCAGGAACTGTTCGCAGCGGCGGCGGAAGAGGTGGTGCGCACCGCCGGTGAAGCCGTGGCCCAACGGGGACGCTTCACAATTGCACTTTCGGGGGGATCGACGCCCAAGAATCTCTACAACCTGCTGGCTACGAATGCCCGCAATGTTCTGCCCTGGGAGCGTATGTTCTTTTTCTGGGGCGACGAGCGTCACGTACCTCCCACGGATCCCGACAGTAACTACCGCATGGCAGACGAAACCCTGCTGTCGAAGATTCCGGTGGCGGCGGCGAATGTGTTCCGGATTCCAGCCGAGAATCCCGACGCTGCGGCCGCGGCGGCGAGTTACGAACAGGCGCTCCGAAAATTCTTCCACCTGGAACCAGGGCAGTTTCCAAATTTTGACCTGATTCTTCTTGGTATGGGCCCGGATGGGCATACGGCGTCACTGTTTCCCGGCACTCAGGCCCTGCAGGAAAAAAACAGATTGGTGGTCGCCAATTGGGTCGAGAAATTGAAGACCAGCCGCATCACGCTGACTCTGCCGGTTCTGAATGCAGCCGGCTGCGTGGCCTTTCTGGTTAGCGGAACCGACAAGGCTGCTGTCCTTAAGGCGGTGCTGGAAGAAGATGTTCCTGCCGAGCAGTATCCCTCAAAATTAGTCCGGCCAACCGAGGGGAAGCTGATCTGGCTGGTGGACCGGGCGGCGGCGAGTGCGCTTTCGAACAAAAGCTAAAGTGGGAACATCTAGCCGCGCCAGTCTCCGATTTCTTTCAGGCCCTTGCCGCGGGCGTGTTCGAAAAACCTTACTAGATGGCGGGAGTGTTCAAATTCGTGGATATCAGCCCACACTTCGGCCTCCCAGCTCTTATCATGGGCGGCAGACTCGCCACAGGTTGCGCAGCGGGTATGAAGCGTGACCGGAATCGTCTCGGTGCCAACCGGAGTAGCCCCCGGTAGTTCAACAAAGATGCATCGCACTTCCTCAACCTGTTCGCTCTCGCCGAGAATATGCTCGTAGCGCAACAGGTAGCCGAAACCAAGCTTCCGGGCTTCCATTTCGGCCTCGGTGCGAGTGTGAAACGGACCGTACTCCGCCCTTAGTTGCTCGGTGGAGTCGCATGTCATCCAGAAAAACTCTTTGTAGGCCATCGCAGGATTCGCCCCGGAGTCGCGAAGCCGGCTCGTGGCAGCTTTGAGCCCGCACTTAGCAGATCTACCTCCGCTGTGCAATTCCCCTGCCGCCGTCGCCATCCGGCAAAACATTGTCGGACATGGCTTTACAGATTAGAGAGGGATGGGGCGGCGCCACCGCCGTGAAAGACTTTGCAGACTTTGGACCCCGGAGGGCAAACCAAGTTTCGCAAAAGGCAGAAGCCTGGCCCCGCCGTGCCCGCGAATATCTACCTAAGAAATGAATCGGATCAGCCGATGAAGAATCACAAAGCCCTGACACCATAGTCATTATTGCCCGGTTCGCGAATCCTGCCTCAATCCGCCCCGACGGCTCGGCTATAAGGGTATGCCTGGGTGCTCAATCTCGGGAGACCACTGCTTACCGTCGTGGCTGGCTACCTACATTGCCAGTTCCAGTTGGCTCCAGACTCCGAGGTTGTCGAACGCGCTGGCGCAAATGGTTCTTGATTACTTGTTCACTGGTGCCGACGATCTTGCCGATTTCGCGATTGGTCAAGGCCTTCCCAGACCGGAATCGAGATCCGAATTTCTTTGGGTGTAAGCCGCTCACGCGGTGTCATCACAGCGCTTTCTCCTTTGTAAATACGGCGACAGCCAACTTCACGCGGTTGCGGCCCTGGCGGATTCCGGCACGCAAAAGAGCGGGCGCGGACTGATGTTAAACTGGCCCGCGATTTCCTTGTCGCTGCAGCCCAACACGAGCAAGTTTAAGACCTGCTGATCGCGAGGCGTGACTTTGACTTGGTCGAGAGTGATCATGAATTGTTCCTCCCGCTAACTAGACCGCCATGCATGAACTTTCCTCAGCACGGCTTTCGCCAATTGTTCGCACTGAGCAAGTGGGCGGGTTAAGTGCTTTGGGGGATATGGTAGTTAGGGACGACAACCACCGTTTTCATGTGGCTTTCAGAGAGTCCGTGGTAGGCTAGCCCAGTTCCGTATTGGTTCGAGCATCTAGCCCCATGGCGAGCGCCCGCGACCCAATTGCTCCTTCCTTGTGCTTTCGGCAGCGGGCCCCGGGCGATAGCGAGCCGAATCGCCGCACCGAATTCGGTTTTTAGCGATTCCCCTTGTGGGCAAGGGTTTTCGTCGTTATGTAATCCCGTGGTGCTTTCGAGGTGATCCGGTGAAGACGTGTCAAAAAAGCCTACTGGCGGTGAACGGAATGCCTTCCCATATTGGGTGGTGCGCAAAAAGCTTGTTTCCTATTTTGATTCTGCTAGCGCTTGGGTACTCGAGTTTTGCACAGGTGACGTTAGCGACCCAGAATCAGGGCGGGCCCACACAGAACGGGAGGGCTCCGCTCACGATCACCTTGCAGGACGCTCTGCAGCGGGCTCGACAGAACGATCCCCAGTACCGCGCGGCGGTCACCGATCTGGGGTTGGTTCGCGAAGATCGGGTGCAAGCGCGTGCGGGATTGCTGCCCAGCCTGAATTACGACAATTCGTTCGTTTACACCGAGGGCACCGGGCGGCTTCCAGTGAACTGTGCGACCAGCCCGCTGGGATGTCCGACTTCCAGGTTCGTCGCCAACAACGGTGTGCATGAGTACATCAGCCAGGCGGACGTGCATGAAGCCGTGTCGCTTACCAATTTTGCGGACTATCGCCGCACTGCGGCCGCTTTGGCGCAAGCCCGAGCCAAGGCTGAAATCGCCGCGCGCGGCCTGGTAGTGACCGTGACTCAGTCGTACTACGGCTTGGTCGTGGCCCAGCGGAAATATTCCACGGCGCAACGCGCCGCGGCGGAGGCGGCCCGATTTCTGGACGTCAGCCAGAAACTGGAGAACGGAGGCGAAGTGGCGCATGCCGACGTGATCAAGGCGCGGATTCAGAGTCAGCAGCAGCAGCGCGATCTGCAGGAGGCTCAACTCGCGATGGACCGCAGCCGCTTGGATCTGGCGGTATTGCTGTTTCCCGATTTCAACCAGGACTTCTCCGTAGTCGACGATTTGCAGACGCCCGAGCCTCTGCCGGTTTTTGCCGAGGTCGAAGCGACGGGCAAGAAGAATAATCCCGATCTGCGAGCGGCTTTGGCGGCCTTCGAAGTTGCGAAATACGAAGTCACGGCGGCATGGGGTGGTTTGTTGCCATCTTTAAGCCTCGATTATTTTTACGGCATCGATTCCAATAAATTTGCCATCCGAACCGATGGAATACGGAACCTGGGATATTCCACGGTGGCTACATTGCAGATTCCAATTTTCAGTTGGGGAGCGGATCGCAGCAAGCTTAAGCAGGCCGAGTTGCGCCGGGATCAGGCGCACGTCGAATTGACCTTCGCGCAGCGGCAATTGCTGGCGCACCTGCGGCAGTTTTACAGCGAGGCTGAGATCTCGCGTCAGGAAATGGAGTCGCTGGCGAGTTCTGCGGAACTGGCGGCCGACAGCATGCGGCTTACCACGTTGCGCTATCAGGCCGGTGAATCGACGGTACTTGAAGTGGTGGACGCGCAAAATACTCTGACCCAGGCGCGCAATGCCTACGATGATGGCCAGGCGCGCTTTCGGATTGCTGTGGCAACCTTGCAAACTCTGACAGGAACCTTCTAGCCGAATGCGCCACCACGACAGCCTTAGCGCGCAGCCTTGGAGTCAAGAACCCGTTTGCTGGCGCCGCCGCATGGTGGCAATCGCCAGGGTTGCGGCCGTCGGAGGCTTGTTGATCAGCGCGGGTTGCTCGTCAGACAAGGGCGACCAGGAACCGACAGTCACCGTGCAAGTCGCAGCCGTCGAGAAAACCACGATTCAGCACACGATCAACACGCAAGCCATTTTGTTTCCGCGGCAGCAGGCTGCGATTGTGCCCAAGATCAGCGCCCCGGTGAAAAAGTTTTTGGTAAAGCGCGGCAGCCCGGTTCATCAGGGACAACTGCTGGCGGTGCTGGAAAACCGCGACCTGAGTGCCGCCGCACAGGAAAATAAAGGCAGCTACGAGCAGGCTCAGGCCAGCTACGAAACTACGACCGCCGCCGGACTGCCGGAGGAGATCCGGAAGGCGGAGGCTGACGCGCAGCAGGCGCAACAGACGCTGGATGCTCAGGAAAAGGTGTTCGAGAGTCGCCAGCAGCTCTTCACTCAGGGAGCGCTGCCGCGGAAAGAACTCGATCAGTCACGGGTCGACGTGACGCAGGCTCGCAACCAGGCCGTGATTACAAAGAAGCACCTCGACACACTCATGGCTGTGGGCAAGCAACAGGAACTCAAATCCGCCGCCGGACAACTGGAATCGGCCAAGGGCAAGTATCTGGGCGCGGAGGCGCAACTCGGCTACTCGGAGATTCGCAGTCCGATAGACGGTGTGATCACCGATCGTCCACTGTATCCGGGCGAAATGGCCGCTGCGGGCACTCCCTTGCTGACGGTGATGGACATTTCTTCGGTCATCGCCAAGGCCCACATCCCGCAAAATGACGCTGCCGCTCTGAAAGTGGGAGACCAGGGAAGCATGACTGTGCCGGGACTCGAGGAACCGATCGAAGGCAAAGTCACGGTGGTTAGCCCCGCGCTCGATCCCAACAGCACCACCGTCGAAGTCTGGCTGGAGGCCAAGAACCCGAAGCATGAATTGAAGCCGGGGACGAGTGTGCAACTCTCGCTCACGGCGCAAACCGTGAAAGACGCTCTCGTCGTCCCTGCAAGTTCGGTGATCACTACTCCCGAGGGAGCCACGGCGGTCATGCTTTCAGGTGCGGATGGGCGCGCTCATCAGAAGGCGGTGAAACTCGGAATCCGCAACGGCGACGACGTGCAAATCGTCGAGGGCGTTACCGACGCCGACAAAGTGGTTTCCACCGGCGCTTATGGATTGCCCGACAAAACCAAGATCAAGATCGAAGCTGCCGAAGCTCCCGCGGAAGGATCATCTCAAGGATCGAAGGACGGGTCCAAAGCTCCCAGTGAGGGATCGCATGAAAAATGACCCCTGCGGAGCACGTGCGTGAACTCACGGCAGACCGGTCGTTCGAGTGATGACCATTCGAGTCACGAGCATTCCCGTGATCAACATTCGACCGAGCAGCATTGGATCGCGCAACACTCCAGGCCGGTCATCTTCCTAATTCTGACCTTCGGACTGCTGGGTGCGTATCTCGCCTTTACCATCCCCGTATCGGTCTTTCCCGACACCAATTTCCCCCGGGTGCTGATCGCGGTCGATAACGGCGTGATGCCCATCGATCAGATGACGGTCATCGTAACCCGTCCCATCGAAGAAGCGGTCAACAGCGTGCCCGGACTATTGACCGTACGGTCGATCACCAGCCGGGGTTCGGCTGAGGTGGATTTGTATTTTCGCTGGGACGTCGACATGTTCCAGACTCTGCAATATGTGAACGCCGCAATTTCGCGAGTGCAGGCCGAGCTTCCGGCTACTGCGAAAATCGAAGCTCACCGCCTGACCTTCGCCGCCTTTCCCGTCATCGGTTACAGCATGACTTCCGATAGCGTCCCCCAGACCAAGCTATGGGAGATGGCGACGTACGAGATGAAGCCGCGGCTGAATCGTTTGGACGGTGTTTCTACAGTGATCGTGCAGGGCGGACAAGAGCCGGAATTTCACATCACGCCCGATCCGGCCAAGCTGCTCGCAGCGGGCGTCACCATATCCGACATTTTGGACGCAGTGCGGCGCACGAATCTCGTCGATTCTCCGGGACTGCTGGAGCGCAACCATCAGCTCTATCTCGGTTTAGTGAACGGCCAGGTTAAGACGCCTGAGGAAATCGCAAATGCGGTGATCAAGAGTACTCCCGCCGGGATCCCAGTACGCATCGGGGATATTTCCAGCGTCGCTCCAGGCGTGAAGCCCGTCTACACGGTAGTAACGGCGAACGGCAAGCCTGCAGTCCTGCTGAACATTAATCGGCAGCCCGACGGCAATACCGTGCAGGTGGCGCAGGAGGTTCACGACGAAATTGAGCGGCTGCGCAAAGCGCTGCCGCCGGGTGTTCAGATTCAGCCCTTTTACGACCAATCGATTATCGTGGACGAGTCCATTAAGAGCGTGCGCGACGCCATCCTGTTGGGTCTGATTCTGGCGTCGATCATTCTGGTCGTGTTCCTGCGCGACTGGGGCACGTCGCTCGTCGCGGGCCTGGTGATACCCGTCACCGTCATGGTCACATTCATCGCTCTTAAAGTGATGGGACAGACCTTCAACCTGATGACGCTTGGCGGACTTGCTGCGGCCGTTGGACTGGTGATTGATGACGCGATCGTGGTGGTGGAGAACATCGTGCTGCATCGCGACGCGGGGCAAGGACGCCTGGAAGCAATTCGCAGTGCGCTGAAAGAAATCACCATTCCACTGATCGGATCGACCATCACCCCCGTGGTCGTTTTTATTCCACTGATCGTGATCACGGGCGTAACTGGAGTCTTCTTCCGAGCGTTGGCAGTGACTATGACGGTATCGCTGCTGACTTCGCTGGCGCTGGCGGTGACCTGGACTCCCACTCTGAGTCAATACTTCATCAAGAGTCGGCGCGAAAAGGAGGGCCATCAGGGCGCGGAATCTGAGACTCGTCCGGTTACGGCCTCGTCTTCGCCTCCGGAAAGTCATAACCAGTCTGTCAGCGAAAAAGAAAATGCGATGAAGCTGCTCGCCGCCGAAGAGAAACATTTAAGCGGATTCTTCTTGCGGGTCGTAAACTTTCACGAACACTGGCTGCGCCGCGCTCTCGAACGCCCGCTATTACTGATCATCTTCAGCGCGGCGCTGATCGTCGTAGCCTATGTTTGTTACACCTTCTCCGGCTCCGACCTGCTTCCGGAAATGGACGAAGGCGGTTTCGTGATCGACTACATCATGCCGGCGGGGAGTTCGCTGGCAGAGACTAATCGGGTGGTCGGCCACGTTGAGGAGATGCTGCGCGAGGTGCCGGAAGTGGAAAGCACTTCGCGGCGCACAGGATTGCAACTTGGCCTGGCTTCGGTGACCGAAGCCAATACTGGCGATGTGCTGGTGAAGTTGAAGGCGAAACGCAAGCGGGCGATTGACGACATCATCTCCGACGTACGCGCCGATATCAAACGGCAGGAACCGGCGCTCGATGTCGATTTCATACAGGTTCTGCAGGACATGATCGGCGACCTGACTTCCGCGCCCCAGCCCATCGAGATCAAACTGTTTTCGCAGGATCCGAAGCAACTGGAAACCTGGGCGCCCAAGGTGGGCGATTCTATCGCAAAGGTCAAGGGTGTGGTGGATATCCTGAATGGAATCGACAACACCATCAGTGGGCCTGCAGTCACTTTCCAGGTGGACCCTAGCGTCGCCGCCAGAGCCGGATTCAGCGCTGAAGAGATCGCGCTCGATGCTTCCGCGATTCTTGAAGGCGAGCCCGCCCCCACGCCGGTGGTAGCGAACGATCGCGCCTACACGCTGCGTGTCCGGTTTCCGGCGGCAAACCGAGCATCGCTTGAGGCCATGCGCGATACTTTGCTGGTCAGCAGCACGGGGCATACCGCCACGCTTGGTGCGCTTTCCTCGGTGGTTGAAAATCCGGGGCAGACCGAAGTCCGCCGCGAAAACCTGCAACGCGACGTGGCGGTCACAGCCCGCCTGGAAGGCAGAAGTCTGGGCAGCGGCATGGCCGATGTGCAAAAAGTTGTTGCCGGATTGCACATCCCATCTAGTATCCGAGTGGAATACGGCGGAACCTACGCGGAACAACAGCGCTCGTTTCACGATCTAGTAATCGTGCTGATCCTTGCGGTCCTGCTGCTGTTTATCGTACTGCTGTTCGAGTTCGGAACATTCGCGGCACCGGTGGCAATTCTTTCGTCGGCGTTGCTCTCGACTTCCGGTGTTTTCATCGCTTTGCTGATTACTCACACCACGTTCAACATCTCATCGTTCATGGGAATGATTATGGTCATCGGCATCGTGGCCAAAAACGGAATCTTGCTGCTCGATGCTGACCAGAAGATGCGAGCCTTGGGCTTCGACACGGAGAAAGCGATGCTGCAAGCGGCGCGCCGCCGGTTGCGTCCCATCGTGATGACCGCGCTGGCAACGATGGCCGGGATGCTGCCGCTGGCCTTCGCGATTGGCGCCGGCTCGCAGATGCTGCAACCGCTCGCGATCGCGGTCATCGGCGGAGTTCTCATCTCTATGGTGCTCTCGCTCATCATCACTCCGGCGGTGCACTTCTATCTCAGCCGCAAGAGCGAACCGGGCGCCGAGCATCCAGTGCACGCATCCGCATAGACAATTCCTGAACCGGCGTGCAGATTTTTGCAATGATGTGGTTACCGGACGGTTACCCGGTCAAGCCAGCCCTTCCCACTGTCATTACACTCGTAAGAGCAGTGCCTTCGGCGTTAAACTATTGATAGATTTGAGCGCTGCGCCAGTGTCTCAAGGCATTCGACCTTCTGAAGCTGCGACCCCTTCGTCCTCTTGGGAGATCTGTATTGGCGGCGAACGTGCTCCACCTAAACGCAATCCCGCCAGTGGGCAGATTGTGCGTAGGGTCGGGTTCTGGGAAAAGGGACCGTGTCCGAGGAAAAAAACAAAACAATTCGTGACGAGCAGACTCTCGCGAAGGTGTTGGAAGCGGCCTATGTGCTGCAAGAGCACAACCGCGAACTGCGCAACCAGAAGGCCGACCCCAAGCTGACAAGAGATCGGCTGGTGGCGGAACATCGAGCTAATTCGTCCGCTGGCTTGCCGCAAACTGTCCCGGAGAAGCAAACCGCTCGGCCGGCCGCCAAAGCGGATTCCGCCACTGCCAGTTCCACGCTTACTCTGGCCCAAATCGTCGAGATCCAGCAACTGGTTCAGGTACGGCACTTGGAACTAGAGAACCTGATGTCGCTGGTCGCCGAACGCCTGAGCCAGTTCGCCGGGGCAAGCGGGGCAGCGATTGGCATTCTCGATGGGAAGAAAGTACGATACCGGGCGGTAGCGGGCCTAGCGGCGCTGCCGTCGGGAACCGAAGTTCCATTGGAAAAAGCGCTCTGCAATGACTGCCTTCGAACTGGCAATGTTCTACGTTGCGCAGACGTCATTTCGGAAGTCCAACTCAATCAGGACGAGTGCCGACGCCGAGGTATCCGGGCTATGCTGGCGGTTCCGGTTTTTCACGATGGGGTGGTTGCCGGGACGTTGGAACTTTATTCTCCCCAGACGCTGACTTTCACCGAGGAAGACGTTCACACCTGCCAACTCATGGCTGGCCTAGTAGGCGAAGCGCTGGCGAGAAATGACAAGGCTAGTTGGAAGAAATCTCTCGCCTCCGAGCGCGCGATTATGCTGGACGCTCTGGAGAAACTGAAGCCGAATCTGGCGGCCTTCGCCGACACGCCCGCAACTAAGGATTTGGCGGCCATCGCCCGGGCGACATTCAATGCTGGAGCCGCGTCAACTTTCTTCTGCCATGATTGCGGCCACGAACTGGTAGCGCAAGAGCAGTACTGCGGGAACTGCGGGGAGCCGCGCAATATCGGGTACGAAGCACCCAAAATTCAGGAGACGATTTCGCAGCCGTGGCCCATGACGGGAGCGATAGAAAGAATTCCGCACCGCGCTCCCTCGAATGGCGTGGTAAATCCCGCTAATCCAGAGGAGCATCTCGATCAAGGCCACATTGGCCAGGGCGCCCCCAATTTCGTCGAAGACCAATTACCTGAGTCTTTTTCGGCCGTAGAACCGCGGCGTCCCCCGGCGACCGAATCTACGGAAGTGGCTTCAGAGCCGGTGAGAACAGATTTTGACAACGTTGTCCACGCGGACCTCGAAATCCCGCTGCACCCGATTCCGGAAAACGCTGACGAGGAAGGCGATAACCAGCCAACAGAACCGGCTGCTCTGGTAAAACCGGAACGTTCCGCAGCCTGGAGTTCCGCCGCCACCACCCTCGATTTCTTTCGGCAGCTGTCCACGCCGAAGAATCGCGGGGCATGGGTTGACTTCTGGAGAAGTCGGCGAGGGGACATCTACCTGGCAATTGCCGTAATCCTATTCCTGGGTGCAGTTCGATGGGGAATGTGGTCCAATCATTCCGTGAGCGCAACCGGCAATCCAGCAGCGTCGACGGGGCACCGAAAAGCGGCTCCTCACGCCGATCTTTCGCTTTTCGACCGAATCCTGGTTGAGCTGGGCTTGGCGGAAGCACCTGATCCCCCAGAGTACAAGGGAAATCCAGCGACCCAGGTTTGGGTCGATTTGCAGACCGCGCTTTACTATTGCCCCGGCGCGGATCTTTACGGAAAAACTCCAAAGGGAAGATTCAGCTCTCAGCGAGCCGCGCGGTTAGACCAGTTTGAGCCCGCCTATCGCAAAGCTTGCGACTAAAGCACTAAAGCAAAGTTTTGAGCGGGGTTGAGTCACCTTTCAGTGGGTTTAAATTTGACAACCCTTGGCTGCCGGAGTGCAATCATAGACATAAGTTTCGCCCGCTCATTTGTGTCAAGTCCTTGCAAAGGGAGAACCTTATTTGTCCCCAGAAACGGAACATTCTGAAGAGCCCAGCACTCTGCCGCCGCCCGAGCTGAATCCTCTGCTGAATCCGTTGTTGGCGGAGAACATGGGCCGGTGGGCCCACGCTTACTTCACCAGTCCGCCTGAAAAACGCGACGAGGCGGTGCATGAGCTTCTGCGCCAACTGCAAGCGGAACGTTCAACGCATAGCCCGGTTCCAGCCGCGGATTCTTCCGCTTCCGCCGCTTCATCCTCCAGCGTTTCCTCGGGAGCCGTTTCCTTCCCAGCCACGGAGCTGGCAGCATCGAACGGGAGTCCGGCTTCTTCCCGGGAGCCGCAAGGTCATACCACGCTAGTTCGCTGTCTGGCGTGCGGCCGAAAAAACCCTTCCACCCAGAGATTCTGCGGCCTGTGCGGCACTCGTCTGGGAGAGGAGGGACCAGTTGAAGCACTGCATCGGGATGATATGCCTGGTGATCTGCCAACCGAAGAGGTTCAAACCGTCGATCCCAGTGATCCCCGCAATGACCTTCGCGGACATGATATTTATGCACCGAGCGTCCATGAACCCTCCGTGAACACGAACGACCTGTCGCTATTCCAAAGTATCGGCGGGGCCAAACACTACGACGAGGATTCGGACCAGATTTTGTCGACTCCAGGCTCTTCTGGGTCGTTTCGTATCTATGTCGTTTTCGTGGTGGCAATTTTCCTGGGCGCCATCGCGTATTTGGTATGGCGTAGCGGCCAATCGCCCCAAGTCAAGCAGGCAGAACCTTCCACTCCCTCAAACATTACGGAACAGCCGTCGGATTCCGCACCGGTTCCGTCCAGTCCTTCAAAAGCTGACGTACCGGACCGGACCCCGCCAACAGAAAATGCAGCGACCCGCTCTGAGCATGTTGCGCCAAAGCCGAATCGCAAAAACGCGCGCAGGCGAGCGGAGAGACCCTCCACGGCTGGGCAAGGAAATTCAACACCGGAGACAAACCCTCCGACTTCAGCCTTAGCGGGGGCTGGGGCGGATGAACTCGCGGTCGCCCAAGGCTATTTGAACGGCACAAATGGCCAGGGCCGAAATAGCGCGGAAGCTGCGAAATGGCTGTGGAAAGCGATTGCCAAGCACAACGCCAATGCAACTTTCCTTCTATCGGATCTGTATTTGAAAGGCGACGGCGTATCGAAGAATTGTGATCAGGCGCGTATATTGCTCGACACCGCGACACTGAAGGGAGTAAAAGGCGCAGGAGAACGCCTGCGACACCTCCAGGCTTTTGGATGCCCGTAATTCCGGAGATCGAATCAACCCAATGAGATTTAGGAAAGACGGCAGTACCGGCCGAGGACGGCGCATTTTCAAGCCACGCCCTCGGCC
Source organism: uncultured Acidobacteriaceae bacterium (assembly GCA_963799025.1). Lineage (GTDB taxonomy): Bacteria > Acidobacteriota > Terriglobia > Terriglobales > Acidobacteriaceae > Sulfotelmatobacter. The sequence continues at coordinate 1,108,120 of CAWCVQ010000012.1, read as the reverse complement.
AGCGGGATGGTAGAGATAATTACTGGGTTAACAGCATCGACGGACTGCGCCGCGACTCATACCAAAGCGCGAGTTCAACGCGGTTCCAAAGCCCAAGTTTGTCGTAAATCACCCGCAGATAATTCTTTACCACGTGTTCGGTCGTCCCGATGGCATCGGCTACTTCTTTGTTCTTTAAGCCTTCGGCAACGAGTTGGATGACTCGGTGTTCACGCTCATTTGGGACACGGGTGCCATACCGTCCATTTGACATGCTTGCCTCCGATATAACAGGGTCGCGAGTTTCACTCGCTTGATACCACCGGTGATTCCGAAACGCAGAAATAAGCGGTTGAAATGAGCTTTTACGGTTCGCCGGGCCATTTTGAGCTGACTGGCAATCTCGGCATTGTCACAACCTTGCAAGAGTAGCTCGACAATCTGCTGTTCGCGCGGGCCCAGTCGCACCGCTTGTTCCTTCATTGATTTCCCCCCTTGGACGTTGCCTTTGGCAAATTGGTGCGCGGATGAACTTACCGAATCCCATAGCATCCACATTGCCATTTTGCCCCGGAGATTGTCTGTGACGGTCAAACATCATTTTCCACAGGCACTTGCGGACAATTTTACCCGTCCTTGAGAAGCCGGAAGCTCCCCGGAAAGCTTAGAAAGCCAGGCTTCCCGCGCGATTCAACCGCTCTCGGCGCGGTTCAGAACATATAGATTTGGCTATCCCCTCTCTGTTCATTTTGGTATTCGCGTCCTCGGTCATCCCGGAATATGTCTGGGCCAGCTCAAAAAAAGAAGTCCTGGGCTGGATGGGGAATAAAAAGGGACAAAGAGGAGTTCGCTAGTCAGGTGAACACCTTAGCCGAAAGTTCCCGCCCTACAGCATCCATCGGCACAAATTACACGATCCGCACGGAGGGTTCATTTCGCTCAATCAGTCTTCTCCTGCCCAGTGTCAAACTTGAGACGTTCTTCCTGTGCTGGCGGCTGCGTTCAGATCGCTGAGCTCGAGCACTCGGCCCTATGTCTCACCTTAGACTCACTTCATATTGTCGAGGAGGGAGCCGACGATTCCGCCAACCACACCCCCTTGCACCGTCTGCCGGCGAGTTTCATGAGGCATGTACCTCTCGAGGGCATGAGCCAGTCTGGCAATTGGAAGCGTCTGGAGCCAGATTCTGCCCGGGCCAGTCAGGGCAGCCAGAAAAATTCCGTCGCCGCCGAAGATCATATTCTTGATGCCAGGCACGGTCGTGATCTGGAACGAAACGCTAGCCTGAAATGCGCCCACGTGGCCGGGATGAACCCTCAAAGTTTCTCCGGGTTGAAGATCGCGAACCACGAGTTCTCCAGAAAGTTCGAGCCAAGCCGTTCCCAGTCCGCTCACCTTCTGCAACAAAAAGCCGTCACCGCCGAAAATTCCCGCGCCCAGTGATTGCTGAAAACCAACGCCGATTTGAATTTGCGAAGTGGCGCAGAGGAAGCCGTGGCGGTGAATCATGTACTCATGTCCAGGGGAGACTTCGATGGGTACGATGTGACCCGGGAGTTTAGTCGCGAAGGCGAGCTCGCCCGACGCGCCGGAAGCCCGGTACTCAGTCATAAAAATCGATCCGCCGCCGGCAACCCGCTTGAGCACGCCGAAAAGACCTCCGCCCCCGCCAAATTGGGTGTGCGTCATCATTTGGATTGAACTACTCATCCACGAGAGTTCTCCGGCCTCGGAGATGATGGTCTCGTTGGGTTCCAGGGCAAATTCCAGTACTGGCATGGTTGTCCCGGTGATGCGGCTTTGCATGGCAGATGTCCTCCGTCTACGTCGGTTACGAGTCAAAGTTGGTTACGGTTTGACGCCTGAGTTGGTTCCGGCTTGCGGAAGCCTCCGAGTATACATCGGGCCGCGCAAAACAGCGGATTCGGCGATCTCACTTCAGGTTAGTGACGCGAGGAAGGAGTCCATTCTGAATGGATCGCGTCGTTCACGTTTACGAGCGAAAACTCTCCACTTGATTTGAGAGGCGCAACTCGGTTGGGAATGATGCGGAGGGCGATGAGTGCAGATTTTCCGGAGATGGCGTTCTCAACGGCCGTCGTCAGCAGAACTTGGAAGCTCGATTGCGAGTTTTGGGTCTGTCTCCCGCTATATCTCTGTAATTAAACGGATTATTTAGGCATACAAATTCCGGGCTTTTTGGAGTAAGATTGCCCACCGTATCTCTTCACGGGCCTGCTGGCCAGTGAGGGCTCCAAGGCTGGGTTGCGCCCTGGAGTAGCATCTCCCCCCTAGACGTTGTTCTAGCATTCCAGCTTTAGCATTCCTGCCTTATCGAAGGGGTCCCATGGTCGCCCACGTATTGCCGCAAAGATTAGCGGGCCGTTACGATGTGAAAGATGTTCTGGGCCAAGGTGGTATGGGCCTGGTTTATCGCGCCTACGACACAGTAATCAGGCGTGACGTTGCGCTCAAGACCTTGCGCGACGCTCCGGAATCGAACTCTCTCCAACTTTTCTACAAAGAATCCGACGTGCTCGCGTCAATGAGCCATCCCAACATTGTCGAAATTTTCGATATTGGGCAGTTTGAAGAGAATGGGCAGAAGAAGCCTTACTTTGTGATGCCCTTGTTACCGGGCACGACTCTCGACAACCTGATTCGCAATGCCCGCCACCGGCTGACGGCTCAGCGTACGGTTGAAATCATGGCGCAAGTTTGCCGCGGGTTACAGGCGGCGCATGAACGCGGTCTGGTCCACCGCGATCTGAAACCGAGCAACATTTTCGTGATGGAAGATGACTCGGTAAAGATCATCGATTTCGGTGTGGCTCACATGACCAATATGCACACCACGGTTGGCTTGAAGGGCACTCTGCTGTATATGTCGCCGGAGCAGATTGAAGGCAAGCCTTTGTCCGGGCTCTCGGATCTGTTTTCTCTGAGCGTGCTGTGCTACGAAGCGTTGACCGGAAGACATCCTTTCCGGCGGGCGAATGAAGAGGAGATTGTCGACGCCATTCGGAATCAGGTGCCTCCTCCGGCATCGGAACTCAATAGCGAAGTGAATCAGTCGATCAGTCGCGTCGTGCACAAGGGAATGGCGAAACAGCCGTGGCATCGCTTTGCCAATGCTCGCGACTTCGGGGAGAGTCTTCACAAAGCACAGCGCAATGAGCCCATCGAATTTTTTGACGCTGCCCAACTTCGGCCCCGGCTGGAACGCGCTACCAAGGCTTTGGAGGAAGGAGACCATCAGTACGCAGGAGAACTCCTGTCGGGCTTGGAGGCGGAAGGCCATATCGATACCTCCATTGCAACCTTGCGCCGCCAACTTGACCGGGCGGTGCGACAAAAGACAGTAGCTCAGTTATTGAGCAGCGCGAAGGCACGGTTCGAGGAAGATGAGGATCCGCTGGCGCTGCAGAAAATTCAGGAGATTCTGCAGTTGGAGCCGGGCAACGCAGCGGCCATGGGACTGAAGAGCAAGATAGAAAGCCGGCGCAGCGAGCGGCAGATCGAGAACTGGTACAAGCTGGCACAGCAGCACATCGATAATCACGCCTACCTTCATGCGCGGGAAGGCCTGCAGAATGTGCTTCAGTTGAGACCTACCGAATCGCGTGCCATGCAATTGCTGGGAGAAGTGGACCGGCAGGAGCAGGAATATAACCGATTGCGCCAGGAAAAAAAGCAGCTTCATCATGCCGCCATGGACGCCTGGCAGCAGGGAGAAATCAGCCACGCCCTGACCAAGCTGGCGCTGGTACTGGAACTGGACCGGCGGGCGCCCGATTCCTCCAGCCCGGAGCGAGCCAGCTACCAGAACCTTTACGACCAGGTTCGCTCCGAACATGACGCTCTTAACAATGCTTACGCCGAAATGTGCAAGCTTCGGACCGACGGCAATCTCACCAGCGCTTTGCAGCTGTGCGATACATGGATGTCGAAGTATCCGAACAACGCCCTATTTCAGGCTTTGAAGTTTGATCTTGAGGAACAGAAACGGCAGGAGCTGTCAGCGTTTATCGCTACGGTCGACCGGCAGGTGGAGGGCGAGCCCGATCTCGACAAGCGCGTGGGCATCCTGAAAGAAGCGCTCAAGGTTCACCCAGATGAAGCCCATTTTCAGCGAGCATTCCGCCTGGTCGAAGATAAACGGGACCTGGTGAACTCGATCGTGGCCCGCGCGCATTTTCACGAGGAGCAGGGGCAGTTCGGCGATGCACTGGGCGACTGGGAAATTCTTCGGACGATTTATAGCCGCTATCCGGGGTTGAGTTTCGAAATCGAACGTTTGGAGAAACGGCGCGAGAATCAATCGCGGATCGAGGCCAAAGCCCGCTTTGCGGAGCAGATCGAGGCTTGCCTGAAATCGGCATCCTACCCACGAGCGCTGGAATTGTTGCAGCAAGCGGAACCGGAATTTCCCCACGACGCCGAGCTGGCCGAATTGAAAAACGCTGCGGAGGCGGGCCAGCAACGGGCCACGGAAGTGCAACGCCTGATGACCGAAGGGCAGGCGTTATGCGCTGGGGGCCAATTTGCCGAAGGTGTTCAAATTCTGCGGCAAGCGCACGAACTCGACGAGAAGAATCCGGTTCCGCGGAGCGTTCTATTTAATACGCTGATCGAACGAGCGCAGCAGTTTGTCGAGAACGATTGGCAGGCTGCGGAAGATCTTATCCAGCAGGCATTCGAGCTAAATCCTGGACATCCCCTGGCCAGGAACTTGCAAACCGTCGTACTCGACCGGAAGCGCGATCATCTGGTCAATGAATGTTTCTCGCAGGCGCGGAGGCTTCGAGGTGCGGGCGATTTCGCGGGCGCGATAGCACAGATTGAGCAGGCCCTGGTTACTTATCCGAACGAGAGACGGCTGTTGCAGACGCGCGAGAACCTGCAGAGCGAGATGGCCGAGGCAGAGCGGGTCAAGAAACGCAGCCGCGATCTGGAAGAGCTAAAGAACTTCAAGCGTGAGGCCGAAAAATCTACAGACATGTCGGCCAGGCGATCCTATCGGGATCGCGCAAAGACACTGGCGGCAAACTATGCGGATGATCCAGAAGTTCGATCGCTGGTGAGCGGCCTGGATCAACTTTCGAAGGCGCCCGGACCCATTCAACCGAAGCCGCCAACCTCGGCGGCACCGATTTCTACAACCAATGTCGCCGAGGACGTGGAGAACATGCCCAACGCGACTCAACTTTTTTCGCCGGGCGCCATGGTAGCCAGACCGCAAGCGTCTCCGTTAGCCGGTCAGGGAAAGCCCTCCGGTCGCTCGTTGCAGACTATGGAGGTTGAGTCCGAATCTACGCCGTCAACGACGCAGAGTGGCAGTGCTCGCCCGTACCCCGCTTCCGGGCCCGGCCTTTTCTCCAATCTGCGCAGTTCCGTTCAAGCGCGATGGGCTGCCCGGCCGAGTGTTGCGCCGGCCCTGAACCGGCTAAAAGCGGTCCCGCTGAATAAACTGAATCCAAAGATTGCCGGGCTCGCGGCCGGCGTTCTGGTATTGCTGTTGGCTTTGACGTGGATGCTGGTGAAGGTCACTCACCATCGCCCGGTTCAGGCAGTTGTGGCGTCCGTGCCGGTTCACATTCATGCATCGCCTGCGGGCGCAGCGATTCGGATCAACAACGAGGTCCGCGGAAACTCCGATCTGGACATCAGCCTGCCGTTCGGCACCTATCAGATCGAGGCGCGACTGGACGGATATCAACCCGCCCAAACCGGATTTGAAGCCCGCTCGGGTGCGCCGGGCTCCCTCGAACTGACGTTGCAACCCTTGCCGCCTATGGTGAAGCTGACGTCGGATTCGGGTGCGGGCAAGGTTTTTCTGGACGATCAACCCGCTTTTGAGTTGGATGGCGCGCAATGGACTGCCGACCATCTCGCATCCGGGCCGCACCGACTAAAATTTGCCGCAGCGAAAGCTGAAGCTTCGTTTACATTCAACGCGTCGCCGGGCTCCGTGCCCGTCATCAGCGGCCCGCTCATTGCTAAGGGTGTGCACGCGGTTGTCGTGAGTAATTCCGCCAACCATCTGCATGTGTATTACAACGATCCGCATGCGAAGGTTTCGGTGGATAGCCAGCCAGAAGTCGAGATCGGAAACGACGGAATTGATATCCCCAACGTTGCGGCCGGTTCACATCAGTTGAACTTAAGCCAGGGGATTGACCATCACAGCGTGGCTATCGATGTTGGTGCTGCGCCCACGCTGACCGCTTTTCTGGTATCGGATCAGGATATCGGCACTCTTGTGGTCGCGACCGGCGAAGCTGACGCACAGGTTTACCTGAACAACCAGCTGCAAAAAAAGACCACGAATAAAGATGGGCAATTGCGAATTCCGAACCTGGCGCCGAAGAATTATTCGGTTCGCGTCGTCAAGAATGGATTTCAGAATGCGCCGGAGCAGCAGGTCGCAATTCACAAGGGGGATCTGGCCAAGCTTAACTTCGCACTTGCGGCCTTTCCGCATGCGGCGTCGCTGGCAATCGAAAGCCTGGCCGCTGGAACTTCGGTGCTGCTAGATGGCGTGGTGGTTGGAACGCAACAAGCGGATGGCAGATTCCGCTTCCCCACCGTCAGTCCCGGCGAGCATACGGTTGAACTTCGCCGTGACCATTTCAATCCTAAGATCCTGCACAAGCGGTTTCAGGCTAGCTCGACGCTGACACTGAGCGCTTCGGAAGCGGCGATGGAGGCGGCCAGCGGCCAGTTAAAGGTTACGTTCTCGCCGTCAGATGCGGTCGTCACGTTGGCGAAAGAGGGAGAGCCGCCGATCAACGTTGTCAGTGGAACGCCCGTTGTTGTGGCGCCCGGGACCTATCAATTCACCGCGCGCGTGGGGAACTTTCCGCGGTCCGCTCCGGTGGAAGTTGTCGCCGGCGAAACGCTCGCGATTGGGCCTCTGTCCCTTGCTCCGAGCGGGATACAGGACTTCGCCGATGCCGGGAGCTGGAAGTCGGACCAGGGTTGGTTTGTTCACCGCGGCGGAGGGTTCGTATTAAACAACTCTTCTTCTACCGTCGGAACGTTTCAGTTTAGTGCCATTCTCGACAAAGGAAAGCTTCTTCAGTGGGTGTTCAACTACACCGATGACCGGAACTACGAGCTGTTCCAGATGGACGATAACTTTTTCTATCGCAGCCAGGTGCGCGATGGTAAGAAAACCGAAGAGGCCAAAGTTCCATTCAAGACGGACAAGAAGAAATCGCGGACGTTCCAAATCTCGGTTAACTCCAGCCGGATTGTGCATCAGATCCAGCAGGGCAATGGATGGGCGGCCCTCGACTCCTGGAACGCAGCGGGCGGCAACATCGGAAAATTTGGCTTCTATCTGCCAAATAACGACGAGGTCAAGGTGTCGAATTTCGGCCACTACAGCGAGCTGAAACTGCGTTGATGCGTTGATAAGTCGTCTTCCGGTTAAAGCTCGCATGCTCGCGCGTGAAGCAACAGTGTAGAATTCCGATTCTTGAGGTTAGTCAAGAGATCGGATCAACTGTCCCCGAGGATTCCTATGAAAAAAGTTTTCTTTTTGGTTTTGATTCCATTCGTTTTGCTGTCGCCCAAGCCCTCCGATGCGCAGGCAACGATGAAGTGGAAGATTCATGATCTCAACCGGCCAGTGCCCCCCGTGGTCGATCCGGGAACGCCCAGCACTCCGGACACTGCCGGACATCCCCCCAGCGATGCAGTTGTGCTGTTTGACGGCAAGGACCTTTCGCAATGGGTCGACAAAGACGCCAAGCCGGCGCGGTGGAAGATTGAGAACGGCTATATGGAGGTTCTGCCCGAGAGCGGCAATATTTCTACCCGAGAGGGTTTCGGAGATTGCCAGTTGCACGTGGAGTTCGCCGAGCCTCTGCCCGCCTCCGGCGAAAGCCAGGAACGCGGCAACAGCGGCGTGTTTCTGATGGGCTTCTATGAGATGCAGGTTTTGGATTCTTACCAGAATAAAACTTACGCCGACGGTCAGGCTGCCTCCGTCTACGGCCAATACCCACCTCTGGTGAACGCATCGCGGCCGCCCGGGCAATGGCAAACCTATGACATCGTCTTCCACGGCCCTCGCTTCGCCAAAGACGGCAAGGTGATTCGACCGGCGCGGGTGACCATTCTGCACAACGGGGTGCTGGTGCAGGACAACGTCGAACTCACGGGGCCTACGGCTCATGGCGCACGCCCGCCCTACAAAGCGCATCCCGAAAAGCTTCCGCTGCAACTGCAAGACCATCACAATCCGGTGCGGTATCGGAACATCTGGATTCGCGAATTGAAAGAGGGTCAGTAGGGACGGATGCACTCGTTCGTCCCGCGATGCGAAGCGAGCGCCTCCGGACGAATGCGTTCGGGGTTACGCAATCGCGAAATCAATACTCGATCTTGTCGCGCTTATTTTCCCAGGCGCGAAAAGCGGTTAACGCTTCCTCGCGCATGATCTGAGTCATTGTAATTTTGCGCTGCGAAGGCGGCTGGGCGATCTCGCGATAGATCAGCGAATCGTCAAACCCGATCTGAGAAGCGTCGGCATCGGCGTTCCCAAAGTAAATGCGGGAAAGGCGGGCCCAGTAAATGGCCCCCAGACACATGGGGCACGGTTCGCAGGAGGTGTAGATCTCGCAACCTAATAGTTCGAATGCGCCTATTTTCTTGCAAGCCGCCCGAATGGCGAGCACTTCGGCGTGCGCCGTAGGATCGTTGCTCGAAGTAACCTGATTGGCGGCCTCGCCGATGATGGCACCATCTTTCACTACGACCGCGCCGAAGGGTCCGCCGCGTCCGGAATGGACATTTTCAATCGAAAGCTGGATGGCGCGCGCCATGAAAGGATTGTCCATGTGTTGGCTTGACCCGTAATGTCAACGGTTCGACTGCTCCAGCAACCGCAATTCAGTCGACATGGACCTTCGCAGCCGCCTGGCTGAGAGCGAGTATAAGCGGGACCTCCGAATTTCGTAAAATGTTGTCGCAGTCGCGCCAGTGTGCGGTGCAGGACCGGCGAGTTGGGCGGCGATCTTCATCGGCAATCTGCAGAGGAGTGATGGATTGAGTTCGCAGGCATTTCTCTCTCAACGGGTGGTCACTCCCGACGGGATCCGCGCAGCGGCCATCCTTGTTGAAGGAGAGCGGATCCAGGCTGTGGTTTCTCCCAACCAAGTATCGGATCATTATCAAATTCTTGATTTCGGCGAGTCCACCATCCTTCCTGGACTGATCGATTCCCACGTTCACATCAACGATCCTGGGCGCACTGACTGGGAGGGTTTCGAGACCGCGACGCGGGCTGCGGCTGCAGGCGGATACACAATGCTCGTCGATATGCCGCTGAATTGCCTTCCGGCAACAACTTCGGTCGCTGCACTTCAGAGTAAGCGTGCGGCGGCGCAGCGTCGATGCCGCGTGGATTGGGCGGCATGGGGAGGGGTGGTTCATGACAATCAGAGTGATATTGAAGCGCTCGCCGCCGCGGGCGTGGCGGGTTTCAAATGCTTTCTGATCAACCCGGGTATTGACGGCTTTACGATGGTGACAGAGCAGCAATTGCGGGCGGCCTTGCCGCACGTTGCTCGCACTGGGCTGCCGCTGTTAGTGCATGCGGAACTCGCCGATGCCATTGATCGCGCATCGGCCGCTCTGACCCACGCTGACTGGAGCGGCTACTCAACCTATTTGCAGTCGCGGCCGGAAGAGGCTGAACTGGATGCGATCCGGCTGATGCTGTCATTGTGCCGCGAATACGGCTTTCGGCTGCACCTCGTCCATCTCTCGACGAGCCGGGCGCTTCCGGAACTGCGCGCTGTCCGCGCCGAAGGGCTGGCGGTGAGCGTGGAAACCTGCCCCCACTATTTGCATCTCTCAGCGGAAACCATCCCCGATCGAGCGACCCTGTGCAAATGCGCCCCGCCTATTCGCAGCCGCGAGAATTGCGAGAGATTATGGCAGGGCCTGAAGGATGAAACGATCGACATGGTGGTAACGGACCATTCACCGTGTCCTCCAGCGATGAAGCGGCTCCTTGAGGGTAATTTCCAGACTGCATGGGGTGGGATTGCCAGTCTTTCCGTGGCGCTGCCGCTGATGTGGACCGAAGCCAGCAGAAGAGGATTCACGTTGGTCGATGTGGTCCACTGGATGGCTGAGGGCCCGGCACGGTTGGCCGGTTGCGAGACCCGCAAAGGCCGCATCGCGGCTGGCTATGATGCGGATTTTGTTGTGTTTGATGCCGACCGCGAATTTGTTGTGACGGAAGACCAATTGTATTACCGGCATCCAGTGTCTCCCTATCTGGGAGAAAAGCTCCGCGGCGTCGTGAAAGCCACCTATCTGCGCGGGGATCCCGTCTTCAACGAAGGAGAATTTCCCGGCGAACCTGCGGGGCGGGAACACCTTGCGAATACAGAGCGTCGATCGTCATCATAACCTTTCTATCTACCCTTCACGCTATTGGCGACCAGTCTGTCATACACTATCCCAACCGCAAATCTGCGGCACATTTTCATATGCATACGGATCACACCGTCGGCAAGTCGGTTCGGCGCAAGGAAGGGCGTGACAAGGTAACTGGACGGTCGCAGTACGTCGACGACATGGTTGTGCCCAACCTGCTGTTCGGAGCAACGGTTCGCAGCCAGATTCCACGCGGACGAATCGGGACGATCACATTTGGTCCTGGAATCGCTTGGGATGAATTCGTAATCGTCTCTGCAAAAGATATTGCCGGAAAGAATTGCATCTCGCTGATCGGGGATGATCAGCCGTGCCTGGCAAGCGAATTCGTGAATCATTCCGAAGAACCGATTCTGTTGTTGGCTCATCCTGACCGGCACCTTCTGCCGCAGGCGGTTAAGGCGGTATCCATCGAATACGAGCCTTTGCCGGGCATCTTCACCATTGAAGAAAGTGAGAGCCGATCCCAAATCGTGTGGGGCAAGGATAATATTTTCAAGACCTACTTGATCGAAAAGGGTGAACTCGACGGCATTTGGGAAAAGGCCGACTACATAGTGGAGGGAGAATATTCGACGGGCGCGCAGGAACAGCTTTACATCGAAAATAACGGGATGATCGCGAGGTTTGATGCGGCGCAGGGGATCACGGTTTGGGGCTCGCTGCAATGTCCTTACTACATTCACAAGGCGCTCATGGCGCTATGCAATTTGCCAGCCGAAAAAGTTCGTGTGGTGCAGATGGAGACGGGAGGAGCGTTCGGCGGCAAGGAGGAGTATCCCTCGATGATCGCCGGGCATGCGGCGCTCCTCGCAATCAAAGCGGGAAAGCCCGTGAAGATTATCTACGACCGCTTGGAAGATATGGCGGCGACGACCAAGCGGCATCCTTCACGCACTCGCCACCGCACGGCCGTGAACCGGGATGGCAGGATTCTTGGGGGAGAGATTGACTTCACGATTGACGGCGGGGCATATATGACCTTGTCGCCAGTGGTACTCTCGCGCGGGGCAATCCATGCCGGCGGACCTTACTATTGGCCGAGCGTTCGCATTCGCGCAAAGGCAGTGGCCACGAATGCACCGCCTCATGGCGCGTTCCGCGGCTTTGGAGCGCCGCAGAGTCTGTTTGCCATGGAGCGGCACATGGACCGGATTGCACAAGTGGTAGGTGTTTCGCCGGTTGAGATTCGCCGGCGGAATTTTTTACAGCCGGGGCAGGCTACCACGACAGAACAGGTTATCCACGAGCCGATCGATCTTGGGAAAATGCTGGACCGCGCCTTGGAGAGTTCGGACTATCAGTCCAAAAAAAAGCGTTTCGCGATGCAGAATCAGGTTGGGAATTTCCGGAAGGGCATGGGCATTGCGAGTTTTCTGCACGGCGCCGGTTTTACCGGATCGGGAGAGCGCTATCTGAGTTCGGTGGTTGGAGTGGAAGGCTGCGCCGATGGCGGCGTTCGCGTGTTAGTGTCGAGCACGGAATTTGGCCAGGGAACCAACACGGTGCTGAGCCAGATTGCCGCCGAGGCTCTCGGACTACCCTATGAGAATGTCAGCATGGCCCAGCCCGACACGCAGGAAGTGCCGAATAGCGGCCCCACGGTGGCATCGCGCACGGCGATGGTGGTGGGAAAACTGGTACAGTCCGCAGCGTCGGGAATTGCGCAAACTCTGATTTCCTCCAACCTGTTGAGCCAGGGTTATTCCGCCCATGAGTTTCGCGCGGCTTGCCGGCACTACGTTGCCACCCATGGCCAGTTCCGTTGCTGGTCGCGTTATGATCCGCCGACTGACATCTTTTGGGACGATCAAGCGTATCGTGGCGAAGCCTATGCCGCGTATGCCTGGGCGGTTTACGTCGCGGAAGTTACCGTTGATTTGACGACGTATAGCGTATCGATCGAAGACTTCGTCGCGCTTCAGGAAGTCGGCAGGGTTCTGAACCCGCTTCTGGCGCGTGGGCAAATCGTTGGTGGTGTAGCGCAAGGGATTGGTTTCAGCCTTTACGAAAAAGTGGTTTGGCAAAATGGACGCATGCAGAATGGCCAGATGACCAACTACATCATGCCGACGTCCAGCGACCTGCCGCCGATCCGCGTGTTCTTTGAAGAACTGGGAAATGTTCACGGAGCGTATGGCGCGAAAGGCATTGGAGAACTGCCGATGGACGGGCCGGCTCCAGCGATCGTGAATGCGGTCGAGGACGCCCTCGGCATTCCGTTCAATTCGATTCCTCTGCTTCCGGAAGATATTATGGATGGCCTTGCAGCATCGCAAGTCGAGTATGGCGCGGTCTCAAGAGTCGGGCGACGATGAGGAGTTCTCGCCAGAGCCCGGCTAAAGTCGAGATTTCGTTCACGGTCAACGGTGAACCGAAAAAGATACAAGCTTATCCGATGGAGCGATTGCTCGACGTGTTGCGGCTCGACCTTGGATTGACGGGAGCGAAAGAAGGTTGCGGTGAAGGCGAGTGCGGCTCCTGCTCGGTGATGATGGATGGTGAGCTTGTGAATAGCTGCCTGGTTCCAGTTCTACAGGCGGCTGGCACGAGCCTGGTTACGATCGAGGGACTTGCGGCGGGGAACGAGCTGCATGTTTTACAAGAGACTTTTCTGGAATTCGGCGGTGCGCAGTGCGGCATTTGCACGCCGGGGATGATTCTCGCAGCTTTTCACTTATTGAATGAAAAACCTGAGCCCACGATGAAGGAAATCCGGGAAGGGCTTTCCGGCAATCTCTGCCGTTGCACTGGCTACAGCCAGATTCTGGAGGCGGTAAGGGAAGCAGCGCGCCGCAGGACGAACGGATGAGAGCGAGCCCACGTGACTACGAAATGGCAGCGCCCGGCAGCTTGCCTGCCGCGGTTGCCTTGCTGGCGAGTGAACCGGACGTGTGGCTTCCGATTGCCGGGGGCACGGACGTGATGGTGCAATACGCGGCGGGGAATCTACCGACACGAAGGCTGGTGAGCATTTGGAATCTTCCGGAATTGCGGCATATTGACATCACGCCGAAAGAGATTCGAATTGGAGCGGGCTGTACCTATACCGACATTCGCAAGCATGAAATCGTTCCGCGCGAGTTCCCTCTCTTAGCTACTGCTGCGCGATGGACCGGAGGCATTGCGAATCAGAATCGGGGAACGATCGGCGGCAATATCGTTAACGCATCGCCGGCGGCAGATTCATTGCCCGCTCTCCTCGCCTACGAAGCGGAATTGATTCTGGTGTCGATCCGTGGAGAACGGCGGCTGCCTTATGTCAACTTTCACACCGGCTATAAGAAAACTCTCCTCAGGCCTGACGAACTGATTCAGACCGTGTGCCTGCCTCGACGCTTTTCGCAATACATCAGCCATGCCCGTAAAGTCGGAGCTCGCAGCGCACAGGCAATCTCAAAGGTTTGCATCGCCGCTCTGGGCAGACCCACAGACGGCCGGGTCGAAGATGTCCGCATCGCTCTGGGCAGCATTGCACCCGTTCCCCTGCGTCTCAGACAGACGGAACAAGCCGTCATCGGACGGTCGATCGATTCCGCGCTGTTACTGTTAGCAAGGAAGACTGCGATGGCTGAGGTGCGGCCGATTGACGATATTCGATCGACCGCGCGATACCGGGCAACCGTGGCCGGGAATCTAGTGGTCGAGTTCCTGGGTCTCCTGACATCAGATGGAACCACTGTGGCGCATCGGCAGTCGGACGATGTTCTGGGGCGATGGAATCTTCTTCCGACCGATGAAGCTGCAACGGCGATTTTGCCCTGCTGCGGATCGAAAGGCTGGGCGCGGGGAATGGTTGCCAGAAGACCGCTCGCCGACGAGGATGCATTGTTGGGCGCGTCGAACGAAACCTGGCGCAACCTTGCGCCATCCGACTGGATGGAAGCTTTTCACAGTCATCCGCGAATCGGTCAGTCGCGTGCGCCTGAGCCTCCATCACCGCAATCTCCATCGACTCCATCTGCAGTCTGGTCGGCGCAAGAGCAGCACCACGTCGCCGACGCTGACGATGCCGTGAAGATCGCGCTGGCAGCGGCTAATCGCGAATACGAGCAGCGTTTCAATCGCATCTTCATCGTGTGTGCTACGGGCAAGTCGGCGGCGGAAATTCTGCAAATTGTTCAGCAACGGCTCAACAACGACGCAGAGACTGAACTTCACGAGGCGGCCGAGCAGCAGCGGCAAATTACCGAGATCCGGCTAAAGAAATGGCTTCGACAATGAAACGCATTTCGACTCACATTCTGGACCTGGTTCGGGGCAGGCCCGCGGCGGGTATTCCTGTGCAGCTCGAGAAACAGAACAGTTCCGGGGGCTGGCGTTTGTTGACTTCGGCGCATGCGGACCAAGATGGTCGCTGTCTCCAATTGTTGCCGGAAGGCGAAGATCACTTGCCGGGAGTTTACCGTCTGATTTTTGACACCGGGAATTATTTTCAACTACAGAACATCGTCGCGCTGTATCCAGTTGTGGAAGTTACGTTTGAAGTACAAGAGGGTGAATCGCAATTTCACATTCCGCTGCTGTTGAGCCCGAATGGATATACGACCTATCGAGGAACATGAGCAGGTAATTTTTCGTCAGATGGAGTACATACGTTGACCGCATCTATTCGCGAATGGCTCAATCTGCTCGTGCGCTGGTTCCATGTGTTTGCAGCGATCATGTGGGTCGGACAAACATACTATTTCACCTGGCTCGACGGCCGATTTAATAAGCTCGCGAAGAATGCGGCGCCAGGCACAAACCCAACCGTATGGATGGTTCACAGCGGCGGCTTCTACACCGTCGACCGCCAGAAATCATTGAACGTCGGCCCCGAGCAGGTCAATTGGTTTCGCTGGGAAGCGTTGATGACGTGGCTGAGCGGGATGGTGCTGCTTGTTCTCGTCTATTACTCGAGCAGTGGACTGATTGATCCTGATATTGCGGACATTTCGCAGGCACGCGGGATCGCCATCGGATTAGCCGTGGTGGTTGCGGGATGGATTGTGTACGATGTCGCGCTGCGGTCGCCTCTGGGTCGGTCGGAAGCGGTGTTTGCTGCATTCGCCATCCTCGCCATTGCGCTGTTCGCGTGGGGAATGACACACGTGTTCAGCGGGCGGGCGGCCTACATCCATGTCGGGGCAGTCCTCGGAACTATCATGACAGCCAACGTTTGGTTCCGGATTCTTCCCTCCCAGCGGAGAATGATCACGGTCGCCGCCGCCGGCAAGCAATTTGATTCCTCGCTCGGCGCGCAAGCCAAGTTGCGATCCAAACACAATACTTTCATGGCGGTTCCAGTTGTTTTTATTATGATCAGCAATCACTTCCCGGTCGCGACATACGGAAACAGGTATGGATGGGAAGTTCTGGTTGCTCTGGTTCTTCTTGGCTGGACGGCGGCGAAGGTGATAAGGGAATCCTGAGCTTTCAGAGAAGCGGCGCTCTCGTCGCCAGAAATCAAAATCCGGTGCAGGCAACTGAAATCCCAACTCGCGCGGAAGCAGTTATTAATCGGTGCATCAAGCTCGCTTCCTTTTCGGAAGATGCCGACAGCACGCGTCGGACTTTCCTCTCCCCACCGATGCGTGAGTGCCATCAAGAACTTTCGCAATGGATGGAGCCGTTTGGTGCTGAAGTGCGAATCGATGCGGCAGGGAATTTCCGAGCGGTTTATCCTGGGCGTCGACCGGACGCTCCGCGCCTGTTGATCGGCTCGCACCTCGATACCGTTCCTAACGCTGGCGCATACGACGGCATCCTCGGGGTCGTGCTAGGCATTGCGTTGATTGAGGAGTTGCGGGGACGGAGACTTCCTTTCGCGGTTGAGGTGGTTGGCTTTTCGGAGGAGGAAGGAGTACGTTTCGGCGCGCCCTTTATTGGCAGCCGTGCGCTGGTAGGCAGACTCGATCACGAACTTCTCGCCGTGCGCGATGCAAGAGGTGTCTCCGTGCGGACGGCAATTGAAGAATTTGGATTGAACCCCGAAACGATTTCTCAAGCCGCGTTGAAAATGGATACGCTCGGCTACCTTGAGTTTCACATCGAGCAGGGTCCAGTTTTGGAGAAATTGAATCTGCCGCTGGGCGCGGTCGAGGCTATTGTTGGACAGAGCCGGCTAGAGTTCACATTTTTGGGCCGCGCCAACCATGCCGGCACAACGCCCATGAACCTTCGATCTGACGCACTTGCAGGCGCGGCGGAGTGGATCGGCATTGTGGAACGCGTGGCGCAGACTTCCTCCGGTTTGGTGGGCACAGTTGGAAAGATCGAAGCAAAACCTGGAGCGACTAATGTGATCGCCGGGGAAGTCCGACTGACACTCGACGTTCGTCACAGTTCCGACCAGATTCGTATTCGTGCCGTTGACGATCTCATTCGCCGAGCCCATGAAATCGCTGCGCGACGGGGCCTCTCAGTACGGGAAAATGTCTTATTGAGCCAGCCCGCGGTCGCGATGGACGCGTTTCTTCTCGGGGAGATAGAAACGGCAATCGTCAAGACCGGACGCCGGCCACTTCGAATGGTGAGCGGCGCGGGCCACGATGCCATGATCCTGGCTGAAAAAGTTCCGAGCGCGATGATTTTTCTGAGAACGCCGGGCGGGATCAGCCACGATCCCGCGGAATCGGTCGCACCTGAAGATGTAGAGACGGCGATCGACTGTGGTTTGCATCTTCTCGACCAGCTTGCATCCTCTCCTGAACTCTGCAAAAGGACGAACCGTGCATAATCTTGGCCAGACACGAAGCTCGCAACAACCGAATCACTTGCTATTAACACCAGATACATTTGTGCGCACCGCGTTACCGGGAATGAACGGCTGCTCCGCGATTGTGCACGTCGGTCCGGCTCTGGGCGCCCAATTCACTCAATACACCGCGGAGTTCGAAGTTGGCGGTGCCTTGGGCAGCACGGCGGCGCAGCGCTTCATTTTTGTAATCGAGGGTACGCTGAAGGTGGAGGCTGACGGCAAATCAAATGAACTGAGTGCACGCGGTTACGCTTATCTTCCCCAAGGATTGCATCATCGGGTGACAGCTAGGACGGCGAGCCGCGTCGCCGTCATCGAGAAACATTATCATGCTCTGGATTCAGTGAATCCGCCGCATGTGATCTTTTCGAGCGAAGGTACAATCTCTTCGCATCCGCTGGGAGGCGATCCCGGCTTGCAGGTTAAATGTCTGCTTCCCGACGAGATGAGTTTCGACTTCGCAGTGAACACGATGGTTTACCAGCCGGGCGCCGCGCTGAGTATGGTTGAAATGCACGTCATGGAACACGGCCTCATCATGCTCGAAGGCGGGGGAATCTACCGGGTCGGCGATTCGTGGTATCCCGTGACCGCGGGAGATTTCATTTGGATGGGACCGTGGTGTCCGCAGTGGTTCGGAGCCATCGGCAAGGTGCCGGCAAAGTATCTCATCTACAAAGATTGGAACCGGCATCCGCTGGCATGCGCGCATCGATGAGTCTAACGATCGACCGAGAGCGGCTGCTCGCTGAAATTGAAACGCTAGCCTCATTCTCTGACGGTGAGGCTCCTGCCGTGACTCGAATTGTTTTCACGCCAGCCGATCTTAAGGCTCGTGCATGGATGACAGCGCGTTGCCAGGAAGCCGGACTCACGGTGCGCGAGGATGCTGTTGGAAACACCTTTGCGCGCTGGAATGGCTCTGATTCGAACCCGCGTGTGGTCGGCACGGGTTCCCACATCGACGCCATTCCAAACGCAGGAAAATACGACGGGATAGTCGGAGTGCTGGGGGGGTTGGAAGCAATTCGGGCGCTACAGCAGAGCGGATTTCACCCGCAGCATTCGATTGAGCTGCTTATTTTCACTTCCGAAGAACCGACGCGTTTTGGAATCGGTTGTCTGGGAAGCAGGATGTTGTCGGGATCGCTCTCAGCGGATGCAGCACGAAAACTCACCGACAACGAAGGCGCGACGCTCGACGACGTTCGCCATCGAGCGGGCTTTGCAGGTGAACTAGCAGATGTGAACTTGCCCAGTGGCTACTATAAGGCATTCGTCGAGCTGCACATTGAACAAGGGCCGCTGCTGGAACGGCAGCACATTCCACTGGGCATCGTTACAAAAATCGCCGCGCCGGCGAGTCTCCGCGTCGTGATCGAAGGCTCAGGTGGACACGCTGGTGGTGTTTTGATGCCCGATCGCCATGACGCCCTGTGCGCAGCAGCCGAGCTGATTCTCGCGATTGAGAGTGCTGCGCGCACCAGCGGAGAGATTGACACTGTTGCCACCGTTGGAATCTGCGATGTGTTCCCGAGCGCGGTCAATAGCATTCCCAGCCGCGTCCGGCTTAGCGTCGACATCCGGGACACGGATCTGCAACGGCGCGATCTTGTGGTGCGCGCGCTTCAGACCACGTGCGATTCTGTTTCAGAGAAACGAGAGGTATCGATTCATAGCGAGTTACTGAACGCTGACGCACCTGCTGATTGCTCTCCCGAAGTTGTCGAAGCGCTTTCTCAATCTTGCCGTAAACACAAACTGAATTTTCTTCCGATGGTGAGTCGTGCCTATCACGACTCACTGTTCATTTCTCGTGTCGCTCCGGCCGCCATGTTGTTCATTCCCTGCCGCAACGGCTACAGTCACCGGCCTGACGAGTACGCGTCCCCTGAAGATATCGTTCGGGGAACGCTGGTACTCTCCGAGACGCTCGCAGCTTTATCTGCGTAGGGTTCTCAGGGTCAATGCTGGCTATGGCGCGTTGGGGATAGTGGATTCTCGCTCCGACCAGTGCTCCACAAGATCTCGCACCACCTTATCCCCGATGATCTCTGCCGCTTCCAGAGCGGGCATATAAGCGGAGTAGTTGCCGGAAACCATCTCCTGCAGACTTTCCGCCGCCGCAACACCGGGCGCTTCACGGTCGTAATTGCTGACCGTGCGCAGCACTAACACCCGGCGTAAGTCAACTCGTCCAGCCTGACTCAGGAAGGTGAGAGCCTGCAGCGTACCCGAATCCTCCATGGCCGCGACCATATAATTCCCTTTGCCGGCGGTGTAGTAACGAGTCCAGGCGTTGGCCCACTCGTCCATCTTCGAACCGTGCCAGAATGTGCTGGCCGACAAGGTATCTCCTCGCGTCACGAACGGAGGTTTCAGCGCATTTGGAAATCCCGCGAACCGCGCCCGCGACTTGTGCAGAGAGTCCGAATCCGTGAGCGGCACATCGCGCGTAAGGTGAAATGCCCAGCCAACTAGTTGCGGATTCAGCGTGTACAGTTCGCCATAAATGTTTTCAGCAGGTTGCTCATAGGGCGTGCCTTTCCGCAGGGGCACATAGCCAGTCGGCCAGCTTTCGGG
Source organism: uncultured Acidobacteriaceae bacterium (assembly GCA_963799025.1). Classification (GTDB taxonomy): domain Bacteria; phylum Acidobacteriota; class Terriglobia; order Terriglobales; family Acidobacteriaceae; genus Sulfotelmatobacter. The sequence continues at coordinate 1,088,357 of CAWCVQ010000012.1, read as the reverse complement.
GATTTGACGCGCGTCGATCTCGAAGGCGATGTCGCCATCGACAACATGATCCGCCCAAACCGCGGACCCGATCGACACGTCTGCCGGATCGCCACCACCGATGCCGGCGATAATCCAATACGCCTTGGAGAGGTCGAATCGCGGATCCAGGCCCAGGCCCATTACGGAGGCGGCAGCCTTGGCCGTGCCGACGCCGGTGACCATACCGAGGACCCCGTCCTTGTTCAGGCGCAGGTGATGATAACCGGAAGACAGCGGAAGAATTCGGTCAAGATGCTCGCGTTCCACCCAGAGTTGAAATTCTCCGGGAGCGTCACCAGTGTCTTCGCCGCGCTCAAACATCGTGACCACGACGACTTTGATCCGGATCGACTGGTCGGGCGCCGCCGTTTGAGCCGAGAGGTAGATGCACAACAGCGCGGACAGCCCGAGAGTGAAAAACAACCGTCTGGTAAGACCACACATGAAATCTCCGCGTATCCTCTGCTCACTGAGACGTCTTCTGTCCGATCGACTGTCGAATTCTGGCGTATCCAGGTTTGATCGCGGAATAAATGAAATCTAAGCGCTCTTTATAGGGCAGAAAAGAGCTTTTCATTGCATTGATCGTGATCTTCTCGAAGTCATCGAGAGTCAGGCTAAACGTCTCTGCGGCTGCCTCAAACTCCTGCGTCATGGTCGTATTGCTCATCAGCCGGTTGTCTGTGTTCAGCGTGACCCGGAATTTTTCCTGATAGAGAATTTTGAAAGGATGTTCAGCCAAGCTGGGCGTTGCCCCGGTGTGGACATTGCTGAGGAGGCAAATTTCCAGCGGGATGCGCTTGTCGAGAACGTATTGCGCGAGATCTCCCAACTTCACGGCCTTGCCGTCCACAACCGCTATATCATCGATCAAACGCGTTCCGTGCCCGATGCGGTGCGCTCCGCAATACTGAATGGCCTGCCAGATTGATTCTTTGCCGTAGCCTTCACCCGCATGAATCGTGATATTGAAATTCTCGCGCTGGATGTAGTGAAAAGCGTCCACATGCTTCTTTGGGGGATATCCTCCTTCTTCGCCCGCCAGGTCGAAGCCGACAACGCCGCGGGCGCGAAAGTCAACGGCCAGTTCCGCCATTTCAAGCGACGTGTTCATGTTACGCATCGCACAAATGATCAGACCGGAGGAAATGCCGAAGTCTTTTCGCCCTCGCTCGAGTCCCTTCAACACAGCGGAGACAATCTGCTGATGGGTCAGGCCCTTCTGAGTATGAAATACGGGGGCAAAGCGAGTCTCAAAATACACGATCCCATCTCGACTTAGATCTTCTGCCTGCTCGTAGGCGACGCGCTGCAGCGCTTCCTCCGTCTGCATGACCGCGATCGTATGCGCGAAGCCCTCGAGATATTTCGCCAGACTCCCCTGATTCGCTCCGCGAAAGAACCACTCCGAAAGCGCCTGCGGCGAATCGGTTGGAAGCTCTGTGTAGTTTGCGTCTTTTGCCAACTCAATGATGGTCTTCGGCCGCAGCACGCCATCCAAATGCTCGTGAAGAAGGACTTTGGGAAGGCTCTGTAATAGTTTCTTATCAAATCTCATGGAAAGGCCTTCTACTCTTGGTAACGCCGGTGGCCAACCAAGGAGCGAAGCGTGGCAAGATGATACACCTCTGCCCAAGTTACGATCAGTCTGATGATTCGCGTTTCGAGTTAAAGTTTTCCGGAACTCACCATAGCTATTGGCAGAACCTTCGGTCATAGCTTACCCTACCCGGCTATGCCTTTTACTAAGCCTCGCTTGTTTTCGCTTGCCGGCATGACGCTGGTTCTGGCTCTGATTGGGCTGAGTTCCATTTGCGCGACGACATCATGGGCACAGTCTCCTTTCTCGCTGGAACAGATCATGAGCTCGCCCTTTCCCACCAATCTGGTGACCGCGACGCACAGCAACCGCATCGCGTGGGTCTTCAACGCAAAAGGAGTCCGCAACGTCTGGGTGGCTGACGGGCCAAACTTTATTCACACCGCCCGCCAGATTACTCACTACGGCGCAGATGATGGCCAGCCCATTGCCAGCCTGCGACTGACACCCGACGGCAAAACTGTGCTCTATGCACTGGGCAGCGAGTTGAATGATTCGCAGGAGAGCGCCAACCCTGACAGCTCGACGAAGGGAGGCAAACAGCAGGTATTTGTTTTTGACGTAGATGCCAGCCACGCTGCGCCTCGCCTACTGGGCGAGATGGGTTGCCCGGATGAGGGTTGTGAAGACATTCAGATTTCACCCGACAGCAAGTGGGCACTGTGGTCCGCGAAAAAGAAGTTGTGGCTTTCGAGCGTGGATGGCACGCAGCAGGCCAAGGAACTGGCTTCGGTTCACGGCGCGGCGGTTCAGCCCAAGTGGTCGCCCGATGGTACACATATAGCGTTCGTCAGCGAGCGCGGGGGGCATAGCTTTATTGCTCTTTACGATTTTGGCGCCGACTCGATCCGCTACCTGGCGCCGAGCGTAGACAAAGATTCCATGCCGCGGTGGTCGCCCGATGGTAAATGGATTGTCTTTGTACGCACTGCGGGCGACGAACATAAGTTGCCGCTAATTCCTGTGCGTCCCGAGCCATGGTCGCTATGGATTGCCGATGCCGTCAAGGGCACAGGCCGGCTCTTGTGGCGTAGCGGCGAAAAGGCGGAAGATTCCTTGCCCGGGCTTACTGAAGATGGTTCGCTCAACGTAGCTGCGGACGGACTGGTGGTCTTCTCCTCAGAGCAGGATGGACGCAATCATCTGTACTCCATCCCCGCCAGCGGCGGCGCAGCCAGGCTGCTCACGCCCGGAGATTTTGACGTGGAAGACGTCGCGCTCAGCCCAGACAAGGGGTCGATCGTTTATTCGTCAAACCAGTATTCGTCCAATCAGGGCGACATAGATCGCCGGCATTTGTGGCTCGTGGCGGCGGCCGGGGGCGCGCCGCCGGAGGCGCTGACTTCGGGCGACACCATCGAGTGGTCTCCGGTTGAAACCAGTGACGGCAAGAGCATCGTTTGCCTCGGTTCCACGGCAACATCACCCGCCATGCCGTATCAAGTTACCGCGAAAGGCCGAGAAATGATCGCCCAGCAGGCGCTGCCAGCTGACTTTCCCTCGGCCTCGCTGGTCACACCCAAGCAAGTGATTTTCCGGAGCGACGATGGATTGACGCTGCATGGCCAGCTTTTTCTGCCGCGCAACGTTAACGTTAAGGGCAAAATTCCCGGGCTCGTCTTTATGCACGGCGGGCCGATCCGCCAGATGATGCTCGGCTTCCATTACATGGACTACTACCACAACGCCTACGCTGAGAATCAATATCTGGCTAGCCTCGGATATGCCGTGTTGTCGGTAAACTATCGCCTGGGCGTTATGTATGGACGCGCATTTCGCGAACCTCCGAACACCGTCTGGCGCGGAGCGGCGGAGTACAAGGATGTGGTTGCTTCGGGGCGGTATCTGCAAACGCTTCCGGAGGTAGACCCAGAGAAGATTGGTTTGTGGGGCGGTTCCTACGGCGGCTTTCTGACCGCGATGGGTCTGGCGCGGAATTCTGATTTGTTCAAGGCAGGGGTGGACTTTCACGGGGTGCACGACTGGAGCGTCTTTCTCAGCGAGCGACCCTATTTCGGCAATCTAGCGCTGCGCCCGCCCGACGCCGACGCTGCGATCAAACTGGCTTGGGAATCGTCGCCCGATGCCTACGTGAGTTCCTGGAAATCGCCGGTGTTGCTCATCCATGGCGATGACGATCGCAACGTACCTTTCAGTCAAACGGTGGACCTAGTACAACGGTTACGGGCGGAGCACATACCTTTCGAACAACTCATTCTGCCAGATGAGATTCACGGCTTCTTGCGGTGGAAGGACTGGGTGCGATCCTATTCTGCGACTGCCGAGTTCTTTGATCGGATTCTGAAGCGTGGAGAGAGGATCGGGACAGGCGGCTGAGTTGCCAACTAAACTGCCCGTCACGCCCGGATTCGCATCGACTGGCGGCATTGTCCTGTTTGTAAAGTAATATGTTGCTTTCAGCATTGCCCGCCTGATCTCATATACTTTGGAATCGGTGTGGTCCACAGCCTCATCCAATCCATTGTTGCTGTCGGCCGCACCTACGAGTTTCGCCCCATCCGGGTTGGAGACCAGTTAAAAGATGTGGATTGTTGCGTTAGCTCTCAGGCGACCTTATACGTTTGTGGTCATGGCGTTGGTGTTAATTCTTCTGACGCCTCTGGTTGTTCTGCGGATGCCGGTTGATGTTCTGCCCGACATTAACATCCCCGTGGTTAGCGTGGTTTGGAACTATGCAGGCATGTCCCCGGAGGAAATAGCCGACCGCATTGTTTCCAATTCCGAGCGCGGTCTCACTATCGCGGTCAACGACATTGAGCACATCGAGTCGCAGTCGCTAAATGGCATTGGCGTCATCAAAATTTTTTTCCAGCCCACGGCGAACATCCAAACGGCCCTTGCCCAAGCCACGGCAATGGCACAAACCACGCTCCGCAGCCTGCCGCCTGGAACCACGCCGCCTCTGATTGTTACTTACTCGGCCTCGTCCACTCCCATCGTCCAACTGGGCCTAAGCAGCAAGACCCTGCCCGAACAACAGCTCTTCGATCTGGGCAACAACTTTCTACGCTCCCAATTAGCAACGGTACCAGGGGCGGCCACTCCGTTTCCTTATGGTGGCAAGATTCGCCAGGTTCAAGTCGATCTGGACATGCCGCGGCTGCAGGCGAATGGCCTTTCGCCCAATGACATCGTCAATTCCCTTAACGCCCAGAACCTGATTCTTCCCGCCGGCACCACCAAGATCGGCTCTCTGGAATATCAAGTCGAGATGAACGGCAATCCTCAGACCATCGCGGAATTGAACGACCTGCCAGTCAAGACCGTGAATGGCTCGACCATTTACATGCGCGACGTGGCGCACATTCGCGATGGCTTCGCGCCCCAAACCAACATCGTGCATATGGATGGTGTCCGCGGCGCCCTGATGTCGATGTTGAAAGTAGGCAGCGCCTCCACTATTACCATCGTCGAAGGCGTGAAGCGCATGGCTCTGCAGGCATCTCAGTCCCTTCCGCCGGAGATGAAGATCACCCCGCTCTTTGATCAATCGCTGTTCGTGCGCGCGTCCATTCGGGGTGTGATTGTGGAGGGACTCACCGCTGCTCTTCTGACGGCGGCCATGATCCTGCTCTTTCTCGGCGACTGGCGTCCCACGATTGTCATTTCAATTTCCATCCCGCTCTCGATCTTCGTCTCTATCCTGGTGCTCAGTGCGCTCGGACAGACGATCAACATCATGACCCTCGGCGGTCTGGCTCTGGCCGTCGGCATCCTCGTGGACGATGCGACCGTGGAGATCGAAAACATCGAGCGGAACCTGGCTCAGGGCAAGGAAATGAAACAGGCAATTTTGGATGGCGCGGCACAGATCGCGGTCCCGGCCTTCGTCTCCACGATTTGCATTTGCATCGTTTTCGTGCCCATGTTCTTCCTGACGGGAGTGGCGAAATTTCTTTTCGTGCCGCTCGCCGAAGCCGTCGTCTTCGCCATGCTGGCCTCTTATTTCCTTTCGCGGACGCTCATACCCACCCTCGTGATGTACATCATGCGCGGACACGGGCACAAGGCGGGCGGACCAAAAACCTTTATGGGGCGCTTTCAGCGAGGATTTGAGCGGGGCTTCGAAAAGTTTCGCGGTGGCTATTATCAGCTCCTGGAAACGACGATGGCGCACCGCTTGCTTTTCGCTTCCCTATTTCTCGCGTTCTGCCTGCTATCGCTCGGCTGGATATTTTTCCTGGGTGAGGACTTCTTCCCGTCAGTTGACGCCGGCCTCATACGTTTGCACATGCGCGGCCGCGCGGGCCTCAGGGTGGAAGAAACGGCTCGGCTGTGCGCGCAGGTCGAACAATTTCTGCATCAGGATCTTCCGCAGGGCGAGATTGCGACGGTGCTGGACAACATTGGACTGCCGAACTCCAGCATCAACTTGTCCTATAGCAATTCAGGAGTGATTGGCACCAGCGACGCGGAAATCCTGGTTGGCCTGAACACGGACCACCATCGGCCCACTGAAGATATCGTGCAAGAGCTGCGGCAACGGTTGCCCAGGCAATTTCCTGGAGTGGAGTTCTTTTTTCAACCCGCTGATATCGTTACCCAAATTCTGAACTTCGGATTGCCCGCGCCGATCGACATTCAGGTGATGGGGACCGACTTGGACAGCAACTACGGAATAGCCCAGCAGATTGCCAATCGACTGCGCCGCGTTCCCGGTGCAGCCGACGTCCACGTGCAGCAAATGCTGGGGCTGCCGACGTTGCACCTCGAAATGGATCGCGATCTGGTGACCCAGGTCGGCATGAATCCGCGGGACGTAGCGCAGAGCGTACTGGTTTCTCTGAGCGGCAGCTTTCAGACTGCACCCGCCTACTGGCTGAATCCTAAGAATGGCGTCACTTACTCGATGGCAGTTCAGTCACCGCAGTACCGGATGACATCACTACAGGACCTGATGAATATGCCGGTCAACGATCCTGCCGTTCCCAACTCACAGGTGCTGGGCAACCTCGTGCGGTTGGCTCCAACGGCGCGGCCTGCGGTGGTCTCGCATTACAACATCCAGCCAGTGATTGATGTCTACGCCAGCACGCAAGGGCGCGATCTGGGCGCGGTGGCCAAGGACACGATGAAAGTCCTGCAACCGTTCATGAATCATCTGCCGCGAGGTACGCGCATCGTCGTCCGCGGACAGGTGGAAACCATGCAGTCTTCGTTCATTGGGTTGGGGATTGGACTGATGGGAGCGATCCTGCTGGTTTATTTCCTGATCGTGGTGAACTTCCAATCGTGGCTCGATCCATTCGTTATCATCACCGCCCTGCCGGGAGCGTTGGCGGGGATTGCGTGGATTCTGCTGCTGACGCATACCACGCTAAGCGTTCCATCGCTGACCGGAGCCGTGATGTGCATGGGAGTGGCGACGGCGAACTCCATCCTGATGGTATCGTTTGCCCGGGATCGAATGCAGGCCGGCGTTCCGGCCGTGAAAGCGGCACTGGAAGCGGGCTACACTCGAGTTCGCCCCGTACTGATGACGGCGCTGGCCATGATCATCGGCATGTTCCCGATGTCGCTGGGCCTCGGTGAGGGCGGAGAGCAGAACGCGCCGCTCGGCAGAGCGGTTATCGGCGGCTTGCTGTTCGCAACTGTGGCAACATTATTTTTTGTGCCATGCGTCTTCGCCATTGTCCATAGCCGTCGAGAAGCATTGGCAGGAGAGATTAAATCGTAGAAGAAACAATAGATTCAGGAGTGCAGCGAGCAATCATGCAAAAGGAACCAGAAACAAATACGTCCGTGGCGGAGGCGCACCACGCTCCTCCGCAGCTGACGCCACCGCCCGAACTTCCAGCGGCGCCACCACGCAAGGCAGTGATCATCGTCATGCTGGTGGTGGTCGTGCTCGTGTTGAGCGGGGCGGCAAGCATGTTCAGCCGCATTCGTGCCGGACACGCATTGGCGAAGGAAACAGAGATCGATTCCGTTCCTACGGTCTCGGTGGTTCATCCCTCGGCGGAAAAGCCCGATGAAGAACTGGTTCTGCCCGGCTCGTTGCAGGCCTATGAAGAGTCCCCCATCTTCGCCCGCACCAGCGGCTACTTGCTGCGCTGGTATAAAGACATTGGCAGCCATGTGAACAAGGGCGAGCTGCTGGCGGAGATTGATACTCCGGAAGTCGATCAGGAATTATCGCAGGCCCGGGCCAGCCGCCAGCAAATGGTCGCCCAACGAGATCTGGCAAGAATATCTGCCGAGCGCTGGCAGAATCTGCGCAAGACGGACTCCGTGTCTCAGCAGGAAGCCGACACCCAGTCGAGCGCTTATCAGCAGGCTCAGGCTACCCTGGCCGCGGCCGACGCCAACGTTCGTCGTCTCGAGCAACTGGAATCTTTTAAGCATGTGTACGCACCCTTCTCTGGGGTATTGGTCAAGCGCAATGTCGATCCGGGCGCGCTCATCAACGCCGGTTCGGGCGGCGTGGAGTTGTTCATTCTTGCCAAAGTCGATCCGCTACGCGTATTCACGAATGTGCCCCAAGCCTACTCCCCCGCCATTAAGAGTGGAATGCCGGCCTATGTCACGCTGCAGGAGATCTCGGGGCAAAAGTTTAGAGGAACGATAGCGCGCACTGCCGATGCGATTGATCCCGTAACCCGCACCTTGCTTACGGAAGTGGATGTGCCCAATAAAGATGGCCGCTTGTTGCGCGGCTCTTTCGGCGAAGTGCACTTCTCTCCCAAGATCGAAGCTTCAAGAGTTACCGTGCCGGTGAATGCCATGCTGTTTCGTCAGGAGGGCGCCCAGCTGGCCATCGTGGGAGCGGACAACAAAGTGCAATTGCGGCCCATCACCATTGGCCGAGACTATGGTACTACGCTGGAGATTCTGGGCGGGGTAAGCTTGGACGACCGGATCATCATTAATCCCGCCGAGTCCATTGAGGATGGCCAGAAAGTAAATGTTGCACCTGAAAACACAACAGGTAAGCATTCATGAAATGGCCGGCAGCGGCGGCGCTGGGAGCCTGCATGGGGTTGGCGGGATGCGCTGTGGGGCCCAAGTATCAGCGACCTCCGGTTCAGTCTCCCGCGGCATGGAAAACGGAAGGCCCTTGGCGTGAGGCGGCACCGAAAGATTCGATTCCTAAAGGAGCGTGGTGGGAGGTTTTCCACGATCAAGAACTCAATAGTTACGAGCTGCAATTGTTGACAGCGAACCAGTCGCTCGCTGCCGCCCAGAGTCGTTTGGATCAGGCGCGTTCGCTGGCGCGGGTCACGTCTGCCGCCCTTTTTCCTGCGCTGACAACGGATCCCAACGCATCGCGGAATCGTTTTTCGGGAAATCGCCCACAAATCCTTGCGCCCAGCGCGGCAATCACCCAAAGCTTGTATGAGATCCCGTTCGCGCTGAACTACGAAGTGGATCTCTTCGGCCGGAACCGGAAAAATCTGCAAGCCGCCAACGCGAATCTGCAAGGCACGGCCGCCGATCTCGAAAACGTTCAACTGGTATTAACCGCCGAACTGGCAGCCGACTATTTCAGCTTGCGCGAACTCGACGCCGAAACTGACGTGGTGCAAGAGTCAGTCAAGATTCAGCAGCAGGGCCTAGCCGTGGTGAATCATCGTCATGAAGGCGGCATCGCCTCAGGGCTGGATTTAGCCGAGCAGCAAACACTGCTTGATTCCACGGTCACGCAACTTTATCTGCTGCAGCAGCAGCGAGCGCAATTTGAACATGCCATCGCCGCCCTGGCCGGAAATCCGGCTTCTTCATTCAACGTTCCAGTCGCGCCGTTACGCGCCATTCCCCCGCCTGTCCCTTTGGGAATGCCGTCCGATCTTCTGGAGCGCCGGCCCGATATCGCCACCGCCGAGCGCGCCATGGCCAGCGAGAATGCGCTTGTGGGAGTTGCCAAGACCGCGTTCTATCCGCAATTCACGATTGCCGGCAGCGGCGGCTTCGAAAGCACCAGGCTGGGTTCGCTGATCAGCGCTCCCAGCGCCTTCTGGTCATTGGGCGGCGATCTGTTGCAGCCCATCTTCAATGGTGGACGCAATCGGGCCAATCTCGCCGCCACACAAGCGGCGTATCAGGAGTCCGTCGCCAACTATCGGCAGTCTGCCCTGACCGCATTCCAGCAAGTCGAAGATAGTCTATCGGGATTGGATTCCTTGTCGCGCGCCGCTCAGACTCAGAATGCGGCAGTCGCGGACGCGCGGCGCGCGCTGGACATCGCCAATGATCGCTATGTTGGCGGACTGACGACATTTCTCGATGTCATCACCGCGCAAACGGTGCTGCTCACCAACCAGCGACTGTCGACCCAATTGCTCGGCCAGCAGATGGTCACATCGGTTCTGCTGGTCAAAGCGTTGGGCGGAGGGTGGAACGCATCGGCGATTCAGAATGTGCAGGTCCATCCCACGCCGAGTCAGGTCGTTCAGCCTTAGAGGGCAAACTTAGCGAGCACCAGCCGCCGCCTTCGGTCCTGCGGAAGACTGGCCTGATCCACTGGTCAGATTGAAAGCTGTATTCACCAGGCCAACGTGAGAGAACGCCTGCGGAAAATTTCCCAATTGCCGTTTTCCGACGGGCTCATATTCTTCTGCGAGAAGACCAACGTCGTTGCGAATTTCTAACAGATGTTCGAACAAGCGGACCGCCTCCTGGTGCCGACCTTGCAATTCATAGTTGTCCGCCAACCAGAAGGAGCAAGCGAGAAAAGTTCCTTCCCCATGGGGCAAACCGTCGACAGCGGGATCTTGTGTGTACCGTCCCACAAAACCGTTGCGCATCAGATGCGTCTCAATCGCCTTAACCGTGCCCTCTACACGCGAATCATGGGCCTCAAGAAAACCGACCAGTGGCATCATGAGAATGCTGGCGTCGAGATGTTTGGATCCGTAATATTGCACAAATGAATTCATGCTCGCGTCAAAACCCTGACGGCAAACCTGCTCGTGGATGGCGTCGCGAAGTTTCTTCCATCGAGGTATCTCGATCGTGAAGCGGCCCTTTTCCGCCGACCGTACGAAACGATCGACAGCCACCCATGCCATCATCTTCGAATGGACAAAGTGCCGGCGCGGACCGCGCACCTCCCAAATCCCTTCGTCGGGCCGCTCCCATCCCGTCTCCAGAAACTCCAGCAATGCCAGCACCACCTCGTGGCGCGCGTGTTTCGCCGGCCCTAGTCCGGCTTCGCGCGCCTGATAGAGCGTGTTGGCAACTTCGCCGAAAATATCCAGCTGAAATTGTTGGTAGGCTGCGTTGCCGGTTCGCACCGGAGTCGATTTTTCGTATCCCTGCAACCAGGGCAATTCCAGTTCCGTCAGCCTGCGTTCACCGCGCAACCCATAAAGAATGTTGAGCTCCGAAGGGCTGCCCGCCACCGCCCGCAGAAGCCACTCCCGCCAGTCCCGCGCTTCATCCAGATATCCGGCCTGAATCAAAGATTGGAGCGTAAGTGTTGCATCTCGTACCCAGCAAAAGCGATAGTCCCAGTTCCGTACTCCGCCAATCAATTCGGGCAAGGAAGTTGTGGGCGCGGCCACGATCCCGCCCGTGGGCAGAAATGTCAAGCCTTTCAGGGTGATGAGCGAACGCATCACTGCGTCCCGCCACCGGCCCTGATACGTGCACCGATCCGACCATTCTTGCCACCACTTCTCCGTTTTCTGAATGGCCGTTTCGATATTCACTGCCGGAGGTTCGCTCACGTGAGACGGATACCAGGTAAGGTCGAATGAGATCTTCTGTCCCTCCGCAACCGTAAACTCAGACACTGTCTTCATGTTTTCGCCGTGCAGTTCCACATCCGAGCGCAGCCTGATCATGTCGGGACCGGCGATCGCGGAAATTCCACTATCAGTGCGGCGAACCCAGGGCACTACCGAACCGTAGTCAAACCGAATCACCAGCTCGAGTTTCATGCGGATCTGCCCTTTTGTACCTACGACCCTACGCAGAAGTTCAGGCATTTCTTCGCGCAGAATCATGCAGTCGATCAGCGTGGCCGAGCCGCTTTCAGTTTCGAACTCAGTTTCCAGAATGAGCGATCCATCCCGATAGCGGCGGCGGATGGCCCGAACGGGTTCCGCGGGCGAGATAGACCAATGCCCGTTTTCCGCGGTGCCAAGGAGAGCCGCGAAACATGCGGGCGAGTCGAAGTGGGGAAGGCAAAGCCAGTCGATCGAGCCCTGTTTTGAGACTAAGGCGGCTGTGTGGCAGTCGCCAATCATAGCGTAATCTTCGATGGGAATGGACAGGACCTACCCTCCGCAAAATCGAAATGGATTCACATTTTCTCATAAAACCTCAGGCGCTTTGGAAGGACTTCGAGCGAGTGTCGGGTCACCGAGCAGCATTCGCCGGTTCGTGCCGGATCAGCAAAGCCAGCCGCGGAAACAGGAAGTGTCCGCCCGCATCGTCAATCACATTGACCTGGCAGGTATAGAAGCCCGGCTTGAGCGATGCGAGCGGCACGTCCAATTGGAAGACGGCAGCCTTGCGCTCGCGCGCGTTTAACTCTGTCATCTCCAGCAGAGAACTCTCGTACGTTTTGGCCTTGCCTTGAAAGAATGCGACGTTGCTTAACAGCCGGATACCAGCCTTACTCTCGGCGCCCCCTCTTGTCGCGTCCGTGACCGCCGGCCGCGTCGGGTCGTAGACCTCGTAGTAAAGAAACAAGTGCTGCGCGGCCGAGAAGACATGTGTAATATTCGGGATAATCTCATTGCCGTCGCGCACCAGCGGATTCAGATTTGCATTTTTCTTTACAGGTCGAATCTGGCTGGCCATCACGACTGAGCTCATCTTCAGCGGCTGCGTCTTCAAGTCCGGAACCGCGATGTCAGTTTCGAACGATCCCATTCGGCCGGTCTGATTTTCGCGCACCATGAACTTCAGGTGATACTTCCCGCTCAGCAGGCTCATCCCGGTGTCGTACTGCACGTTCTTTTTTTGCACTTCAGTCGATGTGCTCACCGCGAGTTTCACGGTATCGCGAATTCTGTTCAGCGGGTGGTGTTCGTTATCGAGCACCATTCCAATCACATCGAGAGTTGCCTTGTCACGGTCGCTGCTACGGACGAATGGAATCTGCGATCCCGGCACCACCAGCGAGACGGGCACGAAAAACTTGTTCCCCTCCAGGCGGAAATACGCCACGCCCAGATACAGCGGCAAATCCGTGGCCGGCATTTCGGACGCAAGCTCTTCTTCAAGCTGCCGCTCCTTATCGTCCTTCGTGGAATGCTGATAATCCGCCGGCGCATAGTACCCGCGGCGATAATCGATCTTCACTCCTGGAACACTGCATTTCACGACGATGCGCCGGTAACGGCCGTCGCGAGCGACATTCGTGCTGTGATAGCCGACCAAGTAGTAGGTCGAGGTATCCTGCTGCACTCCCTTAAAAATCTTGGTGAAGTCGTTGGAATCGAGAAAGGCCCGGCCGCCGGTGTCGCTGGCCAGCGTCACCAGAGTCTCCTGCGTCGTAAAATTGGAATTCAAGGCATTGATCGTCGACTGCCCAGAATACGCCGAGACCCCACGCAGGCTGGCATTCTGCGCTTCCCCGCCCGCCACCAGCGCCTGCAAGCCACGCATGTCCATGGTGTAAATCGCCAGATTGGAACGCACCGCCGCGTTCACGGCCGCGCGCAGTTCCGACTGATTCTCAATGCCAGTGCGATCCATGCCGCTCGAAAAGTAGATCAGCGATTTCTTCTGTTGTACATGCGACAGCTTTTCTGCCACCGATCGCAGCGCCTCCAGTCGCCGGTCGGTGTTGAAGATGTTGTACTCGGTATCGTCGGCGGTAAATGGCTGGCCGGTGTCGGGCGTGCCTTCGGTGGTGCCCGTAGTGCCTTCTTCGAAGCCCTGTCCACTGCCCGAACTGAATTGCTGGAGCTGTTTGTTCAGCAAATCGCGATCGGCGGTAAAGTCCTGGTTCACCAATAGCGAACTTCCAAGCGAAACAATCGACACCAGGTCGGCAGGCGCCATTTGCGTGTCTACATAGTGTTCGGCGGAAGTGACCGCATGGTCAATTTCGTCCGGTTCCATGGCGGAGAGATCGAAGAATAAAACAATCAGCCGCCGATCCTTGAATTGTTTCGCGGCATCTGCGGGCGAAGTGGGCTGATTCGACTGTTCAGGCGGCGGTTCCGCCAGCGGCTTGGCTTGCGCGACATTCGTTGCCGGCACCGCGTCCACGTTTTCCACGTCGAAAGAGATAACCTTCTGCGGCTTATTGTCCTCGAGGATCGTGAAGTTTTCCGGCTTAAGTCCCTTTACAAAGTTTCCGTTCTTGTCCCGCGCCGTCACGTTCACCAGGACCAACTCAGATCCGGTACGAAATACATAGTCCGATTGCTGCTGCGACGGCGACGCAGCGCGCAGAAGCACGAGCGTCAGCAGTACTGCGACGGCTTTATCGGCGAATCGGGTCGGATGTGAAACCATGATCGTCCGGAACATTCCCACGCGCATTCCTCAAAACCGAAAGCGCGCCGTAAGCGTGAATTGCCGCATGCCACCTACTGCCGTGACTCGGCCAAATGTGGGCGAATTCAAGTTGCTATCAATCGACGAGTAATTCGGAATGTTAAAAATATTAGTACCTTGAGCGCGAAACTCAAGGACCCGCGCCTCCTTGAGCGAAATGACTTTTGTAAACGCCATATCAAACACTTTTGAGGTTGGACCAATGATGCTATTGCGGCGCGCATTGCCGAATTGTCCCATGGGCGGGGCCACGAACGCAGCCTTGTTGAACCATTCGCCGATTGAAGGATTCGCCAGACTTACCGATTGCCCTGGAACTACATCCGGCCGCAGTGTCCCGTTGGTTCCGCGATTCACGTCAGCGATGTTGCCCAGCAAGCGCGGGGTAAAAGGCAGTCCCGAAGCAATCGTCCAGTCGCCACTCCATTGCCAGTCCCCGAAAATGGCCCGCAAGGGAGCATGTCCGGTGAGCCAGCGCCTATCGGTTCCAAAAGGAAGTTCCCACAAATAATCCGCGGTGAACTTGTGGGTCTGGTTGAAACTGGAAAGACCACGCTCCGCCGCCAGGTCAAAAGCGTTCTGCGCAACGTTCGATCCCCCTCCGCCGGACGAGCCACCACCTCCGCCGCCGGTTCCCCCCGCGCCCAAGCCAGGGGTATTCGAGCCCGAAGTTGCTCCTGCGCCAATGGAAGAGGCGTCGTCGATAGATTTGGAAAACGTGTAGATGCCGCCAATCGAGAATCCCGCCGACAGGCGCTTCCGCAGCCGCACCGATCCCGCATTCGCCTCCGAATCCGCCACCGAGGTCTCATAGTTAAAGGCTTGCACTCCAGGAATGCGAATCGCAGTCGCGGTTCGATTCGGCGCCTCCAGCACATCCAGATCCGTCCCCTTGGTTCCGGTGTAGTCGATATTCAGCAGCAATGTCGGTCGAATCTGCTGCTGAATATCCAGATTTCGAATTTGCACATAGCCCAGGCGGTAATTTGGATTCACCGCGTAACTGTTCGTGATGCCAGTGATTGGCGGGAATCCGTTTTGCAGCGTCAATTCTCCTGGTGCTGTCTGAATATTCGTCGCCGTGGTGGAGAATGGCGGCTGAAAGGCAAGTTGCTGCGCGATGCTCTGATAAGCGCCCGTGTTGTAGTTGATGCCATATCCGCCGCGCACGACAGTTTTGGACAACGGCTTCCAGGCAAAGCCGATACGCGGCGCGATGTTATTGCGATCGGGCCGGACCAGACTGGCTGGCAGCTTGCCGTTGTAGGGGCCCGCTTGTCCGGGTTGAACCGGCGTCACCGCCGGCGTCACCGCCGGGTTCAGCACCAGCACACCTGGGGAAAGGTCCAGGTTCGTGATGCGATTGTTGATTTCCGTCAGCGGGGAGACATATTCGTAGCGTACTCCAAGATTGAGCGTGAGATTCCCGCGCATCTTCCATTCATCCTGCCCGTACAAGTCCCAGAAGTTACCGCGAAAGTGATTGTTCTGCCCAAACTCCTCGGAGGTCTGCTGTGGCAGTCCGAGTAGAAAGTCCGCAAAATCGTAACCCGTCCCCGGCAAGGGGTTTCCGCTGCCATCGAGCTGCGAGGAATTGAGGCCTGTGAAAACGAACGACCCACGCGGACTGCTGTCCGTTTCGGTATTCACCTGCACTCGCCGGAAGTCTCCGCCCCAGCGCCAGGAGTGTTTGCCGTGATTCCAGATCACATTGTCGGAGAAGGTGTAAGTCTGATTTCGCGTGAGCGATGGTGTGGTGTCCTGAAGACTGGCG
This sequence comes from uncultured Acidobacteriaceae bacterium, assembly GCA_963799025.1. Classification (GTDB taxonomy): domain Bacteria; phylum Acidobacteriota; class Terriglobia; order Terriglobales; family Acidobacteriaceae; genus Sulfotelmatobacter. Next base: position 1,072,482 of record CAWCVQ010000012.1, on the reverse strand, counting down.
AAATCTGTGAACGCCAGATTCGGCACTCCCCAGTCGAAGGGATTCAGCGAGACCCCGCCAATCCCCAGCGCTCCCGCAATGTCGTTGTTGAAAGCGTAAAGATTCCGCGTGCGCGACCGGCTCCGATTAAAATCTACGCGCACGATATTGGTCAGCTTTCCGATGCTGCGGGTGTACGAAACCGGGACGTCAAAACTGCGTACATTGCTGTTCCCTCCGACGCTCGGAAAAGGATTCGTGAGGTTGGCGCTCGATCCGTGGTAATGGAAACCAATCGACAGACTGTTACGCGGAGCGTTCCGCCCTCCGCCTCGGCGCCCTCGCACTGGCGCTGCACCAAAGGTGCGATTCAAACGCACGTTCAAATCGTCACTGTCGCTGGTCGCGGAAGTCACAAAATGGAAATTCTGGAAATTGCCGGGCAGATTCGGCAACGGAATGTAGGGTAATAATCCTTTCGCCGCGGAGTTCAACTGCGGAATTGTGGCGTTGGGGTAAGCACTGTTCGTCGTGGGATTAAAGATCCGGACAGACTGTCCCGCTTCTGCTCCTGAAGTGTAAGTCGTTTGGGAAAAGTTCCCTTGCCGCTCCAGCAGCGTTGGTACCGTAGAAAACTGGTCGAAAGGATTTTCCGCGCGCCTGCCGTTGTAGTTTATGAAATAGAAAGTCTTGCTCCCGCCATTGTAGATATGTGGAATATTCAGCGGGCCGCCCACAGATCCCCCGAAACTGTTCTGGCGGTATCCTGGCTTCTCCGTGGGCTGGCCGGTGAGGGAATAAGGAGACGCATTCAGCGCAGAGTCACCGACGCCGTAATATAACGATCCATGGGGACGATTGACGTCAAAGCCCCGCCGGCCAAAACCGCCGCCCCCAAATCCGCCACCCCCGAAGCCGCCTCCCGCACCACCAAACCCGCCACCCCCAAATCCGCCGCCTTGCTGGCGCGCGTCGTTAAAGCGCTGCTGCATTTCGTCAGCGCTCATCGTATTAAACGAGTTGGAAGTGCTCCCCGAAACCGCCACGGATTCGGTCGCGGTGTCCGGCGCAATCCCGGGAACAGGCATGCCAGAAGGCGCAACCTCACTCATCGAACTGTTGGCCGCCTCCTGCCCAGTCGCATTCTGGAATACTGAAAGACTCTGGAAGCCACGCCCGGCCCCGCTGGCCTGTCGCTGCGGGTTGCGATTCTCCTGCGAGCGCGACAGGAGAATCAGTTCGAAATTCGCCTGCACATCTGGATGGACCGCGTCCGAAAGCGCTTCTTGGCTGCTCGCGGCAAATGCCGACATCTCCACTCGCACCATATAACGTCCGTCTGTCGGGATCCTCAGTGAATAACTGCCCTCCACATCCGTCGAGGTGCCGATCTGGAGCTTCGTGGCCACCTCCGTGGCGGAAACTCCGGCGCCCGGAATCGGCATATTTCCCGACCTCACTGTGCCATGAATTGTTCGCTCGACCGAGGTCGGAGTCGAGAGCGGCACGGTAGCCTGCCCCCACAACAAATGCGCTGGAAATGCGACGAAATAAAAGGCAAAGAGAAAGTGCCACTCGAAGTCCGGGCGCCATCTGCCTTGGACGACTAAGACCCGAAGACTGGAGATCCTCATAGCTTCGCTCAGGGATTTGGGCGCCATCTTGCTGGATCATACAGCTCTCTATGTCCCTGAACTGTAAAAGTTTGTCGCTCGTTCCAACGGTTGAGCCGCTTCGTAAAGTTATGCAAAGACTGTCCGAATTTCCTTGTGCCGCGCAACTTCCGCGTCATAATTCCGTTTACAGATAGAGACAGCTTCGAAAAGGAGATTTTCATGTTTAAGCAACGATTGCTTGTACTCGTCGCGGCCAGCGCTATCTCGATTGCCGCGCCGTTCGTCGTGGCCCAGGATAGCCCATCCAACAACCAGGAATCCCAGCCTTCGCAAGAGCACGGCGGGTGGCACCACGGCCCGCAGGATCCCGCACAGCGTACCCAGGAACTGACCAAGAAGCTGAACCTCACTGCTGATCAGCAAACCAAAGTGCAGGAGATATTCCAGTCCGAACAGTCTCAGATGCAGGGTCTCCACCAGGATTCCTCTACTCCGCAGCAGGATCGTCGCGCGAAGATGATGGATATCCGTAAGAATGCAGATACACAGGTCCGTGCCCTTCTCGACTCGAACCAGCAGAAAAAGTGGGACGAGATGCAGGCCAAGCGTGAACAACGGATGCAGCACCGTCACGCGGACGCCGGTTCAGATCAGTCGGCGCCCCCGCCTCAACAGTAGTCTCCCGAGAAAGGCGGAGCCAGTCGACTTCTCGTAACCTTGTAAGGTCGGAAGCAGACTGGCTTTGCCCTGAGGGGTCCTGCCTTCGATATGGCAGTACAGCGAATCCTGTATATGCATTCTCTTCGCTATCCGACTATCATCCGAAAAGGTCGCCGGGCGGGCATTTCTTTCGTGGCTCGAAGTTCCTAACAGAAGGCATCAGCTACCGGGAACTAATACTACTCAATGAAAATTCTCATTGCCGACGACAATGAATGGGTCCGTCGGGGCGTTACGAACATTCTTGCTCCGGTACCCCATTGGGCAGTCTGCGGCGAGGCTAAAGACGGAACCGAGGCGATTCAGAAGGCGGTGGACTTCCTTCCCGACCTTATCCTTTTAGACATAAGCATGCCTGGCTTGAATGGTCTGGACGTCGCGCGTCTTCTTCGCGAAAAAGTGCCAGCTGCCAAAATTCTAATCATGAGTCAGCATGATCCACGAGTCCTTCTTCCCCGGGCAATTGAAGCAGGTGCTCTGGGTTGCGTCGACAAGAGTCGTCTCAGTACCGAACTGCTGCCGGCGATCGCGAACGTGATGGAAATCGTCAGCCGTCCCACTTCTCCCCGACTCTGACGTTCGATCGCTGCTGCGCAATCGGGCAAGCCTGTTAAATCTGTGAAGCTGTGCGAGCACGATGACCGCGGCGCAACTCATGCACATTGATGCCCACCAGCACTTCTGGATGTATAGCCCTGCAGAATACGAATGGATTGATGATTCAATGAGCGCGCTTCGCCGCAATTTTCTGCCCGGCGATCTGAATCCTGAACTGGAAAACGCGGGCTTCGGCGGTTCGATCGCGGTTCAGGCACGCCAGACGCTGGAAGAGACTCGCTGGCTTCTCGATTTGGCGGCACGTTCTCCGTGGATTCGGGGTGTGGTCGGTTGGATCGACCTGCGTTCGCCCGACGTTCGGTCGCAACTGGAAGTCCTGGCTCGAAATCCAAAGCTGGTCGGCATTCGCCACATCGTACAGAGTGAGCCGGACGATCGTTTTCTGTTGCGACCTGATTTCATGCGCGGCATTTCTGTCTTGGAAGAGTTCGATCTAGCCTACGACATCTTGATTTACTCCAGGCATCTCCCCGTAGCCGCAGAATTTGCAGAGCGGTTCCCACGTCAGCGCTTCGTTCTCGATCATCTCGCCAAGCCGCCGATCAAGAGCGGCAATTTCGATTCCTGGGCGCACGGCATCTCCCCGCTCGCCGCATTTCCGAATGTATTCTGCAAACTGTCGGGTCTAGTTACCGAAGCCGACTGGCAGCATTGGACAGCGGAGCAGATCGTCCCATTTCTCGATGTCGCCTTCGAATCTTTCGGACCGGATCGGCTGATGATTGGTTCCGACTGGCCTGTGTGCCTCGTTGCGGCATCGTACACGCGAGCGGTTGAAGTTGTGAAAAGTTATCTCGTCCAGAAAAACTCGGAGTGTCGGGATAGGGTTCTCGGCGGCAACGCTCGGCGATTTTATCAGCTGGGGAGTTAGGAATCGCTCGCGTAGGGACAGCCCTCGGCCGTCCGTCGAGCGAGGCCGACCCTCTCACCAGAAACGCCGAACATTGCGCGAGCAATGCTTTACAATATGCCGGTCCATTGGCGATAAAAAGAGCCTCCAACCGCGATGCCTCTGAACGTGCTTCAACTCGATCCCCGCGACAACGTGTTAATCGCCCTTACTGACCTGAAAGTCGGAGAGTGCATCGAATTCGGACGCGAGACCTATACTCTCGTAAAGAGCATTCCCGCCAAACACAAATTCGCCACGCGAGGCCTTGGCATTGGCGACGAAGTGATTATGTACGGTGTCGTCGTGGGCAAGGCTGTCAAGCCATTAGCGGCGGGAGAACTCTTGACGGTGAGCAATATTCAACATCAGGCAGCGTCCTTCCAAGAGCATTCGCGCGATTATCATTGGTCGCCCCCCGATGTCTCACAATGGAAGAATAAAACGTTTCTTGGATACCGCCGCTTCGATGGCCAAGTGGGCACGCGAAACTATTGGCTCGTCGTGCCGCTAGTTTTTTGTGAGAACAAAAACATACAAGTTCTGAAGCAGGCGTTCGAGGAAGAATTGGGTTTCGCCGCACCGCAGATCTACCGGCGCCAGGTCGCGGAGCTGGCAAGACTCTATCGGCAAGAAAAACTGGGCACGGTCGATCTTCAGGCGCCTTTGGCACACACCGATCCAGCCTCGGCCGAACGGCTGTTCGAGAACATAGACGGCGTGCGCTTTCTGGTTCACGAAGGCGGCTGTGGCGGAACGCGCGAAGACTCCAACAATCTCTGCGGCTTGATCGCCGGCTATATACATCACCCCAACGTGGCGGGCGCCACGGTTCTCAGCCTGGGATGCCAGCACGCGCAGACCACAATCCTCCGCGAAGAAATTCGCAAGCGCGATCCCAACTTCAACAAGGCTTTATTCGTCTTCGAACAACAGCGCAGCGGCTCCGAGGCGGCGATGATGTCCGATGCGATTCGTCAAACTTTTCTCGGCCTGGTCGAAGCCAACAGAGCGCAGCGAAGCCCGGCGTCCCTCGCTGACTTGTGCGTGGGCCTGAAGTGTGGCGGCTCCGACGGCTTCTCCGGTATCTCCGCGAATCCCGCCATCGGCCACATCGCCGATCTGCTCGCCGCTCTGGGCGGAAGAACTATTCTCTCGGAGTTCCCCGAGTTATGCGGCGTGGAGCAAGAACTCATTGATCGCGGCAAGAATCCAGCCGTTGGCAATCGCTTTATTCAGCTGATGCGCGACTACGCCGCCCGTGCCGCCGCCGTCCGCTCCGGCTTCGAAATGAATCCTTCGCCAGGGAATATGCGCGACGGGCTGTTGACGGACGCCATGAAATCGGCGGGGGCCGCGAAGAAGGGCGGTACATCTCCGGTCACCGCCGTTCTCGACTATCCTGAGTATTCCACCGAACCTGGTTTGAATCTTCAATGCACGCCGGGCAACGATGTGGAGTGCGTGACGGCGCAAGTCGGCGCCGGGGCAAGCATGGTCTTGTTCACGACCGGACTGGGCACACCGACCGGGAATCCGATCGCCCCTGTCGTGAAAATTTCCACTAACTCAGACTTAGCACGACGCATGCACGATATCATCGACATCGATACCGGTGCGGTGGTCGCCGGAGAGAAAACAATCGAGCAAATGGGCGAAGCTATCCTGGATCTCGTTATTCATGTTGCAAGCGGCGAAGTTCGAACCAAAGCTGAGCAGAAAGCGCAAGAGGATTTCATTCCCTGGAAACGAGGCGTTTCGCTCTGATAAAAGCAGGCAGTATCGCGGGCCCTTTTCGGTTGGACGGCAAAGTCGCTGTGATCACCGGCGGTGGCAGTGGCATTGGCCAGGCCATCGCTTTGCGATTCGCAGCGAATGGCGCGGTCATCCGCATTCTAGACCTAGACGAATCGGCGGCCGCCGCAACCTGCCAGAAAATCGCGGCCTCGGGCGGCACTGCCTCCGCTCACTCTTGCGACGTGACAAACCAGGCGGAAGTGAAAGCCAGATTTGAGGAACTATTCCGCGGCCACCGAGTTCACATCCTGATTAACAACGCAGGAATTTCGCACATTGGCACGGTCGAAAGCACTAGCGAGGAAGACTTCGATCGCGTAGTTCGAGTGAACGTGAAAGGTTTTTACAATTGCTTGCACGCTGTGGTCGGACACATGAAGAAAGCCGGTGGTGGAGTAATTTTGAACATGGCGTCGATCGCCGGATCATCGGGCCTTGCCGATCGTTTCGCGTATTCAACGAGCAAAGGGGCGGTTGTCGCCATGACCTATTCGGTTGCGCGAGACTATCTCGCGCACAACATCCGCTGCAATTGCATTTCACCAGCACGAGTACACACGCCGTTTGTGGACGGATATTTGCAGAAGAACTATCCCGGCCGTGAGAAGGAAATGTTCGACCAGCTGGCGAAGTCGCAACCGATCGGACGAATGGCAGAGCCTGCGGAAGTGGCTTCGCTAGCCTTGTTCTTGTGCTCGGACGAAGCCGCGTTTATCACCGGCGTGGACTATCCCATTGATGGCGGCTTCTTCAACCTGCGAGGCTGACCCATGGACCTGCAACTCCAGGATAAGGTCATCATTGTTACCGGTGGCGCGAAGGGAATTGGCGCAGCAATTGTTCACGCCTGCGCTGCCGAAGGTGCAATTCCGGTAATCGTGGACCGCGATGCTCAAGCTGGTCAGCGATTGCAAAGAGAAATAGAGAACCACGAGGGGTCTCTCGCCCCTATCGCTGCCGATCTTGACACACCAGAAAACTGTTTGCGATCTGTCGAGCAAAGTCTGAAGATGTGTGGCCGTATCGACGCCCTGGTGAATAACGCGGGGCGCAACGACAAAGTGGGTTTGGAAAACGGCAGCCCCGAAGAGTATGTGGCCTCGCTGCACCGTAATCTGGTTCACTACTACGCTATGGCACACTATGCTCTACCGCACTTGAAACGTTCGCGTGGCGCTATCGTGAACATCGGCTCCAAAACCGCGGTTACCGGCCAGGGAAGTACTTCGGGATATGCCTCCTCAAAAGGCGCCATCATGGCGCTGACGAGGGAATGGGCGGCGGAACTGCTGCCCTATGGCATTCGCGTCAATACCGTAATGCCGGCCGAGGTCATGACGCCGCTCTACCGTCAGTGGCTCGACACTTTTCCGAATCCCGACGAAAAACTGAAAAATATTCTTACCAAGATTCCTTTTGAGCGGCGCATGACCACGCCGGAGGAAATTGCTGCCACGGTCGTATTTCTGCTCTCGCCCAAATCCAGCCATACGACTGGCCAGCATCTGTTCGTCGATGGCGGCTACGTTCATCTGGATCGCGCGCTCACATGAGGATCTTTGAGTGAGTTCATCTCCGCCAATCACAGAGCGACGCTACGTCGTGCCGTTGGTACTCGTGACCAGCCTGTTTTTCTTATGGGCCATCGGCGTCAACCTGAATGACATCCTCATTCAGCATCTCAAGAAGGCGTTCGGTCTGACCGATTTTCAGTCATCGCTCATTCAGTCGGCGTTTTTTGGCGGTTACTTTCTCGCAGCTCTGCCCGCAGGCTGGCTGATGCAGCGACTGGGATACAAACGAGGAATCCTGATTGGGCTGCTGGTTTGTGCTACGGGTACGTTTCTGTTCATCCCTGCCGCTTCCGTTCGACTTTATGGATTCTTCCTCTTCGCTCTTTTCGTGATGGCCTGTGGACAATCGGTTCTGGAAGTCGCCGCCAATCCCTATGTGACCACGCTCGGTCCGACGGAGAGCTCGGAACGAAGGTTAAATCTCGCGCAGTCATTCAATTCAGCGGGCGCCGTATTGATCGCCTTAATCGGTTCCAGATTCATTCTCTCCGGCATCGAACACACTCCCGCGGAACTGGCCGCCATGCAGCCCGCACAACTCTTGGCCTATCGAGTCTCCGAGGCCAACATGGTGAAGACCCCTTATCTCATAATCACCGGCGCTTTCCTATTCGTTGCACTGCTAATCCTCGTCACCAAATTGCCCGAAATCCGCGAAACCAGCGTTGAAGGTTTGCAAGCCTCGGGAGCAAAGCTCAACGGCACTTTCGCTTTTCCACACTTGATCAAGGGCGTAATTGCGCAATTTTTCTATGTAGGCGCACAGGTTGGGGTGGCCAGCTTCATTATCCGATTCGCGGAATTTTCCTTGCCCGGCACTCATGAAAAAGCGGCGGCGCACTACCTCCAGGCGCACCTGGCGGGATTCATGATCGGACGCTTTACCGGCTCGGCTATCATGCAGAAAATTGCAGCGCCCCGGCTGTTAAGCTTGTTCGCCGGCGGCTCCCTGCTGTGCCTGCTGATTGTGCTTCTCGCCTCGAGTGTCGCTCCAGTGTGGGCGATAGTCTTGCTCGGCCTATTTCATTCCATTATGTTTCCGACAATTTTCGCGCTGAGCTTGAAGAGTCTGGGCCCTTACACCAAGCTGGGATCCTCTCTGCTGGTCATGTCCATCGTCGGAGGCGCGGTTGTCCCCGCGATCATGGGCAGGATTTCCGATGCCTGGAATATCCAGCGGGCATTTGTGATTCCGCTGTTGTGTCATGCCTATATATTTTATTTCGCGATGTGGGGATATCGGCCCGCCGCGGTCGCGAACGCGGGCACAACTTTGGCTTTTCCCGCAACCGAGACCGAATGAAACGTTTCTGCCTGACTCTCGACTTAAAAGACGATCCCAGTCTGATCGCCGAATACAAGCGCTATCACGAAAAGATATGGCCCGAGATTACCCGTAGCATTAAAGATTCCGGCATCGAAGACATGGAAATCTATCTGCTCGGCACCCGCATGTTCATGATCATGGAAGTAAACGAGTCTTTCTCGTTCGAGGCCAAGGCCCAAGCTGACCAACTCAACCCGAAAGTTCAGGAATGGGAGAGACTGATGGAAACATTTCAGAAACTGTTGCCGCAGGCCAAGCCCGGCGACAAATGGCTGCTGATGGAACGCGTGTTCAAGTTGGAAGACTAGTTTATGCCGGTTTATTTCACCGCCGACTTTTTTCGCTTTCTCGCTCGTCTCAAGCGCAACAACAATCGCGATTGGTTTCTCGCGCACCAGGAAGAATTCGAAACCAGTGTGCGTCAGCCGGCCCTGCGCTTGATCACTGAGTTTGCCGCACCGCTATCCCAAATTGCGCCCCATCTCGTCGCCGATCCTCGCCCCTCGCGCGGTTCCCTGTTCCGTATCTACCGAGACGTAAGATTTTCCAACGACAAGCGCCCCTACAAAACTCACGTGGCCATGCGCTTTTCCCATCAAGGCAAGGATGTTCACTCTGCCGGCTTTTATCTTCACCTTGAATCTGGAGGATGTTTCGCTGCATCCGGCCTTTGGCGCCCCGAACCGCCAACGCTGCTCAAAGTTCGCAGCGCCATCGTGTCGCGTCCCAGGGAGTGGCGTGCGGTCCGCAAACTACTCAACTGGGACGATGCCGGCAAACTCCGGCGGCCGCCCCGCGGCTTCCCAGCCGATCACGAATTCGTGGAGGACCTTAAGCTTCGCGATCTCGGGACTTCCGTAGACTTCACCGAGAAACAGGTTTGCAGTTCCCGCTTCATGTCAGACTTTGTGGATGCTTGCCGCACTATGTCGCCCCTAGCCGCATTTCTCAGCCGAGCCGTCGGACTGAAATTTTAGTCGAACCCGGGGAGGAGTCCTTTGTAGATGGCCATTCCAACCACGGAGTCCACGCCCATGCGATGCAGTTCGTCGATTTCTTCTTTTGATCGAATTCCGCCCGCCGCAATCAGCTGCCTGCTTGTGGCCTCTCGCAAAGGCCGAATCACATCCTGCGGGAATCCTTGTAACAAACCTTCCGTCTCCACGTGCGTATAGAGAAATGCACCGCACCAGCGATCGAGCGCTTGCACCATCTGGAGTGGGCTGACGTTGGTCAGTTTGCGCCATCCGTGGATCGCCACGCGACCGCCAATCGCATCGAGAGCGAAAACCAGCCGGCTGGGACCGACCGACTCAGCTAAGTTCTCAGCGAAGTCTTTATGCAGTTGGTCTGCGTCAAATAGCGCCGATCCGAAAATGACCCTTTGCGCTCCTGCCGCGAGTGCAGCCTCTGCAGCCGCCACAGAGCGAATGCCTCCGCCCACCTGGCACGGAAGTTTTCGCGCGAATTCCCTGATTAAGCCAACATTGTCGCCGTCACCTAGGGCGGCGTCGAGATCAATCAGCTGCACCAGCGGATACTTCGAGAAGCGACTCACCCACACCTCGAAGTCGTCGAACTCCAGCGCCTTCCGCTGGCCCTGAACCAGTTGCACAATCTTGCCGCCCATCAAATCGATCGAGGGAATCAGCATGGCAACCTCATGGGGATTCCCTGAGTGGCGATTTGTTGCTTAAGATCCACGAGGCGGCCGAAACCGTAGTGAAAAATCGACGCCGCCAGCGCGGCATCGGCGTGCCCTTTGCGGAATACTTCCACAAAATGTTCTGCGCCGCCCGCCCCGCCGGATGCAATGACCGGGATTCGAACCGAGTCGGCCACAGCTCGCGTTACATCGCAATCGAAACCCGAGCCAGTGCCGTCGCGGTCCATCGAGGTCAACAGGATTTCGCCCGCCCCGCATGACTCTGCTTCTTGGGCCCAGGCTACGGCGTCGCGCCCGGTTCCAGCTCGCCCGCCATGCGTGAACGCCTCCCAAGGCGTGACGCCGTCGGAGCGCTTGGCATCAATTGCAACGACCACCGCTTGCGAGCCAAAGCGCTCCGCAATTCGCGTGATCAAGGTTGGATCGGCCAACGCCGCGGAATTAATGCTGATCTTGTCCGCGCCGGCCGAAAACACCGCGGCCGCATCTTCAAGGGTACGAATGCCGCCACCCACCGTAAAAGGAATAAACAGTTGCCTTGCGGCCCGGCGCACGGTATCGAGTAGCGTGCCACGCCGTTCGTGCGCCGCAGAAATATCCAAAAGAACGATTTCGTCCGCTCCCGAGGCGCTATGCGCCTTCGCCAATTCAGCCGGATCGCCAGCGTCGCGCAGATTTTCAAACTGCACGCCCTTCACGACGCGCCCTCCATCCACGTCCAGGCAAGCGATAATGCGTTTCGTCAGCATGTCAGAGCGCACAAAAATTGCCCAATAACTTCAATCCAATCTCCCCTGATTTTTCGGGATGAAACTGCACTCCAAACAGATGATCCCGCTCCACCGCCGCTGAAAAACGTCCGCCATACTCGCAGCATGCCGTGGTCGCGTCGCTCACCGGCGCACGATAAGAATGCGTGAAATACACAAAGGCCGACGAAGGCACGCCGCGCAACAATCGTGAGGCCGAGCCAACCTCAAGCTGGTCCCACCCCACATGTGGCGATTTCACGCTCGTGGGAAAGCGCTCGCATTCTCCCTCAAATACGCCCAAGCCCAAGGTCTTGGGTGATTCCTGGCTGCGCTCAAACATCCACTGCATGCCGACGCAGATGCCAAGAAACGAAATTCCCCGGCCGATGGCATTCGCAATCGCATCCTGCAACCCTAGCCGCCCAAGCGCTACCGTAGAAGCAAAGTGACCCACCCCAGGGAGCACAATCTTCGACGCTTTTGTCACCTGCCCAGGATCGGAAGTAATCGCGCTCTCCGCGCCCAGCCAGTCCAGCGCTTTCTTTACTGAAACCAGATTGCCGGCGCCGTAGTCCACGATCGCGATCATCAAAGCACTCCCTTAGTGCTCGGCAGGAGGCGCGCCATCCGGCGGTCGCGCCAGCAAGCCGCGCGCAGCGCCCGCGCAAAAGCTTTGAACAGTGCCTCAATCTTGTGGTGGCTCGATCGCCCATAAAGCACACGCACATGGACATTGGCACGCGCACCGCGGGCAAAACCCTCAAAGAAGTCATGCACAAGCTCCGCTTGCAGATCGCCAACCAGACGCGTGCGCACCTTGGTGTCTACCACGGCAGCGGTGCGTCCGCAGAAATCCACGGCAGCAATTCCCATGGTTTCGTCCATCGGCATGAGAAAATATCCGGCACGCAGGATGCCGCGCTTACTGCCCAGCGCCTTATCAAATGCCTGCCCGAGAACGATCCCTACATCCTCCACGGTGTGATGCTGGTCCACGTCGAGATCACCGCGCGCCTTCAGCTTCAGATCGAAGCCCCCATGATGCGCGAACAGCTCCAGCATGTGATCAAAGAATCGGATGCCGGTAGACACCTGGTAGTGCCCGCGCCCTTCGATGGTGAGCGAGATCTGAATCTGTGTCTCTTTGCTGACGCGTTTGATGCTTCCCTTTCTCATCGCCGCGACGCTCCTTGCGCGATGCCCGTCTCCCCGCACGTCTCCTGAAGCGCGGTCAGCAAACGATCCGCATGCTCGCGCGGGCCGAGGGTGATGCGCACGCATCCTTCACATCCATAGTCGCCCGACCGGTCGCGGACAAGGATGCCGCGCCGTCGCATGTGCTCGACGAAAGATGACACCGCGCCCACTCTCGCGAGTACGAAGTTCGCCTGGCTCGGCCAGAATTGAATTCCGAAATTTTCGAGGGCTCGCTCCAGACGCCCCCGCGACTCGCGGACCTCGCTTACATACTGCTGAATGTAAGTCTGATCACCGAGCGCCTCCGGCAGGCACGCTAGCGCCACCGCATTCACGTTATAAGGCGAACTAACCAGCCGCACCGCGCGCATTTGATGCGCATCGCCAATGAGCGCCCCAAGGCGCAGGCCTGCTAGTCCATATGCCTTGGAAAACGTCCGCGCCACAAACAGGTTCGACATTTCGTTCCGTGCTTGCAGCATGCTTTGCCCGTAGAACTCAAAGTAAGCTTCATCCACGAGCAGCGCCGCTTCCGGCGCCGAGCGAGCAATTCGCAGCAGATCTGCCGCAGGCGCAACCGTTCCCGTAGGATTGTTTGGGTTGGCGATGGCGATGAGCCGCGTTCGTGGCGTTATGCGATCGTGCAGATCGTCGGCAGGAAAAGAAAAATCCTCGGCTGCAGGAACACTGATGAGTCGCGCTCCGGCCGCCATCACATAAATCCGGTACATGGAATACGTCGGAACAACGATCACCGCTTCGTCGCCGGGTTCAAGGTAAGTCTCGCAGAGCAAGTGGATCGCTTCGTCCACGCCATTCGTCAACAGCAGTTCGGGCGCCGCGACGCCCAACAACTCGGATACAACCGCTTCCACGGGTTCACGCTCGGGATACCTCGCAAGTTGTTCCGCACCCAACCCCCGCAATCGTTCGAGCACTCGCGGAGAGCATCCAACCGTGTTCTCGTTAAAATCCAGGCGCAGCCCATTTCTACCCGTCAGGGGCGGATGATACGACGGCAACGTGCGCACCGCTTCCCGTGGACTAAGCATGTCCGCGCCTCACCCGGATCGACTGCGCGTGTGCGGGCAATCCTTCTGCATTTGCCAGACACTCCAGAGCCGGCGCAATCCCGCGCAACCCCTTGGCAGAAAGCTGCTGCACCGTAATAATCTTCACAAAATCCAACACGCTCAGACCTCCTCGAAATCGCGCCTGCCCCGAAGTGGGCAACACATGGTTGGGGCCGGAAGCATAATCGCCTGCCGCCTGCGCCGAGTAATTCCCAACGAAGATCGAACCTGCATTCTGAATAAAGGGCAGGTCGTCAGCCTCAACTGTGACGTGTTCAAACGCAATACGATTAGCCCACGCTCGCGATTGTTCGCGCGACGCCGCGACAAGTATCGCGCCCCGCGCTCGCAACGACTGCTCCGCAATCCGATTCCCTTTCGAAAGCTTCGTCTCACTCAGCATCACGGACCGCGCCAACTCCCGCGATGTCGTAATAAACAGAACCAGCGTGTCAGGATCATGCTCCGCCTGAGCCACCAGATCAGCAGCAATGAATTCCGGAACGCCCGAGTCGCTCAAAACAACTGCTTCTGTAGGGCCGGCGAGAAGATCAATCGCGCAGTCGAATGAGACCAGTTTCTTCGCTGCCGTCACATAGGCGTTCCCCGGACCCACAATTTTATCCACCCGCGGAATACTGTCGCTCCCATAGGCCAACGCCGCGATGGCTTGCGCGCCGCCGATGCGATAAAACTCGCGCACGCCCAGCAGCGCGGCCCCTGCCAGAACTTCGGCCGACGGCTTGGGCGACACCACGCGAACATTTCGCACGCCCGCGACCTGAGCCGGGATCACCGTCATGAGCAATGTTGAAACCAAAGGATAGCGCCCGCCCGGGACATAGCACCCCACGGATTCCAGAGGACGCACGACTTGTCCGACCGAAATTCCGTCCTCAGTCCGCATCCAGTTTTTGGGTTTTTGCCACTCGCAAAAGCGCCGGATGTTCTGCGCGGCCTGCCGCAAAGACTTGCGCAACACAGGCGGGATCGTTCGCCAAACCGCCGCCATTTCCTCGTCGGACACTCGCAAAGATTGTTTCGGAGCCAAACCGTCCCAGCGCTCCGCATAACGCCGAAGCGATCGATCCCCGCCGCGGCGGACACGATCAATGATTCGCCGCACTCGCGGCTCCAGCCTGCTGATATCAGAACCTCGTGTGGCCAGCCGTTCCACCATCGCGTCGGCCCGGCGGCCGGAGACTATCCGCATCACAACACCACCTTATTCAGCGGATACTCTACAATGCCTTGCGCCTGCGCCTGCTTGAGCCGGGGAATCACATTCCACGCAGCTCCTTCATCGATCACTGTGTTCACTGCGAGCCAGTCCTCGTCGCTCAGATGAGAGATCGTCGGCTTCTGCAGCGCAGGCAATACGGCTAGCACTGCCGCCAGGTTTTCCTTCCGGACATTCAGCATCAGTCCCACGCGGTCCTGCGCTTCCATTGCCCCTTGGAGCATTAAAGCCAAATTGTCGATCTTTCGCCTTTTCTCACGATCGGAATATGAACATTTGTTGGCGATCAACTGCGTGTTCGATTCCAGCACCGTCTCCAGAATGCGAAGCCGGTTAGCTTTAAGCGAACTGCCAGTCTCGGTCACTTCGACAATCGCGTCCGCCAGCATGGGCGGCTTGACTTCCGTGGCTCCCCAGGAAAACTCCACCCGCACCTCGACGCCTTTTCTTACGAAGTAATCGCGCGTGACTTTCACCAGTTCAGTGGCGACGATTTGTCCCGAGAGGTCCTCCGCTCGCTGAACCGTTGAATCTTCGGGTACCGCCAGCACCCATCGGACTTTCCCGCGGCTGCGCTTGGCATAAATCAAGTCACTCACCGTGACCACTTCCAATCCGCTCTCGATCACCCAATCATGCCCGGTCAAACCGCAGTCAATGGCGCCGTGCTCCACGTAGCGAGCCATCTCCTGCGCCCGGATCAACATGCAATCGATTTCCGGATCCGCCGTGCTGGCGAAATACGATCGCCCATTGGTATAGGCCGGAAGACCCGCTCGCGCGAATAGTTCTAAAGTTGCCTCCTGCAGGCTGCCCTTGGGAATTCCGATTCGGAGCTTCATCGCGACTCCTTCAAAACATTCGTTGTTGTTTGCGGCGAACTTTGGGAAATAGCCTCCGTGAAACACGATCGAGTCCCGCGATGGCAGACCACTCCGGCTCCCTCCACCTCGACGCGCAGCAGCACAGTGTCACGGTCACAATCCGTATGGGCCGAGACCAATCTCAACCGATTCCCCGAAGTCTCACCTTTCATCCACAGCTTTTGCCGTGTCCGGCTGAAGAACGTCACATATTTCTCCTTCAGCGTGCGCTCCAAGGCCTCATGATTCATAAACCCAACCATCAGAACTTCTCCGTCGGAGGAGTCCTGGACAACGGCCGGAAGGAGACCGCTCAATTTCTCGAAGTCAAATTCTGCATCCATATTCACAATTCCTCTCTCGGAGAAACAAAAAGCCCGCTGAGCGTTGTCGCGTCAGCGGGCCGAAACTCCTGAAAAGTGCTGTTTAAATCAAGTTTGCAATCTCAGGTTCACATCGCCGCCGTCGCGCTACGCGCGTGATGGTGATGGCGATGGTTTGAGCGAGACAGCATGCTACGGAATACAATACCGAGAATGCTCCCCCTGGTCAATCAGTTTAGGATCCTAGCCACAGCTATTTTTTGGATTCATGCGACCTGAATTTTTCATCCTTCCTGGGATGCCGCCACAAGTCCTGATACGATTCGATTTCAATTTTGGCCGTACCTTCACGCATTGATGGGAGCGAGCAATGAAGAGTTCTTTTCTTGATTTTCGACCCGTGATTCGGGTGATTTCCATCCTTCTAATCGCGCTCATCGCGACTGCCGGTCGGGGCTACTCACAGGGTGCGAACGATCCTCCTTTCTATGGCCCGTTTAGCGCAATGTTTTTGCCCGATGGCGACGGCCTGAAGAAGCCTCTCGTGAAGAATGACCCGGTGCTGCAGGCAGATTCATCTTGGTCGCTGTATGCCTGGATAAAACCCGCGGAAGCGCTGAAAATGCCGAGCCTGGTGGGGGGCTTCGGCGACCCGGAGGAAGAATTTTCAAGGTACCTTGCAGTAAGCGGCGATCGTCTGATTCTGTGGATGGGCAAAGACAACAGTCTTTACGGAACCGCTTCCTTCATTCCCGGGAAATGGCATTTCATTGCGGCGACATTCGATGGAGAGAAGTTCCGGGTTTACGCCGATGGCGCCCAAGTCGCAAGCGGTAAATTGGATTTGGGAAACGTGAGTCCGGTCCTCGAACTTGCTCCGGCTTCCCTACCGTCGCCAGATTGGCGTCACTTCGGCGGATCTATCGCTTCACTGACTCTGGCTCGAAGCGCGTTGAGCATCGATGAAGTCAAACGGCTCGTTCAGAAACCTGACGATATCTCGAGCCTCGAATTCGAGGAAGGCTCAAAGCCATGGCCCGTGCAGACGCGTGGCCAAGCCGGATATCGCGCACCTCAGGATCCGGCAACACTGCCGCGCAGCAAAGCGCCATTCTCGCCTCCAGCGATGAAACCCCTGCGAATCGAGGAGAGTCTCCGCGCCAGCGGCGAGGGCCAGTGGACGCTTGCCGCAGGCTGGAGCATGATTCCCGCACCGAAAATAAATGCCGACGGTCAGACCGTCTCGCAGGCCGGCTTCAATGCTGGAGACTGGTTGCCCGCCACCATTCCTGGAACCGTGCTGACGACAATGATCGATCGCGGCATCTATCCCGACCCCGATTATGGCTTGAATAACCTTGTTATCCCTGAAAGCTTGAACAAACAGGATTACTGGTACCGCGTGGAATTTCACGCACCCAAAGGAATCCAGGGACGCCGCCTCACCATGACCTTCGAAGGCATTAACTATCGCGCAGTCGTCTGGCTGAATGGTCGCAGCCTCGGCTCGATCCAGGGAGCATTCATTCGCGGCATTTTTGACGTGAGCGATATTGTGAACACTGATCGACTGAATGTTCTGGCCGTGCGGGTTTCGCCTCCACCGCACCCGGGAATTCCTAGCGAGCAATCCATCAAAGGCGGCCCCGGCGAGAACGGCGGGATCATGTGCCTGGATGGCCCCACGTTTGTGGCTACGGAAGGCTGGGATTGGATTCCTGCCGTTCGTGACCGTGACACCGGCATCTGGCAGCCGGTCATTCTCACTGCGACCCGGAACGTGCAGATTGGCGACGTGCAGGTGGTGACTTCACTGCCCCTGCCCGATACGACGCGCGCTGAGATTGAGATCAGTGTACCCCTCAAAAATCTGTCGACCTCGCCGGTCAGCGGAACGCTGAAGGCTTCTTTCGCTGAAAACGTGATCAGCAAACAGATCACACTGGCTGTTGGTGAAAGCGTAGTCACGCTGTCGTCCTCTGAGTTCGCTCAACTGACCGTGCAACATCCGCGCTTGTGGTGGCCAAATGGCTACGGCAAACCAGAATTGTACAAACTGCACCTCAGTTTCTCTGAAGGAAGCGCAGAATCTGACGCGAAAGAACTGCGCTTCGGAATTCGCGAAATCACCTACGAGGTGAGCTTGTTGGACAGCACGGGTCACCTTCGCCGTCTGGAATATTCGCCGACTACGGCCAGGCTGAAAAATGAACAGGTCGTCGACGTCCGTCACGAAGGCATGCGTCAAATTCCCGCTGCCGATCCTTTTCCGCCTACGTTTCCGGCAGAATGGAGAGAAGGATGGAAGTCCTGGGTCGCATCGCTCACCCCAAGTGGCGAGCAATCGGCGTCAACCAAGACGCTCGACGACATCAAGACTTCCCCCTATCTCGTCATCAAAGTGAACGGCGTGCGAATTGCCTGCCGCGGCGGCAACTGGGGCATGGACGATTCGCGCAAGCGCGTCTCCCGCGAGCATCTGGAACCTTTCTTTCGCCTGCATCGCGACGCCAACTTGAACATCATCCGGAACTGGGTAGGCCAGAACACGGAGCAAACTTTCTACGATCTGGCGGATGAATATGGATTGATGGTGTGGAACGATTTCTGGGAATCCACACAAAACTACAACGTCGAAGCGCAAGACCCGGCTTTGTTTCTCAATAATGCCCGCGACACTATCCTCCGTTTTCGCAATCATCCTTCCATCGTAGTGTGGTGCGGCCGCAACGAGGGGGTGCCCCAGCCCATCCTCAACGAAGGCCTCATTGCTCTCATTCGATCCCTGGACGGAACTCGTTACTACTTTCCGAGTTCTAACCAAATCAATCTTCAGAACAGTGGTCCCTATAAATACATGGACCCTTCGCTCTACTACACATCGCTAAACCACGGATTCGCGGTGGAAACCGGAACTCCGTCCTTTTCGACTCTCGAGTCTTTTCGCGCCTGGATTCCGAAAGAAGACCAATGGCCGATCAGCGACGACTGGGCCTATCACGACTGGCATCAGAGCGGAAACGGTGACATGGCCCCGTTCATGGCACAAATGCAGTCCGAGTTCGGGGCACCTGTGAGCCTGGAGGATTTCGAGCGCAAGGCGCAAATGCTCGACTATGTGGATCACCGCGCGATTTTCGAAGGCATGAACGCACATCTCTGGTCGCCGAACAGCGGGCGCCTCTTGTGGATGACCCAGCCCGCATGGCCCAGCAATACCTGGCAGATTCTAAACGCCGATTACGACACCCAGTCTTCTTTTTATGCCGTCAAAAAAGCCTGCGAACCGCTGCACGTGCAGTTGGATCTGTCGAACTACAATGTGGCAATTGTCAACACTACGAACGATCTACAGACGGCCTTGTCGCTGAGCGCAAGTGTCTACTCACTTGAGAACAAGCTGTTATTCCGTCACGAGGAGAAACGAGACGCAGCGGCCGACGCGCTCACCGATGGGTTTCGCCTGGAACTGGCGCAGTTGCTCTCGTCTGAAGCCATCGTGTTCGTTAATTTAGAGCTTCGCAACTCTTTCGGCGAAGTCGTATCCAGGAATTTCTACTGGTTAGGAATGAACAACGCTTCCTACCGGCGTCTGAATCGCCTTCCCTTGGCTTCCCTGTCTGCCACCGCCAAATCTACTCGAAGCGGCGACAACATCCGCGTGCAGGTTGAACTGCGAAATACGGGGCCGACTGTTTCGTTGGAAAACAAGCTGACACTTGTGACGGCGGCGGACGGCTCGCGAATTCTTCCCGCCTACTACACCGACAACTATATTTCCTTACTCCCTGGCGAGAGCCGCGAAGTCGAAATCGAGTATCCCGCGAAATCGGCGAACGGCCCGGCGCAGTTATTGTTGCGAGGCTGGAACCTCGCCAAACAAGTTATCCCGATCCCCTAAATCCCTGGCACTTCACGATCCCGGCGAACCCGCCTTGATCTCACCGGCCTTGCCGTCATGGTAGACGATCACCAGCGGCTTTCCTCCATTCGGATAGCGCACCGTCTTTTGATAAGAACTGTCTCCCGCATCCGGCACTCCCATGCCGATCGCAAAATCCGCCTGCATCTCGTTCATTCCCGGCTTCACTTGATGTTGCTCGATGGCTTGCCACACATCCGCCTGCCAGTGCTTGTACAGGTCACGCGGATCCTGCACGAAGAACATCTCGTCGGAATAAATCTTGTATTGCTGGTCCGCCTCAAACCCAATCGGCACCGCGTACACCTTCCCTTCTTTTTGAAACAGGGCCATTACCTGCAATCGTTGCCCCGCGCCCGGCGGCCTAGCTGTGATGACATCTTTGATCTCCAGCTTTTCGATCGGCAGCAGCAGCCCAGCTTCGTGCGCGAAATCCACCTGCTTATTCGCCCCGGCGTACGGATAATAGGTATAGCGATAGCCTTCTTTCACCCATACCGGCTGCAGGGTCAGTTGCTTTGCGCTTTTTAGATCGTAAGGATAAAGCTTCTTGGGATTGACATAATAGTCGGGATTGGAATAGCCCACATTCGCAGCTTGCTTCTGTTTCTCGGCCGCGATCTTGTCTTCATGGCGTTGGTACAGAATATAGCCCGTCCGCAATGCCGCGACTGCCATCGCAAGCAGCAGCGCCAGTTGCAGCTTCTGCTTCGCCTCTGGACTCATCATGGGAAGACTGTATCAAGTTTCCTGCTGTAGCCGGCGTCCCCCCGTCGGGCGGCAACTTTAAGGTAAACTGGGAAGAGAGGTATTTTCGCAATGCCGGCCATCACCGAACAAGACGTCATGAGCGCTCTGAAGAGTTGCTACGATCCCGAGATTCCGGTCAACATCGTCGACCTTGGCCTGATCTACAAGGTGGATTTCGCCTCTGCACCCGCTAACAATCCGGAGGAAGCGAAGCAGGACGTCACCGTCGAAATGACCCTCACCGCGCAAGGCTGCCCCGAGCACGTCAATATCAGCGCGCAGGTCAAGTCCCGCGTCGAGCAACTGCCTGGCGTCAGCAACTGCACCGTGAATGTTGTGTGGACCCCGCCCTGGACCCCTGAACGCCTTAGTCCGGACGCCAAGAAACAACTCGGCATCGAGTAGCGGTGGATTAAACGTATCTTCAAAAGCCTTACCTCAAAGATTGCAGGAAAACCGGGAAGCCGCAAAAAATCCTTTGCATTGGTTTTCTTTGCGGCCTTTGCGGCTTTTCTCCGCGACCTCCGCGGTCAAAATCTTTCCAACGTTGCTATCCCCCAAACTCCTCCCACGCCCCGGCAGCCCCGCGCCCCGCCGCTTCTGTAATCCGCTTCCCGGCTTGGCTAGCCATATCCATCACACGCATGCCGCGTTCGAAGTAATCGGGCAACGATCGCCGCATCGTTTCGAACTGTTCGGGATATTCCGCGGCCAGCATCGCTAAGCTAACGCCTGTGGCCAATACGCCGGCTGGATATCTTTTCTTCATGAAAAAAATAGCGGCCGCGCCGATTGAACCGAGTAAAAGCGCCTTCTTCCAAGAGTCCATGTCGTTCTCCTCAAGACGATCCACGTCGCTGCGGTAGTAAAGCAGCGTCGACCGCCGACCTATCAGATGCCAAGTCCGGCAGTTCCTTTGCATCCTTTATACTTCCTCGATGCCTGGAGGCACCAATGTCCCCGTCGCCAAGCCGCCTGACCGCATTCCTGCTCCTCATCGCCCTCTCTACAACTATGTCAGCTCAAACCAAGCCTCGCGCCCGCGATCTGGGCATCCCTTTCGATGGAACTCCGGGACCCAACAATGCCATCACCGACGTCAACGGAGTTGAGGTCGGCCATACCACACTCATCTCCGGCGATGGCAAACTCGAAGTCGGTAAAGGTCCGGTCCGTACCGGCGTCACCGCCATCCATCCTCGTGGAAAAGCCAGCAACGATGCCGTCTTCGCCGCCTGGTTCACCCTCAATGGCAATGGAGAAATGACGGGCACCACCTGGGTCGACGACTCCGGCTTCCTCAACGGCCCCGTGATGATTACAAACACGCACAGCGTTGGCTTAGTCCGCGACGCCGTCATCGCATGGAAAGTCAAGCACGGCTCGCCTGACATGGAAGGCTACTGGTGGTCTCTTCCCGTGGTCGCCGAGACCTGGGACGGCTATCTAAACGACATCAACGGATTCCACGTCAGGCCGGAAGATGCCTTCCACGCCCTCGATTCCGCCCACAGCGGTCCCGTGGAAGAAGGCAACGTCGGCGGCGGTACGGGCATGATCTGCAACGAATTCAAAGGCGGCATCGGCAGCTCTTCCCGCGTGCTCGACTCAAAATCAGGAGGCTATACAGTCGGGGTCCTTGTGCAGTGCAACTACGGCTCGCGCGAGCAACTTCGCATTGCGGGCATTAACGTGGGCCGCGAAATTCCCGAGCACACGGTATGGCAGAAGGACGTTGGCTCCATCATCGTGGTCCTCGCCACCGATGCTCCGCTGATCCCCACCCAACTCAAACGGATCGCGCGTAAGATTTCACTGGGTCTGGGCCGCAACGGGAGCTATTCCGGCGACGGTTCAGGCGACATCTTCATCGCCTTCTCGACTGCGAATCCTGGCGCCGTAAGCCCCAAGGGGCCACACCAACTCACCATGCTGCCCAACGATTCGCTGGATCCAATTTTTCTGGCGACGGTCCAAGCCACCGAAGAAGCCGTGATCAACGCCATGGTCGCCGCCGAAACCATGACCGGCATTAACAATCACACAGTGATCGCCCTACCCCACGACCGCCTCCGTGAAGTCTTG
Organism: uncultured Acidobacteriaceae bacterium; assembly: GCA_963799025.1. Taxonomy (GTDB): domain Bacteria; phylum Acidobacteriota; class Terriglobia; order Terriglobales; family Acidobacteriaceae; genus Sulfotelmatobacter. The sequence goes on along the minus strand of CAWCVQ010000012.1, from coordinate 1,050,091 downwards.
AAAAAATATAGTCGCCAAGTAAAGTGATCGTGGTCAACGTAGTCGTGGCCAGGATTCGTGTTTCACATTCGTGTCAACATTCGTGTCTTAACGGAGTGGTGCCCACTCTTTCGTGTTCTTCGCGAAAGGTGGAATTTTGACTTTTGGCTTCCCAAGGAGTCTCAAGTCTAACTGGCCCCGTAGCTCCCAGATTCGCCACGGAAATTCTCCAACTCGATTCCGAATCTTTTCAGCATCGACTGCAACGTCGTGCGCTTGATGCCAAGCCGGTTAGCCGCCCCATCCGCACCCGAAAGCACCCCGTTCGTCTCTCGCAAAACCCGAACAATATGCTCCCGTTCCATTTCCGTGAGACTATCTTCTCCAACCTCCTGAGGCGCATCTAGTTCAACCGGAGGATCGGCCAGCACGTGGGTCTTGCTCAAGATAACCATTCGTTCGATCATGTTCTCGAGTTCACGGATATTGCCGGGCCAGTTCCAATTCTGCAGCACGTTCATGGTTGCGACCGGGATGATGTCAATGTGCTTGCCCATGCGTCCGCAGTGTTTGCGCACAAAGTGGTGAACCAAGATTGGAATATCGGCGCGTCGCCGACGCAATGCCGGCAGTTCGATGGGAAAAACGTTGAGACGGTAGAACAAATCCTCGCGGAACTTTTTATCGGCAACGTCCTGATGCAGATCGCGATTAGTGGAGGAGATGATGCGCACATCAACGCGTAATGTTCGGACCCCTCCCAGCCGCTCAAATTCGCGGTCCTGCACAACCCTGAGGAGCTTGGGCTGCAATACAAGCGGCAGTTCCCCGATCTCGTCCAACAACAATGTACCCTTGTCCGCCAGTTCAAGGCGTCCTATTTTTTGGCTGACTGCGCCGGTGAACGCTCCTTTTTCATGTCCGAACAGCTCACTTTCCAGCAACCCAACCGGCACCGCGGCACAATTTAGCTTGATGAAGGTCTGATTGCGGCGCGAACTGAGGGAGTGCACCGACCGTGCTAGCAATTCCTTCCCCGTCCCCGTCTCCCCCAGCAGCAGAACGGTGGACTCGGTAGGAGCCACCACCCGCACATCTCTTAGTACATCGAGCAGCGCCGGACTTTGCCCGATAATTTCTTCAAACCCGAGTTCCGTCTGAATCTGACCTTCCAGATACGACTTTTCCTGCGCCAGCTTGTCCCGCGCGTCTTGCAGCCGATCGGTCATCTCGCGGAGTTGCGCAATATCCACCGAAGCCCCTGTAATTCCAATGACATTTCCGGCTGTATCAAACAGCGGCTCCAGGGAGACATCGAACGCGTAGGTCCTGCCGCGGTTCGGAATCATCATTTCCTGTCGCAACGCCATTCCTGTCTTCAGAACCCGCCGTTTAAGTTCCTCCAGGCTGGCGGACCGCTTCGAGCCGAGGATTTCGGCGTCAGTCTTGCCCATTGCCTCATGCTGCCAATCCTGCGGATTGTAAATCCAGGTGTAACGCAGGTCGCGATCCTGATTGAACACTGTAATCGGGGAATCCTTGAGCGCCACCCGAAAGCGCTCCTCGCTTTTTACCAGCAATTGTTCCGCTTTTTTTTGCCCCTCCACCGCCTTCACTTGTTCCGTCACATCGCGCTGGATCCCCCACGTCCGCACCAGCTTCCGGTTCTCCACGATCCCAATCATGCTGTTGCGAAACACTTTGGAATTGCCATGGATGTCCACTTCGTGCGACTCTCGCTCTTCCACTTTGAATCCTGACCGTATATATTCGCGAGTGAGTTCAATGTTGCGCGGATCGTCCATTTCGAGCATTTCCGACAGCCGCTTCCCGATAAGTTGCTCTCCCGACGTGAAACCGTACATCCTGGCAAGGGCATCGTTGCACTCTGCCATGTACGAGTCGAAGAGAATGTGTTGAACCAGTTCGTCCTCGGGCAAATCAATGGAAACGGGCGCATCCATCTCCTCGCGAAAGATCCCTTCCGAACTCTGCGCCACGAACCTGCGATAGTTTTCTTCTTGCCGTCGCAGCGCCTCTTCTGCCGCCTTGCGCTCGGTGATATCGTTTCCGAACGAGATTGCCACGACCTCACCGTTAACTCTCATAACGCTGTTCCGCCATGAGATGTAACGCTCTTCGCCTGACTTGGTGAGAATCGGGTTCTCAAAGGTCTTGCCCGCCGTACCTGCCACAAGGCGGTCGAATTCAGCCCAAACCTGTGGGAATCGGTCTCTGGGCACCAAAATCGACCAACTCTTGCCCTTCAATTCCGCGAGGCTGTAGCCCGTAATTTCTTCGCCCGCGTCGTTTAGCAGATTGACGTTTCCCTGCGTGTCCAGCCCCAGGATGATGACGTTGGCGGTCCGAATCAGGTTTTCGGAAAACTCCTTGGCATCTCGCAGTGCCTGCTCGGCAAGATTGCGCTCGGTAACGTCGTGCGCGATTCGATCGGCAGAACTCATAGCCAATCCTTTACCGCTTGGAATCCCGGTTTCGTCGTCCGCGCCAGTGTCCACCTATTGCACTTGGCAAGCTGAGCAAAATTGATCACATTGTGCTATCAGGATCGGTTCACCTCTTTTGATTTGTCGCACTAATCCGACACGGTTCGCGAAGAACTGGCCTCGCGGTACGAGAAAATAGGTGGCCAGGGGAAAGGACTCTAAAAGGATTCCAGGTAGAAGCGAGGCGGCCGGAAGCCCGATCCGTGTCCGGCAGGTGCGGGCGTAACGCTTCGCTTGAGCAGTTCCGTGATTTCTGTTTCCAGTATCTGACTCTCTTCCGCCCAAAGCCGAGTAAACCGAAATGGCTGCATATATCCATGGGCGCCGCGCATCGGAAACAACATCACGGATTGGGGGGCCAAGACGGCAGAACCCATCTGAAACTTCATCTCAACCCTGGCTCGCTCATCCACATACGCGGCAAGTTCCAGCAGTCCTCCGGTGATGGAGAGCTGATGCAGTTTCGCGGGAATGCGCCGCAGATTTTCGAGTTGAATCAGCACTGAAACACTTCCGCGTAGACTTACGCGAGGCGCGCGAGTTCGTGACCGCGGTTGGGGGAAATTAGTCATTGATGGTTCGAAAGATTAACGATTCGAACGGTTCGAATCCTTCACGGACGCAAACCACGAACATGGGAGCAACTATCCCCTTGCAACCCACGTTCGATAACTGCTATCAGCAGCCGATCCGTCCGTCGCATATCTTTCCAGTCGTACTCATACGCCGTTCCACAAGCCAGGCATATCTGGTAATGGCGGCCGTCGTCGTCGATGCGCGGCCACGAGAATCGATGCGCGCAACCTCGTTGCAGAAGCTGTTTTAAGAAGTTCAATGGGTCACCACCTGGTTTCGGCTTTTCCAATGCTCCAGCCACCGGGAGAAAAACGGCTTCGGGCGAGGACCAAGCATTTCGTGGAGTGCAGACAAGAGAATGTTTGGAGGTTGCGATTTCGAGAGAAACGAATCCACGGACTTCAACTTGTTCTTTGGCAGCGGTTCGTAGGCCGACAAGAGCATGATCGGGACGTGCGAATTAATGCGTTTCATCTTCGCTGCAACCACGTCCCCGTTCATGCCGGGCATTTGATAATCCAGGACCACTGCGTCCACAGGATGCGAGCGAAACAGCTTTAATCCTTCATCGCCGCCGCTGGCTTCTAAAACTTGATAGCCACTCTCTTCCAGCAGCATCTTGCGCCCAATGAGCCCGTTCCAATGATCGTCGATGCAGAGAATGGTTGCCTTTGCGCGAGACATGACTTCGCAACTTCCGTTCTGGCCAGATTTGATTCGGTTCAGCGGCGCAACTCATCAGCAAGCTGCGATTGCCGGACTTCGAAGTGGTGGGCACATTGATTCTGCCCCGTACCTCGCGCACTTTCAAATTACGAATGGGCACTCCCGCACCGGTTACCCTGGCATTTTCAGAAGGAGGAACGGAAAGACTGATCATCGGATGCGCCCAGAAGGCAGAGCGCACTACCGCAAGCAAGCTGATAAAGCTCTTAGGACGGCACCACTTTAGAATTGCGGAATAACTGATAAACTCGTGCTCCACCGTGGAAGAGCGGCCCTTTCTGGGCCGCGTAAAGCGCCTGGAATCGGTGTGGGCTTGAGCCCGTGGTCGAAGTTTCGCGGTGAATTGCGTTTTCCCGCAACCTGTTCAGCCGTACCGCTCGAGTTGTAAATCGGAATGCACCGCCGAGCGCCCTTCCTCCCGGTACCCAGAATCGAACAAACCAAAACAAAAGGCGAGTCCTTATGGACTCGCCAATCTCGTTGAGTCGTAACTTGTTCCGTCTCTGCTACCAGCCCCGCAGAACTCTCAGTGCTGCACCGACCCCACCACATCATTCTTCATCACATTAATTTCCACTCGTCCCCCGGCGCTGTGCTTCTCCATGGTTCCATCCGAGCCAACCGCGGGCGCATTCCCCATGCTCATTACATAAACCCGGTATACCGGGATTTCATGGTTGAGCACCAGGTACCGGACCACCGAATCCGCCATCTTTCGCGAGCTGGCAATGGCAGCCGCGCCTCGACCGGGGGCAAACCCCCGGACTTCGATGATGTAGCTGCGCTGATCCTTCAGGGATGCTGCCATCTCATCCAACGCATCTTTCGCGGACTTGCTTAAAACCGTTTGCCCAGGGTGGAATCGAATCTCGGTTTGTGCGCCCGTTTTGTATTGATCGATGTTGCCCACCATCTGTTCGACCGTTGCAACCCGAGTCGAGGCCTGAGTCGCGCTCGTCTGCGCCGTCTGCGCTTTGTTGCTCGCATCCGTCGCATGCTGGTCCGCTAAGTTGACCTTTTCCGACGCCAGCTGTATCCCCTGCTGGGCGCGGCTGTCCACATCCCTTATCGTCTTGCCGTTTTCTGAGGTCAACTCGTCCAGTTCGTTAAGGCGGTCCCGAATGGGCCGAACTTGCCGCTGCACATACTTCTTGTTGGCAAATGGGTGAGTCACCAGATTAACCAGGTTGGGATCGTCGCCATCCCAAAAGTTCGTGGAAGTTGGAGGTGGTATCGGTTCTCGATCGCGGCTGCTCGCGCTTGAAGACGCAGGAGCCGCTTGATCCCCAGCGGCTGCCGGCTGCGTGCTGGACATGGTGTTGGTTTGCTGCGCCAGCGCCGGAGCTGCCAATGCGGTGGAAAACAGTATGGTGAGGAATAGGGTGCGTTTCATTTTTCGACCTTCTCCAAGTGGCGCATCTGAGAATATTCCAGCCAGACGCGCGCCTTCCAGCTCGTGACCACCATCGATTGTGCACTTAGCGGGCCAAAGCTGCAAGCGCTACATCAACAAGCTACACGTCTTTACCCCCAATAAATGCACCATGTATGCAGAAGTCTTCATCTTTGAGAACAATCTAGGGACATTCCTCGACCGCATCAGCCGGTTGGCAGATTAGGTAGTAGGTCTGGGAGGTGCCGAAAAAGTCCGCTTTCGCATTGTTTTGAAAGGCCGCGGCTTTTGGAGACCGCGTGAGAACTCGAGTACGGACAAGACCGTGGAATGAAATCCCGGAGATTTCCGCCCCAGCGAGGCATCCGACCCTAGCCCGGCGCTTCCTGCGCCGAGGAAAGTGGGAAATCACAGCGCGTCCCGGAAGGACGCCCGAAGATCTCACGCCGACTCCTCAAACCGCGCCGTACGTGGGTGCGGAAAAAAGTCCTCTTTCTTGTGTTGTTTTGAAAGGGCGCGGCGTTTAGCCGCGCCGTAAGTCGGGCAAAATAAATGCCGGCTTAGCCGCTGAGGGTCGTATCCACCTCAGGAAGAGTTTTTCCGCAGCCTCCAAGTTCCCGCGAAATCCAGGCCGATGCGGGTGAAAGGGGAACCCCGCCCAACAAGAACTCCTACAGCAAACACAGTAAGGATTTCCAGCCTTTCCCATGATAAAAATCCGAGTCAGTGTCCGCTCCCCTGCGGTCCTGGCGTTTGTTCAAGGCCTGGCAGTTAAAGGCCGGGAACGTCGAACGTTAGAACCGACAGTCTCCTGAATCGAATCCGAGTGACGCCACCACCCGAGATTGGAGAATGAAGAATGCGCGCCAAAGAGAAAGTCAAAGTCAATGTGCTGATGGTAGACGACCAGCCTGCCAAGCTCCTCACCTACAAAGCCATTCTCGCCGAGTTGGGAGAAAACCTCATCTCCGCCACCTCCGGCAATGAGGCGCTGGAAATCCTGTTGAAGAATGATGTCGCCGTCGTCGTTACTGACGTCAGCATGCCGGGAATGGATGGCTTTGAATTGGCCGACACCATCCGCCAGCATCCGCGCTTCCAACAAATGGCCATCATCTTCGTGTCGGCTGTGTGTCTCAGCGATCCTGATCGGCTCAAGGGTTACCGAACCGGCGCGGTGGACTATATTTCTGTGCCCATCATTCCTGAAGTCTTGCGCGCCAAAGTTTCTGTCTTTGCCGAGTTGCACCGTCGGGCGCTGCAGTTAGAAGGGCTGAATCGCGAACTCCGTCGTCTTTCCAACAGCCTGCTCGCTGCCCAGGATGACGAGCGCCGTCGTATCGCGCGGGACATGCACGATGGCCTAGGCCAGGAACTCACCGCCGCCAAGATGGTTCTGGACGGATTCCTTCTCCAAGGCGAGTCTGCAGACTCCCGGAAAACACTGGCCGCCGCGGATGCCAGTGCCATGATCGATCGCGCCCTTCAGCAGGTTCGCAGCATTTCACATCTTCTCCATCCTCCTCTGCTGGATGAGGTCGGCCTCAGCTCCGCCATCGCCTGGTTCCTCGAGGGAATCACCAAGCGGAGCGGCATCGGGACCTCACTGGATCTGCAGCCCCGCGAATTCCCCAGATTTTCCCGTGAATTGGAAACGACCGTGTTTCGCATCGTCCAAGAGGCCCTGAACAACGTGTTCCGCCACTCTGGAGCGCGCAAGGCGTCGGTTGCGCTAGGCCATTTCGCCGGGTTACTGAGTGTCACCGTCCGTGATGATGGCAAGGGTATCAGCTCCAGCGTGGCAGAGTGCCGGCCCGACAGCATAGGAGTCGGGGTCGGCGGCATGCGTCAGCGGGCAAAAGAATTCGGTGGGAATCTACAACTGGAAAATTGTTATCCTGGCACGCGGGTTCTGGTCACGATCCCAACGGACGACTGCGTTCACCGAGACTTGGCTGCCCCGCCCGAACCCCGTAAATCGCTTGTAGAGCCGGCAACGGCCCCGGAGCGGCTGGGCTCACTCCCGCTCCCTGATCCGGTAACTACCCCCACGCCAAACCTTCCGTCAGTATCAGTTTCGGTTGCTGTCTCCAACGACGCATCCAAGAGTAGCCCAGCACAGTTTCCGCTATGACGCCATAATCGCAGCCCGTCGGTCGCAAATTGAAACTTACTTCCCTTCCAGGCGAATATCCCCCACCCCGACGTGCGCCCGCAGTTCGTACTTCCCGTCTCCGTGATACTTCAACGACTTGCCCAGCCAGCCGCTGGTCTCGCCATAGCCATCTCCACTGACATCGCCGATGCCGGCGCTCGCATTCACTAGCCGATATCCGGCGCGCCCATTGGACACGCGGATGTCGCCGACGCCCAGAGTCAGATCCTTGTCGCCCTCAACGTCTTCCACAGTCACGTCGCCGACTTTGTCATGCACGTCGAGACTCGTCTTTTCCGGCACTTCGAGCTCGACATCAAACTGCGTGTTGCCGCCGGAAGGCGCGTGAAACTCGATTGTGGCATCGTTGCCATGAACGTCGAAATCTACGTGCGCGTTTTTGACGTTCATCTCATGACTCGACTTGACCGTGTAGCGCAGGCTGATCTTGTTGGAATCCCCGCGCCGGATGTGCATGTCCCCCACGCTAAGGCGGACGTGCACAAAGCCGCCAGCCACAAACTCGCGGCCATCGTTATGCGTTTCTTCGTAGTCCCAGTCTTTAGCCACGCACAAAGGCGCAGCGCTCAACGTAACCAGAACCACACACAACAGCGTTGTCTTATGAAGCAAATTCTGGCTAATCAGAGACCTATCGGGCACGGAGCACCTCCCGGGGCAAGAATGCCTGATTAGGGTACGGGAACGGAATAGGCAAAGTTCCCGAAACCAGACTGATCTCCAAGGCAGCTCATCTCCCGAAGTCGGCGACGCCATCCCACACCAGTTGGACAGCAATGGCCAGAATCAGAAAGCCGAATATCTTATTGATCGCACCCACCGCGCTGGGACCCAGACGCCGCACCATCGGGCCGCCTAGGACGAAGAAGAGGGTAACGCTAAGGGCGATGCCGGCAACTCCGATGACCATCCCCAGATAGGCCGCCGCATTGTCCACATGCGCCGCTAGCGCCATTACGACCCCGATTGCACCCGGTCCCGACATCAGCGGCATGGCTAGGGGAGTCAACGAAATATCTTCTTTGCTCTCGGCCTCGTGACTCTCTGCCGGAGTAATGCGTGCCGTCGAAGTCACCATTCCCCACGCGGTATTGGCCACGATGAGTCCTCCGGCGATCTGCAAAACCGGCAGCGAGATGCCGAAAAAGTGCAGCACAAAGCGACCAAAGAAAAGAAACGTCACCAGGATGACGAACACCCATACCCCGGTCTTGAACGCCGTGCGACGCCGCTCTTGCGGGCTCCAGTTCGCGGTCATGGTGAAAAAGATGGGGATGCCGCCAAAGGGGTCGACAATGGGGAATAAGGCAAGAAAAGTGGCTGCCGCTGAAGAAGGCAGCGTGCGCAGGAATTGTCCCAGAACGTGAGCGGAAGTCATGTGCTATCGATATCCCTCCAGCGCTTTTGCCGCGCGCTCCAGCGCAGCCGCGAGCGTAGCTAACTGCTGCCGCGCCCGCTCGCTATCGCCCTTATCGAGAGCCTCATTCACTCCAGGAATCACCACTGCGGCATAACCCGTATATTGCCCGGGCGCATAAATCACGTGGCGAAACCACGGACGGTGCGGCAGCCCTTGCGACTCCAGCATCGCCCGTTCAGCCCCGCGCAGCGCCAGGTTCAAGCGCAAGGTGTCCGGCGGCGGATTCTTCTGTTTCGCCAGCATCTTTACGCCCGCGACTTGAAAACGCCGAGCGGCCGTGTCCACGGCGTGAAAGTCGAGCGCGTGTTCTCCGAACTTATCCTCCGCCCGCTTACGCGCAGCGTCCAGATACACCGCAATCTCTTTCCCGTATTCCTCGTAGTCATAGGGCAAAACGTCGGTATCGGCCATACGGACTGCTTCCAGTCCAAAAACCCTCGCCATTTGCTGCTCATAAACGAAATCCGGATCGCCGAATTTCTTGAACCAAGCGAAGTTATCGAACACAGAATGGTAGACGCCGTAAGCGCCCGTTGAACTCACATCGCTCGACGGTATGCCCAGATGCTGTAGGAACGCGGTGTAATCGGATCCGCTGCCCAGGTCTCCGACCGGAACATCACCCTTCACCTGCGCTGCCGGAAGTCGACGGCTGTCTCCAATCGCCTCCGTAGGAGATTGCGTCGAAGGCGCCTCCGGTTGCGCCGCCTTCTGCCATGCGTCGTAAACCGTCCCGCCCTTCGGACTCGGCACAACTTTAGTTATGTCGCGCAAAAACTGTTTCAAGCTGGGAACCGCCGACGCCCCAAACTTCGGCCCGGAGACGGCGACGTCCATATTGAAATACGCCGCAGCATTCGCCAGTTCAGCCTCATGTTGTTCCACCCACTCGGTCGAGCCCATCAGGCCTTCTTCTTCTCCGTCCCAGCTGGCGAAGATCAGCGTACGCTTGGGCTGCCATCCCGACTTCAGCAGGTCGCCCACGCCGTGCACGGCCTCCAGCATTGCAGCCGTCCCGCTGTTGGGATCTACTGCGCCATAGACCCACGCGTCGCGGTGGTTGCCCGCGACCACCCACTCCTCTGGCAAGTCGCGCCCGGGAGCGCGGCCAATCACATCCCACAGCGTGCGGAATTGATAGTCCTGCCGCAGATGCATCCTAAGCTTCGCCGGCCCAGGGCCCACGTGATACGTGAACGGCAGCGCGCCCTGCCATTCGCGCGGCGAGTCCGGCCCACCCAAATGTTGCAGTACCGGCCACGCATCGTGATACGACAGCGGAGTGACGGGGATCTTCGGCATCTGCGCCGACTGCTGCGGAGAAATGCGCTGCGACTCAGGCAGCGACGGCACCGACGCTACTCCCGGAGTGGTCGGATCTCCCGGAAATTCGAACATGTATCCCACGGATCCGCGCTGCACCCCGGTGTCCGGCCGCCACGGCCCTTCTGGATATTTATCGCCACGCCGCCACCCATCATCCGCCGGATCGGAATAGATGATCATCCCCGCGGCGCCGCGCTCCTGCGCCACGAAGACTTTCACGCCGCGAAAGTTCTGCCCGTAGCGCACCAAGACGATCTTGCCGCGCACATCGACCTTCAGCTTGTCGAGTTTGTCGAAGTCCTCAGGCGTCCCGTAGTTTGCGTAGACGACATCAGCTTCGGCGTCGCCTGACGGCGACATACCGTTGAAGGGCACAACCACCCGAGGATCATCCTGATAAGGATCGCCATCGACTCGCTCCCGTGTGGGCCCATGCATCTCAACGCCCGCGGGCGCCGTCATGTCGACCTTGATCTCCGCCGGGTAGTTCATCCAGACTTTATATTCGACAATCTCGGTCTCGAGCCCGGCATCGCGGAATTTTCGAGCAACATAGTCCGCGGTGGCTTTGTCCTCGATAGTGCCCGCCATGTGGGGAACTTTGGTTAGGATGCGCAGATGCTCTTCCGCCAGTTTGGCGTCGGGCACCGCCAGGAAGCGAGATTCAGTAGCCTGCTCCGCGGCCCCGTTGCGAAACCCGAAGATGGCCACGGCTGAAAGGACCGCTGAATTTCCCAGGGTATCTGTAGACCAGCCGGTAAGGAGAATTGCGAAAGAAAGAATTGCTGAAGCAAAGGGTCTCATAGGCTCTCGAGTGAAAGTTAGTAAGGTAGCACACGGGCAGTCGACCGTCGTTGTGATGCCTTATATTCGCCGAGTGTTCGCCGACAGCACCAATTTCACCAACTTCACCAGTTGGTGCTATCCTGTGATATACTAGGTCTCATGAAGCGAGCCACGATGACACTTCCCAACGATCTTGCCCAGGCCGTGGACGACTACATACAGGCCCAGGAGGCGCCGCCCGCGCTAACCACCGTCGTGCAGGCAGCCCTGCGAGAATACCTCCGCGAACGGGGTTTTATGCGCACCTATCGTCCCCTGAGAATCAGCCCCGCCAAGAAAGGAAGTGGGCGTAGCGACGTTAGTCAGAACCACGACCTTTACTTGACGGGGATTAAGAAATGAGGCGTGCCGTTTTGGCGGACACGGGACCGCTGTACGCAGCCGTCGACCCCGAGGATGCGCACCACGCACGAGCCCGCCAAGAGTTGCAGCAACTCGGTCGTGATCGACTGGAGATCATGGTTCTCTACTCGACATTGATCGAGGCTTATTCTCTGATTCTGTTTCGTTTGGGCAGGAATGTAGCCTCGGACTGGCTTACAGAGATGGCCAACGCAGCTTTCATCAATCCGATGCCAGAGGATTATCGACAGGCGACTGCGAGGATTCGATCACTCGCCGATCAACCCATCACGTTGTTCGATGCTCTCGCGGCAGTCATCGCCACGCGTCTGAAGCTGAATGTATGGACTTACGACCATCATTTTGACGTAATGCGCGTTCCCGTTTGGCGATGATCGCGGCGGAACGCCGAATTCTCTGCGCCGAGAGCGTCGGGACAACCAGCAGGATGCCGCGTTTACAAATGCCTTATCTGACTTGCCCAGTCCCAATAACTTCATATTTCGACGACGTCAACTCCGCCAGCGCGAAAGGCCCGCGGCAATGGAGTTTCTGCGTGCTGATGCCCATCTCCGCGCCGAAGCCGAACTCGGCTCCATCGGTAAAGCGGGTGGAAGCGTTCCAGTAGACCGCAGCCGAATCCACGCCGCGCAAAAATTTCCCGGCGTTCGCCTCATCGCGGGTGACGATGGAATCGCTGTGCTTGGTGGAATAGCGATTGATGTGGGCGATCGACTCCTCTACATTGGCGACTACGCCCACGGCCATGCACAGCCGCAGATACTCTTCATGCCAGTCTTGCTCGGCCGCAGGCCCTACCCGCAATCCGCCAGCGAGCGCACGGACTTTGCCGTCGCCCCGCACTTCGACTCCTGCCGCGATTAACTTCTTCACGATCCGCGGCACGTACTCCGCGGCGATACTGTCGTGAACCAGCAATTTTTCAGCGGCGTTGCATACCGATGGACGCTGCGTTTTAGCATTGATGACGATGCGGTCGGCCATGTCGAAATCGGCCGACTCGTCCACGAAGATGTGGCAATTGCCGGCACCGGTCTCGATCACCGGCACCGCCGAGTTCTCCGTGACGAACGCGATCAGTTCCGTGCCGCCACGCGGAATGATGACGTCCACCAATCCACGAGCTTTAGTCAATTCTTGCACCGACTGTCGCGTTGTCGAATCGAGCAGTTCGATTGCGCCCTGCGGCAATCCAGGAACTGCCGTCATAATCTCAACCAGGCGCTGGCTGCTCCGCGCCGCCTCCTTGCCCCCACGCAGAACAATGGCGTTGCCGCTCTTGAGCGCCAGGACTGCGGTATCTACGGTCACGTTCGGGCGCGACTCGTAAATGATTCCAATCACGCCCAGGGGAACACGCACTTTGCGGATGCGCAGGCCGTTCGACTTGGTCCACTGGGCTAAGGTTTCGCCGATGGGATCGGGCAAGGCCGCGACCTCGCGTACGCCGCATGCCATGTCTGCGATTCGCTGCGAAGTAAGCAGCAGCCGGTCGCGCATCGCTCCTTCGAGACCGGCATTCTCCAGGTCCGCGCCGTTCGCCTCCAGGATGCTTCCTTCATTCGCTTCAATCGCGTCGGCTATCGCCAGTAGCAGCACGTTTTTTTCCTCCGTGGACAGCAATGCCAGCTTGGCGGACGCTCCGCGGGCGCGAAGCAATTTTTCCTGCGTTGAAGATGCGGCGATAGGAGAGGCAGCCATTGACCTTTCTACTTGCCCTTGCGCGCCGGAAAATGCGTCCCGATCTTACATTCGATGCCCAGCGTGATGGCTTGCGGGTGCCTTCCATTTACAATGGCCACCTGCACTCCACCCTCACTGGCCAGCTTGGCTGCGCGAAGTTTCGAAATCATTCCACCTCGGCCTAGCGAACTCTTGCCATTGCATTGCGCTTCGAGGGCCGGAGTGAGCTTGCGAATCACCCGCTGCAGGCGCGGCTTCTTGCGGCCGTTGGGAACCAGAAATCCGTCGACATTGGTCAGCAGCAGCAGCCAGTCTGCTTTGACGGCCCGGGCCAGCAGTGAACTTAGCTCATCATTGTCCCCGAAAGCGCCTTCCAGTTCGCGCACCGAGACACTGTCGTTTTCGTTCACGATGGGCACGACGCCCAGCGCGAGTAACTCCGCGACCGCATTCTGCAGATTACGGTAGCGCACCGGCGAAGTGAAATCATCGCTCGAAAGGAGCAATTGCGCGACTACCTTCTTGCCGAAGAACAGGCGCTCGTAAGTATGCATCAGTCTACTTTGTCCGACCGCAGCGCAAGCCTGCATGCGCGGAACACTGCCGGGACGCTTCTGCAGCGACAGTCCTGACATGCCCGCGGCAATCGCGCCTGAAGTCACGATCAGGTACTGGTTCTTCGCCAAGTCGAACTGATCGATCACGCCGCGCAGCAGGTTGATGTCAATCTTCCCACCGGGAGCGATAAGGCTGGTGCCGACTTTAATGACCACTCGCATACTTGATTGGCTGCACGCCAGACAAACATCATTTTCGCCGCCGCGAAACTCCGGCTCGCACAACCCGGCGAACTCGAGTAGAGGGACAACATCTCTATCCTGCCGTTAGAATGGCTTTCTTGGCAAGGCGATTAATCTTGCCAGATTGCCTCAATATGCCAGCTTCCAACGCCACCAGCCGTTTTTCCGATCGCGTAGAAAATTATGTTCGTTACCGGCCTGGATATCCTCCCGGGGCTTTGCATCTTTTGCGGCGTGAATGTGGGTTAAGGCCCGCCCACATAGTTGCCGACATCGCCTCGGGCACCGGAATATGGACCCGCATGCTGCTGGAGAATGGAAATGAAGTTTTCGGAGTCGAGCCGAATCCCGAGATGCGCCAAGCAGGCGATCGCCTGTTGACGGGATTTCCCAAGTTCGCCAGCGTTGCAGGAACTGCGGAGGCGACAACGTTGGCGGAGAGCAGCATCGATTTCGTTACTGCCGCGCAGTCGGCGCACTGGTTTCATCGCGCGCGGGCGACTCGTGAGTTCCTGCGCATCCTGAAACCCGAAGGATGGCTGGTGCTGCTGTGGAACGAGCGGCTTACGGACTCGACTCCGTTCCTGCGCGGGTACGAACACTTGCTGTTGAATTATGGAACCGACTACCAGGACGTTCGGCATGAGCGGACCACCGACGCGGTGAACGAATTCTTCGATCCAGCGCCGTTTCAAGAGCATGCCTTCGAAATGCAGCAGGAGTTCGATTATGCCAGCCTCGAAGGCCGGCTCCTCTCGTCCTCTTATGCCCCGGGCCCGGAGCATTCAAATCACGCGCCCATGATCCGCGACTTGCAAGAGATATTCACAACGCACGCCTTCGGCGGACGTGTGAGATTTGACTACAAAACGCGAGTGTATTTTGGACGATTGAAGTAAGAGAAGAGAAGAGAAGAGAAGTGAAGTGATGAAGCGACCCGGAGAAAACGTGTCCGACGAGAAATCCTTTCACATGACCCCCGACGAGTTCCGCCGCCACGGCCATGCCGTGGTGGACTGGATCGCCGACTATCACTCCCGCATCGAATCGTTCTCCGTACTCTCGCAGGTGAAGCCGGGTGAGATTCGCGCCGCGCTTCCGCCGAATCCTCCTTTGCAAGGACAGCCGTTTGAAGCGTTGCTGAAAGATGTCGAGCAGTTGATTCTGCCCGGCGTCACCCATTGGCAGTCCCCGAATTTTTTCGCGTACTTTCCCTGCAATGCCTCGGGACCTGGAATTCTAGGCGATCTTCTCTCCTCCGGTCTGGGCGTGCAGGGGATGCTTTGGTCGACGAGTCCAGCCTGCACGGAACTGGAAACGCATGTGATGGATTGGCTGGTCAGAATGCTGGGTCTGCCCGATAAATTTCTGTCGTCAGACACAGGTGGCGGCGTCATTCAGGATACAGCCTCCAGCGCCGCGCTCTGCGCCTTGCTGGCCGCGCGCGAGCGTGCCACCCATTACGTGAGCAACAAGAAAGGCTGTGACGGACGGCTGGTCTCATACGTTTCCGCGCAAGCGCATTCTTCCCTGGAAAAAGGTGCAATGATCGCCGGGATCGGCGCGGAAAACCTGCGGCTGATCGAAGTTGACGCGAATCTTGCCATGCGGTCGGATGCGCTGGCACGCCAAGTGGACGCAGACCGCCGCGCCGGCCTCACTCCGTTCTTTGTGTGTGCCACCGTAGGCACTACTTCATCCAATGCGATGGACCCCGTTGCCGCAATCGGCGACATCTGCCGCCAACACAATCTTTGGCTGCATGTTGACGCTGCCATGTCAGGCACCGCGATGCTCTGCCCCGAGTTTCGCCACCTCCAGGACGGAGTCGAACTCGCCGACAGCTACAACTTCAATCCCCATAAATGGATGTTTACCAACTTTGACTGCAGCTGTTTCTGGGTCGCCGACCGGAAAGCTCTGATTCAAACTTTGAGCATTCTGCCGGAATACCTGCGAAATCAGGCGTCGGAATCGGGAGCGGTCATCGACTATCGTGACTGGCAGATCCAACTCGGACGGCGCTTTCGATCGCTAAAGCTGTGGTTTGTGATTCGGCACTACGGCGTGGAAGGCCTCCAGCACCACATTCGCCAGCACGTGAAACTGGCGCAGCAATTCGCAGACTGGGTGAGTAAGGATGATCGCTTTGAGTTGGCCGCGCCCGTGCCACTGAATCTAGTCTGCTTCCGCCACAAAACAGGAGATGCGGCGAATCAGACGGTCCTCGATCGACTGAACCGCAGCGGCGATTTGTTCCTGACTCACACAAGACTAACCGGCAAGTTAACGCTGCGCCTTTGCGTCGGACAGGCCAACACGCAGGCCAGGCACGTAGAGAATGCGTGGAAAAGAATTCAAGCGGAAGCCGGCAAAGTGGCAGAAGGAGAGTCCTAGGTGAGCACCTTCTGGGTCAATCCGCTGACATTGGCGCCGGCCCCACGACTGCAGGATGCGCTTTCGTAAGAGCGGTGGTTTCCTCCGGCGTCGCGAGCCACTTGCGTACCTCAGGCAGCGCCTGACGCATGGCAACCTCGCCGACGTGGATCAAGTCTTTGGCGCGTTTGAAATCGTCATAGCCAAATCCGGCGACATCCGGTTCAATGACTAAGTCAGCAGCCTCGCGCCATATGCAGGACATGGCATCCTGGGCAATTGCAAATGATTGTCCGATGACGTCAAAGAGATTGCGCGGCGGCCCGCCATTGGCCCAGGTCCCTCGTAAATGCACCGCCAGTACGCGGTCGGCGCCCATTTCGCGCACCGGACGCGTGGGAACCGGATGCGAGAGCATGCCATCCACCAGGTAGCGGCCCCGAATCTGCACCGGCAGGAACATCCCGGGATAGGCGCAACTGGCGCGCACTGGATCAATAATCGAACCCGAATGGAACACCACTGCTTCGCCGGTATTGAAGTCGGTGGCCGTCACACCCAGCGGAATGCGCAGCTCCTCGAAAGTCTTCACCTTCAAGATGCGGGTCAGAAACGAAATCATGCGGTCGTTAGACGCGAAGCCGCAACGAGAAAGCGTCCAGCGAGCAAAGTTGTTGAAGCGAACGCTGGCCGCCATGTCCTCCAATTCCTGCAGCGAGACGCCGCTGCAATAGGCGGCGCCGATAAGCGCGCCAACACTCGTTCCCGCTACGACGCGGATCGGAATGCCTTCTTGTTCGAGGACTTTCAGAACTCCAACGTGCGCGATGCCGCGAGCAAACCCGCCGCCCAAAGCGATCCCAATGGCCGGAACTCTTGACGGCAAACGCGAGGGCAAAATCGGAACAGCCTGGCGGGAGAGCTCCCGCCCGAAGGCTTGTACTGACCGAATAATCTTCCCCAGACTATTCACAGCCAACCCCACGTTTCTTGCCCTGCACACCAGGTACTAAAACCGTACCTAGCATGTAAGATGCCACATTTGCATAGATGTTTGTAAGGGCACAACGGTGCCGGTATTTATTACTTTGGGGAAGGCTCCAGAATAGGTAACTGTTACTGTTGGAGCAGCAGGCAGGTGACGAAATCCCTGTAGACCTGCTAGTTTGCGACAGTATGCTGCGCGAGATGTCAGCCGGTGGCGTCGTAATCCGGAAGGAAAACGGCGACTGGTGGGTGGCTGCTATTGAACTACCCGTGGCCTCGGGCGCCGTTCCCGACCCTGCCAAACCAGCCGTTCGCTCCAAACCGAAGGCGGTTTTGTGCCTTCCCAAGGGGCTGATCGATCCCGGCGAGAAAGTGCTCGACGCGGCCCTGCGCGAAGTTCGTGAAGAAACCGGTATCGCCGCCACACCAATCGTTAAACTCGGGGACATCAAATACGTCTACGTACGCTCCTGGAGCGATGGCGAACGTGTATTCAAAATTGTCACCTTCTATTTGCTGCGTTACGAATCCGGAGAGATCGACAATATTACTGAAGATATGCGGATCGAGGTCGGGCGCGCGAGGTGGGTGCGGCTGAAAGATACGCCTCAGTTGCTGGCGTACAGCGGCGAGAAACAAATGGCCCGCCAGGCCCGGGAATATGTCGAAGCCCACGCGGATTTATAAAGGCGAGTGCGCATCAGTGCGCATCCACCACGCTGGATAATTTCACCCCCAAGCAATTACCATTGCCAGTTCGGCGAGTTCTCATCAATTCGGGACGAAATCCGATGCCGTCGTGCTAATTGAAACCCGAGGATCGAAATTCTCTGTGCCCTCTGTCTCCTCTGTGTTTAAGACTTTTAAGAATTGAATTTTTATTTCGAGGCCCTGATGAATGAAGCGCATTAATAAAGTCGCCGTACTCGGCGCTGGAACCATGGGCGCCCGCATCGCCGCACATTTCGCCAACGCTGGCGTCCCCAGTTTGCTGCTCGACATTGTCCCTCCCGACGCCGGCGCGACGGCGCGAAACAAGATCGCTGCCGCCGGACTCGATGCCGCCAGAAAATCCAAGCCAGCCGCGTTCATGGAACCGTCGCTCGCCAGACTTGTCACAGTCGGAAATTTCGAAGACGACCTCAAGAAGCTCGCCGACGTAGACTGGATCATCGAAGCCGTCGTCGAGAATCTCGATATCAAACAGGGGTTATTGCGGAAAGTGGAGGCCGTCCGCAAACGCGGAACCCTCATCACCACAAACACGAGCGGCTTGCCGGTGGGCAAAATCGCCGAAGGATTCTCCGACGATTTCCGGCGCGCCTGGTTCGGCACCCATTTCTTCAATCCGCCACGCTACATGCGCTTGCTGGAAATCATTCCCACCCCCGACTCCGACCGCGCCGCGATCGAAGCTCTCGCTCACTTCTGCGACGTGCGCCTGGGCAAGGGCGTGGTCATCGCCAAAGATACGCCCAACTTCATCGCCAATCGCATTGGCACGTTCTCCGTATTAAATGTCATGCGGCTGATGCAGGAAATGGATCTATCCATCGAAGAAGTAGACGCTCTTACCGGACAGGCCGTGGGATGGCCGAAGTCGGCCACCTTCCGCACCATCGACCTGGTCGGTCTAGACATCCTGGGCCACGTGGTGGGCAACATGACCAGGAATGTGCAAGATGAGCGCGGCGATCTGCAGCTGCCCGATTTCTTCGGCAAGATGATCGAACGCAAATGGCTGGGCGACAAAACCAAAGGCGGCTTTTACAAGAAAAGTGTGGGGCGGGCGCCCTCGCCCGCCAACTCCAACCAGGAAGACGAACGCCTGGCCTTAGACTGGAAGACCCTCGAATACCATCCCCGCCAAAAGCCAAAATTCCCCGCCCTCGATATGGCAAAAAATGTCGAAGACACGGGAACCCGCCTGCGCACGCTGCTCGGCCTGAGCGGCACCGCCTCGCCGAAAGGCGACCAAGCTGGCGCATTTCTCTGGGCGTCACTCTCCGATCTCTGGACCTACTCCGCCAACCGCGTGCCCGAAATCTCCGACTCAATCGTCGAAATCGATCGCGCCATGCGCCTCGGCTTCAACTGGGAACTCGGTCCGTTCGAACTGTGGGATGCGGCCGGCATCGAAGCCACCGTCGCTCGCATGAAGAAGGACGGCAAGCCGGTTGCGGCGAATGTCGAAAAGCTACTGGCCGCAGGACAAAAGTCCTGGTACCTAGACGACCCCAAGTCGCCCGCGGGACGCCAGTATTGGGACTTGGCAACGGGAAGCTGGAGACCGCTGCAAGTTCCTTCCGGGGTGTGGTCCGTCACAGTCGCGAAGAAATCCAACGGCGTAGTGAAGAAAAACTCGGGAGCGTCGCTGGTCGATCTGGGCGACGGCGTGGCCTGCATCGAGTTTCACAGCAAGATGAACTCGCTGGGCGCGGACATCATCAGCCTGATTCTCCAATCCCTGAAACCCGGCGGTCCCGGCGATGGCTTCGACGCCTTCGTCATCACCAACGACGCCACGAACTTTTCCGTTGGCGCCAACCTGATGCTGCTGCTGATGAGCGTTCAAGAAGAAGAGTGGGACGACGTAGACCTCGCAATCCGCCAGTTCCAGGGAATGACGCAAGCCATCAAGTTTTCGCCCAAGCCAGTCGTGTCCGCTCCGTTCGGCCTTTGCCTCGCTGGCGGCACCGAAATTTCTTTGCACGCAGCCTCGCGCCAACCGCACGCCGAGCTTTATACAGGACTGGTCGAAGTGGGTGTCGGCTTGCTGCCCGGCGGCGGTGGCTGCAAAGAGATGCTCCTCCGCGCCGTGGACAGCGCGGCGGCATCGCGCGGAAGAGTTTCCGGCGAAGCTCTCACCGGCTCCGTTGAAATGATGGAAGCAATGAAAAAAGCTTTCGAAGCTATCGCCACCGCCAAGGTCGCCACATCGGCCCATGAAGCGCGCGGCCTCGGTTTCCTTTCCGACTCCGACCGCATCACCATGAACCGCGAGCGCGTCCTCTCCGACGCCAAGACCCGCGCCCTCGAACTCTCCCGCGCCGGCTACGAACCGCCAATCCCCCGCACCGACATTCCCGCGCCCGGCGAGAGCCTCCTGGCAGCGCTCAAGATGGGGGTTCATTTAATGCGGCAGGGCGACTTCATTACCGATTATGAAGTGAAACTCGGCGGCAAGATCGCCGAAGTCATTTGCGGCGGTAACGTCACTCCCGGCACACCGGTGAGCGAACAATACATCCTCGACCTGGAGCGCGAGGCCTTCAAATCTCTCTGCGGCGAGAAGAAAACGCAAGAGAGAATTCAGTACACACTGAAGACGGGAAAAACGCTCAGGAACTGATCGCAAACATTCAAGCTGTGCATCACTGCGTCATTTCTTCCGCGCTGCCGACGGCATGCATGCCAGAATTTCCGCCTCGTTCAGCGTGTGATCGCTCTGTTTGGCGCGCTGATAGATCCGGTCCACAACTTCATCCGTAGCCGGAATGTCGCGCCGTTCCAGCCACCACAGCACATTCGATTTTCCACTCATCGGGCCGATGTCGATGGTCTGCTCCATCCCGAACACATGCGAGGGAACGCCCGAATACACGGTGTTGGCCAAAGTTACGTCGTCTTTGTGATACGCCTTGATTATCGCGGACGCGTGCACCCCGGTTGCCGTGCGAAACGCATCATCGCCCACCACGGGATAATTCGCTGGAATCGGCACGCCCGTTGCTCGCGACACAGCCTGGCAATATTGCTTTAATTTGGTCAGGTCCTGCTGATCCCAGGGCGCAATTCCCATCAGCTTCAGATTGACCAGCATCTGGTCGGTCTGCGTGTTGCCGACGCGCTCTCCCAAACCAATCGCGCACCCGTGAACGCAATTTGCCCCCGCTATGATCGCAGCCATGGAATTCGCAATCGCCAGTCCGCGGTCGCTGTGTCCATGCCAGTCCACACGAATCTTCTCGCCTGACGGCTTCACCACTTCTGCAACCACGAATCGCACCAGCGCCAGCGCACCCAGGGGCGTCGCATGCCCCGCCGTATCGCAGATGCAGATGGCCCGAGCCCCGCAATTGATCGCTGTCGCATACAACCGCTTCACCGTCTCCGGATCGCAGCGGCTCGTATCTTCGGTCACGTACATGACATCGAGGCCGAGAGAAACCGCATACCCCACAGCCTTCTCCGTCGTCTGCAAAAGAAAATCGTCCGTCCATCCTTCGGTAAATCTTCGAATTGGGCTGGATCCAATAAAAGTCGCCGCCTCGATGGGAAGTCCCGTGGCCTGCACAATCTCGGCAATCGGACGAATGTCATTCTCATGAGTCCGCGCGGCGCAGTTGGCGCGAATCTTCATCTTGTGCCCGGCGATCTCGCGCGCCAACGCGGTCACGGCATCGACCGCACGCGGTCCAGCCCCCGGCAGTCCGAGGTCGAGCGAATCGATCCCCAGCGCCTCCATCAAATGCAGGATCTCAATCTTTTCCGCAATCGAAGGATCGCGCACCGAAGGCGACTGCAGCCCGTCGCGCAGCGTCTCATCATTGATCAACACCGGTGCCGATGGTTTCAATCCCGGTGGATAGTCGTTATTCCAGTCGTAGATGAGATCAGAAGTGGGCATGAAAAACAGCTTCTGCTGCTAGCTCCTAGCTAAGATCAAGCGCCAGATTCATGTGGGAACAGCCGCCGGGAACAGTCGCCCTCGGCGGTCCGGCCGAGCAAAACTCGGCTTCGCTTTGATAGCATAAAACCGCCGGCGCGGTTGCTGGTAGCTGGCAGCTAGTAGCTGGCAGCTAGTAGCTTCCTCACTTCTGCTTCGGCGGCAGCGTCAATCCAAACACCGAAATCATTCCCTGCCCCGCCACGTTAACCTTCGCTTCCTCGGGATTCGGCAAATACAGCGTCTTGCAATGCTCGCACCGATAGACTTCGGCGTTCGGACCCCAGGCTTTTTCCGCGTCGCCGCAAGCCTGCTCCAGAACATCCGTGGTATAGAACCACCGTTTCAAGTGTCCCCCGCAGAATTTGCCCTTTTCGTTTTTCTCGTTGCAGGCGCGCTGCCCCGCCTTCTTGATCTTCACTTTATGGTTGGGAAGCTGCGGAATATTCTGCGAGCCAGAAGCGGTCACTTCGCCAGTCGCCAAAGGTCGTACCCCTCATTCAAGCGGCCCAAACCCGCCAGATTCGGCCTTACGCGCTCATTGTAACTGAAACCGGTTAACCGAAACCTCGGGCCCCGGTGATTGGCCCGGCGGCGCACAATTGCGGCGTGTGGGGCGGACGCACCCGGGACTACGTTATCGCCTAGAACTCCCGCTTTGGCTTCGCCTGCTCCGCTCCTACCCGCCCCACCTCGATCTCCGCATCGTAATAGCTTTCGCCCTTCATCGGAACGTGCGCAACCCTGCGCACGATCGCGATCTGACCAACATGGGTGAGCGCATCGGCAATCGGTCCTTGAAACAATTTCTCCGCTGGAGCCTGCAGCGGTTCACTCGAGGCCAGGAAGTCGTCGAACTTCTTAAGCGCCTTAAAAAATCTTGCCACCTCCTGCTCCCACGGCAACGGTTTCGAGTCGTGCCACGTCCGCTGACCCATCGCAATCGACAAGGCCCAATCAAGCAGATCTCCCACATGCGCCAGAATCTGCCCCGGCGTACGCACTCCCTCACCGGCCTGAAATTCAGCAAAGCTGTCGGGTGCGTTCCGCAAGGATTTCCCGCCTCGATAGGCCAGCGTGGCCAGTGTGTGCCGCAATAATTCCCGCTTAGGATCGGCCGAGTTTGCGTGAGTACGATTGTCCATGCTGACAAGACTACACTGGACGCTAGGAGACCAAAAGTATGCCGAGAAAAGTCCTCAGCGGTTCCGCCCAGCCGGCTCCGAACCAGGCAGCCTCAGTCGAGCCCGGTTCCGCTCACGCTTCCGTTCACGCAGGCTCGCACACAGCGGCTCCCGTGACCCGCGACAATGCCGAGCATTATCGATGGGGCGCCGATTGCGACGGCTGGCATCTGGTGAAAGACCAGCAACTGAGCGTGATCGAGGAGCTCATGCCCCCGGGCGCGGCCGAGCTTCGCCACCATCACGACCACTCTCAACAGTTCTTTTACATTCTGACCGGCGAAGTCTTGATGGAAATCAACGGCGAGAACATGCTGATCCCGGCCGGAAGCGGAGTCCGAATCCTCCCCGGCACCCGTCATCAGATCCGCAATCCATCTTCCAGTCCTGTGCGCTTCCTCGTAGTCTCGCAGCCCCCCAGCCACGGCGACCGCATCGACGATTGAGGCAGCTATGGGCCGCAGACAGATGACAATGGAAGAGGGCAATTGATTCACTTCTGCCCAGCGAACACCTGCCCATAGATAAGCGCCCGGTCCGGCGGAGCGAGATACAGTTTTTCTCCCGGTTGCACACTGAAAGCCCCATACCACGCGTCGATGTTGCGCACCGTGGCGGCTCGATATTCGGCGGGCGCATGCGGGTCCGTCATCACTTCCTGGCGCAGCGCGGCCTCTCGCGTCTTCGTACCCCAGTTCTGCCCGAAGGCGATGAAGAACTGTTGATCGCCGGAAAATCCATCCTGCACGGGCGCGGTCTTGGCTCCGAGAGAAGCCTTATAACCGTCGTAGGCTGCGGCGATGCCGGCCACGTCGGCGATGTCCTCCCCCAAAGTTTGCCTGCCGTTGACCGAGAGATCAGGAAACGGTTTGTAGGTGTCATACTGCGCGGCAAGTTTTGCGGTTGCGTCCTCGAAGTGCGCCAGATCGGCGGGCGTCCACCAGTTTCGCACGCGGCCTTTCGAATCGAAGGCGCTGCCTTCGGTATCGAACGTGTGGCTGATTTCGTGCCCGATCACAGTCCCGATGGCGCCATAGTTGGCCGCAGCCGGCGCCAGCGGATCAAAAAATGGCGGTTGCAAAATCGCGGCCGGAAAATTCAGTCCGTTCTGCAGCGGTAGATTCACCGCATTCACCGTCTGCGGCGTCATCGACCATTCCTTCCGGTCCACCTGCTTGCCCAGGCGCGCGACTTCCCGCCAATAATCGGACAAGCGGCCCCTCCAAGTATTGCCAAAAATGTCATCGGCCTTTACTTCGAAGCTGGAGTAATCGTGCCACGTCTCCGGGTAACCGACTCCGACATAAAGAGTAGAAAGCTTCGCCTGGGCTTCGGCCTTGGTCGCCGCATTCATCCACGTGAGACCTTCAAGGCGTTTGCGAAACGCCTCAATCAGGTTGGCCACCATGGCCTCGGCCTGCGCTTTGGCTTCCGGAGAGAAATATCGCTGCGCATAGACTTGGCCAACCGCGTCGCCTAAAAGTCCGTCCACCACAAACACGCCGCGTTGCCAGCGTGGACGCTGCTCAGTCGTGCCCGACATCTGCTTGCCGAAAAAAGCGAAGCGTTCATCCGCGAAAGCTTTGGGCAGCACCCCCGCGTACGCCTCGATCAGGTGAAACGCGAGCCAGTCCTTCCATGTATCCAGAGAAGCAGACGCCACCAGGGCAGACTCGCCGGTGAAGGCTTCGGGCTGCCAGACCATAAAGCTGTCGACGTCACTGATCCCCGCTCCGCGAAAATACTCAACCCAATCCAGGCCCGGAGCTTTGGCGGAAAAGTCAGCCTGCGTCCAGGTATTGTTGGCCTTGTGGATGTCTTCGTTATCGGCCAGGCTGCGATGGGTCTCAGCAATCGCATGTTCGAGTTCAACAATCCGTGTGGCGCGGACATTAGTGTCGTTCATTCCGGCCAGCTTCAGCATCGCTGAGATGTGAGTCTGATATTCGGCGCGAAGCTTGCGCATGTGCTCGCTGTCGCCCAGATAATATTCGCGATCCGGCAGTTGCAGGCCACCCTCCATCAGATAAGCCTTGTAGTGCTCCGAATCATTGAAGCCGGGAGCGACCCACAATCCAAAAAGATTCGGTGTATAAAAATTCGTGTTGTTGAGTGCGTCCACGTCGGCTCGCAGGGTCTCACCCAGGGCGCGCGCCAGTTCCCGCCTGTCGTGGATGGCAGCAATCGCTTCCAAGTGCGGGCGAAGAGGCGCGAGGCCCTTCGCTTCAATGGCGCTCTCGTTCATATACGAGTTGTAAAGATCAGCAACTTTGCGCAAGCCGGAGCCGGCCGGCGGATTCGACTTGGCGATCTCTTCAATCAAGTGGGCGGTGCGCTTATTGCTCAGGTCCGCAAGCTTCGAAAAGACGTCCACCTCGGCGCGATCGGGCGGAATTTCCGTGCGCTTAACCCATGCACCGTTGCAGAATTGAAAGAAATCGTCACCCGGCTTCACCGACCGGTCCAGGTTAGCGACAGCGATCCCATGCGTCTCCGGGACGGGCGCAGTCTGTCCCGATGCGGGTAGAGGGAAAATTGCGAGACAGACGACTGCGAACTTCAGGAATTGAACGATCAGCTTCATCCAGGGCTCCGATGGGCGGCTAAATTAACAGGTCTTTAGTTTACCCCGCTTGCCCGATGAGGTTCGGTTCTGGAAAGCAAGAAAGATCGTCGCCTGAATATCCAAGTTGGGTGCCCCATGTCTCGCCGTTTTTGCGAGACATGGGAGGCCGAGACCCGTGCACCCGGCATCAAAAGTGGGCGGAAAACCGCCGCACTGGGTCTCGTTCCGCTTCTCTTTACGACTGCTTCTCCATGGTGTAAGTGGTCTTGGTATTGTGCTGCTTATCGGTGTATTCAACCGCGATAGACTTCCCGTCCTTGGACACCGTCATGCGGTTGATCCCGACTACCTTCCCGTCCCGCTTGTCGGTCTCCTCGATGGTATCGTCCCCGACCCGCTTCAGCGAAACCATCGTCTTTCCGGGGTCTCCCTGAATCAAATATTCTTTGCCATCAAACTTCGCGTCATAACTGTTGCCGTTCGGATCCGACATCTTCAGTCCGTCGGCGGTCCCCTGATAGGTCACGGTGAGTCCATTGTTCGAGATATTTTCGACTTTCGAAGTGCGCCAGGCTCCTGACAGTGGGTGCGCACCGGCGGGCGCGGGCTTTACGCGCGTGGACGTGAATTGTCCGGTCACCGGCTGCGTTCCAGTCGTATCCGTGAACTTATCGTTCAGAGTGTTCCCGTCAGACGACACGGTCGCGATGTCGGTGTACATGACCTTTCCGTCTTTCTTTTGGATAATCTCGACCTCGCTGGCATTTTGCACGCGCACGGCGACGGTGTCGTAGTAAGGATGACCTGTGACTTTCTGATCGGTCCCGTCTGCCTTCACCGCCAGTTTGGGAACGCACGTCAGGCATTCATACATGTCGTCTTTCAGCGAATATTGGTCCGGCTTGGTGGGAAACTTGGCCGTATCCAGTTTAGTTATCCAGGTCCCATCGAACGGACTCTGCGCAAACAGTGTCGCCGATGCGAGCAGCACCAGCGTTAGTAGCAGTTTTTTCATAAACACCTCTCCGCGGAAGATTGTGGCAACCCAGCAGAAAGGTTCGGCCCGGGATCACATTTCTAAAACATGTGCTGGGCTGTCGTTTGGACGGCGCAATTGTACACCGCTTGATTCCGGAAAGGAGACAAATCAATGGCAAGGTTTAGAGAGGTTGTTCTGAACTGGAGCTGTTATGCGTCGTCACGCTCCAGCTCTACGTAATGCTGACTTCCGTGTAAGTCCCGTACACCTGCCTCAAGGCTTCGCAGATTTCGCCGACGGTGGCATAGGCGCGCACGGCGTCTACGATGTATGGCATGGTGTTGGCGGAAGAGACGTTGCCATTGGTGCCTGCTTTCGGCTCCTGCGAGGCGGCTTTCTTCAGCGCGTCGAGCGTCCGCTGTACTTCCTCATTCGAGCGGCGCGCTCGCAGAGTCTTCAACTTCGCTGACTGCTGGCGGGCAACGCTCTCGTCGATGTAGAGAATGTGCGGCGACTCCTCTTCGATGACGAACTCGTTGGCGCCCACGATCACCTTTTCGCGGGCCTCGACCGCGCGTTGGTACTGGTAGGAGGCTTCTGCAATCTCTTTCTGCGGATACCCGCGCTCGATCGCCTTGACCATGCCTCCCATGGCGTCGAGCTTGCCGAAGTAATCGAATGCGCCGTTTTCCATTTGCAGGGTCAAGTTTTCCAGAAAATAAGACCCGCCCACCGGATCGACCGTCTGCGTTATCCCCGATTCATAGGCAATGATCTGCTGCGTGCGCAGCGCGATGCGGGCCGCTTCTTCTGTAGGAAGAGCCAGAGCCTCATCGTAAGAATCGGTGTGCAGCGACTGAGTCCCGCCCAAAACCGCCGCCAGTGCCTGTATCGCAACCCGGGCAATGTTGTTCATGGGCTGTTGCGCGGGCAGAGACACTCCCGCAGTCTGGGTATGAAAGCGCATCAGCCAGGTGCGCTGGTTCTTCGCGCCAAACCGGTCTTTCATCACTCGATACCAGATTTTGCGGGCCGCGCGGTATTTGGCGATCTCCTCGAAGAAATCGTTGTGCGCGTTGAAAAAGAAACTGAGGCGCGGACCGAATTCATCCACATCAAGCCCGCGGCGCCGCGCCCATTCCACATATTCCACGCCGTCATACAGCGTGAAGGCTAGCTCCTGGAGAGCGGTCGAGCCCGCCTCGCGAATGTGATATCCGCTGATAGAAATCGAATTGAAGCGCGGCGTGAACTTCGATCCGAACTCAAAAGTATCGATGACCAGCCGCATCGACGGTGCCGGCGGATAGATGTATTCCTTCTGCGCAATGTATTCCTTGAGAATGTCGTTCTGAATCGTGCCGGAAATTTTCTTCCAGTCCGCGCCCTGTTTCTCGGCAACGACCAGATACATGGCCCACAGCACCGATGCGGGCGAGTTGATGGTCATCGAAACTGTAGTCTTTTCCAGATCGATGCCGCCGAATAGAATCTCCATGTCTTCCAGCGAATCGATGGCGACGCCGCACTTGCCGACTTCGCCCTCACTGGCTGGATGATCGGAGTCGTAGCCCATGAGCGTGGGCAGATCGAACGCAACAGAAAGTCCGCTCCCGCCGTGCTCCAGCAAATATTTGTAGCGCTGATTAGTTTCCTCGGGCGAGGCGAAGCCCGAAAATTGTCGCATGGTGTAAAGCTTGCCGCGATATCCAGTGGCGTGAATGCCGCGCGTGTAGGGCGGTTCGCCGGGGAGGCCGAGATGGTTTTTTTCGCTCCAGTCTTCAGGCAGGTCGGCCTGCGTATAAAGGCGGCGAATCGGCACGCCAGAAATCGTGGTGAAGCGGGCGCGCCCATGCTCGTCGAGATTTACGCCGGTGGGTGCTCCGATCGGCCGCTCGGGATTCTTCTCAAGCGTCGGCGCGAGCGTCTTCTCCGCCCAATTCTTTTCCGCGTCAGATGGATGGCGGTTTTCAAAAACATCAGCGATCGGACTCTCTGCGACTTGCGGCTGGTTAGACGGACGCGACGGCTTCTTTGGCATGCAAACCCCGGCTTCTAATTTGATGATAGGGAAGTGGGCGCTTGCTAGCAAGGCGAAGCGACTCGTCCGGAGCGAAGCAGTCGAAGGATCCCTGCAACTCACAAACAATTCGACGCTCGAGAGGCATTCCTCAACGGCTTCAACTCCTGGACAGGTGTCAAACGGCGCTAGAGATCCTTCGGGCTCCGCGACTGCCTCGTGTTGCGAAGCAGCCACTCCGCTCAGGAGGACGAGTGCGAGTCCCGGGCGGTCTGCTTCGGCTTGTTCGCCAATTCCCACGCCTTCGCGTATTTCCACGAAACATAAACAGCGTGGTAGAGATGCAGCAGCAGGCCTTCGCGTCTGTCGAGGAAGCCGAGACGAAAAAAATAGTTATAGATGAACGTCGCCAGCGGCCGCAGCACGATGTTGATCGCGCTGAACCGGACCCTGCCATTCTGTTTCGCGACGACTATCTCCCCGCCCAACGATGAGTATCGGTTCATGTGCTCGATGTAGTCGGAGAGGGTGGGGTAGGAGTGGTGAATGATTGCGATTGGGGATCCCATGTCGTAGTGGTGCGAAGGATCATAGACCATACAGCCTGCTTTCAATTGAATATCCTCATGGACCACACGTTCTTCGAATCGGCCGAGCCCCCGCCAGAAGAGACGTAATTTTCGATCTGGATGAAATCCACCGTGTCGTATCCAGCGTCCCATAAAATAGTTTTGCCGGGCAAACACCATTCCTATTCCGGCATAGGCGTCCGCGTGAGCCCCATGCAGGATCAGCAGCAGCAAGCTACTCATGCCACCACTGACTTCCTCATCCGCATCCAAGCTCAGAATCCAGTCCCCAGTGCCTTTGTCGATGGCTGAATTCTTCTGCGCGGCGAAACCCTTCCATTCTTCGACGAATACTTTAGCGCCGAACGACTTCGCGATCTCAACCGTGCGGTCGGTCGAGCCGGAGTCGACGATGATGATCTCTCCGTTCCCGTCGGCCACCAGCGACCTCACACTTTCGAGCGTGCGGGCGAGGTTGGCCTCTTCGTTGAAAGTGATGATGACGACGGAAAGGTTCATACCATATATGCCAGATGGGAAACCCGAAATTGTCTCACACGACAAGGGCTGAAGCACGGCTGTAGTGGGCGCCTAACGCGGCCCTAAAAGGGCCGCTCTTCCACGAGGTGTCGTACGCCAATTTACTTCCGACAGCAGGAAAACAATCAGGATCACCAACTCCGGTTCGATGGGATGGCGGTAGCGGGCGTGCGGAAAAACGAAGTAGTAGACCGTCGGGTAGGTCAGCACCAGTCCAGCGAACAGCCACGCCCCGCGCCGCTTCTGCCGAAGTGCGCCCCCGAGTCCCCAGAGTGCCAATACTGAGGTTGTCAGGAACGCCGACAAGCGGAAGTCGACCGGGGCGACGCTGTCGGTCGGCCTGGGAACGCCGTTCCAGTAATAGAAAAAGCGCTTCAGGCTAATGACCGCGAAGCGTCCCGGGTGCGAGCGTATCCAGTCGACTGCCATCTCCTGGCAGGACTCTGAGTAAGCGAGTTCGCCCATTTGCTGAAACTTTTCGAGTTCGAGTTTGTTGAGATTCGGCTGCAGGTAGGCCATCAGCATTCCATCGGCGGAAGGGCCGTTGCCCAAGCGAATTTGCAATCCAAAGTCATCGCGGATAAAAACGAAGCGTCCGAAGACTTCGTAGTTCCGCACGACCCATGGACTCAGCACAAGAAAAAAAGCGAGCGATGCAAGAACCACGCCGCCCAGAGAAGCCAGGCCTCGCCGGTATCTCTGCCGCCAGATCCAAAGTCCGCAGAAAGGCAGGAACGCGAGCATCGTGGGATTCGCCAGCGCTCCAACACCATACAGAGCGCCGAAAAGAATCCAGCCTTGCCAGCCGCGCCAATCCTGCAACTCCAGCGCTAACAGAAACAGGCACGCCAACACCAGCGGAGTGAAAGTCGTGTCCCATATCCAGTGAACCGACCAATACCACACGTAGGGACACAGCGCCCATGTGAGCGCGGACCACAGAGCAACGCGTTCTCCAAAAGTTTTGTGCGCGATGAAGAAAATTGGAATGCAGGTGAGCGTGGTGAACAGGCTGTTAATGCTCAGCAAGACCCATGCGGACGCCTGCGTGTAGACACCAAAAACCTTGAAGACTCCGCCGATTAGATAGGGATAGACCGGCGGCTCCCATGCGGTCGGTCCGGTGTCGCCTTCGTAGGGACTGCTGAAGCCGCGGCCCAGAGCGAGGGAGCGACCGACGCGGCCCATCTCCCAGCCAAACTCGAAGTGGTCGTCGCCGGGACGGGTTCGATACTGATGGAAGGCTGCGATGGCCGCCAGCTGCAGCGCAAACGAGAGAGGCAAGAGCCAGAGGAAGAATCTGGGGAGCGCCGGCCGAAGGGAGCTTGCCATCGGGCGTAGTGTATCAGGCGGCTCAGGGAGTGGTCGTGGCGGGTTAACAGCAGGTCCCTCGACTTCGCTGGGGAGGACAGAATTTATTTAGGCTGCCGGAAGAAAGATTTCCATAGTGTTCCTGCGGAACGTGTTGAGGGCATAAATGCATGTACATTTTCACTATTGTACGTACAACAACACATAGAAGATCCAGTGGCCCCTGAGGAATCGTTGGCAACTGTCGCGAGAGCATTTGACGTGCTCGCAGTGGCGGCCGGACGCCGCCACGACAGCCGCCGGGACGGGGGCGCTACTGGTCCGGCCCTACATCTGCCCGGGTGGTTGCGGCGCGGATGACGGCGGGACTCCGGGCTCTGCATCCTGTCGCGGCGCTACGTAGGGCACGCTGGGCAGGTGTGTGACCTGGCCACGGGTGGCATCGGCCACGTCTATACCAGAATGATCCAGCAGCAGTCCGGTGGCGCGATCGAGTTCGATGCGCGACTTTTCATAGGCTGCTTTCGCCGAAACCAAGTTCGATTCGCCCGTCGTCAACGTGGCGGCGTCCTGCAGAATTGCGGTTTGCGTGGTCAGGCCCACTTTCAGCTTCTGCTGATCGGCGTCCAGGGTCTGGCGTGCCAGATCGACTGCCGATTGCGCGGCCTGCACCGCGACCCGGTTCTGCCTCACGTCGAACTGCGCGTTGCGAACCTCGACGCGGACCTGATTCTCCAGCTGCACCTGACGCACTTGCGCCTGGCGATATTCGAGTTCCGCACGCACCTGGTTCGATTGGGCCAGACGATTGCGAAGCGGAATGTTGAGGGTCAGACCGATGCCTTTATCGGGCGCGCTCGAATTCACCAATTGATTTAAGGTGCCGCCATAGCCAACCGAGTTGGTGGTCTGGAATGGTGGGGGAGCTTTCGCCGGATTGAAGCAGAAACTGCCCGAGGTGGCCGAACAAGCGGGCACGAGAGGATTCACATCTCCGCCCACTCCCGACCCGCCATAGTAGGCAAACGCTTGCAGGGTGGGCAGCATGGCATTTCGCACAGCTTTGGTATTGATATCGCGCGATTGCAGGTCAATGCGAGATTCCACCAATTCGGCGCGATGATGCAGCGCATCATTGATCAGGTCCTGAATGGGAGTGACGGGCTCTTCCTGCGGCACCAGAATGACCGACGTAGGGATCACGTCAGCTTCGGCGAGTACAGGATCCTCAATGCTGCGGCTGAGTGCATTCTTCATGAGCAGTTGCTGCAGCTGCAAGTTGTTCTGGGCGACGATCAAATTCTGCTGGTCTGTGGCGACCGTGCTCTGCGAGCTCACGACCTGTATGGGAGGCGCGGTGCCGACCTGGGCCTGGCGCTTTGAATCTTCGAGAGCCTTCTGGGCGTAGGTCAGAGATTCCTGCTGCACGCGAACGTTCTCGTAGGCATATACCAGATCCCAGTACATGTTTTCGACCTGATCGACCGTGGTGATGATCTGCAGGCGGAAAGCTACGTCGGAAATTTCGCGATTGTTGCGGGCGATGCGGATAAAGCGTGTGTTGGGAAGGAATCCGAAACCTTGCAACAAGTTTTGCGTGAAGCGGAATTGGAAGTTGGAGCCTAGTTGGGGCGTGAGCAGGCTCGTCGGATTATTGGTGGTGAGGTGGGTATTGTTGAAGGCGCCGGTGAGCGCGCCGCCCCACTCAAACCCCTGCGTATAGCCGAAGTTCGAGGTATAGGTGTTCTGGGCCACGACCGGCACGGGGCTGAAGACACTGACGGATTCGGTGTCGTTCTTATCAAGTTGCACGGTGCCGGTAAGCGCGGGATCGAAACTTGTGATGGGCGCTCCGATGCCGAGGGTCGAACTGACTAAACCGTTGGTGCCAGTTCCGGCGCCGCCGGCGGCGACGGTTGTGCCGCCGGTGCCGGAGCCCACGGTGCCGCCGAGTCCGCCCACGCCGCCGCCCGGGGTGTTCTGAACGACGCCGGTATTGACTCCGAGAATACTCGCGCCAGATTTCGCGCGTAGAAGGTCGGCATCGGCAATGTTCAGGTTATAGCGGGCAATATCGAGATCAAGATTGTTCTCGAGCGCGAGGGCGACTGCGTCATCGATGGAAAGGTAGATCTTGCCGTCGCGCATGAGCGAGTCGATGCGCGGCGAGTTGCCGAGGTTCGGCTTCGCGACTTCCTGCGGCGTATACGGTTGCAGCACGCGAGGGAAGGCCGAACGGGGAACCGAATAATCCTTCAAATGAACCGCCTGCGGCTGTGCGGGCTGAGGCGTGGCGGGCACGGTAGATTGCGACGAAGGTGGCGGCCCAGCCTGCTGTGCCAACAGCGAAATGGGACTCGCGACCAAAAGCATGGCCGAAGCGAGATAGATCCACGGGCGCGATGGAAACCGAAACATTCTCGGCCGAAACATTCGCAGTCGACGCACAGAAATCAAACGGGGTAAAAGCATCGGTCTTCTCCTCCAATAGGCCATCTTCAATCGATCATCCATAGAACATCAGAACATCCACGAATAAAACGTGCTTACGTGACAGCGTTGTGTATGGTCGCTGCAAAAGAGGATCGCGGCTAGAAGATCAAAGTCTGATCATGCCAGTCTTAAATGCAGCACAGAAAAACATGTCACTTCAATCTTATCGGGTGAAGTTTCCACGAAGCGACGGGGATTGTAAAGAATTGTGAGGAAACAAACGAAAGATGGCGCCGCTTTGATGAAGAACAGCGGCGCCATTAGTATGTTTTTCTTTGCTACGGTTGAGCCGGTGGCGTTGTCTCCTGAATCGATGGCATCGTCGAAGGCAACTCCTTGCGCGGTGCGACATAGGGGACGTTTGGCATGCGTGTAACCTGGCCGCGTGCGGCGTCGTCGATACTGATGCCGTTATGGTCGAGCAGCGTGCCGACGGCGCGGTCGAGCTCGACGCGCGACTTTTCGTAGGCAGCCATTGCCGACATCAACGTGGATTCCGCCGTCGCCAAAGCGCTGCGGGTTTGCAAGACGGCGGTGGTGGTCGAGGTGCCGAACTGATACTTTTTCTGCTCGGCATCGAGTGACTGCCGCGCATAATTCATGGCAGCTTTCGCCGAGGCCACGCTGGCCTGATTTTGTTCCACGCCATATTGGGCGTAGCGAACTTCGATACTGACGCGGTTCTCCGTTTGCTGCAGAGCCATCTGAGCCTGCCGGAATTCCAATTCGGAGCGGATCTGCACGGCCTGAGCTGAGCGGTTGCGCAACGGGATGTTGAGTTGCAGGCCCACGCCCTTATCGGGCGCCGTCGAGTTGACCAATTGATTCAGCGTGCTGCCATAACCTACGGCCGGCGTGGGACTTGTGGCGCAGCCAAAGCTCTGCAATTGAGGATCAAGATTGGCGCAAAGGTTCGAAGGGTTCTGCGATCCGCCAACTCCCAAGCCCCCATAGTAAGCAAACAGGTCGAGTGTGGGGAGAAGAGCGCTGCGGACGGCTTTATTGCTGAGTTCTATGCTATTCAACTGAATGCGCGATTCGACCAACTCGGGCCGGTGGCGCAGAGCTTCGTTAACTAGATCTTCGGTGGGCTGGATTTGCTCGTTTTCCGGAACTTCCATGGTGGAAGTTGGGATTACTTCAGCGCTGGCGAGCGCGGGATCATGCAGTGTACGGCTGAGCGCATTCTTCATGACTAACTGTTGCAACTCAAGGTTGGTCCGGGCGACGGTGAGAGCCTGCTGGTCCGCGGCCACGGTGCTCTGCGCACGCACGGATTCAATCGGCGCAAGACTGCCAATCTCCACCTGCTTCTTGGTGTCGGAAAGCGTCTTCTGCGAGAAAGTCAGCGATTCTTCTTTCACCCGTTGATTCTCGTAAGCATAGACCAGATCCCAGTACATGTTTTCGATCTGATCGACCGACGTAATGATCTGCAGACGGAAGGCGACATCCGAGAGTTCGCGGTTATTCTTGGCGATGCGGATGAAGCGCGTGTTTGGCGCAAACCCGAAGCCCTGGAGAAGATGCTGCGTCAGAGTAGCTTTGAAACCGGAGTTCAAAATCGGGCTGAGGCTGGAAAAAAAACTGTTGGTGGTGCCGCGAGTATTGGTGAAGCCCAGGTTTAGATTCGTGCCCCACTGGAAAGCCTGCTGATACGCGAAATTCACCGTACCCGTGTTTTGAGCCAAACTGGTGCCCGGAAGCACGCCCTGAAAAATACTGGTGGCTTGTTGACTAAAATGATCTTCTTGAAAGGTCCCTGTGAGCACCGGATCGTAGCTGTTGATCAGTGGTCCCAATCCAAGCGTGGAACTGGTAAGACCGGCTGCGCCGGCGCCGGCGCCCCCCGCGCCAAGCGTAGTGCCGCCCGTACCGGAACCGACCTGCCCACCGATACCGCCGACACCACCACCGGGCGTATTCTGCACAATGCCGAGAGGCACACCCAGGATGGAAGCGCCCGCCTTGGCGCGCAGCACGTCAGTGTCGGCGATGTTCAGGTTGTAGCGCGCGATAGCAATATCGAGATTGTTCTCGAGAGCCAACGCGATCGCGTCGTTGAGCGACAGGTAAAGCTTGCCGTCGTGCATCAATTGGTCGATGCGGGCGGTGTTTGCGAGATTCGGCGGTCCGATGTGCCGCGGAGTGTACGGGCCAATCGGATTGGGAAAATGCGACACCGGCTGGCCATAGTTCAGCGCCGGAACCGGCCGCGCTTCCGGCGTATTCTGCGGAGTGGGAGCCACCGGCGTGGCGGACGGCTCCTGGCCCCAAGCTCCGAGGGTCAGCGTAGCAAACAGGGTTGCGGCGGCGGCGAGCCGTACGGTTAAGGCTAAACGTGCAAATGGCATCTACTCATCTCCGTTCGTCTAAATACTTACTGAATCCCGGTTAAGACTCTCTGATTAACCGTGAGCGCGAAAAGGTTCAGCACTTGAGAAGGCCAAAACGGCCAAAATTACGCTTTACTCAAACCGTGGTACGCAAAAGACCGCCGGAAGGTTCCGGAAAGGTGGACTAAAAACGACCTGCCCGCCGCCGCGCCTTATCTTGTTCTCGTTCTTGTTTTCCGCTCACGGCGTTTCCTGGGACGGAACGATGGAGAAAGACCCACCCTGGAGACCGGAATTCCGCGGAAACCATTCAGTATATCTGACCGGAATGGGGCTGGAGTTATGCGACGCTTATGGAACTGATAAATTGCTGGCGAAGGCGAAAAGCGATTGGATGACTCGCCTGCTACCTCGGACTCACAAGATCGAAGCCGGAGAGATCGGAGTACAAAAGACCGCCGCATGCGCAATCTCAAAATGATTCTCTCCTATGACGGGGCGGAGTTCTCCGGCTGGCAGGTGCAGCCCGATGCCAACACCGTGCAAGGCACACTAGCCTCAGCCATTGGACGCATTACTGGGGAAAAGGTATTGCCGCAAGGCTCGGGGCGAACTGACGCGGGAGTGCATGCTTTAGCGCAGGTCATGACATTTGTCACCGGGTCGTCCATCCCTACGGAGAATTTTCTGAAGGCGATGAACGATATTTTGCCTGCGTCGGTGCGCGTGCTGCAGGTGACGGAAGCGCCGGCTGATTTTCATGCGCGCCATTCGGCGCGGGCGAAAACCTATCGCTATCGAATCTATCGGGAACCAATCTGTCCGCCGTTTCTGCCGCGGTATGTTTGGCATTATCCGTATCCATTGGGGGAAGAAGAAATGGCGCGGTCGGCGGCGTTGGTGGTGGGGCAGCATGATTTCACTTCGTTTGCGGCAGTCGATCCGGAGCGGGAGAAGAAGGCGGCGGGCCTGCGGCCCGCGACCGAGTGTGAGAGCCGGTCCCACGCAAACACTGCCGCTTCCAATGTCCGGAATATATTTTCGTCGTCGTGGGAACGCCTGGGGGAAGACCTGGTCTATACCGTTCGGGGCTCCGGCTTTCTGCACCACATGGTGAGGAATCTGGTGGGCACGTTCATTCTCGTAGGCAAGGGGAGTTTGAAGATTGAGGATGTGTCGCGAATTCTTGAGGCGCGGAATCGATCAGCCGCAGGGGCCACCGCGCCGGCCAGTGGACTGTATCTGGTAAGCGTCGAGTATTAGAGGAGGCACAGCAAGTTAGGCCGTCGTCGCTTCGTCCGGCCGTGGTTCGGTCTCCGCCAGAGTGCTTACTCCGGTACATCAGTTCGTCAGCTCTGCTAATGACCGAGTTTGCGTTGTCGGAATGGATTAGCACGGTGGCCCCAATGGATGCCGTCACCGATACCCGCTTGAAACCCGCTGCCACCGAAGACTCCGCGATCAGAATTCGACAGGGCTCGGCAAGATCGCCCGGCCTGAGGGCACCCACGTCGGGGGCCAGAACCAGAAATTCCTCGCTGCCCCAGCGTCCCACGACATCGTCAGGCCGAAGTCCGCGCGACACATTCTCCCCGATCGCCTTGAGCATCGCTTCTCCCGCGTCATGCCCATTGGACGGGCGAAGCAAGAGTCACGAATACAACTGGATGGGCGCGACCACCCGCGTAATCGTTCCGCTGGGGCTGGGCTGATCCGGGTTCAGCCCGCATCGCATGGAGGCGAACAAACCGATCAACTGGCCCAGCATCACATCCAACACCGGGCGATACAGGTCGGGAAAATTTGCCGCACTCTGCAGAGACAAACTGTAATCGACCAGCGGGGCCACGTCTTCAGTCCCGCCTGCAGTCACGACCACTCGGACCCGTCCTAGCCTCTTGCGATCGATCTCGCGGAGCAGGTCGAGCTCGTATCCGCGGCGGCGCGGTTCGCTGGATAAGAACGCCACAAACAGCGTCCGCCCGTCGACGCTCGACAATGGCCCGTGACGCAGCCCGAGCGGCGTTTCTGCCAGCGTGGTCACCTTACCGGCGGTAAGTTCCATCACTTTCAGGCCCGATTCGTCGGCCACCGCCCGCGAAACTCCCGCTCCGACAAAACAGGCACGCGTGCATTCAAGCGAGGTCATCGCCGCCGCCGTGTCGGAAGCCACGGGAAGAAACCGGCGGCCAATCTCGCCCATCTCCGCGACCACATCCCCGAACTTTGCCAGGTCTTCCAGGTGACCCACGCACTGGCCCGCCAATACCATGTTGGTGAAAGAACTGGTCATCGCCAGGCCGCGGTCATTCACTGCCTCGTCCAGCACCAGCGCCAGGGCACGGTCGGCGTGCCGGAAACAAAGCTGTGCCATCGGGCCTGCCTGATTGCAGGTAATCACCAGATGCCGGATCTCCCGATGCCGAGCCAGAGCCTGCTCGAGCAGCGCCACGCCCTCCGGACTTTCTCCCGAGCGCGAAAACGAAATCCACAGATACTCCTTGCCGGGACGATGAAACTCTTCGAATTCGGTCAGCAGTGTAGTGCTGGGAATCGGCCAAACCTCACAACTCCATCGCCGCCGCAGCAGTGGAGCCAGCGCCCTGCCGGTGTAATCCGACGTGCCTGCGCCTACCAGGTAGACCGTTGGCGAAGAGGTATTGCCGCGGCCAATTCCCGCGCGCCTCAGGACATCGTTCAACTCGGCCCTTCGGTCCCGGCAGCGCGCGTAGGTCTTACCCCAGGTATCGGGCTGTTGCCAGATTTCTCGAGGCGTATGTTGCAGCCCGCGTTCGCATTTTTCCTGGTCCGGCAAGTCCAGCAACGCACGCAATGCATCGGCCAATGGACAATCTCCTGGAAGATTTACTAGTCTATTACAATCCGACTCAGTCAAAATCATTCGAAAAAAACAAACCAGCGTCTGCAGATCGATGAGACGGACGCACTTTTCTGAAACCGCCCAACCATTTTTTGGAGCAACTAATCAAACAGACAGGTGTTTGTTTGTGCAAAGGAGAAAATCATGAGCCGTGGTTCGCACCCATTGAGTTCGCTTTTGCTGGCAGGCGCGCTGGCCTCGTCGTTGGCAGGATTCGCCTGCGAACATCATCACTACTATCGCGTCTATGATCCTTACTACACTGACTACCACGTGTGGAATGATGAGGAAATTGGCTATTACAATCGTTGGGCGGATGAAAACCACCGCGATGCACACCGCGACTTCCGCCGGCTTCGTCCCGAAGAACAAAAAGAATACTGGACCTGGCGCCACAACCACGGCGACCGTCACTAGTGGCGATCTCGCTCCGGTTTTTTGGGAGCGCACGCTGGTTTTGGGAAGGGCACGGCTTCGGCCGTGCCGCCCAGAGTCATAAAGAATCATAATCATAAAGAATCATAAAATGATGCGGGCTTCAGCCCTGAGGGGTCTCGCGTTCCTTCGTTCATCCGTTCATCGCTCTTAGCAGCCGAGCGCACCGAGAGCCTGGTCCGTAGTTATCATCCGCGCTCCCAACTGCTCTAATTCTGCAATCGTTTTCTTCCCGTCTTCTGGCTTCAAGGTTTCAATCGCATCCTCGACCACGGCCACGCGCCGCCCGCGTTGGAGCAGGCCCTTGGCAGCAAAACTGACGCAGTATTCTGTTACCACTCCAAAGACCGCAAATTCTGCCTGACTTCCCAAACGCCGAACCAGAGCGTCCGCGTGCCGGCTTTCGAAAATATTCAGCGTCTGCTTTTCCAGCAGGATTTGCTGATACTGCGACAAATCCTCCGGCAGCTTCGCCTCTGCATCATTCGGAACTCGCATAACTTTTTCCGTCAACGCCTCCGGAACCAGTTCCGCGCCCGCCGTTCCCTTCACGCAATGCGGCGGAAAAATTTTGAACTCGGGATCATTCGGAGCATGAAAACATCCATGCGAAACCAGGAATACCTTCCCCCCCCCGCCGCATCGGTAAGCCGCCGGATATTAGGCAGCAACTTCTCCGCCCCCGGAACGTAAAGTTTCCCTCCCGGGAGCATAAAATCCCGCTGCGCATCCACTTCCCAGAATATAAAATCCCGCGAAACCATAATTCCCCTGTGATTCAAACCGGCCCTCGAGAAGTAGCGCCGGCGTCCCGCCGGCTGTCGCGAAGGCCCCGGCCCCTCTCATCCAAGACTAAAGCGAGTTCAATCGCTCCAATGGTTTTCTCCCTACTCTCGAAGAATCCGCCGCTTCTGTGTTCTAATCTCCGCGTCCTAATTCTCGCACGTAATCATTATTCGGAGAGACACATGCCTCACACTCGCTTAAGAGAGTACTCGATCGTCTTGACTCTAACTCTTGTAAGTTTCGCGAACGCACAGTCCACCACCCCGCCCGCCGACCTCGACGCCTACGTCGCCTCTTCCCTGAAGAGTTTCAACGTCCCCGGCATGGCCGTCGCCATTGTGAAAGACGGCAAGATTATCGCCGCCAAAGGCTACGGCGTGCGCAAGCTCGGAGACCCCACGCCCGTCGACGAATTCACCCTGTTCGGCATCGGATCCAACACCAAAGCATTCACCACCGCGGCCCTGGCCACACTGATCGACGAGGGAAAGCTCTCCTGGGACGATCCCGTCTATCAGCACCTCCCCGGCTTCGTCATGTACGACCCCTACGTCTCGCATGAGATGACAATCCGCGACCTGCTCACGCACCGCAGCGGCATGGGCCTCGGCGAAGGCGACCTGCTCTTCTGGCCGCACACAATTTACACGCGCGATGAAATTATTTACAAGCTGCGCTTCATGAAGCCCGCATCCAGTTTCCGCAGCCACTACGCCTACGACAATCTTCTCTATATGACCGCTGGACAAGTCATCCCCGCCGTGACCGGCACGTCCTGGGACGATTACATTCACCAACGCATTTTCACGCCGCTCGGCATGTCGCATTCCAACGTCAGCAACGCCAACATCAAGTCCGGCGACGATGTCGCCTTTCCACATTCGCGCCTGGCGGGCAAGCTGCAAGTTATCCCCTTCGAAATACTCGACAATGCCGGCCCGGCCGGCTCTATCAATTCCTGCGCCGCCGACATGGCCAAATGGGTCCAGCTGCAGTTGAACCGCGGCAAATTCATCGATCGCGATGGCCACCTCTTCAGCCAACAGCGTTCACAAGAAATGTGGTCGCCGCAGACGATTCTTCCCATCGGCGATCCTCCGCCAGCTCTCGCCGGGCTGAAACCCAACTTCGCCGATTATGCTCTCGGCTGGGGTCTCCGGGATTACCACGGCCGCAAACTTGTGGGACACACCGGCGGGGTCGGCGGATTCGTCTCCCGGGTGATGCTCGTGCCCGAGGAAAATTTAGGCGTCGTCGTGCTCACCAACGCCGAAGAAGACGGCGCCTTCGATTCCATTCTCTTCCACATACTCGATCACTATTTCAAACTTCCTGCGACGGACTGGATCGCCGCCTACAAGTCTCGCGAAGACAAGCAGGAAAAAGAAGCGGCAGAAACCATGAAGAAAGCCGAAGCCGCCCGCGCCGCCGACTCCAAACCGTCTCTGCCGCTCGATAAATATGCCGGCATCTACAACGACGCCTGGTACGGACCTATCACTATCCGCATGGAAAATTCCGGCCTGGTCATCACCTTCGATCACACCCCCTCCATGATCGGCGACCTGCAACCCTGGCAGCACGACACTTTCAAAGCCCACTGGCGCGATCGCACCATCGAAGACGCGTTCATAACTTTCGCCCTGAATCCCGACGGGAGCATCGACAATGCAAAAATGGCGGCGGTTTCTCCGCTAGCCGACTTCAGCTTCGACTATCAAGACCTGCTGCTGAAACCGGCGAGGAAAAAATGACCGGAGAACAGCGTCCAGCGTTCAGCCATCAGCGATCTGCGCTCAAGCTTTCGGCGAATAAATAAAACGCTTGTCATTTCGACCCCGAGCGAGCGCGAGGAGCGGAGGAATCTCGGTTTTCGATCATTACAGGTGAGACTTGAAGCCGTGGCCGCCATCCCCAACCCGTCCCTCAAAACCGCCGAGGCCGTCCAATCCCACAGCAAACTCCTACGCAAGGAACTCGGCATTGCCGACTTAGCGCTGGCCCAGATTCTGATCGTGATCGTCCCCGAGTTCTTCGGTACGGCGGTAAAGGCCGGCCCATCCCATGTCGTGCTGTGGCTGCTGGCCATCCTTCTGTTTTTCGTCCCGCAGGCGTTGGTAGTCGCTCATCTCAACCGCCTCATGCCGCTCGAGGGCGGCCTCTACGAGTGGGCCCGTCTTGCCTTCGGTGATGGCATGGGCTTCCTGGTGGCGTGG
Source organism: uncultured Acidobacteriaceae bacterium (assembly GCA_963799025.1). Taxonomy (GTDB): domain Bacteria; phylum Acidobacteriota; class Terriglobia; order Terriglobales; family Acidobacteriaceae; genus Sulfotelmatobacter. The sequence continues at coordinate 1,007,948 of CAWCVQ010000012.1, read as the reverse complement.
AACATCTGGCTCGACACCACCGTGCAGGTGTCGCAAATCGCGCTGGTCGCGACGACCTACATCGCCTACGCCTTTGGACATAAAGCGGCCTGGATTGCATCCAGCCCAGGACTACTCGTGGGCGCATCCGTCCTCTTGATCGCCGGCATGATGCTGGTCGCCCGCCTTGGCCTCAGCGTGGGCAAGTGGGTGAGCAATACCGGAAGCATCTTCACCGTCCTGATCCTGGGAATTCTGATCGTGATGCCTTTTGTTCATGTGCGGCGCGGCACGCTGCCTCACTACAACCCTGTTCCGCTGGTCATGCCGCCGCTTACTGTTTTCAGCCTCAGCGTCTTCAGCAAAATGACATTTGGCGCCCTGTCAGGCTTCGAGATCGTCGCAATCTTCGCCGGCGAGTCTCGCAACCCGGGACGCAATCTTGCCCGTTCCATCCTCTTCACGGCGCCGCTTATCGCGCTTCTCTACATACTCGGCACGAGCGCGATTCTCGCATTCGTGTCGCCCGACGCGATCGACGTCATCGGCCCCATTCCTCAGGCGCTCAGCCGCGGATTCAGCGTCTTCGGTGTCGCCGGTCCGCTTGTCTCCATCGCGATTCTGCTTCTGCTGTTGAACTACCTCTGCAGCTACACACTGTATTTTTCCAGCAACACGCGCCTGCCTCTGGTCGCGGGCTGGGACTACCTGCTGCCCAGTTGGTTTTCGGTTCTCCATGCCAAATACCGTACGCCGGTCAATTCGATTCTCTTTATGGGCGGCGTAGCGCTCGCGTCCAGCACCGCCGTGTTGATCGGCGCCAAAAATCAGGAGGCATTTACTCTCCTGCAGATCTGGGCCTGGACGTTCTACGGCATCGCTTATCTGGCTCTATTTGCCATTCCCTTGTTCGCCCCAATACAGAAAGGCATTCGGCCCGGCCTCTGGTTACGTTTGGGAGCGGCAGCCGCTTTCGCGGTCACCTTACTGTTTGTTCTGCTCTCGGTATTGCCCGTCGTCCCGGTTGCCAGCGTGTGGAAATACTCTCTGAAGATTGCGCTGGTAGTCCTGGGAGTGAATTTTCTGGGTTGGATAATCTATCGCGCAGGTCAAAGAAAAAGGACTGCGCTTGGCTAACGCCCTGGTCACCCTTCTGATGGCGTCCTCCGGAACGGAGCCGTTCCTCAGGCGCAGTGAATGATCTGGCGGGGATCGACAGACTCATCCAAGGGCGCTCCGCCGCAGAACATACGGCTGATCTACGGCAGAAATACCCTCCCAGCATCTTCCACTCGCACCCCCGACTTCCTTCGCGCCCCCGTTCCCAGCGTGTAAACCACAAGCACATTGTCTTCGACGAGCAGAATCTCCTTCTCGCTCATCCATCCCAGCAACGTTGCATGCGGCACATAGGCCACTCTCCGCGGCGTCTCCGCCAAGCTCTTCACTTCCACCGCCGGCAACTCGGTCAGTGCCTTTCGAATGCGCTGCGACTCTTCCGGATTCGCGCTTCCCTGCTCCGCCAGTTGAATGGGCTTGTTCGGCTGCGCGGTCGCAACAATCGTCATGGCCACATATCCCAGGTCCGGCGACAGCCGCGCATTGGACGTATAGAAACTGACGTCGTAGTCGGAATTCTTATAAGTCGCCAGTTCGTCAAATACTGTCCGCTTCTTCCCGTTACTCAGCACCAGCGTTTGATCATTACTTTGATTCGACCATCCGCAGCAGCCGGCATCCGGAATCGCCTCGACAATTGTCTCTCCCCGAGTTCCCGCATCCAACTCGCGCAGCAACAGCTCGGCCAGCGGTGTCGCTGTCCATTTTCCGCCTGCTTCCCGGTAAAGCATGGTCGCCTTGTATTCCGGCTCGCTCTGTCCGGGGACAAACTGCGTCATCAGAAAAAAGTTATCAACGCCACTGTTCGGCGCCCAAAACTCGCCATACGGACAGGTTTCCTCGCACGTCCCGGTCTCGCAGCGGCAATCCGGAAACTTCGTCGTGGCCAACTCCTCGCGTCCCGCGCCACTCAAATCAGTCCGCCACGCCTGCCAGGTCGTGACGGTCGAGAGATCCACCGCCTCGCGCTGCAACCGCCGCGCCTGATTCGCAAACCAAAACAAATGTCCGCCGTCCGCCGAAAGAAACGGCACCGGAGCCGATTCCGTGACCGCCTGATTCGATCCCGTAACACTTACCTCTCGTGTTACTCCTTGATCGATCGTCGTCGCGCCGTGCCCATTCCAAAGCCAAACTTTGTGCGCCGACGCAACATCTTCTTCCGCCAGCGGCAGCGGCACCGGTATCGCAAATAAAATTTGCCCCGCGCGATTGACCCGAATACTCTCCGGCGATTTCATTGCCTCCGCCGGAACTTTCACCGTCTGCTTCACCGCAAACGTCGCCGAATCGTATTCCACTATCTCCCCGGGCGCCTGCAACACCCATAACCGCTTCCCCTGCCCCAGCAAGGGCGCGGACAGCAACAGGAGCCCGCAACTCACCAGCAAATTCCTCATAACGCAATTGTCATTTCTGCAACCATCTCTGCGATTGTCATCCTGAGCGAAGTTTTTCGTCCGCGAACGCGGACGAAAACGCAGTCGAAGGATCCCTACCGCATCTCGACCACCGGCAGCTCAACAAAACTCGCCTGCTCGCCCGAGTGAAAAACCCGCTGCGCCGCCTTCTGATAATCCCCTGGCTTGGCCCAGAAAATATTCGGCACAAACGTCTGCGGATTGCGGTCATACAGCGGAAACCAGCTCGACTGAACCTGCACCATAATACGGTGCCCTGGCAGAAAAACATGGTTCGCCGTCGGCAACACAAACCGATAAAGCAACGGCTTGTCGGCCGCGACTGCCTTCGCCGTCTCCAGGCTCTCCCGATAGCGCCCGCGGAAAATATCCGCGGAAATCATCAGCTGATATCCGCCCATGCCCGGCTGGTTGGCAACCTCATCGGGATAAACGTCAATCACCTTCACCACCCAGTCTGAATCCGTTCCGCTGGTGGAAGCGACGAGATTCGCTACCGGCTGTCCACTGATCTTCACCGGCTCCTTCAAGACATCCGAAGTAAAGGCCAACACATCCGGCCGCCCCGACGCCTCCCGCTGATCGTCCACCAGCCATTGCGCCCAGGTGAATCCCTCACCATATCCCACCGGCTGAATCGGCCGCGAACGAAACGGCACTGGCTTCGCCGGATCTGAAACATATTCGTCATACGCGGCGTCTCCATTTCTAGGCGCGTCAAAACCCAGCTTCAGCCCGGCCTCCAGATAAAGCCGCGCCGAATGAATCGAGCATCCACTCTCACACCCTGCAGGCCACGCCGGCAATCGCCTCCACGTATTCGTTCCCGTCTCAAACGCGGTTACCGGAGCCACCTCGGCCTTCGGCGCTCCGTCTTTCAGATACTGATCAAGAAATGGCCGCAGAATATTCCTCCGGAAATAAAGTCCGGTATCGCTGTCGAACTTCAATGCCCCCAGTCTGCTGCCATCCTCAATTTCCTGCCCGTGATGCCATGGCCCCAGAACCAGAAACACCTTGTCGTTGCCGGTGTCCTTCGGTTTGATCGCCTTGTAAACCGCCGGCGCCCCGTAAATGTCTTCTTGATCCCACAAGCTGTCGACCAGCATCACCGGCACCTTCAGCGGTTGCGCAGCCAGAATCTTATCCATCGCCTGCTGCTGCCACCATGCGTCGTAGCTGGGATGCTCCAGCAGCTTGCGCCAAAATCCCACCTGCTCCAGCCCATGTTGCCGCCCCAGTTCCCCTGCCGATCCAGCTTCCAGATAAACGTCGTAGTCGTCGAAATGATCCGTCCACCACAGGGCCGAGTTATCGCGCGTCGCCTCCTGTTCGTAGATGTAAGGCATATTCTGTTCGCGAAACGCCCCATTGTGAAACCAGTCGTCTCCACTCCAGCCGTCAACCATGGGATTCATCGGCACCGAAACCTTCAGCGCGGGATGCGGATGCACCAGCGCCATCAGCGGCAGGAATCCATCATAGGAAATTCCCAGAATCCCCACCTTCCCATTGCTCTCGGGAATATTCTTCACCAGCCAGTCGATCGTGTCATAGGTGTCGGTGGAGTGATCGACGGTCGTCGGATTCAGAGGACCGTGCAGCGGACGCGTCATCACATAATCCCCCTCCGACTTGTACTTGCCTCGCACATCCTGCACCACGCGAATGTATCCGCCCTCCACAATCACTTCCACCGCATTGTCGTAGCCGTTCAGAATCGGGCCCAGATGCGAACTTTGCGCGTGACTGACCTGCGCGCTGGCGTTGTACGGCGTTCGTGTCAGCAGGATCGGCGCGTTCTTCGCGCCCTTCGGAATCGCGATCACCGTATGCAGCTTCACCCCGTCGCGCATCGAGATCATCACCTCGCGCTTGACGTAATCGAAGCTGTCAGTCACCGCCTCGATTTTCGCGGGACTTTCACTGGGCAACGTCGCACTTGACGGTGCCGTTTGCGCACCCGCCGACCCCGCCAAGAACAGTCCTAGAAACAAGGTGAGCCCGCCGAGGGATCGACGGTATAAGACTTTTTCGGAGAAAGGTGTCATTGGAGTAACGAAATAGTAGCTGGCGAGTGACCGTATTGCCAAATCAGCGCTCTCGCGGAATCGTACCCCTTCGCACACCGGTCCTCTATGGAGGGGCGTCATCCCGAAACGCCGCGCAGTTCAGCCGCGTGAGAGCCTCCTTGAGTGAAGTCGAAGGGATCTCTCGCGCAAACGCGTTGTCGGTCTGTGCGCGAACCTTCCTCCGTTTGAGAGTGTCTGTGTAACGAAGAATTCATGGCCGACAGGCCAAACCGCTGAGAGCCTCGTGCGTCCCTTATAATGACCCGAGCCGAAACGCTTCTCCGTTCGGACTTCATCGCACCGCTTTTAAGCTCGCTCTCTTCGTGATGGCCGTCGACTGCAAAACCGCCAAACCCGGAATCATTGCCGCCAGCCTGACCGACATCGGCCGCCAGCGCAGCAACAACGAGGATTCCCATCTCTACTGGGAGCCCGACTCCGACGAAGATTTTCGACGCAAGGGCCGCCTGGCTGTCATCGCCGACGGCATGGGCGGATATGAAGGCGGACAAGAGGCCAGCCGCCTTGCGGTTGAGACCGTGCGCCACGTCTACGAAAATGCTTTCGCGAACGGTCCGCAAAGCACTCTACTCGCAGCCCTGGCGTCCGCGCATCAGAGTATTCAGCGTTATGCCGCCCAGCATCCGCAGCTCTATGGAATGGGAACCACCTGCACCGCCGTCTCCGTCGTCGATCGCCATCTCCATTTCGCCCACGTCGGCGATAGCCGCCTCTATCACATTCGTGGCGGATCCATTTCTCGACTGACTCGCGATCACTCCTACGTCGGCAAGCTGGTAGAGAGCGGCATCGTGCGATCCGAAGATGCCGAGTCCCACCCACAGCGCCACATTCTCACCGCTGCCCTGGGAACTGGCCGCGAGATTGCTCCTCATGTTCCCGACCATGTAGTCTCCTTGGAAGAGGGAGATACCCTCCTCCTTTGCACCGACGGCCTCTGGGCTTTAGTGGGCGACCAGGAACTGGCCCGCGTCGCGCGATCCACTTCCCCCGCGGAAGCTTGTTCCCAGTTACTAACCACGGCGCTGGAGCGCGGTGGTCCCGATAACATCACTGTGCTCGTTCTGCGAGTTTCCGCCGGAGCCTAATTAATCCTCAGACGCCGATTTCGTCCCATCGCGGAAAAACCCCTGCCTCTTAACCGCAATCTTCTGCACAAACATCTGACCGCCTGGTCTGGGCCTTACAACTAACGCATTGATTCACAGGCTAAAGTCGACCGTTCGCACTTTTTAAGAATGGAGAGATGAGTGCCTTGTCATTAACGTCTATAAAGTCTATTATACAAATCTAGTTTATGGACTAATGCGGCTATTTTGCAAAATAAGTGGGGGCTGACTTCTATGCGGCGGGCGAACTTCGGAGCCTCTTCCGAATCTCCCGGGGCCTAATAATTCCTGCAACGAAAAGGACGTTGCCCATTTGTCAGTATCTCTAGTACGTTTATGGACATGCTTTTATACCTACTTCGATATGAGGACCGAGGCAAAAATACTAGCGGCGCAGAATCAATTTAAAAGGAGAAAGTCTACTTCCATGAAATCCAGCATGAACCTGTTTATCTTTATCACGGCTCTGATTCTGGCGGCGCTTACTTCCCGAGCCTGGGCACAAACCGAGTCGGTGTCGAACGCGGCTCCGGGCAATGGAACCCCAGCCACGGCGCCGGTCCCGTCCGTCACCGCCGCCGATATCCAGGCGTTGAAAGATGCTCTCGCCGCCCAGCAAAAGGAAATTCAGGCGCTGCAGGCGCAATTACGCAGCCGCGAGAAAGATCAACTGCCCCAGACAGTTCAGTCCGCCGCCGTTTCCGCGCCACAACCAGCCGCTGCTCAAGCATCGGAACCGGCGGCAACCGTCGCGACCAATCTCCAAGACGCCACCGCGGACCAGAATAACCAGCACGCGGGCAGTTCCGATGAACGCATTCGGAACCTAGAGCGCCAGATCAAAGGCATCGGCCCGCTTTCTTTCAGCGGCGACATCCGCCTTCGCGGGGAGCCCTTCCTCGGCGGCCCCGCGGATCGGTCGCTCCAACGAATACGCGGCCGGGTGCGTGCGCGCTTCAATGTGACCGCCGATCTCGGGGAGCAATTCCGTGCTGGCTTCACTCTTGCCAGCGGTGACATAAACGATCCCACCTCCACGAACGCGAACCTTACCGGTTTCTACACCCGAAAGGCGATCGCACTCGACCAGGCCTTCGTGGAATTCAAACCAAAACAGTTCAAACCCTTAACCCTTGTAGGCGGCAAATTTCGCTATCCCTGGTACAACACCGAACTCACCTGGGATAAAGACTTAAATCCCGAAGGTGCGGCGCAGACGCTGGCGTTCATCCTGAATACGCCTGTCCTGAAGCGCTTCGCGCTGGTCGGCTTTGAATTGCCCTTCGCCGAAATAGCCGGCACCGCGCCCACCAACAAAAGGATTACCCAACAAATCACTTATGGCGGACAAATCCAAACGTCGTGGCAGCTTGCACCACGCGTAACATTCAACGCCTACTCGGGATACTATGACTTTCGCGGCGCCGACTCGATCGCCCTGGCTCTGGCCCGTGCCAGCAGCAAGAATCCGCAGACTCCATTGTCAGGCGCGTTGCCGCTGACTACCGGGAATCCAGTGCAGGACTCGACCTACACGACCACTGCGACGACCATCATCACCATGGGCGGAACGGCCTATCCGACCGGAGTAACATCTATCAGCAACGCGCAATTCGCCTCGAAGTTCGGATTGTTCGACAACATTGCCCGCCTCGACATTGATACCAGCCACTCCCGCTGGCCGGTCAGTTTTATCGGAGACTACGTCCAGAATACCGAGGCCTGCGGCAACCTGGTCAACATCGTCGCCGCTCCGTCGAATTCCTCGACGCAAACGTTCAAACAGACGCTCAATACTCCTTGCACCTCGCATCAACGGCGCGGATACTGGGCAGAAGGACGAGTCGGACGTCTCCAGGAAAAGAGAGACTTGCAGATCGGGTACACCCGTATTTTCATCGAGCGCGAGGCCGTGCTCGGCAACTTCAATTACAGCGAGATTCGCCAGGGCACGAACGTCACCGAGCACCGCATCGACGCTTTCTATCAATTTGACCGGAACGTGCAGCTAGGCTTCACCGGTTTGATTGGCCGTCCTCTGGCGAGCATCGAGCCCTGGCTCACCCGCTTGCAGTTCGACACGGTTTACATCTTCTGATGTCAATGAAGGCGATGCTCTCGAGACGAACTTTCCTGACGCAGATGTCTGGAGCGGCGCTGGCATTCAGCGCTGCTCCATCCCTTTTCTCTTTATCGTGGGCACCCCCGGCACAAGGCGGCTCCATCGAAATCCCCGGCGAAGACGGAATGATCGTCCGATCTTTCCGCTTCGTGGATCTCGAAACTCCGATCGAGTACTTCAACAGCTGGCTCACGCCGGTCCCGCACTTCTTCGTCCGCAACCACATGCACGAACCGAGTGAACTCGACAAAGAAAACTGGCGGCTCACCGTTGGCGGCGAAGTGGAGAAGCCATCCACCTTCACTCTCGCCGAACTCTCGAAGCTCGAAAATCATTCCGTCGTCAACACGCTCGAATGCGCCGGCAACGGACGCAGCCTGCACCGTCCTCAGGTTCCGGGCGTGCAGTGGGGCAAGGGCGCCGTCAGCACCGCTCGCTTCTCGGGACCGCGTCTGCGTGACGTGCTGGAGCGCGCTGCTGTCAAGCCCACAGGCAAGCACGTCATGTTCCGCGGACTCGACGAGGTTCCGGGCCAAGTTCCCCCGTTCATTCGCAGCATTCCTATAGAAAAAGCGCTCGACTCCGACACGCTCGTCGCCACCCACATGAACGGCGCACCGCTCACTAAACACCACGGCTTTCCCGCGCGCGCGCTGGTGCCGGGCTGGATTGGCGCCGCGTCCTGCAAATGGCTGACCGAAATCAGAATCCTCGAATCCGAATTCGTCGGCAACTTCATGAGCCCCGCGTACCGCTTTCCCAATCAACCGGGGAAGCCCGGAGACGCCGTGAAACCCGAAGACACTCACCCTCTCACCGCATTGAGCGTAAAGTCAGTGCTCGCAGGTCCGCTCGATGGCGCAACCCTGAAAGCGGGCAAGGTCGCCGTCCATGGCGCCGCCTGGGCAGGAGAGGCCGACATCGTTAAGGTCGAAGTCTCCACCGATAGCGGCGCGAGTTGGAACTCAGCCAGTCTCGGCCATGATCAAGCCCATTATGCCTGGCGCCTCTGGACTTATGACTGGAGAGCGAAGGGAGGCGACTATACCGTCCTCTGTCGTGCCACCGACTCTCAGGGACGAACCCAGCCCTACACTCCGATCTGGAATCCCAGCGGCTACCTGTACAACGCCGTCGATCAGGTGAATATCCATGTCGCATAGACAGGACGCCGGACCCCGGACTCGTATGTGGGGACAGCCGCTCTCGGCTGTCCGGCCGGGCGCAGCCCGGCTGTCTACCATGCTGATTGTCCTGGCAATTGCCGCATTCACAGCACTGGCGCAGCAGACCGCCGTGGTGACGCCAACCGAGGATCTTCCGCCGGGTCCGATGCAAGCCAAGGCGACGACTTCCTGTCTGGAGTGTCACGAGGCGCGCATCATTCTTCAGCAGCGGCTCAGCAAAGCAACATGGGCGAAGGAAGTCGACAAGATGATCAAGTGGGGAGCGGTCGTAGATGCAGCAGATCACGACGCGCTGATCGATTATCTGAGCTTGAATTTCAATCCGGATCAGCCGCCGTACCAGCCACCTCGTACGTCGGTTGAGAAAAACAGCCCGCGAAAGTCGAATTAAACCGACCGGACACAGCAAAGCGCTACCGACCCAGTGTCCGAAACGCATTCGGACACTACGGTAGCGCTGCCAATTTCAGAGCCCAAACCCGAAATACATTAGACAAAAAAAGTATAAAAACCGTCCATACACTAATCACAGTATTTAACTAGGTTCCCTAGCATGATTCCTCGATGCTCGCGGTGCCCTCTGTGGTTACGCCTTTCTCCGGCCTAAGTAACGGAAACAAAATGACATCCCGAATCGTGTGCGAGTCCGTCAGCAGCATGCACAGCCGGTCCACCCCGACTCCGACCCCACCCGCCGGCGGCATCCCATAGGACAGCGCGCGAATGTAATCCTCATCCATCTGGTGCGCCTCCTCGTCCCCGCGTTCGCGTTCCTGCAACTGGGCTTCGAATCGCCGCCGCTGGTCTTCGGGATCGTTCAGTTCGCTGAAGCCGTTGGAAATCTCCATTCCCCCGACAAAGATTTCCCAGCGCTCGGTCCACTCCGGCTCATCCGGCTTCTGCTTCGATAGCGGAGACACCGCCGTCGGAAATTCATAAATGATGGTCGGCTGCGTGAGATGCTCCTCCGCCACCGCCTCAAAAAGCCCGGCAAGTGTTTTCCCCGCCGCAGCATCCGGCTCGAAAGCCATGTGCGCATGCCCCGCGTTGAAGCGTTCCACCAGCTTCTTCACGCCGTCGTCGCTGCCGAAGTCGCTCATCTCCGGCTTCGCTCCCGACGACTCCGGCCAATAATGAATGATGGCTTCCCGCATGGTCATGCGCTGCCAGTTAGCCCAATCGATCTCCTGGTCGCCCCACTTCGTTTTCGTCCCGCCGGTCACATCTTTCGCCGCCTGCGTGATAATTTCCTGCGTCAGATCCATTACGCCCTGATAGTCGGTGTAGGCCTGATAAAACTCCAGCATGGTGAACTCGGGATTCCAGCGCCATCCCAACCCCTCATTGCGGAAGTTGCGATTGATCTCATACACGCGATCCAGGCCGCCCACCACCAGCCGCTTCAAATAAAGCTCCGGCGCGATGCGCAGATAGAGATCCATATCGAGCGTGTTGTGATGCGTGATGAACGGCTTGGCCACGGCCCCGCCGGCGATAGGCTGCATCATCGGCGTCTCCACTTCAATGAAGCCATGCGCATCCAGCGTGCGCCGCATCGACTGCACCAGCTTCGTCCGCTTCAGAAAAACTTCGCGCACTTCAGGATTCATCACCAGATCGACATAGCGCTGCCGGTAGCGCAGCTCCACATCGGTCAGTCCATGCCACTTCTCCGGCAGCGGCAGAAGGTCTTTGCTGAGAAACGTGATCTCTTCTACATGCACGCTCAGCTCGCCCGTGCGCGTGCGAAACAGATACCCGCTCACCCCGATTTGATCGCCCAGGTCGAGCAGCTTGTACAACTCGAAGCCCTTTTCTCCGACCGCGTCTTTCTTGACATAAATCTGCAGCCTCTTCCCGTCCTGCTGCAGGTGCGCGAACCCGGCCTTGCCCATCAGGCGAATCGCCATGAGGCGTCCTGCCACGCGCACGTTAACCCGCTCCTTCTCCAGTTCCTCGCCATTTTTTTCCGTGTACTTGGCGAGGATCTCCTCCACCGTATGGGTGAACTCATACTTGCTGCGGTATGTCGGCTGCCCGAGCGCCTCGATCTGCTTCAACTTCTCGCGCCGCAGCTCGTAAATTTTCTCGTCGAGTGCCAATGGATTCCTTTTTGTTGTTGGCGATGGAAGGGAGATTATAAACAATACGTTCCGAGCATCCTGACCACAATTCCTTTTTCCACCGCAGCTCGCGTCCTAGATCTCTGAATTGCTTTCGATAAGGTACCGTGGTACATTGGTACGCGTGACGGACAATTCTTCCCTGCTGGTCGAGCGCGTGCAAACCGGCGTTCGCATCGAAAAACGCATTCTGAAAGTCCTGAAAGCCTTTGCCGAGTATCACGACATGACACTCGGCGACGTCCTCGAAGGCATCGTGCTGCATGCCTTCGATGGGAAAACTCCGTTCAGCCCGGCTTCGCTGGAACGCATTCGCGAACTGAAGAAGTTCTACGAACTCGATCTCGACTCCGGCGCCAGCCATCGCCTGCAGGAAATCAAATCCAAGTTTCCCCGCAAAGGCCCTGCGGAAAAAACAGCCGGAAAAACAAAGGACAGATAACGAGGACATCCATGAGTTTTGCGAAGTCGAAAATCGGTCTTTGCGTCCTGCAATGGGCTCTGGGCATCGTGATCCTGATCGAAGCCGTGCTCTTCGTGATGCCCAGCGCAGCGCACGGCTTTGCCGCCACTCATATGCCCGGCTTCATCCGCCTGATCCTGGGATGGGGAGAAATCCTCGGCTGCATCCTCCTGTTGATCCCTCGCACTACGGTCCGCGGCGCGTGGCTGTTGGTAGCTGTATTCATCATGGCCATCATGGTTCACCTGCTGCACGGCGGATACAACGTGGGCAACGTCGTCATCTACGCCGCCGCGGCTTTTGCTATCGCGTGGGGAAAGTAACCCATGGCGCCCTTGAAGGCTCTGCTGGTGGAAGGCACATCCGGCGTCGGCAAGTCGACGTTGATCGACGCGCTGATTCGCCGGCTCGTCTCCAATTCCCCGCCAAGAAAGATTCGAACTTTAATTCACCTGGCGCGGTCGCGCACGTACGGGCCGCCGGCTGTCCCTGAAGACCACGGTACTTTGACCACAGCCGAGAACCTTCAGCATCTGGATCGTATGTTCGCCACGCTGGAATGGCTTTACGCCAGTGTGCAGGAACATGCCCGTCCGTGGTGTTTGGTGATCATCGATACTTTGCACCTCACGCACTGTGTTCGTCTGGGGGTTCTTAGGTGGACCGACGTTACTTCCCATGACCGTCGTCTGGGCGCGCTGGGATGCAAACTGCTATTGCTTCAGGCTTCTTCTCAAAACCTCTGGGCGCGCGGCATCGAGCCGAGAATGGATCAGCAATTCCTGCTGGATTACGCAAAGAAATTCGGCGGGAACCTGCAAGAAACCCACGCTTACTTTGTGCGCGAGCAGGAGAGGCTTGCCGATTCTTTCTCGCAATCGATCATGCCGAAGTTGGCACTGCAAAACGATGGACCAACCGACAGCGCGGTGGAGGCGGCGTACCGCTACTGGATGCTGGATGAAGATGAGCCGGACGTTTTGGATCACAGCGTCGAGCGTATACCGACGTCAGGCGAAGCATGAGCGACGAAGAATTCATCCGCCGCTTCGAGGCCGACCGGATCCCCGAAGATTCCTTTCACCATGCCGATCACGTCCGGCTGGCTTTTGCTTATCTCTCGCAATATCCGCCGCTGAAAGCGCTGGAGAAATTCTCCACCGCCTTAAAACACTTTGCAGCCGCCCGGGGCAAGCCTCAGCGTTACCACGAAACCATCACTTACGTGTATTTCTTTCTCATCCGGGAGCGCATGGCTCGGTCGTCTGCCAGTTCGACCCATAACGACTGGGACGAATTTTCACACCGCAATCCCGACCTGCTCGTCTGGAAGAACGGAATTCTCACCCGCTACTATCACGAAGCCACCCTGCAATCCGAACTCGCGCGCACCGTCTTCCTCTTGCCCGACAACCTACGCTAAGAATTCGGACGCGAGCAAATTGCATTCCTATCTGACTGGGTGGCCCGTCCTTTCGCGTTCTCGGCGAAACGGGGGGTTACGATGCTGTCGGGATGGCGGCGCCACCCGGAGTGGAAGCGCCGGGCTATTTTCAGAGGTCCCGGACGGGACCGCGTCAAAAACAAACCCGCGAAAGTGGTTTTCGCGGGTGCTGGGACAATCGCTCTACTGCCGACACGATCAATCTTCTTCTCGCTGCAAGAACGACTACTGTTTATTCAGCAAGTCGCAATTCACGTTGCATTGCAGCGACTGCATTTCAATTTCTGCTTTCTTGTGCGGAACGTTGTCGCGGCCTTCCGGGACTACCAGAAGCGACTGGCGGCCGTCGGCCAGGTTGACTTTGCAGCTGAAGTTCAGAGATTGCACGCCGCGCTGCTTGCAGGTGGTGCTCTCCAAAGCCAATGCCAGAGTCGAGGGATCGTCGTAAATTTTGTCCGCAAGTTCGGAAGGCAGCAGGGCGAGCGTCAACGGGACTGGCGCCTTCACCCGGATCCATACTGGCTGCCCGTCGCGTTCCGGAGTCAGCAGGCTGTAAACTTTCGGCGTCGAGGAGAGTTCATATTTGTCTTTCAGCAGCACCGACCATTGAAACTCGGGCTGGATGCAATGCTGCACGCAATCCCAGCGGTAGTAGGTGATCCTGAGATCGTTCGCGGAGACGAACCGGCGGGCTCCGTGGCCCATCACCGCCACAATGCTCTGGGCAACAGCGCGGTCGGGCCTGCGCTCGTCGCGAATCAGAAGAACCATGGGCCGGCTGTCCGGCAGATGGCATTCGTAAGTGGTGTTCACAACGCGTTCGCGCACGCAGAACATTTCCAGACGTGGAGCCGGCCCCGGACTCCGCACCGCTCCAGTCCACTGGTCATTCGGCGCCATCGCAATCGTAATGGGCATTGTCGATTGAATGTCGACATGCAGATTTACGCCCTGAGCTCCTGGGCGATATACGCGGCCAGCGTGATAATCCATGGGATCGAGTTGCGCGGCTTCATCGGTGTCGCGAACCCAATCGAAAGTTTTCTCCTGCTGCGCGGCAGCCAGAGCCGCGAAGAACAGGATTGCAATCCCGAGCCAATAGTTTCTTTGCATGGTGCCCCCAAACTATTGGAACGGGATGAAGTTGCGCACACAACAGGATTCGCGGGGTCGTGGTAACCCTGGTAACCGATTGGGTGTTAATTTACGCTGAAGTCAACAAACGCGGAGCATCCAGCAAGTCCAGTACAGAACCGCGGCGTTCATGCGATGCCGGATTTTCTGAGCCTGCATTTTGCGGTTGCCGATAGTGCAATTCGACCGCACTTCCAATTTGTCGGAAAGCGCGAGAGCGCGCGGCGAGCACGTCCCGGCGCGCGCAGCCCAGTAGAAGAGAACAATCCTGATCGGAATAGTGTTCCAGAAGCGTTATTACGTAGACAAAGCGCTCGAACGGTTCAAGGGCAAGGACTGCGGCAATCTCCACCTGCTTCTCGTCCGGCAGCGCTTGGTCGTCACCATTCACCGGATAGGACGGACCGCCATTCCCTTCCGCTGGCCGTGGGTCGATCAGCCTTACGGCATTTTGAATGATGGCTCGCCGTGCCCAGGAGCGCGCCCACTCCTTAAAAACCGCGTTGCCTTCGACCACGTCCTCAAAGCCGGAGACAAAGCACTGCTCAGCCCTTCCGCGATCCGCAGTCAGAAGGAACGACAGCAGGTAAAGACCGTTCATGTCTTCGTCGAAGATTCGGCAAAAATCGGCGCTGTTTGCGTATTGCGTAGCTCTGGTAATGTGCGTTGCCTCCGACATGTTTACCTCCGTCTTTCTCTTACTAAACGTTTGAGCCTGGTGGAAATCGACAACCAACGTCATTTTTTTATGTTTTCCGCTTCTTTTTCTTGGGATTCTGGCTTGCATTGACATCTTCGGGCAAGCCGCTTCAGCACGTGTCGAGTAAGGATGCCGGCGCAGGAAAACTTTGCGCCCTCCCTCATCAGATCGAGAATCGCGTCTTCTCCCTGGTGACTAATGGAGGTCAGGCTGTTTAAATCGATCACCAGCTTGCGTCCTTCGAGCTCGTGGCTGGCATTTCTCCAAGTGGTACGAAGCTCGTTCAGCCAAGGGTCGCTGAGCTTGCCTTCCACTACCAGCTTCCGTTGAGCCTGGGTGTCGATGATGGAAATCCTGAACATATTGATCGCAGTACGGATGAAGTGAGTGCAACGCGCCTGCCAAAACCGTAAGCGCTTAAAGTGCTGAAACCATGGATGGGAGCAGAGTCGGCTCAGCATTGTGTCAACAGATGTCAAAGTCAAAGTTGACACTTGTCGAGACTGATCAGCAAAAGACGGGAGAACGAGCAGGCGCCGGTGAAACAGTAGAAGTCAAGGCTCGGTCGCGTGCTGGCGAGGACGCGACCGCGAGAAGACGGGCTTGTTTCGGATACTCGAGATTACGCAGCGCGGTCCAATGGGCTCGTATTCTCCGCTGAAACTGGGGGCGGACTGATTCTCTCCGGTCCTTTCCTCGCCGGTCCTCTTGTCTCTCGTGAGGAGATTCGGCTACCTGGCCTTGCCTCTTCCAGGAGAGCGCGAAGAAATATCAGCATGAAGAAGACTGCGGCGCAGCCCACGAGTGTTACTGCAATTAATTCGATCATGCCAGGACTAAGAGCAGGGCAAGGGCCAAGATGGCGAGATGAGTTAACTCACCGAACTCAATGAGACGTAAAGGTGAGCAGGTACCCGGCCCTTGCTAAGGCCGGAGAGTTCCTGTCACGAGCGTCCACTGTTGACGAATTTCATGACACTCTGCGCGGGTCGACGCCCAGCTTCTTCATGCGCGCAATGAGGGTCGTGCGTTTCAGGCCCATCCGGGCGGCGGCGCCCTCGGGGCCCGCGACTCGTCCCTTGGTGATTTTCAAAATGCGGACCATCTCATCGCGCTCATTCGCTTCGCGCGTGCCAGTCACGGGAGTGGTCTTGCCATTATTGCTGAGCTCGGCGATGGGAGCTTGCAGCGCTGTGCCGTGAGTGAGAATCACGGAACGCTCGATAAAGTACTCCAGCTCACGAATATTTCCCGGCCAAGGCCAACTCGACAGTTTTCTCAGGGCCGCCGCGGGAATCGATTCGATCTCCTTGTTCATCAGGCGGGCATACTTCTGCGCGAAGTATCGGACCAACAGCGGGATATCTTCCGGACGCTCACGCAAAGGTGGAATGCGGATGGGAAACACGTTCAGGCGATAGTATAGGTCGCTGCGAAACTCGCGATTCTCTATCATTTTTTCGAGATCGCGATTCGTAGCCGCTACGAGCCGCACATCGACTTTCTTGGTTCGATTGCTGCCCAGCCGTTCAAACTCACGTTCCTGCAACGCACGCAGCAATTTAGGCTGAATCTCGACGGGAATGTCCCCAACCTCGTCCAGAAAGAGCGAGCCCTGGTCAGCCAGTTCCAGGCGGCCAATCTTCTGTGCGATTGCGCCGGTGAAGGCGCCGCGTTCGTGCCCGAAAAGCTCGCTCTCGAGCAGTCCGGTCGGAATCGCGGCGCAGTTGAGCTTTACGAAGGTCCGTTCCTTGCGCCGGCTGCGCTCATGGATGGCGCGGGCGATCAATTCTTTTCCTGTACCGGTTTCACCGAGAAGCAGTACGGTCGAGTCGCTGGGAGCTACAGTTTCTACCAGATTCAAAACATGGCGGAGACTCGAACTCTGTCCCACAATGCCTTCGAAGTCCATTTCACCGCGGATTTCCTCTTCCAAATAGAGCTTTTCCTGCGCGAGCTTGTCTTTGAGATCGGCGATTTCGCCGTACGCCAGCGCGTTCTCCACGCCGATCGCGACCTGCTGGGCCACTTGCAACAAAAAAGCGGTCTCGTCGCCGTCGAACGCATTCTCTTCGCGCTTAGCCACCGCGAGCACGCCCAGCATGCGACCCCGGCTGACAAGCGGCACATCGCACAATGAATTAATCCCCTCCGCCGACGCCTTCGCGTACATTTCAGTGTTTAGTTCAGGATCAAGCCGGTTCACCACCCAGGGCTTTCCGCTGCGGAAGGTTGCGCCAGGCGCCGTGCCTTGAATGGGGATCAAAATCTGTTCTTTGAAGAATCCTCTGCGATCCGGAAAGTCGAGCGCATGCACTCGCAGATGCGCGCCGTCCGGTTCGGGCAGCATGATGGCGGCCGCGTCATAGCGCATGAGCCGGCGAACACTGGCAGAGATGGATCGCAGCAATTCTTGAAAATTCAGATTCGAGACGACCTGGTTAGTCAGATCAAGGATCAGTTTCAACCGATCCTGCGCTTGCCGGGACAGGTAAAAGTTCACGGCAGCATCGATTGCCAGCGCAATCTGGTCGGCGACCAGAGAGAGGAAGCGGACTTCGTCTTCGGGGTAAGCATCGGGATGCGACCTGCCTACTGTCAAGACACCGAGGCGACGCTGTCCTCTGGCTAGCGGAAGCACGCAGGTAGCCGCAATCCCTAGTTCGTTTAGAGACTCCCCGTGTTTTTGAAACCGCGTCTCTACATTCCAATCAGCAGTGACTAGAGCCTGCTGTGATTCGTATACCCAGTCAATGGGCGTGCCCTCCACGTTGACATCGGCGGGGGGGCTCTGCCTGGCGCCGTTTGAATAGAGCAGATGCCATGCGACGATCCTGGTGTCATTCTCAAAAGCGATAAGCTGAAGGTAGTCAAAGTTAACCACCTCATTCAGCGATTGCAGGAGCGCGTCGGCGGCAGCGTCACAATCAGTGCACGTGCCAATCGCGTTGGTCGCACGCAACAGCGCTTCGTAGCGTTGTGTGTACTGGTCTGAGAGGGCTGGAGATAAGGTACTCATAGCCTCTTCCCGCTTGCCGCATTTTGATAACGGACGCGTCAGTCGATGCCGCCGCGGTCAGAGCAAGACGACTGCCCGGGTCCGGGATATGTTTCATCTGATGTAGCCAAGGGGCATAAAGCTTCGACAAAATGTCGCCACTTTTGCCACTTGTCGAACTTTCTGTCGATGCGATTGACAGACCGGGTGGTCAGCGCACATTTGCCGTTGCGCAACCTGCATTCATTTAACTATTTCTGCGACCCATGCGGTCCCAACTTTGGCACGCCAGGTGCCGAGATCGACTCCGAAACGCAATCCACGCACTCAGGAAATCGCGACCGCGGGGATTGCGCACGTTCAAGCAGGAAGGAGTCACACTTATGCGACGAACTGCAATTACGCTTGCAGGTTTTGTCATCCTCTTAACACTTGGCGCTACGGCTCAGGAAGACCGCTCCGAGATCAGTCTGCAAGGCACGGGCTTTTTCACGAAGGACAGTAACGGCCAGGGGATTTCGCGGACCACAACCAACACGGGGGGCTTTCTCGTTGGCTATCGATATCACCTCAACCGCTGGCTCTCTGCCGAAGCAAACTACGGCTTTGACCGCGATACTCAGAAGTACTTTTCTACAGCCGGGCTTTCGAGAGTTCAGTCGGACGTGCACGCAGCCACAGCCGATGTGGTTGTAAGTCTTCCCTTCTCGATAGTCAGGCTGAATCCCTACGTGCTGGGCGGCGGCGGCAGTCTGATATTTCATCCCACCGGCAACGCTGGCGGTTTTGTTCCGGGCGCTGATACCCAGGCGAAAGGTACTTTTCTGTACGGCGGCGGAGTCAATTATGCGTTGACCAGAAGCGTCTCGCTACGCGCCGAGTACAGGGGATACGTGTACAAAGACGCGGATTTTGGTGTCAGGGGCCTGAACAGTGACAGCTGGACTCACACGGCGCAGCCATCCGCTGGAATCGTTTTCCGGTTTTAGGGGCGGAGGGGCAGCCGGGTGGCTGTTGATTCTTTGGAATCCCTGGCTGCCTTTCACTGTTTTCAGCTGGTGCGAAACCGCGCGGCGACACTCTCCGCGGTGCGAGCCAGAAGACCAACATCGCTGCCGACTGCAGTGAAGTTGTATCCGAAGGAAATGAGGCGATCGACAGCGTCGACATTCCCTGACAACGTGCCTGCCGATTTTCCCGCGGCACGAATGCGTTGGCCGGCATCCTGGATGGCGGCCTGCACCTCAGGATGGCTGGGATTGCCCAGGTGACCGAAGTCCCCAGCAAGGTCGCTGGGACCGATGAAAAGGCCATCCACGCCTTCGACAGTCGCGATTGCTTCGATTTCCTTTAGCGCGGCCTTGCTTTCCAACTGCACTACAACGCAGGTGTCAAAGTGCGCATTCGAGTGATATCCCTGAATGCGGCCGTAGTCGTTGGCGCGCGTTCCCACGGCGATTCCTCGTATGCCGAGCGGAGGATAGCGGGCGGCGGCCACAGCTTTGCGCGCCTCTTGCGCGTTCTGCACAAAAGGAACGAGCAAAGAGCGGGCGCCGACATCGAGCGCCCGCTTGATGACTACAGGATCGTTCCATGGCACGCGGAAAACGGGCTCGGCGGTGCCTCCACGCATGGCTTGCAGTTGCGCGAGAAGGGATGGGATATCGTTTGGAGCATGTTCGCCGTCGATGACGATCCAATCAAAACCCGCGCCTGCGATGATCTCCGCCACGATCGGACTGCAAAGACCACTCCATAGCCCGATCTGACGCTGACAACTTGCGAGAGCTTGCTTGAATGCGTTACGCGGGAACTTTCCTGGCCAGTCGGTCATAGTTCTTCTTTCCTCGGTTCTTCTTTCCTCGGTTCTTCTTTTTTCGGTTCATTTTTCTTCGGATCATTGAGCCTTTCACATTCAGACCACTTCTCCTGCGCGCGCGCCGCGATCTCAAAAATCGATCCAGACAGTGCGTCCGACTTGGGAGCCAAACAGGCTCAATTACACGTTCAGGCCGTCGCAGTGACAGACTGGATCAAGCCGCGAATGTAGCCATAGCAGAATGCGAAGGACTGCAGGGAGCCGGGATCGGCTTCGGCCAAAGGAACGTGATCAGGCATGAGCATGTAGGGATAGCCGATCTCCTTGTAAACCTTGATGGCTTTGACGAAGTCGACGTCGCCTTCGTCCGGGAAGACCTCGACAAAATTGTTGCGGTGGCCGCGAATGTTGCGGAAGTGCACGTTGAAGATTTTCTTGCGCGTGCCGAAATATCGAATCACATCAAAAATCTCCACCGATGGGTTCTCGAGATCTTCCGAGATAGTTCCCTGGCAGAAGTTGAGCCCGTGGTAAGCGCTCTCTTGAATGCTGACAAATTTCTTGAGCCCGTCGATCGTGCCCAGCACACGGTCTACGCCTTGATACCCTTCCGGCGGCACCCCCGGATCTTGCGGATGGCAGGCCATTCGAATTTTGTACTCATTGGCAACGGGGATCACACGGTCGAGAAAATATGTAATGCGCTCCCAGAAGGCGCCAGCATCCACGCGACCAGCCCTGGTGAGCGGCGTTGCGGGGTGAGCCTCGGAGAGATTCCATGCGTGGTTCATGGCGTCTCCACGCCCCGGTACGCGGCCGGTGCGAAGGATTCCGAGAATGCTCATGTTGTATTTGATGGATGGAATGCCCGCCAGCGCGCAATTCTTAATCAGGATCTGTAACTGTTCGAGGTCCCGATCGCGCTCCGGACTCTGTGCCAACATAATCGCCGGATGCTTTTCCTGATCAATGAAACTCGAGGACAGAAAGGGCGGCGCGATACAGTCGATGCTGATGCCGTATTTCCCGGCCATATCGACCATGCGTTTGAGCTCGTCGACGGTTGCGTAAAGACGGTCGCCTTCGATCTCCGGATAGCCACAGATGTTATGCACGCCATAACGAGCGAAGTATTTGAGATGGGCATCGTTGGTGGGCGCGGACTGGCACCCCAACTTCATAACAACCGGCGTTGGAGTGGCTTCCGCGCTCGCAGGCATGGAGAAGCCTTTACCAGAGGCAACGAGCCCCGCCGCGCCTCCTGCAGCGATGAATTGTCTTCTGTTCATTTTGTTCCCTCATTCTCGACAAATTTCTCGAGCCGCGAGTCGATTGCTCATCGTTTCGTCCAGATAAATGCAATCGGGTGTTCCTGCAGCTCCTCGAAGCGGACCAGATAGGTATTCCAATCTTCTTGCGTTGGCATATCCGCTTTCGACCAGCCCGACCCAGCGAAGTACGTGAAGGATTCTCCTGAATGCCGCTTGAAGATCATCAGGGCATGATTCGCGGCAGTCGTTGTCGTCGCAGATTCGGGGGGCAGTGACACAAGGCCCGTGGCAATCCTGCCAGCCGATGGCTTCTGCGGCGTGTCCCACACGGCGGCAATGCTTTTTCCCGGGGGCAAGGTGGCAGCGCCGCCTTCGTGAATCGCAATCCCGGCCGCTAACTCCAGGGGCGACTCCCCGTCGAAGGTGGAGGTCGAGACGATCCTGTTTAGATGAGAGCCCGCATCCAGAGTGATGCGCTTGGTTTCAGTCACCATTCTTCCGCCAGCTTTCCACGGCGCGTAGGATACTTCGAATTCCAAACGGATCGGCCCTGCGGCTAGAATTTTGGCGACCGTATAATTCTTCGAGACATTCAGCTTGCCGTCCGCCCAGACGGCTGTGCCTCCGCAGCCGCGGGATGGGCCCACGTCATAGGAATCGAGTCCGATTCCGTTGTCGTTGTGGTACGACAATGCGGGATTGTGGGTGACGGCAGATTCGTGATCTTGCTTGTAAAAACTGTCCACAACAAAATTCGGGATGCGCTTCGACCACACGTCGATGCCGGAGGAAATCTCGCCGGTCGCCTCTAACGCCGGTCCGTAGATTCGGTAAGCTACAACTTTATTCTCCCAGGCAAAGTCGTCTTTGCGTTCGGGAATGGCGCGGCCGAAGACCAAGGGTTCCTGCGCCGATGCGGTCGGATCTAGGTTGAATGAAACGTTCATTACGCCTTTCGCCGGCAATTTCACCAGCAGGAGCAGAGTGTCGGGATCGGCGCCCTGCCGGCTGTTGTAGAGCTGGCTTGGAATGCGCTGTTTGGTGACCGCCTCAGTGGCGACGAGGGAGTGCAATTGCGGTGCGGAGAAATTTAAGTGACGGGTGACTTGGTCCAGGGGAATTTCTACTACTTCTTCGGTGCGGTCGATGTTCGTCGGATTGGTGAGGCGCAACTGCTGCGCCCGTGCGACAGGGGAAGCAGCGAGCATGACAGACAGACTGGTCGCGCAAAGGGTGAACAGCGCGGCTCGCCAATTTCGGCGAAGCGAAGACAGACTCAGCCAATCAGCGATTTGCGACGGTTCTCTCCGCTCGTAAGAATTCATAAATGGCGCAACCTCAAGCCGGGTCCTCAATGCGAGTGAGCTTCGGCACGATGAGAAACAGAATCAATAGCGCGACAAGATAGGCGCCGCCCGCAAGCGAGAACAGCAGCGTGTAGCTGTGGGTGGCTTGCAGAATCCATCCCGTGGCGATTGAAAAAAGAACACCTCCAACCGAGCCCGCCGTTCCGCCAATGCCCACCACGGATGCCACGGCTTTCTTCGGGAAGAGATCGGAAGGAATGGTAAAAAGATTGGCGGAGAATCCCTGATGTGCCGCTGCGGCAACACTCAACAGCGCGACGACGGACCAGAGCGACGGCAATCTATTGGCAAACAAGACTGGCACGGCGAGACAAGCACACAAGAGCATAGCCGAGAAGCGTGCTTTCGCCATCGAAAAACCATGGCGATGGAGCATTCCCGGAAGCCAGCCGCCGCCGATGCTGCCGATGGCGGAAGCGTTATACACAATCACCAGCGGCAGTCCAAGCTGAAGCAGGGAGACGTGGTAACGCGCGTCGAAAAACTTGGGCAACCAATATAGATAGAACCACCAGATTGGGTCGGTGAGGAATTTCGCCACCGGAAAAGCCCACATCTGGCGGTAGCGCAAGAGCCGGCCCAGTGGTATGGGGTGCGCTGATTCGATTGGATCGCTCTGAATGAAATTCAACTCGGGTGGAGTCAGACGAGGATGCTCCGAGGGCTTGCGGTAAAAGGTCAGCCAAATGACCAGCCAAATGAGACTGAAGGCGCTAGTAACGAGAAACGCGTAAGGCCAGCCGAGGCGCACCGTGATGAAAGGAATGAGCAGCGGGGCGAGGATGGCGCCCAAGTTGGCGCCGGAGTTGAATATTCCGGCGGCCAACGAGCGCTCCTTGCGCGGAAACCACTCTGCGATTGTCTTGAGGGCGGCGGGAAAGTTTCCGGATTCGCCCAGTCCAAGAAAGAAGCGTGCGATTCCAAAACCCAATGGAGTACGGGCCAACGCATGCGATGCCGCGGCAACGCTCCAGAGGGCCATCACGATGGAATAACCGACGCGTGTGCCGACCCTGTCAATCACTCGTCCTGCGACCAGCAATCCCACGGCGTACGCAATCTGGAATGCGGCGATGATGTAGCCGTACTGGGCCTCAGTCCAGCCGATGGAGTGTTGCAACGTAGGGGACAGGATGCCGAGCACCTGGCGGTCCATGTAGTTGACCGTCGTGGCGTAAAACAACAGGGCGCAGATGGACCAACGCAGGCGCCCGCCCGCAGTGTTCGCATTCATCGCGTTGCCTCCCAGCTTTCTTTCTCTATCTTGCGGGTGCTGCTGTTGCCTGCGGCGAGTTCTCTCTCAAAGATGTTAGTCAGTCAAAATGGAATTTATTATAACGTTATTCACTTGACTGCATGCCCTGGTTTAAAGTTGAGGCTTTGAATAACCCATCTTCAATTAACAGCAGCCCTGAATCAGATGCAGAGGCCGGTCCCGAGTCCATTTGTGGCTCTGGATTGTTATGGTATCGTTATTGCTTATTGCCGGGGGAGACCGGGACGCGCCGGTCATGATGAACTCCGCAACGGCAGCAGAAAGAGGGTATAAGCCCGGTGAAAATACTGCAAATGGCCGACGCTATCCGCTATCGAACGATGACAACCGAAGAGTTGCGCGAGACGTTTCTGATCGGCGATCTGTTTCATCGGGGAGAGATTGGATTGACGTATGTCGATCTTGATCGCACAGTGATCGGCTCGGCCGTACCCACTGGCACTCCTCTGTTCTTGCCTACCGAAGATGCCCTCAGGGCTTCGTACTTTACGGAGCGGCGCGAACTGGGCGTCCTGAATGTCGGCGGCACGGGCATAGTTAAAGTGAACGGGGTTTCATTTGAACTGGGAAAGCTGGATGCTCTTTACGTTGGCCGTGGAAATGAAGAGATTGTATTTTCCAGCTCCGATCCGGCACAGCCTGCGGAGTTCTATCTGCTGAGTTATCCGGCTCACGCGACGCATGCGACGAGACTCATTCGGGCATACGAACAGGCAAAAGCTATGCTCGGGACCGCTGAAACCGCAAACCTGCGGGAGATAACGAAACTCATTCACCTGGAGGGAACGCGCAGTTGCCAACTGGTGATGGGCTTTACCCGGCTCGCTCCCGGAAGTGTGTGGAACACCATGCCGCCACATACGCACATGAGGCGATCGGAAATTTACTTTTACTTCGACCTGGAAGCCGGCCAACGGGTGATTCACTTGATGGGTCCTGGAAATCAGACGCGCAACATCGTAATCGCGAACAAACAAATTGTCATTTCTCCCGGTTGGTCGATCCATGCTGGAGTTGGAACTAAGAACTATAGCTTCTGCTGGGGCATGGGCGGAGAGAATCAGGTCTACAGCGATATGGATGCCGTGGCGATCGCGGATTTACTTTAGCCGACGAGGATCGTGCCGTGATATTGGAGAAATTCAGTCTGAAGGGTAAGACTGCGCTGGTGACAGGATCGTCTCGCGGTCTTGGAGCAGACATTGCTTTGGCGCTGGCTGAAGCGGGGGCCGACGTGGCGATCCACGGCTCGCGCAGGCCTCCGGAAGCCACGCAACAGAGGTTGAGCAAGATCGGTGCGAATCAGTTCGCGGTGGTGGGCGATGTGAGCGATGCGTCGGTTTGCTCGCTGCTGATTGAACAGGTGGTCAAGCATTTTGGCACTATCGATATTCTCGTCAACAACGCCGGAATCATTCGGCGCGTTCCCGCCGTGGAGCATTCTGAGGAAGACTGGAAAGCGGTGATCGATACGAATCTCACCAGCGTGTTCCGCCTGACCAAGCATGCGGGAAAGCATATGTTGGCGCAGGGCTCGGGCAAGGTCATCAATATTGCTTCGATACTGACCTTTCAGGGCGGAGTTTTTGTTCCCTCGTATGCCGCAGCCAAAGGTGGCGTGGGACAGCTGACGAAAGCATTTGCTAATGAATGGGCCGCAAAGGGCATCAATGTGAATGCGATTGCACCCGGCTATATGGCTACCGACAATACCGAGGCGTTGCGGGCAAACCCTGAGCGGTCCCACCAAATCATGGAGCGGATTCCTGCCGGAAGATGGGGGTGTTCGGATGACATGGCCGGCGCAGCCGTGTTTCTGGCATCGAGCGCCAGCGACTATGTGCATGGACATGTATTAGTGGTCGATGGCGGGTGGCTAAGCCGGTGATTGCGCAGTTCACAATAGCAGGATATCTTTTGCCGAGGTGATTCATGAAACTGACGATTGCGTCCCTGGCCCTTGCTGCGTCCGCGCTTCCTTTGGCCGGCGCTCAAACACTGACGGTAGATCATTTGACTCAGAGTCAAATAATCGAAAAAGCTCAGGAACTAAACGCGAAGGCGCAAGGTCCCGAGGGTGCGGCTAGCAGCAAGTTGAACGAATATCCAAACTCGTTCACGATGATTGCGCTTCGCGGCAAGAATGGCGGGGCTGAGATTCATGAGGACTATGCCGACTTTTTCTTTGTCATACAGGGAAGCGCGAGGCTGTTGACGGGCGGGACCGTGCAGGATGGCAAGAGCGTGAGCGCCGGCGAGATCCGAGGCAAGGCGGTGCTCAATGGAGTTGAGACAGCCCTGAATCAAGGGGACATCGTCCACATTCCGGCAACTGTGCCGCATCAGCTTCTCTTGCCGGAGGGTGGAACATTTCTGTATTTCGTTATCAAGGTCAAAGAAAGATAAATCGGGTATCGTTACTTATTCGCTTTAGCGTCTATTCCTTTGAGGTGCAGCCGCATGAACGGCGAATAATTAACTGCGTGGGAAAGAGCGTCTTTGCGGTATGCGTTTCCGGCGCCGCACCCTCCTGTAGATTGGCGATTTTCTTGAAGAGGAGCTCGGCGGCGGCGCGGGCCATTCCGGTCGGAGTTTGACGCACGACAGTAAGCGGCGTCCCCAGCACCTCGGCGAGTTCGAAGTCATCGAAGCCCACGATGGCAATATCTTCTGGTACTCGCAGCTTGTGAAGGTGGAGCGCCTGGATGAGATACACGGAGGAGATTCGCTTCAGAGAAAATGCGGCCGTCGGCCGATCTTTGTCCTTGCCAGCAGACCAGCGAAGCGCCAGGGCCTGCATGGCCTCAAGGCTGTTGACATGGCTGAGCAGAATTGGGTCGAGACCAGCGTTCCGCATCGCAAGTTTGTAGCCCTCGATCCGTTCAAGCACGGTATAGCTGCCAGAGTCAAAGCCCACGCAGGCAATCTTCTTGTGGCCGTGTTCGATGAGATGGCGCACGCCCTGTTCCGCGCCTTCTCGATTCTCAACCAGCACGGCATCCGCTTGCAGTCCGGCCACCGGCCGGTCGAGAGCGACCACCGGAATGCCGCTCTCCTGAATCATCTTCAACCGGGTTCCATCACTGCCTGAACTGACAATGAGGAGGCCGGCAACTCGATTCTGGATCGATTCCAGTTGCTGCTCTTCGACGGCCACGCTTCTTCCCGTGGCAACCACCAGGGTCTGATAGTCGTGGCGTATCGCGACTTCCTGAACCGCGTGAAAACAGGTGGAAAAGAAATCCGAGAGATCCGGGAGGACCAGGCCGATCATCCGTCCCCTGCGGCCTTTCAACATGCGCGCAGCATCGTTGGGCGAATAGCCAATCCTGGCGATCGCTTTCATGACTTTGGCGCGCGTCGAATGTTTTACGCTGGGATGATTGTTAATCACGCGCGAGACCGACATCACGCCGACCTTCGCTTCTCTAGCCACATCGACAATGGTGGGCGGTCTGCCCCGCCTTCTTGGTTTTGGGCTTGTCATTTTTGCGAAGGAGTTTTGGGTCGCATGGGAGGCGCATTCCGCGCCAGCGCGTCGAGTTCCGATGCCGCCAAAAGAAAAGCACCGACTCCGTATACGGAACTTGCGGAAGGTTTGAACTTGCCCGGCTGTCCATCGACGGGCTGGATTGACCCCAGGCGGCCATCCGCATAGATATGCGACAGCATTCCGGCCCATGCATGCGTAACCACCGGCTCGAACTTCGCCCGCTCCAGAACCCCGTGGTTGATGCCCCACGCCAGCGAATAAGTGAAAAACGCTGTGCCTGAAACCTCGGGCAGATCGTAAGCCCCGGGATCGAGGAGTCCGCTGCGCCAGAGTCCATCCTCGCCCTGAATCGCGGCGATCCGGTCGGCCATGGCTTTGTACTGAGAAATGTATTTCTCGCGGCTGGGATAATCCTTCGGCATGATCTCGAGCACGTTCGCCAGCGCGCCCATGACCCAACCATTCCCTCGCGACCAGAAAATCTTCTGGCCATTTTTTTCCTTCTGCGTAAAGTAACGGCTGTCACGGTAGTAGAGGTGCTCTGCCGGATCGTAGAGACTCGCGGAAGTCTCCCACCACTCGCGATCCATGTAGTTCAGGTAGCGCTGGTCGCCGGTCGCGGCAAACGTTCTGGCAAGCACCGGGGGAGCCATGAAGAGCGCATCGCACCACCACCACAACAACTTTTCCGGATCATCGGGCCGAACGATGAGGCGGTCGAGAATTGTTTTGACGTGGGCCATCCTCACGGGGTCGTGGGTCTCGAGATACAAATCCATGTAAGACTGACCCAACGCCATATCGTCCGCGTGGGGGAATCGCGCATCGATCAGTTTCCAATCGAAGCGCGCCGCCATCATTGCAACCGCGTCATGGAAGCGCGGGTCTCCCGTTACTTTCGACGCCGCCAACAGACCGTCGTACAAGGCAGCATAGGTCCATTGCTGATTGAAGATGGGTTCCGCGGGCGTCAACTGCCAGTCGGCCACCTTCTCCGCGGCCTTGCTTATGGCGGCGTGGGTCAATGCCGAGGAAAGATTCGTGGCCGGTGGGCCGGGGTCGTCCGGCGCATCTCCCGACGCTGCGCGTTCCGCGGATAATGGCGTCGCTGCCTGCCCTTCGGTTGTTTTTGGCTGGCGTATCTGAGCCATCGCCACGGCTGCGAGTCCTGCTACTAGCGTAAGTAAAAATAGAGCGCGAGAGAGGTTCGCATTCATTCGTGCTGGCTTCGCTATTCCGTGTCCTGTCATTCTTGTTGCTCGGGGAAGACTTCGCTGCCTTTCAATCGATTGTTCGCAATACAATTGAGACGGATCATGATACATCGGCCAGAATCATGTACGTTATCCATTTTGTGTTGCATCGAATGATCAACGGCGACAGATAAGGCTACGGCTCACGAAGACTCGGAAGTGCTGGACCTGGTTGCTCGTGTCGCGCAGACTATGCGAAATAACCTGAGCGAATCATGCGGGCATCCACCTGCCTCCACGCAATCGCTGGCCTCGCTGCACTGGTAGTGCGAGAGACTCCCTTGGATCTTTCAGTACCGACTTGCTTTTCTGAAATTGCAATCTCTTTCTCACAGGCCAGACTTTGTGCTACTCATATGGTGTTATGCTTGGCCTCGTTTCCCATCGTGGATATTGGATCATGGCTCTGGTTGCCGTCGCCCTGGTTGGTGGCGGGCTAGTGACATGGCGAGGCCTGGATCCGCTCCGTTATAGGTGGTTCGGCGAGGAGGTGAGCTTTAGGCGCGATATCCGGCCGATCCTGAATCAGAACTGCGTCGTCTGTCACGGTGGAGTGCGGCAGAAAAACGGAGTTTCGTTCATTTTCCGAAAGGAAGCTCTGGGTGTCGGAAAATCCGGACGTCCTACGATCGTACCGGGCAGGCCGGATGCATCCGAACTGATCGCCCGGGTAACCTCGAAAGATCCTGATGCGCGCATGCCCTACCACGCGCCACCGCTTTCTCCCCAACAAATTGCGCTGCTTCGCCAATGGGTTAAAGAAGGAGCCAAGTGGGAGGACCATTGGGCTTTCGTTGCTCCCAAACCGCAATCCTTGCCCGCGGTGAAGCGGCCGGAGTGGGTACGTCAACCGCTGGACCGATTCATTCTCGCCCGGCTGGAGAAAGAAAACCTCGCGCCCTCGCCTGAAGCGGACAAATCCGCTCTGCTGCGCCGGGTCTCTCTCGACCTCACTGGACTTCCGCCCACGCCCGAGGAACAAGCGACGTATCTGGCTGATACGTCGCCTAACGCATATGAAAAACAGCTGGATCGTCTGCTAGCCTCGCCGCGCTACGGTGAGCGGTGGGCAGCGATGTGGCTGGACTTGGCGCGGTACGCGGACAGCAAGGGCTATGAAGCGGATCGAGATCGACCTGGCATGTGGCCATATCGTGATTGGGTCGTTGACGCTTTCAACCGCAATCTTCCCTACGATCAGTTCGTGATCAAACAACTGGCGGGCGATTTGCTGCCGAACGCTAGCTTTGAGGATCAGATCGCTACCTCATTTCACCGCCAGACGCCCGACAACGACGAGGGCGGCACGGACGATGAGGAGTTCCGGTTAGTGGCGGCGATGGATCGCTCGGCGACCACTTGGTCCGTTCTGAATGGCGTCACCATGAATTGCGTGCAGTGCCACTCGCACCCTTACGATCCGATCCGCCATGCCGAGTATTACAAGTCGCTGGCGTTCTTCAATACCTCGCGGGATGCCGACCTTCCCGAGGATACGCCCGTCTTGTATGTTCCAAAAGACAGGGCCCAATATCCCGAAGCGGCGAAGCTTCAGCAGGAGATTACAGCGCTGACACATTCGGTGCTGGATCAGGGACGAGAGTTGGAGGGGCGGTCACAATGGACCGCGTTGCCGATCATCGCGGCGTCCGCCAGCGAGGCACCCGCCTTGCGGTGGGAGGCGGATCAGTTGGAGCGCGAGCTCGCCCGTTTGCCCGATCAGAAATTGCCAGCCAAAAAGAAAGCGGACAAACTGAAATATCTGGTCAAGGCCATAGCGGAAACCAGGAAGCAGGCAGCTTCGAAAGCAGCAGAGAAGCCCGTCGCCTTCCAGATTCATGATGGCGAGATGCGGGCCCCCGCTGGCACCCCGGGACAGTCGGTCTACGAGCTGACCGCGACTGTGGATGCGCCTATGATAACCGCCTTGCGCATCGAGGTAGTGCCCGCGAACCCCGATACTGCCCGCCACACGCCTGAACTCGGATTTATCGTTGACCAGATCGACGCCTGGGTCACACAGCCGAACGGCCGCCGGGATAGGATTCCTTTCCGTTATTTCATTTCGGATTCGGAAGAGAATCTGAAAGCGGCGGTAGATCGAGCCGCCAAATCAGGGCTGAAGTCTCAGCCCGACCCGGAAACGGGCGGCTTTGGGGCTAATCCAAATCTCTTCCGCCCTCGGTGGACCATCGGAATTCCCGCTTCGCCTCTGCGGCTATCCCGAGGCATTCGATTGAGAGTGCACCTAACGCAGACGGCGAACGTCAGCGACAAGCCTGCGCTGGTCAGGCGCGCGCGTATTACAGCCAGTGCGGATTCGAGTTGGTCAGCACTAACGCCGGACTCCAATTTCGGCACCAGCCTTGCGCAGCTTACGGACCTGACTCGCCAATTGCAGAAGATTCGCAGTGTTGGAACTCCCGTGATGGTGGAGCAGGCGGAGTATGAAAAACGAGAAACTCTTGAATTCGATCGCGGAAACTTTCTCACCAAGACAGGTCCCGCACTCACTCCAGACGTCCCCGGATTATTTCCAGAACTTCCCGCGGGCGCGCCCCGCAATCGCTTGACGCTGGCAAGATGGTTCTTTTTGCCAGAACAGCCTCTGACGGCGCGGACTGCGGTGAACCGTTATTGGGAGCAACTGTTCGGGACGGGAATTGTCGAGACGTTGGAAAATTTTGGGAGTGTGGGCGAAGAACCGAGTCACCCTGAATTACTCGATTGGCTGGCGCTTCATTTTCAGAACGATCTCCACTGGGATATGAAGGCGCTATTGCGCGAACTGGTTACCAGCGCTGCCTATCGCCAGAGTGCTAAAGCTGCGCCGGCGCTTACCGAGCGAGATCCGCGGAATCGCTTACTGGCACGTGGTCCGCAGCAAAGGCTCACCGCAGAGATGGTGCGGGATCAGGCTCTGATGGCCAGCGGCCTTTTGAGCGACGCCATGGGCGGGCCTCCGGTCATGCCGCCTCAACCCCAGGGGGTTTGGAACTCCGTTTATAACGACAGCAAGTGGGTAGACGCGACCGGCCCCAATCGTTATCGGCGGGCGATTTACACCTATATTAAACGCACCAGCGGCTATCCCAGTTTTCTTACCTTCGACGCTTCGGAGCACGACGTTAGTCTGGCGCGGCGCATACCGACCAACACACCGTTACAAGCTCTGGTCACGCTGAACGATCCGGTATATCAGGAAGCTTCCGAAGCGCTTGCCCTGCGGATGATGAAAGAGACAGATGCTCTTGACGAACGGCTTGAATGCGGCGCACGCTTAGTTCTATCGCGCGATCTGACAGAAGGTGAGCTGGCGACTTTGCGCAGGTTGTATGAACAAGCTCTTACCGCTCCGCGCGCACCCCGCATAGTGAAGGTGGCTGCAAGTGCGAAGCGCCGTGCGGGGAACGAACTGGCAGCGTTGACGGCCGTGGCCAGCGTTTTGTTCAATCTCGACGCGGCTTTGACCAGGTAATCCTCATGTCAAGTTCTAAAATTCGGCTAAATGATTTGCAGACGGCGTTGTTGCAGGCGCAAACTCGCCGTCATTTTCTTCGCACGTTGGGCAGCGGGCTGGGAACTCTGTTTGTGGGAACGTCGATGGCAACGTATGCCAGCGCCGCTTATGACGCGGTCCGTCCCGAAAGCTCGAATCTCGATTTTACGCGTGATCCATCCAGTCCTCTTGCCGCGTTGCCGCCACAGTTTCCGGCCAAGGTGCGGCGCGTCATCTATTTGCACATGGCCGGGGCGCCGAGCCAATTAGAACTTTTTGAGCACAAGCCTGAATTGAAGCGACTCGATGGCCAGGATTGTCCCGCGTCGTTTTTGGCGGGCAAGCGTTTCGCGTTCATCAGCGGCGTTCCTAAACTCTTGGGATCGCAGTATCCGTTCCACCAGGTCGGGCAAAGCGGTCACTGGATTTCCGACCGCCTGCCTCATTTGGAAGAGCACATTGACGATTTATGTTTCATCAAGTCCATGCATACTGACCAGTTCAATCACGCGCCGGCACAACTACTGGTACACACGGGCAACGCGCGGCTGGGGTACGCTTCCATTGGTTCATGGGTGCTCTACGGATTGGGTACGGAGAACCAGAATTTGCCGGGTTTCATTGTATTGCTTTCGGGAGGTAAGTCGCCCGACGGCGGCAAGCAACTGTGGAGCTCCGGCTTCCTGCCTAGCGTTTACCAGGGTGTGCAATGCCGATCGCATGGTGAACCGGTACTGTATCTGGACAACCCGCCGGGAGTGAGCCGCCCGTTGCGCCGGAGCATGTTAGACGCGATTGACGACGTCAATCAGCAAACCTATGCGGCGTTCGGGAACCCTGAGACGGTCACACGCATCGCCCAATACGAACTGGCGTTTCGCATGCAAATGGATGCCACCGATGCTATGGACATCCACAAAGAACCCGCTGCGGTGCTCGCGAAGTACGGATCGAAGCCTGGGGAAGCCAGCTTTGCCAACAACTGTTTGGTGGCGCGGCGCCTGGCGGAGAGGGGTGTGCGATTCATTCAGCTCTATCACTGGGGATGGGATTCCCACGGGGCAGATGCGAAAGAAGCGTTGAATCTCGGCTTCATGGACCGTTGCCGTGAAGTGGATCAACCGACTGCGGCCCTGCTCGCTGATCTGAAAGAGCGCGGCATGCTCGAGGACACACTCGTCGTGTGGGGCGGAGAATTTGGCCGGACACCCATGCGGGAGAATCGCAATGGTCAGGAAATGAAATATATTGGCCGGGATCATAATCCCGGGGCGTTCACGATTTGGATGGCGGGCGGCGGCGTCAAGCCAGGAATCGCGCACGGCCAAACCGACGAGATGGGATATGAAATCGTAAAAGACCCGGTGGAGATCCGCGACCTGCATGCGACTATCCTTTATCTGTTGGGCTTCGACCATCACAAGCTTCATTATTCTTTTCAGGGTCTGGAACAGAAATTGACCAGCGTAAAGCCTGCGCGCGTCGTGGCTGAGATTCTGGCATGAGCGACCGCTCACGCCTCTGTCCGGAAAGCTTCCAAGGATATTCGCGCTCATGACATTGTGGGGGCACCGCGTCTCCGGACAAGTTCGTCTATGCCTGCTCACGCTGGCGCCCATTTTGATCGTCGCAGTCCTGGTGGCGCTTCTTCCTCCCGACGGAAACGAACGCGCGGAATGGGCGCAGTTCATCGGGCGGTTTCATCCTTTGATGGTGCATTTCCCAATCGCCCTGATCCTTCTGGTACCGATTTTGGAATTAGCTGGACTGGACTCCCGGTTTTCTTACCTACGTATTTCCGCTGTCTTTGTGCTTGGCCTGGCGACGCTGGGCGCAACGGTGACCGCGATTGTTGGATGGTGTCTCGGACGAAGCGGTGGCTATTCAGGACCACTCGTGACGCAGCACATGTGGGGCGGGATTTCGCTGGCGGCAGTCTGCTGGCTCTGCTGGATATTGCGCGCGCGCAGCAGTGAACGAGGATTGGGACCTGTCTTAATCTATATCTATCTCTATTCAACCGCGCTTGCGGTATGTGTGGGTCTTGTGGCTTGGACGGGCTACCGCGGTGGACAATTGTCTCTGGGCGAAGATCATCTCACCGAGCACATGCCCGGCGTTTTGCGTCATGCGCTCGGACTGTCGAATGTCGCAGCGTCAGTGACGAGCGCAGGCGCAGATACATTTTATGGTGCTCGGGTTGAGCCCGTCTTCGAGGCGCGCTGCGTCAGCTGCCATGGTCCGAGCAAACATAGAGCAAACCTGCGGCTCGATAATTATCGGGCTTTAATGCGAGGTGGCAAGAACGGGCCAGTCATCCGGGCCGGGAACGTTCAAGGCAGCGATCTCTTTCGTCGAATTACATTGCCTCCCGGCCACGACGATTTCATGCCCAAGGAAGGCAAGCGGCCCTTATCCGTGGACCAGGTAAAACTAATCGAATTGTGGATTGGCGCTGGCGCCTCCGACACGCTGCCGGTAAATGCCATCAAAGACGCACCGGCTGGCTCTATGTCACCGACAGTTGTCGAAGTCACCTTCGAAGAGATTGACACTGCCGCGACCACGAGACTGAGAGCGGGAATCGCATCCTCGGTGGCCCAACTGCAAAAGCGATATCCAAATATTTTGGAATACGAGTCACGAGGCTCCTCCAACCTGATTTTGAATGCTTCGATCCTGGGATCTAAGTTTGGAGACAGCGATCTAGAAGCCTTAGCTCCGCTGGCTGCGCACACGACGGTAGCCGACTTCTCGCGCACGGCAATCACTGACCGCTCTGCGACCGCCGTCGCCGCTATGAAACAGCTGCGAGTCCTGCGGCTTATGCATACCAGGATTACCGACAAGACGGTTCAAAGCCTAGGCGACCTGGATCAACTCGAATCGTTAAATCTGTTCGATACCCCGGTCACGCCTGCGGCATTGCCGGCAGTCGCGAGGCTTCCTAAATTGGCGCATTGTTACGCTGGTCAGACCGCGATTCCAAATGGAATTTCCGCCCCACAGGCTTTAATAGGGAAGCTTGTGTTTTAAGCTCACTTCCAGAAGCGAATTTTCGTCAGTCTCCAACATGGTGACGGGGCCGTGGCGCTTTGTCTACAGAAGTCTTAAACACTTCGGAAAAGTATTTTTGAAACGTTCTTTATTCGGCAAATCGAGTGCGTGCTAAGCGCCGATAATATTTGGTCGGCTAATGGAGTCCCTTACAGACCTGACATCTGGCAGCTTCAACGCAACAAGACAAAACGATCGCCGACGATTCTGAAGATGACAGTGGTCCCAATGCCTGTGTGTGGCATGCAGCAGCGGCGGGCTGCGCTCGAAGACAAGCGTCAATAGGCCGTCATGACCTAAGGTGAGCCATGCCGTAGCACTGCTTGCCGGGCGGCGTCACGGCCGGAGCGGACACAATCCGGGACTCCGATGCCGCGGTAGCCGTTGCCAGCAAGCCCGAGGCCGGGCATTTGCCGGAGCATGCCCGCAACGCGATCGAGATGTTCGAGATGTCCGACTCCATACTGCGCCATGGCTGACTTCCATTTATAGACACGGGCAAACTGAGGCGTCGCCCGCAGGCCGAGGATTTGCTGCAATTCGTTGCGGACGACCGCCACGATAGCATCGTCGGAAAGCTGCCAGATGTTTTCGGCGTTCGGTCCAGCAAAAAAACAGCGCAGTAGGGCTCGATCCTCAGGCACCCGATAAGGGAATTTGTTATGGACGAAAGTCGTGGCCAGCAGGCTCTTGCCTTCGGTGCGCGGTACGAGAAATCCGAAGCCGGGGGGTAAGGACTGGCGGACTTCGCGAGCATAACCGAGTCCGACCGTCACCGAAGAGCTGTAGCCGATAGCCGCAAGTTCTGCGGATAACTCGGGATTACAGAGTGACAAAATCTGTGCCGCCGCAAGCGCAGGGAGCGCGAGGATGACAGAGTCGAAGCCATTGGAATTTAATCCTGCATTCAGTCTCCACCCTCCCGCTTCGGGCTCAATAGACTGCACGGGAGTGTTGGTGAGTAAGGAAGCGCGATTGAGTTTAGAAACGAGCACCTCAACGAGCTGTTGCATACCGTTTTTGAGAGAAGTAAAAAGCGGAAGAGCGGCTTTATTCGCGGCGCGCGACATTTTTCTTCTAGCGGCAAGCATCGCCCGGCCGAGACTGCCGTGAGTGCGCTCCATCTCAACAAAGCGTGGGAGAATGGCATGCACACTGAGGTTGGCAGCTTCACCGCCGTAGACACCAGAGAGAAGGGGGTCAGCAAGACGGGTCACCATTTCGGCGCCATAATGACGATCGACGAACGATGCAACGCTTTCGTCTCCATCGGACGCCCTTGGCGGATCCAATAATTCCAGTGCCATGCGCAGCTTCGTGTTCCAAGAAAAAAGCGAAGAAAATCCCGTGGACAAGATCTTTGTCGGGACCATGAACATGAGTCCATCGGGCATCGGGAGAAGACGTCCGCGGACCAGAATATAGGTCTTACGATCGACGTCGTTGGAACCGATAAGCTGGTCGCCCAGCCCGAGCTCGCGGCACAAGTCGACAGCCCAGGGCTTTTCGCTGAGGAAAGAATCGGGCCCTGCTTCGACCAAGCAGCCTTGGATCTGCTCGGTGCGCAGCACGCCTCCCAGGCGCGTTGACGATTCATAGAGTACATACTCTATGTCGCCGGCGCGTCGAGCCTCTTCGAGTGTGAAGGCGGCGGCCAGTCCGGAAATCCCGCCGCCGATGATTGCGATGCGAGTCATCGGACTCGCCTTCCGGCTTGCGAATCGTATTTTTCGCTGCGCCGCATGAACCGTCTAATGTAGCACTCGGCTGCGAGGAAGTGGCAGGAGCTTCCTGGATGGTACTGTCCTAAACTTGCGTTGAAAGCAATTCCCGCAGTGTCCTATAGGGTCGGTCTGGCGCGATCGAACCAGCGAAGTCGACTCTGTGGTGGATACGCGTGGATGCCTGGAACTGTTTGAAGCGAAGTGGACGGAACTGTCAGATGCCGGCGACACATTAAACCTCGACTTCGTGCGCAATGTGGTGGGAAAATCACGGGTAGCCGCTGTGCGCTGTCGTCTTCGCACACCAAACGGCTTTCCGCTTCCGAATGGGTTTCGGGCGCTTCTTGTGACCGAACTCAGATGAATTTGCGTCGTCGAATACCGGGATCGAAGAAATCGTTAGGATGTTATGAGGAGAATTTCACATTCCCGGAATAGTGGAATGATAAGCCGAGGGCCGCTGAGGTCGTGTCAAGACCGGGCGAAGCCCGCCGAGGTTTTCCCGATGCCGGTCTCCTTCGAGGCGTGCGAGCAGCGCAGCACGTCGCCCACCTCGTACAGCTCCGCCCAGGTTCGGTCGGCTCCAGTGAGGTTCTGACGCGTTACCAGTGTCCTGATGCGGTGTTCCTCATTGCTGACGAGCCCACGCTGCAATTCCGCATGGATGCGCTCGTTGATCTACGCGCGAGAGTGGGACGGCTTCCAATCATTTTCCCTGGTTTTGGCGTACCTTCCATGACGCGGCGATCAAAGGCCGGAGTGGGTCCACTGGGGATGCATACGCTTCGGCGCACATATCGCTCATGGATAGACTCTGGAGAAACTGCAGTGGCGGTTCAGCAGAAGCTGATGCGGCATTCTGACATCAGAACCATGAACGTGTACGGCAATGTAATCGATGATCGAACCAAGGAAGCCCATGGCAAAGTAGAAGCTCTGGTCTTCGGAGATCGGAGGCCGCGACAACAGCTGAAAAAGAGCAGGATTAAAGGGCTAGCTGCAAAGTGGTTCTGCAGCGTATTCCGACTGTTATTTCCAGTTTGAGGCTCGTCCGCATTTGATTCCTCCACGCGCGTCGTTTCGGAGTATGTTCGCGGCTTTCTTCAGAACGATCATCGCCGAAATCACCGACCTCTCAAAACGTTTCCAGACTATACGGTCTAGAATGAGCAACGTCAAGCTGCGTGGTTGTAGACTGGGAAGTCTAGATATGGCCCGATCCAAGGAATTCGATCCCGCGCGCGCCTTAGACAAGGCAATGCGGCTTTTTTGGCGCTCAGGTTACGAGAACACCTCCCTTGAAGCACTCATGAAGGAAATGGGAATCGCCAAACAGAGCCTCTACGATACGTTCGGAGACAAACGCAGCCTGTACCTGAAGGCTCTCACCTTTTACCGGGATCAAACCAACGGCGAAATGCAGCGGACGTTTGACGACATCCCTTGTGTAAAGGACGGTTTTGCCAAGCTTCTATATGGCTTGGCCGGGGAAACACGTGAACAGCACGAACGCGGG
Source organism: uncultured Acidobacteriaceae bacterium (assembly GCA_963799025.1). GTDB lineage: Bacteria > Acidobacteriota > Terriglobia > Terriglobales > Acidobacteriaceae > Sulfotelmatobacter. Next base: position 969,781 of record CAWCVQ010000012.1, on the reverse strand, counting down.
TGCCTATTGCTCAGTGCCAACCTGCAGCGCGACCCGAAGGATGCCGTGGTCAAGGACTTTCTACGGGACAACCAGGTCCGAGTAGAAGCGATCTTTGTGCAGGCGCTTCGGCGAGCGCAAAAGCAGGGCGAACTGTCGCCCAAGGAGGATCCTGCCGCCCTGGGCCGCTTCTTCGTGGTAACAATTCAGGGGATGAGAGCAATGGCCCGCCTCAAGTCCGATCGAAGAGCCCTCGAACAAGTGGCCAAAGTCGCACTCTCGGTATTCAACTGATCCAACGAAAGGACTCCCCGTTTCATTGGGCGGAAACATGGCTTACTCATCTGCTCGATCGACACCGAGCCTCTGGCGGCCGTTAGGCACGCCCATTTTTCGTAATCTCCTTCTCGCCGACGTTGTCTCTGATGTCGGCACATTCATGCAGAGTGTGGGCGCGGCCTGGCTGATGATGTCTCTCAACGCTGGGCCGATGTACGTAGCTTTGATCCAGACAGCGTCCGCCCTTCCCTTTTTCATATTCGCGCTTCCGGCTGGAGCGATTGGTGACATCGTCGATCGTCGCAGGCTAATCCTTTACACCGAAACCTGGATGCTCGCGGTTGCTATCACCGTTGCTCTGCTCACGATCTCTGGTTGGGTAACTCCGCTCTTGCTGCTCATCCTGACTTTTGCACTCTCAGCCGGCGACGCATTTGAGACCCCTACTTGGCGTGCCGTCTTACCCGAAGTTGTACCCAAAGAAGATCTTCCGGCTGCCTCGGCATTGAACGGCATCGAATTCAACTTTGCACGCGCCGTGGGACCTGGACTTGCTGGTTTCATCGTAGCAGCGGCAGGCGTGGGTACCGCCTTTCTGCTGAACGCGGCTTCCTTCATCGGCGTTATCGCAGTGATTTCGCGTTGGAAACGAGTGGTCCCCAAGCGGACCGCGCCTCCCGAGACCGTCTGGGGTGGCGCGGTTGCAGGGCTTCGATATGTTCGCTACTCACCGGCCATTCGCAGCCTGCTGCTTCGAACAGGAGTGGTCATCTTCTTCGCGACGGCGCTCACGGCCTTGCTGCCTCTCATCGCTCGCGATGTGAAGAAGAGCCCCATTGTTTTTGGGATCCTGCTCGGTTGTTTCGGTTTCGGTGCCGTGGTCGGTGCTGTGCTGATGCAACGTGCGCGGGCGCGGTGGTCCGCGGAGATTGTAGTCTCTGCCGGCGTGGCGATTTACGGCTTCGCGACCCTCGCTGCGAGCACGGTCCGGGTTCTTCCCGCGTTGTGCGCCGCTACTTTTGTAGGCGGAGCGGCTTGGATCATGTTCATCTCACTGGTCAATGTACTTATCCTTAATCACGCTCCTGACTGGGTACGGGCTCGCGTCCTGTCGGTCTCGACTCTTGTAGTACAAGGAGCTGTAGCTGCCGGAAGTGTGGCGTGGGGCACGGTCGCCGCACACTTCGGGCTGCGTGCCGCACTTCTATGCGCAGGCGCCGGGACAATCGCGACAACCGCACTAGCTTTGTTTCTGCGGTTGCCCGCGGCAACTGTAGACGTCACGGCCTGGAACCATTGGCGCTTGCCCGACCTGGAAGCAGATGCCCTTCCCGCTGGTTACGACTCTGGCCCGGTGTTGGTCACCGTTGAATATGAAGTGGCTCCGGAAAATGCGAAAGAATTCATCAAGGCGATTCGGCGCTACGGACGCACTCGCCGCCGCGATGGAGCTTCGCGGTGGGGCATCTTCCGCGACCTGGAGACCCCAAATCGTTACGTCGAGACATTCATTGTGAGTTCGTGGGCTGAACACCTCCGTCAGCATGAGCGGATGACACTTGCCGATCGCGAACTGGAGGAAAGACTGCAGAGCTATGTGCGCGGCAATCCTAGAGTCCGGCACATGGTTTCAGCTACCTAACTGCCGATTTTGCCGCCCCGGAAGAACCTCATTTCTTAGGTTTTCTGTGCATCGCCCGCATCCGTGACGCGAGTGACCGCTGGAATCCGAAGCGCGCCCCGCCAGAGGAGTAGGCGCTGGGCCATTGCGTAGCAGGCATTTGATCCAGGGGCTCTGGTAGCGTCAATACCGTCAGACCTGAAGAGGATACTGCGTAAATTGTCTGGCCAGTGGAATCCAGTGCAAGCAACGGCGATATAGCTACTTCAGGATAGGCCCAGACGTGCAATTCTTCCGGGGTCATCAAACGAGACAGCAATGTGTCTTGAGCAGTACTCCAAAACTCGATTGAATCGCCGAGCGGCACGACCAGCACCTTCCCTGCTGGACTAAACGTGGCACCTATGACGCTTGTGTCATCGGGTGGACTGAAGTCCGGATACACATTGGCATTGATGTATTGGGCGCTTGAGTTATAGAAGGCTGCTACGTCCCCTGCAGCAAAAGGCGGGCCGTAAATCGCGGCAAACTGGCTGCCATTCGGCAAGACCGCAATGTCCGTGAAGCCATTCGTATAAAGGTCGAACCCAACACTCTGTACTGTGTAACTCGATGGGTCAATCGAATAAACTTTAGAACCCGCGCTCGGATCTATTCCATAGACGTGCGTTCCATCGGCTGATGCCCTGACTAGTGCTCCCGCAAGAATATGCAGCGCGGTAAAATTCAGCGAGGAAAGGTCGAGTTCGACCACCTGGGAGCCCGACAGGATTACCTTATCGAATTCCGTAACGGTCAGGGAACTGAGAGAAGTAATCAAACTCGACGTGCTAACGGATCACAAACGGATCACGGACTCTGTGATCACCTGAAAGGCACTAAATGAAATGAAGGGTGACCGAAACATTGATGTTCTACCGTCTCATTCCCTGTCGAGGCAGGTCCAATCTGAATAGCCTGCGTCGAAGTCAGAGTTTCACCTTCCGAGTCGCCGACAAACCACCGCCAAAAGGTTCACTGGAGCTGCAAGTACCGGGCATACATCCTCCTGGACGGCTCGTATCATGAGCATCAAGGGAGAGTTCGTCATGGGCCACCCCCGTCGCCCCAGACCGGATTGCCCAGCCACCATACTCGGGGAAAGTTCAAGGCATCCACAATGTTATAGGTTGTGACCACTGTCCGTAAGCGATAAAGTCCGCAGTCGCAAGTCCTGCGCCGCCAACTCTGTCTGTTCTTAAAAGTTCTCGATCATCCAGGCGTTGCTATCGGTTGTCCAGCCTGCCACCGCCAAATGTCGCCCGTCGGGAGACGGTACTCCTTTGGTCTCCATGAAAATGTTTCGATGCCATAGCGCACGGGGTTCGCCTCTAAGATCAACGCGAAGCAGGGTGGTATCTTGGGGCGTCTGGCTGGAAACAAACAGAGCGTTGCCGTCGGCAGACCAATCGACTTCGCCAAAACTGTTCCATCCCTTTACTGCTAAATCGGTTGCCACCCCACTCTTTAGGGATAAGAGACGAATGCGCCCTTCGCGCGTCATGACGACTTGCGAGCCGTCCGGGGAAAGGTCCCAAGGGATTGTCATGGAGGGCTCCATTTCCATGCTGGCAAGTGCACGCCCTCGGCCCTTGATGGGGTCGACCGAAGTAAACACAAGATGACCTTGCTGTTGCTCGTTAAAGACACAGAGGTTGGCAGGGGCACGAGTGCAGCGGATGTCCGTCGTACCTAATGCAGTCAGAACCAATTCCGGGGGTCCACCAGACGCAGGGACCCGCATGATTCGCACTGGAACGGAACCACCAGGAAGCCGGGCTTCAGGAAGAGCCATGTACAAAATCCACTGACCGTCAGGACTGAAACTGGAATAATACTTCGGCTCAGATCCGAGAGGAAGCAATTCGGCAGCAGCGTCTTTGTCCAACGTCTGCTCGAAGATGTCCCAGCTTCCATTACGGTCTGACCAAAACACCACGGCCTGGCTATCCGGGGTCCACCGCTCAGGCCACTCGAAATGTTCGTCGAACGTGAGGCGGCGTGTGTTATTTAGACGTGTTCCCTTTGCATCCAACTCTCCGACATACACATGGGCCTTCGCGGTGAGCCTAAGGAACTCCATCTGCTTTCCGTCTGCCGTGACCGTGAACCCTGAGAAGGAGAACCCCGGCCAGTTTGTTAGTTGTCGGGGGGTGCCCGTGGGTTCGCCCGTTTGAGTGATCGTCCTCAGTTCCCAAAGATTTGAGTCAGCGCCAAGCATCGCGGATTGCCGCAGGGAGTAAACGATACGTCCGTCGGGCAACCAACAAAATCCCTGCAATTTTGGGCTTGACAGAACCCGAGTGGGAGGGCCGCCTTTTAGACTCACACTCTCGATGACGCTCACGTAGATTTCGGTGCCCGCGAGACTTTTCGCGTAGGCCAGACGTTGCCCGTTGGGAGACCAGGCCACTTGGCTAAAGTGTTCGCCACCTTGCCCGGTGATAAGACGCCGCGGATCATCTCCATCGGCGGTGCTCACCCAAATCCCCTGCGCCGAGCCTGCATCGTAATCGCCGAGAAAGGCGATCTGAGAACCGTCAGGGGAAACGGACGCTGCGGCGGCACCATCCCGCAGCTTGCGCGCTCCGCCGAGGATGGATACAGCCCAGAGGCTAGGGGTCTCACCGGGGGTTGTAACGGTGATAAGAATCTTGCTTCCGTCGGGAAACCACGAAAGTGGAGCACCCAAGGTCTCTGGAGCGCCTGAAAAGATGCTGGCGACTGCATGCCCTGAAGGAAGAGCCAGATGCTTCGTCTCCCCCGTGCTAATTAACCGCAGGTGAAAACCATTTGCGTCGCTGTATGCCAGGAATTTGCCATCCGGAGAAATAGCGGCGGCCAGCACTGGGTTATCTGGCGAATTAGCGGTCAGTTGTCGCTGGACCAATTCCTTTGGCAATTGAGTGCGCCCAAAAGGCAACCACCGCAACCTCAGCGTCAGGATGAGAATGGTACTCACGACAGCGATGCAGACCATAGCCAGTGCGGCGAGCCCAGCCCGCCGTGCGCGAATATGCACCCTTGGCAGAGCCACCGACCGCGCGGAAGTGTTGCGCTGCAAGCGCTGCAGGTCAGTCCGCAATTCCGCGGCATTCTGATAACGAAGATTACGGTCTTTCTCTAAAGCTTTGTTGATGAGCTCTTCCAGCTTCGGGGGAACTTCAGGATTCAATCGTACCGGCGCGACTGGCTCCCGATTAAGAATGGCTTCGAAGATTGTTCCGGAAGTGCTGCCTCTGAATGGAAGTGTCCCGGTGACCATTTCGTAGAGCACGGCTCCGAAGGAAAACAAGTCGGTACGCGCGTCCAGATCTTTTCCTTTGATCTGTTCCGGAGACATGTACTCCACCGTGCCGATGACCGCTCCGGGTTCTGTGGGCCCCTGTGTAATCGTCGAAGGGTTGAAATCTTCGCTTGTCGGATGCGGCTTGCCTGCGAGTTTTGCCAGGCCGAAGTCGAGAATTTTTGCCTGGCCGTGGTCTATGACGCCGTGGTTTATGACAAAGATATTTGCGGGTTTGATATCGCGATGCACAATTCCTTTGGAGTGGGCGGCATCGAGAGCGCCCGCGATCTGAATGCCCAGATTCAGAACGGTTTCGACCTCCAAGGGCTTTCCCGCAATTAGGCGTTTGAGGGTCTGCCCCTCAAGCAGTTCCATCGCGATAAAGGCGCGGCCCTCAACTTCGTCGACTTCATAGATCGTGCAGATATTCGGATGATTCAGTGCGGAAGCAGAGCGTGCCTCGCGGCGAAATCGCTGCAAGGAGAGCGAGTCTTCGGCAAGTTCCTCGGGAAGAAACTTCAGCGCCACATGACGGCCCAGCTTGAGGTCTTCCGCTTCGTACACCACGCCCATGCCGCCACTGCCGATCTTGCCCAGAATGCGGTAGTGGCCGATCGCGGTTTCGGCCAAGCCAGATTTTGGATTCGAAGGTCGAGAGATAGATGGTCGCAGCGGTGACGCGCCCGCGTCGGCAAAGGCCGGCGTCTCGATGAAGCTCCCGGCTTCACTGTGATGGGCCAACAACGATTCCACCTCGCGGCGCAGTTCTTCATCACCAGCGCACGATTCTTCAATCATGGAGCCGCGCCGGCTTTCGTCCGCCTCGAGAGCCTTATGAAAAATGCTTTCGATTTTGCTCCATCGCTCAGGCTTCATCGGATTTTTTCCCGCTCAGTTCGCGCATTAGCCACGCCTTGGCCAACCGCCAATCACGCGCCACGGTTTCAGGTGAAACCTTCAAAACTTCCGCAGTTTCTTCAACGCTAAGACCGCCAAAGAAGCGCATCACTACAACCTGGCTCTTACGCTCGTCCACCTTCGCCAGCTGATTGAGAGCATCGTCTACAGCGACCAAATCAGTAGAGGGCTCCGGAGAGATTGCCAGAGCATCGTCCAGTGAAATCGCTTTTACTCCATCGCCACGTTTGTGCGATCGCCGGGCACGGGCCTGGTCAGTGAGAATGCGCCGCATTTGTCGCGCACACAGCGCAAAGAAATGCGCCCGGTTCTGCCAGTCAATCAGCTTCAGGTCGGAGAGACGCAGATAAAGCTCATTGATCAGCGCCGTGGTCTGTAGAGTATGGCCGTCGCGTTCCCGTCCCATGCAACGTCTGGCGGCCAGATGTAGCTCGCGATAAATCCGAGGAGTCAGCTTATCCAGAGCACGTTCGTCGCCTTGCCGCCATGCCTGAAGCAGTTGGGTGATTTCGTGTCCGAGGGCGTTGTCCATCAAACCCCTAAGTCGTGGCCAATTGCCGTAAACACTACCACACTACCCGGCAGTTTCAGCCCAGATCAGCCCCGACAATATTCTTTCCGCTTACAGGTTTGCGCCGCAGTTCTCGCTATATGAGGTGAAGGCAAACAAACAGGCGCGGCGAGGACGAAAACCGCGCCCCTAGATCAAAGGAGATACGGACATGAAATCGACATTCAAGAAGATGACAGCGCTGTTCAGCGTGCTTTTCGCGGGGGCATTGTTGGCGGCACCGGCTGTCGCGCAGTCAGGAGCCGCCCACGCAGATGTCTGGCGGCACGATGACGATCAACTCGCCCAAGTGGCTGAATTGGAACAACAAATTCACGTGACCTTTCACTCGGCAGTCAGCGTGCACGATCCGGTAAATGGCGATTCGCCGGAGGTGATTACCCAGCGAATCCGCGACGTGCTCGCGATCTGGACTCAAGACGCCGAAATCACGGTTGTCAACACCAGTGTGACGGCAGGAAACTATGTCGGCAACGGCGATCCGGATGATCCCGCGAGTTGCCCTCTACCCTCGGGCGACACTTCGGCCACCGGTCAACAGGGCACGCTGTGCACATTCTTCAAGTACGTTTCCGGCGGGCTGCAGCAAGCCAATAAGTTTGTGTCGCTTTCCCCGGCGTACAAAACGAAGTTTGTCCCTGTGAAGGATGATGACGGCCAATGGAAATCATCGGTGTATTTCGAATGCCATTACTTCGATGTGTCATTGAATCCAGCCACCGGCCAGCCGTTTTGGACAGCAAAGAGCCACGTAAAACTTGATGGTGAAGCCAAAAAGATCGACGGACGCTGGTTATTGACGCACGCCAGTTCATCCGCCGTTCCAGTTCCGGTTCCGTGAAGCAGAACACCCCAATGCGCGCGCTCGCCCAAGGGCGCAGCGCGTGCATCGGCTTTGATGCCGCATGGGAGATCACCTACCGGGTCCGGCGCCGATGCCGATGGTGGGCGCGCCTGGGCGCCATTCCGACGCTCTGATCAAAGCCACCGCACCGCCAAGGTGGTCGCATGAATTACAGCGAACTACGCAAAGCCGTTACATGTGGGTGGTTTGTTCATCCCGAGTGACAATAAAACCGGAAGTTGAAAAGCCGGCGGTTTTTAGCCCTAACGGCACGCACCTGGGCGTTGCAAAACTGCATATCACTCATTCCAAAGACGAAACAAGCCCATGCGAGTGGGTCTGGAATTCTAAGCAAGTTGTTTATTTTTAATAACATGGCGGAGAGAGTGGGATTCGAATTTACTCGAAAACGTAGTTTCAACAACATAGAGCGCACGGCGGGCACCGTAAAGCAGTGGAAGGCAACAGTAGGCAGTGCTAATGGATCACAAACGGATCACGGCTCGGTGATCAAGGGATTGACCAAGGCGGCCGGAACATTGCTGTTCTACCGCTCTACCGGCTCATTTCCTGTTGAGGGAGATCCAATGCCGCGGCGTCAGCGTACCGGTACAAGTTGATGCCGACAAGCGCGTTTGAACGAAGCCGCTTCGCGGCAGACGCTTTCGCGTGTCTGGTGCCGGCAGCAGTGGTGTGAGGATAAAGTTGGGTCATAAGGAGCTAACCTATGACCCACCTTCGCAAAATGATGCTCGAAGAACTCGAGCGTCGTAATTACGCTCAGACTACCATAAACAGCTACATCCAGACGATCGAGGATTTCGCGCGTTATTTCCGACGCCCTCCTGATCAGCTCACTCCTGAACACATCCGCGAGTATCAAGCGTATCTGTTCCGCGAGAGAAAGCTAGCCGCATCCAGCGTAACGCAACGGCTGGCGGCTCTGCGGTTCTTCTACACTCGGACGATTAAGAGAGCCTGGAGCGTGGCGGATACACCGTATCCGAAGAAGACGAGACACCTACCCGGCATCTTGAGCCCAGAAGAAGTTGCCCACCTCATCGACTCGTCCCAGACTCGGTTTCATCGCATGGTATTGATGACGCTCTATGGCACGGGGGTACGGCGTGCCGAGTTGACTCGCTTGCAAATTCCCGATATCGACAGTCGCCGCATGGTGATCCACATCCGCGGCGGGAAGGGTCGTCAGGACCGAGATGTCATGCTCAGTCCGAAGTTGTTGGAAGCCTTGCGAGAGTACTGGCGGGGGCTGAGACGTAAACCTACAGAGTGGTTATTCCCGGGCGGGCGCTGGCACACCGCCAATCATCCCATCACCACCAAGGTAGTGTGGAATGCCTGCCATAAAGCTGCCCAGCGGGCTGGCCTTCAGAACCGGGTTCATCCGCACACTTTGCGGCACTGCTTTGCTACGCACTTGCTAGAAAACGGAGCTGACCTGCGCACCATTCAGCTGCTCCTGGGACATCACGATTTGAAAGAGACCACCATTTATCTCCATCTCTCACAACGGCACCTCAACGCAACCGCGAGTCCTCTGGACTCGCTCCAGCTGAAAGACAAGGTACCGCAGAGCGAATAGATGAACCGGCCATCCCTCGAGGTGGCCGATCTGGTTCGCGCCGCGGGACGCGGCTTCATCGAACGCAGCCGCAGGTGGATCACCTGGCAACACCTCAAAGTGTTGCGGGCCATTGCGCGCTGTCGCACCGCCGCCTTGGGCGGGCATCTCGATGAGTGCACCGACTGCGCGTACCGTCCGCCCATCTCTTACAACAGCTGCCGTGATCGGCACTGCCCAAAGTGTCAAGCCAACGCTCGCGACCGTTGGCTCGAAGCGCGTCGTAAGGAACTTCTCCCCACGCGCTACGTCCATGTTGTCTTCACCCTACCCCATGAACTGGCACCGCTCGCCTTACAGAACAAGAAAATCCTGTACCATCTGTTGCTGCAAAGCAGCGCCGAAACCCTCCTCGAAGTCGCTCGCGACCCCAAACATCTCGGCGCCGAAATCGGCTTCTTCAGTGTGCTCCACACCTGGAATCAGCAGCTCGAACATCACCCCCATACCCATTGTGTGGTGCCCGCCGGCGGATTGTCGCTCGATCACTCTCGTTGGGTTCCATCGCACTCTCGCTTCTTTCTTCCCATCCCCGTGCTCCGAAAGGTTTTTCGCCGTAAGTTTGTCATGGCTCTAAAACACAACTTCCGTCAGGGCAAGCTTGGCTTCCATGGCACCCTGAAACCCCTCGCACACCCCAAAGCCTTCTCCGCCTGGTTGCGAACCCTATACCGACACCACTGGCACGTCTACTCCAAACCCCCCTCCGGAGATGCAGACCAGGCGGTGCGCTATTTAGGCCACTACACCCATCGCGTAGCCATCTCCAACCATCGACTCGTCTCCTTGGTCGACGACCAAGTTACCTTTCGTTGGCGCGACTCCGCTCACAACAATGAACAGAAGTTGATGCCCCTTTCCCTTGATGAGTTCTTGCGCCGTTTCCTCTTGCATGTGCTTCCCAAAGGCTTTGTCCGCATTCGCCACTTTGGCTTCCTCGCCCACCGGCGGCGGGCTACTCTCCTGCCGCTTTGCTTTCGACTACTCGAAGCCGTACAGCCATCGCAGACCGAAGCAAAAACCTCCCCTGCCGAGGAACCGAGCCCACTTTGGCTCTGTCCCAAGTGTGGCGGCCGCATGGTGGTCATCGAGAGACTTACGGCTGCCCAGATCCGACTCCGTTCTCCCCCCTCTCTCACCGGAGTCGCCGCATGATACGAAAATTCCGATCTCCCTTACTCCGTGCCTCTCACCACCCGCCGGCGTGGTGCGCCCTTTTTGCCCTCAATCAAGCTCTCCCTCTCCAACCTCCGCTCAAACTCTCACCCCAACCCCACGCACCCTACCACCAAACCAATCCTCTTTGCCCTGTGGTTAATTCCTCTCCCTCTTCCCGAAGCCTTTCCCATTACCCCAACACCATTCAATTTGCATAAGTGCCTCCCCACCGGCGGCTTCCTTCAAACAGTTGTATCGGACGCGCCCCGCACGACGTCCCGAACCTACCAGCGTTCTTGGAATGGGGCGCATCCGATACAACACTAGCGTTTCTCGGGACTTATCGTTTGGAGTGAACAGACGGTCATGGTGACCTTTTAGCTTTGGCGTTGGCATCGCTACATCGACTCTGTCTCAGAACGCTTCACAAAGGCAAGTTCACGGTTTATGTTTCAAAAGCACGTTTGATGTATTCACCAGTGTTGACCCCGACAACTCGTTTGAATGCCTTACTGAACGCAGCGTCGGACTCGTAACCGACCAATCGAGCGACTTCTGGGAGCTTTTTGTCACGCCGTTCAAGTAGCTGTATCGCCTTCTGCATCCGCCACTCGGTTACGTATTCCAGCGGCGTTTGCCCGAGTAGCTCTTTGAAACGTGCTGCGAACGCGGAGCGAGACATGCCCGCCGCTTCGGCCAGGGATTCGACCGTCCAGGGTGTATTCACTCTGTCATGAATGGCACTCAGAGCAGCGCCTATTTGAGGATCGAAAATTGCACGAAGCCATCCTTTGTTGCGTTCCGGTCCCGACGCGATATGCGCCCGGAGTACCTGGATAAACAAAACCTCGGCCAGTCGACTCGCGACGACTTCAGATCCCGGCGCCTGTTCTTCCATCTCTGACGCGAGCGCCTGAACTGTGGTGTGAAGAGCAAGCGTGCGTGCCTGATCGGCCTTCATTAAAATGAAGTTCGGCAATAACTGAGTGATCGGCCTCAGGCTGGCGCGATCGAAACTCAAGGATCCACAGACGATTGTCGTCGGTGCGCCACCGCCGCCACAAAGAGCGACATTGCCGTTGGCCTTGGCCCCGATCTCGCGAAAGCTCCACCTCGGACGTGTTCGCGGGCTGTCGCGCAAGACAATCGAAGTCCCCTTAGCCAGTAAAAAGCAATCACCACCGGTGAGGGGAATCGGCTCCGCAATCCCTTCCACACTCAGCCAGCAGTTGCCGCGCGAAAGCATGGCGAAGTGCGCCAAATCTGTGGGTTTCATCTTTTTGTCGGAAGGAGTGACTTTTTCTTCGGTCTGGTTTTCCTGTTTTATGCCCCACGGGGCTGTGGCTTCGAGCCTGTGCAGACCGAAAGCGGTTACGTGCATCGTTCTAAAGATGTCTGTTATCGAATCCAACTTAGCCTCTATCTTTTGGACGAATAGACAAAATATTAGGACTCTCAAGCAGTTCTCGTCCACCACCAAAGAACTCTACTCTACTGTATCGAATGTTACACACATTCCGAAGGGAGTAATTATGGGAAAGCTTGAAGGAAAAGTTGCAGTCATCACGGGTGGATCGAGCGGCATGGCGCTGGCGAGCGCCAAGAGGTTCGTTGAAGAAGGCGCCTACGTTTTCATCACGGGCCGGAGGCAGGAGCAGCTCGATCGGGCCGTCAAGCTGATTGGCCGAAACGTGACCGGCGTGCGCGGTGACGCGGCCAATCTCGACGACCTCGACCGTCTGTTCGATACGGTCAAACGTGAAAAGGGCAAGATCGACATTCTATTCGCGAGCGCTGGCAGGGGCGAGGCGTTACCGCTCGGAAAGATTACCGAGCAGCACTTTGATGTGACTTTCGGCCTGAATACGCGCGGAACGCTGTTTACGGTTCAGAAGGCATTGCCGCTGTTCAACGAAGGTGGATCGATCATCATGACCGGATCAGTTGCTTCGGTGAAGGGTTTTCCTGGTTTCGGCGTGTATGCGGCGAGTAAGGCGGCATTGCGCTCCTTTGCACGCACGTGGCTCAACGAACTGAAGGGCAGGAATATCCGGGTGAACGTGCTGGGTCCGGGGCCGATCGCCACACCGATGCAGGAGGAAGTTCTCACCAAGGAGGCGAAGGAGATGTTCGAATCCCTGATCCCACGGGGAAAGATGGGTCAACCTGAGGAAATCGCGACGGTCGCGCTGTTTCTTGCTTCCGACGATTCGAGCTTCGTGAACGGGGTGGAGTTGAATGTCGACGGCGGCTTCTCGGCCATCTGAAGTCGGCGGTTGAGATCAATATCAACATGGATCGGAGAAGCACTATGAGCTATGCGATTGTCGGATTCGGCAAGATAGGCCAGGCCCTCGCCCACGCGTTCGCCCGTAAAAACATCAACGTGACTGTCGCGAGTCGCCGGCCGCCTGAGGCGTTGGCGCCGCAGGCTCGGGCGATTGGACCTACGGTCGTCGCCAGGTCGCTGCAGGATGCACTTGAGGCCGACACCATCATCTTGGCGATCCCGTTCGGGGAACATCGCGAGGTTGCGAAGGCCCTGCCGAGCTGGAATGGCAAGACGGTCATCGACGCGACGAACGCGTTTGGAGTTCTTCCTGAAGAGCTGGGCGGCCTCCTGTCTTCCGCCTACGTCGCGAAGGCCTTCACCGGCGCTAAGCTCGTGAAAGGTTTCAATCACCTGGTTGCAGCCATTTTGGCTACCGACCCAGTCGTCGAAGGGGGCCATCGTGTCGTCTTTCTGTCGAGCGATGACGAGGACGCGATCTCTCCCGTAGCGGATTTGGCCAATCAACTCGGGTTCGCACCCGTCAAGCTGGGAAAGCTCAACGAGGGTGGCGCGCTGGTGCACGCACGCGGCCGCACTTGGGGTCAGCTCATCTTCCAGGATTTGTTCAAGAAGCAGCAGTAATCAATCTACGACCGTGCGATTTGGCCCGAAGAAGGATGGTTCCGAAACGTCGGATTAGATCGGACGCACCTGATGTAGAGGAAAAGGAGAGATTTCAATGAGCACCGAAAAGAATGTCCAGATTGTGAAGAATTTTCTTGCGGCACTCGGCCGCCGCGACAGTCAAGATCTGCTGGCGTTGTCTGCCGAAGATATTGAGTGGATCATTCCGGGCGAGGACTGGCCGCTGGCCGGCACGCACCGCGGGCACGCTGGATTGAATAACTTACTTCAGAAGGCTAACGAAACGGTGGAAACTTCGTACCCAGAGCCCCCCGAGTTCATAGCGCAGGGGGACCGGGTTCTGGTCGTCGGCTTCGCTACTGGGAGAATCAAAGCCACAAACAGGACGTTCGAGGACCACTGGGTTTTCGACATTACGATTCAGAATGGCAAATTGACGAACGTCCGGGAGTATGTCGACACGCAAGCACTAGCGCGGGCCTCCGAGACGGCCGCGAGCCCCAGGCCCTGACCCATCGCGCTGTTTCGTCTTGGCAATCTGAAGTCGGCTCCGCTTTACGAATCCAGTGGACTCAGCGAGTCGCATTTGGTGGGTGCGATGCGTGTTTCACAGAACTGTCCATCTGCAGATGTATGCCGGAAGTTTCGGTGCGTGAAATCAGCGAGCCGAGATTGGGCACTCCGGCGACTAAACAGGCATCTGCAGATATCAGGGCGTTCGGCCGAACAGAGTTCGTGCATTTTGATAGCGAATCTTATTTTTCTCCTCTGCTGTGAGATTGAGCTCCTCGAACGCAGAGAGTGTCTCCGCAAGAGTGAATTGAGGAAAGTCCGAACCGAGCAGGACGTGGTCTACACCTACACCGCGGATCGTCCAGACGAATTCGTCCCGGATCGGCGAGTCTTTGAGCAAGACTGTCGTTCCCGCAATGTCGAAGTAGATGTTGTCTGCATACAAACCCTTCGCCGTGCGAGTTGCCCGTATCACATTCCAGAAGCGGAAGTTCATGCCGCCCAGATGCGCATAGATGAACTTGGTTCTTGGTGCTGCAAGCGCGAGGTTAAACAGTTTCTCGCTGTCTCCCGGAATGATGTTGAAGTTGTCCACCAGCACGATCATGCCCAGATCGCCAGCACGAGTGACGACGGCCAGCACGCGTGGGTCCGACGGGTCGAATTTCTGCGTGTGCGGATGCAGCTTTAGTACTTTGAAACCAAGGGCGGCGACGCGCGTGACCTCTTCGATCGCAGCTGCGCCATCATATGGATGGACCGTCGAAATGGGGAGCATCTCCGGGTGCTTCTTTGCAAGGGCGAAATGGGCTTCGTTGCTTGCTCTGATCTCGTCGGGATGCCCGCTCAAAGCCTGATTTGGCCCACCGAACCACATGCCGCCAAAGCCTACCAGGTCAATCCCTGCTGTTTTCGCCTCCGCCTCGTATTGCCGGAGTGACTTCTCGCCTTCCCAGAGATGAACATGACTGTCAAAGACCTGCTGGGCAGGTGACTTTCTGGCCAGTAGCAAAACAACCAGGAGAATGAGTACGGTTTGAAGCCTCACGAAATTCTCCTGAGGCAGGACTGTAGAAGGAAGTTACTGCGTCGCCGTTTCACCTGCACGTATTTCAAGAATGCCTGTGCTCTGAGGAGTTGGTCCTTGCCTGACCGCCATTTTACGCTGATCTCAGTCCTGTGAAGTCGGCTAGTGTTTACCGATGGAGAGAGGTGGCGATTGCGATTGCTGCTTCTGCCTGAGTCACGGCGAAGCGGATGCGACACTTGATCGCGGACTTTGACGCTGGCCAGAAGTCGGCTTGGGAGAAGTGTGGTGCCGCTGACTGCTGCTCGCGCCCCGATCTCCGCGAAGCCCGTTTCTGGATCACTTCCGGTTAGCCGACTACACGGGAATTGGTACTCTCGTTCTGCCGGCGTCCCGAGGGGCGAGTCGGGACGGCTTGCGATCCGGCTGCCCCTGGAACAGGAATCGTCTTGGGGTGTGCCAGACGACTTTTGGTTCGCAGGCCGGAAACCTGCCAGCATAATGTATGCTGGCAATTCAAAGCTGTTGGCGCGAGTTTCCAGAATATGAACAGAGAAGTAACCCGTCGTGATTTTCTGTGCGGGGCAGAGGCGGTAATGCTGGCTGCCCTGCTGAACCGCGCCTACGCAGGTGTCTCCCGGGAGGATGTAGCGGGCGACGAGAACTTCTGGGAGAAGATCCGCAGCGCGTACGTCCGCGATCCGAAGCTAGTGAACCTCAACAACGGCGGGGTCGCGCCGGCGCCAGCCGTGGTCCTGGATGCTGAGATCGAAGCCATACGTTATAGCAACCAGCTTCCCAGTTACCGCATGTGGCACGATTTGGAACCCCGTATCGAGGACGTACGGAAAAGCCTTGCCCGCATGTGGAACGCCGATCCCGAATGTATTGCCATCACGCGGAACGCCAGCGAATCCCTTCAGATCGCGCAGTTTGGCCTTGACCTCGAACCCGGCGACGAAGTTCTTACGACCAGCCAGGATTATCCTCGGATGATCACCACGTGGCAACAGCGTGAGCGCCGGGAAAAGATTGTGCTCAAGCAACTGGACTTCGCCGTACCGGTGAATGATACCGGTGATTTGGTGCGCTTGTTCGAACAAGCAATCACGCCGCGCACCCGCGTCATCCATATCTCGCACGTGGTGTTCACGACAGGCCAGATATTTCCCGTCAAGGAGATCTGTGTACTGGCACGCGCGCGGGGCATTACCAGCATCGTGGATGGGGCGCATGCTTTTGCGCACGTGCCCTTCCAGTTCCCCGATTTAGGCTGCGACTTCTACGGCGCCAGCCTGCACAAATGGTTATCGGCGCCCGTCGGTACCGGCATGTTGTACGTACGAAGGGACCGCATCGCAAGGCACTGGGCACTGATGGCCGCGCCCGAATCGATGGACAAAAATATCCGCAAGTTCGAAGAAATCGGAACGCACCCCGCGGCCATGCATAATGCAATTCTGCAAGCGCTGGAGTTCCACGAGCAAATCGGTGCCGAGCGAAAATTCACACGCCTCAGGTACTTGAAGCAACGCTGGGCCGAACGCTTGGGCAAACTTCCTGGCGCCCGGATGTTGGTCGGCTTGGATCCTAACCATTCCGGCGCCTTCGGCACCATCCACTTCGAAACCATGGATCCCGGAAAGCTGAGCGATGCACTCCTGACCAAATACAACATCCTGGTTACCCCCATCTCGGCACCCAGCCTCAACGGCATCCGGGTCAGCCCAAATGTTTACACCTCAATGGCAGAGATCGATCGGTTCTGCGATGCCGTGGAAACAATCATCCCTCGCGCCTGAAGCCCAGGGGGTGATCGAAATACAGAAAGAACTCCGCCGTCGCCCTCAACTCCCACCGACCGAGGATTCCGCCGAAGGGGCCGGTGAAAATGAGAAGCTAACTTGGGATGCAGCCATACCTGATGCCTCAGCGATTGTGCCAGGATCACGGGCTAACCGGAAGTTACGTTTTCACGTTTTCAGGCGGACTCGGACGACGTTGTCCCGAAGTCGGCTTCGAGGAGATCTACCGAAAACAAGTCAATCGCAAAAGGACGCGGCGGGAGCGATCTCCGCGAAGTCCGTTTCTGGATAAAAGGTCATAACCACGGCTAGCGAGGGATTTGCACATGACAATCAGTACTTCGACAGCACTCATCACCGGGGGAACGAGCGGAATCGGTCGCGCCACAGCCAAGAAGCTCGCGCTGCTTGGCATTCATGTTCTGGTTGTGGGGCGTAGCGCGGAGCGCGGGAACAGCACGCTGGATGAAATTCGTGCTGCAGGAGGCAGGGCGGACTTTATTTCCTCGGATCTTCGTGACGCAGCCAGTGCACGCGAGGTGGCAAAAAAAGCGATCGAACTCGGAAGCGGCCACGTCGATATTCTGATCAACAATGCGGGGATCTATCCGTTCGGGCCCACTCATGAAATGAACGAAGAACAGTTTGATCGAGTCTACTCGCTAAATGTGAAAGCGCCATATTTCCTGGTGGCGGAACTCGCGCCACTGATGGCGAAAAGAGGAAAAGGGGCAATCGTGAATCTGTCAACGATGGCTGCTGATTACGGGGCGCCGGGGATGAGTCTGTATGGTTCAAGCAAGGCTGCGATCAATCTCCTGACTAAAGTTTGGACTGCTGAATATGGACCGAGCGGTGTCCGTGTCAATGCAGTTAGTCCTGGACCCACCCGCACGGAAGGTACGGATGCAATGGGCGAGGGTCTTGAGCAGTTGGCCGCTCAAGGACCGGCGGGTCGTCCAGCTACAGCCGACGAAATAGCAGAAGCAATTGTCTTCTTGGCGACAGACCACTCCAGTTTTATCTATGGTGCGAAGCTCGCCGTAGATGGAGGGCGCACCGCAATTTGAATCACAATGTCAAAGTCTAACGGGAATTGGTCGCAGCCAAATCTGGACTGTTCGCGCTGTTCGTAGGTCGGCAAGGCGAGTCTATTGCTAAACTCGAGGGTTAACAGACTTGCGCGGGCACGGGTCAACTCCAAGGCTAATCGGCAATTGCCGGGCCAGAAGTTGGCTTCGAGAAGATCGCGGTTGATTTCCGTTTCTGCCAAGTCCGTTTCTGGCCAAGCATATAGACGTTGATAATTCGGTGGCCACAAGCGCGTTTGAACGAAGCCGCTTCGCGGCAGACGCTTTCGCGTGTCTGGTGCCGGCAGCAGTGGTGTGAGGATAAAGTTGGGTCATAAGGAGCTAACCTATGACCCACCTTCGCAAAATGATGCTCGAAGAACTCGAGCGTCGTAATTACGCTCAGACTACCATAAACAGCTACATCCAGACGATCGAGGATTTCGCGCGTTATTTCCGACGCCCTCCTGATCAGCTCACTCCTGAACACATCCGCGAGTATCAAGCGTATCTGTTCCGCGAGAGAAAGCTAGCCGCATCCAGCGTAACGCAACGGCTGGCGGCTCTGCGGTTCTTCTACACTCGGACGATTAAGAGAGCCTGGAGCGTGGCGGATACACCGTATCCGAAGAAGACGAGACACCTACCCGGCATCTTGAGCCCAGAAGAAGTTGCCCACCTCATCGACTCGTCCCAGACTCGGTTTCATCGCATGGTATTGATGACGCTCTATGGCACGGGGGTACGGCGTGCCGAGTTGACTCGCTTGCAAATTCCCGATATCGACAGTCGCCGCATGGTGATCCACATCCGCGGCGGGAAGGGTCGTCAGGACCGAGATGTCATGCTCAGTCCGAAGTTGTTGGAAGCCTTGCGAGAGTACTGGCGGGGGCTGAGACGTAAACCTACAGAGTGGTTATTCCCGGGCGGGCGCTGGCACACCGCCAATCATCCCATCACCACCAAGGTAGTGTGGAATGCCTGCCATAAAGCTGCCCAGCGGGCTGGCCTTCAGAACCGGGTTCATCCGCACACTTTGCGGCACTGCTTTGCTACGCACTTGCTAGAAAACGGAGCTGACCTGCGCACCATTCAGCTGCTCCTGGGACATCACGATTTGAAAGAGACCACCATTTATCTCCATCTCTCACAACGGCACCTCAACGCAACCGCGAGTCCTCTGGACTCGCTCCAGCTGAAAGACAAGGTACCGCAGAGCGAATAGATGAACCGGCCATCCCTCGAGGTGGCCGATCTGGTTCGCGCCGCGGGACGCGGCTTCATCGAACGCAGCCGCAGGTGGATCACCTGGCAACACCTCAAAGTGTTGCGGGCCATTGCGCGCTGTCGCACCGCCGCCTTGGGCGGGCATCTCGATGAGTGCACCGACTGCGCGTACCGTCCGCCCATCTCTTACAACAGCTGCCGTGATCGGCACTGCCCAAAGTGTCAAGCCAACGCTCGCGACCGTTGGCTCGAAGCGCGTCGTAAGGAACTTCTCCCCACGCGCTACGTCCATGTTGTCTTCACCCTACCCCATGAACTGGCACCGCTCGCCTTACAGAACAAGAAAATCCTGTACCATCTGTTGCTGCAAAGCAGCGCCGAAACCCTCCTCGAAGTCGCTCGCGACCCCAAACATCTCGGCGCCGAAATCGGCTTCTTCAGTGTGCTCCACACCTGGAATCAGCAGCTCGAACATCACCCCCATACCCATTGTGTGGTGCCCGCCGGCGGATTGTCGCTCGATCACTCTCGTTGGGTTCCATCGCACTCTCGCTTCTTTCTTCCCATCCCCGTGCTCCGAAAGGTTTTTCGCCGTAAGTTTGTCATGGCTCTAAAACACAACTTCCGTCAGGGCAAGCTTGGCTTCCATGGCACCCTGAAACCCCTCGCACACCCCAAAGCCTTCTCCGCCTGGTTGCGAACCCTATACCGACACCACTGGCACGTCTACTCCAAACCCCCCTCCGGAGATGCAGACCAGGCGGTGCGCTATTTAGGCCACTACACCCATCGCGTAGCCATCTCCAACCATCGACTCGTCTCCTTGGTCGACGACCAAGTTACCTTTCGTTGGCGCGACTCCGCTCACAACAATGAACAGAAGTTGATGCCCCTTTCCCTTGATGAGTTCTTGCGCCGTTTCCTCTTGCATGTGCTTCCCAAAGGCTTTGTCCGCATTCGCCACTTTGGCTTCCTCGCCCACCGGCGGCGGGCTACTCTCCTGCCGCTTTGCTTTCGACTACTCGAAGCCGTACAGCCATCGCAGACCGAAGCAAAAACCTCCCCTGCCGAGGAACCGAGCCCACTTTGGCTCTGTCCCAAGTGTGGCGGCCGCATGGTGGTCATCGAGAGACTTACGGCTGCCCAGATCCGACTCCGTTCTCCCCCCTCTCTCACCGGAGTCGCCGCATGATACGAAAATTCCGATCTCCCTTACTCCGTGCCTCTCACCACCCGCCGGCGTGGTGCGCCCTTTTTGCCCTCAATCAAGCTCTCCCTCTCCAACCTCCGCTCAAACTCTCACCCCAACCCCACGCACCCTACCACCAAACCAATCCTCTTTGCCCTGTGGTTAATTCCTCTCCCTCTTCCCGAAGCCTTTCCCATTACCCCAACACCATTCAATTTGCATAAGTGCCTCCCCACCGGCGGCTTCCTTCAAACAGTTGTATCGGACGCGCCCCGCACGACGTCCCGAACCTACCAGCGTTCTTGGAATGGGGCGCATCCGATACAACACTAGCGTTTATCGTTAGCTATGTGGTGAAGTTTCCTCGAAGCCGACTTCGGGCGCGCGTCGTCAAGAGTCTGTTCCGGGCATAACTTCCGCTTA
This sequence comes from uncultured Acidobacteriaceae bacterium, assembly GCA_963799025.1. Classification (GTDB taxonomy): domain Bacteria; phylum Acidobacteriota; class Terriglobia; order Terriglobales; family Acidobacteriaceae; genus Sulfotelmatobacter. Next base: position 949,270 of record CAWCVQ010000012.1, on the reverse strand, counting down.
GCCCGTCATTCGAGCACAAATCCTCGGGTCTGCCGCACGCTTGCTGAAACAATTTCCTACTCGTACCGGAGCGCAACCATGGGATCCACTCTTGAAGCGTTGCGGGCAGGTGCCAGGCTGGCCAGGAATGCAACGACGGCCAACAACACCGAAACCGTGATGAATGTGGCGATGTCAGCGGGACCAACCGCAAAAAGAAGGCTTTTGATCAGGCGGGTTGCCATCAGCGCTCCCAGCAGTCCGAGTACGATCCCGCCCATAGCCAGGCCTGCACCGTCTGCCAGAACCATTCGCAAAACGCTTCCATGGCTTGCTCCGAGTGCTATGCGCAGACCAATTTCCTGTTTGCGCTGACTGACCGAATAGGCGACCACGCCATAAAGGCCGACCAGACTGATCGTAAGCGCAGCCAGTGAAAACCCTGCGACGACCTCTGAGCTGACCCTTGGGATAGCGACGGACTCAGACAGGTACTGATCGAGGGTTGCGACATTCGAGACCGGCTGATCTTTGTCCACCGCCCAGATCTGCGCGCGAATCGCATTCACTTCATCCTCCGGCTTTACCGAGGTCCGCACCACCAGGGTCATCCAAGTCAGCCAATCCTCCGATTTCTGCGCATGCGGAAAATAGATTGCCGGCACCTCGCCAGTATCCAGACCAATTTGCTTGATGTCATCCACGACTCCGACTATCGAAAACCAGCGTGGATCCTCCTCCAGGCGCACTTTCACCGTTCCGTCAGCTGCGCGCGGTCCCAGATACTTCGCCATCGTGCGGTTCACCATTGCGGCCAAGGGAGTATCCGCCGCGTCGTGCTTATCGAGAAGGCGGCCGCTCAGCAGCGGAATCCGCATGGTGGCGAAGTAATCGTCCGAGACCCAGCGGACACCCGCGTCCGGCAACGACCCTCCGGTTGCGCGCTGCGCGACCTGTTCCAGGACTTTGAAGGTCATACTGTTCCCGCGCAAAGGAAGATCACTCACTGCACTCGCACTCTTTACTCCGGGGATCTGACGGACGCGCTCGAGCACATGCTGCAGAAAAGCACTATGCTGCGCACTGGTCCGGTAACGGGCGCGCGGCAGATTCATCTCCATGGTGAGCATCTGGTGTGTATCAAATCCTGGATTCACCGAAACCAGCCGCACGAAGCTTTTTGTCAGCAAGCCCGCGCCGGCCAACAGCACGAACGAAAGGGCGACTTGGGAGACCACCAGTAAACGGCGTCCAGTCAATCTCGAACCGGGTACGGTCTGTCCACCAGATTTTAAGGAATGCTGTAAGTTCACTTGGGAGACTCGCAACGCCGGCACCAGGCCGAAGACTACGACGGTCGCGAGCGAAAGCATCAAGCCAAAGGCCAGGACGCGGCTGTTCATTACGATGTCAATGGTTGCCGGAAGTGTACTGAGGATTGTGCTGCGAACAATTTGAATCACCCAATATCCGAGTGCTAGCCCGCAGGTTCCTGCTGCCAGACTGAGAAGCAAACTTTCGGTGAATAATTGGCGGACAATGCGGGATTGGCCTGCTCCGATCGCAGCCCGGATGGCAAACTCACGGCTTCGCCGGATTCCCCGAGTCAGCCAGAGCCCGGCAACGTTGGAACACGCGATCAGCAACAGCAGAGTGACGGCGGCAAACAACGTCAGTATCCGGCTGCGCAGGCCGCCAGTCTGGTTCTCGTGCAGCGGGACCACGTCCACGCTCCAGCCCGCATTCGTGCTGGGATAACTCTGCTGCAAGCGCTGAGCAATCACGTTCATGCTGTCTCTGAGTTGAGCAACGTTTGCCCCCAGCTTGATTCTCCCAATGACATTCAGCCATTTTCCTTCGCGGTTCTGACGGTTCTTAGCATTTAATGACAGTGGTACCCAAATCTCGATTTCCCGCGAAGGAAACGCGAAGTCCCCGGGCATGATTCCGATGATGGATGTCCTGCTTCCGTTCAGCACAACCGACTGCCCGTCGAGTTGTGCTTTCGGCCCGAAAACCCGGTCCCACAGCTTGCTGCTCACCACCGCCACATCGCTTTTTCCAGATTGATCTTCGTCGGGCATGAACGTGCGTCCGCGCATTGGCAGAACGCCCAGCACGTCAAACAATTCAGGGCTGACCAGCGCGCCTTTGAGGCGCTCCGGCGTATCCGTTCCCGTCATGTTCAACGACCAGCCGGCATAAGCGGCGACACTGGAAAATGCTCCACTCTGATCCCTCCAATCATAGAAATTCGCCGCGGAGACCGGTCCACGGCTCGCGGCAGAAATGTGCTTTTCCGCCAGGCTGACGAGCCTTTCTGGTTGCGGGTACGAAAGAGGTCGAAGCAGCACGGAATACAAGATGCTGAACATGGCGGTGCTGGCACCGATACCCAGAGCCAGCGTCAGAACTGCCGTTAATGTGAATCCTGGAGTTCTACGCAGTAGCCGCGAGCCATAGACTACGTCTTGCACAAATGACTCGATCCAGCCCACACTACGAAGTTCATAGGCTTGTTCCTGAATCCGAGTCACGCCCCCAAAGCGCTGTTCTGCTTCCTTTCTAGCCTCTGCCGCTGGCATGCCCCGATGAATGTTGTCGGCGGTGCGCTGGTCTATATGGAAGCGCATCTCCTCGGCAATTTCCTTGTGGAGTTGCTCGGAACGCCAGACAGTCTGAAGCCGCCGCAGAAAGGACTTTAGATTTGCCATAACCCGTGCCCTCTATGTGACCTGCATGACCTTCTTAATTGCCAGGGACAAGTACTCCCACTGTGATTCTTCGACCGAAAGTTGCTTGCGGCCGGCTCTGGTGAGCTTGTAGAAACGCGCGCGCCGGTTGTTCGTGGAGACGCCCCACTCCCCCTCGATCCAGCCACGATTTTCAATTCGATAGAGGGCTGGATAAAGTGTGCCTTCTTCAACCTGCAGCATGTCCTGCGCGAGTTGCTGGATGCGCTGCCCAATGCCATAGCCATGCATGGGCCCCAGCGACAGCGCTTTGAGGACCAACATATCCAGCGTGCCCTGCGGCAGTTCTGGCTTTTTGCGCAGTAGACGCCTCCTCCGCCTTCCCTATTTGCTTCTAGGTGAACCTTACCTAAGTCCAGCCCAGAGGGTCAAGAGAAAAAGAGAAGCGTGATTCAGTGAGCTCAAAACGCCTTTAAATTAGCTGGAAGTCGTTCGCTCCGGATTGTTTGAATGCTAAGTCCGGTGACTAGCGCGTGGTGTACAAAGGCTGAACTCAACGGGAACGTTGATTGAGAGAACAACCACGGAGGCTCCTCAAGGGACATTGTGTATTACATCGGGCTGGATGTTTACAAGAAGACGATCAGTTGCTGCGTCAAGGATATGAGCGGTCAGGTCCACCGGGAAGGCCAGATCGGGGCAACCCGACGCGAACTCGACGGTTGGATGAAGACTCTTCCGCAACCCTGGACGGTAGCCATGGAAGCGACGATTTTCACGGGCTGGATCTACGATCATCTGCTGCCGCATGGGGCTTGACAAAAGACTTACATGGATGTCGGGTGTCCGGAAGTTATCCAGAAACGAGCTTCTGGGAAGCGTGCCAGATCGGTAGCGACAAGTCGGCTTGTATGAATCGATTTAGCAGTCGGTTTAACCTTAACGGCACGCAGCTGGGCTGCAAAACTGCATGTGACTCATTCCAAAGACGAAAAGAGACCCTGAGAGTGGGCCCTAAATTCTAGTAAATCTTTTATTTTCAATAATATGGCGGAGAGAGTGGGATTCGAATTTACTCGAAAACGTAGTTTCAACAACATAGAGCGCACGGCGGGCACCGTAAAAGCGATGGAAGACAGTGGTAAGCACTGCTAACGGATCACAAACGGATCACGGCTCAGTGGTCACTTGAAAAGCGCATCTGAAGGTGGCCGGAAACATTGATGTTCTACCCTGTGTCGCTTCTTGACGAGGCAGGTCCAAGTCTGTATGGCTTGTGTCCGATTCAGGGTTCCAACTTCCGAGTAACCAACAATCTTCTCACAACTTCCCACAGGCCTGTTTCTGCATAGTGCTGCGTACATAAGGTCCGTTGCGGCCAAAGACGCCGCCAGAAATAGGAGCTTAATTGGCTTTGCCCCGAACTTAACGCACTTTTCCGTTCTTGTCGAACGTGAGCACGACGACAACCCTATTCACTAGCTTGCCGTGCACGGTAAGCGGCCGGTACTTCCATAGCTTCACAGCATCGGTCGCTGCGCTATTGAGCAATGGATTGCCCTCAATGACTTTCACCTCTTGCACCGTACCGTCGTCGTTGAGTGTGACATCCATGGCTACGTCGCCATGCACATGCTCGCTGGCAGCTTCCGCAGGGTAGGGCGGAAGAACCTTCGCCTCCAGCTTAGGCACACGCCGCTGTGACGGCGGAATGGTGAGCGACATTCCGTACGCAAGCAGGTTCGGGTCGTTCACCACATCCCGGTTGGCCGCATAGATCTGTATCCACATCTTTGTGTCGCCATACACCAGCTTTGCGAGTCCCTTCAGCGTGCGGCCGTCCTCGGCTTCCCCGACGCTGTAGGTGAAAGGCTTGTTTTTGAGGACGTAGTCCGTTTGTGGAATTGCTTTCATTGGAGCCGCGGCATATTCGCAGCATCCACCCCAGCTGCCAATTTCGAGGCGGACGTCCACCCGCGCCGCCTTGCCCGCATTGACTTCGACACCCTTCACGACCGTTGTCTTGAATCCATTCGCCGTTGCCGCGACGTCGTACTTGCCGCTTTCCAGATCTTTCGCCGCGTATTGCCCAGTCTTGTCGGTCGTCAGGGGGATTTGACGAGTCGTGACGGTGTTTGTAATCGTAATCGACACGTTTGGCATGACGGCCCCGGACGCGTCGGTCACAATCCCGCTGAGCGTGCAACATTTTTCCTGTTCGGCTCCTACTTGTTGCGTCGGCCCCGGTGTTTGTTCCGCCATCCCCTGGCCGGTCGACAACGTCGCTTGCACTCCGATCGCCAGCACGGCTGCCGCAACTTGGCGACCCAATCGGAATCGCGATGCGCTTCCGGCGGAAATGGTTCGACTTGGTAAACGGAATTCGTCCAGTTCGGTTTTCAATCCGAGCCCTTGCAATAGAAAGTGATTTCGCGCACGCACCTCACGCTCCCTCAGAGCATGGACCGTTCGCAGAGCGGCGGCATCCATCTTTCCCACCCCCGCTGCGCTCAATTCGATCACTTCATCGAGAAGGTTAAGCGTGTCGAGATTCACCGCCCGCACCCAAGCGTGTGCCCGCTCGCACAAGTCGTCGCGGCCGTGAAACCGCTTCCGCACAGCGATCATGTGATCAAGCCCAATCGTCTTCTGCATCAGGCTGCCGTCACCCCAGCAGCGGTCGTGGAACAGATCGAGCGAGATGGTACACGCGAGGTCCGCTACCGGGTCGTCCATGCTGTATTCCCGGGCGCGATAGTCGCCGCGCGCACGTCCTAGCGCCACCATCCGCTTCTCCAGAGGCGTACCTTCATAGATTTCGGCACGGCAGAAGTTCAATGGGTTTCCCGCAAACCTTCGCATGAAGGCAAGGTCGGTCCGTAACGTATTCAAATTCGCGTCGGGATTGAACGTCATGATTGTGAACTGGGCCGAAACGTCCAGTTCGCCGCAGGTATCGAGAGCGCGGATCGATTGCCCCACGGTCTGATGCCGATCCAATGTGAGAAGGCCCGCCTCCGTGGCCGATTCAATCCCCATGAAAATGCGTACCAGACCCATTTCCTTCAATCTACCCAGTACGTCCCGATTCGCATCAGCCGGGCGGCACTTGATCAGGAGCGCGATATCGTCCATGCCGCGGCTCTTGAACGCCTTGTCGAATCCCTCGATTCGCGCCTGGTTGTGCGCCACCGACGGCACCAGGAAATTGTCGTCGTGAAATACGAACTGCCGCGTCCCCCGCTCGCCGTAGAGCTGCGCCATCTCGTCGGCGATCAATTCCACACTGCGCTGGCGAAATTTTTTGCCCGGCGCCAGATTGTGCAGGGTTGTGATGCAGCAGTACGCGCAGTTCTCATAGCATCCGCGGCTTCCCATCAGAAAGCTGGTGGGCACTCCGGCAATGCTGTGAATCCGCCCGGACCGCTCGGGGAACGGCAAAGTATCCAGGTCGTCCAGCGTTCGGCGTTTCGGCGTGAATCGAACCTGGCCATCTTCCCGGTACGCGATTCCAGTAATCTTCGGCAAGTCATCCTTCAGGTTCGCAGCAGCCGCAACGATCTCCCCCAGTGTTTGCTCTCCCTCGTGAATCACGATGATGTCGAGTTCGGAATGGTGCTCCATCAGCGCCTCGGCTGCGCACGAAGCGTAATGTCCGCCCGCCACAATCAGTTTTCCAGGATGGAGTTGTTTGATCCGGCGTGCCAAGGCGAGAAATTCCTGTGCGCGCGATTGAAAGCAAACCGACAGTCCGACGATCTCCGCCTCGCCTGCCTGCTCGGCGACCGCCTCCACATCGTCCGCCGAATTGAACACGGCCAATAACGCCTCGTGCCGCTTCGCCTGCAGTGAAGATGCTAAATATCGGATGGAAAGATTCTCCTCAAAGTCCGGACCCGCCAGAAGAACGCGCATATACTCTCCCGCTCGTCAAATCTAGAACGCGCCGATTGTACATTCCTGCATCGTCGACATTGAATTTAGGCTCAGATAAATTTCACTTTGTCCGGGTGACCGGCTAACCAGTTACTCCGGGTCAGAAGTCGGTTTGGGGACCGTGACCACCCCGTCAGAAATATATAAAATTGCTTTGGTCGATTCCTGACCACCTCCAATTTAGGCACTGGACTTCACTCTATGAAGATGGATGGCCTGCTCTGGATCGCCCTCTTTCTCCTGCCTGGGTGCGCGGTTGCTCAAACAAACGCGCCCGGCCAATTCAGTTGCGACCCTAAGCTACGCGCGGAATTCGACGACGAGCATCTCAGATTCGACGAGCTTACTTCCGCAGACGCCATCCAGCAATGGAAAGCACGCACCGCCGTCCGGTTTGATGGATTCGACGCGACAACGACTGGGTTCACGCGCGTGGAATTCTACCGCTGGCATGTGCCCGTGCCCAGTCGTGAAGGCTACGACCAGGGCGCGATGAGTAACTCAACCGACCGACTCGCGCTCGCAGTTCATGTGGTTGGGCCGAAGGTTGAGCGCTGGTTTGAGGTTGCAAACGTGGAGCAAGAGTCCGACGAATCTCTCTTCATTCAACGATGGAGCTTGCACGAGTCGGACAGCAGTCCATCCGATACAAGTCCAAAGGAGGGGGTATCTTCAGAGTCTGACGAAATGGCCGGATGGCTACATCTCCAGTTCGCTACGCCCGACACCAAAATGCCCCTTTTTCATCTCGTTTATCAGCACGACTCCAGCGGGGTATATCAGACCGAAACCATCGATCATCATCTTCTTCTCGATTTGCGCAAAGGTACGCCGGAGATTATTACGGTAATGACGTGCAAGACTTTCGAGCCAATCGGTGGCGCATGCTCCGCGCAGGATGAGGCTTGGGAGGGCCACGACGCGGTTGAATGTTCATGGGATGCCGCTGCGACTGATTTTCACTGCACGTTGACGACTCCGTACGGCAGTCCCCACGCAGCGCGTACCGCGCAGTCAGAGTTCTATTTGCTCTCCAGCAAACCAGTCAAACCATCTGCGCATCACGCCGAGGCTTTTGCAGATGTGGGTCAACTCGCACTTAGGATTCGAGACAACCACACGACTGAAACAAACGACGCCTTTGTTTCGAATGCTTATTCCCAGCAGTTCCCCTCGATTACATTGGGTTCGACGACTCTTCTTCAGCGCCTCAAGAACGTAATGCCCGACCGTGAAATATTCGTATTTGCCAGCGCAGGCCCTGGAGACATGATGAATGCGCATCTTTCCGTGGTCACTTTGCACGGCAACGACAAGCCGGTGATCCAGTCGATTCCCAAGTGGGGAATTGCTGGCGAGCAGACCGACGAATTCAAGAGGGTTTTCGGCGAGGAGGAAGTTGTTCCCCTCACTGTAAACGATTTGGAAGATCTTTCTCCTTACGTCCCCGTTGCACACGATGCCTACCGCACACACATCCTTGAGCAGCGACCGGGTTTTAGCGCGTTCGACGTGATTGTTACGGCCCCTCAGAACGATCAGAATAACCCGCGCATTGTCTACTGGGTTGGCCTCGAAGCTGTAAGCGGGAAGCTTATCGCGAACGCGGTGCGCCTTGCCGGCAACAGTTCCGTGTACGGGGGTTGCGGACATGAGTTTCTCGAGGCTACCGCTTCGCTCATCCGCAAGAAGACTGGTTCGGCGGAAGCTACGGTCCGTGTTCAAGGGCAGTTCCAGTCGGAATACTCAGACCCGTACCCGACCGAGGGACCAAACTGTGTATGGAGCGGGGTCTTGCATTGGAAAATGGGAGCAGGTTTTCGGGTGAGAAAACTCGGCGATAATTGCAAGGCTCCCCATCAAGAAATAAAAATCTCGAATGACGGAGAAATCAGCGTTCAGGCCAGGCCTAAGTTCCCATAGGATTGGAGTCCATCCGGATTCCAAGGTCGCCGTTAGAGTTGACGTGTTCCACAGTGCCGAGATCACGATTAGGAACGTGCAGACCGCGTGATGGCGCCGTGAACTGAACCCCTACCCGCCTGCGCGGGAATGACACGCGTTGTCGGCCGCCGCCCAGGGCCCTAGGAGCTGAGCAGCGAACCTGCAAGCCATGAGCCGCAATCGGCGCGACGTACGGTGTGGCTTTTTGTTCGGCCGCTCCAGAAGGGGGCGCACCGACCTGGGTCTGCAAAATTCCTCCTTGGCATCGAAAACTGATTCCCAATCAGTCGGTTTAGGCTTAACGGCACGCAGATGGGCGTTGCAAAACTGCATGTCACTCATTCCAAACACGAAAAGAGGCCCTGAAAGTGGGTCCTGGAATCCTAATAACTCGTTTATTTTGAATAATATGGCGGAGAGAGTGGGATTCGGACCCTGCCCGGTCCAACGGCTTCCATAACTTATAGAAACTACATTGCCACGGATGCCAAATTTACCACGCTCGCCGCGCACCATTGCACGCTATTGCACGCCAGACGGGATGAGGTCCTGAAATTGTTTTCGAGTCCGCGCGCGACAGATCCCATTGCGCCATTGTCGATGATTTTTGTGCTGGACGTGTGCATTCTTCAAGTCCATAACAATTGTCATCTGGTCGCCCGCGGGCGGTGTGCACATGGGTCCGGTGTAACCTTCCCCTCCCCCCCCGAGTATGCCGCCTGACAGTTGTCAGCGTGAGTCGCTGCGATCAACGTTCCAGTGCATGCGGGGCCCCGGTAGCCTTCTCCTCCACCAGCGTTCTGCCAGCTTTCGCAGAGTTGCCATTCTGGTCAAAGACGACCCTATGCCGAGTATGAGCGACTGACTGCGCCCAGTCTTCGAATCGCTCTGTCTGACGAAGCAGGCGGACCTGCGCTGCTTGTAGTTGGAATCTCGCGTCCAGCATTTCCAGCTATTGCTGCCGCTCCTGATTCTTGGGCCTTTGTTTTACGGGTCCGCCTAGAACGCTCCCCCGTCTGGTCGAGGTCGTCGCTCGGTTCCTCCGACCGAGCACTTCCCTCTTGGTGCAAAATGAGCCAGCAGAACCCTTTTTTACACTAGGCAGACTCCTCAAAACCCGTTTTGTCCGGCCTTGATCGGAACGAGGCGCTGAGATTCGGTAGGATAGAAACCTCATGGAGCTTTACATCATTGCGGGCCCGAATGGTGCTGGCAAGACAACCTTCGCTCGGGAGTTTCTTCCCAACTACGCGGATTGCAAGAACTTCGTCAATGCTGACTTGATCGCGCAAGGAATGGCGCCGTTTTCGCCTGAGACTGCCGCCCTACGAGCAGGCAGAACGATGTTTGGAGAGATCCGATCATTTGCCGCACGGCGCGTTTCCTTCGCTTTCGAAACTACGCTGTCAGGCCGAAGCCATCTGACTTTGCTCGGAAAACTCAAGGCCGAAGGCTACGACATTCATTTCTTCTTTTTTGTGGCTTAAGAGCGTGGATCTTGCGCTGTCGAGAGTCAAAGAACGAGTTTCAAGAGGCGGACACGATGTGCCCGAACCAGTCATCCGACGGCGTTTCGATCGGTCCATGCAAAATTTCCTGCTGCATTATCGGCCCTTGGCAAGGGTTTGGACGCTGTTCGACAACTCGGGCGAAATCCCCAACGTGATTGCGTTCGAGAGGGATGAAACGATCCGTATAATAGACAGAAGCACCTACACTGCCCTGGTCAAGCGCTACGGTCAAACATGAGCAAGCCTTCAAGAGAAGTATTACGGTTACCGATCGAGAAGCGGGCCGAAATTGCCTTTAAGGTCGCAGTGGCTAAGGCCATCGACGAGCACACCCGTTTAGGCCTCCCCGTCTACATATGGCGCAACAGCAGGGTCGTGAAATTGTCTCCGAACAAGACTAGTAATTCTTCCAGACGACGAAAGTAGAAGGCGTATCCTCTAGTAGTTGTTTGAGTTTTGTCGGCGGCTACTCTTTGGCGACCGGAGTTCTTCTAGTTTCACGGGCGCGGGAGCCTTCACATTCCTTGCGGTGGCGTCGATAAAGGTTGAGGGCCATGCAACATTGTACTCACGTTGCACCCCATTGCACGCTATCAGCTCGCGTTGCTCGTGACTCGTTGAAAGAAAACTGGCGGAGAGAGTGGGATTCGAACCCACGTTACCCTTTCGAGTAAACACGCTTTCCAAGCGTGCGCCTTCAGCCACTCGGCCATCTCTCCGGCGAAGATCAGTTGGAGGGAACGACTCTTACAGAAGTTTCCACTCGCGCAAGTCTTGACGATTCGCGTGGCGGTTACTCCTCAATTCTATGGGTGAAGTTGTCGAAACCGCAACCTGAAAGGATGGGGACGAGGAATGGCTAACTCTCAAGAAAGTTCTTCGGTAGACTCCGGGTTCACCGCGGATACTACGGTGGATGCGGCAGAATCGCCGGGGGACGATGCACCAGCCGCCGCGGCCTTTGCGAGATTGCCATTTGCAGCAGAGACTGGCAGAGGCGGGACCTTCGTATTGTCCACCACGTGATGATTCAGACAATAGAGCGCCAATTCCAGACGGTCAGCCACGCCAAGCTTGTCATACACTTTGCGCAGGTAATTCTTCACAACCTGTTCGGTCGTGCCCACACGCAACGCAATCTCTTTGTTCTTCATGCCCTGGGTAACGCAGGAAACGATGAGCATTTCCTTGGGCGTCAATTGCACTTTCGGACGCGAGCCCGTCGGCCGGTTATTCTGGTTGCGATAAGCGTCCATTACCCAACGCACGCCCTGGCTGTCGAGCCAGGTTTCGCCAGCTACCACCTTGCGCAGGCACTCGACCAACAGTTCGGGTTCCACTTCGCGCGACACAATGCCGTGTGCACCCCGGCGGAATAACTCTAAAGTCAAATCTTGATCGGCACCTGGAGTGACAACCACGATAAGCAATTGCGGGGTCTGGCGAATCAGATTGGCAACGGCCTCCACTGGATTCGGGGTAAGGGCTGCCTCGAAGATCAGTACATCAGCGGAAAACTTCGCTACGGCAGATTGAGTTTGCGCCAGCGTCTCTGCCTGGCCAACGACGCGGATGTCGTCTTCGAGCGCGAAGACCTTGCGCAAGCCGGCGCGAAAGATGGCTTGGGTGTCGGCCAGGATCACTCGGACGAACTGGCTTTTGCCGCCGTCTTCTCCGGCTCCGAGTTTTTCTTCCGCGTTAACTGGAATGGTGGCCATTCGGTTCCTTGCGACTACGCTCGCTCGAAATGGTATTCATCAATGACTACGCCTACGGCGCGCCGGCCTTGATCTTCGAAGCTGCGCACGACTCGGCCGCGACAGTCGATTTGCACACTCCGTCGGAGACCCACGATTTCGGCCGGCAATAGAATCGTGAAATCCACCAGCGATCCCACCGGAACGTCATTGTCCATCGCAAACAGCACGCCGTTGGAGGAGATGTTCTCCGTCTCTGCCGAAAATGCTTTGTCGTGTGTTTTGACCGAGGCGGCAAGATGCAACGGAAAGCGCGGCGCACTCTGCATATCTTCGTAGTGCCCTACGCTCGCCGTTTTGTCGGTCGTCGGTGCTGTGCCTTCGGCTGCCACGCTAAGAATCCCTTTCCTTCCGGCCGCGCCGTTGCGCCTTCCGGACTTTCATTCAACTCAAGGCAGCGTACACCCGGGAATCCGGCCGACAAAGTTACCGAAGTCATTGAACAAATGGGGTTAACTGCTTTTCTTTGAGTGAATTAGGAGGGGTCGACAAGATCAAACTCGGGGCCTAAAACAGCCCATTCCAGCCGTCAAAACCCGGCCAATTCAAGGCGAATGCCGGACAGAAACGCATTTAGAAATCGAGGAATGCCGAACGCAAGGTTTGACGGCTTTCTTAAAACTTCGTCACTTCAGTGAAATTAAACTCCCCCACCTTCATCGCCGGAACCACCATGTCGAATGACTCTTCGCCGCAGGACCTGACGGGCGCGCTCATTGCCTCCACATTCGACAGCAGGTGAATCAGACTCTCATTGAAGCGGAAATTCCTGATTCCACCCTGCACACGTCCGTTCTCCACGTAAAACGTCCCGTCCCGAGTCATTCCGGTCAGCATTTTCTCGAAGGGTTCAACTTCGCGGATGTACCAGAGTCGCGTCACCAGGACTCCGCGTTCGGTGGAAGCAATCATCTGCTCGACCGTCTGGGTATCGCGCACCGGAGCGAACACTATGTTTAGGGGCATCTCTCCCATCTCGTTCGGCAAGGCGAAGCCGTGACCCGTCGCTGCAATCGGACCAACCTTAGCCTTCTGTTCCGAGTGCTTCATTCTCTCGGCCGTTGACCGCGCGTAGACCACTCGCCTCACAGTCCCGTTTTCAACCATCCCCACCTTCTGCCGCTGAACACCCTCTCCATCGAAAGGGGAACCCGCCTGCAGGGGATGCGCCGCATCGTCCCAAATCGTAATGTTGTCGCCAAATAGTTTTGTACCGATTCGCCCAGTGAGAAACGACCGCTGGTCGAGAATCGACATGCCTGAGTAATCCCAGAACATGAAGCCCACAATGTCGAGCACAGCCGCAGGTTCGAGAATAACCGTGTATCTCCCTGCCGGAATCTCGCGAGGACGCGCCGAATCGACAGCTTTCTGCGCCGCGACCTCTCCCAGGTGCAGCGGATCGAGTTTCGCGACATCCGGCGAATTTGCCTTTTGCCAGCCGGAAGAGTCCGCTGCCAACATGGTGATGGAAACCTCAGCCGAAGTCTGCGTATGCCACTTGCTCAACCCGCGCGAATTGAAGATGCCCTCAAAAGATTCTCCGCTGGAGAAAACTCCGGCGGTCGTGAGCTTGTGTTTTCCCGCGACACCCACGATTCTCTTGACGTCCCCGGCACGCTGCTCAGCAGTGATGCTCGCAGTCTGCTCGAAATACCGAGAGGGCGTTGGTACGGGGATGGGTAACTCGCTCGTACGGCCGGCTGCTTCCTGCGCATCGGGCATCGGCAACAGATCGGGATCCGGATGCTGCACTTTCGCCAGACTCTCCGCCGAGCGTACGACTTGCCGCAGACTCTCGTCATCAAACTTGTTGGTGAAAGCTCTCGCGGTCTTTCCCGCGAAAACACTACGTACCGAGACCACATGGTTTTCCTCGGCCACGTTCTGGTGAATGGAACTGTTGGCGAAGCGAGTCAGCGCAAACCGTCCGCCAGAGAAAAGTACCTCGACCTCATCCGCGGTCGAGAACTTCTTAATACGGTCGAAAATATCGGAGGCTTGGTTCTCGGTTAGCATCAAAATCGTTTTGCGATTCCCTGATTCGGGTCTCCATCGTTGACTAACTTCCTTTAAATGCACTCCCCACCTGGATCCCCCGAAACCGCGAAGGCGCGGCCCCGTGACCGGTTCCCATGACCTGCTGTGGCTGGCCCTTGCCGCAGTTCGGCGTCCCGCACAGAGTCCACTCATCGCGTGAACAAATCGCATCCAGCGAATTCCAGAATTCCGTTGTGATGCCCGAATACGATGGATTTTTCACCATGCGAACGCGCTTGCCATTCTTGATCTCCCACCCAATCTCGCAACCGAACTGGAAGTTGTAGCGCTTGTCGTCAATCGACCAGGAGCGGTTCGTCTGCATAAGAATGCCGTGGTCGGTCGCGGCGATTAACTGCTCCAGGTTCAGAGGTTTCTCCCCGGGCAGCAGACTGACGTTGGTCATGCGGATCATTGGCAGACGGTTCCATCCTTCGGCGCGCAAGGTTCCACCCGATCGATTCTCACCGATAGTGTGCGCGGTATCGCGCGAACTTAGATAGCCCGTGAACAACCCGTTGGTGATGATCGGCGTACACTGCGCCGCGACTCCTTCGTCGTCAAAGCCGAAGGTTCCCAGCCCGGGACCATGCTCCTGGCGCGCGTCTGCGACCACATTTACCAGTTCACTCCCATAGCGCAACTTGCGCAGTTTGTCGACCGTCAGGAACGATGTCCCCGCAAAATTGGCTTCCATTCCCAGCACGCGATCCAGTTCAATCGGGTGTCCCACCGACTCATGGATCTGCAACCCGAGTTGCGAACTGTCGAGAATGATGTCGAACTTTCCTTCCGGGCATTGATCGGCGTGATGCAACGCGACCGCCTCTTCCGCAATGCGGCGGGCGTTCTCCACTAACTTCAGCTCATCGATCAGTTCGTATCCTTTGTTCTGCCACTGTCCGCCATAAGAGTTGGGATACGATCGCTTCTGAATTTCGCTCCCGGCAAATGCATAGGCCGCGTATCCAGATCCTGTCGAAAACTTGATCTGATGAATGTCCGCGCCTTCGGAGGACACAAACCATTGCTCTTCGCGATTAAAATTCAGGTTCGCCTCCGCCAGAGTGATTCCGGCAACCGAACGCAACTCCCCGTCAATCTTCAACAGCAGATCAATATTTTGTTCGACGGAGACCGTGAAAGGATCCACTTTGTAGGGGGTCCTCCACTCCGCAACGGCAGGCTGTTCCGCAGCCAGCCGAACATCCTCCCGCTTGACTCTGGCCGAAGCGCGAGCGATGTCCACGGCCCGGGCAGCTGTTGCCTCGACAGCGCCACGTGCCAGTTCCGCGGAAGCCGCGAATCCCCAAGCCCCATCGACGATGGCCCGCACGTTCATGCCTACCGACTCTGCGTCGGACGCGCTGCCGACTTTCCCATTCTTGGTGGTAAGCGAGCGACTCCGTTGCGCGATCACGCGTACATCCGCAAAGCTCGCCCCTCGCAGTGCGGCACTGTTCAAAGCCCAGTTGGCAATGTGCTTCATCGGTAAACATTTCAAATCTAACATAGTGGATGAGATACATCGGCAGGCATCGAGAGCCGACTTGCTAGGCCACCTTTTCGCGGGAATTACAGTATTGCTCAGGAAAGAAAACGGCGGGCAGTCAGCCGTCATTTTCTCTTCACGGATTCACGGCAGCTCACGGTGTAGTGCGCGCGGTGATCAGCGCGTTCTTTACTGCCAGCAATTCTTTCAACAGTGTGCGCAGTTTGGTCGACTCCAGCGCATTCGCTCCATCCGACTTAGCTTCCTTCGGATTGTCGTGGACCTCCATGAAGACTCCGTCCACTCCAGCGGCTACCGCTGCGCGCGCAAGCAGCGGAATGAATTCGGGCTGCCCGCCGCTTACCGCCGGACCGTTGCCGTCCGATTGCAATGAAGGCAACTGCACCGAATGGGTCGCGTCGAACACGACCGGGGCAAACTTTCGCATGATCGCCAGCGATCGCATATCGACGACCAGATTGTTGTATCCGAAGCTCGCTCCGCGCTCGGTTAGGAAAACTTGAGTGTTGCCGGCGTCGCGGCATTTCTCGACCGCGTGTCGCATATCCCAGGGCGAATTGAATTGCCCCTTCTTGATATTCACCGGCCGTCCGCTCAGCGCGGCGGCCACTACCAGATCGGTCTGCCGACTGAGAAATGCCGGAATCTGCAAAACATCGGCGACTTCGGCGACCTTGCCGACATCAGCGGCCTCATGCACGTCCGTCAGCACGGGCACTTGGAGTTGTTCTTTAATCTTTTTCAGAATACGGAGCCCCTCTTTCAATCCCGGCCCGCGAAAACTGCGGATGGAAGTGCGGTTCGCTTTGTCATAACTGGCTTTGAAAATGAAGGGAAACTCGAGCGCCCGCGTCACTCCTTTAACAATCTCCGCCATTCGGATCGCGTGCTCTTCGCTTTCGATCACGCAAGGCCCGGCAATCAGGAACAGACCGCCCGAGCCAATATGAATATCACCGACTTGGAAGGAAGTGGTCATCAGGGACGAACATGAAGGCCACGGATTTGCACAGATCAAAATGCCACTATGGGAAAGCAATCCGTCCGTGAAAATCCGTGATGACTTATATCCGTACTTTTTCGGGCCGATGAAACATCTCGACGGCCGCGGTCTCTTTCTGCGCACGGCGCTTCAATCCATATTCATAGGCCGCGCCTACAAACGTGCTGAACAGCGGATGCGGTTCCAGAGGCTTCGACTTGAACTCGGGATGAAACTGGCAGCCAATGAAATGCGGATGATCGGCCAATTCCACCATTTCGACGTAGGTCCCGTCCGGCGTCGAGCCAGAGATTCGCAGTCCTGCCGCAACCATCGGCTCTTCGTACTCGCGGTTGAACTCGTAACGATGCCGGTGCCGCTCGCTGATCTCGAGCTTTTGATAGATGGTATGGGCGAGCGTATTTGGCTCGATCTTGCAAGGCCATGCTCCCAGCCGCATCGTTCCGCCCAGTTCCTCGACGCCGCGCAACTCGCGCAGCTTGTAGATCACGCGATGTGGCGTGGCGGGATCAAACTCGCTTGAGTTCGCCTCGGCCAGCCCCACCACATTGCGGGCAAATTCGATGCATGCAGTCTGCATGCCCAGACATATGCCAAAGTATGGGACTTTTTTCTCCCGGGCATACCGGATTGCCAGCAACATCCCTTCGATGCCGCGCTTGCCGAACCCGCCGGGAACCAGGATTCCGTCATAGCCTTCGAGTTGCGCTTCGTAACTTTTGTCGCCGTCTGTGCTTTCCAGTCCTTCCGCCTCGATCCAATTGATCTGCAGTTTCAGATTGTGGGCCAATGCGCCGTGCACCAGCGCTTCCTTAAGCGACTTGTAGGAATCTTCGTACTCCACATATTTGCCTACGATCCCGATGGTCACCGT
Source organism: uncultured Acidobacteriaceae bacterium (assembly GCA_963799025.1). GTDB lineage: Bacteria > Acidobacteriota > Terriglobia > Terriglobales > Acidobacteriaceae > Sulfotelmatobacter. The sequence goes on along the minus strand of CAWCVQ010000012.1, from coordinate 932,020 downwards.
ATCTTTCGGGTTGTAGACGCGATGCACGATGTCTTCCCACTTCGACAAATCGCGATCCTTCGCCTCCATGTGCAGATATTTCAACACCAAGGTGTCCACGCCTTCATTGGCGAACACCAACGGGACTTCATACACCGAAGCCACGTCCTTCGCCGTGATCACGGCCTCATCGGCGACGTTGCAGAACAGCGCAATCTTCGACTTGATATCCTTCGCAAGAAAACGATCGGTGCGGCACAGCAAAATATCGGGCTGAATTCCGATGCTCAGGAGCTCTTTCACCGAATGCTGCGTCGGCTTAGTCTTCAATTCCTGCGCCGCCGCAATGAACGGCACCAGGGTCACATGTACAAATAAAGTGTGCTCGCGGCCCAACTCCTGCCGCATCTGTCGGATTGCTTCCATGAACGGCAGCGACTCGATGTCACCCACTGTCCCGCCGATCTCCACGATCGCGATATCCACATCCTGCGCGACCTTTTTCATCGCGGCCTTGATCTCGTTGGTGACGTGCGGAATCACCTGCACGGTCTTGCCCAGGTAATCGCCACGCCGCTCTTTCGCGATGATCTGCTCGTAGAGCCGCCCTGTCGTCCAATTATTGTCGCGAGAGAGCTTGGCGTGGGTGAAGCGCTCGTAATGGCCCAGATCCAGGTCGGTCTCGGCGCCGTCATCGGTTACAAAGACTTCGCCGTGTTGAAACGGCGACATCGTTCCCGGATCGACGTTGAGATATGGATCAAACTTCATCAAGTTGACCTTCATCCCCCGGCTCTCCAGCAGGCAGCCGATCGAAGCCGCGGCCAATCCCTTGCCGAGTGAAGACACAACTCCGCCTGTCACAAAGATGTACTTCGCTGGCATCTCTTCCTCGCTCTAAATTGTTTTTGAAAAATGGTGCAGGTGGGGTGCACAATCAATTATGCCAGAAGAGGCCTGTGGAAAGAAATGGAAGATTTTCGGCGATAGGATCGTGATAGATTTGCGGCGTGCGACCCTTCATTCCGACCGTTGTGGCCTTATTGCTCTCGGTGCAGGCGGCCGCGCAACAGACTGTGTCTATTCCTACCGAAGATGGAGGCGTAGTCTACGCTGATGTTTACGGACACGGTGACAGAGCCGTCGTGCTGGCACATGGAGGTCAGTTCAACAAGGAGAGCTGGGGGAAACAGGCTCGAACGCTGGCGACGTCAGGATTCCGAGTATTGGCGCTCGACTTCCGCGGCTACGGCAAATCGCGTGGCCCGGGCGACTCCAACCCGATGGATGCGCCGCTTCATCTGGACATTCTGGCTGCCGTTCGCTATCTGCGAACAACCGGCGCCAACAGTGTGTCGATAGTCGGCGGCAGCATGGGAGGCGGAGCTGCCGGTGATGCATCGATCGCCTCGCGGCCGGGTGAGATCGATCGCTTGGTATTACTCGGCGCGGCACCCAATGGTCCCGCCGACAAGCTCAAGTCATCCACCCTTTTCATTGTGGCACGCGACGATGCCAGCGGGGATGGACCACGTCTTCCCTGGATTCGCAAACAATACGAGAAGGCTCCCCAACCCAAAGAGCTAATCATTTTAGATGGCTCGGCCCACGCTCAGTTTCTCTTCCAAACGGATCAAGCAGACCGCGTGATGGGCGAGATCCTTCGATTTCTCTCCGCAATGTGAACGCCTCCATAGGGACGCGAGGGACGAGGAGCAGTTCGAGGGATGAGAGTAGTTAGGAGTGGCGCCTTGTCCGGGGTGGAGCCAGCGGGAGTGGACGCACTAACAAGCAGCACCTGCGCGTTGACTATCTCCGCTAGGTCAGCGAGAATACTTGAGGTTGTCCGCAACGGATGACTCGTAGTCGTGTCCCCACAAGTGGGCCTGTGGCGCAGCTGGGAGCGCGCTTCCATGGCATGGAAGAGGTCGCCGGTTCGATCCCGGCCAGGTCCACCAAATCTCCTCCGTTCCATTTCACCAATACCAGCGGCAGTCGAAATCCCTGGGCCCCCGCCTTCGACCTCGGGTATCTTGAAGCTTCACCGGAGCCGATGTAACAACCTTGCTATCGAGTCACTCTGACGTTCGTCTCATAGGTGCACGGAGACACCGATGAAGCGAATCGTTCGGCCTGCGCTGCTCACCGTCGTTGTGACGGCCTGCGCCTTGGCCCAGCAAGACGAAAAGCCAGTCAAGATCAATGACGCTATTTCCATGGTTCCTGCGACTGGCAATGTGTACCTGGTGAAGACTCCCGCCGGAGACGTGCTGATCGACACCGCCATCGCAGAAATAGCAGGAGAGGTCAAGAAGATCTTCGACAGCGAACCGCACGGACCGATCAAGTACATCATTCTCACGCACGCTCACGCGGATCATATCGGCGGAATTTCGCTTTGGAAAGGGCCCCACACGCAGATCATCGCCCAAAGGAATTACGTTGAGTTCGTACACTACGTCACACGGCTCGAAGGGTTCTTCGCTCCCCGCAATGCTGCTGCCTTCAACCGTACCGCACCACCCGTCGGACCTTGGGCGGGAGACTTTGGCGGGAAAGTCGAACCCACTATCCTGTTCGATGAGAGCTATAAATTCACGTTAGGCGGGATCGAGTTCGACCTTTTCAGCACCCCGGGAGAAACGCCCGACCACCTGACGGTTTGGGTCCCGGCCTACAAAACCGCTTTTATCGGAGACAATTACTACGGCATCAACACTCCGGAGCCAAACTCATTCCCCAACCTTTATGCGATTCGCGGCACAAAACCCCGCTGGGCCCTTGATTGGATCAAGTCTCTGGACACCGTTCTCGCCCTCAAGCCTGAAATTCTGCTGAACGGCCATGGCGAGCCGATCGTGGGCAACGCGGAGATCACGCGGCTTCTCGGCCGTTATCGCGATGCCATCCAGTACGTCCACGATGCAACCGTGAAAGGCATGAACGCCGGCAAGGATGTGTTCACGCTGATGCAAGAGATCAAGCTCCCGCCGAACAGCGACCTGACACAGGTCTTCGGAAAGGTCAGTTGGTCGGTGCGCGGAATCTATGACGGATACTCCGGTTGGTATGACGGGAATCCCACGTCGATGTACGAAATCCCGCCTTCCTCGGTGTATCCCGATCTGGTCAAGCTGGCCGGCGGACCTGAGCCGCTGGCGCGGCTGGCTGTGGACAAAATAGAAGCGGGCCAGCCGGTCGAGGCGCTGCACTTGACGGATGTGATCCTAGCCTTCGATCAGAAGAACGTCCCGGCGTTGAATGCCCGGATCAAAGCGATGGAATTCTTGCGTCAGCGCACACAAAACCGCGTCGAGTCTGGCTGGCTCGAATACGGAATACGGCTAGCCAAAGAGACGCTAGCGATGGCGCAGTAAGCGGAGTCCAAGTCTTGGATCCAAAAGCACTGAACATAACCGGCATAGCGTTAATGTTTTGTATCGGTGCAGCCCTGCGCGTTGGTTCGGCGAATGCCGGGGAGCCAGGCAAACCCGGCAGGGCAGCTCACTCCATGGCTCTGAATTCCCTCGATGGATTAGAGATTAGGGCTGTTTCCGAGACAGGTGCGGAACCAGTGAAGGTCAAAGTCGACGTTGCAGCTTACGCCGGCAAGCGCGCCCTCCATATGCTCAATGACGATTCCACGATCGATTCCAGCGGCCCTTCCGGCGGCGAATCGCTGGCCATTGTAAAAGATAGTGACTTCCAGAATGGAACCATCGAGGTTGACCTCGTTGGGATGCCGCGGCAAGGATCGAATACCCAGAGCCGCGGCTTTGTGGGAATCGCCTTTCGCGTTCAGGGTGATGTCGAAAAGTTCGAGTACTTTTATTTGCGATTCACCAACGGACGGGCCGAAGACCAACTTCGCCGCAACCACTCGACACAGTACAGTTCCTTTCCAGATTTTCCGTGGTCCCGATTGAGGCAGGAGAGTCCAGGAGTTTACGAATCGTACGTCGACATCCCAGAAAAGGCTTGGACGAGGATCAAGATTGTGGCTTCGGACACAAAAGCGAAGCTTTACGTGAACGGCTTGGACCAACCCTGCCTCATCGTGAATGACCTGAAACTGGGCGAAAGCCACGGCCGGGTTGCTCTATGGACTGGGTCTGACACTGAAGCCTATTTCTCCAACCTGCAAATCAAGTGAGCCGGAAAGAGAGCAAATGCTCCTACGGTCTGCCTCTCTCGGCGTCTCTGCATAAAGCCGAGTGGCTCCGGGAGGAAACGAAGTGGCTACCATGCGCCCCTTACCCGTGATGCTTACCTGTGTTCGTGGTAAAAAACCCAAAAGACGTTCCTCTGGGCGCTGTAAGTTGTCCTATAAGAGGAGATGTCAAGAAAAAAAACTTCTCCCTCCGCTCCACGGAGACGTGGATGTTGTCGCTTGCATCCAGCCCCGCCTCAGTCCTAGAGGGGGTTAGGTCTTGGTCGTTTTGGGTTCGCCGTGTATTGCAGCGAGAGAGGTGGAGACCGGTTGCGAACTCCGCACCCTCAAAGGCCACACTGACTTGGTACGTGGCGTGGCGTTGAGCCCAGACGGGCGGCTCGCCGTCTCCGCCTCCGATGACAAGACGCTGAAGGTGTGGGAGGTGAAGACCGGTCGCGAACTCCGCACCCTCAAAGGACACACAAGCGTTGTCTCCGCCGTAGCGTTGAGTGCGGATGGGCGGCGGGCGGTCTCCCCCTCTTACGACAAGACGCTAAAGTGTGGGAGGTGGAGACCGGCCGCGTACTCTGCACCCTAGCCGGCCACACCAATGGTGTCGATGGCGTGGCGTTGAGTGCGGACGGGAGGCTCGTCGTTTCCGCCTCCCATGACCACACGCTGAAGCTGTGGGAGTTGGAGACGGCGCGCGAACTCCGCACCCTCGTTGGCCACAGGCTCGGTGTCAATGGCGTGGCGTTGAGTTCAGACGGGCGCCTCGCCGTTTCCGCCTCCGGGGATGACACGCTGAAGGTGTGGGAGGTACCAACCGGTGCAGTAATCGCCCACCTTCGCCTGCGACGCCGCGGCCGATTGCTGTGCCTTCATCAACAATGAAAAAATCATCGCCGGCGACGCCGGCGGCCACCTACACTTCCTCCGCCTCGAAAAACCTATCCAGTGAACTGAACCCGCGATTACTAGCCAGCGAGGGGGACGGCCCTCCGAAGAGCAGCAAGGTCATAGTCTCGGAATAGGACTCGCATGAGACGCGATAACGGGGAATTGACCTAAGGTCTGGCTGTCAGTTTGGGCCACCACTTCACAGACCCACAGATCCATAGAACTGGCTATTCTTCGCGCTGACAACTGAATTATCGGCTTCACAACTTCCGGTTTGCCTGGGTGGGCGCCTTGGCGGCGGAGGAACAGGTTTGCAACGGGGCACCGGAATCATTGGGGCCACGCCACGAATCGTTTATTGCGGATCATTCATACCGCAGCGCCACCATAGGGTCGAGTCGCGAAGCACGACGAGCAGGAACGTAGCTTGCCAGAAACGCAACGCCCAACAGAAACAGCGGCACACCAATGAAGACAATGGGATCGTGGGAACTTACACCGTAAAGCACGTCCGACAGAACTTGGGACACTGCAGCGCAGCCAACGATACCGACTGCAGCGCCGATTACTACCGGTCGCAGTGCCTGCCGCAACATCAGAGCCATCACGTCCCGGCCGTCCGCTCCAAGCGTCATTCGAATCCCTATCTCGCGAATGCGCTGGCTCACCCCGTAGGAAACCACACCATACACTCCGATGGAAGCGAGTAGCAGCGCCAACCCGCCCAACACGCTTGAGAGCGATGCCACGATTCGCGATGGCGTTCGCCACAGGTCAAGGTTGTCTTCTAACTTCGTCACGTCCACGATCAACTGCGGGTCCAAGGCCCGCGCCGCTTCATGTATCCCGTGAATGGTCGCCGCATCGCCGGCCTTGCTGTGCACTAGCAATTGAAGTACATCCTGCTCCTTCGGGCCCGCAGGCATGTATACGAAAAGCCCGTCAGTTTGTCCCAAGTGAGAGATTTGCGAATCCTTCACCACTCCGATTACCTGAAACTCTTTTTTCTCGTCACGCAAAGTCCTTCCAATCGGATCTTGGCCTGACCACAACCGCCGCGCTGTGGACTCGGTCACGATCAAGACCGGAGCGTCCGACTGCGCCTCCGCTTCTGTGAAGGCACGCCCGCGTACGATTGGCAGCCCGAGCATTGCAAAAAAACCGGGTGAAACCACGTTGAACTCGAATTGCCTCGCTTGCGTTTCTCCAACAGGCGTCAATCCGGTTCCCAGAAACTGATTACCGAGCGGCATGGCTCGTGCTTGTTCGACTTCGTCCACACCCAGTAACGCCGCGACGCGAGCTATCAATTCGCGTTGAAGCGCTTGCGAGCGCTCTTGCTTGTAGCCTTGCGCCGGCAAATCATATCGGGCCTGCGTAATCCCTATCATCTCGAAGCCCGGATCCACCGTTTGCGCCATATACAGACCGCGCAACAACAATCCAGCTGCGATGAGTAGCACCATGCACACGGCTACCTGCACGCCGATGAACGTGTTTCGGAGCATTCCTCCACTCGCGGCTTTCCCCGCAAGCCCGCCACCGTCCACCTTCACGGCGGTGCTTAAGTCCTGCCGCGTCGCATGCAATGCCGGTGCCAATCCAAACACAATCCCCGTCAGGATGGTCAACGCGAGCGAATATCCCCAAACGTGCAGGTCTGGGCTTACGTTCCATGCCAGCCGTGGAACGCCGCTGGGCAAATGCGCGAGCAAGTAGCGCGCGATACCTGCGACCGACGGGAAGGCTAGTAGCGAGCCTAGCGTTCCGCCTAGAAACGCAATCAGCAGGCTCTCCGTGAGAAGTTGTCGGATAATGCGCCAACGGCCCGCCCCGATGGAGAGCCGGATGGCAATCTCCTTCTGCCTTGTGGACGCCCGCGCCAAAAGCAGATTCGCCACATTGGCACACGCAATCAGCAACACCAGTCCGACTGAAGCCAGCACCAAAGCACCTATCCCGAACACGGTCGAGCGTTCCTCAGATCGTCCCAGGAATGTCGCGCGATGAATGGACAGCGTCGTGGTTCGTCCGGGATATTGCTGGTCAATCCGCGCTGCGATCAGTCCTAGGTCCACGCGAACCTCTCCGAGCGAAACGCGGGGCTGCATTCGTCCCAGCAGCGCGAGCCAACCGGTGTTGTCTGCGGAGAGTAAATCACTATCGGGTTGTAGCGCCTTCTGCATCGTCAAGGGGGCCCAAAACTGGGCGGGCCAAGGATCGAGTCCGCTAAAGCCCCGAGCCGCAACTCCAATCACCACAAATTTTGTGCGATTCAGAGAAATATCTTTGCTCACAATCTGAGGGTCCGCGCCGAAGCGGCTTCGCCACAACTCGTCGCTTAATACGACGACGGGGCTCGCTCCCGGAGCCCTGCAATCCTGTTCTACGAACGTTCGCCCCAGTGCTGGCCGTTCTCTTAAAACATCGAAAAAGTTGCAGGATGTTGCTACGCCCATCAATGGTTCAGGATGCTCACCTCCCAGGGGCACTTCGCCTAAAAACGGAGCGTACGCCAGCACGCCGGAGAACACGTGACTGTTCGTCCGGTAGTTCTCGTATTCGGAGTACGAAAACAGTCCCGACTCGCCATACAAATTGCGCTGGAACTTTCCGTGAAAACTCTGGTCGATGCTGACGATCTGATTTGCGCTGGGAACCGGCAGCAGCTTCAACGCGACCCCGTTGAGAACGGAAAACATTCCCGTGTTCACACCGACTCCGAGCGCGACCGCGAAGATTGCGACCGCCGCGAAGCCAGGAGATTTGGCGAGCACGCGAACGGCATAGCGCAAGTCTTGTACGAGATGTTCGAACCAGAGCCAGCCCCATGTGTCGCGGGTTTGTTGCGTCAGGAGGGTGGGATTGCCAAATGTCCGCATAGCGGCGTGCCGGGCTTCTTGCGGAGTCATGCCCGCGGCGAGGTTCTCGGCAATCTGCTGTTCGAGATGAAATTGAATTTCATCGTCTAACATTTGAGCGACGCGGTTGCGCCGGAGCAAGGTTTGCAATCGAAGCCAAAATCGCCGAGGCCAGACCATGATGCACTCCTATGTCGTCTGCACGACCAGGCTGATCGCTGCAGACAGGCGGTTCCAGTTCGCGGCTTCTTTTTCAAGTTGTGCTCGCCCAGCGCCCGTCAGCGAGTAAAACTTCGCTTGTCTACCCGTTTCGGTTTCCTTCCATTTCGCCTTGATCCAAGCCTTTTGCTCCAGACGGTGCAAAGCGGGGTAGAGCGATCCTTGTTGGACCTGAAGGACCGCACCAGAAATCTGCTGAATTCGCTTCGCAATCGCCCAGCCGTGCTTAGGTTCCAGCGAGAGTGTCTTGAGGATCAAAAGGTCGAGTGTTCCTTGGACGAGATCGTTTGGCTTCGCCATACTATGGTTATCTACAATGATTATTGTAGATTGTCAAGGTATGCGTGGGCGAAAGCTCAACTCCCGCTGAATCGGCCACTCGGAAGTTGGAACTCTGACTCCGATGCGGGCCATACAGATTGGACCTGCCTCAACAGGCACCGTAGAACCTCAATGTCTCGTCCGCGCGTTGGCGCTTTTCAAATGAGCACTGAGCGTGATCCGTTTGTGATCCGTTAGAACTGCTTACCACTGACTTCCATAGCTTTACGGTGCCCGCGGTGCGCTCTATGTTATTGAGACTAAGTTTTCGAGTAAATTCGAATCCCACTTTCTCCGCCAAGTTATTCAAAATAAACAAGTTGCTTAGAATCCTGAACCCACTCTCAGGACCTCTTTCGTCTTTGAAATGAGTGACATGCAGTTTTGCAAGGCCCACGTGCGTGCCGTTAGGCTGAAACCGACTGATTGGGAATCAGTTTTTCGATCGGCGAATGAGGAATTTTGCACACCCAGACAGGGACATCCTCGTGGAGAAACGGTGACTTCGCGTGTCGTGATCATTCTGAACGTAGAGCCTCAACGGGGTTCACTGCGGAGGCGCGACGTGCGGGCAGATAGCTCGACACCGCGGCCGCCGAAAGAAGACACATCGGTGCCAACGCGAAGGTTGCGGGGTCGGTGGGTTTGATGCCAAATAGCAGCGACGACATCAGGCGTGTCAGCGCCAACGCTGCAACGAGCCCGCAGGTTACTCCCCCGCCCGTCAGCAGCATAGCGTGGCGCACGAACATTCCCGTCAGCTCCCATTGCTGCGCGCCAAGAGCGCTGCGAATGCCAATCTCGCGTCTTCGCTGCGACACGGAATATGCAATCACGCCGTAAAGGCCGACAACGCCGAGCAGCAGCGCCATGCCTCCGGCGATTGCAAGCATCACCAGAGTGAACGAGGTCCGCGCCATCGATGTCCTGTAGAAGTAATCGAGCGTGTGGACATCTGCCAGCGGAAGATTTGGATCCACCGACCACACGGCCCGCCGAACCTCGCTCATGAAACTTTCCGAACCAGCGCGCCGGCTGCGGAGGGAGTAGGTCACATATCGCCGAACATCAAGCTCAGTGCCCGTGAAATGCGCCGCCAGAATTGGCCAATACACGGAACTGGGTGCTTCCTTGTCCACGCCATCCTCGTGCACGTCTCTGACGACGCCGACCACCTCGCGCCAGTCGTCTTTTTCGTTGGCGCGGATTTGTTTGCCGAGGGCAAGCGAGGGATCGCCCCATTTTTCTCGCGCCAACTTTTCCGAGATGACTACCACTGGAACCTTGTTGTAGATGTCGCCCCAGCTGAAGTCACGACCTGCGATGAGCGGCGTCCCCAGCGTCTTGAAGAAGCCCGGCGCAACGAATCTGAAGCGGTGAAGCGGAACCTCACCCGCCGAGTACTTCTGGTCTCTCACGAAGACCGTATCGTCCCATCCATTGCCGTCCATGGGGACGCTCATGGAGAGGCCAACTGACGAGACACCGGGGACGGCTTCGATCTTGCGCAGGATCTCCTCCTGCATGCGGACGACTCGCTCGGGATCCCTGGCGTCTGTGTCGGGAATATTGACGCGGAATGTCTGGAGTTGCTCGGGTGCGGCGAAACCGGGATCCACTGTGGTAAGAGCATGAAAAGTCCGAATCATGAGCCCCGAACTGATCAGCAGGACGACTGCCAGCGCCACTTGTACCACCACCAGCATACTGCGCGACCGATGCCGCTCGCGGCCTTCGCTCATGGAACGCCCACCCTGGCCCAGGCCGGTTCCGACGTGCCTGCCCGCATACTTCAAGACCGGAACCGAACCAAACAGCAGCGATGCAAGCAAAGACACGGCGAGCGAGAACAATAAGGTCGGCCCATCGATGCCGATTTCTTGTAGGCGAGGAAGGCCGCTTGGCGCCATTGCAATAAGAAGTCGCAGCGCCGCATACGCGAGCGCGAGACCAAGCACACCTCCAAGCAATGCGAGAACAAGATTCTCAAACAGCAATTCCGCCGCGATGCGCCCCGGAGTAGCACCCAGCGCCGCGCGGATGGCCAGTTCTTGCTGGCGTCCTTGGGCACGAACGAGGAGCAGGTTGGCCACATTCGCGCATGCAATTAGCAGCACAAAACCGATGCCACCCGTCAGGACCCACAGGAGCTTGCTCACGTCGCCCACCACATATTGCTTTAGTGTTCGCAGGTTCGGCCCCATTCGAGCGTCTTCAAACATCTTTAGGCTGTAGCCTGGCGGTGGAGGAAAACTTCTGAGCACGATGGGGAGCATGCGAGCGACGTCGGTGTTGGCCTCAGCCAGCGTGACACCGGGTCTGAGCCGAGCGATGGCATCGTAGTTCACAGGTAAAAGAAACGTCTTGCCACGATCGAACTTGACGGGAAAGAGCAGCGCAAGATTCGGCCCGCCAAAGCGGAAATCCTGTCGCAGGACTCCGAGGATTTGATGTGGTTTTCCATCTACTGTGACCACTTTCCCGACCACGGAGCGGGCGCCACCAAACTTGCGCTGCCAGTAGTCGTAGCTCAACATCACTGTGTCTGGGCTGCCCTCCTGATCATCGGTTTGCGTGAACGATCGACCCAGCAGAGGCGTGGCGCCGAGGACGGAAAGCAAGTCATCGGTCACCAGGAGGCTCGGTGCCTGTTCCGGCTCGCCCGCGCCTGTGATGTTCACCGTGTAGCCCATATACAGCCCAATGTTTTGGAGAGTACGGTTCTGCTCGCTGAAAACGAGGTAGTCAGCCAGGCCAAGATTCAGGTCCTTGATGTTGATTCCTGGGGCCGAAAGCCAGACGGCGACCAGTTCCTCAGGATGGGGATAGGGCAAAGGTTTTCGAAGGATCCCATTGACGACGCTGAAGATGGCCGTGTTTGCACCGATCCCCACGGCCAACGTGAGGAGTGCGACCGCGGTGAACAGAGGCGCACGCGCGAGGCTGCGCAGAACCTGCCTGAGTTGGATTTTGACCCATGCCATAGAAGAACCTCCTACCTGATTTGCCCTTGGAGAACCCCGGTGCAATATGGCGCGCGTATTCCTGGAGCGTTATTACCTCATTACGTCGGCCGGGCTGCTGAAGTTCTAGGAAATTTCGTAACGCCATCGGTTTGGCTACGATCATTAGCTGCGAGGCTGATGAGCGTCTATGTAACGAACGGTGTGCATGACGCACTTGGGCTCATCTCAGCGGGGCCGCGGGCGGAGGATGGATTATCTGGATTTGCCGTTCTGCAGGCAGTCCTAAGTAACGAACCTGCATTCCGAGAGATAGTCGGCAATCCGAAAGTTGGAACTCTGACTCAGACGCAGGCCGTACAGATTCGACCTGCCTTCACACGGAATGACACGGTGGAACACCAATGTTCCGGCCACTTTCGTTGGCGTTTTTTTCAAGTGGTAACCGAGGCCGTGATCCGTTTGTGGTCCGTTAGCACTGCTTACCATTCGAATCCCACTCTCTCCGCCATGTGTTTTCAATAAATTTAACGTAGGTGCAAGTCCGTTCTTACAATTCGCTTCACTGCTTTTGCACAGTTCGTAGTACCAATTGCACAGCGTTGCTGTTCGCCCCGTCGCATGTCCTCAGTTGCCGCATCTCCGTAGATATTCATCGTGGTCCGAATGTAGGGGTGACGCATGAGTTTTGCTGTACTCCAATTGGTTCCCCAGCAGCATCGAACCATGCTTCGGGGCCGACGACAAGAGCGTCTGTGGTTGGTCGAGTCGGGCTGATCACCGAGCCGTTCCGGGACTCAAAAAGAACAAAAGAACGTGGTACCACTCGTGGTGCCAGTTTGCGAGAATGTTGCGTGCTTTTCGATCTCTTAGGATAGCGGTCGGTGCTCCTAAGTTGTTGATATTGCTATAGACTTCATTAATGGCATGGAAGAGGTCGCCGGTTCGATCCCGGCCAGGTCCACCAATTCCCTGAACAAGTTAGACGGGGCGAGTAGTACCGCAACAGCTTGCCTGTGGCATCTGCCAGACAGACGCCCACGCTTGTGACCAAGACTTGCCAGTATCGTTGTCGATCGTGCTGGCGAGGAAGCGGGGAAAGTTTCCTGATGCCCCCTCTCAGATTCTTCATCTTCATCTGTGGCCACAAAGTTCGGACTTTATGCCAACCGATACCAGGCGCCCCGACCTCTGCCGTGCATTACTAGGTGGCCTTTTTCCAGAAGTTGGCGGAAGTGCTGCTTGAGCGTGTTCCGACTCGTGCCGGTCAGTGTAACTATTTCGCCGATGGTGACGCGTCCGTGTTCACGCGCATACTCGAGGATTTTCACGGACAATTCGGGTATGGCAGATAGAACAATTTTCTCTCTTTCGACTTTCTTGGCCAGCTGCTTCATCTGCTGTTGAAGCGCGCGCAGGAAGAACAAGACCCAGGGCTGCCAGTTCGGCGCGCCCGTTCTGATCGTCCCTTGCGTCTGACGCAGCGCGAGGTAATAGCCTTCCTTGCTGTGTTCGATCACGCTCTCCAGTGAGCTATAGGGAACATAGGCGTAGCCAGCGCGCAACAGCAATAGTGTGGTCAGGATCCGGCTCACACGACCGTTTCCGTCCTGAAAAGGATGGATTTCAAGAAATACGACGACGAAAATGGCTATGACCAGCAACGGATGCAGCAGCCGGCTCTCCAGTTCTTCCCTTGCCCAACCGACCACTTCCGTCATCAGGCGCGGCGTGTCGAACGGGGTAGCTGTTTCGAACACGATGCCGATCTGCTTTCCGGTCTCGTCAAAGGCCGCGACGCTGTTGGATTGGGTCTTGTATTCGCCGCGCTGGTGCGCGTCCTTTTCTCCGTACTTGAGCAAGTCGCGGTGCAGCTGCTTTACATGGTTTTCTGTCAGGGTGATCTCGTCCCACGACTGGAAAATCAGCTCCATGGTTTCGGCGTAGCCGGCCACTTCCTGCTCATCCCGCGAATGGAAGGACTTGATTTCAAGGCTGGTCAGCAGCTTTTCAACCTCCCTGTCGGAGAGCTTGCTGCCTTCAATCCGGGTGGATGATCCGATGCTTTCAATGGTGGCTACCCTGCGGAGGGCAGATAGACGCTCGGGAGCCAACCTACCTAGAGCCCGCCAGGCTCCTTTGAATTCATCGAGTTCAGCAATGAAGCCCAGAATTTCTGGGGTAATCTTGAGGGTGGCCGGCTGGATCATGACACCCAATGATACACCCAATTACACCCAATTCGTCAAACACTCAAAAGCACGCCCATTTACACCCATTATCGAAATCCCTCAGCCACACTTCACTCGACACTCTTACGATTAGAACAGGGCTGTCCCCCGCGGTCAGCCCTCGGCCCAAATCAGTTTGGTAGCAAATTGGTAGCACGTGTTTTTGAACATTTTGGTAGCAAAACACGCCGATTTTAGCGGTTTTTGCCGACTCGCCAGACCATTAAAGCCTGTGCCGTCAGTAAGTTACGATTTTCTACGTTTCATGGCATGGAAGGGGTCGCCGGTTCGATCCCGGCCAGGTCCACCGCTTTATCTCAGGTTGACTCCCTCGATCTGCTTGCTGCAAGTCCGATGACGGTCATCGCATCGTCACAACCACCATCCGAGCAAGTGGTCGGCTCTATCGTTTGACAGACAGCCCGCCATACTGTTCTTCCAAACTTTCTGATATTGGGCGATGGCGCCATGGTTGGTATCCTTATCGTACCGCCGCTGGATCAGCCCTGCGCGTGTTTTCAAGTGCAGATGACAGCAGTCTCGGATGGCTGTTTTGAGAGCGGCAAGAGTCGGCGCTCGCATATGCGTAAGTTCTTTCGCAAGTGCCCGCGCCGTAACGATGCCAACGTCGTAGTGCAGCTGTTCGTGGGAAAGCAGTCCGTCAGTTTGCAGCACGTTAGCGAATACCTGGGCATTCGGAGTGATTGTGATCACGTTGGGATCTGCCAGCGCGAACTCGTGGCCGATCTTTCGTGCCGGAAGATCCTGCAAATCGAAGTCGAATCGCGTGAACGCGTCAACCAGAGTCCCGTCGCCTGGATCCAGAATACGATCTGGAGCCACGTCGAAATCGTCCCAGGACAGAGTCTGGGGCTTCGCCACAGAAGTGATGGCCATGATTGCCACCTCAAAGACTGCACTATCTCAAACTCTCGGGCGGCAGCGATTTTACAGCCCCGCTTTTGTGGAGGCAATCACAATCAACGGCTTTGGTGCGGGTCTAACTCCGGTTGCGCCTGCTGAAAAGTTCGATCTAGACTGTCCACAAATTCGCTCTAGATTGGGCCTTCTAGGGCCGGATCTCAATTGGAGTGCCATCTGCCACGGCCTGCCAGATCTCGTCGATCTCTTGATTGGTGACTGCGACGCAACCGTCCGTCCAGTCCTTTAATCGATGCGATGCTCGCACCCAACCGTAGCCTTTTGGAAGGCCATGCACAAACACGTCCCCGCCGGGGGAGACGCCTTTCACTCGAGCGGCCGCACGGTCGTCTGCGTTGGGGTATGAAATATGAATCGATTTGTAGAACTGGCTATGTGGGTTGCGTGAGTCCAACACATAGTTTCCCTCAGGAGTCTTGTGGTCACCTTGCCGTGTTTTCGGCCCGATGGGGTCTGCGCCCAGCGCGACCTTATACGTCTTGATCACTTTCCCCTGGGTAAGCAGTTGCAGCGTGCAGGGGCTTGGCAGCGGGCTGCGCCATGCCAAGTCCACCCAGCCACCAGACCCAAAGGCCAGCAAGAACCAAGATTCGCATGCCCGGAAGTAGAAACGCAATTCGGCGAAATGCTACGCTGTAGAGTGATGTTATCAAATCAGAAAAATCTCACGTGGAGACAGCCGCCTCGGCTGTCTCGCAAGGGCGAAGCCCGGCGCCCCCGAAAATACTCTGTCCTATTCGTGTTGAGCGCCGCCATTATCTTCTCTTGCTTCGCGCCGCTCGCCCCGGCGGCCACGTGGATTGTCCGTGCTCAGCCCTCCCGCCTGGTCAATGGTGTTCCGGTTTTGTTTCAGGTGAAGCCACCAGTCAAACTCGCGTCCCTCAGCGGCGCGTGGCTGGACCATCACGTCAACTTCACTTATGACGCCCGAACCAAAACGTGGTTTGCCCTCGTCGGCATAGGATTCGAGAAAAACCCGGGCAGGTACGCCCTCGAATTATCGGGAGAACGCGTCATCAAAACTACACCGAAGGCAATGACCTTTGCCCACACCTTTGTCATCGCTCACAAGCAGTATCCTCAAATCAAAGTCGAGCTCACGGTCGAAAAAAAGTTCACCGAACCCTCTCCAGAGCAGCAACAACAAATCGCTGAAGGAGTGAAGATCAAGGACGACTACCTGAATCGTGTCACTCCCGAGCGCGAGTGGGACGGCAAGTTCGCCGCACCCGCCGATGCTCCCATCTCCGACGTTTACGGTTCGCAACGAATCTTTAACGGAAAGGCGCAGCGCCCACATTACGGTCTCGATTTCCGCGTACCTGCTGGAACGCCGGTGGCGGCCATGAATTCAGGCACGGTGCTGCTGGCGCGCTTCCTGTACTTCGAAGGCAACTGCGTGGTGATCGATCACGGTCAGGGACTACTCACCCTGTACTTCCATCTTTCTGAATTTAAAGTAAAGGACGGAGAATCGGTCAAGCGCGGGCAGGAAATCGGGCTGAGTGGAGGGACTGGCCGGGCCACAGGCCCTCATCTTCACGTCGCAGTACGCTGGCAGGGCATTTATCTCGATCCCGCCCGTTTGCTGCAGATGCCTCTGCCATGATTCGATTCGGCAGCTACGCGGAAGACCTGCTGCGCTCCCGAAGCAGATTCTGAAGACTCTGCTTCACGCCCAGGTTCCGGATCAACCGATGCAGGTAATTGGGATGCATGCCCAAGATGCCGGCGGCCTCCACGTAGTTTCCCCGCGTCTGCTCGACCGCATCGGCAATCAATTGTTTTTTCAATTCCTTTAAGCTGGCGTGATACTTCCCCTCGTGCATTTCCGCTGGCGATTCCTGCTCGAGCAACGATTCCGGCAAATCCTCCAGCAACACCGCGTCCGACGATCCCATTACCAATGCACGCTCGATGGCGTTCTCTAATTCGCGTACGTTGCCAGGCCATTCGTAGTTCACGAGAGCGGCCATCGCTTCGCGCGATACGGGTTTTGCCTTCACTTTGCTCCGTTTGGCGTACTTTTGCACGAAATGCCGCGTCAGCATGGGAATGTCTTCCCTGTGTTCGCGCAGCGGAGGCATGGTCAGCTTGACTACCGCAAGCCGGTAGTACAGATCCTGACGGAATTCCCCGGTGCGCACCCCTTCGGTCAATTCACGATTGGTGGCGGCCACCAGTCGGATGTCGATTTTGATGGACTGTGTTCCGCCGACACGTTCGAATTCGCGCTCCTGCAACACACGCAACAGCTTTACTTGGAGTGCGGGCGCGAGCTCCCCGATCTCGTCGAGAAACACCACACCGCCATCGGCGATTTCCAGGCGTCCCTTCTTCTGAGTCGCAGCTCCCGTAAAGGCACCGCGCTCGTGCCCGAAGAGATCGCTCTCCAGCAGGGATTCCGGGATGGCCGCGCAGTTGATTGCCACGAATGGCTTGTTCGCCCGGTGGCTGTTACGGTGCAAGGCCCGAGCCAACAGTTCCTTGCCTGTCCCGCTCTCGCCTTCGATCAGCACCGTTGATTCAGTAGGCGCAACCCTCGCCAGGAACTGAAAAATCTCCTTGATCCGCGCACTCTCCCCCACCAGGCTCTGTTCCTGCCTGACTTCGGTGGTAAGCCGCTGGTTTTCTTCCTGCAGCCATTGCAACCGCCGCGCGTTATCCAACGCTACCGCGGAAACTCCGGCGATCGCGGTCAACAGCTGCAGATCGTCTTCTTGAAAGCGGTCAGCGACGTCTGTGCTGTCGAGATAGATGCATCCGATCGCGCGCTGAAAAACCGTCAGAGGCACGCACAACAGCGTTCGCACCTCGAAGGCGACCAGGCTTTCGACGTCGCGGAGGGTGCCGCTGGCGGGAACGTCGACACCCAGGATGGCAACGTTTTCCTTCATCACCTGGTGTGCAATGGTTCGGCTAACGCGCACCAGTTGGGGCTGTCCCGCATGTCGCGTCCGCGCATACAGGCAATTGAACTCCTGGCCTGCGCCCTCCGCCAGAAGTATCGCGCCCCTGCCTGCGGGCACCACTTCAAAAATCAGATCCAGCAGTTGCGCCTGCAATTCTTCCAGATCCCGGATAGCATGCACCACGCGACTGATCTTGAGCAGCGCGTTCAGGTTTCGAGCCACCCGCGACGTCGCCGGCAGTTCGCGCTGTAGCCGGTCGGGCTGCAGATAGATTACTTCTCTGGGATGAATCAGTCTGGTTTCAGCCAGTGAATGATTGTCATCAAATTCAACCCGGCTGGCGGGAATGGATTGGTCCTGCTCTTCCACGAGAAACAGGAATACCGAGTCGCCAGTCGCGATCTCGTCTCCGTGCCGCAGCCATTGTTCTTTCACCGGCCGGCCATTTACTAAAGTCCCGTTGCGGCTGTCCAGATCCTTAATCTGAAAACGCCCGTCCTCGTCTTTTCGCAGTAAACAATGCTTCCGCGACACCGAAGTGTCAGCTACGAACACCGCATTGGCTGGATCGCGACCGAGCGCGGCTTCCCCCTCTGGCGGCAACGGAATAGTCGAGTCTTTTGCAGGGCCGGCAATCACCAAGAGTCTAGGGCGCAATCGGGCGTCTCCTATTCCGTGCAGAACTTCTTATCACAGGTTGGGGTGAAAAATATGAGCACTCTGAACCATTTCCAATATCCGAACGGCTAGTCCGACTATCCGGTCAGATAGGAGTTGCGGCTGTCGGCGCTACGGCGGGGCTGGCTCGTCCGAACGAGCAATGGAGCTAATCGACTGAAACGAAGGTAATTATGTCTATTTGGATAGCGCAAGGGCCAGACATGCATGGTTTGGAATTCTGCATGCAATGTAGAAGACTGCGGATTCTTGGCAAAAAGCGACGGGGGAAGCGCTTTCAAGCAGTTCTTAGCCGAGATCGCTAGTCAGAAGCTCGGGGGACCCCCTCATCGAGCTTCTGACTTTTTTCTTTTCAGGGCTCTTCAGAATCAGGCAGGCAAGAACAGAGAGAGTGTAGAGCGAAATTGCAAGGGGACCGATTCAGCCTTTCCATTCGGACTTCAACGCTTCGCGGTTCTAGCCACCGAGGTTACGCACTCTGCACGGCCTCGCTCACGTCGCCCAGACTCGTCACAATTTGATCAGAAACGGGAACCGCAATCCCATCTTGATAACTAACAGTCCTACCAGAAATCGCCGGCACTCGCTCTCCCGGCACGAGGATCCCAATCAAGTTCAGCGGATCCGCCGCCGAAAGCGTCACCGTCTCTCCGTTTAACGGCAGCCCCCGCATCGACCGAACCGATTCAACCGCGACCGGCAGAGCGAACTGCTCGCCGAGGAAGCCATCTACAAATCGACCTCCACGAATCTCGCCACGATCTTCGAGCCGGCGGAATGCCATCAGCAATTCGCGCCAAGGGGGCAGATTTGATTCCCGCGCCAGCAGATCGCGAATTACAATTCCATAACGGCGCAGCAGCATCCAGCACGCAGCTTCCGCCGCCTTGTTTCGTTCGACGGCCACATCCGCATGCAGCAGCGCCCACCGCCCCGAACTGTGCCGCGGCCGCGTGCTGCGTCCGCTGCCTTGTCCCGCACGCCGCTTGGGATCGATCAGGGCGCGCAGATTGTCGAAGCCATCTGCCGTAACCAGACCAGCCGCCACCAATTCCCAAAGTCCCGTCTCGATCTCCGCCTTGAGCTTGCCCGTTCCGCGCACAATATCCGCGAAGAACGAAGCTCCACGCTGCCGCAGAAACTCGAGCACTAACCCAGCCCCATGGCTCAGCCCGCGCGTCTCGGCTTCATCCCCGGCCGCGTGGCGCGGAATCATCCAGTCCGCGTCCTCGCGCACAAAAAACGTAATCGGAGCAACGCTGGTTGGAACGATCCGCCGTTGCCGGGATGCCGAAGCCCCACTTCCCGATAGGCCGTGAGGGCCAGCGGTCCCTCCCGAATCTAGCGTCGCGGGATGTGGCGACAGCCGTCCCCATCCCACGGCTCCGGTCAGGCTGAGCTGATCCAGCCACTTCGGATCGTAGTCCACAACCCGGCGCGCCAGAACCTGCCGCTCCCACGCGTTTGCCGGAATCTCAAATCCCTGTAGCTGCTGTAGCACTTCGAGAGTGCCGCGCTCTCCAATAACCTGGGTTCCCGGTGTCGCATGCTGCCATCGCATCAGCCAGCGCATAAACTCAGCCGCCGTCACCGGCTCAATCTGTTTGCGAAGCATTCCCACTGTCAGGCGGTGAATCCGCGCCAGCAACCGCCGCTCGCACCACTCGGTCTCGTGATGTGCCTGAGGGAGGACGGCCGCTCCCGGCTGTCCGGTCGAGCGCATCTCGATCGGTTCGTGTGGCGCGGGCGCCCCCGCCCGCGAGGCAACGCCAGTAAAGTTCCCTCGCAATACGGTCCCGCAAGCTTCCATCCTCAGCAGGGCCTTCTCCATATCCGGGGCAGCCAGTCCCAGCATCTGCCCAAGCTGCGACACCATCACCGGCCCCAAATGCGACATCCACCCAGTGACCAGCGTAAGCAAAGCATCATCCCGAGAACCCAATGCCGACTCCACGTCCGCCAAAGGCTGCACAAACACGGCTGAAGGAAATAACGTCACAAAGCTCCGCGCCCGCTCTGCCGCCACCCAGTAACGCCGACCATCCACCAAAGCTTTTCCCGCCCGGCCCTCATTCACAAGCCGTTCGAAATAACCCGACCACTGGCTCGAAGCAAGATTCATGCGGGAACAGACGCCCTCGGCTGTCCAGCTCAGCGCAGCTGAGCCGTTATCGTCAGCGGACAGGCTGGCCAAGACAGGTCGAGTTTCGCTCGACCAGACAGTCGAGGGCGGCTGTCCCCACATCGACCTTGAAAAATCCTCCGGTAGTGTCACCAGTGTATGCAGCACGTCGTGCAGTTCATCCGCATCCCGCACGTCTGGCCAAGCCTCATCCCGAACCTGCGCAATCGCGCCGGGATCTAAGCCTCCGACTTCCTCCAATACCGACTCCGGCAGCATCCGCCTCATGTTCACAGCACGTGCCCGCCGCTCCTCCAGCGGAGCGTCATCCAGATACGCATACGGATTCGCATTCAAAATCTCGTGCGAGAACTGCGACGGCACCGGCGTGTCCACCGCGATTGTGCGAATCGCCCCCGAAGCCATTCCCCGCAGCAGCGACTTCAGTCCATCGACATCCATCGCCTCCGTAAGCACGTCTTTCATTACCTCTCCCACAAGCGGATGATCGGGAATCTTTCGGTCCCCATCAATATTTTCGAAACAGGCGGCCGCATCGGGAAACACGGAAGCCAGCAAATCCTCCGAACGCATGCGTTGAATCTGGGGCGGAACTTTCTTGCCATTCTGAAATCGCAGCAGGGCCAGCGCCCGGTTCGCGTCCCAGCGCCAGCGTGTGGCGAAGATCGGAGAATCCAGCGCTGCCTGTTCCAGAATCGGCTGTACCGTCCCCGCCTGCAAGAAATGAAATACATCGCCCAACGGAAAACTGTGCTGCTCGGCCAACGCAATGTTCAGACCATTGTCAGTCGCCGCCGCTTGCAATTCAAAATTGAAGCCCACGCAGAAGCGCTTGCGCAGCGACAGTCCCCAAGCTTTGTTGATCCTCCCACCAAACGGCGCGTGGATCACCAACTGCATTCCGCCGCTCTCGTCAAAAAATCGTTCCGCGATCACAGTAATCTGCGTTGGCACGGCGCCCAGCACAGCGCGCCCTTGCAGCACGTACTCAATCAGCTGCTCCGCACCCGAATCATCCAGCCCGCATTCCGCTTTCATCCAACTCACCGCCGCAGCCACTTCGGGCTGTGTCGCCGAAAATCCTGCCGGTGAGATGCTCGGCAGCATCTCGCTGATCTTTTGCCGCAACTCGCCCACATGCGCCGACAACTCCTGAGTCCGTGCCGGAGCCTCCCCGCGCCAGAATGGAACGCTCGGCGGCGCTCCGTGGGCATCGTGTACCAGCATTCGCCCGGCATTAGTCTCAATGCGATGAATCATCCATGACGTATTTCCCAACAACATGATGTCGCCGCGATTGCTCTCCACGGCGAAGTCCTCATCCACGGTGCCCACGACCACGCCATCGGGCTCGGCCACCACGGTATAAAGCGAGTTGTCAGGAATCGCACCTCCGCTGGTGATGGCCGCCAGCCGCGCTCCGCGCCGTGCCCGCAACTTCCCATTCACTCGATCGCGATGCAGATACGCCCCATACCGCCCTCGCCGAGCCGCAATCCCTTCCGACAACATTTCGAGTATCGAGTCGAACGTCTGCCGCTTGAGGTGGCGATACGGATAAGCCCGGCGCACCAGGGCAAACAACTCGTCCTCGCTACATCCATCTCCGTGTGGCGCGGGCACCCCCGCCCGCGAATCAGCAAAAACGACTTCATTATCGAGATCCGACTTTGTTGCCCCCACCTCAGGACGAGGACCGGTGCCTTCGAGAGTGAGAGCATCGTCCCCTTCGGCACGCGGGCGAGGCGCCCGCGCCACATCGCCGCTTGCGGCAGCGCAGATCGCCACAATCTGCTGTGCCAGCACATCCAGCGGTGATTCCGGAATCATCAGCCGATCCAGATCGCCCAGCTTGATCGCCCGCACCAGCGCCGCACATTCCATCAAATCATCCCGCGTGGTAGCAAAGAATCGCCCCTTCGGAACCGCGCCGCGCCAGTGTCCCGAGCGCCCTACACGCTGAAGCGCCACCGCAATCGAGCGCGGCGAGTTGATTTGCACCGCCAAGTCCACCGTGCCTACATCAATGCCCAGTTCGAGCGAGGCCGTGGCCACCAGCACCCGCACCTGTCCTTCTTTCAGCTTCTTCTCCGCCGCCAGCCGCAGCTTGCGCGACAAGCTGCCATGATGTGCCGCTACATTCTCTTCGCCAATGCGCTCACCCAACTCATGACACAGCCGTTCTGCCATGCGCCGCGTATTCACAAACACCAGCGTCGACCGATGCTCGGAGACCAGCGCCACCAGACGGTCATATACTGTGTCCCATAATTCGTTCGACGCTACAGGTCCCAGCGGCATCGGCGATACTTCAATCCCCAAATCCAGTTTCCGCTTGTGCCCGATGTCGACGATCACTGGATCGGGCCGTTCTTCATTTCCTTCAGAGCTGCCAGTGAGAAAGTGCGCAACTTCTTCAATCGGCTTCTGCGTCGCCGACAGCCCAATGCGAACCGGCGGCCGGTGAGACAACGCCTCGAGTCGCTCCAGCGACAGGGTAAGATGCGCCCCACGCTTGTCATCCGCCACCGCATGAATCTCGTCCACGATCACAGTTTCAACATCCCGCAGGATCGCGCGACTCTTATCCGCGGTCAAAAGAATGTAAAGCGACTCTGGCGTCGTCACCAGAATGTGCGGAGGCCGTTTCAGCATGCTCCGCCGCTCGTGCGCCAGGGTATCTCCGGTGCGCACCGCCGTGCGAATCTCCGGCATCAGCAACCCGCGCTCGCCCGCCAGCGCAAGAATTTCTCCCAAGGGCCCTTCAAGATTTTTCTGGATGTCGTTGCCCAGGGCCTTCAGCGGTGAAACGTAAAGAACTTCCGTGCGGTCGGTCAGATCCCCGGCCAGCGCCTTGCGTACCAGGCGATCGATGCAAGCGAGAAATGCGGCCAGAGTCTTTCCTGACCCGGTAGGGGCCGAAATCAAGGTCGTCCGCCCGGCCAGAATATGCGGCCACCCATGCTCTTGCGGCTCCGTGGGCGTGCCGAACTTGTGAACAAACCACTCCGCCACCAGAGGGTGGGCCCAGACCAGGGACTCAGGAAGGGATTGCATCTTTGCATTTTAATCCGAAAGTTTAGCTTTCGCCAACCATTCGCCTAACCTCTACTCGTATCCGCAGCCGTTATTAGGAAGCGACTACCCAGGGAAATGCTAGAATCGCCCGCATGCCCAAACTCTCTGCGACCGTCCGTGCCCGCAAAATCAAGCTTCTGCTCTTCGACGTTGACGGCGTCCTCACCGACGGCAAGCTCTTTTTTGTTCCCGAAGACTCGCAGCCGCCCAACGGCATGTCGGCGTCCCGGACCGCTCAAGGCCAGATTGAAGTGAAAGGATTTCACGCTCACGACGGCGTCGCTCACTCGCTGGCCCGTATCGCCGGCCTCAAGACTGGACTCATAACCCGCCGAAGCTCAGAAACGGTCGCGCTTCGCGCCCGCGATCTGAAACTCGAATATGTCCGCCAGGGAATCCGAGACAAACGAACAGCCTTTGAAGAAGTCGTCAAAGAGGAAGGCATCGAACTCGGAGAAGCTGCTTTTGTCGGCGACGACATCGTCGATCTGCCTGCAATGCGCGCCGGCGGCCTCGCCATCGCCGTCAAGAACGCCCGCGCCGAAGTGAAGCGGGAGGCGCACTACATCACACTCCACGCGGGTGGCGATGGCGCACTTCGCGACGCGGTCGAGTTCATTTTGAAGGCGCAAGGCAAATGGAAGAAAGTTGTGGAAGACTACATCGGCGAGAGAAGCTCGAAAAGCAGCCGTCAGGTGTCAGCTATCAGTTCTCAGCCAAGAACCAAGGGCCACTAACAGGAAGCCCTCTGTCCATATTTTTCTTCGAGATCGCGCTAGGCCCATTTCGGTTGATGTTACTGACAGCTGAAGGGCGATAGCTGACAGCTCAGACAAAAGCCCACCGGATGCTTGCTTGGGGCGTGCTCGGGTCAGCATCCGATGGGCTACCGTTTCTCCTTACTCACCCTGTTGTTTTCAGGAGTATGTAAAAAAATTAAACACCAGAAACCGCCTGCGCTCCGTCTAATTTTGTAAACCTTTGTAAAACTTCGGCGCAGGAACACTTGATCTAAACTCTGTGTCCCTTACTCCGGCAACGCTGGAGGTTTCGCAGCCATCATTTCCGCGAAGCGCTTATCTTTTCGCAGACCGGCGAACTCGACGTCTTTATACACATTGTTGAAATCTTTGTATCCTTCTTCCAGCGCTTTCTTCAGATATTCGAGCGAGCGGTCCGAATAGCCCATCTTGGCGTAGAGTTTCGCGACGGTGTAGTCGTAACGGGCGCGGTCTCCGGGGCTCGGCAACTGCGCCTGCACTCCTGCGCGGGAAGTCCGCTCGAACACATCCGGATCGAGTTCTACCGCACGCTGATACGCGACGACCGCAGGTTCGAACTCCTTTTTGGAGAACAGAGCCGCCCCCAGATTGCTGAAGAATGAAGCGGAAGTGCCGTCAATTGCAATGGCCCTGCGGTATTCTTTGACCGCGGCGCCATATTTCCTCTCTTCATACAAGACTACGCCCCGGTTGTTGTAGGCATCGGCAAACTTGCGGTCGACTTTGATCGATTGATCGAACGATTTCTTCGCCTCGCGATAACGTTGCATCATCAGCTCGGTGATTCCGATTTTATTCAGTAAACTGGCCGAGTTCGGTTTCTTGGCCAGCGCAGCGCGATAGTAATCGAGCGCGTCCAGATAAAGTTTCACAGCGCGCAGTTGCTCGGCTCGCGTCTCGAGGTCAGCGGCGGTTGCATCCGGCGCCGGAGGATCGATCGTCCGTAGCAGCGGTGGTTTGATCTGAACTTGCTCGGAGTGAGAAGCCTGTCCCCATGAGACCATCGACAGGCCGCAGATACAAAGAGTGAGGAACGAGACAGGAACCAGGAAAGCTCTCGGGCAGGACAACATAGGCCACCCCCAGCTAGTGCCCACATTCTGGCACAGTTTTGGCCCGCTGGCGAAGTATTTTGAGCGCAGCGTGTTGATTTCTCCACTGATGATTTCCCCACTGAGGAAAGTTTGGCCTTCCCGTACCG
This sequence comes from uncultured Acidobacteriaceae bacterium, assembly GCA_963799025.1. Lineage (GTDB taxonomy): Bacteria > Acidobacteriota > Terriglobia > Terriglobales > Acidobacteriaceae > Sulfotelmatobacter. Next base: position 906,657 of record CAWCVQ010000012.1, on the reverse strand, counting down.
GATGTTTTGTCAGGGATGACCCCGGTCTGTACCATTGGGGTATCTGGCTCGCTTCGCTCACCTGTCGGAATGGCAAAGGGTTGGTGTTTGGCGGATGTGGCTACAGATCAGTGCGGCGGAGTCTCCCCGCTGTCCGGTGGTTTCGGGGCGGGGGCTGTAGCCTTATCGTCTTTAAAAATACCGGCAATTTTTCCCAGAAAGCTCTTCTTTTTCTTGGGGTCCTGAGGATTGTTGGGGTCTTCCTGAATCGATACCTGGGCCTGACCTGGAGACGGCATGGACTTGTTTCCACCGCCAAAAATCCGCGAGAAGAATCCTTTCATTCCGTCTTGTGCGTCGCAGGTCTCGCGAGGTTCGGTTCCGGCGACGAAAGCTGAAACATAATCGTCGGGGCAAGTAGGAGTGGCCAGGCGGTTGGTAATCTTATCCAGTTGCACATCTACTACTCCCGTCGGTTGCTGGAAGCCCTGCATGTCGGAATACTGCGGCAGCGAGCCCGCCTTCTTCATGAACTCTGTCCAGATAGGTGCAGCTGTCAGTCCTCCGGTGATACGAAGATCGCTATAGTCGTCGTATCCCACCCAGACGATGCACAACAAATTCGAGGTGTACCCGGCAAACCAGCCATCGTGCGAACTGCCGGTTTTCCCGGCCGCCGGAGCGGTGAATCCCCGCCCTCGAACGGCGGAGAATCCCAGCCCGTTATTGATAACGCTCTCCATCATGGTAGTCATGATGTAGGCTATCCGCGGGTCGAGCACCTGCCGCTGGTCAGTGTTGTAGTTCGCGATCACGTCGCCCTTGCCATTGCGCACCGAGCGCAGCAGGATGGGCGACAGCCGGACGCCTTTGTTCGCGAATGCCGTGTAGGCGCCCGTCATATCGAGCGGCGACGCATCGTAGGAACCGAGCGCCATCGCCGGAGTCGCCTTGACCGACATGATCCCCGCCGATTTTGCCAGGGTTGCCACTTTGTCGTAACCGACTTCTTCGGCAACCTTTACCGTGGCATTGTTCAGCGACATGGCCAGCGCGTAACGTAACGACACGTCGCCGTGATACTCCTCTTTGTAATTGCGGGGCTCATAGATCTGATCGCCATAGGTGAAGGTTGAGGGCGCGTCCGTGACTGTCGACGCCGGAGTCAGCACGGTGGGCGAGCCGTCCAGCGCGCTGTTCATGGCCGCGGCATACACAAACGGCTTGAAAATCGATCCTGTCGGGCGCTTCGACACAGCGTGATTCAACTGGCTCCAGCCGTAATCCCGACCGCCTACCAGCGCAAGCACCGCACCGGTGTGCGGATCGAGCGCTACCAGCGCAACTTGCGCCTGCGGACCCGGCAACACCTTGGTTTCAAACTTCTTGCCTACCTTCACTTTCTTGGTGCGTAACTTCTTCACCTGGTTGTCAACCAGCTTGATTCCCGTCTCCACCGCCTCGGCGGCGGCCTTCTGCAGCTCTGGATCGAGTGTGGTGTAAATGCGGTACGATTGCTCGTTCAACTCGCTCTCATTGAACTTGCTGATCAGGGTGTCGCGGACCATGTCTACATAATATGGGGCGTCGCTAGCCTCCACGTTTGGCGGCGCAAGTTTGAGTGGCGCAGCCTTGGCTTTATCGGCTTGCTCGCGCGTGATGGCGTGAGTCTCTACCATCGATTCCAGCACCAGGTTCCGGCGCTCCATGGCGCGCTCGGGATGCCGGTAGGGTGACAGATAGCTGGGGCGCTGAATCAATCCCGCCAGCAGCGCCGCCTCGGGCAGAGTGATGTCTTTTAGTTCCTTGTTAAAGTATGCCTTCGATGCCTCTGCAAAGCCGCTGATTGAAAACGATCCTCTCTGTCCCAGGTCCACCCAGTTCGCATAAAAATCGAAGATCTGTTGCTTGCTGAACTTCTGCTCCAGTTCCTCGGCGATCAGCATCTCAATGAGCTTGCGTTTGATGGTTTTTTCCGGAGTAAGGAAGAAGCCGCGTGAAAGCTGCATGGTGAGCGTCGAACCGCCCTGGTCATGCCGACCGCGCATGACATCGATCCAAGCCGCTTCCGCCATACGCAGAAAATTCACTCCACTGTGTTCAAAGAAGCGCCGGTCTTCAATCGCCAACACCGCCTGCACCATCATGGGAGGGATGTCGTCATACTTCACCAATTGGCGTTTCGACCTCTGCTCGGCGTCGAATAGAGCGGTCACCAGTTGCGGTTCCAGTTCGTAGGCTGAAAGTTCGCTGCCGTTGCTGGTGATCTGGTCCACCCGCCCGTCGTGAATACTGATTCGCGCCGGCTCCGGGCTGTGGTAGGACTCCGGACCCGGAGTGATCTCAATCGCGTCCTTCAGCAAACGAAAACTGCCAAGACTCGACTGCCCTTCTTCATCGGAATATCCTGCATGCCGCAACTCCGCTGCGATCTGGTGAGGCTCGATCTTCTCGCCATCCCGCACCGTCTTGGGCAGGGCGTAAATCTTCGCCGAATTGGCGAATATTGGGGTGCGGAAGCGCTTTTCGATGATACGGTCGTACTTGATGTAAAAGTAAGAAAACAAGACCGTAAACGAGACCGCCAGGATCAGAAATGCCATCAGCGCAGCGCGCAGCACCGGGTCGCGGGGCAGCCAGCGGAATATCGTGCCTGCATTTTCCCTGCCGCCCTTCGGAATTCTGATCTTGATAGTCACGATATAGCCACGATTCGAGAGCTTCGATGTGCTGAACGGTATAACAGTGAAACTATCCGTCACTCACTCAGACGTCGGCTTGCCTAAAAAGGTTTGTATGGACCACTTCCCCGCCGTGTGAACGGTCTGCCGGACCGCAGCCACGCTGGAGACACACCCATTGTACCGCTACTGCAAAAATGAAAAGAGACCCGCAGTACATGCGGGTCTCGGAACGTCAACAGTTGTTCCTTTTGCGCCTCGCGCCAGCGACGCTTTTACGGTACGTCGGCGATCGCTATGATGGTGCCCCACCCCTCCACCAGATCACCCATCGCGTTCAGGCTCCCCGTGCTGGAAACTTGATACGCAGTTAGCGTGTTACCGCCTCGCCCGAACAGGTAGGTGCCGCTCTGGTCGAACTCACCTTCTTGAATCGTATCAGTGATGAATGGAGAACCCGTCACCGGCGTAATCGCTCCCGTACTCGTATTCACCTGATATCCTTCAACCGGGTTGGTGCTGAAAGAGTACAGAAATTCGCCAGCAGGCTGAATCGCGATTCCAAATGGCGAGTATAACGTGGCGAATGGCGATCCCAATACGGGAGAGATAGCCCCCGCGGTAGTCCCTGATTGTTGAATGCCAAATACGTATATGTGATCATCGCCGGTGCTACTGCCTGTGATTCCAATTAGAAACTTACCTGACCCATCACCAGCAACCTGGCTCATCGGATAGACAAATGGACTGCCCACAACAGGAGTGAGCGAACCGGTGCTGCTGATGCCGTAAGCGCCGATTTCGACCGGAGAAAGGGTCGACGCCAAAGCCGTCACGTACAGGTAATTTCCGAGGCCGTCCGTTCCCATGGTGCCTGGAACAAACGGAATGGCGAAAGGCGAACCAGAGGCCTCGGTTAAAACGCCACCCACGCCTATCTGCAATACATAAACCGTAGACTCTCCCTGGACAGCGCCAGCGTCAGCCCGGAATAGCAGAGTGCCGGCGGGATTAGTAATCATAGAGCCCAGAATGTTGCCGGTCCAATTTGGCAAGACGAACGGGCTGCCGTTGATCGGCGTCAAATTCCCAGTTGCGTCGATCGACCAGCCAAAAATCTGGTTGAAATAGCCATTCGTGTAGAACTCCCCGTAAAGGTATTTGCCTTGGGCCACAATCAGGCGACCCCCTCCGGAAGCAGGAGCACTTGGGCTTGTGGTGTTCAGAGTAGGAAGGATGTTTTTGGAGGCTGCGCTGAACGTGAAGCTCTCGATCAGGTCGGGGGTCGTGCCGACAACGGCGGAAAAAGCAAAAGCAGTCGGAGCGCCGGAACCCGTCGAGCCGCCCCCTAAGCCGGTCCCCGACCCCGAGGATGAGCAACTGGAATTTCCAAACGTAATACCACACTTGTAATGGCCGCCGCAGCTGGCAAGCCCCATCATGGTCAGCACTACGACGGAACTAAAGAGTATTCGAACCTTCATCGCCATGACTTCTCCCCGGAAAACTTTCGGATCTGGCCTCGCAATCGCACAAAAAACGCTATATCCCACGCCGATGTTAGGTGCGACGTAACCTTGTGGCAAGGTTACGAACGTCATTGACGAAGTCTCTGGATCGAAACGGTGCGTTCTCCTCATCACGCCGCTCTTTTTTGGGCGAGGAGAGCCTGCTCGGTGGCACGTCGAAGCTTTGGGACTTTGACTTCGATATAGGGAGCAAATGGTAGGGCAGAGGAGAAAGCGGAGTGAGCCTTCGCGTCTAGAAGCCCTTGTTTCCGCTCGAAGGGGTGAAATGAAGATTGAAGGAGTAACCCGGCAAACTGACGGGAACGCTGTAGTCAGCCGCGACATAGACCGCTGGGAGTCCCGGCGTTCCAATCCGCTGCACTGTCACGTTCTCCGGGGTCAGCACGATTTGATGTTCCTGGGCTTTCTTAATTACCGAGTCTATCAATTCCTGGTCCGTCGTGCGCGGATTCGCTCCCCCCGTCAATGCCACCATCCGCAGGTCATCGGTAAACGAATAGTTCGTCAGCTCCGGGGGAATGATCTGAAATCCGGCATAGATCATTGCGACAATAATTAGAAATCCGCCAACTGCTTTGAATGTCCCCATGTCCTACGTTCTGCTCTGCCGGGGACGAGGCACGTTTCATCTCGGCCGGCGGAGCAACTCCTCGAAAGATTCCACAATCGCGGTGATCTTAACATCGCGAATTTCGCGAGTCGAGCGCAGAACGAGCTCCACAGTACCTTCGGTAACCTTCTTTCCCACTGTGATTCGAAATGGGATGCCGACCAAATCGGCATCTTTGAACTTGACTCCCGGCCGCTCATCGCGGTCGTCCAGGATCACGTCGAATCCAGCCGCTTCAAGCCGTTTTGTGATGTCTTCCGCGGCCGCCCGAACCGTCTCATCTTTCACATTGACCGGCGCAACCACAATCTCAAAGGGCGCAATCGTGGGCGGCAGCCAAAATCCATTTTCGTCATTGCTCTGTTCCACCGCTGCCGTCAAGATCCGTTCAATTCCGATGCCGTAGCTTCCCATGATCGGCGTTACTTCCTTGCCGTTCTTGTCTAATACTCGCGCGCCCATCGACTCCGAATAACGGTATCCGAGCTTGAAGATGTGCCCGATCTCCACTGCCGTATCGATGCGCAGCGGCTTGCCGCAATTGGGACAGGCCTCGCCCGCGGTCACTGCACGCAGATCGACGTATGCCGTCGGGTGGAAGTCCTTTCCGGGCGTCAGATTCTTGAGGTGATAGTTTTCTTTGTTAGCACCCGCGATCAGGTTGGTTCGACCTTCAAGGGCCTGATCCACGAGAAGCACGGGCTTGTCTGGGTCCCGCTTTCGATCCTTCGCCCATTCGATTCCGATCGGCCCAAGGTATCCCGCTGGCGAACTGAACAGCGTCCTGATCTCGCTCTCTTCCATGGGCCGCGTTGCCACTCCAACGGCGCCATTCAGCTTGGCCTCATTCAGTTGATGGTCGCCGCGCATCAGCACGACGATCCCGCGTAATTTCGCCTTGCCCGTCTTCTCTTCCTTCTCCTCGGCCATCAGCGCCAAGGTCTTGATCTTGTTCCTTGGCGAGACCCCCAGGAACTTCGCCACATCTTCAATCGTCTTCTGGCCTGGCGTGTGAACTTCGAGTGGCTTCCCGTCGCCCTCGGCGGCAAGATCCGCCACCGCTTCGAGCTTCGACGTTGCCTTCTCCATGTTCGCCGCATAGTTACAGCCGTCGCAACTGACAATCTGATCTTCCCCTGCCGGAGTCCGCACCATGAACTCGTGCGATTCTTTTCCGCCCATCGCCCCGGAATCCGCCTCCACCACCATGTACTTCAGTCCGCACCGGTCGAAGATGCGGCAGTAAGTGTCGTAATGCTTTTTGTAAGAAAGGTCGAGCCCGGCGGCGTCGATGTCGAAGGAATATGCGTCTTTCATCATGAATTGCCGCACTCGCAGCAGCCCTGACTTCGGGCGCGGTTCGTCGCGAAACTTGGGTGCAATCTGATACCAGATCTGCGGCAACTGCTTGTAACTCCGCAGTTCCTTCAGCGCAATCGAGGTCATGACCTCCTCTTCGGTCATCCCGAGCGCGAGGTCGGCTCCCTTGCGGTCCTTCAGCCGAAATAGATTTTCTCCCATCAGCGCCCAGCGTCCGCTGGCTTCCCAAATTTCCCGTGGATGCAGCGCTGGCAAATAAAACTCCTGACCGATCCGGTCCATCTCCTGGCGCACGATCGCGATGATTTTGTTGAACGACCGGTTCCCCAGAAAGAGATACGAATAAATCCCCGCCGCGAGCTGACGGATATATCCCGCCCGCACCAGAAATTTATGGCTCGCGACCTCGGCATCGGCCGGCGCCTCTCGCAAGGTGGGAATGAACAGTTGTGACCATCGATGCATAGGGTTTGAGTACCATGTCCTGAGGTCCGAGCACGCGAGCAAAATTCGCTCGCACGGCCCCGCAGATGAATTGGTAATTGTAGCAGCGAGTTTCTTTGAGCGGCTCGCGGCTAAAATGATCCCACGCACTATGCCAAAAGCCCACTATCACTACAACATCATGCTCCGACCAGAGCCAGAGGGCGGTTACACCGCGCTTGTTCCCGCGCTACCGGGCATAGAACGAGAAGGGGTAACAATGCCGAAGCTACCCGCCGTCAAACCACGCCAAGTTATCCGTTTTCTGGTGCAAAACGGCTTCATACTCGACTATAACTCGGGCAGCCACTTCATCTTTACCATCCGCCGAGCAGTAGTTCCAATTCACAATCGCGATCTGCCGAAAGGGACTCTGATGTCTTTGTTACTGGAAGCCGGGTTCACCCGCAAGGAGTTAGTCGACTCTCTGGCCGGACGATGGGTTCTAAGCGCTGTGGCAGTCAGGTTTTCTGTGGTACTCGTTAGATCACTACCCTGCTAATTGCTTCAATATCTCTTTCCCCAGCTTCTGCGCCTCGCCAAAAAACTTCTGGTACTCGACAAAAAGCCGATTCAACTCCAGCGACTTGTCGGCCGTCAGCTTCTTGCGCAGAATCATGTCGCGCACATGCACAGGATTGGGCAGCGTCGCATCTTCCGTCAATTCTTCCAGCGCGGTCTTGGGATCGTAGTGATACATGCTGTTATTGTAGCGCCGCACCTCGGCGGCGGTCCGGATGGCGTCATCGCCATTCACGCCATACCGGGCTACATCATTTCGGTTCCCCACAAATCATGCAGATGCACAATTCCCTCCAGTTTTCCCGCTTTGTCGACGACCATCAATGAAGTAATCTTCTTTTCTTCCATCAAAGCCAGCGCGGTCGCGGCAAATTCTCCTGGCGCAATCGTCTTCGGATCCTGCGTCATCGCCTCGCCGGCCGTCAAATCCATCACGTCCTTTCCCCGCTTCTCGAGGAGTCGACGCAAGTCACCGTCGCTGACAATCCCCACTAACCGTTCGCCCTCCACAACCGCCGTAACTCCCAATTTCTTCCGCGACATCTCGTAAATGACGTCCGGCATTTTCGTCTCCGGCGTAACACACGGCAGCGCCTCGCCCGCGTGCATCAAAGACTCCACCCGCGCCAGGCGCTTCCCCAGTTTCCCCCCCGGATGCAGGTTGGCAAAATCTTCTTCTTTGAATCCGCGCCTTTCGCTCAAAGTCACGGCCAGAGCATCCCCCAACGCCAGCATGGTCGTCGTGGAAGCCGTCGGCGCCAGCCCCAGTGAACAAGCCTCTTTCGTGATCGAACAATCCAGCGCCACATCCGCCGCTGCGGCCAGAGTGGAATTTGTCTGTCTGGAAGGCGGTTGCATCGGCCGAACCGAAGCGTCCGCGCTCTTTTCAACGATCTCATCTCCCGTCATTGCAATCAGTGGCACGCGCAGCCGCTTAATCGTAGCCAATAACTGCAAAATCTCGTCGGTTTCTCCACTCGCCGAAAGCGCCAGCACCACGTCTCCGCGCACAACCATTCCTAAATCGCCATGCAAGGCGTCCACGGGATGCAGATACAAAGCCGGAGTCCCGGTCGAACTGAAGGTCGCCGCAATCTTGCGGGCGATCAATCCGCTCTTGCCCATGCCGGTAACCACTACGCGTCCGGCGCAGCAAAATAGCAACTCCACGGCGCGCTGAAACGCCTCTGCCATCGGCCCGGCTATTCGGTCGGCGAGCGCACGCAGAGCTTCTGCTTCGATGCGAACCACCCTTTCTCCAGTATGTTTCATGAATGAAGACCCGAAAGGGAGGATGTTAGCACGCGTAGCATCGTAAAACGCCGCCGGCAAATCTCGGAAGCAACCACTCAAGACCGTACTTACCCGCCCATTAAAAGTGATCTTCGCCGGTCAGCGCCGGCGGTGGCGTCTGCGATTTTTCCCCCAGCGCACCTAATCCCCGCGCCTGGATCAGGCGATCCCACGGTCCGGCCTGCCAGTTGTCGCGGATCTTTTGCGCATGTTTCCACGGAGGCAGCGTCAGCATCAAGTTCCGAGCCACGGAATGCACGTACGGTTCATACATTGATCGCAACTTCTCTAGCTTGTCGCGGCCATATTCGTCGTTTCGCAAACCCAGCCCAGCCGTCGCCAGCGCTAAGCGCAGATCGATCAGTTCCGCCTCCGTCAGTCGGATTGGTGCCGCGGGATCGTACCGCGCGTTCACCACCTGCGCCAGATCCACTGCCGCGTGCCGTGCCATGGCGAATGTCAACTTCGCCTGCCCCGGATGCACTCCGTCAATCCCGGTCAGCACCAGCGAAGTCACGTCGAGCATCGTCGTCAATGCCCCCAGCCACGACTGATTACTGTGCTGTGAACGAAAAAAACTCAGTACCGGGTACGAGATATGACTTTCCAGCAATTCGCTCGCCCAGCGTTCCCAATCCCGCAAGACCTCATCGAGAACTCTCTGATCGACTCCCGGGTCTTCCGACCTTCCAGCCAGACGCAGAAGCAACTCCGCAGCCGACGGGGGTGATCCCGCGCGGGAATCCAACATCGAAATCTGAATCTCCCGCCGCGAGAACGACGCGTAGACCACCGGAATGTATCCGATCACCACGCCTAAAAAGCCGAAGCCCATCCCCGCTTCGACCACCGAAAGCGCACGCGATCCTGCCGAGGTCGGCACAATGTCACCATATCCGAGGGTAAAAAAAGTCTCTCCGCTGTGATAAAGGATGCGGCCAAATGTAATCGGCTCCTGATTCAGCTGTTCGTGTCCACCGATCCCGCGCTGCAGCAGAGCAAAGCCTAAAATCAGTCCCGCAGCCCAGAAGACCAACAGCAGGATCAGCGACAGGGGCCCAAAATATCCGAGAAAATTCTGCTGCCGCGCAACTGTCTTGATGCGACGCGCAATCGCTCGCCAGGGAATCCACGTCCGCCGGTAGAACCAGGCCGTTAGCCTGAAGTGCCGCATCACCCGGCGCGGCAGTACCACCGTTTCAAACGCATCCAGCAGTACGACCCAAATGATGATGAGGCCAAACACCGTCGCGACAATGCTGCCGTGCGAATGCATGCAAGTGGGACCTCAGACCTCGGTCTTCCAATCTCAAGACCAAGCGGTAACGAGGTGAAATGTAGATGCGGGGGGAAGAGTAACAGATTCGTGTGGTTGTCGCTGTGTCGATCCGACCGCGTAAAACGTTCCTCCCAAGATCTCCTGACCGCGACGCCTACTGCGGCTTGGTCGGAGAAGGTGCAGGTGGAGTCGGCACTGTCGGCGTTGCAGTCGACGGAGACTTGGGCTTCGGCTTCTTCTTCACTGCCGGCTTCTTGGGCAGTTCGTTATCGTCCACAACAATTTTCTTCGGCGGAGCGGCTGGAATCGCCGCCTGCGCCGTCTTTAAGTCGGCTCGCAGCTGCACAATCTCAGCTTCCTTGGCCAACGACAAACTCTCAATGCGCTGCGCCAACTGCTTGCGCGAGCCCTCAAACGTGCTCAGATCGTTTGCGAGCGACTGGAAATCGTCTTTCGATCCAAACGCTTCCGTCACCTCTACCACATTTCCCAGCACGTCATACAGGGCGTCGAGATTGCGGTAGAGTTTGAACGTAGTAGGCAGATCTTCGGGTTGAGCGCGCAATTGCGTGACGATCTCCGGGAGAGCGCCTTGCAGGTTGCGCTGAATAGAATCCACATTTGCCAACGTCTGTTTCTTCGAGCCGCCGTCCGCCTTCCAGCGTTCAATTCGCAGCTTCGCCAGGTCGGTCTGCGCGCTCTTTGCGCTCCCTTCCAGTTGCGCCAACACTCCGTTCAACTGCGTGATTGAGGCATACGAAACCGGTTGCATTCCCTGCCCAGAAGGAGTTCTGCTTTGCGTAGAATTCTGCCCATTTGTAGAAGACGCAGCCGGCACTGGGCCCGATTGGGCCACCGCGGCCGTCGCGCACAATGAAGCTATACACACTAAATAACGCAGGCTTGGTAACGGAGAGGTACGGTTCATGGTTTGCAGAGGTTGCGTTCGCGACCAACAGCATACTACAAGGGTCGCCCCACCGTGGATCAGTGGAATCCCGTGTTCGTGGCGTTCGAGTTCTGGCGACCTGCTCCGCTAGGCACGCTCCGAGCGGAGCCAGTTTCTGAGAAAGCGACGATCCTTGGCGCAGACCGGCGAACTGCGACCAGAGAATGATTCGACTCTTTACCGGCTACGGACGATAATTGGAGAAAATATGCTCCCGGGACTCCAGCGTATTCGACGTTTCTTCCTGCCCGCACTGCTTTCTGCCTTCATGCTCTTGCTCGCGCTTGATTCGCTTTTGCCCGCACAGGATCTTGCGCGACGCCTCATCCTCAAAGACGGTTCCTATCAGTTGGTCACGAAATATGAAACAAAGGGCGACCGCGTGCGCTATCTGAGCGCCGAGCGCAATGAATGGGAGGAAATGCCCGAGTCGCTGGTCGACTGGCCCACCACCGAGAAGTACGAAAGAGATCGTGCCGCCGGAGCATCCGTCCCCGAAGCCGTACAACTCGATAAGGAAGTCGAACAGGAGCGCGAACGCGAAGAGACGCTACTCCCCCAGGTCGCCCCCGGACTGCGCTTGCCCGAAGATTCAGGAGTGTTTCTTCTCGACAGTTTTCAGGGCGAGCCCCAAATCGTAGAACTTCAACAAACCGTGGGTAACGTCAACGGCAACACCAAGGCCAACATTTTCCGAGGCGCTATCAATCCCGTGGCCGGCCTCAAGGAAACCATCGAACTCGAGGGCGCCCATGCCCCGGTGCACTCTCACGTCGATGTTCCCTCGCTCTACATCAAAGTGGAAGCCGCCCCCGACAACCCTGATCCGACCACCACGAAAGATTCCACAAGCGCCGCAAAAAACCCGCAGCAACCCAGCGTCCTCAGCGACCGTTTTCGTATCGTCCGCGCAGAGGTCAAAAATGGTAAGCGCATCCTGGGCGATGTGAAACGCCAGGTCACCGGCAAAATCAGTCAGGAGCAGCATCTGGTAAAAACCACCGTCACCCGGGTCAGCGGAGGCTGGCTGAAACTCACTCCCACCGAGAGTCTGGTGCCCGGAGAATATGTCCTCGTCGAAACGATGACCCAGGAAGGCGGCAAAGAAGGCATGAACCTCTATGTCTGGGATTTCGGTGTCAACCCCAAAGCCCTGGCGAATGCCAATCCCTGGAGGCCATCGGCCCCGGAAGCGAAGCCCAGCTCCCCACCAGCGCCGCATTGAGTTTTGAAATGACCTTCTCGCCGGCCAAAAGGTCAATTTGGACTATAAGGAACTGCCGTGAGGGTCCGTTCCGTTTCTATTCTTTCAATGTCCCGCGCTGCGCGATCCCGATATTGTCACGGCTGGAATTCTTCACCACATACATCATGCCGTCCGCCTGTCGAATCACGTCGTGTGCCGTGCGCGCATCATGCGGATACGTTGCCAACCCGATCGATGCCCGCACATTCAAGTTCAGTCCTTCTTCGCGGCAAAAACTGCTGGCCCTCAAACCATCGCGCAATCGTTTGGCCACCACCAGTGCCTGATCTTTCCCCGTCTGCGGTAGCAACACCACGAACTCATCGCCACCGTAGCGAAACGCAAAATCAATCAAGCGTAGCTGCGCCTTGATCAAATATCCGATCTCCGCCAGCAGTTTGCTCCCGATCAGATGTCCGTGCGTGTCATTGACCGCCTTGAAGTGATCCAGATCGATAAACAGGATGCTGAATTCGTAACCAAATCGAGACGAGCGATAGACCTCGGTGTCCAGCGTTTTATACAGGTGCCGCGCATTGTACAAACCCGTGCAGTCGTCGGTAATGGTGAGTTCCTGAATCTTCTCGACCCAGCGTGCGTTCTCAATTGCAATCGCCGCGTAGTCGCACAGTGACTGCAGAAAGAACAACTCCGCATCCTTGAACTGCTCTAGACTCACGTTAACCAGTTGGATAACGCCCAGCACCCGCAGCTTCGATCGCAGCGGCACGCAGATCACCGATCGCGTCTCCCACTTGGTCGTCTGGTCCACACGGCTGGCAAAAACCGGGTCCGCACTCACATCCGGCACAATTCGCGCCTCCCCATGTTTTGCTACCCAGCCGGCAATTCCTTCGCCCATTTTTAGCCGCACACTCTTCAGCGCTTCCGCCTTGTCGCCCACTGCGATCGCAAAATACAGTTCGTCGACTGCTTCGTCCACCATCAGTAGCGACCACGTATCTGGACGAAAATATTCCGCCATCTTTTCCATGATGGTCTGCAGGATGGAGTCGAGATCCAGCGACGACGTGAGCGCCTTGGCTACATCGTGGAAGATCGTGAGTTCCTGATTCTGCCGCGTCAATTGAGTGCCGGCCTCAGGCATGAAGTAATACCGTTGTCCCTCGCCTAATCGGATGGTGTTCAAAAAGTATATTCGTCACTTTCGTACACTCGCAATGACCGTTGGTAACTAGTACCTGTAAAGCCAACGCCGTCTTGGATCTAGACCCACATTGTTTCGCCCAGGGTTCCTGCTTAGGCGTATTCTTTCAGGATGCGAAAGATGCCAGAACCGATCCCTCCACTGCATCTCCGGCTCGCTATATTGACGGTTGCAGTCATTCTGGCGGCGGTCCAGGGCGGCCGTGGTTCCGATGCTCAGCCCGTTCCCGTGGTCGATGGCGGAATCGGCCCCTGCTCCGCCGACTTCACCGTGACCGATGCCGACGGCGGCGCTGTATACGCCGCCAAGATCTCTGTTCACATCGCCTACGGATTCATGTACGCGCGTAAACTCGACCTGGAAGTCGGCACCAACTCCGACGGCAGAGCTGGCTTCACCGGCCTTCCCGAACGCGTGAAGCATGGCCTCTTTTTCGAAGCCTCTCTAGGCGACCGCACCGCCGAAGCCTTCGACGATCCGGCCAGAACCTGCCAGGCAAAGTTCGCCCTCGCCCTTCGTAAGAAACCTTAGGCTACGCCCAAAGGCTTGCGCAGGTTACCCCCAGCTTTCACTCTTGACGGTGGCGCCCGTGGTCCGGTTGTCCTATGATGTTCCCGTCATCATTCGTGCTCGAGGCATACGCTGGCAGGACAATGTGGGCGAATTCGGAGACAAATTCCGCAAAGCGCGCGAGAAAAAGGAAATCTCGCTCGACGACGTTTCCAACGTCACTAAGATTGGCGCGCGCATGCTTCGGGCCATCGAAGAAGAACACTTCGACCAACTCCCCGGGGGCGTATTCAACAAAGGATTCATACGTGCTTACGCCAAACATCTGGGACTGAACGACGAGGAAGCCGTCGGCGACTATCTCGCCTGCCTGCGGCAGGCGCAGATCGATGCACACCAAGTCTGGGAGCCGGAAACATTCGCGAAACCGGACTCCGCCCATCGCCAGACGGTTCCCGAAAGGCGGCGATCGACCGACTCCGGTAAATCTGCCGTGAAATCGCAAACGCCTATGCAAGTTGAGGAACTTCCTGACCTCCAACTTCCGCGGGCTGAGCATGTACGTCCTCCGCAAAAAAATTTCGCCGCGAACAGTCGCGATATTCCGTGGAGAATTCTTGCCCTCGTGGTCGTCGTGGCCATTCTGGCGGTTATCCTCTGGATACGCCACTCCCACAGCGCGCCCACAGCGGCCGCCGGTTTTCGGTCAGCACCGAGCCAACCGGCAACCGTTGTGGCCGACGTGCCCGCTCCCATGGCTGCGCCAGCGCCCGGATCGCAGAATCAGCCCATCAATCCGGCACTACGCGACAGCACGGCAACATCCATACAGCCGTCCGCTCAAAGGACTAATACACGTCCGGGCGCTCAATCTCGCGTAGCGTCCAGTAATTCATTAGGCGCAACGCCAGCAACCTCGTCAACCGCCAATTCAGCGGGAGGCGCAGAAGAGAGTGACGTCACCACTGCGACTTCCAGTCAGGCGATTCCTAAACCGCCCTCGACCTCAGCGGCCCCTCTAAAACTCGTGATCCGAGCCCGGGAAACTTCGTGGATATCCGTACAGGCCGACGGCCAAACCGTCAGCCAAGAAACTCTTATCGCCCCGGCTCATGCCTCGGTCCACGCTGACCGTGAAATCGTAGCCAGGATCGGCAACGCCGCTGGAGTCACATTCCTCTGGAATGGCCAGGAAATTCCCGCCGACGGCGCCGAGGCCGAAGTTAAAACCTTCGTCTTCGACGCTAGCGGCATGCGCGTCATTCCTTCAACGCCTGCGCAAGGCCGCTGATCTTCCGAATCGATGTTCGCGAACGACCGCTGGCGACGAGCCCAGCTGGGAAAAAACTACTTCCAATGTCCGGCCACGGCGCCAAATATGCCGCCTCATGCCACAACGCTGTCCGGTCGTGAACAACATACCCAAAAACGACACTCCAATGGCTGCTACCCATTGTTTCAGATGGCAATTGAATGACCGAATACCTTGCGCGGATGGTGACGGACGTGCGACTTCGTCGTCCATCGTTGTGAGGGACCCTGTCAATGCAGACGCTTCTTCAAGACTTCCGTTTCAGCCTCCGCCAACTGCGCAAGAAGTTAGGATTCACCTTCACCGCAGTCATCTCCCTCGCTCTGGGCATCGGAGCCACCACCGCGGTTTTCAGCGTCGTGTACGCAGTACTGATGAATCCTTATCCCTACGCCAACTCAGACCGCATGGTCCACATGAGGCTCAGCGACAAGTCCGATCGCGAGATGGGCTTCGGGTTAACCGGCGGCCAGTGGCAGCAAATCCGCAAGTCCCCCGTGGTCGAAGATGCTTTCATGGAGGATGACTGGAGCCTCACTGTCACCGGCCACGATCTCCCCGAAGACGTGCAAGGCGTCTACCTGAGCTCCAATGCTTTCAACTTCTTCGGGGTTCTTCCGGCGCTCGGGCGGGGGTTGATTCCCTCCGACGCAATCGACGGTCAGGAACCTCAGCCGGTCGCGGTGCTCAGCTACAAATTCTGGCGACGCCACTTCAACGGTGATCCGGCGGTGCTGGGTCAGACCCTGCAATTGGTCCGCAAGAACTACACGATCGTCGGGGTCGCCGCCCCGCGATTCACCTGGGGCGACGGCGATGTTTACCTCCCGCAAAGAGTTACGCAGGATCCCGTCAAGGCCTATTATGTCGGGCTTCGTCTCAAGGCGGGTGTGACTCATGAGGCCGCAAATGCTGCATTGCAGCCCTTGATCGAGCAGTTCGCTAAGGAAACGCCTAAGCACTTTCCCACAACTCATTTCCAGTTCCACGTAGTAGGCCTGAACGAACAATTCGTGCGGGAACTCGGAGGAACCTTGTATCTCCTGTTCAGCGCGGTGGCGCTGCTGCTGGCGATCGGCTGCGGAAACGTGTCCATCCTGCTGCTGGCGCGTGGCACGGCGCGTCAACATGAAATGGCGATTCGTACTGCGATCGGTGCCAGCCGTGGCCGCATCATGCGCCAATTGCTGACTGAGGCCTTGCTGCTTTCGCTCACCGGAGCCGCGCTCGGAGTCCTGCTCGCCTATCGGGCCCTGGCTATCATCATCGCGCTGCTGCCAAAATATTCCTTTCCTCACGAAGCCGCCATCCAGATCAATTTGCCGGTACTCGCTTTCAGCGTGGGCCTTGCGCTTTTCACCGGAATTCTTTTTGGTTTGTGGCCCGCGCTGCAGCTTTCGCGCCCCGAGGTCAGCCAGGTGATGCAGTCCAGCACGCGCAAGATTGTCGGGATGGTACGCGGAAACGCCACTCACGGCGTCCTCACCGGTGCCCAGGTCGCTCTCACCCTGGTGATGCTGGCGGGGGCGGGAGCAGCGATGGAAGGCTTCCTGCGCCTCATTCATACTCCCCTCGGCTACGACCCGCACAATGTCATGTCGGTTGGAATTCCCGTTCATGACGGTGCCTACCCGACTTGGGAGGCGCGCAAGGCTTACTTCGAACAGCTGCGAAACAGGGCGTCCACCGTTCCGGGCGTGACCATGGCCGCAATCTCCACGAACGCCACCCCGCCCTCCAACGGCTGGCAGACAAATATCGAAATCCTCGGCCAGCTGGCGCGCGATGAACAAAAAGTTCGTGTCAATTTCGTGAGCCCGGGCTATTTTCCGATCCTGCAGATTCCGCTTGCACAGGGGAGGATTTGGGACGAGAGCGAAAACCACAATGCGGCACACGTGGCCGTTATCAACCAGACCATGGCGCGGCTCTATTTTCCGGCCGGCGATGCGATCGGTCATTCTCTGAAAGTCCCTGAAATGAAGGACGAGCCTCCGTACACGACCACCGCGTTCGGCGCAGACACCTGGCTGCAGATTGTGGGCATCATCGCCGACAAACGCGATGACGGTTTGAGAAACCCGATTCTCCCTGAAATCTTCGTGCCTTACACCTTGTCGATGCGGTCCTGGACGCAGATCCTAGTGCGTTCGGAGGTGCCGCCACTGTCTCTGCTGCACGCCATAGGGGTGCAGGTAAACTCAATCGATCCCGACCAGCAGATCAATGGCCAGGTCGAAGACTTAGATCACTGGATCACGGGCCAGCAGGAATATGAACAGGAACACTTGGTGGCGTGGCTTTTCGGTTCATTCGCCCTGCTGGCGCTGGCTCTCGCCGCCGTCGGTCTGTACAGCGTTGTCTCTTATTCGGTCGCGCAGCGCACCAACGAGTTCGGCATTCGCATCGCGCTGGGCGCACAGCGCGCGCATGTGCTGCGAATCGTGTTCTCCTCTACAGTGGTGAGCGTGGGTAGCGGAATCCTGGTTGGAATGCTCCTCACGCTCGCTCTGAGTCGAGTCCTGACGCACTGGGCACAGGGCAGTTCCCGCGACCCGCTGGTACTTTTAGCCGTGACATTTCTGTTGAGTCTGGTGGCTATCATCGCCTGTTCCGCGCCCGCGCGCAGGGCGGTAAAGGTAGATCCCATGACAGCCCTCCGTTATGAGTAAAGCGGGAGAGCAAGAACGGTGAGCCTGGAAGAGCCTATCGCTGACTGAAGCGGAAGGGACGGCGCGATTTCGCAGAAGAATTGCTCTAGCCCTGGAGATCTAACTCCGGCCCGGCCGATGGTGGCCTTCATTGGCGCGGGTTATCGCACCCTGGCAAGGATGAGATTCGAACTGACTCGCGATCGTTTCGTAATGGCAACCAGGCGGAAATTCAAAGCTCAGGCGACACGCGATACACTCCAGGAAACGCCCGGTCTGGGACATCAGGATCCCAATGCGATGTTCTGAGTGAGGAGAACTGAAAGACGGCAATGTCTTTTTCAGGCCGTCCGCCATAGTCGATTTGCCGGTCGAATCTAAGCGCGGTTGATTTTGCATGATGAGAGATTTCTCGCCCCAATATTCACACGACCCCCTCGCGAACACCATGGCCCTTTCGGGCTAAAAGAGTTGAGCCTGCTTGCGGGGTAGGGCTCAGGTAGGGAGAGTGGGGCAAGAGCATGGCCTCGGATTGCGATTTGAAATCCACAACACTCCGGCCAGGGATAGAGTCTTATACACCGTATTGGCAACATTTGTCGGTACGCTGTCGAACGGAGTGCATCAAAGATAGTGCATGGGATTTTGATCTCAATTTCCGAAACTCCCCGAAGCAATTCGTCGAATGCCGACTGTCGGGCCGGAACACCTTGTTGCCAATCGCAGGGACGGGGACACCTCCTGGAAAGTTACTGTGAACCCTGCCGAAGCGTATCCTTCGTAGTCTAGTGATATGTCGATTGCGGAGAACATTGCGACGGTGCGCGAACGAGTCGATGAGTGTGCGCGGCGCGCAGGGCGGCATTCGGGCGACGTTGCGCTGATGGCAGTGAGCAAGACTCACCCCCCCGAGCGCATTCGCGAAGCTTATGCCAGCGGGGTACAGCTGTATGGGGAGAACCGCGTGCAGGAATTCGCCAGCAAGGCTGGCGCACTGGCGGAGTTGGCGGAAGCCGAGTGGCACATGATCGGACACTTGCAGACCAACAAGGCCGCCAGGGCTGCAGAACTGTTCGACGCTGTGGACTCCGTCGATTCGGTAAAGTTGGCAGAAAAGCTGGACACTGCCGCGCGAGCGCTGGGCAAGAGGTTGAGCGTGCTGATTGAAATCAACGTTGCTGGCGAGGCGGCAAAGAGCGGAGTCGCGCCGGGATCGGGAGAACTGGAAGAAATACTGTTGAGAGCGCCGCAGTTCAACGGCCTGGTGGTTCGTGGTTTGATGACTGTCCCGCCCTACACTGCCGATCCCGGGGACGCACGGCCTTATTTCCGCAAGCTGCGCGCGCTACGGGACGCCATCGCTGCGCGGAAACTTCCGGCGATTGGCATGGAGGTGCTTTCCATGGGGATGTCACACGACTTCGAGATCGCAATTGAAGAAGGCTCGACCTGCGTACGCGTGGGCACCGCAATTTTTGGGGAGAGAGCAAAAAGATAATCCTGATATGCTCCCCCTTCACGAAGGTCCATCGGGCGTATCTTTCGCCATCAAAGTTCATCCACGCGCTAACACCACCGGCATCACCGGCGAGTTCGGCGATGCGCTCAAAGTCTCTCTCACCGCTCCTCCGGTCGAGGGTCGAGCCAACGAGGCCTGCATTGAAGTCCTGGCGAAACTTTTGAAGGTGCCGCGTTCTTCCGTTACCATTGCGTCCGGTCACACTAGCCGGAATAAAGTCATCCGCGTTGCTGGAGTGACCGCCCAGTACGTTCGCGATCGGCTGGGTAGCTGATCGCGGGCGGGGGCGCCCGCGCCACACAAACACAGGAGCCCCTTTGCCTTTCTCTCAACGCTTCGAGGAAATTCGTACCGGATTTGAGCGGCCCTTCTGGATTGCCAACATCACCGAGATTTTTGAGCGGCTCGCTTATTACGGGGCGTTTGCTTCGCTTGCTCTTTACCTGCAGGAACAGCTGAATTTCTCCACCGAGCAGACTGGCACGCTAACGGGCATCTTCGGTGGCATGGTGTGGTTCCTCGCGATTTTCGGCGGGGCTGCAGCCGACCGCCTCGGATTCCGCCGCGCTCTCTCCGTGGCCTATCTGATTCTCGGCGTCTCCTATTTCCTGATCGGCTCGATCGGATCGTCGTGGCTGGCACCCGCTCGCAACGCGGTGCCGTTGGGACTGTTCGTTGGGTTCATCCTGATTCTTCCCGCGCTCGGCGTATCGCTCGTCAAGCCTTGTGTGGTGGGAACTACAGCCCGGGCCTCGAAGGAGAACGTTCGCTCCATCGGCTACTCGATTTATTACACAATGGTCAACATCGGTGGTGCTGCCGGGCCCTATTTCGCTTCGTGGGCTCATCGCCATCTCGGTGTTGAAAATGTTTATCGACTGGCCGCGCTCAGTGTCTTCGCGATGTTTTTTGTCGTTCTGCTATTCTTCCGCGAGCCGCGCAAGGCCGGCGACGCGCCTCCACCTTCCATCGCTGCCGTAGCGCGCAATTTCTGTGTTGTGCTGGGAAATTACCGTCTCGTTTTGCCCGTGTTGGGGATTGCTTTGTTGCTGCGCATCGCGCTTTGGGCGAAACCCGATTGGGGTGTGCCGTGGTGGATCTGGATCGGCTTCCTCGTGATTGCGCTCGTGGGTGTCAGCAGATTCATGTGGTTCCTCGTGATCTTCACCGGCTACTGGATCGTCTTCTGGCAACAGTACATCAGCCTCCCCGGCTTTATCCACGGTTACGTCAACCCACATGCGGACGTCGAAATCATTCTGGTAGTCGATGGCCTGACTGTCATCTGTCTCACCCTGGCGGTGAATTTCCTCACTCGCAAGATACCGGCCTTTGCCGCCGTGATTCTAGGCACCGTAATTACGTCGCTTTCGTGGTTGATTCTAGCGTTTTGGCCAACCATCTGGGGCGCGGTCTTTTCGCTGTTTTTCCTGGCGCTGGGCGAAATCATCCAGGCACCGCGCTACTATGAATACATCTCACGGCTTGCGCCTGCGGGACAGCAAGGCACGTATATGGGATTCGCCTTCGTGCCGATCGGCATTGGATCGCTCATCGGCGGACCGTTCGGCGGATATCTGCTACATCAATTCGGAGAAGTGCATCATCGGCCCACCATGATCTGGTTTTGGATAACTGCGGTCGGACTGGCTACCGCAGCCGCTTTATGGGGGTATGACCATTTTGTTCGCCGGGACGCGACTGCGACTTCTTGACTTAGGTTCTCGCCTCTGGGATGATTCGCCTCCAGGTACCGAATCGGAAGGAGGTTCTATGCCACATTACCTTCAGCAAGTTGCCTATTCTCGCGAAGGATGGGAAGCCTTGGTAGCCAATCCGCAAAACCGGATTGAAGCGGTGCGGCCCGCGATCGAAAAACTGGGAGGCAAGATTGAAGCCGCATGGTTTTCCTTCGGAGACTATGATGTCGTCGTGATCGTAGATTTGCCCGATAACGTAAGTGCCGCGGCTATCGCAATGGCGTTTGCCGCGGGCGGAGCCTGTAAGTCAGTACAGACCATTCCATTGATTTCCCCGGAAGAAGCCACCCAGGCGCTCAGAAAGGCACGGGAGTGCGGGTACCGTCCGGCGACCGCCACAACACGCGCCGCATAGGCCACATCACACGAGAAGACCGAGGCGGCTTGTCGGCCGCCTTTTTTGTTCCTTTCGAATTTCGTCGTCACCCAAATCCAGACCGGCGGTAGACTGCGCAGTGTGAGTCGAAGCGCGCTTTGTCGTATCCGATGAAGGTTCGCGGACCGCGTGCGAAACACTCCCGAATCCAGTGAAGCCAAAGATTCTGGCCCGTGAGTTGCCAAGCGGCATGATCTGGCGTCTGCGACGGCCCTCGGCAATTCGCCCAAATCATTGCTCTTGTTTACAATAGATCTTTCCCCATGGATCTGGCTGCCATTCAAGCTGCGCTACGCGAACGCAACATTGACGCATGGCTGTTCTACGATCATCATCATCGCGATCCCATCGCCTACCGCGTTCTCGGTCTGCCACCAAGCCTGATGGTGACTCGCCGCTGGTTTTACCTGATTCCTGCCGAAGGGGAGCCGGTAAAACTGGTGCACAAGATTGAGGCTGGCCATCTCGATTCCCTGCCCGGCAAGAAACACCAGTATTCCGGGTGGCAGGAATTGTTCGACAAGCTGAAGTCCATCCTGGCGAATTATCGCGACATTGCCATGCAATACTCCCCCAATAACATTGTCTTCACAATTTCCCTGGTCGACGGCGGGACCATCGACCTGCTGCGGGGATTGGGCAAGAACGTGGTGAGTGCGGCGGACCTGATCGCACAGTTCGAATCGACGTGGAGCGAAGAGCAGATCCGCTCCCACTTCGCCGCGCGCGACAGTGTCGACTCCATTGTGTCCGAAGCATTTAAAGAAATTGGCAGGCGCGTTCGTAACGGCGGGACCAAGGAGCACGAAATCCAGCAATGGTTCGTAGAGGCCTTCGCTCGCGAGAATCTGCTGACCGACGATCCACCAATCGTGGCGGTCAATGCTAATGCCGGCAATCCTCACTACGAGCCTCACGCCAGCCATCCCGTGCCTATTCGTGAAGGCGATCTTGTTCTTCTCGACATCTGGGGTAAGAAGAACACACCCAATGCGGTGTACTACGATGTTACGTGGATGGGTTTCGTGGGCGGAGCGCCGTCGGGGCGCATGCATGAAGTCTTTGAGATCGTGCGCGATGCGCGCGACGCCGGCGTGACAACCGTCGTCGAGGCAATTAAATCGGGGCGCCGCATCGCCGGATGGGAAGTGGATCACGCCACGCGCGGGCATATCCAGAAGGCAGGCTACGGCGATTATTTCATCCATCGCACCGGACATTCGATCGGGACTGACGTTCATTCCAACGGAGCCAACATGGACGATCTGGAGATTCACGACGAGCGGCAGATTCTCCCCAACTCCTGCTTCTCCATCGAACCCGGCATCTACCTGCCGGAATTCGGCGTGCGCAGCGAAGTGAATGTGCTGGTGCGCCCCAAGTCCGCCGAAGTAACCGGTAAAATTCAACGCGAGATCGTGAACATCTGAATGGCAAATTCGACGACAGAAAAGAGAGTAGGGCAGGCGCAGGCTGCCAGCGTGATGTCCGTGGTCGCTCCCGCTGTAGGCTGGCTGATTCCAGGCGCGGGACACATGATCCAGCGGCGCTGGATTCGCGGCTTGCTGCTGTTCATTTCAATCTCGACACTGTTCCTGCTGGGACTTGCGATGCAAGGCCGCATCTATAAAGCTAACGGCGGAGACATCCTCGATATTCTCGGCTTCGTCGGCGACGTGGGTGCGGGCGGTCTCTACATTGTGACGCTGGCCCTGGACTGGGGCCAGGGCGCTATCGCATTCGCCACCGCGGACTACGGAACAAAATTCATGATCGTCGCCGGATTGCTCAATTTTATTGCCGTCGCCGACGCTTATCACGTTGCCATCGGGAAGAAACGATGACACTGCTAGCAGTGGCCAGCCATCAGGTATCCGTTCAAACCTCTTCGCGGAGGCTCGTTCAGTGACCATCACCCTCAATCATTTCAGCGCAGCGGCGGTGTTTGCCCTGTTCGCGTCCGTCGTTTTCGCCATCACCCACCGTGACACTACGCGCGACATGGTGCGCTACGGCCTCTATTGCTTCGTTATGTTTCTAGGCGGCGTTTTCGTCGCGGGCTGGGCCATGTGGGTATTGCGAAGATAGCGCCTGGCAGCCAGTAACTGGTGCTTGGCTTAGAGCCTTCCCGTCACAATCCGGACATGTCCATTCGTTGCCTGCGATAGATTGGCGTGCGATAGATTCAAGCATCCAAGTAGCATTTGAGACGAACAGCTTTGGCTATGAGCTACGAGCTAAAAGCTTCTTACCCCTCCCACACGAACGCATCAAAAATTCTCTTCGACTCGAAATTCAGGCGCCGATAGAGCGCCACGGCTCGCGCGTTGGCTTCCGTCACCGTCAACGACAACAGGGTGAAGTTGCGCTTGCGCAGGTTGCGCTCGGTGGCAGCCATCAAAGACTCGCCAATCCTCCGCGAGCGATACTCCGGCAACACGCACACCTGGGTAACATGGCCGACATCGTGTCGGACGCGCGAGCAGAGAATCAATCCGATCAGACTCTTCGTTCTTCGATCTTGGGCAATGAACGACGATTCGGCGTCAAATACGCCGCATCCCGGGAAGCGCACGATGTTGTTGAGAAAGCGCAGCGATCCGCTGAGGGTGTGATACTGGTCATTGATCTGGGCATCGACATGGCTGCGATAGGCCGCGGTTATGACGGCGGCGGAGGGTTGATAGTCCGCATCGGTCCAAGGGCGGATTTCAACTTCAGGATGCGCAAGAGCTTTCTCCGACGCCGCATTGCCTAGCGGCAATGTCATGAAAAGCCGGGGGTGGCGCTGGAATCCTGTCTCAGTAAACGGGCGAGAAACCGAGTTAGCTTCGTGGGCGAGCAGTTGCGCCTCCACTCGATGAATTCCCGGAGACTGCTGCAACGTCTCGATAACATGTGTCAGCAACTTCATTTCAACATCGCGCGCGTTGGGAAGCCGGTTGCCGTTGCTGACGTAGAGGTCGCCAATCACTCCCTTGTTGCCCTCGTAGACAAAGAACGAATAGCCGAAGACCCGGCCGCGATCGACGGCCGCATACCCTGGCAGAATCTTCGCATCCACATAGCGGAGTATCATCTCTGCTGAACCGGAGTAATCCCAGGACAGCTGGCGTGACCAGAGCTGCGTTTCATCGCCCAGCAGCGGACGCAGGTCCACCGAAGAAAAGTGCCTGAGGTCGAGAATCTCCAAAGGGCTCCTGCAGCGGCAACCGCAATGGGCAGCGGTAACTGTCGCGGCAAAATTTTGAGTGTAGTTGGTTCGCCGACCGGAGGCAAACCGGACGAACAAGCGGCAGCAACAGATGAGACGCCCCGAA
Organism: uncultured Acidobacteriaceae bacterium; assembly: GCA_963799025.1. Lineage (GTDB taxonomy): Bacteria > Acidobacteriota > Terriglobia > Terriglobales > Acidobacteriaceae > Sulfotelmatobacter. The sequence continues at coordinate 882,150 of CAWCVQ010000012.1, read as the reverse complement.
GTTTCAGGAGCGTCTTCGGATACGCGGTGGTACGTTGGCTCTCTTCCGATCAAAATGACTGCACATGGTTAGGGCCTAGCTGCGACCCAGTAGTAATCCACTCCCTGGGGCGCGTAATGGCCGAGAAACAACACACGCCGTCCCGCCGTTTGCTTTGCGACATTGACCTTCCAGGTCGCCGGAGCCACCAGCAAATGCTCCTCCGCCGGGATGGTCCCCGACTCGTAACGCATAGCCGTCTGGTTGCGATAAAACGTTAGACCGAATTCCATCTCGCGGGAAATGCCGTAGACCGCCAGTGGTAACTGATGCATTTCCACACCGGCAATTGCAATCGCCAAGGGACGGGCCGACAGCTTTTGATCGATCGATGTTGCTCCCCACCTCAGCACTGCCGCCACTGACAGAATGACCGGGATCAGAGTCACGAAGCGCAGCATGCGTAGCCGTAACCGGCTCACCAGCGTGAGTGCGATAGCGGTGTAGAGCGCGAATGCAATCGCCAGCGCGACCAACTTTGGCGGCCCAGCAGGCAGACGACGTTCGGTAACAATGTAGGCAATCAAAAGAGAGGGAACGACCGGCGCAGCAGCCAGCAGCGCATGCAGCAGCACCAATCCCTTCGAGACGTTTCCCTGGTCATCCTGTGCGGATTGGCGTCGCAGGTAATTCGCCAAAAGGACTGCCCCGGCAGGAATTGAAGGAAGAATGTAGCCGGGGAGCTTCGATTGCGAGAAAGAAAAGAATATCACGGGTACGGCGAGCCAGCAGCAGGCGAACAAGCTGAACTGCCATTCGAGATCCGGTTCAGGTGAAACTAACTTTCGCTCGGCCCACCAGATTCGCACTGGCTCGGCCATCGCGGCGACCACGAACACCGTCCACGGCAAAAAAGCAATCGCTGTGACGGGAATGTAATACCAGAACGGTTGGCGATGATGATACAAATCGCTGGAGAATCGAGCTAGATTGTGCTCGAGAATAAATTCGCGAAAGAATTGCGGATTCCGTATCTGCACGGCAAAATACCAGGGCAAGGTAATCGCAGAGAACAGAAGAATCCCCGGCAGCCAGAACGTTCTTAAGACCAGGCGAGATTGGCGAACTGCCAGGGCGAAAAGCATGATGACGGCGGCGGCCAGAAAGGGCGCCACAGGCCCTTTGGCCAGCATGCCCAACGCCGTGAAACCATAGAACAGCGCGAGGTAGATTCTCTTCCCACTCTCGCGCCACGCCCACCAAGCCATCAGACCGATTGAGAAAGCGGCAGCCAGGGCGATGTCCATAGAAGCAGCGCGCGCGTACCCAATCACTCCCGCAGTAGAAGCCGTGATCAGCGCAGCATCCAGTTCCACGCCGCGACGAAACTTTCGGAAGAAAAGATAAATGACGATCACGAGCAGCGTTGCATCAAGCGCCGCCGGAATTCGCGCTGCGACGTCGCTCACGCCAAATAAAGAAAAGGCCAGCATCGCCTGCCAGTAATACAGCGGAGGCTTCTCGAGCCAGGCATGGCCGTTCAGAGCTGGCGTGATCCAATCATGGCGCTCGAACATCTCGCGTGCCACCTGCGCGTAGCGTGGCTCGTCGGCGCCGATCAGCCCGAATTGCCCCAAGCCGTAGAAAAACAGAAACCCGCAGAAACCGGCCATCAACAGCACGTCCGTGCGGGTACGAGTGGTCATGAAATAAATTGTTGATTGTTGATTGTTGATTGAAAATCAGCGGCCCGTGGTATGAGTTTTCAATCAAAAATCAAAAATCAACAAATCAACAATTGGTTTTCTATTGTACGGAAGGTCCGCCGCGAAGCTGGGAAAGAACCTGGAGTACGGCATGGGGGAGCGGGCCGTCAACTGAGCAACCGCTGGCGCATTCGTGGCCTCCGCCGCCGAACCTTTCGGCCACGTGCGCGACGTTCAGCTTGCCTTTGCTGCGCAGACTCACACGATATCGCCCGTCCGGCAATTCCCGAAAGAAGGCAGCGACCTCGACGCCGCCGATGGATAGAACGTAATTCACCAATCCTTCGCAGTCTTCTTCGATTGCGCCACAGGCTCCCATCTGCTTATGCGTCACCCAAGCATAGCCAATGTTGCCTTCCATGCTGAGATTGCGAAGGGCCTCGCCAAGTAACCGAATTTTGGCGACGGAATGAGCAAAATAAATTCCACGAGCACAGTGAGCGGGATCGGCTCCGGCCAACGCCAGTTCGCGCGCCAGAGCGAATGTATTCTCATTCGTACCTTGAAACATAAACGATCCGGTGTCGGTCATCAACGCCGTATAAAGACAAGTGGCAACGTCTGCAGAGAACTTCACTTCGGCTTCGCGCGCCAGGCGGAACACCATTTCCGCCGTAGCCACGGCGTGGGGATCGATCCAATTGACATGCGCGAACGGTCGTCCGCTGACGTGATGATCGATGTTAATGAGGAAGCGGTTTTCCAGACCTTCCAGACGGGTGCGGTGAATACTGTCACACTCCAGGATGATGGCCGAATCGTAACTGCCCATGACCAGGCTGGACTGCACGACCTGATCCGCAAACGGAAGCGAACGATAGACGCGGGGCACGCCATCGTGCAGCACAACATCAGCGTGCTTGCCCATGGCACGCAGGATCTGGCAGCAGGCCAAAGCCGATCCGACTGCGTCGCCATCGGGTCGGGCGTGCGACGTCAGCACGAATCGTTCGTGCTCTCCGATCTGACGGAGTACGTCCTCGAGCATGTCGCTAGGCCTTTTTTCCACCGGTGTCCTTGCGGGCCTTGTTCCTCTTCTTGGCCCGCGCCAACAATTCTTCGACTCGCGCCTTTTCCTGTTCAGCGCGGTCCAGCCGAAAATACAACTCCGGAGCACGTCTCAAGTGCAACCGCTCGACCAGTTCATGCCGGATGTATTCGCGCGCCGCTTCCAGGCCCTCCAAGCTCTCATCCGCATCCGAGTCATCCCCTTCCACATTGACCCAGACTTGCGCCGACCGGCCATCGTCGTCGATATGGACAGCCGTCACGCTGACCAGTCCGATGCGCGGATCAGCTAATTCTCCTTCAACCAGAGTTTCGATCTCCTCCCGCAGGGCTTCGCCAACGCGCCCGCGATGATATTTCAGCCCACGCTTCTCCACGAAACCGCACCTCGGGTAAAACGGATGAGAATATCAGAAAATCGGGCCTAAGTGTGCGACCAGTAGGCGCTATTGTCGCGCGCTTTGTAGCGGAGGGATAAGTACGGAGGTAACAGTATGTTAGGAGGATAAGGGCCTTGGTCGTTGGTCGTAGGCAAAATCCAAGGGCGGACGTCGTCGAACGCCTACGACCAACGACCTTGTCTAAAAATATTCCACAAAGGAATCTGCGATCTCCGCCCCGTGATTATTGGCGATGCGCGTAGCCGCACGCTCCACATTTTTTATCAGGCCATCGAGGTAATCGCGCGAATTGGAGATGCTGACCACGCCGAGGGTGGCGCGATTCCACAATTCAGCGGCGTCGAGTTCCGCGACCGAAACGTTGAAGCTGGTGCGCAGCCGGTCTTTCAAACTGCGCACGACTTGCCGTCGGTCCTTGATTGACTGCGCGGCTTCGATGTGGAGTTCGAGCGTGAGGAAGGCGATCATCAGTCGTTGGTCCTTCGTCGTTGGTCGTTCGCAAGGACCGTCGACTCGAACGGCTTTGCCAACGACTAAGGACAAACGACCAACGACGGTTCTAGACCATCGCTTCGGCGGCGATGCGCTCGGTGGCAAAGGCCTCGATTACATCGCGCGCTTTGATGTCGCCATAGTTCGCAATGGAGATGCCGCATTCCATGCCGTTCGTGACTTCTTTGGCGTCGTCCTTGAAGCGGCGGAGCGATCCAATTTTACCCTTGAACACGACCACGTTGTCGCGCAGCAGGCGGACTTCGGAGTCGCGTTTGATCTGGCCATCGAGCACGCGGCAGCCAGCGACCGTGCCAACCTTGGGAATGCGGAAAGTTTCGAGCACCTCGGCACGCCCTTGATACGTTTCCTTGATCGTCGGTTCGAGCAGGCCGGTCATGGCGCGCTTGATCTCGTCCTGCAGTTCGTAAATGATCGAGTGGAGGCGGATGTCGACTTCTTCCTGCTCCGCCAGTTCCTGCGCCTTGCGCTCCGGCCGCACGTTGAAGCCGATGATGATGGCATTCGATGCCGAGGCCAGCAGCACGTCAGTTTCGGTGATCGCGCCCACGCCCGAACGCAGCAACTTTAGCCGCACCTTCTCGTTCGAAAGCTTAGAAAGCAGGTCGCTCAGCACTTCCACCGAGCCCTGCACATCGCCCTTCAGAATGATGTTAAGTTCCTTGGTTCCGGCGGTCTTGATTTGTTCCGCCAATCCTTCGAGCGAGACGCGAGAACTCTTGGCCAGCGCGGCTTCGCGGGCTTTCTGCTCGCGATATTCAGAAATGCCGCGGGCCTTGTCACGATCCGCCACTACTACGAACTGGTCGCCGGCCTGCGGCAGCCCCTCCATGCCCAGAATTTCAACAGGCGTGGATGGCGGTGCAGACGCGAGCGCCGCGCCGCGGTCGTCGAACATGGCACGAATCTTGCCGTACACATTGCCCACCACGAAATTGTCGCCGGCGATCAGTGTGCCGTTTTGTACCAGCACGGTTGCCACTGGCCCGCGGCCGCGGTCCAGTTTCGCTTCAAGGACCACGCCAGTCGCAGCTCGCTCGGGAGTCGCTTTGAGCTCAGCCAAATCTGCAACCAGGCAGATCATTTCCATCAGCAAGTTCAGATTCGTTTTTTTCTTAGCCGAAACGTCGACGAACACGGTCTTGCCGCCCCACTCTTCCGGCACCAGTCCGCGATCGGCGAGTTGTTTCTTCACACGGTCAGGCATAGCGTCCGGTTTGTCGATCTTATTCACGGCAACGATGATCGGAACCTCAGCGGCATGCGCGTGATCGATGGCTTCAACAGTCTGCGGCATGACGCCGTCATCGGCAGCCACGACCAGCACCACAATGTCAGTGGCTTTCGCGCCCCGAGATCGCATCCGCGTAAACGCTTCGTGGCCCGGGGTATCGAGGAACACGATCTCGCGGCCGTAGGCCGGAGATTCTTTATCTGTAATTCGAACTTTATACGCGCCAATGTGCTGCGTGATGCCGCCAGCTTCGCCCTCCGCAACCGCAGTCTCGCGAATCGAGTCCAGCAGCGTGGTCTTGCCATGATCGACGTGGCCCATGATGGTGACCACCGGCGGACGCGGCGTGACTTCAACAACGGATTCTTCTCCGCTCCCTGCGGCTGCATCAATATCTTTCGAAGCCTGCTCTTCGAACGTGATCACGTTCGTTTCAGCTCCGAAAAAGCGCGCCACCTCGCTCGCCAGTTCGGCGTCGAGCGTCTGGTTAATCGTTGCAAAAACCCCGCGACCCAGCAGTCGCGAAATCAAATCTTTCGCGCGAATGTCCAGCTTCTCTGCCAGATCCTTAACGCTGATGCCCTCCGTAATCGTGATATTGCGGGTGATCGGCAAAGGCTCATTCGACACCACCATGCGCGGCGGTGGTGTGTAGCCTTTCATCGGGCCCTCTTTTACTCCACGCGGAACATAGCGCTGGCCGGGCCGGCGAGCGGGAGCGCCCGGACGACTGCCGGGGCGAGATGGACCGGGGGGCGGGAGCCCCGGACCGACACCGAGAGGGCGCGCGCCCGCAGGCGCCTGTCGCGTCGGATGCATCGGACGTCGCTCACCGGGCCGCAGCGGACGCGGCGGACCTCCGCCCGGAACCTGCGGACGTGGGCGTTGAAAAATCGGCTGTCCCGGCACTGGGCGCCCGGGCGCGGGACGCATCGTCCCTATCCCTGCAGGAGCGCTGGTCTGTGCAACCGGCGCGATGGTACGCGGCGGCGGAGCCTTGTAGACCGGACGGGGTCCGGTCTGCGGAACAATCATACGGGGCGCAGGAGGCTGCGGCGGACCTGCCGGTGGCGCGGGCGGGCGCCCCGCGATTGGAGCCTGGAGCCCGAAAGATGGTGCAGCCGAAGGCGCGGTCGGCGTCACCGGAGGAAACTTCATCGCAGGAGCGGCCGGCGGCGTTGCCGCTCGTACTTGCGCAGCAACAGTGGGAGCCGCTGGAACCACACTTGGAGTCGCAGCCGGAGCAGACCGCTCCGCCGCCGGGCCGACCCCTTCCGGTCGGGCAGCGGGCGCAGGCGGTACAACTGTCGTTGCGGTGACCGGCGGCGCAACGGCAGGCTGCGGTGCTTTCACTGCCGGGGGCGCGGCCGCTGGCTTGGCCGCTGCAGGAGGCGCGGCCGGCCGAACCGGCGCCACTGCCGCTTCCTTCTTTTGCGTAATGGCCTTCAGTACATCCCCGGGCCGTGAGATATGCGACAAATCAATCTTGGTCTTGATTTCTTCTTCGCCCCGTAGCGGGCGCGCAGAGCGAGCGGACGCCGACTGCGCTTCGGACGAGCCGCGGATGTGGGCCCGCACCTTTTCCGCTTCATGCTCCTCAAGCGAACTGGAATGGGTCTTCTTCTCCGTCACCCCGACGATCGGTAGAGCGTCGAGAATGGCTTTACTTTTAACTTCCAGCTCCCTGGCGAGATCGTTGATTCGAACCTTACTCATCCGGCCTTTCTTCTACTCCGCTTTGGCTTAAGTCTTCATTGCATCCTCACGGAGTCAGCGTCCAGCACTCGCACGGTTTTGCAGATGTTCGCGCGACGTGCCATCCTTGTCACAGCGTCACTATTCAGTTTTTTCGGGAGCGGAGCCGGCTTCTGGCTCGCGCTCTTCTTTTTCGTGTGAGGCGGCTTCGGCTTCAGCCGTCGCCTCAGGAGCCGCCGCGTGTTCTTCCGCAGCAACTTCGCCGGACACCTCGACGGCAGATTCCGGCGCAACTTCTTCAGCAACACCTTCACCTTCCGCGCTCACGCCCTCAATCGGCAATTCCCCTTCGGCGGAACCTGCCTCCAGGCTCGCAAAGTAATTATTCACCGCGAGGCTGATTTTTTCCACCGTTTTAGGCCCAATCCCTTCAATCGCCTCAAGCTGTTCCGGCGTCATATCGGCAAGCGCCTCGACTGTGGTCACGCCCGCCGCGCTGAGTTTTTCGACCAGCCCTTCGCCCAGTCCTGTGACATTTTCGAGCGGTGTCGACGCTTGCGGAGCCATCGCGGCCATTTGCAGTTCGACTTCCTGGCGCTTCTCTTCCTCGCTCTTGATGTCAATCTTCCAGCCAAGCAGCTTTGCCGCCAGCCGAACATTCTGGCCCTTCTTGCCAATGGCAAGCGAAAGCTGGCTGTCATCGACGACGACTTCGAGATGCTTGTCTGAACTATCGACCACGGTGACGCGGCTCACTTTCGCGGGCTGAAGCGCCTTCTCGGCGAACGTGACAGCATCCTCGTGATACTCGATGATGTCAATCTTCTCTCCCCGCAATTCGCGGATGATCGACTGCACGCGCATCCCCTTCATGCCCACGCAGGCGCCTACTGCGTCCACGTCTTTGTCCTTGGACATGACTGCGATCTTCGTACGTTCACCGGCCTCGCGGGCGATTGCCCGAATGACCACGGTTCCGTCGTAGATTTCAGGAACCTCGGTCTGGAACAGATGCTGCACAAGTTCCGGCGCGGCGCGCGAAACTACAACGCCCGGACCCTTCGAAGCGCGTTCCACGCGAGCTATGACGACGCGAACCCTCTCGGCAATGGCAAACGATTCCAGCCGCGACTGTTCCTTGCGCGGCATGCGCGCTTCCGCCTTGCCTATGTCGAAGATCACATCGGGACCTTCAACCCGCTTCACCGTCGCGTTGACGATTTCTCCCACGCGCCCGATGTATTCGTTGTAGACCGTATCCCGTTCCGCTTCGCGCACCTTCTGAAAAATTACCTGCTTCGCCAATTGCGCCGCGATGCGTCCCAGAATGCCCTCGGTCACTTTCGGAATCTGCAACTCGCCGCCGACTTCAAGCGCGGGATCAACCTTGCGCGCATCTTCCAGGGTGATCTGCAGATTCGGATCTTCCACCTGCTCTGGAGTCTCCACTACCGTCTTCACCGCGAAGGCGTTGATCTTGCCGGTTTCCTTGTCGAGCTTGGCGCGCAGATTTTCCTGCGACTTGTAGTACTTGCGCGTCGCCATGACAATGGCGTCTTCCACCGCACTGACCACAATCTGCGGATCAATGCCCTTTTCCCGGCTGAGTGCGTCGATCGTGTTGTAAAGCTCGCTTGCCATAAATAAAAGTTTCAACGTTTCAAGGTTTCAAAGTTGCAAGGTCGTTGAAACCCTGAAACTTTGAAACATTGAAACCTTACAACTCCGGCACCAAATTCGCCTTCTCCACGTTGGCGAAATCAATTTCTATTTTCTCGCCGGCCGCCGCGCCCATCTTTTTACGTGACTTGTGACTGGCCAGGCTCAAGTCCAGCGTGAGCCGCCCGTCCTTGAAACTTTCCAGCCGTCCTTCGAAGTGGCGGTTATTGTCCACCGGCTGCCGGGTCGTCAATTTCAAGCGGCTGCCGGTAAAGCGATTGAAGTCCGCGGCCTTGATCAACTTCCGATCCAGTCCGGGCGACGAAACTTCCAGCGTGTACGATCCCGGCATCACATCTTCTACGTCCAGAATCGTGCCGAACTCGCGGCTGAAGTTCGCACAATCTTCATGCGTGACGCCGGAGAGCGGTTCGTCTCCCGCAGCGGGCTTATCCAGAAACACCCGCAGCATGCGCGCCTTACCACCACCGAGGAACTCGATTTCGACTATTTCGAGCCCGCTGGAGGCGGCCACCCGCTCCGCGATTTCCCGCACACGTTCAACGTCAAGTGCCATGAATCAAATAGCTTACAGGCCGATGGCTGCACCACCCGAAGGGCCCAACTAAAAAGTGGGCTTGCGCCCACTGGTGTGCTTCGCCAATTGCCGGTACACAGCAGTTCTCAGTTCTCTAATATACGCCCGTGAGTGCTAAAAGACAAACCGGGGAGCAAGCCTTTGTGATCTCTATCTGGCGTCACAATGTGAGAGCCTTTGCGGTCGGCCTAGGGTTAGAATGCCGATGCACTTTTTTGGAGGTCTATGCCGACTTATCGCCTGCCACTCGGTTTGGCTCTCCTTTTCATTTCCGTCATCGCATTCGGGCAGACCCGCGCTGGTGGTGGTAGCTCGCGCAGTACGGGTAATTACGTCAATCCTGCAACCGACGCGCGTAACGCTGCGGTTCTGGGAACGGGCGAGAACCTTGATGTGTTGATCGTTCATCCGAACTCGGTGAACGACGAGCCCAAGGTTGAGTTCCGCACACAGACAGTTCTAATCCAGGTGCCGGTCGTTGTTACCGATCAATTGGGAGCGCACGTCCATGGCCTCAATAAGGAAGATTTCTTGCTCCTGGAAAATGGCAACCCGGTAAGTCTCGCCAACTTTGAGGAATTGACCGCCAGCAGTGCGCCCATCGCCGCGCCGGCCGTGGTCAAGGGGCAATATCAGAACCTGGTCCTGACCGGTCCTCAACCACGGAATGTTGTAGTCATCGCTCTGGATACGGTTAACACTCCCTTTCTCGATCAGGCCTATGGCAGACACGAATTAATCAAGTTTCTGGCGCACAACATCCAGCCAGGACAAGTCTTGGCCCTGATGCTGATCACCAGCCACGGTCTGAAAGTTGTGCAGGGCTTGACCGACGACCCCGCTCTGTTGACCGCAGCTTTGAAAAAAGCCAGCGGAGAGCCTTCACAAATGGAAACGATAACCACGGAAGCCCAGGCCGACGCTGTGACGGGCGACATGCCACCGACAACGTTCTCTCCAACGGCAGACCCTTTTGCCGCAATCCATTCCTTCGTGGAATACGGAGACGCGGTCGAGGCTCAGTTCCTTCAGGGGAACGCCATAGAGACCACTATGAACGGTTTTCTTGGGATTGCATGGTCGCTATCCGGTGTGCCCGGTCGCAAGTCGCTGATTTGGGCCACCGGAGGTTTTCCTTTTGCGATCGATTCGCCCTCTACTGTGCCCGGCGGTTACCTGTCTCTCCTGTATGAGCGCACCATGCTGGCAATGAATGAGGCTGAGGTTTCCGTTTATCCCGTGGACATCCGCGGCCTGATGAATCTTTCGATGTTCGCCGAGGGCAATCGCACCAACTCCGTAAGCGGTTTGAACGCCTCCCGGCAACTCACCAACCGCATGTGGCTGCAGCAATCAAAATTTGACACACTCAACGATTTTGCCGACATGACCGGAGGAAAGGCCTTCTACAACGCCAACGATGCAGCGGGCAGCTTCAAGCGTGCGGCCGATGACGCCTCGTCTTACTACCTGCTCAGCTATTATCTCGACACCCACAACAGCAAGGCAGGATGGCGAAAACTCCAGGTGAAGGTCGCGAGGAGGGACATTGAAGTTCGCGCGCGCAGCGGATTCTTTGTTACCAACGCTACCATGAATCCTCAACTCAGTCGCAACGTCGATCTCGCCAATGCACTGCGGTCCCCAATCGACAGCACAGGCGTCCCGGTGACCGTGCAATGGCTGAACATCTCGGCCGACGGAGACAAGAAAAAAGCCACATTTCTCGCCCACATGCCCGCCGGCAGCCTGAGTTTCGATCCTTATGGCCGCGACCAGCTCAACTTTGATTTTGAAGCGCGGGCCTATGACAAAAATGGCAAGGAAGCCGGCCAATCCGCGTTAAGCTTTACCAGGCCCGTTCCCCAGGACCAACTGGCATCGGTGCGCGCCCATGGCCTGAATTTTCGTAACGCGCTGCAACTTGCTCCAGGAAAATATAGGGTCCGCTTTGTCGTACGCGACAATGTCACGGGCAAAGTAGGCAGCGTAACGGCGCCGCTCACGGTCAACTGACCGGCTGATTCGGTGTCGGTCCCATTTGCCTCAATCCCCCGCCGTCTCTAGAATGAATGTTCACCCACGCGGCTGGGAATTCCAGAGACAACTATGATTCATTTCCCTGTTCCTGAGGCTCTTACCTTCGATGACGTCCTCCTGCTGCCCGCTCGTTCCGATGTGATTCCCGCGCAGGCCAGCACCCAGACGCAACTTACCAGAAATATCAGCCTGAACATCCCAGTGGTCAGCGCCGCCATGGATACCGTAACCGAATCGCACATGGCGATTGCGTTGGCCCAGCAGGGCGGACTCGGAATCATTCATCGCAATCTGACCATCGATCAGCAGGCCAACGAAGTCGACAAGGTGAAGCGTTCGGAGAGCGGCATGATCGTCGATCCCGTCACTATGTCGGCCACCGACCGGGTCAGCGATGCGCTTGAGGTCATGCGCAAATATAAAATTTCCGGTGTCCCCATCACCGATCATGGCAAACTGGTCGGCATCCTCACCAACCGCGATCTGCGCTTTGAAACGCGCTTCGACATTCCTATCGATAAAGTAATGACCAAGAAGAACCTCATCACCGTGCCGGTGGGAACCACGCTAGAAGAGGCGGAGAAAATTCTGCACGAACATCGCGTCGAGAAACTTCTCGTCGTCGATGACAGGTACAACTTGAAGGGCCTGATCACCGTCAAAGATATCCAGAAAAAGTTGAAATATCCCAACGCTGCCAAGGACTCCCACGGACGTTTGCGCGTAGGCGCGGCCATCGGCGCGACCGGAGATTTTCTTGAGCGCGCGCAGGAACTCGCCGAAGCCAAAGTCGACGTGATCGCGATCGACAGCGCCCACGGGCATTCCACAAAAGTTCTCGATGCGGTCAGACTAGTGAAATCGAAACTGCCGCACCTAGAACTGCTGGCGGGCAATGTAGCCACGTTCGATGGCGCCTGCGAACTGACTCGCGCCGGCGCCGACGGCATCAAGGTTGGCATCGGGCCCGGTTCCATTTGCACCACCAGAGTCGTCACTGGCGCTGGCGTGCCGCAGATTACCGCCATTGCCGAAGCCTACCGGGCAACGAAAGATTCCGGCGTCCCCATCATCGCCGACGGCGGCATCAAATATTCCGGCGACGTCACCAAGGCCTTGGCTGCAGGCGCCAGCGTCGTCATGATCGGATCGCTCTTCGCCGGCACCGACGAAAGTCCCGGCGAACTAATTCTGTATCAAGGCCGCTCATTCAAGTCCTATCGCGGGATGGGCTCTATCGGCGCCATGGCTCAGGGATCGAGCGAACGTTACTTCCAGAGCACCGAGGGCGATTCCTCGGCCGCCGTCTCCGCCTCAGATGGCGACTCCAACCGCTTGGCTAAGCTGGTTCCGGAAGGAATTGAAGGCCGAGTTCCCTACCGCGGTTCGGTAGCGATGATCGTCCACCAGATGGTAGGGGGATTGAAATCAGGCATGGGCTACTGCGGCTGCGCCACCATACCCGAACTCCTGCAGAAGACGCGCTTCGTCCGCATCAGCGGCGCCGGCCTGCGCGAAAGCCACGTACACGACGTGATGATCACCCGCGAGGCTCCCAACTATGCGATTGAGTAAGAACCGCCTTGTCGTTTTCTCGAATTTGGATGCCCCATTTCTCGCTTCCTTTGCGAGAAGTGAGGATGGTCCCGCTACGAGCATCAGACCAGCTTGAGTACGGACCGTCACCGTATCCTGAAAGCTTGGATCGCCGCAACCTTGTGGCTGATCGTCATCGCGATTGAATCGACCAATCTCGCCTCCTCCAACAATACCGGCCGATTCCTCTACCCGCTGTTGCATTTCTTGTTCGGGATAGACCTCAGGCGCTTCGAACACCTTCACTTCTACCTTCGCAAGGGCGGACATGTCTTTGGCTACGGCATGCTAAGCGTCCTGCTATTCCGCGCCTGGCGGGAAACGCTGCCCACCGTCAATAGCTTGAAGTGGACTCTTCGCTGGGCGAGTTTAGCGGTGCTCGGAACCGCAGTGGTCGCGAGCCTCGATGAATGGCACCAGACCTTCATTCCCTCGCGCACGGGAACGCCGCGGGATGTTCTTCTCGACACCTGCGCGGGAATCGCCGCTCAGATTCTGCTCTTGCTCTACTATTTAATCTCTCAAAAACTCGCCGGGACTGATAGCCAAACCGCAGTTGTCCGCGTCAAACAGAACTGAAGGGCTGAGCCGGAGCCACGGTCCGTCTCCCGTGGTAACTTCTCAAGGACTGCCCTCCATTCGAAGGAGATTTCGAAATGCCGATCTATCAGACTGGTGGATATGAGGTCAGACCATCGGGAGTAGACAAAGTCAAGCAGGCCATCCAAGAGTTTGTCGCTTATGTGAAGGCCAATGAACCTGGCACGCATATGTACCTTGCTTGGCAGCAATCAGACGATCCCACTCGTTTCCTGCATCTATTCATCTTCGAAGATGAGGTTGCGCAGATTCGTCACGGCCAATCAGAGGCGGTAAAGCGATTCGAATCCATTTACACGCCCGAATTGGTCAGCGAGGAAGTCGTGTTCACCGATTACGAAATGATTGCGGGCAGGCGCTGAGCTTTGCGGGGAGGCCGGACCATCAGTAGGATCGCCGAGACCGCGGCCAGCCCCGCGGAAAAATAGAATGGGACTTCCGCGCCATAGTGCTTCCACAGTTCTCCGGTGATCAGGCTGGCCCCAAGTGTGGCCACGCTGGTTGCGAAGAAATAGACACCAAGCGCTCGCCCGCGCACTTCCTGCCCCACAGTCTCAACCACGAGTGCCTTTAACACCGGCTGAGTCAAGGCGTAATACATTCCGTACACTGCCATTGCGATCCATATCGCAAGTGTGGATGGAGCTCGAGCGAACACGAAATAAACCGCAGCGAAGATAAGATAGCCGGCAGCCGCGATCCAGCGCCGCGAGAAATGGTCGCTGAACCATCCCGCAGGCCACGACCCAAGCGTGTAAGTGATATTGAATACCAGCCCCAGCAGCGGCGCCAGCGCCACCGCGATGCCGACGTTCTGCGCCCTCATGACCAGAAACATGTCGCTGGAATTTCCCAGCGAAAAAAAAGTCACCGCAATAAGAACTATGTAGAACGCCACTGGCAGCGGTTCCGACGCTCGCGGAGGGACAGCCGCCTTGGCTGTTCTTACGGTGCGCTCGCTGGAAACCGTGTCGGCTTTCTCCACCGAACTCGCATCGGATGCCGGGTGCCCCAGTTCTCGCTGCTTCTGCGAGGAGTGGGATCTAGTTGTCTCGCGAATGCCGAATAGCGCCACCATCACGCAGAGCGCGCCCGGAAGGGCAGCGGTCCAGAAGACGCCGCGAATCCCGTAATGCGCTAGCAACACCAGCGCGGCCAGTGGCCCCGCAATCGCGCCCGCCGAGTCCATCGACTGAATCAGACCGTAGGCCGATCCGAGCTTCTCGTTGGGGACAGATTCCGCGACCATCACATCGCGCGGCGCTCCGCGCACTCCCTTGGCCAGCCGGTCGCTGAACCGGATCAGCAGAATGTGCCACCACGCGGTAGCTAACGCCAGCAACGGCTTCACCGCGTTTGCGACGGCGTATCCGGCGACCACCAGTGGCTTGCGGCGGTCGATGCGGTCGGTGAGATATCCGGAGAAGAGTTTCGCGAATGACGCAACGCTTTCAGCCACTCCTTCGATCAATCCCAACTGTGCCGGCCCCGCACCCAGCGAAACCAGAAACGCCGGCAGCACCCAGTAGGCCATCTCGGTGGCGGTGTCGTTCAGGAAAGAAGTGATGCCGAAAGCATAAATGTTGCGAGCGGCGAAGGGCTCAGAATCAGAGGAATGCACAGGCATAGAAAAGTTTTACCATGGAGACATTCCTAGTGCAGGGTGTGTGGGAAACGTCGTTCCGCATGGGCTGTAGAATCTTCTGGGGTATGAGAAAACGCAACCGCGCTGATCGGTGTGTTCGTGCTTGCCTTGGCCTTGACTTGGCCTGTTTATTCGCTGATCAGACAAGCTCACCGGGATGCTGCCTATCGAACAGAAATTGCGCCGTTTCAGCGTGAGCTTCAGGTTGGCATGACCGAAAAGGAAGTTAAGCGTTAGCTCCACTCGCGGCATGTCGAGTATCATCCGGTCAAGCTCGGCGGCAGCAACGGTCCGACCTACGAGATCAGGGTTGGAGAAAAAGACGGTCTTATCTGCGACCGGGATGTGTACATGGCATTGGAGTTTGGAAATGCGGCGGGCTAAGAGAAGGTTCACATAATGAAGATTCGAGTCTGCCTTGAACTCCCTTAGTACATCGCGTCGTACTTCGTCACAACCCAATCGGCGCTTTTGTGCTCAGTCGTGACGGTGAGGAGTTCCTGATAGGTCCCAGCCTGCCCGGGGGCGCTCTGGCGCGTCCCACGATAGTGGAGGATGATCAGCGGGGGCGTCTCTTCCCACTCCACAAGTTCCCAGGAGAGCAACGGGTGCTGCGCCTCTGAGTTGCATATGAAGTGAGCATACTTCTTGTGGTAATCGTGCTCCCACTTAGCGAGCAGATCATCGCAATGCCCGTCGCGCAACTCGCGGATGAATTTGTTCGCCGCATGCTCGGTCGAGCGATCGCGCAGCGGATTCATTTTGATGCTGACCGGCAGCCCCGTCAGCGGATCGTGATCTTCCGACCGCGCTAACACCGGCCCCTGATTACTCAGCCACCAAATGTAGCCTACAAACACCAGCACCAGCAGAACTCCGGCACCGGCGGCAATCCCGATTTGTGTGCGGCTGAAGGCCATTAGACAAAGTTTATGGAGATAGGGAAAACGAGGGAAGATTACCACTGGGAAGCGCGAGGGACATGTACGAGTGCGGCAACGCAAAAAAGGAAGAGGCGCGGCCAAGGCCGCGCCTCTTGCCAACAAAGAGAATTACTCTTTCTTGTCTTCATCCTTGACCGGCTCAACGCCGCCATCGTGCTGCGCCTGCGCTTCGGCATCTTCCATGGCTTTTTTGGCCTCAGCCGCTTTCTTAGCGCGGGCCTCGACACGCTTCTCTTTCTTTTCGTCGAGAATCTTTTCGCTACCAAGCAGTTCGAGGAAAGCCTTGTCGGCGCCGTCGCCCTTATTCCAGTGAGTGCGGATGATACGCGTATAGCCGCCTTGGCGATCGCCGAAACGCGGGCCCACGGTATCGAACAGCTTCACCACGGCCTCGTCGGTCATGAGGTAGGCGGTGGCCAGGCGCCGCGCGGCAAGGTCGCCGCGCTTGCCCAGCGTAATCATCTTCTCCACGATGGGTCGAGCGGCCTTGGCCTTGGGAACCGTAGTCTCAATGCGCTCTTCCACAATCACCGAGGTGACCAGGTTGCGCAACAGCGATCGCCGGTGCGCGGTGTTCCGTCCGAGTTTGTATCCTGCAACTTTGTGACGCATGGAAAACCTCAGGGGCTAAAGCCCGCACTCTTTTAAGCCTCGGGGCGGCACGGCTGAAGCCGTGCCCTTCCCAAAGCATTCGCTTCGCCGTGGCTCTTAAAACTTTGAAACCCTGAAACGTTGCTACCTACAGCTGGTCGTCCGGCCCGTAAGCGGAGGCTGGCAGGACCAGGTTCGACGTTGGCCCGGGCACGGCATTGCCGTGCTCGTCGATCTTCATACCCAGGCTCAAACCCATCGAGGAAAGAATCTCCTTGATCTCGTTCAGCGACTTGCGCCCGAAATTCTTGGTCTTCAGCATTTCGGATTCGGTCTTCTGTACGAGTTCACCGATGGTCTGGATGTTCGCATTCTTCAGGCAGTTGTAGCTGCGCACCGAAAGCTCGAGCTCTTCAACGGAGCGGTTCAGGTTTTCATTGTGGATTTCGGGTTTGCGATCGTCCGATGACGACGTGCCCGTATCGATTTCTTCCTCAAAGTTGATGAAGATGTTCATATGGTCCTTCAGCAGCTTCGCCGCCAGGCCCAGCGAATCAGCCGGCGTGATGGAGCCGTTGGTCCACACTTCGAGCGTCAGCTTATCGTAGTCAGTGATCTGACCCAAACGTGCGGCTTCCACCGTGTAGTTGCACTTGCGGACGGGCGAGTGCACCGAGTCAATCGGAATGAACCCGATGCCCAGATCTTCGTCGAAATTCTTGTCGGCAGAGGTGTACCCGCGGCCGCGCTTCAGCCGCATTTCCATGTCGAGCTTGCCGCCCTCGCTGACCGTGGCTATGTAGACGTCTTTATCCAAGACTTCGACGTCGCCATCGGCTTCGATCATGCCGCTGGTAACCACACCCGGCTGATCGGCGCGCAGGTAGATCGCCTTGGGCGCGTCGCCCGCGAGCTTGAATGGAATCTGTTTCAGGTTGAGGATGATGTCGGTCGCGTCTTCGACCACGCCGGGGATCGACTGGAATTCGTGGAGCACGCCTTCCATCTTCACCGCGGTAACGGCCGCGCCTTCAATCGAGCTCAGCAGCACCCGCCGCAGAGCGTTGCCCACGGTGGTGCCGAAGCCGCGCTCAAAAGGCTGAGCCCAGAACATGCCGTACTTGTCGGTGAGGCTGGAGGTATCGGTTGCGAGACGTTTCGGTTTCTGAAAACCCTTCCAAAGCATGTGTTTCTCCTTCGGCCGTTTGGCTCAAAGCTGACTCCCTGAATCGGTCCGGACTCAGGTCGAGTGTCAGCAGAGGCTGATCTGGCTCGAAAATTGGACCTCGTTTCGACGTTTCAAGGCTTCAGGAATCTTGTCATTGAAGCCTTGAACCCTCTGAAACTTTGAAACCTGCACAACCATGGCTCTACTTACTATAAAGTTCCACAATCAGCTGCTCATTGACCGGCAACTGAATATCTTCGCGCTTGGGCAACGAAAGCACGCGCGCCTTGTAATTGTCGCGGTCCACCTCCAGCCAGGTCGGCATCGTTCCGTGACTGGCAAATTCTTTTGCCAGCTCGAGCACGGTAAGCTTCTTGCTGTTTTCGCGAATCGCGATCTCTTCGCCCGCGCTCACTTCGTACGAAGGAATGTTGACCTTGCGGTTATCGACGGCAACGTGTCCGTGACGTACCAACTGGCGCGCCTGACGCCGCGACTGGGCAAACCCCAGGCGATAAACCACATTGTCGAGACGCCGCTCGAGTTGCTGCAACAACCTCTCGCCGGTTACGCCCTGCGAGCGCGCAGCCTTCTCGAAGTAGTTGCGGAACTGACCTTCCTGCGTGAAGTAAATGCGCTTGGCTTTCTGCTTCTCGCGCAACTGCAGGCCGTAGCCAACAATTTTGGCCTTGCGGTCCTTCCCATGTTGTCCGGGAGCGAAGTTGCGCTTCTCGATGGGACACTTATCGCTGAAACACTTTGCGCCTTTGAGGAACAGCTTCATGCCCTCGCGGCGGCATAGACGGCAGACTGCATCGGTATAACGCGCCAAGTTTCTTCTCCTTTAGATGACCGGTTTACAGGTTTGGCTTCACCCTTCGTCCCGGACAAAATTCAATGTTTCAACGTTTCGAAGGCTTCAATATTCAAGGTTCTAACTTGAAACCCTGAAACTTTGCCACCTTGAAAAATTAGACTCTGCGTCTTTTCGGCGGACGGCATCCGTTGTGCGGAATCGGCGTCACGTCGCGAATGGAGCGGACTTCGATTCCCGAAGCCGCCAGCGCCCGCACAGCCGACTCTCGCCCCGACCCAGGACCGCTCACGCGCACGTCCACGCTGCGCACCCCGTGATCTCGCGCCATGTTCGCGGCATTCGAAGCCGCCTGTTGAGCCGCGAAGGGCGTACCCTTGCGCGATCCCCGGAAGCCGAGCGACCCCGAACTTTTCCACGACAGAACGTTGCCGTTCATGTCGGAAATAGTCACGATTGTGTTATTGAAGGACGCTTGCACATAGCACAGCCCATGTGGAACGTGCTTGCGCTCCTTCTTCTTGAAGGTTTTCTTCTTGCCCTTCTTATCCGGTGCGGCGGCTGCGCCGCCCGCTGCTGCAGGTTTAGCCATAGAACCTCAGTTTTCAAGGTTTCAGAGTTTCAGAGTTTCAAGGTCTCTGAAACCTTGAAATCTGGGAAACTTTGAAACCTGCTCTTGCGTTCTTACGTTTTCGCCGTCGCCTTCTTCTTCTGTGCGACCGTTCCCTTGCGCGGACCCTTGCGGGTACGGGCATTCGTGTGCGTGCGCTGGCCGCGGACCGGCAGGTTGCGGCGGTGGCGGAATCCGCGATAGGAGCCGATTTCGATAAGACGCTTGATATTCATCGAAACTTCCTTGCGCAGATCGCCTTCCACCAGGCCCTCGGCCTCAATGATCGTACGAATGCGGTTGACCTCTTCTTCGTTGAGGTCTTGAACCTTTTTCATCGGATCGACCTTGGCCTCATCGCACAGGCGGCTGGCGCGCGGATGACCGATGCCATAGATATACGTCAACGCAATGTTGATGTGCTTCTGGCGCGGAAGATCGACGCCTGCAATACGTGCCATGTTTTCTTGACCTCTCCTGGCTCTTAGCTTTTAGCTTTTAGCTTTTGGCTTAGAGCCAAAGGCCAAAAGGTTCCTCAGCCCTGGCGCTGTTTATGTTTCGAGTTGACGCAAATCACGCGCACCACACCCTTGCGGTGGATGACTTTGCACTTATCGCAAATTTTCTTTACCGACGCTCGCACTTTCATAGCCGTTCTCGATTCCTAAGCGTGAGGCGACGGACACTCTTGCCCGTCCGCCGAGCGCAACTCGGCGCTTTTCTACTTATATCGATAAACAATCCGCCCGCGATTCAGGTCGTAAGGCGAAAGCTCTACCGCGACCTTATCCCCGGGCAGAATGCGAATAAAATTCTTCCGCATCTTGCCCGAAACATGCGCCAGCACCTGGTGTTTATTTTCCAGTTCTACCCGGAACATGGCGTTAGGCAGCGGTTCCAGTACTACCGCCATCACTTCAATCGCGTCTTCTTTGCTCATCGACTCCTTGAAATCAGCTGCTAGCTTCTAGCTCCTAGCCAAACCGCCGGCCCTAGCTAGAAGCCAGGAGCTAGCAGCTAAGAGCTGTTCACTGCGTCAAAATCACCGGGCCGTCCCGGGTTACCGCCACGCAATGTTCAAAATGCGCGCTGCAACTGCCGTCCGCAGTCACAGCCGTCCACTTGTCGCCCAGCACTTTCGTCTCGGGCTTGCCGTAATTCACCATCGGCTCGATCGCGATGACCATGCCCTCGCGCAACTTGGCGCCGTGGCCGCGGGCCCCGTAATTTGGAACTTGCGGTTCCTCGTGCAAGCGCGTCCCGATCCCATGTCCCACAAATTCTCGTACCACGCTGAAGCCCGCGGCTTCCACATGCTCCTGCACCGCCGCACCCACATCGCCAATCGAATTCCCAATCCGCGCCTGCTCGATTCCGCGGTACAGCGACGCTTCGGTCACTTCCAGCAATTTCTGCAACTCCGGCTTCAGTGCCTTGCCGACGGGGACAGTAATCGCGGCGTCGCCGTAATAACCGTCGAGCACCACACCGCAGTCAATCGAAACAATGTCGCCCTCCTGCAGCACGCGCTTTTCCGACGGGATACCATGCACAATCTCTTCATTCACCGACGTACAGAGAACGCAGGGATAATCGTAGTATCCCTTGAACGCAGGCTTGGCCCCGAGTTCATTGATCTTCTTTTCGGCGGCGCGTTCCAAATCCATCGTTGACACGCCCGGCGCCACCAGGCTTCTGACGGAGTCGAGAACCTGGCGTACGATGCGGCCGCTGTGCCGCATCTTTTCTATCTCCGCCGATGATTTGCATACAATCGCCATTCGTCTAAGCGTGATGATCTTCCAATATCCGGAAAATCTGTTCCGTGACGGCGTCCACCGGCAGATCTCCGTTCACCGAAATCAATCTTCCCGTGCGCTGGTAATAGTCCGCTACCGGACGAGTCTGCTCCTGGTATGCCGTGAGTCTGGGCTGAATTACTTCCAACCGGTCGTCATTGCGGGTCACCAGCTTTTCCCCAGTTACGTCGCAGACTTCATCCATGCGGGGCGGCTGGAAGTGGACGTTATAGATCCGTCCACAGGAGGGACAAGAACGGCGTCCAGTAATCCGGAGCAACAGTTGATTATAGTCCACGTCCAGGCGGATCACAATTGGCCAAGCCCGGGTCGGGCGCGAGTTGTCAAAGAGCTCATGATCGAGCAGCGCATCGAGCCACCCAGCCTGGGCCGCAGTCCGGGGAAACCCATCCAAAACATAACCGCGCTGACTGTCGGGCTGCAGCAGCCGTTCGCGGACCATGTTGCAGACTAGATCATCGGAAACCAGTTCTCCCCGTGCCATGACTGTTTTGGCCGCCAGGCCGAGTTCCGTTCCCCGCGCCACGTTCTGGCGCAACAGATCCCCGGTCGATATCTGGGGAATTCCGTAGCGTTCCATGATGCGCTTGGCCTGAGTGCCTTTTCCAGCACCCGGTGGTCCGAGCAGCACCACAGGACCTACGTCGCGCGAGGTTGCCTGCACCATCGGCCTGACCAAAGCCTCCCGAGCTCAGTCTCCCCAGCCGCCCCGCCGAGGTGCAGCACAAACTCAAAATCGTAGACGTTGCTTGCTAACGTTTCCACCACCAACTCCGGCGCCGCCAGCAAGACCTGGCACGCAACCTCTCTGCGAACTGGACAAACTACCAGGTGCGGCGGCCGCGAATGCGTCCGCTGCGCGGCGTAAAGCCGTCGTAGTGGCGCATGATCAATTGCGCCTCAATTTGTGTGACCGTATCCATCGCCACGCCCACGACGATCAGCAATGACGTGCCGCCAAAATAAAACGTCACACCCAACCCGTTTGTCACCCAGTTGGGCAAAATTTCAAACCATCTCCCAATTGGGCCATAGAGATGATTGAGGTGAATACCGGTAATCATCCACTCCGGAATGAACGAAATAATGATCAAGTACAGCGCACCCACCAGCGTGATGCGCGTGAGCACCTCATTGATGAAGTCGGCCGTGCGCTTCCCCGGGCGAATACCAGGAATAAATCCGCCATACTTCCGCATGTTGTCAGCGACTTCGCTCGGATTAAAAACGATGGAGACATAGAAGTACGCAAAGAAAATAATGCCAACCGCGTAGAGTACGGTATAGAGCGGCTCACCCCAACCGAGCCACCGGAACAGATCGCCGAAATAGCGGTTGTTGCGCATGCCGTACCCGATGGTCTGCGGCAGCGTCAGAATCGAAGACGCGAAAATCACCGGCATCACGCCACCGGCATTGACCCGCAACGGCAAGTGTGTCGACTGCCCGCCCATCACCTTGCGTCCGACGACACGCTTGGCGTATTGCACGGGAATTCGCCGCTCGCTTCGCTCCACATAGACGATGAATGCCACGACCGCGACCATGAAGACGATCAGGAATACCATCAACGGGAAGGTCATCGCTCCCCACGCCGCGTTTTTGGCCTTGTCGATGAGGTCCACCACGCCTCGCGGCAAGCCCACCACAATTCCAGCGAAGATCAGCAGCGACATTCCGTTGCCCACGCCGCGATCCGTAATCTGCTCACCCAGCCACATGATGAACGCGCTGCCCGTGGTCAGGGTCAGCATGGTCATCAGCCGGAAACTCCAGCCAGGATTCAGCGCGAAGCCACCTTTTTCCAGGCCAACCGCAATGCCGAACGATTGCACCGAACTCAAAATGACGGTGATATACCGCGTCCACTGGGTGATTTTCTTGCGGCCGAGTTCGCCTTCTTTTTGCAACTTGGCCAGCGGCTCATATACCACGGTCAGCAACTGCAGAATAATCGACGCCGTGATATAGGGCATGATGCCCAGGGCGAAAATTGTCATACGGCGCAATTGCCCGCCCGAGAACAGATCCACAAATCCCAGCAGCGAACCGCTCGTACTGCTCTGGGTAAAGAAACTTTCCAGCTTGGCCGTATCGATTCCCGGCGTCGGAAGGTGGCCACCCAACCGGTACACGAACAACATCGCTAGTGTAAACAGGATGCGCTTGCGCAGGTCTGGAATGCGAAAAATGTTGGCCAGTTTGTCGAACATTACTGCAAGACCTCAACTTTGCCGCCCGCTTTGGTGATCTTTTCTTGCGCCGACTTGGAAAATTTGTGCGCGTGCACGGTGATCGCGACTTTCAACTCGCCGTCGCCGAGAATTTTTACCGGATGTTTGGTCTTGATAACTCCCGCCTTGCGCAATACCTCGGGAGTGATGGGATCGCCATGAAATTCCTTGCCCATCTCGACCAGCCGTTCCAGGCTTACAATATTGAATTCCTTGCGGAAAATATTAGTGAAGCCGCGTTTCGGCATGCGGCGATGCAGCGGCATCTGGCCGCCTTCAAAGCCGCGAATCATGCGCGACCCAGTGCGCGAGCGCTGGCCTTTGTGCCCGCGGGTGGAAGTTTTGCCCATGCCGGAGCCCATACCACGCCCCACCCGCTTGCGCTTTTCCGTCGCCTTCTTCGGTGCTCGAATATTCGATAAATTCATAAGTAAACCCATGTTTCAAAGTTTCAGGGTCTCAATGTCTCAAGTCGGCTTGTGCTCAGTGAAACCTTGAAACTCTGAAACCTTGAAACTTTGAACTATTCCACAAACTCCACCAGGTGCGGAACCTTGGCCACCATGCCGCGGATGGCCTGATTGTCCGGACGTTCGATGACCTGATTCAACCGCGTGAATCCGAGTCCCTTGATTACCAACTTCTGTTTCACTGGGGCACAGATAGCGGAGCGTACCCACTTCAATTGGATTTTGCCGCTGCTGCCCGACTTGGTTTTCTTCGCCGTCATTTCGTAAACCTCACTGTTTTGTGGGGGCACGACTTCAGTCGTGCCGTCCCGCCGAACCGCAAAAGCACCGGGCTTTAACCCCGAGGCCTTACAGTTCCTGCGCTGTCTTGCCACGCATGGTCGCGACACCTTCTCGCGTCTTCAATTGCTTCAGCGCGTCGAAGGTCGCTTTGATCACATTGTGCGGATTCGTGGTGCCAATGGATTTCGTCAGCACATTCTGCACGCCCACCGAAGTCATGACCGCGCGCACCGCTCCCCCCGCAATCACGCCTGTGCCTTCCGGCGCAGGCTTCAGCAATACCTTGCCCGACCCGTAACGACCCAACACGAGATGAGCAATGCTGGTCTGAGTCAGGTTCACCTTCACCAGATTCTTCTTGGCCGACTCGATGGCCTTGCGAATGGCCTGCGGAACTTCCTTGGCCTTACCCGCCCCATGGCCCACCACACCGGCCGAAGGATCGCCCACCACGACCAGCGCCGCGAAGGAAAGATTCTTGCCGCCCTTGACCACCTTGGTCACGCGGTTAATGGCCACCACCTGGTCTTTCAACTGATACGAACCTGCATCGAGCTTCTTAATGATTGTTGGCATTCTTAAACCTGGCTTCTAGCTTCTAGCTGCTGGCCACTAGCTACCCCCCAATTTGCGGTTAGCCAGAAGCTAGAAGCTAGTAGCTTCTTTCTTAGAACTTCAATCCCGCTTCGCGAGCCGCGTCGGCCAAAGCCTTCACGCGCCCGTGATAGATGTAGCCGCCACGGTCAAACACAACCTTAGTTACGCCCTTAGCCTTGGCGCGCTCGGCGATGGTCTTCCCGATCGCCTTGGCCGAGGCAACGTTGCCACCAGTCCGCCGGTCTTCCTTCTTGCCTTCGGCGGTGCTGGCGGAGACCAGCGTCTGGCCGTGCAAGTCGTCGATGACCTGCACGTAAATGTGATTCAGCGAGCGGTACACGTTCAACCGAGGACGCTCCGCCGTTCCCTGCATTTTCTTTCGAATGCGGTCATGTACGTGGCCGCGCTTCTCGTTTTTCGTAATTCTTGTCAGCATGAAATCTGTCCTTGGTCGTTCGTCTTTGGTCGTTGGCCAAAGACTCCCGACGGCCTTATCAAATCTTGAAATCGTCCTCGCATCGCCGCGGCCAACGACGAACGACCGAGGACCAGCGACGGCTTATTTCGCTCCCGTCTTTCCAACCTTCTTCTTCAAGCGTTCGCCCGCATAGCGGACGCCCTTATTCTTGTAAGGATCGGGTGGTCGCAGCGATCGCATTTCCGCCGCTACCTGTCCGACTTTCTGCCGATCGATCCCGGTCAGCGCAATTTTCGTCTGCTTGGGATCGACCGTGGCATCTACGCCCGTGGGCAACGGATATTCAATCGGATGCGAGTACCCCAGATTGAACACGACCATCGTCTTGCCCTTCATTTCGGCGCGATAGCCGATGCCGACAATTTCCAATTCGCGCGTCCAGCCCTTGGTGACACCCTCAACCGCATTGTTCACCAAAGCGCGCGCCAACCCGTGCAGCGCCGCCTGCGAATCGTCCTGGCGAACCGCAACGATGATTCCATCTTTCTGCTGAATGGTAATGCCTGCCGGCAACGCCGTATCCAGCTTGCCCTTTGGCCCCTGCACCGCGACCGTGTTGCCTTCGATTTTGACCGTCACCCCTTTAGGGATCGGGATCGGCTTTTTTCCAATTCGTGACATAAGAGCTTCTGGCTTCTAGCTCCTAGCTTCTAGCTAGGCCGCTTGGATTTGCAGTCAGGCTTTCGCACAGACTGTTTGACTTCGAACGCTCGCCGCTTCAGCTAGTAGCTGGAAGCCGCTTCTCTAATAAATCTGGCACAGCAACTCGCCGCCCACGCCTTCCCGGCGCGCCTGGCGGCCGGTCATCACGCCGCGCGGGGTAGTGAGGATGTTAATCCCCATGCCGCCCAGCACGCGCGGAATCTCGCTGCGCCGCACATAGACACGGCAACCCGGGCGCGACACGCGCTCCACCTTCGAGATCGCCGCTTCATTGTTGGCGCCGTACTTCAGATAAATCCGGATGACCTTATGGCCTTCCTCTTCGGTCGGCTTGAAATTGGAGATGTAACCCTCTTCCTTCAAAATGCGGGCGATCTCCAGCTTCAACCGCGAGGCCGGAATATCCACCTTCTGGTGCCGGGCCTGGAGTGCATTCCGCACTCGCGTCAGCATGTCTGCCACCGGATCGGTCAACCTCATCGTTTGCTTCTCCTCTAGCCACCCGTTCGCTCCGCGTCGAGCGGAGAACCTGCAGCAGCTTAACTTCAGTCGTTCGTCGTTGGTCATTCGCCGTTGGTCGTTGGCCACTTACACTCGTCTTCGCGAACGGCTAACGACCAACGACTGAACTTCCTACCACGACGACTTCGAAACCCCTGGAATCTCCCCGCGGAGCGCGAGCCCACGAAAGCATAAACGGCAAATGCCGAACTTGCGCAGAAACGCGCGCGGCCGCCCGCACAGCTTGCATCGGTTGTGCCGGCGCGTGGAGAACTTGGGCTTCGGCTCTTTATTGTCGCGCGCCTTCTGAAACGTCGCCTGAATCTTCGCGTCTTTCACTCGTTTTGCTGTTGTCATTCCATCCTCAAAAAAATCTTTTCGCCACTCTGAAATCGAAAATCCCCGAATCACTAAGCCCGGAACGGCATCCCCATATGCTTCAGAAGCGTCCGCGCCTGATTGTCATTCGCGGCAGTCGTCACAATCGTGACATTCATGCCTCTCTGCTTGTCAACCCTCTCGTAAGAGATCTCCGGGAAAATTAACTGGTCGTGCAGGCCAATGGTGTAATTCCCCCGGCCATCGAACGACTTGCTCGACACTCCGCGAAAGTCGCGCACGCGCGGCAGAACGATGTTCACCAGCCGATCGAAAAACTCATACATGCGATCTCCGCGAAGCGTAACCATCGCGCCAATCGACTGCCCCTGGCGCACTTTGAACGCCGCGATCGATTTCTTGGCCCTCGTCACCACCGGCTTCTGCCCGGTAATCTGACCGAGTTCGTTTACCGCAGGATCGAGAACCTTCGAATTCTGCGTGGCTTCTCCCACGCCCATGTTCACCACGATCTTGTGCAGCCGGGGAACCGCCATCACATTCTTCAGTTCCAGTTCCTTCAGCAACGCCGGCGCCACTTCCTTCTCAAACCGCGAGCGCAGCCGCGGACGCTCCTTCGCGCTATGCCGCGCCTGATCGGGCGCCTTCTGTTCCTGCGACGATTCCTTCGATCCCTTTTTATCTTTTGCCATTTCGTTTATTCCACTTCCCGCTCACGGTATCGGATTCTCAGCTTTTGGTTCTCAGCTCTTCGGCTTTATCGCTGATGCCTACCGTTTCGTGAGACTGAACTGTTCGCCTCAGCTGCTTGCCCGCCTGCTCCCAGCCCAGAGCTAATAGCCAAGAGCCAAAAGCTTACTTATCCAGCGTCGTTCCGCACTTCTTGCACACCCGCACCTTCCGGTCGCCGCGCACTTCGTGGCCGATTCGCACCGGCCCGCAGGTCGAGCACACCAGTTGCACATTGGAGATCGCAATCCGGCTCTCCTGCTCGGCAATGCCTCCCTTGATGTTGCGTTGCGGGTTCGGTCGCACGTGCTTCTTCACCATCATCACGTGCTCTACCAGCAGCTTGGCGTCATTCGGAAACACGCGCAGAACGCGTCCTTCCTTGCCCTTGTCGCGCCCGGTGATCACCTTCACAGTGTCATTCCGCCGCAGATCCACTCGCTTGTTTTCCGTGCTTACAGTTCGCATAGGTCGAAATTACAACGTTTCAACGTTTCAACGTTTCAATGTCAAGAACAATTTCCAGGTTTCAAGGTTGCAAGGCACCTTGAAACCTTGAAACCTGCTTTAAATCACTTCCGGCGCCAGTGAAACAATCTTCAAAAATTTCTTTTCGCGCAGTTCACGCGCCACCGGACCGAACACGCGCGTTCCCACCGGCTCGCCTGCATCGTTGATGAGCACGGCCGCGTTCTGGTCGAAGCGGATATAGGTGCCGTCGCGCCGCCGATGCTCCTTGCGCGTGCGCACGATAACCGCCTTCACTACTTTGCCCTTCTGCACCTGGCCCTCTGGCACCGACTCTTTCACCGCCGCTGTGATTATGTCACCCAGCCCGGCATTCAACCCGGTCGAGCCCCCCAGGGGCAGAATCATCTGCAGCTTGCGGGCGCCGGAATTGTCCGCGACTTCCAGCATCGATCTCATCATCACAGCCATGGCGTCAATCTCCCTAAATTCCTCGTTCACCCGACCCTGTCCACCCGACCCTGATCGAAGCACAGGGGAAGAAACCGCTTCTTGCCGGCATTACCAAGGCGCTAGCTGGCCACGTCAATGGCCGCTTCCGGCACCAGCGCCGCCTTGCGCACAATGTCTTTCAGCTTCCAGCGCTTCAGCTTCGACAGCGGACGCGTCTCCTCGATCCGCACCACATCGCCCACATGCGCTTCATTCTTTTCGTCGTGCGCGTAAAACTTCTTGTTGCGCGCCACGACTCGCTTGTAAAACGGATGCGCCTTCTTGCGTGTTACTTTCACGACAATCGTCTTCTGCATGCGGTTGGAGACTACTTCTCCCACCACTTCCTTGCGGCGGCCCTGGACTTTCTCGGTTGCCTGGGCTGATGTATCGGTTTCTGCCATTATCGTTTCTCCGTCGCGGCCGAACGCTCACGCTCGCCGCGTATCGTCTTGACGCGCGCAATATCCTTACGCAAGCCGCGAATCTTCTTCAGGCTTTCCGTCTGCCCCATGTTCAGCTGAAACTTCAGCTTGAACAACTGGTCGGCGAGTTCGCCTTCCTGATTGCGAAGCTCTTCTTCCGTCAGGTTTCTGATTTTGTCTACCTTCATAAATTCCTTAACCAGCTTTCGGCTGTTCGCTCTCAGCTTTCAGTTGCTCCACTCCGAATTGGCTGACAGCTTGTTCCTAGTGCCCCGTGCCTTCGCGCTTGACCAGCGTGGTCCGCAATGCCAGCTTGTGCGATGCCAACCGCATCGCCTCGCTCGCATCGGCGAGAGTCACACCCTCCATCTCGAACAAAATCTTCCCTGGTCGCACCACCGCAACCCAGTGATCCGGCGCTCCCTTTCCCTTACCCATACGGGTTTCGGCCGGCTTCTTCGTCACCGGCTTATCGGGAAACACGCGAATCCAGATTTTTCCGCCACGCTTTACGAAACGCGTCATAGCCACACGGCTGGCTTCAATCTGCCGATCGGTGATCCATCCCGGCTCCAGCACCTTCAACCCGAAGTCGCCGAACGCCAGCGTCGATCCACGCCAGGCCTTGCCGCACATGCGGCCGCGCTGCTGCTTGCGATACTTCACTTTCTTTGGCATCAACATAAAGTCAGCTCTTCGCTTCTAGCTCTTGGCTAAACCCTTCTAGAACCCGCCGCCCGCCGCCGTCGCAACTTCCCGTTTCTTCTGCGGTAGAATCTCGCCTTTGTACACCCAGCACTTCACTCCGATCACGCCGTACGTCGTCCTGGCCTCGGTGAAGCCATAGTCGATGTCGGCGCGCAGCGTGTGCAGCGGCAACCGCCCCTGCAGATACCACTCAGACCTCGCGATTTCGTTGCCGTTCAGCCGACCGCTCACGCGAACTTTAATTCCCTTGCAGCCGAAGCGCAGAGCCGAATCCACTGCCTTGCGCATCGCGCGCCGAAAACCCACGCGTTTTTCCAATTGCAGCGCAATCGATTCAGAAACCAGTTGCGCGTCCAGTTCGGGCTTGTGCACTTCCTGTATGTCGACAAAAATGTCTTTGCCCGCCGTGCGCTTCTGCAGATCAGCCTTGAGCTTGTCGATCTCGGCGCCCTTGCGCCCGATTATGATTCCCGGCCGAGCCGTCTTAATGATGATGCGCAGCTTGTTGCCCGGCCGCTCAATCTCAATCGAACTGACTCCCGCCGACTTGAGCTTGTCCTTCAACTCAGCCTTCAGTTTGACATCTTCATGCAGCTGCTTGTCATAATCCCGCTCGGCAAACCAACGCGACTTCCACGGCTTGGTGAAACCGAGCCGAAAACCATAAGGATGGACTTTTTGTCCCATTGCGTCTCCTAAATCGAACCTGCTCTCATAACCCCGAACGCATCCGTCCGGGCAAATCTATTTCGCCGCCAGCTTCTTCTTGCTCGACTTTTTTGTCACCGGAGCACGCCGCTTGCCCTTGGCCGGAGCCACTGCGGTCCTGGCATCGCCAGCATGTCTCGCACCTGCGTCGCCGCTCTTCCCGCGCTCCGCCAGGATCAATTCAATATGCGAAATCCGCCGCTGATAGCGATACGCGCGCCCTTGGGGCGCCGGCCGAATACGCTTCATGCGCGGCCCTTCATTGGCAATCGCGCTTTTTACATATAAGTTGTCGATCTCAACGTCGAGATTCTTTTCAGCGCTCAGAAAATTCGCGTTGTCCAGCGCCGACTGCAGCAGCTTGCCCACATGCGCCGCCACCCGCTTCTTGGTGAACGCCAGAGTGTTGCGCGCTTCTTCCACGCGTCGTCCCTTGATCAACTCCAGGACCAACCGCGCCTTCTGCGGCGACACTCGCAAATAACGCATTTCAGCTCTAAATTCCATAGTCGTAATCTCTATATACTTCGCTTCTGGCTGTTGGCTCTTAGCTTTTGGCCAAAGGCCAAGAGCCCACAGCCAAAAGCGGTTTCTACCCTTTCGGTGCCGCAGGCGCGGAAGGCGCCGCCGGAGTAATCGCTCCCGGGCCGCCCGGAATCCCGGCTGGCTTCGCGGCTACTTCGGTTGCCGCCCTCATGGAGTGCCCCTTGAAGTTGCGCGTGAAACTGAACTCGCCCAACTTGTGGCCGACCATGTTCTCGGTGACGTACACCGGAATAAACTTCTTGCCGTTATGCACCGCAATCGTGTGCCCCACCATCTCAGGAACCACGGTAGACCGGCGCGACCAGGTGCGCAGCACTTTCTTTTCGTTGCGCGCATTCATTCCCTCGACCCTCGTCTGAAGGTAAGCATCCACGAACGCGCCTTTTTTGGTTGAACGTGCCATAAAGTCAGCTCTCAGCTTTCAGCCGTCAGCTTTCAGCCAACAGCTTGTGTCATGCCCCTCACTTTGTCATTCCTCGCAAAGCGAGGAATCTGCTTTTCTTTGCGGCGCTACTTGCTGCGTCGGCTCACAATAAATTTATCCGTACGCTTATTGTTCCGCGTCTTGTATCCGCGCGTCGGCTGTCCCCAGGGGGTAACCGGATGCCTTCCGCCCGAAGTCTTGCCTTCACCGCCGCCATGCGGATGGTCGACCGGATTCATCGAAACGCCGCGGTTTACCGGGCGACGTCCCAGCCAGCGCGTGCGGCCTGCTTTGCCGATGGTGATGTTCTCGTGATCGATGTTGCCGACCTGCCCGATCGTCGCCATGCAGTCCTGCGAAATCTTCCGCGTCTCGCCCGATGGCAGCTTCACCAGAGCGTACTCCGCTTCCTTCGCAACCAACTGCGCCGAACCGCCCGCCGAGCGCACCATTTGCCCACCCTTGCCCGGCTTCAGTTCCAGATTATGGATCTGCGTGCCCGGTGGAATGTTGCGCAGCGGCAGCGCGTTTCCCACCAGAATGTCGGCGTCGGGCCCGCTCAAAACCTTCTGTCCCACCTTCATCCCTTCTGGCTGCAGGATGTAGCGCTTCTCGCCATCGGCATAGGCCAGAAGGGCAATGCGCGAAGAGCGGTTGGGATCGTATTCGATCGTCGCGACCGTGGCAGGAATGCCGATCTTGTCGCGCTTAAAGTCGATGATGCGCAGCTTGCGCTTGTGTCCGCCGCCTCGGTGCCAACTGGTGATGTCGCCCGAGTTACGCCGTCCGCCGGTCCGCTGCTTGGGTTCGACTAGCGGCTTGTGCGGATGCTTCGTCGTAATGTCGTCATTGACGATGGTCGTGCGATAGCGCAGCGTCTGGGTTGTCGGTCTATAAGTCTTAATCGCCATAATCAACTCTTAGCTAATAGCTTCTAGCTCTTAGCTCAAATCTTTTCGTCCCTAAATTCCTGTCATTCCGAACCGGCGATCCTGCCGGTGAGGAATCTGTTGCTGTCCGCACTCCGGAAGCCGAGCGCCGGACAGCGGAAGCCGTCTCCTTACAAATTCTGCGCGTACTCCGGCATCTTCTCCCCCGAACGCAAACGTACGTACGCCTTCTTCCAATCCGGGCGGTAGCCCGCAAACTTTCCGCGCCGCCGTTCTTTCCCGGGATACATCGCGGTTCGTACAGAGTGCACCTTCACTTTAAAAATCGACTGGACCGCCTGTTTGATCTCCGTCTTGGTTGCATGGGGTGTCACCTGAAAAACCAGAGTGTTCTGGTTCTCCTTAATGGCCAGGCCCTTCTCGGTAATCACCGGACGGCGAATGATCTGATATGCGGATTTCATTAGGCAACCTCCGCCGCTTTGTCATGACGTGGACGCCGGCGGCGCTCGCTGATCGCCTTCTTGCCGCCGTCTTCTTTTTCTTTCGGCTTGTGCTGTCGCTTCGATACCGAAGACTTCAGCGAAACCTGCAGCTTTTCAATTGCCGGATGCGAGAAAATCACACGATCGTAGCGCAGCAGGTGATAAGGATGCACCTCGTTGCTGCGTATCAACTCCAGCCCTTGAATGTTGCGAGCGCTCAATCCTAAATTGCGATTCTCGTGCTTGGCCTCTTCGACGATCAGCACCGTCTTATCCACCTTCAGAGAGTTCAAAGCTTTTCGAAACTCTTTCGTCTTGGGTTCTTTCACGTCGAACGCATTCACCACAATCAGCTTGCCGTCGGCCAGCTTCGCGGCCAGCGCCGAGCGCAGCGCCCCCATCAGCTTTTTGCGCGGGAACGTATAGTCGTAAGATCGCGGTTGCGGTCCGTGCACGGTCGCGCCATGCCGCCACAGTGGCGACCGGATCGATCCAATTCGGGCCCGGCCAGTACCCTTCTGCTTCCAGAGCTTCTTGCCGGAGCCGGAGACTTCCCAGCGAGCCTTCGTTTTATGTGTGCCAGCGCGCTGTGAAGCGCGGTAATGCTTCACCGCTTCCCAGAGCAGATCTTCGTTGACCGCACCGAAAATCTCATCGGCCAGATCGAGCGTCCCAACTTTCTCGCCGCTCAAATTGTGTATGTCAATCGTTGCCATAAGCTTCTTTCACGTACCCGCGGACGCATTCGTCCGCCGGCCCTATGCCTTCTTCGCCGCCCTCTTCGCCGCCTTCAACGGATCTACCGTCGCCGACCCTGCGAATCCACGCCGTTCTCGTGGTGGCTTCTTCGCCTTTGTAATTACAATGTAGCCACCCTCGGGACCGGGCACGCTACCTTCCACGACCAGCAAATTTTCGTCCTTGTCCACGCCCAGCACCCGCAGATTGCGCTGGGTCACGCGCGCATTTCCCATGTGCCCGGACATCCGCATTCCTTTGAATACGCGAGACGGAAATGCCGACGACCCGATCGAGCCTGTGATCTGGAACATCGAACCGTGCGACTTCGGACCACCGCCAAAATGATGCCGCTTCACCACACCTTGAAACCCCTTACCCTTGCTGATGCCCACGATGTCGACAAACCGCTCGCCATCGAAAATCTCGACCAGCACGCGGTCGCCAACTTTCACCGACCCATCGCCGTCCGCAGTTCCCTCCACCTCGAGGGGAACTTCGCGCATGAACTTTACCGGAGGAAGATTGTTCTTCGCCAAGTGCCCCTGCGCCGGCTTGGTCAGCCGCGACTCCTTCACAAATTCGACCAGTCCGATCTGGGCCGCCTCATAACCATCTCGTGTCGCCGACTTATGCTGCGTGACCACACAAGGACCAGCCTGCAGCACCGTGACCGGGCGAACGTCGCCCTTCGAGTCAAACAACTGCGTCATCCCGACTTTCTTGCCCAGAATTCCCGTAACCTTGGTAGCCATTTCCTTCTCCATCCAGCTTGGCTTAATAGCTATTGGCTGGTGAGCTTTTGCTCGTGTGGGAACGGGCGCAGCCCGCGCCTATTACTTATGTTCTTTTCCGAACGCCTTAATCTCCACATCCACGCCCGCCGGCAGATCGAGCTTCATCAATGCATCCACCGTCTGCGCCGTCGGATCCAGAATATCGAGCAGCCGCTTATGCGTCCTGATCTCAAACTGCTCTCGCGACTTCTTGTCCACGTGCGGCGAGCGCAGCACGCAGTATTTGTTTTTGATCGTGGGCAACGGAATCGGACCCGCCAGGCGCGCTCCAGTGCGCTTGGCCGTCTCCACGATCTCGGTTGTCGACTGATCCAGAATGCGATAGTCGTAAGCTTTCAGCCGTATCCGAATTTTCTCGTTTCCAATCACTATTTCATCTCTCTAACCCCTCCCGACTGATCTTCACTAGGAAGCCCCGGAAGGAAAGAACTGGCGGCAAGTCGCAAACCGCGTCTCAGCTTTTAGCCATTAGCTTTGTCATCCTGAGCGAGACGTTTTTTGTCTCGCGAAGGACCTCTGCTTTCTAAGCTACTGCACAATCTCCGCGATCGTGCCGGCGCCTACAGTATGCCCGCCTTCGCGGATCGCAAACCGCAAACCTTTCTCCATGGCCACCGGCGTGATCAGTTCGATCACCAGGCTCACGTTGTCTCCCGGCATCACCATCTCGGTGCCCGCCGGTAATTCCGCTACGCCGGTCACGTCCGTCGTGCGCAAATAAAACTGCGGACGATATCCCTTGAAGAACGGCGTATGCCGTCCACCTTCTTCTTTGGTCAGGATATAAACTTCGGCTTTGAACTTGGTATGCGGAGTAATGGACCCGCCTTTGGCCAGCACCATGCCGCGCTCCACATCTTCTTTCGCAATGCTGCGCAGCAGCAACCCGGCGTTGTCGCCCGCCATGCCTTCGTCCAATTGCTTCTTGAACATTTCAACCCCCGTGACCACCGTCTTGCGGGTCTCGCGGAAGCCCACGATTTCCACCTCCTCGCCCACTTTCACCTTGCCACGCTCGATACGGCCCGTCACCACCGTGCCCCGTCCCTGAATCGAAAAAATATCTTCAATCGGCATCAGAAACGGCTTGTCCAACTCGCGCGCCGGCTGCGGCACGCTCTTATCCACCGCTTCCATCAAAGCGTCAATCTGCTTCTCCCACTTGGCTTCCCCGTTCAGCGCGCCCAAGGCCGACAGCCGCACGACCGGCACATCGTCGCCCGGAAACTTGTAGCTCTTCAGCAACTCGCGCACTTCCAGTTCAACCAGATCGAGCAACTCGGGGTCATCCACCGCGTCACATTTATTCAAAGCAACCACGATGTACGGCACACCCACTTGCCGTGCCAGCAGCACGTGCTCGCGCGTCTGCGGCATCGGACCGTCGGTCGCTGCCACAACTAAGATGGCGCCATCCATCTGCGCCGCGCCCGTGATCATGTTCTTGATGTAGTCGGCGTGGCCCGGGCAATCCACGTGCGCGTAGTGCCGGTTCGCCGTCTCATACTCGACGTGCGCCGTGGCAATGGTGATACCGCGCGCCTTTTCTTCCGGCGCGTTGTCGATGCTGTCGAAAGACCGGAACGTGTTCTTCGGATTGTGCTTCGACAATACCTTGGTGATGGCCGCCGTCAACGTGGTCTTGCCATGGTCAATATGACCAATCGTCCCGACGTTGCAGTGCGGCTTGTTACGATCAAATTTCTCTTTCGCCATAAGTCAGCTCTTAGCTCCTAGCTTAAAACCAAATCTTCTTCGCTGCCGTCCTCAAACTTCTCGTAATAAGCGCCGAGGAATTGCTCTTTTTCGATCAGCCTTTCAGAGCGAAGCCACCCTTCAAAATCCTCGAACCCCGCATGAAACCGTGCTCGAAAGACTTCGAAATTTCGATGCCAGTTCCAGAAATCTTTCACCCTATACTGCGCCAACGCTGGAGACTCGCACCACACATCTGTCAGCAGATATCCGTCGGACTGATACAAAAGCTTGGCCCTGGTTCCGCCAACTCCAAAAACCACCTCAAACTCTGCCCGCCTGCCGTCCGCTATCCAAAACCTCTGATCGACCACGAACCGCGGGGAGTGTAGTCACTTCGCAGTCCCTTGCACCTTGGCGATGATTTCCTCCGCGACCGATCGCGGAGCCTCCTCATAGCGCGCAAAGTGCATGGAGTATTCCGCCCGGCCCTGCGTCGACGAACGCATGTGGGTCGCATAACCAAACATTTCTGCCAAAGGCACGATCGCCTTGATCACCTGCGAGCCCGCGCGATGCTCCATGCCTTCAATCCGTCCGCGCCGCGAGCTCAGATCGCCCATGATCACTCCGGCATAATCCTCCGGCGTCACCACTTCCACCGCCATTACCGGCTCCAACAACACCGGGGAAGCCTTGCGGGCTGCCTCTTTGAACGCCATCGATCCGGCAATCTTGAACGCCATTTCGTTCGAGTCAACGTCGTGATAGCTGCCGTCGTACAGCGTAGCCTTCACATCGACCATCGGATAGCCGGCCAACACTCCGCCTTCGAGCGCTTCCTGAATGCCCTGATCGATCGGTTTGATGAATTCCTTCGGCACCGAACCGCCGACAATGTCATTCACAAACTCGTAGCCAGTTCCAGGTGGTTGCGGATCGAGATAAATTTTCGCGTGGCCGTACTGCCCGCGTCCGCCGGTCTGCCGGATGTACTTACCTTCCGCCTCGGCGTGCTTGCGAATCGTTTCGCGATAGGCGACCTGCGGCTTGCCGACGTTGGCCTCGACTTTGTACTCGCGCATCATCCGGTCGACGATGATTTCCAGGTGCAACTCGCCCATGCCGCTGATGATGGTCTGTCCGCTGTCGGGATCGGTGTGAACCTTAAAGGTAGGGTCTTCCTGGGCCAGGCGGCTGAGCGCCATGCCCATCTTTTCCTGGTCAGCCTTGGTCTTTGGTTCGACGGCGACCGAAATCACCGGAACCGCAAACGTAATCGACTCCAGCGCAATCGGATGATCTTCGTCACAAATCGTATCGCCGGTGCCGACATTCTTCAAGCCCACCGCCGCGCAAATGTCGCCAGCCAGAATTTCGCTGATCTCTTCGCGCTTGTTGGCGTGCATCTTGAGCAAACGCCCAATGCGCTCGGTTTTCGTGGTGCGGACATTCCGCACTGAGTCGCCGGTCTTGAGCTGTCCCGAGTACACCCGGATAAATGTCAACTGTCCGACAAACGGATCCGCCATGATTTTGAACGCCAACGCCGCGAACGGTTCTTTGTCATCCGCTTTGCGGGTGATGGTTTCGCCTGGCTTATCAGGATTCAACCCGTGCGTTTCCGGTACGTCGAGCGGCGACGGCAGATAATCCACCACGGCATCCAGCAACGGCTGCACGCCTTTGTTCTTGAACGCCGTGCCCACCACCACCGGAAACACTTTCAACGCGATGGTCGACTTACGTAGCGACGCGCGCAGTTCGTCCGCCGTAATTTCTTCGCCTTCCAGAAATTTATGCAGGATTTCGTCGTCGTTCTCGGCGATGCTCTCGACCAGCTGGGCGTGAAACGCTTCGGCTTTTTTCTTCAGTTCGGCGGGAATTTCTTCGGTAAGGTATTCCGCGCCCATGGTGTCGTCCTGCCAAACAATCGACTTCATGTTAATCAGGTCAACGACACCCCTGAACTTATCTTCCTGGCCGATGGGAAATTGAATCGCGACCGGCTTGGCACTGAGGCGCTTGCGGATGGTATCGACCGCATGCTCGAAATCGGCACCCATCTTGTCAATCTTGTTGATGAAACAAATTCGCGGGACACCGTACTTATCGGCCTGTCGCCAGACTTTTTCCGACTGCGGCTGCACTCCGTGAACCGCGTCGAACACCGCGACAGCACCATCGAGCACGCGCAGCGACCGCTCTACCTCCGCCGTGAAATCGACGTGGCCGGGTGTATCAATAATGTTGATGCGGATGTCGCGCCAGGTGCAGGTAGTGGCCGCGGACGTAATCGTGATGCCGCGTTCCTGCTCCTGCTCCATCCAGTCCATGGTCGCAGTGCCCTCGTGCACCTCTCCGATGCGGTGCGTCCGTCCCGTATAAAACAGGATGCGCTCCGTCGTAGTAGTCTTGCCGGCATCAATGTGGGCCATGATGCCGATGTTTCTGCAACGTTCTAATGGAACTGTTCTGGGCACGACGTTCTTTCCTGCTTCTTTCTGGTCTCCAAAATTATTTTTCAGCTACTAGCTTCTGGCTTCCTACCACCGGTAATGCGCGAACGCCTTATTCGCTTCCGCCATCCGATGCACATCTTCCTTCTTCTTGATCGCCGCACCCTTACCAGCGGCGGCGTCCAGCAACTCGTTGGTCAACTTGTCGACCATTCCTTTTTCGCCGCGGGCCCGGGCATAGGTAATCAGCCAGCGAATCCCCAGCGACGTCCGGCGCTCGGCGTTGACCTCGACTGGCACCTGATAGTTCGCTCCACCCACGCGCCGGGTCTTCACTTCGAGCAGCGGCTTCGCGTTCTCGACAGCCTTCTTGAAGAGCTTCAGCGCTTCGTCGCCGCCTTTCTCCTGCACCTTCGCCAAGGCCTCATAGAAGATGCCTTCGGCGGTCGAGCGCTTACCCTGCCACATCATCGAGTTAATAAACTTCGTTACCAGATCCGATTGATAAACCGCATCCGCCGGAACGGTCCGCTTGGCGATATGTCCTTTTCGAGGCATGCAAACTCCAAGTTTCAAAGTTTCAAAGTTTCAAAGTTGCAAAGTTCTCGTGGCCAGGCCATCTTGAAACCTTGAAACATTCGAAACCTTGAAACTTGCTTTCTTAACCCTTCTTCGGGCGCTTGGCGCCATACTTCGAACGCCCTTGCATGCGGCCGGCAACGCCCACCGCGTCCAGCGTTCCGCGAATCACGTGATAGCGCACGCCCGGCAAATCCTTCACGCGCCCCCCGCGAATAAGCACAATCGAGTGCTCCTGCAGGTTGTGGCCAACCCCGGGAATATACGTGGTCACTTCAATTCCGTTCGTCAGGCGCACGCGCGCGACCTTGCGCAAAGCCGAGTTGGGCTTCTTGGGCGTCTGCGTATATACGCGGGTACACACACCGCGCTTTTGCGGACATCCCTGCAACGCAGGGCTGGCCGTCTTGTAACGGGGCCGCTTGCGGCCCTGAGCCACCAACTGGTTAAACGTAGGCACTCTTAACCACTCCTCAGCCGTGCAGCGTCCTGCCTTATTAGCGCGGGCAGCACAGCTCAATCCTGCTTCAAACCTGTTCTAGACGCGCATCCGTGAGCATGGCCAGCTTGTTGCCGACCATTCCTTCTCACGGCGCTACTCGCTCGTGCAAGCTAGCGCCAGAGAGATTCTGGATTCCCTTAAGACTTTCGCTGCCGACGGTGGCGCCCGGCCGAACCCCGGGGGCACTCCGTTTCGTCAGCCTTGCCCTGCATATCCTTCCACAAAAGGGCGGAAGGCGCCGCAGGAACGTTTCAGCGAGGAAAGTTTCCGAACCTGGACATCATCCGGAAACGCATTTCTCAATAGCTCGACCGCAAGATCTCTGCACACATCGCAGAAAAACTCACAGCACACAACAAGCCTGGATGTACTCGCGGAACCAAACCACTATAGCAAGTGCTTGCGAACATCGTCAACCCGTGTTTTTGCATCCCACTCTCCGGACGAGGGGAATACCGCTCGCTTGGCGCCGGATCCCGCTGCGCTTGCTGATTCCGCTTCCAGCCTCTACACTACAAGTTTTCCAAATCATTCGCCGGTCGGTTCTGCGTAATTTCGGAAACGCAGCGCCAGAGCAATGTCTAAAAGAGGGTGCATGGGTAGTTCGTGTTGCAGGAGTGGTTCGAGTTCGAAGGTTTCGCGATTGGCGACTGTTGTGCTCCTTTCTCTGGGGAGCATCCTTAGCATCAGCAGTTGCGGCAAGGGCACCAAGGCGGGCCCGCCGCTCTTTCCTGGAAAGGTCAATCTAACTCCCAGCAACAACACCTCGGTTGAATTAGGCGCGACGTTCGCCTTCACGGCATCGGCACAGACCGCGAGCGGAACTCATCTCAATGTTCCTATCGCCTATTCATCCAGCGATACGGCCATTGTGAATGTGGCGCCTAACGGTGTCGCCTGTGCCGGGCACTGGGACGTGGCGTTCACCACCTGCACTCCTGGAGGTACCGGTTTGGCGTTAGTGACCGCCTCGGCTCTCGGCGAATCCAGCGTACCTACCTATGTTTTCGTGCATCCCCCCGTCGATAGCGTCACCGTCACGGGAATTCTGCTCGATGGTGTCCCGGTTCAGGAGCCGTGTCTTTCCCAGGGGCAGTCCATGACGCTGGAGGCACACGCTTTCAGTCAAGGTTCGGATGTCACCTCGTCGGTCGGTCCTTTCACTTTCTCGGCTCAAAATCCATCCGTGACGAACTTGGTGGGAGTCGTCAATACTGCCTACAACTTCGCCACGAATCAAACCACCGCCATCGCCCTCACTCCCGGCATGACCCAGATCTACGCGGCCGCCGGCGGAGTTACCAGTTCGTCTTTTCATCAGCCGCAATACCAGAGTTCGCAGGGAACTTCGCCAGTCCTGGATTTCTTTGAGACTTGCCCCATTCAAAGTATCAGCCTTGAAGTGGGTCTGCCAGGTTCTCAGCAAACCTTGCAAACCACCTTCGTCGCGTCATCTTCCCAATCAAGCTCGCAGACGGCTACGGCAGTCCTGACTGACGTGATGGGCAACACTTCTTTGCCCAACACGAATAATGGAATCGTTCTCAGCAAAATCCCTTTGACGTGGAGCGCCTCCCAACCCGCTGTAGTGGGGCTCTCTGCCGGCTGTCAGCAATCCTGCGTACTGAAGACTCCATTGCCCGGCTCCGGATCGGTCACTGCTTCCTGTACCCCGCCCAGCTGCAACATCGGATTCCCGCTCATTCCCGCGTCACTTTCGACGCCGGCCGCGATAGCCTCTTGTACTCAATTCTTTCACGCACAGTTCCCTCAACTCATCAGTTGTCAGCAACTCATCCCGGTTCCGGTCTACGCTTCTCTTCCCGCGCCAGGCAGTCCTCTTTTGCCCGGAACTGGACTCACACCCGAAGGGGATGGAGCTATCTCAGGTCTGGTAACGGGCACTCCCGCAGCGACAGCCTTGCTCGCAACCAGTATGGGATGTGCCCATCTACCCACTACCACATGCAGCACATCCGTCTACAGCCTCTCCACCGCCAGGGCGACGCCGGGACCAGAGAATCCTCTTCCGACTTCGCCCAATTCTCTGCTCTTCGATCCTGCCGGCGATAAGGCTTTTATGGGAAGCGACTTCGGAGCGCTGCTCATTAGTCCGGCGAATTTCGGCACCAGCAGCAGTCCCTTCACCGGGCTCGGCACGGTAACCGGAAAGGTGCTGGCAACTTCCAATGACGGAACCACGGCCGTATTCTCCGATACTCTGCACACTCCGAACCAGGTTTATGTCGTCAACGCCGCCGCCGCGAATTCTCTGTCAGCGACTCCACTGAATATTTCGCAAGCCGTGGCAAGCGCGTTCTCGCCCGATGGATTGAAGGCATTTATTTTCGGCAATCGTGGCGCCTCGCTCTACGTTTACTCCCCGCAGCAAGCCTTGCAGGGACCGATTGCCTTGGCCGGACCGGTCAACGCCAACAGCGTCTCGTTCTCGTCGAACGGCGCATTCTCTTTCGTGGCAGAGGCTGCGGCCAACGCCGGTCTGGCAAACCTCACCGTATTCAATACCTGCAACAACCAGGTTGCCACTAGTCCCCCGAACCCGAATCCGGTCCTGGCGACCGTTCCCCTCCCCGGCAATCCTCTTTTCGTGAGAGTGTTGCCGGGCTTACAGATCGAAGGCAGAGATTCTTCTGGTTATCCGATTCCCGACGGCCAACATGTGTTGGTGCTGGACGCAACTGGCGTCGATATCCTCACCGCAACCGTCACTCCGCCGGCCGCGGGAACCCTCTGTCCTCAAACCCTGACCTTTATCTCCAACAATCCTGCTTCTTTGGTGCAACGCGTCGAGTTGGGCCAGGGCACCCTCCAGCCGATCAACTTCTTCGCCTCCGCCGACGGCTCGCAACTCTACGTGGTCGTCGCCGGCCACGCCAGCATCCTGGTCTATAACTTTGCTGCGGGCGCCGTAACTAGCGGCATTGAACTCCTTGGCAACGCTACTCCTCTCAGTGCGGATATGAGCGCGGATGCCGGAACAATTCTGGTCGCCGGCAGCGACGGCCTGCTGCATGAGGTCAGCACCGGGCTCGGCGGCAGCGACCAGGTCCAACTCTCCTTCCCCAACCTGCCCGATTACCTGAACTCCTTCTGCGCCTACACCACTACCCAGAACCCATGCACCTTGGACCTGGTAGCAGCCAGACCCTAAACCAGTCCTCAGCTCTCAGTTCTTAGTTCTCGGTTCTAACTTGTCAGTTCTCGATCGCGCCGTAGCGCCGGCATCCTGCCGGCTGGCGCGAGAGCCTGCCCTGAGCTTGTCGAATGGGCCTCCCCGCCCTCTCACCCTCCGCCGAAGACGGAGCCAAGGCTGGTTCCAACACTCCGACTCGAAATCGTCACACCTGTTAGTTGGAGAAGAAAAATCCGCAGTGAGGAACTGAACTGAGAACTGAGAACCGCCTACTGGCAACTTCCCGCCAGCTCTTTCCCCACGCTATCCAGCACGCCATTCACGAAGTGCACCGACTCCGGACTGGAAAACTTCCGCGCGATCTCCAGCGCCTCATTAATCACCACCGCCCGTGGCGTCTCCGGATAGGCCATCATCTCGGCCACCGCCGCCCGCAGCAGATTGCGATCCACCGCCGCCATGCGCTCCATCCGCCAATGCTCCGCATGCTTCTCAATCAATCCATCAATCTCGCCGCTCCGATCGGTGGCCACCCGAAAAAGATCGTCAGCAAATCCCCGCACCTCGGCAGTCGCCGTCCCATGCTCAGCCCAGAACGTCCGCCGGACTTGCTCCGCATCCTGCTTCCCCATGTCCGATTGAAACAACATCTGCAACGCCATTTCCCGAGATTTACGGCGAGTCCCCATAGAGGTATTCGTCAGCAGCCAGTTGCCAGTTGTCAGTTTACTGTAGAGGACGGTCGACTGATAGGAAGGTTATTTGCGCGGCTTCGACGCTTTCTTCGTAAGCTTGTCATTCCGACGACTCGCGGAACGCGCAGGAGGAATCTGTTTTTTGCTGGCAGCTGAAAGTTGAGAGCTGATAGCTCGGTTTAAAGACGCCATCTCCACCGCTGCCAGAGCCGCCTCAAACCCCTTGTTCCCCATCTTCAGCCCAGCCCGATCAATCGCCTGCTCCAGAGTGTCGCAAGTCAGTACACCAAACGCGTGCGGCACTCCCGTCTCCTGCACCGACTGCCCAATCCCCCGCGTGACCTCGTTCACAATCACGTCATAATGCGCCGTATCCCCGCGCAGCAAACATCCCAGGCAAACAATCGCGTCGTATTTCTTAGTGAGAGCCAAAGTCCGTGCCGCCGACGGAATCTCAAATGCCCCCGGCACC
This sequence comes from uncultured Acidobacteriaceae bacterium, assembly GCA_963799025.1. GTDB lineage: Bacteria > Acidobacteriota > Terriglobia > Terriglobales > Acidobacteriaceae > Sulfotelmatobacter. The sequence goes on along the minus strand of CAWCVQ010000012.1, from coordinate 838,939 downwards.
CGCACGAGCGAGATATCTTTGCGCCGCGCGCCGGAACGAAGCAGCCCATCGCAAGCACTCTGCAAAAGGCGCTCCGTAATAAAGGAATTAAACCGCGCCACCACGATAGCGAACCGTCGCCCCGCAGCATCGAGTTTTCCCTCCAAAGCGGGGAATTCAGCTTCGGGAGGAACGTCGACTTTTAATTGTCTTTTCGTTTCCGCGATGCAACGCCTCCGTCCCTCAGGCCCTGTCATCGTGAGCGAAGCGAAGGACCTATGGAGTTCGCCGCCACCCGGCAAAATGCCTAGGTTCTTCGGCGGAGAACGCAGCCGCCTCAAGATGACAAATAGTAATGGGAATCCGAAATAATCCGTGGCAAACGAATTCACTTCCCCTTAAACGCCGCCACCCGCTTCTCCAGGAACGCCGTGGTCCCTTCCTTCTTGTCTTCCGTAGCGCAGCACACCCCAAACAGAGTCGCTTCCAGATAAAGTCCCTCGGCCAGCGTCATCTCCATGCCTTTATTCACGGCTTCCATCGCATACTGCACCGCCAGCGGAGCGTTCGCAATAATTTTCGCCGCAATCGCCTCCGCCCGAGGGGTCAATTCGCCCGCCGGGACAACTTCATTCACCAGCCCTATGCGATGCGCCTCCTGCGCCGTGATCATCTCTCCCGCCAGCACCATCTGCATCGCCAGCCCCTTGCCTACCAGCCGCGACAGCCGCTGCGATCCGCCATATCCCGGAATAATCCCAAGCTTCACCTCCGGCTGCCCCAGCCTCGCGTTCTCGCTCGCGAGCCGCATGGTACAAGCCATCGCAATCTCGCATCCCCCGCCCAGCGCGAATCCATTGATGCAGGCAATCACCGGCTTGCCCAAATTCTCAATCAAATTCAACACCGACTGCCCCCGATGCGTATACTCCTTCCCCGAAACCGCATCATGTTTCGCGAGTTCGCTGATGTCCGCCCCCGCAATAAATGCCTTCTCGCCCGCCCCGGTAAAAATCACCACGCGAATATTTTTGTCATTTTTAATTTCGTGAAACGCCGCCCGCAAATCCTCCATGGTCGCCATGTTGAGCGCATTGAGCACCTTGGGCCGGTTGACGGTGAGGTAAGCAATCGCGTCTTTCTTTTCGAGAAGTATGTTTTCAAAATTCATAAAAATTTCGGCCCCGTTAGTTCTGTCATCCTGAGTGTCGCAAACCGATTCGCAAAGCGAATCGGTTTGCGGTGTTGAAGGATCCCTCTCAGCTTCACTCACCGACGGCTTGAATCGGAGTCCTCTCAAAATACGCGTGATAAAAATGCCACTCCGCGTCTATCGTCACAGGTAGCTGAAAGGGATCCTTCGACTGCGCACAGGATGACAGAACGCTAAAGTTTATTCGCCCGCGGCTTCTCCGGATTCGAGTAATCGTAGAACCCGCGCCCCGACTTCCGCCCGTACCATCCCGCCATCACCATCCGCTTCAGAAGCGCAGGCGACGCAAACCGCCGCTCCTTAAACTCGTCATACATCACCTGCGTGATGTAATAAGTCGTGTCGAGCCCCACAAAATCCAGGAGGGTAAACGGCCCCATCGGATAGCCGCATCCCAGCTTCATCGCATTATCGATATCCTCGATCGAACCCACGCCCTCTTCGTACGCGCGAATTGCATCGAGCAAATAAGGCACCAGCAGCCGGTTCACGATGAATCCCGTCTTGTCCGAGGTCCGCACCGGCACCTTGCCCAGCTTTTTCCCGAACTCGTAAGCCGTCTCGTAAACCTCGTCCGAAGTAGCAATCGTCCGCACTACCTCAACCAGCTTCATCAGCGGCACGGGATTAAAAAAGTGCAGCCCAATAAATCTTTCGGGCCGCTTCACCGCAGTCAACAACTCCGTCACCGAAATCGACGACGTATTCGAAGCAAAAATCGCATCCTTCTTCACGATCCCATCAATCGACGCATACATCTTCTTCTTCTCTTCGACGTTCTCGATGATGGCCTCAATCACAATGTCGCAATCCGCCAGGTCCGCCCTGTTGGTCGTCCCCTTGAGCCGCTCGCGAATCCCATCCTCTTGCGCCGCGGTAATCCCGCCCTTCTCCACCGGCCGCTCGGAAAGCTTGGCCAGAGATTTCTCAATCCCGGCAAACCCCTTGTCGAGAAACCTCTGCTCGACCTCAAGCACCGTCACATCGAATCCAGCCGTAGCGCAAACCTGCGCAATGCCCGAACCCATCAGCCCACAACCGAGAACAGCGACTCTCTTGATCTCCATAGTTGATGCCCTAAGAAATTAGCTTTGTCATCCTGAGCGAAGCGAAGGACCTATGTAATCTGCCTCCGCCAGGAAATTGCCCGGGTTCTTCGCATCGCGCAGAATGACAAGCTTGGTTGCGATCCGTGCGAATCCGTGAAAATCCGTGGCTAAAAATTAAGCAGCGTCTCCACAATCATCGCGATCCCCTGCCCGCCGCCGATGCAAGCCGTCGCCAGCCCATATTTCTTCTTCCGCCGCCGCAACTCGTAAAGCAGCGTAATCACCAGCCGCGTCCCGGTCGCCCCCAGAGGATGCCCCAGCGCAATCGCCCCGCCGTTCACATTTACTTTTTCGCGGTCTAATCCCAGCTCTTTCTCGACCGCCAGATATTGCGCCGCGAACGCCTCATTCACTTCGATCAAATCCATATATTCCAGCGACATCCCCGCCTTCTGCAGCGCGATCTTCGATGCCGGCACCGGACCGCGCCCCATCAGCTTCGGCTCCACTCCCGCGATCCCCCAACTCACGATCCGCCCCAGCGGCATCAGATTCCGCTTGCGCGCTTCCTCCATCGACATCACCACCACCGCCGCCGCTCCGTCCACAATCCCGCTCGCGTTTCCCGCCGTGACAGTTCCATTTTTCCCAAACGCTGGACGCAACTTCCCCAACCCTTCCATCGTGGTCTGCGGCCGCCGATGATCATCCTCCGTCAGCGATTCGCCCGTCGCCTCGCCCTTGTAATTCCGCAGCGGCACCGGCACCAGTTCTTCCTGAAGCCTCCCGGCTTTATACGCATCCTCCGCACACTTCTGGGAACGCAACGCAAACTCATCCTGCGCCTGCCGCGTAATCGCCTGCTCCTCGCCGTAAAGCTCGGCCGTATTCGCCATATAAAGCCCGCAATAGGAATCCAGCAGCGCTACCATCAACGAATCCTCCAGCTTGCCGCCCGGAGCCAGCGTAAATCCATCGCGGCCGCGAATCACAAACGGCGCCTGCGACATCGCCTCCATCCCGCCCGCCAGCACAACCTTCGCCTCGTCAAGCTGAACCAACTGCGCCGCATTCACAATCGCCTGCATGCCCGACCCGCACAGCCGGTTCACTGTCAGGGCCGGAACCTCAATCGGGATTCCCGCCCGCAATCCCACGTGGCGGGCCCCATACAGCGCGTCGCCCGAGGTCTGCTGCGCATTCCCAAACACCGCATGATCGATCTCCTTCGGATCGACCGACGCCCGCTCCATCGCGCCCTTGGCCGCGATCGCGCCCAACTCCTGCGCCGTAAAATCTTTCAATTTGCCGCAATAGCGGCCGAAGGGCGTTCGCGCCCCACTCACAATCGCAATGTCACCTGGCTTCAACATGGATTTTCCTGGAGAATTCCGACCAGACGATCAGAATTGATCACCAAACTTGTCAGTCTAGCAGTGTGTGAAGGAAGTTGACCAGAACGTGAGTCATTATCCAAACTCAGGGAAGATTTATGCGGGGACGTCCTCGGCTGTCCGAACGAGCGCAGCTCGACGTTCGGCGAGAACTCCAACTTGAGACGCCAAAAAGACGACCGTAACTCCTACGCCGCCCGCGCCTGAACCAAAGCGTCATATTCCTGCTCGGAGCGCGCGGGTAGCAGTACCCACATCGTATAAATGCCGAGCGCCGTCCCAAACGGAATATTCGTGAACAAAGAAATGAAAGCAAGAACAAGAGCGATCACTCGAGCCCACGGCTCATGTTGCAACAAACCCCATCCGGCAATGAATCCGAACGCGGCCTTCACCAGCACCACCATGGCGATTACGCTCAGCAGGGGCCGCAGGAAAGAAGTTGGCGCCTCGGGCGCTCCCAACTCCCGCATGTGGGCGAACAATGTGTTGGCAAGCACGTAGAGAATAATGCTGGCAATGGTGTTGAAGGCAGAGAGCGCCAGCCAGAATAGCCCGAGCAACCGCACATGCTCCTGCACTCGTCCCGGCCGCGGCTGCACCAGCGAAATCGGACCGACGATCTGCTTACCGCACTTGCTGCAAAACGCCTGGCCCGGTTGCATCGCCGCGCCGCATCCATCGCAGAACATGAGTCCCTCCCACAGGGCTTGCCCATCGAGATTGCACGACTCAATACTTAATACTTACACCAGGCTCATCGCTTACAACCGATGATACGTAAACGTGGTACGCAGAAAACCTGAAAGAGTTCCGTCCCTCGCATCCCGAACTATTCCATTCCGTGCATTCTCCCTCTCTATCTCACACACGACAGAAGGCAAACGAAAAGGCCGCCCGGCAACAGGGCGACCTCTTCTTCAAGGGAGAATAGTTCCAACGGAGCTTGAAAATCCGTCAAAACTTTCTGCGACAAATCTTAAGAGTCTAAAAACGGGGGTGTCAAGGGATTTTTGTGAAATAAATGTCTTTGTTTTCAATCATTTACGAAATCAATCAATACCTATGGCGAGTGTAGCAAATTGAGACAAAAAGCCTCCTGAAACCAGTAAACCAGTCTATCTAAAGCTACTTACTGCGTTAGGCCGGCTTTACGGCCTCCTTCGTTTCCGCTCGGAGTGGACCCCTTGACCGCTACTTCGGTGAGCCGCAATGAGATGAATTCCATCTGCTCCGGGCGGTCAAAAACCTTATCGGGATACCAGCGCTTCATCAAAATGCGGATTCCCCCGAAGGCCACCCCGGCCACAATCGCAAGTCCTCCGACGATTGCGCAGAGGATCACAATGTTGAGGATCAGCATGTACAAGTCACGTGCCTGCGGATTATCTGTCGGCGTATTCCAGGTGACGCTGGCTTCGTAATTCACCATTCCCATTAAAGATTTCGCATCGCTATCGGAAACCGGACCTGTAGCAACTACAACGAGCGGCCCAGTCCGTTTGTCGAAGAACGACCCCGCGCTCTCGATGCTTGAAATGCCGGCTTGCGGCTGCATCATCTGATGCGCCGCATCAATCCGGCGCAAATGCTCGGCAGCCAGTTGCGGCGTGGGATAAGAGATCAGCATCAACGTCGCCTCTCCGCTTGGCGTGTCGTAGTGGCCCAGGCTCACTTCGGAACTGGAATTGAAGTCCACCAAATCGGCAGAGACCGGCGGCGCCAGCGCGGCCAACGTCGCTGGCCCCATGACGTACTTCTGCGTGTTCGCAACGTAACCCCGCCTTGGCATGAATTCGATAAACGTCGGCAGGTTGGCCGCATTTCCGTTGGGCCGTGGCAGCGCTCCTGCCAACTCACGCAACTCCGCTCCCGACATCGCCGACTCTTTGCTGAACTGCGCATCGATCAGCACATCGCCACGGTAAAAGAGCACGCGCTGTCCCAAGGATGCACCCTGATCGCCAATCTGCTCCTTCGTCATCGCCGGCTGTAGATAAAACGTATAGGCTCCAAACGCGCCCGAAGCGTCAGAAAAACGAGCAGCCCGAATTTTCAATGCCCGGCCATCGTCGCGCGCGTAAGTCGACAACGCCAAGTCGGTGAAGCGATATTCCTTGAGAACGGCGGCATTGGTGGGATCAGCGGCGGCAGGATCCGTGCTGGTCTGCGGAGGTCCCTGCATCTGCCATCCGCCAAACTGTTGGGGAAGCAAGTCCGGTTCCTGGATCGAAGAATGAGACTGTTTGGAAGAGCGCGCCGGCGTCTGGGCGACCGCCACCCCCAGCACACACGCAAGCACGATAGCAATCCGAAAAGAACGGGAAAAACTCATGGATGGCCCCGCAGTGCAGAATTCCTCCTGTAATTAGACCACACCCCGGCCCGAAAGGTTTCACAATGCTGGCAACTGATAACGACGCGGTTCAAGGAGTATCGTAAGCGTTTGTGTTCGGGATGCCGTATCGCTCTCGGCTGACTGTGGGATGACACCCTGGCAAGAAAAGAAAAAAAGACCCGCAAAAGCTTGATTTTGCGGCAATTCAACATGTTACCTTCGTGCCTCCGGCCTGCACATCGGGGCCATTCCCTCAACACCATGTCTAGGGCAAACTAAGCTCCAGGTGAACAGAATGCAGTCAGCTGATCAGCGGCGGGGAGCGCGCACGAAGGCAGTTCTTCCCGTACGAGTAAAAGGCAGGAACAGCGCCGGGAAGCCTTTCGACGAACTGGTGCATACGCTGGACGTGACCCCGGACGGAGTGCGCCTGGGCTCGGTGCGTCAGGAATTGAATGCGTGCGACGAGATAACGATCTTCTATCGCCAGCGAAAAATCCAGTTCCGTGTCATCTGGACGAAAAAACTGGAGGGCACATCGGAGTTTCAGGTCGGACTTCAGGCTGCAACCCAGGAAGGTGAGGCGTGGGGACTGAATTTTAGCGATTACAAGCGTCAACTCGGTTCACAACCAGCGCTGGCTGGCGCCGTAAGTGCTTAGCTGACGAAAAGGACAAACTTATGGAATATTCAATACATACTCTTTGGTCGGATGAAGAAGGCCAGGACATCGCCGAATACTCAGTCATGCTGGCGGTGATCCTGGTGATCGTCGTGGGCACAGTGCGGCTGATCGGTTCAAACGCGGGAAGCGTTTTTTCGCAGGTGGGAAGTTCGATTCAGTAGGAGGGCGACCCGGGATTTCGAATGCGTAGCGCACGACTCAAAGAGCCACGGGGTTGAAACAGACGCAGATTCAAACAGACACGTTTCAAACAAGCTGAAACGATTCGAGACGCGCGTCCAACCGTGGAGGAGCGGCCCTTTCAGAGCCTGCCCTCAGCTTGTCGAAGGAGCCGCGTAAGCCGCCTCCGATTAAAGCGGGCTTCAGCCCGGTGGTCATTGTTCCTCGCCAATTGCGTCTTGCGCCGTCACTCACTTTACTGCCCCCCCGCCTTCTCCAGCCTGCTGGCCACTCTCACCCCGCTCAGCCCATCCACATACTTCGCGATTCCGCGATAAAGCGATTCCGCGATGCGTTGCCGGTATTCGCTTGTCTGCAGGCGGTGCTCGTCGGTGGGATTGCTCACAAACGAAATCTCCGCCAGAATCGACGGCATATTCGCGCCAATTAGCACAATGAACGGCGCCTTCTTCACTCCCCGGTCGCGGATAGCGGGACTCTTCGCCGCCAGCCCGTTGTGCAGAGACTCTTGCACATCCCCAGCGAACTCGCGCGATTCTTCGATTTTTTCCTTCATCGCGATTTTCTTTACCAGATCCTGCAGTTCGTATATGGACTTTTCCGACACCGCATTCTCCCGCGCCGCCACTTCCAGCGCCTCCGGCGAGGAAGTAAAGTTCAGGTAATACGTTTCCACGCCCCGTGCCTCGGAATCGTGGCTGGAGTTGGCGTGGATCGAAATGAATAAATCGGCCCGTTCCTGGTTAGCGATCGCGGTACGAGTCTCTAGCGGGATAAAAGTGTCGTTCTTGCGCGTATAAACCACTTCCGCACCCAGCCGCGTCTGCAGCAGCTTGCCCAACCGCCGTCCTATTTCCAGCACCAGATCTTTTTCTCTCAGCCCGTCAGGCCCAATGGTTCCGGTATCGTGACCCCCGTGTCCAGGATCGATCACGATCTTCCCAATCTTCAGTCCCAGCGCGCGGATCAGCGACCGGTCGCCGCTAGCCGTGGGCTTTGCTTCCCGCATATCCAATTCTCTTGCCCGGCTCGAAGCCACGTGCGAACCGGACGACGACTTTCCTCGCCCATGGCTCGCCTCCCGAGGAACTTCATCATCATCGTCGGCATCGACGACAACCTTGGTGACCGCCGGAGTTGTACTCTTATCCTTCAGAGAACCACGTTTCGCTGTGGATGAATGCGGTTTGGAGCCCGCGTCGACTCCCTTGGGCGAAATCTTCGTTTCGTCGCCCACGTCTTCGCTGGTAACCGGAGCTTTTCCCGCCTCGGCGCGGAATTCCCCCTTCACCCTTGCCTCTGCTTGCTTTAATGCTTCTTCGGGGGTCAATTCACCTGCATTCGTGTTCTCGGCATCCGATCCCGCCTTCGGCGGAGCCTCCACGTCCGCCATGGCTGCGCTGTCTAGCAGCAGCTTCGCGTGCATGTTCTTCCGATTATTCTTGCCGTGAATATCAATGATCAGACGGTAGGGATTGGGCAGCAGGAACGCCTCGTAATCGGAAAGATTGTCGACCTCCAGCACCACCCTCGTCCGCCCAGGTTGAAACTGCGCCACCCTAATCTTCTTCAGGAATCCGTCATCCACGTCGAAGCTCTTGCCCACGAGCGTCGAGGCCAGCTTGGTGCCGCGCAAATCAAAAAAGATGCGGTCGGGATGGGAAATGCGCTGCGAACCGAATTTGATCTCATTTTCCAGATCAATGGCCACGCGTGTGTAATCCGGCGTGGACCAGTGACGGATCCCAGTCACGCGCGCGGTGCGTACTGAGTTGGGGTTGGCAGATTCCTGTGCGGTTGCCTCGGTCTTAAGCTCGGAATCAGGCCCCGTTTTAGGTTCGTTTTGGAAATCAGCTTTGGAGCCCACCCCAAGATTAAGGTCCTTGCCCGCCGCATTTTCCGCACTCTTGGTTTTGTCCGCAATCTCTTTGCCGGCCTTTTTCTGCTTCCGCGCTTCGGCCTTTTTCTCGCGATCCGCTTCCCGGCTCAGGTCCGCGATGGAGCGCTGCGCGTCCTCCGCCAGCCGGTTTTGCGGATAACGATGCAGAAACTCCTCAAAAGTGGCCCGCGCCTGTTCGGGATCGTTCAGATCGTCTTTGTAAATCTCGCCGATGGTGAACAACGCATCGCCACGATATTTGCTTCCCGGATACTCCTTGCGCAGGAACCTGTATTGTGCGATGGCTTCGTTCAGAATCTTGTCGTCGTCAAAGCGCCGCCCCATCTCGACCAGCGTCTCGGCCACCGCAACCACGCTGGGATCGGCCTTAGTAGAGGTAGGCGCTCCATAATAAACATTACGATAGGCGTCGAGGACTCGCTGGTAGATACGCCGCGTGCGTTCACCTGGAGGGCGCCCATTCAGCGCCTCCCGCATACGTTCCGCACCGGCAAAGTGCTCGCGAGCCCAAGCCTCGCTGTGGTGGGCGCGGGCATGGGCTGGCAATCCGAAGAGAGCCATCAGCAACAGCAGCGCTCCCCAGCCCAGACCGCGCTGGCTCAATGTCATGGTCAAAGTCGTCGGTCCGTTACTGTCTCGATCCGCCGTTGCAGTTGAACTGCCTTGGTACCTGAGAGTATCGAAATAAAGCCTTGGGTTAAGAGCCCGGTAAAACAGATGCCGTTATTCTAGTCCGTGTTGCTGATGTAAAGCACGCCCCGCGCATCTCGTTGAACCCGCACGGGATCATGTCTGGGACCGGACGGAGAAAGGTCAAATCCGCCGTAATAGAGGTTCGTAATCCGCCGCACATAATTCTGAGTCTCCGCAAAATGCGGAACCCCCGCGCTGCGCGCCACCGCGCCCGATCCCGCGTTATAGGCGGCCAGGGTCAAATCTACGTTGCCGCCATAGTTTTCCAGAAGCTGCTTCAGATGCCGCACCCCAGCATCCACGTTCTGCTCGGGATCGAACGGATTGTTCACCTTCAACGATCGTGCCGTCGACGGCATCAGCTGCATCAGTCCCATCGCGCCTTTGCGCGAAACCGCATTCGAGTTAAAGTTCGATTCCACCTTCACCACCGCGCGCACCAGGTTGGGATCCACATTGTGCCGGGCAGCCGCCATCACGATCGACGAATCGATCTCCTCCTGCGAAGCCTGATGTCCCCTGGCATTGGCAGCCACAATCTTCGCATTCGCCGACTGCGCCGAGTCGCGCCCGAAATACTGGCTCACTTCCGCGGCCGCCGACCGCGCCGCCTGCATCGAGGCTGTGCCCGCCGAGGGCACCGGTTTCCATCGGCTCTCCTTGCTGCTCCAATACACCAGCGACGAGCGCCGGGGCTGCGAAGCCTGTGCCTGAGCCGCTTGCATCGCATGTTTCTGCGCCGGGGCAGGTTCGTTCACATAAATCTTGCGGCCATGTTCCTCGGTTGGCGTAATCGGCTCGGATCGGCCTTCACCTTCCGCCGCCCACGCGCGAGGCACTGCTATACAAAGAGAGAAGGAGGTCGCGATTGCCGTCGTGGCCGTCAGCATCAATGCATGTTGCAGGTGCTTTCGCATCATCCGGGCTTTTCCTTTCACTGAACCTTGTTGGAGGGTGATCCAGACAAACCGCACCCTTCCCATTGTTCTACCCGGAACCTGACGGAGAATTCTGAACCAGAGTAAGACGATTATAGGCGGGCATTCCCGGCCGGGCAATCTATCCGAAGGGAGTAGAACCACCAGAGTAATCCTGATAACTTATTGAAAGTATGCACGTTATGGGTTACACCCATCCGCGGGGAAGCACTCCGAGGTAATCCAACGGCAGGTTACTCGAAGCGCGCCATGCTCAAGCCCCCGGTGGGGCGACCGACAGCAAAACGCGGCCGCGACGACTATCCTTTCTCCAACGCCGCCGCAAACGCATCCAGCGATAACGACCGCAACAAATTCCGCCGCATCCCCCGCTCCACCTCAGCCAGCCGCTCAGATGCCGCCGTGATCCAAGCAAAGTCCGCCGACTCACTCATCGGTTTCAGCTCCGAGGATATATCGGTATTCCGAACCAACTCCGGCGCCCCCGCCTCCATCGACGCCAGATCGCGCAACAACGAATAAAGCGTGCGGATTAACTGCTCAATCTTCTCCCGTCCCTCCGCCCCCGGCCGGTACGATTCGGTAATCTTGAACAGCTCGCTGTGTTCGCCGCTCCCCAACGCCGACTTCAAAATTGCCAACGCATGCGCGCGCGCCGCCACGTACCCTGCCAGGTCGAAACTTCGCGCACGTCCCACACAGCCCTCGCACAGCCTCGCCACCAACGCCCGCTCCGCGCCCTTCCATTCCGGACGATGCTCCGCCAGATACTTTTCAATCTCCTGCGCCGGCAACGCCCCCAACTGAAACACCATCGACCTTGATCGAATCGTCGGCAGCAGTTCGCCGGCGTTCTCGGTAAGCAGAAAAATCGTCGCAAACTCCGGCGGCTCCTCCAGCACTTTTAGCAGCGAGTTCGCCGCCTCCTTCATGAAGGCCGAGTCCGTGAAAATGTAAACCCGTTCCCTGCCCTCCGCCGGACGGTAATAAATCGTCTCAATCACCCGCCGCACCTGATCCACTTTGATCATCATCTGCGGTGGATCCGGGGGAATCACCAGCACATCGGGATGAGTCTGCACAAACAGCCGCGTCTCTTTTTTGTCAGCGTCGCGCAAATTCTCCCGCGCCCCCACAGCCTCGGCAAACCGCGCATCCAGATCCAGCCCTTGAGCAATCCGCGTACAGTTGGCGCACTTGCCGCAAAAATCGGGCAGATCGTCAGTCATCGGCGGCGTCAGGCAGTTCAGCGCCTGCGCCAACATCAGCGCCAGCGTGTACTTGCCCGATCCCTGCCCCCCCGCCAGCACCACCGCATGCGGGAACCGCTTCCGCGCCAGCATGTCGCGCAAGCTATGGATGGTTTTCGCATTACCGTGAAAATCCGAGAAAGGCATAGAACTAACTCACCACGGAGTCACGGAGACCCCGGGAACCGCAAGTCATTGTAAATCGGATAGCGGGAAAAGATCGGTAACCCTCACGAATCGAGCGCTTTCTCTTTCCGGTTCTCGCTCCTCTCTGTGCCTCTGTGTCTCCGTGGTGACTGACGTTGCTACAGTTTCAACTTTCTCCGCACCACTTCCACAATCCGCTCATGCGTCTGCCCGGGCGTACCGCGCGCGTCTACCACTGCGACTCGCCCGCGATCGCGCGCGGCAATCGCCAGATATCCCTCGTGTACCCGCGTAAAGAACGCCCGCGTCTCCTGCTCAAACCGGTTTTCGTCGTGACCCCGAGTGGAATTTCTTGGATCACGTTGGTTCCGCTGCCGCGCCCGACTCACGCTCGACGCCGCGTCCGAATCCAGAAGAATCGTCAAATCCGGCTGCAAATTCCCGCATAGCACGCGATGCAACTCCCGAACCGCCTCACTCCCCAACTTGCGGCCGCTCCCCTGATAAGCCTCCGTCGAATCCGTGAACCGATCGCACAACACAAGGCTGCCCTGCGCTAAAGCCGGCTCAATGACTTCCGCAATATGCTGCGCCCGCGACGCGAACATCAGCGCCATCTCCGCCTGTGGCGACAATCCCGCCGTCCCCGAGTCGAGCAGCACCTTGCGAATTTTTTCTCCCGTCGGCGTCCCGCCCGGCTCGCGCGTCTCCACAACGTCATGGCCCGCCCCCCGCAGCCCCGCCGCCAGCTTGCGCAATTGCGTGCTCTTGCCGGTCCCGTCCAGCCCTTCGAACGTAATAAATTTTCCGCGCCGCGACATCCTGCGGAATCATATCAGTCCGCGTTCGTGTGGCGCGGGCGCCCCCGCCCGCGTTGTAACCACCGTCGGAAGCGGCACCGTTCGATCCGACCCGTACGGCAAGGCGCCCAAGCCCGCAGGTCCCAATCTGTACCGCCCCAGCAGTGACTGCTATAGTCTAAGATTCCGCAGTCGAGTGCCTTTATCGCAAACACGGGGGCCCCGAAAGAATGAAACTCTCCAGCCTGCTCGGAGCAGTCTGCATCGCAATCGTGTCGATTTCCATAGCAGCCGCAGCAACACCAGCCACCCCGCCCACCGTCACCCTTATCGTCGACGCCACCTCCGCCCCCCGCAAAATCTTCCATGCCACCCTGAAAATCCCCGCCACCCCCGGCGATCTCGTTCTCTACTATCCGAAATGGATTCCCGGCGAGCATGCCCCCGACGGCCCCGTCATCGATCTCGCCGGCCTGAAGTTCAGCGCCGCCGGCAAGATTCTCAGATGGCGACGCGACCTGCTCGACGGCTTCACCATCCACGTCGAAGTCCCCGCCGGCGCGACTGAAGTGAATGCCGAACTGGACTTTCTTTCTCCCGCCACCTTCGAGAGCGGATTCTCCGCCGGCTCCTCCGCCACCGCTGAACTCGCCATCATCAGCTGGAACCAGGTTCTGCTCTATCCCAAAGGCTGGAAGTCGGACGACATCAATTACAGCGCCAGCCTCAAACTCCCAGATGGCTGGAAGTTCGGCACCCCGCTTCCAGTGTCTAGCCACACCGGGAACGAAATTAAGTTCGCCACCGTCTCGCTCACCACCCTGGTCGACTCGCCCGTCATCACTGGAGAATTCCTCAAAGTCGTCCCTCTCGGCCAGGATCCTCCCACCGAAATGGACATCGCCGCCGACAGCGCCGCCGCGCTCGACGCCCCCCAGGAAGTTTGGAACCATTACAAGAATCTGGTCGACCAGGCGCAAAAACTTTTCGGCGCCCATCACTATCGCGACTATCACTTCCTCTACACTCTCAGCGATCACGTCGCCCACTTTGGCCTCGAGCACCATGAATCCGACGACAGCCGCGTGGACGAACACGCCCTGGTCGATGAGGCCTCGCGGAAAATGTCGGCCAGCCTCCTGCCCCACGAGTACGTTCACTCCTGGAACGGAAAATTCCGTCGTCCCGCCGACCTCGCCACCCCCGACTACGAGCAGCCCATGCAGGACGACCTCCTCTGGGTCTACGAGGGCCTCACCAACTATCTCGGCTTCGTGCTCACCGCCCGCAGCGGCCTCTTAAGCGTCGAACAAGACCGCGACGATCTCGCCATCACCGCCGCCTCTCTCGACCACACTCCCGGCCGCGAGTGGCGCAACCTGCAAGACACAGCCGACGCCGCACCGCAACTTTACTTCGCTCCCCGTTCCTGGGAATCATGGCGCCGTAGCACCGATTTCTACGAGGAAGGCACGCTCGACTGGCTGTGGGCCGACGCGATCATTCGCCAGCAAAGCAAAGGCGCTAAGACGCTCGACGATTTCTGCAAAATTTTTCACGGCGCGCCCAGCACTGGCCCCCTGGTCAAAACCTATACCTTCGATGACGTGGTCAGCGCCCTCAATCAGATCGCACCCTATGATTGGCGCGGCTTCTGGACCGAGCGCCTCACCAGCCACGGCCCCGGCGCACCTCTCGGCGGCATCGAAGGCAGCGGGTGGAAGCTCGTCTACGACGATACTCCGTCTGAAATGATGAGCGGCTTGGCAGCCATGGAGCACTTCGTGCCCGCCGCCCTGGCTTTGGGCCTGGTGCTGAACGACGATGGCACCATTAGCGACACCACCGAAGGCACGCCCGCCGCCAAAGCCGGCATCGGCCCTGGCATGAAACTGGTCGCGGTCAACGGCCGCCGTTTTTCTCCCGAGGTCCTGCGCGACGGAGTCAAGGCTACAAAAACCAGCAGCACTCCGCTGCAGTTGCTGGTCGAAAACACCGACTACTTCAAGACCTATACGATCGACTACCACAGCGGCGAAAAATACCCGCACCTGGTCCGCGACAACTCAAAACCCGACCTGTTAACCGAAATCCTAAAAGCAAAATAGCATCGCTTTGCTCGTTTGCTTTGCCGCTTTATCTTGCTTTGCTTGTGGGGGGCCGTCCAGCTTTGCTTATGAGGGAACGGGTCTTGGACCCGGTCATGCAGTGTGAAGCACCGCAAGCGGCGCTTTAGCGCCGCGTGAGCGTTCGTAAGATTCCAGGGCTTTAGCCCCTGTGTTATCTTTGCACGCTAAATTTCGAAACATCTCATGAAACTCACAACCTGCTTCGTTCTGCTTCTCTCCACCTCCTGCACTCTCGCCCAAACGATCCTCGGCTTCACTCCGTCCTCCTCCGCCCACGAAGCCGAAATCGAATCCAGATTTAAATCCATTCCCAGCCCCGACGAAGAACGCCGCCAGCACCGTATCTTCACCGCCGAACCCCACGTCGCGGGATCGAAGCGCAACAACGAACTGGCCGACTACATCGCCAACGAATGGCGCAAACAGGGCCTCGAAGACGTAGTCGTCCGCCGCTATGACGTCTATGGCACCAATCCCAAAAGCGCATCGCTGGAAATGATGGCCCCCGTCCGTTATCAAGCCACTCTTCGCGAAGCCGCGATTGACGCCGATCCCGATTCAAAAAACCCCGCCATCAGCGGCGCCTGGCTCGGCATGTCAATCTCCGGTGAAGTTACCGCGCCCGTGGTCTATGCCCACAGCGGCAATCCCGAAGACTACGACCTGCTGCGCAAAAACGGTATCAGCGTCACCGGCAAGATCGTCCTCGTGCGCTATTCCAATCCCTACAGCTATCGCGGATTCAAAGCCCTCACCGCGCAACGCGCCGGCGCCGCCGCGATTTTGATTTACAGCGATCCCGCCGAAGACGGCTACCAGAAAGGCAAAGTCGATCCCGATGGCCCCTGGGGCCCGGAGTACCACATCCA
The DNA here is from genome assembly GCA_963799025.1 of uncultured Acidobacteriaceae bacterium. Classification (GTDB taxonomy): domain Bacteria; phylum Acidobacteriota; class Terriglobia; order Terriglobales; family Acidobacteriaceae; genus Sulfotelmatobacter. The sequence goes on along the minus strand of CAWCVQ010000012.1, from coordinate 823,375 downwards.
GCGCGGCGCTATCACTTACGACTTCATCGTCCCCGGCGACCCGCTCACTCCAGGATGGGCCTCGGTCCCCGGCGCAAAACGCATTCCGATCGAGCAAGCCGAATCAGCGCCCAAAATCATGGCGCTCCCACTTTCCTGGCACGATGCCAAGCCTCTGCTGGAAAATATGGACGGCCCGATCGCCCCTCCGGACTGGCAAGGCGGATTGCCCATCCAATATCACCTTGGCGGCGACCGGGTAAAAGTTCATCTGAAGATTGAAATGGACAATGGCACTCAGCCCTACTACGTGGTCGAAGGCCGGATCCGCGGTTCCGAACTTCCTGACGAATGGGTCGTCCTCGGGAACCATCGCGATGCCTGGGTCTTCGGCGGCGTCGATCCGAGCAGCGGCACCGCATCGATGATGGAACTGACGCGTGCCCTCGGCCAACTCAAGAGTGAAGGCATGCGCCCACGGCGCACTCTTGTGATCTGCAGTTGGGACGGCGAAGAGATTGGCCTGACCGGTTCCACCGAATGGGGAGAGCAATTCGCTGGCGAACTGCGCGCAAAAGCCGTCGCCTACATCAACGTCGACGAAGCTACCTCAGGCCCGAACTTCCACGGCCAGGCCGTCGCCTCCCTCTCGCCCATGCTGGTCGAAACCAGCCGCAGTCTACAGGATCCTTCCGGCAAGAGTCTCTACGAAGCATGGAAGCAATCGAGCGCACGCGAGCGGCGCGAGTCGAAGACTGCGACCGAAGTCAGCGATGCAAATCTGGCTGACACCCGCATTGGCAGCGGCTCCGACCACACCGTATTTCTAAACTTCGTTGGCATGCCCGTAATCGGCCTGCAGTTCGACGGCGACTACGGCGTCTACCACTCCGCCTACGACGATTTCTACTGGATGAACCACTTCGGCGACGCCGGCTATCGTTACCACACCCTCATGTCGCAACTGTGGGGCGTAACCGCGCTGCGCCTGGCTAACGCCGATTTGTTACCCTTCGATTTCGCCACCTACGCCAGCAACATTCGCCAATTCGTCAACGAACTGATGAAAACTCAGCCCACGGCAATGTCGATGTGGGGACGGGCGCCCTCGCCCGTCCAGCCGAGCGAAGCTCGACAGCCGCTCCTCGATGCCATCGACACTTTCGAAGCCGCCGGCAAACGCCTGAATGAATCAGTAAGCCGCACGTTGGCACAAGGCCCAATCGATCCCAAACTCGCCTACACCATGAACCACGGCATGATGCAAGTCGAACGTAACTGGCTCAACCCCGACGGCATTCCCGGCCGCCCCTGGTTCAAACACATCCTCTACGGCGCCCGCTTCACCTACGCCCACCTGGAACTACCGGGATTGACCGAAGCAGTAGAAAAGCAAGACTGGCCAGTCGCCAAACAGCAAGCAGAAATCCTGCTGCGCGCGCTGGAAACCAACACCAAACTCCTCAACCGACTCAACTCCACGCTTAACCCATAAACCCTGTCATTCCGAGCCAGTCGGAGCCTGTGAAACTGGCGAGAGCGACCGAGGAATCTGCTCTCGGGGCGGGCGCCACCCGCCAATCTTTTAAAAACACCGCGCGAGCGTAGCCTTTCATCGTCAAGAAGACTCTCCCCGGCGAATGTGGGGAACATTAACTGTGCGAGATCTGGGGACTTGACTTTAACTTCACTTCCCCTCTTCATCCATCTCCCGCTCCATCACCCTGCGCAGCGCGCCGTTAATCCGGGTCTGATAGCGTCGTCCGTCCCGCCGAAACCACGCCAGCACATCGGCGTCCAGCCGCAGCGTGACCGGCTTTTTGATCGGCTTGTAAAACTCCATCACTTCCCGCATCGAAGCCGAACCGTGCTTCGATGGTTCAACCAACGCCGACAGACTCAAACTCTTTCGCTTCGTCTTGCGTCCCGCCCCGGCGGTTGAGGTCTTGGCGTCTTTCTTGCGAGCCTTCGTAACCCGTTTCCTGTGTTTCATGTGTCTCACCGTACTTATATTATTGTACGTACACAATCGCCCTGAAAGTGTTCCTGCGGGAACACTGTGGAAATCTTCGCTGAAAACCCGTTAACCCACTCAACCCGCAGCCATTTCCTCCAGCGCCGCGTCTTCATCCATGAACCCGAAAACCGCCTGCGGCACCGGATTCTGCCACACCGGTGCGAACGACTGCCGGTGCAGCGAGGTCGGCCCGAACGCGCGCAGCGCCGCGAGATGCCTGGGCGTGCTGTATCCCTTGTGCGAGGCCAGGCCGTAGGCGGGAAACACCGCGTCCCAATCGCACATCATGCGATCCCGTTCCACCTTCGCTAGGATGGACGCCGCCGCAATCGAGGCCGAGCGCGCGTCCCCATGAATGATGGGGACTTGTGGCTGCTCGCAATCGATTCGCAGCGCGTCAATGAGAAGATGATCGGCGGCAGGCGCCAGCCGCATCACCGCTTCCCGCATGGCCGCTCGCGAAGCGTGATAGATGTTGATCTGATCAATGCGAGCCGCGTCCACAGCCGCCACCGCCCACGCTACCGCATGTTCGCGGATCCGCTCAGCCAGCACTTCGCGCCGCTCTGCCGGCAGCAACTTCGAATCGCGCAGCCCGCGCAGGCGGTGAGCCGGATCGAGAATCACCGCCGCCGCGACCACGCAGCCGAATAGCGATCCGCGCCCCACTTCATCCACGCCGGCCACTAGCCGCGCTCCCGCGGCCCAGGCCTCTTTTTCAAAACGCAGCGTGCAGCGCAGCTTCTTCAGCATTCGGAGCTTAGCGGCCGAGGGCGAGAGCGTTGTCGCAGACGTTGGCTTCATCCCAGAAGACTTCACAAAACCAGAGAGTTGTTCATCATCTTCGTCCACAACAGCAATTCCTGCAAGCGAAGTTTCAGGCTAAAGGTTCGCTTTGCGATCTCTGCGACTCCTTCGCGATCTCTGCGGTAAAAGCCTTTGACCGCAGACGTTGCCACGACGCGCAAAGGACGCAGAAAACAGGGTGAAATCTATCAGGACCGCTATCCGCAAACGCCAACGTAACCATTACCCGAATTACGGACGTACATTGCCCGTTCGGACATGTACTGGTAACTTGGCCTCATTCACGTCGAATTGGAGTAGAAGTCTTGCAGAGCAAAACCAACCCATCGCCCGAAGACGGCCTGCTGGCCGCAAAGCTCGTGCATCTGGCGCTCCCGGTGCGCTGGAGTCTGATAGGTCAGGAAGGACGCGGTCCAGCGGAGATGGCGTGCACCTACGACATTCACCCACATGGCGCGCGGTTGCTCGGCTCTCGCCAGGTGAACCTGGGCGACCTGGTAATGGTAGAACGCGGGCGCAATAAAGCCGTTTGCCAGGTGATTTGGACTGGCGATGCCGCTTCCGCCCTGCGTGGACAGTTCACCGTGCAATGTGTCGACGGCAAGACGCCGTGGGATGAAGAGCTGCGGCAGATAGAAATGCAACAGAAAGACCAGTATCAGCCCATCGATCTCGATACCATGGAGCGCCGTGCTCTACCCCGTGGCTTCAGTGTGCCGAGTGTCGCGGAGAACAACCGTCGCCGGCGCCCGCGCTTTTACGTCGAAGGCCGGGCGCAAGTGATCGACGGAGTGCAGCGGGTAGAAGGGGCGGTGCAGCAGATTTCGGAATTCGGGGCGCGCATCGCCTCCACGGAAATCCTTCGCCCCGGAACCGACTTTCGCCTGATGTTGAACATGTTCGATGTGAGCGTTGCGGTCAAGGCGCAGGTGAAATATCTGGTCAACAATCTTGCCATGGGAGTGGAGTTTCAGGAAATCCGCCGCGGCGACCGTCCTCTGCTCAGCTACGTGCTCAGCCATCTGCAAAACCGAAGAGTTGCCGAGTTCGTCGGCGTGGAAACCATCCGAAATCCGCTGGCCTCCGCCGCAGTCTAGCTCCGGCCCTATCTAACATTTCCACAGCAGCTGATTTACAATGGCTCCGGGTCTCCGGTTCCGAATGTCCTCCACTGGAAAGGTGAATGCGGCTCTGGCCGCGGCGGTACTCTTCCTTCTCCTCAGCAGTTGCTTCGCGTATTTTGCTTTCACCCGCATGGACGCCAGCCAAGGCTGGGTTCACCATACCCGCGACGTGCAAAACGCGTTATCGCAATTTTCCATGGCAACCGCGCGGGCCGGCCGCCTGCGTTCCGAATATGTGGATTCGGGCGACGATTCTCTGTTGCAGCAGCAGGCCGAAGTGGTGCGCCAGATCAGAAGTACGGTTGCGGCGATCCAACGATTGACGGCCGACAACGCGCAACAGCAGGCGAATTGCAGAAAGCTTGCGGAACTGAAGGAACAGCGGATTGCTCTGCTGGAGCAGGCCATCGAGCTCAAGAAGTCAGGAAGGTCAACCCATGCGGCTCAGGCGGCAATAAGCCGGCAGAGCCTGGCTACTGCGGAAAGCTGCGACCTGCTTCTGCAGCGCATGTACGACACTGAGGAGCAACTGCTCACCGAGCGCCAGGAGCGGGCGAGCCGTTTCGCATCGCTGACGGCAACGATTCTGATCACCAGCCTCTTCCTGGCTCTGGTGTTGTTTCTCGTGCACCACCGCTTGCTCGTAGAGCAGGTGGCAGGACGTTCCCGGGCCGAACTGGCGCAGCGCGCTCTCAGCGCCAAGGTATTAACGCTGCAGGATGAGGAAAGGCGAAAATTTGCCCGCGAGCTGCACGATTCCGTTGGCCAGCACCTGGCAGCAGTGAAAATGGCAATCTCGGTGCTGCAGACCAAGCTTCCGGGTGACGGCATTCTGCAAGACTGCATCAAGCTGCTCGACGATTCCATTTCGGAAACGCGGACGATTTCGCATTTGTTGCATCCGCCACTACTCGATGAAGCGGGGCTGAATTCGGCTTGCCGCTGGTTTGTCGAGGGATTCGGAAAGCGTAGCGGCATCGATGTCAACCTGGATATTCGCGACGGAACGGGCCGGCTACCTGAAGCGACCGAACTGGTATTGTTTCGCGTGCTGCAGGAAAGCCTGACTAACGTGCATCGGCATTCCGAGGCGAAACGAGCCGATGTCAGCCTGCAGGCGGTGGGCGATCAGGTGATCCTGCGAGTGCGGGATTATGGCAAAGGTATGCCTGCGGCTGTGGTGCAAAGCCTTCGCCAAGATGGTTCCGGCGGCGGCGTTGGCGTAGCCGGCATGACCGAACGCATCCGCGAAATCGGAGGCAGGCTGGAGATTAATTCCGGTGCCAGCGGGACCGAAATTGTGGTACGGGTTCCGGTCCGCAAGAGAGTTGTGCAACAATTTTCTCCGCCCAGAATGCAAGAGGTGAAGGGATGAAACGGAAGTTCTGGCCGTCCGTGATGTGCGTGGTTCTGCTGATGGCTGCGAGCGCATGTTCGAAACATGGTTCCGCGACACAGGTGATTGTGGAAATTCCTCCAGGCTTTAACGGGAACTTCCTCCTCGAAATGGGAGTCAGAGAAGGCGCACCGCTGGAAAAGCGCGGGGACGCGTATGTGCTGCGGGTGCCTAAGAGCGGAAAAGTCATCACGTCCACGCTGCTCACGAACAGCGAGCCGACATTCCGGAACTCCAGCGAGGGCGGAGTGTGGGGCTATTCGCACTCCGTCTTTTCCACGGGAGACGGGATTCCGGTGAGCGGCAAGATTGAATTTTTCGTGGGAACCCGAAAAGAGTACGAGGCGGAACAGGGCAAGAAGAACCACTCCGGAGGATTTTCAACGGCGGTGGAATCGCTCGCGCTGGGAATGTGACCAAGGCATTGAAGGCGAGCGCGGGGATCGTGTGGGACCGGGTCTCAGACCCGGTCGGCGGCCGCCAGGCCGCTCTCGCAGCCTGACCGGGTCAAAGACCCGGTCCCACGCACACCAAGCAGCCCACAACCCACCCGCTTTTACGCTTTTTCTACGTCGCGCAGGCGGGCGGCTTTGCCGCGGAGTCCGCGCAGGTAGAACAAGCGTGCGCGGCGGACTTTGGAGGAGCGCAACAGTTCGACCTTGTCGATCACCTTGGAGTGAACGGGGAAGATGCGTTCCACGCCCTGGCCGAAGCTGATTTTGCGCACGGTGAAGCTGGCTTGGGGTCCGTTGTCGCGCTTGATGACCACGCCTTCGAAGGCCTGCACGCGTTCCTTGTCGCCTTCCTTGATTTTCACGTGGACGCGAACGGTGTCGCCGGGATGGAATCCGGGGATGTCGGTGCGTTGAGACTTGGCCAGCAGTTTTTCGATGATTAGATTTGACATGTCGTTTGTCCTTCGTCTTTCGCAGCGCCTAAAGGCGCAATTGATTCTCGTTCTTTGTTGGTATGCGAAGCCATACCCTGATACAAATCCTATTGCCCGAGTTGACCGGTCCCAATCCTTGGCGTCACGCTGTCGGAGCGACGTACAACACTAGTCGCGGTTACTCTTGATCCGAGCCAAAGTCTTCACGTCTTCGTCGTTGAGTTCCGCTCCTTCGAGCAGATCCGGACGGTTGCGGAGCGTTTTTTCCAGAGCGCGCTGCCGGCGCCAGCGGCGGATTTCCTGGTGATCCCCGTTCAGCAGAACTTCTGGCACCGCCATCCCACGAAAATCGGCCGGGCGCGTGTAGTGCGGATAATCCAGCAATCCGCCGGAGCCGCAGGTCGAATCCGCAGCGCCCGCTTTTGTGGCCGCGTGCGCGGTGAATGATTCCTGCCTGGTGGAGGCTTCGTTGCCAACCGCACCCGGCAGCAATCGCATGACCGCTTCAATGATAACGGCTGCGGCCAATTCGCCTCCGCTCAGCACGTAATCGCCGATGGACAACTCGCGGTCCGCAAGAAAATCTGCGACGCGCTCGTCCACGCCTTCGTAGCGGCCGCAGAGCAGAACGATGCGATCAAGCGTTGCCAACTCCGTGGCGACCTGCTGCGTGAAGCGCTGGCCTTGCGCGGAGAGCAAAATCACTGACTGCTTCGCGCGTCCGCCTATTCGGTCGTCCATTCGTTCAGACCGCGACGCTACCTGCAACGATTCCAAACATTCAAAGAGCGGTTCCGGCTTGAGCACCATACCCTCGCCACCGCCGAAGGGGCGGTCATCCACGGTGCGGTGTTTGTCGTGCGTGAACTGCCGCAAATCGTGGACTTCGATTTTCGCCAGGCCCATCTCGCAGGCGCGGCGGGTGATGCCGTGATCCAAAGGTCCGCCGAAGAAGCCGGGGAAAATCGTTAGAATATCGGCCTTCATGTGGACGTGAAACCTAAACCTTTAACCACAGAGGGCACTGAGAACCCCAGAGTAAGACCTCCCTTCAGTGCTTTCTCTTTCTTGCGGACTGCTGTCCCCGCTTTTCTTCCGCGGTTACGGGCGCATTGATTTCCAACATGCCCTCCGGAAGGTTCATGCGCACTTGCTGGAGCGCTACGTCCAAACTTTCCAAGTACGCTTCCGCGAAGGGCACTTCAAACTTCTTGCCGACACTGTTTGCAACGATGAGCAGCGGCGCTTCACCGGCGCCGAACTGAACATCTTCAATATGGCCGATCTCGCGGGCCCGATCGAGGACTGCGCATCCGATCAGATCGCTGACGTAATTCCAGCCTAGGTCCAGGTCCGCCCGCTCCGCGCCGGGGACCTGCAATTCCGATCCGACCAGCAGCTCGGCATCGGACATCGAATCCACGCCGCGAAATTTCAGAACCAGCAGGCCTTTGTGCGGCCACAGATCTTCGACTTCCAGTTCGCGCCGCGAATCTTGTAACTTCGGCAGAGCGAATAACTTCATGCCTGCGGCGAAGCGTCCGGGGACGTCGCTATGAATTTCCGCGGCGACTTCGCCATGACGGCCTTGCGTTTTGACGACGCGGGCCAGGGTGATGAACTCGCCGTTTGTTTCAGAATTCACGGCCGTCGGTTTGTTGCATTGATCCCTATTCGATTACTTCAAGCGTGTAGCGCTTATGTGCCCGGTGGCCGGCGGCGCTCAGCAGGGCGCGCAGGGCGCGAACTGTGCGTCCCTGGCGTCCGATGACTTTGCCGACATCGCTCTCGGCAACTTCCAGTTCGATTACATCGTCGTCGAACTTCTCGACGAAGACCTCGTCGGGGGAATCGACCAGCGATTTCGCAATCAGCTCAACCAGCACGCGCACATCTCCAGAGGACTCAGTCATAATATGTTTCTCACGGTGGAACTTAAGCGCTTAAGCAATGGAGAAGTGGTGGCCGCGCTAACGAAATCCCCAGAGGCTAAGCCTGGCCGACGGCGGCACGGCTGAAGTCGTGCCCTTCCCGTTCGTGCCTTTCCGTTCGCGCCTTCCGTTGGCGCGTCCCCGAGACGCCCGCCAATTTAGGCGGCGGAGCCGGCGGCGGCCGGAGCCGGGGGCTTGGAGAACAGTTTGTTCACTCGGTCCGACATTTGCGCGCCTTTGGACACCCAGTACTCGACGCGCTCGCGCTTCAGTTCGACGCTGGCGGGATTGGTGCGGGGATTGTAGGTCCCGACCACTTCCACCGGGCGGCCGTTGCGGGCGCGCTCCTTCTCAATCACTACAATGCGATAGTGCGGTTGTTTGCGCGCACCACGGCGCGCCAGACGAATCATTAACACAGGTCTTATATCCTTGTTCCGGAAGAGTCCGGTGAGATCGAGGCAAACTTTTATTATGCCGAAGGTTAGGTGGAATGGCAAGAGGAACTGAACACAGGGCGCACATAACGATGTCCTACCCGTATTGCTCTGGAGAAACCAAGACGCGCAAGGAAACTAAAGTGCGCGTCGTGACAGACGGAGTCGACGGGGTGTTCCATCGCGCTCGCGAACAACTGATCGCGATCATCTGAGCGCCCGATCGCTCATTGCCGAAAATCCCCACCCTTGCGCATAGAACGCGCAAGGATGGGGCCCCTCAGAATGTTCGCCTACGCTACGGCTTTTGTCTTTGGGGTTGATGCCTGACCCTTAGCGGACGGCTTGGCCAGGAATGTCGTCAGGGCACTGTTGACTTCGTCGGCGTGAGTCCAAGCGACATTGTGCGGGCCGTCTTTGATGACGACCAGTTCGGCGCCGTTGATCAGTTTGGCAGTGCGTTGTCCGGCGGCGGAGATGGGGACGATCCGATCCGCGTCGCCGTGGATGACCAGCGTGGGGACGTTGATCCTGGCCACGTCGTTGCGGAAATCTTCGTGCCAGGTGGGCACGCAGGCCAGGCTGGCGGTGGCCGAAGCGGCAGCGGCTACGTTCCAGCTGGCCTGCACCGCCTGCTCGCTGACCCGCTTTCCGAGATTGACGTCCGTGTTGTAGAAATTCTTGAAGAACTCGGTGAAGAACGCGTAGCGATCGGCGGCCACGGCTTTCTGGATGCCTTCGAATACGCTGCCGTCGACGCCTTCGGGATTGTCCGCAGTCTTCAGCAGGAAGGGCGGAACGCCTCCGATGATGACTGCCTTGCTGACGTCCTTCGAACCATATCTCCCGATGTAACGCGCCACTTCACCGCCGCCCATGGAGAAGCCGACCAGGGCGAAATCCCGCAGCTTCAAATGCGTAATCAGTTTGTGTAGATCTTCCGCGAAGGTGTCGTAGTTATAGCCAGTGGTGGGCTGGCTGGATTGTCCGAAGCCGCGCCGGTCGTAGGCGATGACCCGGGAGCCGGCAGCGAGCAGGACGGGAACCTGTTTTTCCCAGGACGAGCTGCTGAGAGGGTATCCATGAATGAGAACTACGGGCTTACCGGAGCCGTGGTCCTCGTAGTAGAGACTGATCGGGCCGGAATTTTCTTTTCCTACATCAATGTACGGCATAGAAGCCTCCTTAGAGTATTAGCTGGTTTTACGAAGGTTCATGTTGATTTTGAGGGCTGGCGTGCTGAGGTTGTAGATGGTTGACGAGGCGTTCCGGATGCAGAGGCTACCAGATATTGCAGCCAGGGATTCTGTTACGTGCCAGGTGGGGCGCGGTTGATCTCCGCGCGAGATCCCTTCGGCTGCGCTCAGAGTTTGTGACTTTTTTGAATTTTCGACGATTTTGTCGTCGTAACTTTTTTGTTTGCAGCGTCGATTTTTTGGCAACTTCGAAAAAGTCACAAACTCTCAGGGCTGGCTCTTCCTCTGCCTGAAGAACGGCTCCGTCAGGATGACGATGACGCAGCAAAGGAGACGCTCCGATACATTAAATCTGTCCTGCTAAACTCAAACTGTTTGGAGGTGGGATTTGCAGGCTGTTTACATTTTGTCGGCGGTTAGGACGCCGATTGGGAAGTTTGGCGGAGCACTCGCATCTTTGACTGCCGCCGACATGGGTGTGGTGGCGGCAAAGGCTGCGATGGAGCGGGCCGGAATCGAACCGGCGCAAGTTGATGAGACGATTTTCGGCAATGCGCGGCAGGCGGGGGGCGGGCCGAATGTGGCGCGGCAGATTTCCGTGCGCAGCGGAGTGCCACAGGAGGTTCCGGGGTTTACCGTGAACAAGGCTTGTGCTTCGGGGATGAAATCGATTGCGCTGGCGTATCAGGCGATCCTGCCGGGCGATGCGAATTGCATTCTGGCGGGCGGGACGGAGTCGATGTCGCGGGTTCCTTATTATCTGGACAAGGCGCGGTGGGGATACCGGCTGGGTAATCAGGAGTTGGTGGATGGGATGTATCGCGACGGATTTTTTTGTCCTTTGGCGGAGATGCTGATGGGGGAAACGGCTGAGGTGCTGGCGGAGCAATATGAGATTTCGCGAGACGCGCAGGATGAGTATGCGCTGCTGTCGCAGATGCGGGCGGCGCGGGCGATTGCGGCCGGACGGTTTGAGGCGGAGATTGTTCCGGTGACCATCGAGGGCAAAAAGGGGACGACGACGTTTGCCCGCGATGAGCATCCGTTCCCGGACGCGAGCGCGGAGAAGTTGGCAAAGCTCGCTCCCGTGTTTTCTGATTCTGGGACCGTCACGGCGGGGAATTCTTCGGGCATCACGGACGGGGCGGCGGCGGTAATAGTGGCCAGCGAACATTTCGTGAAACAGAATAATTTGAAGCCGCTGATGCGGGTCGCGGCGATCGCTTCGGCGGGAGTCGATCCGCGGACGATGGGGATTGGTCCCGTGCCGGCGCTGCGAAAGCTGGAGCAGAAACATAACCTCAGGACGCATGAGTTCGGACTGATGGAGTTGAACGAAGCGTTTGCGGCGCAGCTGCTAGCTTGCGATCAGGCTTTGAATCTGAATCGCGACCGGCTCAATGTGAACGGCGGGGCGATAGCGCTGGGGCATCCCATTGGCTGCACGGGGACGCGCATCACGGTGACTCTGCTGCACGAGATGTTGAAGCGGAATACCAAGCGCGGGGTCGCAACTCTATGCGTGAGCGGCGGGATGGGGATGGCGCTGGCGTTGGAAAATGCGGTGTGACGGGGGTGCTCCCTTGTCCGAATCATCACGCTGTGGCAGAACTGATCAGGGATCCTTCGACTTCGTGGCTGCTGTGCGTCGCTGAGCCGCCACTGCGCTCTGGATGACAATTTCGTCGGGGGATGAAGCTCGAGGAACTGGACTCCGTGGGCAGGAGTGCCCGCGCCACACAATCTTGAGCGTAGTTCAGGATGATGAGGAACGAGCCGCAATTTCGTTTGGCTATGGAGTCGGATGCGGGCAGTCTGCTGCGATTCATGCGAGAGTATTACGCCTTCGATGGGCATGGCTTTGACGAACCGAAGGCGCACGTGGCCCTGATGGCGTTGCTGCGCGATGCGAATCTGGGGCGGGCGTGGCTGATTCTGGACGGTGCTGGGGCGGTGGGATACATCGTGCTGTGCTTTGGGTACAGTCTGGAGTGGCTGGGCCGGGACGCTTTTGTCGACGAGTTCTATATGCTGGAGGAATATCGGCGGCGCGGCTGGGGACGCAAGACGATGGAATTTGTGGAAGAGGCGGCGAGGGCAGCGGGAGTTCGCACGCTTCATCTGGAAGTGGTGGGGCACAACACGGCGGCGCTGGAAGTGTACCGGACGCTGGGGTTCTCGGAGCACCAGAGCAGATTTTTGTCGAAATGGATCGCGCAGGATTTCACCAAGCGGCAGGGTCGGAACGGGCATTGAGAGCAAAGCATGCCAGCAGAGCAGGGCGTCGTCCGTCTGGTGGACAGCGTTTGTCGGTCTTCGCGAATCCTTCGCTGGGCGCGGTTCCGTCCTTCTTTTGGCATCTTGCTGATTCCTTTTTGCCCGCCAACCTCAGGAGGTTGCACCTCATCGAAAAGCTCGTTCTTCTTGGCGAGAACGCGTTCCTTGCTTTTCCAGCGATGACGGTCCGCAACTTGTCGTAAACGACGGAAGGCGCGTCTAAGTCCTTGCGGGAATAATCTACAGGCCTGTATGAAGAGTTCGCAGCACTCTTTCAGAATAGCGAACGCACCGACTCCATTCCTACATCCACTCATCGTTTGTCTGATCCTTGCTGCGGCATCCTGTGGAGGCGGCGGTGGAACTGGTAACCAGCCTTCCCCAAAGGCATTTTCGATCTCTTCAGTTTCGGCGGTGTGCACGCCTTCGTCGATTGCGATGAATGCAACCTCGCAGTGCAACGCAGTGGTTCAAGGTACGGGAAGTTTCAGTTCGGCGGTCACCTGGTCCGCCAACGGAGGCGCCATCAATGCCCATGGTCTTTTGACCGCACCCGCCACCGCGAACACTCTGACTGTCACTGCGACCAGCGCGCAGGACGGTACTAAGTCGGGAACGACGACCGTCAGCGTGCAGGCGAGTTCGCCCACGATTACTTCTGTGGCAGTCACCTGCAATCCGTCAAGCGTGGGGGTGAACGCAACTTCGCAGTGCAATGCAACAGTTCAAGGTACGGGAAGCTTCAGTTCAGCAGTTACGTGGTCCGCCAGCGGAGGAAGCATCAACGCCAATGGTCTTTTGACCGCGCCTGGCGCCGCAGATAGCGTGACGGTGACCGCGACCAGCACGCACGACAGTACCAAGTCGGGAACGGCCACGGTCAGCGTGCAGGCGAGTCCGCCCACAATTACTTCTGTGGCAGTTACCTGCAATCCGTCAAGCGTGGGGGTGAACGCGACGTCGCAGTGCAATGCAGCGGTTCAAGGTACGGGAAGTTACAGTTCCACAGTCATCTGGTCTGCCAGTGAAGGCGCTATCAATGCAAGTGGTCTTTTCACCGCAGCAGCCGCGGCCGGTGACGTCACCGTTACTGCAACCAGCACGCAGGACACCACTAAGTCGGGAATGGCGACCGTAACTGTGCAGTTACGAACTCCGCAGAGCAGCCACATCGTCCTGGTAATGGAAGAAAACCAGAGCTACGCAACCGTCGTCGGAAATACTACCGATTGGCCAAACCTCAACAACCTGATAGGCAACGGAGCCCTAGCAACCAACTATTACGCTGATTCCCACCCCTCGATCGGCAACTATTTTATGTTGACGGCGGGGCAGTTGCTGACGACGGATGATAGTTCCACCACCGTGTGGAATGTGGACAATATCGCGCGCCGAATGCTCGCTTCTGGCGTCTCATTCAGGATTTATGCGGAAGGCATCACCCAGGGTTATCTTGGGGGCAATACGGGACTTTATTTGATTCGGCACAATCCATTCGCCATGCTGTCGGACGTTGCCGGCAACCCGCAGGTGGCGAACCAATGCATCTGGCCGTTTTCACAGTTTGCTGCCGACTTGGCCAACGACACGTTACCTGAATTCTCATTCATTGTCCCCGATGTCGATGACGATGCGCATGATGGAACGCCTCTGCAGGCGGACACCTGGTTGCGGACAAATGTGATCGCCCCTCTGTCCACCTCTTCAGCCTTCGCGTCCGGAGGGGATGGCATTCTCCTCGTGGCGTTCGATGAAGCGGCCGATAGCGATACCGCGAACGGCGGAGGTCACGTCTCCCCAGTTTTCTGGGGCCCGACAGTGAAGGTCGGATATGCGCAAACCTCGACGACGATATATCAACATCAAAGCATGTTGCGCACCGTAATGGAGGCACTGCGGTTATCGAATCCTCCCGGCGATGCCGCGAGCGCGCCTTCCATGTCAGAGTTCTTTTTGCAGAAGTAAGGCTGATTACCCTGAGCATGAAGATCGCCGCGCACCTCTGGAAGGAAGCCTTGCCTTCTGCTATGCTTTCCGCGCTTTTCACCCTGGGGGAAGATCGCCTCGCCAGCTTTCCTGTCGGCGAGCGAATCGATAAGGAGGCTACCGTGGTTCGACGCTTCGTAGGTTTTGTCTGTTTGGCCGGGTGCTTTTTGGTCGGCACTCTGGCGATTGCGCAGGAGTTCTCTGCGGATGTGGTGAACATGAAACCAGACAACGCGGGGCTGAAGAAGGTTTATTCGGGCAAAGATAAAGTCCGGTACGAAGTGGAGGGGCGGAATGCGGCGATGGGACCAAGCGCAGTCATCCTCGATGAGGCGCAACACAAGTACGTCGTGCTTATGGCGGAGCGGCACATGTACATGGACGCGCCGCTGATGATGGTCAAGCCCCTGGTCACTCAGTTCTGGCGTGTAGACGATGTGAACGATGCTTGTCCGCAGTGGAAAAAGACCGCCGAAGAGGCGGGAACTTACAAGAACTGGGGTAGTTGCACGAAGGTAGGCAGCGATAGTTTGAACGGACGGAGCGCGGTAAAGTACGAAGGTGTTTCCGCCAAAGGTGAGAAGAGTTATGTGTGGGTTGACGCAAAACTCCACTGCGTCGTGAAAATGGATGGCACCGGCGGCGGCATCGAACTGCGCAATATTCAGGAGGGGTCGCAGCCGGCGAACTTGTTCGAGATTCCCGCGGGGTACACGAAGTTCGATATGGGCAGCGCGATGAGGCAGCGCCCGCAGTAGAGTCTCTCCAGCCTCCGACGGTGAACCATGAGGGGAGGGCACCGGACGCGGGGTCTTGACTAAATCAGTTGAAACGAAAACGGGTGACTTACAGTTGGAGGTGCTGGGTGCGGCGCATTGCTGCTGTGGCAACCTTTCTGCTTACGATCGCCGCTCTGGCATCTTCTCTGTCCAGCGCCGGAGCACAGGCAGCACCTTCCAACCATACCACTGTGCATCCTCCCGGCGACTATGTAACTGTCAGCGGTGCACGACTGTGGTATGAAAGCGAAGGATCCGGGGAACCGCTGATCCTTATTTCCGGAGGACCCGGCATCTCGCACGATTATTTCCACCCGTATTTTTCGGCTTTACGAGACTCGTATCGCATTATCTATTTCGACGCGTTGGGCCGTGGCAAATCTGACCGCGGGAAGGATCGCAGCGATTACAGCCTGGCCCGCGACGTCGAGGACGTGGAGGGTATTCGCAAGGCTCTGGGCCTCGGCAAGATCAACTTGCTGGGACATTCCTACGGCGGGGTGGTGGCGCAGGCGTATACGTTGCGTTTTCCCGATTCAATGCGTCGATTGATACTGGTTGATACCCTGTTCAGCGCCGAGATGTGGCAGGCCAATGACGACAACAGCAACCATGAACTTCGCAACCAGTTTCCCGAAACGTGGGAAAAGATTCAACAAGTTCGTGCCCAAGGCTTCAACACTTGCAGCAAGGAATATCAGGATGCCAACGACGTTTCACCGGCGTTCCTGATGTTTTACAACGCCGCCGTTTTCGAGAAGGTGATGCACAGCGACGGTTCAATTAACAACGAAGTCTACTGCGCGATTACGGGCGACGATGCCGACTTCCTGGTCTCCGGCGATATGGGCAAATTCGATTTCCGGTTGGACTTGAAAAAGCTCACTGTGCCGACGCTCATCCTGGCCGGGCGCTATGACCGGGTCGCAATGCCTCGCTGGACGGTGCAGTACAAGCGGTACGCTCCTCAGGCACAGTTTGTGATGTTCGAGAAGAGTGGCCACTTTCCGTTTATCGAAGAAACCGACGAAACGGTCCGCATCCTGCGCGAGTTTCTGAAAAAGAAATAGCCCGACCGAAACGAGCGATGGCTCCTGCTCGGATGTGCGTCTCTGAAGAATTTAACCGCGGAGAACCCAAGACCCGCAAAGGTCGCCAAAAAGGGTGAGACTAAGAGACTAAGTGCTTATCGGTAGGCGGTAGTGGGTTAATTTGAAACGGTGCGACTTGGTTCGCAACGTCGTCTAGGCTAACTCGGCTCACCAAACGTTGTTTTTGTCTGCCCACGTTGGAAACACGTGAGTCTGGGGTGTGGAGAGATCATTAACCCACTTGGCTGACAATCAACGCCGCCAGGCTTTCTGAAGCTGCGCTCTGATCTTATTGAAGTCAGGGTCGCCTCTGTCCCCATGCTTAACGATTCCCTTGAGGTTAGGAACCGGGTAGACGTCTGGCGATGCAGCATCACGGTTTCCGTGTACCTTTGCTTCCAGTGAATGGTGCGGATTGCCAGAAGGATCGCCAGGATTCGGCACCCAGTACTGGGCAAATCCGACCACCTGGCCTGTTCCAGCAGTACTTTTGAGTTGGTCCCAATCCTTTCGCGATGCCTGTTCCATTCTTGGCCGAATCCGGAAATAAAGATATCCCCTCTGTGGCGTCCTGTAGTCGCCACTGGACATTGGGATGGGCACGACAAATACGCCGGATATCCGAACCAACTTCGGAGAAGCACCGTCTGGCTCAAATGTCACCTGGTCGATGACTGCATATATTCCAATACTGACATTCTTTGCGAATACGGCGGCCGGGGCCAGTGAAAAAAGCAAGAGCAAGACTCGAGCGACTGAGGCAAATGCCGGCTTCCCTAGGGCGTCCATGTATCGATCTCACACCATGATGGTCGCTACAGTCAATTTTGCTGGTGCCTACGCAAACTGACCCACTACCCGGTAAGCCATTGCATTGCGCCGAGAACAATGGGGACCTATACTCGAATCGACTATTCTCTCGCGTTTTTCGGAGCAACCAATGGCTTTGTCGGCGGTGATTGTGGACGATGAGCAACTGGCCCGCGACGAACTCGCCTACCTGCTGAAAAACGTCGATGATGTGAACGTCGTGGCGCAAGGCAAAAACGGACTGGAAGCCGTCAATCTGATCAAGGAGCACAATCCAGACGTGGTTTTTCTGGATGTGCAGATGCCGGGACTGGACGGCTTCGGGGTCATCAAAAAGTTGCTCGACAAGAAAATTCGCCTGCCAAAGATCGTCTTCGCCACCGCGTTTGATCAGTATGCGGTAAAGGCGTTCGAAGTGAACGCGATCGATTATTTGCTGAAGCCCTTTGACAAGAAGCGGGTGGCGCAGGCCATTCAAAAGGCGCGAGCCAAGCAGGACGCGAACGGACTGCCGGCGGAGAAGATTGAAACGCTGGTGCGGATGATCGAGTCGCAAAAGCAACCGGCCTCGAAGATCCTGCTGAAGACGGTGGGGCGCCTGTTTCTGGTGGACCAGAGAGACATCTGTTATGCGTGGATTGAAGATGGCGTCATCACGGTGGTGACGGGGGGAGCGGCGGGAATGGAGGGACAATCCAATTGCCGAACGCTGGAGGAACTGCTGGACAGCTTAGACACGAATCTTTTTTGGCGGGCGCATCGCTCCTATCTGGTGAACATCAATCGGATCCGCGAAGTCGTTCCCTGGTTCAAGAGCTCTTACCAGTTGCGCATGGACGACAAAAAGCAAACCGAGATACCGGTCAGCCGGGCTCAGACGAAGCGGCTGCGGGAACTGTTCGGCCTCTGAGATTTCCCTGGAGCATTGATAAAGATTAGCCTGCGACTCCGTCCGCGAGGCGCGTCAATCCACTCTTTTGATTCGCTCCGAGGTGGCGGAGTTCCGAACTCCTTCCACCAGAACGAGCAGGTCAGCGATCAGCGTGCCTGAATACATTCATCGTCTCCGCTCCAGGGTTTTGCGGAGCAGTGTTCAGAGTAATCTTCAGAACTCGGGTTCAGAACAGCGCCGGAGGACGGCAGAATGAGCCACCATCCTCCGGTCCAGCGGGGGAAGGCTGAACGGCCGGGGCCCGCAACGCAGTGCGGTCGCGAATCACCGGCGTCGGTCCAGCCAAACGAATCGGGAACTGGCGAGTAGAGAGCGGGCATGAGCGCGAGTATCGCCGTGTGTACTCTGGGCAGCCGCGAGGATGTCCCAGGCGGCGCTGGGCTCTTCCTGCTGTAACCACTCGAGGTGACGGGCGAACAGGTACAGGGGATCAACTTCCTGCGTATGAGCACTGGGGGCGGGCTGAAGATCGGGGCCGTGCGATGGCGGCTTTATTCGCGCTGCGCGCCACCCGGTGGCCGTATTTGCATGATCACGAACCGAGGGTGAGGATACGGGCGGTACCGTCTCGAGAAACGGGCCTGCCGGGCACCGGCTCACGCGTTGATACTTATTGGTTAATAACACTTCTAGGCCCCCACCACACCGGCTGAGCTGAGTCTTTGCCGGAGCTGGTATCTCAACGAGGAGCAATCTTCTATCTGCGGGGCTACAACAATCTGGAACTACCCCGAGCAGCGTACGATACAGTGCACGTTATGTTCCGCAAAAGGGGGTTCGCCGGTCGCGCGTAAAGTCCTGATTTGGAACGGGTTCCGAAAAAGAAAAAATGAATCGATTTCGACAGACTGCCGAGGCGTCGGCAAAGTGCCGATTAGTCGTCGCCCAACTTTTGGCAAGTTCGCCGCTTACGGAAGGATTTAACGAGGACGAGACTATTTTCGGTGAGGCGATGAGTAATCCCGGCGCGTGATTTTCAAGCGCTGCATCTTCGATTGCAGGGTGGTACGTTTTAAGCCGAGGCGGCGGGCGGCGCCGTTCGGTCCGGAGAGCACGCCTCGGGTGTCCCGCAGCACACGGATGATGTGTTCGCGCTCGGCGCTATCCAAGCTCTGATCTGTCGGGGAGACGAAGCGACCACCTTCCGATCGCAATTCAGGTAGCGGGACGCGGAGTACGTTGCCTTCACTGAGGATGACGGACCTTTCCATCAGATTCTCGAGTTCGCGGACGTTCCCAGGCCAAGACAACTCAGTCAACGTTTGCATCGTCTCTTTGGGAATACTCTCGATAGGGCGGCCCATGCGCGTGGCGAATTTGCGAACGAAATAGCGGACCAGTATAGGGATATCTTCGAGCCGCTCACGCAAAGGTGGCACGCGAATGGGAAAAACGCTGAGACGGTAGAACAGATCGCTGCGAAACTGATGCTTCGCCATATCCTCGGCCAGATCCCGATTGGTGGCAGCGATCAGGCGCAAGTCCACCTTGATGGTACGGTTGCTTCCCAGCCGTTCGAATTCATGATCCTGGAGAACCCGCAATAACTTAGGTTGCATTTCCAGGGCAATCTCACCGACCTCATCGAGAAACAAAGTTCCACCGTCAGCCAGTTCCAGGCGTCCCACCTTTGAGCTAATGGCTCCAGTAAAAGCGCCTCTCTCGTGACCGAACAATTCGCTTTCGAGCAAGCCGGTGGGAATTGCGGCACAATTGAGCTTGATGAAGGCGGCCTGTTTTCGCCGGCTCATGCGGTGGATAGCGCGGGCGATCAACTCCTTGCCGCTACCGGTTTCTCCCTCGATCAAGACGGTTGCGTCACTGACCGAGACGATTGCTACCTGGGCGAGCACCTCTTTGAGCGCGGGACTGTCGCCGACAATTTCTTCGAACAGGCCTTCAGAGCGCAAGTCGCCTTCAAGATATTTTTTTTCTTCCCCCAGCCGTTGCTTCAGCGATTCGATCTCGGCCGCGGCTTGTTGATTTTCCAGAGCCACGGCAAACTGTGCGGCGACCTGCTTGAGCACTCCCAGGTCCTCGGGGTGAAAGGCATCGCTGCGAGTGCTGCCGAGCACCAGAACGCCAAGCGCGCCGTTGGGCCGCAGAAGCGGAACGCAACACAGGGACCGGAGTCCCTCGGCGAGAAGGTTCTTCGTGATCTCGGCTTCAAAACCCTGCATCTGTTTTTTCGAGAAAATTACCGGGGCGCCCTCCTGCAAAGAACGCCCGCTTGGACTGTTGAGGGGGCTGCTGGGGAGAGACGAAAGTGATCCTTTACCCAATGGGAAGTCTTCGACTTGGCGCACCAGTAGCCCCGTGTTGGCATCGTGCACCTCGAAGCCGGCGTATTCGTGGCGCAACACGCGGCGGATGCGCGCTGATATACGCGGGAAGGCTTGCCGCAAGTTGAAATTCGATGCCACAACCGTACTTACATCCAACAACATCTGCAGCCGGTCCATCTCTTTGCGGAGCTTCCCCCCGACGTCCTCAAGCGATTGTTCCAGCTTTTTCTTCTCCGTAATTTCGACCACGACGACCGCGATTCGCTGGACTGTTCCGTATCCATCTTTTATTGGGAAGTAGTGTTGAATCCAGTGACCAGCTTCTGCTCTTGTGGGCAGCTTAGTAGAGATTTCGATATTGGCCACCGGTTCACCGGTTGAGAACGCGCGTCGAAACTCCGCTTCGACTGGGCCGGCGGCATCTCCTATCACGTCCCTAACAGACTTGCCGATGTGGTCTGCGGCGGGAATGCCGTTCATTGCGGCGAGAGTGTGGTTGACCGCTAGATAGCGCATCGCTGAGTCCAAGATGCACAGGCCCACGCTGGACGAACTGAAATAAGCGGCGAGCAGCTTTTCTGGTTCGTGGAGAGCTTCAGGATGCGCGAAGGGAATTAGATCGCCGGGCAAGAAAGGATCAGTGGACATCGCGGGAGACCTCGACGCGCGCGAGCGGCCGTCCCGCACGTCCAGCAACAGAGCCGTTGGATCCTTGGTACCCCGACCGGCGCCACGTAGGCCATGAGTTTCCGCTTTTCGGAATCCGGCGTTTGCGGAATTGCACGCCAAAGGTTCCCCGATGGCATAGCCGAGGCAATGGGCGGGAGATGGGCGATGCGGGAGGGATCTCGGGCCGAAAATGGCCGCAATGATCGGCAGCAGAATCGAGAAGCGGCCCCCCCCCGGCCACACCGGAAAGCGAGCTGCGGCGAGGGAATCTAAATTTCAAGCGTGGCGCGCCTGTAAGGGTACGCAGAAAAACAGGTCTCCTCGTTGCCGCCTCCCCCTCAAAAGGCGGATCGCAAATTGTGCGCCCGCATTATAGCCACAGAACGAGGCGCGTCAACGGTTATTTGTCGTGTGATAGGTTTTTGGAACAACATCGACGGAGGCGGCTTCCTGCAATTCCGTCTATGCTGAGCGCGTGATTTTCTCGTCGCCGGTATCGGTTTGTGGCCATTTCCGCGCGCGGACCGGGTGCGGATGGGCCGGCGCGGGGAAGAACAGTGGGCGGTAGTGACGGTATTCGCACTGATCCCAACAAAAGCTTGTCACAGTTTCGATTCCAGCTTAGCCGTCCGTATTTTTGTTACGAACTCCGAACAGCCAGGAAGCTGGGTAGTTCCGATATCATGGGCTGCATGGCGCGTGGTTGGGAGAGTAAATCCGTGGAAGCGCAACAGGCTGAGGCGAGCGAGAAGTCGGGGAAGCCCGGTCCGACGATGACCGCAGAAGAGGCGGCACGCTGGCGGAAAAGGGAAAGTCTTCGTCTATCGCGCCAAGTCGTGCTCCAGCAATTGGAAGCGAGCACCAATCCCCGGCATCGCAAGCTGTTGCAAGACTCACTGGCGGATCTGGATGAAAAGCTGAGGGAGTGAACAGACTGACCCCGGACGCCGGAACTCAGACCTCAGCCCGGAAGCGAGTTTCGATCCTGGGCTGAGATCTGGGTCCTGTCTTAAGCCACTACCGAGGTCTGAGGTCAAAGGTCTGGTCTCAGGTCCGTCACGTATAATGGCTGTTTTATGACAGCCTACGTCTACGTCTCCCTGAAGAAAAGCGTTCTCGACCCCCAAGGCAAAACTATTCAGGGCGCGCTCAAGAAGATGGGGTACAAAGGCTTGGAGAGCGTCCGTCAGGGCAAGTATTTTGAGCTGACGCTGGATGGCGGGCTTTCCCGCGAAGAGGCGCAGACCGAGGTTGAGCGCATCGCCCGAGAGGTCTTGACCAATCCTGTGATCGAGGAGTTTCGCTTCTCGCTGGCTGAGTAATACTAGGCCGGCTTAGAGGTTTTCCTATGTGTGGCATTGTCGGTTACGTCGGTAAGAAAAGCGTAGTTCCAATCATTATCGAGGGCCTGCGACGGCTGGAGTATCGCGGATACGATTCCGCCGGGATCGCAGTCGCCGGAAACGGCAACGGGCTGCAGCTTCGGCGCGCCGAGGGGAAGCTGCGCAATCTGGAAGAGGCGATCCGCCTTAAACCGCTCGATGGAAGCTATGGCATTGGTCATACGCGATGGGCCACGCACGGACGTCCCACTGAAGAAAACGCGCATCCTCACCGCGACTGCACCGGGAAGATCGTGGTGGTACACAATGGGATCGTCGAAAATTATCTCAGCCTGAAGAAGAAGCTGATAGAAGAAGGGCACAAGTTCACGACCGAGACCGACACCGAAATCATCGCTCATCTGATCGAGAAATATTCGGCGAGTTCGGGAAACGGCCATCGTCGTTCCCTGGAAGATGCGGTGCGGCAGACGGTAAAACAACTTACCGGCGTTTTTGCTCTGGCCGTAATTTCGACCGATGAACCCAACAAGATCGTCGCGGCGCGCAATGGGCCACCGGCGGTGATTGGCCTGGGAAATGATGAGTACTTTGTGGCGTCAGACGTGCCTGCCATTCTGTACCACACGCGTGACATTTTCTTTCTGGCGGACGGGGACATGGCGATCGTCACTGCCGACGGAGTCCAACTGACGGATTTCGACGGAAAACCCGTAAAACGTGAAATTCAGCACGTAATGTGGGATCCCATCCTGGCGGAAAAAGGCGGCTTCAAGCATTTCATGCTCAAGGAAATTTATGAGCAGCCGCGCGCGGTTCGCGACACGACGCTGGGGCGAGTGTCGCAGGAAACCGGCCACATTTTTCTTGACCAGATGGAAATTACCGAGGCCGAATTCCGGTCGGCAAGCAAGATCAACATCATTGCCTGCGGAACCAGTTGGCACGCCGGGCAAGCGGGCAAGTTCATGATTGAAACGCTGGCTCGTGTGCCCGTCGAAGTCGATTATGCCAGCGAATGGCGGTATCGAAATCCGATTGTCGATCCGGAGACGATCACGCTGGTAATTTCACAGTCCGGCGAGACCGCGGACACGATCGCGGCCCAGCGCGAAGCCAAAGCCAGAGGGTCGAAGACCCTGGCTATCTGCAATGTGGTGGGCTCGATGATCACGCGCGAGGCTCAAGGCACGATCTACACTCACGCCGGGCCCGAGATCGGAGTAGCTTCGACCAAGGCGTTTACCGGGCAGCTCACCGCACTCTACATTTTCGCGATGTACCTGGCGCAGGTGCGGGGCGTCATGAGCGCCGAGCAGGCGCGAGCTGCGATGTTGGAGCTGACGAAGATCCCGGCAAAACTCGAAACGATCCTGACGCATGATGAAGCGTGCGACGAACTGGCCAAGCGTTATCAGAAGGTGCATGATTTTCTGTTTCTGGGACGGGGAATTCATTATCCGATCGCGCTGGAAGGGGCGTTGAAGCTGAAAGAGATTTCCTACATTCACGCCGAAGGATATCCTGCCGGCGAGATGAAGCATGGGCCCAATGCGCTGATTGATGAAAACCTTCCTGTGGTAGTGATTGCTACGCGGGACGTGAACAATTCAGGATCGGTGCTGCGCTACGAGAAGACGATCTCCAACCTGAAGGAAGTGAAAGCGCGGTCGGGGGTCGTAATCGCGCTGGCCACCGAAGGTGATGAAGAGATCAAGGAGGCGGCGGATCACATTCTCTACGTTCCGGCGGCGCCGGAAGAGTTGTCACCGATTCTGGAAATTGTTCCGTTGCAGTTGCTGGCGTACCACATAGCGGTGCGGCGAGGGTGCGATGTGGACCAGCCGAGAAATCTGGCGAAATCGGTGACGGTGGAGTAAGCCTAGAATTCCGCGGATTCGACGTCGGTGTGGCGGAAGTCATTGCCCTTAAACAACAATGGCTCGTCCTTTTCTTTCGCTAACGCGTATGCGAAGCAATCACCGAAGTTAAGGCCTGCCTTGTGGCGTCCCTTGCCGAAATCGCGGTAGGCTTGTCTGGCCATTTCCGCCTGACGAGGGGTCACGGCCTCGACCGCAACGCGCGACACCCGAAAAAACTCGTCAAATCGTCGGCTGGCGACGGCGTCTTTCCCACTATCGATGACAACTGCGGCTTCAACATAACTGACCGCGGAAACGCGGGAGGTTCCGGCGGAAATAATCGCCTGGGCAAAATGTGGAGCCTCCGGTTCGGCGCGTAATACAGCGATGATTGCCGATGAGTCGAGAATCACTTCGGCAAACCCTTGTCGTCATACAGCAAGTCGCCGTGGTCCACAGATTTGAAGGGCTCTTTCAGGTGGGCGGCGCAATCTCTTCCAATTTCGAGAATGCGCTCGACTCGGCTTTTCTCAGAGGTCCCGCGAACACGCTCTAAGCGCTCTCGGATGGCTTCACTCACGGCCGCGGTCATGCTCTCGCCGGTCGCACGGGCTAGTTCGCGTGCCAGGCGGTGGGCCTCCTCGTTTTTGATGTTTAATCCCATATGGCACCTTTCTACCACGATTGTCTAGCATTCTACCACAGACTACAACGCATCCACCAAGACTCACGGAATGCAATCCAATCAGGCGGTCTCGGTGAACGTGTATTCGTGCTGGCCGTCGCGGATGATCAGCACGCGCTTGCCGGCACGATTGCCGACCACGAACTCGAATCCGTCGGTGCCGGGATCGATGGTAATGAATGAAATGCTGCCATCGTCATTTTTTCGCGACGCTACGGTGCTTTTCCATTCGCCCAGATCGAAGGTAGTGCCTCCGTTGTCGGTCAGCACTGCCAGGTCGCCGAGTTCCTTGCTGGAATAATGCTGGGCCAGACTTGAGACGAACTCCGGGGCAGGTGGCACCACGAGGCGTTCCCGGTCTTTGGCGAGCGCGGCTTTATGGGACGCGGCGCGGGATGCAACTTCAGCGACGGCTTCCGGCTTGCCGTCGAAGACAACCTCGAGCAGGCGGCGTTCGAACGGGCCCAGAAGCATGCCACCATTATCCGAATTCGTCAGCACCACCGCGCCGATACCGGAGTCCGGCAGAAAATATAGGTTGCTCTTGAAGCCCGACATGCTGCCGCCGTGGCTCACCACCGGTACGCCGTAGGTGCGGTCGACGATCAAGCCCATGCCGTAACTCGCGTCTTCGCCGAGAGAAATCTGCGGCGCGCGGCGCATAAGCAAATTCTCCGCCGAGACCAGTTGCTTTTCGTTGGGCAGCTTGCCCAGAGCAAGTTCATCTTGAACATAACGGATCAGATCTGCCGAGGAAGTCCAAACCGCGCCCGCGGGACGCGCCGGCACGATCGAATAATTGATTGCCATACTGGCGACCGTGGGCTTTCCATCGATGTCGTCGCCGTGCGGCGTGGCGTGATCGCCGGCGAGAGCGCGCGCATAATCGAAGGTCGTCGACTTCATCCCCAGAGGATCGAAAATCTTTTCCTGCATCGCCTTGTCGTATGCCGCGCCCAGTTCCAGGTTGGGATAGACCAGATGCGCGCCGATATATCCAGCCGCGGCAGCCATCAAGTTGCTGTACTGAAAAACTTCGCCGAACTTGCTGGTCGGCTGCATGGTTCCGAGCAAGGCCAACTCCGTTTCCGGCGTGGCGTTTTTGAATTCAAATAACCATTCCATATCCTGGCGCGGAACTCCGGTGCAGGCACAAATCAGATTCTTGACTAGAACCTGTTTCGTGGTGTCGGCGTTGCCCAGCTTGAAAGCCGGATACACGTCGATAACCGGTTCATCCCATCTCAACTTTTTCTCGTCAACCAGTTCAGCCAGCAGCAGCGTGGTCATTCCCTTGGTATTGGAAGCGGCCATGAAGACCGTGTTCTCGTCCACCCGCTCCGGCTTGCCGAGTTCGCGAACTCCAAAGCCGCCCTCGTAGACGATCTTCCCGTGATCAATAAGTGCCATCGAAGCGCCGGGAATTCCGAGTTGCTGCATGGAAGTTTCCACGAACGCTTTGAGTTGCGCGATGTGCGCCTCATCCAGCGGGTGTGGCGTGCGGCCGACGAATGACTCTCGCTTGTAGTCCTTGGGACGCAGGCTTTCAAAGATCAAACCAATTGGAGCGGAACGCTTCTCTACCGTGGGATCGGTTCCGTCCAGGATGACCACCGTCCAAAGTTTGCCGGCGCGCAGAGCCAGGGCCTGGACGGCTGCACGCTCGTTGGGAGAAGTTTCGTAATCAAAGACCTGGCGCTCTTCCCAGCCTTCGCGCGCGGGACGAGGCGTGACCAGCTTAACGGGGCGCTTGGATTCGGGCTTGTAGGCCGCCCAGGCAGCAGTGACCGCGGCCTTGGGATCCGCAGCTTGCGAATCGACAATCGCGATGTGAGTGTCGGTCTCGGGCGGCGTCAGGATGACAAAGTCTTTCCTAGTCTCGATGGACCAGCCAGCAGGGACTTTGAAAGTAGCTCCGGCCGACGTCACACGCGGAGTGTCGGCGGTGACGCGCTCGATGGCTGGCTTGGTCTCGGTCGCCTGCGGGGATGCGGCGAGGCTGGAACCCGCCGCGAGGGGAACAGCGAAACACGTTAAAAAAAAGGTTCGATACCGAGAAGTTCGATGCATGGACATGGAAGTCACCCAATCGTAGAAAGATGAGGATTTGCGGGACCAACGATACACGTCGCCAAGCTTGCTTGTAAATGTCACCAGTTGCTTTCGGAAAGCAATTCGTCCAACATATCTGCCCATGAACCAGCCCAGAGTTCAGCGAAACATAGCTGAATTGCTCCTCACCCTTTGCATGGCATTTGCCCGTACGGCAGCATGCGGCCAAGTGTCGGGCGACGCGGAATGGCCCACCTATGGAAACGATCCGGGTGGAATGCGTTACTCGCCGCTGTCCTTGATCAATCGCGAAAATGTATCAAAGCTGAAAGTCGCGTGGATATTTCACACCGGGGACATTTCGGACGGCAGCCGCGACAGGAGGCGCAGCGGATTCGAGGCGACACCGATTCTTGTCGATGGCACGCTTTATTTCACCACGGCCTTCAATCGGGTGATCGCGCTGTTCCCGGAAACAGGAAAACAACGGTGGGCCTATGATCCGAAAATCGATTTAACACTCGATTATGGCGATGGACTGGTGAATCGCGGCGTGGCTACCTGGCTCGATCCAACTCGATCTTTGGGCCAGCCCTGCCACCGCCGGATTTATGAGGCTACGCTTGACGCCCGGCTGGTGTCGGTCGATGCCGCCACAGGCAAACCATGTTTCGACTTTGGCGAGTATGGCCAGGTCAGTCTCCGAGATGTGCCGGGCTATCGCGCCGGGTGGTACCACATGACTTCACCTCCTGCGGTGATCGACGACCTGGTGGTTGTGGGATCGGCGATTGACGACAATCAGCGCATCGCAATGCCCGCCGGTGTGGTGCGCGCTTTCGATGCCCGCACCGGCGCGTTGCGCTGGAATTGGGATCCCATTCCGATCAGCGACAACGCGAGTCGCAGCAACCAGACTGAAAGGCAAACCGGCGCCGCCAATGCCTGGTCCATCATGGCGGTGGACTTGCAGCGCGATCTCATTTTCATTCCTACCGGAAGCGCCAGCCCCGACTATTACGGTGGACTTCGTCCGGGCGACAACAAATGGGCGAATTCTGTGGTGGCATTGCATGCAAAAACTGGTGAAATCGCCTGGGGGTTCCAACTGGTTCATCATGACCTCTGGGATTACGACACGGCGTCGCCACCATTGCTCACAACCTTGCGGCACAATGGCGAAGACGTTCCCGTAGTCATTCAGGGCAACAAGACCGGATTTCTCTACGTGCTCAATCGTGATACCGGTAGGCCGGTATTCCCGATCGAGGAGCGTCCCGTTCCTAAGAGCGATATTCCAGGCGAAGCCGCGTCGCCCACTCAACCTTTCCCGGTCGCTCCGCCTGCGCTCGCTCCGCAAAAAGTGTCGGCGGAAGACGCATGGGGTCCGACGCCGCAGGATCGCGAGACCTGCCGCAATTGGATTCGTGAACTTCGCAACGAAGGTATTTTTACCCCGCCCAGTGCGCAGGGAACTTTGGTTGTGCCGGGAAATTTGGGCGGCATGACGTGGAGCGGCTACGCCTTTGATCCACAGAACAGCCTGCTGGTGGTCAACACAAACAACTTGATTGCCAAGGCGAAGCTCATCCCTCGCGCGGATTTCTGGAAAGATGAGGTTCGCGCCGAAGATGGAGACTATGCGCCTCAGACCGGCGCTCCTTATGGATTGTTTCGCCGGTTCCTGCAATCGCAGTCGGACTTGCCGTGTACCGCGCCGCCGTGGGGTTTGGTGACCGCAGTGGACATGACCGAAGGCAGGATTCGCTGGCAAATTCCGCTGGGCTCGATGCAGGACTTTGGCGGCAGCCGGGCGCCTGTGCCGCCAGGAGCGCTCAACCTGGGCGGTCCCATTGTGACCGCGGGTGGGTTGGTTTTTATCGCCGGCACTTTTGATGCTTTCATCCGTGCCTTTGATGTCGAGACTGGCAAAGAACTGTGGAAGGCACGGTTGCCCCGCAGCGGGCACGCTACCCCAATGACTTACCGCCTCGGCGCAAACGGAAAACAATACGTGGTGATCGCCGCCGGCGGCCATCCTAAGATCACCGAGGAGTCGTTAGGGGATGCGCTTGTCGCCTTCACTCTACCTTGACCGCGACGACGTAAGCTCAGTCGGCAACTCCTGTTGCAGAGCCATTCTGAGCCGCCACAAAACTGCGGCCAGTGCCGCCAACGCGGCGCCCCAAAAGGCGAAGGCTATTTCGACCACCCCGGCGGGCGCGGATCCTACACGACGCAGCAGGAAGGGCAGAAAATTCCAGGTGCTGATGTGGACGTAATCCCAGGGGTCTTGAGTCAGTGTTTCGGTATTCAATCCCCACACGTCCATTTTGCCCAAGGCGAAGGCCACAATATTCTTGCAGCGGAGCGCTATCACGAAAGTGGGATGGCCGAAGGTCTCCATCTGGTAGATCTCAAGCGGCAGCCAGAAGGCCAGCGAGGCGATCTGAATCAGAAAGCTGACGGCAACGAGCGCGATACTACCGCGCCAGATCCACTGGCTTAGACTCGCTCGGTAACGTAGCAGAATTGGGATGGCGATGAGCACGACCATCTCCACCGCAGTCGAAACGTAGCGGTCGCCCCAGGAGAAGTCTCCCGCCCAGTAGGTATAGCGCGCGTAAAAGCAGATATAGCCTAGCAGGAGAGCGAGAGAAGCCACCGCGTAGGCGCGGACTTCGATGGCGAGGCGCCTCCACAAAAACGCGAGAAGTACGAGAGCAAGCGCGAGCAGGGGATCGAAGAGGAAGATCGATTTCTCGGGCTTGAAAAGCGCGCCCAGAACGCCCTCGTGAAACGGGGTACTCCAGGGAAAGTTTGCCGGCAGAGTCGGATCGTGCAGGATTGATTCGCGCGCGAAGATGGGAATATACGTCTGGGTCAGCGATCCGAAACGATAAAAACTATAGAGACGTTCGACGATGGCAAAGAAGGCATAGAGGGGCACGGCAATCTTACAGTAAATAAGGAGGCGTTGCGACAGCGCGCGGCCGCGTATGTGCTCGAACCAGAGCACCGCGAGCACGAAAACCGCGGCGGCCATCAGGTCGAGGGCGGTGGTCACGCGAGTCAACAGGTTCAATCCAAACGCGGCTGAACCCCAAAAGAGCGGGCGCAAGCTGCCGCTGCGCAGCCACTCGTACTGGAAGGAGAATCCTGTAAGAGTGAGAAGCATGATGTAGTTGTTTTCCTGCATGTTTTGCGTGTAATGCAGATGCGTGGTGCAGAACAGCAGAGCCAGCACACCGGCGACGGCTTCCTTCACGCTGAAGTGCAACTGGCGCAGAAGACGGAACGCAATCAGAGCCGTGAGCACGTTGACCAGGATATTGGTGCTGTAGCTGACGACAATGCTGCGCACCGCGGGGTCGTCGCCATAGTCAGAAAAAAAATCCCAGTGTGCGATCCATGTGCCCGCCAGATCCGCAGGCAGCATGAGCAAAGATTGGCCGATTCCGTACCAGCTATAAATTCGGCCATCGCGGCCGTGCAGACCAAATTCCGGATACTCGTTGGGCAGGACTTGCGGCTGCGAAGTCCACAGCCAGTGCGTGGTCTGCAGCCGGTGCATGGTGTCCGCGGTGCCGAGTTCGCCGGATTGCACCACGAAGGCGAGCAATCCCGCCGCCAGACACAAGAGAAATAGGGGATCGCGAAACTTCAGCCCCAAGCGTGAAGTCATCGTCTTGCATGGTAACAAAAGCGGCGTCGGCCTTCAGACGTCGGACCTCAGAGCCAGTAAGGGGCCGAGGTCTAGAGTCTGAGGTCTGCTGTAGACTGTAGCGGGAATTTTTCATGGCCAAGTGTTCAACTTGCGGGACCGAGTTATTGAACAACGTTCGCTTCTGCTCGTCCTGCGGGCGGCCCGCTTCGAATAGCGACGACATGGCGACGCTCGACCTTGCGACAGCAACTTCGCCGCTGCCGCCGCGGCAGACTTCGAGGTCTTCTTCTTCGTCCCGGCCTTCCAGTTCCGCCGAATATTTGCTGAACGAAGGGCGATTTCTGCCTGGACGGCTGGTGGCGTCGCGCTATCGCATCATCGCGCTGCTCGGCAAAGGTGGCATGGGAGAGGTCTATCGCGCCGATGACCTCACGCTCGGCCAGGCGGTGGCGATGAAGTTTCTTCCCGACGATGCCGCGCGCGATGAAGCGTTGCTCGAACGCTTTCGCAACGAAGTTCGCATGGCGCGGCGAGTTTCACACCCGAATGTTTGCCGCGTATACGACGTGGGCGAAGTCGACGCCCAGACATTTTTCACCATGGAGTACGTCGATGGCGAAGACCTGGCTTCCCTGCTGCGGCGCATTGGCCGGCTTCCTCCCGACAAAGCGTTAGAGATCGCGCGGCAGCTCTGCGCGGGACTAGCTGCGGCTCATACCAAAGGCGTTCTGCATCGTGATTTGAAGCCTGCCAACATCATGCTCGATGGACGTGGGCAGGTGGTGATTACGGATTTTGGTCTAGCGGGAGTGGCGGACAACATTCGCGGAGCCGAAGTACGCAGCGGCACACCGGCCTATATGGCGCCGGAACAGCTGACGGGACAAGAAGTCACGATGCACAGTGATATTTATGCGCTCGGACTGGTCCTATATGAAGTGTTCACCGGTAAGCGAGCATTCGCAGAAGCGCCGGTGCGGGTACGCACAGCTGGCGACCACACGCCCAGCCGCCCGTCGTCGGTAGTGAGGGACCTTGATCCGATCGTGGAGAAGGTGATTCTTCGCTGCCTCGAGGCGGAACCGTCGGCGCGTCCGCCAACCGCTCTGGCAGTGGCGGCGGCCTTGCCCGGCGGCGATCCTCTGGCTGCCGCGCTGGCTGCCGGAGAAACTCCGTCGCCGCAACTGGTGGCCGCTTCCGGGGAAAAAGCCGGCTTGCGTCCACGGGTCGCCGTAATTTGTCTGGCGGCGGTGCTCCTTGGTTTGGCGCTGGTCACTTATTTCTCTATACATTACAGCGCTTTGGAAAAGATGAGCCTGGAGCTAACTCCGGAAGTTCTGACCCAGAAATCACACGAAATTATTGCCCGCCTGGGATATGAGGTGCGGCCCGCGGACAATGCGCATAGCCTTCGCTATGACGGCGACTTCCAAGACTATGTTGAGAAAAACGACAAGCCTCCGCATTGGGACGAGGTGTTGGCGGCGCGCCCGACCCTGCTTCAATACTGGTATCGGCAAAGCCCCGATTCGTTGGTCGCGAACGATTTTATGGACAATCTGCTGACGCCTGGAATCGTGACCAGAAACGATCCGCCAACCGTGCTCTCGGGCATGATCGACCTGGAGCTCGATCCTCAGGGACGATTGACATATTTCCAGGCAATCCCGCCGCAAAGGCAGCCAGAACAAAAGGATGACTCGAAAAAAGAAATTGCAGCCTCGTCTGCAACAGCTGTGCCTTTTGACTGGGACGTACTTTTCAGTGCGGCTGGCCTCGATCGGTCGAAATTACAGCCAGCGCAACCGTCTTGGACTTCGCTCGCCGCCTCCGACACGCGCGTGGCATGGACTGGAACCTGGCCAGGCACGGAGCGTCCTCTGCGGGTCGAAGCGGCGTCGTTTCGGGGCAAGCCGGTTTTCTTTTCTCTCATTGGGAACTGGACCAAGCCCGAGCGGATGAAGAGCACAGAGAAGAAGACCTTCGGAGAAAAGGTGTCCAGAATTTTCGGACTGGTGTTGCTGTGCTCGCTATTGCTGGGGTCCGGATTTCTTGCCCGCCGGAACTATCGCCGGGGACGGGGCGATCGGGAAGGGGCGCTGCGCCTGGCTTTGGTGATGTTTGCACTGGAGATGGGCCTGTTTTTGTGCCGCACCCACTTCGGAGCCATTGGTGACGCCATCGGACTTTTCATCCTTGCCGTCAGCACCGGGATGTTCATTTCGGGCGTGACCTGGATGCTATACATGGCGATTGAGCCGTGGGTTAGGCGTCATTGGCCACAAACGATCATTTCCTGGAGCCGCCTGCTGTCAGGTAAAGGGCGCGATTCAGTGGTGGGCCGCGATATTCTATTCGGCGTGCTTCTCGGGGTGGTATGGCTTCTCGTTTTCCAGATTCGTTCTATTCCCGAGATGCGCATGGGAGCGTCACCGTTCCTGTTTTCGACCGAAGGTCTGGTCGGAGGCCGCGAGGCATTGGGAGGGTGGTTACGACAGTGGCCGCAGTCGATTCAAAGCACGCTGGTTTTCTTTTTTGTGCTATTTGGACTGAAGGTTCTGCTGCGCAAAGAGTGGATTGCTGCCATTGTTTTCATCGCTGTCTTCGCGCTGCCGCGTGCGTTGACCAGTTCCTACATGACGGTTGAGCTGCCCGCGCTGATTCTGGTGTATGGCATCGCCGTGCTGATTGTCCTGCGCTTTGGCTTTGTTTCTTTGGCCTGCGCAATCTTCACCATCGATCTCATGGCCAATGTGCCTTTCTCCGCCGATTTCTCGGCATGGTACATGACGACCTCCATCCTGGCGCTGCTCAGCGTGGTGGCGCTGGCGGGATGGGGTTTCTATCACTCGCTGGGCGGGGAACCTTTGTGGGTTGTCGAAAGCGATTGAGTGGAGCTCAGCCCGGATTGTCATTTGACGCGGCCGCGCAATCCAACATAGCATTCTGAGGCGTGGAGGGTTACCCATGCGAATCTCGATCGCCTTTGTTTCGATCCTCTTGATTTGGATCGCGGGAACCTTCTTATTTGTCAGCCTACCCTCCCGGGCGCAAGATTCTCAGACCATGCCGCAAACTCGGCCTAGGAACTCGGCTCCGGCCACACAAGATGGAGGGGTGCGGGAAGTGCTAGAGAGTATCGTGATTCCGCCGATTCCGCACGCGCCGTTCTTTGCGACGCTCAGCACTGAAGCGACCAAGTACACCGCAGATGGCGCCACCATGACATTCGTCAACGAGCGCCATATTGCGAGAGATACGCAAGGGCGCAGCTACGAAGAGCGATGGTTCCTGGTGCCCAAGAACGGGAATGTCAAATCGACGATGAATTGGATTCAGATCGCCGACCCGAAGCAGCGCACTCTGTATAACTGCAGCCCGCGAATACACATTTGCGATCTACTGGTCTACGATCCGGCGAGCGATCTTGCGGCTGCGTCGCCGCGCAAGGGAACATCGCGTGTTCTTCCGGATGGTGATGGAAACGTAACCTGGGAGGATCTGGGGAACAGGAACATCGCCGGAGTCGAAACCGCCGGCTCCCGGGAAGTCACAACCATGAATGCAGGCACCCTGGGTAACGATCAGCCGCTTACCAGCATGAGGGAATACTGGCACTCCGATCAGCTGGGGATTAATTTGCTTTCGATTCGTACCGGTCCCATGTTCGGCAAACAGACCTTTACGGTCACGGAAATCACCGCCACCGAACCCGATCCCCAACTGTTCGAACTGCCGGCGGGGTACACAATTCACGATCAGCGGAAAAACCCACCGATTTCGCACTAGGCCCGCGAGCAGCGCCGACTAGCCTCCCATTCTCAGTTGTGTGGCGCTTCTGGGACACGAGCGTCGCTTTGGACGCTCGCCGAGTTCCTCTGCTACGGAGCTAATGGTGATCGCCCTCGCCCTCATCGGTTATTGGCTTTTCTAGCCAGGGTGTCCAGAGAATGTTGGCTCCGCTGGTTGTGGAGCAGCCTTTGTGCCCAGGGCCGTCATGACATCCCCAAAAGTTCTCGGTCGCATCGATGGTGCCAGTGCATGCCGCGTGATCGAGGGCGCATACGTTGGCGACGCCAATCTTCCCGCCGAGCAGATCGTTCAGATGGGCGTCGACCTCTGCCGTAGTGTTAACGGCAATGTCCACATCTTCGTCACGAATGATGTTTTGCGAAATGATCGTTCCGGTAACCGGGGAACCGCCGCCACCGCTATTGATGTTGATTCCGGTGGGGCCGGGAGTTGCTGTGTCGTCGATATCCGGGCCGTTTCCGGAGATGAAGTTGCCGACGATCGTGTTCCCGGACATATTATCCGGGGGAGCGCCAAAAGCCGGGCCGACATGGGTATGGAGAGCGACGCCCGGGATACCGTTCCCTGTCAGTTCGTTCCGAATGATGACGTTGCCGGAAACGCGGCCGGGGCCGGCGCCGTCGGAAAAGAGACCAACTCCTGCGCCGCCAACTTTCACACCGTTTCTCGAAACCACGTTTTCCGAGATGGTGTTGTTGTCGACCCCATAATGGAGTGCGAAAAAGGGCGGAGCCGAGCCTGCAGGCGGATGCGAAGCCAGAACGACCCCGCACTCGGAGGGATTATCGATAACGATGTTGCGGATGATCAGATTGTTCCGGGTTTCTGCCGTTTCGTCGCTGAGCAGGATACCATCGCCGTTTCCCGAGATAAAGTTGCCGGATACGATTGAGTTGACCGCTCCAACCAGGTGAAGTCCGCCCCCGCAGTCACCGCTTTCATCGGTCTCGTAAGTCCCAGTTCCGGGTTGGCCGGGGCAGGCCGCTCCGGAACCGAAGACAACACCCGGGATCAAGTCATTGTCTACGATGTGATTGTCCCGAATCGTGGCATCTGCGGTATTCACGACTAGAACACCTTCGTATAGAGCGTTCCGTACCGTGAATCCAACGATAGTCACATTGTTGAGGCCGGGATGATCGAGCCCGTCCAAAAAAATGCCATGCGCAAGGTTGGTGGCGTCAAGGACGGTGCGCTCGGCCCCGGAGCCCAACAGCGAAAGCGCCTTCCAGATCGTGACGTCCTCCGCATAAGTTCCAGGAGCTACTTTGATGACATCGTTAGCCGCAGCCGCGTTTACGGCTGACTGAATCTTGGTATAACAACCATCTGAACCGGTGGGGTTGACGCAAAGGGTCTTAGCCGAGGCAGCCTCGGTCGCTGCCAGCAGGACGGCACAGAAAAGCATCAGAGACAGGCGACATCGCGCTGATTGCATTGGTAAACTCCTTTTTTTCTTCAATCGGAACTAGAAAGTAAGGATTCAGGGAGAGGGAAAACCGAGGGCCGAACTTCCGGGGCACATTATGTTCGCTGCCGGGGAGCGCTGTCAATGTGCACGTCTGTCTAATGGATGTCCCAACCGATGTTCTGTGGGAAGATAGCGCCCGACCAGGTGGGCACGGGGCTCAGCCCAATTCCGCAGAACGGAAAAACTCGCATCCTCTTCAATATTTTAGACATCTAAACATTGACAACGATCCACTCAAGTCTTAGCATGGTGATTGGCGCAATCGTTTAGGTATTGATTATAAAGCACTTATCTAGTTTAGGAGGAATGTGTTATGGCAAAGATTATCGGAATTGATTTGGGAACTACCAATTCCTGCGTTGCGGTCATGGAAGGCGGCGAGCCCAAAGTGATTCCTAACGAAGAAGGAGGGAGAACCACGCCTTCGGTGGTCGGCTTCACGAAAACCGGAGAGCGCCTGGTAGGACAGGTAGCAAAACGGCAAGCCATCACCAATCCCGAGAACACGGTTTATTCGATCAAGCGCTTCATGGGACGGCGCTACAACGAAGTCTCGGAAGAGATCAAGATGGTGCCCTACAAGGTTGTGCAGTCGGGCGACCACGTCGCGGTGCTGGCGCAGGGCAAGGAGCACACGCCTCCGCAAATATCGGCGCTCATTCTGCAGAAGCTGAAGAAGGCGGCGGAAGATTATCTCGGCGAGAAAGTGACCGAGGCCGTGATCACCGTGCCTGCATATTTTAATGACGCGCAACGCCAGGCGACCAAGGACGCGGGCCAGATTGCTGGCCTGGAAGTGAAGCGCATCATCAACGAACCGACGGCGGCCGCGCTGGCCTATGGGCTCGACAAGACCAAGGACGAGATGATCGCCGTGTATGATTTCGGCGGTGGGACGTTCGACATTTCCGTGCTCGAAGTAGGCGAGGGCGTGATCGAAGTCAAGGCCACCAACGGCGACACGCACCTCGGCGGCGACAACCTCGACCAGCGCATCGTCGACTGGCTGATTGACGAATTCAAGAAGAACGAAGGGCTCGACTTGCGTGGTAAGGGCAACGAAATGGCCCTGCAGCGTCTGCGCGATGCGGCAGAGCGGGCAAAGATCGAGCTTTCGACCACGATGGAGACTGAAATCAATCTGCCTTTCATCACGGCGGACGCGAGCGGCCCAAAGCACCTGGTGCAGAAGCTGACGCGAGCGAAGCTCGAGGGCATGGTGGAAGACATCATCCAGCGGTCGGTGGGTCCATGCAAGCAATGCTTGAAAGACGCTGGCGTAGATACCAGCAAGATCAACGAAGTGGTGCTGGTCGGCGGACAGACGCGAATGCCACGCATCCAGGCGCTGGTGAAGGAATTGTTCGGCAAGGAAGGCCACAAGGGCGTGAATCCCGACGAAGTAGTCGCGATCGGCGCGGCGATTCAGGGTGGCGTGCTGGGCGGCGAAGTAAAAGATCTGCTGCTGCTCGACGTAACTCCCCTGTCCCTGGCGATTGAAACCCTGGGCGGCGTGGCAACGCCGATGATTCCGCGTAACACGACGATCCCGACTAAAAAGACGGAAACGTTCTCGACCGCGGCGGATAGCCAGACGTCGGTTGAGGTTCACGTGCTGCAGGGCGAACGTCCCATGGCTGCGCAGAACCGGACGCTGGGCAAGTTCCACTTGACCGGAATTCCACCGGCTCCACGTGGCGTGCCGCAGATTGAAGTGACGTTCGACATCGACGCCAACGGCATCCTGAACGTGACCGCGAAAGATACGGCCACGCAAAAGGACCAGAAGATTACGATCACGTCGTCTTCCGGATTGTCCAAGGAAGAAGTCGAGCGCATGGCCAAGGAAGCCGACGCCCACTCCGCCGAGGACAAAGCGCAGCGCGACTTGATCGATGCCAAGAACCAGCTCGACAGCATGGTCTACAACATCGAAAAAATGCTGCGCGAGCAGGGCGAGAAGATCTCCGGCTCCGAGCGCGGAGATGTCGAAAATGCCGTGGCCGACGCCAAGAAGGCGCTGGAGTCGAACGACAAGGCGACGATGGACAAGGCACGCGAAACTCTAACCCAGGCGTCGCACAAACTGGCCGAACAGATGTACAAGGCAGCGCAGCCGACGCCGGGCGCTGGTCCAACGCCGGGCGCGACCGCGGGCGGCGATGCCGGCGGCAACGGCCAGGGCCAGAAGAAAGACGAAGGCGTAATCGACGCCGAGTACGTAGATGTGGAAGAGAAAAAGTAAGCTCGCGGCAAGACGAAAAACGACCGGAGCTGCTCGCAAGAGCAGCTCTTCTCGTAACCTGAAGAATGGAGATTGTGTTCGCATCATCGACATTCCCTCGGGCTTTAAGGACCCGAACTACGACCGTAAAGACGCTGACGACCGTTGGAAGATGCGAACGGGGGAGCTATTCAGATTCTGTGTGGGTCGCGAGTTTACAATCCAGGCTTTCGATCAGTACGGACACGCCGAGTTATCGGTCGATCAAGATCGAAGTGTGCGCAAGAAGTTTGGCCTGAACACGATTTGGTTGGAGCCGGCATTCCTGGCACGCGTTCGCAAGACCAAAAAGCTGTCATCCTGAGCGGAGTGGCTGCTTCGCCAATGCGAAGCAGCCATGCAGTCGAAGGATCCCTGGCGGCGAAATGGCCTGGGGCGTTTTAATGATGGCATCGAAGGCAGTGTGGGCGTTCTGGACGCGACCCCAGAGCGATTAGGGATCTTTCGACCGCGCTCCAGATGACAGGTTTATAGAGAAAGTAGTGGGAGGAGTGAAGTGGACTTCCAAGTGAATGGGGAAACATATTTTTTGAGTCTCGCCGAGGATGAAAGGCGTTGGCTCGTATTCTTAGAAACCGATACCGGTTCCCGGCCGCTTCCGGTGTACGAGGACGTGCCTGAGTTCAAGAGCTTCGCGGTCGTGTTTGAAGATAAAAAGAAGCGCAGAATTCCAAACTAATCTGGCTAATCCGATTTCAGATGTCTCGCAATGGCAACCACCACCAAAAAAGACTACTACGAAATTCTTGGCGTGAAGAAGTCTGCTTCTGCCGACGAGATCCGCAAGGCGTTTCGCAAGCTTGCGCGCAAGTATCATCCCGACGTCAATCCGGGGGACAAGTCTGCAGAAGAGAAGTTCAAGTCTCTTTCCGAAGCCAACGACGTTCTGAGCGATCCCAAAAAACGCAAAATCTACGACCAGGTCGGGTTCTACTCGGACAATATTGATCCGGCGACGGCGGAGGCCTATGCGCGTTCCGGCGGCAATGCGTCCGGAGGGAGCGGATTTGCTGACGGCTTCTCCGGTGGCGCTCCGAATGGCGGCCAGGGCGTTCCCTTCGACTTCGGCGGATTCGATTTTTCTGACCTGGTGGATAACGCGCAGCGCGGACGCAAGAGCGGCGGCAGTGGCGGCTTCCGTGACATCTTTGGCTCGATTTTCGGTGGCGGGCAAGGCGCAGCGCGAGCCGAGGAAGGCCCTGAGCCCGGAACCGATCTCGAATATCAGGTCAACGTTCCGTTCTGGACGGCGATTCGCGGGGGCGTGATGCGTCTGAATATCTCCCGCCATGACGTTTGCTCGAACTGTCACGGCCAGGGGGTCCTTGAGGCTCCGGGCAAGTGTCCGCAGTGCAACGGAACGGGGCAGATTACGCAGACCGGCGGGCGGATGAAGTTTAATGTACAGTGCCCGCGGTGTCACGGTACGGGCAAGAATTTGACGACCTGTCCTACCTGTCAGGGCGAAGGCACGGTCGCAAAAACGGAACCACTTGAGGTACGCATCAAGGCCGGCACACGCGATGGACAACGCATTCGCGTTCCCGGCAAGGGCAACGCCGGTGCTCACGGCGGCTCACCGGGCGATCTTTACGTCATCATCCGCACCGAGGAGCACCCGATTTTCCGACGCGACGGCGATGACATCTACCTGACGGTACCGGTAAGCTCTACCGAGGCCGCGCTTGGGGCAAAGATCGAAGTGCCAACGATTGACGGTCGGGCTCTGCTAAAGATTCCTCCGGGAACGCAGTCCGGGCAAAAATTGCGGCTTCGGGAAAAGGGCGTGCCTTCGGCAACAAAAGAAGGCGCGCGCGGGGATGAGATCGTCGAGATCACCATCACCGTACCGATGCCGCGGGACGAACGCACCAAAGAACTGCTGCGCGAACTGGCGAAGTTGAACCCTGAAGACCCGCGCGAGGAACTTTGGAAAAAGGTCTGACACCCACCGTTTTGTTATCCTGAGCGCAGCGAAGAACCTGTGAGTCCCCGCGAACTCCACAGCTCCTTCGGTCTGCAAAGAACGCGGACCTCGGGATAACAGCCATTCGTTACCTTCGTCTGGGACCTCACTACCGCGACGGTTGCTTCCGAAATTTCTTCAATAACCCTCAAAAAAATCTTGCATCTGTGGAAATTTCCCGTAATCTCACAATTGCGAACTAACTTCGCCGAAATGCCCGGGAATCGCAGTGACCCGGGAGCCGCGAGCAGCACGCCTTTTCACGAATTTTCAGAAGAGACACAGGGGAGACGCGGTGGTGAGAGTGAGTCGCTTGAGGAGGAAGCCACAGAAATTGGCAACAGTTAGCGCTCCGCGTCGACAATCCGAAATTCACCAACCTCTCGCCACCGTACCCAACCGGAACCCGATCGCCCGAAAAAAGTTCGTTCGCCTCACGCTTTGGCCCCTGGTCGCCGCCACCTTCTTTATGGTGTCGGGCGGAACCTATGGCACCGAAGATATCGTGCACGGCGCAGGCTACGGGCGCGCCATTCTCATCCTCCTGATCACGCCGCTGCTTTGGAGCCTGCCCACCGCCTTCATGATCGGCGAACTCTCAAGCGCGCTGCCTTATGAAGGCGGCTATTACGCCTGGGTACGCCGCGCCATGGGCAACTTCTGGGGATTTCAGGAGGCCTGGCTCTCGCTGGTCGCGTCTATTTTCGATATGGCGATTTATCCCACGCTGTTCGTGGCTTATCTGACCCGGATGTTTCCGTGGTTTCAGCAAAATAATCGTGGATGGTGGGTAGCGCTGGCGGTTGTGATCGCGTGCGCCCTGTTGAATATCGCTGGAGTGAAAGTGGTTTCGCTCACTTCGCTGTGGCTGTTCGTGGCCCTGTCGGCGCCGTTCGCGGTGATCGTAGTGATGGCGCCATTCAAGCTCGGCGCCTTAGCTAACGCAGTCACCAAGCCGACCACTTCGACGGTCGACATTCTGGGCGGGCTGCTTATCTGCATGTGGAATTACATGGGATGGGACAACGCCTCGACCATCGCCACGGAAGTCGAGCGACCGCAGCGCACTTATCCGCGGGCGATGCTGGTGGCGGTCTGCATTGTGGCCGCGACTTACGTTTTGCCCTTTGCGGCGATGTGGATAACCGGGCTCAAGGCCACGGCATGGGAAACCGGTTCGTGGGCGGACATCGCCGCGTTGATCGGCGGTCCGTTGCTCCGCGTCGGAGTCGTTCTCGGCGGCATGATGAGCGCCTTCGGCATGTTCAATGCCCTGGTGATGAGCTATTCGCGTCTGCCTTTGGCGATGGCACAGGACGGAATGCTTCCCGAAATCTTCGGCAAGCTGCAGAAAAAATCGCGGGCTCCCTGGGTTGCGATTATCGCGCTCGCCATGGGCTGGGGGATGTGCCTCGGTCTGGGCTTTGCGCGACTGGTCACACTCGACATCCTTCTCTATGGCGCCAGCCTCCTGCTGGAATTCATGGCGCTGGCCGTGTTGCGCTTCCGCGAGCCGGAACTGGTGCGTCCCTTTCGAGTGCCGGGCGGCATGTTCGGAGCGATCGCCATCGGCATTCCTCCGATGCTGCTGCTGGGCTTTTCAGTGATCCGCAGCGAGCATGAACAGATCTGGAATATGAGCTCGTTCACCTTCGGAATGATTCTGATCGCGGCGGGGTTCGTGGCATATTTTGTCAACCACGCAGTGAAGCCGGCAGGGTGGACGGCGCGGCGTGA
Source organism: uncultured Acidobacteriaceae bacterium (assembly GCA_963799025.1). GTDB lineage: Bacteria > Acidobacteriota > Terriglobia > Terriglobales > Acidobacteriaceae > Sulfotelmatobacter. The sequence continues at coordinate 781,870 of CAWCVQ010000012.1, read as the reverse complement.
AGAAAAACCACAACCTGCAGCCTGATTTGCGCTTGAATAAAATGCGATCCCAATACTAAAGAGGACCGGGAGTGCCGGCCCTCTTTGTGTCGCGCTCAAGAAGATTTATGTGGGGACAGCCACCCTCGGCTGCCCGCCGGGCGAAACTCAGCAGTAGTCAGGCTGAAAACAAAAGCGTCGAGCTGCGCTTGACGGACAGCCAAGGGCGGCTGTCGCCCCATATTCCCCACACATCAAGTTCCCACTTCGAACTAGGCGGCAGCTTCTGCCGTGTCCCGCAGGCTCTTCACTTTGTCATGCGCAGCCAAAACACTGGCAGCCTGACGGCGGACAATCTGAGCAACATTCTCTGGCAAATCGGCTGTGACCGCCTTCTGATAAGCATCTTTCGCAACGTCCTCGCCGTGCTCGAGCCAGTCGAGAACTGTCTTATCTCCGCCGCCCAAGCCAACTTTCGTGTCCACCCATGCGCGATGCAACGCTCCTACCACCGAGCCGGAAACTTTCTTGTCCGGCTTTCCCAGCCGGATGAGTTCCGCTTCCAGTTCACCGGCGAAACGCGCACGCTCCAGGCTCTCCTCGTTAAACAACGTCTTCAGGTCGCTTCGCTTGACGTGCGTTGCGGCCTCCAGGTATCCCTTCTGGCCGTCTTTGCAGGTTTCAATCAGTTTTTCCAGCACGCTAATCGCATTATTTTCGTCCATAATAGCCTCCTGAATTTAGGATGCATTCGCCCGCTCCGGGTTTGGCAGCTTTATGTCCTGCGATTAGGGAAGAAAACTGGTCGTACACTCAATTCAATGCTCTAAAATCGATTGATTCAGCCTGTTAATAAACCTATGACCAAACGGAAATCTAAGGGAGCGTACATGATTTCCTCCGTGGCGGAAATGTATGGGATTCATCCCCAGACGCTCCGACTCTACGAACGCGAAGGCCTGCTCAAGCCCTCGCGTACCGAAGGCAACACACGGCTCTACACCGACGAAGATCTGCAGCGCTTGGAATTCATCCTTTCGCTGGCGCGCGATTTGGGCGTCAACATCAGCGGCATGGCCATCATCCTGCAAATGCGCGAGCGCATGGAAGAAATGCAGCGCCAGATTCAGGAATTCGTGCAATACATCCAGCAGGAAGTGCTAACCCGCGCCAACGCAGCCGCCGATCCGTCGAAGGGCGCGATTGTGCCGGTGAGAAGACCGATGGTGCCGCCGACTGTGCTTCCAGGAAAAAAGCGGTAGTTTCTCTTGTCATCCCGAGCGATGCAGTCGAAGGATCCCTGCCACGATTCAGTGTCGGACCAGACCCCTGTTGGATGCTTCGACTCCGTGAGACGCTTCGCTCCGCGAAGCGTCTCCCTGCGCTCAACATGACACCGGAATGTGAGGCACATGGGAACTGCGGCGACACGCAGTATCATATACGCCAACTCCATGCTCCCCTTCAAACTCGTCTACGGCGACGCCTACTACCTTCCCATCGGCGATCACGTCTTCCCCGCCGAAAAGTATCGCCGCGTCCGCGATCGACTAATTACCACAGGCGTCGCCGATACGAACGACTTCATCGAGCCGCAGCCCGCGACTGATCTCGACATTCTTCTCGTGCACACGCCCGAGTATGTGCGGAAGCTGAAGACCGGCACGCTCAGCCCGCGCGAAGAAATGGAAATGGAAGTTCCCTACTCCCGCGACCTGGTCGATGCCTTCTGGCTGGCGGCAGGCGGATCGATCCTTGCGGCGCGCCAGTGCTTGAACGACCGCGTGTGCATCAGCATTGGAGGTGGCTTTCACCATGCTTTTCCCGATCACGGCGAGGGATTCTGCATGATTCATGACGTAGCTGTGGCCATCCGGCGACTGCAGCGCGACGAAAAGATCCGCACCGCCATGACCGTAGATTGCGACGTACATCACGGAAATGGCACCGCCGCGATTTTCGCCGGGACGCGAACCGAGAGCGTGCCGCTCCCGTCCGCCTCTCCTTCGACTCTAACTCCGAAGGGAGCGTCGAAAACAAGCACAACAAACACGAAGATGCGCGGCGCCCATGCCGGCGACGTCTTCACCATTTCGTTGCATCAGCACAACAACTACCCGCTGTGGAAGCCGGCGTCATCGATCGACGTAGATCTGCCCGATGGCACCGGAGACGACGATTACCTCGCATGGCTCGACAACGCACTCAGTTCCGGCCTGCGCCAGTTCGAACCCGATCTGCTGTGCTACATCGCGGGCGCCGATCCCTATCGCGAAGATCAGCTCGGCGGACTTGACCTAACCATTGAAGGATTGAAGAAGCGCGACGAACTGGTCTTCCGCGTCGCCCACGCCCGCGGCATTCCTGTGATGGTGACCTACGCCGGCGGCTACGCTCGGAACATAGAAGACACGGTGACCATTCACAGCAACACGGTGGTCGCGGCGAAGGAAGTGTTCACGGCCTGATCGGGCCACGTACCCGGACGCATTCGTCCGGGGGGGAATCGGCCGATTCCTTCGGCCATCGCTCGGCGGGCGGACGAACGCATCCGCCGCTAAGGGAGCTCGCTGATAAGATAGAGACATCTTTATGTTCGAGAATCTTCAGGAAAAACTACAACGCGCCTTCAAGAGCCTTCGGGGGCAGGCCAAGCTCACCGAGGAAAACATTGACGAGGCTCTGCGCGAGATCCGGTTGGCGCTGCTGGAAGCCGACGTCAACTTCAAAGTGGTCAAGCAGCTCATCGACCAGATTCGGGCCAAGGCTGTCGGCCAGGAGGTGCTGACCGCGCTTTCACCGGGCGAGCAGGTCATCAAGATTGTGCGCGATGAACTTGTCGAGCTTCTCGGCAAGGACACCGCGCGCATGAAGTTTGCCTCGCAACCTCCCACGGTCGTGCTCATGGCCGGGCTGCAGGGTTCCGGCAAGACCACCACGTCGGGAAAGCTGGCGAACTGGTTCAAGACGGGCGGGCACCGTCCACTGCTGGTTTCGGTGGATGTATACCGTCCCGCGGCGCGCGAGCAGTTGAAAGTGGTCGCGCAGGCAGTCAAGAGTCACATCTACGAAGGCACAGTCGGCGAGGCCAACACAGCAACGGTTGAGCGGCTAGTAAAAGAAGCGCGACGGGAGGCCGTCGTCTCCGGCTGTGACGTTCTTATCGTCGATACCGCAGGCCGCCTCCACATCGACGACCAACTCATGGACGAGATGCAGTCGCTGAAGAAGTTGCTCAATCCCTCGGAGATTCTGTTCGTAGCCGACGCCATGACCGGACAAGACGCAGTACGATCCGCCGAAGAATTCCACAAAAAGCTTTCGCTCACCGGCGTGGTACTCACCAAAATGGACGGCGACGCCCGCGGCGGCGCGGCGCTTTCCATCCGCCAGGTCACGGGCCAGCCCATCAAGTTCATCGGCGTCGGCGAAAAATACGACGCGCTGGAGCCATTCCATCCCGACCGCATCGTTTCGCGCATTCTCGGCATGGGCGACATTCTTTCGCTGATCGAGCGCGCTGAGCAGCAAATCGACAAGAAGAAGGCGCAGGAGATGGCAACCCGCGCCTTGACCGGCGACGGCTTCTCGCTGGAGGATTTTCGCGACCAGTTGCGCCAAGTCAAGAAGATGGGATCGATGAAGAGCCTGATGGGCATGTTGCCGTCCATTGGCCCGTTCTCCGGATTGCAGAAGGCCGCCGACAACGTGGACGAGGGGCAGATCAACCGCGTCGAAGCGATCATCAATTCGATGACCCAGCACGAGCGCAACCATCACGAAGTGATCAACGGCAGCCGCCGCAAACGCATCGCACGCGGTTCGGGCACTAGCGTGCAGGAAGTAAATAATCTTCTCCGCCAGTACGCGCAGATGAAAAAGATGTTCAAGCAGATGGGCAAGCCGAGTTTCGCGCGGCGGCTGGCGGGGATGAAGCTGCCGGGGATGTGAGCGCCGGTTGTCAGCACTCAGCTTTCAGCGAATCATGAATGCTCTTCACCTTCTTTTCAGGACGGGCCGATTCAATCTCTCGAAAGTTGGAGCGCATTTTATCAATCCTTGCTGTTTTGGCGAGGATTTGGCTGTTTGGCTTCGGGAGAGCTTGAAAGAGAAAGGCATTGAGTCTCCCGGATCCTATCAAGAGGATTGGGGCTGGGAACTCCCAGTGAAGGACAACGGACAATCGTACTATCTTGGCGTAGGCGGAAATGCCGACGGCACCAGCCCGAATCCTAACGAGGGCGAATGGCGAATCATTATTGAGAAGAGGCGGTCGATGCCGCAACGATTTACCGGGCGAGGGAAGATCACGCCGGACGACAGGCTGGCGCTTATTCTCAAGGAGATTTTGACCGCCGACGGTGCAATTCGCGATGTTCACGTGGAAATTGTTTGACATCCAAGCGGTTAAAGATCTCCCCCTGATAGCTGACGGCTGACACCTCTTATGAAATGGCGATCGCTGCAAGAATCTGACGAGAGTACCGATGCGCGCCCTCTGCAGGAAATCTTGGCCGAGCGCAAACAACTAATCGCCAAGTATGTTCCTCCAGAGACTCAAACAATTCACGCGGGCGCGGTCGCCGAACTTAAGGGGCGCCATCTCGCCTCGAATATTTTGCCGGTGGGCGCGAAAGCGCCAGAGTTCGAACTTCCCGACCAGGATGGCAAGATGATTCCATCCGCTGCTCTGCTCGCCAAGGGAAAGCTCGTGCTATGTTTCATTCGCGGGCGGTGGTGCCCGTTTTGCGTGGGTCAGATGGAAGCGATGAACCTGTCTCTTCCTCAAATCGAACACGCCAAAGCATCGCTGATAGCGATTTCCCCACAGACGGTGAAGCAATCGTTCTTCATGCACGACCAGCACAAGCTGCGCTTTCCGTTGCTCCCCGATGCCAGAAACAAAGTCGCGCGTCAGTTTGGACTGACTTACCGCGTGCCGCCGCTTCAGGAAGCGATCTATCGCCGTGCCTTCGTCAACCTGCCTTTCACCAACGGCGATGAAAGTTGGGAATTGCCAATTCCGGCGACGTACATACTTGACCGCGACAGTACTCTTCTATATGCGTCGGCGAATGAAGACTACACGGAGCGGCCGGAGCCGGAGGATATCGCGAGAATTCTTCACGCCGGAGCGTAATTTTCCGATCGAATCCGATCCTCCGCGCGTTGTCATCCTGAGCAAAGCGAAAGACCTATGCAATTGCTTGTAGTGAGTGCTGCAGGCGACTACGGAGGTTCTTCGCTTCGCTCAGAATGACAGTGGATCTCAAGACGAACAGCGCATACTCAGAATTGAAGAAATCTTTACGCGGTACACTGAATACGCATGCACTACATCTATGGAATCAATTCCGTGACTGAGGCGCTGAAGGCGCGCGGACGGGCGTTCGAGTGGATCGGCATGGCCAAGGAGCGCCACGACATACGGCTGCAGCGCTTGATTGAAGATTGTCGGCGGTTGGGTGTGCAGGTGCGGTTCCTCGAACGCACAGAGCTCGACAAAATGGCGGGTAACGCCGGGCATCAGGGCGTGGTGGCCGTCACCTCGGCTAAGCAATATAACGATCTCGATGATGTCATCAGCGCCAAGCGCGCCAACTATTCGCTCGTCGTTGTCCTCGACGGAGTGGAAGATCCGCACAACCTCGGCGCAATCCTGCGCACGGCCGACGCCGCCGGCGCCAACGGCATCGTGATTCCTGAACGCCGTTCGGCCAGCGTGACTGGCACCGTCACAAAAGTTTCGGCCGGCGCCAGCGAGCACATGCCCATCGCGAAAGTGACGAACATAGCACGCACCGTGGAAGAACTGAAAGAGCACAATGTGTGGACCGTTGGCCTAGACGAACGTGCCAAACAAACTTACGACGCCCTGGACTACAACATGGACTGCGCACTGGTTCTTGGCGGAGAAGGCAAGGGACTGCACGACCTGGTGAAACGAAAATGCGACTTCCTGGTTTCGATTCCCATGTTGGGCAAAGTTCCGTCACTGAATGTTTCCGTGGCCGCTGCGGTGGTGCTATTTGAAATCGTGCGGCAACGGCGCGCGAGAAACGGTTCGCTGGAAGAGAAATGAAGTTCTTGGAAATGAAGTTTCCGTACAAGGCTCTGGGTTTTCTCTGTGTCCTCGGTGCCTCTGTGGTGAATTGTTTTTCTCTAGATCGAGAGGCATTCACCTTCACAAGTTATGACCTGAACGTTCAGGTCGAACCCGAGCAACATCGCCTCGGAGTCCGTGGCAAGCTCACCCTCCGCAACGACACGCCAACTCCGCAGAAGATCGCGGTCCTGCAGATTTCGTCGTCACTCGCATGGCGCTCGATTAAAGCATCCGACAAGCCTTTGCAGTTCCTCTCGCAGCCCTACACTTCCGACATAGACCACACCGGCGGTCTTTCTGAAGTCATCGTCACTTTGCCGCAGCCGGTCGCGCCCAAGGGAACCATCGAACTGGAGATTGCTTACGAAGGCGTCATCGTGCTCGATGCGACGCGTCTGACTCGGATCGGCACTCCCGACGAGTCGGCGAATAGCACTGATTGGGATCAGATCGGTCCGAATTTCACGGCGGTGCGCGGCGCGGGTTACGTCGCGTGGTATCCGATTGCGACCGAGGTGGCGAATCTGTCGGAGGGCAACAGTTTGTTCGAGGCTGTGGGCAGGTGGAAGGCGCGGGAGTCTGCCTCCAGAATGCACCTCCATATCAACTTATCAACAGAGGATGATGAAGGACGACCAGAGCTTGTAATCAATAACGCATCTTGTTTCCTACTCTACGAGAATGCCGGGCGGGCTCAACGGATCAGCGCCGATTGCATGTACCAACCGCAGGGTTTGCTGGCGCCACTCTTTGTCGTAGCCAACTACGGATTCGTTGATCGAACGTCGATTTCGGTTTACAACCTTCCTACTCACGCGGTGGCGGCTGAGTCCTACGCCGCCGCCGCCGAGAAGGCCGTTTCGCTAATCACCGACTGGTTTGGTGCGCCCCGCGAAAAGGCCAAAACTGCCGACCTCACGGATCCCAAGGCAGCGCCGTTCGAGAGCGGCTCGCTGTTGCTAACGCCTCTCGCGGCCAGCGATTCCAAACTCGGCCTGGCCGCCGCCCATCAACTCACGCACGCCGCATTTGTTTCATTTCGTCCGTGGATCGAAGAGGGCCTCGCCCACTTCGCACAGGCGCTTTACCTCGAGCAGCAGAGCGGACGCACGGCCGCGCTCGAGTATATGGGCCTACACCGATCTGCGCTCAGCGAAGTCGAAGCGCCGTCCACTCTCCCCAGATCCGAAGATGAGGCCAACCGATCACTGGTAAACACAGCGAATGAAGAACTCTATCGCAGCAAGGCAATGTGCGTGTGGTGGATGCTGCGAGACATGGTCGGCGAGCCCGCACTTAAAAAGGCAATCGCAGCCTACCGTTCCGAACAGGATAAAGAGCCTTCCTATATGCCGCGGCTGATCGCGGCACAAACCCAGCGTGACCTGGAGTGGTTCTTCGACGATTGGGTCTACCGCGACCGCGGCCTTCCCGACTTCAAAGTGGAGTCGGCCTTCTCGCGCAAGACTATGACTGGTTCGTTCATGCTCACGATCACTCTCGATAATCTGGGCGCGGCCGGGGCCGAGGTCCCGATCATCGTCAAATTTTCCGGCGGCGAAATCATGCGCAGGCTCGAAGTTCGCGCCAAGAATAAAGCCGTCATTCGCGTGGAAGTTCCCGAGGCTCCGCAGGAAATCGTGGTCAACGATGGCAGCGTCCCCGAGAGCAACATGGCCAACAACAGCCTCAAGATCGTGGAGGAGGCAAAATAGAATTCATCACGGTCCCGGAAACGTGCATAGGTCCTCCGCTTCGCTCCGGGTGACAAATATATTTTGGAGCGATCAACCGGCTGATGTGAAGCGCGCCAGCGCCTCCAGCTTCCCCACCGCGGCGCCCGAATCGATCGACTGAGCGGCGAGTGGGACCGCATCCGCAATTCGATCCGCTCTTCCCGCAGCCACGAGCGCGGCGGCTGCATTGAGCAGCACCACGTCGCGGCGCGGCGATTTCTCCCCGCCTAAGATAGCGCGAATAATGGCAGCATTTTCCGTGGCATCACCGCCGGAAATCTCCCGCAGCGCGGCGCGTGCCATCCCGAATTCTTCCGGCTCCACTTCGTAGGATCGCACGGAGCCCTGGCGAGCCTCAGCCACCCGCGTTGGGCCGGTGATTGTGATTTCATCGAGCCCGTCGAGTCCATGCACAACCAGGGCGCGATGCAGGCCCAGCATGCTGAGGGCTTCGGCCAGTTTCTCGACAAGATCCAACGAATACACTCCCACCACTTGCCCGGAAGCCCGCGCCGGATTGGTCAGCGGGCCCAGTAGATTGAACATCGTCCGCATTCGCAACTCGCGCCGCACTGCCTGCACCTGCTTCATCGCGGGATGGAGGTTTGGCGCGTATAGAAAACAAATGCCGACTTCGCGCAGGCATTGCGCAGCACGCTCCGGCGAAAGCTGAATGTTTACGCCGAGAGCCTCCACCACGTCCGCCGAGCCGCATTTGGAACTGATGCTGCGGTTGCCGTGCTTGGCCACCCGTACGCCCGCTCCCGCTGTCACCAGCGCGGTTGCGGTGGAAATGTTGAAGGTGCCGCTGGCGTCTCCGCCGGTACCGCTGGTGTCAATCAAAGACTCGAACAGAGATTCTTCAACGAGAGCATCGCGGCCCGTTCCGCTCACAGCGAGCGCTTCAGTCCCGCGAATCGGCAACGGCGCCGCCGCTGCGCGGATCGCCTCGGCGAAGCCCACGATCTCCTCGACGGTTTCACCTTTCATGCGCAAAGCAATCAGCAGCGCGGCAATCTGCGCGTCGCTGCATTTGCCCTCCAGCACTTCCGCCATCACAGCCCGGGCCTCGGCGCGATCGAGCGACTGAGCGTGGTGGGCAATACTGTGAAGGGCGTCAAGGATCATGGGGTCAAACCGACGCGGTCGAGCCGAAGCCGTCAGACCGAAGCAGTCAGGCCGAATTGTACGGCATCAGTGGACTTCAGCGGGATTCCGAGGGTGAACCACTCGCGACAGCTGGCTGGTTCAATCTTTCCGCGAAATATTCGCGCCAGTTTTCTGGCAGAGCGGCCGTGTGAACGGCCTTGCGAAGCAGATCCTGATTGTGTTTTTCCCGCACAAAGAGGCGATTCATTTCAGAGATCGTAATTGCGTCCTGGTTACGAGCAAGCAACTCGAAAGCATCTTCCGCTGCGACCGATCCTTCCTGTTCGACCGAAAAGTAAAAGCCGCTGCGGCCGCTCAGCAGAAAGCGTTCGATTATGTCATCGCGCTGAAACTTGGCTGCCAATTTGTAACATGGGGTGCGCGGCTGACGGACCATCAGGATCGACGAACCAATCTGCAAGCGGTCGCCGACGTGGAGTTCGTCTTCCGACAAACCGGCGGTCGTAAGGTTTTCACCAAACATGCCCCACGGCAGATCGACGTCGGGGATCTCTTGACGCCAAAAAGGATAATGTTCAGAGGGATAGGCGTACACGGCCTTGTAGATACCACCGTGGACGCTAAGATCGGCCTGTCGGTCGCCGTCCACGTTCAAACTCTGCAGTTGTACTGGCCCCGATATTGGCTGTTTGAAGATACCAGTATTGATCGTCTTCCCGCGGTAAACCACAAGGCGCGGGCGCCCAACATTCAGCGAAATAAGCCTCACTGGGGAAGCCTCCTTACATTCGAACCCCGGCGCGGATCTGGTGTTCGTTTGGATGTCCAAGCCGCGCAGAAGTCGCAGATCTCGATCAAGACCGGGTCAACGTTTGCCCTAATTCCATGCCCTTCTATAGAATTAAAAGTTGCTGCAACAATGCGTCGCCGCAAGCAGACTCCTTCCGATTATTACTGACGAGCTTTATCTATGAAAATCCACGAGTATCAGGCAAAGGCAATTCTTAAGAAGCACGGCGTAAGTGTGCCGCGCGGAGCGATGGCCACATCGCAGGATGAGGCTGAGGCAGTCGCCAGGGAATTGTTTAATTCGGGCGCAAGCGGAGTGGTGGTCAAGGCGCAAATCCACGCCGGGGGCCGAGGCAAAGGCGGTGGCGTGAAAATTGCCAAATCGGTCAATGAAGCCGGCGTGTTAGCTTCCAAAATGCTGGGCATGAAACTGGTGACGCATCAGACCGGTCCCGAAGGCCGCATTGTGCGCCGCCTGCTGATCGAAGAAACGCTGCCCATCGAGAAGGAACTTTATCTCGGCATTCTAGTGGACCGCGCGGAGGGCAAGCCGGTATTCATGGCGTCAGCAGCGGGCGGGATGGACATCGAGCAAGTTGCGGCGGAAAATCCGGAGGCGATTTTAAAGCAGCACATCGATCCCGGCATGGGTCTGGAAGCGTTTCAGGCACGCAAGATCGCATTCAAACTCGGCCTGAAGCCGCAGCAGATCAATCCCGCCGTGCAGTTTCTGTCGAGTCTCTATAAGGCTTTTCTCGACACCGATGCTTCCTTGCTCGAGATCAATCCCTTCATTACCACTATCGATGGCCGCCTGTTCGCTCTCGACGCGAAAATTACCTTCGACGACAACGCCTTGTTCCGCCACTCCGATTTGCGCGAGTTGCGCGACATTACGGAAGAAGATCCGCTGGAAGTGGAAGCGTCGAAATACAGCTTGAACTACATCAAGCTCGATGGCAATGTCGGCTGCATGGTCAATGGCGCGGGCCTGGCCATGGCGACCATGGACATCATCAAATATTCCGGCGGGATGCCGGCCAACTTTCTCGACGTAGGCGGAGGCGCCAGTTCCGAGCAAGTTGCGCACGCCTTCGAAATCCTGCTCAGCGATAAAAATGTAAAGGCTGTGCTGATCAATATCTTTGGCGGGATCCTGCGTGTGGACACACTGGCCACCGGCGTGGTCGAAGCCGCGCGCAAAACGAACATCAAGCTGCCGATTGTGTTGCGCCTCGAAGGAACCAATGTCGACGAAGGAAAGAAGATTCTGCTGAATTCCGGATTCAACTTTCTGGTCACGGACACCATGAAGGAAGCAGCCGACAAAGTGGTCGCTGCGGCGCGAGGCACGCTCGGCGTAACCGAATGGCGGTAAGAGTGGAAGAGCGGCCCTTTTAGGGCTGCGTAAGAAGACTCGAATGAGTCCGGGCTTTAGCCCCGGTAGTCAGGGCGAGGGTTTTCGTATATGGCAATCTTAGTCAATAAAAATACGCGAGTCATTGTGCAAGGCCTGACCGGCCGCGAAGGCACGTTTCATGCGAAAGCCAGCGCCGCTTACGGCACGCAAATTGTCGGCGGCGTCACCCCGGGCAAGGGCAGCACTACGCACGAAGGCTGGCCGATTTTCAACACGGTGCGCGAAGCCGTCGACAAGACCGGTGCCAACGCAAGCGTAATCTTCGTCCCTCCGCCCTTCGCCGCCGACGCCATCATGGAAGCAGCCGACGCGGAAATTGACCTGATCGTCTGCATCACCGAGGGCATTCCCACGCTCGACATGGTAAAAGCCTGGGAATTCTTGCAGAACCGGCGCTCGCGCCTGATCGGACCGAATTGCCCGGGAATCATTTCGCCCGGCAAATGCAAAATCGGCATCATGCCCGCCTCGATCCACAAAGAAGGATCGATTGGCATCGTCTCCCGCTCGGGCACGCTGACCTACGAAGCGGTTCATCAACTCACGCAGCGCGGCATTGGACAATCGACCGCCATCGGCATTGGCGGAGATCCCATTATCGGTACGAATTTCATCGATGCTCTGGACTTATTCAATCGCGATCCCGAGACCGAAGCCGTCATCATGATCGGAGAAATTGGTGGCAACGCCGAGGAAGCCGCCGCCGAGTTTGTGAAGGCTCACATGAAAAAGCCGGTCGTAGGCTTCATCGCCGGGCAGACCGCGCCGCCCGGACGACGCATGGGGCACGCGGGAGCGATCATCTCCGGCGGCAAAGGCACCGCCGCGGAAAAGATGAAAGCGCTGGAAGCGGCTGGAATTCGCGTAGCCAAGTCTCCTGCAGCGATCGGCGAGACCCTGGCGGCCGCGGTCGGAGTGAGCGTTTAGTTTCCAGTCCCAGTGTCGAGGGGCAGCAGATTCCTCGCTTCGCTCGGAATGACAAACGTTTTGGGGAATAACTGATTCGATAATCCAGGCCAACGACGAACGACCAAGGACCAACGACCTATCCTATGAAAACTCTGCAACGCACCTTCACCATCGTTAAACCTGACGCTGTCCGCAAGAATGCCGTGGGCGACATCATCGAGCAGTTCGAGAAAAACGGCTTCCGCATCCTCGCCATGAAGATGCTGGAAATCTCCAAGCATCAAGCGGAGCAGTTCTACGCCGTGCATGCTGCCCGGCCATTTTTCAACACCCTCACTGACTTCATGTCGAGCGGCCCGATCGTAGTGCTGGCCCTGGAAAAAGAAAACGCCATTGCCGATCTGCGCAAGCTTATGGGCGCAACCAACCCGGCCAACGCCGAGGAAGGCACCATCCGCAAAAAGTGGGCAACCAACATCGAGCACAACGCAATTCATGGTTCCGACGCGGAAGATACGGCACGCTTCGAGCTAAGCTTTTTCTTCGCAGGATACGAACTAGCGCAGTAATCGTAGCGCCGCCGTCCCGGCGGCCCAAAGTGCGGGCGAATGCCCGCAGGCAACCGCCGCCGAGATAGAACGAATACCGGCACCTCAGGGAGTCATCTCATGCCCGTAGTCCAAATCACGATGCTGCAAGGCCGCACTGTCGAGCAAAAGCGCAAGATCGCGAAACGGATCACCGACGCGTTGGTGGAAGAAGCTGGAGCGCGGCGTGAAGGAATCATCGTGATGTTCAACGAGGTCTCGAAGGAGAGTTACGCTTCGGGGGGTGAGTTGATGATCGACAAGGGAAAATGATCAACTGCTCGGCACAAATTGCTTTACAGACAAACCGCGGGCGGGGGCGACCGCGCCACATAAACTACCCCAGCGGCTCAAACAAATGGCCTTCCACACGGTCTGCAACTTTTGGCAGATCTTTACGGGCGTGTTGTAGAAAATGCGGCGCGCCGCGGTGCGCCTCTAGCGCGGCGTCATCTTTGTATTGCTCGTAGATGAAGAAGCGGCGCGGCTCGGTCTTATGCCGATGCACCTGGTACATGGCACATCCCGGCTCTTTGCGGGACTGTTCGGTCAACTTTTCAAAAAGCGCGGCAACTTCGGCTTCATGCCCCACTTTCGCCATCCAGGTCACTGCCAATACCACCATCGTTTCGCTCCTCCCCGCTAGCTGGTCGTTCGGGGAAGCAATTCTAGGCTTTTTTCGCGGCCATCTTCAACTCCGAAACGAATTCATCCACGAGAATCGTGTGGCTGCGGTCTGGACCAGTCGAGACCATGCCAACCTTCGCTCCGGCTTCTTCCTCGACGAATGCCAAATATTGACGCGCCGCTTGGGGCAGCTTGGAATATTCCGTGACACCCTCCGTCGATGTACGCCATCCCGGCAGCTTTTTGTAAATGCACTCGATCTTTTCGTACTCGCTGGCCTGTGCGGGCGGGTCGCTCACATTCTTCCCGTCGATTTTGTATCCGACGCAGACGGGAATCTCGGCGAGTTCATCGAGGACGTCAAGCTTCGTAACCACCAGCCACGAAGTGCCATTGATCATGCCCGAGTAGCGCAGCAGCGGCAGGTCAAGCCATCCCGTGCGCCGCGGGCGCCCCGTCACCGCGCCGTATTCACTACCGCGTTTGCGCAGATTGTCCCCTGACTCGCCTTTATCTTCGCTGGGGAACGGGCCTTCGCCCACGCGAGTACAGTAGGCCTTGGTGATTGCGATGACGGAATCGATGGCATTGGGCGCGACGCCAGTACCAATGACCGCGCCGCCCGAAGTCGCGCTGGAAGACGTCACAAAGGGATAGGTCCCGTGGTCGATGTCGAGCATCGTCCCCTGCGCACCTTCAAACAGAATCGATTCGCCATCGTTCAACGCATGATTCAGCAAGACCGCCGTGTCGCAGACGAAGGGCGCGATTTTCGCCGCCGCTTGCGCATACTCGGTATACATCTTGTCGGCATCGAGTGGTTCGGTGTTGAAGAGCGCGTGCGCAATCATGTTCTTTTCGCGCACCGCATTCTCGATATGCGTTTTTAGAAGCTGAAGATCCAGTAGATCCGCCACTCGCAGCCCGCGTCGTCCCATCTTGTCTTCATAGGCGGGGCCAATGCCGCGCGACGTGGTCCCAATCTTCACGCGTCCCGGCGCATTCTCCGCCGCCAGTTCAATCATGCGGTGATACGGCAGGATCACATGAGCGCGATTGGAAACAAATAGATGCCCGTCGATGTTTACTCCCGCCTCGCGCAGTGCGCCGGCCTCTTTCAAGAATGCCAGCGGATCGAGCACTACGCCGTTGCCAATCACGCTGCGGCAACCGTCACGCAACACGCCGCACGGAACCAGCTGCAGAATAAACTTTTTGCCGCGGATGATGACCGTGTGGCCCGCATTGTGCCCCCCCGCATAGCGGGCCACCACCGAGAAGTTCTCCGACAACACGTCGACGATCTTCCCTTTGCCCTCATCGCCCCACTGGGCGCCGACGATCACCGCAGTCCTGCCTTTTGTCAATGTCAACTCCGTCAGGAAGATTCAAGCAGGCAGATGTCTGCGCTGCGCCCGCGTCGCACACTCTTCGCTCGCAAGGACTAATTCATCAAAAAATTACTGGGATCGGAGCGGAGAAGACGTGTACGGGTTATCTTATCGCGCCGCCGTGGAGAATGGCAACGCGCCGACGGCGGATTGGGGCTGGAGCTTCGTCAATTCGCTTGCTGGGAGCGGATTTGCAATGTTTTTGCCCCGCGGATAGAATCCCTCTCTCTTCGATCGCCATCAGGGGCAAAATGTTTCCTATCAGGAAAGTTTCAGTGGCCCGTGGGTTAGCGCTTTCATCAGCCTTTGTACTGTCAGCTTCTCTCGCTTTCGCCGCCAATCCAAATGTAACCAAAAGTTCCCGCCACGCAGTTTCGCCGCCGCTCTTGCAAATCAATATTGATGCCTCTTCAGCCAGCGTTGGGGGCAGCAGCCAGAGTCCCACGGCGCGTTCTACCGGTCCCATGATCACCAATTCCAACTCCGATCCGTTCGCAGCGCCATTCGCCGGCCCTCTTACCGGCGTCACCGGCTTCCTCAAAAACTTCGACGGGCAGAGCGCGCAGGACAATGTGAACCTGTTTGGTTTCGCGTTTGTTCCTCCCGACACGAATGGCGCCGTCGGCGCCACGCAATTCGTTCAGATCGTCAATGTGACAATCGCGGTCTACGACAAGTCAAGCGGCGCATTGCAATTCGGACCCCAGGCGATCCATAAGGTTTGGACCGGCTTCGGCGGACTCTGTGAGTTCGGCGGAGGAACACCGTCCTATGCCGACGGTGGGGATCCCGTAGTCCTTTGTGACCACTTGGCCGGACGCTGGCTCGTGACCCAATTGGAATATGACAGCACGTCCACCCATACGGCAGAGTGCGTGGCCGTCTCCACCACCTCCGATGCCACCGGCGCCTATAACCTCTACGAGTTCGACTTCGGCTCGGACTTCCCCGATTATCCGCAATGGGGGGTCTGGCCGGCGCATACTACAACACTGTGAATATATTCACGGGCCGCGGCTTCGCCGGGGCACGAGCCTGTGCCTTTGACCGCAACGCCATGCTCGCCGGCGATGAAACCGCAACAGAAGTCTGCTACCAGCAGCCGTCCACAGTCTCCAGCTTTCTTCCTGCCGACCTTGATGGCAGCACGCTGCCGCCGTCGGGCGCGCCAAATTATATGGTCGGCCTTGCCGATTCCACAGACCTTAACTTCTTCAGCTTTCATGTAGACTTCAGCAATCCGGCGATGTCAAGCTTCACCGGTCGAACAATAGCTGTGGCCCCCTACAGCGAAATTTGCGCGCGCGCGGCGACCGTGGCGTGCATTCCCGAACCGCAGCCGGGCGAGAAACTGGATGGACTGGCGGACCGCGTGATGTTCCGCCTCGCTTATCCTAATTTCGGCGACCATGAGTCCCCGGTCGTCAACCACACGGTCTCGAGCGGACCGCTCGCAGGTGTGCGCTGGTATGAGATCCGAAACCCCGCGAACCCATTCGTCTATCAGCAGGCAACCCTGATTGATCCCGAGGTGAACTACTGGCTGGGCAGCGTGGCCATGGACAAAACTGGCAACATTGCGCTCGGATTCAGCGTCTCCAGCCATACCTTCTTCCCCAGCGTGTACATAGCCGGCCGCGCTCCCACTGATCCAGCAGGCGCCATGTTCGGACCGCTGGTCTTAGTGAACGGCAGCGGCGTACAAGTCAATTCCTTTAAACGTTGGGGCGACTACAGTTCGATGTCAGTCGATCCGACCGACGACTGTACCTTCTGGTATACCAACGAATATTACGGGACCACCGGAAGTTTCAACTGGGCGACTCGAATTGGCGCCTTTAAGTTCAACAACTGCAAGGGACGAGGTAAATAACCGATCTCAAAGACCGAGGGATATCGGGCCCGAAACCTGACGCCACCCTCAATTTCTCAACTGGCGGCTTTGAACCGTCCCAAGGGAAGACATTCTAAGGGGAGGGTTGGTAGGCGCGGCAGGATTCGAACCTGCAACCGCCGGATTAGAAAACCTCCGCGCCTACTTTCTTAGCCCCTATCCATCAGTGTTTGCAGCACCCTGCATTTTTTCTGGAAGTGCATTCCGTGACGTTCGGTGACGACCTGTTTCGGGGCATCGGGCAGACTTCGGGCAGCATTTCTGCTCGCTACACACAAGACCGCGAGAGTGTTTCGCTCGCGGAACGCATATCTATCCTATTCCCCAGATGTCTTGTACCCGCGCAAACACTCGGAAAAACCCAAAACGTCAACTACTAAAAAGCTGTAAGCCTTTGCGTGATATGGTGAGAATCGGCAACAAAAACACCGGGGGTAGGTTTTGCACCCCTACGTCTTCCAAGGTGGCAGACGGAGCCTGTTCCCACGCGCTTCGATCCTAGCAAGAAGTGATGGTGAGTAGTGGCCGAACCAAGGCAATCTAGAAAGGCACAGTTTCTTGCAGAAGTAGGTCAGCATTGTTGAGATTCACACATTCACCAAGACGGAGCAACGTAAAGCTGATTGGCATCCTACTTTTAGCCGTGTTTGCCAGAGCGCAAGAGCGGAAACCCGACGTTCGCCTTGAGGGAACGATTGACGGCAGCGAAAGCCACAACTACAGGCTCCTGCCGTTTGAGGTCCCACAAGATGTGTCGCGAATTACTGTTAATTTCAGTTACACGGGAAAAGACGAGAAGACTGCGCTGGATCTCGGTATCTATGATCCGCGCGGATTTCGCGGCTGGAGTGGCGGAGACAAATCACATTTCACGATCTCGGAGACGGACGCAACGCCCTCCTACTTGCCGGGCGTAATCACTCCCGGAACCTGGAAGTTGATCATCGGGATTCCGAACATTCGTCCGCAGTCGAAATCCGAATATCACGCGCGGATCTACTTCAGCCGAACGCTGGAGCAGCAGCTTGCGGATTCGGCGTTCGGTCCGGCAAGGCGTGGACCGGGATGGTATCGCGGCGATCTCCACATGCACACTGGCAGCAGCGACGGAAGTTGCCAAAGCAAGTTGGGCGTGAAGGTGCCATGTCCACTGTTCAAGACGCTCGAGACCGCCAGCGCGAGGACGTTCGATTTCGTTGCCGTTACCGATCACAATGACGTTTCGCACTTCCAGCAGTTGCGTGAACTCGCTCCGTACTATGACAACCTGCTCCTGATGCACGGACGCGAAATCACCACATTCCAGGGGCACGCTAACGTCTTCGGTACAGACAGTCAGATCGACTTTCGCGTGGGTACGCCGGAAGTTCCCGATATGAATGCTCTGCTTCGAGAGGTAAAGGAGACAGGCGGACTGATTTCGATCAACCATCCCAATGCGCCTACGGGCGAATTCTGCATGGGATGCGGCTGGACACCAAATCCGCCAGCCGATCTCAACCTGGTGCAGGCCGTGGAAGCGGTGAACAGCGGAGATTCAGGCACCCAGTATGGCGTCGAGTTCTGGACGGAATCGTTAAACAAGGGGTTTCGGCTGGCCGGCATCGGCGGCAGCGACAACCATAATGCCGATCTTCCGGAGAAAGAGCGCGGTGCGATTGGGCATCCGACGACCGTGGTGTACGCGAACGATCTCTCGGAGCGCGAGATCCTGGCCGGCATTCGCGCGGGACACGTATTTATCGACTTGCAGGGAACACGGGACCGAATGCTGGAACTGACTGCGACGTTGGGCAAGACGAGCGCCCGGATGGGTGATAACGTCAACGTTCAGGCACAGGAGACGATCGGATTCTCGTTGCGGGTCGCGCATGCGAAGAGCGATTGGATTGAGGTGATTCGTGACGGCGAGAAAACAGATCTCTTGAGTGCGCCTACGATCGCATCCGACGACGATAGGCGTACTTTCAAGGTCACAAGCGACGGTCGTCGGCACTGGATACGAGTAACTGTCCGCGACCAAGGCGGCCACACTGTTCTGATCGGCAACCCGATCTATATCAATTTCTGTTGTTCGCAGACGGTGCAACAGGGAAGCAGCGCATGGCTACCCGGGCATCGCGTCCTCATGGATGCTCACAATTGCTATCCATACGAGGGACGATGGAGCGATCGCATCAGAAGAGCATTGTCAGCTGGAACACCGCTCGCTATCGAACAGGATCTCGCGCTTTATCGCGATCCTACGAGAAAAGAAGTGCGGGTAGTAGTGAGCCACAAGTCGGAAGTCGATGGAACGGAGCCGACGCTGGAGTCCTATTTCTTTGATGGGATTCGCGCCGACATAGAACAAGCGCTGCGAAAGGGAAATCGAGCCCAATGGCCGCTGGTCGTTCTGAACCTGGACCTGAAGAGTGATGATGCGGAATTAGTGCGCGCCACGAAAGACATACTCACTAAATATCGCGATTGGCTCACTACTGCTGAACGCGGCAACTCGATCGATACGGTGCAGCCGTTACACGTTGGCCCCGTGCTGGTCCTCACTGGGGATGCGGATATCCAGCGGAAGATATTCTTTGACGAACTGTCGCCGAATGCGCCGGTGCTCGCATTCGGCGCGGCGCATCACCAGGTTCATGATGACCTCGCCTCACCGGAAGCGTTACTGGCCCAACCGGTTAGCAATTATCGTCGCTGGGTGAACTTCGCCTGGCCGATCGTTGAACCTGAAGGACAGAATCGCGCGGGTGAGTGGACACCGGCGAAAGAGACACGAATGCAGTCGCTGATCGCGCGCGCTCACGAGCTTGGATATTGGATTCGGTTCTACACGCTCGACGGTGGGACGAGCGAACAATTCAAGGAGAACGGCTGGCTCGATGGATACAACCTCGGCTCGTTGGATGCGGCTTGCCCGCGTTGGGCGGCGGCCATTCGCGAAGGTGCCGACTTCATCGCGTCAGATCAGTACGAGCAGTTGAGCCGGTTGATTCGGACGCAACAACGAGGTCGCTGTTCGACAGTGCAATGAACAGCCATTTCATCCCAGGGGACTAAAGGCTCATGATCAAATGCTAATCGTTCACTTGTATTCTTTGGCGCGAACGTCAGCGAATTCGAGCATCACTCGCTCTTACAATTTCTGCTACCAGGATATCTTGTCTGGTAAGAACTCGGCGAAGAGATCGTCGTAATAGGGCTTCAATTGTTTCAGTCCGGTTTGGAGTGTCCCTTCGAATACAGGTCGTAGGGATTGAACTTTCTGACCCATTCCAGCATCGCCTTGTCTTTCGTATTCTCAAGATGTTGATAGGCTCCGTGACGATGCCAGGCATAAAAGGAGTGAAAACGGAGCATGTAGAGTGCTTCGTCGGAAAGATAAGGTTTCATCACTTCCGCGATGTATCCGTCGTGTCCGAATGACATGTGCACATTTTCCAGACCACAATGGGGCTGGTAGATGCCGTACTTCGTCCGAAATTCGGGAACGTTCGCGTCGGGATTGGTGTGAAAGTATTCGTGAAAGACGACCTGATCGGACCAGGCACATCCTACCGGAAAGGTGTCCCCACGACACCCCACTGTGGCTCTCCGTACAGGCAAAGGCACTTGCCGAGGTCGTGGATGAAACCAACAAGCACCATCCAGGGGGGATGACCGTCTTTGCGGATGGCCTCGGAAGTCTGCAGGAGGTGCTCGATCTGAGTGAGGTCGGTATCGGGATCGCTGTCATACATGAGAGTGTTCAGGTATTCTGCGGCTTCCCAGATACTCTTCTTGCGGCGCGTCAGCCCGAAGTACAGTTTTTTTTGCTCAGGACGTACTCGACGGTTTGCTTTTCGTGATTGTTACGGTAGAACTCCGCAACGCGTGGGTTGGCCTGGGCATCGTACTGGCGGAATTCGGACTCAGATTTTCCCTCTTTGTAGCGACGTTCGATGAAGTCATCCCATTGATCCAAGTTCGAGAGAGGATTTGCAGATTGTGGATTTTCCGCGGCCATGGCGTTAGCTCCCAGGCGGTTCTTGATATTGTACGGCTGAAAGGCCGTCCACCAAAGTTTTTTGCGAGC
This sequence comes from uncultured Acidobacteriaceae bacterium, assembly GCA_963799025.1. Lineage (GTDB taxonomy): Bacteria > Acidobacteriota > Terriglobia > Terriglobales > Acidobacteriaceae > Sulfotelmatobacter. Next base: position 761,247 of record CAWCVQ010000012.1, on the reverse strand, counting down.
CTCAAAGCCCGATAATTAGACGCTGTTGGGTGGGTGTGGCGTTGCAAGCTCGTGCAACTGTTTGGATCGGCCATATCACACGTAGTCTGCGGCAAAGCGGAGTCAGAGCACAAAATGCCAGACCAGAAAGGACCCAGACATTCCGACAAGCGCGACAGCCGCATGCCGGACTGGCACGGTTGGCATGCTCCGCGACGGGGACTCGGCAGCCAATCTCTATCGGTCAATTCCAATCGAAATTTCATTTGGAGCGCTGTCGCGGCGGTGCCTGGACGCTCCAAATGAAAGACCGTCACCAGAAGGATCTCGAGCTCTTCGAGCCTTTCAAAATGATCTGAAAAAGAAGGTCGCAATCGTGGTCGTGAGCATCGCACGTTGCAATCCGATCGCGAAGATTCCGTGGCGGAAATCCGCAAGCTTTGAAATGCATCCCGCCGGAACGCCTGGGCATCCGCACATCGGATTTCCTATTGCAAATTTTCGGGAAGTGGTGTACCTTGCCCCCCTTGTGGCGTGCTTTCCTCAGTTTTTGCACCGAGGCAGCCAAGGTGTAGCCGTCGAAACTCCGCTACCTCATGTTTCGCGGGGCAGAGTGCGGGCTTCTCAAGCGGGTTCCGAGTTCCAAACTAAAACCACTACGACTAGAGAGAGGACTGAGATGGCCACAAAAATCAGCCGTTGCCCCCGCTTCTTCGCATGCCTGGCATTCGTAATCACTCTGACTGCGACGACTGCCTTCGCCCAATCCGATCTCGGCAGGATCTCAGGCTTTATTAAAGATCCGACGGGCGCGACCATTCCCAATGCCAAAGTGAGTGTTCAGAACAAGAGCGGACTCCAGCGCACGACGACGACCAACGAGTCCGGATACTACGCCATCACCAATGTCCCACCTGGCCTGTACACGGTCATTGCCGAGGCGCCCGGATTCGAAAAGTTTCAGAGCGCCGACAACAAACTCGATCCTGCCAGCAATCTCGTTGTTGATGAAACGCTGTCCGTCGGCGCAGCCACGGAAACTGTCCAAGTTTCAGGCTCGGCGGTGCAACTGCAAACCGAATCAGCGTCCGTACAAAAGGTGGTCACTCGCGAGCAGATTGACGCACTCGAGCTCAACGGTCGCAACCCGATCTTCATGGCCAACCTGGTTCCCGGCGTCCGTGGCACCAACATTGTCGGCCTCTCCATCGGTGTGGGAGGATTATCGACCAACATCAACGGCGCGCGTACCCCCGAAAGCGTGGTGACCTACGATGGCGCTGTGGCCATGCGCACCCGCTCCAACGGCGCCGTTCTCGGCCAAGCTGACGTGGACTCGACGCAGGAAATTCAGATCCTCACAGCCGATTATGGGGCAGAATATGGCCGCTCATCTGGCGGACAGATTCGCCTGGTTACCAAGAGCGGTACGCAGGTTTTCCACGGCGCCGCCTTCGAATATGTCCGTAACACGATTTTCAACTCTAATTCATGGTCACGCAATCAGGTCCCGCTTACCCGCTTCGTCACAGCTCCGGATCATTACAACCAGTTCGGCTACAACATCGGTGGGCCTGTTTACATCCCCGACCATTTCAACTCCAACAAGACGAAACTATTCTTCTACTGGGGACAGGAGTGGGTGAGACGTGTCTTTACCGATAACCAGTCGTTGGCGGTCCCCACGCTGGCAATGCGCCAGGGCGACTTCAGAGATCTATTGGTCCCCGGCAATATCTGGGGCTACAGCGCCACCACCGGAATCATTAACGATCCGACCACGGGTACGCAGTTCGTCGCGTCGTCCAATCCTGCGGATCCCAATTACAGCCCCGCCTGCACGAGTGCTGCTACCTGCCCGAACGTGATTCCCGTAGCGCGGGTTAGCAAGAATGGGCTGGGTATTTTGAACGCCTGGCCGGTGCCGAACCTCACGGTGCCGATCAACAATAACAACTGGACTTTCTACGCGCCGCACCCGCAGAACCAGCGGAAGGACACGCTTTCACTGGATTGGAACATTACTGACAACCAGCGCGTGCGCTTCCGCCGCATGTATTACGCGTGGTTCGAGTACCAGCCCCTGGATGGCAATACCAATGAAACGCCGAAGTATTTTAATCGGCCCAATTACACCTACTCGCTCAATCACACGTGGGCAATCAGTCCAACAAAGGTGAACGAGGTGTTACTGACCTATAGTCAGGACGTGGTGCGCATTCCGGTGGACGCAGCGCACTTCCTGGATCGCACCAAAGGCGCAGCGCAGGGCCCTGGCTTATATGGCACAAACTACAACTACATCTTCAGTGATGGGAAGTTGCTGCCAAACCGCATCCCCAGTGTAAACATGACGAAAATGTCCACACTAAACGGTGGACCGTATCCCTCGCATTCGGCCGGGCCGATTGGAGACATTTCCGACAGCTTCACCTGGGTGAAAGGAAACCACACCTGGAAATTCGGCGCCTCGTACGAGTACTCGGGCGAGAATGACAACGATGAAATCAACGTACAGGCTTGCTCGACTTGTACCAATAATCAGAATGGTCAATTCCAGTTCCTAGACAGCCGCGCGGGGGGAACGGGAGTGGCCGCTGCAAACGCTGCTCTCGGTCTGTTCGATCGCTATTCAGAAATCGGCCACCGCGCCTACACCATCTTCCGCGGGAGCATGTGGGATGCTTTCGCGCAAGATACGTGGAAGGTGACCCAGAAGCTCACGCTTACACCTGGAGTGCGCTACACAGTCATCGTTCCATACCACACCTGGTGGGGAAATCAGGCCGTGTTCGATCCGCAGTTCTACGATCCGTCGCAGGCGGTAACGGTTGATCCCAATACTGGATTGATTCTTGGCACTCCAACGCTGCAGCAACTCTATAACGGCATGGTCATTCCCGGCAGCGGATTCTCGTCTGACGCCAAGAACCACGTTCCGGAAGCCAATACAACTCAGTGGAATTTCCTGTTCCGTGGAGTGTCGAGCCACTACTCGGACGTTCAATGGAACGACATTCAGCCACGGCTGGGTGTTGCTTACCAGGTGAACGATAAGACCGTCGTACGCGCCGGTGCAGGGCGTTTCTATACCCGCCTGGGCGTTAGCGACTCAGTGTTCCTCGGGGGCAATCCACCCTTTCAGCCAAGCGCGAGCCTGACAAACGGTTCGGTCGACGCCCTTGGGCCGAGCACGGCTGCTGCTATTCCGCTCGTCGTAACTACGCAAAGTAAGAATTTCCGCAATCCCGAAGCCTGGAACTGGAACGCTTCCTTTGAGCGTCAGTTGCCCTGGAAGTCGCTTGTAAGCATTGGTTACGTCGGCCGCCGCGGGTTGCACCTGCAGCGCGAGGCGAACATCAACCAGCCGACGATCGCTACGGTGTTGGCGAATCCCGCCGTCAAGAACGTCGATGCTCTGAGGCCCTACAAGGGCTTTGGCTCGATCCGCGAGACCGATAACGTGGCCAGTTCGCTTTACAACTCCTTGCAGGCAAACTTCAGTCGTCGTTTTGTGAACGGTCTCATGATTGGTGTGTCGTATACGTATTCCAAGAGCATGGATAGTGGCTCGAACCAGCGCGATGTCGTTCCCGATACGTACGACACCAGCTTCATGTGGGGGCCGTCGGAGTTCGATACGCGGAACATGGTGATGATCAACTACTTGTACGAGCTTCCGTTTTTCCGGAAGCAGTCTAGCGTCGTTGGGAAAGTGCTCGGCGGTTGGCAGCTCAGCGGCATCACGCAGTTCCAGAGCGGCAACCCGTGCAGCGCAGCCCAAGCCAAGGACTTCGCTGGCGTGGGACTGGACTCAAACTTCGGTTGCGGTGTCAATGGTCAGTATTTTGCGTGGGACGGCAAGTTGAGCAAGCCGCACACGTTTGGAACGAACGGTCAGTGGGTCTGTTGCGCTTCCGACTTCACTGCCCCTGCTAAGGGAACGTTCAATGCGCAGCGAGTCCGCGATTTGATCTATATGCCCGGATTCCAGAACTGGAATATGGGGTTGTTCAAACGGATTCCAGTGAATGAACGGGTGAACTTCCAATTCCGTGCGGAGGCGTTCAACCTGTGGAACCATCCGAACTGGGGCGGCGTTAGCGGCGGCGGCCTCCAGCTCGATCCCAGCAACGCATCCACATTCGGGAAGGTACTTACCAAGGGCAGCGAGCGCAACCTGCAACTCTCGCTGAGAGCCGAATTCTGAACCTAAAGTCGAGCTGATCAACTCTTGTTGTTCGGCTAATATGCTTCGCTGTCGATGTGACTGGGTTTAGGAAAAGGCAAGACTTGAGTCGCGCCATCTAAGGCGTGTTTTAGTTTTCCGCGTTTTGGATGGCGCCTACCTCAGCGGCTCAAGCCAGATAACCAAATGGCTTAGGGCAGGGATAAATCTGTGCCTTCCCCAGATCCGTCTACAATGAAACTGAAATACATTCGTTCATCCAATTCTGAATTCAGACGATCCATGGAGAGCTACAAATGTCAAAGACCAAGCAGCGGTTGCTGCTGCTGTTTGTAGTCCTGGGCCTGCAGCTGTGCACAGCTGCGCAAACCCCTGCGAAGTCAGATTCCACGTCTCAAAGCAAGACCTCAACCACGCCTACGTCTCCCGATTTGACAAAGCAGCCAACGCTCTACAATGTCGGCTACGCACACTTAGATACCGAATGGCGATGGGAATATCCCCAAAGTATCCAGGAGTATTTGAGCAAGACGATGCGGAATAACTTTGTCTTATTCGAGAAGTATCCGCATTACATTTTTAACTTCACAGGCGCAAACCGCTACCGTCTCATGAAGGAATACTTTCCTGCCGATTTTGCCAAGCTGAAGCAGTACGTGGCTGCTGGCCGCTGGTTCCCGGCCGGCTCCTCAATGGAAGAAGGCGACGTGAACTCGCCCAGTGCCGAATCAATCATCCGCCAGGTTCTGTACGGCAACAATTTCTTTCGGCGCGAGTTCGGCGTAGCCAGCCACGAATATATGCTGCCGGACTGCTTTGGTTTTCCCGCTTCTCTGCCGAGCATTTTGCATCACGCCGGAGTGAAAGGATTCTCTACGCAAAAACTTTCGGCAGCATGGCAGCCTGCTCCGCATGTTGGCGGCCCGGACTCTCCGGAGAAAACGCCCGAAGGCATTCCATTTAATGTGGGAATCTGGGAGGGCACAGATGGAAGCACGGTGATCGCCGCTCTCAATCCTCTCACTTATGGCAGCCAGGTAAGCTACGATCTCAGCAAGACACCCCCGCCACCGCCTCCGCCGGATCCCAATTTGACAGCGCAGGAGAACGCGTTTCGCGCGCGCCCAAAGGAGGACTGGGTAAAGCGCATTCAAATCAACGGTGACATTACAGGAATCAAGGCGGACTATCACTATGTCGGAACGGGCGACATCGGCGGCGCGCCAAACGAATCCTCCGTCAAATTGATGGAGGCGATCGTCACGAAGAGTAAAACCGTAATCCCGGCGCCGCCAGCTCGTCCGCGTGAGTGGGAGTCCGATGAAGAACCGGGCGTCGCCCAGTCTGCCCCAGCGCAAGTTGGCGATGGCCCAATTCAGGTCGTGTGGTCGAGAGCCGATCAGATGTTCGAGGACATCCTCAAGTGCTGCAAAACCGACCGCATGCCCCGGTATAAGGGAGACCTCGAACTCATCAACCACTCTGCCGGCTCTCTGACCTCCGAGGCATACCAGAAGCGTTGGATTCGCAAGAATGAACTGCTCGCCGATGCCGCCGAAAAGGCTTCCGCCGCCGCTGCGTGGTTAGGCGGTAGATCGTATCCGCAACAGCGTTTGAACGCAGCCTGGACGCTCGTGATGGGTGGCCAATTCCACGACATTCTTCCTGGAACGGCGACTCCAAAGGCGTTTGAGTTTGCGTGGAACGATGACGTCATCGCGATGAACCAATTCGCCGGCGTCCTCGCGAGCGCCACGGATGCGGTTGCCTCGGCGATGGACACGCAGACTCAAGGCACTCCTATCGTCGTCTATAACCCGCTTAACATCGCACGCTCCGATGTCGTTGAAGCTTCGATCCGTTTCCCCAATGGGACCCCTTCAGGCGTGGGTGTGACCGGTCCGGATGGTAAAGAACTTCCCGCGCAACTTGCTGGAGAAAAAGACGGAGTTACCAAGATTCTCTTTCTGGCCAGCGTGCCGTCGGTTGGCTACTCGGTGTTCGACGTGAGACCAGGCGAAGGTGGCTCGGCCTCGTCGGAACTGAAAGTGTCCGAGTCCTCACTTGAAAACGCCCGATACACGGTAAAGCTCGATCAGAACGGCGACGTTTCCAGCATCTTTGACAAAAAGCTCAATCGCGAACTCTTGTCTGGGCCAATGCGGCTCGCTATATCGACCGACAATCCTGAACACTGGCCAGCATGGAACATGGACTTCGCGGATGAACAGCGGCCTCCACGCTCGTATGTGAGCGGATCGCCAAAGATCACAGTGGTCGAAAATGGCCCGGCACGGGTCGCAGTTCAGGTCGAACGCGAAACCGAAGGCTCCAAATTTGTACAACAGGTCCGTCTGGCGGCGGGCAACGCCGGTAATCGCGTCGAATTTGTCAATGCCATCGATTGGAAAACAAAGGAAGCCAATCTGAAAGCCACGTTCCCGCTAAGCGCGACGAATCGGATGGCGACCTACAACTGGGATATCGGCACCATTCAGCGCCCCACCGAAGATGAGCGCCAGTTCGAGGTTGCTTCGCATCAGTGGGTCGATCTCACAGAGCAAAGTGGAAGTTATGGCGCCACCGTGCTCGCGGACTGCAAAAACGGTTCCGACAAGCCCAGCGACAACACCATTCGCTTGACTCTGATCAGAACTCCGGGAACTCGCGGCGGCTACACCGATCAGGGCACGCAGGACATCGGGCATCACGACATCAACTTTGGCCTGGCCGGCCACGACGGCGATTGGCGGCAAGGTCAAACCGACTGGCAAGCACATCGGCTGAACGATCCCCTGGTTGCCTTTGAAAGCACCAAGCATCCGGGATTTTTGGGCAAGGAGTTCTCTCTCGCGAGAATCGACAACAACCGTGTGCGTATGCTGGCGCTGAAGAAGGCCGAACAGAGCGACGAGATCGTGGTCCGCGTGGTCGAGCTAGACGGAAAACCTGCAAACAACATTCACATCCATTTCGCGGCGCCACTCACTGCAGCGCGCGAGATAAACGGGCAAGAGCAGCCGCTTGGTTCCGCGATGATCCAGAGTGGAGATCTCGTGACTTCTTTAACCGCATACCAGCCGCGCAGCTTCGCCGTGAGACTTGCGGCCGCCCCGAAAAAGGTCGCTCCACTGCAATTCGCGCCAGTGAATCTGCCGTATGACACCTCAGTAGCGAGTCTCGACAGCAAGCCAGCGAGCGGCTGCTTCGACTGCAACTTCGACCGACCAAATTTCTCGCCTCAAGGCAAAGCTTTACCTGCCGAGATGCTGCCCGAGAAAGTCGATTATGCGGGCATCAGCTTCACGCTGGCTGCGGCCGGGGGACCAAAACCGAACGCGGTAACCGCCGCTGGACAGACCGTCCATCTTCCTGCGGGTAACTTCAACCGTCTCTACTTGCTAGCCGCGGCAGCCAACGGCGACCAGGACACTACCTTCAAAATCCGGGATCAGGATTTGCACCTGAGAATCGAGGAATGGACAGGATTCGTCGGCCAGTGGGACGACCGTATCTGGAAAACAGCCGAAGAGCAAATGCCAGCGCGACCGGGCAGCGGAGGTCCGCCGCGCGTTCGCTTGAACGAATACGCCGAAATGATCGGGCTTCGTCCGGCCTTCGTCAAGCGTGCTGATATCGGATGGTTTGCGTCGCACCGCCACGACTCGGCAGCCGCTAACGAGGCATACCGTTATTCTTATCTTTTCGTCTACCCGGTGGATATCCCGGCTGGCGCAAAGACGCTCACGCTCTCCCACAATCCGAACGTCCGCATCCTGGCTGCTACGGTCGCACACGAGCCAACTCAAGCTTGGCCAGCCCAGCCGCTGTACGACACTCTGGAACGTCCGAACAGCGGACAGGAAAGCGCCGAGCTTGCTCTACAGTAGGGTCAGTTGCGATGCAGCTGCTTAAAAACATTCTTGGGAAGGGAAAAGACAAAGTCCAAAACGCCGAGTTCCGGTGACTGCGTTAATCGCTTGGCGCACCTCCAGTTTTCCGCGAAACGACAGGTCGCTGATCAGATGGCAGCACCGCTGAAACCAGAACGCCCAACGTGCACCGAGCGAACTGACCCACTACCGAAGTTCTTGCCGGACCGTAGGACACTGGCTTCCACCTCCAGCGCGCCTGTCGAACGCCGCAACCAGCGCCGCACTGCGAACGCCTCAGCCCGGCACATGCCCGGACAGAAGCGATGCAGCCACGAGAAGTTAGGTCGGTCAACTGCGCCAGAAGCTGACTGAACTCGCTCGGCGTTTTGGACACCGAGCTGGTTGCATCTCATCTGGCGATGAGGTCCACACCACCCAAAGTCAGAGCCTGTCCGGTTATGTCGATGTACAAAGAAAGTCCAGCCCGCAAGGGCTTTCTCACGGACGATCAATACACTCGGCTGGCACGTGAATGCAACAAGGAAGGGTTGTGGTTTCGTGCTCTGCTCACGACTGCGTATAGCTTCGCTTTCCGCAAAGGTGAATTGCTCAACTTGCGCGTGCGCCAGGTGGATCTAGCTTCGCGGCAGATTCGGTTAGACGCAGGCACAACAAAAAACGATGAGGCGAGGATCGCGCCGATGACAGACGAAGTAGCCACTCTGTTGACGGCGTCTGTCATTGGCAAGCAGAAGAACGATTACGTCTTCACGCGGCCCGCGACCAAGCCTGAACTTCCCCAAGAACCGGTACGAGGGTTCCGGAGAAGATGGGCGAAGGTGTGCTGCGCAGTAGGACTCGGCGAGCTCGTCTGCCCTGCTTGCTATCCCGAACTGAAAGAAGAGACGATCGACGCGAAGAGTCGCTGTTCCGCTTGCGGCGAAGAGTGGAAGCATCAGCAACACAAGTATGTGGGCTTGCTCTTTCACGATCTGCGCCGAAGCGGTGTACGCAACTTGATTCGCGTCGGCGTGCAGCAAAAGGTAGCGATGTCAATTTCGGGGCACAAGACGGCTTCCGTATTCCCGCGCTACAACATCGTCGATGAGCGGGACATCATGGACGCCCGTCAGAAGTTAAACGAGAAGCAAAAATCTAATGCTCTGCTTGAAATCCCTGTTGGGCAGGGTTTGGGCATGATTTCACCAAAAACCGGCCATTCTGACCACTTGGAGGCGGCGTCCTCGCTTGCGCCACTTCCTAACTAGTTGATTTGAAATGGTAGGCGCGGCAGGATTCGAACCTGCAACCGCCGGATTAGAAATCCGATGCTCTATCCGTTTGAGCTACGCGCCCGCTAAGAGTACAGACGAGTGAATTCGATCGGTGGCTGTGTGGCGCCTCCCCGATCGGGACGTCTATAAAAAACTTACCACAAAACTATCTGGGGCCGTCTTCGAAGTAGCGGCAGATGCCGTTGTGTCGGCGACCGAGTTTCAACTTCGGCGTGGCAACAATTCTGAAGTTGATAGCGACAAGCGCTTTTGTCGGTACTAATCAGATGGACGATCCGACAACTTCCGGCTTGCCTGTCATTCATCAGCCATCGGTGCTCAGACACCGAGCGCGGCAATGCCATAAAGGACGCGGCAACAACTACGGCAAAGGGTGCAGCCTGGTGTTGAAGAGAAACGGATCCTGGAAATCGGTCTGATCGCCCGGCTTCTTGTCCGGAATAGGCTGAAGGCGTGCCGAGAGGGGCTTGTTCCATTTCGTTGCGAGCGAGGCCACGTCACCGAAGATGTGTTCCATCTGCTCCAAGCTGATGTTTCCTGGGAGAGGAATGGTATCCAAACCAGTGCCGCAAACTGCCGAATAGGCAAGCAATGAGTCTACGTTGTAAGTGGACTCGGCCCACCTCTGTGCCAAAATCTTGTCCTCCATTACAGGCACCATCAATCCGGAGTAGCCGACTTGCTTCTCTGGTACGGCTTTTACTGCGGCCGTGATGATACTGGCCGCAGTGAGGGTCCCACTGGAGCCGAACTCTGCGCCAGTGAAAGCTTCGATGGCCGCCCCTATAGATACGTCCCCCAAAGGTGCGGGAGTAGGGTCGACCCCCAGATAGGCCCAGCCAGTTTCCACTGCAACCTTCTTGCCCACAGCCGCGGCCACTGATGCATGTTTAGTGAGGGCAGCGGTCAGATCGATAAGAGCAGCTTCGACGTTTCCCTTATCTTTGGCGAAGATGTCGCGGACGACGTTAGCTCCTTCGAAACCAATCGCGAATTGTCTGCCAGCGCCAGTGTGATAAGAACCTGGGAAGAATGGCGCAAACGGCTTCAGCATGGCCGTAGCCGTGAAGTTGAAAGTTCCCTTGCTGTGTGGACTGTGCTCGCTGACATACTTCACGAGTTCGGCAGTGCGGCGAATTGTCCTCCAATGAATTCCAGATTCGTCGGCGATGATTGTGCTGGCCGCAATGTTTGGGAGCGTCGAGAGCGCTCTTTCCAGGAGATGCATGGTGGCAGGATCATCGGTGTCGTGCAGCATCCCCGGTCCAACGTTCGGCAGGAATTTCTCCTTGAGAGAGAGTTCATCCAACCGCGCAAGGAATGCTAATGCCTGCTCTTCCGACATGCCAGCGACGAGTTCCGCCAGTGGTTGCGTGGTCAGGCGCACAGTTTCTACTTCGTAACCCGAGGATTCAAATTCGGCCTTTACCCTTCGTAACACGACGAGGGCATCAGCAATTTGCTTTTGGTACGTCGCCCGGTCGAGCCGCACGAATCCAGTGATTGCCCGTATTTTCGGATTGGACGAAGCGGTCGGAGCGGAACTGGTCTGAGCAGCCGCTTGCACCGAAACCACCAGGACAACGGCAAGGAAAATTCGCTTCATTACGGTCTCTTCGATGTGAATGGGGAAAAGCAGTACAGCTTAATTATGGCCGGTTTGTCGGTCAATGGGAAAATCTGGTAGTGTCAAAACTATTTAGAAATGTCCCCTTCCTTAACTATTTAGAAATGTCCCGTTTTGGTTATCGTTGGAATGCGCACTGAAGCGAAGCCCTGCAGTTTAGGGCGAAGCGGAAGTGCGCATTCCAACGAGCGGCGCTGCGATTGCCGGAGTCGGGACCCGTGGCCGCATGTTCTGGTATCCCTGACGCCACGGGTGATCTATCTTGGCTTTGCGAATCACGATAGGACGCTGTGCTGACGGACGCGGCTGAGGGGGCGCCTGTACCGGTTGTTTCAGCTCCGTGAATGCAATACGTTCGCCTCGGTAGTAAATCTGCATGCTGCCGTCTTCCCATTCGCAGACCAAAGCTTTGCTTTGCGTAGGGCCGTAGTGCCGGGATCCAGGATTCAACTGCAAACTACGTCCTTCATGCCTAATCACCCAGTCGTTGCTGATCGATCGTTCCGTCTCTAAGCGAAAAATCTCATGCAGTTGGCGAGCGGTCCGCTTTCGCCCGTGATAGTCTTCGGGGCTGGCCGACAGCCGCGCAAAACGCCGGTTGTGTTCCGGCAGATACTGCTTTTGCAAGTACTCGTTGGCCGCTTCGTAGCTCGCGATCTTCTGGCGTCGCATTTTTTTGATCAGCCGATCCTGATGCACCCCGTTCGCGCGTTCTATGCGGCCCTTGGCCTGCGGCGAACTGGCCGCAATGATGCGGATGCCCAGCTTTTTACACATACGCCCGAACTGCGTGAACGGCACTTTCCCCCGCGATTGCTCGGCTGGCGTAGCCTTCCGCTTGTACACGTTCCTCCAATCGGTGTAGAGCGCACGCGGTACGCCATGGTTCTCGATCCAGGCCCGCAGCACCCCGACGGCCGCCCAGATCGTTTCTTCCTTGCCTATACGCGCCTCGCAATGGCCTCGGGCATCATCCACCATGTTCATCAGGCAGCCCCGCGGGCCGCGCCCTTCAAACCAATCATGGAAACTGCCATCCAGTTGCACCGGTTCGCCAAAATGGGCTTTCCGCTCCCGCCGTTTCAAATGCTTCCTGCGCTTCCGCCGCCGACTCCACAGCCCTTCTTCCAGCATCCACAGCCGCAGCGTTTCGTGGTCCACCACGATGCCGTCTTCTTCGGCTAAGTGCTCGGCCGCCAATGTCGGACCGAATCTTTCCTGTTCCGAACCCGAATACTTCTTGCCGATTAAATTCAACACCCGTCGCCGTAGCTTCGATGGCTTGCGTCGATTCGACGGCCGACCGCATTGCCATGCTTTAGCCCTTCGCTGCCCACCTTGCCATAGCGGCGGAATAGTCTTTTTGCCTGGCGATAACTGACCTCCAGCATCACCGCGGCATCGCTCAGCTTCAGTTCCCCATTCTTCACTCGCCCCATCACTGCCACACGCTCCAGCTCCTGACTACTCATGGCCGTCCTCTTCAATGAGCCCCTCCTTCTGGCTGGAGGTCTCAGTTTAAGGGGACATTTCTAAATAGTTCGCGAGGGGACACTATCATTAAGTTTCAACATGGGAAAATCTGGTAGCGGTGCAGTTTGAAATCCCCTGGCCAGACAAAATATTGAATTTGACAATACTTACGTCGGATACTGACGCTTGCAGAATCTTCATCCGAGTGAGTGTAAAGTCTCGCCTTGGTGAAATGATCTCTATGAGAGAAGCGGCGGTCCCTGCAGAGGTGATTAGGCTATGAGTTCAGTTGCTCCGATATTTCTTCCGGACGAATTCAACGCCGCGTCCTACTTCGTGGATCGCCACATCAAAGACGGCCGCGCCGATAAAGTAGCAATCGAATGCGGACAAGTACATGTCACTTATCGCCAGCTTTTTGAGCGCGTGAACCAGGTTGGGAACGGGCTTCGAACGTTAGGCGTACGCATCGAGGAGCGAGTGTTCCTGCTCCTCTTGGATTCGCCTGAGTTTGCCACTAGCTTCTTCGGAGCCATCAAAATAGGGGCGGTCCCAGTTCCGGTAAACACTCTGCTGAAATCCGCGGACTATGAATACCTGCTTAACAACTCACGAGCGCGGGTGGCGATTGTCAGTGACTCATTGGTGGCTGCGATCGAGGCGATCCCCAGACAGCAATTGCGCTATCTCCAAACCGTCATCGTGGTGGGAGAAGAGTCTCGGACCGGTACCCTGTCACTGGAAAAACTGGCGTGCGAGAGTTCTTCCGTGCTCCAGGCGGAGTCGACTGGCAAGGATGATGCGGCCTTTTGGCTGTACTCTTCCGGCAGTACCGGGCAGCCTAAAGCCTGCGTTCATCTGCAACATGACATGGTGGTGAGCTCCGAAAGGTATGCCAAGAGCATACTGAACATTACAGACAACGATCGATGCTTCAGTGTGGCCAAACTCTTCTTCGCCTATGGATTGGGAAACGCACTCTATTTTCCCTTGGCCGTAGGCGCTACCAGCATCCTTCTACCTGGTCCACCCAAACCTCAGAGTGTGTTCGAGGTCATCGAATGCCAGCGGCCGACCTTGTTCTTTTCGGTTCCATCGAACTATGTAAGGCTTCTCGCTCACACTGCGGGGGACGGAAGGGAATTCGACCTTTCTTGTGTGCGGCATGCAATATCCGCCGGGGAGGCCTTGCCGGCTACTGTTTTTCATCGCTTCAAGGAGCGATTCGGGGTGGAAATCCTGGATGCTATCGGCTCGACAGAAGCGCTGCACATGATCATCTCCAATGTCCCGCGTGCTGCGCGGCCCGGGTCTAGTGGAAAGATTATCCCCGGTTTCGAGGCCAAAATCGTGGACGACAACAACCAGCCTGTTGTGCAGGGTGAAATAGGCAATCTTCTGGTTAAGGCCGACTCTACATGTGCTTACTATTGGAACCAGCATCAAAAAACCAAGGACACAATTGAGGGCCATTGGATCCGGACAGGCGACAAGTACTCCCAAGACGAAGACGGATATTTTTGGAACGCGGGAAGAGCTGACGACATGCTGAAAGTGAGCGGCATGTGGGTCAGTCCCATTGAGATTGAGCGCGTGCTAATCGAGCATCCCGCGGTGCAGGAAGTGGCGGTGGTCTTCCGCAAGGATGCAGACGAATTGCCCAAACCGGTCGCCTGCATCGTGACGCGTGACGGTACCGCGGGCACGCCGGAACTCGCCCGCGAACTGCAGGAGTTTGTGCTGAGCCGCTTGGCTGTCTTCAAGCGCCCGCATTGGGTCGAATTCCTTCCCGAGCTTCCTAAAACAGCGACCGGAAAGATACAACGTTTCAAACTTCGTGCGGGCGTCACCGAATAGCGCAGACGGAGGAAAATGGACGTGGAAGTCGAGGTGCCGGAGCTTTGGCCGGTCGTAAAGCGCATCCCCGCGGACGATCGGAAAATCGGAATCTATCCGGCTTCCACGGCGGGATCGGTACCGGGAAGGCTTAGTGCTGTATCTGAAGCGCCCAGGAGTGAAGATCTATCGTTCCGATGCGCGGTGAAGGGGCGCTTCAGATACAGCGACTTGAAGGAAGCCGCCCCGGGGGACTATGGGATTTGTATCCGGATGAGTCGCTCTTGATCGTTTGCGAGTTTGCCATTGAGAAGTCCGAGCGCTTGGGTTTCAGTAGCGGGTCGCTGAGAGGATGGGCGTGGGGCGGCGCATCGGAGAGTCTGAATCGCACCACCATACTGCATTCTGACAAATGCGAGACACAGAACCAGTGTGCGCGCCGGAGCACGAGCGAGATTCGAGGCTGGAGATGTGGATTCATGCGGCGCATCGGCTGAGATGAGGCGGAGATCGGAGGAGAAGTTGCGCGGCGGAGAGGCGCTCGACAACTTGCTTGGTTCCGCCGCAAAGCGGACATTGCCACAGCGAGTGAAAGGGCAGCGCCGGCGAGGCGGTGCGCTGCTGGCGGATGGGATTGCTGGAGCAACCGAGAACAGAGTGGAAGGAGTTCTGCTCGCCTCCGGTTAGCAAGAAATCCGAAGTTGCGGATGCGCATAAAACCGCGCGGCAGCCGGGTAACTTGCGGTATGCCATCGGTTGCCGGGGAACAGCCAATCGGTGGGCTTGCGTTTCAGCCCGCGCCAGTATACGCGCAGAGCATCGAGAAGCTTGGGGCTGGGCATGACATCACGGTCCTTGCGTCCCTTGCCTCCCCGGATATGAATGACCATGCGTTGGCTGTCGATATCGCTGATCTTCAGGTGCGCCACTTCTGCGCGACGTGCGCCCGTGGCATAGAGGGTCATCAGCAGAATGCGATGACAGGGAAACTCTGCCGCGTCGATCAGACGCGCCAGTTCGTCCTGGCTGAGTATCTCGGGCAAGTGCAGAACCTTCTTCGGATACGGCGTTTCGGCAACGCTCCAGCCTCGCTTCAACACTTGGACATAGAAAAAGCGCAAAGCTGCCAACCGCTGGATTACGGTGTTCGGAGCCAACTTCCACTGCGTGAACAACGCGGCCTGACACTGGCGAATCTGCTCGGGGCCAAGCTGATCGGGCGGGCGATGGAAGTGCCGACTAAAATGTTCGACCGTGTGGATGTAAGCGTGGATGGTGGACTCGGCGAAGTTCCGGCGCCGCAGTTCTTCAAGCATGATCTGACGTAGATGGGTCACAGAGAGTTCCTCCTCTGCGACACAAAGTAGCTCAGATCACCTCGACTGTTAGCTCAGCAACACGCGAAAGCGTCCGCCGCAAAGCGGCTTAGTTAAAGTCGGCCTGTGTTTACCAACTTCTGGCAGCGAAAGCTAAGTTGGCGAGAACAGCCGGTTCGGTCTCTCGACGCGGAATTGACTGCAGCTTAGCAGAGTGCTGAAAGCAGTCTTCGCTATCGGATCGCCGGACGGACCACGCGTCCTTAACCTATTGAAAAATAAGGGGGTGATCCGATAACGGTTCATAAGCTGCTGAAAAGATGGTGGGCGCTATAGGATTCGAATTTTGGGGTAGACGTAGTTTCAACAACATCGAGCGCACGGCGGGCACCGTTAAGCAGTGGAAAGCAGTGGTGAGCAGTGCTAACGGATCACAAACGGATCACGGCTCGTGCCCATCTCAAAAGTGCCAACCAAGGTGGCCACAAAACCTGAGATTGTCAATTGAGACGGGCCCAATCGGCATGGCCTGTGTCGGCGACCGAGTTTCAACTTCGGCGTGGCAACAATTCTGAGTTGATAGCGACAAGCCCGTCTATCAGTACTAATCCGCTGAATCACGCTCCAAATAGCACTCGATGAGTACCAGGCCCTGAAGGCAACAGCCGAGCCAAGGTCGCTGCCCGGAAAGGCGACCTTCCGGCCAAGTGACGAGAAGCAGTTCAACTAAGCCTCCGCCGCCCTTAGCCGGGGTCTCCGAGGTAGCCTGCCTTTGCTTTACGTTCAGTTGCTCGCGCATGATGATCACGTTGAGCGGGGGACATTTTATTCGACAGAGTTCACGAAGGAAAGCATGGGCGTTCTCCGCGCAGAGGACCAAAATCTTTCCCCCCCGAGAACACAGGACTTCAGAGGAATACATTAGAGGGATTTTCATCGATCCTAGACACCGTTGGGGCGCTGGCGAATCAACGGCAGAAACTCAGATCGATTTTCTTCCTCATTGCGGAATACGCTCTGGACGGCGAGACGAGCGGCGCGGCGACCGAAGCCCAAATCTTGCAGCGGAACGAAAGCAGAGATATCCATATGCCGCGCGGCGCATTGAATCCTGAAAGTCCCAAGAACCAAAATCCCCGCCCATTCGCGCACATGGCGCGCGATAAGGACGGGGTACTGTTCTCTTGAGCTTTACTTCTTGGGCCGCGACTCCGGCGGCACAAGACCTGCGAGGCGGTAGTAGACAACGAGCTGGCCGTAGTGTTCACCGCTATGTTCAATGAGGCCGTATGCTATGTCGAGAACGCGCGCTTTTTGATCACCGTATACGACAGTCTGCATCAGACCTTTCTCGCCCTTTGACTGAATGGCGGCGGCTCCGTCGGCAACGGATTTCTTTACGAATGTGACGAGGTCGGCCTTTGTTTTGTACTGGTCGCGCTTCGGGTCTTCTGCCGCGGGAGGCTTCTGCCCCATCACGGGATTGGTGAAGTAATACATTGAACCCGCAGCATGCAGCAATTGCTCTGCGAAACTGCGCTGCGCGGGCGTCGGCTTGAAGTCATATTTGTCCTCGGGAAAATCTTCGGCCATCGCCGTCAGCTTGCGGCCAATCTCATTCCAGGAATCGAGCACGACTTTCAACTCCGGATCGGCAGGCTTGACGGCTGCATCTTTCTTCATCGCGTCCTGGGCATGGGCGGGAAATGCGAATGCCAGTAGGACGATAACGAGAAACGGTATTCTTTTCATTTCTTTCTCCACGATTGAGTTTTCGCGAATCAAAGATTGAGCTTCTTATTTCGCCTGCGTTAGCCCCGCAACAACTGCGGCAACTTTATCGAGTATCTCGTTCCAGCCCTCCAGTTGACCGCTATTTTTTGCGCTCTCCATGGGTTCATTTCCAATGTGGGTGAGTTTCGTCTGGCCGCTTCCGAGATCCTCAAAGATGGTCACGTCGTACGCACCGTCGATGGCCTCCTGTTCTATTCCTAATTCCGCAGGCTCAACCTTGTTTCCCTGCGGGTCCGAAAAGTACATGGAGGAAACGATCTTCTCGTGCAGAACAATCTCATGATATTCAACCGCATTCCAGCACTCCTGCCCATCCGGCGTTCTCATGCAGAGGAGAGATTTTCCTCCTACGCGAAAATCCATCTTGCAAACCGGCGAAGTAAAACCCTTCGGCCCCCACCACTGCATCACATACTTCGGGTCTGTCCACGCCTTCCATACCAACTCGCGCGGGGCATCAAAAATTCTTGTTACGACCATCCGCTCTATCTCGTTCACCGTGCTTTTTGTCATCTCTGGCCTCCTCTTTTTTCATTTTTTTCACAACCACATCCAACTTGTCGAAACTCTCTTCCCAGAATCGGCGATAGCTAATCGCCCAGTCGCCGACTGTTTTAATCGCCTCTGGCCTAAGCGTGCACACACTCTCTCGTCCACGCTTCGTCTTGATCACAATCCGCGCCCGCACCAGATAGGCAATATGTTTTGAAATCATCTGCTGCGAGAGTGCAAACGGTTCCGTCAAGCCGTGCACCGAAGCAGGCCCACGGGAGAGCCGCTCGATCATCGCCCGCCGAGTTGGATTAGACAAAGCCGCAAATGTTGTACCCAGCCTATCCACAACCATATGGTAGTGGATTTCGGTTGAATGTCAATTGCTATTCTCGCGAGGCCAGATTTCTTGTTCGCTGGTTTCCGAAGACCCACGCACGACGGGCGATAAATCGCCGAACCACTCATCGCGCAGACAAGGAATGGGGAGTCGGCCTGGTGTTTACTAACTTCTGGCAGCGAAAGCTCAGTTGGCGAGAACAATCGGTTCGGTCTTTCGACCCGGAATTGACTGCAGCTTAGCAGAGTGCTGAAAGCACTCTGCGCTATCGGATCGCCAGACGGACCACGCGTCCTTAAGTTATTCAAAAATAAGGAGGTGATCCGATAGCGGATCGTAAGCTGTTGAAAAGATGGTGGGCGCTATAGGATTCGAACCTATGACTTCCACCGTGTGAAGATGGCACTCTACCGCTGAGTTAAGCGCCCACTGTCGTGCGGTAAGTTCATCATTATACACAAGTTCCCTGCCCACGATTCTGCGACTGATTTGCTACTGAACGGCCTCCGGACCCCGTTGCAGCCCCCGTTCACCTCCGAGAACCGCTTCGAGCACCCGGCCTTGAGCCTCCAACCTCTGCTTCTTTCTGGAATGTGCATAGTGCATCGTCATGTCCAGTCGGGTATGGCGCAGAGTCGCCTGGATTACAGCGGGGTTTTCACCTTCCGCCATCAAGAACGAACAGAGACTGTGGCAGAACACGTGGAAACCGAAGCGCCTGATCCTGTTGCCGTCCAAGTCGAACGTCGGAGCCCGTCAGTTCCCACGAGGTGCGATTCAGAACTCCAGCGGGAGTATGGACATGCGCTGGCGTGGTGATGGGGTCGGGCGGCTTTGAGATATTGGCGAAAAGATCTCTTGCCAAAGCGTCCGTATCGATATGCATGAGGGGGTAGGCATATTTCAAAAGAGCGCGGAGCGTCCGCGCGTGCGGGTCCACATGCCCGTCGACGCTCAATCCCTCATCCTGGGCATGCTGGCGCTGAAAACGGAGAATAGCCTGCTATAACTCTTCGCTCACTCTTTCTCGGAAAATTTCATTTTCCGGATCGCTTTCATGTTTTCTCGAAGAATAAATTCCTGTTGAGTTTCATGGTCTATCGCGTGGTGTGACCCTCTAACTAGAAAGGTCCGATCCGAAAACATCAAAACATCTGTTTTCGGGCAACTCGGAGATCACTCTAGCGATCTCGAAGATTTAAGTACTTGCAAAGCTGGCGGCGAAACGGATTTTGGGCAACGAACAAAGGTTAATGCGCGCAAGAGCAACAAATTAAAGAACGCCCGGACTCATCTCGTGAGTCTGGGCGTCTTTAAGGTTGAGCTTCACACGTTCAAGCCGACTTCTTTGCGGATTTCACCTTCGCCCAACGAGCGCGTTGTGCTGCCGCAATCCTCCTACGGGCGCTGGCAGACATCGTTCGTTTCTTAGGCATTGTGACGACGTTTGCGTTTTCGCCCTTTGCTTTCACTTTCGCCCAGCGCGCTCTCTGGGCAGCCGCGATTCTGGCTCTTCCCGCGGCAGACATCCCGCCACGAGGTGCCGTCCCCTTCCCGTATGCCGCTCCGAAAGCTGAGAGCACAGCACTAATCGCCTTCATTTCCTTGGTCAACCGATCATGCTCTTTCTTTAACATCTGCACTACACCAGCTAGGTTAGTCATTGATCCCCCTCGCGGGGATTGTAGCAGCAGGTATCCTCGATGAGCGTAATAGAGATTTGGACGAAGCCGCTGGCGCGGCGGACGCTACCGCGTGTTCGTGGGTCGGCGGTTTGTGTGGGATGATGCAAGAGCTCGACTGCAGGTGATAATATGCGCCTGTGGATGAACTCACGTTTCAACAGAATTTGGCAGTCAGCTTTGCCTGAGGGCGATGAGATGGCGAAACGGCCATTGAATCCCCATACCTATATATTTATATAGCCCGCCGCAAACGCCAGCGGCTTCGTCCAAATCCCCCTATCGCAAGTGCCCCGGCGGGAAACGCTCGGGTTCACGCGGGCGCTCGACGCCGGCGCACTTGTCGATAGGGCGCTAAGATTTTTTCGCCGATTGACTAGTAGGTTGCGGTGTCTAATGCCCATGGGAGCACCGCATGAAGAAATGGGCACGCATTCTAGGGTTGGTAGGCTCTTTGTGGATGGTGTTCGTGCTCTATAGCAAATCCTTGCCCCTAGCGAAAGTGCGCAATTATCCGGGAGTCTTTGCGGCAAGGTGGGTGCGCTACAGGGGCATCGCCCCGTCTGCTGGGACCGTTCTGGCTTTCAATATCTGGCTAGTGCTGACAAGTGCTCTTGAATGGATTGCAGTGGGTCTTGTCGTCCGTTCGACTATTCGCCTGCGGCCACGATCCGGCCAATGAGTGAAGCCCGACGCCGCAGGATTCAACTGCAAGCGCGATACGGCATCAGCATCATCAAACGGATCGGTGCTTCCTGCATGGGAGGACACGATACTTGTCCACCTTGCCACTGAACCGGAAGCTGGGGATCGTAGAAGTGCAAATACACTGCGAAGCGCAGGGGTCCAGTCCCCTCCACGCAGTGCATTCTCCGCTGAATCAGAGTTTCGCCGTCCGCAGAGAGCAACCTTCGTCGTAACCGACCTGCATGTTATCGCGATAGTTCCGGTAGCCGGACAGCATCTGCCCGAACTTGCTGAAATCAAAGCGTCCAGTGAGTCCCTCCACCACTGCTTCGATGAGGACTAACTTCTCAAAATGTTCACGTGTGGCTTGCTTATCGCCTGTCACTTGAAACTGTTCGCGCCACATCTCGGCACTTATGACGGGCCGATAAACCCCGATCACTTTGAGACTCGATTCCTTCATGCGTCCGAGAATACAGCATTGGCTGGGTCAACTATCGCTATCAGGCGATAATGCTCACCGAGAATCGGGCCGACTTTCGGTCAAGGGTCAAAACGCGCTTCTATGAGAAGGTCATAAAAGTCAAGGCCGACGTGGCGGCCCTCCTTACTTTTCTTGTTCTTTCTGGCTTTCGCCACATTTCCGCAGAAAAGTTTGCGTTAGGATCGCTCAGGAGCGACGACTGGCAACTTGCTTGACCCACAGCACCCCCGCTTTTGTCTGTTTTCCGCGTATTGAGTCCGCCGAATGCTAGTTCTCTTCCGTGCTGGATCGACCCGGTGGTGACTGGCGGGGCTGTCAAGGGCGCCCGGAAAGGGCGTTCATCTTGACCCTTGACAGCCCCGCCAGTCACTTCACAATCGAGCTGGGAACGAAGCGAAACGCAGTTCAGTTGAGCTTCGTTCCTTGGTGGAGTGCTTTTCGCTCTTTCTCGAGCTTGCTCGTTGGCACCCACACTCTGCCTCACCGTTCTGTAATTCTGCATCATCATCGTTTTGTTTCGGTCACAGAACATTCTGGATTTGCTTCGAACCAAGTCCTCCTGGAAAACTCTGGCCGACGCCACCCCACCATTGCCATGCTTCTATCCGCACTCTGAATGGGCCGCTTCAGGACCCGGTGCAAGTTGGGGTTCGATCTAACCCAGGTCAATCACTGCCGTGATGAACCTGGGATTGTTGGGGCTGCCATCTATGGCGAGATCTTCATAGACCAGCGCGTTTTACGCAGTCACCCGAACAAGGCGGTGGATGTCGTCGTCTGCCAAACCTCCTGGATCGAATCTGGTTCTCGCTTCATCAACTTCGGTCCTGCCCTCCACCACAAATCGCGTGGCGATTGTCCTCTCGCCTTCGGCCTCTTTCCCTTCCCCCTGGCCGGCTAGGCTGCCGCCGCGGCCGGTGCCGACATCGCGTTGTGCAGCGGCTCGTACACCTCTCCACTCACCCACAGCCGGTGTAGTAAGACGGCCAGCTTCCGGGCCACCGCTACCGCCGCTCTTTTCTTCGCATTCTTGCCACCACGTTCACAGAGCCGTAACCCATATCGTCGTAAGTCCGTGTCCGGTCCGAACGACCCCAAGATATACTGCGCGCTCCCCACCAGCAGCTTGCGCACCATCGTATCTCCGGCTTTGCTGATTCCTAATTGCGGCTGGCTGTCTCCCGAGTCTTCTTGCTTCGGCACTAATCCCAGATACGGCCCCACATCCCGACTCTTCACGAATCGTTTCGGATTCTCCAAGGTCAACACGTAGGCCAGCGCCGTGATTGGCCCCACCCCTTTCACCTGCCGCAATAACGCCGTGTGCCCATACTTCTCCCGGCCCAACTCTTCTATCTTTTTGTCGTACTCCTTAATATCAGCACTCAGGGTTGCTGCCAAACGCACCAAGGGCAGCAGCGCTTCCCGCATCTCCACTGTAACTGCCTCCTCTCCCTTGCGTGCGAAGCTCCGGCTGGAACACTTGGGCAGCCGTGTGCCCATGCTCTTGACCAACCCTCGAGTGGTGTTGATGATCTCGGTCCGCGCCGCCACCAAGGCATCGCGGGCTCGCAGCATCACCAGATCCTGCCGCACTTCCCGACTGCGGTGCTGGATCGGGTACAGCGACTCTGGGTCCACGCGTCCCAATCGGGCCAGCTTATTGGCATCGATCCGATCATTCTTGCGCTTACGACGCTTCGATCCGTCCATTAACCGCGGGTTGGCCACCAGCACTTCGTGCCCGTAACCGCCGATGACTTCCTGCACCCATGCCGAGTGCGTCCCCACCTCAATCACCACCCGCGCCGCATTCAATGCCTGAAAGAATTCAGCAATGTCCTCCTGCGTCGTACGCAACTGTCCCTCCGCCAGCGTTTCCCCCTCCAGATCCAGAATGCAGTAGTTGCTCCATTGGTCCCCCAGATCCACGCCCACCGTCAGACGGTCGAGATTGGGGCGAAGCTCACCGCTCTGAGGCTTTTCTCCGGCTTTCGTTGCTGGCACCTTTTTCGGATCCAGCTTTTCTTTCAGCTTTCCCACCAGTTCCGCCAACACTTCTTTCGTGCCCCGCTGCACCGGGCCCCGCGACTTCGTTGGCTTCGATGTCGGTTCACTCTTCTTTCCAGAATTGTTATGCTTCTTCAAGGTCGATCTCCTTAGCTGTTTTGATTGCACCTTAGAGTGCGCTGATCATTGGTAGCTTAACGCCATCCGTGATCGGGGATCGACCTTCTCATCCCATCTATGGGGATTTTGCGACAGTCTGGGGCTGGAGGCACAGCCTTACGGGGTCCGATGCGTCCTCTTTCAACGCTGAATCTGCATGCTTCGCAAGGTCACTGCACAATGTTCGTAGCCCGTTCGGGCATTGTGCCTTGGCTCTCGTCTTAATCTTTTCAACATCGTCCATGTTGAGAGTCGCATCGACATGATGCACGACGAATGCCCGGAACTCCGCATCTTTATTCCCAAGTTGAGCGAGTCGAGATAGGGTACTCCAATGATCCACCAGAATCCGCGCCACGGACTCGCTGTAACCTTCACCAATTGCGCCATCGTCGCAGTGTCTGTATGACTTGTAGGATTTGTAGAGTGCATCCCAACTACGAAGCGTCACCGCTTTGTCCAATGCCGCCCGTTCGCCGTCGGAGCATGCGTGTTTCTGCGCGTAGCCAGACCCTGCCAATAGCAGGGTAACGATCAGGCCGATTGTAGTAACGCAGGTCCGCTTTGAGCCGGTCATGTGCAGTCGTCCCTCTCGCCACAGCGTAATCCACGGGCACGAACCCATCCAAGTTACCGTCGAGACGAGTCTGGGTTCCTATAATTGAGTTGTCAATTGCTGAGAACAGGCCATTGCACGTTTTGACCGCGATATTACGACAGTTGACCTTCGTGGCATGATTGCTGGTGGGGGGGAGCACACTTGTCCATAGGCCCAACCTTTGAATGTCCTGCTAGCCTCGTTCAACAACTACCCGTACTGGCAGCTTCGCGCAGGCCGTGTGAATTTTAGAGAAGTGGATTGTGACATTGACCCGGAGAAACATGCGAATTTCGTGCAGAATGATCGCAACCATAGCGGCACTTAGTTTATGGAGCGGGCCGGGGGAGCGCTGTGCGATGGCCCAGGGTCATCCGGCAGCGTCGGAGCTTGTGCAAAAGCTCCAGTCAGATAAAACGACCGATGCCGCTAGAAAACAACTGCTGCAACTCGGAAAGACGGACCCCGATGTTCGGCATTACCTAACTGCCCAGTTGCCGTTGATGATTGAGATGGGTCCCAAGTCCTGTCCGCCGAGCGCCATCGAAGATGTCGTCGAGAGATGGCACACTTGTCCGTGGTATAACGCAGTAGAATTGGCTGGTCACTTGAAAATTGAGGAAGCAGCTCTAGCCCTGACCCCATGGATCGGTTGGAGAACCCCGGCCCCATATTTGCCCACTTTGGAGTTCCAATTCCACCCGGTCGCTAAAGCACTCGCTGAGATCGGCGACGCGGCGGTGCCTGCGGTTCAGGCTGCCGTAGACCACGGCAACCGCGACGAACACTATTATGCAGTCGACGTCCTGTGCATAATTCACACACCGAGAGCCAAAGCCGTACTTCGAGATCACTTGCCCCGTGAACGCGACCCAGACGTCCAAGCGATGATAAAAAAATCGTTAGAGCGGTAAACGGCACAGGTGCTTCAGAGATGATCGTCGGTGAAAACGGTGTAGCTTACACGAAACAGGTCCGACGGACCGAACGGCGTATATGACGTTTCCGGTTTGCCGCTACGCTTCCAATTGTTCGTCATCTCGGTTGAACATGATAACTGCTGTAACCAGGCGATAGCGCTCAAAACCCCCTGGCAGGGACGATGAGTGAAATATAACGATTTTGCAACAGTTAGTGGCGGTTGACTCCGGCGCTTGTTAGACCGATTGACCGATTCGAATCTTATCTGACAAAAAGTAAGCTAAACCTCTCTGAAAAAGACAGCGGTATCTTCTTCTTACCAGCCGAGAAATCAATCAACGCTGAAACCGCTGTCTGCGAATTGGGCCATCGGCGCAAACGTGCCAACTGATACGCCCGCTTGCTGATGCGACCGACAACTCGGTGTGACTGTTTGGATACCGTCAGCGGTTGTGACGGTGGATTGCTGCACTTGTAATCCGCGTGATACTTCGTGCGGTCTATGCTGCGAAGTAGCCCGTAGGCGAAAAAACTCTGGCCGTCAAAGTCAAACTCATGAATGAAGTAGTCGCCGGGGAAAAGCCCCGTCATGGCATGAACTTCATTTTGTGGGCTGGTGTCCATATCGGCCTAACGTTGAAAGCTGAGCCACCGCCAACTCAGGCTGACATATATGCGGCAGGTGGGCGTTTGATTCTGACCCCTCCATAGCTACGAAATCAAGTGTGGAAAAGCCTCTGCCATGATGAGCGTAATAGAGATTTTTCGCCAGTTAACGCGAGTCAGCGGGTATCGACAAATATTTACCCTTCCTTACCAACTCTTTACGTCTTTCTTCGGGCAGGAAGTTCTAAAATTGAGAGGGTGGATTGCGGCTCACGGGAACGGTGGAGGGGCACGTATGAAGACCATCGCTGTGATCGTTTTACTGTCGTGCTGCGCGTTCAGTCAGGATCAAGCGGCGGTATCTGCAACGGAAGCAGGCTGCGGACCGCAGGACACGAGATTCGAAGTAAAGTCCGACGAATCGCAACATCCTGCACCCACGGCGGAAGAGGGCAAGGCGGTGATCTATTTCGTCGCGGATGCCGGAGCCTGGCAAGGGCCAGGACGAATCACTAGCGTTTTCGGAGTTGACGGAAAGTGGGTGGGGGCCGTCAACAGTGGAAGATATTTCTTCGTGCCAATCGAACCCGGTCAACACCATCTCTGCGCGAGGCGGCAATCCCTTCTTCCACCGGGAGGCCCTCGAGTTTCGGTGCATTCACTGAAAGCAGAGCCAGGCGGTAGCTATTATTTCAGGACTCGCATGCCCCAGATCATTAGCGGGGTTGGGTTCGCTTTTCAACTAGAACAAATGGACCCGGACGAGGGAAGGTGGTACGTTGCTTTGTCGAAGTTCAGCGCTTCGCATCCCAAGAACTGACCTGCTGGCCACGACTGCTGTTAACAGGCCATTGCGCTCAAAACCCCGGCTGGGCTCGGTGAGTGCAATTGCGATTTCTCGCCAGTTGAGGGGTTCGCGGGCTTCGTCGCTAGCGGGAAGCCTTCGGGCCTTTTCTAAGAAGGCGTACGAGCAACGGCAGCATCATCACGCAGCCGGGGTCCACCAAGAGCGGAATAAACGCAAACAGTCTTATTCTCGGAAGCAAGAGAAAACCAATGCATCCGAACAATCCCCCGAGAATTGGAATGCACGAGAACCCAACGCGTGTGCGCCTAGCCTGCGCAATGCCGATGTAGTTCCCCACCGTGAGAAGAGTGCCCAAGGTCAGGAACACGGCTGCCGCGATTGTCAGCACACGCACAGTACTCAGAACGTGCAAGCTAAGTGAAGTTGCGCTGTTTCCGCCAATGAGTGTAATAGAGATGTTGGTGCGCCGGGATAAACCGGCATGAAGTAGAGGATGAAAGAGCCTTACGAGTAAAGACTAGCGATCTGCTCGGCCCCGAGTCTTGCGCTGATACCGCGAGGGACTCAGTGAAGCGTGGACAGGGGCTAGGCGGGGTGGGTATCCAGCTCCGAAAATATACAATCCGGACGCCGCCGTCTTTAACATGGGCGGTAGGCAACATGAGCGGGAGCGCTAGCGCGAGTTCCGGCTCAGTCCGGCGTAGTCAGGCGATAACGCTCACCGAGAATCGGGCCGACTTTCGGTCAAGGATCAAAACGTGCAATAGAGATTTTACGACAGCCGACCAGTTTTCAAGGATTACTTCTTGGTTTCTGAAGCCAGCACTGGCATGATCGGTTGCTCATTGGAACGAGGGGTGCCAGCTCATACATCTTCGGCTCAACTTCGTTTGAACGGGAAAGGTCTCTTAACTCCAGCGGCACGAAAATCAATTCGGTTGGATACGAGGCTGAAGCGCCCTCGTAAAACACTACGGTGTTGATCGGCGCGACATCCCTCTTAGCTTGCGGTCGGGCCTTGGATTCCGCGGTCGTGATTCTATTGATCCTTCACCAGTTGGCCGCGTGGACGAAATCACGGGCAGGCCGATCAAGCCACGTTACGATGCGCATTGCGAGCCTCATACCGATCGCGAATCGCGCCCGCTTTATTCCGCTGAGTTGGCTGGGACTGCTTTGTAGCTCATGCGCGAGTTGCGGCCAGGTCAAGCTCCGTTTGCGACGCTGCGAATCGAGCGCATCATAGAGTTTTTGAAGATCCCAACGAAGCCGCTGATCGAGACCGACGAACGGAAGTGCCGCCCTCTTTGCGTCAGCCGTCGAGCCGGGCATGAAGCTCTCTGGGGTACGGCCCAGCCAGCGAAGCATAAAAAGCGCATGTTGGCACGTGGTGTCCCTCCGTTTCGCCATGCCTGTGAGCGTCGACGCACTAATTGGGTGATCGTCACGTTGCGCGTTGAGCGCTGCGGACTGATCCCACAGTTCCTTGGCAACACCTTGCCAATTCAGGGCGCGATTGCGGCGTTGCGAATCCAGAGCGTCAAACAGCGCGGCAATGTCGAAGTCGATCTGCACATCCCGTCTCAAAAGCATACACTTCCGTTGGATCGCCTTTCATTGGCTTCGTACAGCAACGGGGATTCAAGAAACTGAAAACGGTTGGCAAAAGAGCTCGCAGATTGGTAAGTCCCGAACGATTCCAACCCAGCCAGTAGAGGGGGCTCATTGGCTTCCTCTCGTTTCTACATCGTCAGGGTGACGCCGGGCGTGCGATTGCCAATCTCAATGCCCAAGGTCGTCGGTTTCATTTCCCTATCGCTTCTTTCTTCAACCGTTCGATCTGCCCCTGATGGTTCGTCCCGTGTTTCGACATCATCCCCACATAGTCGGCAACCGTGACCCGGTGATCGAGTTCAGGATGGCGTGTGGATTTCTGCAAGTCTTCTGCTTTCAGCCGCCGCACGCGTATCACGTGTGTTTTGCTTCGGTACAGCGTCGGATGTTTCGCAGTTCTTCGGCACCCATGCTGGTTCATGATGAGTGGATATTCTCGCCGTGGCTTCAAGTTTTTCGATCTTATCGACAGTGAGCTTTAGTCGATATCCGCCGTCCCCATAGGGCCCTCCCGCTTGGAAAGTGCCTTCGAAGGTTGCAAGGGATAGGCCCATGCCTTTGGGAAACTTGCGGTAGATCTTGAGGGAGCTTCGCTGGAGCCCATCTTTTATTGCGACCCAAATCTTGGCTCGGTATTCTGGACAACACGCGGGGGGATCCAAGCTTTGAATTTCAAAACCGTCTTTAAAGATAGCGCGAACACGAATTCTCTTTCCTGCGAATTGTTGGGGTGCCTTTACCAGATCACAGTACGAGATCTCCATTACTGCCGCGTCAGGTGTTTGCGCTACTTCAGAATGACTAAAAGCCAGCAAAACGAAAACCAGTCCTGCCGTCGATAATTTCATGGGCAGCCCCTCATTGGTCCTTGTGATGGCTCATTGCTGTAAGTGTTAGTATCCGTCGGTTTTAGATTCATGAGAGTAGGTCCGAGGATGTTAGCTACTCCTTTAGATCGCATTGTCTCAATGTCAGCGGCCCTCTATCCCTTGTTCCAGACCTGATACTCCGGTCCGCCATTATCTGGCGCGAGGTTGCTCATACCATGCGCGCGTGCGACGCCGCCTTCGAGCGTCCACGCCTGTTGCTCGCGGAAATAGTGATTGAGATCCCCGACTGAGCCTTCTCCTCCGTTCAACCAGGCGGTGCCCTCGTCAATATGAACACCTTCGTGCAAGACTGTAGCAGCGAGAAAACGTCCCTTAACACCTGTCCCAAAATTGACCGAGAATATCTCATTATCATTAAGCAACGTTGTCGTGCCGTTTCCCTTCTCGGTCCCGACGATGACGCCGTTTGAGTCTGTTTCCGTCCCATAAGCATCTACTGCCGCCTGTGCGGCAGACTGTAAATCCTCTGATAGTTGCGAACTGCCTGCTGCTTCATTTGCGGCATCCAAGGCATTTCTAAAAGCCTCTCTGAATGCAAGTGCTTTCTGACTAAGCGACATCCTTTTCGTTATCGCAATTTCATTAGTCCTCTTCTTTAGATTTTCTCGAAGGCTGTTCATATCAAGAACAACGAGTAAGGGGGCCGTTCCGGAGCGCCCGCCCTCTGTGAAAACATATTGAACTGGGATCCTCGTCACCTGGGAGCCGACATTGGCTTCCTTTCTGTCTTACACACCTGGAGACAGAATCTGCTGGCTCATCCTCACGTCCACTGCGTCATTCCTGCCGGCGCAGTTGTCGATAGGGGTCTAAGATTTTTCACAAATCAATCTCACAGACGCTGCCAAGCCCGCACTTGGTCTTGCCATCTATTCATATCTGAGCGCTACTGTAGGCTCGACGCGCATGGCCCGACGCGCCGGAAAGTAACAGGCGAGAGTACCAGCCGCGAACAATATCGCTGCTGCCAGGCTGAGGGCTGCGATATCCGCCGGCTTCACGCCGAACAGCAAACTCGCGATCCACTGGCTTGCTCCAAAGATCGCGGGCACTCCGACGCCCACGCCTATCGCAATCAGCAACAGGGATTCGCGCAGAATGAGCCAAAGAACGCTGTTGCGCTGCGCCCCCAGCGCCATGCGAATTCCGATCTCGCCGGTGCGGCCGGTGACCGCATAGGACATGACACCGTAGAGCCCGATGCAAACCAAAATCATCGCAAGAGGACCGAAAACTCCCGAGAGTTCGGTTATTGTGCGATCGCTGGTCAGTGATAGAGAGATGCGCTGATTCATGGTTTGAATGTCTATCGGCGGTAAATTCCCGGCCATCTGTTTCACAGCGGCGCGAATCGTCGATGCTGCGAGGGCTGTATCCGCAGATGTTCGGACCAGGAAATTAGCGGAGTTCGCTTCCCCAATGGGATTGAAAAACGGAATGTAGAACCGCCGCTGTGGCTTTTCCCGGACGCTGCCGTGTTTGGAATCCGCCACGACCCCGATGACAACGAAGTCTGATGGACCCAGCGTCGTCTTTACCGCAATGCGCTTTCCGATTGGATTCGCATCGCCGAAGAAATAACGAGCCGCCGTCTGATTAACCAACCCAACGCGCTGGCCATGCCTACTGTCTTGCGGTCCAATTTCGCGGCCGTAGAGTATCGGAATCCCCGCCGTGGAGAAGTAATTTGGCCCAACCATGTCCCAGTGCGAGTCTTGCGGTCCGGCGGTGGCGGGTTTGCCTCCTTCGACCGATATATCAGAGTTGGAGTCTCCTCCCCCGAATAAACCATTATCCATCAAGGTCGTTCCGCGTATGGCCGGAAGCGCGTTCAAGCGGTCAAGCATCTGTTGGAAAAGTTGATTGATCTCCGGCCTCTTGTAACCATAGGAGAGCGGGCTGACGCTGAAATACAAAAGGTGATCATTGTCGTATCCGATCTGAACTCTCGCCAGATTCTTGAAGCTGCGGAGAAACTGACCGGCCATAACCAAGAGCATTAACGACAAGGCGACCTGCACCACAACGAGAACCTTTGCAACCGGCACGCGACCTGCTTGTGAGCTTCCACCGGCGATGCCGCGCGATGTTCCTTTCAGAATTGGGTTGAGGTCCAAGCGAGCCGCACGCAACGCAGGCACAAGACCGAACAGGATTCCGGTCAAGACGGCAACGGACAGCGTGAACATCAGTACTCTAGAATCCAGATGCACGTCGAGCGGGATCAGGTCGGTTCCTCCGGAGACCAAGCGAACCAGCGCGGCATCTGCCCAGCGCGCAAGAAGAAGGCCAAAAGCCGCGCCGATGGTAGCGAGAAGAATGCTTTCCGTCAGCAACTGACGGATCAACCTCCAGGCTCCGGCTCCCATGGTGACTCGGACGGCTAGTTCTCTTTGTCTCGAGACGGAACGAACCAACAAAATGTTCGCCACATTGGCGCACGCGATCAGGAGAATTAGGCTGACGATTGCCATTAGAATCTGCAGCGGTTTGGTGAAGTCTCCACGCAGCGTCGAGGCCCCACGGCTGCCTTCGACGACGGCCAAGTGCTGATTCAGAAACGTGCGCCGCTCCTCCGCAGACATCTGATCGGTTTGCGACTGCAGCATCTGCTGGAACACCGCATTTAGGTTGGCGCTTGCGCGTTCGATTCCGACCCCTGGCTTCAGGCGTCCGATTGCCTGCAGCCACTCGGTTTTGTGAAACGGCTTTGTCTCCAATGAGAGGTAATCGCGGCCCGGATAAATTTCAGATTGCATGCTCAGCGGAACCCACACGTCGGTTGAAAATCCAACCGTCTCTCCGCTAAATGCGGAAGGCGTGACGCCAATTACGTCAAACCATGAGCCGCGTATCCGTATTTTGCGTCCAAGCGCGGCGCGATTTCCGTCGAGTTGGTCCTGCCAGAAACGGTAGCTGACCACCGCGACAGGACTGGCGTCGCGCACTGCATCAACTTCGGTACTGAACAGGCGGCCAAGAACGGGATCTATGCCCAAGACGGAAAAGTACGATCCGCTCACAAGGCCGATCTGGACAGGGGCGCCCTCGGAGAGCTGCCCTTGGTTCTCAATTCCGACGCTGAGCTTCGGTCCCTCACTCGCCGAAGCAGCCAAACCGGACAGAACGTCGTTATTTTTCGACAGCTCCTGAAACTCGGTGTAGGTGAGAAAGTCGCGGTTTCCGTCGCCAAAACCTTGTTCCATGCCCTGGTTGTCTGGATTGGTGAGAAAGACGAGTTGCTGAGGTTCTTTGACAGGAAGGTTCCGCATCAACACCGAATCGACGACCGAGAAGATCGCAGTATTCGCACCAATGCCGAGCGCCAGTGTGAGGACTGCGACGAGCGTGAATCCCGGATTTTTTCCCAGCATCCGCGCGGCAAATCTGAAGTCTTGCCAGAAAGTAAGCACAGGACACCTCTACGAGGATGAGTCCAGAGCAAGAGTGATTCCTCGAATTGCGTCTTCCAGGCGCTGAAAAGCAAGAACTTAAGCGATTTAGGTCGGAGGCAGGCGTTCGTTTGTGGACAATACCGGCCGTAATTGGACAAACCAATGAGAGCACATATCTATCGATCCAACCTAACCAACTGTTAAGGCGGCGCTATCTCGTCACTTGCCGCCCGGTGTCTTGCATCTTGATCTGCACGTCGTCAACTGTCGAGAACAGATAGCACAAGTTTGCGCCGTTCTCCGCCGAATTGGGGGATTTTGAGTGCTATTGCGATGTTTCAACAACTGAGACCTGCACCAGCCCTGCAAGAGCCGGGATATACTCGGTCGATGGAACCGGGCGAGAAGTTCATAAAGCGTCTTCTGAAGTTTGTGCTGATGATTCTCGCCTTCGTAGTTTCAATCGTCTTCGGTGAGTACTATCGGGGCTTGGGCTGGCTCGGGGCGCTGATCTTCGTTGTCGGGGCATCGGTGGGCGCTCTCGCTATCCATCTCTTTAAAACTCTCAGAGACTGACCCCAACCAAAGGCCAATGAGTGAATGATTTTTGCCAACTGACGGAAGTGCTTATTTTACGAAGGTGCCAAAGTACTCGTTGGCGAACTGCAACAGGTCAGTGTCGGTCATAACGCCGTATTCAATGCGCGGCTTCTTGCCGGGGACGATCAGGTAATATCCGACATTTCCCTTGGCTGGTCGGAGCACCTTGGCTTCTTGCCCGATACGCACCCTAAAGGACTGTGCATAGACTTCCTGAAACTCGATCCCTTTCTTCTTGAGTGGCTCGCGGACCTGCTTCGCGTAGAACTGAAAATCGGCTAACGCCTCGTTGGTATCAGCATCCTTCTGCAACTCGGTCTTCGTGACCGGGAAGAAAGCAACAATTGTTGGACCTGCAACTACTACAACGGGTTGCTTCTCCGCTGCTGCAACGAGCGATACCTGCAGGCTTAGAACACAGACAAGTGCCGCACCGAACAACCAAGCCGGGCGATTCATCTCGCACTAAATTTACGCCGAAGATGAGGAGAGTTCCAGAGCGTCGTGGTCAACTGACGTTATCAGCGATAGCGCTCAAAATCCCCGGATGGGGTCGGTGAGTGTAACGGCGATTGTTACGGACAGTTAAGACGATCTTCGTGGCGGGGGAACTTCCAAGTATCGGATACCGTCTCGGAACGAGAGTGGGCTGCTCCCGTGAATCGTGCGCCACTGCTCTTTGGAGCCGTCCACTAGCAAAGCGGTGCCGGTGTTGCTTGTGTACTTACTGTGGCACCAGTCTCGCACCGCATCGAAGCTGGCTTCCCTCGCCATCGTGAGCCAATCAACCAACGGATATGGACAGGCTTCGTATACATCTTCCCGCGTCCACCACATCCGAATCGGGCCTTTAAATGAGAATCGCTCGACAATCAACGTGCCGTGACCAGCGGTGATTTCGGGTATGAAGTGCTCCCAGTCAATGATTCGTCCATCGGCCTTCATGGAGTTGGCGAATCGCCGCTCACGACGGGACTTCACTCCGCGCCAAACGATGGTATATGGAATCGACAGCACGCTCCCGACCAACAGTAGCGGTAACAGCAGCACCCCTGCGACACGGCCAAGTTTGATGGGTTTCTTTCGTGGTTTCACGCTGGGCATTATTCATCATTTGCTGCAAATGTCGCTAACAGGCCATTGCGCTCAAAACCCAAAGCTGGGTCGGTGAGCGCTATAGAGATGTTACGCCAATTGAGATGATTGTCGATCAGTTGGACGGCTCGGAGCACTTCCGGTTTGCCGACCATTTGAGAGTTGTGCCGTAGTTGCTCACCTTGACATTCAACTGGAAGCACTTTATCGTCACCTAGAATGTCTACTAAAGAAGAGACAAAACGCATCGAGTTGCTGCAAGGCACGCTGGATCTCCTGATTCTGCGCACGCTGCTGCTGGGGCCGGCGCATGGCCATGCCATCGCGAAAGCAATCGAGTTCAGATCCGACGACGTTTTACAAGTGGAACAGGGGTCGCTCTATCCCGCGCTGCATCGGCTCATCAAGAGGAGATGGATCTCGGTCAAGGAAGGCACGTCTGAAAACAATCGGCGCGCGAAGTTTTACGGATTGACGGCGAAAGGCAAGCGGCAACTGGTCGTCGAGACCAGCAAGTGGGACCAGCTGGCGGTAGCGATCGCACGGATTCTCCGGCCGGCTGAACCAGGAACTCAGCAGGAGGGCAAACCATGAGTCGCCGCAAGCGCATGCTTAACGATCTAGACCAGGATATTCGAGACCACATCGAGCTGGAGACTCAGGACAACATCGCACGTGGGATGTCGCCGGAGGAAGCGCGTTATGCGGCGTTGCGCAAGTTCGGCAATGTGACCCGTGTCCAGGAAGAGACCCGCGTGGTGTGGAGTTCCGGTTGGCTCGAGCAACTCCTGCAGGACATTCGCCTCGGCTTCCGCGCGTTGCCCAAATCGCCGGGGTTCACAGCTGTCGCCATCCTCACCCTTGCTCTCGGTATCGGCGCAAACACCGCGATCTTCAGTGTGATCAATGGAGTGCTGCTCAGCCCGCTTCCCTACAAGAATCCGAAGCAACTCGTCGTCATCAAGGAACACGATTCGCTCCCGAACGTGGTGGATATCCTGAGACAGACGCGCGCATTCTCGCAGGGCGGCGGAATCAACGTCGAGAAGATGGATTACATAGGCGCAACCGAACCTGTGCATATCCTTGTTGGATCCATCAATGCGGGGTTTCTCGAAACTCTAGGCGTGCAGCCGATACTGGGCCGGATCATTTCGTCCGGGGAAGATGTGCAAGGTGGGCCGCGTCTCGCCACGGTAAGCAACCATTTCTGGCAAAACTACCTTGGCAGCGATCCACATGCGGTGGACCAGACGATTCAACTGGGCGGAAACTCTTATACGGTGATCGGCGTAATGCCCGCGAGTTTTGCTCCGCCGGCGGAGCATGCCGACGTGTTCGTTTCACTCATGGCCCGCGACCCGAGAGCGGGCGCTGAGCGCGATTTGCACTTCATGCATACCTACTGGCGATTGAAGGAGGGCGTTACGCTAGCGCAGGCGCAGGCCGATCTGGCCGCGATCGACCGCCGGCTCGCGGAGCAGTATCCGGCCGAAGAAAAAGAACGGAAGAGCCAATTAGTTCCGCTGCATGAATGGTTGGTAGGAGACGTGCGGTCGGCACTGCTGGTGCTCTTCGGAGCTGTAGGCCTGGTGCTGCTGATTGCGTGCGCGAATTTCGCGAACTTGCTGATGATGCGGGCGGTTGCCGTGCGCCAGGAATTGGTGATCCGGGCGGCGCTGGGCGCGGGGCGCGGCCGGCTCATCCGGAAAACGCTGACAGAGAGCTTACTGTTGTCGGGCTTCGGCGGTGCGGCTGGACTACTGTTCGCGAAGTGGGGCACGAGCCTGCTCCTGGCCTTGAGGCCGGAGGAGCTGGCGCGGCTAAGCGGGATTCACATGGATACACGGGTGCTGCTGTTCGTCCTCGTGGTTTCGGTGCTGACCGGCATCGTGTTCGGAATGGCGCCGGCATGGATCGCGGCTGGCGCGGACGCTGCCGAGGCTCTGAAAAAGAGCGGGCGGAGCACAACCGCGAGCACGATGGGGCATAGCATACGGAAAATTCTGGTCACATCGGAACTGGCGGTTGCCTTGGTGCTGCTGGTGGGGGCCGGGTTGTTGATCAAAGGATTCTCAAGGCTGCGCTCGATGAACCCCGGGTTCAATTCCGCGAACGTAATGACGATGTATCTCCAATTGCCCACGACGCGATACCGCGAAATCCCCAAGCAGACCCAGTTTCGCCGCGAGTTGCTTGCCCGCTTGAATTCTCTCCCAGAAGTGCAGGCAGCGATGGTGACTGATATACCGCTCGGCGGGAATTATGTGGGCCACCGCTTCGTCATCGACGGACGCCCTCCTGTGGCCGTGGGGGGCGAGCCCAAGGTACAAACTCTTTCTGTGATGGGTGATTACTTCCACGTGATGCAGATTCCCTTGCGCCTGGGTCGCGACTTCACCCCCTTGGACCGCGAAGAGCAACCACTGGTGGCAGTTGTAAACGAGGAAATGGTGCGGGAATTTCTGCCCCACGAAAACCCAATCGGCGTGCGCATCCGCTGGGCGGGCGACACAGGGCCACCACAATGGATGACCGTCATCGGCGTAGTGGCCGACGTAAAACATTCAGGATTGAATCAACCGACGGATCCCGCTGTATATACCCCTTTTTCGCAGTCCGACGAGGTCTGGAGAAGTTTTATGACGCTCGCCATCCGGGCTCGGGATACGTCTCCTGGGCTCGTTGAAGAAGTGAAGAAGCAGGTCTGGAGCGTGGACGGCCTGATTCCGGTGAGCGACGTGCACGGCATGGACGAGCTCATAGCTGTGTCGCTTGCGCAGCAGCGCTTCAACATGCTGCTCCTCGGACTCTTTGCCGTGCTCGCGTTGATCTTGGCGGCGGTGGGAATTTATGGCGCGATGGCCTATGCCGTAAACCAGCGAACGCATGAAATCGGCATACGGACAGCGCTGGGAGCGCAGCGACGCGACGTGCTGCGGCTCGTTATGAGAGATGGAGTAAAAATCGCGCTCTTCGGCATCGCCTCCGGGATTGCAGGAGCGTTGGCCCTGACTCGCCTGATGGCTAGTCTGCTTTTCGAGGTGAAAGCGACGGACCCCGCGACATTCGCAGGTGTCGCAATCTTGCTCGCACTTGTTGCCCTCGCGGCTTGCTACATCCCGGCGCGCCGCGCAACGCGCGTGGATCCTATGGTCGCCTTGAGATACGAGTAGTCCTTCGCGCGAGTGAACCGATTAAGCACAAGCTCGCATAAGCGAGTACGCCTTCTGAAGCACTCAGCCGCATGCATGTAGGCGCACAGTCCGCAAATCTGATTTATGAACATTACTGGCGATTGTTCCCTAGTGACGGGCAACCAGGAAGTAATTGTTGAAACCAGGCCATTGCGCTCAAAACCCGCGACAGGGTCGATGAGTGCTATGGGGATGTTTCAACAATTGGGGACTTCACTTAGCCAGATGGCGCGATAAACTAGTCTCGAAGTCACGCTGGAGAGAAATATCACTATGACTTACTACGGAGCAAGAGAGCTAGCGCAATCGTTCCGCACGGTTCGCAACAATACGATCAAGATTGCCGAGGAGATCCCAGAAGAGAAGTACAGCTTCCGTCCAGCGACGGGATGCCGCTCTGTAGGGGAGACGCCGGTCCACATTGCGGTGATGACGCGCGTGCCAGAGCGGATCCACGCGGTCGAGCACCGCAGTACGCTGGTTGGCTTCGATTTCTTCGGGTTAAGGGACGAGCTTCAGGCAGAGGTAAAGGCTCCGCGCACAAAGGCGCAAATACTGGAACTTTTGCGCGCCGAAGGCGAGAAGTACGTCCAGGTTCTGGAAGGTGCCTCGGAGGTCTTTTTGGGCGAACTGGTCGAGTACCCGGAACCGATGGAGCCGCGAATGAAATCGCGGTTCGAGATGCTGATCGCGCCCAAGGAACATGAGATGCACCACCGGGGGCAGTTGATGGTGGTCCAGCGGATGCTCGGCATCACGCCGCACCTCACGCGGCAGATGGAAGAGCACATCGCGGCGATGCGGTCGGCTCCGGTGGCCCGATAGCCCCCCGGGATCCAGATAGTCGCGGCTTGCGCTGCTCAGTTGGCGAGAACAGGCCATTTCGATCATCCTATGAAAGAGGATGTCAAGTAAAAAAGATTCTCCCCGCCCCTCTGAGAGATGCGGGCGTGGTGACTTACATCCAGCCCCACCTCATTCCTCACCTCATTCTTAGAGGGGCTATTGATTTGGTCGCTTTGGCTCGCCGCACTTTCCCGCGGCGATGCCAACCCCAGTTGCTTGTCCCAACTCGACGGTTTCATGAAATCAGTGGCGCACGACGCCGTTCGGTTCCGAAGCTACGCAAGCTGAGCGTTGGCTTAAGTGCCAACCATGATCCTATGTGAGGCTCGAGGCCTACAGCTTTTTTCGGTTATCGGCGGGGGCATAGGATTGACCCGGAGACTCGGTGCTGGACTACAGCACACAGAGTGCCTGAATGAGCGAATGGATACTCTCCCGCGAACCGGAGCATCGCAAGAACCGATTGGCTACCACCGAGGCATGAAAACCTTGGAAGATCACCTGGGTTCTATTCGATACTCAAGCTGCTTGCGTCTTCAGTTGTTCGACGTCGAAACGTTCCTCCTTTTTCCAAAGTGTTAACGTAATGGCCGCGATCTTGCGCGCCAGTGTCAGACGCGCCATCTCCGGCTTCATCCCCTTGGCCAGCAAACCCGCGTAGAAATCCTGGAAAGGTCCTTTGCCACAGCTGGCCCTGGTAGCCGCACTCTTGAAGATCTCTTTTATCTCATGGTTGTGATTTCGATTCAGGCCACGAACCTGCTGGGGTTTCTTGGAGCGTTGCACTTGTCCTCGCACAAAGCAGTATTGCGCGCTGTCGTGCGTCTCAATGCCCAGGCCGCTGTAGGTCCAGAGTTGCCGCTTGCTACGAAACCGGTGCGGGGTTTGCATCAGCCCGATCAAGCGCGCCGCTCGAATCGGACCGATGCAGGGAATCTGGCGCAGCAGTTTCGTGGCTTTATGTTTCCGGCTCTCGGCCAACAATTCGGGTCGTACATCTCGCCGCAAGGCCTGCAATCCATCCAGCTGTTGATACAGTAGCTCCGCGCGACGGCGCACGCCGGCTTGCGGGAGCTTGTTTAGCCATTCCTCCCGAGCGCGCGCAGCATAGACCTGGGTGCCGGCACAAGGAATGCCCCAGCCGCGATACAGCGCCTTGAGTCGATTCATCACGCGCGTCAAATCTTTGCTGATGGTCTGATAACTGCGCCCCAACTCGCGTAGCGTCCGTAGTCCGTTTTCCCCGTGGTAGACCGGTCGCAGCATCCCGGTGCGTAACAAGTCGGCTAGCTTCTGCGCATCCACCTTGTCGCTCTTGCTGCCCTCCTTTAACAAGGCGTTGCGCCGCGGATTGCACACCACAATGTGCTGCACATGCGGCTGCAGCAGGTCATACAGCCAGGCCGCCCACGTGCCTTCTTCCCAGGTCACATGCAGCTCGCCTCGTAGACCGTGGAGAAACTGCAGAATGCTGCTGGCTTTGGTTTCGATCACCGACTCCATCACCAGTTTCCCGCTCTCATTCAGGACGGCGATCACAATGGCTTCCTTGTGCACGTCCATTCCGATATATTTGACGTCATAACTCATTTGAGTTGTGCCTCCTTGGGGGGGAAATCATTCGTGCCAACGCTTGTCTTTCCCCTCAAGGTAAACATGCTATTCTCCAGACGATTTGCCTAGCCTCTCCTGTACTCCCCCCGGGCACACTACTCCTGTTACTCTCTAGCGCCGCCGTAGCGGAGCGAAGCCCTGGACAGCGCAGCGCAGCGGAGGCGGCGCCTCATCACAGCCGCGACCCTCTGAAGCAGGGCGTACTTTCATAATGCATTGACCCGACGACAATCGTAGGTCAGATTCGTGCCTGACGCCGTTCTCGTCGATTCTGAGCACCCACCGTGAACCTCGACAGCTTAGCCAATTAGGTGAGCGCTCCACGGTGCCCGAGGCGATCAGGTTGTCAGGCTTCCCCTCATCATCAACGTCTTCGTCGAAAGCGGTGACTGTCATGCCTTCATGCACCTGAATATCTTGACCGTCTTCTCCGACGCAGGTTTCGGTATGAGACAGGCACAGCAACTCGCTGAACAGTCCATTGAAGTCAGGACGAATGCGAATTGGCGCAATCTCGCTCATTCCGCAATTCTAACCATGATGACTGACGAAATCAGGCCTTAGCACGTTTTGACCCCTCGTTGAGTGCAATGGCGATTTAACGTCAATTGAGCAGTAGGCGTAGCTTCTGGGGTGCAAACCAAATCGGGATTTATGCTTCTCCGTTACACTACTGCCTATGAACCGGTTCCCCGACCGTCTGGCTGCGAGCGTTAAGCGTGCAGTGTGTAGTGCCTGTATCGGTCTGATTCTGATACCAACAGTTTCATGTCGCGGGGCGTCGCCAGACTGGAACGGCACCTGGAAGTTGGACCCGACCAAGAGCGATATTCCCGGACCGACGATTGTCGTTTCGATTACCCCGGATCGTATGTGGCACAACTCAGGCGGCAGCGGCACAACCGCGAACTTCCGGTGCGACGGCAAGATATCAGGCAACGGACCGTCTAACGGTCTATTGCACACAAGTTAACAGTTCGGACGCGGAAATCACTGGCTTCAAAAATGAATCGAAAGTGATCACAGCACATTGGGAGTTGTCTCCCGACGGAAAGGTACTATCAGTCAAATCCACCAATTTTCTCGCAGACGGATCGGTAAAAACGAAAGAGCAACGGTATGCACGCACTTCTGGATTGGTAGGTTTCGCTGGCGGGTGGAAGAATGTGAATCCCTTAGAAGCGATACCGTCGATTCGGAAGATAAGCTTGCAGGGGCACATCATCCATCAATCCTTTCCAGAGGAGAATCGGTACATGGATGTCACGCTTGACGGCCCGGACGCAGCCATACATGGTCGTTTAACCTCGCCAGGTGCAACACTCGCACTCGAAGAACGCAGTCCGCGAGAGTTCAGTTCGACAATGAAGGTGTACGGCAAAGTCGTCAGCGTCGGGTACTGGCAAATAAGTGCGAACGGGCGCTCGCTAACGGAATCATACTGGGTACCCGGCAGACCGAACGAGAAGGCCGTGCTCGCGTACGAAAAACAATAACAAGCGAGTGGGCCCAGGTTGTGACAAGAGTTTCGCAGCCCCGCGATCCAGTTTCCGAGGATCAGCATTGGGACCCTTCATTGCGAACCCTCGCTGCGGTGTTGCGGCAACCCAGAGGTCAATTGTCGCTAACAGGCCATTTGACGTTTTGACCGCTTGTCATTGAGCGCTATAGAGATGTTACAACAGCGATCAGCAGGAGGTGCCGCTGCTAATTGGTTGAACAGGGCCTAAAGTCCAGTGTCAGCGCGACAGTGCCTGTGTGGTCGTCCATTTGTAACTGGGGTCGACATTCACAGTCGGGCAACCTCGGAATGTGAATCAAGGACAGGTCCCAGAGCCTGGCGTTGTAGACGTCGCCCGTATGAATTGCCAGGTTACTCAGTATTGTCTGTTTGGCGGGTTCGTCAAAACCTAGGATGTTGACACTGCCGACAAAAAACTGCTTGCCCTCGTCCACGTCGACTTCGAGGAAGGCCAACTTTTTGTCGTCGTCAAACGTAGTGGCAGGAACTCCAGTGTAGTTGATGTAGCCGTACTCGCCATAAGTCTTGCTCAGATTTTCTAAGCCCTTGGCAATACTCTCCCGGCTAAAGATGTCGCCGTCATGGATTGGGAAAAGGGCGCGCAGGGCCTTGACGTTGCTAATTACCTTGTTATTCTTAACCGTAATCCCAGCCAAGGTGTAGCGCAGCCCCTCGTCGACGTGAACAAAGAGGGCAACATGCAGATCAGCAGGATTCTTCTTCAGTATCCTTCCTTCTCCGGTAACCTGCACTTTGAAGTATCCACGGTTTTGCCAGCCCGCTCTGGCTCTTTCCAACGCTTCTTCGATCACTCCGTCGAGCGCATCTCCATGTGCTTGCTGCCTGATCGAAGCGGCGATCTCGTCCTGGTCCGAGACGGGTATCTGGAGGAAGCCCGGAAACATTACGTTGTCGATTGAGACTTCTGGACCCGGTAGCGCTTCATGGGATTGGGAGGATCGAGGGCAGCTTTGATCTTGGACTCCAGGAATCACGGCCGCATCGGACTGCAGTGCATGAATCTCCGTCTTGCCAGCCATCAAACCCGCTGGAGCGAGAACAACGATCGGCGCTAGCCGAGAACGCATGGCCGCATTATAGGCCGGTTTTGATCGCTGGCGAAATCAGCGATTGCGCTCAAAATCCCAGGCCGGACCATTCTGAGGGCTATAGAGATTTTTCGCCAAGCATCAATAGCACCATGATGCTGGCAAGAGCGATTGCGCCTTTTTGGGCGCGTATAATCGCACGGCACAGGTGGCCAAATGGATGAGAAACAGAATACCGACCTTGCTCGGTCGCTAGATCAAATAATCAGCTTATTGCGGAGCATTCTCATTGTCCTGTCGGCCATCCTCGGCCTGCTGTGGTTCAGGCATTAAGCGCGATGTAACCCGCTCCGTGAGCGTAATGGCGATTTTTCGCAAACTACGGGCGCGTAGCGGGTACGCTTTCGGCAGAAACTCTGTAAAACACTTGTTCTCGAAAGAGGAAATCCGGTTCAAAGATTCTGAGCAAGGGAATGTCCTCGCGGGACAACGGCTCCTTGGCGAAGTTGCCCCACCACAGGCCGTAAATCTCTATTGTCGTGTCGCCCGTATTCCGTAAGAGGGTTGCTAGCGCCCTGCGGTTTTGGCCAAATGTCGCAACTCGTTCGGCATCCTCGAAATCAAAGATGGGCCAGTCTCCATTTTGAAGGAGCACATGAGGGAAATCACAGCCACAGGTCGGTGAGTGCTATAGAGATTTTTCACCCATCATCAGTAATCTAGACCGAGACTCGCTGCGAGGCTAGCATCAACAATCGGTCCCCAAATGCATTCGAACAGATTACGCTGGGTTCACGTTGTTCCTCTGATTCACTTTTTTGTCTGTCTGGCTGCCGTCAGTGGATACATCGTTAACTCTCTACAACTTCTCGGCATTCTGGTTTCAATTCTCGTAGTAGCTGATCTCCCGGTCTCGATCCTTTACGGCGCATTGGCAATGTCCGGGCAGCACGATGCACTGGCGCTAGGGTGCCTAGTTCTCGGAGGCACTGCATGGTGGTATGGGCTGTGTCGAACGGCTGAAAAGATTGCAATGACCGTCAGGGTTCGGTGGACGCGCAGAAAATCTCAGTGAACGTAATGGCGAAATTCGCCAACCGCACGCGATGGAATCCCCGCGTCACAGGCCGAGGGGGCGGTCTGGGCCTTCCTTCTTGGCCACTGCGGACTCGTCGTTGTCTCCTCCCACAAGCAGCAACCAAAGCGAATAGCCCACGGCTCCGTAGATCAGAGCATTGAGTGGACCGAACAATAACCAGATGCTCTCCGGGTCTGGATCGGTCATCGTGAGTCCAGCGAGGATACCGGGAGGGCAGAGGATGTAGGCTATCCCTGTTGACATCCACCTCGGTGCAGACGCAGGGTTGGTGGTACCGACCCATGCTGCGACGGCGAATCCAACGACAGCCGACAGTAAGCCGCAATAGATCGCCCGTTTCATGCCTGATAACTATACCAACCGAGTCAATCAAACGATGGTTTCGGATAACTGCTGAGAACAGGCCGTTACGCTCATCGTGGGGTTTTGAGCGCAATAGAGATGTTTCGCCAATCATCACTCAGAGCCATCTTTCCTGCAAATAAGGCTAGATGACAGCGGGCGCATAGCGCGCCAGAAGCGGCCATCATCGACGCTGTTTGAGGAGATCGTCGCCCGTTGCGTCGAGGTTTTGCCTGTTGTCGGGAGGCAGGCTCTCCATGTTTCAGCGCGTATTCTCTAGTTGATTCGGATTTGACGGCCAATCGAGTGCCGCTCAGCGGGATGCGCGGTATGCGGGTGCGGTCTTTTATTGACCATCTCGATGAGCCAACTTTGATTGAAACGCTTTCCTGCTGGATTTCACTATCTTTACTGCAGCCTCAGGTTCGCGAATCACGTAGAAGACGCGCGGATTCATAGCCTGATGTCTTGGCGGGAGGCAGATGTGATCTCGACGTATCCCCGAGTAAAGAAGACGATCCTGTGCATTGATGATGACGAAGCGATTCTGCGCTACGAGAAAGCGTTGCTTGAAAAATCTGGATATGCGGTTCTTACGGCAACGTCGGGGTTACAAGCACTCAGACTTGTGACGATGTGCAAGTGCGACATCGTGCTCCTCGACTTCGAGATGCCTGGAATGAACGGACACGAAGTTGCCCACAAAATAAAACTGGTAAGGCCCGAGCTGATGGTCATATTGCTTTCGGGTAGCGACGTGCCAACGAATGCGCTCGCCTTGGTCGATGCCTTCATCCCTAAGCTGGAGGTAGGCCGGCAGTTGCTACCGATGATCGCTGGGTTCTGTGGCCAGACGGTCTGACCGGACATCAAGGCGGTGAGGCTGCCAGCAATGAACGGGAACGGGATGAGCGATCCATTGAAAGACCGCCAGATGAACCTCTTCAAGACGCGCCTTCTGCTTATAGTTGCGTTCCTCGCGATAATTGCCTTAGCACTGGCTTTGC
This sequence comes from uncultured Acidobacteriaceae bacterium, assembly GCA_963799025.1. GTDB lineage: Bacteria > Acidobacteriota > Terriglobia > Terriglobales > Acidobacteriaceae > Sulfotelmatobacter. The sequence goes on along the minus strand of CAWCVQ010000012.1, from coordinate 716,806 downwards.
ACCAACTGATCCGCTAGTGCCAAGCGCCAAGAGCCAGGGGTCAGTGAGTGTAATGGGGAGTGGCTGTTGAAAAAGTCCAATTTTCTCAAAACAGCCGAAATTTGGGGGATAGAAAATGTCTACCCAAACGGAGCAAGTCATTTGTAGGGCTTCCTAATGCAAAGTTTTTTTGGCCATTTTCTGGTGATTGAGTTTTTAAACAGCGTAGGACCCGGCCTGTGGACGGGGCAAAACCGGAAAGGAACCTCAATTCCATAACGTGCTGTTATTTCTTGAGGTTACGCGTGAGTTCCTTGGAAGCCACAGGCCTTTACGCTCAAAACCTCGGGCTGTCTACCTGCACAGGACGCAGCCAACGCTGTCATAGCCAAAACACGCTGCCATTTGAGCACCCTGTTGTGTGGCGGTATTCCGGTCGGCTGAGCGCTAGTTCAGTTCCCTCACCCAAATGTTGCGGAAGCTAATGGGCGGACTGGGATCGCCGTGGGCCTGCAGCTTGATGGGTGCGCGGTCGAACTTCTTGTAGAAAGGCTGGCCGATGTAGCGGGTTTCGCCCTTCAACTCGAAGTGGTTGTCGACCAGCACGCCGTTAAGGAGGACAGTTGCATAAGCAGGACTCTTGAGTGAGCCGTCGGCATTGAACAGGGGAGCGGTCCACACTACGTCGTAGGCTTGCCACTCGCCGGGCTTGCGCATCGGGTTCGCCAGCGGGATGCTCTGCTTGTAAAGGCTGCCGGCCATGCCGTTGACGTAGGTCTTGTTGTTGTAGGAGTCGAGGACCTGCAACTCATATCCGGCGTCCTCAGTGCCGGTCGAGGCCAGGAACACTCCACTGTTGCCACGCAGCTGGCCAGAGCCGGTAATATTTTCGGGAATTCTCCACTCGATATGGAACTGATAATTTCTGAAGGTGCGCTTGGTCTCAATATTGCCAGCCGCTTTATTTACTGTGACCACACCGTTGCCGACGATCCATTTCGCCGGGGCAGAGCGGTCCTGCGCCGACACCCACTCGTCCAGATTCTTGCCGTCGAACAAAATGATTGCGTCAGAGGGAGGTGCTCCGCAGGTAGCGCCTGGCATTACCGCTTTCGGCTCCGGTTGCCAGACTTCAGTGTCTTCGGGTTTTGCTAAGGATTGTTGGGCGTGGAGAGAGACGGCCGTGGAGACGAGAATCACGAACACGAAAACGTTCCAGATTTGTGCGCGCATGATGTCCAAGAGCATACACCTTAAGTTGAATCCACGGCCGTGGGACTATTGCATCGCTTTTTGAACTGTGTCACTTGGCGAAACCAGGCCATTGCACGTTTAGACCTCCGGTGAGCGTAAGGGGGATTTTGCGCCAGTTACCGTCGCGAGCTGTTAAACGCCGGGCCCACTGCAGGAAATAAGTGCGCTTCCCGAGACGCCTGCAAAGGACGCCGTGACTGTACCGGCCGTCGCAGCCGGGCCTCCCGAAACCTGACAGTTTGCCATACCCTTGCTGTCCACAGTTACGGCCGGAGAGGGAGACGACAAAGTCCAGCTCACCGAAGTTAAAACCTTTGTCGTGCCGTCACTGTAGCGGGCAATGGCTTGGAGCTGAAGAGTTTGGGGCGCACTGAGATTTACCGGATTGGGGCTGACCGCGATGGAAACTAAGCGATTGCCGCTGCCACAGGCGAGACTGACGATCGTTGAGGCGAAGAGTGCTGCCAAAGCTGCAGTCGGAATGCTTTTCACTGGGCACCTCCTTCAACATCGGAAGAGAATGGCCTGTACAACGCTACTGAGATTGTAACCCCCCATGTCCGGGTCAATTTGTGAAAGCAGGCGGTTACGCTCATCGTGGGGTTTTGAGCGCAATCGGGATATAACGCCAACTGACAAACTGCCTTTGCATCTCGTTTCTGTGGCGTTGTTACAATGGGCCATGCTTCGCCTGACAGTCCTTTTCCTGTGCATGTTAGTAGCTCCCTTGGCCGCTGCCCGAGGCCAGCAAGTCGAGCTTGGAATGGCGAACGGGACCATTCTTAGCCAGAGACCGTGTGCATTCGGTTTGTACGAAGAACAACCGCCCTTCACGAGACGGTTCTATTCCAAAGAGGAATACGACTCTGCCAAATCAAGTTCCCACACGGAGTGCTTCAAGATTACCTACAGGAGTGACGGTTTGCGAGTCGTTGGGTTTCTCCTGAAGCCGCAATCACACGACGCAAGTCGCTGTCCAGTCATTATCTACAACCGAGGCGGCTTTCTTGATCGCGGCAAGATCGACACGTGGAACCTCGTAGATTTCGAGCGGTTATCGGAAGCGGGGTTCGTTGTGTTGGCCTCACAGTACCGAGGCAACGACGGCGGGGAGGGACGCGAGGAGGTCGGAGGACGCGATCTGGACGATGTGGCGAACCTCTTCAAACTGGCAGAGACACTCCCTTACGTGGACACCAAGAATGTCTTCATGTATGGGCTTTCCCGTGGCGGAATGATGGCGTTTCTTGCGATGAAACAAGGCTTAGCTGTTAATGCTGTGGCGGTCGTCGGAGCAGTATATGACATTGAGGCCTTTGGTCAACGCGCCCCGGGCATACTCAAAGAGGCCACGGATCTAATGCCGGACTACGCAAGTCACGGAGTGTCCGCACTGAAAGAACGGTCTGTCATGAATTGGCCGGAGAAGGTGGACGTCCCTTTGTTGATGCTGCACGGTGCAGAGGATGACGAGGTGCCAGCAACTGAAGTTCTGGCCTTCGCAACAAGGCTGTCAATGCTCAAGAAAACCTACGAACTCGTTATCTATGCCAACGACGTTCACGAAGTTGCGAATAATCGACGAGACAGAGATGCAAGAGTCATTAGTTGGTTTAGGCGCTACACACGGTGAATCAGTCGCTTTGCACAACCGTTGCGCTATAACTGTTTCTATCAGGCCATTGCGCTCAAAACCCAAAGCTGGGTCGGTGAGCGCTATAGAGATCTTTCGCCAACATGGCGATCACGACTCCTTAATATCGGCCTTGAATCGCTGGTACATGTCCCAAGTAGGATCGCGTGCCATGTGAATCTTAATCGGAAACGCTGGCATTCCAGCCAGCGCAAAATCAAATCGGGCCGTGAATTCAGTCTCAGATTTTGCGTAGTAGGTCCATTCACGCAAGTATTCACCTGTCGATACCAACGCTAGAGCGGCAAAAGCCGTCATCTTTGAGGACCGACTCCAAGGCGTCTTCCAACAGGTTCATCCGTTCGTGGTCTTCCGCAAATGGCTGGCCGGTTTCCGATTGGTATTTCCAAACAATGATGATCCGTATGGGCTGAGAATCCCGTCGAAAGGTCGCACTAAAGTCCTTCGCATAACGGAAGATGATCTTTCTACCTGTGTGCTTATTGGTTGATATTGCCGTGGCCCAAATTCGCACATCCGAACCGACTGCCATATTCGACCTAACCCCTCGCCACCATCGAATTTGCCTCTAGTCATTCACGAACCGTCCTCACAGTCTGCGACGTAGTTTGAGCCGGATCAAGATTCATGCCTGCACTGTACACCGAACTGGCACCCCGATGTGCTGACTGTCGATAACAGGCTTCACTCAAAACCCCTGTGGCGGCACGATGAGTGCTATGGCGATTTTTCGCCAACTGTGATTTTGCCGGGATGTAGGATCAATAGCTGTTGACCTCTCATTCATGATCCCGAGGAGATTTCCCTTGCGCGTGAACGCAGCTGCAGCTGGACGAGTGCTGTTTTTTGCTCTGGCGTCGACGCTGTTTTATCGTCAAACCACTCCACAACGAAAGCCTACGACGGAGTTGGAGCTTACCAGTCTCCGGAAGTACGTTCGAGAACAGATGGCTGCTGCCCAGATTCCCTCCGTCGCTATTTCCGTGACGCAGGGCAACAAGGTTCTTTGGGAAGAGGGTTTTGGATTAGCTGATCGTGAGAGGAGAATATCAGCGACTCCGCACACGTCCTTCTATCTTGCTTCCGTCACGAAGGCGATCACTGGCACTGCAGTGGTCACTCTGCAGGACCGAGGCAAAATCAATCTCGATCACCCGGTTAACGAATATCTGGGAGCGGCTAAGGTCCACAGTCCCATGTGGAATCCCGCGGAAGCGACAATCCGACGCGTGGCGACGCATACCGCTGGCCTTACGACCTATAACCGAAAGTGTGCGCTTCAAGATCTCGTATGCAAAGTCTCACTCGATACCGCCATCCGGCGATACGGAATCTTGTTCTGGCCGCCCGGCGATCACTTCGACTACTCGAACCTGGGCTACGGGATACTGGGCGAAGTCGTGTCTCGCGTCTCGGGCAAGAGCTATTCAGAGTTCCTCAGAGAAGAAGTCTTCCGCCCTCTGGGCATGGTTGATTGTTTTCTGGGAACTGACGGTGACGGGTTGAAGCAGATCGCTGTGCAGTATGATTCTTTCTCCCATGCCCGGACGCCCGCCCAACTCTCGGACACACCGGGAGCATCTTCCGCCCACTGCAGCGTTCACGACTTAGCACTTCTCGGGATGTTTGCACTCGGAGAGCATTTGCCGAACCAGAAACGCATTCTGTCCGATACCTCATTGCAACTAATGCTCATCCCGACGGTCGAAACTGGCGATGGAGAACGATATGGCTTTGGTTGGTCGCTACAGCCTGATCATCATGGTTACGTCGGTGTTTACGCTCAAGGCGGCACCAACGATTCGTTTGCAGTGTTGCAGATGGTGCCTTCCGAGAAGATCGCCGTCGCAGTGATCGCTAATACTGGGACGACTATTCCTTTCGAGATTGTAGACAAGATTCTCAGCGATCTGTTGCCTCGCTATCGTGAGAACCTCGCAAACCAAAAGACCGCCCAGCTGAGGGAAGACACGAGAGCCGCTATACCAACTTCGCTGGTTGGAAGTTGGGCTGGTGCCTTACACACTTGGAAGAGTACCGTCCCCCTTGCCCTCGAAATTTCACGGTCCCGTCAGGCCCAAGTGAAGTGGGGAGACAGCCAGTGGACCACCGCCTCCGACGTCGATATTGCTGGTCCGCGCTTCTACTGCCTGATCCACGATCAGGTAGGAACTCCTGATGCGCCTCAATCTCCCACTGACGTCGAACTTGAGCTTTATCTCCATGGAGCGGTGCTCGTCGGGGCGGGAACAACAAAGAATGGTGCGCAGTTACCGTATTGGGTTCAACTGCAAAGATCGACTGCTCCTACCAATTGATGTAATCAGGCCATAGCGCTCAGAACCCCTTAGCGAGCGATATGGCGATTTATCAGCAACCGGTGGGGAGTTATCGGAAATTCCTCACCAGCATCAGATTCGACTCAGCAAATTGATCCTGGATGTACACCAGCGACTTCCCGTCCGACGACAAGCTCAAACCCCACCCAAGCTTCTTCTCCAAAGGCCAGACCACATGCGTCTTACGGCTGGCAAAATCGAAAAATGCAAGATCGGTATGGGGAAATTCGCCGAATTTCAGGAAGTAGATCCCTTCCGGAGTGAGCGCCCAATTCGGCCAGGCCCCGGGATCTATGTCGCTCAGCACTTCATTTTCTTCGCCGCCCTGCACCGGCATGCGCCACACGCCGTTTTGTTCGTACTTCGAATAATAAAGGTCACGCCCGTCAAAGGATTCCTCCGGCGAGATTCCGCCGTGCTTGGTCAGGCGTACCGGTGTTCCCCCCTGTACGGGGGTTTTCCATATCTGAAAAGCTTCCGCACCACGCTTTGAAGCGAAATAGATCCACTTGCCGTCGCGCGACCAGCTTGGCGAAAGATTGTCGGATCCGGCTATGGTTGGCAGCAACCGCGGCACGCCCTCCGGCACTTCCACGAGGTAAATCTCACTCCGCTCATTGGGGTGAAATTCGAACGCAAGATAACGTCCATTGGGCGACCAGCGCGCACGCCCCGCCGTGCCATGCAGAGATGTGATCTGATCGCAACGGCTGCCGTCGACATCGCACGTCCAGATATCCCAAAAGCCCAGGCGATTCGACTCAAACACTACTTTTTGTCCATCCGGCGACAGTTGCGGACGCATTTTGTCGCCCTTCTCCGAAACCAGAGCGAACGGCGCTTTTTGCGGGTGCTTCGCATCCTTCAGGTCGAGTCGCCAGACATCAGCCTTGCCCGTGCCCTGTTCATAGACCAGAGTGCTGTCGGTCCTGGATGGAATCGTGGGCCAGGCGGCCTCACCGACTGGCCCTGCCACCGGCATGGGAATGCATCCCTCGGCCGCAACCATCCACAATCCCATCTCGCCGCTGCGCGCAGAGGCAAAAACGATCTCACGACTGTCGCTAGTCCAGGCCAGCGATCCAGACATGGGCCGGTGATCAAACGTGAGGCGTTTCGCCGGCCCTCCATTCGCTGCCATAACATAGATGTCGTTGCTCACCCCCGCCACCGCGGAGCGGATGAAGGCCAAGCGCGTGCCGTCGGGAGAGTAGCTTGGAGAACGGTCGATCCATCCCGGTGGCGGAGACGAAATTTCCTGTACGCTCGAATCGGAAAGCGAAAAGGCTGAGATCCAGGCTCGCGTCGGGTCGCTCTCATGGCTCTCGGTAAATGCGATCAAGCTCCCATCCTGAGACCACGAGAGTCCTCCTCCCAGGTGATCGGGGCCACGGTACAGGCGCCGCTCCGTTCCACCGAAGGCAGGAGTCGTAAAGATGGAGAAAGAATTTCCGGCGTATCGGACGAAGGCAATCTGCCGCCCATCCGGGGACCAGACGGGGCAACAATCCCCCGGCATATTCGTCAGCTGGATCGACTTTTCCCCGCCAACGACCGCTGCATAGATGCCGGTGTTGCTTCCCCCGTCGCTTTGCCGAAACGCGACCAGAGTTCCATCTGGCGAGAATGCAGGTGTCGCCTGGTACCCGCGCAATCCGATTAACGGGACTACCTCGATCTTTGACAGTTGCATGTTGGCCCGAGGCCAATACAAAGCCCAGATCGAGGCTGTGCAAACCAGCGCCAGACAGATCGTAGCCGCGATCCAAAACTTTCCCCACGGCGTCCGCGACATCTGTGCCGCAACGGTCCCACTCTCTGCCACTTCTGGGGCTTCCTCATTCTCCAGGATGAGCGCAATAAATCGGTAACCACGCTTGGCCACCGTTTCGATGAAACGCGGTTTCTCGGCAGAATCCCCCAGGGCCTCCCGTAATCGGGCGACGGCGCTATTGAGCCCATGATCGAAATCAACGAAGGTATCGGCCGGCCAAAGCTCCTGCCTCAGTTCATCCCGCGTGACCACCTCTCCACTCTTCTGCAGCAGCAGAAACAAAACACGAAATGGCTGTTCTTGTAGTTTGATCTTTCGGCCCTCTTTGAGCAGTTCGCCTGCGCGAGGATCCACCACAAAAACGTCGAACCGGATCTTTTCCGCGGATGACTCGATAACTGGCATTTTCCCACCTCTGCGTTGGACGTCGGCTCATCACCGACGTTAGTGATCACTCTGGAAAACGCTTTCCAACCCTCCGTGATCTTCACTCTAAATCCAATCTGCTCAAGAACTTGCTTTCGTGACTCAACGGTGTACCGGTCGTGTGCTGCGTTGCATTGCCGCCCCACATGGATTGCGAAATTGTGATGCTGACGACATTTAGCGGACGCCCCCGGTTGAGGGGATTTGACTTTACGAGGCCTGAAGACATGCTGACACGAGTGCTCTTTGCAGTTACGTTAATGTCGATGCTCTGGTTCGACGCATCCGCAACCACCAGAACTCAACACAACACAACACCGGGCGTCGGTTCCAATGCGGCTGCTCCCGAGATTTCATCTGTTTCGCAGCGAGCCGAACAGGGCGATTCTCAAGCCGAGTATCAGCTGGGATCGTTCTACAGGACCGGCACAAACGTTCGTCTGGACCACCAGCAGGCCCTAACGTGGTATCGAAGAGCGGCGGAGCAGAACTATGCTGATGCAGAATTCGCACTCGGCTTCATGTACGAGCAAGGCGAGGGAGTGAAGAGGGACTATCGAGAAGCCAGAGAATACTACACCGCTGCTGCTCAACAGGGCCACGCAACAGCGGAAAACAATCTTGGCTCACTGTATGAACATGGCGAAGGGGTCCGCAAGGACATTCGCCGGGCCGCGGATTGGTATCGAAAAGCGGCCCAGCACGGGGAGGTGGTCGCTCAATGCAACCTCGCCTCCTTATACTTTCGCGGCAAAGGAATCCCACCGGACTACGTTCAGGCCGCAACTTGGTTTCGTGCTGCCGCCGAGCGCGGCTACCCTCCTGCACAGGAGAATCTCGCGTCAATGTATTACACCGGCACTGGTGTAAAACAAGACTTTGCCGAAGCAGCCAAATGGGTGCGTGGCGCCGCTGCAGTTGGGTATGCCCGTGCCGAACTCGATTTAGGCTTCCTGTACGAACAAGGCAAGGGCGTGCCCCTGGACCATATTGCTGCCTATATGTGGTACAAAACTGCCGCCGCGGGAGGAGAGCGCCGCGCCGCCGCACAGCTGAAGATCCTCTCGTCGGTTATGACGGAAGGACAAATCCAACAAGCCACAGCCGCCGCCGCAGAATTGAAAACCTCCACCCCGATCTCCTCAGCAGCTAAAGACTCGAGTTCGGTCGGAAGCTCCTGGCTTCCGCCGCGCTAGCAGCTTTGTTCAAATTGGCTTGCGAGAATAGGATTACGGGTACTCCCGTATCACTGGCTAACCGCACGGTCAACTGTCGCAATCAGGCCATTGCGCTCAAAATCCCTGGCCGGACCATCCCTGAGTGCTATAGAGACTTTTCGCCAACTGAGGATAAGTGGTTTCTGCTTTGCCAACCAGCCTCTGGCAACTTCCCAAGAGCTTGTCTCTTGATAACTCTGTTTTGCCGACAAATCTACGATGGCTTGTAGATGAGGCCGATGGCTGCGCCCACGATGACCCACTGAATGAAGTAGGCGATGGATTGGTAGATTGTCAGCGTAACGCCGATGTTCAGGTTGATGTAGTTGTGGATCGCGAAGGTGCAGACAGAGAAAAGGCCGATGAGTGCGCCGAGGTATATGCCTGATACGATGCCGCCACCAGCAGTATAGATTTTTGCGTAGAGAATGGCGACGACCACGATAGCGATAAGGATAGCGATCATGCCGTAGGGCATCACCTTCATCATCTCGTCCTTGGGACGATAGACGTTGGGGTACTTCATGAATTCAGTTTTCATGGATGGCCATGCAGCGAACATGGCAAAGCCATAGACAAAGTAGGCGACCATCCCACCGAGGGAGGCCAATGCAATGCGGGCGTAGTTCACGGTCACTCCTGCTGAAGCGGGATTCGAGTCGCCGGAGAATTCTACATCAGACGGTTACTTTCGTTGGTTGTCTACCGGCAAACCGGAAGTCAACTGATGCAAACAGGCCTTTACACTCAGAACCCGGTGGCTCTCCCTAATCTGATGGGTTCTATGCCGCCTTTGCGGCCACGCTGCAGTGTGCACCTTCGGAATCGACGAACTGCGCCAGCAACCCGCCGAAATCCTGCTTCGTTGGCGGAATGCTGAAGAGCACGCCTTGCGCGCTCATGTCCCGGTAGAAGGCCTCCACGTCAGCGACAGTGAACCCGAATTCGACCTTTCCCGCCGGGTTCTTGTCGGAAGCCGGGTGCAGGGCGAGAGTGGTTTCGCCCGTCGCGAATTCACTCCAGCCGAGCGATTCGAACCTAAGTTGGAGACCGAGTGTGTCTCGGTAGAACTTTACCGCTTTGTTCATGTCCGTGACGAACTTGATCACGTATCGAAACTGTGTTCCTTCCATTTTGACTCCCTCCACTGAACCGCTGAGTGCAAATTATCCCACTCGGGGTCAGTTGATGTAAGCAGGCCTTCTCGCAAGTTTGCTCCGTTTGTTCGCCGGGGGCTGGGGATTCTGAGTGCTATAGAGATTTTCATCAACGATCCGCCGTCTTCGTCCACCACTGCGGCGCATTTGCCCACCACTGCTCGGCTTCTTGAAGATAGGAAGCAGCCTGTTGGGCAACTTTATCAGTTCCCGTCCATCCATCGAATCTGAACCAATGGCCATCTTCTCCCAGCTTTGGAGATCCCAGCCTTGGTCGGTTTGGCGGGTTGACATCCCACGCTTTCACCCGATTCGGAGGAATGTGCTCTCCCCACGGCATTACGATGCCCTCCGGCGTGCAGTTGGAGATTTCGATCACGAAACCTCCACCCCATTTGTCAAATTGAATTGTGAGCAGATCAATTCGGTCCTTCATAGGACGGCGGAAGTGCGGCAATGATCCCTTAAAACCTCGTTCCCGAAGAGGTGGCACGAAGAGTTTCTGTAGAGACGAGATCATCTTGTCTTTCTTCATGACTGTTCCCGGCCTGGCAGGTGCTACGGTGAAAATATATCTTGAGGGCGCTCAGTTTACGTAATCAGGCCGTTACACTCAAGTGCCCTGCGCGACGCCATGAGTCAATGGGGATGTTTCGCCAATTGTGTGATTCTGAGCGGGCTCGATTCTTGAAATCAGCTCGCGGACGGCTGATCTTGGGCAGCATTGTTATTGTGGTTTCACTTTGGACACACGCCTAAGCAATTTCTTCGCGCCGACGAAATCCTCAGTCAGCCCGGAAGACGCCGGCAGCCGCTCCAGATTCTCGACCAGGAGCGATGCTGCCCTTGGCTGACGATCGGATTCGACCTTGATCTGGAGTGGAGCTTCAAATGAGAACTGGATGATGAGCAATATCTGTCTAATCTCGTCCTTGCTCACGTCCTTTCCGTCGATGAGCTTTGTGACTTCCACAGCGGAGGCGTCGCCGAGCCTGCATAACTCTTTCTCATCCCATCCCGAGGACATCAAGGGAACCCGAGTCAGCATTCGGCGGACAACACGTTCGGCATTGGGCTCTTGAGAAGTCGTTTGACAAGGTGCGGCCGAAAGTCCCATCAATAAAACGAATGTCAATGGATGCATGTACTTCATTGCCGGGGCACAGAATAGCAGTGTCACGCAGACTGGAGCAATCCTCAGTTGACGTAACCAGGCGGTTACACTCAAAACCCGCCGCGAAGGGCGACGAGTGTAATAGAGATATTGCAACAACGACTTAACCGTCCCTGTTACATCCGCCAATTTATGAAAGAATGGGCCGCAGGGTAATCAATTGCGATTCCTGTTGGACAGTAGTGCCGTTAGATTGCGACGTGGCTGTCTTGAACTGGTGGTCTTGTTTAGTGCCATATTTCCCCTCCACGCCCAAGAGCCGCTTCCGACAATACGATCCGAATCGAACATCGTTTTGGTTCCTACACTCGTCAGGACGAAAGCGGGAGAGATCACGTATAGCCTTCAGGCCAAAGACTTCATTATCGAAGACGACGGTGTGGAACAGGACGTCACTTTGGATGAATCCCCCGAGCAGGAACCCGTGTCGTTGGTTGTTGCCATACAAGTCGGCCACAAAGCTTCCTCGCAGTTCAAGAAGAGGAACGACCTTTCACTTTACGACCGCTTCTATTCTGAGGAGCAGCGAAAGGACTGCCGCAAACGGAGCGTTCCGTGCCCCACGGCAGTCGCGGGCCTCGGCACGATGCTGAGCGACCTCATGGATCAGACCAAGGGCGAGGTGGCTCTGGTCACCTTCGACAGCTTGGTCTACCAATTCCAGGGATTCACTGAAGACGCTTCGAAAATATCCGAGCGGCTGACCAAACTAACGCCAGGTGACGACGGCGCTGCCATCCTCGATGCAGTGAGCTACTCCGCGAGGCTTTTGGAGTCGCGTCCCGCAAACCGCCGACGTGTGTTACTCCTGATCAGCGAAAGCCGAGATCATGGCAGCATGACGACGACGGCTCTGGATCTGGTGCGGCAGCTTGCCGCCACCAATACGCTTGTTTGTAGCCTCACTTTCTCGCCGCTGCGAGGGCGGTTGGCGGAGGACTTGAAAGCCTTGCCTTCGGGTGAGAACTTCGACCTGCTGGTCCCCCTTCGGGCCTCGATCGGGAGCCTCCACAGGAACGTTGCGCGGGGCATTGCGGAGGTGATGGGCGGTGAAGATAAAAAATTTAAAGATAAGGCTACATTTGATGCCACTTTCGCATCCATGACCAACGGTATCCGCGGTCGCTATCTGCTTAGCTTCCAGCCCAAAGAACCAAAGCCCGGCCTACATTCGATCCGAGTCCGTCTGCGCGATCCGCGAAAGGACCTAGTACTAAGGGCACGCTCCGAGTACTGGGCAATTGAACGTCAACCATAATGTTGTAAACAGATCGCACGTTTTGACCAGGCCATAGCGCTCAGAACCCCTTAATGAGCGATATCGCGATGGTACGACCAACCAAGGATTTGTTTCGTCTCAATCTGGTTGTCGCAACCGATCTTCACATCTCTGGCGAAGTTGTTTTGACCAGCACCACTCTTTCAGCATCGCCCGAGCGGCAGAGTCCAAACGCTCTGCCTCCGGAGTACCAGCCAATGCCGAACTCCTTTGGCGCAACAGCTTAATTGTGGGCACCACATCCCCGTGCCTAATCAGGCCCAGAGCCTTAATCGCGTTGGCGCGCTCGATGCTCCGCTCATTTTGATTCTGAGCCAAGAATTCGATCAGCGGTTGCTCCGCGGAAAGCCCGACATTGTAGAGGGAGTCAACCGCTGGGTATAACGACTCCCAACTGCGTGGAGCGTTTGTGAGCGGCTCACGAAAGCCTAAATGCCGGATCAGAATTGGAATCGCTTCGTGCTTCGGTAACCGCTCTATCAGCTGGAATGCATCGCGGGCGCATAATTCCGTCTTGATGTCGCCGTGGTCCACAGCACTGACGGCTTCATCGGCGGATGCCATCTTCGGGCTTTCACAACCCTGAGCAGTAGACAGCGGCGGAAAGGTGAGAGCTGGTAGTAACAGGGCGTACCGGACTACTTTATTAAGCCGAAACATGACTCCCTCACGCTTTATTGGACACCAAGTGACTCCGCTTCGGCAGGATTACCCACGTAACTGTCGTAATCAGGCCATTTCACGTTTTGACCGCTGGTCGGTGCTATGGCGATCTTATTACGTCAACTACGCGGAAGTCCTCCGAAGCCACCTGCGCACGATCCAGACGATGGTCAACAAGATCTCGCAGCAAAGAACGACAACACAGATCGCGGGAGCATAACGAATGTTCGAGTGAATCGCCGTAATCAGGGCCGAGATGCCGAAGGCCGTCGCAATGAGAAACGAAAAGGCTGCACCTACGCGGGCACGCAACCCTAAATCCTGGCAAACGCTTAGCAATGCCAGCCCCGAAACCAGCAGTTGGCCCCCTACGGATTCCCATCCCGCTATGCCCAAGGCTAGGAGAAAGGTGCTTACTGCGATGGTCATACCGTTAGCTCCCGACGGTTCGCCGGATTGAGTTTCGCGCCAGCGACGATGGCCCGATAGACTCCACGCCGCAAGATTGTAGCGCTTAGTTGACGCTATCAGATTGCGCTCAAAACCCCCGGCTGGGGTCGGTGAGCGCTGTCGAGATGTTTCGACAAATGGCACACGTATAGTCGAATCATCCGGGAGATGTTGGTCAGCCAAAAAGGGTGCGAGGTCTACCTGCCAGCCGTGGGCTGCCGATGCTTCACCATGGGCGCGGTCAGTGATGGGGCGTTTTAACCAGATCAGTAACTCTATAGGCAGCTCTATAGGCGCCGCTCACGAGTATGCATGCTATACCTAGCCTCGCCCAGACGTCCGCGCCAGTTATTTTCCACACGACACCGCAACAGACACCAAGAATGAAGGAAAGATGTTGGGGCGGTGTTCCGTACCCCTTCCGTGGTCTTTGCGACTGAGCCCAGAAGAAGAGACACCCAATACCTACAAGGGCTAGCCCAAGAACTACTGCTTTTGCAAAAGCGGGCATGTACGTAAGAAAGGCATAGGAGATAAATATCCAGAGCAGCAAATTCATGTACATGGACGAACTGTAGCTGGAACTGCCCTTGGGGACCGTCAATGCCGCGTCCTGAGCGTCGTAGCACTTTGAACAGAGGTTTTGGAAGCTGGGAAGATCATACCCGCAATCTGGACACTGAGGCATGTTTAGGAGGTCGCAAGAGCCGCTAGAGAATTAGAGCACGCCCCTTGGCAAATCTGCGGCTTACTACGGTAACAGGCAAAATCAGATGGGTTACGCTCACCGAGAATCGACCCGACTTTCGGTCAAGGCTCAAAACGCGTAATGGCGATTTTGCAACAGCTACGTATATGAAAGTGCTTCCCCGTCTACGATTGGCTCTGGCGAACACGCAGCAAGCCTGCCTCGTGTCACGAAAACGAGAAGAACTGGAATTAAGAGATTGGAAACCGACCAGATCCACTCCCAGCGCGACCTCGGGTCAGCATGTGCAATCAGGCCGCGTGACAAATAACCAGTTCTTGCGGCTGCGAGAGTGTTCATGATTACCGCGACGATGATGCTGAAACCAGACAGGTTCATGGCGAAAGTCATTTCAATAGAGAGAGCAACGAGCGAGACGGCATACATCACGATAAAGCTGCTCATCCACATCTGAACCATGGTTAATGCGGGTAGCATGAATCCAGCCCACATCAGCCCGACCAATACAGAGGCCCACACGGGACCAAATCGCATTTGTAGTCTCGGCAGCGCATATCCTCGCCAGCCTATTTCCTCGCCGATTGGGACGAGCAAGTCAGAGTAGTAAAGGCGGTAAGAGGCAAAAGAGAAGAAGACTTTCCAGCTAAGCGTGTGAATAGGGGCCTTTTCGCCGAACAGAGCAGGTATGACTGTGTTGCAAATCAGAACGAGAAACGCTCCGACTGCGATGCCGAGCACAAGTGTTCTCCACGACTCGTACAATCGGCAGACTTTTAGATTTCGTTTTGTAAGCCACTGCATCCAGAGCCCAGCAACGCAGGGGGCATAGAAGCTTGCGGCCACCCACCAGTCCGGGACGTTGAAGGAAAGTAGTCCGAGCCAAGACAGAACTCTTGGCGTGACCATTCCCCATCCAAGCGCGTACGTCAGTACGAAGAACAGAGCGATAGGATGTTTCTTGGCTATGTTCGTCAAAAATCCGCTTCCCAAGGCACGTGGGGCAGAAGGAGAACGATGAGAATCGCCTGCCCAAGCCTTCGCAAGAATGGTTGCTTTTGCCGGGTCATGACTCGAACAAAACCTCAGATAGCTAGCTGGTATTCCTGCACGAGATAATACACGTCACCGCAACCGAAGAAGCACAACTGTTGTAAGCAGGCCATTGCGCTCAAAACCCCGGCTGGGCTCGGTGAGCGTTATTGCGATGTTACGCCAAGTGGCTGCACGGGGAGTGAATCTGCGAATCACAACCCAAGAGGCTTATGTCTGTCTTCTTTCTTGGAGGTCGAGGTAGTGTCGTCGTCACCCACGAAAAACAACCAGAGCGTATAACCGACGACAGCGTAGAACAATGCATTGAGAGGGCCAAAGAACAACCAGATGCTCTCCGGGTCTGGGTCGGTCATCGTGATTCCCGCAAAAATGGCGGGGGGGGGCAGAGGACGTAAGCGATTGTCGTTGACATCCAGCGAGGTCCGGACGATGGTCCGGTTGTGACGACCCACGCTGCAACCACAAATCCAACAACAGCCGAGATCAACGCGCAATAAATAGCCCGTTTCATTTCAGGTCAACCATGGGCTACGAAGGGTACTGCTAGTCCGAGCAGGAACGCCAGTACTTCCATTGCGCCAATGGCCCTCAATGTCTTGTTTGCGGCGCGAGCGGCCCTATACGCAAAGTAGACACCCACACACCAAGGAGCGATCACGCCGATCAAAATGATCCAGATCGACAGCGGCCTTGGTACTGCTAGGTGATCGCGCAGATACAGATCAAGACCCTTAAACGTCCCATACAACATGGCGGCGCACACAACCGGGATGAGGGATGCCACGGCAGCCTTCTTGGGCGGGGTTGGATGTTCCGGAACGGGTTGCGGAGGGCGACTGCCCTTGTAAATAAGAATGTAGACACCCGCTAGGAGTGCTAAGAATATAACCGTCAACAGTATGTTCTCAAGATTGTTCATCAGTGTCGGGCCTTGGCGTAGAGCCATAGTATGACACCTTGTCAACTGTCGCTATCAGACCATAACGCTCACCGAGAATCGGGCCGACTTTTCGGTCAAGGGTCAAAACGCGTAATGGCGATTTTGCGATAGCTGACCGAAGGTAACGTGCAGGAGCAGGTCAGGATCATCTAGCATTTGTGCTGAGAAATATGTTTGAGACCCTAGAGGACGCGTTTGAAAAGTCTAAGCCGCCGCTGGATCGTGGCGGGCCGATTTTAACGTACAGCATTCACGGCGTCCTATCTTTCCTCTGTCTAATTTTCGGAATAGAAAGGCATGGCCTTTCTCAGCTCTTCAGTCTTGTCGTCTGGACCGTCATGTTCCTGCTGTCTCTAAATTGGCTGGTGACAAGCCTCAGATCGTCAGTTCCAATTCCCCGCAGCGATTCCTGGGTTCGCTACAAAATCCTGTGGGCTTTGCTCATGCTGGCAGGGATTCTTGAGGACATATCGCGATGACTGGCCATTTCACTCAAAATCCCGGTCGAAGACATTTTGAGCGTAATGGCGATTTATCGTCCACAAACCGCGTCTTGCGTCCAATAGAGGTCCGCAGGGTTACCGCAGTGCTCGTTCCATGGTGTTAGCATCTGTTGGCCTTACTTCGGATATCATTCGAGAAGCATGTTAGACGCTTGCCAACTAAGGCTGTTGGAGGTCTTCTGCGCTACCGCACCGCTGCCACCGTTTCCGTACTAGTTGTCGCGGTCATGGTTGGCCTGCCAGCCACCGTGGAAGCGTTCCTTCTTCCGCGCCTTTCCAACCCGGTGCCGTTCTATCAGCAGATCATTCTTGGCGTTGCTGCTTTTTGTCTTCAGTGGAGGTTTTTGTTGCTACTTCCACTGACAGTGTTGCCCTTTGTGGTTGCGACCTTTACCCACCAATCGCGGGCACCAAAGTAAAGCCTTCACGGTGCTCTTCCGTCATAACTGTTGTTAGCAGGCCTTAGCACTCAGAACCCCGGTCGGTGAGCGTTATGGGGATGTTACGACAATCATCGAGCGGTTCTCGGTTCGGTGGTATTCTTTTTGTGGGCATCGCTATGAACAACAATCGCGAGCGCGACAAATGGTTGCAGGACATTGAAGCTCGGCAGCGAAACGTGGTTTTTCCGAGTACAGTTGAAAACGAGGCAAGATTCTGGCGTAACTCGAGCAAGCAGCCCTTCACTACTTCCACCAAGGTAGGGTTCGGGATATTGGGCGTATTCGTCTATGGGTTCCTGATCACGATCTTGGTCGCCGCTTTCCGAGCGGGAGTGGGATGGCGATTGGCGGTGGGAATGATCCTCTTCTGCGGACCGCTCTTCGGTGCTATTGCTTGGGCCACCCGTCGCAGTCTCCGAAATATCGAGAACGCTCGACACCATCCTCACCATCGTAAACACTGACAAAGCAAAGCGGTTCGGTCACAGCGGTTGTCAGCGGAAATTAGTTTGAGTGTCGTAAACACCCCTTTATGCTCGTTGAGGATTTTGAGCGTAATAGAGATATTACATCAATTGACGGGAGTGCTTGATCGCCAACGGGAGACCATTCTGATCAGTTCAGTCCTGTGATTCTAAGCGGTGTGAGTTTGTGAGTTTGCACGTCGAGAAGATACAGTTCGCTGTTGTCTGGCGTGCCACGCCAATCGGAGTGCCACTTCAGGAAGACGGCGGTGTTTCCGTCTGCAGAAACCTTGAGGTCCGTAGCGTAGCCGTT
The DNA here is from genome assembly GCA_963799025.1 of uncultured Acidobacteriaceae bacterium. Taxonomy (GTDB): domain Bacteria; phylum Acidobacteriota; class Terriglobia; order Terriglobales; family Acidobacteriaceae; genus Sulfotelmatobacter. The sequence goes on along the minus strand of CAWCVQ010000012.1, from coordinate 699,015 downwards.
TCCATTCGTCCACCGTTCGAGCGAGCCTGTCCCTAAATCCACCCGGTAAACGTCATAGTCGTACCCGTGTTTCCCATCACTGGCGGCCATAAAAAGAATGCTCTTCCCGTCTGGCATGTAGTTGGGAAAGTTGAGTATCGGATTCTTGTGGTCGGCTTCTTTTGGAACATGAGGCTGAAGTGACTGGATTGGCTTCCCGGGATGATCCAGAGAGTAGATAGCAATCTCCCGATTAGTGTTGAGGCCCTCTTCTACGATCACCATGTTCTTGCCATCGGGAGACACTGAAGCCGGCGACGCCATATAAAAACTCTCGTTCGTGAGTTCACGCACGTTTGTTCCATCCAAATCGCTCGCATAAAAGCTCCAGGCATGAGGATGCGGCTGCGCGATCGGCGAGTAGCTACCGTAGAATCCCGAGCGGGAAAAAACGATACTCTTGTTGTCAGCTGAGAACACCGGCGAGAAGTTGTTGTTCTCAGACGGAGACCAGGGACGCAAGTCTGAACCGTCCACATTCTCAATGATGATGCTGGAGTGCGCTCCATTTCCCGGCGAGTAAGAGAATGCGATTCGCTTTCCATCTGGGGAGAAGGCGGGGCCCGATTCGTTTCCCGTTTTCGCATCAGTCAGCCGGGATGCGTTCCCAGTGTCCACTGCGATTTTGTAAACAAACGACGCGCCACCCTTCTCGAAGTCAACCGCAATGATCTTGCCATCGGGAGAGACTGCGACTGATCTTATGTGATCAGGAGACTTCCCGAGACAGATCATGGGGCGCAGCAGGAATAGGAGAATCAAGCCGTTCCTCAGAAACCTGAACACAGTGTCTCCTTCACGATTATCTTAGACTTTTCCTGCGGTCATCCCCCAGTATAAGCACGACTCACGGGTAACTGTTGTAACCAGATTGCGCTCAAAACCCCCGGCTGGGGTCGGTGAGTGCTATTGCGATTTTTCATCAACTGGCTTGGCGTAATGGCTAAAATATCGCTGATCGTATGGGCCGCCATGACTGGTTTCAAAATACGACGTGGGACACTGCGACCGAGGCTCGTTTCAGTGAGAAACTTTCTCGTGCCCGCAACAAAGCTTGGTATTTGAGGGTTCAGGCAGGGCATCTGGTGACCGCAAACCCGAGGGCCGCTCTGTCTCTTCTGGATCGATATTTTGCTCTAGGCGACGATCTCGCCAAAGCGCAGGCGTTTGCGGATCAGGCGAAGGCTTATCTCGCTTTAGGAGCACAGGAAGAAGCACTTCGCTCTCTGGAAGACGCACTGCAGCGGGAAATCGAGGTTCCGCACACTAAAACTTGGGCGTGGATCGACTACGCCGTGATCGTCGCTCAGCAGAGGCTGGATCATCATTACGGGAGAGCCATGCAATTACTCCGGGAACACCAAGCTGAGTCGCAGGTGTTTGCTGTCACCCGTTTCCTCTGGTATGCAGCGTTTGCTCTAATTGCAAAAGAACAAGCGCAAGGCGGTGAGGCGAGAGAAGCTGCTGCAAATGCTCTGTCGTATGCGGACGTCGAGGATTCTGGTTTTCGCTATCATCCTGACGCTGGTCTCGTCGGTGCTCGTTACGACGAACTCAAGCACGAACTGCGTCGCCTTGTCCGAAGCTGATTGGCGAAATCAAGCCGTTACGCTCAAGTTCCCGTATCAGGCTGTCGCCACGATGTTCACCAATGCCAATCTCTTTTGGACTGAGGCTGAACAACACCAAACTCTACGAATGCCGTCAATTGCTACAGGCACTTCGGATGACAACCGATCAGCAAGGCGTCTGCGAGTCGCGGGCGTACTCATTCCCTTGATTCCGACCAAGTGAGCGGAATGCTTCATGGCTGCATTTTTGGGAGATGAGGCGTGGAATTGTGAAATGTATGTACCGCCGTCGAACTCCAAAATCACTGTGAACAATGCCATGTCAATAATTGTAGCCGCGTAACTGTTGTAAACAACACTCCATCGCAGGGTCCGCCGAGCAGAAATCGGACGCAGACTGGAGGGCAGTGGCGGAACTTGCACCCCATGAAGTCCAGTGCCTTTCACGGCGCACTTTTTCACCAATTACCGGAGAGAAGGAACTGTTGGTACGATATGCAGTGATGCTAGTGAGGTGAATCATGACCGTCGCAACCATCACAACTGCGAACGTCAAGCAGGCAGTGCCGTTTTTTGGCGTCACCAACATGGAATCGTCTCTGCGGTTCTATGTTGATGGGCTCGGATTCAAAATTAAGCACCAGTGGATTCCGGATCGTGACGGGGAAATTCGCTGGTGCTGGCTTGAGCTTGGCGATGCCGCGATCATGCTTCAGGAGTTCCTGCCGCAGGGTCGGCCAAAGGAAACGCTTGGGACAGGCGCTTCGGTCTGCTTCATGTGTGAAGACGCACTCGCCCTTTATCGCGAGTTCAAATCGCGGGGCGTTCAGACGCGAAAACGCCCCTTTGTGGGAAACCGTTTGTGGGTTGTGCCGGTTACCGATCCCGACGGTTATCGCATGGAGTTTGAGAGCCCCACCGATGCGCCGGAAGAAAGCGAACTAGAAGAGTAGGGTTTTTGCGGTTCGACAACTGACGCATCAGGTTAAACACTCACCCCCCTCAGCCGGGTCAACGCATTATGAAAATGCCCCCGCTTCAAAAGATCGAAGCTGGATGTGGCGGCTTCCGCTACCGGGTGATGGAGCGAACCAGTTCCCGGGCGGGAGTTGCACCCGCTGAAGTCCAGCGCCTTTCCACGGCGCACTGGTTCGCCAGTTGACGTGCTAAACTTCCTCAATCAGCGGTCTAACTTCCGCGTTATGACGACGCTTGATGTCCTGATTGCGATCCCAGTCATACCTCTCGTTCCTATCTTCATAGCGTGGTGGCTTCCTTGGGAGCGGTGGATTCCATGGGGCAAACTGCCGAAGCTCGTGTTAGGACCCTACGTTTTGTACGCGGGGTTTGCAGCTGGCACTTCCACGCAAGCGACTGGTTTGCACTGATAGTGATTGTCGTGGGAGTCATTCTAACGATCATGGGCGCGGTTGAGAACGCCCCCGCAACTCTCCCATCCACTACCGATAAAGAAATTCTCAAATCATTGGAAGATTGGCTGCGCGGCCAATCAGAAATCATGATCCTCGTTCGCTATTCCCGTGCGGCGGGAAGCAAGTCTTTCGAGTTTTTTACTTCGTTCGCTGCGCTGAGAGCGAGGCTGGCTCAGTTGAAAGCTGAGACGAGCGTAACGGCGTTTCCGAAAGCCTCAACTCCCGCTGCGGGGCCGTGTTGATGATGAGTTCATTGGCAAGTGTCTGAACTTTATACCAGCGGCTTCGGAATTTCTAGTTCTAGAAAATGATCCCCGGATGGCAACACAGCAGTGGTTGTTTCACCACGAAGCGGGAGAGTCCCTTGGTGAGCTAAAGCAAGTGCTGGAAGGGCTGCGAGGAAGGCTAGTGGCTGTCGGCGAATACCCGCAATTGAAGGACAGTCCTGATGTGATTTCTGCATACGTTCCAAACCAAGACGGCTCTGTCAAAGCAGGCGTGTACTAAGGCAATTTACTGTAAGTGTTGAGAACGGCCATAACGCTCAGAACCCCTCTGCCGCAGGCATTCCTGACACCCGGATGCAACGGCTAGCCGGTCTCTGTCGTCCCAAATGCTGCGGCACGGGAGGCCATCGCTATGGGCAAACAGAGAATCAAGCCGAATTACCGTCGCCGATTGCTTCCTCTACCGGATCTGGACCATTGTAAGAGAGCCGTGCTCAACAGCCTCGGCTCGCCAGCCTCGCGCCGGGTTTACGAGTATGCCATCGACCAATTCATTGCACGGTACTGCTCCGAACCTAGACTGGCCTTCAATCGCATCGTAGTCGCTCGCTATCGGATGCACTTGGAATCACGCGGTCTGGCTGCAAACACCATCAACCAACAACTTGCAGCCGTGCGCCGACTCGCTCACGAAGCCGCCGACTCGGGTTTGCTAAGTCCTGAGTTAGCTGCGGGCATCAGCCGAGTGAAAGGAGTCAAGCAGCTTGGGTTTCGTTCAGGGAATTGGTTGAGCGCGGAGGAGAGTTCGAGAGTACTCAAGTGTGCTCGCGGAAACAGCATGCGAGCGAAGCGCGACTACGCGATGCTGGCCTTGCTGTTTGGTTGCGGCTTTCGCCGATCGGAACTCGTCGGATTAGAGTTAGACGAAATCCAGATGCGCCAGGGACACTGGGCAGTGGTGGATCTGATTGGCAAGGGCGGACACATTCGCACCGTGCCCATTCCAGAATGGGTCAAAGCCGCGCTCGATCAATGGATCGTGGCAGCCAAGGTTTCAGGGGGAAGGATCTTTCGACGGGTGGCCAGAGCAGGAAAAGTGTGGGGAAAAGGCATCTCGCAGAATGTCGTGTGGTACGTAGTCAAAACCTGCTGCGAAAGAGCGGGCTTGCAGCATATAGCGCCTCATGACCTGCGACGAACCTGCGCGAAGCTGTGCCACACGAGCGGTGGCCAGTTGGAGCAGATTCAATCCTTGTTGGGACACGCATCCGTACAGACAACGGAACGCTATCTGGGTTGCAAACAGAATCTCGGACATCCAGTGAACGATCTTTTTGACCTCAGAGGCGACGTCCACCCTGAGGACGGTGACGGCATGGTTGAAGCGCGGAAAGGATTCACCCCCGTAGAAACACTATCTCGCTCAGAGATAGAATATCGAGACGGAGGATCCGCCCATGAGCAGCCCATCGCAATCTCTCATCCATTACGGTTATGCCAGTCCGAGCGACATGACCTGGTCGAGGTCAGAGAAAACCATCGCGCGCCAAGCCTTCGACGCTGCTCTGAAGCGGGAGCTTCACGAGTTGATGCAGGAAGCAAAGGAGATCGCCGGCCAGATCAAACAGCCGTCGGACCTGTGGGACCTGCAGGAATACCTAACCCAACGACGTAAGGAAATCGACCGCAAGTACAACTATCGGTACTCGCACCTCACGCACGTGTTTGGGAGACTCTTGTACGAGAGCCGAGTCAGTGAAGAAGAGCTACGCGGTTTCAGTGAGGATAAGCTAAAGACGATCCGTTCTTTCGCCAAATTCTTGGCAGACGACGCCGCTTGATCTCTATTCTGAGCGCTAAGGCCTGCTTACGCCAATTATCGGGGAGGGCCATCCCCAACGAGTGCGATGTGGAGTGATGAGGCATCAGGCGAGCCCCTTCGAATTAAGAGTTTGACCGCTGCTCCGAGCATCAATGTGAGCCCGATCACAGCCTCAACTGCCGGACGCATAAGAGGCTCGTCAGACTCCCAAGTCCATGTTCGCATTCCTGATGCTTTTGCCGACGGAACGGATTGGCCTTCGATCCTAACAGCCTGAAGGTCTCGAGTGCGGTACGTTGCCCGAAGTAGCCAGACCTCATCGGTGTTCCAACCGGCGTCAGGCATATTACGGCTCGCGGGGATATAGACGGCACGATGAGGAGCGCCCACCCAGTCATTCGTTGGTGGGTAACCGATGTCGTATAACCACATCCATCCTGAGGCGGATGCCGCGTCTCCTGAACGGCTCCATCCGAGATCGTAACCTGAGAACGTAGTGCGAGGGCTAGACCGTAGGAACGTATCGAACCCGCCATGTGTCGATAATGCGATTCCTATGAGAAGCAGTCCAACAAGGTTGTCCTTGTCCCACAAAGTTTCGCGCTTCGTGCCAGCAAATAGCGAAAGGCCCAAGACGACACAAATAACACAGAGCGTGTCAATACACAGGCGCAGTTCCGAATACACGCTACACCTCAACAAGGATTAGACACCGAAAGGCGCACTGTGGCTGGTGACTGGCGTAACAATCGCCATTACGCTCACGGAGCGGGTTACGTCGCGCTTAATGCCTGAACCACAGCAGGCCGATGATGGCCGACGGGACAATGAGAATGCTCCGCAAGGGAAATGAAACGCAGAAACGAACTCACGGGACTAGAATTCGGCAAGGGGGCTAGCTATGCGCTCACTTCGTCACACGCTTTGCATTCTCGCTACGATTCTGGTTCTGCTATCCCAACCCTTCGCCTCCCAGGCTCCCTCCGCCTCGCAATCCCAGTCTCCTTCGACGGCGAACAGTGGTACCAGGCCGAGCAGCGCGAAACCCGACTGCACAAGCAACGGCACCTATGTGAATAGCAAAGGGCAGACGGTTCCGCGTCCCGAAAACTGCTCAGCGCCACCCAAGGACGCTACCGCGCAATGCCGAGACGGCACCTACAGCCTCAGCAAAAGCCGCCGTGGCACTTGTTCCCATCATGGTGGTGTGGCGAAGTGGTTATAAGCTGAAGGGTGAACCGCTTTATTGCATCCCGAACCCAGAACGAGCACGGGATATCCTGGAGGCAGCCCATTGTCAATGGAGGCCCTGACGTGTTCTCGCCCAGACCCAAACGACTGCGAGCAGCCAATCCCGTCACTCGGCTAGACAAGTGATAAATTACAATCTCTTGCTGGAGGAAATGATTCATGCCAAATCAGGTGAAATGGAGTCGTTGCAATGCGAGTCTCCGGCGGAGAGTATTTGCGCTAACGACTTTGGTCCTGATGCTTTCTATGCGGGTATATTCCGAACAAAAGAATCCCGCGGACACAAGTGCGTCGGTTCAGTCTTTTATAGGACGTTGGGATTTGACTCTGAAGGCTCCACTTCTCGAGTATCCCTCGTGGTTGGAGATAACCGAGGAAGATGGGCAGATCAAGGCTAGAATGGTGAGCCGCTGGGGACACGCGCGGCCGCTCCCAAAAGTTGAGATTTCGAATGGCCGGATCATGTTCGTTTCTCCCAAGGAGGAGGAAGACAGGAAGGACGACATGGTCTTTGAGGGCAAGCTATCTGGGAAGATCTTGACGGGCACCACGACCGGTCCCGATGGAACTCCGTGGCAATGGACGGGCGAGAGAGCGCCATCGCTTGAGCGAAGGAGCGCTCCGAGATGGGGGAAGCCGATCCAGTTGCTCGATGGCAGAGACCTGAGCGGCTGGACGATGAGCGATCCGAACGCAACATCTACCTGGAAGGTCGAAAGCGGAACACTGGTGAGTCCGGGTCATGGTCCTGAACTTATTAGTGATGCCAAGTTTGAGGATTTCAAGTTACACATCGAATTCAATTGTGCGCCAGGATCAAATAGCGGCGTCTACCTACGCGGGCGGTACGAACTCCAGATCGAAGACGATCCACAACCAGAAGGGCCGACTATGCGCACCGGAGGCGTGTATGGCTTCCTGGCGCCCTCGCCGGAACAGCCACGCCGGCCGGGAGAATGGCAGACCTATGACATCACGCTGCTTGGCCGAGTGGTTACCGTTGTACAAAATGGTCAGACCATCATTGATAAACAGGAAATCCCTGGCATCACGGGCGGGGCATTGGACAGTCACGAAGGACTACCCGGCCCGATCTATCTGCAGGGTAGTGAAACCGGTCACGTCGCTTTTCGAAATATCACGATTACGCCAACAAAATGAATTGTTTCGCTACACCCGACTTCCACTGATACCACTGATACCGTTTTAACGCGGAACTCCAGCAAATAAGGGAAACTATAGAAACTGTACCCGAAGAACAGATTCGCTTGTAACCCTCTCAAACACAGAGTATTGTCAGGCAAGTGTAGGATTCATCGGCACTTGCTGGAAATGGCGGTAATAGAATCCCTCCCTCTCCGCCAGTTAAAACAATCCCAACCACTTAGCCCCTAATGAACCGTGAAAGGCTCCAGGCTCAAAAATTGCTTTCTAGTGTCCCATCAGTGTCCAATTGAATTTGTCCTGCCTCCGCGATGCGTCCTTCCAGCACCTTGCGAACGTCGGCGGCGGTTTCAATGTAATACATCGCCGTCCAGATTCGAGCCGTCGCGACTGCCGCGAAAAACGTTTGGGACACTGAGACCAAGCTATAATCGCTCGCCTGGAGGTCCTTGCTTGATTCGACAGACGCTACTCGCGATGTTTTTAGGAGGCTACGTGGTCGCGACCGCAACCGTGGCCCTAGCGCAGTCTGAACACTTTTCTTTGAATGCGGAGCAAGCGCAAGCCGAGGCCGTGCGGTTTCTTGCGGACCTTGTACGAATTGACACTCAAGATCCTCCCGGCAATGAATCGAAGGTCGCGCAGTATCTCGAAGGGGTGCTGAAGAGCGAAGGCATCGAATCGGAAATCCTTGAACCCGTGGCGGGCCGCGCCAGCATTATTGCGCGGCTCAAGGGCAACGGAAAAAAACGCCCGTTACTGATCATGGGACACGAAGATGTTGTTCCTGTCGATCGATCCCACTGGACTGTTGACCCGTTTGCTGGCAGCGAGCATGACGGCGTGATCTACGGTCGTGGGGCGTCGGACGACAAGGCGATGGTGGCAGCTAATCTGGAGGTCTTCCTGCAGCTGAAGCGCATGAAGGTGCCGCTTGAGAGAGACGTCATTTTCCTGTCCGAAGCCAGCGAAGAAATGTCTTCGTCCGCCGGCATGGCCACCATCGTCGATCGTTATTGGGACAAGATTAATTGTGAGTTTGCGCTCAACGAGGGAGGGGGATCGCTGGTCGAGAATGGGACCGTTAAGTATTTCGGCATCGCGACCGCAGAGAAGCTCCCGCGAGGCTTGCGACTGGAAGCTACCGGCAGCAGCGGACACGGGTCGGTGCCCCGAGTCGACAATGCGGTCGTCCACCTCGCCGCGGCCGTCGCGAAGGCCGGAACCTGGGATACTCCCGTGCGTCTCAATGAAACCACACGTGCATTTTTCGAACGTCTGGCCACAATTTCAACACCCGAGGAGGCGGCCTGGTATCGAAACGTGCTGGACCCGAGAGTGCAAGAGGAATTGAAGCACAAGAAGCCTCAATATTACTCGATGGTACGAACGTCCGTCGTTCCCACCATGCTGAAAGCAGGTTACAAATCCAACGTCATCCCACCCACGGCGGAAGCGACCCTCGACGTTCGCGCACTGCCCGATGAAGATCTCGGAAAGTTTCGCGAGACCCTAGCCGAGTTCATCAACGATCCGCAAGTAAAAGTCGTCGCCGAAGATGTTTCTTTTTCCATGCCGGCGGCGCCTCCCAGTAAGTTAAGCACGGAAATGTTCGCCGCCTTGGAGCGCGCGCAAAAGGAAGTTAGTCCCGAGGCCATATCCCTACCCACGATGACAACGGGTGCCACTGATTCCTCATTCCTGCGAGCGAAAGGCGTTCAGGCTTACGGGATCGGTGTGCCCAAGACCGAAGAAGACAATCGGGGCGTCCACGGCAATGACGAGCGCATCGAGACCAAGCAGCTAGGGTTATTTGTACGCTATGTTTTTGCGGCAGTTACTGGGGTCGCGGCTCCCTAGCCATCGCTGACGACCGCGGGAGGAACCGATTTCGAGTCACAAGCCTCTGCCACTGCGGCACATTTCGTCAACATCCCCTACCTGGGCGTTTGCCAATAATTCGAGCCTTGGACCTCAGCGCGAATTACTTCGAATCACTACTTGTTTTGCACAACGCAGCTCCATGCCCCGCACGGAAAAGAACAGAAAGCCCGCGCTAGGGGTCGACCCATTGCCATTCTGCGGTTCGCTCGAGCCCGAGTCGCCTCAAGCACAGGGCGCTCGGCCCCGTTACAGCCCCCGTTCGGCGTGGGTCTACCACGTACTATCAGGTATTTGGCAGTCCCCGGTAGCCTCGTTAAGTTGTTGAAAGTATTGGATCAGGGAAAGGTGTGAAGATGGCACTCTACCGCTGAGTTAAGTGCCCCCGCGAGAGTCATTTCATTCAAACATTTGCCCGCAGATTATGCAACTTGCGATACCTTACGAAGCCGACGCAGTCAAAGCAGCGCCCAAGGAGTCTGCTTGTACTTCCAGGATTTCGCCTCAGAGATCAGCCCGTGTTAGCCTAATCGGCGGCGGGCGCTGGAGCCGGATTTCAAGCTCGGCGCTGGCTCGTTCTTCCCCGTCCGTATGGCGCACGACTCAAAACCGTCCCGGAAACCGCTATCTCCCTCATCCGCAGGGGCTTCCTCGGTTTCCGGCGACCCGAACAGAGCGAAACTTTTGGGCCACGATGGGGTTGAAACTAATGTGAGCACTGCCGCATTCGATCGGGGCATGCTGATGGCTGCGACCACGCCGCAGGCTCCCGCTTCGTTGGCGTCGGCCACCGGCGGAGATTCCGATGCCGACATCATGCTGCGAGCCAAGGCGGGCGATCAGTCCGCTTTTGACTATCTGGTCCAGAAATATCGCCGTCCCATCGTGAGTTTCATGTATCGTATGGCACGCAACACGGCGGCCGCCGAAGATCTGGCACAGGAAGTTTTTTTGCGCGTGTATCGCTCGCGCGCCAGCTATGAGGCAAGCGCGAAATTTACTACCTGGCTCTATCGCATCGCGACCAACCTGGCGGTGAATCATGCGCGCGACACGCGACACGAGCGTCCAGAGGTTACGGTCAGCCTCGATGAGCCAAATGAAGAGACGGGCACGACGCTCGAGTTGCCCGATAGTACGCTGACCGCCGAACAAGCCATGGTGCGCCGCGAACGAATGCTGGCGATTCGCAGCAAGGTAGAAGCGCTGCCGGAGCAACAGAAGTTGGCGGTACTCATGCACAAGTATCAGCAGATGGACTATAAGCAGATTGCCGACGTTTTGAAGAAGAGCGAGTCGGCGACCAAGTCGTTGCTCTTCCGGGCCTATGAGACTTTGCGGGAACAGTTAAAAGAATTTGTTTAGTCAGATTGATTCTTTGTGAGCGGCATTGGCGAAAAGAAATTAAGGGGAAGCGGTTATGAAATGCGATGAAGTTCGGGAACGGATGCCCGATGTGGCGGCTGGATTCAGCCAGCCCACAACGGACGAAGGTAAGCATCTGGAGGGTTGCGGCCAGTGTGCGGAACAATTGAAAACAATGCGCTCGACCATGGCGCTGCTCGGCGAATGGCAGGCTCCAGAGCCGTCCCAGTATTTCGACGTGCGCCTGCAGGCCCGATTGCGCGAAGAGATAACACGCGAGGAAATGGCTAAGCCGCAGGCGCGCTGGTTCCAGTGGTTCCGGCGGCCGGTCTTGGCAGCGGCGCTGACGGTGCTGCTGGGAATTGGCGCGGGCGTCTTCGTTACACGAAACAGTGGGATTACCAATCACGGACAGGAAGCTTCCATCAGTGCACCGCCGGGCACGGCGGTAAGCGATCTGCAGACTCTGGACAACAATCACGAGATGTACTCGGATTTCGAGTTGCTGGATGATCTCGATCTGCAGCAGAATGTCGAGGCGAATCCGTAGACGGTTCGCGAACGATTGTTGTCCGAACGATTGCTATCAGAGCCATTCTTGTCAGAACAGGGCGAAGTGTAAGGCGGGGGAAATGCGGCACCGAAAATACAGAGTGAATCGGCTGGCGACTGCCGGTTTGGCGATCATTGGTTTGACGATCGCGCTCTCTCTCTCTATTTCTTCGCATGCTAGCTCCTCGCACAGTCTGGCCGGCATCGTCGCTTTTCGCGCGCCCCAGCAAAGACATGCCGCCGCGGCGTCTCCGCTACAACGACCACAAGCGCCGCGGCAAACGCAGGGATCCCCACCGGTTCGTGGCCACGCCGGCGACTGGCTTCGTCGATACAAAGACTTGTCTCCGGAAGAACAGGAACGCGCATTGCAGAACGATCCCGCGTTCCGCAGCCTTCCGCTGGAAAGACAACAGCGGCTGCGCCAGCGGTTGCAACACTTTTCCACCCTGCCGCCGCAAGAGCAGTTGCGTATGCTGAACCGGATGGAGACTTGGGAACATCTCACTCCCCAGCAAAAACAGCAGGCTCGGCAAATATTTCGCCAAATGCGGCAACTCCCGCCCGATCGTCAGCGCATGGTAATGACTGCCGTGCGAGACTTGAGGGCGATGCCCTCCGAACAGCGCGAGGCCGTCATCAACTCCGATCGCTTCAAGAGTATATTTTCCGACCAGGAGCGCGAGATGATGAGCGGCGCCACACGCCTGCCTCTAGCGCCCCCCGAAGGCGGCGAGAGCGGAACACGAGAGTAGGAACGCAGACTTCAGACCTCGGACCTCGGACTTCAGACTTCAGACTTCGGACCCGAATTGCTCCAACAAATCCACATTTGCCGTCCGACGCCCGAGATCAGAAGTCTTGCGTCGTCCTATGCTCTCAGCATATTCCGCGCAATGAAGAACACATTCGCCGGACGTTCCCCTAACCGGCGCATAAAGTATGGATACCACTCCGTGCCGAAGGGGATATAGACGCGCATGCGCCAACCCTCGCGCACCAAATTCTGCTGCAAATCCCGCCGAATTCCGTAGAGCATCTGGAACTCGAACGAATCTCGCGCAATCCCTTCCCGCGTGGCAAACGCCCGGGCCTCGCGAATAATCTTCTCGTCATGTGTCGCCAATCCGTGATAAATGCCGCTCTTCATCAGAATCTTCATCAACTTGATGTAGTTCGCGTCCACGTCAGCTTTATTCTCAAATGCGATGCTTGGCGGCTCTTTGTACGCGCCCTTGCAGAGGCGAATCCGAATCCCTTCCGCCAGCAACTTTTCGACATCGCTCTCGCTGCGCTTCAGATAGGACTGAATCACCGTTCCAACGCTGTTCTGGTTTCCCGGCATGCGGTGCAGTTCGTGAACGAAGTCCAGAGTGCGCTGCGTATAAGGAGAGCCTTCCATGTCGACGCGCACAAATCCCGGGGGCTGCATCATTGCCGCCCTGCTCACCAGGCCCGAGACCAGGTCGCGGGCCATCTTCTCATCGATATCCAATCCCATGTGCGTCAGCTTCAGGCTGATATTGGCATTCAGTTGGTTGGCCACGATTGCATCGAGAATCTCGTCATAGAGCTGCGCGCTGTGGCGGGCTTCATCGGGATTGGTGACGTTCTCGCCCAGGTTGTCGATGCTGACGCTCATCCCCGCGCGGTTGACGGTTTGGGTCACGTGAACCGCATCGGCGATCTGCGTGCCCGCCACGAACCGTCCCGAAACTCGCCGTCCAATCGCGGATCGCTCGGCAAAACCACGCAGAGCGCGATTTTCAGAAAGCTGGACAAAGAACGCCCTTAGCATGAAACACCTTCCCGGGCAGGAAGGTTAAGGGAAGGAATGTCGGCAGTTGGTAGGATGACCACAGAAACTTGTATCACAAACCGACCGCGCAGCCGATAGGAGTCCCGGATCCAAATTCAAACAGGGTGCCCCATTTCTCGATTCCTTTGCGAGAGGTGGGGAGGTTTTATCGGTTATTGTGCGAAGAAGACTTTATTTTCAGCGCTTCGTGGAATTCATGCCGCTACTTACCCTGCTCTTCCAGAAATTTCTCAACTTCCATGGCCGCCATACAACCGGTTCCCGCTGCGGTGATGGCCTGGCGATAGCGGCGATCCTGCACGTCGCCACACGCGTAAACTCCATGCACACGCGTGAACACGTAGTTGTGGGTCTTAAGATAGCCGTCCTCGTCGCTGTCGAGCTGCCCGGCAAACATCTTGGCATTGGGCTCGTGTCCGATGCCCAGAAACAGCGCGCTAGTGGGGAAATCCCAGACCCGGCCGGTCTTCACATCGCGCAACTTGAGTCCTGTAACTTCCTTGTGATGTACATCGTAAACATCTTCGACCACCGTATTGGGCAGGAATTTAATTTTCTCGTGATGCTGCGCCCGCTCCAGCATGATCTTCGAGGCGCGAAACACGTCGCGACGATGAATCACTGTCACTTTGGTCGCAAAGCGAGTGAGAAAAAGCGCTTCCTCCATTGCGGAGTCTCCGCCCCCGATCACCACGATCTCCTTCCCAGAAAAAAAGAAGCCGTCGCAAGTCGCGCACGACGAAACGCCGTGGCCAATGAGTTGCTGCTCGTGCGGCAACCCCAGCCAGCGCGCCGAAGCCCCGCTAGCAATAATCAATGTCTGCGCATGAACCTGATGAACGCCCAAATGCAGCAGAAACGGCCGCTTGCTGAGGTCGGCGCTGGTCAGATGCGCCATGCGGTATTCCGCGCCAAATCGTTCGGCCTGCTTCCGCATGTTCTCGACCAGCTGCGGGCCTAGGATTCCATCCGGGAATCCGGGAAAGTTCTCGACCAGCGTGGTCATCGAAAGCTGCCCGCCCTGCTCGTGTCCTTCGACAACTAAGGGCTTCAAGTTCGCCCGCGCCGTGTAGAGAGCGGCGGTGTGCCCGGAGCATCCAGAACCGATGATGACTACATCGCGAGTCTCGCTCATAAATAATTGTGTGCCAGCAGATTAGATGGCTGATTTAACGTTTTGATGCAAGCCACTCATTCGCTCCCCCGGACAGAAAGACTGCGTTCACTTCTTCTCCGGAGTCGGTTTCGCCATGGTTCCTTTGACCTTGGCGCCGGGCTTCGGCTTAGACTCGGCTTTGGATTCTCCACTGATCTTCGCCAACTCCTCGGGCACAATCATTTTTACGCCCAACAGCGCGCGATAGTTCGCCAGCACATCCGACGCGCTGCGAAACAGCGGCTCGTACGCGGTCTGATCCGGCGCCGGACCGCCTTCGGTCGCCAAACAACGAGCCAGCGCCACCGACGATTTTCCGAACCGTTCCAACCGCACTCGACTGGCCGGAGTGTTCGACCCGAGCATGGCTTCCGAACTGGTGACCGACGAAGCGCTATCCTCCAGCGATACCTGAATCAGATCCTTGGGGTCGCGCACATGCAGCACCAGTGTTTCCACCATGTTCTGACCGTCATTGCTGAAGGAATACTGCACGCTGGAAAAAAGCGCCTGCACGGAAAACTCGCGGCGAATCCGAACATAACTCGCCACGGACTTTTCGTCGGCAAAGTGCGTACTCGATCCCGGCTGCAGAATGTTCGGCATGTCGCTCAACGTCGAACGCCCGCGGGAGACTTCGAAGTCGGAGCCGAACAATGGCTGCTTCGGAACTCGCAGCAGCGCCACCGCAATTTCCTTCTGCTCCTCGGCAGAAGGTGAACACACGTTCAACATGTTGACTTTTACCTGCGGCTGCTGACTTGAGGGGGCATTGCCCGCCGGTTCCTGAGCGAAAACCTGCGCAGACGCCAATGCGAGACTAATCCAGAGCGGGGAAACAAGAATCCTGTGCACTGCAGAATTCTAAATGAGAAACCCCTAAATCCTAAATCTCAAACTCATCGAAGTTCGCGGGACTCTCCCGGAACGTCGTAAAATCAATTCATGGCAAATTTGACTCTGGTCTATGGCATGAGGCTGCTGCCGTCCGAGGACGTGGTCGAAGTGGGTGAGGCTCCGGTCAAGCTCTCGAATGGGCGAAAAGCCCACGTCACCATGCACGTACTCGAAGGCAGCAAGGAAGAGATCGAAAAGCAACTGCGCACCAGCCTGGAAGCATTCTTCGACCTTTATCCCGAGATCTGATCGGCCGAGCGCGGTGCCACGTCAAAGTACGCTCGAAGACAGTTAACTTGTTTTGCGCTTGTCTCTTGGCTAAAAGCTAAAAGCCAAGAGCGAAGAACTAATTCTCATGCAATGGTCCTATCCTGAATTGCGGCTCCGGCTAATCAAGGCCGAATTGTGGCCCGAAGGCCGCATGGCGCGGATTGCGTGGTACCTGTTCGGGATGGCCGCCGTTCTGTTCGTTCTGCGAAAGTTGTTAGGTCTGTTCGGCTCCTCGTGGGGACAATATCTGAGCGGTTGGGTGGAGTTTCTTGTCTTCGTCGCGGCAGTCCTCTTTTCGATTCTCGCTTTCCGGTGGCTGAAGAGAAGAATCCTGTGGCGGCTGCGCAACCGGCTAATCGTCACCTATGTCTTCATCGGCGTGATCCCAGTGATCTTGCTGGTGGCGATGGCGGGTTTCTCCTTGTTTCTATTTGCCGGACAGTTCGCCAGCTTTGTAGTGATCTCCGAACTCAACGCTCAACTGCGAAGCGTGGAAGCCGTGAATGCAGCCATCAGCAATGAGCTGGCAGCAAGCCTGGCGCGCGGAAATAATCCCACAGCCGAGTCCCTGTCAGGCTTGAAAAAACATGACCGCGCCTGGAGGCACCGGCAAGTCCGGGCTTGGCACGGAACTACGGCTCTGCCGCTTTCCAGCGATGCCCCCGCCACATCGCAATTCTCTTATCCCGCCTTCTTTGCCAAGAACGATAATGAATACGCCATTGCCATGCGCGAGGGCAAACCGTTTCACGAGATCGTGAACGACCAGGGAAAACTGTACCTGCGCGTCGTTTCAGTACTCCCCGTTCGCGAGAACTCCCTGACCGTGGTTACAAGCGAACCGCTGGACCAGGATCTGATAGGGAAAATCGCCTCAGGCCTGGGGGAGATTACTCTTTATGTGGGGGCTGCCCCCGTCGCATCGTCCGGACAGGTCAATCCTGCTGGCGAGAAAGACTCCGGCCCAAAGACAACTTTTTCCTTTAACGCGAACAACAAGAATGGTGTGGGTGTTACTCAGAGCTCCGGCGGGCGGAGCGGCACTGAGGCCCTGCCTCCGACGTTCACGGTCGGTGCCAGCCCGGAGCCCGTGAATTTTCTGGATCAGGAGATCCCCTTCGCCACCCCTCTTCAGGCTGTCGATTGGAATACAGGCTCCACCGAACTGCGCGGCTCGCTGCTGAGAGTCAGAACCAGGCCCTCCAAGCTTTATGGACATTTATTTGCGGCTCTCGGTGAATTTGCCGGGTTAGTGGTGGATGCCCTGATCGCGGTCGGAATTTTCTTTGCCATCATCGAGTCGATCGCTCTCATCATCGGCACCCGCATGACCCGCACCGTAACGGCCGCCGTGGCCCAACTGCACGAGGCTACCAGGCACGTCGATCGCGGTGACTTCAGCCATCGCATCCCGGTCACTTCCAGCGATCAACTCGCGGATCTTGCCATCTCCTTCAACTCCATGACCGCTTCCATTGAGAAGCTGATCCTGGAACAAAAAGAAAAGCAACGACTGGAAAACGAATTGGTCATCGCGCGGGAAGTGCAGGCGCAACTCTTCCCGCGCCCGGTTTCCGAACTCGAATCGCTTGAGGTCGACGGAGTCTGGCGGCCCGCCCGCACCGTGAGCGGAGACTACTACGACTTTTTTACCGCCAGCTCTCACAAACTGATTCTCGCGGTCGGCGACATCAGCGGCAAAGGCATCTCCGCGGCGCTATTGATGGCCACCATCCACTCCGCAGTCCGCGCTTATAGCCAGGAGAATCTTCCCCAGATGCGCGAACCGGTGGCCGTCGGCGCAATGGTTGGATCGGGGCGCATCATGGCGCCCTGGCCCGAGGGCGTCGAAGTTTCTCCCGGAGCCTTGCTCAGCCTGCTCAACCATCAACTCTACGAAAGCACTCCTCCCGAAAAGTACGCCACTCTTTTCCTGGGAGTCTACGACGGACGCTCCCACCATCTCACCTACAGCAATGGCGGACATCTCCCTCCGATTCTGATCAGCAAAAACGGCGGCATTCGCAGGCTCGAAGCCGGGGGCACGGTCGTGGGCCTGTTCGACAACATGACCTACGAAGAGGGCGCTGTAGAAATGCATCCCGGCGAAATCTTCCTGGCCTACAGTGACGGCGTCACCGAGCCCGAAAATGATTTCGGCGAATTTGGCGAGCACCGCCTGATCGACTTGGTCCGCGACAATCGCGACCTGCCTCTACCCCAAATCAGGCAGATCGTAACCATGGCAGTCGACGACTGGATCGGCGATAACGAACAACCCGACGACGTAACCCTGGTCCTGGCCCGCGCCCGATAGAACGTGTAGGACCGGGTCTTTGACCCAGTCAGGCGGCCTGAAAGGACGCTCCTAGACTGAACCCGCGCTCAAATCTTCTGCCGCTTCCAACGCCCTTGCCGAAACAAAATCGCGCTGGCCCCCGCGATCGCCGCCTCCGCCACCACAATCGCCCAAAACGCCCCCTTGGACTGCATGTGCATCCGAATCGCCAGCAAATAAGCCAGCGGAATTTCCAGCAGCCAGAACCCAAAAAAATTCACGATCGTGGGCGTCACCGTATCCCCCGCGCCATTGAACGCCTGCAGCATCACCATGCCATACGCATATCCAATATTCCCGCAACTGACAATGCGCAAACACGACGCCGCCAGCGGCACCACCGCTGTGTCCTGCGTAAACAACCGCACCACTGGCTCCGCGAATACGACGAACAGTACTCCCACCGTCCCCAGGAAAATCATGTTATATAGCCCGGTCCGCCAAACCGCAGTCTCGGCACGTTCCGGCTTGCCTGCCCCGAGGTTCTGGCCCACCAGCGTAGCCGCGGCATTACTCAATCCCCACGATGGCAAAATCACGAAGATGACAATACGAATCGCGATCGTGTATCCCGCCAGCGCTGCCGCTCCAAAAATACTCACAATCCTCACCAGCCCAATCCAACTGGTGTGTGCAATCGCAAATTGCAGAATCCCAGTCAGCGAAACGCGCACCAGCCGCCACAGCACATCCAATCGCAAGTGCAGCTGCCGCGTCAGGATGCGAATCCGCTCCGTCCCTTTCAACAGCCGGTAAAGCTGATAGATCACGCCAATGCTGCGACCAATTAACGTCGCTAGCGCCGCCCCCGTCACTCCCATCCGCGGAAACGGTCCCACCCCAAAAATCAGGCAAGGATCGAGAATCAGATTAATGATGTTCGAGACCCACAGCAGCCGCATTGCAATCGCCGCGTCCCCGGCGCCGCGAAAAATCGCATTATTCAGAAACAGCAACAGCACCGCGCAACTGCCGCCGAGACAAATCCTGGTATACCCGCTGCCCACGGCAACAATCTCCGATGACGCCCCCATCAATTGCAAAAGCCGCGGCGCCAGCAAGAAGCACGGCAGCCCAATCGCAAGCGAAACCATGATCCCTAGCGCGATCGCCTGTACTGCCGCCACGGCCGCACCCTCCGGATCTTTCTCCCCAATGCGCCGCGCGACCATCGCAGTCGTCGACAGACTTAGCCCCATCCCCACCGCAAACACCAGGCTCAGCATCGATTCCGTAAGACCCACGGTAGCCACGGCATTCGCCCCAAGCCTTCCCACCCAGAACACGTCCACCACAGCAAACAGCGACTCCAATACCATCTCCAACACCATGGGCACAGCCAGCAGCAGGATTGCGCGGTTCAGACCCCCGGCCGTGTAGTCCCGATGCGAGCCGCGCACCGCCTCCACCAGCGCGGCCCACAAAGAAGTTTGCGGCTCCGCAGCAACAGAAATCGCTTCCATAACAACCTTTAGCTTTCCGCGTCCACTTTCGCAAATCCCCGGCGAAAGCGTTGCCTCAGAGATGCAATGAAATCAGTAAGGGAGCCCCGCGTTCGGGGCCAAATCAGGATGGCGAATTAACGAGGCTTGAACATGGCGTTCCTCAGCCGGATGTATCGAACAGCCGGAGCCACAACAACCGAAGGCGGCATTCTACCTCAACCGCTTAGCCGCCAACAAGGACGAAACATCACCGCCTTTTAAGCATTCGCGTTTGGAGAGCGAGACTGACCAGGTACGCCCCAACAATGAGAAACGTCAGGTTTTGGTTGCCTATGATCATGCTGAGGTACTCACTGAATCCGCCGATCATGGCTCCGATTAGGTTGGCTCCGAAGAAGGAAGAAGGGTTCAACGCTTGGCGGAAGGTCGTGGAGAAGATCAGGCCGGCAAAAAAGATGGGCAGGGGTACAACGAGAAGAGACCACAGTAATCGCTGGTCGAAGCTTAGCGCCAGGATCGAGTCGCGCTTGACAAAGTAGAACAGCAGCAGAGTGGCAAACAGCGGCGCGTACAGCCACGTTCGGAAACCGCTCATGCGCATGGCCACCAGGTTGGCAGCCAACACCATCAGAAGAACACCCATGACAACCACCAGGGTTACAAACCAGGTGGTGCCAAAGTAGAGGGAACAGTCGGAGATGCTCTTCGTCTCCATCAGGAGAAAGCCCAGCCCGAGAAACAGAAAGTGACCGTCGTTCATGGCGAACCCTCGGCCACGCAGCGCGACCACCGTCGGTATCGTGATCGCCAGGAGGATTCCAATCACTATCATGTAATCCGCCGGGATGGTTTTGTGAGAAAGATAAAGAAAGGGCCAGTCGTCTGTAGGAGCGATGGCTTCGGATAAATCGTCACCGGCCGGGAAGACTGTACGCACGAATCGGCCGTATTGAGGGGGCAGGTCCGGGTGCTGACCACGGAAGGCGCAGATCACCACCTGTCCCTGACTTTCATACACAACCGGCAGCTGGTTTGTGGCGAGTGCAACCATTCGCACCAGCTTGCGGGCGAGCCACTCGTGCCCGGCCATGAAAGAAAGCGACAATACTCCGTTGTCGTTCAGCAACTGGAAGGCCGACTGCATACTCTGCACCGTGTAGATATAACCGTCTAAGCGGATATTACTCATTGAGCTAAACAGCGTTTGTGAGTCCAAGAACCCGAAGACCACCATGTCGTATCCGCCACTTGAACGCCGAAGAAAAGCTCGGGCATCCTCGACGTGGACACGAACCTTCGGATTCTCGTAAATTCCCGAAGCATTGAATCGATTAGACAACTTCACTAACATCGGGTCGATTTCCACCGCATCTACCTGTTCGGCTCCGTTGAGCACCGCAATCTGGGTGTCCGTGCCTCCTCCCGCCCCTAACATGAGCACCCGACGGTGGGCCGAAGCCAGCGCATACGGCAGATCGTATTGCAATCGCGCGTCCAGAATCTGGGTTCTGTTCAGCGGAGAATACCGGCTTGGGTCGAATGTCCCGTCGCTCTGAAGAAAATAGTGATTTACCCTCACATCGTAGATAGGTGGATCCTGCATCGTGCGCAGCCCCGGCTGTGGCTCTCGGATGGGAGCATTCCCGTGCTTATCGCCCTGCAACACCACGACGATGTAATAGTACGGTGACCATGCTGCACTCGGATTGACCGAGAAATACACCCCCGCCAACGACAGAACCAGGATGGGGATTGATCGCAACCACTGCCCGCGCGGAAGAAGCAAAATAATCGCTAAAGCCACGAATCCCATTCCAAGCGTCGGCGAAAAGTACCTCAACGAGAAAACCCCGAAACACAGCGTCCCCGCAAGGCTGCCACCCAAATCCCAGGAGTAGGCCATTAAAGGGGGCAGAACTTCAAAGAGCGATCCGATCCGCTGACCCAGCGGGACGAACACGATTGCGTTGCTGAGGAAGATGCCCACCAGACTCACATAACGCAGGAGTTGAGGAGTCGGTGTGTAAAACCGGCTCTCCGAAGCAGTAGTCGGCAGCGTGATGAAATGGGCAATCAACAGCCATACCACGTCGATCAGGAGCAGAGCTGGCAGCCATCCAAAAAGCGACTTTCTTTTCTTGCCGAGAATCGCTCCGACACCCAGACCGAGGAAAGAACTGATCAATATCAGATTGGCGTAATAGGCGATCAATCTTACGACCGCAGGCGCCCAGCGAATCACCATCAATTCGAGAAAGAGAGCGAGGAATGACAGGCAGAACAACTCTAGCCCGCGGAGCCTGACCTCTCGATCCGTTCTTTGAGAGAAGGGTAGAGCGGGTGATTCAGCGGAAACCATCTAAGGTTCTCCTTGCTAGTTAAGCCCGAAACATTTCCGCAGTTCACGCGGCAAAGCTCTCATCCGCAACTACCGCAACTGGTTGGGGAAGACGATCGCTCAATTCGGCGAGGTGCGCCAGTTTTCTGGCCAGTTCGCTGGTGAGTTGTTGCTGCCCGAAACGCCATCGCCAGTTGCCGCCGTTCAAACTGGGAGTGTTCATGCGGGCCTCGCTGCCCAAGCCCAGCACATCCTGCAGGGGAATAATGCAGAGGCTCGCCGCGGAGCATTGCGCCGCGCGAATAAATGCCCAATGGATGCCGTCGTCGCAGCGTCCCACATAAGCCTCGGCATTGCGGCGCTCGTGTTCAGCCGCGCCGGATTGCCACCATCCCGCCACGGTGTCGTTGTCGTGTGTGCCGGTATAAATGACTTTTCCTTCGGCGCGATGCGGAAGATAAATATGTGCGCCTTCATCCCCGAACCCAAATTGCAGAACCGCCATGCCCGGAATTTGTAATCTTTCCCGCAGCGCGTGCACCTCGGGTGTGATGTAGCCCAGGTCTTCGGCAAAAAACGGCAGGCCGCCCAGCGCCTCGCGGAGCCTCTGGAAAAGGTCATCCCGCGGTCCGTCCACCCATTGGCCGTTCACTGCGGTCTCCTCGCCTGCGGGAATCTCCCAGAACTGGTCGAACCCGCGGAAGTGATCCAGTCGGATGTAATCGCAGGTTTCCGTCGCCCAGCGCAGACGTTGAATCCACCATCGATAGCCGGTTTCCTTCATCACGTCCCACCGATACAGCGGATTTCCCCAACGCTGCCCGGTCTTGCTGAAAAAGTCGGGAGGGACTCCGGCCACCACCTCGGGCTCCAGATTCTGGTTCAGCCGGAATAATTCCGGATGCGTCCATACATCGGCGCTGTCGTGATTCATGAAGATCGCGACATCGCCGACCACATGTATCGCCCGCTCCGAGCAGTAACGCCGCAACGCCCGCCATTGTTCGTAGAATGCAAACTGCAACGCGCTTCGAGCGAGAGTATCGTCGGCCAGTTCCTGGCGGGCTTTCTCCAGGGCATCTGGCTCACGGTGCGCCAGGTCACGCGGCCACTTGTTCCAGCTTTCGAGTTTGCGGCGCGCGCGCAAGGCATCGAACAGAACGAAGTCCTCCAGCCACCAAACATTTTCCGCACGGAAACTTTCAAACTGCCGCAACGCACCGTTCGAGGCCGAGCCCAGAAAGTTCCGCGCAGCCTCAAACAACAGTGGCATCTTCTGCGGGAAGACCCGGTCGTATTCGACTAGACTCGAAGTCGGCGTGGAATGAGTGGTATCGATTTTCGCTCGTTCGATCCAGCCATGCTCTGCCAGCCGTTCCAGGCTGATCAGCAGGGGATTTCCGGCGAAAGCCGACGTCGAGGAGTAAGGGGAGTTACCGTAGCCGAGCGGTCCCAGCGGCAGAACCTGCCACAAACCCTGGCGGCCGGAAGCGAGAAAATCTACGAACTCATAGGCGGCCGGCCCGAAATCGCCAATCCCGCCGCGCGAAGGCAACGACGTGGGATGCAACAAAATGCCTGCGGCGCGCGGAAAATGCATGTTAGCGTTACATTCCCTGCTCGCTGCCGTTGCGGCTCAAGGCCTTGATTTCTTCTTCGTTTTTCTTGATCTTGCCCGCCCTCGTCATCTCGTCGACCAGGCTGGAAACGAAAAGTCCGAAACGTTCCTGCTGCTTGCCCAGCAGCAGTTGATCGCGGATCTGATCGCGCTTCGCGGCATATTCAGCCTCCGAGGCCTGCTGGTTTTCGAGCACCTGCAATACCACGGCGTTCGGACCGCTGTTGATCGGACCGCTGATCTCGCCCGGCTTCATGGTGAATGCGACCGCCGCCTGTCCGGACATCGAACCCACCTCGGGCACCTGCGCATCGGGCAGAATAAAGTCGCTGGTCTTAACCGATGCGCCCATTTCTTTCGCCGAGCGCTTCAAATCATGCGACGCCTTGGCGCGATCCGAGAGCTCCTGAATTTTTTGTGAGAGCAAAATCGAGGAGCGCTCGTTCTTGAACTCTTCCTCCACCCGGCTACGGATCTCTTCTAAGGTTGGCGTGGCGGCCGGCTTCACTCCCAACAACTGAAACACCACGATGCCCTGCGATGCGGGAGCCACGTCCGGCGGCGACTTTTCAGCAGCGCCGAACACCGCGTCCATAAACTGTGGTGCCGGGCCCAGTCCCGGCAGCATGTCTTTGCGGGCAAAATAATCCGACGAGATTACAGAAACGCCCTGCGCTGCAGCGGCCGCGTCTAGCCCCTGCGCACGAGCCTGCTTCAGCAAGGCCTCCGCCTTCTGCTGCGCGATCTGCTGTCCTTTCTGGTGCTTCAAAACTGGCTCAATTTCGGCCTTCACTTCGTCGAGGGATTTCGTGTGTGCTTCCTGCTTGTCGTCGACGCGAATAATGTGGAAGCCGTAGCTGCTCTTTACCAGATCGCTGGTCTGCCCCTTGGGAAGCGAGAAGGCAGTTTTTTCAAACTCGGGCACAGTCTGGCCTTTGCCGATCCAGCCCAACGATCCGCCCTGCTTCGCGCTGCCAGGATCTTCGGAATATTTCTTGGCGAGATCCTCGAGTTTGGCACCGTTCTTCAACTGCTTCAGCAAATCTTCGGCACGACGCTGCGCCTCGGCAACGCCCTTCTCGTCCACTTTGCCGTCGGGACCGGGCAACGGAGTCTTGATGAGAATGTGGCTGACTTTCACCTGCTCGGGCAAGCGATACTGGTCGCGGTGCTGATCGTAGTAAGATCGCAGCTCTTCCGGTGTCACTTGGATATCGGCCGCGGCCTTCCCGGTTTCAACGACCGCGTATTTAACTTTTCGTTTTTCCGGAACCGAGTTCGCGTAGCTCGCCTTGTGGCTCTCGTAAAACGCCTTTAGTTCCTCATCCGCGGGGTGCAGGCCTTTGCGCAAATCATCTTGCTTTAACACCGCGTAATCGAATTTTACTTTTGAATTCTCTTTAACAAACTGATCGTGGATCTCGGATTCACTCACGCTGGCGCTGCCGGAAATGAGCGCCTGCAGCTTGGTCAACAGAATGTCGTCGCCTACCGCCTGTTCAAACTTGGTGGGCGTCAGGTTCGCTCGCTGCAGCATGTCTTCATATTCCGCCTGGCCGATAAAGTTGCCCCCCGGGAAAAAAGTTGCCGCATAGCGGCCGTGCTGCAGTTCGTCCTTCACTTCTGCTGGCGTCACACGCAACCCCATGCGCCCGGCTTCACTCAACAGCGCCTGGCGGTTGATCATCTGGTCCAGGGCGCGCACGGTCTCCTGCTGAATCAAAAAAGGCATGATCTTCGAAGCCATCTCGCCGTAGCGCTGTGCGTCCTGCTGAGCCATTTGCCGCGCGGTCTGGCGCACTTCGTCGGACTTGATGTCGCCGCCATCTACCTTGGCGACAACGCCCGCCCCCGGCGTACCCGTCAATTCTGAGGTTAAGCCGCCAGGAATAAATGTGATCACCATGGCGCCGCAAATCACAAGCAGAATGCCGCTGAGGATGATCTTCTTGGTCGGCCCTTGGGTTTGTAAAAATCGAATCATTGTCTTATCACTCCAGAAGAGAAAGCGGAATTTCCTATTATAAACGAATCTTAAGACGTCAGATTTTCAACAGAACCATGTGGGGACAGCCGCCCCCGGCTGTCCGTCGAGCACAGCTCGACGCTTCTCCCTGGTACGACGACAACTGGACCTTACACCAGAACTCCGCTATTGAAACGAATTAATATACATGTTATCCATTTCTCGGGACATTTCCGAAACGTGTCTCCGCCTGATAAATTACAAGCACGAACCCCATTCCCAGGAGCATCATGAATTCACGCAAGCGGCGCGCCATCGCGTTCTTCCCTCTGACTCAACTTCTTGTTCTCTCGTCCCTTTTAGCCCAGAACGCACCTCCGGTGAAGCATACTATCGAGGCGAAGTTGCTCTTGCGCGACAGTTGGTCTCTGCAGACCTCGGCCAAGGTTGAAGCCAAGGGAGAAGTCATCTCCACGCCGCAATTTTCGCCCAGGGGCTGGCATCAAGTTACGGTGCCCACGACGGTAGTGGCTGCTTTGGTCAAAGGGAAAACTTTCTCCGATCCTCTGTTCGGGACGAATCTTCGTGACTTTCCGGGGGTGAACTATCCCATCGGAGCGAATTTTTCCAACATCGCCATGGCGCCCGACAGCCCCTATGCGGTGTCGTGGTGGTATCGCAAGCAGTTCGCCGTTCCGGCAGCTTACAAGGGCAAGACAGTCTGGTTGAAATTCAACGGCATCAACTATCGCGCAAACATTTTCCTGAATGGAAAGCAGATCGCGAAGTCCGACGATGTGGCCGGCGCCTGGCGCACTTACGAGTTCAACATCACCGGCACCGCAAAGCCGGGCGCGGAAAACGTTCTCGCGGTGCAGGTCTTCTCTCCCACTGAACACGATCTCGCCATCACCTTCGTCGACTGGAACCCCGCGCCTCCCGACAAAAACATGGGACTGTGGCGCGAAGTCTATCTCACCGCCACCGGCCCCGTGGCCCTGCGCTATCCCACGGTCGTTTCGAAACTGAATCCGCCGGCGAACGATAGCGCGCAGCTTACCGTCACTGCACAGGTGAAAAATGGCAGCGATCAGCCGGTCGAGGGCAAACTTAAAGGCCAGATCGAAGCGGTCGAATTCGAACAGGACGTAGAGCTCGCACCCAACGAAGCGAAAGACATCACATTCACACCAGATAAATTTCAACAACTCGTCTTCGCCAACCCGCGCCTGTGGTGGCCTGCGCAAATGGGCAAGCCAAATCTCTATCCGCTTACCATGCAGTTCGAGGTCAATGGCGCAGTCAGCGATCATTCCGCCACTGAGTTCGGCATTCGCGAAGTAACTTCCGACTTCAACTCGGTCGGCGGACGCGCCATCCACATCAACGGAAAAAATATTCTGATTCGCGGCGGCGGCTGGACGACCGACCTGATGCTGCGCGAAGATTCGCAGCGCCTGCATGACGAATTCCGCTACGTCCGCGATATGGGACTCAACACCATCCGTCTCGAAGGCAAACTTGAGAGCCAGGAATTCTTCGATCTCGCCGATCGTCAGGGGATTCTCGTTATGGCGGGATGGTGCTGCTGCGATTTCTGGGAGCGCTGGCCGCGCTGGCAGCTGCAGGATTTTGAAATCGCCAAGCAGTCGCTCCGCGACCAGATCTATCGCCTGCGAAGCCATCCCAGCCTTGTCATGTGGCTCAATGGCAGCGATAACACTCCCCCACCCGACGTGGAGCAGATGTATCTCGACATTGAGAAAGAATTGTTCTGGCCGAATCCGGTCGTCTCGTCAGCCACAGGTAAGAAGACCAGCGTCACCGGCGATAGCGGCGTGAAGATGACCGGCCCTTATGAATATGTTGCGCCCGAATACTGGGAGGTCGATACTCCTGAAGGGCAACCGGGACGCAAGCAGTGCAATCCCGGGGGCTGTGGCGGAGCCTACGGGTTCAACACCGAAACCAGCATGGGACCCGCGGTCCCACCAGTCGAAAGCATCCGCGCCATGGTGGGCAAAGATCACATGTGGCCCGTCGACGACGTGTGGAATTATCACGCGGGCGGCGGCGAATTCAAAACCATCGGCGTATTCAGCGACGCGCTCGCCAATCGCTACGGCAAGTCCGACAACGTCGAAGACTTCGCCACCAAGTCGCAAATGCAGAGCTATGAAGGCGTGCGCGCCATGTACGAGGCCTACACCCGCAACAAATACCAGGCCACCGGCGTCATTCAGTGGATGCTCAATAACGCCTGGCCTTCCATGATCTGGCACCTTTACGATTATTATTTGCGCCCCGGCGGCGGGTACTTCGGCGCGAAGCGCGCCATGGAAGCGCTGCATCCCATCTACGGATATGACGATCATTCCATTTGGGTGGTCAGCAGCCAATACGAAGACGCCAAGGGACTGAAGCTCACAACAAGAATCTACAACCTCGATATGACAGAAAAGTTCACGCAATCGAATCCCGTCGACGCGGGCGCCGACAGCACCGCGAAGATTTTCGCTTTGCCCGACATCGCAGATCTAAGCCCCACCTACTTCCTGGCTTTGCGGCTGGAAGATTCCACCGGCAAGCTCGTGGGCTCGAATTTCTACTGGCTCTCGACCAAGCCCGAAACTCTCGACTGGGCTAAAACAACCTGGTGGATGACGCCGACCGCGTCTTACGCCGACTTCACGGTGTTGTCAAAGCTGCCGAAGGTGAAACTGAGAATTACCGACCGCAGCGAACGCAAGGGCGAAGAAGAAATCACGCACGTAGCTCTTCACAACCCCAGCAAGAATCTCGCCTTCTTCGTGCGCCTGAAGGTCGACAAAGGAATGAAGGGAGAAGAAATCCTCCCGGTGGTCTGGGAAGACAACTACATTTCCCTGATGCCGGGCGAAAAGCGCGAGGTCACAGCAACCTACCGCGCGGCCGAGCTGGGCGCCGCCAAGCCGGCCGTGGAGGTCACCGGCTGGAACGTGGAATAGAGTGACCAAGTATCTTCCAGCTGGAGTTTATGTGGGAACAGCCGCCCCCGGCTGTCCGCCGGGCGGAGCCCGGCCGGTCCACCCAGCGTTTTCCACAACTTTGTTTTTCCAACGTGCCGAACAACCTTCACTGAGAATTCCAATCTCTTTAGTTCGGACATGGTAGGTGCCGGATGCAAAGCCGCGCAGTCCTAGGGGAAACTCGCGGTCCCCGAAGCCTTCCCCTGCGAGCAAGCGACAGAGGGGCATCTGATCAGGGCACTTCAGATAGGCTACCTCGGATAGCCCGAGGCTGGCGCCCCTTGTTGGAAGTGATCACTTCCTCTAGATTTTGGAGAAAAGGCAAAAAAGAACAGCGATAGCAAAGATAGTTTGGTAGTTGTGTAATCGGGTAATCGAGAACTTTGAAAGACCGCTTAAAACCTTAGCCCCGCGGCTTTCAAATTACTCAATTAAACAAATTACTAAATCACCCATCCACTAACCGTGCTGCGAGACCGAGAGGATATTCCCATCGGGATCCTTGAACCACGCCACTTTCTCTCCAGTCGGCGCAGTCCAGATCCCAAGTTCGTTCTGCTTGAAGAATCCAAATATTTCGAAGTGCACTCCCCTTTTCTGAAGCTCCCGGACCATATTTTCGATTTCCGTTACCTGCCACCCTAGAATCGTGAACTGCGCTGGCGTAAAGTCTTTCATCTTCGCGACCCGGATCATAATTCCGTTCGCATCCAGCACCAGCGCAAAGCCGTCATCTTTGACGAAGGAAAGTCCCAACAGGCCTTCATAAAAGGCTCGCGCCTTCTCCGAGTCTTTCGTAGGAACAAAAGCAACGATGTTCGTAGAACCGAGCATGAGCACACCTCAAACAAATTGTTGATTTTTGATTGCTGATTGAAAATCGTTTGGGATTGGCAACGATATTAACCTTGTTTGTCAATCAACAATCAAAACTCAGCAATCAACAATTTCTTTAACTGTCACTGAAATCAATCATCACCGGCGCCGACCGGAACCAGTTCGTCTTGTAACCCACGTAAAGGAGTCCGACCGCGAACCAGATTCCGCCAACGGTCTTGGCGATAACGTTCAGGTTGATCCAGATCACTAAACAAAAGAGAAAACCGATCAACGGCAGAATCGCGTCGCGCAACAGTCGGCGCTCGGCGCCACTTTTCTTTGCGATCACCGAGAACTGCCAGAAACAGGCAAAGTTCACTCCCATGAAGGCGAGGAACGCGCCGAAGTTCAGCAGTTCGCCGGCGTGCTCGTAGGCGCTGCCGATAGAGTTGAGAACCACTGCGCCAACAAATGCGAGTCCGCCAATCAGCAGGACGTTATAGGTCGGAGTGCTGGTGCCAGGACGCAGATACCCGAAAAATCTGCGGGGCAAAACGCCATCGCGGCCCATGCCAAACAGCAATCGCGCCGCGCCCAGCGTCCCGGTCAATCCACTGCCGAAGGCTGCCACAATCAAGAGCGCGCCCATCGCATTGAACAGAACCACGCCGCCCACGCGCCGGCAGATATCCATGAAGGCGGTTTCAAGATTCGGAAACGAGCGCCAGTCGGGCCATACCCGCGCTCCCAGATACGATTCAAATGCGCTGCACACGCCGGCAAAAATACAAGTCAGAACCACGGCCAGCAGAACGTTACGCTTGGGATTTTCCACATCTTCGGCGAGCGTGGTCACGCCGTCGAAACCAATATAAGTGAGCGCCGCGAATGAAGTCGCCGTCAGAATTTTATGCGCATTGAAAGTCTTCGGGTTATATAAAGGCTCGATGGAGAATAGGCCCGCCCATCCTTGCCCGTGCCACAAGTAGCGAATCGCCAGCCACACGAAGAACGCCACCACCACCGACATAATCGCCAGCAAGACTTTATTGGCACGCGCCGAGGACTTCACTCCCGCCAGATTCAGCACGGTCATAATGCCGGCAATCAGCAATGCCCACGCGATGTAAGGAATCTGCGGCAGATAGCGTTCGTGCAGGGCGGTCGAAATCCAGACAGTGTTGATCAGCGGCTGTAGCAAGTAATCCAGGATCATCGCCCAGCCCGCCAGAAATCCCAGATGTGGATTCAACCCCTTTCCGACATAGGTGTATGCCGACCCGGCCGTCGGGTATAACGCTCCCATGCGTCCGTAACTCACCGCAGTGATGAGCATGGCGAATAACGCGATCAGAATGATGGTGACAAAGTGCCCGTCGGAAAGTTTCTGCGCCACGCCATATAACGGAACCGGCGCAATCGGCTGAATGAGAACGATGCCGTAAAAAATCAGATCCCAAAGAGTTAAAGTGCGACGAAGCCGAGGCGCGGCGGAGGAAAAGGCAGAGGACGGCGCGGAACTATTTTCCATGGGTCCGGCTATTGGATTATGGACGGGCCGAAACTGTCAACGTTAAAACGTTTCCGTAGTCGCAACGAGAACAAATCGGGTCCCAGCCCAAATGTATTACTCTGCGTACTTCTGCAGAAGTTCTCGGCGCACTCAGCGGTTTTAACCTTTTGATCGCAGCGATCGCGAAGAATCCGCAAAGGCCGCAAAGCGAACCAGCACTCATTTCCTGCCATAGTCGAACCAGTATCCGCGCTGCTCGTTTCCTGACATCTGCCGCGTGTTGTATTCGAGCAAATAATTCACGTGCGCATCATCAAGCGGGAACGAGTTCTTCGGCGTGTAAGGATATTTGCCCATGCTGAGAAATGGCAGCGGCGCCACGTAATTCCCTTCCGCCGCGTAGAAATCCATGTCTTTCTCGTAGCCGTTGGCGGCAAAGAAATAATCGCGCGCCCATCCCCGCGGGAGCGACGGCAGATGGGAAGGATCGAAGTCCAGTTGCACCTCATCGCCGGAGCCAAACACCGCCAGCTTGTCGTCAGTTGCCGTCAGCAGCGGCAGAACATCGCCATAGCGGGTGTAGGTTCCCGAGGGACGAGTGTACGGCCCAGTCGCGCTGGCTTTTTCATAAACGTATTGCACGTTCCCCGGAGGCGTGCCTTCGATCTTCAACGGATACCCGTGAAACTCAAGGTCAGCCCGCAGCAGCGGAACTGATGTAACGCAGAGATCGTAGCGCCGGCACCCTGCCGGCTGTCCCGAGGCCGTCTCGGCCTTGGCGCGGCGGGCGAGACTCCCGCCGGACGACCGCCGGGACGGCGGTGCTACTTGCTCCGACCGATCGATCAGAATGCTGTCCCAATAAATCTGCAAATTCGTTGTGATGCGAATTTTCCGCGTTCCCACCGGAAGCTTCCCGCTGAGATCGGTGGTCATGGTGCGCGGACCGCCGGCGGGAAATCCCATATCGTCCATCACGCGCTTCCACTTCCCGTTCGCGTCTTTTCCATTTGGAAGCAGAGCTTCCACATACGGAGAGATCGCCTGCACTCCAGCTTGCGACGCAGCGTACATGCTGTTGGCCGAAAAATATTCGACTTCACCATGAAGCAGCAACCAAAGCGGCCCGCCGCGATAAGCATTGCCTAGATCGAGAGTCAGGGTGTGTGGCTGAGCAAATCCCAAAAATTGTGTCAGCGCAAAATCCCCGAAATAATGATGCGCCAGCAAATCCGGCAGTACATCGTGCCCGTGTTCATCCCAGGCACCGACTGGTGGATGCGCATCGCGGCTCATCACAACTTTGAATGCCGGGTACGGCGGGTTCGACGCGAAATACTCGTTCGGATATACGTCGAGGTCCGCCGGATGGTCGACGGCCAGCAGTCGCACCTGGTCGAGGTAGACAACTTCTTCGAGCGGTTCCATGAAGCGAAAACTCAGAAGACCAGCGTCGGACTTCGGACTTCGGACCTTGGCCGAACCGTTCTTGCCGAAGTCCGGAGTCTGAGGTCTGACGTCCGAGCCGCTAATCTTGATGAACTCGACCGGCCGCGGGATGTCGCGTTGCCCCGGCCCGACCCAGTGTCCCACCACGCCCGCTCCCAGCATATCTGCGACAAATTCGTAGCGTTCTCCATTCCACACAAACAGTGTCGGACACGAACTGCCGCGGCGGTCGATCTCAAGAAAATTCTGCTGCTTGTCGCCTGCCACCTGAGTTTCATCTTCCAGAACGCCCGTCGGCCACAGCATGCGGACGATGTCAGCGTCTTTGGAATCGCCCAGCCCGACGACGATGTCGGTGGAGCTCTGTCCGAGATACCCATTCGATCCCGCAATCTCAAACTTCTGCCGGTTGCCGCCAGAAAAAACTTCGACCTTGGTGCCTATGGCGGATTTGTTGTCCGCCAATCCTTTGAGCGATAACCGTAGCCAGTGATTCTGATTCCCGCCTTCATTGCGCAGCAGCACCGCTGGCCCGTGATTCTGGGTGATGAGCAGATCGGTGGCGCCGTCGCCGTCGTAGTCGCCGGTGATAATTGCGCGCGGCTCTTTCAGCTGAATCTTGTCGAGGCCCACGTCGGCGGTGACGTCCCTGAAGCCGTCAGGCCCGAGGTTGCGGAATAGCCGCACTTCGCCCTTGCCATCTTTCGTCTCGCCGACGGCGACGAGGTCAACCCAGCCGTCGTTGTCGTAGTCGAACGCGGCCACGCCCCAGGCATGTACCCAATTCGTGACGGGCAGGGGAACCGGGTCAAATTTCCCGTGATTGTTTCGCCATAGAGTGACTGCTGGTGTCCCAGCGTGGGTGAAGGCCAGGTCCATCCAGCCATCGTGATCAAAGTCGAGGACAGCGACGCCGAAGGTTAGAGTCGGCGCAGAAGTCGCCCACGGCTGTCGCAGAATAAACCTTCCTTCTCTCGGGTTCTCAAGGATCGCCGGCGCCTTGGCGCCAGCGACAACCATGTCGACGGCACGATCATTGTTGTAGTCGGTGCCCATAGCACCAACCGCGGAACCGGGAACGGCCAGACCAGTCGACTCGGTCACATCGGTGAACGTGCCATTCGCGTTGTTCCGCCACATAACGTGCCCGCCCGTGTTTTTTGAAAAGAATGACGCGTCCGCTTCGACTCCGAGCTGATGGTTCCAGCTGAAGCCAGTGACATAGAGGTCCAGGTCACCGTCGTGGTCATAATCGATGAATGTCAGCCCGACAACAAGAGCGTCCGTCTTAATTGCAGAAGCTTCGGTTACATCCTTAAATGTTCCGTTCTTCTCGTTGTGCTCCAGCAGAACTCGCCCATCGAGTCCTATTACCAAGTCGACAAAGCCGTCGTTGTCGTAATCGCCGGCAGCGCAACTGGTCGCGTGCAACGCCGGATCCAGTCCGGCTTTTCGCGTGACATCCTCGAACTTGCCATTGGCCAAGTTGTGATACAGCGCAAGACCGCCTTCCTTGCCGCGGTCCGCAACGAAGATGTCCGCGCGGCCGTCGCCATCGTAGTCGAGAAAGCACGCGCCAGAGCCAAACAGGTTGGGCACCGTACCCGGCATTTCCAGCGGAGACTCGGAGGCCGAGGTGGTTACGGCCAACCCTGCTTCCTTCGTCACATCCACAAACCGCACCTTGATCG
The DNA here is from genome assembly GCA_963799025.1 of uncultured Acidobacteriaceae bacterium. Taxonomy (GTDB): domain Bacteria; phylum Acidobacteriota; class Terriglobia; order Terriglobales; family Acidobacteriaceae; genus Sulfotelmatobacter. The sequence goes on along the minus strand of CAWCVQ010000012.1, from coordinate 665,383 downwards.
GCGCCGGCGCCTTCAACACCGCCTGGGGCGACTCCGACGCGCGCGAATACTGCCCCTGCTCGCCGTAAGCCAGGCTCATGGGCGCGCCGAGTTTATTCTGCGTGATGTACTGGAATTTCTTTAGATGCTCACGGGCGTGTTCGATCTCACCAGATTGCTGGTACGCCCGCGACAATCCAAACTCTGCCGACGCGTGCAGTGGATGGATTTTCAGCGCATGCTCGAAAGCTTCAATGGCCTGCGGAAACTGCTTGGCCTGCGCGTATGCCGTGCCCAGAAAATACCAGGTGTCGGGGTCGTTCGGATCAATCTCAGTCACGTGTTTGAACGCATCGATTGCCGCCGGCGCGTCGCCGGTGTTCTTGGCGAGCATTCCCAAGCCATACCACGCGTTCGGATTCTTCGGATCCTGTTTGAGAGCATCTTCAAATGCCGCCTTGGCCTGATCCACTTTCTGCAGGTTGAGATATGCAACGCCCTGATTCAAGCGCGCGATTGTGAGTTTGGGATCGATCTCCGCGGCCTGCTGGAAGGCCTTCAATCCCTTCTCGAACAACTGCTGGTTCATGTAGGCGCAGCCAAGATTATTCAAGCGAGCTGCGTCAATTGGATTCTGCTGTGAGGCCGGCACAAATATGCCAAGGGCGGCCAGGATTCCCGCGAAGAACACGACTGACATTTTCAGATTCATTCGTTAGAGATTTAACCACAGAGGGCACAGGGGAACACAGAGGATTCCGTTGGGGCTCCACGATACTCGGCCGGTTCCGCTGAGGCTCGAGGTCTATGGTCCGTCGCCTAAGGTCCGACGTCTGGTGTTGGCCATTGCGCGATCGAGCAAATGCTTTTCGTCCTTCGTCAGCGACCGAAACGTACCCTTCGCCATTTCCCCCAACTGGAGCGGGCCGATGGCCACCCTTACCAGTCTAAGTACGTCGATCCCGAGTGCGCCGAGCATGCGCCGAATGTGCCGATTCTTGCCTTCATCAAGGGCGATTTCAAGCCAGCAGTTCTTTTCTCCCGAACGCAGCAGTCGCGCCCGCGCCGCGCAAAGGACGTCTCCATCCTCACCGGGCACGCCACTCACCATTGCATGCAGGAGTTTGTCATCGGCCACCGCTGCAATCTGCACATGATAGGTTTTCGGCAGATGCGTCTCGGGCGCGGTGATTTTTGCGCCCCACTCGGAATCATTGGTTAGCAGAAGCAATCCTTCACTCGCCTTGTCGAGACGCCCGACCGGCGCGATCCACGGAAGCGATTCCCCAGTTTTCTCCAACACAGCGTAAACCGTCTGCCGGCCTTTTTCGTCGGAGGCCGTCGTCACTACTCCTCGCGGCTTGTTCATCATGAGATAACTCTTCTGTTGCCGGTCAATGCCGCGTCCGTCTAAAACGATGCGATCCCGCTCCAGGCGAATCGGCGTCTCGGGATCGCGCCGCACGGTTCCGTTCACGCGCACCCGGCCGGCACGAATCAATTCTGCCGCTCGCGAGCGCGAACAATATCCCAGCTTCGACAGCGCACGCGCCAGGCCGACCCTACGGCTGGATTGTTCCCGCTGCGTCGCGTTGTTCCGATCTGAAAGTCGTTGAACCATGAAGAGTGCCGACCTGAAACACTTGTCATTCCGAGCAACGCGAGGGACCTGGTTTTTGTGTCCTGTGGCTGGGGTACGGGCGCGCCCGCCAGAAACCCAGATCCCTCGCTTTGCTCGGGATGACAGACCGTAGTGCAGCACCAGATTGTACTGCTCCCGCCGGCACATCACTTCCCTTTCGTACACTCTAGCGTGCGTAGTGCTGCGGCACTTGGTAGGATATTCATCGCCGCCTGCGGGCAGAAGGAGCTTTCATGGCCCACCAGCATCCTCCGCGTTTTTTGAAGATTGTGGATGACGCCAAGAAACGCGTCCGCGAAACCAACGTTGACGCGGTCAAAGCCAGGATCGATCGCGGCGAGAAAGTTTTGCTCATCGACGTCCGCGAGGAAAGCGAGTACGCCAAAGATCATGTTCCCGGCGCCATTCATCTGGGCAAGGGCATCATCGAACGCGATATCGAAGCGCGTGTGCCCGAACTCAACACGGAGATGATTCTCTATTGCGGCGGCGGCTTCCGTTCCGCACTGGCGGCCGATAACCTGCAGAAAATGGGATACACCAATGTGATTTCCATGGACGGCGGTATTCGCGACTGGCGCGAGAAAGGTTATCCGCTAGCAGCGGGAACGCGAAAGTAAAAGAACCAAGCTGGGCGTCAGACGTCGGACCTCAGCCAATGCTCCGAAGCCAGAGGTTTCAGGCTGAGGTCCGAAAGCCGAAGTCCGAGGTTTGAAGTCCGCATCACCCACTTATGAATCGTCGCATCTTCTTCTGGTCGCTGACCTCCGCTCTCGCTGGATTTCTCTTCGGTTTCGATACGGTCGTGATTTCTGGCGCGGAAAAAACCATTCAGACGCTTTGGGGATTGAGTCCCGGGCTGCATGGCATTGCGATGGCCTCGGCTCTTTACGGCACGGTCGTCGGCTCTCTTCTCGGCGGCTGGCCCGCCGACCGCTTCGGCCGTAAAGCCACCTTGCTTTGGATCGGCGTTCTTTACTTCGTCGGGGCGGTGGGCTCAGGGTTGGCGCCAAATGTCGCCACGTTCATTGTTGCCCGCGTAATTGGCGGCCTGGGCATCGGCATCTCCACCGTGGTCGCCCCCATGTACATTTCCGAGATCGCACCGCCCAAGTATCGCGGACGGCTCGCCGGCATGTTTCAGTTCAACATTGTTTTTGGCATTCTGATCGCATTCGTCTCCAACTGGCTGCTCGCCGGCGTAGGCGAAAACGCCTGGCGCTGGATGCTGGGCGTCGCGGCGTTTCCCTCGCTGCTCTACGCCGCGTTGTGTATTGGCCTTCCAGAAAGTCCGCGCTGGCTGCTAAGCAGGAAGGGCGACCGCGAGGCTGCGCTACAAGTTCTGCAACGGATCGAACCGGAAGCATCGCCATCCGAACTCACAGCCGAGGCAGACACAATCATCGCCGCATCGTCCGAAAAAGTATCGTCCGGACATTTTTGGGCGATGCGCTTGAGCAAACCGATCCTGCTCGCAATCTTGATTGCCTTCTTCAACCAAATGTCCGGCATTAATGCGATTTTGTACTTCGCGCCGCGCATCTTCGAGCTTACCGGCCTAGCCGCAAAAGCCGCGCTGCTGCAATCGATTGGGATCGGCGTCACCAATCTCGTCTTCACTTTTGTCGGCCTCTGGCTGATCGACCGCCTGGGCCGGCGCACGCTGCTCTACATTGGTTCGTTCGGTTACATTGCTTCGCTCGGCCTGGTCGCGTGGGCGTTTTTTAAAGGTCATCTCTCCATCGTGCCGGTCTGCATCTTCGCCTTCATCGCTGCTCACGCCATCGGACAAGGCGCGGTGATCTGGGTTTTTATTTCCGAAATATTTCCTAATCGCCATCGCGCCGAAGGTCAAACCCTCGGCAGCTTCACTCACTGGATCTTCGCTGCCGCGCTCACCACTTTCTTCCCCAAGATGGTCTCAGCCTTCCCGCCGGGTTACGTTTTTTCGTTCTTCGCCGGCATGATGGTTCTGCAACTCATCTGGGTGAAGACAATGGTTCCGGAAACGAAGGGCGTGCCGCTGGAGCAGATTCAAAAACAGCTCGGCATTGAGTAAAGGAGCTCTGATCTTTCACAAATGCGGAGTTGCGCAAAGATCATTTCGCCGGCGCGAGTATTTCATCCAGCCGATCGGGCGTTGCTTCCACCCGCTCCAAATGCGGATAGCGCATTCCACCGTGGTAATCCAGAGAGACGGTGACAAACTCGTCGCCACGCTTGAGCAGAAGCTTGATCGGCTCCTTGCTCTTCTCCGCCGCAAGGATGGTTTCGCGCAGGCCCGCCGCCGTGTACTTCTGATCGTTGACGGCTTGCAGTTGCATATCCGGCAATATGCCAGCCTTGAAGGCAAGACTGTCCCATCCAACGGAATCGAGGCTGCCATGGGAATCAGCGCTCTCTGACCTGATCGAGAATCCCAGCGAGGTGGCAAAACTCGCGCCGCGAACGCTTTCCGCTTTCTTCAGCCACTCCGGCTCGGTGTCGTTATACACCAGTCGATAGCCTCCCTGCGTAAATCCGTTCTCCGGAACTTTTGGGTTCACCTCGTAAACCCGCGCGCGAAAGAATCCTGCCCAATCGAATGGCTGCACCGCATTCAACGATTTCACCAGGTCCTCCAACGTGAAAGGAACCGTGATGTAGCTTCCATTGTCGATTCCGAAAAATGCCTTCGCGAAATCATCCAGCGACTTCTTTCCGTCGCTCAGTTCACGGATCTTCGTGTCGGCATCGAGCCAGATCAGGTCTGACTCCGGATAATAGTCGTAGGAACGCTCCCAGCTTGCCCAAGTCTGGGGGAAGGCCCCGTGAGACGAAATGATGGGCTGTCGGGTGGTATCTTCCAAAGAACGCCAGCTGCGCCCGGGGCTGACTTCGAAGCTGGCGGCGATCTGCGCGAATACATCACGCGCCTGCTCGGGAGTGCGCATTCCTGAACGTGCCGTGAGGAGGTTGCCGTAATAGTCCGTCAATCCTTCGTAAACCCATAACAGGTCGTTGCCCATCGGCACGTTGAAGTTCGGTGTCCACAGGTCGGCCGGCCGGCGAAATTTACCGTTCCACGAATGGGTGTACTCGTGGGGCAGAAGGGCGCGTCCGGAAACGCCTGCACCCCAATCCGTAAAGTAATTGGCGCGACTGCCGTCCTCACTCGATTGGTGGTGCTCCAGGCCCTTGCCACTCACGATGTCGCTGACAGAAAAAAGAAAATCGTAGTGATCGTAGTGACGCGACTGGAAAAGCTTCTGTGCCTCAATCACCAGGTTCTTGTGGTATTGCAGCTCTTCTGGAGTAATTTCGAGATCGGCGGGTTTGTCGGCGAAGACATCCAGGTACACCGGATTGTCCGGCCCTGGAGAAAGATCTAAACGCTTGAAATTGGAGCCGGCGTAGAGCGGCGAATCGATGAGCGTATTCAGCGTTGTGTTTTTAAACTGAACCAGGTTGCCGTCCTGCGATTTCGCCTCCAGAGAGCAGGCGAACTTCCATCCTTCGGGCAGACGCAGAGCAGGCTCGAATTTGATATCCCGCGAGAAGTATCCTGCGGGATAGAGAAGCACACTGTTCCAGGTAATGTCGGCGAACTTCGAAGAAATGCGGCCCCGTTTTGGATCCAGCGGAGCCAGGAAAACGAAGCTTACATCCAGCGTCGTCGTATCCCGCGGCGCCTCGACATGGAAGGCATACATGTTGACGCGGTCTCGCACCCAGGAAATGCGTTTGCCATTCGCCGTGATGACAAGGCCGGCAAGTTCACTGATGGGGTTCGATGGCGAGTGCGTCCCCGGAAGCCACTCAGGATAAAGCAGTGTGATGTCGCGGCCCTTTACGGGAATCGTCTCATGCACTTTCAGCACGCGACTGTTGACATCGGTGACATCGACGAGCAGGGAAATCGTGCCAGGAAAAGGCGTGTCGGCCGGCGCAACAATGGGCGGAGGCGGCACCACGGGTTGTGGCCCAGGTAAATTCTGGGCATGCACGAGTGCGGATAAGGCAATCGTAACGGCCCCGAGGAGCGCCGCAGCGCTTCTACGATGGAAAAATGAATATGGCATTCAGATCCTCGGAAATGCGCCGCCCAATCTTAGTAGGACGATGGACGACGCGATAAGAAATAGTCTGGTCGAGACCAGAGCAGAATGCTACGTCTGCGAAACGAGGCAAGTCAATGAGAGCCGGGCAGGGACGGTTTGCTTAGAATAGTGCGTGCCCGCTCAAAGTATTCAGAGCAGGGGCAAGAGCGGCAACGCTACTTTCTGCTGAATCCCTTTCCCCTCGGTGATGGTATAGATGAAATCCGCCGGAACGTTCCGCAAAGCCTCGTTCTCTCCGCTCGGCCAGCGAATGCTCACTTCGCTCATCTTGCCGTTCGAGCCGAGGCCGAAATGCAGCCGCAAATCATTTTGCGAAAGGTAACTCGCACCCCCACGCACTTCGTCCATCTGCACCAAAGAACCCGCCTTCACGGTGACCCGCGCTCCGATCGCTGCCTTATTGCTTTTAGTCCCTACCAGCTTGAATAACACTCGATGATTCGGACTGGCGTTGTGGTTCAGCAGAAGCGACGGCGGCTCCCCGACATTCAGAATCACCATGTCGACATTGCCATCATTGTTGATATCGCCAAAAGCTACGCCCCGCCTGGATTGCAGCGGCAGCTTCTCCAGGGTCGACGACACATCCTCGAACGTTCCGTCGCGATGATTGCGCAGCAGCACCAGCGGTTGCCGGTACTGCGTGCCTCCGGGAATTGTGTCCACCTGCGGGTAGACGTGGCCGCTGGCGACAAAAATATCGAGCCAGCCATCGTTATCCATATCGAAGAAAGACGTTCCCCAACTCACCAGCGGATAAGTGGGCTTCATAATTTTTGCCCGAACACTGACGTCGGCAAAGCTGTCATTCCCCAAATTGTGATAGAGAGTAGTTCCCTGCTCCACAAAATTGGTGACCAGCATCGACAAACGCCCTTCGTGCAGATAATCTCCCCACGTCACGCCCATAGAGCCCTGCTGCATGCCGTCACCGCTCAGAGCGACACCGCCCAGCAGGCCGATATCCTCGAAGCTGCCATCGTGTTTGTTGCGATAGAGAAAATTGGGCCCCGCATCGTTGGCCACGTAAAGATCCGGCCAACCGTCGTTGTCATAGTCTCCCCAAGTCGCACCCAGGCCGTAATAATGATGAGGATCGTCGACCCCAGCTTTTTTTGAAACCTCTTCAAACGTCCCATCGCCCCTGTTGTGAAAGAGCAAGTCCGATTCCCCGGGCATGCCCCACGGCCCGCACTGCACCATCACAGTCTTGAAGCGGCAGAAATGCGGATCGTTGCCGAACTCCGGCAGCTTCTCCATATCGACATGCACATATCGCGACACGAAAAGATCGACGCGGCCGTCGCGATCATAGTCAGCCCACGCCGCACCCGTGCTGAAGCCACCGCCCGCCACTCCAGCTTTCTCGGTGACGTCTTCAAACTTGCAATCGCCCAGGTTGTGATAGAGCGCGTTGCCGCCGTATCCCGTTACGTAAATGTCCTGGAACCCGTCGTTGTCATAATCCGCGACTGCAACGCCCATTCCCCAGCCTTTGCGCGTGAGACCCGCCGCTTTCGTGATGTCGGTAAACTTCAGGTCGGCATCCTGATGATAGAGCGTGACCATCGGATCGCCGCCCTGGCGAAATCGGTCAACCGTCGACCCGTTCACGGTAATGATGTCGAGCTTGCCGTCGTTATCGCAATCGATCAATCCGACGCCGCCGCTCATCGATTCGACAATATATTTCTTGTCCGCGGAGGAAATGTGCGAAACCGTGAGGCCTGCCTTTTGCCCGATATCTTCAAATTGTGGGAGCGTTGGTGGCGCGCTCGGGAGCTTGGAAGGCGCGGTTTGAGCAGGCGCGACTGTAGCCAGAAGCAATCCGATCCACGGGCCAAATCGGGTTCGCGTAGGCAGGAGAATTTATTGATTATATCTGAGGTCGATGGAGCGCAGTTCTGCCCTGCGGATGGACGGAATGGTCTGGCCGGACTTAGTCGATGCGAGTCAGGAAATCCGCTACCTCGAATACGTCTCGCGCGGTTTCAGCGCCAGGAGCGCAAGGTTCAGCGCCCCCACAACAACGATGGTTCCAATGGTGCGTTTCATGCCGATGCCGAAAGCGTTTTTCAACTCGTCGGCGAATACCAGCCGCTCCCCGATGCGGAGAACTGCCACGACGACCGCGGGATAAACAAGCGACCCATAGCGCACGGGGTCGACAGCGATGAAGAGCAACATGACGCCAAAAGCAACCACGTAAGCACCCAAGAATTTTGCCAGGTAAGTGAACTGCGGATCCACCGTCACGTTGGCGTGCCAGAGAGTATGGGCTCCCCACGCCGCCCACGAGCCCGATGCAATTCCAATAATCCCCATGAAGATGTGGTAGACGCCCATGAAACCGGCCAGAATCTTGATCCCAGTGTGGCGATTCATAGTAGTAGCTCCTTAGCTTTCTTACGATGCTGCGTCAAAACGGAAGCGATTGCCAGCACAAATTGGAGCAGTGCCCTGCAAGTTACTCCGCCCCAGAACTAAGACTGTCGTTTTCATCCAGACGACATACCCGGCCTATCTGATAGCGGGATCGCCAAGCCGGCGGCAGCTTGAATCGGCCACCGGTGAGGGCGCCGAGGAAATCCTGGTCATAGTCAAGGCCCAGGTCAATTTCGCGTGCTTCTTGCGGAGCCACGTAGGTTCCGAAGGCTCGATCCCAGACGGTCGTGAAGTTGCCATAGTTTCCCTGGACCGTCGACGCGTGATGGAGCAGGTGCTCTCGGGGACCGATAAGCAGCAAAGCGCAGAAAACTTTCTCGACCCACTCGAAGCGGCGCAAAAAGTTCGAATGGCTGGCACAGGCGACGAAGGTGAACGTCAACAATAGCGCAGGCACCAAATGAATGAACGTAGAGATCAGCTGCGGACGTCCGACGATCTCCACGACGCCGAAAATCGCGGCGCAGGAGCCGGCATTGATCAGAAAGTTGGGAACGATCACGAAGGGGCGAGCCGCAATTCCTGGCATGACGTTCGAAACCACCGACGGCAGGTGATGATTCTCATGCAGTCTCCATAGCGGTCCATGAAGCAGGAGGCGATGAACCAGATAATCAAAGAGAGTGCCGACGCTGAAGGCGACCGCGAACACGGGAACGATCCATCGTGCGTCGGGTGGCGACGGCGGCAAGGTGGTCCATCGAGCCGCGAAACTTGTGAGCTTGCCGACACTTGGAAGCGCGGAAGCCAGCGCCAGCTGAATCGCGGAATAACCGATGCACGCCATGCCCACCGCGAAAATCACTGCCGCATTCGGGCGTATCACCTCGCGTGCACTCTTTCGTGCCGAACGCCAGTGCTCGTAAAGGTCGAGCGCAATGAACCCGCCCTGCACGTAAACCAACAGCCAGATGAATGTTCGGGCGTTTGACATGGAAACTTTAGCTCACCGGGCGCAGAACTTCCTCCGAACTCAGTTCTGGCGCGAGGCTGCCCAGTTTGACGCTGAACTCCCTCCGTAAGAACCAGAGATTGGCCATCGCTTGTACCCAGATTGTTCCCGCAGAAATGAGCCAGATCTCTTGCAGTGTAAGTCGACCCGCCAGCAATACGACCGGCACCGCGAATGCGAACAGGCGAATTACTGAACTCAGAAACGGCGGCCGGGTATTGCCCAGCCCTTGAAAAACGCTGGTGCACGCAAAAATTAAACCTGTCGCCAAAAATGTCAGCGAGATCAATCGCAGATATCCGGCTGCGACCACCACCACGTCGTCTTGCTTCGAGAAAAGACTCACGAGAGAAAACGCTTTCGCCTGGCACAGGGCAGTGAGTAACAGCATCACGATTGATCCCAAGCCGCACGCAGCCCAGAAACTTTCGCGGATTCGAGTCGCCTGCTTCGCCGAAAAGTTCTGGCCAACGATGGGAGCGTTCGCCATCCCGACGGCAACCGCTGGCAGAATCAGCGCTTGCATGATGCGGGCGCCGATGGCGAACCCACCCTGGGCGGCAGCTCCAAAGTGACGGATCGCCGCGTAGACGATGATCAGGTAGATGCCGAGGATTCCGAGTTCCGCACCCGCAGGCAGGCCAATCTGAAACACTTCGCGCCACAAGGCGAAATCGGGACGCATCGCAGAGATGTCGAAGGCAAGATATTTTTCCCGAATCGTAAAATAGCCAAACATTCCAGCCACGCCCAGTAGGAGCGCGATGAATGTCGCCATGGCCGCGCCCTGCACTCCGAAAGGCTGTCCAGTTCCCCATCCAAAAATAAGGACAGGCGCCAGCACAAGATTGAAGAGCACGGTCAGCACCAGCACCGCAACTGTCGGCTTCACCACCCCCGCGCCGCGCAGGGCCGCACCCATCGAGATCAGGGGAAATTGCAGGAACAAAGCGGGGATAAACCAAGCGAGATAAATGGTTCCGAGTCGCACCGTTTCCGGACTTGCAGCCAGCGCCGCGCAATAGGCATGCCGCAACAGAAAACTAAGCAGGCACAGTATTCCACCACCGGCGATGGACAGAACGAAAGACTGGTTAAACACCTGGCGCGCTCGATCCTGATTCTTAACGCCGGCGGCATGTGAGATGAGAGTGGTTGTACCCACACCCATCATCTGTGTGAGCGCCAGCGTCAGGGCCATCAAGTTGGCCGCGAGACCCACGGCGGCAACAGACTCCTTGCCGAGTCGTCCGACCCAGTACATATCGGCAAGCAAGTAGAGCGCTTGCCCCAGCATGCTGGCCATGAGGAACGCCGACATTCGCAGCAGGTTCCCCAGTACCGAACCTTGAGTCAGATCTTTCAAATACAATCCTCCGTGCCGTGGAGTCGCCGTAACCTATGAACCTTTGGCACACACTCGCAAACCTTAATCTGGTAGTGCTCGCCGCTGACCATCTGACTACCGGTCTGGCGGGAGTGTTATTTCCAAAGCGCGCGGCTGGCCTTTACCAACGTTTGTTCGGAGCGCGCTTTCCAGCGGATTCTCCGCTCACCGCCATACTGCGACCGTGGGGGGCGCTCGGTGTATTTGCCGGCCTGACAGGCTTGCTGCCCGTGTGCGATCCCGTTCGCTACCGCGCGGTTCTTTCTTCCTTGTTATTTCTAGTTGTGCTCCGCATTTTTATTCGTCTCAGTTACGATTCTGCGACTCTCCAATTCTTTGGGCTGTCCCGCAGTCGCAACTACTTCCACATATACCTGGTGACCCAATGCGCAGCCATCATCGCGTTGCAACTGCTGTGGTGGTGAGGAACTCACGCGCATGATGGCACTCTCGAGGCACGCACCGCGCTTTTGTTTCTTGTTCCATCGAACTGCTGCACCGACTTCACTCGAACTAAGACGGGGAATTTTGGTCGAAGCGTAATTTTTGGGTCGAGAGCAAGTCTGGTTTCAGGCAATACCTCAATTTCCCAACGCCGAAGAATCGTACCCAATGCGAGTACTCCTTCCATCAAGGCAAAGCTTTCTCCGATACAGCGGCGCGGCCCGATTCCAAAGGGAAAGTAAGCGGGTTGAGCTTTGCCGTTCCCCAGAAACCGGTCGGGCTGGAATGTTTCCGGCTCGGCGAAAAAGCGCGCATCGCGATGAAGAAGATACTGACTCGCAAACAGAATAGAATTTCGCGGCGCCGTGTGCGGACCAACCGAACAAGATTGCTTGAGCGCGCGGCCGAGAAGCCACACCGGCGGGTACAAACGCATCGACTCCAGAAATACACAACGAGTAAAGGCCAGACGATCGTAGTCTTGTCCCTGGAGATTTCTGAGGCCGGCGACGCGATCGACTTCGGCCCGAATCGTGTCGGCGTGCTCCGGATGTTGTGCAAGAAGAAAAAGCGCGCAGGTCAGCGCGTTGGCGATGGTCTCATGCCCTGCCAGCAGGATCGTCAGGCACTCGTCCCGAACCTGGCGGATGGCCTGTTCGCGATTTCCTTCGTTGAGTTGATGCTGAAGCAGCATCGAAAGAAGATCGTCGCCATCTATTCTGGATCGCATCCTGTCCTCGATCAATCCATAAATCAGGCGATCGAACCGCTCGCGTAACCGCTTCAACCGCCGCATTCCAGGCAAGGGCAATTGCATCAGGTGTTGCGAAAAGGGCACGAAGACCAGGTCGACCAGCGACATCAACTCCGTAACTGCGTCAGCGATTTCTCCAGCGTCTTCTTCGATTCTTTGGTTGAACAAAGTCTTGCCGAGGATGTCCAGCGTAAGTCGCATCATCTCTTTGCGCAGGTCGATGGTTTCACCGTCATGCCAGCGGCCGCACGCCTTGCTGGCATATTCGCCCATGACCTGTGCGTGATGCGCAATACGTTCGCGATGAAACGCCGGCTGGATTAGGCGGCGCTGCGTTGCGTGCAATGGCTCTTCGCTGGTCAGCAGGCCATCGCCCATGATGGCGCGGCCTCGCTGCATGACCGGCCCTCGAACTTGTTTGGAAGCATGGCCGACGAGGAACTCCTGCACGAGGTCAGGATGGTTTAGGAGAAATGCGTGCTTCCAACCCAGACGGAAGTGGACGACATCCCCGTAGCTCGCGGCCAGCCCTTGCAAATACGTGAGCGGACTTCGGCGGAACGCGATCGCTTCGCCGATGCCGAGCACCGAACGCGGGCCTGGCGGCCGTTGAGGCGCGTTCACGCTCGCGCTCCCTTCCATCCCCTGCCCAGAATAAATCGCCGCCATATACACAGCCATAACGAGCGTTCATCCAAGGCGGAGGCAAGGCGGGGCGCGATCACGCGTTCGTGAATGATCCCCAATTTGCTCCAGTGCGCGGAGGGGAACATGTGGTGCGCCGTGTGATAGCCATTGTTCAACAACAGCCAGTTGGCGAAGCGGCCGGTAATGTTGCGCGAGTGATTGATGGGGGATTCGAAGTCGCAATCCTGGTGCTGCAGCAGATTGATGGTGACCAGAAACCACTGGCCAAACAGCCACGGCCCAAGACAATATGTCAAAGTGGCGCGCCAATCCAGCACGAGCAGCAGTAAGATCGACCCATAAGTAAGGAAGCGCTCGACGACGGCTTGCCGATAAAGGCCAGGTTTCGCCTGGCGCCAGGCGTGGAGGTCAGCCGGCTTGTTGCGATACATGGCCGCGACTGAGGCGAAAAAGAACGCCAGAAAGTTCAGCAGGTTCGAACGGTAGCGCACCAGCGAACAACGGACAAAATCTGCTTCGGTATTGTTTTTCCCATGATGCAGTACGTTGTGCGAAGTGATAATGCCCGAACAAGGATGCGCCGTCAGAACGCTGAGCCACACCTCGAAAGCGCTGTTCCATGCTAGACGCCGAAAGGTGGGCGAGTGCATGTGATTGTGTTTTACGACCAGAGTCACCACCGCCAGAAGGTAAGTCAGAAGCGCAAAACCCGCGCCGCGGGCGATGTGCAGCCACTGAACCGCGAGCAGCACGTTGAATGCACCAACAAACATCAACGTGCGAAGATCCGCCGTGTAACGGAGAGGCCACGGACTTCGGCTTCGTCTGGAAATCGGCCTGGAAATACTCATCAGAAAGTCGACGCCTCCAGATAGGGCACGCGCCCATCGAGTTCGCGAACCAGATCATCGCCGTCGTCAAAAGTTACACAAAATAATCGCGCGGAAAATGGCGTCAAGGAATAATCGCGCAGAGCGGGCAAGAGTGGATCTCGCTCGTGTAAAGCGAGAATGGCGTACAAATATCCGGCGCCAACTGCGGCGTTGTATGCACTCCGCAGCAGGGCTCGAAAGACTTGTAGATCGTCGTTGTCTATGCCTATAAAACCAAGATAGAAATAAGGAACTTCCTGTCCGACTCTCGGATACCGCGGCGCTCTGGTGAATGGACGGGCCAGGTTTGCGAGTGGAACCGTCCATCGCAAGTGCGAACCGTAACCAACGACACGGGTCTGTTTGAAAGAACTCTGATCCCAGCAGCCGACGACGCCAACTACACTACTTCCGCGCAAAGCTACGTGGAAATCCTCAATCCGAAAATGTCGCCACCGATTGCGAAACATCTCCTCAGTGTGGATCGGCGCAAACTGACGGCGGGAATTGTTGCGATTGAGACATCCGACAGTCTCGGGCAGCAGATCTTCGGAGCCTCGAACAATTTCACAGCCGGCGAGAATCGCAGGCTGGGTGCGACGAATATTGATGCCCGGAGAATGGATTATGCCCTGGTCGTGGTACTGCGGAAGCCCGGCGCGTCCACTGGCGATGGTGGCAAGCGCGGCGTGATTTTCACTAAAGATCACAGTCGTGTAGAGGCGCGTTCTACAATCCTTATGCAACTGGCCGAGGAACCGATAGCCGCGGGCAATCAACGCGCCACCGCGATACTGCTGCTCCAGACGCAGATCGGAAAGATAACCGAGCGGCGTCGCTTCGCCATTAACGAAGGCGGGAGCAACGGAACGAGTGCCGAGCCCGATGATCTTCCCAGTCTTGCGATCTCGCCCGAGACAAGCTTGAAAGAAATTTCCTCGAATGCGACAGGAATCGAAAAAGCTGGGCTCGCGTTCGAACGTCACGCTGATCTGTCCGGGAACCGGACTGTTTCGCAATACTTCCCGAAGTTCGCGGTCGTCCTCTGCAGTTGCGAGCGCGATCTCGAATCGCGGTGCAAGCCGCCCGGATTTAAGGACCGGCAGAACCGGAGCGATCACGCGCATACCTCCGTCATGCCAGCTTGCATGTAAGCCCCGCTGAAGACCTGTTCCCATCCGAAGCGTCGGTCGAGCGCCGTCATCTTGACGCTTCCGGCGCGTTGTCCCAATGCCGCGCAATGATTGACGTAGGAATCCCGCGCGTCACGGTTGATACGAAAGATTCGTAACTCGCCGAGTTGGCCAATTCTGCGGCAGTATGCGTAGTGCGGGTTCGCTTGCAGCCTTTGGTCGAGCCGGAAAGCTAGATCAGTCTGGCGATGACCGCTTTCGAGGAAAAGCGTGTAATGCGGAGTGCCAGACTCGGATGGCGCCAGCATTGCGAAACTCGCAATTCGGCAACACTCGAACTCCGCCAGCGTGTTCGCCACAAATGCGGCGTTCAGCTTTTCACCACGAAGATCGCTGACGCAGTCTTCCTTGCCCACGAATTCCAGTAAGGGCGTTCTCTTTGCGAAGCCCAACATACGAACCCGATCGCCGAGTCGATATCGCCAGAGCCCACCGCCGGTCGTTAAGACCACCGAGTATTCGCGGCCTTCCTCCAATTCCGCGACCAGCCGGCATTCTCCGGAATGCTCGTCGAAGAACTCAAGAAAATGTGACGTGACGGCCGCGACCGGTGCCTTATACTGCTCGATCGAAATCGAGACGACTCCCTCGGTAGCCAACAGGCCCTTCCCTTGAATGACTACGCCAGAAAATCGTTGCGCGAGTTCGCTCTTCATTGAGGCAGAAGTTGCCGACGTCCAGCAGCTGATGAGTGCGAGATTCGGCCAAAGACCGTGGGGTTCGATCTGGCCGCGTTGCAACATGGCCTGCAAATTCCCGGCTTGGCGGGCATCACGACTAAGTGAGCGGATGAGCTTGGGAGAAACCCTGCTAGCGACGTCAGTCTCGCCGTTTCGCAGGTCTCGAACCAGCCGCTCGCCCTGCTGTTGCAGCTTGTCGAGAAGAATCAGCAGGAAGCTTGGACTCCAAACCGAAATGAAAGCCAGAGAACGTGCCTGGAGCAAGAATCGCAGCGTGAGATAGATGCAATCGTCCAACTCCTGCACTCGCGCCAACTCCGGCGGCGCCGCCAAAGTTTTCTCAAGAATCCATTGCTGGACTGGCCCGAAGTACTCCGCATCACTCTCGAATCCAATGGGAATACCGCCCCCTGTCACCTCCCTCTCCCGCGACAGCGGAGTCACCACCCAGTACGCACAGCCTCGCGAAATACGAGGGAATGCGTGGTGCATGTCTGTGATCCACGGCGCCAGGGCCGATTGAAATTGCCTCCGTAAAGTCTGCGTGTAGGGAATGTATTTGGCGGCACTCGCCGATCCGCTGCTTTTTTCGAACGCGAGCACGGGCTCATTCGTCAGGACTTCGCGTTCTCCTGATTGAATGCGCTCGATCCAGGTCGCCAGATCGTCATATGTCACGACCGGCACGCGGTCCTGATATTCGCGAACACTGCCGATCGATTCGAATCCGTATTGCCTCCCGAACGCGCTCGTCCGATTTTTCTTCAAGAGGTCGATTAGAAGTCTTCGCTGCACTTCCTCCGGATTGGCCAGGGCTGTTTCAAACTGGCGCGTGCCCCGTCGAAATCCAGCCAGGGGCAGGCTGTTCAGGGCGCGATAGAAAAGTGGGCCGCGCATCAATCGGCTCCTTGATGCAACGCCTGTGCCGCTTGTGCTTGCCCCAGAATGCGCCCCGCAAAAAGTTTCATGTTCGACGGCGAAATCTCGGCAAGACAGGCAAGTTCATGTCCGGACGCGTAACGGGGATTGCGTTTCAGGAAAAATTGCACGTGAGGATCGCGCAGCCGACGCCCTGATATTTCCGCGAGATGAGGTTTGAGCTGCCCCTGCGACTGTTCAAATTCAATCAGACCGCTCTGCGGCCGGTAGTGATCCGGGAACTTCGCGGCTGCCAACGTGTCTAGTACTTGCTGTTCGAACGTGGGCGTTGGCACCTCGCATTTTGGGTAGAACGATTCGAAGAACAGCGGCAGATACAAATAGGTCCGGTAACCCTTTGAGATCAGAAACCAGTAAAGCGGAACGTCCGGCTCTTCCCCATACACCGAACTCACGTACCGGCACCAGCAGCGGCCCAACTCCTGTTCGCCCCAGTAAGCCCGGTCGACGATGGTATCCCCGGAAAATACGGCGCGGACTGGCGTGCCTCCCACGGTCACACGAAAAACTTTTTGTGTTGAAAATCCGCAAATCGCATCGTTGGCGTTGCGCAGGATCAGCACGCAGTCTTTTTCACAGAGGTCCATCAGAAATTGTTCCAGCGAAACGCAATCGTAGTGGCGCGCGAAGATTTCATACATGGCGCGAACGTCAGCTGGCTCAATCTGGGCGACGGAGACGATGCGGCTGTGAATGCCGAGTTCTCTCATGGTGTTCGATCTTTTGCTAGAAGGAAATCGGCTAAAAGCAGATTGTGATCTCCCGCTCCTGGTTTGTCGTCTCTACCGCTGGCTCCGACCGTTCCGCACGCCGCCGCATCGATTGAATCTTCAGTCCCAGCAGATCCGTTTCCACATGGCAAAACCGCGGACCGCCGAAGCGGCGCAGTTGCTCGCTCTGCATAGCCAGAACGTCCACATCCTGCCTGATAATCTTGCGGCAGATTGGCTCGAGCAGAAGCCGTACCAGTGGCGCAATTCGGCCGAAACTAAAGGTAACCACCGTGTGCACTTCCGTCTCGCATTCCTTCAGCGGCGTGCATTGCGATGTGATGATGAAATGTCGGTCGGCGCCGAAATCGTAGTCGACCCGGCTGATATTCGGCATCAGGAACCGGTCGGTGTGGCGGAGTTCCCGGCCATTCGGAAAGAACAACCTCGAGACCAGGCTCCTCGTAATGGGCTCGCCGCGAAATTCCACATCAACAGATTCGCTCGTCGACCGCACAGTCGCCGAGAGTTCGCGCGTATCGTGATTCCGAAACCAGCCGCCATGGACGTACACGGTGTGCGGGCAGTCCAGAAAGTTTTCCAGGCAGGCTTCAACCGACGCGCGAAAACGCGTCCGCATACGGAAACTGGTCCACGCGCGTTCACCGTAATGAGGGAATTGGAATGGCGCTGATTCAGGGATCGATTCGCCTGGATACACCCACACATATCCATCGAGCTCACGCACCGGATAGGCTCGCACTCCATGATTCGGCAGGCGCTGACTCGAGCCGAGAGAGGGAATCTGCACGCAACGGCCAGCGCCATCAAACGTCCACCCGTGGTAAGGACACCTCACACAACCTGAGGACACCCTGCCCATCGACAGCGGCATGTTTCGATGCGAGCAGCGATCTTCAAGCGCGGCGACTCGTCCGTCGGCGCTTCGGAACAGCACCATCGGTTCACCGAACGGAGCAGCCGCGAAAGGTTTGCATTTCAACTCACGCGACTCGGCAGCGATATACCAGAAGTCTTTCAATCCCATAGAATCACCTCTTCGCCAACTGGGCAGCCGCTCGATACCGGATCGTGTGGTACTGATCCAGCGCCAGATCGCGGTATAGCTGTGTCTCCGCGCCGTACCAGTGCACCTCGACTTCGACGGAACCGTCGTAATCGCCCAGTCCCAACAACAGCCGCCGGTCATTCTGCGCGGAAAATCCGTTTGCGATCTGCACTTCCCGCATCTGACGCATCCGACGGCCACTGTGCGTGTAAGTCACAAAGACCTGCGTCCCGACCGCATCGCGGCTGATCTTCTGACCGTCGCCCTGCATCGCCAAACCAATCCAGTGATGAACGCGGCCGTCGGCGCGATCTTGCTCGTGCAGAGTGTTGCGGTAGATCGATAGACGTCCGAACTGGTGAGTGATGGCCACATCCAGAACGCCCTGATTGTTGAAATCAGCGAGCGCCACGCCGCGCGAATTCCCCAGCTGAGTGAGCCCGACTTGCGGCGCGACGTCCACAAACTGCATGCTGCTCTCGTCACCGCGCGAAAGATAGACGCGGTTTGCCTGGTGGCCAAAAATCTCGTAGCCTCG
Organism: uncultured Acidobacteriaceae bacterium; assembly: GCA_963799025.1. Classification (GTDB taxonomy): domain Bacteria; phylum Acidobacteriota; class Terriglobia; order Terriglobales; family Acidobacteriaceae; genus Sulfotelmatobacter. Next base: position 647,031 of record CAWCVQ010000012.1, on the reverse strand, counting down.
CAGGTCGGGCCAGCGATCGACATAAGAGTGCACATTCGGCGGCGCCAGCATTACTTTCTCGGCCGCGTACCAATAGCTCTTGGGCTTGGGGAATCGACGGTCAAGGCTGTCGTCCACCATGCCGTTGACCTGCACCAGATCTTGCCAACCATCGAGATTGAGGTCTCCCATGGCAGCGCCCCAGCCAAAGCCGCCTTCATTCAGCAGGCCCCGACTGGTGGCCTCGTCGCGAAAATCGGGGACAAACGAATGGTTGCGGTAAGTCTTCCAAAGCAAACTGCCTTCGGCCTGCAAAGGCACGTGCACGTTCGAAACGTAGATGTCGAGTTGACCTCGATTGTCCAGGTCGCCAATCGAAGCGTTCATTCCTTTGTAAGTATCCTTGCCGATGCTGCCGAACATTTTCCCCTGCACGTGGACGAAGCGCTTGCCCTGGTCATTCAAGTAAAGATCGTCGGGACCAAAATCGTTCGCACAATACAGGTCGGTATAACCGTCGCTATTCAGGTCGCCGGTCGCAACCGCCAGAGTGAAGTGAGTTTGCGGCATTCCCATGGCAGCCATGTCCATCTTTTCAAAATGGCCGGCGCCCGCATTGTGAAAGAGCACATTCGGTCCGCCGTTCTGCGCGTTGTTCCAACTTTCGTGCATGAAATGGAACATGCGGCGGTCGCCTGCGTATTGAGGTTGCGGTAGATTGAAGATGTCTAAGCGAGTCGGCGTCGGGTAGTCCTTTAAATAGGGAGCAAAGCTATTGCCGACGAGCAGGTCAAGTTTGCCGTCGCGATCGTAGTCGAAGAAGGTGGCGGCAACGGATGTGCTGTAGTCGCCGATACCGGCTTCGTTCGTGACATCGACAAACTCCTCTTTGCCGGTAACCGGCAGCATATTCTTCAACAGCCGATTCTTGCCATACGCGAAAGTGAGTAACAGAGACTGGGCGCCGCTGTTATCGTAGTCGACGAAAATTGCACCGCTGGCAAACCCGTATTTTTCAGGGTGCAGATTGATCTCTCGCAGAACGGGAATATCGACTCGCTCGAAACGAAAATTTCCCAGGTTTCGGTAAAGAGCGTTGCGATCTTCCGGTCGCTTCAGCGGATTCGTCAGAAAAATATCAGGTAATCCGTCGTTGTCGAAGTCGCCGATCGCAATGGCATCGCCAATCGACATGAGCCACTTGGCGAAATGCTGCACTCGCGGGTCGATTCGCGTAATCACGTCGCTCATCCGGGAATCGATTCCCGAAACCGACGGCGGCACTTCCACCAATTCGAATCCCGGATTGTTGATGGTTAGATTTGGATGGATGGCTTGCGCATACGTGACGTACCCAGCGGCGCCAATGGCTCCGCAGACCGCTACACGCCCTGCGAGTTGCAGATCGAAAGCCTGCTTCACATGTACGCCGCGTTCTCTCCAGAAAGCGCTGAGATGGAGCCAAACAAAGCGTACCGCGGCGACGAAAAACAGGGCATAGAACAACGTGCTGAGCGATTCGAGGGTGTGAAACCAAAGATCGACCAGAACCACCGCAAAGCTCCATCCGATTTGCTGCCACCTGCCTGCGGGCGAAGTCTTCGGATCCGTCATCATGTAGAAAGTGAACAAATAAAAACGCGGCGACGTTAACGTGCCCAAGATGAGCGTTTCCATGGGGAGATGGTCGCGAAGGATGTACGCGCGCAGCAGGGTTTGCAGCGCGTAGAAGCAAAGAAAGGAAACGATCAGCGCCGTCCGGCCAATTCGAAACAGAAACAGCGCGCATGCTGCCGTAATCATGAAAGCCACCAGCGCCCACGAGCCGCCCCATTGGTAAGCAGGGGCTGATGAGTACAGGCCATGACCGAGCACCAGAGCGCACACCAGGCCGAACAGCGATGGATTGAAAATGTGCCGCCCGCGAAACGTCACCACATACTTGGAGACGATGGTGAAGAATACCGGCAGAAAGAGCAGGTAGTAGTTATGCGAATAATTCAGCAGCAGGCCGATCGACATCATGCTGATGTAGGCGCTCAACGGAACCAGCCGTTCGCGATTACAGAAGGTCCAGGCCAATGCCATATCTAGCAGACATCCGGCAGCGACCGTCAGCAGAATCTGCACAAGTGTACGATTGAAGCCCAGCACCGTGCATCCTAGAATCGCGTAGGCTGTGAGAATGCCGGCAAAGGGTAAGCGCGGATCCTCCTTGCGCGGAACGATCCCGACCGCCGGGCGCAGGGCGGTAGCCGTGGGAACCACCGCTCCGATCCCAGTCGCGACGCTCATATTCTTATGGTTTCCGCGAAACGGTGTCGTCACCATACCAACTCTCCCTGCGAAGGATAAGTGACATCCTTGGCTCTACGCTTCCGGACGCGCTAACATATCGAAGGGTTTCTTCAGCCGAATCGAGAGTAGCGCCGGCTGCGCCCGCGGGGATGCGTTCTTAGGACACTTTCACGAGTGTCACAGCAGTCTCGGGATAGCTCGAAGGCAGTCGAGAACGCGACTGATAGCAAAGATTTGCGGCTGTCTTTCAGTCTTCCACTCCGGTGCGTGAGTCCAAAGGGTGGGGGATGCATCCAGCAAGCATGCCAAGCTCATCACAATTCGAATTAGCCGAGGTCGTCGCGGTTCTCACCCGCAGTCCCGCCTGCTTGGATGCTCTGCTGCGTGGCCTGCCCAATCTCTGGGTGTACGGCAGGGAAGGACGCAATAAGGACGGAAAGGATACCTGGAGCGCATTCGACATCGTGGGCCATCTGGTCCACGGAGAGCGCACCGACTGGATGCCGCGCGCACGGATAATCTTGGAGAATGGAGAAGCGCGGCCATTCGATCCCTTCGACCGCCTGGCGCAGTTCAAAGAGAGTCAAGGCAAATCGCTCGCGCAACTTTTGGACGAGTTCGCCCGATTGCGACGAGAGAATTTAGCTGCGCTACAGGCGCTGAATTTGCAACCCGAAGACCTGACTCGCCGCGGCAAACATCCAGTCCTGGGAGTTGTGACTCTCTCGGAACTGCTGGCGACATGGGCCCTTCACGACCTCACACACTTGCATCAACTCTCCCGCGTAATGGCCCATCAGTATCGCGACCAGGCCGGCCCATGGAGCCCCTATCTCGGCGTGCTGAAGTGTGCTGGTCATAGCACGTAGCTCATAGCTCATAGCCAACCGAATGAGCCCGGTCAGCATGCGCCATTGAGTAATGCAATGAGCATCGGCGCGTTTCTCAGCAACAATTCGCCCCATTCCTCGAGCAGGCCTCAGCCCGACGAATAGTTTGGGCGACTTTGCGCGATTGATCGGTTGCGAGGATAGGCGATAATCAGGAGACGTGCCCTATCGTGTGCCCTATGAAGAGTCACGACAAGATCATCGTTGTCGATCGCTTTTGTGCTTTGCGGACCCATCTGCTCACGCTACTAGCCGACCTTGGCGAAGATGACTGGGAACGCCCTACTGCCCCGCCACGCTGGTCTGTAAAGGACGTAGCGGCACATTTATTGGGCGGCGATGTTTGGATTCTCTCTGGGAAGCGCTACGGCTTTCGTCTGCCTCAGAAAATCAAGAATTACAATCAACTCGTTGAAGTTGTGGACCAGTTGAATGGCGAGTGGGTCGTTGCCGCACGCCGGATGAGTCCGCGCTTACTCCGCGAACTCCTGGCCTTTACCGGACCCGAAGTGGAGGCATGCTTTGTGTCGCTCGACCCGATGAAAATAGGCGGTGCTGTCGACTGGGCAGGTCCCGAGCCCGCACCTGTATGGTTTGATCTCGCCCGCGAATTTACGGAGCGATGGCATCACCAGCAACAGATTCGGGACGCCACCGGGCGCCCGCCACTCTACGACCCGTACTTCCTATCGCCCGTGCTAAATACATTCGTGCGCGCTTTGCCGCACGCCTTTCGCAATACTACAGCAACGACAGGAACGTCGGTGAGGTTTGAGATTTCGGGAGAGGCGGGTGGAGTCTGGTTCGTTTACAAGGGCGAAGAAGCCTGGACCCTCGTTCTCGATTCAACCACCGAGCCAGCGACGAACGTGGCAATCCCTGAGGACGTGGCTTGGCGTCTTTTCACGAAGGGCATTGATCGCGAAAGAGCCAGCTCTTTGGCCGTGATCGGCGGAAAAGCCGAGCTCGCCGCGCCAATTTTTGCTACGACTGCCATAATCGGTTGAGTCTTCTTTCCTTTCAACTATTAGGTGACGAGCGAGGACTATGAGAGCGATACCGCCCGCAAGATCAGCAGCGACAGGAAACAATACGTTGCCGCGACCAAGAGGAGGAGCGCGCTGAATTTTCGATTCTTCATAAAACATGAGCCTCCTGGCCTCGGTGGCCACTCTCCAGCAGCGCAGCCGTCACGCGCGCGGGAGTAAACGGTAAGTCCCGCAGACGCGCCCCTGTTGCATCGAAGATAGCGTTTCCGATCGCAGCCGGAACGATGGTGATTGCGGTCTCCCCCGCCCCGGTTGCGGGAGCATTGGGAGGCGTCACAAAGACCGTTTCAATCGCGGGCATCTTGTAATCGAGATACAAACTGTTATAGGTCTCCCAATCGACCGAGGTCACGCGCTGGTGGTCCCATGTGACTTCTTCCACCAGGGCGCGGCTCATGCCCTGCAGAATGCCACCTTCGGTCTGGTTTCGCAGGCCATCGGGGTTAGAAATTGGACCACAGTCCAAGGCAATTACGAAGCGCTTCGGGCGGACCGTTCCAGTTTCCAGATCTACTTCGACCTCGGCAACCAGCGCAGCATAACCATTGTCTCCTTCATAAGCGACGCAGGCGATACCGCGCCCGCTTACCGTTTGCGCCCCAGAGGTGTCCGCCCGCGGCGAGGAGCGAGTCTGCCAACTCGCTGCCTTGGCAGCTGCCTTGAGGACGCCGATCACTCGTGGGTTCTCTAAATGCCGCAGCCTGTGGACCACAGGATCACTCTTTGCGTGGGCGCAAAGTTCGTCCATGAAGCACTCGTTGGCGAATGTATTCTGAATTCGCAGCGGCGAGCGGAGTGGCCCGGTGAAGAAAGGCGAACGCACGGTATGAGTCAGGGCCCGTTCACTGCGGATCGTTCCCCCGCCGCCGCAGCTGCCACCAACGCAACCTGCGAAGTAGGGCGGCACCGTGTTGCTCTGGTTGCGCAATTTTCCTGCAGGCGGCATGGCCGAGCGTGGCTCAATCGGCTCAGGTTCATAACCCAGCAGCATGCCGGTGATAACATTTCCCGGCTGATCGTATCCCGGGCGATTGCCCCGCGAAGCGATCCAGTCCTCACGATCCCAGGCAACGATGCGTCCATCCTGGGCAAGGGCGGCACGATGTTCGACTACACACGCGGAACCCAGGTTCTCCCACATCATTTCGTCCTGCCGGGAAAACTGCAGGCGCACCGGTTTTCCCACCGCCTGTGAGAGTAGGGCCGCATCAAAAGACACCGCATCGGCGCCGTTCAGTCCGTAGCAGCCCGATCCGCGCACGTAGATCACACGCACTTTATCAAGCGGCATATGCAGAAGCTTTGCAACGATGCTTCTTGTTGGATAGGCGGATTGTGTCGCCGACCATACCGTTGCACTCTCGGGCGTAACGTCGGCCACCGCACACGATGCACCTATGGATCCATGCATTTGGTAGGGATACGTGTATCTTGCCCGAATAACACTGGTCGCGGCGGCGAGCTGCGCGTCAGTGTCCCTGGAGTCAACGCTGAGAACGTCGCGAGCAGGCTGCTTCTGGAGATAGTCGAAGAAGTTGCTTTGCAGCGGGAGCCCCGGGCCGGGATTCCACCGGACCTCCAGCTGACCGGCCGCCAATGCCGCCCGGTACTGCGTTTCGGCGACGACGCCCACAAAATCCTTGCGGACCACGACCTTCACCAGACCTGTGATACTTCGTATCGATTGTTCGTTGACATGGGCAACCGTCGCTCCCATCCGAGGAGGCCGCACGACGCGCCCGTGCAGCATTCCAGCGACTCGGACATGCTGAACGAAGTCAAACTGACCAGTCATCAGGACGGTTCTGTCCAGCGAGGGAATTGGTTTTCCCAGCACCGTCCAATCTGCGGCAGATCGCCGCTTCGCCGTAGCGCTCAGCGGGAGATTAAAATGCTGGTTTCCAATAAGCTCCTCGTATTTGAGGCGATGCTCCATCTTGCCTGTAATTACTCCGTCCGCTAACGTAAGCTGCTCAACCGGCTCCGCGAATTTCTTCGCGGCAAGACTCAAAAGAGCTTCGCGAGCGGTGGCGGCAGCAAGCGCGAGATTTTCCGAGTTAAAGTTGGTCGGGGTTGATTGACTTCCAGACGTGGTTCCCTGATCGGGAGTGACCGATGTGTCACACTGAATGAGCTTGACGCGGGCAATCGGAACGCACAGCTCCTCTGCGATGAGCTGCGATTGAGCCGTAAAAATGCCCTGCCCGAAATCGCATTTCCCTGTGTATGCGGTGACAATCCCATCGGCGCCGACGGCTAACCACGAATCGAGCTTCTCCGGATCAATATGGGAGGGATGCGTGCCGAACGGTCCGTGATCCTGTAAGGACAGCGCACTCAACGGCCTAGTCCTGAAACTAACAACCAAGGCGCCACAACCGATCAGAAACTCGCGGCGGGACTGAGTCATGAGCGTCTCGCCTCCGCATACTTTCGAATTGCCCTCAACATGCGAGTGTGCGCGAAACAGCGGCACAAGACGCCTCCCAGCGCATCCCGAATTTCCTGATCAGAGGCATCCGGCTTTACGTCGAGAACGGCCTTGGCGGTCAGAATCACGCCGCTGAGGCAAAACCCGCATTGGGCTGCCCCTTCGTCAACAAATGCTTGCTGGATGGGATGAAGCTTTTCAGGCGTGCCCAAGCCCTCCAGTGTCGTGACTTCATCTTGACCAACGGCCTTTACGGGCATGACGCAAGACCGCACTACCTGGCCGCGCATGATCACGGTGCAGGCTCCGCACTGAGCCATGCCACATCCGAATCGGGGGCCGCGCAGACCCAGTTCGTCACTCAGAACAAACAGCAGCGGAGTTTCTGGATCAACCGCCACGGTGTGCTGCTTCCCGTTCACATTCAGGGTGATCTCGCTCATCCGATGCTTCAGTCCTCTGCTTCCTTTAGTTGCGAAACATAAGCGGGCCACAATGCGGCGCACGAGCCTTTCACCAACTCTGGTGAATGAGCTACAGAAGTCTGGCGCGCTGTCTCGCGTACACAACCCAATTTACCTCTCCCTGAGACTTCGTGCTGACTGGAACCTTTGTGTTCTTCACGATTTCGTTCTCGTGAAGGAAACTGTACTAATCAGAATCGTCTCGTAAGAAACTCAAGTCTTTATTCACAACGAGTTAACCAGGCAGGCATATAATTGCAATCAATTCTTTTAATGGGGCGTGAGCCGAAGCGGCGAATCGAATGGGTATGGCAGATAAACCTCTCAAACGCTATATTTTCGCGAGCGATTTCGATCAGACGCTTACCTTCAACGATTCCGGCTACGTGCTCGCCGAGCTCGTCGGCATTCCGACCGAGGACTTCGAGCGCAAAGCCAAAGGGATGGCGAAGATCAACCTGGTGCAACAGGGCGCGGAGCTCGCTTACCTGCTGCTGCATGATCCGGAGTTCAAAGCCAAAGTTCGCAAGGAACATCTGCACGAGGTGGGCAAGCGGATTCGTCTCAAGGGTGACATCAAACTGCTTTACCAGTTGCTCGACGCGGGCATTGACGGCCATCAGTTCGACTTCTATGTTTTATCGGCTGCGCCGGTAGAGGTCATTCTCTCGGCGCTGGAAGACATTGTTCCGCCCGATCACATTTACGGCACCGAATTTCGCTACAAACCTTCGGGCGAGATCGACACCATCGTGCGCGCTACTGCCGGCTATGGAAAAGTCGCAGTTCTGAACCAGTTGCTTTTGCAGCAGGTCGCCGGCCCCGATCACGTGATTTACACCGGCGACGGCAGTTCCGACATTCACGTCATGCTGCACATCAACTCACGCGACGGACTCACGATTGCCGTCTCGGAGTCGCCCGACGTATCGCAGATTGCGAAACGCACCGTGCTCAGCACTAGCGCCCTCGCCGTGCTTGCGCCGATTCTAGAAGAAGTGGCGGGCTGGGAGCGTTACCGCATTCGCAGTTTCTTCGAAGCCAACGGAATGCTGATTCAGGAGTGGCAGCGGGTCCGCACCGACTGGCTGACGGTACGTCCCGCCGCCGACCGCCTGGAGACAGAAGGAGAACCGTCGCTGCCCGGACTGGCTGGCGCGAAACCCTGAGGCCAACTCATCGTGCTGCGCGACCGAAATCTGATTCCGCTCTCTCATCAGCACCGGCGTGCCTTGCTGTTATGTGTCCGCATCGATCGTGCCTCGCCGGTCGGCAACGCTGATCTGGCGGCCTGGCAAGCTGAGATCGCGCAGCATTTTCAATCTGAAATGCGAATTCATTTCGCGGCGGAAGAAGGCGTTCTGTTCCCGGCGGCGCGCAGGTTCCCAGCGTTGGTTCCGCTGGTGGAGGAACTCTTGCTCGATCACTTCATGCTGCGCGAAAGCTTTGCCAAAGCGGAAGCCCACGCCATGTCGGCAGCCGATGTCTCTGCATTCGCGGAACATATGTCCGCTCACATCCGCAAGGAAGAGCGCCAACTGTTTGAACGCCTGCAGGAATTGATGAACCAGGAACAGCTCGCACTTCTAGGAAAAGATCTGCAAGAAGCTTTGAAAGATGACGCGCAGATTTGCACCACACCTACGGAGACGACTCGCCTTCGTCCGGCAGAATAACGCCGGAAAAATTGCGGTCTATTTTCTCCCATGCGCGTTTCTTTTCTTGCCGCGTGCGATTCTCGCGAGCGACCGAGTGTAGGCTGCAATGGTCTCAGGGATCGCCTGACTGTAGACGAACTGGCCTTCGCGGCGACACTCGATCAGCCGTGCCTCGTTCAAGATCTTGAGATGGTGAGACACCGTAGCCGGGGTCACGCCCCGCATTGAGACGATTTCCCCACAGTTCATCTGATCGCTCGCCGAGATGGCCTCGAAGATCCTGAGGCGGGTCTCGTCGGCCAGGGCCTTCGATATTTTTCCAACTTCAGAACGGTCCATGAGCTCATCTTTAAAGTGTAGCGAATCTAAGTGTAGCGAACATCGTCGTCCTGCCGCCATCAAGAGCCTTCTCCAAATAATTCTGGAAAACGCGCATCCTATTACTTCGATGATCATCAAAGTATCTAACTTCCAAAGAAACTGAGGCCGGCGGATGGGATGCACTGAAAGGGATCCAGCAGACAGTTCGATAGAAGTTTAGGAGACTGATTATGAAGAGACTCGAAGGAAAAGTAGCGGTAGTTACTGGTGGAAATAGTGGCATCGGCCTGGCGACAGCCAAGCGTCTGCAGGACGAAGGCGCAAGAGTAGCCATATCGGGTCGAAACCAGCAAACCCTGGATGAAGCGGTCAACACCATAGGAAACGGCGTGTTGGCAGTTCGGGCGGACGTCTCCAAGCTCACGGATGTGGACAAGCTTTATGCTCAGGTGTCGAAAAAGCTGGGCAAAATTGATGTCTTGTTCGTGAACGCTGGGGTGGCCAAGTTCGGGCCATTCGCAGACACTTCCGAGAGCACCTACGACGAGCAATTCGATATCAACATCAAGGGTGCATACTTCACGATTCAGAAAGCGCTGCCGTTTCTGAATGACGGTGCATCCATCATCGTCAATACCAGCGTGGCTGACCAGAAGGGCACGGCCGGGACTAGCGCATATTCTGCAACGAAAGCGGCGCTGCGCTCATTGGCGCGAACCACAGCCGCGGAACTGGCGGCCCGCGGCATTCGAGTGAATGCGGTGGCACCGGGCCCGATCGTTACGCCGATCTTCGGCAGGACCGGGCTGCCCCAGGAAGCCATCGACGAATTCGCCAAGGAGATCATTTCCAAGGTTCCCATGAAGCGGTTCGGACAACCCGAGGAAGTGGCGGGTACGGTTGCGTTTTTGGCTTCCCAAGATGCGTCCTACATCACTGGCGTGGAAATCAATGTAGACGGCGGGCTGGGACAAATCTGAGTCGGCGGGTTGGGCTAGGCGACTCAGGCTCCTCCCGGTCGCGCTGGCGTTCCCCCTCTACCCTCGAGAACTGGATTTTTCCAGGAAGGGACGCGTCGCAAATGCGCCAGATTAAGCCCTCAAAAGTATTTCTCTTCGAAGGTTGACACGACCAAGTGAGAAAGATATCCAAGCAAAAGCCGCGCAAAGGGCGCGGCTTCTTCTTGCTGATGGTCCGAATACCAGGCTAGTCGATCCCGTGAATCCTCATGCTGACCAGTTGATCGACGCTCAAGTCGTGAATTCCCCGCGCGCGCATGTCGCTGATGTATTCCGGCGTCACATTGTGGATGCGCATCGCGATCAGTTCGTCCGGATCGGGATGCGAGTATCCCAGCCCTTGCAGCTTCTGAATGAACTCCGGCGAAACGCCGTGGATGCGAAATGCGATCAGTTTCTCGAGCCCAACGTGATCGTAACCGCGCTGCTTGAGTTCGGCCATCCATTCCGGAGTCGCGCCGTGAATTCTCATCGCGATCAGCGTATCTTCATTCGGCGAATAACCAGCCTGATGAAGAGTGTGTACCATCTCCGGACTCACACCATGAATGCGGAAGGCGACGAGTTTGTCGGCATCGGAAATCTTCAAGCCTTCCGCGCGCAATGCCTCAATGAACGCAGCGTCCACCCCGAAAATGCGGAATGCGATCAGCTTGTCCACGTCGAGTCCGCTGAGAAGTTCGTTCTTCATCTGCCGCGCAAACTCCAGGCTGACGTCCATCACCGCCATGCTGAACTGCTTTTCGTCGTCGATGGAAAATCCGAGCCCGCCCAGTTCGCGCGGATAGTTCGCATCCGGCTGAAAACGGAAAATGCCTGCGCCTTCCCCGTTATTCAGAAATCCTTCACAGTCAATCTTGCCCGCGTCGCGGGTGATGGTGAAGTGAACGTCCTGACGTCCCGCTTTCGAAAAGTCCACGCCCTGAAACGAAGTCGCAGGCCAGTCGGATTCGTGGCTCGAAGTTCCGCCACGATGATGCTCGATCAGCGAAAACTCCACCTTGCCCGCATCTTCTGATTTGCGGATGGTCCAGTCCCCGCTGCGAACATCCGCCGCGCGATTCTTCACCGCCACCAGAAGCAGGCAAGACGCGAAGACCAGGTACGCGAGGGTTCGGCGCATTCTCATACATCATCTCCTTTTCGAGTGGTTGTGCTTTTAGAGGTCAGCCTTCGAATCCAGAATTCCCAGCTGCCGCAACTGAATCAGCTTCTGCAGAGTCAGATCCTTGAACCCATGCTTCTGTGCGCGTTCGATGAACTCCGGCGAAACATCCTGTACCTTGGCGCTGATGATGTCGTTGACACTGAATTTATATCCCGCAGCTTGCAACGCCTTGATGTATTCCGGTGAAACGTCCTGCACGCGCATTGAGATAAATTCGTTCGCAGATGGCTTCAGGCCGAGTGCCCGAATCTCGCGAACGTATTCCGGAGTGACGCCCTGAATCCGCATGGCAATGGCATCGTCCGCTCGCGGATCGATTCCCTGCTCGTGCAATCCCTTCAGATATTCTGGAGAAACATCCTGCACCTTCAGGGCGATCACCTGATCTGCAGTTACAGTCAGGCCCGCAGCGCGGAGCTCGCGGACATATTCGGGAGTTACGCCCTGCACCTTCAGCCCGATCAGCGTATTCACGTCCGGCTGAAGGCCTGCTTCTTTAAGACCGCGGTAATACTCCCCGTCTGCTCCCTGAACCTTCAGCGCGATGAGCTGGTCCTGATCGGGATTCAGGCCCGACGCGTGCAGCCCGCGAACGTACTCAGGAGTAACTCCCTGCACGCGCATTGCGATCAGATTATTTGCGTCAGGATGCAAGCCTTGCTCATGCATCTCGCGGACATATTCCGGTGTGACATCCTGAATCTTCATGGCAATGAGTTGATCGACCGTGAGATCGCCGAGTCCCGCAGCCTTCATCCCGTCGATATAGGAAGAAGCCGAGGGCGAAGCTGAAGTGGGCTCAGAGGAAGAAGAGGAATTCGCGGTTGACTCGCCGCTTTGCGGACGCGAAGGCGAAGGCTTCGAAGTTGGAGTGGTTCGCGCAGCAGGCGGTTGCGAGGAGTTAGTCGCTGGATTGGGAGTCGCTTGTGAATCCCAAGCCGCCTGAGCCTGCCGTGGATGCGCCATTCCCAGCAACGCATTTCCGGCGACCAGCGCCGCGGTCAGGCAGAGAACGCTGCCGGTCAAGCCGATGCCGCGCATTCCCGTGCCAAGCCTCTTGAGGCCGAGAACGCGAACGATGCGCTCGGTGAGCGGACCGCGGTTCGCGGCCATTGCAAAGGCCGGAGCACTGCGCCATTCTTCCATTAGCGCAAGAGCCCGGGCATATTCGACGGCGTTACCACAGAGAGCCACCGCCCGGTCATCGCAGCAGTGCTCGCGTTCCGCTCGAATCTTTTTATTCAGCCACCAGATCGCTGGATGATAGAAGAGCAGCGTCTCCACGCATACCTGGAACACATTCACAAAGGGATCGAGTCGCTGGATATGCGCCAGTTCGTGGGCGATGATCGCCTCAAGCTGTTCTTCAGAAAGTCCAGTAAGCGCTGTCACTGGCAAGAACACAACCGGACGAAACCATCCAATTACCGCAGGCGCCTGCAGCCATTTGCATTCGCAATAATCAATTGCGCGATTGAGGCCGAAGCGATTTTGTAACGAGTCGCAGATTTCCAGCACTCGATCGTTCACTCCAACCGATTGTCTGCGCCGCTCGCGCTCCAGCAGCAAGAATCCGCCGGCAGAACGAAGACTGAAAAAAGCCACGCCGAGCAGCCACGCCTCAACCAGCCAAGGCAACACATCGAGAGATGGTGTGATGGAAGCAGGTTGAACAGAGCCACTCAGAGCGGTCTTGCTCGGCGGGATCGGCCAAGCAGCCCTGGGCGAAGATGCTCTCAAGACTTCGGGAACAGCAGGATGCTGCTGCGCATAGAAAAAGTAAGTTGCCAGCGGAGCCAGCAGCATCAGCACCAGCGCACCGACGCCTATTAGATAGCGCGCTGACGCGCGCCGGCACAATGCCATGGCAGCCGCGGCCAGCGCGGCGAGGGCAGTTCCCTGCCATAAGAAATGCAACAGGGCCCATCCTAAAGACTGCATCGCGGCGGGAGAGAGCCAATTGATTAAAGTATTCATCGCCGGCTCCTTTCATAGTCGTCCAGCAAACGGCGCAGCTCGCTAATTTCTTCCGGCGAGGACTTGCGCCCCGCCAGCGCATGCATCATGAGCTGACTTGCAGAACCCTCGAACACTCGTAGCAGCATGTCCCCTGCAAGTTGCCGCTTGGTCTGCTCCGCGGGAAGGCATGCTTCATAGACGTGAGCGCGCTGGGTTTCGTTTCGCCGTACCGTGCCTTTTGTGGTCATGATCTGGAGAAGCTTGAGCACCGTGGTATAGCCGAGATCTTTTTTTTCACTCAGGGATTCGTGAACTTCACGCACGGTAGAAGGTCCGCGATTCCACAGGACGCGGAGAATTTCGAGCTCCGAAGCGGTGGGTTTGTGCGGAGTCTGCTTCATGGGAAGTACCGTACTACGAAGATGTTCGTAGTGTCAACGAAAATCTTCGTATACCCGAAAAAATCTGCCAGTGCTCAGGTGGAAGAAATGCCGGAGCTTGCCGGTTCCTTGGGATTCGAAGGGACAGCGGAAAGCCTGGTCCGAGCGAAGTCGACTTTAGGTGCACCTTACTGTCTGTACGAAAAAATCTGTAAACACCGAGAAGAATCTAGATGATTCATACTATTGCACCAGCATTCTCTTCTGCTAACTTAGGCACCCAACCAAGGGATCCAATCTGAATTCAGGACTGAAGAGGCTAAGAAAATGAATATTCAAAAAGCACTAAGAGGAGGGATTGCGGTTTGCCTTTTCGCGGCGCTAGTGGCCGCTGCAAGCGATGCCGGCAAACTCGTTTCAGTGAACGGCTATGTCCTCGATTCTGCGTGCGCGTTTACCAAGGACCTGAAAAAGCCCATCAGTGCCGAGTGCGCCCAGGCTTGCGCGAGGGCGGGGTCAGCGCTAGTGATCTTGGGGGATAACGGAACTATCTATTGGCCGATCGCCGACACCACGCCTTCGAGCGGCCAGAATAAGAGGTTGCTGCCCTTCGCGGGGCAGAGAGTCACCGCAAGCGGGAAGACCTACGCGCGTGGCGGCTCAACCGCGATGGTGATCGAAAACATCGCCGCTGAGACTGCGCAGAAATAGGCTCCTGCAACCGCACCTTAGCCGTTTCGCAGGCTCACTGACTTTTTCAAGGGCCGGCTCAGGCTGGACAGCCGGGACGGCTGTCTCTACGTGAGCCGCGTCGCTGACCAACTTTGCTCACCAGAGCTTTGCAAGAACGTCTATTTCCGGGTAGAGTACTGTGCGTCTTATTTCCCGGGTTCAAGTCCATCCAAGTTCCATACAACAGGAGTTTCCTCCCATGCGTTACGCAGTGATTGTGCTGGCGGCCGTTTCATGCCTGAGCGTTTTGGCTCGCGGGCAGAGTGCCGAAGAACTGGTCAACAAGAACATTCAGGCCAAAGGCGGGATGGACAAGATCAAGGCGATCAAGTCCGTCCGCATGACAGGAAAGCTGAATGGCGGAGGTGGATTTACCGCCGCAACGATGCAGGAAAATGTGCGCCCGAATTTGGTGCGGGAGACCTTCACGCTGCAAGGTATGACCGCTGTCACTGCCTACGACGGTGCGACTGGCTGGCAGATTCAACCATTCGGCGGACATAAAGATCCTGAGTTCATGGGAGAGGACGATTTGAAGGATCTGCTGTTGGACGCGGACTTCGATGGGCCGCTGGTGGATTATAAGGAAAAAGGCAACAGCGTGGAGTTTCTGGGGCACGACGTGGTCGATGGCGACGACGCGTTGCGCCTGAAAGTCACACTGAAAGATGGCGACATCGTTTACTACTATCTGGATCCCGATACTTTTCTGGAAATTCGCAAGGAAGTGCAGGAGTTCATTCGCGGCTCGGTGCGCGAGAGCGTCATCGACATGGGCTCGTACAAGCCGGTCGCGGGCGTGATGTATCCCTACTCGATTGCGCAGGGGACAAAGGCAAATCCGGCAGCTCAGAGTACGACCATCGAAAAGATTGAAGTCAATGTGCCCATCGATAAGGCGGACTTTGCTGTGCCCGCGTCGTTGAGGACTGAAGAAAAGAAGTCCGGGTTGGTCGGGATTCACTAACGACCTCGTCGATTCGCTGTGGAACAGGAGTTGTCATGCGTCACACGGTGATTGCTGTGGTTCTGGCCACGAGCCTCAGTGTGTTTGCATGTGCTCAAACCGCTGAGGAACTTGTCGACAAGAACATCCAGGCTAAAGGCGGGCTCGACAAGATTAAATCTGCCAAGACCCGGCTTACGACCGGCAAGGTAAGAGGCGGTGGCAGACGCCGATCAACGGTTGCTTTCCGACAAATGAACATGCGGCCGGACTTGGTTCGTCAAAATCTCTCTATGCAAGGGATGACTGCGGTCCAGGCGTACGACGGTTCGGTGGGCTGGCAGACTCAGCCCTTTCGCGGACGTAAAGATCCGGAGTTGATGGGCGAGGACAACCTGCGGGATCTGCTTCTGGCCGCCGATTTTGACGGCCCGCTCGTGGACTACGGCGCGAAAGACAACACGATCGAATATCTGGGACACGCCGAGGTGGATGGGGATGACGCCCTACGGCTCAAGGTCACGCTGAAAAACGGTGACATCATTTATTACTATCTTGACCCCGACACCTATCTTGAAATCCGCAAAGAGATTCAGCAATTTATCCGGGGATCGGTGAGAGAGCGAGTGGTTGACCTGGGTTCGTATAAGCCGGTAGACGGGGTCATGTATCCTTTCTCGATCTCTGAGGGACCGAAGAACAACCCGGGGGCGCAAGCGATGACGATTGACAAGATTGAAGTGAATGTCGCTTTTCAAGAGTCTGACTTTGCGCTGCCCGAGTCGCTGAGGACTGAGGAAAAGAAGTCCGGGTTGGTCGGGATTCACTGATTCTCCGGCGAGTAATTTGCGCAAGGGCTGCGACCCGTCCAACCGTGGCGGCAGGATGCTTCGGCGCTCAGGGCGAGCTGCCGGCGCGACAAGAACGCAACGAAATTAACTGCTTGGAAAAGGACTCAAAGATATGAAAGTATCCGCTCACAACTTCTGGGGAGTGATTGTGTTGTCCGCCGCAGCCTTGCTGTGCGCACCTCTGCAGGCCGCAGCGCAGGCGCCGTACCGCTTCGACGCCGCAACGGTTTCCGGCTTGCCAGCGCGCAATATCGGCTCGGCCACCATGAGCGGCCGCATTGCCGCGCTGGACGCGGTGGAAGAGGACGGGCGCATCACCGTTTTTGTCGGCGCGGCCAGCGGAGGCGTGTGGAAGTCGGTAAATGGCGGGACGACTTACAAGTCGGTGTTTGATCGCGAGAGCGTGCAGTCGATCGGCGCGGTAGCCATCGATCCGTCGAACTCGAAAACGGTTTGGGTGGGCAGTGGTGAGGGTTGGGTAAGAAATAGCGTTTCGGTGGGCGATGGCGTTTACAAGTCTACCGACGGTGGCGAGAACTGGACCAACGTTGGACTCAAAGACAGCGAGCACATCGCGAAGATTCTGATCGATCCCAAAGATGGAAACAATGTATTGGTATGCGCGATGGGACACTTGTGGGATGACAACGACGAGCGCGGAGTTTACAAGACGACTGACGGCGGCAAGACGTGGAAAAAGGTTTTGGCGGGCGCGAATGGATCGTCGGGGTGCGCGCTGATGGCGATGAGCCGGCAAGAGCCGAAGACAATGTACGCCGCGATGTGGGATTTCCGGCGGCAGGGCTGGACGTTCCGCTCCGGGGGACCGGGCAGTGGTTTGTTCAAGTCGACTGACGGCGGCGATCGCTGGAGCGAAATCAATGACAGCAGCGCGAAAGGCCTGCCAGCTAAGCCTTGGGGACGCGTCGCCGTAGCAGTCGCGCCTTCGAAGCCGCAGGTGGTTTATGCCAACATCGAAGCGGAAAAAGGAAGAGGACTATACCGTTCGGACGATGGCGGAGGGAACTGGAAGAAGCTCGATGCCAGCAATTTCATGGTGTGGCGTCCCTTTTATTTTGGCAACTTGATCGTCGATCCCAAGGACGAGAACAAGATTTTCAAACCCGATCTTATTCTCTTGTACAGCACCGACGCGGGCAAGACGTTCAACGTAGTTTCTGGTTCGGACCACGGGGATTTCCACGACGTGTGGATCGATCCGAAGAATCCGAACATCGTGATTGCGGGCGATGACGGCGGGCTCTGGCGCAGCGAGGACGGCGGCAATCGCTGGAAACATCAGATGAACCTGCCGGTTTCACAGTTCTATCACGTAAGCACCGACAATTCCGATCCTTACCACGTTTACGGCGGGCTGCAGGACAACAGTTCATGGGTGGGGGATTCATCGTACCCAGGCGGCGTTGCGAACTCGCGATGGGAGAACATGTATGGCGGCGACGGCTTCTGGATGTTTGAAGACACGTCCGACCCGAATTACATTTATGCGGAAGCGCAGGGCGGAGAAATCGGGCGCGTCAATCGCTATTCGCACGAGATTCGCGGGATCAAGCCGCTGCCGAATTACGGCGAGAAGAAACTGCGTTTCAACTGGAACGCTCCGATTCACATGAGTCCGAACGAGAAAGGGACGATTTATATCGGAGCGCAGTTTCTGTTCCGCTCGCGCGATCACGGGCAATCCTGGGATCGCATTTCGCCGGATCTGACGACGAACGATCCGGAGAAG
Source organism: uncultured Acidobacteriaceae bacterium (assembly GCA_963799025.1). Lineage (GTDB taxonomy): Bacteria > Acidobacteriota > Terriglobia > Terriglobales > Acidobacteriaceae > Sulfotelmatobacter. The sequence continues at coordinate 629,136 of CAWCVQ010000012.1, read as the reverse complement.
CAGAAGCAGGAGGAATCGGGCGGCGTGACCGTCGACAATTCTTCGGCGGAGATGCATACCACGATTTATTCCATCTCGGAATCGCCGAAAAACGGGCAGATTATCTGGACGGGGACGGACGACGGCAATTTGCAGATCACGCGGGATGGGGGCAAGAGCTGGACGAATGTGGTGGGCAACATCGCCGGTCTGGGAAAGAATTCATGGGTGTCGACGGTTGAGGCCAGCCGATTCGATGAGGCCACGGCCTACGCCACGTTCGACCGGCATACGTTCGGAGACATGAAGCCGTACGTCTACAAGACCACCGACTATGGCAAGAGTTGGACCGCGCTGCCGGCACAGGAGAGCGGGGCGCGAGGATTCGCGCACGTGATCAAAGAAGACTCAGTCAATTCGAATCTGCTTTTCCTGGGAACGGAGTTTGGGTTGTGGATCTCGGTAGATGGCGGCCAGCGGTGGGCTCAATATAAAGGTAGCAATTTCCCGTCCGTGCCAGTCGATGACATTGCGGTGCAGGCGCGGGAGAGCGATCTGGTGCTGGCGACGCACGGGCGCGGAATTTGGATTGTCGACGACATTTCTCCTCTGCGCGCTTTGACTCCGGATCTGATGTCGAAGGAAGCTACTTTGATTCCGGGCAAGGCGGTACAGTACTTCGATACTTTCGGCGGATGGGCCGAAGGGGATGAAACCTTCAGCGGACGCAGCCGGCCGGGGGAAGCGCAGATTACTTACTATCAGAAGGGGCGGCACATCTTTGGTGATTTGAAGATTGAGATTCTGGATCAGAACGGCAAACTGGTCGATAGCGTAGCCGGAAGCAAACATCGCGGATTGAACCGGGCGAGTTGGTCGATGCGCGTAAAGGCGCCGGCTGTTCCACCGGCGGCGACGGCCTTGTTTGAGGCGGCGCAAGGGCCACGAGTGGTGCCGGGAACTTACACGGTGAAGATGACCAAGGGCGATAATACCTATACCGAGCAATTGAATGTCGTGCTCGATCCGCGGGCCAAGTTTTCTGTGGAGGATCGGAAGGCGCAATTCGATTTGGTGATGAAGATCTATCATACTATCGAACACATGACTTACTCGGTGGAAACGATTGAAGGAGTGCGGAACGCGGCCAACGCCAGGGCCGCAAAGCTGGCGGAGAAAGATCCGTTGCGGAAACAGTTGCAGGATCTGGCGGCCCATTGCGACGAATTGCGGTCGAAAATTGTCGCGACGAAAGAAGGGGGCATGATCACCGGAGAGGAACGCATCCGCGAACTTTTGGGACAACTCTACGGGACCGTCAATGGATATGAGGGGCGGCCAGGGGATTATCAGGCGGCGCGGGAAGAATCTTTGGCGCATGAGCTGGAGGATGTCATTGGGGATTTCCAGAAGCTGACGCAGAAGGAACTTCCGGGCATCAATGCGGGATTGAAGAAGAAAAAAGCGGAAGGGATCACGGTATTGACTGAAGCCGAGTGGAAAAAGAAGCGCGAAGGTGAGGGCAGTTCCGGAGCAGCGGCAGGAATGCGATTCTTTGGCGGGCCGCGGGAACTGGATTAGGCCAGATAGCGCTCGTCCCACGGCTTGGGCCGCGTTCTTTCCGAGCTCCGCTTGGCGCGTCTCCCTCTGGTAGATTAAACATTCGCCGAACGCGTAGGCCATCCTGAGTGTCTCCGTTGAAAAATTCAGCTGTTCCATTTGATTCCGGGCGTGGGTGCGAGTATGGTGGTCTGTCCCGCGAATGGCAGACGGAGAAACTCAGGAGATTTCCCATGGTGAAACGATTTATTGCTGCGATTTTTGTATTAGCCGCTCTCGTAACGCTCGCATTCGCCGCCGATGAAAATCAGAACGTTTGTAAGGGCGATTCCGACAAGTGGCAACAACTTTTCAATGGAAAAGACCTCACGGGATGGAAGCATGTTGGGCCGGGTGGCGACACCGTGGAAGATGGCCTCATCCATACCCACGGCGGCATGGGATTACTCTATTGGACGGGCGGCAAAATCGGTAATTGCATGATCCATGTGGTGTACAGGATGCGAGACGAGAACGACAATTCCGGGGTGTTCATTCGCATCCCGGTGGAGCCGCGCGAAGAGTGGATGCCGGTGCACTACGGATTCGAAGTGCAGATCGACAACCATCCCGAAACTTCGAAAGAAGACGAATATCATTCCACCGGCATGCTCTATTCGCTGACCAAGCCGCTGGCGAAGGCTTGGAAACCGGGACCGGAGTGGAACACAATGGACATTACGCTGGATGGACCGCGCACGATCGTCAGGCTGAACGGAGTGAAAGTCACGGACTATAAGGATGGCGATCCGGTGCCGGAGCGCAAGTTTGATTTCGAACCGCAGCGTGGTCCGCGGCCGAACCTCGGGTATTTCGGCTTGCAGAATCACAGTGACAACGACATCGTGTTTTTCAAGGAAGTCGCGATTAAGCCGCTGAAGAAATAGGGAATACAGATACTTCGCTGCGCAAAAATGCGCTTGCTCAGGATGACAATCGATCGATATACGGAGGGATTGGCATGAAACGAATTCTTTCGCGACGGGCATTCTTGCAGGGAAGTGCCGCGGCCGCCGCTGGTGGGCTGCTGGTTTCAAAAACTGTCCGACTTGAAGCGAAACCGTTTCCTCGCGCCGTGGCGCCCAGCGATCGAATTCGCTTTGGGATGATCGGGATCGGAATGCAAGGTTCGGGCTTACTGACGGACGCGATCACGATACCCGGAGTGGAGTGCGTCGGCGCTGCAGACTTGTACGACGGGCGTCACACGCTGGCCAAAGAAATTACCGGAAACCCAAGTCTTCCCACGTCGCGCCATTATCGGGACTTGCTGGATCGCAAGGACATCGATTGCATCGTGGCCGCGGTTCCCGATCACTGGCACCGGCGGGTTGTGGTCGACGCGTGCAATGCGGGCAAGGATATCTATTGCGAGAAGCCGATGTCACACAATGTGGCCGATGGATTGGCCATGGTGGATGCGGCGCAAAAAAATAATCGCGTCGTGCAGATTGGCTCGCAGCGGGTGAGTTCCGAGCTGTGCGCCAAGGCCCGGGAACTTTATGCCGGTGGAACGATCGGCGATGTGGAAATGGTGGAACTCACGCTAGGGCGCAACGATCCTACGGGTGCGTGGGAGTATCCGCCGCCGCCCGATCTTTCTCCGGAGACGCTCGACTGGGATACGTGGCTCAACGATGCCCCGAAGATTCCGTTCAACCCCTTGCATTTCGCACGCTGGCGCTGCTGGCGAGCGTACGGCACCGGCGTTGCGGGCGATTTGATGGTGCACTTGATCAGCGGCATGCTGGTTACGCTGGGTTGGAATGAGATTCCGCGCTCCGCGACTGCGATGGGCGGAATTTTTCGCTTCAAAGACGGGCGCGATATGCCTGACTTTCATACCGTGCTCTTCGACTATCACGGCATTCCCGTTTATGTGCGCTTGGACCTGGGGTGCGAAACGCCCGAACTGGCGCGTTTCATGGGGCCCAAGGGACTGCTCGACGCTGGGGAGTTTGAGTTGCGGCATTCTCCGCAGGCTGGTATCGATACCAGTCCCAGTTACTACAGTTCCGGTTTCCCGGCAAAGATGCGGCAAGAATACGTGAAGCAGTGGCACGAGGAACATGATCCGCCGCTGGGCAAGGAACCGATCCAGGACGACACTGTGTATCGCGGACATGACTGGGACGATATGACTCCGCACCTGAACGTGTTTTTCCAGTCGGTGAAGTCGCGCAAATCAGTGACGGAGGACGCGGTCTTCGGCAACCACGCTGCCGTCGCATGTCACATGGCGAACGAATCGTATTTCCGGCAGAAGCCGGTTATGTGGGATGCAGGTTCGAAAACAATTAAGTCGACGTAGCCTGGACATTCGGTTCTTCAATTGAATATGTCTTCGCGGCTGAAGCCGCTGTTGATTTGCGGAGCCCTCACGGCGCGGCTAAAAGCCGCGTCCTTTCAAAACCTAGCCTTTCAGATTGTGTCGCAGGCTTAGTTTTCATTAGCAGGCTGGAGCTCAGGAGGAACGATGCGTCTGACGACCTTCCCCGAAAGGAACCGGGACATTCTGCGGATGAGAATGCCACGGGTAAAGATCGTTCTGTGTCTGCTCGGCTTTCTTGTACTAAATGTGTGCGCGCTGGCGCAGGATATTCCCACGGCAAAGCCGGAATCGGTCGGGCTGTCGGCGGAACGGCTGGAGCGCATTGGTGCAGTCGTGCAACACGAGATCGACGACAAACGCATTGCGGGCGCGGTCACTGTGGTAATTCGACACGGTCACGTGGCTTGGTTCAAGTCGCAGGGGATGATGGACCGCGAGATCGGCAAGCCGATGCGGCCGGATGCGATGTTCCGCATCTGCTCGATGACCAAGCCCATTACCAGCGTGGCCGTGATGATGCTTTACGAAGAGGGGCGATTTCTGCTCGACGATCCGGTGTCGAAATATCTTCCGGAGTTCAAGAATCCGAAGGTACTGATGAAGCCGGCTTCCGGTGAGCCTTATACGATACCAGCCACAAAAGAAATTACGATTCGCGATTTGCTTCGCCACACGTCGGGACTTACCTACAACTGGAATAATGATCTGGGCGCCATGTACGAGAGCGCCGGGGTCGCGAGCGGATTGCTTCAGTATGAGGGGACGATTGCGGATAGCGTTAAGAAGCTGGCGGGCCTTCCTTTGCTGTTCAATCCCGGGGACCGTTTTGAATACAGCCTCAGCGTCGATGTGCTGGGCAGACTCGTGGAAGTTGTTTCGGGTAAACCACTGGACGAATTCTTCCGCACGCGCATCTTCGAGCCGGTGGGGATGAAGGATACATATTTCTACCCGCCGGACAATAAGCTCGACCGACTGGCCACGGCTTATACGTATTATCCCGACAAAGGGTTAAACCGGTTTCCGGATACACCTATCAAGGAGGGGACTTTTGCCTATTCCGCGGATTATCCTTCGCGCGGTCCGAAGAAGCTATTTTCAGGCGGCGCGGGACTGGTTTCGACGGCGATGGACTATGCGCGCTTCAGCCTGATGATGCTGGATGGCGGCAAAGTCGGCAATGTGCACCTGTTGAGCCGCAAGTCGGTCGAACTGATGACGCAAGATCAACTGGGAAAGATTGGTCCGGATCAGGGTTTTGGGTTGGGCTTCGGAGTGTCGGGCGTCAAATCTCCGCTGTCAGAGCTGGGATCGCCGGGCGAATACAACTGGGGCGGCTTTTTCTACACTGGATTCACCATCGACCCGGAAGAGCAGATGCTCGTTGTTTTCATGGCGCAACTGCATCCGACGGGGAATTTGACTTTAGATCGTGAAGTGAACGTGCTCGCGTATCAGGCGATCAACGATTGAGGACTCGGAGAGTCCAGCCGGCTTGCCCTCCTGTTCAGATTTTCATTCGAAGAAGGTGCGCCGGAAAATGTTTTCTCTCCGCGCTCCCCGTTCCCTTTGTGAACTCTGCGGTCAAAAGCTTTTAACCGCAGAGTTCACGGAGAGCACGCGGAAAACGCGAGGAAAGCGCTTAGCCTATCGAATCGATTCGTATGCCGGAGCAAATTATGAGTGAGTCACAGATCAACCGTCGTGCATTTCTGGGTAAATCGGTTGCAGTAATCGCTGGAGGCGTCGTCCTGCCTCGGACTGCGTTGTCATACGGACATATTGTTGGCGCTAACGAACGCATTTCTCTCGGACATATTGGCGTGGGTAGCCGCGGTGGCGATCTTGACCAAGTCGCGTCCAAGTTGAAGGACAGTCATCACGTGGAAATGACGGCGGTCTGCGACCTGTGGAAGCTGAACCGCGAGAAAGCTGGAGCGACGAATGCGGGTTATTATGGGAGGGCGCCGCGAGCGGTGCAGCATGTTGAAGAGCTGCTCTCCATGAAGGACATCGATGGTGTTTTGATTTCCACTCCGGAGCATTCGCACTCGCCTATCCTAAAAATTGCGGCCGAAGCGGGCAAAGATACTTATGTCGAAAAGCCGATGGGAAATGTGCTGACTGAGGCAAAAGCCGCGCGCGAAGCCGTGCTGCGAGCCAAGACGATCGTGCAGGTCGGCACGCAGCATCGCAGTGAACCTTATCCTGGAGCGGCACAAAAAGTGGCGCGAAGCGGAGCGCTGGGACAGGTGAGCAAGGTTGAGGTGGTGTGGAACTATCACGGCCCGCGGTGGCGCGGACGTCCAGAGGTGAAGGAAATTCGCGAGCAAGACACGGATTGGAACAAGTGGCTGATGACGAAACCGGCGCGTCCCTTCGATCCACGAATGTATTTTGAGTTTCGTCTCTATAGGGAATTCTCGAGCGGGATCCCGGATCAGTGGATGAGCCACGCCATCGACCTGGTGCACTGGTTCATGGATGATAGTTTTCCAAAGTCGGTCGTATCTCACGGAGGAGTTTTCGCGTGGCATGACGGCCGCGAAACAGCGGATACGTTTCAGGCATTGCTCGAATATCCGAAAGGTTTCCTGGTCAGCTATTCGACCAGCTTCGGCAATGACGCGCCCAGCTTTACCCGCTACATGGGCAAGAAGGCCAGCTTGTTCAACGATGGTGGCGAAGGCAGCCCGCGCTATCGATTGGTTGAAGAGAAAGGCACGCACGAAGACGACGCTGACATTGACAAGAAGAGAGAATCCAAGTTTGTGCTGCTGCCTGGGGAGGCTGAGCTGCCCCCTCTTGGGATTGACGATCTCACAACCGAGCACATGGCGAACTGGTTCGAATGCATGCGCTCGCGAGAGCAGCCCCACGCCACGGTGCACGACGGATTCGCGCATTCCGTGGCCTGCATGATGGCGGCGCAGTCGTACTGGTCAGGCAAGAAGGTGTTCTGGGACGCGAAGACCGAAACGATCACGGACAGTATGCCCGCTAGTGCCTAGATTAGTCTTGTCTACCGGCCCGCGCTGGATGCAACGTGGAAGCAGCTCGGTTTGCTTCATTGATCGACCAGGCGTGCGGGACTTGAATATAGGACGCATCCAAGGCTGCGACCGAAGGGCAACCCAAGAGTCGAATGGTGCGCTCAACATCAGATCGCAGAATGTCCAATGCGCGGGCGACCCCGGCTTGCCCGCCAGCTGCGAGGCCATAAGCGTAGGCGCGGCCCACGAGCACGGCCCGCGCCCCCAGGCAGAGTGCTTTCACGATGTCGGCGCCACGGCGGATTCCGCCATCCATCAGAACCTCGATCTGGCCTCCTACAGCGGCGACGACGTCGGGAAGGGCGCGCAGGGTGGGAAGAACCGAATCGAGTTGACGGCCTCCGTGGTTGGACACAACGACCGCGGATGCGCCTTCGTCGACCGCGCGTCTGGCATCGTCAGCGGTCAGAAGGCCCTTTACGGCGATGGGTCCCGGCCACAGTTCGCGGATCCAGCGCAAGTCTTTCCAAGTCACGGTGGCGCTAGCCAGTGCAGCGCCAACGTCGAGGAGTTCCATGGGGCCTTTGCCTGGGATTACGACGTTCTCTAACTTCGGCATGCCACCGTCCCGGAGAAACGACGACAGCCATCCGGGATGCGCGAGAATCTCGGGCAAGTACGGAATTTTTGCCAACCACGAAGAACCCAGGAGCTCCTTCATTCCATTGCGGGGATCGCGCTCTCTCATTCCGGCCACGGGCGTGTCCACGGTAATCACTAATGCCGAAAATCCCGCACGGCGAGCCCGGTCGATCGAGCCTTCAGCGGCTTCGCGTCCGCCCAGCAAATACAGCTGATAAAAGACTGGACCGGATGATCCCGCTTTCACATTCTCCAACTTGTGAGCAGAGATGGTGGAAAGGATGTAAGCCGTTCCGGCCTCTCCAGCCGCGCGCGCCGCGGCGACTTCGCCCTCGGGATGCATCAAACGGCTATAGCCGACTGGCGCCAGAATGGCAGGAAAAGAAAGTTCCTGGCCGAGAACGCGAGTCTTTAAATCGCAATCGCTGACTGCTACTGCACTGCGGGGCCGAAACAGCACATCGTGAAATACCCGGCAGTTTTCCGCCAACGTGCATTCCGCTTCGGCGCCGCCATCCAAATAATCGAACACCGGCTTGGGAAGACGGCGTTGCGCCAGAACGCGCAGATCCTCGATATTCACGACTGCTGTGGAATTCATAACGTCCTGAGATGATAATGCCGGCGAAGTGTCGAGGTCCAACTGGAAATTGGCGAAAACTGTAACACGAGTTTGCCATGGCGAGGATCGGCCAGCGGAAACTGGCTTTCATACGGCCGAGTTTCGCGGTTTGGGTTAGAGCCCTTGGGGGGGAAAGTTATATACTCGCCCGCACAATGCTGATGCAACGTTGTGGTCGATTGGCCGGCAAACAGAGAATTATTCGGCGGTTACAAATTCAGCGGCACCTATCCGCTTATAACGGCAGCGGCTTCACTCTGCTGGGACGCCTGATCCACGCAACGATGCACAGGGGCCCGATCATGAGTATCAACTTAAGATGGAGCAACTGTTCGAGCAAGGCACGCCAGTTCAGCTCTAGCACGATCCTGAGCATCTTTTGTCTGAGCGTGTCTCTCGCGTCACAGCAAATCGTTCCCGAGATGCCGATGCAGGCGAGGTATGAAGACAGCGCCGAATTCCGATGGATGAACAAGAAGGTCCTTGATTCGCGTGTGCTGGACAGTATGGAAGACCTATCCACCTGGTCGTTCGCCGGCATGGGGGAGATGACTCTAACCGACGTCCGCGCCAAGGATGGCCGGCATTCGCTGCGAATCCGTTCCACTACGAATGTCGCCCAGGTTGACGGGGCCGGAGAATGGGAAGACCTCGTGGCGACCAGAAAATTCTCCGGCGAAGACTGGGGCCGGTACAACCGCATTTCTCTCTGGGTCTACGCGGATGTCATCGGCGCGCCCGCCATCTCCTGTTCTCTAGTCCTGCACAATGACGGGGAGCATAAGTTGCCGGATTCATATAACGAGGGCCGACACGAGTCGATCATTCTCAAGAATCACACCTGGAACCATGTCGTGTGGGAAATCGCTCCTCTCGACCGGGACCGGGTTACTGCGCTCGAATTCGCCTACAGCCTCCCCAAGAAAATTCCCGACCCGGGCGACCAGACGATCCTGGACATCGATCAGTTGGAATTGCAGAGCGTAGTGCCCGATCACGTGGAGGGATGGGATGTGGCGGCTGGAAAGATCGCTTTCAGCCACAGCGGATACACAGCCGGTTCCTCCAAGTCCGCGATCGCCAGCGATCTGAGGGCCTCCCAGTTCTCTGCGATTGACTCACAGAGCGGCGACATCGTTCTGACCAAACCGGTGGAGCAAACTACCACTCCGTTGGGCAACTATCAAGTGCTGGATTTCTCTGAAATCCGTAAGCCGGGCACGTACGCGATCAAAGCCGGAGACACGCTGACGCGCTCGTTTCGCATTGGAGATGACGCCTGGGTGGACAGCATTTGGAAGGCGATCAACTTCATGTACAGCGAGCGCTGCGGAACCGAAATTCCGGGCATTCACGGCCGGTGCCATCAGGACATCTACACCGTTCATGATGACAAGCGCATTGTCGTCAATGGTGGATACCACGATGCCGGGGATCTTACTGCGACCGGAAACACGCCTGGGATGGTATATGCTCTGTTGTCGCTTGCGGACAGCCTGAAGCGGCACGACGAAGATCCGGCTCTCTCTAGTCGTCTCCTGGAAGAAGCGCGGTGGGGCTTGAACTGGGTGCTCAAAACGCGATTTGGCGACGGCTATCGCAGCACCGGCCAATTGGTGAGTTACTGGACCGATGGGATTATGGGCACGTCCGATGATCGCTTCGGACAAGCCGTCAATAACCCGGAATGGAACTTTCGCGTCAGCGGAGTGGAAGCTTTAGCGGCACGTGTATTGAAGGATACCGACCCCGAGTTGGCGAACCGCAGCCTCGTGATTGCGGAAGAAGACTGGAAGTATGCGGTCGAAGGCCTGAAAAACGCTCCTCCCCTGGCTGAAATCTATGGAGCACAGGATGAATTAGAACGTATCTCATTCGGAGTGGTCGCATCCGTCGAGCTTTACCTGGCGACTAGAAACGATCGCTACGCACAGGAAGCTGTCGTCCTGGGTGATCAGGTGCTCAGTTCTCAGGAGCGCACGCTGCAGCTCTGGACAATTCCCTTGACCGGTTATTTCTACACGAGCCCGAAACGAGAAAATCTTTTTCATCGCTTTCACATCGGCCAAGAGCAGGAACCGATCATCGCTCTGATCCGATTGTGCGAAGCCTTCCCCGATCATGAGAAGTGGATGAAATGGTACTCAGCAGTCGTCTTGCACTCTCGGTATTATTTGAAGGTTGCCGCCGCGGTCGATGAGCCTTACGCGGTTCTGCCGGCGGCTGTGTATCGCGAGAGCGAAGCGCGGCTTATCCCCGAATCCAAGAATTGGACCCCGCTCCGAGCCGCCGACCGCGATGCCTACGTGCAAGAAGTGCGGCGCGGAATTCCGCTGGGTGGCGAGAACTATCTGCGCAGATTCCCTGTATGGTTCGATTTTCGTGGCAACTCCAGCGTTCTGCTTTCAGAGGCTAAAGCGCTATCGGCGGCGGGACAGTTGCGAGGTGATCTGGAGGCCGAAGATCTGGCTCAAAAACAGGCTCAGTGGCTAGTCGGCCGCAATCCTTTCGCCGCCAGTGTGATGTACGGCGAGGGATACGACTGGACGCCGCTCTACAGCGTCCGTTCTGGCCAAATGGTTGGGGCGCTTCCCGTCGGCATCGAAACCAAAGGTTTCGACGACGCCCCTTACTGGCCGAACCAGATCTGCTGGACCTATAAAGAGGTCTGGACTCAGCCGGTCGGGCAGTGGATTTGGCTGATGGAGGACCTCAGCGTGCCCGCCACGGTCAGAGGAACGGGCAATCCTGCGAGCCGCGAGCCGGTGGAGTTTAACGAAAAGAATGGTCACGTGACAGTCGCGGCTGCGAATTTGCGTGATGGCGAATTCAATGTCCATTTGCCGGAAGGTCACTACAATGTGCGGCAAGGGTCAGCGCACACCAGAGTTACTGTCCTCCCGGGCGGATTCTACGATGTTGATTTGCGTCCTGACCGCGTCCTCGATTTCGAAGTGACGTCTCAGGACCTCGGCCACAATGATGTCGTACTGCGAGTGTCAGCCGGGGGCGCAGGTCGTCACACGTTCACGATACGCAGCGATAATCTCATCGTAAAAGAACCAGGCAAGCAGGAGATCAATCTGACTCCCGGACATGTCCGAGAGGCCGTCTGGCAGGCCCATGTGCTCTCGCCGGACACTCCTTGGGTGGCGGTGGTCATTCCCGATGGCATCCTAAGCGGGCGCCGCGAAGTCACCGGGAGCGAAGTCGGCACGTCTTTATCGGACACAACTCAGGACCGCTCTAGAACTCCTTAGCCTCGCATTGAATCTGGCGACTCTGACAGGCGAGGGGGCAAATCGACTTGCCTGGTCGGAGAATGGATTGATACAACTGCGGGTTCCCAGCCCGTGTTCAAGGTTTTCGCTGACCTCCTCCTTCCCCAGAAAAGGGTGAACTCTAATAACAATGGCGGCTTGAGGAGGAGAAGGCGAGGCTATGAACCGTGAACGGTCAATGAGCGCAGTGGCGATTATCGACCACTAGTTGCCGCGACCGTTTCGCGTCAGGCAGAACGCCGCCTGCGCAGCGCTCGGGTCTGCATCGTGCTTGCCAATACGAATCAAGGCTTAAACGCGGGCGACGATCGCACTCGAACCGTCGCGGCGCTGGCCGTAACGCAACCCGCCGAATGACCGCCAATCGACGAGCTAAAAAGGATCCACCTGGGGAAAATGAATCTTCAGCTTATAGCAAACGTAGAGAATCAGAATTGCGCCGAGCGTGGAAAAAATGAGGCCAGCGGGATGATAACGTTGGTTGGCCGGGCGCGAAAACAAGTGGGTCAGGGCGCCGCCGAGGATCGATCCGATGATGCCGAGCACGATCGTCCAGAAGATCGTCATGTGCACGTGCATCACCGATTTCGCGATCACGCCTGCGATTAGCCCGATCAGAATGTACCAAATCAGGTGAAACATACTTTTCCTCCCATGGTTGCCTGCAGAACGTCGTCGAGTATACCCGACGAGTCTCGCATTCACCAAAGCTTCCCGCAACGCGGGGAACGGCGCCCGGCGATTATCAGTCGGAACTCACAAGCCGGCGAAACAAAATAGACGGTGAGGATTACCCGTTGCAGAATCCGCCGGCTAACACTAGAATTCGCGGCGGCAAATCAGTCCCACAAAAAAATCAGTCCACACTTTGTTCCATGGAGGCTCCATGCAAGTAAAAAACAGTGTATTGACTCTAGCGCTGTGCTTTGTTGGTGCAGTGTGTTTCGCCAGCGACACCCAGATGGGTACCTGGACGCTGAATGAGGCCAAGTCGAAGGTCGCGGCAGGGATGCCGAAGAACAACAAAATCGTCTTCGAGGCTGCGGGCGACAGCATTAAAGTCACGATCGATGGCATGTCCGGCGACGGAAAGCCCATTCATAGCGAATGGACGGGCAAGCTCGACGGCAAAGACTATCCGGTCACCGGCGATCCCACTTCCGATGCACGGTCATACAAGCAGATTGACGATCACACGTTGGTGTTCAATATAAAGAATGGTGGAAAAGTCACGATCACCGGCCGGGTTGTGGTGTCGGCGGATGGCAAGACCCGCACGGTCACCACTAGTGGCACCGATCCGCAAGGCAAGAAAGTCAAGGGAACCGTGGTTTATGACAAGCAGTAGCGGGATCGCTCCTTAGCGAACTGACTCCCTTAAGCGATGCCCTCCTGACTCGGTTTCCCAACGGGAGGGCATTTGTTTGATGGACAAGCCGCACCGGCAGAGGCGCTCTCGACTTCCAAAATTTGACCTAACGTCAGCAGCGGGGCTACGTCTAACCGAGCATCGAGGGAGGAATTTGCCATGAAAGGGATTTTGAAGCGAACTGTGAGGCCGACTCTGAAACGATCCGGGAAGCGATCTAGGCTCGCTCTGGTTGCAGTCATTTTTCTTGCGGTCGTCGGCTCGAGCCTTTATGGTCAGGGTCAATCGCAAAATCAGGCTCCGGTCCCTGCGCGTACCCGAGCCGACGAAACGCTCGATAGGTGGAACGACATCGGGAACAAGCTCGTCGCCATGGCTCAGGATTTTCCCGAAGACAAGTACGACTTCAAGCTGCAAAAAGATCAGCGTACCTTTGCGCAGAATCTTCTGCACCAGGCCGCATTCGATTATGTCGTGATGCGCGCGATTTCGGGATCAAACCTGGGTCCTGACTTCGGAAAGGGCGACAACCCCTCGCGGGACGATTTTAAGACGAAAGCCGATGTGGTGAAGTTCGTTCAGCAAGCCGTCGTCGATGGAGCGAACGTGATTCAACGGCAGGGCGACGCTGGGTTGGACAAAAGTACGAAACTTCCTTGGGGAAACAGGCTGGCACACAATTCCTACATGTGGATGTTCGCGATCGAGCATAGCGGCGAGCACTACGGCCAGCTTGTGGTGTACTATCGCGCGAACAACCTGGTGCCGCCCGACTCGAGGCGTTAGGCCGAGAGTTCTCAATTGGAATCCAAAACTTGAGAGGACCTGCAGTATGCGACACAGTTGACGGGCCCGCAGGCGGTCTTGGTGGCGCACGCGCATCGCCGATGGCCAACCATTCTTCGGGGAACATTTGAGAAGAACGCCGTGAAGTTGCCTGATGTGGTTTTCCGTGATCGTGATGGACTCGAAACTCTCGAAAACCATGTCCATCGCATCGGCATAGCCGGCGACTTCCTGCTCGTCCCGGCTCGCGAACGATCTAGCCTTCACGCCGGAGAGCAGCTTTTCTACTTCCCTATCGCTGAGCTTTGCGCCTTCTATACGGGTTGAGGAACCAACGCTCTCAATGGTGGCGATCCGCCTCAGGGTGGTCAGCTTTTCAGGTGCAAGGGACTCCGTCACCTGCCAGCGCCCCTTGAACTCGTCAATCTCGGCGATGAGCTTCAGGATTTCAGGCGTGATGGTGATGTTCCTGATCTCGCGGGTACGGATATCCATTTATACCCATTTTTACCGAATTGCAAGCCGAAGGCAATGAATATCCATTTACACCCATTTCGGATTGAAAGTGTGTTCACAACCGTCGACTTCCGGTGTGGACGTCAATCGTCAGGTCTGCATTCCGGGAAGCGCGTTGCAACGCCCACAGATGTCCCGTTTGTTTATAATCCCGGCGAGGTTCTCTCAATGACCACCCGTGTTCTTTCGGCTTTTGTGCTTCTTCTTGTTTCTACCTACTCGGTCACGCAAACCCCATCGGCTGGATTCGACGGAATTGAAAAGTGGAAGGGTACATTAACGGCGACAGCCATATCCTCGCTAAAGAGTTTGTATTCGACTGATCCGCCTGCGAGGTGTATGGGCAAAGACCAAAAGCCGACACCCGACATCGTCCCTGAGACGGACTTCTGGCAAAAGCTGGTTTCTTCCGGCATGACCGACTTCGAGGTCCGCACCCTCGGAGAACAGGACCAGCAGGGGCTCCATGTTGTGAGCCTGTCAGTTTCCATGAAGACGAAAACGGCAGAGGGTCCGCGATCCCGCTACGTAACGGAGCAGCAAGCGTGGCAACAGCAGGGTGACCAGTGGCGCATCGTAATGGCGACGCATTCCGATGTGGTCAAAATGCCTCCGGCTCTGAAGCCAGATCCAAATCTCTATAACAAGAACGCAGACGCCAAAGTCGAAATTGAAGAAGCCGTAGCCAAGGCCAAGAAAGATCATCAGCGTGTAATCCTGGTCTTCGGCGGAAACTGGTGCTACGACTGTCACGTGCTTGACCAAGCATTTCATCAGACGGACGTCGCTCCCCTTTTGGAAAACAATTTTCAGGTTGTGCATGTAGACATTGGCGACGACGGGAAGAAGAACAATGATTTGGCGGCGGAATACCAGGTTCCACTCGAAAAAGGTGTCCCGGCCCTGGCAATTCTCGGCCCGGACGGCAAGCTGGTGTATTCGCAGAAGAATGGCGAGTGGGAGTCAGCTCGGTCGCTTGATCCTGACGACGTAATCGCATTTCTGGATAAGTGGAAGCCGTGAGGCGACAACGCCGTTCAGCAATACACCTCACGTTTGTCTTGGCGGCGATACGTACGAAATCAATTTCCCCATTCCAGAATCTCTCACCGGACCCACTTACCACTCCGATACTCTGTTGTCCCTTCTACAATCCAAGGCAGCAAAGGATAACTTCATCCTTCCCAACGAGGCTCTCCTCACCCCCGCCGGCGACTTCCTTGTGGCTTTCGGCTACGGTGACTCCATGAAGATATTCGCGATAAAACAGCAAGGAATCGAACCCAAGCCCGTTCTCTCTGCCTGCACCAATCTTGAATCGAATGTCGTGATGGTGCAATGGGCCCTTGGAAAGCATGTCCGTGAGTGGGAATCCGAACTCCAATCACTTCAACAAAGCCACTTACCGGAACCCATCGTTGCGATCGGCAGTCGTCAAGGGAGCAATTAGTTGTCGGACGGCAGTCGTGGTTGGCGTAATATCCGTATAGCACTCACCGACTGGTTTACCATGCTCAACGAGTTTCAAGGCGCCGGCAGTTGAGATCACTCGCTGTCCGGTTTTGCGCCGGGCAGGCGTTTCTTCAGGAATGCGATTTGTCCTGTGTGATGCGCTTCGTGCTCGCAGACGTGGAACCACTTGCAATAGTTGTTGGTCGGACCCCAAGGCCAGTCTTTATCGACCGCCATAAACCAGACGTCATCGCGCTTGCTGAACTCCGCCAGCGTCTTCGCTCGCGTTTCCTGGAGGACGTTCAGGTAATAGTCCCGGTCGTGACCTTTGATCGTTTTCCGACCCGCGTCTCCCAGATTCATCGCTGGATCCCACTGCTTCTTGACGGAATCGGGCCAACTGTCCCACTTCCTGCCTTCGAAGGTATTGAGCTGGTAGTAGGTCTCAGTAGCAGCGAGGTGGAGCATCAAGGCGCCAATGGTGTTAGCGTTCGGGTCGATGAGAAAGTCCAGGTCAGCTGTCGTCAGCTTCTTCGTGGCACTGATCACGCCGTTAGCCTCACGCATCCACGTCAGCAGGGAGACGAACGTTCCCAGCTGCGGGCTGTATCCCGGCCTTGGTCCAAGGACGTTCGGATTCGAATCGCTTCCGTGGACGGCATCGGGCAGCGAGAGCGCTCCAAATAGAGTTGAGAGTCCCGCGGTAAGAGCGGCGGAACCTTGTAGGAAGCTTCTCCGATTGGAAAAGCATGGGCTGGTGAGGGGATTCTTGTATGCTGGCATCGCTGCCTCCTTCGGTACTAATGTCTACGGGCCAGTGCTTCGTGAAGGCTTCCCCGGAGTCGCACCTCCAGTGGCACGACAGTCCGAAAGGCGACCAATAAAACACGAGAATCCTATGGGCGCCTAACCGGGGAAGTCAAACTCCCTGATCAGGGATTCAATGGACTCGTGGTTCCGAACAAACAGGACTTGAGGCAGTTCGTCTCAAGTGATGTGAGACCCCGTTACACTCACCGACCCCCGATCGGGGTTTTGAGCGTTATCGCCTGTGGCTGTTGAAAAACTCCCTTTCCGTCAAAAACACGCAAAATTGGGGGATAGAAATTGTCTAGGAAAACCGAGAACCTCGTTTATAGGGCATCCTAGCGCGATTTTATTTTCGCGAATTTCGTGGGAAGGAGTTTTTCAACAGCCACGCCTGATTTCGTCAATTGACGCGGAAAAGTGGATGGGGATCCGTCCAGAATCGTCGACCGTTTACTGACGCGAGCGATGAAACCTATTCACAACTTCTGCCCTCGGATGGCTCTTTAACTGGAAATGTGCTCTCGCCTTCAGGGCGTCTGGATTTTCTCTTGGTAGGAGTCGTTCTTATCGCGATTGAAATTTGCTTGTGGGGTGCGGAATAATATCCAACAAGCGGGTGGGCGATTTCATCAATCGCCCACCTGTGGTATACCAATTACTTCGTAATCGTATTTTTTTCAAGAGTGACTTGGGTCTGCGCTAACAGCTGACCGTTCACAGATGCTCCCGTTTTCAGGTTGATGGCTGTTTGAGACAAAATAACACCATTAAACTGAGCGCTTGCCTGAATGGTTACATCTCCGAAGGTCTGCCAGAATATATTCTTAGCTTGTGCGCCGCCGCTTAAGACTACCTTCGTTGCGCTAGCCTGATCTAAGGTTTGAGCTATCTGAAATATCCAGACATCATTCGGACCGCCAGAAAGTGTCACGTCCGTTGATATGCTTACACCGGTACCCCATTTGTAAAGGCCCGGAGCTATAGTTAGCCCTCCGATCTCACCAGCTCCCAGGTTGGTGGCAGTTGGAAGTGTACGCCCTGCCGCGTTGGTGTATGCACTCATCATGTCTTTGACGGCGGCCGTCAGTAAAGTAGCGTTAGTTATCCGGCACGGCAGTGGACCGGCTGCGTCGACAGAGTAACTCTTACCGGTTACCTCCACGCAGGTCAGGTTCATAGCTGCTCCTGTGATCGGGCTTGCCCCTACATCTCCGGTGATTACGGATGCTGGCACATCCGTTACTCCTGACTTGGTTAGGACAGCAAAGGAAGAAGCTGACTTAAGGTCTACCGGTGCAGGACCTTTTCCGTTAGGGTTTGGGGAATGGGTTGAGCTTGAGCTTCCGCAGGCGACCATAGTTACAAGTAGCATCACAACTAGTATTCTTTTCATTTATCAATCTCCTAAGGTAGTTCATGGCGAGTTTCTTCTTGCTTACAGGCGTCCCCCACCATTCAAGGGAGTTGCGACAAGACTGGGCAAGTACCGTAACTAAGGTACTTGTAACCAGCGTCTGGCAACCCGTTGTATTGTTCCCTTTGATCTAGATCGAACCTAGATAGAACCTAGATCGAATTCACGAGGAACTATAGACTCGCTCATTTGCTTCGGCAGTGCTGCGCAGAAGTGCTCACTCGCTCCGCGACGCTGCAACTCCTAACTCACGAGACGGTCAAATGTAATCGGTGTTCCGGAACGGGAAGTTCGATATTGACAACTCATCATGGTCCCACAACAACATAAGAAAACTAAGAGGAATAACATCACATGGTGTGACTTAAGTGTCAGAAAACCTGAATGGGAGAAGCAATGCTCACTCGATTTGACTGGTGCACTCTAACTGGTGCACTTGTGTGGCCCTTAGGGTTGGCGCGCAACTTGTTGAATCGACACGTTAGAGTGCCATCGGCGTCGCACAGCATAGGTTCCATCGTGTAGTTTTGGCGCAGGCGCCAGCAGTCTGCGCAAGGATGGGCAGCTTTGCACAGCAGTCGGTAGCTATCGAAAAATCTCTATAACGCTGATTGAACTGCTCTGAGCGCCATGGCCTGTCATCAGTCAATCGTTTTTGCTAGTGCTCACTTTGGCTGGGAAACCGCGATTTCCTGTTTCCTGCGTTTTGTAAGCGATCCGGGATCAAACGCTGCAACGACGAGGTGTTTGTTACGCTCGAAGAGCATGATCAGCTCTCCACCAGTGAGCAAGGTCAGATGAAGTTCCCTAACATCGCTTGCCACTTCGACGATCTTACGGCCAGAGCGTCGAACAGGAGAAGCCTTCCCCCGACGGTTTCGGGCGATCTTGTCGTTGACTTCACCAGAAACGCAGTGGCGAGCAGCCGCTTGGAGCTTCGACCCGTGCCTTCAGTGATGTCGGAATTATCACTGAGGATATGATCATTGTCCCGAAGCAGCCAATGGGCTTCTCTCTGATCAGGTTCTATGAAGAGAATGTTTCTCGTTTCCGAGTATCCCCGACTGCTGAAGCCCTTCCCCCCCGCGATCGAGAGAGCGGTCTGCCCGCATCACCTTTGTTCCTCCCACGACGGACGCACGCCCGAGTGAGAGGTGGGGCGCTTGTATCTGCGGCGGCCGCGACGGGAATTCCTGCTTCCGCTTCACGACTGCGAGCCGTTCTGCTCCCGAATTCCCCGATCAAGAGAGCTCCAACGCCAAAGGTGATGGCCCCAGCAGCAAAGAGAATGAGCACAGCGTTAATGCGCCAGAGATAGCGAAAGAGTTTTTGGAACTTGCTCATCCGTAGAGCCTCTTCTTCGAACTTGTTGGTGTACCTGGATCGTATCCATGCGTGGTTATACGGTCTAGATTACTTCCGCGCTGTTGGGTTCCAGAAAAGAGCCCTGGACATGCGATAGGTCATGCGGGGCGAGCGTTTGACGTAGTTTCAAACAGTTAACTGGCGAAAACATCGCTATAGCACTCATGACCCTGGTCGAGCGCTATCGTTGTTTGTATTCGTAAGTGCACTCGCTCAGTGATTCGAGTCGAGCTTGTATGCTGTTCGCTGGTGCGGGAATGACCGTGCCGGTGTTGGTGTGGCCTACCGACAGGGTAAAGCCACCTATTTGTTCTCAGCTTTCAGTTTCGCAATTTTCTCCTGAGCGTGCTTGCCCAGTGCAGCCTTGAACTCGGCATTGGCCGTGTCCGCGGGAAGCAACTCCACGCACTTCTCCTCTGCCGCCATCGCAAGATCCTTTTGTCCGGCAGCCAAATACCCATCGCTTAGGCTATCCTCGGCATTTGCCGAAGCGGGATAGGCTTCTGTGTTCAGCTTGAACAGTGTGATGGCATCTTCCGTGTCCCCTGCCTGCAGGTGGGAGTAGCCCAGCAAGTTCATCAGGAACTCCGGAAAAACGAACGCCCGATCGCGCTTGCGCGCATCATGAAAGAGCCGCTCGGCCCGCGCAGCCCCTCCTGGCTCATTCGCCATTGCCCAAAAGTCTGACGCTTGCGTTTTTCGGGGAGTCACCGGCGCTTTCAAATTGACCGGCGAGGTGATGAGCGTGTCGACATAGAATGCGACAATCTGGCGCACCAACTCAGGATGCGGCCCGAAAATCTCGGTTCCGTGCCCGCCATCAGGAAAGCCCACAAACTTGGTTCGCGGATTCCCGGAGAGATCGCTCAACCATTGCATCAACTGTAATGTCGAAGAATCGTACTCATCGTCCGCCGCGCCGGCTGTGAAAATCGGCAACTCAGGATGGTGGGCCAAATGGTTGATTTCCGTAAGGTCAGGCGCACCCGACAGCAAAACCAATACCTTCACATCGGAGGAATGGCGCTCCGCCAACTTTAGCGCGTTGTTCACCCCACAGCTCCCTCCTCCAGCTCCGATGCGCTCCTTGTCGACTCCAGGCTGGCCCAACAGGAATTGATACGCCGCGTCGAAATCTCCCGGCCACTTCTCGTTCAATTGCTCTAAGACCTCTGGAGACGCTCCCTCGAACCGAGATCCTCCGCTCTCTCCGAAGCCGCGATTGTCGATGGTGAGCGCGTTGATGCCGGCTTCGCTTAGACCCTTCGCGACCGGCTCCCATGATTTCCGCACGGTGTTGCACATGTGCATTAGGAGTACCCCGGGCCCCGGCTTCGCCGCGGCGTAAAAAGTGGCCCGCAGCTTGGTTCCATCGGGGGCAACGAGGTCGACATTCTTGGGCGCAAGCGTTTGTGCAGCCGCAAAGCCAGCACCGAGGAGTAGAGAGACAAGAAGTGTCGAGCGAAACATAAGGCCCTACCTCCTTCACACTCAGGATAACAGCTACGCTGGTGCAGCTTGGGAAAAGCCTGATTTTGCACGACAGGCCGGGGCAGGTGAGTAAAAAGAGGGGTGGCCCGGGAACCTTATCGCAGTCGCGCCTGTTGGGCAGCGCTGCGATGAGCCCTGACTCTCGCAAGATCTCTATTCCGCTCAAATCCCCTTGAACCGAAGCTGTGGAACACAGACCTAATTTCGGGTACAGTGCAGCCCGTGGTAAAGTCTCAGGTCAACTTCGATCCTAAAGCGGTTGCAGTTCAGTATTACTTTGGCGACCTGCAATACTGGAAGCTTCCCGGCATCTGCATCGAGGCTCTAGAACACGGGTTCGATGGCCGTGCCCTGCGGAGACTGTCAGGACTGGTTAATCCGGTACAACGCGATATTCGGCAAGAGGAAATTGACTCGGCTTTCCGCGAAATGGGGGTGAACGCTCCGATTCCTAAAGACGAAGCACGGCTTGTCCTTGCTATGGATGCCGCAAAGAGGGCGCTGGCTGGCGAAACGAACCTGTTTAATGAGGCGACCCACATCCGAATACACATTTGCGAATTGCACGCGGCTCCGCCTGAGTTCCAGCCTATTGTTGCTCTTTCAGAGAAATCAGAACACGCACCAAGCTGCCAATGGGAGCAACTCGAAAAGCAACTCCGTGATGCCATGACTCAGTTCCTAAACACTCGAAAATAGGAGCTGCCGCGTACCTTGGCGAAAAATCTCTATAACCTCAGAACCCCGGTCAGCGGGCGCTAACGCCGGTGGCTGTTGACAAACTCCATTTTCGCGTGCACTAGTACTTTTATTTTTGCGAATTTCGGGCTAAGGAGTTTTTTCAACCGCCACGCCCGCTTTCGACAGTTGACAGGCCGCTTGTGCTTAAATCTTCAAGGCGAATGCCTCGCGGAAAGAGAATGAGAACATCCCAATTGTCCTGTCGGTATTCATCCTGGCGATCACGAGGGTGCTCCTTTGATGATTGCCAGAGCTTGCGTCCGCCTACGGCGCATACCCCGCGGCCTTCATTCGCGAAATCGTCAGAGCAAAGGCCGGGTCCTGCATCGCATCAGCCACATTTTTCCGATTACGGACTTGAGAGAGTTCGTCCGAGGTGATCGAGGGCGGGAAATCCTTGAACTTCCTAGCAGTGTTTTCCAGTGCTACCCCCTCGACCCAATGCTTGGTTAGCGCGATCTGCGTCAGGATTGTGATCTCGCCGATCTGCGCGGGGCTCAGGTGCGAAAGACGGTTATCCGCCAACTCGTAGCGTGAGGCTTCATTCAGACCGCCCCACGCAAGCGCGCGCGCGTCATCGATCTTCTTGAGCTGGTCGTAAGTATCTTCATACTGCTCCACCTCTTCACGGGGCATAAGGCTGGTGACGCCGCTGTTCTTGGCCGCGTCCCAGGCGGCTTCGCTATGGACACTGGAAGCATGGAACCAGACGAGGCTGCCGGGCAGCTTTTCATCCAGCGTGGCAGGATGCATCTGAAGATAGGACAATACCATCAAGTTGTTTTTGAGTTCTGCCGTCTCCCATCGCCAGTTAATCGTCTCTCTCGCGAAGGAGTCTTTGTTGGCTTCGCGCTCGCCGCGTAGCTCTTCGCGGACTTCCGTAAGTTCGTGGCGATGGTGGAAGTACTCCACCATCTGCTCCAGACCTACAGCAATCAGTAACCCAAGCACAATCGTCGCGATATGAATTGAAAATTCCTTCCAGCCACTGGCCGCATGATGCGCCGGGTGTACGTCGATCATGGCTTCGTACTCCTTTGCAGTTTCTGGAGCGGGAGATGTTTCCCCACTCGCTGGCGCCTCAGGTGGAGCAGCCGTCCTACCGGCAGGGGGATGATCTTCCGGGATGTGAGGTGTCTCCGGCATAGTTTCCTTGGGGCCTGGTGCACCAGATTATCAGCGACTCGCTTTCCTCGTCCAAATGGTTGGCGAAAAAACTTAGTTTCCTATCGACAGGTGCGCCGGCGTTGAGCTTCCGCGGGGACCCAAGTGTTTCCCGCCGGGGCACTTGCGATAGGAGGATTTGTACGATGCCGCTGGCGCGGCGGACGCGGGGGAGCTATGGGTTTTGCATACGCGATTCGCGAGTTGTTCGTCGCAGGGTTGGGTCGAGCGGACTGGTGAGAGACGTCGGAGAGAGGGTGGTAGTCGGGTGAGGGTGGTAGTCGGGTGAGGGTGGTAGTCGGGTGAGGGTGGTAGTCGGGTGAGCGTGCGAGCCGTGGCTATTCTAACGCCGGGACGCTCGCCCTTTGTTGCCGGATCGTCCGGGACTTCGAGTGCAGCCTCACCGGTCGCGTCACCCAAATTTTGCTGACACAGTGCTGACACTAAAATGACGCTAAGAATCTGCGAAACGGGGGTAGTGCGTTTCAGCTAGTGTTTATACGGGGTAAAGTGGTGAGCGCGGAAGGAATCGAACCTTCAACCTACTGATGGAACGCTAATTTAACCAAATCAATGGTTTCAGCGACTTCCGAGCGTTCCAAGTAGGCAGTTTGAGGCAATTCTAGGCACGGTTGGTACCAAATTTGGTACCAAATTTCCCCGGATGAAGGTTCAGTCCACCGTCGCCCCGCCGCAGCACCGCTTGGGTTTCTTGCCGGAGCCGCAGGGACACGGATCATTCCGCCCGACCTTAAACCTTAACAACGAACGTGGTCCGTTCCGAGACAGAAGCCGAAGTTGCGGCCCGCCACTGCCAGCGCTCATACTCCGGTCATGACACTAAAAAATGCAGCGTTGCTAGCTTTGATCGGCACGATATTGATGACGGCTCTTATGTTGCGGACGTTCGTCCTCACCTTCCTCGATGTCCTGCGGGACTTGGTTCCAGCGGTGACGCTGTTTCAGTCATTCATCTATGCGTTCGGCTGCTTCAGCGTGATGGTGTTCTTTTACGTGTTCCGTCGGGCGCAGCGGTCGTAGTCTCAGCGTCGATTCTTTTCACCCGAAAGGCTCTGGCGTGGGTGATCCGTCAGGAAGCCGATCTGCGAGGAGTTGGCTGCCTCGGAGAGGTCAGGGTCGGGTCAGGCGTTTCAATCAATGTTGCGGGGCTTTGGGGCCAGTCCGAAGGGCTATCGTGAGCGTTGTGTAGCGCCTAGAATGACGCCTTTTGACCGAAAATCCATCCCTCCAGCTTCTTGACTCTTTCGTCGTCCGGTTCCCCCGATCCCAGCTTCATCAGAACTTCCAGCATTCTAAAGAGCCCTACTGTTGCGTCGAACGCATCGTCATTTGGGAATCCTTCCTCGATGGTACGAAGCAACTCTGGATCGAGCGCGACGTTTGCGCATTGTGCCCAGTTCAGGAGTGTGGGGCCAACTCGTTTGCGGACCTCCAGCTTTCCCTTGCCCTTCAGCGGTTGATCTTGGAAGAACCACCCGTAGCACTCCGCAGGGTAGGTTTCCGCAATCACGATGTTTCCGGGCTTCAGCAAATCACCAAGGGAGCCGTCGAATGGCCACAGCAGCACGGGCTTCTCCTTGCGGAATTTTCGAGTTCGGATGTCCAGTCGGCTACATGCTGTCCGTCCCATTTCGCAACACGCCACGGCGCTGAAACGGACTCGCGGGCGAGCACGACGAACTCGTGTCCTTGAGCATGAAAATAGCGCGACAGCACGGTGCCGACCTGTCCGTTACCACCGGGAATAAAGATACGCAGACGAGTTGTCATCGTTGGTCGATATTTTCCGCCGCTGACATCCGCACTTCATATAGTGTGGGCAGCGGATTCGAATCGTTGCGAACGAAACTTCGGACCAGTTCAGTGCGAGAAAAGTGACCGAGGCTTAGAAGTCGAATACATTCGTCGGTGGCGCAACTTTCCCATGATGTACGGCGTCCCCATGGAAAACAGCTTGCTTCGATGACACGCACCGGAAGCCCTTCTTGAAACCCGGCCTCGATCTGCTCGCGGAGCCACCGCAAATAATCCAACTTCTGCGATATTGCGACCTTCGGGTCCTCGCGGATCACCACTCCGGGGAAATCTGGGATGTCAGCCCTCAACGTATGAATATGCCCGTGTCCTTCGACCAGAATCTCGATGTCGAGTTCCATCAGCCGTTCGAGGCTGACGACCCACTTCCGGCTATCCACGTCAGGATTTGGGGTCGCAAAGTAACTCCCCATGAAGGCATCGCCCGCCAGCAAGACTTTTTCTTTGGGATCATACAGAACTACGTGGTCGTCACAGTGGCCGGGAGTGGGGATCACCTGCAAGTAGCCAGATTCAGTGTCGATGGTTTCCCCCAACAGAGAATAGGGCTGCTTCAAATTCGGAGGCTGTCCGATTATCGTGGCTCGTACCCACGGCAGCGTCTTGAAGGGCGTCAGGAACCGGGCGGTCATCTCTGAAACGTAAATAGGAGCACCAGCAAAGTCAGACACCCAGTTGAGGTTGCCGACATGTTCCTCGTGGGCGTGGGTAGCGATGACTTTTCGGATCGTCGGTTTCACCTGCCGAATGTGACGGGCAAGCGACCGTCGCATTTTGGGAGAGCCCGGATCGATGGCGACTCCATCGTAGAGCACGGTCGTGAACAGTTCGCCAAACAACAGGGGTACGGTGTTGGGCAAGATGCCGTTCAGAAATAGAATTTTGAGCGTGCCGTTCAACAAATCAAGCCGCTTGTGGTACGTTCGGGCGAAAATGCTCGTTCTCTGCACCGCAGCCTTGATACCCGCCCAGATGACAAGCGGCAACCGAATGAAGAAGCCTAGTGTGTAGCACGACCAGAACGCACCGAATTTTGCGTGCCGCCGAACCGCTTCTGGTTTGGCAACTTGGCACGCGCCGCCCCGACACTTGCTGAGGGAATATCTGTTCTTAGCAACGAATCCGTAGAGCAATCGACCTACATTGCGGAAGGGGAACCACCGCCCCGCTGCACCAATGATCCACGTGGACGGGAACAACCGTACCAGACAAACGACTGCATCCCAACCCACAAAGATATCGCCTTCGGGAGTGATGACATGCAACTGGCGCAGACACTCATCCAGTCTGAGCCGGGAATCCACTGTGGAGAGGACTTCTGGGCTAATCGCCAGGGGGAGCGTTTTGTTCTCGCGGTCGAGGGCCTTCAGCCACGCCACGCAAGCCTGACAAATTTCGCACTGCCCGTCGTAGAGTACCCGGTACGTTGCGTTTGCGCTCTGCTGATGGTCAAGCTTTTCCGTGATCTTCTCGACCGTGTGTTCATGCATGGCGGGAATGTTAGGTCGGACAGGAGGGAAAGGTCAATGACAACGGTTAGAGTTGGAGAGTGCCGAGTGGCTGGGAAGTTTCACCGATTCAGCGCAAACCAAGCAATAACTTCGCTGCTACTGTCAGTACAATGAATGTGCCAACCAAGCAGCAAAGAGCGGTGATCAGTGGCTTCGTCCAAGACTTCCGCTCATAACCATCTTGCCAAGTTTCGTTGACATACCTTATCTGATCTTTACCGAGGCAAAAATACCACCCCAACAGAAGACCAATAGGAGCCACCGTGAAAAACAATTCGGGGATGAACTGAATGGGCATGAGGGTGAAGCCAAAATAGGCGATCATGACGTAAAACCAGACGGTGTTGGCCTTCGCCTCGCCATGACGCCCCATCGCATTTGCGTTTCGGGCGTGCAGGAATGCTCCGAATGCTGGAGTAAAAAGGAGACTCCAACCCGCCGCCGCGTTCGGATTCCAAAGGGCAGGTGGCCGACCGTTCGGCGCTGTCGTTGCGGTTCTCGCCTTGCGCGCCTGCGTGTTACTCATAAATTCGGCGACGGTGAACAGTACCGTTACCATTGGCAAGGCGATGAGCGCGAGCATCCATTTCCACGTGGTGCAAAAGACGGCGACTTCAAGAAGGACTCTCTCATAGCCGGGGATTGGATCAGGCAAACCCTGTTTTAAGGACGGGAGAAAAACGGCCCACACTGCGGCTGGCAGGGCGAACATTCCAGCGGTCACCGCAACTAGTACAGCGGACCAAATAGCGGCGGTCTTAAAGCGCACAAGCCCCTCCAGCAACGTTCAACGCTTCTTAGATGTGATTCTTTCTCCGTAATGCGTATAGGGCCATACAGTAGCAAAAGGCGGATAACGCCAGCGCATACCCAAAAGAAAGGAGCAGGTATTTCCACTCGCCGCTCAACACTCGCAGGCTAGTGTGAATATTCTCGGTCTGCTTATCGAACGGGTACACAATTGGCAAGAGAATGTACAAAGAGTGGAAGACTGTCTCAACCATCCGAAGCGCAAAACTCGAATTCCCTGATCGAATGGCGGCTTTCGTCCACAGGTCAAACTGGTAGAAGAGGTCAGCGTTGAAGATGATGGCAACGATGGCTGCCAGCGCCGGGTGCATGACCATTGCCAGCACTATCAAGTATGCGATCAATCCAAGTGAGGCAACGAAGGTTTCAGCGGACACAAAAATCAATCCCATTCGAACCGGAAGGTGCCACAAGAGAGATAGCAGCACCCCGCTGCCCAAGACCACAATGTTTAGGAACAGCGACATAGCTGCTGCGGACAGGAAGGCGGAAAGCAGCCAAACGTCCGGAGGGCAGGGTTTCGTAAATACCATCTTCAGGCTGCGGTTGCGCAGATGCGAAGAGACGACGAGAAGTCCCATCCCCGCAGAAAGAATCAAGATAAAGAAATTCAGAGTCGAGACAATCTGCTGCAATGAATTGAAGCTTTGAACGCCGGAGTTCATGAAAAGAGGGGGCAACGATTGGAGGGCCGTCAACAGCAGAAAAACAAGCATGAATGCGAGCAGCAGCTTGCTGCGTCGATAGAACGTCACGTCGGCCCAAATGTTTGCTTTTAACAATTCTGTCATAGAACTAACCTACGAAACGCTAACCACGCGATTGCCGTTCGCATTCTCGGTGAGAGTTGCGTCACCCTTGACTAAATTGAAAAAAGACTCCTCCAGAGATGTCTTCTTGAGAGAGCACTCGTGCAACAGCATCCCGGAGGTTTTTGCAAGTTCCACGAAATCGCCAAGCCTCGCCTTCGGAAGCAGCGCCCGCACAAGATTCCCTGTGCGTTCCACGGCCGTAAGATATTCCGGCACTATGCTATTTCCCTCGAAAACGATCCGATAAAGTTCCTGATTGAGAATCAGCAGATTGTGCAGTTCGTCCTGAACGACGACTTTGCCACGGTCGATAATCGCTACTCGATTGGCGAGCATCTCGACTTCTGAGAGCACATGCGAGTTCATCACAATGGTTGCGCCACGCTTGTGAATCTCGCGGAGGGTTTCGCGGAATTCCCGAACAATGAGCGGGTCAAGTCCTCGCGTCGGTTCATCCAAAAAAAGCACCTGCGGCTCATGGATAAGACACTGAGCAATGCCGACCTTTTGCTTCATGCCCTTGGAACACTTTGCAAGCGGAAGCTTTTTGAATTGAGCTAATCCAAGTCGCTCCGTCGCTCCAGACTTTCGTCTATGGTCTTGTCCGAAACCCGCTTGCCGTATAGCGAACTGTAGTATCGAGTGGCTTCTTCAACAGTGAGGTAAAGGTGGTAATGTGGCTCTTCGGGGAGATAGGCGACGTTCTTGTAGA
Source organism: uncultured Acidobacteriaceae bacterium (assembly GCA_963799025.1). GTDB lineage: Bacteria > Acidobacteriota > Terriglobia > Terriglobales > Acidobacteriaceae > Sulfotelmatobacter. Next base: position 600,899 of record CAWCVQ010000012.1, on the reverse strand, counting down.
GGCGTGCCCCAAGCTCGGGCGATTGGCCTATTATCTGGATTTTTCCTGACGTGGGTCTCAACAACCCAAGGAAGCAATACATGGCAGTCGATTTGCCCGCTCCGTTCTGACCCACGAGGGCGAAGAAGTCGCCATCCCGCACTTCGAGCGTCAAGCCGTCGAGCGCCCGCACCTTGCGCCGGAACAGCCCTGTCCGAAAATGAACGTGAACATCTTCAGCGACTATCACATTGCCCCCGAGCAAAACCGTTTGTTCAGTGCCTTAACAATTTCGTCGTCGGACTTGTCCTTGAAGTCCTCCGAGGCGAGGGCTTTTTTGATCTTCTTCGATGTGTTGCAGGAACAAGCCTGAACCCTATCGTCGCAACCGCAAGGACAAGTCATACGTGCAACGATCTTCTTACCTCGTTCGTCCAGTCGGAATTCCTCCTTCGGTTCGGAGTTCGCTTCCGACTGCCGCAGGGGTAAATTCGGTTGATTCTGGGCTGCCAGACGATACGCTTCCGGTGAAACTGTCAGTCCAGCCTGTAAGAGCTTTTCGTTTTTTGCAAGCAGGTTGTCGAAGGCTACGTCCGCATTGGCAAGTGCACCCGTTTCGTAAAGTTGAACCTTGCCATCCACGCCGATCACGACTGTGGTCGGAAATGACTCGACGCCATACTTTTTTCGAATTGGCCCATCATCTACGCCTGCGGGGAAATCAACTTTAAGCTCATCGAGAAATGCATCCACGCGGTCGCCCTTTTCCTCGGCATCGATGCCCAGCAAGACAAAGGGCTGGGACTTGTGCTCGTCAAAGTAGCGATTCAGTTCCGGCATCTCGGCGCGGCAAGGGCCGCACCACGTCGCAAAGAAGTTCAGGACGACAATCTTCTTGCCAACGTTTTCCGACAGCCGAAAATGCTCGCCCCGAGTAGTCGTGAGGTCAAAATCTGGGGCGGTGTGATTGCGCCAATCGACACCACCGCTCATGCCCCAACTTTGATCGTGGATTTCCTTCTCAGTCGGCGCAGGCTTAAGTTCGTAGTGCAGGGTGGTGAGAAGCACACCTGTTAGGAGGATCGCGACATTGAGAACCGATTTATTCATGCCCTCAGAAGCCCAAACGGGCAGTCTGGCGATGCTCTGTAGACGGCAGAGCCGTGCTGGTATTCGAACGATCCAATTTTCCCAGCTTGCAGCACCTCTAGGCCACTTACGGAAGTCTTTCGACAGGTAACTGTAACGGGAAATCTCTGAGAGGACTCGCTGGTAAGCGCGTGTACTGGAGGACCGAAAGGTTTGGCATCCTGAAACGGGCAAAACTCCCAAACCCAATAGAATCACCGCTGGTCAGAAAGGGCTGCGCCACGGTAGTCGCAACTGGTTTCTTTTCAATGGCCGGATTTTCGCCCGACGCTGGTTCGCCGGGTATACCCTGTGAGACGCCGTGAGAAGGGCGGTCATTATTGAGGTGGCGCAGCCGAGTACCCGTAGTCATGGGAACTAAACCAGCGAAGCACTCGCGTGTCGACCTCCTCACCAGCAGCACTCACCGCCCCGCAATGACCAGCATTCGGCACCTCCCACAGAACCTCCTTCAGCCGGGTTGTGGGCGCGAATCCGTTCGGACTGCTGGGGCGGAATGTTGTCATCTGACAACCCTTGTATTAAGAAAATCGGCACGCGGCTTCCGACAACTGAGCTCTCGGGAGACGCATCGGCCAAGTTGACACCATGCGAAGCGCTTGGGTGATTGCTGGTGCTGGGTTGATCGGTTGGCTGCTCTAAGGTTGCACACCTAATGCCCCAAGGTTCAATTGAAGTTTGTGAAGTAAGCTATCCACAGTTCGCAGTCCTTCTTTGTTCGACGCACCACCCTCGAAATCGGAATTCCAGCCGACTGGCCAGTGCTTCGAAGAAGTGGCAGTTCGACAAAGTGGCTGCAAGCTACAAGACACTCTTGTTCCGTTGTCTGCGAACAATGACTCAGGACTAGGGAACGGCACACACTTGTTGCCTCATGGAAGTCGAATATGAAGGGATGTACTGTTTATGTCCATAGGACTTGCACTCTTGGTGTCCGCTGATCCAGCGACAATTCAACAGTTCAGCAACGCTTTACACGAATTTTATATTCCCCCCACTATTTGTGCAGAAGCGACAGCAGCGGTTGGCCTATTGAACCGCCGAAAGTTCGATGCCGTGATCGCTGATCTTCAACTAGAACAACAAGGGGGCGCGATTTTAGGCGAGGTGCGTCTTTCCTCATCGAACCGAACGGCAGTGACCTTTGGCATCAGCGATAACGATGCGAGGCATGCGGCAGTGTTCCGCAAGAACGCGCAGTTTGTTTTCGAGAGACCGCTTTCTGCGCAGTCAATTCGCAAAACCCTCAAGGCTGCATATGGGCTCATCTTGAGAGAACGAAGACGCTATTTTCGTTGTCCGGTCTCTACTCCCGTCACCATCCAGAGGGAAAATAGGCAGGAGGTTCGATGTTTCAGCCTAAATATCAGTGAAGGGGGAATGGCCTTGAGCACGCAGGTCCGGCTCCTTCCCGGAGAAAGCGTCCGCGTTCAGTTCCCGCTCCCCGGTCACGAAGTACCCCTCTTAGCAGAATCGACGATCTGCTGGTCGAAAACTGGCCATTCGGGAGTTCGCTTCGTATGCATTTCCGACGAGCAGAAGTCCGAGCTACAGACTTGGCTGTCACAAAAGCTGGAAAAGACGCTTCCCGAAGCATTTGCCGACCACTTCCGCAAGTCGGCCTCTCTTCTTTAAATACGGACCTAGGGCGAACGGATCGATAACGACCTTGGGTCATTCAAGAGTGTTCACGACCTACACTTAGCTCCCCTTGTGGAAAGGGCGATCCCCTGTGATGCGTAGGGGACAAAAAAGAATTATGCTCATGGTCGGCTGATAGTTGAACGCCCTCGCGATCATAGTGCGGTCGATTCGACCTTCACCTAAGTTTAGTTTGCTTATACCAAGGTGCAATAGACTTCCCTCCCGCACGATAGTACGTTTAGTTGTGGCGACTCGCCCGGTTAGGAAGGGCAATGGAATCGAAAGCCCCGAAGAAAAAGCCTTATTCTCCTCCCAAGCTAGCAAAGCTGACCCCAGAGCAAGCTAAGCAACTCGTGGCAGACCGCAGGAATTGCAACGAAGAAGAAGCCGCCGACCTTCTTGAAATGCCTCCCGACAACGGAAACCAGAACACTGCGACGGATCAAAAGCGGAAACGCTCAGCTTAGATGCCGGGATCAGCCGCAGAACCGGAGAACCAATACGAAAAAAGGCGTCATGCGTAGAATTGGGTTGAAAGGCTGTCCTTACTGCGGCGACCCCGAAGTTTACCGTTCGCGGGCTGAGCCCTTGACGTGGCTGGATCGAGCGTGTGGCTTCCTACTTCTTCAACTGGCTAGGTGCCACGTGTGCATGCGCCGTCACTACCGTTCAGTTTTCTTACCTGCGCCGGAATTTCGGCACCCAATCCGCGTTGGGAAACTTGCCCCAGCCGGCGTCAAAGGCGAAAAGCGGGAGTGCTCGGCGTAGATGCGGAACATGCTCCTAGGGCATGAATCCATTGGCTAAAGACCCACGATATGTCGGCAAAATGACGATAAGGACGGTGATCTTTTGGGCAACGATGTGATTCTGATTATTGATGACAGTAAGTTTATTGCGCAAGCATACTCCCGAGTACTGCTGGGCTTGGGTTATCGAGTCCTCATCGCCTGCGACGGTAAAACTGGGCTTTTCGTCGCTGAGAGTTGCAACCCGAGCATAATCCTTCTCGACATGCTCATGCCCGATATGGACGGTGTAGAGGTGCTGCGAAAGTTGAAGCAGACACCTTCCACGTCTGATATTCCAGTGTTGGCAATAAGCAGCCTTTCAGAAAAGAATGGCCAGAAGCTCGTCCAAGCAGGGGCGGCAGGGTACTTTGAAAAGGGTTCCATGACTCCGGAAAAGCTGGAGAACGCCGTTTCAGGAATCCTAAAGAAGCGACTATTGGTTCCGAATAGTCAGACAAAGATGTGAGCTAAAGCTCCTAGTTTAGACGGGGGAATCTTGGGCGGACATCCCGACCGAATCGAATTGCCAAACTGAACGCCGCCTTTCGACAAAACATGCCTCGCAGTACCCTGCAAGATTTGACTCGCAACGATTGGACTCTGATTGAGTCTAAGGCCAAGCGGATAAGCTTAAAGCTAGGTCAGGAAATCATTAAGGAACGTGCTCGGATCGACCACCTTTATATTCTCCGTCGCGGGTCGGCTTCGGTGGAGCTAGAAGGAACCACTGCTCGCGCGGTGATTGCGACACTTAGCGCAGGCGATGTCTGTGGCGAAATGGCGTTTCTCGGAGACAGTACGGCGACCGCGGCCGTTGTCGCCAAGGATGAAGTTGAAGTGGACGCGATCTGGGCGGACGACCTACGTGAACTCGTAAACGTGTTTCCCGGATTTGGCGTGAGGTTCTATCGCTCACTCGCTGTCCTACTTGCCCAACGACTGCGTGAGACATCCAAGGAGTTGCTGCGAGAGATGACCAACAAGCGGTAGCGTCCTACGTTATATTTCGCGGATCAGGTCCATATCACGTTCCACGTCTGCTCTCCTGAACGTGAATATTAGCTGAAGTCCGACACTTTGGCAGGTAAAAGGCCCCGAAAACAAACTCTGCATGCAGCAGGAGCACGGAAGGTAAACAAACAAAAGCGCCCCAAACTCTTTCGAGTCACGGGACGCTCCTTCGTTCGATCAGCCCTCCCCCGAAAGCTGCTCACAACGACCTTACGTTGTGTTCTGCGTTGGCGCAACGACCCGTCGTAATCCGATTTGTTACCCAAAGTCACTTCTATTAACGGAAAAATTCCTAGTGCGGCACCTGTGCGAAAGACTCGTTCAGGATGGCAGCAAGGCGCAAGCCCGCAAGGGCGAGCCTCCGATCAACGACCTTGACTTCCTTCTGGTAATAGACCTCATCGATTTGAGCGCCATCAGCCACCCAAGCCGATTGTGCATCCCCGTGCGACTCATTCGCCCAATTCTGCGGGTTTCCGGTGGCGGTCAGATGCTCATCGGAGATTAACTTCTCCAGATGGGCGACGTATGCATCTCGTCCCATGCCCGTGTGCTCAATAAGTCCGCTGTCCCAAGCCCCGTGTAAGTTGCATGCGTGCCGCCCGCACTGGTTTGAACCGAACTCCGTGACGGCGATTCCGTTCCCGCCCGCCGCTTCCCCGATTGCGTGCATCGGTTGATGCACGTCGGCGACAAAGTGGACGAGGAACTTCAAGGCTTCGATTCGGTCATCCCGTGAGGCATTGCTGTCGGAGAGAACCTTTTTGAATATCTCGATCCGATCCACCACGCAGCTCTGATGGTCGGTTGCCGCGCCTTTGTGCCTGCTGTGTGGCAAGAAACAGTCTCGTTCGTCGGAAAACCCGGAGGCATCCTTGGGAATATCGACAAAATGCCAGTTGTAGGTCTCGTCGCGATCTGGTCGAACCTCGTCCGCCCAGTTTGCGACGGACGCAAGGCTCGCATCGCCAATCAGCGAGCGAATCCCATTCTTTGCGTTCTCGGTCAAGCGGGTCTGGGCTAGTGACGCTGCGATTTCGTGACCTTCATGCCCCCAGCCGAAAAGAGCCGAGGGTATGAGCAACGTGAGGGCGATGATGGCTGCAGAGAGTGTGAGAAAACGTCTCATAGGAATTGTCCACAAGTGTAGGGCGGTCCCGAGTTATTGCTCAAGCCATCGCATACCGGACGAGAGCACTGGCCCAAAAGCTTTACTCGCCTGACCAGCCGAACCGCAGAATTCCGGTGCTTATTTTTCATTGGCTTGCAGGACGTGCGGCGAAACCCTTTTGAAATGTAGCTTCTCTCTATGACTTAGAGTGATCGTGGGCAGAAAACCAGCCCAGCACGCGGTTGTCGAACTCCTGTGGACCCACACTGACGGCACCACAATGACCTGCGCCCGGAACCTCCCAAAGCGTTATATCAGCCGGGTCGTGGCTGCGAATCCATTCCGACTGCCGGAATGGAATGTTGTTATCCGATAAGCCGTGGATCAGGAGTATGGGCACTCGGCTTCCCACGACCGCTTCTTCAGGGGAGGCGTCAGTCAGAGAGATACCACGTGTGATCCTTCCGTATAGAAATGCCAGTTCGACAGCAGGACGTAGAACAACTTTGCCCAACCACGTTCCGGTGCCAAGAAACTGACCCACGCGCACGTAGGCGATCTGCCGGAAGCTGGCAAATGACGATTCGGCGACCACCGCACAGTATCGGGTTTCTTCTCTCACAGATTGCAGCAGGATGGCAGCCCCCATCGACTCGCCCATGCCGAAGATGCATCGCGGGCGTTGCTGAGCCGCCAACCATTCAAACCAACGATGCACATCATCGCTTTCCTCCACACCGTAGGTTGGGAACTTGCCGCCGCTCTCGCCCTGAGCGCGTGAGTCGGGCACTAGCACGGCAAAGCCATTCGAAAGAAACAGTTCCGCAAATCCCATCATGCCTTGGCGATTGTCTTCAACACCATGAAGCAGGATTACCGCGTCTCCGTTCGCATTCGCTGGGCTGGCGAACCATCCCCGAAGTTGAACTCCATCGCGGGCACTGACCGAAACGTCACGCAGAGTCGCGCCGAACCGGGCGGCAGTCGCTTCGGCCGACTTATGTTTTCTAACGGGCATCCGCTGTGGGCGGAATGCCAATTCTCCTAGAAAGATGGCAGCGAGTATGCAAGGCATGGCATAACAGATCACAACGGCACGGATGACACGCCACGCTCGCATTCAGGCGCTCCTAACATCTCTTACGTAAGTTAGGATCAGGAAGTTCGCATGGTCCGGTGGTGCAGTCATTCCAAAATCTCAGATACGTGTCGCTCACGAGTTCCGATATTCTGGGTCTGTTCACCTTCTCCGGCAATCCGCTCTTCACTTCGGCTTCTTCGAGTTCGCTGAACAAAGTATTCGCAAGGGTTAGCACGCGCTCAAGGGAACCGTAATTCCCGGTGCGAATGGTGATCAGCAATTCCTTTTCGGGTCGGGGCAATGTGATGGTGCCAGAGCGCATCAACTCGATGCCCTCGTTGAGCAGTCGAATTACGTGCATGGCAGCCTTTATGTCGTACCCGTGAACGTCGATCAACTCGTGCCTCTGCCCCTTCTTGCCAGTTCCGATTCCTTGCAATCGGCGTACTTGCGCATCTGCAAAGCCACGGAATTGAAGGGCCGCTTGCCGCGAGAGAAATACTTCCCGTTTCTTCAGAATCCCTTCCCAAGGTTCTGGCTTCGGCGAGTAGTCCGGGGAGAACAGAAAGTGCAATGCAGTCGGGTTGCCCTTTGCCGCCAATCCTGCCCACTTGCGCAACGAATACAGGCACACGTCCACATCGTCCGGACCGTTCCGGCGCTCGTTGCCTGCGGTGCTCCAAACGTAGAAGTCTTGTTTGTCCAGCCCTAGCACGAGTTCCGGTGGCTCCAGATACACGCCGTAGATGTCCAGATCGTCAGTGTCCTTCACCTTGGCACCGTGCAATTCGCTGCCCCCAACGAACAAATGAATGAGGCTGTCGAGGTGAGGGAATCCTGACTGCTGCACGGCGGCGATGAGTTGTTCTGCACGGGTCATTGTTTTCTCAATGTCTCCTTTCATCGGGCTCAACATTCCGTGTCAGCAAACGGCTCTGCCACGATCTGATATTCGTCCTCGTACACGACATAGCCGACGCGCTGCGCCTTTAGCGTTCGCACTGGAACTCCGTGGTTATCCAAAATTGCTGCCAACTCGCGAACACGGGCTAGGTGCTCACTCGCAGTGTGCTTGAACCAACAGATTGCCTTGTTCTTCTTTCGATAGAACGGGGGCTTGGAGGCTGTAAAGCGAGTTGGCTTTCCCAGATTCTCATTGAACCACCAACGAACCATATCATGCTGATCTTGCTCGTATGCGTATAGCTTTCCCGCGTCACGGAGATACCGGACAGCATGGAACACTCCGAGCGCCCGCTCGGAATCCTCGTCGATGTCGGCTACTACGAATCTCAGGTACATATCTCATACCACTTGTTCTACGGCACGGGGCGATGTCGCCCCGTGCCAGATTCACGTTTTCTATTCGCGGAAAGAAATAGTTGCGGCGGCTACCGTCATAACGGCCAGACCGGATGCAACATTTCTTAAAACCGCTGTCCCGAACCGCATGGACATAGGTCTGCCCGTCCAAGCTTCTCAAGAAGCTCTTTGTCTCCATGGACGATCCTGTGACCGCGCTTAACTTGTTTTTCTGAGGGATATCCCCTACGGCGCTTACTGCTGCGCGTGAAAGGAGGATTGGTTGGCGAGTTCGTCTTCGTGTTTCATGGCAGACCTCCTGAGGAGATGTCAGAGTACCATATTCCACCCAATTTTCTCAGCGAGACTGTCGGCGGTGATCCTCTTCACTCGGGTGGGAAAAGTTCATCGAACAAGCGTGCAAGCAAGTGGTTGTATGCCACCGAGCCATATTCCTGCACATAGCGTTGTTCAGCAGGGCGAATAGGATTTGTGTCTGCGTGCACTTCCAGCCGAGCGGTGCTGCGTGGCTGCGGGTTTGGGTTTCCTGCTCGCTTCTTGATCTCCTCGGAAGGCACGATGCCCTTTTGCAGGCGTTCCCGCGCTCCACGTAGGTTTTGGAACAAGCCCTCAAGGTCATGAATCACGCGAATCGCTTCAAGGGCTCGGCAACCGTCAGCGACCTTGCCATCACCACTCAACGCAAACACGCTCGGCATTGTCCAGATCGTTTGGTGTCCCCGAGCCCACATCAACTGAGCAACGGTAAACAACCCATCCCGCATGTTGTGAATCTCGGCGACTGAGACAATCGCTTCGTCGGGCGCTCCGATCTCTTTCACGTATTGGTTCCAGACATCGACAATGCGCTGCTCGGGAATAAGTGTTACCGGGTTGCGAACCGACTCATACTCAGAGTGGGCAACTTGCTGACGGATACTTCCGCTGGCCCATGCCGGGGGCAGTTCTTTTGTGAAGAGACCCGCGATTTCGGACACGACGGTACTGGCGTCGGCTTCCGATTGAATTCGCCCGGCAAGTTCATTGATGCGAATGGCAGATCGCTTGTGTCGTTCGTACTCGTCGTGAGCACGCTGTTGGATAGCGGCCCGCGGCTCAGCGGAACTGCCTTGCTGAAAAGCCGCGACAACCAGCGTGAACACTAATCCGAGAATCATTGGGCGATGCTCGCAGCCGCGAACTTACTTAGTAGTGCTTTCGTGAAGGAGCGATTTGATCTTATTCTCAAAGGCGTCTTTGTCCACCATGCCTGCGTGCGACTCGGCAATCGTCCCGTCGCGGTCGATAAGCAAGGTCATAGGAAGAGAAGGAAGTCCACCGTACCGGGTGGTCAGGTCTTGGTTGGCGATCACGACTGGATAATTCAGCTTGTGCTCTTCGAGGAATGGCTTCACCGATTTCCAGCCGTCGTCATCCAGGGAAACGCCAATCGCCGCCAGTCCGTCCTTCCGGTATTTATCTTGGAACTCCACATACCAAGGAATCTCAACTTTGCAGCCAGTGCACCACGTAGCCCAGAAGTCGAGCAGAACTACTTTCCCTTTGTATGCGGATAATTTTACCGGGGCACCAGCGGCGTCGTTAAGAGAGAAGTCGGGAGCGGGTTGCCCGACCTGAGGGGCGGGTTGTACAGGTTGCGGAGCGGTTTGGGAGGCTAGGAGCGGGCACATTGCAACAAAGGCGACGGCGAAGGCGCGAAGTAACATCAGAGTGACCTCCTGCGTGAAGACGGTCCGGTTCGGCAAATGGTACATCGGAATTACTTTTGCTGCAAAAATGGCACCAAACGGTCACGTGGTCAACTCCGAACTAAATTGGGCGAAAGGCAAACCATGAGGCATGAGCGGCAAGATGGCGAGCAAGTTGATCGGTCCGGCGCTCAGACAGGGATTCATTACGAAATCATCGACTCCGTTGAGCTTGCCCAGCGGTGGGTTCTCCCAGTGAGTTGGGTTCGGGAACACGTCCGCAGTCGCGTTACAGACCCGATTCCTCACATCCGCTTTGGGAGATATGTCCGTTTTCGCTGGGGCAGCCCGGAACTGGAGGGCTGGCTCGCAGAGCACATGGTCAATTCAAGCACGTCTGGAAGCAGACGACGTTAGGAAATGCTGATTCCGCTACGTGCAGGACGCTCTCATAGGCACGAGATGCAGTTGCCGCTCCATTGACGATTGGCACGGCCATGTTCGATATTGTGACGCATGGACGTTGAACGCATCATTGACGACATCGAGCAGCTACGGGAAATGTTCGAAGCGCCGGATATCAGGCCACTCAGCGCAAGCGACATCTCTGCGGCGAATCGAAGGCACGACGATATGCTCGCGCATAGCCCGTGGTTTCGGCTTTGGCAGCATTTCGGCGTCTGTTGCCGAGGTGAATCCGAAGGCGGACCTCGGATTCAGAGCTAATTCCACCTTTCCGGTCTTGAAGACCTCGGATATTGGAGGGGTCAGCGGATCGAGAGAAGCAATCGATGTATCAATTTGGAAATAAAGCTGGGGGCCCACGACGCAGCGTTGCCCTCAGTGTTGGGTTACCCGCCTCAAAATGCTGCTTCCCACGAGACTCCCGCATCAAAATCAAAACTGAGCTGATAGTAGGCAGGCGAGGTAATTACGCAATCCACTTTTGTTGGAAGTTGCTTCAATGCTTCGATGGCGTCGCCCCGGATGATTGTGAAAGGTTGGCATGAGAATGAATTCGTCATGCGGCCTAATACTCAGTCGCGGCAAAGGCCCGAAGGAACGCGATACTCGAAGGTTCATCTCACTTCACCTTCAATTGGGAAGAGACGGAGAAAATGCTAAGATTCTTGCCTGCCGCTTTTGTCATCCAGAAAAGGGGTGTGTCGCATGACTCCAGAAGTGCAGCAACAGTCCGAATCCCCATACTGCGTGAAAATCGAGACCGGGAGCGGCCAGTCCTCTACTGTTCCCATTGCTGTCTTGACACCGAAGCAGTTGGAAGTCTTTCTTCAGGGTGAGTTCCAGAGGTTGGCGCAAGAAGCGGGCGTAAAGGGTGCTCGTATTCATGTGGAGCGGGCGATAGCCGCTGACTACGAGCAGGTTCTCAGTGAAGTGGCGGCATGCCTTCGCTCTGCGAAGGCACGAGCCGCATGATTCGGGTCGAATGGGCTGCGTTTGACCTCAACTTTGAGCCGCCCCCGGTGGGGATTCTGGGTGCTATCGCGATTTTGCAACGGTCATGCAGGTCGTAGTTGGGTATTCCTGCTGCGAACTTCTCGGACCACCCTGCCGCGCGAAGCTGGCTCGCGCCCCCGACCCAACGACAGCGACAACAATAGCACCCCGGCTAAGCGGCCAAGTTAAGTCTCCGACCAAGGAGGATGGCAAGGCATGGGAGTGTAGCGTGTAACACTTTGGAGAGTGCCACAAGTCCATTACCCCGGATGCCTGATGAAAACGTTAAGGTTCAAAAACCCCCTTAGCGGCGTCAATGCATTATGAAAGAACGACCCGAGATCGAATGCTGGATGTGGCAGCCTCCGCTACCGGGTGATAGAGCGAACCAGTGTCCGGGCGGGAGTTGCACTCGCCGAAGTCCAGCCCCTTTTTCACGGCGGACTATTTCGCCAATCAAGCTCAGAAATGGAGCAATACGGAATCTTGGCGATTTTTCGGGTCGTACCGCACAACAACTTGATCCCCGACCTTTACCTGTCGCGGGTTGGAACGATCAAACCAATGCCAGAAAGAGCCTGATTGATAGCCCTGTTCCGTCGAATAGGAGTACAAGATTTCTTCCCGAGGACACGAACTGTCCCAGTTTATTACGATCACCGTTCCTTCCGCCTGTGGCCAATCTTGCTTCGTTCTAGACACCTACTTCGGCGCACTTGATACAGCCATCTCTTCATTGCAACAGCAACCGCATGGAGAAGACGCGCTAAACCACTTCTCCCACGGCAGGAAGGCTCCGGCCATTCAATCCTCCAGATTCACTGCTGAGTTTAATGCATCGAAACAGGGTCAGGCACCGTAGTTGATGTTAACAGTTAGCACTTTATCGCAGGTCCCGCCGAGCAAAAGTCAGGCGCAGACTGGAGGGCAGTGGCGGGAGTTGCATGCGTTGAAGTCCAGCGCCGTTTCAACGGCGCACTATTACGTCAGCCACTGAGCCGGAATACAATACGTGCCGGAGGCCCTCCGGCTGTGAGCATCTCCCTTCAGATCACGTTTGGAATTCTGGTCGTAATCGGTTACTTGGTGACGCCTGTTGCGCTGATTTGGGGCTGGACAAGATGGACACGCCAACCAAAACACCGAACTGTCCCGTCGATTTTGTCCTTGATCGGATTCGTTTTTGCAACAGCTTCAGCCGTCGTGGCCGTTTCGTCAGTTGCGTTTGCTCAAGTTCACCACTTTCCGTACTACGATCCATTGCTTCTCAGAATATTTCGGTGGGGAGCTTTGCTTGCTCTCGCCGGAATCCTTTTTGGCATCGGTGGCGTGTGGCGACCGGGTCCGTTGCGCTGGCACGCGCCTATTTGCGGGCTGGGAATGTTCGCATTCTGGTTCCTCGCGGCATCAGGTGAGTGATCGAACTGAGCAGCTTTTGACTGTGAGTGTAATCGAGATTTTGTAGTTATTTTCCAAACAGTAACCACCCTCTACGATTCATGCATGTGGAAATACTGGTCAGTTCTGGTTTTCGCGGTAGTCGCGGTGGTTATCGCACTTGCGGCTAACCCGCAGGATGTCGCAGCGGACGCCGTCGCAAAGGCTTTCACAAGTGCACGACTAGCCGCCCGACCGGGCGGGGGCCAGCGGCGACGGGCTGTGCCATGTCGTCGACAAAACGCGCGGGGAGATTGTCGTCGATGTGAAGCTAGAGCCTAGTCATCTTTCGCACGCGTTCACCATGCGGCGGCCGATTCAACGCAATGTTTGGGAAGGACGTGGAGGTTAAGTAAAAGAGCCGGGGATTTGTTTGCTGCTCTGGATGTCGCGGATATTCCGTATGCTTTGTTCCAACGATCTCAGGTCCTCTTCAATCGCGTGCGACAAATGTTTGAGTCCGTCTAACATCTCTATCACGCCCTTATCAACGGTATTGAGTTTACCCTTCTCAAAGTGGCTTCTCGCTTCGGTATAGCTCATCAGGTTCCCCCAGTTTTTCCGCGAGGATTAACGTGTTCTTCTTCCGGATCGAGTTTAGAAACCTGTCCAATTGCTGTGCGGGAAACAGTATGTGGGACGGAGGCGGTCGAGTGAAGAACATATCATTTATCATTAGAACCCGATGATCCGCCACGCAATGCCTTCCTGAATGCTCACAATTGACCAGTTCTTAACCATTGTTCCGCAACAATTAGCTCAGGCAGCGTCAATCGGGGACGTTGGGGGCTTAGTAAGAAGGGCGAGTGCCGCCAGCAGTGCAACTGCCAGCCCGATCGCCGCGATGTGTGTGATTGCTACAGCCCAATGGGGCAGCAGCATCTTAAGAGGCGATAGGAGAATACCCGCGAACCATCCGACCATAAAAAGTCGCTCTGTGCCTGCGGTGCCGCGAATGAACCCGAATGCGAGCCAGCACAAATACCCATAGAAGAAAACGCTCAGGGCTACCCACGGCCAACCGTGCAGGAGCGGAGAAATAAACAGCCACGCCTTTGTGTGACCAGCGTGAAGAACGTTACGAATTGCCAATGCAAACACGAACGCAGTCAGGCAAATCGCTACGGTGGTTCTCACTCGCGTTGTTAGTAACCTTGGTGGATGCGATTCCGACATAGGGACTCGAAGGCGCTCTGCATTAGGACTGCTTTACTTTAGCTGTCCGTGATGAGCATCACAAAACCCAATGAATGCAAAACAGTTAACACTTTATCGCAGGGTCCTAGAGAGCAGAAATCGGGCGCAGACGGGACGGCAGTGGCGGGAGTTGCATCCGCCGAAGTGTGACGCCTTTTCGCGGCGCGCACTATTTCGCCAACTACCTGCCACTACGAAGAAGCGTCTTCTCAATGAACCCTAAACGACGTTCCAGTTCGTAACCCCATTCAGCGGTTGCCGGAACGTTGACGGGTATCAGGTCATCCACAGGGTTTCCGGCTTTTACTGCTGCCGTCCATTCACGCATCTCACTAATGTATGCCTCAATTGCGAGTACGGGGGTATTTGCATCGCGCGTGACGATGTACGCAGGAGGAACATCGCCGACGATAACCCAGAGCCAACTATCTACATCTGGTCTCGAAGGGGTGATGTTGTATAGAAACGCTGCGACAACCCCGCCGACCCCCAGCCCGAAATACTCATGGTTCACGCCACAACACCACTCGAACGACTGGATGAATTGTTTGGCTTCTGTCGCCATTTTAAGCAGCAGAGCCGAATCTTCTTCGGAATCACCAAGCGTTGCCGATACTGGTTTTAATTGTGTGACGTCAACATTCACGTTGACCAATCTACGCTCTGCGGGGCCTCTATTTCGATCATGAAGGTTGAAAACAGCGATTTCACATTTTGACCGCCGCCGAAGTCCAGCGCCTTCGCGGCGCACTGTTACGTCAATTGATGCACCGACAACCTAGCTGCGGGGACCGCTGGAGTCGTCGTTGTCCTTCCCAAATGCCCTGAAACCAAAAAAACAAGGCAAGGCAGTCAACGGTAAGCCACAAAGGATGGCGACAAGCCCTGCGACAACCGAATGCCACTGATGCAGCCCCACACGAAATCGATCACGGCGCCGATTGAAAGGAAACTAAGGGAGTGGGACGATTCATTTCACCAGCATTATGCTCCACTCTGCACTTGGCTCAAAGCTCATCGCGTCCGTTCAATGCATTATGAAACAAAGAAAGGAAAAAGACGACCAAGAGGAGTGCGGGAGGGAATATGCCTGAGAATGACACTACAGCGACGAGGAAAGTGCCAACCAATCGCTCATTGACATTAACAGGACTGCCTGCCGATGAACCAGTCAAGTGCAACAACCGCAATAAGCAGCTCGATATTGGCTATCGGCCCCATAAACAGCAAAGGCACCTTTTCCATTTGGGAAAGAAACGGAATTGTTATCGCTGAGAACAGGGCGAATAGCGCTGCAATGACCGCCCAGAGACGCCAGTTCCTGCGGAAATCCAGAACGCTTTGGCAGCGTAGCCTAATGCAAAGCACGCACTTCCGAATCCAACAAACCAATCGTTCCTAAGATTGCGATGTATCCCTCTTTCGGTGTCATGTATCGTCACAGCGATAGCTATTGTGACCGCCGCCATTGCGACTGCGAAATAGAGAAGGTTGTCTCTTAGAGAATGCTGTTGCACGATGTCGCCCTGCATTGCGCGAGCATTTTTCTCAGTTTTGTTTCCAAGCAACGCCCACACGCCAAATGCGCTTGCGTACAGGCAAGTAATCGCGACGCAGACGCCAGCCCAACCTGCCCCATAAGAGAATAATCGCGAGATTAGCAGCACAACGACGACGAATATAGCCACAACCAATACTGCGGCAACAAAGAGTCGCATCGCCGAGGCTCCCTCAATCCTGTAAGAATGTACCTTCAATTTCCGTTGCGGTCGATGGCTGGCGCAAACAAGCAGTGGCACACGCAACCCAGCCATCAAGGAGCCCCTACGGGAACAACGGCATTGCCGCCCGTGTCTATTCCTTCAGGAGGCCGCATGGTCATCCGCTGGGGAGTGTTCTCCGCCAAGAGCAGAACGGCTCTGAAAACAGGCTGGCTCATTACGGCCGGTGTAGTTGCACTCTACTTGGGACTCATTCAACCCCGTGACCAGGCGCGAGGCATTGCCTCGGAGAAGGCGACCGGCCTTGCCGCCGTCAGCGGTGGTGTGGGTTGGGAGCCAATCTCGCTTTGGCGGCAAGCCTCAATTCTTCCGCACTTCCGATCCGAAACCTACTTTCAAAAAGGCGCTGTTGGAGGCGTTCCCGTGGACCGTGCCGTCGTCGCACCCGCCTCTCTCATGACATTTTCAGGAGGACGCGCCGGCGGAGAGGAAGGCCGGTCGGAGGACCGTAGGCTAGTCCGAACGGAGTCCCTTAGCCTCATCGTCAAAACTCCGACGGAAACCGCCGAGAAAATCATACAGATCGCGCAAAGTGCAGGAGGATTCCTCGTAACCTCTAACGTTAACGGCGGCGCAGACGCGACCAGCGCCTTGCTCAGTATTCGCGTGCCTACAGACAAATTCGAAGAAGTCCGCGCCCAGATCCGAAAGCTCAGCTTGCGCATGGAAAACGAAAGCATCGACGCCCAAGACGTCACCAAACAATATATCGACCAGGAAGCACGCCTGCGCAACCTACGGGCTCAGGAACAACAGTATCTCGGAATCCTGCGCAAGGCCGCGACCGTGAAAGACACGCTCGAAGTCAGTGACAAGCTGAACGAAGTCCGCGGAGCGATCGAGGAAAGGCAAGCGGAATTCGAGGCGCTGTCGAAGCAAGTTGAAACTGTCGCCATCAACATCACGATGCGCGCTGAAGCCGATGCCCAAGTTTTCGGCCTCAATTGGCGTCCGCTGTATCAGCTGAAGATCGCTGCCCGTGAGGGTCTCGACGGGTTCGGTGAATACGCTGCCTCGATGACGACGTTTGTGTTCTATCTCCCCACGATCCTGCTGTGGCTGTTCACGATTCTCGCCGGGGCCGCCGTGGGCTGGCGGATTCTGAAATGGGCAGCCCGAAGACTATTCATTTCGCCGAAAACAAGCTTGAGCTGAGAAATCGGCTAATTGATGCGCCCGCAAGCAGTGAGCGGCGGAACGAGCGAACGCAGCGATTCTCAATGGCTCGCCCCTCAACGCAAGTGACGAATTTCGGACTAAAAACCCCGTAGAATACTCCTGCAAAGGAGCCGGGCGATATGGTGTACATTGCGGACCTAGATGTCTGCCGTTATCATGGCGGGCCTTTCGATCCCGACAATTGGTCGGTTCCCCTGCGGGCGGTCGGCTGGCTAGAGCACCCTCAGCCATTTACGAGAGGCGCTGTAAAGAGCACTGTGATCTCGAAACTGAAGGCAATTGCTGACCAAACTCGGGCGGCTTATCCCCAGTACTGTTTTCGAGGCGTGATGTCCTGTTCCCTTTGTCTTTTTGCGGGCCTTCCGTCTCCTGGCCCGATTTGGTCACAGGAAAACATTTTTGTACCTGGCAGTGGCGTTGTCTACGTCGCGCCGGGCGGCATCACGCACTATATCGAAGCGCACTCGTATCTCCCACCCCCGGAATTTGTGGAGGCGGTTTTGCGGTGCCCCGATTGTGGCTCCGCCGAGTATCGTGAGGCTTTGCGCTCGGCCAATAATGGCATTGAACCGCCTTTAGAAGTTTTCAAACCATACGTTTTCACCGGATCGAAAGCCGCGAAGGAACCGAATACTAATCCGCCTCTGACACTAGCCGCTGCGGAAGAGAAATTCAGGCGATTCCTTTCAAGCCAGAACTACCCGACGACAATCTGCTGGCTGATGGAGGGCGACCTGCTCGTAGACAAGGGTCGTCACTTTTGGGTGAGGGAGCGCAGGTCGAAAGCTGCTAAACATGCCGCTTTGCGCTATTCCGAAGGGCTTGAGCGCAATCTCGGTGTCCAGCTACGCGCGATTTGCTCCTCGAAGGAGCAGACGTTCGCGTCTGTGTTCGTTCCCCGCGATGACCTCGACGCTCAGGGCCACTTGATGGGGCGGGGACTGAAGCTCTCGTGCCCTACCGAGAGGTATTTCACCACGACGGTAAAGAATCCGCTCCACTGGCTAGTGCTTTGGTTGCGATACGGGAGACAAGTGGACAGTTCGCAACGTTTTCTGTTTGAGTAAGTTCGTCGAGTTTCACTTCGCGCAGCCGGGCATCAGCTCAACTGTTCTAAACCGCCTCATAACTTTCGGGATCCCAATCACTGAGCCCGTGGGAAGTTAACAACAAGTAGGTGTATCTCACGCCCTTTGCATCCAATGAATGCGTTTGAATTCGATGAATTGGACCTTGGACTGAGCGTCAGCGCCTGGCGATGTGTCCTTCAAGTATTCGGCGAGTGTACCGCCTTCGATCCAGTAGCCATGCCGATCAATAGCGCGGATTACTCCCTCCTTCATATCTGTGAGGTCGTGCAGCTTGAACCGAACAAGCTCATTTATGTGCGTACTGAGCTTGACTCTCTCGCCTGGCCCTACCATGAAAGTTTTCGTCGTGGGAATCGGACGCTGCTCACCTAGAATCCGCAACCAGTCGCTTGTCACTGGGGGAACGTAGGTCGGAAGAAGCAACCCTCCAGAATCAAACCATTCGCTTGCAGCCGGTCCCACGTATCCACCCATCCACGAAATTGGGTTCTTGCGCCAATTCTTTCGGATGTACCTGACAATTCGCTCGTACCATTTCTCAAATTCAGGAGGCTTTGCATCGAAGACGCCGTAGATGCGGCCCTGAGTCAGAGCCGGGATGCCTTCCCACCTAGTTAAAACAGAAATCGAAAACTCAAGAATCGGCTCCGTCTGTTCGTCTGCCAGATAATACGGCGGATTGGCAGACGCTATATACCTACGTTTCAACGTGGGAGCGAAACGCCGACTCGATAAAACCAAATCTCGCACGTCGTCGGGGATGGACTGAAGGGGCTGTGGTTCAGCAGAATCGCCAGAACGGGCCGCGATTTCAATCAACTCCCTTGAGCCAATCGTGCCAATCAGATCATTCGCATCGGCCGGAAGGATACTTAGTTGGATCTGTCGCCCCATCGGACTCGGAATTATACCCTGAGCTACAATCGCTCTAATGTTGGATCGTGAATCAGCGCCATTCAAACGGTCTCTCGCTGAGACGATTGCGTGGTGCGCGAATCAGCCCGCGGGTGCCAACCAAGCAGGTTCGGATGCGATACGCCGTCGTCGTGCTCTGTATGACGAGTCCGAACAGCAATTGCAGGAAGCCCGTGTGCATTCAAACCAAGGATGGTTTCGTCGGAAGGTCGTCGATACCAAGCAGTGGCATCGCGCCATGGCGCTGCTCAAGCAGATTCGAGATTCGCTTGGCCCTATGGAGCACAGTCTAAGGAGTGCCAATTTGAAGCCTGGTCTCGATCTGAATGAGATAAGAACGGATTCGCGATGGGCTGAGGCGGTGGCGGAAGTTGTCGCCAAACGATCACAATTGATGAGCAAGATTTCGCCCAAGGGTTGCAGCGGCAATGAAGCGGGCGGACGACTGCTGCTCTACAACCCGAACGAGAACCTGGCATGTGGTGCTGCAGAACACAGTTCCAACGGATTCTTTGATGTGAACAATGTTCCGCCCTGGGACATTTGGGTTGATTTTTCAGAAGGCACCTTGATTAGTTGGGTACCGCCGACGCTGGTGGATGTTGCGCAAATGGGCATTGATGTAAATCCAGAGGCATGTATTCGCTGGGCAGATTCAGGCGCTTCTCATTCCAGCGAGTCGACGAGATAGAAAGCTTCGCCGACTCCTGAAACCTCCTTGACAACAAATCCTCGACGTTCGAGAACGCGTCGTAGTTTGAGATTTGGTTTCGCACAAGATACGGCGTGGACAATCCATTCAACACCCGACAATGCATGCAGCTTGGCATATCGTCTTGCCGGCGAAGCCAGAGAGACCAGCACACCTTCACCGCCGCCCTCGATCTGGGCCAACTCCACTACAAGGCGGTTGCAGTTGACGCTAAAAGAGCCGAGAAGCATGGCTGAGCCAACTCGAAACACAATCGGTTCACCCAACAGGATTAGCTGCTCGACGGTCTCCTTTGGGAGCTCAAGAATCGCCTCTTCCCGTAGTCCTTCGAACAGTACTTCACGCTGGGGCACCTGAGCCTCCATCACTCAAACAATTTAGCATCAGGCAATGATTGCGATACTCCCACATCGGGTTCACCGTTGCGAGTACGTCAGAAAATGTGCGGCGCTTGCCCTAAGTACAACGTAGCGCATAAGCGCCCTTGTTGCCTGGAGTCGAAGGGGCCGGATCTCCAGGTTGACATAACGTTCATAATAATGTACATTAAATCTGATAGTGACCATTATTCTGGACATTAAGTATGAGGACGAGTCGATCATCGGTCGTAATGCCACTCCCCGTAAGGCATTCTCTGCGCAAGCTCGGCCGCGACATCCGTGACGCCCGGCGGCGGCGGCGCATCCCTGCGGCCATCGCGGCGCAGCGCGCCTCGATCAGCCGCACGACCCTCGTCAAGATTGAAAAGGGCGATCCCGGCGTCGCGATCGGGATTTACGCCACGGTCCTTTTTGTGTTGGGTATGGCGGACCGGCTGGGCGATCTCGCCGCGCCGAAGAACGATCCCGTGGGCCTGCAGCTCGAAGAAGAAAACCTGCCGCAACGTATTCGCGTGGCCCGCAGCCCGAAACGCACGAAAGACAAGTGATGGACAGAGAGGCTCTCGTATACGTGGATCTCGACGGCGTCCCGCACCTCATGGGGCGTCTGTGGGCCCGTACGCGCAAGAACAAGGAAAGCGCCACTTTCGAATACGACAAGACATGGCTGGAAAATCCCGCGCGATTCTCTCTGGAACCAGCTCTGCAGATTGGTCCCGGCCCGTTTCACACGCCGGCCGACACGCCCATGTTCGGCGCTATCGGCGACTCCGCGCCCGACCGTTGGGGGCGGGCGCTCATGCGCCGCATGGAACGCAGGCGCGCGGAGCGCAAAGGCGGAGCGCCGCGCACGCTCCAGGAAATCGACTTCCTGCTGCTGGTGGACGACGAGGCCCGTCAGGGCGCGCTGCGCTTTGCGGAAAAAGAAGGCGGACCCTTCCTGCGGGAGGAAGGCGTAAAGCGCATCCCCCCGCTGATCGAGCTGCCGAAACTGCTCTCCGCGGCCGAACACGTGATGGAAGAGAAAGACACCGAAGAGGAACTGCGCATGCTGTTTGCGCCCGGCTCCTCTCTTGGCGGCGCGAGGCCCAAGGCTTCCGTCAGGGAAAACGACGGCCATCTCGCCATCGCGAAGTTCCCACGGAAGGACGATGAAATCAACACGGTGGTCTGGGAAGCGGTCGCACTGTCCCTGGCGAAGAAATCTGGTATTCCCGTCCCCCAATCCCGTGTCGAAAACATCGCTGGCAAGCCTGTGCTCCTCCTGCGACGCTTCGACCGCGACGGTGAACGGCGTATCCCGTTCCTCTCCGCGATGAGCATGCTCGGATCGAAAGACAGAGAAACCCGAAGCTATCTGGAAATTGTTGACGCGTTGCGCCAGCACGGCGCCGCGCCGCAAGCCGACATGGAAGCTCTGTGGCGGCGGCTGGTTTTTAACATACTGATCTCGAACACTGACGACCACCTGCGTAATCACGGCTTTCTGTACGAAAGCCAGGCGGGCTGGCGCCTGTCGCCCGCTTACGACCTCAATCCGGTGCCGACCGACATCAAGCCGCGCATTCTCAGCACGGCAATCAATGAGGATGACAACACGGCTTCACTTGCACTGGCGACGGAGGTGGCGGGGTATTTCGATCTGGACGACGGCAAAGCGCGCGACATAGCAAAACAGGTCGGTAAGGCCATCTCTAAGTGGCGCGTCGAAGCCGCACGGCATGGTCTCGCCAAAGGCGAAATCGACCGCATGGCGTCGGCATTCGAGCATGATGATCTGAAAGCGGCTGTCGCAGCGCGGTAAGTAGAAAGAGCAGCACGATGAAAATCTCGGAAAGAACTGTCAAGCGGCTCGGAGAAATCATTACGGGTGACAAGGGGATATCGCCCTACCGGGGAGGGCCAAAACTCGTCAGCTTCTTCAACGAGTGCGGTACCAACCGTACCTATGGTCAAGGTTTTCCGTCACGATGGATGTTCGCCGAAGAATGCATCCGCCAGTTCAACGACACGCCGACAATGAAGAAGGTCATTCTGTCCGCCGTTGACCCGCGAGATTTCATGGGAACGACCGTCTATGACAAGGAGACGAAGCAAGAGAAGCCTGCCAATCTCCAGGACGCAGTGACATACCTGAATGAGTTCCTGGCTTTCGACGGCTACGAAATCGTGCCGCACGGCAAAGGCTACGATGTCGTCGAGAAAACGCGCGGGGAGATTGTCGTCGATGTGAAGCTAGAGCCCAGTCATCTTTCGCACGCGTTCATCATGGAGCAAATCGAGAAGTGCCGGACGAAGATGAGTCAGGGGGACTACGACGGAGCCATCACGAATGGCCGGTCCCTGGTTGAGGCTGTTCTGGCCGCAATCGAGAAAGAATTCGATCCCAATGCGCCTGACTATGACGGCGATCTGCCGAAGCTATACAAACGGGTGCAGAAGCATTTGAATTTCTCGCCCGAAAACCCGAAGATCAGCAACAGCTTGAAACAGACGCTGACGGGCTTCATCAGCATCATCGGGGGACTATCCGGCCTCAGTAACAAGATGGGCGACCGGCACGTTCGCGAATACAAACCCGCCGCACACCATGCGGCCCTGATCGTCAATGCGGCCATGACGTTTAGTAATTTCATTTTTGACACGTATGCTTATCAGCGGACGCAGAAACCATAGAGAGTGTCGGCGGTCCGCAGAAGGGAGAAAAACAGCTTGTTTAAGATTCTTATCGATACCTGCGTTTGGCTCGATCTTGCGAGGGACTATCAGCAGCAGCCGATTCTGACCGCACTTGAAGAGCTCATCCGCATGGGGGATATTGAGCTGATACTGCCACGCACTGTCCTCGATGAATTCGCCCGGAACAAAGGCCGCGTCGTCGAAGAGAGCGGCCGCAGCCTTTCCGGAACTATGAAGCGAGTCAAGGAGGCCGTTAACAAATTTGGAGATCCCCGGAAAAAGAGCACAGTGCTTCGACAGCTTAATGACGTAGATCATCGGATTCCGACTTTGGGTGAAGCTGCAGTGGATACGGTCAGCCGCATCGAGAAGCTGTTCGCGCGCACACCGATTATCGAGATTTCCGATACCGTGAAGGTGCGTGCAGCACAACGCGCAATCGACAAGCGCGCTCCTTTTCACAGGCAACGGAATGGCATCGATGATGCCATCCTGATCGAAGTTTACGCGGACGTAGTGGGAGCAAAGGCGACGGGAACGCGATTTGCTTTTATCACCCATAACATCAAGGATTTCAGCCACCCCGCTGCCAACAACAAGTTACCCCACCCGGATGTCGCAGTTTGCTTTTCGCGGGTGCGGTCGATGTATTTCATCACCCTGGGAGAGGCGCTGCGCCGCGTACAACCAGAACAATTTGCCGATCTGATGATCGAACAGGAATGGATGGAAGAACCAAGGCGACTGACTGAAATCTTGGATGCCATAGACTTGCTGTTCCATCAGGTCTGGTACAACCGGCACCAGATCACGCGCCAGAAAATCGAGCGGGGCCAAACCAAGATCGTTGAGAAAGAAACATTCCCGGTCAAGAACCACCTGCGGCGGCCGATTCAACGCAATGTTTGGGAAGGCGCTCTCAAGGCCGCTGCGAAAGTCGAAAAGAAGTACGGAGTGGAGAATCTTGGTCCTTGGGACGATTTCGATTGGGGAATGATTAACGGCAAGCTCTCTGCGTTGCGCTGGGTTCTCGGTGATGAGTGGGACATTCTGGATACCTAGGGATTGGTCTCTTCCAGGCGCCCAGGTGGATGCTTGCTGAAGAAATGACGGCGGCGTAAGGTACGATTCGGACCGGACTGATTCGTCGGAAACCCTCTCCAATTGACCGGCTCGAATCTTTGGGAGCACAAGGACTTTAACAATGATGATGGATAGCCAGGTAGCTCAGGGCTAAACGCCTACCTCGACTGGCAGACCCGCCTCATCAAAATCCTTGCATTCAAAACCGCCAAAGTTGCCGGGATATCCGAGTTGATTTGAAATGATCCGGGTCCGGCCGATCGTCTGATCGTCGCACTCATGCGTATGGCCATACACCCAGAGGGCCGGCTGGTGGGTCTCAATGACCGCCACCATGTCCAGGGAATTGAACGCCGGCGTGAGAGGGCCGCCCTTGTATTTGGAGTTGGGATTGATGACCGGGGCATTATGGCTGATAACCACACGCGGACCACTTAGATTCTTGGCAAACCACTTCAGCAATTTCGACGCGAAGTTCTTATGTAGCGCAATCGAATCTGCTGGCGTGAAAGGCGTTTCGTCGGGGTTATAGATGGGGCGGTAATCATTCAGTTGAGAGCGAGCGGTCTCCATGGCGCGCAAATCGCCGCCGTTGAAGTCCGTTCACATCGTGCCCCCGAAGAAATTGACACCCCCGATGCTGACCTCTTCATCAAGCAGCAGTTTCACATGCGGATGTCTGTCTTCGAGCCATGCCTTTAATCTATTGTCCTCTTCGTTCATTGGCCGCCGCGTGTAATATTCGTGGTTTCCCGCCACATAGAGGACTGGTTTCTTCCACTTCCGCAGAATCTGGTCGAGCGGCTCATAATCCCTGAGCGTGACCATATCGCCTCCCAGGATCATGACATCTCCGTTCACTGCTGGCGGCAACAGCGACCGCGATTAGCGCGGAGATACCTAGTCTCGCTACGAATATTTTGAGCGTCTCCGAAGGAACTGCACCCAAGGCGTCCGTTTTCCCAATGCACGGCTTTTTGGCGAAAATAGAAGTGAATGACACCTTCAGGAGGAATACTAATGCGAACGATCTTCTTGCTCATGCTTTCGCCCTGCGCAACGATCACTTTAGCCTGGGGGCAGCAAACTCCAGCCCAAAAGCCGAGCAGAGCAGAATTGCTCATTAAGCTCCGGTCGGAAAGCGCGAAGGAGAGGAGCAAAGCATACGAACAGTTGCGTTCCGATCCTGCCGCCCTCCGCAATGCCACGGTGAAGACTGCACTCGTCAACCTCTTAGATCGGGAGAGCCAGGTGACGATCTCTGGCGACGAAGAAGATTATGCCGAGTATGTTAGTGCGCTTGCTGAAACCGTCGCTTCATTTGCCGATTGGAGCGATCCGCGTCAAGTCTGCGTCCTCGTCAACAGTGGAGAACCCGAAGATCAAATTGCAGCTCACGCGAAGGTTGCCATTCCATGTCTCGTACAAAGGTCAAAGAGTCGTACAGGTTTGGAGCGTGGGACGGCAATCGCACTGCTTGTACAAGCGTTGGCAAAAGGAAGAACTGACCTCGATTCGGGCACTATTCAGGCGGTTGACCAAGTAGTTCTGAATGCACTCCAGGATCCCGATGAAGGCGTCAAAATCCCCACCGTAAAAGCGTTGGAGACCTTCGGCGGAATGGACATGGTTCCAGCGCTTCGGGTGGTTGCTGAGACAGACCCTGATCCGGCGGAAGGGTATGCAATCAGAAAGTGGGCGGCTGAGGCAATTGCTGCAATTCAGAAGAGAGCAGGTCAACACTAAACCCCTGTTTGCCTACTGCCATAGGGAAGCTAGGCCACCTACCCCAGCCCCGATTCTCGGTCTCAGGCCGGTCTTAGACTCAGCACCTTAAATTGACCAAAACAGAGAAATGCATAAAACCAGCATAAACACTGGGTAAAAGTGGTGAGCGCGGAAGGAATCGAACCTTCAACCTACTGATTAAGAGTCAGTTGCTCTGCCAATTGAGCTACGCGCCCGAGATGATTGTTAGCGGGTAATCGCTGCCAGGAGAATGGCAGCGACGTTTTTGCACCAGTTTTGCACTAGACTTCTTGCCGACTAGAACCTTGGCGGGGTTCCCAGCTTGGACCGTGGAGGCTTCCACGCGCTTCATAGCGGCGGGCACGTCACCAGCCGAAACATCGTGGTAACGGTCAAACACACTGCGAGTTTCATGCCCAATGATTTGCATGGCTACTTTCTCCGGTACTCCCGCATTGATCAGATTCCGAATCGCAGAGCGCCGCAGATCGTGAACGATCAGACCATTATACTGATACCACGTGCTTTTGACACGATGCCGGCTGCTTCCTATCGGTTCTGAGAAAGCGCTCGCCTTCGATTTTCACTCGCGTTCCAAGCTTGAACGCAGCCTCTTTGAGCGCGAATTGCGGGCATAGAGAGTCACCATTGGGTAGGGAGGGACTCGGACAAAACTATAGAACGCGATTCGAAGAGTTGTCGGCTCGCTAACCTGCGGATTGTTAATAGTGCGGTCGCACGGAATTACGTTTGGGCGCTGATTCTTTCTCCCCGGCATTATGACTTCGCTTCTTTTCGGGGGCCCCTCCCAACTGGTGCCGTATGAGTTCCACTTCAGATTGAGATGATCCTACAGTGTGTAGGAAATCGAACATGCAGAGTCTCATCCTCGTGATAGGCTCCGTTGAAGACTAGACAGCGTATTAGAAATCATGAGCTGAGCGCCGTTCCCCACCTCCCTCATGCCCGAGCCAAAACCCGTTCGCTGCCCTTACTGTGTCGAAGGTTCCAATTCTAAAGTCATGTTAGCTATTGCTGGTGGAGACTGGCACCGGTGTGAACGATGCGACCACGTCGTAATTCAGAACGATCCGTCGTTCAAGTGTCAATGCCTGAAATGTGCTGACCTCGACCGTTCCCAACATGTGCTATAGCGCTCGCTCCAACCGAATCGCGGATCAACCTCCTTCCGCAAGACTTAGGTAGCTTGGTTTGAATTGAGTTTCAGGTATTTGCTCAAGGTGCACTTTGGGACAAACAGGCAATGGGTCCCGCTTCGTACGCTGTTGGCAGAGACGAACACAACATGGCGAGTGAACACCTCGGAGCCGCAATTCTTGAAGTGACGAACCACGGGGGCCTCGGCGCAGAGAGTGTCCAAAAGAGTTTCGAACCCTCAGCCCGAAGGGCTCAAAGCAAAGGGCGCCCGCCCGGGCGCCCTCGTTGATCAGACAGTTCCTCTCACTGGCCGTTACAGTTGAGAGCTTGCGGAGCCGAAAGGGTCGTGAGTACCGACTCGTTCGGGTAGCTATAGGCGCCGTCGATCGCGCTCGAATTCTGCTGGAATTCGAACCACGGTAACAGTGCCACGGTCTGTGGGTGGTAGGTCACGCCGCTAATCGTGACCGGATAGGTCGGATTCGGAAAGACTTCGATCACATCGCCAACTTCCATAATGTCTTGGCACTGTCCCGTCGGGTCTCCCGGAGGGCTCAACCAGAACGGCGTGATGTTGTGGATGCCGTCGAAGCCGACGAAAGGATCGTTAAAGGTTTCCGCGACCTCATGGCTGTGAGCCGTCACATCGGCCAAACCACCGTTAAACAGGCCCGGCGTGATCCAACTGGAGTAATTGATAATGTAGAAGCGCGTGAGATTGCCGTTTCTGGCGTCCCCGCTCTCAACATCGATACCATGGAAGCCAAGCACGCAGCAGCCACCGCTGTCGAACAGATACGTGTTAGGGAAAAAGAAGGTCGACAGGTCCTTGGTGGTAATGGCGCCTGACACTTCGGCAGCGCCGATAATCGTCGAAGCATCTGGAGTGGTAGGCGGATATAGTTCGTTCACAAATGTGCCATAGTTCACCAGGACGAACAGGCAGCAGCTTCCATCCGCGTTCAGGGAGAACTGGTAAGTTCCGCGGCGGAGGTGCATCACCTCGGTTGGCTTCAGGCTTGCCGCCAACAGTGTGTGCCAGTCGGAGCGAGCGTGATTGCCGAATTCGGCGCGCTGCACAGCGTCGGCGAATTGGGTAGGCACCGGGCTGCTGCTATAGTCCGCCGTACCGTAAACCGGCCCGTTTAAAAAGGGCTGAACGTATGGCGTCACGTCGTAGTAGAGGCGCTGACATCCCGCACCCGGTGGATTGCTGCAGGTCACGACAGTACCGTTCACAACTTTGACGTAGCGCGGCGTGCCGTCCGCATTTTCGAGATCGAGCGAGACCGGAACCACGGGAGCGTTAATCCACGTAGTTCCGCCGTGATCGGGTGTGTTGCCGACCATGCTGTATTCCCAGATATGGTGAGGCGTGCCGTCATAGAACACGCCCTGTGCTTCAAAGTGTCCGGTGAAGTTCACGAGCGTGTCGTAGCCTTGTGGAAAGCCATGCGGCGTGGGAATGTTGCCTTGCTTGTTCGCACCGGCTTTGGGATTCATGTGGTGCGCGTTTGCGCCTGCAAGAAAATTGCCTGGCAGCGCATCATCATCCTGAGCAAAGGCGGTGAGCGCAAGTAGTCCTAACACAAGTAGGGGAACTGCGTACTTCATAGCGATTTATCTCCTGAGAAAGCGAATTGGAAGTCAGTTAATGGAAAGATTCCGAACCTCGTTAGCCGCCCGGGAGGGGGATCGCATCCGGATGGCCCGAAAACCCCACGTGGGTACGCGAAGTCGGACTACAAAGCGAAAAGGATTTTACAACCATTCGTCCCTGCCTGCTAGTGTGAAATGTTTATCACCGAATGTGCAGGCATTTTCTCTTGGGCGAGGACACGCTTTCGAGTCGCGGCCGTCAGCTCAGAAACTCGAGCAGTTGTTCCCAGGGCAGACTGTGCTTTCCTGGAGCGCATTTCCCAGCAAGCACCGGAGCCGAGGTCGCTTCGCACAAATTTCGCGTATATCCGCCAGTTGGGAGCAGGAATTTAACCCTATTTGCCAGGTGGCGGCGACCATTGCGTCGCAAGCGTCCGATTGAGAGTCAGTTGTTCTGCCAATTGAGCTACGCGCCCACGGTGGGGATTTGCCTGGCAGGACAAACGAAAATTCGTCGTCGCCAAATCCTTCGACGCCCAACAAACTACGAACGCTGGCGGACTTCAGCGGCCAAACGTCCCGAGTCGCTGGTCACCGCGCGCTGGGCTGACAATTGCTCCGCTGCGATGGATGGACGGTGCTCGACGGTGCCGATCACCGGCGCTTCATCCATGCCATCAGCGTAGGCCATGGAGGCGAAACGCTGCTCGCTGCACATGCGATCGATCATGCGTTGCTGCCGTCGATTGAGCACGGCATGAGGGAGAATGGGAAAATTGCGGAACATCCAAACCAAATATACCCGCTGAAGAAATGAAGGCATTACATAACGCGGACCAATGGGTGTACGAACCTGTACCACCCCGGCCGCCAGTTTTTCGATCAACATACCTGGGCCCGCCTCGGAACCTGAATTTGGCCAGAGTAATTCTAGGGCCGCCATTATTGCAGGCGCGCAATACAAATGGGAAGCCCTTTTTTCATTAATTACGAATAAGGGATTGCGAATATATTAATCGACTCGCCGCTTTTTGTCTTCAGCCCGCGGTATATTTCCGGAAATCTTCAATGTGGCGGGACTCCCGCAGGGTCACTCGCCACAGCGCTTCAGTCGCTCAGATTGCAACCTCGGGGAGGATGTCCATCCGAAGGATCTGGGCCGCCACTCCGAATTCCGACCCTTTGTCTTCCACGCGGACGATGGTGGCCTGGCAGCAGACCCAGCACTTCTCGCCCGAGGTCAGTTCGGGGGGGAGAATCAGGACCAGTTCGACTTCCGCGCCCTTCTCCATGCGAGACTTCGTGTAGAGGAAGACTCCGTTGGAACTCACGTCGCGGGTTTGTACGGTCTGGTCAGCGCCGTCAGCAGTGCGCAAGCGCGTCGGAACACGCGTGGGGATTCTTCTACCGGAGCGGCGCTCAGTATCAACCTTCATGGGCGAAGTGCTCCACTACTGTACAACAATGTGGCGGATTGGACGAGGCGTTACGCCTCCGGCGCTCGGGGTCTCGAGTCCGATAGGGGCTTAAAAAGCCCGCATCGTTCGTGACTCGTTGCGGCGCGGCTACAAGCCGTGCCGTTCCCGAATAGTCTGCGTTCGCCGTCGCTGGGCAGCCGAGGCGGCTGTCGTCGGTACATGTTAGATGATTGGGCGCTTGGCGCGGATTGCGGGGACTACCAAAGCTTGCTCCAGGGTGGGCACGTTGGTGCCGCGCAGCTTTGCTTCAACTTCGTGGAGCTTGTCAGTCTGGGCGGTTTGGTAATAGGCCTGCACCAATAATTCCATGGTGAAGGGATTGTCCTGATCCTCTTCCAGGTGCGCAATCGCGTCCGGATATTTCTTCTGGTCCATCAGCAGAGTTCCAGCCGCGCCATGGTAAGAGCTCTGAATCACGCGGTTGCGGCTGCCGCTGGCGAGAACCTCGAGTTGCTGCACTGACTGATCCGCCAGCGCTTGGTCGCCCGAGCGTGCGGCTCGCACCGCGCGGTTGCGGAGGATGCGCGACATCTCTTCGTCGCGGTCTGAGATGGAAATACTTGCACAGTGGCTGAGAGCTTCTTCCGCCGGTTTTAAATGCTTGAGAGCAACGTTATCGTCGCTCTGATACTCCGCCATTTCGCGGAGCGCCTGAGCTTCCTGCAGATCCTGCTCCTTAGCGTGAGCAGTTTCGGCGATTTCCAGCAGTTCCTTGTCGGCTTGGGCGTAATTTCCGTCGCGCACGAAGGTCATCGCCCTCTGCATGCCGTAGGTAAGGCGGTCGGCTTCGTTTTGGGCGAAGCGGAGAGCCTTGTCATATTCAACTCGGGCTTGTTCTTGATTGCCCATGAGAGCGTAGGTGTCGCCGAGGCCGAGTTGCGAGGTCACGAAGTCGGGATCGATCTTGAGTGCGGCGCGATAATGCGTGAGCGAGGCTTCGAAGTTGCCGGCCATGCGCTGCAGTTCTCCGTAGGAATCCTGCGGGTTCGGTTCCTTGGGAAGCAGGGCGACATAGCGATCCATGGCCGCGAACGCCTTGGCAAATTGCCGGTTGCGGGCGTCGACGTAGGCAAGATCATTCAACGCAGCGGGAAAGTTTTTGTCGAGGGCGAGGGCCTTCTCAAAGAGGCGCTGCGCCTGGTCGTTGCCGTTTTCGCCCATCAGCCAATTGCCCGAGAGATAGAGCAGGTGTTTGTCATGCGGGTACATCTCGAGCATGTCGTTCATGGCGGTGATGCCCCCGAGGAAGTCGCCTTCCTGCACTTTAGAAATCCAGGCAACCATCAACTGCTCGCCAGCGGTAGCCTTAGGTGCGAGTTGCTTCGCCTTGGCGCGAGCTTCACTCACTTCCTTGGGATTGCTGCTGTTGAAGGCGATCCACGCCCAAGCCACGGCGAGGTTGGGATCTTCTTTCACGGCCGCGCGCCAATCCTCGTTGCAGCGCTCCAGATAAAGATTCTCGTAGTCGGCCATTCCCTTTTCGTAGAGCTCGCGGGCTTTGGGGGACGTGGTCGTGACCGGCAGCGAGGTGGATTCTCCCTTTTTCAGGTGGTGCGCATAGAGCGGCGCGGCCAGAAAAAGAGCCAGGGCCGACAGGGAGAATGTGTTCCGCAAGCGATTCTTAAGAGAGCGAGCATTAACCGAGCGAGTTTTGGCAGAGAGAGCTTCCATCAGAAAAGTGCGGCGCATCCAGAAATCTCCGGGAACAGAGTTAATGGGGGGATTACGAGGAAGAGGGTAACATCGGCGTAATCAAGCGAGGAGGTGACGAAAGACGTACATCGGACGCCTAAACCGTGCGGAAACTTGTTTGCCGAGTCCGTACCTCCCTCATTCTGAACGACTTGCGGCGCGGCTGGAGACTCCTGCTTTCAAAGCGATACGCTGACCTCACCCAAATTATGGAGGGTTATCCGTATGGCAAGCTTGGCCCCCTACGGGTAATGAATTGGGAGGCGGCTTGCGCTGCTCGGCACCAAAAATTCTCACGAGGTGAATTGCGATGCGATGGAGCCCGGGCGGCAGCAGTGACGATGTGGAAGATCGCCGCGACGAAGATAGTGGCGGCGGGATGCAGTTTGGCGGAATTCACCTGGGTATTGGTGGGATCATTATCGTTTTTGTCCTCAGCCTGGTTTTTCACCGAAATTTCTTTGCGCTGCTCGGCGTCGGTTCGGCGGGCTCTCCCACTGCAGTCACTCGGCGAGATCGACCCGGCGGATCGGAGGCGAACCGGCAACTGGACGAGTCGGAGAAGCCGCTGGTTCAGTTCGTGACCTTCGTCCTCAACGACACGCAGGCCACGTGGACGAAAATCATGGATTCGGAGGGCCTGCACTATCGTCACGCCAAGCTGGTCCTGTTTCGCAATTCGATCGACTCGCGCTGCGGCATGGCGCAATCGGCTACGGGACCGTTTTATTGTCCGCAGGATGAGAAGGTCTACATCGATCTCGAATTTTTTGACGAACTGAAGCGACGCTTTGCAGCCCCGGGGGAGTTTGCGCAAGCCTACGTTTTGGCCCATGAAGTTGGACATCATGTGCAGAAGTTGCTGGGGATTGAAGCAAAGGCGCGGGAGGCGCAGGAGCGGAATCCGGGATCGGCAAAGGCCGTATCGGTGCGGTTGGAGTTGCAGGCGGACTGTTTCGCCGGCGTCTGGGCGCACAGCACGGACCAACGCCACCTGCTCGACGTGGGTGATATCGATTCCGCCTTGAAGGCCGCCGCCGCAGTGGGGGACGATCGATTGCAGCGCATGAGCACGGGACACGTGAATCCTGAAACCTTCACGCACGGCAGTTCGGCGCAGAGAACAGAATGGTTTCAGCGAGGCTATAGCGGTGGCACGGTCGAATCGTGCAATACATTTCAGAACTAACATGAATGAATGGAAGAGTTGAAGCCGCTGCGAAAAAAAGCCCCTGCCGTGTTGCGGCAGGGGCTTTTGACTTTCACTCGGTCTAGAAGAGGATCTTCAGACCGAGCTGCATGTTGAAGGCTTCGCCAGGGCCGATGCCGGGGGCGCCGTTGAAGTCACCGATGGTGTCGGTGATGGCGCCATTGCCCGGGCTAGTGGCACCTGAGCCCGTAGCCAGGTTGATACGGTTGAAGAGGTTAAAGAACTCGGCTCGGAACTGAGCGTGGACGCGTTCGCCCAGCGGAATGTTCTTGAAAACGGACATATCCACGTCGGAGAAGCCGGGTCCGTAAATCTGGTTGCGACGCAGGTCGCCGCCGAAGACGTTCGGGCCCGAACAGGTGCCAGCGGTCCCGCCATCAGCCACGGGCAGACAGAATGCTGCCGGATTAATCCAAGTCACGCCAGTGAAGCTTGCGGTCTTCTGAAAGCTGTGCGACACGCCGGCGAATGGATCCCCGATGATGTCATATCCGGTGCGAACCTGATCCATCGGTTGCCCACCGTGGAAAGTCATCAGACTGTTGATCGACCAACCGTGCGTGATCCACTTCGGCCCGTGATCAGAGCCGGGAATGTCCCAGGTTAGAGTGGCGGAGAAGTTGTGGCGGGTGTCGAAGTCGCCATTGCCGTATTCGGCCTTGAGGTTCGTGCTGTCGTACGGCAAAACGCCGCGATAGGCGGTAATGTCATCGAGCGCGTGCGCCCACGTATAAGCGAAGGAAGAACTCAGGCCACGCCACGCTCTCAACCTCAACGTACTCTGCAGCGCGTTGTAATTGGAGGTTCCGATGCTGTTGAGCTGGTTCACGCCACCGAAGTTGGGGAATTGTCCATTCAGCTGGCCGAACTGGTTGATGTTCAGCATGATCGAGAGCTTGCGGCCCTCGCTACCGACATAGCCCACCTGCCAGACTGCCATTCCGTTTCCGAAGCTCTTCTGGACATTCAGGTTATAGTTGAAGAAATAGGGTGTCCGGAAATTCTGGTTGACAGAGAAAACGTCATAAACGGAAGTTCCGCAGTTCGGGTCGGTAGCGACATTACCGGTTATGCAAGTCGACACGCCTGGGAACAAGGCCACATTCGGCTGCCATTTCGCATTCCCTAAGCTGTAAGTAGAAACTGCGTGCGGACCCGCCGGATTGTCCTCCAACCCGTCCGCATTGTTCGGTGGGCGGAAGTCGAGGAAGGGATTCATGTTGATCTGGTCGTAGTAAACGCCGATGCCGCCACGCACTACCAAATCTTCACGACTGGTGGGTTGATACGCGAAACCAAGGCGCGGCGCGAAGTTGTTCTTGTCGGGCGGAAAGATGCTGTTGATGCCGTTCCCCTGGATCTTGACGGCTCCCGCATTGGTATCGAATACCGCAAGATCCTTGGTGCCATTGTGCAGCGGTCCGAAATAGTCCCAGCGCAATCCCCAGTTGAAGTTGAATCTGCGCGTGACCTGCCAGGCGTCCTGGGCGAAGAAATCGACTCCATTGACTACAACTTTTCTTTCCGCATCACCCACCGCGATGCCTCCGGATTGAATGTATCCAGCCAGGAAGTCGGCTAAGGCGAAGGTGTTGTTGTCCACGGCCCCCAAGGCGTTGGTGCAGCCAGTAGCTTTGGGATTGGTTTTGCAGTAGCCCGCCCATGGCCCTTGCGTGCCGTCGAATACGAATTTGCCGAGGGATTTGCGGAAGTAGAATTCGTCCACGCGCCCCTGGCGGAACTCGCCGCCGAAGCGGAACTGGTGCTTTCCGACGTTGTAAGAGACGATGTCGGCGAGCATGCCGGTGATGTCGTTACGGCCTTCGGGTGCGGTGATTCCGACTTGCTCAAATCCGCTGATGGCGATATTGGGAGCGCCCAGGATCGGCTTGCCATTAATGAGGGCGTCGGGGCTGAGATTGAGGCCATAAGAGGATGTGTCGAAGCTGTGGTTGGCGTCGTTGAACACCTGGTTGAAATAGTTGACGCCAAACAGAAGCTGGTTGGTCATGCGAGGCGTAATGACGGAATTCAGCGTGATGGCGTAGTTGTATACGTGGATGGGCGCCTTTTCGAAGTAGTACGACAAATTCGAGCTCGCGGTCGCCAAGGCCGCGCTTCCGCCGAGCGGTGCGATCTGGTCGCCCTGTCCTCCGAACCAGCGGGCGGATAGGTGTTCTTTGTCGTTGAAGTTGTGGTCGAGCTTGATGACGCCGTTATAGCTGTAGCCGAGCGAAGGGTTGGTAGCAAAATAATTACTGGGCTGCGCCGGCAGGGCGTTGATGTAGCTCGGCCAGAAGTTGGCAGCCATCTGCTTTGAGATCGAACTCTCCGGGATGCCGTTGGCGGCAAGCAAAGCGAGAGCGTCTGCCTGGTAGGCCTGCGAAGGTTCCGTATTAAGCCCGGAAAGGCCAATGGTGTATTTCTGCCGCTCGAACGTGACGAACCAGAATGTCTTGTCCTTGAAAATTGGGCCGCCGAGCGAGAATCCATAGTTCTCATTCCGCAGCGGAGGCTTGGCGTGGGAGACGCCGGCCGGGAGGGTGCTCGGGTTGAAAAACGGCGTGGCCGCGCCGAAAGCGGTATTGCGATTGAAGTAGTAGGCACTGCCGTGAAGCTGGTTGCTGCCGGACTTTAAAATGACGTTGACGATTCCGCCAGCGTTGCGTCCGCCTTCGGCGGAGGATTGGGTCTGGGCGCCGAATTCGTCGATGGCATCCAGCGGCATGATGACGCCGGCGATGCCGGAGACGCCGCCCTGGTTCACGGCTGGAATGTTGTGCCAGAAATCGTTGTTGTCGACACCGTCAATTTGCCAGTTCATCTGGTTGGCGCGGGTGCCGTTGAGCGAACCGAAGCCGCCGACGGAGTACCCACCGTAGCCAGGCTGAACGGCGGCAAATTGGGTGAAGTCGCGCCCGTTCATGGGTACGTCCTCAACCGCTTCGGTAGTAAGAGTGTTGTCCTGCGCGGCGGTGGTGGTGTCCAGGGACAATGCGGCAGCGGAAACTTCCACTGACGTGCCGGCGGATCCGACTCTTAGCTTGACGGGCAGTGTATAGGCGCCGCCAGCGGTCACGTCGATCTTCTCCACCGTGACTGGGCTGAAGCCGGCGGCCGTGACGGTAATAGTATAGGTGCCGAGGTTCAGATCCTGGAAGGAGAACTCGCCACCGCTGGTGGTGGTGGCTTCGTGAACCGCCGCCGTAGCGTCGTTGGTAGCTTTGACGCTTGCCCCCGGCACTACTGCTCCGGACGGATCAGTGACTGTGCCGTTGATAGAACCACGGAAGGTCTGGCCGTAGGCGCTGACCGCCACCAGACTGGTTGCAAGAATAAGACCGAACCAACGTCGCATGTGCATCTCCATTGTCGCCCTCACTGGGAAGTCGATTTGGGCTGAACGTTCGCCCCAAGCTGGAACTATCGATGTAGAAGTAAGTGGGCATTTTTCCAGCCAAAACTGCGATTGTGTAAGGTTATGTATTTCAATAATTTGCAAAGCAGCTGGCGCTATAGGGATACAAAAATACGGAATTTGCTGTATTGAAATATGGAAACAGGTATGGTTTTTCGAACGGTCTTTGGAAAGGAGCGGTGGGAATCGATTTTTCTGATGATGCCGGTTAAAAGTTTGAATGCAAAAGCTTTTGACAGTGAAGATAAACCGCCAATCCCTCAGCGCTTAAAACGTGAACGAGACGCCGCCGCGGACGCAGCGGGCGGCTTGGACAAGATAAAGAGTCTGGCCGTCGCGGCCGAGCACGGGGATGTAGCCCTCTGCCAGGAGATTGCGCACATCGATCATGGCTTCCATGTGGCCGACCAGGCTGGGGAGTGGCTGGCGCAGGAAGATATTCAGGAAAGGCTCGCTTTGGCCGGGAGAAGCATTGAACATGTCTACCGGAGTGAGGGCAGAGCCGTTGACCCAGCGGTAGGAGGCGATCCAACGAGTGTGAGTGTGGGGAGCGGTTCCGCTCAACTTGGCGGCAATGGCTTGGCGGCGCACGGTGTTGAGATACTGCTGGGCCTGCTTCAAAGTGACATCGGGCTTCGATAAATCAACCACGCCGGCGAAAGCGTAGTCGAGGGTGGCTGTGAGGTCGTCGGAGAACTTGTGCTGCAGAACGACGCGAAGGCCGTTGGTATCGAGCTTCTTGCCGGCGTAGGTGAAGGTTCCCGAAGAGACGTCGGGTAAAAGGAATCCGCCGGCAGCCGTGACTTCACCGGTACCGAGAAGCGCGGGATCGACGACGCGGTCGGAGTAGGCGGCGACCTGCAGATTGTTCTTGCCGATGCGCCGGGACACGCTTAACTCGTGATGATGGGCGCTCTCGATCTTGGGAGCAAAAGCCAGCAAGCTGACTCGCGGATTCGATTCACTGAGATCGGCGGGCGAAGAATCGAAACCTTTCTCGGTGCGCAGGTCCGGACGAGAGGTGGCGTAGTCGTATTCCAGAACCGTGTTGGGTGAAAGATGTAAATGCGCCGAACCGTAGGGGCGAAAGGCAGTGGCGCGGCCGAGGAATTGGACGGTCTGGAGCTCGCTGCCGAATTTCAGCTCCAACACGTCGGCGACCGTGAAGTCATCGCTCGCGGAAAGAGCCAGCGACTGCAGGGCGGCGTTATGCAGGTTCGGGTCGGACGGAGAGAAGCGGCGTACGGTCAGTCCGAGCGTAGGCGTGGAGCCGTCAGCCAGACGACTGGAATATGTGGTGCGCAACACGCCTGCTGGGAGGGTGCTGCCGTAACCGACGTCGCCGCTGAGGGAGAGATGTCCGTCGGCAAAGATCGAGCGCTCGAGAGTGAAACCGGTGCTCATGTCGGAGCCGGTACCGTAACCGCCGGCGGCTGAGCCCGCGAGGAAAGAAAGAGTGCCGCTCATCTCGTGGGTTTGCTTCTCGGCTGGTTCGGTTATGCCGTTGGAAATAGGATCGTCAAAGACGCGCAGAATGGGGCGGTTCGCCACCGAGCGCAGAGTCCACTTCCAGTCATCTTCATCGGGAACAGGACGGATAGGACCGAGCTGCATGACGCCCAGCAGCGTGCTCAGAGTTACGTTCACGTTGAGGCTGGCGCCTGCGTGGAGTCCGACTTTTTCGCGCAATGCGGGGAGAAAAGAAGGTGCGGTGACTTTCAGCGTGTAAAAACCGGGCAACAATCCGGTGGCAGTGTAGTAACCGGCGCCGTCGGTAAAGACGGTGAGGCCGCGATTGGCGGCGCCGAGAATCTGAACGACGGCGCCCATCTGAGGAATGCCAGAGTTATTGCGAACGTATCCCGAGATCGCTCCGGGCTGCTCGGCGGCCCAAACAGGAAGCGATAGCCCTACCAGGATCGCCCAAGTTCCAAGATGTCGCACTCTAAGCTTTTGCAGTCTCATTCCACCCCACCCCCTGGGGGGAACCGCAGGGAGTCAGCTCGTTTATTCTTAATTCTTACTATTCTTACTGGTTTACTCCACGCTCGTTTACTCCACGGCAAACAATGCCGACGGATTCACGGTCTGCTTCGAGATGTTGTCGTTGACCTTGATTTCGATCTTGTAAGTTCCGGGCTGCAGATTGGCAGCCACGATCGATTTCTGCAGCGTCACCTGTTCACCGATGTTGCCCATGGTATCGGTGGTTTCGGTCTTCTGAACCACCTGCTTGTTGGTCGCAAGGTTCGTGATCTCGTATTCGAACGTGGCAGAAGGCTTGTGCGTCTTCTCGTCCACGCCCAGATTATAGACCTGCATCCAGAAATTCAGTTTAGGATCTTTATCCCTCTTGAATAGAGCCGGCTTGCCGCTGGCGGGGGCCACACGGGGCCGGACCTTGGTGGTCCCAATGACAAAGTTGCCGGTACCGATATCCTTGGTGGGAACCGGCTCCATCACGTCGGCGACAACCAGACTCGAGGTGGAGAGCTTGTCATCGGAGAATTCAGGAACTTTGATGCTGCGGCTCCAAGTGCCCTTGCGATCTCCATTCACATCTTTCACCGCAACGTAGAGTTTGTACAGACCAGGTCGCAGCGGCAATGCCTTGGTATAAATCTGAGAATTCTCGGCTGTGCGGGGCAGAAGTTCGGCCGGAACATCCACTTGCACCGTGTCTTCGAAAGTCTGAACCACCTTCCCGGTAAGAGTGGTCAGACGGCCAAAGATGTTCACCGTTCCGCGTTGAATGCCGTCTTTGTTGACGAATGTGATGTCGCGATTCTTCATCTGCAGAGCGATCGGTACCAGCACCATATCGCTGGTGACCTTCACGAAATCGGCACGCACATCGAAGGGCATGGGATTGAGGATGACCTTGGAATTTACTTCCTCCTCGAGATCCGCGAACTTGACTTTCGGAGCAGCCTGCAGTTTGGCGAACTGCTCTAAGCGATCGAACTCCTTGGTCTGCAGCATGGAAGTCTCGGGACCAGCGCCTAAGCGCTCCAGTCCGTTCCCTGAGAACCGCTGCGATTTATTGGCCATCCCCATTTGCTCGTAAAGAGTCAGGCCTGCGTTCGGCGTTTGCAGGAGCGCGTCTTTTTCGGAGCGATCCAGGGTCATGTGATATTCGCCGCACATACAATTGTCGACGAACTCGATGATGACTTCCTGGCCGATGCCTTCGATGTAGCGATAGCGCCAGTCTTCAAAGGGGAAGGTCGAAGTCTCGCCGCCGCCTTCTTCCATGGGACGCTGGTAGCTTCCGCCCGAGGGATGGGAGTCGATTTCATCGGGCTTGCCAAAGACGATGTACATGCGACCGCGATCGGTTTTCCAGCCTGGGACGCCTGCCGCAAAGTGTTCGTTGGCGTAGGCGATACGCTGATAATGCTCTTCTTTGTATTCGTTCTCTTCGGTGTCGGGAGTGGGGTCGCGACGTTGCCAGAAGGCTTCAATAAAATTGTCGCGTTCTTCGTCATTCGAGAGCTGTTTGAAAGCGGCGCGCTCTTCGTCGGTGATGATCCAGACGACGTCTTCTTCCAGCCACTTTTTATACGGACGGCTTAATTCCTGTTTGAGCGCCCGCTCGTTCTTCTTTTTCTGTTTCTCGTTGGTGGGGCGCTTGAGGGGATCGACGGCATCGGGAGCAGGCTTCGCCGGCGCGGCTTCTGTTTGAGCGGGTTGGGACTGCGCGGCGACAGCGTCGTTCGTGGGCCTGTCGGCAGGCTTCAGATCCGGTTGTTGCGCGGCGGCGCCAGCAACCAACAGACCCGCAGAAACGAACAGAGTTCGGAGAACAGCTTGATGTGACACTACCCGGAACATGAGAGGGACTCCTGCTGACAACTAGTCTGGCTATTTTAGGCCTGTTCGTCGTGTGAAAGCAAGGTTAAGTCGTGCCCGGAGAATCGATTAAAGTACAGCCGTGTAGCTTAGAAGCTGGGGCTGTTGCTCCGAGTTGCCCGGAGGGGGAGCAAATGTGTGGCCGTCAAAGCGGGCGGTCGGGCTATAATGATCCCGGTTCCGGTGGCGGTAGCTATTTCCCACGCGCAACGGGTATCGGGCACTCCTCCATTTCTATTCCTGTCGGGAACTTTCTGAGCGCCAGGATCGTAACAGACGGTGTGTGCCCGTCACCCTACCCGAGGCTGCGGAGGCCATTTTGCGCCCATATAGTTGGTATCAGGAGCTGGCCTTCTGCGGGAAATAAATTACCCGGATGGTGGCAGGAGTTATGAAACCTTGGAAAAAGATTGCAATTGGAGCTGGCATAGCAGTTCTGCTCGCAATTATTGTCGGCTTCACCGTTCATCAGAGCAGCAAGAACGTGACGACCGTACAGACCGGGAAAGTGCAGCGGCAGGATCTGGCAACGGTGGTGAGCGCTTCGGGTGAGATCAAACCGAAGAATTACGTCAATGTCGGGGCAAACGCGTTTGGCAAGATCACCCACTTGTATGTGAAAGAGGGCGATCACGTGAAGAAGGGTCAATTGTTGGCGCAACTGGAGAACGTTCAGTCATCGGCGGATGTGAATGCCAACGAGGCATCTTTGCAGGCGGCGCAGACCGACGCACTGGCGGCGGACGCCAACCTCAAGACGGCGCAGGCCGACCTGGTGCGCGCCCAAGCCGACTACGAACGCAACAAGATGGACTGGGAACGCGCCCAGAGCCTGTTCAAAGACGGCCTGATCGCCAAGTCGGATTTCGACAGCCGTAGAAATGCCTGGGCTACCGCGGACGCGGGATTGGCGCAAGCGCAGTCTCGCGTGGCGCAAGCCAAGGCGCAGAAAGATTCGGCCGACAGGCATATCACCCAGAACCGCGCAAATTTGACTCGCGTGACCGATGTGCTGCAGAAGACGAGTTATAACGCGCCCTATGATGGTGTAGTCACGAACCTGCCGGTGCGCGAGGGCGAGACGGTGGTCATGGGCATCCAGAACGCACCGGGCAGCACGCTGATGACGATTGCCGATATGTCGGTGATTACCGCTGAAGTCAAGGTGGATGAAACCGATATTGTGAATGTGCACCTGGGACAGCCCGCCGAAGTCACCATCGACGCTATTCCTAAGAAGATTTTTCATGGCACGGTTTCTGAAATTGGGGACAACGCAATCGTCCGCTCCAGCGGTGTTTCCACGTCGCAGCAGACCACCGCCAGCGAAGAGGCCAAAGACTTCAAAGTTGTGGTGAACCTGCAGGATGCGCCGATGGATTTGCGACCAGGACTTTCTACCACCGCCAAGATTACGACGGCAACTCGCAGCAATGCGCTGGCTTTGCCGATCCAGGCACTGACGTTGCGGAGCAAGGCGCAGATCGAGCAGCAGAATAATCCTCCGGGTTCGGTGCACGCGGCGGCACCTGTGCCCAAGGAAGTCGCATCCAAGGGAAAGAAAGAGGATGACGTGCAGGGGGTGTTCGTCATCCGCAATAAAAAGGCGGTCTTCGTTCCCGTCTCGACGGGAATTACGGGCACGACAGATATTGAAGTGCTGGACGGACTGAAGGACGGGGACGAAGTGATTACAGGGAGTTACAAGGTCTTGCGGACATTGCGTCCGGGCAGCAGCGTGAAGATTGACAACTCGGTTCCCAAGAAGGAAGAAGAAGAGTCATGACCTTAGCCGGGGTGGTACGTCCAAAAGGGAAAGCCGAAAGGGTCTCGAACCGGTAATTGAGTTTAGAACTTAGTTCAGGAACTTAGTTTAGAACAACGGAGTCTCGGAAAAGGGAGCCTGCAGGCAGACGTACTGAATCCAACGATCGGGAGAGGTCAGTGGCATCGGACCAGGAGAAAAACATGGCAACCGCAGAAGTCATCAGTATGCCCAACATCGCGAACCTAGCGCCGCCTGAATCTTGCATGATTGCGGCTGAAGATCTTTGGAAGACTTACGACATGGGATCGGAACAGCAGGTGCACGCGCTGCGCGGAGTGAATCTGCGTATTCAGCGCAATGAATACGTCGCCATTATGGGGCCGTCGGGATCGGGCAAGTCGACGCTGATGAATCTGATTGGCTGCCTGGATACGCCTTCGCAGGGAAAGTACTGGCTGAACAGCCAACTGGTCAGCGAGTTGGATGACGATGAACTGGCGCGCATTCGCAACAAGGAAATTGGATTCGTATTTCAAACGTTTAACCTGCTGGCCCGTGCCACGGCGCTGCACAACGTGGAATTGCCCTTGATTTATGCCGGCATTCCTACCGAAGAGCGGATGCAGCGCGCCAAGGGTTCCCTCGCGGCCGTGGGCATGGAAGCCCGCATGAGCCACAAACCGAATGAACTCTCCGGCGGGCAGAGGCAGCGCGTCGCCATCGCCCGCGCGTTGGTGAACAAGCCTTCGATTATTCTGGCGGACGAACCCACGGGGAACCTGGATTCGCAAACCGGCGTGGAGATCATGGCGCTGTTTGACCGGCTGCATGCGGAGGGGAATACGATTATTCTGGTCACGCACGAAGGCGATATCGCGGAGTATGCGCACCGGGTGATACACATTAAAGACGGCGTCATCGCCAGCGATGAAAGCAAGGGGCGCGGACAACGGAGCTGAGGTTTTTTGGTTTTCGAGTATTTCAGAGCTGAAACGCCCAGCCTTAGGCTGGGCGTTTTTGACGGTCCCGACGTAGAGGCCTCCCCACTTTACGGCATTCGACTCTACGGCCCCGGCGTCGACGCGCAGACAGGAACTTCCCACGTCCGCGCATCTCTTCAGAGCACATCGGCTGGGCTGACGTTTCTCTTTTATTAGAAATCGACAAGAAACGCGGAGGCGGTGCTGACAGGTTGGGAATTATCTGTGTAGAAATGCGGGATATCGGAAGTCCCGAAAGCTGCGGCGATTGAGCGCTGGAGACAAAAAGATCTGGAGACAAAAAGATAAAGATAAGGTAGCGGAGCTACGTCCCTAGGAAAAGAGTTGAAAATGGCTTCACGGAGTGGTGCTAACTGGCTTTACTGCAGCCGAGTCGGAAGGCCAGCCGTGGGTAGCGATGAAGAAATTGTGATCGTACATGTTGCGATACATGCGTCCCGCAATTTCGGCGGCTTTGGGGCCGAAGGTGGGGCGTCCGCCCTGCAGGAAGACGACGACTACAACGCGGCCCACGCTGGTGTTGGCGTAGGAGGCGAACCAGCCGAAGCGGGTT
Source organism: uncultured Acidobacteriaceae bacterium (assembly GCA_963799025.1). Taxonomy (GTDB): domain Bacteria; phylum Acidobacteriota; class Terriglobia; order Terriglobales; family Acidobacteriaceae; genus Sulfotelmatobacter. The sequence continues at coordinate 557,732 of CAWCVQ010000012.1, read as the reverse complement.
CCATCGTGCGAGCAGGTTCCGGTTTTGCCCAGAATTTCTTCTTCGTTGAAGTTCACGCGCAGGCTGCGGGCCGTGCCGTATTGCACCGCTCCAGCCATGCCATCGGAAAGTTCAGGAATGAGCGGAGCGATGTCGAGCTGGCGCTTGACACGAGGCTGAAAGCCGGCTACCTCGTCGGGAGTTGTGGGATGCTGCAGATAGTAGAGCGTCCCGCCGTTGGCAATCGCCGAAACCATCGCGCCCAACTGCAGCGGCGTCATGGAGACGCCTTCGCCGAATGAGCACATTTTGCCTACGCCGCCGAGCTTTTCCGGAATCGCTTCGTCGGGATAGCTGCCTATTTGTTCGCCGGGAATGTCGTATCCCGCAAGTTCGCCAAGCCCGTATTCGTGGGCGTAGTAGGCGACTTTCTCAAAACCAAGCTTGCGTCCAAGGGCCTCGAAATAGGCGTTATTGGAACGGGCAAGCGCCGTGGTCAGATTCATGCGGCTGCGGCCACCGAGAGCGACCTCAGTTTCCTTGGAGACCAGGCCTTCGCTCAGTGCCGCGAGGGCCACGGAAAGTTTAATCGTGGAGCAGGGTTGCGCGCCGCTCGAAAGAGCCAGTTTCTGGTTCACCATGGCCAGCACGCGTCCGCTGGTAGGCTCGATTGCGACGACTGTACCGTTCATGTTGCCGAGCGCGTCAATCGCGGCCTGACGCACCACCGGATCTTCGCCAGCCGTCAGGTCGCCGGAGGCAATGTCTTCGGCGAACGAACTCATATGAAAGCGTTCGTAATAGCGGCGTCGGCGCGTGCTTACGGAAGCGTGGGTGAGGGTCGCGCTCCGGCTGCGCGCAAGGTGGCGCATGCGGCGACGGGTGCGCTGGCTCTCGCTGACTTTCCTTGCAGGCGTCTTAGACTTGGTCTGCGGATGCGCGCTGGTGCTGATGTGCGCCGCCCAGCTCGTGCCCGCCAAAAGCAGAGAAGCGCTCAGGGCCAGTAATAGACGAAGAAGGCTCTTTCCTGTGAACATCTTGTTGATCTCGCTCCCCGGACGCTTGCTAATTCGATGCACGAACCGTGCCAACCAGCAGTAACCCGCCACAACTACTCGACTTCGGTGATAGTACGAGACTTAGCCGGTCGCTGGCAACGGAAAAGTTTGGCTGCTGGTTAATCTGGTTACTGCTATAACTTATTATGGAATAAAGAGATAGCATAGATTACCGGAGTCCCGACCCCTCCGGTAACGCATTACCTAGTTACTGGAAGGATACTTCTCCTTAGGTGAAAGACTTTTGCACTGCGGGCGCGGCTTCGCCGGCACAGCCCTGACGCAAGTCGTCAAACATCGTTCGACATATTTCGACACGGTTCGACATGTTTCGGCCTACATCACTTCGTTGCGCTTGCGCAGAAACGCGGGAACGTCGAGATCGTCTTGCTCGAAGTTGCTGACGATGGCTCCGCGAAGGTTGTCGCGCATGGTGTCCAGCGAAATCACATCGCCGGGCGCGCGATCGGAGGCGTGCATCGGGACTGGCGGTACATGGTCCGCATAAACGCTGTCGTCGGCTAAGCCGGCGTCCGACACTGCGCTCTCCATGATGTGTTTAGACGTGGGCTCAGGCCTGGGATCGCGCGATCCGTGCTCCTCGGGGAATTCCATGGCGTCCTCATGGGCGGCGGCGAAGGAGGCGCGGGTTTCTTGCGGGCGTGGCCGGGCGCACGGGGCCTCGCGGAAACCGGTGGCGATGACGGTGATCTTTACCGAATCCTTCATTTTCTCGTCCAAGACGGCGCCGAAGATGATATTGGCGTCTTCGTGCGCGGCACCCTGGATGATCGAGCACGCCTGCTGCACTTCGGCCAGCTTGAGCGAAGCGGAACCTGTGATGTTGATGAGGATGCCGCGAGCGCCATCGATCGCTCCAGCCTCGAGCAGCGGAGATGCGATAGCTTTTTGCGCGGCTTCGATCGTGCGCTTGCCGCCGCTAGCGGAGGCCGTGCCCATCACGGCATAACCCATGCGAGCCATGATGGTTTTCACGTCGGCAAAGTCGCGGTTGATGATGCCGGGGATGGTAATAATGTCGGAGATGCCTTGCACGCCCTGGCGAAGAATGTCGTCGGCGATGCGGAAGGATTCGAAGAAGCCGGCGTCCTCGGCAACGGCGAGAAGTTTTTCGTTGGGGATGACGATGGTGGTGTCGACCGATTCCATTAATTCGGCGATGCCGCGCTCGGCCTGTTGCATGCGGCGTTTGCCCTCAAACGAAAAAGGCTTAGTGACGACCGCAACCGTGAGCGCGCCCATTTCACAAGCTAAAGAGGCGATGATGGGGGCGGCTCCGGTGCCGGTACCCCCGCCAAGGCCGGTGGTGACGAAGACCATGTCCGCGCCTTCCAGGGCTTCGATAATTTTGTCGGAGTCTTCGAGCGCGGCTTTACGGCCGACTTCAGGATTCGCCCCGGCGCCCAGGCCGTTCGTCAACTTCACGCCAAGTTGCAGTTTGACGGGCGCGTGCGACATGCGGAGCGCCTGCAGGTCGGTGTTGGCGACGATGAACTCGATGCCTTCAACTCCGGCATCGATCATGCGGTTCACTGCGTTGCCGCCGCCGCCGCCCACGCCGATGACTTTAATCTTGGCGTCGTTGCGGGCCTCTTCGTTAAAGCTGATGCGAATACCTGAATCATTTTTCATTGCTTCCACCTTGTACGAAGTTTCAAAGTTTCAAGGTTTCAGGGTTTCAAGGTCATTGAAACCTTGAAACCTTCGAACCTTGCCTTACGCTCCCTTTCCTACCAACAACGCTTTCAGTCTCGATCCCCAGCGATCTTCCTGGAGGCCGCGCGCGATGCGGGCACGCTGGCCATAGTTCACCATGCCCAGGACCGTCGCAAATTCAGGTTCGGACAATGTCGATGGCATTTTGGCGAGCGGGGCGGGCCACGAAAGGCGCACTGAGCGGCGCAGCACCGACTCGGCCACGTCGAAAATTCCCGGTAACCGCGAAGCTCCGCCGGTGAGCACGATGCCGGCGAGGCAGACATCGAACATGCCGCTGTGACGCAGGGTCTCGCGCATCATCTCGAAGAGCTCGCGGGCGCGTGGTTCCAAAATTTCGGCAACCAGGCGCTGCGGCAGCAGCCGCGATGGGCGGTCGCCCACGGACGGAACCTCGACTTCATTGCCTTCGGGAATCAAAGTCACGATTGCGTTGCCATAAATTTTCTTGATCTTTTCCGCTTCCGCGAGCGGCGTGCACAGTCCCACTGACAGATCGCTGGTGAAGTGATCGCCGCCCACCGGAATCACTCCGGTGTGAAAGACGGCGCCTTGTTGAAACACGACGAGCTCAGTGGAGCCGGCGCCGATGTCTGCCAGGCAAACTCCCATTTCGCGTTCGTCGTTGCGCAGTACCGAGTCGGCCGCGGCAAGCGGTTCGAATACGGTGTCGTCGACATGGACTCCCGCCTTGTTCACTGCAGTAATCACGTTCTGCGTCGCGCTGGTCGCCGCGGTCACCATGTGGACGCGAACTTCCAGGCGTGCTGCCATCATGCCCAGGGGATCGTGAACTCCGGACTGATCGTCGAGAATGAATTCCTGAGGCAGCAGATGCAGTATCTCGCGATCGTTGGGCAAAGGAATGGCGCGGGCCCGGTCGACCGCCTGCTTGATTTCGTCGCGTCCGATTTCGCGCGGACGTGTGCCCAGGCTGATGCCGCCGTGACTGTTGATACCGCGGACGTGAACTCCGCCGATACCCACGATGGCTTGTTCCACGGCTGCGCCTGCGATGTCTTCCGCGGCCTCGACCGCTTTCTGGATCGCCGCCACCGCTTTATCGAGTTCGACGATGACGCCTTTGCGCGAGCCGCGCGATTCGGCCACGCCGTGTCCGCGGTAGCGCAGGCCGCTGTCGGTGAACTCCGCCATCAGCGCGCAGGTTTTGGCGCTGCCTACGTCAATCGCGGTTAGAAAATTTCCCTGCTGGTTCCCCATCGCTTATGAATTCCCCGTTGTCGCTAAACTTATTCTCGATAAACTCATTCCCGATCACTCGTTTTCGATAAAGCCCTCAATCAATCTGAACTCGTGCTGGATTGCTGCTTGGCGATTGCCGGACTCGGCTTGGGGATCGTTGGGTGCACCAGCGTCGACGAAGGGAATTGCTTCTTGACCTCCGGCTTGTGGGTTGCGACGTGCGCTGTGGCTGCTGCAGCCTTAGGCCCCGAAGCGGAAGCCTTCGCCGCCACTTTTTTCCAGCCCGCACTTTTGCCCGCTTTTACCTTCTTGATCTTCGCTCTCGCCACCGCCTTCTTCGTAGCTGCCGATTCCAGTTTTTTCTCAGTCAACTCAAACGCCGGCTTGGGAAGAGACCGGTCGTGAGGACTCACGCGGGTAATCAAAGCTGCCGGCTTCACGCCCGCGGCTGCCGCCGCTCTTGCCGCCGAGGCTGATAGCGCAGACTGTCGGGGCTTTCCTTCTATTTCAGGATTCACGATCACCTGCTTGTCGTAACGCAGATTCACCGATTCCAGCTTTTGAAACTGCTGACGCCACTCCTGCACGTGGCTGACATAGGTTTTGTAACGCTTCAGATACTCCGAGGAACCGAGTTCCACTAAGACGTCGCCGGCCGGATCGTTCACGCGAACCTTTAAATTCTCGAGATCGCTGAGATCCACTTCGCTCAGATCCTGCGAGTAGCGAGCACCTCCGGAATCCAGTTCCTGCACCAGTTCGTTATAGGCCCTCATACGCGGGGCGCGCGTCGAGAGCGGCTCGCCGGGATTCATGCCAAGAATGACCGGGAAGGAATATTTGTGTTTTTGCGGCAGTTCCATCAGAGTTCCGCCCGCATCGATCAGGAAAATTCGCGGGCCCACGCGAGCGAACGCGACCGGCGTGCGCTCCTGGATTTCCACCTTGAGCCGATTAGGGACGAAGCGCATCACGCTGGCCGATTCCACCCACGGGATTTGTTCGAGTTGCACTTTTTGCTGGGTCAGCGGGATGAAAAAAATGTTGCGTCCGATATCGGCGCCCATCACTTCCATGATTTGCGCCTTGGTCACGTTCTGCATGCCGGCGACTTCGATGTTGTCGCTCGACTCCACGCGGAAGCGCCAGGAGCGCTCGCTATATTCATACAGAGCTGCGGAAGCGATTGCGGCGACGCAGAGAATTGCGACGACGAGGCAGGCCCACATCAGCCGGCTGGCAGTTTTCTTTGGAATTGAGCTGCGGCGGGCGGAGACGCGCTTTTGCCCGCGCAGGAAGGGAGATTCCTCGGATACATCCAGGTCGACCAGACGCGCGTCGTCGAGCTCCTCGCGCGCAGGCTGAGCGCTGGGTGGGTACAACTCTTCCTGCAAGATGGTGCCGCTGGATTTCCGCGCCATCAGTCCAGGTCAGTTGTCGCCAAGGAATCGCTGAGCTTTTTCAATATAGCCGCATTTCTCGGATTGAGATAGACAAAAAGTTAGAGGATTTGCACAGAGAGGAACCCGGTTGGGCACCGAGGCCCAGGTGATTTGTCATTCCGACGCCGAGCGCAGCGTGGGCGGAGGAATCTGCCGGTTTGCAGGAAGCGAGAGAAAGCAGGTTCCCTTCGACTGGCTCAGGGCAAGCGCTCCTTGCTTTCGGTCCTCGGAATGACAAAAATGAAAAGGCGCGGCTGGTTTTCCGCGCCCATCTTTTCTTTCTTGCAGGAGGCTTCAGTCAGTTCCGGTTAGACCGGACCAGCACTCGCGGTCTCGATGTGGACCACCGGCATCGGAGGCAATTTCATCATCGGCAGCTGCGGAATGTTCACCCGCACGCGGGGACAAACTGCAGGACTAGGGATGGACCGGAGCATGGGAGCGAAAGCGGCCATCACCATGCGAACTTGGACGGGGTTAACTGCGATCTCCGCTTTCCTGCGGGCCCGGTTCGCCTGGAGCTTCGCTAATTGAGCTTCTTGCCTGTCCGACATGGCTTCGAAACGATCGAAGCCCGCCTGGGCACGGGCGATCTGTGTCTGGGCCCGCCCGAGAGTGGCGGACAGCGGGCAAGAGGCATTGTGATTGCGTGCGGACAGCATCCGGGCTTCGGTCAGGAAGTGGTCGGTTTGTCCCGAAGCCAGAGACAGTACAGTGGCTGAATTCTGCTCGACCCGATCCGCAATGCGGTGCGCCCACTGAAAGCCGCCATCGTAATAGTTTGCGTTCAACCCGGCCGCCAGTACGCCTGCCGCCAGCCATCCCCATGCTTGATTTGCTTTCATAGGCTTAACCCCTTATGAATGAATAGACGAAGGGGATTTCAATCCGTTAGCAAGGGAAGATACGAACCGGGGTGCAGGAAAGTTCCCAGGAAAACGGGTCGAGCCGCAAGGCCCGTTACGGGCACCCCAGCCTCTGTGTAGAAGTCACCAGGAGTTCCTTCAAGTACTGTTGCCAGAGCGCGGCCCAGGTGTGGGTGCCATGGCCGTGAGTCTGCTCGGAAGCCGGGATCAACACAAAGCGGCCGTTCTTTACCCGCTTGATTTCGCGCTCTGCTATTCCCAACTCCGGGGGGTTGATGAAATCATCGGCGGAATTCACGAACATAACCGGGGCGTTGATCGTTTCCAGCCGCGCCGAAGGATCGTAATTGCGCGAGGCGCTGACGGCGTAGAGGAAGTCATTGGCATCCAGGGTTGCGGTGATGCGTTTCATCGAATCGTCCAAGTACTGGTCGGCGGCATCGCGAGTGGGAAGACTTTTCTGCATCGGGAGGGGCGCACTCCCCGCAATGAGTAAGAAATCAGCTCCGATCTGTAATGCTGCGCGGGGCTCGCTCGTGTAGTCTCCATTCTTCCACTCCGGGTCCTGACGGATGCCGTCGATGACCATCTCGCGCCATAGGCGATTCCGTCCGGCGATTTGCACCGGCAAGCAAGCTAGCGGCATCAGTGCATCCATGAAGTCGGGATAGGTTTCTCCCCAGACCCAAGCATGCATGCAGCCCATTGAGGTGCCCAGAATCAGCCGTAGATGATTGACGTTCAATCCTTTCTCCAGCAACTCGCGCTGTGCCGCCACCATGTCGTCGTAGTCGTACTGAGGAAAGCGCGCGTGCATGCCATCGCTCGGCTTGCTCGATTTTCCGTGACCGATATTGTCAGGAAGGATAATGAAATAGCGGTTCGTGTCGAGCAGTTGACCGGGGCCAAACAACACGTCCGTAAATTGTGGAGTAAGGAACTGCCGCCCGGAGCCGCCGGTACCGTGAAGAATCAAAACGGCGTTGGTCACTTTCCCTTTAGCATCGCGTTCGGGCTTGCCCAGAGTCCTGTAGTGCAACCGGAGTTCGGGAAGAGTCTCCCCGCTCTTGAAATGGAAATCGCGGCTTACGTATTCGCCGTCCTGAGGCGTTGCCTTCGACTCCTGTGCGAGACACGTTGTGGCAAGACAGAGTGAGGCGATGATAAGTATGGAGCGGCTAGCTTCCCACATGCACGGCCTCCCGTTCCTTTAGTCTGTCCAATATCATCGGCCCGAATTGTGAGACGCTGCCGGCGCCCAGGGTTAGGATCATGTCGCCCTCTAGCGCGATCGCTGCAGCTGCATCCACCGCGTCGGCGGGAGAGGCCGCGTAACCGCCATCCTTTGCGGTTTTCTCGCGGATGCGCGTTGCCAGGATTTCGCCCGTGACCCCTTCGATGGGTTTCTCACTCGCGGCGTAGATGTCGAGAACGAACAAGGAATCGGCGTCGCCGAAGGCGGTAGTGAATTCTTCGATCAGATCACGGGTGCGGGTATAACGGTGCGGCTGGAAGATGACGTGAATCTTGCGGAATCCGCACTGGCGCGCAGCGGCCAGAGTGGCTTTGATCTCGGTGGGGTGATGGCCGTAATCGTCGATGACGCTGACGCCGGCGGCTCGGCCGCGCAACTGGAATCGGCGATCGACGCCGCGGAACTGGTCGAGCGCGGCGCGGATTGATTCCACGCTGATATCAAGACCGACGCCCACCGCAATCGCAGCGGTCGCATTCAAGACGTTGTGTACGCCGGGCACGTGCAGCGTGAACTCGCCCAGATCGTTTTTTCGATAGTTTACGCGGAAGCGGCTAAGTGGGTGCCCCATCCTTGTCGCGTCCTTTGCGACAGGGTGGGGGGGGTGATCTTTACGGCGCGTCGGCTCAGACAGCTTGATCAGAAAGTCCGAGCCGCGCCTGGTTCCGTAGGTTACGGTACGGCGCTGGACATTGGGCAAAAGGCGTCGTAGCTGGGGATCGTCGTTGCAGGCGACAATCATTCCGTAAAAGGGCACGCGGTCCATGAAGTCGAGAAACGTTTTCTTCACGTCGCGCATGCTGCGGTAGGTGTCCATGTGCTCGCGGTCGATGTTGGTGACGACAGAAAGTATGGGGGACAATTTGAGGAATGACCGGTCGCTTTCGTCGGCCTCGGCCACCAGGTATTGCGATTTTCCCAGACGCGCATTCGATCCCAGGGCATCGACGCGTCCACCGACCACCACAGTCGGATCGAGGCCACCGGCGGCCAGTACGGCCGCCACCATTGAGGTCGTGGTCGTTTTTCCGTGCATGCCCGCGATGGCGATGCCGTATTTCAGTCGCATCAACTCGGCCAGCATCTCCGCGCGCTGAATCACGGGAATGTGCAGGCTGTGGGCTTGGGTGACTTCAGGATTCTCGACGGAAATCGCGGAACTGGTCACCACTACTTCAGCCCCGCCAACGTTTTTCGATTGATGTCCTTCGAAGACCGTCGCGCCCAAGCCGGCCAAGCGCTGGGTCACGGCAGAACTCTTCAGATCTGAGCCGGAGACTTTGTAGCCGAGATTGAGCAGCACCTCGGCAATGCCGCTCATGCCGATGCCGCCGATGCCCACGAAATGGATGCGCTGAATTTTGGCGAACATCTTTTGTCATCCTGAGCGAAGTGAGTGCTTCGCGAACGCGAAGCGCTCATGCAGTCGAAGAATCCCTCTCACTCCGGCGCCCCCTGTGGCCCCTTCGGGCATTCGCTTACGCCTCGGTCTCGGACTCGATTCCTGCTACCCGTGCCGCCATCGCCGCAATATCCCGCGCAGCGTTGGGATGCGCCAACTCGCGCGCGGCCTGGCTCATTTTCTGCAATCGATGCGAGTCTTGCAGAAGCGCTGCGATGGTTTCGGCCAGCCAGACGCCTTCCAGCTTCGACTCTTCGACCACCACGGCGGCTCCGTGCCGCGCCAGGACTTCGGCATTGACGCGCTGATGATCGTCGGCGGCGCGCGGGAACGGAACGAAGACCGCCGGCTTTCCCGCGGCCGCAATTTCCGCGACTGTGCTCGCGCCCGAGCGGCACAAGACTAAATCAGCGCGCGCAAAGGCCGCCGGCATATCCTCGATGAACATCGACACCTCCGCCGACTCGCTCCGCAACTTATATGCGTTCAGCGCGTCATTATAGTCACGCTCGCCCGTCTGGTGAATGATGTGAATCCCCGGGGCCTCGCGTTGCAGAACGGGCAGGCAGCGAATCATGGCATCGTTGATGGCGTGCGCGCCCTGGCTCCCGCCGAACACGAGCACAGTAGGAACTCCGCCGCGCTTGGGCGCAATTTCGAAAAACGCCTGTCGTACTGGCACGCCTGTAACCTGGGCATGACGAAAATATTGCGCAGTTTCCTCGAAATGCACCGCCGCGCCCGACACAAAATGTGCAACCATTCGATTGGCAAATCCCGGGACCACGTTGGGCTCGAACGCTAACGTTGCAATGTGCTTGACCACCGCCGCCAGCATCGCCGGGCCGGAAGCATATCCGCCGACCCCGATTACCACGTCGGGCGCGAACTGATTCAACATGCGGCCCGCGTCCCAAACGGCGCGCGGCAAATCGAAGGCCGTCTTCATTCGAGTCGTCAGGCTTACATTCTTCAACGCCCCGACCCGCACCAGTTGGAGTGGAAATCCAGCAGCTGGGACTAACCGATTCTCTATCCCTCGCGCTGTCCCGATGAACAGCACTTCGGCGTCATAACTTTTCTTGAGTTGATTGGCGATAGCCAGCGCCGGAATAACGTGTCCACCGGTGCCGCCGCCCGCCAGGATTGCGCGCATGCAGTGACTATAAATGATTGCTGATTGTTGCTTGCTGATTGTTGATTGAAAACCGAGCGCGGCGCGGACTCCGGTAAGAGGAGTAATCAGCAATCAACAATTGCCGTTTCACTCTGCCTGCTTGGTAATGTTCAGCAGCACGCCGACGCAGGCAAGGGTCACGAACAGCGACGATCCGCCATAGGAGACCAGCGGCAGCGGGATTCCCTTAGTCGGCATCATTCCCAGCACAACGCTGATGTTGATGAATGCCTGCAGAACAACCATGCTGGTGATTCCAACCGCCAGGTGACGACCGAAAACATCTTCGGTGCGCCACGAAACGCGCATGCCGCGCCATAAGAAGATGGCGAACAATGTGACCACGAACATGGCGCCGACCAGGCCCAGTTCTTCCGCAGTCACGGCGAAAATAAAATCCGTGTGCGGCTCCGGAAGGTAGAACAGCTTTTGCTTGCCTTCCATCAGGCCCGTGCCAGTTATCCCGCCAGTGCCGACGGCAATGAGCGATTGAATGATGTGGAAGCCGGTCTTCTGGCTGTCGGCATAAGGATTCAGAAACGCGAGGATGCGGGCACGCCGAAAGCTGACGTGAAAAATCAAGAAATAAAGCGGGACTAGCGACGCTCCAAACGCGTACCCGAAATAGCGCATACGCATTCCAGCGACATAAAGAATGCAGGCCGCGATTCCGGCGCAGGCGATCGCGGTACCGAGATCCGGCTCCAGCACGATGAGTCCCAAGAACACCAGCACGGGTGCGGCCGCCGGCAAAAGCGTGTTGCGCACATCGTCGATGGTCTTGGCTCGATTCTCCAGAAAATATGCGAGAAACAGAATCAGCACCGGCTTGGCCAACTCAGAGGGCTGGAACGAAAAACCGCCGGCATGAATCCATCGATGCGTGTTGTGCGAGCGGTCAAGAAAGAACACGGAGATCAGCAAGAGCGTTGTGAATCCCATTAGCGAAAACACTAGCGCGGGATGCTTGTAACGCCGGTAGTCGACGCGCATGGCGACGACCATGGCGACGAGTCCGGCCACCGCCCAGATCAACTGCTTCGACAGAAAGGCATAGGGCGAGCCGAAGCGCTCCCGGGCCATGACCGCCGAAGCCGAGAAGACCATCACCAGCCCGACAAACACCAGCAGCAGGGTCACGATAAAGAGCCAGCGGTCGACGCTCACGCGCTTTGCCATGGGAAGTTCATTTCACCACGGAGACATGGAGACGCGGAAAATGAAATGTTGATTGTTGAATTTTGATTGTTGATTGTTTTGGTTCTCTTCGATGTTTTCATCCTGAGCGAGCGAAGGACCTGTGTACTCCTGTGCGAGTTGCAGAGGTCCTTCGCGGCAAACGACGCCGCTCAGGATGACAAGAGTGTGAACTGCGGCCATTATTTAGGGGGTTCGCTGGCCGGCCTCCGCACAATCTCTTTGAAGACCTGGCCGCGGTGCTCGTAGTTTTTGAACTGATCGAAGCTGGCGCAGGCGGGAGCCAGAAGCACCACGTCGCCGGGTTGCGCCAGGGCAGCCGCTTTGCGGACGGCGTTCTCTAGCGTCTCGGCGTGCACCACTTCCGCTCCTCTTATTTGCGATTCGATCTTCGCCGCCGCCGCCCCGATTGTGTAGACGCGCTTCACGCGCTGTCGAAGCAGGTCATTGAGCACCGTATAGTCACTGCCTTTGTCCTTGCCGCCCAGAATCAAGTGGATGTTCGCCGGAAACGATTCCAGCGCCTTCATGGTCGCGTCCACGTTGGTGGCCTTGGAGTCGTTGTAATAATCCACCCCGCGAATTGTAGCTACGAATTCCAGGCGGTGCTCGACCGCTTTGAAGTCGCGCACAGCCTGGCGAATCTTGTCAGGAGCGCATCCCATGAGCGCGCCCGCGCACACTGCAGCCAGCACGTTCTCCAGATTATGCGCGCCTTTCAGCGGAATCTCGGAAACTTGCATGATCTCGCGCTGCTCTCCGGCAGTGCGGAATACGATGTTGCCGTCGCGAACCCATGCGCCTTCCTCGACTTCTTTCTGACGGCTGAACCAAAAAACTTGTGCGCGCGTCCGTGACGCCATTGCTACACACGTCGGGTCGTCCGCGTTAAGCACGGCGAAGTCGCTCGCCTGCTGGTTTTCAAAGATACGCGCCTTGGCATCGACATAAGCTTCGAAGGTTCGATGGCGGTCGAGATGGTCGGGCGTGACATTGAGAATGACCGCAACTTTCGGACGAAAAGTCCGAATCGTTTCCAGTTGAAAGCTCGAAATCTCGAGCACAATGACGGTTTCGGGCCGGGCACGCTCGGCCAGCGAAATCGCTGGGGTCCCGATGTTGCCGCCGACCAGCGCGGGGAATCCCGCGGCAGTCATGATTTCGCCGGCCAATGTGGTAGTGGTGGTCTTGCCGTTCGAGCCGGTGATGGCGACGATCGGCCCGGGCAGGAACTGCGCCGCGAGTTCGATCTCCCCGATCACAGCCTCTCCCAAAGCGCGGGCCTGCACCAGCGGGGGCGCATCGACCGGAATGCCGGGACTGACTACGATCAAATCCTGACCGCGAAAAGTGCGGTCGCCGTGGCCGCCGGTCTCGACCGTGATGCCGTGATCGAGTAGCACTGGAATTTCATTGCGCAGTTCGTCGCCGCTCTTGGTGTCGGAGACGGTCACCTGCGCCCCCTGCGCCTTCAGGAACAGGGCCGAAGCCACCCCGGACTTGCCGAGGCCGACCACGAGCACGCGTTTCCCGTTAAGTTTCATGAAGAAGAAGGTTTCAAGGTTTCAAGTTCAAGGCTGCAAGTTTCACGTTTTCAGGGCTTTCGGCTGAAACCTTGCAACGTTGAAACTTTGAAACCTCTCTATCTTAATTTCAGCGTCGTGAGGGCGAACAGGGCGAAGACTAACGACGCGATCCAGAAGCGCACAATGATCTTCGACTCCGACCAGCCCAGCAACTCGAAATGATGATGCAGCGGCGCCATTTTGAAAATGCGTTTCTTGCGCAACTTATAGGAGCCGACCTGCAGGATCACCGAGATCGCTTCGATCACGAAAATGCCGCCAATGAACGGCAGCAGCAGCTCTTGTTTGATCATAACGGCGACGGTGCCAATCGCGCCCCCCAGGGCCAGCGACCCTACGTCGCCCATGAAGACTTCCGCGGGATGCGCGTTGTACCACAGAAATCCAATGGATGCCCCCACCATCGCGCCGCAGAAAATGGTCAATTCGGCGACCTGCGGCATGCGCTGCAATTCCAGATAGGTCGCGAAAGTTGCATGGCCGCTGACGTATGTGAGGACAGCCAGCGCGGCCGCTGCGATTACGGTGCATCCGATGGCCAGTCCGTCGAGGCCATCCGTCAGATTCACGGCGTTGCTCGCACCTACGATCACGAAGGCGACGAAGGCGATGAAGGGAAGAAACGCCAGGAACCAAATATGCGGAAAACGCTCCAGACTCTGCACCACCAGATCAGGATGGAATTGTTTGAAGAACGGCACGATCAGCTTGGTGGAGTACATGCCATAGGTCTGCATGGCGATCAGCATGGAGGCGATCACGATGCTGGCGGCGATCTGCAATCCTAACTTCGCGCGGCTGGTCAGGCCGAGGTTGCGACGACGCGTGACCTTGGTGTAATCGTCGGTGAATCCAATGGCCGCGAACGCGCAGGTGGAAAATACGGCGATCCAAACGAAGCGGTTGCTGAGGTCCGCCCACAGCAGTGTGGGGACAATGATCGCGATGACGATCAGCAGTCCGCCCATGGTGGGCGTGCCGGCTTTTTTCTGGTGCGCCTTCGGACCCTCTTCGCGAATGTATTGCCCGATCTGGAACTCGCGCAAACGGCCGATAACCAGCGGGCCCACGATCAGCGCAGTAAATAGAGCGGTTAGGCTGGCGAATGCTGTACGGAAGGTGACGTAGCGAAAGATGCGAAAAGGCGGAACATAGTGTTGCAGTTTGACGAACAACAGCCAGTAGAGCAATCAGCCTCCGTCTTTCGCAGCAATCAGTTTCGAGAGTCGCGCCGCGCCTTCCAGGTGTCCAGAGCCTTTTCCAGTTTCACTCCACGGGAAGCCTTGAGCAAAACCACGTCGCCATCTCGCGTTTCACGCGTCAACCACTCGCCAGCTTCCTCCGGTGTTGCCACGAATTCCGCTTCCATTCCCGCGTGGCGTGCGCCTTCAACCATTGTCCCCGCCATTCCGCGAACGCCCAGCAGCACATCGATCTTCTTCTCGCCCATATGCTCACCGGCGGCATGGTGCATCTGTTCTGCTGCTGGACCGAGCTCAAGCATTTCTCCCGCAACCACAATGCGACGCGCCGCCTTCATCGCCGCCAAGGCGTCGACCATTGCGTTGAGCGCCTTCGGATTGGAATTGTAGCAATCGTTGATGACGGTGATGTTACCCAGTTGGAGAACCTGCCCGCGTTTGTCGGGCGGCGCAAGAGTCGCCAGCGCGCCGACTGCTTCCGAGGGCGTCAGCCCTCGGGCCACCCCGACAGCCACTGCAGCCAGGGCGTTGAGAATGTTGTGTTCTCCAACCAGTGGCAGTCGCGCGTGCTCGCGAGCGCCTGGCATGACCACCCCAAAGTCCGAGCCTTCCGCTCCACGAGTCTGAATATTCTCAGCGCGTATATCAGCTGTCGCGCGCGTTCCATAGGTTACGACCCTACCTTTGAAGTCGCGTCCGAATTGCGAAACGTACTCGTCGTCGGCATTGAGCACGGCGGTTCCGCTGGCGGGGAGCGATTCGATCAATTCATACTTTGCGCGCGCGATTCCGGCAAGAGAATCGAAAAACTCGAGGTGCACCGGGGCGACGTTAGTCACCACTCCGATCTCGGGCAGCGCGATCTTGGCCAGCGCGCGAATCTCGCCGGCATGCGACATACCCATTTCGATGACAGCTATGTCATGCTCGGATTCCAGCTTCAAAAGCATGAGCGGCAAGCCGAAATGATTATTGAAATTGCCTTCGGATTTAAGCACGCGAAAGCGCGCGGCCAGCACATGAGCGATGGCCTCCTTGGTCGTGGTCTTCCCCGCCGAACCGGTAACGCCCACGAGGGGCTTGCCCCACAACTTTCGGACCGCGGTGGCCAGTGTTTGCAGGGCCACCAGCGTATCGTCGACCACTAGCAGTCGGCTTTCATCCGGATAGCGGTGATGCTGATCTTTTCGGACAACCGCTGCTGCGGCTCCCTTTTCCAAAGCGGCGTTCACATAGTCGTGACCATCAAGGCGCTCGCCTTTGACCGCGAAGAAAAGTTCGCCCTGCCCAACCGTCCGCGAGTCGATGGAATAGCCATGGGCGACGTCCAGGCGTGGATCATCGCTCTGACGGACAGCGGAGGCGTCTGTTCCTAAGTGGCCTGTGGCGGAGGGCGCGGATATGAACTCGGCAATTTTCGCCAGCGACAGCTTCATGCGTGGTTGCCTGCGCTGCGCGCTGGTTCACATTCAAAACCTGATGCGCGCAAAGCCTCGCGCGCCACTTCGACATCGTCAAAGGGACATGATCCCGCGCGCGTGACTTGCACCTTCTCATGTCCCTTGCCCGCAAGCAGGACCATATCTCCGGGACGCGCTTCGGCGAGCGCGAGCGCAATCGCTTTGCGGCGATCGACTTCTACCGTGTATTTGACTCCGCTCTTTTGCAGGCCCACCAGAGCATCATTGATGATCGCTCGCGGATCCTCGCTGCGCGGATTGTCGGAAGTGAGTACCACAAAATCGCTGCCGCGTCCGGCTGCCTCGCCCATGAGCGGACGCTTCACGCGATCGCGATCGCCTCCACAGCCGAACACCGTCAGGACTCTCCCGGAGCTTCCCCTGCGCGAAACGAATTCACGAGCCAGCGCTGTCAGATTGCGCAGAGCGTCGTCGGTGTGAGCGTAGTCGACGACGACGGTAAACGGCTGGCCGCAATCGACGCGTTCAAATCTTCCCGGAACGTGGGTCAGCGACTCAACGCCGCGGGAAATCGCATGCCATTCGCACCCGCGGGCATAACACGCGGCCGCCGCCGCCAGAATGTTATAAACATTCACGCGTCCAATCAGAGGGGAGAAGATGGCAATCTTTTCTTTTGCTTGCGGCGTGACCATGTCGAAGCGCGTGCCGCGCGGGCTGATGTCGACGTTCTCGGCTTGGAAATCGCCGCGCTCCCAACCATAGGTTAGCGTAACAGCGCTGTGCTTGCGAGAGAACCCAGCCAGCTTCGCGCCATACTCGTCGTCCAGGTTAGTTACGGCGGCACGGGGCGCGTCGGTGCCACACCCCTCGAAGAGCACTCGCTTGGCGGCGAAGTATCCCTCCATTGTCTTGTGATAGTCAAGATGATCGCGCGTCAGGTTGGTAAATACCGCAACGTCGAAGGGCACGCCGAATACGCGCTCCTGGACGAGTGCATGCGAGGAAACTTCCATGACAGCGTCGGTTGCGCCCAGTCCCAGCGCCTCATTCAGCAGACGGGAAAGTTCGAGCGCTTCCGGCGTAGTATGCGGCGCCGGATAGAGTTGGCCGGCAACATGATATTCAATCGTTCCGATCAGGGCGCTCTTACGCCCGGCAGCGGTCAGGATCGACTCGACCAGAAAGGCGGTCGTGCTCTTCCCATTCGTGCCGGTAATTCCGGTGATCGCAATCCGCTCGGCGGGACGTTTATAAAAATTTGCGCTTAGGCGCGCCAAAGCTCGCCGCCCATGCGGGACCGCGGCCCATGCCACGGCTTCGCGGGGCCGCTCGGCGGGGGAATCGGTGACCACCGCGACCGCTCCAGCCTGGATTGCCTGATCGATGAAACGGTTGCCGTCAGACGTCTCCCCGTGAATGGCCACGAAAACGGTTCCTGGCTTGACCTGCCGCGAATCGTATTCCACACCATGGACGCTGGGGTTCCCGTTCTGGGCGAGAACCTCGGCGCCATCCAGCAGATGTTGGAAGGTCATTGCTGAGAATTATAGGCCACGGAGAAATCGGGCGTTGCCGTTGTACCCTCTCTTTACACTTTACAACGTATGGGCGATTACCAAGGTCATTTCACGCCGGCGGCCCAGGCGCGCTACATTATTTTCATGAGTACCGGAACGGGTTCCGCCAAGTATCGCTGCGCACAGTGCGACCAGGCCGAAGGTTCGTGCGATTGCGAAAAATTCTGCTGCCTCTGCCAGGCCGTGGTCAACATCAGGGTTTGCGACGACGGACTCATGTATTGTGAGGACTGCCGCAAGGCCTGCGACTATAAAACTTCAGACTAATCCGCGTTAGTCCTTGCTTCTGCTCGTTCCCATGTATTGCTCACCATCGCCGCTTTACAGGCGGAGGGATCTCGCGTCGACTCATCGGGTGTTCGGAAGCTGCGCGACATTACCCGGCGAAGCTGCATCGGGCTCGGGATCGCGCCACAGGAAAGCGGGCACGGCATGCAGACAAATTCATGACATTTGGCAGGGCTATGACTTTTGAGGGAGAATAGTGTGTTTGCGATTTTGTGACGATTTTTCTGCACTTATTGAGGAGTCCTCATGGCGACCACGATGCACGTCAGCGACCTCGCCGAGTTGCTGAGTGAAGGCCGGACCCACTTTAATCTTTCTCCGGCACTGCTGGTGGAGCACTCCATCCGGCGCAACGAAGCGCAGCTGGCAGCCAATGGATCTCTCGTCGGCTACACCAATCGCACCGGGCGGTCGCCCAAAGACAAGTTCATTGTGAAAGATGAGACCACGGGCTACATCGTCGCCTGGGGCGGTGTGAATATGCCCATCGAGCCGCAGAGGTTTGACACACTCTATGCCCGGGTAATGGATCATCTGCGCGGGCGGGAACTTTTTGTGCAGGATCTGTTCTGCGGCGCCGATCCCGCCTACCGATTGCCGATTCGCATCGTGAACGAATATGCCTGGCACAACCTATTTGTGCGGCAGTTATTCTTGCGGCCGACCGCGCAGGAACTCAAACATCACCAGCCCGAGTTCACCGTCATTGCGGCTCCTGACTTCAAGGCCGATCCTCAACGCGACGGCGTGGCGTCGGAAGTCTTCATCCTGTTGAACTTCACTCGCCGCACCGTGCTGATCGGCGGAACCTCCTATGCCGGCGAGATGAAGAAGTGCATCTTCAGCGTCATGAACTTTCTGCTGCCTCCGCGCAACGTCTTCCCTATGCACTGCTCGGCGAATGTCGGACGCGATGGGGTCAGCGCGCTCTTTTTCGGGCTTTCGGGAACTGGCAAAACCACGCTGTCGGCCGATCCCTCTCGCGATTTGATCGGAGACGACGAGCATGGTTGGAGCGCCGACGGCGTGTTCAACTTTGAGGGCGGATGCTACGCGAAATGCATCAAGCTTTCGAAACAGAATGAGCCGCAGATCTGGAACGCGCTCCGCTTCGGCTGCGTGCTGGAGAACGTCACTCTCGATGCGAACACCCGTATTCCCGACTACAACGACGACAGCAAGACGGAGAATACGCGCGCCGCTTATCCCGTAGATTTCATCGAAAACGCCGTTATCCCAGGCATTGGCGGGCATCCCAGAAATATCGTCTTTCTCACCGCGGACGCCTTTGGCGTCCTTCCTCCGATTTCGAAGCTGACGCCGGAACAGGCGATGTATCACTTCCTGTCGGGCTACACGGCGAAGGTTGCGGGGACCGAGGCCGGCGTGAAAGAACCCACAGCGACATTCTCCACCTGCTTCGGGTCGCCATTCCTTCCGCTGCCGCCGAAAACTTATGCGGAAATGCTGGGCCGCCGCTTGCGCGAGCACTATGCGCAATGCTGGCTGGTGAATACGGGCTGGCAGGGCGGACCGTACGGCGTGGGCAAGCGCATGGCTATTCCTTACACCCGCGCCATGGTCGACGCGGCTGTCGAGGGAGAACTGATTCGAGAAGAATTTGAGATTGAGCCGACATTTGGTTTCAGCATCCCCAAGGCATGCGACGGTGTGCCTTCCTACATTTTGAATCCGCGGAATGCCTGGCCGGATAAAGCCGCCTACGATAAAGCCGCTGAAGAGTTGCGGAACCGCTTCGCCAAGAATTTCGAGAACTTCGACGCGCCGGCAGAAGTGAAGGCAGCGGGGCCGAAGAAGCAGAGGTAGAGACCGCCTCGGCTGTCTGCCCTGCGCAGCAGGGCCCGCCCTACAATGTCACCTCCATCTGCAGAGCTTCAATCATTCCGTTGAGTGCACTCTGGGCCGCGTCGCGGTTTTGCTGCATCTCGGCGATCTCACGCCGCAGAGACTGCACGCGATCCTCCTGCTCAGTCAGTTCGCGGACATACCGTTCGACCAAAGCCTTTTCTTCGGCACTCCCCTTCAGCGCCTTCATGTTCTCGCGGAGCCGCTGCTGATCCTCCGAGATGCTTGATACTTGCGCTCGGCGTCCAGTAATCACCGATTCGAGGACGGCGATGTCATTCTTTTGGGCGACGATGCGCCGCAACGCTTTTTCCACGTCTGGATTGATCATTTTTTGACTAAGGAAATATTTGACTTCGTCGTCCGTCACGTTCGTCAGGAGATAGCTGTTCGTAATCGGCCGATATTCTTTAACCACCAAGGTCGCCGTCTGCTTCGGTTGCACGTTGAGCCGGAAGCGATGGAAGGATGCGGAACTCTCCGCTGGTTTCGCGTCGTCGTCCGTAAGTTTCCAGCCGAGGCGCGCCGGATGCTCAATCACCAGGGCCCGCGTCGAGGTGTCGCGGTTGTGGATAGTGTAGGTATTCTCCTGGCGCTCCTGCGTCGATTGCGTCATCATGCCATGCGCGATGATCACTTTCGTGACGCGCTGATTGTCCGCTTTTTGTTTTGCATCGACCAAGACGCCGAGGTCAGCGGCATAGGACAGAAGCCGCAGCTCTCCCGGCTTGATTGCGTCCATCAGACCCTCGCCGGCGAAGGCGTCGCCGTCGAGCACGTTGAAGCTGCCGCCGTCGAGTGTGAGTTCGCTGGTATTGTTCACCCAGAGAGCGCGCAATACGGAACTGTCGGAGGGATTCCAGACCGAAACCTTTTCGGCGTCGATGCGCGACTGAAGGATGGGCACCAAGGCAGACTGGTTCTTGCGGATGGTAACGCGATCTTTTAACTTGTACTCGAACAGGTCTCCGAGTTCGCGGGTCTCGCCGACTGTGGTACCAGATTCGAGATTTTCCGCCATCGCGGTGGCGTCGGGGCGAGGAAGAGCGACTGGGGGTGGGACGCCCACACGAAAGACTCCGCCGCCGATGCCCCCGCCGCTACTACCTAGGCCAAAGCCTGACCCTCGGCCTGAGCCGACACCGCCGCCACTTCCGCTGGCGATCCCGCCAGCGACGCCGCCCACAACACCCTCCGACGCCATTGCCGGAAGCTTGCCTGGTGAAGCGAGCTGGCCGTTCACGACTTCCGCCTGCTCCATCGTCGCCTCATGCGTCTGCGGCGTAAGCATCGCATTCTCCGGAAGCGCGATTACCGGCCGCCGGGTGTAGTACGGTTGCGAAAGTTCCTGCACGAACGACTGCGGCGCGCCCGCAATCAGGGAGAGCTCGACGTGGTTCCAGTCCTCCCCAACGGTGTTGTCGACAATGGCCCATCCCTGAAGTAGCGGCTTGCCTGCCGCCGGAATCACGATTCTGTAGGTGCTCTTCCAAACCGGCACCTCGCTGATGTAGCTGACCAGCAGATTCCGCTCGCCGTCTCCAGCGGTGGATATCGTCATGCGCCGCACATCCTGATCGCGCGTCGAGGCCACCAGCCCCAGATATTTGCCAACCTCTTCGTTTACTTCCTTTTCCGCGACGCGAACGCTGGTCGAAGGCGTCAGGTCAAAGATGCGTACTTCGCCGCCGTCGCTGACGACCGAGATTTGGGTCAGCGTGATTTTCTGATCGCCTTTTCCGGGCATCTCTCGATCCTCGATGCTCAACAGGCGTCCCGAAGCGCTCTCCGAGCGGTTCCGCACCTCCATCCGCGCTCCACGCAAAGCATCGAGAAACTGCGCCGTGGTCGGATTCTCTCCGACTGGCAGGCGCAACGAACCGAGGCGCCGCTCCAGCGGAGCCGCCGAGTTGTAGCTCACGCCGGTGATGCGGCCTTTTCCCAGATCGAGAACGGTGAGGGATTTCAACACGTCATTCAGTTGCGCGGTGGTGAAGTCCACGTTGACGTCCTGGCTGCCGCGAACGCGCCCCGCGTGTTCGAAGTAGCCAACGCCATTCTTGTAAAGAATGACGCGGGTTACCGGCAGGGCAGCTGGGTCCGACGACGCGGGGCGGGGCGATTGGCCAAGCGAAAATTGGCCGGAAGAGATTGCGGCGAGCGTCAAGCACAATGCGACAGTCTTCATAAAACGTATGACTCCTCCGTGAAAAGCGGGTCTCTCGAAGCAGAGCCTGCCGTAAAGAGAACGTGCGGCGGCGCGACTCTTGCTGGGACGCGGACCCACCCGGGTTTAGACACCACAGCAGAGGTGTATGCAGCCGTGGATGCCAGGGCCGTGTTTGGAGATGGCCGAGAATCTTAGCCCAGATTTTTCAGACGACTCTGGCGCGGGCGCAGCCAGGATTCGCCCCGGCGGGACATCCGAAGCGGCTGTCGCTACGCGAGCATGGGTGTGGTTAAATCAGTTTATGTTCGCCCGCAAGATTCGCGTGGAGTACGAAGCCGACGGCCGCAAACTTCCCTGCCCGCTGAAGTGGCTCGACAGTTTTTCCATGCGCAACTTTACCAATGCGAGCGTGTTCGACGACACCCTGCCACTCGCGGACGGTCAGATGGAAATCGGCTCCAGCGTGCCCCTGGACCAACTCCGGGACGCCATGGAGGAGTGGTTCCAGCGCAAAGGCTACATGTCCAAGGAGTCCCATTTGTCATTGACGGTAAATTGAAGGCGTAACTCGGCCTCAGGGTTTTACTGTATACAAAAGCTTCGGGCGGCGAGTAGAATTCGGCGCATCAATTCTAAAAAGTCCGGCACGCCGCCCAACAGAGGCAGTCGGACGATTAGAATTGTGGATGCGATACGCAAACCCGGCAACCCCCTGGAAAGGAAGGGCCTCATATTAAGCAACTCGGGCCGAGATTATTAAGGTCGGCCCTTGAGATGAAATCGAATCCGAGGAGGTGCTTCATTGAGCTACAAAGTCTTGCAGCTTTCCCCCCAAGCAAGCACCGGCGTAATACGGGCTAGAACCGCGATTCAGGATTCCGTCTTCCAAGATTCCTGGGGCGCATCAGTCGCAAGTTCGCGAGAGATTGGATTTCCGCCATCATTACTTGAAGAGGAAGCGGAACTCGAACGCCTCGAACGAAACGGTAGAATTTTAGGATTGGGATTATCGGTTGCCTTCAGCGCCAGCGTCTGGGCCGGAGTGGTGCTGATTGTAACGCGTTTCTTGCGCTAGAGGATTTCGATATCGCCAAGCCACTGAGTCTAGGCGCCGATGCCGCCTGCCTGTTCTTCGCAGCGAGTGGCACTCCTACTTGTCGTACCGCAGAAGCGACATCACGTTGTACCCCTTCAGTTTGTCGCGGCCTTTCAGGAATTCCAGTTCCACCACAAATCCCAGGCCGGCGATCTTAGCGCCCAGCATTTCTGCAAGCTTGGCGGTAGCCTCGGCGGTGCCTCCGGTGGCCAGCAGATCGTCGACGATCAGGACCCGCTGACCTTTCTGAATTGCGTCCTTGTGAATCTCCAGTGAGTTGGTTCCGTATTCGAGCGCGTAATCGTACTTCACGCACTCGGCGGGAAGCTTGCCCGGCTTGCGGACGGGTACGAACCCGGCGTTCAAACGATAAGCTAGCGCCGTGGCAAAAATAAAACCACGGGCTTCCATGCCTAACACAAGGTCGATGTCCTGCGAGGTGTAATGCTCGGAGAGTTTGTCGATCAGCGTGGCGAAGCCAGTCTTGTCTTTCAGCAGAGTCGTGATGTCGTAAAACAGAATCCCTTTCTTGGGGAAATCGGGAATCTCGCGAATCAGTTTCTTTAAGTGGTCCGAATCCATGGCCGGGACGAGAGACGACGGCATTTACCATGCTCCTTCAATGCGAAATGAATTCAGTCCGACGACTGGAGGTGCGTCGGATACTTCGACTGCATCGACGCGCGCCGCACGTGGCCCCTCGCGCAGGCGGGAATGCAAACCAGAAACCTGATCGCGCGTTCCCTGGGCCAGGACTTCTACGCTGCCATCGTGATTGTTACGCACCCAACCGGCAATGCCAAGAATGTGGGCCTCGCGCTCCACAAACCAGCGGAAGCCGACGCCCTGCACGCGTCCGCGGACGATGAAGCGGCGTGCGTCAATCGGTTTTTCACTGAAATTCATTTCTGAAAAATGTCGTCCTGGGCGGAGAATCAGTTTCGCGAACGCGAACCTGATTCGTAGTCGAAGGATCCCTATAATCTAAAAATTCCGCCGAGTTGCTTGCCGTACTGAGTGACCCTATGCAGCGTAGGGATTTTCGACTCCGCCAGAGCGTCGCTTGGCGACGTTCTCGGTGCGCTCAGGTGTCAATTGTACTTACGCGCGGGACAGGTACGCCCCTTCCGAGGTATCAACTTTAATCTTCTCGCCTTCGTTGATGAAGGGCGGCACCTGCACCACCAGTCCTGTCTCGGTCTTCGCAGCCTTGGTAACGCTGGAAGCGGTCGCACTCTTCAGACCGGGCTCGGTCTCGACCACGGTCAGGATCACGGTCTGCGGCAACTCGATGCCGACCGCCTTGCCGTCGAAGAACTCCACTTTAATTTCAAGGTTGGCGATCAGGTAGTCAACGGCGTCACCAAGAATTTCCTTGCTCAGGTGAGTCTGCTCGTAGTTCGTCGTGTCCATGAAGTAATAACTGTCGCCGTCGGCGTAAAGGAACTGCATTTCGACTTCGTCCACGTTGACCTTCTCGATAGGGTCGGGCGAGCGAAACCGGTGCTCAAACATGGCGCCGGTGCGCAGGTTGCGCAGTTTAGCCTGAATGAATGCGCGCAGGTTGCCGGGCGTGCGGTGCTCGACACTGAAGACGGAGTGCAGATCATTGTTGTGCTTGATGATCATGCCAGGACGAAGCTGGGTGGCAGGGATCGACATCGCTTGAAAAAATCTCCTTGTACGATTGCGCTGTGTGAAGCCGGCGGAAGGCGGGGCAGGCCACAAATTCCGCAGCCACGAGGGCTAAAATATTATTTTACACTCAGTTGCGACGGAAAAGAAACCTTCCCGACTAAGAACTCATCGAAGATGAGCGCAGTCCATTCCTTCCGTATTGGATTCGCCGAGTCCGCGCTGCCGGACTAGAATCAGTCGTGGCCGAATCTCGGCGCAGCTTTCGCCAATGTGCCCGATCAATTTCCGGGCGGAAAATTGAGGTCTTCATCATGCGAAGTGGAAATTACGAGTCTTCAGAGGGCAGCAGCCTCGGTACTGCAGTTACGTTTCTTTTGATAGGGCTTGGTGCCGGCGCTTTCGCCGCCCTGTTGCTCGCGCCTAAGACAGGCAAGCAAATGCGCCGCGACCTGCAACGCGGCTACAAAGACGCCAGAGAAACGTTAGAGGATTGGGCTGACGAAGCCAAGGACCGCGTGAAGGTAGCCAGTGACCACGTCCGAGACGCAGCTGCCCGAGGCGCGGATCTGGCGGATGACTTAAGGGAAAGAGTAGAACCCCTGCGCCGCGTCATCACTCGAAAATAACGAGAACGGGCGTCAGACACCAGACCTCGGACCTCGGACTTCAGACTCAAAACGGCTGATGTCCGAAGTCTGAGGTCTGACGCCGTTCTCAGTTTCAGTACAAACGAAAATCTACCTGAACCGCAATTTCCGTTGCTACCGGCTGGCCGTTGAGGGTGGCCGGACGGAAGCGCCAGCGGTGGACGGCTTCGATCGCCTTCTCGTCCAGCCCCATGCCCAGGCTCTGCCCGACGCGGATGTCGTGCGGGAGCCCATCCTTCCCTACCACCAACAGGAGCATCACGACTCCTTGTGCCTTAGCCTTGCGCGCTTCGTCGGAAAAACTCGGCTCGGGACTAAAAATCACTTGCGGGACGGTCACTCCCATCTTTCCTGCCGGATAAATTCCCGAAGGACCGGGGCCGAAACCCGGCCCGGTTGACGGTCCGACTCCGCCGCAGCACCCAGGTCCGATTCCTCCTGGACCGCCTGATCCGTTGGATAGCACTCGTGAAAACTGAGACAGCGGATCGCCGACTTGCCCGCCCTGCGGCAATTCGATGGTGGGCGCCACGCGCACTGTTTCTTCCACCGCAAGCTTGGGAGGCTCCTTCGGCAGAATCACTGTCGGCGGCACGAGTTGAGGATCGAGGGAAGCCGTGGGGAGATCGCCGTGCGACGCCGGAAGCGGATCATGATTGCCTCCGCCACCTCCGCCGTGCCCGGAAAAGACTAAGGGTAGCTCGGTAAATTTGGGTAAGCGGCTGGCGATTTCGGGCGTGTTGCGGATCAAGCAACTAGTGAAGTAGATGAGTATGCCCACAATCGCCGCTTGTCCGAGCAGCGAGAACAAGAAAGTCTCGCGCCGGGCGCGGTCGAGTCCGTCGTTTTGCCCCGAAAGAATGGAAAAGATATTCGGGCCCGGTCCGGGAGATGCAGCGGTCATTGCACGCCTCCTGCCGACGAGTTTTTCTGCGACCCGATCTCAGCCCCAACTTGCCGTAAGACGCTCGACAGCGCGAAAAGGATTTCCAGAGAGGAAAAAGTAGCGCTGCTGTCCCGGCGGAAGTCCCTTCGAATGCTCAGGGCATGTGCGGGTGTTCCCGCCCGCACCTGCGAGTGCAGGATGCACTCGCGATAGCCGGCGAGACGCCGACGCTACTGATAGCTATCCATGGCGGTTCATCCGAAGATGCCGGCGAAGAAGCCTTTGACCCTCCGGAGGAAGCCGCGGTGTTCCGGCTTCTTCTCCACGGGCGGGGATTCGAACACAGCATCGAGATGCACCTGGCGGGTCGGGGAATCCTCCACCGGCAAGTCTTTGGCAGCTTGTAACGGTGGCGGGGACACGCTGGCCACCCGGTTCTTGGGTGTAAACACCAGGGACGTATCGATCTGCACATGTGTGTCGTTCGGCTGAGAAGGCGGGAGCGGCGCCGTTTCCGGACCCTTGGACAGCGTGGTGTTGGCGGCGGTCGCGCCTAAAGCACCGTTCGTCGCGGTTGCAACTGGAGTGTCACCGCCCCCGATGTGTGCCTTGAGCGGCAGTTCCGAGTCGGGCACATTCGGAGCAAAAGGAGCCTGAGCCCGCATAAGCGGCGATGGCGGAGCACAGCCGCACTCCAGCGGAACGTTGGTATCGACCTTGTCGATCTGTCCCGAGTGAAACACCGCCTGCTCGGCCGGTCTGACCTGATAAATCCGGTCTCCCATCAGCTCAGAGACGATTGCCGAAGAAGTGTTGCCCTTGAGTGCACGCACGCAGGTGTCGCCGTGCCGATCGGCGCTGATGGCGAAGTGGAATTCTCCCGGCCCCGCAAACAGGATCCGGAAGTCGGGTGTAAGCACAGTGTCGGCAGATGCGCGCAGGGAGTAGTGTGCCTCGAGCGCGCCGCTGCTCAGGCCCAGCATCAGGTCGCGCTTAGTTTGCGATGGGGTTACCGAGACCGTCGTGCCCGGACAGACTCGAAGTTCTCCTCCGCGGGACAAACGCAGGATCGACGTCTCGGAGCCAGCGGTCACTGTCGAACCGGAACCGATGCGGCTTCCCGCCGTCACCATGGCACCGGTGCCCCCGGTAACCGGAACCACGGCCGGAGCGGCATCCAGCGACATGCCTGGCGCGGCCGGCGGTTGCGGCGACGGCTTCTTACTTGCGTTCACGTCCCCAGCCGGCTTGAGGCGTACCAACAGGCGAGTGCCCGCTCCATCCCACGAGTAGTCATAGGGCGCGAGCAAATCCAGGACGATGCGCGTCACCGGCGGCTTCTGCTGATATTGATCGACCCGGATGGCCAGGATATTTTCTTTTTGAATCGCGATCCGCTTCTGCATCAATCCCAGGCGCGAGTTGGGCAGATCGATGACCAAGCGCGGCGGCGAATAAAGTCTTTGTATTTCAGGAATGACGGGGCCGCTGGACAAAATTTCCACCACCGGAACGCCCCGTTCATAAATGATGCGCACGCTTCTCACGAGCGGAGGTGGACCAAAAGTTTGAGCCGCACTCCGGGCAGCGATCAGCGCCGTCAACATCGCCAGGCACACAGATTTGAACGCACGTCGCGGCAAAGAATCCTCGCTAGAAGCTTGAAGGAAACATATCACCTGCGGTGGATGCGAGAGAAGTGAGTAAAACCGGCGTCGGGCGTCAGACCTCAAACCTCACACGTCAGGCCTCAGTTTTCTCGGGATGGACTTGCAAAGTTAGCCGCCGTCCCGGCGCCAAAATATCGGCACGAAAGCGAAGTCTGAAGTCTGAGGTCCGCCTTTAGGCTTCCGGCAGAAATTCGTACTCTTCAATGACGGCGGCGACGGCCAGCTTACCGTTTTCACTACCATCTTCCACACGCACCACGCGGCCTTTGCATTGCACGCGGATGCTTTCGGTGAGCGTGATCTCGGGCGGAAGTGTCAGGGTAAATCCGATGGGCGATCCCTGGGTGACGTTGGAGTCGAGGTAAAACGAGATGCCACGCGCGCTGACATCGCGAATTTGAGCAGCGTAGACGGCGTTGTCATGATCGACGGTAACCGGTACGCGAAGCGGGAAGCGTCGCGCAGCCCGCTTCTCCTGCTGGGAGTCAGCCATGCATCCTCCACGTGGCTCTAGCTATCATCTGCAATGATTAAAGATGCCCCCGCGAGCCGGTCACGATCAATACCACCGTTGGGCAATGAGATGGCTCTTTCAGGGGGGAGAGGCACGGTTTCAGATTTGCGATTTCAGATTTGAAGCGCGCGGGTCGAAAATTTTCAATCTGCAATCTCAAATCTGAAATTATGATCTGCAACCTCTCTCCGGTGTAAGCTGATATCAGGAGCCGCCAACGCTTGATTTTCGTACTCGACAATTACGATTCGTTCACCTACAACCTGGTCCAGTACATCGGCGAACTGGGCGCCAAAGTCGAGGTCCGGCGCAACGATCAGGTCACGGTGAGCCAGGTGGAGAAGCTACGGCCGGAGCGCATCGTCGTTTCTCCTGGGCCCTGCACGCCGCATGAGGCAGGCATCAGCATCGATCTGATCCGTTACTTCGCCGGGAAAGTTCCTGTGCTCGGAGTTTGCCTGGGACATCAGGCAATTGGCGAAGCCTTCGGTGGGCGCGTGGTGCGCGCCCCTCATCTCATGCATGGCAAGACCAGCGCCGTCGTACACGACAACAAAACGGTCTTTCAAGGCCTTCCTATGCCCATGACGGCGACGCGCTACCATTCGCTCATCGTCGAGGAAATAGATTTACCCGCAGAATTGGAAGTCAGCGCATGGACCACAGAAAAAGACGGCACCCGCACCATCATGGGCCTGCGCCATCGGCGCTTCCCGGTTGAGGGAGTGCAATTTCATCCGGAAAGCGTGTTGACGGAGGCGGGCAAAAAGCTGGTAGCAAATTTTATAGCGCTGTAAGAGTCCCTAAGTTCGCACGTCAAGCTTCGCACTTCCGCCAGATTCCGTCGGCAGCAAGAGGATTCGCCACATGTCTCGTTCCTTCCCTACTGAAGCCCACATCGGCGAAGACCACTTCGCTGTGGTTCTGATCCTCTGCGTGGCCGTAACCATGCTTGGCGGCGCATGCGCCAGGCAATCCGCGCCGGCTGGGGTCGCTTCGCCAGTGGCGTCGGAAAGGATCTCCGGCGCTGCGTTGCCAGAAGGGTCATGGCGCTTCATCGTTTCCGGCGACTCCCGCAACTGTGGAGATGTGGTCATGCCCGCGATCGCCGCCCAGAGCGCAAAGTTCGTTCCCGCCTTCTTCTGGCACCTCGGCGACCTGCGAGCTATTTATAAAATTGATGAAGACATGGCGTATGAGTTCAAGAATCAGGGCCATGCACTCACATGCGACGTTTATGAACGATTGGCCTGGAACGATTACGTCGAGCACCAGATCGCCGCGTTCGGCAACCTCCCTTTCTACGCGGGCATTGGCAACCATGAAGTGATCCCGCCCAAAACAGAAGCCGCCTTCAAACGGCAATTCAACGACTGGCTCGACCTGCCGATGCTCCACGAACAGCGATTACGGGACATAGAACCGTCGCAGCCCGAGCCCTATTATCACTGGGTTCAGGGCGGCGTCGATTTCATCTCCCTCGATAATGCTACGAATGTTTTTCCCGCCGATCAGATCGCCTGGCTCGGGCGCCGTCTGGAGAGTGCCCAGGCTAATTCCGAAGTGAAGAGCCTTGTCGTCGGCATGCATGAAGCGCTGCCCGACAGCATTGCGAACTATCACAGCATGGGAGACAACCCCGCCGCCCGCCCCAGCGGCCAGAAAGTGTATAAAGCTCTCATCGGTTTTCGCGACCGGAGCCAGAAGCCGGTTTATGTGCTCGCCAGCCATTCCCACTTTTATATGGAGAATATTTTCGACACGCCGGCGCTGAAGGCGAACGGCGCAAAGCCTCTTCCCGGTTGGATTGTCGGCACGGCTGGGGCGGTGCGTTACAAACTGCCCAACGGCGCTCCCTCCACAGCGAAGCAAGACGTTTATGGATACTTACTGGCCACCGTCGCGACCGATGGCACAATCCAGTTTTCGTTTGAGGAGGTGCACGAATCCGACGTTCCGCAGTACGTTCGGCAGCGTTATCCGGCCACGACGGTGCCCTGGTGCTTCGCCCACAACTCGCAGAACGTCGACCCGGGAGCGCCAGACCTGACGCCGCGCTGCACGCCCGCACAATCCAAGTCGGGAGCTCACTAAAGGGCATCTGCTCACGAAGGGACAGCCGCCTCGACCGTCCCGCGTAGGCAAAGCTGAGCGCTGGCGGTACGGCGAATGCGCTATTGCCCGCCCCGCGCCATCTCCACCGCCTTCAGCACAGCCTGTGCTTTATTCATCGACTCCTGAAACTCACTGGCCGGATCGGAGTCCGCGACAATTCCCGCGCCCGCCTGCAGATATGCTTTCCTGCCCTCCATCAGCAGCGTGCGAATCCCGATGCAGGAATCCAGATTCCCCGCGAAATCCGCATAGAGCACCGATCCTCCATAAATGCCGCGGCGGGTGGGCTCGAGTTCCTCGATAATCTGCATCGCCCGCACTTTCGGCGCACCGCTCAACGTTCCTGCGGGAAAGCATGCGGCAAAGGCGTCCAGTGCGTCCAGATCTTTGCGCAACGTGCCTTCCAGCGCCGAGACCAGATGCATCACGTGGGAATACCGTTCCACGTACATCAAATCTTTTACCTTCACCGAGCCGTAATCGCTCACCCGCCCCAGGTCGTTGCGGCCTAGATCGACTAACATGACGTGTTCCGCGCGTTCTTTTTCATCGGTGCGCATCTGCTGTTCGAGTCGCAGGTCTTCGGCTTCGTTGCGCCCGCGAGGATGCGTCCCCGCGATTGGCCGGTACTCCAGCTTTCTCCCGGTCACTCGCACTAGCATTTCGGGAGAAGAACCAAGAATGTGGGTATCGCCGGTTCGCAAAAAATAAAGATACGGCGACGGATTCACCTGCCGCAGGGCGCGATACAAATCAAATGGCGCAACCTCCGGAATGAAGTCGAGCCGCTGGGAAAGCACCACCTGAAAGATATCGCCCGCAGCGATGTACTCTTTGCAGCGCTCCACGTTGCGCAGAAAAGTTTCGCGCCGCGTGCCGGCATGAAGCTTGAGCTTGCTGGTTTTCGCTCTTGCTGCCTTGCGCCAAAGACCTGGACTCAGGCCCGCCGCCAGTTTTCGCTCCAGCGCAGCGATGTCTCGAAGCGCCCGGTCATAGGCGCGGCGCGGGCTTTCTCGAGCCACGTCGGCGGCAGCAACGATGTGAATTTGGTGGCGCAGGTGATCGAAAGCGAGCAGGCGGTCAAAGAACATCAGTTCGGCGTCAGGCAGCTCTAGATCATCCTCAGCGTGCTGGCCAATTTTTTCCAACTGTCGAACCACGTCATAGGCGAAGTAGCCGACGGCTCCCGCTGTGAACGGTGGCAGGCCGGGAACGATCGCAGGACGATGCTCCCGCAACAGTCGCTTCACTACCTGGAATACATTCTCCTGAACGATTTCGCGCCTTCGTCCGCGCTCAATCGCAACCGTTCCCTGCTGCGCCTTCACCCGCATATACGGCCTCGCCCCCAGGAACGTATAGCGTCCGACCTGCTCTCCCCGCTCTGCCGACTCAAGCAGAAAGGCATGCGGTTCGCTTTCAGCGATCGCCAAGAATGCAGAAACCGGCGTGAGCAAATCGGCGCTGACGGATTTCACGACCGGGACGAGCGTGGCCTCTCGGGCCAGCCTGGAGAATTGTTTGAAGTCCGGTTGCAGCATCGATGGGAATCCGAACCACAGCTTCGGCGCTTCAAATTTCCTGGAACTGTAGCGCGCACGACTGCGGGATTTTTATTATAGGGGACGCACATAAGAAGGTAGAATTCTTGCGCGGTGGGCTCGGTGCTTATCAGCGAATCACAGGTACAGCCCTTCGTCCAAAGGCTTCGAAAGACAATGACATCGGGACTCTCCAGCGTGAGCAGGTTCAGAGTGCTCCCGCGACTAGGAGCAAGTTATGAGTGCGACTCTCGCTCCGACTCCGGCAGTGGTCGAAACTACATCGCCATCCCGGATCGCATCCGTCGATCTCGTCCGCGGCGCCGTAATGATCCTGATGGCCATCGATCACGTTCGAGTTTATTCCGGTATTCCGCCCGGCGGCCCCACCGCAGGAGTCTTCTTGACCCGCTGGATCACCCACTTCTGCGCGCCTGCGTTCATTTTCTTGGCCGGGACCAGCATCTTCCTGTTCGCTCGCAAGCACTCCGGCGTGTCACGGTATCTGCTGATCCGCGGTGCCTGGCTCATCTTGCTTGAATTCACATTTCTCCGTGTAGCCTGGACTTTCAATCTCGATTTCCGTCATTACGAGATGGCTGGCGTCATCTGGGTCATTGGCGCCTGCATGATCCTGATGGCCGGATTGGTGAAACTGCCGCTGCCGGCGGTCGGAATAATTGGCCTGATGATCATCGCAGCTCACAACTTGATGGATTCACGCATGGGAAATCTTCTGGAGGGGCTCGATCAAAACCGGCTCTCCGGCCTCTGGAAAATCACGTACGTGGGATTCTTCGCCGGACCGATCCGCTTTGGCCCCGATGGTCCGAACCTGATCGTGCTCTATTCGATTATTCCATGGATCGGCGTCATGGCCGCGGGCTACGCCTTCGGCAAAGTTCTAACCTTAGATTCCTCGCGAAGGAGACGGCTCTGCCTGGCAATTGGACTTTCGGCCATCGGACTCTTCCTCGTTCTGCGAGGATTTAATTTGTACGGCGATCCTCGCCCGTGGCGTGCCGGCCTTGCGGGCAGAAATGGTTCGCCCGCGATGCCGTCATTGTTTGCGTTCCTGAACACGACCAAGTACCCGGCGTCTCTGAGTTTCCTGTTGATGACACTGGGCCCCATCATCACTCCGATCCCCTTCCTCGAAGGGTTAACGGGCGCGGTCGCCCGTCGAATTGCTATCTTCGGACGGGTGCCGTTCTTCTTCTACATGCTTCACATTCCCCTGATCCATGCGCTCGCACTCCTGGTGTCGAAGATACGGCTGGGATTTGTCAGCCCGTGGCTCTTCACCAACCATCCCATGGGCAATCCAGAACCACCGGAGGGTTATGTCTGGAGCCTTCCACTGCTTTACCTGATATGGGCAGTCGCCATCGTGCTGCTCAATTTCGCATGCCGATGGTTTGCGGCGCGCAAAGCCAGGGGAAAAGAATGGTGGCTGCAATACCTCTAGAACCAACTTGGACCTTATACCTTATACGTTCTAGTCTTGTCCGATTCGTCGGGACCAATTTCAGCACTTCGGCGGGCCCACGACACTCTTAGTTGGGTCGTGTCCTGACACTACTCTGAGTTTCGCCGGGGTCCGCGACACTTTAGTCACTTGTTGCGCTCCCTACAAACGCTAAACTCTTCTATATCCCGAATATTATGAATATCTTGGACTTCCCGGATTGAAGGTTACGTCGTATTCGTAAAACAAACCGAGAGACAGCAATCGAAATTGAGGGAGAAGTTCTTGCAGTCGAGTATTGAAGATTAGTCTATGCGAATTAAGTTTTGGGGCGTACGCGGCTCCACGCCCACTCCACAGGCCGAAAACCTGCGCTATGGAGGCAACACCTCCTGCGTCGAAGTGCGTCTGGGAGACCAAATCTATATCTTCGACTGCGGCACCGGATTCCGGGTGTTGGGGCACGAACTGGAACGCGAGTTCGGCAACCGGCCGTTCTCCGCGCATGTTTTCCTTTCCCATTTCCACTGGGATCACATTCAGGGCATGCCGTTCTTTCGCCCACTCTACAGCAGTCCCAACAGCCAGTTCTTCTTCCACTCATCCCGGCAGACGCGCAGCCTGGAGCAGGTGTTCGCCGAGCAGATGGCGTCCCCGTATTTTCCTGTCGGCCTTGAATATATGAAAGGCGCGAAGCGCAACTTTCACAACATTGAAAATGGCTGCCTGCCCATGGGGGACGGCATTCAGATCAAAACCGCGTGGCTAAACCATCCGCAAGGCTGCATGGGATTTCGCGTCGAAACCAAAGAGGGCGTACTTGTCTACGCCACCGACAATGAACCGGGCGACGCAAAATTCGACAAGGCCGTGCGCAAACTGGCCGAAGGCGCTGACATCCTGATCTACGACGCACAATATCTTCCCGAAGAGTACGAAGCCCGCCGCCAAGGCTGGGGCCACAGCCACTGGCGGGAAGCCGTCAACATAGTCACGGAAAGCGGCGCCAAAGAATTGATTCTCTACCATCACGACCCCGACCACACGGATGCCATCGTGGACAAAGTCGTCGCGGACGCCCGCAGCTACTATCCCAAAGTTCGCGCCGCTGCCGAGGGTATGGAGATCAAACTCTAAAATTCGTGCGGCGTCATTCTGAGCGAAGCCGTTCTTCAGGCGGAGCGAAGAATCTCGCGCGAGCAAACACAGACGCTGGAGCACTGAGCGCGCCGCGCTCACTGCGCCCTTCCTTGCCACTGACTACTTCAGCGCGAAAACAATGGGCACACAACCAAAACAGACTAACGCCAGGCGCCGACATATACCTTCCGAGTTATACTCGTCGTGAACTGACACTCCTGCCATGCTTAAAAGCATTTTCTTCGCGGCACTGCTAATATGTGTCGCGAATCCCTGCGGTTCTCACGCCGAATGCATTCCCAGCAAGGATCGCTCCCGGCGAACTGAATTTTTTTCGACTGTTGAAGTTGTAAAGGACGTAGGTCCGGCTGGCAGCGACCTTCAAATGGAGGAGGAAGCCGATCGCGTCGTTGCAACCTTGCGCGAGTACCGAGGCGATATTTCCCCAAGGGAAACGAAGCTCCAAGGCCTTCTGAGGGAGTCCGGAACCGCAGGTATGGTGGCCCAATGCACTGTGCGACTCTCGGGTCGAGATCAGCGTGGACCCGTTCACGTCGAAGGCGAAATTACACTTGCCCGCTTTCGCGGAACGGTCACTCGGTACATCGCGAAAAAGCCAGCTACTTACCAAATCTCGCTGAGACGGCAAGGGCACGAATACGAGTACACCGTGGCGGGGACTTCTGTCTTGCCTCTTCATTCTAGTGCGCCGCGCTGACGGCGCCCTTCCTTGCTACCGCCTTCTTCAGCGCGAACACAATCGGCACACAACCGAAACAGACTAACGCCAGATAGCGAAAATCATCCACGTAAGACCACAAGCGCGCCTGAGCGTCGAGCGCTTGATTGATCAATCCATAGGATTGGCGCACTGCCGTGGTCGAAGACGCTCCCTGCGAACTCAAATAATGCTGCATTCCGCCGAGAGCCCCTTGAACCGTGGCGCGTCCGGGAGATAGCGACGCCGACAGTTCATTGCGATGCAATTGTTCATGTCGAGCCACGATCGTATTCACCACCGAAATTCCAATGCTGCCTCCGATATTGCGCATCAGATTGTAGAGACCGCTGGCGTTGCCGATTTCTTCGTTCTTCAAAAAAGCCATCGTGGTCGTCGACAGCGGAACGAAGACGCATCCCGATCCGAAGCCGCTGATCACGATGGCCCACAAAAATGTCCATTGCCCAATGGAAAGATTGAGTGTGCCAAACCACAGACTAGCCACGCCGAACAAAGAAAATCCGAACGCGATCAGATAGCGGTTATCAATCTTCGCCGTCAGATAACCGATCAGAGGCATAGCGAGAATCGCTCCAATGCCGCGCGGACTTACCGCCCAGCCCGCCTGCAACGCGGTGTAGCCCATCAGTTCCTGATAAAACAGCGGCAGCAAGGTGACGAGCGCGTAGATTCCGGCGCCAAACAGGCCAATGAGCGCGCATCCAATAGCGAAGTTGCGATGCCGGAAGACGCGCAAATTCACCAGCGGCTGCTTGTGGCGAAACTCTCGAATCAGAAACGATACGAAGCTGGTAAGCAGAATCGCCGCCGCCCAGCGAATCCAGGTTGCGCCAAACCAGTCATCTTCCTGTCCTTTGTCGAGAATGATCTGCAGGCATCCGAGCCAGATCGCCAGCAGTCCGAGCCCGATCCCATCGAACTTGCCGGGATGCGCTTCTTTGATATACGGAGGATCCACCACATACCGCGAGATCATGTAAATGGCGAACACACCGACGGGAATGTTGATGTAGAACGCCCAGCGCCACGAGTAAGCGTCGGTGAGCCATCCACCCAGCGTCGGTCCCAGCACCGGCGCGACCACCACTCCCAGCCCGAACGCGGCCATGGCCAGCCCGCGCTTTTGCGGCGGAAAAGTTTCCAGCAGAATCGATTGCGAGAGCGGCTGCAGTGCTCCTCCGCCCGCGCCCTGCACCGCGCGCGCAATCAGAATCCAGGCCAGACTTGTAGACGCTCCGCAGGCAAACGACGAAATCGTGAAGATGACGATGCAGGTGATAAGAAATCTCTTGCGCCCGAAGCGCAGCGCAAGCCACGAACTGGCCGGCAGGATAATGGCATTGGCCACCAAATAGCTGGTCAGCACCCATGTTGCTTCGTCATTGGTCGCCGACAAACTACCGGCGATGTAAGGAAGCGCGACGGCGGCGATGGAAGTGTCCAGCACTTCCATGAACGTCGCCAGCATGACCGCGATCGCGACCAGCCAGGGATTGCCCCCGCCCGGGGCGGAGCCGCTGCGTGCCGGTGGCGGAGTCATTTATCTTTGCCCAAGCCTCATTCCCGAAAGCATCTACAGATGCGCGTGCGGGGCTTGGGGTTTCAATGTTGTTTGGGCCGAGGTTTGCAGCGGGGAACGGCTCGGGGAACGGTCCGTGCGATTCCCGGTTGGCTCGTCATCCGGGGACTCGCTCAAGACTCGGAAGATACGGACCACCGGCCGTTTCCCTACAAGAAATCACAAGTAGGTCAACCACCCGTCATGCCGGCGCTGTTTGAGTCGCGCAAACCAAAGGCATGCCGGATAGAGAAGAAGCAGCACCACAACCCAGACCGCATAGACGGTCCACAGCGGGAACCCGTAGTCACCAGGAAAAAGTGCGCTTGGGCTTCCCATCGAGGGCGGCGCCATCAGCAGGAATGGCTTTGCACCGTAGCGCACGAAGTTCATCCCAATCTCAATCAGATGAGCCAGAAGCAAGTGCGCCCCGTAGTAGAAGAACGGCACACGCCCGAAAACCATCAGCGGATTGGTGAAACGAAAGTGAAATTGTTCGAGCCACGCCATTGCGATCAGTGCCGGGCCGAGTGTCATCAACAAAAAGTCGAGTGAGGGCGGATATTTTGTGACATTAAGAAAAGAGAGCACCGTGAAAACTGGCGACGCTTGATGACTCCAACGCAGGGGATCGCCATAGATATTAACGGCCCGCACCACAACGAATGCCGCAGCAAGCGTCAATCCAGTAGTCACTAGAAAATTCCGCCGGCGGTGCGCATCCCACTCAAAGACCGTCCCGAGGCAATAGCCACCAGCCACCAGCCCGATCCAGGGCAGTACCGGATATGCGGTCGCGAAGTTGATTCCATGGAATTTGAAAACATTTTGCTGGTGCAGAATGTCCCAGATCCACGCCGCGCGCTCGAAGCGCTCGGCCGGGACAGGATCGAGTAAATTGTGCAGGGTAATAATCGCGATGCTCAGCGCCGCAATAGTCCGCTTCGGAAGATAAATCAGCCCGGCCAGCGCGATCATGGAAATCCCAATCGCCCAAAGGATCATTAGGATCACAGGATTCGCAGTGAAGCTGATCTGCGACAACAAGATCAGCCGCAGTATCGTGACCTCAAGGACAATCAGCCAAATACCACGACTAACCAGCAGCCGCGACAGCTCGCCTTTCGAGTGATGCCCGCGCGTCATCCAGAAGTACGCGCCCAAGCCGGCTGTGAGCATGAAAACTGGCGCGCAAAAATGCGTGATCCAGCGGGTCAAAAAAATGGCAGGAGTTGTGCGGGTCAGGTCATTAGGCAAGAACTGCTGCGCAGTTCGGGCCACGTAGTCGCGAATGTGATCGATCGCCATCAACATCATGATGGCCCCACGCACAGCATCCACCGACTGAATGCGAGGCGCCGCTGCAGACTGGGCGGGAATCGCGGAAGCGGCCATGATTCTGCAATTTTAAGCTTTGTGCCCAGCAAGCAGCTGCCTCTTCTGGCTCTAGCATTTAAGCAAAATAAATGCGGAGAGTGAAATCGCAGCAAGGCCCGGTGGCGATGAAAGGGCCTTTGTTCCGCTGGAAATGGAATTCTTTTACCCTGGCCTCATAAATCCTGCGCGCGTTGCCGGCGTTCGCAACTTCCGTTCTCATCGAGCCAGCTGAGTAACGAGCGCACGCTGGCCCGAGCCAAAGCGATCGCACAGTCCGCGGCTCCGTAATAGATGTTGAGAGTATCGCCGTCGGGTGCCACGGTATACCCGCAGGGAAATACGACATCGTCGACATCGCCGTGGACCTCATACTCCGCCTCCGGCCCAAAGATCCATGAGTCTCCTCGCAGTAGGCACTTAGCTGGGTTTTCCAGATCGAACAGAGCCAAGCCCAATCGATACAGGCAGCCCGACGGAGTGTGCCGCACTCCGTGATAAATGACGAGCCATCCCCGGGAGGTCTCGATCGGAGGCGGCGACAATCCAATCTTGTTAGCGTCCCACCAGGCGCCCCGGCGGGCTTCCAGCATCAGCCGGTGCCGGCCCCAGTGACGCAAGTCCGGAGAGTAGGAAATCCAGATGTGCGCGCCGAGATTCGTTGCCGGCCGGTGAATCAGCGCCCAGTGGCCATCGATGCGCCGCGGGAAAAGTGCGGAGTCTTTGTCGTCCGGCGGCATGATTACGCCGTAACGTTCGAAGGCTCGGAAGTCTTTGGTAAGGGCTAGAGATACGCCGGGGCCGCCGCGCGAATAAGATGTATAAGTGACGACGTATTGTTGCAGCTCGGGCACGAACGTAATGCGGGGATCCTCGATGCCCCAGATCTCCTCGGGAAAATCTTGTGGGTTGGGCATCAGAGTTGGAGTGCTATCGATCTGCCATCCGTCGACACCGTTCACCGAGCGCGCGGCACACAGATGCGATAACCCGCGGCGATCCTCGATTCGACAAAGCAATAACGTGGAACCGTCCGCGAGCAGGGTCGCACCGGGATTGAACACACTATTGATTGAATACGGCCAATCCTTGCTGGTGAGGATCGGGTTGGATGGATGGCGAAGCAGCAACGGCTCGAAGCTGGTAGCGAGAACACTCACAGGTTTTTGTGCGATGGTCAAGACAGAATCTCCTTGGGTTGCGACTCTTGCAGGGCGCGCATTTCCAGCAGTGCCATCAGGAACGATAGCGTTGATTCCGCGCCCTGGTTCTCATTTGCGCGGTCGGGATGGAGGCCGTCGCGGCAACCGCCGGTGACGGAATCATAAAGAGACAACTGCAGATCGTTGTCGCCAAGAAACCAGTTGAAGGCCGACCACGCTCCCCTGCGCCAGCGGCTGTCGCCCGTAACCCGGTACGCTTGGAGACATGCCGAAACCGCGCCTGCGGCCTCGATCGGCTGTTGATCGAAGCGGGCCTTTTCCTCACCCTGTCGATAAACGCCTTGTGAGCCGATGGGGACAAAGTGCTCATTGGTTTCGCAGCTCTGCTGTTCCATCAGCCAATCCAACGATTCCAGGCCGGCGGAAACCATTCGATCATCCGCACACGCCGAGCCCACCAGAAGCATGGCCTGAGGCAGTCTGGCGTTTCCGTAAGCTAGAACCTCTTCAAACCATTTCCAGCGTGTGCGCCGGACCGCGTCATACAAGTCGAGCAATCTCTGTGCCAGCGCCAATCGGATGCGCTGGGCATCGCGGTCTCCGGGATAAGCATGCAGGTATTCCTGAATTCCGAGCAAAGCATAGGCCCAGGCCCGGGGGCTGTGGAACTCAACAATGGATGTGAGCGAGATCTCGAACAAGCGTCCGGCAGCACCTCTCAAACCACGATTCGTCGACCGGGCAAGCAGAGTGCCAAGAGCCCACAAGGCTCGGCCATGAGAATCTTCCGAACCCTGCTCTTCCGTCCAGCGGTGATCGTAGCCGAGGAAGTTGCGGAACCTCTTCTTCTCGGGATTGAAGGCATGATCGAGGAATGCCAAATACCGGAAAGGCCAATCGGGATTGACCGCCTTGGCTTGTGCGAACTGCTCAATGCCCAACTGCTCCAGCAACACCGTAAAAATCAGGGCGCGCGCGTTGTCGTCGGTGGCATATCCCTCGGCGCGATTAGGGATGGTGAAAATGGCGTGCTGCAGCATCCCGGTGTCGTCGGTGAGCGCGTTCACGTGATCGAGATTCAAGGTGGGCAGTTGATTCAGCGACTTCTCGGTCATGCGCGCCGAGAACTGAACCCGCGGAGTGTCCATGCGATCGCTGCGCACGCGAGAAAAACTCTCCATGTAGCCTTGCGCCACCGTCTTCCAGGTCATGGCACGCGCGAACACGTAAGCGCGCTTGCGCATGGCATGGCGGATGGCGGGCGTATCCAGAAGTTCGATCGTCTTCTGGGCTATCGCTTCTGAATTCTGGAACGGGACCAGCGCGCCGCGACGGTCGTCCAATAATTCAATCGCGTGCCAATAAGGAGTCGAGATAATCGCCTTGCCCGCGCCTAGAGCATAGGCGAGCGTCCCGGAAACGACCTGCGCTTGATGGCGATAAGGAGTGATGTAGATATCCGCAGCGCCGATGAATTCGGCCATTTCTTCAGGGCTGGCGAAGCGGTTGTGGAAGATCACTTGCGATTCCACTCCCGCTTCCTTCGCCATAGCTTTCAAACTCTCGCGGTAACGATCACCCTCGCGACGCAGAACATGCGGATGAGTTGCGCCCGCAACGATATAAACGACATTACGATGTTTCGCGAGAATCCG
Organism: uncultured Acidobacteriaceae bacterium; assembly: GCA_963799025.1. Classification (GTDB taxonomy): domain Bacteria; phylum Acidobacteriota; class Terriglobia; order Terriglobales; family Acidobacteriaceae; genus Sulfotelmatobacter. The sequence continues at coordinate 517,096 of CAWCVQ010000012.1, read as the reverse complement.
CGGCAAAGCTTGAATGACATTTTCGATTCCCTTATTCGGCGAGAGTAAGCCGAAGGTGAGCAGAACCGCCTTCCCTTCCACTCCGAACTTGTCTTTGAAAAAATTGGGATCGAGAAAAGGCAAATCCGGAACCCCATGAGGAACCATGTCGATCTTGCTGTCCGGCACCTTGAAGATCTCCTGCAGCATCTGCGCAGAGAGCTGGCTCATTACGATAAGGCGATCTGAAAGCTCTGCGATTTCTTGCATCACCGTGAGCTGATCAGGGTTGGGCTCGCGCAGAACCGTGTGCAGCGTGGTAACCACCGGCATCTTCAGGCCGCGCAGCAGCTGCAGGATATGGCTTCCCGCCGGGCCGCCAAAGATTCCATATTCATGCTGCAGGCAAACCATGTCGATGTTGTTGAAGTTCAGGAATTCGGCGGCTTGCTGATAGGAAGTTGGATCGTCCTGAGCCAGCGACCATCGCACCCTTGCAGGATAGTCGTATCCCTGTTCCGTATCGTTTACCGGCAACGCCATCAGTCGGGCAGTTCCATACTCCGCGGAGATGGCCTCGCACAGGTCGGTGGTGAATGTGGCGATGCCACAGTGCCTGGGAAGATAATTCCCGATCACCGCGATTCTGCTGGGGAGCGACAGCTTAGATTTCAATCTTGAGCGGGCCGGCACAGCCATCTGCCCCGGCAAGCGGGAACCAACAACCTCCAGGACGGGTTTTGGGGACAAAATATTCGGTAGCGACATTTATGCCTGCGTCGGTACGAGGAAAGCTTAAAGACAACTTCAAAGAGAAGCGATCGACCACGGAACTTATTCACCAAGGGCTGTTTCCAGTATCGAACGAAAGTAGACTCGCGGACTGATCACAATTGACCAGACAGCAAAGATCCGAACGATAGTCCGATTGTCCTGTTCGGTTCACTGCATCTTTTTCCCATCCTTCCGCACAGCGTGATGCTGTACGCGGTCTTGCGGAGGAGGCACACATTTCTCGCCTATCTCCTATTCCTCGCATTCGTCGCCCATTTTGGAGCCATTCTGTTTCACACGCTGATTGTGCGAGACGGGATGCTCAGCCGCATGGCGCCGTGGCGGGCCCGCGCGCACTAACTTCCTCGAAACGGCATTCCTCTTGGCGCGCCACGGCAAAAAGGGTCACCTCATTGCGCTGGCTGCCCGCCCAAGGGGGAGTTGTTCACCGGGGTCCGGCATCTGGCCCACGGACAACTTCCGGATAGTCGCTAGCCTTACGTTACGGGATGATGATGGGAGAACAGCTCGTCATGGCCAGGAATCCGCGTTGGGAGCGCGCTCCGGGCGGGATAATGAACTCAACCTGATTGACGTCGCGGCAGACCTTGCAAACTTTCCGATCCGCCGCGGCGTCTTGAACTCAGGCTGCTTTAGAGCCTTGCTGAGCTTTGCCTAAAAACTCCAACAGGTCGGCGTTGATCTGGTCCGCATGGGTTGTGGGCATCCCGTGCGGAAAACCTGAATACACCTTTAAGGTGGCATTCTTCACTAGCTTCGCGGATTGCAGAGCCGCCGCGCCGATGGGAACGATCTGGTCATCGTCGCCATGAAGAATGAGAGTGGGCACGTCGAACTTCTTGAGATCTTCCGTGAAGTCTGTCTCGGAGAAGGCCTTGATGCAGTCGTAGCCTGCCTTCATCCCTCCCATCATCCCTTGAAGCCACCACTTCTCCCGGATGCCTTCCGAAATCTTTGCGCCCGGCCGGTTATAGCCGTAGAACGGGAGGGCAATGTCTTTGTAGAACTGCGGACGATTCTTAGTATATTGGGCCCGCAGTTCGTCGAACACTTCGATCGGCGCGCCCGCAGGATTCTTATCGGTCTTCACCATCAGCGGCGGGACAGCGCTGACCAGCACGGCCACGGCGACGCGCTTCGAGCCATGCCGCCCGATGTATCGGGCAACTTCTCCACCGCCAGTGGAGTGCCCCACGTGAATCGCGTTCTTGAGGTCTAGCTTCTCCGTGAGGGCTGCCAGGTCATCGGCATAGGTATCCATCTCGTTGCCATCCCACGTCTGGGTGGAGCGGCCGTGCCCACGCCGGTCGTGTGCGATGACTCGATAGCCACGTTGGCCGAAGAACAACATCTGTCCGTCCCAGTCGTCCGCCGTGAGCGGCCATCCATGACTGAACACTATAGGCTGGCCCTTTCCCCAGTCTTTGTAGTAGATCGTCGTCCCGTCTTTCACTGTGATCGTGTTCATGACATTCTCTCCTTAAAGTTGACTTCGGTCTCCGTTCTTGTCAGACACCCACCCGCGCGCATCGAAAGCCACCCATGGACGCAAAATCATAGGATTTATTTTCGGGGCCCCTTTTATTTGCTGGCAAGACCTTGAGGACAGCATCACGGCCGCTCCGCGTATCGCGAGTGCAACACTCCTCGTCCGTGTCGCTGGCACTTCAGCGGTCCTATGACTCCTTGTACGAACCGTGTCTTGTGCCAAAGGTCAGCCCATCTGTGCGGGGGATTATATGCCGAAGGAGGAAGCTCGACGTTTCTGCATGGTCGGGCTGGCGCATTAGCCGGCCCTCCGCGCCTTGCTTCCCAGCCATTGCCCCTCATATACTCTGAACGTTTGCCCGCCTCCGACCGGGAACCTTCCGGCGACGGCCCGCAGCACCCCTGCAATTATTCCGGAGATTTTTATGACGACGATTATGACGCCCCCGCAGGTGGACAAAGAAAGCAATCCATGGGAGTCGCAGCGGGCGCGTTTTGACCTGGCTGCCCAGAAACTCAACCTCGACGAGGGCCTGTGGCGCGTGCTGCGCTATCCCAACCGCGAACTTACGGTCTACATCCCAGTCCAGATGGATGACGGCCACCTCGAAGTTTTCACCGGCTTCCGCGTGCAGCATTCCATCGCGCGCGGCCCAGCCAAGGGCGGTATCCGCTACGCGCCCGACGTCACGCTCGACGAAGTTCGCGCCCTGGCCAGCTGGATGACCTGGAAGTGCGCGGTCGTCAACATTCCCTTCGGCGGAGCCAAGGGCGGCGTAATCTGCGATCCCCACAAGATGTCCATGGGTGAAGTCGAGCGCATGACCCGCCGCTACACCTCGGAACTGATCGAATTCATCGGCCCGGAAAAAGACGTTCCCGCCCCCGATGTCAACACTAACGAACAAATCATGGCGTGGATGATGGACACCTACTCCATGCACATGCGCCAGACGGTCACAGCCGTCGTTACGGGAAAGCCGATCAATATAGGCGGATCCCGCGGACGCCGCGAAGCCACCGGCCGCGGCGTGATGATCGTGTGTGACGAAGCCTGCCAGAAGCTCGGCCTGAATCGCGAAACTACGCGCGTCATCATTCAAGGCTTCGGCAACGTGGGCTCTAATGCGGCTGTGCTCATGCACCAAGCGGGATATAAAGTAATCGGCATCGCCGAGGTGGGCGGCGGCCTGCACAACATGAATGGCATTGACGTGAAAGCCCTGGTGGATTATCGCCAGAAACACGAGACCGTCCACGGATTCCCCGGCGCGGAAAAATGCGATGCAGCCGACCTGCTGGTTGAAGACTGCGAGATTCTTATTCCCGCGGCCACAGAGAACGTCATTACCAGCCGCAACGCTAACCGCGTGAAGTGCCGCATTCTCGCCGAAGGAGCGAATGGTCCCACCACTTCTGCGGCGGACGATATCCTGGGTGACAAAGGTGTCTTCGTAATCCCCGACATTCTGGCCAACGCCGGCGGCGTGACCACTTCCTATTTTGAGTGGGTGCAGGACCGCCAGGGCTACTTCTGGAAAGAGTCTGTGGTGAACGAACAACTGGACGCCATCATGAAGTCGTCCTTCGAAGATGTCGTCCGTTATGCGGAAACTCATCGCGTCAACAACCGCATCGCCGCTTACATGCTGGCCATTGACCGCGTAGCGTACACTATCCGCCAGCGCGGCATTTACGCCTAGGAGGAATCAGGAACTATGAAGAAGCTCGGGATTTTAGTTCTGACCGTTGTGTTTGCAGTTGTTCTTGCCAGCAGCCAGCCGAGACTCACTGTTGCGCAGGCACGCGAAACCGGAAGCGTTCCCGAGATGAACGCTGATCAGTCCGCGATGGCGGGGGACAAACTCGACATCAACACTGCTACGAAGGATCAACTCAAACAGCTTCCCGGCATCGGCGACGCCTATTCGCAGAAGATCATCGACGGCCGCCCCTACCGTGTCAAAACCGATCTCGTGCGTAAAAAGATCGTTCCCCAGGCTACCTACGACAAGATCAAGGATGCGATCATCGCCAAGCAGCCTAAAGCCGACAGGACGGCGCCCGCCCCGAAATAAGCTGTTTTCCCCGAAATAATCGTGTCGCGCAGAGACGTTGCTGGCAACGTCTCTGCCGGCACAACGATGCTTGCCGCCTCGGGCAGAACCGTACAAGCTACGTCTCTACCAAAGTGGTTCGTCCATTGCGTTCCCTCTTGTCGTGGAGGATAATCAAAACTGGATTCCGGCTGCCTTCCGAAGCCACCTCGACGTGTGAACCTGCCCAACTCCATCACGCTGATTCGCATCTTCAGCATTCCTTTGCTGATGTGGATTCTTGCCAGCAGCCGCTTCAGCAGCGTAAATGGTGAAAAGGAGTTGCTAGCCTCGGCGCTCTTCATCGCCGCTTCCATGACTGACGGGATTGACGGCTATCTCGCCCGCAAGCGCGGCCAGATCACCACCATGGGAATTTTGCTCGACCCGCTGGCGGACAAGCTACTCATCGCCGCGGCGTTCATCACGCTGGTGCAGTTGAATCCCAGCCTGGTACCGGCATGGATTGCTGTGATCGTGATCGGACGCGAATTCCTGGTAAGCGGTCTCCGCTCCATCGCCGCATCCGAAGGATTCACGATCGAAGCCAGCGACCTGGGCAAGTTCAAAATGGTGGTACAGATCGTTTCCGTGGTTGCGGTGATTCTCGATCACCGCTGGAAAGAATTGCCGGTGTACGGCCAGTACATCTTTCCCATTCACTGGATCGCTTATGTCGCCATCTGGTTCACGGTGTGTGTCTCCCTGGCCTCGGCGATCGACTACTTTGTCGCCTTCTGGTCGAAGATCGATCGGAGCGTCGTGAAGCGCCGCCGCCGCGCCTTTATCCTAAGCCGTCGCAGAAAACCCGTGCCCCCGCCGCAGGCGGACCGCGATGTCGCTACTACGATCTAGTCCGATGGCCGAAAGTTCTGGCCAACATTCTGAAGGCGAGTTCCCACCGGGCGAACGCACGATACTTTTGCGCCTCGCCCGCGAGTCGATTCTCTCCGCGCTCGAAGGCCGCGAGATTCCGCTCGATCCGCCGACTCCACATCTCGCGGAACCTCGCGGCGCATTCACCACGCTTTACCTTGGCGGCGAGTTGCGAGGATGCGTCGGTTATGTTTTCCCGGTGAGCTCCGTTTATCGTGCAGTCGCAGACACCGCCCGGGCCGCGGCCTTCGAAGACACGCGCTTCGGTCCCGTTACACTGGCCGAGGCGGCACAACTGGAAATCGAGCTCAGCATACTTTCGTCGCCGCAATCGATTTCGATCGAAGCAATCGAAATCGGACGCCACGGCCTGCTCATCAGCCTGGCAGGAAATCGCGGCCTGCTTCTGCCCCAAGTACCCCTCGAGCATAACTGGGACCGGATTACCTTCCTGGAACAAACCTGCCGCAAAGCCGGTTTGCCACTGGGTGCGTGGAAGAACGGCGCAACGATTGAGGCGTTCACCGCAGAAGTCTTCGGAGACAAGCACCAGCGGGATTGAAGCCTGTTGCTTTTAGGCAGAGGAAACCAGTGACACTCCTCATCACCCTCTGTCCTACTTGTCGGCTGCGGACGTGGGCGGGAGTAGGTAGGGCAGTTGTTTCCTCTTTTTTCGATGGCCCTCGCCGCAGGAGGATGAGGAAAGGAGTCGCTGATGGAGGAACACCTGTGGCTGAGGTGGTGCTGGCGGTCGAATATGCTCGGCACACCAAAAAGAACCGGGGACGGTTTCCCGCCCCCGGCGCTGATCTACTCCCAGAGACCTACTGCACCTGATCTAGTTCGACCGTATCCCCCGCATGCATATCTTCGAGAGAGAAGACCACCATGCCAGTCGCAGTCGTGTTGGTGACGCTAATGATCACAATCTCGCCCACGGCTCTTCGCGGCAGATCGCGCACATGAATCACCGGGCCGTTCCCTTTCGTAAACATCGCGGGATCGATTGAAGGCATCTTTTTCTGAGTGTCCTCGGCAATGGCGGCCTTGAACGATAAAGAATCCACCGGGTCGTGCAGGTCCGCCTCATAGCTGCGCACAGCGCGGAAGAAGTCGCCGATCTTCACTCCCTGGTTCGCCCCGACGTTGAGGTAAAGCTTGTGCCCGGTACCCAGCACGGAGTCGAAGTCTTTGCCCATCACAATCCGGCCCGATACCCTGTTGCCGGAAGGCAGGAAGCGATCAAAATGGATCGGGTCATGGAAAGTCACCGACTGCTTTTCCGCAAATGGAATCGCGGTATCGCCGGGGTTGGCGCCGTCGCAGGAATACTCGACCTGCGCGATCGCGGACCGGTTGCGCGTGTCAACGATCTTAACGCGCCCAATTTCCTGGTAAGGCTGCCCGGTGGCTTTCAACAATTTCCTTTGTCCGGGATACATCTCATATTCGTTGACATCGCGTAAAGCGCGCACGATCTCGTACTCCGCGCCGGCGCTATATCCGCTCCCGTGAAGATAGATAAGATCTCCCCGCGTGAATTTCGTTGTGGTGGGTGTCTGCAGGCCCCCGGCCACGTAGTTGGCGTCCGGCAGCGTTTGTTTGCTGATGAAGCCGGCGCAATACAGATCGGCGTAAGTGGGCGTCTGAACACGCAAGGTCGGGAAGCTGGCCGTGGTTGGCGAAGTTCCCTGGGGGGCATCTGCGGAGTTGGCGTCGGGGCCGCTTTGCGCCCAAACTGCCGTCGTGAGCAACAACACAAACAGTCCTGTTTTCTTCATGTTACCTCCGGGTAAGGACTGCCATGCGTCCCCCCTGGTTAAATGCTAGTTAAATGCCGGAAAAGAAAAGGCTTCAGTCGGAAGGTAACAATAGGGTAAGAGTGGGTCAAGGTTACGAGGGTATTGGGCACCCTGGAGCAGAAGTTTTTCGCTTTTTCTGGAAGGACTACGAATCCGTTGTTGCATAAGCAATTAAGGCCCTGTAATAATTCGCCGTCATTCGCTGTGCGCCGCGAACCAAGCACTTAACCTGAAAGATGAATCCCGCTCCCCCCTACGCGCCGCGTCTTCTACCCCTGCGACTGCCGCGAGTTTGCGTGGCAGTCACTGGTTCCGATCCCAATGAAATGGCCGAAAAAGCTGAGCTCCTCGCTCGGGATAACTCGTTTCTGGAGTTTAGGTTAGACTATCTTTCCAAGCCCGTCCTGGCACTTCCCCGAGTCAAACGGTTCCTGGAATCCCACCCCGGGACGTTTGTCATCGCCACCTGCCGCCGGGTCGCCAGCGGCGGAAAATTTAGAGGTTCGATCGCCTCTCAGTTGGACGTTCTCGGCAAGGCTGCGGCCGCCGGCTGCCAGTTAGTCGACGTTGAACTGCAGACCGCCAGCAAATGCAAGCCCGAACAACTGCAAAAGCTTCGCACCCGGGCTGCGTTGATCCTTTCCTTTCATGATTTTCGCGCGACCAAGAAGTTGGATGAGACGTTGGAAAAAATGCTGGTCCATCCCGCAGACTTCTACAAGATCGTGGCCACCGCGACCACTCTGGCGGACAACGTTAGCATGATCAAGTTTCTGGCGCGCGAAGGAGATCGGCACTCCCTGGTCGGCATGTGCATGGGCGAACAGGGCATCATTAGCCGCGTTCTCGGCGTGCGCGCAGGCAGCGTCTTCACTTTCGCCTCCGCCAGCGCCGGCGAAGAAACCGCCCCGGGCCAGGTAACTGCGCAGGAATTGCGAAATGTCTATCGCATCGAACAGGTGGACGTGGCTACGCGAGTCTACGGAGTCGTCGGCGATCCCGTCGCCCACTCGCTCTCCCCCACCATCATGAATGCGGCTTTCCGCCGGGAGAACGTAAATGCGGTCTATTTGGCGCTGCACGCCAAGATGCTGAAGGATCTCTTGACTTGCGTTCGCGAGATCCCCATCCATGGCATCAGCGTGACCATGCCCTACAAGGAAGCCATCCTTCCCCACCTCGACAATACCGACGCCCACACTACCAAGATCGGCGCCTGCAACACGGTCGTGCGAGCCCAGGATGGCAAACTCTATGGCTTCAATACCGACGCCGCCGGAATCGTTCGCCCCCTGGAGCGGCGTCTGAATACGCTCGAAGGCGCCCGCATCCTGGTGATTGGAGCCGGAGGAGCCGCTCGGGCGGCCGTCTTCGGCCTCAAAGAGAGAGGATCGGAAGTTTACATTTTGAACCGCACTCCCGGTCCTGCCAAGAAGCTGGCCCACCAAGCTCGCGCCCGAATCGTCAAGCGCCCCGACCTGAAAAAGCTGGCCTTCGACGTGATCATCAACGCTACCCCGATTGGCATGGGCAACCAGCGCGAATCCCCGCTCCAGGAGCAAGAGATCAATGCTCGCTATGTCTTTGATATCATTTATGATCCGCCAGAAACCCGGTTCCTGAAACTGGCCAAGGAGCGGGGAGCACAGATTATCCCGGGAATCGAAATGTTCGTGCATCAGGCAGCTCGACAATTCGAAATCTGGACCGGAAAGCCCGCCCCGTGGGATGAGATGCTGCGCGTGGTCCTGTTGGCCCTGCAAGAGCGCGCCCACCGCTCCGCCAGCGCAAAATGACGGCCTCTGATGCGCCTCGTGAAGAAAAAGTTGCATTTTCATCGCTGCACAAAGTAATATGCATTTAGGGAATGCGGACTTTCAGTATTCCCGAAAAGACCCAAGTACCGCCCGTTCCAACCACTGCAACATAAGCTTTGGCTAACAACTCGACGAGAGGTGGCCCGGCCCGCCTCTACCGGTTCGGAGAGTTCACTATGGCGTGGTACGCGTATTGCCTGACTGAGCACCAAACCCTTCCCAATGGAACCCGCACTCGCCGCCCCTTCCTGCTAGAGGGCGTTCAAGGAGTGAACGGCGCAGCAGTTCTGAGCTACCCCAGTGGTGAATTCGCGGTCATTGTCAGCGAATATGACCACACGGTGGGCGAACTTGACCAGAAATCCGCGATTGAGCACGCTCGCGTGGTCAGCAACTGTTTCCGCAATTCCACCGTCCTGCCTTTCAAGTTCGGCACCATCTTCGACAGCGATGACGCCCTCCGCCAAGCCGTCCGAGTCAATCGGCGGGCATTCGGCCTTAGCGTCGCCAAGCTGCGGGGAAAGTCCGAAATGCATATCAAGCTGGTCGTTCGGGATGGCTCGCTGCGGGAAGCCATGATCGATATCGAACTCCCTGACACCGTCGGCGGCGACTATTTGTCCAAGCTGAAGGTGAAAGCGTCCCGGGAACGAGAGCGTCAAACCAAGGCTCGGGCTCTCTCAGTGCAGGTGCACAAGCTATTCAACCCGCTCGAGGAAGAAGTCAGCTGCAAGAAAGTCGCACCCGAGGGCATGTTGATCGACATCGCCCACTTAATCGACTCCAAGAGCGTGGAAAAGTATCAGAACCGCTACAGCACTGCCGCCAAGCAGTTAAAGAACTGCGAAGTCGCGATCAGCGGTCCGTGGCCGCCCTATCACTTTCTGCCGGGAAAGCTGCGTACCGTCGCCGGCAATAGCTAGATCTCAAGCGCAAGCTGCAAGCCCATGGTTGGCCAGAAGCCGCCATGGGCTTGCGGTTTCATGGTTCGGTACGAAAGACGTTCCCCACTACGTGGGTTTGGTACCGGAGTGCACGGAATATGCATTGTTCTGCACTCCGATTTCGGCGATGATTTCCACGCCTGCCCCGCAGCTAACGCCCGCGTTCAAACTAAGTCGTTAACGATCAGTTACTTATGCTCGGTGAAAGCGTGGATCGCGCAGCCTTCTTACTTTGGCGCGGCAAATGCACTTTTTCTGGGCAACAAAGAGGCCGCAAACTCAGCACCATGACCTTCACTTTTTCCCCGCGTCACTTCCCGAACCGTTCCGGCTGGCGGAACGGCAACTTGTATCGCCTTTCCTGACATCACCCACCAAATCCGTAGCCTCTTGAAACGTGGCCCCAGCAATGGGGCCATTTTTTTTGCCTTGTTTTTTGTCAAGAATCGATTTGGTGACATATCGACGAGACTTCCGGCACGTCGAACAAATGGTGGCTTCGTTGCGTACCTTGAAATGGGCAAAATTGCGCTGGCTCAACGTCTGCCATCCTGCATCGGGTGGACAGTACCGGGTTACGCGACTGTGAGCTGAACCACAACGTGGGTTGAGGACCCGAGACGAAGACAACATGGAAACGCGACGCCAGGATATTCGCTACGCTTTGCGGAATCTAGTCAAGGCTCCGGCCTTCGCTGTGGTCGCGGTCCTGACACTGGCGTTAGGAATCGGAGCGTCCACCGCCATCTTCAGCATTCTGGAAAACATCGTCATGGAACCGTTTCCCTACCCGGATGCCGAACGTTACATGTCCATTCAAATCCACGACACGGAGCGCAACGAACCGGGCGGGCGCGCCGGTTTCACCGGGCCCGAATTCCTGGATTACGTGGCACAGAATCACGTCTTCGATCGCGTGATCGCCAACGACAACCTGGACGTACTCTACCGCTCCGGCGAGGGCACGCAACTGCTACGCGGCAATTATGTCACTCCCGGCACGTTTGAATTTCTGGGCATGACTCCTCTGCTTGGCCGCGCCATGCAGCCCGCCGACTACGAACCTGGCTCGCCTCCGGTATTCGTGCTGCGCTACAAGACCTGGGTCAACGAATTTGCCGCCGATCCAAACGTTCTGAACCAGTCGTTTATTTTGAACGGCACGGCGCGGACTCTGGTGGGCATCATGCCGCCGCGCTTCGGATGGGGCGACGCCGAGTTATGGATTCCCGACAAGCCCAGCCATGCCGTTCAGAAGAACGTTCGCGCCGGAGCTTTCAACCGTTACTGGTTCTTCATGGGACATCTGAAGCCGGGAGTGTCGCAGAAGCAGGCCATAGCGGATGTGACGGTCGTGGCCAATCGGCTGGCGACCATCTACCCGAAGGATTATCCGAAGCACTTTACGGTTGAAATTCAATCGCTGACGGAGCTGGTCGTAGGACGCTTCCGCACGACTCTTTATATCGTGCTGGCTGCGGTTGGTCTGCTGCTGCTGATCGGCTGCGGGAACGTCGCCAATCTGCTCCTGGCCAGAGCCACCACCCGGGAGAAAGAATTTGCCATTCGCTCCGCGCTGGGCGCAAGCCGCAGCCGCCTGATCCGCCAGCTCCTGGTTGAGAGTCTGATTCTGGCGCTCGGCGGCGCGATACTAGGAGCTTTGCTGGCTTGGGGCGGTCTGAAATTCATCGTCGCTCTGATGCCGCAGGATACTATTCCAGCGGAGTCGGTCATCCGCCTGAACGCACCAGTGCTGATGTTTACTCTCGCCGTGACTATTCTAACGGCTCTCACTTTTGGCCTCCTCCCCGCTCTCAAGGCAGCCCGAAAGGATTTGAACGAGCCCTTACGCGATACCGGCAAGGGATTGAGCGGCGGCTTTCGCCATGGAAAACTCCGCAATGCAGTCGTAATTCTGGAAGTGGCGCTTTCGCTCACGCTGATGATCGCCGCCGGACTTCTCATGCGAAGTTTTGTGGCGCTTCGCGAAGTGCATCTCGGATTTCAACCTGATCACGTGATGTCAGCCAGGCTGCCGCTTCCCGTGGATCGCTACAAGACTGCGGAGCAGATCGCCAGTTTTTACCGGCCTTTATTGCTGCGACTGAAAGCGTTGCCGGGTGTCGTCGCTGTCACCGAGACCAGCACGCTTCCGCCCTATGGCGGCATTCCCAGCGAAATCGAAGTTCCCGGAAAGACCCATTCCGAGAAATGGGAGTCCATCTTTCAACTCTGTAGCGAAGGATATTTCCAGGTTCTCCGAATCCAATTTCTCAACGGCCGACCCTTTACCGAGGCAGAAGTTGCGGGCGCCCGCAAACTAGCGGTCGTGAACCAAACTTTTTTGAAGAAATATTTACCGGGAGAAAATCCCATCGGACGACAGGTTCGCATCTCGCAACTAGCGGAATTTGAAGACCGGGTGTCGGATCCGACCTTCGAGATCATTGGAGTAGTCACCGACGTCAACAACCGCGGCCTGCAGGATCCTCCCGGGCCGGAAATCTGGATTCCCTACACCGTCACCGGCTCGGCATTTCGCGGTATTCTGGTTCGCACGGCTCAGGAACCGCTCTCCATGCTGAAGGCCGTCCGCCATGAAGTCTGGGCCACAGACTCTAACGTCGCCCTCACGCTCACGGGAACGCTCGAGGGCTACATCAGCCAGTTCTCTTATGCCGGACCGCGGTTCGGATTCATGCTGATGATCATCTTCGGTTCAATCGGGCTGATCCTTGTCACGATCGGGGTTTACAGCGTGCTTTCCTACACGACAGCTCGGCGCACTCAGGAAATCGGCATTCGCATGGCACTCGGCGCACAAGGCTCTGATGTCCTCCACATGGTGATTCGCATGGGCCTCCGTCTGGTGGCCATTGGTGTCGGCGTCGGCTTGATCGTTAGTCTTGCCCTGGGGCGAATTCTCGCGACGCAGCTCTGGGGAGTCTCCGCTTACGACCCCTGGACATTGACTTGCGTTCCTGCCCTGCTTCTGATCACCGGGTTCCTGGCTTGCTGGTTCCCGGCCCATCGCGCCGCCCGCGTGAATCCGTTGGTGGCGCTGCGCTACGAATGAGCTACTTTTCTCAGTTAAGGAGTGAGTTTCAGCGCGGTCCCAACGTCCCATAGCGTGTAATCGTGTAACCGAGAGCCGCTCCGAGAAATACATCCGACGGAAAATGAGCCAGCGTGGTTATACGGGAACAGCTGACGGCGGTTGCGAAAGCGTACGCTAGAATCGGAACCCAGCGATGATTGTGGTACCGGCTTGCCACCACCGTGGCAACGGAAAAAACAGCGGCTGCATGTCCTGAGGGAAACGCGCTGCCCTTGAAGGGCGACTTGCCTCCACTAAAGAACGTATCGTTAAAAGACCCTGTCCCGACCACGTCAATTGGGCGTTTTCTTCGCGTTACAGCTTTCATGGCAAGGTCGACGATCGCGCTGTCAGCGTAAGCTTCCCCCGCCAGCAGCGCCGTGCTCACCTGATACGAGTCATGCCGCGCGTAGCCCGCAATCATAAGCGCCACCGGCACCGAAACCACTTCCCCGGTAGTGATGTACGAATCAAAGACATCGTTGATATCGTCGAGATTCCTCGCGTGCGAACGAAAATACGGCATGGCGTGCGGATCAGCATAAATGAGGCCCGTGGTCCCGCCTACGATGGCAACAGTGGGCAACCAATAATGTCCTTTGGCCAATTGAGCGGGAAACGTCCAGATCGCTTTCTGATCGTGAAGAAAGTCCTTCGGCATAGAGCGAAAGGTGACCTCCCGCTCTCCTCCCGGGTCATTCGCGTGTTTGGCCGCGCGCGCCGCCGACGGACTGTCCGCCAAATTTGCGCCGCCCTCCTGCGCCCGGGCCACAGCCGCTGAACCGCAGATACCCGCACAAAACAGAATAAACACAAGACACAGCTTGGATTTCAGGACCATCTCTATCCTAGTCATGGAGGTCTTTGGATGCTGTTTTCCAAGCTTAGGGAAGCCAAGGAATTCGAGCCATGTGTCGAAGGGTCGCGCCGGCCAAGCCCAAAATGGCACGGCGCCGAGATCGAGGTTTTGATCTCTGCGCCGTGAGTCCTAACTAACGAAGCGTGCGGATTCGAGCGGGTTCGTTACGGCTTTTTCGGAACAGCGCCCGGATCGAATAGGTCACTCAAATCGGTGGCATTCGCTGCATCACCCAGTAACGGTCCTCTCGTCCGGAAGATTTCCTGCATGGTTTTCAAGTCGGAAGAATGAGTAAAGTTGACTGGGCTTGCGTAGGGCAAGCCATCCACGTTCTTGTGAGCGCGGGAGGAGATGACAATCTCGCCCACGGTGTGGTTAAAGTCGTCCCCGTTATCGCCAGCGAGGCCGTCCGATTCGGATTCGTCAAACCAAATGATGATCGCGCCGTGGTTCTTGTAGGCGTCCGAAGCCATGATCACGGGAATGATCTGGCTCAAGAAATCGTCGCCTTGCCGGATGTTGGCCGCATCTCCAGTCAGCCCTTTGTAGCCACCCCTGAGCGCGGTGTGCATGTCATTGTATTGATCCGGCGTAATCCAGTTGTAGTCAGCCACGCTGCCATTGGCTAGATCGATCGCCAACTGCTGCAGCGGCGCATATTGTTTGGATAACGGATTCGCGGAAGTCGAGTCGTTGCCGCCATTGCTGTCGGTAAAGAACACCATGGGATTATGCTTGGCGGCGTAATTGTATTGAGTGGAACCGTTGTACGCATTGAAGCTGCCGGGGGCAAAGTTCCCAGAGAAGCTGGCCAACGGAACGGTCCACTCATTCTGCGGCAGAGGCGCGTTCGTGAGCAGCCCGCCACTCGAAGTAAGGTCGATGTCCTCCTGATACGACTTCCAGGTTTTGCCCGCCTGGGTCAGAACAGTGACCAAGTGTTGGGTGGAGTTCTGGTTTGTCCCGCCGCTTGCAGCGAAAGGATCGTTGTCGTTCAACACACCAAAATTGGTGCCGGCTTCCGCCCACAGGTAATTGGGCTCGGAAGGATGAATATGCGGGTTGTTTCCGCTGGGAGTGGCCAGAACGTTATGGTAAGCGCTGGCGTAGGCGACCTGCTCGCTGATGTCGACTGTGGAGCCGTTCACGGTCGCGAATGCAGTCCCGTTCACCAGACTGTTAATGAATGGCGCGTTCGGATTCTGATAAACCTGCTGGATATTTCCGGGAAGCTGGACAGGTTGAGTCCAGTTGTGATTCTCCATTGCAATCACAAAAACTGTCTTGATTTCCTGAGCGCCGGCGTTCAAACCGCTGAACGTGGTCAAGAGCGCGAATGCGCTCAGCATGCGGAAGAATTTGTGCATTGATCTCTCCAAATGTAAGGATTGGCGGCATCCGTTGGAACCGTTCAGTGCCCCAAGCTGATCCTGAAGGCCATCGTGCCACTCAGAACAGATAGCAGGTCTTATTTCCTGGATGGTGAAGGGAACATTATTTCTTGATGAATGGCATGTTACAAAGCGATAACAACTATGGAAGTAATCACCGGTACAACGTTCGGCCGAAACATCGCTGTTTCTAACTTTTCGTGATCACTTACTGCGATTACCCTCACGGCAGTCAGGCCGGGAAAACAGCGGGTCTGTTTCATTCCATTGCCGCTGTCGGATACACTGACGATCGGCCATGACCACAAATCATTCTGCCTCACCGCTCACTCCGCCGAAGTCTTGCTTTATCGTTCTCTCCGTTCTCCTTTTCGTAATCATCGCAGGCGCCCAGAATCAACAAAGCAATGCAGTGCCCATGCCGTTCGCGGCGCAGCCTCAAGGATCCCCGGCCGAGCAGGCCAACTTCCCGCCGCAATTGCTCGAAGAACTCTCCGCGATTAAGGCCGCCGCGTTGACCGACGATTACGCCTATCGCCAGATCGCCCATCTAACCGAGAATATCGGCCCGCGCCCCAGCGGATCTCTGCAAGCCAAGGCGGCAGTCGATTACGTAGCGGCCCAAATGCGCGAACTGGGATTGGACGTTCACCTCGAGGAAGTAAAAGTTCCACACTGGGTCCGCGGCGCGGAAACGGGGGAGCTGACCGAATACCCTGGCCAGGCCGCCGGTACAACGCAGAAGATCGTTTTGACGGCGTTAGGCGGAAGCACCTCGACCCCGGCCGCCGGCATCATGGCCGATGTGGTCGTGGTCAACACGTTCGATGAACTCAACGCTCTCGGCCGCAATCAGGTCGCCGGAAAAATCGTCCTCTTCAACGAGCTCTTCGACAAACAGAAGGCCGCCGCCGGGATGGCATTCATGGCTTACGGCGAGGCCGTGCGGTATCGCGCTGCTGGTGCCAAGGCTGGGGCCGATCTGGGAGCAGTGGCCGCCCTGGTTCGCTCGGTCGGCGGCTCCGACTTCCGCCTTCCGCATACCGGCTTCAGCCTTCCCGCAGGCATTCCCGCCGGCGCCGTCACTGCGGAAGACGCCGACCTGATCGCCCACCTTTCCACAGAAGGCAAAGTGCGCATGCATCTCACGCTCACACCACAGAAGTTGCCCGACGCCACCGGCTACAACGTCATCGCCGACCTGATGGGCAGTGAGCATCCGGAGCAGTTCGTCGTCGTCTCCGGGCACCTCGATTCCTGGGACTTGGGCACAGGCGCCATCGACGATGCCGCCGGAGTCGTGGTCGCAATGGAGGCTGCCGAGATTCTGCAGAAAATTCACCTGCGCCCCAGGCGCACCCTGCGAGTGATTGCCTGGATGGACGAAGAAAATGGCGGCGCCGGCAGCCAAGCTTATACCAAGGATCATTCCGCCGAATTCCCCCGTCACGTGGCCGCAATCGAAAGTGATTCGGGGGCAGCCCACCCTCTGGGCTTCGACATCAGAATGACTCCGCACGCCGCGGAACTCTTGCGTCCCGTACTGGCAGTCCTGCAAAGCGTCGGTGGCAACGTCGCAATGCCCACGAGCTATGCCCCCGGAGCTGATATTGCGGCGATGTCAGAGGCTGGCGTGCCCGCGCTCGGCATCCTCCAGGATGGCCGTACTTACTTCAACTACCATCACAGTGCCGCCGACACGCTCGACAAAATCGTTCCCGCGGAATTACGCGAGAACGCCGCCGCCATGGCCGTCATGGGATACGCCCTGGCCAGCATGAAGGAGCCGCTGCCGAGATAAATCCATCTCTCTGTAGAGACGTTGCTTGCAACGTCTCTCTCGCGATCGTTCGGAATGTCTTCAGCCCGAGATGTAGCAAGCTACGTCTCTACGTATAGCTCACTGTTCCTCGCTCCGAACCCCGAAGGAATGGCCTTTACTCGGTTTCCGGTATGAAGCTATTTGCTGAAGCCTTACGCTGGCTCCCGTTGCAGCCTTCGCGGCGGTTGACGCATCTTAATTTACGCGCTTATCATCTTCGTTTGGCCTTATTCGCCAGGGACGCCCCGGAGAGGGCGTCCTCGAAGTTTGATGCGCCAGATTTTTAAGGATTAATCGAGTAAAAGTGACTTATGGATAAGAAGAAGCTGGAATCATTCAAGAAACGCCTGGAAACCCGGCAGCAGGAATTGCGGCGCACGGTAAATCGCACCCAGGCCGACGGCCGCTCCGCCGACGAAGATACGGCGCAGGACATCGCCGACCGCGCCGCCAGTTCCTACACCAAGGAATTCCTGTTCAGCCAAAGCAATAACGAGCGCCAGCTCCTGCAGATGGTGGACCGGGCTCTGGTCCGCATCCGCGAGGGCAGCTTCGGCGAATGCATCCACTGCGGTAAAGAAATTAACGCCAAGCGCCTGGAGGCCGTGCCCTGGACCCGCCACTGCATCGAATGCCAGGAGAAGCTGGAGCAGGGTCTGTTGGAAGAAGCCCCGCGATAGTCACACTTTCGTTGGAGAAATGCCGCCGAAAAATCGGCGGCATTTATTTTTCAGTGGCGGAAATATGTGGGGACAGCCGCCCTCGCCGGTCCGCGGGGCGCAGCCCGGCTCCTATACCGCCTTCAACTGAAATGGCAGCTTCCGCAACCGCTGCCCCGACGCGGCAAATATCGCATTCGCCACCGCCGGCGCGATTGGCGGCAAGGCCGGCTCTCCCATCCCTCCTGGATCTTCTTTGCTCGTAACCAAATGCACTTCGACCGGCGGAGCCTCGGTAATCCGAAGCGGATCGTATCCATCAAAATTGGTTTGTTCGACCGCCCCATTCTTAATCGTGATCTCATTCTTCAGCGCCGCGCTCAATCCATAAATAATCGCGCCTTCCGTCTGCGAACGCACCGATTCCGGATTCACGATCTGCCCGCAATCCACCCCAGCCACAATGCGATCGATCTTGAAGCCGCCGCCCTTGACCGTCACTTCCGCCACTTCGCCAAAATAACTTCCGAAAGAGTGGTAGCAAGCGATGCCTCGGCCCCTGCCCTTGGGTAAAGGTTTCGCCCAACCTGACTTTTCTGCCACCAGGCTCAAGACCCCAAGAAGCCGGGCGGGATCCGGATCGTATTCGAACTTCGGCTTCCAGTTCGGTGGTTTCACCAACAAACTTCTACGGAACTGCACAGGATCCTGCCCCGCTGCCGCGGCCAATTCGTCGATGAAACTTTCCACCACAAAACCATTGAAGGAATGTTCGACCGAGCGCCACCACGCTCGCGGCACCGCACTGCTCACCCCGTTGAATTCGAGCCGCACGTTGGCAATTGCGTAAGGCATTTGCCGCGCCCCGCCCGATTCACCCTCGGCGGGATCGGCCTTCGGATCCCAATATCCGCGAATGGATGTCGAAGCTAAAGTATGGAACCACGCCACCGGACGCCCCTGCGCATCGACCGCGCCCTGCATACGGTGACAAGTGGCTGGCCGGTAGAAGTCATGCGTCATGTCATCTTCGCGCGTCCACACCAATTGCACGGGCTTTCCGACAACCTTCGCGATCTGCGCCACCTCCGCGGGGAAGTCGGCCATATAGCGCCGCCCGAATCCGCCGCCCATCAGCGTTGTGTGCACAAGCACTTTATCGGGCTTGAGTCCCAGCACCGAAGCGACCGTGCCCTGCACCCAATCCGGCGACTGCGTCGGCGCCCACAGTTCCGCATCACTTGAGCGCACATGCGCCGTGATGTTCATTGGCTCCATGGTGGCATGCGCCAAAAGCGGCATTTCGTACACAGCTTCGACTTTCTTCGCCCCATTCGAAAGCGCGGCATCGACATCGCCATCATTGCGCATGCGCTTGCCCGATTTTTTCGCCGCGACTCGCAAGGCCTCCCGCATCCCGTCGCTCGATTCCGAAACCGCCGCGCCGTGATCCCAGGTGATCGCGAGCGCCTCCCGCCCCTTCATCGCAGCCCAGGTGGAATCGGCCACTACGACCACGCCTCCAGCAGTAAATTTGTCAGCTCCGAGCGCAGGAATTTCAAACACATCGAGCACGCCGACTACCGCCTTCGCCTTGCCCGCATCGAAGTGCGCCGCCTTGCCGCCAAATGTCGGGCACCGCGCCACCACCGCAAACACCATTTCCGGAACCCGCACATCAATGCCGAACTGTGCGCTGCCATTGACCTTCGAAGGAATATCCACACGAGGCGTGGCATGCCCGATCAGCTGAAAATCATTTTCGTCTTTCAGTTCGACCTTTTCCGGCTCGGGGGGCGGCAATTTCGCCGCCGCTTCCACCAGTTCTCCGTAGCTGGCCTTACGCGAAGAATCCTGGTGAAGCACGACGCCCTTTCTGGCTTCGCATTCTGAGCGTGGCACATTCCATCTCGCGGCTGCCGCCGTAATCATCAACTCGCGCACGGTCGCGCCAGCCTGGCGCAGCGGAGTGAAATTTTCCTGAGTGCTTCCGCTCCCGCCCGTCCCCATGTGCGCATAAATATCCGGCCGCGTCTCCGCCTGCTCCACGCTCACTGAATTAAAGTCAACCTCCGCTTCTTCCGCGAGAATCATCGCGAGCCCGGTCTTGATTCCCTGCCCCATCTCCGACTTGGCCACGATCAAAGTGATGTGCCCATCGGGCTTCACATGCACGTAAGCGTCAAACGGATTAGGCGCAGCTTTCTTCACTCCCGGATCGGATTCCTGCGCTCGCACGTGATGGCCCGAGAGCCGCACGCCGATGACCAGCGCTCCCGCCCCGGCGATGGCTCCTCCCACCACGAATTGTCGGCGACTGATCGCCATGGCTACGCTCCCTTCTCAGCAGAAACATTGCTGCCCGAACCACTGGCCCGATGAATCGCCCGCCGAATGCGTCCGAACATACCGCACCGGCACAAATTCCCGCCCATCGCCGCATCAATCTGATCGTCGCTAGGCGTGGGACTTTTCGCCAGCAGCGCCGCCGCCGACATAATCTGCCCCGGCTGGCAGTATCCGCACTGCGGCACCTGCTCGGCGATCCACGCCCGCTGCACCGGATGTGTATTGTCCGCCGACAGCCCCTCGATTGTCGTAATCTTTTTCGCCGCGACGGAAGAGACGGGCGTCTGGCACGCCCGCACAGCCTCGCCATCAACATGAACCGTGCACGCCCCGCACAGTCCCATCCCGCAGCCATACTTCGTGCCCGTCAAATTGAGTTTGTCGCGCAGAACCCACAGCAGAGGCATGTCGGAAGCAACGCCCAGCTCGTGTGGAATGTTGTTGATCACTAAACGAATCGCAGCCATTGGAAGACTCCAGTGAGCAGAGGATAAAGCGTTAGACGAGGCTATTTCAATAATGTTTGCATCTGCAAAGTCCGGCCCTTGCGCCATCAAGCTTTCGTAGAGATGTAGCCTGTTACGTCTCCCCACGAGACGGCCGGCCTCTATCGGCAAGAGACGTTGCCAGCAACGTCTCTACGGAAAACGCCGTTTAATTGTCTGCCTTCTTCATCTCCTCCGCCGCCGCCTCAGCTCCCGGCATCACCTTCTGCAGCGGAGCCTTGCGCTGCTCCTCCAGTTCCGGACGCGGCAACGGCTTGCGCGGCAACATCTGCTCCCGCATCGCCGTGTTGTAAACGAAGATCGCTTCCACCACCGCCGCCTGCGCCAGATCATCCGCCTGCAGCCGCTCGTAAGTATCCATGTTGGAGTGGTGCGTGCGCGACCCGTAGTCGAGCATATCCTGAATAAACTGGAAGCCCGGCACCCCCACCGAGTCGAAAGCCTCGTGATCGGTCCCGCCCGTATTCCTCATCGTGAGCGTGTTCACACCCAGGTCCTGCAAGGGCGCGATCCATTGCTGAAAGATGGGAGCCACCGAAGCATTCTCCTGCAGATAAACGCCGCGAATTTTCCCCGAGCCATTGTCCAGATTGAAGTATCCCGAAATCTTCTGCTGCTCCGGTTTCACTTGCACCGCCCCGGCGGGCTTGCGCAAAAAGTCCGGCAGCTTCAGTTGGTCCGGCGCGGTCGAGAGCGGCACGTATCCGAAATGCTGCTTTACATATCCATACGAGCCAAATTCGCCTTGCTCTTCTCCAGTCCACAAGCCCACGCGAATCGTCCTCCGTGGCTGCACGTGCAAGGCATTCAGGATGCGCATCACTTCCATCGCCACCACGGTTCCCGCGCCATTATCAGTTGCGCCCGTTGCGGAAGCCCACGAATCCAAATGCCCGCCCACCATTACCACTTCATCTTTCAGCTTGGGATCGGTACCGGCAATTTCCGCAATCGTGTCAAAGCCGTGTTCGTGATCGCCGCTAAATTCGGTTTCCACATCCATCTCCACCGTCACGGGCACATTCGCTTTTAATAATCGGTGCACGCGCCCATAATTCTCAATCGCCATCACCACAATCGGCAGGCCTTCGGCATGCTCACGCCGATACGTGAACCATCCCATCCCGCTCCCGCCATCGTCAAAAATCGTTCCGCCCGATCCCCCGTTATTCCGTCCATCGCGGCTTGGAACCGCAATCCCCAGGGCATGCTCAGCGACAAAGAATTGTCCCGCCTTCTCGCGGAATTCCAACCGCTTGATAAACGTCTGGAAAAAATCCTCCTGCTCCCCAACGTGAACCGGGTATTCGGCAGTCTGCTTAAGATTGGCCTCGTCTCGCCGCTCGAACAGCGGCTTGTCGACCGGCTTTACCTCACGCATTTCGCCGAAGAAAACAATTTTGCCCTCCAGCTTGCCCTTATATTTTTCCAACTCCTTCTCATCCTTCGCGTTCACCCAAATCGCGCGCCCATGGACAGGCCCTTTGCTCGACGCTGACCAGGGCAGGGCCTGAGCGATGAACACCGCCGTGTCCGGCTCCGACATTCGCACCCAGGTATTGAGTTGCCGCCAACCCATGCCAAATTCGCCCCAATCCTCCAGGTGAGCGTTGCTGCACCCCATGGCGGCGAACTGATCGCGCGTCCACTCATTCGCCCGCTTCAGGTTCGGCGATCCCGTCAGGCGCGGTCCAATCCCGTCCATCAGCCCGGAGGCAAACTCCATCACATGCGAGTGCGCCAGCCCCTCGTCCCGTATGCGTTGATACATCGTGTAATCCAGATTCTCCCTCGCCGGTTGAGCCAGCTCGTACGAAGGTTTGTTGGTATCGTCGGCTTTCGCGTCTTTGGACTTCTTGTCAGCCGCCGATCCCGCAACCCTCAGACACAACAACACGGCAAAGCTTGAGATCCACATTCGGTGCGATAGCATTTTCTTGTTCCTCCCCAAAACGGAAAACGCAGAGTAGCAGATACCTCCAGCCTTGCGAAAGACAGATTGTTTTAGGAAGCGCTGGTCTTGAAACAAACGGTTTTTGGAGGGGCGGTTTTGAAAGGAAGGGGACTGAGAAGAAAATGGTTTTGAGAGGGCAGGGCTTCAGCCGTGCCGCTAAGATCCGTAAACGATGCGGGCTTTAGCCCCGAATGACAATTACTCATCGACGCATCCCGAAGAATTTAAGGTTTCTTCGATCCCGGCGGCCCTGTTATCATTAGTGTTATTGTCGCTGCGTTAGTTTGGCAGTCTGCCCTTTCGCCATCTTGTTGTCAGGGATTCGACATCTGAGGATGTGACCATGGGGACCAATCCTTCGCTTTCGAAGCCAATCTTAGGAACGACTCTCCTGCACTACGCCCTCGCCACGGTCGCGGTTGTGACCGCACTTCTGGTCAGCAGTATGCTCAATACCTGGGCCGGGGAGCCGGTGGCTTATGTCCTGCTTCTCCCCGCCATAGCTTTTTCTGCCTGGTACTGCGGCATGGGACCATCTCTACTGGCGATCGGACTTGCCATCGCCAATGCGCTCTACGGAGTCATTCCTCCTATTCACACGTTTCGCGGCCTCACCCCGTCTGAAGTGGTTCCCCTACTGGCGTTCCTGTTTTCCTCCATCGTCATTGTCGCGTTGGCCGAATTCCGTCGGCGGCAACATGAAAAACTGCGCCGGGCGCAGGGAGAACTCGAAACTCGCGTCCAGGCACGAACCGCAGACCTCGACGCCGCGAATCAGAATCTGCGCAAACTCTCTGCCCGCCTGCTCCAGTTGCAGGATGACGAAAGACGCCGCATCGCCCGCGAACTCCACGATAGCGTTGGCCAGATGTTGGCCGCTCTGAACATGAACTTGTCAGCCGTACGGGCCGACATCGAACGCCTGTCCAAGACCGCCAATGCCCTGGCCGACAGCGAAAGCCTGGTCCATGAAATGACCACCGAAGTCCGCACGATTTCTCATCTGCTGCATCCGCCTTTGCTCGATGAAGCCGGCCTCTCATCGGCCCTTCGCTGGTATGTGGACGGATTCGCGTTGCGCAGCAAGATCCAGGTTGATCTCGATCTTCCCGCGGACTTTGGCCGCCTGCCGCGTGAATCCGAGACCGCTATTTTCCGCGTAGTGCAGGAATGCCTCACGAATATTCACCGCCATTCCGGAAGTTCAAACGCAAAGATTCTCCTTCGCCAGCGCGACCATGAGGTGGTTGTCGAGATCGCGGACAAAGGCAAAGGCATCCCGCCCGAAAAGAGAGAGGAAATGTCCTCCTCCGGGGCGCCCGGTATCGGAATCCGAGGCATGCGAGAAAGACTCCGCCAGCTCAGCGGAACGCTGGAAATCGACTCCAACGGAAGCGGCACGGTCATTACCGTCCACCTGCCCGTCCCGGAAAGTTCGCAGCCCGCCAGCCCTATCGCGGTCACCGACACCTCCCCCGCCGCAGCGTAACGCAGGCTCCTGAGGCTCTTTCACAAGTCGGGTAAGGCATTGGCGCGGACCGGGCTTCGTATGATGCCGACGTTTCCATTGCCTCCCCTAAAGGCTCGGCACTCCCGAAATTCCCATCCTCCGTTTCCGATCGGGGATGGTTTCGCGGCTACACAGGTTCGCTGCTTCGCTGCGGCCTGTCGGGTTGCTCGCCCCCCTGTACAGGTCTGAGCAGGAATTCCACCCCGCCAACGGGGACTATTACTCCCGAGCTTCCGGCGAGTCGGTCACCCTTCTCGTCGTCGGGTATAACTACGGTGGCAACTGAGCGCTTCCACCGATGGGTCTTTCACCCACTGGAATATCAGTTAGCACCGCTGCACACGCTCCGTCATCCTGAGAGTTTGTGACTTTTTCGAAGTTGCCAAAAATCGATGCTGCAAACAAAACAGTTACGACGACAAAATCGTCGAAAATTCAAAAAAGTCACAAACTCTGAGACCCGCGTTCTGTGCGGGCCGAAGGATCCCTGCAATCTCCTGAGGACCTCTGAGGACCCCGGCAGTTATTCACAAATCGCCCGCACTTTTGACGCGCCGATTTGCCCCTGTTAAACTTTTAGTTTGTTAGTTTTGGTTTATCCAGCCCACCGTTCTATTCAGAAGGGAAGTCCGTGCGCGCAGAGACCCGTCATCAACTGAAACAGGATGCTTTCAGCCGAGTAACTTTCGACGCCGCCGAAAAAACGGCTGATTGGACCGTCGCCCACCGCACTACGCTGATCATTTCTGCGGTCGCCATCGCCATCGTTCTCGCCGCCGTCGTTGGCGGATGGTATTACCTCAGCGGACAGGATGAAAAGGCCAGCTTCGAGCTGTCGCAGGCGGTTCGAACGATGGACACGCAGCTGCGCCCCGAGGGAACCCCCGCTCAACCCGACGTCCCCAGCTTCACTTCCGCCAAGGAACGCGCCCAAACGGCGCAGAAGCAGTTTCAGGCAATCGTGGACAAGTATCCCCACACTCGCACCGCCGACATGGCTCATTACTTCCTCGGCGTGACCGCGGCCAACTTAAGCGACAACACCGCCGCCGAGCGCAACTTCAAACTGGTTGCTTCCACCGGCAACCGAGAGGTTGCGGCCGTTGCCAAGTCCGCTCTTGCCTCGCTCTATAGCCAGACCCGTCGCCCGAAAGATGCCATTGCGCTTTATCAGGAATTAATCAGCAAGCCCACTGCCTCCGTCAGCAAGGTTACGGCGCAACTGCAGTTGGCCGAACTCTACCAGAGCTCCAACCAACCGCTCGAGGCTAAGAGGCTCTACGAGCAGATCAAGAAAGAAAATCCCGGCGCCGAAGCGGGACAGCTCGCAACCCAGAAACTGGCGCAGCTCAAGTAGTTTTCTTTATCGCCCGAACTGCACCGTGACCCGTGCTCCTGCGGCCACATGCGTGCCCGCCTCTGGAGACTGCTGGCGAGCTAGGCCGCTGCCTACGGCTTCGAGTTGCAGGCCAATGTCCTGCGCCGATTCGACCGCGCCGCGCACGGTCTTGCCCACGAACGAGGGCACTTCGATTCCGCCCTGTTCGACGTCCAGAACTACCGTTCCCGTAGAGGGCAACTTTTCTTTGGCTTCGATTCCGGCGTCTGCGGGTTTCCCGGGAACTTCGTCACCCCCTCCGCCGATGGCTGGGTTATATCGGACGGGATCGCGCATTGCCGCTTGCACGACGCTTTCCCGAGCTTCGACATTCGCGGGAGTAGGCCCCCTCGCGACACTGGGCTTCGCCGTCTCGGATGAATCGCCGTTCACTTCCGCGGTTTCCAGCGTCTCGCCAGGATGATCGGGAGTCCCTTCTTCCAGGTCTTTATCTTTCGTCTTTGCCTGCGCCAGCAGCAGCTGATGCTGCGGGGCCAGCGGGAGATCATGCGGCACGTGCAGATACTCGAGCACCTGCTGCGATATGCGGCGGAACACTGGCGCCGAAACCTGGCCGCCCTGATGCAATCCCACTGCCGAATCTAGAATCACCGCGACCACGATCTGGGGATTGTTCAACGGAGCGAATCCGGCAAATGACGCGACATACTTTGTTTTAGAATAGGCTCCCGTGGCCGGATCGACTTTTTGCCCGGTACCGGTTTTTCCGGCAGACGTGTAGCCTTCGAGAATTGCCTTGCGGCCCGTGCCCTCGAGCACGACCTTCTGCATCATCGAGCGCATCTCGGCGGCCGTGTAAGAAGAAATCACCCGATGCGCGGCGCCTGGATGAAACGCGACGGTCTGGGGAGTACCCCGTGGCTGCACCGTCCCGGCAACAATGCGAGGCGCGACCCACACGCCATCGTTGGCAAAGGTCGACACTAGTCCGGCGAGTTGAATCGGCGAAATGCCAATCTCCTGGCCGATCGAGATGGCGGCGATCGAAACTCTCGACCAGCGACTCGGGGGCTTCGTCAAGCCGCGAGTCTCGCCGGGAAGTTCAATCCCGGTCCGCTGCCCGAACCCGAAGGCACGAATATATTTGTAGTAGCGATCTTCGCCCAGCCGCAGCGCGATTTTGATTGACCCCACATCGCTCGATTCCGCGAGCACGCCCCACACCGGCAGCAGGCCGTGCGGCTTGGAGTCGCGGATGCGCATGCCGTTGTAAACGATCGAGCCCTTCTGGCAGTCGAAGATTTCATTCGGGTTGGTGAGCTTCTCTTCGAGCGCCGCGGAGATCGTGACCAGCTTGAAGGTCGACCCAGGTTCATAGACATAACTCACCGCGCGGTTCGTCAGCGCCGCGGGAGTGATCTGCTTGCGCAGATTCGGATTGAAAGTTGGACGGTTAGCCAGTCCGAGGATTTCTCCGGTGCGCGGATTCTCGACAATCACGGTTCCGGCAATAGCTTGAGTATCGTGAATCGCCCGATCCAATTCTTTTTCGGCGATGTACTGAATATTTTTGTCCAGGGTTAAGACCAGGTTGTCGCCGGGATCCGGTTGAGTCTCCACGTCAGCGAACCACTGCCGGCGGGCATCGACCGAAATGAACATCTTGCCCGGCCGTCCGCGAAGCTGATCGTCGAACTCATGCTCGATGCCGCTCTGTCCCGAATCTTCCATGCCGACGGATCCGAGCACCTGCGCGGCCAGATCGCGCGCGGGATAGAAACGCTTCGTTTCTTTTTGGAAATGAATTCCCTGCAACTTCAGAGAGTTGATGCGTTGGATAGTCTCGTCGTTGGCTTTGCGCGCCACCCAGCAGAACGTCTTGTGCGCGCGGCAATCCGCCAGCACAACGTTGTAGTCGTCACCGGTAATTCGGGTAATGAGGGAGACCGCGGTCGGAAGATCCTTAACTTCGGTGGGTACCGCAAACGCAGAATCGACCAGAACCGACATGGCCAGCTCATGGCCGGCGCGGTCGTAAATCACCCCGCGCTTGGCGGCGACCGGGATAGCGCGCTGCTGCTGGTGTCCCGCCTGTTTTACGAACTTGCCATAACTGAAAATCTGCAGGAACACCAGGCGCCCGCAGATGGCGACGCACCACAGCAGCATCACCGCGCCCAGAAAGTAGAGTCTAGAGTTCTTGCCGAGGCTGAAGTTGTTGGCCATTGAAAACCGGTCGCGAGTCTCTGGTCGTTTCCGTTCTCCGCCCTGACATTCTGAGCGGAGCATGTCGATGAGCCAGCGAATCGGCATGCGGAGTCGAAGGATCCCTTGGAGTTGCTATCATCGGTGCGCCGAAGGGAGTTTCCAGGGAGACCGCTGCTTTGCTTCTTGCCGCCAGACAAATCAGGGCGGCCTAGGTACAGACCGGCCGCCGCCGAGATCCAGCCGAGCTTCGCTCGGCGCGTCCGGGTCAAAGACTCGGACCCACACAAACAACTGAACACAGTTACTGACCCGGGATCACCGTCACGGTCGCAGCGCTCGCCATCTCCGGGCCTTGAACGTCACCCAAAACGCCATCCATGCGGATCACCTGTCCCGGCTCCGGTGGAACCAGGCCGATGCGGCGCGCCAGCACGTCAATGCGTTCCGGATCACGAAGCGACGCATCTTCCAAGCGCAACGCATGATTCATCTCGGTTTTGTCGCTGAGTTCGCGCTTGGCCGATTCAATCTGGTAGCCGTACTCGATTGCCTTGAGGTGCTGCCAGGCATAGGTAAAGACCAGCAGGAACAAGCAAGCCAGCGCAGTGCCAAATTGTTTCATCTCGCGGTTGCGGCGCGGATCTTCCACTTTGACCAGACGCGAATTGTCGATTGCCTTGGAGAAGTAGATCTCCGGGGTGCCTGTCCAAAACGACCGACGCTCTGTCCTTCTCTCGGGATAGGTCTCGGAATATGTCTCGGGATACGCACTGCGCATTGTTGCCGCCGCTGCTGACATTATGCCGCCCCCATGAACATCTGGTGTCTTTCCGTCACCGGTATCTGCATGGCAAAGATCGTATGCAGTTCCTGTTCCATAGCGAGTTCGCGCGCTTTCTGCTCGGCTCGCTCGACCGTCGCTATCAAATCGCTGATCATGGTTCCCGTATGCATGGTGTCTGTGTGCATTTCCCGCTACCTCAAATTGGATTCCTACCACGGAACCCGTAAGCCTGACTTCAGACTTCAGACTTCAGACTTCAGACTTCAGCCGTTTCTTGCTGAGGTCCGGCGTCCGAAGTCTTGACGCCGTTTTTTTCCCGGCGGATCTCCGTCCACCTCTTGAGCTGAACTTGAAGGCCCGGCACGCCATTACAGCTGTGCCGGGAACTCCGGCAGGTTTTCCGGAGCTAAACTTTGAAGCCGGCTTCCGGCTTCCGCTTTCCGTTTTCCGGCTTCCGCAATTTCTGTCCCGCTTCGCTTTTCCGAAAGGAACCCGAGAACCGAAAGCCGCTTCTAAACTCTTTCCGCTGCTCGCAATTTCGCGCTGCGTGCCCGCGGGTTGCGATCGCTTTCTAATTCAGTTGCCGTCACCGGCTTCTTGGTTAGAACCCGAAAGTACTTGTCCCTTATCGCGCCCTCGCGGAAGGCATCTTTTACCATGCGATCTTCCAGCGAGTGAAAACTGATCACCACCACTCTCCCTCCTGGCTTCAGAATCCGCGGCGCCCCTTCCAGCAGCGCCTTCAGATCGTCCAGTTCGCGGTTTACGAAGATTCGAAGAGCTTGAAAGGTTCTGGTCGCTGGATGAATTCGCCTTTGCTCAGAATTCATTGGCCGGGCCGCGGCTGATATGACATCCGCAAG
The DNA here is from genome assembly GCA_963799025.1 of uncultured Acidobacteriaceae bacterium. Lineage (GTDB taxonomy): Bacteria > Acidobacteriota > Terriglobia > Terriglobales > Acidobacteriaceae > Sulfotelmatobacter. Next base: position 487,958 of record CAWCVQ010000012.1, on the reverse strand, counting down.
ATGTGCGGTAGATCGTATCGGCCGCGACCGGCAAATGGCTCTGGCGATTCTCCGCGACCTCCTTTCCTCTCCGAATTCGTAAATCACATCGGCAAGCTGTCGCTCGTCGAGGTGGTTTACCACTTGTTCGGCGCTACGCTCCGACCGCGGGTCCATCCGCATGTCGAGCGGTCCATCCGCCTGAAAACTAAATCCGCGCGCCGCATCGTCCAACTGCAGGCTGCTCACGCCGATGTCGGCCAGAAGACCGTCGATGGTCGCTGGTCGTTGGTCGTTGGCCAACTCTGCGAATGACCGGTGCAGTAACGTCACGGTCGGCCAATCGGGTTCGCCAACGACCAACGACGAACCACCAACAACTAGCCTTTCGCGTGCGATTGCCAGCGCTGCAGGATCTTTATCGAGGCCAATCAAATGTCCCGGTGCGCCGAGGCGTTTTGCGATTTCGTAACTGTGTCCGCCCAAGCCCACCGTGGCGTCGATATAGGTCCCACCCCGCCGCACGGCTAAAAAGTCGATCGCTTCTTTTAAAAGAACGGGAACATGATTTGCTGAAAGGCGGATCGCTCTTCCACCACCATGCCCAACCCCCTGAGGGGTGTCTGTTGATCCCTCGCCCACTAGATGCCCAGTTCGTCGAGCGTCTTCTCATCGTCAGGCGTGAACTTGTCTTCCTCGATCTCCCGCTTGAACAGCTCCAGGTTCCTGACCACGAGATACGTCAAATTTCCCAGAACCGCTACCTCGCCCTTGATCTGCCCGGTCTCGCGCAATAACTGCGGCAGCAACAGCCGTCCCTGCCCGTCCATCTCGACCTGTTGCCCGTAGTAGTTCGTCCGGTCCAGAAATTTTTTCTTCGTGGGATTGAAATTGGAGAGCCCTGCCAGCTTCTGCTCGATTCGCTCCCATTCCTCGAAGGGATACAGTTGAGCAACCTTGCCATCCAAACTTGTGATGTAGAATTGCTGACTGTATTTCTCGTCGATCACCCGCTTGAACTCGGCTGGGACCTTGAGCCGTCCTTTTTCGTCGACCCGGGTTGGATGATTGCCGCGAAACATTTTCAGTACCTGTCACCCTGAGGCGACATGCCTTTCGTCGCCCCATGTCATCCTTCGGCGACGCTTTTTGTCGCCGCAGGATCTCTGCCACTACAAACCCGGAGGTCAAAAACGCGCAAAACTCATTCAAACTCGGGCTGTCTATCGTGCTTATGGGTCGGTTTTCCACCGGCTCCTCGTTTTCAGCTCCAGCGTCCCACGGCCCTAACTGTCTCTTCCACTTAGTACCACTTTGTACCACATCTTAGCCCTAAGTCGTTTATTGTCAAGCAGAAACTTGATGGTCCTCTACCCACTTGGACACTGATTCGGGAAACTACGAAGGCTTGTGGTTAACCAATCGGGCGACCACTAGGGCTTGCGTTTATACCCGTGGTTCCTTCGCTATTCTTTCGCTCCGATTTTTCTTGACCTCCGCGATGGGCGCGGATTTTCCTGTGGAAATTCGCGCCGCGGGTTAACGGCTGGCGCGATTTTGCTCACGTAGCCACAGCCACCTCGGCGGTGAGAGCTCCGTGTGAGTCCGGGGTCTTTGACCCGGACCTGCCGCGGCGTTCTGCCCCCGGCTTAGGTCTTTATCCGCCCTTTGATGCAACTGTTCTAGTGCCGGCCCACTCACAATCGCTTTGGTGTACACTGCGCGCATCATGTCCCAGGGCCCTGTTTCTCAATCCACTTCGAGGGAGGCACTGCATGAGATTCAACAGAGCCAGAATCTGGCTAGGGGGTTTGGCAGGAGGCGTGGTCTGGACGCTGTGGAGCTTTATCATGGGCAAGTTCGTGATCACCGATGCACGCTACATCGCGGCGCAAAATGCCGGGCATTTTCTCAAGACGCCGCGCTATCCCTTTTTTGCAGGCGCCTGGATCATCCTGCTATTTATTTTGGCCATCGCGATCGCGCATCTCTACGCCTGGGCGCGTGCGGGTCTGGGTCCCGGTCCCGGCACGGCGTTGAAAGTTGGATTTCTCGCCGGTTTCTTCGCCGGCTTCCCTGACAACTTTGCCCAGGCCGAATGGTCCGCCGTGGGCCGTGCCCTGCCCCTCGGCTGGATGATTGACATGTGGCTGGGGGCTATAATGGCCGCGCTGGTGGCAGGATATCTCTACAAAGAATGACTGGGCCTAAGGGGAGCGCGAAAGCAATGTCATGGCTGTTGAAAGGAACCGCGACTGTCTGCCTGCTGGCGGTTTTCCTTCTACCCGAATCTGCGACTTCCACCCCGCAGGCTGGCCCTTCCGGTCGTTTTCCCTTCACTTATGCGCAATATGGCTGCGCACCGACTGATGCTCTGGCTCTGGATTTCTACTTCACCGCGGAAAAGCGTGAATGCGGACAGTATGGTGAGCCCTTCGTTAAGATTTCAATTTGGAAAGAGCTTCCCAAGTCGGCTCCGTATTCCATCGAGCTCGGTGCAACCGAGGCTGGAGCGATTCGGTGCTTGAAACCAGGGGCGTGCGAGGCGGCAACTTCGGGGAGCCTGCATCTCGACAAGTTCATAAACGACAAGAGTTCCGCAGGCGAATATGAACTCCGTTTCAAGAACGGTAGCGTGGAAAAAGGCAGGTTCGACGCAACCTGGTGCCACGAGAAGTTTGTTTGCGGTTAGCCGTTATTTGGCCGGTTCCACGAATACAGCCGTGCCATAGGCCAGCACTTCGGTCACGCCCTGCATAACCTCAGTCGCATCGTAGCGCGCGCCCACCACGGCGTTCCCGCCCAACTCGGCGGCATGTTGCAGCATCAGGTCGAAGGCTTCCGCGCGCGTCTTCTCACAGAGGTTTGTCAGCAGCGTAATGTTGCCCCCAACCAATGTCTGCAAACCGGCGCCGATCGTTCCGAAGATGGACCGCGAGCGGACCACAATCCCCCGCACCACACCCAGCGTACGCGTCACGCGAAACCCGTCGAGCTCAAACTGCGTGGTCACCATGTTGTGAGCCACCATCCTGCCAGCGCTGTAGCCAGTTGCCATTGCGGTCGACCTTTCTGTGAGCAAGTAACTATAGCGCGGGAAGAGAAAATGTGGGGACAGCCGCCCTCGGCTGTTCAGTCGAGCGCAGCTCGACACCCTCATCTATCCAGGTAAATGAAACTCTCTTCACTCCAGTTCAGCGGTGATACAAAATTCCTGCGACGAGTTGTCATACTCGAGGTGAAGAACGTTGGGCTTACAGCAGACCTGGCAATCCTCCACATAACTCTGCCGTCGTTCGGCAGATTCGTCCACGGACGTCGAGTTCCATTCCCCGCAAGCCGCGCATTGGAAACCGGATTCCAAAGGTGGAAAGAGCATACCGCAATGCGTGCACTCGGGACGCTTCACCTTCATCAATCCGTGTCAATAATTGCTATGGTGAGTTTCACCAATTATTTGGGTACACTGGCCATCCAGAGCCTCGCGTGGGAATAAAACGGCGCATCGAATACGAGCCTGTGAGCCAGCCCACTTCAGGTCATAAGTTGTGTCCTCGTTCGGTAATGTGACCTGAACCGGTTTGTCCTTTCCATGCGACGGGACCGTCCAAATGACTGTGCTGCCCCAGAACATCAAATCAGCGCGAAGCTTTGTCGGACGCGGGTGAACGTGATATACGCCACCCGTTTTCCATCAGGTGACGGGACGGCGAGGCCAGCTGGGCTTTTCACATCGAGCACGGTTTGGCGCCGTCCGTCCGGCGACGCTATAACGAGGGACGACCTTGAAAAGAATGCCAGCCGTGAACTATCCGCGAACCAAGGATTCCAGCTTGGCTTAATTTAATCCCAATCGGTGTTCGGGTGAATGTCGGCCTTACCCAAATTGGCCCACGTTCTTCTGGCGGTGTCATAAATCCACAAATCCATTCCATTGCCCGCAACCGCGCCAGTCATCAGCAAAGTTTCGGCAACGGGGCCGGTCTGGATCAGGAGTATCGTGCGTGGAGAACGCTGATGCTCAACCCATACGAACGTGCCCCTTTTCTTGAGGTAGGCGACTCGTTCTGAGCGGCTGAATCCACTATCGCCGCCTGTTTCATCGGCTTGGCGTGAAACATCGCCATCGGGGCCCCACCAGCAGGAGCATCGATCGTCGAAGTTAGGACCGTTTCCGGCTCCCGAAAGGGCATCCTACGCCCTGAGCGCTATCGACCTCTACGGGTCGTTGCATAATGGTACCATATTGTATGTACACATCTGTACGCATTTAATGCTTACAGTATACATCACATACTCACTTGCATGTGATCTGGTCGCTCCGCCAGGGCGCTCTTTCGAAAATCTTCGCCACTTCCGCGCTTCAATCTCCAATCTGAAATCGAAGCAATTTGGCGCTGACAGCACGGTCCGTGCAGTGTGCGCGTCTCTAGCTGGTGCGGCCCCCGAGTTGCTGCTCTTTTTTAGCGCGTGCAAGCCTCAGCTGCTCGATTGCTGATGCCATGCTGTTACGAGCATCCTTCGCATAGTCTTCCAAAAGACCATCCGTCTGGAGCGGTAGAACCTCACCGAGACACTCTTCCAATCGTCCCACCAACCAGTCAATCAGTTGTATTGAACGGTCACCCTGCTGGACCGTGGGATCATTATTAGGAAATGCCATTCTCTGTCCTCCCTTGCAACAATAGCACCCAAGGCCTATCTTTTGCCCACAGCAGCGCTAAAGAGTCGCTGGGGCGAGCGTCAGCAGGAAGGTAGCCGTTTGAATGGCGCACGACTGATACTGGCGCTCAACTGATGTTCTAACAGGCGTGGTCAGTCGGATTCTGGAGACGCTCGATTCCAGGGCGAGTATCAGTCAATGAGCTGGGCCGCGTCTGCTTCGGCAGCGAGTCACCAATTTTCAGGCTATGCCCCCGCGGATAATCAGAAATAGCGATCGGCCGCGAGCCTCGGATAGAACCACGATTACCACGCAGACATGAATCTCGCTTGCGAAGTCTCTTAGACTTGATGGGCACTGTCGCCACCGCAGATAAAACCACAGAGAGGGCAAACCATCCAGAGCAAAAACCCTGAGCGAATCGGGGGCTCTCACGGACACAGTGGGCTGGAGATCAAGGCCACGAGCTCGCTTTCGGCTCGAGGCAGAAGTTTTTTCTTGACATCCCTATTTAATAGAGCTCATTGACCCAACTGGCTCGCGCCAAATCTTCCCTGAAGTTATTAAGTCTTCGTGCAAGTGATTGAAAAATCGTAGAAGACCCTTTGCCGCCTGCAGAGAGGTGCAGTGTGGTCGCGGCGGACTTGTCCCTTGGCTCAGGTATCGATCGTCGAAGCCATGGCCTGTTTCCGGCCCCTGAAAAGGGCTGGCAAGCATGGGCGCCATCGATTCTCAAACTTCGAGGTTTGGCGTTCTCGTGAGTTTGGAGACGTAGCACTCTTCGTGAACGGCCTGCCCGTATTCATCCGCTTTACTCTCTTCCAGCGGCACGGATTCTTTACAGATCGCACACTCGGGATGCCAGTGGCTTCGGGACTGAGCATGGGACATGGATTACCTCCCGGGGAGAGGGCAACCTCGACATTAGTCTTTGCTTAAGATTCATGTCTGATCAATGTAGCTCGCCCCTGGCAGGAAATGCGAGAATGCTATTTTCCACCGGCCAATAGAACGGATTCGTGAAGAAATGGAACCCCAAGACAGATGGGTGCGCTGAACTATGGCAATAGGAAAACGGAGGCTTTTGCACAAAAGTGAGCCCCATTGCTCATACATTAAGGCCGACTAAGACTAGCGTAGACATTGTCCTCTCCCAGGAGGCTCCCAAATGTCTCACGTTCAGATCGCCGAAGAGATACTTGAAAGTCAGTGGCGCCCCGAGTGCGTCATCTGTAAAGAAACCGTGAAGCTTGAAGAGAGCCGTGCCGATGAGGACGGGCAGAGCGTGCACGAACAATGCTACGTCTCCGACCTCCTCGGGAATGAATTGAGATTCCGCACCGGGGCTCGGATTGCGAGCGGGGTGTACGTGTTCCGCCAGGCACTTACGTTGACCTCAAAGCGCGGGGAACAATCCCGCTGAAGAGCGGCCCGAACCGGAGTTTCACGCTGCTGACAACGCTGGCTGAATGGGTTCGATGCGATGTCTGAAGTGTGATTTCAATCCAGTTTCCGCGAGGCCTCCTGCAGCACGGTCTTATGAGGGCCCACCAATCCAGGTTGCGACGTGCCGCCGGCGGTATAAGTCCTTGGCAATAGACCGCTTGAGCCGCTGTCGAAGTGCCCAGGCATCGGCTCGGCTAAAGTGAGCACTTTTGTACACTACCGTACCGAGATATTTGGTAAACTCGTTTTGTAGTGTCCCAGTTGCCACTAGCGTCCTCATCTTTAATCTAAATCTTTCTCAACCTTATTGTTTGGATTTTGTCTAAATCTTGCCCAACCGATTGGGTAAGCTTTTGAGCCAAAAGCGAGTCAAAAATGGCGGTTCCGACCAGGAAGAATCGTGAGTTCGATCCCAGCACGTTCCTCGCAACCATAGGAGAAGGGCGGAAAAGCCTGAGCGTTTCGAGAAAGCAAGGCATCTTCACCCAAGGAGATGCGGCGGACGCGGTTTTCTACATTCAGAAGGGCAAAGTCAGGCTCACGGTCGTCTCCAAGACTGGCAAGGAAGCGACCATCGGCATCCTGGGAGAGGGGAATTTTTTTGGGGAAGGCTCATTGGCGGGGCAGGCTCTGCGCATGGGTTCGGCCGAGTCCATGACGGGTTGTTCGCTTCTGCGCATCGACAAGAAAGCGATGATGACCGCGCTCCATCGCGAGCATGCGTTTTCCGACATGTTTGTAGCCTATTTGCTGGCGCGCAACATCCGTTATGAAGAGGATTTAGTCGACCAGTTGTTCAACTCCAGCGAAAAGAGATTAGCCCGCGTTCTACTCATGCTCGCCCACTTTGGCAAAGAGGGAATTCCTGAAACCGTTGTTCCCAAAATCAGTCAGGAGACTCTCGCGGAAATGGTGGGCACTACTCGTTCGCGAGTTAGTTTTTTCATGAACCGATTCCGGAAGCTGGGATTCATTCACTACGCCGGCGGGGAAGAAGGCGGATTGCAGGTTCACAGTTCCCTGCTGAATGTGGTTTTACACGACTAAGTTGGCTGTTGGAAAATCCCGCTTGGGCGACAAGCGATAGCCCGCCGCCGCTTTGAAAAGGTGCGACTTCCAGCCGCGCCGTAAACCGTAAATGGAAAGGGCTTTGGCGCTGAGGGTCATATCAGATTGCGGAATCGTTTCTTCCGTAGCCATCCATTGCCCGCGGGTCTGCGCTTGGCCCAACCTCGGAAACAACGCTAGCGAAATCCCGCGAGTTCACCCTGCCTGCGCACCGCCCTGGCAGCCGTAATCCGGTAGTCCTGATAATCGATGGTGAACGAGGCGTGCCCTCCCAGCCGAATATCGCTGCTGCTTCGATTGGACAAAGGAAGCCAGAAACCGCCCACTTTCGCGTAGACCTGTTCGATTTTTGTTTCTTTCGTCCAGAACGAGGGATTTTTAGCGGGAGCCGCTTCAATGCGCGCCACCGCGAAGTCCTGGGCATCCACCCAAATTCGGCCACGATATAAAAGCCTGTTATCGGTTCGAGGCTCGACCGAAAGAACGTAAAAAAGACCAGCGGGCGTGCTCTCGCATCCGTCCAGAGTAAATTCGTAGTTGTCCTGATTCAGGGCTACGCGACTCTGGTTCTGTTCGCTGAGCGACTCTTTCTCGGTCTCGAGAACTCGTTTGAAGATCCTCTCGATGATCAGGCGGGAACCTTTTTCGGAGCGCACGTGGAAATCCTTGGTTCCGGGAGAGCGATACTTTACGTCTACAATCATCTCCGCGCTTCGGAAACCGGGAAAGCCATGGTATTCCAGGCGGTAGACTCGAGTTCCCTCGTAGGCTTCCAGGGCGCGGGCGCGTTCAAGATTTCTCTCCACCAACCGGCTTACGATTTCGTCCGCGCTCAGAAGCGGCACAGGACTGGTGAGGGGCGGATCGAGTGGCGCGGCTGCGACTGGAATGGCTCCCAATCCGATCAGAAGCGGCAAGGCGCCAACTGCGAGGAAAGATATTTTCATGGGTGTACTCACAATAACGGAGACAATTTTTGAAAAGTGTTCAGTTTTGTACAGACATGGTTTTTGGTTTTTTTCGCGCCTCGCTGAAGGCAAAAGCGCTTCATCGACACGTCATATTCAGGAATCTATCCGGTCTGAATATTGAAATATGAATATCCAAGAATGTTCAATTGTGACCAGAGAATCTTCAGCCCGGCAGCAACAATACACTCATGAGGAAGCGACAATGCCTGGAATGCGGCGGCGATCTGGTGATGACATTCCGTCCCAGCGAAACTGGACGGGGAAGTCCTATCGCGGGAATTATGTCGAGGCCCAACGCGAAATGGAGATGCAGCACTTGCGGAAATTCTTATACGGTAGAACAGCTTCGCGCAGACACCAGGGGAAGTTCTAATGTTGTTGAACGCAGATCGTGATCGTGCCGGGACACCCTCCCGCACGTCATAAGAGCATTTGCAGGCTTCAATCCCGGGTGGCCAGCATTTCGACCTTCGCCAGCTCGCGGCTGATCAAATCCGTCGAAACGGGACCTTGCCATTCGGCGGGCGGAAAGTGACGGACTACGCCGGGCGCTGTTACTTTGCTTTGCCGGTTGCCGCACGAGATGCAGATCGCCCCAACTTCCTGCTTCTCGGTCTCTCGTGATATTTCGTTTTCGCGGACTGCCAGCAAACCACTTACCACGGGTCCCTGACACTGGTCGCAACGGTAAACCGACAGGTGAAGGTACTGCTTCCTCATTAGTGTCCTTGGAAGAAAGAACCGCTCGTCAGAGAAAGGCTAGGCGCTTAACGAGCCGCCGTCTGTTCACAATTGCTCAATCGCTAGTGGGTTCGCGGTTTCTTCAGGGTGAGCAATGATGACCAGAGCTGCGAAGCGACCCCTGTACATGCGGGAGCATGGCCGGCAATGCCAACGCCACTATTTTATTCATACACTGTGATCCCCGGCAGTTAACCTTGCTTAACGAGAGGGGATACGGAGTGGTCACCCCCCAACCAGCGGTTGGGGGGATACGGAGTGGTCACCCCCCAACCAGCGGTTGCGAGGGCCTGCGACTCTTGATGACCCAGACAGTCGACGCCGTGATTCTAGAATATTATCTTGGCCTTTTGGATGGCGCCATCGTGGCGGACGAAATCAAACAGTCGCGGCCGCACCTTCCCTTCGTGATGGTGGCCGACCCGCAAGGACTGCCTCATGGAGCGTTGAAGTCGGTGGATACGCTAGTGGACAGATCTGACGGGCCCCCATTTGGTGTGGGCGGCGTTGCGTTTCCGGCTCACGACTAAAGCCCAGCAGGACCGTTTCCTGGTAGAGGCCGAACCATCCAAGCACCGCGTGGCGGCGAGACACCGACACGCAAACGGGCAATGCGGTCGAACCGTCTGGCTGCCGTCCTCGGCAATCGGGCCAGTCCGTTTTCGGCGAAACTCTGGAAAGACATTCCGGATGGGACTGTGCGGCTTTGAGCAGATGCGGTGTCGCCCCTGCGCGAAGCTGCACACCAGTTCCAGGCTGCTACCCCCACTAAGCTGTTTTGAAGGCCCGGCCGCACTCCAGGCAACATCGTTCATGGCGCGGGGTGACCAGTCCACAAAAAGGACACATTCGCTGGGACGTAAAATCGCCGGCATGTGCTTCCATCTTCAGAAACTTCCTCAGAGAAGCGCTCAGGAAGGCGCACAGACTGCGCAGGCTGGCAAGAAGCGGATGCGGAGAAAAAGACATGTTTGCGATTCCGCGTTTTCTACTGGAACCAGACTACGATGACACATCGCGGACCGGCGTTCTGTGCAAGATTGCTCTCTTTTGCCGTGGAGATCCACTAATGTCGGAATGGAACTGCCCCGGGTTCCCACCTGCAAATGAGCAATTGAGATCAGCTATTTCTATAGGGCTAAGTCATCATACTGGTAGAGAAGAGTACCTCCTTTCTCTCTTTCAGGTCCCTGAACTAAGTCAGCCCATCTGAAGTTTTCTTCTTCTTAGTTGCCGGTCAAAGGAAAAATATGAAAAGAGCAATGGCAGTGTTGTTGATGGGATTCATGGGCCTGTTTGGATCGCTCGCCTGGGCGAAATCGGGTCGCGAGGACTCGGTCGAACGCCTGCAATCGTCAGTGGAAGTTCTGCACGCGGTGATGGGGACTCCAGATAAAGGAATCCCGGAAGAAGTGTTAAACGGTTCGAAGTGCATTCTCGTAGTGCCTAACTTGATCAAAGGCGGCTTCATTTTTGGCGGCAAGCACGGACGTGGCGTGGCCTCCTGCCGCACAGCAGATGGCTGGAGCGCGCCTGCGTTTGTCAGCGTTGGGGGTGGAAGTTGGGGGTTGCAGATCGGTATTGAAGACGTGGATTTGGTCATGCTGGTCATGAACGACCAGGGTCTGCAGCATCTGCTCTCCAGCAAGTTTGAGCTTACGGGTGAAGGTTCGGTGGCCGCCGGTCCGGTAGGACGCCATGCCTCCGCGGGAACGGATTGGAAGATGAATACAGAAGTGCTGACCTACTCGCGCTCCCATGGAGTGTTCGCCGGCCTGACGCTGGAAGGTGCGGTGGTGGAGCAGGATAACGACTCTACCCGCGCGATTTACGGCAAGCACATGGAGTTCCGTTCCATCCTTTCGGGCCGAGTGTCGACGCCGAGAAGTGGTGAAGCGTTCGTGAGAGCGGTGTCCCAGGCAGGCCAACAGGCTCACATCGCAGAAGTGAACGAAGACAGGAAATAGAAAGAGATCAGAAATGATTTCTTTGGCGTTCTGCTGACCGGGATCGGGCGCTGGTCCCGGTCAGAGTTCGTTCCGAGCAATTTCGCGCCGCGCAGGCGTATGCAGCTCCGAAAAGGCGGCAAAAACATGAAGCTCCCCCTCCGAAACTCACCCTGGTTGCAAGTGTTCTGCATCGCTTTGTTGTCCGCCTTTGCGTTCGGCCAGGCGCCGGACGCGCGCGACAGCCTTGCGGCCTGCAATGCTGGCTTGCACGCATGTGAGGTCTTCCGAACGGTTCCGCCAGGATTGCCGGCGCCTGGCAGAGCGGAGCAAAAATCACCCCTAGCCGCGGAACTCAGCAACCGCCTCGTGGTCTGCACCAACGGCTGGGAGACCTGCGAGTTTTCCCTGCTGGCGCAAGCCGACCTGAATAGTTCGGAGCATCAGCGCAACGTATCCGATTGCAGGAACGGTTCGCAGGCTTGCGACCGCTCGAAACTTACTTCGCAGGAGGCGATTGCCCTCGCCTTAGCGGACCATAAGCGGAATGTTTCCGACTGCACGGACGGATTCACGTCCTGCGATCATTCGCGATTGACCCCGTCCGAAGCGCACGGGGTAGTCGTCGCCGAGCATGAGCGCAACTTTTCGGATTGCAAGGATGGCTCAGGGCCGTGCGACGGCGTCAAGCTGAGTGCTTCCGAAGCGAATCAGGTGGCAAACGCGCGACGCCAGCAGAATGTCTCCGACTGCAGGAACGGCGCAGACTCCTGCGATTCCTCAAAGCTGACCGCAGCGGAAGCGACCGGAGTGAGGTCTGCGCAACAGCAGCGCAATCTCTCCAATTGCAGCGATGGCTGGGGTGACTGCGACCACTCCAAACTAACGCGGCCGGAAGCTCGAGGGGTGGCGGCTGCCGAGCACCAGCGTAATCTCTCCGAATGCAAGGACGGCCTCGAAACTTGCGACTACTCGGCGCTCACTGCGGCGGAGGCTGGGGCGCTAGAAAAGGCCGAACACCAGCGAAACTACGCGGCCTGCCTGAAGGGGTCCGGATACTGCGACCTCTCCCGCCTGACCCCCTCGGAAGCAGGTGCGATTCCACCGGCACGCAACGACAGTGCCCGATAGGAAGCGCGGATGCCCGAAAAACCTCGCCTTTTTCGGCGCTAATAACGGTATTTTTTAAGAAGCTTCGAAGCCTGTGCTAGCATCAATACAGGTTCAATCCACGCTTTCTGTTGAACTTGCCACGATAAGCGCCAAGTTCTCTTCTCCCCACACAGAGGCACCGCTTACGGAACACAGGTCGAAGAGGCACTCTACTTGGCGACAGGCGACATTAAGAATCGATCGATGCTACAAAACACCAAGACGGACGTAACGGACGACGAGGTGAACGAACTGCTTCCGCAAGACGTGCATTCCCCCCAGGACGTCGACGACATGATCAGCTCCATTGGCACGCGGGGGCTGGACGTAGTCGAAGAGCCGCATTCGCCGTATTCCGCGCTGGAGCAACGCATTTCGCGGGATAGCGACGAAGTCGAGCTTGATCTCACCCCTGGCGCCGCGGAGTCAACCAGCGATCCGGTGCGGGTATACCTGCGCGAGATGGGCGCCTCACCGCTGCTCACGCGGGAAGAAGAAGTCGAGATTGCCAAGCGCATTGAGCGGGGACAAGTCACCTCGATGAAAGCCCTGTCGCGCTCGGCCATTGTGATCCAGCAGGTGCTGGCGATTGGCGAAGATCTGAAACGTGGCCTGCGCTCGATCAAAGACACAGTCGTGATTGATGAGGAAGAGATCACCGACGAGATTTTGCAGCAGCGCGTGGAAGAGGTCAGCGGCCGCATCGACCAACTGAATAAGCATTATAAGGCCGCGCTGCGGCTGGCTGAACGGCTGTCGACGCTGTCGGCGAAGAAGAAGCCTCGCGAATACCGCCGTTGCCGCGGACATTTGAGCCGCGAGATGGTCCGGATTTCGCTGATCATCCGCAATCTTGGTTTGAACCATGGGGAGCGCAAGCGTCTGATCGAACGGGTGAATAAGACCATCGAACTCATGCGCTCGCTCGAACGCGAGGTGGTTAGCCTGGAGGCAAAGATCAAGGCGACCCGCAGCGAGGAACTCAAAAAGACTTACCACGCGGCGCAACGCCAGCATCGAGTGGAAATAAAAAGGCTCGAGGACGAAGCGGGAATGACGTTCTCGGATCTGCAGCGCACGCAGCGCCGGATGATCCAGGGCGACATGAATGCCGAGCAGGCCAAGCGCGAGCTGATCGAGGCTAACCTGCGCCTGGTGGTTTCGATCGCCAAGAAGTATGGCAATCGCGGGTTGCAGTTCCTCGACTTGATTCAGGAAGGCAATGTCGGCTTGATGAAAGCCGTGGACAAGTTCGAATACCGGCGTGGCTACAAGTTCTCTACCTACGCTACCTGGTGGATTCGCCAGGCCATCAGCCGGGCAATTGCCGACCAGGCGCGTACCATCCGGCTGCCTGTACACATGATCGAAGTCGTAAACAAGCTGATTCGGACTTCGCGGCAACTGGTGCAGGCATCGGGTCACGAACCCACGTCGGCGGAAATTGCCAAGCAGATGGACATTCCGGAGGCCATGGTGCGCAAGGTGCGGAAGATCATGCGCGTGCCGATTTCGCTGGAGACCCCGATTGGCGAAGAGGGCGATTCCCATCTCGGCGACTTAATCGAGGATCGCACAAAGATGTCGCCCGCCGAAGCGGTGCTCAATGTGAACCTTAAGGAACGCACCGCCCACGTGCTGCGCACGCTCAGCCCGCGCGAAGAAAAGATCATCCGCATGCGCTTTGGCATGGACGACGGTTCAGAGCATACGCTGGAAGAAGTTGGCCAGTCGTTCGACGTGACCCGGGAGCGCATTCGCCAGATCGAAGCCAAAGCTCTGCGCAAACTGCGCCATCCCTCCCGCTCGGGAAAACTCCGTTCGCTTCTTGACGACGTGGAGAAATGATTCCGGCGACGGGCTAGCGATCGAGCAGCACGCACATGTCGTTGCCGACGGCGCACGCCCTCACATATCGCGCTTTGCCTATAGTTCCCGTGCCGTTTGGCCCCATCTCGTAATAAACCTTCGCGTCGGGCGGAAAGCGCTTCAGAGCTTCGGCTAAGTCTTTAACGGTCCACACGATTTCAGCCATTGTCTTTTCCTTCCCATTGCAGGGCGTCGGCCGACCGCGAAGTGCGGGGAATCATTGCGCCACTCTGGCTGCGACTACCGGAGCCGGACTGATCAGCCTGAGTTGGTCGAGGGCCGCCAGCACATTTCGCCAGCGCACGGCATCGCTCTTCGTACTATTGGGAGCGGTAAGATCGGAATAAAAATCCAGCATGTTCGCGCGCAGTTCCGGCGAGGTCAGGTGAAATTTCCGGTCGGAAAGCTGGGATAGCAATTTCGCGTAAGTATCGTCGGTCAGCGTATATTCCGCTGCCTTCGTCATGTTGCCGGTGTCAAAATCACGGTTGGGAAGAGTGAGTGAATCCGTGCCGACCGCTACGAGGTACGCCCGATATTGATCGACGGTCGTGTTGATGCTCTTGAAATATAAATCTTCAGTTTGCGGAGTCGGGTTATTGAATGCCATGGCCTTGAAAGGGCCAATTTTCGGCATATAGCGCAGCAGCGTGGACAGGATACGGGTACCGATTCCGGGCTGCACGTAGTCCTTGCCCCACTCTCTTTCGTAGTCGGAGCGCGATAGACGGTAGAGGAACTTTCGCTTCGCGAAATTGGGAGTCTCGCGCATCAGATCTTTCTTGTGAGTTTGCAGCGCGACCTGAGTCATTCTGGGAATCAAGCGGCTGACTGAGAAACGGTACGAGCCCACCGCGAGCTCTTCGTGGGTAAGCACGTCCTTCAATTCCAATCCATACACCAGCGGGAAGACCCGCTCCAGCAAGGGCTTGGACACCTGGAATCCGATGAAGGCATGGTACTGCTGCGATGCATACCGATTCTTCGCGACCTGCACCATGTCGAAGCCGAACTCGGTTTTCAAATGCGCGGTCTTGTCTTGCGCGTATCGGACCGACTTGCCGTACTTGGCCTGCAGCTTGGGATACGCGATGGCGACCGACCGGTTGACCGCGGGGTGACCGGCGATGTCGGCGGCATAATGCGACAGCGCCCCCAGCGCAAAGGCATATTCGTCGGCATTCTGGCTTTCGAGCAGGAGCTCGCGAACAAAATCTCCGCTGCGGACATAGTGCACCAGATCGCTGAACTCCCTGCTTCCGAAAGGGTAGTAGCCCAGATCCTGGATGACCGCACCTCCGTAGGCATAGGCGTGCGCCTCCGTGATCTGATCGGGCGTGAGTCCGGGGAAGCGCGTCAATAGCAGCGGCTGAATCTGATCGGTCCATAGCAGGTCGACAATCTCTTCGTGCGTCAGAACCGAGTACGCGGACGATCGACTAAAGGATATCAGCACCAGAAACAGAATGGTGACGGTCCGCAGACCCAGCAGGCGCCCACTCCTGGCGGCGGTGTTGGACAAGATGGAGGTAGGCGACATATTTCAGATGCGCCCAAGAACCAAAAGGATGATCACAATCACGAGAATCAGGCCCACTCCTCCGGTCGGAGCGTAGCCCCAGTTTTTGCTGTGTCCCCAGCGGGGAAGTGCGCCCATAAGCGCTAAAATCAGGATCACGATTAAGATCGTTCCGAGCATTGGCTTACTCCTTTGGCTTTATCGCAAGATTTGACTATTGAGACTGACAATCCCCGCGACTCTCTCCCCGGCAAGCGTTACCTTGAAATGCTGATCGCAATTCCAGTGCCGGGATATCTGCGGTTGTACAAGTAATAGCCGTTGTCGTAGGCGACGTAAACGTCGTCATTGTCGTACCAGTCATTCCCCCAATATTCGGGCCACGGATCCACCAGACTCAACCAGTAACCGTCGTATTGGAAGCGGGGATATCCGCCTACAACCAGGAAGGGCAGGCCGCTGATGCGGAACCCGTGGTCCGACCCAAAGTATCCGCGGAAGCGGTCGTCAGGAATGCGGTAGCCGCGGTAGCCGCCACGTTGTTGCCAGTTGCGATGGTCGCTGTCCCAATTTTGTGAGCGATGCCCGTCCCAGGCACTGTGCTGAATGCGCTGTTGCTCCTGAGTCCGTTGCGGTCGCCCGTTCCCGCGTTGCTGCTGGGCCTGCTGCTGCGCAGGCCTGGCTTGCCCCTGCCTGCTCTGTTGCTGATTTGGTTGCTGCCTCTGCTGTTGTTGGGCGTGCTGTTGCTGCCTATTTTGTTGAGGCTGCTGCTGCGCCTGCTGCTGCGCGGGTCGCCCTTGCCCCTGTCTGCTCTGTTGTTGAGCGGGTTGCTGCCTCTGCGGTCGCTGAGCCTGCTGTTGCTGCCGACTTTGTTGCGGTTGCGGCTGAGCCTGTTGCGGTGCGGGTCGTGCTTGCCCTTGTCTGCTCTGTTGCTGAGCGGGTTGCGGCCTCTGCTGGGGTTGAGCGTGCTGTTGCTGCCGATTCTGTTGCGGCTGCTGCTGAGTATGTTGCCGTGCGGGCTGGGTCTCTTGCTGTTTGGGGTGGTCCTGTTTTTCGCCCTCGTGCTGCGCACAGGCTGGCCCCGCGATTCCGAGAAGCAGTGACAGCACTGCCGTGCTGATGATTCCAATTGTTTTCATAGATTTTGCCTCCTCATCCTCCGAGCCTCGCTCCGTGACTCGGGGTGAGGGAGAGTCACCTTTGGTTATAGGGGTTCGGCCGTTTTTTTAATGATCAAAACTGCTCAATGGAAGCTAGAAGCCGGGATTGCAAGCGCCGGCGATCGCATTTCGGGACACCAGACAATTCCATGGGATATACGCGCAGACAAAGAAAGGCGCGAGTCCCAAAAAGGGATTCGCGCCGGTAGATAGTCGAACGGGATGGTTCCACGCCGGAGGATGGACCTCTAGAGTGCGAAGCTGAGAGCAATGTTGACGCCGGGATACGACGGGTTGCACAGGTAATACATGCCGTTGATCTGGATCACATAAACGTCTTGCGTGTAAAGCCAGTTGCTTGGCCATGCGTCCACGAATCCGAACGAATAGCCGCCATATTCGAAGCGGCGATTACTGTAATCGTCCCGGGAGACCCGAAACCGGTGTTCTTGTCCAAAATTGGCCTTGAAACGGTCATCGGGAATCCGGTTTCCGCCGTTGTTACCGGCACGCTGCCCCGGCTGTTCACTAGCGTGCTGCGTACGTTGCTCCTGCGCGTTTTTCTCCTCCGGTTTGGCGTTGTTATTCTGCTGAGCGTTCCTTTCTTCTGGCTTGCTGTTCCTCTCCGGCTGCGCGTTCTTCTTTTCAGGTTCGGTATTGGTCTCCTGCGGATGCGCGCTTTTCTCCTCTGGCTTGACAGATTTCTCTGGCTGCGCCTTTTTTTCATCCTGGGCGGGCTTGTCCTTCTGTTCTTCCTGCTGGTCGTGCTGCTCCTGCTGGGCGTACGCCGGAGCAGCCATTCCAAGAGTCAACGACAGAACTGCCATGCCCATAATTCCAATTAGTTTCATGAGGTGTTGCCTCCATGATCCGTGATCAGTGATCAGTGATCACGGATCACGGATCACGGATCAATTCTTTACGTTGATCGCTCAGCGCAGACTTCCGGTGGTTGCATTGGCCGGGCTGCCGATTGCTTCCCCGGATACAACGAGTTCCACTCGGCGATTTTCCTGCCGCCCCGCCGCATTGTCGTTCGAGGAAACCGGCATGGTGTTACCGAAGCCTCGAGCCGAAACCGAATTCCTCAAGACTCCTGCTTGCACCAGGTAGTCGCGCACTGCGCCTGCACGATTTTCGGACAGGGTTTGATTCATCGAATCGCCGCCGACGTTATCGGTGTAGCCGCCGACTTCAATGTTCAAGCCCGGATACGCCAGCAGGATGCCGGCGACCTTAGCCAGCTTCTCGCGTGCGCCCGGCTTTAGCGAGTACCGTCCGGTGTCGAACAACACATCCGACATGCTGACGATGAGCCCGCGCGCGCTGTCGCGAGTCTGCAGAATCGAATTCAGCTGCTCCGACAATTTCGTGCGCATGGCGGCTTTGTCCGCGTCCGCGTGCTGCGCGTTCAAATTAGCTCGTTGCGCGTCTTGACGCGACTGGTCGGCATCAGCCTGGGCCGCGGAAAGAGCGGTGGCAGAAGCGGCCTGGTTGTCCGCCATATCGGATCTGGCTCGGGCGGTTGCCGATTGCGCGTCGGCTGCATCGTTGCGGGCTTGAATGCTGTCTGACCTTGCATTATCAGCGTCACTCCGAGCCTGGAGGGCCGCAGACTGGGAGTTCGCGGCATCGGCGCGGGATCTATCCGCATCCGATTCCGCCTGGCGTCTGCCGTTCTCGGCTCGAGCTTGATCGGATTGCGCATGTTCTTTCTGCCGGGTAGCGTCGTTCGTCTCCGCTCGCGATTGGGAGAGCGAGTCCGCGGAGGCCTGGCGTTCATTGCCCAGGCGTTCCTCGTCCATCTTCTTGACGGCGATTTCGCGCGCGTCTTCCGCCGTCTGCACCGCTTCGCGGGAGACGGCGATCAAAGGCTTCCTCTCCATGTGTTTCTGGGTGGCATCCGCATCCACTTCATCCATCAACTTGACGGCATGCCGATAGCTGTCGGGCGCGTAGCGCTCGGCTCCCTCGGACTCTGCGATGCGCAAGGCGTTGCGCGCTTCGAAGAATTCCAAAGGCAATCTGGTGTTCAGCACCACGGGATCGAACTTGTAGCCCGAGGGAATGTAACCGCCTCGTTCCATCAGTTCATATTTGGCATTCACGGCCTCGGTCGTTCCCTTGGTGTCGGGTCGAACTACGTTCTCCATGACGACCACGTTGCTGGGTTGCCGCACCGCGTAGTAAGGTTCCGCGGTCACGATCAGCGCGAATGCCTGAAGATCCGTGGTTACGTTCAACTTGCTTTTGGTTCCGCCGACCAGCACTTCGCCCAGGTTCGCCGCCCGGCCCTCAGGCGAAATCGCCCACAAAATGTAAGTCAGATACTCGCCGCCGAAGCTGGTGGGCTTCTCCAGGCCGGAAAACTCCGCTTCGATCTCGATGGCTCCGCGCTTGCTGTTTATCTTGGCTTCGCCGCGAGCCGTCGGCATCAGGTCGGTGCCGGCGAAATCTAACTTCGTGGCGCCGCTGCGATGCTTATAGTTGACAGCCTGAACGCTACGGCTGGTTACAGTGACCCGGAAGGTATACATCGGACTCGAAGAGTCGACTCTCCGGTCGGTTTGGGGGGCAGCTTGAGCCAGCGCGGCCAAGCTCAACACAAGGGGAATAGTGAACAACAACTTTCGTTTCAATGGATCTCCTTTGGCAGATCTCTGCCGTGTTACCGCTAATTTCGAGCCTACGAGTTTCGATCTTGCAAGTTCGATCTTGGTCTCGCCGATGCTTTGACCGGCTCTTGAATCTCAGCCTTTTCCGACTCGGATGTGGGAGATGGACTGAAAAAGTCCAAAAATGTTCAATAGCCACAGAACCACCGCAATCACCACCACGCCATTCAAGATTGATTTGATCGATCCCTGCATGGGGATAAAACGATTCACCAACCACAGCAGCACGCCTACCACAATCAGAACTTCCAGAATTTGGATTAAAGGCATAATCGTTTGACCTTTCGAGTTGCGCGGGAGAGAGAGAAGAGCGAGGCCACCTGGAGGCCGTTCAGTGTCGGTTCGAGAATGGTTCGGGTCGCAGCGTGATTCCGTAAACTTCCGCGGATCACGGACGAAGAATGCCAATGAGCTGGACGGGGTCACGTCGAGTCGAAATCTACTCCGAGCCCTTGCGACCTAAAAATGAGAGCGGCGAATTGGCGGCCGTCGCTCTATCGACACACTCAGCAGAATAAAGAATGACAGGCAGGACGTTGGATGTCTGAGCAACATAGCTCACATTCGAAGGGGTAAAGCGATCAGCGCTTGTTCTGATTTCGCTTGGGAGTGAGCTCGGATGCCGTCAAGCGGCGATCGCGATGGGGTTCAGTGCGGGGTTGGCCACTGCTGAGTTCACATCTCTCTCCGGGCTTGGCACCGCAGGTGGCGCAAGGCACCGATAGGGCCTGTCTCAGTGTGACTTTCATTCCTCTTTTGATACCGCACTTTTCGGCGGCAAGCTGGTCAATTCTAGACAGTTTTGCCAAGAAGGTGCGGATTTTTTGGAATCTTCCTTCTTAATTCATATCGCCAAGGGAGCACGCTCCGGGCCCGCGGGGATCGCCACAGGATCCGCAGGCGGCTGCCGCGGATGGTGAGGCCACCGAGCTCTTTGCCGAGACCGCAAAGACCGACAGCTGCGGTTCCAGCTTGGTGGCGTGGCACTTCGGACACTCGGCTTTTTCCTTGCCGTAGAGCAGCGTTTCAAACCGATGATGACATTCTTTGCAGATGTATTCGAAGATCGGCATGGATGACTCCGGAACCTATTAGAATCAATTTATGGAGACTTCGCAAGTTCCGGATTCCCCGATTCC
This sequence comes from uncultured Acidobacteriaceae bacterium, assembly GCA_963799025.1. Taxonomy (GTDB): domain Bacteria; phylum Acidobacteriota; class Terriglobia; order Terriglobales; family Acidobacteriaceae; genus Sulfotelmatobacter. The sequence continues at coordinate 467,630 of CAWCVQ010000012.1, read as the reverse complement.
AGTTTCTCGGCCAGGTTCTCCGGTTCCAGATTCCTCGCCCCCAAGCTCGGCAGCGCCGTGGACCGCCCGGGCTTCGTTCCGGGCGCGGCGCTGGATGGGCGGCGGACACGTGCAGACCATAGCCAGCTTTCTATTGCCGCGAAAAATTCGGCTGCCGCTGCCGGAAGAGCGGCTAGTCGAGGTCGAGCCTGGGGTCAAGGTTCGCTGCTGGTGCTACTGGCAAGACGAAGCGCGACGGCGGGAAGCCCTGACCCTGATCGTCGTCCACGGACTGGAAGGCTCTTCCGATTCGCAGTACATGCTGGGCATGGCCCGCAACGGGTTGGCGGAAAAGATGAACGTGGTACTCATGAATCAGCGCAACTGCGGCGGGATGGATGCCTGCGCGCCCACGCTCTACAACTCGAGCCTCTCGGGAGATGTCGCTGCCGTGGTACGCAGCGTGCTTGAGAACGATGGGGTCTCCCGCTTCGCCCTGATTGGCTTTTCGATGGGCGGAAACCTGGTACTTAAGCTGGCCGGGGAGTGGGGCAGCGCCGGCCCGCCGCAATTTCGGGCGGTGGCGGCGGTTTGTCCGGCGGTTGATCTGGCGGCGTCGGCGGACGCGCTGCACGAGCCCCGCAACCGAATTTACGAGTACTACTTTTTGCTGCAATTATTTCGCCGGCTGCGGACCAAGGCGCGCCTTTTCCCCGGCAATTTCGACGTGGCCCGTCTACGTGGCATTTCCAGCCTGCGTATGTTCGATGACCGCATCACCGCGTACTACTGCGGATTCACCGGCGCCGACGATTATTATTTCCGTGCTGCCGCGGCCAACGTAGTTGACCGAATCGCTGTTCCCACGCTCATCATTCACGCCGCAAACGATCCCTTTATCCGCATGCGGCCGGAGACGCTGCGGCGCATTGCCGCGAATCCCAACATCACTTACGTGGAGACAAAAGACGGCGGCCACTGCGCCTTTCTCGGCGAACGCAATGGCGGACATAATGACGATCTTGCGGACGATGGCCGGTGGGCTGAACGCGAAGTGGTGGAGTTTGTAGCGAGTCAAGGAGTCTAACGGGTCTTACGGCCAACTATCCTCCTAAGATCTCCAGCTCGGCCGCCCATCCGTATCCGCTTTTTCTGCGATTCCGACCTCATAGCGATGGCGGGCCGAAACCGGCGAGTTGGCAGGAAAATCTACCGGCCGGGAACCACATCGATTTGAAGCTTCGGGTCGGCGGCGGGGAGGTATGTGGTCGGGAGTCCGAGTTCACGACGCACAATGTTGCAACCTTGGGCCAGGGCACTCGCCTTGTAAAAAGCGATCTCGCGATTGCAGCCCTGACGTCCGAAGCCGCAGTCGTTGGAGATAATCAATTTTTCTGCAGGAATATACTTCAGCGCCTTGCGGATTTCCGCCGCCACCTCTTCGGGGCGGTCGGCTTGGAGCGCGCGGTGACTCACGGCGCCGATGCAGATTTTTTTCTTGAGATCGCGCTTAAACGGTTCGAACAGCTCAAGGTCCGCCTGGTTACGGTCTTTCATCTCGAGGGTCCAGACGTCGCCGCGGCAGCGTTCCAAATAGATTTCGATGGAGTTGGCGTAGCTAGTGTTCTCCATGACTCGCTGCATATTGGGATTTCCCCAACAGGTGTGGATCCACAATTCCACGTCGTCCAGCCCTTGTACTTCCCGATTGAAGGCGTCGATCATGAACTTCACTTCTTCGTGGTCCTTGCCATAGGTGTTGGCCATGAAATGGAAGGTGGGCTCCTCGATCTGGATGCACCTGCAACCCGCCTGGCGGAGCAACAACAACTCCTTGTTCATGGCTTCGGCCATGTCCCAAATGACTTGCCGCTTGTCTTTGTATTTTGGAGTGTGGATGTCCAAAAACAGGGCCATCACTTGTGAGCAACAGGTTCCGAACTTGAGAGGCTTCCGCGTCTTTCCCTGGGCGATGCGCCAGACTTTCGGGTAGTCCAGAGGACGATGGTCGATTTTGTCGACGACGTGCGGCCAACGCCACCCGGTATAGATTTCGTTCAGCAGCGTGCCCGGCGGATAGTGTAGCCAGGGCGCTGTGGTCTCCTCGGGTTGGAGGTAATCTCCTTCGAAGCCGGACCAGCGCTGCAGGGGATAGTGGTGCCAGGCACGGCCAGCGAGGTCTTCGTCCACGTGAAAGTCGCCGTGGGAAACGATATCCAGGCCCGCGCGCTCCTGGTCGCTGATCACCACCGCCAATGCGTCCTGGAATTTCTCGCGGAAGCGAAGGTCCAGCATGCAAGTATCGAGGGGGCGGCCCCACATGCTGACGTCATACCAACGCGGACGGGGGAAAGATCCGGTGGTGGTGCTCGGAAGAATTAAATTGGCAGTTGCAATGAACATGGGTTCCTCCGAATAGACGGGCAGACACCCGAGGCAGCGGGCAGCGGCAGGCTCCCGCGTGACGGCGCGAATCATATTATCTTAATTCGATGGCCCGAACACTTCGGTGAGAATGCCATTTTCTGCGAAGCGAAAGGTCTTTCAGCATCAAATCCGCGCGGGAGCGCGATTCAATCGCGGTAGCGCCTCCGCGCCGCGGCCTTTCATCCTGATGCGAATGTGCGCCAGGGCCAGCATCGCCAGGAAAATAATTAGCAGTCCCACGGAGGCGCCGCCGATCGTCATTACCCGCTTGGGCAGGATTGAGACGCGGCCGTAGACGAACTCGATGTGTACCCAATAGACCAGCAGCGATGCCTGGCCAAGTAGAATGAGTGGACTAAATCCCCATGCTCCTGCGCCCCAGCGGCACCAGGCGTGGGCGGCGGTCAGAATCACCAGCAACATTCCGACGCGAATCAGAAAAAAACTGGGACTGGTGCGCCAGTAATCGTTGACCGCATAGAGTTGGCGCGGCTGCGCCTCCAGCCAGCGGGCGAATTCAATCAGCAGGCTGCCCGCCAAGCCGAGAGAGAAAAATGCTCTCGGTTCCTGCTCGCGCGCCCACGAGCTTTGCAGGATAAACCCCACGGCGAGTCCGGCGAAGGCGAATCCCGTCCAGGGAAAGACGGGGAACAATCCGGCTTGCGGAGTTCCCAGGTTGTGGACGCCATCGATGTAGGACTCGAGCGGCCACGGCAGCCAAGTCGGACGCCAGGTGGTCCACAGGGGGGGCGCCAGCAGAGAAATGAGAAGAGCGGTCCCGGCGGCGGTCAGCGCTAAAGCGACGCGCATCCCCGGGCCGCGCCGAATGACTAGAGCCAACCAGCAGACCACTCCCATCAGCATCATCGACATGCCGATGGTGTTGAGAATATCGACGCGGAGCAGGTCGCTTTTGGGCGCCCATCCCCAGGCCACGAGATATTCCTGCAGGCGAAAGAGTAGCCCGAAACCGAAGATTTCCGCGCCCCGCCAAATGGTGGTGCGGGCGATCTGGACGGGCGGAAGATTCTTGCGGCGCAACTTTTCCGTGACTAAGGCAAACGAGATTCCGGCGAGAAACAGAAACAGCGGCGCGGGAAAGGTTCCACCAAGCTGGGAATACATAAAAAAGCGGCTCTGGCGGGCCTGCGGGCTCAACCAGGAGTCGTAGCAGTGGGTCTGAAACATCAGCAGGCAGGCCAGCCCGCGTATCCAGTCGATGTAGGCGAGGCGAGATTTGGCGGCGTCTGGCGGAGGCATCGGCGGCTAGGGTTCGCACCGGCAGTATACGGCAGCGAGCCAGAAATCCGGGATTTTCGAGGCATGGATGCGGACTTGGAGGGCCACCGTTCGATCACGCTTTATTTCGAAGTTTGGGGCAACTTTCGCCCAGCTGCCGGGTTTGAAGGTTGAAATTTGCTATCTTTTGTCGTCCTTTTGTCATCTTTTTTGTCATCTGTTGTCGGCGATACAACCTTCCTGGCAACCGTCTTATCGAATAGGGACGTGCCTTATAAGGTTAAAATATAGCCAGTATCTCCTACTCCCTCGGAGCTTTCATGCGATTGGTGAAGTCAACCGTACCTGCGCTGCTGACCATCCTTAGCTTTTTCTCGGGCGCGAGCTATGCAGCCACGCCAGACCGCATCACCGGCGCGCTGACCAGCGGCGAGACGGTTACGCTGCGCGGAAGCGTCCACCACAAAGCGTTGCCGGAGTACGATCAGGGGCCGGTCGATCCGGCGATGCGCCTAGGGACGATCACCCTGCTCACGGTGCCCACTGCAAGTCAGCAGAAAGCCCTCAATCAGCTTCTCGCCCAGCAGCTGGACCCCAAATCGTCCAACTACCACAAATGGCTGACCCCGCAGCAGTATGCCGACCGTTTCGGCCTCAGCCAGAATGATGTGCAGCAGATGGCTGCCTGGTTGAAGTTGCAGGGATTCAGCATGGTTCACGCGGCGCGCGGACGCAACTGGATTTCTTTCAATGGCACCGCCGCGCAAATACAGAACGCATTCGGCACCGAAATCCACAGCTACAACGTCAATGGAGAGTTGCATTATGCGAATGTTACCGCGCCGAAAATACCCGCGGCTATGAGTGGGATCGTCACCGGCATTCGCGGACTACACGATTTCAAGCCCCGGCCCATGAACGTCCGGCGGAATTCAGTGGCACGGCCGTACTACTACAGTTCCAGTTTTCAGAGCCAGTTTTTGGCCCCGGGCGACATCGCAACCATTTATGACATTAGCGCGCTCGGCGTCGACGGGACTGGTCAGAAGCTGGCGGTGATGGGACAGACGGATATTTACTTATCGGATATCACCGACTTCCGGACCGGCTTCGGACTTTCCGCCATCAGTTGCACCACAAACTCCGGCGGAGTCATTACGGCGTGCAATGATCCCCACTTTCAGTATGTATTAGATGGGACCGACCCCGGACTCTCCACGAACGGCGACATCAGCGAAGCTGACCTGGACGTCGAATGGGCGGGCGCGACTGCACCTGGCGCCAAGATTATTTATGTGAATTCGACCAACACGTTCACGTCTTTTTACTATGCAATCGACAACAAGGATACGCTCGGCGAGACGGTGATCAGTTTGAGCTACGGCTTATGCGAGTTCGAAGACAACACGATTCTGAACTCGGCGGGACAACCGTTAGCGGACGAGACGGAGCTGATGAAGGCAAATGCTGAGGGAATCACCTTCCTGAATTCCAGCGGCGACAGCGGGGCTGCAGAATGCGATCCGGATACTCCCTATAGCCCAAGCACTGATCCGAATGGCGCCTCCGCTCAGGGTGGATTAGCGGTAAGTTATCCTGCTAGCAGCCCGGAAGTCACCGGCGTGGGCGGCACAGCGATTTCCTTGGCCGATTTAAGCAGCGGCACGTTCTGGGCCACAACCAATAGCACGAATGGCGGCTCCGCGACCCAATACGTTCCCGAAGTTGCTTGGAATGACGATGCCGAATTTGTTACGTACTGCCAGCAGAATCCTGGAATCTTCTGCAGTCAGGGTGGCAATCCAGCGGTGCCCGGTTGGGTTCCGATCACAAGCGCCCAGAACGTGCAGACCGACTTCTCCCTTCAGGGAGGCCAGGGCATTTCTTCCGCCGGCGGAGGAGTAAGCAACTGCGCCGTTCAAAACTCGAACAACTCCGCATGTGTATCCGGCTTCACCCAGCCCTCCTGGCAGACGGTAACGATTTCGGGGCAGGCGGCCGCACGATTCACTCCCGATATCTCTCTGTTGGCCACGCCGAATTTTCCCGGCTATCTCTACTGCACTGAGTTGTCGGAATTGGGCGACAGCGGCACGGGCAGTAGTTGCGCCCCCGGGGGAGCCGCAGGTATCACAAATTCGCTCAATTTGAACACGGCTGCGATCATCGGGGGAACGTCGGTTTCCACGCCGATATTTGCCGGCATCGTAGCCTTGCTCAACCAAAAGCTGGGTCCGACAGGATTGGGAAATATCAACCCCATGCTATATAGCTTGGCGGCGGCTAATTCCAGCAATGGCGCTTTCCACTCGGTAACCGCCGGCGAGAACCAGGTTTACTGCACCGCAGGCACGCCCTCAGTGCAGCCGGCGGCTTTGCGTTGCCCGAGCAGCGGAGTGCTTGGTTTTCAAGCCTCTAATGCCGACACCACTACCGGCTACAACCTCGTTACCGGTCTCGGCTCAGTGGATGCGGGCAAGCTTGCCATTGCCTGGGCCGCGACATTGCCACAGGAGTTCTCCCTCTCTCCCAGCGCGGCGAGCTTCGACGTGACGCAGGGGGCGAGCGTGAATGCGACGGTGACTGTGACGTTTCTGAACGGCTTTGCCGGAACACCACCGGTCACCTTCACCTGTACGGACCCTGCGCCGGGATCGATCTGCACCATTCCTCCCCAGATCAACGCGGCTGGGCAGGTCAGTTTCAATATCACGACTACCGCTCCAACCGTCGGATCGCTTCGTCCTTCCGATCACGGCATGCGAATCTTCTATGCGTCGCTGGTGCCGGGATTGCTGGGTCTTGTCTTTATGGCTGGATCGCGACGGCGGGCGCTGCGCGGCATGCGCTTTCTTGGATTGATTGTGGCTCTGGGATTCTCCACGCTGTGGCTGGCTTCTTGCGGCGGCAGCAGCAACACCAATGCTACCGGGGGAACCACCAAGGGGAATTACACCATTACCGTGAAAGGCACTTCGGGGACCGCGACCTCCTCGAGCACCTTCCAACTCGTCGTTCAGTGACGACTGTTTTTTGGAGCTTGGCCGTTTCGCTACAGCGGGGACGCCCTTCTCCGCGAGCCTTCAGCAATCACCAGGCGCAAAAGACCTTTAACCGCTGAGGGCGCAGAGCAAGGCCGCAGAGAACGCGGAGTGAATCTTCAGCTTTTCTTTGCGGGCTTCTCGTCGCCTTTCGCGATTTGTGCGGTTAGAGGGTTCGGCTTTTCAGGCGCGTATCACGCGGACACTGACGGCGCGGCGGAACTGGGCTGGCGTGGTTCCAGCCAGTTTGCGGAAGATGCGGGTGAAGTGGCTCTGATCGGAGAATCCGCACTCGGCGGCGATCACCGCGAGCGGCCACTCTGGATCGCGCAAAAGGTCACAAGCGGCGCGCACTTGCAGGCGCTGCTGATATTCACCTGGAGTTCGTTTCTCAAACCTGCGAAAGACCCGCGCCAGGTGTACGGGATGCACTCCGGCTTCGCGGGCCAGGTCGCCCATGCGCAGAGGTTGGCGAAAGCCCTGGTGGAGGCGTTCTTTCACGCGTCCGAACCAGCGCGGCACGAGCTGGTCTTCTGAAGCAAAGCCCTTCAAGTCAAGGCCCCGCTTTTCAACTCCGGCAATGGCTCCCAGCAGTTCCAGAAGATGAGCCTCTCGGATTGAGGCCTCAAGCCCGCCCTCCTGCGCTGGCTGGCCGTCAGTTTGCGCCTTGAATGCCGAGTACAGGCGAAGTCCGGGCCATAAGATGTCTCCCGTGCCGCGATCGAAGGTGGTGTGACGGGGCAGGCGAACTCCGAGGTGCCACAGGTTTTCCTCGCGCAATTCGATGGTGAACAAGGACGCACCCGCAGGACCGATGAGAGTCGAATGCGCAGTTCCCGCAGGATTGAAGACGGCGGTAAGGGGGCGCAATTCATCGAGCTTTCCGCGATCGCCTTCCAGATAATCGCCGCGCAACAGGACTGTGACATAGGCCAGTTCATGTTCGTGCCGGGGTACGCTGCGCGAAACCGGCTGCCGCAGTTCGGAAAGTAGCGCCTCGGCCGTCCGCAAGCGGGCTTGGACCGGAGAGAAAAACTCTCCTCCGCGCAGAAAGCTCCCGGGCGTGCCGGCGACGGGCATGCTTCTTCAGACTTCGGCGGGCGAGAATTGTCACCAGCGCCTTTCTGTTCGGGCCATTTTTATTCGAGCGAAGTTTATTCGAGCGAAGTTTAATTTGTTCAAGACCGCGGAATCATGAGAAGGTAGTCTGTTTCCCATGGGGGGATCCATGAAAAATATTATCCTTTCAGTCTTCGTGCTAATCACTGCCTTAGCTCTGCTCGCCGCCGCGCCAGGAGAAAAAGCGCCGAAGCCGCAATATGACGATAAGGGGCAACTGGTGCGTCCCGCCGACTACCGCGAATGGATGTTTCTATCCTCTGGATATGGCATGAACTATAGCCCCGCACCCGGGGGCCACGAGATGTTCACCAACGTATTTGTGCAGCGCTGGGCCTACAACGAATTTCTGAATTCAGGGAAATGGCCGGAACAGAGCATGTTCGTGATCGACGAACGGGACGCGGCCAGCCGCAGCTCGATCAACCAGAAAGGGCACTATCAGACCGACCTGATGGGCCTCGCCATCGAAGTGAAAGATTCGGCGCACAATCCTGACAAGTGGGCCTACTACGGCTTTGATGCCGACGGCAAGACTGCCGGCGCCATGCCCAAGGGCAACGGATGCTGGTCCTGCCATGAGGAGCACGCCGCAGTCGAACATACGTTCGTGCAGTTTTATCCCACGTTAAAAGTGGTCGCGAAAAAGCTTGGCACTTACAACGAAGCCCGCGAGCAAGTGACCGACGCGAAGTGAAGTGAGGCGAGGTGTGTGTGGGGCGGACGGTCCTGTCCGCCACCTTTGACTTGAAAAGGCAAGCCGGCTCACTTCGCCGGCGGCACGTATTCTTTCGGCTTGGCCGATCCTTCGCCGAAGAAGAACTGATCCAGTTGCTTGACAATGACTTCCTGATCCTCGCGCCGCGCCGGATTCAGCCGGTATTCGTTCAGCAGCATCTTGCAATGCTCCGTCCACATCTTCCACGCTTCCTGGGAAACGTTGTCGTAGACTTTTTGTCCCAAGTCGTTATCGAACGGAGGTTCATCGAGCCCCGGCATTTCTTTCTTGAGCTTCACGCAAAAAACGGTGTGCGCCATAATATCCCTCAAAATAAATTCAGTCTCGAATCTCCATGCTTTGAATCAGGCCGTCGCGAATCTCATAGACATGCTGAACCATGCGGTCGGCCAGCAGGTTTCCGGCTTTGTTGTGCGCGACCTGGTGAACGTCGACAGCGATCCTGCCATCTTTTTCCGTCGTGAACGCCTGGGGCTCTACGTGCGAATCAATCATTTCGAACTGCCGCTTCCAATAGTCGCGTACGGCGGCGGTTCCGAGCACTCGCCCGCCTTCCATCCCATTCGGCCAATCGACATTGGCGTGCATCAGGGCGATGACCGTCTCAATTTCTCGCCGGTTAAAAGCCGCGTACGCACGATGAAGTAATTCGATCTCGGACGCCGCCATTTGGACGTCTGCCATAAATAACCCAACAGATTATCTTACACGCAGAACAGCGCCTTGCAGGCGCAGCAAGCAAAGTCGGCTCGCTGCGCGGGCCGCATTTGTTGTGAGCTTTAACGGTTCAGGCGGCCCTCTTGGAGGGCGCGGTTCATGTTGTTCCCATCATCCTGGCGTTGGAACCCGCACTATTTTCAGGTGCGCCTACGCGCGGTCGAGCACGATCGCCACCACAGCAGCGCCGCAACTGCCCACATCGCGAACAGCGGAATCAGGCTCGCGCGCCCGTGCAATCCAAGCAGCTGGCCAAGATTGAACGCCCCGCATTCCGTGTTCGATCCCGCTTCCGCAACCGTCAACATTGAGTCGCGATTGATCGCAACCTGCCCTGACCAGAATGCCGGCCACACGGACTGCACGAACGGACAACGATCCTGCATGGACAATTGCGAGGTCGTCGAGACCACCATCAGTACCACAAGCACGCTGCATAGAGCCAAGATACTCATCACCCGCCGCCACACCGGGGTGGCCCGCCGCCAGCTCACCGGCAGACCGACGCATAGCAGCGGAATGCTCGCGCCGACATACCGCGGCCCAAACGAGAGTCCCGCCTTCCACCAATAAAACGAGGCGTTGAACAAAATGTAAGAGGAGAAGACGGCAGCCGCCAGGAGCGCGGCGGCTGAATACACTTTCTCCTTCCACAACCGCCAGAGTCCGACGGGGGCGGCTATGAGAATGGGGGAGGCCAAGAACAGCCCGCGCGAGCATCCGAAGAGAATTTTCAACAACCGGTCCGGATGAGGATAAGTCAGTCCCAGGTATCCCTGCCGTTGCATGAACGAAAACGAATTTGGATCGTAGTAGGAATAGCTCGGACGAAACGAGCCAAACGCCGCATGCAGATAGCCCAGCAGCACGACCGCGCAAATCCCAGCCCCCAGGCCCACACCCCCGATCACGCGCCAGCGCGGCGCACTGCCGCGCTCCCATGCCTGCGACAGCGCGAAAAATGCCAGCATCGCAGAGGCCGGGGCTGCAGGGTATTCCGTAACCGTCGCCCATCCCGCCGCGAGCCCCACTGCCAGCCCCCAAAGAAAATCGCGGCGCGCGCTCTCGCTCTCGCGCAGCCGCAGAGCCGAGGCAAACGCAAAAAGCAGGCACGCTCCCACCAGAGCATGCGCCCAGAACAAACTGGCGCAAGCCCAGATCGGCGTGCCGAGCGACATCACCAGAGCGCCAAACACCGCCCCGCTGCTGCCGCTCCCGAATCGCAAGCCCAGAAAAAACAGGCACACTCCCGCCAGTGCCGTCGGCAACGCAACCGCACCTGCACTCACCAGGTACGACAGCGCAACTTCGCCGCGCGCCGATTCCGGATCAATTCCTCTAATCCGCAGCGCGGGCCGTGCGATCAGCGCAAACGGCAGCGCCAGAAATACGAGCCCCGGCGCCTTGTCGGAGTAGTAGTGTCCCTGGAAGTGCGCCTTATCCTGCGTATTCTCATGGTAGGCATCGATCTGCAATGTGTGGCGCTCGATGATGGCGCGCAGCAAATCGAAGCGGGAGTTCTGATTCCATCCCCCACCTTCATAGAAGTAGATGCAGGAGAAAAAGATTACGAGACCCAGCATGATTGCGGCCTTGCGCTGATGCTGATAATGAGAAGGAGACTGCTGGGGGAGGGCCCTCATTCGAATTTTCCGGGCCTTAGGTTTCGAACCGTGATCTTCGTGGTCGCGGCTTTCGCTTCAACTAGTCACGGCTTTCCCGACGCCAGAAGATATTCGGCAACGATCTTCTTCATTTCTTTCTGCGTCGCAATCGAAGGCTCCGTCGACGCGTTCGACGCCGTCGCCAGCCTGCCCTTTACTCCAATGTACACCCCGTCATAAGTAGTATCTCCCAGATTCTCCACCCGATGCTTGAATGGAGGATACCATCGCACTTCGCCGGCTTTGGAAAATACCTCGCGCGTTTTCCCGCTCTCATCGGTAAAGCGCAGATGCGCCTCGGTTAGGCTCACCACCACCCCGCCAGGATGGTCGTGCAACACTGACTTTTCATGCGGCCCATAGTGAACCGACAGCACCTGCACCCGCTCATTCTCGAAATCCAACTTGTAGTGCTTCGGTTCAACCTTGGTCGGATCCTGCCCTTGACTGCAAGCTGTGGCCAGACACACAAATGTCCCCGCCCAGAATAGCGTCGACCGCATCCCTGCCTCCAGTCCGAGTCTAAGGTTTTCTTCTGAAAAACCTACGCAACTCTACTTCGCGCATAGGAGGGTGTCAACGGCGGGGCCAAGCGACGCCTCAAAGGGTAAATCATTTCTGCCAACCGTCGCTTCCTGCTCTACCTCCAATATTGAGCTTTTCGGGTTGCAAATCCTTAGAAAGTGGCGGAGCGTCATGCCGCGCTGTTCTAAAACGACTGCCTGGTTGATCGAACTATTCACGGCGATGGTCTGTGTCTGCGCCCAGATTCTTGCCCAGGAAGTCGGGCCATCTGCGCCAGCGACTTCGGACCAGGCAGATACCGTGTCACACACCGGGCCGTTGCCCATTCGTACTACGCGAGAAAATTGGAACAACTTTGTGCATGAAACGGTCAGCCCATTAACTCTGGGCGCGGGCACGTTCAATGCCGCATTTTCCCAGGTGACCAATACCGACCCCAAGTACGGGGTCGACGGCGCCGCATTCGGCAAGCGGTTCGGAGCTTCGGTCGCGGACATTGCCAGCCAGAATTTCTTCGGAGACTTCGTGGTGGCGTCGGCCTCCCATGAAGATCCACGCTACTTTCGTATGGGTGAGGGACACTCGCTGAAGTATCGCGCCGGTTACGCGATCAGCCGGGCGCTGGTGATCCGTAACTACGACGGCCGCAACACCTTCAATTTCGAAAACGTCCTCGGCAGCGCGGCCAGCGCCGGCTTGTCCAATCTCTACTACCCCGCCACGAGCCGCACCGGCAGCGCCACGTTGATGCACTTCCTGATTGACGTTGCTGATAACGGCTTCGTGAACCTGGCGCCGGAATTCTGGCCTGATTTCCGGCGTAAAGTGCTGCGGCGAAAGGATTGAGGATTTTTCGTGCTGCGAATATCACAGAGAATGACAAGGAGTGTTTGATCGCGCCAAGCGATAACGCGTGTGAGGGGTGCAAAACTCATTTTGGCGGTGTCCATTCTTGGCACCTGCATTGGTGACGAATTTCGCCCACCATCAGTTTGTGGGCTGGATGTTTTAGGAAATGAAGTACCCAGGGGGTCTCGACTGTACTGATGCCGGGCCGGAGTCGGAAGTGGCCTTATAGATCAAGATAGATCAAGGTCCAACCTCTGCTCTCCCGCAGCAGACCGATCCGATTCATAAAAGATTCTCGCCAAAGTGGATTACTTGCGTAACCCTGAAGCGTTCGAATTGTGACACGGATCACTGGCGCCGTGTTCACCTATAAGGTAATACGCAGAACATCTCCGGCGCGTACTGCCTATTGCTCTCCACTTGAACCATCCCGGTCTCTGGCAGCGAACTCACAGGGCCCTGACGTTATGTCTATGCATTTGCGACGCCCGATCATGCGGCACGCCTTCGTGTCCCTATGTTTCACGTTCGTCTACCTTCTGCTGAACCGGCACGAAGTCGTTTTCTTCTCACATATTGGATTCGTTGCGTGGTATCCCGCCGTCGGGCTGGCCATGGCTCTCCTGTTGGGAATCAGTCCGCGGTATGCGGTTCTAGTCAGTTTTTGCGCCGCGCTTGCCGGCCGGCTGATGTACGCCCAGCCGGTGCTGTCTTTCAGCAGTACGGTCGACGCCGCGGGGGTTGCTTCTTGTTATGGTCTTGCGGCATACCTCTTACGGGGTCCTCTTCAAATAGATCTTGGACTGCGCCGCCGACGAGACGTGGTGCGCTATGTCTTGGTAAGCGCGGCGGCCGCTGCAGGAGCAACAATCATTGGCGTCGCGTGCCTGATCGCCGATCACAGCATTGCTGGGGGCGAATACCAGTCATCAGCTCTAAGTTGGTTTTTGGGTGACGCTATCGGGTTGGCCGGCATCGCACCGTTTCTTCTAGTTCACGTATTTCCGCATGTTCGCGAGTGGCTCTCGCCGACGCCCTCCCAACTTCCCCCAGCCAGTGTACGATCTGCCCGAAGAACTTTCACTTTTAATTCGATCGCCGAGACCTGTGCCCAGGGTCTTACGATGTTAGCTGTTCTCTGGGTGATGTTCGGAAGCAAAGACGGCCGTTACGATCAGTTTTATCTGTGTTTCATCCCCATCATCTGGATTGCGATGCGTCAGGGGGTCCGGCGCGTGGTCACCGGCCTGCTGGTGCTAAATTTTGGGATCGTAGTCGCGATGCATTTGGTCCCGCCAACTCCAGTGCTGTTCGCCAAGGTCGCCCTACTCATGCTGGTGCTGTCCGCGGTGGGACTCATCGTGGGATCCGAGGTCAGCGAGCGACATCGCCTTACAATTGACCTCAGTAAGCAGACCACTTTTTTAGACTCTCTGATACAGAATAGCCCGTTAGGAATTGTCGTTCTTGATCGACAAGGCTCCGTCGAACTGGCGAATGTCGCCTTCGAAGAGCTCTTTCAATACAGACGGAGCGAACTCACGTCGATTGACATTGCGAGTATCGGTATCCCGAGCGAAGAGGTCACGGACTCTGAGCACTTGCTTCCGCAGATCTTCGCCGGAAACGCATTACACCGGATCGTGCGACAACGGCGCAAGGACGGAAGGATTCTTGATCTGGCGGTACATGGTGTTCCGCTGCTGCACCGTGACGAAGTACGGGGCGCATACTTGATCTACGAAGACATTTCGCAGCAGATCAGGGCGAACGAGGAACAGCGGGAACACGCGGAGTCTCTCGGCCGACTGGTAAGGGAGTTAGAACTCCGCACAGAACAGATGACCTCCCTGAACGAAATGGGGGCTCTGCTGGAGTGTAGCGCGACAGTCAAGGAAGCCAGCGCAGTGGTTGCCAACTCAGTGCAGCGGCTCTTTTCCGACGCTCCTTCCGGAGGGCTCTATTTGTTTAAGTCGTCGCGAGACCTACTTGAGGCAGTAGTTCGGTGGGGGAAAAAAGACGCCTTGGCGCCGACATTTCCTCCCGACGCATGCTGGTCTCTGCGCCGCGGTCAGCCCTACTGGAGTGAGTATCCAGGAAATGGAATCACGTGCCAACATCTGACCGAGAATACAACTTCCGAATCGCTATGCCTGCCCATGATCGCCCACGGGAACACGGTCGGAGTCTTACATCTTGAATTCCAGAGTGAACGGGATCCCGGATACGATTGTCGCACAGAGAGCTTTAGGGACTCTCAGCAGCGGCTCGCCATCAGCGCGGCCTCACAGATCGCCCTTTCACTGGCTAGCCTGCAGCTGCGCGAAACCCTTCGCGAACAAGCAATTCGCGATCCACTGACTCGGCTGTTCAATCGGCGATTCCTGGAGGAATCGCTCGAACGAGAGCTGCAATTGGCTGGTCGTAAGAAACACTCGGTCGCCGTTCTCTTCCTCGACCTGGACCACTTCAAGACATTCAACGATAGTTTTGGCCATGAGGCGGGAGATATGGTGCTCCAATCCCTGGCCGATCTGTTTCGCAATTTTTTTCGCACGACCGATATATGCTGTCGTTATGGGGGCGAAGAATTCGCTATTATTCTGCCCGAATCATCTTCACGGGACGCGGCTCTTCGCGCGGACGCTCTGCGTTCCGAAGTAAAAAGCCTTCGGTTGCAATACAAGAAACAGACTCTTGGGCAGCTCACACTCTCAGTAGGCGTGGCAGCCTTTCCGGAGCATGGTTCAACATCTCGCGATTTACTTAAGATTGCGGACCAATGCCTTTATGAGTCCAAAGCACGCGGTCGTGATGTTGTCACCGTGGCTTCTTTCCAAGATATGCCAACTGTTCGTTGATTTTGCTGATTTGCCGGGCCGCTCGGAAGACCCAGAAGCGGCACTCATGTTTTTGCGACGATTATCGACCGCGTGGCAGACTCCACATCGGCCGGAAAGGGATGGATTCCGCATCGGAACCCGGACGCGCCTTTGTGATTCCACAACATCGGTGCTGCTCTGCTAGGCAAGTGGCGTTCAGAGAGCGTGTGTCTAACTGGTTGGGAGAGGAGAATGAGCTGTCTTGTCTCCCTGTGCTGATTGTTGGCCTTGACGCTTCAGCGGTCTCCAGGTCATGTCGCCTCGCAAGTACTGCCAGAGGCCTTGCAGTCGCCATACCATGTGGAATTGCCGGTAGGGAAAGTGTTCGAGGAAGCAGTAACTCACCAGTCGGACCACATCTTGCCAATCGTTATACCGTTTGTAAGTCAGTTCCTCTAGGAGCACCGATCCGATGGAAATCACCGTAGCAAACCCGTAAGCGAAGAGCACAAACTGAAGGGAGAATGTTCTGCTTAGGACGCCCAAAATAGCCGCCAAGAAGATCGTCACGAAGCCTGCGATTTCGATCACCGGGGCGAGCAGTTCGAAAATCCACAAATAGGGAAGAGCTAGACTTCCAATACGCCCATAGCGGGGACGAAAGAGCATGTCCCGGTTCGGCCACAAGACGTCCAGCAAACCTTTATGCCAACGCGCTCGCTGCCTTGCCAGGGAACGCAGATCGGAGGGCACTTCCGTCCAGCACACGGGGTCAGGCACAAACTCGATGCGGTAGTCCGCAGCCTTTTCGAGTAAGTGCCGGTGTAATCGCGCCACCAGATCGAAATCCTCGCCGATTGCGGCAGACCGATAACCCCCTATTGCGCGTACCAGATCGGTTCGGAACACCCCGAAAGCTCCGGACACAATCATCAACATGTTGCCTCGTGCCCATGCCTCCCTGCCAATCAAAAAAGCGCGCAGATATTCGACGACTTGGATAACTTCTATGCTCTTTCTGGCCAAGCGAACACGGCGAATCCGCCCCCCTTCGATCTCTGACCCGTTGAGCACGCGAATAATCCCCCCCGCGGCGACGACGCGGCCAGGATCAGCCAGGACAGGCACCATGATCCGCAGCAGAGCGTCGCGCTCCAGCACGGAGTCCCCATCGACCACGCACACATAGGGTGAGGTCGCTGCGTTCAACCCGGCGTTTACCGCGTCCGCCTTGCTACCGCCCGGCTCCTTGTCTACGACCAGGAGGCGAAGGTCGACATCGCTTCGGTACAAACCGCGGACGGGAGCGCTTGGCGCTTGTGGTATATATACCGCTCGCACCAGGCGTAGGCGAAATTCCTGCTGCATGATCTGCAACGTGTTATCCGATGATCCATCATTGATGACGATGATTTCCAGTTCCGGATAGTCCAGATCGAGCAGGTTTCTCACGGCAGTGCAGATAAACTTATCCTCGTTATGTGCGGGCACCAGCAGCGTGATCGGAGGCACCATGGGGGACCCTTTGATCCAGTCGAGACGAACGCTCTCGAGGCGCCGGAGGTGCGCCGCGCTGGTCCTCAGCGCGATGATTAGCATCGCCAGGTATGCGAAATTGGAGGCGAGATAATAGTAAAACAGAGCGTGGTTGGCCCAGTCCAAGAAGTGGATCATGATCCGGCCGCCGCCATGGCGTTTATGTTTTCCGGCGGCGCGCTTGATTTGGTAGACATTTTCCCTGTCTGTAACACTTCAAGCAACATCTCGATCGTTTCCTTGCTGACCAGTGGGTTGTCCTTGATCCCTGCAACAAGACCGGTTTGCAGACCGGCGTTCTCCAGGGCCGTTAGATAAGCATGCAGTCCATACTGGTCTTGCAGGGCGACCACCATCTCGAAAACCTGTACCAATTGCCCTTTAAAATCTACGAGCCCTTCAGCGGCACGCAGGCGCACCATGCGATTTGAGTCCGTCAATCCCTTCAGCAAGAAAGGCAGGGCCGTACTGTGACAGAGTTTGCCTAAGCTAACAATTGCGCGCAGGCGCACGAACCAAACAGGATCCTTCGCCAGTTCACTGAGAACACTGACCGCGGCGCCGGGGTTTAGGAAAGAAAACCCACGTGCAGCCGCCGCCCGCAGTTCGGGCAGATCGTCGTCTGCGAACCGCAACAACTCGGACCCCAGCGAAGGCGTGGCTACTTCGCCCATCACACGTCCCAGCACTTCGCGCACACTCTTATCAGTGTGATGTAGATGAGGCAGCAATACCTGGGGGCGCTCGGCGCAGGTCTGGATGAGCGCACTTTGCAGTGGCAGTGCCGGTACCACCAGCCCGGCGTCATCCACCCAGTTCAGGATCTCATTCGCCGCCTCCGGGCAGGCCATCCGGCCGAGCCCGCGTAGCGCGGCCAGCCGGGTTTCCGAATCGCGGTCACGCAGTCCCTCGGCGAGGGCCCGAATGCCCTCTGGTGCCCGCGTTCGGGCAAGTGCCACCAGTGCTGCATGTCGCCGCCATCCTCGATGGTGGCGCGCCTCCATAATACGTTTCTCGACTAAGCCGCTGGCGCGCATGAATTTCAGTAGCCGCGCTGATTCTTCCGGATTCGCGACCTCGAACGCATCCAGGACCAGAGCCTCGATAAGCTGCCGCTCCGATGTTTTTGTACGCCACCTGGCGTAGGGGATCTCTCCGGAAATCAGGGCGTCCCACTCTTGCCGGATCGCAAGCATACGGGCATCGCGGTTCGCGAAGTACCACTTGCGATAAGTTCGACGAAGCAGAATAAAAGCCAACAGCAATACGTCAGCGACGACCACAAAGACGATCGCCTTCACGACAAACGCCGCCGGCCCAAGTTTGCGAAATGTGCTAAAAGCGGAGTCCATAAGTAAATCCAAAGCTTGATTCAGTCCGCCCTTGCGATCGCATCTGATAAGATCCGAATCCGGTCACGTCCTGACGGTTGGTGAGTTGGAAACGCAAGCCTCCCCCATATGTTTGCGAAGAGAATTCTCCAATTTGGTCGACCTGCGCGAAGTTCTCCGTTCCAACGGCGAAAAGAATATTTCCGCTAAGGTGGTGGCCTTCCACGCCTGCAATGGGAAAACCCAGGCGCGTCATCCCCGAAGGACGCCACTCCGCACCCGTCCCGGAGAAATGGCTTCGAGCTCCAGTCAATCCCAGAGACCAAGTCCAGTCCCGCGACAAATAAAATAGCGTGGTTTCGTGAACGGTCAGAATCCGCGCCGAACTGTACCAGTACCAGTGCTGGCCGTACACAACTTCCAATCCATGTAAGAACGTGGTTTGATGAAGTCTGAAACCCTGGTCATAGTCGAAGAACCCTTCATCCTTCGGAATGACGCCGTTGTCATTTGCCGCCGCTCCTCCGACTGTGAGCGCACCCCATCGGGCCGACTTCCTCGTCACGCTCGCCACCGCCTTTTCCGCATCCGTACCGCCCCAGTGGTAACCGTCGGCCGAGACCGCAGTAGTCCAATGCGGTGTCCAATTGGAAATTAGGGTTAACCCTTCGTCCTGATTGGCAGCGGTGAAGTTAAACAAATCAGTGTTTACGCCGACGCGAAGTTCGTGTTTGAGCGCACCGCGCAAAGAAGCGAGGCCTGCGCGTCCCTCCGTGTTCGTCGGATCCAGAGTGAGTGCGCGGCTAAATTCCAGCTTTGCTTCGTCCTGCAATCCGATTGCTCGCAATGCAGCGGCGCGCGCCACCCGAATATCAGCACGCTTCGGATCGAGTTCTACGGCGCGGTCCAGAGTTTGCAACGCTTTATTGGTTCGCCCTTCGCGCGAAAACACCGCCGCTAAACCCAACCAGATATCAGGATCGTTCGGAGCGGCAGTAAGAATGTTCTGGTATTCACTTTCAGCCTCCCCGAGTCTGCCAGACCATGTCAGGACCCGCGCTCGCCATGCGCGTACATCCATGTCCCCGGGTGTACGAGCAACCTCACGATTCACGATTCCCATTGCGGCAGTCCAGTCCTTGGCTTCTGCGCGCCTTCGCACCTCATCCTTCCAGGCTAGAGTCGACTGTTGCCCCCAGGCGAACAGGCATAATAGCCAACTTCCGATTACTAGTCTGGCTATCATCAGTATTCCGCCCCGAAGATATCTATATGTCATTTACAGCCATTGTTATTCACATGGTTGTCAATAGTCTGAACTCAAACACTCTGGGATGCACCAATTTGGTAGTGTTCGCTGTTACATTCGTAACCATTAGTAAAGTAACTCGTTGATATAACGGACTACCGACACGATGCTGACATTTCTATTATTAGCGTGTGGCTGGACTCTCGGTCGGATTTCGTAACAGCAATATAAGTAGTAAACAGCTCTGTTAGAAATTACGAAAAGCTAACGGGGAGTGCGGGGGCACGACAGTTGATTGGGCGAGCTGGAGATCGAAGCATGAGAGAGCTTAAGCTGTTCGTGGTAGAGGACGATCTTGCAAGTCTCCAATTGATGACCGAAGTATTCAGATCGCGTAAAGCAAATGTGCGGCCAGTCAGCGACGGCGAAGAAGCGGCGCGCCGGGTGAACCAAGAGAAATTTGACGGCATCTTTCTGGATCTAGAAATGCCAAAGCTAAGTGGCTTGTATCTAGCGCGAGGACCAATTCCGTACTTCCTTACCTTGTGGCTGCCGGAGCGCTTTTCAAGATTACTGGTTCACCCGAGTACGAACTGTCGATTCGCAAGTTCACTGACCACGAAAAGGAACAAGTGCGATATTGGGCCGAACACGCGCTGGAAGTTGAGGGACCGACCACAGCGAAGCGCAACGCCGAGTACCGGAAGAAGCGGCAATCATAATGGCTCGCCGCCAACTGGCGAAAACATCGCCATAGTACTCATCGACGGAATTTTGAGCGCTATCGCCTGTGGCTGTTGAAAAACTCCTTCCCACGAAATTCGCGAAAATAAAATCGCGCTAGGATGCCCTAGAAACGACGTTCTCGGTTTTCCTAGACATTTTCTATCCCCCAATTTTGCGTGCTTGGGACGGAAAGGGAGTTTTTCAACAGCCACGCCTGATTTCGTCAACTGAGACTGGAAACTCGACGCGGCGTTCGCAACCCTTGTTGAAGGTGAAGCCTGGAGGAGTTTCAACCATAGGTCACTTTGGTACCCTTGCCCGAAACGGTCGTGGAACCTGAGGATTTTATGTGGAGTCTAAGCTTAATATGGCGATACCACCCAGAAGATGAGAAGATGGGTCGGATATGCGCTGTTGGCCGCTGGCTCGTCTTTCCTGTTTGATACCCTCACCTTTATTCAAACAAATTGGTCTCCGCTAAGAGTCCCGATGTACGCCGCCAACGAATTGGCGCTTGGGTGCCTCTTGACTATCGCGGGAGTGCTGGTGCTGTTAGCACCCGCTCTGAAACGCAAACTGTTGAGAATCCGAATCGGCCTGGCATTGATTCTCATCGCCGCGTCTATTTACGGTGGCTGGGAGTGGTGGATGGCAACCCGAACGTGGGTTCCACTCTATATGCCAGTGTCCCTTGCACAGGGGCACATTCGCTCTCCCGAGTTCAAGATCAATCTCGATGCCGGTTTCTGGATCTTTGTCGAGGTCGAGACCAAGGTTGTTGACGACGGTGTCTCGTGCCTTACCGGCTATACGTCTGACTACTGTCGCACAAATGGTGTTCGCGAGCTTCATGCGTCATGGACTCTGTCTGACAGAGGGAGAATCGTGGCGCGCGGCTCGACGGACAACGACCAGGGGTCGCTCGGAGGAATGCTCAGCAAAGCCCGCGGCATCGGTCACTTTTCGGTCCCATCCGGAGACCACTTCGTTCTGGATGTCGAGTTTCCCGAAGATAACAGTCATTTCAATGGGGGCCACCCTCGGCTAGCAATCGAGCAAAGCTACTACTGGCGTTTCGAGGAAAATCGAACACCCGTCTTCTTGTTCTCGATGTTCCTCGCTGCAATTGCCGCTGCGTTCTTAGTGAGCGGAATTGTCGAAAACAGAAACAGAAAACGCGCCGAGCAGGCAGTGTCGTTAACTTCGCCAGGACCAATTGCTGGTGGATTTCAGTGGGAGGCAGAACCTGCAACTGAGAAATCTAATCCCGAGCGCCGTCAGCTATTGCGCGCGAGACCGTTAATCGGACTCGGTCTGGCGATACTGGGCATGGCGAGTTTTGTCATCGTCAAACGATGGATTGATACACGCATCTTCGTGCCGGTGGATATCCCTGTCTCCCTCGCGGCAGGCCACATTCGAACAGGGCCGTTCCGGATCAATGTTGAACAGGGATATTCAATCTGGATTGACTTTGACCAAAGTACCTACTTCAACCCGATGTGCGCGTCACATTCCACTCTCAAGACCACTTGGACTCTGTATCGAGATGGGCTTGTCCAAACGCAATGGGACGCCCCGGTTCTCCAGGATGGATACCTCGAGGGTTTCACTGCTACGAAGGGATTCTATGATCTGGACGTACATGTCCTCGCCGACGCTAGTTGCCTTAATGCGAATCGTCCACGGCTGAGGGTCGTGACGTCCCGAGATGACGATATCTTCTACGCAGGCGTGCTGCTGTGGTCGGGCGCAGCATTTGTCATCGTCGGTTTGAGCCTTGTCCTCCTCGGTTGGCGACCTGGTATCTTCAGGGAGCTTGAACAGTCGGCGGTCGTCCCAAACGCCCCGACTGTAGGTCAGAGTTTTCAGTGGGCGCAGCGACTCTCCTTACGCAGGCAATTCTCATCACCTCCTGCGTTTGCGCTCCTGGCGGCGCCGGTTCTCGTTATTCTCATCATCATCTTTATGGTCGTCTTGCAGCCCTATCCTGAGAGAGGGTTGTATGTGAAGGTTTTGAAACCTGGCCCGTTGGTGGCCACTGACCCGCTTAGCGACCCTGTCGTTGTTCAGATACTCGATGCTGGACTCGGAGTGACACCCGATTTGTATATCAACTCCAAGCCCACATCGTGGAACAGATTCGCCGACGATTTGAAGAATGAGCTCAAGCTCCGTCCGAAGTGGGTTGTATACGTCCAAGCAGATCCCTTTCTCCCCTGGGCAGACATCGCGAATGCAATTGATGTTGCTAAGGGACTCCATGCGGACGTGGTGCTACTGACCATTCAGCCCACCATCCAGCCTAGAGACGTTCGGGCAAAGGGGAAGAAACAGAAGTGAGCATGTCCGGTATCGGATGAACCAAGATTGATCGTCGCGGCCAGGCTGGCGAAAAACTTCTCCGAGTCGTCATTCCGAGCGATCCCCTTATAATCTCGAACATGCTGCCGGTTAGCTAGTTCAAAACAGGGTGCCGGCCGATATTTTTCTGACGGATTGCTTAACATTTCAGGCTCTCTTCCCAAAGCTCCGATTGGAGCGCCATCCCACGGGCGTTTATATAGGAACACAGGCCTCATAAGTCAACGTAATAATGATCATTATGTTATAAGTGATACTTATAGTCTGACGGCATTTTGCGTCTTTGTTAGGCAGGCATTTAGGGCGCACAAGAGGCGACGCGGCTCTAATGGCCAGCATCAATGGCAGCGACGGCTCCGGCTTAAAGCGGCAACCTTCTCTTCCCGGACGGACGACGGGCAAACCGTCAGTAATCCCACGTGCCGGCATTGGCCGGCAATTTTCTGGCCGGGCTACACTGGAAGAGGCAGCGCGCCGCGAGTTGCTCTTTCAAAATGATCTCTTTCTCAAACATTAATAAGCAGTATGGCAAGCAGTTGGTCTTCGTAGATGCTTCGTTTCAGTTGAATCCCGGCGAAAAAGTCGGACTGGTCGGTCCCAACGGGGCGGGCAAGACAACGCTCTTCCGGATGGTGGTCGGCGAGGAAACTCCCGACGAGGGCGCGGTCTCTGTCCCCAAGAAGTTGACGATCGGCTACTTTCGCCAGGACGTCGAGGAAATGCAGGGCCGTTCGGTTCTGGATGAAGCGATCGCAGGAAGCGGACGCGTCGGCGATCTACACCACGAACTCGAAGCCTTGCAGCGGGAAATGTCCGACCCCGACAAGGCTGATGACATGGACCGCATCCTTGATCGCTTCGGTCACGTTCAGGAGGAGTACGAGCATTTACGCGGTTACGCGCTCGAATCGCAAGCCCGTGAAGTGCTCCACGGTCTGGGATTCAAAGACGATCAGATTGACGGCGACGTGGGCGCTCTCTCGGGCGGATGGAAAATGCGGGTTGCGTTGGCACGGGTCCTACTCGGAATGCCGGATGTATTGCTGATGGACGAACCGACGAACCATCTCGACATCGAATCCATCATCTGGCTGGAGCAGTTTCTCAAGTCATTTCCCGGCGCGCTGCTCATGACCTCACACGATCGCGAGTTCATGAACCGTCTGGTCTCAAAGATCGCGGAGATCGATGGCGGCGAGATCATCACTTACTCCGGCAACTATGACTTCTACGAGCGCGAGCGCGCGGTCCGAGAGACCAACCAACAGGCAGCATTTGCCCGGCAGCAGTCCATGCTTGCCAAAGAACAGCGCTTCATTGATCGTTTCAGGACACACGCCGCCAAAGCGGCCCAGGTGCAGAGCCGAATTAAGGCCTTGGACAAAATCGAGAAGATCGAACTACCCAAAAAACGGCAGGTCGTGAAATTCGACTTTCGTGTCCCTCCCCGATCCGGCGAACAGGTGGCCGTCGTTGAGAATCTGCACAAGAGTTTCGGCCCGCGCGTGATTTACGAAGGGTTCAATCTCACCATCCGCCGGGGAGAACGCTGGGCCGTCATGGGAAGAAACGGCGCGGGCAAGACCACGCTGCTCAAGATGATTGCCGGAGCGAGCACTCCAGATGCCGGAAGCGTGCGGCTCGGCGCCAGCCTGTATATGGGCTACTTCGCGCAACAATCCCTGGACGTGCTCAATTCCGATCTCACCGTCATCGAACAGCTGCAACAAGATTTTCCCCAAGACGGTCTCGGGGCGCTGCGGAACCTGGCGGGAGCATTCCAGTTCTCCGGCGAAGACGTGGACAAGAAGATCCGCGCACTCTCCGGCGGAGAAAAGTCGCGGCTGGCAATAGCGCGCTTGCTCTACAATCCGCCGAACTTCCTGGTGCTCGACGAACCGACCAATCACCTGGATCTTGCGACCAAGGAAATGCTGGTGGACGCCCTGAAGGATTTTGAAGGCACCATGATCTTCGTATCGCATGACCGCATGTTCCTTCGCGGTCTCGGCTCACGTGTGCTGGAACTAGGTGGTGAGAGCGGCACCGACCGCCATCCCACTGTTTATCCTGGGTCATACGTTGAATACGTGCAGAAGCTTGGACATGAGGCGCCTGGGATCTATTCGTAGGCCTTGCAGGGCTTTTGTGCAACGACTCGCCGGAAGCCTACGTCGCAGCTAGAAAGCCACGTGGCAGAGAAGATGAACTACGAACCCAACATCTACGGAGCTGACGGAGACACCCGCAAAGGAGCTGCCGTCTATACGCCGTTGACTTTGGCGTTATATGACTTGGCGATATTGGGGCTCTCCAATTCTTTTGTCTGGCAATGTGCCTCGCATGTGCTTCTGGATTTCTACAACCGGCATATCTCTGATAAGCATCTGGATATTGGTGTGGGAACTGGTTACTTTCTCGATAGATGCCGGTTTCCGTCGACCACGCCGGCGATTGCACTGTTCGATTTAAACCCTCACAGCCTCGCAAAATCAGCAAAGCGCCTGCGTCGCTACAATCCGTGCTGCTATATGGGCAACGCTCTTCAGCGCATCGATATTGGCATTTCTGGATTTGGTTCCATCTCTCTCAACTATCTCTTGCACTGCCTCCCTGGTAATTTGGCGAGCAAGAGCATCGTATTTGAGCACGTTAAGCCTTTGTTAAGAGATGGCGGGGTAATATTCGGCTCTACGATCCTGGGCGAAGGTGTGCGGCACAACCCGCTGGCCAAACAACTGATGAAGATTTACAACGCGAAAGGAATCTTCAGCAATTTGTCAGACCGGCAAACCGATCTTGAGGCAGGGCTCAAGGCACATTTCGATGACCACACAATACACATTGCCGGGTGTGTGGCGCTGTTCAGCGCCAGAAAACGAATGGATCGGACGGTGACCGCGGCTTGCCGTATCCGCTGAGTTCCGCGAAAGATCCACGATAGCCTTCCTTAAATGAGCGCTCATGAGGGCTCAACCCTGGCTGGCGTCTTCCGGCCGCGCGAACTGGATCGCGTGGGAATTCCCCGAGAATACCTCCGCCCAGCAAAAGACCGCGGGCTCGTGCGGCAAGTCGGAAGATGACTCTACGTCGCCGACGGTCACCGGGCGACCGAGCACCATACGCTCGTCGAAACAGCGAAACGCGTGCCGAATGGTGTTATCTGCCTGCTCTCGGCACTGCGGTTTCATGGGCTCACGACGCAAGCACCCCATGAGGTTTGGATAGCGATTGTCCATCCTGCGCGTCGCCCCGCGCCGATTATCCGCCGATGCGTGTCGTGCATTTCTCCGGGAAGGCCCTCTGCTATGGCATCGAGGAAAAGAGGCTCGGGAGAATTGCCGTGCGAGTCTTCGGTCCTGCAAAGACCGTCTCCGATTGTTTCAAATATCGCAACAAGATTGGGCTGGACGTCGCCTGGAAGCGCTGCGCGATTGCTACCGGCAGCGGAAAGCCACGATGGACGAACTCTTCATAGCCGCGAAAGTCTGCCGGGTAGCGCGGGTGATACAACCATACCTGGAGTCGCTCACGTGAAGAAACCTGTTGCAAATGTGTCGGCTTCCGTCCGGCAGCGGCTGTTGAATCTGGCGACCGAACGCAAGGAAGATTTGGACTTGTCCTGACCCGTTATGGATTCGAACGAATCCTCTATCGCCTGAGCATTTCTTCCCATCGAGACGCATTTGTCCTCAAGGGTGCTCCGCTGCTGCAACTCTGGACCGCGGAGATGAATCGTCCAACCCGAGATCTCGATCTGCTCGGACGAGGGCTGTCCGATATCAACCTCCGGAAAGTCTTCTCCGAGGTGTGCTCGCACAATGTGGAAGAGGCCTGACGTTTCTACCAGACACGAGTTCGTGTGGAAAGAATCCGTGATGAGGAAGCCTACGAAGGAGTTCGGGTATCCCCTTCGACAACCGGTTATTGACGTGGAGACCGAGCCGCTATATTGTGTCCTTCACCAAACGCGCGGGGATGCGTTCTGGTAGAGGCAAGTGCTCGGGGAGTTGGAACGTGCTATTGCGTCGAGTAGTCGTCGTTGCTTGCTGCGCAGTATTCCTGATTCTGGCCGCCGCTAAATATCCTTCCGTCAAGGTTCGCGCCGGCGAAGGTTTTCCACCCATTTCGCCTGAAGAACTGAAAATGACGAGCGAACCGCTTGCTCCCGGGGCCCCGGCCATCATTCTTTACCGCGAGGTCGCCCGCGATGATAGTGGCCGGGGGACCATTCACGAGGATAATTACTATCGCATCAAGATCCTGACGGACGAAGGACGTAAGTACGCCAATATAGAGATCCCATTTTTCAAGGGCAGCGCCGAGGTTGTGCACATTCGGGCCCGCACCACCAAGCCAGACGGCTCCGTCATTGACTTTGACGACAAGGTTTTCGAGCAGTCCCTATTGAAGTCCCACACGCTAAGAGCTCTGGCAAAAACATTTACCCTACCTGCTGTCGGTCCGGGCTGCATTATTGAGTATAGCTACACCGTCGACCTCCAGCACGCGTATGCCTCTCATTGGATCCTCAGTGAGAATCTCTTCACGAAGAAGGCAAGATTTTCCCTTAAACCCTACACTAGCACCTATGTGCCAGTTAACGTCCGTTGGAGCTGGCACGATCTGCCGTCCGGGGCCGAACCCAAAGAAGGTCCCGACAGGGTAATCCGGATGGAAGCAAGCAACATTTCGGCTTTCCAGACGGAGGATTTCATGCCACCGGCAAACGAACTGAAGTCACGCGTGGACTTCACTTACAGCGAAGACCGCCCGGGACAGGATGTGGACGCCTTCTGGAGAACAGTAGGGAAGAAGCGGAACGAACAATTGGAAAGCTTTGTGGGAAAGCGCAAGGCGATGGAAGAAGCGGTGGCGCAGATTGTTTCGCCCAGCGATCCGCCGGAAGTAAAGCTGCGAAAACTCTATGACCGGGTACAGCAGATCCGTAACAAGTCCTACGAGTTGCGAAAAACTGAACAGGAAGAGAAACGCGAAAAAGAAAAGGTGGCTCAGAACGTTGAGGAGGTGTGGAAGCGGGGATACGGCAGCGGAGTACAACTAACATGGCTCTATCTCGCTCTTGTCCGAGCGGCGGGGTTTGAGGCCTACGGGTGTTGGGTCTCGGATCGCAGGCAGTATTTCTTCACGCCCAAGACGATGGAAAGTGGAAAGTTGGATGCCAACGTCGTGCTGGTCAAGCTGAACGGGAAGGATCTTTATTTCGATCCCGGGGCAGAGTTTACCCCTTATGGCTTGCTGACCTGGACGGAGACAGGGGTCTCAGGATTGCGCCTGGACAAGGATGGTGGCACTTGGATCAGGACCACTCTTCCATCCAGTTCGGAGTCTCGCATGGAGCGCCAGGCGAAGTTGAAGCTGTCCGATACAGGCGACCTCGAAGGGAAGCTTACGGTCACCTACACCGGGCTGGAGGCGATGTACCATCGGCTCGATGTCCGCAATGCGGACGACGTGACGCGCAAGAAGTTTCTGGAAGATCGTGTGAAAAGCCAAGTTCCCGTCGCAGTGGAGGCTGAATTGACGAACGCCCCTGACTGGAACGGCTCGGAAACACCATTAGTGGCCGAATTTGACCTGAAAATTCCCGGCTGGGCGTCGAACGCTGGGAAGCGCTTGCTAATTCCTGCTGGGGTTTTCACAGGGGTGGAGAAACACATCTTCGAACATGCCAACCGCGTCTACCCAATCTACTTCGAATATCCCTACGAGAAAGTAGACGATGTAACCATTGAACTTCCGCCTACCTGGCAAGTCGGCAGCATTCCGCCGGGACAGGCCCAGGATAAAGGTCCCATTGGCTATACCCTCAAAGTGGATGGAGCCAAGGACACTTTGCATCTGGAACGCAAATTTAGAGTGGATTTCATGATATTGGATTCGAAGTACTACCCGGCGTTGCGAAGCTTTTTTCAATTTGTGAGGACCGGAGATGAAGAACAAATTGCACTGCAACCAGTGCCGGCCACCGCGAGCAACTGAGCGGCAAGGACTCCTGCTCGTCGCCTCGATGGTTGTCTGCATTTTGGTATTTGCGCCGCGGGCTGCGGCAGGTGGGGATGCGCCGCAGTGGATGCGTTCGCTGATCAATGCTCCGTTACCCTCATACGACGAGAAGACCGAGGCAGTCCTGCTGTATTCCGAGACCAATGTCACGGTTGTTTCGACGGACAAAATCAAGACGCAGGTCCGCGAGGCTTACAAAATTCTGCGGCCCGACGGACGCAGCCATGGCACAGTGCTTGTTCACTTCAATCCTCAGAGGAAGGTGAAAAGTTTGCACGGCTGGTGCATTCCGGCGCAAGGCAAGGACTATGAGGTGAAGGATAAAGACGCGATCGAGATGTCTCCCGGTATCGAAGGCGCCGAATTGATCTCGGATGTGAAATTCAAGGTCCTGCACATTCCAGCGCCAGATCCAGGAAACATCGTCGGATACGAGTACGAAGTGGAGGAGCAGCCGTTCTTTCTTCAGGACACGTGGCATTTTCAGGAAACCGATCCTGTGCGGGAAAGCCATTACTCTCTCCAGCTTCCGCCCGGATGGGAGTACAAAGCCTCCTGGTTGAACCATCCGGAGGTTAAACCCACGCAGGGTGGCAGCAACCTGTCGCAGTGGTCCCTCAACGACATCAAGGGTATCCGGAGGGAGCCAGAAATGCCACCTCGGGACGGCGTGGCCGGAGCGTTGATCCTTTCCTTGTTTGCGCCGGGCGGCCCAACGCTCAACGGATTCGCGGACTGGGACAGCATGGGGAAATGGTACGCGAGTCTAGTGCGCGGGCGCATGGAGGCATCAGAATCCATAAGACAGGAGGTAATCACCCTGACTACCTCAAAGAGCACTCCATTGCAAAAGATGCAGGCGCTCGCCGAATTTGTGCAGCGCGACATCCGATATGTGGCTATCGAGCTCGGCATCGGCGGCTGGCAACCTCATCCGGCTGCCGAAGTGTTCTCGCACCGCTATGGCGATTGCAAAGACAAGGCCACCCTGCTGCGTTCGATGTTGAGCCAGATCGGAGTCGATTCCTATCACGTAGCGATCTACACCGAGCGCGGGGCAATCACCCCGCAGACGCCAGCTCATCATGGATTCAACCATGCAATCTTAGCCATCAAATTGCCCGATGGCCTGGCCGATGCCTCGCTGAATGCCACCATCCAGCATCCGAAATTGGGTAAAATCCTCTTCTTTGACCCTACAAATGAGCTGATCCCGTTCGGCCAGCTCCCTGGTTATTTGCAGGCCAACTATGGTTTGCTGGTTACCCCGGAGGGCGGCGAGCTGGTTGAGCTGCCGCAGCAGCCATCCTCCATGAATAGCATCGAGCGTACGGCCAAGCTGACTCTCGACACGGCAGGCACGTTGAAAGGCGATGTCAAAGAGGTACGGCTGGGCGAGAGCGCGTCCGCAGAGCGACATCGATTGCGCACCGTAACCAAGGACACCGACCGCATTAAGCCGATCGAGGCACTTCTCGCCAATTCGCTATCCAACTTTCGGATCACCCGCGCCACCTTGATCAACCTTCAGGAAACCGACAGGCCCTTTGGCTTCGACTACTCGTTCGAGTCTGCTAACTACGCGAAGAATGCCGGCAACTTACTCCTAGTGCGGCCACGCATAATCGGAAACAAGGGTTCCGGTTTCCTGGAGACGAAAGAACCGCGGAAGTTTCCCATCGAATTTGAAGGACCGGCGAGCGATACAGATACGTTTGAAATCACGATACCAGCCGGCTACACCGTTGATGACTTGCCACCGCCGGTCGACGCCGACTATAGCTTCGCCAGCTATCATGCGAAGACGGTCGTGAATGGCAACGTTGTGGACTATAAGCGCACGTTTGAGGTGAAAGAACTGAGCATTCCTGTCGATAGAGCCGAGGACCTCAAAAAGTTCTACCGCACCATTGCCGGCGATGAACGAAACACGGTGGTGCTCAAGCCGATTCCTTAAATCCCTTAAATCGCTGGAGTATTCACTTCGGGCGGGACGATTCGGACCAACACCCGGCTAACCGGAATTAGAAAACTACACATTCCTAACGCCCGGATTGACAATGCAACCAACCAATGTCCCTGCGGGCCAAAAGAAACCGAGGAATGACATCCGGCACGCAGGGGAAAACGCGCTGAAAAAGGCCGGGATCGGTTACTTCTGGATTTACAATCTCCGCCACACCTTTGCCGGTCGCTTGAGCGCAGCGGGAGTGTCTGACCTCTTCGTTGCTCAAATGATCGGTCATAACTCGCCAGGGATATTGCAGAAATATTCCAAGGCAAATTGACGAATACCGTAGGGATGCTGTCCGAAAACTCGAAGGAATGCGGGCTGAATACGCGGTACAGCACGAATCTGCTAAGCCACCAACTGAAGCTCCGAAATCTTCGCCTCTTGAGTCGCCAATTCGCAAGAACTACTACAGTTTTACTGCAGTGAGAGGTTTTCAACAGAGAAAGAGACACCTGCGGAGATGCTCCCCAAACTCGTAGTTCTCTCAAAACAAAAGGGAATCTAGTGGTGCCGGGAGGGGGAGTCGAACCCCCAAGACCCGAAGGTCGGCGGATTTTGAGTCCGCTGCGTCTGCCAGTTCCGCCATCCCGGCGTCTCTCTATAAGCCGCTCAAAACGGGAGGCTTAACCGCATTTACGATATCGACGCCGAGATTCGTAATCGGATGCGGTGGCCGTTTCGGTGGCTCT
This sequence comes from uncultured Acidobacteriaceae bacterium, assembly GCA_963799025.1. GTDB lineage: Bacteria > Acidobacteriota > Terriglobia > Terriglobales > Acidobacteriaceae > Sulfotelmatobacter. Next base: position 436,573 of record CAWCVQ010000012.1, on the reverse strand, counting down.
TTTTTCGGGGCTCCTGATTTTCTCGTTTCTGGAGACCGATGGGAAGAGGTTACCACATCTTTCTTCTTCTTTTTCGCGCCTACCGCGAAGGCCGCGAGTTTCCTTATGGCCTCAAGCTTGTGTTCCGGAGCCAGGTGCGCGTAACGCATAGTCATTTGTATAACTTTATGTCCTAAGAGTTCGGCGACGGTGCGGATGTCCACGCCTTGCATCACAAGTCTAGATGCGAATGAGTGTCTGAGGGCATGCCACGTTAAGTTCTCTAGCTTCGCCGCGGCGACCGCATCGGGAAACCATTCACGGGGTGAGACGATTCTCTCCCCGTGCTCGGCTCCGTGGCCTGCTGCCCGCAGGAAGACGTAGTTCCCTACCCTCTTCTTTTCCAGCATCCGCAGCGCGGCCAAGGCCGCATCATTTAATGGGATGTGCCGGCCTTCTCCGATCTTGCTGGTAGCAACGGTGAGAATCCCGTTTTCAAAGTCTACGTGGTCCCATTCGAGCCGGTATTGCTCCGACAATCGCAAACCAGTGTTGAGGCTGACATCTAGGTCTGGCATACGCTCGGGGCAGTCGCGACGGATGACGGCGCGTAATGCCCTCTCCTCATCTGTACGCAGGAACCTAACGCGGCCATTGTTCTCCTTCTTCATTCGCAACAACCGCGCCGGGTTGGTGGTGATCTTCCGGTTCTCCTCGGCGAGCCGATACATCAGCTTCAAAAGGGCGCGGTACCGGTTTCGGGTCGCGGGTGAGACCTCCCGCGCGTCCAGGTACTTTTCAAACTGCTGCGGCGTGATGGTCTCGGCCACGTCATCCTTGAATTTCTCCATGAGCTTCGCCGTACGGTAACGGTCGTCGTCATAACTTTTTTTGTTGGCCTTGGAATATTCCAGAACATCATCCACTAGTTCTGAGAACCGTACCGCACGCTGCCCACGCACCGAGGCCGGAAGCTTCTCCCCTTCCCAAGCCTGCGCCTTGCGGAGCTGGTACATACGGATTGCATTGGCCTTGGTTCCTATCTTTTCCCGGCGCCGTATCCCGGATGCGAAGTAGTTGATCCAGAAAATTCCACTGCCGGGCGGCTTTTCAAAAACGCCGTGGGGATTCTTAGTGCTTTCAGCTTCCTTAGTTTTGCTCATGCTTCTTCTCCTTATTCAACTCCTTCGTGATCCAGTTCTGTTTAAGCGGAAACTCTGGCCAATCCCTAACGATCAAATCCAAAATGTCCTTACTTAGGTTGCCGGACTTCTGCGCGGCCGGCATCCGCCGATACTCTGCCTGCGCGCGTTTCAGCGCGGCGTGGCATTGCTTGTTGAGTGTGTCCTGTTCCCTTTCTTTTTGTGCTTTCCACTTACATTTCTTGCTGCAATACTCCCTCTTTCTCTTGTAGCGTTTGGGGTCAAAGGGGAGTTCGAAGTAGTTCCGACATGTGCGCGATTTGCACTTCTGATATCCGATGCCGGCCAACTTGTCGACTTGGAGGTTGACCCAGATCACGTCTAACGGATCTCGGGTTTCAAGTTCAGAGACGTACTCGGGGCGATATCCACCGTCCTCGAAGGTCGGACCAATCTTGAGCTGAATAGTTCCGGGCACGCCACGCAGCACAATTCTCATCGCACGTTCGGCGATCTCGTAGGGAAACTCGTCCAGAATCTTCGATCCCCACTTCAGCGCGGTGAGAGTTGCCATCTCCGTTGTGATGTCGCGATACACTCGCCAGCGTTCCACGATGGCATCTGTTAGGTCCTCCTCACGCCACTTCCGGCCTCTGCGAGGAACGTAGCCGGCTGCATTGAAGAATTCGGTCAGGTTACCGCGTTCATCCTCATCCTTGGTGCCGATGCCCATCAGCATTTTCATCAATTTGATTGAGTCGACCGGCTCGTTTACAGGTTTCGCCCTTGCTCTCCGCTCCGGATCGCCCGTCACGTCATTGATGGCGTAACGGTGCCCATCGCCCCGGAGGTCGAATCGAACCGGCAAAATTATATTTCGATCCACTAAACTTACTCCTCCTTTTATCTACGTTTACGGCGGAAGTAATTATAACGTAAATTCGTTTCTAGGGGGAACTATTCACATGAAGACCCGCATAAAAACTAGGGATTCGGGAGAGTCGGCGTCGGCGGCAAAGAACCACACGCAATTACTTTCGCTAGATGAGGCCGCCGGCCGCCTCGGAGTTTGCCGGAAGACGGTCGAGAATCTGCTCGCGCGCAAGCAACTGAAAAGAGTCTCCGTGTTACGCCGTCGCATGGTATCCGAAAAGGATCTGGAACTTTTCATTTCTAAGCAGCGGTCGTAAGGCGGTCGCAATCCCAAAAGCATAAGGAGGAAGGATCATGAGGCTAAGCAAAGAGCAGGAAATCCGAGCAAGCAACGAGTTGCTTGCGATGTTGGCGAGCAACAGGCGGGGCCTCCGGACTTCGGAGATGTGCGGCACGCCCGCATTTCATGGAGCGAGGACGCTAAGTTTGCGTCAGGTTGCCCGACTGCTTCGTAAGTCTGGGAAGACCGTGGCAATACTCAGTGGCTCTCCATGGTTTTCCTACCACGTGTGGAAGCTGAGCGACGAGGCCTGGGATGAAGCCCGTAAAGGCCGGAGCGAATTGCTTGTCGCGTAGTTCGCTCAACGAGTTGGGCCCGCCGATGAAACGGAGGTCCTTGATCAAAAAGAAGATGCGTTAACCAAAGGAGGAATCTACATGAGGAAAACGAAACGGAAACACAGTAGCCGTAAATTGGCTGCAAGCAGCCAATTTGAAGGGGCGAACACCGACGCCGAGCGGAAGGTGGTCAAGTGCTTCGCCGAAGTTGAGATCGCCGGAAGGGAGTTCGGACAGGCCGTCATCGAGTTACGCGACGAGATCAAGGAAAACGGTAGTAGGAACTTTATGGCACGCCTCGAAGAGCTGGGCATCCCCCGCGGGCAGGCACGTTACTGGATGGCGCTAGTCGAAGGGAAGCCCATCCACCGGGGCAAGGCGAAACAGGCTGCCGGAGCGCAGGAAAAGCCGACGGTGGACTGGCGCGAGGATTGGCCTGCGGTTACGGTGCGGTTCCGAGTATTAGCCGACGCCGTCATCATGCTTGAGCAACAGCAGCCGGAGGGATGTGAGTCCTTCATCGGCGAGCTGAAGAACTTGGCGGAAATCTTGGGATACGAGTTGAGACCAAAGAGGAGGGAGATTGGTCTATTACAACGAGAACAACCGGGGGGCGGCGGCGTGGCTGCGTGAGCTTGTGGCGGAGGGCCTGATTGCGAAGGGGGTAGTTGATGAGAGGCCGATCCAGCGTGTCAGGCCCGGAGACCTCCGCCGCTTCACCCAGCACCACTTCTTCGCCGGGATCGGGGGATGGAGTCTCGCGCTACGCCTGGCAGGCTGGCCGGATGACCGCCCGGTCTGGAGCGGCAGCTGCCCATGTCAGCCCTTCAGTTCAACAGGCAAAAGGCGCGGCTTCGACGACGAGCGTCACCTCTGGCCCACCTTCTTCGGCCTTATTGCGGAGTGCCGCCCTGTCACGGTCTTTGGCGAACAGGTTGCGGCGGCGATTGAGCACGGCTGGCTCGCCCAGGTTGCGGATGACCTGGAAGGAGTCGGCTACGCGGTCGGGTCGATGGTATTTCCGGCTGAGGCGGTCGGGGCACCACACCGACGAGACCGGTTGTACTTCGTGGCCGACTCCGATCGTCAAGAGTGGGGACCTGAACTCCCGCCTCTTGGCGACGGCGTGGTCGGTGGCTTCTGGTCGTCCGCCGAGCGAGTTCGATTTCCAGGCGGAAAGAGGCGTGCAGTTAAACCCGGAGTTCGTCCTGTGGCTTATGGGGTTCCCGGCTACATGGGCCTCATGCGGGGCGCGGGCAATGCGATCGTGCCGCCTGCGGCGGCAGAGTTCATCCGCGCCTTCGTCGAGGCCAAACGGGTGACGCGCTGTGTTGTGCGAATGACTGGCTTAAAAACATCACTCGGGTCAGCGGGGCGGCGAGTGAACCGACGAAAAGTCGCGAGAGACCCACGCCCGATTCATTAACGGTGCGAAAAACAAACTCATCAGGAGACAAGACATGGAACAGTCAAAGGAACAACAAGATCAATTACGGAGGAGATTGGCGGAGGTTCTTGAAGAGATGGAGGCGAGCAACGAAGAAGCGAACAAGCTGGGAACTGAATTGCTCGGCGCTATGCTCGGCGCTATGGCCGCCACTTGGATTGAAGACGCGGGCAACGTTTACTTACTGGCGATCGAACGCTTTCTTCGACACGAGGGTCAGACACCTTTGGAAATCATGGACAAATCCGCGACTGGTAGGGCAATGGTACTGAAACTGGACTCGGCATGGAGAGGGCGCCTCGCCGAGGTAAAACTGGTCGTATCGACTCCGGAGGTAAAAGAATTTCTGACTACGGTGCAGGCCCTCATACGAAAGAAGCTCCACAACGAGGCGGCGGATTATATCATTCGGGCAGTACGGGCCCGCTCGATCGATGACCGCGGCACCGCCTTCGATTACGTGGTGGCAGTGTATCCGAACCGTGAGAAAGAACTAGGCTTGTTGTTTTTCTCCGAGTTATCTTTCGGCGCAGTAGACACGGGGCGGGTCGCCTAGTGACTTTCGTAAGTCGCAGTCAAATGGAAAATACTCCCCACCCACGGTAGGGTCTAGCTGTGCAAACAAAAAACCGACCTCCTTCGGTGAAACGGCAGACCGGCCCGGGGCAGAACCTGGCCCCGGCCGTTTCTATTGAAATCACCGTCCCTGCACTTGAGGCCGGAGGCTGGACCCAGATCGTAGTGGACTATTCAACGGGACTGGCCCAGATCGGTGGCCGGGTTCAGGTGGTATTCCCCAAAGGTTGCGGCCTTTGGTTGTGTGACGCCGTCGTGCTCGCACAAGACAAAATCCGGTTTGGAGTTTCGAACCTTACTAGAAAAAGCACGGATGAAAAGACTTTTGAAATTCAGTTCCATCCTTTTGTACTTCGTCGTCCGGCGTTTCCCGAAATTAACTTCGAATCACTTGAAGAGGTGAGATTTTGAGCGTTCTTGAGATGCAGAATGACGTGGAAGTTAAGTTCCGGGCCCTGGACTCGCGGCTCGCGGAACTGCGCAACCGGAGAAAAGTGGCCGAAGTTGAACTGGCCAAGATCAACCGCGAGGACACTCGGCTCTGCCGAATTTATGTGGAGGCAGACCAACGCGAGAAACTTGAAATCCGTACGCGGGTAGATGCCATCGTAGGGCAGCGTACCGATTTGGAACGTGACATGGCCGGGTTGGCAACCGCGATCATCGAGGCGGAACAGGAACGCACCGCGTTACTCCCGGAATTTGAGGCGCTCTGGGTCAAGAGGAGAGCCAAGCAAGTAAAGGACAAACTCGAAGACCTCCGAAGGGCACACGAGCAGGACCAGTTGAAGGTACGGGACTGCGAGAAGGCCCTTCAACTTGCAATGGAGGCGGAACTGCGTTCGCACTTCGCCTGGACTTCATTCAAAGATCAGCTGGCCGCCGATGAGCGGGCCGCGGCCCTCGAAGTTCTCAAGGCCGAATGGGCCAAGACGGCCGGGCCAAACGCACAAATTCGGAGGTAAGCGATGTCCAAGAAACAATGGGGAAGTTTCCCAGATGCCTGGGGGGAAGATGATTCCTATACCGGCGGAAAATTGGCCAAGGCGGTAGATAAAGACGACGTGGACTTGAATGGCCTCTGCGCGGCGCTCGAAAAGTTAAACAAGCGCGCCGCCACCATGTCGCCGTCGCAGTTGACACGCTTAAATTTCAAACTTGGTTTTGCGGTGAACCGTTTTAAAAAAGCAGTGCACGACTATATCAACCAACCGAGGAAATCTATGAATCAGGGAAGTTTGGAAAAGGTTCACAAGGGTAACGGTGATATGGACGACGCCGGAATCGGCGGCGAACGGATAATTATCCTCCCCGAAAAGCGGGGCGCCGGGAACAAGTTCGTGAAGGCGCGCACCGGTGATATGTCGGATTCTGGCATTGACTAAGTTTTGAGTTGGCCGTCGGTGCTTCACCCGGTGGATTAGAGCCCCGCCGGGACTTCCTCCGGCGGCAAGGTCGGTCCTTTCCCGACCTCAAGAAACCCGGTTCGTTCCTGGCGGGCCGGGTTTCCACAAATTTTTCGACGCCGGACAAAGGAGGCAATAAATGCCAATTGATGCGGTCGGCAAGGGTTTGGTCATAGGAAGCTCAATCAGTATCACGGTCACCATCGCGCAGGTCATTCCCGAGGGCGCGGGGATAAAAAACGGTTACGGTTTGCTGGCCCGGGCGACCATCCCCGGTGGCAACAGCATTTTTACCACGGTTCCGAAGACGGCGATTTCATCCCACGCCGTCGGGGCCACACCGACCCTGACCGGGACGGTGACCGGTTTCACCAACGCGGGTACCTTTTGCACGGTGGCCGAGCCGGATGGAAATACGATTTCCGTTCCCTGTGCGTTGGTCACCGCCACCTAAAGATTGGGTTGGGTCTTTGGCGAACCCCGACACCACAATCCGCCAATCACGAGGGCGGGGCGCGTCCGCTCGCCCTTTAAAATATTGACTTGGGTTCGGCCCGGACTGAGCAATTTTGCCTCGCACTCCGCGCTTGGCTTAGCCCCCGCCGCCTGTCCCAGCAGGAAGCGGGGCACTGAATTGTTGGTTATGTTCTAGGGTGGCGGTTGAACCGTGATAACTACGGTCTGACCGTCAGCAAATCGAATCTCGATGGTGAGTTTCACGCTGAATCCATCCTTCCTGAAAAGCCCCGTTGACGAGTCTGTTACGAAACACTAGGCGGCACGAGTAAGGAATGAGAAGATGCCCTCGCGAGAGCGAGGGCATTTTGCATGGGATATATCCGGGGAGAGGCACGGGAACAGACGACGATGTTTCCGGTAACGCTGGACGAGTTGATTCCAGCTGATCACCTATGCCGAGTCATCGAGGCATTCGCCGCACGCTTGAACCTCGGGAGGCTGGGCTTTGTTCGTGCGGAGCCAGCCGAAACCGGTCGACCGGGCTACGATCCGCGCGATCTGTTGAAGCTGTACCTGTACGGGTATCTGCAGCAGATCCGCTCCTCGCGGCGGCTGGAAGCCGAGTGTTGCCGCAACGTAGAAGTAATGTGGCTGCTGCAACGGGTGACGCCCGACCACAAATCGATTGCCGAGTTCCGGCGGATGCATCGCGAGGCAATAACGGAGGCGGGGGCCGAGTTGGTGCGTTTCGCGCGGGAGGTGGGTTTGATACGCGGGGAGTGGGTAGCGATCGACGGGTCGAAGTTCCGGGCGGTAAGTAGTGCGCAGAGGGTGCGCGAACGCGACTGCGTCCAGCGGTACCTCGATCAGATGGAGTCGGCCGACGAGCACGATGAAGTGGTGATCGAGCCCACTGCGGTACAAACGGCGCTGGAAAAGCTGAAGAGCGATCCGGAACCAGAAGCACGTTTCATGCGCACGGCCCATGGCAAAGCTCCTGCCTACAATGTGCAGACAGCGGTCGATGCCGCGCATGCGCTGATTGTGGCCCACAAGGTCACGACGGAAGCCAACGACCAGCGTAGCCTGTTGCCCATGGCGGAGGCGGCGAAGCAGGCGGTGGGCAATCCTGCATCGCTGAACGCGGTGGCCGATGCCGGATACTTCAACGGCGAGCAGGTGGAGCGCTGTGAGGCCGAAGGCATCGTCCCGCATGTTCCGGCCAATCGTTCCGTCAACAACCAAGGGGGCGGCAAGTTGTTCGACCGCACTGCGTTCGTCTATGACGAGAAGACCGACACCTTCCGTTGCCCCGCACAACAGACACTCACGCGAAAACAACTACACCGCAAAGATCGTACCGTCATCTATGAGGCGAAACCGGTGATCTGCGCCTCCTGTCCCTTGAAGGCGAACTGCACCACCAGGTCGCGACGACTGGTGCAACGCCATCTTCACGAAGCGGCGTTACAGCGCATGGAGCAACGGACCACGGCAAACGTAATGCGGTTGCGAAAGTCGATCGTCGAGCATCCCTTCGCCACCCTGAAGTACCGGATCTTCGGACACCCTCGTTTCCTCTTGCGTGGACTGGTTGGCGCACAAACAGAAATCAGCTTGGCGACCATGGTCTACAACCTGAAACGAATGGTGAACGTCCTCGGCGCCCAAAATCTCGCCGCCGCGCTCGCCCACTAGCTTCCGTGCCCGGCGCGGCTCCACCCCAACCCTCCGACAAATCAAAAAACGGTGCTCCGAAACCGAAGCACCGTCTCTATCTGTCTCCTCGTAAGCTGAGTTTTGTAACAGGCTCTGACGCGGGGCCTTCGCATTTCGCGCCAAAGTCATTTCTTCTTGCCGGGAAAATCCCTCAGACCACTCGTGTAGAGCGGATTGTTCGGGTCACTAATCTCGGCGGATTTCTTGACCCGGGCTGCGAGAGCATTGGCGATAGGACGCCGCATGTAGAGCGCCCCACTTCCGCTGTTCTTCAACTCGACGAAATTGGTGTCTGCCATGCGTTTCAGCGTGGTTCCTATGGAAGCCAGGGGATTCGACTTGTAACGCCGGGTGTCGAAGCCGGTATCGATCAGATAATCCCGAACATTGGATACCGTGAGCCAGTCGCCTTCGTGGGTGGAAAAGACCAATCTGATTGCGTCCTGAAGGCCGCTGCTCTCGGCTTCCATATCGTCAATCGCTTGCTGGTTGGCTTTTTGTTGATCTTCGGAAAGCAGTGAAAATACTGAGACGATCAACTGTTTCATTTTCGCAAGTTCAACTTCGGCCTCGTCGCGTTGGCGGGTCAATATGGCCCGCCGCTGCATGAGGTCCACAAACATCTTCCAGTAGTCGATAGGCATTTGTGCATCCATAAGTGAGAATAGTATGAGACAAACGTCTACAGTTGTCAAGAACAATCGTAAGACAAATGATGATAATTTCGCTCGGTTGGGGAGGCTATGATTCGACGATGCTACGTGATAACTCGCGGCCGAAAAAAAACTTAGGGAAGTTACAGTGGGGCCCCTTAACCGGTCAACGGTCCGCTGCAAGGATTGAAAAACAATATCCAAGTCTCGAAACTCGAAACTAGAAAAACAATTTACGGCCATGACCACCCTTTTTTTCGGAACGCGCGCTGCAAGATTGAAAAAACAATAATGCTAGCGCACGGGGAACGAGTTTCAAAATTCTAGCCGAGAGGGATATACGGCGTTGAGCTACCCGGCCAATCCCGCTGGTTTTCTGAAGAACAATCCTCAATGCTACTGACACTGATCCCGTGACCCTGCTATCAACTCCCCATGCCACTCTCGCCACTGTCTAGAATCTCAACCCGCCCATTTCACTTTTGCGGTGACGACGCCCGAGTCTCGTCCTCCGATAGGCCATCCGATGCCCTCTTAGGACGCCCGTAGAGGCCCGTTCCCCTGCCATTTAAGCCCTCATAAGGACCCTCGATGCCTTTCTCCCTCCCCTCGCCATTTTGTCCACCTGGTTATGCCGTCGGTTCAAAAAGGGCATGGGAAATCCGCCTTCTAAGTCCCGTCGATTCAAGGCCGTTTTTATCTGTGCATTTGGTTCATTAAGGCATACCTTATTTACGTACATCAATATAGATGTACGTCAATATATCGGAAAGGAAAACACAATGAAAAACTCAAAGAAGTCCGTTGCGAAAGAAAAGCCCGCTACCGTCGCCGTCCCGTCCACCGCTAACGTCTATGCCTTATCCGCCGAGGCCAAGAAACTTGACCCGAAGAAGATCAAGGCGAATACGCATCGAGGGGCATGCCTACTTGCACTCAAGAAACTTGGCGCCGCGCCGTTCTCCGCGATCTTTGCCGAGGTCATGAAGCAGAAGACCATACAGACCGAGATGGACCTGTCCAAGGCCGTGCGCTGGATGATCTTCGACATGGTTCGTCGCGGAACGGTGGTAGTGAAATGACGAACCCCAAACGAATCGCCCTCTACGCGCGGGTCTCTGACCCGCGCGATGGGCGGCAGCACCCCGAACTTCAACTCGGAGAATTGCGGGAGTATGCCGCGCAGAGGAAATGGACCGTGCTGTGCGAGTACATCGACCACATCAGTGGGGCGAAGGATTCGAGGCCGCAATTAAACCGGATGATGACCGACGCGCGGCGCCGCAAGTTCGATCTTGTACTTGTTTGGAAATTGGATCGCCTTGGCCGTTCGCTCCGTCACCTCGTAAACACCCTGGCCGAATTCGAGGCCTTGGGCATCGGCCTCGTCAGCATGCGCGAGAGTCTCGATCCCACCACGCCGATGGGCAAGGCGATGTTCGGAATGATCGGAGTCATGGCAGAATTCGAGCGGGGACTGATTTCCGAAAGAGTGACGGCAGGAATGCGTCATGCAAAGTCTAAAGGTATTCATGTCGGCCGGCCTCGCGTCCAGGTGGACGCGGCGGCGATCAAGGCGATGCGCGAGTCGGGTCGCGGCTGGCGGGAGATCGCGGCCGAGTTACACGTCAGTGTGGGGACGATCTTCAACCGAATCCCGAAACCATAATCACTTCCCGAGGTGATCCGCGTTCTTCGGCCTTATGGGCCGAGTGGGGAGCCGTCGGCCTCGGCGTCGGGGGTTCTAGCCTCGGGTCTAGGGCCTCCCCGTTTCCGGCGTTTCCACGTTGCAGGATCAAGCTTGCTGAAATCGGGTTTCCAATCTTTTACGTCGGCATGAAGGCGCCTCAGTGCGCGTCGGGCGTCATAGAGCGGCGAGGCGGCATTCGTTAGCCGACGGCCACCCGCCAGCCGCGCCTCGACCGCTTGCAGAGCGATGCGTTTCCATCGTCGAATCTGACGCTCAGGAATGTTGAACTCCCGGGACAAGTCCACGGCCTTCTCGCCGCGCAGGTGTCTGAGCGTAATTTCCAGTCGTTGATTCGTCGGATATCTGAACATAAATAGGTCATGCTGATTTTCAGCTTTAATTGTTGGTCAGGCCAGCACACGCGATAATTCTCGCTAGCCCCTAGGACCGGATTCTACCGTGGGAGTCCCCAGCCGGAGCGGGATCGGCCGCTTTCTAAATAAGTTGCACCTATTTTAGTGCAATTAAGGCTAAGTCCTTTAGAACAGGGGGTGTGACAGGGAGGACTCGACTTTGGGGTTATGCCCCTAGGCTTTTAGGTTTTCGTTTTCCTAGGCCCTTATTCCCTAAACCGAGTCCTACCTGTCACAGCGAGGGAAATAAAGGGCTTACGGGTTTTAGGTCCTAGTCGATCCCCCTTGCCTACCCTGCTAAGCCCGACCCGAGGCCCGAGACTCGACCCTCGAAGGCCCAAAAAAAATAATTCGCCGTAATTTCTTCCTCTCTATACGTGTCGGTACCTATCCACACGGCTAGGAAGCCACCTAACTATTTTGTTTTCAGTCAACTGGCGGACTTCGAACCGAATCCTTATAGTAAGTACTAGGTCGGGAGGTTCACCGGCCGGGAGGAAATTATGACCTACCAGAAGTTTGCGGAAATCCGCCGTTCCCTTCGGGTCAGCCAGCACCAATTGGCCCGACGTGCGGGGGTTAGCCAGGGATTGGTCAGTAACTATGAATGCGGATACACCGAACTGCGCCCCGAGCAAGTGGCGGCGCTGCAAGAAGCACTGCGTCTGGAACTGGCGCAGGGCGCGAAGAATGCCGAGACCCTGGTCCAGAAGCTCGGGTCACACGCCGCGATCGCGTAGACGCAAAGAACTGAATAGGCCGGCCCCTCAACCTGCTTCTTAGCGGAACGGGGCCGACGGCGAACCTTCACCGGGTCGGTTGACTATATGAAGACGCCAAAAGGAAAGGGCCCGGAGGACGCCGAATCCCGCCGAGCCTTAGAAACGAAAGGTGATAAAAAATCTTACCGCTATTACGCCCGTAAAGTCCACGAGTAGTTCCGCCGAAGAAATCCTGACCTACCTCGACCTTCTCCATCCGGAGGGTGACGAGTTCCCGGTCGCGATCTGCTGCAAGCTGATTAAACCAATCGGCGAACGGAAGATGATCTCACAGTTGTTCACCGATCATTCCGCGGCCGCCGAATATGCCGCCCGCCAGGATGAAACCGGCGAGTTCCGGGCAATCTACGTTAATCTCAATCGTCTGCGGGTCGGGGCGGTTTTGGAAAAAGGCGTGCCCCGCAAAGCGGACATCGAGTGTCTGACCAACTTGCTGCTAGATTTCGACCGCCGAGACGATGAGGACAAGACGACAAACGCCTCCGAGGAAGAACTGGAAGAGGTCGCCCAATTGCGGCATCTCGCCAAAGAATACTTGATCACTGAGTTCGGTGACTTCCGCACGCTCGATACGTTTACTGGCAACGGTAATGCCCTGATCGCGCGCCTTCCTAATCTCGATACCGACCGGCATGCGGCGAACATCGGTCAGTTCCTAAAAACCCTGGCGTCGAAATTCGAAACCCAAGTCCCGAGTGCAAAGATTGATACCTCGGTCGGCAACGCGGCGCGGCTGACGCGTCTCTGCGGAACATGGAACCGCAAGAACCCGGAGACTCCGGGCCGGCCCCACCGCAGGGCCGAACTGCTTTCCGATCCGACCGCGCTACGAGTCTCGATAGAAAAATCTTGGTTGGGCATCACGGCCGGCGCGGAGATGGCGAATGTGAAAACGGAGCGGCCGGTCGGCCTGCACCTAAAAGATGGCGTCAACTTTGAAGAAGAACTGACGAAGTCTGGGTTGGCGTTTGTGACGCGCTCGGATCGCGGGAATACCTGCTACGACTATCACGGAATCAAGGCGCAGGGCTGCCTCCTGAAGGGAGGCCTACACGAGAGCAACCTGAACAACCGTCAATGCAGCACCTTCGTCGTAACCCCCGACCACATCGTCTACCATCAGTGCTTTGTGGACAGTTGCCAGCGGCAAGAGCACAAGACGCGACGCGCACTAGAGGCGCTGAAGATGCTTCATGTCCTGGCGCCGGCCTCGGCGGTGATTGCGTATTCCGATGGATGGCTGGCCCTGAGGTTCGTAGACCAATACAAAAATGAGTTGCGGTTTGTGGCCGCTTCCGACCAGTGGTACCGCTGGGATGGTATCCGGTGGAAAAAAGATGAAACGCGAGAGGCGTTTGACCTTGTACACAAATTCTGTGCGGGACTGAGCACCCAGGCCAAAAATGGAAAGGGGAATGCCGCCCTGGCCAGCACCAAGACGGCCACGGCCGTCGAGAAATTGGTCAAGGCGCACCGCGATATCGTCGCCACCTCGAAACAGTGGGACCAGAATCTCTGGATACTGAACACTCCGGACGGAACGATCGATCTGAAAACCGGGGAAAAGATCGCATCCCGCCCGGAGGATTACTCCACGCGGTGTACCTCGGTGGGCATGGGTTCCAATCCGCGCCCCGCGAAATGGCTCAAATATCTGAAAGAAACTTTCGGCGGAAATCAGGTGGTCATTAATTTCATGCAGAGGGTTTGCGGTTGCGCGCTCACGGGCGTCACCTGGGACCATCCCCTGTTCTTTTTCTACGGGCCCGGCGGAACTGGCAAAAACACCTTTACCTATGCCCTTTCCGGAATTTTGACCAATGAGGAGTACTACCGCGAGCTGGCCGTCGAGGCGCTGATGGCAACGAATCATGATCGCCACCCGACGGATCTTGCCGGGTTGAACGGGGCGCGGCTGGTGATTGCGAATGAGACTGAGGAGGCACGCGCTTGGTCGGAGTCGAAGCTAAAGCAGATTACCGGGGGAGGCGCAATTTCCGCTCACTTTATGCGGCAGGACAATATCGATTTCATCCCACAGTTCAAACTGATAGTGGTGGGAAACCGACGGCCCCGGTTCCGGTCGGTGGGAAATGACACCAAACGCCGCCTTCACCTGATTCCCTTTATTAACATCGTCGCCGAGAAGGACAAGAACGTTCACCTATGGGATGAATTGAAAGAAGAGTGGCCCGACATCCTGAGGTGGTCCGTCGCCGGATGTCTCGCCTGGCAGAAAGTGGGGCTGAATCCACCCACCGAAGTACAACTCGCCACCGCAGATTACCTCGAAAGTCAGGACTCTTTCACCCATTGGCGGGAGGAGCGTTGCGAGACCGATCCTAGATATTTCGATCCCTCGGTCGCGGCGTCCGAAAAATTGGACGATGGCCCGGAACAAAACAAACTGTTCCCGATGCTCCAGAGTGACCTTTGGGAATCAACGCAAAACCTGTTTCATGACTGGGCGCAATGGGCGAAGGATGGCAATGAGTTCATCGGAAATGTGACCACGTTCGGAGAGACCCTGGAAAGTCGGGGATTTCCGGCCAAGAAAGTTAAGCAGGTAAGAGGGCGGGCCGGGTTGAAACTCAAATTTCGACCGCCTTACGAAGATATGTGAGGAGGATTATCTAAACAATGAACGCATCCGCATTTCAGGAGCAATGCACACACCTGCGGGTTAGTAGCATGACCCCGCGTTGGCTGATGGCCGTGTTTCGGCACACATATCCGGAGTTGGCGTCGGGGAACGGCGCGTATGGGAACTCGGCTTCCGATGGTTGGAGGTTCCTGCGGAATGCATCGGTGGTGACGAAGAAGTACGAGCGACTGTTTGATCACTTCGGCAGCGACGTTGACGAGCGCTTGGTGACCGAACCCTACCTAGGGCGCGATGACGTCGCCAAGTTGGCCGGCGAATTCGCGAGGGTGCACGGCCTCGCCTTCTCGGTCGAGCCGGTCGCCTACCATAACCACCCGAACTGTACCCGCGCGGTCTTCTGGCTTCCTGAGAATGCGCCGATCCGGAAACGCTACAAGATTGATCTTGGCCCAACCGAAAGACCCAACGGCTGTCGGCAATCTCAATGAGTGAAATCGCCTGTTAACAACAGTTGTCCCTGGAACACGGTCCGGCTTTGGCGTAGATTGTGTGACGTGAATGTCACGAACATCGCGTGGGCAGTCATGTTTGCGGCGCTTATGGCTCACGGCCAGGCCCTGGAGACTCACGGATCTGGCGCATACTCCCACGATTCTCCCCCTGCTAGAAGCTCGACAACTTCAAGCCTGTTAGCGCCAAACGACTTTGTACAACTTTCGCGCTCTGGTTGTTACGGAGAATGTCCCGCATACGAGGTCAGAGTATTTGAGAACGGCGATGTGATTTGGAAGGGGAGGTTTTTCGTCAAGGTGCGCGGAGAGAAGCACTCGAAAATTACCCCCGAAGCCGCGCACTCTCTGTTGAGAAAATTCGAGGCTCCTGAGTTCTGGGCATTGAATGATCACTATAGTAGCGGTGTCACAGACAGCGCAACAACCACGATTGAAGTGCGCATTGGTGGTAAAGCCAAGCACGTTTCCAACTACGCAAAATCTGCTCCCCAGTTAGAAGAGTCTCTAGAATATGCGGTAGACGAAGCAGTTGACACCCATAGATGGAGACACGGAGACCCACGAACAGAACCGCTCAGCAATATTTTCGTAGACTCGGTGATGCCCAAACCGGGTGTGACTCCGCTGATGAAGGCAGCGGCAGTTGGCAATGTAGGCGCCGTAAAAGAAATCCTGCTGGCGAACCCCAAAATCGATGCCACAGACGCCAGCGGGTGGACAGCCTTAATGTATGCCGAAATCAGTAGCAACGACTCTGACCCCGTTCAACTCTTGCTTAAAGCTGGTGCGAATCCCAACCATAGCTCGTTTCATGGCGATACGCCGCTGATGGCTTCGGCGATGTCGGAAAGTTTTGACGACGACCTAGCCAAGGCTGGTGCGGACACGAATGCACGGAACGCCGATGGAACAACTGCGCTAATGATTCTTGCTGCAAAAGGAGAAGGCGACGAGGTGCGGGACGCGTTGGACGCAGGAGCCAAAGCAAGTTTGCAGGACAGCAACGGGAGAACGGCTCTCGACTATCTTCGCCTCGCAAATTGCGGCAAAAATCCCTTACATGAATGGGGTGGCTCAACCGATGGAGGTTGCGACCAGTTGGATGAGGATGATATTCGCCAAGTCACGGATCTTTTGAAGTTAGCGACCAGGCGAAGAACGCACTGAGGTTTTCAAGAATGCCATTTTCGGCAATTGGCGATAAATCGCCATAGCACTCATCATCCCTGCGGGGGGATTTTGAGCAGCTATGGCCTGGTTTCAACAGTTACGCACGTAATCGTGCCGGATGCGACCTCCTCGGTGTCCAATACAGGTATGCGTTCCATCCTTAGCGCCCTAGTCCTTGTTGCGGGTTTTTGGAGTGTCGCGGTCGCACAGAATACGCCAGAACCTGCCATTCAAGTGGAACTGAATCCTCAGAAACCTCTGCACCTGCGAGTGACACTGAGGTCTGGCGCAGCGACGACTGCAATCTTTGGTCGTTGGAAATTACCGTGGGGCAATAGGTACAGCATGGTCTTCACTGCCGTGAGGCCCAACGAAGAACCCGTCGATTTGGAACTCCCTGTTGACGATCCCGGACCCACCAAGGTCTCCGTGAAACCTCGGGAGGTGCTGACAGGTGACATTGATTTGCGGTATGTCATCCGAGACCTGAATGCGATGAAGAAATCAGATGTACTCCTGTTTTGGGCATACAAGTCTCCAGACGAGCTGCATATTCCACGCTGGTCAGGCGGTTTGGTTATTATTCCTCAGCAAAAGTAGCGGACGAAAAATCCAACTAATGATGGTTGGCGATAAATCGCCATTACACTCACTGACCTTTCACTCCAACGAAATCAAGCCGATAGATTCAATCCCCTCTGCTCTTGGTGGCCGTTTTGGTGGCCGTTGGTTTTTCCTATCGGTTCGGTTCCCTACGTCTCCGAGTTCGATTTCCGAGACCCTAAACATGCCTTAGAGGCCGATAAACATTGGAGGTTTTCGTATCGGTTCGTATCGATACTCGTCGATACTGAAGAATGCCGGGACGGCCTAATAAGGATTTTGAGTCCGCTGCGTCTGCCAGTTCCGCCATCCCGGCTCTACTTGCAAGTGCCTAATTTTACTACCGGTTTATGACTATGTTCTCTTTTCATCCAAAATGACGAATGTGCAACTGTGTAAGAAAGTGTGTCGGTTTTCACGGATTTCCAACAGTTCGTTGTCATTTTGCCCGCGAAGCGCTTTGCCGGCGATTCTGGGGCCAAGAGTCCATTGGCCAGTCATAAGAAAGCACCCGCACAAAATTCTACCACTTCATTAAGGCTGCTATCGTTTGATTTTACGCGACGCGGACGACTTGGCGTCTGTGAGCTTATGGCCGAGCGGCGCCAAGAGCCGCCGCTTTGGCGCGAAGGAAGAATAGTTTAGATTCGCTGAAGCACTAAAGACGCACAAGGTCCTTCTGGATGCGGGCGAGAATTGTGTCGAACGGAATTTGTCCGCGAAAATAAAGTGGGGCTGTCTTTGAATATTCTGCTTCAAATTGCTTCCGGATATTCTCGTCTTCGATTGTGAAGGCTCCGCTTTGTTCCTCGTTTTGGTCCAAAGACTTGAAACGCTTCTTGTGCTCCGAGTATTCTGGGGTTCCCATAAATTTCTGCACGGCATCCACGTCGAGAAGTTGATGAATATCGTAATAGTGTCTAAGGAAATTCGTTGGGATTTTACCCGTCACTTTGAACTGGCCGTATTTTCGAACCACAGCCTGGACCTTTTCCAAGAAAGTGTGTTCGGGGTTGTAGCAGAGGATGTCGGGGGCTCGGTTGTCGGCGTATTGAAGCTTCTTGGCTTCTGCGAACTGGACGATCCAGGACGAAATCGTAACAGAGCGGTTCGGAGCCGTCTGATCGAAGCCAACTTCCAGAAGAATTCCATCCTTGAGGCCAGCGATTGAACCAAAATGGGTTTCGTAGCTTAACCTGAGGGCGGCGTTCCTCAGCGTTTCGTCATCGTAGGTTGTATCCCTCTCGACGGTCGTAATCCCTGGGATCTTGATCTTGTCCCGCAGCTTTTCATAAAAGACTCGTCTGGACTCGATGTGCTTGGCCTTGTCGTGATTTGGATTTGTATCGACCTGCAATTCGTCGAAGGGTTCGATGCGGATGTCGATGTCCTCGGAGAATCGTTGGATAATTCCAAAGCCTTTGAAAGCGAAGTGCCGCCCTTGAGCCAAGCTTCTTAAGCCCAAAGACGGCGTGCATGATCCAATAGTTGTGCTGGTTCAGCCAGAAATGGAGAAGCAGCGTTCTCCGTTAGTGTAGACTCCGCCCCTTCGGGCAAGATCATTGTAGCTCCACAACCGTGCATCGGTATCAACTTCCGGATTGCTCGTGATACAGGAGCAATCCGCGCGGCTACGCCGAGCTTGTGCAGAGTGTGATAGCGGACATGGCCATGCCGATTAGGGTTGCAGATTCGTCCGGCGGAGAAGGTCGCCAAAGCGCGGGTCCGAGCGCAGCGCATCCAACATAGGGTTCGTTTTTATGTATCCGACACTTACGATCGAATGATCCTCGTAAGCCTTTTCCAGCCACTCGAAGGCTTTGTCCTTTTCCACCAAGCCCGCATAGATTTTGACTCTCCAGACCGGTGAAACATATTTTTGCTTCGAGAGCTCGTTCAATCTATCCAGTACCCTATGCGCCTCTGCCCTTCTCCCCGTGACAGCATAGCCGTATCCGAGCCCTGTTAGTGCCACTTCGCTGGCTGGGGCGATCGCCACTCCCTTTTCCAAGTCCGCCATACCTTCGTTGTACATGGATTTCTTGAGATGGGCGATGCCCCGGAAGTAGTAGGCTTCAATGTAGTTTGGATCCAACTCGAGTACCTTTCGCTCTTGCGCTATTACTTGGTCATACTGCCGTGCCAGGAAGTACTCCACGCCCAAATCGACGTTATTACCGAGCGAGATTGGATCAAGTTCCAAGTTTCCTTTGCTGTCCGCGATGGCTTCGTTGAGCCGTCCGGTCTGCCACAAAACTTCGGCATGTAATCGGTGTGCGTCCGCATAACCAGGATTGAGTTCGATGGCTCGTCGAATCTCCTTGTCGGCGCCGGACCAATCCCAGTCGTAACTTGATTTGCTTAACGCTAGCGAACCGTGAGCTTCGGCGAGGGTGTCATCAAGCTCCACTGCCTTCAGGGCGGCATCCTTGGACCTCAGATAACCCTCCTTCGCGGAAACAAGGCCAAAGTCTGCAAGCGAGCTGTAAGAATCGGCCAAGCCAGAATAGGCCAGCGCGTAAGAGGGATCTTGCGCGATGGCCTGCTGAAAGTATTCGACGCCCTTGTTAAATCCCTCCTCGTTGCCCTTGTTCAACCAATAGCGGCCTTTCAGATAGTCCTGATAGGCTTCGGGATTTGAGGTGTAGCTCTTGGCCAGGCGCTTCTCTTCTGCGCCCGTTAAGCGAATACGCAGCGCGCTCGCCATTTGCCCGGCGATCTCTTCCCGGAGAGCATCCATATCTGCGAGCTTCCGGTCGTACTGTTGTCCCCAGATGTGGCTGCTGTCGTGGGCATCGATCAGCTCGGCGCTGATGCTCAATGTGTCCCCGCGTTGCGCGACTTTGCCCTTGAAGATGGCGCGCACGCCCAGCTCGCGACCAACGGTTTGAGGATCCGTTTCTTTTCCCTTGAAGCGAAAGGCAGAGTCTCGTGACATAACCTTCAGATTCGGAAGCTGCGACAAGCTGTTGATCAGGCTCTCGGTGATGCCGTCGGTCAAGTATTCAGTGTTGGGATCAGCATTGGAGTTCACGAAGGGCAAAATCGCCAGCGAGTCTATCGTTTCTCCGCCTCGCCCGGCCCGTCCGTAGAACCAGGCCGCAGCTGCCAGCAAGGCCACCATGGCAGCCGCGGCGATCCCTAGCCCGGCCGGACGGCCCCACGGCCGTCGCGTCTTCGTAAGAAAGGAAGCGGTACCGAGGGGGCCCACGCCGGCTGGCTCTAGGTCGGTAGGCGCGGCGCGCGGAAACTGTCGCACGGTCCCGACAAAACGGTAACCTCGACGAGGAACCGTTTCAATAAACGTCAGGTCCTCACCCAATGCCTTTCGCAACAAAAAGATGTGGTTGGATAGGCTTCCCTCTTCGACGAACGTATCGGGCCAAAGCATCCTCAAGAGCTCGTCCTTCTCCAGCACGTGTCCACTGTTTCGGACCAGTAGATGCAGGGTGTCGAATGCTTTCGGCGTGAGCGACACTATCTGGTTACCGCGTAATAATTTGCGTTCGGCGGGATCGAGACGGAAGGGACCAAATTCGTAGAGCCGCGTTGTCTCCTGGCTTGGCGTCTCTTTCAAAGCGGAAAACGAATCGCGCAGACCTTCGGAGGTAGTTCGCCAGCGTGCTTCCTCGCTCATGGTTCGTCTCGCAATCCCCGTGAGAATTCTTGAGAATTTGTGAGCTCGCCCAGAGGACTTCCGGTAGAGCCGCATTCTACGTTTTGCGTAAAGAAACTGGCGGAAGGCCGGGCCTTTGGTGAATGCTACTCCCGATTTCCGCTTCGTTCAACCTCGGTCTAAGGAGAGTAAGAAATGTTGCGAACCCCAGTTTCGAAGAGAAACCTCAGCTTGATTTCCCTAGGCCTGCTGCTCGGACTGGCAGTAATGACCGCTGCTCTGAGGTCCAAAGCGGCCCAATCCGACGAGGGGGTTCCATTCAGTGGAACTCTTACAGTCCAGTTCGTGATAAGTCAAATTTGCGCCCCTGGCGATACGAAGTGCACTGCGTGTACCGGCGCGAACAACTTTTATGTTGAGGCGCAGGGTATTGGTGACACCTCTTTGGGTACGCAGTTCGTCGAGGTCCTGAAGTGTTTCGATCCGAATGGCTTTGGCGGCTTGGGGTCTTACGCAGGAACTTTGACGACGACCGCTCCTAACGGGAAAGATTCCTTGACTTGGGGCTATTCAGGGCAGAACACCACTTTGGCAGACTTCTATGGCTTCGGTCCTTTCGATGGCACGTTAACCATCGCCGGGGGAACGGGAAAATTCGAAGGCGCACATGGGAGTGCCAGCTTTACAGCCGCTTCGGGGCCGACCCTCACGGCGGGACCGAGCCCAATCCAGTACGCAGGGACGGCGTTCTATTCAGTCCATGGAAAGGTTGTTTTACCCGCCGGCATCCAATGACTCTGGACGGGTAGTCGGCCACCCGGATTGCGACCTGAAAGCCTGTTCCCTTGCGCGACGGTTTGGCTTTCCAGCGGGACAACAGTCCGGCTGGCTTCAACACCCGCCACACACTCGCCGGACTGACAGCCACAACGTCTGCGTCGAGCATCATGAACGTCAGCCGCCGATAGCCTTCCAGCGGATTCTTCAGGTGAAAATCGATGATCGCTTGTTTCTCCCACAACTCCAACCAGAAATCCCGAGGAACCCAACCGTTGTGCTCGTCGACACACCCGTAGCGCTCTCGCCAATCGTAGAACTTACTGGTCGTCACGCCCAGCCAATGAATGAATCGCCCGACGCCGATCTCAGTCTTCTCCGACCAGCGCCGGACGAAATCTACCACTTGGTCCCGCACGTCGTGAGGCACCCAGTTGCCGCTTAGAGTTCTTCCCCAAGTGTTTTTTTAGTGCGACGTGCTCTGCCATCAACTCGGCCAGAACTTCGTCCTTGGTCTGCACCTTCTTCTCCAAGAACTCAATCCGTTTCTGATTCTCCTCCATCTGGCGGTGAGGACGTTCCTGAGCCTGAAAGGCAGCCGCTCCGTTCTCGAACAACTCCTTCTGCCAGCGGTAGAACACCGTCGGCTTCAGGCTCAGCTCTTCACACAGGTCCGAAACTGGCACCTTGTCAAGAAGGTGCCGCCTCAGAACAGCGACCTTCTCTTCGGCAGTGTAGTGCTTGCGCTCTTTCCTCATAACGTTCGCTCCGTTATCTTAAACGAAGGAACGCTCTCTCCAGTTCCAGCTGAGGCAAGACACATCGGGCTGCGCACGGACATTTTCGGACAATCCAGAATTGGATTGGCAAGCCTGGCAGCACTATCGCAAATGCTTCCCACATCACGTTGATGTTGGTCCTGTTGGTCCTCGGTGCATGGAAGTTCCACACGACCGTCTGCATGGAACGTACCTTCAAGGCCTCCGTAACGGACGTATGGAGGGTTTGGAACGATGCGGACTCTATTAAGAAGTGGTGGGGGCCCAAGAGCTACACCGCACTCGTCGTCCGGAACGACGTGCGAGAGGGTGGCAGCTATCTTTGGGCGATGAAATCTGAGAAAGGAAGGATGTTTTGGAACACCGGAACCTACAAGGAAGTCGTCGCAAACAAGAAAATCGTGTCAACGATGTCTTTCTCTAACGAGAACGGGAAAACAATTCCCGGCTCACAAGTATCGGTTCCTGGGCAGTGGCCTAACGAGATCACCGTTATCGTTGAATTCAGTGAATCTGAGGGGAAGGCCAGAGTCACTGTTACAGAAGTAGGCATTCCCCTCATCGCGTACGCCCTGTTGAAGATTGGTTGGGCCCAGCAGTTTGACAAGATTCAATTGTTGCTCTGAAGAAAGGTGACTCGTCTTTTGCCAACTCCCGGTTAGTCGCTAGCCTTGATCGAAAACGCCGCGGGTCAGACTCTTGGGGCGGAGGGGATCTCGATGCGAGGCGTTTTCGATTGACCTCATGCGCCTCTGGCGCACCACCAAGCATGAAAATAGGGTTCAGTGGGCTAGCTATGTAGAAACAGGTCAGTCTTTCGATCTGTCCGGGCCCGAGCGATGGTTCCGATAGGTTGCTCGGGTCGCCGATGCTGACGTGATTCAGCTTGTAGACTCCGCACCCAGGTTCTCCCACACACCAAGGCAGAAGTTGCCCGAAGCTGACGGCCGCAACCCCGAGTTCATAATCTCGGTGCCGTCGGCAATGGAGAGCCTTCTTATCGCCGGGATGGCGGAACTGGCAGACGCAGCGGACTCAAAGGCGGATGTTACGGCTGCAGTTTCGAATTTTGAATATGATCACGCCGGAAGCGGGTTTTTCACGGGCGCCGCAATCATTGGCAGCTCTACGCGAAAAGTGGCGCCGTAGCCGGGATGGCTTTCGACGGTGATCGAACCGCTGTGCTGAGTGACGATCCACTGCGCAATGGCTAAACCGAGACCCGCACCGCCCTGAACTCGGCTCCGTGTCTTGTCGACGCGGTAGAAACGCTCGAAAATCCTGTTCTGCTCTTCTCCGGCGATTCCTACTCCGGAATCCTGAACCGTGATCACGGCACTCTCGCCTTGCGGTGCGAGCAACAGGCGAACCGAGCCTGGTGCGGAGGTGTACTTGAATGCATTATCGAGCAGGATATCGAGCAGCCGGCGCAGCAAGGTTTCGTCGCCCAGAACAAAAAACTCAGGGACGTCATGATTCGCGGAAAATTCCAGGTTGCGGAGGGTCGCCACCTGCTGCCAGCCATCGACCACGCTGCGCACCGTCTGGCGAAGATCCACGGGCTGCAGATTGAGCGTTTCGCGCCCCGAGTCGGCGCGCGCCAACGACAGCAATTGTTCAATGAGGGCGGTGGTCCGTTCCGCCTCCAACAGAATGTGGCGCAGCGACTCTTTGTATTCAGCCTCTCCCCGCGATCGGCGCAAGGCCAGTTCAGCCTCCGTCCGGATCAGAGAAACCGGAGTCCTGAGTTCGTGAGAAGCGTCCGCGGTAAATTCTGTGATCCTTAGGAATGCGGATTCAATCCGGTCGAGCATTTCATTTAAGGTATCGGACAGACGCTGCAGTTCATCTCCAGTCTCCAACTTTTGCAGGCGGCTGTTGAGTTTCGTTCCGCTGACCTCTCGAGCGGTTCGCACCAGCGCATCCACGGGGGACAGCGCTCGCCGGCTCAGCCAGTATCCGCCGGCCGCCGCCGCAAGCAAAAGCAGCGGAGCAAACATGAGGAGATAAGAACGAAACAAATGCAGAGTCTCGACCGCATCTTCGGCGGGAGTGCCCATTTCGACGGTGTAGACGTGATCGTTGACATTCAATTTCTGCAGGATAAAACGAAAATGCCGCCCATTGATTTTGCGGCTTTTCAAGATGGGCTGCGTAATTTGCTCGGGTGGCAACACCACGGAGTGATGCGCCTGCAAGAATGGGGAACAATAAATCAGCTCGCCGTTTTCCGCGTAGACGGCAAGGTAATCGCCGGGATGCTCGATGGCGTAGGTTTCGTTCACTTCCTCTCGGAGCTTCGCGATCGGACGATCCTTGGGCTGGGATTGCAGAAAGTTCTTCAGATCGTCGATCTGTTGTTCGAGCCCGTCGTCCACGAGATCGTAAATATTGTCGCGCAGGATCCACCACATGCCGGCGCCGAAACATAGCTGAGCGACGGCAAAAAATACCAGGTACCAGAGCGTGAGGCGCACGCCGATGGAGAGTCTTCTCATGCTCGTTTTCTCATGCCTGTCTTCTTATGAGTAAACATGTTATGAGTGGCCATCCGGACGAATCATGTAGCCCACGCCGCGCACGGTGTGAATCAATTTCTGGCGGCCGGGCGGATCGATCTTATTGCGCAGCAGCCGCATGAAAGCGTCCAGCGTGTTTTCTTCGATGTCACGGTCGAAACCCCAGACTGATTCGATGAGCGAGCGGCGGGAAACCACCTTACCGGCGCGGTACATGAGGCGCTCCAGCAGATTGTATTCGGTACGCGTCAGCGCGACTCGTTCCTGGCCACGCACAACTTCACGGCTGGCAGGATCGATAACCAAATCAGCAACTCGCAAACTCATGTCCTGCGCCGCGAGGGCGCGCCTTTTCACCGCGCGCAGACGCGCCACCAGTTCGTCAAAGGAAAACGGCTTAGTCATGTAGTCGTCGGCGCCCAGATCGAGTCCACGAACGACGTCGGGCACGGAGTCGCGGGCCGTGAGCATGAGAATGGGCGTGCGAATTTTTTCGGCGCGCAGACGCTTGGCGAGTTCGTACCCGCTGAGCTTGGGGATCATCACGTCGAGAATAATCACGTCAAACTCGTAAGACTTCGCCAGAGCCAGGCCCTCCGCGCCATCCGCGGCGCAAGTCGCCATGTGGCCTTCTTCGGTCAATCCCTTGCGAAGCAGGTCGGCCATACGCGCTTCATCTTCAACAATCAGCAGTTTCATCGGAATCGCCCGAACTCTCTATGCACCGCTCTTTGACAGTCTAAAACCAAGGCCATGGCACAGCTGTGCAATCTGAAGAAATATTAACTTGACGTTCATGCTTGCGTCATACGTCGGCACTAGGATTCCCGCTCATCGAGTTCACGGAAACCAATTTAAACGGGAAGTGCTGTCTCTGATCCTGCCGCTTCAGCGTTTTCTGGTTCATTAAGGAGCGTAAGTCATGATTTTCCGTCACTGCGGTTCGACCATTTCCCTTTGCTTCAGAGTTGCGCCTGCGCTGATGCTGGTTTCGATGATCCTGCTGGCCGCCACGCCAGCAAGTTACGCTCAAGTGGATCGCGCCGCCCTCGAAGGGACGGTAAGTGATCCGTCCGGAGGCGTCATGGTTGGCGCGAGTGTGAAGGCCGTCGCCGTTGATACCGGACTGACCGAGGAACAACGGACGAACTCCAAAGGCTATTACCGTATTTCTGGTTTGGCGGTGGGTGGCTATACGGTAACGGTTGCGAACGCCGGATTCAGGACCAAGGTAGAAGAAGATGTCATCCTTCGCGTCGGCCAAACTCGCACTTTGGACGTGCAGCTTGGAGTCGGAGCAATCAACGAACAGATTGAAGTAAAGGCCTCGACTGGACCCGCAGACCGCAGCTCGGCGGAGGCTTCGACAGTAATTGACACAGAGCAGATTTCCGAACTTCCCAATAATGGTCGCGATTGGGCCAGTTTCACCCTGCTCGCGCCATTCGCCCAGGACGACGGCGGCGGCGATCAGCGCACGATCCGTTTCGCCGGCCGGGCCCGCGACGACAACAACTTTTCCTTCGATGGCGTCGACGCCGGCGGCATTCAGGAGCAGGCGCAAAAATCGCAAACCCGTCTGCAAATTTCTCAGGATGCCATTGAAGAGTATCGCGTCAACAGCGCCTTGTACGACGCGGAGTATGGGACGCAGGCAGGCGGCCAGGTCGACGTCGTCACCAAGTCCGGTACCAACGACTGGCACGGCACGATTTTTGGCTACTTCAGAAATTCCATATTCGATGCGCGCAACTTCAACGACTTTGATCTCAACGGAACCCCAACGGTTCCTCCGTTCCGCATGGGGCAGTACGGACTGACCTTTGGTGGGCCGATCAAGAAAGACAAGACTTTCTTCTTCATCAGCTATGAAGGACTACGGCAGTTACAGTCGACGACCACGCAGGTTGTCATACCTTCTGCTTCACTCCAGCAACAAACCTTGGCTCAGTCTCCAATCATGTGCTCCATTCTCCAGGGTTTTCCGTGGCGGGCCTCCACGGGGACAATAGGTAATTGTTCGCCTCGTTTTGTGTATCCCGATGCCGCTTTCCAATCTCTGGCTCCGTCCGTGCCCGACGGCGACCAGTTCACGGCGCCAGTACCTACGATCGTCCACGAAGATACTTGGCTGGCGCGGATTGATCACAAGATCAGTCAGAGCACTCTGCTTTACGGTCGCGCTCAGCGCGACATCAGCCTGGTGACGGCTCCGAATGGAAGCAGCATTCCCCTGGATAAGGTTCAGACCATCAACCATCCGGCAAATTATCTCCTGGCGCTCGAGCATACATTTACTCCGAATTTCTTCAACGAGGCCAAGTTTTATGTGAATCGCGCGCCCTTCCACAATCCTCAAGCCAGCGCCCTCCCGTTTGGGGTGAGCACGAATACTTTCGTCGGACTGAACAATGATTCTGCCGACATCGAAATAGGGACAACCTATGGAGTGATCGACAATTTGATCTGGACCCACGGCCGGCATGCCTTCAAGGCCGGCATAGAGATTCGCCGGGTTAGGTTGAATCAAGGCCAGACGGCGAACAATACCCTCAATTTCTCCGACAACTCAGGTACGGACCAGGCGTTCATCGATGCCCAACTTACGGGCATTAATTTTATTGCTCCGTGGTGTTGCCATCGGCTACGACGCACGTTTTATATGCCTTACTTCCAGGATGAGTGGAAACTGACTCCGGCACTTACGGTGACTGCGGGACTCCGTTGGGAATATTACGGGGTGGCGCATGAGGCGACCAATCGGACCACCGTATTTGATCTGAATCAGTTTCATGGAGTCTGTTTGGGGTCAGGCTCGTTCAATGTCCTGCCGGTCTCGCCCAGTCTTGGACCGATGAACACCGCACCTTGCCCCAAGAATCCGTCTTTGTACAATCCTAACTATAGGAACTTCGATCCCAGAATCGCCGTCGCTTGGGCTCCGAACGCTCTCCATGGCAAGACGGTGATCCGATCTGGGTTCGGCATTTATCACGGTGCGGCACAGAATGACGATTTGAACGCCGGACTTGAGAGTGACACGTTTCGGGTATCGGTCGCGCCCACGTCCACTACTCCGCTTCCTCTGAACACTGCTTACGAGCAAACGATCCCGGATCTCTCGGGGCTCACCAGCGCGCAGAAGGCGGCTTCCCACCCTCGCGCGTTACAGCGGCAGGGTCGCCGAGATTTGTACGCGGAGGAGTGGGGACTCACGATCGAGCAAGAATTGCCGGCACATTTCCTTTTCTCGACGCAGTATCTCGGGAGCCGTGGCGTGCGACTGTTCTCCCGCGGAGGCGTAAACCTCTGTTCAACTCCGGTCACGCTGAATGGAGCCGGCACAGATTGCGTCCGTCCTCTCGACCAGTTTTATCTTCCCGATCCTACTGTCCCAGGATCATCCACCTCCGATCCCTTTGGTTCGGTCGATATAAAGAGAGACATCGGTTCGAGCACCTACAATGCTCTGGGAGTCTCCCTGGAGCGCCGCTTCAGTCAAGGATTATCTTTTCAGTCGCGTTATACCTGGTCCCACTCCATCAACAACGGGTCAGTTGGTGGCGGCGAATCCAACGGGCCGGAGAACGTGAATTGTCTGCCATGCGACAAGGGGCCAAGCATCTTCGATGTTCGTCAAAATTTTGTTATGAACGCAGTCTACGAACTGCCTTTTGGGCCGGGTAAGACTTTTTTGAACACCTCTGGCGCGGTTGGAAAAATCGTAGGAGGTTGGAGTTTGAGCAGCATTGGTCTATGGCATACCGGCCATCCGCTGACCGTTCAGATGAACTTGGGCGGGACCATCGCGAGCCCGAACGCCAATTTTGCTTTCAACGGTTTTCCGCAGACTTATCTTCTTCCCGACGGCAACGATCAAACCAGCCAAAGACCCGACATCGTAGCCGGAGTGCCTCTCACTCTGCCGGGAGGCGGCCACGGCGGCAAACCTTTGATCAACATTGCGGCCTTCCAAGCCCCGCCGGTGGATGCGAACGGCAGTTTCATTCGGTATGGCGATGCACCAAACGGCGTCATCCGAGCCTTGTCTTCCTGGCAAGCCGATCTGGCGCTCACGAAGGTGACGAAACTCACCGAGCAGGCGGAAGTGGTGTTCGGGGTTCAGGCATTCAATATCTTCAATCACGTGCAACTCGGCGATCCCGGGACCTTGTTCCTCAACTACACACCGGGACAAACACCATCGAACCTGTCCGATCCCGGCAACTTTGGAGTGATCACGTCAATCGTAAATTTCAACAACAATAACGACAACGCCGCATCGCCGAACACCGGGACCGGCCTTCCTCGGCAGCTTCAGCTCATGGTGCGCGTGCGGTTCTGATGGAATCGAGGCTTCAGCCAAAGGCCACGGCGCTGGATCCGAAAACTCAACGGTTTTCCCTCTCCACGGCGGAGAATGGGCAGTTTGAGGTGCTGGTCGTGGAACAATAGAATCTGATTCCGAAAGCGACACCGTCACTATGAGTTCGCGATGCAAACCAATCGCACAAGCCGCGCTCGTGTTTCTAACAACCGCAACGCTGCTGGCAATGACGTGTTGCACCAAGAACTCAAGCGCGCAGACAACTCCGGTGGATTTGCAAATCGACGTGAAGACTCCGTTTCGTTTCGTGGCTTATGGAGACACGCGCTTCCACGATCCCGCCGATACGGAAGCGGCGAATCCTCCCGTGCGCCTGGCTATGGTGCAGGCCATTGCCGAAGTCCATCCGGCATTTATTTGCTTTACCGGCGACATCGTCTACAACGGCTACGACGGCAATGATTGGAAAGTCTGGGACAGCGAGACCAGCATCTGGCGCGATAAAAAAATCCCTGTTTATCCCGCGCTGGGCAACCATGACTTGCACGGAGACGAAACCGTTGCGCTGGGCAATTACTTCCACCGCTTCCCCGATTTAAAGAACAGCCGGTACTACTCCGTACGCGCCGCGAATGCGTTGCTTCTGGTGCTCGACAGCGCCTTGCAAGAGACCGGCGGTCCGGAAGGCGAATGGCTGGCCGACAAACTCGATCACGTCCCCTTGGACGTGGATTTTGTTTTTCTGATGTTCCACCATCCGCCCTACACCAGTTCCTCTGACGCGAAAATGTATGGCGGCGGTCACTCGGCTCGCACCACAGAACAGGCACTCGCGAAGATGCTGGAGGAGCGCCAGGCTCACGCTCGCTTCCGTATTGTGGTCTTCTCTGGACACGTCCACAACTACGAGCGCCATGAACACGGCGGCGTCACTTATTTTGTCTCCGGCGGAGGAGGAGCTCACGCTTACCCCATCGAACGTGGAGCCGACGATCCTTTTCATAGCAAACAGGTGAATTATCACTACCTGCTGGTTGAGGTCGACCAGCAACAAATGAAAGTTACGATGAACCGCTTGGACCTAAGCACGGGCAAGGCTGTGTGGACGCAGCCCGACTCGATCAAGATTACGGCTCTGGCGCCCGCTAGGGCGCAGTCAGCGGGACGTTAGCCCCGAGAACTGTGGCAGATCCTCAGCCGGAAGAATCACCTGGCGTCAATTCCTCGGGATCGAGCCACCCTGCTTACATCTTTTTTGCCTGTCCCGTCTAAGTGTGATTAGAATCGCTTACCGCGCAGAGCGGGATCTTAAGTCGACGTTGCGCCTCACCAATGCTGAACCGACAACCGATCCGCTGGATGGCTCTGCTGCTCTGGGCGACAGGTCTTCCCTGTCTGTCCGCGCAGACCGCTAATGTCGAGGGCACCGTTCGCGACGTCAGCGGCGCGGTGATTGTGAAAGCATCCGTTGTTCTGAGTTCCGGTTCCTATAAGAGCGAAACCCAGACAGACACCGATGGACACTTCCTGTTTTCTTCGGTTCCGTCGACCTCGGGAACCCTTGAAATCAGCCGGGAAGGATTCAACCCCGTTCGTCAATCGTGGAACGCTGGAGTAGCCACCAACGTCAGCCTCGAAATCGTTCTGCAGCTCGCATCGGCGAGCGAACAAATCACGGTTTCCGCAGCCCGTACGGAGGTGCGCCTTACTGAAACTCCCGGCAGCACAGTTTTGCTTACGAACACCGATGTCGCCGCAACTCCGGCGTTACGAGTCGATGACGTGCTGAGACAGGTTCCCGGATTCTCGCTCTTTCGTCGATCGGATAGCCGAACCGCGAACGCCTCCAATCAGGGAGTCTCGCTGCGAGGTCTGGGCGGAACCGCAGCCAGCCGTGCGCTGGTACTCGAAGATGGACTCCCGCTGGTGGATGCTTTTGGCGGCTGGGTCTATTGGGACCGGGTTCCAAGAGCGTCGCTGGCCAATGTAGAGGTATTTCGAGGTGGCGCCTCGAATCTATACGGCAGTGACGCGCTGGGCGGAGTCGTGCAGTTCATCACGCGCCAACCCCAACGCCCCGCCTTTACGCTGGACACCTCTTACGGCAACCAACGCACACCCGATCTTTCTTTCTGGACCGGGACGCGCGTCGGCCGTTGGGATCTGGCCCTCGCTTCGGAAATGTTCCGCACCGACGGCTACATCATTGTTCCTACATGGCAGCGAGGAAGCGTGGACACCGCGGCCAATTCGGAGGATGCGACGATTGATTTCACCGCCGGTCATCAGTTCGGAGAAAAAGGTCGAGTCTTCTTGCGCGGCACCTTTTATACCGAGTTTCGAAATAACGGCACGCATGTGCAGACCAACGACACGATCATGGGTGAAGGCGCGGTTGGACTGGATCGGCAATTCGGCAGCAGCGATTCCCTCACCTTTCGGGCATATGGCCAGGTGCAAGGATACGACCAGCGATTCTCGTCCGTCGCAGCCAACCGGAACAGCGAATCGCTGACTGATATTCAACACGTCCCTGAGCAGGTGCTGGGCGGCGCGGCTCAGTGGACGCACTTTCTCGGCAAACATCAAACGCTGATTGCCGGCATGGACCTGATGGAAGTGATGGGGGCGAGCGACGAACAACTCTTCACCACCGGCACACATACGCGAAACAATGCGTCGGGAGGGCGGCAGCGGATTCTAGGAGGCTTTGGGGAAGATCTGGTGCGCTGGAACAATTGGACTATCATTCTCGCCGGACGGTTCGACAACTGGGACAATTTCAATGCGAGTTCAATCTGTACGACCGTTTCTGGCTCATGCGCTGCGTCTCCCAGCATGTTGTATCCATCACGGAGTAATCTTGCTTTCAGCCCGAGGCTCTCGGCGTTGCGCGCTCTGGGCCGCAACGTCTCGGTGACGGGATCGATGTACCGCGCGTTTCGCGCGCCGACTCTGAATGAGTTGTACCGTAGCTTTCGCCTGGCGAACGTTCTGACTCAGAACAATCCCTTCCTCAATGCCGAACGGCTCACCGGCGCTGAGGCGGGAGTAAACGTCACCACCCTAGATCGAAAGCTCGGGGTTCGCGGAACATTATTCTGGAGCGACATCGTGGATCCGGTCCAGAACGTCACGATCAACCCGACATCGAATCCCGTTCTGCGGCGAAAAGAAAATGTGGGGCGAATCCGCTCACGCGGGATTGAACTTGACGGGGTATTGCGCATTGGCCGGGATATTCAGATTTCCGCGGGGTACGATTTCACGGCAGCGACGGTGGTTAACTATGCGGTTCCGCCGGGAGAAATCTCTCTTTTAGGAAATAGGGTCGCCCAGGTTCCCCGCAACGTGTTTACGTGGGAGGCCCGTTACTGGAACCCGAGGCGCATCATGGTCAGTGTGCAGGGACGCTTTGTCGGCAACCAGTTCGATGACGATCAGAACCAGTATCCGCTAGGCCGCTTCTACACCATGGATCTGCAGGTCGGACGTAACCTGACGCGCAACCTGGAAGTCTTTGCCGCCGCCGAAAATCTTTTGGACGAACGCTACAACGTGGCGAATACTCCCACCTCCACCGGATCGCTGTTCAACATCGGTCCGCCGGTTCTGTATCGCGTCGGACTAAGGCTGAATTTTCCCGCAGAAAAACCATAGCGCGCCGCGCTACCGCGTTTGGGCAATCTCCAGACAATCATTTATCCTGAAAGGTTGTTCTGAGGCTTACTCACCGCCCCGTCAACCCTGTCTTAATATAGCGAGCATTCGCTAGGAGCCAGCAGCTGCTTTTATGAAAACCGGCATTATCGGCCTGCCTCAGGTAGGCAAGACATCGTTGTTCCGAATTCTGACTAAGGCGCATTTATCCGCACAAGCCAACCCGCGCGAGGCGCACATCGGTGTTGCCAAAGTGCCCGACGATCGCCTCGACCGCCTGGCCGCGCTTTACAACCCTAAAAAGCTGACGCACACGTCGGTGGAATATGTCGATGTCGGCGCTATTGGCCAGGACGCGCTGAAGGAGACCGCCTACGTCGGCCATCTGCGCCAAGTGGATGCGCTCGCTCACGTCGTTCGTGTGTTTGAGGACCCGGCAGTCCCGCTGATTGCGGAAATTGATCCACTGCGGGACATCAAGAATGTCGAATTCGACCTCATGGTCAGCGATCTCGGACAGATCGAGAAGCGACTGGAGCGTCTGGAAAAAGATCTCAAGAAGATGAAGACTCCGGAACTTGAAAAAGAATTCGAACTGCTCAAGCGCGCCAATGCGCATCTGGGAGCGGAGAAGCCGTTGCGCGAAATGGAAATGACGCCGGAAGACAAGAAGCGCCTCCGCGGTTTCATGTTTCTGAGCGAAAAGCCGATTCTCTATGTGCTCAACATCGGCGAGTCGACCGAACTGGGCAAGGAACTGGAAGAGGCGGCGAGCAGGTACAAGGTGACGGAAATTTCCGCCCGACCGAATGCGGCGGCCACCGCTATCTGCGGAAAAGTCGAAGCCGAACTCGCGGAAATGAGCGACGCCGATGCGGCGGAATTTCTCTCCAGTTACGGTCTAAAGGAAAGCGGCCTGGTTCGCCTCATTCGCACGACCTACAAGTTGCTCGGCCTGATCTCATTCTTCACCGCGGGGGAAGACGAGTGCCGCGCCTGGCAAATTCCTGCCAACACGCGCGCTCAGGAAGGAGCAGGTGCTATCCATTCCGATTTGGAGAAACACTTCATCCGCGCCGAAACCATTCGCTGGGACCAACTTCTCGAAGCTGGCTCGGAAGCCAACGCCCGAGCCAAGGGCACGCTCCGTCTGGAAGGCAAGGATTACATAGTTCAGGATGGAGACGTGATGCACATTCGACACAGTGGATAGCAGCTCTCAGTTTTCGAGAACTGGGAACTGGTATCATCCCCCGAGCCAATGAGCCCCATCCTCACCAGTGTGGTCCTCGGACTGACCGCCGCGGTGGCCAATATCTTCGGTGGCGCGATTATTGTGCAGCGGCACTGGGAGCGGCGCTATCTCCGCTACTTTGTCGCGCTGGGGGCGGGATTCATGCTGGCAACGGCGTTAGTCGAGATGGTTCCGGAAAGTCTCGAACTACGCGGACGATCCGCCGCATTTCTCGTACTGCTCGGCTATCTAATTATTCATTTTTTCGAACATACGGTCACTCCGCATTTTCATTTCGGCGAGGAAACACATCACGACCAGTTCATGCATTCCCAAAAGGGATATTCCGTGTTGCTCGGACTCATCATTCATACCTTCTTCGACGGCATCGCCATCGCCTCCGGCTTTTTGGTGTCGAACTGGCTGGGATGGCTGATCTTTCTGGCGATTTTTCTGCACAAGATTCCCGAGGGCTTTACCGTGAGTTCCGTGATGCTGGCCAGCGGTCGCAGTCGGGGCACGGCATGGGGAGCGTCGGTAGTTTTGGGCGGGTCCACACTTGCCGGAGTTCTCACCATGGCGCTGTTCCGTCATCATGTGGGCGCAGGATTACCGCTGGCGGCGGGAGTGACGATCTACGTGGCGGCCTCCGATTTGATCCCCGAGGTCAACAAAGAGCCGGCAATGAAGATGGCTCTACTCGTGTTTGTCGGCGCAGGCTTTTTCTTGCTGCTCGATTACTTGTTCCGCGTGCACTGACAAGCCGTTTCGGCGAAGGCTAGTCTCAAACAAAAAGGCGCCGAAGATTCCGACGCCCTTTTGGGTTCCCCAATTCTCGCCTCTTTTACGAGAAATGAGTATTCAGTCTGAGCCACTAGCTCCTGTTTTTATTGTGGCTTCTTCTGTTCCTCCTGCTGCTGCTTCTTCTTTTCCTCGGGCGTTTGCGGACGCTGCGGCGGCGGAGCCTGATGCGTCTGCGCCGGAGGCGGAGTACGCTGCGGCGGCGGAGCCTGATGCGTCTGCGCCGGAGGCGGAGTACGCTGCGGCGGGCGCTCGCTTGGCGGAGGAGTCGACGGACGCTCGGCAGGTGCCGTTCGCGGCGGCGGCTCTGCTGGACGATTGTTGGGTTGCGCCGACGGGGGACGATCGTTCCGTGCCGGCGGCTCCGCCGGACGATTGTTCGGTGTCGCAGGAGTGGGTTCCGGACGGTTCGGTTCGGGACGATTGTTGGGCTGCGCCGCAGGCGGGCGATCAGTACGAGCCGGCGGCTCTGCCGGACGATTATTGGGCTGCGCGGACGGGGGACGATTGTTCGGTGCGGGTGGAGTTGGCTGCGGCCGATTCAGTTCCGAAGGAGTCGGTTCAGGACGATTGTTGGGCTGCGCAGTGGGCGGACGATCAGTTCGCGCCGGCGGCTCTGCCGGACGATTATTGGGTTGATTCGCTTCAGGCCGATTATTGGGTTGCGCCGACGGGGGGCGATCGGTGCGCGCCGGTGGCTCTGCTGGACGATTGTTGGCTGCAGGTGGTTCTGGACGATTATTAGAGGCCGGCTGATGAGAGCTCGGTTGACCGTTCGGAGCTGGGCGGCTCGGTTGCGCGGGATTTACGCCGGGACGCTCGTTTGCGGCTCCTGGACTCCCTGGTCGATTAGCGGGCTGATTACCTGGCGCATTGCCTGGCTGGCTGCCAGGCTTGGCCAGTGTTGCTGTAGCCGGCTTTCCCGGAGGAGCCTGTTTCACAGGAGGACGCGGAGCGGAGGCGGCATTATTCGCCGGCTGCAAGCGCTGCATCTCCTGGCGCGCGATCGGTTGCCCGGGATGTGCTGCCAACTGCTGTTGTCTCGCCGCGAAAGGCACCGGCGGAGGCGGCGCCTTCGCCTTTGCCACAACCGCTCGACTGGCCACCGCTGCTGGAGGCGCCTTCACGTGGTTGGCCGTGCTGGCATGCGATCCCAGCATACTGTTCGAAGTGGGTGCTACCGCAGCCCTCGAGCTCACCTGCGCCGACGCAACTTCCCTTGCGTTCACCGCAACGGCCGCCCGCGCAACCGGTTGACCGCTGGTGAAGGCCTGTCGGGGAACCGCCGTCACCGCCCCGGAAACGCCTCTGTTCACATACGTAACGTTGTTGATCGTGGTGTTGTTATTGACAATGGTGGTGTTATAGACGTTGGTGACGGTCGTGGTATTTACCGTCGTGTTGCTGACGTTGACGCGATTCACGTATCCACGACTTACGCGGTACGACGGCACATACACTTCGCGCGGGCCCAAAGGAAACCAGCCCATGTTGCCGCCGAATCCGCCACCTCCGCCGACGAATACGACTAAAGCGGGGGCGTAAACGGGCGCCACTTCCCTGGGTCCCGGCACCCAACCCCAGCGGCCTTCCACAGACATCCAGCGGCCATAGTGAAAGGGAGCATAGCCCCAAGGTTCCTCATCTACCCAAGTCCATCCCCAAGGATCAACCCAGGCCCAGTGTCCGTCACGATAAGGCGCCCAGCCCGCCGACACCCGGGGATACCAGACGTTGCCGTAAGTTGGATTCGGACGCCAGTCGCCGTTGTCATCCAGATCTTCGTAGCCAACCATGTCAGGAGACACATATCTTCCCGACCGCGAATCTTCATAGCGCCGGTAACGGCCGTCACTCCAATTGTCAAAATCGTCGGGGCCGCCGAGATTCTCCACCTGGGCGTTCAGGGTATCGGTTCCGTCGAATGTGGCTCGCTGGCCAGCATGCACCGTATAAGTTTGCCCGTTGCCGGTTGACTCGCCTTCTCCTTCGCGAATGCTGACTACGGTGTAGCTCCCATCTTGACTGGCTTCCACCCGGTATCGTCCCGGCTGGAAGATGGAGAAGGCTTGATTCGGCGTGTCGATCTCAAACACATCGTCACGACCCAAATGACGCACGCGGACGTTGATCGATCCCGCGCTGAGCTGCACTTGCGCGGTGTGATCGTCCAGATTGAGAAACGAGACTCCGGTGTTGCCGTTTAGATCGATTACAGCTGATCCGAGAGAGAGTTCAGCATGAGAGTCCTGATCCACCCACATCTGGTCCCCGGTCGTCATGGGCCGGTTCTGAGCGGCTTCCACCCATTCCGATTCGCCAGCCGGCTGAAATGAGACCGAACCTTGCAAGTATCCCAAACGCGCCACACGGCTTGGTGGATCGTCTTGATCGTACTGTTCTTGAGCGATTCCCCGTTGTACCAGCGCAGTGCTTACCAGCAATCCCGCTAACAGGGCGAGCTTGCAGCGTGAATTCGTGATGAGTGTTTTCATAGGTGATGTCATCTTTCAGAGCGGAGCTTGAGCCCCGACTCGGCATTCCCCTGGATTATCGAATTAGTACCGGCCGAGGCTCTCCCCTCGACCGACCCGAGACGTTGGACGCACCATTATGATGCCTCGGGGAACACAGGTGTGCCTACAGAGGAAACCCTATGGATTTGTTCGATTGCCTCAGCTTTCCACTCGGGCTTTCATCACCCATTGCGAATGCTTTGTCCCGAGTGCTCCAGTTTCTGGCGGGTCAGGAGATTCGAGGTTCCACTCGATTTGCTGTACAAGATTAAAGAAGCCGCCGTCGTAGGTGAGAAGAGGGACGGAGGAGAAATTTATCGGCAATGAGCAATCCTACGATTCGCACACGAATCTTTCTGCTGTCGCCGGCCAATGCCTCCGGCGTGAACGGGCAGAGGCTGCTTGGGGCAAGTGGAGAATCGGACCTTGCGCTGCGCCTCAGGCTCTCCGGAGCGCCTCTGGGCGAGGTGTATCGATTCATCAGCCGGCTGTATTTCCGGGGAAAACTCGAGTATGCAGAAAAGTTCCAAAACCCTCCTAACCGAGTCGCGGGCGTACAAATCATCACCGGGGCTGGATTGATGTTGCCAGAAACAGTAGTCACATTGAGCGACCTGCGCAGGATCTCGTCAACTGCGATCGACGCCAAGAATTCGCACTATCGACTGCCTCTCAATTCCGATCTGCGGCGCTTAAGAGAGGCGGCGGGGAGGGAAACGGAGATTATCCTGCTGGGAAGTGTTGCAACCTTTAAGTACATCACACCGATCACGGAAGTGTTCGGAGAACGCCTATTGTTCCCCAGGGACTTCCTTGGAAGGGGAGATATGAGCCGGGGCAGCATGCTTTTGCGGTGCTGTAGGCAGGGGTTGGAGCTCGAATATCTGCCGGTCGAAACAATAACGCGACCGGCCCGGAAGTCGGCTTCCACGAAAAGCGCATGAAGACGTCGCCTGACCTCAGGCCGGTGTGGCGCGAAAGCATTTCGAGCGGATACAGGCGCGAAACTGGTCCCTACGCCATGCATCCGCTCGTGGTCTTAGCCCTTAGCGCTGTTCGTGACTGAGCCCTTTTCGTGCGTTGGAAAGTGTTCAAGCATCTTGCTGACAGTCTTTTCCAACTTTTTCTCGTTTTTCTCCGGCTCATCCGAAAGTGATTCCTGGCCGACGCCGCGCCAAATCAACTTTATTGTGTGTGTCGTACAAATCCAGGACGAGAAACCCCACAGGATAGTTCTCTACCTACCCTTGTAAAACGTGGTGTACTCCTGCTGGTTGCGAGCGCTGCCCACCGCAGTCACAGCAATATCTCCGCTACTCTCCACCCGCTGCCATCCCTTTGCTTGCAATTCGTGATCCACGGCATCCTGGATCCGACTTTGCCACAGAGGATCACTGGTCTTGATCTTCTCCCAATAGTAAGCGTGATATTGGGAGAAGTTCGCATGGTGGTCATAATCGGTTTTAGCTTCCTGCGCGAACGCTGCGGTCGCGATGGCCAGAAGGGCAACTACCGGAAGTGCGAAAAAACGAATTAGCTTCATATCCAAGAGAAACGAAATCTCGTGCGCAAGGCGGAGGCAGGTTCGCCAACCCGCGGATTGCGCGCAGTTGAGATGCGGGTAAACTTCCGGGAGTTGGCGGCCCCGGTGGCCCTGTGAACGACAATTGCCAAGGGGCCGGCGCATCGGGGTCAATTTCTCGTTCAGGGCCTCTTTCAATAAAATAAATAGCGAAAGTGAATACGCTTATCAATAAATGCAGGAAACCACTAAGCATCGGATTGCGAACTTGCGCGGCGCAGGTATGCGGATCATCGGTATAATCGCGGGAATCACCGCGCTTGCCGTAATGGCCGAACTGTTGGCGTGGGCGCAGAACTCGACTCCATCCCAGGCTCCCGGTGCCATTGCTGCACCGAGTCCACAAACACAGAACGTCTTGCCGCCGATTCGACTCGATGAACCTGCGGCGCTCGCTCACCTCAACCAACTCATCAATTGGTATCGGCACTGCACTACGGGTATCCAGCCCGTGGGACTGCCGAGCGACGCGATTTACCAGGACAATGCCAAGAGTCTTGGATCTCAGGTAGTGCGACTTGGATTCCAGTCAGCCAAGGCCGAGGCCGCACTGATCGCGGCGCAACAGAAAAAGAGCGGAGCCCACCCATCTGCAGAGACCAGCCAACAGCAGAATCTCCTGCAAATGGAGGCAAGGACTTCTTCCCAGATCGATCAGTTGCAATCGCAGATCGAAACCCTAAACGCGCAAATCCCAAAAACACCATCCTCTGCAAGAGGCGGCCTGATTTCACAGCGAGACGCCCTGCAGGGAGAGCTGGACCTGCAGAGAGCTCTGCTTGATGCCATTCAGAAAATGTCGGCGTTCGTGGAAACCAACGGTGAGATTTCCGGTGGACTCGAAGGTGGCATCAATCAGCTGGCTCGATCGATTCCTGATGTACTGGGAACGAGCGCGAATCCCCAAAAAACAGCCGCAGCGGCGACGCCACCCAAACCTTCCCTGGCCAACCCCGGGGGTCTGATCAGCGAGGCGGTGACACTGTATGGCTACGTAAGCGCCGCGCACGAAATCGACGGGATCCTCAAAGAAACCGACGCTATGCGCGACGCGGCGGACCGCTTGCGCACGCCACTCCGAGACGCGATGCGTTCCACCATCCAGCGCAGTCAGCAGCTTGCCAGTCAGCCAAGTGTGACCGATCCGCAGCAGCTTCAGGCGGAAAAGCAGGAATTCCAGCAACTCACCGAGCGCTTCAAACAGCTTTCCGGCGCAATGCTTCCACTCAGCCAGGAAATCATCGTTCTCAACGACAGCAAGACGAATTTCGAGGAGTGGCGGAGCGCGATGACCCGCGAATCCAGGCAGGTGCTGCGCTCGGTGCTGGTCCGAGTCATTGCAATTGTTGTAGCTCTCACCGTGATTTTAGTTCTCTCGCAAGTCTGGCGCCGTATCACGTTCCGCTACGTTAGCGATCCCCGCCGCCGGCGGCAGTTTCTGGTCATGCGCCGGGTCGTGATCGGGTTCTTAATAACGGTCGTCTTAATCCTGGGCTTCGTCAGTGAGTTCAGTTCCCTTGCGACGTTTGCCGGATTCATCACCGCCGGTATCGCCGTTGGATTGCAAGCGGTGCTTCTTTCCGTTGCCGCATACTTCTTTATTATCGGCCGGTATGGCATCCGCGTCGGCGACCGGATCAGCGTTGCTGGTGTCACCGGTGACGTAGTCGATATCGGACTTGTAAGACTGTATTTGATGGAACTGGCGGGTACAGGCTTGGATTTCTATCCCACGGGACGCATCGTTGTATTCTCCAACGCGGTTCTTTTTCAAACCAGCACGCCGCTGTTCAAGCAGATCCCGGGGACCGAGTACACCTGGCACGAAGTCGTGGTGATGATCGCACCGGAGGGAAACCATCAAGAAGCGCAGAAGAAACTTGTGACCGCCGTAAACTCGGTTTACTCGCGATATCGGGACACTATCGAACGCCAGCATTCCGCCATCGAGCGCCACGTGGATATTCAGGTGGAGCGGCCCCAGCCGGAGGCGCGCCTCCAATTCGCTGATGCCGGCCTGGAATTGCTGGTGCGCTATCCGGTGGAGATTCGAAGGGCGCCCGACATTGATGAGGAGATGACCCGAAAAGTCCTGGAGCTCATCGAAACCGACGCCGGTTTGAAAGCTGCGGTTGCGGGTACGCCCAAAATCCGCTCGGCGGTAAAAGGTTAGGCACCCCCATTGGCCACCGGGGAGTCAGCTCCTGGTCGTCAATCGAGTCACACGCTCACTGAGCCCACGCCAGACCATCTGCTCCACGTCCGGCTTCGATTAGCTTCACGCTCCAATCGTTGATTTGGATCGCCGCAATCTGATGGCTGCCGGAGCATGAGACATAGGCGACCCTGCCATCCGGCCGAATCACCACCTCCTGAGGAGAAGGTGGCACTTTGGATGTCCTCACGACTCGCAAGGCCGCGAGATCGACCATTGCAACTTCATTCGTGCTCGGGATCGCAACCAGTAACCATTTCCCGTCGGGCGTTGGTGCGGAGCCATATCCTGTTCCGGGCAGGGCAATCCAGCGATCAACTTTATTGGTTGCGGTGTCGATCACCGCCAGCCGAGGCTTCTCCGTGTCGGAAGTGAAGATCCAATGCGCGTCAGGAGAAACTGAGATGCGTTGCACATGCGTAGCCACCGGAATCACGGTGAGGATTTTTCGCTCCGCGAGATCCAGCACCGATACCGTCCCTGGGCCCACGTTCGCGGTGTAACCCTTGCGCCCGTCGGGGCTGATCGCCAGCATGTGAGATTCGGCCTGCCCGGTCGGAACGCTTGCGACGATCTTTAGACTCCTTGGGTCGATGATGGTTACAGATTTGTCCAGCTCTGTGGTGACATAGAGAAGACCGTCTCTAGGCCCAAAGACGACGCAATGAGGCCTGACGCCATGCCCAAAGTCGACGGTTTGAATGACTCTACGCTCACGAATGTCGATGACATCCATGGTGGTTCCGTCAGTGCCAGGCATGCCGACCCCAGAGTTGCCATAGATCGGAACGAATGCCCGCTTGCCATCGGGTGAGGCGACAACTTCATGCCCGGTCACGCCTCCCTCGGCGACGGTCGCGACTTGCCGAGCAGTCTCCGGGTCGATCAAACCGAGGGTCTGGTCGCCTTTATTGGCGACCAGCAGCGTGCCACTCGACGAGGATGAAGGAGCGATGAAGTGCGTAAACAATCCTGAAAAAATGAGCGTCAAGGCAACAAACCCAATCATGGCCGTTCCCCTGTGAGGCTGTGTCGATTTCTTGCGGCCATACTATCGCAAAGCCGGGTTCGAAGCGAACCTCGTCCCGTCGCGGTTTCTCAGACTGTCTCATAGCTGGCACACCACTCTTTCTCTTGCTCACTTGAACCGAAGCCCGGTCGGCGCTACTATGACCTGCTCCGCTAGTTCAGGAGCCAAAGCAAGCCATGCCGCAAAACTACGTCCCTATTTTTATCTTCATCGCGATCGTTGGCACTCTGCTACCGGTCACATTGCTGGCAGCCAAGCTGGTACGTCCTTCGAACCCCAGCAAAGCCAAACTGATGCCCTACGAATGCGGCATTGACCCTATCGACAGCGCCCGGGGGCGCTACACGGTCCGCTACTACATCATCGCCATCCTGTTCGTAGTCTTTGACGTGGAAACAATTTTTCTGTTTCCCTGGGCCGTCAGGTTCAAAGCTTTCGGCCTGTTCGGGCTGCTGGAGATGCTGATCTTCCTGGCGATTCTGATCGTCGGCTACATCTGGGTCTGGAAAAAAGGCGCGCTGGAATGGGTATAAGGAGGGCGCGGGGCGAGACGCCTCCGCGACAACCGCCGAGAGGCGGCTCTACTTGAGAACTATCTGACGAACATGACCGGCTCACTCGACAACCCGATGGACTCCTCTCCCGCCGAAACCTTCACAGCGAGCCGCTGGACGCAGGGCAATTTCTTCTTCCCGACGCGTCTGGTCGTCAGCCCGCAACGCGTCGCACGCGTCAAATCGCGACTGTTCGGGAGCAACGAAGAGAGCATCGCCATGACTAAGATCGCCTCAGTCCACATTTCCACCGGCGTCTTCTGGTCCGAGATCGTGATCGAATCCACGGGTGGCACCGACCCCATTACCAGTCACGGTCACCGCAAAGCCGATGCGCAACGCATCCGCGGTTTGATCGAGCAGTATCAAGCCCAATCGCGGGTGTGATGCCCGTCGACGTTGCGGCACTCCTTGTATGGGGCTAGTTCCGCGATAGTGAAAAGGATCCCCTTCGCCTTCGCTCAGGGGCAGGCTTTCGACTGCGTTGTCGTTCGCTGCGCTCGCGCCAACTTTGCTCGGGATGACATTGAGAGCGGAGCTGAGATGAACGGAATTTTTTACAATTTCTGCGCCGCGCCCTCGTTGACTTCGCCCGTTCAAGCTGATAAAAGTTAACGTTCTTTTCAACACACACCGCGCCGGAGGTTTGTGCCTTCGCGTTATGCCGGACGATATCAAATCCCCCGCTTCACCGCCGCCGGAAGGTGAACCGAAGCCGACGGCCGATCGCCCCGCGACTCCGGGCGGGGTGAAAGCCACTCCATCCGGCTCGGTTCAGTCGGAAACGAAGCCGGCTCCCGCCAAACCCGCTGAAGCTGCTGCAGTTGCGCCGAAAGCCGGGGGCGAGGCGCCGGCAACCCCAGCCGCCAAGCCCGCGGCGGCACCGCCCAAACCTCCGGCTCCCGTGCCCACTGCTTGGGATTCGCCGATGGTGCGGACACTCCAAGGTAAATATGGCTCCGGCATCGAACCACTGACCTATCTTGGGCAGAACTACATGGTGGTCGACCGTTCTCTGATTCCGCAAATCCTCCAGGTTCTGCGCAACCAAGAGCAGTTCGACTACTGCGTCGACATCACCGCAGTACATTACCCTAAGCGCGAGAAGCAGTTCGACGTGCTCTGGGTTCTCTACTCGTTCCCGCGCAACGAACGCATTCGCGTGAAGACGCAAATCGCGGACGGCGAAACTCTCGCCAGCTCCGTCCCCATCTGGGCGACCGCCAACTGGCTGGAGCGCGAGGTCTTCGACATGTTCGGCATCAAGTTCGACGGACACCCTGATATGAAGCGAATTCTTCTGCCCGACGGCTGGAAGGGCCATCCCTTGCGCAAAGACTACGGCATCCTCCAACAAGACAACGAATGGGTGCAAATTAACCTGGGAATTGAGAGTGGGCAATAGAGACGACCTTAGACCCCAGACCGAAAACGAACACTTAACTGATGGCTGATCCCAATACACTCTCGCCCCAGGATCTTGACACGCCCGACAAGACCTTTCTCGATGCCAACGAACTGGTCATCAACATGGGCCCGCAGCACCCCGCGACCCACGGCGTCTTGCGCGTAATTCTGCGGCTCGACGGCGAAAAGGTGATGGGCCTCGAATGCGTGATCGGCTACCTGCATCGCGGCGTCGAGAAAATTGCCGAGCACCGCACCTATACGATGTTCAATCCTTACGTCGACCGCATGGACTACGTGGCTGCGGTCTCGAACGGCCTGGGATACTGCGAGGCGGTCGAAAAACTTCTCAACGTGGAAGCGCCGCCGCGCGCGCAATACGTCCGCGTAATCCTCACCGAACTGAACCGAATGGCCAGCCACCAGCTCTGGCTGGGCACGCATGCTCTCGACATCGGCGCCATCACGCCGCTCTTCTATACCTTCCGCGATCGCGAAGAGATTCTCAAGATTTTCGAAAAGTATTGTGGCGCGCGCCTGACCACGCACGCCTTCCGCATCGGCGGCCTGCAATACGAGACTTACGAAGGATTTGAAAAAGAGGTAAAAAAGTTTGTCGCGTTCGTGCGGCCGAAGATCGACGAATACGAAGAACTTCTCACGACCAACCGCATCTGGCTGGAACGCACCAAGGGCGTCGGTAAAATCTCCGGCAAAGACGCCATAGCTCTAGGCGTGACCGGCCCCGTCCTGCGCGCCAGCGGTGTTAAGTGGGACATACGCAAAGCCCAGCCTTACGCCAACTACAAGAATTTCGACTTCGATATCCCCACGGGCGAAAACGGCGACACTTACGACCGGTATCTGGTGCGCATGGCCGAGTTCCGACAGTCGCTGCGGATCATCGAGCAGGCGGTCGATAACATTCCCGAAGGACCGATCATGGCTAAAGTTCCGAAAGTGATGAAGCCACCGGTCGGCGAAATTTACCACTCCATTGAAGCTCCCAAGGGCGAACTGGGATACTTCATCGTCAGCGACGGATCCACGCAGCCGTATCGCATCCGTGTGCGGCCTCCGAGTTTCGTCAACCTGCAAGCGCTCGACGTCATGTGCCGCGGCCAGCTGGTCGCCGATGTGATCGCCGTCATTGGGACGC
Organism: uncultured Acidobacteriaceae bacterium; assembly: GCA_963799025.1. GTDB lineage: Bacteria > Acidobacteriota > Terriglobia > Terriglobales > Acidobacteriaceae > Sulfotelmatobacter. Next base: position 391,750 of record CAWCVQ010000012.1, on the reverse strand, counting down.
TCGACATCGTTCTCGGCGAGGTAGATCGCTAATGAGGTCCCGGTGATGCACACGCTGATTCGCTACATCCAGTCCTACCTCGACAGCGACCAAACGCCCGGAGGCGCCGGAAATATTTTCTGGGCGATTGTTTACATCATGCTCGTGTTCGTCGGGCTCTCCATCGCCGTTATCGCCATGAACTGGCTGGAGAGAAAAATTCTTGCTCATATGCAAGTGCGCCTCGGTCCCATGCGCGTCGGCCCGCACGGCCTGCTCCAGCCCATAGCTGACGCAATAAAGCTTCTGCTCAAAGAGGACATTATTCCGGCTGAAGCCGACACCTTCGTCTTCTGGATCGCGCCTTTTATCGTTGTACTCGCCGCCTTCACGGTCTTCGTGGTCGTCCCCTTCGGGCCCACGCACGCCATCACCGACATGAACATCGGCATCCTGTTCATGCTTGGCGTCTCGTCTTTGAGCGTGCTCGGCATCGTGACCGCCGGATGGGCCTCCAACTCGCATTATCCGCTGATCGGGGCGCTGCGCTCCAGCGCGCAGATGGTCTCGTATGAAGTTGCCATGGGACTTGCCGTAGTCTCGGTCGTTATGATGACCAGCCTCAACGATCAGAGCACTGGCACGCTGAGCATGATCGGCATAGTGCGAGCCCAGTTGGCGCAGGGCGAATGGTTCATATTCAAATTTTTCCCTCTTGGACTGATCGGCTTCGGCATCTTCGCCATCGCCATGGTCGCCGAGACCAACCGGGCGCCGTTCGATTTGCCTGAAGCGGAGTCAGAATTGACCGCCGGATTTCACACTGAATACAGCGGCTTCCGCTGGTCTTTATTTTTCCTGGCTGAATACTCCGCCATGATCGCTGTCTCCTCGATTGCAGTCACACTCTGGCTCGGAGGATGGCTGCGCCCGTTTCCCAATTTACTGAACGGTCCCACCTGGGATCTGGTCTTCTCCTTGTTTCCAGGAATCGCTTTCCTGCTGCTGGCTTTGATGTGTTTCTATAACACAGCGCGCATGCCGAAGCATCCGCTGTTCCGCGTGCAGACCATCGGCCTTGCCGGCTTCGGTGTAGTCCTCGGCCTGATCGGCCTGGTTCTTTTCATTCCTGCGGTTCGCGTGCGCGTCACCGACATTTTCTGGTTCGCCGCTAAAGTTGCCGCGTTCATGTACCTCTATATCTGGTATCGTGGCACGTTCCCGCGATATCGCTTTGACCAACTCATGAAAGTAGGATGGAAAGTTTTGCTCCCAACGGGCCTGGCGCTCTTGATTCTGACGGCCGTCGTCGGAATGCGCACGGAACTTTGGGCGGAATTGCAGGGAGCGTGGCGGCCATGAATCCCGTAGGCGCGAATCCGCCCGTCGCAACTCCGTTCTTCTTCTACTTGCTGGCCGCGATGATGATCATCGGCGGAGTCCTGGTCATTACGCGCAGGAACGCCGTCCATTCGGCGATGGCGCTCATCACTACGCTGCTATCCCAAGCTGCGCTTTACCTGATGCTGTATGCCCCATTCGTAGCCGGCGTGCAAATCATCCTCTATGCCGGCGGCATCATGGTCCTGTTCCTTTTCGTAATCATGCTGATCTCCATCGAGCGCGCCGAAAAGGAGCGCCAGTTCAACAAGCAATGGCTGGTCGGGATTGTGGCCGCCGCAGCCCTGGGAGGCCTTTTCATTGCCGTCTACACCACAACCACAAAAGGCAAAGCGTTGTTCCCCGAAGGCCGCATGACCTACGGCGAAACGCAGAACACACAACAGATCGCGGCCCTGCTCTTCGATCGCAACTCTGGGCAATACATGTTCGCCTTCGAGATCGCCTCACTGCTGCTACTCGTGGCGATCATCGGAGCCGTAGTAATGGCGAAAAAAAGAATTTAAACGTAAGGGCTTAGCTGTGGAAGAGCGGCCCTTCAGGGCCGCGTTAAAGCGATTTGAAGGTCGCGGCTTTAGCTGCGAAGGTTGGGGAAGAGCACGGCTTCAATCGTGCCGTTAGAACGCAAAACTCAACGGGCTTTAGCCCTTGAAGGAACCTTAAAGCCAGAAGCTTAAATGGATTCCATGCTCCACATCACGACGTTGCACTACCTGGTTCTCGGCGCAGCCTTGTTTCTGCTGGGCGTAATCGGTGTACTCACCCGCCGCAACGTAGTCATCGTACTGATGTCGATTGAATTAATTCTGAATGCCGTCAACCTGAACCTGGTCGCTTTCTCGCGCTACTGGCAGGGGATCCACGGCCCCGGTGCCCTGCACGGCCAGGTCTTCGCAATTTTCGTCATCACCGACGCCGCCGCTGAAGCCGCCGTGGGCCTCGGCATCCTGATCGCATTCTTCCGTAATAAGGAAACGGTCAATGTAGATGAAGTGAATTTGCTGAAATGGTAAATACTAGGAAGTCAGCGCAGGCCTTGTCATCCTGAGCGAAGCGAAGGACCTATGTACTTTGCCGGCAGCGAGAGACTGCACAGGCTTTGCTCAGAATGAAAATGACAAGTAATCACCGACGAATGACATGCTCTTTCTAGACAACATCTACCTCATCCCGCTCCTTCCCGCCATCGGCGCGGCACTCATGTTCTTTTTCGGCCGCAAACTGCAGAAGGCTACGGTGAGCGCAGTCTGCGTGGGTTCGGTCGTTCTTGCCTTCTTAATGTCCTGCGGCGCAGTCTTGCAATACACTGACTGGGCTCCCGCGCATGATCATCAGCCCTACGAAAAAATTCTCTACACCTGGCTCGGGAGCGACACCGGCCATCTCACCTACGTGAAATCCGACGGCACTCAGGCTCCGTTCCAAGCCGACGCTGGATTCCTGCTCGACCCGCTCTCCAGCATCTGGCTGCTGTTTGTCACCGGCGTCGGCATGCTGATTCACATCTATTCCACCGGCTACATGGCCCATGAAGGCGGGTACTATCGCTTCTTCGGATATCTCAACCTCTTCATGTTCTCCATGCTCACGCTGATTCTCGCCAACAACTACGTGCTGATGTTCGTCGGGTGGGAAGGCGTCGGCTTGTGCTCGTATCTGCTGATCGGTTTCTATTTCCATCGCAAGTCGGCCAGCGATGCCGCCAACAAAGCCTTTATCGTGAACCGCATCGGAGACGGTGGATTCCTGCTGGGAATGTTTTTTATCGCCTGGTATTTCGGATCGCTGCGCTACGTCGATGTGAATCACCTGGCCCGCGGCGGCCACTTCCAGATCGGCGATCCCATCATCACCGCCGCCACGTTGCTATTATTTGTCGGAGCCTGCGGCAAGTCCGCGCAGCTACCTCTTTATATATGGCTCCCTGACGCAATGGAGGGGCCGACGCCGGTTTCGGCGCTGATTCACGCGGCGACCATGGTCACGGCTGGCGTTTATATGGTCGCGCGCTCGAATGCCTTGTTCGTGCTCGCGCCCACTTCGATGAAGACGGTCGCCATCGTTGGCGCCCTCACCGCCATCTTCGCGGCCTCCATCGGCCTCGTCCAAAACGATATCAAACGCGTGCTCGCCTACTCGACCGTCTCGCAACTCGGCTACATGTTCCTGGCGCTCGGAGTGGGAGCCTTCTCCGCCGCAGTCTTCCACGTCTTCACTCACGCTTTCTTCAAAGCGCTACTGTTCCTGGGCGCGGGCTCGGTAATTCATGCCATGTCCGGCGAGCAAGACATGCGCAACATGGGCGACCTCCGCACGCGCATTCCCACAACCTACTGGACGATGTTCATCGCGACTCTGGCGATCACCGGCATCCCGCCCTTCGCCGGATTCTTCTCGAAAGATGAGATTCTTTGGCAGACCTGGACCTCGGAGGGTGGCGCCTATCGCGTCCTGTGGTTCGTCGGCTACATCACTGCGTTGATGACGGCTTTCTACATGTTCCGCCTCATCTTTATGACCTTCAGGGGCCGGCCGCGCATGAGCCACGATGTCGAACATCACATCCACGAGTCGCCTGCCTCGATGACTATGCCGCTAGTCCTGCTTGCAGTCTGCTCGCTGTTCGCGGGATTCCTAGGCTGGCCGCGCAGTCTGGGCGGATCCGACCGTTTCGCGAGTTTCCTCGATCCCGTCTTTTCTCGGGGGGAGGCACAAGTCCTGAGCGAAGAAGGCAAAGCCGGGCAACTCGCCGCCGGAGAAAAAGAAGAAGAGCATACCAGCTTAACTGAATATCTTTTGATGTTCCTATCGGTCGCCGCAGCCGGAGCCGGGTATCTCATGGCCGGACGTGCGTACAAGAACGCCGGCAAAGGCTACACAGAGCCCATCGCCAACATCTCTGCCCCGGTCTATAACACGCTGCTAAATAAGTATTACGTCGACGAAGGCTACGACTATGTCTTCACCGGCCGCCGCAAAGTGGGAGATGTGCGGCTCGGTGTGCTGGGCGCGGGCGAAGCCAGTTCGTGGTTTGATTCTCACATCATTGACGGCGCCGTCAACGCGGCTGGCGCCGTCACCCGCGGAACCGCAACATTCTCCAGTTGGTGGGATAAATGGATCATCGACGGCATCGGCGTCAACGGCCCCGCGATCCTGGCGCGCATGCTAAGTTATCCCGCGCGCCTCTTCGAATGGGGTTTAGTGCAATGGTATGCCCTGGTCATGACCGCAGGCTTGGTAGGTTTCGCTTTTTACTATGTGTATCACTGAGGAACACGCTTTTGGCCATTGGCTCTTAGCTCTTAGCTAAAGGCCAAGAGCCCAAGGCAAAAGCTTCTTATGCATATCCTATCCATCATCCTCTTCACGCCGCTCGTGGGCGCACTCGTTCTCCTGTTTGTTCCCAAGGAGAACAAGCCCGCCGTCCGCTGGATCGCGAATTTTTTTGCGCTCGCCGGACTCTTGGTCTCGATCCCGCTGGTGCCCATGTTCTGGGAGCAGCGCTTTGAGCCCGGCTTCAAATTCATCGAGGGCTCTCCCGGCAACTGGATCCCTTCGATCGGCGCCGGCTACGTTCTGGGCGTTGACGGGATTTCGTTCCTGCTGATCATGCTCACCACTCTGCTCGGCTGGATTTCCATCCTCTCCTCCTGGACCGCCATCGAGAATCGCGTTAAGGAATACTACATTTGGTTTCTAGTCCTCCAGACCGGCATGCTGGGCGTCTTCATGGCGCTGGATTTCTTCCTCTTCTTCGTTTTCTGGGAAGCCATGCTGGTTCCGATGTATTTGCTGATCGGCATATGGGGAGGTCCCCGCAAACTCTACGCCGCCATCAAATTTTTCTTGTACACGCTCGCCGGTTCCGTGCTGATGCTGCTGGGGATTCTGTTTCTTTACTTCCATCACCAGCACGTCACCGGCCTCTACACGTTCAGCCTGCAAGCCCTCTACGACACCGCGCCTCGCATTTATTCCGACTACGGCCCGCACGTGGCCACTCTGCTTTTCCTGAGTTTCTTCTTTGCCTTCGCGATTAAAGTGCCCATGTTCCCCTTCCACACTTGGCTGCCCGACGCCCACGTCGAGGCCCCGACCGCCGGCTCCGTAATCCTGGCTGGCGTGCTGTTGAAAATGGGAACATACGGGTTCATTCGGTTCTCGCTTCCCTTCTTCCCCAACGTTCTGTCGAATCCAGCAACATTTCTTGGCATGACCGTGCGCGGCTGGATGATATTTCTTTCCATCGTCGGCATCATTTATGGCGCGCTGGTCTCGCTGATGCAGAAAGACATGAAGAAGCTGGTGGCCTACTCCTCCGTCAGCCACCTGGGGTTCTGCACGCTAGGAATCTTCGCGCTCACGCCGCTTGGGCTGAGCGGCTCCGTGTTGCAGCAGATCAATCACGGCATCTCGACCGGCGCGCTGTTCTTGATTGTGGGCATCCTTTATGAGCGACGGCACACGCGCGAGATCGCCGAATACGGCGGCATCTCGAACGTCATGCCCGTTTATGCCACTATCACCATGATCATGTTTCTCTCCTCGATGGGCCTGCCGTTGCTGAATGGGTTCGTCGGCGAATTTACGATTTTGCAGGGGACGTTCATGGAAAACTGGAAGTGGGGCGCCTGGGCCGTGCCCGGAGTCGTGCTCGCCGCGGCATATCTGCTTTGGCTTTACCAGCGGGTCTTCTTTGGCACCGTCACCAATCCGAAGAATGAAAAGCTTCACGACCTCACGCCGCGCGAAGTCGCTACCTTCGTCCCGCTCCTGATCATGGCCTTCTGGATCGGCCTCTATCCCAAGCCGTTCTTTCAGATTCTTGAGCAGCCGGTGAACCACACCATTGCCGTCGTACGGCCTGACTATCCCCAGCCCGCGGTGAATGCGGCCGCGCAACCGGGCACGACCGTCGCTCCGCCCACGAACATGACGTACACTACAAATTCGCCGGCTCCGGTCGCATCCGGGCCAGCGAAACCCAAGGGGAAGAAATAGTGGTCTGGACCGACTATCTTCTCGCTCTGCCGATCACACTGCTGACTTTGTTCGCTCTCGGCATCTTACTCATAGACCTAATGCTTCCGCGCGAGATGAAGTGGGCTAACGCCGTTACCGCGATGATCGGCGTTCTCTTCTCCGCTGCCGGTGTCTATAAAATTCAGCTCTGGATGGGCGCTTCGCCCGGTTCGATAGGCATGATGCGCACTCTGCTGGTCGACCGCTTCGCGATCTATTTCTGGTACTTGTTTCTCGCTGGCACGGCTATCGCCATCCTCATGTCGGTCCGCTATCTCGAAACCGAACACGAAAATCACGGCGAATATTACACGCTGATGCTGCTATCTGTCGCCGGCATGATGTGCATGGCCGCCGGCTTCGATATCGTCCTGATCTTCATTGGCCTGGAATTGATGGCGATCTCCACCTACGTCTTAGTGGGGTTCCTGCGCCGCGACCGCCGCTCCAATGAAGCCGCATTAAAATATCTGCTGCTCGGCGCATTCTCGTCGGGCATTTTCGCCTATGGATTGTCTTTACTCTATGGTTTGACCGGCAGCACCAATCTCGCAGTCATCCAACAGGCACTGACGCGGACCATTCTTCACAGCGAATACAAACCCGTTGCGGTGGTTGCTTTACTGACGACCATCACGGGCTTGCTCTTCAAGATCGCCGCCATCCCATTCCATCAATGGGCGCCTGACGCTTACGAAGGCGCACCCACCTCGATCACCGGATTCATGTCCGTCGCGGTCAAAGCCGCGGGATGGGCTATGCTTCTCCGCGTCCTCGTGATCGGCCTGATGCCTATGCGCCCCATCTGGGTGCCCCTGCTGGTCTTCGTTTCCATCGCGACCATGACCGGCGCCAACTTCGCCGCACTCACCCAGACCAACACCAAGCGCCTGCTGGCGTATTCTTCGATCGCACACGTCGGGTACATGCTGCTGGGCCTGATCGCCGGCACCCCCACGCAACTCAGCCCCGACGGCATCAAGGGCATCCTCATTTATTTGCTCGTTTACACTTTCATGAATCTCGGCGCATTCGCAGTGATCACGTCGCTGCGCCACCGCAACGTAGTCGGAGACGAACTCGACGATCTCAACGGGCTCTACTCCCGCGCCCCTGTCGAAGCCGTCATGATGCTGATCTTCATGCTTTCGCTGGCCGGCATCCCGCCGCTGGCCGGATTCTGGGGGAAATATTTCATCTTCCTCAGCCTGATCGAAACCGGCCACTACGCGCTGGCATCGCTCGGAGTCCTCTACTCCGTCTTCGGCCTGTATTACTATTTGAAAATCGCCAACGCAATGTTTATGGGCAAGGTAGAGCAAGGCGAGGAGAGACTACCAATCAGCCTGACCATGCGCGCGGCGCTCGCTATGACGGCGTTGGCGACGCTCTACATCGGCATTCTACCCAACCGCTTCATCGAGCTAGTAAATTGGGCGTTAGGCATAGCCCAAAATCCGGCCATAGCAAAACTGCTGCGGTAACTTTCGACCCTGTCATCTGGAGCGCAGATGTTGAAAGATCCTTGCACCCGTCGTCACTCACGAGTTGAGGGGCGTTTCCGCCACGGCATAGCGTAGAATTTATCCCCATCGATCCGAAACCCATGTCGCCAACTCCCGACAACCGCACTCCCGACGAGAAAAAGAACGCATGGGTCCAAGTCGGCCGCTATAGCCAACTTGCTTTGATGCTCCCCGCGGGCACAGTAGCCGGATGGCTCATCGGCTCTGCGCTCGACCGCTGGCTGCATACCACGTGGATCAGCGTCGTTGGACTTCTCCTCGGAATCGCCGCCGGCATGATCGAACTGATTCGTGGCGTGCTCCGCGACACGAAAGAATGAAGTGACGTCTCGCTTCGCATGAATCAAGACGACGAACGGTCAAGCATCTCCGCCCACACGATCGCTTCCGCCGACGCGTTTTACTCCGGCGCGCTGGACCGCATCCGCAACGTGATGCTGGTGCTGACACCAGTCCTGTTGGCCGCGGCGTGGTGGAAATTCGGCCGCCAACCCGCTATCGGATTCTTTTGCGGCTGCATCATCGCCTACCTTAATTTTCACTGGCTCAAAAGCGGTGTTTCCGGCCTGGCCGACCGCGTCACCAATACCGGCAAATCACAATCGGGCGCCGGGACCATCGCCCGATTCCTGCTTCGCTATGTGTTGTTGGCAGGCGCTGCGTATGCTATATTAACCAGTTTTCCCGCGAGCCTTCGTGGCCTCTTTGCGGGCTTATTCCTGCCGGTAGCAGCCATAGCCTGCGAGGCGGTTTACGAATTGTATGTAGCCGTAAATCGCGAGGTCTAGTCCGCACCGGTCGCAGAAAGGCTAAAAGCTAGAAGCTGCACCATGGAACAACTCTGGTTTACCAAAATCCTGAACCACCTGTTCGCCGGCCCGGTTACGGCATTTCTCCGTGTGCTTCACATCGAACCCCACCGCCCTCAGGCCCCCATCTCGAACTCCTTTGCGATGGAGTTGCTGGTTTTCGCTTTCCTGCTGGCTCTATTCTTAATTGTTCGCTCGCGCCTCTCAGTCGAGTCCCCCGGAGGCTTGCAGCACTCCTTTGAAGCGGTTGAAGGTTTCGTGCTGAGCCAGAGCCGCGAAATCATCGGCCATCATAGCGAGCCCTACACGCCTTTTTTCGCCATCGTCTTCATCTTCATTCTGGTCTGTAACCTGATCGGACTGATTCCCGGCTTCGAATCGCCGACCGGCGTTCCCATCGTGCCCTTGGGCTGTGCCATCTGCGCATTCATCTATTACCACACGCAAGGCTTCAAGCACGCCGGACCGAAGTACCTTCTGCATTTTTTTGGACCGCCCATGGAAGGCATGCCGCTCATTGCCCGGATTCTCCTGGCCGCGCTAATGCTCCCCATAGAGTTGGTTAGCCACTTCGCCCGCCTGCTTTCCCTCACCGTTCGTCTCTGGGCCAACATTTTTGCCGGTGATCTCATCACCCTGGTTTTCTTTTCGATGATCCCGATTGGGATCCCGATTATCTTCAGCGGCCTGCACATTGTTGTTGCTGTTTTGCAGGCCTACGTATTCATGCTGTTGTCGATCATTTATGTATCCGGCGCCGTCGCCGACGAGCACTAAATGCGGTTGCCAGCTGCCAGATGTCAGTTGCCAGTTTGTGAAGAAGCGTGGAGTGAAAAACTGGGAACTGACAACTGGGAACTAGCAACTGCGCTACCAGCGTGAGGGCGTCTGCACGGTATGGCGTCAACCACCCACTGGCGGCAATTTGATACCAGGAGAAAATAAAATATGCGCAAATTAAGTCATCTGTTCATGACGTTATCCGCTCTGTGCTTCGCCATGCCTGCCTTCGCGCAGGGCGGCGCGGGCACCGGAGACACACACTGGATCGCCATTACCGCGGGATTCTCAATGGCAATCGCCTCCGCGGTCTGCGGCTTGGCCCAGGGCAAAGCCGTGGCCGCCGCGACTGAGTCCCTGGCCCGCAATCCCGCGGCACGACCGGGCATCCAGTTCGCGCTCATCTTGGGCTTGGTCCTGATCGAGTCCCTGGCCCTCTATACCCTGGCGATTATCTTCCTGAAGGTGAAGTAACATTGGCCTAAACGCGCGAAAGCCTCTGCCTAAGCAGAGGCTTTCTGTTTTTTGGAGGTCACAAGCGACCCCATGATAATCAGGAGGTAGCCCGCGAAATCCCTCACGGGCTCTTCCACAAGAAACTGAGTGCCTAACAGCTGATAGCTGGACAGCTTCCTAGATCTTCCGCTCCCCGCTCCACTCCTGCGCCTTGCCCTGCGGAGCGTGGTTCAGCGCCTCCACCAGCAGACGGCGCAGCCGGTAGCGGCTCTCCAGGTCGGTGCTCACAATCTCGAATCCTACTTCATTGACCCGCGCGCGCCGCAGAAGCACATGGGCGCGAATTTTCGACCGCAGTCCGATTGAAATCTCCAGATCCGCTTCGCTGCCGATGCGCAGATTATCTTCCTTCGTGCCCATCCCACCGCCCAGGCTCAATTCGCGAATCTGAATCCGGGATTTACCCCACGAACTGCCCAGCAGCCCATACACAGTTCTCGCCAGCACCAGACGCTCGTAGCGCCGTTGCCGCACCCAGGGACATGCCGGAGCCATGTCCAGGGGCGCAATCGCCATTTCCGCGGGTTCCAGGCCGCTGTCCGACAACACCTGCGAACTGTAGCGTGGATCGGTCTTGGCCAGCGCCTGCGCTGCCGCGATCCGCAACTCCCGGTGATGCACAAATCCAAACGTTTTCTTGGTTTCCAGAATCTCCCGGAGAATTGCCACCGCTTCCCCGTCTTTCAATCGTCCCAGCGACTCGATCGCCTTCAGCTGTACGTAGGGCGAACGGGAGGCCGCTTCGCCGGGACGCGCCATCGCAATCAGCGGAGGCGTCGCTGTCATGTCGCCGCTCATGCCAATTTCGTCCACTGCTTCCGGCAACACTAGCGGATCCAAAATCTCGGTAAGTTCTAGCAACGTGCGTCCCCGATCCGCAGCCGCGCCATATGCAATCTGCCGCACCACGATGTCGTGATAAAACCGGTTCCACTCCGGCAATCGCGACGGCAGCAATTCCAACAGCGTACCCACGTCCAGCCGGCTTACCAAGCCCACCGCCCCTGAGGCCTGCCGCGGCTGCCCGGTGCGTAGAATTTCCCGCAACTGCAGCAGCACCGGCGATCCCAACTGCTTCACCAGTTCAATCATCCGATCGCATTCGTCGCGCCGCATGCAGCGGAAGAATCGGTCTGCCAGGTGCTCCGCCCCGGTATGGCTTGTCCGCCGCAAAACCCCTAACAGGTCGGCGGGAATCGGATCCAGGTGAATCGCTTCCTCAATAAACTCCGGCAAACGATTTTCCACTCCCACTCGGGGACGCAAATCGCTCATCAACACTGGCCGCTCGATGCTGATCATTTCCATGCCGGCGCACACTTCGTTCACCGCTCCATAATTCTTCGCCGAACTGGCTTCCTGGCTCAGCCGCACGAAGGCGGCGCTGAACAGGCTCTGCAATTCCGCGTCTTTCTCGTGGATCAAATACTCGCTCAGCCGCCGGATGGCCAGCCCCATCGGCTCTCCGCCTACCCGCGTGTACAAGTCGGCCAATTGGCTCAACCCGATCGCGGTTCTGCGCCGTGGTTCCAGTTCCTTGGCACTGAGGCAACTCGAATAGTTGTTCAGAATCTCCGCCGCTCCCTGCTTGTCGTCGCGATCCAGCAGCACTTCCACAAACTGCCGCAAGTTTCGCGGCGGTACGCACGGCGCTTCGTGCGATAGTAAGACGCTCTTCTTGCCCGACTCCGGCACTTCGGCCCAGAACATGCGGTCCAGGATGTCGGCGTGCGACTCCACCAGAATCCCGGCCTTGCTCATCTTTTCTTCCTGCAATTTCAGAATCTGGCGGAGCGAGTCCATCTGGCGGCTCATGTGCTCCATCATCTGGTGGACCGCATTGACTTTGACCTCGCCCTTCGAATAACGCTCCAGGGCGAAGCGAATTGCCATGTGTTCGGCCGCCTTCATCAGCAACGGTGTGTCTTCTTCTTCGGCCGTCGTCGCCTTTGCCGCCAGGCTTCCTAACAACTGCTGCAGGTTCAACCGCGTATTCGGATCCGTTTCCGTCAGTTCCTTCTGCAGATCTTCTTCTTTGGCGCCCGAATCGGTCTGCACCTGCCCAAACCGCGTCAGCAGCCGGATCGCCTGAATCACTTCCTCTTCCTGCAGGGGAACCATTCCGCCCGTCCAAGCCGGCGCCGCCGCAGTTGCAGACCCGCCTGCAGCATCATCTGGAACCCATCTTCCTTTTCCTGTCCCTTTCGGAGCGTTGGGCACGCTGCCGAGCGGCACCATGGGGACTCCGCCCGCTGCCGTCCCGCCGCCGCCAGCATTTGCCCCTTCAGCCGCAGCAATCAACTGCAACAACTTCTGCGGATCGTTCAGCCACTGCTTGAACTCCGGTCCTAAAGTCTGCGCCGCGATCTGCGCCGCGATGCTGACGTCCCCGGTCAGCGGATCGGCCGCCACGAACTTCACTTCATTGATACGGATACTGCTGCCAGGTTTATTTGCGCCTAGAGCTTCTTTAATCTGCTTCGATACGTCCTGCCCCTTCGATCCCGCCACCGTAAACGCTCGCACCAGCCGGACAAAATCTTCCTCCGTCACGTCTTTGGAAAAATGCAGGCTGGCCAGTCCGGCGGTGTTCAGCAGCGTTGCGAAGCTCCGTTCCGCGTTCCCCGTCTCCAGCGGTATGCCATCCAGAAGCAACTTGTTGTCGGAAACCCCCAGCAGAAAGCCCGCGTCTCCGGTCGTCGGCAGACCCTGCTGCAACTCGTTCCAGGTAATTTCGAACTGCGCCTCTGTGCGCTTATGTCCATAGCCATACATCCGCGCGTACTTAATGAGGATGTTGAGACTGTGCACAAACGCCCGCGCCGATGCGGCACGCGAAGCTTGGGATGTGTTGGTCACGGAGATAGCCAGCTCCTCGAAATCCAGGTTTGAACCTCAAGGTTAAAGCGAAACCGTAAGCCCCGAAACGTTACGGAGGTAATAGCCACGGCACCGCAAGTCCCAAGGGCATAGCCAAATCAGCGAATCCCTGCACATCAATCTGAAACCCTAATCTAAAACCCTCGCATGCGATCAATCTGTCTTCAGGCAATACCTAGTTCCACCCCGCAATGGCGCGGTTTCATCAGACTCGCTTCCACGGTATCCGCAGTTCCTGCACAAGTGTGTATCTGCGCCAGACGCATCAAATCGATTCCAGCGTTTTCTAGCATTTTCTCGTACTTAAAACCGGTTTCGTTCATTTAGACAGTAAGGGCCACGCATTTACATTATTTGTGAGTCGGAATGCGAATTGAACTATCTTCTCCGCTGCAAAAGTTGCGTTTGCAACCGCCTGCGGTCTCCTCTTTGCGTTGTAAAGGCCATTCGTTTAGAACCGGCGAACGCCGAATATCGAGAAGTGCTTGGCCGAAATCTTGCCGTCTCTGCCGCGAATTTGGACGAAGCTATCGCAAGATATCGAAGCGCGGTTCACTTAAATCCTTATGACGCCCGAAGCTGGTTGGATCTGGCGGGCGCCTATCGGGTCGCAGGCCGAACCGGCGAGCTGGGCGGAGAGTGTGGAACGCGCGGTGGAAGCAGACCCAATACTCCGCAGGTCGCGTGGGAGGCTGCCAACTTTTTTCTAATTCAGGGTGATCGAGAAAAGGCGCTTCGTTACTTCGGCGTGGTGATGGCAAACGATCCGCAGCTGGTCGACGCTGCCCTCCAACTTTGCTGGCGCGCGACCGGCGACGCGAATCAAATTGTCACCCAAGTACTGCCGCGAAGGTCGGATCTTTGCCTCTCTTTCTTGCATTTGCTGATTGTCAAACAGGAAGTGAAAGCGGCGGAGAATGTCTGGGAGCATCTCATCGCATTAAACCAGGAGTTTTCCCCGAACCTCGCTCATTTTCGGCTTCTGCTGACGAAGCAGGAAGTGGCAGCGACCGAAAACTGCCTGGCAACAAGCCGCCGGCGTCAACCGTTCGCTTCGGGCATATCTGCGTTCCCCTCAGAACCTGGTGGTAAATGCGGGATTTGAGGAGAACATTCTGAACGGAGGATTTGACTGGGTATCAATCGATGCCGCACGCTGCCGTGGCTCTTAACACCAGTGAATTCTCCGGGGGATCCCGCCTGGATATCACCAAAAACAGTTTGAGAATGTTTGCGCACCGGCCGGTTCTGGTGTGGGGGCTGGGGACATTTCCGACGGTCTACCCGCGGTATCGCAGTTTCTATACCGACCTGTTCATCAATGAAGCGCATAATGATTATGCTCAACTCTTAGTCGAGATGGGATGCTCGGGTTCGGGTTAATGATCTGGTTTCTGATTCGCCTTTATCAATACGGATTACCGACATCTCGCCGCTGGGAATTCCAGTGGGACTGGGCGATATCCTTTGCCTCATTGCGGGGTGCACCGGAATTCTTGTCCATAGCCTAGTGGATTTCAATTTGCAGATTCCGGCAAATGCTGCGTTTTTCTATGCACTGTGCGGGCTGGCCACTTCCAGAGATTTGGAGGCGTTGTCGAGACGATCGCGATCTCGGCCCATGAATGGAGAGTCTGCAAACCGCCGCACTCCGTCGGGGAACGGCGATTTGTTGGAACGGTCGCTGTAAATCGGCCGAGGAAATGGGTCAGTGTTTCGGAAAGCACGGCAACTCAATTGGACCGTGCTCAACGTCTAACGCCAGGTTAGAAAGTGGGCGACGGAAAACACGGGTCCGTGCTAGTCTAGCGGGAACTTGCTAAAACGAATAACTCAACTCCGGGAGGAGAAATGTCGCTGAAACACCTCACCATCGGGGCTTTGGTGGCGGTTTGCACCCTGGTTGCACCAGCTACGGGGCAAAAGAACGAATTGACGGGAATGTTTGGACATACCTTTATCAGTGATCTGGGGATCCCAGGGGTGGCCTCTTTCGATCAGAATGTGCATTTCGGCAAGGGATGGACCTACGAAATCAATTATTCCCGGCGCGTCTTCGATGCCGACCTTTGGTCGCTCTCTTTGGAACTGCCGTTCCTTGGGAATCCGGACGAGGATATTCACAATACCCTGGACGTCACTCCCAGACAATATTCCTCGATTTTCCTGACTCCTGCGGCACGGTTGAATGCGTTTCCCGATCAGGCGGTCTCTCCCTGGATCAGTTTCGGAGGCGGATTCGGCCATTTCGGTCCGAGCTCTACGCTCGAGTCTGGCGCTCCCAACCCAAACAAGAACGGAAACACGACCGGAGTCTTACAGGCCGGAGTGGGACTGGACGTAAAGCTTATCGGGCACTTCAGGCTGCGGGGCGAGGCCAGAGACTTCTGGTCGGGTATCCCAAACCTGAATGTGACTACAAACAAGAGCCGACAACACAATATTTTCGTCGGCGGGGGCGTTGTCTTTCGCTTCTGAGCTGAGACTCTCAGCCGTATTTCTCTCCCCGCCTATCAGAAGGGCCCGCCGCCGGGGCACAACCTGTGAACGGTCCGTGATATCCTTCCGGCTTCCGCCTGCCAGAGCGCTCATCTCTCAACGGGATGCGGGTGCATATTGCAGGGGAGACTGACCGGGAGGAATCCGTGACATTCTCGCGCCGTGATTTCGTGAAGACGTCCGTGTTGGGAGCTGTCGCCGCCGGTGTCGGAGTCCCGGCTGCGACTCCGGAGGCTGTGACCGAAAGGGGCCAACCGGCCCACGTGTCTCCATCGGATTCCGTCAAGCGTCCGATCATTATCTGCGCCAATAACGGCTACAACTACGTCGAGGCAGCATACGCTTTCCTCAAAGGCGGCGGCGACACGCTTGAAGCCGGTGTCCGAGTGGTGAAAGGTCCGGAGGATGACCCTAACGATGACTCGGTCGGGCTGGGCGGTTTGCCCAATGAGGAAGGAGTGGTTGAGCTTGACTCATGCTGCATGCACGGGCCTACGCGGCGGGCGGGTGCGGTGGGTGGCGTTCGCAACATCAAGAATGTATCGATGGTCGGTAAGGCTGTCATGGAACACACAGGCCACGTCATGCTGGTGGGCGAAGGGGCGGAGCGATTTGCCGTGGCGATGGGCTTTCCGCGGGAGAATCTGCTGACCGAACACTCGCGCAAAATCTGGCTGCTGTGGAAGCAATTCAATTCCGACCGCGACTGGTGGGGGCCAGGGATCGCCGATCCGCATTGGCATCCGCCGGTTCCGGACTCAAAACCGCAGGCCGAAGTTTGGCGGGAACGAGTTAAACAATTGCAGCAGCGCGCCGCCGATCTTGGTATTGAGCCGGAATTTCAATTAGCGGCGGTACGCCGCGTGCTGTTTCCGCCCACGGGCACGATCCATTGTTCGGTTCTCAACGAGAAAGGCGAAATGTCGGGCATCACCACGACCAGTGGGCTGGCCTTCAAACTGCCCGGCCGTTGCGGCGATTCGCCTATCATCGGAGCGGGCTGCTACACCGATCAGGACGTAGGCTCCGCAGGGGCTACGGGCAGCGGGGAAGAGAACATCAAAGTCGCGGGCGCTCACACGATTGTCGAGAACATGCGGCACGGCATGTCCCCACAGGAAGCGGGCATGGATGCGCTCAAACGCATCGTGCGCAATTACAACGGCGACATGAACAAGCTCCGCTTCATGGACATGACGTATTACATCTTGCGCAAAGACGGAGCGTACGCGAGCGTATGCCTGTGGGAAGGATATTCCGCGGGTCATCAGCATAAATTCACGGTGCATGACGGAACGTTGCGCTCGGAGGTCGCGGCGCCGCTGCTCAAGGGATATTCGCAGGAGTGGCCGCCGTTTCCGCCCATCCCGGAGGAACTGAAGAAAGATTCGGAGTATCTGAAGTAGCCGCGGAGGCCTAGCTTTGTTAGGAGTAACTTGCCTCTCATGTCTGCCGAAGCTGCTTGATTTCTAAGTGGATCGCTACGAGAACCTCACCTTCACGTCCGGCCCCTTCTCCAGATGAATACTTTCCACGAAACGCACCTTGCCAGTTCGCAGGGTCAGGATCACGGACGATGTACGCGTGCCTTCTCCAAAGAAGCGTACGCCTTTCATCAGCGCGCCGTCGGTGACGCCGGTGGCGGCGAAGATTAATTGTTTGCCCGGTGCGAGATCTTCAGCCTCGTAGATGCGATTCTTGTCTTTGATGCCCATGCGGGCCAGACGCTCGTCCTGGTCGGGTTTCACGACGAGGCGGCCGAGCATGTATCCATTGAGGCAGCGAATGGCGGCGGCAGTGATCACGCCTTCCGGAGCCCCGCCTGAGCCCATAACCGCGTGCACACCGGTTCCGATAACAGCGGCGGCGATTCCGGCGGAGAGATCGCCATCGCCGATCAGGCGGATGCGGGCTCCGGCTGCCCGAATGTCGGCGATCAGCTTTTCGTGGCGCTCACGGTCCAGCACCATCACGACCAGGTCTTCTACGTCGCGATCCAGACGCTTGGCAATATTTTTCAGATTGTCGGCGACGGGCGCATCCAGTTCGACTGCATCTTTGCAGGACGGTCCTACGACAATTTTTTCCATGTAGCAGTCCGGGGCATTGAGCAGGCCTCCACGCTCGGAAGCGGCCAGCACGGTGATCGCCCCGGGCGCGCCGGTGGCACAGAGGTTCGTGCCTTCGAGCGGGTCCACGGCGATGTCGACTTCAGGAACTTCGGTGCCGTCGCGAAACTCGGCTCCGACCTTCTCGCCGATGTAGAGCATGGGCGCCTCGTCGCGCTCGCCTTCGCCGATAACAATGGTCCCACGCATAGGGATGGAGTCCATGGTGCGTCGCATCGCCTCGGTGGCGACCTGATCGCTGAGCTTGCGTTCGCCTTGGCCCATGGTGCGGGCCGAAGAGATCGCGGCCACTTCCACCACGCGCAGGAATCGCGATGCCAGGTCGCTCTCAATATTTTCGCCGTAAGTGCGGGCCTTGCCGTCTGCACGAGTCTGCGTACCCATTCTGATTTCTCCCGGCGCCTTAAGATGCAGCGGTTTAGCTCCGGGTTGAGACTATAACGCACTCCTAGCCGGAATTGAAAGATGCGATAACCAGCATCGACATTGCTCACAGTGCGGCCGGATGCGCGCGGTTCGTTCGTGGTATTCTCCTATCCCTGATTCGGAACGAAACTCATGCCCGAGCCGCGTCCGCTGACCTTCCTTTGCATCACGACCTATGAAAAGGGTCAGGAGTTCATGCGTGAGTGCCGGCGGCAGGGCTGCCGGGTAATCCTGTTAACCGCGGAAAAGTTGCGCGATGCCGATTGGCCGCGCGAGAGTCTCGACGATACGTTCTATCTTCCTGAAAATATCCCACTCGCTGAAATCGTGCAGGCGGTCACGCACCTGGCCCGCTTGCAGAAGATCGATCGCATTGTCGCTCTCGACGAATATGACATGGAAACAGCTGCCACGCTGCGCGAGCATCTGCGTATCCCGGGCATGGGGCTAACGACGATGCGGTATTTTCGCGACAAGCTGGCCATGCGGATGCGAGCGCTCGATCGTGACGTGCGCGTTCCGGATTTTGTGCCTGTCGTGAATCACGCGGACATACATTACTACCTGGAGCAGGTGCCGGGACCGTGGGTGTTGAAGCCGCGCCAGGAAGCGTCGGCAATCGGGATCAAGAAAATCCATGCGGCGGAAGAATTATGGCCGGTGCTCGAACAATTGGGCGACAAGCAATCTTCATTCTTGCTGGAAAAGTTTCTTCCCGGCGACGTGTATCACGTGGACTCGGTGGTATCGGAGGACGAAGTGGTATTTGCCAACGTCAGCAAATACGGCAAACCTCCGATGAACGTGGCGCAGGGCGGCGGAATCTTCACCACATTCACGGTGCTTCGCGAGAGCCAAGAAGACGCTGCGCTGAGATCGATCAATCGCGAGCTGATCGCGGCGCTGGGGTTGTTACGGGGAGTGGCTCATGCCGAGTTTATAAAGGCGCACGCCGACGGGCACTTTTATTTTCTCGAATGTGCCGCCCGAGTGGGCGGTGCCTACATCAACGAGATGGTCGAGGCCGCCAGCGGAATCAACTTGTGGCGCGAATGGGCTCGCATCGAAGTCGCTGGCGAAGACGGCAGCTACAAGTTGCCGCCCGTGCGCGAAGAATATGCGGGCGTGATTCTCTCGCTGGCGCGTCAGAAAGATCCCGACACGTCGGGCTACAGCGATCCGGAAGTGTACTTGCGGATTAAGAGACATCATCACGCCGGGCTGGTGCTGCGATCGACAGATGCGCAGCGCATTCCGAACTTGCTTGACGATTACGCGCGGCGCTTCGCGCAAGAATTCCTCGCAGTTGAACCGCCGCGAGACAAGCCGACTGCCTAGCGTGTGTGGCGCGGGCGCCCCCGCCCGCGTTTCTATGTTGAAGCAGTACCTCCTCCGGCTAGAACGCATCAATCCCCGTGACGCTCTGCCCAATAATCAGCGAATGCACGTCATGCGTCCCTTCGTAGGTTTTCACCGACTCCAGATTCATCATGTGGCGCATGATGGGATAGTCGTCGGCGACGCCGTTGGCGCCGAGAATGTCGCGGGAGAGGCGGGCGCATTCGAGGGCCATCCACACGTTATTGCGCTTTGCCATTGAGATGTGCTGGTGCTCGACTTTGCCCGCATCTTTCAGCCGGCCCACCTGCAATACGAGTAACTGCGCTTTCGTGATTTCGCTGATCATCCAGGTGAGCTTGTCCTGCACCAGCTGATGCGATGCGATGGGCTGATCGCGCCATTGCTTGCGCAGCAACGAATATTGCAGCGCGCAGTCATAGCACGCCATCGCGGCGCCGAGCGCTCCCCACGCGATGCCATAGCGGGCCTGGTTCAGAGACATCAAGGGAGATTTCAGGCCGCCACTCTTCGGAAGCAAATTCGATGCAGGCAGGTGCACGTCCTGCAGCGAAAGGCCGGACGTAACCGAGGCGCGCAGCGACCACTTGCCATGAATGTCATCGGCCTTGAATCCGGGGCGGTCGGCCTCGACCAGAAAGCCGCGGATCTTGTCGTTTTCGTTTTCCACTTTCGCCCAGATGATGGCAACGTCAGCGATGCTGCCGGAAGTGATCCACATCTTCTCGCCGTTGATCACGTATTCGTTGCCGACCTTTTTGGCGCGGGTGCGCATGCCGCCGGGGTTCGAGCCGAAGTCGGGCTCAGTCAGGCCGAAGCATCCGAGCTTCTCTCCTTTTTGCATCGCAGGCAGCCACGTCTGCTTCTGCTCTTCGCTGCCGAATTCGTAAATTGGATACATGCACAGCGCCGACTGCACGCTCACAAAGCTGCGGACGCCCGAGTCGCCCCGTTCCAGTTCCTGCGTCATGAGGCCGTATTCGACGTTGCCCATGCCGGCGCAGCCGTATCCTTTCAGCGATGCGCCGAAAAATCCCAGGTCGGCCATGGGCTTCACCAGTTCGCGCGGGAATCGTCCGGCGCGATTGCATTCCTCAATAATCGGGATCAAGTTGTCTTCGATGAACTGGCGCGTGGTATCGCGGACCAGGCGTTCTTCATCGGTCAGCAGGGCGTCGTACTGGATGAAATCGACGCCGCGAAATTTGATGGCAGGCATGAATGATCTCCTGACGAAATGGGTCGCAAATCTTGTACTCAAAGCTGGGAAGCAGTTTGCCACTCCCAGGACTGGGACGCACATCGGAGGGCAAACATATGACGGTAGCAGGGGCGAGGGAACGTGGTCAACGAAGTGCTGGAGCTCGGACCGCTTCAACCACGACTGTAGTTTCTCTCCGAACTTCGTGCTAGGATTCGCGCTGGAACGGGGGAATTCATGTCGTTACCCGATATCAGCGCTCAATTCGTGTTCCGGCAATGGAGCAAAGGCAACTTCTCCTACAAAGAGGCTTCTGGCGAACTAGGGAGGCCGGGCACCGTGGCTAAACATCGCATTGTGGCCGCGCAGACCGCCATGTCGGGCGGCACGGGCGACCACGCTGGGCATCTGATCGGCATTCAGTTCGGCGCGCCCGGTGACGTGCGCAACCTGGGCTTGCAGAATGCCAACATGAACACGTTTGCGCCCAAGGCGTTGCAGCCGGCGTTTCAAGGCCATGGAGGCAGCTATCATGACCTCGAGTCGCGCTGGACGGCGATGCTCAAGCAAGGCTCTAAAGTCAGAGTCACGGTAAGAGATAGATATCGCAAAGGCGAGAATCGGCCGTTCTCGCGATGGGTGCAGTGGACCGAAACCAAACCAGGCGCTGCCTCGGGGCAGACGCTGGAGCTGGAATTCGGTAATTTCAGCTCGCCTCAGCAGCGTGCGGTCAATCAATAACCGCTATGGCAATCTATTCAACTTACCTTCGAATGGATAGTCGAGGAATCCAGCGCGGGACCGAGCGCCGATATTCCTCGTAGGATTCTCCAAACTGGAGGCGGAGCGTTGGCTCTTCATAGAAGATCACGAACAATTGAACCGGCACACAAAAAAACCCGGCGTACGCCAGGAGCCGCACGGAACGAAACGTTGCCGCCTCTCCAAGAATCACTCCGAACACGCCAATGTACATGGGGTTGCGAACGTACCGGTGCAGCGCTGTGGTAACGAGAAATTTCGTGGGCGCGATGGGCGCCGGCGTGCCCAATCCGCGAACTGCGAACTCCCAGGCGCAGCGGAAGTAGATTGCGACCCCGAGCAGAATCATTACAATGCCGAGCCAGGTTAGCGGACCTTCCGCTGGCCTTGAGAAGCCGTCCACTATCCAGGACGGGATCAGAACCAGGACCGACCCGGGCACTACAATCGTGAATAGAATCGTTTTCAGTATTGGACTGAGGGCGCAGGTCATACTCAGAACCGGTGGCGAGACAGCGGAGACAACCTTACTGTAAAATCGAAGGCGACGGAAGAGATGCAGACGCAGCTTCGGATTCTTCAAGCCTGTGACTCCCGCAGTTTCGGGCGAAGTTTTGCGGCGATATCCCATCCAAAAGCATTCGCGGTAGCTATGACGCGGATCGCGCTGCGCAAATATCGAGGAATCAGGAGACACAGACCATGGCAGTGGGCGGCAAGATTGCAAAGACAGCAGACCGAAAGAAAGTAATGGACACAACCAAGAGCACGGATTGTCCTAAGTGCGGCAAGGCCACGCGCATCGTCAAGCGCGTAAAAGACCGCGAACGCGGCATCCCCGGAGGCGTTTACATCTCATGCTCGGCGTGTGAGTTTTTCGAGAAGCTGTAAGAGGCACCTCTGGTTTCAAGCCCAGGCGCTGACATGGAGCTCCCTTGTTTCGTTTGTTTCTTTCGGTGAGGAATTAGATACTAATCCAGCGCAAGGGCGACCCCAAGTGCTTCGTCCAATTCGGCAACCTTCGCGTGAGAGAGCGAGCCTAAAAATTGAGTGAGTTCACTTTTCCGGACACTCACTAAATTGTCGCATACGATCCAGCTGTCATGTTTCATTCCCTCATCCGGACCAACAGGGACCTGAGTTCCAAGGCCCCGTCCACGGTTGTATACCGGCGCACAAACGACCGTGGAGAATCTGGAATCAATTACTTCTTGTCGGCTCACGATGACGAAGCAGCGATGCCGCTTGGGATCGTCGCCGGGCCGATGGACTCGATAGATGTCCGCCCGTTTCACAGTTAGTCTCGCGCGTCCTCCGGAGCCTGGTAACGCAGTAGGTCTTCCGCCTCTGCGTTCATCTCATCCGCAAACTTATTGAGAATCGCCAAGTCGCGTGCGCTACGCGCGGCCTTCTCTCGCTCCCGCAAGTATTCACGTAGAACATCCTCGATGAACGCGGATCGCGAGCGCTTCGAGCCCACAAGACGATCGATTCCCGTCAGCACCTCAGGCGAGAGTGTGACAGATGTCTTCTCTTTCATACTACTATCATACCACCATTGGTAGGAGCGAAGGAATGCCGGATGAGATGACGTTCCCGCTGAACTTACCCGCTGATCTGCCCAAGAATCGCCTGAGCTTCCGCCGCCGGATCGGCAGCTTCGGTGATGGGGCGGCCGACCACGATGTGGCTGGCGCCCGCGGCAATAGCTTCGGCAACAGTGACCACGCGAACCTGATCGGCTACGCTGCCCCCGGCGGGACGGATCCCCGGGGTCACGATGGCGAAAGCGTCTCCGAGTTTCGAGCGCAGAGCCGAGGCTTCGCGGGCGGAGGAGACTACGCCCTGGCAGCCATTGGCCAGCGCGATAGTGGCGAGGCGTACGACGCTGTCCTCGACCGTGCCCCGAAATCCGATCGTTTCCAGGTCGCTGCTGTCCATGCTGGTGAGAACGGTGACGGCGAGCACGATCAGATCTGGGCGGGCGCTTGCCGCTTGCACGGCAGCGCGCAGCATTTTGCCGCCGCCGGTGGAATGAACTGTCAGCATGCTGACCCCAAGCTTCGCCGCTTCGGCCACCCCCGCCCCAACGGTGTTGGGAATGTCGTGATACTTCAGGTCGAGAAAAACATGGCGTCCGCAGGCCACGAGATCGCGCACGATCTGTGGACCCTCGGCGGTGTAGAGCTGCATGCCGACTTTATAGGTCAGGGCGGAATCCCCCACCGCCGCCACGATCTTCTGCGCGGCGGCGGCAGTGGAGACGTCTAGGGCGACGATGAGCCGCTGGCGCGGATCATCGTGGCGAAAACCGTGTCCGCGGTAGCTTGCGCTACCGTTTGGGATGCTGGGCAGTGTTCCATGCATCCCAGTCAGTGTAGAGGCTTTAAGGCAGTTTCGCCAGAGGGGAGTGGTTCGAGGCGATGGTTTGGTAAGCCGGCTTCACGTCGCGTGCGTTAACCAGATCGAGGCGTACGTGTGCCAGACCCCGATCCTCGAACTGGAGCGCTTGGGCGGCGCCGTACGACAAGTCGATGATTCGGCCCGGAACGATCGGGCCCCGGTCATTGACCCGGACCACAATGGCCCGTCCATTGCGCAGGTTCGTAACCCGAACGTAGCTTCCCATGGGAAGCTTCAGGTGTGCGGCGGTCATGTCATACATATCATAAGGCTCGCCACTGGCTGTCGGTTTACCGTCGAAAATCTGGCCATACCAGGAGGCTGTCCCCACCTGATAAGGCTTTGTCTTTACCTGTTTACGGACGTTGGGATTCTGCTGTCTTGAACTAACTGGAGCCGCTGTCGCCTCCGAGATGTTCGGTCCCTGAGCCGCCCCCAGGCAGACGATCAAAAAGGCAATCGCCAGTCCATGAGCTAAATATCGTCGCATTCAGTTCTCCTCGCATACTCAAAAGTGCTTTTGGCCTTAAGGCTTTCGTACCTGCAGTCTGTTGATGCTATTGGCGTGCCAAATCCCTGTCAATACGAATTGGGGGGTACATCGATGTACTGGCAGTAACGGATAACTTACGTAACCTGTTGTAAATATAGGTACATGTGGCTAATACCCTTTATTAGCCGTGGTTTAGATATTTACTAAAGAGTAAATGGCACGTCAGGGAAACCCAGGTAGAATTTACAAGATCATTGGAATCAATGCCTTACCGTTTATCCTCACCCAAACTACATGGAATCATGTACTTACGGGAATGGTCGAGAGCCGAGGTCGCCAAATATTTCTACCCGAGTAAGTCCCGAAAGTCACTTGGTCCCGCCGGAGATGTGAGATGCTGAGCCCTCGGCGGCGTTTCTATCGAACTCAGCGGAACCGAAGATCATGTCCGAAAAACTGCCTATCGTACTCACCATAGCGGGGTTCGACCCCTCCTCCGGTGCGGGGGTGACTGCCGACATAAAGACAATCGCTGCCCACGCCTGCTATGGAGTAGCGTGCATCACCGCTTTGACTGTGCAGTCCACCGCAGGAGTAAAGCGGGTTCAGGTCGTCGACCCCTTGGTTTTGTCCGAGAGCCTCGAAGAACTGGCTGCGGACCTCGACATTGCCGCAGTGCACATTGGGATGTTGGGATCGGGAAAGATAGTAAAAGCGGTTGCCGACTTTCTCTCTGGCCAGCCAATGGCGCAAGGCGAAACCCGCGCCTCCAGAGAACCAGGAAGCGGGAGGCTGCCCAATATCGTCCTTGACCCGATCCTCCGGTCCTCTTCTGGCGCGGAACTCCTCGACGCCGCCGGCACCAGATTGCTGGTCGAAAGACTACTACCCCTCGCCGACGTGATCACGCCGAATGTCGACGAAGCCTCGGTGATCGCCGGAATCAAAGTCAGGGATCTGGAGGAAATGAGAGCCGCCTCGGCGAAACTCCACGACCTGGGCGCTGCAGCCGTGGTAATCACCGGAGGGCACCTGGAGAAGGCCATTGATCTGTTAAGTTTCAAAAGCAAGCGGGGGATTGAGCAGGAGGTATTCAAGGCCGAACGGCAACGGTCTAATTCAACCCATGGCACGGGCTGCGCCTTCGCGACCGCGATGGCATGCCATTTGGCTCAGGATCGAGGCTTGGCAGAAGCCGCCCTGCTGGCGAAAACTTACGTCACTGCCGCAATTGCCAACGGTCACCCGTTAGGCCGCGGAACCGGGCCGGTGCACCACCTTTACCGCATGGGACAGCACAGGCGCGCCGTGGGCTCGGGAAGCGAAACCTAGATCGTATTTATTCGCGATCGCGACTGGAAGGGTTCTTCAGCAGAATTCCTGCCACAAATGAGGCGGTTGCGGCGAGCAGCCATTCCGCACGGTAAAATTGAATGGCCTGCCAATCCACAAAGTTCCTCGCCGTCAGCAGTCCGACCAGCAAGGCTCCCGCCACACATCCGATTCCGATTACGAACGCGATGAGGGACGCTGTCGACAGGCCGATCCGGCTCTTGATTTCGTGGAAGTGAAGATATTGCAGCCAGGAGGGGAATTTGATCTTCCTCCATGAAAATCCGGCGACAAGTGAATAAATGAGTGTGGTTCCCTGCTCCCAAAATCCAGGCAATGCTGCACCCGTGGCGCTACCCGAGGTCAATTCAGGACGACGATCACCACAGGTATGGCAAAACCGCGAACCTGGAAGAAATTCTGTTCCGCAGCTCGAGCAGGCCTCCGCCATACCCGGGATCGCTTGCCCGAAGCGAATCTCCTCCGCCACGACGGGCGAGGGCGGGCGCCAGAATTCCTGAGGGGCTCCTTGAACTACTTCCGGCATAATGGGACCTTTGGCGAAAATCTCGAGACTACAATCGCATTCCAACCACCAAAGCTGCAGTGAGACTAACTGCCACCATGACAATTACTTGCAACCTTTCGCCCGAGCACTGCAACTGCATCGTAAGCAATAATTACGCGTGTCAGCGGGTAAAGATGCACCGGTTACGAAAGCCCGGGGCCTGGCAGTAGCGCCAACAAACTTCCCTAGCCGCCGATTGTAAGGGTGTACGCAGGTCTGGCGGTGTACCGTTGATGGCACGTGAGATGACGTTCTTGATTCCAGAGCCTCGCGGCTGGGCCGCAACCAGGCCGCGGCATGAGCGAGCCGGTTCATTTAAACTAGTGGCAATCGAACTGTGACCGCGCACCCCAAAAATCTCTCGACGATACTTAAGCAAGGGACTGAAGCGCTCCTGGTCTGTCTTTGCCTCCTGATCGGATATTGCCTTCCGACAGCAAGCCAACCGCGTGTTGCCTCGGTTCCATCCCACGGCGCAAGCCGCGATCCACAGACCGAAGCAGCCTTCGATCACTTCTACAACATGGATTACGATCGCGCGACGCAGGAGTTCGAAAAAATCGTGGAGAAACATCCCAATGATCCTTTTGCAGTGAACCATTTGCTCACGGTAGTGCTGATGCACGATCTCTACGATACCGGAGCAATGAATACCGGGGACTACAGCAATGACAGCTTTATCGGCCGGACTCCCCGCCCCACGAAGCCTGAAGTGAAGGAACGCATCAAGGAACTGGTGCGGCGCGCCGAAGATCTGGAAGAGCACCAACTCAAGGCGAATTCGAAAGATGTGGATAGTCTCTATTGTCGCGGAGTGACTCGGGCCCAGTTCTCCGTCTATACCGCTCTAGTAGAACGGGCATGGTTCTCGGCGCTGCGCAATGCAGTGGGAGCGCGGCACGATCATGAACACGTACTCGAACTCGATCCGAGCTATGAGGACGCGAAGTTAGTGGTGGGAACCCACAACTATGTGATCGGGCATCTGCCTTGGAGCGTAAAGGTGGCAGCGGCGCTGGCTGGATTGAGCGGATCGGGCGAAAAAGGTCTTGCCTATCTTCGCGCCGTCGCCCGCAGCGATGGGGAAAACGCGGTCGACGCCAAAGTCGTGCTCACACTGTTCCTTCGTCGGGAGCACCAGCATGACGAGGCGCTTGGCTATATGAACGAGCTTTCGGCAAAATATCCGAGGAACCACTTGTTTCTGACCGAAGTGGCGAACCTGCAGCGCGCGGCGGGACGCCTGCCTGAGGCCGAGGCCACCTACCGCAAAGTGTGGCAGAACGGCGGCGAAGGCAAGTACGGTAATCTGCACTATGAGCTGGCGGCATGGGGCCTGGGAGAATTGCTGCGCAGCGAGAAGAATCTTGCCGGAGCGGCCGCCGCCTATGACTTGGTAAACCAAGCTCCGAACCCCGACCCCGATGTGCTGCAAAGGGCTAACTTGGCCGCTGGAGAGATGTACGACCTGCTGCAAAAACGCGATCTCGCCATGCAGAAGTATCAAACCGTGCTCGCCGGAAATGCGAACACGGGCCCCGCTGACCAGGCGCGGCGTTATATCAAAGAGGCGTACCGGGAGTGAGGAAGAGGGATTCCGTGTTCCCTGGTCTGGTGGGGACAGCCAAGGTTTACGCGGAGACGGCTGCCTTTCGGCCATCCCGCGGAGCGCAGCGAGGCGTTTGCGGCGAATCGAGCTTCGGCCGGGTGGGGCATGTCGAGCTTGGCTCGACCCGACAGCCGGGGCGGCTGTCGCAACACTAAAGAGGGGATAAGAGCGATTCTTCTTCGTACAAAGCCGGCCACACGGAACTTTCGCTCTACAATTGCGTATTAAACGGTGAGGGCGGAACCATGTACTGCAACTATTGCGGAAAATTGATTCAGGATGACGCTGCCGTTTGCGCTTACTGTGGTGTTCGCATCGGCGCTTCGCTAGCCAGGATAAAGCTTGTGCGTCCGCGCCTGGGACGTAAAATCGCGGGGGTCTGCCAGGGATTTTCGGAGTATTTCGACATCGACGTCACGGTAGTTCGTGTAGTGTGGCTGATCACCGCGATCATGACCTGCATCGGTTTCATTCCCTACATCATCGCGTGGATCGTAATGCCCGACGAACCACTGCCGCTTCCGGCGCCGATGGGCGTACAACAGGCAACGACGCGATAGCCGGGAAATCGAGGCGTCGCCCCCTTGTGATCTAATCCCAGCATGCAGCTCCCTCCCTCCCATCGTGTCAAAAGCGGAGACACCGACATCGTTTACTGGACCCTGGGCGACGGTTCCCCGGTAGTCCTGCTACATCCCTTTCCTGTCAACCACGAATTCTGGCTGCCGGTCGCCGAGAGTCTGGCCTCGCGCTATCGCGTGGTGCTGCCTGATCTGCGCGGACATGGCGATTCCGGCATCGGCGAGGGCCCGGCCACAATGGAGAAACATGCCACCGATATCGCCCGCGTGATGGATGACACCGGGATCGGCCGTGCTCCATTGGTCGGGGTCTCGATCGGTGGGTATACGCTCTTTGAGTTCTGGCGAAATCATCGAGGCCGCGTCGCGGCGCTCGGATTGTTCAATACGAAAGCGCCCGCCGATGGTTCAGAGGCACGCGCCGGGCGTTTGCAAGCGGCGAATGACGTCCTGGCGCGTGGCACCGAGCCGTTCTTTGAATCGATGATTGCAAAAGTCCTGGCGAAAACTACGCGAGAGATGCGACCCGACCTGGTCGATGGCGCGCTGCGCATGATGCGTAAGATGTCGCCAGAGGACGTCGCGCAAGTACAGCGCGGCATGGCCACGCGCCCCGACTCCATCGACACCTTGAAGACCATTAACGTTCCCACGCTGCTGGTGACCGGAGACGAGGACACTATGACCGGTGCAAACGAAGCCGACTTCATGCGTCAGCACATCTCGGGCAGCCAGATGCGAGTGATTCGGAAAGCCGGCCACTATTCGCCCTGGGAGCAGCCCGAAGAAACTGCCAAACTTCTCCGGCAGTTTCTGGACGGGCTCTAAGGGCGATTCTGTAAGACTCTCCAAACACGCGCCGGATCGGCACGAGCCCACGCGGAAGATCGACGAGGGGCCCGCTGGAAGAGTCGACTCGTGCCGGCGCGACTCGAGGGGCACGGCTCCAGAGGTTGCGGAAAACTCACTAACTCGCGCATCGTCGTGGCAGAGTTCCGTGGAAGAGCCGCCCTTTCAGGGCCGCATAAGGCGCGTGAAATGATGGCGCGCTTTCAGCGCCTGCGATCCGCTTGGTCTACAATCGTGGGCGCCATGAAAAAGCTCGTCATCCTCATCGCTTTCGCGGTGCTCCAAATCATCGCTCACGGTCAAACCGTTGCTGAACGGCCGCGCATCCTGGGCATCGACCACGTCGCGTTCTATACATCAGCGCCCGACGGCGTAAAAAAATTATACGGCGACATCTTGGGCTTAACGTCCGCCGCTCCTGTAGAACCCGGCGGCACTTTGCGGTACATGGTGGGCACGCAGTGGGTCGGCTACAGTCCTGCGCCTGATCCCAAGACCGCAGACCGCATGGACCACGTGGCCTTCGCCACCCAGAACGTAACGGCCCTTCGCCAATATTTGGTTGCGCAAGGAATCAAGGCTCCTGAGATTCAGGAACGTTCCGACCATAGTCGCTTCTTCGTCGTGGAAGATGCAGAAGCGCATCGTGTTGAATTCGTGGAACGGGATCCGAAGGCACCTATTTCTATCCATGGGCACGGATCGGATGCCCAAGCGCCGTGGGTTTCTCGCCACATGATTCACGCAGGTTTTCTGGTTCACCACCGCGACGCGGAAGACCACTTCTATCGTGACATTCTCGGCTTTCGTCCCTACTGGCACGGCGGAATGAAAGACGATGAGACTGACTGGGTGGCTATGCAAGTTCCGGATGGCACCGACTGGGTGGAATATATGCTGAATCAGCCGGAACATCCCGACTTGCGATTAACGGGAGTGATGAACCACATTTCGCTTGGCGTTCCCGACATGAAAAATGCGCAAGCTATTTTGGAGTCGCACGGTTGGAAGCCGCACGGGGATGAGAAAGCCAAGTTTGGTAAAGACGGCAAGTGGCAGCTCAACATCTACGATCCCGATCTGACCCGCGTCGAACTCATGGAGCTCAAGCCCGTACAAAAGCCATGCTGCTCAGATTTCACCGGACCGCATCCGTCGGAGTAACGAGCGGGGATGCTATGCCGCTAAGTTCATTGGAATCGAGACTCGGATACTAGTACCTTCAGGACCGGATTGCAGGCGAAAATCACCGCCCACTTCGCACACGCGTTCCCGCATTCCGGCTAATCCGACACCCGCGATGCTGCCGCGGTTTCCGGCTCGTTCAAGAAGCTCCTTCGGCATCCCCCTGCCCTGATCGCTCACTTCGAGTACAACACTTGCATGGTTGGTTCGGAGCGAGACCTCCGCAGTGGCGCTCCCCGAATGCTTATGAATATTCGTGAGCGCTTCCTGAACCACGCGGAACAGCATGGTTTCCACCAGCGTGGGAAGGCGGCCCTGGCAGTTGCTGCTGAGCATGACCCGGATTCCGCTGCGCTTGCCGAATTCTTCCACGAACCACTTCATCGCGGAGTTTAATCCAATCTCGTCCAATAGCGGAGGATGGAGGAGATGCGACAGAGTGCGGCTTTCGGCGAGGCAGAGCTGAATGATATTTTGCAGGTCGTCGGAGCGCTTCTTGTCGATAGCAGGCGTGTCCGCGACGAGCGCAGCCAGACTCATCGACATGGCGGCGAGATATTGACCCATGCTGTCATGGAGTTCGCGGGCCAGCCGCCGCCGCTCTTCATCCTGAGCGCGCATCAACTTGGCCGACAGCTGGCGAAGCGCGGCCGTGCGCTTGGCGACTTCTGACTCCAATCTTTCCTTATTCGACCTTAACATTTCGCGGGCTTCGCGTTGACTATGAATATCGGTGCTAGTCCCCAGCCAGCGCGCGATCGTTCCGTTTTGATCTCGCACCGGCGTAACGCGGGTCAGAAACCAGCGAAATCGGCCGTCGGAGCCCCGTAAAGGGAATTCCATTTCGAAGGGAATCCCTCTCCGAATGCAATCCTGCCAGCCATTCAGAACGTCGGGCAGAATGTTGGGATCATGCAGCGATTGCCATCCCGAACCCGTCAACTGCTCAAAAGTCTTGCCGGTGAAAACATACCAGCCATCGTTGAACCAGAAAATACTTCCGTCCGCATCAGCGATCAGGGCCAATTGTGGCATGGCATTGGCCAACTGCCGGAATTGTTCCTCCGCCCGCCGAAGAGCCTCTTCCCGAGACTGCAATTCCGTCAGCCGATCGCGCACGTCGTACTGTTTTGCTCGGGCCCGGAGCGCCGATTGAACCGTACTGACCAGAGTGATGGCCCGCAAGGGCCGTTCTTGAAGCGTGACGTTGCCCAGCGGCGTACGCATGTTGGCGAGATGCCGGCTTGCACGGTTGGGCTCTCCACCCCCGGTCATCACGATGATCGGCAAATCCGACCAGGCTGCTTGTTTGTGTAACGCCGATGCCAGGGCCTGGACCTGGGTTTCTCCGAGGGCCTCTTCTCCGATGACAGCGGCGGCAGCGCCCAACGGCAGTTGGTCGACAACGTCGGCCGCAGTTCGGCAAACGCGGCAAGACACTCCCGCTTCCCGGAGAGCTGCGGAAATGAGATCCGCGTCGCGGCCGCTCGGAGCGAGGATCAGCACCCGCCAGTCGTTATTACTGTTCGCGTCAGGGTTACCGTTCGCGTCAGTCGGCAGCGTCATGAGCGGTATGTGCGTCGTTGCCATTCGTCCTGCGGCGTTTGCGAACCAAGACATCGGGGACGCCGGTCAGTACTCCCTTGAAATCAAACAGCGGATCGCCAACAATAATGCCATGGTGGAGGCGAAGTTCGCGAATCGAACGTTCATGAGAGCCGCTGCGCTTCTTGATCATAGAAATTGCCTGCCTCACCTCTCCGTTGGCTTCGAAGAAACGAAGCAGAAGCACGGAATCGGCCAGGTAACTCACGTCCACCGGAGTCTGCATCTCCCGCCCAATCAGGCCGTGCTGCGCCAGAACCATGAAACTTGCGACGCCTTTTTGGTTCAAGAAGGTAGTGAGTTCATGGAGCTGCATGGGCAGATATTTTTCGCCGGGCATGGCGTTCATGAATCCATTCAAGCTATCTAGAATGACTACCTTGGCTCCCTCTTCGTCTACGACCCGGTGCACTCGATCCGTGAATTCGCCGGGAGAGAGTTCGGCAACGTCAACCTGGTGGAGAAGGAAACGTCCGTTATTCAGGAACGGCTCCGCGTCGAACCCAAGGCTTTTCAGCCTGGACAGATAAGACTGGATGCCCTCATCGAACAGATAGACGGCCGCTGATTCTCCTCTTTCCATTGCGGCGAACGCATATTTCGCTGCAATCGTGGACTTACCGGCGCCGGCCGGTCCCATCACCAATGTGCTGGTACCGCGATTAATGCCGCCGCCCACAAGTGCGTCCAATTCTTTGATCCCGCTGGAGATACGTTCACCGAGAAACTTGGTTTTATGTTCCGCAGCGACTAAACGCGGATAAACCGACAATCCCCCGGTCTTGATGCCGTAATCATGAAAACCTTCGCGGAAAGAGGATCCCCGCAATTTAAGCACCTCAAGCCTCCGCCGTTTGACTCCATAGTCACGAGGCAGGTTCTCAAGGGACAAGACCCCGTGGGCAATGCTTTGCAGCTGCAGATCGCGGTCCGTATTGGTCCGATCGTCAAGTAACAGGACGGTGCATTGCTTTCCTGTAAAGTACTGCTTAAAAGCGAGAATCTGTCGGCGGTAGCGCAGCGGATCCCTGAGCCAGCATTCGCAACTCGGATAAGGAATCAATCACGATCCGTTTGGGATGCTCCGCTTCCACTTTGTCCACGATCGCTTTCGTCGTGTCCCCGAGTTCCACTTCCGCAGGGTGAAAGACAGTGTATTGACCCTCGGGTCTGAGGGCTTCCTCGTCCGGTAATAACTCAAAAATCTGTACCTTCTCCAGGGACCATCCGTGCGAGGCGGCGACCGCTTCCAATTCTTTCTGAGATTCCGAGAGAGTCACATACAAGCCTGGCTCCCCTTCGTTTGCACCCGCGAGCAGAAATTGCAGAGCCAGTGTGGTTTTGCCGGTGCCCGGGTCGCCCTCGATCAGGTAGAGGTGTCCCGGAGGCAGCCCGCCTTGCAAGATGTCGTCCAGTCCTTCAATGCCGGTGATAAGTCGTTGCTGGTCTGTCATTTTTGTCTTTCCTCGCGACCGTCACTGCCATGATTAAGCGATTAACCGTCGTCCGGATCCTAACTTCCGATCAAATTTCGGATACTCGTGGCCCAGAAGCACGTTCTCGGTAAGAGCATCTGCGCTAATTCGCTAGTTAGAGAGGGAAACCGTTCAGGAAGTTGGCGTTGCGCAGACATCATTTCTCTCACGAACCATCGTTAATTCTATTTCCCTGCGCTGGGGCGGACTACCCCAATGCTTTCTATGAAGTACAAGGTTCGCCGTAATGACACGAGCGCGACCCGGGATTTAGCTTCCAATTATCCGCCCGCGAGGGTGGCGTCGGCCACGCGGTTGGTCAGCTTTCCGCGCCTAAGACGGTTTCCGGTTCGCCGGGAAACATATCTTCGAACGGAGGAGACCCATGAGCATCTGGACAATTCTATTCGTAGTTTTGCTGATCGCTTGGCTGGGGGGCTTCACAGTGTTCCACGTAGCGGGTGGTCTAATTCACCTTCTGCTGGTTTTCGCTGTGATTTCGCTGATTTTGCACTTTGTGTTGGGTCCACGCGCCGCGTAAGACGGGCGGACACTCAAATCCGCTCGTGTCCGCTGGTCGGTTCCAACACGAAACACAATTGTTTTTTGGCAAATTCACGGGCTTCGTGCCCAGAACCGAAAGGATGGAATCTAATATGAGATGGAACAATCTTCTGAGATCATTTTTGAAAACCGCAGTTTACGTAATCGACCAAACTGCTGAGCAAGTCGACCGGGCGTCGGATCGTGCCTCGCAGTTTGCGGACGATGCCAGAACCGCTATCTTCCCTGAGGAAGATCACACCCTCCGGAACATTCTTGTATTCGCTGCCGGGGTGGGCGTGGGTGTAGGCGCAGGCCTGCTCCTGGCACCGGCCAGCGGCGAGGAAACCCGCAACTCGATCGGTGAAAAAGTTCAAGACATCACTGACAAAGTGAAGGGTCGCGTAACGAAGCAGAATTACAGTCCAACGGGAACGGAGTAGGGGCGGCTGCTGTCACTCACTCAGGGCGGTTCGCTGCTGTCTGTTAAAGGTTGTGCAAGCGATTTTTTTGCGCCAAAAAGGAGAAACTGCAGATGAGCTTTCGAAGATATGCTCCCGCCTTGTTTCTGACGGTTGCGTTAGCTGGCGCCACGTTTGGAATGGCGGAAAGCGCACCACAAGAAGAGCAAAGCCCGAAACAGGACATGAAAGACGCCGGACACGCCACCAAGAATGCGGCCAAAGATACCGGACGGGCCACCAAGAAAACTGCGAAGAGAACGGGTCATGCAGTGAAGCGCGGAACCAAGAAAGCCGTCAACAAGACCGCCGAAAAAACGCAGGAAGGTGCGGATAAAGTACGAGATAAGACTGATCCAAATTAAACTGATCCGAATTAAACCTCGAGTCATTCACTACGAAGCGATCAGCGTTCCCTCGGCGACTGCCGCCGAGGGGGCGCTTTTTACGCTGGGAGGTCCAAAATGAAAAGCAAACAAATGAGCCTGGGCCCGCGGTCAGCAAAATTTTCACTCGCGCTGCTTAGTTTTGCGCTCGGCTGCATTCTCTTCTCGAGCCTGAGCCTGGTAGGGTGCGTTGACGATCATAAGCAGGACGCCAACGACTTGCGCGAAAAAACGGCTGAGCGCACCGCGGAATTGAAGGAAAACGCGAAATCCGTCGCCGAAGGCGTACGCGACGGCTGGAACCGCGATAAAAAACGGGTAGACCTGAACAGTGCCAGCAAGGAGGAACTTGTTTCGACCGGCCTGACTCGTGCTCAGAGCGATCACGTGATGGAACATCGTCCTTACGCGAGCTCGCGTGAGTTGATGACCAAGCATGTCTTGTCGGAGGACGAGTACCGACAAATAGAGCCGCGCGTGCGAGTCGGAGAAGCGACCGACAAATGACCGTCTAGCACCTTCGCTTAGCACGTCCGAGCACCGAATTCGCACCACTGTGGGCGAGCAATACTGTTTAATGGCGCATGGCTTATACGTGGTTCGTACTCCTGTTTGCTCTCGCCGGTAGCGTATTCCTATTGTTGCTGCTGCATGGGACTTCGCTCGGCCGAATCCTCCACGAACGCATTCCCGATCGTCCCCGACGGCGGTTGTTCATCGCTTCGGCAAGTTTTTTCCTGACCTTTGCCGGCGTCCGCGCCGTGGTCTATGCGGATGTTCACCACATTCCTCCTTTTCATTTCATCCAGATGGGTGGCCGCCACATTCATCACCTGGTCTTCGGCATCATCATTCTTCTTCTGGTGGGATATGGATGGTTATGCGAGATCGGGAGCGGCGCCGACAATTCATCAATTTTTGCCGGCCGGCTGATGTCTATTCTCTACGGCGTGGGCGCCGCGCTGACCCTCGACGAATTTGCTCTCTGGCTGAATCTGAGGGATGTCTACTGGGCACGCGAGGGAAGGGCCAGCATCGACGCCGTGATTCTTTTCGGGGCGCTGTTGGCGGCAGGTGGCTGGGGTGCTCCTTTATTTGGTTGGCGCGGCAAAAAAGCGCGAACCCTCGGAGAACCCGAGAAAGAGAAAACGAAAAAGAAAAATACTGAAAAGGAATGAGCCCAGCTTTGAGGCTGGGCTCGAACCTGACTCAAACGCTCAGCGTGTGCGCCGCTGGCGAACTCGGCTTACTGCCGCGGGGTCACCGAAGGATCCGAAGACGGAGTTCCCGTGATCTCTTTTCCAATCACATCTCCCGAGACAACCATGTCAACGCGGCGGTTAAGCTTGCGTCCGGCGGCCGTTCTGTTGTCGGCGACCGGATCCGCTTTTCCAAACCCTTCCGCTACCACATTGTTGATCGAAACTCCTGAGCTCACCAGATAGTCCCGCACTGTGGCTGACCGCTTTTCCGAGAGTTCCTGGTTGTATTGGTCGGAGCCGATGCTGTCGGTATAGCCTTCGACCTGCAGATGCAGATCCGGATACGCGAGCACGATTCCGGAGATACGCGCCAGCCGTTCGCGGGCTTCGGGCTTCAACGTGTATTTGTTGAAGTCGAACAATACGTCGGGCATGCTGACAATCAATCCGCGCGCGCTATCCTTTGTTTGGAGGACCTGATTGAGCTGTGCCAGCAAGCGGGCTCGCAATTCCTCTTTTTGCTGTTCAGCTTGCTGTCTTGCTTGCTCGGCGGCGGCTGTCTGCTGTTGCGCGTCCTGAGTAGCCCGACGGGCGGCCTCAGCGTCGGCTTGGGCTTGCTGTTGAGCGGCGAGAGCAGCGGCTTGCCGTTGTTGCGCTTCTGCATTCGCAGCTTCAGCTTGCGCGCGGCGCCGGGCATCTTCATCGGACTGCGCCTGGGCCTGCTCTGCGTTTCGGCGGGCAGCCTCGGCATCGGCCTCGGCCCTCGCCTGGGCCTCCTCGTGGGCACGTCGTTCTGCGTCGAGCCGTTCCTGCTCTTTGCGGCGGAGGGTGAGCACGCGGGCATCTTCCGCCATCTGCGTTGCACCCCGGGCCGCCGTGCCGATGGGAGTGCGGCCTTGTTTACGCTGCAAATAATCTTCGGCGCGCTGTAACATGTCTTCGGCCTTGGTCAAGCTGTCCGGGGCGTATTGCTGGGCGCCGGCAGCCTTCGCAATCGCGACGGCATTGCGTGCCTCAAGCAAATCCAGAGGAGCATTGGCATTGGCCTGCGTGGCCGGAAGCTGATCGGCGGGAACGTCAATGGTGTACTGCTTGCCCTCCAGCACGTCAAACTTGGCGTCAATCGGCTCTTCGAATCCCTTAGTCTCCTGGCGAAGAATATTTTCAGCTACTACTTTGTTGCTGGGGCGCACGACCGCATAGTAAGGCTCGGCGGTCACGATCAATCCAAAAGCCTGTAGATCGGTGGTCACATCAATCTTGTCTTTCCCGCCGTCGCCGGGTAAGACTTCGCCCAGATTCACTGCCCGGCCTTCCGGAGTGATGGCCCACAGAACATAGGTGAGGTACTGACCTCCTAAGCTAGCCGCGGGTTGCAGATGAGTAAGTTCTACGCTGATGGCCAAGCGGCCGGCTTTGCCGTCAACTTTGGCATGACCGCCCACCGCGGGCATCAGGTCGGTGCCGCGAAAATCAACCATCGTCGAACCGCCGCGATGGCGGTAGTTCACCGCTTTGGTGGTTCGGGCAAACACGTTAACACGGAACACAGGCATATCCTGGTCTGTGTGCTGATTCATCTGTTGCGGCGCGGCATCCTGATTCGTGGCTGGAGCCTGATCGGGATGAGGAGTGGCCGGATACATGGGCGCGGCCGAGTTATCCTGCGCCCAAGCAAGGGAAGCAAGCAGAACGGCGGAGATCAAGCAAATAGTCTTTTTCATAAGCGCATCTCGCAAAGGGAGAGACCCTGCAGTCTTTGGTGCGGTAAGGAACCGTAAGGTTGGGTTCGAAAATCAGTCCGGGCTTGTGAAATACGTTTGCGTTTGTGTTTTAAACCGGAGCAATGGAATGATTCGGCAAAAGTTATCTCCCCCGAAAAGCAAATATGCGGGTACAGCGCGTTTTCGAAACGCTCCGTCGAGTTAGCAGAGACGTAGCCTGCTGCGCCTTTTTCCTCGTCTTGACAGGATATTGCGAAGCGAGATCTCTCCGAGGTCAGCGTCCCGACGCAGTGGCGGAATGTAAGTCATCGGCAGCTTTGTCAATTGCTGCTGCGACATCTTCCAACACTTTGGCGACCGCCGGCACTTGTGCTTCCGCCTCGGCCCATTTTTTCTCGTCCATGTACTCGCGGACTGCGGCGATCGGCTTGGCGCCATATCCGGTATATGCGCCGGGTGCGTAGACCTGATGCTTGAACCAGGGACGCTCGGGAAGTCCTCGCTCAGTCAGGAAGGTGCGCTGGATTTTCAGAAGATCATTGTTCACTGAATCGAGGTTCAACGAATCGACGACCTGCTGAGAAAGTGCTGGCGCACTGTCGGCCTGTGCTTTCGCCACTGCGGACTCGTAACGTTCTGCGCTGCGCTTGATCGCTTCCACGCCATTCTTGAGCGGCGCGAAGTTCATATAGGGCGGATTGGTTTCGTGCGGCGGAGGAACCGACGTTTTGTGGGGGTCGGCGACGGCCGTGAAGAGTCCCTCTTTCAATTCCAGGTTGCGCTCGGTAATCTCGTCCTGCTTTTCTTTAAGCTGCTTCTCGAGTTCGGTCACGTACTTACCAATGGTTTCGGCCAGTTCCGTGTATTCGAAAGGAATCAGGTCGGCATCCGCCAGACGCATGACTGCCGTGCCGCCGGTTTGCGCCAGAGCGCGTCCGTAGGAGAAATCGGTATCGATGAAGTGCGTATACCAGTAGAAATCGTCATAGACGGAATGGTAAGCATTCGCTTCGTTCTCGCCACCGTAGCCGATGTTGAGGGCAGAGATGCCGGCGTGGTCCAGGAAGGAAGCATAGTCGGAACCATCGCCGAGGGCTCCAATCGTGAGATCCGCACGTTTGCGAATCTCAGCGCGTTCTTCCTGGTTCTTGGCATTCGCGATGCGAGACAGGCGGGCTCTTTGCCATACGGGAATATTTTTTTCTGGATCGTTGATTTCGCGGGCCACGTCGTTGATCAATTTTTCCAGGTCGTGCGAGCCGGAGGCGCGAAAAAATCCGCGGCCGTTGCTGTCGGAATTAATGTAGGCGACGGCGTGCTTCTGTAACTGATCACCATGAGTCTCAACCCACTCCGTCGAACCGAGCAATCCGGGTTCTTCGCCGTCCCACGCGCAGTAGATGATGGTGCGCTTCGGGCTCCATCCCTGCTTGTGCAATTCGCCCAGCATGCGCGCCTCTTCGAGCACAGCCGACATGCCGGAAAGGGGATCGTCGGCGCCATTGACCCAACCATCAAAGTGATTCCCGCGAATGACCCACTGGTCTGGACTTTGGGAGCCGCGCATGGTTGCGATGACATCGTTGACCGGCTTCGTGTCCCAGTTCGAAGTAACTTTGAGGTGCACTTTGGCGGGGCCAGGTCCGACGTGATAAGTAATCGGCAGCGCGCCGCGCCATTTTTCCGGTGCGACGGGACCCGCCAGCGCGGAGAGAAGCGGCAAAGCGTCTCCCCATGAAATCGGAAGCACAGGAATCTTTGTGATCGTCTTGGCTTCGGAGATTGGCAAGCGTTTGGCATCGGCCGTCGCCCCGACTCCTGGGGTCAGAGGATCGCCGGGATAATCGGTGTCCATGACGCTGCCGCGCTGGACGCCATCCTTTGGCCGCCAGCCGCCCTTGGGATAATCGTCCCCCTGATAAAAACCATCGTCTTTCGGATCGGAGTAAATAATGCATCCGATCGCGCCGTGCTCGCCCGCAACCTTCGGCTTGGTGCCACGCCAGTTTTCTCCGTAGCGGGCAATGACGATAGCGCCCTTCACGGAAACTCCGAGACGATCCAGTTGTTCGTAATCCTCACGGCTGCCGTAGTTGACATAGACCAGCGGCGCCGTCACGTCACCATCAATCGAGTAAGCGTTGTAAGTGGGCAACTGCTCTGAAGCCTGGCTCGAAGTGGGATCGCCGGGAACTGCCGGTTCCTGCATCTTGGCGCGGTACTGCGTAGGCTGCACTAGTTCCACCAGCCGCTCTTTGGGCGTGGGGAACAGTACTTGAAAGGTTTCGATATGGGCATCGAATCCCCACTCTTTGAATTTGGATAGAATCCATTCCGCGTTGTCCTTGTCGTAGGGTGAACCGACGTGGTGCGGACGGGCGCTCATGCGGCGCAAGGTTTCGCGCAGATTCTCAGGCACAATGCCGTCCTGAAATTTCTTTTCCCACTCTTGCTCCGGTCCGGAGGATTGCCCCGTATATCCCGCAAGACGGCTTGGTGCGGAAGTTTTCGCCGCAGTGATTTGCGCGCCGTTGGTTTGTGAGAGAAAGAGGACGATGCAGTAACAAATGAATGAGCGGAACAATTTCACTCGGGCCTCCCGGAATGTCGCGACCATTTCCAAAGCTTCATGTTTCTGCGAATTGGAATTATATAGAGCCTGAGGCGAATTCTTCCGGCTGTGAAGATTTTGTTGAGAATTCAGGAGCGACAGGTTTATTGTGTACGTTTCTCGGGAGGAACAGACCTTGCGAACCGTCGCCCTCGTAATCCTGATGGCATGTTGTGTCACCTCGCTATGGGCCCAGAAGCAGAAGCCCCAACCGAAGCCCGGCACCGAGCCCGAACAAAAGCAGACGGAAGCGCAGAAGCCAGAGGCTGGCTCCGCCGGCATGCCAGCGACTGAGGCGGATCAGGACGAGCGCGAATCCGAAGGGCCGTGGAAGGGAATGCAGTATCGGTTGGTCGGGCCGTTTCGCGGCGGGCGTGTGGTCGCAGTGTCGGGCGTCGTGGGCCAGGATGACGTCTACTATTTCGGCGCGGTGGCCGGGGGCGTCTGGAAGACGACCGACGGCGGCCTTAACTGGAAGCCCATCTTCGATAAGACCAAGGATGCCTCCCCGTCGATCGGCGCGATTGCAGTTTCGGAGTCCGACCCGAATGTAATTTATGTCGGCACCGGCGAGGCCTGCATCCGCGGCAACATTGTGGGCGGCAACGGCGTGTGGAAATCCGTGGACGCCGGCAAGACCTGGAAGTTTGTGGGCCTTCGCGACACGCATGCCATCGGGCGATTGGCTGTAAATCCTAAGAATCCTGACATCGCTTTCGTGGCGGTGCTGGGGCATCCCTTTGCCGACAACGAGGAGCGCGGGATTTTCCGCACCCGGGATGGAGGCAAGACGTGGGAGAAGGTTCTCTACAAAGATGCGAAAAGCGGGGGCATCGACGTGGTTTTCGATCCCAGCAATCCTAATATCCTGTTCGCGGCGCTGTGGCAGGCGAAGCGGACGCCGTGGAGTTTGGACAGCGGCGGCCCGGGCAGCGGCCTTTATCGATCGAGCGATGGCGGGACCACGTGGAAGCAACTGAAGGCGCACGGTCTCCCCGAAGGAATTCTCGGGCGAATCGGTGTAACGGTTTCGGGCGCGAATCCAAACCGTGCGTGGGCGGTGATCGAAGCCGAGAAAGGCGGAATCTATCGCTCCGACGACGGTGGCGATTCGTGGCATCTCATGACCGACGACCATCGTTTTCGCCAGCGTGCCTGGTACTACTCGCACATTTTCGCCGACCCAAAGTCTGCGGACACGGTCTACATCCTGAATACCGGCGTGTTTCGCTCTAACGACGGCGGTAAGACGTTCAGCCCAGTGCGCGCGCCACATGGCGACAATCACGCGCTGTGGATCGATCCGGCAAATCCCAAGCGGCTCATCAACGGAAATGACGGAGGCGCGACGATCTCCACCAATAGCGGAGAAAGCTGGACCAGCCAAAATAACCAGCCCACGGCGCAGTTCTACCATGTCACCACCGACAACCGGTTCCCTTATTACATCTATGGCGCGCAGCAGGACAACTCGACCGTCGGAATTGCGAGTGCGAGCGCCGAGGGCGGCATCGATCGTCCGGATTGGTACGACGTAGGTGGCGGCGAGAGCGGATACATCGCGCCCGATCCAACGGATCCGCTGATCGTGTACGCCGGTTCGTATGGCGGCGAAATTACGCGCCACGATCAACACACCCATGAAGAGCAAGCAATTAATCCCTGGCCCGTAAATCCGATCGGATGGGCGGCGGCCGACGTAAAGCATCGCTTTCAGTGGACCGAGCCGATTGTTTTTTCCCCGCACGACCCGAAGACGCTCTACTTCGCCGGTGAAGTGTTGTTCAAAACGACAGACGGAGGAATGAGTTGGGCGATCATCAGTCCCGACCTGACGCGCAACGATAAAACGAAGCAGGCAGCGTCGGGCGGGGCAATTACAAAAGACAACACCGGAGTAGAAGTCTACGACACCATTTTTTCAGTAGTGGAGTCGTCGGTGCAGAAGGATTTGATCTGGGCCGGGAGCGATGACGGACTCGTGCAACTAACGCGCGACGGCGGGCAGAAGTGGGAGAACGTCACGCCCAAAGCCATGCCCGAATGGGGCACGGTGAGCATGATCGAAGCCTCTCCGAAGGAGGCTGGCACGGCTTACATCGCAGTTGAACGGCACAGGATGGACGACTTCGCGCCGTACGTCTTCAAGACGACCGACTTCGGAAAAAGCTGGACCAAGCTGGTGACGGGCCTTCCGGAAAACAACTACGTGCATGCAGTGCGGGTCGATCCCAGTCGCGCAGGCCTGCTTTTTGCCGGAACCGAGCAAGGTGTTTACGTTTCCTTCGATGACGGGGGGCACTGGCAGGGACTGCAGATTAATCTGCCGGTCGTGCCGGTAAACGATCTGATTGTCAAGAAAACCGACAACAGCAACGATCTGGTCGTGGCGACCCACGGCCGCAGCTTTTGGGTG
This sequence comes from uncultured Acidobacteriaceae bacterium, assembly GCA_963799025.1. Taxonomy (GTDB): domain Bacteria; phylum Acidobacteriota; class Terriglobia; order Terriglobales; family Acidobacteriaceae; genus Sulfotelmatobacter. The sequence continues at coordinate 349,015 of CAWCVQ010000012.1, read as the reverse complement.
CTGGACAACATCACATCGCTGGAACAATACCAGGAGTCCGTGCCCCAGCAGGAGGCGCACTTGTTTCCTCCCGCAGCGGCCAGTCACACGGTGTTCGGCGGCTCAGGCTTTCGCTCCCAAGGGAACGTAGGAAAGAATCCGCCTGCGGGAGCTGCGATTGATTACTGGTTGAAGACTTCGCTGAAAAAACCAGACATGAAGGAAGCAGCGGGCGCAAGCAGTCCGGAGGCGAAGGCGAAGACCGAGGAAGATGCCAAGAGTGGAGACGAGAAGAAAAAAGACGAAGCGCCGAAGATTACACTGGAAATCTTTGACTCCTCGGGAAAAGTAATTCGCAAATTTCCCAAGAAAGAAGAGCCCGCGGGAGACGAGGAAAGTTTTTTCGAGCGTGATCGTGGCGCAGAAGACTTGCCGGCCGATGCCGGACTGAATCGTTTCGTTTGGGATTTGCGGTATGAGGGAGCGACCAAAGTGCCGCACGCGCCTCTCTGGGGAGGTAGCACGGAGGGTCCGATGGCGCTGCCGGGCAAGTATCAAGTGCGGCTGACGGTGCTGGGCAAGAGCTACACGGCTCCACTGGAGATCAAGGCCGACCCTCGTCTCAAAATCGGGGCTGACGATCTGGCGAAGCAATTCGAGCTGCTGCTGAAAATTAGAGACAAAGTCACTGAGACTGACGATGCCATCATTCAGATTCGCGATGTGCGGGATCAGGTGAATGCCGAGAACAAGCGACTAAAGCATGATTCGCGCGAGAAGGCCATTGCCGATGCCGGCAAAGCGTTGGACAAGAAAATGACTGAGGTGGAGGAACAGCTCATCCAGACCAAGGCCAAGAGCGGACAGGACGTCCTGAATTTTCCGGTTCGATTAAACAATCATCTGGTCGCACTGAGTGGCGTGGTGGGAAGCGCCGATTCCGCTCCGACGAAGCAGTCCTACGAAGTGTTCGACATGCTCAACCAAGCCGTCGATGAACAACTGGCCAAATGGAAGGCGATAGTGTCGACCGACGTGGCCGCCTACAACAACCTGGTGAAGCAGCAGGATATCCCAGCGATTCTTGTCACGCAGCCGGAAGCTGGGAAGTGAGGGCTGCTCTAGCCGATCGGTCGACTATTTTGCGCGACGAGCCTCCGCCTCGGCAAGCCAGCCACGCCGCAACCCTTCGGCCGGGATACTCGACATGTAAGGTTTGATATCGAGAATCGGCGTTCCGTCGAGCATATCGACGCCTCGAACGTGCAAGCAAATACCGTCGCGCTTTAGAAGTTCGACTACGGTGAGTCCAATCGGATTGGGACGCCTCGGAGATCGAGTTGCGAAGACTCCATGGGGGCGGTCGTCAATGGGAGGCGTTCCGATCAACTCGAATCCCTCCGAACGATCAAACACCCATAGCACAAATAAATGCGAAAAGCCTTCAATGTCGGTAAGGCCGGCTTCGAATTGCGGAAGGATTTCGAGAATGCCTTCCGCGTCGTGTTTGACGCCGAAACCTTTGGGGACCTGCTTCGTATTCTGGTACTGACTCTTCACGTAACCGATCGATTGTGGCGAAAACATATTCAATTCATCCGAAGCGGCGCAATTCCAAAGGGTTCCGGTCTCCAACCGCTCATCTAGTCAATCTCACTCTTCTTTCTTTTCCGGTTCCCTGGGCAGCGCCTTTTCGATCGGCTTGCGCGGCAGCATTTGATCGCGCATGGCTGCGTCATAGACGAAGCTGGCCACGATCACCGAAATCTGTTTCAGATCTTCCGGCTGCAGACGGTCGTAGACGTCCATATTGGAGTGGTGGGTGCGCGTCTCATATTCGATCGGATCCTGGATAAATTGAAATCCGGGAATACCGGCCGCGTCAAACGACAGATGGTCGGTCCCGCCAGTGTTGCGCATGGACAAGGTGGTCATACCCAGATCTTTGAACGGTCGCATCCAGGCCTCGAAGATCGGCGCCACGGCCTCGTTCTCCTGCAAGTAGACTCCGCGAATTTTGCCGCTGCCGTTATCCACATTGAAGTAGGCGGAAACTTTTGCCTGCTCCGGTTTGACCGTGACCGGCCCCGCATCGCGCCGCAGCAAAGTTGGCATTCCTTTCATGTTGGGATCGTCCATGGGCGGGCGCGATCCAAAGTGGTGCTCGACGTATCCTTGCGAGCCGAGCAGTCCTTCTTCTTCGCCGCTCCACAGGCCGATGCGAATCGTTCTACGAGGATGAATATCGAGGGCCTTCAGGATTCGAACCGCTTCCATCATCACGATAGTTCCCGCGCCATTGTCCGTGGCGCCGGTGCCGGCGTGCCAGGAATCGAGATGCGCCCCTAGCATCACAATCTCATCTTTCTTGTCGGTGCCGGGGATTTCCGCGATGGTGTCGTACTGCATCGGGTCATCGTCGTAGAAAGTGTTAGCCACGTTCAGTTCGAGCGTGACCTCTTTTTTCTGCTGCAACAGTCGGGCGATACGCGACCAGTGCTCGGAAGCCATCGTGAGCTGCGGAACCGTCGTGGTCTCGCCCGTCTTGAAGGAGCCTCCGGACTGCACAAAAACCGTGCCGCCGCCGGCGGTGCCGCGGCTATGGTCGATCACTGCCAGAACTTTTTCATCGGAGAAGAACTGGTTCAAGTCTTTGACGAACTGCCGGCGTTTCGCGATCTCGGCCATACGAAAGGCCGGACGCTCTCCGGGAATTTCATAGTCGGAAATTTTCGCCAGGTCGTCGTCGCTCAGGCGTTTGAAGGGAGCTTCCGTGATGGTCTTCACTTCGGCGTCGGGACCCATAATCACAATCATCCCCGCAAGTTTGCCGCGATACTTCTCGAAATCTTTTTTGTCTTCAATAGTAGCGCGTACGCATTTGCCGCTTACCACTCCATTTGTACCGGGCGTCCACGCTTTGGCGTAGACCAGGAGAGGAACGATATCGGGAGAAGTCATCCGGACGCTGATGGATTGATTTGCCCATCCACGACCGAACGGCCCCCAAGGCTCCAGGTGAGCGTTGCTCAGCCCCATCGCGGTGAGTTGATCGCGGGTCCATTCGTTGGCGCGCTTCATGTTGGGAGATCCGGTGAGGCGCTCGCCGATCGAATCCATCAGGCCCGAGGCAAGTTCCATCACTTTGGAATCGCGGAAGCCCTCATAGCGAATGCGGGAGATGGTTTCGAGATCGATCTTTTCTTGGCAAAGGGCGCCAGAGACGAAAGATAAAACGACAACGAGCGAACCGGCGAATCGAACATACCTCTTCATGAATAGTGGCTCCTGAGCGGGAATCAACCGGGGATTATACAGCCGTGCAAGCAATGGTTTAGCGGGATGGAATGTAAAGTTATTTCAACGAAAATATAGAGATCAGATCGAGATCGAGAGGCGACGTGCCAGCTATCTCTACGATTTAGGTTCGGGCTGGCTTACGGGCTCCTTGCGTTTTTCATCGGTATCGACGGAGTACAGCATGAAGTGGTCGAAGCTGTGACGTCGGTAGTAGCGGTGTTTGCGAAAATCAAAATAGATTTCCGCGCTCTTTGGCAGCCAGAGCGATGAGTGCTTCTTAGGGAACGGAACCGGCCCGTATTCCACAGCTTGGTATTCACTCAGCAGCTGGATTTCCGGCATCGGTTTAACCATCTCCGCTTCCATGCGAACGATCTGGAATTTATCGGCAGTAATCCAGGCCCTTCCTTTCAGCGCGACCGAACGTATCTGATTTCCCAATTTATAGCTGTGCATTCGGTTGGGACGGTCCTCGCGCTGGCGAAAGTGCACCAGCCAGGTTGCCTGCCCGCGCCAGTCCCCAAGGCCATCACACGACATGTCAAAGTTGTCGCGCATGGCAGGATGGAAGACCAGAGCCAGCGCAGCGAAGCCGGTGCTGGCAATCTGGTCAGGATATCCGGAGAGAGTGAGCTTGTCGGCGCGGTACTCATCCACCGACAGAAATCCCGGCTGCGGCTCCGAAATCGAGGCCACGTAGTTGTACTTTCGCGTTTCGGTTCGAACGGGAATTCCGAACTGATCGAGCGACTGATGGAATAAATCTTCCACTGCGGCGAAGCGCGCCACATCCTGTACTAACTCTTGTACGCGTTTGCCGGATTCTTCCATCACCTTCGCGGAAGGACAAACAACGCCGGCCGCCAAAGCCGGTTTGACGTCATCCATGCTCGGCGGCTTCCACGATTTCATGGAAAAACCCGGCGCAGCCACGGCCGCCAGAGGATCGACGCCAGTGAGGGTGGCTTCGGTGCTCGGGGTGTTGTCGGGCAGCCTGGGAGACGCCTGATGTTGTTGGATTTCGTCGATGAGATTGCGAACCTGGCCCGCCATGGGATGCCGCGGCGATTCCTGCAGAAAGACATTCAGGGCTTGAATGGCCTCTTGAGCGCGGCCCATGCTTACTAACGCCTGTCCTAGGACCAACTGCGCAGGGCTGGCTTCGCTCCTGCCCTTGTTGATTGCGATTTGCGCCTCATCGCGCGCTTTGTCGTAGTTTTGTTGGCGAAGATAAGTGTCGGCGAGCAGATCATGTGGCAGCCAATTATCGGCGTCGGCCAATACCGCTTGCTCCAGCGCCGAGCGCGCGCCCGGGTAATCCTGCCGCTCCAGGCCGGTCCTGCCGAGAAGGGTCAACGACTGAGCATTGTTAGGGTTAAGATTTGCTGCCGCGCCTAAATACGTCCCAGCCTGAGTGAAATCTTTCTTCTGAAAATACAAATACCCCAGCAGAAAATTAAGTTCGGCACTGGAGGGAGATATTTTGTAGGCCTGGTCGAGTTGTTTCTGGGCCTCTTTGAGATTTCCTGACTTCAGTGCAAAAACCGCGCGCTTGGCTTCCTTGCGTACCTTCGCCGACACGAGGTGGTCGGCCACGTCGAGATTGACGGCCTCCGGATCGCGTTGCAGCACGATGTCAACCCGCTGCTCGACCAGCGTGCTGAAAACCTTGAGTTCCGTATGCGTGCTGAGGTAGCCGACCGCACTGACATCCACCTCGTAAGACCCAAAGGGAATGTTAGTAAACACGCCCCGCCCGCGGCTCTCCCCATAAGGGCCCTGCGATTCCAACTCGGTGGTCTCCCAGGTAGGCATCTGGGTTCGTAGGTTGACCAGTTTCAACAGAGCCTGACGATCGAGATGAACGCCATGACGCTCGGCAAATACTTCGAAGACGAGCACTCCAGTGTTTGGAGCAGTGCTGTACGACCTAGCTGTCGCCAACTGGTCTCGATGGGAACCCTGGCCATTAAGATTGTCGCCAGGCGACTGCGCTATGGCGGCTGTGTTGAGCCAGTAGCCGAGGAGAAGCGATACCCAGAGGAGGCGCACCGAACAAGCCAATGGAAAGAAACACCGACGGATCATAACGAAGGCCGCGAGCAGTTTGGCACAGTCCTTCCGGGTGGTCAACAATGCGCAGTTTAGACGGGCCTATTCAGTTTGTGGAGATCGTGAAGTTGACCGTGATCTTGGCCTGGGTCTCCACGGCATCGGCGCCCTGATAGTGCGGCTTAAAATGCCACTGCTTGACCGCTTCCTCCGCGGCGCTGGCCAGAATCGGCGGACCGCTAAGCACATGGAGATTCTGGATCAAGCCGTCGCGGCCGATCAGCACTTGCAGAATCACCGAGCCCTCCACTTTCATTTGGCGAGCCAACAGGGGATAGTCAGGTCTTACTGGACGGCTGACCACCTCGGCCGTGTCAGAAGACATCTGCACGCGCTCGGCAGCATTGCTGGTCACCGCAGATGCGGTATCGGTGTATGCGCTGACGGCAGGAGGAACTGCGACCTGCTGAGCCGGTGAGCCCGGTTGCAAGTCTACTCTCACCGAAGTGGTGCCGGAATGAACGGTCCGATGAACGTCCCCGGCGACGACTTCAACTTCAAGCGGAGGCAGCACAGTTCTGGTAGTCGTGGCGGCCATGGGTGGAGCATCAGAATCCTGCGACGCGGATTCGGACGGGGCGGAACCTTTCGGCTGCGGCTTGCCCCGGCGGGAGTTCTTATGCCCGACGGGAACGGCCGATGCGAGTTGAGCGACAGCCGTCTGCGTCGCCGTGTTGGCGGACGGAGGCGCAGTTTGCTGTGACTGAGGTAGAGGCTGTTCTTCCGCCTCCTGCGTTTCCGGAAACCAAAAATCGCGATCCCGGTAGAGCACGAAGCCCAAAGCAACCAGGAGAAGAGCCAGAGCGATGACCATCATCCGCCGCTGTTTGCGTTCCTCGAAAGTACGAGCCTGGGGCGCGGACGCAAGGAGGCGATCATTTTTGGGAACTGCGCTTTTAAGCTCGAACATGCTGGGACTTGAACCTGCTCCGAGAAATACTTCGCCGATAGTATGCCTATAAAATCGCCGAAATGCCAGCAAAAGCGGCGAGACGGCGCCTCTGCATGGGCCTGCACGAGCGGCCTTGCTCCATCATGGTATCTTGGCCGTAACTTTTCGGGACTTCCTTAGTCTTATATGGAAGCTCTGCTGGGTGTTGCTGGGAGGGATATGCAACCAGAGAACGACAAAACGGAGGCATCGCCGGTGGGGGAACCAAAGGCCGTCGATCCAAAGACTTGGAATTCGGGAAATACCAGCCCATCGAACCCGGTTCCGCCCCCAGCGCCGATTCCGGCCAATCCCGTGCAATCCGAGCCGGTTAGACCCAGGATGACGGAACGAAAGTTCGCGCAGGTGTCGCGTCGGGAACTGCTAAAAGTCTTGCCGGTGCTCGCGTGCGGAGCGTTTGCGGTTCCGCGCTTTCAGCAGTCACTGCTGAAAAAAGGGCTGGCGTTCAGTGACTGGGCCTCGGCGCAGTTTTTCCGGCGCGGCCATCTGGCGCCGACTTTTGCAGACGGCGAACTGACTCCCTTCGACAAATTCCCCATCAATGGATATGACGTGGACGATCCCGGAGTGATCTTTGAGAGCTGGAGCTTGACGGTAAGCGGCGCCGTGCAGAAGCCCGGCGACTACAAACTGGCACAGATTCAGGCCTTGCCGCGCACGCGCCAGAATACGCGCCACGTCTGCGTGGAAGGTTGGGACGTGATCGGGCGCTTCGGAGGCGCGCGGCTCTCCGATTTCCTGAATGTGATCGGCGCCGATACGTCAGCCCGATACCTCACCCTGACCTGCGCCGACGATTACTACGAATCCCTGGATATGGAGACGGCACTGCATCCCCAAACTCTGCTTTGCTATGAGATGTACGACCGGCCGCTTACCCGTGAGCATGGCGCGCCGCTGCGGTTGAATATTCCGACCAAGGTTGGCTACAAGCAGGCCAAGTATTTGACCGACTTGAAAGTCACCAACCTTCTGGAGAAGGTCGGCTACTGGGAAGACCAGGGCTATTCGTCGTTCTACAGCCTCTGAAGTTTTGTAGCGCCGGCATCTTGCCGGCTGTCGCGAGGCACCTTGCCCGCGCTGCTGACGTCGGCCGGGAAGTTGGGAGATAACGCATGAGCGGCACGGTCGTTGAAATCATTAGCACAAAGAGCGAAGAGACCGAAACAGTTGCGCGCGTAGTCTATGAACATCCGCTACTCGTGCGTCTCTGCCACTGGCTCAACGCGATTTCGCTGTTCGTTCTAGTGGGCAGCGGTCTGCAAATCTTCCGCGCCTTCCCCAGCTTTGGCGCCAAGATTCCGCAAAAGGATTTGCTGAACTGGCCGAAGTCATTCGCCATCGGCGGATGGCTGGGCGGAGCCCTGCAATGGCACCTCACCTTCATGTGGATTTACATCGCGACGGGACTGATCTATCTGGGTTATCAGATTTTCAGCGGGAATTACCGGCAAGTTCTGTTTACGACGAAGGATATTCCTGGCGTCTGGCCGATGGTGAAGCACTATTTCTTTTTCGGACCGAAGCCCGCAGTGCGCGAAGTTTACAATCCCCTGCAAAAACATGCTTATACGACTGCCATCGCGTTGGGCGTGCTCTCGGTGCTAACTGGTCTTGCAGTGTGGAAGCCGGTGCAGTTTTCCTGGCTGGCACGGCTGATGGGAGGATTCCACTGGGCGCGATTCTGGCACTTCCTGGTGATGTGGGCGATCCTGGCATTTGTGTTGGGACATCTGGTGATGGTGGTTCTGCACGGTTGGAATAATCTCGTTTCCATGCTGACGGGTTGGAAGAAGAATCCGGAATATTAACCACCCGGAATGCTGACGGTCGGTCGCGAATGAAGAGTCAAGTAAAGAGTAACGAGTAAAGAGTAACGATGTCCGAAGCGAATATTTTGCTTCACAACCCGGAGCAGGCGGTTGCCACCCGCGAGCAGGATTTGATCGCACGGGTCCAGAGCGGCCAAAACGAATTGTTTTATGAACTGGTGCGGCCCTACGAGCGGCGGGTGTATGCCGCCGCGCTGGCCATCCTGCGCAATGAGACTGACGCAGAGGATGCCGCCCAGGAAGCGATGCTCAAGGCATTCGTCAATATTCGCCGGTTTCGCGCCGAGGCGCGCTTCAGCACGTGGCTGATCCAGATCACGATCAACGAAGCGCTGATGCGGCGGCGGAGGGAAAGGACTGTAGTAATGGAAGGCATCGACGACCGACGCGACCAAGAAAGCGCCTACGTTCCAAGGGATTTTGCTGATTGGCGCGAGATCCCATCTGAATCTTTGGAGCGAAAGGAAGTGCGGCAGAAGCTGGCCGACGCTCTGGCCACACTCGACCGCAAGTATCGCGAAGTCTTTGTGCTGCGCGACATGGAACAGTTAAATATTCAAGAAACCGCCGAGGCGCTGGGAATTTCGGTGGCCTCGGTGAAGACTCGGCTGCTGCGGGCACGGCTGATGTTGCGCGATCTTCTCGCCGCCGGCTGGGAGCAAGGCTGGTTCAGCCGCCTGCCGTTCGAGAAGGGGAACAAACCATGGTGAACAGCGAAGGCGTGAATTGCCAACAGGTATGCCACGAGATTTCGAACTATCTGGAAGGTGAGGTCGACCCGGCGTTGCGCGCGGCAATGGACCAGCACTTCCCTGCGTGCCAACGTTGCTCGTCGGTGTTGGAAGGAATGCGCAATGTAATCCGGCTGTATAGCGATGAGCGCATGATGGAAGTTCCTGCGGGATTTGGCCGGCGGCTGGAAAAAAGGCTGGCGAAGAATGTGCGAGCCAGTGGCAGTCGCTGGTCGACGTGGTCGGCTTGGTTGGTCCCGGTGGCAGCGCTGGCATTGTTCGCCGGTGGATTGCGGCTGGCAAACTCGCTGACGGTCGCGCCGCCGTTAAAATCCGAGCATGCCCGGCCGGGCGAAGGCATTCCGCCGGACATGCTGGTGGTGGTGACCTCCGGCGCCAAAGTTTTCCATGTGGCCGGATGCGCCTTTATTCACAATAAACACACGGAGCGAACTCTCACTGCGAAACAGGCGATGCGGGAGGGCTACGTTCCCTGCCTGCGCTGCATGCGGGAAAACTTGCATACTGCGGTTGCGGGACATCTTGCCCTGGAAGTCGAGGCCGCTGCCGAAACGGATACCGATGAGGGCACCATGCAGGAGGGTGGGCAATAGCTGAATTTCGAAACCGGCGGGAATTTAGTGCAGGCGCGAACGAACAACTTGGCGCGGGCTCACGGCCCGCGCCCTGAGATGGGACGCCGGGCCTAGTTGCTCTTCATTTCGTCGTGCTTCATGTCGTCCTTCTTCATGCCGTCGTCTTTCATGCTGTCTTTCTTCATGTCTTCCCTCTTCGTCGCGCCTTTCTTGGCTTTCTTGCTCTTCTTGTCCTTCTTCATTTGGTCTTTCTTCATGGTGTCCTGCTTGGCGTCGTCTGGTTTCATGGTGTCCTGCTTCATCTGGTCTTGAGCGAAGGCGGCCATGGAAGCGGCGAGAACACACGCCAGCATCAAATTGCCAAAAATCTTCTTCATACGTTTCTCCTTGAGTGTGGTTCGGTTTGCGCCGCCAGGCTCTACCTGAGGGCAGAAATGAGATGACCCCGGCGGAAAGAAGTTACATTTCCTTGGTCCTATTTCTTGGCGCCAAATTGGAAATCCGAGACAACTGCCTTGCTGCCAGAATGTTGCCGAATGCGGGACCGATCGGACCTTCGTAATGCATTGAAAAATCGCAGGAGGCACCTGGAAGCCGGTACAGGCCAAATCCCCAAAGGACGATCCCCTTTCCCCCGGTGACCGGGAAGATCGTCGCTGCCAGGCGCCTTTCCGGCCCCGCAAAGGGCATTCTGGAAGCCGCCCGGAATGCTTTCAGGCGCCAAGCGGAAGTCGACGCTCAGCGACGTACCAAATTGTACGTACATATATGTATTTCTACAGAGGGTTGGATCAGCAGGTCAGCTGCTCGCGCGTGATTTTCAGGCCAGGCAGATTCCCTAAGGCGGTCAGCGCCACTGATTCTGTCTTGAAGAACTCGTTGGCCAGGGTGGACAGGTCCTCGGCGGTGACGGCTTCGATTTTCTCAATCAGTTCGTCGAGACCGTAGAATCGATCGAAGTACATTTCCTGGCGCGCCAGGTTCGACATGCGGGCGGTGCTCGACTCAAGCGACAGCATCAGGCTTCCTTTGAGCTGAGCTTTCGAGCGCTTTAGTTCTTCTTCCGGGACGGGCTCCGCCTTGAGCTTACGGAATTCGCTGACCACCGACTGCACCACCTTCGAAGCCGACGCCAGGGAAGTTCCAGCGTAAACTGCCAGGCATCCCGTGTCGCGATAAGGATTCAGATCGCTATAGATCGAATAGGCCAGCCCCTGGCGCTCCCGAATGTTCTGGAACAGACGCGAACTCATGCCTCCGCCCAGCAAAGTGTTGAGCACATAGCCGGCATGCCGTTTCTCGTGGGCAATGGGATGGGCCGGCACTCCCAGGCACAACTGCACCTGCTCCAGAGCTTTTTTGTTGCGCAGGATGATGCGCGAAAAAATTTTCGGCGTCGACGAGTGGAAGCCGTTGTTCCCGTTCTTTGACGCCTTCATGTGCTCGAAGTGTCCAGTGACCAGCTCGACGAATTTGTCATGATCGAGGTTGCCGGCTGCGGAAACGATGATGTTTCCGGGCGCGAAGCGGTGACTGTAGGCATCGACCACCGACGGCCGCTCGAAGCGTTTCACGGTTTCTTTCGTGCCCAGGATCGGCTTGCCCAGCGGATGATCCTTCCAGAAATTCTGCGTGAAGATCTCGTGGACGAGATAGTCGGGATTATCTTCGTCCATCTTGATCTCTTCCATGATCACGCCGCGTTCGCGGGCAATGTCGTCCGAATCGAAGTTGGGATTCAGAACCAGATCACTCAGAATATCGAGCGCGGTGGGGACGTGCTCGTCGAGCACCTTGACGTTGAAGCAGATGCATTCCTTGGCGGTGAAGGCGTCCATGTTGCCGCCGATGGAGTCGACCTGGCGTGCGATTTCTTCCGCTGTCCGGTGCTTGGTCCCTTTGAAGACCATGTGCTCGATAAAATGCGAGATGCCATTCCATTCGGCGACTTCGTCGCGCGAACCGGTTTGCAGCCAGATACCGATCGAGGCGGAGCGGATGTGCTGCATCTGCTCGGTAATGATAGTCAGCCCGTTGGGCAGCTTTTGACGACGAATATTGCGCACTTCTTTAGTCATTGCGTATTTAATGGATAGTAATTGATCTGTGCGGGCGGCTCTTTACTATTCTGACATAGGGCCACCGGGCGTGCGAGAATAGTTTAATTATTTAGAATCAGCACGTTACGGGAATTAACGAATTGGCCGCAGAGCAGCGATCCGGATTTTTCCGGATTGTTAGACAGCCTACAATCATCTTTAAGGGCGGAGCGTATGGCGGAGGGATCGCAAATCTCGTTGCTGGGACTGGATCGGGGTGAACTGACTTCGCTCGTCGACGGCTTGGGCGAGCCCGCATATCGCGCGAAACAGGTAGCAGAAAGCGTGTATCGGCAGAGAGTGGAGTCGGTGGAGGAAATCTCGACGCTATCGCGTGAGCTTCGGGGAAAGCTGGCGGAAAAGGGCATATCGATCGGTTTGCCGAGAATCGAGAACCGTTTCGTATCGCAGGATGGCACGGTGCGCTATCTGATTGCCTTTGCCGACGGACAAAGCGTCGAGACCGTGTGGATGCCCGAAGGCGATGGCGGAGAAGCCGGAGATGGGAGCGAGGCCGGGGAATGGGCGGCACGGTTCGCTGATAATTCCCCAAATACCTCGGGGGCCGAAGCCTTTTCAGCCATGGAGCCTATCGCAGCGCTGAAGCGCAGCGCCACCCAAAAGCAAGGGCAAAATCAGGGCCGTTCCACAATCTGCATCTCCAGCCAGGTGGGATGCGCTGTGGATTGCCAGTTCTGTCTGACGGCGCTGCTGGGAGTGAAGCGCAACTTGACCGCGGGAGAAATCATCGGCCAGGTATGCGCGGTGCTCAAAGAGCAGAGAGTCTCGCCGCCTGAAGATCGTATCAACCTTGTCTTTATGGGCATGGGCGAGCCCTTCCTGAACTATGAAAACTTCATCAAGGCGGCGCGCCTGCTGGTAGAGGAAGTCGGCATTGCGGAACGGCGAATGACCGTTTCGACTGCGGGAATTGTACAGCGCATTCATGACTTTGGCGGGGAGACGATCCGGCCGAAGCTGGCCATTTCCTTGAATGCCTCGAACGATGCGCTGCGAACGCGCCTGATGCCGCTCAACAAGAAATGGAATCTGGAAATGCTGATGGCGGCGGCGCGCGCTTATCCACTGCGCACGCGGGAGTGGATCACGTTCGAGTACGTGCTGCTCGGGGGCGTGAACGATGCACCTGAGAATGCGAAGGAATTAGCGGAGTTGCTGCGCGGTATGCGCTGCAAACTGAATCTGATTGCGCTGAATCCCGGACCTGGCATCGAATTCACGACTCCGGACGCCGAGCGAGTCGCGGCTTTTCAAAAGGTTCTGCGGGATGCGGGAATTCCTGCGTTCGTGCGGCGTCCGCGCGGGCGGGATATTTATGCCGCGTGTGGCCAGCTCAAGCGTACGGTCGAGATTGCCACAGCACCGGCACTGTAGACTCTTTCGTCCTGGCGGGAGCCGACTCGGTGATGGGAAGTTCCACGCGAAGCAGTGTAGCGCCGTCTTCGCGGCGCTCCTGTGAAATTTGACCGCGGTGCTCTTGCAAGATCCCATGACACGCGTTCAGACCAAAGCTGTCTTCCTCATCGTTCGGCGTATCTCTTGGCCCAGAAACCTGGGTATTGGTCGATGGGGAACGTGGCATCGGTTCGGTGGTGACTTGAACCATGGCAGTCTCCCCCTGCCGTTGCGTGCTCACCCTAACCACTCCGCCATTCTCGCCCAGCATGTGCAGGCAGTTGGCCATGATCTGCAGGCAGACCTGAAGCAACTGATTGGAATCTCCTAAAACTTTGGGGAGTGCGGGATCGAACTCGGTGCGCACTTCGATCCCAAGCGCCTCCCACTGGGGCTGCGTCAATTTAACTGCGGTGCGGGCCAGAGTGTTGAGATCGATGGGACTCTTGGGTGATGGCGCCTGTCGCGCAAAGCTGATCAGACTCGCGACCAGCGATTTCGTACGCCGAACATACTGGCCGATCCTGGCCGCGAGCGGCCGCTGCTCCGCGGTGAGTGAAGTGCTGAGGAGCATATCCGAATAACCAAGCATGGCGGTAATCGGATTGTTGAGTTCGTGCGCGGCGCCGCCGACGAATTGCCCAATCGAAGCCAGTTTTTCCGACTGAAGAACCTGGGCCTGCAAATGTTTCAGGCCGTCAAACGATTGCCGGGAGTGTTGCAGCAACTGCGTTAGCTCTCGATCCAGCAAGTGCTGACGTACCAGGACCATCAAGCCCATGAAGAACGCGGCAAGCAGCGTCAATGCCAGCCGGAATATTCGCATCGCCGGGGGAACGGCCACGTCCGCCAATGCCCAAGTGGCGAACAGGGGTAGTGAAAACACAGCGATCATGCTGCAGCGCGCGATCCACACACCATAGAGCGTTGAAGCTTCGCTGGGATCGGAGGTTGGTGACTCAGCCTTGGTCCGCAGGCCAATCCAAGTGAGGCACGCCATTGCGGTGACCAGCGGGACATCGTAAAGGCTACCGCTGTAGTACACCTGCCGCCCAATTGCCCAATTCGCAACGGTGGAACTGGCAGCGTACAACACGCTCATGCCGAACAGACTGGCGTAGAGATTTCTCCAATATCCTTTACTGGTGATCCCGCAAGCCACCAGGCCCAGCAGAAAGGCGATCTCCTCGGCGACATAGAGCGCATTCAAGTGCCGGTTGTAAGCTGCGGCATCGGCCATGACGTATTGCCACGGGATGACGATTAAAACGTACAGATAAAACCACCACATCATCAGCAACGCGAAATCGAAGTGCCCTACACGATCCGAATATTCGTCCCGTGGTATGTGAGGACGCAAGCCAATGGCTGCCATCAGCGGCACGAGGTGCAAGAACAGGATCACATCTCCGGCGAACAGATCCGGGACGTCGCGGCGCAATACGACTTCGTAGTAAGTCCAAAGGAGTTGGTACAACAACCAGAAAGAAACTCCCATTGCAATCAGCGACCAGAACAGCCGAATGCGTCCCCTGGAGCGCAGGACCAGCGGGATAAATGAAGCCGCACCCGAAACCAATAAGAAGCACTGGACTATGTCGCTCACGGCGGTCAGCCCAAAAGATCGAGGTAGGACGAGAGCAGCCACAATTAACGCTGTCAACGAGCACGCCACTGCGGCTAGCCAAAGATGAGAAAACTTGCGCAAGACACTCCTCCGGCCCCATTCTAGATCGGGAGGCGGAGCGGCACTGATTACTGAAGTAACCGATAGAAAGAAGCTGCCGCAGGGCCTACGCCAGTACCCGAGTGCCACTTGCCGGTAAACTTCTTTTATTCAATAATATGCCCCGAAGCCGCCACGCTCGTGGAGACGGACTCGATTGAATCTTCAAGTTGAGCGCTATCGACAATCCTGGAGATTAAGAATCCCTCCCGATCCGGGAGAGACCCGCCGGATTGAGCGTTGGCTGGCCACTGCCCGGCTATTTCTCGCTGTCTCGGCGTTAGTGGCGATCCAGATGGACCCGACGGCATTGGGCCACTCCTGGGCGGCCTACGGCCTGTTTGTCTTCTACATGGCGAACGGCATTCTCATTCTCATGCTGCTGCGGCGGCGGCAGCAGTCCACATCTGCATTTCGCCTTATGGTCCATGCGGGGGATATTGCATGGCCGGCCCTCATTTCGATATTTTCCGAAGGACCCCGCACTCCTTTTTTTCTGTTCTTTGTTTTTGTTCTCGCGGCAGCCGCCTATCGCTGGGGATTGTGGGAGACCTTGGGCACGGCTGCCTCCGAAGTCGCACTGCTGTGGGTTGAGAGCTTCGTTATTCTTCACCTGAGCTTGGGACCGCGCGGTTCTCTGCCTTGGCCGCTGTTGAATGGCCTGCGCGTGAATACGGATGATTTTGAGCCTAAACGTCTGTTCATGTTGTCGGTGTACCTGCTGGTAATGGGATTATTGCTGGGATATCTGGCGGAACAGCAGAAACACCTGCGGGCGGAGAAGGCGGTGGTCACAGGAACATTGTCGAGCATCCGGGTGGAAGCTGGCTTGACGGGAACGATCGAGCAGATCTTTCGTGAAACCATGTCCAAGTATGGGGCATCGCGAGCGGTGGTCGCATCCCAGGAATCTCACAGTCAACGAGTGTTTGTGGGAGAGTTGAAGAACACGAACGGCGGTCCGCCATCAGAGTTCAAATGGCTGGAATCTGGCCCGCGAGACGCCAAAACCTATTTGGATGATTTTCCGGGATCCGTATGTTACGCGTCGATTACCGGTGATCGATGGACCCATCTTGCCTTGGATCATGCCGGTCACCAAGTGCCCGTGGCGAATCTAGCATCCCTTTCTCAACTGCGCCAGGTGCTAAGTTTTGACTCGCTGATCACGGTGGCTTTTCTGTTCGGGACTGAGTGGCGGGGCCGAATATTCCTGTTCAATCCCTTGTGGCGGGGCGAGAAGCAGGAGGAACTTCGTTTTTTGCTCGATCTGGTCCAGCAGGTGGGGCCAGCCGTTTACAACGTCTACCTGCTGCACCGCTTGCGACGCCGAGCGGGAGCGGCAGAGCGCGCGCGCTTTGCCCGGGAACTGCATGACGGTGCCGTACAGTCCCTGATTGCGGTCGAAATGCAGGTGGACGTATTGCGGCGGCATGCCGACGCCGGCAAACCGATTAGTGGAGAGTTAGGGCGAATCCAGGGCCTGCTTCGCGAAGAAGTTCTCAAGCTGCGGGAACTGATGCAGCAGATGAAAGCGATCGAAGTGGATGCGCAACGTCTGCTCCCGGTTTTGACTGACACAGTCGAACGATTCCAGCGCGAGACGGGAATCAACGCCCGCTTCGTCAGCGACCTCGAGAATCTGGACATGCCGCAACGAGTATGCCGCGAGATTCTTCGCATCGTGCAGGAAGGGCTGGTGAATGTGCGAAAACATAGCGGTGCGCGCCATGTGCTGGTGCGTTTGGGCTCAAGCCTGAAAAAATGGAACTTGATTCTGGAAGACGATGGGAAAGGGTTCCCCTTTGCGGGCCGTTATAACCGGGATCAAATGGATGAGACGGGGAAGGGTCCAATGATCATTATGGAACGCGTCGGTTTGATTGCCGGCGAACTCACGGTAGAATCAAATCCCGGCCAGGGAACCCGCCTGGAAGTCACCGTGCCTCGCAGTGGAGACGTGCCTCATGAATTTTAGAAAAGCGCAGTCGGTTCGCCTTGTCATTGCCGATGACCATCCCATCTTTCGCGATGGTCTGCGGCGCTTATTGGAGGCAGAGCCGGATTTGAAAGTTCTGGGCGAAGCATCGGATGGAGCCGAGGCCGTAAAGCTGGCGCGGCAGTTGAAGCCCGACATCCTTCTGCTTGATCTGGCCATGCCCAAGCACCCGGGCTTGGAAGCGTTACGGGAATTGAGTATGCCGGCGAATGTAACTCCAGTGCGCGTCATTCTGCTGACCGCAGCGGCGGAGAAGAGCCAGATTGTGGAAGCGCTCCAACTCGGCGCTCGCGGCGTGGTGCTCAAAGACTCTGCCACGCAGTTGCTGTTGAAGGCGATTCACACGGTGATGGCGGGCGAATACTGGGTGGGACGGGAG
The DNA here is from genome assembly GCA_963799025.1 of uncultured Acidobacteriaceae bacterium. Lineage (GTDB taxonomy): Bacteria > Acidobacteriota > Terriglobia > Terriglobales > Acidobacteriaceae > Sulfotelmatobacter. Next base: position 331,894 of record CAWCVQ010000012.1, on the reverse strand, counting down.
AGCGTCTCCAACCTGGTGCAATACCTGCGCACCCTGATGCAGTCTACCAATGACGAGGCACGGCAAAGAAAATTCGGCCTGACACCGCGCGAACTGGAAATCGTCTCGGCCGTCGTGGCGGGATACTCGAACAAGGAAATAGCCGAATACTTCAAGATCAGCGAGGACACGGTCAAGCATCACCTCAGCAATATCTTCGACAAACTCGGAGTCTCAACCCGTCTGGAACTTGCTCTGTTTGCCGTGAATCAGTCTCTGCCCCTGAAAAGCATTGCGTGAAATCGTAACTCTGGCACTCCGAGATCGGTGGCACTTTGGTGCTATTGGCGGATGAGGGGCCCCGCCCTAAAATCATTAGCACAGATCAGCTTGGGGACGACCGCCGGGAAGCCATGTGCATTCGGTGTACCCCGGTGAGTGCTTCAATCACATTTACCAAAAGTGAGAAATGAGGAGCCCCGTGGCGAAACGTCTACAACAGCTATGGAACGATGAGAAGGGTCAGGACATCGCGGAATACGCAGTGATGTTGGCTGTGATTCTGGTAATCGTCGTGGGCACGATCCGGCTCATCGGCTCCAATGCCAACAATGTCTTTTCCCAGGTCGGCAGCGCAATTCAGTAAGAGCCGATTCCTTTGATTCGTCACGACCTACCTGCCCAGGGCGCGCCAGGCGTCTCTCTGCTGCCGCGACTGGGTACGTTCTTGCCGTTCTGCTTCAAATTACTTTGGCGTATTCTCTGAGGGCGACGAAGTAGTGAGAGCCATTTTCTCCGCTCCGCCGGTTGAAAACCGGCTCAGGTAGGGAAATACCGGGGTAATCTCAAATTCCATTTTCTCGCGCGCCGCGGTCAGCGCCACTGGCTTGGCTTTCGACAGTTCGACCCGATCGCTCCAGGGATCAACTTTGATGCGGCCACCCAGCGGCAGAGCCGCGATCTGATCGATGCGCTTGTCATCCAGCGCAGGGCTCGAGGCTACGAGGCTCGACATGCGAGTCTTGCTCCCTGCAAAGCTGTTTCCGAGGTGGGGCCGAATTAGGTTCGGCAGCTGAGACGCCTTCTCCTGCAAAGCCTTCAAAAATAATCCTGCATTGGCCAGCTTGTCCTTGTAAGGAGAATTTTTGAGGAGTTCCAGCGCTTTAGTGTCGGCGGCTTCTTCATTCGCGGAACTGCGTTTGAAGTCGAGCCGGCGGAACGTTTCATCGTCGGGGAAGAATAACTTATCGTTGAACGCAAGCTTAGTGTCGAAGCTGTGTCCGAGTACGATGTGGCTGAGTTCATGGGCCAGAACCATGGCCAGGGACGCTTCGTCGGGAAGCACGTCCAGCAGCCCACGACTGATGACGATCGTGTGACCGATGGTGAACGACTCCAGTGGAGCGGTCAAAAGTACGCGGCAGTGGATGTCCCCCTGCAAATCAATGTTGTTGGTGACGAGGAGATTATTGACCACTGTGGCCAAAATTTTATCCACTTCCCCGGACGGAGCCAGCAAGCCAATCTTCTGAATGCGTTCGACCGCGTTTTCTTCGGCTTGCCGTTCCCACATACGCTGCGCGACCACCGGACTTGCATCCGAAGCGGCATCGCTCTGATCTTTCACTGACTGCGGCGAATCGATCAGGATCTGGGTAAACTCCTCATTCTTGCCCAACCCCTTCAGGTCGTAACCCCAGAGCCGAGTCTGCGCTTTGAAATGCAACGCCTTCGTGAACCCCGTCTTGAGGTTCGATTCTTCGGTGTAGACATATGCGGGCAGCCACACTCCGGGACGCATGTTCAGGCGCCAGCTGTCGAAGTGGAAGAAGAAATTGACTTTAGGCTGCGGGTCATACGTTCCGTTGAAGCGGACAATGTTGTAGTCCTGGTCTTCGACCCAAATCCTGCCTTTGAAACGTGCGATTTTTTGACCATGCTTGGGCTCGACATCGATGACCAGGCAACGGAGCTCGCCGAGAAATTCGCGCCGAACAAAGTTAAAGTCGTAATACTTCTTCTGGAAATCGGTGTCGAGCACCACCATCTGGGCAAAGCCCAGGGGAAGGAAGTGCAGGGCATAAACCCCTGTCAGCTTGTTGAGCATCCGGCGGCCGAATCCGGTCTGGCCGGTGAAGGACACGTCCTCCGGTCCATCGCTCATGTCGAGGCGACCGAGAAAATACTGGTCTTTCACCGGAATCGGGCTTCCTGCCTGGTCGTTCTTGAGATCCTGCAGGTAGGTCTCGACCAGGGGATGCATATGACGCATCTGCGCCATGAACAAGTGCTCCCGTTGCACGGCGTGATCGACCACGTCGTTCAGAGTAAGAGCGGCTGGGGGCAGTGAAGTGGCACTCTGAGCCGGGTCGACCGAGGCATCGGTACCACCCGACCCAGTCGGTACCGCGGCGGATGGAGGATCCTGTGCCTGTACCGCCAATACGCAACCCAAAACCAGAACCAATACCGAGCCCGAACGACGGATTTGCATAAAGAACCTTCTGGGAATCAATCGGCCCAACTCAAGATTAGAGCGAACCGAAAAATTAAGCTAACTGAAAAATAATGTGCAACACGGCCGTCGAGTCCGAGGGTTGGCCGTCTTTCAGGGCCGGTTTGAAGCGAATCTGCTCGGCGGCATGCACCGCCGCGTCATCCAGACCATGCCCCAGTCCGCGCACTACTCGTATCACGCGTAGCCTTCCGCCAGCTTCCAGTACGACTTCGAGAAGGACTTCGCCTTCAATTCTCTTGGCACGGGCTTCTTCAGTGTAGATGGGAACCGGCTTGGAAAGGATTTCCGCCGGGACCATTTTAGCCGCTGCTGGGGCTGCCGGACGCGACTGAACTGTCGGAGGAGCAGCCACATCGGCATCGCCGAATCCGGCTTCGCGCACTGTTCCCGCAGATGAAGTGCGGGCGTTTCCAGTAGCAACGCCGCCGCCGAATCCGGTGCTGGCAACCACGCCGCGGGCGCCATGCGCTCCTCCCGTTCCGTTCCCGTAACCTGATCCAGTGGGCATGTCGAATCCGCCAGCCTGCGCGATGTTGATCGCCTTATTCTGACTGGCCTTGGCCGGGACGCCGTTGGGATCACCGAAGCCGCCGGTCTGCACCTTTTGCGGCGCGCGGTCAGTCGTCTGCGGCGCCGAGCTGCCGGTGGAAAAAACATTGGTCCGTACAGGTGCCTTGGGAATCACCGGAGCGGCCGTCGGAATCGGGTCAAGTTTCCGCACCGCCACCTTTACTTCGGGAACCGGCGCCTCTTCTACTTTCGGTTTGGGCTGAGGTTGAGGAACCGGCAAACGCATAGCGGCGGGAGGGGGATCGAGCTTGGCCACCTCAATCCGTTTAGGAAGCTGCCTTTGCTGCTGGTGATTCACCGGAACTGGCGTGGGTACCAGCTCGATCGCATGATAGTCAGGCTTGGGGCGCTCCAGGATCTCGGGGTGAAGAATAGGGATCCACACAAAAATTGCCACGACAACTGCTTGAACGCCGTAGCTTAACAGAAAGTCGGACCACGGCATTTCCCAACGGGGGAGCGACGAGAACAGGCCCAATTCGCGAGACGGAGGCGCCATAGTCAATTCGTTGTTTTGTGTCCAGAAACCCGATCCGACTGTAAAGGTTTTCCCAATCTTTTCAAATGATGGAAACCTCGTAGGGCGGGTCCAAACAGAGTGTACTATTCCCGCTTCATTCATGCACGAGAAAGGCCATTCCGTCACCCACGGAAAGGCATCAAGGCCTTTTGGTATCAATAAGTTAAGACATCTCTGTTTTAATCGAGCGGGGGAGCATTCACGGAAATCAACCAAAACCTACATCCTAGGGTAAACAGATTCCCAGTAGTCGCGGTTCCAAAGCTCCCGCGTCAGCAGTGAACAATCTTCGTGCTGACGATTCCCCGGGTGGCATTCCGGGTATCGACCACCAACTTGGCCTCCTGAACGATCTTGCCATAGTCGTAATCGGAATGGTCGGTCACAATGAGGACGCAGTCGTATTGCCCCAAGTCTTTCAACTCCGCGCATGTCATTTGCAGGTCGTACTTCCGCCCTTTGCCGATGAAAGGGAAATAGGGATCGTGGTAGCTGACCTGAGCTCCATCTTTCTGTAGGAGTTCGATGATGGTGAGCGAGGGCGACTCCCGCAGGTCGTCGATGTCTTTCTTGTAGGCCACGCCCAAAACCAAGACCCGCGCGCCGTTCACAGACTTCTTGTGGCGATTCAGGGCACTGCCGACCGAAGCCAGAACATGGTACGGCATGTTGGTGTTGATTTCTCCTGCAAGCTCGATAAAGCGAGTGCGGAAATCCCACTCTTTGGCCTTCCACGACAGATAGAAGGGATCGACCGGAATGCAATGCCCGCCCAGACCCGGACCGGGATAGAAGGGATGAAAGCCGAACGGCTTGGTGGAAGCGGCCGCGATGACCTCCCAGATATCGATGCCCATGCGCAGGCACAAAAGCTTGAGTTCGTTCACCAGCGCGATATTCACGCAGCGGTAAATATTCTCCAGCAGTTTGGTCATCTCCGCGGCAGCGGGGGATGACACGGGAACGGTTCGATTGAAGATGGACCCATAAAGGGCGCCGGCAAGCTCCGAGGCTTGCGGGTTTAATCCGCCCACGACCTTCGGAATGTCGCGGCGCGCCACTGTAGTATTGCCGGGGTCCTCGCGTTCGGGCGAGAAGGCAACAAAAAACTCGTTCCCCGTGACTGCCTGGTCCCGAGCGGCTTTGAGACCGCCCTTGTTCTCCTTTTCCAGGATCGGGATCATCACTTCTTCAGTGGTGCCGGGGTAGGTCGTACTCTCAAGTATCACCAACTGCCCGGCGCGCAAATGAGGAGCGATGGAGTGCGTGGTGGAGGTGATGAAGCTGAGATCGGGCTCGTGGTACTCATTCAACGGCGTGGGCACGCAGATGATAATCGCGTCCATCGCAGTGATTTGCGAATAGTCGGCAGTGGCGGAAAAGCCGTTCGCTTTGGCCGCCTGAACCTCTTCCGGCGCGATGCGGTAGATGTACGAACCGCCTTTCGCCAGGGTCTCTATCTTCCGGGCGTCAATATCGAAGCCGGTCACCGGGAATTTCTGCTCGCTGAACAGCAAAGCCAGCGGCAACCCGACGTAACCCATGCCAATGATGCCCACACGAGCCTGGCGCTTCTGAATTCTGGTCTTGAGTTGATCCACAGAGGTGTCGGCGGCAGAATAGGTTGTCATGAAATTTTCCGGGATGAATCGGGGGGGCTAGCATCCAACGCCTTGATTTTACCACACGGAATTGCATACTTTGGCCGCTGGATTCGAGGGAAAGTGCGGAGGAACATACCGGCGCCGTCGCTGAGGAAAAGTTGGCTCAGAAGATTCCACGCGGCAGTTCTCCAGTCCGAAGAGCAACCGAACGCCATAAAGCATCGACTGCCGACAACCTGGGAGGATACATTCGACGAAAGGGCGCACCGGGGTGGGAAATGGGCGCTCCGATCATAACTTGCGTGCAACAATGACGAGGGCTTTCTACTTGAAGATCCTAAGCTGTCTGATGGTCATCATTTTTCCAATTACTTTGCTCGCGGCAGCCCAACCTGGCGCCATGCTGTGCAGTCATGGGACAGCATTGCTCAATGGCAACACGATCGCGAGATCGTCGGCCTTCTTTTCCGGCGACGTGGTGCAGACCACCTCGGATTCGGTCGCTCACATCAATGCTACGGGCTCCAGGAAGGTGTGACATAGTGCTACCCCTCGCTGGAGTCAATAAACACACTGGTTTCCGCATTGCGGAAGTCGATCCATGGACAGCCACAAATACTCGTGAGGCATTCCGGCTTTCTTGTCGTCCCCATTCACCGCTCACTCTCACTCATGGGTCGCGCGGCAGTCGTTTTCTCCACGAACAGGATCGCGTCGTAGTCCTGGGGCCAAACTTCCGTCGCCACATACATTGGGGAGTCCGGACTTTTCTCGTCGTACATTGCGCCGATGCTTCGCATGGGATGAGGCTCAGCAAACCATTTCGCGACCGGCCCTGTCTTGGGGATCTGACGCAGATCAAGCGCGAGCAATGGGAAGCCGGCGGATGCCAACGCACGATCCAGGCTTTCCTCGGCCAGCGGATGAACCGTGAACTCGCGCATCCCTTTTCCGGTCTCGATCGCGCGAAACGATCCTTCATTGAAGGAGAACCCGAAGTTAACTAATTGCTGCCCGAGCTTCTTGTGCAGGAACCCGCCCATGGGATCGAATCCAGGAGGGTTGCTGTACTTGATGTGGCCATTGTGAGCCCACAGTACAATCTTCGAGCCGGGATTATGGGCTGCGATCCACTCGACATTGTCCGCCATGCTCCGGTCGCGGGTTTGTTCGCCGGCCTGCATCAGGGCGAACTGCATCACCACTCTGGCGTTCTGAATGATCCAGTCGGCGCCCTCAGCCTCTACACCCGCACGCACATACTCGGAGCGACCCTTCGTCAGATGCTCGAGGACGCTCCGGCATTGCACTGCGAGTTCGTGGTTAGAAACTTTCGCGGCCGACGAATTGGATTCTGAGTTTTCAGGCAGACGCGTACTTCGAAGGCTCTGCTTTCCGCTGTGGGCGATCGAGTTGTCGGTCGTTACCTGGTAGCCCCGACCGCCAATGTAGTAGCCGTGGGGCGGACTGGATTCGAAGTCGAGATCGAAGGCGGAAGGATCGGTGAAGGGCTGGCCGTCGAGCTTGATGTCCAGGGAATCGAACCATGCGGTACCGTTCCCCGAATGAAGTACGCCGAAGTTGATGTTGGCTGCATTGGCCGGAACGTCGAGAGAAACCTCGTAGCGAGTCCAGGGCGTAGTGCCGGTGACGCCGCGATCCTGCATGTTATCGAACGCCAGGATCTTGCCTTTTTCACCGTCTACCCGCCACCAGAGTCCGGCATAACCTTCCGTGATGCCCTCAGTCTTGATGTAGCCGCTGTATGTGATGTGCTTGCCGGCGGCGGTCTTCACCGGAAACGTAGTGGTCGCCACTCCAAAGCCAGTCTGGCTTCGCTTTTGGGAGAGTGCAATCTCGCTGTAGATCAGATTCAGCGTCGCTTCATAAGTTCGATCATGCGCCGTCACGAACGTCCGCACGATATCCATTGCTATCGTCGGTGTTTGCATGTCGAACCCTGTGAACTCGATCCTCCCCTTTCCGGAGCGGTTGAACTCGCGCATCCAGAGGATCATGTTCAGAACCTCTTCGGTGTTCCATGTCCAGAAATACATCCCCTTCAGAAGTTGTTTTGGGTCGCCGTTGCCGTTCAAAACAAACTCGTTTAAGCGATATGCCTCCGGCATATTTGCTTCGATCGAGAAGATGGTGAAACCCATTTGGCTTGCCAAGAACTCGATCATTCGATGTTTGAGCTGGAAAAATTCGCGCGTGCCGTGTGTCGCCTCGCCGAGGGCGACGATTCGCGCGTCGCCCACAACTTTCTTGAGCGGCTGCATGTCATTAAACCCATTGCCGGCCTCGACAGTTTGTAGAGGAATGGCATTCTTGCGAATCCAGTCCACGGGCTGTTGCGCGCTCGCATGAGGAGATACAACGGCAACCATCGCCAGCACTAGCAGTGCTCTGGTGTGTCGCCGGCTGCACAACAGAGTGGGCTTCATCGCTTCGCTGGAACCTACCTTTCATCATCGGAATCGGCTCAGGCATTATTCTCGGCGGGACTGCGTGGGTCTTAGTTGCAAGCGACAATCCGGAAAGTCCATCCAGGTAGCCGGGGAGCGGACGGCCTGGGAATTTTTCTACCGCACCTCTGGCCATCTCAGCTTCACCGGCTGGCAAATCTTCGAAGCCGGCCAGGATACGCGGCCCCCGCCTTCTCCAATTGATCCGCCACCGCCGTCGAGATGGGCTGCACATTTTCCGAACGGAAGCGCAGTAAGGCGGCGATATTGCCGACCTTGTCGAATTCCGGGTCGTCCTTCAGATAAAACGTTTCGACATCGCGGCGAATGACCCACGGCAGAATCGCTTCGCCGACATCGACAACCTCTTGGGTCGACCGGGCACAAACCGGACAGGAGCTGACGAGATGGGCGTCAATATGCCCGCATCCTGGACATTCGACGGCATGACCTTGAAGATTTTCCCCCAGCAAAAGAGTCTGCACCTCTCCTAATTCCAGGGAGTGCAACACTCGACGCAATCCGGTAACACCGCGTCCGTTGCTGCGCGCCTGTTCCAATACCTGCTCGACAAGTTCGCGACGGCGATCGTTCTGCCATTGCTCCAGGATCTGCTGCGCGTGGGCGCGAATCTGCTCCTTGCTGATGTGACCGACATCGGCGTGGAATCGGCCGAGAAGTGCCTGTTTCACATAGGAATGCAGTTGCGGCTCCAGCAGTGATAGTTGAGCATCCTGACAGGCGAGAATCCATTTCTTGAAGATCCCTTTTTCCAACAAAGCTTTTAGCGCCTCCGCGACATTTTTAAAATGCTGGCGAGCCTCGTCTTCGACCCGGCGTTGTGCGTGGCCGCCATCGTATCCGGCAAAGCCGTCGCTGCGGCCTCTGCGGGACAGCGGATGGAACAAATCTTCGCGTTCGGTCAACTCGCCCAGGCGAAGATCGAAAATGCGAGCCCGATGCCGGTCGACCAATACCACCCCCAGCAGCGGAAAAGCGCCCAGCAGGTGGGCAATTGGCTTGAGATGGAAGTGGCGATCCACGAAGATTTGCGTCCCCGGTAAGCTTGCAGGCACATCGTATTCGCGCCAGATATTGTGGGCGGAGCAGGCAAACACAGCCTTGCCATGCGCCCCGTTGCTGCGCAATTGGGCCGCCAGGCGCAAGATGCGATCCATGTCGGCGCGCGCGCACTCCTTCTTGCCCTGGCTTTCGAGGCCGCGCAGAGCTTCGCGCGCCAGATCCTTAATCAGAATCATGTCTTCTTTGTGCGCCTTGTTGCGGGGCGTGGCCGGTTGAAAATAAAAAGTGAGTGCGGAGGATTTTTCATCTCGGAATTCAGCTAATTCTCGGATTTGTTCGCAGGTAATACTCATGGATAATTCCCCCAAAAGTGCCGATTGATTTATGCGGTGCCGGTCGGAGCGAGCCGGGGCGGAAACTGCTTGGCTAGTCCTGGCGTCTTACGCAAGTGGTCGCGCGCGGCCGAAACAAAGGCGAGCACTCTCTCGGCCGGAACACCTGTAATTGCCACAATCTCATCCACGCTAAAGCCTTCGATGGCGTGCAAGATGAAAGCCTCGCGCGGACCCGAGCCCAGATCGCGCAGGGACGACGCAATCAGGCGCAGCAATTCGTCCGAAGCGAGAATCTGTTCCGGCGTGGCGACACGCCCGTCGGGAATCACCGTCGCTCCAGTGATGGATTCGTCAGGCTGATGAAATTGCAACTCGGGCTCATCGCTGGCCTTCACGTTGCGCCGGCGCGCGGAATCTTCCAACGGCCTGGCGTTTCCATTGCTTTCCTCGGTTCGCGAAAGTTCGTCAAGCGCCCGCAGCGCCAGGCGGTAGAGCCAGGGTTCGAGCGCCAGCCGTTCCGGCTTCTCCTGACCGTCGCCCAAAGCGGCGGCGATAGTTTCATCAATCACTTCTTCTTTCGAAACTCTGTCCGGGGCAATCGAATCTTGGGCTTCGCGGAAATAGATTTCACGTTCAACAAAGCGCTCCAGTCGCGCCAGATTGATGTTCACATAAGAACGAATATCGTCCGCCGAAATCGTTTCCGGAAACACGGCGGCCAAGGTTTGTTCGAACGGGACTTCACTCACTACTGCACTCGGCCGCGCGCTGTCTCCGCGCTTCCCACGCTGCCACTTGTGCGAAGCACGCAAAATTTCTTTGTGCTTATTGACCTGCTGCAGCAGATCCTCAAACGCTCCCTTCACCGCAGCCGCAGCCGTTGGAGCCGAAGACTGCACCGCCATTTGCCCCGACGGCAAGCGCAGGTTCAGCGAAACGCTGGTCCCCTCGCGCGCCGAAATCTCCTCCACCACCCCCTTCAGGTGGACGAGTTCTGGCCGGAAAACCTGCAGTCGTTTTTGCAGTTTTTCGATTTGATGCTGAATATCTTTTTCTACGGCGGGAATTTTATGAAGTCGGTAACTGACGTGGACGTTCATAGCGCCTCGGCCTTACTCGCGAAGTGCGCAACCAAGTGCTTTTCTTAGGGCGATTGTACACCCGGAGAAAAATTGAAACGCAGAATTGTGCGGCTGCTGAATATTTTAGGATGTTCGCTTTCGGGATTTCGTTGCAGTTTGGAGAATTTCTGCGAATCGCGGTTTGCAGACCGGATTGGCAGAACCTGATTTGCTCCTCTAATCGGCACATCTGATTTGCAGCGCTGGTTTGCAGACCGTCTCAAATGCACGATATGATCCCGGCCATGCTCCGGTTCAGATTGCCACTATTGGCTTTGCTCAGCGCTGTTGCCTGCGCGCAAGTTCCCTCCTTAAAAGAAGTTGACAGCGTGTATCCTGAGGCTCACGCGTTCTACCTCGACCTGCACCAGAACCCAGAGCTTTCGGCGCACGAGACCGAGACCGCGGCGAAGCTGGCCGCGCGCTGGCGTAGCGCCGGATACGAAGTGACCGAACACGTCGGCGGCACAGGAGTAGTCGCCATCCTCAAAAACGGAAGCGGCCCGACCATAATGCTGCGTACCGAACTGGATGCGCTTCCCGTGGAAGAAAAGACCGGTCTGCCCTACGCGAGCAAAGTCCACGCCAAAGACGATGCCGGGCACGATGTTCCGGTAATGCACGCCTGCGGCCACGATCTGCACATGGCGGCAATCCTGGGCACGGCCGAAATCATGGCACGCAGCAAGACTACCTGGCACGGAACCCTCATGCTAATCGGTCAGCCCGCGGAGGAGACCATCGCCGGCGCGGAGGGAATGCTGCGAGACGGATTGTTCACGCGTTTCGCCAAGCCAGATGTCGCTGTAGCTCTGCACGTCGGCAACGAACTGCCCGCGGGGATGGCCTCAATCACCCCGGGCGTTTACAACACCAATTCGGATTCCGTGCGCCTCACGATCTACGGCAAAGGCGGGCACGGCTCCGCGCCGCACACAGCGGTCGATCCCATTGTGATTGCGGCGCGGACGATTCTTGCGCTGCAGACCATCGTGTCCCGGGAAGTCAAACCCGGCGAAATGGCCGTGGTGACGGTCGGCTACATCCAGGCGGGGACGAAAAATAACATTATTCCGGACCACGCGGAAATGGGATTAACCGTGCGGACCTTCAAGCAAGATGTTCGCAAGCAGATTCTCGCCGCCATCACCCGCATCGCCAACGCCGAAGCCATCGCGGCCGGCGCGCCGAAAGAACCTCTAGTGGAACGCTATGAGGGAACCGATCTCGTCTACAACAATCCTGCGCTGGCTGAAAGGCTCAGAGCGCCTCTCGAAGCCGCCCTCGGGAAAGATAAAGTTGTAACTGCCGAGCCCATCACGCCTTCGGAGGATTTTTCTTACTTCATCGAGCAGGGAGTTCCCGGTTTCTATTTCAGCCTGGGCGGCGCCGATCCCGAAAAGTTCGCGGAGGCGAAAGCATCGGGTACCCACCTTCCCTCGAATCATTCTCCTCTGTTCGCCCCCGACGTGGATCCCGCGCTGCACGCGGGAATCATCGCCGAAGTGGCGCTACTACGGAATCTGCTGAACTCGTCGCCGGAGGAGTTGCATAAATTAACTGCGGCGCACCCGGCTCAGATGCGGCACGCCGAGCTCACACCTCGAGTCGAGCCTGGCGTTTCTACACGGCGACTGTAACCGACGTCTCCGTCCGCGTCACTGGCCGGTAGAGCGTGTCGCGTTCGATCGGCTCGCGGCCAGCGGCGCGAATGAGCCGCTCCAGTTCTTCACGACGCATGCCCTGCGGAGTGGTCGCGCCGGCATCGTGATAAATCTTCTCTTCGATCACCGTGCCATCCATATCGTCGGCGCCGAAACGCAAGGAAATCTGCGCGATCTTCGCAGTCATCATCTGCCAATACGATTTAATGTGTAGGAAGTTGTCGAGCACCAGCCGGCTCACCGCGATCTGCTTGATGTCGAGCATGCCAGTGGTTTTCGGCAGATGCTGCAGCGGCGTATTATCGGGATGGAAGGCCAGCGGGATAAAAGTCTGAAAGCCGCCCGTCTCATCTTGCAGCGCGCGCAGTTTGAGCAGGTGGTCGACGCGGTCTTCATCGTTTTCGACGTGCCCGTAGAGCATGGTAGCGTTCGATTTCAGCCCCATCTGGTGCGCCAGTTTGGCGGTTTCGAGCCACTGGCTGCCGTCAATTTTGTGATCGCAAATAATGTGGCGCACGCGGTCGGCGAAAATCTCAGCCCCGCCGCCGGGCAGTGAGTCCACCCCCGATGCTTTCAGTTGTTGGAGGGTCTCGCGAATCGACAGCTTCGCTCGCTTCGATAAATACGCGACCTCGACCATGGTGAATGCCTTGAGATGCACCTGCGGAAAGCGCTGCTTCAGGCCGGAGCAAAGGTCCAAAAAATACTGAAACGGCAGATCGGGATGCAATCCGCCCACAATGTGAAATTCCGTGACCGCCTCGGAGTAACCGGAGGCCGCAGTTTCGAAAGCCTCTTCAAGCGCCATGGTGTAGGCGCCGGGCGAGTCCTTCTTTCGTCCAAAGGCGCACAAGCGGCACGCCGCCACGCACACATTCGTAGGATTGATGTGCCGGTTGACGTTGAAGTATGTCTTGTCTCCATGCAAGCGCTCGCGCACGCTGTTCGCCATCCAGCCAAGGGCGAGAATGTCCCCGGTGCGATACAGAGCGAGGGCATCATCGGCATCAAGCCGCTTGCGGGCAAGCACTTTCTCATGAATCGGCGTGAGGCGCCGATCATCAGTCTGGAAAGAGTGGGATAATCGTGCGACCGACATCCCTTTGATGATATCGCAGGACGCTGCCGAAGACCATGATTCGCTAGTGAAATTCGCTAGTGAAAGCGCTGATTCAGCGGACGCACTGCCCGCTGAGGACGGCTAGAATTCCTTGTCTACCTATGGCCTGGAAACTGCATCTACAGAACAATACGCGTTTCTGCGCGCCTTCCTCGAAAATTGCACACGAAGGAGATTGGCCATGAAAAACATCCTTACTGCTGGGCTCGTAATCGGAGCGTTGCTCTGCACGGTTTCGTTCGCTCAAGACTCGCCGCCCGCCCAGCCCCCGAGCGCGTCGCCATCCCAGCCCGAGGCACAGCCAGCCCGCGACGCGTCGCCGCAGCCCTCGGCCGCGCAATCTCAGCAGGCAACCGAATCCGCCGCCGCGCCTACCGCGACGGATCAGACCGCAGGGCAGCATCGAATTGCACCAGGCAGCGTGATCCCAGTGCAGTTAACCAAGACCATCGACGCTAAGAAGGCCAAGCCGGGGGACGAAGTAGTGGCAAAAGTCACCATGGATCTGAAAACGACTAGCGGCGAAATAATGATTCCCAAGGACACGAAAGTGATGGGACACGTGACCGAGGCGCAGCCCCGTAACAAAGAGCAGAAGGAGTCGCAGGTCGGCATCGCCTTTGACCGCGCCGTCCTAAAGGACAGAGAAGTGTCGTTGCCGATGTCGATTCAGGCGGTCATCGCTCCTCCCAGCAGCGATGCGAATAGCCGAGGCGGAGTCGATCAGACCGCTCCCGCCAGCGGCGCCGCCGCCGCGGCATCGCCAATGGGCGGCGGGCACAGCCCAGCAGGTGCCGAGCCTAGGCAGCCCCAGCCTCAATCATCCCCAACCGGTAACACTGACGCTCAGTCGCAAAGCGGACCGCCTCCGGCTATCAACGGGAACACGCAGGGTGTCGTGGGCATTTCGAATCTGAAGCTTCAACCGGCGCAAAACCCGACTCAGGGCTCGGTCTTGAGTTCGGAGAAAAACAACGTCAAGGTGGAAAGCGGCACCATGTTGCTTCTAAGGGTCACCCAATAACGCAGTCGTTTTCACCACGGAGGCACGTAGACACGGAGAAGAACAAATCAAGGAAAATAATTTCCTCGGCGGTCTCTGTCATGGAATAGATCGTTCTGCTGGGTGTGGAGCGGGCACTCTTGCCCGCTATTTTTTTGCCGCTCAGTCAGCTGGCAAGAGTGCCCGCTCCACATAAAACCACGCAGCAGTTATTTCCGCAGCAGCAAGTCTCCTGCAACAAACACAAAGAACAGCACCGAGATGACGCCATTCATGGTAAAGAAGGCCGCATTCAATTTCGACAGGTCGTTCGCCCGCACCAAAGAGTGTTCATAGAGCAGCAGCAAGATCACCGCGAGCACTCCACACGCGGCCAGCTTCCCCATCCCGAATGCGATCAGCAGTGCAATCAGCAGACCGACCATTACTCCATGGAAACCGCGCGCGATCCACAGTGCGGCGCGAATCCCGGCATATCGCGGAATGGAGTGCAGACCGCTTTGCCGGTCGAAATCGAAGTCCTGGCAGGCGTAAAGAACGTCGAAGCCGCCCACCCAAAAAGTCACGGCAGCCGTAAGCAGCAGGATGCGCGGGTCGAGCGAGCCTCGCACCGCGATCCACGCCGCCGCAGGGGCGATGCCGAGCGCAAATCCCAGCACCAGATGCGACCAGCGCGTCACCCGCTTGGTGTAAGAGTAAAGCAGCAGCACTGCCAGCGCGACCGGAGAAAGCTCCAAAGCGAGCCGATTCAGCTGGCTCGCAGCCAGCATGAAAATGCCGCTGGAGACAACAACGAACGTGGCCACAAACCCGGGGGTCAACTGTCCCGCGGGCAATGCCCGCGTGCTGGTGCGCGGATTGGCGGCATCGATGGCAGCATCCGCCAATCGATTGAATGCCATCGCGGCGGAACGCGCCGCGACCATGGCAACCACGATCCAGACGAATTGATGTGCCGTAGGCAGTCCCCCGGCCGCGAGCATCGCCCCGCACAGCGCAAACGGCAGCGCAAAAATGGAGTGCTCCCACTTGATCATCTCCAGGGTGACGCGCAGGTTGCGCAGGATGGGCACGCGTAAATTGTAATCGAGGGTCAAGTGTAGTGACGTTAAGAGCGGCGACCGGTCAAGAGTATTTTCAGCCGAACGCCTGACTGGGAAGGCGGGTGGGACGGGCGCTACTCTGACGCGAGCTAAGCCTTCGATTACGAAAGACTGACCTCGGAATGCCCAACATCTAATACCTGTCATCCCGAAACCAACGGCACAAACCGGCAGAGGTCATGTAAAACTGTTGTCGGCTGGCCGTTTTCCATGCGAATCAACTGCAGCTGCTGAGAATCAGCTGGCCCCACGGGGATAATCATTCGCCCATCCTGAGCAAGTTGCTGGAGCAAAGCGCGCGGCACTTCGGCGGCTGCCGCTGAAACGACGATCACATCGTAGGGCTTGGCTTCTGCAAAGCCCCGGCTTCCATCGCCCACCAGCACTTTCACATTGGTGTACCCCAGGCGGCCGAGCAACTCTCCGGCTGCGTCCGCTAGCGCGACGTGCCGCTCCACCGAGAAAACCTGCGCCGCCAGTTCCGCGAGTAGCGCCGTCACATAGCCTGATCCGGTGCCAACTTCGAGGACTCGGTGGGTGGGCGAAAGCGCCACAGCTTCCAGCATCCGAGCAACGATGTAGGGCTGAGAGATCGTCTGCCCTTCGCCGATCGGCAAAGGATGGTCTTCATATGCCTGATCGCGATAATGCTCCGGCGCGAACTCGTGACGCGGCACCCGCAACATGGCGCCGAGCACACGTTCATCGCCCAACCCGCGCGCCCGCAGTTGCGAATCGACCATGCGCAGCCGCAAATTCGAAAATCCGGCGGTGTCCCCAGAGGAATTCATGCGGAGTTTTGGGATATCAACCCTTCAGAGAAATTCTATTTCTTGCGCTGCCGAACGCGGATATCGAAGCTGACCACGCCGTTCTGATCGCGCGTGCCCACCACCGAAATACTCCGGTTGACGTAATATTCACCTTGAATAATCTGCTGCGAGCTCTGGGATACGTTGGTGCTGTAGGTGAGCGAGATATTGTTGGCGAACTGCTGCTCGATGGTGACCTGCGGACCGCGCGCCGTAGGGTTGGTTTCCGTGGTCAGGCCCTGGGGATCGATTTTGATCCGGCTGACTCCGAACAGCTTTTGCATGCGGCTGCTCACGGTCGAGTTGATGGCCTGGTTGATGATCAGGTCGGTGGCCTCGTCGGTAAACAGGCCCTGACCAGATTGCTGCTGCAACTGCTCTGACTCCTCGCTGGTGCGGCCCAGCGCCAGCAGCGCGATGATGTCCGACTTGGGCAAAGGCGGCTCCGAGCGGTAGTTGACCGCCAACCGGTCAGGCGTCCCGGTAACCGTAACGTCAAGATCGTAGTTGCGTACATGAGTCGTGGCCTCCAGGTTGAGCTGCGGTTCAATGGCCACGGGATTGGCAAATGTAATATCGCCGCGCTCCAGCCGGAACTTGATGCCATTGAAGGTGGCATCACCCTCCAGAATGTCAGCCCGTCCCAGGACGCTGGGACGCGCCACCGACCCACGCAGCCGTAAATCCGCATCGCCGGATAGACGCGCTACCGCGGTCTTCATCTGGAGTTCGGGCGCGGTATGTACCCCCACATCCAGTTTCAGGTTGTAGAGTGGGGAATTGGCCGGCGTAATTGCCGCCGACTGCCGGCTTCGCTCCAGGTACGAACCGAAATCAAAACCGGGCGTCACCGCCAGCTTCGTGACCATGACATCCCCGGAAACCAAAGAGGTGGAGCGGTTCCCCACCCAGTGCAGCTCCGCGGTCGCGGTCGAACTGACGCCCGGCGGATAGCGCAGCCGTACGTCCTTCCCTATCGCTGTAAGGTTGAAATTGAGCTGCCGGTTGTAATTGGTAACGTCGCCTTTCAAGTCCATCGTTCCGCCGCCGGTTCGAGCCGCGAGCTGATCGATGTGAATACGCTCCCGCGTGAACGACAGTGAGCCATTCATCTCGCTCAGGCCGCTAGGCAGCCCCGCATAATTGGCTGCGCCGTTTTTGACCTCGATGCTGCCTTGCGGCAGCGGGCCGCTCAGCGTGCCTCCGAGCGTCATATGGATCGTCGTCAGGCCCGAAGCGGTGAGATCCGGAACCATGCTGCCGAGAAATTTCAAATCGATTTGTCCGTCGGCCGAGAGATCGAGTTCCTGTCCCCCCACAAAATGAATCGAACCATGTCCAACCACGTCCGTACCCTCTCCCACCATGTGCCCGGGTTCAATGTGAATGGTTTGGTCCGCATAGGTAAACGGCAAGGGACCCTGATTGTGAAGTTTGGCATACTCCACGTCGAGCGCCACATCGGTTGCACTGCCGTCGAGCGTCCACCGCCGCGGATAGCGCAACGGACCACGCATCGTCACAGAACCGCCAAACGCGGAGTGTCCCGTGAGCTGTTGGCCCAAATAGGCGCGCCACAAGGGGTCCAGATCGACACGATCCAGTTGCACCGTAATGTTCGCAGGATAGTCTCCGTGCATCCCAACGCTTCCCCCAATGGAAAGCGTACCGTGAGGAAATTCAGAGTGCCCGGTTACGCGCAGGTCCCCGCCGTTGGCTGTGGCCCCAAAATCCAGCCCGCCCAGGAGTTCATGATCAAGCTTGAGGTCGGCTACGTGCACGGAGGCGTTTATCACTGGCATACTGAGCGGGCCCGACCCCTGCAACCGAAAGTCAGCACGGCCCTCCATGGGCAAGGGGTCCAGATGGATCTGGCGAATGCGGGACACGTCGAAATTTTTCCCTATCAGGTCAAGCCGGAAACTGCGCGTTGACGGTGTATAAGCGGCGCTGCCGAAAACCGACGCGTCCTCGTGGGTGAGTTGAATATCGTTGAGCGCAGTTTCGCTGCCCTCGATTCGAAGATCGGCGTCGAACTTTTCGATGGCTTCGCCATAGGCCGCAGCATTCACCGCGTGAATGTGTCCCTGCGCCCGTGGATGCGCCCGCGTGCCGGCAACCTGAACCGAGACGTCCGCAGTCCCCGACACGGGATAATCGAACCCGGCCAGGACCGCCGTCGAGGCCACGTCCACGTGGTGCAGATTCACCCGCGCGGTGTAAGGGTTGTCATCAGTGAATTGCCTATTTTGCAGAACCGCGCTGACCTCAAAGTCTGCGCTCGTCTCCCCGCGCCGCAGCGAGCCTCCGCGCAGCGCAAGCTCCTGCGAAGAGAGTTGAATACTGGCCGCAAGGGAGTCCCAGTGCACCTGTTGCGCCGGGGTGCGGGACATCGCCGGCATGGTGAATAGGAAGTCTTCGGCCGCCAGCGTGCCTGCCACCGTCGGCTCCGACAACGTGCCTTCGGCAACGCCATTAAACGTCGCATTGCCATTTACCCGAAACGGGAGGTTGGCGGGCCCGCCCAGCGCGGTTACCAGCGGCCTCCACTCTTCTAGATTGGATGTCGAAACGGAAATGTGCAGCGTCGAAGTAGCCGCTAAAATCCCGGAGGCGCGAACCCGCGACGCCGGCGTCGACAAGTTGAACTCAGCAAGTTCCAGCGAGTCGCTCCCCGCGCGATATGTACCTTTGCTATGGGCCGTGATTGGCAATTCCCCCGCGGCGGAATGCGCGGGCGGATTCACATCCACGGCAAAAGCGATTTCGGCCTCTTTCGGCGATCCCTTCCAGAACCCGGCCACCGAACCGGCACCGAGTCCTGCCGGATGAAACCGATGCAGAGGATGCGCCGGCACATTCAGTGCTGCCGCCATCTCTGCCGCCGAAATATCTCGGAAACGAAGATGCACCGCGCCGCTTTGTACGCCCGGCAGCTTCTTCTTCTCGCTTTTTCTGCCCGGGGGCCGAGCCGCACTCATTACCGCAATGTCTTCCCTGCTCTTCTTCGCTCTGCCCGGCGGCAACGGCACGTTATGCAGCCAGTTGTCAATCTGAGCATCACCAGTGAAACTCCCACCCAACAGTTTTCCCTGCAGCTTCCACAGCTTGATCTCCTCATCCGTCACCGCATAATCCGAGGTCACACTCGCTCTCTTGAATGCAATCTGGTTGTTTTGCCACCCCAGTTCGCGCAACGCCAGAGTTCCGGAGCTGGCGAATTCATTCAGCGACCAGTGACCGCTGCCCTTGAACTCGGCGCTACCTTCGCGCAGGTCATGCCGACGGACAATCGCGGCCGCTTCCGCGAGATCGATGCGGACATAATAATCTCCGTCCAGCTGCGGATTGCGGAAGTCGCTGACCCGTCCGGTTACCTCCAGAGAGGACCGCCCGGAATTCCAGCGCAAGGATTTGAGGTCGGCAAAGTCGGGCGCCAGGCTGAAATCGACGGTCGTCATCCATGCGAACGGACGGAAATCCTCGACCGCAGTATCGACTTTGCCGACCGTGAGATGGCCTTCATAGCGGCGGCGCAGGAACAGGTAATTCATCTGCAAGCCGGTGTCATGAACCGCAAAATTCAGGGGGATTTTCCGGTCCGCCCACAGCATTTCGCCGTTGCGCACGGACAACTGATCAATGGACAGAGCGAAAAGTTGCTCGATGGGAAGGTGTGTCGAGGTTATCTCGCGCACCCGTAGCGCGGGAACATTGGTGGCGCCGTCAGGCCCAATGACAACGTGAATTACTGGATGTTCGAGAATCACCGAGTGGAAGCCAAACTCGGTGCGCAGAAACGAAATAACTTTCAAATGCGCAACCAGGCTGTCCGCATGAGCCAGCGGAACGGCTGTAGGAGATTCCTTCCCATGCACAGTAATGTTCCGCAATTCGACCTGCATGTGGAAGGGAACAACGTGGAAGCTGCCAATCTCCGCGCGCCCCCCAGTGAGCCGCTCGATTTCGGCGACCACCCGCTTGCGCACGTAGGCCTGAAACGACTCAGTAGTGGAATACCAGATCGCGGCCAGCAAGGCGACCAGGCCGAGAGCAATCACCAAGAGCAGAAATTTCCACCAGCGCGGAGGTCTGGCAGCTTGCTGAATCACCGCGTCTGCACTCCATCCCCAGCCCCGCTCCCGCCCGGCACGCTCACTTTGCTCTCCGAGCGCAAGGATTGCAACCACGAAACCAGCAGCTCGTTGACCTTCTCCTGCGTGAGCAGCTCGCGAATCTTGGCCGCGACATCGGCCGAGGGAATCTCAGGCGCAACGGATGGCTTCAATTGCGGAACGAATTTCTCCCGGTAATAGGCTTCGATGGTCTTGGAATCGATCTGCACCGTGGGACGAAGGTGTGCATCCACCAGCCGCAGCAGATCGATCTGCTGCTGCACATGCGCAAGCACATCTTTTTCCGACAATCCGAACCGGCTCAGCACTGACTTCCATCCCTCATCGGTCGCCGCCTCCGCATAGTCCTTTCGCGCCTCGGCCACTCGGGCGGCCGTTTCAGACTGCGAGGCATGCTCGAAAGACGCCGACTTCATCTGCTCCCCCAGCAGTTCCTGATCAATCAACCGGTCGAGGACGGCTCGGCGATCATCGTCAGTAAATTGGCTCAACGCGCGGCCGTTGAGCAGAGCCTCGTAGCGCATGGCCTCATCCCAGTCGCTCTGCAGAATAATGTGTCCATTGACGGTGGCCACAATGCGGTCGATCACCTGGCTGGCACCGGAAGCAGGGGACACGGCGCTCGTCACCATCGATAAAGCCAGCGCCAGAACGGCGGCCATCTTTTTGCAAACTCTATTCATTAGAATGGCTGACCTATGCTGAAAAATACGTTGAAATGCCGCAGGCGCCGCGTCTCTTGGACAGAAATCATTTGCTGCGGCGTAGTGTTCGGAACTGGGTACGTAAATACCTGAAAATACCGGGTCGGATTCAGATTGTATCCAAAGTCAAAACGCAGGGGCCCTATGGGTGTTTTGTATCGTATCCCGAGCCCAGCCGCGTGCGAAGTGTAATCATAACCAGAATTATCGAAGTTCGTAATGCACCGAGTGTCTGGTGTACTTCCGGCCAAACACTGGTCGGGAATCTGCTGGTGCCACCGTAACACTCCCTTCAACATGTCGTGCGGCGCTGTGAACACATTCCCCATATCGTGAAAAATGGCAAAGCCGAATCCTTCCCCTAAATAAGGCAGCGTAGTTTGAGGAAAGCGCAGCTCCAGATTGTTGACGAACAACGCCGTACCGCCAATAGGGAAGCCTGACGATGGATCGCGAGGGCCGGCCTGATTTAACCCAAACCCCCGATGAGAGTTGCCGCCTCCAGCGAAGAATTGTTCGGGCAAGGGGATCAGTGAAATTCCCTGGCAGATGGACTCGTGCGTATTCGGATTTGTAGGACAGGCTCCGGGCGGAACGATCCTGGTGCCTCCGAAGGGCTGTTGGAGGCCAATGCTCGTCGAGCGGGCAAACACGAATTGCCGTCCGGCCCTACCCTTTCCGCCAAATGCATAATAGGTTGAGTTCTGCCCTAGGGCGCGACCGAAATCGCTTTCCGATCCGAAGTGCGTCGAAGAGGCAAAGCCATCCAGCGTAAAGTAGCTCCCTTTGGTGCTTTCCAACGGATTGTCCCGCTTGTCGTGAATAAAGGTGAAGCCGGGCCCGCCCACTCGGGCCGGAAGAGACAACAGCGCAATTTCGCTGAAATTATTCGCGAAATGGCCGGCCTTCACCAGGCGAAAATCGTAGCGGTAGGTTATCGCGTTCGGGCCCGCCCGATTTCCCTCTGCGCCGGATTTTCCAAATTGCTGCCGCAGGTCGACCTTTCCCTCAAGTCTCTGCGAAGTGAACGTAGCCACATCCAGGCTGTTGTCGTAAAAAGCCGTGTAGATGAGCTTGAACTTATCGTTGTCGAACAGCTTCGGGATGGCATAGCTGACCAACCCCCGCTGTTGCAAGCGTCCCACATGCGACTGGAACGTCAACGTCTGGTTGCGTCCGCCAACGTTGAGCCGGGTCACGTCAAACTCGACTCTAGGGCTTACTCCCGTCGTTCCTTGCGGGGCCGCCGGTCCCCCGGGCTGCCCCGTCTGGAACTCCAATCCAATTCCATACGTGAAGGTATAACGCTTGGCCTCCTGCACCTGCACCAGCACATTTTTCTGCGGATCGGTTCCCTCCGGGTTCTGCACCGCCGTGTCCACCTGGCTGAAGATTCCTAGATCGTAAAGACGGGTCTGCGTGCTGAGAAGATCTTGCTGGCTCAGCGCTTCTCCTTCGTGCACTTGCAACTCCCGGTTCACCACGTAGTCGCGCGTGTGTTCGGTTCCGGCCACCAGCACGCGATTCACCGTGAAGCGCTCGCCTTCCTGAATCGTGTAGGTTACGTCTTCGTAATTGGGCTGCTGTTCCGCGGGCTTGCTGCTGATCTCCAGAGTGGCATTGGGAAATCCGTGATCGAAATAAAAATTAAGGATTCTCTCCCGATCGTTCGCCAGATCCTGCTCGGAATAAGGCTGCCCCGGACGCGTGCTCAGCTCGGGAAGTTCGTTGGCCGTGATCTTCTGCGCTCCCAGCACGTGCAGTTCGGCTACGCGGGTTCGAAGTCCTTCTTCAATGTGGATGTGAACCGCCAACTTATTTTCCGATCCTTGATAGTTGTCGTCGACTTTGGTTTGAATCTGCACCTGGCGAAATCCGCTGCCACGAAACAGCCCTTCCAAAGTGGCAACGTCGCTCTTCAACAGGGCTTCGCTGTAGCGTCCATGACTGACAAAGCGGCTCGCCTGCTGAATCTGCAGATACGATCGCAGCTTTGCCGTGTCCAGAAAATTCTTATTGCCCGTGATGTCCAGCAGAACCATCTTATGCAAGGGTCCGGGCTCGATCTGATAAATCACGCGCAGCGTCGTCGCGTCACTTTCTTTCAGAATATTTACCTTGGCGTCGAAGTGGCCACGCGTTTGCAGATAATCGATCAAATTTCTCTTTCCTTCATTCAGCAGATCATCGTCCACTGCGTTCTCTTCGTAGACTGGAATTTCCCTGCGCAATACGCCATGGCTGATGTGAAAGCCGCGCGCGTAGATCACTACCACCCGCCCCGGATCGAGCTGGAACGCGAAGTCAACCCGATTGTTCTCGGGATGGTAGAGCTGCTGCGCAATCGAAGCCTGCGCCAGCGGGCGATTTTGTTTCTGGAATTTCCTGCGCAGCCGTTGCAGCGCACCTCTCACCCGCTCGGCCGTCACCCGGTCTCCGCGATTCACGTGCGCGATGTCCTGCACTTCCAAAGACGACATGCCCGAGGTGCCCGTGACTCTCACCTCGCCCACGCGTGCCTGCTCCCCCCGGCTGACATGAAATGTAATGTCCACCTGCTGCGTGGCCGTGTTCGAAACACTGTCTTCGGTGACTCGAGCCCGGTAGTAACCGTTCTCCTGCATGAGTTGCCGAACGTTCTCCAGCGCGCGCTGCAACCTCTCCTGCGTACAAAGCTCGCCCAATTGCAACTTCGACGAATTGACGATTTGGTTCGAGGTGGGATGCGCGGGAGCTCCCTCTACCTGCACCGCCCCCACAAACAAATTTGCCGAAGTCGTGAAGGTGAGCGCAACGCCCTGGCCGGACGGCGAAACTTCCGCTTGGATGTCCGCGAAACGCCCAGTCGCATACAACGCGCGAATGCTGTCGCGGACGCGCACTCGATCCAACGGTTCGCCCACTTTCTGCGCCAGCAACTGCAGAATGTGCTCGCGATCGCGGTCCGCAACCCCTGGAATCTCGATCGATTCGACAACCTTCCCCTCGTACCCGGAAATTCCAGCCGGGGACGGCAGTGGCGGTTCTTGCTGGCCCGTAGGCTCCGACTGCGTCGGGGTTGCACTTTGCTGAGTTGAGCTGGGCTGAGTTGAGCTGGGCTGGGCTGAGCTGGGCTGGGCTGAGCTAGGCTGCGACGCACTCGATTGCGTTGCATTCAACGGAGAAGAACCTCCCAATGTATTCCCTTGCGATGCAGGAGAGCCACCCGCCTTCCCTCCAGCCGCCGACGCCACGACCGCAGACCACAGCAGGATCATCGCAGTCAGAAGTGGCGCGTACCGTTTCAGCAAACAGTGTCCTTGCCGGGCGCTATTTGAAATTCCATGGGATGCGCCCGGCGGCCCTTTTTGAAGGGTTAGGGCTCGGGCTTTCCCGAAAGCCCGGCAATCATCCACCGGCCAGCCAGCCACTTATAATAAAGGTTTTAGAGCCTGGCATTGGTGACCTCTTTGGCACAAAAGTCGCAAATTGACCGAATTTCGCGGCACAATTCCGCGCCGCACGAACGCTGCTTGGACGAACACGATCTGGACCAACGCTATTCACGCCAGATCCTGTTTCGCGGCGTCGGCGCCGAAGGCCAGCGAAAACTCGCAACCGCCCGAGTGGCGATCGTCGGATGCGGCGCCACCGGCTCCGCCCTGGCGGGGCTGCTGGCGCGGGCCGGTATCGGCACTCTGCGCATCATCGATCGCGACTACGTTGAGCCCAGCAACCTGCAACGCCAATCGCTGTTCGACGAAAAAGACGCATCCGACTCCCTTCCCAAAGCCATTGCCGCTGTCCGCAAAGTCGCGGCCTTCAATTCCCAGATCGCGGTTGAGCCGAAAGTTGAAGATCTCATCCCGGGAAATATAGAAGCTTTGCTCGAAGGCATGGAACTCGTCCTCGACGGAACCGACAATTTCGAAACTCGCTACCTGATCAACGACTACGCTGTAGAACGCTCTCTTCCGTGGATTTATTCCGCCGCCGTGGGAAGCTATGCCGTCACTCTGAACATCCTGCCCGGTCAAACCGCCTGTCTGGCTTGCATTTTCCCGGACTCGCCGCGCGGCATGGTTGAGACCTGCGAGACCTCCGGCATCCTCAATTCGGCAGTGAGTCTGGTCGCATCAATCGCCGCGACCGAGGCGCTCAAAATTCTGATCGGTGGCGCGAATCATCCGGCTCTCCGGCGCTCTCTCCTTTCTTTCGACGTGTGGACCAACCAGCATGCGGAAATCTCCGCTGCGAATCCCCGGCCCGGTTGCCGAGCCTGTGGTCAGCGCGATTTCATTCATCTCGGCGGCGAAGCGCGTCCGCACATCACGCTGTGCGGCAGGAATTCGGTGCAAATCCATGAGCGCCACCGCCCCATCGATTTTGCTGAGATGGACCGCCGTCTCCAGCCTCACGGCACCGTCCGCCACAACGATTTCGTCCTGAAATTCTGGCGCGACCCCTACGAGATGACGCTCTTTCCCGACGGCCGCGCCATCATCAAAGGCACCACTGACACCGCTGTGGCGCGCAGTCTCTATGCGCGCTATGTGGGAAGCTAAGCGTTCTAATCAGCAATCATTTTGCCAATGCCGCCGTTTCAAAGGTGCTGGTAAAAGTCACGATGCATGTCGTTTTGTAAATGCTTGCCCTCCTCTTGGAAGAGCGGCCCTGTTGGGGCCGAGGCACTTCCCCGTTTCCTTGAAAATGACTTCCTGATCGTCGATCTACTTCCCTGCGGAACTTAATTCACGGTTAACATCAGCACGCTGCTATTTCCTCCACTGGTGCATCCCAAGTCTCCCGTGTTGCCACTCGGAGTTTGCACCATCACCTTTACCTTCCCCGGGCCGGATATCACATCGGGCGTGAGCTTCACGGTCATTTGCTGATTGCTGACTACGGTCGCGCTGAGAGGCGTCGTATTAATAAGCACCTCCGATGCCGAAACAAAGTTGCTGCCAGTCACCGTCAGCGCAACGCCCTGCTGCACTTCAGCAAACGTAACCGTGCTGGGCGAGAGTGAACCGATCAGCGGAGCTGGCCTCGAACTAGCGCACAAGGGATTCAGAGCGTTGTTGCAGCCAAGGGTTGAGAGCGCGACAACCAGCAGACAGGCAAAGGACAGACCACAAATGCGGAAACTCATGGGAGACACTCCTTTGGATGGTGTTCCCCGTCCGGATATTTGAGCATAAACATCCCGGTCCAGGGTCAAACTCGTTGTCCCGGCAGCGTGCAGCCCAAGTTCCAATTGACGGACGCGATCATCAATTTCCTAATTGCATTGTTTCCGCCAAGTTAAGAAAGCGCGAGAAAGTTTGCACGAGCCGCCAAATGCGCGTCTGGTGGCCAAGTTCCACCAAGGTGGTGGTTTTCGGCCAAGCCCGCCGCGCCTCATCGGTCACCGCCGTTTTATTTTGGCGTCATCCCGAAACCCGGCGCACTACAGCCGGGTGGGGATCTCCCGTGCCACTCAAGGTGGCCGGATTGGGATGCGCTGACTTCGCTTAAGGAGATTCTTCGCTCCGCCAGAAAAGCGGCTCCGCGCAGAAGGACGCCCGAAGCGCGGTGGTCATGAATAAACGCCAGATCCCTTCAACTTCGCTGAGAGAAGCTACAGGCTGGCCGCTAGAAGCTAGAAGCTGCCTTCTGCTACTCTTCTCTGCTCACGAGGCCGGACTTTAATCTGTTCCGAAAAGAGCGCTGATGCACGAAGCCCTTCGTCCCGAACCCAGCCGCCTTTATCGCTGGATGGTGCTGATCTTTGTAAGCCTGGCGATGTTTGGCAGTTACTACGCCTACGACGCTCTTAGCCCGCTCGCCGATGTGCTGAAGCAACAACTCGGATTTTCTGATTTGGATATCGGATTTCTGCAGCTCATGTATAGCTTTCCCAACATCTTCACGGTGGTCATTGGTGGTTTCATCATTGACCGCATGGGGCTGCGGAAGGCGCTGATGATCTTCGCCGTACTTTCGTTTATCGGTCCGGCGATCACTGCAGTATCGGGACACTTACCCGTCATGGCAACCGGACGCCTTATTTTCGGAATGGGAGCAGAATCACTCAATGTTGCCGTGACTACCGCGCTGGCCCGTTGGTTTCGCGGCAAAGAGTTGAGCTTTGCTCTCGGATTGAACTTGACCGCGTCGCGGTTGGGGACTTTCGCGGCGCTAAATTCCCCTAGCTGGGCTCGCTGGGCCTACGCCAACTGGCGCTGGCCCTTCCTGATTGCGCTGGCATTTTCGGCCCTCTGCATCGTCGGCGCGCTGGTTTATTGGATGATGGAAACGTGGGCCGAAAAAAATTACGATTTGGGAAAAGTCTCCACCGACAAAGTCGTCTTCGGAGATTTATTCAAGTTCGATTTGAGTTATTGGCTGATCGTGGCCGTTTGCGTGGTCTTCTATTCTGGCATCTTCCCCTTCCAAACCTTTGCCGTAAAGTTTTTCATCGAAGCCCATGGCACATCGCGTGAATTCGGTGGGTTCTTGTCGAGCATGCTGACCCTGTTCGCAATGATCGCGACGCCGCTTTTTGGCCTGTGGGTCGATCGTGTGGGGAAGCGCGCGCTCCTGATGATGGTCGGGTCCATGCTCCTGATTCCGGTTTACCTGATGATGGCCTACACCAGCTTCAATTTGTATGTGCCCATGGCCATGATGGGGGTGGCGTTTTCGCTGATCCCAGCCGTGATGTGGGCGTCGGTGGCATATCTCGTAGACCAGTCGAAGATGGGCACGGCCTACGGCTTAATGACGATGCTGCAAAATATCGGCTTTGGCGGATTCAATCTGTTGATCGGCTGGGCCAATACTCAAAGCCAGGCCGGCGCCGACAATCCGGCTGGCTACAATCTGGGAATGTGGATCTTCTCGGTTCTTGGCCTTTTCGGAGTCCTGTTCGCCTTCCTGCTCCGGCAGCGCGAGTTAGGCCCGCACGGACACGGATTGGAGACGATTGCCAGCGGCCACAAATAATTTTTTCAGGCGTGCTAAGCTTACCAATTTCCGAAGATCACGACTCTAAATTTGGAATCGGTTTTATTCTCGCGACGGCACACTCGTTCAACCCTGAGCAAGCAAAGGATTTCCATAGGCAGAGCGCTTGAAATCAGAATCCCAAGTTCGGTAGAAGTGCTCTGATATTCTGAATACAGGCATTACCTTAGTTCCACCGCAAAGAGTCCGCAAGCCATACAACAGAAAGATAGTTAGCCGCATCTCACGTGGTGCGGCCGGAAAAGGCGACTTGACCGACCCAGCACAGCGACAGAGCCAGATTCAAGGCAACGACTCGAACGAAGCCGAGTTGATCGAAAAGGCCAAGCAAGGGGACGCCCAGGCGTTCCAGGCTCTTTACGATAAGCATAAACGGCGGGTGTATTCGCTCTGCCTGCGCATGACGGCGAATACCGCCGAAGCCGAAGATCTGACGCAGGAAGCGTTCCTGCAGCTCTATCGTAAGATTGGGACGTTTCGCGGCGAGTCGGCATTTTCGACCTGGCTGCATCGCCTGTCGGTAAACGTGGTGCTGATGCACCTGCGAAAAAAGAGCCTTCCGGTGGTTTCGCTCGAAGAGACTACGCAGGCTGGCGAAGAAGATACGCCGAAGAAAGATTTCGGAGCAGAAGATTTGGCGTTGGCCGGATCGATCGACCGGCTGCAGTTGCAAAAAGCAGTCGATGATCTCCCTCCCGGTTACCGCACGATTTTTGTACTTCACGACGTGGAAGGTTACGAACATAATGAGATCGCGACCATCGTCGGTTGCTCCATTGGCAACAGCAAATCGCAGCTGCACAAGGCGCGCATGAAACTCCGCGACCTGCTCAAAATGAAGCGGGTAGACAAAGCTTCCTGAGCCGCCCGGGTGGGTTTCAAGTTTGCCGCAAGTTGCAAGTTTTAGTGATTGAGTTTTAGTGATACAGTTTGGACGATTTACGTGATCGGGCGCAGACCGGACACGGCAGACACTTGGGCTGCGGCGCAGCGCCGCCAGCTGATTGGACGTAAGAAACACTGGTTCGACAGAGGCTTGGGGAGAGCAGTATGAATTGCGTTGAGTTGCAAGCCAGCCTGGTGGAGTTTGAAGACGGCCGCAGCGCCGCCCAGCGGGATCATCTGAAAAATTGCTGGGAGTGTTCCGCTCTGCTGACCGAGTTGACTCTCATCTCTTCTGCTGCAGTCGAACTGCGAGCAGCTGACGAACCCGGGCCCCACATTTGGAAATCCATCGAAAACACCTTGCGCCAGGAGGGGGTGATTCGGCCCCGGCGTGCCAACCGCTCCCTGGTGCCTGCGCTCGGCAGCCGCTGGGGTTGGGTGCGATGGATGGCTCCCGCTGCCGCTGCACTGCTGATCACCGTGGGCTTATATGTTCGCCAGCATTCGCTGGTCCATCAATTGGCCCGCGACACCGCGGCTGTCGCCGCTTCCGACCTGGCCGTTGCCGGCCTGAACGACGACGACTTGCTCTTGGAAATAGCGCAGCAGTCGCCCGCGATCAAGGCTCAGTACGCCGATAATCTTCGCCGCGTCAACCTATACATCCAGGATGCAAAAAGCGTAGTCGCCGCCAATCCCAACGATGAGGAAGCACGCCGCTCGCTGATGGAGGCGTATCAGCAAAAGGCCATGCTTTTCGAGCTGGCCATGGATCGTTCTTTGCCATAATGTAAGCATTTCTCGCCGCCAGTCTTGCGCTGGGCGGACCGACAGGGGCATTCGGGGGAGTCTTAATGAGCGGGCGAGTCTTCATCAAGCTTCGAGCCAGCAACGTTCCCGTAATGAACGTGCGCGCCATCCAACTGATCACCATCGGCGCGTTGCTGGCCGGGACGCTGCTGGCCGAGAGCCGCAAGGAATTTCGCGTCAACGTAGGCCCCAGGGCCGGAGTTTCCGTCAACAACCCGTACGGCTCGATCTCCGTCAAGCCGTCCACGGGAAACGTCGTCGTCATTAACGCTCTGCTTTATTCCGATAAAGTCGAAGTCGACAAAAACCTGGTCGGCAATCGGGTCGAGATCCAGTCCCACCTGCTTCCCGGCGCCGATGCGCAATCCGGACGCGTAGATTACGAGATTTTCGTGCCTGCCGACGCCAGCATTACGTTGCATTCCAGCACCGGCCCTCTGCGTGCCGAAAGGCTTCATGGGGATGTAACCCTGGAAGGCGCCGCCGCCACAGTCGAAATCCGCGACATTACCGGAGCACACGTTCACGTGAAAACTCTGAATGGTCCTGTCACCCTCACCAATGTGCAGGACGGCCACGTCGAAGTGGATTCCTTGAGCGGCGCCGTCACCCTCAACGGCGTCACCGGGCCCCTGGTACAGGTGATCTCCACCAGCGGAAGCATCAGCTACATTGGCGACTTTGGGGATCGCGGCGAGTACCGGCTGACCAGCCACAGCGGAAACATCGACGCGACCGTGCCCGACTCCACCTCGGCTGATGTAAGTGCGCGCTCCGTGCGCGGGGAAGTGCACGACGATATTCCTCTCCAGCCTAAATCGCACACCTGGTTCGTGGTCAAAGAAGGCAGTGCCTTCTGGGGTACCATGGGCCGCGCGGCAGTCTCTTCGACGGTGGTTTTGCGCAGCTTCAGTGGTAAAATCCATCTCAGCAAACGCACTGCGAAATAGTTGCACGTAGAGACGTTGCTGCCAAGGTCTCTCTATCCACGTCAGAGCCGGCAGCTCGCGGCTAACGATTGACGAAGGCTTCTGGAAAAACAGTGAAGGGGATCGCTCGTACCCGGCCCAAACGCTTGCCTGTCGGGGCCGGCGATCCTTCGAGCAATGCTGTTTTTCTGGTTGGGTTCATGGGAGCCGGGAAGACCAGTGTGGGCCGCGCCCTCGGGCAGCGGCTGAATTGGGTCTTTGAAGATCTTGACGACCGCGTCGCGGCACGCGAAGGTCGTACAGTCGTCGAAATTTTCCGCGATGCGGGGGAATCCGAGTTTCGTCGCGTCGAGCATGCCGCTCTGCAAGATATGCTTCGGGAACTGCGTTCCGGGGGCGCCAGAATCGTGGCTCTGGGGGGAGGCGCCTTCGTGCAGAAAGAAAACGCGGCCTTGCTGAAGGCATCCGGCCAGCCAACCA
Organism: uncultured Acidobacteriaceae bacterium; assembly: GCA_963799025.1. Classification (GTDB taxonomy): domain Bacteria; phylum Acidobacteriota; class Terriglobia; order Terriglobales; family Acidobacteriaceae; genus Sulfotelmatobacter. The sequence goes on along the minus strand of CAWCVQ010000012.1, from coordinate 301,123 downwards.
TCTTTCTGGATGCACCGGTCGAAGAATTATGGCGGCGTTGTTGCACCCAGGCGAGTGAACTCAGGACAGAACGTCCCCTGCTTGGCAGCCTGGAGCAGTTTCGCCAGCTCTATGAGACTCGGCGCCGGCACTACTCAAAGGCGTCGTTGCAGATTCAAACCGGAAACCGAGCCGTGGAAACGATCGTATCTGAAATTGCGGCAACGCTTGGCCTGAACATAATCGCGGTGCGCACGGAGCAAGGAGAAGTCGAGTGAAGTTTAAAGCCCGAATGCACCTTACCACAGCGCTGGTATTAGCTTCTGCCTTTGCAACCCTCCACGCTGCCGACAAGAAAGACAAAGCAAAGCCCGCCCCTCCCCAAATCGTCGACTCGGGTTCGTTCGGCGTCTTCATCAAGGGCCAGCGCGTGGTTACCGAAACGTTTAAGATCGAGCAACAAAACGGCGCCAGCATAATCAAATCTCAACTCAAGGAAACCTCGGGCTCCGACGCCGCCAACCAGAAGTCGCAGCTCGATATGACTGCCAACGGCGAGTTGCTGCGCTACGAATGGAGCCAGGCCTCAGGCGGTTCCCTGAACGTGGCTCCCAGCAACGATTTTCTGATGGAGAAAACCACGGTGAGCGGCAACGGCAAGCCCGCCGAACAGTCCTTCCTCATGCCCAGCACGACCGCGATTCTCGATAATAATTTCTTTGTGCATCGCGAACTGCTCGCCTGGCGTTATCTTGGTTCCGCTTGCAAGCCGGAGGCCGGAAACCTGAAATGCCAGCAGGGACCAACGCAGTTCGGCGCCCTCGTGCCCCAGGATCATCTTTCCCTGAGCGTTCGTATGGAACTGATAGGCAAGGAAAAAATTAGTATCCACGGCGCGGAGCGCGAACTGCTGCGCCTGAACTTGTCCGGAGAAGATTTTGAGTGGGCCCTTTGGCTGGACGATCACGACCAGTTCAAACTCATACGGGTGGCGATTCCCGCCGATAGTACGGAAGTGGTCCGGGACTAAAGCTGTGCCTGCCCGGCGGCAGAATTGATACCACTCTGGAAAACTTATTGCTGCTGACGGACGCACGTACGGCGCGGGTCCTGGTCACAGTGCTGCTGTTTGCGCTGGCGCTGGGCTTTCTCTATGTGGCCCGCGCTACCCTGATCGCGTTTCTGTTTGCCATTTTCTTCGCCTACCTGATGAGCCCGCTGGTGAATCGGCTCGAAACCCTGCTGCGCAGCCGCATTGCGGCCATTGCCGTCATCTACGCGCTATTGCTCGTTCTGGTGGTGGTGTTCTTTGTGGAAGTCGGCCCCAAGGTAACTCGGGAAGGCGCGAAGCTGGGGCAATCTCTCCCCACTCTGCTCACCCAACTTAGTTCGGGTCAAATCGCTCAGCAACTCGGCGCAGAACACGGCTGGAATACGAAGTCGATCGAGTTGGCGCAATCGTTCCTGCTCAGCCGCAGCACCCAGATCACTCAACTGGCGCAGCGCATCGGCTTGCGCGTGGCCGACGTGGCCAAGCAAGCCTGGCTGTTGTTCGTGGTGCCGCTGCTTTCCATTTTCTTCCTGAAAGACGGCCGATCCTTTAGCGATTTCCTGCTCTCGACCATCCAGGCCCGGCCGCAGCGGGAGTTTCTGGAAAACGTACTCAACGATCTCAACCAGATGCTCGCCCATTTCATTCGCGCCCAACTGACTTTGGCCGCGCTGACTCTGATCATGTACTCCGCGGTTCTCGGCATCATGGGGGTTCCTTACGCGCTGGTGCTGGGCACTCTGGGTGGAGTGCTCGAATTCATTCCCGTGGTCGGCCCTCTCGCTGCCGCCTTGGTCATCGTGGGCGTGGCGCTGCTGATGAGCTACAAGCACTGGCTGATCCTGATTGTTTTTCTCGGGATCTGGCGCCTGGTGCAGGACTACGTCTCTTCCCCCCGCATCATGGGCGAGAGCATGGAACTGCATCCCTTGGCCGCCATCTTCGGCGTGATGGCGGGAGGCGAAGTCGCCGGCATCCTCGGAATTTATCTCTCCATTCCTGTGATGGCCGGCCTGCGCATCGTCTTCCGCCGCTGGCGACTCTACGCCGAAAAGAAAAAATTCGGACCACTCTCCGAATATCCCTTCCGCGCCCAGGAAACCCATCACCCCTAGGCATACTTGCAATCAAAAGCCCTGACATCCGAGCGAAGCATGATCGGGAGCGAAGCGAAAGATCATGCGTAGTCGAGGGACCTGCGGTTCGGTGTCGTCGGTCCTATTCTCCCACGCTCGCCCCCGCCGCGCCCTCTCTACCTCCACTTTCCAAAAACATTCCGCTGCGGACTTCGGCAAAACCGCTTCATGTACATCCCCCAGCCGAACTCAAAACTCCGCCGTCCGCACGCCTCTTCCTCGCGCCTGTTATAGAATTCCAACTATCCTATGAGCCGCAAAATTTCCATCGGCATCCTCGGCGCGACCGGCGTCGTCGGCCAGCGCTTCATCCAGATGCTGGAGCACCATCCGTGGTTTGAAGTGGCCTGGCTGGCCGCCTCCGACCGCTCCGAAGGCAAGGTTTACTCCGAAGCCGCGCGCTGGCGACTCAAAACCCAAATTCCCCCAGCAGTCGCCGCCATGAAAGTCTCGCCAGCCAATCCCGAAGGCGCGCCGAAGATCATCTTTGCCGCCCTGGATGCTTCCATCGCCGCCGAACTGGAGCCCCGCTTCGCCGATGCCGGCTGCGCCGTGGTCTCTAACTCCAGCGCCCTGCGCATGCAGCAAGACGTTCCCCTCGTAATCCCCGAAGTCAACGCCGGACACATCCAGCTCATCGAGATACAAGCCTGGCGCAAAAAATCCGGCGGCTACGTCGTTACCAATCCCAACTGCTCGGCCATTGGCCTGGTCCTCGCGCTCGCGCCGCTGCATCAGAAGTTTGGCCTCGAGACTGTTATGGCCGTGACCATGCAAGCCGTCAGCGGCGCGGGATATCCCGGCGTCGCGTCGCTCGACATTCTCGGCAATGTCATTCCCTTCATCCGCAACGAAGAAGAAAAAATGGAAGAGGAAACCAAGAAGCTGCTGGGCCGGCTTAACGCCTCCAAAATAATTCCCGCCGCATTCGCCATGAGTGCGCAATGCAACCGCGTCGCGGTCGAAGACGGACACACCGAATCAGTTTCGGTCCGTCTCAAGACCAAAACCAAGCCGGAAGAAATCATCGCCGCCTGGAACAGCTATCGCGCCGAGCCCCAGGAATTAAAATTACCTAGCGCCCCCGAACGTCCCGTCATCTACCTGGAAGCCGCCGACCGCCCCCAACCGCGATTCGATGTCGACATTGGCGCCGGCATGACGACGGCCGTCGGCCGCCTCCGCCCTTGCGGCGTGCTCGACTGGAAATTCACCGTACTCTCCCACAACACCATTCGCGGGGCCGCGGGAGCCGCGGTGCTGAACGCCGAACTCCTGAAAGCCAAAGGCTACCTGGGATGACTGCGCGCGTCGCTGCCGGCGGAACCGGATTTTTGCTTCCTCAAAGCCGATGGCGTCATTCCGAGCGGAGCTGCTCTTCAGGCGAAGCGAGGAATCTCGCGCGCATCGGCTGGGGCGGCGGCATGATCCCAGCCCGCAGGACCCGTCCATGATCGTTATGAAGTTCGGCGGCACCTCCGTCGAAGACGCCAAAGCCATCGACCGCGCTGCCACCATTGTCGAAGGCCGCCTCGCGCAGAAGCCTGTGGTCGTGGTCAGCGCCATGGCCAAAGTCACCGACACGCTTCTGACTATGGCAAAGGCCGCGGGCGAAGGCGAGCGCAAAGCCGCCCTGAAACTCTGCCGCTCGCTCCAGGAACGCCACTACAACACGGCCAGCGAACTGCTGGGCACGGCGCGCTTCACCGAATTCCATTCCGAACTGGGCACCGACTTCGAGTCCCTCGACGAACTCCTGCGCGGCATCTCCGCAGTCGGAGAAATTACGCCTCGCACCACCGATCATGTCGCCGCCTTCGGCGAAATGCTGTCCGCCAAAATCGTCGCCGCCGCTTTCGCCGCCCGCGGCCTCAAAGGAGTCCACGTCGACTCCCGCGATATCCTCGTCACTGACAGCACCTACATGCAAGCCGTCCCGCAATACGACGAAACCAATCTCAGGCTACAGCAAAAAGTTCAGCCTCTGCTGAGCGCCGGCCAAGTCCCGGTGATGGGCGGCTTCATCGGAGCCAATCGCGCCGGCATCACCACCACCATCGGACGCGGCGGCTCCGACTTTTCCGCCGCCATCATCGGTGCCGGCCTGGGGGCAGAGCGCATCGAAATCTGGACCGACGTCGACGGCATTCTCACTACCGATCCCCGCATCTGTCCAGAAGCCCGCCGCATCAAAGTCATCAGCTTCGACGAAGCCGCCGAACTTGCTTACTTCGGCGCGAAAGTTCTGCACCCGGCGACGGTGCTCCCCGCCATCCAGAAAAATATTCCCGTCTACGTTTTGAATTCGCGCAACCCGTCCTGCGAAGGCACGCGCATAACCACCCGCGCTCCACAAGGGAAAAATATCTTCAAAGCCATCGCTGCCAAAAAACGCATCACCATCGTCGACGTAGCTGCGCCCCGCATGCTGCTGGCCCACGGATTCCTGCGCTCCATTTTCGAAGCCTTCGATCGCCATAAAGTTTCCATCGACGTAGTCTCCACCTCCGAAGTCAGTGTCTCTCTTACGGTCGACTCCAATCAGGCCATCCCCGCCTTGGCCGCCGATCTGGCAAAGCTCGCCGACGTAAAATACGAAGGCCGCAAAGCCATCGTCTGCCTGGTCGGCGAAAATCTCCGCAACACTCCCGGCATCGCCGCCCTTGTATTCCGCGAACTCGCCGACAAAAAAATCCGCATGATTTCCCAGGGCGCCTCCGAAATTAATCTGACCTTCGTCATCGAAGAAGACGAGGTCCCCGACGTAATCCAGCGCTTGCACAAAACTTTCTTCTCCGAACTGGATCCAGAGGTATTCGCCTAAACCACGACCGAGACTTTAACCGCAAAGAACGCTAAGATAACGCAAAGGCCGCCAAGAAAAGCAACCCAGCTCACCTCAGCGAACCCGGCGTCTTGGCAGCGATCTTAGCGGTTAAGAGCTTTGGCTTTACCCATGAACCTCCTCCTCCTAGGCCGCGGCAAAACTGGATCGGCGGTCGCCGAAGTGGCTGCTGAGCGCAAACACCGCACCGTCATGGTCGGAGCAAAGGAAAACGCCTCCAGCACCGCCTTGACTGCAGCGGCACTCCGCGACATTGACGCCGTCATCGACTTCACTTCTCCGCATTGCGTTGTCGCCAACATCGAAGCCTGTGTCAAAGCCGGCAAGAACATGATTGTCGGCACCACCGGCTGGCACCAGGGGATCGATCGCGTCCGCAATCTGGTCGGCCACCACGGAACCGGCTTCCTCTACGCCGCCAACTTCTCCATCGGTGTGAATCTCTTCCTCGATGTAGCCCGTAGCGCCGCCGCCGCTCTACGCCACGATTACTCCGGCCAGATTTTTGAGCGTCACCACGCTGACAAGAAAGATGCCCCCTCCGGCACCGCGATCACATTGCAGCACGTAATCCGCGAAGCCAGCGGCCAGAACGAAACTCTCGAGATCACATCCTTTCGCGAAGGCGATGTAGTCGGCCTGCACGAGGTCGTCCTCGAATCCCCCGCCGATCGAATCTATCTCTGCCACGACGCCAAATCCCGCCGCGGTTTCGCCGAAGGCGCCGTCCGCGCTGCAGAATGGCTCGCTGGCAAAAAAGGCTTCTACGATTTCAAGGATGTATGGCGTGAGTTGTAGTTTTTCTTAGGCAGATTTCCCGGGAGGCTCGACCTGCGACGAGGATTTCTTCTCATAACTGTGGTATTCGGGACATAGGGCTCTGGGTTCGCCCAAGATGCATCAACCGATCCGCAGACATTGCATGCCATTCTGACCGAGGTCCGCGCCTTTCGTCAGGACTTGCGCATCTCGCTGACAAGAGTTCAAAGCATCCAGATTTTGCTTTCTCGCCTGCAGATGCAGCAGGGAGCTGTGGCGCGAGCGTCGGAACACTTGAACGACGCTCACACCAAGCTGGCTGACATACAAGTGCGTCAAAGGGAACTGGCGGGCGAGCTCAAGCGAACTAAAGACGCGATGGGTGCCGAAGAGAACCTACAACAGCAAAAAATATTACAGGAGAGGATCAATCGCGCTAAATCCGACCTCGAAGTCACAGGGGACACAGAGCAGCAGCGTCAAGCGACCGAAATCCAGGCCGAGCAGCAGCTTCGGGCCGAACAGGATAAACTCAGCGCGCTCGAAACCCAACTGGACGAACTCGTCCGAAGGATGGGCAACTCAGTCGAACAATCCGATCGGCCCTGACCCGCAGGGAAGGCGCCGGATGAGCAAGCGGCGTTGAGAATTCACGCGACCCGCCGGTTTCGCTCCATCTCCGTTCGCGCTATCCTATCCCTATGCAACTTCGCGGCTGCGGCACCGCCCTCGTCACCCCGTTTCATCAGGACGGTTCCATTGACGACACGGCCCTGCGCAATCTAGTTACATGGCAAATCGAATCCGGCATAGACTTTCTTGTACCCTGCGGCACCACTGGCGAAACTCCCACGCTCACCCACGACGAATGGCTTTACGTCATCGACGTGACGATCGAAGTCGCAGCCGGACGGGTCCCTACTGTCGCCGGAGCCACGTCCAACTCCACTCACGAGGCAGTCGAGAAGGCCAAACAGATCGCCAGCCGCCCCGGTGTCAACGCTATCCTCACCGCCTCGCCCTACTACAACAAGCCCACGCAGGAAGGTCAGTACCGCCATTTCAAAGCCATCGCCGAGGCAGTCAGCGACAAGCCCGTGATTCTGTACAACGTGCCCGGCCGCACCGCCGCCAATATCGAACCCGCAACCCTCGCTCGCCTCGCCGAGATTCCAAACATCGTGGGCGTGAAAGAAGCCAGTGGCAACATGACCCAGATTGCCGAGGCTATCAACTCCGTCCCCGAAACATTTCTGGTCTTCTCGGGCGATGATGCCGTCACACTCCCGGTTATCGCGTTGGGCGGTGTGGGCATCATCTCCGTCGCCTCCAACGAAATCCCGCACGAGATGGCCGCTCTAACTCGCGCCGCGCTCGCGAACGACTGGACCGGCGCACGCACTCTCCATCGCAAATATCTTCCACTGATGCAAGCTAACTTCATCGAGTCAAGCCCGCTGCCGGTGAAAGCGGTCCTCGCGATGATGGGCAAGATCGAAGAAGTCTACCGGCTGCCTCTCCTGCCTATGCGTCGCGACACCCGCTCCCGGCTGCAGAAAATCGCCACCGAAGCCGGATTGATCGCCAAGCCAACTCCTCCCGCAGCCGATGCGCCGGAATTTTTCATCTACGAAAACTGGGCGGCCGGCCCGCGCAAAATCGTCCTGCACCGCGCCTCCTGTGGCCAGTGCGCCCACGGCAAAGGCCGCCCCGCCGGCCACGACGCCAACCACTCCCGCTGGCACGGCCCCTATGCGAAGCTCCCCGAAGCCCGCGAAACCGCCCACGCCATGACCGGCGTCCTGATCCGCAGCGAGTGCAAGTGCGTATGACGAAATTGGTGATTGTTGATTGTTGCTTGAAAACGCCGGCGACGGCAGCTCTAAAATATCCCCACCGAAGCGCGGCGAAGCAAGCGTAGTGGAGGGACCTTGAGTTGTGTTCCGCTTTTGACAAATCAATAATCAGCAATCAACAATCAACAATCCATGTCTTCGCTGAAATCTTCCATCGAGCGGCTAGCCTCGCTGGGCGAGGTCGAGCACGATCCCGATGCGCGCCGCGCCTTCCTGGAATTCCGCGATCAACTCACGCAAGGAAAAATCCGCGCCGCCGAAAAGAAAAACACCCGCTGGATCGTGAACGCCTGGGTCAAGCAAGGCATCCTTCTGGGTTTCCGTCTGGGAGTTCTTCAGGAAATGCCCGCTGGCTTATCCTTCGTCGACAAAGACACCTTCCCCGCGCGACAGTTCACCATCGCTGATCGCGTGCGCGTCGTTCCCGGCGGTTCCTCGGTACGCACCGGAGCCTATGTCGCTCCCTCGGTCATCTGCATGCCGCCGATGTTTATCAACGTCGGCGCTTACGTCGATGAAGGCACCATGATCGACTCTCACGCCCTAGTCGGCTCCTGCGCGCAGATCGGCAAACGCGTACACCTGAGCGCCGCCGCCCAGGTCGGCGGCGTGCTGGAACCCATCCATGCCGCGCCAGTAATTATCGAGGATGATGTTTTAGTCGGGGGAAATTGCGGAATTTACGAAGGCACTCTGGTGCGGGCACGCGCAGTTCTGGGCGCGGGAACGATTCTCACCCGCTCGACTCCGCTCTATGATCTTGTCCGCGGCGAAATCTACCGCGCCACGAGCGATGCGCCGCTCGAAGTTCCGGAAAATGCCGTAGTCGTCCCCGGCTCGCGCGCCGCAAAAAAGGGCGCCGCCTTAAGCGACGCAAAAGATTGGAATCTTTCTCTCTACACTCCAGTCATCGTGAAATACCGCGACGAAAAAACCGGCCGCGGCATCGAACTGGAAGACTGGCTCAGGTAACTCACGACGTCAAGCGAGAAGATGGGCGCCGATTCAGGTTAGAATTCAACCATGGACAAGAAAGAAATCAATTCGCCGAAATTAACGGCTAACTTTCTATTCTGGGTTGCCGGTGTCGGCGGTGTCTTGCTTGTGGCCTTTCTGGCGCACTATGTGTGGAAGATCTTTTGAACGCCCTGCGCCCCGAGCCTGCGGCGCAAAAGCATGGTTCAATTTTAAGGCATTGTCATTCCGAACGCAGGCGTAGCCGCGCGCCTAGCGTGGCGTTACCAGAGAGGAATCTGCTTTCGCCGACGCGACGCTAATGCTCAGCCTCGCGCCCCCGTCGGCTCCGACCTGAATCTGCCCCAACCCCACCACCACCGCATCGGCCTCCCCTAACTTGGACACCGCATAGGTACTCGCCAGCCCAATCACCTTCATCCCAGCCGCGCGAGCCGCGCGAATTCCGGCCGGCGCATCTTCAATCACCAGGCAGTCCGCAGGCTTGCACCCCAAGTTCTGCGCCCCTTTCAAATAGGGCTCCGGATGCGGCTTTCCGTGCTCCACATCGTCTGCCGTCACCAGAACGTTCGGCACCGGCAGTCCGCAGAAGCGCAAGCGCGCGCCGGCCAGCAGCCGCGTGCCTGACGTGACCACACCCCATCGTCCCGCCGGAATCGAATTCACCAGAGCCGCGGCACCCGGCATCACACGCACGCCCTGCTGATCACTCGCTTCTTCGTTCTCGATTTCCCAAGCCTCCGCTGCGGCATCCAGGTGCGGAGCCACGCGCTGGATCACTTCAATCGTACGCACCCCATGGGCAATCGCCATCACGGCATCTCCATCCACGCCTTTGCGCCGCGCCCACTGTCTCCACTCGCGGTCTACCGCGCCGGTCGAGTCCACCAGAACTCCGTCCAGATCAAAAAGAATGGCTGAGCACGAAAAGATAGGCATCTTTCACTATTTAATCACAGTGACCGCGAAAGAGTGTTACATCCAGACGGAATCGAAAGTACTTAACTCGTGCTCGTCGGCAAACTCGCCTGACCCTCCGCGGCCAACACCTCCTGCTGCGGCCGCTGACGCAGCATCAAATGTCGCTGCCGGAAATGCATCTTCGCCCGCTGCCCCCAGGCTCGCACGAACCAGTAGTTCAGTCCCGCACCGATCACCGAACTGGCCAGCGGAATCAGCCGTCCCGCCCACTTTTCCACCACTTCCGTGCTGGCCTTGGCCGCGATTCGTTGAATCACCCGCGGCACAAACTTGTTGACAACTTCTTTCTCCAGCAACTCGCGGCTGATGTCGACTCCCGCCGCGCTGGCTGCGGCCATCCAGAGTTCCGCAATCTCTTCGTCCGTGTTGAACTGAAATCCATAAATCAGACTCAGTTTTTGAATCGTCCGCATCGTGATCGCCGAAAGAATTCCGAGATCCGGCACGATGGTCATCAATCCGCCCAACCCGAATCCCGCTCCCTCAACCGCCGCAACTTTCATTCCCGCGCGAATGATCGAGTCCGCTACCGCATCCACTTCCCCGATCTCCAGCGAATACACCCCGTGATACCCGCTGATCGGCACCCGATACGCCGTTCGCAATTGCAGCAGAAATTTATCCGGATCCACACGCACCGTCGAATAAGCGCGCGTCAGCCCCTTCACCATCCCGGACTCGACCCGCCGCCGCAGCCACGATTTTCCCTGCTCTGCCATCAATTCAACCCTACCGCAGGAAGGGCGAGAAATCCATCGGGGAACTACTCAGTCTCACCGGAAAAATGCCTGCCCTTCTCTCTGCGTTCTCCGCGGCCTTCTCTGCGATCTTTGCGGTCAAAGGCTCTCCCTTTGATCGGCCTTGAAGCTTTCATAAAATACCGCCGCAATCTCAATTATTGGTCGATACCTCATCGTCTTCAGACGCGCCGTCCTCAAGTCCACTCGGTACGCTACACGACACGTGTGCTAGCATCATTCTTACTCCATGCCAACGGGAAAACTGCAAATAATCCCCCTTGGGGGCCTGGGCGAGTTCGGTATGAACTGCATGGCCGTCCGCTGGGGCGATGACATCATCGTCATCGACGCCGGACTCATGTTCCCCGAAGCCGAACTCCTCGGCGTCGACATCGTAGTCCCCGACATTTCCTATCTCACTGAGAACCGCCAGCGCATCCGCGGCATCGTCCTGACCCATGGCCACGAAGACCACATCGGCGCGCTTCCCTGGATGCTCTCCGAACTTAAGGTCCCGGTCTGGGGCACCGAGTTTACGCTCGCCTATGTCGAAGACAAACTCGATGAGCACGGCCTGCTCGACGACGCCGACCTCCGCGAAATGCGCCCCAACGAGCGCTTCAAGGCCGGAGTCTTTACCGTCCACCCCATCCACGTCACCCATAGCCTGGTCGATTGCGTGGCCCTCGCCATTCACACTCCGCTCGGCGTCATCATTCACACTGGCGATTTCAAAGTCGATCCCACTCCCACCGACAACAAACTTTTCGACCTGCACTCCTTTGCGGAATACGGCAAAACCGGCGTCCTCGCTCTGTTTCAGGATTCCACCAACGTCGAGCGCAAGGGATACACCCCCAGCGAGCGCGCTGTCAGGCGCAAGTTCGACGAAGTCTTCGCCCACACCAAGCGCCGGCTATTCATCTCTTGTTTTTCTTCGTCCATCCACCGCATCAATCTGGCTGTAGAACTCGCCCACCAGCACGGCCGCAAAATCGCCTTCCTCGGCCGCTCCATGAACAACTCCGCCGAGATCGCTGAAGATCTCGGCTACATCGAAATTCCCGACGGCCTGGTCATCAATCCCGGCGAGATGAAAAATTTCCCTCCGGAAAAAGTCTGCGTCCTCATCAGCGGCACCCAAGGCGAGCCCATGTCCGCGCTATCCCGCGCCGCCGTCGATAATCACAAGCACGCCAAAATCGAGAAAGGGGACACCGTCGTCCTCTCTTCCCGCATCATCCCCGGCAACGAAAAAACCATCTACCGGATGATCGATCACCTCTTCCGCCGCGAAGCCTACGTCATCTACGAAGACGGGACCTCGCCCCCCATCCACGTCAGCGGCCACGCCAGCCAGGACGAACTTAAGCTCATCATCAACCTGGTCAAGCCGCGTTACTTCACTCCCATCCACGGCGAATACCGCCAGCTGAAGCTGCACGCCGAAATGGCCGGCGCCATGAAGGGCTCCGTGGGCAAAGTCATGCTGATCGAAAGCGGCGACATTCTGGAATTCGACGACCACGGCGCCCGCAAAGCCGGACGCGTCAACGTAGGCCGCGTGTGCATCGACTCTGGCTCGCGAACAGATGTAGTTGAAGATTTAATCATTAAAGACCGCCGCCACCTCAGCGAAGACGGCATCGTTCTTCCCATCATCGCCATCAACAAACTCACCGGAAGAGTAGAAACCGCCCCCGAAATCGTGACAAGAGGTTTCAACGTTGGCGAGAACGGCTTCATGGAAGGCGCGAAAAGAATGGTCGAAGACACGCTCGCCCATTCCAGCGAAGAAGAAAAAGCCGACTACGGCGTAATCAAAGAAAAAATCCGCGCCGACCTAAAACGCTACATCTCCAAACAAACCCAAAAACGCCCGCTCATCATGCCGGTAATCCTGGAAATCTAACGACGAACGAGAGGTCGAACTCGTGAAATCATGAGGGGTTACGAGGGCAAACGTATCGAAGAAGCGTGTTTCCGCTTCTAGCCTTAGAATCGACACGAACGTTCGCTGCCAACGAATCTACCCGGTGGAGGACAGCGGAGCGACCAAAAGGATCGATGACCTAAAGACCCTTGGCATCAAATTGTCGAACCAGCAAGCAATACATCTTGCGCGGATACTTCTCGCTGCCTCGCAGGATTGGGAAGAAATCGATATCACCGCTTGGAGAGTCTATAAGCGCCGGACCGGCAACACCTATAATGTTACAGTCACGAGTGCGATTAATAAGTCGTCGAGGACCCATGGCTTGCGGACCGTTCTGAGCCGTGAGGTCTTACGTCGTAGCGCCGGAGGCCGAAAGCGATCTTGGGCAAATTTGGCGCTAACTTCTCGGTGAGGCAGGCAGTCGCTAACCGGATTCCAGGCGAACTGGTCGATGCCTTCGAGGGCTTGGCCGACGTTTCTGGCAAGAACCATCGGCGTTCCGACCTAACCAATTTGGATGTCTTCTTCTTCAGCGAATATCAAGACATGATAGTGTAGCGACGGACGAAGATCGTAGAGATCGTTGCTGTCCTGCATGGCAAACGCGATGTAAAGCGCCTCCTGGGAAATCGGCTGCCCCGATGATGCAAAGACAAAGACAAACACAAACAGCGAACCCCGCGTCATGGTAGGCCTATCCGACATCCACTCCGCCCGCGCCCGCCTGCAAAGCATCACCACGCGCACCCGCCTGATCGAATTCAATCCCAGGGTGCCCAATGTCTCGCCTCCGTTGCGAGACGTGGGGACTTTGACGGACCCCATTCGCCGCCTCTTCCTCAAGCCCGAAAATCAGCAACCCATCGGCGCCTTCAAACTCCGCGGAGCCTACAACAAAATCGCCTCGCTCTCGGAAGCCGAGCGCAAACGCGGTGTCATCTCCTACTCCAGCGGCAACCACGCGCAAGGCGTAGCCTACGCCGCCCGCGCCCTCGGCGTGAAGGCGGTCATCGTCATGCCCAACAACGCCCCAGCCATCAAACGCGAAGCCACGGCAGGCTTAGGCGCCGAAATCGTGCTCGTGGGCCCCGGCAGCACCGAACGCCAACTTAAAGCGGAAGAACTCGCCGCCCATTACGGCTACGTAATCGTTCCTCCGTACAACGACGAAAAAATTATCGCCGGCCAAGGCACCATCGGCCTGGAAATCCTCGAAGACTTGCCCGAAGTCGAAGCCGTCTTCGCCCCCGTCGGCGGCGGAGGCCTGATTAGCGGCGTAGCCGCAGCCATCAAACTAACGAAGCCGGAAGTCCAAGTAATCGGCGTCGAGCCCGAACTCGCAGCCGACGCCCAGGCCAGCCTGCGTGCCGGCAAAATCGTCCAATTCCCCGCCGACCAGGTTTCGCGCACCATCGCCGACGGCCTGCGCACCCAAAGCATCGGCAACATCAATTTCGATCACATGCAGTGCTTCGTCGACGCCGTCATCACTGTCACCGAAGAGGAAATCCAAGAAGCCCTGAAACTGCTGTCGGAAAATCCCGACACCATCGCCGAACCCAGCGGCGCAGTCGCCACCGCCGGCTTCCTTTTCCGCGCCGATCAACTCCCCAAAACAAAGCTGAACGTCGCTATCATTTCCGGCGGCAACGTCGAACCAAAGACGCTCGAGGAACTTCGCCGGCGACAAGGCGTTGCAAGCAGCGCCTCTACCAGCCAATAATCATTAGATATGAGACTTCGACTCGTTTTTCTTGCGCTCATGATCGTCGCCATAACTTCTCTCGCTGCCGCCCAAGCCCAGCGCGGCACTCTCGTCCACGAAGAATCCATCCGCGTCTCTCCCAGTGCCGACGCCGCCAAACTCGGCGAAGCCGGACGCGGCCACGAACTCGTCATCATCGAAACCGGTCACGACTGGACTCACGTCGAAGCCATCCTCCGCGAACCGAGAAGAGACGCCGACGAAGACGATCCCGATTCCCAAGGCAAGACCATCACCGGATGGGTTTCCAGCAAAGCCCTGGTCAACCTGACCACGCCCAACGGAGACAAAATCGTTTTCGGCGAAGCCGCCGACTCTGAAGACCAGGCCAGCCGCCGCCGCGGCCGCCGCGACGCCGCACAAGACGCCATGCGACTCTACTACCGCGTCTACGATTTATTCCCTACCTCCCCGCTCGCTGCCGAAGGCCTATACCGCGCCGCCGACATCCGTTGGCAAATGGAACGCTCCGATGTGCTGACCCGTCCCTCGGCGCGCGAGCGGGAATCCTACATGCGAGGCCAAATCGACGAAGAGTGGATGAAGCTGGTCATGAAAAAATTTCCCGGCACAAAATGGGCCGACCTTGCCGCCTTCCATCTGATCGAAAATAAACTCTGCGGCGACTGGCAAGCCGCATCCAAGTGCCCCGACAAAGAAGCCGACATGTACGAGAAGTACGCAAAGGAGCACGAGCAATCCCCGTCCGCGCCCGAAGCCTTATACGACGCCGCCTGGCGCCGCTCCGCCCTGATCGAAATCTACAAAACCGAAGCCAGCCAGAAAAAATCCGAAGAAGCAAAAACTCGCGCCCTTGCGTTGGCGCAACAAATCGTCTCCCAATACGCCCAAAGCGACTGGTCCTCGCGCGCGCAAATGCTGATCTTCTACGTCCAGCAAGGTGTCCCCACCTACGGCAACGCCAGCGACTGAAGTTATCTGTGGTTGGCTTCATGTCATCCTGCGAAGTGATTGCTTCGCGAAGCGGAGCCATCATGCAGTCGAAGGATCCCTTTCGACCGACCGCCGACGTGGACCTCGACAGGAATCTCTCAATAATTATGACTCGAAAATCCTTCCGGAGAATTCCCACACTCGCCGCAAGCAACTGGTGTTCAGGGATCCTTCGATTGCCGTTCGCTCCGCGAACAGCAACTTCGCTCGGGGTGACATGCGCCCGGGAGGATTCCTATTTCGGACTCGCCTGAGTGAACTCCCAAACTGCTGCATAAACTGCGATACTGTTCCTTCTCCCCGGAGGACGATTGAACGATTACCTGCTTTCGCTGATCCTTGGCATTGTCGAAGGCCTAACCGAATATCTGCCAGTCAGCTCGACCGCGCATCTGCGCATCGCTGAACTGCTGCTACACATCAGCTTGTCAGACGGCTATTGGAAGATGTATTCCATCGTAATTCAACTGGGCGCAATCCTGTGCCTGCCGGTTTATTTCTGGAGCCGTATCAAAAGGTTTCTTTCCACATTTCCCCACGGGGACACTGGAAGGCGCACCCCATTAACCCATCCTCTTGGCCTCACCGCGGTTGCGTTCTTGGTCACCGCGATTCCGTCCTTTTTGCTGACCAAGGTGATCGGCAAGCACCTGGAAAACATTCTGATCATGGGCTGGTCGCTGCTGATTGGCGGAGTCGTGATGTGGCTGGTCGACGGCCTAAACTCGAAGTCGGAAGTCGCCGGTCCCGGAGCGGCCGGAAGCCGTATCCATACCTGGAAGATGGAAGACATGAGCGTGGCGCAGGCAGTCTGGATCGGCTTCTGCCAGATTTTCTCTGCCGTGTTCCCGGGAACTTCCCGCTCCATGTCAACCATCGCGGCCGGCCAGATTGCAGGCATGTCGCGGGCCGCAGCCCTCGAGTTCTCATTCTTCGTCTCCATGCCGACCATGGCCGCGGCCACGATTTACACGTTGCTCAAATCGCTCAGCGGCCAAGGCGAGAATCCGATCGGCGTCGCGCAGATTGACGCGCATGGCTGGCTCGTGCTCGCCATCGGATTCATCGTCTCCTTTATCGTCGCCTACGGTTCCGTCGCCTGGTTCATGGCCTACGTCCGCCGCCGCGGCTTCGCCCCCTTCGCCGTCTACCGGATTATTGTGGGAGCGCTAGTGCTCGCCTTCGCCTCCAAGCTCGTGTAAAGGTTGCAGCAACGTCTCGTGCCGCGAGCAGAAGTGCATGTGGATACAAGACGTTGCAAGCAACGTCTTTACGACGGGATACCACATGAATACGGCCTCCCATTTCCATTGTCGGATCACCCGCTTCTTGGCATAATGGAAGGGCTCTGGCCGATGATGGCACTGAAGAGTAGAGTATCGAATGTAGCCTCTTCAGTGTTTATCAATCTGCCCCACATGGATTATCTGGCAAGCATTTTCATTCCCACCGGGAACCGTCGGCTCAACGAGCTGATCGGCTTCCTGATGTGCGTCTCCGCGCTCCTCCTCTTCCTCGCCTTGGTTTCGTATTCGCCGCTCGATCCCTCGTGGAACAGCGCCTCCGTGCTGACCGGTTCGCACGCCGCGCGCAACTGGATCGGCGTCGTCGGCGCCTTCACCGCCGACATGATGCTGCAGTTCTTCGGCATCGGCGCATTCCTGCTGGTGATCTTTCCGGCGATGT
Source organism: uncultured Acidobacteriaceae bacterium (assembly GCA_963799025.1). Lineage (GTDB taxonomy): Bacteria > Acidobacteriota > Terriglobia > Terriglobales > Acidobacteriaceae > Sulfotelmatobacter. The sequence continues at coordinate 284,460 of CAWCVQ010000012.1, read as the reverse complement.
TGGGCGCACGCTGGTTCCGCTCGATGAAGGTGCAGTCTCCGCTGGCAAAAAGCCTGGGCGCAGTCTGGCTGGTGATGTTTGTTCCCGCAATGCTGGCGTTGCTGCCCGCACAATTCCGCTGGCAGAACGCGATTCCCATTGAAGGCCTGCTGGGCCGCGTCGTCGGAGATGTGCTGCTTCATTATTTGAACGTGGTCGGCGCCTATATCGTTTGCGCAACCGTCCTCGCGGTGGCGTTATATCTTTCGACAGCGTTTTCATTTTCCGCAATTCAACTCTGGGCTCCTACACACCTCGCCTTCGTGACCGCGCTGTGGAATCGTTACAAGGATTGGCAGCAGGAGCGCACCAAGAGACGTCAGCAGAAGGAACTGGATCAGCGCCGTATTTCAAAACCGCTGGTGAGAACGCAGTTGATTCCATCGCGGCCGGTGTCGCAAGGTCTGGCGGTTTCTGAACCTCGCCGCACCGGCATTGAGCGCATGCTGGCGGAAGAAGATGCACCCAAGGCCGCACAACCCACAGGCGGAATTTTGCCCGAACCCCTGACCATGAATGCTGTGGAAGAATCCGCCGATCCCGAAGTCACCGAGCGCGCCGACAGCGGGCACAAAGCCAAGACGACAATGCCGCGCATTGCCGCCGGTGGATACAAGCTGCCCTCGAGCAGCCTGCTGCAGCGTCCCGACGAACAGCAGGCCGTTGATGCCGATGAGCTTAAACTTCTGGCGCAAGTGCTCACGGAAAAATACGCCGAGTTCGAAATTCACGGGCAAATCACGCAGATCAATCCGGGTCCGGTGGTCACCACCTTCGAATTCAAGCCCGAAGCTGGGATCAAATACAGCCGCATCACCAATCTTTGCGACGATCTTTGTCTCGCCTTGAAGGCCGAGAGCATTCTCATCGAGCGCATGGCTGGCAAGAGCACTGTCGGCATTCAAGTGCCCAACCGGCAGCGCGAAATCATCTGGCTGCGCGAAAACATCGAGTCGCAGGAGTTCATGGGCTCGAAGTCGAAGATGACGATCGCCATGGGCAAAGATATCAATGGCCGCATCGTCACGGCCGACCTCGCAGGAATGCCGCATCTGCTGATCGCAGGTTCAACCGGCGCGGGCAAGAGCGTCGCCATCAATGCGATGATCATGTCGATCCTGTACAAGGCCACGCCGGATCAGGTGCGCTTAATCCTGGTCGACCCAAAGCGGCTCGAACTGGGCAACTACGAAGGCGTTCCGCATCTTTACACGCCGATTATCACTGAGCCCAAACTCGCAGCCAACGCTTTGCGCAACGCCGTCCGCGAAATGGAGCGCCGCTTAAAGTTGCTTGCCGCCAAAGGCGTTCGCAACATCGACCAGTACAACAAGCTGTTCGATCAGAACGGCACGCCGAGCCTGTTCGACGAAGAAGGCGACGAAAAACCGATTCCCTACATCGTCATCATCATCGACGAGTTGGCCGATCTGATGATGCTCGATTCCAGCAACGTGGAAGAATCGATCACGCGCCTGGCGCAGATGGCGCGAGCAGTCGGAATTCATCTGGTGCTGGCGACCCAGCGCCCTTCCGTGGACGTGATCACCGGCTTGATTAAAGCGAACTTCCCAGCCCGCGTTTCGTTCCGCGTCGCCACAAAAGTGGACTCGCGCACCATCCTCGACGCCAACGGTGCCGAGGCCCTGCTCGGCAAGGGCGACATGCTGTATTTGCCATCAGGCTCGGCGCGCGTGCACCGGCTGCACGCACCCTTCGTTACGGAAAAAGAAATCGCTGCCGTCGTCGAGTTCTGGAAGGCACAAGGCCTGGCCGAATATCAGCAACAGTTCCTCGAAGCTCCCAAAGGCGAACGCGAAGCCGGAACCGATGGCGGCGCAGAAACCAGCGCGGACGGCGAATCCGAAGATGACCCCCTGTACGGCGATGCTGTGAAACTGGTCGTGGAGTTCGGCAAAGCCTCCACTTCCCTGCTGCAGCGCCGCTTGCGCATCGGCTACGGCCGTGCCGCCCATCTCATCGACCTCATGGAACAAGACGGCATCGTCGGCGCCGCCGACGGCCCCAAGCCACGAGAAGTATTGAAACGTCCCGACTGGATTTCCGAAATTGAAGAAACTACGCGGTAGTCTGGGGTTGCGTAACTTCGCTGCATACATCACCCTGTAATCCTGAACGAAGCAAGCCGGCAAGCGGAGCGAACCGTCGTGCGGAGTCGCAGGATCCCTACAGTCGGAGCGATCACGCTGCGCCAACCCAATCCAACACGCGCCCCTTCATGCGGCGAAACCATTCCGGCAACCAACTCTTGTACCGGAGCAAAACCGCCGCGTGAACGTTCTTTGCCGCCTTCGGCGCAGCCTTGTTGCTGAAGACCAGATAATAAATTCCCGCCCCCGCCGGAACGTCCGCCTGCACGCTGCCCTCGGAGACCTTGCCGCTCTCATACACCGAACTGGTCGCGTATCCGTGCTGCCAAACCGTAAAGGCTGAGTCGGTCAGGACGTAAACCTCGATATTGTTGTCGACATCTTCGTTCTCACTATTCTTCGATCGCGTTGTATCTCTGCGGTTGCCGATATTGGAACTGTCCGCGAAAGACGAAAACTGTCCCACGATGGTACATTCACCGAGCCTTCGGGCAACGCAAATTTGTAATAACGAAAGGTGTGCGGAGCGATGGAAAAAGGAGCGTCGAGAATAATCTGATCGTGTTTCCAGCCGACAAATTCCTGCACCTGTTGCGCGCTCGGACTGTCGCTCAACCCAGCCCACAAAATGGCGCCCACCAGAGCTGCAAGCAATATCCCCAGAAAGATGCGCCGCCTGGGTCTCGGCTGACGGATCTCGAGAGGGAGCGCTTCCACGACGGCGGGAGATTTCGGTGGCAAGCTTACCGGCTTCCCGCATTTCAGGCAGAACTGCGCTTCGTCCGGCAGGCTGGCGCCGCACTTGGCGCATCCCAGCAGAACCTTGGCTGCGGGCGGCGTAGTGCTATTGGTCGGCATACTCAACTACTCTCTGATTCAAACTGAAGTGCAAACCATACTTCGCGAAAAAGAGGAAGACTTGCGGCGAATTCTGCGTTGCGGGACCCTTTTTTCGAAACGCAGAAATATCAGCAGATAGTAGCACAGCTCTGGGCGAACCGATATCTTTCCCGACAGGCAGAACTAAAGTGGCTGCTCCACGCGCAATCCGCGCAGGGCCACAATGCCCAGCGCCAGCACAGCCAGAATCATCGCTCCCCAAAGAATCCCCCTATGCCGTTCTGACCACGGACGGTCGTCGGGACGCCCCGTGTACTGAGCATTGTGCGCGCCGGGTCCAAGTTGAGCTTGCGCAGGCGAAGGGTCCAGGTGAAAGAATCGCGCATAGTCATAAACCGGGGCCGAAAGTTTCTCATCTCCGTAGTACAGCCGGAGAGGGCTCTTGCCCTGCGGATCAAAATAGATGCGGCGCTCCAGCGCGAGCGGTTCGGCGGCGAGAATGGTGAGCGGGGGATTGTCCCCGTTGTCGATGGTGAGAGTAAGATGGACCGAATCGTCATTAATGTTAACGTTCGTGGCGGTTACGTTCCAGGCGATCGCGTTCACGGCTAACTCCTCGTTCGTGATCGGCGTGCCCGCGCGATTCATCCTCACTCGGCTGATCTCAGCCGTGGCGACCTGCATCCCCCTGGGATCTTCGACATTGACCGTGCGGCGAAAGTTCACCTGCGCGGGATCTACATGCAAAAAGATTCGGTTGAGCGGGACTCTCGCCGGTATCTCGCAAGCAATTTCGGTGGTTCGCCGCTTCGCTTGCGGCGCCGCGCACGACCCCACTTTGGTCCAGGAAGCCTGCTGCTCGCGCAGACTGAAGATGGTCGCGCCCTTCACCTGTTGCGGAGGAATTCCTGGGGACAACCGGACGTGAAGGTAACGAAAACTGGACGGAGGCAACTTCAGCACCGCGTTCGTGCCAAGTTGTTCCTCAGTGAAATCGTAAAGCGTAGAAGGCGGGAGTTCGACTTCGGTCGCTGGCGCGGGCGCGCTGCCCCCAAACACCGATGCCTTCGCCACAAAGTCCCGGGCATCGAGGCGCAAGCGAATGCGATTGTATTCGGCAAGCCCCTGCGTATCGAGATCGAATTCGGCGTGTCCCGAAACGCTGCCGAGATTAAGAATTTTTGCCTCCACTTCTTCGGAAGAGATTTCGGCGCGTTGCTCCGAGAGTGCGTATTGGACCTGAGATTCCCCGTCATACAAGCGCAGGTCCGCCAGATCCGGACGCGAGTGGCCCCAGAGTTCTTCGTCGACGATGAAGAAATTTTGCCGGGTCGGCTGCGCGATGTGGACGTCACGTACGTGGCTGAAATACCGAATCGCCGGCTCAGGCGGACTGGCGGCGTCCACAACCAGAAGCATGAAAAACAATGATGTAGCAAGTCTCATGCGCCGGCGTCACTTTCGATTTTCTGTCGAGACGCACTTCCGGTAGAAAGCTGCAGCCAGTCCCGCTGATAGACGAACGAAATTGCCAGCAGCAGCACACCCAGCACGATGAAGCTGACGATGCGGTAGCCGCGGTCAAGCTGGGAGACGTCGTAAACAAACACCTTCACAATTGTCGCGGCGATCAGAATAAGAGCCTGCCAGCGAACGAAGGAGCTACGCCGCATAAATCCGATGATCATCAACATGGCGCCATAAGCCATCCACAGCGTGGAATAAGTAAAGTCACGCTCAATGTCGATGCGGTGAAGATCGGTGTAGTAATATGCCGTCGCCGATTGCATGGGTCGAGCCGGCATGGGTCGGGCCGGCCGAACGGCGGCCATCTGCCGCGGATAATAATCAGCCACTTCCCGGGTAAGAGCGATCAGGGCAAGAACGTTCAGAGCAACCACCGCAACCGCGGCCACGGTACGGGCCGAATCATCTTCGCGCTTGGAGGCGTACCAGGCAACCGCTCCCAGTACGGCCACCGCCACTGCATAGGTCGCCATGCGCAGATTGAAAACGAGTTGCGTCGTTTGGAAATCATCGATGAATAGCAATCGAACTACGCCTAACACGAGCGCACCGAGTGCAAAACTGTTGAGAAAATCCGACTTGATGCGATTGGCCACCCACAGCAGGACGCCGGCCTCGACAAACCAGCCGATGGTGATCCAGTGCGCGTCCAGTCGAATGGGAATCGCGACGGTGATGAAGCCGATGGCTAGTGCGAGGTGAAGAAAGTGCAGCCTCTCCGATGCTCCAGGCGCAATCGTCCGGTGATGAACTTGGCGGCTGAGCATGATATAAATCGCGGCTAGCGCCAGCGCGAACCAGGCCATATAAGTCTTGTCGACTTCCTGGATCATGGCGTAGGCCTGCAGAAAATAAACACCGGCGTTCACAAATGCCACCACGGCTGGAACTGAAGCAAACAGCGGCGGCTCGCCTTCCGGTTGCAGCGTAATCAGGGGCGCAATCGCGAAGAGAGAGAAGAATAGAGTGGCGAAGCCAAGCGTAAGGCTAAGCTGGCTGCGAGTGTAGAAGCCTGAATACCATCCAATGTAAAGCAGCAGCGTGCCCGCGTAGCTCATGATGAGCAGCCGCCGCCAGGGCTTGAATGCGACCAGGGCCAGCGCGGCGAGATCGAGAATCGCAACGTATGTGAACAACGCGACTTCGCGGTTCTGGCCGGTGGAGAGCAGGAGGGGAGTACTGAATCCTCCGACGAGCGCGAAGGCGGCGAGGATTTGCGCGTCCTGCGCCCAAGCCATGGCCGCTGTGGCTGTGGTCACGGCCAGCATCATCACAAAGGCCGCGCTGCTAGGAACCAGAGCGTAAACTTGAAACGCGGCCCACAGCGAGAGATACATCGCACCTATGCCAACTGCCTTGAGCGAGTAAGAAAAAGCCTTGTAACCCTTGCTGCGAAATCGCTCGCTCCACGCCACGATCGCGATGCCAGCCAGCAAGCCGATGGTTACGCGGCCCGCCGGACCGATCCAATTATTGTCGAAAGCGAACTTCAGGAAGTAGGAGATTCCGATCAGCAGCGCCGCGATGCCGATGCGGTTCAGCCAGTGCGATCCAATGCGCGATTCCAGGTCGGAGTCGGATTGCGCCGGCGGGGAATAGGGAGCGCGTGCAACAGGAGTGCGCGCTCGTTCCGCTCTGTGCTCCCGAGCAACGCGAGGGACCTGGGTTTCTGCTTGCATCGGCACGGCAGAAGTCTCTCCCGACGCTTTTGGAGGTGGCGGTTCAACAGCCCCGGGTCGAGCCTCGACCGGCTGCACATCCATCTGCAGCCTGCGCTCGATGCGATATACCCGGGTCGTGAGGTCGGCCAGAATCTGCCGGATGGCTTCCAGGTCGCTGTGCGGCGTGTCCATGAGGAGAGCTAGGAATTATCCGCGAAATTGCGAATGCTTGCACGTGAATTCGATGCGCAAGAGATTGCTTTGATTTCGTTCCCGCGTGATCTGCGGGTCACAAATGTAACAGCCAGGAGTCTAGTAGCTACGAGCGAACCAGATACGGGTGTGGAGGACTTGTGACCGCGCGCGGAGCCAACATCCGGGGCCAGTACAGTGTCGATCGCTGATAGAAACCGAGGACTTCTTCCCTGACGACGATCGCAGCGTTCAGAAGCAGAGTCTTCTGGGTCATCGAGCGTCTATAGATGGACGCGTTGTTCGCCGCGGAAACCATTCGGCAGTAAGTGGAGGCCAAATTGAAATCCTCGGTTTTGCATGCCGCACGAAACGCCTCAGGGTGAGAGAGACTGCCGTGGCTATTCCCCACAATGTGTCCGACACCGTTCCAGGACAGGCCCAGCACTGCCAGTTGCGCATCCGCAGGCCAACTCTCGAAATCCTTAAAAGCAGCATTTTGTTTCAGCGTAGCTTCGTTCATTCTGAGCAGTTGCATCACGCGGTTCTCCATTGATTGTCGCGTGAGCTGAAGCTGGGTGTATTGGTAGTACCAGGTGTAGACCTTCGCAGGCATGGGCAGTGCCTTGATGGTCTCCCACTCCCTCGCCACCTTATCCTCGGAGGCGGGTAGACCCGTGGCTCGAACTACCCAGTTCAGCGCTTTGGCCTTGGGCAGCCCTTGGCTACGTGACAGTGCTAGACTCGGCGATGGCCCACTTCCGTTGAAGTCAAGATCGATCCCAAAGGCCGTGCCGACACGGCCGGCCACGTCGAGGAACATGTAGTCAATCGCACCGCCTTCGAACTGCTCGGTGAACTTCATGAAGTTATCTTGCACCGACCGATGCATAGTCACCTCACAGCAGAAAGCAAATCAACTTCCGAGCTGTAGCGCTGCTGCCGCGCGGGCGGAAGCATACAATATTTCGAGCAGGCAGGACAGAAAATTTCGCTCAGTTTTAATAGGAACTCGTCCCCAATACCGCACTATTAAGAATCTATGAGCGTGCCGTTACTGGGGCGTCTGCTTCACCGCACTCCCATCCAACCCAAGCTCCTTCGCGATGGGCTTGAGCGCTTCGATGCAGAACCCGATGTGCTCGTCCAAATCAACGCCCAGGTCAGCCGCTCCGGCAATAATGTCGTCGCGGTTCACCTTGCGGGCGAAGGCTTTGTCCTTCATTCTTTTCTTCACCGATCTAGTGTCCACTTCAGCCAGTGACTTCCCCGGCTTGATCAACGCGACGGCGGTGATGAATCCCGCAAGTTCGTCGCAGGCGAACAGAGCCTTTTCCATGGGCGTGTCGCGCGTGACTCCCGTATATTCGGCGTGCGACATAATCGCCCGGCTGATCTCTTCCGGATATCCGCGCTTCTTGAGAATCTCATTGCCCTTGTAGGGATGGTCTTCCAGACTGGGCCAGCGCTCATAGTCGAAGTCATGAATCAGCCCAACCACGCCCCACAAGTTTTCGTCTTCAGCCGACCCGTTTCCCCATTTGCGGGCGCAAGCGCGCATGCAAGCTTCGACGGCCAGCGCATGCTTGCGCAAACTTTCCGATTCAGTGAACTCAGTCAGGAGTTCCCAAGCCTCATTTCGTGTCATTGTTTTCATATAGTTGATTTTTTGTCCTTTGAATTGTGCTAATTCTGCGTTACCGCCATTCGCATGGCCACCCCGGTTATCACAATCTTTGTCCGCCACTCGCCCGGCTGCAAATATGCCGGGAACGAATTCTGCAAACGGTGCAATTGCCGGAAGCATTTTCGCTGGACTCTCGCCGGTAAGCAACACAGACGCAAAGCGGGCACGCGCTTGTGGGCAGAAGCCGAAGACCTGAAGCGAAAGCTAGAAGACTCGCTTAGCGGGCGGGTCCCGACAGAGCCAACCGAAGACTTGTTATTGAGCGTAGCCATTGAAACCTTTGAGGCGAACAAAAAAGCACAAGGAGTTAAGCCGCGAGTCTTCAGCATGTACAAACGCGAACTTCGCCGCCTGAAGGACTTCTCAGAAACGCGGAACCTTTTCACGGCGCGGCGAGCACTCACGATTGAGAACCTGATAGCACTCCGGGCAACGTGGGACCCGGTTTATAAATCGTCCTACAGCCGGAGCACAGTCCAGAAGCACCTAAACCACTTTCTGAAGTTCTGCTATAACGCCGGTTGGATTGAGCGCGTCCCCAAGCTGTCACCTATCAAGATAGATGCGCCTGAAACGGAACCGTTGTCCGATGCGGAATACAAGAGACTGTTAGCGGCGGCCACCGGCAAGATTCGCACGCTGATTCAACTGATGAGATGGTCCGGGCTTGCTATCCGGGATGCGTCAACGCTGAAACGTGCGGACCTTCAGTTCGCCAACGTCGTTAACAAGGTCATCCGTGATCGCGCGAAGACCGGCACGCCTTTATACATTCCGATTCCGGCAGACGTGGCGGCCGAAGTCCAGGCGGTAATGAATGGGAATCCCGTGTACGTGTTTTGGGACCGCAAGACCGAAACGTCTTCGGAGTACCGGCACGCAGGATACATGGGCGAGCAGATCGCGGAGGCATTCAAGGCGGCGAAGATTCACAACGAGGGTTCACATGATCAGCCACCGGCTCCGCGCTACCTTCGCGGTCGATATGCTGTCGGAAGGCGTCCCGCTGGAGCAGGTGTCCAAGCTGCTGGGGCACAAGAGCGTGACCACAACAGAGCGGCATTACGTTAAGTGGGCCAAGGGCAGACAGGACCGGATAGACAGTCTCGTCACTGCGGTGTGGGCTAAGAAAAAGCGCTAGAAGAAATCGCCTATTCCCTGAAAGGAACCTTTCTCGCTTTCCAAGATTACTTTCAATCTACGCCCGTCATTCAACACTAGCGTAAAGGGAGGGGGATGAAGAGACACAGTCGGGTGCCAGTCTGGATGTCTCGCAGCGTGTGATACCCGGCCGCGCCTACCTAGTTCCTCCGAGACAAATTTCTCAAATGAATGGTTGACTGTGGCAACCTGATTATCCGAAAAAATCAGTTTTCCTCCTCCGCTGTCTGGCTCAGTTTCTTTTCCATAGTTGAGAGGGTACAACCTTCCTGTCCCGTTAGGGACATCTGGCAACAGCCACGCGCTTCCAGCGCCGGGTAGCGTCACCCAAGCTGGAACCTCGTCCCGGCGGGACGCCTGAAGGTCTCACGCGGTCTCTTTAGTAACTGAGTATCACCTATTGAAAGCGTTTTCCGCAGCTCATCAAACCGCGACCGACCGGTCCACCGAAGACCGCGTGTAGTCGACCCACGCTTCGGCGGCAAGAAATGTAATCGTGAATCCCAGCCAGAACGCGATCCCAAAAAACTCATGCGGCGTGAGCCGCCGAAACGCAAAGAACATTCCAACGATGGGTCGCGTCGTGGCCACACCCAGTCCAGCGCCAAAAGCTCGGATCATCCACTCGCGATGCCGCGCCACTTCTTTCCGCCGAATGTGCCTGTAAGCTCTGATCAGACAATACAGAAACACAATGGCGAAGAGCGTAGTCGCCGCGGTTTCATTGGGCCCGCCGATGTTCATCGTGTAGCTCATGACCAGCGCTGTGACTCCGATGATCAGCCCGCAAACGACCAGGACTCTTCCTATCCAGCGATGCAGTTGCAAATGTCTCTGTCGAATGCTGGGCATGAACTGCAAGGGCGCGAGGACGAGAAATAGTCCGCCAGGCAAAATGTGGATCAACGTCAACGCCAGGTGCCGCGCGAATCCCGCGTCGAGGGCCGCGGCCGGCGATTTTCCGCCCAGCGATCCCGGCCGGAATAAAACTAGCGTGCGCCGGGTTACGGCGGCAAGACCGATCACCACCAGAAAGATAACTGCAGTCCAAACGAAACGGATTGCGCGTTTTGATACCGGCATCAAAAATTTCTAACCTTCGATAGTTAACTCCCCATTAGATCTGCTTCGCGGCAGGAAACCGTTGACGAAGGGCAGCCACCATCGCAGCGTCCGCTCTAGCGGATATCATTTCGAGGGGCGAGAACCCTCGCCGCCATGTCAGCCAGAGCGTGACGAACAACAATGCCACCGTGATCGCTGCGTTCTGCCATGAGTTCAGACCCCACTGACCATGCCAAACCAATTGCAGCGATGAGGAGAATGGCTGCAGATAGGGAATCGGCCACTGATAGCCGTCCGGGCCGCGGGAACCGAGTACGTCTTCAAATAAATGTAAGTGGAAGCTCAGCAGGGCGAGCAGTCCGGTCGCCCACTTTCGCGTCGCGATGGCAAAAGCCAGCGCAGCTACAACAATAGCAAACGCTAAATTGTGGAGCGAATGGTGGTAGAGCGTAAACCACAGCAACGGATGCGCCGAGTTGCGAGTAAGTACTTCGGGAATGATGCCTAAACCATCGACATCGGGGATGACGCACGCGAGAGTCACCAGGGATCGATCTTTTCGATTCAAATCTGCGCAGTTCGCAAGAACCCATCCCGTGAAGAAATGTGTGATCGGGCTCATCAAGATTTTTCGCTAGATTTCGATCAGCACATCGCTATTTTCGATCTTGAGCGGATACACTGCGACCTTTGCATTCGCATTGTGCGCCGCCTGGCCGGTTTTCGGATCGTACGCCCAGCCGTGCCACGGGCACACGACTTTGCCGTTCTCGATCATTCCTTGACCGAGCGGGCCGCCCTGGTGCAAGCAGACGTTATCCATCGCGCTATAGGCGCCGTGCACATTCGCGATGCAGATTGTTTTTTCGCCGCAGGGGATTTCTTTGGCCGTGTCGGCGGTGGGGAGTTCTGACTGGGTGGTGAGTTTGGTGAAGGGCATGATTTTTCGATTCGAAGCGTGAAAACGCAAGGTCCTCCGACTTGCCTCGCCTTCGCTCGGACGGCGCTCAGGATGACAAGGCTGCACACATTGGGTTGACTGACAGCTGACAGCTATTTCGGCTGCATCGTCTGCGCAATCATTACTTGCCTTTTGAACGCTTCCACCATGTTTGGATCTAAGCGGACTTCGGTGGGTCTTTTGGCCAGCGTCATGGTGTCGATCTTGTCTTGCAGCTTAAGCAGCGCGTAGAAAAGATTTTCCGGGCGCGGCGGGCATCCAGTGACGTAAACGTCGGTAGGGACGATTTTGTCGACGCCCTGCAGCACGGCGTAAGTATTAAACGGGCCGCCCACGGACGAGCATGCGCCCATAGAGATCACCCACTTCGGGTCGGGCATCTGATCGTAGATGCGCTTGACCACCGGCGCCATCTTCAGCGTGACCGTGCCGGCGACGATCATCAGGTCGCTCTGCCGCGGGCTGGGACGAAAGACCTCCGACCCGAAGCGCGCGATATCGAAGCGCGAGGTGGACGACGCGATCATCTCAATCGCGCAGCACGCCAGACCAAACGTCATCGGCCACACTGCCGACTTGCGCGCCCAGTTGAAAACGTAGTCAACCGTAGTGATCAGGAAATTCTTTTCGAACTTATTCTGCAGCCAGGCCATTGGCACCTTTCAAGCTCTACACAGGCAGTCTAGGTAAGCTGCTGCGCGGTGTCAAACGTGGGCAGGGGTGAGAACAGGACGGGATGGAATATGCACCCCTGTCAGTTTCGGACCTGAACGACGCCGACAATCTCTCTGCGATATGTGTTCCCGCACGCGGGGGGCTCTTAAAAACCTCTTCTTTGAGACTGCAATTGGGGTACAAGTTCTTAGATATTGACAACGGGATAAAGTCATTTAATATACTCGGTTTCGACGCCTGTTGCCTTCCCTCCTCGTCTTGGGCAACGATACTTCTGATGACTGCGCGCAAGGTCACGACCAGAGTGCATCGTGCGACAAGTTTGTCTTTAGCATTGCGACTTTGCGTATTGTCCTTGTTGATCTTGGGATTGGTGACATGTGGAGGAGGAAGCGGTTCCCAGCCGCCGCCACCTCCTACACCCGATTTCAGCTTGGCCGTGAGCCCCACTAGTCAAACCCTAAACGGGGGAAGTTCGACGTCCGTATCACTGTCCGCTACAGCCATTAACGGTTTCGCATCTCAGGTCACTGTTCAGGTAAGCGGACTTCCGACAAACGTTTCTTTTTCGCCTACGACAATCACTCTGACGCCTGGGATCGGACAACAGATTTCGGTTTCTGCAGGAGCCAATGCGGCCTGGACGAGTGGCAGCGTGAGTTTCACTGGAACAGCAGGTTCGCTATCGCACTCGGTCGGATTGGCTTTGTCGGTGGATTCGACGTTCGGTACGCCGGGTCGCACTCGCTATGTGAGGACGGACGCGACTACGGAATACGGCTTTTGGCCAAATCAAAACTGGATCATTTATAACCCGATCACGTCGCGTTTCTTCGTTACCGATCCGACGGGGAATCACATCATCGTTATGGATGCTGCGTCGGAGACGGAGATTGGCACGATCAGCGTTCCAGGCGCATACGGAATCGACGATACGCCGGACCATACTTTGCTGTGCGTGGCAACGCTCGTCGGCGATGTTTACACAATCGATCCTGTCTCCATGACTGTGACTCAGAGATATATGGGCTCCCAGATCGGGCCCCACGGTTATCTGCCGTTCGAAGCCCTCGTTCTTGCGGATGGGCGACTCGCTTTGTTGGGAAGTTCGGGCGGCATTCTGAGCGTGGACGGTTCGATCAATTTTGCTATCTGGAATCCGGCCAACAATTCATTCACGCTTTATGGAGGGAATGGAAACTCTCTGCCGTGCGTCAATATCTTCGAGTTTTCACGAACAGTTGATCGCACGAAAGTCATTGTTGGAGGGAGCGCGTCCCCCCAGAAGCTATGTGAGGTTGACGAGTCCACCGGAGCCGTCACTGAAACTGCAGCGATTACCAGCTCTCCTGTTGTCACGCCGGACGGAAAGTACATCATCCTGCTGAGTGGTGGAATAGGAGCTACGGCTTACGTTTTAGACGCCAACACGCTGAATCCAGTGGGCACCATCCACTTGAATGTGGATATCTACACCGTAGGAGAATTGGCCGTAAGTGCGGACTCAACCACTTTGTTTCTGACGACTGATTCAATCGTTTACGCCTACGACCTGGCGACAGGCCAGCAAATCGGATGGGTGCCAAACATATATCTGCCTCCAACGAGTGGCGGTTTGGCTGCAGGCCCCATCAACAGTCCTGATCTCCAAGCGGTAGATGGCACCGGTCTCTTTGCGGGCCCTCTAGAGGAGGGCGTCGGTTTTGTCGATCTCTCGGCGTTGCAAAGTCTGCCAGTTGGCACGGCGTTCACGAATGCGTACCTCAGTCCAGCAGCAGGGCTTGTGTCGGGTGGAACACAAACGGAGTGGGGTGCGGTGCTGGCGGGCACGCAGGGCTCGATATATTTTGGGAGCCAGAGAGCTACGGCTTTAACAACTTCGGGTGATCTGACCACCGCTACCACCCCTCTCGGACCACCCGGCCCAGCGACGGTTTACGCGTTCTCGACGGACGGTGGTCTGCAAATGGTTCCGGATGGCTTTAGCTATGGGCCCACGATCCTGGAAGTAACCCCAAACATGGCTACGGCGGAGGGTGGTGGGACCGGATACCTCTATGGTTATGGGCTGGGCCCTGTCGGTGCGACTTCGATTCCTTCCGATTTGCAAGTATCCGTTGCCGGCACACCCGCAAAGGTCTCCGCTTATAGTCCCAGTGCGTACGGCCTTTTGTCGCCGCCGTTTCAGCTGGAATTTGCCGCTTACACGGTTCCGCCGGGCGTAGCTGGACCGGCCAAGGTGACGGTCACCAACAATTATGGCACCATCACGTCATCGGGAGCACTCACTTATCTTCCGGCCGTTCGGCGGTTTCCGCTGACCGGATCTGCGCTAGCGCAAGGCATCTACGACCCCCACACTAATCTCTACTACTTTACGGATACTAAGAAGATTCAGGTCTTTTCCCGCCCTCAGGAAGCTTGGCTGTCTCCTATCGCAATTCCTGCTCCGCAAGGAGCTACTCAGAGGCTGTGGGGAATCGCGCTCTCGCCTGATGGCAGCAAGTTAGCGGTTTCAGATCTTCAAGCGAGTGTGATTTACCTTCTCGACCCGTCTCGCCCGGCGTCGGTAGAGACTTTTGCCGTACCGCAGCAATTCGGTTTCATCATCAATCCGTGCGGCCTAGCAGTCAGCGATTCCGGGAGTGTGTACTATGCGGTGGTCGCTCAGGGTGGGACTGGTGCGGACCAGTTTTTCAAGCTCAACACGAACACAGGAGCCATTACCGACTACCATCTGAACGGTCCGGGCGAGAGCCGGACTGACATGTACCTGCGCGTTGTGATCAGCTCCGACAACTCAAGCGTGTTCTTCGATGAACTCGGGCAAGTCTTTCGGCTGGATACGGCAACCGACAGACTCTTTCCAGCGTCGGTCGATGTCGGTTGTTGCTATGGCGATTACGAGCTGTCGCTCGCAAGCAATCAAACGCGGGTTACTGCGAGCTCCTACTTTTACGATTTGAGTTTGAACCCTCAGTCGTACTATGCCCTGAATGATCGGGAGATTCTGAACATTTCCGACGTTTACGGTGCAAAGTTCAGTCCGGATGGGCGACTGCTCTTTCAGCCAACGAACATTGGAATCGATATATTCGATGGAGATCTAGGTAACCTGGTGAATCGCATCTCGCTTCCGGTCACGCTCTCGTCTAACGATGATGCACTCGTCAGCGACGGGTCGGACAACGTCTTGCTTGCCATCACTGGCACTGGCGACGGGATAGCGATTGTAGATCTGACTTCCATCAGCGAGCCGCCCCTGTTGCTCTATAACCACGCATACGTATCAAGACACGCCGGTCGACCCATCCACTTAAGTTCGGGAGTTCCGTGGCGAAAAGTCCCGCACGTTACAAGTTCCGCTCTGCCCCTCAGGAAAGGCGTCCACGCACCCAGTTTCCCCGAGCACAAGTGACAGGATTGTTCATAGTCGGAAGGGGTGCATACTCCATCCCGTCCTGTTCTCACCCCGTCAAACGTGGGCACGACCCCACCCTGAAGCTGCCTCAGGCTTTGGGTGGGGCACGACTTCACTCGTGCCGTTACGCTCCTTAAAACCAAACGCGCTTCAGCGCCCGCGCTTCGTTTTCGGCAGCAGAGATCAGTTTTCAGCAGCCTGCTCAGAAACAAATGTTGACTCTGCCCGCCGCCAACTAACGCACTCCTTTGATAACAGCTAGTCGTGATGAAGTGCAGTTATCCGGCACCATAGTACCGATGGAGGCGTCGGCACGATCGACTTCTACCATGCGAGTGAAGTTCCGCGCTGTCACGAATGAATATAGAACCTGGTCGCTGTCGCCCACCTTTCGAAAACGGCAAAGATGGGCAGCTTCAAGTCCTGACGCTCCCGGTGTTCAGACAAAATTCGTTCAGCATCATTTGCTTCGCTTCCTGTCCCGCCGTGTGATAACGCTCATACACCGCCCGGAAATATTCCCACTTCGCTTTGCGTCCCAATCCAACCCTCCTCGAATTCTTTGTTGAGTCGGGTTACATCCTACGTGTCTCGACGGCCTCCCCTCGGTTACATTTAGCGCGGCTCGATACGTGACCTTGACCTCAAAATTCAAAGAGCAGATCATGGCCAGGGCGGAGGCGATGCACGCAGAAAATCGCGAGCCAGGCTCTAACTCCATTGTTCTCAAGATTTTGACTTCTAGGCCCTTACGGCCGGATTTTGCAGGAGTTTTCTTGCTATCTCGAAGATTCCAAAGATTCGGGGGGGAGGGGGATACCCAACCGATGATTTCCCGGAATGGACTCGCCGAAAGCGCTCTCCGGTCCCCGCTGGTCCCCGCTCGCCAGAATTTTTTTCCGCGGGGCTTCTCCGCTACAATCAAGGTTAGTTCTGTGAGCCTATGTCCCTAACCAAACAGCAAGCGCTGGAGATGTTCGAGTCCGATGACCTCATCGGCATTGGGATGGAGGCGGACGCGGTGCGCCGGCGGCTGCATCCCGAGGGCGTGGTCACTTACATCATCGATCGCAACATTAACTACACCAACTTCTGCACCGAGTACTGCACCTTCTGCGCCTTTTACCGGCCGCTCAAGGGCCCGGCGGCGAAGGAAGGGTACATTCTCGACTTCGACACGATTTACGAGAAGATTCGCGAGACCGTCGAACTCGGCGGGACGGGCGTACTGATGCAGGGCGGCCTGCATCCGGATTTGAAGATTGACTGGCACGAGAAGATGCTGCGCGGCATCAAGGAGCGCTTTCCGCAGGTCCATCTGCATTGCTATTCGGCGTCGGAGATTATTGCGATTGCGGAGTACAGCTCGCTCTCGATTCGCGACACCATCCTGCGGCTGCGCGATGCCGGGCTGGATTCGATTCCCGGCGGCGGAGCGGAAGTGCTCGATGACGAAGTCCGCTACAAGATTGCCCGACTGAAGTGCCTGACCGACGACTGGCTCAATGTCCATCGCACCGCGCATCAGATCGGCATGCGGACCACCGCGACCATGATGTTCGGCGTGGGCGAGAACTACCAAAACCTGGTCAACCATTTTCAGCGGCTTTACGAGCTGCAGGAAGAGACCGGCGGATTTACGGCGTTTATCCCCTGGAGCTTTCAGCCGCACAACACCGCGCTCGGCGGACGCCATTGGGATGAGGCCACCGCGGTCGACTATTTGAAAGTCCTGGCCATCTCACGGATTTATCTTTCTAACTTCCTCAACGTGCAATCCAGTTGGGTGACGCAAGGATTAAAGGTCTGCCAGATGGGCCTGCGCTTCGGCGGAAACGACGTCGGCTCCGTGATGCTCGAAGAAAATGTAGTGCGCGCCGCCGGCGTGACCAACTGTACCACCGAAGAAGAATTGCGGCGCATCATTCGCGACGCCGGCTTCCGCCCCGCGCAGCGGGATACCTTATATCGACAATACTTCTTGAACTAAAGTATTTCCTAAACTAAAAAAGAAGTTGGGTGCCCCATTTCTCGCATCTGTTGCGAGAAGTGGGATTTCCGGCACTCGCCTTTTCGCGGGCGGGGGCGCCCGCGCCACATAAACTACTGCGCTTCTTGTGGAATGATCTTCAACTCCAGCTTCTCGGTCCAGCGCAGGACTGTTAGCACGCAGCCTACGTCCACTCGGATGTCGGTGAGTACGCGATGCAGATCGTCGACGCCGGCTACCGGCTGGCCCTCCAGCGCGACGATGATGTCGCCTTCACGTAAGCCTGCACGCTTCGCGGGACTGTTTTCCTCAACCCCAACCACCACCGCGCCCATTTCCTTCGGCAAGTCGTAAAAGCGTACTACGCGGCGATGCAACGGCACGGTTTGTGCGGAGACGCCGATGTAGCTACGGCGGAGGCGGCCGTCGCGCAGCAGGCGGCTGGCCACGAATTTTGCCGTGTTGATGCCGATGGCGAAACAGATTCCTTGCGCGGGCAAAATAGTCGCGGTATTCACGCCGACTACGCGTCCGGCGGAGTCGACGAGCGGGCCTCCGGAGTTGCCGGGGTTGAGGGAGGCGTCGGTTTGGATTACGTCGTCGATGAGGCGACCGGAATACGAGCGCAGAGACCTTCCCAGGGCGCTGACGACGCCCGCCGTGACCGTCGATTGGAATCCGTAAGGAGCGCCGATTGCGATTACGATCTGGCCTACGCGCAGTCGTTGGGAGTCCCCGAGTGCGGCGGCGGTCAAAGCCGGCTCATTGACGCGAATTACCGCAAGGTCGCTTGCGGGATCGTCGCCGATCAGACTAGCGGGCATGCGGCGTCCGTCGGTCAGGGTCACGTCGATTCGTACGGCGTCATGGACGACGTGACTGTTGGTGAGGATCAGGCCATCGGGAGTGAAGATAAAGCCGGAGCCTCCGCCGCGCCGTTCGCGCGACTCGCCGGAGCGCGTCCGGCCTACGGTTTGGTGAACTTCAATATTCACCACCGACGGGCTCATGCGCGCGACCGCGCCGGTTACGGCGGTCGAATAGGCGTCGAGTAGGGAATCGTCACACGATGCAGTCAGCTCTGGTGAGGATTGCTCCTTCCACTGCATATTCGGGGACATATTCTCGGAGACGAATTGCGAAACCACATCTGGGTCGGACATGATGGATAGATGCCGCTCGATTTAATTGGGATTCAGGGGCGGTGTTGACGCGTATCAGTTTTTGGGAAACGGAGGAAAATCCACACTTCTCGCAACGGATGCGAGAAATGGGGCACCCGCGCAGTTCCTTTTTCATCTGATTTTTCTTTTTTTCCTCTTGACCCTCACGTTACGTTATCCCCGAGAATACGAAGGAGCCGCAGTGAGTAGCGTGATCCGTGCGGAGAAAAACCGATGGCTTACACAGTCAAGCAAGTGGCCGCGATGTCGGGCGTGAGCGTGCGCACGCTTCATTTCTACGATGAGACGGGCCTGCTGAAGCCCGCCTATCACGGGGCGAATGGCTACAGGTTCTACGAGGAGCCACAGCTCTTGACCCTCCAGCAAATCCTGTTCTACCGGGAGCTGGGGTTCGAGCTGAAGCAAATCAAACCAATCCTGGGCCGGGCCGATTTCGAAAAAGTTGCTGCCTTGCAATCGCACCGGGAGGTTCTGCAAGAGAACCTCGCCCGGACGCAGACGTTGATTGAAACCATCGAAAAAACCATCCAGCACTTGAAAGGAACCAAGAAAATGAAGAGTGAGGAGATGTTTCTGGGCTTCAGAGTCGGTGCGGGGAAGGACCGATTCGATGAGCGAATCCAACTCGGCGGCGAACCGCACGATTGTAAGGTCTCTGCACGGGACACCAATGGCGCAATGTGCGTTTTCGAATTCACCGGCGGAGGCGGCGGGCCGCGCCACCAGCACCACGAGCAGGACGAGTGGATCTACGTCATTGATGGTGAGTTTGGATTTGAGCTCGGCGACAAACGATTTCGAATGGGCGCCGGTGAGTCCGTTTTCATACCGCGCAAGGTTCCTCACGTGTGGGCCTGCGTGAGCGGGAGGCCGGGCAAGATTATTAATGTGTACCAACCCGCAGGCAAGATGGAGGAGTTCTTCCGCGAATTAGGCAAGTATCACGGCAAGCCATACGTCCATGAGGCCCTATCGATTGATGAATTCCGCCGGCTGTTCCACGACCACGGGATGGACCTTCTCGGTCCACCCCTCATCGGAGAATGGAAAGTGGACCAAGGCGGGAGAATAATTCGAACCGCCTAAGCGTGCTGGCAATCTTGCGCTCGACGGATTTAAGAAAAAAACCGGGACCAGAATCGGTCCCGGCTAGTGTTGGCTGGTTGCCCGGATAAAATCGCTGCTTCAGAGGGGCTAAAAAGCCCCATCTTTTTCTCTCGCCTAACGCGGCCCTTAAAGAGCCGCTCTTCCGGGTTACGCGCTTCGTCTTGGCCTTATCGTCAGATCGCGCACCTGGGTTAGAATGCTCGACATTTGCATTCCATTTAGTTGCGAAACGAAGGGCAGGAGTTCGGCGATAAATTGATCTTTCATCAATTCGCTGACTTCTTCCTGGCGACTGCGTTCGCCGCCGCTGAGCAGATCGGGCACGGTGACCTCCAGTGCGCGCGCCAGCCGTTCCAGGGAAGACAGCGTAGGCGTGGCTTTCTCATTTTCAATCTTCGAGACGTAGGTGCGGGGGACGGACATGCGTCCCGCGAGTTGACGTTGGCTGAGCCCGTTGCGCAGGCGCAGGGAGCGGATGGAGGTCGCCAGGTTCAAATGTCCGCGACCATGGTGGCCAGGCACGGGCATCATCATGGGTGGCGCTACCAGGATGGGCTCGGGTTCAGGTTCCTCGTCCAGGGACGCGTGACAGCGCCGGCAATTATTATTGGATGTGCGGAACTGGACCAGCAGGCAGTGATCGCATCGTACGACTTCCCTAGAATCTACCGGGGCAAGAGTCGTGGCCATCGGGTTGTGGGAGTGCCAGAGCGAGCTACTCCGTGCAACGTAACTGCATGCAGCCTAACTGCAGAAACCAATTGGGGGAGATATTCCGACTGCAGGGTCAATCTGCGGCATCTGCCCTGTGGAAGTCAAGATTAAAATAGTTGGAGCCCGCGAATTCTGCGGGTAAAAACAGAAAGAACACGGCAAACACTCCGGTAAAACAAGGAAAGACCATGATCGATCGCGAGTCTGCCTGGTGTTTACTAACTGTATTCCTTTGCATGTTGCAAACAATAGAAGCTGCTTTGTTTGCAAGCCAAAGAGAGCAAAGAAAGAAAACGAGTCAAGGGGTGGATAGGACAAAGTAGCACAAAATTTCTAAAGATGTTCCGGATGGGCAGGATGTCCTAGATAGGCATATTCCAAGCACAAGAGGGCAAAGCCGATGAATAGGGACAGGCAATACACGGAGAGTGTACGTCGCGAAGATCACGGAAGGGAAACCACCGCCTTTGAATCTGCATTAAGATTCGCGCCGGGTTAGGAGATTCGCAAAGGGCAGGCCGCTATATGCGTGGGGCGGGACTGCTCGTAATGACACGGAATCTAGGCCGCGAATGCCCGACCGCGAGGCTCGTTCGGGTGAGTCCAGATGTAGTCCGCAAGCTCTTGTAGTAGTTGAGTCCGTCGTACATGGTCACACTCTTGTGCGAGATCATCGGCTATAACCTGTCGGTTTCGCTCGGAAGGGGAATTAACTGTTTCCTCGAAGTTTGCAGTCATTGGCACACAACCTTTGCGCCGATGTTAACCCATTGTCGTTTGCGAGTAGATAGGGGGTTTACCGTAGCCGCGCGGAATCGGCGTGCGGGGGCGGAGTGCCATGGCGCGGAACATTTTTCCGTAAGGAGTGTTCCGAATTGACCAGTTTTGGATGATGCTTGCCGGGCAAACTCTTTTTCTGTGAAACCGAAACTCACATCCAAACAGATTCTCTCGGCCCTATGCCCGACATGCGGCGCGGCTCCAGGTAAGAAATGTGAACTCAGCACGGGGCAACCACGTTTCGAGCCGCATCAGGCTCGCCGATTGCTTGCTAAAGATTGAGCCGTTTACGGGCCATTGAGGCGATGTGTTTAAGATTCGCGCCGGGCACTGGAGCGCGAGGGGGGATTCCGCTCCGGGCGAGAAATGCGTACTCAGCACGGGACAACGCCCCGGACACAGATGCATCGTGGCCGACGCTTGATTGCGGCGGGTTGAGTTGGCGCATCTGCTCTACGCGTGAGCGAATGGCGTTTCCCAGCAGCGCACGGCTTCCCCGAGCTGCAAATCCACCTCGTCCGCAATGATCATTACCGCTGAAAGCAGTTGGTCTTGATCGAGATCGCCTCGGTGAAGGTGTAACGTCTGGAACGTGACCACCTGAAACAGCCTTGACTCCTCGACGAGCATGGCAGGAGAGTAGCCCTGAACTCGCCGTCTTTGTCCGTGCGCAGCTGCGGCGCTGGAGGCGAGCAGACGGATATCCTTGGCAAGGCGTAAGCGGCAAGCCAAGTCATGGTACAGCTCAGGGAGATGCCGCGAGCGATCCTCATCGCTAAGTGGAATGTGAGTGAGTTCCGGAAGAAGGCTCACCCGGCGCAACCACTCTTTGATTGTGGGTTCAATTTCTCGGTCCAGTATTGTCGCCACGCTCTCTGGCATCTTCATTTTCACCTTCGCGTTCTCCAAGTTGCGCTCGTACCACAGTTTCTCACGGGAGAAGATTCAAGGGATGTTCACAACAGACCACAAATCCATTGTTCGGTTGCCGGGTGATCCAAATCGGGGCGTTACACTCGTCCTGTGCAAAAACGTATGGTGCTTGGTGTGAAGTTTGCCGTGCCGCCTACGCGCTATACGTACCTGGAGGCGTTCTCTCGTTACTCGCTGTGCTGAGGGGCGAGAGGATCGCTACGTGCGGCCAGGATGCGGCGGAGGTAGCAACTTTCGTGAATGGCTTGGCCAAATTCGTCTGTCTTGATGGATTCTAGGTGGACGGGCTTGCCGCAAACCACGCAACGTGGACCAAGGACCAACACGGGACTTGCGATTGGGGTCACGGCCTTCAGGTAGGACGAGAAAATTATAAAACTAAAGTGCGGTCCCGTACATTTACTTTGTACGCTCCCGCACCGTTTAACGGTTGGGTTAAAACACGTTTGATAGCGCCGGGGTTCCCCGTGCCACTCCCGTGCCGTTAACGCTCAAATAGTCCGAAGTGTGACGTAGGAGCTGTCTGACGCGCATTCAAAACAGACCCTTTCAATACCATCGAGACCTCGCAAAAGGCGGACTTTTTACGGCACCCACTTGAGGTACGGCCTCTTGGCTCAGCCGAGGTAGCGGAGGAATTTTCCTTGCGGATTGTCGAAGCCCGGAAAAACCGCTGCCAGGTTCTGATTCCCCAGGTGGCGCGACACCGCCTCTCCGACCACCTGGCGGAAGTCCGTGGTCAGGGCGAGGTCGCGGCCTTCGTAGAGTTGGGACTGATCGAGGCCGGGCCAGCGGCCGTATACTCGGCCCCCTTTCACCGGACCGCCGAGAACGAACATCACGTTGGCATGACCGTGGTCGGTACCGCGGTTGCCATTTTCGCGCGCGGTGCGACCGAACTCTGACATGGTGACGACGACGGTATCTTCGCCGAGATCGCCGAGATCGGTCCAGAATGCGGCCAGCGATTGCGAGAAATCCGTGAGCACGTTGGCGAGCTGGCCTTCGGTTGCGCCTTCGTTGACATGGTGGTCCCAGCCGCCGATGTCGGCGAACGCGACCTGCACTCCGAGATTGGCTTTGATCAGTTGCGCGAGTTGGCGCAGGCCGTCGGCGAAGCGGCCCTTGGGATAATTCGCGCTGGGAGCGGGCCTATATTTTCCGGGATCGGCGGCCTTCAGCATTTTGACGGCGTCAAAGGTTTCTGCGCCCGTACCATGCAAGACGCTGTCGGAGGAGTGGTCGTACATAGCCTCGAATGCGAGCGCTGCAGGCGAAGCCTTTGGATTCCTGCCGCCTACCGAGAAGTCGTTAATATTATTCATCGCAACTGCTGGCTCGGCGCCGCTCAGGATTCGCGGCAGCGACGGGCCGAGAGAAATGGCGCGGAACGAAGAATTTTGCGCTGCCGGCGGCAGGTTGCGGAGCGAGCGGTTGAGCCATCCATCGTCAGTAGCCTTCACGCCCGGAGTGCCGCTCTCCATGAAATCCTGGGCATCGAAGTGCGAGCGCGTGGTGTCGGGCGAACCCGCGGCATGCACGATGGCTAGATGGCCCTGCTGCCACAGCGGCTGGAAGGCCGAGAGTGAGGGGTGCAGTCCGAATCGTCCGTCGAGATCGAGCACGGCATTGCGAGGGATGTTGATGCTGGGACGCATGGCGTAGTACTGCGGCTCGGCGTGGGGGACCACGATGTTGAGACCATCGGCAGCGCCGCGCTGAAAGATGACGACGAGGCGCTTGTTGCGAGCACCGGCGTCGATAGCGCCAAATGCGGCGCGAGTTAGAAAGCTGGGCACCGCCGCCGTCCCGACGACGGCCAGCGCGCTGTTGCGAAGGAAGATGCGACGTGTGATCATGAACAGCTCCTAGCTTCTGGCTCTTCATCTCGGGGCTAAAGCCCGATTCTTTTTCCTGGCACTAACGGCACGGCTGAAGCCGTGCCCTTCCCAAATTCTTTCCAGATCGCGCTCGCGCCTCAAGACGCGTTGCTGCTTCTTCGAGGCTAGCTTTGGCTGGTAGCTAGCAGCTACACGCTATTTCCTCTGAAACTCGGGCGATCCTAAGAGCAAGCCGGCGATTGTGCTTGCGTCCGGCGGCCGAGGCGGTTTCGCTGAGGATTGTATCTGCGACATGATCGAGTCGTGAGTTTGTTCCGACACCCCATCTGCGAGCAGCTTCGGTTCCATGATCGAAAGCGCCAGGGTCGCATCCAACGGCGGCGGCGAGCTTCCAGCCAGCCACGCGGTATCTACTTTGACGCCACGGATTTTGCCGGCGGCTAGTTCTAGCGCGAAGTTCATGCGATTCAACAGCGCGGAGGAATTCACCCAGGTTTCGGCCTTCATGGAATAGCCGGTGGGCGGCTGCGCGCCGTAGAGCGGCATGCCCATGTTGGCAATCTGGCGGACGAGTGGCAGGGCGTCGTCCACATCGGTGTCCGTCGCGCGCACCGCTGAGGCGACAAATTCGAGCGGTGTTTTCACTTTGGCGCGATAGGCGTTGCCGGCCCAAAATTCCGACGAATGGAAGAGGGTCGTGAGAACTTCGCGGATGTCGCCTTTCTTTTTCTCGAAGGTCTTCGCCATCCGGTCGACCAGCGCGGGCGGCGGATCGTCGGAGACAAAGCGCTGCGCGAGTTTCAACGAGATGAAATGCGCGGTCTGCGGGCTGGTTGCCAGCAGGTGCAACACTTCCCTGCCTTCATCTTCCCCGTTGCTTTTTGATCTGATGTGGTGTCCCAGGACGAACTTGGGGCCGGGCTCGTGCATGCGCGGATCAAATTTGAAACCGCCGCCATCGTTCGGCTTTTCAATCGTCCAGCCGCTGAACACTTTAGCGACTTCGGTGACGTCGCGCTGCGAATAGCCGCCATTCACGCTGAGCGTGTGCAGCTCCAGCAATTCACGGCCATAGTTTTCGTTCAGGCCGTTGTTCGCTTTTCGCTTCGCCTTTGGATTTGGCGGCGGAAAACGGCGCGGGTGGTAACGAGCCGGATGATCCGGAATTCCCAGCGCGCGCATGGAGTTCGGTCCCACACTCAGCCAATTGTCCAGATAGAACAGCATTGCCGGACTTTTCGCAGTGGCGATCAGCAAATCTTCGAATTTTCCCAGCGCGTGGGGACGAATCACGTCTTGCTCGTAGTTGGTGAGGAAGAGACGCTCGGGGCCTTTGCCGGCGAAGACGTTGAAGTGGTTGAACCAGAAATCGGTCATTACTTCGTCGAGCTGGCGGTCGCTGTAGATCGCGCGCAGCAGCTTGGCCTGAACCAGTTCATCGGCCACGACGGCAGGCGGGTTACTCATCGCAAACAGCGTTTCTTTTTGCTTCGCATTCATGCCAGTGACAAAGTCCTGCGTTTTGACGCTGCCATTGCGCAGCGAATTGGCGAAAGCAATTTGTTCGCCGGCGGACATGGCCAGGACTTTTTTGTAACGCTGGTCCGCGGGAAGATCGATAATACCTTCGATTTGCAAATCGGCGTAGAGGCGATCTTCGCGGCGGCGGGCTTGGGCGGCGTCCATTTGTGCCAGCGTCGCTTCCGTCGATGACCCGGTTGCCGTCGCATTGGCCGGCGTTCCCATGTCTGGCAAAGACGGCGAGACATGGGGCATCCCCGGGTTTGCGCCACCGTCGCTATTCGAAGCGGGCGAGTTCATGCTCATGGAACTCGAGTTGCCATCCGCAGAATTGGCGGGCGCATTTCCGGCCGCGTCTCCGCTGGCAGCGGCTGCGGTGGCCAACTCCTCGGCTGTCTTCGCGGTATCGGATGCTACGGGCGCAGCTGGAGCGGGGGCTTCACCGGTTTTCTTTTGCTGCCTCTTTTCCTGCCTCTCTTTTTTTTGTCTCTCCCCCAGGCGGGCGATCTGCACCTGATACACCGCGCGCTTGGCGGGATCGGAGGGCATGGGCCGCTTGCCGTCCATGACCTGTTTGATCATCTGGTTGTCGGGAAATTCCTCGGCGATTTCCTTCGAGGTCATTTGCAGCGTGCGAAAGCCGGCGATGCGGGATTTGACGGCAGCGTCTGGAATTTTGTCGGGGTGCAGCTGCAGATCGATCCAGCGGTCGACGCCCATGGCCATCACCTGCTGAACGTCACCGGGACGCGGGCCGAAGGTGAGGCGATTGAGGGCCTGCACGGCGCGCTTCTGTTCGTTCGGACCGGGCTCTGTTGCTTTCTCTTTTTTCTTGGCCAGCAATTGCGGGACGGCACAGGCGAGGCTCAGGCACAGCAGAGATAGAGCCAGGCTTCCAGACTTGGATGGCATGAAGATTCCCCGGCGGAGCAGGTCTCACGATTATGAACCCTTGGCTAGGAAAAAGTTGCTGATCGAGATGGTTGGGGAAGAAGGTGTGTCCAAGTAGTTGTGAGGAAAGGCTTCCTAAATAGGATCGGAGAAGCCCGCCAGAGGGGTAGATTTCGGCGCCTGGCCTGGGGCCAGCCCACACTGGTTTCTCCCGCCTTACGCGGCCCTGACGGGCCGCTCTTCCAGGCCGAACATCGGCTAGGAGCCGATTTCTTTGGTTAGATACACTTTCCCGCGCGAGACTTTGTGCTGCAGAGTTGCGGCCAGGTGATCGATGTCGGCGGCGGCGATGTTTACAGACATGGTGTCGAGCAAGGGAGCGCGGCTGCTGCCGACCGCGTCGCGGCGGACTTGAATCAGCAGGGCTTGCACTACGTTGGGATCGTATTTCTCCGGCGTCATTTTGACCAACTCGCTGAGCGCGCTGCCCACCGAGAGCGGAGCGCGGTAGGGACGCGCGCTGGTCATGGCGTCGAAGGAATCGGAGAGGCCGATGATGCGCACTGGCATGGGCAAATCGTCTTGCGCGAGTTTGTCGGGATAGCCGGAGCCGTCGCTGCGCTCGTGATGCCAGCGCACGATCTCGGGAATCTTGGGCCACGGGAATTGCACGCTGCTGACGATCTGGTGGCCGACGACGGTGTGGTCGGCCATCTCGCGAAACTCTTCGGGATCGAGAGCTCCGGCTTTGCCGAACAGGCGGCGATCCACGGCAACTTTTCCGATGTCGTGCAAATAACCCGCACTGCGCAGTCCCGCGACCTCACTTGGCTCCATGCCCATGGCTTCGCCGATGGCCGAGGCGTAACGGCCGACGCGCAGTGAGTGCCCATGAATGTTGACGTGTTTGACGTCGATAGCGGCAGCGAAGGCTTCGAGGGCGTTGTCGTAGAAACCGTGCAGCGAGGCCATGAGCCGCAGATTTTCGGAGACGCGTTGCGCGATGGACTGAGTCAACGCGTGATTCTGAACCGCGAGTGCGACATAACTGCAGAGGAGTTGCAGGGCGTCGAGTTCACTGTCCTCATAAAGCGCGTCGCCGGGGCGGCGGCCGAGGGCGACCACTCCCGCCAGCCGGCCACCTGCTTTTAACGGGGCGATGCATTTGAAAAGTTCCGGGGCGACGTTGCCATTGGAGCTCAGGAACTCGGGATACGTGGAAGAATTCAGCACGATGGGCCCACGCGCCGCAGAGAGCGCGTGCACGTGTTTGGGGAGGAGAGGAATGAAGGCGGGATCCGGCATCAGCGCGAACCCCAGGGACGAGGCAGAGGTCAACATGGCTGGCTTATCGTGGAATAGAAGGAGCACGCCTTCGCGCGCGCCCGCCGCTTCCGTGATGGCAGACAGCATGAGGCGCGAGGTCTCCGTGAAGTCGCGCTCCGCGGTAAGCGCGGGCCCGAGCTCAGACAGAGCTTCCACCGTGTGCAGCAACCGCCGCAAATTGTTGGTCTGAATCGCCACCGATGAAGTGGAGTCAGATCCCAGAGCAAGATCAGCGTAGCATGCGGGAAATCAGCCTATGTTGGTTAGTTTGATGCGGTGGTGGCGAACAGAAAACTGTCGTGACGGAGCTGATTTCCTCCGGCGATGGCAAGCGTTTGCAACTTCAAAGACATAACCACAGAGGACACAAAGTCTTTTTCCCCTGTGTGTCGCTGTGTCCTGTGTGGTGAGGATCTAAAAGTGGTCGCGCAGCTCCGCGAAACGCCCGACGATGAGCAACTTCTGTTGGGGAGGAGGCGCGTTCAGCTCCTCGTGCTCGAGAATCCAAGTGTCGCCGTGGGGAACGAACACCGCATGCAGTCCGGCGGCCAGGGCGGGATTGATGTCGGACTTCGGGCTGTTGCCGATCATCCATGTAGATTCGGGCTCTAGCTCATATTTTTCCACCACGCGGCGGTACGTCGAGGGATCCTTTTCGGCTACGATTTCGACGGCCGCGAAATATTCTTTCAGGCCGGAGCGCTCGACTTTTCCCGCCTGCTCCAGGAGCGCTCCCTTCGTCATCAGGATCAGGCGATGGCGCTCCTTCAAATACTGCAGCGTCTCAGGCACTTCCGGGAGGGCTTCAAGCGGTTGATCTGCGATGGTGTGGGCAAAGCTGTGGATCTGAGCGTGCAGTTCGGACGTGACCGGCGCGACGCTCAGGCGCTCAAACGTATCGACCAGCGCATGGGAGAAGCTGTGCAGGCCATAGCCGTGTTTCAGGATACATTCGCGCTCTACGTCGTTGAGCACTGCGCGCACCTGCTCGGGAGACAATTCGTGGTGATTTAGAAAAGAAATGAAGCGGGCGATGGCCCGCTCGAAGTAAACGTTGTTTTCCCATAGCGTGTCGTCGGCGTCGATGAGGAGGGTGGACAAGCTTCTAGCTCCTAGTTGCTAACTTCTAGCCAAACAAGGCCTAAGGAAGTTGAAAACGCGGGCGCAGCACGAAAGATGCGGCAAATCGGTATCAAGCTAGAAGCTAGGAGCTAGTAGCTTCTTCCTACACCCAATCCACTCTTGCTTCTGGACCGATGATGCCGGCCTTGTGGCCCATGTCGAGCAGGCGGCGGACGGCTTCGCGGCCGTCGGGGCCGTAGTCGAGAGTGCGCTCGTTGACGTACATCCCGACGAATTTGTCCGCCGACGAGATATCGAGATCGCGGGCGAACTGCATCGCATACGACAAAGCTTCCTCGCGATGATCGAGGGCGTACTGAATGCTCTCGCGTAATGCTGTCGAGACTGCCGAGGTCAGTTCGGGACCGAGGGCGCGGCGGATCGCATTGCCTCCTAAAGGCAAAGGCAGGCCGGTCATCTTCTGCCACCAGCGGCCGAGATCGACTACGCGGTGCAGTCCCGCCTTGTCATAGGTCAACTGGCCTTCGTGAATGATCAGACCGGCCTCGAATTTTCCTTCGAGCACCTGCGGAATGATTTGATCGAAGGGAACGACTTCGGTTTCGACTCCGGGAGCAAATAGCTGCAACACGAGGTAAGCCGTGGTGAGAGTGCCGGGCACGGCTATGCGCTTGGTCTTGATTTCGCTTGCGGTAAAGGCACGCGGGGAGACGACCATGGGCCCATAGCCCTCGCCCACACTGCCACCGCAAGACATTAGCGCGTATTGATCCTGTACGTAAGGATAGGCGTGGAAGGAAATGGCGCTTACGTCGTAGACGCCTTCTCTCGCTTTTTGGTTCAGGGTCTCGATGTCGCAGAGGGTGTGCGTGAAGCGCAGTCCGGCAGCGCGAACCTTGTTCGTGGCCAAGCCGTAAAACATGAAGGCGTCGTCGGAATCGGGGCTGTGGGCCACGGTAATTTCGCGCGCCTGGCCAGCGACACTGCTGCCTGGCGCGTTTGCGGTTTCGGATAGGACTGTCATTTTGAACTCCAGGAACCTACTGCTTGACTGCGCTTCTTGATGGGCGACGCTGCCAGCGGGTGGCAACGGAGGCGGCGAGCATCACTTTGATTACTTCGGCGGCCGGGAACCAATACAGGCCGAGATAGGCTGCTTTGGCCAGCGAATGCGTGAAGACGTAAAGCCAGGTCAGGCCTCCGGCGAATAATAAAATTTCAGCAAGGAGCCCGGCGGTCGCGGCATGCAGGAAAGTCTTCGGTCCGCGCTCAAAAACATAGCCCGCAAGGAAGGCGACGAAGGGGTAGACCATCAGGAAGCCGCCGGTGGGGCCGAGCAACTGAGCGATCCCGCCCGGACCGGTGGGATTAAAAACGGGCAGCCCCACCGCACCTTCGATTAGATAGAGTGCCAGCGCCGCGAAGCCGCGACGGCTGCCCAGCAACAAGCCGACCAGCAGAACACCCAGATTTTGAACCGTAAGCGGGACGGGCGTGAGGGGCATCAAGGGAATCGTGATACGCGCGCACAGAGCGACCACCAGACTCGCGCCCACCACGAGCGCGACCTGGCGCGAGGCCTCAAGGGCCCGCTCCTGCGGAGTACTCAAAGTTTGAATTGCGGATTTTTCCATCAATGCATCTCCATCACGGCGTACCGATCCGTTCAATCATTTACGGTTCAATCATTCAGCGTTCAATGCTATCTGTCTGGCGCGGGCGTTTCACTTCCGCCAACGCTCCGTCGTGCGACGCGTGCGCTTTCTGCAAATGATGCCGCAAGTGTACATAAAGAGCGATGGCCACACACACTACAACCAGCGTGCTCCCTCCCAGTATCACAAACCACCAGATCATCCGCACAGCCGACTAGGATAACAGATGAGGAGCTTCTAGCTTCGAGCTGCTAGCTCGTAGCTAAACAGTTGCACAAACGCACGCCCGTGAGATTTTGTGCCGGCAGGCAAAACCAACGAACCCGAGTGTTCGAAGGCTAGCAGCTCGTCGCTAGGAGCTAGGAGCTGCTCTTGCGTTTCTGGCGAATCATCTCGACGCGCTTCAGCGTGAACTTGAACCGGTCCCGGCCGAACTTGGAATTCATAATGAGCTTCTCGATGTTCCCGAAAAAATGCGGATCATCCAGCTTTTCTCTAAGATCCTTAAGGAAGGGATGGACCTTGGCCAACAGAAAATACATTTCCCCGCTCACTGCCGGCTGGATGAATAATGCCTCGTTCAGTGCTCCCTGCAGCACGAACGACGACGCCATGCTCCAGTAGCCGCCCACTTGGCGCAACCAATTGTTCTCCTGTGAGCCCATGTTGCCGGACACCTTCAGGAAATCCTCGGCGTTCTGGGGCCAGAACTCGGCCATCCACCAACTGCGCGCCTTGCGCATTTCGGATTCGCGGCGCAGGTCGTAGAGTTTGAGAATCAAGTGGGCATCAGCGGCAGTCGGTTTCTTCGCCATGGCGCACCTCGAAGGGAGATTTGGTAATTGTGAAATTCTGTAATTGGGGAATCGGGTCTTGATGGTTCATCCGGATGCGCACTGCCCGTTTCGAATCGGCTTCTACAAATTAATAAGCGAAATTATCAGGAGCTGTCTAGTAATAAACCGCGGTAAACTCCGAAATTCTTCTCGGGCTAAAGCCCGCACCAGATTAGAATTCCGAGCGGCACGGCTGAAGCCCTGCCCTTCCCAAAACTATTTATGAGATCAGCTTTTAATTGTCGCACGTTCTACGCCGTAGTTGCCGCCGCTTCTGCCGCGGGATTTGGACGTTCGTAGTCGCATTCTTTGTTGGGACACGCGATCACCGGGCCGGCCTTCAGGAATTTCTCGACCAGATACTCGCTGCCGCAACTCGGACACTTCTCCGGAATCGGCTTGTGCGCGGAAGTGAACTTGCAGTTGGGATAATTTCCGCAACCGTAGAAAGTGTTCCCCTTGCGGGCGCGCTTTTCTACCAACTCGCCGTCTTTGCACTCGGGGCACTTTACCCCGATGAAATTCTGCTTCACGTACTTGCACTCGGGATAACCGCTGCAGGTGGTGAACTCGCCGAAACGGCCGTGGCGGATCATCATGTTGCGCCCGCACTTGGGGCAGAGTTCGTCGAGCGGAATGTCGGGAACTTTCTTGCCCTGGTCCAGACGGCGCGTGGTCTTGCAGTCGGGATAGCCCGTGCAGGCCATGAACTGGCCGAAGCGTCCACGCTTCAGCACCATCACGCGGCCGCAGTTCTCGCAGTATTCTTCCTGCGTCGTTTCCTGCACGTCGGCGGAATCGAGGTCGGGCAGGTTGATGGGGTTTTCTTTGGTGAAGGTGCAGGTGTTCGGATCTTCCTTATCGTAGGTGCTACAGGCGTAAAACGACCCGTGCTTGCCCCACTTGATCACCAGCGGAGCGTCACACTTCTCGCACTTCTCGTCCGTGGGCTTCTCCATCCGCTTGATGTTTTCCATATGCTTTTCGGCATATTTCAAATCTTTCTGGAATTTCTTGTAGAACTCGCCGAGGGTATCGGTCCACGTCTCCTTGCCCTCTTCAATCTGATCCAGTTCTTCTTCCAGATGGGCCGTGTATTGAACATCGAAAATATCGCGGAAGTTTTCCACCAGCAGATCGGTAACGACCAGGCCGATTTCCGTCGGAGAGAATTTTCCGCCGACTTTCTGCACATACTGCCGCTCCTGAATAGTGGAGAGAATCGCGGCATACGTCGACGGACGGCCGATGCCGCGTTCCTCGAGTTCTTTGACCAGCGAGGCCTCGTTGTAGCGCGGCGGCGGCTCGGTGAAGTGTTGCTCCGGCTTGAGTTCCTTCAGCGTAAGTTTCTGTCCGGCTTCGAGCGCGGGCAGCTTGTGCTTCAGTTCCTCGTCTTCTTCGTCTTTGCCTTCTTTTGACTCTTCGTAGACACGGAGGAATCCGTCGAACTTGAGCACCGATCCGGTTACGCGGAACCAGAACACTTCGTTGCCATTTTTCGCGTCAATGTCGACCGTGGTTTGATCGAAGACGGCGGGATTGATCTGCGAGGCCACGAAGCGCTGCCAGATCAGCTTGTAGACTTTGAACTCATCTTCTTTTAAGTATTGCTTGAGCTGGTCGGGATGACGCATGGCCGACGTCGGACGAATCGCCTCGTGGGCGCCTTGCGAATCCTTCTTCTCTTTAAAAGTATTCGGCGACTGGGGCAAGTAGGTGGGACCGTATTCCTTGCCGACGTATTCGCGCACTTCCTGAATGGCTTCGGGCGCGACGCGAGTGGAATCGGTACGCATGTAGGTGATGAGACCGACCAGTCCTTCTTCGCCGAGTTCTACGCCTTCGTACAAGCGTTGCGCGATCATCATGGTGCGCTTCACGCTGAAACGCAGCTTACGCGAGGAATCCTGTTGCAGCTTGCTGGTAGTGAAAGGAGGCGCGGCGTTGCGACGGCGCTCTTTTTTGTCGACGGAGCGTACGAGCCAGTCGGCTTTTTCCAGCGCGACGCGAATCTTTTCCGCGTCTTCGCCGTTTGTGACTTCAACCTTTTCTTCACCCTTGCCCACGAAGCGGGCGTCAAAGGCGGGAGGCTTGCTGGACACGAGGTTCGCGTCGATTGTCCAATATTCTTTTTTCTCGAACGCTTTGATTTCGCGTTCGCGTTCGACGATTAGACGCAGCGCGACAGTCTGCACGCGTCCCGCCGAAAGACCGCGGCGGACCTTATCCCACAACAGCGGGGAGACCTGATAGCCCACGAGCCGGTCGAGGACGCGGCGCGCTTGCTGCGCGTCCACCAGATTCTGATCGATGGCTCGCGGATGCTCGAACGCGGCTTGCACCGCACGCTTTGTAATCTCATTGAAGGTAACGCGCTGAATGCGTGGAGGCGGCTCTACTTCGCCTTTTTTCAGCTTCTTCGCTTTTTTCGGTTTCTTGCCGTTGCCGTCGAGTTCGAACGCCAGATGGGCGGCAATCGCCTCACCCTCGCGGTCCGGGTCAGGCGCGAGATAGATCGCGTCTGCGGAGGCGGCCAGTTTCTTCAGCCTGGCGACAACTTTCTCTTTGCCGGGGATGACGACGTAATCGGTTGCGAAGTCGTTCTTGATATCCACACCCAGCGTGCTCTTGGGCAAATCCTTCACGTGGCCGAGAGATGCCTCGACGGTGAAGCCCTTTCCCAGATATTTCTGGATGGTTTTCGCCTTGGCCGGCGATTCGACAATGACTAAACCTTTTGACAATGGATCCTCAATTTCGGGTTCGTCCGTTTTTGAAGCTAGCACGAATGGGACGAAGGGAACAAGTTACTGGGGGAAAGCTATCAACTCTCAGCTATCAGCTATCAGCTCTTGCATTAGCGATGCAAGCGTCCGTTTTGACCTCTACCGCCTCTTCCGACAGTCGGTGATAATCCGAGGCTTCCAGCAGGTTTAGGTCCCGTGCGGAGCGAGTGATACTCCACTTCACTGGCCGAGCCTGCAGAGAGCCGACGGCGGATAGCTGATTGCTTTGTAGAAGCTCTTTACAAAATTCTTGCCTGGCATCTGCCTGATCTTGCCGGCTAGTTCCCGTTCGAACAGGGCGGCGAAGATTTCGGAGGACGACAATTGATTTTCCAGGCTCCCGACAATTTCATCGATATGCGTGAACTCGTCGGCTTTCAGCAGGCTCAGAATTCGCTTTTCGTGAGGAGGCAGCCCTTCGTCTGGAAATAGAGATGCGGATGAAGAGCCTGGGGATTCAGGCGAGGCAGGCGGAGTCAACGCAAGTCGTAGTGCTGGCGGGAGATCTTCCCACACGTCTTCCCAGGTCGCCACCAGCTTGGCTCCCTGTTTGATGAACGTGTTTGGTCCCCAGGAATTTTGTTGGTCACGTTTGCCGGGCCCGGCGAATACGTCGCGATTCTGTTCCAGCCCGCAGCGTGCAGTGATGCGCGTGCCGGAATATTCGGCGGCTTCCAAACACCAGTATGCCTACCGACATTCCGCCGATAATGCGGTTGCGGATGGGAAAATTCTGCGGCGCGGCAAACGTTCCCAGCGGAAACTCGGAGATCAGCGCGCCGCCTAGAGCCAGAATTTGTTCGGACAAGCGCGAATTTTCCTTGGGATAGATGACGTCCACGCCGGTGCCAAAGACCGCGATGGTCTTGCCTTTGGCGGAGATCGCACCGCGATGGCTGGCAGTATCGACGCCGCGCGCCATGCCACCAATGATGACTAGTCCCTGCCCTGCCAGATCGCGGCCAACCGTTCGGCCATGCCGGAGCCATAAGGCGTGGGATGACATGTGCCCACCATGGCGATGCCGGGCCTGGTCAGGATTTCCGGATTGCCGCGCACCCGCAGGACGGGCGGCCGATCATAATTCTTTCGGGCGCGGGGGTAAGAGGCATCGTCCAGCGAAACCCTGGCCACGTCGGCAGCCGCGGCGGCGGCAATGCTTTGTTAAAATTGTGGAAAGAATGGGACGTTTACGGATTTCCGCTATTTCCTACCTTAATACTGCCCCGCTGATGTGGGATTTCGAGCACGGAAAGGCCGGCGGCGGATTCGACATTTCCTACACGTTGCCTTCGGCTTGCGCGCGTTCTCTGGCTAACGCAACGGCGGACATCGGGATTATTCCTAGCGCGGCGTATGCTGAAGTTCCCGGATTGCAGATCTTGCCTGACGTTGCGATCGCTTCGCGGCGGGCAGTGCGATCCATTCTGCTGGTCAGCAAAGTTCCAATCGATCAGATTCGAAGTGTCGCGCTGGATACGTCTTCCATGACTTCGGTGGCGCTGACGAAGATTCTTTTCGAGAAGTGGATGGGCGGCGGGAGGACATACACCGCGATGGCACCGAACATCGATAAGATGCTGGCGGAGCACGATGCCGGTTTGCTAATCGGGGATCCGGCGCTGAAGATTGATTGCAGCCGCTTCCAGACGCTCGACCTGGCGGAGGAATGGATTCGGCATACCGGGAAGCCTTTTGTCTTTGCTTTTTGGGCGGTGCGTGGAAATGCATTGAAGGAAGCTGCGCCGTCGCAGGATTTGCCGGGGGTGTTTCAGAGATCGCGGGATCATGGCCTGGAACCTTCCAGCCTCGATCTGACCTCTCGGGAATGGGCGCCGCGGCTGGAGTTAACTGAGGCCGCTGTGCGGAGCTATCTCACTCAGAATATTCACTACCAGCTCGATGCCGGCTGTTTAGAGGGCTTGCAGTTGTTTTATCGGTACGCGGCGGAAATTGGCGCGCTGCCGGCTCCGCCGGTGCTGCAATTTGTGGACGCTACCCGAGCTGTCGCATTTTGAGACGTGTGCATGAAAATTTGCACTGCTTATTTGTACGTACGGCAAGATTGCCGCTTCCGTAGAAGATTTGCCTGGGAGTTCGTACCGTTCAACGCCCTTTCCTGAGCCGGAAATGGTTCTGGCATCGACGATCGCAATCATTTTCACGCATAGACACATACGAAGGGATCATAGCGATGGCTGACAACAATATGCCGAAACCGGCAAAGCGCGGTCCTTTACAAGAAAGAGCGGCGTGGATGATGAAGGCCTGGAGTAATTCACAGATCGACGAAGCTATTCTTTAAGTCACTGGAACATCCGGGAGGAAGGTGGCACGCGTGATTGTTATGAGTGGCGAAATATTGGGAGATAAGCTCGCGAAGGATGAAGCCGGACTCGATCTAATCGCCGACCGCATCGGGGCCGTCATTCACGATGGTCGTCTGTTGGCGCAAGGTGATATTTAAGAGAAAGCGGCGCAGCGAACTGCGGAAGCCAGCTTCAAACTGAGGCACTAGCATCTGCCCGGATTACGCTTCGCTCTTTCGCTCCGAAACAGCAGGTCCCTCCCCTTCGCTTGGCCTGGTCGGCCAAGCTTCGGTCGGGATGACAGAGATGAGAAGAGTGCGTGTATAAATCCAGCGGGCGCTCTCGATCATCGAATGATTTAAGCTGAAACTAACGCCTGTGGCGAAGCTAACACTCATGAGTCTGTTCCAACCCATCCCGAATGCCAGTGGCGCTTCCGATGCCTCGCGGCCGCTAGCGGATCGCATGCGACCGCGAACGCTCGATGAGTATGTTGGGCAGGAGCATTTGATCGGCCCGGGCAAGCCGCTGCGAACGCAGGTCGACCGCGACGATACAGGGTCGCTCATCTTCTGGGGGCCTCCGGGGACGGGAAAAACCACGCTGGCGAAGATCATCGCGAATATGACCAAGGCTGAGTTCATTGAATTCTCCGCGGTGCTCGCGGGGATTAAAGAAATCAAGCAGGTCATGGCCGATGCCGAGCGGGCGCGGCAATACGGCACGCGCACCATCGTTTTCATCGACGAGATTCATCGCTTCAATAAAGCGCAGCAGGACGCTTTTCTGCCGCACGTGGAGAAAGGCAATATTCGGCTGATCGGCGCGACCACGGAGAATCCGTCGTTTGAAATCAATTCTGCCTTGCTTTCGCGCTGCCGTGTTTATGTTTTGAAGCCGCTGACTGAAGAGCAGATTGTGCTCCTGCTTCGGCGGGCGCTTACGGATCACGAGCGAGGACTCGGGGAAAAAAATCTGACGGCCTCCGACGACGTGTTGAAGAAAATCGCCAGCTATACCAGCGGGGATGCACGCAGCGCTTATAACGTTTTGGAAGTTGCTGCCGGACTGGCGAAACCTCCGCTTCTCGCAAAGGAAGCGAGAAGTGGGGCACCCTTGTCTTGTGAGATTACCGACGAGATTGTTCGTGACGCGCTGCAGAAGCGCGTTTTGCTTTACGACAAATCCGGGGAAGAACATTACAACCTGATTTCGGCGCTGCACAAGTCGGTGCGCAACAGCGACCCGGATGCGGCGCTGTACTGGCTGGGCCGCATGCTGGAAGCGGGAGAGGATCCGCTTTATGTTGCGCGCCGGGTGGTACGCATGGCGGTGGAAGATATTGGGCTGGCCGATCCCAATGCGCTTTCTTTGTGCATGGCGGCGCGCGATGCGGTTGATTTCATTGGCATGCCGGAAGGCAAACTGGCACTGGCGCAGGCGGTCGTGTATTTGTCGGTTGCGCCGAAGTCGAATGCGCTTTATACGGCTTATGGCGAGGTTCAGCAGGACGTGGAGCAGACTTCGGCCGATTCCGTTCCGTTGCATCTGCGCAACGCGCCCACCGGCTTGATGAAAGGACTCGGCTACGGCAAGGGATATCAATACGCTCATGATCTAGAGGCCAAAGTTGCCGATATGCAATGCCTGCCTGACAATCTGCGCGATCGCGTGTATTACCGTCCCACGAATGAAGGGGTTGAGAAGCGCATTCGGGAGCGGATGGAAGAAGTGAAACGGCAGCGTTCTCGCGCCAGCGAGGGCGGCATCGGGCAGCCAAAGAAAGAATCTTAGCGCGGCCGCAGGACATCTTATTCGATATCGGCAGCTTGTCTGCAGCCCTCATTTGGCCGCCCCGCCGGAAGGATTGGTGTCATGGCTACGACTCCCAATGCCCCCTTCAACGAAGTTGTTCCCGTGCGTGCCTTGCCCGCCGATCTTGTGGAAGATCTGCAGCGGGTTCAAAAAGCCGCGCAGAGAATCACTTCGATTCTCGACCTCGACCAACTCATCGACAGCGTGGTGAACGAAGTGACGCAATCCTTCGGTTGCCTTGAGACCAGCATCTATTTGCACGACGAGAAGCGAAGTGAGATGGTGCTGGCAGGAGTGCGAGGGTGCACTCTGCATGATAAAGGCCATCGCCTGAAGATTGGGAAGGAAGGGATGGTAGGTTACGTTGCCGCTACTGGGCAAACGCGCTATGCGCCGGACGTGCGCGAGGATCAGTACTACTACAGATGCGAGGCGTCCACCCTGTCAGAAGTAGCGATTCCGCTGCACGTGGGCGAACGACTCGTGGGCGTATTCACGGCATCGCACCCGGAAGTAGACGGATTTCCCCGGCAACAGTTAAGAATTCTGCAAGCCCTGTGCGATCACGTCGCGGTCGCTGTCCACAACGCGCGGCGTTTCCAGTCGGAGCGTGCGGAACGCGCCGTCATGGACGGTGAAGCCCAGGAGGCGCGCGCCATTCAGCAGGCGCTGCTGCCCAAGAGTTCTCCTTATATTCCCGGCTTCGTGGTTTCCGGCCTGAGCGTGCCCGCGCGCGCCGTGGGCGGGGACTGGTACGACTTTATTCCGTTCCCGGACGGACGTTGGGGAATTGTTCTGGCCGACGTTTCCGGTAAAGGCACCGCCGCGGCTTTGCTCATGTCGGCAACGCGCGGGATGTTGCGCTCACTGGCGGAAGCCTGCTGCACGCCCGGCGAGGTGCTGACCCGGCTGAATCAGTTGCTGGTGGACGATTTTCCGGCGGGAAAGTTCGTGACCATGGTCTATGCGGTGCTGGATCCTGCCACGCGTTCCGTGGTGTTTGCCAACGCCGGGCATTTGCGGCCGCTGTTCATCGACATGGAGGGCGAGCACTTTCTCGATACGGAGCGCGGATTGCCACTGGG
Organism: uncultured Acidobacteriaceae bacterium; assembly: GCA_963799025.1. GTDB lineage: Bacteria > Acidobacteriota > Terriglobia > Terriglobales > Acidobacteriaceae > Sulfotelmatobacter. Next base: position 245,264 of record CAWCVQ010000012.1, on the reverse strand, counting down.
ACTGGGCTGCGGAGATTATTCCGAGAGCCGGATTGTCTTGTCGGAAGGTTCGAAGCTGATCTTCTATAGCGATGGGATTACTGAAGCCGAGAATGCAAACGGAGAAGAGTACGGCCTGTGCAGTCTCGCTTCACACGCGGCAAAGCCCGGGGCGTCAGCGGTGAGCATCGAGGACGACGTGCGAGCGTTCACCAACGGCGCTGCTTTGCGCGACGATGCCAGCGTGGTGTTTGTTGGGGGGGCACGCTAGCTCATCGGATTCTCGGAGAAAACGCGAAAAAGAATGAGTAACATCTTGTTGTGCGAAAGCGCTGTGCCCTCGCACCCCAAATGCATGGGTCCTTCGCCTCGCTCAGGATGACAAAGTTGTATCTGAGGGCTGACAGAGTAGATCATCGAATTCGTGCGCGATGTTCTTTCAGGATGCAGCGGTCCATCACGACGAAGATCCCGGCCTGGCGCGCCTTTTCCGCGGCCTTTTCATGGATCACGTCTTCCTGCATCCAGATGGCCGGGACTTTGAGTTGGATGGCCTGGTCGACAATTTCTTCCACAAATTCGGGGCGGCGGAAGATGTTTACGATTTCGATTTTGTCACGCACATCGAGGAGCGACGCGTAAGCCTTCTCGCCCAGGCACTCTTCGATTTGCGGATTCACAGGAATGACGCGATATCCGTGGGTCTGCATATATGCGGAGACGCCGTGGCTGGCGCGCAAAGGGTTGCAGGAGAGTCCGACTACGGCAATGGTTTTCGAGCGCTTCAGCAATTCTGCGATGGGATCGGATTGCGGTAAAGATGCCACGGGGCCCCCCGGCTTATTTCTTGGCGGCTGCGTCTAGTTTCTGCTTGTACATTTTCATGGCAAGATTCCGAATCGTTTCGGAAACTTCCTTGTTGGCGGAAAGATTCTTCAGATCTTTTAACAACAGGTTCTTCATTAATCCTAGGCCGAGATCGAGCGGAGTGCGCGGATTGGCCACCAGGTTGCGCACTACGATGTAATTCTTCATGAAGCGGCGCTTCAGTGGAATCTGGCGCAAGACTGCTTCCAGCACGTTCTTCTGGCTGGCAAATTTTTCCACCTCTCCGTCGGAAAGCTTGGGGGCCTCGAGCACGGCAAAGGCCACGACTTTGGTTCCATCCCGAATCAGAAGCGAGCGTTCCTCTTTGTTGCCCTTCAAGGCCAGCTGAATGCGGCCCTTGACGTCGAGATGGCTGATTTTCTGAAGCGCGTTTTCGCGCTTGGCTTCGACCGGCGGGCGCTTCATGGAGGCGGCAGTCTTTGCTTCGGAAGCGGCGGTGGTTGCGGCCGGCGTTTCAGTCTCAGCCGGCTCCGCTGGACTCACCGGGAAATAGTTCTCGCCCAAGAGGTCAACAATCCCGCCAATTGCCTGAAATGGTTTTTCTCCCTCCGCCTCAATATCGTGCATGTGATCGTTGATGTAGGCGGAAACGGTGCCGTCGTCATCCCTCTCGTCGGAAGTCTCCGAATTCGACTCGCCCGCGACCTCTGAGGGCACGGGCGGAACCGTCTGTTCCTCTGGCTCTGGCTCTGGCACAGAAACCTCGAATGCGGCAGACACTTTCCGAAGTTCTTCTTCTTCGTTTTTCTCTAACGATGGATTCGACAGCAGAGCCTTGAGTACGCCGTTCAGCGACCGTACACGCGGACTCTTGAGCATGACGACAATCGATTCCCGTGAGGCGGAGAGCGCAAGCCGCATCAGGTGACCCTCTGGTATCGAAGGATTCTCCAGAAGCGCGGGCAGCAAGCGGGGGCGTAAGTTGTCGGGCGAGATGAAATAGTCGAGCACTTCGGCCGGGGTTTGAGGATCGCCGGCTGCGATACGGGAGGCCTTTTCGTCCCACCCGGCAAGGGTCATGCGAGCCTGTTCGCCGAAGGCTTTGTTGTGCCGCGCCAGATAGACGAGGATCTCAATGTTCTCGCCCGGCGATACTTGTAGAGCGCCCCGAGCGGCAAACTGCATCATGTTGGAGGGCAGCTTCGAAGCGCGGATTTGGTCGATGGTGCGCGCCATAGCGTTATGCTTCGGACGTTTGCGAACCTACGACTGGAGTTTGCTTTCCTGCAGCTAGCGAGTCGAGTTCGTTCACAGCTAATTTGAAATCCCGCGTGATGCGATTTCGTGGGTGCTCGAGAAATACATCCCGCAAAGTCCGATAGTACCAAAGAGTGCCTTCGCGTCCACCTGTGAATCTTGACCACACTGATTCTCCAATGGCGCGGTAGTCGCTGAGAATGGAGCGCACATTGTTGAGTTTGTCGGCGGCCGAAACCAGCCGGGTATCCGCGTCCGCAGTGTTCAGAGAGCGGATGTATGCTTCCTTCCGATCGTGCCATGGCGGCTTCGGATCGGTGTAGGCGTCGGTGCAACCGTCCACTACCTGGGCGACGCGCTTGCCAAAGCGGCGACGGACTTCTTTCAACATAGGGGTTCCACCGCAATCCTCGACCACGTCGTGCAGCAGAGCGGCAATGGCGAGATCTTCGTCGCCTCCCCCCTCGAGGACCAGGGATGCTACGCCCATCAGGTGCGCGATGTAGGGGATGGTGGAGGCCTTACGAGTCTGGGCTTTGTGCTTCTCTGCAGCGAATAAAAATGCGCGCAAGAAACGCGGCCCGAGCTTGAGCGCGCGATTTCGAAGTTCCGAAACTCTGGGCATGGTGCGAGACCTTGAAGCTTTGTCATCCTGAGGGATGCGTTCTTTGCGTCCCGAAGGATCCCTGTAGCGGGCTGACGACATGGATGCTCCTGGCTAGTTGCATAGGTCCTTCAGCCCGCAAAGAATGCAGGCCTCAGGATGACAAGCATGAGTGCCCCGACCACCCTCGATTGCCTTCACTGCTTTTCTCCACGCCGCGCCAGCAGATAGGCGCGAATGAAGGGCTGCAAATCGCCGTCGAGCACGCGGTCGACGTCGCCGATCTCGGTCTTGGTGCGGTGATCTTTGATCATGCGGTAGGGCTGCAGCACGTAGGAGCGGATTTGCGATCCGAATTCGATGTCGAGTTTCGAGTCTTCAATCTTCTTGGTGGCGGCGCGCTTCTTTTCCATTTCGAATTCGTAAAGCTTCGAGCGCAACATGCTCATGGCGCGCTCGCGGTTCTTGTGCTGCGAGCGCTCGTTCTGGCAACTCGCGACCAGGCCGGTGGCGATGTGCGTGATGCGCACCGCCGAATCCGTGGTGTTGACATGCTGTCCGCCCTTGCCGCTGGAGCGGTAAGTGTCGGTGCGAATATCTTCGGGCTTGATGACGATTTCGATACTATCGTCAATTTCCGGTGAAACATAAACGCTGGCGAAGGAGGTATGGCGGCGCTTGGCCTGGTCGAAGGGGGAGATGCGCACCAGGCGGTGAACACCGATTTCACTCTGCAGAAGTCCGAAGGCGTACTCACCGTTCACAGCAAACGTTGCGGATTTTAAACCCGCTTCTTCGCCGGGCTGATAGTCGTAGAGCACGGTCTCGAAGCCTTGCCGCTCGGCCCAGCGGAGATACATGCGCAACAGCATGTCGGCCCAATCCTGCGACTCGGTGCCGCCGGCTCCGGGGTGAATGGTGACGATGGCGTTGCGCGCGTCGTTTTCACCGGAGAGCAGCGTCTCGGTTTCGAGGCGATCGAGCAATTCGCGCAGCGCGGCGATTTCCCGCTGCAGGTCCGCGTCAACGCTCTCGCCTTCCTGGGACAGATCGAAGTAGGCTTTAATGTCGTCGCCGCGGCGCGCCAGGTCGGCATCGGTTGAGAGGACGTGCTCCAACCGCTTCTTTTCGCGCATCACCTGCTGCGAGCGCTGCGGATTTGACCACAGATTCGGGTCGGCGGACTGCTTTTCAATTTCGACTAGCTGCGGACGGATTTTCTCCGCGTCAAAGATACTCCCGAAGTTCGTGGACTTTTTTGTTGAGTTTTTCGTATTCCAGGACCAGCTCTTGATTCATGAGGACGCGTCAGCCTTTTTTGCGGTTTTTGAAGAATGGGAAGCGCGTGAGCAGCGCTCCAACAGAAATTATCGCACAGGCGTAGGCGAACCAGTCGCCGTGGCGGGTGTAGAAAGTAGGAACGGAAGTTAGCGCGTAGGGCGCAATGAGCGTTGCGCGCTGCTTGCGCGGGATGCGCGCTACGACTCGTCCCCACGGGTCAACGGCAGCCGTCACTCCGGTGTCCGTCGCGCTCAGGAGCCAGAGATTGTTTTCGATGGCGCGCATGCGGGTTTGATTCAGGTGTTGGGCGTAGGCCCCGCTGTCGCCGTACCAGCCGTCATTGGAGATGTTGACGAAGACCTGCGCGCCTTGGTCGGCGAACTGCCGGACTTCGTCGGGAAATATGGATTCGTAGCAGATGAACACTCCGAGCCGCTGGCCTCCTCCGTCTAGAGAGCTGCGCGTTGTGCCGTGCTGAAACTCGCCGACTTCTTTGGTCAGGCCGCCCGCGAATGAGAACAAACTGGGCAATGGCAGATATTCGCCAAAAGGCACGAGATGGATTTTGTCGTAGCGCGCGGTCCAGTCGCCGGCAGGACTGATCCATACAGCGGTGTTGAAGACCGGAGCAGCTTGCCCACTGGGGACCGGTGTGGCTGTCGTGCCGATCGAACCGACGACGGTCCAGGTTTTGGTATCGCGAGCCATCGCGCTGACTGCTTCGCGAAATCGGGGATCGTGGGTGAAGAACGGCGCGGGGGACTCCGGCCAGACGATCAAATCGATTTTCATCGCGCTAGCGGCCACCGACTTGACCGTGAGTTCCGTTAACTCGTTTAGAGTTTGCTGCAAAGATGCCGGCGTCCATTCTGCCGACACCGGAATATTTTGTTGAACGAGAAGAGCGGCATGATCCGCCTTGGCCGGAGGTGCATCGACCAATCTGCCAGCTTGCAGAACCGCAGCTGCGGCCAAAGCTGCTGCCAGCATGGCGCCACGCTTTTCACGCGCAACCAGGAACGCCGAAGCCAGCGCGACATTTACTAAGGCTATCTCGAACGAGATGCCGTAAACGCCGGTCGATGCCGCGATGCGGCATAGGGCGAGATTGTCGACCTGCGCGATGCCGAGGAGATTCCAAGGAAAACCGGTGATCCGCGTGCGCGCCAACTCAACCGCGACCCACAGAAACGGAGTCATCACCAACGGCCGCCGAAAGTCGCGCCCCGAGCCGGCCAGCAAGCTCACGAGTAAACCGAAGAGGCCGTGATATAGGCCGAGATAGCAGCAGAAAAGGAAAAGAGCGAGCAGAGCTTCGGGCGCGCTGAGGCCGCCGTACTGGCGCATGGTGTCGTAGATCCAATAGCAGGTGCCCGCATACCACAAGATTCCGCACGCGTAGCCGAGCAGGAATCCTTGTGCAGGCGTGGCCGGACGGAGTCTGACGGAACCGGCGATCTCGAGCTCGCCCGCGGGCCGGGCACGCAGCAAAGAGAAGATCAGCGGTGTGAGCGCAAACCAGGAAAGGACATAAACGCCGGGAAGAGGAAAGATGATGACTTGAAGAATCGCCGAGAGGACGACCAACATCCAGGCGCTGGAATGAATTTGCCGCACGGGAAAGGATAGCAAAGAAGCCGTCAGCTCTCAGCCGTCAGCTCTCAGCTTAGCCCCCTCCCAGTTGGGCGCGATGACGATCGAGTAGACGAACTGTACAATTTCTGGGGTGACATAGTCTGGCGGGGTGACGCGGAATATGGGACGTTCCGCCACAGGTTTCAGGGAAACGGCTTGCCAGCGCGGGCTCTCGGGCGATTCCTGCAGAATAACCGCATTTGCGCGATCGAGGAATTCGCGGGCCGAGTTTTTGAAATCCGGCGTCGAGGGATCGAGCACGGTGAGATACAAGTCGGGGCGCAGGAATTTCAGCACGCTGTTCGACTCGATAATCACGTTCTGCGCGGCTTGCAGGCGCTGACGCAAGGCTGGCATCGCTTCGGCCAGGCGGCCTTGCTCCGTCCGGGCCCACAACGCCTGGACTGCCCCAGCCACGAGAAACCTTGAAGTATCCGACTCGCCCGAGTGGTCGCGCTCTTCTGAGATTGCCCAGGAATGGTCGGCGGTGGCGCAGTCGCAGGGCTCGCCATTCGCGGAACAGACGCCGTGGCCGTACTGTGTAATCTTGACGGCAGTCCAGTTGAAGGGCCGGAGCGCCGAGATCAGGCCGGCGACCACGCTGGTTTTGCCCACGCTGCGCGAATGTCCGCCAATGACGATGATTGCCATAAATACGGCTTCCGCTATACGGCTTTCGGAAGCCAGATTCTCAGCGTCGGCCATGCGACGTGACGACGCAAGTCCGGAAGCCGGACGCCGGGCTTCTTTACTTTTTTGTCAGCCGCGCCAGCGTCGCCAGCTGCTTTAAATACTCGCGAACCGGCTGCGCCGGAGTTCCCCAGAAAGCCACGCCCTTGCCTCGCAAGACTTTGTTGGGCAGGACGCCGCCCTGGCCGCCTAGCATGACTCCTTCTTCGATGCGGGCGTGCTCGCCAATGCCGACCTGGCCGCCCAGCACGACACCATTCTCGATCACGATGCTGCCGGAGAGTCCGGTCTGCGCGGCGATGATCACGTCTTCGCCGATCTGGCAGTTGTGCCCGATGTGAACCAGGTTGTCGATCTTCGATCCGCGCCGGATGCGCGTTTCCTCGAGCGCGCCGCGGTCGATGGTCGCATTGGCTCCAATTTCCACGTCGTCTTCGATGACCAACCGCCCCACCTGCGGGAATTTTTCGTAGTGCCCGGTCTTGCGGTCGCGCACATATCCGAAGCCGTCGCTGCCCAGCACCGCGCCCGCATGCACAATCACACGATTGCCCAGTGTGGTGCCGGGATACATCGTAACGTTGGGATAAATTTCACAATGGTGTCCAATCTTCACGCCGGCGCCGATGACGCAACCTGCGCCAATCCGCGTGTGCTCTCCAATTTTCGCCCCTTCGCCGACTACAACGCGTTCCTCCACAACAACTCCGGGCCCTAGCAGGACAGAGGAATGAATCGCCGCGGTGGCATGCACAGTTCCTTGCCGCTGAACGCCATCAACAGCGCCGTGCTGCTCCAAGACTCGCGCGGCGCGGGCAAAAGCCAGCTTGGGATGATCGCTGACTAGCAGCGGCCGCTTGCAGGAGATCGATGCCGCGAAGTCGCCCACGACTACCGCGCCCGCCTCGGATTGCAGAGCCGCCGCCAGATGTTTCTCGTCTTCGACGAAAACGAGATCGTTTGGCGATGCTGATTCGATGCTGGCCACCGCACTCACTTCGACGCGGCCTTCCCCAATCAGGCGGGCTCCGACTGCCTCAGCAATCTGCTGCAGAGAGCGCTTCATGGCTCCCACTGTATAGCAGCGGGGCAAGAGGAAGGAAGAGCCGGAACTTGGGAAAGACGGAATAAGAGAAAGCGGGATGGCGCGACTTCAGAATTCAGCGCACCAATCGTTCTATGTTGTTGGGGTGCAGGTGTTGGCGCCCTGGCACATAATGAAACTGCCGCCTTGCTGGCCACAGCTGGCGTCGCCGCCGCCGCCGGTCAAGCTCCACGTGCCCACAACAACTCCGTTGCTCAGAGTTCCAGCAGTCGTCACCGTGCCATTCGACGTGCCGGTCAGGCTCCCGGACATGGAGAGGGTATTGCCGGATGGCGTTATCGACAGAACCTTGAAACTCAGCGAGCCCGTGACCTGGTCCGCCGAACTGGTAACCAGAGTGGCGGTGCCGCTCTGGGTTGTGGCGTCGATACCATTGGCAAAGCACTTCCCCGCATTGATGAAGCTGAAACCGGTAATGGTGAGCGGCCCCGAGGTGATGGTGTTGTTGTTATTCAACGAGAACGTCGTCACGAAATTCAGCAGGCTGGCTTGATCGGTACCTCCCGTGAGCTCAGCCTCCCAACTACCGCTGGTAGTGGTAGAGGGAGTCGTATTTGCGATCGTGTGGGTGCCGCAGCCGCAAACCGCGAGTTCCAGCGCCAGCCCGATCAGAAATGCAAGCTTCTTCATGTATCTTCCTTGAATTGGGATCCCTATGAGAATAGAGAGATGCGGGCAGGCCCGTCAATGGATGTAAGGCGGCGTGGAACCGGCGGGATGCCTCCGGGTCCGCCGGCTGGGCAAGGTTATCACCGAGCGTCGTCCGGAATTGCATCGTCGCTGTTGGGAACGGGGAGCGGCCGGTGCTATAGAAGAATTTCTGTTGCGAGTCGAAATTCTGCCCTGGGACTCAGAAGCGGCGAAATCCTATGCGAGGCTCCGCTCGGATATGGAGCGCCCCGGCGAGCCCATGGGCAATCTCGATATGATGATTGCCGCCCGCGCGCTGGCTGCACAAGCGGTGCTGGCGACGCACGACGGTGTGTTCCAGCGGGTAAAGCGGTTGAGGATCGAGGACTGAAGCAAGGCGCATTAATGGAAAGACGAGTTGCGTTATTTTTTCCCGTTGCCATCCGAGCGGAGTTCTACGTGAATCTGAGCCGCAATGCAAACGCCGCAGTTGGAGAATGCCTCTATGCGTCCCGCACGCCGAGAGGCGCGAAGGGATCCTTCGACTGCGCGAGTTCATTCGCAAAAGCGCGAATGAACCCCCTTCGCTCAGGATGAGAAGTCGCTCTGGAGTCCATGTTGCGATGGACTACGCCCCGCGCTTGGTCTTTAACTCCGCCAGCAGTTGCTCGATGCGGTCTTCTTTGCCGAGCGCGGCCAGGCGGTCTTCGAGATTGTCGCCGGCGATTTCCGACTTCGCCTGGCTCACGGCCTCCGAGTGCGCCACTTTGTGTTTCATGCGATCGAAGGCTGCGGCCTTGGAGCCGTCACCCGACGCCATGCGCGCATCGCTGGCCTTGCCCACAGCGCGGGCGCGGCGATGCTGTGCGATGAGCACATCAGCCTTAGCTTGCGCTTCGGTGAGCTTTTGCTCCAGTTGGCGCAGGGCAGACTTTAAATTTTCCACCTGGGCTTTCTGGTCCGAAACTTGCTGCGTGAAATTCTCGCTGAGTTCACGATAGCTTTCCACGCGTAGCAGCGATGCACGCGCCAGGTCGTCTTCTTTTTTGTCGACGGCGAGTTCGGCCTTGCGCATCCACTCTGCGACTTTGTTTTCGTTTTCTTTCTGCTTTTTTTCCAGCAGGTGCTGGTCGGCAATGGCAATTGCCACCTGCGTCTTGACCTGCAGAAGCTGGTTCTGCATGTCGAGGATGACCTGCTTGATCATTTTTTCCGGTTCCTCGGCCTTGTCGATCAGGTCGTTGAGGTTGGCCCGGACTAGTGTGGAAACACGCTCGAGTAGTGCCATTGTGAACCCCTTTCTTGACTTAGCTCTCAGCTGTCAGCTCTCAGCTATTTTCTTGAGGCCTTAGCTTTCGCCTCAAGCTTTCCTCTTCAATTCGTGTGCGCGATGGATCTGCGCGCATTGCGGGCAGTCCGTCTGTTTGCGGCGGAGTGGGGCGCCGAGTAACATGCCGATCGCGACGCCGATGGCTAGCCAGATGCCGACGTGTCCAGCGACTACACCGAAAACGGCGCCCAGCAATGCTCCCAGGATGATGCCAAGTCCATTGAGTTTCGATTTGTTGGTCATAACCTTGCTCCTGAAAGCCGCCTCGCTGCGCTCGGCGGGGCGGGCGAAGGCGTCCGTCCCCACACTAGTCCGCCCCAGAGGAGTACCCCGCGGCCATCGCTACGCCTTCGCGCCGTCGCCGGGCTTCAGGGCTTTGTCGCCGATTTGGCGGACTTTACCCAGCAACTCTGACAGCGGCATGCCGGAAAGAGTCTCGAACAATGCCGGCACCTGCGCCGCCATCTTGGTGATGTCGCCGGTAATTTTGTTCATGCCTGCGGCTTCGCCGTTTCCGGTCGAGACGATGGTGATCTTGTCGACGTTGGCCAACGGAGCTGCCAACGCCTTCACGATCTCAGGCATGCTGGCAAACAGTTTGTCGATCACTGCCGCCTGGTTGTATTCCTGATACGCAGTTGCTTTCACGTTCATCGCCCTGGCTTCGGCCTCGCCTTTCTTAAAGATGATTTCGGCTTCGGCCTCGCCTTGCGCTCGAATCGATGATGCCTGGCCTTCGGCTTCCGCGATCAGACGTTGTTTCTCTGCGGCGGCGAGAGTCTCGATGCGCTGCCGTTCGATCTCGGCTCCCTTCAGAACCGTTGCAATCAGTTCTTTCTCGCGGCGATTGATTTCCGCCTCCTGCACCTTGACCTGCTGCTCTTTCTCGATCTGCTGCACCTTCACCTGTTCGGCAATCACCTGCTGCTGCATGATGTTGGTCTGGATGTCGTAGGCCTTGTCCGCTTGCGCCTGCTGGCGCTTGGTCACTTCCAGGTATTGCGCCTTCTTGATTTCAAGATCGCGTTGCGACTCGGCTTGCTTGGCGAGTGACAACGTTTCGGCAAGGACGCGCTCCTGATCGGCTTGTGCCCTGGCAACGGCCGACTCCCGCTGGGCCAGAGCGCGCTTGATCGCGGTATCGCGATCGGCTTCCGCGGTGGCGACATCGGCATCGCGCTTGATGCGCGCCACGTCCGGCTTGCCCATGTTGGTGATGTATTCGTTCTTGTCGCGCACTTCTTTAATGGTGAACGAGATCACTTCCAGTCCCATCTTGTTCATGTCTTCGGCGCAGGTGCCGCGCATGCGGTCGGAAACCATCTCCGGCTGCTTGACGATTTCTTCGACCGTCAACTGGCCGATGATGCCGCGCAGGTGGCCTTCCATCACCAGGCGGATCAGGCCTTCGCGCTCCTGATCGCTTTTTGTGAGGAATTGCTCGGCCGCGGTCAGTACGGATTCACGGTCGGACTTCACCTTGATCTGCGCGACGGCTTCGACGGTCACGGCGACGCCTTGTTTGGTGTACAAATCCTGCTGCGGCGCCACGTCGAACGACATCAGTTCCAGCGAGAGATCGCGGCAGATCTGCACCATGGGCAGCACCAGCGTGCCGTGTCCCTGCACTACCCGCGTCCCGCCCAGGCCGTACACGATGAGTGCCTCGTGCGGACCCGCTTTGCGATAAAGCCTGGCCATTCCGCTCATCAGAAAAAGAATGACCATCACTCCTAGCCCAACGAAAATCCAAATTTCCACCATCCGTGACATTTCTGGCATAACGCCTCCTCTTACCAATGCAGTTGAAGAACGGTGAATTGTTCCGTCTCATATGCGGGGGAAAGTTTTGCGTGCAGCAACGCCGACTGCGACGATTGCGCATTCAGGTTGCGCTGGGCGATCCAGTTGTTAACCAACCAGAGCCCGATCAATATCAGGTAGAACATCACCATCAGCGGCCATGCCGCTTTCGGTTGGCCGGCTCGCGCGGCATAGGCCCCAACTGTGAACGTGACCAGCATGAACGCAATGATTCCGAGGCCCAGGTACAACGCCCCTTCCCGCGACGTCCAGCCGTTGGGCTGCCAGTTGATGTCGAAGTGCACCGCCATGCGCCTCGGCAATCGATCCCAAACCCGCAGGTAGGTCGATGCCGTGAGGGGCAGAGCCAGCCACATCAGCCAGGTCGCCAGTATGTACAAGCGTCGATTCATAGAGTCTCCAGTCGTATTCAGCGGTTCAGCTACCCATGGTGCCCGCAGGTTTGGAGTCGCTTTCTCCTGACATCTCGCTCCACAGGCGGACGTAGGCAATTCCCTTGTCATACCGTGTGACGACGACCTCGGCGCCCTTGGCAATTGCGCTGCCGTCCTCGCTGCGCGCGCCGCACACGCGGCGCGTGCCGGCCTGCGAATACAGGATCTCGCCCGTGCCACCTTCGCGGATGGAGACGCAGAGCCGGCCCAGTACGCCGACCATCTCGTAGTCGGCGGGATCCATGTTCTCCTCGTCCGAAATCAGCACGCGGCTCAGGAACAGAAAAATAATTCCTCCGCCGACAATCCCGCTGCCGACGGAAAGCAGCAGTCCCAAGCCCACCCAGACCGATGAGAAGCGTGTTAGCAAATATCCTGTGCCGCCAAACCAGGCCAGGAACGCGGCCAGGGACGGCGGGTTGAACGGCGAAACATTGCTTCCGCGCGCCGCTTGATGGGCGACCGGAGAATGCGATCCCGCAGGCCCGTGTGCAACTGGCGCATGTCCCCCACCCACCGGGGCATGTGCCGTGGGAAAGCTGTGCCCGTGGAAGTGAGGTAAATGCAAACGGCCGAAGCGCGATCCTCCAAACACGAACGAAAAGAAGCTGAAGCAGAAACCGACCGCGAAGCAAATCAAATAGAAATCTGACCAATCCAATCTTGTGGGCGTCATCATTGGGGTCATCGGATTCGCCTCCCTTCCGCACTGGCGCGACGATGGGTCCCGCTCGCGCCCAACTCGGGCCGCAACGCTTCTAACAGGCGGTCGGCCAATCCCGGCGTGTCCAGAATCGCGCCCAACAGCAGCAATGCCCGCCGGGTATCTTTTTCCCGCGCGGCCTTGATCAGTACGTGGCACACTTCCGGGTCGCTGGCGAAACGCTCCGAACCTTGCAATAGCCAGACATCGAGCTGGCCTTCGGTCGTCCGCAGATCCGAGGTCAACTCGGCGTGATAGCCGTCGGGATCATCCACCAGAAAGCCGGGATGCACCTTGAAAAACTTTGCCAGCAGCGCGCGTGAGGACTGCGTCATGTGCGGCCGCGCTCCGTTCTCGATCTGCGAGAGGTAGGACTGGCTGATGGTGTTTTGTTTGTTAGAGCCGCCTTTATCAGCGCGCCCCTTCTCGGGTCGGCTTTTTCCTAACTCCTCGCGCATGGCGCGCACCAGTTCCAGCTGCGTCATAGGACGGCCGAGACCGCGCAGCGATCCTTCCACTTCCCGCAAGTAGCGAATTTTCTCGCCCAGTTTCATCGGCCGCGTTCCCGCATATTTCAAATCGAGATATTTATATTGCAAGTTGCGATTTATGTCAAGCACCGGATCGTGCGCATTTTCAGCGATTTGCGAAGCTGCGCTCAAGGCCGAGGAGCAGTATCCTTTACCGGGCAGCGTTGGCTAGGCATGCCGACAAGGTTGCTGCTTGGCAGAGGGAGCACGCAGGTTTCTCGAATCGCCGTCGCATTCGCTCCGGCTCCCTCGAAATGACAGAGCCCGGTGAGAGTGCAAAGACAGGAGAGCGAATCTAAGTGAAGATTACAGTCCGGCTTCGATGCGCGAGCGGGGATCGAGATAATCGCGCAGGGCATCGCCAATGAAGTTGAAGCTCAGCACGGCCAGCATTACGGCAAGCGCGGGAAATAGCACGAGGTGCGGAGCATCGAACAGGTGGGCGCGGCCGTCGTTCAACATAGCTCCCCAACTCGCGGTTGGCGGAGGCACGCCGAGCCCGAGAAAACTCATGGTGGCCTCGGCGAGGATGGCTCCCGCCATGCCGATCGCGGCCTGAACCACGACCGGCTGAATAATATTCGGGAGAATGTGGCGCACGATGATACGCAGATCGCTGGCACCGAGGGCGCGGGCGGCTTCTACGAACTCGCGTTCGCGGGCGGCGAGGACTTGTCCTCGGACCAGGCGCGCGTAACCGACCCATCCGCCGAGCGAAAGCGCGAGCACGAGATTGAAAATGCCGGGGCCGCGGAAGGCGATGAACGCGATGGCTATCAGAATTCCCGGGAACGAAAGAAACGCGTTCATCAACACAACGTTGACGAAGCGGTCGATGGCGCCTCCGTAGTATCCCGCGACGGAGCCGATGATGAGCCCCAGAGCGAGCGATGTCAGAACCACGCAACTGCCGACCACCATGGAGATTCGTGCGCCGTAGATGACGCGCGACAGAATGTCGCGGCCCAGTTCATCGGTGCCGAACCAATGGGCGGACGAGGGCTGCTCAAGACGCGTGGGTAGATGAATCGAGGCGGGGTCCTGTGGCGCGATCCAGGGTGCGAACAGGGCGAAGATCACGAAGATTATGACTAACACTACCCCGGCGGCTGCGAGCGGATTGTGCCGGGCATTTCCGGCAACCCGGTGGCGGAACAAGATGGCTGCGGTGGACATCGAATCACTACCATATCTCAAGCCGAAAGCTTCCGCATCAGCCTATTCATCTGACCCTGCAAACCTAAGCTTGCAGGCATTTTTCTTCGTTAGGGCCCTGGAAACGTTACAGAGCGACAATGTCGGTGATCAATTTGGTCGTTTCTACCCGGGATTTTGCGACAGATGTTTTTCCGGACTTGCCGGTTGAGCTAGTATCGCGGCGAATGGACATTTTCTTTCCAGCCATGGCAGACCTCCTCAAACTTCGACACGATACTCAGTTCTTAACGCGCGCATCTCTACTGTTGCACATCGGCCCTCGCGGTTGCGATGATTAATATTAATTATGTCTCGTCTTTTACTCACCATTGCCGCCGCTGTTGCTCTGAGTGCTAGTTTATTCGCTCAAAACGCCGCATGGCAGCCCGCCCCCGGCCAGTTGACGCTGAACATCTGGCCGCATGGAGCGCCGGGCGCTAGCGCAAGTGTGGCTCCTGAGGTTGACACCACGAACGCCAAAGACGACCTGATTGGCGGCAAGCCGCTTATTCGACTGGGCAACGTGTCCGTGCCCACGCTTACGGTTTACGCTCCACGAGGTACTAATACCGGCGCAGCCGTGGTCGTTTTTCCGGGAGGCGGATATCACATTCTGGCCATCGACCTCGAAGGCACCGAGGGTTGCGACTGGCTGAATTCCGTCGGCGTCACCTGCCTGCTGGTGAAATATCGCGTACCCGACTCCGGGCCATATCCCAAGTCTTCGGCGGCCCTGCAGGACGCGCAGCGAGCGCTGGGGATCGTCCGCTCGCACGCCGGCGAGTGGCACATTGATCCGAATCGCGTCGGAGTGTTGGGATTTTCGGCTGGCGCTCACCTGGCCGCAGCGCTCAGCACGCATTTCGAGCATCGACTTTACGATCCCATCGACGCCACTGATCAGGTCAGCTGCCGCCCGGACTTCGCTGTGATCGTCTATCCGGGCTATTTGGCCCTGGCGGAACAAAACTTTGCACTCAATCCCGAGATTCACGTTACCGGCCAGACTCCTCCGACTTTTATCGTTCAGGCGGAGGACGATCCGGTGCATGTGGAGAATTCCATCGTGTACTTTCAAGCTCTGAAGAACGCCAAGGTTCCTGCGGAGATGCACATTTACGCCCGTGGTGGACACGGCTACGGCCTGCGGAGCGCAGAACTGCCGATTACGGCCTGGCCGCGGCTGGCCGAGACGTGGCTGCGGACGATCCAGGCCCTGCATACGTCGCAACATTAACCTTATAAATTGAATGTTAAGTCACAGTCAAAGGTCTTGAGCTTGACGATCAACTGTGCTTTGATAGGTAGTGCAGGATCGCTCCGCCGGGATCCGCATACGCGCCGTCACCCTCCACCCTTAGCCGAAATTCTGAGGAGAAAAATCATGACCAAAGTCTCGTATATTCCCAAGGACTACAACTCCGTCACACCCTATCTGGTCATCAAGGGCGCTGCCCAAGCCATTGAGTATTACAAGAAAGTTTTCGGAGCGACCGAAACCGTTCGCATGAATGGGCCCGATGGCAAGGTTGGGCACGCCGAGTTAAAGATTGGCGACTCGCACATCATGTTGGCCGACGAAAATCCCAGCATGGGCCAGGGACACACCAGCGCGGCCACTATCGGCGCAAGCCCAGTGAGCTTGTATGTCTACCTTCCCGACGTCGATCGCGTGGTCGAACGCGCGGCGGCCGAGGGCGCGAAAATCCTGAAACCGGTGCAGGATCAGTTCTACGGCGACCGCACCGGCTTCATTCAAGATCCATTCGGACACCTGTGGGGGATTGCCACACACGTGGAAGATGTGTCGCCGCAAGACATGAAAGAACGGATGAAGAAGATGATGCAGGCGGCATAGTTTCGATCGGACCTGAGGCGGGGCGGCCACGCTCCGCCTCTCACATTTTGGACTGCGTCCTCACGGCGACGTTGGCTGAGGACATTTTAATTCTGAGATCCTCAGGGCGCGCTGCTTTGGCCGCCGCGTGGGCCCCTAACCGGCGTCACTATCGTCGGGTGGCGCGGGACGTTGGGACCGTCCCCCCTATGAAGGCGCCATTGGAGCCATCCTCACTACGATCACCAAAGCCAAGGATGGCAATTGCGTGAAGGCCACTGGGATCGAGGGAATCTTCGCGAACATGGAAACCATGGCAAAAATCAGGGACACGACCGCGATCACGAATTGAGACTACTGCGGGATTTAACTGTTTAGGTCCGCCAGCCAGGGCGGGCGCGTTTCATCCCTGGGATAGGTTCTTCCACTCCGCACCAAAACGGGAGGGGCGCCCGGCGCGACTGGTCTTGTGCAATTTTGAACAGTGCGCTGGGTCCGCGCGATGCATCATAGAAGGCGGCAATTTGAATACCCCATAGGAAAAACACGTAGAGGAGAAAACCATGAAGAGCGCGATTCTCGTAACCCTAGCTCTGGCAACGGTTTGCATTGGAGGCGCCGTCGCTCAGGATCAGAATCAAGATCGGCATGATCAACAGGCAACTTCGCACCGGGTCAGAAAGACGAGTGTGACCGGTTATGTCCGGAAAGATGGAGACAATTACGTAGTGGAGGATGACCGGGACAAAACACGATACCGGGTGCAGAACACGGAAGCGATCCGAGAGCATGAGGGACATCATGTTCACGTCAATGCGCGATTGCACGAAGACGATCGCTCCCTGGAAGTGAGCAAGGTAAAGCGGCTGAACGACGAAGAGCACCACGATCACTAGAACGGAATAAGCGCCATCTGATCCGGTTCGGAGGGAGGGCGGGAATGACCATGCCCGCCTTCCAGCATTTTTCGATTTCCGCTAAGGCTTAGGCTTTCTCACTTTGGCAGGCAAGAGTGCAACGTACCTCCTGGCTTTCGTGGGGTCGGAGGACTGGGAATCCTCAGGTTCGCTGACGATCAAGTACAAGGCCTCGCTACCCGCACGCCGGTATTGCTGAATGGACAATCCTGTCGCTTTGGAACGCGCCACTTGGTTGCCAGTCGTCCAGCCTCTGTCATTCATTTCTTTTGCGTAGAAGGAGACGACCTCCTGCGCCGTCGTGTCGGTCCGGAACAACCGCAGGTTTTCTTGGACATCGATCCCTTCTTTTTCTCCCTCGTCGGCAATCCCGCCGATCGCCATCGTCATGAATGCCGGCATATTCTTTAGAACGGCCGAGACTTCCTCGGAATTCGGCGGCGCTGGCGGCGTGGGATCTTCGACCGGCGCCTGTACTTCGTCTGCATGTGTCTCGGTTTTCGCCTTGCGCGTGCATGCCCCGAGGAGGAAGAGGATAACCAGGATAACAGCCAGCGGTTTGTAATTCATGTTGATCTGACTCCTTCAATAGGTAAAGCGGCGAATGTAGTTTTTATGGTACACAGCGCTGAGATCACTGGACGATGAGTTGGTTTGAGAGTGCTAAGCCCTTTGCGGCTCATACTGGACGCCCGTACCACTCCTCGCTCAAATCTCTCCAAGCTGGGTTGAGGGAAACGACGAGAGCAATTCTCTTGATTCTCAGCCAGCCCTTGACGCGGTTCTCGCGTTCGATTGCGTGAACATCTTCGAAGCGCTCGAAATAGACGAGGCGGTCGAGTTTGTATTTTGCGGTGAATCCGGAACCGGCTCCTGTTTTGTGTTCACGGACCCTCCGCACGAGATTGTTGGTGACACCTATGTATAAAGTCTTCGAGCGATTCGTCATGATGTCCACAAAGTACATCGGTCCTTCGCGTGATGGCTCCCGGCGCTGGAGCCGCGGGGCTCAGGATGACAAGGGCTGGGGTGGAATGTCTGTAATGAATGAACTTTGCGACCGTGGAAAACTGCGCGCCCACTCTTACGTCTTGTCATCCTGAGCGCGTTCTTTGCGCGAAGGACCTATGCAATTGTGGGAGTGCCAGTGAGGCAGGCGAAGAGCATTGCTGAGTGCTTCAGCCTACTGCCTGATCCTCGGGTTCGCCACCGAATACAGCACGTCCGTAAGGAAGTTCACCGCAACATACGTCAGGCCAATCGCAAGGATGCAGCCTTGCACCAGGAAATAATCGCGGCTGGAGATAGCGTCGACCGTCAGGCGGCCGATGCCGGGCCAGGAGAAGATCTTTTCGGTGACGATGGCGCCGGCGAGCAGCGCGCCGAATTGCAGGCCCAGCACGGTCAGCACGGGGATCATGGCATTGCGCAACGCGTGGCGGTAGACGACTGTGCGCTCGGGCAGGCCTTTGGCTCGGGCGGTGCGGATGTAGTCCTGGCTGAGTTCTTCGAGCATCGACGTGCGCACCATGCGGGTGAGGATGGCCGCGAGAGCGCTGCCCATGGTCAGAGCCGGCAGCACTAAGTTGGCGAACGAGCCTGCTCCGGAGACGGGGAGCCATCCGGCTTTGATGGCGAAGAGGAGGATCAGGATGGGACCGAGGGCGAAGTTGGGGAATGACAGGCCGAAGAGGCTGACGACCGAGAGCAGGCGGTCGTCCCAGCGATTGCGGCGGCGGGCGGAGCGCACTCCGGCGGGAACGGAGAGAAGGATCGCGACGAACAGCGACGCCAAGGTGAGCCGCAGAGTGTAGGGATAACGCTGGGCAATGAGCCGAGTCACGGTCTGGTTGTAGCGGATGGACCGGCCCAGGTCGCCGTGCAACACGCCTTTCCAGTAATGCAGGTATTGTTCACGCAGAGGCGCGTCGAGGCCGTAAGCATGGCGAGTGGCGGCGATGTCGGAGGCCGGCGCCCCTTCGCCGAGCATCTGCGCGATGGGATCTCCGGGGACCAAGTGGATCATCAGGAAGACGAGGCTTACGACCAGCCAGATGACTGGGATTGTGTACAGGACGCGTTGGAGAAGGCGGGAGAGCATCAGTGCGGCTTTCGGCTTCCGGCTTCCGGCTTCCGGTGACGCCGGAGTTTGGGATGGTTGCATTCAGCGTCCGGCAACGCAGTGCAAAAATGCAGGAAAGCCAAGGCCGGAAGCCGAAAGCCGGAAGCCGGAAGCCGAAGAGCCCGCATTTCAGTCTCCGCCCTGCTTGGCGGCTTCGGCTTCGCCTTCTGCTTTGGCTATTTTTTCGATTCGAACTTTGGCGATGCGGTGGCCTTCGAGCTCGTCGACGGTGTAGCGGCGGCCTTCGTATTCGAAGGTGTCGCGAAGGTCTGGAATTTTTTGCAGGCGCGCGAGGATAAATCCTGCCAGGGTTTCAAAACCCGCGTCGCGCGGCAGAATGAGGGCGTACTCGGTTTCGAGGTCGCGGATGTTGACGGAGCCTTCGAGGACGAGTACGGATTCGTTTTCCAGCGCAGGCTCAGCGGGAGAAACGTCGAATTCGTCTTCGATGTTGCCAACCAGCTGTTCGAGGATGTCCTCGACCGTGATCACGCCGGCGGTCGATCCGAATTCGTCGACCACGACGGCCAAATGGCGGCGGCGATCTTTGAACTCGGAGAGCAACTCGGCTAGAACTTTGGTTTCGGGGACGACCAGCACGTCGTGCATGATCTGGCTGATTTGCATCCGCGAAATACGGATCGCAGTGGATTGGCCGAGATTACTGAGGCGCAGGCGCATCCAGCGCATGAGGTCTTTGTAATAAAGCACCCCGACGATGTGCTCGGGGCCGCGCTGTGGATCGTAGACCGGAATGCGGGAATGCTGGCCCTCGACTACGCGAGCTAATGCCTCTTCGAGCATAAGGTCGGAGGGCAGGGAAAAAATGTCAGGGCGGGCGACCATAACCTCGCGAACGGTGATGCTGTCGAGTTCGATGGCGCTGTGAATCATTTCTTCTTGAAACTCGGGGATCTGGCCGAACTGGCGGCTAGCGGTCACGATCAGTTTGAGTTCGTCGGGGGAGTGGACGGCGCCGCCGCGGCGGGCGGCTTGCTCGCCAAACAGGCGCAGGACCAGGCCGCCGGAGCGGCGCATGAAGAACAGGATGGGACGCGTGAGGGTGAGGAAGGCCTCCATGGGCGCGGCGACGGCCAGGGCGACATGCTCGGCCCGCTGCAAGGCCAGGGTTTTCGGGACGAGTTCGCCGAGGATTACGTGCATGTAGGTGATCAGGCTGAAAGCGATAACGATGGCGATGGTGTGGGCGTAGACCGCTGCGTGCGGCACCCGGTGGACGAAACCCATCCCCTCCACGAGGCGCGCGACCATGGGTTCGCCGATCCATCCCAAAGTCAGGCTGACCATGGTGATGCCGAGTTGCACGCCGTTCACGACTTCATCGAGATGCTGGTGAAGGCGCTGCACAATGCGCGCACCGATGCGTCCCGTGGAGATGAGCTGCTGGATGCGGGTATCGCGTACGCTCACCAGGGCAAATTCTGCTGCTGCGAAGAAGGCATTGGCCGCCACCAGGAGAAGGATCAGAAAGACCCGGAGCAGCACGAAGGCGATCATTGATCGGTAATTCTAACATTTCAAAGGCATTTGGAAGGTTTATGTGGGGACAGCCGCCCTCGGCTGTCCATCGAGCGCAGCTCGATTGGTTTTGACTCGCGCGGTTAGCGTCGGGCGTGGCGACCCGAGGACAGCCGATGGCGGCTGTCCCGACATGGGCTTTTCGGCGGCGCGCGATCACAATTTCAATGCTTTAATGCGCTATCCTTTTAGAAGGTCGATGGTCTAACTGGAAGACGGCAGGTGGTTTAACGGGCCGTAAGGGTCTTTCCGCTCCAGGTCACGAATCATCCTTTTAAGAATCACGATTTTGAGAATTCCAGGAACAAAAGCAACTCGGCCCGCGTACATCAGAATGAGGGCAGCGGAATGCTGCCAATCTCCACGTCGTGGTATCTCCAGGAGGCGTTGTGAACGGTAACGGAAATAATAAGAAGAAGCGTCGCAAACTGATTATCTGGGGCAGCATTGGCGCGGCAATCGTGCTGCTGATTGCGATGGGTGTGTTCGCGGCAACGCGTGGCGGCACCAAGATTGATCCATCGAAACTCGCCAAAGTGGAAAAGGGCGACTTGGCCAAGAGCGTGGTCGCGACCGGGAAGGTGACGCCGATCACAAAAGTTGAAGTTAAGTCGAAGGCCAGCGGCATTGTGAAGAAGCTCCTGGTGGATTACGGCGATCGGGTCAAGAAGGGGCAACTCCTGGCCCAGCTCGACAAAATCGAAATCGAAGCGCAGGTGGCGCAATCGCGCGCGGCGCTGGATGCGGCCGAGGCCAACCTGAAGAGTTCACAAGCGGACTTTGAACGCTCTAAAGTCGATGCAGAAGGTCCGGACGTTCCGCTGCTGAAGCGCGCCTATGACCGCGCCGTTGGAATGGCGAAGGACGGAGTGGTTTCCGCTTCGGCGCTGGATGATGCGGAGAAGAATTACGAGATGGCGCTGAACAAGCAGAATGTGTCGAAGGCGCAGGTTACCGTGCTCAAGGCCAAGATTGCGCAGTCCCAGGCGCAGGTGGCGCAGGATCGGGCCAATCTGACGCAACTGGAAGAACAGCTCAGCTACACCGACATCGTTTCGCCAATCGATGGCGTCGTACTCTCGCGGGACGTGGAAATGGGCGACGCGGTGAGTTCGATTCTGGTGTTGGGTTCGTCGGCCACGCTGGTCATGACGCTGGGCGATACCAGCGAAGTGTATGTAAAGGGTAAGGTCGACGAGAGCGATATCGGCAAGGTGTATCTCGGCCAACGCGCTCGCATCAAAGTGGAATCGTTCAAGGATAAGACCTTCGACGGCAAGGTGACGAAGATTTCTCCGATGGGCGTGGAGAAGGATAATGTCACGACCTTCGAAGTACGAGTTTCGATACAGAATCCGGGCGGCGAACTGAAGGCCGAGATGACCGCAAATGCGGAAATCATTCTGGAAGAGCACAAGAATGTATTGCAGATTCCCGAAGGCGCCATCCTTTACGACAAGGACAAGAAGGCCTCGGTCGAGATTCCAAATCCGAAGGGCAAGGATGGCAAGGACAAAATTGCCGTCAACATCGGAATCTCGAACGGCGCCAAAACGGAAGTGTTGAGCGGGCTGAAGGAAGGCGATCAGGTCGTACTGCAGTAGGAAGCGCCTTCCGGCTTCCGCTGTCCGGCTTCCGGTTCGAAACGCTTTTCAGAACACCGGAAGCCGAGAGCCGGACGCCGTCGGGGACTGTCATGACTCTCTCCGAAATCCTGCGCCAAGCATTTTCCCTTAAACACCGTGACCGCAGGCATGTATCCCGCCCAGCGCGCCGCGGGTATGACACCTCTGGAGTCGCTACGCTATGAATACGAACCGCAATCTGCCTCCTTCTTCCGTGTCCAGCCGGTTAGCGTTCGCAACCGCGCTGGTCGTGCTTTTCACATCCACGATTGTTCTTGCTTCAACACCCCAGGGTTCTTTCGAGAAAACGCTTACCGTGAGCGGGCCCGTAGAACTTGACGTGCTCACCCATTCCGGCGACGTCACGGTTCGCGCCGGCTCGTCGGGCACAGTTTTGATTCGAGGCAAGATTTACGTGGGCAACCACTGGCTCGGCGGCAATCGCGATGCCGACGTCCACGAGATCGAACAGCACCCTCCAATTCGGCAGAACGGAAATAACATTCACATCGAGTACGTAGATATGAAGAACATCTCGGTAAATTACGAGATCAGTGTGCCCGCGGATACCGTGGTCCGCACGCATAGTGGTTCGGGGGATCTGATTGTGGAAGGCACGCACGGCAACGTGGACGCGCAGACTGGATCGGGCGACGTTAGGCTGGCGAATCTGACCGGAGAGATTCGGCTGCAGACTGGATCGGGCAATATACGGGCGCGCCAGATCTCGGGTGCGGTGAAAGGCGGGACCGGGAGCGGCGACATCGAGGTTGAGGAGGCCAGTGCGGGGGACATTGACTTGCACACTGGTTCGGGCAACATCACCGCGCGGGGCGTGCAAGGCGGCTTCCACGGGGAGACGGGCAGCGGCGATGTGACGGCCGAAGGCACGCAGGGCGGCACTTGGGACATTCGCACCGGCTCAGGCAACGTGCACGTACGGCTGCCGGCGAGCGCGGCTTTCGATGCGGATATCTCCACCAGTTCGGGATCGATCGACGTGGGTTCGCCGATCGAGATGACCGTGCAGGGGCGCGTCGACGAGACGCACCGGCAGATTCACGGCAAGGTGCACGGCGGCGGACCACTGCTCAAAGTGCGGACGGGATCGGGCGATATTCACATCGGGTAAAGAGCGAGGGTGCAAGGCTTCAGAGGTTCAAGGTTTCAAGATCAGGTCCCCTTCGACGCCTTGCGGCTCCGTGGATTCTTCCTTGGGCTGATCGGCGTCTGCACGCTGGCCGTGGGCAGCATTAGCGTGATGAACATCATGCTGGCGTTGGTGACCGAGCGAACGCCGGAGATCGGATTGCGCAAGGCAATCAGAGTGCGGCCGCGTCACATTCTGGTTCAGTGTCTTCTGGAAGCCCTGGTGCTCACGTTTGTGGGCGGATTAATCGGAATGCGGTCGCCGAATTTCTGATGATTGCCTCATGCTGCCAGCCGGTCCGGATTTGACAAAGGCCGAGCTGGTAGAGGGAGTTTACAAGTCTCAGGGGAAGGCTCTTCCCTATATCGCAAGTAAGGAAGACACGCACGTTTACAAGCTGGGTGACACCGCAATAGCCATGTACGTGAAGGAATACGCCGTAAGAGCAAATCCCAACCAAGGTGACCGACAGGACCTGACTGATGTCTTTGTAAGGAGCGCCGATACTTGGAAGCTGAAAATATCAAGATCAAGCCCGCTCCGAAAGACAGAAAGCTGAGCCGTTTGGCAATAGGCTGGAATCAGCAAAGTTTGCGGTGATTAGGATAGGCGGGCTAGCAGCCGCGCGGTTGTCGATAGTAGTTGGGTCACGGGGACCTCCTATTTCTGTGACCCAACTTACTTCTTGCCTCAATCCCTCACCAACTGCAGGTCCTCGAACACGCGGTAGCGTCCGCCGCGCCAGCGGCTTCGTACAAATCGCCATTGCGCTCATCGAGGGGTCACAACGTACTAACGCCTGTTCTCGTCAGTTGAGCGAAGGAGCACTGCGGCGTACCATTCTTGTTGCACAGAAAGCGGGCACGAAATTATGGCTACCTACGCCAAAGCTGTTGCTGGTGTCAGTCTGCTGATTCTTCTGTTGCAGGTTTCAGTTGTCGCCGCGGAACAGGCCAAGCCGGCGCCTACGGCGCCCATTCCCCGGCAAATCCTGGTGGCGAAAAAGGTGTTTATTGCTAATGCTGGCGGAGATGAACGCCCTGACGATTCTATCTTCAATGGCGGACCGGAACGCGTTTACAACGAGTTTTATGCGGAGGTAAAAGCCGCGGGACGATACGCGATCGTAGACACCCCGGCCGACGCAGATCTTCTCTTCGAAATAGGGTTCACGGCACCGATGGTTTCGGGAGTCGGAGATCGAGGAGACTCCAAGCGATATGACCCCCAGTTGCGACTGGCGATCCGTGATCCGAAGACGAATGCGCTTCTGTGGGCGATCACCGAGCACGTGCAATGGGCCATCCTCCAAGGAAACCTTGACAAGAATTTCGATCAGACCTTGGCGAGAATCGTACGTGACTTGCAGAGACTAAGCGCCTCATCAGAGATTGCAAACAAGCCTTAGCCGCCGGGGGGCAAGTCAAAGAGGGGGGTTGGCGATCTATAGACAGGTCAGTTGGCGAGAAATCCCCATTGCATGTTTTGACCCGGACGCGCGTCGGACAATTCTCGATGAGCGTTATCGCTGGTTTCGTCAACTACGGTGTGCTGGCGTAGGTACAATCAGGACGAAATGAGAAAGCCCGCGATTTTCTTCCCTATCGTGACTCTGCTGTTAGCCCTCTCTTCGTCCGCACAGAGTATCGACGAGAAACTGCTCTCGGATGTCGAGAACGCCTACAACCCAATTCCGAGCCCGGACGGGAAACTGATTGCGTATGTCCGTACTGGATGGAGACGAACGGGAGGAACCGGATTCGGTCGCTCGAACCTGCGCTCCGAAATCGCTGTGATGACGATCTCGGGCAAAGTGATCTCGCCAACTCCACTCGCAAATGCTTTTCTGTTCGGCTGGACGCCTCATGGCAACTCCCTCATCTGCTATCGCGACTGGCACTTTCTGCTAGTCGGGCCTGATGGCGGCGTTTCACGCCAAGCCGATGAGACAGGCGGCGACAGTGGGTTCAGCCGCTCAGAACGGGTCGCCTACCTCTCCAAGGCGGACACATTCGTGTGGGTTGAGCATCAGCGTTCTCCGCGCACGCTACTCCTCACCCAGCGCAGCCCCATTGCCGAAAATTCGATGATGACGGGCGCAATTGTTGCGCCTTCTCCCGACGAGCGATTCATCGCGGTTGCGGGCAACGGCATGGACTTGTGGATTTATGACACCGCTGAAAAAACGTGGGCCAATTTTGGCAAAGCCGACATTCACCCGAACACCGACTGGGATTACATCAAGCCAAGCTGGAATCCTTGGTTCGCGGACAGTTCGCGGCTGGCATTCTTTTCCGGCTCGTCGCTCGTTATAGCGTCACCGGATGGACGGCACCGAACTGTGCTCCATGTGAATGGCCCTGCTGGCCTCGCCGTCCCGTCACCTGATGGCAAATGGGTCGCATATATGACGTTCACCCCGCGTCCGATGAAGGTTCGGCCTGATTTGCGGTTTTGGGGCGACACAGTAATTTGGACAGTTCCATCGGACGGAGAGGACAAGCCGCTTCAGATCACATTACCCAATGAGGACACAACTTACGACCTGAATTGGGCTGGCAATCACAGCCTCGTATTCGACCGCGTCTCCGATGCATCGCTTTATTCTCACGCGAGGCTTTGGATGGCAAGTGTCCCCAGGTGATTGACGAAATATCGCCATAGATGGGATGAGAAGGTCGATCCCCGATCACGGATGGCGTTAAGCTACCAATGATCAGCGCACTCTAAGGTGCAATCAAAACAGCTAAGGAGATCGACCTTGAAGAAGCATAACAATTCTGGAAAGAAGAGTGAACCGACATCGAAGCCAACGAAGTCGCGGGGCCCGGTGCAGCGGGGCACGAAAGAAGTGTTGGCGGAACTGGTGGGAAAGCTGAAAGAAAAGCTGGATCCGAAAAAGGTGCCAGCAACGAAAGCCGGAGAAAAGCCTCAGAGCGGTGAGCTTCGCCCCAATCTCGACCGTCTGACGGTGGGCGTAGATCTGGGCGACGAATGGAGCAACTACTGCATTTTGGGTCTGGAGGGAGAAACGCTGGCGGAGGGACAATTGCGGACAACGCAGGAGGATTTGGCCACCTTTTTCCAAGAGTTGAATGCAGCGCGTGTGGTGATTGAGGTGGGGACACACTCGGCATGGGTGCAGGAAGTCATCAACGGTTGCGGGCACGAAGTGCTGGTGGCCAACCCGCGGTTAATGGACGGATCGAAGCGTCGTAAGCGCAAGAATGATCGGATCGATGCCAATAAGCTGGCCCGATTGGGACGCGTGGACCCAGAGTCGCTGTACCCGATCCAACACCGCAGTCGGGAAGTGCGGCAGGATCTGGTGATGCTGCGAGCCCGCGATGCCTTGGTGGCGGCGCGGACCGAGATCATCAACACCACTCGAGGGTTGGTCAAGAGCATGGGCACACGGCTGCCTAAGTGTTCCAGCCGGAGCTTCGCAAAAAAGGGAGAGGAGGCAGTTGCAGTGGAGATGCGGGAAGCGCTGCTGCCCTTGGTGCGTTTGGCAGCAACCCTGAGTGCTGATATTAAGGAGTACGACAAAAAGATAGAAGAGCTGGGCCGGGAGAAGTATGGGCACACGGCGCTATTGCGGCAGGTGAAAGGGGTGGGGCCAATCACGGCGCTGGCCTATGTGTTGACCTTGGAGAATCCGAAACGATTCGTGAAGAGTCGGGATGTGGGGCCGTATCTGGGATTAGTGCCGAAGCAAGAAGACTCGGGAGACAGCCAGCCGCAATTAGGAATCAGCAAAGCCGGAGATACGATGGTGCGCAAGCTGCTGGTGGGGAGCGCGCAGTATATCTTGGGGTCGTTCGGACCGGACACGGACTTACGACGATATGGGTTACGGCTCTGTGAACGTGGTGGCAAGAATGCGAAGAAAAGAGCGGCGGTAGCGGTGGCCCGGAAGCTGGCCGTCTTACTACACCGGCTGTGGGTGAGTGGAGAGGTGTACGAGCCGCTGCACAACGCGATGTCGGCACCGGCCGCGGCGGCAGCCTAGCCGGCCAGGGGGAAGGGAAAGAGGCCGAAGGCGAGAGGACAATCGCCACGCGATTTGTGGTGGAGGGCAGGACCGAAGTTGATGAAGCGAGAACCAGATTCGATCCAGGAGGTTTGGCAGACGACGACATCCACCGCCTTGTTCGGGTGACTGCGTAAAACGCGCTGGTCTATGAAGATCTCGCCATAGATGGCAGCCCCAACAATCCCAGGTTCATCACGGCAGTGATTGACCTGGGTTAGATCGAACCCCAACTTGCACCGGGTCCTGAAGCGGCCCATTCAGAGTGCGGATAGAAGCATGGCAATGGTGGGGTGGCGTCGGCCAGAGTTTTCCAGGAGGACTTGGTTCGAAGCAAATCCAGAATGTTCTGTGACCGAAACAAAACGATGATGATGCAGAATTACAGAACGGTGAGGCAGAGTGTGGGTGCCAACGAGCAAGCTCGAGAAAGAGCGAAAAGCACTCCACCAAGGAACGAAGCTCAACTGAACTGCGTTTCGCTTCGTTCCCAGCTCGATTGTGAAGTGACTGCCGGGGCTGTCAAGGGTCAAGATGAACGCCGCCCTTCGGAGTCTGTTACGAAACACTAGGCGGCACGAGTAAGGAATGAGAAGATGCCCTCGCGAGAGCGAGGGTATTTTGCATGGGATATATCCGGGGAGAGGCACGGGAACAGACGACGATGTTTCCGGTAACGCTGGACGAGTTGATTCCAGCTGATCACCTATGCCGAGTCATCGAGGCATTCGCCGCACGCTTGAACCTCGGGAGGCTGGGCTTTGTTCGTGCGGAGCCAGCCGAAACCGGTCGACCGGGCTACGATCCGCGCGATCTGTTGAAGCTGTACCTGTACGGGTATCTGCAGCAGATCCGCTCCTCGCGGCGGCTGGAAGCCGAGTGTTGCCGCAACGTAGAAGTAATGTGGCTGCTGCAACGGGTGACGCCCGACCACAAATCGATTGCCGAGTTCCGGCGGATGCATCGCGAGGCAATAACGGAGGCGGGGGCCGAGTTGGTGCGTTTCGCGCGGGAGGTGGGTTTGATACGCGGGGAGTGGGTAGCGATCGACGGGTCGAAGTTCCGGGCGGTAAGTAGTGCGCAGAGGGTGCGCGAACGCGACTGCGTCCAGCGGTACCTCGATCAGATGGAGTCGGCCGACGAGCACGATGAAGTGGTGATCGAGCCCACTGCGGTACAAACGGCGCTGGAAAAGCTGAAGAGCGATCCGGAACCAGAAGCACGTTTCATGCGCACGGCCCATGGCAAAGCTCCTGCCTACAATGTGCAGACAGCGGTCGATGCCGCGCATGCGCTGATTGTGGCCCACAAGGTCACGACGGAAGCCAACGACCAGCGTAGCCTGTTGCCCATGGCGGAGGCGGCGAAGCAGGCGGTGGGCAATCCTGCATCGCTGAACGCGGTGGCCGATGCCGGATACTTCAACGGCGAGCAGGTGGAGCGCTGTGAGGCCGAAGGCATCGTCCCGCATGTTCCGGCCAATCGTTCCGTCAACAACCAAGGGGGCGGCAAGTTGTTCGACCGCACTGCGTTCGTCTATGACGAGAAGACCGACACCTTCCGTTGCCCCGCACAACAGACACTCACGCGAAAACAACTACACCGCAAAGATCGTACCGTCATCTATGAGGCGAAACCGGTGATCTGCGCCTCCTGTCCCTTGAAGGCGAACTGCACCACCAGGTCGCGACGACTGGTGCAACGCCATCTTCACGAAGCGGCGTTACAGCGGATGGAGCAACGGACCACGGCAAACGTAATGCGGTTGCGAAAGTCGATCGTCGAGCATCCCTTCGCCACCCTGAAGTACCGGATCTTCGGACACCCTCGTTTCCTCTTGCGTGGACTGGTTGGCGCACAAACAGAAATCAGCTTGGCGACCATGGTCTACAACCTGAAACGAATGGTGAACGTCCTCGGCGCCCAAAATCTCGCCGCCGCGCTCGCCCACTAGCTTCCGTGCCCGGCGCGGCTCCACCCCAACCCTCCGACAAATCAAAAAACGGTGCTCCGAAACCGAAGCACCGTCTCTATCTGTCTCCTCGTAAGCTGAGTTTTGTAACAGGCTCTTCGGCGGCGCCCTTGACAGCCCCGGCAGTCACCACCGGGTCGATCCAGCACGGAAGAGAACTAGCATTCGGCAGACTCAATACGCGGAAAACAGACAAAAGCGGGGGTGCTGTGGGTCAAGCAAGTTGCCAGTCGTCGCTCCTGAGCGATCCTAACGCAAACTTTTCCGCGGAAATGTGGCGAAAGCCAGAAAGAACAAGAAAAGTAAGGAGGGCCGCCACGTCGGCCTTGACTTTTATGACCTTCTCATAGAAGCGCGTTTTGACCCTTGACCGAAAGTCGGCCCGATTCTCGGTGAGCGTTATCGCTGATTTCATCAGTTGTCGGTTCCCTCTTTGCCCTCAGCGCGTGCAGAGGTAAGCTGGTTTCGATTCCCATGGAAAAGAAGGCGCACGTTTCATTCAAAGTTCAGCCTTTCGAGGGAACGCTTTCCATAACGCCCGTGGTGGATGGAACACCTTTGCCAGAAATTGTTGCGGCATTCGAGCGTGATGAACATTTCGAGCCATCAGGGGGGTATGGCGGTTTAATCCCGGAATGGTTCGGGTACGGCGCTCTGGATAAGTATTTTCTGGGCGACTTTGAAAAGGACAGTTACTTCGCCCGCATGAACCGTGTTTACCTGTTGGGGTGCCAGTGCGGTGAGGTCGGATGCTGGCCACTGTTAGCACACATTAGAGCCGAGGCTGAATCCGTTGTGTGGGACTCGTTTGAAACAACCGCACCGCAAGGACCGTGACTACTCAGGCTTTGGCCCGTTTGTTTTCGATGCGGAACAATATCGAAAAGCCGCTGCGGCTCTCCCTTCGACGAAACGCTAACTGTTGAATAATCGCCATTGCGCTCAAAACCCCACGATGAGCGTATCCGCCTGATTTCGCGATCTGACAGTCTCGCTCTATCACTTGCTGGATGTCGCAATCTTCGACCACTCGTCGAACGAGATGGGCCGCCAGCGTCCCGGCTCCCCCGCTGCCTGTAAGTAACGGTGCTCAGACCATCGAGTTCCGTCCTCAAAGAAGACATCGAAGACTTGGGTATCGCAAGCTGTCACGGTAGACATGGGTTGCCTTACCTCGACACTCGACTGCAGATCGCTGTAACTCTGCGGGTCTTCAAGCAACATCGTGAATTGTTGTTCCGGCGCTAACGCGAATGCCGGGCGTCTCTCACTATCCGGTCTAACAGAGCGGCCCGAGCGCAGGGAATAGAGAGCGCTCTCCGGCCGCCAGCCAACAATATTCGTGGCTTGGCCGAGGAGGGGATTGGCAGGTGTTGAATGTTTCGAGAGTTCCGTCTTCCAGTCGGAGCTTTCAAAGAGGGCACAAGAGATGCCGAGATAGGTAATCTTTTCCGTGGAGACGTTTCGGATGAGCAACGAGATATCTTTGAGCCAGTCCTCCCCAGCCTCAAAGCTGCCTTCCCACATGTATTCATTTGGGAACTGATGCCCATCGCTCTGCAGTTCCCTCGTGCCTTCCATGACTTTCACGATCCTCACTGGATCGTTGTGAAGAGGCAGATCGACCAGCAGGGTTTTCGTTTGCGCTGTTGGAACTTGTCCAACTGCGGGCAATGAGAACAGAAGGGCGGAAGCCAAAATCAATCGAATACTCATAAGCGACTTTCCCTGACATTATTCTAAACTGTTGTAATATCTATATCGCGTTTTGACCCTTGATCGAAACTCGGGCCGATTCTCGGTGAGACGCCTGGTTACGACTATTACGAAGTCGCAGATGCTTTCTTCCACCCAGAACAAAATGATTCTGGCGAATGTGCTGCCCAGCGTGCTCCGAGTAGCCAACATCACGCGAAGCCGCACGGAGTGGGGCTGAGCACGGAGGAGCAACTGCCACATCACTTACTTCCTCGCTTGTTCTTTCAGCAGAGCCACGGACCGTTTCTCGTCGATCAGATGACGCCGCCCGTCTTCGCTCGTAGTAGCGCCCAGCCGGATCAACTCAATCACTCGCGCTGGGGAGAGGTTCGGATCAAGCGCAAACAGTTTGGCAGCGAGATTGACGACGTTCGGCGTGGCCATAGACGTCCCGGACAGCTTTAGCCTCGCCCCGCCGGGGACGTAGCTTTCCACCTCGTACCCGTCTGCGTGCACCAGGACTGTGTCCCCATAGCTCGTGAATGAGGTTTCATCTCCAGCCTGATTCACCGCGCCCACCGTGATCAGATTCGGCAAGTGCAGCGAAGCCGGCACATCCCCGCCAAACCCAGCGTTGCTGTCGCTATTCCCCGCCGCTGCCACAAACAGTGTGTTAGGCGCGTTCCGGACGGCCGACTCGACCGCATCCCGCCAGATGGCGTAAATATCTGCC
Source organism: uncultured Acidobacteriaceae bacterium (assembly GCA_963799025.1). Classification (GTDB taxonomy): domain Bacteria; phylum Acidobacteriota; class Terriglobia; order Terriglobales; family Acidobacteriaceae; genus Sulfotelmatobacter. Next base: position 213,611 of record CAWCVQ010000012.1, on the reverse strand, counting down.
GCGCGCTTTTTGCGGTCGGCCGGATCGGTTCCGCCGCCCGTCTTCGACAGCCAGTTCTCAAATTCCGGAACATTGTCCGACCAGCTCATGTTCACCACCCGCACGTTCCGCGTCTTAAAGTATTCTGAGATCTGCTGGAAATCGGCCCCCAAGCGGCGCGCCCACCCCTCCGTTGGCGGAAAATGAAGATCCGGCAGGTTATCGTTAAAGCGGGCCACCACCAGGCGGGCTGCGGGATTTCCTCGCACGGCGATTCCCGCGCAATGCGTTCCATGCACGTAGAACGAGATGACTTTCTCCAAGTCGAATAGTTCATGGAACTGATCCGCCGATAACGTCTTGACCTTCTTCTGCAGTTCGTCCGCCTCGGGGGAGTCGATCCCGTTCTCCAGGTCTTGGAATCCTTTCACTTCACTGCGGAAGACCGGATAGCTCTTCTGCTGGTCCGGGGTCAGCGGATACAGCCAACTCGTCGCGGGACCTCCGACGTCGTCATAGGCAAGTCCGTGCGTACCGCTGGGGGACGGATGCGGGTCGGTAAATAGCTGCTCGGGAAACAAAGAAACGTCAATTCCCGAGTCCCAAATCGCAACCAGCACCGGCGTCACCTTCTGATCCGGGCCCAGGGTAACCTCGCGAGCCGCCCAAATATCCGGCTTCACGACCGTGTGCGCCGCAATGTAGTGCTTCAAAACATCTGCCAGGGGTGTTTCGATCGGCATAAAAATATGCACATCCGCCCGGTAGCTGATCAGTTGCCACGCCTCGTGGTTATCCAGTGCTCCCGATTTCTGCACCGAGGGGTCCAGATCGGTCTTTACGTTTGCGAGGGCGATAGCTTTGGTGTAGATCCTTGCACCCGCATAGGTTTGCTTGATGTCGTCCTGCACCACGTCCCAGGGAAGCGCATTGATCGCATCGCCGGCTAGCTTCCGAAACGACTCTTCAAAGGCAGGGCCACTCGTGCTCTTCGTCTCGATCGCCGCTTGTAAGAAGGCCCGATCGATGAGCCCGGAGGTCAGCTTCGCCGATGGCTTCTCCTCTTCCCCCCGCAGCCGCTCAATCGTCTCGAGTGCTGCCGGGTACTCACCAGCAAGTTGCTGGAGATCGATCTCGGTGTGAAGCATTGTTCGCATCGTCGCCTTGTCGGCGATCTCATAGTCACGAAAGATGCTGTCCAAGTCGGCCCGCACTTTCCCTGCGAACGCACTGAAAGTCGCATCGTCGGCGTCCACCAGCTCTGCAGCCGAGCCCTTCACCGGATAACTGAAGCGCGGTAGATCGTCCTGACTATTGACCTTTTTCTTTGCACTTGATTGCGCTTGGGAGCAAAGGACCAGCAGAAGGAGTGACGCGGCCAAACCACAAAGGAGACTAAGACGCTTCGGCATGGGGCACCTCAGATTGAGATTTCAAGAGGAACTACCGTGCGTGGGGAACCGCATAAACTCTACACCGACCCTATCGCCAGGTGCAGAAAAAATGTGGGAAACAATCTACCGTGCAAAACGGCCAGACTCCCGCTCGGGTACCTGTTTGGCGGACGGTCCGCGGCCTGCTTGGCGTTGTTCGCGATTACAGGGCACTACGCATTAAGAGGATTTTGCTACACCCCGGCAGGGGTGACCCGGATTGGCCAATTCTCAATCAGTATCGCGGTAGGGATACCGCTCACGCGGTACCCCCCGCGCGGACCCGGACGGGCGCTCATTAGCGCATCCGGTTCTTATCGCGGATGACTGGCGGCGAAGCGAGTCGCGGGATAAGGATGGAGGACGCGCGGTCGAGGGAGCCATCGGTCAGCCAGCGCGAGCATACGTGTCCAGGAGAGCCGGCGTTTCTGACTTCGGCGGCGAAGTGTCTGCCACCAATGCCCAGTTAACCGATCCCGGAATACGCTGAGACTGGCAATGTTTCCCGGTACCGCATAGTAGTTGAAGTAGCCTTGTAGACCGCCTTGAGCCATTGGCCGGTTTGGCGCACCGGATCGTGCATGTGCTCGCGGAGCTGCTGCTTAACTTCCCGCAGTTTCACTCCCATGCGTTTGCGGATCGTCTTACGCCTCACCGTAAATCGCCCTAACCTATTCTTCCCGCTGATGTGCTTGAAGCCTAGGAAGTCGAACGTTTCCGGCTTACCTTCTCCTCTGCGTTTCCGGTTTTGTTCGGCAAATCGCCAGAACTCAATCCGGCGCGTCTTGTCTGGGTGTAATTCCAACCCAAACCTACCGAGTCGTTCCTGAAAGTTTTCCAGAAAGCCATGCTTCGGCTCTGGTGCGGAAATCTTAAGATGATGTCGTCCGCGTAGCGGACAACTACCACTTCGCCTTCGCCCATTTGGTGGCCTGTCGTGCACCCACAGAGCGAGCGCGTAGGGCGGTATATACTCGCGAGTAGCGGTGAAATCACCGAACCTTGCGGACTTCCTGTCTTCGTGTTCGACCATTCGCCTTCCTCCATCACCCCAGCGGTGAGCATTTCTATCAGCCGTAGGATGCGCGGATCGGCGACGCGATGCTCCACGAACTGGATCAGCCAACTCTTGTCGAGGTTATCGAAAAATCCTCGAATATCGGCTTCGAGAACGTTCTTCACTTCTCCTTGTGGAGCGCGAACGACAACATCGTGCTTATTCTGGCTGCGCCCCGGGCAAATCCGCAGGAAAAGCCGAGAAAGTCTTCCTCGTAGATCTGGTTGAGGATGGTAACCACGGCCTGTTGGACAAGTTTGTCTTCGATAGCCGGGACCGCGAGTGGACGTTGCCGTCCATCTGTTTTCTCGATGTACACTCTTCTCGAGGGCGTCGCTCGATAGGCTCCGCGATGAACTCGGGCATGAAGATCAATTAATCGATCTTCTAGCCCGTCTTCATACTCCTGCCAGGTAACCCCGTCCACTCCGGGTGCGGCCTTCCTCTTGCGGGAGTAAAAGCTTTCCCGCATCAGATCGACTGTCAGATGGTGGCGCAAGGCAGTGAACTTCATCTCCTTATTTTCCTTTGCTGCTTTCCGCACGCCAGCCAGCCCTTGGGACACGCCCTTCCCGCTCTGCGTCGGGTACGTGTTAGGTTGACCAGCGTTCTCCTTGATCAGCGGCCTTCCCTCCCCACTCTCCGCCGACAATTTCCCGTCTTTGTTCGAATCGTTCATAGGTCTATTCCTCTTGTGACTCCTCGTAATGAACGAGCGGGCCTTGTGGCTCAGGCCTTCGCCCGCCGACCGCGGCCTGGTTGAGCCGCAAGTGTCTCCGAGGTCTCCCGGTTCTCGTGCAGGAACTTTCCAGGCGTGTCTGGGGTCTTCGACTACGCCGGCCTGAACAGGAGCTCGCGCTAGGGCGGCGGTTCATGTTGCCTTCCGCGCATACGGGCGTCGGGTCCGGATTGGAGTTTACGGAGCTGAATCCACCCCGCCTATCCTCTGTCTACCTTGTTGTTGTACCTCGCTATGCCCAGCGCAAGACTCGAGGCCGAGCAGATCGCTACTCCTTTCTCGTAAGGAACTTTCATCCTCTGCTTCATGCCGGTTTAGCCCGGCGCATGAAATCGGCTGCTTACATCAACCGATTACATCAACTGAGAATTCCCTTGTGCAATACTTGTCGGCGTGATGCCGCAGCGCAGCCGCCGTGAGATTGCATTGGACGGACTGCGCTTCATAGTTCACCTGACTGTCAGTGCGATTGGCGTTCCAATTGCGGCGTCTGTATTGAGATATTCGATTGTCGTGCCACTGCACGAAGTGTTCCCCCTTGTGAGCCTGCGAACAGGGCACTGGATACTGTTGCAGACGCCCTACTTTCCTGTGCAAATCGTCATTGGATTGTTGTGGGGATTTCAGCTCAGTCGGCGTTACAGGCACGTCGCTATGCTCTGGACGTGGAGCGTTCCTGCGATGGCGATAGTGCTGCTCGTTCTATTCGCACCGCTTAGACCAGTCGTGGTTTCTGGAATTGAAATTACCGGATTCAGCCGCTTCTTCGGATGGAGTTGTCTACCCAGAATCACTGTTTTGAACAGGTGGCTGTTACGCTGCTGTTCTACCGGCCTGCGTATTCTTGGGAGCGTGGCTTGCAGAATCAGCAGTATATCGAGCACAGCCATACCGAGACATTTCTCAACCCGCAGCTGAAGACGTGAACTTCGCAAGATCTCTAACGCTCCGTCCCTTGGCGCGAGATGCTACAGGCGTTATTTGGCCCGACAATGCGATGGCGAACCCTCGGCATCGGAAAGAAAACGAATCCGCCTGCGAAGATAAAAGCTCCATCTGTGCTTAATCGCCGATTCTAAGACGCTGTTGTTGATAAATCGCCATAGCACTCACAACCCGGAGAGAATGGTATTCCAGCTATTACCTGCGTGCCTTGACGCACAGATTGCAGCAAATTCTTCCCATTTTTTGAAGGCATCGTGGCTGAATTCGATTGAAGCGCTGCGTTGCGAATAGCCGCTTTGATCGTGATTTCCTGCAGTCTGGATAATTTTGCTTGATGGCATGATCCGGGATTCGTTCGCTCGCTCAGGGTGACGCCCAAGGAATACTATCCTCCTCTCGGTACAAGCCGGAATCGCTCAATCGCGATTCGCGCGCTCCTGTCGCTGCGCGGGCCTTTGAGATAGTAGCTCACCGTCAACTCGTCAAAACTGCCGATTGCGATTGTGCCGGGGATGCGAAATCTCAACATCTGGGTGGCTGGGGCGCGAGTCGCTGTCGGGGACGCGGGCGCGGAAACTGCCTCCATTCCCAGTGATAAGAGGGGCTGGCCGGGGACGCTCGTATCTCGAATTTTCAACAAAATGTTCACAGTATTCGGAAAAGGGTCGGCGTTTTCGATAAAAAGTTCGATGGCGCCGTAGCGTTTTGGATCGACCATAAAGCCCAGGTTCTGTTGAGCTTCCATGGACATTCCATCGCCGTCTGTGGAGCGGAAGAATCGCGCGGCCGGACTTCCGTGCATGACGATCGAATTTGACGGCGGTCTGTCCGATGGACCGCGCCAGAACCAGTACACGCCATCGAACGGAATGCTGAGCGGATCGGAGCGAGCTGCGCCGAAGGCAGTAGTTGCAGATAGAGGCGGCGGGGCCGCGAGCCTGGTATGAGGCTCGGCTTCAGGATAGAGCTTTATACCGGGAAAAACAGGACCCACCATCAAGACGGCGGTGCTTACATTTGTCTTCTGGCGGCTCTGCACTCGAGTGCCCGGTCCATCGGACTGTTGCGGGAACGTCGAGTCGAGAATCCGCTTGGCGATTGCAAAGGAGTTGCCATGAGACTCCGAGCTGTCAGAGGCGAACAAGGCCCGTAGCCGCGCCAGCGCCCTCGGAGTGGCCTGACCGACCTGCTTCTCTCTTGCGTTTTCGACTTTGGGAGCATGGGCCCCGTTGGCTTGCGTCGATCGGCCACCCCTTTGGGCCGCCGTAGAGTCTCCACCTGAACCCGAGCCTCTGGCCCCAGCGATGTACGGCAGCCACGCAAACATAATTAGGAACGTCGCGGATATCAGTGCAGCAACAATCCGTGGCCTGAAGTCACGGTCGCTAAGCGCTGGCAAATCTTGAAACATGTGCAGCGTGCGGTACGCAATCGCCGAAGTGCCCGCGAAATAGAGCAGTCCGGCGACAATATCGTGACCAGCGACGGAACTGAAGATGGCGCTTTGGATCATCAGGGCGGCGAGAATGCTGATTCCCGACGGGAAATCCTGCTTCAGAACCGAGAACGGTCCATCGGGCGACGTCTGTGACAACGCATTGTCATGCCGGGTTGTTCTAAGAAATGCGATCAAATGCGCTATTTCGACGAGAAGCACAGCCCATAAGACACAGACGAACCATGACCTCTGAGCGGAATATACGAGCAATGGCGGCAGCCAAAGGGTGGTTGCTGCTGTGCGAACGGCAATTTGCCTAGCCTGGGTCGTCCGTCTTTCGCCGTTGACTAGAAATCCCGTGAAGGTTGCGGTCGCAGCCGTGGCGAAGACCACTAATAGGTAAACGGTTGCCCGGGCGAACGCGCTGACTGCGGCGAGCGGATGGTCAGGGGAAATTTCGGCGCCGAGGATGGTCGCAATAACCGCCCCCACGAAACCTAACGCGACGAAACGGTGGGTGAGGGGAGTGGACATTCAAGCGTCCTTGTTGGTTGGACACCGGCCTGAATGCCTAGGTTCCGCGTAAAACCTGTTTAGGATGTGTGCATCGGGGGAAATGTTTGGCTGGTTGGCGCAGACCTCGATAACGCTAGCATTGGAGTTGGGATGGTATTAAACCATTACCTCCGTGCCTTGACGCGCAGGCTCCCCGCAAATTAACGTCGGATGCACAGGGATTTTTTCGTCTCATTTCGTCTTCCAGCGAGGGAAAGTTGCCATACCACCCGATTATCACTCTGACCACGGATTTTGGAACGAACGATCATTTTGTAGGCGCCCTGAAGGGCGTCATCGTCGACATTGTGCCCGAGGTGCAGATCGTGGATATTTCCCACGCGGTGCAAGCCTTCGATGTGCTCGATGGCGCGCTGGCTATTTCCCAGGCGTATTCGTACTTTCCAAACGGGACGATCCACATGGTTGTGGTAGACCCCGGAGTGGGGACGGCGCGGCGTCCGATTCTGGCCTCGAGCGACGGATATCACTTCGTCGCGCCCGATAATGGCGTTCTTTCCATGGTCTATGCGAAAGAAGAACGCATTCACGTGCGGCACATCACTTCAGAACATTACTTCCGGCAGCCGGTGAGCAATACATTTCATGCGCGCGATATATTCGCTCCGGTGGCAGCGTATCTGGCAAAGCAGGTGGATTCGCACAAGTTCGGCGATGAAATTGAAGATTACGTGCGCTTCGCCGCGCCCAAGCCCAAGGCCGCCGGCGAGAACCGCTTGCGTGCCGTGGTGTTGAAGGTTGATCGCTTCGGCAACCTGATCACGAATGTGACTCCGGCAGACGCTCCTGCGCTTTTTGCGGAGTCCGCTAAATTCAAGATCGTGGTAGGAAGCCGCGAGATTACGGACATTCGCAAGACTTTCTCTGAGGGCGCGCCTGGGGAAGTCTTTGGCCTTCTCGGCAGCATGGGCTATCTCGAAATCGTGGCTAACCGCGCGGCCGCGGCCCAGGTTACAGGCGTCGGCAAGGGCGCCGAGGTCAGTATCTTTTTGGGCGAAGCCGCAGCGGCCGGCAAGGGCGCGTAGCAGTTCTCAGTTCCCAGTAGCCGCGGGGCTTTTGATTCTTCCCTTACTGAGAACCGCCATCATGAACTCTTCGGTTTGGGATAGACGTATCGCTCCATCTCGGCTGTCCAGTTCAAAAACCGCCAAAGGTCGGCGCGCTCGCGCCACATGAATTCCCAGAACTCCACGAAGCCGATCTGTGTCATTTTCACGCCGGTATAGGTTTCGATGCGCCACAGCAGATACGGACTTCGCCATGGGGCCAGGCGATGGCCCTTGGTGGCGTTCCACAGAAAGCGGACTTTGTAGCGCACGCAGCCATCATAATCAGAAACAAAGCGAAAATATACGAAGGAAACGAAGGCCGGCCGTGCTGGCGGGACAACCGGGGACGGCTGTCCACACATTGTCCAAATGGAGGACGAGTCGGATGTCCCACATGCCATGTTAGAATCCAGTTTCCGCCTGGAATTTTTCCGCATGCCTGACCCGAACGCCCGCCACAAGGCCGAAGACCACTACTATGCCGCGCTTGACCTGATGGCCGATGGGCACCTTGAAAAAGCGGTCGAGGCTTATCAGGAGTCTCTGTCCGCCGATCCGACATTTACCGAGGCCATGCACGGACTAGCGCGAGCGCTGCAAGATTTGCAGCGCTATGATGAGGCGATCGCGGTCGCGCAGCGGCTGGCGGAAGCCGATCCCGACGACGTGCTGGCGCATACGAGCCTGTCGGTGCTCTACCTGAAGAAAGGGATGATCCCCGAGGCGGAAGCGGAAGGCGCGAAAGCGCGGGTTCTAGGCTGGAAGCAACAGTTGAAGAAGGGCAGCGGCTAGCTTCTAGCTCCTGGCCGAAGCCCATACCACAACAACTTAACGTGCAGGCATCAGAAGCGTTGTCGATGCAAGAGGTGGCGAAGAACTTGGCTAGAAGCTAGGAGCTAGAAGCTGCTTTTCACAACCCGTACTTTTTCATCAAATGGCGGAAAGACCGGTAAGAGATGCCGAGGACATCGGCGGCTTTGGTCTGCACGCCGCCGCTCTGGTTGAGGGCATTCTGCAGCAGCGAGCGCTCGATGCCGGCCACATAGGTTTCCATGCCCAAACCTTCGGGCAGGGTCACATCGCCGCCAATTTCGGGTAATGTTCTGCCGCCGGCAGCGGCGGCTGCGGCTCGAGCTTTCGGCCGCTCGGCGGGAAGCTGGACGTGTAATTCGTCGGTAGTCTCCAGGGCCACGGCGCGTTCCACTGTGTTTTCCAACTGGCGGACGTTTCCCGGCCACTCGTAGCCACACAAGGAATCGAGCGAGGGCGCGTGCACGCGCAGGATGCTGCGGCCCGCGGCGGCGGCATACTTTTTCAGAAAGTGGTTCACCAGCAGCGGAATATCCTCGCGACGCTCACTCAGGGGAGGAACGCGAATGGGGATCACGTTTAATCGATAGTAAAGGTCTTCGCGAAACAGGTTCTCGGCCACGGCCTTGTCGAGATCGCGGTTGGTAGCAGCGATCACGCGCACGTCGATCGCGATTTCGCTGGTGCTACCTACGGGGCGCACCGTGCGCTCCTGCAAAACGCGCAACAGCTTGACCTGCATGGACAGCGTCATTTCGCTGATTTCGTCGAGGAAGATGGTGCCGCCGTCGGCGACTTCGAACAAGCCACGCTTGTTCTGGTTCGCTCCCGTGAACGCGCCTTTCAGGTAGCCAAAGAGTTCGCTTTCCAGCAAAGTTTCTGGAAAGGCTCCGCAATTGACGGAGACAAAGGCGTCGGTGGCCCGGGGCGAACAGACGTGGACGGCGCGGGCGACCAGTTCTTTACCCGTGCCACTCTCGCCATGAATCAACACAGTGCTGGCGGTGGAGGCGACGGTCCGAACCGTCTGTTTGAGTTTCTCCATGGCGGAACTGGAGCCGATGATGTTATCCAGCGAGTTGCGGGTGGCGGCGTCGCGGCGCAGCGCGAAGTTCTGTTTGCTGAGGTTCAGTTTCTCCACCGCGCGGTTGATGGCCAGCTTGATTTCGTCAACCAGCCCCGGACCCTTGCGAATGTAGTCGGTGGCGCCTCCGGCTTTTACGGCTTCGACCGCGGCTGCGTAGTCGTCGACCGCAGTGATCAGGATGACGGCGGAGTCGGGCGAAACCCGGTGAGCGTGGCGCAGCACTTCGATGCCATCGATATTCGGCATCTTGATGTCGGTGATGATGACATCATAAAGCGCTCCGTCGATCTTGTTTTTCGCCATTTGCCCGGCTTGCACCGTTTCGATGCGGTGCCCGTCGCGGCGCAGGGAGATGTCGAGCATTTCGCAGATGGAGCGTTCGTCGTCGCAGACCAGGATATTAGCCACGGCTCCCCCCCCCGGCTGCGCCCAGTGCGCGGGTGTGGTCAGCCGTGTCTCCGGCGGAGACAGGCAGGCCGGCATCGAGGCGGTGCAATCTCAAAACGAAGGTAGTTCCCTGCGCCGGTTTGGACCGTGCCCAAACCTTGCCGCCGTGCGCCTGCACAATCTGATAGACAATCGCCAACCCGAGGCCGGTGCCGCCCTCGAAGTTCGACTGAAAGGGCTCAAAGATTTTCTCGATCTGCTGCGGGCTCATGCCCGCTCCCGTGTCGGTGAATCCGACCTGCCAATCTTCTCCCAGGGATTCGACCGCGACGGTGAGCACGCCTCCGCCTTTCATGGCGCGGACGGCATTCTCACAGAAATTCCAAAATACCTGCTTGACTTTATCCCCGTCGGCAATCGTCCAGGCCTGCCCGGCCGGAAACCGGCGATCGATCGTGATGCCGGTCTTCTCCGCCGTCATGCGATGATCCAGCAGCGTCAAAGTATCTTCGACCAGCTGGACGAGATCGACTTTATCGAAGTGATATTGCTTGGTGCGGGAGTAGGCAAGGAAGTCGGTAATGATGCTGTTCAGGCGCTGCGACTCGCGCGTTACAATATCGAGAAGCCGGCGGTGATCCTCGTTCATCTCGGGGATGCCGGAAAGCATGCTGACCGAACCGGCAATGGATGTCAGCGGATTGCGGATTTCGTGCGCGATGGCCGCGGCCAGGCGGCCCACAGCGGCCAGCCGGTCCTGCATCCGCACTTCCCGTTCCAGGCGCCGAATCTCCGTGAGATCGTCGAGGACATAGACGTACCCCAATTCCCCGCGCTCGGGAACGGTCAGAGCTGCCACCCGAACGCGAACCGTCTTGCGGAATTTCGTGGGAGCATCGAATCGTACCTCGCCGTGAGACTGTAGCGATTCCACGGTGGGTAAGGAATCCAAAAACAACTGGTCAACCCGTGCGCCGACCAGTTCCGCCGAGGTGCGATCCAGGAGCCGTTGGGCCGCTCCATTGACCAGCGTGACCCGTCCATCCAGACCGGTCGTGATCAGACCGCTGCTGATGGAGTGGATGATGTTTTCGTGCAGCGCCTGCAGACTCTCCAGTTCGCCACTGGTGTGCTTCAACTGCACGCCCACTTGGCGCAATTTTGCCGTAAGCAGCCCCGCAAGATAAGCCACCGCCAGGAAAGCAAACAGATTGACGAAGATAATTGCCTGCAACGCTTTCAGGCCGGGATGAGTGGTGCAGTACGAAGGAACCACGCCATAGTAGTTCAGTTCCAGCACGGTCCCGTAAAGAATGAAGGCCAGGGCAGCCACCAAATGCGCCCAAACCCGCGTCAACAGCACGCTGGCAACAATGATGACCAGGGGATAAAGGAAGTTGAGCGAACTGTCCCATCCTCCAGTTTCGTGGATGACGAGGCTGACCAGAATCAAATCGGTCAGTACCTGCAGCGAGGCCTGCAGCCTGTGCTCCTGCCACAAGGAGAGCAAGAGTACGTAGAACAGGGAAAGGCTGTACCAGAAAGTGATGGTGCTGATGAACAGGCGCATGGGCAGTGGCGCCGGAGTAAACTGAGCGACCGCCAGCTCAATGCCGAGTAACAGAGTCAGGATGACAATGCGGACCCGAACCAGCCATATCAGCCAATTGCGCTCGTCGAAAGTCGATTGCATGGAGAAGACCAAAGTTGCAAGGTTTCTAAGTTTCAGTGTTTCAAGGTTTCAAAGTTTCCCGGATTGCTCCTTGAAACTTTGAAACCTTGTCACTTTGAAACCTGTCTTTTAGCCAGCCAGTTTGGCGATCATGGCAAACAGTGGCATGTAGAGCGAAATCACGATGCCGCCGATCATGATGCCTAGCGTTCCGATGATGAACGGTTCCAGCATGGCCAGCATGTCTTTCGTGGCTGCATCGACTTCCTCTTCGTAGAAGTCGGCGATTTTCTGCAGCATCGAGTCCATGGCGCCGGTGGCCTCGCCGACTCCGATCATCTGCGTGACCATGTTCGGGAACACACCGCACTCGCGCAATGGGTCGACGATGGTGCGTCCTTCTTCGATGGCTTTGCGGACCTTCATCAGCGCCTCTTCCAGCACCGCGTTGCCCGAGGTCTTTGCTGTAATCGTCAGACCTTCCAGAATCGGTACACCGGAGGTAATCAGCGTGCCGAGCGTCCGGGTGAAACGGCCCACTGCAATCTTACGCAGGAGCGAGCCAATCACGGGAATGTGGAGCATCATCTTATCGAAGTAATAGCGGCCTCGCGGATGCTTGCGGATTTGCTTGATGCCGACCACGAGCCCAACCGCGCCCACAATAAAAACCCACCAGAACGATTGCACAAATGCGCTCAGTCCCATGACGATGCGAGTGGGGAGAGGCAGGTTGACGCCGAGGCCGGCAAACAGGTTGGAGAAAATGGGTACGACCCATTTGAGCAGTGCGCCCACGATCAACACAGCCATGCTGACGACGGCGACGGGATAGATCAGCGCGGACTTGACCGCGGCTTTTAAGCGCACAGCCTTTTCCACGTAGGTGGCCAGGCGCTGCAAAATGATGTCGAGAATACCGCCGGTTTCGCCGGCCTCGATCATGTTGGTGGTGAGGTCATCGAATACTAAGGGGTAGCCGCGCATGGCGTTGGCAAGCGTGGCGCCGCCCTCCACCGTAGTTCTCACGCCGGTCAAAATCTTCTGGAAGGACTGGCTTTCCTGGTTAGCGGCCAGGATTTCCAGACATTGCACCAGCGGTAGACCGGCGTCGATCATGACCGAAAATTGGCGAAAAAAGATCGCGATTTCCTTGGTCCCGACCTTACCTGAACCGAAAGTGGGCATGGAAAATTCCTTGCCCTTTTCGCGAATCGCACCGGGTGTGATACGCTCGCGCCGCAGCGCCTGCGCTAACGATTGTTTGTTGGCTGCTGTCCGCTCGCCGGAAATCTTCTGTCCGGATGCGTCTTTGCCGGAAAATGTAAAGACTGGCATGTTTAGGTTCTCCTCACTAACGAATCTGTTTGGTTAAAGACTGCGCTCTTACAAAATTTACAGTGCGACTGTTCTAATGCTTGGACCCAGCAGCGCCTCTGGCCAACGTCGTTCCTGCTGTGGTCGGCCTGTTTACAAGGGTGGCGCCGCGGTTAATCATTTCCTGTAATTCATCGGGATTGCTGGAACGCGCCATGGCCGTCTCGATTGAAATCTGTTTCTGGAAATAAGCCGTAGCCAGCGATTGGTTAAACGTCTGCATTCCAAATTTTTCCTGTCCCGACTGCATGGAGGAATAGATCTGGTGGATTTTGTCTTCGCGAATCAAGTTGCGAACCGCGGCGTTGGGTATCAGAATCTCCATGATCATGGCGCGGCCCTTGCCGTTGACTGTGGGCAGCAGGCTTTGGCACATGATCCCTTCCAGCACCAGCGAAAGCTGGGCACGAATTTGCGGCTGTTGGTGCGCCGGGAAGACGTCGATGATTCGGTTGATGGTGGAAGTCGCCGAATTCGTGTGCAGCGTGCCGAAGGTCAAGTGGCCGGTTTCGGCGATGCGCAGCGCGGACTCGATGGTTTCCAGATCGCGCATTTCGCCGATGAGCACCACATCCGGATCTTCGCGAAGCGCGGCCCGTAACGCGTCGGTGAAGCTCTTGGTGTCGGCGTGCAGTTCACGCTGATTGACGACGCAGTTCTTGTTCATGTGCACAAACTCGATCGGATCTTCGATGGTGAGGATGTGGTCGTGGCGTTCAGTGTTGATCTTGTCGATCATGGCCGCTAGCGTCGTGGATTTGCCCGACCCGGTCGGCCCCGTTACCAGCACCAGCCCGCGCGGCTTATCGCACAACCTGCTGACCACCGGAGCCAGGCCAAGCTGGTTGAATGACTTAATTTCGAAAGGAATCAAACGAAATACTGCGGCTGTGGCGCCGCGCTGGTTGAAAACGTTGGCGCGGAAGCGGGCGAGTCCCTTTAATCCGAACGAGAAGTCCAGTTCCAGGCTCTCTTCGAAGCGATGCTTCTGGGAATCGGTCATGACACTGTAGGCCAGCTGCTTGGTTTCGGCCGGAGTCATCTGCGGCAGATCCAGCGGCACCAGGTGGCCGTGCACACGAATCTGGGGCGGCGAATTGGTAGTGATGTGCAGATCGCTGCCGTTCATCTCCAGCATCCTTTTGAGCAGATCGCTTAACGACAAACCCATTTGAGCTTCCTTCCCTTTCGATTATCGCTTCAGTCCCGAATCAATGAATCGTTTCGCGGGCGACTTCCTCGAGCGTGGTCATTCCTGCCGCAACCTTGATCAATCCACTGCGGCGCAGGGTGATCATGCCGCGCTCGATCGCCTTCTTTTTCAACTCAACCGCCGAGGCGCCAACCAGAACCAACTCGCGGATCTCGTCGTCAACTTCCATGACCTCGTACAAACCGCAGCGACCCTTGTAGCCGGTGTTGTTGCAGACTCCGCAACCCTTGCCCTTCTGAATCTTCACTGTCTTCGATTCCTCGGGAGTGAAGCCTGCGTCGATCAGCGTTTGCCCCGGGACATCCATGATCTCGATGCAGTCTTTGCAAATGCGCCGAACCAGGCGCTGGGCGCAGATGAGGTGGACTGAGGTTGCCACCAGGAACGGTTCAATACCCATGTTCATCAGGCGCGTGATGGTTTCCGGGGCGCCGTTGGTGTGCAGGGTGGAGAGAACCAAGTGGCCCGTGAGCGCCGCCTTGATGGCAATTTCCGCGGTTTCAAAATCGCGGATTTCGCCGACCAGAATGATGTTGGGATCTTGCCGCAAAAACGATCGCAGAGCAGCGGCAAAGTTCAATCCAATCTGCTCCTTCATCTGCACCTGATTGACGCCGCCTAATTGGAATTCGACGGGATCTTCCGCGGTCATAATGTTGGTATCGGGCTGGTTCAGTCGGGAGATCGCCGAGTACAGCGTGTTGGTCTTGCCCGATCCAGTCGGTCCTGTGACCAGGACCATTCCATAAGGTTTCAGAATAGCTTTCTCGAATTTCACCAGTGACTCAGCTTCGAAGCCGAGCTTGGTCATATCGAGTCGCAGGTTCTCTTTGTCGAGCAACCGGAGCACGATCTTCTCGCCCCACAGCGTGGGCAAGGTGCTGACGCGGAAGTCGAGTTGCTTCTTGCGCCCGCCGATGTTCATCTTCAGCATGATGCGGCCGTCCTGCGGCAGCCGCTTTTCGCTGATGTCGAGCTTGGCCATGATCTTCAGGCGGGACGTAATCGCGTCCTTCAATTTCAACGGCGGAGACATGATCGACTGGAGCACGCCGTCAATACGGAACCGGACGCGGAATTCTTTTTCGTAAGGCTCGATATGGATGTCGCTGGCGCCCCGCTTCACCGCATCGCCTAGAACCACGTTGACCAGTTTGACGACCGGAGCTTCGTCGGCTGCTTTTTCCAGTTCAGCCAGCTCGATCTGCTGCTCTTCGGCCTGCAGTTCGACGTCGCTCTCGCTCATCTCCGACATCGACTGCATTACGGTTTCGAGATCTTCTTCTCTGGTTCCGCTGCCGTAAGCTTTTTCAATCCCTGCCAGAATCGAGCTTTCCGAGGCCACCACCGGCTCGATGTTGAAGCCGGTCATGAACTTGATATCGTCCATCGCGAAGACGTTCGTGGGATCGACCATCGCGATGGTGAGTGAAGCGCCTACGCGGCTCAAGGGAAGAATCTGGTAGCGCTTGGCGGTCTCGAACGGAATCAGCTTGACGACAGCGGGATCGATCTCGAAGTACGAAAGGTTAATTGCGGGAACGCCATACTGGCGGGAAAGAAAATTGGTGACATCTTCGTCCGTGAGAAAGCCGAGCTTCACCAGGGCCGACCCCAGGCGACAGCTCTGCTCTTTCTGGACCTTACTCGCTTGTTCCAACTGCTCTGGGGTAATAATCTTCTCTTTGACGAGAAGGTCGCCCAGCCGTTGAGACATACCCGGATCTCCTATCCACGTGGGTGGAACGATGCCTCGCACTTGTGCAGGCACAGCGCAAAAGGCCGCCCATCGTTGGGAGAGACGCAGCTCATTCGCGTTGACACAAATTGTCAACGCAACCGCATTACTTCACCAGTAACTTTAGTACTTGGACCTGATGAGGATTCTTGGTTGCGAGGTGTCGGTTGCTCTGAACTCCGCGCCAAATGCCACTTTCTCAGCTTCTGATGGGCGGTTTACCTGTGCGGGTACATGCACTTCAGTAAGTTCCAGCCGGCGGATCGGGAGGGTGCAACCCCCGAAAAGCGGGGTCAATTAGACTTTGAATAAGGAATTTTAACCTTGTCGCGAGTCCGCAAAGAAAAGAGCCGTGAGGTTCTGCAATATTATCGAGCGCTCTATGGCACGTGGGGAGCGCAGCACTGGTGGCCGGCCGAAACGCGCTTCGAGGTCATTGTCGGCGCTTACCTCACGCAGAACACGGCTTGGAAAAACGTCGAGCTCTCCTTGGCCAAGCTCCGTATTGCGCACGTACTGAGCGTTGAAGGAATTCGAGAAGTGTCTCTCGTCCAGCTACAGCGCCTGATTCGTTCGTCCGGTTACTTCCGCCAGAAGGCCGCGCGGCTCAAAACGTTCGTCGCTTTCCTCGACAAGAAATATGGCGGTTCGCTGGACCAACTTTTCGCCCAGCCGACCGACAAACTTCGGGCAGAGTTGCTCAGCTTGAATGGAGTGGGGCCGGAAACCGCGGACTCAATTCTCCTCTATGCGGGAAATCACCCTGTGTTCGTGGTGGACGCTTACACGCGCCGCATCCTCGACCGCCACGGAATTCTGCCGGAGCGAACGGACTACGACGAAATTCGCGAGTTGTTTCAGCGGGTGTTGGCTCCGATTGCTGAGGAGCAGGAAGCCATCCCTGCGATCACAGTCGCGCGCCTTGAATCAGGGCTCGGCGGCGCTGCTCACCCACCTTCAGCGATGAGCACTGCCGCCCGCACGCCATTGGTACAGGTTTATAACGAGATGCACGGACTCATCGTGGGCGTTGGCAAGAACTATTGTGGGAAATCACAGAAGAAATGTGACCAATGTCCTTTACAGCCCTTCTTGCCTGCGGTTAAGTAATTACGCGAAATGATTCCGGTTAAGTGCGCATTTTAGGCACAGAATCAGCCGTGCCGCTCGCACCCCAAATGATGCGGGCTTTAGCCCGAGGTATTTCGCAGTCTAAGGAGACGATGCGAACGCCATTGCGGCAGTTTCCTTTCTTCCTCTTATTTGTCACCGCAACTGCGGTGACGCCTTCCCTCACGTTGCGGCAAGCTGCCGAGCAAGCTCACATGCTCGTAGGCACCGCCGTGCGCCCGTCGCTGTTCTCCGAGGCCGCGTACTCGGCCACGCTGGCCCGCGAATTCAACATGATCGAGCCTGAAGATGTGATGAAGTGGTGGGCCGTACGACGGAACGCAGGCCCCTTTGACTTTCGCGCGGGTGATGAAGTCGTCCGCTTCGGGCAGGCTCACGACATGAAAGTTCGCGGGCACTGCCTGGTGTGGGATCGCGACAACCCGGAATGGATTGTGCACGGCAACTTCACCTCAACTCAGTTGTCCCAGTTGTTGCGCGAGCATATCACCACGGTGATGAAACACTATGCCGGGCAGGTGTTCGCGTGGGATGTGGTGAATGAAGCTCTGGATGTCGAGGGCCATGTCAAGGATTCTCTCTGGTACAACCATCCCGGCATTGGGTTGTCGGAAAAGGGCACCACTTATATCGAGCAGGCCTTTCGCTGGGCGCGTGAGGCTGACCCGCAGGCGCTGCTTTTCTATAACGAGACCGAGGGCGAAGGGCTGAACCGCAAATCGGACGCCCTCTATGCGCTGGTCAAAGACTTCAAACGTCGCGGCGTCCCCATCGATGGAGTCGGCTTGCAGCTGCACATCTCGCAGCTTGATCTCGATACCGCGGCCATCGCCGCCAATATCGCGCGACTGGCCGCCTTGGGAGTCCAGGTTCACATCACGGAACTCGATGTGTCCTTGCCCTTCGAGTCTGACAGCGCCCCCCGAAGCGCCGATCTTCTTCGGCAGGCTGCCGTGTATCGTGGCGTGATTCGGGCGTGCCTGCAAAGTTCCGGCTGCACCGCGATCCAGACCTGGGGATTCACCGACAAATACTCATGGATCGGATCGCACTCGCACGGCACGCGCGGCGCGCCGCTCCCCTTTGACAGTACCTACATGCCCAAACCCGCTTACGACGCCATGTTCGAAGAGCTTTCCCGTAAGCGGGCTCGCCACTGAGTTGTGGGGGCGGGTCCTCTTACGTGACCCGATGACTGAACAGAGTCTCAGCCCTGCTCCTACGCTTAGGCGCATGCTTGTGCATCTATAATGACTTTGTGCGTCCCGGCGATTGGACTCGCGCGGACGCACCTGGACGCGGACTTCCCAGTGGCACAGCCGAACTCCATCCCGCCTGCGAAAACCTCGCACCGCAAGCAGGTCCTGATTCTGCTGGCGATTTCCGTTTTTCTTCTCCTGGCTATCCTGGTTTCGGAGACTGCCTTTGACCTGACTTTCCTGCGCCCCGGCAACAATCAGGATATTGTTGTCTTCGCGGCGCTCTCGGCGCTGATTTTTCTCCTGTTTGTGGCGCTCACTTTTGTTCTGATGCGCAACTTGCTGAAGCTGTTCGCCGAACGCCGCCTTGGGGTGCTGGGATCAAAATTTCGAACCCGCATGGTGGCCGGTGCCCTCCTGCTGTCTTCCCTGCCCGTGATGGTTATGTACTGGTTTGCCTACGGATTGATGAACCGCTCGATCGACAAATGGTTCTCCACCCCGGTCGAAGAAGTGCGAGCCGATACGCACGCCATGGTTACTTTATTGGCCAGTTATGCGATGCAGAATGCGCGGGCCGAAGCCGCTGCCATCGCGGCATCTCCGGAAGCGGAGCGCGGATTTTCCGGACACGGATTTTCCAGTGTGGTCAGCGAGTTTCAACACCACGAGATAACGCTGCAAGGCGGATTCGCCCTCGCCGTTCAAGACGGCAACGCAGAAGCAAGCTTCAATGTACCTGCGGCTTGGCCAGTTTTGAAATCAAGATTGCCGCTGGCGGAGGCGGCGTTGGGTCATCCCGCTCAATTTACCTGGCAGCAAATGGACTACACGCTGGGCAGCGCTCCCGTCGAAGGCGGAGGCCTGATCCTGGTGGGGATTCCCCTTCCCCATGAGTTTTCGCAAACCGTGCGCGAGGTTGAGGCGAGCCAGCAACGCTACTACGATCTGGCTCGCGAGCGGAAACTGGTGCGGCGCACGTACATGGGGTTGCTGCTTCTCCTGACGATGATCGTTCTCTTCGTCACGACCTGGCTGGCCTTATTTCTTTCGAAGATTGTAACGCGACCGCTGTTGGCTCTGGCGGAAGCGACGCAGGAGATTTCACGCGGGCGGCTCGACTATCGTGTGGATGTGAGTGCCGCCGACGAAATTGGCGACCTGGTGCGCTCCTTCAATCGCATGGCGGAGGACCTGGAGGGCAGCCGGCGCCAGCTCGAGGCATCCAGCCGCGACCTGAGCGCTGCCAACGCGGAACTGGACCAGCGGCGCCGTCAAATGGAAACTATTCTCGAAAGTATTCCAACTGGCGTGCTCTCCTTGGATGCCGGGCGCCGCGTGACTCACGTCAATCAGGCGCTGCTTCGCATGTTTCATCCCGATGCTGGACGCGACGGCGGACCTCAGATTCTGCGCGATGCAGCTCTCGCGGACGTGTTCCCCTCCGAAGTTCTAGAAGACTTCGAGCCCTTGCTGCGCCGCGCCGACCGTATGGGAATGACCACCAGCCAGATGCAGATGCAGCTGCCTCGGGTCTCGTTGAACGTCGCTGTGACGGTCGCGACCCTGAGGCATCAGGGAGCAGAGTCCGGTTATGTCGTGGTGTTCGAAGATCTCTCCGATCTTTTGAAAGCCCAGAAGCAAGCTGCATGGAGGGAAGTGGCGCGCCGGGTCGCGCATGAAATCAAGAACCCGCTGACGCCTATTGCTTTATCGGCGGAGCGCATTCAGCGGCATCTCGACCGTGCCACGCCCAATGATCCCGCCTCGCTGGGCGTGGTGCGTGCCTGCGCCGAAACGATTGCCGGCGCGGTCGAAACCGTGCGCCGGCTGGTGGACGAATTCGCAACCCTGGCGCGATTTCCCGTGGCCAAACCGCAGCCAGCCGACATTAACGAAGTGGTGGAGAATGCACTCTCCATGTTCAACGGGAGGCTCGACGGAATTGAGCTTCACAAATCCCTGGCCTCAGATTTGCCGAAGGTGATGGCCGACAGCGAAGCCATCAAACGCGCCGTAGCCAATCTGGTGGACAACGCGGCCGAAGCCTCGCAGGATTCCGTGGTGCGAGAGATTGAGATTTCGACAGCCTTAGTAGCCACACGCGACGCGGTGGAGATCACCGTGGCCGACACCGGCCACGGTGTGAGCCGCGAACTCAAAGAAAAACTTTTCCTGCCCTATTTCTCCACCAAGAAGCGCGGCACCGGACTTGGACTCGCCATAGTGAGCCGCATCGTAGCGGATCATCACGGTTCGATCCGAGTGGAAGAAAACCAGCCGGTGGGTACGCGATTCATCGTGGAACTTCCGGTTGTTCTCGAATCCACTCCGGCAGCGGCAACCGCCCAGCATGCATAACATCCTCATCGTTGACGATGAAGCCGGAATTCGCGACTCGCTTGCCGGCATCCTGACGGATGAAGGCTATTCTGCAGCTTCGGCGGGAAATGGCGACGAGTGCCTCGCTCTTCTGCGCAAGACTCCATTTGACGTGGTGTTGCTCGATGTCTGGCTGCCTGGGGTCGATGGCCTGGAGACTCTGGAGCGGATTCGCGAGTTCGACAATCCTCCTGAAGTCATCATGATTTCCGGCCACGGAACCATCGAGACCGCGGTCCGCGCCACCAAACTGGGTGCCTATGACTTCCTGGAAAAGCCGCTCTCGCTGGAAAAAACTTTGATCCTGGTCAAGAACGCCATCGAGTCCAAGAAACTGCAGCGCGAGAATGTTGATTTGAAGAAGCAGCTTCAGGTGAAGAGCATCATCGTGGGCGATAGCATCCCGATGAAAGCGCTGCGCCAGCAGATTGGGTTGATGGCTCCGACCAACGGTCGCGTTCTGATCTACGGCGAATCGGGCACCGGAAAAGAGCTGGTAGCCCATGCTATCCACGCTCAGAGTCTGCGCAAAGACGAAACCTTCGTCGAGGTGAACTGCGCCGCGATTCCTGAGGATCTGATCGAGAGCGAACTGTTTGGACACTATAAGGGATCGTTTCCTGGCGCGGCCACTGATAAGGAAGGCAAGTTTCAGAGAGCTCACGGCGGAACTCTATTCCTCGATGAAGTTGGCGATATGAGCCTGAAGACGCAATCGAAAGTATTGCGTACGCTCGAAGAACAGCGCTTCACTCCCGTGGGCAGCGATGAAACCATTACCGTCGATGTCCGCGTGATCGCCTCGACCAACAAAGATCTCGATGAAGAAATATCGCGCGGCAACTTTCGCGAAGATCTTTTCTATCGGCTTAATGTGATTCCTTTTTTTGTGCCGCCCTTGCGCGAACGCAAAGAAGATATTCCTCTTTTCACGCGGCATTTCCTGAAGGAACTCGCAGCCACCTACGGACGCCGGCCGCGGGAAATCAGCGATGATGCCATCGATATACTCATGCGTTATTCCTGGCCGGGCAATGTGCGCGAACTGCGCAACGTGATTGAGCGCATCGTGATTATGAATCCCACGACCACCCGCTTCGACAGCAAACATCTACCGCCTCTGGTGTACCGGGAAGGCAGCCGGCGCGCGCCCAAAAGTGAGTTCTCCACGCTGCACCAGGCTCGCGACGCGTATGAGCGCGACTACATCCTTAAAACGCTAGACCAGAACCACGGCAATGTGACCCGCACAGCGGAAGTGCTGGGCCTGGAGCGCAGCCACCTCTATCGGAAGATGAAAGCTCTGGCGATTTCGGCGAAGGAGTAAAGACGGCTTCCGGTTTTCGCTTGCCGGTTAGCGGACAGAACGTTTTTTTGACTTCCGGAAGCCGAGAGTCGGAAGCTGCTTTTCACCGGCGCTTCAGAGCTTCCAGTTCCTCCAGCGTCCGCGGCCAATCCGATCCTAACAGCCGCGACAAACTCCGATCCGCCAGAACTTTTCCACCCGTCTGGCAGCGTGCACAGTAGTTCGTTTCCTTGTCCGCATAACGAATCCGCAGCACTTTGTCGCCGCATCTTGGACACGGCTCGCCATAGCGCCCGTGAACCGCCATTCCCTTGCGAAAGGCCGTAACTTTTTCCGGAAAGCTGGCCTTCGCTTCGTTGCCGAGACGTTCTACCCAGTATTCAATCGTGTGCCGGGTCGCGGCGAACAGTCTCTCCCATTCCTGCGCATCCAATTTTTGCGTGAGCATGATTGGAGATAATTGTGCCGCGTGCAGAATCTCATCCGAATACGCATTGCCAATTCCACTCAGCAGACGCGGATCGGTGAGCGCCCGCTTAAGTGTATGGTTTTCGGCCGCCATTACAGCGCGAAACGAATCGAGATCACTGGAAAAAATGTCGATTCCGCCGGCGTCGATGGAACGCAAGCTCTCCTCGCCCTGCAGCAAATGTAAAGAGGCTCGATGTTTGGTGCCGGCTTCGGTAAGAACCAACGAACCGTTGGGAAAATCAAACGCCGCCAGACTTCGCCGGCCGGTCAGTTTGGCACCGGGGGCTTGCCAATGCAGTCGCCCCGCGATCATCAAATGAAGGGCGAGCCAGAGATCGTTTGCTAATCCGATCACAATGCGCTTACCAATTCGTCGCACTTCGCGGACCGTGCGGCGCTCCACGCTCGCCAGCGGCGGTTGCGCCGTGCGCAGCAGAAACGCGCTATTAAGCCGTACGCCCTCCAGGGGCTGACCGACGATGCGGGATTCGAGCGCCTCGATATAGGCAGAGATATCCGGCAGTTCCGGCATTCCCCACCAGCTTGCACGTGGTAGCTACGTTTTGGCAATCTCAGAGGTCGAATGCAGAAACCTGGGAATGACTGGCTATGGGGTTTGAAAACTAAGCGGATCGAATATCCCTACGGCGAATCTAATCAACCATGCGCGCCCGAATCACCCAAATCATTGGCTTCGTTGTCACGCTTCAGACCATACTCTTTTTAACGCACTACTTGCTCTACGAAACGTGGACCTTATCGTCTGCCGGTAGCGAGGTTCCGCGCTCGCTCTGGCTCAAATTATTTCTCGGCGTTTCGTCCGTGAGTTTCACCGCCGCTTCACTCCTGGCCTTTCGCTATACAAATGCTGTGCTGCGCGCCTTCTACCGTGCTGCCGCGGTTTGGCTGGGCCTGCTGACTTTTCTTTTCGTCGCGGCGATTGCCGCCTGGACAATTTTTGGAGTCTCGCGCCTGGCCGGGGTCGATATTAATTTCCATCGCACGGTGGAATTGTTATTCGGCGCCGCTTTAGCGGTTGGATTTTACGCGGTCTTCAACGCCGGATGGACGCGAATCACTCGAACCACGGTGCGGCTCGCCAACCTGCCTGCGGCCTGGCAGGGGCGAAAAGCGGCGCTGATCAGCGACGTGCACCTCGGCCACGTGCGCAACGGAAGGTTTCTGCGGCGTTTGATTGCCAAGATTTTGCGGGAAGAGCCAGATGCGATTTTCATCGCCGGCGATTTATACGACGGCACAGCCATCGATGCCGGCCGCGCCGCCGAGCCACTGAACCGGCTGACGGCGCCCCAGGGCGTTTATTTCGTCGCAGGAAATCATGAGCAATTTGGCGACGACAGCAAATATCTCGGCGCCATTGCGGCAGCGGGCGTCCGTGTACTTAACAATGAGAAGGTCGAAGTGGAGGGTTTGCAGATTATCGGTGTGCCCTACCGAAATGCAACGCAGCACGGACACCTTGCAGCGGCGCTTCGCCGCATCAGCCTCGACCGCGAGCGCGCGAGTATTCTCTTGACACATGCGCCCGATCACCCGGAAATCGCCGAGGCCGCAGGCGTTTCGTTGCAGTTATCCGGGCATACGCATCTGGGACAGTTCGTCCCCTGGAGTTGGATGGCGCGCCGCATCTATCGCCAGTTCGTCTACGGCCTCAGCCGGATCGGGAAGATGCAGATTTTCACCTCGAGCGGCGCAGGAACCTGGGGACCACCTCTGCGACTGGGATCGAATCCCGAGATCGTTATGCTTGAATTCGCCAGCCTTTAGCGCCGGCATCTTGCCCGCTATCGCTAGAGCCTGCCTTAAGTTTCTTGGCGGAGCGGCCGGCCCTGGGCGCGGCGGGTGTCGGCGCACTACTCGAACTCAATCCTCTCGAATCCCAAACCCTGCAAGAGACTGGTAATGGTCGACACCCCGTTCTGTTGCGCGTTTCGCAAGATTCCCTCGGCCATGGCAGCCTCTTGCAACTGGCGTTCCGCCTCCTGGCGCACTTGCGTTTCAAGATTGGGATCGCTAGGAACCAGCAGACCCGTCTGCCGGGAATAGACTCGAGTCTTCGCGCTGTCGATCCGAGTGCTGAATATTTGGGGAGCGGGAAGATGCAGACGAATCTGCTTGCCATCCACTTTTACATCGCCCGGCTTCAGATTCGAGAAATCAATTCCACCCACAACCTCGCCGTGCACCAGCATCAGCAGACGATCTCCAGCCAGGAAATCCGGGAAGATGGGATTTTCTCTCGCACCGGTAACGATCTTGTCCATGGTGTAAACCACTGTCTCCAAACGCTGCAGGCGCTGAATGCGGTCGACCACCGTAGGCTGGCTTACATCGATCGTCAGGGTTCTGCCGGCTATGGCCGACCACATGTGACTCAACAGCCCGCGCCCCGAATCGCGCGATAGCATAAGCCAGCCGACTGAGCCGACAAAAATTATGCCTAACAACAGTCCCAACACGAGAGCCAACACGACCGCCGCGCGGGATCGGGCAGGTTTAGAAGACGGAGGAAGTTCAGATGGCATTCAGCAAGGTTATCATCCGGCGTCCGAAATGCGGCGAGGAACTGCCGCTGCCAAAGTCGAAATGGGAACGTGGAAGATAAGAAGAAACTACGGCAGCGGCTGCAGCGCCTGACAAGCCGCTTCGCTGGCAACAGCAGCGCCGGTAGGATCTACGCGGATGGTTGCATCCTCGAACGAACAGAAGCTGCGGATACCCGTCTGGTTTTGCGTGACCGGAACCGCCGTCGCAAAATACGAAGTGGCAGGAGGGCCTCCCGCCCCAATGGCGGTGAAGTTATAGCCGCTCTTGTTGCCTCCCGCGAGCACGCTGTCGATCAGGCAGGCGGTAGTAGAACTGGGTGTGCAAGGGGCCGCTCCCCCGAGGTTCGCCAAGGTCGCAGCAAAGCCGGCAGTGGGATAGGCAGAGCTGTAAGTGATTTCGGCAGTGTTAATGGCGCGGATTGAACCTACGGCGGAAGACTCGTTGGCAGCCATTTTTGCGCGCATCAAGTTGGGAATGGCAATCGCCGCGATAATCAAAATAATCGCCACCACGATCAACAGTTCGATAAGGGAGAAACCTCTTTGCTTCCGCATCCAAAATTATCCTTCACCTGAGAGTTCGCTTGCGGCACCGGCTCGCCGTCGCGAGAAAACTATCGCTTCACCATGTGAATCTCCGTGCCGTTCTTGTGAAACTCAACCTTATCCATCAGTTGATTGATGAGGAAGATTCCGCGGCCGTGATTGGAATATAGATTCTCGCCCATGGTGCAAGCGGGAATATTTTGGGGATCGAACCCCGGCCCGGGATCGCGCACAATGATGAGAATGCCGCGTTGCTCGTCGCAAGCCACTAAGCACTCTACTGTCTTGCTCGGATCTTCCCTGGCGCCATGCACCACGGCATTGGCAAGAGCCTCCTGCAGTGCCAGCTCGATGGCCTCTTCCTTGCCCTCGGCGCACTTTATCTCCCGAACCGACGCCATGACCTGGGCAACGACCGGGTCCACAGCTTTTCGGTCAGCCGCGAGTGTAACCCGCACGCGCAGGCTTAACTTTTCCGGATCGAAATCGTGTTCCGCAAGGTGTTCCTCGGAAGAAGCTCCGGCGTCCATGATTGGCTCGCTTGCCTTTAGTCTGCCTGGGGAGCGCGGACTGTTTCGATTCTAGCGGCCCGGCTCAAATCCCGCAATCGCAGCCCATCCGAAGCGCCCCACACACTTAACCGGAACCTTAGTCTTCTGTAGGCTCCCCGCGGTCACTCAGTCTGATCGCCGGAGCGGCCCGTTCTTGCATTTTTTCCGCGGCATCTTCCCTACTTTCCAGCGCGATATGCGCCGGTGACACCTGCTCGAACATGCGATGCTCCAGTTGCCGCCGCCAGTCGAGTTCTTCCACGAAGCGGCGCGAATCCCGCCAGCCCGGTTCCGCTTTCACGTAAAGCTCGAGAAACACCTTGGTTCCCAGCATGCGCTCAATCTGCAGACGTGCCGACGTCCCGATCTTCTTCAGCATCTTCCCGCCCTTTCCCACCAGAATTCCCTTCTGCCCCGGGCGCTCGCAATAGATGGTGGCTGCAATCCGCGCGAGCCTCGCGCCCTCCTCGAAGTTATCGACCATCACGGTAGTCGCGTAGGGAATCTCTTCGCTGGTGTTCAAAAGTACCTGCTCGCGGATGATTTCCGCTGCCATGAACCGCGAGGGTTGGTCCGTGATTTGATCCTCGGGAAAGTATGCCGGACCAGCAGGGAGAGACGCGATTACCATCTCCAGAAGCGCATCCAACCCTTTGCGCTTGAGCGCGGAAATAGGAATCACTTCGCTGAAGTCGTAGAGCTTGCGATATTGCTCGATGAGGGGAAGCAGCCTGGACTTCTCGCGAATGCGGTCCACTTTGTTCAGAACCAGAAATGCTTTTGTGCGTGGCCGCTTTAGCAAATCGAGCGCAAACTGGTCGCGGGGATCGAACTTGCGCATCACATCCATGATCACCAGGACCAGGTCGCACCCTTCCAGCGCTTCCCGCACCTCGACCATCATCTTGCGGCCCAGCGAACTGTCTGGCCTGTGAACGCCGGGAGTATCGACCAGCACGATCTGCCCCCCGCCCTTGCCGTTCTTCTTGTGTACGTGCACCACGCCCTGAATGCGGTTGCGCGTGGTCTGCGGCTTGGGCGAAATAATCGCCAGCTTCTCGCCCACAAGCGCATTGAGCAAAGTAGACTTGCCCGCGTTCGGGCGGCCGAGAATGCAAACGAATCCGGAGCGGAATGGCATAGAGAATCAGCTTCTAGCTACTAGCTTCTGGCGAACATTCAATACATTCACCTCTGTTAAACAGCATGACGATTGTTAATTCGGGGCAGAAAGCATAAAGCGAAAGCTAGAAGCTAGAAGCTAGAAGCTTTTTAAATCAACTTCAACTGCTGCGGCTGCACCGCGGTCACTCGCACTCGCTCCACCTTGCGGTCGGTAGATTCCAAGACCTCAAAGCGCAGACCATCTTCCTGCACAACTTCGCCCTTGCGAGGAATCCGTCCGGCCAGTTCGCTGACTAGGCCGGCGATCGTAGCCGACGCTTTTCCTTCCGGCTTGCTGCCGAACAGTTCGTCGAGACGATCTACGTCCATTCCTCCGGCCACGATGAACGATCGCTCGCCCTCGCGCACGATCTCCGGCTTTTCGTGGTCGTCGCGAATCTCGCCCACGATCTCTTCCACCAGATCCTCGATCGTCACCAGCCCCGCCACGCCGCCGTATTCATCCACCACAATCGCCATGCGAATATTCTGTTTCTGCATTTCGCGAAGCAAATCGCTGCCTAGCTTGCTCTCCGGCACAAAATACACGTCGCGCCGCATAATCGTATCCAGGATGCGAACGCGGGCTTCGCTGTCGGGAACTTGCAGCACGTCCTGCGTGTAAACGATTCCCTTGATGTTATGAATGCTGCCTTCGTAGACCGGCACGCGGGAGTAATGCTTCACCCGCAGCAGTTCGATGAAGTGCTCGACCGTTGTATCCGTGGACACGGCAAACATCTGGGGACGCGGCTGCATCGCCTCTCGCACCGTCTTGCCGCTAAACTCCACCACCGACTGGATCAGGTCGCGGTCGCCTTCCTGAATAATGCCCTCTTCCTGGCCCGCCTCGATCAGCGCATCCACCGCCTCGGCCGAGGTCTCCGGCTGCTCACCGGTGTTTTGTTTGGTCAGCGAAGCCACCGACTCCAGGAAGCCGAGCACAATCGTCACCGGCATCACCAGGTAGATCAATATTTTTATAAACATCGTCCAGTGAATCAGCCACTCCCCCTTAGTGCGGGAGAAGAATACAAACGGCAGAAAGCGGTTGCACAGAATGACTGCGAGGATCAGGCTGATCGCCGCCTGCAATATCTCGTAGATGCCCCAGGATTGCTCGCTGAATACCAGAAAGCCAATCAGCAAAGCAATCGCCGCCATGAAGAGTTGCGTGAGCACCGCCATAGCCAACGCGGCTCGGGCGCGGGCTATACCGAGCTGAGGCTCGATTTTCTGTTCAAAGACATCAATGTTGTCCTGGAATTCGCGGGAGAGGAATTTTCCGACTTCCTGGTAGACACGATCCACGTAAGAGACCAGCGTCAATAATCCCAGCAGCAGAAGCAGCGCGACGGCGACTCCGAAATTCATGCCATCCTCCTCGCCGTGGTCCCTCGCATGATGCTGCGCCGCGCTTTCGAGGACCGTGTACTCGCAGGCTGGACCCTATCACGCAAGGCGTTTTTCGTCCCGACTCGTTCGATTAACCCCGCCGGAAGCCCGAGCGCTCGACGCAACTCCACTTCCTTACGCGCCATCTCACCATTATCGCGCTCATGGTCAAAGCCCGCCAGATGAAGGATTCCGTGCAGCGCCAGAACCTTCACTTCCTGAACCGCCGGATGTCCAAGGCGCAAGCAACTCTTGAGTGCGACGTCAGCTGAAATGGCCACCTCGCCGGCCAGCTTCGCCCGGTTGCGAGATTCCGAGACGGAACAAGACGTTGCTGGAAACGACAGCACATCGGTTGCTTTATTCTGCCTGCGGAACTGTAGGTTCAGTGAGCGCACCGCGGAACTGCTGGTCACCAGCACATTCACTTGTCCCTTCAGACCCACGGCTTTCCGTGCGCGGACAATGAAGCGCTGCAGCGCGTCTGCGTTCAATCCCGCGACTTGCTTTTCCAGAATCACCAAACGGTTTCTGACGACCTTCTCTATTGATTAGGTGGCAAAAAATCAAACAGGAGGGCCAGTCGCGGCCCTCCCGCGCGAAATGCACTGGCAACTATCCTTTAGCTTCGGCCGATGTCGCCCTTTCCGCCTGCGCCGCTGCCGCCGCCTGCTTTTCGGCGCTGGCCGCGTCCGCATGCCGGGGCTCTGCCAGCAAGAGCATCTGCTGCTCGGCAACACGTGTCTTGTGCTCGTCGTAAGCGCGTACGATGCGCTGCACCAAATGATGGCGCACCACATCGGTTTCATCGAAGTGCACGAATGCAAGTCCCTCCACACTCTTCAGCACGTCCATGGCTTCCAGCAACCCGCTGCGTCGCGCGTTGGGCAAATCGATCTGAGTGACGTCGCCAGTAATTACCGCCTTCGAGTTAAATCCCAGGCGGGTGACGAACATCTTCATCTGCTCCGAGGTCGTGTTCTGTGCCTCATCGAGAATGACGAAGGAATCGTTCAACGTGCGCCCACGCATGAAAGCGATGGGCGCGATCTCGATGACATTCTTCTCCAAATATCGATCCACTTTTTCGGGATCGAGCATGTCATAGAGGGCATCGTACAACGGCCGCAAATAAGGATCGATCTTGTCCTGCAGCGTGCCCGGCAAAAATCCCAGCCGCTCGCCCGCTTCTACCGCGGGACGCGCCAGAATAATCCGGTTCACCCGCTTGGCCAGCAGTGCTGAGATCGCCATTGCCACGGCAAGATAAGTCTTGCCCGTTCCCGCCGGCCCAATCCCAAACACCATATCGTGGTTCTCAATGGTGTCGAGATAACGGCGCTGATTGCTGCTCTTGGGCTGCACGGTGCGCCGCCCAAACGAACGCTGCCGCCCGGCATCCACCAGTCCGCGCAGGGTGGTGTTTGGATCGGAAGTCAGCACCCGCAGCATGCTGTTCAGGTCGCCATTGTTGAAGGTGTGTCCCGCGCGCTGCAAGGTTTCGTAATCGGCGAAGACCTGCTCGGCGCGCGCCACATCTCGCGCCGCGCCTTCCAGTTCGATGGCGTTCGACCGCAGATTGATGGTGATGTTGAGCCCGTCTTCCAGCAACCGCACATTCTCATCGCGCGTGCCAAAAAACGTCTCGATGTTGGGACTAACCCCGATGCTTTTCTTCATTCTTTTGGATTCATGCTTGTGTGGGTCCGGGTCTTTGGACCCGGACGGGCCGGGCAAAGCCCGGCAGTCGCGGACATTGAGTTACACCCGTACCTGCTCCACCTTAAATACAAAGCAGGGTTTCGCTTGGAGACGGGACCAACCGGAATGCGCATGCCCAGGAGGCAAGTCACTACCATTAGGTTAAAGCCTACCCCGCGGCGGAGAGGGAGTCAATGGCAGACGAAACAGAAGACAAAAATCACTTTCAACCCGAGTCCGGGTCTTCGAAAAGCAAAGGCTTGTCAAACAGCGCCATCTCCTCGGGTGTGGGCGCCTGGAACATCTCGAACCATCGTGTGAGCGCAACTTTTTCTATGGGCGGGTCCTCTAACCCCCGGCGCTGAATCCTGTCGAAGAGAACGTCCGCAGTCGCAGCAAGATAGCGCAACTCAACAGCAGCGCCTACCGCTCTGGCTCCGAGACGCAGGCTGTCCCGCTCAGACCTTCCCCACGTTCCCCATTCGACGATTACAGTCAGACCCAGCGCGAGTAGTTTCTGACCGAACTTCCATTGCAACGCCTCGATCTTCGCGCGTTTTTCTTCGTCGTAAATGTTGACCGAAAGAGCATCCATCCACTCATCCGCAGAAAACCGAACCGCGTGGAGTCTGCTTTCGAGTTCCTTGGCAAGCGTGGTCTTACCCGAACCTGGCAATCCGCACACAATAATCAATCTTGGCCCAGTGCCGGATTTCTCCATGAGAAGATTATCCTCGATAGTACCTGTGGGGAGCTGTTGAGTATGAAGAAACCGACTCTGCGCGTAACCAAATGGCTCAGGGACATTCCCGTGGAAGCCGAGTGCACAGCCTGCCCTAGCGCCGAGAAATTCCGCGCGATGCCAACCAGTCATCGTCCGAACCGGGAAGAATACTCGCAACAGTTACAACGCGCGTTCGACCATCACTTTAAAACGGTTCACTTGAGCGAGACTCCAGCCAAGCTCAATTAAGACGTGGGGAATCTCATCAAGCGCCCGAACCCACATCCTGCGCCGACGCCGGAACAGCCCTTGTCCTCGCCCATTCGCGCAACTCCCCAATCTCTTCCGACCTCGTGATCGAAAGCGGCACGGTCTGCGTCAGCGCGTTCAGCAAGAACTGTGTAGACAATGGCTTCTTCTCGGAATAGGCGGCGTAAAGCGCGCCCTGCACCGCAGCTTCAATCTCGGCTCCCGAATATCCCTTGGCGGCGGTCGAAACTTTCTCCAGATCGAAGTCCGCTGGATTCCGTTTGCGTCGAGCGAGTTGAATCGAGAATATTTGCTTCCGCTCGGCCTGATTGGGCAGGTCGACGAAAAACAATTCGTCGAAGCGTCCCTTGCGAATCAGTTCGGGCGGCAGCACCGTCACATTGTTGCAAGTCGCGGCGACAAATACCGCCGCCTTGCGTTCCTGCATCCACGACAGAAACGATGCCAGCAGGCGCGACGAAACACCCGCATCGGCCGACGCCGAATCGGGCCCGCTCCCGGCAAACACTTTTTCCAACTCGTCGATCCACAGCACGCAAGGAGCCAGCCCCTCGGCGACCTGAAACACTTTGCGGATGCGCTTTTCCGTCTCGCCAATGTACTTATCATAGACCGCTGACGTGTCGAACTTCACCAGCGGCAGCTTCCATTCGCCAGCGACGGCCCGCGCGCTCAGCGACTTGCCGCATCCTTGTACGCCGAGAATAATCATCCCGCGCGGCGGCTCGAGCCCAAACTCTCGTGCCGCATCCTCCCACGCTCCGCGACGCTGTCCCAACCAGTGTTTTAAATTCTCCAACCCACCCACGACAGACATATTGGCGGAGGTCTCGACGAACTCAAGCATGCCCGAATGCCGCAGCAGTTGTTTCTTGGCATCGAGCACGTCAGTGATGCTCTCGGTACACAGCGCATAGCGCGTAACCAGCGCCTGCGAAATGGCGCGTTCGGCCTCTTCTTCGCTTAAGCCGCGCAGGTTGGCCGCCATCGCATCCACGCCGGCGGCGCCCAATTGCAGTTTCAAGGTGTAAGTCTTCGACAGGCGGGTGAACATCTCGTGAATGAGTTCGTGCAGGCGATCTTGATCGGGCAGCGGAAGATCGAAGTATTCCACCAGCGTCGTGAGTTCTGCGGGCACGGCGATTTCGGGAGCGGTGATGACCACCGTTCGCCGGTTGGCGGCGAATTTCTGGCCTACGTCGCGCAGCCGTCGCACTACGACCGGATCGTCCAGGTGCCGGTGAAAATCTTTCAGGATGAATACGGCTTCGAGGGCCATTGATTCCATGTTGGCCAGCGCCTGCACCGGTTCGCGCGTGTTGTAGATCGAACTACCGGCGGCCGCCGCGCTGTCGGTATTGATCGACGGCACTGTGGCTCGGACCATCCGATCCGCGCCCGCGTTGCCCGGGCTGAGCGCAGTTCGCATTTGCGCCACCGTGCGCCCGGCTTGGCCCCAGATTGTGTTCTGGTCGTTGTGCGCCGGTAGGGATGGTTTTTGTCCCTCATACGATTCCTTCGCCCCCGAGCGCACGAGCCCGTCGGCAATACTCCACTCGAAAGTCGCCATCTTGAGTTCGGCGCACGCGGCGCGCACCAGGCTGATGGCATGCATCTCCTCCGACGTCTCCATCACGATGATGGGAGTCGAGGAGTTGATCAGAACTTTGAGACGATCGAGTCCGTCTGTCATAAGTGGGAACAACTGATTGTTTAGTCTGATCCTTCGTCCTTTTTAGAGGCGTCTTGCCGAAGCCCCGCGTTTTTTTTCAGCTTTGCGAGGGATCTCGCGTGGAAGTTTCCCCGCGCGTCGTCTGTCTGGGCGCGAGATCCTTCCGTCCGCCTGAAAAACGGCTTCGGTCAGGATGACGCTAATGAGTAACAGAAAACGCCGAAACTCAACCCCAGCCAACCGCTCTCACCTAGGTTTGACCGCTCCCAAACGCTCCCCTATAATAAGGAATTCGGACCCACCCGAATATCTCTCTTAACACACGAAGGTAACGGACCAGCCATGGCAAATCATCTTTCTGCGCTGAAGCGCGCCCGCCAGACCACGAAACGCACGGCCACCAATCGTGCCAACACCTCCAGCCTGCGTACGCAACTGCGAGTATTGCGCGAGACCATCGAAAAGGGGGACAAAGCCGCTGCTGAACAGAGTTACCGCCAGACCGTCTCCGCTCTCGACAGAGCGATTCAGAAAGGCACGCTGCACCAGAATACCGCCGGTCGCTACAAGTCCCGCCTGGGCAAGCGCGTCACGGCGATGAAGTAGGCTTTTGGCTCTTAGCTTTTAGCTTGAAAAATAGAACGGCAGGCCCACATAGGTCTGCCGTTCGCGTTTTGACGGGAGGAGTAAAATACCAGCCATGAGTCCGGATGTTTCCGAATTACCGATAGTGATTGAGTCGCCGAGACGCTGGCCGCGTGGCGAGCACGGAACCCGGGAGTTCGTCCTACAGCGCTATCCGTTCGCAGTGATCTATCGGGAGAGGGAAACTGTCGTCCAGATCTAGCTGTAGCCCACGGGCGAAGGCGACCGGTTACTGGAAGAAACGCCTCTAATGCCACGCGCCGATGGACCTACTTGTTTCCCTGCGCATCCTGCTGCCGGCCTGCGCGAGCCCATCGAAAAAGGCGACAAGGCCGCTGCCGAACAAAGGTAGCGCCAGACCGTATCCACCCTCGACAAAGCGACACAGAAAGGCTCATCGCACGAGAACACCGACCCAGCGTCAGCTCCTGGCGTTACCAGCGATGTCCAGTTAACGCAACCAGAGCGAGTCCCAAAAGGATCAAACCAGCGAGAAGGCACACTAGCGCAACACGTCTCAAGCCTTGTTGTTGAGGAGATACAGCCCTCAGTTGAGCCTTGATTTCAGGTGCGACCTCGCTCAGAGAAGCAGTTAAGCCCGGAACCGCTGCTCTGTAAACGACCCAAAGCATCAATCCCAACGCGACCACGCTCAGCCAGAAAAACCCAGAGATTCCTAAAGCAATCGTCAACCGGTGTGCTCGGGGGGTCAATCCACCATAGTCCTCCAGGATCAAGGCGGGCACCACCACCAGGGGAGTGATCAGGAAGGAAATCAGCGCATTCGGAATCCGGTACATGTTCACAAACGCTCTGATTTTTTCCTCGTCAGCCTTCGAATCGACGAAGTAACACTTCCCCTTTCGGGTAAACGGAATAAAAACCAGCCGTCCGCGCGGCTCCATCCTGAAATGTGCGTCAGCGACGCGGTTCATTAAAGAGACCATGACTCCTCCATTGACCTTGCTCCTAAGCCATTGTTCCCCGCATATTGTTGCCCGGATAGGGATTGAAATCACGTTACCAACGGCACCCGGAGGACCAGCATTGAAGGGTGACTCAGCTTTGAGCTCGCTGGCACCAGCAACAGGGTGAGTGCCTGGGTGCCCTTCGATAAGTGCCGGGTGCCCCACCTTTCGCCGCTTTTTGTGTTTCTTGCAAAGGGTGGGTTACGATGCAGCTGTGAGCATAGATTTCACACCCGCACTTTTCCATATTCGGCAAGATTTTAGATTTAAGTGCTTGCGATTCAATATTTTGCCCGATACCGCGCCTACCCAGCCGCGCTAACTTCATAGAAACAAAGATTTTAGCCGAAGGTATCAAAAACATATATGCTCGCGAGGCCGTATGAGACCTTCACGCGCCCCAGGCATTCCTGACTTTTTGGCGGATCATGGCGCATCGTTGGTCTGGAAATATGGGACAGCCGAACGCTCCCTAGACCGGCAACTGATCCTGCATCCACCCTGGCGCTTCGGGTTTTGCCTCCGTGGTCAAATCCATCACTAGTCGCTCCAGCACCATGCGTTTGCTCACCGGATTCGAGCGCAGAGCCAGATCGGCCTTGGCCACCAGGCGGATGGCCCGAGTAAGTTCGCGGCGGGATTTGTAGCGGCGGGCCTGCTTGATGATGTCGTCGGCAGCGAACGGGGGCACGCGAAAACCCTGCCAGAGCGCGGCCCACAGCATGCGCTGGTCGCGGACGTTGCGCTCGAGAATCACCAGCATCTGGCGAAATGTTTTCGCCAACATATAGATGTGTCCGATGGCCGCTTCCTCGCCGTCGCCCGACAGCAGAATCGCATCCAGAATTTCCAGCGCGCGCACCCGCTCTTTGGCCGAGATCGCATCGGTCAATTCATAGAGCGAACGCTGCTTGGCCGCCAGCACCATGGTTTCCACGTCGCCCAGCGTGATGCGCTTCTTTTCACCGACATAAAGAATCAACTTCTCCAGTTCGTTGGAGATCATCATCATGTCGCCGCCAAGGGCGTCGACCAACTCGCGAGCGCCGTCCGGTTCGATCTTAAGTCCTACTTCGCGGCTGGCGCAGTAATCGGAGATCCAGCGCACGGCCTCACCCTCTTCCACGCGCGCCAGTTCCACGATGCCGCAATACCGGCCCATGGTTTCGCGGATGCGCTGGTAGCGCTCCTTGTCCTGCATCTCCATGCGCCGCACGTCAGCGGGAATGCTGATGTGGTCGGCCACAAACACGAGCATCGCGTCGGGATTCGGATTCTTGCAGTACTCCTCAATCGCGGCCAGCTTTTCTTCGTTGGACCCGCGGCCAAAAAGATTCTTCACTCCACGCACGAAGAAAACCTGAAACGGCGCCATCAGCGACGGAGTGCGGGCACGGTCGAGCACTTCGGCCAAGTCATTTTCGCCGAGATCGAACTCGAAAAAGCTGAAGTCCCGCAGATCGGCCGGGACAAGATGTTCGAGAATCGCATCCCGAAAGCGCTTGCGGAAAAAAGCCTCATCGCCCACAAACACGTAGGCCGCGCGCAGCTTGCGCGATTCCAGTTCGCTGACAAAGCGCTCGGCCTGGGCGAAGACACGCATCAGAAGCTCTCTGGACTGCGTCGTTGGTCGTACGTCGTTGGTCGTCCAACCGCCAGTAACTCACGAACGAGCGATTGGCGAACGACCCATGACCAACGACCAACGACCTCCCGCAACTGTAACATCTAGAATCCCTCCAGGATGTTCGAAACCAGGGTGCGGGCGAAATCCTGCGAGAGTCGGCGGAAGGCGGGGGAATCTTCCTCAAAAAAGCTGGTCAGATCCTGCGAAACCTCGTATTGCTCGCGAAACAGATATGCCGGATTCTGGTACAGCACTTTGCCATTCCGGTCCATGAGCGAAACCTTCATGCTGACAACTACCAGGATGCTGGCAGCCTGCCCGCTCGAGGTGTCATACGTGAGCGGAGAAGCGGTTGTGGAAAGCACGGTTCCGCGCAAAGTGGCGTCGGCGTCCGCGCCGGTGTCGCTAAGAATGCGGTAGTGGGTACGCGTGGTAAACTCGCGAACCACGGAGGCGGTCAGCATCTGCTCGATGCGGTAGGTAGGCGTCTCGTTCTTAAAGGCCGGCACAGCGATAGTCTTGACGTTCTGGGGAAGCTGCACCACGTGACCTGCGGTGTGATAACCGCATCCTGCATTCAGCAACCAACAGGCGACGAGGGGCAGCGCCAACCATGCCGGACACGTCTTCATTGAATCTTCCCCGTTGGACGGGTGGCCATCATACTTTCCGCGCACTCCACGGCGGTCACAGCCGAGATGCGGAGATTGTCCGCCGCCGCCCACAACCAGACGCCATTCGGTTGCGCGGGATCGATCTTCAGCGAGACCTGGATGTCTGCCTGCCCGGCGGAACTGACATTACTCGGCGAATCTTCCTCTGCCCCAGGAATCGCGACGTGATCGCGAGCCAATGCTTGCGAGAGGACCTGCACATCTACGGGACGATCTAACTCCAGAAACAGCGCCATGGCATGACCGTGAAAAACAGGAGCTTGCAACAGCAGCAGGGACGGCTGCGGAGCGTCAGCGCCCGCTATCTTCTGATAATGGCGGAGGACGCGGCCTTCAATGGAATCCAGTGTGGGCTGCGACTTTTGGCCGTAACGCGCGACCATATTGAAAGCCACCTGCACGTCGAAGACATCTTTCGGCAGAGACTGGAAAGAGAGCAGGTTCACCGTCTGCTGGTGCAATTCATCCATGCCAGGTTGTCCGTGCTCTGAGGCAGGTTCGAAAACTGTTGCTACCGCGCGCCGGATTGCGCCCGCCTTGCGGGCCCGCAACAGCAGCAGTGCCAGCGTCACCGCGACCGGGTGCGCGGTGATGCATGGCCCCGGCTGTAGTTCGGGCGCGGCAATTTGGCCGCGTTCCCGCTCGACCCAAAGCGACCGCACGCTGGCTCCCGGTTCATTTTCCAAAGACGCGGAGAGATCGATAATGGCGGCGCCGGCATCGCGAGCATCCTTCCAGTTCTTGCGCGTGCTCTCGGGGTCCGCGGCAAAGAAAGCGAAATCGACATTTTCGAACTGGTCGGCGCGCACTCGCTGGATAAAGCTGATCTCGTCGCCCATGGCCTCGAGTTGGCCCATGGCCTCGTCATCATCCAGCAAGCGGATATCGGCCGCAGGGAAATTCCGCTCGTTGAGCATTTCGGCAACTTCTTTTCCCTTGAGAGAAGCGGCTCCCACAATCGCAGCGCGATAGAGATTTCCACGGGCCGCGAGGGGATGCGACGCCGACGGAGACTTGACGGAGTCGTTCATGAGGCCTGTGAAGCCTCCTTGTAGGGCGGCGGAGGGCGTTCGCGGCGGCGACGGAAAATCCATTGCACGCGCCAGAAAACGCCGGAGATCATATAGATCAACGCGATGATAAAAAGCATCTGACGCGAAAAGAACCAGATGGAGGCAAACAGCGCGGCCAGAAAAAGAATCAGACGAAAAGGATGGCGCGAGCGGAAGTCGATGTCCTTGAAACTATAAAAACGCCACGTGCTCACCATCAGATAGCCGACCGTCGTCACCATGGCGAGCCAGACCAGCGCGGTGTACCACGAGAACAGAGGATCTCCGGCCGTGAAGTGAACTACCGCGGAAACCACACCCGCTCCCGCCGGAATAGGCATGCCCACAAAATACTTCTTTCCGGGACGCCCCGGATTAGAGGGCTGCGGATTGCTGGTGATGTTGAATCGGGCCAGGCGGCTGGCTCCCGCCATGAGAAACAGAAAACTGGCGATCGCTCCCAGCTGCGTCAACTTGATGTGCCACTCGGTCAGCACCACCGTCGGCATCAGGTTGAATCCCCAATTCCATGCCAGCATCGCGGGAGCCACGCCGAAGGCGATCACATCGGCGAGAGAATCTAATTCCTTGCCAAAATCGCTGCTGGTTCCGGTCATGCGCGCGATGCGACCGTCCAGCCCGTCGAACAGGACCGCAAACCCAATCGCTTTAGCCGCATTGTCGAGGTGCCAGTACTCGGCCGCCGTGGCGTGCATCACCTGCAGAATGGCGTAGTAACCCATCGCCATATTGGCGGTCGTGAACAGCGACGGAAGAATGTACATCCCTTTGCTATGCCGGCCGCGCGGTTTGGGGATGATCTTATCCATCAATTCGTCCTCTTTGCCGCTGCAG
Source organism: uncultured Acidobacteriaceae bacterium (assembly GCA_963799025.1). GTDB lineage: Bacteria > Acidobacteriota > Terriglobia > Terriglobales > Acidobacteriaceae > Sulfotelmatobacter. The sequence continues at coordinate 175,211 of CAWCVQ010000012.1, read as the reverse complement.
CGCTTCCCGCGGCCGCGAGCGCCCCGTGCGGTTGCAGATAGGCCAGGATGCTGGCGCCGCCTTTTACGCGGTCGCCGATTTTCACATTCATCCGGGCAGAGCCGTCCAGCAAGACATCGACGCGCGATCCGAACTTGATCAGCCCCACGCGCTGGCCGCGATCCAATCGGTCGCCAACCTTCGGATAAAAGACAATTCGCCGCGCCAGCAATCCCGCAATCTGCTTGAATACGACCGTCTGGCCATCGCCCACGACGGTGACAATATTCTGCTCATTTTTGTCAGCGGAGGAGCTGTTCATGGCATTCAGATACATGCCGTGCTGGTATTGCACATCGCGCACCATGCCCGCGATCGGGCAACGGTTCACGTGCACGTCAAACACGTTGAGAAAGATGCTGACTCGCATCTGCCGCTCGTTTCCAACCGTCACTGTCGAAACGTCAGTAACCTTGCCATCACCGGGGGAAACAACCGCCCCCGCATCCTGTGGAATCGCGCGCTCGGGATCGCGAAAGAACCACAGGAAGAAAAGCGCCAGCAGGCACGGAACGATTGCCCAAGCGGGGCGGGTCAGCCAGCCGAGGAGAACCGCGGCGGCGATTAAACCCAGCCCGTAGAAGTAGCCGTCACGAACCATGGGAAGATTAGGAGCGGAGCAGGCGATCGCCGCTCGTCCTAGCTCTGTAAGTATAAATAAAAAAAGGCGCTGTATAGAGCCTGTTACAAAACTCAGCTTACGAGGAGACAGATAGAGACGGTGCTTCGGTTTCGGAGCACCGTTTTTTGATTTGTCGGAGGGTTGGGGTGGAGCCGCGCCGGGCACGGAAGCTAGTGGGCGAGCGCGGCGGCGAGATTTTGGGCGCCGAGGACGTTCACCATTCGTTTCAGGTTGTAGACCATGGTCGCCAAGCTGATTTCTGTTTGTGCGCCAACCAGTCCACGCAAGAGGAAACGAGGGTGTCCGAAGATCCGGTACTTCAGGGTGGCGAAGGGATGCTCGACGATCGACTTTCGCAACCGCATTACGTTTGCCGTGGTCCGTTGCTCCATCCGCTGTAACGCCGCTTCGTGAAGATGGCGTTGCACCAGTCGTCGCGACCTGGTGGTGCAGTTCGCCTTCAAGGGACAGGAGGCGCAGATCACCGGTTTCGCCTCATAGATGACGGTACGATCTTTGCGGTGTAGTTGTTTTCGCGTGAGTGTCTGTTGTGCGGGGCAACGGAAGGTGTCGGTCTTCTCGTCATAGACGAACGCAGTGCGGTCGAACAACTTGCCGCCCCCTTGGTTGTTGACGGAACGATTGGCCGGAACATGCGGGACGATGCCTTCGGCCTCACAGCGCTCCACCTGCTCGCCGTTGAAGTATCCGGCATCGGCCACCGCGTTCAGCGATGCAGGATTGCCCACCGCCTGCTTCGCCGCCTCCGCCATGGGCAACAGGCTACGCTGGTCGTTGGCTTCCGTCGTGACCTTGTGGGCCACAATCAGCGCATGCGCGGCATCGACCGCTGTCTGCACATTGTAGGCAGGAGCTTTGCCATGGGCCGTGCGCATGAAACGTGCTTCTGGTTCCGGATCGCTCTTCAGCTTTTCCAGCGCCGTTTGTACCGCAGTGGGCTCGATCACCACTTCATCGTGCTCGTCGGCCGACTCCATCTGATCGAGGTACCGCTGGACGCAGTCGCGTTCGCGCACCCTCTGCGCACTACTTACCGCCCGGAACTTCGACCCGTCGATCGCTACCCACTCCCCGCGTATCAAACCCACCTCCCGCGCGAAACGCACCAACTCGGCCCCCGCCTCCGTTATTGCCTCGCGATGCATCCGCCGGAACTCGGCAATCGATTTGTGGTCGGGCGTCACCCGTTGCAGCAGCCACATTACTTCTACGTTGCGGCAACACTCGGCTTCCAGCCGCCGCGAGGAGCGGATCTGCTGCAGATACCCGTACAGGTACAGCTTCAACAGATCGCGCGGATCGTAGCCCGGTCGACCGGTTTCGGCTGGCTCCGCACGAACAAAGCCCAGCCTCCCGAGGTTCAAGCGTGCGGCGAATGCCTCGATGACTCGGCATAGGTGATCAGCTGGAATCAACTCGTCCAGCGTTACCGGAAACATCGTCGTCTGTTCCCGTGCCTCTCCCCGGCTATATCCCATGCAAAATGCCCTCGCTCTCGCGAGGGCATCTTCTCATTCCTTACTCGTGCCGCCTAGTGTTTCGTAACAGACTCTATAGCGCCCCTTTGTGGATACATCGCTCCCTCAACGGTCGGAGCCGCTTGGAGGTTCGCCAGAATTTAGGCTACGTTAACGCCGTAGTGTTGCCGATACTCACGCTCGATGGATTCCATCTGGTCCTTCAGGCGCAGTTTCAGCTTTTTAAGACGGACTTCTTCCAGCTTTTCGTCTTCGCTGAGGTAACGTTTCTGGGTGAGTGAATCTAGGCGTTTTGCATACTGCGTGTGCTCTTGTGCCAATCTGCGGAATTGCTCGTGATTGGTTAGGAGTTCGTCTCTCGAAGTCAGCATCCAGCAGACCTCCAACCGGGATATGACCTCAGGCTAGCACACGCCAAAAGTGGGTTCAATGCCAAAAAAGTGGTGCAATCTCCGTGCTTAATCTCAGTATGAGAACACGTTTAGTCAAGAGTGCGGCGGTAAAGAATGGCGTCTTCCGAGGGATTCATATAATACGAATATCGACGACCTACTTGCTTAAATCTAGCTTTCTCGTAGAGCGCTCGCGCGGGGGCGTTCGAATCCCGTACCTCAAGAAAAACAGCACTGCTATGGGTTTTGCGGGCCGTCGCCAACAGAGCATTCAGAAGCCGTTTACCAATGCCTTTGCGCCGGGCCTGTGGGGCTACGACGAGGTTTTCTAATTCCCATTCGGGAGTGAGATGCTGGGCAACTAGAAATCCGAGAATACCGGTGCCGGCGTCGGACTGGAGGCGGGATGCGCTGGGCGGCGCGGCCTCTGATACCAGCACCATCCTTGCCGGACTTTCATGCCGAAACACCTGGCGGTATTGAGCCTCCGTCCAGTGGCCCGCGGTTGCAGACTGCCGCTCCAGCGTCATGATGATCGGAATGTCAGCGACGATTGCGGAGCGGATGTGCACGCGGCGGTTCAAGATAGTTCAAGCCAGAAGCCAGGAGCTACAAGCTAGGAGCTGGTTTTCACAGACATCTCGGCGTCCGAGCGTCGCATGTAGTTCGCTTCCAACTGATCGGGGGAGACCGTCTCACTGGCTTGCAACTTTCGTAAGCCCAAGCGCGCGATCCCCTCAGCGCTCGCAGGCTCGACCTGAACGGCGGAAAGACCGGCGTCCCGCGCTACGGCCGCCCAGGCCGGGTCGGGGGTGATCACCATCGATCCAGAAGCGGCGGACATGAACTCATCCTTCGACAGCAGACACTCCTGCAAAACCCGCACAGAGGCGCCCCCAATTTCGTACGCCCCGAAGTAAACATCGCCCCGCCCGGCATCGAGTACAGCGGCAACCCTGCCCTCGGTCTTATACTCAGTCTTGCCCGCCAGCGCCACGACTTCAAGGTGAGAGACCGCCACGATGGGCTTCTTCAGAATCTCGCCTAGCGCCTTGATGGCGGCGAGCCCCACGCGTAGTCCGGTAAACGATCCTGGGCCGGAGACCACGACGAACGCGTCGATATCGGCTTTGCTGAGACCATGCTTGTCCAGAAGCGCTGCGATCTGCGGCACAAGTTGCGCTGAGAACATTCCTCCGGCCAGAAATGCGACTTCGATCACCTCAACGTCGTTCCCATCGCGTTCCTGCCTACGCGCCAGTGCAACGCTGCCTCGCTTGCCGGAAGTGTCAGTGACGAGAAGAAGCATGTTCGTTCTTTACGATTTATCCGTGCTAATCCGTGAAATCCGTGGCCGGTAGTTTTCTTTACGCTTCGACCAGTTCCAGCAGCACCCCGCCCGCGCTCGAGGGATGTACAAAGACGTACTTGTGTCCTCCCGCGCCCGTCTTGATTTCTTCGGAGACGAGCCGCACCCCATCTTTTTTCAGGCGCGCCACTGCAACTTTCAAATCCGGCACTCTCAGGCAAACATGGTGCAGACCCTCGCCGCGCTTGGCGATAAACTTCGCGATGGTCGAACTCACCGACGTCGCTTCTAGCAACTCCAGCCGGCTTTCGCCGACGGGCACCATCACCAGCCGAACTTGCTCCTGCTCCACCGTTTCTTCGGGCGAGACGCTGAGGCCCAGCCTTTCGTAAATTGCTTTGGCCGCGGTCAGCGACTTCACCGCGATCCCGAGATGATCAATGCTGAAATCCACTTCGCCTCACGGTTGCGCTCAACAAACTTAATTTCGGATTGAAGATTTCAGATTGCAGCAGACTCGGTTAATCTACAATCTGAAACCACTTTGTCATTCCGAGCCGTCCGCAGTTGCCGTCGGCAAAGAGGACGAGCGAGGAATCTGCTTTCTATTTCCCTTTTCCCACCTTCGCCGCAATCTCTTCCACCAGCGTATACGGATCCCGCTTGTGTTCAGCGACTTCCGCCGCGAATTTAGCCATGTTTCCATTGTCGAGCTGCGCGCGAGCTTTTTCGAGCATGGCATCGCGCAGCATTTCCACCAGGCGCTCCTGCCAGTTCTGCACGCTTTTTTTCAGCGCCAGGTTCTCCTTCTGCAGATAGGCCACGTAGCTGGCGATTGCCGCCGCCAGCTCATCGATTCCAGTGCCATCGGTGGCGACGGTTTTCACAATCGGGGGCGTCCACCCATCGTGGCGCAGCGCGAGCGATTGCAGAGCGCGAATCTCGCGTTCCACGCGCTCGGCCCCCTCGCGATCGCTTTTGTTGATCACGAAGATGTCGGCGATTTCCATGATTCCCGCCTTGATGGTCTGGACATCATCGCCCATGCCGGGAACGAGAATCACGACAGTGATATCGGCGAGCCGCACGATGTCGATTTCATCCTGGCCAACGCCGACAGTTTCGACCAGAATTACGTCGCGCCCCGATGCATCGAGCACCGTCGTCACGTCAGCCGTGGTGCGAGCCAGACCGCCAAGCGATCCGCGGGTCGCCATGCTGCGAATATAAATTCCCGAGTCGGCGAAGTGTTCCTGCATGCGGATGCGGTCGCCCAGAATCGCTCCGCCGGTATACGGACTCGTGGGGTCGACCGCGACAATTCCCACGCTCTGATTCTGCGTGCGATAGAAGCGCGCCAGATGATCGACCAGCGTGCTCTTCCCCGCTCCCGGCGCGCCGGTCATCCCGATGACCCGAGCTCCCCCGCTGTGCGGAAACAGACCCTTCAGAAGATCGGACCATCCTGGTGCGCGATTCTCGACGACGGAGATAGCACGTGCCAGAGTGCGCACGTCTCCCGCGCGCAACAGCTTGATCCACGCCTGAATGTCGTTATTTTGACCCGCGGTGTCCAAGCGAACAGTGTAAAGCACGGGTGGAGTCTGCGAAACCATCGGCGCCTTGGGTGTTTCATGGTGACTAGTATCGGACGACGTTGCAGCTTGGGCAGGACCACCGCTGGCCAGTACCGACGACCAAGGGAATGGAACAGAAAGGACAGATCGTGTCGGCGGCGGGTGCTATGGACCTGAGTTTTTTTCGAAGTGAGAAGGGCGCGCGAGATCGAACCAGGCGAATGAAAAGAAGAAGAGATCCTACTGGCGCTACGATCCGAATCACCCAGCTGATCGCAGAAGAGCCCGAGTCAACCGGCACCGTCCAGAAGGCAACGGAGATGGTGATCAGGGAATAAAGTGTGGTCCACTTCAGCAGGCGGCGTTTTCTCGAGTGCGGTTTGCGGCCGCAGACGCTGCACACCCAGTGTCTCCAAAAGCCCACGGGCAAAATTGGAATCCAGTAAAAGTGCCCGACATCGAAGCTGCGTATGGCGATGGATCGTCGCGGCGCGTTGCACGAGAGGCAGTAATCATTGCGAAACGCAACTGGCTTCCGTCGGAAGTAGTAGGCGCCGCGAACCGTGCGCATGGCAACTCCGCGAACGCGGAATGATAAACGCCGAAGACAAGCTAGCGGTCACGGAATAAGCGCGCCGCCGGCCCCGATGTTCAGGATCTGGCGGGCGAACCGGCCCAGCAGAGGATATTCGGCCCACTCTCCACGACCAGCCTTGATCCCGTACACAACCGCAAGCACAAGCTTCAGCAGCCACATCACCACAAATCCCAGCCAAAAAATGCCAAAGAAGAGAAAGAATGGCCAAGGAACTGCCGGAGCGCCGTGCTGCGCAGTCCAGCCGCCAAAGGATGCACCTAGTCCAAACGCTATAAAAATCGACCCTGCAGCCAACATTTCCAGAAAGAGACAGACGCCCTGAAAGAGAAGAACCTGCAACGCGTGGAACGTAATGAACCGCGATTGGCGCTTCATGAAGAAGATCACGAGGGGCGCGATCCAGCCCCCAACCATCTGAAGGACGTGAGCCAACACTGCCATGGTTCGCTCATCCGGGGTTGTGGCCAGCGGCCCGGTTTGTGCGCTCGCGTTCGTTTCCTCCATGCGACCAAAACTTACCACATAAGATGAAGTTTGAGAACGCGATTCGCCTAAGGGCGCCCGTGCTATTGGTCAGCTGGAGCGTAAAGCCACAGCTAATCCTTCAACAACTGCCGCGCGATCACCAACCGCTGAATCTCGCTCGTACCCTCGCCAATGGTGCAGAGCTTCACGTCGCGATAAAACTTTTCGGCGGGATAGTCTTTGATGAACCCGTAGCCGCCGTGAATCTGTACGCCTTCGTTGGCGCATCGGACGGCCACTTCACTGGCGTAGAGCTTTGCCATAGAAGACTCCTGCGTGGTCTTGAAGCCCGCATCTTTCATTGAGGCGGCGCGCATGGTGAGCAGCATAGCGGCGTCGATCTCCGTAGCCATGTCGGCCAGCTTCCACTGGATCGCCTGGAAATCGCTGATGGCCTTGCCGAACTGTTTGCGCTGCTTCGAATACTTCAGAGCGGCTTCATAGGCGCCCTCCGCCATGCCCAGGGACAACGCTGCAATCGAGATGCGTCCGCCGTCGAGAACGCGCATGGCGTCGGGAAATCCTTGCCCTTCGCCGCCCAGCAGATTTTCCGCCGGAATTACGCAGTCTTCAAAAATGAGCTCAGCCGTATCGCTCGCCCGCAGTCCCAGCTTGTTTTCTTTTTTGCCGGGACGAAATCCCTGGGTAGCTTTTTCAACGACGAACGCGGAGAGTCCGTGGGTATGCGCGGCGCGATCGGTCACCGCGAGTACGACGATTACATCGGCATAGTGCCCGTTGGTGCAGAAAGTCTTGGTGCCATTCAGCACCCAGTTGTTTCCTCGCCGCACGGCCGTCATGCGTGCGCTGCCTGCGTCCGAGCCCGATGACGGCTCGGTCAGACCCCACGCGCCGATGAATTCTCCGGTCGCGAGCTTACTGACGTATTTCTTTTTCTGCGCCTCCGTGCCGGCAAGGAAAATATGATTCGAACACAACGACGTGTGCGCGGCTACGATAATTCCCACCGACCCGTCCACGCGCGAGAGTTCCTCAATCGCAGTGACATATTCCACATAGCCCATGCCCGCGCCACCATATTCCGCCGGAAAAACCATTCCCAACATTCCGAGTTTTCCCAGCTCTTTGATGGTGGCGAGCGGAAACTCGCCGGCCTCGTCCCACCTCATGACGTTGGGCTTGATCTCGCGCTCCGCGAACTCGCGAACGCTTTTTTTTAACTGCAACTGCTCTTCGTTCAGTTGAAAATCCAAGGTTCCTCACAGTGGTGCTGTAGTGGAGTACGGTCCACCCACAATCGGTTCCGGCAATCGTAAATTGCGATTAGAACATACCGCCGGATGAGGAAAAAGTTACTCGCGGAAGAAAAAGACCCCTCTGCACAAAGTCGCGTGAACACTGGCGATGGTTAATATTTTCCTGTTGCCACCAACCGACCGGATGGTTAGCGTTCGAAGGCCATCGAGAACCGCAGCCTAAGTTTTCAGCCCCATTTCGTGAGGATTTTCAAGCTCCGGCGGGAAGTTTGCCGGTGGCAATGAAAGCCTGAAAGACCTCGTTGGAGAGTAATCGTCCGCGTGAGGTTAGTCGAATACAACGATCTTCCTGCTTCATCAGCCCAGCGTCGATCAGTTCTGCGATGGCAGGCTGCAGCTTCTCGAGAGCCTGCGGGCCGAAGGTTGCGGCAACTATTCCCAGGTCGACGCCGCGATTCAAGCGCAATCCGAGAAAAAATGTCTCCTCCAACGCGGCTTCGTGTAGGACCACGGTCCTTTGCAAGGGCGACCCCACGACATATTTTTCCAGCGCATCCGCGGCGGCAAAGCGCACCGCCTCAGCGTCAGGCAACGCTGAGGCCAGCATCGAGTGCGCATCGACCCCGAAACCGAGATATGGCTGGCGCGTCCAGTACTTGAGATTGTGCCGCGATTCCGAACCTGCGCGCGCAAAATTGGAAATTTCGTATTGGGCAATGCCTTGCGCTTCCAATTGTTCACAAGCCGCAAGATAGAAATCGGTTGTCGCTTGTTCATCCGGAACGAAATGCGCGTGATAGCGCTTTCCACCGGCGATCAGTTCGCGGCCCAAGCGAGAATCTTCGTCCACCTCGAGCATGTAAACGCTAACGTGCGGCACCAGGGTAGCAAGCGTTTCGGTTAGCGACTCCTGCCAGGTTTCCGCGGTCTGGTGCGGAAGGCCTGCGATCAAATCGATATTGATGTTGCCAATGCCGGCCGCGCGCAGGCAGGCAATGTCTTCCAGGACAGTCGATCGCTTGTGCAACCGCCCAACCGCCGCGGCCTCGCGGTCCACAAACGACTGCACCCCCAGGCTGACGCGATTCACGCCGCACTTCTGCAACTCCTCGACCACCCCCGGCGTAAGCGTCCCGGGCGCACACTCGACTGTTACTTCGGCATCGGGACGCATGGAAAACTGCTCTCGCGCAGCATTGAACACCCGCTGCAGTTGCCCGACATCCAGCACCGTCGGCGTTCCCCCGCCCAAATAGATAGAGTCCACCTCGGGCTCAAGCCGTCCGCCCATCTCTTGCGCAATGTCCGGCGCATGGGCGATGTCTTCGCAAACGCGATCGACGTAGCGTTCAAAAACCACCCGCGAAAACACGTCAGAGGCGAAGTTGCAATAGCTGCATTTCGTGCGGCAAAACGGAACCGAAATGTAGATGCCTGAGGCCACTGGCATGATTATCCCACTGGCAAAGCTCGGCTCCCAATCCGCTCCGGTAGCGGCCGATTTAGGTTAACCTGTTGTTAGCGAATGGCTGCGCCGCTCTCGATCTTTTTCGAACAAACTTTGACCCCGAAACCATGGCCCACGAAGAGGAAATACTAGGAAAAGCGTATGACAGCCGCTTGATGCGGCGACTGCTCACCTACCTGCGCCCTTACCGCTGGCAGGTGACGATTGCCCTGGCCTCGATCATCGTCAAATCTTTTTGCGACGTGTTAGGGCCGTATCTGGTGAAAGTCGCGGTAGACCGTTATCTTGCGCCGGCCCAGGGCATGAGCTCGGGCTTGTGGAGCTGGCTCAGCCCACGGCCACTACACGGGATCGCACAAATTTCCGCAATCTACTTCGGCCTGCTCATTCTGACTTTCGTATTCGAATTCCTGCAGACCTACTTCATGCAGTGGACCGGGCAAAAAGTGATGTTCGACCTGCGCAGCCAGATTTTCCGCCACCTGCAGCGTATGCATGTCGCGTTCTACGACAAGAATCCCGTCGGCCGCCTGGTCACGCGTGTCACGACCGATGTCGACGCCTTGAATGAGATGTTTACCTCCGGCGTGGTTTCCATTTTTGAAGACTTCTTCGTCCTGATCGGAATTCTGGGCATCATGCTGTGCATGAACTGGAAGCTGGCGCTGATCACCTTTGCCGTGCTCCCGTTCATCGTCATAGCGACCAAGATTTTTCGCGACAAAGTGCGCGATTCTTACCGCCGTATTCGCACTGCCATCGCCCGCATTAATTCTTACTTGCAGGAGCACGTCAGCGGCATGGTGGTGCTGCAGCTTTTCAATCGCGAGCGTAAAGCCTATCGGCGCTTTTCCGAGATTAACCGCAGCCACATGGACGCTTTCAAAGACGCGATTCTGGCCTACGCGTTCTACTACCCGGTGGTTGATTTCTTCTCCGCGGTTGCAATCGCCAGCGTCATCTGGTTCGGTGGCCAGGACGTCATGCGCGGCATTGTGGCCAGCAGCGTTTCCCTCGAGTTCAGCCGTCAGTCGCTCGTCTCGTTTCATCTGGTCGCCACTGCGGCTTCTCTCGGCGTGCTGATTGCCTTCACGCAATACGCCCAGCGCTTTTTCCGCCCCATCATGGATTTCAGCGAGAAATACAACATTCTGCAGTCGGCAATGGCGGCCAGCGAACGCATCTTCAAATTGCTGGATACCCCGGTGGAAATAGTCTCGCCCGCAGCAACGAAGAAGCCCCAAGGCAAAGGCCGAATCGAGTTCGACCACGTCTGGTCCGCTTATCGAGATATGCCGACTGAGGGCGATGCAACGGAGATGAGCAAAGGCCATGTGAGGGCTTCGGCACATGTGGGGACATCCCGGGTGGGGACGTCGGCTCATGTGGGAACAGCCACCCCCGGCCGTCCGGCCGAGCCTGCTCCCGACAAAAAAGGCTGGGCAGGCTCTTTGCCGGGGAGCGGCAGTGTTGTGGCCATCACCCCCGACTGGGTCCTCCGCGACGTCACGTTCGCCATCGAACCTGGAGAAACGGTCGCTGTAGTAGGCCACACGGGCGCCGGCAAGACCACTCTCATCTCGCTGCTGCTACGCTTCTACGATGTCCAAAAAGGCGCCATCCGGATCGATGGCGTCGATGTGAAAGAGATGGACCTCGCCGACCTGCGCAGCCGTTTCGGCGTCGTGCTGCAGGATCCGTTTCTGTTCACCGGCACGATCGGCGGCAACATCCGCCTGGGTACCGACCGCATTCAGGACCATCACGTCGCCAAGGCTGCCGAAGACGTAAACCTGGGTGATTTCATCCGCGCCCTGCCCAAGGGTTTCGACGAAGAAGTCCGCGAGCGCGGCTCGACTCTGTCGACCGGCCAGAAGCAACTCATCTCCTTCGCGCGCGCCCTTGCCCACGAGCCAAAGATTCTGATCCTCGATGAAGCCACTTCGAGCGTGGACACCGAAACCGAATTCAAAGTGCGCGACGCCCTCAGCCGCATGGTCGAAGGCCGAACCTCGCTGATCATCGCCCATCGCCTATCGACCGTGCAACGCGCCGACAAGATCATCGTCATGCACAAAGGTCAGCTCCGAGAAATGGGCACTCACCAGGAACTGCTGGCCCAGCGCGGCATTTACTTCAAGCTCTATCAGTTGCAATACAAAGACCAGGAGCTAAAAGTGGCGCGGGCGCCCCTTCGACAAGCTCAGGGCAAGCTCACTCCCGCGAATGCCGAGGTCACCGCCACCGGGGATGATTAGGCAATGACAAGCCGGTCTCAGTCAAAACAGATTTTCCTGTCGGCGGAATGGCGGGACCTTGTGATGTTGAATTTTGAAGTCGAATCCGATCTGCTGAATGGATACGTTCCAGCTGGCACCTCGCTGGACTCTTTCAAGGGAAAAACCTACGTCAGCCTTGTGGGGTTTCGGTTCTGCCGCACCAAACTGCTCGGGCGCTTCCCGATTCCCTTTCATAGTGATTTCGATGAAGTAAATCTACGCTTTTACGTCCGGCGAAAAGCAGGCGCTGAAGACCGCAGAGGCGTGGTGTTCATCGCTGAGATTGTGCCCAAACCCGCGATCGCAAAAATCGCCCGTGCATTCTACGGCGAAAACTATATGTGCCTTCCAATGAAACACGCGATAGAGACATTCGATTCCGGAAAGAAAATTGACTACCAGTGGCGAGTTGACGGCAGATGGTGCAAGCTCTCTGCTCAGACGGCTAACGAATTCCACCGTCCTTCAGAGGGTAGTTTGGAACAGTTCATTACCGAACATTACTGGGGTTATTCGTCGCAACGATCGGATGATTGCCTCGAATATCATGTGTCACACACCCCATGGCAAGTATGGGCAACCACTAGCGCTGGACTCGAAGGCGACTCCAGCTCTCTCTACGGGTCCGAACTTGGGGCAGTGATTCAACGACGCCCTGACAGCGCATTCGTGGCGGACGGCTCGCCCGTCGTTGTGTTCAAGGGCGATGTGTTCAAGGGCGATGAAATTCGATGAGCTTGGCAGACTACAAATCGGAAGCCGATCTCCCTCGCGAAGGCTGGATACTCTACGACGGCAGATGCGGATTTTGCTTTCGTTGGGTTCGCTTCTGGCGAAAAGTAGTTGAACGGAGGGGGTTTGCAGTCAAAGATCTTCAGTCCGCGTCCGCGGACGGCATGTTACATGTCCCAGAAGAGAATCTGCTGGACGACGTACAGGTATTGACTCGCAGCGGAAAATTGGAGTCGGGCGCAAATGCGTATCTGTACGTGTCACGGAAAATCTGGTGGGCATGGCCTTTCTACGCAGTCTTCCGTTTACCCGGCTTTAATTGGATGCTCTGGCGGGGATATCGTTGGTTCAATCGGAATCGATATCGAATTTCTCGCCACTGTCCGCTGCCGCAGCCACGCGGCGATGAGCACGCTAAAAACTTTCTCTGAAGATCTGTAGCGGCACCGCGGCTTTACAATGCTCCCTTGCGCATTCTTATCTCAGCGGGCGAAGCTTCCGGGGAAATGTATGGGGCGCAGCTGATTGAGGCGCTGCGGCGGGCTGCGGAGGGAACAACCGAGCCAAAGGCTGCGGAGCTTCGCTCCAGAACGGGCGAGTCGCCTGTCCCCACACAAGCATCTCGCCCCGCATCGGCATCGCGGCTTGAATTCTTCGGCGTGGGCGGAGAGCGCATGCGCGCCGCGGGCTGCGACACCGTAGTCGACTCCAAGGATCTTGCCGTCGTCGGCATCACGGAAATTCTCAGCCACCTCCCCAAGATCTATGGACTGTACCAGCGTTTGATCCGCGAAGCCGACCGGCGAAAGCCTGACCTCGCCATCGTTATCGACTCTCCTGCCTTTAACTGGCGGGTTGCGCGCGAGATGAAGAAACGCGGCATTCCCACGGTGTATTACGTCGCGCCACAGTTCTGGGCGTGGCGCCAAGGCCGCGTGCGACTCCTACGCGACTACATCGACAAGGCTCTGGTCATCTTTCCCTTCGAGGAGAGGTTTTATTGCGAACGTGAGGTCGATGCGACCTTCGTAGGCCATCCTCTGGCCGACCTCCCGCCCCCGTCCGGCGAACGCAACGACTACGCGGCGCAATTTCGTCTTAGCTCGGAGAAACCTTGGATCACCCTCATGCCCGGCAGCCGCGTGAAGGAAGTCCGCATGAACCTGCCGACGATTTTGGCGTCGGCGGCGCTGCTTGGTTCAGCCCTTGATTCAAACTATGAGTTCCTTCTCCCAGTCGCTCCCACGCTCGACCGCAGCTTCCTGATCGGCCTCATCGGCGACAGGAAAATTACCCTGGTTTCCGACGCCCTGCCCGCCCTCTGGCACTCCCGCGCCGCCATCGTGGCCAGCGGAACCGCCACGGTTGAGGCCGCCATCATGAACACTCCGTTCGTAATGGTGTATCGCGTTTCGTTTCTCACTTATCTGCTGGGCAAACCCCGGGTCAAGGTTCCGTACTTCGCCATGGTCAACCTCATCGCCGGGGAGCAAGTCGTCCCGGAACTGGTGCAACATGGATTTACCGCGCAAAACGTCGTCTCTCGTCTGCAGGAGATCCTACCCGACGGCCCAGCCCGAGCGCGGATGCTGAACGGCCTGGCTCTGGTGAGAGCCCGTCTTCGCGTTCCGCAGGATGCTTCGGCGGCCACGCAGCATCCGGCCGACCGGGCCGCCGGAGTCATCCTGAGCCTTCCGGGCCTTGGTTTAGCTAAAAGCTAGAAGCTGCGCTAAACCTTGTGCTCCCAGCATCTTTTGCCTGAGAATCTTCATCATAGGAATGAGTTATCATTTCCTGGAGACTCTCCTGAATGTGGATTCACCTCCGGCGCGCTCTTAGCGTCCTTACGAGTTCCCTGACTCTGGCATTGCTGGTCCTCCTCGCGACCCCATCGCGGGCGGCGGAGAAGGCGCGCCTTCGCGTCGACGACTATCGCATCGAAGCCGAACTCGACCCCCATCTCCATCAAATTACGGCTCGAGCCAAGGTCAAATTTACCGCCCTCCAGGACATCAGTGTCGCCGTGTTCGAGTTGCACAATGACCTACGCGTAACCAAGGTGACGGATGAAAAGAACCAGCCGCTGTCGGCGGAGCGCGTGACCCAGGATTCTACGGTGCGGGTACCGTTGCCTGCGGGCCTGTCCAAAGACGCCTCCACGACCTTGACTTTCGAATACGACGGGACGCTGGAAAATGCCGACAACAGTCCGGTGCCCGGTTTGAAATTGGCTTATATTGGCGACGATACCACCTATCTGCTCTATGCCGGACGCTGGTTCCCGGTCAGCGGCTATGGCCTGAATCGTTTCACGTCCACCATCAGCGTTACCCTGCCCGCGCATATGCTGGTGGTCGGTAGCGGCCATTCCAGCGTGACCGATGCTGCAGCTTCAAAGAAGCCCAACGCCAGCGTTCTGCCAACCAAGACCTTCACGTTTGTCTCCAGCAAGCCCAGCTTTCCCGGCACCATTGTCGCCGGAGTTTTTGCACCGGAGTATAAGAGCGACGAAGCTGGGATGGACCTGCACGTTTTTTTCAAGCCCACGCATCAGACTCTGGCTCCGGCTTACACGACGACCGCGGTGCAGGAGTTCAGCTACTTCATCACGCTGTACGGCCTGCCGCCCTCGCAGAAATTGAACCTCGTCGAATTGCCCGCAGACACCCTTCCCTACCTTTGGGCGCCAGAAATTGCCGGCTTAGCGGGACCTTCCATTACGGAGAAGACGAACTATCGCCTGCTCTCCGATGCGATTGCGCATCAGTGGTGGGGCGTCTCGGTGAGTCCGGCCACTAAGGATGACTGGTGGCTGAGCGACGGCTTCTCCCGCTATTCCGAGGCGATGTATGTAGAGAACGCCGCGGGGGCCGCAGGCCTGGAAGAAGCGGTGAAGGATATGTCGGTCGGCGCTCTAGCCTACGATACGGTGCCGCTCTCCCAGGCCAGCAAGCTCGACATTTTCTCCACCGAATTTCAGTCGCTGGCCACCGACAAAGGCGCGATGATCCTGCACATGCTGCGCTCGGTGCTGGGCGAGGACAAGTACAACAAGACGATGCGCGAATTTGCCGCACAATTCGCGGGAAAATCGGCGACCACCGACGACTTCCGCGAAGTCGCCGAGAAAAACAATGGGCAGCAGCTGACCTGGTTCTTTTCCCAATGGCTCGATTCCACCGGCGCCCCCGAGTTTAAGGTGAAGTACACCACCTACCGTTTGGGTGGCAATTTTGCCAAAGAGTCGAAGGCCCAACAGGAAAGAGCTCCGGGATTTCGCGTTACCGGCGAAATTTCTCAGGATCTCGATCTGTTCCGCATGCCCGTGGACTTGCGAATCGATACCGACGGAAAAACCGAGAATCAGCGAGTCGAGGTAGTCGGCACAAATTCGCCGTTTTCGATTGAGACCTTCGGCCGCCCCCGGCGCATCGCGGTCGATCCCGATCACCGCGTGCTCACTAACTCCAGCGACGTGAAGTTGCGCGCATCCATCTTGCGCGGGCAGGCTATGCAGCAACAAGGCGATCTAACCGGCGCTCTGCTGGAGTTCAACAAAGCCCTCGACCTAAACAAGAACAGTTCCCTCGCCCACTACCGCATTGCCGACGTATTTTTCTTGCAGCGCAACTACCAGTCGTCCGCCAACGCTTATCGCGAAGGCCTCAACGGCGACGGGGACCCGCGCTGGACCGAGGTCTGGAGCCGCATTCAGCTGGGTAAGATTTTCGATATTACGGGCCAGCGCGAACGCGCAGTCAACGAATACCGCCAGGCCCTCCAAACCAACGACAACACCTTCGGCGCTCTCGAAGAAGCCCGTAAATACCTGCAGAAGGCGTACGAGCGGCCAAAAGAGAAATCGTGAAACACGGTTCAGTCCTGGCCTCACGAATCCTCAGTAGATACGAATAACGGTCGCAGCGAAAATGCGTTTGGCTGCTCAGTGGATGTAATTCAGTGATCCACCATGATGCGAAGTGCTCAACTCGCCACCGTCGCGCTCGCACTCATTTTCACAGCCGCCACCCCGGGACAAGAAAAGCCCCAGCCGTTTCCCGTAGTCTCTACCGTCGATCAGCCCACCATCGCAGGGCGGCCGGTTGAATTGGATGAGCAAGGAAAACTTCTGCCCTGGCCGATGCCCGACAATATCGGCTATTCCTACTCGTCCCACTTTCTTTCGCAGTGGACCATTCTGTGGGATCAGTACAACCGCCAGCGACTTTATTATTTTCACTGTTGCTTCGATTTTGATCGCACGACCTACGAGCTGATCCCCGACCAAACCTGGGCCAACTCGACTGGATATCTGCGAGCCATGCTGCAGGGTTTTATGGAACGTCTCTATCCCTACACCGGTGACCCTCGGACTCTCGCCTTCCTTGAGGACTTCGTTGATTACGAACTGGAGAACGGCCGCACCCCGCCGGACTATGCCTGGGCTCAAGTGCCATACCCATCGGCCGATCCCGGGGCCCGTCACTACAGCGGCTGGAGCCGGCATGGCAAGGATTACGTTGAACCTCATGTCGTCGGTGAAGATGGGTACGCCTACCTGCGGCTATACGAAATGACGGGCAACACGAAGTACCTGCAGGCCGCCATCCTGTGCGCCAATGCGCTGGTCAAGAACTACAAGCGTGGTGACGAGACCCACTCTCCGTGGCCCGTGAGGTGTTATGCACGCGATGGCAGGACCGAAGGCGCGCCCATGGGACCGTATTCAGCCAATGTCATTGAACCCATCATGCTCTTCGACGAACTCCTGCGGCTGCGGCAGGGCGATGTTGCCGGTTACGCCCGCGTCCGCCAGTTGGCGTGGCAATGGTTTAAGACCTATCCCCTCACCAACAATGTATGGGTGGGCTATTTCGAAGACGTGGCACCGACCATGGGAAACATGAATCAGGTGATCCCTCTGGAATTTGCACGCTATGTTTTATTGCATCCAGAGAAAGATCCGCAGTGGAGGGAACACGCGCGCCAGCTGATCACCTGGGTGAAGACCACCCCGAAATGGCCGAAATACATTGTGCACGGCGCGACCGTGACCACCGAACAAGGCGACGGCATCAGCTTCTGCTGCAACCTCCCGAATCAATGTTGCGATAGCCACACCGCGCGACTGGCGGCCGTGGAAGCCCTGTATTTTGCCAAGACAGGCGATCCGGAATACCGCGAAGCCGCCTTCCGCTCCTTCAATTGGGTGACATATTTTCAAGGACTTCCGGGCGGAGCGCATGCTCCGTTCGGCGAGAACCAGTGGTGGTTTACGGACCAGTTCGCCGACGGTCCCCGGCGGCTGATGGACGCTTTCTGGGCTATCCCCGAGTGGGCGCCCGCCGACGAGTCGCACTTGTTGGGTTCGTCTTCCGTCGTCACGAAAATCAGCTACCGCAAAGGCTCGGTGACATATTCCACTTTCGACGCTGAGTCTACCGACGTGCTGCGGCTTAACTTCAGTCCCGAGTCGGTGAGCGCGAATGGGCGGCCTTTGCGGCAGCGCAAGGTTCTCGATCAGCCAGGGTTTGTTTTTGATGAATCGACCGGCGTGCTGCGAATTCGTCATGACGGCGCGCCCGACATCGACATCCAGGGCAAGCGTGCACAGGAAACGCAGGACGGCGCTCCCCCTCTCTACGTCACATTCGACGATCCCCACCTCGCGGCGGGCACGGAACTGGGCGGCTCTTATCCCTCCGGAATCATCGACTGGCCGCGGCATGAATGCAAGATTGGCGTGCCCAGCGGCAAGTTCGGCACCTTCAACCTTGTTCCCGCGGATCCCACCGCCCGCGAATTGCAATTTTCCTTTCCAAATCCAAGGGTCTTTGTCGGCGTCGATGTTTATAACGGCGGGACCTCGGAAGCCAGCATCGCGGTCCACACAGACGGCGCACCCGACATAGCAATGACGCTCAAGCCAGGTGAACTGCGACGCCTACGCACGGGGTGGTCTAAAGCGAGTTCACGAATCACCATCGCACTCACCCATGGCGACGGCCTAAGATTCGACAACCTGGCCTACGGGCACGAATAACTTGTTTCTTGTTTGTAATTTTTTGTGCCGTTCCCGTGAGGCTTACATGCCATTTTGAGTTCGCGGTCCAGCTAACCTTTTCGTGGCAATCGAGGTCTAAGTATCCAACTACCAGCGGGGAACTTTACCGAACTCGGCTGCGTATCTCTGATCAGATGGTTGGGCGGGATTGAGACCCCTCGCCTGAACGTTACCCGGGTGCCCCCGCGCCCCTCCCCGGAGGCGTGGGGGCATGATTCTGCCACACCTTTATGCGAATGCTCGTCGACATCATTCGGCAGTCCCTGTCCACACTGTGGGCGCACAAGCTGCGCTCCTTCCTCACCATGTTCGGAATCGCCTGGGGTGTTGGCTCCTTGCTGCTGCTGGTGGGCTTGGGAGAAGGCTTCCGCAGCGGCCAGGAAAAGCAGCTCGCCACGTTGGGACAGAACATCATGTTTATGTTTCCCGGCCGGATTCCTGCGGTCGAGGGAAGTGCCCAGTCCGGGAAAACCTATTACTTCACCTATAAAGATTATTTGGCGATCCGCAGTGAGGCTCAGTTCGTAGGCGCGTTGTCGCCCGTGCTGAATCGCGAGGATATTCGTGCGGTCAGCGACTACGGATCGACGAACGGCCAGGTATTCGGAGTAGCTTCCGATTACAACCAGATACGCAACGTCCCCATTGAACCCGGCCGCTGGTTCAATGACAAGGACAACTCGGAATGCCGCCGCGTGGCCGTGGTGGGTTGGGAACTGCTCAAGAACATGTTTCCGGGACGGCCTGCGGTCGGCTCAACGATTCTGCTGAACGGCATCAACTTCGATGTGGTCGGCGTGGTGGCGAAAGTGGGACGCGACGGCAATAACGGGACGAACTCGCGCATCTTCATTCCCATCGAAACAATGCGCGATCTCTTCCCGCTGACCAAGGCAAATTCCGAAGATGCGATCTCGTTCCTCAACTATCAGCCGATTTCTAAAGATCTGCACGCCGAAGCGAAAGACGAAATTCATCGCATACTGGCGCGCCGCCACGGTTTCAGTCCCAAGCTGCAGGACGCCTTTGAAGATTGGGACACCATCGAAAACATGAAGCGAGTGGGAAGGATCTTCGATGCCATGGACTGGTTCCTGGGCGTGGTCGGCGTGGTGACGCTGGGCCTGGGAGCCATCGGCATCATCAATATCATGCTCGTCTCGGTGACCGAACGAACCAAAGAGATTGGCTTGCGCAAAGCGCTGGGCGCAACCTATCGCGCTATCCTCACTCAGTTCTTCATCGAAGGCGCGTTTCTCACCGCCTTTAGCGGCGGCATCGGCTTGGCCATTGCAACGGGGTTTGTGACTTTGCTCGCAATGTTGCCATCGCCCGAAGGCTTTGACACGCCGCGCATCATCCCGGCGTCAGCCCTTGCCGCTATTGGCTCGTTGGCGATTGCAGGAATCGCGGCGGGCCTGTATCCGGCAAGGAAAGCGGCCTTGCTGCCGCCGGTAGAAGCGCTGCGGCAGGAGTAAGCAGCTCCTAGTTCCTAGCTGCTAGGAAAAGCAAAGTTGTGCGGCTAGAAGGTTTAAGCTAACGGCTAGGAGCCCGGAGCTATGTTTCCATGATCATCGATCTCGCAACCCAGGCCTACAACGCGCTCCGCCACAACCGGCGCCGCAGCGTGCTCACCATGCTCGGTATGGCGTGGGGCATTGCGACGGTCGTGCTGCTGCTTGCCTACGGCACCGGCTTCGAGCGCGGACTGTGGTCCGCCTTCCGCTCCTTCGGCACGAATCTGGTGTTTATCTTTCCCGGCCGCACCGAACTGCAGGCTGGAGGCACCAAAGCCGGTACTCAGGTTCGGCTCACGGTCAACGACCTAGATTCCATCCGCACCGAAGTCCCCTTGCTGAAGCGAGTTTCGCCGGAAGCGTTCAAGAATTGCGTGGTCGCCTATAGCACGCGCAGCGCGAACTACGGCGTCAGCGGAGTATATGCGTCCTACGGCCGCATGCGCAAAATGGATGTCGCGGAAGGCACCTTCTTCAGCGAGGCCGACGACTTCACGCACACGCGCGTCGCCGTGATCGGCTGGGACGCGAAGAAGAAACTTTTCTCCGGCCAAAACGCACTCGGCGAGAACCTCCGCCTCGACGGCATTTCCTACCAGATCGTCGGCGTTCTGAAACATCAGGTGCAGAACGGGGACGACAACATCAACGAACACGTCTACGTTCCGTTCAGCGCCATGAGCGATCTGATGAACACTTACTACCTAAGCTCGGTCGTCATGGAGTACGAAGGCGACCACGCCAAAATCGTAAAAGCAGTGCGGGATTCCATGGCCTTCCATCACAGTTTCGATCCCAAGGATCACCGCGCCATCTTCGTCTTCGACGTCTTCGCCGACTTGATGGACCTTCAGGTAATCTCCACCGGAATCAAAATTCTGCTCGGGTTTATCGGCCTGCTCACGCTGGGTATTGGCGGCGTGGGCCTGATGAATATCATGCTGGTCTCGGTCACCCAGCGCACCCGCGAAATCGGTGTGGAAAAAGCTTTGGGCGCGCATCGCTGGCACATTCTGTTTCAATTCCTGGCGGAAGCGCTGGTGATTACCGCTCTGGGCGGCCTGTTGGGCGTGGTTCTCGCTTATCTGGTCTCGTGGTCGGTAGGGTCGCTCACCCTGTGGAGCGCGTTTGAAGACAATGCCAGCGAAGGCGACATTCATCTCTACATCGACTCCGCTACCCTGATCTGGTCGACCGCAATTCTCAGCTTCGTCGGCATCATCAGCGGCATGCTGCCGGCCATCAAAGCTGCGCGCCTCAATCCGATCGAGGCTCTGCGATATGAGTAGCGACGGCCGTTGATGTCAGAGTACGATTAGCAGGAAATTCCCATTGGTCCTGAGATGGCCTGCGGCAAATTGCCTTGGCATCGCGCGTCGCATCAATTCTGCACAAAGGAAAACGATGAAATCACGAATCTCCGTTGCCCTGTTAGCCATGCACGTTTTTGTTGCTGCCCTGTTTTGCGCGCTCGCGGCGGCCCAATCCAAGAGCGAAGCGCCCACTCAGCAGAAGCCTCTCCCGCCTGGCCTGGATGAGCGATTCCTCGATACTTCTGCTGATCCCTGCGTGAATTTTTTCCAATACGCCTGCGGAAACTTCACCAAGTCCTATCCGATACCCAACGACCGCTCCGGCTACGGCACCGGCACGATGATTTTGGAGCACAACGAATACGTTCTGCACACCATGATTGAAAGCGTGGCTGCCGGCGGCGCCGATCGCACACCCAACCAGCAAAAAACTGGAGACTACTACGCCGCCTGCATGGACACGAGTGCGATTGATCAAAAAGGCCTGAAGCCCTTCCAGCCCGAACTCGACCGCATTGCTGCACTCAAGGACAAGCATGAATTGACCCCTTTGCTGGCGCATTATCAGCTCATCAATGTGAACGCGTTTCTTGGGCTGGGCGAGCAACAGGACTTCAAGGACGCATCCCAGCAGATAGCGGCGGCCGATCAAGGGGGGCTGGGCCTGCCCGAGCGCGATTATTATTTCCGTACCGGCGATGCAGCGGAAAAAACTCGCAAGCAATATGCGCAGCACATCACGAATACTCTGAAGCTGCTGGGCGAGTCCGACAGCGAAGCGGAAAGCGATACCCAGAGTATCTTCCAACTGGAGACTGCGCTAGCCAAGGCCTCCATGGATATTACTTCACGCCGCGATCCCAAAAATATCTACCATCTGATGGAAGTCGCCGAACTGCAAAAGATGACACCAAGCCTGAACTGGACGAGCCTACTCTCGGAATCGCGCTTCCCCAGCGTTAAACAGATCAACGTCACGAACCCTGACTTTTTCAAGGCGCTCAACACGCTGCTTGATTCGACCGACCTGAAGACGATCAAAGCGTACCTGCGCTGGCAGCTGATCGCATCCGCCGACTCAATTGCGCTGCCGAAAGCTCTGGACGAAGAGACTTTTGACTTCCGCGGCCACAAGCTGAGAGGACAACCCGAGCAGCAGGACCGCTGGAAGCGTTGCGTGCAAGCCACCGATGGCGCGCTGGGCGAGGCTGTCGGGCAAGTCTATGTGACGCAGGAATTTCCGCCGTCCAGCAAAACCGCCACGCTGCAGATGGTGCACGACATCGAGAATGCAATGGATCAGGACATTGACACCCTCGATTGGATGAGTCCTGAAACTAAAGCCCGCGCCAAAATCAAGCTCAAGGCCATTGCCGACAAAATCGGTTATCCCGACCACTGGCGCGACTATTCCAAACTGATCGTGCAACGTGATGACGTTTACGGCAATACGCAACGCGCTGCTATCTTCGAAAACCTCCGGCAGATCGATAAGATCGGCAAGCCTGTAGATCGCGGGGAATGGGGCATGACGCCGCCCACCGTGAACGCCTACTACAACCCCAGCATGAACGACATCAACTTTCCCGCCGGAATCCTGCAGACGCCCTTCTATAACCCCAAGGCCACGGACGCCGAAAACTATGGCCACATCGGAGGCATCGTCGGCCACGAACTGACCCACGGCTTTGACGATCAAGGAAGGCAGTTCGACGGGAAAGGCAATCTCTCCGACTGGTGGACTGCCGAAGACGCGAAGAAGTTTGAAGAAAAGGCCGATTGCACGGTAAAGGAGTACAGCAATTTCGTCGCGGTCGACGACGCCAAGGTTAACGGCAAGCTGACTCTCGGCGAGAATACTGCCGACAACGGTGGACTGCGGCTCGCCTTCATCGCGTTTCTAGCGGACGCCAAGAGAAAGAATATCGATCTGAATCAAAAACAAGACGGCTACACGCCGATCCAGCAGTTCTTTCTAGGCCACGGCCAGAACTGGTGTGGAAGCACGCGGCCCGAACAATTGCGACTGCAGGTGCAAACCGATCCGCATTCGCCCCGCGAATTCCGCGTCAATGGAGTGGTTCAGAACATTCCGGAGTTCGGGCAAGCCTTCGGCTGTAAAGTAGGCCAGCCCATGATGCCGCAGAATGTCTGCCGCGTCTGGTAGTTGGAACTGAGCACTGAAGCATTCGGGATTTTGACTCCTGATTTGTACAATGCTTCCGTGCCCACTCCAGCCGAAGTGCGCCTCGAACGCGTCCTCGCTCAGTTGCTCCTCTATGAACATCCGCTGCTGAGCTTCTCCGCGCGCGCCAAGGGCGAAGGTGTCGAGATCATCATCCAGTTCAAAGACGAATCCGTTCCCGTGCACACCTATGTTTTCGATCTGCACCCGCGCGATCTCGAC
Source organism: uncultured Acidobacteriaceae bacterium (assembly GCA_963799025.1). GTDB lineage: Bacteria > Acidobacteriota > Terriglobia > Terriglobales > Acidobacteriaceae > Sulfotelmatobacter. Next base: position 151,653 of record CAWCVQ010000012.1, on the reverse strand, counting down.
CACCCGCAGTTCGAGTGGAGCTTCCAGCGCCAGCTGTTCGATGCGTTACACGACTACTTCATGGAAATGTTTATCCGCACGCCACAGGATCGCGCCGACCGCCGCCAGAAGGGACTGTGAGCGCTCTCCGCCAGAAAATCGAACGGGAGATTCGGGAACGCGGCCCGATTCCGTTCTCGCGTTACATGGAACTGTGCCTTTACGATTACGAACTCGGCTACTACTCCCGCAACGCCACGCAGTTCGGAAAAGCGGGGGACTTCTACACGTCGAGCGACGTGCACGCGGTCTTCGGGCGCCTAATGGCACGCCAGTTCGACGAGATGTGGCGCATTCTGGGCTCTCCGGACCACATCACGTTGAGAGAACTCGGGCCCGGCCGCGGACTCTTCGCGCAGGATGTGCTCGATTGGTCCGAAAAGAAGTTCCCGGATTTCTTTCGTGCGTTGCACTATGCTCTGGAAGAACGTTCGCCGGCGTTGCGCGAGCGAATCGAAGCGATCTTGAGCCGACATATTAAAGCGGGAAGGGTCCAACTCACCTCGTCCGCCTCCCTTGCCGCCGGCGCCGAAAGCATTCCAGCCCCAGCCGCGGAGCGGCAAAAAAATGCAGCCCACGGCGCAAGCCGTGGGCATGCTCAGGTTGACGAAAAAGCCCCAGAGGGGCGAAAGAATTCCGAGCTTGGAGCCTCAGAAGCGCCCACAATCGTGTTCGCCAATGAATTCTTCGACGCCCTCCCAGTCGAAATCGTGAGCCCGCAAGGCTCGCTCCGCATCGTCGCCCGCAACGGACGATTCGTCGAGACCTGGGCTCCGCCCTCATCCGAAGAATTCGAATTTCTCGATCGCTATTCGATCCTTCCCGAGCCCGGGGAACGCATCGAAGTCCCGCTGCAAGCGCAGAGACAGATGAGCGCGGCCTCCAAGGAGCGCGGATTCGTGCTCGTGATCGACTACGGCTACACTCGCGAGGAGCAACTGGCCGGACGCCATCGCGGGACGTTGAAGGCCATTCGCCAGCACTCCGTCAGCGCCAACCCGTACGAAGCTCCGGGTGAGCAGGACATCACCGCCGACGTGAACTTCACCGCGCTTGCGGCAGCCGCTGAAAAACAAGGCATGCAGACACAGAAGCTCGTCACCCAATCGCAGTTCTTGCTAGGCATCGGCGAAGCCAATGAATTTGCCGACGCCTTTGAAGATTGCCGCCTCCCGCAAGAGCGCGCCAAAGTCGCTCTGCAGCTCAAACACCTGATCACGCCCGCAGGCATGGGCGAAGGCTTTCACGTGCTCATCGGCAGTAAGGGGATCGAAGGAGAAAAGGTGGCGGCCTTGTCCGGTCTCAATTTTGGAAAAAACTAACTAGCAGCTGAAGACTTGACAGCTGAAAGCTGGCTTTTCACAAATCTATACAATGTTGGAAACAACTCAAACAACCGCCAGAGATTCCGACATGGCAGAGGATCATTTCGCGTTTTAGCGAAGGAGGTAAACATGAAGTATTCTACCGTTAGAATCCTTTTCCTTGCCTTCGGATTGTGCGCCATCCCGTGTATTCAGGCCGCGCAAAGCGAAAACAATAATTCCGCCGCGAGCACACACCGGGCCATCATTTATGTCATGCCCAACGCGGTTACGAATCCGGGACCTGGCGATAATTCGCAAGTGGTCGTGGACTCTTCGCATAACGGCAAGGATCCGCAGATTGCGAAAATTTACCAGGAGCTGCAACGCCGCAAGGAATGCCAGCCTTTCGCCGAGAACATGATTAAGGAGAAGGCCGATTATTTCCTGCTCCTACAGCACGGCGGCGGCAAGGGAAACCGCTGGGCAGTTTCCAATAAGAATGGCGACGTTGTTGCGTCCGGCGACTCGCTGCTGCTTGGGAACTCGGTGAGGGACGCCTGCCTGGCGATCAGCAAGAATTTGCAGGAGCAAGGAGTTCCGGCAGGAAAATAGTTCTCACGGTTTTTTCAGCAAGATAAATCATGTGGAGACGCCCTCGACCGTCCCGGCGCTGCCAGCAGCCCTCCTGCCGAGCTGGGTCAGGCCTTCGCAGCATTTTCCGGATATTCATAAACCCCCCGCCCCGATTTCCTGCCCAATCGTCCCGCCTTCACATATTGCACCAGCAGCGGAGCCGGCCGGTATTTTTCTCCTAGCGATGTGTGCAGATACTCAAGAATATTCAGCCGCGTGTCGAGCCCGACTAAATCCACCAATTCGAACGGCCCCATGGGATGATTCAGTCCCAGCTTCAGCGCCTTGTCGATGTCCGACGCCGACGCGACCCCTTCCTGCAACATGAAGAACGCCTCATTCCCAATCATGGCATTAATGCGGCTGGTGACGAAACCGGGCGATTCCTTGATCACCACAACTTCCTTGCCCATGCGTTTGCCCACTTCGACTGCGGTTGCCAACGTGTCTTCGTCGGTCTCCAGCGCCCGGACCACTTCGAGCAGCTTCATCTTGTGCACAGGATTAAAGAAGTGCATACCCACGCACTTCTTCGCACGGTAGGTGACGCTAGCAATTTCAGTAATGCTGAGCGACGACGTATTCGACGCCAGCATGGTCGCCGGCCGGCAGATTTTGTCGAGTAGCGTGAAGATCTCAATCTTCGACTCCATCTCTTCCGGCACCGCCTCGATGACAAGATCGGCCTCGCGTGCGGCTTCTTCGACCGAACCGGCATACTCTAATCGCCGAAGCGCAGAGTTCGCATCGGGCGCAGTAACCTTCCCCAGCTCTACCGCTTTATCGAGGTTGGTGCGAATTTCGCTCTCTGCCTTGCGCAGCACCCCGGGCAGCAAGTCTTCCAGAATGGTGCGATAGCCGCCCAGCGCCGCCGCGTGCGCAATGCCGCGTCCCATAATCCCGGCGCCGATAACGGCAATTGTCTGGATCTGCCCCACTTACTTCTCCGCCTTTTCCAAATCCGCTACCGCTGAATCGATGGCAGTCCCGGCCGAGCGCAAAGCCTGCGCCAGCCGCTTCCGCTCCTCTGCGCTCATGTTGGGAATGTAGATACATATCCGGCGCAGCGTTGTGGTCATGTCTTCCACATAATTCATCGCTCGAATCAGTTCACCTGTCACTACTGCCATGAGAGCTCCTCTTTCTAATTTTGATCGGCCAGTTCCGCCCTGCTAGTTTCGACCTGCGGGAAAATGCGACTGCCCCACCTCCACCGTATGGACGCCGGACACTGCGAGCTTAACGCCGATCGCTAGACCTTCTATTCTGGACGCGCGGCCGAATTTAGTAAAGGCGAGCGCCGGGCCTTCCGGGCCTTGTCTTCACAAGATGTACAAGAGTTACTGGGTTCTTTCAGCCGAATCTCCGGCCGGGGGAAACTGGAGGGAGACAAATTGGTGATTCCCGCTAAAGCCAAGAAAAGAAGAAATGGTAGGCACGAGGAGACTCGAACTCCTGACCTCTACCGTGTCAAGGTAGCGCTCTAACCAACTGAGCTACGCGCCTACGCTTCATTGATCTTATTATCCGAGCGGGCAGTCTGGCAAACTCAAGCGCTCAGGCTAGATAGAGTCCGGATCCGCCGTTCCAGCTCAGTTTGCAGAAATTAGATGTCGGTACAGAAGTGACTACTTGGTGGGCAACGCAAAATAGAAGACGGAGCCGCGGCCTAGCTGGCTGGTGACCCCGATCTTGCCGCCGTGCAGCTCGACGATGGCTTTCGCGATCGGAAGTCCCATGCCGGTACCCGGCATCAACATGCGTTGATCTCGTCCGCGATAGAATTTCTCGAAAATCATCTCTTGTTCCATCTCATCGATGCCGGGACCCTGATCGGCCACGCTGGTGATCACCTCGGAGTTCTGCAATTCCACTCCGACGTGAATGGGAGCGTCCGCCGGCGAGTACCTCCCTGCATTGTCCAACAACTGAGAAATCACCTCCGTAATCCGCTCAAGGTCCATTCGCAGGGGCGGAACATTCGGAGGAATCGAAATCTCGACGGGATGGATGCGCAAGCTGGCCTGGGTGTTCTTGACTGCATTCTCCACCGCCTCGCGGATCGAATGTGGTTCGAACTGAAAATGAAGTTGATGGGCATCGAGCTGGGCGACTTCTCCGGCCTCCCCTACCAGGCGGTTCAGACGGTCGCTCTCTTCATTGATCACTTGGAGCAGATCGGTTCTCTGCGGTTTATCAAAATGAGCATCCGAGAGCAGCGTTTCGGCCGACGCTTTGATCGCCGTCAACGGAGTACGGAACTCGTGAGTTATCGAGTCCAGCAAGATGGAGCGCAGGCGATCGCTCTCGCGAGCGGCTTCACTCTTAGTGAGTTTTTCTACGGTATTGGCGCGCTCAATGGCGATCGCAACCAAACTGCCAATGGCCTCGAGACTCTCGCGCGAGAGATCGCAGCCTGACAGTCCCAGGGCACCGACAGACCTAACGCCCATGCGTACTGGCATGAAACAGACTTTTTGCCGCCGATCCAGAACCGGTTCGCCTCGGTCGCTAATCGATTTCAGCTGGTCAGCGGGAAATAGCGTTCGGCTGCGATCATCGAGAAAATACGTTTCTTGCTTGCCTTCGAGAAAAAGGGCAGCGCCACTGAGTTCAAAGGAGTCTACGATGTTCTTGGGAATGATGTTCAGCAGTTCGAAAACGTTCTCGCTTAGCCACAGCTGTTGGCTAAAAGCGTATAACCTTTCAACTTCATGCCTGCGCTGGTCGGCATAGGCGGTGCCGCGACGCGCACGCTCAGACAATTGACTGGCCACGCCGGCGGTGACCAGGAAGGCAAAGAGGGCAATCCAGTTTTGTGGATCCGCAATGGTGAACTTGAAAAGGGGCGGCAAGAAGAAGAAGTTGTAAGCTGCGGTTGCAAGAATCGCTGTGAAAGTAGCGTAACGCAAGCCCCAGGTGGTGGAGATCAGCAAGACGGCCAGTAAGAAGCTGAATCCAATCGTCGTTGGATTCACATGCAGCCATCGAAAGAACAGCAGCACGATACCTGCCACAATCAATGCGCAGGCCAAGAGGCGCAGGATCGGATTGTTAAAGAGTCGCTTCACGTGCGAGGATTCTAGTCGCTCGAAATCTGGACAGCACCTGAGGATAATACACAAGCATGCCAAAGACACCGGAGCAGTGGCTGGAAGAAACCTCGCCGGGGAAAAAAGAGCCGGTCTTCAAGCTTTTCCTCGGCTACGCGCCTGGCGTCGGAAAAACCTTCAATATGCTCAGTGAAGGCATCCGGCGTCATAGCCGCGGCGAGGACGTGGTGATCGGGGTGGTGGAGACTCACGGGCGTGCAGGAATTGCCGAGTTGTCCTCGAAACTGGAAACAGTCCCCAGACGCAAGATTCAATACCGAGGCGCCACCTTTGACGAGATGGATCTCGACGCCATTCTGGCGCGTAAACCGCAGGTTGTTCTTGTCGACGAACTGGCGCATACGAATATCGAGGGCGCCAAGCTCGCTAAGCGTTACCAGGACGTGATGGATTTGCTGGATGCGCAGATCGACGTGCTCTCGACCATGAACGTGCAACACATCGAAAGCCTGGTACCAACGGTCCTCAACATCACCGGCGTGCAGGTGCGAGAGACCGTTCCGGATTGGGTGATGAAGAAAGTCAACGAAATCGTGCTCGCAGATTTGACACCGGAAGCACTGCAAACGCGCATGCGACGCGGGGATATCTATCCTGTGGACCGTGCGGAGCGGGCGTTGGGCCACTTCTTCCGGCCGGGCAACCTGATCGCGCTTCGGGAACTGGCATTGCAGCAGGTTGCGGGAGCTGTCGATCGCAGCCTTGAGTCGTACCTGGAACGCGAAGGGCTGAACAAGAATCTCGCACTGCGAGAGCGAATTGCCGTGTGCGTCAGTTCCAGTCCCGCGGCGCAATACCTGATCGCGCGAGCCGGGCGGATGGCTCAGCGCATTGACGCGGAACTGTATGTCCTCTACATCGATGTCGGCGCCGATGAAGATCCCCAGGATCAACGCAGCCTGGTGCAAAATCTGCGCTTCGCGGAAAATTTTGGCGCCAGAGTGATTCGATCGAAGGGAAAGAACGTCGCAGAAGAAGTCGCCAAGGTGGTAAGAGAACACCACATCACCCAGGTGGTGTTCGGGCGTTCCGCGCAGAAAGGATGGAAGCGGTATCTCTATCTTTCGGCCATCCACAGATTCTTGCGCGATGCTCCGCCAGTCGATGTCCACATCGTCACGCAAGAAATGAAGTGAGGCGAATGGTCAATCCAGACGGCAAGCGCAATATTTTAGTGGTCGAGGACGAGGCGCAGATTACCCGAGTGCTCAAAACCACTCTCTCGGCTCAAGGCTACGCAATTCGAACTGCAGCCGACGGCATTCAGGCTCTTTCAGAGATGAAGACCTGGGCTCCGGATTTAATCATCACCGATCTGCGAATGCCCAACATGGATGGGCTGGAACTCTGCAGGCAGGTTCGAAGCCAATCTCGGATTCCGATTATCGTACTGTCGGTGAAGGGCGAGGAGGCGATCAAAGTGGAGGCGCTCGATGCCGGTGCAGACGACTATGTCACCAAGCCTTTCAGCGTAAAGGAGCTATTGGCGCGAGTGCGAGCGGCCCTTCGCAGATCTTATACGGAGGAGCAACCGGAAACTCCTGTCATCGACGCCGGCGATTTTCATATCGACATTCCGGGCCGACGGGTGGAAGTGCGAAAGCAAGAGGTCCATCTTACTCCCAAAGAATTCGATGTTCTGGTGTACCTCGTGAGGCACCCTGACAAAGTCGTGACCCACCGTGCTTTACTTTCGGCAATTTGGGGACCGAATAGTGTAGAACAGACGGAATATCTACGCGTATGCATCGGGCGCCTGCGGAAGAAGCTCGAAGTGGACGAAACTGCTCCGCGCTACATCGTCACGGAACCCTGGATTGGATATCGTTTCGATCCGGGACGCTGAAGCACAAGCAGGATTCATGTCACGCTATCTTCGAATTGAACCGCGGTTCATCGATAGCGTCGACCCGCGCGCTTTTCGTGCGCAGTCTAGTCCAAGACGACCGATCGAACAATTCCCACGTTGCGGGCGTCCCCACCGAATCTTTACGAATTCTTTATGGTCTTTTTAGACCAGTTTTATGCTCCGCCATTTTCAATGGATGATGGTGGCGTCGACGATTCATCCGCACGAAGAAAACAAACGCGATTTTCATCGCATTTTGAATTGGGTCTGCGCGTATTCACCGGCCTCAATGAATCTCATTTTGGAGAAGCAACATGGAAGACATCTTTTGGATATTGGTCACAATTGCGTTTTTCGGCCTAGGAATCGGCTATGTCCACTTCTGTGAACGGGTGAAGTGAGGAAAGAATCATGAGTCTCGAGTCGATGATCATGCTTGCGGTCAGTGTTCTGACGACGGTGTATCTGATTTACGCGCTGCTGCGTCCGGAGAAATTCTGACATGACCGCGAATGGGTGGTTGCAAATCTTGCTGTTTCTGGTGCTCGTCTTCCTGGTTACCAAGCCAATGGGCATCTTCATGGCGCGCGTATTCAACCGCGAGAAGACCTTCATGGACCCGGTGCTGCGGCCGGTCGAGCGCCTTCTCTACCGCGTCACGGGCGTCGATGAAAATCACGAGATGCGCTGGACGGAATACGCCATCTCGATGCTTCTGTTCAGCATGGTCTCGATGGTGGTGCTCTATTTGATGGAGCGCTTACAGGGATATCTCCCCTTCAACCCGCAGAAGTTCGGGGCGGTCGGCCCCGCTCACCTGGCTTTCAATACGGCTGCTTCTTTCACTACGAACACGAATTGGCAAGTCTATTCGGGTGAAACGACCATGAGTTATTTCACCCAGATGGCGGGCCTGGCCTATCACAACTTTATCTCCGCCGCGACGGGTATCGCACTGGCAATCGCGTTTGTGCGCGGCATCGCTCGGCGGCAGATGCAGACGATTGGCAATTTTTGGGTTGACCTGGTCCGCTGTTCGTTGTGGGTTCTGCTGCCATTTTGCGTGGTAGGCGCGCTGATATTGGTGTCCCAAGGAGTCGTTCAAAATCTGAAGCCCTATGACAGGGCGAAACTGGTCGAGCCCATGCAAGTACAAAAACCAGCTGCGGACGGTAAACCGGCGGTCGATGCCCGGGGCGAGCCAGTGATGGACACCATCACTGAGCAAACCATCGCACAGGGCCCGGTTGCTTCGCAGGAGATCATCAAAGAGTTCGGCACCAATGGTGGCGGCTTTTTCAATGCTAACAGCGCGCATCCGTTTGAGAATCCCACACCGCTGACGAACCTCATTGAGCTGTTCTGCATTTTTGCTATTGGCAGCGGCCTCACTTACACCTTGGGGCGGATGACGGGCTCGCAACGCCACGGCTGGGCGGTGTGGGCTGCCATGGTGATTCTGTTTCTGGCGGGAGTCACGGTGGCCTATTGGGCAGAGGCCCGCGGCAATCCGTTGCTGGCTGGAACCGACCAAAAAGCCGGCATCTCGCAGCCGGGCGGAAACATGGAAGGCAAAGAGGTCCGCTTCGGCATTGCCAACAGCGCGCTGTTCGCCACCGTGACCACGGATGCCAGCTGCGGCGCCATCAACAGCTGGCATGATTCGTATATGCCTCTCGGAGGAATGATTCCGCTCGCCAACATCATGATGAGTGAAGTCATCTTTGGTGGAGTAGGTTCTGGGCTGTACGGAATGTTGATCGACGTGGTGCTGGCAGTGTTCATTGCCGGCCTGATGGTGGGCCGGACCCCGGAGTATCTGGGAAAGAAAATCGAAGCCTACGACGTAAAGATGGCCATGTTGTTCGTCCTGATCTTTCCTCTCGTGATTTTGACCTTTGCCGCGATTTCTGTGGTGAAACCCTTCGGAACAGGTGGAATTCTGAATCCCGGCCCCCATGGCTTTAGCGAGATCCTCTATGCATTCGTTTCAGCAGCGGGTAATAACGGATCGGCGTTCGGCGGGTTGACCGCGACCAATGCCTGGTACGACACCACCATTGGCTTCACCATGCTGCTTGGCCGGTTCTTCATGAAGATTCCCATGCTGGCGATTGCGGGCAATCTTGCTCAGAAGAAATACGTGCCGCCATCGTTGGGCACTTTCCCGGTGACAACCCCGTTGTTCACGGTACTCTTGCTTGGCGTGATCCTGATTGTGGGTGCGCTGACATTCTTCCCGGCATTGAGCCTTGGCCCGATCCTCGAGCACCTGCTCCTGGCTGCGGGTAAGACGTTCTAGAGGATTCGAAATATGGCCATGACAACGCAACCCGCAACGATTCCCCAGGCCCAAACTGTCCGCCTTGGGCGATCGCCAATGAAACCCAGAAAGAAAGCAGTCTGGGAGTGGAAGATCGTCCGCAATGCGGTCAGAGATGCTTTTCTCAAGCTAAATCCGCGAAAGATGATGGGCAATCCCGTCATGTTCGTGGTGGAGATTGGAAGCGTCATCACCACTGCCCTGCTCTTCAAAGGCGGGTCGGCGTTCAAGTTCAATCTGCAAATTACTTTGTGGCTCTGGTTCACGGTCCTCTTCGCGAATTTTGCCGAAGCCATGGCTGAAGGCCGCGGCAAAGCGCAGGCAGAGACCCTGCGAAGAGCGCGTTCGGAAACCATGGCCAATCGGATCCTGGGGGATGGCGCGCAGACCGAACAGGTGGCAAGTTCAAAACTCCGTGCCGGCGACTTCGTGTTCGTCTCGGCCGGGGAGTTCATTCCGTCGGACGGCGAGATCATCGAGGGGGTGGCCTCGGTCGATGAGTCGGCCATCACAGGCGAGTCGGCTCCCGTGATTCGCGAAGCCGGGGGTGATCGATCGGCGGTTACCGGCGGCACACGGGTGTTGTCAGACCGGATTAAGGTCAAAATCACTTCCAATCCAGGGGAGACATTCATGGACCGAATGATCGCTCTGGTGGAAGGCGCGGAGCGGCAGAAAACGCCGAACGAGATCGCGCTGAACATTCTGCTGGCCGGCTTGACGATCATCTTTCTTCTCGCGGTCGTGACCCTGCAGCCATTCGCAATTTATTCGGGTGCACCGCAAACGGTATTCGTTCTGGTGTCGCTGCTCGTCTGCCTGATTCCCACGACCATTGGCGGATTGCTCTCTGCCATCGGAATTGCAGGAATGGACCGATTGGTGCAGCACAATGTTCTCGCGATGTCGGGCCGCGCGGTCGAGGCGGCAGGCGACGTCAACACGCTTTTGCTGGATAAGACTGGAACCATCACTCTGGGAAATCGGCAGGCGTCGCGCTTCGTGCCTGCCCCCGGAGTAACCGAGCCGGAACTGGCGGATGCGGCGCAACTCTCGTCTTTGGCGGATGAAACTCCGGAAGGCCGGTCGATCGTCGTACTAGCCAAAGAGAAATACGGCTTGCGTGGACGAGAACTCGGACCTCATGACGCGCACTTTGTTCCCTTCAGCGCCCAGACCAGAATGTCTGGAGTGGATCTCAACGGCTTTGAAATTCGTAAGGGAGCAACTGACGCCATCGCGAAATATCTAACCCAGAACGGAAATAAATTGCCCAGCGAACTGAAAGCGACCGTGGAAGAAATCTCTCGGTCGGGAGGCACGCCCCTGGTTGTAGCCGAGAAAAGCCGCGGCGCCCTCGGCGTCATTGAACTGAAGGATATCGTTAAGGGTGGAATGAGAGAAAGGTTCGATCAACTGAGAGCGATCGGAATTCGGACCGTCATGATCACCGGCGACAACCCGCTCACGGCCGCCGCGATCGCCCAGGAAGCCGGGGTGGACGACTTTCTGGCCCAGGCCACCCCGCAAGACAAAATGGACCTGATCAAGAAGGAACAGGCGGACGGCAAGTTGGTTGCCATGACGGGTGATGGCACCAACGATGCCCCGGCGCTGGCACAAGCCGATGTCGGAGTCGCGATGAACACCGGCACTCAGGCCGCGAAAGAAGCCGGGAACATGGTGGACTTGGACTCGAACCCAACCAAGCTCATCGAGATCGTAGAAATCGGCAAACAGCTGTTGATGACGCGCGGGGCACTGACCACCTTTTCCATTGCGAACGATGTCGCCAAATACTTTGCCATCATCCCGGCAATGTTTGCCGGCACGTTTCCGGTGCTCAATGCATTGAACATCATGCATCTGCAGACGCCGCAGTCGGCAATCTTATCGGCGGTCATCTTTAACGCCCTGATCATCATTGCTCTGATCCCTCTGGCGTTGCGCGGCGTCAAGTACCGGCCCATGGCGGCAGCCGCCATGCTTCGAAACAATCTGTGGATTTACGGCTTCGGAGGAATCGTCGTGCCATTCATCGGAATCAAGCTCATCGACATCATCATTACCCATATCGGGCTTGCGTAGAGGAATTGAGAATGAAAAAGAATCTAGTTACGGCAGTGCTGATGACGATCATGACCACCATCCTGCTTGGGATTATCTATCCCTTAGTAGTAACCGGAATCGCTCAGCTCCTGTTTCCCAAAAAAGCAAATGGCCAACTGATCCAGGTGGATGGCAAGACTGTAGGATCCAGCATTATCGGCCAGGGATTCTCGGGCCCCACTTACTTTCATTCTCGCCCATCGAGTGCAGGCAATGGCTACGACGCGGCCAATACTAATGGTTCACAACTGGGGCCGACGAACCAGAAGCTGATCGATCGAGTGAAGGGCGACGTCGCGAGCGCGCAAGCGGAGCATCCTGGCGCTGCCGTGCCGATCGATCTCGTCACAGCATCCGCCTCGGGCATCGATCCCCATATCACGCCGGCGGCTGCCGAGTTCCAATTATCTCGCGTTGCCAAGGAACGTGGAACCACGGTCGAGCGGCTGCGGGCCCTGGTGGCCACACACACCGAGGGAAGGCAGTTAGGAATTCTTGGAGAAGCGCGAGTCAACGTTCTTGAACTCAACCTGGAACTGGATCAGCAGTTTCCGGCACAGAAACGCGCCAGCGCTCAGCAATAGCAGGAACCGATGCAATCTTAAAGAACGTGAAATAAGCTCTTGAAAAATCTGCTTAACCTTGAGCAGACTGACAGCGCTCGCTCACACTCAATGCAAATCCAACCCTGGAACAGCCGGAGATCGGTGCCATGATGACCGTAGATATGAGATTGTGCAGAGCCTTACGGCCCGCCGTTTTGCCAGTTACGCTAATTCTCAGCCTAACTGCGGTTCTCGCCCATCGTTGCGTTGCGCAATCGGACGCGTCCGCCCCCACGAATATGGCAGCGCTGCATCATCCCGACTCCGATAAAACGATTCGGGCTGGAAACGAAACGGACGATGCGGCTGGAAAGACGGCCGCAGCCCCGCTCGACCCGGGAATATCGCCGGCCGTGGCGAAGCAGTTGGCGGCGATGCAGGCAGAGATCGAACAGCTCAGGGCGGAACTGAAGGGCCGAACCTCTGCTGCAGCCGTTCCGGCCGCTCCGCCCCTTGCGCCAACTCCGGCTGCCGCACCCGCACTTCCCGAGCCAAAAATCGTCGAGCCCGCATCCCTGAGCGCGTCCATTGGTGCGCCACAAGTTCCTTCAGGCCTGCCAGAAAAGCCAGCACCTACCGCACCCTTTGCGTACGCCGACTGGACCTGGCTGAACGGCAATCCACGTAATAAAGATGCGGTGTGGGATTCGAAATTCTTTACTCCGGAAATTCGCATGGACATCCACTACATCATGGATCTCAATCATCCGAAAGACGACACGATGGGCGGCTCGACGGAAATCTTTCGCTCCAATGAAATTCAGGTGGAACAAATCAGCTTCGGCGGCAACTTCCACTGGCAGAATGTTAACGCCCGCATCTTGACTATGAATGGAATGTTCGGCGTCACTACGCCGCGGAATGATGCCAGTGCTGGGCGCGGTCAGTGGGACCTTCGGGGCGCGTACAAATACGTTTCTGAGGCCAACGCCGGTTATCACTTCGACGTAAACCATGGGCTCAACATCGACGCTGGAATTTTCGTTTCCTACATCGGTCTGTTCAGTTACTACAACTTTGACAACTGGGCTTACCAACCGTCGTACGTCTCATCCAATACGCCGTGGTTCTTTAACGGCTTACGCATCCAGTGGTTTCCCACCGACAAATTAAAAATTGAACCCTGGATCATCAACGGATGGCAATCTTATGGCAGATTGGGCAGCAAACCGGGTTTGGGTGGCCAAATTCTATACCGCCCGAAGCCGTGGCTTTCGCTCGTATCCAACAACTACGGCATGGGTGAAGATACGCTGGGCAATGCAGACGGCCAATTCGGACGCTCGCGCATCCACACCGACGATAGCGTTGAAGTCAAATATTACGACCACCCAGAAAAGTTCTTAGACAAAATGGCGTTCTCTCTCACCGGAGACCTCGGCTGCGAGTATGGCGGCCATGGATCGTTCGTCAGTGCACAGGGCCGAACCATCAATAACAACGTGAATTGCCACCACAACACGGCTACGAGCAGCAAGCAAACCTTCGCGGGCTGGATGCTCTATAACCGGTGGTGGTTCAAGAAAGACTTGTATGGCATCACCCTCGGTGGCGGAGCAATGGATAACCCAGGGCGCTACCTGACCCTGCTTCCACCCATCAATGGAGCCGATGCTATTACCGGCTCACCGTATTTCACGCAAAATCCCGGCGATCCGTACAAAGCCTGGGATGCTTCGCTCACCTTCGACTGGATGCCACGACAATACATTACTTTCCGTGCAGAGTACGGGTATCGCCACGCCAACGTACCCTACTGGACGGGCCGCGGAGGAATCACTCCGGGAGACAACGTCACTCCCAGCACGGTTCCCAATCCATCCGCCGGATCTGTAGTGGGTAGCACTACGTTCGTGCCGGGCCCGATGTTGTCTGCCACACCGGGTTTCACATGCGTGGCTGGAGTAACGGGTTTCTGCCCCGATCTGCGAAAAGATGAACCCAGCTTGAGGTACGCGATCATGGTGAAGTTCTAGCTTGTTGACGACCGAGAAGAACGAACCCGTTACTCACGTAAGCCGAAGAAGCCTGCTGATCGCCCTGGCGATCGCCACCGCCGCTATGGCGGCACCGATGTCACCCCGAGACCGCGAGACAAGTTTGCCCCCGCAAACCAGAATGTGAAAGAACTGCTGCTTCTGCTTGATACCGACAAGAGTGGCAGGATATCGTTGCACACCCATTCAAAAGATGACCAAGTGCCGAGACTTCCGCACCCAGCGGATGTAGTCCTCTTTGTGGCTGGTCGAGTTGCTGCGGATCGCCAAGCAGGACGATGCTGGTCGCGTCTGGGGACAGCGCCAGCACGTTTGCCAAAGACATCTGACCCGCCTCGTCCACAAAGAGCACGTTCACTGAACCGGCCATCTCTTCGCGTGCCCACATCCACGCTGATCCAGCGGCGACCTGTGCGGTCCCGGTCCCATCTAACACTCAAACAACAACACTCTATATCAACCTTGTGTTCTTCTCCGCGTCTTGAAGTAATTTTACCGCCTGTACACAACAGAACAGACAACCATCTCAAAGCCATGTAAGTTACTTTTTATATCATCGCCCCTACGGCGGTTTGTTCCGTCACCGGGCGAAACATAGCTAACTTGCGCTGACATCCCATTGGGCCGCCGCGATAAAGAAGTAGAGTTGAAAGGCGCTAAGTCTGACTTGATGGGATGGGGTCCACAGTTAGCTAGCTTTGGCGGCGTGGTAAACAACGCAGCGTTCGCGTCGCCACATATGATAGCGGTGCTAAGGCGCAGGTAATCACTATTTCCTGCGCTGTCGGCAAGGCGCTGTGGAACGTTACAAGCGCCGGATTGCTACGAACGTCGGTACAAGGAATCTAGTCATGGTCACGAAGGGAGTTGGGAGCTGATGTTGAGAAATCCAAGAGAACAACAGGTTGCCGATTTGCTTTTGGCGGGTTGCGATAATAAAGAAATTAGTAAGGACCTTCACATCGCATTGCGCACAGTAAAGGCTATTCTCAACAGGATGTTTATGCGGTTTGGAATTACCGATGGCATTAAGCGAGTGAAACTGGCGGTATTGCTTTATCGAGAAGGAGTGCAAACACGTGCCGGCGCCAACTTATAGAGTCGAATCGTTGGAACTGACGGTTGTTGAAGAACAAGTAACTGCACTTGTTGCCGAAGGCAATAAGAACAAAGAAATCGCCCGCAGACTGGGCACTACTGAAAACATGATCAAAAAATACCTTAGTGTGTTGTTCGACAAGACCGGCAACTGGTCAAGACTTGAATTAGCACTTTGGCAATTAAAAAGGGAGAACGAACTATGAAGTGTCTGTTAGCTGTGTTGATTTGTTTTAGCCTTACAGCAGTCGCACAGACCAAGAAACTCGGTGCGACTGTCTCTAACAGCGTCACTGGCCCGAGCGTGTCGCTGAGCTGTGCTGACCCGGCAAACGGAGCTGTGGTTACCAGTAACAACTTCTATCGCGGGACAGTGAGCGGAGGGCCGTATGCTCTGGTGGGCAATGCCGCTACCTGCGCGTTTACCGATACGACAGTGCTATTCGCCACGACCTACTATTATGCGGCCACGGCAGTGAACGGAAGCAGTTCGTGTCCGACCGGTCAGGTCTGCGAGAGCACGTATTCAAATCAGGTGACTGCAGTAGTGGGCTCGAGCCCGATTCCGGGCGCGCCGACCGGTCTCACCGTGGGCGCGCTCATAGCCACGAATGTTCCGCTGGATTGGCAGGCTCCGACTTCGCAAGTCGGGGTTGAAACAGTTTCCTACAGCGTTTGGCGCTGTTCGCAAGCTAGCTGTCCGAGGCCGCCGAAGATCGCAACAGTTTCTGCTCCCCTCAGCGCCTACACCGATACTGGTTGTATTCCGAAAGTGGGAGCAACGCAGCGGATCTGTTACTACGAAGTCAGGGCGAACGAGCTAATCGCTGGGGTGATGGAAACATCGGCACCCAGCAACATCGTAAAGGCGATTGTTCAATAATGAAAACCGGACGACCTCGACGAAGACAACGTGCTGCACATCAGGCGGGTGGTTTACGAGGGCGAAGTGGAGGTGCTGGAGAAGAAGCAGTTACCTTCCGCTGGACTCGGGGGTGCACGCGGACCTCATTCGGCGGATTCGTGAATTGGGCGTCGGTAAAAAGTGGGTGTTCCAGTCCCGTGCGGGGACGCCCATCAATTCCGGCAATTTTCGCCGACGTTTCCTGCATCCGGCAGCGGCAGTGGTCGGTGTGAAAATTGGCGGCTGGCGCGACTTCCGCCACACGCTCACCAGCATGATGCGACGTGCGGGCGTGAATGCGGTGGTGGTCAGCGGCACGCTTGGCCACAAAGAAGGTGGAACTGGCAGCAGAGGTGTACGACCGGGCCAGCAGCACCGACATCGGGCAGGCGCTCAACGTCGTAGGCAAACAGTTGCTACCAACTGTGCTACCAAATCCGTCCGAGAACTGAAAAAATGCGGAAATGTTGGCAAAATGGTGGGCCCACTAGGATTTGAACCTAGAACCAACAGATTATGAGTCCAATTTCTCCGGTGCGCATGCTCAGGTACGAAAACGCAAGGAAGATTAGTCGGGATCGGCCTCCGAGGGTTCTTTGAACCCGCCATGACCCTTCCATTCCTCTCCTTTTAGGTTCTTTCCCGGGCCAAGTGCCACAAAAAGTGCCCATCGAAAGGGAGCGAGTTCGGAGATTCGAACTCCGAGACGGAGGGGAACTGAACCGACGGGAAAAACCAACGGCCACCGAAACGGCCACCAAGAACCGAAGCGATTTGAACCGAAACGACTGCCGTCCGAACCCTAGAGTTCCAAACTCACACGGGTTCGGGCCTCTTTTCAGCGATTGTGAGCATTACAGACCAGCCAGCGGCCTAGGCCTTCCCCGATAATTGAGATTGGGTAGCTCTCCAGTTAGGACGGCCTTTGGCAAAGCAAATCACGACCGCGAAGAGAAAATCTGATTTCAATCCGCACGCCTTTCTTTCAACGATCGGGCAGGGTAGGGAGATGGTGTCTTTTCAAAGGAAACAGACGATCTTCGCTCAGGGTGACTCCAGGGACGGCCTATTCTTCGTCCAAATCGGGAGCGTGCAACTCAGCGTGGTATCGGAAGGTGGGAGAGAAGCAACCCTTGGCATTTTAGGCGTAGGCGATTTCTTTGGAGAAGGTGGACTTGCCGGTCAGCCCCTGCGCATGTCGTCGGCGACCGCATTGACGGACTGCGTCCTGCTGCACATCGAGAGGAAGACGATGGTGCATGCCATGAGCCTGGAACCAAAATTGTCGGCCATGTTTGTCAAATACCTGCTGAGGCGGAACATCCGGTATCAGGATGACTTGGTCGATCAACTTTTCAATTCCAGCGAAAAGCGGCTGGCGCGAGTTCTTCTGTTGATGGCGCAATTCGGCAAAGAAGGAGTGCCGGAAATCTCAGTCCCAAGACTAAGTCAGGAGGCTCTGGCAAAGATGGTAGGGACAACACGCTCGCGGGTCAGCTTCTTCATGAACCGATTCAGAAAGCTGGGCTTTATCAACTACCGAGTTGGGAATAATTTACACGTTCACAGTTCGCTCCTTAACGTTCTTCTTCATGATGACGACGGAGTGCCCGCGACTGCCGGTGCGAGAGCTCAACCACCTCCGGAGCGCGGCGAGACCCCTGACAAAGATCGTGCCAGAAGACCACCCCTCCTCTGTCCACCAACGTCGTAAGAAAAACCAACGGCCACAGAAAAAACGGCCACGTATCCGAGTTCACTGTGCAAAATTGACCATTTTTCGTGGTGCGGATTGCCGCATAATCAGCAACCATGAAGGCCAAGAAGCCTACACTCAAACAGGTCCAAGCTGTCCGGTGCCCGACTTGCGGCGTGGGTCCGGGCGAGAAATGTGAACTCACCACCGGACTGCCCCGAACGGAACCCCATCGTGATCGACGCTTGATTGCAGCGGATTGAGTATCGAACCTAAGCTACGGGTGTTTCCCAACAGCGCACGGCTTGCATAAGCTGCAAATCCACCTCGTCCGCGATGACCATTACGTTTGCCAGCAGTTGGCTCTGATCGAGTTCGCTCTGGTGAAGATGCAATGTGTGAAATGTGACCACTTGAAACAGCCTTGACTCCTCAACGAGCATGGCCGGGGAGTAACCCTGAAGTCGCCGCGCTTGTCCGTGCCTGACAGCGGCGGTAGAAGAGGGCAGATGGGAGCCCTGGGCAAGGCGGAGGCGGCTTGTCAGGTCACCGAACAGCTTTGGCAGGTGGGCCACGCGGTCGTCATCGTTGAGCGGAATGCGAGTGAGTTCGGGAAGAAGATTCACCCGCCTCAGCCATTCTTTGATCGCAGGTTCGATTTCTCGCTCCAGTATGGTTGCCACGCTCTCTGGCTTCTTCTTCATTTCACCTCGCGTTCTCCAATTAACCGTCAGGCCGCGCTCGTACCACAGCCTCTCACGGTTAAGATTCAAGAGGTATTCAAAACAGACCACAAATCATTGTTCCGTTACCGGTTGAACAAATCAGGCCATTACACTCCAGAACCCCTGAAAATCACTTCAGCAAAGTGATGGTAACCTGACGTCCGTCGAAATATACGTTTCCGTCAATTCCGCGCTCAAACACCAGCGTTGTCGGAACGTCTGTTTCTGGAAGTTCGCAAGCCTCCACCCAATATCCAAAATAGTAGTCCACTTCCGGCCCGAGTCCTTCCTCTCGATTAGAAAGTACGCGAGTTACTACCGCCTGCCGCTCCGGCGAAGGGTTGTCGGACAATATCTTGAACGTGAAGCGTTGCCCTATCTTAATTTCAGATTGCACTGGAACCCCTTGATTTGCGATTTGTCATCAGTGGAGCAGTTTGGCTGTCGAAAACAGGCCATTACACTCATTTGAAGCGTGCCAGTTTCGGTTGTAGCAGCAGAAAAAACCCGATCGTCAGGAGAACCACCGACCATATCGGTCCTTTCACAGGATCGACCGTAAACCCGAAGCTCCCTAGACGCCGGAATATGAATCCGGGGATCGGGAGCGGCCAGTGCCGCAACACAATTCCGCAGATTTCAAGTCCGATCGCACCGAACAAAATGAGGGCAATCCCGATCGTTCTCCGCATTTCTGGATTGTAGCCGTTCAGCGAACTGTTGTAAGCAGGCCTTAGCACTCAGAACCCCGGTCAGTGAGCGTTATAGAGATATATCAACAGCATGGCTTTTGGAGTCGAGGATCAGTATTTTCTGGGCGTGGAATCGGCGCGTATTTGGGCAACCCGCAATGCAGACATCGTCGAGCAAACGTGTTGTGGTACCACCATTTTGCGAAAAACAATTTACTACATCGTGGACACTTAAAAGCTTCGAACCTCATGCCCGCAAATGCATAGAACGCCATCCAACTAAATGCGGCGATGAAAGCAGGCGTTGTCGTATGAAACAGGCGGATGGTCACCATCATAAACACAAATACGATGGGCACATACCCCAAGAATGCGAATAGAAGTAGATTCCGACGCTTACGATACTCTACCCACGGATCAGCGGACTCGCTCACGGTAGGTCCAGTTTAGCTTGGGAAATGCTTGCAAAACGACGTGACTGTCGAAGCCAGGCCTTTACGCTCAAAACCCCTCGATGAGCGTAAGGGCGATTGTTTCAACAACTACCCGCTGTTCGGTGATCGATTCGGAGCTATTCTGCTTGCTTCCTGATTTCACGGCAAAGGTCACGTAGACCGCTTGGACATTTTTTCTCTGCATTTGCGCGGATGGTTTTTATGTCCTCAAGGCTAAGGGTTTGGTCAATATGCTTTAGCACGAAACGTCGGAAATCCGTGTCCTTGCGCGTAATATCGGCGAGTCTCGACAACGTATTCCAATGGTCGACAAGGATTCGAGCAACGGCTTCGCTATGACCCTCGGAGATGGCTCCATCGTCACAATGCTTGTATCGCTTGTAGGACCCGTAAAGGTCATCCCAACTTCGAAGCATGACGGCTTCAGATTCGGCACGCTGGGCTTCAGTGTCGCTGCAGTTAGGTTCGGGGATTGGATTCTGACCGATTGAACCCCAAACTAGCAATGAAACCAGCAAAACACTCGGTCGCAAAGTCATAGAGATTGATTGTAGTCAACGTTGGATGCCGAGTACTTGACGTTATCAGGCCGTTACACTCAGAATCCCTGTTCCGGGCATTTTGAGTGTAATGGGGATGTTACAACAGTTGACCTTGTTCGCCGCCACTATCGCCAGGTGCAAGAACTCACGGGCAAGTACAGCCACAGTATTTCGCACGCCTGCGGTTTGTGCCTCTGTCATAGAGTTGCACACCCTGATAACCGTCGAATGACATGCAGAGTTCAGCATTGGGGTACTCGGAAAACCGAAAGCGAAACGATTGAATGCGCTTTCTGTCTGACGTAAGCACGATGAGGTGAGGCTCCTCTAACGTCAACTCCTTCACGCTCACAGGTTTCTCGTGAGGCCAAGGAATCGCTTCCTTCTGGTCAATTTTCAGGAGCAGAGTCGCGGGGTTGTAATCTCCACCAGGGCTAAACCTTGTAGGGCGCTTGGAGGAGTTCGGAGCAACACAGATGCTGCCAACTTTCTGTTGTGCTTGAACACTTGAACACACCAGCAGCATGACAACGAGCGCAGCGGATTTCATATTTGGTCTTTCCGAATGTTACGACGAACAAACGCTGAGCGGGAGTGGATTGTTGAGAACAGGCCTTAGCGCTCGCTGACCCGTTGACCGAGGTTCTGAGTGTTATAGCGAGTAGAGTCGAGAACAGGCGCAGTAACTGTAGTCTCCCGGTGGTTAGCCGACGTGGCTTTCGCCGCGCCACCTCAGTCCGGTTTGGCCTGGTTCTGTTTCCTGTTCCCGCTCATCGAACCGGACTGGCAGTTTTCCCGCATCCGGCTCTCGGAAAAGACTCACGCTTTCGCCCACGGAAGGTTCGCGGTCCGGTGTGGTAACTGGACCAAGCCATACACGGAGTTCAGAGACGCTTCCGGAAAACGTTTGTATGCCGGCCGCGGCTCTTTGTGTTTGTCGCATAACCACCGACGCAGCCTGCGGTGGGCGTGCATATCGACCGCACTGTAGGCTTTGCTAACTGACCCGAGACAGAAGTAGTTGGCCCAACCGATCAACATCCGATTGAGTCGTTCCACGACGGTCTTCGAATCTTGCCAGACTTTGTTGCGTCCGGTTTCGTCGCTGATCGCGCGACAGATGCGCTGCACTCGTTTCTTCGAAGGTGTCGTGCCGAGGTAGACTCGGCCCCTCCTCATCGAGTAACACCGCCCGAACGTGTAGCCCAGAAAGTCGAACTTCTCTTCCGGCAGATGACAGACCCGCGTCTTAGTCTCGTTCACCGTCAGTTTCAGCTTCGACATCATCGCCCGCATCTCGGCCAGAGCTTGTTCCGCTCCAACTCGACAGCAGATGACGAGATCATCGGCATAGTTCACGATGTACGCTTTCCAACGCTCCTCGTGCCCGAGTTTCTTCCACCCCAGCACGAACCGTCGCATGTACAAATTGCTGAACAGAGGACTGATCGGAGACCCTTGTGGAGTACCTCGACCTTCGTCCCGATTGCGCGTACTCTGACGTTTGTTCCCGCGCTCGTCGGTTTCCTCGACCGGAGCTTCCAGCCACATCTTGATCAGATGCAGCATCGCTCCGTCGACAACCCTTCGAGCCACCGACCTCATAAGCTCGGCATGTGGAACACTATCGAAGTAGCTGCTGAGATCCGCATCAACGATCTGCCCATGTCCCGTGTTGATCAGCTTGTGGACGTGCTGTACTGCGTCCAGTGCGCTGCGGTCCGCCCGGTAGGCATATTGCTCCGTCGGCAGGTCAGCCTCGAAGATTGGTTCGAGGACCAGCATGGCCGAGGTTTGCACAACCCGATCCCGGATTGTTGGTATGCCTAACGGTCTCTGCTTCCCATCCGGCTTGGGTATGTAGACCCGCCGCACAGGAAGTGGTTGATAGGTTCGACTTTTCAGCTCTTGCGCCAGTTCGTCCAACCACCGTTCCTTGCCGTACGCTTCGATGTTCTCGAATGTCTGGTTGTCCACTCCCGCTGCTCCGCCGTTGGCTTTACAGCGTTCGTAGGCATAGGCCAGAACATCTTTCCGATACACCTTGTCGTACAGCGCATGGAAACGGAAGTTGGGCGATTCCTTCGCTTTTGCATGCAACGCCGTCTGCAACTTCTGAACACTGAATGGAGTTGTTAGGCTCATCGCCAATCCCTCGGTCCTTTGTCGCTTCTTGCGTTCGTCTTTAACTGAGGCCCCTTCCCTCCACCGGCATTACCCGGCTTCGACGGTCGTACGAGCCTCTCCGCCACCCCATACGGCCCGGCCTGTCTCTCGCGAGTTGCCAGTTGATCCTTACCGCGATCACCGCTGGGGCTTCCCGTGTTGCCTCTGGTCTCCTATGCGTACATGCCGTCGCCATTACCCCGGCAGGTTCAATGGAGCTTGTTCGCTCGTCTATCTCCATTGCCAACGGCCTTCCCCATGAAATAGTAAGGTCGGCTCCTGCAATCACTTTTTCGGGGCCTGCTCAGCGTTCACTCACGTTACGGCCTGCACGCTCGCGGAGTCGCCTAGCGACCCTTTACACCGAGAGCTCCGACAGCTTCGTTGCCTCCGCTGCCGCCTCGATTGCTACCGGGTGGAGCGAACCAGTTCCCGGGCGGGAGTTGCACCCGCTGGAGTCCAGCGCCTTTCACGGCGCACTTTTTCGACAATTTGGCTCAGTGTTTAAGGGTCAACGACCGATGAAACGAGCACCATTGTCCGCGTGTGTCTGTCCACGACAGCGGCAAAGAAAGGACGGTCTACAACCATCTGAAAAGGCGGTGGCGCTTGGTATAGGCCCATCGCTCCGCCCTCCACTCCGCCGGGAACCCCTCCTACTCCCGTATAAACTACCGCCTCGCTCCCCAATTCATCCGCAGCGAACGACAGCAATTGCTTCGCGTGAGTGAGTTTTCCGCCATCAAGTGGGAACACTTTGCTGAATGCCGCAAACGAAGAAAATGCGCAGTCTGTGCCAATACCCGCCAAAAACTCTTGCACGTTGAGGTTCGCGCCGATGCGAAATTTCGGTATCTCAATTGTGCCCTCTCTATTCGACATCGCTTCGGTCCACTTGTCCCAATTCTCACCGGTCAATGACGCCTCGAATTGCTTCAGCGACGAACTCTCTGATGGAAGAAAAATGTAAAGGGTACGTCCATCGCTGTAAGGCAACACGATTGCTTCGAATTCAGGAGTCTGTTCATAAGAAAAGTGGCCGGACTCTTTCATCATTTGTACTGTTTTCGTAGCGCCAGAGAGCAGAGTGAAATCAGATTGGTGAGTGTCGCTGGCAGGGAATGGCTTGTGCCAATGAGCGCGAAAATATAGCAGGCTCGTAAATAAGAAAGCGTCGCCCGGCACCGAATCTACGGCCCGTGTAATCCTTCCATAGCTTTTCTTCTTGGCCCAAGCATTGATTGCCGCTACGGCAGAGTCTGGCCGACTCAAGTGGGCTACTTCCGCATGATAAAAATCATCGTTAACGCCCCGAAATGCGGCGCTGAAGTTTGCTCTGAGATCCCAAAACGAAGTTGCGAGGTAGAGGCCACTAGGCGGCGCTGGTTCAGAACTGACCGCCCGCACGGTTCCTTGTGCCTTGGCTAGATTTGCTTGATTGTGGTTTCGCGTTGACCTTCGCACGGGCGGCTCTGGCTCTCGGCTGAGCAATTCACCCATGAGCGCCGCATACTCCCTATTTGTATCGTCATTGCTCAATTGCCCGAACTCGAATGCCTTCCCCATCTCACTAGCGCACTGTGAACTAGCGCCATTCCGCAGGAGCGCGAAACCTGTGGATAGAGCTATCGGAGAGACAGCCTCGTTTCCCCTAACCTCCGATGCTCGCGAACGAACGCCTTTCAAAGCGAACCGAGTATTAGCCTCCACAATCGCGCCGTAATCGGGTGTAGATTGCTGTGCCTCAGTCAGCGGCATCGTCAGGAGAAACGCAGTTTCACACACCACCAACGCTATCTTGAAAAACATGCGTCGATTATAGGTGCACAGCGCGGAAAGACGGGGTAACTGTCGTAATCAGGCCATTGCGTGATTTCGATACTCTGATCTGGCCCCTTTCGATACTTTGATTTGGCCCCACCCTACCGAAAACCGTATACCGTGGACTCTGCTTCGGGCTTAGCCGCCCCAAGGGAGGACTGGTGGACAGGAGAGCCAAGGTGGAGCTATACGAGCAGATTCGACGCGAGTACGAGCATGGTGGTGGAACGATCCGAGGAATCGCCAAGAAGTTGGGGATTCACCGGCGGATGGTGCGTGAGGCGGTAGTCAGCGCGGTTCCAGTAAAACGCAAAACACCGGAAAGAGAGAGACCGAAGCTAGAACCGGCGATGGGCTTTGTCGATGCGGTTCTGGAGGCGGACAAGACGGCACCCCGGAAGCAACGGCGGCGCATCGGATCTGGTGTCGAATCCGGGCGGAGATGCCTGAGGTGGAAGTGGCCGAGTCCACCATTCGACGTTACGTTCGGGAACGGAAGACCCAGTTAGGGTTGCTGCAGCGCGAGACTTTCATTCCGCAGTCCTACGCCTGGGGGCAGGAAGCGCAGGTGGACTGGTATGAAGCGTACGCCGATATCGGGGGAGAGCGAGAGAAGGCGTACGTATTTTGCATGCGCAGCATGGCCAGTGGAGGAGCGTTTCATTGCGCCTTCCCGCACTGCAGCCAGCAAGCGTTTTTGGAAGCGCACGAGCTGGGGTTTGCTTATTTCCTGGGAGTTTTCAAAACTCTTCGGTATGACAACCTGAAGAGTGCGGTGAAGAAGATTCTGCGGGGCCACCAGCGGGAGGAGACGACACGATTCATCGCCTTCCGATCGCATTGGGGCTTCCAGTCGGAGTTCTGCACCCCCGGAGAAGGGCACGAGAAGGGCGAAGTGGAAGGCGAAGGGGGATATTTTCGCCGGAATCACATGGTGCCGGTGCCACAGGTGGCCAACTGGGAGGCTCTGAACCTGCACTTGCGGGAAGAATCCAGGCGGGATGAGGAGCGATGGATCGGGGAGCGGAGTCAGTCGGTAGGTGCAGGGATGACGGTGGAGCGAGAACACCTGCGCAGCCTGGCGGAGGAAGGCTTTGATCTAGCGTCGGTACATTTTCCGCAGGTGAATGGGAGCGGATGTGTGCGGGTGCTGACCAACTTCTATTCGGCGCCCGTTCCGGTGGGCGTGGAAGTGCAAGCCAAGGTGCACTCGACGTACGTGGAGATCTGGCACCAGGGACAGTGTGTAGCCCGACACGAACGCTGTTTCAACCGACAACAGAAGGTACTGAACCTGGAGCACTATCTGGACGCGCTGACGAAGAAGCCTGGGGCTTTTGCGGGTTCGACACCGCTGGAGCAGTGGCGGGCACAGGGGCGCTGGCCGGCGAGCTTCGATCATTATTGGGAGATGCTGAAGCAACGCCGAGGAAAACAAGGAGGCACCCGAGCAATGATCGAGGCGCTGCTGCTGGGCCGTCAGTATGGATATCCAGCACTGAAGGAAGCGCTGGAAAAGGCTCTGGATCTGAGTTGTTTTGACGTCGAGGCGCTGCGTCTGCTGTTGACCGCGGAACGAAGCGGGAAGCGCGCAGCGGGCGAAGCGGTCGACATCGGGGTCTTGCGATCCTATGACCGACCGCAACCCACGACCGAGCACTACGACCAGTTGCTGGAAAGATATTCCGCCCGGGGGGTGATTCAATGAGCGCCGCCACAGTTTCTGTGCAGCAAGCCACGATTCGGCAATATGCCAAACGACTGCAACTGGCGACGATTGCAGGACAGTTTGTACCGATGGCGGAACAAGCCATCAAAGAAAAGCAGGGCCATCTCAACTATCTGGAAGTGTTGCTGGGGATGGAAGTAGAAGAGCGAGAACGCAACACGGTGGTCCGGCGCATCAAGGAGGCGCACTTTCCTAAAGTGAAGACACTGGAAGGGTTTGCGTTCGGCGATGTCCCGCACATTCCGGCTGCGGTGGTGCGGAACCTAGCCGAGGGCGGCTATTTGCAGCGCAGTGAGCCGATCATTTTTCTTGGGGAAGCCGGAACGGGCAAAACCCACCTGGCGACCGGACTGGCGGTGGAGGCGTGCCGACAGAGGAAACGGGTGCGTTTCACCACCGCGGCCGAGATGGTGAACGAACTGATCGAAGCCAAGAACAACAATGAACTCAATCGGGTCACACAACGGTGGACTCGATACGAGTTGATCGTGATCGACGAGCTGGCGTATGTGGCGATGCCAGAGACCGCCGCTGAGATGTTGTTTCAGATCATTGCCGGGAGAGCGGAAAGAGCGGCCGTGATCGTCACCACGAATTTACCCTTCTCGGAGTGGACCACGATGTTCCCGAACGCGCGACTCTGCAAAGCGATGCTCGACCGGCTGACCGATCAAGCACACATCATCGAGACCGGCACGGAATCCTATCGCTTCCGAAGAACCCTGGAGAAGAAGAAAGGCGGCAAGAAATGACCACGAAACAGTGGTATCGCGCTCACCTTCGTTGGGCCGTCATGGCGGAAGGAAAAGAAGGGTTACGTGGCTGGAAGGAATCGGTTTACCTCTTCTTAAGTGAGGACCACGATACGGCATTCCGTCGAGCTGTCGAGATGGGGCGATGCCACCAGGATGAGCATCAAGAAGGACGGAGGTGGGTAGAAACCAGGCTGGCGGACATCGTGACGCTAGTAACCTGGGAAGCAATCTCACCGAGTTCGAGGTCAACTTGGGTACCAAGAAGCCGGGCGAACACCTTCCGTTTGAACACGTGTTCGATCCGGAGGGGGCAACACCGCCGTCGATGTTCTGATCGGGACGCGGGCTTGGAGTCCGCAGGAGCTAAGTGACGATCGATGCTTTTTGCAAAAAACAAAACGCGGCGGCCGCCGGGCTGTGGAAAAAGCCGGTCCGTGGAAAGCGAGGAAAACCAAAAGCAGGTTTTCCTCCCTTCCCACCGCCCTTGGAAATCGCGCACAACCCGCGCGATTCCCACTTTTCCCACAGCCCCGACTGCTGCTGGTTTCTCTACGAGCCTAATAACTAAGGTTGGGGTGGGGCCAAATGAGACGATCGAAAGGGGCCAAATCAAGTTGACAAACGCATTGCGCTCAAAACCCCCGGCTGGGCTCGGTGAGTGCAATGGCGAATTACAACAGCTATCTTCAGTCGGGCTGAATCAGGAACGAGAGCGCCCTAACACAATGGCCCGACTATGAGTGCGAAGGAAGCATCGACTCCTGCCTATCCTTCCCATCTACACTATCAACAGGGCTTTGATCTGAATCCGCCGCAAACTCGATTCCGTACAGATACAGAGCGCGATGGCGCACAGTCGCGCACACTCTCATCAGGCTCGTGCATCGGGGCGGAAGAAATTCGAGCTGAATTTGAGAGCCTAAAGGCAGATTTGCCATAGTAAACAGGCACATACCGACGTCGCTAATATTGACCCCAAGTGCTTCAATGCGCCCAGATTTGGTGAATACACGGACAGAGGTGTTGAGCAACTGACGTTTTCGTCGCCGCCTGTCTTGCTTGAAATTGCGTCTGAGAAACATGGGCAGAAGCACGAGGACAAG
Source organism: uncultured Acidobacteriaceae bacterium (assembly GCA_963799025.1). Taxonomy (GTDB): domain Bacteria; phylum Acidobacteriota; class Terriglobia; order Terriglobales; family Acidobacteriaceae; genus Sulfotelmatobacter. Next base: position 123,992 of record CAWCVQ010000012.1, on the reverse strand, counting down.
GTAGCGCACGGTGGCAGGCGGATCGAGATTACGAAAGGTTCAGTATTACCCGATCGATGGGACACATCGAGTTGTGAGTACAATCGAGATGTTACATCAACGGCTCAGGAAAAATCTGGGGTCTGCCCACTCACAATCGCCCATTTGGTTGCAAGCAATTCCCGAATCGCAGCCTTGGCCGCCTTCATAAAGGCAGCTTCGCTACTGCCGACCTCATCGTAGCGCACCTCCATGAGCACAACTGTACAGCCGGAGTGCTGGTCAACACCTTCAAGCAATACGTCGGCAACAGCTTCCGCTACCGCCCGTTCGAGCTTTGCTCGATATTCCTTCGACACTGTGGAAGGCCACATAGCTCGTGACTCGAAACTCAACTCGACCGCAGGAACGCATTCAAGCTGCACAAACGCATAACTTATGGGATGCCCGAACTGCCCACGGAATTCGTAGTTGATAACTTGGGGCGATGCGAGACGCCAAAAAGCACGCGAACGCTTCGGAACCCGAAGCCTTTCCGTTTCGTCGTCCCGAAGCCTTTCCATTTCGGTTTGAGTGAGGCGAGTACCCATTTTGCGGATGCTGCGAGTATATCTGGACAAGTCCAGCTGACGTAATCAGGCGATAACTCCGCAATCATGTCGTACTCACGCATGGTTACTGCACCCCGCAGCGCAGTCTACCAGTTCAGACTGTTGCAATTAGGCGATTGCGCTCAAAACCCCCGGCTGGGCTCGGTGAGTGCAATGGAGATTTTTCGCCAATTACGCGCACGTCTCACTATTGAAGTGCTCGACGCGATGCTAGGCAGTTTGTCGCAGACCCCTCGGCGTCATACCAGAGCAAACCGGAATCATCTGTGCAGAACGCATGAAAGCCCGTTTTGCCGCGCTCGACAGGCACGGCTGTGGCCTCGTAGTGACCAACGACTCCCTTCGCGTCGGTACGGCAGTTGCCGACCACGAACTTGTACCCTGCGCTTGTTCCGGTTGTGAGAAAGCGCAACGGGTCATAATCAACAGAGTTCTGGACGCTTTCCGCTGGCCTTAGTACCGGCAACTCGCACGCGAAGCCCTTCTCAGCGTATGTGGCTGCAAACTTCTCCTCAAGTGTAGTTACAGTTCGGAGTTTGCCCACTGCTGCTGCCTCGTTTGCGTGCTGTCGTGAATGGGGCCCGTCGAGTACTGGTATGGACATCAGGGCCACCACGAGCACACCGCCTGCTGCAACAAGTGCATACAGGAACCGAGACGACCCTAGGCGAGGATTCAGAGGCATTCGTTATCCCGGTAGTGGAACGCGCATTGGGAACGGTCTTGCAAGCATAACTGTCGAAGACAGGCCATTTCGCTCATTAAGGGGTTTTGAGCGTAAAGGCGATTTTTCGCCAGTTGAGACGATTGCCTAGCGGTTGGCGGCTGGGATTACTTCCGGTTTGCCGTTCCATCCGACCGGAAATAGGAAACTTTTTGGTCGCAAAACCCGTACCGCGAGCATGCGCCAATACATCCTCTTCGCAGCTGCGTGGCTTTGCTCATATCCTGCTATCGCTCAAACCCAAAATCAGGCGTCCGACAACAAAACGGCGGCCAATCGGCCTCCGTGGCCACTACAGGTCGAGATGCGGGTGCCGTTCGAGCCCACGGCATTCCCGAGCGGACCGCATGTCTATCTGATGTACGAGTTGCATTTGACCAACTTCATGCCCATGCCCGTTTCGCTGAGTCGGATTGACCTGATCGACGCGGATGCGGGAACTTCCCAACCGATTGCGACCTTTGAAGCGGTGCAACTGGAAACCATGTTGCAGCCTCTAGGCGGCAGGGCGCTGTCTGACCCCAAAGACAGGCTCGTTATCGCGGATGGCCAGAGCGCGATCGCCTTTATGTCCGTTGCGTTCGAGCGCGGCTCACATATTCCCGACAGACTGCTCCATCGCGTTACCGCGGCTTACGCTCCAGAAGAAGGCGCGGTCATTTCCACACATCAGACTGAGTTGCGTGTGCTCGGCCCGCCGGTAGAAGGAGCCGACTGGCTCGCGGAAGACGGGCCCAGCAACGATCAGGACAATCATCACCGGCGTGGAGTCGTCATTCTCGATGGGCAGCCGGTCGACTCTCGCCGATTCGCCATCGACTGGAAACAGGTCAAGGATGGTGTGGCATTTTCTGGCGACGCGCGGGACATACACTCCTATTACTCCTACGGAAAAGAAGTGCTTGCCGCTGCGGACGGCCGCGTTGTCAACGCCAGAGACGGACTTCCCGAGAACATCCCCGGACACGGCGACGCGTTCCATCCCGCCGTGCCAATTACGTTGGAAACGGTGGCGGGCAATACCATTACGCTGGACCTGGGTGGCGGCCAGTTTGCTTATTACATGCATTTGCAACCCGGGAGTTTGCGCGTGAAAGCAGGGGATCGTGTACGGCGTGGGCAGGTGTTCGGCCGCGTCGGCGCTTCCGGCGATGCTCGAGAACCGCATCTGCATTTTGAAGTCACTACTTCGTCGAAGCTTCTGGCCGGTGAAGGCGTGCCCTATCTCATCGACCGGTACAGCAGCAAAACCACGAGTGACGGGCCTGCGGAACTCCACACACATGAGTTGCCGCTAGATAAAAGCGTCGTCATATTCGAAGAAGAGCCCCGTTAATGATGATGCAGCAAGTGCGCTGACGACAGTTGGATTCCGGTCGAGTCACGAGCAAACCGGAAGTCAACTGCTGTTAACAGGCCAATTACACGTTTTGACCCTGAGACCGGGATTTTGAGTGCAATGGGGATTTTTCGCCAACTGAAGAACAGAAATGCGAGTTTTTCTTCAGAGGCTGTTTTCGGACTCGGGCAACGACACCCGTTCGCAACCACGATTTTTCTTGCATGGTGCAGCCGAGGATGCAATTATTCCCTGCAACCGGAGCATCCCTAATGACAGCTTCCAGCGCGGTTACGACGTCGGGGAAGGAACGGACGGCTAACGTCACACTTAAAGTCTTCGGCTCGGCCGCAATCCTAGTCGTCGCTCTAGTTTTTGTTATCAACTACGTTGTCCCTCTGTATCTGCACTACAACGAATCGGTTTACAACGATGGTGCCCCCAACCATTGGGCGCTGCGTGGGTGGCTGCTAATGCACATCACAGGGGGTACGGTGGCGTTGCTTACTGGCCCATGGCAGTTCTGGACGGGATTTCGACAACGCTATGCCAGATTGCATAGGTGGATGGGAAGGGTGTTTTTGTGCGGCGTAGCCGTCGGCTCAGTTGGCGCATATCGCATGGCGATAGGAACCACACTCGGCTGGGCTTTTGGTTTCGCCCTTCTCGGGATGGCCACGGCTTGGTTTACGTCAGCAGCGATGGCACTTTACGCAATCTTGAAGGGGCGCGTGCAAATTCACAAACAGTGGATGGTCCGTGCTTACGTTGTCACCTTCGCATTTGTCACCTTTCGCGTGCTGAACGACTACTATCCAGGTGACCGCCTGCAGCCGGCTGGCGACCGCGCAGTGACAGTTGGCTGGGCATCTTGGGTTCTTCCGTTGTTGTTCACGGAACTGATCCTGCAATTGCGCCGCATGCGCTCGTCGGTTTCTTCAGCCTAACGCAGCGTGCGTTTCTTCAGGCGTTCTCCTACTTTGGTGGAAACAGGCCATTGCGCTCAAAACCCCGGCAACACTTATGGTGTTTGCGGCGGCGGGTTGAAGCCAGATGGACCGTGGACACTTGCTGAGAATAATCAACTCTCCCAAGAAAGTCGCCAGCGCGAGCGGTGGTGCAACGAGTATCGGGAACATGAATCCGTACCCTTCGGTAAAAAAGCAACTCACGTCCGCCCATGTTCCCTCAAACAAGAAACCTTCTGGGAACCCTTGGTAAAGCCAGAACGGGATCGAGGCAAATCCAATTAATGCCAACAAGGCAGTCACGGCTGCTGCCAGCCAACGCTTCGCCGTCTTCTTCGCAGCGAACTTTCCGCAGACACCAGCAAAGAATCCCCAGACGGTACACGCTATGGTGAGTCGGAACGTCTGAGCGAGATGGGTTGGGCCTCCGGGTCGCGAACAGAAATAACTGCCATAGGTGTAGAAAAACAGCCCGCCAAAGCACACAATGAAATACACGGCTGTCACTGCAATGCAAACCCGCTTTTCTCGCGTTGTCATTTGAACACTCGCGGCAAATCCGTCCATCCGATTGCCTTAACTCAGAATAACTGACGCAAACAGGCGAGAGCACTCAAAATCCCTCGGCCCGGGTCAACGAGTGATATAGAGATGTTACGCCAGCCACCGTCAGAAGTGCTAATCTCAGCACTGAAGATGCGCTATGCTCCGTGCGGCTTTTCTCTCTTTCATCGGCGTGGTGTGCATGTGTCTCTGCTGCTGTACGAACCCCAGTCCACCCCGAACGTTACCTCCGTCCCTGCCGCTTTCGAACCGAGTTGCCAAACCTGATGCGAGGAAGTACGTCACATACTCTAGGATGGAGTGGTCCGAATGGAGGAATCCAATCTTGGTGATAAGCACTCAAGGGATTGAGGTTCTCATATCTCACGTAGCGCACGGCCCTAAGGTCAAGCCTGAATCAGTAGGAGATGTGTTGGAACGAACAAGAACTTCAGATTGGCCCTTCGGACTCATTGTCATGCTCGAAACGGCAGGCTTGGACAGCGGCAATCATCATGAGGCTGAGCAAAACCGTGAGGTGCTGCTGAGGACACTCAAGACGAACGGAATACAGTTCGTGTGGGGACCGCCGTCAGCGTGACGCGATTTCCACCATGACTCTCGATGAGTGTAATGGGGATTTCACGCCAGTTGTTCGTGGAGAGGTACAATTCCGATGTCCGAGTCTAGCGCTGCAATGGAGCCAAGCAGATGCGGCATCTGTCACTTGCAGTTGTTCTCTTTTTCTCGTTAGCGCTTGCCGCTCAGAGTAACGAGCCGATCCGACTCTGCGTCGCAGTGCTGGAGAACCGCTCACATCAGTCGGTGAGTCCCGAATGGCAGCAGAAGGAATTGATCAGGGCGCTGGAGAGAACAAATAAAAAGAAAGAGGTCACCAAGGGTACGGCAGCACGAATTGCGATTGTTGCACTCGAGTCGAGCAGCAGCCCCGATCCAAAGGTGCAGAAGGAAGGCTGTGGCTTCGTCGTTTATACACAGCTGGTCGACGTTCGGTCGCTTGGCACACCCGGGGTTGGCACTATGCCGCCAGGTGCCGTCGGCACCGGTGTGACGGTAGGCAGAGTGGACCAACCTCCAGACATGCGGCGCCTGCTTAACGAAGCAACCGTGAACTATAGAATTGTGCGTGCGGGAGATCCCGAGTCGTTGGCATCCGGCATTGTCACTGAAAAAGATACTGTGACGGAAGATGCGCTCGTATCACGGCTAATGGATCAGATCGCGAATCGCGCTGCGAGCGAATTGCGTAACCCGCACCCAAGCATGCGGGAATAAACAGCCAACTGTTGGCCGATAGCGGACGAGCACTCATTGAGGGGTTTTAAGCGCAATGGGGATTTATCGCCAGTTGGAGACTCACTCCAGCAAGGTAGCCGAACAATAGAGGCGGTATACTTCGCGGCAAGGGAGACCTACGTGACCACGGACCCGCAACTCGTCTCCGAGCGGTTTCCCCGCTCTTCGCAATACCACCCGGACTGGGTTCTCGCCAGCGCCAGCGGCGGCGCCAATGCGCTGTGGCTGACCGAATGGCTCACGTCCGAACTGGACCTGCGGTCCGGCATGAAAGTGTTGGACCTCGGCTGCGGGCGAGCATCGTCGTCAATTTTTCTGCGGCGGGAGTTCGGAGTGCAGGTTTGGGCTACAGACCTTTGGTTTAGTGCTGTGGAGAACATGCAGCGCGTCCGGGATGCGGGCGTCGAGGATGGGGTGTTTCCTTTGAGTGCCGATGCCCGGTCGCTGCCTTTTGCTCCGGACTTTTTCGACGCCATTGTCTGTGTAGACTCCGTCTGTTATTTCGGGACCGACGACCTGTACCTGAACTACCTTGCTCGGTTTGTTAAGCCAGGCGGCCAGGTGGGAATAGCGGGTGCCGGGCTGATCCACGAAATCGAAAGTGCCCCGCCCGATCACCTATGCGACTGGTGGACTCATGACCTTTGGTGCCTGCATTCGGCAGCTTGGTGGCGGCGGCATTGGGAGCGAACGGGCATCATGGTCATCGACGTTGCCGACACGATGCCGAATGGCTGGCATGTTTGGTTGGACTGGCAGCGGGCGGTGGCGCCTGACAATGTTGCGGAGATCAAAGCTCTTGAAGCGGATCGCGGCAGCTGCCTCGGCTATGTTCGCCTCGTTGGTCACCGCAATAGTCAGGCGAAGTTAACAGATCCCATCGTGTCCTTACCAGCGCAGTACACGAAGAAGGCTTTGCTCCGGCGCGAGGAGTGATGATCCGCGAACTTCGACTTCTCGTGGTCAACTGTCGCTATCAGGCCATTTCGCTCAAAACGCCAGTCGGCGGCATTTTGAGTGACAAGGCGATGTTGCGACAGCTCATTGAAGCCTCCTGACGTTGGCGTACTCGGCGTCGTCTGCCGCCCGTTTCTTTGCGAGTTCACTCTCGCTGCGGATGAACGCCGGACGCTGAGTCTGCGGCTGCTGCTTGATGCTGTTGAGCGCCCCTTGCGCGAACAGGGCAAGCGAATTGTTGGGTGTCGTGCTTTTGGCAAGGGAGGCAAGCTGCGCGGATGCCCGTGCTTCCGGATTGCTGTCTGCCGAGGCCGCCGCGAGCGTGTCGGCAATCTTGCGCTCCGTGTCGGCTTGCTGTTTTCTTGCCCTGATCGCGTCGGTGAAAGCCTGTTCGTCGTTGACTTCCGCGGTGCGGTCTTCGTAGATCACATACGCGACCTCAACGCCAATGATCTCGTTTTTCTCGACGACCTTGGCGTCGTAGCTTTCCGATTCGCCGGGAGCGAGCCGCAACGGAGTTGTGGCACCGTAGTTCTTGCTGTAACCTCCCCGCGAAGTTCCCGTGAGGGTCGTGCGAGCTTCAACGATGTCCCATTCCTTGATGTTGCGGGTGGAATCGTTGGTGATGGTGATGACGTAGTGGCCGTCGTTCAGGACGACATTGGCATGCGCCCCGGTGACGTCGCCTGCAAAAACGGGCAGGGCAGTTAGCAGCAATAACAGCAACAGCCTCTTCATGGTGCCTCCTAGGTTGTCCGCACAACACTTGAGTGGCTTGTCTAAGCTTCTTTCTTCCTGCTGATTCCGGTTTTCGATTCCTTCCGCCTTGGCAAGTGCAAGCTGGGCGCACGACATCACCAGCTCCGGATCAGGATGTTACAACAGTTTTTGGCCTTCGCCACGATAACTTCTGTTAACAGACATCTGAGTAACTTTGTCAACAGTTTTTTATGTTGCCGAATTACCTTCTCACATAAGAATCCACAACTATTTCACAAGGTGGCCGCAGTAACTGTGAGGACAGAGCTCAGCGGCGAGCCGCGCTTGGCCAGTGCCGCCAGATACTTGTTCTCGTCATAAGCTACTCGATCTTGCCAGCATCGAAATAGGATGCGAATCCATTTGAAGGCCAAGGCGCGCACCGCCGCGTTGTGGTCTTTGCCTCGGCCTCGCTGTTGCTGGTAGTAGGCGCGTGCCCAGATCGACTGCGAGATCGAGTGTCCCGCCCATTCGTGAAAACTTTGCCGCAGAAACTTTGGGCAGGCCCAGCGGAAATGAACCCACTTCTTCTTTCCGCTCTTCTCCATCACCGGTGCGATCCCACTATGCTTCTGTACCTCCTCGGCGCTGCCATAGCGCGCGTTGCGAGCCCAAAGCGGCCAACAAGCGCGGCGCCAACGCGCTGCCCGCTCCGGGCAGCGACTTAAAAATGAAAAAATCCGCATGCGTGCTCGCTGCCTCCTCGATTTTGCGGTCCAGATTCGCGATCCCCTCGAGCAACGTGCGCAGCAGTTGTGCGCTCACTTGCACCATCGCCCGTTTCGCCTCCAGCACGGCTCGATCCCGAATGGCCGGCATGGCCTGGCCAATGCCCTCCAGTCGCCACTCGGTGAGTTCTTGATGCCGGCCTCGACGTTGACGGAAGAACTTCCGTAGCTCTGCGGGCGGTACCTTTTGCAACTCCTCCAGCGAAGGCCAACGCTCCAACAAGTCACACACCAACTTCGTGTCCAGCTTTTCAAACCACTCCAACATCTGCGGAAAATACAACTTCAAATATCCCGTTAAACGATTCAGCTGCGTCGTTTTTTCGTCCACCAAGGTGCGGCGCTCTTCCACCAGATTCTGGATCCGGCGGGTCACCTCGTTATCCGGCGTCAAACGGCGTAGCTTCTTCCGATGCTGCAACAGCAGATCCAGCAGCAGCTCGGCGTCCCGCGGATCGTCCTTGCATCCGGACGGGTACAGCGACTTCCGCAGGCTGGCGGACATGGTGGAAGGCACCGGAAACAGATGTATGCACTCATACTTGCTGAGCATGAACACCAGTGCTCCCTTCACTTGCTCCACGGCCACCGCGATTGGCCCAGGGCCGAATCGTTGAGCCAGTTGGCTCACCCACGCCTCCACCATTTCCGGCGTGTGCTCCACTTCTCCATGTTCACGCTGCGTCGCGCCGGCCCTCTGCCAACACCACGCATGCTTCTGATCTGCCCAATCGATGCCCACGAACGCTACAAACTCAGGCTCCGGATGGGTGGTACTGTTTTCTGACATAGTGCTTTCCTTCCTCCTTGTCGATTCACATCGTGCCGATCGTGCCGAGGCTGGCCCTGCTCCCGCGAAACCCTTACAAGTAGAGTCCTATTCGACCTCATCTGAGTATTCGTTGTGGAAGCAAAGCACATCCCGCCGCTCGAGACTCTGGTTTAAAACATCGTGTGTTTGGCCATTACAACTCGTAGCGGCGGGACGCCTCCGCTGGCTGCCATTGTTCGGCATCCGGCAGAAAACTTCATCCGCAACCATTTGCACATTCGTTCCCAACATTGACTCGACATCCCCAAGGCCGAGCGCTCCGATCCATGATCCATGCATGCAATGCTTCTACATTGCTGATGCAGGGGAAGGGGGGCTCCAATTCCAACTCTCGCGATGCACGGTTGCCCCCCTTCCCCTGCACCCCATCCCCCAAACCGCAGATTTTCACAGATCGCATGACATCCCATTGCTGTGGAAATTTACTCTCGGTCTTAGTAACTGTAAGGCCTTAGCGCTCAGAATGCAGATCAGGTTGCGCTGTCTCTGAGAAACTGAGCTAAAGAGCGGATTAACTTCATCTTCTCTTCCCGCAATCCGCGCAGATCTTCCTCACCGAGTCGATTTTCGTACAAGAGACTCCCCAACACATCTGTAGGTCGCGAACCGGCAAGCCGGTGCACGCGGCAACGGAGGACATAGATCTAACAGCAGAATTGAAGCGTGGGATCTCGTTTGTCCGGCAGAAGAAACCGCCCCCGCGCGGAAGGCGAAATCTCATTGTCTGTTGGCATCCTAGCGAGCGTTGAAATTCCAAGGCGTGGGCATCGTTGTCACACTCCAGTGCCGAGCATGATTCCACTGCCACCCGTGTACGGTCATTTCGTACCGGGTTGGCGGCGATCCGGGTAAAAAATGTTTCACATTGACGCGAAAAGACATTGGCGGGACAATGGCAGCCATTTGTTCGGTCAAAAAGGAGATTCCGGTTGAATACCGAGGAGGGAATTTAATCGTGAAGGGTACGGTTTACGAAGAAGACGACTTAAAGGCTTCGGTCGGAAAATACGGACCGGACAAACGGCAGTGCTATAACACAACCAGCGATCAACAGATGGTGCAGGATCTGCTCAACAAGATCCCCGAGACCAGTGGTGGTGCGGGTTCGGGTCCCTGGACGTCATTGACCGGAAAGTTGAAGTCCTCTCTACGATGGGGGGTAGTGAGCGAAGAGTTATACCAGGCTATTCTCCGTTTTCAGCGCCAGCATGCCCAGGATGAGGGATTGAGCGTCGACGGGCATGTGGACCCGCACGAGCGGACGCTCCGCGCTCTTTTGAAATATGCCTACCCCCTCATGCATATCGATACGGACGCTTTGGCAAGAGATCTCTTCGCCAATATCTCAAAGCCGCCCGACCCCATCACCACGCCAGCGCATGTCCATACTCCCGCTGGAGCTCTGAATCGCACCTCGTGGGAACTGACGGGCTCCGACAGCAAGGGATTGTCTCTTCTGGTTTTCAGTGGAGGCTGGGGCTCGTTCACGCTCAAGCGACAGGGCGTTTCGATGGAGTACCACATTGCATACAGTCTCGCGGGCGGAGGCGCGTCAGCCCTCGGGAAGGTCGACGTTCTCAAGAAATCTCCCGGCTCTGCTTCGTGGGGTCCGGGATGGGCGAAACAGTGGGGCACGTCAGTATGGACGCTGGCGCGAAAGGATTTGGACTTTCAGGAACTGATCGGCCCGATGGTCGTACTTACGGGCACAGCAGCCACGATGTACGCAGGCGGCTCGGGGAGCGTGGTTTGGTTTAATTCTCCCCTGGGTCTCGGATTAGCGCTTAGGGCCGCTGCTGCCGCCGGAGCGGATCGGGTTCTGGACCAACTGCGTGCGCTGAACCAGTCTGCTGGAGGTGTGGCGTTTCTGGCTGGACCCGAATTTAGCACACCCGATCTTTCGTTCGCGGTGTTGACCGGTCTGGGCTGGCCCGACAACTCGTAAGTGGCCCTTCTATGACGAGGTCCACGCCTTCGGTCCTGGCTTGCCTCGAACTCAAGAGTCGCCGACGCCGGAGGGAACTGGCAGAAGTCGAAAGCCACTACCGACAACTCTTACGAGAAATTGAGTTAAAGGAAATACCAATTCCGTGGCTGACCCGGCCACAGGGCAAGCCGAATCGAAACCGGTCAATAAGTGCAATAGAGATTTTCGCCACCTGCGGTTTCCGAGTGCCGATCACAGGGCAATCGGAAGTGCCAAGCAGCTTATTTACTCGCGCTGGTTAACTCACGCGCGACTCTCCCGTCCTCATTGAAAAACTGAAGAACAGATTCTCCATTCGGCCGCACTGTAACTGCAAGTCTCACGCGATCATTTTGATCCCGTAGCTCAAGGCCCACCGACCCATCCCTGTTTCGACCTAGAGCAAGCCTCCTCACATCGTGACGATGAGCAACAAAGAACTTGTTCCATGCCGCATCCTGCTCATTAGCGGGTAACCTTTCGATCTCCTCATTCGCCTTCCTTTTCTCTTCGATAGGGAAATCTCCCTGATCGGTCATGGTGATCTGCGAAAATTTATCCTTGCCTTCCTGTCCAGCATCGATGGCAAAAATCTGATTCTCCTCATACTGATCAAAACTCAAGTGCTGCGTGGTTTTGAATGCTTCCATCCGGCAATTGGCTCGCCCCCCAGATAAAGCCTCCTTGCTCCGATCCTTCCTCGCTCATAAATAGCATCCCCGCTGCCTCTCTGCGATCTGGACGCGGGTACTCCTTCTTCCGATTCCAAGCACCGGGGAAATCCGCTCGATTGGAAATCGTCATGCGAACTGTACCGTCAGGCTCGACAATGTTGATTCTGCGTGCCGTAATGACTCCGAAGGTTTGGTTGCGGAGCATTGCAGCGCCGCCAAGGAGAACGATGGCGAACGTTATGGTTAGTATGCCCGAATACACTGCAAGAAAGCGCGGACTAGAGAGGAATTTCATCTTGCTCCCTTCTGAGTAACTCGGCGGGGCACCACGTTACCGCACAAGCATTCTGGTCGCCGATGCCTCCGAACAAAGCTGTTTTGTCAGAAAGCAGAAACCCAAACGCCATCAAGAAGTTCCGCGTAACGCATTGGCATTTGATTGTAACTGTCGTAAGCAGGCGATTGCGCTCAAAACCCCCGGCTGGGCTCGGTGAGTGCAATGGGGATGTAACAACAGCTATGGCTTCTGAGGAGTCTCCTCTTTTCGCTTAACGTTCTCAACCACAGCCATAATCGACATCACCACACCTGCAACCGCCAGCCAGCCGTAGTACAACCACCAGTATCGATGGTTATCGTCAAAATGGAACGCCACGAAGAAGAGATACAGGGCGTAAGGCCCGACGGCGGCTTTGGGCAACTTTGCCCACGGTATCCACCTTTCCCACGGAAGCCACCACGTAACGAAGATGGGTATAACGGGTACGCCAGGGGCTAAGATCAGCCAGTCGATAGCGGACATTGCACGAAGCATAGCGCGTCGGGACGGGACCTACTTTATCAAATGCCGTTGGTCCGATTGCGGTCGATTTCTGTTATGAGGCCATTTCGCGTTTTGACCGCTGGTCGGTGAGTGCTATGGGGATTTTTCAACAGTTGAACCGCTCGTTCACATGGTAGGACGACTTCGGAGCCACTTCGATAACCTCAGCCCCGCCCCGCCGATCACTACCAGTCCAATGGATAAGAACGGACTTGAGAACGGCCATAGAAGTGGAAACGTGGACACTACCTGCGAACGCCCTGCATTGAGCACGGAGTCATATGGTTGTGTGTACGTTTCAGTTGCCAGAAGTTCCCCAGCTTCACTGTATGTAAAATGATGACTCCCGCGTAACGTATAGACTTCAATTTTCTCGGGCTGCGAAGTGACGATTTTGAACGGCCCACCTTCCGCAGTGACCTGCCAGCCCCGTAAGTACCGCCAATCGGAGCCGTAAACCTGAACGCGGCCTGATGGTTCAAGCGGCACAATGCGAAGGCCACTTGGTGACGTAACCACCCCGTTCACGTACCCCGGAGGCCACTCGAATGAAGGTGGAAGCTTCACCATCCCAACTGAAGATAATGCTGCCCCAAAGAACCCTGATGCGCCCAACACGACAAAAAATCCGCCTACCCAAACCATCCAATTGAAGCGCTCCCCCCGCTTGGATTGGCGCGAAATTCCTCGGATCGCCAAAGCTATCCAAACGACGGCGAACACCGCGACAGTCCAGCCGAACAGAGAACCCATTCTGGTCTCCTTTGTTTGAGTATTGCCTCCCAGCGAGTCAAGTGATGTTATCAAGTGATGTTAACAGGCCGTTACACTCAGAACCCCCTACTTTCCCGAAAGGTCACAGGGGTCTTTGTCGTCCAGCATTCTGCGAAGCTGCGCCGTCCTTTCCTTAGTAATGGCGACATTCGCTTGCGCGTAGCACATCGGAAATATGCTTCCGTACTCTTGCCGCTTGTCTTCTGACGGATAGAGTTCTTGTAAGCGGGCCTCTCGAAAAACAATCCACGCACGTTGCGCGGCTTGCAACTTTTTCGTGGCGACGAGGTCGTTTTTCAGTTTGGAAAGTAACTCCCCATACACGCGGTTCAAATCGCCGTCCGCCGCTTGGGCGTCCAAGTTCGCACAACGGTTCATCTCTAATTGTGTCTCCGCCGCTTTCCAACAGGGACTCTCCGTGGACTGGCACAACGCGACGGCTGTAATGAGTAGGAAAGGTGCAACGATGAAGGCGCGGCTCATGCGAGTGATTCTGATACACTCGCGTAACTGTTGTAAACAGGCGATTACACTCAAGTCCCCGTAGCACCATCATTGCTTCGGATCATGTGGCCAATAGCCAGTGTTCTCATCATCGTCCTCCAACAGCTTTAGCACGCCGAAGCAAACCAATAGCACAACGACTGAACCCGCGAACAGAAGCACCCCTGTTGTCTTTGTAAAACGAGCAAGGATAAAAACCACGGCAGCGATTCCGGCGACAACCTTCGTCACTGCACGGATTAGCTCTTTTGGCACAGGCCATGTTCGCACAGCCTGCTGGAGAGGCAAAGGCGTAACTGACGAAATCAGGCGTTTACACGTTTTGACCCGCTGGTCAAATGAGCGCTGCCGCAATTTTGCAACAATTGTCTATCTGGGATGAACCAGTCTCTCAATTTCGACCATCCGAGAGTGAGTCGCCGGATAATTCTCCGGCGCGAAAGCACGCTCCAGCTGCGCGAATCTAGGCTTCATGATCTCGGCTACCCTCGTCAGGCCGACGTAGGAAAGTTCTGTTGGCTCATCATCGTAATAGACCGGAACGACGAGAGACTTGGCGTCGTCGCCGGTAGAAGCTGCCAAGGCCACGTGTAGCAATTCCCACACTCCATCTACCCTGCGGGGAGCCGCCAGTATCCGATAGTCAGCATCGCGTTTATTTTTCGTGAATTTCAGCCACGCTATCGGTTTCAACTGTGAGCTCAGAAATGCCGAATGGCTCGACTGTATTAGCGGTTACGGTCGCCCCGTACTCCAAAAACAAAAACTCAAGGTCGTGGTGAACTCTTTGTTCGAGGGCTAGGTCGAATTGCCTCCGCGTGGGCTTTCCTATCATGACGGCAATATTTTAACGCCGGGGCACTTGTCGATAGGACACTAAGATTTTTCGCCAACTGACAGGACATGGGGCATAATCAAGATGTTTGCCCACCGAGGAAATCCAATGCCGGCACTCCGAAGCTCCCCGCGAACAGCGGCGCTTTTGCTTTTTCTGGCAACGCCGGTCGTGACGCACGCGCAACTGCGGCAAGGCTTGTGCAGTGACGGATTCGGTGCATTTCAAACCAGCTTTTTCGGCGTCAAAGTAACCGTTGGAGCGGCCAAGAAGGAAGGATTTGCGATGCGGGCGTGTTCCGCGACGCTGGAGTGGGGCAAAGACTCACTGCCAGTTGTGCCGGAGGCGGCGGCGGTCGATATCGACGCTTTAGGCGTCGACCTCGGATTGGAGTCTCCCATCGTTGCGCTTCAGGTTAAGAACTCCGATGCAGATTGGTTTGTGACCTACAAGATATATTCGCTGGATAAGCCGCCTCGCCTGCTGCGCACCGTCAGTGGAGGCAGTTCCTTCAGCGCCGCCGACACCGATCTAGATGGACGCATTGAAATCTGGACCGACGACGCCAGTGCGATGAATGGGATGGATCGGCTTTCCGCCGGTGAACTGGACTTCCCTCCGACCATCGTGCTTCGATTCGAGAAGCACAAGTTGATCGATGTTAGCGCAGAGTTTCAATCGCTCTTCGATCACCAGATCGCGCAACTGCGCGGAGAGCTTGATTCCACACAGCTGGGCGATTTTAAGAACAGCGATGGGAAACTGTCACCAACGCCATCGTTGTCCGTGGAACAGATGCATCATCGGCGGCTGACGAAGATTAAGGTACTGGAAATCGTCTGGGCGTACCTGTACAGCGGTCGTGAGCAGCAGGCTTGGGAGGCACTTGCCGAGATGTGGCCGCCTTCAGATCTCGACCGCATTCGTTCACTTATCTTGAATGCACGAACCGCCGGAATACGAAGCCAAGTCGATGGCGTAGGCGCGAAACCGCGCTTGCACGTGAAGAAGTTCGCATACATCTATGAGACCGCGGGCGAAAGCAACGGACGCCCACAAGGCTCCATGGTACTCGCCTCGCCGAATCTTCGAGCAGACATCAAGCCCCAAGCGATTCTGCTTCGCCGCCTTGTAGTCGGTGAGATACCCTTGCCGCAATCGGAAACGATGGTCGACATTGTCATCGATGCCGCCGGCAAAGTCCGCTCGGCGAAAGCCGTCGGTAACAAAGACCTCGACCTTGTGAACGATTGCGCTGGCTGGAAGTTCCTCCCCGCGTTTAAGGATGGCCGTCCCGTAGCCAGCCGCATGCGTCTTGCCCTCAATTACTTCCGATGAACAATTCATCGCAAGCTAAGGCTCGCCCGTTCGTTGACGTAAACAGGAGGCCATAACGCTCATTAAGGGGTTTTGAGCGTAATGGGGATGTTACGTCAACGACCGGCCACACCCGCATTCAGGTCTTTGCTCACCAAAAGAAATGGTCTATTCTTCGACAAGGCCAGACATCTTTTGACGAGTCGAAATCATCTACGGTCACAAAAACATCTGTTCGCGTCAGCAACCCGCTGCGCGTAATAATCAGGTTCAACGGCCAAACGCTGGAGGTTTAGAGCGTATCCCTGCTCGATACCGGGGATGCGGAGGAGTGCCTATGAATCGAGAGCCCGGTAGGCTTGCGAGGTGGACAGCATGGAGCGTTTTCTCGACTTTCGTCGTTCTGATTTCGCTTATGTTCGCAGCTTGTGGTGGTGGCGGAAGGACACAGGCACAGCAACAGCAACAAAGCTCGTCGCTTCCCTTTGTCCTTGAGGCGCCCGGCACTCTGAGACCGCTCGTGATGGCTGGGGGTTCGGTCTCGTATGCCGTCAGCGCTAATCCCGTTTCCGGGAATCCACCACCCGGCGTGATTGCCGTCACCATGTCCGGGATACCCTCTGGCCTGACCGTCGACCCCAACTCCTTCTCGATGGATACAGCTAACAACATTTGGTCGACACCCGTTACCATAACGGCTTCCAGTTCGTTGCCGCCCGGTGTTTATCCCATAACGGTCACCGGGAAGAACCAAACCGGAACCTACTCCATAACCGTCACTGTCGGCGTGGTCGAACCAACACAGCCGCCCGCACCCTTGCAAGCGAACGCGTTGTATAGCTTCAGTGGTCCTCCGGATGCCTCGATGGCATATGGTCCCTTGATCTCGGACACGGCCGGCAATCTTTATGGCGTGACACCCGATGGCGGTACGAATGAGCTAGGTGGAACAGTATTCGAACTTTCCTTTTCAAACAGCACATGGCGGAAAACAGTTCTTTACAGTTTTGATGACGGTGAGCCGTCAGGCGCTCTGGTTTTCGACAGTTCGGGCAATTTGTACGGCGTAACCGGGAACACCGGCAATTTATGCAACCCAAATGGGTGCAGCGGTTCAAGCTTGGGAACCGTGTACGAGTTGACACCTGCAGGATCAGGATGGCAGAGAACGGTGTTGCATACGTTCTCTGGCTCGCCGGACGGCGAGGAACCCGGGGCTGGCCTAGTCATGGACAAAGCTGGCAATCTCTATGGAACTACGATGTATGGAGGCGATTCTAAAGTTGATTGCGGTGGTGGAGGGTGCGGCACAGTCTTCACTTTACAGCGCTCCGGAAATGGTTGGGTCTATTCAGTGATCCACAAGTTTGAGTTCTCCGATGGATTCAGTCCCCAGTCGAGGATGATTATTGACCCGCAAGGAAATATCTATGGCACCGCTTTCCTCGGTGGGGATACGAATTGTCCATGGTTTCAGCGATTCGCGGTCGGCGGGGTGGGCGGTCCAGAATGTGGCACCGTCTTTAAGGTCAGCTTGTCGGGCGGTGTATGGCAAGAGAGCACGATTTACACGTTCCACGCAAGTGCTCAGGGGACTGGCCCGTTCGGGCTGGTACTCGACTCAGCGGGCAATCTGTATGGCGCCACCACTTACGGCGGCTTCGATACTGCCCAATGTGCTCAGTGCGGCAACTTTTTCAAGTTGACCCCCAGCGGCAGCACTTGGACACTGACCCAGCTCTATGACTTCCTGGGCGGTGACGATGGTATGCAGCCTTACTACAACGTGGTAAGCGATCAAGCCGGCAACATTTATGGCGTGACACCAAATGGCGGCCCTCCGAACTGTGGTGATGCGACTAATGGTTACTACGGTTGCGGGAGCGTTGTTCGTCTTTCGCAAACTGGAGGAGTCGGCCAGACTGGACAGGGCTGGGTAGCAACCGGGTATTATATTTTTCCGGGCGGCGCGGCGGGTTGGCTTCCTTCATCACTGACTCTAAGCCGCGGTCATCTCTACGGCACCACGCAGAGCGGTGTAATTTTCGAGATCAACCCATGACAAATGACCTGCATTTTGTGCTTTTGTAAATCGACCTCATAAGTTTGAACGTCGGCTAACTGGGACGCGAGTTGGCACACGAGCCTTGGTTGGATACGGCACTTCTTCAACTAGAGCAAAATGGCGCGCCTCCTTAGGTTGAATACTATTCTCTCCGGATTGTGAGCGTAATGGCGATTTGTACGAAGCCGCTGGCGCGGCGGACGCTACCGCGTGTTCGAGGATCGGCAGTTGGTGAGGGATTGAAGTAAGAAGTAAGTTGGGTTGAATTGATCGAGCATGAGAAGAGTGCGAGTTGATCTAATCCTTGTCCAAACACGATTTTCACATGTTTACCATCTCGTCATGTGTCTCTGAGACCGTGTCTTTCCCTCCTCCCCTCAAACGTTTGATGGGATGAGAACAGGACGGGATGGAAAATGCACCCCCTCCTCAGTAGAACAGCGAGTGTCGCGGGCCGCACGACTGTTGCCGAAGATGTTACGATCAGCGGAATCAAAACCAAATCGCCTTTACTGCTCATCTTTGTGGCACTGTTGGCCTGCTACATTCCCTCCCTTCGGGCCACCAAGATCGATCCCATGGTGGCGCTGCGGTATGAATGAGGAAATGACATGACTGGATTAGTTCAAGACTTTCGTTACGCGCTGCGTCAGTTGCGCAAGAGCCCAGGTTTTACAGCAGTCGCCGTGCTCACACTGGCGCTGGGGATCGGAGCGAACACAGCCGTGTTCAGCGTGATGAATGCCGTGTTACTGCGCATGTTGCCCGTGCGCGATCCACATCGGCTCTACTACGTGCAGATAGCTGGCGGGAGCCAGCCGCCCGGCGCAGGCAATACAGGCAATTCTAAGACGTCTTTCTCGGAGCCGGTCTTCGAGGCACTTCGCCAGCGCCATGATGTCTTCGAAGACCTTATTGCCTATGTTCCGCTTGGCCTAGGCAAGGTGGCGGTACGGTACGGGAACATGCCGGAGCAAGGCGCAGGCGACGAGGTCAGTGGGAACTTTTTTTCCGGTTTGAGTGCGGAAATCTTTCGCGGCCGCGGTCTTACTCTGCAGGACGAGGGGGATCACTCGCAAGTGACTGTGATCAGCTACGACTATTGGACTCGGCGCTTTGCGCGCGATCCTGCGGTTCTTGGCAGGACGCTGTTCGTCAAGAATGTGCCCTTCACAATTATCGGTATCGCTGCGCATGGGTTTCGCGGAGTCGAACCGGCAAGGTCAACTGATTTTTGGATTCCTCTGCAAAATCGAGCCGAACTGAATGCGTGGGGCATACCGGCGGGCACAAACACACTCTACGGTACGCCGAGATGGTGGTGCCTACTGCTTATGGCCCGCCTCAAGCCACAGGTCACGCCTGAGCGAGCACAAAACGCACTGCAATCCACGTTCGGTGAAGCAGCCAAGATCGGGATCGGAACCATAGACGGGAAGCAGTGGAAGCCCTTGCTGATCTTTGATCCAGCCAAAGGGGTGGAAGGCTACAACCAGCAGTATCGTGAGCCAGTGCAGGTATTGATGGGTCTCGTATTTCTCGTCTTGCTGATCGCCTGCTCCAATGTCGCCTTGCTGATCATGGCTCGCAATGAGGTAAGGCAACGGGAATTCAGCCTGCGACTGGCGGTTGGGGCGGCGAGAGGGCACCTTTTCCGCCAACTCTTAACAGAAAGTTCGCTGCTGGTGATGGCAGGAGCGGGTCTCGGTTGGGCATTTGCGCTTCTTGCCACAGGCGCGCTGGCCGCTTGGTCGGAAATCGAGACGGGTCTCGAGCCCGACCGTACCGTGTTGCTCTTTACCCTTGCCATTTCAGTGATCAGCGCGCTGGCCTTCGGCGTTGCGCCATTAGGGATTGCCCTGCGAGTCCCGGTTTCGGGCGTCCTGCGGGCCACCGCAACAAATATCACTCAGGACCGGCATCGTTTCCTCGGCGGCAGGGCGCTCATGTCGTCGCAAGTGGCAGTCTGCCTGTTGCTGCTGATCGCTGCGGGGCTTCTCCTGCGCACGCTTCGGAATTACGAGACCCAAGACTTGGGAATGCATGCCGATGGTCTCCTAGTTTTTGGAATCACTCCTCAGGGCGCTCACAGTGCTCAGAAGACTTTAGCGTTTTATCGCACTCTGCTCGACCGCATTCGCGCAACGCCCGGAGTGGAATCCGCAACGATTATGGAGAACCGCATCGGCTCAGGCTGGAGCAACAACAATGATGACAGGCTGGACGGCGTCAACCTCGCGGACAAATTTGGCGCAAATGCCTTAGTGCGAAGCAATAATATTGGACCGGACTACTTCCATGTGCTCGGAGTTCCGGTCCTTGAAGGCCGCGACATTTCCTACGTCGATACTCCGTCCTCTCTGCCGGTTGTCGTTGTGAATGAAACCTTCGTGAAGATGTTCCTGCCGAATACGAATCCGCTCGGGCATAAGGTTCGCGATAACAGAAGCATCGTTGGCGTCGTGAAGGACAGCAAGTACACCGGTGTCGATGAGGCGCCTACGCCAATGGCCTATTACCCCAGCTTCCAGAACCTGAACGCGGGGGAAACCATGCATGTCGAGGTGAGGGTAAATGGCGAGCCACTGAATCTGCTTCCGACGCTGCGGAAGATGGTTCATGACATCGATCCCGATGTTCCGCTGGAGAAGCCAGTGACACAGCGCGCTCAGTTCGAGGAGTCTTACTCAGAGCCGAGAATGTTTGCACGACTAGGAGGATTTTTCGGCGGACTGGCCGCACTGTTGGTGGCTACCGGGCTCTACGGTACCTTGTCCTACCGGACGAACCGCCGCACAAACGAGATCGGAACACGTATGGCGCTCGGAGCTCAACGCGGCCAAGTGCTCTGGATGGTCATGCGCGAAAGCCTGCTAATTAGCAGCATCGGCACAGCAGCCGGGCTACCCCTTGCGGTTTTGTGTGCGCGTTTTCTGAGTTCGATGCTATATCAGTTGTCTCCATTCGATTCGCTGAGCTTCGTCCTCGCAACATGCTGCGTCGCGCTCGTCGGAGGTGTTGCCGCATTTCTGCCAGCTTGGCACGCCGCGAAGGTCGATCCCATGGTGGCCCTTAGGTACGAGTGAAATGCGCTCTTCGGAGGTTGCAACCGAGAGTTCTGCGACAGTTCTAAACACATCCACCGGTTGGCTGGTTTCAGTCCCTTTTACATCGCGCCCTCTCTGTCCGAACTATGTTATTGGTGCGCCTGTACTGAAACTCTCGATTGATCAAGGCGGATACCACATTCTCAAACTCAAGGATTGAGGTAACTGTCGAATCAGGCCATTTCACGTAAAACCCCTGCGGTGGAACCATGAGTGTAATAGAGATGTTTCAACAAAAGCATTGACCGGGCACCACTCGGAGGTTTTCGCCTACTGGGAATGTGCAGCGGTTCGGCCCCGAACAAGGTCAATCGCCCGTTGCATATCGCGCATGCGATTTCGCGATTCATAAGCTACCTCTGGGAAGGCGGCGGGAGTCGCTCAGTGAACCCAAATTGTACGCAACCGCACAATGATGTTACAGCCCGTGGGGTAGATCGGAGGAATGAACGATGTTACGCTTGCTCGCGAGTTCGTTCATTCTCTGGCTCGGGAGGCAAAAAGAAAACTGTCCGCTCCGCTGGAGTCATTTTCCGGTTGAAGAGTCTTTCAAACCGTTCTTGGATTTCTTTCCGGGTGTAAGTTTCATCAGACTCTAGGGTCATATCTCAACTATACCCAGAGCTAGAGTTCAGAACTGAGCCAGATTGACCAATGAAGTGAGAATTACGGGGTTGGCACGTTTCAGGACCTCTGGACTGTAGGGCATCCTACTGACAGCTCTCTAACAGTTGTGGTAATGTCTGTTCTTTGAATGCCTCCATCGTCCCAACGAGGTGTTGAAAATGACACGTTCCGCTCAGCCAGAGTTCAATTGTTCAATCTGCAACGAGCCTATCGATCTCAAAACCGCCAAAACCGACGATCAGGGAAACGCAGTGCATGAACAGTGTTACATCATGAGACATTCGCTGAAAAATACTACCCACTGGACAGCTCAACCGCGCGCATCTTGAGATTTTTCCCTGCACGATAACGCCAGAAGAACGGATAGCAGCGACGACGACGTTTGCGGTGGATTGTTGAAGAAAAAGACCCAACGGCATTCTTTTAAAGTCGTCCGCCCAACGCAACGAGTTGTTGGGAAAGAAGCACAATTTGTCTGATGCGGGAACAGGTGGAGAAGCCACAGACCAAATCTGGTTCAAGTTTTATAGCATCGAAATCCCATTTCCGTGGGAGCGTGAATACAATGACTCCAGAAGAACGGGAGCGTATGAACAGTCTGTGTCTCGGTATTCAAGAAGAAAGGGACTACAACAAATTCGCAGCAATGCTGCAGGAAATGAGCGAACTAATCGCGCGCAAGGAGCGGCGTCGATTCCAGCAATATCCCAGGCTGACAGGGCAACGGAATAAACCTTGGAAGACCGTCTCCGCAGTAGTGCAGAAGACTGTGAAACCCATTCTTGATGACCAACCAGAGAAACTGGAGATTGCAATCCCCGCAGCCGACTATTTATTTCGGGAAATTCGAATTGAGAACAAATTCACGGATGTTAATGGCGGGCCAGTGTCCCTAGCGACTGGCGCAGAGTTAACCGTAACTTTCGAGGCCGAAACGATGGGGATGCTTAAATCCCTCGTGAGAGCTTGAAGTGGGGGGGCCAGATAAGTGTTGCAATTAGGCCATTTCACTCAAAACCCGGCGCTTCTATTTGTACAGCCCCGCTGCCCTTAGTTGCGCGATACCGCTCCAATCAGGCGGTGATACCGTTGCCCGACCGCGCCAAGGTGCGCCAGCGGCCAACCAGAGCTTGCGTAGCTCCGCGTGCGATTTGGTGGCATCGTGGTACCCGAACTCTGTTCCGCTGGAAGGACAGATTTCAAACGAAGCACCTCCCGTTTTGTCATACGGCGGTTCCGCAAGCTTCGCGTAGCCGCAGACCGGGCAGGTGTGCTCCATATGACAAGAAGTATAGTTGACGAAATCAGTTACGCTCATCGTGGGGTTTTAGGCGCAATGGGGATATTACGACCACCATTGCAGAGCCGTCAGTTAGCCCCCGATTTCCGGCCTCGCGGTAATCGCACGCTGAGGAGCTTTCTTGTCCAGCTTCAGCCTGAGTTGCAACGGGTTGAATAGCGCGTTATCGAATCGGAGGTAGTACACACTTTTACCGCGTCGCGAAGAAAAGCGAAAATGCCCATTGCTGTCCGTTGTGGTGGAGCGTAGTACCGCAACCCATTCCTCGCTGCGGTCTGTCACTGTCATGTTCGGGACGGGAGCGCCCGAAGGATCAAGAACAACACCCTCGACTCGCTGGGCGGGCTGGAGTTCGTAATGGTGACAAGTTCTCGAACTGCCTTCGCAGAAGAGACGAACAATGCGCATACAACCGCGATGGCTACCGCACGATGCACGGGACGATTATCGGGCATACGTTCCCTCCCGCGAAGGGACGGGTCAAGTGACGAGAAAACGTGGTTACACCTAAAGCGTCCGCCGCGCCAGCGGCTTCGTACAAATCCCCCTATCGCAAGTGCCCCGGCGGGAAACGCTCGGGTTCACGCGGGCGCTCGACGCCGGCGCACTTGTCGATAGGGCGCTAAGATTTATCGCTAACGAAGCACTCGTTGACCGGTCTGAAGGCCCCGGACCGAAGTCATACTCGATTCAGTTTGACTCTCGTTGTTCAGTGCATTCATAATTCATTCCTACAACCAGGAGTGGAGACACAAAGGAGTTACGCGAATGTGGAAGAACCAGGATGATGCGGCAAGCATGCCCCGTGAGTTCGACTCGAAGCAGATGTCGGAGTCGCCCTCAGAAATGAAAGACGAGGGGGTTTATCTCGATAACCTGTCGGAGCAGGGGAGGTCCAAAGTCGGTCCGCAGAGGGTTTTTGCCGAAGCCCAACCATCAACGCCAGTAGGCATGGCGGCATACACAGAAGCGGTAAACGAGTTTACCAGGAACGCCACCGCTTTCATTGAACACGTTCCTCTTCTTACCAAGGCTCGGGATGCGTATGACAACGCTATGAAGGCCAGCGCGGAAGTGCGCAAAGTTCTCGACAAGGGCGAGGAAGACCTTCGGGCACTCATGAATCACTTGGCACAAGTGCTCAACAGTAACGTGGTAATGGTCCCTCCCGACAAGAAGAGACCAGAGCCGACGCAACTCGAAACGATAAGAGGGGCCGACAAAGGCACCAGTGGTCTGAAAGCATTTCCATGAGAAGGAGTTGACTAGCTGTCGCGAACAGGCCTTAGCACGTTTTGACCCCTCGTTGAATGCAATAGAGATTTTGCGACAGTTAAGGCAAGAAGTCGGCCGATTCGAGGGACTGCTTTGCTTTAGCAGCCCAAGCGGGATTGCCCACACAGATTGCCACTCGGTAGCTGCTGTTCGGCACTAGACCCTCGGTCGGTAGCGCCAAAGTGATGAAGTAGTTGAGTGCTTCCTCAAGGGTTTCATTGTCATGCCACGTCGTCATGACTGTATCTTTGGCGGTCCAGCGAACTTCCGTTCTCCCGCGTAGTCGTTCGCAATGACCTCGTCAACAATGTCGTGAAACTTCGTCCCTATACGGGGTTGCCGGACATCGATTATCCGTTTCACGATAAAACCATCGTGGTTACCCGCTGCGGCCGCATCTGTCTGGGAAACAAGAAAATCAATTTCAGCCAGGTCTTTGCCGGACAGGCGGTCGGCATCAAAGAAGTGCACGACGACATCTGGTTGGTTAGCTTTATGCAGTATGATCTGGGTTATTTCGATTTGGAGACCAGAGTTTTGGAACCGCTGGAAAATCCCTTCGGTCCAAAAGTGTTACCCAGGTAGCCGGTACATTCTGTTACCCATGTCTCCGGGCCGGACCGGCGGTTTCTTGGTGGGCCCACCAGGATTTGAACCTGGAACCAACAGATTATGAGTCTGCTGCTCTAACCGTTGAGCTATAGGCCCGCGAAACCCAATCTAGCATATCCAGTCGGGCCGCTGTGAATCGTGTGGCGCGGGCACTCCTGCCCGAGAACTCTAACCATGAGCAAAGCCCCGAACCCCCGTCCACAGATCATACGTGGAAATAGCTCAAGCGAGCTGAAGTCCAATTAACACCAGTTAGGTTAATCCTGCCGGCATTTCGCGCAGGAGTGCCCGAGCCCACATTTCTCAGCGCTTCGTCCATGGGCGTCATTCTGAGCGTAGCCGGTTTTTAGGTGGAGCGAAGAATCTCGCGCCCAGACCAATGCTCCAGTCGGGGCGTGTTGCACCCGAGATCCCTCAACCCTAACGGCGTCCCCCAAAAAGAATGGCGTCCCCGAAGGGACGCCTGAATCCTCACACGCAATTCCTATGCGCCTACGGATCTCTGCATCTTGCCGGCCACTTTCGCCAGATCCTGTAACGCCGGTACCGACTCGGGATCCGTCATCTTGCGCTCCGGCAGCGAAGCCCCACTCTTGAACCACTCGACCAGCATCTCCATCGCCAGGTCCGTATTCGGACGAATAAAGATCGTCGCAGCCAGCGTTCCATTGCGCACCCACGTCTGGCCCGTCTTGGGCATCCCGTCGCAGCCCATGATCGGAATCTTCATCCAGCGTGCCCGCTCGCTTTCGGCAATTTCGCTGAACGCTTTTCGCGCTCCCATCGCCATGCTGTCATCCTGCGCGCCCACCAGATCCACGCGGCTTTCCTGGGACGTTCGCAACCGCAGCCACGAACTCACCGTGCGATACGCGCTTTCTTCCGTCCAGTTCGCCCGCATGGTTTTCACTTGAATGTTCGCCGGCTTGGTTTTGAGCATCCCCGCCGTTCGCTCTTTTGCCGCGGAACTGTTCGCCGGTCCCTCGATATATAACATCGATCCGCCCTTCGGCAGCAGCGCCGCAAACTGTTGCCCCTGAATCTTGCCCACCTCTTCATGATTGGAACTGATGGCAAACACCGGCACCTTAAAATTGCGGCGCAACTCCAGGATGTAGTCGACTTCATGATTCAGCACCACCCACCCAATTCCCGCCGCCACCGCCGCGCGCGCCACCTGCGGAAACGCCGTACCGCCCGCCGGCTCGAACATGATCGCGTCCGGACGCGCCACACCCGAATCCTGCACGTAGTGCAGTAACTGCTGGCTTTGCGCCAGTGCGTCATTGTTGGCGTGAATAATCTTCACCTCCACGCCCAGGCGCCGCGCGGCTTTCTCCGCTGCTGCGGCCTGCTCCTGCTGATAATCGTTATCGTTGTTGGTGAGGGAAACTACAAAGCTGAGTTGTTTCATGAGTGGACCTTATTGGCGATCATAGGTCCTTCCCTCCGCGTCACCAAGGTAACTGGGGTAACGAAGGTTGGAGGTTCAGAAGAAATTGCGGGAGGCAGATTTGGAGCAAGTAAGAATTCTGTAAGCTCAGGCGCCGGCAGCCCGGGCGCCTTTCGACGCTTCGCCCAGAAACGACTTCAAATTTGTGTCGAGAATGTTCCGATTAGCTTGCGACAGGTCCACGAAGCGGAAGGGCTGCATCCACCCTTGCGTCGCCCACATGGGAAACAGCATCTGCGCCTTGCCCCGCATCGTGTCTTCGCCGAGATGAAAAATCAGTTCCACTTCCAGCTTTTCGTCCAACGGTTTTTCCAGATGAATGATTCCGCCGGAAATAGAAAGCTGATGGAACGCCGCTCGCACCGATCGCCGGTTCGGCAACCGCACCAGAGCCAGCACCGAGCCCCGCAACTTCACGCGAAACGGACGAACGACAGCTTTATTTCCGTTGCCCGACCCAACTGGCGCCGTCGAATTGGACTCTTCGGCCATAGGCCAAAGTATGGCAGCGCAGTTGCAGTTGGTGAAGTTACGAAAGAACAAGACCAGCTTGCCTTACTCATTTTATTTTCGTAGACACGCGGCTTCGGTCGGGACGGATTGGCATCGCGGCTTGGAACAAATCTGTTTGGAACAAATCTGTAGTAACCGCCTGTGGACTGACTGACCGCTCTATTTTCGCTTGGAAGTATTTCCGACACCGGCGGAGAAAACATTGTAGGGCCAGACCTGCTTGTTCACCCTCACCGTTGGAGCGTTTGCCGAGCCGCTGTTCCCCGATCCTGAAGCGGAAGCGGCAGCCGATTGAGTAGCCGAGTTCCAATCCGCCGGAGGATCCGCAATCCGCCAAACATTTCCGTGCGTGTAGAGCGCGACCCCAATCAGAAAATACGTGCCGTCGCTTCCCAGGGGCAGACAGTTTGCCACCCGCCCCGTCACGCTTCCTCCACCGGGCAAGTCGCTGATCATGATGGGGGTTTCCATCTGCAGCGCGCGTGAACTCCGAAACCCACATCCCTGCGCACTCACAATTAGCACCATGCACTTCTCCGCAAAGGGTCGGGTCCGGTCCAGGCTGGTGACGCTGACCGGAATTTCCACGCGGATCCGCGTGCTCCGGCGAGTCGATTTCTGGGTCAGAATTTCCATTGCAGAGGCATCTCGCGAGCCAGATTTTGGAAGATTTCGGGAATGTGTTCCACCTCGACATTGTGCCAGACCCATATCGAGCAGGCGCGATGACTAAGGTAACGCAAGCCGCACCTAAGGACAGCCCTTCTCGACCGTCCCGCCCGCCCGAGCCTGCCCTACGCGAAAGTCGCAAGACGCTCCGAAGAAGAACAGAGGGAAAGAACAGATGAAAGGGCGACTTCAGAGACGCTGGCGGAACAAGTCAACCGCGTGCTTGGCCGTGGAAGAGCGGCCCTTCCAGGGCCGCGTAGGTGCCGGACGGAGCGGGCTTCAGCCCCCCGCGTTCGAAGTTCTGCGGTGGCTTGCGTTTTTCCGCAGCCACTTCGCCCAATGCGGGGCCTAGCTTCAGCCGCTGAAGTCTGCCCTCAGCTTCGGGCACCTAAGGCGCGACCGCGTAGCGAGCGGTCATGCCCTCGGAGTTGTGAAAAGAAATGTGGCAGTGAAACAACCATATGCCCGGATCATCCGGAACCATGTCGGCCGTCACCATCTGCATCGGGGCCATGGAAGTTACGTCCGTTCGCATTTGATTGATGACAACCGTATTCCCGTGCCAGTGGGGAGTGTGGAAATCAAAGTCGTTCATTCCGCTGAAAAGGTACCAGCGGACATGTTGGCCCTTGTGCATGGTGAGCGCGCGCAACGGCATGCTGCCGTGCGAATAGCCGTTGATGGAAAATTTCACAAAGTGAGGGTACACCACAGTCGTGCTGGCGTTGGTCAGAGATGTCGGAATGGCACCATCGGTCCCGACCGTTGGCAGGTTACGCTCGACGTACCAGCTATCCTCTTCGTGAACCTGTGAAAACCAAACCACAAACTCTCGGTCGACACCCTTCGGCGAGCCGTCCGACTTTGCCTCTCCGCGCGCGGTAATCAGAATCGGCCCCACTAGTCCGGTATTCGGATCACGGTATTCGTTGGTGTGGGAGTGATACATCCACATCACGGAATTGACATCGCCGGACGCGGGGCCCGCGCGCTCCGGCACTTGCCACGTATATTCGTGCGTGCCTCCCGGAGGCACCGCATCATCTTCCTTGTCCGCTCCCGAGGTTCCGTCATCATAGGGCGCGCCCTCCGAGTTCTTGTCATAGAACACGCCATGGGGATGCATGGAATAGGCGTGCTGGCCGTTATTGCGGAAGACGACCCGAATCGTGTCCCCCACTTCGGCCCGAATGAGCGGTCCCATGAAACCGAGATGCTCCCACTCCGCGGATCGAGGCTTCAAGGTGTGGAACGTGTTGTCCGTATACTCACGGTACAGCGCTTTGACGTAAGAAGTGGGAACCGGCTTTTCGACCGGTTTCGCGCCCGGACTCGTACCGCCAATGAAGAGACCCACCGCTTTGAAGGGCATCGCCGAGATGCCGTCCATACCTCCGGGCACGTAATCCCAAGGCACCTCGTCCGCCGCGATGTAGTAGGTGCGAACCTTGCCTGTCTGATTCTCGGAAGTGTCCCTTGCCGTGCCCGATTTCCCGGCGGAGACGTCGCTCCATAGCAAGACTGCCGAGAGGCAGAAAAGAGCGCCCCGTTTCAAAGTTCTCACAGGTCACCTCGTGCATGGAATGATTGGAGTTTGCGAACAGCCCCCGCGCATTGTACACCGATCGAGACTCACGTCAAGACCGACTTAACCGTGATGCTCGATCACTCGAAAACGAGCGTATTCCAATGGCAAGTTGCTGTAAGATGCGGTGGAATCAGCGGAGGAATAACTTGATGAAGTACTCGATGAAGAAATCCGGATTGTTTGCCGCATGGATCTGTGTTGCCACTTTGTTGCTCACGCCAGCGCACGCGCAGGAGATGGCGAAACAACCGGCGGCGCCAAAGCCGGCTGTTGGTCCCGCGGAGGAAGTCTTGCAACAGTGGAACGACATCGGCCGCAAATTGATCGCGATGGCGGAAGATTTTCCTGACGACAAGTACGATTTCAAGCCCGCCCCCGCAATGCGCAGCTTTGCCGAGCGCCTCATCCACGCTGCCCATGCCAATGAGTTTCTCACCAATGCTCTGCGCGGCCAGACGACGCCCGACATGGACGATCCCAAACGCGACCAGTTCAAAACCAAGGCTGAGGTCGTAGGATTCGTGAAAAAATCTTTCCTGAACGGTGCCGCCGCCATCAAGGCCAAGGGGGACAAGGGCATATCCGATCTGGTTGTCGATCCCTTCAGTAATCAGCAGACCACGGTCGGCGCCTTCGCGTTTGGATTCATTGAGCATTCCGGAGAGGTCTACGGCCAATTGACGGTTTACTACCGTCTGGCAGGCTTGGTCCCTCCCGAGTCCCGTCCGAAGAAATAGTGCCGTAACAGTCAGAAAACAACGCGTAAGAACAGCCCGGCGACAGAACGGGGAGAAGAGCACGACTTCAGAAGTTGCGGGAACCTCGCTGAGCGCGCCTCGCCCCTGGCAGAGTAGACCTTCAGGGCCGCGTGGAGCCTCGTCGTGGAAAAGTGGTCATTCAGGACCGCGTAGAGCGCGTTTCGCCGTGGAAGAGCGGCCCTTTCAGGGCCGCGTAAAGTGCGTGAAATGAGACCGGACTTTAGCCCCTGATGTCTACCGTCACTACCGCCTCGCATTCATCCGCGCCCGCCTGATCCCCGCTCGAATCCCCTTCTCCACAGCTCTCGCGTAACCGCCCTCATTCATCGCCGCCATCGTCGCCGCCGCAATCCCGCCGGGCGTAGCCGCTTCGTGAAGCAACTCGTCAAGACTCTCTCCGCTCTGTCGCCAATAAGAAATCGAATCACCCAGCGCATGCGCCGCCGCCGTCATCGCAGTCGCGCGATCCAGCCCGGCGCGTTCGGATGCCTTGGCCAGCATTGCCAGCGCATGGTATCCATGGCTCGGCGAATGCGTGGCGGTGATGGCATCCATGTGGCGATCCGCAAGTTCGAAGACCGGCCCAACCTGCTCAAACATCCGTCCTACGCGGACGCGCTCAGCCTTGGTAACGCTTCGATCAAAGCTCACCGGCGTCAGCCCCCGTCCAATTCGGCACACCGGACTCGGCATGGCACGCGCCCAATGAATCGAAGGTCCCATCCGGGCCCGCAAATTTCGCAGCGGAATACCCGCCGCGAGACTGATGCAAAGCCTGGGCGGCGCCGCGCCGCAACCCGCGACCTCGGCGAGCAGTCCCATCACCGACGCTGGACGCACCGCAATGATCAGCATCTCCGCCCGCTCGACCGCCGACTTCAGATCGCGCGCCACCTCGACTCGCGATTCCCGCCGCAGCGCCCGTAACTTTTCACGATGACGATCGTAGACAACGATCGTCTGCACATTCCCCGCCAGCCTCAACCCCGCAGCCAGCGCCGAAGTGATTCGTCCCCCACCCAGAAGCACGATAGCTTTCATTTTCAATGTGTTGTCGCGCAAGTTAGTCAGCAGTTCCCCCGCCATCGACCACCAGCGCAGCACCAGTCATAAACGACGAGTCGTCCGAGGCCAAGAACAACACGGCCCTGGCAATCTCCTCCACAGTTCCCACCCGCCCCAGCGGACGGCTGGCGCATCCCGCAAGGTAGTCCTCCCACTTCAACCCCCTCAGCTTCGCGTCGGCCGGCAGCATCGGAGTCTCCACGTCTCCCGGACAAATGCAATTCACCCGAATGCCCTGCCGACCGTGATCGATCGCCATGGCCTTGGTCATTAGCACAACGCCGCCTTTCGATGCACAATACGCCACCGCACGATCGCCGCCCACAATCCCCCATCCCGAACTGTTATTGATGATCACACCGCTGCCCTGAGCGATCATCACCGGCAGCGCGAATTTCGACATCAGGAACGTGCCTTTCAAGTTGACATCAATCTGCTCATCCCATTCCCGCTCGGAACATTCAATCGCAGTCTGCGCGTAGAAAACTCCCGCGTTGTTAAACAGGATGTCGAGCCTGCCGAACGAACGCACCGCCTCATCCACCGTGCGTCGGCAATCGCCCGCCACACTCACGTCTGCGGGGAAGAAAACCGCGTTGCCGCCGCTCTGCCCAATTCTCTCAACAACAGCTGCGCCACGTTTCTCATTCCGTCCCGTAATCGCAACCTCGGCGCCTTCTGCAGCGAACAGCAGCGCCGTAGCCTCCCCGATCCCGGAAGTCCCGCCAGTAATGAGAGCAACTTTATCCTTGAGACGCATTCCTGAGAACCCCGTAAGCAGATACAAAATTATCATCCTCAAGCGGGCGACTTTTCCCCGCCGAAGGACCTAGGCAATCCCTTTGAGTGCCCCAGAGAAACCGCTTGGGCAGAAGGAAAAAATTTGTGCTTCCGGAGTTAGCGGCTTTGATTGGCGCAGCGCTTTCACCGCTGCGATAACAGGCTCGCTCTGAATCCCGGCTTCAGCCGCTGAGGCCCTCACCGGCTGGCCAGCCCTCCCGCAGTTTCCCCGCCATCCATCGTGAACACATGCCCCGTCACGTACGCCGCGTCATCCGACGCCAGATACGCAAACAGCCCCGCAATCTCTTCCGGCTTGGCGTGCCGCCGCAGCGGAATCTTCCCGTTCACTTCCTCCAGCATCGCGTCCGAATATTCCGCACGCTGCATCGGCGTCAGTACATATCCTGGAGCCACGGCGCACACCCGCACCTTGGGCGCCAGTTCCAGCGCCATCGACCGCGTCAGCTCAATCACTCCCGCTTTGGTCGCATTGTAGTCGGCGTAAAAAGGATAGCCCACCGATCCATTGGTTGACGCAGTCTGCAGAATGACGCCGCCGCCCGGCTTGACCGAAAAACGTTCCCACATGTGCCGCGCGGCAGTCTGCGCCACATAAAACACTCCCGTCAGATTCACGGCGATCACTTTCTCCCATTCTTCCGGCGTGATCTCCAGAAACTTGTGCCTAATGCTGATGCCCGCGTTATTGATCAGCACGTCGACCCCATCCATCAGCCGGATGGCCTCACCAAACGCCGCCTCCACCTGCATCAGGTCAGTGACGTCGGCAATAATAGCTTCACCCAACCCCGCCAGTTCGCGCCGAATATGCTCGCAAGCCTTCTCATCGCGATCCAGCACGCAAACCCGCGACCCCTCCTCCAGAAACCGCGCAGCGGTCGCCGCCCCAATCCCGCTCGCCCCCCCTGTAATCAGGACTCGCTTGTCTTTCAGTCCTCGCATGAGTTCTCCCTCGAAAAGACTCTATTCTGCAAAAAGAGATTTGTCATTCCGACCCGTGAGCGAAACGACGGGGAGGAATCTGCTCTACGCGCTCGTGCGGGGTGCCATGGGGGACAGCCGCCCCCGGCTGTCCGGCGCATCGGGCCGCAGCTCTTGTCCGAGCGAATGCAGAGCAGACACCTCCGGTGCCCTTGATCTTGATGCGAATTTGGCATTCCCAGGGGACGCCGTTCCGGTTCTCACCGTGCCAAGTTGGAACTATGCGCCAGCAATTTTCCCGGAACTCCGGCAGCACTTTCGGATTTCGCAGCTTCTGATCGCGCTAAGTCCCTGGTTCGCAAGATTCTGCCCGCAAGTCCTTATTCCCCAGGATTTTACAGAGCTGGGGTGGTATCCCCAGCTCGTAACTCCAATGAAGCCAAGATTTTAGCCGACCAACGTCAAAAGAAATATATCGGGATATGCCGCTGCCGACACCGGACGGCCGAGTCGCCCGTTCGCATGGTGTGTGGAGATTTACTAGATCGGTTTGCCACGAAAGAAATAGACCAGTTCGATGATCAGGATGACCACCACCATCAGTTCCAGGACGAAGGCGCGGCTTTGATTGAACTGGTCCACCATGAAGCGGTAGAGGTCCTCGGCGGTTTGCAGTTTTTCTTTGACCAGGTCTTTGTAGTCGGGCACGCCGACTTTGGAGGCGGCCAGTTTGTACAGGCGCGCGGAGAACATGTCGCTGAGGAACTTGATGGCGTTGTCGGCGCGTTCGGTGAGTTCGTTCACGTCGAGCAGGACGGTGTGCAGCTTGGATGCGGCGCGCGCCGTTCGCCAGCGCGACAACAGTCCAGTGCCGCCGGTTTCAAGGAAGTCGTAGACGTTTTCCAGTTCCTTGGTCATCAATTCGTCGTAGTGGCGGAACTCGAGCAGCTGCGAGTTCGCGTACTGCAGAAGCTGGATCGCGGTCTCCGCGCCTGCGGGATCGTCATAAATAAATGCAGCGTTCCAGCCAATCACCGCAAGATCGTTGGGATAGTAGGAAATCCGCGACTGCAGAATCTCCTGGCGCTCGCCGTCGGACAGCGTCTGCATCTCGCCGCGCACGACCTGCGAAATCTGGTCTCCATGGGCGGCGAGCAGGTCATTGGCCGAGGGCGCGCCTTCGATCTCGCGCACATGGAAGATGAAGTAGTCCTCTTGCAGCCACTCGCCTTTTTTGAGGTCGTAAGGCTTGACCAGGGCGGGAGCCGCGCGCTCCAGCCTCTGCTTCACAACACGCGTGGCGAGACGCTCGAAGTTGGTGTCGGAAGTCCAGCGGCAGGAAAGTTGGACCAGCTTATCCCAGTGACCCGAGAACGGCAGTTCGAAGACCAGGCTGACGACGCCGTAATCGTAATACTTGATCTCTCCCTCAAGCCGCTCCCCGCTTTCCAGCACCAACGGTTCGAGGGTCTCCTCGACCGGAGGACGCTGATAGCGGACGTATCCTGGAGCCTGATGCTTAAAGCTGGCGTCCGCAGTGCGTGCTCCGAAAATGGTGCGCAGCACGTCGAGGCGGATCTCTTCGCAGACGTCAAACTGGATCAACACCAGAACCGACCCGCGCAGGGGCGACGCGGCCGACAACGCGGTCGCCGACTGAACCTGTGCCGAGGTCGAGCGGGCGACCTGATGGTCGACCGTGGTTGTAAGTTCGTGATCCATAGGAAACCGCAGGAGATCTTAAATCGAGTCTGCAGAAGAGACCGGAGACTCGCTCCATTGTCCCAGAAAGCCCCCGATTGGACCAATAGCGAAGGTGCAGCGCGAGCTAAGTGGTTTATAAATCAATGGCTTTTGCGTAACGCCGAAGCAAGAAAGCCGCTGCAGCCAACGCCGCCAGCCCCAGTCCAGCGCGCTTGATGGAGGAGCCAACGTCGGCGTCGCGCTGACGAACTATCGCGGATTCCGGGAAAGGACCGTCAGTAACGCGGGAGGGTTCGAGCGCCATCTGCAGGACTTCGGCAAGGTGAAGCGCGTGTCGGCCAGAGCCCTGGGCGATCTGCTCGCGGCAACTGAATCCGTCGGCGATGATCAGCCAGTCCGGCGGAGCTTTGCGTATGGCGGGCAGAAGTTCGAGTTCGCCGATGGCCTGGGAAATTTCGTACTTGTCGTGCTCGAAACCGAAGGAACCGGCCATGCCGCAGCATCCCGGCGCGGGAGCCTGGAAGTCGATGCCGATACGGCGCAGCAGAGCCTCTTCGGCGGTCATTTTCATGATGGATTTGTGATGACAGTGTCCGTGCAGCAGCGCTTTGCGTTCGAGACGAGGGAGTGGGGAATCGCCTGAGTTGATTTCGAGAAACTCACTGAGTAGGAAGGTTTGGCTTGCCAGGGCTTGTGCGCGCGGATCATGGGGGAAAAAATTCAGCAGTTCGTCGCGGAAGACCGCGACGCAACTAGGCTCTAGTCCGACGATCGGAATCCCGGCTTCGATCTGGGGCGAGAGCGCGTCGAGAATTTCGAGGAGCAAGGCTTGGGCTCGGTCGAGCATGCCGAAGTCATAGAGTGGACGGCCGCAGCAGAGATTCGCTCGTGGGAGGATCACGTGATATCCGGCGGCTTCGAGAACATTGACGGCGGCTCTGGCGGTGGACGGCAGGAAGTAATTGTTGAAGGTATCGGGCCAGAGGAGGACTGTGCTCTCCGGGGCTGAAGCCCGATTTTCTTCTCCCGCCTGACGCGGGGCTAAAGCGCCGCTTTTCCACGACGCTCGCTGCGCTTCGCGGGGCGGACGAAAGCGTCCGCCGCTACGGGAGCGGAACCACTGCCTGAAAGTTTCGGGGGCGAAGGCGGGAATCGTGCGCTGCCGGGGAATACCGGCAACCATCTTTACGATGTCGCGAAGCAACGGCAGTTGCGTGGTCAGATTAATCAGGCCGGGAGCGTTGGACGCCAGGCGTGCCCACAGGTCGATATTGCCGAAGGCGTAGGCGCTGCGCGGGCGCATGCGGCCTTCGTAGTAATGGGAGAGGAATTCGGCTTTATAAGTCGCAACGTCGACGCTCACGGGGCAATCGCTTTTGCATCCTTTGCAGGCGAGGCAGAGGTCGAGCGAATGCTTGACTTCTTCACTGCGCCATCCATCGCGGATGATTTCACCCCGGGTCATTTCCCAAAGCAAGTGAGCGCGGCCGCGGGTGGAGTGCTCTTCTTCGCGCGTGCTGCGATAGCTGGGGCACATCACGCCGCCTTCTTCGCGGCGGCATTTGCCGACGCCGACGCAGCGCAGCGCGGCGTACGAAAGGCTGCCGTGATCGGCGGGAAACTTAAAGTTAGTTTTCGGCTCCCAGGGCGCGTAATTCGGGCCGAGACGAAGATTTTCGTCGAGTTTGTAGGGCGGCTTCTCAGGCAAACCAATAAGTTTGCCGGGATTCATCTTCCAATCCGGATCCCAG
Source organism: uncultured Acidobacteriaceae bacterium (assembly GCA_963799025.1). Lineage (GTDB taxonomy): Bacteria > Acidobacteriota > Terriglobia > Terriglobales > Acidobacteriaceae > Sulfotelmatobacter. The sequence continues at coordinate 88,130 of CAWCVQ010000012.1, read as the reverse complement.
GCCGACTTGAACTGGCGGAAGGCCTGCATTAATTCCGCGCCAAACATTTTCGGGAGTAGTTCGGCGCGGGCTTGTCCGTCGCCGTGTTCGCCGGAAAGAGAGCCGCCGTAACTGATGACGAGGTCGGCAGCTTCTTCGACGAACTTGCGGAACTTGGCGATTCCGTCTTTCGATTGCAGATCGAAGTTGAGGCGCGTGTGCACGCAGGCGTGGCCGAAGTGGCCATAGAGGGAGCCCTTGTAACCAAATGTGGCCATCATTTTGCGCAGGTCCCGCAGATATCCGCCCAATTTTTCCGGTGCGACGGCGGCGTCTTCCCAGCCTTCCCAGTTCAGCGGTTCGCCGGGGACGTGTGAGGTTGCGCCGAGACTGGCTTCGCGAATTTCCCAGATGCGCTTGGCTTGCGGGCCAGAATAAAGGAGGACATTCGGCGGCGTGGCGCTGCGGTTGAGGGCTTCGATCAAACCGCGAGCCGGCGATTCGGCTTCCTGCGCGGTCCGGCCACCGAATTCGACCATGAGCCATCCTCCGCCTTCAGGGAGCAGAGAGAGGCCTTCGGGGTTCATCTTCTTGGTGCGGTTGTAGTAGACGAGAAGATCGTCGAAGCCTTCGAGGCCAATGGGTTTGTGCCGCAGGATTTCCGGGACGTGATCGGCGCACTGATAAATATCGGGATAAGCCACTACGAGCAGCACGCGCTCCGGAGGGCTTTCGACCAGTCGGCACGTTGCCTCGAGCACCGTGGCACAGGTTCCTTCCGAACCGACGAGAGCTCGCGCGACATGAAAACCGTTTTCCGGGAGGAGGTAATTCAGGTTATAGCCGGAGACGCGGCGCGGAATGTTGGGGAATCGCTGGCGGATCAAATCGGCGTACTGATCTGCGATTTGCTTCAGCGAGTCGTGGATTTGACTCGCCCGGTTCGAGGCGTTGCGGCCCGATACTTCTGGGCCGCCGGACAGCCGAGCGCGACTGTCCCCGCATGGTTCTTCTGCGTGAATTGAGTTTTGGCCAACTCGCAGGCGAACGCCGTCGTAGGTGACAATCTCTAGCTCTTCGATGTTGTCGTCTGTCTTGCCGGCCATAACGGAGTGGACTCCGCAGGAATTGTTGCCGATCATGCCGCCGATGGTGCAGCGGTCGTGGCTGGCGGGATCGGGAGCGAAGGTGAGGTGATGTTTTTCCGCGGCATTGCGAAGAGAATCGAGGACGACGCCAGGTTGGACGCGAGCGATGCGGCGCTCGGGATCGATCTCGAGAATCTTCGCCATGTGCTTGGAGAAATCAAGCACGACGGCGACATTGCAGCACTGGCCGGCGAGCGACGTGCCGCCGCCGCGACAGAGCAGGGGCGCACCGAGTTCCCGACAGACGGAGATTGCGGCGAGAACATCATCGGCATCACGAGGAAGAACTACGCCGACTGGAACCTGGCGGTAGTTCGAGCCATCGGTCGAGTAGAGGGCGCGGCTGCCGTCGTCGAAGCGAACGTCGCCCCGTACGTGCAGGCGCAGAACTTCCGCGAGTCCCGAAGCATCAGTTCGTGAGGACGTCGGGACCGGTATGGAATCTGCAACTCGCTCTTGCATGGGGAGGAGTTGTTAGTCGGAGGACTTCTTGCTCACATTGGTGATCTGGAGTCTGGTGTTGTCACCACTCGCCTCGATATTGATCGTGATCATGTTCTTTTTGTCGTTGGAGACGATGGTGCAGTGGTTCGGCTCGGAGGTTGTCACCATGGCGCCGGGAAACCGTGATTTGTAGAAGTTGCACACTTTGTCGGGCGCATCGCTGCTTTCGAAGACGGCCGTCACGGTGCGGATGCCGCCAAACGAGGCCGAGGATGCGCCATTCCGCTGGACTTCCGCTCCGGGATAGAGATCGACGCCCAGGTCTTTGGCGGCCTGATCCGGATCTTTGGAAGTTTCGACTGAGCCAAAGGGAGTATCGACCTTCACGTGATCGCCGTTCTGGGACACATGAGAGCTTTTGGCGATGCGATAGCCAACGATTCCGATGGTGGCAATGCCAAGAATTCCGACGAGGACAATCACGGCGACGACGATCAAAATAACTTTGAGAGCGCTACTGCCGCCGGTGGGAGCTGGGGCAGGGGCAGTCGATGGGATGCCGGCAGTTGCGGCTCCCGCAGCGACCGCAGCGCCGCATTTGTTGCAAAATTTTGTTCCCGGATTCAGAGTTGCGCCGCAGGAATTGCAAAATGCCATAAGTCACCTCGTGAGCGCGGTGGGAAAAATCGACGGCGCGAGTATACCGCAGATTGGGAACATAGAGCAGGGATTGCGCCGGCGATTCCCTTGTCTCGCAAAGGAGGCGAGATATAGAGCACCCTTCCCTTTTCCCTGCTGTGCAGGCGGACAGCCGAGGCGGCTGGCCCTACGTGAGCGATTAGCTCCAGGTGCGGGTGCCGTAGTCGGCCATGGAGAGGACTAGAAGGATGAAAAGGAAGAAGAGCGTAGAGATTACGACCAGCTTGAGCAGTTTTTCGTGGGCGCCCTTGATGTGCATGAAGAAGAGAGCTACGAGAAGCGCTTTGAGGGTCGCGATGGTCAGGGCGACGGCGGCGTTGAAGCGGCCGAGATCGAGGTAGGCGACCTTGTAGGTGATGAAAGTACCTAGCAGCAATGCGGCCCAGACACCGAAGTACATTTTTAGCGGCGATGATTTTGCATGGTCAGACATAAGAAGCCTCGGACATAAATAAACTCACGGATGCCGGTCAATCAAGTACAGCAATGGGAACAGATAGATCCAGACAATGTCGACAAAGTGCCAGTACAGCCCGCCGATTTCGATGGGCGTGTGATATTCGGGTGTGAAGCGGCCCTTCCATGCCATAAACAAGAGCCAGGCGAAAAGACCGAGGCCGATAATCATGTGGAGCGCGTGAAGGCCGGTCATGATGAAGTAGAGCGCGAAGAAAATTTCGGCGTGGCGCGGGTTGGCGTATTGATCGGGGTGGCCGGGAATTGGCACGCGCTCGAAGCTGAAGGATGCGCCGGGCACGTGATGCTCTTCGAATTTATCTTTATATTCTTTGGCTTTGATCCCGAGAAAGACCATACCGAGAAGCATGGTAACGATGAGGCTGCCGATCAGAAGCTTGCGGAGCGCGATCTGCGCGGCCCATACCGCAAGCACGACGGTCAAGCTGCTGCAGATCAGGACAGCGGTGTTGGTAGCGCCGAGGGTGGCGTCGATGGATTTGCTGGCGGCGCCGAAGTCACCGAAATACCAGCGGCGATAAATCAGGTAAGCGCAGAATAATCCGCCGAAGAACATGACTTCGGTGGCCAGGAAGATCCACATGCCGAGGCTGGCGGCATCGCGCTGCTGTTGGGGTTCGGCGAAGTGGTGCAGCAATTCCGGGTGATGCTCTTCGTGGTGGAGGCCGACGACGGTGCTATCGGGCAACGGTAACCTCCTCTTTGTGAGGCGCGTCCAACTCGTCGTAGTTGTAGGCTTCCCAGGTTACGATCGGCTCTTCTTCAAAATTAAAAGTTGTGGGGGGCGACGAGGTCATCCATTCCAGGCCGGCCGCGTTCCACGGATTGTCGGGCGCGGGCTTGCCGTAGCGCATCGACCACAGGAAATAAAGCATGGGCAGCAGATAACCGACGGCGAGCACGGTGGCGCCGGCGGTGGAGAGCACGTTGAGCACCTGGAATTCGGGCATGTGGCTGTAATCGGCGTAGCGGCGCGGCATGCCCAGGTAGCCGAGTACGAACTGCGGGAAGAAGGTGAGATTAAAACCCAGGAACACGATGAGGGCCGCGAGCCGCGCCCAGCTTTCGGGATACAGCCGACCGGAAATTTTCGGCCACCAGAAATGCAGACCGCCTAAATATCCCATCAGGGCGCCGCCAACCATGATGTAGTGAAAGTGGGCGATCACAAAATACGTGTCGGTGACGTGAACGTCGATGCCGAGCGCTGCCAGGAACAGACCGGTGAGGCCGCCCATGGTGAACAGGCCGATAAAGCCGAAGGCATAGAGCATGGGCGCGTCGTAGTGGATGGAACCTTTATAGAGAGTGGCGGTCCAGTTGAAAACTTTGACGGCGGAGGGCACAGCGACGGCATAACTGAGAATTGAGAAGACCAGCGCGGCGTAGATGGAAATTCCGGCGACGAACATGTGATGCGCCCACACCAGGAAGCCAAAGACGGCGATAGCGATCGAGGAGAACGCGACGAAGCTGTAGCCGAAGATACGCTTGCGGGAGAAACAGGCAATGATCTCGGTGACCACGCCCATCGACGGAAGAATCATAATGTAGACGGCGGGATGGGAATAGAACCAGAACAAATGCTGGAAGAGTAATGGATCGCCGCCGAGTTTGGGATCGAAGATGCCGAGGTGCAGCGTACGCTCCGCAACCACCAGCACGAGCGTGATGGCGATGACGGGCGTTCCTAGAATCTGGATAATGCTAGTGGCGTAGTGCGCCCAGATGAACAGGGGAAGGCGCGACCAGGTCATTCCCGGCGCGCGCATGCGGTGAATGGTGACTACGAAATTCAGGCCGGTAAGGATGGAGGAAAATCCTGCGACGAAGATGGCGAGTCCGGCTTCGACGACTTTAGTGTTGCTGAAAGCTGTGCTGAAAGGCGTATAGAAGGTCCAGCCGGTGTCGACTCCGCCGGTGAGCATGCAGTGCAGCATCATGACGCCGCCGATGATGTAGAGATACCAGCTCAGCAGGTTGATGCGCGGGAAGGCGAGGTCCTTGGCGCCGATCATCATTGGCACCAGAAAATTGCCGAGCACAGCGGGAATTGAGGGGATAAGAAAGAAGAAGACCATCACCATGCCGTGCATGGTGAAGAGTTTGTTGTAGGTGTCGGGCTGCACCAGATCGCTAGCGGGGGTGAGAAGTTCGAGGCGAATGAGCAGGGCGAAGAATCCGCCGATGAAAAAGAAGAAGGTGATGGAGATCAGATAAAGGAGGGCGATGCGTTTGTGGTCGGTGGTAAGGAGCCACGAGCCGACACCGTACTCCTTGTTGAGATAGTTTTCGCGTTCGACGGGTTGAATGGTTGTGGTAGCCATACTCATTGCACCTGACTTCCTGCGGTATGCGCTGCGGCTTTGGAGTTGTCCTGCGGTGTGGCGGCCGTGCGGATCGGAGTTGGGACGGAATGTGACAGCGATTTCACGTAGGCCACTAGGGCGTTCAATTGTTCTTCACTCACGAGTCCTTGAAATGTGGGCATGACCGGCTTAAATCCGCTGACAACTTTCGCGCCAGGATCGAGTATGGATTCGCGAACGTAATTTTCGTCGGCGGTTACGGTGCGGCCGTCTTCCAGTTGCACAGGCTTGCCGAAAATTCCTTGCAAGTTTGGACCACGCCCCTGTGAGTCGGCGCGATGGCAGGTTACGCAACCGAGTTCGGCAAAGATCTTTTCGCCCGAGGCGGAGAGGGGGCCCGTCGAGCCGCCGCTCATCCAGGCTTCGAACTGCGCGGGTTCCATGACTACGATGGAGCCGATCATGCCGGAGTGCTGCGTGCCGCAGTACTCCGCGCAGAAGAGATGGTAGGTCCCGGCTTTAGTCGCGTGGAACCAAGCGACGGTGTAGCGGCCAGGAAGCACGTCCTGCTTCATGCGGAAGGCGGGAACGAAGAAGCTATGGATCACGTCTTGCGAAGTCATAATGAGCTTCACGTCGCGGCCGACAGGGATGTGAAGTTCGTTGATTTCGCGCTGACCCTCGGCGTGTTCCAACTTCCACATCCACTGTTTCGCGACGACATACACTTCGGTAGAGTCACGAGGCGGCGTGCGGCCTTTGAAGAACACTACCGCTCCCCAGGCGAAGATGGCCATGAACACCAGGAATGGAATGACCGACCAGGTTAATTCGAGGGGAGTGGAGCCTTCGATCTGCTCGGCTAAGACACCGCGACGATAGCGGTAACGGGCGGCGAAATAAACGAGGGCCGTGAAAATCAGTAGCGTCATCAATCCCGACACAATGAGCAGGAAGATGAAGAGGGCGTCCACGTTGCCCGCGGCAGTGGAGGCCCGGGCCGGCCATAATGGAAAATTATCGAACATATCTTGCTTGACTCGGTGTTGCCTGGGTTACAGTTCTTCGCGGCGGCGCGGCTTTCTCGAGCCGGAACAGAATGAGGATCAAACCGCCCAGAAGGAAAACGGTAAGGCCAGCTCCTAACCGCAGCATGCTGCTAACGACCGCGCCGTATTTTCCGGTCGCGGGATCGTAGTGATAGCAGTACAGCAGCACCTGATCGACAGCGTTGCCGATTTTGCCTTGCGAGGCTTCCACCAACCCCATGCGCAGGTCTTTCGGGGGAAAATCCACGCCGTAGAAATAACGCGAGATGCGCCCTTGCGGTGTCAGCACCAGGATTGCTGTGGCATGCGCATATTGCTTGATCTTGGGATCGTACTGATATTGGAAGCCGACCGACTTCGTCAGCGCGTTGATTGATTCCGCAGGTCCAGTCAGGAAATGCCAGCCGGAGGCGGCGCCGGGGCGGCCGTAGCGCTTGAGGTAGTCTTGCTTCTTAGCGGCAGCGATGACGGGAGTCTCTTGGGGGTTGAAGCTCACCGTAATCACCTCGAACTGATTGCCGACGTCGAACTTCACCATCTTCATGGCACCGGTGAGGCCGGCGAGGACCTCTCCGCAGAGCATGGTGCAGTTGTAGTAAACCAGATTCAGGATCAGCGGCTTCTTGCCGAAGTAGTCGCCGAGTTTGACGGGACGGCCGGTGTCGTCAATGAAAGCGAGATCCGGAGGCACTCGTCCGTCGAGATGTTGCTCAATGCCAACATTCTGCAAATAGGGCGGACGAATGTTGGATGGGGGCGACATGATGCCTTTGGTCATGGCCTGCCCCCACGCGGTGGCCGCGAGCACAATAAGGGCCAACACATTTCGCGCCGCTGTTCTAACAGGTAACACTCCACGCGAGATCCTTCGCTCCGCCTGAAGAGCGGCTCCGCTCAGGATGACGCACTTGCATTCTCGCCGGCCCCATGCGAAGTGCGGCAGTGCTGCCGAATTACGTTTCTGAGCAATCACTTCCGGGTTCCCTTCCTCGGCTGATCCTTGACGCTGGCCTCCGTCTTTTGATCTGCGCCTTGCGCACGCACGGGAAGGCCCCGTTGGACTAACAAGTCCATGGCGCGGTCGATCGGAATGCGGACGGTTCCGGCCTTCTGGTCGACCCAATCGTACGAGCTGAGCAACTGTTCTTCGTCGGTGCGGATCTTGTCCAGTTGACCGCGTTCGTCGATTTCCAGTTGCGGAGCGGGAAAGCTCTGCTTTAGATAATCCTTGTAGTCGGCCGAAAGTTGACGGGTGTCCTTGGGAGCGTTCCTGACCAGCGGACTAACCGGAGCCTGCTCCGCCTCGGAGCGTTTTTCCAGAAACGAGTAGATACCATCCACCAGGAAGTATATGAATACGCCGGCGACCAGTAGGCCCAACATGAAATACAGAACTGGAGCCACGCCGATATCGCGGCGCTCGTAGCCGCCGTTGCCAGTCGAATTCGCGGGATGGATTTCGTTGCTCATTCTTTATGCGCTACGCGTTTTCCGGGTGATGATGGTGCGGCTCCAGAACTTCTACGGCGTCCGGATCATATGCGGGCAACAGCGGCAAAGCGCCCAGATTACGGAAGAAGTAGGCGAGCCAGAATCCGCCGATGGCGATCGGGACGACTATGTCTGCGACGGTCACGGTGAAAGTTTTGGAAAAATTCGGTTCGATGATCCAGAACAGATCGAGATAGCGCATCAGTAGGAGCCAGACTGCCAGCCAAACCAGCTTGCGGATGTTGCGCTTGAACTGTCGGGACAGCAAGGCGCCGAACGGAATTGCGAAGTGAAAGATGACGATGAACAGGCCGAGGTATCCCCAGCCGCCGTTCAGGCGCCGCAAATAATATGTGATCTCCGACGGCAGGTTGCCCGCCCAGATGATGAGCCATTGCGAGTAGTTGAAGTAGGCCCAGACCATGACGAAGGTGAGCATCCACTTGCCGTGGTCGTGGACGAAGTCGGGCTTAAGCATCTCCGACATCGGTTTGTAGTCAAACAGAATGCGCTCGACCACGACTGCGAAGCACATGGCCGACAGAACTTCGCCGATTAGAATGACCAGGCCGAAGATGGTGGAGATCCAGCTGGGATCGAGCGACATCACCCAATCGATCGCGGCGAAGGAAATCGTGAAGCCGTAGAGGATGAGGCCGGGGCCGGCGACGGCCTTGAAGCGCGCAGTGTGATCGGGGGATCCGGGGCGATCGGTTTCTTTCGACCATCTCGACAACAGAAATGACAGCAGATTCCAGATGGCGAAATAAAAGATTGCGCGAATCAGGTAGCCGGAGAAGTTTAGATAACTAGCCTTGATGAAACTGTGTTTCTCCAGATGCTCTCGGATGTGCTGATCTTGAATCGCTTCCAGGGGCATGGCCCAGGGGTAAATATGCTTGACGCCGAACAGTAGCGGTATGAACAGCAGCGCCAGCACCGGAACCGTACGCATGGCGGCGCCAAGAATGCGGCGGATCACCATGCCCCAGCCGCCGCCGGTTAAGTGGCGGATCATGAGGATCGCCATCGATCCGAGGGCCACTCCCAGCCAGCACATGAAGCCGAGGAGGTAGGCGCGAAAAAACTGCTGCGGCTGCAGGAATGCGAGGATGAGCGCGACAACGCCGAGGACGACGCCGACAATCAGCGATCGGCGCCCGATGATCTTCACCACTGGCGGGGCCGTCAGATCGAGATGTTTCAGGGGCGCCGCGCTCATTTCTGTTCTTCACCTTTCGAATTATTCTCGGGCAAAACCGTCGGCAGGGTTGCGCCCGTGCCCGGCTCACGGAACTTCAGCGGTTCAGACGGAATCTTCTGTCCTGCGGGCACATCGGCCATGTTCGCGTTCTGGCTCAACTGCAAGGCGCGAACATAGGCCACGATGTCCCAGCGATCTTGCGGGGAAATTTGTGAGGCGTAGTCGGGCATGACGCCGAAGCCTTCGGTGATGACGCCGTAGAAATATCCCAGCGGGGCTTTCTGCAAGCGCGCGATGTGGAATGACGGCGGCACTTTCGAAAATCCGCGCGAGGGCACGAAGCCGTTGCCGTCTCCGACGCGCGAGTGGCAGGGCGCGCAGAAAATGTTATAGCGGTCACGGCCGCGTTCCATCATTTCTTTGGTCACGGCAGAAGGCATCGCGTCGCCGGGATTGTTGCCGATTTTGCCGGTATAGAAGTATGTATCTTCGTGCAACTGTCCGCGTGCGACTGTGCCCTCTATGGGCGGACGTGCGGAACGCTGGTCGGAGAAGAAGTCGCTGCGGGAGAGTGGATTCTGGCGGGGCTGGACGTGCATGTCGATGCGGCAGGCGGAGAGGACGATTACAGTTACCAACAATAACGCGAGAAAAAACCATTGCGCGGGCCTTCGTGGAATCCCCCCCTTGCGCAGAGAACGCGCAAGAGTGGGGCACCCTGGTACGAGCGCGGCAAAGGAAACCGCTGTCGAGCTTCGCTCGACTGGACGGGCGAAGGCGCCCGTCCCCACATGGGCCTCGGCGCTGCCGGAGTTCGCGATTCCCACGAGTTTGCGGAGGCGCGGCATTTAGCTGGGCACCTCCGAGACCGAGCGCGGGTTGAGAGCCTCCAGAAATCTTCGCGTGCCTGCGGGGTCGTACTTCTTGTCGGTAGAGAACACGATCAGGAAGAAGCGATCTTTCGAGGCCAAGACGAAACGTGGCACGTTGAACACGGGATGGTAGGGCATGGGCAGGCCGTTTAGAGCCAGCATGCCAAACACGGCCGAAATGCCGGCGAAAAGGATCGTCATCTCAAACGTGATGACAATAAACGCGGGCCAGGAATGCGGAGGCTTTCCGCCGATGTTCAGCGGGTAGGCGACGGCTGACATCCAGTACTGCATGAGGTAGCCGGTCAGGCCGCCCACGATTCCGCCAATTAATACGACCAGCGGAACTTCGTCACGGTGGAACCCGATTTCTTCCGCGAGGCCTTCGACGGGGAACGGACTGTAGGCATCGATCTTTTGATAGCCTGCTTGGTGCGTAGCGTGCGCCGCATCGACCAGTGCTTGGGGCGTGTCGAACTCGGCCATGATGCCGTAGATGGGGTCGCGTTTCATATTATGAACCTCGACACCGCACCCGAAAGCGACTTCGACCCCGCGTTCGCCGCACAGAAAAGCAGGTTTCTCGACTCCGCAGAATCGCCCGCAGGCGGGCGACTCCGCTCCGCTCGAAATGACCAAGACCTAAAGAACGCCACAGTGTTCCTGACCTTCGGCGCCGCTCCGGGTTTTTGCATCATTCCTTCACCTCGGCTTCGGGCAGGAGGGTGCGCATCTCGAAGATCGAAATCGCAGGCAGCAAGCGCAGGAACAGGAACATGGCAGCCAGGAACATGCCGATAGTGCCGATATAGGTCATCCAATCCCAACGCGTGGGGTAGTACATGCCCCAGGAGGAAGTCAGGAAGTCGCGATGCAGGCTGACGACGACGATGATGAAACGTTCCAGCCACATGCCGACTAGAATTACTCCCGAGACGAAGAACAGCGCGATGGGACTGGTGCGCAACTTGCGGATCCAGAGCACCTGCGGAATAAAGATGTTGCAGATCAGCAGCATCCAGTACGGAACTGCGTAAGGGCCATGCAGCCGATTCCACAACGTGAACGCGTCGTAGCGATCGCCGCTGTACCAGCCCATGAATGCTTCAATGCCGTAGCCGTAGGCGACGATGAGTCCGGTCGCAAGCATGACCTTGGCGGAATTCTGCAGATGGCGCTCGGTGATGAAGTCTTCCAGGCCGTAAATTTTGCGGATGGGGATGGCGAGCATGAGCACCATGGCGAAGCCGGAGTAGATGGCGCCGGCGACGAAGTAGGGCGGGAAGATGGTGGTGTGCCATCCCGGCACGATGCCAACCGCGAAGTCGAAGCTCACGACCGTGTGAACCGAGAGGACCAGCGGCGTCGCCAGACCCGCCAGCAGCAGGTAGGCGGTTTCGTAGCGATGCCAGTGGCGGGCCGATCCGCGCCATCCCATGGAGAACATGCCGTAAACGATTTTCAGCGCCCGGTTGTCGGTGCGGTCGCGCAAAGTGGCCAAATCCGGGATCAGGCCGATAAACCAGAACATCGCGGAAATCGTGGCGTAGGTGGAGACGGCGAAGACGTCCCACATGAGCGGGCTTCGGAATTGCGGCCATACGCCCATGGTGCTGGGATAGGGAAACAGCCAGTAGGCCAGCCAGGGCCTGCCGACGTGGATGGCGGGGAAAATTCCCGCGGAGGCCACGGCGAATAGTGTCATGGCTTCGGCGAAGCGGTTGATGGAATTTCGCCAGGACTGGCGCAGCAACAACAGGATCGCGGAAATGAGCGTGCCGGCGTGGCCGATTCCGATCCACCACACGAAATTGACGATGGCGAAGCCCCATCCGATCGGGATAGTGACGCCCCAGATGCCGATGCCTTTGAGAACCAGATATCCGATGGCGAACAACATCATCATGGTGAGCATGAAGGCGATGCCGAAACCGAGGAACCATCCGTTGGACGCGGGACGGGTCAGCACGATGGCGCTGATTTTTTCCGTGACCGTTCCGAAGGTGTGTCCGGGCTCGATTACGGGTGCGCGGTCGATGTCGGTCGACGATTTGTAGTGCTCAGGCATTCGGTTCGTTACATTCCTCAGGGGCTCAAGCCCTGTTTCTATCTACGCCTTTACGCGGCGCTGAAGCGCCACTCTTCCACGGTGCGTTCTTCCACAGTGCACTCTCCACGGTCGTTCTTCCACAGTGTCCTCTACCACGGGTCGTTCTCTATTCGGCGCGGCCGCGCGCTCTGCGCTCGCCGCACAGCCGAAGCGGCTGTCGCTACCTAAGTCGTTATCCTTTCAGCTCTGGATTCGGGTTGCGAACTTCTGCCAGATATGTTGTGCGCGGGCGGGTGTTTAGGTCGCCCAGCAGGGCGTAGTTGCGGGCCTGCGCTTTCAGTTTTGAAACTTTGCTGTTCGGGTCGTTGATGTTGCCGAAGATGATGGCGCCTGCGGGACAGGACTGCTGGCAGGCGGTCTGCAACTCGGTATCGTTGATCTTTCGGTCTTCTTTTTCGGCGTCGATGCGGCGTTCGCTGATGCGTTGCACGCAGTAGGTGCACTTTTCCATGACCCCGCGGCTGCGTACGGTGACGTCGGGATTGCGCATCATCTTGTATTGCGGCGTCTCCCAGTCCTGGAAGAGGAGGAAGTTGAAGCGTCGAACTTTATACGGACAGTTGTTCGAGCAATAGCGCGTGCCCACACAGCGGTTGTAGACCATGTCGTTCAGGCCTTCGGTGGTGTGGTTGGTGGCGCCGACCGGACAGACCACTTCGCACGGCGCGTTCTCGCATTGCATGCAGGGTACGGGCTGGAAGAACGCGCGGGGATTGTCGCGGTCGCCTTGGTAGTAGGTATCAATGCGAATCCAGTGCATGTGGCGGCCAATGACGGTCTGCTCTTTGCCGACGACGGCGATGTTGTTCTCCGACTGGCACGCGACCATGCAGTTGTTGCAGCCTACGCACGAGTTCAGATCGATGGTCATGCCCCACGCGTAGTCTTCTTCTTTATAGGGATAAGGCTTGTAGAGCGAGAGTTCGTAGGGTGTTTCTTCTTCTTTCGCGAAGTTTGGCTCTTTGCGATATTCCTCAAGCGTGGTCTCGCGAACCAAGGGACGATGGCCACCGTCAGGCGTGTCCATGCTCTGCATGCCTTGGGTGGACGCGAGTTTATAGGTGGCTCCGGTCTTGCGGATTTGCACGCCGGTGGCGATCCAGGGATTGGAGCTCGTTCGCAGCGCGTAGGCATCGAAGCCCTGAGCTGTTCCCACACGTCCGGCGCGCGTGCGGCCGTAGCCGAGAAATATGGTGACCGAATTGTCGGGATGACCGGCTTGAATCCAGACGGGGCCTTGGATTTTTTTGCCGTTGAGTTCGAGTTCGACGACGTCTTCTACTTTGATTTGCAGGCGCTCGGCCATCTTGGGGCCGATGAGGACGGCGTTGTCCCAGGTGAGCTTGGTCATCGGCTTGGGCAGTTCCTGCAGCCAGCCATTGTTGGAGAATTGGCCGTCGTAGATGGTGGGGTCGCGGCGGATGTTGAGGTCGATCTGTTTGTCGTCGGAAGAGTTCGACGCGGACTCTTTCGGTAATGATTTTGCACTTATGGATTTTGGCGTGAACGCCGTGCCTTCGATCCATCCGTCATGCAGCGACTTGCGCCAGAACTGCTCGAAGTCGGCGCCGGTGTGCTGCTTCTGCCAGTAGGCGCGAGTGAGATCGTAACCGGTTGCGTCGGCCTGGCCGGAGAGCAGCGCTACGAATTCGATCGCGCTCTTGCCGTTGTAGAGCGGAGCAATCAGAGGCTGAATGATGCTCGCCGTGCCGTCGTAAGCGCGGGCATCGCCCCAGGCTTCGAGTTCGTGAGCGGCGTTGACGTGCCACTGACAGAGTTCCGCAGTCTCGTTCTGATAGAGGCCGTAGTGAACACGCAGAGGGACCTTGCCGCTCGTCATGGCGTCGGCGAAATTCAAGTCCGCAGGCGCGTCGTAGACCGGGTTTCCACCCAGAATTATCAGCAGGTCGACTTTGCCGCCGCGCATGTCGGCAACGAGGTCTTTGATCGATTCGGTCTGGTTGACAGGATTGGCGTCGACCGGATCAGCGTAGGAGACGGTCTTGCCGACGTTGCCCAGCTTTGCGTTCAGCGAATGAGCCAGGGCATGCACTGATGGAGGCTCGTGATCCCCAACGACGATGATGCTGGAACCGGGATGAGTTCGCAACTCATGATTAAGCTTTCCAATGAGAGTATCGAGTCGCGGAGGGATGTCGGAAAAGTCGGGGTTCTTCGCACCAGAAACATCGGCTGGGCCGCTTTCTCCCATCACGAGAGCGCTTAAAAGCTGGGTCGCACGCAAGATCTGACCTGCTCTGGATGGACAACGATGGTCCGCCTTCGCTCCCGTCGTCGTCGGCGTGCTCTCGATCACGTACAGTCGGTTCATTTCGTTCTGCGACGACCGGTCCTCTAACGTGTCGGAATCAAGTAGGGGCTGGCTACGGCGCCGGGCAAAGTCGCGGATGTAGCGGACGTTGCCAGGGAATCCCGCATACAGGAAGTCGGCGTCGAGCGAGACGATCACGTCGGCTCTCGACAAATCGTAGCGCGTCTCGACCGGCTGGCCGAACGCCATCTTCGCGCCTTCGAGGACGTTGTCGCGATTGATTGGCTCGTAGACATGCCACTTGGCCTGCGGATAAATTTTCAGGAAGTTGCGCAGCTGGTCGGCAAGCGTGGGCGAAGAAATCGTGGGCGTCAGAATGCGAATGCCTGCGCCTTGTAGCGCTTTCTGCGCGCTGAGCGGGCCACGGACGGCAGCCAGAAGTGCAGAGAAAGACCGCTGATCGCCCATCGACACGACGCTCTGCGAGCGGTCGGGATCGTAAAGGCCGAGAATCGAGGCCTGGGTAAAGATGTCAGTGCCGCCGAGCGAGGCCGGATGCTGATCGTTGCCTTCGATTTTCGTCGGACGGCCGAGATGGCTTTCGACCAGAACCGGACTGGCGTATCCGCCCAGGGTGATTGCCGACGCGTAATACATGGGGCGGCCGGGGATTACGTTTTCGGGCTGGCGAACGTAGGGGACGATGGGCTCGAGCGGGAGACGCACGCATCCGGTCATGCCGGCCAGGCCGAGCGACGCGCCCATTACTTTCAGGAAGCCGCGGCGCGAGACGGAGTCTACCCATTCGGAGGCGCCTTTGGGGAATTCGCGGTGCAGGGCTTGCTGGAAGGCGTCGCTGCCGGCGAGTTCTTCGAGGCTGCGCCAATATTCGGGGCCAGTTTTTTCTTTTTCGGACAAACCGGCATCGTGCGCGGTGGCCTGATCGATGCGCGTGCGGACCATCTTCAGATCGAGCGTGTTCAGGGCCAGCTTGCCTTCTTGGCTGGGGCAAACGTCTTCGCGCTTTGCGCGGTCATCTTGTTCTTCAGTCTTCATTGGTTGCACATCACACTATTAGAAAATGTGATCCTGAGCGGAGCGAGAGCTCGCGAAGCGAAGTCTCGCGCAATCGAAGGATCCCTGTAACCTTGGCTCTGCCACGGACGCTGCAAGGCATTCTTACGCTGATCGAGTTTTCGGGAAAACTCCCTGAGATGGCCGTGAGCCCGCGAAGCTTGCAGGAGTCCTTCGACTCCGAAATGGCTGCGCTTCGCGAAGCAATTTCTGCGCTCAGGATGACAAGTCTTCATAGTTCATCCTCATCCTCATCCTCATCGGTTCATTCTCAGCGGTGACAGGTGCTGCAGTTGGTAATGTCTTGCACGCTGCGTACGTTGTATTTCTTGATTAGAGCTGTGCCCAGTTCAGCCTGATCGTTGTAGCTGTGGCCGTCGAGTACCACTGGCGCTGCTCCGGTCGGCGGCTGGTAGCGCATGTTGAAGACCTGATCGCGCGGGCGCAGGTGATTCTGCGCGTTGCGATGGCAGTCCAGGCACCACTCCATTTGCAAGGACTCCCGCTGATACATCAGCGGCATCTGGTCGACCGGGCCGTGGCAGGTGTTGCAGCCGACTCCTTTATTGATGTGAATGCTGTGATTGAAATAGACAAAGTCGGGGAGTTGGTTCACACGGGTCCACTGCAGGGACTCACCCGATTTGTAGCTGGCGCGGACGGGCTCGAGCAGGTTGGCGTTGGTCCAAATCTGCGAGTGGCAGTTCATGCACGTTTTGGTCGGAGGAATGCCGGCGAAGCTGGAGGTCTCGACCGAAGTGTGGCAATAGCGGCAGTCGATGCCGAGGCCGGCAACGTGATGCTGGTGGCTAAACGGTACGGGCTGCGGCTTGCGCACTCCGGCGTAAGTAACGTACGGCGAACGCTGGATTTCCATCGCCATCCAGCCCAGCGCAGCAAGCACAAAGACCGCGCCGAAAATGGTGGCGCGAGACAATGTATTCGTACTGCGATGAAAGATCTGCGACATTCCCTTATGAAGTCTGGTTTAAGAGACTCGGCGGATGGTCCGCGATTTTCAGACAACAATGTTAGATAAGACCGATAGAGAAAAAGGTACGCGAAAAAGAAAACCCTCTACTGATCTTTCCAGCCCTGTGCGAAACGAGAAATTATAAATACTTCGCCGCAGTTTGTCGCGCGATTTTGGCTTTCGCAAAAGAAAAAAGTTTCGATTGGAACATTGCTGAAAAAGTGTTGCGGATTTTAGCGAATCCGCGGATTGCAGAAGTTCTGTGACGGGCCGCTCGCTTCGCTTCATTCGCGTGACGGCCGAAGGCGGCCGTCACCACACAAGCCATTCGAGCGGCAGGCTAGCGCAGATTCATCACCATGAGTTTGGGCTCGGTCATTTCTTCGATGGCGTAGCGGAGACCTTCACGGCCAAGACCTGAATCCTTGACGCCGCCATAGGGCATTTGATCGACGCGGAACGAAGGAACGTCTCCGGCGATCACGCCCCCGACTTCCAGTTCTTCAAAGGCCTGGAACAGCAATTTCGCGTCCCGAGTAAAGATGCCGGCCTGCAGGCCATAGGCGGAGTTGTTGACCTGGCGCAGGGCCTGATCGAAATCCCTGTAAGGCTCAACCGTCACCACGGGACCAAAAACTTCCTGGCAGTTTACTTTCATCTCGGGTTTGGTGCCGGTAAGCACGGTAGGTTCGACGACGAGATTCCTGCGGCCGCCGCCGCAGAGCAGACGGGCCCCGGACCGGACGGCTTCGTCGATCCAGTTGACGGTACGGATGGCATCGCTTTCGCGGATGAGCGGGCCGACATCCGTGGAGGGATCGAGAGGATCGCCCAGCTTTAGCTTTTTCACGCCTTCGACAAGCAGGTCGGTGAATTTTCCGTAGACCGAATGTTCCACCAGAATGCGCTGGACCGAAATGCAAGTCTGTCCGGCATAGCCGAATCCGCCATTGACGCAGCGTTCGGCGGCATAGTCCACATCCGCATCGCTGTGGACTATCACGGCCGCGTTGCCGCCCAGTTCAAGAACCACTTTCTTTTTTCCGGCGCGGCGCTTGATGTCCCATCCGACCGGCACGCTGCCAGTGAAAGAAATCAGCTTGATGCGGTCATCGGTGATCAGAAGGCCGGCATCTTCGTTGGATAGCGGAAGCACGTTGAGTCCGCCGTCCGGCCACCCGGCCTGCTGAACGCACTCGGCGAGAAGCAACGAGCAGAGCGGCGTTTGAGGGGCGGGCTTCAGAACCATGGAGCAACCGGCGGCGATTGCAGGGGCAACTTTGTGGGCAACGAGGTTGATGGGGAAATTAAATGGAGTGATTCCGGCAACGGGTCCGAGCGGAAAACGTCGCACGATACCCCAGCGGCCGGCGGTGAATTCCTGCCAGTCGAGAGGGAGAAATTCGCCGGAGATGCGCGTGCTCTCTTCGGCGGCCACGTTAAAAGTAAAAATAGCGCGCTCCACTTCGATGCGCGCGGCTTTGATGGGCTTCCCTGCCTCCTGCGCCAACGTGCGGGCAAATTCTTCTTTGCGCTCGGTCATAGAAGCGGAGATTCGACGGAGTACGCGCTGGCGCTCGAACGCGGGGAGGCGACGCGTGGTACCAAAAGCCTTGACGGCGGCGGCGATGGCGGCCTCGGCGTGTTCGTGCCGGCCCTGCACAACTCGCGCAATCACGCTGCCGTCGTAGGGGGCGCGAATCTCGACGATGTCGCCGTCTTCTCGCCACCGTCCATCCACAAAGAAACCGTGCGTCGCAACGGGCGCGATCGTCATTTCTGACATGATTGGTTCTCTGACCCCGATTGGTTCTGAAACGATTATAGGACTTTGGATGACTGCGGTAGGGTGCGGGTTCGAAAGAAAATCAGAACCACGGGGGGGCATAGGGAATCACAGGGAAAATCTTACCGTGCCTTTACAATGGGCTCGATTTCATGACCATTGCCGTCACAACCATTTCCGAACTGGCGCAACGCTTGCGGCGGCGTGAAGTGTCTCCGGTTGAGATTACGCAGGAGTGCCTGGGGCGCATTGAGCGGCTGAATCCCGGGTTGAACGCTTTCATCACGGTTATGGGGGAGTCTGCGCTGGCTCAGGCGCGCCAAGCGGAAGCTCAGATTATGCGCGGGGGGTGGCGCGGGCCGCTGCATGGCGTGCCCGTGGCATTGAAGGATCTGATCGACACCGCGGGCGTGCAGACGACTGCGGCCAGCGCGCTATTTAAGGATCGCGTCCCTGATAAGGACGCGGAAGTGGTTCGGCGGGTGCGGCAGGCGGGCGCGGTCATCTTAGGGAAGAATAATCTGCATGAGTTCGCTTACGGCGGGAGTTCGCTGGTCAGCTACTTCGGTGACGTCCACAATCCATGGGACGTTGGGCGAATTGCTGGCGGATCGTCCGGAGGGTCGGCGGCGGCGGTCGTGACAGGTCTTGTGTACGCCGCGATTGGCACAGACACAGCGGGCTCGATTCGCGAACCGGCAGCTCTGTGCGGTTGCGTCGGGCTGAAGCCAAGTTACGGTCGGGTGTCGAGTCAGGGAGTGATTCCGCTTTCGTTGTCGCTGGATCATGTCGGTCCTTTGACAGCGACGGTGGAGGATGCGGCGATCGTGCTGCAGGCGATCGCGGGATACGATG
Organism: uncultured Acidobacteriaceae bacterium; assembly: GCA_963799025.1. Taxonomy (GTDB): domain Bacteria; phylum Acidobacteriota; class Terriglobia; order Terriglobales; family Acidobacteriaceae; genus Sulfotelmatobacter. The sequence continues at coordinate 69,388 of CAWCVQ010000012.1, read as the reverse complement.
CGGCTGACGTTACTTCGGCGGATGTTCCTGTGGCGGATTATGTTTCTGCGATACGCGAAAGTGTGAAGGCGCTGCGCGTGGGCGTGCCTCGCGGATACTTCTACGACGATCTCGATCTGGAAGTGGCCTCGGCGATGGAACATGCTCTGCGCGGAATCTCGACACTGGTGGCCGAAATGGCGGAAGTGCAGCTTGACGTGCCGACTGATCGCACGTTGCAGGCTGCCGAGTCGTATGCATATCACGCGGAGAGTGTCGCGAAGACTCCGGAATTGTATCTGGCTGAAACCGTGCGGCGAATTCTCTCGGGGAACAAGGTCTCTGCGGCTGAGTACATTCAGAAGCGCCAAGAGTTGGAGGAGGCTCGGCGCAGAATTAGCGCAGTCTTTGCTGATGTGGATGTGCTGGTGACGCCGACTACGCCGATGGCAGCTCCGGCGATTGCTGATTTGAAGGCCGATCCCGAGGCATTGCGTCCGGCGGAACTCAAGTTGCTGCGCAACACGCGGCCGTTTAATGTTTGGGGATTGCCGGCGATCTCCGTGCCTTGCGGATTTACGCAGCGGGGACTGCCCATCGGTCTGCAGATCGCGGGGCCGCACTGGCGGGAGGATTTAGTGTTGCAGTTGGCTCATACTTACGAGCAGGCCACGGCGTGGCACAAACGGTGGCCCCAGAAATTCGCAGAATAGGAATCGACTGTTGTTCAACAAAGACATGCGCGTGGGACTAAAACTTAAATACGACGCCAGTGGCGTACCGGAACCCGCCGACCGCGGGTTCGGCGCCGCTCGGCACATTCACGCGTTCGTAGTCGAGTTGAAAAAGACGAACTGCCAGCAGTGGAGCCGCATTTAAATCAAGGCCTCCGCCCACGGCCCACGCAAATAGCGTGTAATTCGGGTTATTGCTATGGAATCCTCCTCCTGGCACATTGCCAAAGTTGTTGGAAACGCCGCCGAAGAGCGCATGGGCGAACAGGGTACCCGAGTTCTTCGCACGGAATGCGGCGACCGGGCCAACCATGTAGCTGTAGCGCGAGGTAAAGGCGCTGGCACGACCGTCGCCGGATTCTGTGGTGGTCCCGTAATGGCCGGCAAAATCTGCTGTGACCCCAACGAACTTGTAGACGAAATGCGTGAGCGATGCAGTCCAACCGTTGTAGGGGGCTGGAGTCGAGAAGCCATCCTCGATCATGCTGCAGGGCAGAAATATATAATTCATATTCTGCGGGGCACCGCAGGCGGAGATGCGTTCGAGCGAGTAGCCGCCGAAGACTTCGAATTTGGGATTGTTTTGGGCGGTCGCAAACGCGGTCAGCAGCGGAGCGACCAGGGCCAGTAGGGTTAGTTTCCACAGACCCTCCAATCCGTTCGAACTGTGGTGATCCATGGGGATTGAGATACTGTCGTGCTAGACGTTCTAATTTGCGAAGGGGTTGTCCGCCGGGCGAGATTTCTAGAAGGTAAATCCCTCAGGGGCTAAAGTCCTGACGTCGCGTTGGTGTCTGAGGGCACGGCTGAAGCCGTGCCCTTCCCGAACCAGTGTCCTTTCCGAGGTTGTGTCCCAGCTGAATTCGATTCTCGGACTAATTTTAGTCCACCGTTCTTACATCCTCCGGCAGCATGAGCGCGAAGGTGCAGGTGCGTGTAGACATGGAACAGGACAAGGTGCCGCGGCGGAAGACTTTCACCGGGGTGTCGTCGGGAAAGGTGAGATGGTAGTCGGCGGTGCGGAGCGCTTCGCTAAACGCCTTGAGCTTCTCGTCTCCACTAACGAACTTGACCGCATCGACCTTCGCGGCTGAACCGCCGCCGCCGCTGAGCAGAATGAAGAAATCGGCGTTGCCGGTTTGTGCCGCATTGCCTAAGCCGATGGTGCTGAGGTGCTGCAGTTCGTCTTTATAGCGCGCAACCATAGCATCAACTTTGGCGTCTCCGCCGGCCAGAGAGGCCAGGCGGCCGCGGGTTTCGGGCGCGGGTCGTACTCCGTTCATCGACAACGCATAGGTCCGCAGGGCGCGATCTTTGTCGCCGCGCTTTTCGTAAATCTGTCCGAGATGATCGCCGACCTCGGCGTGGTGGCCAAGGTCCCAGGACGCGGCGACGTATTTTTCCGCCTTGGTGAAGTCGCCTTCGGCAAAGTGTACCCAGCCCAGAGTATCCCAATAAGCCACCAGCGAAGAGACCAGCGGCAGATCCTTTTGCGACAAGCGGTCGAGCGAAACGTTACGCAGTGCGGCGGCCGTGGCCGACACCGCGGATTCGGCATACTGCTGAGCGCGATCGAGATGCGCGTCTTTCAGCGAAAGCTGATAGGCGATGTTGTTCCACACCAGCGGAGTGGCGGCGAGTTCCACGGCGTGATCGAATGCGGCGAGTGCCTTGTCGTCCTGCCCAAGATTCAGGTAGGCATTCCCCAGGCTCACCTGCAGAGCGGGATCTTCGGGAGTGAGCGATGCTGCCTTCTCCAGTTCCGCGACCGACAAATCATATTTGTGCCACTCCTCGTACATGGCGCCGAGGTTGGCGTGGGCGAACTTGTCGAGCGGATTGTTCTCCAGTTGCTTGTTGAAGGATTTCACCGCCTCGTCATATTTGCGCTCGCTCCAATACACGCGGCCGAGATTGTTGTAGGCGAATTCGTCGTAGGGATTGACGTCAAGCTGTTTCTGAAAGTCGGCGATCGCCTGATCGTCCTGGCGCATCGCGAAATAGATGAGACCCAGATTGTTCCAGGCGAACTTGTTCTTCGGATCGACCTCCGTTGCTCGCTTCAGGAGCGCAATCGCTACCGGCAGGTTGCCGCTGTCGGCGGCGGCTCGGGCGCTGTCGACCAGATCCTCGGCTTTCATGTCGGCGGGAGGGACGGGAGTTCCGGCGACCGTGCTTTCGACGGAAAGTTGTTGCGCGAGATCGGCGCTGACGGCGCGGCGGAAGGACTCATAGTCGGCGGCGCGCGCGACCGGCAATTCATCCTGATGAAGAATCAGCTTACGGCCTGCGGCGAAAGTGCCTCCGTCCACCTTGTAGGTCGCTTCATATTCCGCGTAGTCGCGCTTGAGCGAGAAAGCCAGTGGCAGATGGGCGGTGTACTTGGTGGGCAACTCCAGTTTGATCTGGTAGGAATACTGCGCTTTCGGGCCCAGCTTCAGCGGTTCGGCATCCGCGCTGTCATTGTCACTGTCGTTGCCACCGACTTCGGGCAGATTGAACTGGACCAACGGCAAGATAATTTCCGTTTTCTTCTTGGACCAGTCAAGAAAGTTCACTTTGGAGACATCGTAGGACATGGTGAATGGTTCCCGCGTGGCTGCTGGATCACTCACCTTGAGATTGGTGATGTCTCCGCCGAGGCCGGCATTGACATTCTCAACCACACGCTGCCAGTTGGCCTGGGGCACGCGGCGAAATACGGAACGAAGCAGGAGTTCTTCGTCCCCGCGAAATTCGTAGTGCACATGGGCTTCGAGCTTGCCGATCTCGTTGATTTTTCCATCGATGTTCGAGAACTCGGTGTCGGGCATAGGAGTGTCGGCAGGCGTCTCTTCGAGATGAGGCGCGACCCCAGACGGCGGATCAACCGGAGGAATGACGAGTGCCTGCTTCTTGCGCAGTGAGTAGGCCAGCAGGCGAAAGGGGGCGACCTCGCTAGTGGTATCCATCCACACTTCATTTTTGCCCTGGGGAAGCAAGGTAATAACGTGGTCGAATTGCGAGGGCGAAGGAACGTCGGGATCGAGCTTGCGGCTGGAATTAATCAGCACCGAGGAGGCGTGCAGACCTTCAGCTTCCAGCAATGAGGCCAGCAGCGTGTGCTTGTCTTTGCAGTCGCCATACTGGTCATGAAGCACGTCGGAAGCGGCGTGCGGCTGATAGCGGCCTACTCCGAGCGAGAGACTCACATAGCGAAAATTTTTCGCGACGTAATCGTAGAGCGCTTCGGTCTTTTCCAGGTCGCCGTTTATACCCTTGGTCAACTCTTGCGCCTTGGCACGGACTTCGGGCGAGGGCGCGCGGCGGTCCTTCTCAAGGCCAGCGTACCAGCGACCAACCTGCTCCCAGCTTTCGAAGGTGGTTAACTGAACATCCGGCCGGTCATCGTCGGGCCGGCGTTTCTTTTTTTTCTTGTCTCTTGTCTTGGCTGTGTCGTCGTCGCGCTCGAGATGTGTGCTCGACCAGTGATAGGTACGGCGGCCGTTTTCTTCGATAATCTTCGGATCAAATCCCGGTTTGCACTTGAGCTTCAGGGGACGGCCGGCGGGAACATCCACGTCGACGGTTTCGTCGAGGGAAATGTTGCTTTTGTCGAAGTCGTATTCGGCCCAGAATTGTCCGGCGGCCAGGGGGGTGTGAATGACCGTGACCATGTCGTATTCCAGCACCTCGCCGGGACGCAGGCCGGGCACGGTGATGTGCTTCTGACGGTAATCCGTGTAAACCGGAGCTTCGCGTTCGATGGGAGCGCTCAGGTCCTGCACGGCGTCGTCGCCGGCTTGAATTACGCTGCCATCCTCCTTAAGCACGCGTACGTAGGGAATCTCAACCCGCTCGTTCGCCGAGTTGTAACCCTCCTGCAACTGTCCCCACTGTTGCACGCCAGCTTCGCTCTGCACGCGGATGCGGGCTTTGGTTTCTTTCCGTCCGGTGCCATCGTCCTCGAAGCGATAGTGAGAGTGCATCTGCTCGATGACGAAAGATTCTTGCGAATACTTGTTCGCCCCGGGCTTGAGCGCGTCCGCAGCCTTGTCGGCGGCGGTTCCGGAGGGCGCTACATCGGTTTTTTTGGACTGAGCCGGCGCGATCGGGCTCTCGGCTGGGGGCGCGGATCCCGGCGTCTTACTGGGTTGCTGGGATTTCGCGCTGGCGCTTAGCAGACAAGAAAAGACAAGGGCTAGGCAAAGATTACGCATAGGTTATGTTCGGAGACAAACTCCAGTCATTATCCCATGTCGCGGTTCGTCCGCGTGGAAGTACCGCGCGGAACCCATGCAGGAACGGGCTCCGGAGAGCAAGCCAGAAAGTGAAGTGGATGGATTCAGACGCCCACCGTCGTTGTCATAAGGGCGAAATTATTTTGACAGCAATCCGGTCCTAAATCACATTTTTTTGACATCCGGTGGGTCAATCCGGGTTAGAATTTCGCTTAGATAGTCCTGCTTCGCCATGATGCGAGGCAGGCGTGACGCATAATGTATTTGCGCCACGATCTTTCCGTCGGAGGTGTTTTGCATGGAAGATCGGGCCCCTGTTGTTTCCGCTAGTGACACTGACCAGTCATCGACTTCCGCAACCAGCGTTCGGCAACATGAAGGCCGGGGAGCGTGGGTGCTGACCGCCTACGGCATTTCCGGATTGGCGCTGTTCGGGATTCTAGCCTACTTTTTCTCGGACTTTATCTCTCATTAGTCCGGGCGCGCTATGGCGAACGGGCGCGTCCGCTCGTGGGATGGGAGAGGTGTCTCCGCCGCTCCTTCAATATTGCTCTATGTAAGTTCGCGTTTCCCGAGTCTGCCCGAGTGTCTGCCCGGCACCCTGCCAAGGACGCGGGGTGAACGTGCTACAATGAGCGGCCTTTGGTTGTCGCTTCGGCACCCGGCACTAACCCCACGCTAGGATTACGAAACACGCGGAGAAATCTGTGGCCAAGACTCCCCCATCCAGCCCGACGCCGATTACCTACGCCGACGCCGGGGTGGACATCAGCCGAGCCAACCGAACCAAGCAGCGCATCAAGTATCTGGCTCACAAAACATTTACCCGTGGTGTGTTGAGTGAGATTGGCGGCTTTGGCGGGCTGTTCGCCGTGGACAAGGCCAAGTACACGGATCCCGTGCTGGTGTCGAGCGTGGACGGCGTTGGCACTAAATTGAAGATTGCATTTGAGATGGATCTGCACTCTACGGTGGGGGCCGACCTGGTAAATCACTGCGTCAACGACATTGCAGTGCAGGGAGCGGCGCCGCTGTTTTTCATGGACTATCTGGCCACGGGCACGCTCGATCCCTCGATTGCGGAGAAAGTGGTGGAAGGCATTGCCGATGCCTGCAAGCACAACGGGTGTGCGCTCCTAGGCGGCGAGACGGCCGAGATGCCAGGCTTCTATCCCGATGGAGAGTACGATCTGGCGGGCTTTATTGTAGGCGTGGTCGAGCGGGAAAAAATTATTACCGGGAAAGACGTGCAGATCGGCGACATCCTCCTGGGCCTGCCCTCGAACGGCTTGCACACCAATGGATATTCCCTGGCCCGCAAACTGTTGTTCGAAGTGGCGCGTTATTCGGCCGATACCTACGTCAACGAGGTCAAGAATAAAGTCGGGAACGAACTGATGCGCACCCACAAGAGCTATTGGCCGGCCCTGAGGAAGTTGATTGACGGGCAGTGCGTGGTGGCGCTGGCGCACATCACCGGCGGCGGCATTACAGAGAATTTGCCGCGCGTGCTGCCGCGCGGGACGGCGGCGGTTATTGAGATGGGGACGTGGCCGGTACTTCCCATCTTTGAACATTTGCAGCAACTGGGCAATGTGCCGCAGGATGAAATGCTGCGCACTTTCAACATGGGTCTGGGAATGCTGCTGGTGGTTCCGTCGGCGAAATTCAAGAAGGCGCAGTCGGTGCTGGAGCGCGTAGGCGAGAAAGCTTACACCATCGGGCGCATCGTGAAGGGCGAGCGCAAGGTCACATACAGCTAAAGGCGTTGCTGATTTTTGATTTCTGATTCTTAAGTTGGCCAATCGGTAATCAACAATCAGCAATCAAGAATGCCTCATTCTCTCGGAATACTCCTTTCCAGGCGCGGCTCGAACTTCGTCGCCATTGCGGACAGCATTGATGCGGGCCGTATTCCCGATGCGCGCATAGCCGTGGTCATTTCCAACAAGGCCGACGCGCCGGGGATCGCGACTGCACGCCAGCGCGGGCTAAACGACCTAGTAATTCCTTCCAAGGGCAGATCGCGCGAGGAGCATGACGGCGAGGTCGTTGCCGCGCTGAAGCAACATAGAGTCGAACTGGTCTGCCTTGCCGGATATATGCGGTTGCTGTCGCCCTGGTTCGTGCAACAATTTCCCCGGCGAATTCTGAACATTCATCCCTCACTGTTGCCTGCTTTTCCCGGGCTTGAAGCACAGGAGCAGGCTTTTGCTTATGGCGTGAAGGTCTCGGGCTGTACGGTGCATTTCGTGGACGAAGAGCTCGACCACGGAGCGATTGTAGTGCAGAGGGCCATCACCGTGCTCGACAGCGATGACGAACATACGCTGGCAGCGCGCATTCTAGAGCAGGAGCACGTTGCTTACACCGAAGCGATTAACATTGTTCTTCACGGGGAATTCGAAATTGTCGGGCGCAAGCTGACCGTGAAGGTCGCAAAGTAGCGGCCGCCGTTTGTATTTTCATTTGGGGACAGCCGAAGGCGGTTGTCCCCACCTAAACCTCAAACCGCCGCCCCGTCGCAATCCTGCCTTTATAATCGACGTGCATGCCGAACTTCGCTCCCGTTGACGAACAGCTTGCTTACATCAGGAAGGGCTCGGCAGAAATCATTCGCGAGTCCGAGCTCCGCGCCAAACTGGAGAAGTCGCGCGCCTCGGGCAAACCCCTGCGGGTGAAGCTGGGCATGGACCCGACCGCTCCCGATTTACATCTAGGCCATACCGTTGTGTTGCGCAAGCTGAAGCGCTTTCAGGATCTGGGCCACACCGTCATTTTTCTGATTGGGGATTTCACCGGCATGATCGGCGATCCTACGGGCCGTTCCGCGACGCGCCCGCCGCTGACTCGCGAGCAGATCGAGCAGAACGCGGAGACCTACAAGGCGCAAGTCTTTAAGATTCTCGATCCGCAGAAAACCATCATTGATTTTAACCGCCGCTGGTTCGGCCAGTTTTCCGCGGACGATTTCGTGCGGCTCATGGCCCAGTACACTGTTTCGCAAATCCTCGAACGCGAGGACTTCCACAAGCGCTTCCATGCGGAGAAGCCTATTGCCGTTCACGAACTGCTGTATCCGCTGGTGCAGGGCTACGACTCGGTGGCGCTCGAAGCGGACGTGGAGCTCGGCGGAACCGACCAGAAATTCAATTTGCTGGTGGGACGCGAGTTGCAGCGTGCCTACAGGCAGGAGTCGCAGGTAGTGCTGACGACGCCGATCCTCGAGGGCTTAGACGGCGTGCAGAAAATGTCGAAGTCGCTGGGCAATGCGATCGGCATTCACGAGCTGCCGCTCGAGATGTATGGAAAAATCATGAGCCTCTCGGACGAAATGATGTGGAGGTATTACGAACTGCTGACGGATGTTTCCCTCTCGGAGATTGATAGCTACAAGAAACTCCAGCAGCCCATGGAGTCGAAGAAGGAGCTTGCTTCTAGGATTGTGAGTGATTTCCATTCACCTGCTGCTGCGGTCGCCGCATCCGACGACTGGACGAGGCAGCACCAGCTTCGGCAGACGCCTCAGACGATGGAGCAGGCTCAGGTGAACTACGAGGACATTGCTGCGAGCTGGCTGCCGGGCACGCCGATTCCTGCGGACGCTCCGATTAAGGTGGATAAGCTCGTGCAGAAAGTCAGCCTAGCTTCCTCAGTAACCGAAGCGTCGAGGAAGCGCGCAGAGCGTGCGGTCAGGATTGACGACGTTGTCATCCTTGATCCGATTTATCTGCTGCGGGGGCTTCCTAAATCCCTGACCCTGCAGCTAGGCCGGAAATTCAAACAGGTGTTCGTACGTGGGCAGTTTGCACCTTGATGCCTGCCGTCCCGTCTCTGCGCCTCCGCTGTGAATTCTGCTACGCTCCTCCCCACACATGCGGGCGGCTGCCATTTTCGGGTTGCGAAGTTCTACGAAGGACCTGAAACCTTTCGAGTCCGGCAACAGCACGGAATGGCACATCGGCGAGCCGGCTGCGAGCGAAGACGCCGATATCGTTGCCCTGTTCGGAGGCGATGGGACCGTTCATCGCCATTTGGAACAGTTGGTTTGGCTCGGACTTCCTGTGCTGGTTGTGCCTGTGGGAAGCGGCAACGATTTCGCGCGGTCGCTCGGATTGCGGCGCGTGCGAGATTCACTGACGGCCTGGCGGAAATACTGCAGTGGCGCGGGCAATGTCCGCGATATTGATCTGGGACTGATCGTCGCTATGGAAGACGCCGGCGGGGCCCCTTCGACTACCGCTCAGGGCAGGCCCGCGCCACACAGACGCTGCTACTTTTGCTGCGTGGCGGGCGTCGGACTGGACGGGGGAGTTTCACAGCGCGCGAACCGGCTGCCGCGCTGGGTGCGTGGGCACGGAGGATATCTGCTGAGCCTGGTTCCGACGATCTTTTCGTTCGCTCCCGTGCCAATGAAGATTCTGACGCCGGTTGAAGATCCGGATGAAAATAACGGGAACGAAAGCTGGATTTCTCGCAGCGATCAGCCCACGTTGCTGGCCGCTTTCGCCAATGCTCCGTTCTACGGAGGCGGGATGAAGATCGCACCGCGGGCGAAAATGGACGATGGTCTGCTCGATGTCTGCGTTGTCGTCGACGTCGATCCTTTGAAACTATTATGCATGTTCCCCACCATCTACGGCGGCCGCCATTTGAGTATTCGCGAAGTCGAATACTTCCAGACCGGGCGCGTGCGGGTGGAGACTGAACATCCGCTCCATGTTTATGCCGACGGAGAGTATGTGTGTTGCACGCCGATTGAAGTTTCCGTAGAGCGGGCAGCGTTAAAGGTGGTCACGCTCTAGACGAAGTCGGGCCGTTGCCAGCCGGCAAGTGCTAAACTTTCTGCATGGCTGAAGGACGTTCGCGCACCCTGCTCTGGGTTTTGATTGGCGGAGGAGCTTTTTTCCTCTTTGTGCTGGCCGTATTCACGCTCGTCTACCTCACGCTGCACGCGGGCGGGACCGAGGCCACGATTACTGGCTTCGGCGACCGCATTGGCGTGGTCGATCTCGACGGCGTGATTCTTTCGCCGCAGCCAGTGGTCGGACAACTCAAGAAGTTTGGCGACGATTCCTCAATCAAAGCCATCATTCTGCACGTGAACTCCCCTGGCGGCGGGGTAGCCGCTTCGGAGGAGATTTATCGCGAGGTCAAGCGCATTCGCGGCGAGAAGAAGAAGCGCATCGTGGTTTCGATCGAAACGGTGGGCGCCAGCGGCGCGTATTACGTGGCTTCGGCTTCCGACAAGATTTATGCCGACTCGGGCAGCATCGTGGGGTCTATTGGCGTGATCGCGCAGTGGGTGAATTATGGCGATCTGCTCAAGTGGGCCAAGCTCAAAGATGTCGTAATAAAGACTGGCGAATTCAAAGACACCGGCAATCCGGCTCGCGACCTCACTCCCAACGAGCAGGCCTACATGCAGTCGCTGATCGATAACATGTTCGGGCAGTTTGTGAAGGCCGTCAGCGATGGGCGCGGCCTGAAGTTCGAAGATGTCAAATCGATTGCCAACGGTAAGGTCTGGACGGGCGACCAGGCGGCATCCATGAAGCTCATCGACAGCGTCGGCGACTTCGAGACGGCGGTCGCCGATACTGCGAAGTCGGTGGGAATCAAGGGAGAACCGACACTAGTGCATCCCGAAAAGGATCGCAAAACTCTTATGGATCTTCTTCTCGGCGATGTCTCCCAATTCCTGCCTGGACGCGAAAAGATGCTGGAGCAGCAAGTGGGTTTCTATTACCTGTGGAAGTAGAACTGCCAAGCTAGGACTGCGCCACGTCTATTTGAATCGTCTCGACAAAAAGCGCTCTTGGGTGACGTATCCACCCCGTAACTTGCAATAAACCCTTGAAATTTGAGAAGGTTATGCAGGATGCAGCAGCGAGACTCTGGGGATCAGAGTACTTCGCGCGTGTCGATGCCTGGGAGTCTTGGCGGCGGATCGCAGCTTTGAGGCAACCGCTGGGACGATGAGACGAGGGGGCCATGACCAAAGCCGATCTGATTGACGAAGTCTCGCGTTTAGCAGAACTTACGCGCAAAGACAGCGAAGTAATTGTAGAGACGATCTTCGACAGCGTGGTGCGATCGTTGCGTGCCGGGGACAAGATCGAAATCCGCGGCTTTGGCAGCTTCCGTACTCGACAACGCAAGCCTCGGGTCGGACGCAATCCAAAGACCGGGGAGCGCGTGGAAGTCCCGGCCAAGAAAATTCCCTTCTTCAAGCCCAGCAAGGAACTCAAAGATCTTGTGAATGAAGCTGCAGCCGCGACACCAACTCCTGCCCCGCCAGCGACTTCAGCGCCTCCGACTGTATAGGTTCGAGCTAACGAAAGCGTCTTAGAGCAGTCCTACCAAAATGCACTTAAAGCTGGTTTTTCTGCTGTTGCTGTCTGGCATTCTGATTTGCGCCGCACAAACCCAAATTCCTGACACCCCCGCAGCCCACCAGTGCGCCGCGTGGCTGGAGAGTTTTAACCGCGGTGATCGAGAAACTTACAAGGATTTCCTGGAGAAGAATTACCCGACTGGCGTGCAACGCTTGGATCGGGATATGGAGTTTCGCCAGATGACTGGCGGATTTGAGTTCAAGAAAACGGAAGAATCCACGCCGACAAAGTTGGTGGCTCTGGTGCAGGAACGCCATTCCGACCAATTCGGACGATTGACGCTGGAAGTCGAGACTGCGGAACCCCATCGCATCACCAGTTTGGAATTGCGCGCAATCCCGCGACCAGCCGATTTCGCATTGCCGCGCCTGAGCCAGGCTGAACTCGTCACTGCCGCGCGGAAGGAGATAGAAAAGGCGGTTACTTCCGATCAGTTCGCCGGTGCAGCGTTGGTCTTGAAAGACGGGAAGCCAGTTTTGTCGGAGGCCTACGGTTTCGCGGATCGCGAACATAAAATACCGAACAGGCTTAACACTCGTTTTCGGATTGGGTCGATGAACAAAATGTTCACTGCGGTCGCGACCCTGCAACTGGCTCAAGCAGGCAAGCTGGGACTAAACGATCCCATTGGGAAATATCTGACGGATTATCCCAACAAGGAAGTCGCTTCCAAAGTGACCATCCATCACTTGCTGACCCACACCGGCGGAACCGGCGACATCTTCGGTGCGGAATTCGAAGCGCACCGGCTGGAGCTGCGTTCGCCGCAAGATTATGTGAAGCTGTACGGTCAGCGGGCGCCGAAGTTCGAGCCGGGTAGCCGCTGGGAGTACAGCAATTACGGTTTTGTTCTGCTCGGCGCCATCATCGAAAAGGTGAGCGGCCAGAGTTATTACGACTACGTTCGCGAACATGTTTACGTGCCCGCCGGCATGACATCGACTGGGTCCGACCCTGAGAGCCAGGACGTGCCCGACCGCAGTATTGGATACACCCATGCGGACGCGGGGAATCAGTTGAAGCCGAACACCGACACGCTGCCGTACCGCGGATCCTCGGCAGGAGGTGGTTATTCGACGGTCGAAGACCTTGCCAGATTTGCCACTGCGATCGAGCAAAACAAGCTGCTGAATGCGCACCACACGGAACTGCTGACAACAGGGAAATCTGGCACGCCGGATAATGGCTACGCCTACGGTTTCGGCGACCGGAAGATAAATGGCATCCGATGCTTCGGTCATGGCGGCGGAGCCCCGGGAATGAATGGGGATCTCGAAATCTGTCCGGTACCAGGATACATAGTGGCCGTGCTCGCCAATATGGATCCCCCCGCCGCGAGTCGTATCTCCGAATTCATTACGAACCGCCTCCCGGAACGGTAAGGCTTCGGTCAGAACGCGGGGAGTACTCGTAGGGTTGGCTATGGGTTCGTTGCCAGATATAGATCGGCGACTTTGAGCGCGAGCGGCTGAGGATCCGGGGCGGCACGATTCGCCAGCACGATCACTGTCAAATTGTCGTCGGGGAAGCGCTGGATCGTCGTCCGGAAGCCGATCGTGTTTCCGTCATGCGACATTCGTTTGTGGCCCTGGTACGGATCGAGAAACCATCCGAAGCCGTAGCTCACGGGCTTGCCTTCGGGAAATTTTGACGGTCCATCTGTCGGCTGTACTGCAGTCAGTGCCGGCCGCATTTCTTCCTCGCTGAGCAAGGTATGCTCGCGCAGGGCGCGGTCCCATTTGGCCAGGTCGTTGAGCGAGGAATAGATGCCGCCATCGCCAAGCACGGCCGAAGTCGGACTCTGATCGGTTTCGTGCCAAGCTCCATCGTCCTGGCTGTGACCGTAAGCGCGGTGCGGCACGTCCTTCTTGCCTTTCTCGTAAGCCAGAGTATTTCTCATGTTCAGCGGGGTCAAAATTTTGTCCTGGAGAAATTGGGCGAAGCTCTTTCCCGAAACCTTCTCCACGATCATCGCCAGCACGGCGTAGCCCGAGTTGCTGTACTCCCACTTCGAGCCGGGAGCGAATTTGCCGCTGGTCTGCTGCTCGAGCAACTTCAGCACCGCCGCGTCGTGAATGTGTGGAATTTGTTCTTCCGGGGTGTTGGGATACTGCTTCATCAGGAGGTCTTCATAGTCCGGAAGTCCGGAGGTGTGGTTGAGCAAATTGCGAACTATGATGGATTTTCCGTACGCGGGAAATTCGGGAAAGAAGTCGGTGAGGTGGTCGTCATAGTGCAGCTTGCCGTCGTGCGCCAGCAACATGATCGCCGCTGCAGTGAACTGTTTGGTGAAGGATGCCAAGCGGAAATTGGTCTCCGCGTCAATGCGATGCAGCGTGCGGAGATCGGTTACGCCGTATCCGCGACGGAAGACGGGTCTGCCTTTGTGGATGACGAGGACCGCGGCGCCGGGAGCGTTGCTGGATTTCAGCGAGGTGAAGATGGCCTCGATTTGGTGGGCGGTAACCTGAGCCGAAGCTATGACCGGGGAAAACAGTAGTGCTAGCGGGAAGAGAGTTGCGAGTTTGATCTGCAAAATCAATCCTCAAGCGCCTCAGGGTCGGACGGCAGCGGACGTACGGCGCTAAAACCTGATGGGTTTGGTGTCAAATTGATCGAATCGGAATTGAGAAAGTTCGGCCTTTATCCTCAGTCGCTCGGCAACGCTTCTATTGACTGGCGTACGCACAATCCACACGGGCACTCCGACCGGCAGCGCTGCCAATCGTCCGCCAAATTCTCCATCGGCCACGACGTAGACCTTATAGGGGATGACAACCATATGCCCCCTTCCTCTCCTGTCGAGATAGCGCGGGCGGGGGCGCCCGCGCCCCACATGCAACGTTACCCGCGAATTCCGGCCACTGCCATCATCCGCCCTGTTTTGCCTTTTTCGGCGCGATAGGAAAATAGCAAATCCGGCCGGCAGTTGGTGCAGAGAGGAGATGCTTCGATGTTCTTTGCCGGAACTCCCGCCGATAGCAACTGCCGACGGTTCGCCTCGACTAGGTCCAAAAAAATCTTCTTCGGCAGATCGCTGTGGCCGGGGGCACGGGCGCTAAGAAATAGCAGCGGATACTTTTCGCGCACCGGGTCGGACTCTTTAACTTCGCGGAAGAGGCCAGCGCCGTACTCAAATTGCGATTCGAATTTGATGCGAACCTCTTCGCCCACTTCATAGCAGCAGCCGTGAATTCCGGGACCGATCGCGGCTTTGAGGTTGCGCGGATTGCTGCCAAACACGCGATGCATCTCGCCCACTCCCTTTTCCACGATGCGTTGCACCGTGCCGCGCCAGCCGGCGTGAAACACGCCGACCACGTGGCGCTTTGCGTCCACCAGCACCACCGGCAGACAGTCGGCGGACTGGATTCCAAGCAGCAGGCCGGGAGTCGTAGTGATCATCCCATCCCCGCTGAGAGGCTTTTCTGGAATTGAATCAATGCGGTGAATGAGGTCGGAGTGAACCTGGCGCAGGGTGATCAGCGGCGGGAAAAGCGAGTCCGTTTTGCGCGAGCCATTTCTGGAACCGCCAGCCTGGGATGGGACCGCTCCAAGTTCGCTCAGAAACGCCGCGCGGTTGCGTTCCACGGTTGCGCGCGAATCGTCCTGAGTGAAGCCGAGATTGAGATCGCCCTTGCCATAAGTGCGCGAGAATCCTCCCGCGCGCGTGGAAAAACCGTGCACGAGCCATGGCAGCTTGCTGAGATGCTGGGCGCGAAGAATGGTGATCGGGGATTTGCTGAGGGCCCGGGTTGCCACCTATCTATGGTACCTGAAGTCGCCTGGCGCGAGTGTCCGCTCCATACCAGTCGTTTGCCCGGTTCCTCACTACTCCGCTATAGTTTTATTCATGTTTGCGAGTTTCACCGCCACTGATCGCTGGACGAAAAAACCTGTGCATTGCGTCTATCAGGCGTTGATCGTCGCCATTGCCACGCGGCACGCCGATGCGGTGGACGTGAAATTCTTAGTGGATGGCCGGACCGTCTGGGTGGCGCTGCCACATCCGGCTTGGGTGGAATATAAGAAGCGCACGGGCAGGGCTATCACAGATTCGCTGGCGGTGGAGATTGCCGGGCACTATCTGAAGACCGCGCTCGAGGCGGGCGAAGGCCTAGGGCGTGAAATGTACTCGCTAACGGTCAAAGAAACGCTGGCTCACCTCGACGGCGCTGTCGCCGAAATGCAAGCCCAACCGGCATAGTCCCTGTGGCGCGGGCGCCCCGCCCGCGAAATGCAGCTCCACCGCGCTAAATCACCACTGCTTCTTTATACTCTCCAAATACACGCCGCATCGCGTCGGAAATTTCTCCCACGGTCGCGCGGGCCTCGACCGCAGCCAGTATGCGAGGCATGACATTCGCACCGGACCGCGCAGCGTCTTCCACGCCCGCCAGCGCCGCTCTCCACGGACTCGCATCTCGCTTTGCCCGCAGCGCGCGGACTCGTTCCACCTGCTTCTGTTCCAGTTCCGGATCGATGCGCTGAATCGGAATTGGTTTTTCTTCCTCGATTTCGAAGCGGTTCACTCCCACGACGATCGCCCGCTCCTCATCCACGCCCTGCTGATATTCATAGGCGGCATTTTGAATTTCCTGCTGCACAAAACCGCGCTCAATCGCCTTCAGCATTCCGCCGAGAACCTCGATCTTTCCCAGGTATTCCGCCGCGCGTTTTTCGATTTCATTCGTGAGCCATTCCACGTAATACGATCCCGCCAGTGGGTCGATGGCCTGCGGCGCGCCCGATTCATAGGCAATGATTTGCTGTGTGCGCAGCGCAATGCGGGCTGCCTGTTCGGTGGGCAGGGCGAGCGCTTCATCATAAGAATTGGTGTGCAAGGACTGAGTTCCGCCCAACACCGCTGCCATGGCCTGAATGGCCGTGCGGACAATATTGTTTTCCGGCTGCTGCGCCGTGAGCGTCGATCCGGCAGTCTGAGTGTGGAAGCGTAACATCCACGACTTGGGATTTCTTGCTTTGAAATGTTCGCGCATGATGCGCGCCCACATGCGCCGCGCCGCTCTGAACTTCGCGACCTCTTCCAGGAAGTTGTTGTGCGCGTTGAAGAAGAAAGAAAGTCGAGGCGCGAATTGATCCACGTCCAGCCCGGCCTTGATCGCGGCCTCCACGTAGGCCATCCCGTTTCCCAGCGTGAACGCCACTTCCTGCACGGCGGTCGATCCGGCCTCGCGCAGGTGGTATCCGGAAATTGAAATCGTGTTCCACTCGGGCACGTTTTCATTGGCCCAGGCAAACATGTCGGTGATTACGCGTAGGGCTTGCTGCGGCGGATAAATATACGTTCCCCGGGCGATGTATTCCTTGAGCACGTCGTTCTGCACGGTGCCTGACAGTTTGCGAATGTCCGCGCCCTGGCGCCGCGCAACCGCCACGTACAGGGCGAGCAGAATGGATCCCGTCGCGTTGATCGTCATCGAGGTAGAAATCTGAGTCAGGTCGATGCCGTCAAACAGACACTGCATGTCTTCGACGGAGTCGATCGCCACTCCAACTTTGCCCACTTCGCCCGCGGCCAGAGGATGATCCGAATCCAGCCCAATCTGCGTCGGCAAATCGAACGCCACCGATAACCCTGTGGTTCCATTCGCAAGCAGATATTTGTAGCGTTTGTTCGATTCCTCGGCATCCCCCATGCCGGCGTACTGGCGCATGGTCCAAAGCCGGCCACGGTACATGGTCGCCTGCACTCCGCGCGTGAATGGATACTCGCCGGGGTAACCAACTTCAGCTTCGTAGTCGAAGCCTTTGAGATCGGCCGGGGTGTAAAGTGGATTCACCGCGATATGGGACGAGGTTTCAGTTTCAGTCTTAGCCGCGGGCGGGTGGGTCTTCAGCTTTTCCGTCATTCAGATTCAACCTGCCAAACCTTTCCAAGGACGGTTCGCCCAGCAATGTACTCAAGGAAACTCATGGATGCTGACTTTTTCTTTTGACCTTCCAGAACGAACTGAGCCCGAACCAGGCAAAGGCCAGGGTGAAGCAGAGCGTGATCGCAACCCGACTTGCAGTCGTGTGTCCGGCAGCGTATTTCATATATTCGCGGACGGCGGCGGCGGCGCCGAAAACTGCCATCGCCAAAAACACGGTGCCGGTCACCTCCAGCCACAACTGATGCGCAGCGCGGCCGAACGACCGTGCCGTGGTGCGGGCCCCGCTCATCACCGCACCGACGGTGCGGCTGCGTCCGGCCTGCTGCCCGGCTACGCGCGCGATGGCGCCCAGCTTTCGTAAGGTAGAAACCTTGCTCACGGCCTCGATTTTAACAGCCTGCGGGGATACAATTGCGCAACGCGGGGAGCGAAGACCGGCGAGCGGGGACAGCGAACCGTTCGGCTGTCGATGGCATCTAAAAGGTTTAGCGTGGCGATTTCGTCCAGGGGGACACACACATTGGATCCACAACTCAAACAACTCATGAAAGAACTCGGCGATGCCATCAATGAGTCTCTTTCCGATTCCGAGCAGATCTCTGAAGTTGTCTCCCGCATCAAGGAGGGTGGATACGATATCTTCCTGGTTCTTGAAGCCACCATCGGAGTTAGCAAACAGGGCGAAAAATCGTCCGATAAAACCTCGCTCGTCACCACCCTGTCCACGAATCCTGAGTTCAAAATCAACGACCAGGATCTTAAATTCCTGAAGTCGCTGCGCATCAAGATTGAAGAAGAGAAGCGCGATGCGAACGGGCCCGACAAAGATGACGACAAAGATAAAGGCAAGTAAAAAGATAAAGGCAAGTAATTGGAATGGCCGCGAGTGATAGCGTTCAGCACCGAAGCTGCCCCAACCAGCCCGCTGGCGCTTGTACTATCCCGAAGTGACTCCGAAGAAATTGCACGCTATCGAAGCTGAACCGTAGCGCTAGCAACCTTCTCCACCTGTGCTACCATCTACTGTTTTCTTTTCGCATCTGCCGTGCGGAAAGCAAGGTTCCAGCAGGTGAGCGCCGGAACAGAATCTGAGGGCAGTAATGAAAGATACTCTCGGGGTTCTTTTGGCAGGCGGCGCCGGCGAGCGACTTTATCCTCTGACTCGCGATCGCGCCAAGCCCGCGGTCACATTCGGCGGCATCTATCGCATCATTGACATCACCCTTTCCAATTGCCTGAACTCCGATCTGCGCCGCGTATACATTCTCACTCAATATAAGGCACTCTCGCTCAACCGGCACATTCGCGAAGGTTGGAATATCCTGGGCCGCGAGGTTGGCGAATTTGTGGAGGTTCTGCCTCCCATGAAACGAGTGAGCGACCAGTGGTATCAAGGCACAGCCGATGCCGTTTACCAGAACATCTATTCCATCGGCTCCGAACAGCCGAAGCACGTCCTCATTCTTTCCGGCGATCACATCTACAAGATGGATTACGGCAAGATGATGAAGCAGCATCAGGATTCGGCCGCCGATATTACGCTGGCGACCATCCAGATCGATCCCGAAGAGACTTATCGCTTCGGCGTGGTGGACGTCGACAAAGAGGGCTGCATCAAGGGCTTCGAGGAAAAACCGAAAACCACCGCGCTGCGCTCACCGATTAATCCGGCCAAGGTCGCAGGCTCGATGGGCATTTATCTCTTCAATGCCGACGTACTCATCCCGGTGCTGCTCAAGGACGCCGAGAATTCGCAATCCAGCCACGACTTCGGGAAGGATATTTTGCCCAAGATGGTCGATGATTACCGCGTCTATGCCTATGACTTCGTCGACGAAAATAAAAAAGAAGCGCTCTATTGGCGCGACGTGGGAACGCTTGAAGCCTACTACGAAGCAAACATGGACATTGTGTCGGTCTCGCCGATCTTCAACTTGTACGATGAGCAGTGGCCGATCCGCACCCACCAGCGGCAATATCCCCCGGCAAAATTCGTCTTCGCCGAATCCGGACGCACCGGCACCGCCCTCGATTCTATCGTCTCCAACGGATGCATCGTCTCCGGCGGCATCGTCAAGAATTCGATTCTTTCCCCCGATGTGCGCGTCAACTCCTACTCCGAAGTGGACGACAGCATTCTGTTCTCGCACGTCAGCGTCGGCCGCCGCTGCCGCATCCGCAAAGCCATCCTCGATCGCGATGTCCATATTCCCGAGGGCACGACGATCGGCTACGACGCGGCGGCCGACCGTCAACGTTATTTCGTCACCGAAAGCGGCATCACGGTGGTCACCCGCGACTATTCGTTGTTTGAAAATCCGGTAACGGTGGATTACTTCACCAGTGAGTAGGAAGGTCATCCTTCTGAGTCGTAGTGTCATGGATGGTCGCCGATTCGACTCCCCACCTGCCAAGAAGGTGCCAGCATGTTGCTGCAAAATCTCAAGATTGCAATTCGGATACTGATCAAGAACCCGTTGTTCACCTTGACGGCCGTGGCAACCATGGCATTGGGACTTGGTGCGACCACTGCGATTTTCAGTGTTACGAACGGCGTTTTGTTGCAGCCCCTTCCTTACCAGGGCCCCGACCGTGTTGTAGTCGCCGGCATGGATCTGCGCCAGAGGCACGTGCGTGATCTGCCATTTTCCAACGCCGACTTTATCGATTTGAAGGACGGCACGAAAACTGTTTTCGAGGATTTGGCGGGCGTTTTTACTTTCCGTGATGTCACTGCTCTCGAAGACGGTACGCCGGTGCAGACTCATGTAGCGATCGTCACCACCAACTTCTTTCGCTTGTTAGGCGGACGAATTATCCTGGGCCGCGACTTCAATGAGGAGGACGGGATTCCACAACCTGCGGCGCCCGCAACGGGTCAGCAGCAGCCAACGTCGCGGCTGCCGTTCATGGCGATTCTAAGCTATGAATATTTTCAGCGACGCTTTGGCGGCAACACCGCTGTCCTTGGCCATGCGATGCCGGCAAGTGGCCAGCCCAGCCCCGTCATTGTTGGGGTGCTGGCTCCGCAGTTTCGGCTGTACTTTCCCCCTGATGCCAATCAGGAATCTTCCCCGGATTTCTGGATCGCGAATCGCCTGGGCTACGATGCCGCCAATCGCAATCAGTTCTCGATTCATGCGGTCGGCAGACTGAAACCTGGCGTATCGGTCGAACAAGCGCAAGCGGCAGGCGACAACGTGGCTGCCGAGGCTCGCAAGAACTTTCTCATCGACAGAACCGCGGGATATTACATCCGCATTGAGCCCATGCGGCAGCATCTGGTTTCGGGGGTTCGTCCTGCAATTCTCGCGCTCATGGGCTCGGCAATTTTCCTGCTGCTGATTGCGTGCGCGAACGTGGCCAACCTCATGCTGGTCAGAACTTCCGTGCGCGAACGTGAACTGGCGGTGCGCGCGGCCCTCGGCGCGAATCGATGGCGCTTAATTACTTCTCTTCTCAGCGAAGCATTCCTGCTCACCGCCCTCAGCACGCTGGTTGGCCTGGGCCTGGCGTGGATCGGAATTCAGGAACTGCGAATTCTGGCACCGGCCAATCTGCCTCGCCTCGAAACTGTCCGCATAGATTCGGTCGTTCTCGGATTCACAGCTCTTGCATGCCTGGCCTCGACCGCGATTTTCGGAATGCTGCCGGCTTGGCGGGCTTCGAAGCCGGGAGTCACCACTCTTTTGCGCGGCAGCGGCCGAAATGCCGGCCTCTTAGGCGGGAGCACTTTGCGCAATGCGGTAGTCATGATCGAAGTCGCTCTCTCGTTTGTTCTGCTGGTGGGGGCAGGCCTTATGTTCCGCAGCTTCCTCGAACTACAGCGGGTTGATCCTGGATTCGACCCGCACCGGCTCTTGACGTTTCAAGTTACGGGAAATGCGGGAGGCGGAGACTCACCGGAGAAGCGAGCGGTTTCCATCCGCCAACTTCAGGAGCGTTTGAGGGCCATCCCGGGGGTGGAGGGCGTGGCGGCCAGCGATCCCTTTCCTCTTGCGGGTGGTTTCTTCCCAATACGATGGGGCACCGAAGAAGCTCTCGCGGATCCCGGCAAATTTCAAGCAACAGATAATGAAACTGTTCTTCCTGGATACTTTGAAACCATGCGCATGCGTCTGTTGGCGGGACGCTTTTTTTCGGACTCCGACAACTTGCCCGGGCGCAATGGGGTGGTAGTCGACGACGTCCTGGCGAACAAGGCCTTCCACGGTCAATCCGCCGTGGGCAAGCGCATTCTGATCCGCATCCGCACGCCGGAGGCAGAATGGGTCGAAGTAATTGGAGTGGTCGCACACCAGCATGCCGTTTCGCTTTCAGAAGCGGGGCGCGAGCAGGTTTATTTTACCGATGCATTCGTAGGATCTGGCGCCGTCGATTGGTGGGCGATTCGGACCGGCAGTGACCCGACAAGTTACGGGAATGCCGTCCGCGCCGCGGTGAAAGAAGTAGACTCGCATCTTCTGGTCTCGGAGATGCAGCCGGTTGAAACTCTGGTTTCCCATGCGCAAGCCGGTACGCGCTTCTCCCTGATTCTGATCAGCGTCTTTGCGATCGTTGCCGGCGTGCTCGCCGGGGTGGGGCTGTACGGCGTGCTTTCGACGGCTGTACGGCAGCGCACAGCGGAGATCGGAGTACGGATGGCGGTGGGAGCGGCGCCCACGCAGATTTTCCAACTCGTGGTTGGGCAAGGACTCCGCCTCAGTGCCATCGGTATTGCTGCTGGTCTGATTGGCGCATTTGTGCTCACGCGGCTTCTGCGCGCCATGTTAGTGGGCGTGCATCCGACCGATCCGGCAACGTTCGGTATGGTTGCCATGCTGTTCTTGTTCGTGGCCGCCACGGCGTCGTGGCTGCCGGCTCGCCGCGCGGCAGCGTTGGACCCTGCTCGTGCTCTGCGAGAAGAGTGAAAACATGGCGGGCTTGCACCGGCAGTTATCCTGGTCTAACATTTTCGTCGTCCGCTGGAGTGTGCGTCATGTCCATCCGGCCTGCGCCCATCGCTCTTGTCATCCTGCTTTTCGTAGCTTCCGCCATTTCGCAATCCGCACTCAAAGTCGCGCCGCTTCCTTACGATCCTCTGGAGCTAGCGACCGGTCCCACCATGGTTCCGGACACTCCGGAAAAGCGCGCCCTGCTTCTGAATCTGCTGGAACGCGCCCGGCAGAACAGCGCCATGCACACGCCCGGCATGGCGCCCTTCGCCTTGAAAGTTTCATTCAACTCCGTGGGAGGCGATGCGCACAGCCAGGGTTACGGCGAGGTTGAAGAAACCTGGCTCAACGGCCAAACCTGGCGCTGGTCGGCCCGTCTGGGCGATTACTCGCAGCTCAGAATTTTCTACCAGGGCGCGGCCTACGACGACAAAACTCGGGGCCACATTCCCCTCCGCATTCAGATGGTTCGCAATTCCGTCTTCTGGCCGGTGGTCGGCAACTTCGCGCCATCATTGATGCGCATGGCGACGGCAAAATGGGAAGGCACGGAAATCGCATGCATTCTGACTTCCCGGGGCGGCAATGACCCCAGCGCCACTTCCGGACGCCGCTGGGAAGAAAACGAGTTCTGCATCGATCCCAAGACCGGCCTGCTGCGCATTCACTCCGAAGCCCCCGGCATCTATTCCGTGTTCGACTACAATGGTGGCATCCAGTTTCACGGACGCGTCCTGCCTCGGCAAACTACGATTGTCGAAGGCGGCACCAGCGTGTTGCAGATTCATCTCGAAGACATTCAGGATGCGAACAACGATCCCAACCAGTTCGTTCCCACGAAGAAGATGCTGTCTCACGGTCCCGGAGCGATCATGGTTGGCCCCTTCCGTTTTCCTGTATTTGTTCCCACGCCTGCCGGCTACGGTGGCGTGATTCAACCCGTCATCGTGCACGCCATTCTTGACGACAAAGGCAAAGTCCTGGACGCCGAGGTCGTCCAAACCTCCGACCCAGCGCTGGCGGCGGCCGCGTTAGGCGTGGTGTGGCACTCTTCTTACCGGCCCGCCGAGCAGCAGAATCGTCCGTTGCAGCGCGAAGCTTTCATCAACGTGCAGTTCACTCCCACGTCGTAGCTGGACAGCATGGGGGACGGCCCCGTTCGGCCGTCCCGCCGAAGCGAGGCGAAAGCGCCACAGCAGCCGAAAGCCGTGGTGGTTCATGCGCGGGCTGTCGCAGGCGTGTCTGTTAACCCGCGCTGCTACAATGCCCTGTTTCACGCCGTCAACCCGCAGGCGCGAACTTCAATGCCCACAATCGCGTACTGTCTAGTGGGGAGTTGTGGCCCGCGAAAAACAGCAGGTTTCTCCACTGCGCTTCGCCTTCCCTAATCGGAAGCTAAGGCTTCGGTCGGAATGACAGAGTTTTCGTGGGCTTGACGTTTTGTCTCAACGTTGACAAGGTCGGATTTTCCGGGGAGTGCAAGTGGAAGACGTCCAGGTCGTCGCAATGCTGGTCCGACGCTGTATTGCCGGGGACGCCGCCGCCTGGGAGGAAATCGTGCAAACCTACAATCGACGCATCTACAACATTTGTTACCGCTTCGCTGGTTCGGCCGACGATGCCCAGGATCTCACCCAAGACGTTTTCATCAAAATGTATCGCACTCTTTCAAGCTATGACCACAGCAAAGGCGCATTCGTTACCTGGGTGACGACCATCACCCGCAACCTGCTGGTCGACCATTTCCGGAAGGGCAAGCAGGACCGCATGACCGACTCTATGGACACGCCTGCGTCGGAGCACGAGGACGCTCAGCCGCTCAGTGAGCAAATTCCTGACCGTTCTCCTCCACCGGATGCCCAGGTACGCAGCCGGGAGGTCGGTGAGACCGTCCACGCAGCTCTAACCAAACTTTCCCCTGAGCTTCGGGAAGCAGTGATTCTAAGGGACTTACAGGATATGGATTACCGTGAAATTGCCGCCGTTTTGAAGGTTCCGGAGGGTACCGTGAAATCACGAATAAATAGAGGGCGGGCGGAACTTGCGCGCCTCTTACAACGTACCTATAGGCAGGTGATGTGATGTCAGACCGAACCAGTAACGGAATGCAGTGCAACGAGTTCGACCTCCTGCTCGCGGACGCCTTGGACGGCGTGCTGAGCGGGACTGGACTCGACCGCTTCCAGGCCCACGCCAAGGTTTGCAAGGTGTGTGGGCCGCAGCTCGCTGAAGCTGAGGCGGGCCGCAACTGGCTGAAAGGTCTCACGGAGGTGGAGCCTCCAGCCAGCCTGGTTAACAACATTCTGGCATCCACAACGGGCGTTGACACCCAACGCCTGCGGGTCAGCGCGCGAGTTCCGCAACGCGTTTCCTGGTGGGAGCACGTACAGGCCTCGCTGATCGAGTCAGTAATGGAGCCGATCTGGGCCACGATCCGCCAACCGCGCTTTGCCATGTCGTTTGGCATGGCCTTCTTTGCGCTCTCGGTGGGCCTGACCGTAGCCGGCGTGAAACCCGCCGACCTACGTCAGATCAGCTTGCGGCCGTCCGCGATCCGGCACACGTATTACGCCACTCAAGCCCGGGTGGTGCATTACTACGAGAATGTGCGGATCGTTTACGAAGTCGAGTCGCGCGTGCGTGAACTCAAGCGCACGGTCGCGCCGGCAGAGCCCGGTCGGAAAGAGTCTCGACCGGCGAAACAGAAAGACGACAAGAACGACACAACACAACAGCCCGAGCAGAAGCAGGAGCGCAACTATAGCCAGACGGATAACCATCTCATTCTGGCCAGCGCCCCTATGGCTCCATCTCCATCGCTCAGTCTTTGCGATCTGCCTGTAGTGTCGGTGACCACTGACAGGAGGTTCGTATGAACTGCGCTAACCACAGCGATACCGCTGCGGTGGCCTTCTGCCGCACGTGCGGCAAGCCACTTTGCAACCAATGCACCCGCGATGTTCGCGGCGTGATTTACTGCGAGGCGTGCCTGGCCGCGCGCATGGAAGGGACAGTTCCTGCTGCAGGATTTGTTCCGCCGGCTCAAACCGTATATCCGCCGTTAGCGTCGTTACCGGCCGGACCGCGGCCTGCCATCAATTCCGGGCCGAATCCCGGCATTGCCGGAATTCTTGCGGGAGTGTTTCCCATCGGCGTGGGAGCGGTGTACACCGGCCAATATGCCAAGGGGTTGGCTCATCTGGTCATCATGGTGTTGTTGATCCTGGGCGTGAGTTCCGATTTGCCTTGGTACGTAATTACTGTGCTCAGTATCCTGATTGGTTTCTTTTACGTCTATCAGATCATCGACGCGGTTCGCAGCGCCAAGGCGATTCAGGCTGGGGAACCAGCTCCGGACCCCTTCGGACTGGCGCAAACCTTTGGCGCCGGCGAGAAATTCGAAGGCACCAAGGTTCCCGCCGGGGCCGCTGTTCTCATTGGCCTGGGCGTACTCTTCCTCCTGCATACAGCCGGGCTGTTTGAATTCGGCCTGGATCGTTTCTGGCCGCTGATCCTGATCTTTCTCGGCGTGTGGCTGTTTGCCAAGCAATGGGGCCTGATTGGCGGGACTCGAGTGGGGTGCCAATGCGATCACTGCCGGACCCGCAGGCTTATGGGGCCGGCGATGCTCGTCACGTTGGGCGTGTTGTTTCTGCTCGACAGCGTTTCCCGCGTCGGCTTTGGCAGGACCTGGCCCGCCATCCTGCTGGTGATAGGAGTCGTCAAGCTGATGCAAGGCAATGCTTCCAGCAACGGACACATCGGCCCATTGTCTCCGGCAGTGCAGCCCACTGTTCAACCCCCGGCAGCCGGATCGAGTGTTCCACCGCAGCAAACTCCGCCGAGTCCGGAGCAGACGGCCAGTACTGGCGAGGTGAAGAATGTCTAGCCCAATCGTGACACCCGGAGTTCCGCCGATTGTTCCACCGCCGCCGCGACGCCGTTCGCTTGCCGGACCGTTCGTCCTGATCGTCCTGGGAACGATCTTCCTGATGGCCACCATGCGCGTCCTCTCCATCGGTCGCCTGGCGCATTTATTCGCCAACTATTGGCCCGCCCTGCTGATTGTCTGGGGAGTGATCAAACTGGTCGAACATCAGCGGGCGCAACGCGAAGGCTATCGCGCCTCTGGAATTGGCGGTGGAGGAGTTGTCCTGATCGTCATGATCGTAGTCTTCGGCCTGATCGCGACACAGATCGAGCACGTGAACTGGTCCGGCTTGCACGACCAGTTCAACTTCGACGACAGCGACTTCAGCAATATCTTCGGACAAAGCTACAATTTTAACGATCACCTTGAGCAGGACTTTCCCGCGTCAGCCAGCGTGAAAATTATTGACGCTCATGGCGCAGTGAGTGTTCACGCCTCCGACGATAACAGGATCACTGTCGTCGTTCGCAAGCGTGTGGGCGCCGACAATCAGAACGACGCCGACAAGTACGACCGCGAAACCAAGCCCACCATTACCACGATCGGCGGCCTGATTACGGTTGATGCCAAGGCCGAAGCCGCCGGAGATCATCCCGTCGAAACCGATCTCGACATTTCCCTGCCCCGCAAAGCGCAGGTTTCCATTACTTCCCGCCGCGGCGATGTGAACGTCTCCGGCCGGGATAACGGCGTCGATATCTCCGCTCAGCATTCCGACACGACGGTGGACGACGTGAACGGCAACGTCAAGGTGAATCAGGAAAAGGGCTCGGTGAAGATCGAACAGATCACCGGCGACGTCCATGTTCAGGGCCGAGTCAACGAAGTCTCGGTGGCCGATGTAAAAGGCGCGGTACAACTCGACGGCGAATTTCAGGAAAGCATCAAACTTGCCCGCATCTCAAAAACCGTGATCTTCAAGTCTTCGCGCACCGACATGGAATTCTCGCGCATTGAGGGAGACCTCAATTTGGACGCCGACGAACTCCGCGCCGAACAGATCACGGGGCCGCTGCACCTGACCACACGATCGAAAAACATCCGGCTCGAACAAGTCTCAGGCGATGTCCGCTTGCAGGATGACAATGGCGCGGTTGAAGTAGGAATGCGCACTCTGGGCAACGTTCAGATCGACAATCGCAATGGCGATCTCCAGTTGAGTCTGCCCGATAAGGCGGGATTCCGCCTCGATGCCCGCACTCGCGACGGCGAGATTCAGTCTGATTTTTCCGAACTCAAAGTGAACAATGACGAGCACGAAGCCAAGGCCACCGGCAGCGTCGGGAATGCATCGTCACACATAGTGCTCAACAACGAGCACGACGGCATCGAAATCCGCAAGGCGAGTTCGATGCCTCCCAAACCGCCCGAGCCGCCAAAAGCAGGTAAGGCGCTTCCTCCGCCCAAGGAGAAAGTCGAGCCCACCGAAAACTGAAAGACGGAGGTTTCAAGGTTTCAAAGTTTCAATGCAACGGTTTACCTTGAGACTCTGAAACCTTGAAACCTCGGTTATCCCAGTTTCTTGCTCACCAACTTCTCCACCTGCGCCAACACTTCATCCTCGCTCAACGCGGAGGAATTAATCACCACCGCATCCTTCGCGGCCACCAGCGGAGACGCCGCCCGCGTGCGATCGCGGCGATCGCGCTCGCGCAAATCCGCGGCCACATTCGCCTCCACGTCCCCCTTGATTTTTTGCTGCGCCATACGCCGCTGCTCGCGCACCACTGGATCGGCATCCAGGAAGATCTTCAAATCCGCGTCGGGAAAAACTTCAGTTCCGATGTCGCGCCCCTCCATCACCACGCCGCCGCCCGCGCCCATTTCCCGCTGGCGAGTCACCATCAGCTCCCGAACCTTGGGATGCACCGACACTCGCGAAGCGCCCTCCGACACATCGCGCTCCCGGATGCGCGCCGATACATCGCGCCCATCGAGCAGCGTGCGGTTCCCGCCCAGCGTAGGCTCCAGCTGAATGCGGGCATTGTGAGCCAGCTTGACCAGAGCCGCTTCATCATCGAAGGAAATGTCTTTGTCGATAGCTTTGAGCGCCAGCGCGCGATACATTGCCCCACTCTCCAGGTTCACGTATCCCAACTTCCGCGCCAACCGCGAAGCAATGGTGCTCTTGCCCGCCCCCGCAGGGCCGTCAATGGCTATGGTCAGTTTTGAAGCGCTCTGTTGCTGGGTGGTTTTGTCAGTCATGCGAAGCTACAGATTGTACACGCATGGTCATGTTGCGACAGCCCACCCGGCTGTCGGGCGCTGTCCGGCAAAAGCGAAGCCGAGCTGAATTTGTGTAACGTCGGGCCACTCCATTGTCTGTGTGGGAGGCGGGTCTCAGACCCGGTCGGGCGGAGCGAAGATCCGCTGCGCTCTCAGCCGCCAGCAAATAATATCTTCGCCGCACATCAGACCGATAATATCTTCCCGGCGCGGACGTCTGCCGGAGTCCATCCCATCTCTCTCAACTTCCGAATGCTCAATGAATCATGCCGCTTCGCCAGCCGGACACCACTAGAGTCCCGCACCAGATCGCAATGATAATAATCCGGCGCCGCCAGCCCCAGCACCCGAAACAAAAGAATCTGCCGTGCCGTCGACTTCAGCAAATCCGCTCCTCGCACCACTTCGGTGATCCCCATAGCTGCATCATCAACCACCACCGCCAACTGATAAGCCGGCACATCGTCGCGCCGCCACACTATAAAATCCCCAAAATCCGTCCCCGCAATCATCCGCTGCGGTCCCAGATGCAGATCCGTGAAGCAGATCTGTTCGGCATCTGGCACGCGAAACCGCCAATTCACCCCGGCAGGGTCGCCGTCTCGCACGAAACATGTGGATACAGCCGCCTCGGCCGTATCGCGAAGGCGAAGCCGAACGGCCCGCCGCACAACACTCGCTGGACGGCAGCTTCCCGAGTAGATGGGCTCATCATCCAACTCATTCGGCGCCCCCGCAGCCTCCGCGACATCCTTCCGCGAACAACTACACGGATAAATCATTCCCAAGTCTCGCAGCTTCTGCCAAGCCTCCAGATAAGATCCACGGCGCTCGCTTTGCGTATACGGGCCAACCGGCCCGCCACAATCAGGTCCCTCGCTCCACTCAATTCCCAGCCAGCGCAAGTCTTCCATCATGGCCCGCACAAACTCAGGCCGGCAGCGCTGCAAATCCAAGTCTTCATTGCGGAAAATTAACCGCCCATCATGCTCAGCCGCACGCTGGGCCGCCGTCCAAAACGTGCGCGCATGCCCCAGATGCAGCAGCCCGGTCGGCGAAGGCGCAAGCCGCCCCCGGTAGGGTTTGAGATTGGACTTGCCTTGCATGATTGTGATAACCGGGGTTTCAGAGGAAAATTATCGCGCGGCGGGACGCGGCGCCGCCGGCACCGCCACGACTTTCTCCGGCGTAATCTGCAACATCGACCGTCCGCTCACATGCACAAAACTCAATTCCCGCGCCGCCAGCAGCGCGTTCACCGCGTCCTTCACCCTCGAGCGTGCCACGAAATTTCCGAAGAAAATCTCCAGGTCGGCCTGTTCGATTGCGATCACGCAGTCCAGATACTTCGACAGCAGCGCAGTGAGCGCCTCCTGCACCGACAGCCCCACGCCCTCTTTCACCGCGTCCGGCGCCCAGCGATAGAGCACATCCCACACCGAGCCCTCGCTGAGCTTGTAATCTACGCGCGTAATGCGCAGCCTCGACCACAACTCCCCCAGCGCTCCGTCAAGCGCTGCCAGCGACACGCTTCCGCCCAGCGCTTCCTGCAGCTTCTGCTTCGAGATTGGGCCGTCGCGCGTGATTAATTCAAACGCATCGCATGCCAGCGCCGAGTAAGGAGAGCGCGACCCCGCCTTCGGCGCCTGCTTGGGATTGCGCTCCCCCATGAGCGCATAAAAATAAGGAAATGCTGACGCTGTCACCAAAAACCCATTGTTCTCGTCGAAGAGATTGGCCTCGAACGCGGACCGCTCGCGCAGCAACCGCACCATCAACTCGGTCGCCTCGGCCGCACGCGGATCTTTAAATGCGTGCTGCCATCCCGGCAGCCGATCCGCCGAGCCAATGAACGCGCCAATGAACGTTGGCACCAGCAGCGCCGGGCGATGAGGATACATCAGGCAGAATCCGGCATCCTCTAGAAAGGTGCGTGCCTGCTCGATCGTCCGGATGGGATTGCCATCGAGCCGCCATTTTTCGCGCCGCAGTTGTTGCAGTTCCTGGTCAGTCATAAGAACAGATGCCAGCTTTCAGCCGTCAGCTATCAGCACCAACCAAGCCGCTTGAGCTGAGAGCTGATAGCCGACAGCTGAGACCTAGATTCTCTTAAACGCTTTCTGAATATCCTTCATAGAGTACCGTAGCACGACCGGGCGGCCATGCGGGCACGCGTACGGATGATCGGTTTTGGCCAACTCCTGAAGCAGCCACTCCATTTTGTTCTGTTCCAGCGGCATGTTCACTTTGATGGCGGCATGACACGCGATGGACGCTGCAATGCGGGTCCGGATCTTTTCCAGATTCAGCGACTGCTCCTCGCGGGTGAATTGGTCCAGCAATTCGTGCAGCATTTTCTCCACGGCTGAGGCCTCCACTCCCGCGGGCGCGACTTTCACCGCCACGCTGCGTGCGCCAAACGGTTCAGCCTCGAACCCATTGTGTTGCAGCTCGTCGGAGATTTCCGCGAACACCGCCTGCTGCGCCGGAGACAATTCCAGCACAATCGGCATCAGCAAGCGCTGGCTCTCCACTCTCTGCGCTGCGCGCTGCTTCAGCACGCGCTCAAACAATACACGCTCGTGGGCCACATGCTGATCCACAATCCACAAGCCGTCTTCATTGGCGGCAAGAATAAATGAATTTCGAATCTGTCCCAGTGGTTTTAGTGTGCTGAGCGACGCCAGCGTCGGCTCTTCTTCCCGGACGTCCAACGCAGGGGCGCAGCCATTGTCGGGAATCGCGTCAACTCCGCGCGCCAACGAAATCGCCGCATTCGCCTCGACAGCAATCCCGCCCTCGAACTGAAATCGCGCGGAAATGGGCGGAGGCACGGGAGCCTGCAAAGCAAATCCGTTGGTCCCGTCTGAGAGATGCGGTGCCGAAACAAGGGGTGCCACCGAAGCCGCGCCGGACGCCGGATTCCAAGGCTGCGCCCCAGTCGTAGGCGGCGTCATCGCCCCCGGCGTCAGCGACTGGCTCGCCGTTGCGTGCGCCCGCATCTCCGTCACAAACTGCGGCACCGGCCGCGCCTTCATCAACGCCGCCCGCACCGAGTCGCGCACAAAGTCGTGCATCACGCTCTGCTGTCGAAAACGTACTTCCGTTTTCGACGGATGCACATTCACATCTACCTCGCCCGCCGGCAATTCCAGAAACAGCAGCACCACGGGATAGACCGTTGGAGGAATAATATTGCGGTAAGCCTCGGTCAGCGCGTGCTGCAGCAAGCGGTCGCGAATCGTGCGTCCATTCACAAACACGAAAATTGAATTGCGATTCAGTTTCTGGATCTCCGGCTTCGACACAAACCCGTGAATCCGTATCTCCCCAGGGTCTTTTGCCGAAATCTCGGCGCCGGCCTCGCCTTTTTCCTTGCGTCGCCAGGGCGGAGGCTGCGGCAATCCCACGCGCTCCAGTGCCTGCCGCGCCGCCACCGGAATCAACTGATCCAGCGTTTCTCTGCCGAATACCTGATACACGCGCTCGCTGTACCCGGCCACCGGAGGCGCCACCAGCATGGCATTGGCCGCCGAGTGCAACTCGAAATGTTTCTCGGGATGCGCCAGCGCGTACTGCGTGACCAGCGACGCGATGTGCGACAACTCGGTCGACTCCGCCTTCAGGAATTTCTTGCGCGCCGGGGTATTAAAGAAAAGATCGCGCACCGTAATCGAAGTGCCCAACGGCAGGCCGGCTTCTTCCACGCGCGCAATCCTTCCGCCATTGATCTCGACCACCGTCCCAGCAGCTTCTTCTTCCGCCCGCGTCTCCAGGCGCAGCCGCGACACTGAGGCGATCGAAGGCAGCGCCTCCCCGCGAAATCCCAGCGTAGCCACGCTCAGCAGATCTTCGGCGTTCTTGATCTTCGAAGTCGCATGGCGCTCGAACGCCAGCATGGCATCGTCGCGCACCATGCCGCATCCGTCGTCGGTGATCTGGATCAGGTTCTTTCCGCCCGCCTCCACGCTGATCTTGATGCGGGTCGCCCCGGCGTCAAGCGCGTTCTCTAGCATCTCCTTTACCACCGAAGCCGGCCGCTCCACCACCTCGCCCGCGGCGATCTGATTGGCAACGGTCTCGGAAAGTACGTGGATGCGCCCCATGGGGTCAGTGGATAGTGATGAGTGACTAGTGGTCAGTTTCGCAGATGGCATGGGAAAAGCAAAGAAGCGGATGGACGGCCCGCGCCCGCGGGGGGCTGCTAGTGCTGGCTCTAAT
This sequence comes from uncultured Acidobacteriaceae bacterium, assembly GCA_963799025.1. Lineage (GTDB taxonomy): Bacteria > Acidobacteriota > Terriglobia > Terriglobales > Acidobacteriaceae > Sulfotelmatobacter. The sequence goes on along the minus strand of CAWCVQ010000012.1, from coordinate 36,848 downwards.
CGGGGATTCGTCGCACGGGAGGACGTCTCCAAGCGTTTTTCGGGTTACTTCGGTTGTTACCCTATGCACCAATATTGATGCAATTGTCATCAAGCCGTAACATTCCGCTGCTACAACCGGGATATGGATCCGCACGTGTACAACACGCTGATCCTTTCCGACCTGCACTTGGGTGCAGAGACAAGTCACGCGCGCGAAGCCACTCGCGTGCTCAAGCAGAATCGCTTTCAGAGGCTCATTCTCCTAGGCGACATTTTTGCCGATCTTAACTTTGCCCGCCTCACCAAGGATCACTGGAAATTCCTCGGCTACATCCGCAAGCTTTCAAATCCAAAGCGCAATATCGAGGTGGTCTGGGTCGAGGGCAATCACGATCACGGCTTGACCAACATCATGTCGCACCTGGTCGGGGTTCGGGTTTATCAGGACTACTCATGGGAGTACGGCGGGTTGCGGCATATCGCGATTCACGGTCATCAATTTGACGGCTTTCAGGTGAACCGGGTCCGGCTCAGCCAGTGGGGAACAGCGCTTTATCTGCGGTTGCAGAAGATGGACCTGAAGGGGAAGCCGGTCGCGCGGCTGATTGACCGGCTGAATACGCGCTGGCTGCGCATGTCGCCGAAAGTCGCGACCGGAGCGCTGGCCTATGCGGCGCAGCACGGGGCAAATCGTATCTTTTGCGGGCATACTCACGAAGCCATTCACGTGCCACAGGACGGAATCGATTACTACAACTCAGGCGGGTGGGTCGATTCACGGCTCACTCACCTGACCATCGACAAACAGGGGGTGGAAATCCATGAGTTTGATGAGCATGACTACCGCGAGCTTGAATGTGGGGAGCGAGTTGACGATCGTGATTCCGGCGAAGAACGAGGCGATGCTGATTCCGCGTTTGCTGACCTCGCTGACGAATCAGGACTACACGAAGATGTCGAGTACGAAAATATTAGTAGCTGATGCGAACTCAACCGATGCGACGCGCGAGATCGTGATGAGCTTCCGCGATCGCTTGGACGTGAACGTGATTCACGGGGGAATGCCGTCGGTCGGTCGTAATCAGGGCGCGGCGCATGCCGGCACTCCTTATGTGCTTTTTCTGGACGCGGACATCGAACTGGCTGACCGGTCGCTGATTCGGCGCTGCATGGAGCTGGCGCGAGGCAAGGATCTGCATTGCGTGACCACGAATATTTTATGCAGTGAGGGCAGCTGGCTCGACAAAGCGTTCTATATGGGCAACGACTTTTTCCAGTATTTGTCGTATCTGCATCGCCCATTTGCCACCGGAATGTTCATGCTGTTCGACCGCAAGAAATTCTGGGAGCTGGGCGGATTTCACGAGCAGATTTTGTTTGCAGAAGACTACCGCCTGAGCCAGCAAGTGGAACGCAAGCACTTCGCCATCGTGCGCGGCGGAGTCCGCACCACCAATCGGCGCTTCAAAAAGATGGGACACCTGCGCGTAGGCTGGCTGTTTTTGTGGACTGCGATGAACTATTGGAACGACAAGTATTTCTTGCGCGATCATAAATATTGGGCGTCGGAGGCGGACAGCGGGCCGCATGTGTAGCTTCTGTTGAGCGAGTTTTGCCGGCCCCAAAAAAGGATGCCTAGAAGCGGCGTGCTCCTCACCAGCGTGGCCAAATCTTAGAAGCGGAACGCTATACCCGTCGACAAACGCATGCTATTTTGTCCGGCTCCAAAAAAGTGGGTGCGCACGTAGTCGCCTTCCAAACGCCACGCAAGCCGGCTGAAGATCTTGTAGTCCAGGCCTCCGCCAAGAGCGGTTGCGTAGGAAGTGTCGGAAGCGAAACCGATAATTGTGTTATTAGCCACTGCGGAACCGTTCGCGGTGACGTGTCCCACGCCCACTTCAAATTCCGCGAACGGACGGAACTTGCCAGCAGGAAACGAAACGCGCGGTCCGAACATGGCTTCATATTGGTGAGCGCTCGCGCTGGCTGTCGTGGGGCCGTGCAGAGCGAGCAGAGGACCGGGAAGTTCAGGGAACCGTAGTGCCCGGTGAAGTCGGCCACGATTCCCAGCACAGGCACCAGTTTGCCTTCGAGCGATGCTTCCCATCCGCTGCTATTGGCACGGTCGATTCGAAGACAGATCGGTATGGTAGAAAGAGTATCCGAAAAAGACGTTTCCCGATGTGGGCACTTGAGCCGCGGCCCCGGCAAATGCAGACATTAGAAAGGCGAAGATTACAACGTTGCGCATGGGCTTCCTCCCAACACCTTGTGAATCCTAGAATCGAAATACAACACCCGCCGACAAGCGCAGATTATTCTGCGTTGAGCTGAAGAATTTTGTGCGCAAGTAGTCGCCTTCACCACGCAACGCGATGGGACCGAAGAGGCGATAATCAAGACCGCCGCCTATGGCATAGGCGAACGAAGTGTTGGAAGGTCCAGGTAATGTTCCGCCATTATGGATGTGCGCAACGCCGACCATCACCTCGGCAAAGGGAGTCAACTTGCTCACGGGTATAGAAAGTCGGGGACCGACCAGGTACTCCTGCTCATGTCCAGTGACGGTTACATTCGTTGGGCCGTTCGGCGTGGGCTCGGTAAAGTTCTCGGAGCCGTAGTGACCGCTGACGTCGCCCACGATCCCGAAGAACGGAACCATCTTTCCCTCGAACGAAGCTTCCCATCCGTGAAGATTAGGATTGCTTATAGTTGTGCTGACCAGACCGGAATTGAACTCCGACGAATTTGTACGTTCGTAGGAAAACCCGAGGAATACATTTCCGGAAGGCACTTGGGCGTTGGCCAAGCCTGCGAAAAGAAATAGCGCGACGCCGATGCATGCAGCTTTCAGCATGAGAGGACTCTCCCTTCCTGGCATCCATGAACCCCTACGTAAGTTTAAAGTTTTGGATGTGTAAAGAAGAGATTCGGATCGCCGCTAATTGGTTGATGCGGAAATAGGACGGTCGTGACAAATGGCACGAACTTAAAACCGCCAGACAATTCCGGTGGAGGCGCGGTAGTCGTCCTGGTTGGCGCTGGCGTAACGGTCGTGCACATAATCGCCCTGCAATCGCCACGAGAACCTCTTGAAGTGCAGCCTGTAATCGACGCCGCCCCCGACATCGATCGCGATTGGGTTATAGATGAAACCGTCCGAATTGATGTGGCGGATGCCGGCCATGGCGTGGACGAAGGGACGCCATTTTCCATAATTAAAGGAAATGCGCGGACCGCCGAGGAAGATATATTGCGTAACTGGAGTAGAGCCACGCCGATAGTAACCGCTGCCATCGAGCACGATCCCAAAGCGCGGAAGACGGGTGAACGGCAAGTCCTCGAATGAACCCTCGAAACCGCGATAGCTCTGCTTGTTGATGACGTCGGTGAGTTGGCCGTAAGAAACTCCCGCGTAGACGTTGCCGCTGGGAAGAAGTCCGTTGAACTGTGCCGCCATGGGAATCGAGATCAAAATGAAACCGGCGAACGCCAGCACCGAGGCCGCAGTTTTCGACACGAATTATTCCTCCCCGGCGGCTACGCCGGCAAAAAAGTGCATTTTAAATCAACGAAATCCGTTAGATGCAGTGTACTGGATGCCCAAGATGTCTCGGGTGCCAAATTTTGTACCGGGGGTTGGGGCGCAGTTGACGAAAATTTACCGGATTTTCATGGTGCCAAAACCAACCGAGCCACGTCTATCTACTAGCATGCAACCATTCGACATGAATTGGCAAATAAGCGAGCAGCCGGGACTTGCGGCTGCCTTTGAATATCCCAAGGAGTTGAAGTTGAAACTCAGTCTGGAAACCCGCAATTGTGGCGATGTCATCATCGTGCACTGCCAGGGACGCATCGTATATCGTGATGAAGCCGCGGCACTGTCGCGCGTTGTCGGCGAAGTGCTGCAACAGGCCCGCAAGCTGGTGCTTGACCTGAGCGGCGTGAGTTCAATGGACAGTGCCGGCATCGGCGAACTGGCCTTGCTGCAGACCTGGGCGCAGGGACAGAACGTAAGTCTGAAGTGCGCCGGACCGAACCCCTTGGTCAGGACGTTGCTAGACCTTACCAATCTGGATTCCGTGCTGCAGGTGCATCCGACTGTGGATGAAGCACTGGCGTCGTTTCGCCAAGATCAGGTCTGCGCCGACTGCTAAGCTGCGCGGAGATCTTATCAAAAGGAGCAAAGTTCGCTTTGCTCCTTTTTCCTTTGGGCGTGTGACGTTTATATCGTCCCTAACGGGACTCGGTTAATTTCTTGCCGCGTACCCAGGCCTTACGTCCTGGGCTGAAATATGCGGCCGCTCGCAACTGCAGCAGCTTCTCTTCTGGAGGCATCTTGGGCCGGCATCTTGCCCCAACCTGCTGGGAAGTTATTTTTCCCGCTGGAAACGGTAGCGTCCGTTGCGGTCGATGGCGATGGCTTCGGCCACTTTCAGAAATGCCCGGGCCGCGTGCGACAGGTTCGCGTCTTTGCGGTAAACCAGGCGCAACTTACGCTTCAACTGCAATTCCCGCACGCGGATCGCTACCAGCTCTCCCCGGGCTAACTCGTTCTCCACGCTGATTTCGGGGACGAAAGCCACTCCGTGTCCCATGGCTACAAATTGTTTAATGGCCTGCAGAGTTGGAAGTTCCAGGTCCATGTGCAGTGGGGTTTTGTGGGTCTTAAACAATTGCAGGACTTTCTCTCGGTAAGGTGACGAGACAATATGAGCCACAAAAGATTCCGCGCCCAACTGCCGGATGCTGACTTGCGGCGCGGAAGAAAGCGGATGTTGGGGCGGAACCACGAATACGAGTTCGTCAAGATACACCACGACCGAATGCAGTCTCGTTTCCTGCGGTTCGTAGGACAGCACGCCGAATTCAGCGGCGTAGCGCAAGACGTCGTCGGGAATGTGGCTTCCCAGAGCACGTTCGACTTTGATTTTGATCATGGGATGCAGGCGGCGGAACTGGGCCAGCAGCGGCAGCAGATAGAGTACTGTGAATTCGTTGGCCGCAATCACGAGCTTGCCTTTCTGCAACTCCCGCAGTTCAGTCAGAGACTCGGAGGCTTCACTGCGCAGGTTGATCAGCTTTTCGGCGTATTCCAGTAAGACTTTGCCGGCATCGGTGAGGACCCCTTCCCGCGAAGAGCGGTCGAAGAGAGCTTCTCCCAGCTCGTCTTCGAGCTTGCGAATCGTCTGACTTACTGCCGATTGGGTGCGAAAAAGCTTCTCGGCAGCGCGTGAAAATCGGCGCTCGCGAGCTACGGCGAGAAAGACTTCGAGTTGGGAAAGCTCCATGGTCCTGCCCTTTAATGGATTCGTATCAACATATTAGCAACGCTTATTATACAACTTCGGCTAATGATAACTGAAGAATTATAAGTTTTCCTTCTATGGATTCCGCCCGTACCATGTGAGGATCACCTTAGTTTTGAGGGAGATCCATGACCGCAGATCGCGCCCGCATCACGATTTTCGACACGACTCTTCGCGACGGGGAGCAGTCGCCGGGTTGCAGCATGAACCAGCAGGAAAAGCTGCGACTGGCTCACCAACTCGACCGTTTGGGTGTGGATGTGATCGAGGCTGGTTTTCCCATTGCCTCCGATGGCGACTTCGAGGCGGTGAAGGCGATCGCGTCGGTGGTGCGGCGTCCCATCATTGCTGGACTGGCTCGTGCCTGCCGTCCCGATATCGAGCGCGCCTGGCAGGCCTTGCGGGCTGCGGCGCGTCCAAGGATCCATGTCTTCCTGGCGACTTCCGATATTCACTTGAAGTACAAGCTGCGAATCACGCGCGATCAGTGTGTCGAACAGGCGCGGGAAGCAATTCGCTTCGCCAAGTCGCTTTGTGATGATGTGGAGTTCTCGCCCGAAGATGCGACGCGCACCGACACGGATTTTCTGTGCCGCGTGCTGGACGCGGTCGTCGAAGCGGGGGCTACGACGCTGAACATTCCTGACACGGTCGGCTATAGCGTGCCCGCGGAGTTTGGCGATCTGATCACGACCATCCGAAAACGGGTAAGGGGGATCGAGCACGTAACGATATCGGCACACTGCCATAACGATCTGGGCATGGCCGTCGCGAACGCACTGGCAGCGGTGTCGGCGGGAGCACGGCAGGTCGAGTGCACCATCAACGGAATCGGAGAGCGGGCGGGGAATGCGTCGCTGGAAGAAATCGTGATGGCGATCCGGGTTCGTCCGGATCGATTCGATTACGAAACCGGAGTGGTCGGTGAGCAGATTTTCGCCGCCAGCCAGATGTTGAGCGAGATCACTGGCGTGCCGGTGCAGCCGAACAAAGCAATTATCGGACGCAATGCCTTTGCCCACGAAGCCGGCATTCATCAGGATGGAATGTTGAAGAACCCGCTGACCTACGAAATCATGACGCCGAAGTCGGTCGGAGTTCCGGATTCGAAACTGGTGCTGGGCAAGCATTCCGGACGTCACGCTCTCAGCATCCGCTGCGAACAACTGGGTTACGAGTTCGATCGCCGTGCGCTGGATGATATCTACCGCCGCTTTGTCCGCCTGGCGGACAAAATCAAGCATGTAGAAGATCATCATCTGCTCGAACTAATCCGCGACACGCATAAGCCGTCGGGCTCGGCCACGCCGCTTATAGAGCCGCTTGCTCAGGCAAAAGCGGCTGCCGTCAACGCATCGTCTCAGGTGCAGGAACCGGAACCGCCGGAGCCTACGATACCGTTTCCGGTTGGGCCGCAGACGAATGAGTTCGGAGCTCCCTTGCCGGTCGGCGAATCCCAGCACGAGCAAACCCAGCAGGAAGATTATCTGTGGGGCGTGTAACCCTGCCGGAGCCAGCATGAGTGACGGTAAACAGGCTCCTCATTTTGAAGGCAGTCAGCCGATCCTGCGTGTGGAAGACATGCAGGCCAGCCTTCGATTTTATGTGGACCTCCTCGGGTTTAAGAATCAAGCCTGGGGCACAGAAGAATTCACCAGCGTAAATCGTGATCGCGCCGGCATCTATTTGTGCCGTGGAGGCCAGGGTGCGGGCCGCGCATGGATCTGGATCGGCGTCGACGACGTCGAAAGGCTGCAAGAGGAATATAAGGCTCGCAGTGTGGCGATCCGCATGCCGCCGACGAACTATCCCTGGGCGCTTGAGATGCACATCGAGGACCCTGATGGCAACGTAATCCGGTTTGGATCCGACCCAAAGTGAGCGCGCATTTGCCTTCTCCGCTAGACTGATTCCCGCATGCTCCTGAACCTCACCATCCTGCCCGGCGACGGCATTGGCCCGGAAGTTACGGAACAGGCCGTGCTAGTTTTGCAGGCGGTCGCCGCCGGCTTTGGCCATCAACTTCGGCTGCAACACAAACTGATCGGTGGAGCGGCGCTATCCGCAGTGAATGACCCGCTGCCGGCGGACACCTTGCAGGCTTGCCTCGCCTCGTCGGCCGTGCTGTTGGGAGCGGTAGGCAGTCCAGCGTTCGATCACAATGCCGGACACCTGCGTCCCGAGGCAGGATTGCTGCGCATACGGCGCGAATTGGGCGCGTACGCCAATCTGCGTCCGGCGGTGTTTTTTCCGGCGCTGGAGGACACTTCTCCTTTGCGGCCTGAGGTCGTGCGCGGGACCGACATCATGATTGTGCGCGAACTTTTGGGCGGAGCTTATTTTGGACAGCCACGGGGGATCGAAGGAAACTCGGGCTCGCGCGTCGCGGTTAACACCATGCGCTATAGCGAATCGGAAGTCGAACGCATAGCGCGTGTTGCTTTTGATCTAGCCATGAAGCGACGGCGCAAGGTTCTATCCGTCGACAAGGCTAACGTGCTGGAATGCTCGCGGCTGTGGCGGGAAGTGGTTTCGCGGGTGGGAAAAGATTATCCGGAGGTAAAGCTGAGCCATCAGTATGTGGATTCGGCGGCGATGCTGCTGGTGCAGCGGCCTGCGGAATTCGATGTCCTGCTGACGGAGAATATGTTTGGCGACATTCTCTCGGACCAGGCCGGCGGCGTTGTGGGCTCGCTGGGCCTGCTGGCGTCGGCCAGCATCGGTGGGCCCGTCGGACTCTATGAACCGGTGCACGGCTCGGCGCCCGACATCGCTGGAAAAGGAATTGCCAATCCGCTGGGCGCGATCCTGTCGACGGCGATGATGCTGCGGCATTCATTTCAGTTGGAAAAAGAAGCATCGTGCGTAGAAAAAGCCGTTTCTGCAGTGCTGGCGCAGGGGGCGCGCACGACGGATTTGGCGGGGAAATCGCATGCCGTGATTTCGACGACGGAGATGGGACGTCGGGTCGTTGAAGCCGTGAAAGAGACAAACGTTGCCGTGCGTCGGACGGAGAAATTGGCGTGAGCGAAATCAATACTGTCCCGCAAATTCAACATCCACCCTACGCTGTCATCCTGAGCAACGCGAAGGACCTAATGTAATTGAGGCGAGTGCTCGGATCCTTCGCTTCGCTCAGGATGACAGCCAATTTCAGATTGCGTGTTTCCAGGACAGGGCACTAGGCCTAGGGTCTGCGTCGTTCAGGCAGAGTCTTCGCGCTCGGCACGGCCGGCGTTCGCTCCGCCCCGTATTTTCCAGTCACGTCGTACCAGCGGATTCGCAGCATCTCCATGAACATGCGCGAGCCATCGACTAGCGGATGGATGCGGGTTCCGCCGCTGTGTCCCCAGGCGACGGGGATTTCCTGCACTTTGAAATTATATTTTCGCGCCAGGAAAAGAATCTCGGGATCGAATCCCCAGCGCTCGATTTTCTGCAGCGGGAAGATCGCTTGCACCGCTGGTTGCTTAAAGGCTTTGAAGCCGCATTGCGTGTCTTTGAATTTCAGGCCGAGCGTGATGCGCAGCAGCAGGTTGAAAATCCGGCCGAAGACTTGGCGGTGTAGAGGCTGGCGCTGGGTTTGGGTTTCGGCGCGCAGCCAGCGCGAACCGATGGCGATGTCGGCACCCTGCTCTAGTGCTTGAAAAAGCTTCGGCGCTTCCTCGATGGGCGAGGACAGGTCGGCGTCGCTGAAGAGGACGATGCGGCCGCGGGCGTTGAGCATGCCGTGGCGTACGCTGTATCCCTTGCCGCAATTGCCGGGGTTTTCTACCAGGCGCAACGCCGGCTCTTTTGCGGCGAAACTTCGAGCAACGTTGGCGGTGTTGTCGCGCGACCCGTCGTTGACCACGATGACTTCCGCATCCCACGCCTGCGCGTGTACGTAGGCCAGCACCTTTTCGAGGGTTGCGCCCAGGCGCGCGCCTTCGTTATAGGCTGGAATCACGATGCTGTAGGCGGGCTCCAAAAACAGTTCTCACGTTTCGATGCTTAGTTCTCAGTCCCAGAGTTCCGGCGGGCCGAAATGCCGTTTTCGAGGGCAGAATGTGGCATCGCCATTGTACGTTGCCGGTTCAGGATTTCGGAATCAGATTCGCCCAAATGTTTCGGATTTAGCGCTGAGCGTAGTATCCAGTGCGCGTGCGAGCGGTAAGTCCGGGTTTGCTGATTTTGACTTGAAGGCTGTGATATTCGTTCGGATGGTCGGCTCGGGGAGAATCGAAGGAGACTGTGTAAAAGTCTTGCGAGTCTGGCAGACAGCTGGCAATCAAGCTGGCTATATCGTTGCTCGAGTTGAGAACTAGGCCGCCACTTTGAGCAGCGAGGACCTGCAACGCAAGATTGCCATTCTGTACGTTGTTGGCGGAGTTGACGCCTTTCAGGAAGCCTTCATAAAAAAATCTTTGCCCCATCGAATCTTCCATCCCCAGCGGATCCACGCTGTAAAGGGTAATGCGAGACTCGCGCAGTTCGGTGGACAGGCCAACAAAATTGCGAAAGAGCCATTCCTGATTCGTCGCACTCAGTTGCACATTCGGCCCGGAGAGCGGCGGCCATCCTGGACTGAGCCAGATCAGCAGTTTTCTGCCGGGCTGCGTGGCCAGATGAGAGGCGAGTGTTTCCAGAGCGCCCAGGGAAAGCTGAAGACGCTCCGCGGCGCCATAGAATCCCTGCGCTCGGCCGATGCTGCGCAGGCCGGACTGATTGGCATTCAGGGTGTCCAACAAGGTGTTTCCGTCAAGAGTAGCCGGGCTCACCGCCTGAGATGTATCGGTAAGGAGAACCAGCGACATCGGAATGAAGAGTCGTCCGTCGTCTTTCTGCAGGAATTTCTGCAGCGCTAGCCGTTCGTTGCCCACGCCTTGGAACGAAGTGTTGACAGCATCGACGAGCAGGATCGCTTGCAGCGAAGAATCAGCCGCCTTGCCGGTTTCGTTCATCGCCGAAGCGCTCGCGCGAAACGACAGAATGGTTTGTGGCTGTTTGTCACCGAGAACGGTAAAGTCCTGCTGCTGCAAGCCAGGCACAGGTTTCCCCGACTTGTCGGTTACGACCACATCGAGCGTAATGCGGCGAGCGACGTCGCGCGACAGAGCGGTAGTGCCTTGTGCCAGAGGCGTGGCTGGCGACGGGCTGGCGGCCTGCGGTGCGAATCCCTGCTGTGCGAAATGCTGGAACTAGAAGGCAGCACAGGAGGCCGGTCATGACCAGCAATGCAGCACGCATGCGTACCTCAAATCGATGGTCTCGAACCGAGACCGCTTACGCTACCAGGCGTTGTTGTTCGAGCATGGAGAAGTATTCGGCTACTAACTCGGCGTCCCACAGGCCACGAGCAGCTTCTTCCCGCATGGTCTGAGCGGCCTGTTCGTGGGTCAAGGGAGCTTTGTAAGAGCGAGCGGTGCGCAGCGCGTCGTACACATCGACCACCTGGAGGATTCTGGGAAGCACCGGAATCTCGCCCTTCACCAAGCCGTCGGGATAGCCCGAGCCGTCGGAATGTTCGTGATGGTGGCGAATGATGGGCAGCACCAGTCGCAGAGAATGCAGCGGCTTGCAGATGTTCTCGCCGGTGATGGGATGGAGTTTCATGACCTCCCATTCCGCGGGGGTAAGGTCGCTGCCTTTTTTCAGAATGTCGTCGGGCACGGCGACCTTGCCCAGATCGTGGAGATATCCGCCGCGCTTTAGGGCGAGCAGCGAATCTTCGTCCAGGCTGAGGTGGCGGCCAAGATCAGCCGCCCGGACCGACAACCGCTCACAATGGCCCTCGGTGTAAGGGTCGCGGCCTTCGACGATCAGTCCCAGCGTGCACAGAACGGAGTCGGCGGTTTCCAGTTCGTCGGTGAATTCTTTCAGGCGGAGCAGCGACTTCACGCGGGCGATGAGTTCTTCGGCGAGCACGGGTTTGTTGAGGAAGTCGTCGGCGCCGGCTTCGATGCCTCGCACTCTGTCGCTGCTATCGCTGAGACCTGTGATCAGCACGAAGGGAATCAGGCGCGTGTCCGGATTGTCTTTCAAGCCGCGGCAGAATTCATATCCCGACTTTCCCGGCATCATCACGTCAGAGAGAATCAAGTCTGGCAGTTGATCGCGGATCTCGGCCTCAGCCTGCTCAGCGCTGGAGGCGGTGATCACGTTGTATCCGCGCATGGTGAGCAACTGGCTCATCAAGCCGGCGATGCTGGGCTGGTCGTCGACCACCAGAATCCGCGGGGCACGGCGTCGTATTAGAAGGTCACCCATAGCTTGATAAGAAGCGATTTCACCTTTCGCAGTTGTCCCCGCAATCGGCGACAACGGAGTACAAGGAGGCGGGAGACGCTTGGTGAAATCGCTCACCCAACAGCTTGATTTTACAGTCATTTTCTGCTTTTCGCCGGGGCGAAGCCATTTTTGCAACGGTATCACGCTTTGCAGAATTCTCCTATTCCCACTTCGGCACCTCCGGCACCTCTCGGCACCTCTTAATTTTGCAGATGTGACCGATAAACTTGCTTTTGATGCAAAGGGCTGCCTACCCTCGCCTCATGCGCGTTGGCTGGAACTCTTTGCGGTTTGCTTTTTTCTCTTGTGCTGCTCATGAATCCGGCGGATGCGATCACGAAAGTTCATGTGATCGCATTTGGGAAATGGACATTCGTGCAATCTGCGGGCCGTGAGACAGAAAAACCTGTGAGCCTCAAAATTCGCACGCTTCTGATCGATGGACGCGTCAAAGACTTTTATGCTCGGCGCGCCGCACGAAGTGACGGAAAGGCTGTTTGTAGTGCGGCGCGCTTTTTCGGCGAATGACAGTCTGCCCGGGGATCCCGCCCCACACTGGCATTGGGAGCGCGGAGGCTGGCTGGTGGTGGATTGCATGACCGGCCACGTTTCCCCAATCCATCTTCCGGAGTTCGATGTTCTCTGTTCCGCATTCCGCCGCTAGTTGGTATCGCGACTACGTTGCCTATTGCGGAGTGTCGGACGATGGGAAGAAGACGTTTGCCATGGTCGCGCAAATCAGCCGCCGCAAGCCTGTGTTAAAAAAGCCACTGTCCAATGATGGCGTGCCTGAGAATGCCGCGCCCGACTCAGCCTGTCCCGCACCGGCGTGGCAGCGGCGTCCGGTGCGGGTTAGCTTTGAGCAAGCTGGCGGGACGAGTCAGACGTTTGCGATTGGCGGGCATGTGGTGGATCTGGTTAACGATGTCGAGGAGGAGGAAGGATCGAAATAGATTGCAGATTTTAGATGACCCGCCTGCAACTCAAAAACTACACTCCAAAAATCTGCAATCTAACGCCTGACTCCTTAAATTCAGTCATTAATCCCCCACCGTTTCGACCGCCGCCAGCTCTTCCGAGATGGTCTTCTTTTTCACCTTCGCGCTGGTCACGAGGATTACGGAGAGTACTACAATCGCACTGCCCGCCAGGATGAAACGATCGACGCGCTCGTGCAGGATCAGCCAGCCGAGAAAAACTGCGACGACCGGATTCACATACGCGTAGGTCGACACCTTGGACGTAGGAACGTGTTCCAGCAGCCAGATGTATGCGGTGTAGCCGATCCAGGAGCCGCACACGACGAGATACGCGGTGGCGCTGAGGCCGCGCACGGTCCAATGCACACGAGAAAGATCGCCGGCGAAAAGAGCGAAAACAAAATTCCCAGCGCCCGCCGCCACGACCTGCCAGCCGGTCGCGCTGAAGACGTCCATTCCCGACTGCCAGCGTTTCGAGAGCACAGACCCCAGCGCCCACGAGAAAGAGCCGAAAACTAAACTGATCGACGCCCACAATTCGCGGTGTCCAATCGTTCCGGACTGCAACTGCGGCCAGACCAGAACGAACAATCCGACGATTCCCAGCACCAGCCCTGCTTTGCCTCGTCCGGAAATGTGATGGTCGCCGAGCAGCAACGAATCGAGCACCAGAAACCACAGCGGAGTGATGGCGATGATCAGCGCGGCCAGTCCCGACGAGACGGCAAGCTCCGCATACGAAAGCGTGAGATTGCCGCCCATCAGCAGTAGCAGGCCCACCACCGCGGACAGCGCGATTTGCCGCGGAGAATATAAAATCTTGCGGCCGGTTATCGCACAAACCGCGAGCATGACGACCCCCGCGATGGAAAAGCGCACCCCACACATGAGAGCGGGAGGTATAGTCTGTACCGCGATGTCGATGGCGAGATAGGTCGAACCCCAGAACAAATACACAAGCCCAAAAGCAAGAATCACCATCCACGGGCGTGGGCGCGGAACAGAGTGCATTGGCGTGAGAAAAGAGGAAAGATAAAAGATATCAGACGAGTGCGCCTCAGAGTCGGATTCCAAGTCTGAAGGGTGGAGGCGGGAGGCTACTTAGCTTTCGAATTTCTCTTTTGCGGTGTTAACCCCATTGGCTATGCCAGTACAAACCATCTTTGTACCTCATGCTAGTCTGAATCACGCACCGCCGATCAGTCGCGTTGCTGCTGTCAAGACCGGAGCAATGTCTTGACACGAGACGATGCTAGGTCTAGCGGCGATTTATCATAGGGCTTCGCTCATCGCGATCCAGAAAAATGGGACCAATCATTATGAGAGTCAAAACTTCATTCGTAACGTTCATGTTGTTGTTGGCAGGCACGCTCGTTGTCGGCGGACAGGCTTCGGGCCAGAATCGCCAGGAGCGCACGATCGATGAAGTAAAAACCGAAGCCGTCCGCCGTGCCGAAGTCGGCCAGTATCCGCTGATTGGTCTCGATCCCGTGGACGTGAAGGAGGCCTTCGAGAGCATCCACAGCGCAGACAAAGACGAATGGGCCGCCGGATTCATTCGCGTCGCCGACCGTTATTTCAACGAAGGAAAGTCGTTGGAGAAATCGGATCCGACGAAATCGAACACCGATTACATTCGCGCATGGCGTCTTTATTCGTTTGGGCGCTGGCCGATTCCTTCGTCTCCCGGCAAGCAGCAATCTTATGAAAAAGCGCTTGAGGCATTTCTCGATCATGCGAAGTTCTACGATCCTCCGCTTGAAATCGTGCGCATTCCGTTCGAAGGTAAGGAGATCATCGGCTATTTGCGACTACCGAGGAAGGCCAAAGGGCCGGTACCGCTGGTGATTGCGGTCAATGGACTCGATAGCCGCAAGGAAGATCTCACCGAAAGCTTCGGCGCGATTCTTCCCTTCGGCATCGGATTCCTCGCTGTCGACGGTCCTGGCACAGGTCAGGCGCCGATCAAGGTTAGCGAAACTTCCGAGCGCATGCTGTCGAAGGTGATTGACTACGCGCAATCGCGCCCGGAAATTGACCGGAACCGCATCGCGATGCACGGCGTAAGTTGGGGCGCGTACTGGGCCACCAAGATGGCGATCGTCGAGCGCGCACGGCTGCGTGGTTGCAGCGCACAGTCGCCGCCCGTCGATGGGTTCTTTCAGAAAGATTTCCTGATGAACCATCTGCTGGGCAATCGCGAATATCTTTTCGATCAGGTGCCCGCGCTGATGAATATTCTGGAAGGCGTGCGCACGCTCGATGAGATGGGCGAGTACCTTCCGAACATTTCACTCGTGCATCAGGGCCTGCTGGGTAAACCGATGGCGCCTATGCTGGTCATCGCGGGCGTGCTCGACACGCAGGTTCCTATTGAAGATGAGTATCTATTGTTGAGCAAAGGCGACGTCCCAAAAGATGCATGGATCAACCCGAAGGGCGGACATTTGGGCCGGCAGGTAGGAGTATGGCCCGATCCCCGCATTTTCAAAGAAGTAATCATCCCCTGGTTGGTAAAAACGCTGGGGGCACCCACGAATTAGCGATGCCCATGTCGCGACGGACGCCTTCGTCCGTCGCACGAAGCGAAGCCGAGCGACCCGCAGACGACCGACGAAACCGTGCCCGTTGCAGCGGAATCTGAGGTGAGAAGCAGCACAACTTCTTGAGCGCACTACTCTCCGGCAGCCACCCGGAAAGCATTTATGATGGGTCCTAGTTGGAGCTAACGCTCATGTCAGGAAAAACTGCCCTAGTAACCGGAGCTACAGGCGGCCTCGGCACCCACGTCACCCAAGCATTGCTGGACGCCGGTTTCGCAGTGGTCGGTCTGGCGCCGAAAATTCAGCAGTCCGACTTCGACCACCCAAACTTCACAGCACTTCCCGCTTCGCTCGACAGTCTCGACGCCGCGAAGAAGGCAGCCGACACGGTTATCGCCCGCTTCGGAAAGATCGACGTACTGGCTCTCCTGGTCGGCGGCTTCGCAGGAGGCACGACTGTCGCTGACACCGACGACGCGACGTTTCAGCGCATGTTCGGCGTCAATCTCAATAGCGCATTCCACATGCTGCGGGCGGTAATCCCGCACATGCGCAAGGCGGGAACTGGGCGCATCATCGCCATCGGCAGCCGCGCTGCAGAGAATCCTGGGCCCACCGTTGGCGCTTACAGCGCGTCCAAGGCGGCGCTGGTATCGCTCATTCGCACTGTCGCTGTCGAAAACAAGGATGTCGGCATTACCGCAAACATCATTCTGCCCGGCACCATGGATACTCGTGCCAACCGCAAAGCCATGCCCGGGGCCGATACCTCCACATGGGTGCAGCCGGCTTCCGTCGCCAGCCTGATCGTGTGGCTCGCCAGTGATGCCGGTAAAGACGTGACTGGAGCGGCTATTCCAGTGTATGGCGGAGGCTTGTAAGGGGGAGCCAGTTTAGAATGTCATCCTGAGCAAAGCGAAGGACCCTTGCAACTTGCCGGCAGCGAGGCACCTGCGCTGCGTAGGTCCGTCGCTTTCAGGATGACAACGGTTTATTTGGGATGTCGATGCGGAATGCCGGAGGGGGACGTAACCCTTTCGTAACCCTCAACCCTGCACAATTCTTGCTGCACTTTAACGTTGGTGAAATATCTTGCATGTAGGCTCTTATTAAGTCAGGAGGCCGCTGCCATGGCGTCAGCCCGCTCTGTGAAGTCGTTGCCGCTGCAGGTGGCTGCGATCTGTCATCGCAGGCGTGGCACGGCGATCGAGTTCCTTCTGGTTAATACCAACGGCGGCAACAAGTGGACTTTTCCTAAAGGATCGACCGACCCTCGCCTGTCCCATAGCCAGGCTGCCGAGCGTGAAGCCGGCGAAGAAGCGGGGGCTGTTGGCACCATCGAGCCGCGACACTTCCATCTCTACCTTCATTCCAAGGGCGTGTTCTGGCAGCCGGGCGGCGTGCAGGAATTCGTGGTCAAAGCCTTTCTGATGGAGGTTCATCAGATGCGTCGTCCCGACGAAGGCAATCGGCGGCCTACGTGGGTGAGTGCGGAAGAAGCGAAGCGCCGCCTGGCGAAAGGCCGCGAAGTAAAATATTCCCGCGAACTCGAAGCCGTGATCGACCGCGCGTTGGAACGCATCCAGTTACACCACGAACTCTCCGAAACCTATCCCGGCGCGCGCAACCCCCGCTCCGTCGCCAAAGATCCGATCGCGAACGTCGTCTGGCCGTAAGGCGTTTTCCGCTTGCGAGTCCGTGCCTGTGGTTCAGTTCCTTGCTTGCTATTCAGCGGGACAGGCCGTCCCGGTTTTATGAGACGATAAGCTCAGTCCCATGATTCAGCTTTCCGGCGCCGGAAAACGTTTCGGCCACAAACTGCTCTTCGAAAACGTGGACTGGCTGATCACGCCCCGCGATCGCGTCGGCTTGGTCGGCGGAAACGGCACCGGCAAGTCCACGCTGATGAAAATCCTGGCTGGAATGGACACGTTCGACTACGGCTCGCTCACGATCGCTAAAGGCACCTCGGCCGGATATCTCCCTCAGGACGGCCTCACGCTTTCCGGCCGCAGCGTGTTCGCCGAGTGCATGTCGGTATTTGACGATCTGCGAGCGATGGAAACGGAACTGGAATCCCTCACCCACAGCATGGCGGAACTCGACCACACCAGCCCCGCATATGACGCGGTCGCCGAGCGCTATCATCGCGTCGAACATGAGTTCCGCACTCGCGACGGATACTCGATCGAGGCGGAAGTCGGGCGAGTTCTGATGGGGCTAGGTTTCACCAAAGAAGACTGGCCGCGGATGACCGATGAATTTTCCGGCGGATGGCAGATGCGGCTTGCTCTCGCGAAACTCCTATTGCAAAAACCCAATCTTCTCCTGCTCGACGAACCGACGAACCATCTCGATCTCGAAGCCCGCAACTGGCTGGAAGAATATCTGCAGAACTACCCGCACGCTTTCGTACTCATCTCACACGACCGCTACTTCCTCGACGTCACCGTCAGCAAGATTGCTGAAATCTGGAACAAGCGTTTCTGGTTCTATACCGGAAACTATGACAAGTTCCTCGCCCAGAAGACGCAGCGCAACGAGCAATTACAGGCCGCGTACCGCAATCAGCGCGACCGCATTGAGCAACTTGAAGTGTTCATCAACCGCTTTCGCTATCAGGCGACGAAGGCCAAGCAGGTGCAGAGTCGCATTAAGGAGCTGGAAAAAATCGAACGCATCGAGATTCCGCCGGAGGAAAAGACGATCCACTTTTCTTTTCCGCAGCCGAAGCCCAGCGGCCGCATCGTGGCTGAATTCGAAGACGTCGCCAAAAGGTATCCGGGGAAAAATGGTGGCGGCGAGAAAGAGGTATTCCGCAACGTCAACTTCATGATCGAGCGCGGAGACCGGATCGCACTGGTCGGTGTAAACGGGGCGGGCAAATCCACGCTGATCAAACTTCTAGCTGGCACCGAGCCGGTCACAAAGGGCGAATACCGCCTTGGCCACAACGTTGAAGCCGACTACTTCGCGCAGGATCAGTACAAAGAACTCGAGCCCGACGCCCGCATTCTTGACGATCTCGGCGACGCTTCGCCCGGCTCAGGCGAGACTGAACTGCGCAGCCTGCTAGGCTGTTTCCTGTTTTCCGAGGATGACGTATTCAAGAAAATCGGCGTCCTCTCCGGCGGCGAGCGCGGCCGCTACGCGCTTTTGCGTTTACTGCTGCACCCCGCCAACTTCCTGCTGCTGGACGAACCCACTAACCATCTCGACCTGCGCGCCAAGGATGTGTTGCTGGACGCGCTCGTGAAATACAGCGGGACGGTGGTCTTCGTTTCGCACGACCGGTATTTCATTGACAAACTGGCCACCCGCGTCTTCGAAGTCGGCGAAGGCAAAGTCGAAGTATTCCCCGGGAATTACGAAGACTATCTCTGGCGCAAACAGGGCGGACAGCACGTCGCGCCGACGCTGGACGATGTGCCGGGAGCAATCGCAAGGAAATCCGAAACTGTGGGTGCCCCACTTCTCACCGCTGTCGCGGGAAGTGGGAAGCAGAGTGCATTGGATCCTGCGAACGGGAATGGAACCGCCATGGCGGCCGAAGCCTCAAAGAAACGCCTGAACCCCATCAAGCGCAAACAATTGGAAGAACGCGTCCATGAGTTGGAAGGCGAAATTAATCGCGTGGAAGCAGCGATTGTTGGCCTGGAAACCGGATTGCAGAATTTTGTCAGCGCCGAAGAAAGCCAGCGTCAATCACAGGAACTCGACCGGCTTAAAGCCAGACACGCCGCGCTGATGAAAGAGTGGGAAGAATTCTCCGAGGAATTGTCGAACTCCGGTTAGGCCGGTTCCCGATTTTCTTTGCCATCTTCGCGCATCCTCAGCGTGCTCCGGGGTTGAATTCTTAAAGACTTGACGCAGAGTTCGGGGAGTTTCCGCGAGGGCCGCAGACCCGAAGTTCTCGTCCCCACCCGTACACCATCTTCCGTAATCTCTCCCTCCTACTTACGTGTGTGCGATATTCGGATTGGCCACTAGGCCAGCAACTGCCGAAGGCCACCAAATTTCAAACACCCGCATGACCCAGGTGTCAGGCGCTTTCGTATTGCGCAAGTGGCGAGGCGCCGCGCGGAGACCCAAGGAAGGTCACATGCTTCAGTCGTCGGACTCGTTCAATCCCAAGGCCGCATCGCCGGCCTCCAACCCTAACGCATACAACCCGATCAAAACTGTCACCGCTCCGGTGGATCAGGCCACCATCGGCCGAACCCTCTACATTAAGGGCGAAGTCAGCGGCTCCGAAGCCCTTTACATTGACGGCCGCATCGAAGGCAAAATCACCATGCCCGAGAGCCGCGTCACTATCGGACGCAACGGCAGAGTTGACGCCAGCATCCAGGCCCGTGAAGTTGTGGTCATGGGCAAGGTGACCGGCAACATCGAGTGCAGCGATCGCGTCGATATCCGCGCCGAAGGCTCGGTCCACGGCGACATTTCCACCACCCGCATCAGCGTGGAAGATGGCGCCGCGCTGAAGGGCGGAATTCAGGTCCGCAGCAGCGAAGGGAAACACAAAGACTCGCAGCCGCAGCATCAGTCCAAAGCAGCCGAGGCTCCCAAGGCTCAGGCTGCCGCTGCCAGCGCATAATCGGCCTAAGGATTCTCCGACAAAAATAAAGGGGCACGCTCGCGCGTGCCCCGTTGTTTTGGCGTCCCCGGCCGCCGGCATGACCGTGGAAGAGCGGCGCTTCCAGCGCCGCGTAAAGCGAGAACAATGAATGCGGGCTTTTAGCCCCTGAGGCTGGTTTTATTTCTTTTCCGCCGGCCTGAAATCCAACGCTGCCGAATTCATGCAATAGCGCAGGCCCGTCGGCGCCGGACCATCCTCAAACACATGTCCCAGATGCGCGTCGCACTTGGCGCAGCGAACCTCGGTTCGCACCATGCCATACTTCGAATCGCGATGCTCGACCACATTGCTGGCCTCGCCAGGCTTATAAAAGCTAGGCCAGCCGGTCCCGGAATTAAACTTCGTTTGCGCATCAAACAGTGGCGTGCCGCAGCATACGCAGTGATACATCCCCGGCTCTTTCGTGTTCCAATACTTCCCGGTAAACGCACACTCGGTTCCCGCCTCGCGGGTGACGTGATACTGCTCGTCGCTGAGCTGCTTCTTCCACTCCGCTTCAGCTTTGGTAATTTTTTCCGCCGTTTTTTCCGCCATGATCAGCTCCGTTTTTATGGTTCGTGTTGAAAAGCGCTAGTTCAAACATCTGTACAGGGCATGAAAGAAGAACGAGATCTAGAGGTGTTGAGCCCGCAGGAAGTTTCCTCCCCTTGATGAACAATATTCTGACGGCGGTTAGCTTTTATTGACGACCTCAATATCGTGGCCGTCAGGATCAAGGACCCACGTCGCATAATAACCAGGATAGTATTCGAGACGAGCTTGAGGTGATTCCTTACTCTTTCCTCCAGCTGCTAAAGCGGCCTTGTAGAATGCATCTACTTCGGAATGGTCTTTCGCTACAAATCCGACGTGAACCGCCTGAGGATCGGGCTTCCCTTCTTTGAGCCAAAAAAAATGTCTCTTGCCATCTCCAAAACCTTTCAAGTCTGGATGTCCGTCTTTGCCTTCGTAAGCTGTAAACGTTGTGATCCCAAGTGGCTTCAGAGCCTTGGTATAAAAAGCGACTGAACGCTTGAAGTCACTGACTGTGAGAATAACGTGGTCTATCATATTTTCCATTAGATGTTTAGTCAGCCAAAAGTGTCACTCCACCTCCTCCCCCACCTTCCGATACTTCCCCCGGAAAAAAAGCAGCGGCTCCCCCTCTCGCACCACCACATCCTCGACTTCGGCAATAAAAATGGTATGGTCTCCCGCCTCTTCCGACGAATGGAGGCGGCATTCCAAATACGCCAGTGAGCCCAGCAACAGGGGAGTCCCATGTTGAGTACGTTCAAA
Organism: uncultured Acidobacteriaceae bacterium; assembly: GCA_963799025.1. Lineage (GTDB taxonomy): Bacteria > Acidobacteriota > Terriglobia > Terriglobales > Acidobacteriaceae > Sulfotelmatobacter. The sequence goes on along the minus strand of CAWCVQ010000012.1, from coordinate 15,842 downwards.
TCTCGCACCAGCGTCGACTTCTGCGTGCTCGTGGTCGCGCTCAGGGCGTGCGTAATACTCCGAAATCGCCCGCTGATCCTGGCGCAGCACATTGATGCCGAATCGCTTCTTGGCGTGCAGATGAGCGTGGGTCCGGGTGGTGTGATCCACGCACACCAGCACCAGCATCGGATCGAGAGACACCGAAGCAAACGCATTTGCCGTCATGCCGTGCGCTTCCCCGTCGAGGTCCACGGTGACGATGGTGACACCGGTGGCAAAGCGCCCCATCGCTCGTCGAAAGTCGACAGAATTCAAGGTCATATTGTAGAGGCGTTGCTGGCAACGTCTCTCACGCCACCCCCCGATAGGCCGCCGGCAAAACCTAGCAATTGCGTCTCTACAGCAACCGCCTACATTACCACGGTCCGCCGTTGTATCATTCGTTTCAAGTGAACCTGACCACGATCACGTCTGCGACTCCACAGCCACGCTCGGCATTTGCTTCGGTGTTAGCAGAAGTGCGTCCCGGCATCTCTATCTCGCGCGAAGCCGCTATGCATCTCGTCCATTGCTCCGATGATGAACTTCCCGAACTACTAACTGCCGGGCGCGCGGCCACAGAGCGCTTTAAACCCGGCGTCATCACTTACTCGCGCAAAGTTTTTCTGCCGCTGACCAATCTCTGCCGCGACTACTGCGGATACTGCACCTTCCGCCGGGATCCCGGCGAGCCCGGCGCTCACACGATGACACCGGATGAGGTTCTGGAAGTCGCCCGCGCCGGCGAAAAACTGGGATGCACCGAAGCCCTCTTCTCTCTAGGCGACAAGCCTGAATTGCTTTTCCCCGAGATGCGCGAGACCCTGCGCCACCTCGGCTACAAGTCCACATTGCATTATCTCGAGGCCATGTGCGAACTGGTTCTACGCGAGACTACTCTGCTCCCGCATCCGAATCCTGGCCTTCTTAGCTCGGAATGGATCGCACGTCTCGCCGCCGTGTCGCCCAGCATGGGCCTCATGCTTGAGACCGCGAACGCCGCTCTGCTCGCTCCCGGCGCGGCTCACGATAATGCTCCCGATAAAGTCCCGGCCAAACGCCTGCGCACCATCGAAGAGGCCGGCAGGCAGAATGTTCCTTTCACCACCGGGTTGCTTATCGGAATCGGCGAATCTCTTGAAGACCGCGTCGACACGCTGCTGGCGATCCGCTCTTTGCACGAGCGTTACGGACACATCCAGGAAGTGATCGTACAAAATTTTCGCGTCAAGCCCGCAATTCCCATGGCGCACTGGCCCGAGCCGACGCGCGCCGAGATGCTGCGCACGGTGGCAGTAGCTCGGTTGTTACTCCCTAATGTCAATATTCAGGCTCCGCCCAATCTCTCCGCGCCTTACTATGAGGACTTAGTCGACGCCGGCATCAATGATTGGGGAGGAATTTCGCCGCTGACCCCCGACTACATCAATCCCGAAAAGCCCTGGCCACATCTGGAGCAACTGCGCCTGCGCACCGAAGCCAAGGGATTCGCCCTGCGCCAGCGCTTGCCGGTATACCCAGAATTTATTCCTGCGCTGACAGCCAAGCCAGGGCTCCTATCAGAAAGACTGCGCACCGCGGCCGATGATCACGGTCTGGCCAAAATGACGAGGGCGGCGTGATTTGCGTCCTCAGCGGGGGCACCGGCGGTGCTAAGTTCGTCGATGGCCTGCAGCAGGTCATGCCCGCCGAAGAAATCACGCTGATCGTTAATACCGGCGACGACCTGCTGTGGTGGGGCCTCTACGTTTCTCCCGACATTGATTCCATTACCTACGTTCTCTCCGGTATGCTCAGCCGCGAACGCGGGTGGGGAGTGAAGGGCGACACCTTCCTCTGCCTGCAGGCCATGGGGCAACTCGGCGAGCCGACTTGGTTCCACACCGGCGACCGCGATCTCGCCATGCATTTGCTGCGTTCGCGTCTGCTGGCCGAAGGCAAGACACTCTCCGACGCCACCGCCGTCATCTCCCAAAAACTCGGCGTCAAAGCTCGCGTCCTTCCCATGAGCGACTCGCGCGTCGAAACCCGCATCGATACTCCGGCCGGCGAGTTGAGTTTTGAAGAGTATTTCGTGCAGCGCTGGTATCAGGATCCGGTGAACTCCGTGCGCTTCGCCGGCGCCTCCGACGCCGAACCCGCGCCTGGGGTGATCGAAGCTATTGAAACCGCCGATGCTGTCATTATCGCTCCCAGCAACCCCATCACCAGTATCGGCCCAATTCTGGCGGTGCCCGGCATTCGCGAAGTACTGCTGCGGTGTCGCGGGAAGGTTGCCGCCATTAGCCCCATCGTGGGCAACGCTCCCGTAGCCGGCCCGGCGGGGATTTTGATGGCAGCTCAAGGACTGCCATGTTCGATCGTCGGCGTCGCGCATGCCTATGAAGAGTTCGTCGACGTGCTGGTCTGTGACAACCGCGACACGCGCCCCGCTGAACTGCTCCGCGCAAATGGCTTGGACGTCATGTGTACGCAAACCATCATGCGCACCGCCGAAGACAAAGCGGTCCTCGCGCGCGAAGTGCTCTCGTACGTTGCGAAAGCCCCGGGGACGGGCGACGAACCCAGGACCCGCGGCGCCGCCTTTCGACGTTTGGACCATCAGCCGTGATTCTCGTTCCCGTCAAAAATCTTTCTGCGGCAAAGCAGCGCCTGGCCTCCGTTCTCGATCAGCCGTGCCGCACCGCGCTGGCCCAAGCCATGCTGTATGACGTGCTCGCCGCGCTGCACAACTGGAAAAATCGTCCGCAGGTTGTGATCGTCAGCAGCGATCCCTACGCGGTAAAGTTGGCCGAGGAATATGAATTCGAAGTCATCCCCGACCCCGCCAATCCCGGTGAAACCGGTGCCATCGAGATGGCAACTCGCTTCGGTGTTGAGCGCGGCACAGACAACACACTCGTGATCCCCGCCGATATTCCTCTGATGCAAGCCTGGGAGCTCGAAGAAATCGTGAAGCACGCGCCAGCCGAAGGCAGCGTCCTGGTCCCGGCCGCCGACGGGCGCGGCACCAACGCCGCCTTCCGTCGCCCTGCAAATCTTTTTCCGCTTCGCTTCGGCAACGACAGCTTCAAACCCCACCACGCCGCCGCGCAAGCCACCGGCAAGCCCTGCATCGTGTTAAACCTTCCAGGAATTGCTGTAGACGTAGACAATCCCGAGGATCTGCAAACTTTGGTATCGCTGCCTGGCGGGACTCGCGCTCAAACCCTGGTTCGCGAATACGCTCGCGCCACGAACCGTGTGGGGACTGGCGCCCCGCCCGTCCAGCCGCGCAGCGACGCCTCGTCGTAGTAAGGACGTTGCCTGCAACGTCTACGTCTGCGTCCATGCAGGTGCCATTAATGCTCTAAGATGATGAGGCTGCATTGGCGAATGCGAGGAGCCGTCGAGCTACGCTCGACGTACAGCCGAGGGCGGCTGTCCTCATATTTTCTTCGCGGCCCAGGGCTTTTTCTATGCCACCTGCTCCATCACCGCGAACAAGCAAACTTCCTGTTCACCCTGAACTTCGCCTGATCCCAATCCCGGTCGCCGATGAAATCCGCCCCGGCGATTCGCTCGCTGACAAACTGCTCACCTCCCTTCGCAACCGCCGCTTCCGCTTCCAACCCGGCGACATCCTGATCATCAAACATAAAATCGTCTCCAAATCCGAGGGCCGCCTGGTCGATCTGGCCACGATCCAGCCTTCAGAAGAATCCGTCGCGTGGGCGAAACAATATTCGTTCGACGCTCGCGTCATCGAACTCGCCTTGCGCGAAAGCCGCGCGGTCATCCGCCGCAAAAACGGCGTGCTCATTACCGAAACGCATCACGGCTTCCTCTGCGCCAACAGCGGCGTCGACGTCTCCAACGTCAACGGAGGGGCTCACGCGCTGCTGCTCCCGGAAGATCCAGACCGCTCCGCCGCCAGTTTGAGACGCGCGCTCAAACGGCTCACCGGTCTGTCCATCCCCGTCATCATCACCGATAGTTTTGGCCGCCCCTGGCGCGAAGGCTTGACCGAGTTCGCCATCGGCATCGCCGGAATGAAGCCGCTGCGCGACGACCGCGGCCGCCGCGACCCGCATGGATACAAGCTACAAGCCAGCGTCGAGGCTGTTGCCGACGAACTGGCGTGCGCCGCGGGACTGGTCTGCGGCAAACTCAATCGCGCTCCTGCGTGCATCGTCCGCGGATTCCGCTACAAACCGGGACCGGGAAAAGCCAGCGACATGCTCAGGCCCGCATCCACCGACCTATTCCGCTGAGACTTCCGCTACACTGTAGGGACGTTGCTCGCGACGTTTCTTGCCGCCGCAGGCATAATAGCCGTGGTCAGCACACACACAGCCAGCTACGTCTCTACGGAGAGTGTCATGCACGAACTCACGTCTTCGGAACTGGAAGCTTTCCCTTCGCTCGAATGGTCTGACATCGCCCCGCGATTGACTCCTTCGCTGCGGTCTTCTTTAGAAACGGTACTCGCAACACAGAACGGAGCGGGCTTATTGCTGGAAGATTCCTACAGGCTGGCCAACTCCGATGGCAATGATCTGCTCGGGCTGCTGGTGGCCGCCAACCTGCTGCGCGCTGAACTTGCGGGAAACATCGTGACCTACGTGGTCAATCGAAATATCAATTTCACCAACATCTGTTTCGTGGGATGCAAGTTTTGCGCCTTCAGCCGGGGTCCCCGCGAGTCTGACACATACTTTCTAACGCTCGATCAGATGGCGCAAAAGGCAATCGAAGCCTGGCAACTGGGTGCCACGGAAGTCTGCATCCAGGGCGGATTGCCGCATGATCTCCCTAAGTTTCATTACGTTGACATCCTTCGCGCCATCAAGAACGCGGTCCCGCGCATGCACATCCACGCTTTTTCGCCGATGGAAATCGTCTACGGCGTCGAACTCACCGGCATGCCGCTCGCCGACTATCTGTCCATGCTGCGCGACAACGGGCTTGGAACGCTGCCCGGCACCGCCGCCGAAATTCTCGACGACGAGATTCGCCACATCCTCTCCGCTAACAAACTTTCCACCGCGCAATGGGTTGAAGTTATCCGCACCGCGCACCGGTGCGGTATCCGTACCACTTCGACGCTCATGTACGGGCACACCGAAACTCCCGCACACTGGGTGCGGCAGATGCGACTGCTGCGCGAGATTCAATCCGAGACCGGAGGCTTTACCGAGTTCGTTCCTCTCGGCTTCGTCCATCAGAACACGCTGCTCTTCCATCAGGGTCTGGCGCGCACTGGCCCGACGCTGGCCGAGCACCTGAAGGTTCACGCACTGGCCCGCCTGCTGCTCGCCGGCTCGATCAACAATATTCAGGTTTCGTGGGTGAAACTGAATCGACGTCTTTCGCAACTCTGCCTACACGCCGGAGCCAACGACTACGGCGGAACATTGATGGAAGAAAATATTTCCCGCGAAGCGGGCGCCACCGCCGGCCAGTACACCAGCCCGGAAGATTTTCAATCGCTCATTCTGGAAATGGGCCGTATTCCCGCCGAGCGCAACACCACTTACTCACGAATCCACATCAAAGCGCCGCTCAACGAGTGCATCGCCGAGGAATCGTTCGAGGCGGAATTCGCGTGAACTCGAGTGTGACAGGAGCGCGCCCCATCGCCATTATCGGCGGCACCGGTCCCGCGGGCATGGGACTCGCCCTGCGCTGGGCGCGCGCGGGAGAGACCATCATCATCGGCTCGCGGGACGAGAGGCGGGCGCAACAGGCCGCCGCATCCATCCAACAAAGGATTGGAGGCGAGGCCAAAATATCGGGGATGGAAAATGCCGGTGCCTGCGCCGCCGCCGACATTCTCACGTTGACCGTACCCTTTGAAGGTCAGGCGGGGCTTCTGAAGAAGCTCAAATCCGCCATCACCGAGGGCAGCATCCTCATCGATGCCACCGTACCCTTGGCGGTCGCTGTGGGCGGACGCGCCTCGCGCACCGTCGGCGTCTGGCAAGGTTCCGCCGCCCAGCAAGCCGCAGAACTTGTTCCTGACGGTGTAAGTGTGGTCGCGGCCTTCCACAATGTTTCCGCCGAGATGCTCGGCACTGACACTCCGCTCGACTGCGACGTCGTAGTCTGCAGTGACGATCCCGACGCCGCGCAACTTACCCGCGAACTGGCGGCAAAAATTCCCGGGGTCCGCGGTATCGACGGCGGCAAACTCGAAAACGCCCGCATCATCGAGCAAATTACCGCTCTGCTCATCGGCATGAACTTCCGCCACAAAGGCCACGCCGGAATCCGCATCACCGGCCTGCCACCCAGCGCTTACCGCTGACGGCATTCATTTCCAGGAGCTTTTCTTTTGAGCGAGAACGTCCCCACGAACGACCACCTCGACGCGGCCCTGCAATATCACAGCGGCACGAAGCATTCCTATCAGAGTCTGCGTATGCATCCTCACTCCCTTGACTGGGAGAACAAGCCGCGACTCTTCAAGATTTATCCGACGCTCGAAGTTACGCGTCTGCCGCGCGATTTTCATGATACCGCCCGCCCTGCGCTCTCGGCGATTGCGGATGTGAGTGCGCCGGCGGAAGGCGAAGCAATCCCCGATCTCGAGACACTCGCGCAGTTGCTCTTTTTCTCGGCCGGCGTCATCCGCAGTAAGAAACATGCGCAGGGAGAATCTTTTTTTCGCGCCGCTGCCTGTACCGGCGCGCTTTACGAAATCGAACTCTACGTCGTCTGCACCGATCTTCCGGGCCGAGCGGTGCCCGGAGTCAAGAATCCTCCGGGCCTCGCGGCCGGCGTCTACCATTTCGGCGCTGCAGAATTCGGCCTGCGCCAACTTCGTTCCGGCGATTTTCGCCAAGCCCTGGTCCAGGCCACCGGCGGCGACTCATCGGTGGCGCACGCTCCCGTGACGATCATTTGCACCGGGACGTACTGGCGCAACGCCTGGAAATATCACTCCCGCACTTACCGCCATTTCGGCTGGGATAACGGAACCATGCTCGCCAATCTTCTGGCGATGTCCGCCGCCTCGAATCTTCCCGCCAAGGTCGTCGCTGGGTTTATTGACTCTGAAGTAAATTCGTTGCTCGGCCTCGATATCAGGCGGGAAGTCGCATTTTCAATGGTTCCCATCGGCCACACTGACACTGCGCCAACGGGTTCCCCTGAAATAACTTCGCTTGAGCTACCAATCGTCCCCTACTCCGAGTCGGAAGTCGAATATCCCGCGATGCGCAAAATGCACGAATCGTCCTCGCTTGATTCCGCAGCCGAGGTCGCCGCCTGGCGCGGCCAGAAGCCAACACATGACCCTCCCGTCCCAAAGGAAACCACAACCGCTCTGCAGCCCCTCGATGACTCCCGCATTCCCGCCGATTCGATCGAGCAAGTCATCTCGCGCCGAGGCTCAACCCGCAAGTTCGCGCGCGATCCGCTCACGAAGCCCCAGCTTTCGACCCTGCTTGACCGGGCCACCCGAGGCATTCCCGCCGACTTCCTCGATCCTTTCGGAAGCCACCTCAACGATCTCTATCTCATCGTCAACAACGTGCTGGGCTTTTCGCCGGGAGCTTATGTTTACCACTGGGAACAACAGCAACTCGAACTCCTGAAGCCGGGAGACTTCCGCGACAAAGCCGGCTATCTGGGACTGGAGCAGGAGCTTGCCGCCGACGCCGCCGTCGATGTATTTTTCCTGGCCGACTTGAAAAGCATTTTGCAGCGCTACGGCAACCGGGGATATCGCGCTGTTCAGCTAGAAGCCGGAATTCTAGGTGGCAAACTGTATCTCGCCGCCTACGCGCAGCGCCTCGGCGCCACGGGTCTCACGTTCTACGATGACGACGTAGTCAGCTTCTTTTCCCCTCACGCGCGGGGAAAGAGCGCAATCTTCCTGGTCGCCCTGGGCCGCAGCGCAGCACAAAAGCTCACGTAGGGACAGCCGCCTCGGCTATCCGGCGAGCGCTAGCTCGCAAGAAGGGGAGAGGGACTAAGAAGAAAAAGCAAGGCAAACTGATCCCGGGGCTTCGCTCCTGAACACGAGGCGGCTGTCCCTACCTGAGCTCTACTGTTCCGCCACCGGCGCGGTCATCTCTTCCGCCGGCTCTCCGCCCGCCATCGCTTGCGCGATAATCAGCTTCCGCGCTTCTACGCGAATCTTCGGCAGCTGCACGCTGAACCACCATGCTCCCATTACCGAAGCCAATCCACCAATTGCAACCGTGAGCGGCGCGCCGAGCCGATCCGACAATGCACCGCCGAGCAGGGCTCCAATCGGAGCCATCCCCATAAACATCATCGAATAAACTGCCATGGTCCGCCCGCGCAGCGCGTCGGGCACCATCACCTGAATCAATGTATTCGATGAGGCCATCTGCAGCATGATGAAATATCCCACCGGGAGCAGAAGAAGGACCGACAGCCAGAATGATCTGGAAAATGAAAACAGCATCAGGCTGACGCCAAACCCCGCGCAGCACAGGGATATCCACCTTCCCAAGCCCTTCACCCCCGCGCGCAGGGCCAAGGTAAGCGCACCTAGAAGCGCTCCCACGCCAGCTGCGCCCATCAGAATGCCAAGACGCACCGCGCCCAAATCATGTGAGCCGATCAGGGAGGCGAATTCCTGTCCGCCGCCGCGCAATACCTTGTCGGCAAAAATCGGCATCAGCACTACGTAAGGCATGCCGGTCACGCTCACCAGTCCGAGCAGTACCATCAAAGCTCGAATCGGCGCCGTTCGATTCACAAATTGGAATCCTTCCATCATGTGCTCCCACGGCGACGCCTTCACCGACACTCGTGCCGGAGCGTGCACATTCATCATCATCAATCCGGCGATGACAGCAATGTAGCTGGCCCCATTCACGAAAAAACACCAGCCTTCTCCCAGCCTCGCCACAAGAATGCCCGCTATCGCCGGCCCAATCACGCGCGCCCCGTTGAACATGGAAGAATTCAGCGCGATGGCATTCATGAGGTCTCCTTTGCCCACCATGTCCACCAGAAACGACTGCCGCCCGGGAATATCGAAGGCATTTACCACCCCTAGCAACGCCGCCAGCACGAAAATCTCTCTCACCGTAATTCTGTGCGTCAGGGTCAGCGCCGCCAGAACGAACGCCAATAGCATCGACGCGACCTGCGTGCCCATGACCACGTGCTTACGGTTGCTGCGATCCGCGACAATACCGCCGAGCGGAGCCACCAGGAAGACTGGAATCTGGCTGGCAAATCCCACCGCCCCCAATTTCAAACCCGAGCCCGTCAACCGGTAGACGAGCCACGACTGCGCCACGGTCTGCATCCACGTGCCGATCAAGGAAATCAGTTGTCCGCTGAAGAAAAGCTGGAAGTTACGATGCCGCAGCGCCCGCCCCGCCGCCTGCCAACGGAGTCTGCGACTCTCAGGCGTAGCTTCCCCTTTGGCAGAATTCTCTTGGATGGAAGTCTTGGGCTCAGCCACTGTCACTTTGGATGACGATGCGCCATCTTCTGAACCACTATATCGTGATCTCGGTTCTCAACGCAGAACTCGGGTTTACTTCAAAATTCGATGCGATAGCGGTTTTGGCCGTCTAATTCCACTTCCTGGGCAACTTCTTCTTCCCAGTCCTCCTCCAAATCTAAGCTTTGGAAGGAGTTGGGCGGCTCACTGAATCGACGAACTTGGCCCTTCTCTTATTTCGCGCCGTACGCTAAAGTAGCGCCAGCGCTTTTGGGCTGTTGGGCAAAGGATGGACGCCACGTATGACCACGCCTTCAGTTGGAGTTGAACGCCGTGTCGGGCAGCGGTTTCCCTATCTTCTTCCGTTGTCTCTCCGCCAACTCGCAGAATCGCTGGAAGGCGTCGGATTCACCCAAGATCTCAGTTCGCGCGGGGTCTTTTTCTTCACCGACGCTCCACTCACCGAAGGCGCCGAAATTGAGATCACACTGCGGATGCCTTCCGAGATCACTTTAGGCGAGAGCATGCCCGTACGCTGCCGCGGCCGAATCTTACGAGTGATCCGCCCTTCCACCCCATCGATTTCTTCGCGCACCGAAGCTAAGATCGGGGTTGCGGTTCGTCTCGAGGGCTATGAATACCTGACCGAGTCCCCACAGTCTTCCGCCACTTTTTCCAGGGTCTCAAGCCTTCACTCGCACCATGACCATGAGCATGAGGAAGACCGGCCCGTGGCACTGCCGGCCGCTCGGCCTGGTCTCGGATAACCGTCCCAGCCCGGATTCCATACCCCAGGGCCGCGTCCACCCCCTCCCCCCATACCACGGGAGGTTTTAAAAATTGTTTTTCTTGGCCCCAAAAGTGTCTTTTCAACTCCGCAATCTTGGCATACAATCACTGGCAACAAGGGGCGGGACTGTCCCAAGTTTTTCAACGTTGTGCGATTCCTCCCAGACTTTTACCGTGGGTATATGTGGCGTGATTTCCGCGCTGATTGCGTGCTTGAGCGCTTTCGTGCCATTACCTAGGTCACTTGGCGGGAGTAACTTCTATTCTTAACATGCAGACACCGAGAGAAATCAGCGAGAGCCGCGTAATGCATGGTATTGGCGTTGCCCTGCTTACTGGGGACCAGGATCACCTATCCGCGTTGCAAAATCGTCTGGAAGCGACTCGTCTGGGCAAGGCTGTCTTCAGCCATGTCGGGTTTCCCGCCGGACCTACTGACGCCATTCTGCGTCAGCTTCAGGATTCTCGCGCCGAAGTCGTCATCGTCGACATTCCGGCGCAGGACGCGCAGCGCGCCATTCATACTATCGAACTGATTCGCGCCACCACCCAGCAGATTGCGATCTTCGCCAACGGCGAAATGACCCGTCCCGCCAACATCGTGGCCAGCATGCGGGCGGGCGCCGGCGAATACCTCGATCCCTCCGCCGGTTCGGAGCCTCTGCTCGAAGCTTTGACTCGCTTCAGCTCTTCGCGCACCCGCAGTCTCGGCGGCGCGGGCAAGGCCCGAGTATTTACCTTCCTAGGCGCCAAGGGAGGCGCTGGCTGCACCACCGCCGCCGTCAACACCGCCGTGGCTCTGCAGCAGTCTCACGGCAATGTGGTTCTTGTCGACTTCGCTCCCATCGGTCACGCCGCTCTTCATCTCAACTTGCGGCCGCAATTCGGCGTGCTTGACGCCTTGCAGAATCTCAACCGCCTCGACGTCACTTTGCTCGACGGTCTCATGACCCCGACCAAGGAGGGCCTGCATCTGCTGGCCGGACCGCAACAACCGTATCCCACCGAGCCAACTCCTGGTGAACTGGCTCGATTATTCGACCTGTTGGTCAATCACTACCGCTTCGTCATTGTCGACGCTTCCAGCCGTCTCGATTCCATGACGCACCTGCTCTCCGATCTTTCGAATGCTGTGCTCGTGGTGGCGCAGACCGACGTGGTTTCCCTGTGGAGCGCTGGACGCATCCACACCTTCCTCGAGGAAGGTACCGGCCGCGACCGTATGCGCATCGTGCTGAATCGCTACAAGAAAATCCCCGGCTTCAATGAAGCCGATGTCGAACGAGCGACCAACTGCAAAGTTCTTTGGAAGGTTCCCAACGCCTTTCAGGCCGTCTCTCCCGCCATAGACCACGGCACCCCAGTGGTCCTGCAGGATAGTTCCGAGATCAGCCGTTCCTATCGCGCTTTTGCCGCGACGCTGGCCGAAGCGTCTTCGCAATCTGACGGAAGCCCTGATCTAGTCTACGGCCCGGAAGGCGCACCTAAGAAAGCTCCCGGCCGCCTGAATCTCTCTCCACTGCGCGCCGGACAATAGTCCCAGTACCGAGTCCGGCAAAATCAACCAGCATTGCGTCTTTGCGACCTTGGCGAATTCCTTTGCGTCCTCAGCCGCTACTGGCTTTGTTCGCGGTCCTCTCCAATTACATCGAGACACTATTTCCGCGCCGGTGCTGCCTCCTGCGGAAACATCTTCAACACTACCTCCCGCGCGTGCGAGGTCACTTTCTTGTTTTCGTCGCTGTCGCTCTCCGTCAACGTCCCCTTCAGCTCGAAATATCCCTCTTCCCCCGGATTCTTCCCATCCCCGCGCTCCACCGTCCCCTTAAAATCGAACGCAACTCCGTGGACGATGTCCGTCGTGAAGTTTAATTTGTTCCCATCGATTTTCCCGCTCTTGAAGAACTGATCCAGAAACGCTCCCTTGTCGCTCTTCCCGTCGCCAAATCGCGAAACGAAGCCCGAGACCTTTCCCGCCTCCTCCACCGTCACCTGGACAAATTCCCCGTCTTTTAAAAACGAGTACATTCCCGAGTATTCCTGCCCGCTCTTCGCAATGCGTTCGGTCCTGGCTTCCGCACCAACCGCAGTTTTCGCCTCCTGGGCCCACAGTTCGCGCTTAAAAGCTGTCCGCGCCGTACCCAGAATCAACAGAGCAACAAGAAAGAAATAGAACTTTTTCATAACACCGCCCGCTCAATCGTACTCCAAGTCGTCTTTTCCAAATCGCAGCCTCTATCCCTTCATCATTCGAAGTTCGGTTCCAAGGTCGCGCACACAAAAAAGCTCCAGCTATCCCAGCTGGAGTATCCCATCCTGCTCGCCAAAGCCTTACTTCTTCCGGCGCCTTGGCCTTTGGCCAAAGCGAAGAGCTAAGAGCAACCTGCCGTCACTTCCCCTTCGTCGCTTTCCCGTCCATTACCGTCGACCATTTGGTTCCATCGGGGGACATCTCGAACGCGAAGTTATACGACGTCGGTGAAGTGATCTTCATGGTGAACCGCCCCTTCACCGTCGTGCCGCCCATTTTCTCATCGCTCGTCCATGTCCATGTATCGCCATCCACCGAACCCTTGGAGTCGTCGAATTCTCCCCAGCTATTGAACTCTCGGTAGGTGAAAGTCTTGTCGTCGGAAGAATATCCCATCACGGAAATTCCAGTTCCATTCCCCATCCCACTCTTAAAATCGGCGCGGCAAACCAGAAAGAACCCGCCTTCCATCCACTCGCACTTCTCGTTTTCCGTCATCTTCCCGCCCGGACCCATCGGGCTGGGCTTCATGTCACCGTCCAGCGTCCACGTTCCTGCGAACATATCGAGCTTCTTGTGTTCCGGCCCCGGCTTCGGCATATCCATCTGCGCCAGAGCCGCCACTGCCAACGCCAGCCATGCCGCAGAGATCATTGCTATGTTTTTCATCGCACGCCTCGTGATTTGATTGTTGATTGCTGGTGCTCGACTGCTGATTGGAACCGGCCGCGACTGCGGCGGAATAGTAGTCTCAGTCCAGGATCACCGTCAACCATAGTTTTCTCGATTTTCCAATCAGCAATCAAAAATCAGCAATCGATAGTCGCTCTACCAGTCTCCCCAGTGCGACGCCGTCATTTGCTGAAACTTCATCTTCCAGACGTCGCCCTGCTTCACCCAAACCGTGCTGAAATGCTGATAGCGCGGTGGCGGCCCCTGATCCTCCGACGGCGGAACCCGCAGCACCACATCGTAGGTTACGATCGCCACACCCTCGGCTGCCATCACCACTTTCATATCGTAGGGCTGCAAATTCAGACCGCCGCCCGCAAACTGGTCCAGCATGTCCTGCCGGTTATAGAGCTGCCCGTCGAACGCCACGAATGAAAAGTCGTCGGTGAGCGTGCTTTTGAAAAATGCCACGTCACCCTTCTTCGCCGCATCGACGAAACTTTTCTCGGCGCTCATCAGCTCCTGTTCCAAAGGACTCAGCGGCTTGGCCGGAGCATTCGTGTTCTGCGCGCACACACCGCACACCAACCACAAACATGCAAGACACGCCGCGAAATAGTTTTTCATTGACCCCTTTCGTGAATCCGTTCGCCTACTCGCTCACGCCCGGCAATCCATCCACAGTCTGTCGGTTTTTCCCCGCCGGTAAATCTTCAGCCCTTCCGTCCCGCGCTTGCGGCACCAGGCCGGCAACTCAGCCCGCTCCCGCTCGAACTTGAGAACAGGTACACCAAACCCGCATGAGTCGCTGATGCGCGTGACTTCAACCAGGATAATCGCGCGCGTCCCTTCATGGACCGGGAAGTGCGATTGCAGCGGCACAAAGCCATCCTCGTGCGGTTCCATAATCCGTCCAAGTCCATGCAGCCGCAAAATCTTCGGCGATCCCTGAAACGTGCAAAACATCAGCGCGATCCGGCCGTTCTCTCGCGCGTGAGCGAAAGTCTCCACTCCACTTCCAACGATATCGAGATACGCGCCCCTCTTCGGCCCTAGTATTCGAAACGTATCCAATCCTTTTCGGGAAAACGTTGACATGCCCGCCCGCATCCAGCGGCGCCGTTGCCACAAAAAAACACAGACTGTGCCTGAATGAAAGTTCCCACCGATTCGTCGATCTCAGAATAAGCCTTGGCCATGCTATCCCCGAATCTTCTGCGCTAGTCCCGCGCGTGGCACCGAAACCTGTTCCCCCGTCGCCAGATTCTTCAAAGAAAACGCGTCCGCGTTGACTTCATTCTCGCCTACGATGAGAATGTATTTCGCTCCCACCTTCGTCGCCGCCTCAAACATCTTCTTCAGACGAAATCCCTCATCCCCGAGTTCGACCGCCAATCCTTTGCGCCGCAAATCTCCCGCCAGGCGCAACGCCCTCCGATTCATTCCCTCCCCAACCGGCGCCACATAAACGTCCACACTCGGAGCGGCCTCGGAAGTTCGCGCCTGCAGCGCCATCACCAGCCGGTCTTCTCCAATGGCAAATCCGATCCCCGGCGCGGGCTGAGGGCTTCCCAGCAATTCCGCCAATCCGTCATACCTTCCGCCGCCCAGAATCGCGTTCTGCGCCCCCAACGCGCCATGCGTAAACTCGAACGCAGTGCGCGTGTAATAATCCAATCCTCGAACCAGCCGCGGATTCACCTCGAACGCAACTCCAGCCTCCTTCAGAAGCGCCTGCACATTCTGAAAGTGCTGCTTACTTTCAGCGCCGAGATAATCGCTGATCACCGGCAGGGTCGCGATCACCGGCTGATCCTCCGGCACCTTGCAGTCAAATACGCGCAGAGGATTCGACACCGCCCGCCGCTGGCAATCCGTGCACATCTGTCCCACGACCGGTTGCAGCGCCTGGCGCAGCGCGTCGTTGTAAGCAGCTCGATCCAGGGTGTCTCCGACCGAATTAATGTAAAGAGTAAAGTCAGTAATCCCCAGCCGCCGCAACAGCGTATCCAGCATCTCCAACACTTCCGCATCGCGAATGGGACGCTCGCTCCCCGCCGAAGCCGGCCCAATTACCTCGGCCCCAATCTGATAAAACTGCCGATACCGCCCTTTCTGCGGCCGCTCCCGCCGAAACTGGGGCCCAATGTAATACAGCTTGTTCAGCCCGCGATCCCAAAGCTTGTGCTCGATATAAGCGCGGACCACACCGGCAGTATTTTCCGGACGCAACGTCAGCGACTGTCCCTGTTCGCTAGCCGCCCGCGACCGATCCTCCCAGGTATACATTTCCTTCGCGACGATATCGGTCTCCTCCCCGACTCCGCGCGCAAACAACTCCGTCGCCTCAAAAATCGGCGTGCGAATCTCCTGAAAGTTGTAAGCGCGAAACACATCTCGCACTCCCGCCTCCACAAAATTCCACAGCGCCGTCTCTGGCGGCAGCAAATCCCGCGTCCCTCGCACCGCCTTAATCATGAGCTTCCAGTCTTCTGAGTTCTTAAGAATTGTCGTCCTGAGCGAGGATTGATCTTTACGCCTCAGCGCAAAGATCAACCGCAGTCGAAGGACCCTACCATTCACACCGCATAGCAAGCCTGTCGCGGCGTTCTCTCACACTCTGCGACTACACGATGAGAACGCCTTCGCCCATCCGAATGAGCGTTTGTCTTAAAAGGGGTCCTTCGACTCCGC
>CAWCVQ010000011.1:0-65101 GCA_963799025.1 uncultured Acidobacteriaceae bacterium | reverse complement strand
TGACAACTCCCAACGCACGGCCAGCGAGGCGCAAAAGCAGCAGTCAGCCGCGCCAAATGTCGAACCTGCTTCCGCGCGACGCGGAAGTCCTGTGGAACAGGAGCAAGGGCAAAGTCTCGGAATAGGCATCGCTTAAAGAACCCAGAGATTCACAGGTCGACGCTGGCCTTCTGTTTATACTTGCGCTGGGTCACTGCGGCCATCTTGCCAGCTTCCCTTGCTTCGCTTATTGGTTTGTCTTGTTGAATCGTGGCGATCAGCCAACTAACAAAGACAACTCAGCAGAGGACGAAACACAACTTCCAAGCAGGCAATAGTTGGGTACTAGCCTTTGTCTTGACAGGTCTAAACTGCGAGGCATATCTTTGTCCGAATCGGCGATCGGAAGAGCGAAGCACTTCAGTGTCTTCGAATCCGAGGGGGCTTCTTCTCGCCGATGCTCCCAATTCAGGTGTAGGTGTGTCTTGGTCCGCTACGGCGGTACCGGCCCATGGGGCTTGGTCCGATGTGTCGGATAGTTGTGTTTGGAGGAGATATGGTCTTAGCTCTACAGGTGCTTAGGCTTGTGATCTGCTTTGTCTCAATCAGCTTTTGTTTACTATCGACTGCTCAGGGACAGGTTGTTAGTCAGGTCAAGTACCTCGATCAAGGTTGGAGCGAGACCTCAGGGGTCACGTCAAAACCGGCCAACGGTGGTCACTTCAAAACCGGCCAACGGAAGTGGCCTGGGACTAGGTTGTTTTACTCCGACGCCTCCTGTGGAGGCAAGCCTGTTTTCGTGCGCCAACTCCGTGGACCACATTTAAGTACATGGCCGTGATGGAGGAGACGATCGAGCATAGCGGTAACGGCGGCGCTGTCGCCGAGAAGTTTGCCCCAGTCGTCCACGGGACGATTCGAAGTCAGTAAACTGCTGGCGCGCTCATAGCGCCGCATTACTATTTCCAGCAAGTCCTCGGCGGCAGTCATCGGTAACTTCCGCATGCCGAGGTCGTCGATAATCAGAAGCGGTACGGAAACGAACAGTTCCATGGTTTCTTTGCGGGTTCCATCGATGGTGGCTTCGGCCAAGTCATCGAGCAGTTTGTGGGTTTCGCGGTAGATGACGCGATAACCCTGTTGGATAGCGGCTTGTCCGATGGCCTGGGCAAGATGACTTTTTCCGGTGCCCGGCGGACCGAGAAACAAACCGTCTTCATGGCGAGCGATGAAGGCACCGGTAGCGAGATCGAACACCAGACTGCGATTCATCTTGCGGTTGAAGTTGAAGTCGAAGTTGTCGAGAGTTTTCTGAGGGTCTCGGAACTCGGCCTGTTTTTTTCGTCGCTCCAGCAGTCGCTCGCCACGACGAGTGAGTTCGTCGGAGACGAGGCAGGAGAGGAAATCGATGGGGGGCATGGCTTCGGCCTGAGCTTGGCGCAGACGAGTTTCGAGCACGGCGGCGATACCTCCCAGGCGAAGTTGTCCTAAAGCACGATTCAACTCAATGAGGTTCATCTTCGGGCTCCTTGGTTCTGAGGTTGATGAGATCGCGGTAGTGAACCAGTTCGCGAATGAGCGGGTCGACTTGCCGCAGGGTAAGTTGTGGGGCACGTTCGAGATAGCGACGAACGAAGCGGAGTTCATACACGCCCATTTCCAGAGCAACCGCGCACGCATCTTCGACCGCGGCGGTGCCGAACTTCTTGGCCAAGGAGAGGATGCCGAAGACGCGGCGAACCCCCGGTTCTCCGAGCTGGTTATAAATAAGGTTGCAGAGTGTGCCGATGTGAGTGCCAGCTCGTCCGGCTCGCCACAGTAACTGGGAAACCTGAAGCGGCATCTGCTGGGGATGGTCTTCTTTTTTTATGCGATACCAGCTACGTTTCTGTCGTACGTGTTCTCGCAGTAGTTGCCCGTTTTTTGGATCGAGGATGCGAACATAAAGCTCATCCCACTGCACATTCACCTCTCGTCCGATCCAACCGGGCGGCAGGCCGTAGTAGGCAGCATCGACTTCGACGCAACCGTCCAGATTCACGCCCCGCTTGCCATGCTGGTAGTAGCGAAAAGGTTCCAGGGGAAGCGGCAGCAAGCTGGGTTTTTCTTCCGCAAACATGGCGGCGACTTGTCGTTTCGTGGTGCCATGAATGCGAGTATCGGCACAGCTGGTCTCCCACCGATCCAGATAGGCTTGTGCTTCCTCCAGGCTCTCAAAACGTTTTCCCTGAAGCGCTCGTTGGGCGTGGCCGACGCCGGATTCAACTTTTCCTTTTCGATCTGGATCCTTGATCCGACAGGGCAGAGCGACTGCGCCATAGTGCGCCAGGACGTCGCGATAGAGAGGATTTAGAGTGGGATCGTAGATGTCAGGGACGAGCACGCCTTCGCGCAAATTATCCAGGACGACGACCCGCGTAGCGCCACCCAGTCGACGGAATGCTTTCTCATGTAACTCGGCCCAGATGCGCGAACTGGAACGGAAGGTCAGAAAGCGTGCCGCCTTGCGGCTGCAGCCCAGCACCATCACGAACAATCGGGTGCGTCGATATTTTCTGGTCTGCGGATCCCGGACCATGGCGCCCGTGCCGTAGTCCACTTGGCATTCTTCTCCTGGTCCGGTCACAATCACCGCGCGTGGCTGCAGTGGCTGATTTCCACGCAACTTGCGCACGTAGCGCTTGACCGTCTGATAGCCTCCGTCGAACCCATTCTCCGCGACCAGATCTTGCCAGATGGCGGTGGCATCACGACCGCGACTCAGACCTAACTCGATGGCTTCACGAAACGGCTCGCAGGCACTGGCGGATGGAATCCGCTTAGAATTTTCTACTTCCAGTCCTGCCGACTCCACGCCAAACCCGGTGGTCACCGCATTGGCATTGGCCGGTTTTGCTTTTTCATTATTAGAAAGGTTTTCGGGGTTGGGGTTGGGCTTGAGGTTGGGGTTGATGGTGGGGGTCGGTTTTGCCGCGTCCGACCCGGTGGTCACCTCGTTCTCGTTGGCCGGTTTTGCCGGCGGCCGCCGTCCCCATGCGCCCGGCGGCCGCACCGCGATCCCGGCCGCTTTCAGATAGGCTCCGGCGGTCTCGCGACGCACCCCGGTCTCTTGCTCGATGCGCCGCAGTGGCCATCCGAGTCGTCCCAAGGCAATTACTTGTTGTCTTTTCGCTTCGGTCAAGACGTTGCTCATATCGACGTAGGCTACATGCCTCACGCCGAAATCAACGTCCCGGGCCCCATTCTCGTTGGCCGGTTTTCAAGTGACCCTCATTGGCCGGTTTTGGGTGACCCCTGAGGGCGAGAAGCAGCGACAGAGGTTTTACACACTGTCCCAGGGTTCGCAGTTGATGCCACTGGCTTGGTTCACCGCGTTAGAGCGATCAGAGAGTGAAGATCTTTTCACCAGCGACAGTTTGTCTCGATTCGGATATCTTCCAAATCCGAGTGGCACGAGCGGACTGCCAGTCGGATTTGCTAAGGACGAAAATGGTGGAACATGGGTCGGCATAACTTGTGCCGCATGTCACACCAGCCAAATCGAAAGGAACGGTGTCACTCTCCAAATTGACGGCGGTCCGACGAACGCAGATCTCCTCTCCTTTTTGGCCGAACTGGACAAGTCGATCCGTATCACGCTACAAGACTCGGCAAAGTTCGCGCGCTTTGCAGCCAGAGTTGCGGGTAACAACTCGCAGGCCCAGCGAGATCTGCGCTATCAGCTCATGCGGTTTTCCGCGTATTTCTCGACCTTCGTGCAAGCGAGCTCGCCGGAAACCCCTTGGGGCCCTGGAAGAACAGACGCATTCGGGATGATTTTTAATCGGGTTTCTGCAATTGATCTCTCCGATACACCGGTCTGGGCGTGGTTCCAGCCCCTGGAGCAGAACAACCGTACACCGAATGCTCCGGTTAGCTACCCCTTCCTGTGGGGAACTTCGCGTGAGAACTTTGTGCAATGGAACGCCATAGCCCCCAACAAGCTCAAGTACGAACGATTGGAGCGGAACATCGTCGAAGTGCTTGGAGTCTTCGCACGAATTAACCTCGCCAAGTCGACGACGTTGGGCCTCGGTTACCGTTCGACAGTAAACGTCAGCAATCAGGTGGAATTGGAAGAGACTTTGGTTCATTTCCTAAAGTCACCGCAATGGCCCGAGGATGTTCTGGGTCAGATTGATCCAGTCAAAGTGAAGAAGGGACATGATCTCTTCCAGCAACATTGCGTGTCGTGCCACGCACTCGCGGGACGCAACAGTATGGGAACCATCGTTGTAAGTCCCGTCGGCGTGGACGAGGTTGGCACCGATCCGGCGATGACTACGAATGTCGCTTGTCGAACTGCCGATACCGGTGTGCTGTCTGGTTCTCGCCAGCCTCCGATCGGTGGTCACAAGCTGGAGAAGACGGATTTTGTGTCGAGTGTTGCCGCTAACATTGGCATCGGCGTTTTGGAAAATTGGCTAGCGACTGGATCCTCCATTCACACAGCCGCGAAGACGAAGCCAACAGCCGCATCAGGAGTTGTTCAAGCTATTCCTAAACCGTTCCGAACAGCGACCGCTGTCACCGGAACGTGTCAGGATTCGCTCAAGGTATACAAGGCTGGACCGCTCAATGGCGTTTGGGCCACCGCTCCGTACTTGCACAATGGTTCGGTACCGAACCTTTACCAGCTACTTCTTCCGAGCTCGCAACGAACAAAGCAGTTCAAAGTAGGAAGCAGGAAGTTCGATTCGCTCAATGTAGGATTTGACACACAAGAAGGGGCGTTTGAATTTGACCCGGCTTTGCCGGGCAACAGCAACGCCGGTCATTCTTATGGCACGGATCTCAATGACGAGCAACGGTGGGCAATCGTGGAGTTCCTCAAAACGCTTTAGATCCCAACCGGCCGTTCGCGAAACAGACATCAACGATTCACCCGTATTTGGAAGTTAGCGACCTAAAAATCTATATGCCAACACCCTCACGCTCAGTGGTCGGACATGCATTTGGCGCCGTGCACCGCTTTTGGATGACAAGACCGATGCAAGCCGCCGGGCTTGCATTCCTTTGGTATTTGATCGTGATCGGCGCCGCGGGCTCTTTGGGCATTCTCCACCGACATATTCCGGCCCTTGCAGTTCACTGTACTCCGGCCACCCCTGGCGCACCTACAGCCGGTTCGCAAATTACTGCAGATGGATTTACCGTGGCGAATTGGGGAATTCTTTACCTGTTTGGAATGCCTCTCTGCGCTTTTCTTATCGGATATTACTTGAGGCTGCTCGACAATGCTCTTTTGACACTGGACGATGTGATCAAGCCATCGGGTTCTGGTGAAGAGCCAAAAGAATCATTCACGCAATTCTTGGTAGAGCGCGTGCGTCTGCACTGGTCTTCCTGGGTTTTCCCTTTATCATTGGCTGCTCCGATTATCCTAGCGCTCGTTGCTGACGGCCGTGACATACTGGGTCCCCTGCAATCCCAAGCGTTACCACCTTCGTGCTCGTCAGATTGGTCCGTCGTGGGGTACACGACGCCAGGTCACCCAGCCGCACTGTGGTATTTGGCTTTCAACTTCGCGGCTTGGACCATGCAGGTCTTCTTCGGTTATTGCGGCGTCCTAGTACTCGCACTCACGGGAGCGGTTCTCGGAACTGTTTTTCGCTACGGTCTCGGGGGTCAAAGGGTTGTCGATGCATTTCGGCCTCCCGCTGCTTTGCCTGTTCCTGATCGTTATTGTCCGGATTGGAAGTATTGTCTGCCCCGCTGCGGGCTTGAAGCGCTCGATATCGTGTTCTTAACGTTTGTGGGTCTGAACCTGTTCGCACTGGTTGCCAGTGCGACGTCTATTTTCGTCAATGTTTACTGGAGGGGAGCCCCCACACCGGGTTCCTTCATTCTCGCGGTTGGCACGATGTTTTTTATTCCTCTTTCGGTTTTCTGCGTTTTTGTCCCGTACTTCGGACACTTCCCTGAAGATTTTCCAAAGGACTTCGTGCCGCCTTGCAACCCCTGCGAGAAACCGAATGCTTGGCCGTTCAAAAGCGAGAAGATTTCTTGGGCGCTCATCGGTATCACGACGAGCTTTTGGCTAGCATTGCTGTACATCATTCTTAAGGCGGTTTTCCCAGGATTTATGGGCAAATCATAGATTCAACTGCGGGCCAAGACGTTCCTTAACGAATCTCAGAGGCGGTGCTGAGGAGGGGCATCATCATGGCGGAGATCTTGAAAGGTCTGGGAGTGGGTCTATCCGTAGCTTTGCGGTATTCCTACGGAGGGTTCCTTCTTATCGTCCTAGCAGCCATTGTTAATCCGGCAGGAACCGAAAAAGTTCTCACATCCATGGGCTGGGAGTTGGCTGGTTTGGCCGCAGTAGTGATAGGTGCAGGCATCTATGCGATTCACAGGAGCGTGGTGATACCCATTCACCATCTGGGCCTATGCACACTGCTTTGGATTAGGGACATTATCTTCCGAGTCAAAGCGGAAGGATCGAATAGCCCAACACGTTGGCTTGGGAGTATTGGGGTTAAATGGCCAGAACAGATTCTTGCGTACACCGCCGTGCGTAGAAGCGATTTCTTTGGATCGAAGAAAGACCTGGTGGACCTCGCACATGCCGAAAGCGGGCTTGTGGTGATGACCTCCGAGGGATTTCTAGCCGCTGCGTTTTATGCCAAGTATCATCCGACCATGTCACCGTTCAGTTCGGTCGTGTGGTTTGCTTTAGCGGCTGTGTCCCTGATTGCCTCTTATCCTTACGGCTGGGTCCAGCATCAACGTGAATGTCGGGAAATGCGGCTCGGTAGGCTCAAGGTCGAAGAGATACTTCGTTCTGAAGGACTTCTTGTTTAGGTGGGGACCAAAATCGAGCCGAACTTTCCGCGAAGCCAACCGCCCGCCGCACGGGGCAAGGCGAGGGGCTTCAGGGGTGGGGACTGTGAATCCGATCGGTAGT
Organism: uncultured Acidobacteriaceae bacterium; assembly: GCA_963799025.1. Lineage (GTDB taxonomy): Bacteria > Acidobacteriota > Terriglobia > Terriglobales > Acidobacteriaceae > Sulfotelmatobacter. The sequence continues at coordinate 58,173 of CAWCVQ010000011.1, read as the reverse complement.
AGAGTCTCGTTGATGCATGACAGACGGTCAGGATTCTGTGGAAAAACCAGGAAACCTACACAGTGACTTACACACCTCCACACGGATCGAATGATATGTGCTTTTGTATCAATGCGAAACTGGCAGACGCACGGGACTTAAAATCCGCAGGCCGCAAGGCCATGAGGGTTCAATTCCCTGCGCCCGCGGCATGTTGCGTTCCGCATCTCGAGAAACCCCTTTGGGATGAGGAATGGACAAATCTCGCGTCTACGCCGAACGCTGTCCACAGGTTTGTCTTTGTTCCTCGCGGAAGAGGTTTAAGTTTCTACGTGACGTTCGTTTTGGACCAATCCGGCGAACGCGCGTACGCGATGTGGGAGCGGTCGGTGTTCTCCGTTCAGAAGGCCGGCAAAAGGTCGAAAGAATTCGGCGCGGACGAACTCGAAGCTTGGCCGAGCCAGTTCCTCGTGCCCAAGGGTTTTGCAGCAGCGAAATTGGCTGAAATTTGCACAGTTTGCCTGCACAGTTCCTACACAGCCAAAACGTGCCACAATATCTGCAATTAAAACAATCAGATACAAACGTTTTATCACCCGCTCCGCTCAGGATGACAGCAGCAGTATGCGATAAGTCGGACGCTATCTCTCCCGCAAATACTCGCCCTTGTATCCAAGATAATTTGTCGCATACCGCATGATCATCTCCTGATCGGCGGCCTCCAACTTCCGCCGAAACTTCCCCGGAGACCCCATCCACAATGACCCCGGCTCAACCACCGTCTTTTCCGGAATCAGCGTGCCCGCCGCAATAATCGACCCCGCCCCAATTCGCGCGCCGTTCAAAATAATGGAGCCCATCCCAATCAAACAGCGATCTTCAATCACGCAGCCATGCAGCGTGACTGAATGACCTACCGTCACGTACTCGCCCAGATACACGCCCCACTGCTGCTTCATCCCGTGCAGGACGCTGTTGTCCTGCACATTCGAGTGCGCCCCAATGCGAATCTCATGTACGTCCCCGCGCACTACCGCATTCATCCACACCGAAGCATGCTCGCCCAGCACCACGTCGCCAATAATCTGCGCCGACTCATCCACAAAACAAGTCATCGGAATGGTCGGCCGCACACCTTTATAGGATCGAATCATAGTTAGGAAAGAAAGTTGAAAGTACCACGAGAGAGCCACGCAGGAACAGCCGCCTCGGCTGTCCGGTCAAGCGCGGTTCGACCAGGTTTGTAACCGATTGCTTCTGTACCCTCAGTGCGGTCCGTGGATAAAGCCTTCCATTCCCACTACGGGAACCCTTCCAAAATAGTTCGTCCCACATCCCAGAGCTTTGGCGCCTCACCGTGCTATACAGATCTGGGTTTTTCAATATTCCGCGGAAAACATTCCGGCGCGGCCGCCTGGGTTACACGAGCAGGAGGCGCCCGCCGGCACTTCTACGCGGAGTTGTTCCGCGCCGCGTCCGGTAACGCGCGTCGGTCCGTCCTCCGAACTGATCTCACGACGTCAGGATTCGGCACTCCGGAGGCGACCTCATGTCTTCGACGCGCGTAGTTCCGCTTCTAATCCTCTCTCTGATCGCAATGCCTGCGGCCCTCGCGGTGCACTTTCAGCGTGACCGCCGACTCACACGAGGTCATGGGCCGCGCACGGCCATTTGAAAACCCGCACTCCGCACTGTATAACTTGGGACGAAACTTCTTGCCCGATGCCGCTTCCAACCCGGTCCCTGCGCCCAAGCCCCGCCGCTGGAGCATCGTTGCCGCCGGCCTGCTGCTTGCCGCCCTCGCGCTGGTAGTCATCTACACTAGCCGTTCCGCCTTCTTCAGTCCGCTCGCCCTGGTCGTTGTCGCTGCCATTGGGCTGGCAGCTCTCCTGCTGCAGTTGCGCTTGCGCCGAGACAAAGAAGGAGAGTTGGGCAGTCCGGTTCGCGCTCCACTTTGGCTCAATGTGCTCGGACTCATCTTGGCCATCGCCGCCCTCTTCGCCGACATCCTTCATCTCAGCGCCAACCTCCTGCTGATTGCCGCGCTGGGAGCCGTTTTCTGTTTTGCCGTCAGCGGCACGACTGTGCTGCACGCGCTTGGCAAGAAGAAAATCTGAATCAGGCTTCCGCATTTCATCAGTCTGGAAGCCTTATCTCTTAAACTCCACCGCCACCGTCGTTTCCACCACTGCCGGTTCGCCGTTCACGCGATAGGGCTCGAATTTCCACCAGCGCAAAGCGTCCATGGCCGCTTGCGCCAGCACCTCCGGACCATTGAGCGCGTGCATGTTCACCACCGATCCATCCCGCCCCACCACAATGTCCAACGCGACAATTCCCTGTAGATTCGCTTTGCGAGCCTCGGCGGGATAAGTGGGCTCAACCCGGTGGACCAACAACTTTTCCATCGCCTCGGGCGGAACCCGCGCCCGTGGCTTTTCAACGGACGCTGTCGCCGGAGTCTTCAACCCGGATTCCAACTCTTCCCATCCTCGGTTCCAACGCCACCAGAAGACGGAAGCAGCGAAGGCCACAAAAACGATACTACTCGCCCATGCCATCACAAATTGTTTCTGCCTTGGGCGTGACGGCGCGCCGTTCTGGGTTTTCGGGGTTCGTCCATTCGCATCGACACTCTTTATAGACATTGCAAAATTCGGGCTCGCTCCGAGCTTCGTTTCCGCCGCCGCTTCTCTGGCCCATTTCCGGATGGCTGCGCGGTGGTCAGCCGACATTGAAACAAACTCAAGCCCGCTGCGGAGTCTGTCCTGATACCGGACAATCGCCCGCGTTCGTAACGGGGGTGTGACCTCGGACAGTTGAACCTCAATCGCCACCGCCTCGCCCGGAACCAATTCCTGCGCCAGCATGGCACCAACCCCTCGCTCGCACAGATTCACCGAACGCCCGGGAACCGTGTCCGGAATCCCCGACCGCAACACCGTTACATCCAGCACGGACTGCAGCGGAAACCGACGCTCCCGCCTCCGCGACACCCCGCTCCATCCCCGCGCCTGCGCCTCAGCCGCCATTCCGTTCACTTTTAACCTGTCATTCCGACCCTCAGCGAAGCTGGAATCTGCCTGTGTGGATCCGGGTCTCAGACCAGGGACGGGCCGAGCGCAGGCCAGCTTGCTCTCCTCGCCTATCTCCTTAACTCCACAATCTCGCTCCCTCTGGCAAACAATGCCACGCTTGCCATCCCAATGAACAATCCATGCTCCACCACGCCCGGCATGTCGCTCAACTCCCTAGCCAACCCGTCGGCATCCGGAATCTGCCCAAACCGGCAATCCAGAATATGATTATTCTCATCGGTCAGGTAGGGCTTGATGCCATCCATCCTCACGGCTACCTCCGCGCCCAGCGCTGCGATCCGCTTCGCCACCAGCGCCTGCGCAAACCGAATCACCTCCACCGGCAGCGGAAACTTCCCCAACACCGGCACCTGTTTCGAAGCATCCGCCACAATCACCAACTGCTTCGTAGCCGACGCCACAATCTTCTCCCGCAACATCGCTCCGCCACCGCCTTTGATCAACCGCAGTCGCGGATCGACCTCGTCCGCCCCGTCCACCGTGACTGCAATCTCCTGGCACTCATCCAGCGTAGTCAGCGGGATTCCCAAGCTCCGCGCCAGTTCCTGAGATCGGAGTGACGTCGGAATGCCCCGAATCCGCAAGCCGCGTTTCACCTCTTCCGCCAGCAGCTTGATGAAGCAGGCTGCCGTCGAGCCCGTCCCCAGCCCGACGACCTGCCCATCTTGAATGAATTGCAAACTAGCCCGCGCCGCCGCTTCTTTTTCCAGATCGTTTTTTTCTTGAACGTTAGTCATGGTTTATTGTGTGGATCCGGTCTTTGACCGGGACGGGCCGAGCAAAGCTCGGCGACTCTGCGTCGTGTGCACCACTTTGGCGCAAGTTCCTGCATTTATCCCAAAATCTTCTCCGTATAAATCAAGTATCCCGCCAGCACCAGCCCAAACACCACCGTCAGAATCGTAATCAGATCCAGCACGAAGCCGGCGGGCTCAAAGGTCCCCGTCTCCAACTGCACCCGCGTCTTGCGATATCGCACCAGACCCGCCACAACCAGCGCCAACCCGGCAAGAATCGTGAAAGATCCCAACCACACCGACATCCCCGCCGTCCGTACGGCGTGGCCCTGCAGCGCCGTCAACTGGCGCATGGCAATCGAAAAGCGACCAATCGCAAATCCGAACACCACAATGGCCGCTCCCGTCCGCACCCAAGCCAGAAATGTCCGCTCGTTCGCCAGATGATCACTTGACCGATGAGAATCATTCTGCGTCACGGCCTTCTCCGTTACCGTCTTCTGGTTACCGCCTTCTCCGTCACACGCGCTCGATCACATATCTTATGAAGGTCGCCTGCATTATTCCACAGCCTTCCCGATTACAACTCCAGCCCCCTCAAGATTCTTGATCAGTTCCTTGGGCACGCTGTGCCGCTCTTTCAGATACTCCGGACTGTTGTACGTGACCGAAACCTTACCCTCCGCGTCCTCCGCCACGAGCGCCTTCAAAGGCAGATCAATCGCCAGGCTCGGGGCCGCCACCATAAGGGGAGTTCCTGCTTTCGGACTCCCAAAGATCACGACCTTCGTCGGCCTCATTGTCATGCCAACCTTCTCCGCCTCGCCACCGTGATCCACTACGGCAAACACCTGCAGCCCCTTCGCCGCGAAAGCGGCCTCCAATCGCCGCACCGTCTCTTCGACAGAATAGTCACTGACAATCTGAATCATGCCATTATCTTTCGCCACTTCATTCACCTCGATCCTCTTGCGACCTCTGAGCTTGATGGGTGGGATTGTATCGAAAAGGGTGCAAGTTACCGCTGCTATCGACGCTGCTTCCCTTTGCGCGTCACCGCAGACGAATCCATCGAGCAGCTTTTTTCGTCGGCGAGCCACCGGCATACCCACATCGCTGGGCCCTTTGGCGGTTCTGCGCGGAATCACGGTTCTCCTCTCCGCCCGCCGAGCACGACATTTTCTGCGGTTTTCACCTTATCAAGAGTGGGAACACCATTCCGCATCTATTCGCCGTCGGCACCTACGCTGGGAATTGTCCGACCCCCGAACTTTCACGAAACCCGGAAACTCTTCTCCGGCTGAAATAGCCGTCTCGCCCATTCCCACCTCGTGAAAGTCGCCTCAACCACACCGGCCCCGCCTCATCGTCGGTTAGACTAGTCAGGTAGAACCGAACATGCCCAATATCCGACGGTCCACGATTGCTCGAAAAACCCTGGTTATTGCCCTGGCAGCGACAGCCATTTTTGTTCTCCTCGCCTCCGCCCAATCCGACTACCAGCCGTCCCCGGAGAACCTGCAGGCTCGCCGCGAGTTTCAGGACATGAAGTTCGGCATGTTCATCCATTGGGGTGTCTACAGCGTTCTCGGCGACGGCGAATGGGTCTTTCACGACCGCAAACTAACGCTTGACGGATACAATCGCCTGCCTGCATTCTTCGATCCCGAAAAATTCGATGCCCCCGCCTGGGTCGCCCTGGCGAAGGCCGCCGGCATGAAATACATCACCATCACCTCCCGTCACCATGACGGCTTTGCCATGTTCGACTCCAAGGTCTCGGACTGGAACATTGTTCAGCGGACACCCTATAAGAGAGACCCGCTGAAAATGCTCGCCGACGAATGCCACCGCCAGGGCATCAAGCTCTTCTTCTACTATTCGCAACTGGATTGGCACAATCCCGACTACTATCCGCGCGGCGCGACGAACTGGAACAACGGCCGCCCCGATCAGGGCGACTGGAATACCTATCTCGACACTTACATGGACGGACAGCTGCGCGAGCTACTCACCAACTACGGCCCTGTCGGCGGTATCTGGTTCGACGGCATGTGGGACAGGCCCGACGCCGATTGGCATCTCTCCAAAACCTACGCGCTCATCCATCAGTTGCAACCCGCCGCATTGATTATTCCCAATCATCATCAAACTCCTAAACCCGGTGAAGACGTGCAAACCTTCGAACGTGATCTCCCCGGACAAAACACTGCCGGCTTCAACACCAACTACGTCAGCAATCAACTGCCGCTCGAAAGCTCCGACACCCTCAATGGCTCCTGGGGATTCAACATCGGAGACGTCAGCTACAAGAGTCCAGCCGACCTCGAACGCAGGCTGGTGCGCGCTGCCGGCAACAATTCCAATCTGCTGCTGAATATCGGTCCGATGCCCAATGGAGTGATCCAGCAAGAATTTGTCACGCGCCTGCGCGCCGTGGGCGAATGGCTCTCAAAATACGGAGATTCGATCTACGGCACTCGCGGAGGGCCCGTCGCTCCCGGGGAATGGGGAGTGACCACTCAGAAAGAAAACAAAATTTACGTGCATGTGTTGAACTGGAACGCTCCGCTTCTCGCCCTTCCGCCCATCAGCGAAAAAATATCAGGAGCACATTCTTTACCTGACGGATCGAAGGTAGAGTTCACCCAAAACTCGGACGGCGTTATCTTGAAAGTCCCACCGGCAAAGGCAGATGAAACCGATCGCGTGATCTTCCTAACCTTGTCCAAATGAAAATCTCGCATCGAACCGCAGTCATATCCCAACCCACCGACGCTCGCTCGCGCTCTGGGCGATGGCCTCGCACAGGACGAGCTCATCGTGTCCTGTCTGAAAGGTTGGGAAGTCCACCTCCGACGCTTTGCCCTTCTCGATGTGCGAATAAAAATCCTTGAACAACTGCAGAAACGTATCTGGATAGCCTTCCGTGTGCCCCCCGGGATAGGCAGAATAGCCCCGCGCCGCGGGCATCATCAGCGAAGGGTCCTTCGGCAGTTCCTGATTCGCCTGGGTGCGGTGCCCAATCCAGAGCTGGTTGGGAGATTCGGAGTTCCACGCCAGCGAGCCCTCTGAACCATTGATCTCGAACGAGAGAGCCGCCTTGTGTCCAGCACTGACCTGCGAAACCGTCATGACGCCGCGCAGGTTCGCCTCAAAGCGGAGCAGCACTGAAGCGTAGTCATCGGTGGAGATTTTCACGGGATCGCTGGCAGCGGCTGTCGTAGCCTGAAACGTCTCCACTCGCCCTCGCGGCCGCAGCCGGACCGGGATCGTAGTGGCAAGATCGCCGCAGACTTCCACGATCTTCCGGCCGGTAAGCCACATGGCGAGATCGAGCCAGTGCGTGCCGATGTCGGAAACGGCGCGCAGATCGCCTCCCAGTTCCGTTTCCAGCCGCCAATTCCAGTCCGTCGGATAAAGGAGCCAGTCTTGCAGAAAATTGCCATGCACCAAACGCGGCTCCCCAATCGCCCCGCTGGCGACGCGGGCGCGCGCCTCCTGGCAAAGAGGATAGTAACGGAGGTTATAACAGACGCCGCCCACTCGCCCGTGCTCGCGGGCGAGTTCAATTAACGCCGCACTCTCCCGCGTAGTCATCGCCACCGGCTTCTCGCACATCACGTGCTTGCCAGCGCGCAGTAAAGTCGAAGCTTGCTCGAAATGAAGATAGTTCGGCGTGCAAATGTGAACCACGTGAACCGCAGAATCGCCTGCAAGTTCGTCCAGCGAGCGGTAGGCGCGCGAAAGTTTCAGTGCCGATCGCGATTCTTCTGAACGATCCAGCGAACTTCCCAGCACGCCCGCCACGGGAACTCCCAGCCGCCGAAGAGCATCAATGTGGGCGCGTCCCACAAATCCAGCGCCAATGACCGCAGCCTGTAGTTGTGACAAAACGATATCCCTCCATATAAAGCTTCTAGCTACTAGTCGCTAACTTCCAGATCCCCTCTCACAAATGCTTTTGCGAAGCGCACGGTCGCGATGATGCCGGGCTTTAGCTCCTGGATTAATTGCGTTACCAGAAGCTAGCAGCTAGGAGCTCGAAGCTCACATGCTACGACCCAGCAGTTACCTGCAGTGGCGTGGGCGTCTGCATCCGCTGCCGGTAAATCAACTTCTTCGATGCTACTTCGCCGACAGCGTCCACGTGCACCACATATCCCCCAGGCGGCAACGTCTCGCCAAACGGCAACTCCTTGGCAATCGTCCCCCGCCGAAGCACAAAATGCTGATACCCAATCGCCGTAGCCCGACCATTCTCCGCTACCGCCAGTACGATGAAGGTTAAATCCATATCGTCCAGCGTCGTATTCGAAACTTCCGCGCTGCCCTCAATCCGGTTGCCGTTCACCCGCGCCGGCACCTTCCAGTTAAGAGTTAACGCCGAGCGCACGCGAAGCACGAACGCTTTCTGCACTTCCTGTTGAGGCCTGCCATCGGTTACCGAAACCGTAAACTGAAATTCCCCGGAGTGCTCGGCCTGCCCGTGAAGCAAGCCGTTATTCTCCAGTTTCATTCCGGGCGGTAAACTCCCCTTCCGCAACTTCCAGTGCAACACCGAGATGCCGCCGTGCGCTCGGAATCGCAATTCATACGGGCCCTGCGGATATGTGTCCGGAAGTTCCGAATCATTCTCAATGACTAGTCCCGGACCCTGCTCCGGGGCCGGTGGCGCTCCCTCAGTCCCAGTCTGCTGGTCGCCCGCTTTGGCTAATCCGAACTGACAAGCCGCCAACCCCGCCGCGCATGCCAACAGGATGACCAAATCAGCAACCCGCCGCGTTCTTTGATTCTTTTCCATGGCCTGAGAAAATCAGCGAACTTGCACGCACTCTTCGTTCCGGACGACGACACCAACCCCTGAAAGTGGTCCTCTTAATCTCCCACAATTCTTCGCTCTTCGTCTAAGAATGTTCTGACAGGGTAATCTTGCGACGCTTTCACCTCGGTCACCGAAGTTACATTGACTAAAATTTAATATTTCTGAAAAACTGATTATTGGGAATCCCGCTCCCTGCCGACTGCATCTTCTTAATGTATTGATGGAACTGCTGCTCAATCTCGCTTGGCTGCTTTTGGCGCTACCCGCGTTCTGGCTGTGGCGCGGCACCCGCTCTGCTCCGCGTCGTCGCAAGTTTAGCGCTTTTCAGTGCCTGCTGGCTTTGGGGTGCATGCTAGTCATCCTCTTCCCGGTGGTCTCGGCCACCGACGATTTGCGCGCAATGCGCAACGAGATCGAGGAATCCCCGGCCAGCAAGCGTACCATCCGTCAAGCCAGCAACGACAAGGTTTCGGCCTGGAAGTGGCAGAATTCTCCTGGGTTGGCCACGACTACAGGTTCTTTCACTCTCAGCGAACAGGATCATCAGCCGTTGCCCGCTCGTGGGTTGTCGGTTCCGGCGACGCCCACTACGGTGCTGGCAGCCCGTGCTCCTCCCGATTCCTTCCGTGCCTAGTCCTCCAATCGCCGGTCCGTTCGCGAAAAAAAAACGGCTGCGATACTTTTGCGAAATTCTTAGGCGGAAAAAGAGATAGTGGTCTGGTCGGCCCCGTCGCCGACTGAACACGACCGCCGAGGCCGAATCCTTTTTCGCTGTCGGTCAATCGGATTCCGAATGGAGTTCTTGATGCGCTGGAAGTGGATGACGCGGTTAATAACGGTCAGGTTGGTATTGGCGCTCGCCGACGCGGTGAGTCTGTCTGGCCAGACTGCGCCTCAAGGGACCTCTCAAGCAGCATCTCCAAGGGCGGCTCAGGTTTGGAATTGGGACACAGTCAAAGACCACTTCGAACTGAACAACACGACGTTGCAGGCCAGTCGGCTGAATATTGACGAATTGAAGGCGCAAGAAATCACCGCCCACCTCCGTCCCAATCCCGACTTCACCCTTTCGGCCGACGGCACCCAGATCGCTCCGAGCCACGGTGTGTGGACCCCATTCGCCGGCACTTTTGTTTCCCCCGGTGTGAGCTACTTGTTCGAGCGCCGCAATAAGCGCGGACTACGCTTTGAGGCCGCCAAGCAAGGTACCGCCATCGGCGTTGCCCAGCAGTTCGATTCGGAACGCACTCTGCTCTTCAATCTTCGGACCGCTTTCATCGGAGTCCTTCAGGCCAAGGCTGTGCTCCGACTTGCTCAGGATAATATCGAGTCCTACGACAAGATTCTGAAAGTCAGCCGCGACCGCTTTCAGGCGGGCGACATCGCCCGCATCGACCTCGACCGGCTCGAATTGCAGCGCTTGCAATACGAATCCGATTGGCAGACCGCCCTGGTCAATCTGCGCACCAACAAGATCAATCTACTCGCGCTCCTCGATGACCGCAGGCCGGTGGACAGCTATGACGTGGAGGGAACCTATGACTTCCGCGAGGACTTGCTGTCGCTCGACGACTATAGAAAAGAAGCGCTGGATGCGCGTCCTGATCTACACGCCGCGGTTCTTTCCGTGCAGCAAGCGGAAACGAACTACAAACTGGCCGAAGCGAACGGCTCGACCGATCCCACCATCGGAGCCTGGTTTACCCACAACGGCTCATTCAATAACCCGGACGCCCTCAACACCCTTGGGGCAAGCGTCAGCGTTCCCCTCCGCATCTTCGACCGCAATCAGGGCGAGAAGCTGCGCACGAAAATCGATATCAACCGCAATCAGAAGCTGCGTGACGGCGTCGAGACCCAAGTCTACAGCGACGTGGATTCCGCCTACGCCACACTGAGCAGCAACATCAATTTATTGAAGCCCTATAAGCGCCAATATCTGGAAGAGGCGGTTCGGGTGCGCGACACGGTTTTATTTTCCTACCAGCACGGTGGCGCGGCTTTATTGGACTTCCTGAATGCTCAAAGCGAATATCGCGCGGTCGAATTGAATTACGTAAATCTGGTCGGTTCCTATCTGACGGCGGCAGCCCAGCTGAATCAGGCGGTGGGGCGCGAGGTAATCCCATGAGAAGGCTCTTATTCCAGACTCAACCCGGCGCCCAGAGCCGCGGATTTTTACGCTTGCTTCCACTGGCTCTCGTACTGGCATCGCTAGGTGTTGGCATCGCCTGCTCGAAGGACACTCCCGCGGCGGCCAGCAAGCCGCCGGTCACGCTCGACCCCGACGTCTATGAAACCGATCAGCCCGAGGTATTCAAAATCTCGAAGGCTGAGACTCGCTCGCTTCCGACGCAGGTCACCGCCAACGGTACCGTCTCGCCCGATGTAACCCGCACCATCCACGTGACTTCCCTGGGCGCAGGCCGGGTGGTCGATCTCCGAGTAAAACTCGGCGACAACGTGAAGAAGGGCCAGACGCTATTGATCATTTCGAGTCCCGACCTCTCCTCGGCATTTTCCGATTATCAGAAAGCCAAGGCCGACGAGGTGTTGTCGCGCAAAGCACTCGATCGAGCCCAGTTGTTATACGACCGCGGCGCCATCGCTGCTAAAGATCTCGAAACCGCACAGGACACCGAAGACAAAGCCAAGGTGGATGTGCAGAACGCTGAACACCGTGTTCAGATTCTCGGCGCCGACCCCGCCCATCCCAGCACACTGATCGATCTAAGAGCGCCCGTCAGTGGAACTATCGTCGAGCAAAACGTTGCCGGATACGAAGGCGTCAAGAGTCTCGACAATACTCCCAACCTGTTTACCATCGCCGATCTCGGCCAGGTCTGGGTCGTGTGCGATGTCTTCGAAAACGATCTCGGCGAAGTTCATATGGGTGACTCCGCCGAAATCCGTCTGAACGCCTTTCCCGATCGCGCGTTCAAAGGGAAGGTCGCTGACATCTCTCGCGTACTCGATCCCAACACGCGCTCGGCGAAGGTGCGCATCGTGCTCGGCAACGCCGACGGTTCCCTGCGGCCCGGCATGTACGCGGCCGCCACTTTCCGATCGCACAAACTGACAAACCGCGTCATCGTCCCGGCCACCGCGCTCATGCGCCTTCACGATAAAGACTGGGTCTTCCGCAAAGAGGGCGACAAGCGCTTCCGCAAAATCGCGGTGCAAGCCGACGGCCTCGCTCCCGACGGCATGCAGGAGATTCGCGATGGCGTGAAGCCCGGCGACGAACTGGTCAGCAACGCCCTCGAGTTCTCCACCGAAGTGACGGAGAAGAAATGATCCGCACCCTGATTGATTTTGCCCTGCGCAATCGCCTGATGATTCTGGGCGCTGCGTTGGTGCTTTTCGTCTGGGGCATCCTTTCGTTTCACGCCTTGCCCATCGAAGCCTATCCGGATGTGGCCGACACCTATGCCCAGGTCATCACGCAGTGGCCCGGGCACGCCGCCGAGGAAGTCGAACAGCAGATTACGGTCCCGCTGGAGGTAGAACTCAACGGCGTCGACCATCTGACCCATCTGCGCTCCGTGTCGCTGATGGGCCTGTCGATCATCACCATCATTTATGACGACAACATCACGACCTTCAATGCGCGTCAGGAAGTGCTCGATCGCCTTCAACTCGTCACTCTGCCGCCCGGCGTGAATCCCGGCATCGGGCCGGACTACAGCCCGACCGGCCAGATCATGTTCTACACGCTCACCAGCACCAATCCGAAGTATGACGCGATGGAACTGAAGTCCCTGAATGACTGGGTCGTGGTGAACCAGTTGAAGTCGGTACCGAACATCGTGGATGTGAATCCCTTCGGCGGCCCGACGCGCGAATATCAGATTCAACTCGATCCCGGCAAGTTGGTCGCCTACGGATTGTCTCTCGCGCAAGTTGAACAGGCGTTGATAGCCAACAACATCAACGCCGGCGGCGGATTCATCGAACGCGGCGAGCAATCCTTGAATGTCCGCGCCGTCGGCCTGATGCAGACCACCGACGACATCGCCGCCACAGTGGTCAAGGTGCAGGCCGGCACTCCGGTACGGGTACGGGATCTGGGCAACGTGGTTCAGGCCCCCAAGGTCCGCCTCGGGCAACTGGGCAAAACCATCCACAAAGAAGATGGCACGATCCTCAACGACGATGACGTGGTGGAAGGCATCGTCCTGCTGCGCAAGGGCGCGGTCGCCGAAACCACGCTTGGAGCACTCCACCTGAAGATTGATGAGTTGAATGGCACGAAAGGCAAGGCTGGCCTGCTGCCGCTAGGGGTGAAGCTTCTTCCTCATCTCGATCGCAGCGAATTGATGCATCACACCACTCACACGGTGCTGCGGAATCTGACCGATGGCGTGCTGTTGGTGACGTTGATCCTGTTCCTGTTCCTCGGCAACGTACGCAGCGCATTGATCGTTGCGGTTACCATTCCCTTCTCTCTGCTATTTGCCGCTATACTGCTTGACCTGCGTAACATCCCAGCCAACCTGCTATCGCTGGGCGCGCTCGATTTCGGCATGGTGGTAGACGGTTCGGTTGTGATGGTGGAAAACATCCTCCGCCACACCTCCTTCGGCAATACCAAGAAGACGTTTATGGAGACAATTGCCGTCGCCGCACACGAAGTTCAGCGTCCCGTCTTTTTCGCCCGTGTCATCATTATTGTTTCCTATCTGCCGATTTTCACTCTCCAGCGCGTCGAAGGCCGGTTATTCAGCCCGATGGCATGGACGGTCGCCTTTGCCCTGCTGGGCGCCTTGGTATTTGCCCTGCTCATCGCGCCCGTGCTGTGCAGCATGCTCTTCAGTTCTGAAATGAAGGAATGGCGCAATCCAGTCCTGGAGTGGCTGAACCGCAACTATGCCCGCGTCCTTGACTGGTGCTTCGATCACATGAAGTTCACCCTCGGCATGGGACTGCTCGGCCTCGCTCTCATGCTGTTCATGGCCATGAGCGGAATTATCGGATCGGAATTCCTTCCTCATCTCGACGAAGGCGCGATCTGGGTGCGCGGAACTCTGGCGCCCAGCACCGGACCTTCCGCCAGCATCCACATGTCGAAGAAAGCCCGGCTCCTTCTCGCGGGTTTCCCCGAGGTGAAGCAAGTCGTCAGCCAGGTCGGACGCCCCGATGACGGCAGCGATGCCAGCGGCTTCTACAACACCGAATTCTTTGTCGACTTGCGGCCGCGCGAGGAGTGGCGCAGCGACTTCCACGGCAAAAAAGATGAGCTGATTGCCGCCATGGATAAGCAACTCCAGCAGTTCCCCGGAGTGGATTGGAACTTCTCGCAGCCCATCTCCGACAACGTCGAAGAAGCCGTTAGCGGCGTCAAAGGCGAACTGGCCGTGAAGTTGTTCGGCCGCGATCTCAAGACGCTGGAAGCGAAAGCCGACGAGATGCAGGGCGTCATGAGCCAGATTCCCGGCGTCGCCGATCTGGGCACATTTCAGGTCCGCGGCCAACCCAACGTAAACCTGAACGTCGATCGCGCAGCGGCCGACCGCTTCGGCATCAACGTCAGTGATATTCAGGACGCAGTCGAGACCGCCGTAGGCGGAAAGGCGCTGACCCAGATCCTCATCGGAGAGCAGCGGTACGACCTCACCCTCCGCTATCAACCCCAGTTCCGCCGCTCAGTCGAGGACATCAGCAACATCCGCATCCTGGCCCCGACCGGAGAGCGAGTCTCGCTGGCTCAACTCTGCAGCATCACACTTGACGATGGCGCGTCCACGATTTATCGCGAGGGCAACTCCCGTTATATCGCCATCAAATATAGCGTGCGCGGCCGCGACCTGGGCAGCACCGTGCGCCAGGCGATCGACGAAGTCGGACAGAAGGTCAAATTGCCCGAGGGCTATCACCTCGACTGGACCGGCGAATACGAAAGCCAGCAGCGCGCCAACCGCCGTCTCGCGATCATTGTGCCAGTCACGCTTCTCCTCATGTCGTTCATCTTGTATTCGGCCTTTGGCTCCTGGAAGTGGGTCGGTCTGATTCTGGCCGTGGTCGCTCTGTCTCCTCTCGGCGGCTTTCTCAGCCTGCTGCTGACCGGAACCCATTTCAGCGTTTCGTCAGGCCTTGGATTCCTGGCCCTGATCGGGGTGTCGGTCGAGATCGGCGTGATCATGATCGAGTACATCAACCAGCTTCGTACTCGCGGGATGCCGGTGCGCGACGCGGCCAAGGAAGGCGCCGCCCTTCGCCTGCGCCCGATCATGATGACCATGCTGGTCGCAACACTCGGCCTGCTCCCCGCCGCCATGTCGCACGACATCGGCTCAGACTCGCAGCGCCCCTTCGCAATCGTGATCGTGGGCGGCCTGATCGTCGAACTCGTGGTTAGCGTAATTCTATGGCCAACCCTCTATGTATTCTGGGCCCGCCCCGGCGACCACCTGCCCCCATCCGAGCAAAGCTTCATGTCCGAAGGCGAGCACGTCGACTAGAAAAAACATTCAAGGACAGCCGCGTCGTAGAGATGTTGCTCGCAACGTCTCTGCCGCCACGACGACGGACCTGTGCCCCCGCCCCAAGACGTAGCAAGCTATGTCTCCACGAAAACTCTGGAAGGTTTCAGGTCCTAACGAAAAAAGATCCTTGCCGCGGATGCTCGCGAATTTACCGGATGGATTCACGCGAACGACCACGAGAGTATTGCAGGAATTACGTGTGATCCAAAAGCTGAGGGCTGATAGCTGACAGCTAAAAATAAGAGAGTTCCGAGGTGGTGTAGGGTCCATTCGTCTCGGCCAGTAGCTCGCGTTTGACCCTTGCTCGACCTGCTCTCGCCGCTTCCCTTGCGGGGCGCTGCGCGCGATCTTCGCTTGGGCTCCGGGCTCACCGCCAACCGGATAAACCTACCCTACGCCTCGGAACTCTATCCTGCCTTCAACATTTCTTCTTCGTTCTCCTCAACCAGCGCTTTGCTATAGACCCTTGCTCACCCTCTTTCCCAATCTTGCGATCAGGAAAGTGACTCCGCTTGAGCCCCGGACGCCGCACCAACCGGAAAAACCTAAGAAGCTGTCAAAGAACGATCTTGTTGTACTCCTTCTATAAATCCAGTCAACGAAAAATCACGCTTCGTAACTATATGTGTTTTCAATCGAGTGCACGCCGTTCACAGGAGGATGACCGAAATTTGTGCAGCCGCTCAAACGGCTCTCGCGTAGAACCCGCGCCAGGCGCGGCTTTTCGGGCGATCGTGAGTCGAAATCAATGGACAGCCCGCGCGAATTCGTGGCTAGTCCGTTGTGAATATCCCGCGCTTTCCGCGCCTGGCAAGAGGTTTCATGTGGGGACAGCCGCCCCCCGGCTGTCCGTCCAGCGCAGCTCGACTCTTTTCTTTCCCCCTAGTCTTTCCCCCTAGCTCCGAGTTCAAACTGAAACACCTCCAGAAAGCCAACAACCAGCAATGGCAATGACGCGATCTCCAAAGGGATTATCCTGCCATTTCGGAGCCCGGTACGCGGCGCCAACAAGGCCGACAATCATGCCGACGGGAGCGAGGAAAAACAACATGGCGAGTTGGAGGGTCTCGGGATCCTTCCAAGGCGGAAGGAAAGGAGAGGGTCTAAGTTCGAACCAAAGAAATGTACCGGCAGCGAGAGCCGCGTTTGCACTTACGATGACAAGTGCTGCCAACGCGAGGGGACTTGGTCAGGGTCGCCGTCCCCAGCAGACTTTATCCACGAAGCGACGGTAAGCCCGGATGGTCCGCAGGTGAGCAAATACGCAATATGCCGTGCCCTCGTGTCCTAGTGCCTCATCCCTCGCTATGCGCCCGCAACAAATTTCGCACTCACCCACGCAGCATCGTATGGCCGGCCCTGATCTTTTTTCCCCTGGCCTCGGACTTTTCGCGCGGACCCTTCTTGCCCTTCCCGCCTCCCACAACATCGGCAATCGTCGTATGCTCCAGAATCTTCGCTGCCGCATCTCGCACCGCCAGAAACACTTCATACAGCGCCCGATGATCCCCGCCCTTGGCGATCAACCCTCGAAGCTGTTCCGCATCGCCCATCGGCGCCAGTGGCCCATCCACCAGCCGGATGATATCGCTCAACGGCAGCTCCGCCGGATCGCGTCGGAGCCGGTAGCCGCCCCTCGCTCCCCGCACGCTGTCCACAATGCGGGCGTTCTTCAGTTCAAGCAGAATCAGCTCCAAAAACTTCTCCGGCAAATCGCTTTCCGCCGCAATATCCCGAATCTTGATTGCGCCCTGATTGTGCCGGCGGGCCAGCGTCATCATCGCCTGCAGAGCATACAATCCTTTTTGCGAAATCTTCAAGTGAACCTATCCTCCGTCGCGCCCTCGATTGTGAACCATTTCGCGCTCCTTGCCTAGCAACATTGTCATATGAACGTCACGTCTCCCGCCGCAAGCCGAAGGCCAGTACCGCTTAGTTTGGGATGTGCGCTGGCTTCAGACGCTTGAATTCGGGAAGGGCGTGGCTTCAGCCGTGCCGGTCTAACTCCGAATGATGTCGGGCTTTAGCCACTGAGGGACCGACTTGATTGGCCTGGTTGTGAGACGGCTTCTAGCAGAAACCCCAGCGCGCAGAAGTTAGGTGGTGGCTACATCCAAAACGCGATGGCTCGTAACCGGGACGGAAACTAGGCAGCTTTCATAAGCTTCGTACATACCCTGGAAAATGCGATCCCACGACGTAGTCAGCGCCTGTTTCCGCGCCGCCAAGCGCATGGCGGAGAGCAACCCAGGCTGGGACATCAACCTCGACGTATAGCCCGCGAACTCCTCGACGTCCCGCGCCACATATCCCGAACCCCCATGGCGCACCGTATATTGCGGCCCGCCCCGATCGGTGACCACCGCCGGAACTCCCGAAGCAAACGCCTCGAGCACCACCAGCCCAAACGTGTCGGTCTCCGAGGGAAAAGCTAGAAGATCAAAATTTGCGAACGTACGTGACAGCTCGGCCCCTGTTAGTACGCCGGTGAACTCCGCCTGCCGCATATTTCTCCGCAGCCATTCCTGCTCCGCACCTTCGCCCACCACCACGAAACGAAAATCGCGGCGCCCCATGCGGAACAGCGCCTGCTCCATCCGTGCCAGCGCGCGAACGTTTTTCTCCGCCGTAAGCCGCCCCACGTAGCCGATGCAAAACTTCCCATCAGTCCTATCGCGCAGCTCCGGCCTGAAAACCGCCGTGTCCACCGCATGCGACATCAAATAGCAGGGCTTGCCGGTGGCCGATTCCAGGACCCGGATCATTTCTTGATTTGGCGCAAATAAAAGGCGTGGGATTTTGTAGAAGCGCGCCGAAGCGCGAAAACTCCAGCGCTCCGCGGCGTCGGCAAGTTTTTCACTCACCTCTTTCGGCAAGAAGGAAACTGCAGTCGCCGTCCTCCTGCGCGCGTACTGATGAAGATTAGTCTGCCACGAAGCCGCCAGCGGGATTGCCATCTTGTGAGCGGCGTACGCCCCCAGCGTCCCCACATCGCTCGGACCCGTAATCTGCACAACATCCGGACAGAAGTCTCGCAGCAACGGTTCCAGCTTTCGATAATGTCGCAGGAAGAGCAGGTCGTAGTCATGCGCCCGATCCAGCGGAAACTTCACCGGCCCGCGCTGCATTTGTACGCGAGTGACGGAGTCTGCCATGGTGACTTCGTCTCGCGGCCCCGCATGCACCATGAAGAATGGAATCTCATGCCGGTTGGCGAATGCCTCAAACTCCCGGCTGGTTTTCGCCACACCGTCCACTTCATGGTAGACGCAAGGGAAAAACGCGACTCGTGGACTATCCTTCTTCACAAGAACCTCGGCACAAGAACCTCGGCCGTCAGGAAAGCGCCTCGGATGAAACGGCTTCCGCGGAAACCACTTCAGTTGGGATACCTTCAGTCAAAATCTCAACCGGCACTTCGGGAACCGTTGTCGGCCTGAAGACGCGTTCCGCCGTCCGCTGCACCACCGCACTCTCCAGCAACCTGATGCACGAGAGAATATTCTCCAGAAACGCCGGAGGCGCCTTCCAGAGGGCGGAAATCGGCCGGTCACGCCCACCGTCCGCATCTGGATGGAACACGCGATCGTCCCACCGTCGCGAACCGATCGGATAGTCCGGATAGTTGCGAATCACGTCAAGCAGCGTCCGCGTTGTGCGAACGCCCACTGGTTCGGCATACTGTGGCATCAGCAGTACGTGGCTGCGCCGCTCTCGCCGGATTTCGTTCACAAAATCGGAGAACGTTTTGGCGCACGTCAAATTCAGTACGCCATTGGCCGCGCATCCATGACGGTCTCCGCCGGAAACGATCAAACGCTGCCATTGTTCCGCCAGCCTTCCCACCCCATCATTTTCCTTCGCACTGCGCGTGGCATTGATTTCAAAGGCATGCAGGAAGGGCACGGCACAGTTCAAGAATCGATCGAGATCATCTTTGCCCCGTTGCACTCCCACGCACGACTGCGTCCACAGCGGATGATTGAACACCGCCAGCACTTCCGGAAACCCATCGAGCATGTACAGCAGTTCGCGCAACCGCCGGTCGCTCGGCTTCCGCGTATACGCTGCAAGATCGTCCACAATGGTCTGCGCCTGATCGCCTGGAAGATTGTGCACTCCGAGATGAAAGACCGTTCCCGCGAATGGGACGCTCCACTCCAAAGATATCGGCACGTGTGCCGTTTCTGGCACACTTTTCAACCACATTGGAGCTTCGATGTTGTCATGATCGGTGAGCGAGACCAGCGCTTTCAGTCCGAGGGCATTTTCAATCTGATCTTTTTCGGTCTCGTACGCCAGCTTCGGGGTCAGGGGCGGAGTCCAATAGGCCCGCGAAAAATCCACGGGAATTCTCGACTTCCGGCATTGCTTCTCCAGCGCCTCATACAACATCGGGCCCTTGCGGGCCAGCTGCGGGATGAGCTGCAGGCTTTCTTTTGAGCGGTTGGTGTGGCCGTGAAGCGAAACCGCGGCCTGCGTTTCCCGGCCAAGATCCGGTCCATGCCAGAAGCAAGAGAGTTTTGTTTCGGCCATTCGCAATTTTTAGATTACGGAGTTCCCAATTCTAGCCCAGGATTGTCTGATTAGCGATCATTCTTTCCACTTGTGTCCCAAACCAGTTAGATGCGTCGGTGTATCGTTTTCAGAGTACATGCCAAAGAAAATCGTCTGGGTTAAATTGGCCACCCTCCAATTACTCTCGTAACTGCCGCAACCGACTCTCTGTGTTATACTTCTCCTGACGCTTTTTCCACGGTTTGCTCGTGACGCGGTGGTCCCACGTTGGATCAGATTCATCTCCGCCTTTCCTGCCCGCCGTTTAGTTCCAGCGTTTAAATCAAAAATTGAATGTGAGCGGCATGGAAGCTTCACGTGCGTTCCGATGTAACCAGACGTGTATATCGACAGGCCCCTCCAGAAAGAACAATCTCGAATGACGACATTTACCGAACTGCCCTTGTCTGCTGCCTTGCAGCAGAAGCTGGCGGCGGCTCAATTTATCACTCTAACCCCGATTCAAGAGCGCGCGATCCAGCCCGCTCTTGAAGGAAAAGATGTAATCGGCACGGCCCAAACCGGCACTGGCAAGACTCTCGCATTTCTGATCCCGGTGATCGAAATGCTCCGCCAGGCACCCTCGGCTCAAGCTAGCGCCCTGGTCCTTTTACCGACGCGCGAACTCGCGATGCAGGTCCACGAACAATACGAAAACCTGCGCGCCAAAACGATGCCCAAAGCGGCGCTGGTGATCGGCGGCGTATCTGAGAAAACTCAAATCCAGGGCCTGCGTGCCGGATCCTCCTTGATCATCGCTACCCCCGGACGACTTCAGGATCTCACCGATCGCCGATTCGCCGATCTCCGCCACATCAAGATGCTGGTCCTCGACGAAGCCGACCGCATGCTCGATATGGGCTTCCTCCCGGCCATCCGCCGCATTCTGGCGATGTTGCCCAAAACCCGGCAGACCCTGTGTTTTTCCGCCACTCTCGAGCAGTCCGTCGCCGGCCTGGTTCACGAGTACATGCGCGAACCCGTGCGAGTCGCTCTAGGTTCAGTCCTGAAACCCGCCGAAAGCGTGGAATTGAAAGCCTATGAAGTTCGCCCGGGCGAAAAGCTCGACGTGCTGCGCCGGCTTCTTTACGCGGAAAAAGGACAGACTCTGATCTTCACCCGCACCAAGCGCGGCGCCCAGCGCCTTGCTCAGGAACTAGCCCGTGACGGCTTCACCGCCACTATGATCCACGGCGACCGCTCGCAGTCGCAGCGCAACGGCGCTCTCAGCGGATTTCAGGAAGGCCGTTTCCAGGTCCTGGTCGCAACCGACATCGCGTCCCGCGGCCTGCATTGCGATGACGTCTCTCACGTTATCAACTACGATCTGCCAAAAATGGCCGAAGACTTCATCCACCGCGTGGGCAGGACTGGCCGCGCCGGGTTGACCGGCCGCGCCACCACTTTGGCCGCCGGAGTCGAGATCGTGGAACTCCGCAACATCGAGCGCACCCTGAAGTTGCGCATCGAACGCATGCAAATGGATCCATCGGGCTTCGAGCAGCCAAAGCGCTTCGTGCAAAACACCCTGGCTTCCCGCACACTTACCGCCTTGCCCGGCGAAGTCTTTGTCTAAAGTAGTTTGTGTCTATCTGCGAAGAGAAGCTTCAAGTAGATTGGGAAGTGGAGAATAAAGAGAAAGTGGGCGCCCCATTTCTCGCACTTTTCTTTTGCGAGAAGTGGGGCTCTTCCCCTCGGATCTTGCTAGCGGCTGGTCTTTCCGCTGTCGGGCGAAAATGCTTCCCCCGAACCGGGTTCCTCTTCGGAGCCAATACGGAATAGTGCCGCCTGTGCCTGGGCGTGCTCCCGCATTTCCTGCATCTCGTCGACGACGACGCCTTCCGGCTTATCCTGTTTACGCTGCACCCTGCGCTCGGCTTTCTCGCGCTGTTTTTGTTGCCGCGTCTGCTCTTTCTGGCGTTTATTAAAAGTGGATCGTCCTCGTGGCATTCACAATTCCTCCTTAGTTTTTTTGCTAGCGGTGCCGGCCCGCCTGCTTCCGCGTCCGGCTGTTTCCAGGAAACAAGAAAACTACCAGCGCGGTTCACGCGGCTGGCGTGCGTGCCCCTGATAATCATCACGCCCACGTCCGCCGCCACCACCGCTGCCGCCGCCACCAAAGCGCTTTCCACCGCCGCCACCACCACCGCCCTTGGGCCGGTCGGTCTTCGGTTGCGCCTCATTGATCTTCAACGCGCGTCCGCCCAGTTCCGTACCATTCAACGCCGCGACAGCCTTATCGGCTTCGGCGGGATTGGTCATCTCCACGAATCCGAAGCCGCGGGCCCGTCCCGTCTCGCGATCGGTCACGATGCTGACTTTTTCCACCGCGCCATGAGCCTCGAATACGGTTCGCAATTCGGACTCGGTGGTGCTGTGGGGCAAATTACCTACGTAAAGATTCTTCATTAGCATTTCCTCTCTCAAACTCTTCTGCGGTTCTGAATTCCGCCGCGTCTTTCTTCAGCGTGTGACGCGGCGCACAAAGCGGTAACTCCAGCCAGTCGAGATGTCTAAGCTTCCACCGGCTTCTTCTCAGATCTCGATATCGCCGCCTTGGCTTGCGACCCGGCATTCTTTAGCAGTCCGCGGTTTCGGATGCGACGCGCCAGCTTCTGCCGCCGTATTCGGTTAAACCGCGCCTTATCGCCATTAACTCCCGACATATTCGACTCCTGTCATTCCAGCAGGTTGGTGAAGCGGTTATTCTGGAACCACTTACAACGTGGGCTGCGGTTGAACGTGGTCCCGACGACACTCAACTCCCAGAATGTATAGCCCGGGATTGAACACCCGCATCGTGTCCGCTCACAAAATGAATTGTTGAGGGAGTCCTGTCGCTACAGAAAAGACGCCTCTCGATCTCTCAATCGCGAAGGCGCAATTATGACGTGGTCTTCGAGGTTAAGGAGCTTTCAGTATACGCCGTTTGTTCATTCCTCGCGACCTGTGACCTCCCCGTTGGACAACACTCGAGAACGCTCACGTGGGGACAGCCTTGGTCGGCTGTCGGTCGAGAAGCTCGCCAGCGCAGAATCCGCAAATCGCGTTCTTTAAACGAAATACAACGATTGAGTGACTCCCAATTTGGGCTTGCAAATCTCGGTCTCCTCCCGTACCATGATGGTGTACGTTGTCCGAATCGGACGTGAGCAGTTCTCGCCTCAACAGCCAGTAACCTCTCGCAGTACTTCCGAATCTCTCCAGCGTAAATTGAATAAACAAAGGAACACCTAACACCATGGCAGAACAAGGAACAGTAAAGTGGTTTAACGACGCCAAAGGCTACGGCTTTATTAGCCGCCAGTCTGGCGAAGATGTTTTCGTCCATTTCTCTGCGATTCAAGCGGGCGGCTTCCGTAGCCTGCAAGAGGGCCAGACCGTGCAGTTCGACGTGACCAAGGGCCCTAAGGGCTGGCAAGCTGAGAACGTCCAGCCGCTGTAAACCATTCCCTTATTGCAAAAAGGCGATCTCCAACCAGAGATCGCCTTTTTCACATCAGGGGAAAATTTTTGACCGCTGATTTTTGATGGTTGATTCAAACCCTTTGCGAGACTGAGGTTTTATTCAACAATCAATAGATCAGCAATTCTCAGTATTGGTGCCATCGAAGGGACTCGAACCCCCACACCCTTGCGAGTACATGGACCTGAACCATGCGCGTCTGCCAATTCCGCCACGATGGCTTGCAGCGGCGGCCGCATGGCCGCCGAGCCAGGAAGACTTACACCTTCATTCTACAGAGGCGACGCCACGTGTCAAACTGCGGAAGCCGACGGCCGGAAGCCGGGAGCCTTACCCCAGCTTCGCACTCATCGTAATCTTCGCATTCAGCACCTTCGACACCGGACACCCCTTCTCCGCCGCCTCCGCATATTTCTGAAACGTCGCCGCATCTGCCCCCGGAACTTTTCCCACCACATCGATGTGACTCGCCGTGATCGCCCATCCCGAATCGAGCTTGTCGAGCGAAAGGGTCACTGTCGTAGAAATGTTCTCCGGAGTCAGATTCGCCGACCCCAGTTGCGCCGACAGCGCCATCGAAAAGCATCCCGCATGCGCCGCGGCAATCAATTCCTCGGGATTGGTTCCCTGCCCATTTTCAAATCGTGTCGAAAAAGAATACTGCGTATCTTTCAGAACTCCGCTCGGAGCCGAGATCGCACCCTTCCCGTCCTTCAATCCACCCTTCCAAATCGCACTAGCCTTGCGTTGCATAATCTTCTCCTCATCTCTAAGTTAAATGATGTCTAGCCTGCCATTGTAGACGAGGTGGCATCCGCTCGTCAGGCGGGCTGGACCTGCTGATTGTTGATTAAGAACCGGCTGAAGAGATGGAGAAAAGCTTGACTCGGGAGCTGAGTGTTTTTCATTCAACAATCAACACTCAGCAATTTGAGACTCAGTAAAAATCCGAGCAGCTCAAATAAAACCCGCATTGCGGACACTTCAACTTGCAGCCGCTTTCCCGCAACTTCATTGAGCAGTTCGGACAATACTGCCCGGGATCACCCTTCGCTCCCGCCCCGCTGCCCTCAGTCGTAGAAAAAGTAGAGGCACGTGAAAAAGCCGGAGGGCGTCCGCCACTCTGATTCATATTCACAGACCGTTCCTCGCTTGGACGGACAAATCCCACTAGAACAACAGGGCTATTGGAGCGCAACTCCACTGTGGAAGAGGATTCTGAAAAGCGGACCGAAAGCGGGAACCTGGGCGGACTATCTCTCAAACGGAACCGAACGGCTCGGTAGTCGCATCACGACGGAATTCTCTCCGTGCGCAGCCGACTGGACGGGCCCCCCTTTTGCCACTGGACTCTCGCGTTCCGCAATCTGCCTCTTCACGCGATTCATCAACACCACAAGTTTTTTCGACTCATGGTCTCTCTCGGCCTGCTTGCACATCTTCTGGAAATCCTGCGGAGCATACGTAACACGATTTGTCATAGAGGAAATGATCCTCGTGCGATAGGAAGCCTTAGCCTAACCCATTGCTGGCGACTTGCCAACCCCCTGAAAGCCTTAGAAATTTCTCGGCTGGGTTGGCCGCTCCGTCGTTATAAAAACAAGGCAAATGCCGCTGCCTACGGGATGCAGGGTAGAGATGAGGTCTTCCAACTGTGATACTAAAGCGTTTGCTCTTTGCCTTCGGACAGATGTCGTCATGGTTGCCCCCATCGTGTGAATGATCGCATCCGGGAATCTTTTCGACACCACCAGCGACTCGACTCCGATCCTCCGCTTCCATTTACCCCAAAGGTACATGTCCTTTGTTACCGTTGAGCCTCCGCCCAACTTCCGCGAAAATCACTGGAAGCCCGATTCTGCCTCGTTGGGGAGCGCTGTGTTCTATCGTAAAATCTTGAGCTTCGGTCTTTTCCTTGCGGCTAGCGTTTCGCTGGCGAGCGCCCGCGATCTCGCATTAGTCTCCAACAAGGCCAACTCGGTCTCCGGCATTACGGTTCCGGACTTGGTGAAGGTCTCGAAAGGCCAGACCAACCGCTGGCCCGATGGAAAGTCGGTCACCCTCATCATGCGCTCCCCCTCCATCCCCCAAATGAAGGTATTTCTGGAAAAAATCTATGAACTCCCGGAGTCGCAGGTGAAGGAGATCATTGCCTCCGCCAATCACGGGCGCATGGGTCACCCTGCGGTGATGATCGTCGATTCCGATGAAGACCTGGTGAACAAGGTCGCGTCCATCCCCGGCGCCATTGGAATCGTGGATGTCTACGCCATCAACAGCAGTGTCGCGGTCGTCAAAGTCGCCGGCAAACTGCCGCTTGAACCGGGATACTTGCTGCATGGCAATTAGGGGATAAAAATCCCGCACGGCGGAACATATGCCGCCTCCATCATGACCACGGCCAAGAAGGCTCAAGCCGCCGCCACAACCGCCGACACCGGATCTGGCACCCGTGCGCCCGGCAACGCGCCTGCCGCCCGGGTCGCCTATACCCGCCGCTTCCCCCGCTTTGCCATCGACATGCGCTTGCAAGTCAAGATGTTTCAAGCCGGAGAGTTCCGTAACTGCTGGGGACGATCCACCGAAATGGGCCAGGATGGCATCGGCGCAACCCTGACTGGCAGCCTCGAACCCGGGGAGATCGTCACCCTCGAGATTCCCCTTCCGCTGTCGCCGTATCCCATCAAAGTCCGCGCCATCGTCCGCTACCGCCAGGGTCTCCGCTACGGTTTCGAATTCCTCACCCTCAACGACAGCCAGCGCGACACCATCCAGCGCGTGTGCCAATACTTAGCGACCAAAAGTTAGTGTTGGTGTGGGTTCCGGGTCTCAGACCCGGACAGGCCGAGCAAAGCTCGGCTGCTCTTTACTGCCGCCGTCCCCGGCCCTCATCGCCCGACCGCTCGATTGCGCATCCGATAAATCAGATATCCTACAATCCCAATATTAATCACCAGCACAGCCACCTTAACCCAACTCGGATGCCGGTATATTTCATAAATTTCCACCGGCACCAGGCTGCTCGTGATAATCACGGTGAGCCACTCCCCCCACCGTTTCTCCAGCCACAACCCCGTCCCCTCGGCCAAAAACAACGCCGCGTACAGAAAGCTTCCTAACCCCAATTTCTTGATCTGTTCAGGACGCAGACGGGCCGCCTTGGCAAGCGCTGCATCCACAAACCGATTCCCCGGATCGAGCTTGAACGCGTCAACCCAGTGTTCGGCGATCGCGCCCACGTCTTTGTGCAGTAATCGGAATGCTCCCACCCCAAGCGCAATCAGCATTGCGCATTTAAGAAATTTAAATACCGCAATCAGCCGCAAAAACCTGTCATGGGACTTTTTCATGAAATATCAGGCGCGGACAGCCGCCCTCGGCTCTCCTTGGGACGCAGCGCTTGTCTGCTTGTCGCGAGAAGGGGCAAGCGGACACACTAGCAGAAGACTATATTCTCTAAATAGGTTTCGTGAGTTTCGTTACGAAGGGCTGGTTCACGCAGTGGAGACTTGCCTCACGAACGGGACGAACCGCTTCGTCCCCCGATCATCGCGAGGGCGGCGAGAGCGCCCGCGCCACACATGCTAGTGGCTGGGTCCTAAACTGTAACTGCCGCTTGATAATCCTCGTAAGTGCCCTTGAAATCGGTAATCTTATGGTCGGTCTCGAAGTGCCAAATGCGGGTCGCGACCTCGTCGATCAAATCATGGTCGTGCGTGACCAGTAACACTGTGCCCTGATACCGTTGCAACGCAATGTTAAGCGCATTGATGGACTCTAAATCCAAATGGTTCGTGGGTTCGTCCAGCACTAGCACGTTCGGCTTCTGCAGCATCAGTTTGCAGAAGAGCATCCGCGCCGCTTCACCACCGGAGAGCACGCTGGTTGATTTCGTGGCTTCCTCGCGCGCGAACAACATCTGCCCAAGAATTCCGCGCAACTCCTCGGTGACCGCAGCGCCGTCCCACTGATGCAACCACTCAATTGCGGTCATGCCGCCCTGGATGAGGCTTCGATGATCCTGCGCAAAGTAGCCAATCGAAGCCTCGTGTCCCCAAATTACTTTTCCGGAGTCGACGAACGGCCCGTCGTACCCGCTGGTCTTGCGCAACTCGGCGTCCGGTGTAGTCGGAGAATTCGCCAACAGCGCGTTCAGCAGCGTAGTCTTGCCAGCGCCGTTGCGTCCCATAAGTGCGATTCTTTCGCCTCGCGTGATGCTGGCCGTGAAATTCTTGATGACCTGTTTGTCGCCGTAGGCCTTACTCAGATGCTCGATTTCCAGAATGTGTTTGCCCGAAGGCCGCTTCTGCTCAAACTTAATAAACGGGCGCTGGATGTTGGACTTGGCCAGTTCGGTAACCTGTAACCGTTCCACTTCCTTGCGCCGAGACTGTACTTGGCTTGACCGCGTGCCGGCGGCGAACCGCGCAATGAATTCGTTCAGCTGCGAGATTTTCTTTTCGCGCTGCGCATTCTGCGACTCGATCTGCGATCTCACCTGAGTCTTGGCCACGACCATATCGTCGTAGCTGCCGGTGTAAGTGATGATAGTTTCGTAATCGATGTCGGCAATGTTTGTGCAAATGCTGTTCAGGAAATGCCGGTCGTGCGAGATCGCGATCACAACTCCATCGTAGACGTTCAGAAATCCCTGCAACCAGTGGATCGAATCCAAGTCCAGATGGTTGGTGGGCTCGTCCAGCAGCAACGCCTGAGGATGCCCGAACAGAGCCTGCGCCAGCAGCACGCGAACTTTCTGTCCACCCTGCAGTTCGCCCATTTTGCGGGCGTGCGCTTCGTCAGGAATGTCGAGGCCCTGCAACAGAATGGCCGCATCACTCTCGGCGGTATAGCCATCCTCTTCGCCCACGATGCCTTCGAGTTCGCCCAGCTTCATGCCATCGGCGTCGGTGATCTCCGGCTTTTCGTAGATCGCGTCGCGTTCCTGCATGGCGGCCCACAACCGCTTGTTCCCCATGATGACGGTGTCGATCGCCGAGTAGGCATCGAAGGCAAACTGATCCTGGCTCAGCACCCCCAGCTTGCGCGGACGCACTACCGTGCCCTTTTGCGGCTCCAACTCGCCGCTGAGCAGTTTCATAAACGTGGATTTGCCAGCGCCGTTGGGCCCGGTCAAGCCATAGCGCTTGCCCGGCGTGAACGCCGTCGAGACTTCGTCGAACAGAATTTTGGCGCCGTAGCGCATGGACACATTGCTGACTGAAAGCATGTTTTCTTTGTAACTTCTTCAGGACCTGCGAGGGAATTCCGCTTAAGACGGTGCGCAGCTGGAGTTAATAGAATACCACGACAAGTGCTATCTCACGCTTACCAAGGGTTCACGACGGCCGCTGAAATATCGCCGAAACGCGTCAGATTCCGAGTCGCCAGGCTGGCACGCCGCGCCAGCACAATACCCGCAATTATGGAGTCGTGTAGCTCACCAACCCGGCCCCTCTTCTGTCTCGAAGCCATAAGGCTGGCGGTTGCTCGCGCTGCATCTTCGTCGAACACGGCGATGCGCCCATTCATTTCCTTAACAATGATCTCGAAGACCTGCGACACTACCGTTCTCCGTTTTCCAGCGGCCATGCTTTGCAGCTCGAATTGAATCTCAAGAATCGAGATGGGTGTAGTCGAGATCGAACTCTCAGGCTGGCGATCAAACCAGGTTACATGTTTGCTCTCCAGAGGATCATTCATCAATGCAGAAATTACGTTCGTGTCGAGAATGATCAAGGTTCAGTCATTCCTCGAACGACGGGGGCTTGAGGACATAGCCGCGCAGTTCCGGGGCATCGAATTTGAGTCCGGTACCCTTCATCAAGGCTGCGACCTTTGTGCCCAAACCGGTTGCCGGAGAAACCTTTTCGCAGGCCGCGGCGCGAAGAATCTCGCGGACTTCTTCCTCCATGCTGCGGCCATTCCGCCGGGCGCGGCGCTGCAGGCGGATTTTCACGCCTTCTTCGAGCTTACGAACGACAATCTGCGCCATGGCTTCCCTTTGTCCGACGTGATATCACGATATCAGTCTGGGACCGCGATGAAAGAGCAGTATGCATTCGTTTTCCTTCCCACTTCAGTTGTGCTGGCCCTGTCCCGCGCTCGCCTGCACCAACTGCTGCACCGGAGCAACCACGGTCAGGAGCATGTCGGCCTGCCGTGCCTTCGCCTGATCAATCGCAGTCATCTGCTGCGCCTTCCACGAATCCGGCGGGGTCTGCCCTTTGTCGAGATAGTCGAGCGCCTGCAGGCCGGCCACCCCTATGGCCGACAGATTCTGCGACAAAGGCACATCTTCCTGCAAAAGAGACGACTGCTCCAGCAAGGGATGTAGCCTGGCATCGTTGTCGCGCCAAGTAGTGAGATAAACGCGGATCTGGGCTTCCACCGCCTGATCTCTATACCCGCTCTCTACGAACTTCTGCACCAGATCGCTGAACTGCAGTGCCGTATCACTCTCCGGACTCACAGCATCAATCATGCGAGTCAAAGGCGCATGAAAGTCAATCGGGCCTTTCGCATCGCTCCAGCGGTCATAGTCCTTAACCGGCTCGATCACCTCGGCGAGAACACGCAGCGCCCCAACGTCAGCATTCCCAGCCATGCGTTCGAACATCACCGTGCGCGCGGAATTGTGAGTCAGGCCCAGCCATTCGAGATCGTAACTTACGGCATTCATCCTCCGGTACATCGAGGCGACATCCTTCACCTCCTGCGGCGACCACAACCTTTCAGCGATCACCGCATTGCGCGGCCAGATGTGCGAATCGATATTTTCGCCAGTCACCCACTCCGCCCACTGACAGGACTCTCCCCCGAGGATGCGGCTCTTTTCCTCCGGTGTCAAAGTGGCCGCGGCATCCGCCATGGGATCGACCGCATAATGCCGCGCCGCGGGCCACATCAGGTCGAGATAGTATCCGTAGGAAAGCAAGCCCCGGTAACCCTGTTTCGCCGCTGCAGCCAACGACGCCTGCCCGCGCCAGGATTGCACGACAATCGTCTTAGGCAAGTCAGGATGCAGGATTTCGTCCCAGCCAACCATGGTCTTGTGGTTCTTCGCCACGATCTTCTCCAGGCGCTGGTTGAAGTAGGCCTGCAAATCCTGATTGTTCTTCATGCCATGCGCTTTGATGAATTCCTGAATTTTCGGATTCGCGTCCCACTGTTTGCCGTCGACCTCGTCCCCCCCAATGTGAAAATAAGCATCGGGAAACAGCTTGGCCATTTCCGCAATAAACTTGTCCAGAAACTTATAAGTTGACTCCCGCGTCGGATCGATGATCGGATCAAGCCCTGCGCCTTCCAGCGTGTAGGGCCCCGTGCCGCTGGACAGTTCGGGATATCCTAGAAACCACGACCGGCTGTGCCCCGGCATATCGAACTCCGGCATCACGCGAATACCGCGATCGCGCGCGTAAGCGATGAATTCGCGAATCTCCTCCTGCGTATAAAACATGCCATCGGATCCCATCCCGGTCAGCTTAGGGAACTTCTTGCTCTCGACGCGGAATCCCTGATCATCGGAAAGATGCCAGTGCAACACGTTCATCTTCACCGCCGCCATGCCATCGATGTTTCGCTTGAGCACGTCGATCGGAATAAAGTGGCGGCTCACGTCAATGAGCAGACCGCGCCACGGAAAGCGCGGCTGATCTTTGATCGTGACCGCAGGCGCCGCGAAACCGGCAGGAGTGATTTGCACCAACTGCAAAAATGTCTGTAACCCCCGCTCAGCACCGAGCGTAGTCGGAGCAGTAAGCTTCGCGCCCGAGTCGGCGACAGTGAGTTCGTACGATTCATCCTCGCCCAGTGTCTGAACAGCCTGCCGTCCATGGTCAGAGTGAATCTCCAGAGTCGGCGGCGCGCCGGCCTTTGCGCGGAACGGAATTCCAGTCTGCCGCGAAAGCCGCGTCACAAAGCGCTGAACTTCTTCTTCGAGCGAAGCATCGTGAACACCCGTGTTCGAAACTGAAAACGATTGATTGATCGCCATTTGCCCCCTGCCAGCCTGCACGCTGGCTGGCATCGGCATGAGGTTGAGTTGCGGTTGCCCCTGGGCACCAGCAAAGGACGCGAGCAGGAACATTCCGGTCACGATGAGCAGGTTTCGCATAAGTGTCCGAAAGAACGTGAATCTTCCATTGGCGAAACTACGGTCGGCAGGAGACATGTGTCTAACTATACCTGTGCGTTGTAATCCTGTGCGAAGGTTTGGTTCAGGCGAAAGCGCGGGCCAAACCGCAGTCGAACGACGCGAGACGTGAGGATCTCGATGCGGGAAAACCGAATCAGCGGCTCGGGAACCATCAGTAAGGAAGGGGGCACAGGGAGTTTCCTGGCCAGGGATTGGTAACCTAAGTCGGAGTGAAGGAAGTCGAAAAGGGGTTCGTTTTGGGGAAAGATCAGGCGGGGGGAGTGTTGTCGATAAGCTTCTTCGAGGAGTCTTAAAGTTTTTTCTTTTGTGGCGGGCGCGGGCGCAATCCAGGGCCATCCACCAGGGAACCGGGGGCGGCTGTCCCCACATGGTTCTTGATGGGTGGCGGTGGAAAGTTGCTCGCCGCGGAAGTATTTCGGGTGGTCTTTCGAGGCGGCATTGGCCGACTTCATTCCCGGCATGGCTTCGTCGGGCTTCGAGTAGTCGTTGGCTGCGTTCGGGGGAGGACTGATCCTGTCAGTCTCCGGTGGGCGTGCGGCGTCGATAATAAGCTCGGACCGCGGCATGGCTCGCGGAAGCTGTTACCGCAAGGGCCAGGCCAGTAGCCAAACCTTTATCGCCCGGCAAGACGGTTCCGACCAGAAGTACTGTGATCGGGAGGGAGAGGATCACCCACAAATATGCCCATTGTCCCCATCCGCCAACGGCGAAGAGCATCATCAGTGCCCCAACCAGCGCGATGGGCAGAGCGAGCAGCGGGCTGATGAAGATGGTGGTGTCGAGTTGGGGGCGGACTCCTGCGATGAATTCGAAAGAGAAAATTATCAAGAGCCAGAGGCCGCCAAGGCCGAACAATACAAAGCGCAAAGCGACCCACGCCTTCCTTCCGATTGTTCTCAGCGATGTCGGTGTGCCGCTGATAAGGGTCAAAGTTTCCACGGTTACGGAGCTGCGGTAGCCGCGCCCGTGCTGGATCCTGGAGTCAGACCTGCCTTCACTGTTGTTCCCGGCAGTTCGTCGCCGCGGAAGTATTTGGGATTGTCTTTCGAGGCGGCGTTGGCCGACTTCATTCCTGGCATGGCTTCGTAGGGCTTCGAGTAGTCGTTGGCTGCGTTCCAAAACAAGAATCCGATCCCGCCTTTTTGTCTTGCGGTCTCCACCTGAACTTTTATGTATTCCGGCGAATAGGTCTTGGTACGCCAGCGGAAGGCTTGCAGCCACGGGCGGATCACCACGCCACTGCCTTTGGTGATGAGTTCGAAGCGATCCATGGATTCGCCGATAAAGTGGGCGGGCTCGTCGCCGGGGTGGGCGATGTTGTCCATGCCGAAAAAGTGCGAGGGATAAATCATGGGGCTGAGCACGTCGCAGAAATGGGCCATGCCGACTATGTCCTGTCCGGTGTGCGAGAGGTCGACCTGGCGCTGCCAGGCCATCACTCCGAAGACGTCGAGCGAGAGCAGGACGCCGGTGGGATGGAGTTCTGCATAGGCCTTTTTCAGAAACGCTGTGATCACGTCCGAGCGTTGCGGACCACGCAGCACTGGCTTCGCCGCGATTGGACATGGTCCCTTCTCGAACTGCGGAGCTTGGTTGGCGTCGGTTTCGGCTCCGGTCGCGCCCTTTTTCTTATGGTGCCTTGGGACGGGAATCGCGCAGGTCGAATTGTTGCTTACGGCTGCCTGTGGAGCTTGGGTGTCGGGCTGACTCGCTTCGAGCTGGCCTGATTGGTAGGCGAAGGCGGCGTCTTTTTGGTCGCCTTCGGCGGGGAATCTGACATAGTCGAACTGGATTTCGTCGGCCCCGAGCTGGGCTACGTGTTTGGCCAGGGCAATGTTATAGTCCTGGACCTTGGGCTGGCTGGGATCGGTCCAGACCAACTTCCCGTTTTCACGCCAGGCTTGATGGTTCCTGCGGGACTGGACGGCTAGTTCGGGATGCTCCTTCACCAGGCGCTCGTCGCGGAAGATAGCGATTCTCGCGATGGCGTGCATGTTCTGCTGGTGCAGGAAGTGGACCAGCTTGGGCACGTCGTGAATGTAGACCTGATGCTGGCCCAGCAGCGGGTGTTCGAAGGGAATGTTGACGCTGCCGTCGGAATCCTTGATGTCAAAGACGACCGAGTTGCCGCCGACTTCGCGCCAGTGGCGGATGATCCGAAGTCCGTGATCGCTAGCGGCCATGATGCCGGTCAGGTAAATCGCCCGGACTTCAAAATCTTTCGGGACGAGGATGGTCTTCTCACTTACCGGCGCGGAAAGGATTCCGGGGATAATGATATCTTCGTTGGCTTTCAGGATGTTGGCGGTGCGGTCGCCGTTGCTGTGGCGGATGGCGTCGGCTAATTGGGACGATGTTAAGAACGAGGTGCGGCCGAGATAGCGGCGGGCGATGGTGGGGATGGCTTCGCCACGCTTCGCGGTGTATATTTCCGTGCCTGGTGCGGCGACGAGCGCCGGCTTGGTGGCGACGGGTATCGACGCGCTCACCGCGTGCAATTGCGCTGCGGTGGCGGCAGTGGGCTTGGCCGTTTGGGCTTCCGCTGTGAAGCCGGAAGAGGAACGAGGCGCCATTTGCCATGCGGCTGCGGCGAAAAAGAGGCAGGAAACTGCGGTGATAATGCGAACCGACAAAAGGCGCACGCGATCCTCCCACGAAGTATATCGGATGGATAGTAGATGGGTGCGATGCGGGTCGCTAGTTACGGGGGGAGTAACACGGTCGGTTTCCCGAGGTTCGGTACTCGCTAAACCCTGTTCCGGAGAGAGACGTAGCTTGCTAGGTCTCCCTTGCCCGCTCTTCGGGCACCGGGGCGGTGAATGTTCCTTTCCGCGATGCTGCAAAGTATTTCTCTTCGGGTTGGAGGGGTGGTGGATTCCTTTGTCGGGATTTGAGGTCAAGCGGCGGTAAGCCGCGGGAGATGCAGGAGTTGCCGATCAGCGAGATTTTGGCTGGAGCATGGCCAGCGGGTTGCTTAGTCAATCAGCGACCGGCGACGGCGGTCGGGGAATATTTTGGGTGCTTCCAGGGAACAGGCCAAAAAAACGGAATCGGCCTACGGGATCCGCGAATAATATAGACAAGAGCCGAAGAAAACGGCCTCGAAAGGGTTGAAGTCCGGAAAGCCGGGCAAAGATCTTATGAGAACGAATCTCGCTACAGTGCTTGATCCGAACCGTCGCAGCAACGATGCTGGAGAGTTTGATGGCGCCCTCCGTCGCCGCATTGTAGGGCAGGAACAGGCGGTCGAAAAGGTCGTCGAAATCTACCAGATGTTTCTGGCGGGATTGAACGCGCCGGGGCGTCCGGTAGGGAATCTGCTGTTTCTGGGACCGACGGGATCGGGCAAGACGCGTGTCGTGGAAGCGATGGCTGAAGCGCTGTTTGGGGATGCGCGCGCCTGCATCAAGATTGATTGCGCGGAGTTTCAGCATTCCCACGAGATTGCCAAGCTTATCGGTTCGCCTCCGGGATATCTGGGGCATCGCGAGACGCATCCGCTGCTCACGCAAGAAGCGCTGAACCAGTGGTATACCGAGAAACTGAAGCTTTCGATTCTGCTGTTTGACGAGATCGAGAAGGCGTCGGATTCGCTGTGGCAGCTGTTGCTCGGAATTTTGGACAAGGCGACGCTGACACTGGGTGATAACCGGCGGGTCGATCTGTCGCAGTGCATCATCATCATGACGTCGAATTTGGGTGCAGGCGAGATGACGTCGCTGGTGGACGGCGGGTTCGGATTTGCTCCAAAGGCCGTTGAGGTGGACGAGTCGTTCGATAACAAGATTCAGCGGACTGCAGTCGAAGCGGCGCGGCGGAAATTCACGCCCGAGTTCATGAACCGGATCGACAAGACGGTGGTTTTCAAGACCCTGCGCGATGAGCATCTCGCTCAGATTCTGGACATTGAACTGGGCATGGTGCAGCAGCGTGTGCTGATGGCTGCGGGAACCAACCAGTTCGTGTTCAACTGCACTTCGGCGGTGAAGGAATATCTGCTGAAAGAGGGAACCGATCCGCGGTATGGGGCGCGGCACTTGAAGCGGGCGATCGAACGGAATTTGGTCTTTCCGCTAGCCAATCTGGTGGCAACCGGGCAGGTGAGGCTGGGAGATTTCGTTCGTGTGGACATGGCTTCGGAGAACACGATGATCTTTGTGAAAGAAGCCGAAAACGCTATGGCACCCGTGCTGCTGGAACGCTACGGTGCTGCCGCGGCGAACCAGCCCAACGCCAGGGCGGCCCGGACAGCTGCCAATAATCGGCGGGACTTTGGGACTAGTCCGTCGGTGGCGGAGAGCAAATAGGGCAGCTTTTGGCTTTTAGCTTTTAGCTCAAAAAATCTTCTCGCTTGAACGCATCTCGCGAGTTGTATGTGCTCGATGGCGCCGGAACCCTTCTGGCGCCTTTTTTCCCTTGAATCTTGCATGACCTTCCAGGAACAAATCCAAGCAGCGTTCGGCGCACCCGCAGCAATGGCTCTCCTCAAAATGAGACCTTAGAATGCGACCTAGGAAGTTCCGCGCTTGTCTCAGTATTTAAGGCCGCGTCCCTACGGGATTTAACCAGTGGTCGGCCATGACGAAGGTAGGCGAAAGTAGAAGGGCGCAGGTGATCTGCGCTCTTTTTCGCCCATGTCTACCAGCGATTTCGGTTCTCTCACGGTGTTTCTCTTTCTGCTGCTCGCCGCGGCCCGGGTCCTGGGGTATGCCTTCGCCCGACTGCGACAGCCCAAAGTAATTGGCGAAATTCTGGCTGGAGTGCTGCTGGGACCCTCGCTATGGGGGCGGTTCGCGCCGACCTGGTCGGCGGCGATTCTGCCGCTGCATGGTCTTTCGCTGGGTCAGGGACCGGCGGTTAGCGCGCAGTACGGGGCGGTGTTGTCGTTTCTCTATAACTTTGGTTTGTTGCTGCTGATGTTTGCCTCCGGCGCCGAAACGAAAGGATTGTTTAATCGCGAAGATCGCCGGCAAGTAGCCTGGCTGGGTGCTCTGGGAACAGGAATGCCATTTGTCGCGGCACTGTGCGCGGTGTGGTTCGTTCCCCTGGGCCTGATTGCGGGACCGTCGCGCGCCAGAGTGCCGCTCATGCTGGTGGTCAGCATCGCGGTGGCAGTTACCTCGATTCCCGTAATCTCCAAGATTCTCCATGACCTTCAGATTCTGCACACCCGCTTTGCGCGGCTGGTGCTGGGCGTGGCCGTGATTGAGGACATCGTGTTGTGGGCGGTGTTGGCGGTGGCGACGGCGCTGGCGGCATCGGGCGATGTGCCCAATCGCATGATCGCCACGCATATCGGGCTCACGCTGGTCTACTTTGGATTTGGATTGTTCGCTGCGCCGAAGCTGCTGGCGCGGTTGACGCGATCACGGTGGAATGTGCTGGCTGCGACCTCTCCCGTTGCGTACGTGGTGGTGATCTTGCTGGCCTACTCGGCTCTTGCGTCTGTTTTGGATATCAGCCTGGTATTTGCGGCTTTTCTGGCGGGATACGGAATCGCCGCGGAACGCGAGTTGTTGGAGGGGGCCGTGAACACGGTTTCGGAATTTTCGTTTGCGGTATTCATCCCCATCTATTTCGCGGTGGTGGGGTACAAACTGGACTTGAGCCGAAGCTTCTCGCTTTCGATGCTAGCTTCCTTTCTGCTTCTTTCCTCGACCGTGAAATTGGCCTCGGCGGGGCTAGGGGCCCGGATGGCGGGATTTGGGATCGGCGATTCCGTGAACCTGGCCAGCGCCTTGAACGCGCGCGGCGGTCCGGGGATCGTTCTGGCCAGCGTGGCCTTTGATGCCGGCATTATCAACGCCACGTTCTATACCACCCTGGTGCTCGTCGCCATTCTGACCAGCCAGGCCGCCGGGGCCTGGCTCGCCTACATTTTGCGAACGGGACGGCCGCTTCTTTCCGGGGAATCCGGGGAATCTGGGTCTCGCAGCTATGGGGAAACTCCGGCGGTGAGCGTGCCGATGTAGCTAGAGGCTTGCACGGGAAGCGGGTAACTCGTGGGTTGGACTCCATTTATCAATTGTGTTATATGATCCGATTATGACCGACATTATCCGCTGCCCGTATTGCGTGGAGGGGGGAAACTTCAAAGCCATGATGGGAAGCGCCGAGGGGAAACGCTTCCTTTGTGGGCGGTGCAGCCACGTCACCATGCCAGAGAATCCCGACTATCACTGCACCTGCCGGAACTGTACGACATCGAATCCAGGCCGGTCGAGTTCTAGTTGATCTTTCGCTTTTCGAGGGCAGCGGGAAAATGGAGCAGGTTGTATTTTGAAATGTTCTCGACCTCGTAGATCAGCGCGGTTAGCGCGGACTTAAGCTCCGCGAACGCTATATCCTGTTCCGCTCCCGTCGTCGCAGCGACAAGCGCGCACAGTTCTCTTACTCGCTGCTCCAAAGGGGAAGGCACAGTCCTAAATCTCGACCGTCTAGGATGCCAGAAATCCCGCCGCGGCTGTGTACAGCGTTAACCGTAGGACTCAGGTACACGCCCTAGGGGTTTCGCATTAGGTTCAGTTGGCGCGTCCGTTGGGGATTCTTTTGTCTTTTGGACGGGCGAAACTTCGCTCATTCAGCGTCTTGTTGAGTTCCAGAAGATAAGGGCATGGAACTTCCTCGGGTCGCGCCCCGCCGCCGCCTTAGCTGCCAGCGCCACTACTCGTGTTCGCTGCTGGCGGGTGATTGACTTGTTTATCCCAAATGGTAAACTATGGGCCGAACTGATTACCAAGAGCGGTAAATAGAAGGCGTTTTTGCACCGCCTTGGCTACAGTCTGTCGAGGATCTGACCAGAAGACGCGACGCCTCAGTTCCAGCCCCTCGGAACGGCGGGGAGGTGTGTGCATCGTAATATATGAAGCGATTTGTTATCCTGCAGGCATCTATGGCTCGGCCTCGTCAATTTGTGGCTGCGCCCCTGCCAGCATGGGCGCGCCGGATTCGAGCACTGCGGGAGAAGCTCGGACTGAATCAATTCGATTTTGGAAAGCGCCTCAAGTGTTCCTCCATGGTGATCTCTCGATGGGAACGGGGGCTGCAGAAACCGCCTGCCGACTGCCTGATTGCCATGGGAATGATGGCCGGTCCGCCGGCTGGATGGTATTTCTGGAAGCTGGCGGGAATCTCGCCGGATGACGCTAAACGGATGTTGAACGAAGACTGAGAATCCTTGCGGGCTCTTGTTCCTCTCTTCCCTCCCCAAATTATGCAATCTGCGGCGCTTTGGAGGACGAGAATTAGCCCTCGCAACCGCTGGTCAGGGTTATTCGACTTTTTTTAGAGCGTATAGAATTGACCAGTTTTGCAACCGTGCGACAGCTATGTTGGTTGCCACAGGAATGCGGTCGTAGGTTAGTGACGGGAAACCGCCTTCAGACCTTCGCGATCGCTTCACTTTACTGTTCACACGTCCCATGTTCAGGCCGGACCTTCTGGTTCGGCCTTTTTTTCTTGCCGGGCACTTAACGGAACACAAGGGACAGCTGGCCATATGGGACATGCGGGGTTTCAGACGGAGATCCTGGGTGCTTGCAATATTAATGGTGAGCACAAGCGATCAGTCAGGATTCTTGGCGTTCTCCGTAATTGTCGTGGTATCGCGTCAGGACGGTCTCTGTTGAAGCACTCTGCAAGCACGACGAAAAAACTGATTTCAGTCCCCACGCCTTTCTTTCTACGATTGGGAAGGGCAGGGATATGGTGTCTTTTCACAAAAAGCAGACTATCTTCGCGCAGGGAGATCCTACAGATGGCCTGTTTTTTGTGCAGACGGGAAAGGTTCAGTTGAGCGTGATATCGGAAGCCGGGAAAGAAGCAACGCTGGCCATTTTGGGCGAGAGCGATTTCTTCGGTGAAGGCGGGCTCACGGGTCAGCCGATACGCATGTCCTCGGCCACTGCAATGACAGATTGCGTCCTTCTGCATGTCGACCAGAAGGCCATGATGCTGGCCATGAGCCGGGAGTCGAAATTGTCGGCGATATTTGTCAAATACCTGCTGAAGCGAAACATCCGGTATCAGGACGATCTTGTCGATCAGCTTTTTAATTCCAGCGAAAAGCTGCTGCGAGGGTTCATCTGCTGATGGCTGATTTCGGCAAAGAAGGCGTTTCGGAAATGTCGGTCCCGCGTTTGAGCCAGGAGACTCTGGCCGAGATGGTGGGGACGACCCGATCGCGAGTCAGCTTCTTCATGAATCGATTTCGGAAGCTGGGTTTTATTAATTACGATGTGGGCGACAACTTGCGCGTCCACAGCTCACTGCTGAACGTTGTGCTGCAAGATGACAATGAACCGGTGACGGCGGCGTTCAACAAGCCAAGTGCTCGTCCATCCAAGAGCTTGGAACCGCCCCCAGAACCCGGCGAGCCCGCCGACAAAAATCGCGCAAAAATGCCCCAGCTGCCCGCCGTTAGAAAACGCCGCAACTGACGCGACCGTCTGAGACAACCGTTTGCCTGTCTCGCTCGACTCTTCGGCCTCGCTCGGGCAAGCTAGCCGAGGCGGCCGTCCCATATGGGTCATAAGAGCCGCGCGAACGTCACTTGGCGCGGTAGACGGTGCTTCCCGCGACCATTGTCCATAGGACTTTCGTGTCGCGCATATCCCCAGGAGAAACTGTTAGGACGTCGCGGTCAAGCAAAACCAAATCCGCGCGCTTTCCGGGAGCAATGGTTCCGATGGAGTCGACATTCATGGCGTGCGCTGAGTGGCGCGTGTAGGCGTAGAGCATTGCCTCACGAGGCATTGCCTGGGATGGATCGAGGACGCCTTCGTTTCCCTTACGCGTTTCGGCCTGATAAATCGCGCGAAATACGTTGGCGGTGGATACCGGCCAGTCGCTGGCGCCGGAGATGATGCCGCCGTTGTCGAGGATGGAGCGCGCGGGATATTGCCACTTGTAGATGTCGGGATCCACATAGGGCTTGAGAATTTCGATTGTGTCATTGCCGGCATCCGCCCAGAAAAGCTGTAGTGCGCTGATCACGCCAAGTTCGCGGAAGCGGGGAAAATCTTCCGGTCTGACGAACTGTTCATGGGTGAGCGTATGCGGCAAGTGGGAATCGAGGTTCGCCTTTCGCGCTGCGGCGATGCCGTCTAGCGCGGCTTTGACCGCGCCATCCCCAATGGCGTGAACGTGAATGATCAAGCCCTGTTTGTCGGCTGCGACACACAACTCGGCAAACTTCTGCGGGTCGAAAAGCAGATCGCCGTTGCGTCCTGAGTTTTTGTAAGGCTTAGTGAGATGCGCGGTCTGAGATGGGTATTCGGCTACTCCATCGGCGAAGATTTTGATGCCGGTGACATGCAGATTGGGGACGTTCTTGTAAGTCTCGCGGGTCTTCTGGACCGCCGCGAGTTCCGCTACGGGATTTTTGGCGAGCACTTGCGGAAAAGCGACGACCTGCGAAGTGAGCTCTCCATGATCGGCCAGCATTTTGTAGGCCTGCAAGACATACTCAGAGGCCAGCGGATCAAGCCAGGCGGTGATACCAAGGCTGTAGTTGTATTGCAGGGCGGCGCGGGCGGCGGCGAGCAGACGGCCGGGAGTGGGCTTGGGCAGAAGAGGTTCTATTTTCTCGGTGCCTGCGTCGACTAGGAATCCGTTGGGCTCGCCTTCTTTATCCTTATCCGTATATATGCCGTAGTAGCTGCGCTCTTGCGGGGAAAGTTTCTGTAGAAAATCTGCGGTGATGCCGGCGCGCTCTAGGAGGGCACGGTTGGCCCACGCGGTGTGGCCGTCCATGCCGCGTAGAAGAACGCTTTGATTCTGGTAGGCACCCGTACTGAAGTCGGTATTGAGGACGTCGGGGTGCGACCAGAACTCGAGCGGCAGGCCGAGAATCTCAAGGATGTCGCCGCGCATGCCCTTACCTGTCTTTTTTGCGTCTTCGGCAAAGGGCGGGAGTTCATTGAGGGAGTTCACTTTGTCGGTGGCGTCGGCGGAGATCAGGTTGAGTCCGCCGTCTATGGAGTGGCTGTGCGAATCGATGAAGCCGGGGAATAGACTGTTGCCTTCGAGATCAATACGTTCGGCGTTTGCGGATACGGACTTCACTACCTCAGGAAAATTGCCCACGGCGATGATCTTGTCGCCGCGAATCGCAACGGCTTCGGCATAGGGATTCTGCGGGTCGGCGGTGAAGATTTTGGCATGAAAGAAAATCCGCTCGTGGGTGTTTGTCTGCGCCCACAA
Organism: uncultured Acidobacteriaceae bacterium; assembly: GCA_963799025.1. Classification (GTDB taxonomy): domain Bacteria; phylum Acidobacteriota; class Terriglobia; order Terriglobales; family Acidobacteriaceae; genus Sulfotelmatobacter. The sequence goes on along the minus strand of CAWCVQ010000011.1, from coordinate 16,662 downwards.
GGAGAGTTGTACGCAAAGAAGAAGATGGAATACCGTAACAGACAGCAACATGAAGGAACGTCGCGGGAGAAATCTCACCGAATCACCCTTTCCGAAGGTCAGCATTTTGGAAGTGAGCAAGACAGGAACACACACTATACAAGATCGAAAACGGCGACCCTCGTGGTTGGCCAGGAATCATCGTTTCGCAAGATCATGGTCTGCAAGATCATGGTTGTCGAAATGGGCGATTTCGGTCACAATCCCGGACCGTGAGTACAAAGAGTTGGTTCCCCTACTCAGGAGAAAAGCGTGTCCCACAAATGTCTCTGGTCTGTAGTTCTGATGGCAGTTCTCTGTTTGAATTTGGTGAAGCCTGCTAACGCCAGCAGCCTTCCGTCGAACGGGACGATCATAGGCGGACTGGTGGCCGCGATTGCGGCCGTGGCAGTCGTGATCCTGGTGGTGGTTTACGAGGTGCCCAAGAAGAGAGCGATTACCGGGTGTGTCAGCTCGGGTCCGAACGGGATGACTATTACCGACGAAAAGGACAAGCGCGTCTATGCGCTATCGGGTGCCACGGCAGGGATTACTGCGGGCGAGCGAATGAAGCTGAGCGGCAAGAAAGTAAAGACGAAGAGCCAGGACAAGACGCTGCAATGGGAAACAAAAAACGTGAGCAAAGACTTCGGCGTCTGTCAGCCCTAGGTGGGCGGTAAGGATTAGGTTGTTTCGCCGCCGATTGCTCAGGCGTGCGGAATTTATAGCGGCGCAGATCGACGGCAGTTAACGACCTACGGTTTGGGCCCAGTTGGCGAAGGCGTGCCACGCGGCCGTTTTGCCAATAGGGATTCTTATTTGCTGGACGAAGATCAGGAAAGTCCCGGCCCAGATCGTGGCGCGGTGAATCTTGCGCGTGGACCATAGATCGTAGGCCAACAGAATGAGCAGAAAAATGTAGGACGTGAACGTGGCGGTGATGGGATCGCGGTGACTCCAGATCGGCCAGCGGGCGATGGGAGCGATCATCAGCGCTACTGTGCCGACAAAGATGAGGCGTTTGTGGGTTGCGGGACTAGAGCGGAAGCGGAATGCAAAAGCAATCAGGGTCGCGAAGACCAGCATGTCGGTCAAGGGAATGATATAGAAGAATTTGGGATCGCGGCCCGCGGGACCTGCGTTGCGGACGAGTGAATCGGTGGCAGCCAAAACGCCGAGTATCACCATCAGACAGGCCCAGAGGAAACCTGCGATGCCGAGACGGCGATGAATATCCAAGCGGCCGGCGGTGACCAGCGAAGTTTGCGTTACTAGAAGGAGGATCCAACCGGTGAAGGCAGCTCCATGCAGATGAATGATGAGGCTAGGCAGCGGAGCGCGGAAGATTCCGACGAGATAGTAAGTGCGTGCAAAGCCCAGGAAGACAGTGGCCAGCATCAGCAACGCCATCGAGGAGAAAAAGCGATGATCGAAACGGCGGCCGGGCGCGGGGATTACGGGCTTTACCCCAACTTCAGGACGCACTGTGATGGTTGACATAGATCTCCGGGTGACTCTCGGTTTTGTCGGAAGATTTCTGGGACCCTGGGGAAGTAGCGAGCATTGTATGCCAGTTGGCGCGGATCGCAGACGTAAAAATCGCTTCCCTATCGCAGCCAAACTCCGCCGCCCCCGACGAGCATAAGGCAGTTCGATCCCATCCAGTCGTGCACCGGGTGCGCACTCGCTTTGGCGTTAGCGCACTTCGGGCTTGGACGTACATCGAATAGAATCACATCGATGATACGGCCCTGGAAGATAGTACTGGCGTGGTTGCTGACCGCTGTCTTCAACGTCAGGGCTCCTGCGCAGACGCCAAACCAGACTCAAACCCAGTCTCCAACGAAGACTGCGACCCCGCGGACCGGGAGCGAAGCTTGCACCGGCTGTCACTCGGAAATTTACCAGTCCTATCACAAGACCGTGATGGCAAAGGCCAGCGGAATGGCCGCGGGTGGACTAATGACTGGGGAATTCAACGACAATACATCGGGCGTGCGCTATCGCGTCTATAAGCAGGACGAGCATGTGTGGATGAACTATGAACGGGAGAGCGAGAAATTTCGCGGACAGGACGAACTCCTGTATTTCATTGGGTCGGGACGAAAAGGGCGAAGCTATTTGTTTTCGGTGCAGGGATTTCTGTTTGAGGCTCCGATCAACTGGTATGCGCAAGAGGGGCGCTGGGGGATGACGCCGGCCTACTTTGAAGCCCGCGAGATTCCGCTGAATCTGCCGGCGTTCATGGATTGCCTGAATTGTCACAGCAGCGGGCTGCAGCCGCCCCTTCCAGGAACGGAAAATAAGTTTACCGGGCCGCCGTTTGCGCATGCCGGGATTACGTGCCAACGATGTCACGGAGAGGGCGAAGGGCACGGGGTGGGCACGGCTCCGATCATGGACTCGTACAGCGCGAACGATTTGTCCAACTCGAACGGGTCCACCTCGAATTCGTCGGGCGCAAACTCGGCGAACGCAAACCCATCGGAGGCGAGGTCTTCCAGTGGTGATGCACCGGGGGCGGATTCATCGATCGTGAATCCTGCGAAGTTGCCTCCGGAGCGGCGGGACGCGATTTGCATCGAGTGTCACTTCGAGGGAACTGTGGCGGTAAATCAGCCCGGCAAACATCTGTATCAGTTTCAGCCCGGGGAGCGGCTCTCGGACTACATTCATTATTTTTTGCTCAGCGGAAATCAGCCGGAGACGGCGCGGGCGCTTAGCCAGGTGGAGGCGTTGTCCCTCAGCGCGTGCAAGCGTAGGTCGGGAGACAAGATGTGGTGCGGAAGCTGTCACGATCCTCATGCGGAGCCGGCCGCAGAGAAAAAGACGGCATATTACCGGGACAAATGTTTGAGCTGTCACGGTGAGCAATTTGCCGCGAAGCACCATCCCGACAAACCGGATTGCACGCAATGCCACATGCCGGCATTGCCGAGCAAGGATGTGGCACATACGGAGAGCACCGATCACCGTATTTTGCGGTATCCCAATACTCTGCCGCTGCCGCGTTTGCAAGTGCGCGGCCTGGAAGGCGCTCCGTTGGTGTCTTTTCCCGACAGGGATGCTCCGCTGGCCACTACGCGCGACTTCGCCTTGGCTTGGGAAACCCAGGCGCAGAAAAACGTGGAGGGCGCCGCGCACCGGGCAGAGGAATATTTGCGGAAGGCTGTCGCCGAGCGGCCGGACGACCCAGTGCTGCTCGCGGCTTTGGGCTTCGTGGAACAGAAACATGGCCGGGAAAAAGAGGCGCGAGAACTTTATGAACGGGCCTTGCAGATCGATCCGCTAGCCAATGAGGCTGCCACAGATTTGGGAATATTGGAGGCGCGGTCGGGAAATCTGCGGCGCGCCGTGGAGTTATGGCAGGGAGCATTTAAGAGAGCGCCCTACCGCAGCGCAATTGGCATGAACCTGGCGATGGCATTCTGTGCCGGGGGCCAAAAGCAAGTGGCGCAGAAGTACGTGCAGCAAGTGCTGGAGTTCAATCCGGATTATTTAAAGGGGAAGCAGTTGCTGGCGCATTTGAAAGAGGAACCGGTGCAGTGTAAACCGTGACGACAGATCGGACGTCCGCATTAAGGTTAGTCAGCGGCGGAGCGGTTTCCATGGATCGGGTTGGGTGTGATGCTTCGATTTCGTGGTGAAGACTACTGCAAGTTCCTCACTGCTTTCCACAGCTTAGGGATTTGCTTTGCGGTGCCTCTTGGCAATTGCATACGACAGAGTCAACACTGCCAGGCACGCCAAGCCGCTCCATAGATTCACCAAGGGATATAGCCAGGTTTGGATCAGGGCTATCGTGACCATCGTCAAGCCCGCGATTGATCCCCATTTCCCGAGCGGAGAGCGCAGCGCAAGTGCCGCCAGGTCTTGTTGCGAGCGACGGCTGCGGAAACTGATGTGGGCGGCAAGGGAGATTAGCCAGGAGAGAATCATACCGGTGAATGCGGCGCCGACGATGTAGCGGAAGGCATTCTGCGGGGCCCAAAGGGCCAGCGCCAGGGCAAAGAGAATTCCGAAAGATGAGACCAAAACCGCATACTGCGGCGAACCCTCCGGATTGAGCCGGCCAAGCCGGGCGGGAGCCCATCCGGTGCGAGCGAGTGAGAAAATCATGCGCGAGGCAACATAGAGCGTGGCGTTGGCTCCGGACAGTGCGGCGCTCAGGACGACGAAGTTCATCACTGCCGACGCGTGGGGAATTTTCACCGTGCGGAATGTCGTGACGAATGGACTTTCGGTAACGCCGGCGTGATTCCAGGGCATCACGCCCAGCAAGATTACGATGGCGCCGACATAAGCAAAAGTAAGAATCAGAAAGGTCAGCCAGACGGCGCGAGGAGTTTCCTTTGGTGAAAGTGATTCGCCGGTAGTGACCGCGACCATTTCGACTCCGCCGAAGCTGTACACGGCGAAAGTCATGGCTACCAGCGGCGACCATAGGCCTTTGGGAAAGAATCCACCCTGCGCGTTGTATTGCGGAGTGACGCGGCCGGTCAGCAGCAGCGCTGCTCCGATCACGATGAAGACCATGATTGTGGTGAGTTTGATCATGGAGAGCCAGAACTCCACGCGTCCGTAGGAGCCCACGCTGCGCAGATTGATCACGAGCAAAGCGGCGGCAAAGACCAGGATCCAGACATATGCGCGGACGCCGGGAAACCAGGCGGACATGTAGGTGGCGGCGGCGATCATCTCGGCGCCAATGGCGAGGGCGAGTCCGCCCCAATATCCTGCGCGAGCGATGAATCCCGCGAAGGGATTGAGGTAAAGGTCGCCATAAACGCCGAAGCTGCCAGCCGCGGGATGGGCGCAGGAGAGTTCGCCGAGAGCCATGGCCACAGTCCAGTTGATGAAGGCTGCAATCAGGAAACTCAGAATCGCGGCCGGCCCCGCGATTTCCATAGCCGCGCCGGAACCGAGGAGTAGTCCCGTGCCGATGGAGCCTCCCACCGCCACCATGGCCATTTGTCCGGCAGAAAGTTGGTGACGCAGGCCTTCTTCGTGCGCAGGCGATGCCGACGGCATACTGCACCATATCAGGGAATGGGCGATCACCCCCTCCGGAGGCCATCAGTGAAGAGGGATTTTCGTCGAGTTCTACTTAGCCCGTCGCCTTCCTGAAACCGGCTACTCCCGGTTGCCAAAGCGATAAAACATACTCGTGGTCAAGCGCAGATCGTTTTGCCCCTGAATTGCGCCGGCCGAGTCGCCAAACGTCGTGTGCTGATAATCCCCTTGGACACGGATGCCAAGCGATGAGAACAGCGAGTGTTCGACGCCTCCGCCGACCGCGTACGACGGACGAGCCACCCACCCCTGCAGGTAGGAAGCTCCATTCACCGGTGCCGCGCTTTCGACCCGGGACGCTCCGACTAATCCCTCAATGAAGATCCCGGCCTTCCTGAACACGGGAGGATAGAACACAGGACCGCCCAGGAAGCTTAGGACGTTGGCGCTGTGTCCCGTATCAAAAACGTTTCCGGTGCGGGCATAAGTCGAGTCCGCCTTAAGCGCCCAGAAGCGGTCAAACTTCACCAGAGCGCTGGCGTCCGCGCCGGTAAGGCCTACCCGTTGTGTCGGCAGCGGCATGCTGAAGTAGACGTAACCCAGACTCACCTCGAACGAGGGACCGGTGGCCGTGGCCGCCGCTTCCCTGCTGCTGTCGAAGCGAGATTGCGCCAGGAGCGGCGCAACCAACAAGAAAACGCAGGCAAATATTCTTCGCATAGTTCTTACTCCAGTGGCTGTCTGGTTCACTGCGTGGCTGCTCGCCACAGAGTAAACGCGCCCATGTCGTCGGCGATGGTCGGTGAATCGGACGCTATGAAACCGTATCGCCGCTTTAGAGCCTACATTTACTTCTCGTTGTTTTCAGGTTACGTTGGTCGTTCGCCGCTTGTGCTTTGGGGACCCTGGTCGCTTGTCAGGTCCGCGCTGGCCAGCCACAGTGGATTCCTCAGTTTGGTTCAGAAAGACGAACCGGTGAACAACAGACTTAAGTGCGGAACGCAGGGACGATCTTCTACGACGATCGACTACGGACGATCGACTAGGGACGATCGTCTGCGGAACCCGGCTGTGACCTTCGTAATCGCGCTCCGCCGTTACCGCATTGCTGCTGGCCGAGGCCGCTCCTAGAATCGAAGCAGGGCTTACTCCGCCTGACTTCGCATGCCTGAAATCACAAGACGACTGGACCGAGCCGAACTGGGGAAACGCGTAGAACGCGCGGAAAAGCTTCTGCAGAAGGGCAAGACCGCGGAGGCTCTGGAAGAGTATCTGCTGGTGCTGCGGGACGACCCGGATAACGACGTCGTGCGGCAATTGTCGGCCGATCTTTGTCTTTCGCTGAACCGCAACGCCGACGCCGTTCGGCTTCTGGGCGAACTGTTTGAACGTCAAGTAGGCGCTGGGGATGCGACCCGCGCCAGTCTCACTTACAAGAAGCTGACGCGGCATGGCAGTCCTACGTGGCAGCAGAAATTCCGCTTTGGACAGCTGCTGGAAGGTTCGAACAAGAAGCTGGCCCTGAGTACTTACGAAACCGCGCTTTTGGACGTGGGAAAACTTTCCAAGAAGAAAGAGTCGGTTCAGATTCTGGATCGCATTGTCGCACTGGAGCCCACTCAGGCCAACCTGTTGCGCGTGGCCGAATTGGCGTCGGAATTGGGAGATCGCAAAGCAGCAGCGGCGGCATACCAGCGGGTGGCGCAACTGGCGACGTCCGAGGGCGGCGATATGGCGCAGTGGTACGAGCGTGCCTACCAGGAAGACGCTTCGAACCAGGACATCGCTTTGGCGTATGCCAAGAGCTTGCTGGCAAAAGGACAGATGGGCGCGGCCATTTTCATTCTTGAACCACAGATGAACGCCGCAGAGGTGACGCCCGCCTTGCGTGAGGCTTACGCCGATGCGCTGGTGGCGGCGGGCCGTTACACCGACGCGGAACCGCTGGTGTGGCAACTGTTTGAGGCGAATCCCGCCCGGGTGCAACAAGTCATTGGGCTAGTGGGAAGTTTGCTGGATGGCGACCAGCATGACGCCGCGGTTGAGCTGGCGCGGAAGCTGGAACAATTTCAGCGGCGTCGCGGAGAGCGCCGGCAGTTCATCGGAATCATCGAGGATTTGACCGTGGCCCACCGGTCTTCGCCGCAGATTCTGGAATTCTTGAGCGAGCTGTATAACGCCGCCAACCGGGAAAACGATTACTGCCAGACGCTGCTGAAGTTGTTCGATCTCTATTGCGGCACCAATGAGTTCGCCAAGGCCGCGGAGTGCCTGGATCGCGCCGCAGACGTGGATCCCTACGAACCTGGACACAGAAAGCGGCTCGAAATGCTGAAGGGAAAGCTGGACGACGCCCGCTTCAAGTCGCTGGCCGCAAGATTTTCTACGGTCAGCACCGCCGTCGAAGAGCCGGTGCACGAGCAGGAATCAACTTTGGGCGCTTCCACGCTGCAAGACCTGATGCTGCAGGCGGAAATTCTGGTGCAGTACGGCATGCGCAACAAAGCAGTAGAGCGACTGCAGCGAATTCAGGAGCTGTTTCCGCGAGAGGAAGAACGGAACGAGGATTTGCAACGGCTCTATCTGTCGGCGGGAGTCACGCCGCGCTATGCGGGGTCGGCCCCGCTGCCTCCGGCTGCACCTGCGGCCAGTCCGGCCGTCGCCGCGAGCGTCGCCACTCCAGCGCCGGATCCCTCAACCGACGTGCGCAGCTTTACCCGCGTAGCGGAAATTTCGCGCAAGTTATATCACCAGGGCACAGCTCCCGCCGTGTTGAGCACCGCGGTAAGAGAGATTGGAACTCACTGGGAATCTACCCGTTGCATCGCGGCTATGGGCAAGGCGGGCTCGTTTCCCACGGCTCTGGAAGAGTTTTGCGCCGAGGGATTCAAGAAGGCCGGAGCCTCGGCCATCGCCGAACTGATCGCCTGCCTGCATCAGGCGGTGAAGGGTCACGATCCGTTGGCGATTGAAGACGCGCCCAAAGCTGCCGCGTTGCAGTCGGCGCGAAGAGTGGTGACGGATATGGGGGCGGCGGCGGTGCTGGCCATCCCCCTCAGCGACGGCGAAGAAATTGTCGGCATGCTGGTGCTGATGCATAACCGGGCCCGCGTTTGGCAGCAAGCCGATATGGTTGTGCTGAAGACTCTGGCGGAGCAGATGGTAATTGCGCTGAACAATGCAGGCTTGCGGCGCCTGGTGAAGAATCTTTCGGTAACGGACGAGAAGTCGGGTTTGCTAAAGCGGTCGTCCTACATCGATCTGTTGCTGGCGGAGAGCAAACGTGCGATTCAAAATGCGTCGGCACTTTCCGTGCTGTTGCTGAAGTTCGGCAAGAGCGGAGCCATGATCAAGGAACATGGCGAGGCGGCGGTGCAGTCGGTAATGGAAAGAGCCGGACAGCTGATCTCCGACAACATCCGTTCGAACGATCTAGCGTTCCGGTATGACAACACCACGATCGCGATTCTACTTGGCGAGACCGCGGAGAAAGAAGCCTTGCTGGCGGTGGAAAAGCTGAGAAAGATTGTCGCCGAAGTCCGGTTGCCGGCAAAAGAAGAAGGCGGAAAGGGACCGTCCGCCCTGTTCTCCGCGGGCCTAGCGCAAGCGGTAATCCGCACCGAGTACGATCCCGTGGATGTGGTCACCGAAGTGATCAATCGCGCCGAGCACGCCCTCGGGCAAAGCATGGCGCAAGGCCCCGGGAAAGTCGTCGCGTTGGGTCCGGCACTGGCCGCGGGAGCGGTAGCGTAACTCGCCTGTCGACCGCAAGATTCCCAAGCCTGTTATCGGGTCGTTTGCCTGCGCGATCACAACTCGAGGCTGCCCCACCCTTCGCCTTCGAAGGGTGGCTACCACGAATGCCTGCACGATGCTCTCCACTCGTCACACGAAGAAGGTTGTGCGTACTGTTTAAGATCCAACATGCGTCGTAAAAATGAATCCGACCTCTTCAGAGCCTGCATGATGCCGCGCCTGCTCCGTAGCTAGATGCTTTACGCCTTCTTGCCTCCCATTTAGAATCGAGGACGAGCCGACGTAGCTCAGTTGGTAGAGCAGCCGATTCGTAAAAACCACGTGCTCCTGTATTTTCAAGCACTTTCGTGATTGATGCCGCGTCGTCACGACCCAACGAAATCATTGAGTTACGGATTCTCGGGATATGCGTATCCTAGGATATGAGGTTTAAGGATGTACAGTCAGGTGCACGCTAATCGAGTGTTGTATCGAGACGACCCGCAGCCGGGACAGGAGTTCCGGCAAATCGTTGTTGTGGAACTAGAGCAATTTCAGGTTCGTATCTTTGAGGGAACCGTGATCCAACTCGACCCTAAGTTTCTCGTTGAGAATCCTAATGCTGAATACTTTCTGGACAGCACCTTGAAGGAAGCACTTGCCGACGCTGAGAAAGAATTTGCTCAAAGTGTGGCGGACGGCTGGAAGCCATACCGATAAGGAGCACCGTCGTCAACGCTTATGATAGGCACCCGATGGAGGAGTCGCAATATCGCTTCCGAAAGCCTCTGTGCGCAGTGTGGCGCTCCTGCTGAAGTTGGCCAGATTTTCTGCAAGCAGTGTGGCGGAACAGTTCGACCACCCTTTCCGTTAGTTGCCTCAGTTGCGGAATCGCCATCCGCGCAGCCCAAGCGCAAATGGGTATCGCTGAAGTGGTCACTCATTGCAGTTGTTCTTCTTTTCGGTTATTTCATGTGGCAATGTGGGTCCGGTATGAAGGCCGGTGCGCGCCTTTCCGATGAAGCTGTGCGTCACTTCCATTCGCAATTAGATTCGGAAGCATACGACGATATTGTGCGCGACTCTGATGATGCGTTTCGAAATTCGGAGAGCCGTGACGAGCTAGTGAAATTCCTCGCAGGTGTCCATTCAAAGCTGGGTCCATCGCGTGGTTTCAACCGCACAAACATCTTTGTGAACGCTAATACGAATGGCACATTCATCAAGGTCACTTACCAGAGCACCTTTGATCAGGGAAACGCCGTGGAAGCATTCACATGGAAGAAGGCGGGGACTGGACTTAAGCTGGTGCGCTACGATGTCAGCTCGAATGCATTCGTGACACGATGACACCGTTGTTGAAATATCTCGTTATCCTCATTCAGCCTTGCTGTGCTTTGGCTTGGCTTCCGTACCCTGCGTCTGACGCTTCCAATATTCAGCTTTCAACCGACTCGATTCGGCCACGTTGTAGAGGACTTCGCAGTCGCAGCAAGCTCCTTGCGCTCTGAGGACAGCGAACATGTCCTTCAAGTCGTCTGAATCGAAACCTGCCGCCTCCAATATGCGCTTAGAGACTTTGTAGTCCCCGCCGCAGACCTCACGCTGGCCGGAACCCCCTTTCGGGCACAGCAGGTCATCGAGTCGCTCGAAAAAATGTGAACGGCGAAAGCACGTCATGACGTCGGGCGTGATTGACGCAATCAGGTCGGAATCCGAGCCAATATCCAAGTGGGCGAGACCATATCACCACTTCGGGAAGGCTCGCAACAAAGTTAGGGACGGCCCAACTGTTGTTACATCGCGATTACACTCATTGTTCGTTTCGCTTGGAACTACAGGCTGTCTTTTGGCCGTGAAAAGCGTAGATACAAGGCAGCAGCAACCACTAGTCCCCAGAGCGGCAGCATCCAGCGCCACGCAACAACGGTCGCCGCGACCATAAGGACCGCTCCCGCCAAAACTAGGCGTCGAATCTGCCAGTCGAGACCCCAGAATGACGCTCGAACGTCGCTGCCTCGAAGTGCGTACTCTTGGAGCACCCATAGAACCGGACCTATTAGCGCCCACCAAATGGCCTGAAGAGCGGCGGCATTCACAGGCAAGTACTCACGATGAAGGGAAGGATAATAGTGCTTGATTCCGACGAAATGCAGGTCAAGGAAGATAAACACAAACGCGAGGATGTAGAAGAAGAGGCTCTCGCGGATCAATAGTCGTCGGGAAGCTTGATGATGAATGCGCCGATGCAATGACATCAGTCGGAAGAATAAGACCGCCTCCTCCCGGTTTCAAGTATCTCAACTGGCGAAACATCCCCATTACACTCATCGTGCCCAAGGGAGGGAGTGTAAACGCCTGCCAAGAGTAAATTCGTTCTTCCCATTTTGTTGCCTGAGTCATGGACGGTCAGTACAATGGAGCGATGTCGAAGCGTGAACTCAACTCGCTACTCGCAACGCTCCTGCCCTACGTCCACGGGACGAAGCAGGGCACTGCATTGTTCACGGTTGTCTTGCTCCTCGCACTCTCGCATGGAGCTTTCGACGCTCCTCATATCCAAGTCGAGTCTGCTCCAACGGAGCCAACTGTAATGGTGATGGTTGCAGCATCAGGCACGAACATAAACACCGCGCAGGTGCGTCCCATCTCCGTCAATTCGAGCCCTTGACGTGCCGATGGCTTTCCCATCATGGGATATGCGATGGGATATAGAAAGTCTGCAAGTCGTTGAAAAGCCGACGTAGCTCAGTTGGTAGAGCAGCCGATTCGTAATCGGCAGGTCAGCGGTTCAAGTCCGCTCGTCGGCTCCATTCTTTCCAAGAGCTTAGAGATCAGTTCACCGCAACCTGCTGCACAAGCAATTTTCTCTTCCAGTCGCTTCATCGCCTCCGTCACTCCTCTCGGCAAGGTCTTGATGTAGCTCCTCTGGGTCGTCTTAACGTCCTCGTGACGCAGGATCGCTTGGATCACCTTGTCCGGCACTCCGAGTTCAGGAAGGTTCGTGGCTAGGCCTCGGCGATAGGCATGCCAGCCTTTCCACTTCAGGCCATTTGCCTTGAGCACTGGTTTAATCACCCGGTCGGCAAGATTGTCGAGGTCGAGTGCCCCGCCAATCGTATTCGGGAACATCCAGCCACTTGCTGTCTCCGGTTTAATGGCATCGAGGATGCCTCGCAGTGGCTCGATTATCGGCACAACTCCAGGCTCGTCCTCATCCTCGTGTGACTTGGTTTCCTCATTGAGATGAGTCCGCCACACTGAGCGTCGAATGTTGAGAACGTCCACTTCGTCATCTTCCCACCATTGTCCCCGAATTTCGCCCTCCCGAAGACCAGCAAAAGCGGCCACTCCGATCACCGCCCGAATAACGCCCTGAGTGACTTCGGGCGTATAAGAGCCGTTCTCGGTCGAAACGACGATCGGCGCATGGCCAGAGAAAAGCTCAAGATCCGTTTCGACCTCCTCAAGGGTGTACGCAGAGCGTTTCCGCCCGTGCTTTTTTCCTTTTGGTCGATACTCCGGTCATGGGGTTCACCCGCGTCATAGATGCCCTTCCGCTTGGCAAGGTGAACATACCGGAAATAGTCACGTTGATGTGCTTGTACGTGCCGAGGGCCAAGTCGTCGGTTTTCGTCCTGTTCGCAGGTTCGATCTGCGACATCAAGTTCTCACCGTCAACGGTCATGAAATCCCGCACTCTGCCACCGCTTTGCTAGTTTTTATCTTTTGTGTGTACGCTGCCGCACGCAGGTGTAGACTCGATGGAACGCTGTTTCCCGGCGAGGGGTGGCTTTATGGCCGGTCGCACGCCGCAAGAAATCACCTGCCAAATATGCAACCAGCCAATTGTCTTGGAGAGAGACAAGTACACTGACGAAGACGGTAAGTCCGTTCACGAGAACTGCTACGTCCAACGTCTGTTGTCGGCACAGAATGATCCGCCCGATCCGCACCATACGGAGTGAAGAGGAGGGGCATGAGAAACGATCCAAACGGCGAAAACGTTGACCATGAAAAACCCGCCATCACACTACCCGCAGTCGTGGAAAAGATCGTCAAACCCTTCAATCCCAGCGAACCCGAAAAAGCGCAGATAGCTATACAAGGGGCCGACCATTTGTATAGGGAAATTCGGGTCGAAAATACGCTTAAGAATGCCGCTGGAGGCACGGGAAAATTCGCGGATGTCGCTCTCACCTCCGGAGTGGCGGCGAACGAGGACGGACTTGAACAGGCCAATATGGGCGTTGCCGTCGGCGACTATCTGCATACCGGGCGCATGTCTCTATTGCTTTCACATTTTGACAATGAGTACGCCGCCCTTTATCGCAACGACAGTGGAATGAGCGTTAGCGGAATCGACGATAGAGGAATGAATTTCGTTGATACGTCCATCGCGTCGGGCATTGCCCGGGGCACGCAAGGCTATGTGGGCTGGGGAGACGCTTTCGTCGACTTTGCCAACAACGGCTGGGTGGATTTCTTCCTGGTAAACGGACACGTATATCCTCAAGTGGACAGCGCTCACACGGCCGCGAGATACCTGGAGCCCAAGCTTCTGTTTATCAATCAACAAAACGGCACGTTCAGGAATGCCAGCAAATTGGTTGGAGATGCGATCCAACTCCCGCAGGTGAGTCGCGGACTGGCGGTGGGCGATCTTTTCAACGACGGAAAAATGGAGGCGGTGGTTGAAAACCTGGTGGGCAAGCCCATGATTCTCCGTCCCGAAGGAGGCCCCCAGAACCATTGGATCAGCTTCCAACTGGAAGGCGTAGGAATGAAGAGCAATCGTCTGGCCTTGAATGCGCGGGTACACGCTACGGCTGGAGACCTCGAGCAGACGGGGGAAATTTTGAGCGGCGGAAGCTATCTGTCGCAACACGATCTGCGCCTACACTTCGGACTCGGTAGCCATGAACGGCTTGATCGGGCCGAAGTCTTGTGGCCGGATGGCAAAAAGGAGTCATTCTCGAACTTGGCTGCCGACCATTTTTATATCGTGCGCGAAGGGCAGGGAGTGACCTCCAGCAAACCGTCCGAGCACCGCGTCAAACTCCCTTAGCATGACCATCGGCGCTGCAATTCGTCTCAGTGCGTTCTTCCTTTCGGCGGCGCTGCTTGTCGCCGCGGCGCGAGCGCAAGGCACGAAACCTTCCGCAGAGTCTCCGCGGATGCGGCAAATTCATCAGGCGCTCAACCTCGCCCAACACGGGGACAAGCAGGGCGCCATGGACATTGTTCTCCGGTTGCTGGAGCAGCATCCGGATTTTGCGCCTGCACTCAAGCTGAAAGGCATGTTGCTGGAGGAGGCAGGCCACACCTCCGAAGCCGCGGCCGCCTATGAAGGCGCTCTGAAGCACGCACCGAACGACGGAGATCTCCTGCTGAAAGTAGGCATCTATAAGCTGGCCGCCGGGCAAAAAGAAGAAGCCATCAAACTGTTGCAGCAGTGCATTCGAATCCTTCGGGCCGACGGAGACGCACAGTACTATCTTGCCCAAGCCTATCACCTGAATGGGCAGGACGATCTGGCGCTCCGCGCCATCCGGCAGAGTGTGAAGTCGGAGCCCGACAACATATCGGTCTGGCAGAAGTACGGAGAACTACTCTGCGGCACCGGAGATTGCGAGTCCGGCTTACGCTGGCTGCTCAAAGCGCAGCACTCCGATGCCACGCTGCCGCGGATTGACTATGACATTGCCGCGACGGATTACAAATTGATGGACCTTGCTGGTACTGCGCAATACGCCGCGCGTGCGGTATTGTCGCAACCTAACGATGTGAACGCCTTGCAACTGCTGGCTACGGCGGATGTGAAGCTCGCCAGATGGCAAGAGGCAAGAAACACATTTGAACGCATCCTCACATTCAGGCCTGATGATGTGGAGGCCTTGTTGGGACTTGGCCAATGCGAAGTGGAATTGAAAAACTATCCGGCCGCAGTCGATAGATTGCAATCGGTGTTACAGCTGGATCCGACACGGCTCCTGGCACATTTTTATCTGTCACGGGCGTTTGCCGCGATGGGCAGAACGGCGGAAGCTCAGCACGAGGCGGCACTGCATCAGTTGATGATGGAACAAATGACGTTCGTCCGCTCCCTGGAAAGCGAGAACCGCGAAGGTCCCATTCGGGCTCAGGCCCGTCAATTGCTCGCCGAACATCGCGAAGCGGATGCGCTGCAGCTGTACCGAGAGCACTTCAAGGGAACCGCCGCCACTCAGGCGGATGCGTATGTATTTATTGGAAAACTGTATCTCTTCCTGGGAGAGACGGAGGCTGGCCTGCGCAACCTTCGTCATGCGCTGGAAATTCAACCCACCGTTCGCGGAGCTCATACTTACGAGGGAATCCTGGCGCTAAAACAGGGCGATTTGAAGACCGCCGAAAACGATTTTCAGGCAGAACTCGCGAACGATCCGAACTATCAGGTGGCGATTGCTGAGAGGGGCGAGGTCCGGTACCGCCAAGGGCTTTGGTCCGACGCGGCCGAGCAGCTGGCGAGGTCGAGAACTACGACTCCCGAATTGCTTTACATGCTTTGCGATTCCTACTTCCATGTGGGAAAGGTCCCAGAGGCCAACCTGACTGCGGAAACCGTGGCGGCGTATGGAAGAAACAACCCCGAAGTCATGAAAGAACTGAACGAGCTTCTCATCCGCAACGGACAAACGGAGTTGGCGCAGCATTTGTCGGCCAATCTCGCGCAAAAATAAGTTCAGTTCGGCTCATGCGCACCTTCCGTCACGGTGAGTATCTGATCCGCCTTGACGCTTTTCAAAACCTGCTTGATGCCGCTCGGCCAGGAGAGCTCAATGGCCTCTACGACAGCAGCCGAGCCCAGCCCGAAGTGTACTCGCTTATCGCTGGAGGAGTTGTAGCTCACTGCGGTTGTCGCCTGGTTGTACTGGGTACCCAGAGCGGTGATTATTTTAACTTTTGTTCCCAACCCGTCACGATTGGATTTAACGCCGATCAGTTTCAGAATGATCCAGTGGTTTCCAGCGGTGGAGTGGTTCATCCAGATTTCGGGCGGGCCGTTTAGAACCGTGACGACGACATCGATCTTGCCGTCACCGTTGAGGTCGCCGAAGGCCGACCCCCGATGGGCGGCCGGAATTGAGAACGACGTCCCGGCTTTCGAACTCACTTCCTCAAAGGTCATGTTGCCCTGGTTGCGAAACACTTGATTGGGAAGGGCAAAGGGTCGGTGGGCGAGTTCCACGGCATTGTCCAGAATGTCAGCGTTGGCGGTGAACAGGTCCTTGTTCCCGTCGTTGTCGAAATCGAAAATCCCCGTCCCCCAAGCCGTCGAGCGGCTGGTCAGTACACTCAATCCCGCCGTGCTGCTGACGTCCTGAAACAGACCATCCCCGGAATTCCTGTAGAGCGGGAACCCTTCGCGAAACATTGCGGTTTCAAAAATATCCGGCTTTCCATCGTTGTCAACATCCCGGAAATCCGCGCCCATGCCGGCAATAGCATTTCCATACGCGTTGTAGGCCACTCCGGCGGCCATCGCGACATTGCTAAACGTTCCGTCTCCATTGTTGTGCAGAAGATAATTCTCGAAGGTATCGTTGGAGACGAAAATATCGGTAAAGCCATCGTTGTCATAGTCGGCAAACGCTAGTCCCATTCCCTTACCAACATACTGAGAAATGTGAGACTGTTCCGAGACATCAGTAAAAGTTCCGTCTCCGTTGTTGCGGTAGAGGATGTTCGGCATTCCCAGGAAATCAACCGGGCTGCAGTAAGCTGGAAGTCCTTGTTGAACGCAATGAGTTGCCGTCTTGATGCTGTAATTGAGGTAGTTGACGACAAAAAGATCGAGCAGCCCATCGTTGTTGTAATCGAACCATCCCGCAGCCACAGACCATGCCTTGCCGA
>CAWCVQ010000010.1:0-305754 GCA_963799025.1 uncultured Acidobacteriaceae bacterium | reverse complement strand
GCGCGGTTCTCGGGAGGCGGCGCCGACTGGTGCCTGTCAGTAGCCCTCATCTCTCCGCTGGGACTAGGTTTAATCCCGTTAAGCTGGAACGGCAGATCCATTTGCTTGGCTGGCAGCACTTGAGGTGCGAACCTCCGAAGGAATGATCGGGCGAATTCGTTTACCGCTCGCGAACTATCTTCCGCTCGCATTATCAGACAGGTCTCAAACCACAGTGCCGAATCCGCAAGTGGTTTTATTACTACACCTTCTTCTTGAAACCGAAGATCTCCAGGCTTGAAAAGGATTGCGACTCCCACATGTTCGGAGACGAGATGAACGGCTTGATGTGCTGTCATAACGTCATGAGCATCCTTTGGAGCGATTCTCTCTAGTTGCGCGGTCTGCAGGATTGCGTCGTGGATGATGGGATGGACGTTTCTAGCGAGCATGATCCACTCGTCCGATGCGAGATCCCGGAGGGCAATTTGCTCCTTATGCGCAGATGGATGAGTCTCTGGAAGTGCCACATGCAGCGGCGCCCGCGCGAAAGGGACTCTAGTGGTCTGAGCATCTAGAGGCGGCGCGGTCACGAGAGCAAGATTTAGTTCCGCTCCCGAAACACCGCGAGCCAACTCCATTGCAGATCGAGTCACGAGGCGCACCCTGAGCTTGGGAAAGAGAGGCAAACGAATTGCGAAGAGAGCGGAGATCCACGCATGGTCGGCATAATGCGAATGTCCGATCAGCAAGACATTATCGGCACCCTCGTGAGCAGCGTGGGCTAGATGAATAGCCCTCTCGGCATGGAAAAGTGCGGCGCGGGCCTCTTCGACAAACGCTCTACCGGCTTCCGTAAGTTCCACGATCCGTCCCTTTTTCCGCGTGAAGAGCTGAAGGCGGTGCAGGCCCTCAACTTCGGTGATCTGTTTACTCAATGCGGGCTGTCCAATCCGCAGTATCTGGGCGGCTCGCGTGAAGTTCAGTTCTTCTGCCAAAACGATAACCGCCTGTAGATGACGCATTTCGGGCGTGTTGAGCATCACTCTGCCCTTCTGGCACGGGCCGGCGTCTCCGGCGTGCAGCCGAACCCCTATGTCTACTTAAGGAACCAATAGTCAAGGAAAAGTATTAGTAAGAACTTTTCGTCATGGCTTTACTGATCTTCGGCAGTCTGTTCTTAATGGCGCAATGGGCCACGCGGACAGACCCGCAGATTTTGCGAATTCTGCTCAACTCCAGCAAGTTTCGGCGTGAGTACGATCCGGCGAAGTACAGCGAACAGAGCGTGCAGGTGATCGACCATGCTTAAGCTGTCGAAGATCGTCAAGAACTACAGAGAGACGGGCGCTCTCAGTGAGAACGTCAGCGTCTACGGCTTTCTTGATGAGCATGTATTTCTGACGAAGGCCGGCGATCTCGGCATAGTGCTGAACGTCGAAGGCGTCGATTACGAATGCCTGGATCACAAGCAGACCGACGGTTTGGCCAAGCGTTTGGAATCAGCCCTGCGGCTGCTCGGGACGCAATTTCGCGTTTATCAATTCTTGTTTAAGTCTCGACACGAACAAATTCCTCACGGCAGCTACAGCAATCCGGTTGTAAAGCAAGCGATTGACGATCGCGCAGCCTACTTCGACAAGAAGTCGGCAGAGCTGTATTCGCTCCGCATTTGTTACGTGATTTTGTGCGAAGGATTCCGGTATCAGGCCAGATTGGGCAGAACCCTCCAGAACCTTGCTTCCGAACCGAAACAGGCGGTCGAGGAGCTTAAGGGGTATCTGAGCAGCAAGAAGCAGACAGTTCTTATCGCGGATGCCGTTGAAAAGCAGCATCGCGTGCTGCTCCATCAGATCCGCAGCTTCGTTCTGCAGGTCAGCGATTTCGTGAAGATCGGCATGTGTGAGAAGCAGGCCGCGTTCACAGTGCTTAAACAACTGCTGAACTTCTCTCCCGTAAAAACTGAACGTGCGCGGCTGAAGTACGACACGCACGTCGATTACTACCTCGCGGATTCTGCTCTTGAATGCTATCCGGGGCATCTTCTGATTGACGACTACTACGTGAAAGTCCTCACGCTGAAAGAGCCTACCGCCCAAAGCTGGCCCCTGATTCTCCGACAATTGTTTGAGGTCGGGGCGAGCTACCACGTCGTTACCGAATGGAAGCCCCAGGACAATACAGCGTCTCGCAAGCGGATTCAGTCGATGCGACGCCACTTCCATAACAGCAAGACCTCGCTGTTCAGCCAGCTCAAGGCGGACAACTCGACGAATCCCGGCGATTTGCTGGTGGACGATTCAAAGGAATCGCTGGTGCGCAACCTTGGTGAGTGCCTGAAGGAAATCGAACTGAACGGCAACTACTTCGGTGAGTTCTCTCTATCGGTCGTGGTCTATGACCGGAATCTAGCCGCAGTTGAGAAAGCCTGCTCTGAGTTCTACAAAGTGTTCTCGATGCACGACGGTCTGCTCTTTGAGGAACGGTACAACCTGCTCAACGCGTTCTTTGCGACCATACCGGGAAACCGGCACTTCAATCTGCGTTATCTCTGGCTGCTGAATACCAATTATGCCGACTATTCATTCCTGTTCACACTGCACACGGGAGAGCGTCGGAACAAGCATCTGAACTCAGAATATTTGGCCGTCCTCGAAACCAATTATGGGACGCCCTACTTTCTCAATCTGCACTATCAGGACACGGCACACTCGATTGTGCTAGGCCGCACAGGATCGGGAAAATCGTTCTTCCTGAACTTCCTGATTACGAACCTGCAGAAGTATTCTCCGTACACGTTCATCTTTGATCTGGGCGGAAGTTTTCGGGGCATTACTCAGCTCGCAGCTTAGAAGAAGAGGCTGAATGGCTAATGCTCTTTGAGGATGAGCATTGACTCGTTTAATTCCCCTTCTTCGCCGGATGCTCGGTAGGACCCGTCCACACGAACTGTTGCTTGTCCGTCTTGTGCTCCCTGTGGAACTGATCGATGAAGATGAGTCTTCCGGTCCAGTTCTTTCCGGGTTCGCCAACGACAGGACTCACGAAGATGCCGTTGACGTATCTATCCCTGATTAAATGACCGGGCTCAACCTTGATCGGATCATCGCCACGTGCTACCCACGGCTTAGTGCCCTTGATGTATGCATCGATCAGAAGGAGGGGCTCTTTCTCATCGTCCTGCGAGAAGTCGGCCATGAATACCAACTGCATTCCCTTCTGTTCACCAGCAAATGCCAGACACCAGAATGTGGTCTGCGGATGGAATCTCACGAAGAGTTTGGGTTTCCGTTTTAACCACCGTTCCAGTCGATCCGCTACCGCCTTCGACACGACTTCAAATGGTCGCGTGAGGATGTCCACAATCTTGGAGATGCTATGCGTGACCTCTTTAATAAAGCCCGGATCGTGGGGAGTAGTCATTTTTCGTCAGGTAAGAGTTGAACCCTGCTACCGATGATGGGCTGCGTCACTTCTGACGGTCCCCACGAATCCAGTCGAACATCGAGCGATGAGCCATCTGATCCGCTGAGTGTAACGCTGCCAGTGGAACGGTTGATGTTCGTGACCGTGTGAACTGGAAGGGTTCTGGAGAACATCTCAGGGTTGGTCTGGATAATCACTTTCGGTCCTCCGCCCAACTTTTATAGCCGCCACTTTCCCACGATCTGGCTCAGGTCAGTAGCTAGTTCCTCCGGGCTGCCGTATTCAACAAGAGTCGTTCCGCATTTGGGACAGGTGAGCATGTACTTCATCTGATCGCAGCCTTGCACCCCTTTCGCAACTTCTGGCTTGCTCTGGCATTTACCGCAGCGCACTTCGATGTTACCCTTCTTGTCAAACCAAAGCGTAACTTCATTTTCAATGTTGCTTGTCATTGTTCACCCCGCTCGGCAGAGTATAGATCCTAATTCGTGACCTCGGCTAGGCAGAGGAATCCTCCCTGCGGGAACATAAAGCAGAGACAGAAGTTGAGCCGCACTTCGTTATCGAAAAATGAAGCGAAAGGTCCAGACTTAAACTCTCTGGGGTCTATGAAAGCGCAGGTAGCGGTTCGCAACGGCGCTATTTCTACCCTCAGCCCTGAAGTTTCGACCATCCCGACATCATGCTGCGGGGACACCATAAGGGAACCCTCAACAATCCTTGCGGTGCCGTTCACGATGCAATGCACGCCAAGAGTGGCTAACAAAGCTAACACGTGCTTCGAGTCGGTCGTAAACTTGTGAATGAAATCGTCAATCTCTTGTGGCGAGAGTGGCGAAGGCTTTTCTGTGGGAATGTTCATTGTAGCTCGGGTCAAGGCTGCTCTGCGTCACAGGCGGCTGACGTCCACCGTCTTCATACGCAGGTGCCCGAAATGTTTTTCGCCGATTGCGATGTCATCCGCGTTCGGTTCAAAGTCCGGGTTAGACAGCTTCAGGTCATAGTGCTGCCCGTCACGGTCGATTATCACGAAACAGTTCTTCTTCTGATAATGGGCTAGAGCCCCTCTGGTTAAGCCTGTGGCGATGTCGTGTAATCGAGATTTTGGAATTCCTCTGGACGAGATGAAAAGGAATACCCACTCTCGACCATCGCAATGGATAGCTGCCATGGTGAGTCCGCTGGTTTTTCCGACCATCGCCTCAGCTACGGTATGAAATTGCCTCCCAATCGACGCCCGTTCAGTCAACCGCATGTCGGTCAAGACTTCCTGCAAGATCAGATAGTTTTTCCGTTCGCCATCCTTGTCGAACAGCGCAACAGCCTCAGGTGGTAGCCCATCAGCATAATTCGGGTCTCTCTGGGAAAGGGAATCGGCTATGTGCTCGATTTGACTGCTGTAGAACTTATATCCCACACTGCGATCCAACGCTTCTCGTAGCAAATCATCATGAGTTTCTGTAGCGCGTCGAGCATCCGCGTGTCCGAAGCAGCCCTTAAGTGTGCCCCCGTTCATCATGTACAACTCGTAGAAAGGCAATTCATCGCCAACCACACGCAGGCAAGCGGTTGGCAACTCCCGTCGCGCATTCAGATATTCGAGAACCTCAGGCAGTGTTCTCAGTTACCAGACGATGTTCAGGAAATCGTTAATGGACATGTAGGTTAGCGGCACGCCCAAATACTCCAATGGCAACTCGTCCGCGATCTGCTTGAGATCAACGGGGTGCCATGTTTCCACTAGCGCAACTCCGTGGATTATGCGGGGAAGAGTGGCGAAATTAACCCGGCCTCTGCGTGGGTGGTCACACCACTTCGGGCGGTCGTCCGGCTTTCTGATTGAGCCGCAAATCGGCTTCAAGGCGTCCTGAATATTCTTCAGAACCCACAACTCGTTCTTCTCGATACTGCGGCTCGTGGGGTCTTCCTGCGCCTTCTGAGAAATCAGGATGCCGTCGCCTTTGTGCACGATCAGGTGGTCTATGACTTCCTTTTCGTTGGGGTCGTTGTGTTTTGGGCTGCGAAAAACGAACTCCGAAATGAGCGGCAGAGACAGTACCTCTTCGACCTGCCTTTCTGCCCAAAGGGTTCGTGTTGTCGCTGGTTCGACCATGGAGAAATAGATCACACATTAAGCGGCGTTCAAGAGAGACTCGATTCTTTGACATGAAAACTTCCACAGGAGCGGTATCTCTTCGATAGTTCCTGAGGCATGTGCTCTTTTGCCCCATTCGTGCCGCTCCCACAGAATCGTCTCGCCTATGCCTTTCCTACTGGCACGCAGCCGATCCCCGACTTCCGCAGGCGTGGCGAGGTAGAGCCGAGGCAACTCGGTTAGCTTTGCACCTTGGAACTGGACAAAGCAAAGAACAGTTCGAGGCTTGTGCCGATCTACCCACGTTTTGATGGCACCGTGATAGTCGCGAGAGCCCTTTTTCATAAAGCTTTGGCTCAGGCCCCATCCGCCATCCTGACTTCCCTTGACTGAAATCTTCAACAACCGTTCTCCCTTGGCGACCATTAGGTCATATTCTGGCTGGTTAGCGCCGTACTGCACCGACACGTCATAACCGCACTGCGCGAAGAGCGCAGCCGTGATGGACTCCGCAGCCACGGAGACATGCCAAGGCGTTGAAAATACCCAGGTATCCGCGACAGCTAAGTTGGATTTTGCCATTTGATTGGTTCAGTATAATCCCAGCATGAATGCAAATTCAGCGCACATTTATAAGCTTGACGATGGCAAGTTCCGGCTGACTTTCACTTCTGCGTCGAAGAGCGGTGCACAGTTTCTGAGTGAAATTGGAGACTTCACGCGCTGGGAAATCGAAGACTGGCTGAAGGACCACTTGCACCCGGCAACAGATTTTGCCGCACTGCTCGAACCCGTAGCTAATCAAACCGAGTCGAATGTACCGCTCATTCGCGGAACCGTGCTGCGAACTCATTTCGAGGACGATGAGGGAGCGTTGGTAAAGTCAGCGGCCAGAATTGAGGACGTGTGTCAGTGGATGAGCGAATATCAGGAGCAGTATTTTGAGGATCGGAAGATCACCGTCGTCGCCGATTTGCCGCAGAACAAACAACTGAGAGCAACCGCCTGTTTCAGCCCCACACCGGAAGGCGGCTCGATAATGGTCTCTTCCGAGCTTTTGCAATTCAGCAATTGCCTGAGAATTTCGCTCCTGCATGAGTTGGTTCATGCGAATCTACATATTACGGGGAAGAATGATCCTAACGACGATCACGGGGAAGTTTTCAAAGCTGAAATAAAACGCCTGATGACTGAGGGAGCATACGATCAACTGTTGTGAGGACACCCACTCTGGCAGGCGGCTCTTCCTATCCCTCGAAAGCTCCATCCTCCACAGTTCGCGCCCGTGTTCCCATGTGATTGAGGCGGTCAATTCCTCAACTCCAGTCGTCTCTTACTAGCGGTCAGAACAGCCACCGCGCTTCAGCACGTCCGCAATGCCTCGACGCTTTACATTCGCGGTTTGCATATGGTTCACGGCACTCCTTATAACGCCTTCGCGACCTTTGCCGTTGCCCTGTCGTTTTGACTTCACTGTACGAACAGATACACCATCTATTGCGAAACCGAAAAGAGCAAGGATTACGAACTCCTCAAAAGTGACAACATGAACAATCAGGAGGCACATCGCTCCAACAAAGACAGCGCGACAAAAACCGACCGCTGCTATCAGGCCCGCGAGTTTGTTCAAACTGATCATGTGTCACATATAAAACTTGTATTCTTTCTGTGGATTGACACTCGGCTTCAATTCGGCAAGGATTTCCCCTACTCTGCGTGAAAAGGCGAGAGTTATGGGTTCATCGCACGAGAAGTCGGCGCTGTTCCAGTTGAGTTTGGTGAGCGCCAGTATCTCGCGCATCACGGTGTCTGCCGGCGAGGTCCCGAACAGCTCCAATATCTCCTGTGGCTGCGGAGAGCGCATTCCAGGATACGTTCGGAGAAATGGTACGTATCCCTGCGTATAGAGAAGATAATTTGTGTCATCGAAACGAACCCAGCTACCCCTCAGAGGAGGGTATTGGCCCAATCTCAGGAACTGAGTTCCCCTCTTTCCAAACGCAACCAAGTCCCAGAATGGAATGCTTTGCAGGGCCTCCCTGAATCCCTGCACTTCATCTGCCGAGAATCGAGAGGACTTGTGAATGACGACACGTTCGGGTCGCACATTCCGGTGACGCTTGTAGACCTCAATGACCTCTGCAAGGAGGTCGCGCGCGTTCGCTTTCGACAGATGCGGAGAAGGCCCTTGTGATCGGTCCCATTCAAACGGCTTCCCGCGAAGTACAAAACCGTCGCCTGTGTGCGTGAAGGCCTGTGCGAGGCTCGTCCGAAGATGATTTTGGGTGAATTCACGAAAAAAGGAGACTCCAACGTAACAAGTTCCCGGCTGCGCGTCCGCCAATCGCCAGGGGTGGCCGTCTGCTTTGTGGTAAAGGGCTGTAAAGAAGTTCCATGCTGTGGTCGCGGCATCCTGTCTTTTGTTGCTCTGGGGTCGGAAAGTTTCCTCAAGCAGAATCTGCGTCGGTAATCCAAACGCCATCGCCTCCGCTTTCAGTGCCCGCCGGAGATCGTGATGGGTATCGCCCGCAGGTGCTTCTCCGTCGTCAGCCTGTTTTGACGGTTCAGGTCCAAATAGAAGTTGCTGCAGGCTGGCCGAGCTATTGCGCTTTTGGTTTGACTTCCGTCCACCAACCCGGAGAACTCCTTGTCGGCATTGGTCAGCCGTCGCACCTGCAAACACGCAAATTATTACGTTCGGCTTCGGCTGGCGCTCGGACAAATTGTGAATTCCAGCTGCGTAGACCTCCGCAACTTCGGCAATTCGTTTTGCTCGGTCGGGATTTCGCAAGGCTGTCGCGAGCTTCACATCGTTGACGACTTCTCGCCATGAATCACCAATTGTCAATCCACACTGAAACGGAAAAGTGTTACTAAAGCCCGGAAAGTGTGGATAGAGGAATGGCTGACTCCCATCGTTGAATACGGCAGTTTGACAACGCGCGACCCAGTTCGTGGCTGCAGACAGCAACGCAGACGGACCGACAAAACCTACCGTAATACTGGTCAGAGGAGGGTGCTCCTGATCGCTGACGGTGTAGGGACCATAAAGCGAAAGACCCGTTTTGGGGTCTATATGCGAGCGGTGTCCTCCGAACAATAGCAGCGGCTCCGCAATCACGCCTGATTCAAAGCTGGCGGTCGCACTCTGCCAGTACTGGGCCGCATCAATATCGGTTTTATTGCTCATCGTCATTTCCACGCGAAAGCTGCGCCACCACCTCGTCCTCGTTCCAATCGAAGTCATCAGCAACTTGCTGCACTATGCGTTCAAGATTCAGATGGTCGTCCTTGATTCCGAAATTTAGTCTCACAAAGGCTGGTTGGGTGTCGATGAGCAGTGATTGATCTCCCGCGTGGATTTTAATGACTGATCGGCCTTGCGATAGCACGTACGCCCAGAATCGCGTGTGGTAAAGGATTTGAACGTTGCGTTCCCGCCCTAACCATCGCATTGCGAGCACTCCCACCCTCTTTCCCTTCATCAGCGAGTGAGCGCGGCCATCAGTGGTGAACAACCAAGTGGGAATGATCTTGAGAAAGAGGCGTTCGCCAAGACGCGCTATTGGAAGTTCGGCAGCCAGGTGGCGACAGAATGTGAGGTTCCCCTCTCGATCACGGTAATGTTTGGCAACGGTGCGCGGTCGAGCGCTCCGCCGCCACTTGAACTCCTTATCTTTCGCGTCTTCATCGACCGGGAAGAAATACCGCCTGCGTTGATCGTCGGGTGCCGTTACCAGTCCAACGCGAGAACCGTAACAATGGCGACCGATATGCATGTTGAGCAAGTTGATGAAGATTCTTTGTGTGTCAGGAGTAGTCAGATACGACGCAACTGGAACGCGTCGAGTCTCGCGAGATAATACAACTGTACTGAAAGGCCCTTCTTCGGCGCTCAGATCATGAAACGAAACAACATTGCCCGAATGCAATGCGAATACTGGTGTATAGATCGGTTCGCCTATCGCAGTCAGGTGTCGATGGATGTGCTCCTTCAATGCGCCCTTGTCCGAAGGAATGGCCTTCGCCAATGGCGCGACCCAAATGAAGTCTGGTGCTGAAAGCACGGGGAGAAGGTTGCACGGGAGAATTTCGTCGGTCGGATCAGGACTACTCTGAATGGGCGCACGGTCCGCAACAATGCTTTCTTGGGCGACAGTTCCGGACTCGGTTATTAGCTGCCCCCGAGCTGCAGAAGTCCTGGATGGCTCTCCCGCAATTGCCGAAACAAGCCTAGTTAGGGCTTGTTGGAAATCGCGTTTGTCGCGAAAGTCCACCATGTTCAAATGGCGCAGCAGTGCCGGTATGTAAGGGCAGTCCTTGACCAAGAGCGGTACTACCCGGCCCTGGCGCCCAGCAGGGTCCTTGAAGAGTGCAGCCTGCCATTCGGCGTCGGTCCAACCAGATGGACTCTGAAAATAGTCTGGGGTTAACACCAAGGCGACAAAGCGACTGGTTTCTAACGCCTTATTGACCTCGCCGGTGATACTCTGGCCCGGTCGTATCTCGGCTTCGTCCACCCACGTTCGGATGGGACTACCTGCAACGTTCACTTTCTCCAATTCCTGCGCGAGATATCGGACCCAAACCTTATCGGTGCTTCGGTGAGAAATGAAGACATCCCTTCGAAAGTTTTGGAGCGTCTGAGCGGTTTGATCGGGGAACGCCGTAGCAACATTCTGAATAGTCTGATCGATTTTTCGAGCGCTGAAGACCAGTTCGTTTGCGTCTACGCCAAAAAACGAACTTATGCGTCGAATCAATTCCTCCGATGGTGTTTCGACGCCTTGTTCAACTTGAATGAGGTATGGATGGCTGATGCGGAGCTCCGTTGCGGCTTGTCGAAGTGACAGAGAACGACCTTGCCGCAACTCCCTGATCCGCTGGCCAAAACTGGGAGGCATGGTTGGTAGGCTACTTACCTACCACATTGCGTGTCAACAAAAATCGGCAGGCGCCCCTTGGAGTCTGGATCAAGGATGGCATAGTCCTTGGATGTTTCACCGTCGCGAAACTTGCTAATTCTATCCCCTTGGGGGTAGAATAAATATATGGAAACCATGGAATACACTCCGGCACAGGCATCGGCGGTTGCGAATCTCCCGCTTCGCGCAGTTCATAAGCTCATCGAACGTCGCCTCATTCGGCCGCGATTGCTCCGCACTGGGCGTTCCATCCAACGAATGCTCACCAGGGAGCAGTTGCTATACTTACGCCTCGAAGCAAACGGAGTCCGGTTGTTGCCGATTGCCGCGCGTCGCTCCATCGCGAAAAAGATTGAGTCATCTCCCGAAATTGACGTCGTCTGCCTAACGGAAGGTTCAGCTCTAATAATCCAGGTAAAGTTGGTACGGCTGGAACTCGACGAGGATTTGAAGAGACTTCAGCGAGCAAAGAACATGATTGTTACCGACCCTGAGATTATGCGCGGTTCGCCCGTCTATCGCGGGACACGCATTCCAGTCGAACTGATCTCCGATATGTTGAGCCAAGGAGCAACTCCAGAGGAGATCGTGGAAGGGTATCCGGCTCTAGACAAACAGAAGGTCGAGCTTGCTCCGCTTTATGTGCAGGCCTTTCCTCGCCGCGGCCGGCCGACGTCTCGCCCTTGGGCAAAAAGGAAACCCATTCTTGCAACCCAGCATGGCCGTGCGCGTGCGGAGCGACAGTGAAACTCTTGATCGATGAGTGCTTACACACATCTCTCGTCGAACTAGCGCACGGCGCAGGTCACGTAGCTAATCATGTCAACTACATGAGTCTCGGAGGTTCCAAAGACTGGCAACTCATGGCCGTCATCCGTGAGCAGGACTATACGTTTGTGACAAACAATCGGACCGATTTTCTGGCTCTTCACGGAAAAGAACCGCTGCATGCTGGAGTGATCATTATTGTTCCCAATGTCACGCCCGCTCTGCAGCGGGAACTTTTCAGAGCAGTCCTAAACCATATCGACGCACGGGATCTGACCAATAGTGTCGTTGAGGTCAAGTACGCAGGAAATCAGATCGCGTGTTCTGAGTATGCTCTACCAGAGGGAAGTAAATGAAATGGCCGGTGGATACTTCCCATTTCTAGCCCTCCACCATCGCACCCAAAAGATGCAGAGGCCAGGTCAGCCCCGAGGAGACTGAATGACCGGGCTGACGTAGCCGCCTATATTGCTGCTCGCCGAACCTGCTAATTACTGTTCCTTCCAGATTCCAGATCGCTCTCGGCAGGCCATCCGTGATCTGCGGCAGCGCGCAGAAACCCTGACGCGACGCGGTAATATCGGTCCGGTTTTCCGGACTTGAATCGTGTTGTCTGCAAATACACCCGCTCGGGCGCAATATCCAAAGCTTGCGCAATTTTCGTGATGCCAGATAACGTTCCGGCCAGTGCTTGGTTGCCGGATACACCCACAAGACTTCTGAGCTTATCGCTGGACAGCCATGTCGTCGGTCCGTACTCCAGCAGTCGAGCCAGCAGTTTTCTCTGTTGCCGCTTGATGCGGTCGGTGAACGTCATGAAGTCTCGGGAGCTCCACGGCAGGGTGTCCTTGGCAACGTCTTCCTGCTCTAACATCTGAAGTAGCCGAGTGGCTGCCTCAGCAGTTTGACAGCGAACGATGCGGCCTTTGTACTCGATCTCGTACGTTTGTTCCATGGGGTTGCTCGCACTCGCTTAACACTACGCTAACACTCGAAGTGTTGTCAAACGACGCTTTGCTGTTTTTACTAAGACGTGGCGATTTGGGCGCACCCGGCGACCACCGGGGACTACCGAACGCTACCGTGGCGAAAGCCGCACGAGTCGCGGATTATGAGGGTCAGGAGCCTGTTCTACCAGTATCGGTGGGTAAACGGAAATCGTGAGGGTTTTTATCCCTCCCTCGCCGCCAGACGGCGAGGCTACGCGATTACGGGCCGAGTCATTTGGGGCCTGGTCGGCTTGGCGCACTGGAGAACGGGATGCGGTCGCCAACGGAGCCCAATCCGCCCCAATATGACCCCGAATCGCCGTCGGTTCGGATGAACGCCCCCACCGCGCCGACGCAGAGGAAGTAGAACAGCGTGCGCTCCACGCCCAAGTAGGTGAGCGGCTTATGCAGGCTCTTGAAGACTCGATTTGTCCGATGCTTTGGCTGTGTTTTGTCGGGCATAAGTTCCTCGTTCCAGGTGCTGGTTGAAATTGGCGCTATACGCCCCAGAGCCAACTCAGGACATTTACGGCGAGAACGGCGATGCCCGTTCCGGCGGCAACGCCAGCCAGTGCCTTCTTTGCGCCGGGTTCGCCATGCGCGAAGCCGTAGCCGCCGATCACGATGGCGATCAGACTAGCGACCTTCGCGACTGTCCCAGTGAACAGTGTTTGCAGTGCGTTAAAACCAGTGTCGAAAGGACTCCCTTGGGCTCGAAGGGCCAGCGGTGTAAGCAGCAGAAGAGCGAGGAGTGAAGCTTTTGTGAGTGTTAACCGAGAGCGAACCTCTCGTCGCTTCCGGGGCGGACCGTTTACTTGAGTGAAACGCGACATGGGAGCCTCCAGCGTTGATCCTCAGATCGCTGCGTTTGGTTCACCCTAGTAGTGCAGAGTATTTAGCGTCCAATACTTTCTCATCAGATCATTATTCCTGGCACTCATACCGCGCGGCCGTTGGCACAGCATCCCGAACACAATTGCTTTCTTGTTTGCTTACGAAAGCAGTTACGTGCATGTCCTCCTCATTGCTACTCTCGAATGCAGATGTGAATTCACGTTCACTCCGATTAGCGGAGGAAAGAAGGGTTAGTGAGGGAGACCCTGGATCGATGTCTGCGAAGAAGACGTTAGCCGCAATTCTTTAGCAAGACAGATGAAAGCACACGAGAACACCCGATGCGCGTGTCGTGGCGCGTGTAGGAATGATCAGGAGTTGTCGGTCCCTGATGAACGTGCTGGGACGCGGCAAGCACCAATGGATCAAGGCCTTTCTTTCACATCTAGAGGAGCCTTGCCGTACAGCGGTTCTGCTCGATGCATCAAGTGGTCTGAGAGTGGGAGAATTGCTCGGCCTCAAATGGGAAGACGTGAACTTCGAAGCGTTAGAGGTAAACGTCACTCGTGCCGTGGTCAAGCAGAAGATCACCCGCTGCAAGACGGAAGCTTCGCGCAAGCCAATCCCGCTCGACGCGGAATTGGCCGAGGTCCTGCTCAATTGGAAGCTCCAGGCTCCCTATGCCCAACCGGGCGATTGGGTGTTTGCCAGTCCGCACAAGAAGGGCAAACAACCGTATTGGCCGGGGTCGCTTTTTCGCGCCCATCTCAAGCCGGCGCTCGAAGCGGCAGAGATTCCGGGCAACGTGGGGTGGCATACGCTGCGACACACGTTCGGCACTTTGATGAAGGCGAATGGCGAAGATATCAAGACGATTCAGGAGTTGTTGCGCCACTCGAACTACAAAGTGACGGCGGATACCTATACCCAGGCAGTCACTTCAACCAAGCGTGCTGCACAGACGAAGTTGGTGAAAATGATTCTGCTGCCGAGATAAGAACTGGCGGGAGAACATGCTTTCAAGGAGTGACTTTCTGTTATCGAACCCTTTCAAACCCACGGCGAAATGGCCTGACTCCAATAAATCTTTTGTTTTGTTGGCGTCCCCGACGGGATTTGAACCCGTGTTACCGCCGTGAAAGGGCGATGTCCTAGGCCAGGCTAGACGACGGGGACGACTTGAGGCAGGAGTGCCAGTGAACTTGTGATGTTAACAGTCGCCTACCTGAGTGTCAAAAACTCTCAGGAAATAGCCTCGATCGATACCGCCGCAACTCTGCTTCATCGACGAAGAACTTGTCGCACTGCCCGCCACGCCGAACCCTCTGGCAGCGCATTACAATAGCGAAGGGAGGTGCGTCCTCGCCCCTACGTATGCCTGATCCGCTCTACCTCAGCCTATGGTTTCCCGACTTCTCTGGCCCGGCCATGCTGCCTCACATGTTTGCGGTCTTGCAGCAGTTTCCTTTTTCGGCGCAGCGTCCGGGGATCACTTACGCCGCTGTGCAACCTGTGACCTGGAATGAAGCCAGCGTTCTGGAACGCCGGTTCTCGCCCGGCATCGCGCCTGAAGAAGCCATGGTCGTAGCTGCCGATCTTATTCATGACGACTACGCTTACGTCTTCGATGCATATTGGGATCTTTGGACGCCAGACGAAAGCGGTCATCAGTGGAGGCTCATCCCCAGCCTAGTAAAGTTCATTGTCCAGGGGGAAGAATTCGATGACGGAACTCATCAAGAGACGGGACACATAGAAATTGATTTTGGTCTCGACTCACTTTTCGTTCAGGAGAATATTGAACTCACCGAAGAAACGCAGATTAAGATTCGCGATAATGTGGCGAAGCTTGTCGAGTTCACAAAGAAGGCGGAGATGAATACTCGCGCGACGTCGCGTCGTCTGTGGTCGGAATCGGAAGAGAGTCTTCCTCAGAAGCTCATCGCGCGTCTGCAGAAAGTGCAGTAACCACAGAGGGCACAAAGGAACACAGAGTTCAGATTCGCACTGTGAACCTCCAGGCCCTCTGTGGTTCAAGATGTTATTTTGTCCTTCCGCCCTCCACCTTGATCGTCTCAACCGCCGCTGCCTGTGCCGCGGCCAATCGCGCCGTCAGCACTCGAAAAGGGGAGCATGATACATAGTTCAAGCCGGTTCGATAGCAGAACTCCACTGACGACGGCTCGCCGCCGTGCTCTCCGCAGATTCCGACTTTAAGCGTCGGCCGTGTTTTGCGCCCGCGCTCGGTCGCCATCTTCACCAGTTGTCCCACGCCTTCCTGATCCAGCGCCGCGAACGGATCCTGTTTCAGGATGCCCTCCGCTAAATATGTCGGAAGCACCTTGTTCACGTCGTCTCGCGAGAATCCGAAGGTCGTCTGCGTCAAATCGTTCGTGCCGAAAGAGAAGAACTCCGCCTCTTTCGCGATCTCGTCCGCGACCAGCGCCGCGCGCGGTAACTCGATCATCGTGCCGACCATGTATTCGACCTTCGCTCCTCTCTCTTTGAATACTTCATCCGCCACTCTCCGCACGATCGCCGCTTGGTTCGCCATTTCCTTCACTGTTGCCACCAGCGGAATCATGACTTCCGGAAAAACTTTAACGCCTTTCTTCGATACCTCGACTGCCGCTTCAAAAATGGCGCGAGCCTGCATCTCCGTTATTTCCGGGTACGTGATGCCAAGCCGGCATCCGCGATGTCCGAGCATGGGATTGAATTCGTGCAACTGCTCAACCCGCGCCAGCAATGCGGGCAGAAGCTTCTTCAGATCTCCAACACCTTTTGCGCCGTAGTCGGAATATCTCTCTAGCAGCACTTTCTTCTCTTTCGCGCCGGCGTGTGGAAGCGTGGCAATTTCCACCATCAGGTCCTCGCGGCGGGGAAGAAACTCGTGCAGCGGAGGATCGAGCGTGCGGATCGTCACCGGCAAGCCGTTCATCGCTTTAAAGACGCCTTTAAAGTCTTTACGCTGCAGCGGCAACAATTTCTTCAGCGCGGCGCGTCGATCCTTCTCGTTATCCGCTAGAATCATGGCGCGCATGTGACGAATTTTGTCTTCGCCAAAGAACATATGCTCGGTGCGGCAGAGTCCGATTCCTTCCGCTCCGAACGCACGCGCCTGAATGGCGTCTCTTGGAATGTCCGCGTTGGCGCGTACTTTCATCTTGCGGTACGGATCGGCCCACTGCATGAACTTCTGAAGCTCTGGATCGTCCGGCGAAGGATCCAGCGTGCCAAGCTTGCCCTTGATTACTCGTCCAGTCGTGCCATCGAGAGAAATCCAGTCGCCTTCTTTGAACGTTTGCCCTTTCACTTTCATCTCGCGAGCTTTTTCATTGACATCAATGTCACCGGCGCCTGCCACGCAGCACTTGCCCATGCCCCGAGTCACAACAGCAGCGTGACTGGTCATGCCGCCGCGGGAAGTGAGAATGCCCTTCGCCACTTCCATGCCGTGAATGTCTTCCGGCGTCGTTTCAGCGCGCACCAGAATCACAGGGTTTTTTGTGGTGTCGTGCCCCGCCATCTTTACAGCTTCATCTGCAGTGAACACAATTCGTCCCACGGCCGCTCCCGGCGAGGCCGGCAATCCGGTGGCAAGCACTTCCACCTTGGTGCTCTTCTCGTCGAGGCGCGGCACCAGGAAGTCGTAGAGTTGGTTGGGTTCCACGCGGAAGATCGCTTCTTCTTTCGTGATGAGTCCTTCATCGACCATCTGAATCGCTATTCGAACTGCGGCCAGCCCGGTGCGCTTGCCATTGCGGGTCTGCAGCATGTAAAGCTTGCCGTCCTGTACGGTGAACTCGAAGTCCTGGACGTCCTTGTAGTGCTGTTCCAGCCGAGTGGTGATCTCGCGCAGCTGGTTGTACGCTTCAGGCAGAATCTCGTGCAGTTTGAGAATTGGAACCGGGGTGCGGACACCGGAGACCACATCCTCACCCTGCGCGTTCATCAGGAATTCACCATAGAATTCCTTGGTGCCAATCGCGGGATTCCGCGTAAAGCCCACGCCTGACCCGCTGGTGTCGCCAAGGTTCCCGAACACCATAGCCTGCACGTTGACCGCTGTGCCCAGCATGTCGTCGATGTTGTTCATGCGACGATAGTGCTTGGCGCGATCGTTCTGCCAGGAGCGGAATACGGCATCGCGCGCCAGGGTCAACTGTTCGCGCGGATCCTGCGGGAAGTCGCGCTTGGCGTGCTTCTTGACCACCTTCTTATACTCAACAATTACCTCCCGCAGCGCCTTGGCGTCGAGATCGGTATCGAGCTTGGTTTTCTTTTGCTTCTTCTTGGCGTCGAACACCTCGTCGAACGCCGACTTCTCGATGTCGAGCACCACGTTGCCGAACATCTGGATCAACCGACGGTAGGAGTCGGCCGCAAACCGCGGATTGTTGCTGCGCTTCGCCAGCGCCTCCACGCTCTCGTCGTTCAGACCGAGATTGAGAATCGTGTCCATCATCCCCGGCATGGAGAATTTCGCGCCCGAGCGCACGCTTACCAGCAACGGATTCTCTCCCGTGCCCAGCTTTTGCCCCTGCAGCGCTTCCAGCTTCGCCAGCGCTTCGTCCGTTTGACGGTCAACGTCTTGGGAGACAGCGCCGCTCCGCATGTATTCGCGGCAGGCCTCGGTCTGAATCGTGAAGCCCGGAGGCACGGGCAGCCCCGCGTTGGTCATCTCAGCCAATCCAGCGCCCTTGCCACCGAGGACGTCCTTCATCTTGCCGTTGCCATCAGCCTTGCCGCCGCCGAAAGA
The DNA here is from genome assembly GCA_963799025.1 of uncultured Acidobacteriaceae bacterium. Taxonomy (GTDB): domain Bacteria; phylum Acidobacteriota; class Terriglobia; order Terriglobales; family Acidobacteriaceae; genus Sulfotelmatobacter. The sequence goes on along the minus strand of CAWCVQ010000010.1, from coordinate 287,976 downwards.
GTAAACGTACTGGGTTGCAGCCTTCTTCTTGGTTTCCTGCGCTTCGACTTCGGGGAGAGTAATCGTCGCCATATATAAGTCCTTTTCTAGATTTGCGATTGAATCTGAATTCCTTCGTTCGATGTTGGGTGGCGCAGCGCTTGACTCCTCAGAAGGAAACAGGGCTTCAGCCCCTAGATTCTGACTAACTACCTACATCTTGTTCTCGTTCACGATCTCCGAAAAATCCGCGATCGTGGAAAATTCCTTCAGCAAGGTCCGCAGCAGCGCCAGCCGATTCGCCCGCACCCGCTGATCGTCGACCATTACCATGACCTTGTCGAAGAATCGGTCAACCGGTTCCCGAGCCGTAGAAAGCAGGAGCAACGCCGCTAGATATTCTTTGTTACTGCGATGCGCTTCAACCCGCTCGCCGGTCCGCTCCATATATGCCATCAAAGTCTTTTCTTCGTCGGCTGAGTCTGGCAGATACTCAAACCGCGCAGCGGGTTCAATGCCCTTTTCCGCAGCTTGTCTCAGTATATTCCGCATACGCTTGCAAGCCGAGCCGATCGCTTGAAACTCCGGCATGTGCAGAACCTGTTTCACCGCCTCAGCCCTCTGTACCGCGTCCACCACATCCTCGGCATCCGCTGCCAGCACGGCGTTCACTACATCATACGCATAACCGCACACATCCTTCAGGTAGAACTCCAACCGTTCACGGAAAAACAACCCAACCGACTCGGAAAACTTTTCTTCTGGTACAAATTTCTTTTCCGCCTCAGAACCCTGATAACCCGCCCGCGCATCGCGCATCAGTTCACCCACGCGCAGCGGCAGCTTCTTTTCAGCGATGATCTTTACGATCCCATTGGCCTGCCGTCGCAGCGCAAACGGATCCTTCGATCCGCTCGGCACCAATCCGAGAGCGAACATCCCGGCAATCGTATCGGCCTTGTCGCCGATCGAAAGGACCGCCCCTTCCGTTGATCGGGGTACATCGTCGTCGGTGGACTCAGGCTTGTAATGGTCGTAGACCGCATCCGCAATAGCCAAGCGAGTGGCTGCGGGCAAGGTGGGATCCAGTTGCTGGGCCCGCGCATACAGCCCGCCTACAATCCCCTGCAACTCGGTGAACTCTTTCACCAGTTCTGTGGTCAAATCCGTCTTCGACAGGCACGTCGCCTTGTGAATGACTCCCGGCCTCACCGCGATCCCGCTCTGCTTGAGTATCTCGCTCAGCCAACTGCACAAGCGTTGCACGCGTTGTGTCTTGTCGAAATAACTACCTAGATCTTTTTGGAAGGTCACATTCTTCAGTGAATCCAGTCGCTCCAGCAGAGATTTCCTTTGATCGGTTTCCCAGAAGAAGCGCGCATCATTGAAGCGCGCGCGCAGCACGCGCTCGTTGCCATGACGGATCAACCCCTGCGGGTCGCTTTCGGTGTTGAGCACGGCCAGAAAATATGGCGCGAGTTTGCCGCTCGCATCTTCCACCGCAAAGTATTTCTGGTGATCGCGCATCACCGTCACCAAAACTTCTTCCGGCAATGCCAGAAACTGTGCATCGAAACTTCCCAGAATTGCCGACGGGAACTCAATCAGATTCACAACGATGTCAAGCAGTGCATTGTCTTCGCGCCAGCGTGCACCCGGAATGGTCCGCGCTGCGGCGTCGAGCGCTTTGCGAATCTGGTGCTCGCGTTGAGCTCGTCCCAAAACCTTTGCTGCGCATAAAGAATCCACATATGCCGAACCGGCACGCGGAATGATCACAGCGCCGTCGGTTAGGATCCGATGCCCGCGCGAACTGTTTCCCGCGCGAACCCCGTCAAATTCCAACGGGATCGTCTCCCCGTCGAGCATCGCCACCAGCCACCGCAACGGACGCACGAAGCGCTCATTCGGCTGGCGCCAGTACATACTCTTGGGCCAGTAAATTGCGGAAATCTCTTTGGGCAATCCTTCGGCGAGAATTTCGGCGGCGCCGCGGCCCTTTTTTGTCACCTTTGCCGCGACATATTCGCCCTTGGCGGTAGTGACCCTTTCCAGCTTCGCCACATCCACGCCGGCTTTCTTCGCAAAGGCGTGCGCCGCCGGCGTCGGCTGACCATCCTTGTACGCCACGTTCACCGATGGTCCGGTGATCTCCTCGGTAACGTCGGCTTGCGAAGCCGCGATATCGGACGCCATCACCGCCAACCGCCGCGGCGTATCAAAGTGCGTAACCGCGCCCCCAGTGAGCCGCTCGCGGTTTAGCAGCGCCCCGACACGGTCGCGCAATTCCTCCGAGGCCGCGGCAATCATCCGCGCCGGAATCTCTTCGCACCCGATCTCCAATAAAAAGTCTGGCATACAAGAACTTTCTAACTATCGCAAGTTCTAGTGCGCAGTAGTGACCGCCATCCCACCGCACAACTTGTCATCCTGAGCGCAGCAGAATGATTCGCGAAGCGAATCGTTCTGCGGAGTCGAAGGATCCCTTTCCCTTTCACGATCCACCAACCTGTCCCAATTTTTCTCATTACGCACGAATTTGAATGTTCGGCAACCGCCGAGTTGGTACCGCGGTTAGGGATCCTTCGACTGCGGGAAAAACTTCGCTTCGCGAAATCTCCACTCCGCTCAAGATGACAAACCTGCCGGCACCAGCTTCTCGTGCTTCGGCTGTTTCTCGCGAACGGGTTCAGGGTCGTCGGACTTCGGCGATGACTCTGCCTTCTGTTGATCCACCCAGGCTTTGGCGATGCCCACCGCCAGCGCCCTCACGCGCGCGATCACACCCACACGTTCTGTCACCGAAATCGCCCCGCGTGCATCGAGGATGTTGAACAGATGCGAACATTTCAGACACAGGTCATACGCAGCAAGCACTGGAAAGCGGCCCTTATCGCAATCCGTATCGGTGTGCCCAGCTCTTGTATCTCCGTCGTTTGGAGAGACCGGGCGGGGATTTTTATCTCTTGCCAGCACCGCATACTTCTCCAGCAAAACCTTACACTCCGCTTCATACAACTCAAAATGCTTCCAAGCCTTGTCGACGTCCGCCGCCTCGAAGTTATACACCGAAAATTGCAGCTCATCCGCCAGGCGCACTGCGCCATACTTCACCACGCTACCCGACTCTGGATCGCGCGCCCATACGATGTCGTAGATTGAATCCACATCCTGCAGAAAGGCGGCAATGCGCTCCAACCCGTAAGTCAGCTCCGCCGAAATCGGAAACAGGTCGACGCCGCCGCACTGCTGAAAGTACGTGAACTGCGTGATCTCAAGGCCGTCGAGCATGACCTGCCAGCCCACGCCCCACGCGCTCAGCGTTGGAGCTTCCCAGTTGTCCTCTTCGAACTTGATGTCGTGCTGGCGAAGATCAATCCCAATCGCGCCCAGCGACTCCAGATACAACTCCTGCACGCCTTCTGGGGGAGGCTTCAAGATCACCTGCAACTGCATGTGCTTGAAGAGTCGGTTGGGATTTTCCCCATAGCGGCCGTCCGCGGGACGGCGCGAGGGTTGCACATACGCAACCCTATAAGGCTTCGGTCCCAGCACCCGCAGAAATGTCTCGGGCGCCATCGTCCCTGCTCCGACTTCCGCATCATACGGCTGTTGCAGCACGCACCCGTGCTCCGCCCAAAAGGTCTGCAAGCGCAGGATGAGTTCCTGAAAGGTCAGCGGATTGGAGGACGATGGATTCACGAATCAGCTTTTGGCCCTTGGCTTTTAGCTTTAATCCCCAGAATGCGAGTGGACATTCAAACGGCTACAGCGCAGCTGGAGCTCAGGTTAATTCACGATTGTAATGGAAGCAGGTGGTAGCCGTCAGCCCTGGCGTTTGGAAACGTTCCTTCGCGACCACTGTGGATGAGGACAACGAAAAGCGCCGCAAGTCGTTGATATTTTCAGGCCGCATTCAGAAGGCGGGAGTTAGATCGTGGAAAACATACCTACTTCGAGTACGTTTCGAGGCCGAAAGTAAACGAGTAGACTTGACGAAACAATGGCTCTCGAACTCAATTTCGGCTAGAATACGCCCTTCTCCAGCATGCCGGCTGTGACGAATTTCTTCTCGATATGGCGCTGCAAAATTTGAATCAGAAATTTCCGCAGGTCGGCGCCCTGCGCCTTGGGCCAGGGGATTCCTGCGAAGCTTTCCACGGGGGCGCGAAACATCTGCGCGGCCAGCGTCCGCGATGCGCTGGAAATTTCGGACGATGCCAGACGCTTGTCATCCAGACACATCAGGCCATCGGCCAGCGCGTGAAAGTAGGCGCGATTGCCGTTCAGACTGCGGCCGCAGACGACGCATTCCGTCAATTCAGGAAGAAAGCCTACCAGCCGCGTTATCCACAGTTCGAAATAGGTGACCGGCATCCATATCTCGGGGCTAGTCAGGGCGTGCAGCACTGAAAGGGTCAGGCGGAAGATGGCGTCGTTGGGCTCGTGGTCGGGCAGCAGTTCGTCGAGCAATTCAGCAATGTGGCCCAGCGCCACCGCCCGCGCATAGCTGACTTCCGAGGCTAGGGGAGACTCCAGCACCTCGCAGGAATCCAATCGTGCCAACTCCTGGCGCTCGCGCACGTCATAAAAGGCGCGTACATAGGTTAGAGGCTCGAGCGCACCGCCGAATCGCCGCTGCGACTTTTTCGCCGACCGCGCCACTCCGCGGATTTTGCCCTGCGCGCGCGTGAACAACGTGACCAGCAGGTCGGCCTCGCGCAAAGGATAGCTGCGCAGCACGATCGCTTCTGACTCTCTCAGCGCCATGGGAATTCGACGTGGAACGTTTGATTTTAGTGGAAGCAGCTTTCAGCCGTCTGCTTTCGGCGGTGAGGGATGGAATTCCCACTTCCCGCAAAGGAGGCGAGAAGTGGGGCACCCGTCAGCGTTCAGCCTCACGGTTAAACAAAAATCGCTCCACCTTGAAATTTATCTTTCGATATACTTTCAGCAACGTGAAAAGACTCATTCCTACGGTCCTAGCCATCTTTCTTGCCGCGACCTTCGGCGTCGCCGAGGAGACTTCTTTCAGTCACGTTGCGGCGCCCGACTCGAAAGGCAGACTTGCCAAGGCAGTCCTGACTTTTAGCGACGATCACAAGGCAATCGAAGTGCGCCCGCTGAAGGGTCGCGCAGTAAGCATCCCTTACGACGAGATCTATAAGTGTGCGTATGAATACACCAAGAAGCACCGAATTAACGAAGAGTCAATCTTTACCGCCCCGGTGGGCGTCGGTGCGATTGTCATGTTGACCAAATCGAGGAGTCACTGGCTCGAGATTGACTACCGCGAGGGCGAGGTCCCGAAGTCGTTCTTTTTGCGCATGGACAAGCACGAGTACCTGCGCATTCTCGATGCGGTGAAGGCCCACACCGGTAAAGATGCCGAGGTTTTGGGAAACGCGGATAAGCGATAAAAGTCGCAATTCAAGAAGATTTCAAGGCACTCTCAAAAAAAACGCGTGAGAACTGTGCTTGCGGGTCCCCTAGCCTAGGACGCAATTGATTTCACCCTTATTTCCAGAGCAGGATTGGTGGCCAATTACGCAAGGTCCGGAGTTCAATCGACTTGCTAATCAGGAGGTTCGCGCATACTCTCAGAGAAGAGTCTTTGTTTCAGGCCGACAAGGAGAGTGTTTGACAAACGACGAACTCAAGGCATCCTACGTTGTCATTCGCCACAACGTCCGCACTTACGAATCCGCAGGAGTCGTCGAGGTGGTTAAAGGACGGACCAACGCGGAGTCTACTCTGAAGAATTTCGAAAGTGAACAAAGCCCGTCAGATCGCCACGAGGGCTGGCGCTACTTCCTCGAAAAAACAACGTTGAAGGCGGGAACCGATCCTGCCGAAGCCACCGAGCTTCGTCAAGCGGAGTTGGAAAGCCGAGAGACCAAAGCCGCGCAAGAGGGTGGCGGACCCAACGGCGCAGGCGGGATTTCCAGGTGAGCGACCGTGCGTTCGCACTTTCGCGGTAGCAGTAATTGCTTGCTAACCTTGGTTGTGCGGCGTAGCATCAGCGTGTGCGTTAGACCGAGTCGGTCGTAAGCAGTTCTCGCCTAATCAGCCAGTACTTGCCTCCGAATCTCTCCAGCGTAAATTGATTGAAAGGAACACCAGTATCAACATGGCAGAACAAGGAACAGTAAAGTGGTTCAATGACGCCAAAGGCTACGGCTTTATAAGCCGGCAGAATGGCGAAGATGTTTTTGTGCACTTCTCGGCGATCCAGGCGGGCGGCTTCAAGAGCCTGCAGGAGGGCCAGACAGTGCAATTCGACGTAACCAAAGGCCCCAAGGGCTGGCAGGCTGAGAACGTCCAGCCGCTGTAAGCTCACCTCGTGATGCGAAAGGCGATCTCTGAGGAGATCGCCTTTTTAATTGTCGGGATTGTAGAAGTCAGCCCTTCGCCTTTCACTTGGTGGACTCCGGCGTCGTGAAATCTGCGGTTCCGATTTTGACGATTGTGCCTCGGGGCTGCGGCTTCGCATCTTTCGAATTCTTTCCCTCGTCCGACTTCTCCCTCACTTCAGGCTTTTCCGTCGCATCGGGCTTATCCTTCGTTTCTGGCGCGGGCGCGGGTTTCTCCGTCCAGATGCCATAGACACGACCGCCGTATGCCGCAATGCCGCTATAGTCGCCGAAGAAAACGCCGCTGGCTTCGAAGGGATTATCCGTCCACGCGTAGTTGTTGAAGGTGTGGCCGCGGTCGGTGGAACGCGCTAGCACGACGATCTGTTTGCGGTTCTGAGGGTCGCCCCGACGGTCGTAAAAGATAACATTGATGGATCCGTCGGTGGGGTCCACAGCCATCCACTGGAAGAATTGTTCCGCTCCATTGTGTACTGGATCATCGTTCACGCGAACCGGGGCGCTCCAGTGCCTTCCCCCGTTGTCCGAAGTTGCGATGAAAACATCAAGATCGCCGTTGCGGTAGTCGCTCCAGGTTATGTAGAGGCGCTTGCTTTTCTGGTCGATGGCAATTTGCGGAAACCCGTTTGCCCGTTCGAGAGTCTGAATGGCGAACATGATAGGCGCAGTATGAATAATCGGGCGGACGCGAGAGAAGCTCTTGCCGCCGTCGCGCGATGTGGTAAGCATGATCGCGTTATCCTGGCTCCATATGGCGTAGAGCTTGCCATCTGGGCTGACTACGCCGTCGAATCCTTCGGCGGCGCCGTTGTCGTCACGCGGCAATCCTGGGTGTGCGTCGATCTCAATCGGCTGCGACCAGGTTTTTCCATCATCGGTGGATCGGGAAAGCACCATCTGCGAATCGGCTAATCGCCAGCGGGTCCAGCCGATGTAGAGATTGCCGGCATACTTGCTCTTTGTGTTGTCCGCGACGATGTACGGCTTGTCTTCGAACGGAATTCCCGGAGAGTTGGTCTGTTCGGCGACGGGAATGTGGTCTGCCTCCCAGGTTTTTCCGCCGTCGAGTGAACGGCGAACGAAGATGCCGTTGCGCGTCGCGCCATGCGCCCAGTAGTTGAAAGATCCAAGCTTGTCGAAGGCGATATAGCAGACGAAGGCGTGGCCTTGATTATCGAATGCAGTCGAGACGTCGCCGGAAATGCGGTAATTCTTGGGATCGACGTCCTTGGCAAGTTGCCAGGTGCGGCCGGCATCCTGCGAGTAGGCGGCGTGCACATTATCCTGAAAAACGCCGACCACCTGCTGTGAATTCGAGGGATTGACCGCGATCGCCGGCTCGGTGAAAAAACCTGGCGTGGGCGTGAGAGTGAAAGCCTGCGAGTGAGGAGCTTTTGGAAGCTCCTGGCCGTGCAGGGGCACGGCGATACTGAGAGAAAAAATGGGGAAAATCGTGAATGCGAAGCGGCGAAGATAATGCGAGACAATCATTCGAGTCCTCGAGTGATCAAGCTGGTTTTATTACAGAAGATTCTCGGAACATAGGGCTGCGCCGCCGGCTATTCCTGCGTCTGCACCATAGTGTGCCATCAGCAACGGAATCGCGGAAGCGTGGGGATTTACGCAACAACTCGGAAGACGATTTTTTATTTCGTCGAAGAACGGCTGAAGCATCGCGGCCACGCCGCCGCCTACAACGAGAACGTCGGGATCGAGCAGATCGACGATGTTTCCCAGCCAGGGAGTTAGCACATCAACAGTCTCAAGAAGAATTTCCCGCGCCAACGGATCGCCAGTGGAATAGGCCCGTCCCACCATTTCGCTGGTTACGGCGGCCACGTTTCCTTTGGCAAGATCGAGAATTGCGGAATGCTTCACTGATGCAGAGCTGAGTTTGGCGCGTGCGCGTGCGCCAATTGCAGGCCCGGCTGCCAGCACTTCGATGCATCCGGGTTTGCCGCAGCTACAAATTGGCCCACGATAGTCGATGCTCACATGGCCGCCTTCGCCGGCGGATCCCGTGTTGCCGTGATAGATGCGGCTGTCGAGAACAATGCCGGTTCCAATCCCGGTTCCGATTGTGGTATAGAAAACGTAGCGGAATCCGCGGGCCGCGCCCCAGCGGGTTTCAGCGAGGGCTGCGGCGTTTGCGTCATTGTCCACGTACACGGGCACGCGATATATCGACGCGATTTTGTCAGCCAGCGGAAAATTCCGCCAGCATGGGAGATTTGGAGGATTAAGAACGACACCGGTTTTCGGATCCAGAGGGCCGGGTGCGCAGATTCCGATGCCCTGAATCACGTTGCCGGTCGTGATCAGCGAATCGATCGCGTTGGTGACCGCGTGCAGCGCGGCTTCAGGCGTGCCAGTCGCCATCATGGGCTGGCGGCCTTGTGAAAGGATTTTGCCTTCGCGGTCCACAAGTCCAACGGCGACCTTGGTGCCACCAATATCGACGCCTAGAAGGGGACCACTCTGGGTGGAGTCTGCGGTCATGGCTTCGATGCCGGCGACTGCGGCAAACTCGAAAACTGCACCTTGAGGGTTTTAATTTCGTAAGGTTTGGTGCGAAGACTAACCTTGCCATCGCGCAACGAGACGTTGCCCATCGGTTTTTCCATAAGATCGGTTTCTACTGCCGATTGCGCTCCCGGCGGAAGTTGTAACGCGACCTCACTATTCTTGCCGGCCCACTCATAGAAGCGGACAACCCAGGCGTTCTCGTTTTCTGCCTTCTTTATCGCGGTTACGATGATGTTGTCCGGTTGCGCCTCAAGGAAAGAATGTTCCGGCGCGAGTGATCCCTGATGTTTATCGATCGGTCGCGAGATCAATTTGTAATTCAATTCATAACCGCGCCGGACGGTGTGCCCATCCTTCCAGCTTCCTGCGTGCGGATACAGGGAATAGGTGAACTCGTGATGGCCTTCGTCGGCATGAGGATCGGGCCATTCCGGGGAGCGCAGCAGCGACAGGCGAAGTACGTTGCCTTTTGCATCATAGCCATACTTGCAATCGTTGAGCAGACTGAATCCGTGCTTGGCGTCGGAGACGTCAGCCCAGCGCAGCGCGGGAACTTCAAATTGTGCCTGCTCCGCGGGCGTGTTTCGGGTAGTAGGACGCTCGACGGACCCAAAAGGAATCTCGAAGGTGGCTTTATCGTTGTGTGCGCTGAGCGGAAAGGCCACTTTGAGGAGAATGTGTTTTTCGTGCCACTCCGTCTGCATTTTCACGTCGACTCGAGGCACGCCCGCATAGAGGATGACATCGCGCACAAAAGTTGAATCTTGAAAATGATTCTTGATTTCGATGATCGCGCGCAGCGGACCGCTCTCGATGAGCTTGACTTCGTCGACCTTGTCCAGATCCCAATGTTGCTTCTCGAAGTCTGCATCGATGTTCCACGCGTCCCATTGCTTGGGCCTGTCGACGAAAGTCTGCAGCAGGTTTCCGCAAATTGCTGTCTTGGGGCCGCCCGTGTCAGTTTCCGCGGGTGTGAGAGATTCTGTTCCGGTCCGCTTGTCGAACAGGCTGGTCATACATCCGGTTTGCGGATCGATTTTCACGCGGAGGAATTCATTTTCCAACGTGTCTGCGGAGGCCTTCAACATAGAATGCACCGGTGGCGCTGTCGTGGCTGCGCGTACGAAATAAGTTTGATATCCGAATGAAGGTGTCTGCGAAAGCAGTAGAAAGCGGACGCGATGCGTTTCTGCGTCGATCGACAACAGTTCAGAGTCCGCCGGCTTTCCCGTAGAATCTACCACTTCGATCTGGCGGGCTGGCGCGGCTAGTTGTGCCTCAACTTCAATCACCTCGGTGCGCGGCCACGAAAGGGAATTGAAGATCATTACCGGCACTCCCTCACCTTGAGTGTTGATGTGGGCGGCAATTTCGCGGAGAGATCCTCCGGTGACGTCACTCGCGGCGCGGTCTACGTTTTCCAGGTTTCGTTTCGCATCCAGATAATTCACCGCAATGCCTGATCCTGGCATGATGTCGTGGAAGTGGTCGAAGAGCAGATTCTTCCAGGTCAGTTCCATCCCATCTTGCGGATAAGGACGTCCGTAGAGCAAAGCCAGCGACGCGAATTTCTCGGCGTTGAGAACCGTTTCCTCGGCACGCCGGATTCTGCGCTTGGTTTCAGCTTGCGTCGTGAACACTCCACGGTGATAGGCGAAGTAGAGTTCGCCGTCCCATGTGGGAACTTGCATGTTGGGAAGCTTCTTCTCCATGTCGCTGAAGAAGTCGCGAGCGAAACTGAATTCGAGTTTTGGAAACATGGTATCTGGGGCCATCAGTTGCTGGGCATGATCAAGCATGATGCGGGTGGGCCCGCCGCCGTGGTCGCCCACGCCGTAAAGGTGCATCATTTCTGGTTTGTCCGGAATGGTCTTGCCGTAGATCGAGGGCATCCAGATGGAAAGATCCGTGGCCAAAGGCTCAGCGTCGATGCCGCCGGCGTAGTCATGCGGAAAATACGTCAGCAACCGGCTGCCGTCGGGTGATTGCCACCAGAAAAGCTTGTACGGGAATGTGGTGAACTCGTGTGCCCATAGTAGCTTTTGGGTGACAAAATAATCCATTCCGGACTTTTTGTAGATTTGCGGGAGTTGATAGTTATATCCGAACGAGTCCGGATTCCAGCCGATTTTTACGTCCACGCCGAAATTCTTCTGAAAGTAATGCTTGCCAACCAGAATCTGGCGGACCAGCGATTCGCCGTCCGGCATATTCAAGTCGGGTTCGACCCACATGCCGCCGATGATCTCCCATCGGCCTTCTTTGACGCGCTGCTCGATCTGCTGGAAGAGGTCGGGATATTTCTCCTGCATCCATTCATATGTCCGCGCGGACGACATGGTGAACTTGAAATCCGGATATTCACGCATCAAGTCGAGCACACTCTGAAATGTGTTGCGCACAACCTCGACGGTCTCGGTCCAAGGCCAGAGCCAGGCCATGTCAATGTGAGAGTTGCCGACGATCCGAATATTGAACTGCTGCAGCCAGGGCTTGAGCGCCTCCAGTTTCGATTGAGCTTGTTTCAACGTCGAATCGAAGGCTGCCTGATCCCCGCGATCGAGCGGTGAGAAGTCAATCGATTTGACGGCGGTGTCGAGTTGCTGCTGACGTTCGGACTTTCCTTCTTCGTAGGCGGAGATGATAGGGCATGCGGAGAGAATTTCCATGCGCAAGAAAGTTGGATCGGGACGCGTATGCGGCGGCTGAATGGTGAGCTCGCTGCGAAAGAATTCGGACTGCACGTCATCGCCGGCGGCCACTCGCGCTGCGATAAGGAATTTCTGGCCGGGCTGCGCGTTCTCGGTTAGAAGCATGGGCAGAATATCGTCGTCGCTGCCGCGGTAAAGAATCGCTCCATTCGAGAAGACAGTGATCCTCAAGCTTCCTGGACTTCCGAATCGAAGATCGATCGATACCTGCGAGCCCTGAGTGGCGTAGCCGTTGATCTTTTCGGGAATCTGGATCCAGCGGCGGAAGACGCGGGTTCCTGTCCAATGTTCCTCGCTCTTGTTGCGTCCGCCTGGCCCCGATACGTTCTTAACTGTGATTAAGCCCCACGCGGAGTCATTCAGCGCTGGATCTTCGGGATGAGGGACGTCGGTGTGAAAGCGCCATTCGGCCTCACCCTGGCGTGTGAGCGCCTCCAGTCGATCCAGAGTCTGCTTGTACAGATCACGGGCGCCGGAAGTCTGAGAAAGTGCGCGAGCCATGTGTAGAGAAAGCGCAAGGAGTAAAACAAGTAAAAAAGAGAACCGGTAACGTTTCATCAAAGTTGGACCTTTCAGGCGTCTTGCGAAGCAGTCAAAGACGACTATCAATTGTTTAAGATCCTAAGTGGCTGATTCTACAGTGCGGTCAAACCTTTGCGATAAGGGCCATAAAAATTCTGATTCTTTCTATCGAAATTACGAATCCAAAGCGTTACGTAAGATTGTTGACGGCGCAAGCGATTCAACCTAGAATCTAAACTCGAATGTCAGAGAACTGCAATCTTCGCGCTATGTGCTGCTGCACTTGTTGTTGTTGTGCATGCGTACGCTCTGGCGCGGGGAGGCTGCTGACCTAAGAATCATTTCTTAATACGGCACTCATCAACCCACCGCCAGAATAATCTGGCGGTGGGTTTTTTATTTTCTGGACTTAGTCTTTTATGACAAATGCAGCGAAAGAGACCAAAGCGCAAAAAGCCGAGCGCCTGAAGCGGACGATGAATCCGTGGGAGGGACTGGAGGAAATCCGGCGCTTTGCCCGCCAAGGATTCGACTCGATCCCGCCCGAATGGGTCGGTACTTATTTCCGCTGGTGGGGCGTGTACACCCAGGGCGATGGAGCGGGAGTGACCGGCGGGCAGGGCGGAGAAGGCCGAGCGCTGCAGCGCTTTATGGTGCGCATCCGCATTCCCAACGGCATGATGAGTTCCCAGCAACTGCGTGCCATCGCTGACCTCACTCGACGACACGCGAATGGAATTGCCGACCTTACCGTACGCCAGAACATTCAACTGCACTGGGTCAGCATCGAATCGTTGCCGGAAGTGCTCGACGGCCTTTGGCAAGTAGGGCTGAATACCATGGGTGCCTGCGGCGACGTCGTGCGCAATGTGACCGGATGCCCGGTCGCAGGTGTGGATGCGGAAGAAATTGTGGACGCCTCGCCGTTGGTGTTGGAGGCATCGCGATTGCTGGCGGGAAATTCTGACTTTTACAACCTGCCGCGCAAGTTCAAGATTTCGATTACCGGATGCCGGGTGTGGTGTCCTTATCCCGAAATTAACGACATCGGCCTGACTGCGCTGACTCGCGAGGTTGGCGGGAAGCCGGAAATTGGCTTCTCCCTGCGCGTCGCGGGTGGGCTGTCGACGGAACCCTATCTCGGAGCGCGGCTGAATGCGTTTGTTCGATGGAACCAGGTTCTACCCGTCATCAAGGGTATTGCAGAATTGTTTCGCGACTCCGATGTGTTGCGCGAGCATCGCGAGCGCGCCCGGCTGAAATTTCTCTTCTTGCGGCACGGATGGACCGCTGACCGTTTTCTGGGCGAACTGCACGAGCGCATCGGATTCCGGCTTGATCCTGCCGTCGAGGAGCGGCCGCCCGACGACGTTTATCGAGATCACGTTGGCATTCATGCGCAGAGGCAGCCGACTCTTTCTTATGTGGGAGCGGTGGCGTTGCGCGGTCGAATCACGGCGGAACAGATGCAAGCCGCGGCGGATCTAGCCGAGCGCTTTGCCGGCGGCGAGTTGCGTGCCACCAACATGCAGAACTTGCTTGTCGTGAACGTGCCCACCGTCAATGCCGAACCTCTGGCGAAAGAGTTCGACGCAATCGGGTTGAAAGTTGGAGGTTCCGCTTTCTGGCGCGGGACCGTCGCCTGCAGCGGAACGGAGTTTTGCAAGCTGGCAATTACCGAAACCAAGACTTTCTCGCGCTGGCTGGTGGAGGAATTGGAAGAACGTTTGCCAGGTTTCGATCAGCACCTCAAATTACACGTTACCGGATGTCCCAACAGTTGCGGCCAACACTGGATCGCGGATATCGGGATTGAGGGCAAGAAAATCAAGGTTCAGGATCGGCTGGTCGACGCCTACTACTTTTGCGTCGGCGGAGCTTTAGGTTTGCATCAGGCTACGGCGCGGCCAGTCGGATATCGCTGCGCGGCGACTGAAGTGCCGGATGCGCTCGAACGTCTGCTCGGCCGATACCTCGCGCGGCGCGAACCGGGCGAAAATCTTCGCCGATTCTTTGTTCGCCACAGCGACCCGGAGTTGCGCGAATTTCTGGCCGGAAAGTCCGTGGCCGCAGTCGCTCGCGATTTGCCGGATCCGGCGCGAAGTCTGACGTCGGCAGGAGGTCTGGGTGACTAGCTTGTTTCCTATGTTCTTAAAGCTTGAAGCCAGGCAATGCCTGGTCATCGGTGCGGGGAAGGTTGCCGAGCCCAAGATCGGCGGCCTGCTCGATACCGGAGCCCGCATCCGCGTGGTTGCCTTGGCCGCGAGTTCCGCAGTTCGCGAATGGGCGCGCGTGGGAAAGATCGAACTCGAACTGCGGGCTTTTTCAGCCGAGGATTTGGATGGTGCATTCCTGGCAATTGTGGCGACCAATTCGCGCAGTTTGAATGAACGGGTCTATCAGCAGGCGCAGCGACGTGGTGTGCTGTGCAACGTGGTCGACGTTCCTGATCTGTGCGATTTCTTTTATCCCGCAGTGGTGCGTCGTGGCGATCTGCAGATTGCGGTCTCAACGTCCGGGCAAAGCCCATCGCTGGCGCAGAAGATTCGGCAGCAGCTCGAAAAACAATTTGGACCGGGATACACGGCTTGGGTCGCGGAACTCGGCGAGACTCGAAAGCTCATTCTTACCAGCGATCTCGATAAGAAACGCAAGCTGGACTTGCTGCATTCATTGGCCAGCAGGGAAGCGCTGGAAGCAGCCTTATCCGAAACCGTGTCCAAAACTGCCGAGCTAGCCGCAAAAGGAGAGGAAGTATGAAGGGGAAGGTCTATCTGGTGGGCGCGGGGCCGGGCGACCCAGAGTTGCTCACGTTGAAGGCACTGCGTCTGCTGAGAACAGCTGACGCAGTGCTCCACGATGACTTAGTTGCTCCCGAGATTCTGAAGCTCATCCCCGCCCAGGCGCAAGTGCACAACGTCGGCAAGCGCTGCGGAAAGAAGAAGATTCAGCAAGAAGAAATCAACTTTCTGATGGTTGCCCTCGCTGATTCCGGAATGGATGTGATCCGGCTGAAGAGTGGCGATCCCCTGATCTTCGGCCGAGCGGGAGAGGAAATCGAGTCGCTGCGGCGTGCGGGTATTTCTCACGAGATTGTGCCGGGTGTGACTTCCGGTTTGGGAGCGGCGGCGGCGGCGGGGATTCCGCTGACTCACCGAAGGGCCTCATCGGCACTCGTGTTTATCACGGCGCATCAGGCTGCCGGAAGCGAGGCTGCGAACTGGAGCAAGCTGGCGGGAAGCGGAGCGACACTGGTGATCTATATGCCGGGTCAAAAATACTCTGATGTCGCCGCGAAGCTGAGGGCGGCTGGACTCACTGGCACCACCCCGTGCGCGATTATCTCTCGCGCTACAACCATTCAACAGCGCACGCACCGTACGACGATCGCCGAGCTGAGTGACGCGCCGCAGCTTGCAGGTCCCGCGCTTCTGGTGGTGGGCGAAGTGGTGCGCTTTGCCGATCCGATGGCGCTTGCGCAGGAATTTAGGATGCCGGCTGTTAGAGACGCCGTCTCGGCTGCGGACTTCGGAACGAATGAGGAGCCACTCGCGTGAAAGATCAAAGAGGGAAAGATCAGAGAGGCAAAGATCAAAAAGACATTCAGTGGCGGATTGCGGAGGTGCAGGCTGCCACAGAGAATTGGACTCCACAGCGAGTTCTGACGTGGGCGTTCGAGACATTTGGAGATCGCGTGGCCATCTCCTCGGCATTCGGAGCCGAGGGAATGGTGCTGATTGATATGGCATCGCGGACGCACAAAGACTTTCGTCTTTTCACTATCGACACCGAGTTCCTGTTTCCCGAAACCTACAACCTGATGGATCGGATCGAAGAAAAATATGGAATCACGATCGAGAAGGTAAATTCGATTCTTTCACCCGAAGAGCAGGGGCGTACTCACGGAGCCGCGCTGTGGGCGCGGGATCCCGACCTCTGCTGCAACCTGCGAAAAGTCGAACCGCTTCGCCGCAAGCTGACCGAGTTGAATGCTTGGATTACGAGCATTCGTCGCGACCAGACATCATTCCGATCTACCGCACGAAGAGTTGAGTGGGATGCGAAGTTTGGTCTGGCGAAAATCAATCCGATTGTCGATTGGACGTCCAAGCAGGTGTGGCGCTACATCCACGATCACAATGTGCCTTACAACGAGCTTCATGATCAGAACTACCCCAGCATTGGATGCACGCATTGCACGCGGGCGGTGAGGCCCGGGGAAGACTCGCGCGCAGGTCGTTGGGCAGGATTCGCCAAAACCGAGTGCGGACTGCACATCATCGAACCGGCAACGAGTGCAGCTGGCGCGGATGCGGCGAAGGCCGCGAAATTCGGGGACTGAGACTATCAGTCCGTGGAAACTCAAAATTCCAACCGGAAATCATCGGAACAACGGCGCCTCGATCTTAATCGTCGGCCTTCTTCATTTGCGTTGCAAACTGGCGCAAAAGACCGACAAAGGCTGTGGAGGCCACCGAGAGCGTTCGGTCGCGGCGGTAGGCAAGGCCAAGTTCGCGGTAGACGGGCTCCTCAAGATCAATCAACTTGACGCGCCCCGCGTCCACTTCGTCGCGAGCGAATGACGCGCTGATGAGCGACACGCCTAGATCAGCTGCTACGAAGCTCTTGATCATGCCGATGCTGGGCAGTTCCATTCTCACTTGCAGATCGGCGCTATGGGGGCGAAAGAGTTTATCCAGCAGCCTTCGGGTGTGGCCTGTTTTCGGGAAGAGCAGCGGTTGCTTGACCAGCTCGCTGACCGGCACCACTTTCAGTTTGGCCAGCGGATTCTTGGGGCTCACCATCACCATCAGCTTGTCGCGAAAAATGGGTTGAATCTTCAAACTTGGAGACTGGATGGGCAAAGTGAGAATGCCTACTTCCACCTGGCCGTTTTCCAGCTTTTCCACGATTTTGTAGCTGAAATTGCGATAGATGCTGATCTGCACCGGCGGATAACGGCGGCAGTATTCTGCAAAGACCTCGGGAAGAACATAAAGGCAAGTGGCCTCGTTGGCGCCCACTTTGAGCGTGCCACGCGGAGTGCCGCTGTGGTCGGCCACTGCCGTTAACGATTCATCGCGCAGAGCCTTCAGCCGCTCCGCATATTCGAAGAATACCTGGCCGGCCGGCGTCAGTTTTACCGTCTTGCCTGAACGGTCGAGCAGGCGGTCGCCGTACTCCTGCTCCAGTTGGCGAATCTGTGCACTGACTGCGGACTGGGACCGAAAAACCTTCTCCCCGGCGCGGGAAAAGCTGCCCTGCCGGGCAACTTCCAGAAACGTGATGAGCTGATCAAAGTCCATGGGGATTGTGCCAAATTATAGCGAAATCAGCGCAGTTCGCAATGAATTACGCGGAATACATTCGGCCATGATGCGCTCCGAAATTTGCATGGGTTGCATCAAAATTCTGCATTGTACTTTGCTCATTGCCAGGTACGAAAATACCGAAGTCTGTTCCTGAGCAGAAGTGCGCGATAGAAGAGTGCGACACTCCGTCGCCTTCGCGAAGTACGCCCAAGAACGAGTGATTCGAAAGGAATTCAGTCCCCTGGACGAAGTCCATGACGACGCGTCTAAACCCGAAGAATGGCCTACCGCCCGCCCAGGGACTCTACAATCCCGCATTCGAGCACGACGCCTGCGGGATCGGGTTTGTCGCCAGCGTCAGTGGGCAGAAAAGTCATGAAATTATCCGCAAAGGAATTCAGGTCCTTCTGAACCTGGCGCATCGTGGCGCTTGCGGCTGTGATCCGGAAACCGGCGACGGCGCGGGAGTTCTGATCCAAATTCCCCATAAATTTTTCGCGCGCGAATGCGACAAGCTTGGCTTCTCGCTGCCCAAGCCGGGGACATACGGCGTCGGCATGACGTTTCTGCCGGTGGAGAAGCACCAGCGGCTGCAGTGCGAGGGGATTCTCGAACGCATCGTGCACGAGGAAGGCCTGACTTTACTAGGCTGGCGAGATACTCCGGTCTACGCGTCCGCGATCGGCCGAGTAGCGCGCGCCTCGCAACCGTATATTCAGCAGATTTTCGTACGTTGCGCAGCGAAAATGGACGAGGACGCGTTCGAGCGCAAACTCTACATCGTGCGCAAGCGGGCGGAGAAGGAGATCAGGGAGTCCGGCATCGAAGATGCGGAGATGTTCTATATTCCGTCGCTCTCGTGCCGCACCATCGTCTACAAGGGTTTGATGCTGGCGCCGCAGATTGCGAATTTCTACCGCGAGCTTTCTGATCCCGACGCAGTCAGCGCGTTGTGCCTGGTGCACCAGCGCTTTTCGACGAATACGTTTCCGAGTTGGCAGCGAGCGCATCCTTATCGCTACGTCGCGCACAATGGGGAAATCAACACGCTGCGCGGCAACGTGAACTGGATGCAAGCGCGGCAGTCCCTGCTGCAGTCTCCGCTGTTTGGGGATGACCTGAAGAAGCTTCATCCCATCATTTCTCCCGATGGCAGCGACTCAGCTAATTTCGATAACGCGGTGGAGTTGTTGCTGCAGGCCGGGCGCAGCTTGCCGCACGTGATGGCAATGCTGATTCCGGAAGCCTGGTCGGGCAATCCGCACATGAAGCCGGAGAAGCGTGCTTTCTACGAGTACCACGCCTGTCTGATGGAGCCTTGGGACGGCCCTGCGGCAATTGCCTTTACCGACGGGCGCGTGATTGGTGCGACGCTCGACCGGAACGGCCTGCGGCCCGGCAGATATGTCGTGACTCACGACGATCTGGTCGTGATGGCTTCGGAAGCGGGGGTACTCGACATTGCGCCGGAACAGGTCAAGAGCAAGGGGCGCTTGCAGCCAGGAAAGATGTTCCTGGTGGATACGGTTGAAGGCCGCATCGTCTCGGATAAAGAGATCAAGCAGAAACTGGCGTCGCGGCAGCCTTATGCAGAGTGGGTGAAAGAGAATCAGATCACCATCGATCAGTTACCTGAGCCCTCGCGCATGCACTATCCCGACGCCGAGACTCTACTTCGCCGCCAACGCGCTTTCGGATATAGCGACGAGGATTTGAGGATGATTCTAGGGCCGATGGCGGCCAGTGGCGAAGAACCGATCGGCTCAATGGGCACCGATACGCCGTTGGCCTGTCTTTCCGACAAACCGCAGTCTTTGTTCAACTATTTCAAGCAGCTCTTCGCGCAGGTGACTAATCCCCCGATCGATCCGATTCGCGAAGAAATGATGATGTCGCTGATCAGCTACATCGGCAGCGAGCGGAATATTCTCGAAGAAGCACCGGAAAACTGCCACATGCTGAAGCTGGCGCATCCGCTGCTGTCGAATCGCGAATTAGAGAAGCTGCGCCGCGTATCGAATCGCGACTTGCTTGCGACCACGCTGCCGGCCCTGTTTCGCGCCAAAGACGGGGAGGAAGGACTCAAGCGCGCTCTGGATGAACTGTGCCAGAGAGCTTCGCTCTCGGTGAAGGCCGGGTACTCTCTCTTGATTCTTTCCGATCGCGGTGTGGACAAAGACTACGCGCCCATTCCATGCCTGCTCGCGCTGGCGGCCGTCCACAACCTGCTGGTGCGGGAAGAGACGCGGACGCAAGTCGCGTTGATCACCGAATCGGGCGAGCCGCGCGAAGTCATGCATTTTGCATTGCTCAGCGGTTATGGAGCGAGTGCGATTAACCCATATCTGGCACTCGAAAGCGTTGAGAATCTGGTTTGGCGCGGAGAGTTGGGCGAGGGGATTACGGCGGAACTGGCGGTCAAGCACTTCATGAAGGCGATCAAGAAGGGATTGCTAAAGACCTTCTCGAAGATGGGTATTTCGACTTTGCAAAGCTATCAGGGCGCGCAGGTTTTCGAAGCAATAGGGCTGAACCAAGAATTGATCGACGCGTATTTCGTGGGCACAACCTCGAGGCTGGAGGGAATCGGACTTTCTGTTCTGGCGAGTGAGGCGCAGATGAAGCACGAATACGCCTTCAGACCGCTGACCGAGTTTGAAACTGAGCTTTCGGTGGGTGGCAGTTACCACCAGCGGGTGAACGGCGAATATCATCTGCTGAATCCGCAGACCATCAGCAAACTGCAACAGGCGGTGCGGCAGGACAGCTTTAAAACATTTCAGGAATATACCGAGCTCATCGATCAGCAGAGCGCCAACCTGTGCACGCTGCGCGGCCTGATGAAGTTGAAGAAGAGCGACGCGCCGGTGCCGCTCCAAGAGGTCGAGCCCGCCAAAGAAATCGTGAAACGCTTCACTACCGGCGCTATGTCGTTCGGGTCGATCAGCAAAGAAGCGCACGAGACTCTCGCTATCGCTATGAACCGGATCGGCGGCAAATCGAACACGGGCGAAGGCGGAGAAGACGAAGGGCGCTTCAAGCCCGATGCGAGCGGCGATTTGCGGCGAAGCGCTGTCAAGCAGGTGGCCTCGGCACGTTTCGGCGTGACTGCGAACTATCTGGTCAACGCGGATGAGTTACAGATCAAGATGGCGCAGGGCGCGAAACCGGGAGAAGGCGGACAACTTCCCGGACACAAGGTCGACGAAGTCATCGCTCGTTTGCGGCACTCCATCCCCGGTGTTGGTCTGATCTCACCGCCGCCGCATCATGATATTTATTCGATTGAAGATCTCGCGCAGCTGATCTACGACTTGAAAAACGTCAACCCGCAAGCTCGCATTGCGGTCAAGTTAGTCGCGGAAATCGGCGTGGGCACAGTGGCAGCGGGAGTGGCCAAGGCGCATGCAGATGTCGTGCTGATCAGCGGAGACACCGGCGGCACCGGTGCTTCGCCGTTGAGTTCCATCAAGCATGCCGGCATTCCCTGGGAGCTTGGTTTAGCAGAAACACAGCAGGTCCTGTTGTTGAACGATTTGCGCAGCCGCATCCGCGTACAAACTGATGGCAAGCTGCAGACGGGCCGCGACGTGGCCATTGCGGCCCTTTTGGGCGCGGAAGAGTTCGGTTTCGCCACGACCCCTCTAATCGCAATGGGCTGCATCATGATGCGCAAGTGTCATCTCAATACTTGTTCCGTGGGCATCGCCACACAGGATCCTGTATTGCGCAAACAATTCCAGGGACAGCCTGAGCACGTGATCAATTTCTTTTTCTTCATTGCGGAACAACTTCGGCAGTACATGGCAGAGTTGGGATTCCGCACCGTCGACGAAATGGTTGGCCGCGTTGACATGCTCGACGTCGACGCCGCTGTCGATTTCTGGAAAGGTCACTGGAAGGCGCGCGGGCTCGATTTTTCGGCGATTCTCTACAACCCGCCCGTGCCTTCGCGAGTTGCAAGGCGCCGCGTGCAGGCACAGGATCATGGCCTGGAGCAGGCGCTCGATCACAAAATCCTCGGACAAGTCCACGATACCCTCGAAACGCTTTCGCCAATCGAGGTGAACTTACCCATACGCAATGTCCATCGCTCGGTCGGAACCATGCTGAGCGGCGAGATCGCGCGCCGCTGCGGCTCCGCCGGTCTTCCTGACGACACGATACGAATTCAGCTTACTGGTTCAGCTGGGCAAAGCCTGGGTGCATTTCTGGCAAAAGGGGTGACCCTGACGCTCGAAGGCGAGGCCAATGATTACGTCGGAAAAGGTCTGTCGGGCGGCCGCATCGTCGTGTATCCGCCGCGGGCTTCCGGCTTCGCGCCCGAGGAAAATATTCTGATTGGCAACGTGGCCCTCTATGGCGCCACGAGCGGGGAAGCATTCTTTAATGGCGTCGCAGGGGAACGTTTTGCAGTACGCAATTCCGGGGCGACCGCGGTCGTTGAAGGGGTGGGAGATCACGGCTGTGAATACATGACGAATGGGTTGGTGCTGGTACTCGGTTCTTGTGGCAGAAATTTTGCGGCTGGTATGAGCGGCGGTCTCGCCTATATTTTTGATGAGCGCGGGGATTTCACCGAGAAACGTTGCAATGTCGACTCCGTCGATCTCGAGCCCTTGCTCGACGCTCAAGACGTGAAGATTGTCCGGGACCTAGTCACCCGCCACGTGGAATTGACCGGCAGTCGTCGAGCGAAGTGGATTCTCAACAACTGGCAAGCGGCCGTATCGCGCTTTATCAAAGTGTTTCCGCGTGAGTTCAAGCGCGTGCTGGGAATTGGCCGCAATCAACCAGCCCAATCCTATATCCCAACCCAACCCGTGCCCGTCTTGGCTCAGGCGGAGCAGGTGCAACATGGGTAAGGCGACCGGCTTCATCGACTATTCGCGCGAACTGGCTCCGCGCCGGCCTGTTTTGGAGCGCGTCAATGATTGGTTCGAGATCTACCAGGATTTTCCTGAAGAGAAGCTGCGCAAGCAGGGCGCGCGCTGCATGGATTGCGGGGTTCCTTTTTGCCAGACGGGATGTCCGGTCAGCAACTTAATTCCTGACTGGAACGATCTGGTTTATCGCGGTCGCTGGAAAGAAGCGGTCCGTCAGTTGCACGCTACTAATAATTTCCCCGAGTTCACAGGCCGAATTTGTCCCGCGCCCTGCGAAGCCTCTTGTGTTTTAGGCATTAACCAGCCTCCGGTCACGATTAAGCAGAACGAAAAAAATATTGTGGAGCGCGGGTTTCTGGAGGGTTGGATCCGTCCAGAGCCAGCGAAGGTTCGCAGTGAAAAGAAAATTGCCGTAGTCGGTTCCGGTCCGGCGGGATTGGCCGCAGCGCAACAGCTGTGCCGCGCCGGGCATTTAGTCACGGTCTATGAAAAGGCAGACCGCATTGGCGGATTGCTGCGTTACGGCATCCCAGAGTTCAAACTGGAGAAGCACATCATCGATCGGCGCCTCGAGCAGATGTCCGGCGAGGGCGTCAAGTTCATCACCAACGCTGAAGTCGGTAAGAGCGTTCCGGTAGAAAATCTGCGTCGTGAATTCGATGCGATTGTGCTGGCCGGCGGCTCCGAGCATCCGCGGGACCTGCCCGTCCCTGGACGTGAATTGAAGGGAATTCACTACGCAATGGAGTTTCTGCCGCAACAGAATAAGCGTTGCCTCGGCGACACGATCGATTCGGCGGCCGAAATCCTTGCGACGGGGAAGCACGTGGTCATCATTGGAGGCGGCGACACCGGGGCGGACTGCCTGGGAACGGTCCACCGTCAGAAGCCGGTTTCGGTTCACCAATTTGAAATCATGCCTAAACCTCCTGACGAGCGTTCCCCGCAGACGCCTTGGCCGATGTGGCCGATGCAGCTGCGAGTTGAAGGCGCTCACGAAGAAGGCGGCGTGCGCGACTGGAGCATCGCAACCATAAAATTTATCGGCGACGAGGACGGTAACGTCCAGCAACTTCACGGCGTACGGGTCGGCCCTCCCCCGAAGTTCGAACCCATTGCGGGCACCGAGTTCACGATGGCAGCTGAGTTAGTGCTGATTGCGATGGGCTTCGTTGGGCCGGTGCGCAATGGGATGATCGAGCAATTAGGAGTTCAGCTGGACAATCGCGGCAATGTGGCCACGGATCAGAACTATATGTCGTCAGTCGCGGGAGTATTTGCGGCGGGCGACATGCGCCGCGGCCAGTCTCTCGTGGTGTGGGCGATCTCGGAAGGCCGGAAGGCGGCGGCGTGTGTCGATGCCTACTTAAAGGCACTGCCGGTTCGGCCGGTTGTCCCCGTGATTTCCACCGCACGACAAATCGCTTCTTAGAATGGAATTCAACCGCCATCTGACCACCAATCGCGGACCGAGCTGGCATGGAGCGGACTAAGTCGAAGCGGCGTAAGATGACTGCGCCAGCGTCATGATCCAACTTTCGGACATCCAGTCCGCGCTGAACCGAATTCGCGCGGACATTCGCGTCTCTCCCTGCACCCATTCGGAAACATTTTCCGGGCTTACCAACAATTCCATCTACCTCAAGCTCGATAATCAGCAACGCACCGGCGCTTTCAAAGAGCGGGGGGCTCTGAATAAGCTGCTCACTCTGAGCAGCGAGGAACGTGCCCGTGGGGTAATCGCCGCGTCCGCCGGCAATCATGCACAGGGCGTTGCTTATCATGCAGGTCGGCACAAGATTCGGGCACGTATCGTCATGCCGCTTCCCACGCCGCTTACCAAAGTTTCAGCGACTCGCGCCTACGGTGCAGAAGTCGTCCTGCATGGTGCGAATTACGACGAAGCCTACGAAAAAGCGGTCGAGCAGAGTAAATCGGACCGTCTGACTCTGATTCATGCCTTCGACGACGATGCCGTCATCGCAGGGCAGGGAACTCTGGGACTGGAAATCCTGCAGCAGCATCCCGATGTGGAAGTCATCGTGGCCCCGATTGGGGGTGGAGGCCTCATTGGCGGAATTGCCTGCGCAGTGAAAGAAACAAATTCTGCCGTGCAGATTTTCGGAGTGCAGCCCGCGCGAATTCCCTCCATGAAAGCCGCGGTCGCTCAGGGCAAGCCGGTTACGCTGGAGTCCGCGAAAACCATCGCCGATGGAATCGCAGTACGGCGCGCCGGGGAACGCACGCTTCCCCTAGTGCAAAAATATGTGGACGACATTGTCACGGTGGAAGAGGAAGAAATCGCGAACGCCATTCTGTTGCTGCTTGAACGCGAGAAGACGCTGGCCGAAGGGGCGGGAGCGGCCGCCATCGCCGCGGTTCTGAACCGGAAGCTGCCGCTGCAGGGCAAGCGAATTGCGGTTCTGGTTTGCGGAGGTAACATTGATGTCACTCTACTCGCGCGCATCATCGAGCGTGGTTTGGTAAAGGATGGTCGCCTGGTGCGTTTGCGGGTCCATCTGCCGGACTATCCCGGCGCATTGCATCGGCTCACCGGAATCCTGGCGGACCATCGGGCCAACATCGTCGAGACCGCATACGACCGTGCGTATCACGGAGTCAATCTCGGGGATACCGCCATTGACATTACTATGGAAACTCGCGGCCCCGATCACATCACAGAACTGCTTGCGGCCTTGGTGTCCGCTGGTTACACGCACGAACGGATTCTGTGAACGGCGCGAGGCAGCGGCGCCTGAATTAGATCCCCATTTGCATCAGCCCGAGAAAATCAAAAACAAGTAAGATAGATACGCATCCGGAGGACCATCTCCGCAACCAACTTCCCAACGGATTCGTAATCGACTCTACAGTCATCGGACACGGAGAACAGATTCATTTGTGGGAAATCGTTCACCGGCGGCGTGTTCTTTGTAATACTTCGGTTTGTCTGGGTAAAACTTTGTAAACCAGCGAGTTCCGCCGTTCGCAACAATGTAAATTAGAGGTTAGAGAATGAATACGAGGAAATCCGCAATTGCGACGGTTGTCTTTTCGATTGTCAGCCCGGTTGTCATTGTGTGCGGATTGCAGGTCCTGCCGGAATGTTTCGGGTCTGTGGTCGGACAGGCTCAAACTGCTGGCCAACCGGCAGTCGCACGGCGCATCGGCGCCATTAAGGCAATCACCGGTAACGCCATCACGTTAACGCCGGATTCCGGCCCGGACATCGTGGTGACGGTGCAGCCGAATGCTCGGATCTTGCGAATTGCTCCTGGCGAAAAAGATCTGAAGAACGCGACGCCCGTGCAGTTAGCTGATCTACAGGTTGGGGACCGAGTGCGCGTGCGCGGCCAAGGATCTGCCGACGGAACCTCGATCGCGGCTTTGGAGGTGATTGTAATCCCGCGTTCCGATCTTGAAGCGCGTCATGAACAGGAACGGCAGGACTGGCAGAAGCGCGGGCTGGGAGGTCTGGTGAGTGCGGTCGACCCCGCCGCCGGTACGGTGACGATTTCGGTAACCAGCTTAGGCGGGAAAAAAGAAATCGCGGTGCACACGTCGAAGAACACCGTATTCCGGCGGTACGCTCCGGACTCGGTGAAGTTCGATGACGCCAAGCCCAGCTCTTTGCAGGAAATACGAGCGGGTGATCAACTCCGGGCGCGAGGATATCGCAGCGCGGACAGTTCCGAGTTGACGGCGGAAGAAATTGTCACCGGCAGCTTCCGCAATGTGGCGGGATTGGTGAACTCGGTGGATGCAAGTGCGGGCACCATCATCGTTCAAGATTTACTGAGTAAGAAACCGGTCCAGGTGAAGATCAGTTCGGAGTCGCAGCTCCACAAATTGCCCCCGGAAATGGCGCAGCGCATTGCGATGCGGTTGAAAGCATCCATGCCCCCGGGAACGCCGGGAGCGGGAGCGTCCTCGAGTTCCGGATCTGGGAGTTCCGGGTCTGCGAATTCTGGATCTGCGTCGAAGGCGGGTGACGCCGCACAAGCCGGCACTCAGCCCACCGCAGTGAATTCGGGCGGTGGTGGAAGCACGCGCCAGAGGGGAGCGTTCGACTTCCAGCAAATGTTGAGCCTAATGCCGCCGCTTACGATCGCCGATCTGCATAAAGGGGATGCTGTGCTGATGGTGACGACCGAGGGTACGGCGAGCAGCGGAGGCACCGCAATCACGCTGCTCAGTGGAGTGGAGCCGATTCTCCAGGCCGCTCCCACTGGTAGTCAAGCAATGATGCTGGCACCCTGGAGTCTAGGCGGCGCTCCCGGTGGCGACGCAAGTCAATAGCCGGGCTTTCCTCAAGAGTTGCTCCAGCAATGTGCGGGTGCATGAGTCATAAGGAGTGGAAACATCAAATGAAGGTTGAGTGTTACGCGCGATATTTCGTCATCGTGTTTTTGTTTTTGGTGTCGGCAAGTGCGTTATTGGCGCAAAATGCCCCGGGATCACTCCGCGGACAAGTGGCCGATCCCTCGGGAGCCGCTATTTCCGGCGCCAGTGTGATCATGACCCCGGCTAGCGGATCCCCGATTGTGGTTCAGAGCAATGGCCAGGGGATGTATGAGTTTAAGAGTCTGCCGGCAGGGAAGTACATTCTGACCGTCGCCGCTCCGGGCTTCACTCTCTACGAAAACGACAATGTCGTGATCGCGGATCAGCCTCTCCGGCTCAACGCTACGATGGCGATTGAAGTGGAGCAACAAAAAGTACAGGTTTCTGACACAGCTCCGACCATCGATGTTAATCCCACGAACAATGCGGGCGCCATTACGATCTCCGGCAAAGAACTGGAAGCGCTGCCCGACGATCCCGATGAATTGCAGTCGGACTTGCAAGCGCTGGCCGGGCCTTCGGCTGGTCCCAGCGGCGGACAGATGTATATCGACGGTTTTACCGCCGGTCAGCTTCCGCCGAAGGCGTCCATTCGAGAAATCCGTATCAACCAGAACCCGTTTTCTTCCGAGTACGACAAACTTGGCTATGGCCGCATCGAAATCTTCACCAAGCCCGGAACCGATAAATATCACGGGCAATTTTTCGTGCTGGGCAATGATTCCGCCTTCAATACACGGAATCCCTTCGCCGGATCGGAGCCGGCCTACGATTCCACTCAGTACAACGGAAACATTGGCGGCCCGCTGGGCAAGAAGGCTTCGTTTTTCTTCAACCTCGAACGCCGCGACATCAACGAACTTACCGCGATCAATGCCGTCGTGCTTGACCCAGCACTGGCGGAAGCTCCTTTGGTCGAGTCCATTCCCAACCCGCGGCAACGAACGAATCTCAGCCCGCGGCTCGATTGGGCGCTAACCCCGAACAACACGCTGACCGCACGCTATCAGTACTTCCGCGATACTGAAACCAATAATGGCGTGGGACTGCTCAGTCTCCCGTCGCAAGGCTACTTCTCCAAGGAAATTGAGCACACAGTCCAAATCAGCGACACCCAGGTGATTGGTTCGAAAATCATCAATGAGACGCGATTTCAATATCATCGCGATGACAGCATTCAGAACCCGCTGGATACACACCCGAGCGTGAACGTGCTGGGCAACTTTATCGGCGGAGGCAATGGAACTACCCTCAACGACCGCCAGAACAATTACGAGATACAGAATTACACATCGTTGATCCACGGCAATCACAGTCTCAAGTTCGGGGCGCGGGTGCGCGCCACGCAGGATACGAGCTCTTCCACTGCGGGGTTCAACGGCACCTTTACGTTTTCTTCGTTGGGGACTCCCACAAACGACAACGACACGCCTTCGCATTGCGCCACTCTGGGTCAGAACCCGGCGTGTCCCATTTCTCTGCTTTATGCTGAGCAGCACCCCTTGAGCAGCGGCGGCATTCCTTATGCGACGCAACTTACATACACCACGGGCATTCCGACTACGGAAGTCACGTATTACGACGTAGAACCGTACGTGCAGGACGATTGGCGGATCAAACCGAACTTCACGCTCAGCACGGGTCTCCGTTTCGAAACGCAAAATGCCATTCATGACCACGGCGACTGGGCCCCGCGCCTGGGCTTTGCCTGGGGAGTGGGCGGGCGCAGCGCTCCTCCGAAAGTGGTGATTCGCGGTGGCTACGGCATCTTTTACGATCGTTTCCAGTCGGGACAGTTGCTGCAGGTGGAGCGCCTGAACGGCGTCACGCAACAACAATTTATTATCAATAATCCGACATGCTTTCCGGGCGTCGATAAAGCGCTATCAAGCTTCACCAACTGCGGCGCAGCTTCTTCTGCCGCTTCGAACACCTATCAGATCAGTCCCAGACTGCACGCTCCGTATACCCTGCAAGGGGCGCTGGGAGTGGAACGTCAGCTCTCGAAATCGGCAACTCTGTCCGTGATCTACTTGAACTCGCGTGGCTTCGATCAGTTCCTTACCATCAATGCAAGCGCTCCATTCCCGGGCACTCCTTGCACTCCGAATTGCCCCCCGATCCATGGGGGCAACCTGTACCGTTACGTTTCCGAAGGCAACTTCAGGCAAAACCAGCTGATGATGAACACGAATGTTCGCGTCGGCTCCAAGGTTCAGTTATTTGGTTATTACTCGTTGAGTTATGCTAACAGCGACACCTCCGGCGTGAGCAGTTTTCCGTCGAATTCCTACAATATCAGCCAGGATTATGGCCGAGCGTCTTTCGACGTGAGGCATCGGTTCTTCCTGGGCGGCAGCATCGCCCTGCCTTATCTGTTTCGTCTGAGCCCATTCATGGTGGTGAGTTCGGGATCTCCTTTTAACATCACCACGCCCATCGACGTGAACGGAGATCAGATTTATAACGATCGCCCGGGGTTGGTATCAACGGCGACTTGCGCAGGTCCCCTGCCCACGATTTCGGGCCCGCAGAACAACATTTACTGCACGACCTTGGGCACCTTTGATGCTTTGGGGGGCGGAAGACTTCTGCCAATCAACTCCGCTACCGGCCCGGCGCACTTTGTTATGAACTTGCGCTTCACCAAGACGTTTGGTTTTGGAGCTAAGGCGAAAGCCAGTTCCGGTCAGGGCCAAGGTGGAGGAGGCGGCCCGCGAGGAGGAGGCGGAGGCGGCGGCCGCGGAGGCCCGCTATTCGGCGGAGGCCCGTCATTTTCTTCAGGTAATTCAGATCGCCGTTTCAATCTCACACTCGGCGTGAATGCCCGCAACCTCTTCAACAACGTGAACGCGGCCAATCCCAACGCGTCGCTGGGGTCCAGACTCTTTGATGTTTCCAATTCTCTGCAAGGTGGTCCGTTCTCGCCCGGCACTGCGGCCAACCGTAAATTTGAGCTGCAAGCTACCTTCAGTTTCTGATCTTGCTCTCGGCATATCGCCGAATTCGCCGATTCAGGTTATCCTGGAAGTAGAGACGCGGGCCGCGCGGGTGAGCTAAGGGCTTGAAAACTGATTGTCTTTTCTTCCAACGACCAGACGAAAATTTATTCGCATCGCATCGGCTGCCGGAGTGGGCGCGCTCGGCGTCGAAAGCACGCTCATCGAACCCAATCGTCCGCGAATCGTTCGACAGGAGATCTTGCTTCGCCGTTGGCCGACGCGGCTGGAGGGTCTCGCCGTCGCGCTGCTCAGCGACTTTCATTACGAACCATATTTCTCGGTGCATCCTCTTCGTGCCTCGATCAGCATGGTCAAGGATTTACGTCCCGATTTGATCGTGTTGACTGGGGATTTCGTTTCAGAGCCGTTTCTTGCGCGTAACCGCGTGAAGGCCGCGTTCGCCGCAGACCCTTGCGCTCGACTGTTACGCCAAATGCAGGCGCCCTATGGTCTCTGGGCAGTTTTGGGGAATCACGATGTCGTAACCGATCCGAATCTGGTTGCAGATGCCGTTCGCGGCCAGGGAATTCAGGTCCTCGTCAATCAATCGGTTCCCATCGAAAACAATGGCGCGCGCTTCTGGCTCGGCGGGATTAACGACGCGCTGGAACGGAAGGCCGATCTCAACGCAGTTCTGCACGGTATTCCGCCCGGCGAACCCGTAGTTCTGTTGGCGCACGAACCCGACTATGCCGACTACGTGGCGCGCTATCCCGTGGATCTGCAACTGTCGGGACACACCCACGGAGGCCAGGTGCGGCTGCCCTTTATCGGGGCTACTTATTTGCCTCCAATGGGCCGAAAGTACGTTTGGGGCTTGTACAAAGTGCGCGACCTCACGCTTTACACCAATCGGGGCTTAGGCACGGTGAATCTTCCTGTCCGTATGAACTGCCCTCCCGAGATTACTTTGTTGACCTTACGGCGTTCCGCGACAGGGTAGGTCGGTGAAATCGCAGCCGTGACTTTCCGTTTGCAAGGCAACTGCTGTGCAATCTCTTTCACCTCAGGATATACCATTGGGCGAAGTTGTTTCCCCAACCGTAACATAATAAGAAAGATGTGCTTCGTCGCAAGTGGTCCCGCACTTGCCGTGTCAGGCCAGGAGCTTTCCGCTGGCAGGGAGATTCATGCGCCTTCGCACCTGGCTATTGGCTTTATGGTTGGTGCTGCCGGTGGTTGTTCTGGCAGTCGTTACACCTGCGTCGCCAGTGCGACCGTCAACTTTCGAACGGCGCGAGATGCAGGTTTCAAGAGCATTGACCCGGGCTTCCCAATTTGCCGATGTGCCGCACCTCAACTTGCGAGCGGCGTGCGAGCAGATTCAGCCGCCCGAGGCCCTGACGACGCCGGATCCGCTTTTCACTTCGGCGTCCCACGGCCAGAAAATAAAAGTCAGCTTCATCATTGGGACAGATGGGCGCGTGCACAGCCCTCTCATTCTTGAAAGTGCGGGGATCGCCGGCGACCGCCATGTTCTGCAAACCGTCCGCGCGTGGAGATATCGTCCAGCAACGTGCAACGGTGTGCCGACCGAGACCGAAGGCAAGATCGAGTTTTCCAGCCGATAGCACGGGCCGAGCCCTTCGGCTAGAATGGCCCCAGCAATGGGATGATTCGATTCGTGGACAAAGAGCAAGCCAAGAGAAATCCTCGAACTTCCGATCAGCCTTCCGAGTCGCGGGTCAGCGACTCCGAACTGGAAGGGCTGTACCGCGGCCTGCAGCCGGAGATGCACCGTCCCAAGCCCAGTCCGGACGCCTTGGCGGCGGCGCTCGAAGCTGCGCAACGTCTGGCTGCCGAAGCGGATGCGGAACAGGCGGCGGATGACCCGGCACAGGAAAGCGCCGGCGATTCCAGCACGATCGTTTGCGGCGTTTGTGGATACCGCAATCGAAGAGGCAACAAGTTCTGTGGGATGTGCGGGGTCACCGTCAGCCAAGCGGGAGAGCCGGATTTTCCTTCGGAACAAGAGCGCCCGCCCGCACGCGGTCTGGCCCCGCCTCGCCATATATTTACAGATCAAGAGCCTGAAGGGCGGCCAGCGCCATCACGGAGCTCGGCACTAGAAACGCATCACTACCATCACCACTATCATCATCACTATTTTCCCGCCGGACAAGAGTCGATGGGTGCACGTTCCTCCGATCCAAATCGACTGGAGCCAGCGCGAGAGCTGCGGCCGACCGCGGCACTGAGAGGCGATATGAGCCGCGCCGAAGCCGCGGTTCGACGCGTCACGCACGAGTGGGTGTTGGCCTGCAACACCAAGCATCTCGATGATCTTTTAGACCTTTACGTAGCGGACCCGTTGGTACTGCGGTCCAATTGTCCGCCCATTCGCGGCGCCGCTGCGGTTCGCGAATTTTTCTTTGGAGCGCTGGATGCGGGATTGGGAGAAGTGGAACTCGAACCTTTGCGCGTGGAAGTGGTAGGCGATCTGGCTTACGAAGCGGGACGCTGCAAGGCTCTAATTCCGGGCGCCACCGGCAAGCGTCGCGAGGAACGGGGAAAGTATTTGTGGGTTTGCGCGCGGCAAAGCAATGGCGAATGGAAGCTGGCTGCCGATTGCTGGTCCAGCGATCTGACGCTCAGTGCGCTGGAATCCGACGTTCCCCAGACTGCCGCTATAAAGACAAGTCAACCGCGCAAGAACGTGTGATTGCTGGGGCCAGCGGAAGGCCGCAATTATGGAATTACGCCTAGCTTTGCCAGGTCTTCCCGTAACTGCTCCAATCGCTTCATCTCGATCGTCTTCATTCCCAGCTTGGCGGCGCATTCCAGATTGAGCGCGCGATCGTCGATGAAGCAGCACTGCTCCGCGGGAACCTGCGTGATTTCCAGGGCAAGGCGATAAATGTCGTGCTCCGGCTTGCGAAAGCCGACAAAGCAGGAGCTTACAAAAAGTCGAAAGATCTTCCGCAATCCATACTTTTCAATTCGATAATCATTCAACTCGCGCGATTCGTTGTTGAGAGTGCTCATGAAATACTTGCCGGAAGCCGCCAGGGCCTGCGTGAAGCCCAGGACTTCTGGAAACGGGCGCGACAGCGAGAATATATAGTCGCGGAACACTTCGCGCGTGAATGGACGAGGACAATAGAACACCGTCCGGTCCAGATATTCGTCGAGAGTAATCTTTCCGCGTTCGAACGACGAGACAACCATCTCGTGGCGCGCCTGGAATTGCTTGTCATCGAGCTGAAAATGCTCAAGCGCAGAAGCGCGTTCCGTGCGGTCCCAGGCATTCGTGAGCAGCACACCGCCGACGTCCCAGAAGATTGTGTGAATGGCTGGCAAAGATCGGACCTCCTTGTGCGCGAGTCTCTGGAAAGTGTAGATGAACTAGCGAAGAAATTTGTCGCACTCCCACTTATTTTCTGGTGAAGACTTCTTTTAAAAGAGCAGTGGTTCGGGCGGCTGGGTTGGTGCGTATATTTATTTCTTGTTGTCCGATCTCGTAGAAGAGGCCGTCGAGGGTTTTGCCGACGACGTACTGATCGAGATTGAACTCGTTAGCGATGGCGTTGCCGCCGGGAGCAGTTTTGATGACGTGAACATAGTTCTTGATTACGCCGACTCGTTGCAGGGAACTGTGAACGATCGGAGTGAAAGCAGTCGTGAGATCGGCGGAACAGGTTTGCTCGAAGTATTCGGTGGCCGCGGTGTCACTGCCAGCAAGGATCTTGCGGGCGTCGCGAAACGTCATTTTTTTGAGGGCATCGAGAAAAATCTGTTTTGCTTGGGGGGTGGCGCGCTCTGCGGCGCGATTCATGCCGATTTCAAGATCGTCTACCGTGTCGCCCTGGCCAATCAGGCGCATGGCCTTGCCCACAGACTGGAGTTTTGGGGGAAGCAAGATGCGAATGGCTTCGTTATCCAGAAATCCATCCGGCTTGCCCGCAAGCGCGAGGGCCTTGCCGGTGGCGAGTTCAAGCGCCTGTTTGAGAGCGGAAATGATCTCGTTGTCGGCAGGACTGGAGGTTTCATGATGATCAGTAGCCGGGTCTGCTTGCTTGCGACTTTCGGTGAGTTGAGCTGCGGCGCCGGTATACAACAAGACCGCCAGCGCGACGGCGAACGCAGGAAGACGAATGGGATTTTTCATGGAAAGGAAAGATGAAGAAATGATTTTATCAAGAGAGGAGGCGATGTGGCACCCTCGCATCTCTCATCTGCCAGGATGCCCTCAAAATGGCTTTGCACCCTTGCTCACGGCACGCTCTTCCTGGCTATACAGGAAATATACAAACTTGTGACACGGCGCTGACAATGTCGGGCTGGCGCGTGCCCTAGGATTCGGATGCCCAGTCAGAGAACTGTGATTAGTGTGCTGGAAACGCTGCACTGTCACGCCCTGCCTGATCGGCATCACAAAGGAGATTTACATGCAGCGTCGTATGATTCCGCTCACACTTGGCCTGGGATTCGCCCTGATCTTCGCTTCGAGCGCGGCCCAAGCGCAGTATCGCCTTACAAATTTATCCTCAAATCAAGTCAATCAAGCACAACACGATGATCCACTGCTGGTGAATGCCTGGGGGTTGGTGCACCCTCCGGGCTCCCCATGGTGGGTGAGTGACAACAACTCCGGATGGGCGACTTTGTACGATAGCCAGGGAAATCTAGTGCCGACACTGAAGGTATTGATCCCGACGGCAGGAAACGGCCCGGATTCGCCCACCGGCCTAAACGGCCCAGGCTCGCCGACCGGGACTGTCTGGAACGGATCCAAGGAATTTCAAGTTAAGCCGGGGGCGCCGGCTGTTTTTCTGTTTGCCACGCTCGATGGAACCATCAGCGGATGGACGCCGGGATCGAACTTTAACCAGTCGACCTTGGCAGTGGACACTACGGCCAACAAAAATCTAAACCCGGCGATGTATACCGGACTGGCCATCACGAACAAGCCTTCAGGAAACTTTTTGTTTGCTGCCGACATGGCGAACGGGAAGGTCGATGTGTACGACGGGACATTCACCCCGGTGACACTGGCTGCCGGGGCATTCTCCGATTCCACGCTGTCGTCAGATTTTGTGCCTTTCGGCATCCAGGACATCGGTGGAAAGGTCTATGTTGCGTTCGCCAGCGCGAGCGGAGCGAGTGGCGGCTTCGTCGAAGTGTTTAACGAGGATGGAACGTCGGTGTCGGGAGTGCCGAAGCCCTTGGTCCACGGCCTGCCCCTGAACCAGCCTTGGGGAATCGCGATCGCGCCCGGCAACTTCGGAAGGCTGAGCAACACGTTGTTGATTTCGAACAACGTCAACAATGGCACGATCAACGGCTTCAACCTTGCTACCGGACAGTTTGTGGACACGGTGGAGCACCATGGCCGAGCGATTGTGATCGACCAGTTGTGGGGAATCGGGTTCGGCGACGGGCTCGGAAAGAACGGAACAGCCAACCAGCTATTCTTTACGGCGGGCCCGGCGAACAATGTCGCAGGAACGTTTGGAGTAATTGCGGTTGCGCCTGACCGGGACGATCACTGAGGCATCCGACTGCTCGGCATGTCTATGTCTGAGACCTAGCAACCAGCGAAGTTGTTTGGAGTCACACAAGAACACGAGGCCGCCCGCAAAGGGTGGCCTTTGTGTTTGCGAACTTGCGCGAGAACGCCTGACCACATCACCATCGATCTGCCGGCACTCCCCCGTGACTTGCGCTAGCCCTAGCTAAGCTAGCGCAGGCGCAACACTACTTCCGCCGGCGTTTGCATCCGGCCGCGAATCCGACTCTGGGGATGGCGTTCTCCTTGCGCTTCGTACACCGTGTCCACGAGCTGCTCGTTTTCCAGCAGTTCGTCCGGTGCCTTAGAAATGGTTGCCGCAAGCTACGCCAACCTACATTCCAAGACTAAACTGCTGACCCAATGTGTTAGATTTGAAGGATTGTGGGCGCGTAGCTCAGTTGGTAGAGCAATGCCCTTTTAAGGCATGGGTCGCAGGTTCGAGTCCTGCCGCGCTCACCACAATTCCCCCGTGTTCACGCGGGGTTGCCGCAATGAGGACTGCACGGACAGCCTGACGTAGGAGTTGCGCTGACATGAACCGAGTTCTCCGGCTTTTAGTTGTATGGATAAATCTAGCCGCTGCCGTGAAGTGATTTGCTGAATCGCCCTTCCCGGAACGAAATCGCCCGCCAGTCGGTACTTCGGAACGGCTTCCGCCCCCACATCTCAAGATGCGGGCAGGCGGGAGATCGGTTGCGAAGGGGGATGTTTCACCACCGTGAGGAAGTAACATTCAGCATGGACTGCTCTACCTTTATCATCAATCTTCGCCGTTTGAAGATCGACAGGCTTGCTGCATATCGAGCAGGTAATTTCTGAAGCGGAACGCCTACAGGCACCTCGTTGGGACGACGGGGGCACGTATAAACGAGAAGACATTATCACAGGTGTTAATCCCCTGTCGGTAGGGTGCCTACAGACACTACGTTACCGAGCCGACAATTCTTCGAATTTCAAGAGCGCACCACCAGTTAAACGTGCTGGATTGCCCGACAATCTGTCACTCTATGAATGGGAAGCCGCCTAGCGGAAGACAAACTCACGGCCGAGCGGAAGGTAAAGAAGCGGGCGATCCGAAGCGAAACACGTGCAAACCCCTCGCGCTCTGGTGCCACGGCCCGAATCTTAACTCAGACTCAAAAGCGCTGGTTTCTTTTCCGTGATCTTCGCGACGTAACATTCTCCGTGAACGGCTTGTCCGTACTCATCGGCGTTGCTCTCTTCTAGCCTCACGGATTTTTTACAGATTGCACACTCTGGACTCCACGGAGATTCGGATAGAGGTTGAGCGGGGGAGAGGGACATTGATACCTCCTGGGAGAGGACAATCCCCACTCTAGTCTTATGTCAGATTCAGGTCTGAGCAATGTTGCTCACCCTACAGAACATCCTCCTTGGTTTGGTGGGGATACAATTGTACGGAAAACGGGAAAACGTACTACGCAGCCACGTCCGAACAAGCTCTGACGCACGCGTCCCATACCGAAAAATCAGAATCGGATTCGCGCTCTCGCTCGAAAAGCTCCTCGCGTCCTTCCCATTGCGTATACGCCGCGTTGCGAATCTTGAGCCAACTGGCCTGATTTTCAATGTAGGGATCGAACTTGCGCTTCGCAACGATACCCTCAAGATCGTTATCGCAGGCGAGGTGAAATAGGCTCTCACCGTCGCCCTCGACATGATCACAGTACAGGACGCGCTCGCTCGCGATTGGAAGAATTGTGCGCAACTTCTGTTTGCGTTCGGTCAGCGGTGAATATCGCAAGTCCTGGCCGTCGTACCAAAGCAGATCGAAGGCAACGAATCGGGGCTCGGATCGCCGGTAAAGCAAATCGCGGAACTGAGGTTTGCCCGCATCGTTCAAGCAGACAATCTCGCAGTCGGAGTTCGTGATGAATGAAATCGGAAATGCGTGGAAGAAATTTCAGTCATAAGGGCCCTTCAACACTGGGCACCAAAGCCCTGTTTACGCGGCACCAAAACCAGTAGTATCGCTCCGGTTATCGCGGCAATAATCACATCCTTGTAATCACGGTGTACTTCGTGACTGTATGCTTCAATTGTCTGGATAACCATCGTCGCCGAATGCGCGAGGCTATGCTAAGCAGCGAATAAAATTACGGTGCGATACTCCGGTCTCCATGCCGCCAGCAGCAGAAACAGCGTGGACCTCGCTGCTGCGTGCACTGATTCCTACAGCGAGTACTGTATTTCGCTATTCAGAAGCCACTCGGTAACCTGTTTGGTTTGTCAGGGTTAAACCGCATGTCTTTACCCAAACAAGGAATAGGGGAAACTTTGAAGAACGAGTCACGGGAGAACGACGAGATTTTTCGGCTCCTTGTCGAAGGAGTCATGGATTATGCCATTTTCATGCTCAGTCCCGACGGCAATATCATGACTTGGAACGCAGGAGCAGAACGAATAAAAGGATACACAGCATCTGAAATCATCGGGGAACACTTCTCGCGCTTTTATACACGCGAAGCAAAAGAGAGCGGCTGGCCTCAGCGCGAATTAGAACTTGCAGCGGCAATGGGACGCTTTGCGGATGAAGGCTGGCGGGTGCGAAAAGATGGGAGTCACTTCTGGGCCTCGGTCACGATAACGGCGCTGCGTTCGCCTTCAGGAGAACTGCGCGGCTTCTCGAAGGTCACTCGCGACCTGACGGAACGGAGAGCGCTTGAAGAGCGGACGCAGGAACTGAACAAAGAGCTTCGCGGCAAAATGGCACAGTTGTCGGAGTCCCGCAGTCAGCTTGAACTTCAGAACTTGGAACTACATCGATTGTCCGGCCAATTAGTACGTATTCAGGATGAGGAGCGTCGGCGTATCGCCAGAGAACTCCATGATGATCTGGGACAGGTTATGACGGCGTTGAAAATCAACCTCGATTCCGCACCAGAATTTCCTTCCCGAAGTGACGCTGTCAATCTGGCTCAAGATGCCTTAACGAAAATCCGCAATCTTTCATACCTCATGCATCCGCCTTTGCTCGATGAGTCTGGCTTGCTGGCCGCCATGCATGTGTTTCTGGAGGGGTTCAAGAAAAGAAGTAAGCTACGCATCTCTTTCGACTACCAGCCGCTTGCTTTTCCACGACTGCCCAGTGAAATAGAGACCGCCATCTTCCGAATTGTTCAAGAAGCGATAACGAACGTCCATCGTCATTCCGGTAGTCTTGATGCTCGCGTCGAGATTCAACAGCGAGCAGATCGCGTGCTCGTCAGGGTCCGAGATTTTGGTGTTGGCATGCCGAGCGATTCGTCCACGGAGACGGGAGTCGGCGTCAGCGGGATGCGGGAACGCATAAAGCAGCTTGGCGGCGAGGTAAGAATTCTCTCAGCTGAACCCGGAACTATTGTCGAAGCTGCGATTCCGCTATTCAAGTAATCGTCGCTCTATCCATGCGGACTATCCCAAG
This sequence comes from uncultured Acidobacteriaceae bacterium, assembly GCA_963799025.1. Taxonomy (GTDB): domain Bacteria; phylum Acidobacteriota; class Terriglobia; order Terriglobales; family Acidobacteriaceae; genus Sulfotelmatobacter. The sequence goes on along the minus strand of CAWCVQ010000010.1, from coordinate 249,384 downwards.
GCTGCTCTTTTCGATTCAATTTCGGTGGGCCGGTTCATTTGAGAACGGGAAAGTTCTGCGCATCCGGGCTGATGCGTCAGGGAAGAAACCGCCACGAAAAGCCCGCTCTTGATTGAGCCCGGTACGGAAACCATATGCCTCAGTTTTCTTGAAAGCGGGAAAACGTGGCCAGTACAAAAAAGCGCTAGCGGAGGGGATTGGGAAATCGAGCCAACACTTCGGCCTCCGCCGCTAGCCAATCCTGAAGAGCAAAGCCGTGTCTCTTTCCGCGTTGTTCGTATAGCTCGTACGCGCGGACTTGCACTTCTTTTTCCAGTAACGGGTTTACTGGCTCGTTCTTCGCGAGGTCGGTAAGAGAAATCCCATTCATGATCCAGCTCGCTCAGAGGCCGTCAGTTCATGCTTTTAGGCTTGCTCTCCGGTCGGACCAGCGCCAATCGGACGGCTTGCTTGTTGCTGCGTTGCGTTGCGAAGCGAAAACCGAGCTACGGAGCATTCCTCATGTACAGGGTGATTGTGTTCATCGAATTTACATTCGGTGATGAGGACTGCTTTGTTGCATATCCAGCAGGAAATTGCATTGGGAGTCGCCACGATGTTGCCTCCTGAGCGACGATTCTCACCACTATCATAGCAGGCTAGTCAAACATGGGTAGTTGACAAGTGTAGGTAACACAACAGATGAGCGCAGGAACAACGTAGCAAAACGATTTTGTTTGAAACGGAATTCGATAAAATTCAACGGCTCTGGTGAGTTTGATGGCGGAAGGGCTGCGTTGATTCAATCGCCTTCGAGTGAGGATCGCACAGCTGGCCAGTGTGCTCAATCTGCTCGCTGGCTGAGGATAGGTTTCTTGCAAGACGGACAAGATCGCTGCGAGTACACAATCGCTTGTTGCATTGACGCGAAAACCATCTCGACGGAACAATGCGGGCAAGTAAATGGGTGATCGTAGAACTCCAGCCGTACGGGGCGCACAGCAAACAGTATAAATACGCGAAAGACAAACTCGCCACGGGCGAAACAATGGCGAATATCTTATAATCGCCCGATGCAGAAAAACAAGATCAACCGGGCGAAGGTGCTCGCCGCGCTGAATACAATTTGACCGTCGTGCGGGGCGTCGATTTGTCCGGCGGAGATTGTGAGGACAGATTCTGAACGGATGCGTTGCGCCCACGAATCTTGCACGGAAAGGCGATTAATCATCCGGGCGACTTCGAGCGGGTTTGGCGCGTTTAGTAGAATCGCGGCACGGAATGCCCGACTCACTTACCAAGAAACAACGACGCGAATTCTCGATGCCTTGGAAATCTGGATTGGGGGCCGGGTCCGCTCCTGGGGTTGGCGACCGAGGTGTGCGAGTAACCGAGATTGCTAAGGCCTTGTCTATGGAAAACGAGGTTGTGGTTTGAACGACTCGAAGCGAAAGGCACAGTAACAAATCAGGGCGGAACGCTAGATAACCCTGCTCCTTATTGGAGCATTCGTCGAAGATGGTACTTAGGTACGAACAGACTGTGCCCAATTTTGTGCCTAACCCCAAAACCTACCAATTGGTACGAAGTGCGACACAACCCTCCGAAAGCCTTGCTGGACGCGGCATTGGTAGTAATCGGTAGCGATTCATCACTCTCCGCGTAACTTATTGATTTTTCGTTTGGGAATCCCTTTTAAGGCATGGGTCGCAGGTTCGACTCCTGCCGCGCTCACCAGATTTTTCAATCCCCTGCGGAATCTGCTCCGGCGGTACTCCCGTTTTGTGTCGTTGTTAGTGTCGTTGCCGCTTGTTTCATCCCCAGACTTAGCCATGTCCGGGCGCTTCATGACGAGCGCGTCGAGCGCTGTTCGCTTCGCCTGTAGCCTCACATGGGAGTAGTGCGCCAGCACCTTCGGAGAGACGTGCCCCGCGATCGCCATGACCGTGGTGTCGCTGGCCTGCGATTCGGTAAGCTTGGTGATCGCATGGTGCCACAGATCGTGGAACCATTCGCAGTCGGGGTGTATGCGAACCAGCGCTTGAACCTCGCCGCAAACGGGAAGGCTCACGGACCTGAGACCAGGACTTCAAACCGGACCTGGAAAATTAGGCTCCGGCATTGTAGGGGGGAGCGGATTGGTAACCCTCCACCTACAGCCGGCGCGTCGGAGCTCTATCCCAACCACAACCACGCGGGAGAGTGCGTTGCCGACTAGCGCGGGTTGCTGTGGCCCTTCAAGATTCGGAGGATGGCAGCGATCGTGTTCCAGTTCCGTGTCGTGGCGGGCGCGCCGTAGAGTTTGTCGATCTGGCCGAGGTAACCGATGGTCTTCATGTGGCGCCGGTACATGCCAAAAACGAACTGGCCTTCGGACGCCATCACCCGCACCAACCACGGGCCATCGGAGGGAAACGAAACTGGTAGCGATGCGCGGACGGCACCCGCCTTCGAGAGGATGCTCACGAAACGAACGACATCCGGCGGGGAGGGTTGAGTGCCAAACGGATTCGCTGTTTCCAGGCGCAGAAGGTCGCGCCCCTCGCACAGCATTACGTCCGCTTCGAATGGCAGTTTGGGAAGAAGAGCAGCCCGAAACTTTGCTCGCGACTGCGGCTTGCGGACGATAAAGGTTCCCGCCGCCCCCAGGTTCACGACATCGTATTCACGCAGTTCCCGTGCTAGGACGCTGGGGCGAAAGGTTCGGTGTCCGCCAACATTGACGCCGCGAAGGAAGACGACGAGAGCCATACAAAGGATTATGGAGAAAAAAAGCCAAGACGCGCTATCGCCGCTTACCTTTGCGACTCTGCATGATCTGGCGCCGTCCCGGATAGCGATACATCAAACCGATGTGACATTGTTCGAGAGGCCGGATTGGAGTCCGCCGGCGGACCATACATTTGAGCTAATTCCCGTTTTCTCCCGAGACCCCACCGTTCACATAATACCCAGCTTCAATCGATGTCATAGGCAAAGCAAATCAATTTAGCTCATTCCCCTATGGTTGATGCAGTTACGCGAATAATACTGCTCACCGTACTCGGTTAGGTCCTTTGCTAATTGGCTCTGGGTGTGGCCAGAGAATGTGTGACCGCATGTACAGACAGCATGACGCGATTAAACTCCAATCTTTCGGAAAAGCTTTTCTACGTGCGCTTTTACCGTGCGCTCCTCGATCCGGAGAAAACCAGCGATTTCCTTGTTCGAGCAGACCGCCATCAGCATCCCGAGCGCTTCCTTTTCATAGCTTGTCAACGGTCGTCCGTTTCCAAAACACGATGCTCCGAGGATCGGTGGCCTGATCCACGAACATCGAGAGAACTCGGCGTGGAACCCAAACCGATCCCGTCAACACGGTTCGAATCGCCTGCACGAGTTCGCCGGCCGATGCGGCCTCATCGACGCAGCCCTTCGCCCCCGCTGAGACAGCATTCAAGATTGCAGCATCATTCAGGTTACATCCCGTCCCAATGACGAGGCCGGGACGGATAGCCTTCACAGTAGCCAGTGCGTCAATGATACTCTTGCCAGGATGACCGCCGAGCAGAACAACGTCCACTTCCCGTTTTGTGGAGATTTCAGCCAGCGCGACCGACTGGAATTCGAAATCTGCCTTTGCACTTAACAACGCTCCAAATCGACAAATCGGACTGGATCGCAGTCGATCACTGCGATGCGTACCGTCGATTCTCTCATGTTTGTCATTTGCCGATCTTGTTAACCGTTCAATTCGGACCATCAGTGAATCTCCATACGTATCTCGATAAATGGTCATTGTTATACATCTCTAATAAGGGGGTTGGTTCATACTGTTGAGCAGTCTTGAAAGTTATGTAGTGTTCAGACTCCGACAAATACAAGCGTGTCGCACAGAGTCCTGCTGGTGGATGACGACGAGGCGGTTCGCGCGATGATGAAGGCGACACCTGAAAGAAAAGGATTTAGCGTAGTCTCTGCCGCTAGCGTCACCGAAGCTCTGAAACTTATTACTACACAGATTGTCGATTTACTTATTACGGACCCGCACATGCCAAACCCCAGTGATGGCTTTGCGGTAATCACCGCGATGCGTCACTCCCAACCGGATGCAATTCCCATGCTGGTTAGCGGCTACCCCGACGTGAGAAGCGCGATGGACACGATCCTGCTGCAAGCGGACGATATCATTGTGAAACCGTTCGAGGCCGGAAAGGTCGCCGTCCACGAAAAGCTGCTCACTTGTAAACCTGCCGCCCGGACGCCGAAGGAAAGAGTGGCCGAAATATTGCAGCGCTGTACTGGAGATCTTCCAAAGCTGATTGAAGACCTGATTGTCCGCCTGAAAGAACCTAACCCTTCCGGGAAAGAGAGCACCGTCCAGTCCTCTGCTGCGGAAGCCATGGCAAGTTGCGACAGTTGCAAGGCTTCACGGCTGGGATGCTTGTGTACGACTCACGAATTCTCGACATGACCGTCTTCGGGACGTTGCAGAGTAATTTGGGCGCTCTGGACTTCCGCTTGCTGTTACCTGACGCCATGACCATCGCGGATGAGGTGGGTTCGCAGTTGACCCGAGCGATGGATAGTACATGAAGGCCGTGCAAACACCAGCGGAAGCATAGCTAATCTGTTGCCATCCCAGGCGAGGCAAATAAGATGAAGACGAAAACATGGACGGTGATTACTAACACCGGCAAGCAAGCAGAGCTTGAGTCAGGCCTTGAAAAAAAGGCGGTTCAAAAGCCGACGCACATCAGCCCCAGAGAGTTTGTTCATTGGCTAGGACCTGAAAGCCATATTGATGATGATTCTTTGCGTTCGCTATTTAAGCTGTAGAGCGTCTCCTGCTGGCGCGCACCTCCGCCTTAATTCCGTCGCGACCAAAGGTCGGAGACACCGTCTCGAGGTCGTCCCGCCGTTGTCGTCATCATCGGCTTGTTTGCCGTCGTCCTCATCCGCCTCGTCTCCCTCGTCAGGCTCTTCTCGGAGAGGATATCGACTACCAGGCGATAAGACGCCCCTGGGATGGATCCTTGTAGATGTAATCCGCTTATATCCCGATCGTCCGCCTCGCCACCTCTTGGTAACGCCAAAGGGTGTACTCGACTACAAAGGACTGCCCCCTGTTCACGTTCATCAGAAGGTGTCCACCAGGGGGCTAAGAGATGAAGAATATTAAATTTGTTGTGTGAGTGGAACGTGGCGGTAGTCGCTCCCCTCGATTCGTGCAGCGAGTTGATCCGACTCCAATCCAAATGACAACGAACCGTGAGCTAGCGCTGGTGATGGGGAAATTCACCGCCGAAGATCTGGTCAAATCCCTGCAGAAGTTTCGGTGCGGCCCGGTACTGGAGCCGGTGTAAGGGAGTCTGCGATTTGTGGAAGCCACGCGTTCTGCCCCGTGTGTCCACACGTTTCGGACCTTCGGCACGAGCAAAGGCATTTGCCGCGCCCAAGCTGAGGGGATGAACGAGCACGCCTGGGCGGCTTATAAAAGGCCTGGTTTCTTTTCCCGTGCCTCGGTTAGCAGTTGGAAGGTTTCAATGTGATTGCTGTTTTGCGGGCTCGCTTTGCAGGACCGAGTAAACTTTCCTGAGCAGTGATCGTCTAGTAAAAGGCTTTTCCAGGAACTCAGATTCTGGGATCAATCCACCGCGTAAAGCAACCAGATCACCTGGGTATCCCGACATGAACACTGCGCGGAGATTAGGGTGGACCAGTTTGGCTTGTGCCAGAAGCTCAACCCCAGTTTGTCCGGGCATGACGACATCCGTGAAGAGCAAATCGATCTCTAGTTTGAAAGCCTTCATGATGCTGAGTGCGTCTTCCGCATTTCTTGCTTCCATCACTCGGTACCCGCCGTCTCGCAGGAGCCTGATTGCCAGCTCGCGCAGAGCCTTATCATCCTCAACCACTAATATCGTTTCTGATCCTCGCGGAGGCGCTGTTTCGTCGTAGGGAAACACGGCTTCGGCCGCCTTTTCAGACACTCTCGGGAAAAACATCTTGAACGTTGTGCCCTTGCCGGGTTCGCTCTCCACACGAATGTAGCCCTCGCTCTGCTTGACAATTCCATACACGGTTGAGAGTCCCAAGCCCGTACCTTTCCCAACAGCCTTGGTGGTGAAGAAGGGCTCGAAGATTTTCGATTTGATCCTTTCGTCCATGCCACAACCGCTGTCGCTGACCGAAAAAAGGACTTGTTGTCCAGCATGGGACCCTGGATGCTGGGAGACGTAATGCTCGTCGACTTCCGCAACCCCCGTCTCGATGATGATTTTCCCTCCGGTCGGCATCGCATCTCGCGCATTCACGACCAGATTCATCAGGATTTGTTCAATCTGGCCCGCGTCTGCCCTGATACTGCCACTTGGGGTGGTCGGTCGGAACTCAATCGCAATGTCCTCGCCGACCATTCGCCGCAACATACTGGTCACAGTGCGCACTACTCCGTTCAGATCCAGGATTTTTGGAAAAACAACCTCCTGGCGGCTGAATGCTAACAATTGCCGCGTGAGCAATGCGGCCCGTTGCGAAGCTCTATTGATTTCCGAGAGGTACTTGTAAACGGGATGTTCCGGTGCAATCAGATCCAGCGAGATGTCGCTGTAGCCCATAATGACGCCGAGTATATTGTTAAAATCGTGCGCAACGCCCCCAGCCAAACGCCCAACGGCTTCCATCTTTTGGGCTTGAAGGAACTGTGCTTCCAGTCGCCGGGTCCCGGTCACGTCCTGCAGAATACAGGCTATTCGGTCGATACCAGTAGGGCCCTGGATAGGGAAGTACGACGCGAGCAGGTCTCTCTCTCCCAAGTTGGGAAAGTTGTATTTCATCTCATAATGGACGATGTTGCCCCGGAAACATTCGTCCATCTTTTCTTTGACTAACACCCTGAAGACTTCTTTATCCACTACTTCGTCGACGAGATGTTCGATGACCTGTGCTCTCTCCATCTGCCGGTAATTCAAGAACGCGCGATTGGCGATCACGTAGCGGTATTCCCGGTCCACGACCAGGATCATCTCGTTCAAGCCTTCGACGACTCGCTCGTATTCCCGCAGCGTTGCCTCCGCCTGCTTGCGCTCGGTGATGTCCCGACAGACACCCAGATATCGAACGTACCGTCCTGCATTATCGAATATCGCTTCGCCGGAGACTTCCACCCAGCGAACCTCGCCAGTCGGACGAATGATACGGTGGTCGAGATGAATCGGCTTTCCAGACCGCCGAAGAACTGCTTGTTGTTCAACTAGCGACCGGTCTTCCGGATAGGTGAAGCGCGTTTGGTCCTCGTAGCTAGGCTGGGGAGCGTCTGAGGGAAGGCCAAAAATCTCGAACATTCGGGGAGACCAGGTCACGTTGCCTGATTCCAATTCGACGTTAAAGACGCCCATACCTGCAAGACTTTGGGCCTGCTTCAGTCTCTCTTCGCTTAAGCGGAGGGCTTCTTCCGTCTTCTTGCTTGCGGTAATGTCACGGATGTTGCACTGAATTACGCTCTTGCCATTTACTCCGTAGACGTTGCTGACGAACTCAACGTTGACCCGTCCCCCACTCCTGGTCTCAAGTGGAAGATTATCGTATCGGATGTATTGCTGGTCCTGCAGCTCTCGAAAAGCTTCCTTCGATTCTTGAATTTGCTTGAATGGACCGATATCCCAAAGTGCTTTGCCAATAAATTCGTCCCGGGTATAGTCCAATAATCCGACCAGGAAAGGGTTTACGTCGATGATCAATCCTGAGTGGGCATCTAAAATCAGGATTCCATCCCTGGCAGTGTCAAACAATCTTCGGTATTTAGCCTCGGAAGCACTAAGCGCTTCTTTTGCTCGTTGGCGTTCCAATGCCAGACCAACCTTCACACCGTCTTCCAATGTGGTCCTCTTCCACTCGCGGCGATTCGCATACTCGTAGAACGTTATGCAACGCCCTTTATGGGTGAGGGCTAGACGCTATCGCGGATCCTTCTGATGGAACCCTTTTTTGTTCCGGGATCCGTCCCGACTTCGGCTGCAAAGCTCGGCAATCATTCGCACCAAGTGTCGTCTTGCTCTTACCGTCGGTACACAAGCATCGGCCAAGGCCAATGAGTGCATTGCTATGTCGCTATCGAAGAGCAAGATGATCATCAACTCCGGGCTCAATCGTTTGATCTCAAAACTTCGTGTCCGTTCGCCCTTGGCATCTCGTAGTCGATGAGCACTGCATCACAATCGCACATTGTCACAAGCCTAAGTCCTTGTTCCGCCGACGAAGCCATGAGAACCGCGTACCCGGATCTTTCGAGCAGCGCCTTCTCGTAGCACAAGATCCCGGCATCGTCATCAATGCAAAGAATGGTCCTTTTCGATGGGTGATAAGCCGGGACGATTGCGGCCTCCTGCTTGATTCGTTTTCTACATACGAGTTTCTTATCTAGCTGGTAAACGTGATGATGCGCGACGGTCAACGACTCACTGCGATATTAAATGATCTTTCGAAGAATGCTCGAATACTTACAGCCCGTATGTTCAAAACTGACCATTCTCGGTGCTTCCCTTATTTATGTTACGGAATCCGAACTAAACTAGTTCGTGTCTCTCTCGCCGATCCCCGAGAAGTCGTCTTTCCGCGATTCGAATACTTGTAGAACGTTATGGAACGCCTTCGAGGGAGGGAAGGCGAAGACGCTCTTGTTGATCTTTTTTAGCTGGAATCCTCCTAGTTCCAACGGCTATCACGACTTCGGCTGCAAAGGTCAGTAATCAGCAGTAAATAGAGGGCTGCTTTTACCTTGGGTACAAGAGCGTCGTCCACGTTTGTTTGGAAGGCTACACGCTTAATCGCTCTCTCTCGACTTAGTTGCACGCCGCGGCCCAACCCTTGCTTCCCGCAAGCCAGTGACAACACAGGGAGAGGAGCCGATCAGAAAGCAAGGACCTGCCGGTGGGTCGGCAGGGTGCCGAAATATCGGCGGTCAATGAAACTGGACCGGTTAGTTCTAAGCGACGGGTGCGCGGGCCGTGCGTCCGGAGCATTCCCCACTAAGGGCGAGATGCATTGTCCCCGAGCCTTCTCCAGCGTCCCCTGTAGCAGTCCCAGCAGCCCGTTTCCAGAAGGGGAAGTTGGTGTGGGGGATACGTTACCAAACTGCCGCTAGGCTGGCTTACTTTATATAGATCCCAGGTCATATAACGGCAGGCCTCTCGTTCAGCGCGCGTTCTCCCAAAGCTTGCCGGATGACCGCCAAAAGTTCGGCGTTGTCCATTCGTTGCAAGTAGGCTGCCCCTTCGTTTTAGAAGAAGCGGTGACATAACAGATATGTTACGTCGCGGTCGGCGTGTGTCTATTCTTTGCCCACCACCGACCTATGTGAATAGGTGCGACAAATGGTCCTTACGTTAGTAACGGAAGTGGCAAATGAACTCCACCGGTCCCGGATAAGTAGGTTCATACTTGTACCTACGCGTTTCTTATGTTGTACCCAGGCCGAAGCGGTTAGGACGCCATTTGTCCCGCTAGTTTCCCTTCGAAAGAGAAGAAGACGTACAAGTCATCATGGAATACATCCAGAGTGAACTTCCAGTAAAGGCTCTCGAAACTCAGCGAATCGCGAAAAGCGGCTCCGTTCTAGACGTGTCCGTATCGATCTCTCCGATAAAGGACGAAACGGGGGGAATCACGGGTGCTTCGACGATAGCTCGGGGCATCACTCCGCGGATGCGCGCTGAAGATCAATTGAAGTTGCAATCAGCCGCCTTAGAAGCGGCCGCTAATGCCATCATGATTACCGATTCCCAGGGCGCGATTTTATGGGTGAATGGTGCGTTCACAACAATGACGGGCTACAGCAAGAAAGAGGTCTTGGGCAAGAACCCCTGCTTGTTGAAATCCGGAAAGCAGGCCGAACGCTTCTATGCCGTTCTTTGGTCAACAATTGCATCGGGCAAGGTCTGGCAAGGTGAGCTTGTTAACCGGCGGAAAAATGGAACCACCTATACCGAAGAGATGACGATCACGCCTATAACGCGAGATGCTGGCAATCCCGCTGACAGATACTACATCGCCATCAAGCAAGATGTCACGGAGCGGAAACGTGTTGAGCAAACGCTTCGGCAAGCTGAAGAAAACTATCGAGTTATGTTCGAAGATGCTGTCATCGGTATCTTTCAGAGCACGCCCGCAGGGCGGTATACGAACGTGAATCCCGCTATGGCCCGTATGCTGGGCTACGAATCTCCTCAGGAACTGGTGGCGAGTATCACCGATATTTCCCAGCAGGTTTATGCCGATCCCAATTGTCGCGAGGAACTGAAACGGCTGCTGAAAGAGCAGGGGATGGTCAAACATTTTGAATCTGCAGTCTAGCGCAAAGACGGAAGCAAGATGTGGTTCTCCTCGAATGTGCGAGCCGTCTCCAAAGACGGCATTGTGGTGGGATATGAGGGAACCAACGAAGACATCACAGCCCGCAAGGTTGCTGAGGAACAGGTCCAATTTCTAGCCTACTACGATGGTCTAACGGGCCTTCCCAACCGGACTCTTTTTCGAGATCGCTTGGCCAAAGCACTGGCTAGCGCTCGTCGGCAAGAATATGGAGTCGCGATTCTATTCCTCGATCTCGATAGGTTTAAAGACATCAACGACTCGCTGGGTCACGCGGTCGGCGACCTTCTTCTCCAAGCAGTTGCAGAACGACTTAAGACATGGGCACGTGAACAGGACACGGTCGCCCGGCTGGGCGGCGACGAATTTCTCATCATGCTTACTGACATAAAGGACGTGCCCGACGCGGCGGTCGCTGCTCAGCGTCTCATCGATGCGATGACGGCTGAATTCCTCGTCCAGGGGCAGTCCCTCAAGGTGAGTTGTAGCGTCGGCATCAGCATCTTTCCGGAACACGGTGGGAATGGCGAAACCCTGATCAATCGGGCCGATGCGGCAATGTATAGCGCCAAAGACTATGGCCGCAACCACTTTCGGTTTTTCACAGAGGACATGAACGCTCAGGCCGTAGAGCGATTGACTTTAGAGAATAGCTTGCGTTTAGCTTTGGAAAAAAAGCAGCTATTTTTGATGTATCAGCCTCAGATGCATATCGTTGGTGGAAGGATCACCGGGTTGGAGGCGCTCCTTCGTTGGCAGCATCCTGACTTGGGTCTGGTGCCGCCCGATAGTTTCATACGAATTGCGGAGAACAGCGGGCTGATTGTGCCCATTGGCGAATGGGTGCTCAGGACAGCCTGTTCTCAAGCTCGGAAATGGCAAGATGAAGGTCTTCCTGCGGTAACTGTAGCAGTGAATGTATCGGCAATCCAGTTTCGCCAAAATAACTTCTGCGAACTCATCAGAAACGTCCTCCACGAAAATGGTCTCGCTGCCCAATACCTTGAGCTGGAGCTAACCGAAAGTGTACTCCTATCCGACGCGGACCTAATGCTGTCGGTCGTTCAAGAATTAACGGCGATGGGGGTGACGCTAGCCATTGATGACTTCGGAACTGGCTATTCCAGCTTCGCCTACTTGAGACAGTTTCGGGTTAGCAAGCTCAAAATCGACCGGGTGTTTATCCGAGATGTAGCTGTGAATTCCGATGACGCAGCGATCACAAGCGCCATCATCAGCATGGCAAAAAGCCTACGACTCAAAGTGATTGCCGAAGGGGTCGAAAACGAAGCACAATTGTCATTCCTGAGGGATCATCATTGCGACGAGATCCAAGGATACTACTTCAGCAAGGCTTTAACGGTCGACAAAGTTGCCGACAAACTACGAGGCAACTCTCTCGAATCGCAAGCCGAGCACAAGCCAGTGGGAAACAATGACAAGAAAGTTTATGAGGTACGTACTTCACTTATGTCGATAGGACTCGCACTCTTGGTATCCGCTGATCCAGTTACAATTCAGCAGTTCAGCCTCGCCCTGCGCGAATTGTCTCTTTCGCCCGATGCATGTCAAGACGCGGCAAGCGCCGGGCTCCTCCTTAAGCGCCGAAAATTCGATGCCGTTATCGTTGATCTCCAACTAGGAGAGCAGTCCGGACTGGTTCTGGACGAGGTGCGTCTCTCCTCGTCGAACCGGACCGCGGTGACGTTCGGCATCAGCGACAACGATGCGGAAGCTACCTCAGCTTGCCGCAAGAAGTCGCAGTTCATCTTCGAGAGACCGCTTTCTGCGCGGTCAATCCACAAAACGCTGAAGCCTGCGTATGGACTCATCCTGAGAGAACGAAGACGCTATTTCCGTTGTCCGGTTTCTGTTCCAGTCATTATCCGGAGGGAAAGCATGCAGGAAGTTTGGTGCAACAGCCTCAACATCAGCGAAGGGGGGATGGCCTTGAGCACGCTCGTTCCGCTAGTTCCTGGAGAAAGCGTCCGCGTTCAGTTCACTCTACCCGACCACGACACAACCTGCTCGGCAGAAGCGACGATCTGCTGGGGGAAAACTGGCCAGCTCGGAATTCGCTTCGTGGCTATTTCTGACGAGCAAAAGTCCGAACTAGAGGCTTGGCTGTCACAAAAGTTGGAAGAGATGCTGCCTGCATTCGTTGCCGGAAAATTCCGAAAGGCAGAACTCTGCTCTAACTGACAGCTTTAAAAGCGACAAGATCGAGATCATGAATCCTTCATCCCAGCAGTTCACCGTTTTAGCGGTCGACGATTCGGCAATATATCGCAAGATGGTAGAGCATTCCCTTTCGAGGGAGCGATACCGTGTATTATTTGCGAAAGATGGGCGCGAAGCCCTCGATCTGTTCGCGAAACACCAGCCTTCCGTGGTTATCACTGATTGGGATATGCCGGATATCGGCGGGTTGGAACTATGCAAGCGCATACGTCGCGACTTCCAGGGCTTCCACTCTCACCTTATTTTACTTACTGGCAACACCGAGAAAGCACAGGTCGTTGAGGGGCTTGCAGCCGGAGCCGACGATTACCTGACAAAGCCCTTTCATTCCGACGAACTGGTGGCGCGGGTCGAGGTAGGCCGCAGGATCGTTGAACTTCACCGAGAGGTCCAAGCAAAGAATCGCTTATTAGAAGAGATGGCATTGACGGACTCTCTAACAGGTTTGCCAAACCGACGTGCGGTCGATGTTTGGGCTTCACGCCAATTGAGTGCTGCCGCGAGGCATGACTTTCCTTTTTGGGTTGTGATTAGTGACTTGGATTGGTTCAAGAAGATCAACGATACCTACGGGCACGAGGCAGGCGACACTGTGCTCAAGACCTTCGCGGATATTCTCAAGACCCACACGCGCCAGTCCGACATCTGCGCTCGTTTGGGAGGAGAGGAGTTTCTCCTAATGATAACCCACGCCGACAGAGTCGGCACCAGAATTGCGGTCGAACGGATACGCCAACAATTTGCGATCACAAGTGTGACTTTCGGAGATAGCCGAATTACAGCGACCGCCAGTTTCGGAATTGCCGGATTTCACGGGAACAAGGCGCCTGACTGGAATGCCATCGTGGCCTGTGCCGATACCGCTCTGTATGCAGCGAAGCACAAGGGACGCAATCGAATAGAATTCGAATGAGACGATCGAGGCTGAAGGCTCATGGCTCGCTCTGAGAGTCGTTTCAGCCCATGCATTCTCATTCTTGCGGAGCGCGAGAACAACCTGGCCAAGCGACTACGCGAGACTAGGTTCGAGATCTCGGGTTTGGCAATCTCTCGCAGCGTGGCAGAAGCTCCGGACGGGATGAAAATCGTGCGATTCGAGGTTTCAGAAGAGTAGTCGTCAGCGCCCCATGACGGTCACGTCGACTGGAAAGCGTCTTGCCATTGCGGCTATGGTCTGTTGGCCCTGACGGGTCAGAGTCTTAAAGTCTAATCCACACATAAACAGCTACTACTAAAGAGCTGAGTATGAGTGCGATCATTTTCAGTTTATACCGGCGCGTCTCTTCCTTCGCATGATCGATTTGCAACAGGGCTCGTTCTCGGGTTTTGTCGATCAGTTCGTCAGAAGGATGTTCAACGCCCGAGTTGCGTAGCCACTGCACATACCTCTCTCGTTTTTCCGGGGTCATCATTTTGATGCTTGCTACCTTTCTTCAGCGTATCGAGCCAGAATTAAAGAAATGCGCGCATATTAATTTTCAGTTTGAGTTGGATGAAATGCATCTATGATGCGTTCACTCTTTTGCCCCCCTTAAAGCACGGACGGTTTGAAGTTCCGAAGCAACGCGTCCAACTGACGCGAAGGCCTGAGGGACGTTGTCAGCAACCATGTGCTTCAGAATGCGCGTCGCCGATTGAATCGGCTTGTCGCAAATCTTGTTCATGCGGATCTCTTGCCTGCAATCTTTCCATGTCATAAAAGTTTTGCCCGCAATGTTTTATGGTCGTGTTGCGCATACCTTGAGGCTACGCTTCATTAGCGAGCAAGTGTGAGGGCATTGGTACAGCACCTGAGGAGTGTGACTATTCTCCAAGAGGTGAAGTTAATCCCACTGGATCCGAAGACTTCGTGTACGCTATAGCTATGATGTACCGCATCGGTCGAGATAATCGGGGCACGACCCTTGTCTGTCTTGCCTGCACTCACACAGAGCGCGTGCAAGAGTTTGACGGAAGGATCGGAAACCCACGAACGCTGGCCGCTCAAGCAATGCTGAGGCACGTCCTTGTCGAGCACAGCCGCGAAACTCACATGCGTGCAATGGCGATGGTGATGGAACGGCAGCACGCGCCCCGGTAGCCTTGCCGTTCTTTAGGAGCCAGAAGGAAAATGTTCACAGTCCACCGTGCGTTTTAGGCACTCGATCGCGAAGGATAACTGAAATGCGAAATGTGTTTGTGGAAAAGTGGCCGTCGCTGGTGAAAATTGTGCTGGTGGCTGGTGCCCTGCTGTTCGTTATGCTTCGCTGGGCCTGAACAAAAGCCGTCTGACACCTGTTAGGTTTCTGCAATCCTGTCGCTTGCCGGTGCGGCGCTTTTCACTTCTGATTATTTCTGACACTGTTGTTGAATCATCTTGTCGGCCAGGTCGCGGTCGGATGGTATACATTTCGGGCAACAGCCTCTCCGTATATCTGTTTGACAGTGGTCATTCGCAGCGATTGCTGCGCGATGATACCGTTTCGTGGCTGGTAGGTCTTGGCGCGTTTTGCCGGATGCCTCCGAAGCAGCAATCGGTTCTGCTTTTCCAGACGTTCGATTAATTCGGAGACGAGTCCTGCCAGGCGGTGCATATTTCAGTGTATGAAGATCGTGGGCGGCAGGTTCGCATCAAAGATTACTCTGGTTCAGTGGGGCAAGTCGATTCGGTCGGGATGCTTCTTGTCGCATTGGTGATCGTCCGCAAGAACCTTTTCGAGCCAACCAGCCTGTTTTTCGGCGAGTCCCGTATCGACCAAAGCTGGCTCGTGATTGACAACGAACTCTTCGCCGCAACCGTCACACCGGAGAGTCCCCATTTCTTGCAGACCGGGTGCTTTCTCGTGACCCTGCCCCTTCTTTATTGCAACTGCCCGCATCTGCCGAACTTCTCCTGTCAAGGTGGCTATGATCAAGTGTAACCTTTAGTGAGTTATTCCGCCACACGGTGCGTGGGCCGGCGAACGAATCACTAGGGATCGACAAACGACCCCACCTGCTCAGCAACTTGGTGAAGTCGCTGATTAATAGAAGCGACGGTGTGAAGCACTCTTCGCTTAGTACCTGAGTGTGAGCAGAGCTCGCCGCTGTGAACGGTGGAGAAGACAGCACTGCCTCAATGTTTGTAACGTTCCATGCGGACGAGCGCTAACCGCTCTGCGGGAAAATATTCTGAGCCTCACAGTATTCCTGCCGTCCCGCGCTGCTGCGCCGCAGCGTTAGACTGCGGCAACCCCCCATCTAGAAGTCTTTTCACGAGGTCAATAAGCACATCCGCATTTTCTAATTTGGCTTTCTCGAAGTATGCGGTCGCGCCTTCCTGCATGAGCTTGGCCTCATTTATCTGGGCAAGGCCGCTCAACACAATTACCGGAATGGACGCAGTAACTGGGTCTTGTTTCAGAGCGCGAAGAACTTCGAGCCCTCCGAGCTTAGGCAGCATCATGTCCAACAGGATGAGATCGGGAATTCTGTCGTGCGCTATCAGCAGTGCCTTTTCTCCATCGCTGGCGGTAACTATTTTGTAGCCGGATCTGGCCAGCATGCTTTCATGAGCCATTCTTTGGAACTTGCTATCGTCAACCAAAAGGATCGATTTCAAGGGAACTCCAGTCTCTTGGGGCTGCTAGGCAACCAGACATCCTCGACAAACAGTCAAATCCTTCGTTCGGCTAACCCAGAACGTTATTTAGTGTCTGTTCCAATTACACGCTTTTCGGCTGTGCCCTTTGAGATTCTCTCGGCTTCTCTGCTTCTGAGTGCTGCTTGATAAGCGCCATGGTGCGTGCTGTGAAGTCTGTACGCTTCCCAGATTTCGGGCGGCGGTGGCGTTTCGTGACCGAATGTTGGTTTGACATTGGCTGCTCCTATTGCTTATTGAGGGTAAGGACCCACTCTAGTCCCGAAGCCGCGTTCAAGGGTGGTCACTTTTGAACAGGAATCCTCCTTCCTCGCCGGGCGCCCAAATCCAATCTTATTGGGAAAGCGAAACGGACTGGCGATTTCAGACCTTTTCACCCACAAGTGGTCACTTGTCAACGAAGTCGGCAACACAATCGGATTCCGGACGGCGCATGTCAGACCTTATTGTGATTTATTAAACTGGCCTAAACGTTCGTAAAGCTCCCACCTCCGAATGTAAAGTTCTCTTGCGCCACTGCGCAATGGATCCGGACTGCAATCGATGTTATTGTGCAAGAAGCAAGTTCCCGAAGAACCCGAAAGTGTTCGGCGTTTCAACGGTTGGGCGGCATGTAACTCATTCCTAAATCGGGAAACGGCCCACTTTATTTCGCACTCTGAGCAATTATGAACAATCCTAGGATATTACAGGGTTGTAACGTGACTTCAAGGAGCGGGATGTTAAAGGAACTCACGCGGCGCTCCCTCCACAGTCTGCTGTTTTCCTCTGATGGTGCGTTGAGAGAGATACTGCGCCAAATCTTCATTTGAAGGGTCGCGGCATGATAATCGACGTACCAGCTCACGAGTCCGAACAACTTCCCAATGATGCGAAGCCTAAGGACTTGGTACACAAATCCAAAGCAACGTTCCAATGGCCCCCGGATTGTCTGTGGCCATTCATCGAACACGAATCGGAAGACACTAATTAAACAGATAGCTTATGGTAATCGTATGATGCGTACCTTTTTAAGGAGGACACAAATACCTTTCGGGGTTGTTGTTCCCTGGAACGACGTGAAACGTCGGGCAATTGTAGATGCACTTGGTCAGTGCGGCGGTCCCGTGTTCTCGCAGCGCAATTAGTGGGCATTGCTAAAACAACGATCTATCGCATGGCAGGGGGCGTGAAACTATCAGCGATCCGTGGGCATTAGTTGTTTCTATCCCTTAAGCATCAAGGAATCGCCCTTGTTCCACCAGTGGCAGCTGAGACCCCATAGAGTGGTCAAGGCTTACCCCCTTATCGCGAGTGTGCTTTTGCGGACGCGTTTGTTGACGGTTATTGGTTTGTTGAAAGTCTCTTCACCTTTTGCCGTCCGAGACTACGGCACGAGCGGGACCCTGTCGCTTAATTGGAGAACGCGAGGCAAGATGACTAAGGAGCCCGAGAGTGTGGCGACCATACTGGAGCGAGAACTCGACTGTGCAATGAAAGAGTGACTGAAGCGGATGAATCTTCTCTTAGAACTGGACCCGCATTCCGCTCAGCCATGAGGACCGCACGCTCCATCTGCTCATGTTGTACATTGACTTGGTTTCCCGTTTACGCCTTGCCGATGGTGCACAGGTGCCCGTCTCCACCGCCTACTGAGCGTGGAAAAACGTGGCGACAACAGTTTTACTCTCCCGGTGTGCTCGTTGAGGAGTCAAGGTTGTTTCAAGTCGGCACATTCCAAACAGTAAAGCGTCACCAAGGGGAACTCGATTAAAACCAACTGCTCCTCGACGTGATCCTCATCGCGGACGAGGCAGATTTGCAGCTTATGCAAACCGTAAACTGCTGGGAGGCTCCAGCGCTTAGTCGCCCGGCACTTGGCATTGGGTTATGAGTGCTACTCTCGGTTACATCGGTCACGTGGATCTCGCTCGAAATGAACTGTTTCTTCTGGGACAGGCTAGAATCAGTACAGACCAGCAAAAGAAAATTGTCGCACGGGAGGCGGTTCCTATTTGATGTACCAAGCAGCGTTTGCGAAGGAGTTTGCGAACTGTAGCGCCGAATCCAAACCTAGCTGTCGAGTGCCTTCCGTAGGATGGCCTTTGTGGGCTATTGTGCTCGCTTTGGTGATTCTTCCAGGTTGCAACTCGCTCAATCCGTTGTGCGGAAGCTCCCGGCCGGCTCCGGTCATCGGGTCGCTATCGGCCAGCACGATTACGTTCGCCCAAGTGCAGCAGGGTTTTCTGCTCACAGTGAGTGGCAAGAACTTTGTTTCGTCTTCTGTCGTGATCATCAACGGCACGACGCTAAGAACGACCGTCCAGAGCGGCCAGCAGTTGCAGGTGACGATTTCGATGGACTTGATTTCCGGCCCTGGAACCGCCAACGTGACCATTAGCACGCCGAGTGGTAATTCGGGCTATCTAGGTTGCAGCAGTGGTGGAACCAGCAGTTCCCTGTTGCTCACCATCACTTAGCTGTGACTCAAGCGGCGGCCGGCAAGCGAATAGCTGCGCTCAACAGCAGAGAGCTAAAAGTAAAGTTTGTTCAAGAAGTAAGTTTGTACCTTCCCGCGGGGCGATGCTGCGGACTGTTCCATCATGATGCGTTCGCGGACAAACGCCACCCAACCTGCTCACCAACTGCTTGCCTCTTGAGACCTTCCTACAAATGAAGCCAGCAGAAAAAGAACTGATGGAACACTTTGTCAACGGATTTCTCCAGAACAAGACGCGATAGTCTTCGAAGAACTGAAGAACTGGCTCGTGCGCGATCTTACGTCAATGATGGAATGTGGATGAGTCTCGCAACGGCTTGCCGCAGCAAGAGCGCTCGGCGACTCCACATACTGACACCGCTATCGGCCTGTCGACACTAGGGCAGACGGATTTCTTTCGGTGGCTAACCAACGACCTTGAAAAGCCACGAGTTAAGGGCAGAACGACATTTGGAGAGTGGCATGCAAATAACCGATGTGACGTAGTGGCCGAAACTCGCCGGGCAGAGTGGATTCCCCTCAAGACTCCACTGGGTCGGTGCAGGGACGGCGCTACGTCAAGAGTCGCGACGCCTCAAGCCGTGAAAAAAGTAGCGGTTTCATCCCTGCTAAACGCGTCCGGCTTTACCATGGAAACCGAGCGTTCTGTGCAATTGTGCCGCTATTTCGGCAGCGTGCCGATTTATCGGCACTTTAACGTCGCAAGCTGCTTCCATCCTGTTGAGTTGTTTGGAAGGCAATCATGGCCCCTCATCTGCTAGGAAGGATACGCCGTGTTCTGAGCGAACTACACGAGTGGGATTGGATTACGCGCACGTGAACGCTTTGTCTTTCGGAGTACCTTCGTGGCAACATTTAAGAAGCGCCGCAAATTCCATCCTCAGACTTTCCTTTCGACCGTTGACGTTGGCAGGACAATCGCAGTTGTTCTCCTGAAACAGACGATCTTTCTTCAGGGCGAGTCCTCTGATGCTGTCTTTTACATACAGAAAGGGAAAGTAAAACTCAATGTGCTGTCTAAGGCCGGGAAGGAAGCCACCATAGGCATTCTGAACGAGGGCGACTTCTTCGGAGAAGGTTGTCTCACAGCACAGCCTCTCCGCATGTGCACCGCGACCGCCATAACCGATTGCGCGCTGATGCGAATCGATAAGAAATCGATGATGGAAGTGATCCACCGGGAACATGCGTTTTCCGATATGTTCGTTGCGCACTTGCTGACTCGCAACATCCGGTACCAGGAGGATTTAGTTGACCAGCTTTTCAATTCGAGTGAGAAACGACTTGCGCGCATATTGTTATTGCTGGCTCATTTCGGCAAGGACGGTAAACCAGCAATGGCGATTCCACAAATCAGTCAGGAAACTCTTTCAGCGATTGTGGGTACAACTCGCGGACGAATCAATTTCTTTATGAACAGATTCCGAAAGTTAGGTTTCATTGATTATCGCGGGGGTGATGACTTGCAGGTTCACAGTTCACTTCTCAACATCGTTCTTCACGACTAGCTTCTGCGTCGAAATCCATTTGAGAATTAAGCCGATCCGGTCAATGAGTTGACCGAGCCGCCGCGCCGTGAGATCTTGCTAGAAGAGTTTGAAAAAGG
The DNA here is from genome assembly GCA_963799025.1 of uncultured Acidobacteriaceae bacterium. GTDB lineage: Bacteria > Acidobacteriota > Terriglobia > Terriglobales > Acidobacteriaceae > Sulfotelmatobacter. The sequence goes on along the minus strand of CAWCVQ010000010.1, from coordinate 229,110 downwards.
TGGAATGGCTTTTATTCAAGCCCAGCGAATCATGATGAACAGCGCCACGCCAGCTACCAGCACGACCCTTACCAGCGTGAGCGACTTCATTGCTTGAGTCGCTAGCGTGCGTGGGTTTCCAATGCTTCCAGGAATTGTGAAGATAGACCATCAATAATAATAATAAGGAGGGGAAACCCGGGGCCTCCGCCGGATGATCCGGGCAACCCGACGGTAGACTTTCACGGCGAGCAGCGGTCCAACGATACCCACGAATCGAAGACAGACCCGAGGCGCAATTGGCGCGCAAGGGGCCGGGCAAGGAGTCGAAGTTGAGTTACAGCGGGAATCTGTTGGTGGAGAACCGCAACGGACTGATCGTGGCGGCGGAAGTGTACCAGGCCCATGGCACGGCAGAACGCGATGCGGCGTTGGTCATGCTGGAGAAGTTGCCGGGCACGCAGCCGGTAACAGTGGGCGGAGACAAGGGATTCGACACGCAGGGATTCGTGGCCGAGTGCCGGAATATCAACGTGACGCCGCATGTGGCGCAGAACCACAAACGGCCTGGCGGCAGCGCGATCGATGGACGCACGACGCGGCACCCGGGCTATGACATCAGCCAAAGAAAGAGGAAGCGAATCGAAGAATGCTTCGGCTGGCTGAAGACGATTGCGCTGATGTGCCAGCTGCGGCATCGTGGAGTTTGCAAAGCGGATTGGATCTTCACCTTCGCCTGCGCGGCCTACAATCTGGTGCGCATGCGAAACCTCGCGGCCGCAGTTCCTGTGGTGTAAGTCGAGGCCGAAGTGTGTCTCCGAGCACGTTAAAGATAGCGCTGGGGGCTACAAGAGCACTGAGAATCAACCATTCCAACATAGAAGCCATGAAAACAATGAGGGACGGAAAGGAAAAGGCAACCAAGTCCGTCGCTTGTTTTTCAGCAGCCTGCTAGGCTGCTCGCTTCTGCTTGGCGGGGTGCAGTCGCCAGCGGTGCTTTTCTTTCCTTTGTTCTGTCGAAACAACTCCCTTGCCGAGGGCTTGCAAGTTGCAGAAGCTCGTTCTGGATTGCTTCTAGGCGTTCCTGCCTGCGTCCGTGAGCGACTTGAGCCGCCGCACCATTCCGAACTGCACGCCGAAACTGCTGATTCAATTCGTGAATGTCAACGATCTCCTCTCGGAAACGTCCAATCTTGTCCCGAAGAACCTGTAAATGATCCATATCTGAGAACCCGTGTCAGGGCAGCCCTGCAACAGCCCCTCTCATTTTGACAACTCTGCAACACGACAAAGGTGGCGCAGTGACATTCGGTATAGCGAATCGCCACTACGCCACCAAGCAAACGACAGGGGATACTCCTTTCGCCCGGTGACGGAACGAACCGCCGTAGGGCCGATAAGATAAAAAATAAGTTATATCGCTTTCTTGTGGTTGTCTGTTCAGTTGTGCACAGGTAATGAAATTAAGGAAGCGGAGAAGAACACGAGGATCACAATAGAGTGTTTGTTTGCGATGGGAGGAGAAGTGTTGCACCAAACGGTGCAAATCCTTATGACGATCTACATCGGAATTGAAGTTGTTCGATATCGCGGAACAACATATAGAACAGACTGCCACCAAAGCGGGCAGTCAAGGAACTTGCACGGCTGTCTGTCTTCGGGAGTTGCTTCGCCAGAGCGTGGCCCAAGCCTCCGCGCTCGTTTGAGGGTTGATCTCAGGCGCACCGGCATCTCTCCTTTCATCACGTAATCATCTACCAACCACAAGATTCGCTGGAGCATATCGGAGTACGCGGAGAGCAGGATGATCGGTAGATAGGGAAACCGTTGCTCGATACCCTCTGCTTTTCCGGCCCGGTGTGACCGTAATCAATTTCCAGTTACCTTGGCTTGAGAGAAAGTGCATAAAGCGAACGGTTGATAGTGCTTATAAACAGCAGTGACGGAGCGAAAAGAGTGGTGTGGCGGGTGTGCCGTGACAGCGAACAATATCTCTTGAAGTTTCCGCTCGGAAGGCGCTCTGTTAGCCTATCCTCATGCAGAATCCCGTCAAAGAACGCATCGTAAAATTGCGAGACGAAATAGCGCAACTCAGTGAAGCGAACCGTCTATACTTGCATGGCAGCAGGAAAAAGCTACATGGCGCATCTGGGATTAGTGCCCTTGGAAGACTCCAGCGGAAATCGGCGGCGCACAAGGCCGACTTGCGTCATGAAGCACGCCCCCTAAATATTGTCCTCTGTCATGATCGTCTCCCACTTGAATGTGTTCGGACGTGCGGCTCCGGAGAGTCGCCTCTCAGTTGGTCCGCAATTTTGTCAACCGTTAAAGGCTTGCTGAAGTAGTAGCCTTGGATTTCGTCACACTGTTGTGCCCGTAGGAACGACATTTGGGCTTCGTTTTCGACCCCCTCGGCAACCACTTTGAGATGCAGGGTCTTTGCCATGCTGATGATTGCGGCAGTGATTGCCGCGTCGTCGGGATTCACAGCGACATCTCGGATAAAGGAACGGTCGATTTTCAGCCTGTCGACTCGAAACTGTTTCAAGTAGCTGAAACTGGAATAGCCAGTGCCGAAGTCGTCAATCGCCAGCGTCAACCCCATAGCTTTTAATTCCTGAATAACTGAGAGAGTCACCTCAGCATCAGCGAGCAAGAGGCTTTCCGTGAGTTCCAGTTCGAGGCACTGGGGGGCGATGCCGGTCTCGCGGAGCACCGTTCTGACTTGCTCACAGAATCCCTGCCGGCGAAACTGAACCGATGATACGTTTACTGCTACCCTGACCGGAGGCAGACCATCCTCTTGCCATTTTCGGGCCTGAGAGCAGGCTGTCCTGAGCACCCATTCGCCGATGGGCACGATCAAGCCGCAGTTCTCGGCAATTCGTATGAACCTGTCCGGTGGCACGAGGCCCAATTCTGGGTGCTGCCAGCGGAGAAGTGCTTCCAATCCGACGATCTTTCCAGTAGCCATATCTATCTGCGACTGATACATCAGAAATAGCTGCTTTTTTTCCAAAGCCAAACGCAAGCTATTCTCTAAAGTCAATCGCTCGACAGCTTGAGCGTTTACGTCCTGTGTGAAAAACCGAAAACCGTTTCGTCCACTGTCCTTGGCGCTATACATTGCAATATCAGCATTCTTGATCAGAGTTTCGGCATCCGAACCATGTTCTGGAAAAATAGTGATGCCGAGGCTGCAAGTAATATTCAGCGAGTGACCTTGAATGGAATACTCACGGATGATTGCATCCATGAGCCGTTCAGCGGCAATCGCTGCGTCGGTTACGTCCTTTAGCCCGGTCAACACGATGAGGAATTCATCGCCGCCTACTCGGGCGACGGTATCCTGTTCACGCCCGCATCGCTTAAGCCGTTCTGCAACTTCCTGCAGGAAGAGGTCACCGACCGAATGCCCCAGTGAGTCATTGATGTTCTTGAATCTATCGAGATCGAGGAACAAAAGCGCAATTCTACCCTTTTGCCGACGAGCACTGGCGATTGCCTGAGTCAATCGATCCTGAAGAAGCCTGCGATTTGGTAGCCCCGTAAGGGCGTCGGAGTATGCCAGAACTTGAATTTTCTCTTCTGCAAGTTTGCGGTCTGTGACGTCGCGAAAATACCAAATTCTGCCGCGATACTGGCCTCTTGAATCGACGAGTGGTGCGGTATATCGGTCGAAAATTACGCCGTTCTTCAGTGCGAACTCATCTCTGCTTTTTTCATTCCGATGGCCGTGGAGGTATTTTGCCCTCCTAATGAGGGCGTCGGGGTCTTCGACTTTGCGTACCACATAGGTTAGAACTGTGTGGCCATCTTTTGTGCTCAGTACGTCATCCGGTATTCCAAACTGAAGACCAAATTGCTTATTCGCCAGAACGATTTGATCGGACTCATCGACGACAAGAATGCCGTCGATTGTTGTCTCAGATTGCGCCTCCAGCAGTGCAGTCTTGAACAGTAATGCTTCTTCAGCTTGTTTTCGTTCGGTGATGTTGTCAAAAGTAGCCACAAAGCATCTGTCGCCCGCACCGTAGGCTGAGATGGAGAACCACATCCCCAAGGCTTTAATTTCGATTTCGAATCTCTCTGGTTCCCCGGTGAGTACCACTCGGCTATATCTCTCAAACAACGCGGGCTGCGAGTCTTTCTCTTCAGGAATAACCTCGGTAAATCTCTTGCCCACCACATCTGACAAGCCAGTCAAACTTCCAAATGAACTGTTGACAGCAAGATAGACAAAATCTATTGGACGGTCACGGTCGTCAAAAAGCATCTCGCAGTATGCGAATCCTTCCAACATGTTTTCAAACAGAGAGCGATAACGCCTCTCGCCGTCTGCCGTTACGTCCTGCGCTCCCCCGTTGATGTTGCTACGGCCTACTTTGTTCGTGGGAACTTCTATTGAGATTAGAAGCAAAACAATAGAGACGCAGAGGATGATCGCGGCGACTGCAGATTGCCAAGGAAAAAGATTTGGGAAGATAAGGTGTGCCAGTGTTTCAAAACCTACCACGAGAAACAGCGCAATGGTTGGGGAGAGCAATGCTCGAATCTTGGGATACTGCTTAAACATATGTACGACGGAGAAACAGCCTTAATAGCGATTATGGTCTCTATATCCGACAACTGCGGGATTAAGATAATGATCTGGTTACCAGCGTAACGGCTTCATTCTTGTTTTGGTCTGCTGGCCCGAAGCTAAGGTGCCGCATCAGTCATGCCGCCTCCGCCCTGTTGAAGCCCTACGACGCCCGCGTCATGCGCTGCTATCCGGTGAGCACACGGCCCAATTCCGTGGTTTCACGTTGGGGGCGCTTGCCACCTTCCGTCCCGATTCCTTCGGCGTGTTAGGCGGCTGCACCCATGGGTCTGCCAGACGGATACGTATTCCACTCGGTTTCACTCATATCAGATTTCCTTTCGCGGATATAGGGGCTGCGTTGCTGAGGGAAGTGCCGAAGCAGAGCGCGCTCCCGCAGGCTTAAATGGAACGAGCGCCTCCATGGCTTGCGGCTTGGATGGTCGCGGCCCAGAGGCTGTATACGCAAAAGGGCGCGCGCCACTAATCTCATTTGAAGCCTTGCAGCATATGTCCGCAACCTCGATTCGCAGCAAAAGTGCCAAGCCAGTGAAAGAGCAAAAATTGCCGAAGTTTGAATCCGAAAGGACATCCGAGCAGTATTGACCAGACTTGGAGCCGTCAAGAGCAGACAGTGATGTTAGCGGGATTCTGCGGATATGAGTCTCGCACCAAAGGAGACCGACGTGTACCGTGGATCCCGATATCTCAGTTCTCTTCTTCTGACCGCTGCTCTTGCTGCACCTGTTGCGATGATGGCCGCGGCCAGTCCGCAAGACGATAGGAATCGCGAAAATCGACAAAGCGAGAACAGTAAGCGCTATTACGACAAGAGCCACAAGGACTATCACAACTGGGACGCCAACGAAGACCGCTCGTACCAGCGGTATCAGACCGAGCACCACCAAAAGCGTGCTTTCGTTCAGTTGAACACCCGGCAGCAGAGCGTCTATTGGAACTGGCGTCACAGCAATCCAGATAACCGATAACGAATCGCCCTGAGCCGTTTGTGATCGCCGAAGGGAATGTCTACTTCTCCAAGCTCATCGCGAAACCCACTAGCGCGTTTTGTTACAGCCCCGGCCTCGCACATAGGGCCAATCCGCCGGCCAGGTCCGGGGCATGCCCTCGCTCACTGCAGCAACTTACAGCACCGATACAGCCTCCCCGGTATGGTGCATCTCCGTCGGAACCGCCATACTGGGCTGAGGATAGCAGCAGGAGATTCGGAGCCAGGTGAGAGATGTTGAGAGCCGTGACTATGAAGAAGCTCGTGTTACTAGGTGCCATGCTGGGGCTGGCGAGCCTGTGTTCGGCCGGGTCAGAACGCCGGGCTGCCATCGAGCGCTTGAACACTTCGGCCAAAGTGTTGGACGAGATCATGGGCGCGCCGGACCGGCGCATTCCCGACGAGATCATGAAGAAAGCAAAATGCGTAGCGGTCGTTCCCCATCTGATAAAAGGGGGCTTCGTCTTCGGAGCGGAGCACGGCAAGGGCGTGGCCACTTGCCGGACAGCAGACGGCTGGAGTGCTCCCGCGTTCATTAGGATCGCAGGCGGAAGTTGGGGAACGCAGATCGGTGCCGAAGCGGTGGACCTGGTGATGGTCATCAAGAGCGAAAAAGGGATGCAGAAGCTGCTGTCGAGCAAATTCGAAATCGGGAGGGATGCATCTGTCGCCGTCGGGCCTGTGGGACGGCACTCTTCGGAGAACACGGACCTGAAACTGGATGTGCTGGTTCTGACCTACTCTCGCGCCAAAGGTGCTTTCGTTGGATTCACTTTCAAAGGCGCATTGGTCCGACCAGACAACCGTTCCAGGCGCGCCATGTACGGGGCCAGGGTCACCACTCAGGCCACGCTGCTCGGTCGAGTGCGCACGCCTGCTGCCGCGGGACCGTTCCTCGACGCAGTCCGAGGAGCAAAGGCGCAAGCGATAGCGCAAGCAAAAAAGTGAGCTGTGCCGCAATCGCAGCCCCCGCGCTCCGTCAAATTTTCGACCATTAATCTTTCAAAGCAAACGGCAGTGGCGTCCGAACAGATGCCACTGCCGCTGATTTTACGGACCCGTTTATAAGCCTCGACCCAACATATAGTTGTTCGTACGCATGAACCAACCTGCCTCGGCGTTATAGAAGGGCCAAGGGAAGTTGGAATTCACATACTTACTCTGCAGGCTGTTGAGATAGGTGGTGACGCGGCTCTTATCCCCCATGGCAGCAGCTCCCTGGGCTATTAGAACCCAGGGAAACGGATCCTGGGAATTGAACGATAGCGCCGGCCACCCGGGCCACGCGGCATTTAGAGCGGCATAGGATTGCTGCGCACGCGAGTCGGAGGAGCTGACCACGCCCATCAGCGCAGGAAAGACCTGAGCGCTGGCGTCGGCGTACCAGGTGGTTAGGTTGGGAGCAGCGAGTCTGCCGATTCCGTCTTTGTAGACTGCCCACGTTCCGTTCATCCACATACCCAAAATGCCGTTCCGCATGGAATCTGCGGCAGCATTGTAGTATGCGGCCTTGGTGCTATCGCCGAAAGCGTTCTGAAATAAGGCCGCCAGATCTCGCAGACCGCGGTATGCTTCGCAGTTGTCCATTAGGTACTTGATCTGATAGTCGGGCTTGGCCCAAGTGAGACCGTCGCTCTGCTGGGTCTGGATAATGACTCCGCCGATAGTATCGAGCTGGTAAGCGAGCCCCAGAATGGTGGACCGGGCACTCGTGTTGCCGCTCTCCCACGCATTCCACGCCAGTGACAGGAAGGTCGCGGCGTAGGAATCGGTCGAGTCAGCGTTATTCGTAGCAGTCGCTACCCCGTTGTTCACGGTGTAGTCATAAGTCGTGCCATAGAGGCCCCATTTATCCGGCCAGTTGAGGTGGTTAACATACCAATTGATCCAGTTCACGACCTGCGGCATGCGATTCGGATCCTTAGTCATGCCAATTGCGGCAATGTTGGCGTAGTACGGGTTAAGAGCCTGCGGAGTGTAGAGAAGCGCGCCATCCGCCTGAGAGAACTGCGCCACCCACTTCGACGCCGCATTGAGATTATTCTGGTATTGCGAATTGGATGTTGATGAGCCCACCGAAATGCTCATGGTCTTGATGTAGACCGCGCCAGTATTGTCCCATGCCTGCATGTTGATGTTATGAACGCCGGACGGCAACGCCAGCGTGGTGCTCAGACTGGGGGCGTAGACTGTGTAAGCCGTAGCGCTGTCGACGTAGATGCGCATGGAGTCGATTACACGCCCACTCGGCGCTGAAGCTGAGGCGACGAACTGCACCGGGGACCCGACTGTAGCGCCGGCGGCTGGAGACTTGATGACGACGCCCGCGCTTGTGCTAACGCTGATATTGAGCGAATCGGTGGCGACCTGCCCGATCGAGTTCCAGGCGTTGGTCACCACATGGTGCGATCCCGGGGCTAATGAGAGATAGGTATTCACGGAAGCGGCGGTGGTCTTGATCAAGGGCTGGTTGTCTACGTAAACCCAAATCGCGCTGACGGGATGGCTGCCGCCATTGGCGGTTGCAGCAACGTGGATTGGCGATACTACAGTTGCCCCGTTGGCGGGTGAGCTCACGCTAACGCTCTGTGCCAGGGAGAGCGTCGCCAGAATAGCTGCTGCGGTCGCTCCGCGAAGCAGATGTTTAAGCGTCGATTTGAGTTGGGTCGAAGAGATTAAAGAAGATTTCGAAGAGCCGTGAAGAGGAATATCTGAAAGTAAACGGGCATACGTATTTGGCAAAACTTACCTCCATATGCATCGTGGAATGACCCAAACAGAAACGGCTGCTGACACAGAGGACATCAGGGGTTCTACTGGGGTTTGCGACCAAAACTACACGAAACCCTGTATTGACGCAAACTCAGAAGGTCATGAACTTTCGATGGGGGCTGGAAGGATTTATGGTCGGTCAGGTCGTATACAGCACATTCGATAGGGTTTAAACCCTATCGGTACCGTTGTTTCGCTCCGGGCTCACCCAGAGATAGAGATAAGGTTCGTGAGGCCGCAACATTAACGGACATGCATAAATACATGAATTGCTCTATAGACGCAAAAATAGTAAGTGCACAGCAATATGTCGAAAGGAAACATGGTGACGGGAGAGTTAGGGGAAGACGGTTTTAAATAACAGATTCGATAAGAGTTATCGCCGGGGGGCCAAGGATTCCGGGGCTTTCCAGCTCATCCCCCAGGAGTAGAAGCCGATAAACGCGAGAATGTCGAGGAACGGGCCCAAGATGAAATAAAGGACGGGCATGAAGAGCACGGATGCATGCACCAGGTAAATGTGCAGCATATATTGCTGGGGAACGAATAGGACCAGGTGGGTTACTGTCGCCAAGGTCAAGAAGAGTTTCTGGGTCAGGCTAAAGTCAAGAAGATAAAAGGTAAAGGCATACAGCACCGGTACGAGTCCGATCAGAATGCAGCTGAATACCAGCATGCTGACGGTGTAGCCTGGCAGATCGTGGGGAAAGCGGGCCGAAGCTACGGCGAAATATCCCAGCGCAGTCGCCTGTAGGAGGCAGAAGGCGCGGATCAGGTAGGCCCAAGGCAAAGCTTCCTCGGTTAAAAGGAAGCTTGCAATCAAAGCCAGAAGGGTGACGCCCGTGGTTATCCACCAGGCGGTTCCGCTTGCCGGACCGGCCGCCAAGCCGAAGCAGGGTAGCGCGAAGTGGATGTATCTTCCCCATCCTTGCGGGATGAGAATGACGTCGCTCTTAAGCCCGAGATGCGCGCCCCAGAACACCAAAATGTGTCCCCAAAAGCGACCCACGACAGGTAGAAGAGCAATCCAAGAGGCCGTGCCCAACAGAGCGAGGGCCACGCTTTCAACGATCTGGCGGGGGCGGAGCTGCAAGCGGACGAAAGCCCGGTGAGGAGTAATCAGGCCGCCACGCCAACCTCGTACACGAATGGCTTCCAGCTCGGGCGGCAGCCGCCTGTCCTCTCTTCCGGGCCGTCCGCGTCCGGGTCTAGAAATCGAGGAATATGCCAACAGTGCCTCCTATGCGGTGGTAGGCGGGTTCCTGGTGTTGTTCCACGTGGAAGTTCAATCCCCAATTCGGCCCGATCCACTGCCTCCAGGTGCCGCTGATGTTTCGAACAGGAAAATCGAAGAGCACATTGGGACTCGGAGGCAGCGCTTGGAGGGGGCCAATGAGTGGCGCAGCAGTTGCCGATTGACCGATGACCTCATAGCCTTCGCGGCCCCACTCGTAGCGGAGGGAGACAAAGTGTTCCTTGTCATGACCCTGGCTGGCGGCTAGGTATTGAGTGCGGGCGAGGATGTTTCCGGGGGTGGCGTGAGTCCACATCAAGCCGGTTTGAAGCACGACGGGATAGTTGAAATAGTAGGCTCCCTCGACTTGGGCGCGCCAGTCATGGGCAATGGTTCTGCTCTGATCGTAACCTCCCCCTGCGCTCACTACGAGCTGCCGACGGGGGAGTAGCTTGCGGCTGATGAGCGCATCGGTGCGAAATTTTGGCAGGAAGAATCCGCCTGCGCTACCGCCGGCTGAAAGTTGCGCGTACCAGTTCTCCGACAGAGTGCGAGTCAGCCCCAGATCACCAAACCAACCGCTATCCCCGAAGCGGGCTTCGCGCGTGAGTTCTCCGGTGAAGATATTGCGGCCGCCGGAAAACATGGCGCGCGCATAAAAATCGTTCCAGTCAGAATTCCCGGCGGTTAGCGCGCTGTGGCTGCCTCCAACTTCGATAAATCCAGGGCCGTCCATAACCATGCCAAGCGCGCCCAACCCGGGAAGGCTCGACCCGGGTGCCACGCTACCGGGATTCACCTGTCCGCTGGCCAAGGCACAGGAAAGCAGACATGCGACCAGGAGAATCACTCTCTGCATGAGTCTTTCATTCATCGTTTAGCCTCAATGGCTTCAGGTTTCGGGTGACCTCGGTCGTGCCGCGAGAGCTCTACGCTCAGCTCGCGGTCGTCGCCGGCGTCGATGAGGATCATGCCATCCTGAACTCGGACGGTCGCTGTGCCTTTCACCACTCGTGGATCACTGTAGAACTCCTGGGGAAAGATCCAGCTTTGGTGGGCGAGCGTTTTTGGGTGAGAGGCGAGCAGGGTGACTCTGTCGTCCGCATTGCGGAGCAGAGTCCATTGGACGGCATTACGTTGATTGAGAAAGCCTGCCAGTTCAGTCATGGTGTACCAACGGAAGCGTCCTTCCGCCTGCAGGGCGTTGGCATTGTCCAGCCAGCTTCGCAATGTGCCAAAGAAACGCTCCGCTCCAAAGGGATGGGCATACACCAGGCGGGCCGCGTGCTGTCGTACCGTGAAGTCCGTCACTGCCAGCATCCAGTCCCGCACGGCACCGATGGGCACGTCATCAAAGCCCATCTCTTCCAAGCTAGCTTCCTTCCCCATGTGAAGCACGGGGAAGCCCCAGATATCGGAGCCGTCGCGCTCGGTGCCGCGATAGACCCGCGTCGGTCCCAGCCCGGCATCGCCAGTGAAGTAGTAGGCCACAATGCCGTTACGCTCAAGCCATCGCGTCACCCATGCGGGATGGTTGCCGACCGGCGCGGAGTACTCGGTGATAGGAGTGCCAGAGACGCGTTCCAGGGCGTCTTTGTTCATTTCCAGGTATTTCACGAATTCACTTTCATTGTCGTCGCTAACGTTATTGCCAAAGTAATTGTGGATCCAGCCGCCATGACTGCCAATCGAATTTCCGCGAGCCTGCAGGTATCGGATCCATTTCTGCGCTTCGGCATCATGGGCAACGTCGAGTCCCTTGTGGTCGCCAAAGGCATCGACGTCCGGGCCAGCGGTGAAGTGGATGGAGAACTTTCCGCGGTCGAAAATGCCTGCATCGACCAACGTTTTAAGAGGCTTCAACGACGAGTGCGCGTCGATATGCCAGTTGAATATCAATCCGCCCACACCGTCGGGGACCGAGCCCAGATAGGGCAGCCCAAGCATTTGCACGCCAAAGAAATGAAGAAACGAATGCAGCAGCAGTCCGTCGGTGCGTGACGCCAAATACCCGATCGGTAGATTCACGAAGAGCACGTGGCCCAGTTCGTCTGGCCGATAACCGGCAGCGAGGGCCCGTCTGGATTTCAGCAGAACGGTGCCGTCGAAGTCGCCAACGGTGCGGAAGACAGGGTAGCTCACATCGCCGTACTGATAGGCCGAGAAAGCGTACCTGCTATTGATCTCATCACGCGCGGCCACTGCATGCCAAAGCTCCAACTTGCCGCGTCCATCAAGTGGGACGAAACTTCCCGGCGGTATGCCGATTTCACGCATGGCAGCGCCGGTCCCCGTGATTTGCGCCGGCTCCATCGTGGAAGTGAGATAACGGTCGTAGAGAGCGTAATGCACACCCACCAGAGATGAGAGGCGGGAGTCACCCGCGGGAAACCGGCCGTTCAGATCCCAGGTGCAGGCGTCGTAGACCACCATGAGATTCCCGCCCGCGTGGACATAGCGATAGAGTTCACCGATCAGCACGTCGTTGGCGGAACGATGGAGCTGATCGGGAAGGATAACGCCGGTGGGATGGATGGGCGTCAGTGGGTCAAGGAAGTCGGAATCATGAATCGGTTCCAGGTGCAGGCCTTCTTCGTTGGCGGCGTCCAGCCACTCCCGCACCGCTGGCGTGCTGAAGTCGACTCCGTCAGGGAGGAGCAGGACTAGAGTGTCCGCCCCCGCGCCCAGAGTTGTTCCATCATGACGATGCACATAGCTCATCCGGGCATAAATCAGCAGCGGCGCGAGCGCCGCGATGCACACATACTTGAGGCCTTTTTTCATGGTTGCGCCACTAAAGCTGCACACGCTTGGGGATCGAGCAAGCGTGGCTGTGAGAAACGCGCCTCCAGAGACTGCCACACCGCTTCTTCGAGCACGTTCCAGGAACTGCTGTCACGAAGCGAACCGGAGTGCGACGTCCAGCAAACCGCCGACCTGGCATCGCCCAGTTTCTCGGCCGCCAAAGCGACTAAGCCCCAGGGATGAGTGTCATAGCGCCGCTCGATCCAACCGGCGCCAAACGCCTGCTTCCACTTTTCCCATGCCTGCCGCGGATCTTGACCGGGACCGCTCACGTCGGCGAGCCAGGGATAGACCTGGGCGACACTGTCGGGATAAAAGGCGGGGCGGCTCTTCTGCATCGAAGGACGAAAGCGTCCGGAGCGGCGGTCCCAGAAGATTCGCTGGATGGCCGCGGCGAGGTGCTCGGCTTGGGCGTCGGTGGCGGACGCGGCCGGATCGTGTAAGCGCGACTGTGCGCGGGCAACATCTTTCAGCGCTGCGTACACCTCGATGTTATCCATGAACAATGCCACGTGGTTGCGAGTAGAGATGTGGTACACACCCAGCCTCTGGTTTCGTAATTTCGCCAGCTGCCTGGCGGACAGTGCGAGGCTGCGCTTCCATTCCGCAGGCATGCCGGTGGAAGGCGCCATGCGGTAGAGCAATTGCATCCATAGCGCGAGCATAGAATCGTCCGCATCTGCGGGAGCGCAATCGCGCCACTCCCCATTGACGCGGCAGAAGCGGCGGAAAAGGCCGTCGGGCTGCTGTCGTGGCAAAACCCAGCGGATCCAGGCCGCCGCTGCATCGCGGACGTCCAAGCCTCCATCTTGAGCCACAATCAGCGCCTTGGTGGCGAAGTACGGCTCTACGTAGTTCCCTCCAGGATTCAGTGTCATCGCTCCATCGGGCGCCTGCAGGGTTTCTGGATAAAAAGCCGTTGCTCCTGCTGGCAGCAGTTCGCAGCAGAGTAGTACGACCATCATCCCCAGCCTAGCCGTTTGGTTGCGCATCACGCCTCAACGCTTCCGCGCACTCGGGCCCAGACTGTGCCGTGCAGTTGGCATCCGGCTGCGATCTGGACGCCACCTGAAGAAATGGTGGTGAGTGCATCCGGTCCGCCCACGCGGCTGCCGCGGGCGATGAGCACGTCGCCTTCTGCCATGAGAGGACCGGTCACGAAGCAGCGCGGACCAAGGCGCACTTTTGCTCCGCTGACGATGCTGCCATACACGCACGCGTCCTCGTCGACCACCGCATCCTTGTAACTCTTGGCGCTGCCAAAAAGACGCGCACCGGCACCCAGATGAAGCTCGCCCGTTGCGATAACGTTTGCCCTCAGAATTTCGCCGGCCGGGAGCACGAAATTGCCCTGAATCCGAAGTCGAGGACGGGAGGAGGTGAACATGTCGTCCACATCAGCCGGTGGCTGTAACTCGCGTGCCTCGCGCCCGGCCGTAAAGTTGTCGGTTCGATCAGTGTCGACTGTCGTGATCTGCGGCGCCGACATGCGCTCGAAACCGCACTCAGGCTCCAGCTGGATTGAGCGGCCCGCCGAAAGCCGACCGTATGCGTTGCTGCCTCTGCGTAGAAAAATGCTGCCATCGGCGTGCAGCCAGCGCAATACGGCGCTATTTTCCCCCAGAATGATGTCACCTTCGCATAACGCTGCACGAAGTGCGGCGCGTTCTCCCAAGTCCAAGCCAATGCTGGTGTAGACATCGGCCTCCACCACATACCCTGGGGGGATTAGTGCGGCTTCGCTCAACATCACCGCGGCTATGCCCTCAGTCAGGCGCGGATCGAAATCGAAATCGTCCCGGCCTACCAGCAATACTTCCATCCCTTCAATGGAGATTCGCGACAGCTCGCGCTGGTTGCGGCACTGTTCCAACTGTGGAAGGAGAGGCTGCAGGCGCGAACGGAACGCTTCGGCAAAGTTTCCGATCCTGCCGTCGTGGCGGGAAGCAGGCAAGGGAGCGGCGTCGGCGCGCTTCCACAGCTCGTATAGGGCGGGCGTGACCGGCAACGCCAGTAGAGCCGCGGTTAGACTGGTCAACGCGAGCGGGGCCCAGGCCGACATTTATACAGACTCCTCAAATGCGGGCAGAGGATCCTCGAGCACAGGCGCAACTCGAGAGCGTTCGGTCTTGTGCCACACCAATTCCTTGCTACCGAAGAAACTCTCCTCCGCTTGCTGCCAGGCTGCTTGTGAGACGCTAATGAGACTGACGATGAATCCGAAGAGAGTAAGCGGCAAAAGACGGATGCGCTGCCGCGAACCGTCGAGCCGCGCCGCCGCGGCAATTTCAAAGAAAGCAGCAAAATTCCCGAGAGTAGTAAAAGCGCCCAGCGCCAGCACGGTCAGGCCGCCGCCGATCTGCGCCCCGTTGTAAAAGAGCACGACGGCCAGCAACCATCCCAATAACAGCACCGGCCCCATGACGTACACACCCAGCAGCAGCGTGCCGTCGATGCGTTCCCATCGTCCAAGATCAGAACACGTTGCCGTATCGGCGATATAACGAGCCATGGCCTGGTTGTGTCCCTTGGCCCAGCGCTTGATCTGGCGAACCCGCACAGGCCAGCGTTCCGGGACCTCTTCATAGCACTCTGCCCGGTTTTCATACGCGGTCTTCCAGCCTGCGCACAGCAGTCGGTAGGTGAGGTCGGTATCCTCGGCGAGTGCATCTTCGTTCCATCCCCCGATTTCATCCAGCGCACTCTTGCGGACGCCGGCGACAGTTCCGCCGTACTGCGGCACCAAACGCAGATTCATGCGAGCCTGCTGATCGACCTGGTAGCCGCCGGAGCGTTCCAGATCCAGCAAACGCGTCAGCGACTTCTTGCCCACATTCAGTGGCACCACTCGGCCCATCACGGCGCCGACTTCGGGGTCGAAGAAGGGCGCGACCAATTGGCGAATGAGCGCCTTGCCGGGAATGTAGTCTGCGTCAAAAATGAGCACGATCTCGGTATTCACGAGTTCCATGGCGTCCTTCAATGCGGCCGCCTTCCCCGGCTTCCCACTGACGCGGTGAAAGGGCTCAATGAAGGGATGCTCCTCGACGAACGCGTCGATGATTTCTCGCGTTCGGTCGGTCGAGCGGTCGTTGACTGGAATGATGGTGAGCTGTTCTCGCGGGTAGTCCACCTCCAACAACGCCTTCAAGATGTCGGTGACCACGGCCTCCTCGTTGTGGGCGGCGATGAGAACCGTGACCGCCGGCCAGGCAGCATTCTCTAAATCGACATACGGGTGACGCTGCCGGCCGAAAAGACGGTTCAGCGTGAACCAATAATGGCGGACGGTATAGATGCAGATCAGTAAAAGGGTCAGACGAAACAGCACCAATAACATAGATCACCCAATTTTTTCTTGCCTGCGAGCAAAAGGCTGAGTCATATCGCAACCCGCTCCTCGCTTATCGCACTCTGGAACTGTTCGGAACTGTGCAGGATGGGCTGTTCCCCGTCCAGCCAACGCGACAATGCGGTAGAGATCCTGGCCGCGGCACGCCCATCGCCATAAGGGCAATCCCCTGCGGCCATCGTTTTGTATGCGAATTCATTACTTAAGAGCCGCGAAGCTTCGCGGACAATCACCTCTCGGGCGGTGCCGACCACCTTGGCCATGCCCATCCGCGAAGCCTCGGGCCTTTCTGTCAACTTGCGTAACACCAACACCGGTTTGTGGAAGATCGGCGCCTCCTCCTGCACTCCGCCGGAATCGGTGAGTACCAGATAACTCCGGCGTAGCAGTGAAAGAAATTCGAAATAATCTACGGGAGGGATCAGATGCACGCGATCGCGATTGACCAGGCGGGCTTGCACCGTGGTACTCACATTGGGGTTCAAGTGAACCGGATAGATCACGCGAATGTCTGAAAAGCGTTGAACCAATTCGAGGATGGAGTCGCAGATGTTTTCCAACTCCGTGCCCCACGACTCGCGCCGGTGAGAAGTTACCAGGACTAATCGCGAGCCGTCGTCCGGAACACCTGCGGGCAGCGGGTGCTCAATGGTTTGCATTTGCAGCAATTTTTCGACGGCGTCGACAATAGTGTTGCCGGTGACCACCACGTCCTCATCGGGAACGGCCTCCGCGAGAAGGTTTTCGCGAGATAACGGTGTGGGGGCGAAATGCAACTTCGTGACCACAGCGGCCAGTTTGCGGTTCGCCTCTTCTGGCCACGGCTGAGTGAGATCCCAACTGCGTAAGCCAGCCTCGACGTGCGCGACCGGAACTTTTCTATAGAACGCCGCGAGCGCAGCCGCAAAGGCAGTCGTGGTGTCACCCTGCACCAGCAGGCAATCGAGCGGGGTTTCGGCAAGCAGCGAGTCCATCGCTTCAAGGATGCGACGCGTCAACCCGTTTAGGGTCTGATTGTGACGCATGAGATCGAGTTCAATGTCCACGTTCACATTGAATACTTGCAGCACCTGGTCCAGCATCTGACGATGCTGGCCGGTTGAGATTACAACCGCCTCGAACTCCTCTGGACGGTTAGCAAGCTCCAGCACCACCGGAGCCATTTTGATCGCGTCGGGGCGAGTCCCGAAAACGATTCCGATGCGTTTCTTCATGAACACTCCTACAGGTCACGCTTAGAGTTCGGGGCGCCTGTGCGAGGTTGGCGAGCAGGTAGTCGGCGGTAGAAAACTGCTGCCAAATAGATTGGAAACACAGGTGTTTGCTGTAGATCACCCACCGTAAAATGAATGCAGAATGAATTTGCCAAGGACCGCGGCAACCCGCGCTGCGGCAGACCTCATCCATTAGCGCCGTAGCCCGGTCAATCGCGCCATGAGTTTCGCGTCGCAATTCGGAATGATCCCGGCCCCGGAAGCGGGTGGTCGTCGATCGCAGTTTTTTGAATGCCTTCCGGTGGCGTGTTACGCGTGTGATCGTATGGGCAATATCACCGACTACAACAGCCGCTCCGTCGAGCTTTGGGGACGCGCACCGCAAGCGACCGACCGCTTTACTGGAGCGCACAAGCTTCTGGACGCGCGCGGCGATCTGCTCGCGCCCGAGGCCAGCGGTATCGCGTCTCTGCTGCGGTCAGGTCTGCCCCAACCCAACAGGGAGTTAGTCATTGAGAAGCCGGACGGCAAGCGCGTGACGGTGTTGAGCAATGTTGCCCCGCTACTCGACGAAGGAGGCACGTTGGTAGGAGCGCTCGACGTGTTGCAAGACATCACGGATCGTCGCTGGTCCGAAGACGCGCGGCGCCTGGGAGAGCGAGTGAGTGCGTCCGCGCGGGTCGCTGCCGAAGTGGTGCAGCTTAAACCGGCCCTCCTCTCTATGGCGAGTTTTCTTGAACTGCTGCGCCGGGACGCAACACTGAGTGTTCAAGCCCGCGACTATGCTGAGCTAGTGCAACTGGAACTGGTGCGTTTCGATGCGCTCATGAGACACATGGCGCATCTTTCGGGCGCAGCCTAGGGAGGAGTGATGGCGCTGATCTCTCTCACCTACGAAGTCCCCCGCACCCGGCGCTGGAATACGTTCGTTGCGGGACTGGCCATCGACTTGATTGGTGTGCTACTGCTGATCGCTGTGGGGTCTCGCCTCGGCAGTCAAGTTTTGGTACAGCCGATGGCCAGTTATCACGTTACGCTGATAGCTCCCAGCATCGAGCCCGCGCCTCGTTCTCGGGCGGAACGCATCATCCCGCCTACACCGCAGGAAATTGCCGAGTTGGAAACGCCTCGGCTCGCGCCCAAAGCAACGGTGCGGATAGATCCGCCGCAGCAGCCGAAGGTCGAGCTTCCGAAACAGGATCTTCGGCCCGAACCTCCGGAGCCTGAGCTTCCAAAGACTGCCGCATTCATGCCAACTGCTGCTGCTCCGTCGGCCCCGAAGCAGAGTCAGGAAATCAAGACAAATGTTTTCGAGGCCCCGAAATCGGCGATCGCAAGCGTGCATCAGCCGGCGCGTGAAATCCAGACCGGGGGGTTCGGAGATCCCAACGGCGTCAGCGGCCAAGGCGATCCGCAACGGCGAACTGTCGAAGTTGCTAGCGTGGGTTCCTTCGACCTACCGTCCGGGCCAGGCAGAGGCAACGGGACCGGCGGCACTCATGGCGTTAGCGGCACTATTCGGTCCACTGGATTCGGTGACGGGGTTGCTTCATCAGTTCCGCGCGCACGCAATGCTGGAGGTGTGATGGCGAGCGGATTTAGCGATGCAGTCGCGAGCAGCGGCGAGTCAGTTGCACGGAGACTTGAGAAAAAGCCAGATTTGCAGCCGGTCGAGATCGTTTTCAAGCCGCGCCCGCAATATACGCCGGAGGCCCGTCAGCTGCGATTGGAAGGTGAAGTGTTGCTGGAGGTGGTTTTCACTGCTTCGGGCTCGTTACACATCAACCGCGTGGTGAAAGGGCTGGGACATGGTCTGGACGATTCCGCCCTGGCCGCCGCGCAGCACATTCAGTTTCACCCAGCGCGCCGCGACGGTCAGCCGTACGACTGCGCGGCGCTCGTTCACATGGTTTTCGAACTGGCAGAGTGAGCTTTTAATCGGAGGATTTCTCAATGGCCACATACCGCATGCAAGCGATCGCGTTATCACTTCTAATCCTGTCGGCTGTGGGGCTGCAGGCTGGGAACAAGAAGCACACAGACTCCACCACGGTTGAGGATCGGCAGGCATCGGAAAAGACCAAAGAGATCGCCGATCGGATCTTCTATCGCGAAGCTAAGTTCGTGCAGGATTTGAAATCCTACAGCCCGATGGCCGAGACCTACATCCAGAATTTCAAAGGGGATGAGGAACTCGGTCAGGTGCCGACCGGCGACAAGTATTTCATCGGACGCCTGATGATGAAAAACGGCGTCGAGAACGTGTCATATCAGAATAACCCGAAGTCGCCATCTAAGTTCATCCTGGAAAAGCTTAACAATTTTTACAAAATGAATTACGTGGCGTTGGGTTTCATGCAGATGGTGTACATCCCGGGCTTTGACCGACAAAATTATGACCTCAGACTTCTCCATCAGGAATTCCTGGGAGAGGTTCGCACGCTCGTCTTTGACGTTATGCCGAAGCCAAAAGTGAAGGGACCACACTTCCTGGGCCGTATCTGGGTAGAAGACCAGGACTATACCGTCGTTCGTTTCAACGGGACTTATGTGCCGCAACGGCGTATGAATTTCTATTTCCATTTTGACGCCTGGCGCACCAACATGCGGCCCGGAGTCTGGCTGCCGGCATTCGTTTACACGGAAGAGTCGGACGCCAAGTACGCCTTGTTCCGCAAGTTATCCATGCGCGGCCAGACGCGGTTATGGGGATATAACCTGAAACTGCCCGCGGAAGGCGATGCGCTCACCTCGGTGCGAGTGGATTCGGCGTCGGACGTTGCCGATCAAACCGACAGCGCCAACGAGGTCAACCCGATCGAGAGCACGCACCAGTGGGAACGCGAGGCGGAAGATGACGTGCTCGATCGCTTGCAGCGTGCCGGTGTTCTGGCGCCGGACGGCGAGGTGTCGAAGGTCCTGCAGACGGTGCTGAATAACCTTGAGATCACCAACAAGCTCGACATCCAGCCGGAAGTGCGCGCTCGCGTCCTGCTGACCACTCCGCTAGAGTCGTTCACCGTAGGGCATACGGTCGTGATCAGTCGCGGCCTTCTGGATGTGCTGCCCGACGAAGCCTCCCTGGCCATGGTGCTGGCGCATGAGCTTGGACACATTGCACTGGGCCATCGCCTGGACACCAAATACGCATTTGGAGATCGCATGGCCTTCCCCGACGAGGAAACGTTCCAGCGCATCCAGCTGGCGCATGATGGGCACGAGGAAGAGGCCGCCGATAAGAAGGCGCTCGAGTTCTTGCAGAACTCTCCGTACAAAGACAAGCTGGGAAATGCAGGCTTATTCCTGCGTGAACTGGAACTGCGCTCGAGGGAATTGCCGGCGCTCATCACTCCTCAGTTCGGTACTCGTATGGCGAGGAAGGACAGCGTACTGCGCATGAGTGCACTGCTGCAGTCCGCGCCCGCGCTGCAGCCGAACGATGTGACTCAAGTCGCCGCCCTGCCCTTGGGCAGCCGCATCAAACTTAATCCGTGGGACGACTCAGTCGAGTTGAAAAAGAGCAAGGCTGTGCCTTTGCTGTCGGCGCGCGAAAAGATGGCGTTCGAAGTGACGCCCATGATTCCGCATCTTGCCCGTTATAACGGGGCGCAGGTTGCGAATGCTGCTGGCAATGGGAAATGAGTTTTTATCGGAGTGTCTGTTTCGCCCGTTGCAGGCCGAGGTGCAAGGGACGGGAACAGTCGAATCGGCATTTTCGACCGACGCGCGTTCAACCGCGCGTCGTGAGAAAGAGTCAGGGATTTTCGGAGGTTGTAGAAAATGAAGCCGCGCGCCACGCTACGATTCTTGTTCGCATTTTCGGTTTTGACAGTTCTGGCCACCCTCACCGGTTGTGGCGCTGTTGGCTCACCTACACCAGTGCCCACGCCTACGCCAAACCCCACCCCAACTCCAACGCCAACACCGAGTCTGAACTCGGTGCAGCACATAATATTACTGGCAGAAGAGAATCGCAGCTTCGATCATTATTTTGGAAAGTTGAACGACTACCGAAGCGCCGCTCCATTTAACTTGCCGCGTGAAATCAACGGCCTGCCCGACAACTGCAGCAGCTCAAATTCCGACTGGACGGTTTCCTGCGGCGCCATGAATTTATCGCCTAATTCAAGTGGCGTGCCGACGACTCCGATCTATGCGTTCCACCTGCACACCGCATGTATTGACGGTCTCAGCCCGGACTGGATTGCGGCCCACTGGGCGTTCAATGAGGAAAACCCGAGTTCTGACGCGGCGGGAATGATGGGCAGTCCCGCGCCCGCGCCCGATGGCTTCGTCATCGGAGGTGCCAGCGCGGCACTTGCCAACGGCGAGAATGATACCCAGGGCATTCGCGTCATGGGCTTCTACACCGGCACGGATCTGCCTTATCACTACTGGCTGGCAACCAATTTCGCCACTTCCGACAGCTGGTTCAGCCCGGCCCCCACGCGAACCCAGCCCAATCGCTATTACATGATGGCGGCGACCTCGGGAGGGCACGCCTATGTGCTCAGCGGCAATGAGCCCCTCATTCAGGCCAAGACAATTTTTGACCTGCTGCAAGCGGCCGGCATTTCCTGGAAGATCTACACCCAGCTCCCGAACGGATACACCTATGCCTCTTCTTTCGCCGGCTTCATGAGCAAATACGGCAATACGGGAAACATTGTTAGTGATCCCACGTTTTCGCAGTTCATTGCCGATGCCCAAAGCGGCAGTTTGCCCGCCGTAACCTTCCTGGATAAACCGGACGCGGATGAGAAGCCCGACGGGGTGGCGGCCAACATCCAGGATGGCGTGACGGAGACGCGACAGCTCATCAACGCCGTTATGTATGGGCCTTCGTGGAAGGATTCCGTAATGATTTTTACCTTCGATGAAGGCGGGGGGATGTATGACCATGTCGCCCCACCGACGAACGTTCCCAGTCCGGATGGGATTAAGCCCGTGGATATCTGCACCAGCGCCTCGGATCCTAATTGCGCAAACGCCAGCCTCAGTCACAATGCGCCACCCTACGATCCTCCGGGCGATTTCACTCGTTACGGTTTCAGGGTGCCGTTAGTAGTGATCTCGCCATTCACCAAGGCGAATTACGTTTCCCACGTTACGACCGATTACACGGCCTGGCTGAAGTTTGTGGAGAAGCGCTTTAACCTGCCAGCCTTGACGGCTCGCGATGGATGGGCCAATACCAGCGACATGACTGACTTTTTCGATTTTCAGAATCCACCGTGGGCAACGCCTCCTCAAAATCCACCCACCGACAGCGCTCAGGCATGCACAGACACGCTGCCTTAGCTGGACGCGGCGCCCGTGGCGAAGAAGTGGCAACTGGAAGAGAAAGAGCTCTCATGCAGGCTTCATGGCGTCGGGATCCCACTTCACCACGGCGCCGCGTTCCATGCTGAGATTGCTGAGCAGCGCGGCTCCGGCCGCGCGGAATCCGAACACAGCATCTTCCACCACGGGTTGCCGCGAGCGAACAGCCGCGAAGAAATTCTTAAAGTGATCGTAGTTGTCTCGGTTTCCGGCTGGCGCTTGGTATTTCTCATATTCAGTGATCGGCGGTCCGGATGGATGGGAGATCGGATACTTCTGGCGGTAGCTTTCGAGAATGCGTTTTTGCATCGTCTCCGTGAAAGTGCCAATCGTATAGCCAGGTTCCTTTTGCAATGGCGTTCGGCTGACGCTGACCGCATTGCCGGAGATTTCCATCGTGCCTTCCGAGCCGGTGAACGTCAGGGTCTCGCTCTCCTCGCCGCCGTCCACGAAGTTCACGCGCAGGGCGAGATTGAACCCTTCGCGATAGTCGAACAGGCCCAGCATGACGTCGGGAGCATCTCGCCCATCTTTCCAGAATCGCAATCCCCCGGTTGCCATTGCTCGGGTCGGACCGTTGGTCCCGGTGATGAAATGGGTTCCGCTGAACAGGTGCACGAACAGGTCTCCGGCCACGCCGGTCCCATAGGCTTTCCACTTGCGCCACTGGAAAAAATGCTCTGCATTAAATGGAATTTTGGGCGCCGTGCCCAGGAAACGCGGCCAGTCGCAGGTTTCGGTCGAGGCATCCAGGGGAACGGTGTAGTTCCAGGCGCCCATCGACGAGTTGCGATCCCAGTGCGCATTTACCATGTTGAGCTGACCAATTGCCCCCGAAGCGAGCAGTTCCTTGGCCTTGGAATAAATGATCGAGCTCACACGCTGGCTTCCGATCTGGATGATCCGATTTGTGGTGCGAGCGCTTTCGATCATTTCCGGGCCGTCGGCATAGAGATGGATCATGGGCTTCTCGCAATAAACGTCTTTGCCCGCCTTCATCGCATCAACGGAGATCTGTTTGTGCCAATGGTCCGGCGTGCCGATGATCACAGCGTCGACATCCTTACGCGCCAGAATTTCTCGGTAGTCGCGTGTCGTGAAGATGTCGTCGCCCCACAGTTCTTTGCTGTGCTCGAGTCGCCCGTCGTAGCAGTCCGCCACGGCGACGAGCTTTACGCCCGGAATCTGCAGCGCAAACTTCGTGTCTCCCTGACCTTGACCACCGGCCCCGATCAGGGCGATCTGAATGTGATCGTTTGCAGTGAGCGACGCAGCAGGTTCGTTCTGCACCGCGGCCAGCTCGTGCACGTTTGTTCCAAGGAACGTACCCGCCGTTGCGGTGCCCGCCACTTTCAGAAAACTTCTTCGACTTAGCACTCTATCCATCTCCTCGTGCCGAAGTTGACGCCGACTGTAGTTCAAGGATCAGTAGAAGGTTACGATTCGCCCGTCCAGTTCAAAGATGCCTCCCGGTAATTTCAAGAGCCCAAAGGAAAGAACGGCCTTAAGACGATTCTGCGTGAAATATTGCTGGGCCGCTTGGGTCATCATAGCGACCGTGCCGTAACGTCCTCCGTGCCGGTTGAAGTGATAGGAGATGTTGCAGATTACGTCGTCAAAAATACCTTGAGGAGTTTGCACGGCCGTAAAAGTTCTGGGAGACCAGCAGCGGCGAATCTGAGGAGTTGTTGCCTTTTTTGCGGCCAAGAGTTGTAACAAACTTTTTCCCCGCTGCACGTCATTCAAGTATTGCTCAAATGCCAGTCTGTCGGCGGGGGATTCTCCCTGGTACGGGAGGCGCTCCACTGATTTACCCATACGACCTCCATAGTTGACGCTGCACATTATCCGTAATCACCGTCAAGTTGTCACCCCTCTTCTCGGTCGCCGCAGTGTTGAGTTCCTTGACAATGGGGGGCGAGTCGCCTAGCATCGCTGGCCAGATGTAAAGACGTTGCCGCGAGGCACAGATTTGTGTCGTGCAGTGAAGCGCAGCTCATAATAATAGTACGACCGGCAGTAAAACCTTCCTGGTACCGGGTGAAGCGGCATGAAGTTGCTGTCGAGAGTAGTGTGGGCGGAAGGCATGTATCTGGCGCCGCAGCATTTTCAAGCGCAGAACCGCTACTTCGAGGAAGCCGTCCACTTTGCCACAGCCAGTCTTTGGAGAGACTCCTACGGACTGGCGGCTTGCCAACTCGATGCGGACGCGCTTCGAAACGGCACCGTGAGCCTGTTACACGCGCGGGGGATGTTTCAGGACGGTCTTCCTTTTGATATTCCGGAGTGCGATCCACGTCCCGATCCGCGCAACATCGTCGAACAATTTCTGCCTGCGACCGATAGCCTGACCGTGGCCCTAGCCGTTCCGCGCTGGATGCAGGGCCAGCAGAACTGCGATTTGGATCCGACTCCGTCGGGGATCGCCCGCTACACCAGCACCGTTGAGATGGTGCACGACGAGAACACAGGCCTCGACGCCAAGCCGGTACAAATGGGTCGCAAGAATATCCGGCTAGTAGTGTTGCCTACCGAGGATGCGAATCTGTTGACGATTCCTGTTGCCCGGGTGATGCGGGATCAATCGGGGCACTTCGTCTACGATCCCACTCATGTGTCGCCTTGCTTGCGCCTGAGTTCCAGTGAACGCCTGTCGACGATGCTGCAGCGGTTAGTGGAAATTCTGGAAGAGAAAAGCACGGTGGTCACGCAGGAGCAGCAAACCGGTGGGACCTTTCAGACCGGGATGTCCGCGCGCCAAGTCGCGCAGTTCTGGTTTCTGCACGCCATCAACTCAAGTCTGACCCCGTTGCGCCATATTTTGCTGGCTAAGCACCGGCATCCCGAGGAAATGTTTCGCGAAATGTCGCGGCTGGCGGGAGCGCTGTGCACTTTCAGCCTGGACAGCAGTCCACGGTCCCTGCCCGCGTATAACCATTACGATCCGGGACCGGGGTTTGACTATCTTGAGGAACATATTATTCGTCACCTGGAAATTATTGTTCCCTCGCAGGCCGTGGTAATTCCGCTGAAGCCGGCCGCGCGTTATTTTTTTGAAGGAGAGATTAAAGATCAACGATGTCTGGGGCGCTCGCGCTGGATCCTTGGGGTGCGCTCTCCGGCGGGGGAAGCGGACGTGATCTCAAATACGCTGCAACTGGTGAAAGTGTGTTCGGCGCAATTTGTTTCTGAATTAGTGAAACGGGCGCTGCCGGGTATGACACTAACTCATATGCAGGTTCCACCGGCTGCGATATCGGCGAAGGTCGATAGCCAGTATTTCACCATTACCCGCGGTGGGCCCTGCTGGGAGCACCTGATGAAGACGCGCAACGTCGGCGTATATGTGCCTGGGGAACTGCCGTCTCCTGAAATTGAACTGATTGTTTTACTGGAGAGCTGACGTGGGATCATCCACACAAGTTACGCCATTAGGAAGCTATCGAGGATCGAATCCCGCCATGGACCGGCGCGGTTGGAATCTCGCCCTGGGATTTCAGGAGGTTTTCACCGCTGTGGTCCGCCTGCGTTACAACCGCCAGGCCGTGCAGGATGCGGACGCGTTTCGCGCGCAAATGCGGCAGGCGTTGCGGGTTGCCGAGCAGGAAGCGCGTAGCCGAGGATGCAGCCCCGAGGACGTGAAGCAGGTTATTTTCGCGGTAGTGGCGTTTCTGGATGAATCGGTGCTGAGTTCCGGAAACCCGGTGTTCGCGAACTGGCCGCGACTCCCGTTGCAGGCTGAGCTGTTTGGCAATCAACTGGCTGGCGAAATCTTCTTCCAGGAATTGCAGAAGACGCTGAGCCGGAATGATTCCACGGAAGCGGCGGATTTGCTGGAAGTCTATTACTTGTGCCTATTGCTTGGATTCAAGGGACGCTACGCTGCGGGCGGAGACTTGCGGTCTATTACTTCGGCGATTCAGGAGAAGATCCGGCGAGTGCGCGGCCCCGCAGGCCCATTGTCTCCCCGCGGAGCGATTCCCGCCGATGCGGTGCGCTTATCGCAGACGGACCGCTGGAGCAGCATTTTGGGGAAGGGAGCGCTCATTTCAGTGGGTCTCGCCGTGGTGCTCTTTGTGGTTTTCAAGGTTCTCTTGATGTCGGGTGCGTCGTCGCTTTCCGCCCTGGTGGGCGGACTCTAGAAACAGGGGGCTGGAATGTTGTACTGGATAACCACTCTAGTACTGCTGATCTATTTGGTGCTGGTTTGGCTTCTGGGAGGATGGCTGCCTCTGCACGGCTCCGACGTGTGGATTCTGCGCGGCGTTCTTGCGCTGCTGGGAATCATTGGAGCCGCTGTCGCCTATTTCTATATCTACAGAGTGCAGAAAGCGAAGGAAGCTTCCGGGGAGAATGACTCTCAAGCCGGCGGCAGCGATGATTTGGATGCGCTGGTGCGCGAGGCGGTCCGGCGACTGAAGCACTCGACGTTGGGACGCGGAAGCAACCTGGGCAACCTCCCTCTGGTATTTGTTCTGGGAGATTCGGGTTCCACCAAGACGACAGTTCTTATCCATTCCGCGCTCGATCCCGAACTCCTGGCCGGGCAGGTTTACCGTGACAACGAGGTGCTCCCCACTTCTGTCGCGAACATCTGGTATACACGTCAGGCGATTTTTGTCGATCCCGCCGGCTCAATGATGGGGCAAGCGGACCGTTGGAGACGCCTGGTCCGGTTGCTTCAACCGGGGAGATTTTCGGCGGCCATCGGAAAACGTGCGCAAGCGCCGCGGGCGGCAATCGTGTGCTTCGATGGCGAGACTTTTTTGCAGCCGGGGGCGAGCGAAACTGCCGTTTCTGCGGCGCGCAGATTGTCGGTGAGGCTCCAGGAGGTTTCGCAGTTGCTTGGAATCAGCTTTCCGGTGTATGTGCTGTTTACCAAGCTGGATCGGATTTCGTTCTTTACCGATTTCGTCCGCGGGATGAGCAAGGATGAAGTCGCCGAAGTGCTGGGCGCCACTTTACCTTTGCGCTCGCTGAACGCGGGTGTATATGCGGACGAGGAGACCAAGCGGCTCACGAAGGCGTTCGACGAGATCTTTTACTCGTTGGCGGAGAGGCGCATACTGCTTCTTCCGCGAGAAAACGAAGGGAACAAACTTCCTGCCATTTACGAGTTTCCCAGGGAACTGAGGAAACTGCGTACGCTACTGGTGCAGTTCTTGGTGGACCTGGCGCGTCCTAGCCAGTTGGGAACGAACCCTTTTCTGCGAGGCTTTTACTTTACGGGAGTAAGGCCGGTAGTGATGGAGGACGTGGTTGCGGCGCGGGAAGTGCCGGTGGAAGTAGCGGAATCAGCGTTCGACGCGGGCGCGACCCAAATCTTCCGCGGCGGAGGCAGAGCCCAAGTGCAGACGCCGGTGGCTGTGCGAGGCGGGGGATCGCGCAGAATGCCGCAGTGGGTTTTCCTGACTAGCTTATTCAATGACGTACTGGTGAAAGACCGCGTGGCATTGGCTACCAGCGGATCCAGTTCCCACGTAAACCTGCTGCGCCGCATTGTGCTTGGAGCCGTCGTTCTAGCCGGAATTATCTGCCTGACGGGCTTCGCAGTTTCGTTTTTCCGCAACCGCGCGCTGGAAACGAGAGTGCATGATGCAGTCGCCGACTTGCGCACTTTACAGACCGCAAACAACCAGGTGGCGAGTATCGGCGATCTTCAAAAGCTCGATAATTTGCGGAAAGAACTGGTCGATATTTCCGGTTACGACGCTAACGGGGCGCCGCTGAGTCTGCGTTGGGGCTTGTATGTTGGCGATCAGATTTATCCGAATGCCAAGCGAGTTTACTTCCAGCGGTTCCGGCAGTTGTTGTTTGGCGAAACGCTGAAGCGGTTGACCGATAACTTGGAGGCCGTATCGGGCAAGTCCGCGGCGAACGCGCCCAACGACGCGTACGAGAAGACTTACAGCGAGTTGAAAGCTTATCTGATCACGACGGAACCCGCGGATCACGATAAGAGCACAAAAGAATTCCTGACGCCTGTTTTGATGAGCCACTGGGTCGCCGATCGCGACATCGAAAAAGATCGAAAAGATTTGGCCGTGTTGCAGTTCGACTTCTACGCCGCCGAACTGGCCAGGGAGAATCCGTTTGCCGCCGGCAATTCCAAGTTGATGATCGAGCAGGCGCGCGCTTATCTGGCGCAGTTCGGAGGAATTGATCGCTATTATGTGCAACTGGTGTCCAAGGCTTCGGAGAAAAATCCTGACCAGAGTTTTAATGACCAGTATAAAGATGCTGCTGGCGTGGTACTCAGTGGCCACAAAGTGAAAGGGGCGTTCACGCGCGGGGGGTTCTTGTTTGTACAAGATGCTCTGAAAAATCCATCGCTGTACATGAGCGGGGAGGAATGGGTGCTGGGCAAACAGGCAACTCAAGCGATTGATCTGGGAGTGGTACAGCAGAAACTGACCGAGCGCTACAATCAGGATTTCGTGAACGAATGGAATGCGGTTTTGAGAAGTTCGTCGGTTGTAGGATACGTGAGCAATGCGGACGCCGACAGGAAATTGGAAAAGCTAACGGGTCCGACGTCTCCCTTGTTAGAGTTGCTGTACTTCATCTCACACAACACAGATGTGGCGCCGGCGGACGCAAAACTACATTTTGCGCCGGTGCAGGCGGTGGAACTCCCAGGTCCGCCCGATAAGGCTCCGGATCATTACGTGCTTCCGTCCAATAAAGAATATGTCGAAGCTTTGGGCAAGTTGAAGTCGGATATTCATGCTTTGGCGCAAAGTCCCGGCTCGCCCGATCCCGCCACACTGGCGCAGGCAGGCGCCTCTGCGGATGCCGCTTCCACGACGGTAACCAAGATCATTGCTTCGGTGCCGGTTGATCAGCAATTTGGAAATCAGGATCAGGTGCGGCGCTTGCTCGAAGAGCCGATCAAGAATGCGGAAGCACTGTTGCGGCGAGGGCCGATCGATATCGCGAATGGGGCAGGCAAGGGTTATTGCTCCCAGTTCGCTGGAGTGATTAATAAATATCCGTTCGATGCAAACTCACTTCAAGACCTGCCCCTGGATCAGCTTTATGCCCTTTTCGGTCCAGCGGGCGACGCGTGGAAAAAGCTTAACGACGATGTAAAGCCGTTTGTGCTCAAAGTAGGTTCTCGATATGTTCCGAACACCTCAGCCAGCGTCAAGCCTTCGCCCACTTTTATTTCTTTTCTGAATCGCGTGGCAAGCTTGAGCGAGACCCTGTATCCCTCCGGGTCACAACCTCCGCACTTTTCGTACTCTCTCAAACAACTACCCAGCAACCTGGAGGGAGTTGAAGTGAAGATTGGAAATGAAAAGTTGGCGGGAGAAGGTGCTCAGAGAACATTTATATGGACAGGCACTTCCGACGATGTCCAGGTCACAACCAAGAGCGGTGATCCTCTGGATGCTTTCAGTGGACCGTGGGCCGTATTCAAATTCGTGGCGCGGGCGCGTCAATTGGGCGGCGGCAAGTTGGAGTGGGTCAGCGAAACCAACGGAAGAACCGTGATGCTGCCCAATGGAAAGCAGAAATCCTACGACTATCAGTTGCAGGTTTCTGGCAGTGCGAATCCATTCTTTGATCTGCAGGGCATGAGGTGCGTCAGCCAGGTTGCAGGCCACTAAGACCGAAGTGTCCATTGAACGAAATCTAAGTTGAACTTTTCTGGCCGGCCTGACCTGGAAGCCGTCCGAAGATCCGATCTTTCCAGGAAGGGTGCAGCGCTCGGATCAGCAGGCATGTGATGTTGTCATCGCTGCCGCCGCTTTTCGCCGCTGCAATCAGATCGCCGCAGGCCTGTTCCAGTGAGTCTTGATTGACGGCCTCGGCCATCTTCTCATTCTTGACATAACGCGACATGCCGTCACTGCAGAGCAGCAGAACGTCGTCGGAATTGAACTCATGATCCGCCAAATCTGGTTCGACACTGTCGTCGGTCCCGAGAGCGCGAACGATCACGTTCTGCATCTTGGACTGTTCCGCTTCTTCCAGAGTCATCAGACCGCGTCTGACCTGCTCCATCACCAGGGAATGATCATTCGTGAGTTGCACGACATTGCGATTGCGGATCAGATAAATCCGGCTGTCACCGACGTTGGCGATGGAGAAAAGATTGCCTTCGACTGCGACCGCCACAATCGTCGAACCCATGCCGGCATGATGAACATCCCTTGCTCCGGATTCGTGGATGGCCTGATTTGCCAACTGAATGGCACTGGCCAAACTCACGGCGCGGGAAGAGACGCCTTCGAACCTTCCTCCACCCACAGGAGCGGAGTCTTGGTTCTGGCGAAAGTACTCGAGGACGGTATCGACCGCGATCTTGCTTGCCAATTCTCCTGCTTGTTGTCCGCCCATTCCATCGCACACGACAAAAATTCCGTGACGCAAGTCGTAGCCAAAATTGTCTTCGTTGTTCTTACGAACGAGCCCGATGTCGGTGGTGCCGGCGGCTTGGATTACAAGGGTCATGGGGCGATGTAAGGGGATCGGATGTTAAGCGCTAAATCCTACCGCACATGAAGCGCCGGGTAAACAAAGAAGGAGACTGGAGTGTTGAGAAATTAAAAACGTGCACGGAGCAAACCGACGACGTCGAGCGGGGATACTACTTCTGGCCGAGTCGGCCAAGCGCTTTACCTTTTTCGAGTTCTCGACTGAGAGCCTGCCATTCGTTGTGCAAGTTGCCGCTTGCGTACTCGGCAAGAGTCTTCGCGGCTTTGAGAGCGCGGACTGCCTGCTTTTTGTCGCCCGTATCCATCGCTGCCCGCGCTTGTTCCAGGGTCGAGGACAATTGCCGATCGGCCATAAATTTGCGCCGCGAGGTGAAGACTGGGACGATGCGCGTCAGCAGCGTCGATTTCCCGTTTTTCCCCAGATTCTCTAACTCGCTGGCGTTTATTTCGGACCGGTCCAGGGCTGCATAAGCTTTTCCCACGGCCTGCAGAGCGGCCAATTCATTGTCGTTGGCTTCCCGCAATCGTTTCAGCGCGGTCTGAACCGGCTGAGAACTCTGAATCGATGGCGGCTGCGATTCGAGGAATCGGATCCCCTCCGCATAGTATTCCTGGCTGATGAGAGTGGCGACCGTTTGCAGGGAAAGGTCGATGCTGTGTTGGAGCGATTGCAAGCGGTCGCGAGCCTCTTCCAGAAGGAAAAGAAGAGAGGCTGCCCCCGGCTCTTCGGAGACTGGCGTGAGCAGTTCGACCACCGCGCCGTAGGATTCCCGCGTCATAAATTCCTGGGCTTGTTTGAGTAATCCCTGCAGGTGGCTGTTGTTAAGCCGACGATCGGCTTCCTGCCGCGCCAGTTCGATCAATTCCGTGATTTCGGGCGAAGAAATACCTTGCTTTTTGCCAGACTCGAGAAGGCGCAAAGCTTCCACGTACCGGCCGCTGCTCAGCGCTTCATGAGCCCGGGTCAAATACTGGGCACGGGTCTGTTCGAGATTTTTCTGCGAGATTTGTTCCGCAATGCTGGATTCGAGCGCCAGCAAACGCTCGTTGCCGGGAGCTTGTTGCAGTTCCTCTCGAACCAACTGCAAGGCTCCTTCAGGTGAACTCTCGATCAAGCTGCGGCATTGCCGTGCCAACTGATCGACGCGCCGGCGCATTTCCGCTTCGCGTAGTTGCCCCTTGAATTTGATGAGCATCGGCTCGGTGGGCATGCGCTCCAGGGCCTGGTCGACGAGTTGCGCCGCGCGGGCTACCTCCTCGGGAGTGGAGGCGAGCGATACCTCATTCTGCAGCTCTTCCAGTATCCTGCGTCGATGTTCCTGGTCGCGGCCTGATTTCGCTGCGGCCTGCAACTTGATCAGCTCAGGGTTCGATGGATCAACGCGCTCGGCCTCGGCAAGCACTTCCATGGCGGCGGTAAAATGGCGCGCGCCGATTTCTTTGCGCGCATTCTCCAACAACTCCACCGCCTTGGCATGACGAGCGGCTTCTTCGATCAGACGCGCCAGCGCAACGTGAGCGGAGCGAACCCGTGAATCTTCGCTGTCGACCTCACTTGCTTTCGCGATTCCGGCCTTGGCTCCTTCCAGATCGCCCCGATCGCGAGCAGTTGCCGCCTGCTGCAAGTATCCGTCTACGAGTTCTCTGCGCTGCTTCTTATGGCGAACTTCTTCCAAAAGCTGAGACAGTTCCGAGTCCGCGGGATCCAGACGGCAGGCTTCTTGCAGATCCAGAAACGCTTCTTCATACCGCTTGGAACTGGCAGCTTCTTCGGCTTGATTCTTTAACTGGCGGATCTGCTCTTCGCGCTGTCGTAAAACCAGGCTCTGTTGCACTTGGGCAATCAGTTGCCGCGCCCGGGTGTGCTGGGTATCCACCTTCAACAACCGCAGCAGAACTTCTCTCGCGGTGGTGTATTGGTCTTCTTGCACGAGGCGCTCGGCACGCTGAATCCAATCCGCGACTTGCTCTCTCTTCAATTCGTCAGCCAGTGAAGCCACTTCGGCGGCCATATCATCGGCTGTGGGATAGCGGTCCCCAGGATTTTTCGCCAGAGCGCGGTTTAGAATGTCATCGAGAGCGGGAGGATAATCGCGCAGGAATTGGCCCAAGGAAGGATGTTTCTCGGTCAGGATTTTCTGGACAATACTGTAGTCGCCGGTGAAAGGGAGTTGCCCCGTCAACACCTGAAACATCATTACGCCAACGGAAAAAATGTCGGAACGGCCGTCGAAGGCCGCGTCTTTGAGGCGCTCGGGCGCCATATATTGGATGGTGCCGATCACACTCCCCGTACGAGTCAGGCGCCCGTCGTTTTTTTCCTGCCGCGCGATGCCGAAGTCCAGCAGCTTAGCGACACCGTCAGGTTGCACGATGACGTTGGCGGGTTTGACGTCGCGGTGAATCATGTCATTGCGATGCGCGTATCCCAGCGCGCAACATACCTGCTCGATGATCTTCAACTTAAAGGAAAGTGGCTGGGGCTGGCTGGATTGGATGAGCCGGTCCAGGGGATCGCCCGAAAGGTATTCCATCACGATGTACGGAAAGCCGTCCTGCTCGCCCAAATCGTAAACGACAACAATGTTGGGGTGTCGTAAAGCGGCGGTCTTGGCGGCCTCGCGATAGAAGCGCTCGAGCATTTCCTGATCGCCTGTGAAGCCCTCGGTAACCGTCTTGATCGCCACCTCGCGATTCAGCTGGCGGTCAAACGCGCGATATACCAGACCCATGCCGCCGCGACCGAGCAGGTCGATCACCTCGTACTTTCCGATGCGCTTTAGGGTAGGAGCAGTCACGGGTTTAGTTAGCAACGGTGCGGAAGGTGAGGGGGCACCTTCTTAAGGGCATCGATGACGAGCGGAAAGGTCGTCACCGAAAATACGCCACCCAAGTCTACTACCGGGGGGACTGGCCGGGCCAGCTAGAAATTAATCCCCTAGAATTAATCCCCAATCAGGCGGAGCCGCCTGGCCAGTTCATGTTGAATTGTTCGCGCAGGAACTTCTTGGCTTCTACGCGCTCCGCCGTTTGTGCGTCGGGGGTGGAATTCAAGTACAGAATATAGGCTTCGGCCGTGCCTTCCGTATCCCCATCCATGAGACGCTTGCGCGCTTGATCCAGAATCTTGCTGGGGAGGAGCTCGACTTTTTCTTTCACGTCTTTAATCAAGGCGATGCGAGCTGCGATTTCCACATCGGTGAGGAACTGGGCCTCGTCGGGTGGCGCTCCGGCTTGTTTTACGTTCCTGGTATCCTCGGACTTCACGTTTTCCAGCACCACGAACTGTTTTTGCGCGGTGCTCTTGACCGAAGGCGTCATTGCGATAGTGTTGCCGTTGGAATCCACGATACGGAATCCCACATCGACAACAACGCTCAAATCGATCGTCTTTCGAGTATAGCTATAAGGTTTAACCACGTCACTCAGCGTGGTCTTTGGAATGGAGTCGAGTTTGCGATGGTACTCCTCGACCTTTTTCTGGGCGTCTTCGACGGCAGTGTTTGCGACTGACATTTCTTTCTTTTTACCGTGCGCCTGAGCCCCTTCCAGCAGCTTTTGCGCTTTCTGCAAGTCGAGGCTTGCGGCCTCATAGTCACGGTTTCCCTGATTCCACTCCTCGTTGGGTATTTCTCTCTCAGCAGCGCGGTACTCCGACTCGATGGACTCTACCCCAACTTTCGTAACGGGCCGATGCTCCAGCACGTCCCCAATCAGCTTGAAGTTCGGTTCAACTGGCGTTGCATCGGCTGAGCGAATAATTCTGACGGGCAGATTTGTGGTTTCCAGACCGGTTGCGATCGCATCTGAAAGTTGCTCGGCGAAACCGGAACTGTCTCGCCGCGAAGTCTGGTCCCGGAATACGACTTTGATGGAAAGTGTGGAACGGACGTCGTGGATGGAAGAATTTTTCGTGCGCTCGTCGCGGATGTCATCGCGATTCGACTTATACTGCTGGGCTTCATTCAGGTACAGCCAGGCGAGGCCGACTCCTGATCCCAGGGGCTTATCGAGATACCGTTTCGCTTGTGCGACATAATAGTCGCTGAGTGTTTGAGAAATCAGATCGAGCCGAAGCTTCAGGTCCTGATCGTCAGGCTGCAGGCTGCTCGCGTGCCTCAAATAGTCATACGCCTTTAACACGCCGACCTCGTCCGCGCGTCCTTGAATCGGGGTGTGAGCGTCTTTCAGTTTTTTCGCTTCGTCCGACGCGCTGGCCACGTAGTTGGCCTGAAGGGCCTGCATCTGGTCTTTCACCAACGCGCGTTGCGGGTCGGGAAGGGCGGCGAGAACCTCGTAGGCTTCAATGTAGCGCTTGTCCTGCTCGAAGCCGGAACTCTGCTGCAAAGCGGCAGTCGCGGCAGCCTGATTCGTCGACGATTGAAATTCCCCTTCCGCCTGCTTCAGCGCGGATGCCGATTCGGGCGTGGATTTGATTTTGTCGGCTTCCCGATACTGCTCCACCGCGTCGTGCCACTTCTGGTCGGCTGCGCTGGCCTTACCACGATCGAAATGATATTTGTATGCAGCGTCGATGGCAGCCGCAATCCGCGGTTCTTCATCGGCGAAGGCACGAAAATCCGCTACAGCGGTTATCGCTTCATCGTAATGCTGGGAGGAAACCATCGAATCCGCACTGTGCATCGCACTGTCAACTCGTTTGCTCTCCGCCGCGATCCCGCTCTGCAGAGCCAGACCCTGGTCAAAATGAGGGTCGACTTCCAATGCATGGTCGGCCAGTTGCCGCGCTGTAGATAGATGGACATATCCAGCTGTGTGGCCGGCGAGCGCTTGCTTGTAGGCTTGCAGTTCCGCGCGGGATTTGTCAGCAATGAGCACTAGCTCCGCGTGAACATTTTCCCGGAGCTTGGCCGCCTCTTCGTTGGCAGGAATCAGTGCGCGCGCCTGATCCGCTCGCGACTGGGCCGTCTTGAGGTCAGAATAAATCGGCGAACTGGTGGAGACGGAACTGCGGTAGGAGGCCAGTCCGTCTTCTCCCTCTTTTAGAAGAAGCGCGACCAGTGACTGCTTGGCGAGATCGTTGTGCGCGGCTTTCGGATACCGGCTAAGGTAGTCCTGCCACTGGGAAACCGAATGAGCCCGGGTTGCGCGAAGAAACTCCCCTAATTCCACATCAGGAGCCGGAACGAATACGATCTTCACGGTCGGTTTGAAAGGAGGGACAGTCGTTGTTCCTGCTGGCGACGAACCGACTACTTGTCCCGTCAGAACTGCACGATCCGCCAGCTGCGCTGGGGTCAACGACTCGTCTTTGTCGAATTTTAAATTTGATGGAACTACGCACTCGGCTGCGGAACCACGGCTCAGATTCATGACGCCCTTGGCGTCGCGTTCCAGCGCCGTTACCGAGGAATTCAGTGAAATCTTTGCCAGCTTGCCATACGTCGACTTGCTGATCTCTGTCGCCCCTCCGCAGGAACGAACCTCGGCTTTGCCATTGATCAAAAGTCCGGATAATTGAACGAAGGCAGCCCCGTTTGGTCCGTCGAATAACTCGATGGCAGTGAGCGGAACATCCTTGGAGTGAACTGCAATGCCCGTGAGCGCAGTAAATAGAAGGGCTGTTGCAGCCCTTCTTACAAAAGATGGTAGACAGAGCTGTGCATGAAATTTAAAACGCTGCGGCATAAAAACCCCGGGGTGACGGCGCGCGCCATAGATTCGCCTAGGCAGGCGTCCCGTATCATACTCACTGTTTGCTCGAAGTCAAGCCTGCGCAAGTGGTAGATGAGGGGCACTAGAGTGCCATTCGAGCATCCGCTAAACATTTGCTTGGACCGCAGTTTTGCAGTACTCTACAACCCGACTTATTCACGACTGGTAGTGCAGAGCATGCCGCAGTACGAGCAGAAAACTGATCGTCGGCAATTCGAAGTTACAACCCTCGACCAATCCCCAGACGCGACCGATCTAGTGGTACGCCTCTGGAATCCGGAACGGTCGGGGCGCACGGCATCCCTGTCGTGGAATACTGAGAGCGTTCTGGTCTACATGATTGCGGACCTGGTGAGTGCGAGCCAGGGCCGGATTGCGGAGGAATTGCCCACAATCATGGGCGCGCGCTTCGCTGATTCCCGTCAAGCAATTGTTGCTGCCAAACGGATTCAAACATCGATGCTGGAATTTCTGTCCTGCCGGCCAGGCGAACGGATCGGCGCCGCAATTCTGCTTTACCGGACAAAAACGAGCGACTCCGCCGGTTTCGGCTCAACAACCGCCCAGCAGACACTGAGGCAAGCCAAGCCGGGTCAGATCCTGCTCGCTCAAAATATCTCCCAATGTTTACGCGATCTTCCGGGAGTAGAGTTTCGCTCGGTTCCCGCGTTGGCGACGGCCACGGGAGACGGGCAGACTGAAATGACCGAATTGCTGTGGACGGCCCCGGAGCGAATCGCCCGGTTCCAGGATTCAATCGGCGATGAGGCCGAACCGCAATGCAGTGAGATCCCGGTGGTGGGTGCCACCGTCATCGTTCATTCGCCCCTGGCCCGCGGAGGACAGACCGGTGAACCCGTGCCGCCAGTCGTGGTTGCTCCGGCGTTGAATCAATTGCGGGAAAGCTCGGGCAACTCCGCGGAGCTAAGACTTGAGGAGTTCGCACAGCGGCCCTTCCATACGCGCACCAGAGTGATCCTTGGGGTCGTTGCGCTGGTCCTGGTGGTGGCGCTGATTGCCGTGCTTAACCGCTCGCCGCAGGTTTCAAAAGCTCCGATTCCAGTGCAGCAAGTTCCGGCGGGTGAAAGGGAAATTCCGGAAAAGCAGCCGGCAGTTAAAGCCGAACCTGAGGCGACGGCGGTGCAACCGGAATCAAAAATTGTGACACCAGAAATTGTCTCGCCCGAAACTTTGAAAACCCGGATTGTCAAATCGCCGATTACTAAGTCAGCGGTTAAGTCACAAGTGCGAGCTCAGTCGCAAATACCCGACAATGCGTCGGTGGACAATCGCCTCAGGAAAGATGTTCCGGAGGCTCCTGCTTCCTCTTACGAGGAATCGGGGGGGTGTCGCAGAAGGAAATTCCCACCCTGCTAAAAATGGCCCAAGCGGACGCTGGCGCGGGAGACTACGACAAGGCACGGATAGAGTTTCGCAAGATACTGGGGTTGCAGCCTGGCAATCAAGACGCAAAAGAAGGGCTGCATAAGCTTGATCTCATTCAGAAATAGCGATGACGAAAGCTAGCCGTTGCCAGTCCTGCGCGGGTCCGGTTAGTTCTTCGTCCGTGGAGTACGTCTAAAGTCAACAACCGTTCCTCCCCAAGGAGTCGTCCGTGCCAAAACCATTCGACTTTGGCGGTGTGAACCTGACGGCCGGCGGAGAAAGCTCGCATGCCCGTCCCTGCTCGGAGACTCCCTTCCGCATTGCAATTCTCGGTGACTTCAGCGGCCGTGCCAATCGCGGGATCTCCGAAGCGGACACAATTGCCAAGCGCCGCACCTTGCTCGTTGATCGAGACAGTTTCGACCAAGCCTTAGCCCGCACCGGCGCTGAAATTCAATTGGCGATTGGGGACGACGCGTTGCGTTTGCGTTTCTCTGATCTCGAGGACTTTCACCCGGACCGCATTTTTCAGCATCTTGAAGCTTTTGGAAAATTGCGAGATTTGCGGGGCCGACTGCAAGATCCCTCGACCTTTCAGCGAGCGGCGAATGAATTGGGGCTGCGTTCTTCCGGATCAGTTTCTGAACTCCGGAGCGCAGGCACGTCGCCCGCCGCCGCCCCTAACGCCACGCGGCTGGCCGCTGGGAGCTTGCTGGACGAAATGATCGAGCAGAGGGAGTCTCGCGTCGCGGAGGATCGATACCAGCGCAAGCCCGACGAGGTCCGCGAGTTCGCTCAACGCGTCGCGGAAGAGCATTTAGTGAGCCCGCCCGATGCCCGGCAGCCCGAGATCCTGAGCGTCATCGATCGCGGCATTGGCGGGCTGATGCGCGCGGTTCTCCATAACCGGGATTTTCAGGCGCTGGAGGCAATCTGGCGGGCAACTTTTCTACTCGTCCGGCAACTTGAAACCGGTTCGCAGCTCAAACTTTATGTGATCGATATCTCGAAGGACGAATTGGCTGCGGACCTGAAATCCGCCGCCGACCTCCGGGACACCGGACTGTATCGCCTGCTGGTGGAGCAGAGCGTCGAGACTCCAGGGGCTGAGCCCTGGGCGATCATCGTCGGCAACTACGCCTTTGGTTCGGAAAGTG
Source organism: uncultured Acidobacteriaceae bacterium (assembly GCA_963799025.1). Lineage (GTDB taxonomy): Bacteria > Acidobacteriota > Terriglobia > Terriglobales > Acidobacteriaceae > Sulfotelmatobacter. Next base: position 190,178 of record CAWCVQ010000010.1, on the reverse strand, counting down.
ATGATGCCGCTGTTCTGTCCCGCATGGCGCAAATCGCGCATCGCGCGCATGCGCCATTCGTTGCTGAAGCCAGCCCTCGTCTCCTTGGATGCGATTCTCTTGCCTCTACCCCGCAGCCCCGTGATTGGAAAGTGTCTAACCCTCCAGCCGGTGATTGGGCCGCCCTGCGCCGTCAGTTGGAGGCAGATTCCGTCGGACTTGCACTTCCGCGATTCTTGTTGCGTCTGCCCTACGGGAAGAAAACGATCCCTCTGGAATCGTTCGATTTCGATGAATTTCAGGAGCTACCGAAGCACGAAGATTACCTATGGGGCAATCCCGGCTTTGCAGTCGCCCTGCTGCTCGCTCAGTCTTTCAGCGCGGAGGGATGGGACATGAAGCCGGGCTCGGTGTCGGAAGTTGATCGGTTACCCCTCCATGTCTATGAAAAAAATGGCGAGTCTGATGCAAAGCCTTGCGCCGAGGTGCTGTTCACCGAAGACGCAGCGGAGCGAATTCTGGACGAAGGCCTGATTCCGTTGGTTTCGTTTAAAGACCGCGACTCGGCGCGCGTTATGCGATTTCAGTCCATTGCCGAGCCCCTCCGGGTCCTCGCTGGGCCTTGGAACAGGTAACCAACGGGATAGGTGACCTCACTGCCGACACTGCTTTTGCGCAGTCAAGCTTAAAAGGCACGCGGACATCTTGGACTTTGTAACGTTTAGGCGGAGCCAAACACTATCCTCCATCATGGGAACGCGCCGTGGAATGTGGGGGCGGCCGGGGACAAACATTTTCCCGCAAAAAAGAGCTTCTTGCTTGACTGCGCTTGGGGCTTGTGATAAACCGTTACCCCACGGCCTAAACGGTCAGTTGGCGAGCGGTCTGGCCACTGTCGATTTGGGTCGGATCCTCTGACCGTCACGTCCCCCGGTTTCACTGCAAGTTCGGAATACTAGCAACCAGATAGGCACTTCCTCGAAAACTCGAAGAGGTAGGGAGATAACATGGCAAAACCTAGCACACAACATAAGTTGGACCGGGTGCGTCCGCCCCGCGTTCAGATTACCTATGATGTCGAAACCGGAGGCGCGATTGAGATCAAGGAATTGCCTTTCGTCGTCGGCGTCCTTGGAGACTTCACCGGTCAACCCGAGCAACCACTGCCCAAACTGAAAGAGCGTCGTTTTGTCGAGGTAACCCCCGACAATTTCGATTCCGTCCTCGAAAGCATGAAGCCGCACTTATCCTTCGCGGTGGAAAATAAGTTGAGCGAAGATTCCAACGCGGGCCAACTCAAAGTTGATCTGCGATTCAAGAGTCTGGAAGATTTCGAGCCAGAGCAGGTGGCGCGGCAAGTGAAGCCGCTCAAAGAATTGCTCGACCTGCGTACGCGACTCAACGATCTGAAGGGTACGCTGCAGACCAACGAAAAATTGGACGAGGCGCTGCTCGACGCGGTCAGCAAGACCGATAAGCTCGACAAACTCAAGTCCGAAGTCGGGAAGGGAGAACCCAATGCCTGAGACCCAGAAAACTGCTGGTAGCACCGCCGTTATCGAACAAGCCGCAGAGTCGAGCGTTCTCGACCAGATTGTCGAACAGGGGCGTTTTGCCGACCCCTCCGCGCGAGAACGCGGCAAGGGCCTGATCAAAGAATTCGTTGCCCAGGTGCTCGAAGGGTCGATGACTCTAGGGCGCGACGCTGATCAGATGATTTCCGCGCGGGTTGCGCAAATCGACCACCTGATTTCGATCCAACTGAACGAGGTCTTGCATAACGCCCAGTTCCAGAGACTGGAATCAACCTGGCGCGGCCTCAAGTATCTGCTGGACCAGTCCGAGACCGGTACTCAATTGAAGATTCGCGTTCTGAATGCGTCGAAAAAGGACTTGCTGCGCGATCTGCAGCGCGCTCCGGAATTCGATCAGAGCGCCATGTTCAAGAAAGTATATGAGGAAGAATACGGTCTGTTCGGCGGCGAGCCTTTCGGCGCGCTGGTGGGCGATTACGAATTCAGCAAGCATCCGGAAGACCTGGAATTGCTGGAGAAGGTTTCTCAGGTGGCGGCGTCCGCGCACGCTCCGTTCCTTTCGGCAGCGTCATCGGAGTTGCTGAATATGGAGAGCTTCACGAACCTGGACCAGCCTCGGGACATCGGCAAGATCTTCGACAGCACCGAGTACGCCAAGTGGAAGGGCTTCCGCGAGAGTGAGGACTCGAAGTATGTCTGCCTGACTTGCCCGCGAGTCCTGATGCGCCTCCCCTATGGCAGAGACACGGCCCCCGTAGAAGGCTTCAATTTCGAGGAAGGGGTGGACGGCACGGATCACTCCAAATATCTCTGGGGCAACTCCGCATTCGCGCTCGCTTCCAAAATGACGCAGGCTTTCGCCACTTATGGATGGTGCGTGGCCATTCGGGGTGTTGAGGGCGGCGGCTTGGTGGATGGACTCCCTTCCCACACTTTCCGTACCGACGAAGGCGATGTGGCCCTGAAGTGCCCGACCGAAATCGCCATCACCGATCGCCGAGAAAAGGAATTGGCGGATCAGGGACTGGTCTCGCTGGTGCACTGCAAAGGCACGGATAAGGCTGCGTTCTTCAGCATCCAGTCCTGCAACAAGCCGAAGCTCTACGACAGTGATTCGGCGACGGCGAATGCGCGCATTTCAGCGCAGTTGCCCTACATGATGGCCACCTGCCGCTTTGCGCATTATCTGAAAGCGATGATGCGGGATAAGATCGGCGGCTTCATGTCACGAGAGGACGCCTGGATTTTCCTGAATCGTTGGATCTCCAAGTATGTGACTGAAGACGATACGGCCAGCCCCGCAACCAAAGCTAAGTACCCCTTGCGGGAAGCGCGCATCGATGTCGAGGAAGTGAAAGGGAAACCAGGGGTATACCGGGCTGTCGCTTTTCTTCGACCGCACTTTCAACTCGACGAACTTAACGTATCGCTTCGGCTGGTGGCGGAATTGCCCTCCGCTGCTAAGAAGTAATTGCGTGTGGTTTGGCGAAAGCTTTAAACAGGGATCCGAAGGGATCCCTGAAATCTACCATATAAATTGAGGAGGAATCGCAAATGCCGAGCGACTATTATTTGAAGATAGACGGAGTAAAAGGGGAATCGAAGGCCGAAGGGATGTCAGACTACATTGAGCTGGAAAGTTTTTCATTCGGTGCCTCTAACCCCTCTGACGTAAAGGGTGGCGGCCTGGCGGCCGGCAGGGCCTCGTTGTCGGACTTCAGCTTTACTTGTCCCCTGGATGCCGCAAGTCCTTTTATTCTGAAAGATCTTTACACCGGTAAGCACATCGCCAACTGCGTGTTCGTCGGTCGTAAGACCGGAGGTGATGCGAAACCCGTAAAGTACTTGGAAGTCACCATGACAAGCTGCTTCATTGCCAGCCACAGCGTGGGCGGAGGGTCACAAGGGGTTCCGTCCCAAAGTGTGAGCTTTGCATATGAAGAGATCAAGTACGAGTACTTTGCGCAAAACACCAAGACCGGTGGAATGACGAGCGCAGGCCTCGCAACCTACAACGTCGCCAAAGTGCAACAGTCATAGTTGGGCGATGTTGGGCGATCGCGAATCAAGGGGCACCTCCGCGGCCGGCAACTGGCTGGAGCGGGGGTGCCTGCAAAATCTATAGCAACTTCCGGGGTGATTGTCTCTTCCCCTTGACGCCGGAGTTTTCACCAAATCCATTCCACTTCGTGGGTGCGTTCAATGAATCCACAAGAGTTATACCGGGCAGGGCGGCTGACGGACGCTATCAAGGCTTTGAGCGCGGAGTTGCGGGACAACCCAACTGACGTCCGGAGGCGTACGTTTCTCTTTGAACTGCTTTGCTTTGCGGGGGAATACGAGCGCGCGGACAAGCAGCTAGAGGTATTGGGGCAGGCCGGGCCGTCGAGTGAATTAGGCGTCCTGCTTTATCGCAGCGCTTTGTACGCCGAGCGCCAGCGCCATGACTTATTCGAACGCGGGGAACTTCCCGCGGAGAAGGATGACGAACTCGGACGCGGCGGAATGGCAAATGGCAATGCGTTTAGTTCTTTCTCCGACGCCGATCCCAGAACTGGATCGCGTCTGGAAATTTTTGCCGCTGGAAACTACATGCTGCTCCCGCTCGAACATGTAGCCTCTATTCAAATTCCGGCTCCGCAACGATTAAGAGATCTTTTATGGACGCCCGCAGCGGTACGCACGACGCCGTCGTTCAAAGGAACTGAATTGGGAGAGGTGTTGCTCCCGGTACTGGCTCCATTCTCGTGGAAGCATCCCGATGAGGCTGTGCGCCTCGGTCGCGTAACCGTCTGGGAAAAGCCCGAAGGCCACGAGTATCAAGTTCCGATTGGCCAAAAGATGTGGCTGATGGATGACGAAGAGATCCCATTTCTTGAACTGCGGGCGCTCGAGTTCAACCCTGCTTCCGTGGCCGCCTGATCTATCATGCCCCTTCCCGACGATCTGCTGATTCCTATTGAGGGCCCTAATCCCAGCGGCGTGAACCTGCGCTACGATCCCATCTACGACAAAATCAAGGAAGCGCGCCGGGAAGAAGATCAGCCTCCGCCGGGCTTGACCGAACATGATCGCAAGGTCGCGGATAACCCTCTCGTGATCAAACTCACCACCGGCCTGCTCACCAACAAGACCAAAGACCTTCAACTTGCCGCGTGGTTTACCGAGGCGTCGCTCAAGCAAAAGGGATTCGCGGGACTGAAGGACGGTCTGGGTGTGTGTCTTGGCCTGGTCGATAAGTTCTGGGAGACGGTCTATCCGGAACTGGAAGACGGAGACGCACAATCCCGCGGAGCACCGTTGGGCTTCGTCGGAACCAAACTCGAGATCCCGCTGAAGCTGGTGCCGCTGGTGGAGAAGGCAGGCTACAACCTGCTGGACTACCAGCAGTGCCGCGAGATGGGCTACGAAGAACAGGCAAAGACCGACGAGGCCAAGAAAAAGCGAGCCGCGTTGGTCAATGACGGTAAGCTCACTCCGGAGGCTTTCGATAAAGCTTTCGAAGAGACTCCGAAAAAGTTTTATGCTCAGGCCGAGCAGAATCTTGACGGCTGCTTGCTGACTCTCGCTGACTTAAAGAAAACATGCGACGAGAAGTTCGGGGACGATGGGCCAACATTTGGCCCGCTGAAATCATCGCTGGACTTAGCGCGTCACTCCATCCACGTCTTGTTGCAGAAGAAACGCGAGAAAGAACCCGATCCGGTAGAGAAGGTCGCGGCCGCCGACAGTGCTGCGGGTGCCGAAGCTACGGCGGAAACTGGGGCCGCAGTGCGCACCGGAGTTTTGCTCTCGGTGGAAACGTCCTCCGAACCAGCCGACCGCATGGATGCAATTCGCAAGGTGGCGGAGGCGGCAGCATTTTTACGGCAGCGTGAGCCGACCAGCCCAGCTTCTTATCTGATGTTGCGCGGGCTGCGGTGGGGAGAGTTGCGCGCGGCCATCGAACTGGCGGATCCTACGCGTCTCGAAGCCCCGCCCACGGAGCTTCGCCGGCATCTGAAACGTCTGCTGATCGATAAAAAGTACGAACAGTTGCTGGAGGCGGCCGAGAGTGCCATGGCGCTGCCTTGCAGCCGTGCCTGGCTTGATCTGCAACGCTTTGTCGTAGAAGCCTGCGATGCCATGGGCAGTGGATATGAATCGATCGCCCGGGCGATTCGTTCCGCACTGAAGGCTCTGATCACCGATATTCCTCAATTGCTCGACGCCACACTGATGGACGAGACGCCGGCGGCCAATGTGGAGACGCGCGCCTGGCTGGTGTCATTGAGTCAGGGAAGTTCTGAACCGGCCCCTGCCGCCGAAGCGCCGCTTCGCACTTCAGTAAGCTCCAATGGTGCGGGACCGAGATGGCCGGGCCAGGCGACAGACGCCTATGTCTCTGCCTTGCAAGCGTTACGCGAGGGCAAGGAGCGGAAGGCGTTCGAAATCCTGCAGCAGGATATTGCCCGCAAACGCTCGGGGCGGGAGCGCTTCCGCCGACGGATGCAATTGGTGGAGATCTGCGCTTCTACCAACAAGCCCAATGTTGCGCAGCCCATCCTGGACGATTTGGCGCAAGCGATCGAAACCCACAAGCTTGACGAGTGGGAGGATCCAGGTATGGTCGCAGGGGCTTTGGCCACCATCATGAAGATGAGCACGAGGATCCAGGAAGACAGTGGTGAGCGTCAAAAACTATTCGAACGCATCTGCCGGCTCGATCCGGCGCAGGCGTTGGAAGATGGGAAATAAGTCATGCCCAGGCGAGATGTTTCAGGCCCAGTCACGCTTTCGGTGCTGGACCGGCTCATCGATCGGGATCCCAAGAACCGTTCGGAAATCCCGTACTCTCGTGCGCAATCTCTGCGCGAACTGAAGCTGGCTTTGAAACGCGATTTGGAATGGCTGCTCAATACGAGAAAAACGATCGATCCGTCACCCGACTCTGCGCGGGAGACCGTCCGCTCCGTTTACCACTACGGGTTTGAGGACATATCTTCGAAAGCCGTTCTGTCCAGCCGCGATCAGAACGACCTGGTGCGGGAGATGGAGTCGGTCATTGCTGTTTTCGAGCCCCGGTTGAAGCGTGCCAAAGTAAGACTGGAGCGCGAGGAAGGCAGTTATCGATCTTTAAAATTTGTGATCGAAGGATTGCTCTGCATGGACCCGGCGCCTGAGCCCGTCCGTTTCGACACGGTGCTGGAACTGGGCAAGGGTGAGTACGAAATTAAGGGAGCGGATCTTGCGCAATGAGCTAAGAAATTATTACGAGAGCGAGCTCACTTTCCTGCGCCAGACCGGGGCGGAGTTCGCCGACAAATATCCCAAGATCGCCTCCCGGCTGCTGCTGGAGCCAGATCGTTGCGAAGATCCGCACGTTGAACGCATGTTGGAGGCTTTTGCCCTCCTCGCCGCACGCGTCCACCTGCGGATCGACGACGACTTTCCCCAAATTACCGAGGCGCTGCTCAATATCCTTTATCCGCATTACATGCGGCCCGTGCCCTCGATGTCAGTAGCTCAGTTGCATACAGACACAGAGCAGGGCAAGCTGACCAGCAGCCTGAAGGTTCCGAAGGGAACGGTCCTCTATTCGCGTCCAGTGGAAGGCGTGCCGTGCAAGTTCCGCACCTCGTACGACGTGACCTTGTGGCCTTTCAAAGTTTCCCAGGCGCAATGGATGACTCCTGACCGCATTCGCCCCGCATTGCGCGCGTCTGAGGCCGCTGTTCTGCGAGTCGAACTGGAATGTTTCCCTGATGTTTCCTTTGACAAACTCGATCTAGAGACGCTGTCCTTCTATCTCAACGGCGAGAGCGCAGTCGTCCACGGGCTATACGAATTGTTATGCAGAAATTGTGTGCGGATTCTGGTGCGCGATCCCGCGAATCCCAAAGCGCCCGTCCGCGAACTTCCTATGCGTAACCTTCAACCCATGGGTTTCGGCGAGGACGAAGATGTGCTGCCCTATCCCCGACGCTCTTTTCTCGGTTACCGGCTGCTGCAGGAGTACTTCGCGTTTCCAGAAAAGTTTTTCTTCATGAATCTCAAGGGACTTTCGCTGTTGCAGCAAGCGGGCCTCAAGTCGAAAGCCGAGATTTTGTTTCTCATCTCACCCTTTGAACAGGATGGCCGCCATCAGCGCCTGGAAGTCGCGGTGAATGCGAAGACGCTGCGTTTGGGATGCACCCCCATCATCAACTTGTTTGCCCAAACCGCAGAACCGATACTCGTCGATCAAACTCGATACCAGTATCCCATCGTGCCCGACGCACGGCGCCGGCAGACCATGGAAGTCTATTCCGTGGATGAAGTGGTCAGCACCGACGCAGAGACTCATGAGACCGTAACCTATCATCCGCTCTATTCGGAACGCCACGCCGTGCAGGGAACGACGCCGGCGTACTGGTTCATCAGCCGCTCGCCCTCAACCCGCAAGGGCGACGAAGGAACAGATGTTTTCTTGTCCCTGGTCGATCTGTCAGCGCGCCCGATGCAGCTCGACTTCGACACGGTCACGGTGCGCTGTCACTGCACGAACCGCGATTTAGTCACGCGCTTGCCCTTCGGCAGCGAGAACGGCGACTTCGAGATGACGGGGACCGCGGCAGTCAAGCGCATCATCGCGCTGCACAAGCCGACGCGTACGCTGCGCCCTCCGCTGGACGGAAAGACTCTGTGGTCGCTAATCTCCCAGCTGTCATTGAACTATCTTTCCATCGTTGAAAATGGCAAAGATGCGCTGCAGAAAATACTTGAGCTCTACAATTTCTCCGATTCGCCGGAGACCCAGAAACAAATTAGCGGAATCGCGTCGGTCGATTCACGGCGACACTTTACGCGAGTGATCTCCGAGCACGGGATCACCTTCGCGCGCGGCACGCGGGTGGAGATCGAATTCGATGAAGAGCAGTTCAGCGGAAGCGGAGCTTACTTGTTTGCGAGTGTGCTCGAGAAGTTTCTGGGACTCTACGTGTCGATGAATAGTTTCAGCCAATTGGTGGCAAGAAGCCGCCAGCGGAAGGAGCCGTTAGAAGAGTGGGCGCCGAGAGCGGGACAATCAGTTCTGATCTAGCCGGTACCGAGGTCGGAGAAAAGCTCCGTCGCGAGCCTTTCGCCTTTGACTTCTTCCAGGCGGTGCGTCTGCTCGAAAGATTTCTTCCCGAGCGGACGTCGGTGGGCCGCTTCGCACATCCGCAAACCGAGGTTGCGCGTTTTGGAGTTCATCCCTCGTTAGCCTTCCCGGCCAGCCAGATCCAGGCAATGGATTGCCTCGAAGATGGCACGGTCAAGATGACCGTGAATTTCATGGGGCTGACCGGTCCCGAAGGAGTTCTTCCTAATCCCTACACATCGCTGATCATCGAAAGATTGCGCGCCTCCGACTCCTCGCCGCGAGACTTCCTGGATATTTTCAATCACCGGATTATCTCGCTCTTCTACCGCGCCTGGAGAAAGTACCGCTTCGATGTCGCCTCCGAGCAGGGTGAGCGCGACCTTTTTTCCCGTCATTTGCTGAGTCTGCTGGGGCTGGGCAGCGAGGGCTTGCGCGACCGCTTGGCTGTCTCTGACGATACCCTGATCTATTATTCGGGGCTTTTGGCGCAGCGCCCGCGCACCGCACAGGCTTTGCAGCAGATTCTCGCTGACTACTTCGAAGTTCCGGTTGCGATTGAGCAGTTTGCGGGAGCCTGGTATCGCCTCGATGCTGAGACCCAATGCCGCTTGTCGGAAGGAAGCACCGAGAGTGGCGAACTCGGTTTCGGCGCCGTGGTAGGCGACGAAGTATGGAACCAGCAGTCCAAGGTGCGCATTGTTCTGGGCCCCTTGACGCTGGACCGGTATGTGGATTTTCTGCCGGACGGGCAATCCTGGAGTCCGCTAAGGGCATGGGTACAGTTTTTTTCGAACGACGAGTGGGATTTCGAAGTCAAGCTGATTCTCGAGCGCGAGCAGGTTCCGGCCTGCAGCCTGGGAGCGGAAGGCGCATCCGGCCCGCAGTTAGGCTGGGTGTCGTGGGTGAAGTCGGCGCCTTTCCGCCGGGATCCGGACGATACCGTGCTGACGCTGGAAACGCTACAAGGGGGACAACATGAATCTGAAGTCACTGATCGGGAAACTTAACGATTCGACTCGCGGCACGCTGGAGGCTGCGGCCGGACTGTGTCTGGCACGCACGCACTATGACATCGAAGTAGAGCACTATTTGACCAAGCTGCTCGATTCCAGCGATAACGACGTGGCCGCGATTTTCAAACACTTCGAGATCGATACCTCCCGGCTCTCCGGGGAACTAGCGCGCGCGCTGGACAAGCTGAAGGCCGGCAATGCGCGGACACCCGCTCTCAGCCCAACTCTGATGCGAATGCTGATCGAAGCCTGGACCCTGGGTTCTATCGACTACAACGCCAGCCAAGTCCGCACCGGATTCACCATTCTTGCCCTGGCCACCCATGACGAACTGATACGGCTCATGCGCGATGTGAGCCGTGAATTTCAGAAGATCCAGGCCGACGCTTTGCGCAAGGATTTCGCCTCCATCGTAGGGCATTCAAGCGAAGAGGCGCAGGCCGTCGTCGCGGCAGCAGCAGCGGCGCCAGGGGCGTCATCTGGCGCTCCGCGTCCCGGTGGCAAAACCCCCAATCTCGACCAGTTCACCATTAATCTCACGGAAAAGGCAAAGACGGGCAAGATTGACCCGGTACTAGGCCGCGACTTTGAAATTCGCCAGGTGGTCGACATTCTGATGAGACGCCGGCAGAATAATCCGATTCTCACCGGCGAGGCAGGCGTCGGGAAAACAGCGGTGGTGGAAGGCTTCGCCTTGCGCGTAGCCAACGGCGACGTGCCTCCGCCGTTGCGCAATGTCACGGTGCGAACTCTAGACCTGGCGCTGCTTCAGGCCGGTGCAGGTATCAAAGGCGAATTCGAAAATCGGCTGAAAGGTCTGATCGAGGAAGTGAAGGCCTCGCCGCTGCCCATCATTTTATTCATCGACGAAGCTCACACCATGATTGGTGCGGGTGGACAGGCCGGGCAGGGCGATGCCGCGAACCTTCTCAAGCCCGCCTTGGCGCGCGGTGAGTTGCGCACGATTGCCGCCACGACTTGGTCGGAATACAAAAAGTATTTTGAAAAAGATCCAGCTCTGGCCCGCCGTTTCCAGGTTGTGAAGGTGGAGGAGCCCATTGAGACTCAATGCATGACCATGCTGCGCGGGATCGTTCCGTCCCTGGAGAAACATCATAAAGTCCGCATCCTGGATGAAGGACTGACGGCTGCGGTCCATCTTTCCCATCGCTATCTCGCCGGTCGCCAGTTGCCTGACAAGGCCGTCAGTGTGCTTGATACCGCGTGCGCGCGTCTGGCGCTGGGGCAGAGCGCCACTCCGCCGGGGATTGAAGATAGCGTTCGGCAGATCGACGATCTTGGGGTGCAGCAGCGAATCCTCGAACGCGAATCTGCGGTGGGCACGGACCATCGTGAGAGGCTCGAAGAGATTGCCTTCAAGAGCAGAGAAATCGAATCCCGCCTGGGTCGATTACGCACCCGGTTTGAGCAAGAACGCGACCTGGTGACGACGATTCGCGACCTCCGGACACAGCTCGAAGGCGCAGCCGCTTCGCGAACTGGAAATGCCGCCGCGCAAAACAGTTCGGAAATCCCTGGCGTGGCTGCCGATGCGGCCTCACCCGCGACGGTAGCCACCGCTTCGGCGGCAGCGTCATCGTCCGCGACAGCCGTCGCGGTCGAGGAGGCGCCTAAGACTCAGGACCTATCTGCTGTACGCGCTCAACTTACTCAAGCTGAGGCGGACCTGGCCTCACTGCAGGGCGAAGCGCCCATGATCCGCGTCGCCGTGGATGCCCAAATTGTCGGCGAGGTAATTTCAGCATGGACCGGAATTCCGGTCGGAAAAATGATGAAGGACGAAATTTCCACCGTCCTTTCTCTGCCGTCATTCCTGGGCCAGCGCGTGATCGGACAGATTCACGCACTGGAAATCATCAGCCAGCGAATTTCAACTTCTCGCGCTCGTCTCGATGATCCCAACAAGCCTATCGGCGTTTTCATGCTGGTGGGACCGAGCGGAGTCGGCAAGACGGAAACAGCACTCGCGCTCGCGGATCTTCTTTACGGTGGCGAACGCAACCTGATTACGATCAACATGTCCGAGTTCCAGGAATCCCACACGGTTTCTACATTGAAAGGCTCGCCTCCGGGCTATGTTGGTTACGGCGAGGGGGGCGTGCTGACCGAGGCCGTCCGCCGCCGTCCCTACTCCGTGGTGCTGCTCGACGAAGTCGAGAAAGCGCATCCGGACGTGCTGGAACTTTTCTACCAGGTATTTGACAAGGGAACGATGGAAGACGGCGAAGGCCGCGAGATCAACTTCAAGAACACCATCATCATTCTCACCACCAACGCCGGCACCGACACGATGGCAAAACTGTGTGCCGACCCGGAAACCATGCCGAGTCCAGACGGGCTGGTGAAAGCGCTGAAACCAGAACTCAACAAGATTTTCAAGCCCGCATTTCTCGGACGAATGGTCATCATTCCGTACCTGCCCATCCGCGACGAGAATATGAAACAAATTATCAAACTGAAGCTGGCCAAAATCCAGCGCCGCATCCAAGAAAATCACAAGATCGAACTTCTTTACGACACGGCCGTGGTTGATGAAGTGGCGCGGCGGTGTACGGAGGTGGAGAGTGGCGCTCGCAACGTCGATAACATTCTGACCAACACCATGCTGCCCGAAATTTCGCGGCAATTGTTGGGACGCATGGCCGCGAACGAACCCATGCAGCGAATTCAGGTTGGCATCGGCGCGGATGGGGCATTCGTATATCAGTAGCGTGATCGCAACAGGCCATGGCGTGCAAGCGGACCGCAGTGCTGCGCCTTTTATAAGAACAAGGGAAGGACAGGTACGTGCCAGACGAAAGCTACAGTCAGGACCACCGGCTGATTGCCGTCGAGACTCCGCTGGGCAAGGATGTCCTCCTGCTGCAGGAGTTGACGGGATACGAAGGAATCTCGCGTCTATTCAGCTACGAACTGGATCTTCTGGCCCACGACAACGATTCAATTACATTTAAGGACATCCTCGGGAAGAAAGTATCGATCACTCTACGTCTCCCTGACGAAACTCCGCGCTATATCAGCGGGTACGTGAGCCGTTTTACACAGGGAGGAAGCGATGAGCGGACATTTGCGCGCTACCACGCCCAGGTAGTGCCCTGGCTCTGGTTTCTGACTCGCCATGCCGATTGCCGCATTTTCCAGAACCTGGCGGTTCCCGACATTATCAGCCAGGTGTTCAATCTGTTCGGCTTTAAGGATTTTCGGCTTAGCCTGAAGGGAACCTATCCCCAGCTAGAATATTGCGTGCAGTACCGCGAAACGTCATTCAACTTCGTTTCTCGGTTGATGGAAGAGTCCGGCATCTTCTACTACTTCGATCATTCCACGAAGGGAAAGCACACCATGGTCTTGGCCGACCAGTCCAGCACGCTGCCGGCGTGCCCCAGTTCTCCGATCAGCTACGACACTCAGGTTGGGGGCCTGGAAGATCCCGAAGTGATCACCAATTGGCATGTCGGACAGGAAGTGCGCACTGGCAAGTACAGCGTAACCGACTACAACTTTACGACTCCTTCCACCAGCCTGCTGGCCAACGATCCCACCGTGGTCGATCTCGCCGCCAGCCAACCCCTCGAGCTTTTTGATTATCCCGGCCTCCATACCGCCAAAGATCAGGGCGATACGGTGGCCAAGGTGCGAATGCAGGAGGAAGAAGCGGGTCACATGGTGGTGTCAGGTACGAGCAATTGCCGCGGTCTGATGTCCGGCTACTCGTTTGAGTTGAAGAATCACTATCGAACCGACCAGGACGCGAATTATGTGGTCACCGAAGTCCGGCACTTTGCTTCGGCAGGGCAGACTTATACGACCGCCGGCACGCACGGTGGGGAGACCTACTCGAACAATCTCACATGCATCCCAGCCTCGGTTACTTACCGGCCGGCGCGGGTCACGCCTAAACCTTTCGTACAAGGTCCCCAGCCCGCGCTGGTTGTCGGCAAATCCGGCGAAGAGATCTGGGTGGATAAATACGGCCGGGTCACCGTGCAGTTTTATTGGGACCGGCTGGGCCAGAAGAACGAGAACAGCTCATGCTGGATTCGAACCTCACAACCTTGGGCTGGCGGAAACTGGGGTGCGATGTGGATCCCCCGCATCGGCCAGGAAGTGCTGGTGAGTTTTCTGGAAGGCGATCCCGACCGGCCAGTCATCACGGGACGCGTCTACAACGCGGACCAAATGCCTCCTTACACCCTGCCCGACTATCAGACGCGAAGCACTTTCATGTCTCGCAGCTCCAAAGGCGGCGGTGCTTCGAACTATAACGAACTCCGTTTTGAGGATCTCAATGGAAAAGAACAGATCTTCATGAATGCGGAAAAGGATATGGACCTGCGGGTTGAAAACGACTCGCGCGAATTTATCGGGGCCAATCGCCATCTGATCGTGACCGCAAACCAGCAGGAACAGATTCAGGCTGAGAAACATTTACATGTGCAGGGAAGTCATTTCGAAAAGATCGACGGCAATGTGTCGCTGCAAGTCGGCCAAAATCAGATGGAGAGTGTCACCGGCAACAAATCTCTCTCGGTAACCGGCAACCAAAGCGAGAGCGTAACCGGCAATGTCTCGCTCGCGGTGACGGGGAACCAAGATGTAACCAACATGGCCTATGCGGTGAAAAGCAATACTACGATCCATCTCAATGCAGGCATGAGCGCGGTGATTGAAGCTGGAATGGAACTCACTTTGAAAGCCGGGGCCAACTTCATTGATATTGGCCCGGCAGGGATTTTCATCTCCGGAACGCCGATGGTCTTCATCAACAGCGGCGGTGCCGCCGGAAGTGCTCCAGACGCGAGTCCCCAATCGCCCGACTCGCCAACTGACCCCAAAGATCCTGACAAAGCAGACGATGGCAGCAAGGGAACGAAGTTGAGTTAAGTTCCGGGAGCGAAAAATCAGGCTCTTGCGGAACCCCTGAACACAAGCACGGGTCGATTCTCTTTCTAAAGCGAGGTGTCGAATGTGGGAAACTTTTCGATCGAAGGACGGATTTTATCTCATTGATTGGGCCGGCTTAACCCGGATTATTCGATCCTGCAATCGGGCAGGAGCGATGAAAGACTACTCGGAGGTAGTTATTTCAGAAAAGCACTGGATTGGACCCGACCTGTGGTCGGTGGAGGTAAATTGGGACAAGGTAAATGTGGAGACGACCACCCAGACCGAAATAGAGTTGAGAAGATTTCACGCTTCGGCCAAAAATTCAATGCAGCGGGAACTAAAGAGGCTGGTCTCGATGATGGAAGATGCCGACGACGCTCGCGACACTTTCCACGACCGGATGGCGGTCGCGCAACATCGGTCCATGCAGAACATTGAAAGTTCCGTTCGCAAGGGCGAGATCGGGCTTCAGGTTGCCACTGCGGTCCGTGATACCTCGGCTGAAATCGAGATGGCCGGAGCGACCTATCTGAGCGGAGGTGCCGCGTTGGCGGTTCTTGGAACGGGTTCGGCGATGAAGGGTGCTTTTGTCTATCAGGACACGGGAAAAGCCGGCCAGGCGGTGGCAACTTTCGGGACCAATTTGGTTCTTGGAGTGGCTGATCTCAAAGTCGGGACCGCCATAAAGGGGTTGGGTTCGGCATCGGAAAGAATAGGTATGGCTATTGTATGGGCCAAGACCAAAGCAGCCCTTGATGTTCCGAAAAGTCTTATCGAGGGCAAGAGTATGAAGCAGGCCACCTCCGGCGCGGGCGTCAAACTCGTAGCCTCTACCCCGGCGACAGCAGGCGTGGAATATCTCAAAGGGGTTCTGGGTGAAAAGGGAGAGGCTTGGGCCATCCCGGTGGAAGTTACTCTTAATATCATCCAGGACAGAGCCGCAGAGGCAATGTCAGAATCTGGCGCAAAATCGGAGAAGAAGGAGACTCTGGGACCGCCCGCGCATCTGCCTCCTCCACATCCCAATCACCGGTTGCTGGATGCGGTGGTATACGACCAATCTGTGATCGAGCAGACTGCGGTGCAGCAAATCGCTTCGTAACGGGCCTAGGGCACCATCACCGTTAGCTCGCCCGGCATGACAAAGCTGATTACGCCGGCCCACATGCACATGTTCGTCGAAGTATTGTCGAGCGTAGGCATATTGCCGAGCATCACGGTCGGAGCCCCAGGAACCCACGGCGCCATCGTGGCGGGGATGCAGGGCATAGGGGTCAGAACGCCCATTGCCGCGGCGGTAGCGGCGGCAACCATGGGATTTGCCGGAGACATGCACATGCCGAACGGCATGATATTGACCATGGGAATATAGTCCATGATGTTGGCATCCGGGACTTCGTCGGTCATGACCCGGTTGGTTGGAAGAACCACGAGCGAGCTCGGCGCCATCCCCATGGTGCACATCATGCTCGCTCCCATGCACACTTGCATCGGCATACACGACCCCCCGGCTCAATTGGCTGCACGGCATTTTAGCAAAACTAAAATCGAATGCAACTGCGGCACCCCGCCGACCGCGGACACGGTGCCGCCCTGTCCAATTTCCCTCCTTCGGAACTATCCTGGGGAACCCTACTGTTAACCCCGCAAAAGACCTTAGTAACCTTGTTGTTAGCTCCCGCATCTTAGACTATTAGCTAAGCGATACACAGAAGGTGCGCTTTCTCAAGGGGTAGCGGTTATGGCTAAAAGCAAGTTAACTTCGGGCATGTGGCGGATCGATCCCCAGAAGTGGTCGCGGGTGATTGATCGCTGTGGGCAGCCGGTGGCATCGGTAGAAGCGGATGCAGATTCCAACTCCAATGCCAGCCTCATTGCGGCTGCGCCGGACATGTTTGAGTTGCTGGAGACCCTCGAGCACGATGCCTCCATTCCCGAAGCGGTTCATGAAGAGATTCAACTGGTTCTTCGTCGCGCTCGCGGCGATCTAGGTTTCGCCGTTTTTTCCCGGACTGTGGGCCGTCATTTACGCTCCAGGACTCAAGATTGGCTGAAGTTTATGGAAGGCCTGTGGAAGTCTAACGAAGCTTCGGAATAGCAAATACTCCAGCCGCCGCTGCTGGCCGCTGTGGTACCGCTGCGAAACCCTCCCGATCGTCCCCATTCTGATTTGGCCTTTGCTTCCTGGCTCAGGAATTGTTATTGTGGGCAGCCGTGCCGAGAACGGTCGGAAGCCCATTTTCAGAACGCCCCAGCGAGCGCGCCATCACCCTATGAAGCAGCTAAAACCAGTTCTGTGGACTAAGGGTACGTTCCTGACTCCCCAGCATCTCCAGGTGCAGGATCGCTTCATCGAGGACGCGCTCAATTTCCGGCTACAGGCCCTAAAATTTTGCCCCTGGGGATTTCGCGAGCTGGCGATCAATGCGGAACTGCTGGCTGAGGGCCAGTTTGCGGTCACCCGCGCCACAGGCATCTTTCCCGATGGGCTGCTGTTCGAAATTCCGGAAGCCGATCCACCGCCGCCATCGAAGTCCCTGGAGGAATTCTTCGAGCCCGGCGCCAAGAGTCTAGATATTTACCTGGCGATTCCCGATTACCGCCAGAGAGGCTTGAACGTCTCCACCGGCAAAGACGGAGGCACCCGTTACCTGGCGGAAGTGACTGCGTTTCGCGACGAGAATACCGGGACCAGCGAGAAGCCGATTCAGGTGGCGCGAAAGAATATGCGCCTGCTGGCAGAGTCGGAGAACCGCGAAGGTTCTTCCGTGATTCGCGTCGCCAATGTGGAGCGGAGCTCTGCGGGCGCGTTCCAACTCAATCCCCGGTTTATTCCGTCCCTCATCGAAATCGGCGCGAGCGAATATCTGGTGGGATTGCTGCGTGGCCTGGTGGAACTGCTCTCGGCCCGCAGCACGCAGCTTTCGGCAGGCCGGCGACAGAAGAATCAGAGCCTGGCGGATTTCACAGCTTCTGATATCGCTAACTTCTGGCTGCTCTATACCGTCAACTCCAACTTTCCCATATTTTCCCATCTCTATGAAAGTAAGAGGGGCCATCCTGAGGAGCTGTACTCAGCCATGGTTGGGCTGGCCGGCTCACTCACCACGTTTTCGCAGAAAATGCGGCCGCGCGATCTTCCGCTTTACGTGCATGATTCCCTGGGACCGATTTTTTCCGAACTGGATGAGAAGCTGCGTTCGCTGTTGGAAACCGTCGTACCCACTAACCTGGTTTCGCTGCCCTTGAAGCTGGTACAGAACTCGATTTATGCCACCGCGATCGACCACGACAAGTATCTGCAGAACACCCGCATGTACCTGGCAGTGAGCGCCGAAACCAGCGAGGAGACCATCATTCAGAAAGTGCCGCAACTCGTGAAAGTCTGTTCCGCCACCCACATTGATCATCTGGTGAGGCAGGCCTTGCCCGGAATTCAGCTGCGGCATCTCACGAGTCCACCCAGCGCGATTCCGGTAAAACTGAAATATCAATATTTCGCCCTGAACCAGTCCGGCCCGGCTTGGGAAGCCGTGAACCGCGCCCGCAACTTCGCCGCTTACGTTCCCGGAGAGCTCACTAATCCCACGCTTGAACTGCTCATCCTCTTGCCGCAGGCGAACTAAGAGAATCGTTGATTGCTGATTTTTAGATTGAAGGGCTGCGCCATGGTCAGGTTTTCAATCAACAATCAGCAATTACATCCCAGCATCTCATCGCCCTCTGGTCAGTGTTTGAGCGCGAAGTAAAGTACGAGCAAAGCCGCGATAAAGAATAGGACAGTCAAGGTCAATATCAGTGGCCAGTACGAGACAGACTGCTCCGGAAGCCCGACCTTCGGGGCCTTTGGCGCCGGGGGAACAGCGAGTTTGGGCTTCGCAGGCGCGCTCGGCATGGGCGGCGGGGCGATTGCCGGAACAGGGGGCATTGTGACCGAGGGGAATGGTGTCGCGCCCGAACTTGACGCCCCTTCTTTCTGCACGCCCGCAGAGCCAACCGGTCGTTTCATGGAAATGACTTGCGTGTACGGACTGGGACCGCTTGACGGCGCCGGTTGGATCGGAGAGGGTTCGCTCGCGGGCCGATTGAATGCATTCGTAGCCCCTTCGGAAGGAGTAACAGCTGGCGGCCCCACGGGATGCTTCTCTATCACAGGATTTGGAAGAGGAGGAATCGAGAAGACCGGCGCGGCCGGAAGCGGGACCATAGGTGGTGTCGGCGTCACGTACGACGCTGGTTGTGACGGGACGAAAGGTTCCTGCACGGGTGAGGGAAAGGCATACGAGTTGTCCGTGCTCGGTCGCGGCAGTCCACCGGATGGCGGTGACCCCGCCGTGCCCGAAGTCCGGGACGCGATATTGGGATTGTTGAGCCATCCGGTGAATCCCGCGCCCGGAGACTCGTTACCCGCCACGCCTGCTTCGGCAGACGGCTCTTCGGGACGCGGCGAATTAAACATCGCCGTAAATTCTCCCACTGATTTTCGCGGAGGCTCGACCGGCAGCGGCGATGTGGCAGGAATATTGGACGGCCCCTCCACACGAAACGGACTCTGAAAGAAATTCGTGAACTCGCCGGGCCTGGGCTTCTCCGGAGGTGGAGGCGAATTTATTTCGGAAGAAAAGTTGCGGGGCGCAAAAGCGGAGCTGAAGGAGTCTGGTGAGCTGCTGAGATTCGGCTCAGGTTTCGCTGGCGACGTCCGAGGAGCAATTGCATCCCAGTCGGGAGTCGCGGGAACAGCGGATTTCATGTTCGGTGCCGGCCGGGAAGGCTCCTGCGGCTCTCCCGATGCAAGGTTCGACGCGGGCGGCTTTACCTGCGGGTCAAACTCCCGGAACAATTGAGTTACCGAACCGGGAACGCTTTGAGGTTGAGGTTCCTTGGGCGTTATCTCCGCCGTCGGAAACTCGCTTTCCGCCGTCGGTTTGGCAACCGGGGCAGGACTGTCTTGAGTATCGCGTCCTTGAGACCTATACAGGTGCACCCAGTTCGCCAGTGCGGCTTCGTCTGGCATTTTAGTGACAAGATAGGCGTACAGCGTTCCACTGTAGCGGCCCGTCTCCAGCACCAGTCCAGCGGGCTCTGGAGCGATCTGGCGAAACTGATCGAGAACCCATTGCACGGTGGGTTGATTCGGCTTTTGTGCTTCACACTCCAAAATATGTACCAGCACACGCTCGCCCCTGACTTTGTCGTTGGCGACAAAAGTTTCCACCCCGCCTGTGGTCAGGGATTCGAGCAACTCGTATTTCTCTCCAAATTTCATCTACGTTTTCGACCTTCCCCAGAATCGACCGGCGATCAGCTTGTCGAATGCCGCGGCCCGGCGACTCGCTCGGTCTTTTCAGAAAAGCCGCTGATTGACAGCGTCTTCTGAAGAAACGATTCGCCTTGAGGCAGGATTATACCGCGCCGTCGTCAGGGCAACAGGGAAGAATACAGGACCGGAATTTTCTTGACTTGAAGGGTTGCGGGCATCAGAATTGCGCTCGTTCCCCCATTGTCGATGATTTCTTGATTCTTGTGGTTAAGCTAAATTCGGGTCACTGAAAACCAGTGACAGCGGCTGGATTTTTGTCAGCGAGCCCGTCAGCAACCCGATGAATAGCGGAATCTGCTGTGTCCCTCAAGGCGTATTGCACGACTGAGACGTTTATCCGGATCGTCTAAAGTTGATTTAGGCTGAAACGTTTCCATCGATGAAGTCACAAATCAGAGAGCATTCGATCGTC
Organism: uncultured Acidobacteriaceae bacterium; assembly: GCA_963799025.1. Classification (GTDB taxonomy): domain Bacteria; phylum Acidobacteriota; class Terriglobia; order Terriglobales; family Acidobacteriaceae; genus Sulfotelmatobacter. Next base: position 169,909 of record CAWCVQ010000010.1, on the reverse strand, counting down.
AGGAGTTCGCGATGAATAGTCCTTCCACGAGTAAAGAGATCTTGCAGAAATCATTCCTGATTCTGCTGTTGGCCGGCCCGATGGTGGCTGCCAGTGTTGCCCAGCAGAAGCCGAAGACAGCCCCAGAGCCAAAACCCAGCGCGCCCCACGTCAGCGCCGCGCGACCTTCCAACAGTCGGCCCGCCACTACCACTCACTCGTCCACCACCGGAGTGAGGCCGGGGAATACAAGGCCTAGTACCACGGGTACCACTGCGGGGAGGACAGGAACGGGAAAGACCGGAACGGCCATGACCGGCAAGCCCGGAACTGGAACCATGGGCAGGAATGGAAATACTTCCATGGGGAGGCCCGGCACTTCCGCAACCAGTAAAATGGGCGGCGGCAACATGGGCCGGGGCGGAAATGCCGGCATGGCAAGGGGCATTAACCGCCCTGCTCCCGGGCGACAAGTATCGCTCAGAGGCGGCGGAACGGCGAACATCCGCCCCAACGGACAGATCCGTTCCATCAATCGAAATGGCATGCACATCGAACACGGCCTGAACGGAACCCGAAGGATCGAGAGCACGCATAATGGGGCCCGCATCGTGACCACTGGCAGGAATTCTGGCTACGTCCAGCGTGCCTACGTCACCCGTGGCGGCCGCACCTATGTGTCGCGTACCGTGGTCGTCAATCACGTGACCTATACCCACGTATATCGCTCCTACCCGTATCACGGCCACTACTATTACGGTTACCACCCCGGCTACTACTATCGGCCGGCATATTACGGTTGGGCCTACAATCCCTGGCCGGCGCCCGTTTATTACGGATGGGGCTGGGGCGGCGCACCCTGGTATGGATATTACGGCGGATACTTTGCGCCCTATCCTGTATATCCCTCCGCTGCGTTCTGGCTAACGGACTATCTGATTGCCGCGAATTTGCAAGCGGCGTATCAGGCTCAGGCGGCCGCAAACGCCGCCGCGGCGGGAGCCGCAGCTGGCAATGCTCCGCCCAGTAACGCTCCCCCCGAACAGCAGCAACCGAATGATGGCAACAACGCTCAGGCAGCGAACTCCGCCACGGTAACTCTCACTCCCGAAGTAAAGGCTGCCATTGCGGAAGAAGTAAAGGCGCAACTCGCCGCTCAACAAGCCGCGGCACAGCCGGCCGGGGCGCAACCCGCATCGGCATCCTCAGCCGCACAGCCCGCCTCGGCTTCCAGTGAAGAAGTACCGGCTGCTCTTGATCCCGCCCGGCGTACGTTCGTGGTGGCAAGCGATCTTGCGGTGTCGGGCGACGGTCAGGAATGCCAGCTCTCAGCCGGAGATGTGATCACGCGAATTTCCGACACTCCCGATGATGACAACAAGGTCAATGTCAGCGTTTCTGCCAGCAAGAAGGCGGATTGCGCAGCCGGCAAACAAGTCGCCGTCACCGTTGACGACCTGCAAGAAATGCACAATCATTTCCAGGAGCAGCTCGACAGTGGCATGAAGGATCTGGCGTCGAAACAGGGGACCAGCGGTCTGCCAAAAGCTCCAGACACCACGACGGTCGCTTCAGATGTTCCGCCTCCGCCGCCGGATGCGAGCGCCGAAAAGGCCCTGCAAGATCAGCAGGCGCAAGCTGACCAAACGGAAGCTCAAGTTGTGAAAGAGGCGTTTAGTCAGGGCTCGTGATAACGCCCCGGTTCAGATGCTCCGTGCGGATGTTTCTGACGATTTACACGCCCGCTTTACGAATTGCGTGGACAATCCCCTGTGGGCCGCCACCGCCCAGCCGGGGCGCGGAAAAAGATGCAGGCGATCAACCTTACAGTTTGAAAGGAATATCCGGCCATGGCAATGTTCCAAAAGAGCTCCGATGATTCCAGCGGACGCTTCGATACTGGAATTCGCCGCTTGGTGATGATGTTCGGAGAAACCGCAAAGATTGATTTGTGGGGTGCCGTTCCTGGACTCGTCGTCGACGTGAATGCCAGACAGATGGTGTCCGTTTCCGAAAGCCCCGTCAAAGTATCCGGTCTATTGTCGACCTACGAGCTAACCCCGCTGCAGGCTGGACACACGATCCTGGAGGCGAGATTGTTCGATCCCAGTCCAACGCTCGAAGTGCGCCATCGCGACTGGTTTCTTAGACCCGTATGGGACTTCATCCAACTCTCAGTCATGGGCAATGACTACATGCAGTCGGGCGGCACCTGGGGCAATCTTAAATACGGCTCCACAAATCCCGCCTGGAAAGACGTCCCCTGGACCAACATGGGGCAAGCCGGATGCGGCCCTACCGCGCTAGCCGACGTTCTCGATTACCTCTTTCGACTCTTCGCCGCCAGCGGCACCGCGGCTAGCGTAACCCCGCGGGACACCATGAGCTACGCCTCGCGTTACGGTCGCGCGGCCCTACCCGATAAAGATGGGAAGCTCGCGCCCCAGGGGACCAGTGGCGATGTCATGTTGGCCAATGTGGGTAAATACTGGCCCGGATACGCTGGGGAGGAAATCAAGTCCGTCGATTTAGCTGTCCGCTGGTTGCGTACCGGTACCCCCTTGATCTTCCTTGCCACCGGGAACGTCGCTACCTGGAAATACGACCAAAACGGGACTAAGCAGGTGACTACCTGGGGCGGCCACTATATGGTGCTGCTCGGCGTAGAAAGTAATTCCCAAGGTCCGGATCAGCGTTTTTGGGTCGCCGACCCATCCCTTGCACGGACCAAATATACCGACACGGCCAACCTGAGCCGGTGCCGCATCTGGCGCGTCTACAAAGCGACCTCATAGGACGCCACTTTCAGGTAGCGGGACCAAGGAGAGCGGCAAATGGCCCGCCATGCGGGATTACCGCCGCCTTCTCAGCAATCCTTCTTCAGTCTTCTGCGCCCGCTGCGCTCGGTCCATTAATTCCTGTGCGTCCTTGTGGTTCGGGTCTGCAGCGGCTTTGCGGAAGCATTCGATGGCAGCCGGGTAATCCCCGTCATCGAGGAATGCCGTGCCCTTACGAATGAGGGACTCTGCGGATTCGCCTGGAACTCCGCCCGGAACTTTGGGTGGAGTGACGGCCGGGATCACCGCAGGAATCACACTGATTCGATTCGTCACATGAGTAACTCCCGGAACGGAAGCAGCCAGTGCCTCTGCCGACCTGAAGTCATCCGTGCTCGACACATTTCCGTCGAGTGTCACTTCTCGCGTGTCGGATACCAACACTCTGAGCGCGGTCTGACGTAAAGTTGGCGAGGAGGCGAAGTTCAGTTTCTCGGTAACCGCGCGTTCGATCTCCATTCTCCGAAGCGATTGATACTTGAGATATCCGAGGCCCACGACCAACGCGGCTGCCACGCCCAGAACCATAAGGACCAGCAAATGCTTCAAGCGGAAGGTTCGCGGCTGAAGAAACAAATGCTGTGCGGCGCTCTTGACGAGTACCGAGTCTGCTGGGGGAGCGGTGCTGACGCCGCCTGCTGACAGTGGTCCGGTTGCCGTCGGCACAGCGGTGGGAAGCGGTGGAGTCATCACATTCGCCGCTACGGATGGTCCGGTTTTGCTTGGAATCGGCGAAGTCTGGGAGCTCCGGAACAGCGATGTGGCGCCTATGCTTGGGGTCGCATCGTTCAAACGCTGGTCGTCGGGCGCCGCTTCGTTTGGCACCCCCTCGTTCGCTACCTGATTTAGTGCAGCCACGAATTCCTCAGCTGTCTGAAATCGTTGCTCCCGCGATTTGTCGATCGCCTTCAGAATCACCCGCGACAGGGACTCGGGAATGTTGAGCTCCGGAACAACTTCCCGCGGCGGTTTTACCGTTCCTTGCATATGCTGCATCATCAGGGAATACAGCGTGTCCCCCTCAAAAGGCAGCTGCGCCGTTACCATCTGATAAAGCACAACTCCCAGCGAGTAAAGATCGGTGCGGCCGTCAATTTCTCCGTCCCCCTTTTTTCCCATGAACTGCTCCGGGGACATGTAGAGCGGCGTACCCACCACCATGCCAGTCATTGTCATCCCCTGATTGGCGTCCCCCACGGCCTCCCGAAGTTTCGCGATCCCGAAGTCGAGAACTTTGGCGGCCTCCTGCCCCTGCTCATCCGTGGTGAGCAGAATATTGCCAGGTTTTATATCCCGATGCACGACCCCCAGTTTGTGTGCGACCCCTAGCGCCTGCGCTACCTGGGTCGTAATGCGAACCGCGCGCAGAACGCGGAACGGGCCTTGCTCCTGAAGAATCTCGCCAATATTTTTGCCCTCCACCAGTTCCATGACAATGAAAGGCCGACCGTCGTCGGTATAGTCGAAATCATCCACTCGGACGGCATTCGGATGCCTGAGCTTTCGCGTCACCACTGCTTCCTTCTGAAAGCGTTGCAGGAAGTTAGCATCCCCGGCGATCACGTCATTGACGATCTTGATGGCGCAGATCTCGTTGAAGGTGAGGTGCCGGACTTTGTAGACAACACCCATGCCGCCGACTCCGATCCGCTCGAGAATCTGATACTTGTTGCGAATGATCATCCCAGGCTGAAGTTCGTGAGCGCTCTGCAAGCCGGTCTGGTCCGCAGGGCACACGTTGTAGTCAGCGGGATACGTTTTTTGACAGGTGGGGCAGTATTTCATTGCATCACGCCCAGGGCCAGAAGCGGGAAATCCAGGCTGGCCGGTACAGGTAGCTAACAGGGAATGCTCAAGCAGAAAAGGATAACTGTCAAGGTCCTTTCACGCATAGGACGACGCTCAAAATACGCCGACGAAGCCTGAGCTCAATTGACTTCGCTGGTGCTCCTCCTTAGAATCGGCGGCGGCCAGAGATGTCCCATCGTCGGGATACGCCGGGCCGTTGGCTCAATGAGCTTCCGCCTCCCATGCCTCGAACTGATTGTCTGTTGCGCGATCGCGGTTACCCCTGTCTCAGCTCAGAACAAGAATCTCGATGATATCCGGCACCAGGCCGAAGCAGGCGATGCTAACGCTCAATTCCATTTGGCCGAGACATACATGGAAGGCAAAGACGTCGCGAAAGATCCAGCGCAAGGGCTAGCATGGTTGCAGAAGTCTGCCGATCAAGGCTATTTCGGCGCGGAATACGCATTGGCCTACATGTATCTGACCGGAACAGCAAAGGTTCCGAAAGATCCACATAAGGCGGCGGGTTGGTTTCGCAAAGCGGCAAAGCAACAAAATAAAGCCTCCCAGGATGCGCTGGCCACAATGCTAGCCCAGGGATTGATATCGGCGGAAGAAGCAAACTGGCGCGAAGCCGGGCCAACGGTTGCAAAAACGCCGCAACCGGTTACCCACACCGCGTCAAGTACACCGAAGCAGGTCAAAGGCAAACCGGCGCCTTTCTCTCTTGCCGAGGTCGAAACCGGAATCACGGGCGGAATTAGCAGCAAGCGGATGGCGACCCTCGTTCAACAATTCGGTGTCGACTTCACGTTAAGCTCTGTCTCCCGAAAACGCCTGAGCGATGAAGGCGCGGACGATAATTTGCTGACTACCATCTCCGTAGCCAGACGGAACCTCTGATCGTGTTATTCAGTGATCAATCTCAAACCTGCTCAATCCTCCGCGATCATAAGCTCGTGATGGTGCAGCCTTTCGTCGCAAATCCGCTGCCGGCCTCGACTTTTCAGAATGATTTGAATTGCCAGTGCGGGCGCGAGTAAGATTCTTTTCCCGTAGCGTACTCGCGTTGGTCGGGAAAGGTGACTCGATGAAGGTCCTCGCTCCCCTGCTGCTATTCCTTCTATGTGCCAGCGTCTTCATTGGAAGAGGAGCCGCACAGTCAAGTTACGAATTGGGCTCGCCGGACGGCCGAGTCCAAATCAGGATTCGCACGCTGGAACAAATCCGCTACGACATCGTCTTGAAGGGCCGTGCCGTGCTCGAGAACTCCACACTCTCTCTCGACGTGGAACATAAGAAACTCGGCCTGCAACCCACGGTAATCGATTCGAAACCTCGTTCATCCGATCAGTTTATAGAACCGGTCGTCCGTCAGAAGTTCGCGAAGATTCGCGACCGCTACAACGAACTTCGCCTGGACATGGAAGGCGGATACGCCTTGGTGTTCCGGGCCTACAACGAGGGTGCGGCTTACCGTTTCGAGACCTCGATGCCGCAGGAGAAGGTGAAGATCTACAGTGAGGAAGCAAACTTTAACTTCCCCGCGAACTTCGTGGTTTACTACCCGCAGGAAGATAGCTTTTTCTCGCATAACGAGCGCAAGTATCTTCCCCAGCATTTGAGCGAAATTGCTGCGGCATCTCTGGCGACGCTACCCGCGGTTGTGGACGTAGGCGAGGGCGCCAAGGTTGCGATTGCGGAATCGGACGTAGAGTCTTATCCCGGTCTGTGGTTGAAGGGCACAGGCGGAAATGGCCTGGCGGCTACGTTTCCGCCCTACCCGCAGAAAGAAAGTTTGACCGGCGATCGCGACTACAAAGTGGTGGAAAGCGCCGACTACATTGCGGTCACTGCGGGAAAACGCACCTTCCCCTGGCGCGTGATCGGCATCGCCGATCGGGATGGCGATCTGCTCACTAACCAAATCGTCTACCTCTTGCAAAAGCCTTCACAGGTGCAGGACACCTCGTGGATCAAGCCGGGCAAGGTGGCGTGGGACTGGTGGAATGCGAACAACGTCTATGGCGTGGAGTTCAAAGCCGGAATCAATACGGAAACGTACAAATACTATATCGACTTTGCCGCGAAATACGGCATCCCCTACATCATTCTCGATGAAGGTTGGTACAAGTTGGGCAACGCGCTGGAAGTCGTTCCTGAAATCAACATGGAAGAACTTTCAGCTTACGCGAGACAGAAAAATGTCGGGATCATTTTATGGGTAATCTGGAAGACATTGGACGACCAGCTGATTCCCGCGCTCGATCAGTTTCAAAAGTGGGGCATCAAGGGAATCAAGGTTGACTTTATGCAGCGCAGCGATCAGATCTTGATCGACTACTACCACAGAGTTAGCCGGGAGTGCGCCAAGCGCAAGATGCTGGTCGATTTTCACGGTGATCAGAAACCCGCGAGCATGACTCGCACCTGGCCCAATCTGATCAGCGCCGAAGGCGTCCGCGGAATGGAGTGGAGCAAGTGGAGCACAGATTCTGAACCAAAACACAATGTGACGCTCCCCTTCACGCGAATGTTTCTCGGTCCCATGGACTACACGCCGGGGGCGATGCGGAACGCAACCCAAAAAACCTTCGCCCCGATTCATGACCAGCCGATGGCATTAGGGACGCGCTGTCACCAACTCGCCATGTACGTGGTTTTCGAGAGTCCGTTGCAAATGCTGTCTGACAGCCCGTCGAACTACATGCGCGAGCCAGAAATCATGCAGTTACTCGCTCCCGTTCCAACCGAGTGGGACGAAACCAAAGTGCTCGGTGGGCGCATAGCCGAATATGTCGTTGTCGCCAGAAGAAATGGTCGGGATTGGTACGTGGGAGCCATGACCGATTGGACGCCGCGCAACCTCGAAATTGATCTGTCGTTCTTGCCGGCAGGAAACTTCACCATGGAAGCCTACCAGGACGGCGCGAATGCCGATCGCAACGCAAGCGACTATAAGAAGACGACCACTCAGGTAAACCGGACGACGAAGCTGAAGCTCCCGCTGGCGAGTGGCGGAGGATGGGCCGCAAGAATCCATCCGTAGCAACAGTCCAGCTATGCGGTCTCGCGGGCGGAAGCGGGAGCACCCGCAACCATGTCCCACTTCAACGGCGTTCCGCGGCAAACCTCACATGCCGCTTTCCGTCCGAGCACCGCTGGCACATGCCGAGGGTGCAGACCGTGACCCGGCCGAATCGATCGCACATTTTTCTCGGTGAACGTTTTCCCCGGCCTTGACATCAGCCACGACGAATAGCGAGCGCCGGAATTTCAGCATCGCCAACTCGCTTGGAGTGGTCGCAAAATTCAAAAGGGGATTTTCCCATCTCATGGGAAAGTGCATCAATTGAAGAAGGTCCATCATCCCGCAACAATGGAGACGCTTCTGCTCGCCAAGGAACGACACAATCGAGGTCTGAACCGGGAAATTCGCCGGAGCTGGTTCCCCGGCTGCTTGCCCGATTAACCGCAGCCAGGTGCAAATGCACATCAGGCGGGCTTATGTTCGCCCCGCCGGAAATTCTCCATGAGACGTTCGGATGTGCGCAATGAGAACGCCAGAATGCTAATGGTTGTGGTCTTGTCAGTGCAATTTAAGAACACGCTGGCGTCGCACACATACAGGTTCGGGACATCGTGCGTTTGCCCAAAACGATTGGTCACGAAATTCTTTGGATCATTTCCCATGCGGCACGTGCCCGTCTCGTGCAGGCTCCAGCCTGGAATCTCAGGATCTTGACCCGAACCTTCGAGCACTCCGCCAGCCGCGCGCAGCACTTCGGCGCACACCTGCTTGGAGTGATCCCACATCTTTAGCACATTTTCGTCCCACTCGAAATGCATACGTGCCACAGGAATCCCGTACGGATCTTTGACCTCCGGATCAAGATCCATAAAATTGGTATCCGAGCGCAGCGAAGGAGCTTGAATCCCGAAACTCACCGGCGAGGGGTATCGCCGCTTGATCTCGCGCTTGAACGACGATCCGAAACCGTCGAGGTCGTTGGCAAACCACGGAAACTCCGTGCACCCGCCGTCGGGGTAAATCGAATATCCGCGAATGAAGTTTTCCTCGCGCGGATCCTTCAAATTCTGCCAGCGAGGCATCCAGGCAATTGTGCTGTCGGCCACGTGGTCGGGAAAACTAGGCTGGCCCAGCAACTGCGGCAGATAACCTCGCGCCGACTCGCCATAGAGATGGTCACAAAGATTACGCCCCAACTGCCCACTTGAATTCGCAATGCCGGTGGGCCAATGCCGGGATTTCGAATTCAGCATAATGCGAGCCGACTCGATGCAGGAAGCGGCCACTACCACCGCCCGCGCATACACCTCGACTTCCTGCTTGGTCTTGCGGTCGATGTAAGCCACTCCGGTCGCCTGCCCGTTTTCGTCAACCAGAACATTTTTCGCCAGCGCATTCGTGCGCAACTCTAGGTTCTTGGTCGCTTCCGCCTTCGGCAGCAGGAAATATGGCGTCGAGAAAAATGCGCCCACGTCGCAACCGGTGGTGCACTCACCACAAAAATGGCACGCCGGATGTCCTTCGTGAGGCTGGGTTAGCTGCGCGCAACGATCCGGTAAATAGGGCACGCCCACTTTCTTACAACCCGCCTCGAGAATGAAGTCGAGACAGCGAAACTTGAACGGCGGCAAATATGTCCCATCCGGATTGCTCGGCCGTTTCTGTACCGTGCTGGCCACGCCAATCATTTTTTCCACGCGGGTATAGAAAGGGTTAATCTCTTCGTAAGTGACGGGCCAGTCCACGTCGAAGCCGTCGAGCGAGGCCGCCCGCAAGTCGATTTCGCCGAAGCGCGCCGAGCTGCGTCCCCAGAAGTTCGTCTTGCCGCCCACAGCATTGCATCGCGGCCACATCCATTTCGTACCGGGCGCTACAGTAAACGGAATCTCGTGGTCCCACGCCGCCTTGGTGTACTCGTTGTCCATGTAGCCAAACGATTCGCTGCGCCGTTTGGGATCGTCGAGCCCGCGAAACTTCATGTCCCACGGCATGCGGTGATAACGAAAGTCTTTCTCGGGATCGAGCCTGCGCCCGGCATTGATCGCGCACACCTTCAAGCCCGCCTCGCACAGAATTTTGATCGCCATGCCGCCGCCGGCGCCGGTTCCAATCACGATCACATCGTAGATTTGCTTTGCCATGGGTTTAATTTCGAGTCCTTGGTCATTCGTCGTTGGTCGTTCGCCCTTGGCCAATCCGAAAGAACCTCAAACCGTCGGAAGAGATTATCTATCGGGCCAACGACCAAGGACGAACCACCAACCACTGTTATACGGAACGAACCTGCGCCACATGCGCGTGCTCCGGATCGTCATGGTGCGGGCACTCCGGCGACTCAGCGTAAAATCTCAGGGCCGGATTATCCAACTCTTTGTATCCGATTTCGCTGGTGTAAAAGCCCGTCACCGTGTACTCCCGCATCAAGCGGAAGAATCGCCTCCCGGTCTCTTCGCCCGGACGGGCTTTCTCTTTGAATCCCAATGGTTGGAGCAGGGAAGTCTGCCGTTCCGGCGTCAGCTCTACAAATCGCTTCCCGTCCGCTTGTTCAGCGTGCGCATTCATCCAGGCCAACCCCATGCGAAACGCATACTGCACGTCGGGGGCGTTCGCCACCATGAAATCAATAAACTCGGCGACGCCCGCCTCGTTCGCGCCCGGCGTGCCGTCGCTCGGAATAATCGTCTCCGAGAGTCGTTCTACCAAGGCATACTCCGCGGAGGTGAAGAATTGTGGACGATAAACGGCGGGCTTGATCTGCAACCCCGCATTGCCGATATGCCCGCAGGCAAATCCCCATTTGCTGAACCCTGGAAACTGCGCCGCCGCTGCAGCCGTCCCCAGAATGCGCAACACCTCCCGCCGCCGAATGCCTTGTCCCGCCATTAACTTCTCCGCAAAAAAATTGTTATTTCCGAAAACTTGTCATTCCGAGCGCAGCGAGGAATCTGCTGTCCCAGCCTATGATAGGAACTGAACCGTCTTCTCCACTAACTCCGCCGTCGGCCTATAAGGATCGCCCGGCGCGTCATACTCAATCGAACAATATCCCTTGTACCCACGCTTTTTAAGAATGGTAAAGGTTCGCGCCAGATCCACATGCGTGGGCTTGCCCTGTTCGTCGACCTCACCGTCTTTCACGTGGCAGATGCCATAGGCATGAGCAAACATCGCATCGATAGCGCGATAATTGTAGTGATCGTCATGGGTGTTGAGGGTGTTTCCAAAATCCGGCAACGCCCGCAGCCACGGACTGTTCACCTTCTCAATCACCTGCACGATAAAAAATGGATCTTCGCTCACCGCGTCGTCATTTTCCAGATGTACCACTACATTTTTTTTCGCTCCATACTCCGCGACGCGTGCGAGAGTGTCAGCTGCACGGCCCACATCCGGCTTCACGTCCTTGGCGCCTTGCACATGCGTGCGAATACTCGGCGAACCGAGCGCCGCACCCACGTCCACCCACACATTGCTTGAGACTACCGCCCTCTGCCGCTCAATCGGATCGAGCGCGTACTGGCTATGGCGGGCATCCACGGCGATGTCGACGACAGCGGAGCCGGCCTTCTCTACAGCAACACGAAACTGCTCCAAATATTTCGGATCGGTCGACGGAAAAACGGGGCTCCACGGCTCAATCTTGTGCACATTGAATTTCTCGACTACGTGCGCCGCAAAATCCTTCAATTCCATTTGCTGCGATGCCGGTACCGCACTGGGAGATTTGCCGTCCCACCCTTTCCAACCCACAATGAATTCGCGAAATGGATATGCCGCCACCGAAACCCGCTCCCTTGGAGCGGTGGGAAACTTAACTGACGGTCCCGATCTGCCCGCTGCGCGTGCAAGCTCGGGAAAAACCCAAGCCCCTGCCACGGCACCAGCACACGCCCCAAGGAAATTCCTGCGGTTTGTCGCCTTCATGCGCGACAGTTTACCAGAGAAAGTGATCTGCACTCCCCGGCGCACGCCATAGCTTCACCTACCCATTACGCCATCGGCGTGCTGCGTATGCCAGCTGCCAATCCGTGCTGAAAAGGTGCTGGTTCGAGTTCAATACGGCGGTGCGGCGATGTGCAAAGTGCGGAAGAAGAGAGCACATTGAAGTTGACGCTTTCAGCATGTTCAGCGCCACTTCCGCAATTGCTTCCATACCTGCACCAGAGTCTGCATCTGCCGCGGGCTCGGAAGCCGCGTGTAGATAAGCCGGCAATCCCGATGCGCCTGTTCGTAGAAGTCTCGCACCACACTTAAAGTTAAGTGTGCGAGGCTGTGCCTTAATTCCTTCAGATCGTTCTCGCTCAACATCTCCACTTTTTCGCGACCGGGACGCCGAGCCATGGCAAGAGGATGCTATCATATTCGCTATTTGTTCGCCTATTGCGGTCCCGTTAAATCGTTCTGTTGTGACGTTTGCGTAGCCTTTGACTGCTGAATGGGAGGTGGCTGCGGGTGATGCTGAAATCATTTTTTGTTGAAGAGTGGCGTCAGCCGCTCATGCAGGGCTGCAATGGCATGAAACAGGTCCCCTATGCCCTGGGTTTCCAGGCTCACTTCCATTGACTCCAAATCGATCGTCAAATCTTTGGTGATCTGCGTCGCACGACGGACGCGCTCTACCGACAGTATTCCCAGAACCGCGTAGGGATCGCGATCTTGCTTTTGCAGTTCAATCCACTGTTGGACGGCCCACGCGGTTTGGCGGATATTATCGATCGCACTCCGAAACTCGCTCAGCACACGGGGAGAAAAATCGGCAGAAACAACCAGCTTTTCCAGTTCTTGGAGCTCTTGCGTGGCCGCTGTCAAGCGCTCCGAAAGGGATCCCATAGTTAACGTCCCCCACTGCTTTGGAATGCCCGTCTCTTTCACTTCCGGACAACAAATGCTCAAAACTTCCTTTGGCGTGGAAACCTTGGTCGATTCTAAAGTCCAAAGTTGCTCAACTAGGATTAATGGTATATGCCGGTCATATATTGGAAGTGGGAACTGTTAGCTGGCTTGACGCGCGCCAGTATAGCATTGAACCGACATCAGGATGGGATTAAGGTCGACGAAGTCCTCGAACCCACCATAGTTAACGTCGGCCCGAAGTTATTGCAGCCCGTTCCAGACCATCCGGTGAAACAGCTCGTCCATAGTTTGCGGTGATTCCTTTTCGCCGCGATCAAGCCACCATCGCAGCAGCGACAGCAGGCTCCCGGCCAGCGCAGAGGCCCGAGCACCCAATTCACGTTGCGGAAGCGATAGGCGAAGGTTCGATAGACGCTTGGACTCGCTGAGGCGCTGCTCAATCCCGCGGGCAAAGTAGCCTTGCGCAAGCTCGAAGAATTCGGTGAGATGGCCAGAGTCCGCCAGAGAGCGATAAAGCTGGTTCTGGTTCCCGATATGCGAAAAGAGCTCTGCCACAGGAACGACTCGATGCGACTCTTCGTTGCGGACGCTCAGCGCCGTGCTCATCGTTTCCAGAAACTTCTCCAACTGGCTGAGCAGCAGGTCATTCTTGTCACGGTAGTGAAGATAAAAGGTGGAGCGGCCGACCGAGGCGCGGTCCAGTACATCCTGCACCGTCACCTCGTCGAACTGCCGCTCCAGGATCAACGCCAGCAGAGCGCTGCCCAGCCGCTCACACGTACGCCGGATGCGCTGATCAGGCTTGCGCCGCTGCTTTCTCTCTCGTTTCCTTTGCTCAGCATGTTCCTGCAATCTGGGGCGCTTATTCTTGGACCCTTCATTCTTGGACGTGTCATTCTTGGACATGGACCGCCTCTTTGTTCAGTAACTCGCGATGGGCCTGGACTCTGCGGCATTTGACCGCTACATTGCGAATCATAGAGCAAGGGAGGAACACCATGAATCGGATTCGCTTACTCGCACTCGCGACAATCTTGATGCTCGCGCTGACCACAGTCGCACAACAGGCCACGACCAGCAGCAACGGACACGGCGGGAGCGACAGTGCGTCAGCCGGCGAAGCGCACCTGAAACTGCTGACCGAGAAGCTGGATCTCACCAGCGATCAGCAGGCCAAAGCCAAACCCATCCTGCAGGAGATGCAAGACGCCACAGAGAAATTCATGCTGGACGAAAGTATGTCGCGCGACGAGCGCATGGACAATGTGAGGGCCTGTCGTTACAAGGCCGACAGAGCGATGCGCAAGATGCTGAGCGACGAACAGAAGAAAAAACTCGATCAACTTGAGGAGGAGATGCCCCACGGGCTGCACGGAGACTAAACGCAGCCGCACCACGTTGCCACGGCCACCGCAGAATTGAAAAGATCGCCCTTACTATTGTTCCCGGCGGGGTCTTCCCATGTCTCGCAAAAACGGCGAGACATGGGGCACCTCATTATCGAGCACGCGGAGCGTGGGAGCCGTGACCACGAGTCCCCGGAGCCGTTTGGCCCGTCACTTCGCTCGATCTTCGGTAACTTTAACTTCAGTGGTTCTCCTCTACAATTTCATTATCCCCCGACGCTGATCGCACAACGCTGAATAGGTGGCCATTTGTGAGTAGAAGCTCGCTATCAGGAAGTAGAACTAAGAGTTCTGCTCTCCACATGCGCCAGGTCGAGGGACGCGAATGGTGGCTTTGGGGCGCCGCCGTTGTTATAACGCTGGTCCTGACATTCGGCATTCTTTCTCTAGCTCTTCCTGGCTTCGAGCAGTCCGTTGACAAGACCGATTCGTTTAACCTGAAAGAATGGTTTCGCGGGTTGGCCGCCCTAGTCCTCTTATTCGACCTCTACACCATTTACCAACAGCGACAGTTGCACAAGATCCGCCGCAAATTAGCCGAGCGCGAACAGCTCTTTCACCTGATTACAGAAAATGCGGCGGACATGATCGCCGTGATCGATGGCAATGGTCAGCGCCTGTATAACAGTCCCGCATATCAGAAAATCCTGGGATACGGTCCGGAAGAACTGGCCGGAACATCGTCGATGGATCAGATTCATCCAGACGACCGCGCGCGCGTGCTGGAGGCCTCTGCGAAGGCTCAGAGTACTGGTCGCGGAGAACGGCTTGAATACCGCATTCGCCACAAGGACGGTTCCTGGCGTTTTCTCGAGTCCACCTGTAGCGTGATTCGGAGTCCGGAAGGCGAATCTGACGGACTCGTCATCGTGAACCGCGATGTTACCGAGAGAAAACGGGCCGAGGAAAAGTTAGTCCACCAGTCCTTTCACGATGGCTTAACCGACCTTCCGAACCGCGCACTTTTTCTGGACCGCCTACAACGGGCTGTCATTCTTTCGCGCCGGCACTTGAGCTCCAGGTTCGCGGTGTTATTTATCGACATCGACGAATTCAAAATCTTCAACGACAGTCTGGGCCACGCCGCCGGCGATAGCCTGCTGATCCAGATAGCGCAACGTATAACCGCCAGCCTCCGCGGTGTCGACACCGTTTCGCGACCTCGTGTGGGTGAAGACGCTGAACCCTTCGTGGGCGAAAGTACTCTGGCCCGCCCCGGCGGTGACGAGTTCACCGTGCTCATTGAGGAACTTCACGATCCCAGCGACGCCATTCGCGTTGCCGAGCGCATTCAGCAGAAACTGGCCATTCCTTTCGATTTCAATGGTCAGGAGATTGTGCTTTCCGTAAGCATCGGTATTGCCTTCAACAGCACCGTAGACGCCGAAGACGTTCTCCGCGACGCCGAGATTGCCATGTACCGCGCTAAGAACAACGGCAAAGGACGCTGTGAGGTGTTCGACCACGCCATGCATGCGAATGCCGTCAAACGTTTGCAGCTCGAAACCGACTTGCGGAAAGCTCTCGATCTGAACCAGTTCCTTGTGTACTACCAGCCCATCGTTTCCTTAAGCACCGGAAGCACCGGCCAGATCGTGGGCTTCGAG
The DNA here is from genome assembly GCA_963799025.1 of uncultured Acidobacteriaceae bacterium. GTDB lineage: Bacteria > Acidobacteriota > Terriglobia > Terriglobales > Acidobacteriaceae > Sulfotelmatobacter. Next base: position 154,404 of record CAWCVQ010000010.1, on the reverse strand, counting down.
ACGCTCAGTCGCTGGCAGCGTCCCGAAGGCCTGATTATGCCTGGAGAATTCATCGCAGTCGCGGACGAGACCGGCATTATCTTGCCCATGAACCGGCAGCTGCTTTATGACGCATGCCGGCAACTGCGTTCATGGCAGGAGCTCTTTCCCTCGGATCCTCCACTTAGCGTCAATGTAAATATCACGCCCAAGCAGTTCGCGCAGCCCGATCTGGCCGCTCAGATCGGCAAAATCTTGCAGGAGACCGGACTGGATCCTTGCTGCGTCAACTTGGAAATCACAGAGACAATCGCCATGGCCGATGCCGACCGCTCTGCCCTGGTATTGTCCGAGCTAAAGGCGCTCGGGGTGCGCCTGGAAATCGACGACTTCGGAACCGGCTACTCCTCCCTCAGCCGGCTGCAGCACTTTCCCGTGGACACCTTGAAGATCGACCGTTCTTTCGTCTCGCGCATGGATACGGACTCCGAAACCCGCAAAATCGTTCGCCTCATTGTCATGCTCGCCCATGGCCTTGGCCTGAAGATTGTCGCCGAGGGAGTTGAAACCCAAGCGCAAGCGGACATGCTCAAGAATCTCGGCTGCGAATTAGCCCAAGGTTACCTCTACTCCAAGCCCGTCCCCAGCCAGGCGATTGACCAACTCCTACGTGAAAATCGCGCTGCAGGCGTTTCTATGAGTCAAGCCAAAGCCGCCAGTTCCAGCCGCGCATAACTCTGGGTGGCCCAACCTAGTCGCGTTCTTTGCGATTAGGTTGGGGATATTGACGTGAGTGGGGAGATTGACTGTGATGGCTCCCCGCAAAAGCCCGCTGATTCTCGACCGTCACCCAGGCCTTGTCATTCTGAGGAGGCGCCCTTTGCCCGACGAAGGATCCCTGTAACCCTGCACTTTTCCACAGTCATCCACAGCCAGTACCCCACTTTTATGTGACGAACAACCTTTACTGAGAATTCAGGAACGCGCAAACTCGACCCATGCGCGCAAGCTCTGCCAGTAAGTTATTCCTCAGCCAGACATTCAACGCCTCGCACTCCGCACTACCCGACGTCAATTGCCCGCGAGATGTTGCCAAGCGTCCTTCGCCTGGCTTTGCCTAACAACCATAGAAACAAAGATTTTAGCGCAAGGTATCAAAAAAATTGAGATGAGATCCCTCGACCCACCGGAGAAAACGCAGCCCGTTCGAGCTGAAAGCTGATAGCTGAGATGTCCAACATGCCATTCAATCCCGCTCTTAACCTTCAGGCATTCGCCGTGCAAAGCACGAGCGCGGCACCCCCTCGCATCCATGCGCTTTACTTACGTGACGGAAAATACGACGGCATGACTCGCGACGACGTGGCTGCGACGTTTGCCGCATTCCAAGCGCAAACGGCGACGAACCGACTCGCGCTGTTCTTTCACGGCGGACTAGTGGACAAAGCATCGGGCCAACAAGGGGCGGCGAACGAGTACGAGAAATACAACGACCTCGTCTTTCCTCTGTTTTTTATCTGGGAATCGGGAATCTGGGAAGTACTGGCGCACCATCTTCCTTTAATATTCGCCGAGACCATATTCGGACGCATCGTCGACCATGCCAACGATCTCCTGACGAGCAAACTTTCCCAGGCAGAAGGTGCACAGCGCCGAGACGGAACCGCTCTCGACGTGAACCTTGACTGGGCCGACGGAAGCCCTGAGAAACTCGTGCTCACAGGTGCCGATATCGATTCCTTCATGTCGGCAATCAAAAATGACGAACAAATCCAGCACGAGGCGGTCGCGATCGCGCGGACTTCGAATGCCGTCGACGCTCCCATGCCGACGACTCGGATGCCGACGACCACGATTAGCGGGTCGCTTCAGCTATCGCCGCGGACGTATATGTCCCCTGAGGTGGTCAGCGCGGTCCGCGCCGCATACGCGCAGGCGAGCCGTCGCAACCTTGGCACCGCAGAGAGGCTCGATGCCCTTCCGTTCGACATCGGCGGAGCCATCGAGGCCGCGTGGGTGATCGCGAAGGCGGCGGTACGGGTCGTGATTAACTGCGTCAAACGCCTCGTGGCACAGCGTCATCACGGTGTCCCCTGCACTATCGTGGAGGAAGTGCTGCGAGCGCTCTACTTGGCCAACGCCGGTAGCTCCATCTGGGAGGAGATGAAACGGGAGACTGAATACGCTTTTGGGCCCGACAGCGCGATGTATGGCGGCACCGCGGTCGTCGAGGAACTCTGCGCCCAACTTAAGCAGAAACCGGGCACGCCGGTTACATTGGTCGGGCATAGCACGGGAGCGATCTACATCGGCAATTTCCTGCGCCACGTCGACATTGCGCTTCGGGCTCAAGGCGATACCACAACGATGTTTGACATTATTCTGATGGCGCCCGCGAGTACGATCGATTTCTACGCGTCCAACTATGCCAGTCGGGTTCGCGGCATTCGAATTTTTCAGATGAATGACGCAACCGAGCAACAAGACCACCTCATGTCCAAAGATGTTGGTCCCGACGATCCTTCGATCCTGGGCAAAGTGTATCCGCGTTCGCTCCTCTACCTGGTATCCGGAGTGTGCGAATACTTCGAGGGCGAGGGAGGAAGCGGCCCGCACGCGTTCGACGGCGACGATATGCCAATTTTGGGCATGGATCGTTTTTATGCGCAGTCCTCTATCTTTACTACTGGCGACTATCCGAGCATCGGCCACGCCCGCACACAGTTCGCCCTCGCACCACCCACTGCGCCGGCGAGGTATGTCCGGGTGCTCTCTCCGACAGCACCGACGCCGGACGATGGATATCGTTCGACTGCGAAAAAGCACGGCAATTTCCCCGGCGACGGGCCGACGATGAATAGCATTCGCGTTTGCTTCAGGCAAGGACTTTGATTGTGCGGTCAAGCCCGCCTGGCTCGAGTGGGAACGTTCACACGATCCTACGCTCCGGGCCATCGTCGTGCGGCCGGACCCCGTTCAGTCGGTGCGTCGCCCGCTGCCCCACTTTGCGGCATACGGCAGTACGAACAAGTACAGACCGGTGAAAAACTGGAGGGCGAGCGTGAACACCGCCACGAGGCCCAGCCTGGATGAATACTTCCCCTGTACCACGGCGACGCCGTTCACGATGACGGCCACCGTAAAGGCGATGGACAGCCAGCGGTGGGTCAGCCGAATCCATTTGTTCCAGTTCATTGATACCTCCTCTAAAGTCGAGCCCGAATGAAGTCGAGCGCGAATGAAGTCGAGCCCGGAGCGGATCGGGCACACACAACTACCACGTAACCGCCCTAAGACTTTTGAGCCGCCGGAGGCGGCCAGTTGGGCGTTTCGATATCGAACTGCTTGGCGTACTCCGCGTTCAATTGTTGCCAGCCGCCGAACTTGATCGCCTCGGGGCCGACGATGCGGCCGATGGGAGTTCCGCTGAGCAGGCGATCCAGAACATCGAAACAAATATGCCAGCCCGCAGCGCCCATTGCGATGAAGCGGTGACCAATGTTGGTCCACAGCGTCAGGCGCGTGCTGCCACCAAGATCATCGAGTTGAAGATCTTCGAGTTCCCACCGCATCTGGAAGCCACCCCAGTTGTACTCGAGCGCCTTAGGGGCGTCCGCTCGCGTCACTGTTGTTTCGGAAACGCGCGGCGTGGGCGCTCCCACCGTGGTGAGCTTCACCGTGGTTCCAACCGCGCCCAGGTTCCCATCGGCGTCGAAGGGAGCCCACTCGCGCAGATGCGCCGGATCGGTAAGCGCCTGCCAGACTTTTTCCGGCGAGTGGCGCAGTTCTCTGACGAGAACGAGCGTCCACTTGTCTTCACCCTTTTGTCCCCGGTCCTTTTGTACCCGCGCCCCGCGGGCCGGACCCGGTGTGTAGTGCAGGAGGTCGCTCATCTTCGTCTCCTTACATCAGCCTGGATAGCGGGAGGCTGGACCACCACCCAATTCCTGGCTCGGTCGGTGCGCGAAATCAATCCATACCGCAATTACCGAGTTAATGAAGGTTGCAAGCCACATGTAACCGCTTTGCCACTTTCTCCTAGCGCAGATGTATGCTCCCCAAACGAAATCCAGTATGCTCAAGCCGGCAAAAATCGGCAGAGCGCCAAGAGCCCATATGACCGGTTCTCCCGTTACGGAATGCACCCCTTGCGCGCTCCTCTGGTATCGGCCAACTGGGCGAGGCTGCATCCACATAAGCAATGGCGCCTATTAAGTTGGCAATGCACAGAGTTAGGCTCAGTCGGGAAGCAGATATATTCTTGGATATCCTTGATTCCATGATGGATTTCAGTCCTCAGCTCGCGGCAATCAGAGAAAACCCCATGGCCTAGTCTAGCGTCACGCTCCAGGAACGCGTCCACCCTACCAGCGCTTCAGCTGGGTGAGCTGAATGAGATTGCCGCAGGTATCGTTCAGCATCGCAATGGTCGAGCCGGTCACGTCGGTGGGCGGCATCGTGAACTCGGCGCCGCGTGCCTTGATCCGCTCGTAATCGCCCTTGACGTCGTCGGTGAAAAACATGGCCGCGGGCTGGCTCTGTTGGAAGATCGCCTGCTGATAGGCTTTGGCTGCGGGGTTGTTGTTCAGCGCCAGCTGCAACTGAGTGCCCTCCGGCTCCTCGGGCGAGGCCAGGGTCAGCCAGCGATATGGGCCGTTACTGAAATCGGCCTTCTTGGTAAAGCCCAATACCTCGCTATAAAAGCGCAGGGCCTTCTCCTGGTCGTCCACGTACACGCTGGTCATTTTAATTTTCATTTTGTCTCTCCTTTATCACGTTCGCGGTTTGGGCCGCGTCGTCATCTCCTTAGTCTTCCTTTTCGCTGCTTTTGACGGTTCCATACGGTCTCGATTCATACGATCCAGGTGGCGTTCGAGAGCATCCAGGTGAGCGGACCAGAACCGGCGGAACCGAGCCAGCCAGGCATCCAGCTCCTCAAATGGTTCAGGTTTCAGCCGGTAGAGACGGCGCTGTGCGTCCACCGTGGACTCCACGAAACCGGCCTCGCGCAGTACTCGCAAGTGCTTTGAGACGGTCGGCTGCGGCATACGAAGCTGACGTTCGATCTCTCCCACCGACTGTTGGGACGAGACCAGCAGGCTCAATATCGCCCGGCGGTTCGGCTCCGCAATGATTTCGAATACAGACTCCACCCCCTTGATATACTCCACAGAGCATATACGTGTCAAGGTATATACAGACAGGGGGCGCGGTCGCAAAAGCCAATGCCTGCGGGTTGACGGGATTCCGGCCCGCTTCCGACATTGGCTTGCCACTGCCTGAACACAATGACAAAGGAGATATCGCCGGTTATCGCTGCTGGGCTGAAGCGATCCGTTGAAGAGCTGGACAACTGATCGATAAGGACAAAGGTCCTTATGCTCATAATTTTCATAGATCGGCCCGATTCCGAAGTTGTTGGCAAACATGAGGTTGGTCAGATCATGTGCCAAACAGCCGTGCGAAAACCCAATCACCGCAGTTTCTCCCAGCTTTCGTAAATGGGGCGCACCAAAAGAGATAACCACGTTCGTGTGCTGAATCGGCCTATCATCCCCTAAGAACAATTTGCAGGAGATTACGCACATGGCAGCGAATCAAGTAGTGCTTTACTTCGACAAGCAGGAGGATGCCTTGCTTTTCACTCTTGCTGCCAGTTCGGTCATATCGGCAGAAGGGCAGGCCCACCGCAGCAAGGCAGCCGTCAGGGTTGCGGAGGAGATTTGCAAAGCCAGTCGAATCAAGACTGAGGGTGTTCTCAACATCACATGAAGGGCGGCAAATTAGATGATTCGAAAAGCTGCGTTGCGAATAGGAGTCCCCGCGCTACTCGCTTTCATTGCATGGAATGCGTACCTTACCGTCAGCAATCTAAATCGGGTTCAAAACATCGCGGCGATCACACTTGAAAGCTCTGCCTTCCAAGCGAACTTGTCCGGAGTTTTGAGAGACCTGACCGATATGGAAACAGGTCAGCGCGGATACCTATTAACCGAGGATTCTGCGTATTTGCAGCCTTACGCCGAAGCGAAAAATAGGATCGACGCGGACTTTTCTAGTCTTCGGGCAGGGTTCGCGAGTCGGACGCAGCGCGAACGATCCCTGGAGTCGAAGTTTGAGTCGTTAGCTAGATCAAAACAAGCAGAGATGGAGCGTTCTATTAGTTTGCGACAACAGGGGTATCGCCATCGCTCATTCAAGCTTGTGGATACAAACGAAGGCAAGCAATACATGGACGAAATTCGCAGCATCGTGTCTTCGCTATCTTCTGGGGTGGGCAGCGATTTCGCTAGATTCGACAGAGAGAGGATTACCGTACTGAAGAGAGTGTTGTTGGTGACCGTCATCGCTAATTCTGTTCTGCTTCTGTTAGCAGGAGGTTTGTTCGGGCTGATCCGCCGCCACGGGCGAGTGCTTGGAGAAGAAGTCTCTCACACCAGAATTGAGCTAGCCGTGAGGGATTTGCAACTGGAAAAACTAACGTCCGCCCTTTGTGGTCAAGCGCGTTTTAACATCACTGCCATCAATACGAACTCCCGTTTGCTGCTGGAGAATTACGGAGGTTTTCTTCCACGAAAAGGGCACGAATATGCTGAGCAGATGAAGGAAGCAGCGGCTCAGATGGAGTTACTACGACAAGACTTAGTTGGTAGCCGAGGTTCCGGGAGTGGTGGCCTGGCTGCTTAGTCCCGGTTGGGGAGCGGGATGCACCTGCCGCATCACGACCTCGATGGCATCCTCACTTCGCGACCAGTTGAAGTCGATCCCTTTCGGAAAAGCTATTTAATTGCCAATGGCTCATGGAGACCTCTGGCCAGATGCGACATAGAGCGGATTGACTATTTTCCCGCGCAAATCGCTGCGGTGGACTGTAAGAGCGATGGGCATCGGCGCTCTTCTTCTGTGTCCTGCGGTCGTGCCTACAACAAACTAATGCGGAGCCTTACACATTCTTCAGGCAATACCTCGGCCTGAAAGACGATCAGATCGCAAACATCGACAACGGAGAACATGGAAAGGTCGCCTGTTAGTCAGGCAATCCTCAACGGGGCATGAGCCGGAAAAATAGGGCCTGCTTGGCAACAGGTTCTACTTTTGCTTCCATGGCAGCCATCTGGGCCTGACTTAACGGGTTAAAGGAACGGGCGAGTTCCACGCATTCCTCGAGCTGCTCGACTGAGTCACATCCGATGATTGCCGTGCTGATTGGTAACGAGAGATTGTAGGAGAAGGTTTCCCGCTTGGTCAGCGTTCCCGGAACTGTGGTGATTGCGCCTCTGCCTTCCCACGAGTGTTTTTGTTGTTCCACAGGTGGCGGCGTCCAACTGGAGAGGATGCGCCCGCGTGCCATCACTTTCATTCCGATAATCCCCATCTGTTTCTCGACGGCCAGTGGAAGGAGATCCTTTTCAAAACTGTAATAGTATTTGTCTGCCGCGTTGACGCCCATCAGGACGGTGTCAAAGGGAAAGCGGTTGATGCATTCGATGAGCGCTTCGGGACGGAAGCGGCCGGTGACGCCCAGATGGCGCACCATTTTCTGATCGCGCGCTTGAACCAGGGCTTCTATGGCGCCGCCTTTGCCAAATATCTGGTCAATGTCTTCCTGAATCCCAACATCATGCAGTTGCCACGTGTCAATGTGATCGGTATCCAGAAGCTTGAGCGACACGTCGAGGTTTTTGAGCGCGGCATCGCGGGTTCGCTCTTTGGTCTTGGTTGCGATAAAAACGTGGTCCCGGCTGCCCTTAAGACCCTTTCCAAGATAATGTTCACTCCACCTGTCAGGTCCGCCGTAAATGGCTGAGGTATCGAAATAATTCACTCCCAACTCGAGCGCGCGTTGGATCATCTGCAGGGCCAAGCTTTCGTTATTGGCCTTCTCCAGCGCTCCCTGGCCGCCGAGGCCAAAAATCCCGACCCGAAATCCTGTCTTACCCAGATTGCGCGTTGGAATCATGTCCTGGATGGCCCTTGCCGCAGCTGGACTGTTTTCCGTTGACGTCATTTGGCTAGATGCGGAGGCAGCGATTACTCCAGCAGACAGACCAGCCGCCAGCGATGCTGCCCCTGTCTTAAGGAAACCCCGGCGGTTCTCGTTACCGGCATCCTGCGGGGTGTCATTCGTTTTCATGTCCATTGCTCCAACATCTGAAATAGAATACCGATTTCATTGGGAACTGATTGATCATGCGAGTATATTTTTCTCTTTGCGAGCCAGTCAACGTTTTGGCTTTTTACTTCTACTTCTGATCGCGTTTGGGCAGTTGGCTTCACCCTGTTGAGAGCATCTGATTTTTTGTTCATAGCACCGATCGGTGCTGAGGAGAGATAGATTGAGTCGTCGAGTATTTTCCTTTTGCTGCGTGGCCGCATTGATATCACCAACAATTGCGTTTTCCCAGTCATTCTTGAGCCAATATAAGGGCTCGCCTTATCACGATACCCGCTATAGTGGCGGTCCACAAAAGATACCGGGCAAGGTCTTATGCGCTTACTATGACCTGGGAGGTGAGGGTGTCGCGTATCACGACACCGATCCAAAGAATCACGGCAGCGGAGAATTGAATCCGGTTGATGGGACCTATCTCAATGAATTTCGTATCCATGAGGGAGTGGATACTTCTTACACGAAGTTCAACCGGAAACCGGATCCGATTGACGACAACCCCTTCGACAAGATCGTGCCACCGGCAGACCTGCTCTATGTTGGCTGGACCGAACCCGGAGAGTGGTTCAGCGTAACGATAGATGTGGCACAGCCGGGAACATACGCGGCCGATTTCCTTTACACATCGAACCGCGGCGGGACAATATCATTGGATGTGAATGGAAAGGACGCGACCGGACCTCTGCAGATCACCACAACAAATGATCCTGCAGACCCGCTTGCCTGGCGTCAATGGCACCATTGGAATCTGGCTTCGCAACTCTTCAAAGTTCGTCTGAGCAAAGGGAAAAATGTTCTCACCGTACACATATTGACCAACGGAAACATGAATCTGGCCTATTTCGACTTCAAACCAGTCCGCAGATGAAATGGAACCTGTCAGCAAGTCAACTCAGTGTCACACGTAATCCCGTCGCATGGGGAACAGTAACGGAGCATTTGCCCTGCTTGAGCGTGTCGGTCTTCGTTGACGTTTTGATGTGCGCTTCGCGGCTGTCTAGTCCCGGTGCGTGTAGTGTTTCGGTTTGCACCACTCCACTGGCGTCGCGACCAAAGTCGAGTTCCACCTCAAGGTCTGCTGCCGCGTCCTTGTTCAGAATGATCACGGATGTGTGCCCGCCGGGCAGTTTCGCGGCGTACGCCGTTGCATTGACTCCCGTAGCCTGCAGCTTGGCCGAGAGCTCGGCCTTCAACAGTGTTCCGCCGCCGAACGAGCCCGCAAACTTGAGCCCATACGCGACTGGCTCCAGCACATAGTCCGAGCCAAATGTCCCGATAGGCGTATAGAAAGGATGCGGATGCGCGGCAATCTGTTCGGGAGTTTCGCCCTTCGCTTCGAGAAGCGCGTCACCAGGCAGAGATCCGCCAACCGAATTGGCCACGGATTTGCCCGTACCACCGTGCAGATTGACGCCGGAATAGTCATTATTGGCCAGCAGCAGCGAGTAGTCGGCCGACCAAAGCGCAGCGGCAAAAACATCGGAGACGCCCGGCTTGCCTCCGCGATAGCAAGTGTTGCCTTCGGTCATGCGTACGCGCGCACCCATCTTGCTGGCTGCGGCTGATGCGGTATTCGCCGTGTTCTGCACCTTTTGCATCGTCGCCGGTTTCAGCAGGTTCGGAATGTTGACCTCGGGGTTCGTCGCCGGGCCGCCGAAGTAGTAATGATGAGTGAGCGTCGTTACCTGGGGACGGTCTTGGATGGAAGGCCACTCGTCAGCAATCTCAGTCAGCCACGACACTTTGCTCGCAACATCAGGCATGCCGAATTTTGCGGTGGGTCCGCGAGCTGCGATAGCCCGCGCCAGCGTGAGCCACTCTTCCAGATACGTCTTGGCAGACCATGTTTTCGGATCGCGCAGGTGCCGGTCAAAGAGATCCGCCTCGTTTCCGATCTGGAAATACTGGAGGCGGTCGCCCAGCGTCTCGGCTACAAAGAGCGCTTCCTCCGCGGCGCGTGCCGGTGTATTCGTGCCCATCCCGATGCCGTACACGCAAGTCCAACCAGTGGCTTGGAGGAATTCCGCCAGGTTTCTGACAGCCTGGACCGTTACGGCGTAGTAATGAGCCTTCGGCTCGCCCGCGACCTCACGGACTTGAGGATGCTCTGGTTCGGGAGAGTCAGGCTTAGGTTTCCAGTAAGCAAACTCGCTGGTGTTGCCGCCAAGGCGCAGAACGCCAGTTGACGAGAGTGCTTTGAACTCGCGAATCAAGCCGCTGTTCTGCGCCGAAAAGAAACTGGGATCCGCGAGTTGCTGGACCTCATACGACAGCCCGGCAAAGTCGATCGGCATGTGTGGACCGGTCGCATCCTTGGGGATGCTGAGGGCAATCCGGATCTTGCTTTGGCCCTGCGCGTGAAGACGTGCTGCAGCCATGGTGCAAGCTGCGGTGGCAAGAAACCTTCGTCGTGTGAGCATTGGACCTCTCGATTCTTTACTGCCGGCTCAGAGTTATCGCTGTTACCACAAATCGCGGTAGTTCAACCTAGGCTTTTGTCGCGAGCGCTCGCAATGACTGTGGTCCGGTCGACTTGGCCAATCCGGTTGAGATTTATGGCTGGAAGCCGAGGATCACTCTATCAAAGATACGTACGGCAAAGCTCCTCTCTAAACGAGCGTGCCCCTGCAGCCAGCGAAAGAACGGCGGCCCATGCAGAGTGGTCGATCAGCAGTTCCGGATCGGTTCCCCGCTGCAATTCGCCCGACGCAATGGCTTCCCGGATAAAGCGGCGTTGCATCTCACGCCTTGGCATCACATGGCGCTCCAAAAACATGCGTTGAAGTTTCATGTCATCGTGAATGCCGGTGACGAGAAGTGCCATGAATGCGCCTTCGTCGGAGGCAAGGAACTCAGCCACATACAGCACATAGCGCCGGAGGCGTGCTAAGGCTGAGCGCGCAGTTTCGCATCGTTTCAGCCTGGCACCAATTTCCGCGCATGGATATTTCAAATACTGAGGAACACCTTTCTAAGTTCTCGCTCAAAACTGGAGCGGCGTATGGGTTGCCAGGGACTCGGAGAGGGACGGAAACTGAACTGGCAGTCGATACGGAAACTTCCGAAACGATTCTTATGCATCGTTCTAACTAATTCCCGACGGGTGCAGCGCGCCATCGACGATTTGCCAGTAGGTTACAGGGAGGCCCTCCTCCTTAACACTCACAGTGCAGCACTATCAAGAGACTTGCCGCGTCTCATCGAGACGCGCGAGAAGGGCAGGCTGACCAAAGTGCAAACGAAGAATGAGGCCGAGATTGCGATCCTGGTGTCAGATCAGTTCCAGAAGCAAGGGCCGGGAATCGAATTGCTGCGCCGCATCGTCCAGATCGCACGCGACGAGAAACTAAGTGGCGTCTCCGCCGAAATGTTGCGGGACAATTTTACCGTGCAAAGGATTTTCAAGAACGTTGGGTTTCGTGTGCGACTGATGGCCGACTCCTCTTCCATATCGGCCGTGCTTGACCTCTGAATCCTGTGACGCCAGTCACCATCCGGTAGCCCCCGGTAGCTCCCTTCCATTTAGGAAGAACTATGCCGTCGGCTGCATTCGGTGGTAAACGGCACGCAGCCGCGCCGGCCTCCCATTGGCTCGGTTTACGCAACTGTTCCGAACAGCCAACCCACGCCTGCGGTTAGCGCCATGGCCAGCGCACCCCAGAACGTGACTCGTATCGCTCCTACCGTTACTCCCGCGCCGCCTGCGCGTGCCGCCAAGCCGCCTAGAAGGGCGAGGAACACCAGTGAAGTTCCAGAGACAAGGGGGATCAGCCCTGTCGCCGGGACTATGGCCGTGACCACGAGAGGCATGGCTGCTCCGACGGCGAAGCAACCAGCCGACGCCAAGGCAGCCTGAATCGGACGCGCACGGAGAGTCTCGGAGATACCAAGTTCGTCGCGAGCATGCGCGCCTATTGCATCATGGGCCATCAGTTGCTCGGCGACCTGTTTTGCGAGCGAAGTATCGAGTCCGCGAGCGACGTAGATTGCCATCAATTCTCTGTGCTCTCCCACGTCATCTGCTTTTAGTTCCGTGCGTTCAAGCTTGAGTTCGGCCTCTTCGGTGTCCGCCTGTGAGTGGACAGACACGTACTCCCCGGCAGCCATCGACATCGCCCCAGCGACCAGGCCGGCGACGCCCGCGACTAGGACGCTGCCGTGAGTTGCATGTGCAGCTGCGACACCAAGCACCAGACTCGATGTTGAAAGTATGCCGTCGTTCGCGCCCAATACGGCCGCGCGTAGCCAGCCGATGCGTCCTGTGCGGTGTCGTTCCTTGTTGCCTGCAGGCATTCTTGAGGCTCCTTGATAAAAAAGATGAAACACCCGTCACATCATCGGCAGACGGTTCCCGACGTGTTGTTTGAATGCTAAATCCAGCGAGGCGCAGCTGGGGTACAAAAGGCGAACTCAACGGGAACATTGATTCAGAGAACAACCACGGGGGGCTCGTCAATGGACATTATGTATTACATCGGGGCTGGATGTTCACAAGAAGACCGATAAGCCACTGCGTCAAGGATGCGAGCGGGCAGGTCCGCCAAGAGGGCAAGATTGGAGCAACGCGGCACGAGCTGGATGGCTGGAGAAAGACTCCTCCACAACCATGGACAGTAGCCATGGAGGCAACGATTTTCACCGGCTGGAGGCGATAATTCGTGTCACTCTCACGACCGGCAAAACAGATCTCCAGAAATTACTTGGAGCCTTAGCTTCCTCCCCCAAAGTCTTGAACCCTTTTTCCTTTGTTGGCACTCTGAGTTATCCCGGACACGCTATTTTGTGGCCTGGATCACAGAACTCCACCGGTCCGCCAGTACACAATCGGCCTGCAGGCGCCACTCCCACAGTCAATCGACTGCTGAGACCAATGCGCGCCAGACAGCTGGCACTGACAGATTCTTGAGTGATGAGCAATTGTGAACAGCCTTGGAATTGCAAGTCACATTAGAATCTGTGCAATTTCCAGGAAATCAAACTGGTGATTGGGGGGCGTCTCGCCCTGCTTGATGAGATGAAGCTGACGGACTCAAACGTATGAGCCACGAACTTTATCACAAAGCCTGTCGAGTTCTTCTGTTCTCGGCGCTATGTCTTTTCGTTGCGGGCGCTTGTGCCGCCGGCCAAGCGAGCCAGCAGAGTGCTGGTAAGAATGCCCAATCCACCGGTGCACCTACGGCTACTGCGCCTTCTTCCGAAGGTTCCAAGTACGTGGGAGCGGAGACCTGCAAAACCTGTCATGAGGAAATTTATAACGCCTGGGAGAAAACGCCGCATTGGAAGACCACACTGAACATAAAGGGCGGTCCCTCCCAGCAAGGTTGTGAGGGTTGCCATGGGCCCGGAGCCGACCACGTGGCGGGCGGCGGCGACAAAACCAAAATATTAGTGTTTGAGGGGAAGTCACGGCAGCAGACTAGCGCGCGTTGTCTGAGCTGCCACGGCGAAGCTCACCAACAATCGCATTTCGCCGAATCCTCCCACTCCAGTAGCGATGTGGGATGTCTCGACTGCCACTCTCCTCATCACGCCAAGGAAAAAGAGTTCCTGCTAGCCCGGGAGCAACCCCAGTTGTGTTACGGATGCCACACCTCCGCCAAGGCAGACTTTGCCAAACCTTATCACCACCGCGTCAACGAGGGATTGGTGCAGTGCGTGGACTGCCACAACCCACATGGGACAGCAACCGTGCGGCAGCTGCGGAGCCTGCCGAGCGGTGACGCCGTTTGCTACAAGTGCCATGTCGACAAACAAGGGCCTTTCGTCTATGAGCACGTGCCCGTGAAGACGGAGGGCTGCAGCATTTGCCACACCCCCCACGGTTCCACCAATCCACGGCTACTCAAGGTGATGCCGGTGAACATGCTCTGTCTGCAGTGCCACACTTTCTCGTCCCAGTTGACTGCCAGCGGGCCAATCGGTCCCGCGCACAATCAGTCGGCGAAGTATCAGGCCTGCACCATGTGTCACACCCAGATCCATGGCTCCAATTTCAGCAGTGTGTTTTTCAAGTAGGGAGCACCGAATGGCGCCGCCAAGAAAGCTCGTGCACCAGTCTTCGCTAATCGAGAGACCGGCGTCCGCGTGCGTGCACGCCGAGCGCCGCTTAGCGGCCGCCTGTGGTCACAGCAAACGTCGAATAGCGATGGCCCTCGCGGTGCTTTTGTGCGCAATGATCGTGTCATTGCCAGAAACACTATTCGCCCAAACTCCAACCGCGAATCCTACCGCGCCCCCAGTCCCGCCCGCCGAACCCGATGGCGTGACCCGCGGCGGGTACCAGATTCACCAGTCCATCGAACTGGGCTACCGGAGTACCGACGTGACCGGCAGCGGCGACATGTACGACACACTCGTAAATCTGCAGACTGGCCCGCGAATCCTTGACCAGACGCTTACGATGCAGTCGGCCGATCACCAGGGCCTGCTGTTCGACAATCTCTACCTCAACAGCGTGGGCTGGGGAGGCGATCCCAACAACTACGCACGCCTTCGCGCCGATAAGAATAAATGGTACAACTTCCAAAGCAGCTTCCGTCGGGATCAAAGTTTCTTCGACTACGACTTGCTGGCAAATCCGCTGAATCCCTCGACTTCTGCTCCATCCATTCCGATACTGAACTCGCCTCACTCGTTCGCTACGACGCGACGCATGAGCGACGTCGATCTTACACTGCTTCCGCAATCCACGGTCAGCTTCCGTTTGGGATATTCGCACAACAACATGACCGGGCCGTCGTACAGCAGCATTCATGAGGGTACGGAAGGTTCGCTCCTCCAGGACTGGAACACAACCATGAACTCGTACCGCCTGGGAGTGGACTTGAGAATCGCGCCGCGAACTGTCGTCAGCTACGACCAATTCCTCGATTACTACAAGGGAGACACTGACTACCAGCTGAATCCAATCAATGAGGCGCTCTTGCCCACGACGCCAGTCAGTTCCGTTTCGTTGGGCTTGACCATCGACACTGTAAACAAGTCACCCTGCGCGGTGGTGCCACCGGCAACCAGTCTTGTTGTCAATGGGACCCTGACCAATATTGCCTGTAGCGCGTACACCAGCTACTTGCGCAACCAGCGTGTTCGTACTTCCACGCCCACCGAGAGGATCAGCCTGCACAGCAATTACTTCCGGAAGTTAGAGGTGCTCGGTTCTTTTTCCTATAGTTCCGCCACTTCAAGCACGCCGTTAGATGAGGCTTTCGCCGGTTTGATCCCGCGCAGCAACACGCTCGCCTTCACCGGCACTGGGACAGCTGCAGCGAACCGCATTTCCGACTTGGTCGATCTCGAAGCCACAATGCACTTGACCCAGCATCTGCGCCTGATCGAAAAATTCTATTTCTGGGCCTACCGCATTCCGCAGAATGGCAATTTCAACGAGCTCGACTATAGCTGCGCACGGCCCCCGTGCACGCTGCTGAGTACCGCGCTCACTACGCCCACAACTCCGGGAGGGACGCCCACCATAGCCCAGTCGTCCTTCAACCAGACTTGGACGAGAAATCAGACCGAACTGGCCTGGGATTTTTCGAAAAAAGCCGGGGCACGCATCGGTTACCGTTATGGCGACCGGGAGTTCAACCACTTCCTTGATTATCTCCCCGGGGACGTGGACCATTTCGTGGGCCTGGAAAAAACGGCGCTCCTCGGATTCTGGGCGCGGCCCACCCATGCCTTGCGATTGAATTTCGATCTGGAACACACGAACTTCAACGCCGTATTCGTCCGCATGTCGCCACGCAAGGAAGCGCGATACCGGTTCCAGACGACCTACACACCGCGCTCGTGGGCCACCCTGGGCGGATCCGTCAACATCCTGCAACAATCCAACGCCGACGCCCAGACCCAGTTCGTGGGCCACAACCAAAACTACGGGCTGACCGCGTCGCTCGCGCCGCGCGAACGCTTCGGGCTGGATCTGGCGTACAACTTCAACGGCGTAATCCAGAATGCCTTGATCTGCTTCGACGACACGCCGCCAACCGGGGTGGTTCTTCCCTTTGTGGCCAATGCCAATGGCACCACTTCATTTTGTGCGTTAAACGATCCGGGCAATCCTCTGCTGGCGAACTCGTACTACTCGAACCACACTAATTTTGGAATGGCCGCCATCAGGTTCAAGCCGGCAAAGCGGGTTATGGCCAACGTCGGCTACAGCATCACCAGTGTTGACGGCAGCGTCCCGCAGTTTAATGTTCTGCAGCCTCTCGCCTCATTGCAGTATAAGTACCAGCAACCAGTGGCGAACCTGAGCGTGGATATTGGTCACAAGCTAGCCTTCAACATGGGCTGGAATTATTACCAGTACGGTGAAGGTTCGTTTGTCGGCCCGACAGCGCCACGCAATTTTCACGCCAACTCACTGACCGAGTCCCTACGTTACGCATTCTGATGTTCTCGTTTTATGGGGGCGCAGGGGCAACTTCGGAAACCTTAACCTGAAACATGATTCAGAGTTGTTGAACCTAGCAAATTGACCGAATCGACTGGAGTGTGAATATGAAAACAATCAGGATGCAAGTGTTCGCCACAGTGACAGCAATCGCCGTCGTGTTTGTTCTCTCGTTGTCGGCGCACGCGCAGAACGCGTCGGAGGCGCTTTACAAGTCGAAATGTGCTGCGTGCCATGGCGCAGACGGAACCGGTTCGGCGACGGGAAAGAAAATGGGCGCCCAGGATTTCACAACGGCCGGGGTGCAGGGAATGTCGGACACGGAGCTCTCTACGATCATTACGAACGGCAAGAACAAGATGCCCAAGTATGGGGCATCTCTGAAGTCGGAGGACATTAAGGGACTGGTGGCCTATGTCCGGACGCTCAAGAAGTAGTCGCGTGGTTCAGGGCGGCCGAAAAGATCCACCGTGAGCGGAGAGTGTCATCGCAGAACCGGATAGACCGCTACAGGGAAAGAGGGTGGCTGTTTCCAATGAATCTGCGCGAACGAATCCGAGACTCGTCGCAGCCAATCTATTTTCTGGGCCAAAATCCTATCACGCTCACGGGAGCCGTGATCACCACCAGCACGGCGCTTACCACGATTGCCTTCTGGTTCTATGAGATCTTCCTACCGGGACCGCCGCATCCCTACATCGGCATCCTGGTCTTTCTCACCCTCCCCGCCATTTTCGTACTGGGCCTGCTGCTGGTTCCACTCGGCATTTGGCTCAGGCGTCGAAGTCTGCGCGGAAGTGGGCAGCTGCCGGCGGTCTTTCCCGCCATTGACCTGCGCCTGCCCGTGGTGCGGCGCACTTTGGAGTGGGTGGTTGTGGCCACCGGGATCAACCTTCTTATCATTGGAACTGCATCCTACCGCGGCGTGGAGTACCTGGATTCGACGAATTTCTGCGGTACGACCTGCCACGTTATGCTTCCCGAAAATACCGCCTACCATGTTTCCCCGCACGCGCATGTGGCGTGTGTGGACTGCCACATTGGCCCCGGGCTGCCTTGGATGGTGCGAGCCAAACTGACCGGCTTGCGGCAGGTTTATATGGTCGCCACTCATACCTATCCGCGCCCAATCCCTTCGCCTGTAAAGGGCCTCCGTCCAGCCAGCCAAACCTGCGAACAATGTCACTGGCCCGGCCGTTTTGCGGGCGATAAATTGCTGGTTCGCACCAGCTATACCGACGATCAGAAAAACACGCCAAAAACAGACGTTGTGATGGTGAACGTGGGAGGAAGCAACGGGCAGGGAGTGAGCGGAATTCACGGGCACCATCTCGCTGACGCTGCTCGCATCCGCTACATTTCTATCGACCCCCAGCGGCAGACGATCCCGGCCGTGTATTACACCGACGATAGAGGAAAGACTACCGCATTCATTTCCAGTGATACCCAACTATCTCAAAAGCAGTTGGACCTCGGAGAACATCACATGATGGATTGTCTGGATTGCCACAACCGACCCGCGCATGCCGCCGAACTGCCCGAAAGCGCCGTGGACAAGCAAATGTCAATCGGTCGAATCAGCGCAGATCTTCCCTATATCAAGAAGAAAGCAGTCGAGGTTCTTAAGGTAAATTACAGCACGCGCGACATCGCCCAGCAGAGCATCACTGCCGAGATCAACAAGTTTTATCGCACCAATTACCCTGAAATCGATCGGGCGCAGCACGCATCGGTGCAGCAATCGGGCGAAGAGGTGGCGGCGATCTATCTTCGCAATATCTTCCCCGACATGAGTGTCACCTGGGGTACGCACCCGAATAACCTTGGCCACATGGACTCGCCGGGCTGCTTCCGCTGCCATGACGGCAGTCACACCAGTGCCGACGGCCAGACCATTTCCAATGATTGTTCCGCGTGCCATCAAATCATCGTATCGGGAGAAAACAATCCCAAGATCCTGACGGATCTAGGAATGAAGTAGGAGCGCGAGACTGATCACTCTTGCTCAGAAAGACGTCTAGGCGGTTGATACGCTCGAATTTACTACTCGGGCAAAGAATAAAAAGAATAAAGAGGAGCCAAACATGGCGCCCAAGATGCACGCTGCTGTTGTCGAGCAATTCGGAAAACCTTTATCACTTCTGGAATTGGAGGTTCTCTCCCCCGGAGCGGGGCAAATTCTGGTCAAGACTGAAGCCTGCGGCGTATGCCACACCGATCTTCATGCGGCCCACGGCGACTGGCCGGTGAAGCCTACGCTCCCGTTCATCCCTGGCCATGAGGCCATCGGTCTGGTCGCTGCCGTTGGATCGGGCGTGACAATTGTAAAGGAGGGCGACCGGGTCGGGGTGCCGTGGCTCTACTCAGCCTGCGGTCACTGCGAGTACTGCCTAAGAGGCTGGGAGACGGTATGCGCTCAGGCTCAGTTCGGCGGCTACACCGTTAACGGAGGTTTTGCCGAATACATCATCGCCGACCCAAATTACGTTGCCCATGTGCCCGCGGGCCTTACGGCGGTGGAAGCCGCGCCGTTGGTCTGCGCGGGGATCACGACCTACAAAGGGATCAAGCAGACCGAGGCACGGCCCGGCGAATGGATCGCTATCTCTGGCGCTGGCGGACTTGGTCACCTGGCCATCCAATATGCTAAGGCCATGGGACTACTCGTCTGCGCAATCGACATCGACGATGGCAAGCTGGCCCACGCCACGCGCCTTGGTGCCAATTTCGTGATCAATGCCAAGACTGGAGATCCGGCAGCCGCTGTTAAGAAGGCGACCGGCGGCGGAGCCCATGGTGTTCTGATTACCGCGCCTTCGCTCATCGCATTCAAGCAAGGTGTTGGCATGACTCGGAAGCTTGGCACTTGCGTGTTGGTCGGGCTGCCGCCAGGCGAATTCCCAGTTCCGCTCTTCGATGTAGTGGCGAACTGCATAACCATTCGCGGTTCGTTCGTCGGCACGCGCAAGGACATGGCCGAGGCCCTCGCCTTCGCCGTCGGAGGCAAGGTCAAAGCCGATATCGAGCTGCAGCCCCTATCCTCGATCAACCGGATCTTCGACCGCCTTGAGCACGGCGACGTGCCGTCACGCGTGGTCCTCGACTTCGCGCCGACTAAAACGAAAAACCAGCGCTCGGAAGTAGATCAGCATTTCGCAACCGCAGGTGCAGGTTCTGCAAGAGATCTGTGAGGCTCGCCGCCTTTTCGACTGGTAGTTGAGCGGGATCTTGAGGGGCCGGTGCCAAGCCACTTGGAGAAACTCGCGGGCCACAGGCGGCTCCCTCCGGGACCCGTGGGAGCGCGCTTCATGTCGCGACATGTCTGCGAGGTTCTGCGGAAGTCCGCTCTGACGCAGCGATGGCTACCGAAGCGATTCTAATGAACACGAAAGGGCATACTCACCGCACCCTTGAGGTCCCGGCGGTCGATCTTTTGGCATTTGGCTGACATAACTTGGGCAACGAGTTCGAAATTCCACACGGAGGTCTTCGAGGATGACCCGGCCCATTTGCAATCTGCTCGTATTTGGCGCGACGCTCGTTTCCATACTCACCATCGCCGGAGCCCAGGAGAATCAAATCAAGAAAACCCAGGCCAAGCCTACCAGTCCTGTTTCCGGCGCGCAGATGTTTAAGGAGTATTGCGCCGTCTGCCACGGACCCAGCGGCAAGGGTGATGGCCCTGTGGCGACTGCGCTCAAGGTGCCGCCGCCCGACCTGACCACGTTGGCTCAGCGTCACGACGGGAAATTTCCGGATGATTATGTCTCAAACGTCTTGAAAAATGGCGTGCAGAATACCGCGCACGGCTCCGGGGAGATGCCCGTCTGGGGCCCAATCTTTGATACTATGAACCGCTGGAAGGCTCTCTGCCCCGGCATGGATGAAACTCCAGTCACCCTGCGGATCACTAATCTCACGAATCACCTCAAGTCAATTCAGAAAAAATAGTCTCGCACCCCGTGTCACAGAGTCTTCGCCGCGGAGGGTGCCCGCTTTCGAGACTTGCTTCTGAATTCTTTTCAAACACATCCTTAAGCAATCGATCACAACGCGCGGTATGAAAATTGAATGCTTCTTTTTCTTTCCATTCCCGCACATGCATAAAGATTCCTGCGCGACCACGCCCGCGCCCAATGGAGGCGGACTTTGACACTCCATTTCTCCGCAGCTATATCTGGACCAACTGGGGAGGCGCGAGCAAGCGACTTGGAATCAGATTGCAGCGCACATCCAAAAGCGGCAGCCCAACGAGTACGACAAGGCGGTCACCCTGCTCATTGACCTGCGTGATCTCGCGCTCCGGCAAGGCCGGGTGGCTGCATTCCAATCCGCCCTGGGGGAGCTCCGACAGGAGCACGCCGCCAAGGAAAATCTTCTGCGCCGGTCGACTAAGGCAAAGCTGTAACGACCGAGCGGCGATGAAGGAACCGGATCGGAAGATATAGGCTCGATCTAGTAGGACGCGCATCGCGCACACCCAGGGAGAGATCACCCAACACGAGCAGGAAAGTCCCGGCACCGTTCAGTTTCCATTCCGGATCAGACGAGCCGATAATCCGAAATAGACGAACCATCAATCCGAATTAGACGGAGCCTCTACTCGGCATGGACGATACCGATCACGCGCTCTTTCCTCTCTTCGCAATAGCCACCTTTCCCGGTTCCTGGCATTGGGCTGAAGCAGCTGAAGCATGCGCTTAGTTGATTCGCTCCCATAAATATGGGAGCATGGCTCATGAAGACTACCTTAGAAATTCCCGATGCCATCTTTCGTCGCGCCAAGACGGTGGCGGCGGAGCGCGGGATTCCTTTTCGAGCGCTCGTTTCGGAGGCGCTGTCGGACAAGCTACGCGCCCAAGGCGATAGAGACAGCAAGCCTTGGATGAAGACGTTCGGCAAACTCCGTCACCTGCACAAGGAAACGGCCAGAATTAATCGCATCATGGAAGAAGAGTTCGACCAGGTCGAGACGGAGGATCAACAGTGATCCTGGACACCAACGGATTGTCAGCCGTCGCGGATGGTGATGCGGCGCTGGAGCCGATCCTTCGCAAAGCAGCGGAGGTCGCCGTTCCGGTAATTGTGTTGGGCGAATACCGATATGGAATTCAGCAATCACGCGATCGGCAACGCTACGAACAATGGTTAACAGAAGCGATTTGCAACTACCGAGTACACGATGTGGATGAAGAGACGGCCCACTCCTACGCTACTATTCGAACCGAACTCAAGAGAGCCGGAACTCGAATTCCTTCCAACGACGTTTGGATTGCCGCGCTCTGCCGTCAGCATTCTTTCTCCCTCCTAAGCCGAGACCGCCATTTTGATCTTGTTCGCGGGATCGAGCGGATAGATTGGTCACGCTAAGAAGACCCCGCGTACGGCTTCGGATGGTTGATCCCATAGCGCGCAGATTCTAGGGCCTAACTTTCGGTTGGTTCGTAGAGCGCAGCCTTTAGCTAGCTGCGTTCGAAGGCAATCCTGGAAGCCTATGACTGACGAGAGCGCGGAAAAACAGCTCATCTCAAACTCAGAGCGCTAAGGAGCGGCGGGAGGGTCTGAGAGTTGAACCATTAGTTTGCCGTTATTGGAACCGTCGAATAGTCTGTTGATCGCAGATGGTGCAGACTCGAGACCGCAGACGATATCCACACGATACTTTAGCTGGCCTGAGCTGTGCCACTGCGCGAAGTTACTCACCATCTCCTTTACTCTGGAAGAATGATCAGTGGCGAGGAAACCCTGGATCTTGAGGCGCTTGCTGATCACCAGCGCAAAGTTGCAGGGTCCCGGAACGGGTGCGGTGGCGTTGTACTGCGAGATCAGGCCGCAAAGCACCACCCGACCAAAGGTATTCATGAGGTAGAGCGCGCTTTCCAGGATTTCCCCACCGACGTTCTCGAAATAAATATCCACTCCATTCGGACACGCAGCCTTCAACTTCTTCTTGTAGTCAGCTTCTTTGTAGTTCAAGGCCGCATCGAAGCCGAGTTCCTCGCGTAGCCAATTGCACTTCTCGTCAGTTCCGGCGATGCCGACCACACGCAGGTCTTTAATCTTGCCGATCTGGCCTACGAGTGATCCGACCGAACCTGCGGCTCCGGAGATAAGGAGAGTTTCGCCGCCCTTGGGCTGTCCCACTTCCAAAAGTCCACCGTAGGCGGTTAATCCAGCCAGTCCAAACAGTCCAAGGTAAGCCGAAAATGGAAGTCCGCTCTCCGGCAACTTCGTCAAAGCTTCACCATTGGAGAGTAGATATTCTTGCCAGCCGAACATCCCTTGCACTCGGTCACCGGCGGCAAATTTTGGATGATTTGATTTCTCCACTATTCCGACAGCCAATCCGCGCATGATCTCGCCAATCTGCACGGGCGGAACGTAGGACGGACGGTCAATCAGCCATCCCCGCATCGCTGGATCGAGCGAGAGATATACGCTGCGAATCAGAAGCTGTGCCTCCCCCGGCTCCGGTATGGGTTGGGACACAAGCTCGAAGTTGTCAGCTTTAATCAGCCCCGTGGGCCGCGATTTGAGCCGCCATTGGCGGTTTACCGGGGTAGCAGCAGCCATAGCGGAGGATGAGTCATTGTCAGACGGTGTAGCGCCCAGCGACCAGAAGTCGGCCGGCAATATTGCGCCGCAGTGCAACCCCATCGAGTGGATCGTAGTTGGCAAAGCCGCGTAGAGTCGCCATTTTCTCCGGCAGGGCGTGGCCAGCCGAGCAGCCGCCGATGACATTTCGCGCCGAGACTTCCACTCGGTCCATGGCCTCGCGCAAAAACACGGCACACATGTCGGCAGCATTCGTCCCTGCGCCCGAGGCTACGAGCTTGCGACTTCTAAGCAGGCTCGACTCCATGGCCAACACCTCCATGGCGATATCGGAAATGTTCATCACTACCTCCTGCTGTTTTTCCAGCTCAGCCCCGTGTTTTTGATATGCAATTCCGATCATGAACAATGCAATCTTTTTCGCGCTGCGCACAAGCCGAGCTTCTTCATCAGCACCCGGAGAGCCGGTTGTCTCCTTCACGGTCCCGTTCAGCACCGCTTGAACCGCCGGGATGAGCGCCAATTGCCCACGGGCGGCGCGTTTCAGCAGCATTCCGGTTATGAGGAGGCGGTTGATTTCGTTGGTGCCCTCGAAGATCCGGTTGATTCGCGAATCACGGTAAGCCCGTTCCACCGCATAATCTTGATGGTAGCCATAGCCGCCGTGGATTTGCACGCCTTCATCGACAACGTAATCCAGCATCTCGGAGGCATACACCTTAATCATCGAGCACTCCGCGGCGTACTCTTCAACGGCTTTGAGCTCGGTCTGCGAATCCGCGTGCTTATCGTGAGCGGACTGCGCCAATTGGCTTTCGATGAGGCCCACGACACGCCACACCATGGATTCCACCGCGAACGTGCGAATCGCCATCTCCGCCAGCTTATGCCGGATGGCGCCGAACTCGGCGATCGCCGATCCGAATGCTTTGCGTTCTTTGGCGTATTTCAAACAGATGGCAAGCACGTTTTTTGCTCCACCCACGGCACCAGGGCCGAGTTTCAACCGGCCGATGTTCAGGATATTAAACGCGATGATGTGCCCGCGCCCAATTTCGCCAAGCAGGTTTTCGACCGGAACCCGGACATTGTCAAAATACACCGCCGTGGTCGAGCTGCCCTTGATGCCCATCTTGTGTTCTTCGGCGCCGCTGGTCACGCCGGCAAAGCTGCGCTCCACCAGGAACGCCGTGAACTTCTCGCCGCCTACTTTTGCGAATACGGTAAAGAGGTCGGCCGCGCCTCCGTTGGTGATCCACATCTTCTGCCCGTTGAGGATGTAGTATTTGCCGTCTGCGCTGAGATCCGCCCGGGTACGCACGGCGAGGGCATCGGAGCCGGCCAGCGGTTCGGTTAGCGCGTAAGCGGCCAACAGGTCAACTTTCGCCAGCTTGGGAAGATATCTCCGCTTCTGTTCTTCGTTGCCAAAGAAAAGAACGGGCAACGTACCGATCCCGGTATGGGAGGAGTGCCAGGACCCGTAAGAAGCGTCCCGGGCCAGATGCTCACCCGCGATCATCACAGACGGCAGGTCCATTTCCATGCCGCCGAATTTCTCGGGGATCGGTATCGCGGCGAGTCCCAGCTCGGCCGCTTTGCGAAGCACGCTTAGTGCGACCCCCGGAGCCTGCTGGCGGATCGCATCGAGATGAGGTTCCACTTCATTCGTCCAGAATTGGTCGACCGTGCGGGCTATTGCAAGGTGTTCTTCGTTCAGATCTTCGGCCGTGAAAATTTCGCTGGGCGAGCGATCCTCAATGAGGAACGCTCCGCCTTTAACTTGGGTAGGAGTTTCCGCGGCAGTTGTCATCATCTTCCCCCGGGTCGAAACGATTACGATGCCACACGCGCAAATCTGTGACTGCCAATGCTGATATTCCGATGTTGCGAAGTCACAGCGCGCAAGCCAGTCGAATCACGTGCCGGTCCTGATCGAGAAAATTACGTTCTCAAATTGTGTTAGTCTATATCAGATATGAGTAACTAACGTCAACATGGAACGCCAACATTGAACCCCGGCGGCGCCGGGCGGGGGCTTTGGATCGCGATTTGTGAGAACGGCCGATCGAATCGAAAATTGTTAAAATCCGGGTATATTGAGCACTCAACCTGTGGCGTGTCCCGCAACCCTGATCAGGAGAATATACGACTATGGTTCGTGTTGAAGGCGCCGCCCGGCGAAGAAGCCGGAATCACAGAAGCTTGGTGAAGCGAAATGCGCCAGCGCAGATTCACCCAGCGCAGAACCACGAGGTCCCAGGGCTTCGGGAGCGCAAGAAGGCGCGACTTCGTCAGCAAATTATCGACACAGCCATCCGATTGTTCCGCAAACAGGGTTACGAGAAAACTCGGGTCGATGATATTGTCAAAATTCTCGAAATTAGCCAGCCGACGTTCTTCCGCTATTTTCCGAGCAAGGACGCTGTTCTGCGGGATGTGGGTAAGCTCGGCTTCGAATGTGTGGCGGAACGCCTCAAATCCGAACTTTCCACCAAGGCTGATATCACGGAACGCTTGCATCGCCTGTATCGCGCCATGGCACTCGAGGTGGAAGCCGACCGGCCGCTATGGAAAGCGGTGGTCTTGTCGGGCGCCATGGATCCGGTGCGTTCTCCGGAGGTGCGCGGAGTCGAGGGAGTTGCGGTGAGCCGGCTGCGGGAAATCCTGGCGCAGGGTCAGGAACGCGGCGAAATCACAAGCGTGTTCCCCGTGGTGCATCTCGCGGAATTCATGGAGGCCCTCTACCACACCGTGGTCCGCCAGTGGACCGTCGACCTGACAGGACCCCACAAACTCACTGAGCGCGTGGACAGTGCCGTTGAGTTTTTCCTGCGCGGTGTTAAGCCGTGATTGGTTACTGGACCATTCTGCTCTCTCCGTTTCTGCCAGGCTAAAGGTAAATGAAAGCCGCTATCCTGCACGATCTCAAGAAGCCGCTCTCGATCGAGGAGACGGACCGCCCTCATCCCGAAGCAGAAGAAGTTTTGATCCAGGTGGAAGCCTGTGGTGTCTGCCATTCCGACTTGCACGTGGCTGATGGAGATTGGGCCCAGCTGGCGGGAATCGTGAAGAGACCGCTGATTCTCGGCCACGAAATTGCCGGTCACGTAGTGGAGAAAGGTCCGGCAGTGCACGATTTGCAAATCGGCGATCGCGTCGGCGTGCCCTGGATTCACTGGAGCTGCGGTGAGTGCGAATTTTGCCGCGAAGGAAACGAAAACCTGTGCAGCCGGCAGAAGATCACAGGTGTCACCGTTGACGGTGGCTACGCCGAATTTGTGAAGGCGCCGGCCTCTCACGCGCTGAAAATTCCAGATGGTCTTTCTGCGCTCGAAGCCGCCCCGCTTTTTTGTGCTGGACTCACCGTTTATCGCGCCCTGAAGGGCGCCGGGATTGTGCCCGGCCAGCGCCTGGCTGTTTTCGGCATCGGTGGCCTGGGACACCTTGCGGTGCAGTTCGGACGCGCTCTTGGCGCGGAAGTGACCGCGATCGACATTTCGCCGGAGAAGCTTGAACTCGCCAGATCCTGTGGTGCCTCCGACACGCTCAATGCGGCCACCACTGATGCGGCTAAACAGTTGCGTCGCAAAGGTGGAATGCACTTGTCACTTGTTGCCTCCGCCGCAAAGGCAGCCTATGACACAGCTTTTTGCTGCCTTCGGCCCACCGGCACTCTGCTGGTCGTGGGCTTGCCCGCTGAAAACATCTGCTTCCCGCCGATTCTGATGGCAGCACGAGAAGTCCGGATCCATGCATCAACGGTTGGTACTCGGCAAGACTTGCGGGAAGTACTCGCCATAGCTGCCGCCGGGAAGATATGTTGCCATGTGGTTAAGCGGCCGCTTACTGAAGCCAACGAGGCGCTCGATCTGTTGCGCAAAGGCCAAGTCTCCGGCCGAATCGTTCTGACTCCCTAACGGGTTGGCGGCGGGAATGCGACGAGGTCGGAGTTTCGCCATGCGCTTCGTCGCCATTCCAGACTATCGCCTTGCCGCCATTAAATTATTGGGCGGCCGATAACATGCGCGCCATTACCGCCCTCGAGAATATCGGCGTTTCAATTCTTGACGTTAGTGACTCTTATGTGATACTAACTCTCACAATCTGCGGTTTCGTTGGACACGATTTGAATTTTTGATCGAGGACGAAATGGGCAGTTGGATCACAATTGACGGCTTTTAGGGTTGGCGCCGCATCGGGCGTTTGGGGAGTTGCGCTGCGTTGGGGAATACGCAGAACCAATGCGGTGATGTGCGGATACTTCCGTAAGGAGAATCCTATGAAGTCACTCGCATGTACGTTTGTGTGCTTGCTGTTGGCAGCCAGTGTGGCCCAGGCGCAGGGCGTCGGCACCTCGGGAGACATCACTGGAACCGTAGTCGACTCCGTTGGTGCGGTCTTGCCTGGGGTAACCATCAGTGTGGTCGACACGCAGAACGGTCTGAAGCGCACGGTCGCAAGCGACGGCGCAGGTCAGTACCGGGTAGCAGGACTATCCCCGTCTACCTATGAAGTAAGCGCGGCTCTGTTGGGGTTCGCCACCGATCTCCGCAAAAGCGTTCACGTTGCCATCGGGCAGACGGTCATTTCAGACTTTCGCATGAAACCCGCGAAGGTGGCGACGGTCATCGAGGTGACGAGCGAACCGCCGGTGGTGGAAACCGAAAGAGGAAGTCAAGCCGACAGAATAAGCCAGGAGTACATCGCCGACCTGCCCATTGACCGCCGCGATTACCTCACCTTCACCTTGCTCGCGCCGGGTGTGTCCGATTCCAGCCGGTTAGCGGGTGACCAGGATTTTCGAGTCAAGCAAACACCACAAAGCGGTCTTTCCTTCTATGGAAGCAACGGCAGAGGCAACGACATTACGGTGGACGGCGGTGAGACCAGCGGTGACAGCGGCGGCGTGCGCCTCACGGTGGGCCAGGACGCGGTGCAGGAATTCCAAATCAACCGCAGCAACTATTCGGCCGACCTGGGAGCAGCGACGGGGGCTTCCATCAACATTGTGACCAAGTCCGGCAGCAACAACGTGCATGGCACCATCTACGGTTTTTTCCGCAATGATGCCATGGATGCCCGAGATCCCTTCGCATACAGTTCGGCTTTGGCGACGGACCCAACTTTTGCTAATTTCAACACCACTTCTAAAGGCAATCCGATTAAGAATTCGCTCAGCCGCCAGCAGTACGGCGGCGCCATCGGCTTCCCCATCAAGAAAGACAAAACCTTCCTGTTTGCATCTTTCGAAGGTCTGCGGCAGAATTCGCAGAATTCCGTTCCTCTCCTGACCGACAGTTCGATATTCGCCGGACCCTCCTTGACCGCGACCGGGAACCCGTTTTCGCAGAGCGATCCGAGGTTCGCGCAACAGGCAGTTGTCACTGCCTTGGCGACCTCATCGGCACCGAGTGTGGTTTGCCTTACGCCACCCAATAGCCCGCCGGTCATTCTGCCGCCGGCCACCTGCGCATTTGCACTTCAGAGCATTTTGGCAGTGAACCCGCACCCCGGTGCGAACCCCTTCGTCACGCCGGGCCAGGCCGCAATTAATGGCTTCCTGGTTGACCAGTTCGAGACGCAGGGCGGAGTGTTTGCCTACAACACGCACGAATACCTTGCGTCCGGCCGGTTGGATCACCACTTCAACAATACCAACCAGCTTTCTCTTACCTACAGGTATGGTCATGACCTGGAGCAATCCCCGGACGTGCAATCTCTGACCGCGTTTTCCGCGGGCAGTTCGATTCATGACCTATGACAACACCCTCCAGGGCGCCTGGTATCACCAGTTCACTCCGGCCATCACGAACGAAGCTCGGGTGCAGTGGAATTACTACGGCTTTAACGTGATTCCCAACCAGCCCGGCGAGGTGGGACTGCAGATTCCCGGTTTCATTAACAATCTTGGAACCAACATTTTTATTCCCAACAAAACGATCCTGCGCCGCTACGAGTTCGCCGACAATCTCACCATCATCCGCGGCCATCACACGTTCAAATTCGGTGGTTCGGAACTGCTCCGCGGCAATCACACCGAATCGCACACATTTTTCCCGGGCCGCTTTGTGTTCGGATCGCTCCCTGGATTTTTGATCAGTCCGTGCTTCGCTCCCACCTCACCGACGAATCCCTGCGCGGGAGGAACTATACCGACAGGCGCGTCCATCAGCTCGTTGCAGTCGACGTCATTCGGACTCCCTGAGGTTTTCCAGCAGGGATATGGCGATCCGACCTATCCTTATTACACCCGTCCGCTGACTTCGCTGTACGCACAAGACTCATGGACCATACGGCCAGGTTTCACTCTCAACTACGGCCTCCGCTACGAACTGGACACGCAATTTGCGCCGTTAACTACGTATAAAAAAGATTTTGCGCCCCGGGTTTCCTTCGCCTGGGACCCTTTCAAGAATCACAAGACAGTGGTGCGCGGAGGTTACGGAATCTTCTACGGGCCGGTGGATGTCTCAGATTCCCGACGTGGACTTGAGCCTGGGGGTAGTGAACCAGAACAAATCTGCGGTCGAAAACAGCACTCCAGCCGGCCAGGTGGCCAATCTGACTTCGATCTGCGGGTTCTCCCAGTTCGGGGTACCGATCATCCCCGGCAGCGGCACCAGCCCTTGCAATCGGGAAATTTCTATTTATGTTGATCCGATCGCCGGAGTTCCGGCACTCGGTCTCGCCGGGGCGCCGACGGTTTTCCAGAGTCTGTTTGCGCAGGGATTGATCCAGTGCACAACCCCGGCTCCAGGCAATGCTGCGTGCATAACACCTGCTGCGGTGGCTCCCTTCGGCATCGATGTGAAAAATAGCGGTCCGGTCGGTCCGCTGCAAGTGGTTTTCGTGAATCAACCGGGCTATCGACCCCCCATCGCGCAACAGGCTTCGTTTGGAATTGAACGTGAGATCGGACCTGGTTTTTCAGTTTCTATCAGCGGAATCTACTCGCACACGCAAAGACTCCCGGTTGCTATCGATACCAATCTCCTTCCGGCGCCCTTCACCACGCTAACTCTCGCCAATGGCCGGACTATTTCCTATCGCAACTGGAATACGACGGCAGCGGGAGCGGACCCGCTGGGAGGCACTGAACCCGGGGGCTTGCCTTGCGATAACCCAGCGGTTCCGTGTTTTGTGAATCCGCTGGTTGTCCAGAATAACGCGTACAGCTCGGAGGCATACGCCCTTTATGAGGGCGGCATCCTGGAGATCAAAAAACGCTTCAGCGATCACTTCACGCTCTTTGGGAATTACACCTACAGTAAAGCCTTTGACACGTCGACGGATTTCAATAGCGACTATGGCCCGCAGGATCCAACCAACATCAACATAGACCGCAGTCTCTCCGAGTTTGATGAGCGGCACAAAGTGGTGATCGCCGGCGTGATCGACAGCCCCTGGAAACAAAGCATTTTGTCCGGATTCCAGCTGGCTCCGATCTTCAGTTACCACAGCGGACATCCCTTCAATCTTCTAGCAGGAGGAGAGGTGAACGGCGACAATCACACCACCAATGAACGTCCCATCGGCGCGCCGCGCGACACGGGTCTTGGCTACGATTACATCGACCTGGATGCGCGCCTGACGTGGCAGCACAAACTGGGGGAGAACGCTAAGTTGTTATTTACAGCGGAGGGATTCAACATCGCCAACCGAACGAACTTCGCCAGTGTAAACAACGAAGTAAGCCCGCTGTTCGGCCTCACGCCTGGGTTCACGACGTTTAACGTGCACGGGATTCGCCCAGGAAGCGCCCTTGCGGGCGGAGGGACGGATACGCCGAGTACGCCGTTGTCATTTACCTCGGCCTTCCCCAAGCGGCAGATCCAACTCGGGGTTCGCGTCACGTTCTAGTATCGAGGAGCCTGGTCCTGTTCTGACGTTTGCGGGCCTGGCCGAAGGCTGCAATCAGTTGCTGTTTACCGCCAGTGAGCAAATCAATGCCGTTCGTTGACAACCAGGGAGCCAGGATTTATTGGGACGCACAAGGCCACGGCACTCCCATTTTGCTGATCATGGGACTAAGTTACCCCTCTTGTATGTGGCATCGCACACGGCCTGTCTTGGCGGCGCACTATCAAACCGTCGCGTTCGATAATCGTGGCGTTGGAAGGAGCGAGGTGCCATTAGGTCCGTATCCGATCGCGTTGATGGCATCCGACGCAGCGGCGGTTCTCGACGCTGCCGGAATTGAGAGCGCCCACCTGTTCGGCGTGTCGATGGGTGGCATGATTGCGCAGGAGTTTGCGCTGCAATACCCGAAGCGGGTGCTGTCGCTGATACTGGGCTGCACCGCGGCGGGCGGTCCGACCGCAGTGCGCGCCGAACCAGAGGCTGCCCAGATGCTGATGACGCGTGACAAAATGAGCCCTGAGCAGGCCGCCGAGGCGCCCGTGCCGTTTATCTACGATTCGGCAACTCCGCGGGAACGGATTGATGAGGACATTGCGATTCGCCGGCCGTGGTTTCCGCGGCCCGAAGCATACACGGCACAGCTGCAGGGAATACTTGCTTGGGAGGCGTACAGCCGCCTCTCCGGAATCGCCGTCCCCACTCTGGTGATCCATGGGGAGCGAGACCGGCTGGTGCCGCCGGGCAATGCCAAATTAATCGCAGAACGCATTCCAGGTGCGAAGCTCGTGATGATTCCGCATGCCAGCCATCTCTTCTTAACTGACCAGACGGAAGTTTCACACCACGCTATTATGCAATTTCTTAACCAGCAGGCTGGAAGTGCGGGAAGCGATGCCGGGTCGGAGAAGGAGAAGGTTTCATTTTAAAGGAGGCCGCCAGCACCACGCGGGATTCCACGGTGAATGTGAAGCAGCTTTTCGATCTAACCGGACGCGTTGCAATCGTCACCGGAGGGTCAATCGGACTGGGCCGCCAAATGGCGGAGGGTCTGGCGGAAATGGGCGCCAACCTGGTGTTGTGCGCTCGCAAGAAGGAACGCTGCCATCAGGCCGCCGAAGAATTGCAGCACCTCGGTGTCAAAGCCATTGCCCTTGGCTGCGATGTCAAGAACCCGGCCAGTATTCACGAGATGGTGGAAGCGACCCTCTCACAGTTCGGACGAATCGATGTACTCATCAATAACGCGGGAATATCCTGGGGCGCTCCGGTCGAGGAGATGCGGCTCGAGGATTGGAACAAGGTCATCGAGACGAACCTGACCGGAACTTTTCTGTGCGCCCAGGCGGTCGGCAAAGTCATGATCCGCCAAGGCAGGGGTGAGAACAGCGCGGGAAAAATCATTAATATTGCGTCAGTGGCTGGACTGGGTGGGGCTCCGGCGGAACTTCCAGCCATTGGCTATCACGCCAGCAAGGGCGGAGTCATCAGTTTTACCAAAGACTTGGCCTGCAAATGGGCAGGTCACAACCTTCAGGTAAATGCAATTGCTCCTGGCTGGTTTCCCACACACATGTCGAACCGCGTCCTGGAGCACCATGAGGAGCTTTTTCTCTCGCACATTCCGTTGCGGCGTTTTGGCACTGAACATGACTTGAAAGGAGCTGCTGTGTTTCTCGCTTCTGCCGCCTCGAACTATGTCACCGGTCACGTGCTGGTGGTGGATGGAGGTCAATCCGCCTGGTAAGCGGCGAGATTACGTCCATGAATATTCCGCTTACCCCCATACGATTCCTGCGTTATGCCGAACAGCAATTCCCCGGCAAGACCGCCGTGGTTTGTGGAGACCGCCGTTTCACTTACGCGCAGTTCGGTGAACGCGCCAGCCGTCTCGCCGGTGCTCTGCGCGAAGCGGGGGTGAAAGCGGGCGACCGGGTTGCATTTCTCAGCCTGAATTGCCATCGTCTTCTCGAAGCGTATTACGGCGTACTGGAAGCGGGCGCGGTGTTGCTGCCGTTGAACTTCCGGCTCGCTCCTCGGGAACTGGCCTACATTCTGAATGACGCCGGAGTGAAAGTGCTCTTCCTGGAAAAAGAGTTCGCTGAGGTCGTGGATTCTTTTCGGGAAAGCGTTTCAACGGTGCAGACTTTCGTCCTGCTTGACGCTGCATCGCAGGGAGCCTGGCTCTCGCCAAGAAATTATGAGGATATTCTGGCGGCGGCGACGCCTTACCGGGCGGATGTGATGGACTTCGACGAAAACGCCCTGGCGGAACTGTTCTATACCAGCGGTACCAGCGCCGATCCCAAGGGAGTGATGCTGACCCACCGAAATATTTATCTCCACGCTCTCTCGGTAATTGTGACTTTCATGACCAAGCCGGATAGCGTAAATCTGCATACCATTCCACTGTTCCATGCCAACGGTTGGGGTACTGCCCATTCCGTCACCTTCGTGGGAGGGAAACATGTCATGCTTCAGCGCTTCACCTGCGCGGAAGTCTTCCAGTTGATCCAGCGCGAGCGCGTCGACTCGCTGAGCCTTGTGCCGATCATGGCAACGGCATTGGTGAATTCGCCAGACCGGCAAAAATACGATTTGAGCAGTCTGGAGTGGATTTCGATCGGAGGAGCGGCTTCGTCTCCAACCTTGGTGCGCGAGACCGAGGAAAAGCTTGGTTGCGCGTGTTTCTCCGGATACGGCCTGACGGAAACTGCGCCGGTTCTCTCCACCGCCAAACTGAAGCCGGGAGAGCAATTCGATGGTGGAGAGCTTTACGTGGCACGGGCGATGACCGGGTACGCGATTCCGGGCGTGGAACTTCGCGTGGTGGACTTCGAGGACAACGATGTTGCTCGCGACGGAAAAACCATGGGTGAGATTGTCGCTCGCGGCGATGGTGTGATGCAGGGATACTGGCAACAGCCGGCGGCCACAGCGGAAGCGATGCGCGGTGGCTGGTTTCATACCGGAGACATGGCTACCATCAGCGAGGTTGGACGCATCCTCATCGCCGATCGCAAGAAAGACATTATTGTCAGCGGAGGTGAGAACATTTCATCGCTCGAAGTGGAGAAGGCGCTCCTGGCGCATCCCGCGGTTTACGAGGCCGCCGTCATTCCAGTCCCAGACGAAAAATGGGGCGAAGTGCCCAAGGGGCTAGTGGTAGCGAAACCCGGATCAAATCCAACGGAAGCGGAACTGCTCGAATTCTGCCGCTCTCGTATATCGCACTTCAAGTGCCCTCGGTCCATCGAGTTCCTGGAGAGCTTGCCCAAGACTGCTACCGGGAAAATTCTGAAAAAAGGATTGCGCAAGAAGTACTGGAGCGAGCCGGAACGCAACGCGCACGAATTTACACCGCGCAAGTGAACCTTTGCAGATGCTGGAGAGAGAGTTCAGTGCCATGGACGATCTAGTTCAACTTACCAGAGATAGAGATGTCGCGATCATCACCATCAATAACCCGCCAGTGAACGCTTTGAGCCCTGGCGTCGCCCAGCGGATTGCCCAAGCCATTGAGCAGGTAAGCAAGGACGATGCGACAAAGGCCGTAGTGCTGATTGGTGGCGGCCGTACGTTCGTCGCCGGCGCGGACATAAAGGAATTCGGCAAGATCACATCCGGCAAGACGCAGCGAGGCGCGGGCCTGCTTCCGCTCCTGCTGCAGATAGAAGATGTGCGAAAACCAGTGGTCGTGGCCATCCATGGCTCTGCCTTTGGCGGCGGTCTGGAACTGGCGATGGCCGGCCACTATCGTGTGGCGGCTCCAAATGCACAGCTGGGTCAGCCCGAAGTGAAGCTGGGCATTATTCCTGGCGCAGGTGGCACCCAGCGGCTGCCTCGGCTGGTGGGCGTCGCCAAAGCCGTCGAGATGTGCGCAGAAGGCAATCCGATTAGCGCTCAGGAGGCGCTGAAACTCGGTCTCGTCGATCAGTCGATCGAAGGCGATCTGTTGCCGGGCGCCATAGCTTTCTCCCGCGACATCGCTGCGAAACCAATGAGCAAAACTCGCGAGCGGAACGAAAAAGATAAACTCGGCGTTGCCGAGCAGAACGCATCAGTCTTCGCTGCCGCGCGCGAAAAGGCTCACACCAAACAGCGTGGCATGATGGCACCGCTTGCGGCCATCGAAGCGGTTGAAGCCGCCACCAGGCTCTCTTTTGAAGAAGGATGCCAGGTGGAACAAAAACTGTTCGGCCAATGCCTTTTTTCAGATCAATCGAAAGCCCTCATTCATGCGTTCTTCGGCGAGCGAGAAGTAGCCAAGATCCCCGACACACCAAAAGAGACCGCTCTTCTCCCGGTGAACTCGGTTGCAGTGGTGGGCGCCGGAACCATGGGCGGCGGAATCGCGATGGTCTTTGCTAACGCCGGATTTCCCGTGTTGCTCAAAGAGGCCGACCAGCCGGCGCTTGATCGTGGGCTGGGAACGATTCAGAAGAACTACGCAAGTTCGGTTAAACGCGGCCGGCTTACGCAGCAATTCGTGCAGCAACGCCTGCAACTCATCAAGCCGACGCTCAGCTACGACGATTTCGGCCAGGTCGATATGGTCATCGAAGCCGTGTTCGAGGGCATGGCGCTCAAGAAAGAAGTCTTCGGCCAGTTGGATCGCGTGTGCCGGCCAGGCGCGATCCTGGCGAGTAACACATCAACGCTCGACATAGACGAGATAGCTTCAGCCACTTCGCGGCCCAATGCTGTCATTGGCACGCATTTTTTCAGCCCCGCCAACAGGATGCGTCTGCTCGAGATCGTGCGCGGCAAGGCGAGCAGCAAAGAAGTGATCGCCACTTGCATGCAACTCTCCAAGAAACTGGGGAAAGTTGGGGTGCTCGTCGGCAACTGCCGGGGCTTTGTAGGAAACCGCATGTTCGGCCCCTATCGCCGTGAAGCGCAGTTCCTGGTGGAGGAAGGCGCCAGTATCGAAGCCGTCGACAAGGCGCTGTTCGACTTCGGCATGGCGATGGGGCCCATGGCTACTGGCGATCTGGCAGGCCTTGACGTGGGCTGGCGTATCCGTAAAGAGTACCGGCACCTGGAAAAGCCTGGAGTGCGTCAGCCGTTCGCGGAGGGCCGCCTCTGCGAACTTGGGCGCTACGGCCAGAAATCCGCTGCAGGCTGGTACAAGTACGACGAGAACCGGTGTCCGATTCTCGATCCTGAAGTCAACGAGATGGTGCGCGGCTGGGCCCGCGAAGCCGGCATCGCGCAACGCAAGGTTTCATCCGAAGAGATCGTCGACCGCTGCATTTATACGCTGGTGAATGAGGGCGCCCGCATTCTTGAGGAAGGCATCGTAGGGCGCGCCGTTGACATCGACATCATTTATCTAAACGGCTACGGATTCCCGGCCTATCGTGGCGGTCCGATGTGGTATGCGGATACCGTGGGACTGGATAAGGTCTACCGCCGCATCTCAGAATTTCATCAACAGCACGGCGAACTCTGGGAACCTGCCCCTGTGTTGAAGCGTCTAGCCCAGGAAGGCAAGACCTTCGCCCAGCTGAACCGGGAACAGGCCGTGATGGCGTAAGAATTAAGAGCACGACTGCGGACTTAGTAACCCGATCGCCACGGCGCGTTGCGAATTTTCGCGCGTGGCGTTTGATTGTCCGCGCGGGAGGAGATATGCGAGAAGCGGTAGTGGTTGCCAGCTCACGGACCGGGCTGGCGAAATCGTTCCGCGGTTCGTTCAATATAACCCGCCCCGAAGATCTGGCAGCACATTGCATCAAGGACGTCCTGCGCAAGGTGCCGCAGCTTGACGCGGCCGAAATAGAAGACGTCGTGTTGGGATGTGCACAACCACACGGTCCGCAGAGTCACAACATCGCCCGCACTTCCGCCATGCTGGCTGGGCTTCCCACTTCGGTCGCGGGCACGACCATAAACCGGTTTTGCTCGTCGGGATTGCAAGCGATTGCTGTGGCCTCGCACCAGATCATCAGCGAGGGCGTGGCGTCGGCGATTGGCGGCGGCGTCGAGAGTATCAGCATGACGCCAGCTGCCGGCAATCCTCACCCGGAACTGCAGAAACGATTGCCCGGGTTGTACATGGGCATGGGTGACACCGCGGAAATCGTCGCCAAGCGCTACAAGGTGAGCCGGGAAGTGCAGGACGAGTACGCACTGCTGAGCCAGCAGCGCACGGCTCGCGCTCAGCGAGAAGGTTTTTTCGAGAGCGAGATCGCGCCCATGAAGGTCACGATGGCGCTTCTCGATAAGAAAACTGGCGAGAAGGTTGGGACGCGGGAGGTTTGCTGCGACCACGACGAGTGCAATCGGCCCGACACCACGCTGGAAGGCCTGCTCGCGCTGAAGCCTCACTTTGATCCGCACAGCGGCGAGGGCACCGTGACGGCCGGCAACTCCTCGCAACTTTCCGACGGCGCTTCGGCCACTCTGTTGATGTCCCGCCAGCGCGCTGATCAGCTGGGCGTGCCCTACAAGCTGGTGTTTCGCGGATTTCAAGTTGCGGGTTGTGATCCGGACGAAATGGGCATTGGTCCCGTCTTCGCGGTGCCCAAGCTGCTCAAGCGCACCGGCCTGGAGATGGATGATATCGGCCTCTGGGAACTGAACGAGGCTTTCGCAGTGCAGGTGATCTACTGCCGCGACCGCCTGGGAATAGATCCGGAAAAGTTGAATGTTAATGGCGGGTCTATCTCCATCGGTCATCCGTTTGGTATGACCGGTTCGCGCATGGTCGGAACGCTCGCCAATGAAATGGCGCGCCGGAAAGCGCGCCACGGCATCGTGACCATGTGCGTCGGCGGCGGGCAAGGTGCTGCCGGCCTGTTCGAAGCAGTTCATTAACTTACCGAATCCTATTTCCGACTTCTGATGGAGGATCAGAGATGAAAAACAACGAAAACGCGAACCATGGGCTCGATCACTGTGGGTTTACTTCCGGACTGCTGTTTGGAGCGGCGGCTCTCTGCGTCGTCACGCTGATCTCGGTAGCGACCGCATCTGCCGACGACTCATCCCACCGCCCGATTGCTCTTACTGAAAGCGGAGTCGTGATGGGCTCAACGACGGATGGCGTAAACCAATTTCTCGGCATCCCGTACGCGGCTCCGCCGGTGGGATCTCTGCGCTGGAGGCCGCCGAAGCGCTTCGGATTCTTTCCCGAATTTGTCCTCCAAGCGACGCAATTCGGCAGTGAGTGTACGCAAGCTGGAGCTGGCAGCGAGAATTGCCTTTTCCTGAACGTCTTCACCCCACCGGTGAAATCGGATGATGGATGGCGTGGTCACGATCGGCGCGGGCTCCCTGTGATGTTCTGGATTCACGGCGGCGGACTGATTGACGGAAGCAGCACCCCTTACAATCCCGAGCTACTCGTGAAAAAAGGGGTGATTGTTGTCACCATTAATTACCGCCTGGGTTTCTTGGGATTCTTTGCCCAGTCTGCGATCGACGCAGAAGACCATCTGAATGGCAACTATGGTTTGATGGATCAGCAATTCGCGCTGAAATGGGTTCGCAGGAACATTGCCAACTTTGGCGGCGATCCCGACCGAATCACGATATTCGGCGAGTCGGCAGGCGGGCAAAGCGTCTATGCCCAGCTTGCATCTCCCCTTGCAGCCGGCATGTTCCGTGGAGCGATTGCGGAAAGCGGATCCTATGCGGAATTTCAGGATTATTTTTTCAATGTCGTGACCCTGGCGCAGGCCGAAACGATAGGCAGCCAAAGCGTACCGTCGGGTGCCGCGATTGCCGATATTGTCGGATGCACCAGCCAGACAGCTTCCTGTCTGCGTGCCGTTCCCGCTGCGACGATGGTCGCGCGAGAGCCATTCCCTCTGTATCCGTTTGTCGATGGAACGCTTCTTACACAGACAATCGGCGCGGCTTTTGCCAGCGGCGAATTCAATCATGTGCCGGTAATCGCGGGCACCAATCACGATGAATATCGATTGTTTGTCGCGCTTGACTTCGACCTCGTCGGGAAGCCGATACTGACTTCGGGAGAGTACACCACTGCCACCACCGGTCTGTTTGGGACCCTCGCTCCACCCATCCTCGCCTTGTACCCATTCGCCGGATACCCCGCCGGTGGCGAGGCTCTGGGAGCATCGGGTACCGACGGAGTTTTCAGCTGTCCCGCGCGTAAAGTGGATCAAGCATTGTCGAAACTCGTGCCGACCTATGCCTATGAGTTCAACGATGAGAACGCGCCCCCCGCGCAATCTGCGTTTGGCGGATTGTTAACCTTTCCGTTGGGTGCCTATCATAGCTCCGAGCTTCAATACCTGTTCCCGGGCATCGATGTTTTCGGACTTCCGACAACACTTTCAAGCCAACAAATGGAACTCTCCGATGCGATGGTCAGCTACTGGACGCAGTTCGCGAAGAAGGGAGACCCCAATTCCTCCGGTGAACCGCTCTGGTCTCCCTACAGTGCGTCAACCGACGAGTTCCAATCGTTGATACCACCGGCGCCAGTGGTCGAGTCCAACTTTGACAGTAGTCACCAGTGCTCAACGTTTTGGGACACTTTTTAACAGCGAGCAATAGGCGGGCGCGCGGTGCCTCACCGAAGGTTTCGCGCGTCCGTCTTTATTGCTCTAGCCGAGCGGACAGCCGGAACTGGTGATCCCGTCAATCATCCGAAGCAAGCGAAATTACAAGAAGATGCCCGCTATCACGTCAACCGAAGCCACCGCTGACTCTACCGCGCATTCATTGCGGTACGCGTGGTACGTCGTCGGAGTCCTAACACTTCTGTACGCATTCTCGTTCATCGACCGCCAGATCTTCAGTCTGCTGGTCAGCCCGCTTCGTCGCGACTTACACATCGGCGACGCTAAGATGAGTTTGCTGATCGGATTCAGCTTCGCACTGTTTTATACATTCTTCGGAATCCCCCTCGGCAGGCTGACCGACACTTACAACCGCAGACTGATCATCGCGACCGGCCTGGTACTGTGGAGCGGGTTCACAGCCAGTTGCGGACTGGCGCGAACGTTCGAAACAATGCTTTTGCTGCGCATGGGCGTCGGCGTGGGAGAAGCGGCGCTTTCCCCGGCTGCCTATTCGCTGATCACCGATTATTTTCCCCGCGAGCGCCTGGCTACGGCCCTTAGCGTCTATTCGATGGGCATCTACGTTGGCTCTGGCATGGCTTACTTGCTGGGCGGACTGGTTGTTGCCTACGCATCGACTCAGTCCATGTGGACGATTCCCCTGCTCGGAGCCGTGCATCCCTGGCAGATCATCTTTCTTCTGGTTGGCCTTCCCGGCATTGCGGTAGCACCGCTACTCTTCACAGTGAACGAACCTGCCGTACACCGCGGAGCTAGCCGACGGTCGACTGTTCCGATGAGGCAGGTATTCTCCTACATCTTCGAAAACCGGCGGACGTTCTTGCTCCACCATGTTGGTTTTGGGCTCCTCGCGCTCTCTTCATACGCCAGCGCCGCCTGGGTGCCGGAATTCTATCGTCGACACTTTCACTGGACCATTGGAACTACGGGCGTAATTTACGGTTCCTGCGTCGCGGTCTTTGGCTGCATTGGAATCGTCAGTGCTGGACGGTTCGCTGATTACTTGCGCAAACGCGGCCGAGGCAACGCGACCTTGTTCGTCGGTGTGCTGATCGGATCAGTCTGGCTGCCCGTCAACTGTCTTTTGTACCTGGCGCCCTCTGCGACTTGGGCCACGATTTGGCTGGTTCCCGGATGCGCACTAGCGGCCGCTCCGTTCGGCATCGCCCCCGCCGCGATTCAGCAGATGATGCCGGCCACCATGCGCGGACAGGCCTCGGCTGTGTATTTGTTTTCCATCAACCTCATCGGGCTCGGAATCGGACCTACCGCTGTGGGAGCATTAACGCAATACGCATTTCGAAGCGACGACGCCGTGCGATACTCGCTGGTGATCGTGACATCTGTCGCATGTGCGCTCGCTGCAGTACTCCTTTATGGAGCTTTGAAACCGTTCGTTACCAGTCTCGAGCGGGTCCGCGTTTGGAATGCCGCACATTCTGGTTGAGCTGACAGTCTCGTGGGAGACACTTTCCGTCGGAAAGGCTTATCTCGATTGCATCTCGATACTGGCCCCGTTCGCCCAGGCGAGGAACTAGATCTGGCTTCGCTTGCCGACTGGCTGCGCGGACGAATCGCAGGCGCTGAACGAGGCATCACGCTCGAACAGTTTCCGAGCGGGCACTCGAACCTTACATATCTGCTGCAAATGAATGGAGATGGGCTCGAGTACGTCCTGAGGCGCGGCCCTCTGGGCCCAGTCGCCCCGAAAGCTCACGACATGGGGCGTGAGTTTCGAGTGCTTCAGATGGTGCATCCGCATTTTCGAGAAGCTCCAAACGTCTTTCACTTGTGCGAGGATACAGCGGTGCTGGGGTCTGTGTTCTTCCTGATGGAGCGGCGGCATGGGCTTATATTGCGGGATGAAATTCCCCCACAACTGGCGAAGATGCCGAATTATGCGGAGCGAGCCAGCCAGGAATTTGTCGATTGCCTGATACGCCTGCACGCCATCGATATTTCCCGGACCGGTTTGATTGCCCTCGGCAAGCCGGAGGGATTTCTTGAACGCCAAGTGCAGGGTTGGGCAGATCGTTGGAAACGGGCCACAACGGATGACCTTCCGAAGATGGATTGCGTGATTCGATGGCTCATCGATCACCGACCGTCTTCTCCCGCGCCCACCCTGGTGCATAACGATTACAAGTTGGATAACGTTATGCTCAGCCAAGGCTCCGCCGAGCGCATTGAGATTGACGCGGTGCTCGATTGGGAGATGGCGACGGTTGGCGATCCATTGGTCGATCTGGGCTTGACGTTGTGTTACTGGGCTTGGGTTGAGGCGCCACAACTGCGCGCTCGCGGAGTGCCCTCGCTCACATCGCAGCCCGGTTGGTACACACGAGATCAGTTCGTCCAGCGTTATGCGGAGGGAACCGGACGCGACCTCTCGCAGATCGGTTACTACGAAGTACTCGGTATCTTCAAGCTGGCCGTGATTCTGCAGCAGATCTACTACCGCTTCCGGCGTGGCCAAACACAAGACACACGATTTCAGAACTTCGGAGACCGCGTGAGGGGATTGGTGGAATTGGCAGATTCGCTCGCGGAGAAATCCACTTGAGCACCGTCTATCTCGTGCGCCATGGGCAGGCGGGCACGCGCGACGCTTACGATTCGCTTTCCGAGTTAGGAGAGCGTCAGGCACGGCTGTTGGGCGAGCACTTCCTTTCACAGGGAATCCGATTTGCCTCCGCCTATGCAGGAGCACTGACGCGGCAGCAGCAAACCGCCGGGCAGATCCGTGCGGTCTACGCCGACGCGGGGGTTGGCTTCCCCACAATTCGCGTCGATTCTGGATGGGATGAATTCGATCTCGGGCGAGTGTATCGCGAGATTGCTCCGCTCCTGGCTGCCGAAGATCCGGAATTTCTCCACCAATACGACGAAATGCGCGAGCAGGTTCGCGTTAGCCAGGGCGCGCACGGGGCACGAATTCATCGCAAATGGATGCCTTGCGATACAAAAGTGGTAGAGGCATGGCTTTCCGGTCGTTATCCCTATGGCGGCGAAACCTGGGACCAGTTTCGTGAGCGCGTTGCGGCCTGCCGGTTGAAGATGCTCGACGCGCGGCAAGAAAACATTCTCGTGGTTACGTCGGCCACGCCGCTTGCGATTTGGACTGGCCTGTCACTGGAGATTTCCGATCAGCGGATCATGCGGCTTGCCGGGGCAGTGTATAACGCATCCTACACAATCCTGCGTTTGCGAAAAGAGCAGCTACGGTTATTTACCTTCAATGCGGTGCCGCACCTCGCCGCCCCGGGGCTGTGTACTCACCGCTAACAGGATTCCGTGCACTGCTTAGAAAGGACCGCTACCCTTAAATATAGTAGCGAACCACCCACTCAGCTACGCAGCACGGCTTGTCGCTACCCTGGACCTCCACTCTCGCATCAAAGACTGCTTCCAGCGCATCAGGCACGTCTTTTAGCGATTGAAGAGTGAAGCGACCCCGAATCTTAGAGTCGGCGCGGACAGCGGAAGGAAATCGAACACGATTCAAGCCGTAATTGACGCTCATGCGGACACCGCCTCGGATCTGAATTGCCTCCTTCATAAACCGGCTCAGCAGCGACAGGGTCAAGAACCCGTGAGCAATTGTGGTCCCATAGGACGACTCACGCTCGGCACGTTCGCGGTCCACGTGGATCCACTGGCGATCCTCGGTAAC
Source organism: uncultured Acidobacteriaceae bacterium (assembly GCA_963799025.1). GTDB lineage: Bacteria > Acidobacteriota > Terriglobia > Terriglobales > Acidobacteriaceae > Sulfotelmatobacter. Next base: position 111,211 of record CAWCVQ010000010.1, on the reverse strand, counting down.
TTCAGCAAACTGAGCAATTCGTTCCTGGGCAATGGGGAACCAGTCCTTCAGCGTGAGTTCGCGACCTACCAAATCTCTTAAGCAATGGGGTGTTGCCAGTACAAGCGGCACTGGTATCTCGTCTCGATTTTGCCGCATCTCTTACCTCCGTTCTCTGTCGAAAAGATTCGCACGAGAGCTGCAGCAGGAACTACTACTACTTCCTGCGTGAGGGACGCGTGACACGACGAGCACTCGGCACAACCCGCGGCACGCGGGCGGAGGCCTGGGGTCCCAGGTCCGACGTCCGATCAGCAGGAGGATTGATGAACATATAAGTAACGATGGCCGTTCCAATCGCACGCCCATGTTCATCGGTGAGATCCACGTTACCCACACACAGCGTGGAGCCGATGCGCAGAAGGTGCGACCGGGCAAAGATGCGGCCTTCCGTCACTGGTAGAAAGTAGTTGATCTTTAACTCCACGGTGGTGATCCGACGCCCCCCACCGAAGTGACGCTGGATGGCACCGCCCACGGCTGCGTCGGCCATGGCCGCCGCGATACCGCCGTGGGCTACCCCAGCGCTGTTTCGCAAGTCGTTGCGAAGCGCGCAGTCGATCGTAATACCGTCGCGGTGCACCCGGTGGAGTCGCATCCCGAGCAAGGTATTGAACGGCACGCTGGTTAAGGAATCGCGGAGTTGTCGAAGGGTCATTTCTTGTCACCCAAGGCCTGCGGCACGCTCCACTTCCTGAGTTCCAGCTTCGCGACCGCTTCGGTGTGCACTTCGTCCGGGCCATCGGCCAAACGCAGTGTGCGCACATTCGCCCAGGCGCCGGCCAGAAAGGTATCCTGAGAGACGCCCGCACCTCCGTGAGCCTGAATTGCGCGGTCCAACACTTGCAGACAGGCATTCGGCGCCACGACTTTGATCATCGCGACCTCGGCGCGTGCTTCTTTGTTTCCAACCGTGTCCATCATGTAGGCTGCTTTCAAAGTCAGAAGACGTGCCTGCTCGATCTCCATGCGGGATCGCGCAATGTCGGCCCGTAGGGTGCCTTGCTCGGCCAGCGGCTTACCAAAGGCCACCCGCGCCTGCACTCGCTTACACATGGTTTCTAGGGCCCGTTCGGCCACGCCGATGCAGCGCATGCAGTGGTGAATGCGCCCCGGACCCAGCCGCCCTTGGGCAATTTCGAAGCCTCGTCCTTCTCCGAGTAACATGTTCGAGACGGGCACGCGAACATTTTCAAAAGTAATCTCGCCGTGCCCATGCGGCGCATGGTCATAGCCAAACACCGTCAGCATGCGCTCAATCTTGAGCCCGGCGCTATCCATCGGCACCAGCACCATCGACTGCTGTTTATAGAGCGCGGCCGAGCGATCTGTCTTTTCTGTGCCAGTTCGGTCTGGGTCAGTTCGGCCCATAAAGATCGCGACCTTGCAGCGCGGATCGCCCGCTCCAGAGGACCACCACTTGCGGCCATTAATGACATACTCGTCGCCCTGCCGAACAATACTCGCCTGGATGTTGGTTGCATCCGATGAGGCGACCCCGGGTTCCGTCATGGAGAAGCACGATCGAATCTCACCTGCAAGCAGAGGCTTGAGCCAGCGCTCTTTTTGTTCCGCGGTTCCGTAGCGGGCGAGCACTTCCATGTTGCCGGTGTCCGGCGCCGAGCAGTTGAACACCTCAGGAGAGATAAAACTGCGCCCCATAATCTCGGCCAGAGGTGCATATTCGAGATTCGTCAACCCCGCCCCATACTCCCGATCCGGCAGGAACAGATTCCACAGGCCCGCGGCGCGGGCTTTGGGCTTAAGTTCCTCAATTACGGCCGGCGGCGACCAGCGGTTGCGTTCGATCTCATTGTGGTAGCGCTGCTCATTCGGATAGATGTGCTCATCCATGAAAACCTGTAAGCGCCGTTGCAGGTCCTTCACTTTGTCGCTGAACGAGAACTCCATGTCCGCCGCCTGTCTCCTATCTACCCGTGAAAGCAGCGGGCCGCTTCTCCATAAAGTGCGCGACACCCTCTTTGAAATCCTCTGTGCGGAAACACGCCATCATCTCGCGCACGGAAATGTCGAAAGCTTCCGCGAACGGTTGCGACATGGCCTCGTATACCTGGCGCTTGATTATGCGCAACGAGCGCGGGCTCACGTTGGAAGCCAGTTCTTGGGCAGACTCCTGGGTTTTTTCCAGAAAGGTTTCCTGGGGAAAAACTCGATTCACCAACCCCATGCGCAGTGCTTCGGGGGCATCGATGGTCCGGGCAGAAAACAGCAGGTCGAGCGCGTTCGCAATTCCAATGATCCGCGGCAACATCCAGGCCATTCCATACTCGGCAATCAGCCCGCGCCGCGCGAATGTGGTGCTGAAGCGGCTTGCGTCCGAGGCCAGCCGCAGATCGCAATAGAGAGTGATAACCAAACCAAGGCCAACCACCGGCCCGTTGATGGCGGCAATCACCGGCTTCCCGATGACCGGGAAATACGAGTATTTCTTCTGAAAATCCGGAGCCGCGCCTTCACGGCGGTTGGCGCCGTCGCCCAAAACCTGCTCGCGGCCCCGGTCATCCAAATCCCGGTCGTCCAAATCTCGGTAATCCGAGCCGCGTTCCGCCACCGCGCTCAGCAGCGACATGTCAGCGCCTGCGCAAAAGCCCCGCCCAGCGCCTGTCAATACGATCACGCGGACCTGGTCGTCCTGCTCTGCGTTCTCCATGTGCGAACGCACTTCGCTTTCCATCAGCGCCGTCCAGGCGTTGAGTTTGTCCGGCCGATTCAAAGTAATCGTGGCCACTCGATTGTCTACGTTATAGAGCGTCTCCTGAGTTGGCATGACGCGCGATTATATAGAATCAGCTTGCGATAGTCACTATCATGTCATAGCGACTATCGAGATACGGAAGAGATCAGTCAAACTAATTGACGCATACTCGCGGGATCAAGTGGGCACCACAAGCGGGCATTTGAAGTAGAACGAACGGTCACTGGAGAGCCGCCAATAAATCCTCTGCACTGCGGCGGGGCTAGCCTGCCTAAACCTTCAGCGATGAGAAATTCGTTCGCGGTCATTGACGGGCTGATTCCACAGCATTGCCGGCGAAGCGGAATGTACGTAGATCCTCCCCTAGCATTGCCGTTCCAGGGTACGCTCGGTGAGACAAGCCCGGCGGAGAACCCGCCTCGGCAGAATGCTATTGGACGAAATTAAGTTTGTATGCAAATAACTGATAATAAGCGAGATATTGGTGGAGGCGGCGGGAGTCGAACCCGCGTCCGAAAATGTTACTGGTCAAGAGAACTACATGCTTAGTCGTGTTCATGCCCCAGGCATTACCCTGGGACGTTCGCGGCCCGCGCTCAGAACCGACAAGAAACGCGTTCCGCTAGCCTGAGATCTTAGCTCTCCGCCCCAGACGTAGACGGAAAGAGCAGCCCGCTGTGTGACGTCCTTCGGAGGCCCACGGGCGAAGCCTCCTCGAACGGCAGCCTAAACTAGTTAGGCTGCGTATGCCATCTGTTGATTGGCAATTATCATTTTGCCCACGATTACGGGTGTGTGCACCCCGGCATGCCTCTTGGCCGCAAGCATCTCCGTCGAAGCCGTGACGCCCCCACTGGTGGGATGGCCATTCAAAGAACAAACAAAGACGAACAAGGCTCTAGAGCCACTTCCAGACTAGGTGCTGATTCCGGGGAAGTCAAACCCCAAACGTACCCAGATCTGGCCCCTACCAGTTAGAGTTAGATGCGTGGATGGCCCGTTGGTCTCCAGGACGAAGGGATTTGGACATCCTTGGCCGACCGTTCCGACGCGCAGTTCAAAGGCTATGAACGAACAGGAGTTGCCCACGTTACGCCCAGCGAATGCAAGATCAACGTGTCGCCCATCGTCATCTTGGAAGCATCTACAACGATCTGATAGGGATAAGACGCTCCCGGATCTCGAGAAGCACACCACGCCTCGTGCGAAAACGTGCCTTCGCAGAGGGCACAGGCGAACGGGCTGTTGGATTGCTTGCTGTTGTAAACGGAGTTGGCATTGCTCATGGCATTCGTCCTTTAGCCTGAATATGTATCCGAACCAAGCGCGTCAAAGATTGGATGATCAATGACGAGCCCGGGCTACAGCTTGCAGTACGAAACTGCCGTGGATACTCGGAAAAATTGCGTGACCTGAATGGGTCGGCCCTGCTGTGTGCAGTAAAAACAGGAGGCTCCGCCCCTTCCTTCCCTTTACTCAGTGAAACCCAAGTAGACTAAGAAGACACACCTTAGTTATCTTGCCCATTTCCCCTTCCCCAGTCATGCTCAGGAAAGTGCGATAAATCCAACAGTCGCGGGATCGGACTCGCCAGGCAGCGCCCCGCCTTCCCGCCGAAACTCACACAACAACAGACGGCGCCCTTATCTCAATCCGGGGTGCTAAGGCGTTAGATTTCTCTTAAACGTTAGAAAGGATCCAGCGTGGAGACAGCGGCACAGAAAGCCCCGATACCTGCCGTGCCTGCATTTAAGCCAGTTCCAACCCCGGCCCTGCTGCTGGCCATGCTTGGCGTCTCCGGTAAGGTGAGCGACCTGATCCTGTCCCCCGGCAGCTTTCCCATGGTGGAACTCTCCGGCAAATTAACTCCGGTCAAGATTTCGGGAATGCCGCCACTAACGCCGGAGGACACTCGCCGCATAGCTTATGAACTGATCGAGAACAACAAACAGGCAGTCGACGCATTGCAGACCCAGGGGTCGTGCGACATCTCATATCGTGTGCCGGGGCGCTGCCGGTTTCGGGTCAACATATTTCAACAGCGCGGAAGCCACGCCATCGTAATGCGCGTTATACCGCAGGCCATTCCCACCCTGGGAGAGTTGAACCTGCCCCCGCAACTGGCCGAAATTGCCGACTTGCAAAACGGAATCGTTCTGGTCACCGGGCCCACCGGATCGGGGAAATCCTCCACCTTGGCCGCCGTCCTGGATCGGATTAACGAGACCCACGCGTATCACATTTTGACGATTGAGGATCCCATCGAGTTCATGCACCGGCACAAACGCTCAATCGTTCATCAGCGCGAACTGCACAGTGACACTCCCAGCTTCGCGCTCGCTCTTCGAGCCGCATTGAGACAGGCTCCCAAAGTCATTCTCGTAGGAGAAATGCGAGACAAGGAGACCATTGAAATCGCGCTCGAGGCGGCGGAGACAGGCCATCTGGTTATGTCTACGCTTCATACCATTGACGCCTCCAAAACCGTGGAACGAATCATTGGCGCGTTTCCCATGGGAGAGCAACAAATCATTCGCAACCGGTTGGCGAAGAGCTTCCGGGCAATCATCTCCCAGCGTCTCATACCCCGGAAAGACGGAAATGGACGCGTGGCCATCATCGAAATCCTGAAATCAACCCTTCGCACCCGCGACTACGTTGAGAAGGGCGAGGGGGATGGCAAGACTCTACTGGAAGCCATGAACGACGGCGATACGGAGGGGATGCAACACTTCGACGGCGAGATCGAAAAACTCATTCGTTCAGGTGTCATCGACACCGGTACTGGCCTGGCCTATGCCACGAATCCCGGCAACCTCAGGCTCCTGTTGAGTGATATGCCCAGCCCGGAAACGGAAAAAGTAGTACCTTAGTTTCGTCAACGCTCGGCGACCTCTGCGATTCCTCCGCGATTTTCGCGATTAAATTCTTTTCCTGCCGCAAAGTTCGCAAAGAAGTCCGCACAAAGCGTCACTGCGGCAAAAAAGGGCGCCGGCGGCGCCCTTTTCTCTGTCAGGGTGAGTTTGCCTTAGGGTTTCGTCGGACAAGGCGTAAACGGAGCGGTTAGCCGGGTTGGATCGGGGAAGCTGTAGTCACCATTGAATGCATCGGATGGAGTGATCCCCTCAAACCACTGCAGCAGGCCCAGCGTTTGTGGGTGGTAGGTAAAACCATGCAACGTAACGTCGGTGTACTCCGGGTTGAGATTTTCTATTACGTCTCCATCCTCCAGAATGTTCTGACAGAAGCCAGCTGGAGCGCCTGGAAGCTGATAGTTGGGAGTGACGTTGTTGATAAACGGATCGTTCAAAGTCTCACCCAGTTCGTGGGACAAGGCGTTGACGTCGGCAAATATTCCTGGATCGCGGAAAACAAATGCGGCAACGTCGGAGTCCAGGGAGGTGGAAAAGGCAAAGGTTTGCACAAAGATTTTATTTTTCACCTGCTGGGTCTCGAATGCAGTGTGGAAGCCCCCAATGCAGCAATCGACTGGCTGTCCTTTGGAGAAGTCACCATAGACGGCATTGCGAGTGAGGAAAATCGGAATGGCATTCACCGTGATCGGTTCGGTCTGCGATAGCGTGTTCAACTGGGAGTTAATAAAGTTGATGTCGATCAGGGCAACGAGCGCTCCGTCGGGAGCCTGAAAGAGCACCGAAGAACCGACGGGAACTTCTACAGTGACGGGAATCAGTGTCTGGGGATGGCCAAGCAGCACGTGGAAACCGTCGTTTCCATCGTTGTCGCCATCCTTGTTGAATAGGGGGAAAAATTCCGCCCGCATCACCGCGTCCTCGAACTGAGTGAATCCGGTAGCGTATGTGGCATTTTCAAATAAGGGAGAGTTCTTGATCTCGTCGGTAATCGTGGTCGTATCGATCACGATGTTGTTGTCGTTTTGGTCGACAAATTCGTCAAAGAAAAACGATATGGGCACGTAATGGGTCGGGACTACCGTGGTCCTCTTCTCGGCAGGCTGTTGTCCCACCATCGTGTAGGGAAAGGTCTGGCCGGCGAACGTGAAGGAGCGAGTGAAGTTGGGCACCGAGACGATCCGCGGGTCTTGGGATTTAGCGGCCGAGCTGGTCGCGGCCGACAATTTGCTCGAAAATGTATGCTTCGGCGCGCTGCTTAACGACGCGAAGTAATCGCTCGGGACGGCAATTGGCAGACGGGTTTTTACGGAACTCTGCTGCGCTGCGGCGATGTTGCCTGTAACACAAAGCGCCAGCAGCGAAGCAGACACAAGTATTTTGCGCATAGCTTGACCTCGTTGAAAGAAAGCTCAGATGGGGCACTGCTGCAGGGATCTGGCGCAACTACTCTGAGGCAGGAGATGCCCGAAAGTCAAACCCATTTCAGGCGCGTCGAAATATTGTTAAAAGTTTGACAAGAAACAATCATAGCCCTCAGCTCGGACGGTTCGGCTCACTGCGCAACAGTTTTCATCTGCTTCGCTCTATTGCCGTCCGCGCATCGCTTCCAGCTTCGCCTTCGCCGCCGGCCATTCGTTGTCCAGAATGCTGAAGTAGATCGTATCCCGCACTCGTCCGTTCCAGGTGATCAGGTGCCGGCGCAGCGTGCCTTCCTCTATCGCACCGATGCGCAGGATGGCGTTGCGCGACTTCTGGTTCAGCGCATCTGTTTTGAGTTCCACCCGCATGCAGTTCCACACTTCAAACGCGTGCCGAAGCATCAAGTATTTTGCCTCGGTATTAACGCCAGTCCGCTGCCATGCGGGAGCGATCCAAGTCGACCCAATCTCGACTCGCCGGTTCATGCGGTCAATATTCATGAACCGCGTGCTTCCGATAGTGCGGCCCGACTTCCGCTCCACCGTGGCGAACACGATCGATTCCCCTCGCTCTTGCTCCTCGAACGCCTTTTCGATCAATCGCTCGAAGTCCTGCGGCGTCTTCATGGAGTAAGGAATCCAGCGGAAGATGTCCTCCAGATCGTTTTGCGCAATCTCCCAGAAAAGATGCGCGTGCTCGCGGCGAAGCGGTTCGAGACGAATCACCGAACCTTCCAGTGTGACCGGCAATACAATGTTCAGTGGGGCAGCGATTAGATGCATGCTTTCCTTTCGCACCAGTGCTTTCGAATCACTATCGTGTGACCGCACACCACGGGTTAACACAGTTCTCTGGCTTAGACGGCAACCCTTTCACGGGCGTCATCCCGAGCGGAGCCGTTCTTCAGGCGAAGCGAGGGATCTCGCGCGACGTACCACTCTTACCTTATTATCTTGCATCTCGCGGCCCTTTCAGGCATCTCTACTAAGACGCGGGATTCTGTCCATAAAGACCGGCGTTGACTTGCGATGATTTCACCCGTCCAACCATCGGCCATGGCACCCGCGACTCAGCCGTGTTGCGAGGAGAATCTTTAGTGAAGGCGCACTGTCTTCCATTCTCCCAAATCCCGCATACCACGCGCCTGTTTACCGATTTCCTCGAATATCTGCCAAACGTACAGCCCTTCTATCCGCGGTCGCCTCATTTCGAGGAATGGCTGCAAGAAGAAGCCGCAAGGATCTCCTACGACTCGGCTCGCCGCGAGCGGGTCAGCGCAATCCTGGAGCGCCAGAACAAATCCTGGGACGCCTCCCCGCAAACGTTGGTCAACCTCGATCGCCTGCGCAAAGGGGCGGCCGCCGTCGTCACCGGACAGCAGGTGGGTCTCTTTGGCGGACCCATGTTCGCCATCTATAAGGCGCTCACCGCAGTCAAACTCGCGGAAGAGGCAACCGCGGCTGGAGTCGATGCAGTCCCCATTTTCTGGCTTGCAACTTATGACCATGACCTAGCCGAAGTGAATCACGTTTCGATCCTCGGATCGGATGGCGTGCCGCAGTTGCTCACCACGCCCAGCCACGATGTTCCTGGGGCTCCCGTCGGCACCGTGCGGCTGGGGGACGAGATACATCCTCTAGTCGAGCAAGCGGCCAAGCTGCTCGGCGATTCCGAAGCGGCGCAGTTTCTGCGTGAGTCCTATCGGCCCGGTGAGTTTCTGGGTACAGCTTTTGCCCGTCTCTACGCGAAAGTCTTCGCGGAGTGGGGCGTGATAGTGCTCGATGCTTCGGACCCGGAACTCGACCACGTCGCCGAGCCCATGTTTCGTGCCGCTGTCGAGCGTGCCGACGAACTCGCCGCCACGCTGCTGGCGCGCGGCCAGGCTTTGGAAGCGGCCGGCTATCACCAGCAAGTGAAAGTCACCTCTTCGTCGGTTTTGCTTTTCACCTTGCGAGAGGGAGCGCGTACACCCATTCACCGCCGCGGTGATGGACCCGCTGCGGAATTCGTAATCGGCACCGACCCGGCGGCAGAAGAGCTTTCGCCAACCGAACTGATTGACCGCATCAGTTCGACCCCAGAACAATTCAGCCCCAACGTCCTGTTGCGGCCGATCATTCAAGATTATCTCCTGCCCACCCTTGCCTACACCGGCGGTGCTGCTGAGGCCGCCTATTTCGCGCAGGCGGGCGCGGCGTATGAGTCGCTTCTCGGCCGCGTCACTCCCATCGTTCCCCGCTTTTCCGCCACCCTCGTCGAGCCCAAGGTTCAGCGACTGCTCGAGCGTCACGGCATCAATGTTCCAAACGTGTTTGGCGGTCCCGATGCATTGCGCCGGCAACTAGCAGAGCGTGGATTGCCGCTTGACTTGCAGGCGGCCTTCGACGCCGCAAGAAAATCTCTGGATTCGCACCTGTCCGAGATCAAAGAAAAGCTAGTGAAACTCGATCGCACGCTGGTCGATGCCGCGGAAACCTCACGCTCGAAGATCGAACACCAACTGGAACGTTTGCATTCCCAGGCCGCACGTGCGGAGGCCCTGAAAAGCGAACTCGTAACCCGCCACGCCGAAACTCTGAGTCAGGCGCTTTATCCCGACAAGGGCTTGCAGGAGCGCGGCATCGCCGGCATCTACTTTCTCGCCCGCTATGGTCCCGAATTCCTGCACCAACTGCACGGCGCCATCCAGACCGATTGCCACGACCACCAAATCCTGGAGCTCTAGACTAGACTAGCGCTGTGGAATGAGTAGCGCCGTCGTCCCCGCGACTGTAGCGGGGGTGCCGACACCCTACCTACTCTCGCTCGTTGCCAGATAAGTTCCCAAGCCAATCATGATTGCGCCGGTCACGGTTCTCTGCCGCCGCCGGAAGGTCGCTGACGACCGAATCCGCTCTCTGAGCGGCCCGGCCAGTGCGATCACAATCAAGTCCGCCGTCGTGTTCATCACCACTGAGATCGTACCCAGCGCCATGAATTGCAGGAAGACGTGTCCGGCCCCGCGGTTCACAAACTGCGGAATGAAGGATAGAAAAAATAGGGCAGTCTTGGGATTGAGAAGCTCGGTCGCCACGCCCTGCCAGAGCGGATTTCGCACGGGCTTGGCTGCCAGGGAGATTTCCTGCCGACCCAAATCCTGTTTCCGAGAGTGTTGCCGCGCGTCAAGAATCATCCGCATTCCCAGAAAGCACAGATAAGCCGCGCCAATATATTTCACAGTAGAGAAAGCGAGCGCGGATTTCGCCAGAACAATCGACAGGCCCAGCGCTGCAGCAAAGACGTGCACCATCCCGCCGATAAATGTGCCCAACGCCGACTGCACGCCCTCGCGTTTGCCGCCAGCCAGACTGCGCGCCAGGACGTACAGCATTCCAGGTCCGGGCGCGATCGCCAGCAGTACCGCTGATGTTAGAAAAAGAAAAAAACGGGTCGAATCGAACATGGTCGTGATACCTCGACAAACTCTGTGCGTTATTTCTGTAGCCAGTCTTCTAGATGCACGAGCGATTCCACACGCGGAACTCCGCGCTCGCGATACGCTCCCGCCACGTCAAACAACACAGCCTGCATCCCCGCCTGGCGCGCGCCCATATAGTCGACCGAATATATATCGCCGACATAAAGGCTGTCGGCTGCGTTCGCTTTCATTTCGCGCAACGCCGCCTCGAAAATTGCGGGATGCGGCTTTTCATAGCCGATGTTCCCCGAATCCGTGATGCTCTGAAAGCAATCCAGAATCCCGCAGCGCCGCAAGACGGCGTCAATCCTGCCGTCAGCATTGGAGATCACCGCAATTGCGTACTGCTTTCGAAGCCGCTCCAGCGCCTCGCGCGTTCCCGGCAGAATCTGATCCCAGTTGGCCGATTTCTGCGTATTCTCGACCAGCGTTTTGCGCATGCCATCATCCAATGCATTCAGCTCTTGCAGCAGATAGGTGTGAAAGGTCCACCAAAAGTTCTGGTCAACTTTGCCCTCCATAAGTCCGTGATCAAATTCACGCTTGGTGCGACGCTCCAGCGCCTGCCAGGCTTCGAGCGTGGGATGACGATCCTCCGGCAACGGCGCCAGCAGGCGCGCCCGATTAGGAAACAACAGCGTGTTCCCCACATCGAAAAAAATGAAGCGGCATATTGCCATGCATCCATCTTAACCAAGATGTTCTTCCGGGCCGTGATTTCGAATAGGAAAAAGATGTAATATCCAATCTCGGCCCTGAGGGGCTGCCGCGGGTCTTACACCGCTCCATTTCACCGAAAGGCCATTCCTGGCGCACTGTCGATGATCACACTGTCGATGATCGCGGGCTTCACCCGAACCACGCGGGCCGCACTAGCGTTCTATCCGGTTGCCCGATTCAACACCGGCATGTTCGTCGGCGCGGCGGTCGCCCTGCTTTACCACGGCTCGCGCCAGGATGTTTACAATATTCTCTGGGCCGTGGTATTCGGCTTTGCCACCCTCAACATCCTCAGCCTGGCCGCGCGGCGTCTCGAGCCGACCCGCCGCGGTCTCAGCTTCGGGGAGTTAATGGCCGTGATGGTGGTCCTCTTGTCCGTCTTCCTGCTGGGTTGGGAGATGCTGACCCTCTTCCACGTATTTCCCATCAAACTCAAGGGCTGAAACCAAAAGACCATCTAAAGTTTTCCACAGTGTTCCGGCAGGAACGTCTGTACGTACACCATGGTGCGTACAATTTGCTAGGTGGGCGGCAATGGGTCGCGGCGGGCGGCAAGAAGTGCCGCCCCGACATCCCGCCTGGGGGGCGCCTGCTAGGCACCCATCGTCGTGGGGCCAGTTTTGCGGTATGATTCGCTCAAATGGCGAAGAATCCACCCAATTTCGAAGTGACGTGTCCGTGCTGTAATGCCGTGCTTAAAATTGATACCGAGGCTCGTGCGGTCATCGCTCACACCGCGGCCGTGAAGCCGAAAATGTTCAACGACATGGAGGCGGCGGCCAAGGCCATGCGGGAGCAGGACAGCCGTCGCGAGTCCATCTTCCAGCAATCGGTCGAAGCTCAGCGGAATGCCTCCGACCTACTCGAAAAGAAGTTCCAGGAGGCGGTGAGGAAGGCGAAGGAGAGCCCGGACACCGGCAAGCCCATTCGGGATTTCGATCTCGACTGATTCCCGCGCATGAATCTGCCGCGCCCGAACTCGCGCCCGCTTCTGCTTGGCCATCGCGGCGCCCGCGCCCTGGAGTCGATTCCTGAAAATACTCTGGCTTCCTTCGACCAAGCTTTAGCCGCCGGCTGCGACGGCTTCGAATTCGACGTGCGCCTCTCGGCCGACGGAAAACCGGTCGTATGTCATGATCCTCAGACCGGCACCGTCGAGATCGCGCGAGCCTCGGCTGAGCAATTGTCCTCACTGCCGCAGTTGCAGGATGTCCTTACCCGTTACCAGGATCGCGCATTCCTCGATATTGAACTGAAAATTTCCGGACTGGAAAACATCACAGCAGCCTTGGTGCAGAAGCACCCACCTCGCCGCGGATTTGTGGCGTCGTCGTTTCTGCCGGAAGTCCTCCACTCGGTCCACCACGTTGACGCGAGCGTACCCCTGGGCCTGATCTGCGAGACCAGAGCTCAACTGCACTCTTGGACCCAACTCCCGATCGAATATGTGATCCCGCACCATAACCTTGTCGATGAGCTCTTGATGCGGCAACTGAAGGACGCTGGCAAAAAGATTCTGGTATGGACGGTCAATACTCCCGCCGATATGCGGCATTTCGCAGAGTCGGGTGTCGACGGCATCATCTCCGACGACACGAACCTTCTCTGCCGAACGCTGGCACGCCAACCGCTTCGATGAATTCCTTTCGCAGCGTCAACTAAGCGGGACGTGATTATAATGGCGGCTATTTCGAGGCCCGGAAGGAGTTACGCATGATTCAATCTCTGGCGCTCTTGATCGTATTGACATGCCTGCTGAGTTCCACCGCTCTCGGGGCGCCCCCACAGGCTGATCTTGACGCCCGCAGAAAGGCGCTGAACGATCTGCTGGCTGAACGCTGGGAGTACACCCTTCGCACGAGTCCGATCTTCGCGTCCATACTGGGCGACAAACGCTGGAACGACAAACTGGACGACTTCTCGCAGAAGGCGATTGACGAGGATCTGGAGCAAAGCCGGAAATTCCTCGCCCGCTTCGACGCCATTAGCACCACCGGCTTCCCTGAGCAAGAAGCACTGAATAAGACCCTGATGGTTCGGGACCTTCATCTCTCTCTCGACGAAGCCCCTTTCAAGCCTTGGGAAATGCCAGTCTCGCAGTTCAGTGGCGTTCACATCGATCTTCCACAACTGGTTGCGATCCTTTCGTTTCAGAACGTCAAGGACTACGACGACTATATCTCACGTCTGAAGCAGATGCCTCGCTTCTTCGATGAGAACGTGATCCAGATGCGCAAGGGCATGGCCGATGGACTGATGCCCCCGCGCATTTTATTGGAAAAAGTAGTCGACCAGGCCAACGGCTTGGCCACCAAAACGCCCGAGGCCACTCCTTTCGCGGAGCCTTTTGCCAAGCTTCCCGAGTCCATATCGGCTGCGGAGCAGAAACGATTACGCGAGCAAGGGCTGGCAGCGATCCGCGACTACGTTCTTCCTGCGTACGTGAAATTCACAACCTTTGTACGCGAGGAGTATGCCCCAAAGGGAAGAACCGACCCGGGCGTGTGGTCGCTCCCCGATGGTCCCGAGCGCTATGCGTTCCGCGTGAAACAGAGCACTACAACCAATCTCTCGCCGGAAGAAATTCACCAGATCGGTCTGGCTCAAGTCAAAGAAATCGAAGCCCGCATGGTGGAAGTTGTCAATCAGCTTGGGTACAAAGATCTCAAAAGCTTCAGCGCCTCACTCCCAGCCAACCCCAAGGTCCACGTGCATTCCCGCCAGGAAATTCTCGACCTCTATCAAAAGTACATCGATCAGATGTATGTGAAGCTGCCTGCAATGTTCGGCCGCCTTCCCAAAGCCAGGCTGAAAGTGATGCCGATCGAGGAGTTCCGGGAGAAGGAGGCTTCTACGCACTACGTAGAAGGATCTCAGGATGGATCGCGCCCCGCTCATGTTATGGTCAACACCGGCAATTTTGAGAAAGGCACCACGCTCGACTTCGAAACCACGGCCTATCACGAAGGCGTCCCCGGGCACCACTTGCAGGTCGCCATCGCTCAGGAAATGCCGCAGCTTCCGCCGTTCCGCCAAAACGAGTATTACACCGCTTACACCGAGGGTTGGGCTCTCTACTCCGAGCGCTTAGGCAAGGAAGTCGGATTTTTCCAGAACCCCTACAGCTATTACGGTCACCTGCAGGACGACATGCTCCGCGCGATCCGCCTGGTCGTAGACACCGGATTCCATTACAAACACTGGACGCGGCAGCAGGTGGTTGATTTTTTCCACGACCACTCCGCCATCGACGAGGCCGAAGTCCAGAGTGAGACCGATCGTTACATGGCATGGCCCGCCCAGGCGCTCGGCTACAAGATCGGCCAACTCGAAATCCTTAAATTGCGCCAGTACGCGAAGGACCAGTTAGGCGACAAGTTCAGGCTGAGTGCTTTCCATGATGAAGTGCTCGACGCTGGTGCGTTGCCGCTCGATGTTCTCTCGACCAGGATCAATGAGTGGGTTGCGACCCAGAAGGTAAGCGCAAGCGCTTCTCTGAAATGAGTTCAGCCTTAATCCAGGCTTTGTGAAATGGGTCGGGTCGACTATCCTACGACGCTCCGGCCGCGGCGGACTTCCCCGATGCCCCCGCCGCCTTCGCATCCTTAATGCCAGCCTGGATGTGCTGCTCCCAATCGAGATGCGGAATCGGAGACGCCGCGGCGGCCTGGTAGAGAGCCAGCGCATCCTTAGGGCGGTTCAGGCGCTTCAGGCAGAGTCTCGCAGCACTGAGTTGGGCCGTCAACGACTGCCGTTCGGTAGGATGAGCCTGGGCGAGGTTCTGATACTCTGTAAACGCGCGTTCGAAATCCTGCATCTCTTCCGCACCCTTGCATAGTTCGAGCCAGGCTGCGGCCGGCAGCTTGCTTCCCCCGGAATCGACAAACTCCGTGTAATCCTGAAACGCCGCTTCCACTTCATGAGCTCTCAAGTGCAGCGCGCAGGTCTTGACGGTCGCGTCGAGATAGTCTTTTGTATTGTTCTGCCGGCTATGATTCTGCCGCAGCAGGTTCCAGGCGTCGAGCGAATTCGGTTTCGCGGTGACGTAATTCGACAGAATAATCAGAGCTTCTCCCAGTTGTCCGTGCTCCATCATGCCGCTGGCCTGTTCGAGTTCTGCATCGTTGGTCCAGCCGACCTTTTCCTCGATCGCCTGATTCGCCTTTTGCTCGAGGCCGGAATGCTGGATTGCCACCCCTGCCAGCGCTCCAAAGAGAAATCCGCCGACGTGCGCCCAGTGCGCTACGCCGCCGGACGATCCCGAGAGCGATCCGTAGAAAATTTCTACGAACAGCCAAAGCGGCAACAGCCAGTAAGCCGCGGCCTTGAAGCGATAGAGCTTAAACATGAACAGCCACGCCATCTCGATCTTCATCTTGGGGAAGCGCACCAGAAAGGCTCCCATCAATGCCGCCACCGCGCCCGAGGCGCCCAAGGTCGGTGTGATGCTCCCCGGATTCGACCAAGCCCAAAACTGCAGTGCGGCCGCGCCCGCGATCAAATAAAAGGCCGAATAGACCCATCGACCCCAAACGTCCTCGAGCACAAATCCCGCCAGCCATAGAAACCACATATTTCCAATCAAGTGCAGCCAGCCGCCATGAAGAAAATTTGCGGTCAGATAGGTGATGGGACGCGGTTGGGCGGGTATGAAGGCGTACTGCTCAATAATCGACGACGAAGACAATTTCACCAATTGGCCGTTCAGCGAGTCCATCTCCTCCTGGAGGTTCGAAGGATTTTCGGTCATTCTGAGTTTTGCGTCGTAAGCGTCAATCACGTCGTGATTCGGATTCTGTACCTGCTTCCACTGCTCGGGATGGCTCTGCTTGAATCCGTCGACCAGATGCTGCGACTCAGCTTGCATCTTCAACTCGGGATGCAGCGCGGCTAGAATCAGGATGTGAGCTTTCACCTCGCCCAGTTGCGGCGCCTCCTCGTCAATCGCCGAAAATGTAAAGAGAAAGAGTGCGACATTGATGGCGATCAATGCGAGTGTGACCACGGGCCAGCGCCGGGCCGTCATATTCTCGTGCTTGATGGGAATCAACATCGACCTGCGCCCCTATGACACCGAATCCCGACACTCCGCGCCAGTGTAGGTTCGCATCGTGACGATTCAAAGAGCACGCAAGACCGTGAACTGATCTTTAGTAACCAGTGTTCGTTTCGATGAACATCATCGGTTGTATTGGCGTCATCCTGACCGAAGCCGTTCTTCAGGCGGAGGGACGGATCTCGTATCGCATCGCGACAATCCAGGCGAGATCCCTCGCCCGGATGAAGAACGCCGGGCGTCGGGATGACGCCTTGAGAAGGAAATGAGAAAGTCTAATCGCTGCCTGCGATATACTTCCGAAACCTCAGCTTCTCCTCGATTGAGGAACACTACCCATGGCCGTTGGGGTTCGCACTCAGGATTTGCGCAAGGTCTACAACTCGGCTCCGCCGTTAGGCGCTGCCGGGGGTTTTATTGCGCGCTCCGATGCCAAGGGGGGCAAGCAGCCCAAAGTTCAAATTCCCGCGCTTGACGGGCTTTCGCTCGAAGTTCTTTCCGGAGAAATCTTCGGCCTTCTCGGTCCAAACGGCGCCGGCAAATCCACAACCATCGGAGTCCTCACCACACGCGTGCGTCCGACTTCCGGCCAAGCCTGGATCGGCGAGTACGACGTGTGGAAGGAACAGGCCCAAGTTAAGCGCCTGATCGGGGTTGTGCCGCAGCGTCCCAACTTGGATTTTTCTCTGACTGCCCGCGAGATTCTGATTTTTCACGCTGCCTACTTCGGAATTGGATCGAAGCAGAGAAACGAACGAGCCGACGCGTTGCTGGACAAGTTCAAGCTGACCGAACGCGGACGCCAGATGGTCCGCGGCTTTTCCGGCGGCATGATGCAGCGACTGTCGATTGCGCGCGCCATGATGCACGATCCGCAAGTCCTGTTTCTTGACGAGCCCAGCGCCGGACTCGATCCTCAAACCCGCATTCTCTTATGGGAAATCATTCGTGAATATCACCAGGCGGGAAAGACCGTGCTGCTCACGACGCACAACATGGAAGAAGCCGACGCTCTGTGCCAGCGCCTGGCCATTGTGGACCACGGCCATGTGATTGCCGTGGGTACACCCGCAGAGTTGAAGGCATCTATTCCCGGGGGATTCGTGCTGCGTCTCCGCTTCGGAAATCAGACGTCGGACCTTCTTCAGCGATTGCAGTCGCTGGCCGGAGTCCGTGAGGTTCGGGCCACCGACGGCACAGGGGTTGACGTTTATGCGGATCGAGGCGGTTCGCTCATTCCCGAGATCGCAACCATCGCTGCGAACTCTGGCGCCGAATTATCAGACGTTCACATCCTGGAACCGAGTCTGGAAAATCTCTTTCTGCACCACACGGGAAGGAGCTTGCGCGATTGAACTGGAAAACCTTTTTTGCCATGCTGGCGCGTGACGCTCATGTGGCGCGGCGGAATGCGATCCAACTCCTGATGCAGACTTTTCTGCAGCCGCTGCTATTTGTCTTTATTTTCGGCAAGGTGATGGTGGGCAGCGGCTATATGCCCGAGGCATATAAAAGCCTTCTGCTTCCGGGCATTATCGCGATCAGCATGGTCTTCACCGGAATCTGGGCGGTCGCCATGCCGCTTATCGCAGAATTTCAATGGACGCGCGAAATCGAAGACCGCCTGCTCGCCCCAATCGATGTCGCCTGGATTGCCGTCGAGAAAGTTATCGCCGGAATGCTGCAGGCGGTGGTCGCCGGGCTGGTCGTTTTGCCTTTAGCATGGCTCGTGCTGGGGCGCGGCGTTCAAATCAGCATTGGCACTCCCTTGACCTTCGCCGCGATCATTCTGTTGGTGGCCGGTTTTTCCGCTTGTGGAGGCTTGGCGTTGGGATGCAGCATCAATCAGCAGCACATCGGGTTGATGTTCAGCATGGTCATGACACCCATGATTTTTTTCGGATGCACGTACTATCCCTGGAGCGCCCTGAAGACTTTTCCGATCCTGCAAAAAATTGTGCTCGTCAATCCGCTCGTCTACGCCAGTGAAGGCCTGCGGGCTGCGTTGGTTCCACAGTCTCCGCACTTATCAATGACTGCCGTGCTGATTGCGCTGTTTTTCTTCGACGTGCTTCTGCTGGTCGTGGGGTTGCGGCAGTTTGAAAAGAAGTCGGTGAGTTAATCGGCGGCCGCTTCCAGCGCTGAGGCGCTGCGAGACGGCTTCTTCAAAAATGCGGTCCGCTCCGTCTCGAACGCTTCCAGATTCGATCCCAGGTCCTGCTCCTTCCAGCCCAGCACGGCGCCAATACGCAACGCGGCCTCGCGGCTGCAGGATTCGGACCAGCACGCTCCCAACGCCACAGGAATTCGGCGCAGTAGCACATCGGCCAGAGTGACGGCAAATTCTTTTCGATAAGCCTCCACCACTTCAGCCACAATGTGCGAGCTATGTGGGCAGATCGGGGCTCGCAGTTCCGCGCTCACCAGCGCCATGCGAGCAATGTCCATGGCGCGCGGGCCGTGCCACTCCATCATGCCGCGCGCCGTTTCCTCGCTCACCGACCCGGCCCGGGCTACGTTCGATACTTCCTGGTCCAGCATGGGATCGAGCGAACTCCCAGATCCCATCGCCAGCATCGAGGGTTCCGAAACCGCGATACCGATCTTTCTCGCACATTCCCGCGCCAGCGAAGCTGCGGTAGTTAATTTGCCGCCAATCACGGAGATCAGCCGCGCCGCGCCCTCCGGCGTGTGGTCATGCAGAAAATGCCGCCGCGTGACCGCCGAAGCCTTGTTGCCGGGAGAATTCGGCAGAGGCCGTACTCCGGCAAACGCGTATTTGATATCGTGCGCCGAAATCTTCGCCTTCGGAAACAACTTCGACACTGTGCGCAACAGGTATTCGATTTCCTCGTTGGAGGGCGCAGTCCTTCCCGGGTCGCCCGTGTCCGCTACCTCTGTCGTGCCGACCAGCACCTGCTCGTTCCAGGGCAACACAAAAACCGGGCGTCCATCCGCAGCCTCGGTGTAGAGCGCCGCGCTGGGTGCGCCCGAGAATCGCGGCAGAACAATGTGTGAACCGCGCACGCCGCCCAGCATCGGCTTACTGGTGCGAACGGCGGATCGTTGACAAATTCGGTCGGCCCAGGGACCGGTGCAGTTGAAAATCCATCCGGCATCCACGCGCTCGTCTTTTCCTGTGATGCGATCCCGCAGCAGCACACCGCGAGCCCGGCCTTGGGCTACGTCAACCGCCAACACCTCGCAATGATTGCGGACCACGGCGCCCGCCTCGGCCGCTTCCAGCATCCACTCGGCTACCAGGCGCTCGGGGAACTCGCACTGCGCATCTTCGTAATTAAAGATTGACCACCGATGACCCGCGTCCAGCGCGCGCTCCACGCGCTTCAATTCCATCTCGCTCAAGTTGCTCGATCTTTTTCTCGCGAACCGCTGATAGAGCCACAGTCCGGCCCGCACTTTCATAGCGCTGCGCTGACTCTGCTCATTGAGCAGAAACAAAAACTGTACGGGATGAACCAAATGCGATCGTTGGCGAAGCAGCCGCTCCCGCTCCCGCACCGACTCACGCACCAGGCTCAGCTCCCCATGTTCCAGGTAGCGCAGGCCGCCGTGAATGATGCGCGTCGACCGGCTGGTCACGCCCGAGGCAAAATCATTTTGCTCGACCAGCAGCGTTCGTTTTCCAGCACGGGCACACTCGCGCGCCACCGCCACGCCATTAATGCCGCCTCCAATGATCACGACGTGGAAGTGCTGCCCATCCACGGACGGTCGAGGTTTAACGCTTAAACTCATGGGTTCCGGTTAGACTGAGAGTGCCAGACCCGAGGGTGCCGAATCTCTTGCGGAATTCTAACGCTCCAAAGACACTCCCACTTGTTCAGATTCTGCACCCAAAACACAACCAGATGAAGGTCACGATGGTCCACGGGACTCGCGGACGATTCCAACTAGACCTGCAAGAAGATGATGCCCAAAGTAACCTGCGTGCGCCGATATGAAGATTTCACCCGGCCCGGCCGTTGATTCTATGACCCAAAGTGATTCTAAGGCCCAAGCCGAGTGAATGGAATTGCGGGCTCGACAACCAATTCGAGGATAGCCGCACGAGCCGTTAATTATGCGGTCTTTCGTAGCGGCTGCGATTCTCCGCGTGCTTGGCCAAACAGACGAATCATCTCGCGGTTGAAGGCTGGGATGTCATCCGGCTTGCGGCTGGTCACCAGACCCTGGTCGTTGACGACTTCCTGGTCGACCCAGTTCGCGCCCGCATTCTTAAGATCAGTCTTCAGCGACGGCCACGAGGTCATCTTTTGCCCGCGAACCGCGCCCGCTTCGATCAGTGTCCACGGCCCGTGACAGATTGCCGCTACAGGCTTGCCGGAGTCCGTGAAGTGTTTCACAAATTCGACAGCCTTCGGATTCATGCGCAACTGATCGGGATTCATCACCCCACCCGGCAGCAGCAGAGCGTCGAATTCGGCTGCCTTCGCGGAGTCGAGCGAAATATCCACGGGCACTTCATTGCCCCACTCTTTGTTGTTCCATCCTTTTGCTTTTTTGTCGGCGGGAGATACCACCTGCGTCTTCGCGCCCGCCTCGTCGAGGGCTTTTCGCGGTTCCAGCAACTCCGATTGCTCGAAACCGTCAGTTACAAGAATCGCCACTTTTCTTCCTTGAAGAGTACCAGTCGTCATTTTGCTTTCCTCCTTGAATGAATGTGTGGGCTGACATAAGCGGCCGTCTTCGAATGAGCGGAGGGATATTCGGCAAGCCGAGATTTGGTACACCTTAGGATGCCATCTCATGCTCGGCGGTTGGCGGTCGCCGCCGTCCCTCCGACTTCGCTGAGAACAGGCTCCGGCGGCGGTAGCGGGGGCGTCTCGTCCGCGCTCCGCGGGGCGCGTCGAATGCAAGGGCAAGCTGCCCCCGCGACAGCCGACAAAGCTTGCCTTGAGCAAGCGAAGCGCGCCGAAGGGGCGTCGGCGCTACATTGCCCGCGGCCTCGATACTCATTTACATTGGTTTCCGCATGTCCACAACCGGAGAACGTTTCGAGCGCGCTGTTGCCATTATGGAGCGCCTGCGCGCCCCCGGCGGTTGCCCCTGGGACCGCGAACAGACTTTCGATTCCATCAAGCCCTACACTCTCGAAGAGACCTACGAAGTCCTCGAAGCCATCGACAATGAGGACTGGTCTGAACTCGCCGGCGAGCTCGGCGACCTGCTCCTGCAGGTGCTTTTCTATGCCGAAATGGCGAAGGAGCAGTCCTCCTTTTCCATCGACGACGTGCTCGATCGCCTCTCCGCCAAGCTCATCAACCGCCATCCGCACGTGTTCGGAGATGTGAAGGCCGATACTTCCGCCGAAGTCAAGCGCAACTGGGAAGCGCTCAAAGTGGAAGAGAGAAAAAGCCGCAGCTCGGAAGGGAAGACAGCTGAGTCGAAAAACGAAAAGCACTCCATCCTTTCCGGCGTGTCGTCCGCGATGCCGTCACTGCTCGAAGCCTACAAACTAAGTTCCCGCGCCGCGCAAGCCGGGTTCGATTGGCCCAACGTCGAAGGCTTGTTCGAAAAGTTGAGCGAAGAGACCAGCGAACTCCGCGAGCAGCTCGACCAATTTTCGCCGCCCGGTCCTCAGCCCCAGGGTCGCGGCGTGGCCGGGTCGGGACGATCGACTGGCCCCGCGGTTCTTCAGGCGCGCCTTGAAGAAGAAGTCGGCGACCTGTTTTTCGTTCTCGTCAACATCGCCCGCTACCTCTCGCTCGATCCCGAATCCGCTCTTCGCAAAACCAACCGTAAATTCAAGCGACGCTTTCAGTGGATGGAAGCCCGCCTCCAAGAATCCGGCCGCACCCCGGATCAGACTTCGATGGAAGAACTGGAAGCTCTTTGGCAACGGGCAAAGCGCGAGGAAAGCAAGAGCAACAATCAGAGCGAGGATCATAGAGAGGAACAGGGAAAGGGTCAGAGAAAGGATGCTTAACCCTCCACCGAGGCGTCATCCCGAAGACCCGCGTTTTCATCATCGGGGCGAGGGGTCTCGCGCGAATCGTTTTTACTCTGTGGCTATGCAGACGAGATCCCCCGCCCGACTGACGATTGCCGGCCTTCGGGATGACGCCCTCGATGTGAGGCCAAGGAGCCGATGACTGCCGAATTGATTGTCCTCCGCAGCTGTCACAGCATCGAAGACTTCCGCGCCTGCGTCGCATTGCAGAAAGAAGTCTGGAATTTCAGCGACGCAGAACTTGTTCCCTTGCGCATGTTCGTCGTTGCCGACAAAGTCGGCGGACAGGTGATGGGCGCCTTCGACGGCGATGTCATGGTCGGATTCGCGCTCTCCGTTCCCGGCACCCGGACCGGCCACGTTTATCTGCACTCGCACATGCTGGCCGTGCGTAAAGACCATCGCAATGGCGGACTGGGCCGACGCCTGAAACTGATGCAGCGGGAAGACGCGCTCGCTCGCGGCATCGAACTGATCGAGTGGACCTTCGATCCCCTCGAAATCAAGAATGCCTATCTCAATATCGAAAGGCTTGGCGCCATCGCTCGCCGCTATAACATCAATCAATACGGCATCACGTCCTCGCCTCTGCAAGGGGGGCTGCCGAGCGACCGCCTCATCGCCGAGTGGTGGCTGAAATCGAAGCGGGTGGAAACCTTGTTGGCCACGGGGAAAATTGCGCCGGTTGTCGGCCAGTCCAGCGTCCTAGTACCCGCGCAGATCTACGATTGGAAAGCCGCGCCCGAAACCCGCGGCAAAGCCCAGCAAGTGCAGGAGCGCAATCGTGAGCACTTTCTGCAAGCGTTCTCTCAAGGACTAGCCGTGTTAGGGTATGAACGCGACACCGAAGGCAACGGCAAATTCCTCCTCGGCCCCTGGGAGGAAAAATGGTCCTATGCCTCAGAGGGATGATGTAGCAGTGTCGCCAAATCGATTCGCGACAGAGTCACAGCGACCCAGAGAAAACCAAGAAATCAAATCTTGATCTGGAGCTCGTGGTCCAGGCTGTGGAGTTCAGAAGTCGTTCTCTCTGGGTCTCTGTGACTCTGTGGTGAAATGTTGTTCTTGCCAATGAAAATTGAAGCCATCACCCTCCGCGAGATCCACATGCCGCTCGTCCACTTTTTCGAGACGAGTTTTGGCCGCACCTATAGCCGCCGCATTTTACTGGTCACGGTCCACACCGAAGGCGTCGACGGCTGGGGCGAGTGCGTTGCCGGGGAAGATCCCTTCTATAGCAGCGAATGGATCGAAAGTGCCTGGCCGACGATGACGCAGTATCTAATCCCCGCGCTCCTGGGAAAGCGCCTCGAATCGGCCCGCGATTGCCCCACACTTTTCGCCAAAGTACGCGGCCACCGCATGGCTAAGGCGGCAATCGAAAACGCTCTTTGGGATGCGGAAGCCGTGCAAAAGCGCCAGCCGCTGTGGAAGTTGTTGGGCGGCACTCGCCGAGAAATTCCCTGCGGCGTTTCCATCGGCATCCAGGATTCAGTCGAACAATTACTGGAAAAAATTCAGATCGAACTGGCGGCCGGTTACCGCCGCATCAAGGTGAAAGTCAAGCCCGGCTGGGACGTGAACGTGCTCGAAAAGATTCGTTCGCGTTGGGCGGATATCACGCTGAGCTGCGACGCGAATTCCGCGTACACTCTGGATCAGGTCGAACACCTGCGAAAGTTCGATCAGTTCAATCTTCTAATGATCGAGCAGCCTCTCTGGAACGACGACATCTACTATCACGCGCGCCTGCAGAGAGAGTTGCGCACTGCGATCTGCCTGGACGAGTCGATCGTCAACGCGCGCAGCGCCGCCTTTGCCGTCGAAACCGGAGCCTGCCGAATCATTAATATCAAAGTCGGGCGGGTTGGCGGGTTTTCCGAAGCTCTCAAAATCCACGACGTATGTCAGGCGCGCAAGATTCCGGTGTGGTGCGGTGGAATGCTCGAAACCGGCATCGGACGCGCCCACAACATTGCTTATTCCACCAAGGAAAACTTTAGCCTGCCCGGCGATGTTTCCGCTTCCAAACGCTACTGGAAAGAAGACATCGTCGACCCGGAAGTGGAAGTCTCCCCGCAGGGGATGATCGCTATTCGTGACCAGGAGGGAACGGGTTATCGCGTCAAACCGGATTTAATCGAAAAACTCACGGTAAGAAAGGAAACGATGCGGGCGGGAGTTCCAGCTTAATTGCTTTCAGCTTTACTATTCTGCTCTTTCTTCGCTTCAGTGGGTTCCGAAGCATGGTTGTTGTGCGCCAGCTTTTCCTCTTCCGCCTTCAAGATGTCGACGGCCTGGGCAAAGGTGAGCTTCTCAGGCATCCGCTGAAAGTCGCTCAACACTTCGTCCGACACAATGCTGATTCCCTTGAACATCAGGATCTTGCCCGTCATGTTTAAATTCATCGCGGTAATGCCCCAGGCTCCATCGCCCAAGCCCAGGTCGGCCTGCTGCACGCGAAAGTGTCCGCCCTTGTTGAGATGTCCAAGAATTCCCCATCCAAACGTGACCTCTTGAAACAGCGTGCCATCGATTCGTGCCAGTCGACGGGTTTTCGTGTCGATGAGCAACTCCCCTTCCATGCCCCGCAAAACCTGTTCGACGTGAGTCGGCGGGGTGTAAGCCGGATTGGGCTTGAACTTCAACTTCACGAGCTCATCTCCAGGCTTGCCGAGCGATGCGGAGCTGTTCTCCGTGCCGGCATATTCATAGCAAAAGGCGTCCGGCAACGCTTTCACGATCCGTAGTGTGCGATCCTCATCTTCTTTTTCGCGCGCCTCTTTTTTGCGAAGCTGATCCGGATTACTCATCAGCGAGGCCAGATGGTCGAATTCCGCGTTCTGCTGCTCCGCCGTCAGCGGCTGATCGTTGATTGCGATCAGCATTCCCGCCAGAGCCTGGTTGGTCTCAACATACACGTGAGTCTGCGAACCCTTCGGAGTCTGTCTCCTCAAGCGGAACATGTGGTGGAGGTCGGGGTGGTTCGCTACCGCGACCTCATTGGCCACTGTAATCCGCACCAGCTCCGCGGGAGGCATCTCGGACTTCTCGGGCTCCTGGGCCACGACCACACTTGTAAGGACGGTCGATGCCACGGCCAACGCCACGATCCCCAGCGTCCACCCCGTCCTGCGCGTTGGCTCCGCGAAAATCATCTCGCTAATTAGTGTAACAATCCTCACCGCGGGTTGCAGAAGGTATTCAACATGTCATTTCAACATGTCATTGAAGCGTGTCTTTGTTGTATTACCGAAGTACCGCGCTTGCCGCGTGCTCCATGAGTTGGGTATAGTCGAGAGAAGCGAGGGGGCCCTCCTGGTACGTATTTCCCAGTAGAGCAGCATTCCCGCTTCCTTAAGGAGAACCATCATGAGTGCTCCGATGTCGGCAGATCTGGCGCAAATCGGCAAGTCCGTCGTGATCAAAGGCGATTTGTCGGGCAGCGAAGACCTTTACGTTGACGGTCAGGTCGAAGGCAGCATCTCTCTGAAAAACAACAGTTTGACCGTCGGTCCCCATGGCCAGATCAAGGCTTCGGTTGAAGCCAAAGGCGTGGTCGTGCAAGGCAAGCTCGAAGGCAATGTGCAAGCCAGCGATCGCGTCGAACTGCGTAAGTCTGCTGTCGTTACTGGAGACATTTCCACGCAGAGGATTTCGATCGAGGAAGGCGCATACCTGAAAGGTAAGATCGACATTCAGGGCAGAGCGGAGAAAGCGGCAGGAAAGTAACTTTCATGCGCCTCGGGCAATGAGTTAAAGTGTTCGTTGTAGAGTTCATTCAAAGTCTTGGGGTACCAGTCGTCTTGGCTAAGGCGGCCCATCGGTCTGAATGGCATCAGTCACTCATAATTTCATGAAGCTCTTTCGCGGCTCTTCGGGCGGGACAGAGGCGACCACGCCACAGGCCGCTCCAAAACTCGTCCGCCGCTCCAGCAGTCTTGGCGAACTGTCTCGACAGTGGGAAGCCGATTCGCCGCTGTGCGTACTCGATCTGGGTTCTACTTCAGCCGCTAACATCCGCTTCTTCACTGAGCGCAGTCACAAGATTTACAGCGAAGATCTTCTGGTTGCTTCCACCGATCCGAACCTGGCCACAAAAGATGAACAGGGAAACCGAATCCTCGACAGCCGGCGATTTCTGGCCGACAACCTGGTCTATCCCGCGGCCCAGTTCGACGCCGTGTTGTGCTGGAACTTGCCGGATTATCTGGACGAAAGCCTGGTGCGGCCAGTTATGGGACGCGTGTGGTCAGTGCTGAAGCCCGGCGGAATGATGCTGGCGTTTTTCCATACCAAGGATGCGGGTCCGGACTCGCCCTGCTATCGCTTCCACATCGTAGGAAAAGATACGCTCGAAATGCAGCCCATCGTGCTGCGCCGCGAAACCCGCCGCGGATCCGCCGGGGCAATCCATACCTCGATTAACGATGGCTTTCGCCTGCAGCGTGTCTTCAACAACCGCCACATCGAAACCCTCTTCCGAGATTTTGCCTCCATCAAATTCTTTCTCGCCCGCGATAACGTGAGGGAAGTGCTCGTCGTAAGGTAGGCGGATCTGGGGCAGAGTTTAACCAAACCAGCAATTCGATTCTTTTTCCGCCTTTCCTAACTCCTTATCG
The DNA here is from genome assembly GCA_963799025.1 of uncultured Acidobacteriaceae bacterium. Lineage (GTDB taxonomy): Bacteria > Acidobacteriota > Terriglobia > Terriglobales > Acidobacteriaceae > Sulfotelmatobacter. The sequence goes on along the minus strand of CAWCVQ010000010.1, from coordinate 84,332 downwards.
AATCCCTCGCGTCTGGGGCGTTGTCGTCAGATGCCGTGAATTGCAACTAATCAAGGAATTGCGTGGCGGGAGTGAGATAGACGTTCGTCTTTCGTGACACGTCACAAATTTTCGAAAGCTCCCCCGCCAGTTCCTGTGCTAAAAAATTCCTCAGTGGAAATGATAATGAGTATTTGCGCGTCCTGCTATGACCCACGGTTTCCTCTGCATTTCCACGCAATCACGCCCATGCGAAACAGGAAGTGGCGCGAGATCTCGACGCTTGGCGCAGGCGCAGCCGAGGCAAGGATCCGCCGCATCTCGTCTGGCACGTAGGCTCGACGCACCGACGCCAGTCCATCGACCCGCGATACATAACTTCGCATCAAGGGAAAGCCCGCGTAGACCAGCGCCAAATGCATGGGATGGCGGACCAGGTCATTGATCAATACAGCGCAGCGGACTACGCGTAGGGCCTCGGCGGCAAAGCGTGCCAGGTCGGCTGGTTCCAGGTGATGCGCGAACAGGCTGCAGCTCACCAGATCGAAACTGCAATCTGGAAAGGGAAGCGCGAGCGCATCGGATACTACGGCGCGATTTCCACGCAGCAAGTGAGTGCGCACGCGATCGAGGTCAGTCACGTCGAGCACAATTCCCCTGCGTGCCAGTTGCCGACCAGCAGCCTTGGATACCTCTCCGAAACCTGCAGCCACTTCCAGCACGGAAAAATTCTTCTTGCCGGTTGCGTACGCCACGCGCTCGATCATGTCGCGCGTGGTGGCGACTCCGCCGAACCATCGGTTGATGCGGCATAGATCGCGAAGAGAAGCCTCTGCTTCAACCGGAGGGCAAGCGTCCGAATCGAGAATTTCCGCTTGGCTGATTCGCTGCATGGTCTGTTGGCTGGCCTGGAAAAAGAACGCAGGCGCTACGCGTGAAGAGGTCTCAGACTTCGGCCAGCTCTTCTTCCAGCAACTGCTTGTTATACAGGTCGCAGTAGTAGCCGTTCAAGGCCAGCAATTCATCGTGCGTGCCGAGTTCGACGATGCGTCCCCCATGAAGCACGGCAATGCGGTCGGCATTGCGCACGGTGGAAACACGGTGCGAGATGAAGATGGTGGTTCGGCCACGCATTACGTCGCGCAGGTGGTTGAGGATCTTGTCTTCGGTGTGGGTGTCGACGCTGGATAGCGCGTCGTCGAGAATCAGAATCTTCGGATTGCGGATCAGAGCCCGCGCAATCGCCGTACGCTGTTTCTGGCCGCCGGACAGGGTGATGCCGCGCTCTCCTACCATGGTGTCGTAGCCCTCGGGAAAGCTTTCGATATCGGCTGCAATGTTAGCGGCGTCCGCTGCGTTGTGGATCTCCTGGTCGGTGGCAGAGTCTACGCCTAGAGCTATGTTCTCGCGTATGCGGTCGCTGAAGAGAAAAGTCTCCTGAGGGACGAATCCAATATTTTTTCGTAGCGACGCAATCACATATTCGCGAATCGGACGTCCGTCGATCAGGACCGTTCCCGGCTCCGCATCGTAGATACGTGGGATCAGGCTCATCAAGGTTGTCTTTCCAGATCCGGTCGGACCCACGATTGCAAGGCTGCTGCCCGCGGGCACGCGCAGGTTTACGTCGTGTAGAACTGGCTTGCCTTCGTAACTGAAATTGAGGCCGCGGAACTCGATCTCGCCGGCAATCTCGAGATCTTGCGCGCCGAGAGCGTCTTCGATCTCGGGTTGCTCGTGCATGATTTCGTTGATGCGGATCAGCGACGCAGTGCCGCGCTGAAAGATGTTGATGACCCAACCCAGAGCGATGATCGGCCAGGTGAGTTGCATCATGTAAGTACTGAATGACACGAACTGTCCAACAGTCATGGAACCGGAGAGCGAGAGCGTGGTCGTGATTCCGGGAAGCGAAACTCCGGAATGCAAGAGTCCGAGATTTGAAACCAGAGTCACGTGCGAGAGTCCGTGGATGACTTCGCGTCCGCCGAGCCACAGCACGAGCACCACGGCGCAGCCCAGCATGAGTTCCAGCGTGGGCCAAAGCATGCCCATGAGGCGAACCAGCCGGAGGCTGCGGCGTATGTATTCCTGATTTTCAGTTTCGAAGGCTTTGATCTCAGCGTCTTCCTGCACGTAGGCGCGAATCAGGCGGGCGCCGGAAAAGTTCTCCTGCGCACGTGCCGAGATGTCGGAGAACATGGCTTGAATTCTTTCGAAGCGATCGTGAATGCGGCGGCCGAAAGTTTGGATCACGACGCTTACCGCAGGCAGCGGCAGAAACGTGTAAAGCGTGAGCCACGGACTGATGGAAATCATGAACGCCAGCGCGCCCGCCGTGTAGACGATGGTATTGGCCGAATACATGATGGCGGGGCCGAGCAGCGCGCGGACCGCGTTGAGGTCGTTGGTGGCGCGGGCCATAATGTCGCCGGTGCGATGGCGCTGATAGTAGGAGTAGGAAAGGATTTCCAGGCGCGCGAACAGATCGTTGCGCAGATCGAATTCGATGTCGCGTGAAACGCCGATCACGATCCAGCGGGTCAGGAACTGGAAGATTCCTTTGGTGACGGCGATGGCGAGCAACAATGCAGCGTAGATCAGAAGTTTGTGTCTGGTCACGCCTTCGTGCAAATCATCTGCGGCCTTTCCAAGCACGAGCGGAAACAGAATCCAGATGCCGTTGGTGAGGAAGACGCAAAGCGTGCCGGCGGCGTAACCCCAGCGATAGCGTTTCAGATACGGCAGCAGCGGGCGCAAACTCTTGAGCAGCATGCAAATCCAGTCGATGAAATTCTAGCAGGCATGATTCACGGTTTCTTGGGCCGCCGCGGACCTTTCGAGGGTATCCCCTCCTCCCCTCCCCCCGTGAATCTTAGGAATCACTGGGTTGGCACGAAATTCCCCGCAAAATCCGGATGGCAAAGAAGTTAGATATCAAAATCCGCGAAACAAAGGATTTAGAGGCCGACGGTTTGGTTTCAACCAGACTGCGGCGACTGGGCCGTAGTGTCGCGATTGAAATCCTCAGTCAAGGTTGAGCGTCACATACGGGGCTGTGGAAAACAGATCGGTCCACCGTTCACCCCTTGAGCGTTGCGGCCTTCTTAGTCTTGAGTGAAACAGGGATCCTCCGGAATGCGCTGCTACAATGCGGCGCATGGCCGTCAACGCCGCGAGGGACGTAAGTGGGTCCAACCCATCAACGTTGCGCGAAGCAACCCAACCGGACCTGTTGACGATCGTTGCTATCGCGATCGCGGCTACGGTGATTGCGGATTTCATCCACGAAGGCATTGGTCACGGAGGCATGTGTGCGGCTGGGGGCGGGCAAGCACTGGCGCTTTCTACGGTGCACTTTGAGTGTAGCGCGGACACTCGTCTGGTAGCTGCGGGCGGGACGCTCGCCAATCTGGTCTTCGGAGCGCTGTTCTGGATCGCCGCACGCGCAGTCAGGCAGACTGCATCCTGGCGCTACTTCTTCTGGCTGCTGATGACCTTTAACCTATTCGATGCAGGCGGGTATTTCCTGTTTTCCGGTGTCGGCAACTTCGGCGACTGGGCTGCGGTAGTGGCGGGATGGCAGCCGGCGTGGGCTTGGCGCTTGGGCTTGATTGCTCTGGGAATCGTGACCTATTTCCTATTGTTTATGCCTCTGTGCTTGCGCGAGTTGCGTCCCTTTTTGGGGAGAGATGCAGCGATTCGTGTGCGGCGCGCGCGCCAGCTAACGCTCGCACCTTATCTCACTTGCGGAATGCTCTCCTGCATTGCGGGCGCGCTGAATCCCGTGGGGCCGCTATTGATTCTGGTCTCGGCTGCGGCTGCGTCATTTGGGGGAAAATCGGGGCTGGCGTGGATGTGGACGCTGCTCCGCGGCCCGCGCATTCCCAGCAGCGAACTGCAGCTGCCGGAGATCGAACGCAGCCGGGGATGGGTGGTCGCCGCTCTGATTCTGGCGATCGTGTTCATCGCCGGAGTGGGACCCGGCGTGAAGTTTCATTCGGGCTAGGGGTTAAGACACTCGACGGGCCGGAAACCTGCCACATCGGCGTTGAGAATTGGCGGGGCTAGGTCGAGGAGTGGTGGCGATTTAGCAAAAAGTAGGCCAAATCCCTGGGGTCCGCCGGGTGTTATCCTGCTTCGATTATGGAAGCCAAAGGTTTGACTCCGATATTGAACGTGTCCGACATCGCCAGCACGTTCGCGTGGTTTGAGAAGTGGGGATGGAAGAAATTGTGGGACTGGGGAACACCTCCGACGTTTGGTGCGGTGGGATCGGGTAAGGAAGCTTGCATCTTTCTTTGTCAGGGGGCGCAGGGAGGCCGCGGCCGCGGGGCAAACACCACCACGTTTCAGCAGCAGGGAGACGAAGAGGGCGATAAGGGCGTCTGGATGTCGGTCTGGGTGGACGACGTGGACCAGATGCACAAACATTGCGTCGCCGCCGGGCTGGAGGTCACATTTCCGCCCACCGATATGCCGTGGAACGTTCGCGAGATGCACCTTCGACATCCGGATGGCCACGTATTCCGGGTCGGCCGGGGATTAGAGACCAAAAAGTAAAAGCCAGAACTGTCAATGAGTGCCATGCGGATGTTTACGCCAATTATGTGAATAAAGCCCCAAGGCCGTGTTCCAATAATTTGCCCTCGCGTTGCGCCTACCATCGCCGGACAAAAGGAATCGCTCAAGACGTTGAGCCTTCACTCCGCCTGAATCAAGGTTTGAGAGGGGTGAGCGTACATCCTGTTGCTCGGAGCGCTGCATCCGAACCTTAGAGTTTCTTGAGAACCCTGACCCCCAAGGAGCACCCATGCGTCCGGTCTCTTTATGCGTTCTCGCAGTCCTTCTGCTTTGTTGTTTCGTCACCGCGCAATCCGATCAGACGCAAATCTCAGATCGCGTCGAGGTCTTTGGCGGCTATACGTATGAGAGGCCCGACTTCAGTTTGGTCAACTCGAACGGAGGGGCGAACGGTTGGGACGCTGCCGTAAACTTCAAAGTGCGCCCGTGGATCGGAGTGGTCGCCGACTTCTCCGGTCTATATCCGCGTTACACCCTCCCAGAACTCAATGGCGCAAACTCGGTTCCGGCAAGCGGTAGCTCCTATTCGTTTTTGTTTGGGCCGCAGGTTTCTTCATCACGTGGAAGGTTCAGCCCTTTTGCACACTTCCTGGTTGGGGAGAGCCACGTCTCGAACGAAAACTTCGGAAACCAGGGGAGCACTCAAAATTTTCAGTCCAACCATGCTCTTAGCTTTGCGGCAGGCGGCGGCATTGATTACTGGCTGAAGCCGCGCATTGCGATCCGCGCTCAAGCGGACTGGCTCTACACCAGGTTCACCATCGGCGGAGTACCCGGTACCAACTACAGCCAGAACAGGAACGTCGCGCGCGTTTCGACGGGAATAGTCTTCCGATTTTGAACCTAGCATTGCAATGGCGCTGAGAACCTTTCTTGCCGTTACAGGTGTTCTCAGGCTAATCAATTCTGCATTCCGTTGTTGAAATCGAAGGCGTGGCTTCCTTGGAAGCCACAAGGCAATTACACTCAGAATCCCCAGTCCAAGGGCGTAGGGTTCTCTAGGCCTCTCTGTGGTTTTCTATTTTCCCGCAGCCCAAGCGAGATAAGACGCCAGGCGCGCCTCATCTCGCCCCACTTTAACCGGATCGCGCTCTAGTGGCGCCCGCCGCCATGTCCACCTGCATGGCTACCACCCCGAAATCCGGGCAGGGCGTGTTCACCTTTCCCTTCGTGGGGAGCGTTGCCTATGTTGCCTCGCCCATCCCGCGCCTCGTTTGCCTGGAAGTGGTTAAAGCGCTCCGCTCCGCGCTCCGGCAGCGGTCCAGCGTAACCGTGGTGAGGATCAAAGCGGTTGTCGACATGGCCATAAAAGCCGTGATGGCCGTGGAACCAGGGGCCAGCTCCGAGAAACACCCCGCCAACAAACCAATCGGGTCCATAGTAGCCGTACGGAGCACAGTCATATGGCGCATAGTCGAAGTATCCGTAAGGACACACGGGAGCCGGCCCGATGTTTACGCCGACGGCGACCTGGGCTGGCGCCACGGGCGTACCGCATAAGAGGGCAGTCGCGAGAGCTGCAAAAGCAAGCGCATTGACTTTGAACATGATTTCTCCTTCATTCGTTCAGAGTTTCAACCGGGACAACTGGAGGACCAGCATAATACCAAGGATCAATCACGGCAAGATCAGCCGATAGAAGTGATCGCGACCTGCTCCCGGTTGCGCAATTCCGTTCTCCACCTTGGTCTGTGGTGTTCCCATCGAAGTTTCTTCGCCGAGGGCCTGTCAACGTACCCTTAGAAATAGAAAGTGAGAGCTCGGCTGGTTAGTGTTTAGTTTTGCTCAGACTAAAGCCGGGATCTAGCCCTACGATGTCTGCATAAGTACGTTTTGATTCCCTACGTGTCTCACAGGAGGGACTATGTTAGGTATGGGTGTGGTGGGAACAATTATTGTCATTCTGGTGATTGTTTGGCTGGTGCGTCGGGTATGAAGCAAGTTTCGCATTTCAGGAGTAGTGCGTCTCAGGGGCATGGCGTATGAAGAGACGTACATCAAGGTTCCTAGCGCTAGGTCTTGCTCCGCTGTGGCTATTAGCCGTTCACCAGATGTGCGGACAGAACATTGCTCATCCACAAGCCAGCCAGGAGGAGCGGAGTTCACGGGATGCACCCGATACCATCATACTTCCGGAAGGTACGGTCATTTCCGTTCGCATCGCCGATAAGATAAATTCCAGTCACAATCAAGCAGGAGACATCTTCATCGGTACCGTCGATCCCTCCGTTCTCGTGGACGGCCATGTCGTGATCCCACGTGGAACTGAGGCTCATTTACGGATGGTGGAAGACAAGAAAGGCGGCCGTTTTCATGGAAATGCAGAAGTGGAAGTGGAGTTGATCAGTTTAGTAATCGATGGAAAGAAAATCGATGCGGATAGTGATGTGATGAAGAAGAAGAAAGGAGCGCTTTCCGCCAAATCCACGGCCGCAATAAAACCGGGAGCTGTCGGAGCCGCGGAAGTGGCTGCATCTGTCAATCCTATCGGTGCGGTTGCGCTGGGAGGGATCGCTGTATTGAAGGCGGCAAAAGTGGAGATGAAGCCGGGTAGCCGGATTGCCTTCACTTTGGCTTCTCCGTTAACCCTCGATTGCCCTACGGCAGCCAGATTGCGGTCGACTGCGAGAGGTCCTCAATAGAAACCGGGAGCGGTACGATTACGAGCATGAAGAGCAACGGCAGCGCACAGAAGACGCGGAATGCAGCCTAGCATTTCTGCGTCGCGAAACGATGCAGCTCTACGCCGACCAACTGCTCTAGCCCCTAGCCCGGTACATGCTGTTTCGGTTTCGCATAGAGCAGTTATGCACAGTCGATACGAGTCCGCTAAATGTAACATTGAATCAGGGAACAAGAGTTGGACTATCGAAGACGAACAGTGTCAGAAGACCGGCGGAGGGTATGCGGCAGTGAAGCTCAGATTTTTACTGTTTCTCTGAGTGGAGCCAACATTTATCTACGTCGATTTAGAGTCCAGCGTGGTAATAGCGCCGTCCCTGTCCGTCCGCATCCCGCCCGCATCAGCCGCCACGTTGAGCGGGCGGGATGAGCGTTCTTGCTCAGACCCGTTTTGGAATCCTGTGTAGCCTTGGGAAGCGTCGTAAACGAGGCTTTCTTTATGGCTCTGTGAATCACCTGTCGCTGCTCGTTGGTGAACTCTGGATCAGGAACACCGAATTGCATGTTCTTTGCCCGAAGGAGCCGTCATGAACGATGCCGAGATGAGGCGGATGCTAAGAATGCTACAAACCATTGAGTGCTTGTTTTCCGAGAACATAGCTTTGAAATCTGTGCTGCGTTCGCATCGTGTGCCCACGCCGGTGTGGCAGGATGAATGCGATAGGCTGATGGACGATCCGGAACATTCATCACATATAAAATTTCGACCCATCTACGATGAAATTGGGAAAACCCGCGATCCGTCCAAGGCATTTGCGGCACTTTTACAGGTCCTTCCAAAGCCCAGGAAACAGTGGAACTAGATATAACAATTCCCCTGGCGTCTTCAGGCGGCAAGGCCGGGTCAGGCTGCCCTTGATTTGCGGCGGCGAACCCGGCCCATGGTGTGCGTTGTGAATGTAGAAAGAGTGGACCGCATCACTATCTTCCAGAGATTCAATCTGGAATGAAAAACCCGCACCCTTAAGCTTTTTACACAAGCAGCTTGACGTCACCCAAGTGCTCCGTCGTGTTGACTTCCGATCTCAATCGTGAAATCATTATTTCGTCGAGCGGGATCGCAGCTTTACCCCGCAAGGCTCGACGTTGTTCTCGCCTTCTTCCGCATTCATCGTCCTTCATCCTAGAAAGTTGCCTTCTACGCATTCCAAACCCTCGAGAGGAGGGCCAAGAACTTTATGACACCCGTGGCAGCGGCCAAGAAGCTTGGCAAATTCGATCCCAAGACATTCCTTTCGACCATCAACGGTGGTAGAAAGATCGAAGCTTTTGTCAAAAAGCAGACAATCTTTGCTCAGGGCGACTCCTCCGATGCTGTTTTTTATATAAAGGAAGGAAAGGTGAAACTCACGGTTGTGTCGAAGAGCGGGAAGGAAGCCACAATAGGCATTCTGAACACGGGCGATTTCTTCGGCGAAGGGTGCCTTACAGGGCAGTTTCTCCGCCTATGCTCCGCCACCACGATGGCCGATTCCTCCGTGATGAAAATCGACAAGAAGTCCATGCTAGAAGTGCTTCACCGAGAGCACGCGTTTTCCGATATGTTCGTGGCCTATTTGCTGACGCGGAACATCCGATACGAAGAGGATTTGATTGACCAGCTTTTCAATTCCAGTGAAAAACGACTGGCCCGGATATTGCTATTGCTGGCTCATTTCGGCAAGGAGGGCGTGCCTGAGAGTGTAATCCCCAATCTGAGTCAAGAGACCCTGGCAGAGATGGTGGGCACGACTCGCTCGCGGGTGAGCTTTTTCATGAATAGGTTTAGAAAATTGGGGCTCATTGATTATCACGGCGGTGATGATTTGCAGGTTCACAGTTCTCTTCTCAACATCGTTCTTCACGACTAGCTCCGTGGCCAAAAATCCGTACCCGCCCCACGATATTCCCGGGTCTGCCAGACGAAATCAATCGGCAATTATCGCAACAGAAAGTGAACTGGGCTGTTTCCGGTCGAGCAAAGGATTCTCGCAGGCCACTCCCACAGGCGGAGCTTCTCCCCGCCTGATTTTGCTCCCATTCGGCGGCATCCCTAACAGCCCAGAGGTTTCAGAGAGATGCTAGCGGTCGCCTTACGCATTCGAAAGTGACTGAGGTGTTAGCACAGTAGGTCGGGTCTGAGCCATCGCCGGGAGTGACCGGCTGTGAAAAACTGCTTTCCCCTGCTGAATTGGCAAGAACTAGAAATCGCGCCTGTCAATTTTGCAGAGCGTGACTTGGTAGCGGCTGTCTTGAAATAACGGGTAGGCGGCGGGTTGGATCGAGTTGATTTAGTTCCGTCACGAGAATAGAAAAATTCTCCACATCCTGCTCGATGGCAATCAGGTCGCACAGCTCTTCAAATCGCCGCATTGGATCTCCATTCATCACTGCGACTTAGGTGCGACAGCCTCGGCGGGCGGTTGCTACAGGGAAACCATGATTGAGCCGCAAATCTTTTGGGCAAAACGCCTCCCAAACCCCTGAGCTACAGCAGTAAAACCGCAAGCCAACCGTTGATATCAGCCATTGCACTCACAACTGGGTCAAAATTAGAGGCCCTGACCGAGCGGGCTAGCGGGCGCTGGATTGAGTGGTGCGGGCTGAGTCGGGGGTTTGCGAGTGATGGGATGACTCGATAGGCGCGCTCCAAGGGAGCAGGTCTCGGCCGAAGGCGGCGATGCTGACGGCGGCGACGATCGCGCTCCAGGCGGCGAAGAAGAGCCATGCGGCATTGGAGAGAAACGAATCACTGAGGGTCATGACGGTCGATCCATTATCCGGCCATTGTCCGGTTATCCCGGTTCTGTCTGACCCGGTTCGGTATCAGCATTCCGTTGCCGGCGCGAGGCGGGCCAGAGAGGCCTCGCGCCGGGCGATTAAGGAACTCTCCGTTATGACCCGTTGTGATCGGTAACGAGGAATCCCGCTGTCCTGGCTGTCGCACGCTACTGCTCCGAGGGAAGCGGAGTTTGGTTCATGTGGCTCTGCATGCGGGCTTCGTGCTCAGCTACCATCTGCTTCGCCTTGGTCTGCTGATCCGCGGTCAGCATCTGGAAGAGCTGGTTGTGAACTTTGGTTTGCGCCACCGTCAGTTGGGCTTCGATCTGCGCCTTCTGTGTGGCCAGTTTCTGAACTTGGCCATCGTCGTAGGCTCCCATCGCATATTGGCGAAGCTGTTGATCGATCTGGTGGGACTGCTGCATGAGCGGCTTCATGGAGGTGTGGGCTTTCTCCATGATGGTCTTCATCTGGGCCTGCTGGTCATCGGTCAGGTTGAGCTGCTTGGCGAAGAAGCCCATGCCCTGGCCGTTCATGCCGAATCCATGGCCGTGCATGGGGGGCGGCGGAGTGTCGGCCGCGGTTTGTGACTTGGCGATGGCGCTGCCGAGCAGAAGCGCTAAGGTGGCGACCAGCAAACGAAAACGAAATGATTTCATATGGAACTCCTGAACCTGCCCGGGGACTGCCCGGAGCGTTGCGTACAGAGATAGGAACACGCTTCGCGGGGAAAGAGCGGTAAAGAGTCGGTCAACCGGAGTAAAGTTTTGTCAACTGGGATCAGAGCTGGGTTGTTTTTGACGCTGAGATCAAAGTCCCCACCCTAGCCGCAAAAAGCACGGCTAGGATGGGCACCCGGCTGGGACAGGCGGCAAGATGCCGGAGCTACGCGATCACGGTTTGACAATTCTTTACTGCGAACTGTTCTGAGCGGGTGCACAATTAGGCTGCTATGGAAAGAATTCTGGTGATCGACGACGATGTGGAACTGTGCCATTTGGTGGACGAATATTTGCGGGCAGAGGGATTTACGGTTGAGTGCGTCCACGACGGGGAAAGCGGGCTGAAGAAGGCGACTGCAGGGGAGTATTTGCTGGCGGTGCTCGATGTAATGTTGCCGGGGATCAATGGATTTGAGGTGCTGCGGAGGATTCGCGCGACTTCGCGGCTGCCGGTGTTGTTGTTGACGGCGAGGGGCGAGGATGTGGATCGCATTGTAGGCCTCGAGATTGGGGCGGACGACTATCTTCCGAAGCCCTTTAATCCGCGGGAGTTGGTAGCGCGGATTCGGGCGGTGCTGCGGCGTACGCGGGGGGATGGCAGCGGGTCGGCGGCGGCGCCGGATATGGTCAGCGTGGGCGACGTGGAGCTGGATCCGGCGACGCGGACGGTGCGGCTTGAGGGGAAGCCGGTGGATCTGACGTCGGTGGAGTTTAATTTGCTTGAGGTGCTTTTGCGCGAGGCGGGGCGCGTGGTGCCCCGCGAGAGATTGGTGAACGCGGTGCTGAGTCGAAAGTTTTCGCCCTTTGACCGCAGCATCGATATGCACGTCAGCAAAGTGCGCAAGAAATTGGGGGATACGGAGAGCGACGAGCATATCAAGACGGTGCGAGGGGTGGGATATATTTTTGCTCGTCCGAGAGAGAAGTCGAAGGTGTAGAGTTTAACGAGTCCATATGAAGAGTCTGTTTCTACGAATTTTTTTGTCGTTCTGGATGGCGCAGGCATTGTTCGTGGTGCTGGCGATCCTGGTGACGCTGGCGTTTCGACCGCGCGGGTCGTCGTGGGAGCCGCTGCGTACAACGTCGCTGAACGAGGCAGTCAGCAGTTACGAAGCGGGCGGACCGCAGCAGGTTCGCGAATATCTGGAAAACTTACAGGCCACGCAGCATGTCCGCGCCTTCCTTTTCAACGAGCAGGGTGAGGAGGTTTCGCACCGCGGTGCGCCGGACTGGGCGATGCGGGTGCTGAGCAGCGGGTCACCTTCTCCGCGAGACGGATTCATTATTCCGGCTCCCAAGGTGTTGAAGGAATCGCGGGCATCTTCGGATGGACAGCATCGCTTCACGCTGGTGATGGGACTTCCTCCTGGACCGCGTGTGTTTCTGGGGCCGAGGGGGATGCCGATTCCGGGATTGATTATCGGAGTCATTACATCCGGACTGGTGTGCTATCTGCTGGCGTGGTATTTAACTCAGCCGATCGTGCGGCTGCGGGCGGCGACCAGGCAGTTGGCGGCTGGGGATTTGACAGCGCGCAGCGGGTCTCCTGCGGGTAAGCGGCGGGATGAGGTGGCGGGGTTGGTGCGCGACTTTGACGCGATGGCGGAGCGGCTGGAGATGCTGGTGAAGGCGCAATCGCGTTTGCTCAATGATATTTCGCACGAGTTGCGTTCGCCGCTGGCGCGGTTGAATGTTGCGCTGGGGCTGGCGCGTCAGCGTGCGGGAGTGGAAAGCGCCGACATGCTGGATCGGATTGAACTGGAGGCCAGCCGGCTGAACGAGTTGATTGGCAGGATTTTGACTTTGGCCCGGCTGGAAGATGGAGAACAGCGGGTGCCGCAGACTCCCGTGCCGCTGGGCGAGTTGGTGGCCAGTGTGGCCGAGGATGCGGAGTTTGAAGCGCAGGAGCGCCATTGCCACGTGCATACCACAATCCCCGAAGGGGACTGGGGCGTGCGAGGAAATGATTCGCTGTTGCACAGCGCGGTGGAGAATGTGGTGCGCAATGCGATTCGCTATACGCAAGAAGGGACGTCGGTGGAGATCGAACTGACAAGTGAAAAACGAACCGGCGGGGCCGAGGCTGTGCTTCGAGTTAGCGATTCGGGGCCGGGAGTTCCTGAGGATGCCCTGGGAAAGTTGTTCCAGCCGTTTTATCGCCTGGATGATGCTCGCGGACGGCTGACTGGGGGCGTGGGGTTGGGTCTGGCCATCACGGAGAGAGCAGTGCGCTTCCATGGCGGGAAAGTTTCGGCGTCTAATCGCGCCGAAGGCGGCCTGATGGTGGAGATTCGGCTACCTTTGATTGCAGGCACGGTGCGGACCAAGGAGATCATTGAGGCGGTTCCGTTGGGGCGGGAAGCGTAGGGCAGACGTTGGACCTTGGACCTCAGACCTCGGGACTTCGGACTTCCGAACCATGGGCGGCTGCCTCTGTACGCTACCCCGTTTTCCACAACCAAAAGCGCGCCTACCGCGATCTGAGAGTTTGGCAGTGCCCCATGAACCTAGTCATCAGTGTCTACACGGCTATGCAGTGTTTTGCAAAACACGAACTGTACGGGCTCGTCAGCCAGATGCGGAGAGCGGCCGTGTCGGCGCCAAGTAACATCGCGGAGGGCAAAGGCCGGATGACAGATCGCGACAGGGCTCATTTTTCTCCCAAGCTCGTGGTTCGCTGTTAGAGCTCGAGACCCACATCCTCATCGCTCAAAGACTGGAATACCTTTCGCCCGAGGAGACTACCTCCTTGATTGAATTATCATCCAGCGCAGGTCGTATGCTGAACGCCCTCGTCGGATCGATCAGGCCCACGCCCGACAAAGCGGCAGCGTCAGTCGTGAGTGAGGAAAAGCCAAGGTTGCAGGTCTGACGCCCGACGCCGGTCTCTCGTATACTTGGAAGTGCTGGGAAAGCGGGGCAACTCCGTGACGTTCCCAGGGTTCCAATAGCGGTTGTGGGGTTTGCTCTTCCCGGGCTTTCCTGATACACAAATGGGTTGAGATTTTCCCGCTTTTTCTAGACTTCAAGACCCGACCGGCGGGGTGCCGCGGGTGTGTGTGCCCTTCAACCTCACGTAAGCATGGAGATCAACAAGAGAATGTCGAAACGATTCGGGTGGCTGCTCGGGGGAGTGGTTCTGGTGACGATCGGACTGCTGGTGGCATGCGGGAGCAACTATAACCCGTCGTCCGATGGGCTGGTGCTGGTGGGCAGCCAGGGGTCGGCTCTGATTGAGACGTTTAGCTTTAATCTGTTCAATGGACATCTGTCGGAGATCGCCAACACGCCAAATGATACGTCGAACGAAACTTGCGTGTTGAAAGGTATACCTACCTCGATTGTGGTGAATCCGGCGGGAACATTCGCCTACGTGATCCTGAATTCGAATACCTCGTGTCCGGGCAGCATAACCGGTATTTTAACGTTAAAGGTCGATTCCGCCGGGAACACGACGGCGGTGGGAAGTCCGGTTCCGTTCAATCCGGAGAAGGTCCTGATTCTAGGAACGAACACCCAAGTCAGTCCGCCCCCGCCCGTAGTCCCGGGCCCGATGGTAATGGACTCGTCGGGAAAATTTCTCTTCGTCGCGGATCGGGCAACCACGGCCCCGGACCCCACGAAACCTCCGCCACCTCCTGGCGGTCCTCCCAATCCGCCTCTCTATGTGCCGGGTGCGGTTTCGGTGTTTGCCATCGGGAGTGGAGGGAGCGTAACCGAAGTTGCGGGTTCACCCTTCTTTACCACGGGTACCACGAATCCTCCGACCACTGTCTCTCAAGCAAGTCTGGACATTGTCAGCGTGGCACCGACGCCGACAGTCTTTCCGGCAATTGGAGTGAATGGAGTACAGAACTCAGCGTGTTCAACCCCGGGGCTCCCTCCGCCAACGAGTGAGTATCTCTATGCGGTCGATAGTTTAGGGAACCAGGTGTTTGAATTCCAGGTGGATACCTCGGCAGGAGCTTTGATAAATCCACCAAACCGCGCGCAGCCGCCATTTTTTCCAACCGATCAGATACCGGCCGGGGTCGCGGTGGATCCTTGCGATCGCTTTGTATATGTGAGCGACAGCCTGACAAACAAAGTCAGCGCTTACAGCATTTGCAATGGTTATGTGACTCAATCTTCATCCAATTGCCCGCAGAGCCCGCTCCCGCCGGACGGCAGCCTGGTGCAGGTTGCGGGTTCGCCATTTAGCTTGTCAGGGAGTTCGAATAGTCCGGGTCCGCTGCTGGTCGATCCCTTTGGCAATAACGTCTACGTACTGGGGACGCTCTCAAATACTGTTTCGCAGTTGAAAATCAGTCCGGTTTCGGGGAGCCTGGCGGCATTGAGTCCGGCGACCGTGGCTACGGGGTTGGGACCTGCGTCCATGGCGATTCGCGCGGATGATAACTGGCTTTTTGTGTCGAACTTCGGCACGGCCACTGCGGGAGGCACCTCGGTATCTCAGTATTCGATTACGCCAGCCACCGGAGAGTTGTCGGTCGGGCCGGCCTTCCAAACGGACAATTATCCTTGGGGTGTGGCGGTGAAATAGCGGACTTCAGACCTCGGACGCTCGACTTTCAGACGTTGCGGTAAGTGTTAAGGTCCGCCTTTGGACTGGCGATGAGTGCATTCGCCCGCCAAACTGAAGTGCGACGTGTGTGGTCCAACGGCTGGTCGCTACGTCGGCACTTTGAGGATTAGATAGCCGCCGACCAGGACAAAGATTAGATCTGGGGACCAGGCGGCCAGGGCGGGGGGGAGCTGGCTGAGATCGCCCATGGCTTCGAACAGGCGAGACACGACTGTGTAGAACACGGCGATTCCGACGGCGACGGCGACGCCGGTAATCGCTCCTTTTTTTCCGGTCGAGAGCGAGAAGGGAATAGCGAGCACGGCCATGATCAGGGTGATGAGGGGATACGACAGCTTCTTGTGTAATTGCACGCGCAGGCGCACGACGTCGAATCCACTCTGCTGAAGGTCGCGGATGTAGCGTCGCAATTCTTCGTAGTTCATCTCGGTGTATTGCTTCACTTCCTTCTTGAAATACGAAGGCGTCTCCTTTAGCTCGGGAAAGGTGGAGACGTCGAAAGTGCGGTAGCCGTTAGGAGCGATAGCGGCGCCGTGCAGGGAACGCTGCCAACCTTGCTCATAGATCCAGCGGTTCAGATTTTCGGCCCAGTGCGCGCGGTCGGCATGGATGCGGCGGGTAACAGAAAAGGTGGCCGGGTCAAGCTGGAAGACGGTGAGGTTGCCAAACTGATCGCGATCGGGATCGAAAAACTGGTAATAGTAGATGTCGTTGTTCTGACCGAAAATCCATTTGCGATCCGGGCGTAAGTAGGTTTGAGGAGGCTTGCCCTTGATCTGGTTGTGCAGCGCCTCCTGGCGCTGGTTGGTGCGGGGCAGGTAGAACTGGTCGGCGAAAAACAGTCCCACCGCTAAAACAGCGGCCGCCATCACTACCGGAAGGACGATGCGGTAAATACTGGTTCCGGTGGCCTTGATCGCGGTAATCTCGTTGGACCGTTGCATCAGACCGAAGGTGACCAGCACAGCCAGCAACATGACCAGCGGAGCCACGTTGTAGAGCAGATAGGGTGCGACGTTCAGCAAGTATTCCGCAACTACAGTGGCTGGAATCTGGTTGCGAAGGATGTCTCCCAGCAACTCGAACAGCGTGAACACGATGACCAGCACCAGGAATGTGGAAAGAATTAGCCCGAGGTATACAAAGAAGTCGCGCAACACGTAATCATCGATCAGCGTCGGAAAGCTGGCGCTGAAAACGCGGCGGCGTGTGGAAGCGCGTTCGAATGCATTTTCGCGGCGGACGCGCGGGCTGGGAACATGAGTGCCCGATGGATCTCGCTTCCAGAAAGCGCGGAACGAGGCCAGTTCAAAGGGGCGCTTCTCGGCGCGCGACAACAGAAAAACCGCGAAGGCGAAAAAAATGATGTCTGCCAGCCATGCTCCAAGCCAAGGTGTAACCCGGCCTTGCCGCGCCAGCGAAACGCCAATCAGTGAAATCACGTAATAGGTGAATACCAGCAGGATGGTCAGCACGAATCCACCGGACTTGCCGCTCTTTTTCGACGACAGACCCAACGGGATTCCGACCAGCGCCAGCACCAGGCAAGCGGTGGGCAGCGCCAAGCGCTTGTGGAAGGCGATGAGATACCAGCGGGCAGAAACTGGATCGACTCGGCTGGCCTTCTGCCAAAGGGCCGGAGTACTCATTACGTCGGCGGGAAGGGAATCATCGGGTTTATTTTCGGTAGACGGCAGGTCGAGTGGAATGTCGGTCTGCTGGAAAGTGGAAATATTGTAGTGGCTGACATCTTTGGGATCGGTTTCATGCTCTGAACCGTCGATCAAATGCAAGTGCAGACGATCCTGACCTTCGCTGATTACGATCCCTTCCCGGGCGAGAGTGATTTTGGGATTGGAAGCGTCAGTGAGATCGGCCATGAACAGGCCTTTCCACACGGCCGCGCCCTGAGCGCTCTTCACGTCCTGAACGTAGAGAACTTTTCTGGGGAATCCCTCGTAGAAAACTCGAGGCTGGATTTCGAAGGAGACTTGCGAGCCTTTGAGGCGGTCTTCCAGATGGCCGAGCGCGGATTGGGCCCGTGGGGCGATGTAGAGGCCGTTGAAGAGTGCGAGGAGCCACGTGGCAGCAACAAAAATCGAGAGCGCTCGGAGGAAGCTCCACACGCCCATGCCACTGGCGCGCATGGCGGTAATTTCGCTGTCGGCAGCCAGACGGCTGAGTCCAATCAGGATTCCGAGCAGGACGCTCATGGGGAGCGTGTAGGTCAGGGCGAGCGGGACGGTAAAGAAAAAAATCTCGGCAACGCTGGGCAGAGGAGCGCTGGCGCGGACGACTAGTTCGAGAATGCGTCCCAGATCGCGAGTGAACAGGACGAAGGTAAAGATTCCCGCGCCGATCAGCGCATGCGCGGTTACTTCGCGTAGGATGTAGCGGGTCAGGATCCGCATGAGAGACGCGCTTAGAGTGAGGATAGCATGAGGCGCGGTGAGGGCGCAGTGGCGGATGCTCTGAGCTGGCGGAAAGACGAGACGTCCCAAGCTACGTACCTACGGCCAGGCCGGAACCGGGGCAGGCAGGGGTGCGTATCGATAGAAGCGTGATCAAGGAGAGGAATGACTTCGGAGCAGAGTTTGGAGCAGATCGACCGCCGCTCGCGGGCTGATACTATGGCGCTGGTGGGGATTGCGACCGTGGTGGCGCTGGTTCATGTGCTCACGAACGGGCGCTACGGATTCCATCGGGACGAGCTGCAAGTGTTGAGCGATGCGCGGCATCTTGATTGGGGATTCGTGCCTTATCCGCCGTTGACGCCGTTTGTGGAGCGGATCGGACTTTCTGTTTTCGGGCTGTCGATGGTGGGACTGCGGATGTTTTCCGTGATCTCGCAGGCGTTGGCGATCGTCTTCACCGGACTTATGGCGCGAGAGCTGGGCGGAGGATGGCTCGCGCAGGTGGCGGGCGCAGCCGCGATAGCGCTTTCTCCGCTGCCGCTGTTCGAAGGGACAGAGTTTCAATATACGACTTTTGATTACCTGTGGTGGGTGCTGATTGCTTACTTTGTGATTCGGCTGCTGAAGACGGAAAATCCGCGGTGGTGGCTGGCGATCGGTGCGACCATCGGCGTGGGTTTTCAGACAAAGTACACCATGGGGTTTTATCTCTGTGGGATTCTGGGCGGAGTTCTGCTGACGCGCGCGCGGCGCTATCTGGCAAGTCGATGGTTCTGGGGAGGGATGGCGCTGGGGCTCGTCATTTGCTTGCCGAACCTGCTTTGGCAGGTGAAGCATGGATTCATTTCGCTGCATTTTCTGCAGCACATTCATAAACGGGACGTAGGCGAGGGGCGGGCCGACGGATTTCTAAGCCAGCAATTCTGGATTTGCACGAATCTTTTCTCAGCGCCGTTATGGATCGCCGGACTGCTGGGCTATTTGCGGGATCGACGATATCGAATGCTGGCGTTGATGTATTTAATCCCGCTGACCCTGTTCATGCTGGGGAAGGGGCGAGGATATTACCTGGGGAGCGCATATCCGATGCTGCTGGCGATGGGCGGGGTCGTGGGGGAGCGCTGGGTCGCGTCACTGACGAAGGTGTCGCGGCGGGCCGTTGAGGCCGTATTCTTCACCTTGCTCGTGGCATCCGGTCTCTACATGAGTGCAGTCGTTATCCCGTGGGCGCCCCACGGGGCACTGATGAACTTCGCTCTAAAGAACAATGGCGACCTGCGCGAGGAAATTGGCTGGGACGAATTGGTGAAGACGGTTGCGGGGATTCGGGATTCCCTTCCTCCAGAACAAAGGGGGAATCTGGGCGTAGCGGTGAGAAACTATGGCGAACAGGGCGCGATCGAGATACTGGGGCCGGCCTACCACCTGCCTCCGCCCATCAGCGGGACCAACTCAGCGTGGTTGAGAGGGTATCCGGAGCCGCCGCCATCCACGTTGATCGTAGTGGGATCGACGCGCGAACAGGTGGATCGGCTTTTCACCTCGTGCCGTTTGGCCGGCCATAACGGGAATGCGTTAGGGGTTCACAACGAGGAGAGCGAGGATCATTCCGACATCTTTGTGTGCGGCGGGCCGCGGTTGCCTTGGCCGGAGTTCTGGAAGGATTACCAGGGATTTGGGTGAAGATGAAAATCCCACTTCTCGCGAAGTACGCAAGGCGCCAAAATAATGATCGAGGGAGCGGTTCTCCTGGGCCAAGAAGATGATGTGTTTCAGAACCTTCACAGTCTGATGGATGGTGATGGTGGCGGCGGCGAACTTTTTTGCGTTCACGTTCAGCGTGCAGGTCGCGGCCCCGCGGCAGTCGTTGGACCACCAGTTAAAGAAGGATCCCCGGGCCGGGACGGGAGTGAGTGTAAGGCCGCGGTCAAGTTGCTTCTTTACAGCACTTTATAGAGGGCGCTGAGCTTCCGCCCTAGGGGGACAGACGCGACGGCTGTCGCTACATCTTATTGGGCTTTGAGGAATAAGGCGCCGAGTGGTGGGAGAGTTAGCCTAAGGGAAAACGGACGGGCGTGCCTGGGGATTTCTTCGGCGTGCACTCCGCCCAGATTGCCCATACCGCTGCCGGCGTATTCGCGGGCATCGCTGTTGAGCATTTCGCGCCAGTAGCCGCCTTGAGGGACGCCGATGCGATAGCCGAGACGGGGCACGGGAGTGAAGTTGCAGACGATGAGGATGGTGTCTCGGGGCGATTCGCTCTTTCGCAGCAGGGAAATCGTGCTGGTGGCGTTGTCGTTGCAGTCGACCCACTCGATGCCGGAGGGATCGTTGTCGAAAACGTGCATGGCCGGCTCGCTGCGATAGAACCGATTGAGTTGCTCCATCCACGCTTGCACTCCGCGATGCACCGGATACTGCACCACGTGCCACTCGAGGCTGGTATCGTGCCCCCACTCCCGCACCTGGCCGAACTCGCAACCCATGAACAGCAGCTTCTTGCCGGGCTGGGCGTACATGTAAGCGAACAGCAAACGCAGGTTGGCGAAGCGCTGCCACTCGTCCCCGGGCATCTTTCCGATCAGCGATCCTTTGCCGTGGACGACTTCGTCGTGCGAGAGCGGCAGCACGAAATTTTCGTGAAAGGAATAGAGACTGCGGAAGGTGAGATCGTTGTGGTGATATTTGCGATGGATGGGATCGTTCTGGAAGTAGCGCAGTGTGTCGTGCATCCATCCCATGTCCCACTTCAGGCCGAAGCCGAGGCCGCCAACGTACACTGGTTTTGAAACCATGGGCCAGGACGTCGATTCCTCGGCGGTAGTTTGAATGTCGGGATGCTCCTTGTAGGCTTCCTGATTGAAGCGGCGGAGGAAGTCGATGGCATCGAGGTTTTCGCGTCCGCCGAACTTGTTGGGGACCCACTCGCCCTGTTTGCGGGAGTAGTCGAGATAGAGCATAGAGGCGACGGCATCCACGCGCAAGCCGTCGATGTGATATTTGTCGAGCCAGAACATGGCGCTCGACATGAGGAAGCTGCGCACTTCAGCGCGTCCGTAGTTGAAGATGTGTGTCTTCCAGTCGGGATGGAATCCCTGGCGCGCGTCGGCGTGCTCGTAGAGATGAGTGCCGTCGAAGTAGGCGAGACCGTGGGCGTCGGAAGGGAAGTGCGAGGGAACCCAGTCGAGAATGACGGCGATGCCTTGTTGATGCAGATAGTCGACCAGGTACATGAAGTCCTGCGGGGTGCCGTAGCGGGATGTGGGTGCGAAGTATCCGGTGGTCTGATATCCCCAGGAACCATAGAAGGGATGCTCCATCACGGGTAGAAACTCGACGTGAGTGAAACCCATTTGGTTTACGTATTGGGCCAGACGCGGCGCGGTTTCGCGGTAGGTGAGCGGGCGATTGTCCTCTTCGGGGACGCGCATCCACGAACCCAGATGGACTTCGTAAATCGAATGAGGCGCGCGCAGCGAATTGCGGGCGGCGCGGTTTGCCATCCAGTTGTGGTCGCCCCATTGGTAGTCGAGGTCCCAAACGACAGAAGCGGTGCGCGGAGGCTTTTCGTGGAGCAAGCCGAGGGGGTCGGCCTTGTCGACGTGGAATCCGTGGCGCTGCGATTCGATATGGAACTTGTAGAGCGCGCCGCGCGTCACGCCTGGCAGGAAGCCTTCCCAGATGCCCGACGAACCCCGGGGACTCAAGGGATTCGCCTTGGAAGCCCACTCGTTGAAACTTCCCACAACTGAGACAGAGCGCGCGTTTGGAGCCCATACGCTGAAAACTGTGCCCGCTTCGCCAGTGCGCGTGACGAGATGGGCTCCCATCTTTTCGTACATGCGATAGTTGCTGCCCTCGTTGAAGAGATAGAGATCCTGATCGGTGAGAAGTTGAGGGGAGCCACTTGCGGTCGCGACAGGTATGGTGGCGTCGGGCATCGAGGTGTCTAGTGTACCGGAAGATTGTCTCGGTTTCAGGCTCTTCCCGGTCTCCAGCTCACTTCAGCGCTTCCGCGGGGTCTACTTTGGTTGCACGGCGCGCGGGCAGATAGCTGGCGAGCAGGGCGATGCCTAGAAATAACAGGGGCGTCAGGAGGAAGGTTGTGAGATCAAGCGCACCGACTCTATATAGCATGCTCGACATCAGCCGCGTGAGCAACAGCGCGGCCGTCAGACCAATCACTATGCCGGTTATCGCCAACATGAGTCCCTGGCGCACGACCAAGCGCAGAATCTCAGCCTGTTCGGCGCCGAGCGCCAGGCGGATCCCGAATTCCTGGCGACGCTGAGCCACCGAGTAGGACAGCACTCCGTAAATCCCGATCACTGCGAGGGTGAGCGCTGTAGCCGAAAAAGCGGCAAGCAAAAGCATGGTGAAGCGCGGCTGCGAGCGCGAGTTATCCATGATTTCTTCGACGGTTTGGATATTAGTGACGGGCTGGTCTGGGTCCACTGCCGCAATCTGGGCCCGCACGGCTGAAACCAGACTCTGCGGCGCAACGCCGGTCCGCACCAGCAGATTCATATTCCCCCAGGGCAACTGGGAGAAGGGGAGATAAAGCTGAGGCTGCGTGTCCTGATCTAACCCCTTGTTCTTGATATCCGACGCTATACCGACCACCTCGGAAGCAATGGGGCCGCGGCCTACCACAATGTGCTTACCCAGCGGATTCTGGTCGGGCCAAAAATGCCGGGCAAAGGTTTCATTCACGATTACAACCTTGGCCGTTTGAGCGGTGTCGGCCGGCGTAAGTTCCCGCCCGCCTTGCAGTGGAACGCGCATAGTCTGGAACCACTGCGGAGTGATGGCCTCAATGTCGATAAACGGGCGCTTGGGTAGCGGCACGTCAGGCTGGCCCTCTGGCAACACTGGAGTAATGCGAATCCAGCCCAGCGGCAACGCAGCCGAGATCGCGGCGTTGCGCACGCCGGCGAGCGCAGAGACGCGGCGCAAGACCTCGTCAAAGAATGCGATCTGCTGTTCTGGCTTCGCATATTTCACCGTTGGCAACGAAACGTTCAAAGTGAGGACATTCTGAGCGTCAAAGCCGGGATCGACGTGGAGGAGGCGAACGAAGCTGCGCAGGAGCAGTCCCGCGCCGATGAAGAGCAGCAGTGAGAGAGCCACCTGGCTTATGACGAGAAGATTCTTTCCTTGCGCACTCTTGTGGCCGAAGGAAATACCGCGGCCTTGGTCGCGTAGGGTCGCGCTCGGATTCAGCCGCGCAAGCTGCAGGGCGGGAACAATCCCAAAGATGATTCCGGAGAGAATCGAAGTGACTAGCATAAATACGAGCACGTGCAGATCAACTCCGATTGGAATTCCTGGCGGAATTTGACTCGCTCCCCATGCGACCAGCGCTCGGGTGGCGCTCCAGCTAAGCCCCGCACCAAGCGTGCCGGCAAAGAGCGAGAGCAGGGTGCTCTCGGTGAGGAGTTGCTGAATCAATACGCCGCGGCTTGCGCCCAGTGCGGCGCGCACGGCAATCTCTTTTCTTCGCGTCAGCGCTCGCGACAGTAGCAGGCTGGCGACATTGGCACAAGCAATCAGCAGCACCACGCCGACTGCCGCGGAAAGCACCAGTACTTTGCTGCGCAAATCGCCCACAACCAAGTCGCGCAGCGAGCCGGCAGACATGACCACGGCGGGATCGGCGTCGGGGGCGGTTGGATTCTGCTCTCGATAGCGTTGGTTGAGGATAGCCAGCTCGGCATTCGCACTCGCCAACGTCGTTCCCGGACGCAGCCGCGCAGCCATCTCGAGATAACCCACGCCCATGCGCAGGCGTTGCGGAGTCATCAGTGAGAATTCGAAGTATCGTGGCGTCCAGATGTCCGCCGCGCCGACGAAAGGGAACGAAATATTGGCGGGCAGAACGCCGACGATAGTTTGTGGAGTGGAATCGAGAGTTAGCGTCTGGCCGATGATGGTTGGGTTCGCGTTGAAGCGGCTGCGCCACATGGAATCGCTAAGCATCACTACCGGCTTGCCTTCCGGGCGGCCTTCCTCTTCGGTAAAAGTGCGTCCCAGCTGGGGCTGTACTCCAAGCATGGGAAAAAAGCTGGGCGAGACCCGCGCTACTGGCACCTGGAGTGGTTCGCCCGAGCGGGTGAGATTCAGATTGTCGTTCGCCCATACGGCCACGGACTGAAAAGACCGGTTCGCGTCGCGTACCAACTCGTAGCGGAGTAGGGTACCGCTCCGATCTTTCGTTTTATCCTTTTCAGTCACACTCACCAGTTGATGTGGATCGCGGTAAGGAAAGGGCCGCAGCAACAGTGCGTTGGTGACGGTGAAGATGGCCGTGTTGGCTCCGATGCCCAAGGCAAGAGTGAGAACGGTTGCGGCTGTGAATCCAGGATTCCTGCCCAGCATGCGGGCGCCGAAACGGAGGTTGCGAAGGAGTGCTTCCATGATGCGAGAAATTATAGGTCAGGCAGAACGATTTCCTGCGGAGCGCTACAAAATCCTCATGCTAGACTGACCCATTCATGCCTGCTTTGCGCGTCATTCTTCTTTGGCATCAACACCAGCCGTTTTACAAGGACCTGGTTACGGGTGAATATCGCCTGCCCTGGACGCGGCTGCACGCTCTCAAGGACTATTACGGGATGGTGAAGCTGCTGGATGAATTTCCCGACGTTCATCAGAACTTCAACCTGGTGCCATCGCTCATGGCGCAAATTCAAGATTATGCAGAGGGAACTGCGGAAGATCCATTTTTAAGAGTCGCCGCCAAACCGGCCAGGGATTTGTCATTGGATGAGCGGCGCTTTGCGCTCCAGTATTTGTTCCAAGCCAATCCTCAGAATTTGATTGGGCGCTATCCGCGGTACCGCGAATTGTGGGAGCGGTTTCGCGAGCATGGCGATCATCCAGAACGGGCAGAACGATATTTTCAGGCGCAAGATTTTACTGATCTGCAGGTGTTGTCGCAGCTTGCATGGTTCGATGAATTCTTTCTGGAAGAGAAAGAGGTGGCCGCATTAGTGGCGAAAGGGCGCCACTACTCGGTCGAAGATCAGCAATTCGTAATTCGGCGGGAACGCGAATTGATCGGCAAAGTTCTTCCGGCGCATGCCGAGGCGGCGAAGACGGGATCGATCGAGCTTTCGGCTACGCCGTTTTATCACCCGATCCTGCCTCTGGTGTGCGACACGAACGCGGGGGCGGTTTCCTCACCGGGGTTGCCACTGCCGCAGCATCGATACCGGCATCCGGAAGATGCGCGCGAGCAACTGACGCGTGGACTCGATCTGCACGAGAAAGTGTTTGGGTTGCGGCCCAAGGGAGTGTGGCCGTCAGAGGGCAGCGTGTCGGAAGAAGTGCTGGCGATTGCGCATAGCGTGGGCATTCAGTGGATGGCCACGGACGAAGGAGTGCTGGGGCGGAGTACGGGATTATTTTTTGCGCGCGACGGCAACGGACGTTTGCCGGGAAACCTCGCAGAGAAGCTCTATAACATCCACCGCTACGAGAACGGCTCGACGGCGATGCATCTGGTGTTTCGCGATCACACGATTTCCGATCTGATCGGATTCGTGTATTCCGGCATGCCGCCGGCGGACGCGGCGCGGCATTTGATTGGCAACATCAAGGAAGCGGCCCAGCCGGTGCTGGCGAATGGGCGGGACGCTGTGGTTTCGATCATTCTCGATGGCGAGAATGCGTGGGAATATTATCCGAAGTCAGGTCGGGAATTCTTACGGTGTTTCTACGATGGGCTGCAGCACGAGCCGGGAGTGGAGGCGGTGACAATCTCCGAGGCAATTGCGCGGCACAAAGACTTCGGCAAGATGAGTTCGCTGGTCCCAGGATCTTGGATCAACGCCAACTTTAACGTGTGGATCGGAGCTCCTGAGGACAATCGGGCCTGGGACTATTTGTCTCACGCGCGCGCGTTCTATGCCCAGAATGCAGCGAGCGGTACCGAAGCGCAGTGCAAGCTGGCATTTGAAGAGATCCTGATCGCCGAAGGCAGCGACTGGAACTGGTGGTATGGGCCAGAACATCATTCGGCGAATGATCGCGATTTTGACGAACTCTATCGCAAGCATCTTTCGAATGTGTATCAGGCTTTGGGAGCGGTGCCGCCGGATTATTTGGTGCAGCCCATTACCGGCACCGAGGTGCGTCCAGCGTTTGTGCCGCAGACGGCTTATATTCATCCCCGAGTTGCGGGTGACAAAGTTCGTTATTTCGAGTGGATGGGTGCGGCGGTCTATACGGCGGATCACCGCGCGGGGGCAATGCATGGCAAACAGTTTCTCTTGGACTCTGTCTATGCCGGCATCGATTCCAGTCATGTGTATGGACGGCTGGACTTCGCTGGCAAGATTCCCGAAGAGGATTTTGATTTGGTAGTGAATGTGGAGTCGTGGGCCAGCGGAGAACCGCGTCCGCGGCGGGCGCTACGACTAGAGGCGTCGGTGCACGAGGGGAGGCTCAAGGACTGGAAGATCGAGGATGGATCGGAAGAGCGCGTTATGGCGTCTTCGTTGCAACCAGAAGAGCATGTGAAGCTGGCGTTGCTGCGGAACTTTGAATTCAAGCTGCCGTTGGCGTGGCTGTTGGCGACTCCAAGCACCGGGCCGTCGGAGCGAGGGGGGGAGCGAAAAGCTGGCGCGGTCGCGGTGGCGTTCACTAGCAAGCTGCGCCTGCGCTTCAGCCTGTGGCAGAATCGGCTGCCGGTGGATTCGTTGCCGCTGGAAGGGTGGATCGAATTGCAGGTGCTGAGCGAGGGGGACCTGATTTTCGGAGCGTGACCAGTCTGTCTTCTTGAGGGCCACAAGCCGGAAGCTCCTGCCTCCGGCTCTCCTACAAACTGATAACGAGCTGCCTACTTGCTTCCCCCGCTCACCGCGACCGCACCACCCATGGGGCGATTAAGTTCCATCGTCAGTTCGGTGCCCGCCGGCAATATCGCGGAACGGTGCGTGGCCAACCAGTGCGCCGTGGCTGAGCCTGCTCCAATGGCGCCGCCGATCAGAATTCCCGGGCCGCCGCCGATCAGGCCGCCGATAAGCATGCCGCCAGCAGTGCCGCCGCCGGCTTCGAGCGTGTCGCGGCGGTCGTGACTGAGTCCTTTGAACTGGCCTTCCTGATTCACGTCTGTGCCGCGAATGTTGGTGTCGGTCAGGGTGGCATCGAGGAAGTAGCGCTCGCCAGAGGGCAGAATCACGGCCTCGGGGAGAATTCCGATGGTCGGTCTGCCGGAGATACGCCGCGGTTCGCTCACCTTACTGACGCGGCCTTCCACGGTCGATCCCACCGGTATCACGGTTGCGCCATTGACTACAACCGGCTGGGTGACTTTCCCCTGGAAGGGATCGCCTACACGGTTGCTGAAGGTTGCGAGAGTGGTGTCGAGGCGCACCACGAGAGCGGTCCCCGCAGGTACAGACAACTCGCTCTGAACAGAGGGTGAGGGCACCGGGAGCGCAGGTTGTGCTGTCACTGAAGGGGATGGCTTCTCTACCGGGGGAGCCACTGCTGGTGCGGGCAAGTCGGTCTGAGTGGCTTCCTGTGCAGACGAGTCAGTCTGGGCTGCGAGCGCAGCGGCCAGAAGCACGATACATGGTAGCGCGATCCACTTTTTCACGGTGCCTCCTCAACGTTCCCGAGCATTATTGTATCTCTTCACTCTAGTCCAGGCGCAAGGCGGGGACAATGCGTAGGCAGGACAGGGAACCAAGCGAGATAAGGGCATGACCCTTCGGTGGCGAATAGACGCTTCAATCGCGGAAATGGCCGCGGAGATGGGGTGTCGGAAGTCACAGTAGGTTGATGACATTCGATATAATCGTTGGTTTCGCAAAACGGCAGCGGCGAGATTTTAGGACTGCGGGCTGTCTCACAGGACGCCACATACTTTTGATACCGAAATAAGGGCTGACTACCTGAATCGAAATCCGAGGACAATTCTATGAGCAATATTGCAGCCATTCATGCACGCGAAGTTCTGGATTCACGCGGAAATCCTACGATTGAAGCGGAAGTGTTTCTGTCGGATGGAGCGATGGGCCGGGCGATCGTTCCCAGCGGCGCGTCGACCGGCGAGCACGAGGCGGTGGAGTTGCGCGACGACGATACAAACCGATTTCTGGGCAAAGGCGTGCTTAAGGCTGTCGAGAACGTTAACGGCGAGATCGCCGAAGCGCTGGCGAACTGGGATGGATTCGATCAGCGTGGGCTCGATGGCAAGATGACCGAATTGGATGGCACCGAGAACAAGGGGCGGTTGGGGGCGAACGCCATCCTGGCAGTCTCGATGGCCTCAGCGCGAGCGTCCGCGGCGTCTCTTGATATGCCCCTCTATCGCTACCTGGGCGGAGCTGGCGCAAACACGCTGCCTACGCCGATGATGAACATTCTGAATGGCGGGGCGCATGCCGATAACAACGTCGACTTTCAGGAGTTTATGGTGATGCCCGTGGGCGCTCCTTCGTTTTCTGAAGCGCTGCGCTGGGGCGTGGAGGTTTTCCATACGCTCAAGGGCGTACTGAAAAAGCGCGGCTATAACACTGCCGTGGGTGATGAAGGTGGATTCGCTCCGTCTGTGAAGTCGAATGTGGAAGCCATTGAAGTCGTGCTGGAAGCGATCTCGAAGGCCGGCTACAAGCCGGGGGAGGAAATCGCGATTGCGCTCGACCCTGCGGCAAGCGAGTTTTATCAAGACGGCAAGTACGTGTTCAAGAAGTCTGATAAATCGGCCAAGACTTCCGACGAAATGGTGAAATTCTGGGCGAAATGGGTGAAGGATTATCCGATCGTGTCGCTCGAAGATGGGTTGGCAGAGAATGACTGGGACGGTTGGGGGAATCTGACGAAAGTGCTCGGCGCGAAGATTCAACTCGTTGGCGACGACTTGTTCGTGACCAATGTTCAGTTCCTGCAGCAAGGAATCGACAAGGGCGTGGCTAATTCAATCCTGGTGAAGGTGAATCAGATCGGGACGGTCAGCGAGACGCTGGATGCGATTGATCTGGCCCGGCGGAATGGATACACGTCGGTGATTTCACATCGCTCGGGTGAAACGGAAGATACGTTTATTGCGGACCTCGCCGTGGCAACCGGCGCGGGACAGATCAAGACGGGGTCGGCATCACGTACGGACCGCGTCGCCAAGTACAACCAGTTGCTGCGAATCGAGGAAGAGTTGGGCGGGACGGGGCGGTTCTTGGGGGTGGGAGCGCTGAATTACCGCGGCTAGTCCGGCTTTCGCGAAAACGTTTCAAAATCCCAGCGTGTCGTCTGCCGACGGACCGTAGATTCCGGGCACGGGTTTGCCATTCAATCGCAGATAGACACCGAGCTGGGCGCGATGATGCACCAGGTGATTCAGGAACATTTCGCGATAAGCCAGGAATCGCGATCCCTGGAAAATGGACTTGCCCTGGAAACTGAGCTTCCAGTTTTGTGTCCAGGCCTCGTCCGGCGTACCTTGCAGAGCCTTGCGAACCTCGGCTGCGCCTTCATCGAAAGCTTGCAGCAGTTGAGGGACCGATTCGAACGGCAACCGTTTGATGCTGGATTTCGAAAAATCCAATTCCGGAGTGGTGAGGATGGTTAAGCCGAAGCCGGCAAGCTGCGCAACGTGCGGCGCGAGTTTGCTCAAGGGCATAGATTTGGGATGAGGAGCGAAATCCGGTTTATCGGTGGGGACGCGTTCCAGGGTTGTGCGCGTGTTCTTCATTTCCTGATCGAGTTCGGGCAGCAGCAAGGCACTAATCGGCATGAGTTCCTCCACCGATTCGAGTATAACGGCATTGGGTACTACTCGATCATCATTCTTCAGATGATCTTTCCTGACATGATCATTCTTGACAAGTGGAGAATACCCGGCCGAAAGTGGTGCCCAGGATTGAAGCCGACAAATTACTGGGCTAGTGGCAACTGCAGTAGGATCTAACCAGGATTTCGGTAGGAATTGTTGAAGCGCGATTCTTGCAGCAGCACGATCGAAAACCAAATCGGAGCCATTCTCGTGGAGTTTCTATGACATTGAAGTCATTCCTGTGTGCTTGTCTTCTCGCTTTATCCATTTGCGCCGGTGCGCAGACCACAGTTTCGATCGCTCCGGACGCGGCCTCCAAGGAAGACATCAAGAAGTTGTTTGAGGTCATGCACATTCGCCAGCAGATGGAGCAGGTAATGAAACAAGTCATGAAACAGATGCAGGCCATGACTCATGAACAAATCAGAAAACGCGACGCTAACGTTAGTAACGAAGAAATTGCGCGGCTCGATGCGATGTCGGAGCAACTCGTGAAGGACATGCCGGTCGAAGGCATGCTCGATGACATGGTTCCCGTTTATCAGAAGCACCTCACGAAGAATGACGTTGACGCTATGGTTACGTTTTATTCGAGCCCCACAGGGCAGAAGATTCTAGGAGAAATGCCGGCGATGACGGCTGAAGGTATGCAGGCGATGCAGCCGCGGCTGCGGAAAATGATGGATGAGGCGACGGCCAAGGCGGATAAGATGATGAGAGAACGGATCGAGCAACCGAACTCTGCGCCTCCGCCCCAGAAACAGCAGAACTAAATGCATCTGGAATTGTGGCAAATGCCGCCAACAGCCAAGAGCCAGGAGCTAGAAGCTGATTTCTATGTCCCGACCTAAACCGCTTGTGCTTGTTATTCTTGACGGCTGGGGCTACCGAGTCGAAACCAAGGGCAATGCGATTGCCTTTGCGCGGAAGCCGACCTACGACCGGCTGTTGCGCGAGTATCCCAATACTCTGATCCACACCAGCGGGCCTTTCGTCGGGCTGCCCGAAGGTCAGATGGGCAACAGTGAAGTGGGTCACCTGAACATGGGCGCCGGGCGCATCGTGCACATGGACATTACCCGCATCGATCTCATGATTCAGAATGGAGAATTGTTCGAGCATCCTGTGCTGCTCGACGCGATGAATCACGCTCGCTCCGGTGATCGGCGGTTACATCTGTTCGGCCTGGTTTCGGACGGAGGTGTGCACTCGCAGCAGGCGCATCTTTATGCCCTACTGAAAATGGCGAAGCAGAATGGGCTGGAGCGCGTCTTCGTGCACGCCTTCATGGATGGACGCGACACTTTGCCTACGAATGGCGCCAGGTATCTGGAACAGCTGCAGCACAAAATGCGCGAGTACAACTGCGGAAAGGTCGCCACCGTCAACGGACGCTACTATGCCATGGACCGCGACCGGCGCTGGGAGCGCATTGCCAAAGCTTTCAATGCGATGGTATTCGCCGATGCGGAAGGCGGAAAGTGTGCTGACCCGGTGCAGGGGATGAAAGATTTCTATAACCGAGGAGTGACTGACGAATTCGTGGTTCCGTTCGTCTGCACTGACAGCCGGGGGCAGACCTTGGCTACGATTCGGGATGAAGACTCGTGCATCTGCTTCAACTTTCGCGCCGACCGGGTTCGCCAGATTACGCGAGCGCTCGCCCGCAATAGCGGATTGAACGAGAAAGACGGGAGCGATCTTCCGGGCGCGGCCGAGCTGGATGCGACGATTCCGCGCGATCGCGTGCCGACAAATCTGCGTTACGTCTGCATGACGCGGTATGACAAGAATTTCAGCCTGCCGGTAGTGATCCCGCCGGAGTCAATGGCGAACCTTCTGGCTAACGTGATGGGCGGAATGAATATGCGTAACCTGCGCGTGGCGGAGACGGAGAAGTATGCGCACGTCACGTATTTTTTCAATGGCGGCATAGAACAGCCCTTTCCCGGGGAGGAGCGTGTGATGGTGCAATCGCCCAAGGTCGCTACTTACGACTTGAAGCCGGAGATGAGCGCGGCGGGAATTGCCGACGCGGTGGTGAAGGCTGCCGAGGAAGGGACATTCGACGTGATGATCGTGAACTTTGCCAATGCCGACATGGTCGGGCATTCCGGCAAGATCGAACCCACAATTAAGGCGGTCGAAGTAGTGGATGCTTGCCTAGGGCGCATTGAGACGGCGGTGCGGGCAAAAGGCGGAGCGATGCTGATCACCGCCGATCATGGCAATGCGGAGATGATGACCGATCCCGCGACTGGCGGGCCGCACACCGCGCATACGACCAATCCGGTGCCTTTTATTGTGGTCTCCGAGAAGGCCAGGCAATTCACGCTGAAGCCCAACGGATCGCTGCGCGATATTTCGCCAACTTTGCTGGGGATGCTGGGGGTCGACGAGCCAAACGAAATGACGGGGACCGATCTGCGAGTTCTGGTAAAGGACTGAGAGTATCTGCGGAAAGCAAAGTTTTTATCGTAGAGATCGATGAGGGGCTGCGAAGGGCACAGACAAAAGCGCGACTCTGTTGTGCGTCACGACCGATTGAATTCTTCAGGCCCGAGTAATTGCCGAGCTAATTCGTGGTCAGAGCTGGAGCGGTGGCCAGCAGGCCTGCCACCAACTCTAAGTCGTGCAGGTCTTCGCGGCTGAAATCTTGGGCAAACTTCGAATCCAGCCCCTTGCGCGAAATTTGAATCACGCCCACCACAGCCGAATCGCGGTCCATAATCGGCACTGACATGAGCTTCTGAATCGGCGCCGGCGGTGCCGGGGACTCCGACTCACTGTTGTCCGGCCTGATGGTTTCAAAGATGCTGGCGTGCTTTACCCGCGCAAAGTTATTAAAGATTTCCGGCTTCTTGCTCAGAGCCGTGTGCGCCGCCACCGCTTTGCTGGACAACGGAATCGCGCCGGAGGTGCGCAGGTGTTCGGGAAACACAAAGTGCAGCAGTCCGCCCTCCAACCGCAACAGCGCGACTTCGTTATGTTGTACGCGGAAAATCTTAGCCAAGACCTTGCAAAGGTCTACAGCCGACACGCCCTCGCCGAGTACCGGTTCCAAGGGGAGGAGATGCTCGGGGAGCACAATTTCTTCCGTCAGTTCGGGATCCTTTGGGGTCATAGCCGCACCGTTTTCATCTTCAATAGCAGCCTAGACTGTATCGCACTTTGTCCGCCACAGGGTACTTCCCAAAGTAATAGGAGAAATGCCTGTAAGTCCCGTGTTTTCAGCAGAGAGCTTCACCGAGGGCGGCGCCTGGCGGACGATCAGCCACTCGATAGCCGCCACAAAACATCAGGGGCATGACAGTTTTCGTCAGTTGCACCGAATTGTGCGCCTAAAACCGGGTAGTTCCTTCCCGGCCGATAACTCATTTACACTTCGTGCCTATGAATAATCCGACACAGCCTAACGTGAAATTAACCAACGACACCGGCTACCGCGAGAATTATGCCAACAGCGTGCAAATGCGGGTCAATATCTGGGACTTCTTCCTGGTCTTCGGTACGCTGCAGCAACAGACCGAAACCCAAGTGGAGATCAAGAACTTCCAGGGAATTTATTTGAGCCCGCAGCAGGCCAAGGCGTTGCTGGGACTACTCCAGCAGAACGTGGGCGGCTACGAGAGCGCTTTCGGGGAGATCAAACTTGACCCGCGCATGAGTGCGCAAGGACCGGTACATTAGCCATCGCGTTGTTGTAGAGACTTAGCTCGCTACGTCTCGCCCGCCAGCATTCCGGATCATGGACAGAGAACGTTGCAAGCCACGTCCCTACGGCAACGTCCCTACGGACGGAGCAGGGGTTTCGAGAGCGACGCTACCGCGGATAGAATGACTTCCCATGCGTTCGAGCAGCCCTTATCCAGCGTTGGTATTTACCGCTATCTTTGTTGCCATTTTTCTGTTGCACATTCCGCTGCTGCAGCTTCCTTACTTTTGGGATGAAGCTGGATACTATATACCCGCCGCGCGCGATCTGTGGCTGACCGGGAGTCTGATTCCACACACGACGGTGTCAAATGCCCATCCGCCGGTGGTATTGGGCTGGATCGCTCTGTGGTGGAAGTGCGTAGGGTATGCGCCAGTGGTCACGCGATCGGCCATGTTGATGGTGGCGGCATTCTCGTTGCTGGGAGTGTTTCGCCTGGCGGAACGCGCGGCGAACACCGAAGTCGCGATGGCCTCAACTTTGTGTACAGCCTTGTATCCAGTTTACTTTGCGCAAAGTTCTCTAGCTCAGGTGGATCTGGCTGCCGCAGGGCTCACGTTTTGGGGTCTCAGCGCTTATCTGGAGGAACGACCGATTGGGGTCGCGATCTGGTTTTCGCTGGCGGTCCTGTCAAAGGAAACTGCGATTCTAGCCCCAGTGGTTTTGGCAGGCTGGGAGATTCTGGGTTGCTTGATGCCGAAGCGGAGGGCATTGCGAGGACTCTGGCAACGCGCGGACGGATCCAATTCAGGGGACTCGACGATTCGCGCACGGCGGGTTGTGTCGTTGCTGGTTCCGCTGCTCCCGCTGACTCTCTGGTACTCCTATCACTACGCCCGCACCGGATATGTCTTTGGCAATCCGGACTTTTTTCGCTTTAACGTCGCAGCCACTCTTAATCCATTGCGCTTCCTGCTGGCTCTTGCCCTCCGTCTTTGGCAGGTCTTCGGCTATTTGCATTTGTGGGTCCTGACTGGGGGCATGCTGCTGGCGATGTTTCTGCCTCCGGTCAAAGATGACGGTATAGACCGCGCTCGCATTACGATTCCGGTGCAGATGATATTTCTGGCGGTGGTGACGGCGTACGTGGTGGCCATGGCCTTAATCGGGGGGGCGGTACTTGCTCGCTACATGCTGCCGGTTGTGCCACTTGTAATCATCGTTGCCGTGTCCACGCTTCGTAGGAGGCTCCGCTATTGGCTCGCTGCCGTGACTATAGTTGCAATCGCTTTCGTAGTCGCATGGTTCTGGAATCCGCCGTATGGATTTTCGCCGGAGGACAATCTCGCCTACCGTGACTACGTCATTCTTCACCAGGACGGAGAACGCTTTCTCGAAGCTCGATATCCCATGGCGCATGCGCTCACGGCATGGCCGGCGTCGGATGAACTGACGCGCCCCTGGCTGGGCTACGTTACGCGCCCGGTACAGGTGGTGCGCATCGAGGATTTTTCTCTGGAGGAAGTACTCTCGGCGGCAGAGTTCCGCTCGCACTTCGAGGTTGCGCTGGTGTTTTCGACGAAATATCAGCCAGTGCACTCACTGCTGGATCATTGGAAGGCTTGGGAGGATTTGAAGCGAAGATTCTTCGGCTTCCATCGAGACTTGCCGCCACCGGCCGCGGCGCGGATTCTGGGTGGGAGAGTTGTGTTCTCGGAGGAGCGCAAAGGGCAGTGGGTTGCCGTGATTGAGATGGAGCAAAGTGAAATATTGAACGCTGAGGCAAGAGCCGATCCGTTTATGGAGTTTTTGCGGCAGCCTCAACCTTTGTTCGGAGTTCGTGGACCAGTTTCACATCCGGCGCACTGAGACCGTTGGGCATGCGGTCTCGCCATAGCGGCGCAGTATCGGTACCGAGGGACGCGTTAAAGATGGCCAGCATGTCCTGGGGATCGCCCCCATCTGCTTCGGTAATGGGACCGAGCGATGAGGGCCGGTTCGAACCGGCACGGATACGAATGCCATCCCGCGTTTCGACTGTGCGCCTCTTTCGCACCAGTATGATGAGCTCTGCATCCTTGCGCTCGTAGACCAGCGAGTAGTGGCCTCAGTCTCGAATCGCCTCCTGGACGTCGATTACCGCCTGTCGATCAGCGGGTGGGACACATGAATCGGCAAGGTTGTCGCCAAAAATAGGTTGTTACGGGACATACTTCGCGCTGGCAATGTATTTTGGAAAGGCAGGTTTCTCTTTGGCGACTGTGAAGGGGACGAATAGGAACGTGAGCAGGAAGCAAACCGCCCGTCTGGTCATGGGAACCTCCGCCCGCGTTTGCCAGTGCTAGCACACTTGGAGTTGCGCATCGTTTCGGAGTGGAGTCTGATCCTACGGGTTCATCAAGTGGCACGAGTGCGTCTTAATTACTAGCCACACCTCGCGGCCCGGTGCGAGGTCCAGCGAATCGCGCGCGGCCAGCGTGAGGTGAACCTCCATTTCGACCCGGCACTTGACCCGCGCGGAAACGATTACATCGCGCTGATCGAGTGAGGTGATGCGCCCAGGAATCACGTTGCGCGCGCTCAACCCGACCGGCGGTGTGGTTGCCAGTAGAATGTCGCCCGCGCGGATTCCCACGCGCAGTGCCGAGCCGACGCCGCCCCGTACCAGCGGCGTTTCGAGCAGCACCGGGCCGCCCTCTCCGGCCACGCGGCAAGCCATGGTGCCGCGCTGGGGACTGACAGTCTCGACAACGGCATCGAAAATATTTTCGAAACCTACCAATTGAGCGACTGTTTCCCGTTGCGGCGCTTCCATCACTTCGTGCGGAGTGCCTTGGGACACGATACGTCCCGCGTCGAGCACGATCACGCGCTCGCCCAATGCAAAAACCTCCTCACGGCTGTGGGTGACGTAGAGGATGGGAATGCGGTGAGCCTGGTTCCACTGGCGCAGATCGTCAATGATCTTGGTCTTGGTTGGGGCGTCCAGCGCGGCCAGGGGTTCGTCTAACAGCAGCACTCCTGGGTCGGTCACTAAGGTGCGGGCTAAAGCCGTGCGCTGGCTTTCTCCACCAGATATTTCCCCCGGATAACGCTTGGCGAGATGGGCAATGCGAAATGCCTGCAGAATTGAGGATGCTCGCGTTGTACGTTCTGCCAGCGGAAAATCCGCCAGGCCGTATTGGACGTTCTTCTCGACAGTCAAATGTGGAAATAGGGCGAGGGTCTGGAATACGTAACCCACGCGCCTTTTCGCCACCGGGAGATCGGTGCGATGCTCGGCATCGAACAGGATGCGGTCGCCGACGGCAATCCGGCCGGAGTCTGGCTTGGCCAATCCAGCGACACAATCGAGCAAAGTAGTTTTGCCGGCTCCGGATGGGCCAAACAGAATGGTGAAGCCCGGCTCAGTCTGGAAGTGAACTTCCAAGGTGAACTCGCGCTCCTGAACATGCAGACGCTTGCGGAGAAGAACTTCGAGCCGCACATCGGCACGTTCTTTGCTTCGTTCTTCGCCCGAGGAGGGGCGCGATGACGCAGTCGCGACTTCAGCCGCACCGATTGCGCGAGTTTCATTCATCGCACTTCATTCTAGGGAGCCTCGCTGGTGTTGGCAAAGTCCAGGTGATAAGCCGGTGCCCCAGCGCCGAAAGGGATCGTTCAACTGCGTGGATGGTTGGCTTCGCGAACTATCCACTCCGCTCATGATTACGGACGGAAAAATTGGCGGGGTTAATCGGAGGTTATTTTGCTGGTCCCACGAGCCAGGCTTTGCGATTGACGCTATACACGACGGCCAGCACGACGAAGCAGAATGCGAGCAGCAGCAGCGCGGTCTGATTGGCGGCGGCATAGTCGGAGGCCTGTACGCGGTCGAAGATGTCAATGGAGACGGTGCGAGTGACGCCGGGAATATTTCCTCCTACCATCAGTACAACGCCGAACTCTCCCATGGTGTGGGCAAAGCTGAGGGCTGTGCCGGTGATGAGGCCGGGGATGGACAGCGGCGCGATGACGCGAAAAAAAGTGCTGAGCGGGGAAACGCCTAACGTGGCCGAAGCGGCGATCAACTTGCGATCTACGCTGGCGAACGATGCGGCGAAAGGCTGCACTGCAAACGGCAGGCTATAGAGAATCGAACCAATCACCAGTCCGGCAAACGTAAACGCCAGGGTATGTCCGGTGAGCGCGATCCACCAGCGGCCTAATGGACTGCGCGGCCCGAGCGCCACCAGCAAGTAAAACCCGAGCACCGTTGGGGGAAGCACGATGGGAAGCGCCACGACGGCCTCTACTAAGAATTTCCAACGCCAGCCGGAAAACGCAATCCACCAGGCGATCGGCAGACCCAGCATCAGCAATATGGTTGATACGGTGATCGCGAGTTGTAGGGTCAGCCAGAATGCTTGCCAGTCGATAGCCATAAGGAATGTATTGAGCCCTGGAAATCCTTCTGACCGCGAATTCCAGTGTAGCGCCACCGTCCCGGCGGCCGTCTGGGGCGTTCCCGCCACCGCGCCCTAGGCGAGACGCCTTGCAGCGAACGCGATCATGAGAAGCAGATTGTACAGGGCAAGAGCATCTCGTGTGCTCGGTCGTGTTAGGGGATTTTTCCCAAAGGGCCCGGTACCGGGCTCGGACAGCGCTCTTGCGTTGCTTCGCCTATGTTTGCTCTCGATACTGGCGGGTGAGCGCGATCACCATGCGAAGCCGTCGTCTGTTCTGTTGGGTGCGAGTGCTAGCGCTCGCCGCAGGTTGTTGTTCTGCAGTTTCGAGCATGCTGGCGCAAGGAGTGAAACAGACCCTTCCGCAGAATCCGATCCCTGATTCTGACGCCGATCACATCAAAGAGCGCAACGAATTGTTTTTCCGCGGGCGCCTGGTTCATGGGAAATCATCTGCCGAGCTTCGCCACCGAGCGAGTCAGGCGAAGGTGCAGATGCGCGCGCAGCACGCCTCGGCCCGGCGGGGCGCTTTTACGGTGCTCAGCCCATTTCGATACCTTGGGCTCAGGAACATATTCAGGGAGTGAGGTCAATCAGGTGCGCGCCCTGGCTTTAGGGAGCCAGACCGACAGCAACGGTTCTCGAGTTATTTAAGCCACCACCAGCGGACTCGGCCCGCTGGAGGAACCTGTTCCCACGCCTGCGGATTGTCTCTGCTTTCACGCGGCGGAGTCAGCAACGGTAGTGGAGACGGGTATGGCACCGGAAGCACTCCCATTACCTACGGAATCGTCGTGACTGGCACCTCTAGATCGCTTAGCCATAGCACGACTGTGCATCTGATCGCCGACTAATCGAATAACCAACTGACAGCGAGATGTCGTCCCGCGTATGATCATCTCCCCGGCGGACGCCGCAGGGGAAGCTTGCAGAGCCGGTCGCCGCGAGAGCTTCATTGGATTAAGAGACACGGTCGCGGCTCTATCCATCTTTCTTTTTCTTTTACTGACTTCTTTCAATGACCGATTCTGGCTACAACGTGATCATCATCGGAGGCGGGGTGGTCGGACTGGGGGTCGCGCTCGAAATCACGCGCCGCTTCCCTCATTTACGGTTGTTGCTCCTGGAGAAGGAAGACCGCGTCGCGCGTCACCAGAGCGGACACAACAGCGGCGTGATTCACTCCGGCGTTTACTACAAGCCTGGCTCGCTGAAGGCTCGTCTTTGCGTCAGCGGAGCCGCAGCGATGGTCGAGTTCTGCCGCGAACATGGAATTGCCCACGAAGTATGCGGCAAAGTTATTGTCGCAACGGAGGCGGACCAATTACCGCGTCTGGAAGAATTGCTCAGGCGCGGTGAAGCCAACGGCCTTGCCGGGCTGCGCATGATCGGCCTGGAAGAGTTGGCAGAAATTGAGCCGCACGCGACCGGCATTCGGGCTTTGGTCGTGCCGTCTACCGGAATCACAGATTACGCAAAAGTGTGTGAGAAATATGCGGAACTAATTTCCGCGAGCGGCGGCACGGTGCTTACTTCCGCGGCCGCCACTGGCATTCGTCGCCTGGCGAGCGAGATCGTGGTCGAAACTTCGCGCGGAGCGTTTTCCACCACCGCACTCATCAACTGCGCCGGACTGTATAGCGACCGCATCAGCCGGATGGCAGGCGACGAACCCGGCGTCATGATCGTCCCTTTCCGCGGCGAATATTACGATCTGGTACCGGAGCGCGCTTCGCTGGTGCGAGCGTTAATTTATCCCGTGCCCGATCCGCGCTTTCCATTCCTCGGCGTGCACTTCACGCGCCGCATCTCAGGCAAAGTGGACGCTGGCCCCAATGCCGTTCTTGCATTGGCACGCGAGGGATATCGTCACCGCGACATTAGCGTTCGCGACCTGGCTTCCTCGCTGGCTTTTCCCGGGTTCTGGCACATGGCTCGTCAGCATTGGCGGAATGGTTTCGACGAGTTCCGGCGTTCTTTCTCGAAGCCGATGTTCGTTCGCGCCTTGCAGCGATTGGTTCCGGAGGTTGGCGAAAAAGATCTGGTGCCCGGCGGCGCCGGCGTGCGCGCCCAAGCCCTCAACCCGAACGGAGCGTTACTAGACGACTTTCAATTTGTGGCTTCAGGCAAAGTGCTGCATGTGCTGAACGTGCCCTCGCCGGCGGCAACAGCGTCGCTGGCGATCGGCAAAACTATCGTTGACACCGCGGCAGCGAGTCCAGGTTTCTTCTGAGAATCTCGCCTGTTTCCTGTTCCGTCTAGAAAATAAGCCGTAGTGACATCTGGATCTGCCGAGGACTGCCGATGGTCTTGTTCGTGATGCCAAGTCCGCTCAGAGTCGGGCAGACGTAGAGGGCCGTATAGCTTGTATCACAGGGAGGAATAGTTGCCGGCTGAGTAACGGCTGGAAAGCCCTGGAAGTTAATGTTCTGGCTGACATCGTCAATCGGGATATCAAAGCTGGCGGTGTTTGTCAGATTGAAGACGTCCAAGGTGAATCGCAGGGAAGAACGCTCCGTAATCTGCGTTGTTTTGGACAACGAAATGTCCGCGCGCCTCTGCCATGCCTGACGGAAGATATTGCGCTCGCCATGGTCGATGAAGTTCGTCTCGTAGGGATCGTTGCCCGGAATCGCGCCGTTCAAGGCACCTGGACTCAGCAAAGGCAAGCCGAAACAACTTGGCTTGAGCGCAGGAAAGCCAGGAGTCGCTCCTGATGCTCCGGTGAGCGCTTGTTGAGGAGTACAGCCGGAGAGCGGAACGACCGGATTCGTGATGCCGTCGTTAACGCCATAGAAGATGCTGCCGACAGCGCCGGAGTAATCGACGACGCTGTAGGGCTGCCCGCTCTGCAACACAGTCAAACCGGAAATTGCCCAGCCGTCGACAATCCGGCCCTTCAACGAAGTTAGCGAGAAAAATTTTGGCAGTTCGTAGGTGTAGGTGAAATTCATCACGTGCTTGCGGTCGAAGTCGGAGAGACCGTATCCGGAACGCAAATTCAGCGGGTTGTTGCCGTTGTAGAAAAGTCCGAGCGCGCTTTGCTCGTCGGTCGCGTGGGAATAAGTGTAGGAGAATCCAACCTGCAGGCCATGACTCATCCGCTTTTCTACATGGGTTTGCAGCGCGTTGTAGGCGGAGATGCCGGCAGCGGTGTATGACTCCGACTCGGCGGAATACCCGATGTAGGGAACGCGCAGGTCGACGTTGCCGCCTTCAAAGGTTTGCTGATACGGCTGGCCATTGGGCAGGTTAATCGATGGATATGGGAAGACTGTGTTTTCTGTGACGACCGAGTACCCGTAAGTGTAGTCCTGCTCGATCGGCGTGCCGGCACGAACAGGATTGGTTGGCGATGCGATCTGCGCCTGGTTGAAGGGCAGGGGAACGACCTCGTGACGGCCTAAATTGCCGACGTAGCCGATTTCGACGGTGAGATCGCGACGCGGCTGCCATTGAATGTCGAGCGTCTGGTTCATAGTGTAAGGTAGTTTATTGGCGCGGTTGTAATCGGCGAACGAGAATAGCGGAGCTCCGCCTTCGATTGCGCCAGCGTTGGGAAGGGACAGATCAGCCGGATTGCCGCTGGGCCCAGGCCCAAGCGTAGTGCCCCAGGGGGCTTCGAAGGGGCTGCAATAGGAATATCCATAAGTACTGCAAGACGTCTGATTCACCCACGGCGGCGTCTGATTTACCCCAAATGGACCGCCAGCGATAACGCCTGACGCGAAGCCCGGGGAGAGGTAGGTGAAAAGTTCTCCGCGATCATAGTACAAACCCCAGCCTGCCCGCACTACAACTTTGTCGTTGAACTTGCGAGGGCTCCAGGCGAGACCCACGCGTGGCGCGAGTCCCCACTGCCGCCCGGTCAGAGTGGAATCGCTCACTCCCTTGGTGGGAAAGTCCGGATTGTTCCCCGCGACAATGAAGCCGTTCGAATTGATGATGTCGTTAGCCACGTCGTAGCTGTATCGCGAGGGATCGAAATTGAAAATGCGGCCGTTCTTTTCTTTCAGCCCTCCGTGATAATCGAAGCGGATCCCGGCGCTGACGCTGAGGTTCGGGCGAATCTGAAATTTGTCCTGCAGGTACATACCAGTTTCATTCGATCGGTAGTAACGGTTGGCATCGCCCTGCAGGAAAGTTGTGGTGATGAAGCCGTCCGCCGTGTAGGTGATGGGAGAGCCGGTGAGGAAGTTGTCAAAATTGGTGAAGCCGATCATGCCGGTATTGGTGCGCTCGTCGCGCGCGTTGAGCTGCGTATAAGAGAAACTTCCACCGAAAGTCAGAGTGTGTTTGCCTCGGTTCCAAATCGCATTTGCCGATGGCATCCAGCGGTTCTGAAAAATACCGGTGAAAGCGCCCTGCGAAGCGGCAGTAGAACCGATATTCGCGCCGGCGTTGAAAACGAAGTTGGTGTTGAGCGGAGACGCGTTGCCCAGATCATCGACAATCGTGATCCCAGGGAAAATCGAAGAGCCGAAGGCGTTGATGCCAATCTGTTGGGGGGTGAAAGGCTGCCCAATCGTGCTGTAGATTTTTTCGCGAATAAAGCCAAACACTTCGGACACGTTGAAGTTGGGGCGGATCGATTGTGTATTCGTGATCGATGCCACCTGGCTGCCAGCATCCAGGCGTTGAGTGAAACCCTCGAACGAAGAGAATCCAAACGGCGCGGTGCTGGGATCGTGCTGATAGTAGTACTTTAAGGAGAGAGTATCTTTCGCGGTGGGCAGATAATCGAGATTGGCGACGGCCTGGTCCGAAATGAAATAGGCGGGCTGGGTGAGGAAGACATTCTCTGGAAAGTTCAGCGTCGGCGAGAAGTTTGGATTTGCCGATGGGAACAGGTTCTGGCCGTTGGGCAGCTTGTATTGCAACAACGTTAGCGCGGTCGAATCGACCCCTGCAGCGGTCAGACAGGGTGTGGTGTTATAGGGCGGCGTATTGCAAGGGTATACGACCCCATTTACCGTGACCGTTCGGAAATTCTCATTGTCAACGGCTGCCAGCGTGGCCGGGCTGCGATCGTCCGTAAGCCCGGTCGGCACTGCAGTGCGCGAGGTGCCAATCTCCAAATCGGAAGCGTGAATATGCTGATAGCTCGCAAAGCCGAAAAGCTTGTCCTTGATGAGAGCTCCGCCGACAGTTCCGCCAGCCGTGTAGCGGTGCAACTGAGGAACCTTCTGGTTGTTGGGAATGTTTGCATCCTGTTTATAGAAGTAGGGCGCGGCATTCAGCGCGTCGGTTCCGCGGTGCACGTAAACGCTGCCGTGAATTGAGTTGGTGCCGGAAGCCGTGCTCATGTCGATGTGCGCGCCGCTGGTGGAACCCTGTTGCGCGTCGTACATCGACGTATTGACGCGAAATTCCTGAATGGTCTCCGGGGCTGGCGTAGGCAACGCCTGGCCGATGGCCAGATAGGGCGATGCTGTGCTCTGAATGATCTCTGCAGTGGTGCTGCCGGCGCCGGCCACGCCGGTGTTGTTCACCACGCGCGCCGATGCCACCTGGCTGGTGCTCTTGCCGTTGAACAGATTGCTGGCATCGACGCCGTTCAGTAGGAAAGTGTTGCTGGTGTCGCGCTGGCCGTTGGCCCAAATCGGTTGATTCCCCAATCCCGCGTTTACGCCGGTACCATTTGGAAGTTCCGCATTCACGCCCGGAGAAAGAATCGCCAGCCCCGTGAAACTACCCGTGGGTAGTGGGACGGCCTGAATCTGCTGGGCTTCCAGCACGTAGCCGTTGGTAGTGTCGACGGCGTTCATGGCGGGAGCGGCCTCGACCTCGATCGTCGTGCCAACCTGTCCGACCTTCAACGAAACATTCAGCGTGGCAGTGCGATCGGCTTGCACCGGGATCGAGAGTAACCTTTCGGTTTGGAATCCCTCGTGGGCAACCGTGACCGTGTAGGTGCCAATGGGTAAGTTGACGAAGTCATAAGCGCCGTTAGCGTTGGTTTTTTGAGTGCGCGTCAGCTTGGTCTGATCGCCTACGATGGTCACCGCAGTGTCAGGCAGCACGCTGCCGCTTTTGTCGGAAACCGTTCCCGTGATGCCGCCCAAGGTCTGTTGGGCTGAAACGCACACACAAAGCTGAAACAGCACAGCCGGTAAGAAAATGCCAAGCATCATCTTCTTCGCCATGAGTGGGAACCTCGTCGTCAAGGGGTAGAAACGCTATTTCAGAAACGCTTTTCTAAAAGACACGATTCCACAGCGACGGACCAACCGCACGCCGCATGTGAGGTTGTACGTTCGTGGTTGCAGAACCGGTTTGCTCTGCACCTGCCCGCCGCTAACAGGGTTGAAAACTATGCCGCC
Source organism: uncultured Acidobacteriaceae bacterium (assembly GCA_963799025.1). Classification (GTDB taxonomy): domain Bacteria; phylum Acidobacteriota; class Terriglobia; order Terriglobales; family Acidobacteriaceae; genus Sulfotelmatobacter. The sequence continues at coordinate 40,404 of CAWCVQ010000010.1, read as the reverse complement.
AAATGTACGCGAACTTCGGCTAAAGCGGAAGGTAGAGACCCAATGAAAATTCTTTTGGCTGGAATCAGTAATTTTTATGGGTCAATACTTACGGCGCAACGGATTTTCAACCGACGCCAAAGATATCCTCTTGCTGCGCGCTCGAACCATGAACCATCCCAGTCCGACAACTAAGTACGCCAGGTAGAGGTAAGGCAGCTTACCGTAAGGCCCTTCAGGTACGGGATAGAGGTTGCCAGCCAGCGCCAGCAGCATGGCGACCGCGGCCAGGAATGGAACGATTCGTGCGCCGGGATTGAATGCTGCATGCTGCCGCAAGTACCGCGGCAGCGCAACGCACACCAGAGCATAGGCCACGATGAAGCCGTACGTGGCCAGAGAGCCTAGCCAGCCGTAGACGTCGAGCCCGCTGGCGCCTCGGGCGGCGAGTACAGCGACCGGCGCTACGGCAGCTATACCAGTGATGACCACGGCGCGTCCCGGAGTATGGTTGCGGGCGTGAGTCGTGCCAAGCCATTCATGGGCGAGGCCGTCACGCACCATCCGCAACAGCACGCGAGCCGCGGCGGTGATGCAGGCTAGGGTGCCGGCGAACAAGCTCACCAAGGTCCCAATATCGATGAGTAGCCCCAGTACCGGCACGCCGCCCACTTGCGCCAGCACATACATTGGGGCCTGGCTCGCTCCCAGATCCTGTCCGGCCGTGTGAAATCCCAATACTTCGGCGTACGCGCACACCGTAAAGAACGCTCCCGCTAGTACGGAACTCTGAATCACGGCGCGAGGGATCGTTTTCAAAGGATCGCGAGCTTCGGCGCCCAGCGTAGTCGCGCTTTCAAAGCCCACAAAACTGAACAGTGCCAGTACCAGCCCCAGGCGCAGACCGCTTCCCGTCATGCCCCGCAGATAAAGTTCGTCCGCATCTATGTGCCAACCGTGACGAAAAAGCAGCAGAACCACCACGATCACAATCACCGAAACCGAGGCGGCCTCAATCCACAACATGAGCCGCGCGGAAGTCTTAACGTCGCGCCAGGCAATCCAGATGGAAACTCCCGTCACCAGCAACGACAGCATTACGGCGGAGAAAACGTGCCCGGTGGCATCGTGGAGCAACAGGTTCGCGTAGTGATAAAAGCCGCCAATCACGCTGGACCCCGTGGCTATGTAGGCGAGCAGCAGGCTCCAGGCCACGGTCGCCGATAGCCACGGCGCCAAAGTCATGGAAGCGTAGGTATAAAGCGATCCCGGTGAGGCCGAATAACGCGCGTAGCGGGCGATGCACAAAGCCACAAGAAAAATGGCAATCGTGGCCAGCAAGTAAGCGAGCCAGGTCCCGTTGCCCGCGAGTGCGCACACCAGCGGAATCGTCGCTGCCGGCGTTGTGGTCGGCGCCATCGTGGAAACGGACTGCGCCAGAGTCTCCATGGGAGATAGAATTCCGCGTCGCAAACCGAAGTCAGCGGTTGGGGAACGATCTGGCGGCGTTGATTCCCTTTGCGGGGAGATTTTTTCGTCGGCCACAAAGATTGGGGTGCGATTGTATAACAGTTCCCCAGAGTCTTTGAACTTAGGGCGAGCGGAGTCGAGCCAGAAGAAAAATCAATCTACGGCAACGGAAAAGAAGCTCATGCGGTCTTGAGCTTCCGTGCTAGTGTGTCTTCGTCGAGGCGCTGCGTTCTTAGCAGAACAATCGAGGCATCGTTGTTGCGGCAACTTGGAGGTCCAGGATGAGAACTTGTCCTAATCCCCGATGCGTAACCTTCAGCCGTATCGTTTACTCGGTGGCAACGCGCTGCCCACTCTGCAAGTGGGACCTGAAAACTGCTCTTCCCGCCAGTGAGTCAGTTGCGCCGTCGAAGCCGGAACATCAGACTTCTTCTTCGACCCGGTGATTGCCTGAACCGTTCGTCATTTCCCAATATCCTCATTCCACAAGTCTGCGTGCGCGCTGATGAAGTCGCGCATCATAGCGATACATTCAGTGTCGTCGAGGACGATGACGCTGGTTCCATGGTGCTGGAACAGATCTTCCGCGCCCTTGAAGTTACGGTTTTCTCCGATGATGACGCGCGGGATACGAAATAGCAAAGCCGTTCCGGTGCACATGATGCAGGGGCTAAGCGTGCTGACCAACGTCAATTCCGACCAATCCCTTCGGCGGCCGGCATTGCGCAGGCAAACGGTTTCGGCATGAGCTGTCGGATCTCCGCTCTGCACTCGCAAGTTATGGCCCCTGGCCACGATCTCTCCTTGCTTGTCGACCAGAACCGAACCGATAGGCAACCCTCCTTCTTGCAGTCCTTTCCGTGCCTCTTCGAGAGCTTCTCGCAATAGTTCCTGTTCGTTCATGATCTTCTTTGAGGTATGCCAAATCGGTTCAGTTAAGGTACCAGGGAACGTTGATGACGGTGATCCGCTGGCTGCCTTGAAAGTACAAAAGTGCTTTCAGCGCCGAGGATCGCTGATTGTGCAACAGCACGTAATACCATCGCCGTTCCATCAATTCCGGCAACACAACTGCGACATGTTTGTCGAGGTTGTCGCTCTCCAACTTCAACGCATATTCCACAATCGGCTTGACTATGAATCGGAAAGGAGATTTCAGGAGGACTAATTCAGGAACTGGAAGATTGGCATCTTTCGCCGGAGTCTCCACTAACCGCGCCCAATTTCTGCACAAACTGTCGGTCTCTTCGCCGCACTCTACGTGAAGGATCTGGATTTCAGTAGAAAGACCCCAGGCGAAGCGCAGAGCCTTCTCCGACACCACACTCCAGCGATCGATGGGAATTACAACGATGGGTGCGCAAAGGCCTTCCGTGTTGACTGGGATGTCAGTGCGCGTCTGTTTCTCGACCTTACCGTAATGGCGCTTGACGCCGCTCATCATCAGAATCATGGCAGGAATCAAAACCATGGTGATCCAGGCGCCTTCCGTAAATTTGGCGATCAGGACCACGGTTAATGTAATCGCAGTAGCAATTGCGCCCAGTCCATTCAACAGCATATTGCGAAAAGCTCCGGCCCCTCCTACCCTCTTCCAATGCATCACCATCCCGGCCTGTGACAAAGTGAACGCCATAAACGCGCCCACTGCATAAAGTGGAATCAGGCGATCAGTGACGCCGCCAAAAATTGTCAGAAGAAGGGCAGCTAGGATCGCGAGGGCATAGACCCCTTCGGTGAAGACGAGGCGTCGTCCCCGCAGCGTGAGCGCGTGCGGCAGAAATCCGTTGAGGGCGATTGCTCGCGAAAGGCGCGGGAAGTCAGCAAATGCGGTATTCGCAGACAGAGACAGCACGACAAGAATCGACACGATACTCGTCCAATAAAAAGCGCCTTTCCCGGAGATCGCCGCCAGCAATTGCGAGAGCACACTCTGATAGCCCTGCTCCCCAGGCATCGTGGCGGCAATGTCATAAGTTCGCACCAGATACGCGATCCCCAACAACATAGCCATCAGAACCGCGATGATGATCGTCAGAGTAAGCCGCGCATATTTGGAGGTTGGCTCTTTGAAAGCCATGACTCCATTACTCACCGCTTCGACTCCGGTCATAGCTGTGCAACCCGAAGCGAAGGCGCGTAGCAATAACCACATGCCGAAGCCTGCGGTAGCCTGCATCAGTTTCGGCGGCGCTACTACCGGAACGGGATGTCCATGGGCGGTGATCCCCTTAAAGATTCCCAAGGCGATCATTCCCAGCATGCAGACGATGAACAAGTAAGTGGGGATCATAAAAACCCCGCCCGTCTCGCGCGCTCCGCGCAGATTGATGACGGTGAGGACCCCCAGAATTCCGAGGCAGATCATCAGCGTATGCTGTTGCAGCGACGGAACCGCGGAGACAAGCGCACCGACGCCGGCGGAAATTCCAACCGCGGCGGTCAAAACGTAGTCGACCATGAGCGAAGCTGCGGCCAGCAACCCTGCTCCTACGCCCAGATTCTCGCTGGCAACGGTGTACGAGCCTCCGCCCTGCGGATAGGCTTCGATGGTTTGGCAATACGAAATATAGACAATGGCGAGTAGAACGACGATGCTGATCGTGATTGGCCAGATGTACAGGACGCCGGCCATTCCCAACGGAATCAGAAGAGTCAATGCCGCTTCGGGACCGTAGGCTGCGGAACTCAGCGCATCGAGTCCGAAGATCGGGATCCCTTTTACGGGTCCAATTCTTTCGGCTTTTTCATCTTCGGTTGCGAGAGGACGTCCGAGGACCAGGTCGGCAAGATTCATGACGACATTGTAGTTCACACTTTCGTGGTTCCCGCTAGGCCGCCTGGGTGTATTTCGTTCGGAGGGAAACGCTCTCGGTTGGAGTAAGAGCTGAACAGAGAGCAAACTTATTGGTGCGAAAGGGGGGACTCGAACCCCCACGGTTTTACCCGCCAGATCCTAAGTTCAACGCGCACGAGGAATCAACGACTTAGCGGAAGTTGTGCCGATTTGTACAAGCCTGTGTTCATACATGTCCCGATTTCTTTTTTGCCTTGCTTCTTTTCTCCTCATCCGCCGGGAAATCCGCAAGGCACCGAAAAACATCTTGACACAGTAGTCAAGCATGCTTTACATTTCTCGATGTCAAGCATGCTTGACGTGGAGGAATCGATGGATGCCAACGGCAAACGTTATCTGAAAGAATTCGGCAGCTCCATGGCTGCCTACACAGTTATGGTGCCGGTCTCAGTATGGTTATTGAAAAGGCGCGAGCATTCGTCACTGCGGTTCTTGTTCGCGGTGCTGCCCGTGATTCCGTCGGTATTGGCGATGTGGGCGGCAATACGCTTCTTTCGTGGGCTGGATGAGTTGCAGCGCCGGATTCAATTTGAAGGCATGGCCTTCAGCTTTCTCGCCACGTGCCTGATTTCGCTGACCTGGGGATTTCTGCAAAATGCTGGGCTGCCCCATGCAGATGTGATCTGGGTGACGCCGCTGCTGATCATGCTTTGGGGATTTGGACTGGCGTTCGCGTCGCGGAGGTACCAGTGAAGAACTCCGTGCGTGACTTGCGGGCGCAACTGAACTGGACGCAAGCCGACGTGGCAGCGAAACTTGGAGTCTCCCGCCAAACGGTGAACGCAATCGAGACAGAGAAGTATGATCCCAGCCTGCCCCTAGCATTCAAGCTTGCAAAGCTGTTTCGGAGGCCGATAGAAGAAATTTTCAAGGCGTAACAATGGCCGAAAAAGAGGTTTGGATCGGTTCACTCCCAGGTATTGTCGTGGTACTAACGTCGACCCGTAGTCGCAGCGTGTGATCCAAAGTCCGCTCGTCGACATGCTGATCGAAGAGTTAAGGGCAACCCGGAAGTGATCTCCCTTTGGAATGCGAACCGGTTGTATGGCACGCAGTGGTCCAGTTTACGTAACCAGGCCTCAGCACGTTTTGATCCCTCGATGAGTGCAATGGGGAAATTTCAACAGTATGGTGTATTTGGTCTTGCTTCCGCCTCAACGATGTCCCACCCGTGCGCTTCCAAATCCATTGAGAAGATGAAGAAACGGTCAGGTCAGCGAGGTAGCACGCAACTGGACCAGCTACGTCCTTCGTTGCTTCGTAGGCCGCCAAAGTCGCTTGCCCGTAGTCGCATCGAAGACGGCATAGATCGAACCACCGCATGAACCGTGATCAATGTTACTGTCGCAGTTGCGGCGGAAGTGAACTGCTAATTTGTTCTTGACAACTCGAAGACCAAACTGCGGCAGTCCCGCACCGCTCGGAGCTGCGACTGCAACTTTGCGGACCACCTTACCAGCAGGTGAAATGGCATAGACGATTGCCGGACTTGTCGCCCTCATCAGATACACAAGGCCATCGTCTCCGGCGATTGCCACAGATTTGTCAACCGCTTCCTTATTCACCGTCGGCGCTGCACTGTCGGTGGCTATCGCTTGCTCGATCTTCTCATCCTCATCCAACGTCAGTTCCTTCACCAGAGAACCCGTAGTTCTGTAAATCGCAGTTGAAGCCTTGTAAGGCGAGGACAGCAACGAATTCAGCAATTTGGCGCATCGCCTCTACGCATGTGGTTCTAAATGCATGGTAGCAAAACAGAGGGGGTGAAGTTTTCTCCCGGATGCAGCGGCGCCCGTTTCGTTACACATCACTTGCCCATGTTTGCGCTTCGCTGTCAATCCCATTGAGAAGTTGAAGGTGGCACGAGGGTCTACAATTGCTGCGTGAGGAGCCAGCGTTCAAGGAGAGATTATGACTCGTGAAGCCAGATTGATGTCCGGGATCATCCTTATCACCGTTCCGACGATCCAGTACGGCGGATATTTTCTGCTGACTTCTCTGATGAACAAGAGCAGTGCTTACATGGAGAATCCGCTCCGTCAGAATTTCTTCCGTGCGGGGCACGCCCACGCCGGTGTGATCGTGATCTTGTCGCTGGTCTGTCAGATGCTCGCGGACGGAGCAGTCCTCCCGAGCCCCCTGCTTTGGGCAGTCCGAATCGGAGTTCCGCTTTCCGCGATTCTCATTTCGTCGGGGTTCTTCTTCTCCGTGCTGCCGCCAACCGCTACTCAAGCCAGTGGAGCCGTTGCCCTGATTTATGCCGGGGCATTGATTCTCGCCTTTTCGGTGGTCATGCTTGGCGTCGGGTTGCTGCGGTCTCCTCAAGCTGGTTGATGCTTCATGGAAAGAAACGGGGACTCGCCGCGGCTGAAATGCAGGGATGGCTGGAAGGACGCAAGCGGAAAGTGGATTAAGACGTGCTCGGTTCTGACCACGATTCCTAGCTCAGTGACCTCGGCAGCACTCATTGAGAATTGGCCCACTGCTCGGAAATTATTGAAGTGAGATTCACTCCGCCGCGTCGATCTTGGGAACCTATTGAACGTCCACAGAAAGCGTCTGATCGCCAAATGCTCCCGAGGAATCCCAGGCGCGCACTAATACCGTATGCTCTCCCGGGCTGGCGGACACATTTGCATTGATGGAAGACACCGCGACCGCACTATAGGTCGCTACCCCGTCCAAATAAATGTACCAACCGCTGATCAGACCGATTGGCGAATTGGCCGAGGCTCGAATTTGAATTGGAGACTCGACGCCGGAACCGGGCGCCGGTGTAGAGACCGCTACCGCGGGTTTGCTGCTGACGGTGAGAAACAGAGTCTGGTCGCCATATGCTCCCGAGGTATCCCAGGCGCGCACTAATACTCGGTGCGTACCAGTTTTTAAAGGAAGACTGGCGCTGATCGCACTCACCGCTCCAGCCTTGTATGCACCAATTCCGTCGGCATAAATCCACCATCCGCTGACGCCGTGGCCGGAAGTCGGCGAGGCCGAGGCTCGAATATTGACGGGAGATCCTACGTTCGCATAATTGATGGGTGTAACCAGGGCGACGGCGGGTTTGGGTACCACTGTCACCGAAAAGCTTTGGTCTCCGAAGGCTCCCGAGCTATCCCAAGCCCGCACCAGTAACGTGTGTGTTCCTAAGTTCATGGGCACAACCGGATTGATAGCTTGTACCGACCCCGCTTCGTATACCGGGGCACCGTCAGCATAAACGTACCAGCCTGTGATCGTGTGATCGGCAGTGGGAATGGCGGAGGCCTGCATTGCCATCGACGTTCCCACGATCGCTGGGTTGGCCGGATTAGCGACCGCAACCAGCGGCTTGCTGCCGCTAGTCGTGAAAAAATCCGACATTTCCACCGCCGTGGCCGCCGCACCCGGCAGAGTGGTGATTCCCAGAGCCGCAAGCATGGTGCGTAGAGTGTGCTCGTGCTTATAAGGCAACGCAGACACAGTATGAGCCTTCACTTGGGGACCAATCACGGCCGAGTAAACGGACGCTCCGCATCCATCATTGGTTCCACCTGCGCATTCGTCGAAGGTCACAAACAGCAGACCGTTGCCACCGGGTTGGAAGTCCGCACTATTAAGAATCGGAGTCAAGGTGCTTCTTAGAAATTCGTCGGCAGAAGCTAAGTTCTCGGAAACCGAGCACGTCACCATGCCAACCGGACAGTCATGGGCATCATGGTTTCCATCGGGGACAATGACCATGAATCGCGGCAACGTCCCATTCGCCACATCGATTGCTAGTTCCGATAGATCGACGACCTTGCTGGCGGATCCGTCCACATTATTCAAGACGTCGCTGTACCACGTAGCGGCGTTGTGACGTCTGTAATAGAAGGTATTGTTTTCATTGTCCGCGGTAGTCAACATTCCCCCTGCGAGAGCATACGACTGGGCGTAGACCTTCCACGAAATACCTGCATTGTTCATGGCGCGAAAAATGTTGTCATCGGTAATCGGATCTGCAGTCTTCGTGTTGACGTAGAAGCAATCGTTTCCAGAACAGTTGAAATCGTGAGTTCCCGCAGGCAAAGTGCAGTTGGCCCTGGAGTGACAACTGCCGGAGGCAAGCCATAGGTAGTCCATCAGCGAACCGCTGTTGTCGGAGTGGTAATTGGTAGCATAACCGTTTGCTTTGCCCTGACTCACCAGCCAGGGCATGTTGGCAATCACATCATTGAAAGTAGTGTTCTCGTCGATTACGAGCACAACCTGTTGCGATAAAGGCACCTGGGCAACCGCTGCCAAGCCTGCAAGCAGCACCAGAGCAATCGACACACATTTCCCTAGTTGCCGGAACAACATAAAAACGCCCTCCCCGTTTTTAGCGCAAGCCTTTCCCGCTGCGTGCACGACACAATGCACAAGTTGTGCTGGGCTCCCGGAAATTTTCTTGCGGTGGCGAAACTATATATCGAAAACGACGAGTGCTGATTACAACTTGGTAAAAAAAACAAATAACAAGGGCAGGCTTCTTTACTCGTTCGAACTCCTCCGAGATCTGGCCCTCGAAATCAAGGCCCAGAAAAAGCTGGGTGGGCACAAAATTGCACAAAGGAAAAAGGGCCGATTCAAGATCGGCCCTAAACTGTTGGTGCGAAAGGGGGGACTCGAACCCCCACGGTTTTACCCGCCAGATCCTAAGTCTGGTGCGTCTGCCAATTCCGCCACTTTCGCACGGTCGGGAATATAGTTTACTTCGTTTGATGGTGGCGGGAAAGCGCGATAGCCGTGGCTGTAGAACCTAGTGCGCGAGTTCGGCGATCTGCACGTGATAGGGCTCCAGTAGTTCGCCGGTGGCATGATCGACGCCGGCAACCGCCAGCTGATAGTTCACTTCCGCTTGCAGCAGACCCAGCTGGGCGCTCGCCAGTTCGGTTTGCGCTTCCAGCACGAAGAAGATCGTTTCTGAACCAAGATCGTACTTGCGCTGTTCCGCAGCCATCGTCTTCTGTGCGAGATTCAACGCGTCTTTGCCGGCGGCGATGCTGAGTTTTGCCTGCTCCAGTTGATGGACAGCGTTGCTGACATCGAGCGTAACCTGCTCGCGAATTTGACGCTCGCTGTACAAGTCGCTGCGCCGCGAAACCAGCGCGGTCCCCATTTCGGCCTTCGCGCCGCGATTCCTTAGTGGCAGGCTTACCGACAACTGCGCGTAATATGTCGGGTAGTTGAAGCCGAAAAGTTGATTCAGCGAGGAACTCGTGATCTTCTGACCCGCGCCATTGAACTGTGTGCCTCCCAGCCCGTTACTGCTGTATGCGCCGGTCAGATCGAGTTCGGGCAACAGATGGTTGTGCGCCAAACGAATTCGAGTTTGGTCGTTGGCGAGAGCGGCATGGGCTGCATCAAATTCCGGCCGCTTGATCAGCGCACGCTGCAAGGCATCGCCGGTATCGATAGCACGCAGTTCGCCCTCAGGTTCCGGCTTTTCAGTGAGTTCGAGATCGAGCGCTTCAAAGTACGGATCCTGATCCGCGCCAATAGTCATGCGAAGCGTGTCCTCGGCTTGTTTCAGCGCGTATTCACTCTGGATCACCTGGACGCGACGGGACGCGACCTGCGACTCCGATCGGTAGATGTCGAGCGGCGGCAACGCGCCCAGTTCCAGGGCACGTTTGTCGCGCTTATACGTGGCCTCGGCTGCATCCATGGAACTTCGCGCCACCTGCAGGTTTCCTTCCGCTTCCACAACGGTCCAGTACTGTCCCACGGCCTGAAGGACGTTATTGTTCACCTCGGCGGCAAAGTTGGCACGTGACTGCTGAAGACTCCGCCGGGCGATTATCAGGGGTGCGCGGTTGGCAAACAGCCATCCATTCCTCAGGAGCGGTTGGGTGAATTGGAAATTCAGTGCCGAAGTGACATAGGGATTGAAAATATTAAAGGAGTTGTTGGTGTAATTGTTGTTGCTGTTCAGACCTGCCTGAACGTTAGTGCCGGTTTCAAAAGTTTCGGCATAGTTGAACTGGGCAAATTGTGTTGTGGAGTTGACGGTCGGTGCTGTTCCAGTTCCTTGCAGCTGGCTGAAGGGTGGGGTAGTGGTGCTGGTAACGTTGTACGCGCTCGTAAGCACAGGATCGAAAGGCGCGTGCGCCCCCAGCAGTGCGAATTTCGAGAATTCCACCTGCGTCTGTTGGATCCTTACGAAGCTGTTATTTTCGAGCGTAAGAACGACAGCATCGCGCAGGCTGAGCCTGAGCTTTCCGTCCACCAGAAAATTTCTCAAGTGTTCTGGGGCGCCCAATTTGTCGGAGCGAACCTGCGGCGTGAGCAGGTCACCGTATCCCTCGCCTTTTTGTGCCCATAGCGTCGTAGCAAATGGCGAAATGAAGAGCAAAAGAAGGCAAGCGGAGAGCCCCAGGCGAGAATATTTCATTCTTTAATTCCTCCACGGTTGTGTTGGCTCGTGCTGACAAGGATGATTTGCTGCGACGCTTACTCCCAGCGAATTGCTTCCACCGGATCCAGGCGTGCGGCTTTGACCGCAGGATAAATTCCAAAAACGAGTCCCACCGTGATCGAAACGATGAAGGCCAGCAGGATCGAACTCAGCGTCACAATCGTCGACCAGCCAGCGAGCCAGGCGATCAAGCGCGACATTACGAAGCCGAACATGATGCCGAAGCTTCCGCCTACAAAGGAAATCAGCATGGCCTCAACCACGAACTGGCGAATGATGTCGGACTGGCGCGCGCCCACTGCGCGACGAACCCCAATCTCGCGCGTTCGCTCGAGTATGCTTGCCAGCATGATGTTCATGATCCCGATGCCGCCCACCAGCAGGGAAATGGAGGCGATCGCAACCATGACGGCGTTGAATAAGCGTTCCGTACGCTTCTGTTCGGCGAGCAGCTCGGCTGGCACGATGACGCTAAAGTCTCCGGCGGAATGATGCGAGGAATCCAGAATTGCGCGCACGACTTGCGCGACCGAGGCCATATCTGCTTCGTCGCGAATATTCAAGTAGATCCCATCGATCTCATCGCGCACGTCGCTGTAGTTATCCTCCAACCGCAGAATCGCCGAGTTCAGCGGCACGTACATGATGTTATTGAGGTCCTGCGTGGGCACACCCGCGACTTCGGTCTGGGAGCTGAGCTGCGGGGAAGCCACTCCAATCACCCGAAACCACGTTTCGTTGGCTTTCACATACTGGCCCACGGGATCGCTGGAACCGAACAGGCTTGACCGGGCAGCCGCGCCCAGAACTGTCACCGGTGCGCCGCGGGTTTCTTCATCCTCGCTGAAGAATCTTCCTTGCAGCATCTGCAGTCCCGCGATTTTCAGATAGACGGGATTGACCCCGTACACGGTCGGCGGATCTTGTTGTGATTTCGGGAGAGTCTTCGAGGGAACCATCCGCTTCCTCGGGGTGGCGGCGACAACGTCGTTCACGTCATCGCGAATCACGCGATAATCTTGCAACGAAAGCCCAGGGGAAATCTTGCGAATCTTTTGATGGGCCTGCCACTCCGTGGTCTCTTTCGCCTCAACGATCAGGTTGTGGACGCCCATCTGCTCGATGAGCGCCATTACTTTTTGCCGCGCGCCCGCTCCGATGGAGAGCATGGAGACCACGGCAGCGACGCCGAAGATCATGCCAAGCATTGTCAGTAACGAGCGCAGCCGATGCAGCAGCAGGTTTTGTAATCCCAGTTGCAGATCGGGCAGCCATTGCTGATAGCCGTGCAACATGCGCGTGGAAGGAGTAGATGCAACAGTCGCCATTACGGAGCGCCTCCTCCGGCAGGAGGTGACGACGAACCGGAGTTCGTAGCCTTCCTCGGCGCCGTGGGATCCACGAGAGCAATCTCGGTGCCCGCGCTAATACCTTCAATGGCAGCGCGACTCTCATTCTGCGCCTGAATCTTCACTTCGCGCGGCTCGAAATTGTTGCCGTTTCGCACGTACACCATCCGTTTGTTGTCTTTCAGGAACAGCGCCTGCCGAGGGGCGTAAATCACGTTCTTTTGTGGATCGCCATTGATAAAAACTCGTGCAGTCAGGCCAGGCCGCATCTGTGCGTCAGTAGCGGCGAGCGCAATTGACACTTCGAATTTGCTGGCGGAATCGTCCTCCCAAAACCTGCGGGTGTTGTTGCCCCCAACAGTTTTCACGGTCCCGTGAAACGTGGTGCCAGGCAGGGCATCGAGCTGAATGTCTACAGACTGTCCTTGCTTGATGTTGTTGCGTTCGAGCTCTCCCACCTTGGCCACCAGTTCCATTCCTTTGGGATCGATCACTTGGCCTACGGTCCTGCCTGGTTCCACCTGATCGCCTTCGCGATATTCCGGCAACGACATCCCACTGAAAAAGAATCCGCCCGCGGCGCCCTCGTTCTTTTCCAGCGCGACCAGGCCGTCCATCGGCGCCATGACGCGCATCTTGTTGATACTGTCCTGGGCTTGGTCCATCGCGAGTTTTGCCTTGTTCCGTTTCTCTTCTGCCAGCGAAATGGTGGCCTGATTGGACGCGCTGCGGGACTTGACGTCTTGATCCAACTCGGCCAGCACTCGCTTGGCCTGTTCCAGAGCGAGATCGTTTTTGCGCGCGTCAATCGTGCTGACCAGTTCGTTCTTCTGCACGTCCAATTCCGCCCGCCGCACGTCGAACCGCGCTTTGAGCAGTGCAACTTTGTCCTGTGCTGCCACAACCGCCGCGTCCGCCCGAGCCTTGGTGATTTCTTGATCCGCCTGCATCAGCTCGGATCGATTCTGGTCCAGTTTGTAGTGTTGCTCGCTGGGATCGAATTCGATTACGAGTTCGCCCTTCTTTACAGCAGTGCCGGTGTGCAGCAAATGGGTGATTTGCAGCGCGCCCCCGCCGATAGGAGGGGCCGTCAGCATTTCCGAATGGCTGGCGCGCAACTCTCCAGTGACATAAACCTTCATGTCAAGATTGCCCCGCTGCACTCGTCCCGTAGGAATGTCATCGTTCGTGGTTGCCGGCGTGGCGCGGCGCACTGCCGCCACCACGCCTACCACAGCGCAGAGAAGCACCGCTGCAATCGCACACGTGATGGCACGCCGGCTTCTCATACGGGCCCTAGCTACTCCTTCAAGGTGGGATCTTTCAGTGCTACTTGCTCCCCGGGACTCACGCCTTTGGCGACCATGATCTTGTCGCCGCTTCTTCGTCCGACTTCGATCGCGCGTTCCTCAAACTGCGTTCCCCGCCACACATAGGCCACATTCTGCCCCGACTTCTGAAACATAGCTTGCGCGGGTACCGTAACGGCGTTCGGAACACGCTCCACGATTACCGTTACCTGTCCGGTGATGCCAGGCTTGAAACGAGGATCGGACTGGTCGAGCACAATCTCGAGGATAAAGTTGCGAGTAATGGGCCAGCCGCTGGAGAAATCGAGGCTCGCAATCGCCCCAATCTGTTCGATGTGCCCCGTGAATTGACGGTCCGGAATTGCATTTAGCTGAACCGTGACGGGCTGCTTCGCTGCGAGTCTCCCTCGTTCCGTTTCATCCACGCGAGCAGAAATCCGCAGCGTGGTGGCGTCGGGCAGTTCCGCAATCGCGGCCCCGGGCCACGCTCGATCACCCGGCCGATATGCCGTCATGTTCGAGCCGGACCAGTGCTGCAACAGGCTGATAGTTCCAGCCGACGGCGCGCGTTGCGTCATCTGAGCCAGCGCGCGGTTCGCGCGCTCCACGTCGTATTCCGCCTTTTTGCTGGCTTGTTCCTTGCTCTCGACGGTCGCCTGGTTGAGCGTTTTGTCGGATTTCTCCTTTGTTCGCGCTTCTCGCAGCTTCTGCTCGGCATCGGCCAGCTTCAGCTTGGCCTCTTCGCCTTCGATCTTGGAAACAATTTCCTGTTTGCTGGCCTCCAGCTTAGCCCCCTCCACGTCATAGCCGGCTTTCAAGACCGCGGTCTTATCTTCCTCTTCGGCGAGCCGCGCCTGAGCACGAGCTTGCCCGATCTCTGCCTCCGCCGATTTGAGAGTGGATTGAAACTGCGCCAGTTCCTGCTCCGTTTTTGTTTTATCGAATTCGACCACCACATCTCCGGGCTTTACCGTGGTACCTTCCGGAGAAACTTTGACGATCTGCAGATCGCCTGCCTCCGCCGGCGCGCTGATCGTGACCGACTTCAGCGCCTTCACCTCGCCGCGGAATTGCGTCGAGTCGAGAAATTCTTCGCGCTTAACTTCGATGGTCGGAACCGTCGGCGTTCGCTTTCCCAGACGTACTGCTCCCAACAATACGCCGCTGCCCGCCAGCAGGACGATCGCGACGATCATCACCTTCCGCTGCATCGATAGCCGATGGAATCGTCGAATCATCAGGAACCACTTCCCGGGCGCGGTACGGCGTGCTCTCCAGCATTCGGCCCGCTCGATCCCGCGCTTTGCTTCGCGACGTCCACATCAACGGCGGCGGAAAGGTCTGGCATCAGCTTCGGATCATTTCCCTCGATCGCCACAATTACTACGAAGGAGCGCAACTTGCTGGAAAAGCTCCCGCCTTCGCCGATGGGAGCAAGTTGGTCCAGCTTGGCCGCAAACACCAGATCGGGATAGGCATCTAGCCGGACCTTGGCCGTCTGCCCCACCTGCAAACTCGGGAAGTCCTGCTGATTCGCCATTACACGGACCTGCATATTCGCCGGATTTACCACCTGCATAAACGGCACACCCGGACGCACCTGGTCGCCTTCCTGCACTTCGCCCATGGTTCCTTGCTTCCAGATGGTATTGAGCACTGCAACTCCATCCAGAGGAGAGCGGATCTGCATGAGGTCGGCGTTGGCCTGAGCGTGCAACATGGTCTGCTGCGTGCGATCACGCTGAATCTCCAGGATGCGAACCGCTGCCTGCGCCGCTTTGCGCTTCAGATCGAAGGTTTCACGAAGTTGCTCGTATGTAGCCTTAGCTTCGTCGAGATTTTCCTGATTCTTTTCCGCATCGATGCGGGAGACAATCTCCGCTTTCTGTATTTCCAGTTCCGTCTTGCGAAGATTATCTTCTGCCGCCTTCAGTTCCGTCTCATCTTTGGCGCGAGCCGCACTTTCCTTGGCCTGTTCCTCTGCGACCTGGTCCACCAACTTTGCATACTCCGCCTGCTTGTCAACAAAGTCGCGCATCTGTGCCTGCCGGTCAAACTCCACCAGCAGATCTCCCTGCTTCACCCGCGTCCCTGCGGGAATCAACCGAATAATGGTAAGTGTCGGAACCTGTTGACCCGCGAGCAGCGGCGCGAGGATGGCGCGCGATTGCACCGCCTCCGTCGTTCCTTTGAGGCGCACCACCTGACTTGGAAGGGTGGTCCCCGATCGGGCTGTCGCCGAGGTAGTGGGAGTTTTTCCGCGAGTCGCTAGCAACGCAATAACGGCCACGACGGCTGCCGTTGCCGCCATGGCTACCCACCAGCGCCAAGGTGTTGGGCGAGGTTCCCGCTCCGGCGTCGGTATCAATGGTGGCTCGGGCTGGCGGAGTGAAGACTCAGCCGCGGGAATCATTTCCGCAGGGGATGCGTTCATTGCTGGGATACTCCCGCCGTAGGAATCTGGTTGTACAACAAAAGTTGCCTGCCGCCAGTACGTTACTGACTTATTCGGACGAGTTCATGCTTCCTGGCCCTGGGAGATATGGCGCTATTAGATCGCAGCCAGGGATTGCTCTTGCGAGCGTTTTCCAATTTTTTTCGTAAGGAGTCACAATAGCGTGGGTCAGCCGACAGCCCACTCAGCGAGTCTGGTGTCGAGTCCGGTGCGGGGATTTCCGGAGACGGCAGAATTACAACGCTCAGAGGAGCGGCACCTTCGTAAAGTGCGAACAGAAACGCCACGACCAAGAGCCTCGCACGCGCTGCGCGAGGATGCCGCGAGATCTTTAACTCCTGGAAAATGACGTTACTGAACCTCGTTCAGTTTTTGGTAGATCAGCATCGCTACCAGCACCAGCAGAAACACTCCCGAGCCGATGCTGAACACTCGAACCGGAATCGTCAACCGGTTGACCTTGGTCAACAGCTCCGTTTGCTCTTCCTGCATATGTGAATTGTTGTCATCCAGAAACAGCTGATCGTCTTCGTGCATGGTGAGAGTGCTCTTGTAAATCAGGAGGACGATCAGACCAACCGCGAAAATTCCGAATACAACCGTTACTATCGTGAGCGTCATAAGCCACCTCGGCGAATCCCATCCCAAGTGCAGCGGCTTCCACTTCGTGAGCGAGGCGCGCAGTACCCCGCAATCAGTCCCGGGGAGGCCCTAACGGCAATGATTATATCCCTGTTGGCAAGCTCCGGCATCGAATTAATCCCAATGTTCGGAACCTGTTACAGAAGCCGAAGAATGCGACCTTCGGAGCAGGGCCGCATCCAATAACTGAGAGCGGTAGGGAGGCCGTTTTTCCGACTGAACCTAGGTTCTCTCAGACGGAAGCGGCATCTGTTATAATCGAACAGCTTTAAAGCCAAGGAGATACGAATGGCCACGACAACTGTCCCTGAAATTACGAAGGAAGTTACAAAGAAGGCCGCCCCTGTTACCCTGACCGCGAACGCCGTCGCCAAGGTAAAAGAGATTATGGGCCAGCAAACCCCAGTTCCCTCCGGCTTGCGCATTGGAGTTGTGGGTGGCGGATGTTCCGGCTTCTCGTACTCCATGCAATTTGAAAACGGCGCCGGAATGATGGACAAGACCTTCGACATGGACGGCCTTAAGGTGTTCGTCGATGCGACTTCGGTCATGTATTTGAACGGCTGCATCGTCGACTACGTCGAGACACTCGAAGGCGCAGGCTTTAAGTTCGAAAATCCGAACGTGAAAAGCACCTGCGGCTGCGGATCGTCCTTCAGCGTGTAAGCGCGAAGTCGGCCATAAACTTTGAAACCGAACGGCCTCATCCTCCGGGATCAGGCCGTTTTTATTTCAGGAGTTGATCAGGAAATGGGCACAGCCGTCGCGCGCAGCACGGCCCATGCCTTTGATCTTACTGCTGCTGCGGCGGAGGATTGCTCGGCGGATTCGGCGTCCCATAACCGCCAGTCGCGGGCGTGCTTTGAATTCCTGACGAAGACGAGCCGAAGGTGCCGCCGCCCGTGCCGGGTCCAGTCCCGAAGCCAGTTCCGGTGGTGCCGTTCTGCCCGTTCAGGTTCTGAATACCTTGCTGCCCAAACCCCTGCAGTTGGGGCTGGTATGGCGTCGTGATCAACCGGCCCTGATCTTGTGCCGGATCGTAAACGAAAGCCCAATCCTTATATTTGTTTTTGTGGTTGAATTCGCGGATCGTCTTGTCCTTGCTGATGCTGGCAACTCCGATGATCGGCCCGCCGATGATTTGGCCGGACCCAAGCTGATTGCTTCCAGACGTGCCATTTCCCGGTCCGGACGGATTATTCGTTCCCGACTGGGGCGCACTGGTGCCATCCGGCGTACCGCCCGGCGTACCGCCTGTCGTACCGACTGCAGTCGTCTGCGATCCAGGCTGCGACGTGTCCGACCCGGTCGACACACTGCCTGCCGCCTGCTGGTTCTGTCCGAATGACGAATTAGAATTACCTCCAAATCCGCTGTTTCCGCCAAATGCGGAAGACTGCCCAAATCCTCCGGAGCTACTTGGTCCTGCGGCCGGTCCGCCGTTTAACCCGCCGTTCGTCCCGATTGGGCTGGCGCCTGGAATACTCGCGCCTCCAAGGCCGCTGAGCGACATCTGGACATCGCCGAAGTGCAGCAACTTGAAATCTGCGCACTTCGAATTCTTGCAGTTCAGGGGGTCTTTGTAACGCTTGCGCAGGAACCGCTGATTGTTGGAGCTCTCGAGATCTTCAATCTTGGTGGGATAGCGCCCGAACTTTTTGTAATAGGCACGGATGGCCCGCGAATACTGCACTCCGCGATGAATCATTTCTTCTTCGCGATCGCGCTTGATGTTAAACGTAATTGAGGGCACGATCGCCGCCGCGAAGATCGCCAGGAGAGCCATGGCCAGGAGCAGGGTCAGCATGACCCATCCGTCCTCGGAATGAGACTTACGCCTTCGAGGCATGTTCGTCCGCATTTGTGAAGGTATAGCCATGGAAAGAGAAGACGTTTCAAAGTTTCAGAGTTTCAATGTTTCGACGTCAGCAAACCAGTGACAGTACTTTGCAACCTTTGAATTCCTCACCCCTGTGTCAGCGGAATGTTCTGTGACGGACCGCTGTTCACCACGTCTTGAATCTCAACCGAGTTCGGAGAAATGTGAATGACTTTGTAGCGCCGATCGACGATCTCGCCTTCGCCCGCCACGAAGACATCTTCGCCCAGCTTGAGAAATATTTTCTTCGGTTCTCCGGCACGGCTCGCGAAACCATAGAACTTCAGCGGGATCGGAGGCGCCTGTGGAGGTGTTGGCGTCCGGTATCCGCCTCCGAGGGGAAGGTCGGTACGACCGGGAGCACCTGGATGAGGAATGACTACATCTTCCGCATGCGACACAAAAATATTTCTTCCGTTGCCTTCGTACTTCGTGTTCTCGCTGGAGGCCAGCAAGTCCAGCCGCAGCGTTGGATCAAGGTTCTCCACGCGCGGCTGCTTTTTCCCCGTCTTTCTTCCAGGACGAGTCGTGGCACGCGGGACCATGGGAGCCGCCGCCTGCGCGCTGGAATTCGGCGTCGACGATCCCGTAAAAAATGGGATGAACTCATACGCCACGGCGAGAAGCGCCACCACCGCGAGCACCGCAGCCCAGGTCGTCTTCTTCTTGTTTTCCAAACCCAGTTGCACTACGTTCCCGCCTTCAAATATGTTTCCACCTTCATGCTCAACTTGACCAACCCTTGGGGTTGGCCGCCCAAGGTCACGCTGTCAATGATGAAGAACATCTCGTCCCGTTCCAGCGCGTTGATGAAGCGCGCCAGCGACGTGTAGTTTCCCGCCAGACTCGCCTCTATCTCTTCCGGTTGCAGGCCGCCTGTCTCTGCTTCATCCAACTTATATTTTACCTGCTCGATCGCGACACCATTCGCGGCGGCGATCTTGCCAAACTCGGTCACAATCTGCGAGCTTTGGGAAGGGAAGCGCCGCTTATAGAAGTCGTTAATCTGATGACTGGCCAACACCACTTTCTGAGGCAGATCCTTAAGCGGTGCTACTTGGCGCGTTTTAGTGTTCAACTCCGTCTGTAATTGATTCAATTCCATCCGGCGAGACTCCGCCGAGCCTACCAGCGGCGAAAAGTACACTACCGCGGCCAACAGATCCACCCCCGCCATGATGGCAATTGCGGTCTTCAGGTTCTTCCGGGTTCGCCGCAGGTCCGGCATTAGTGCTGACTCCCATTCGGCGATAGCGGTTTAGGTTTCGCCGAGGTTTTCGATTTCACGTTCGTCTTGGGTTTCACTTCTGTTTTCGAATTGGCGGTGGCGGCCAGCGGTTCTGGAATGTAAATCGCCACGATGTCAAATTCTTCGGTGTCGCCACCGCTGCCTTTTTCCGAGTGCTCCTGAATGATATTGGTCTGCGCGAAGCGGCGCGATTCCTCCATGCGGCGGGCCAGCTCGATGGCGCGATCCCGCGAATCGCCCGCCACTGTCATCTTCAGCCCCAATTGATTGTCCTCATCCAGTTGCGGATTGATCGACATCAGGTGCACTCGCGGCGGCATCACCTTCTCCAGATTTTCCAGTACCCGCGTCCACGAGAATGCCTTGCGCTCGATCAGTTCGTTCAGGAACTGCGATTGATCGCGGGTGCTGCGGTTTTGCGGAAGGCTGAGAATTCTCTCGGCGTTGGCGCGAAGTTGGTCGCGATCGGCAATCATCGCGCGTTTTTCCGCGATCGCCGCGCGATCGCGGCGCGCGTTCATCCATCCCGTGACATCGAGCGCCAGCAGCACCAGTGTGAGCACTGCTACCGCTCCCACCGCCGTGCCCCACCGTATCCAAAATTGCCGCGCATCTTCGTAGGGCTGGCTTGCGAGATTGATATCGAGACGCATAATTCAGTTCCGTAGCCCCGGACGCATTCGTCCGGAGTGTGCTCGCTTCCCCGGGGCGGACGAATGCGTCCGCCGCTACGAGATCAGGGCCCCCACCACTCCTGCCATTCGCCAGCGCGGCACCGAACCGCCCGCGGACGCTCCCAGTTGCGAAGAGGACACTAATTCCTCCACTTCGGCTCCGGTCTGAGCACGCAAGGCCGGAGCCGCTCCGCCGGATTCCGGAAGTCCCGCCACATAAATGCGCTCGATGTTCAGACGGTAGGTATCCTGAAAAAACACCACGGAAGGATAGACCTCCTCCGCCAATTGCTCGCCGGTAATGGTCACACCGCGGGTATTTTCCAGCGTGCGGAACAATTGCAATTGATCTTCATTCAGGATCGCAATGCTGGTGGTATGGGCATCCACTTTAATGACCAGCGTGGGCCGCTTGGCGTCCGCCGCTCCCAGCGCCGCCAGTGTAGACGGCAACACCAGGCCGGGATCGTATCCGGCGGCGCGAAAGGCGGACTCATAGTCGTCAATTATGCTCGACATGGCTACCGCCGCCACCACCCGCACCTCATCGTTGACTTTCTGCGCGTGGTAGGAAACCTTTGCTTTGTCCACGTCAAAGGGGAGTGACTTCTTCAACCGAAATCGCACCACAGCAAGGGCTTCGTCGCGATCGGAGGGCAATGTATCGAATTCCACCAGCATCACGCGCACGGCGGCATCGGGCACGATGGCAATCACGTCTTTGGAGCGGCCGGCGACGCCGCCGAGCACCGCTTCAATTCCAGCGCGCACCGCTTCGCGCTGTCGCAGATTGTTTTCCACCAGGTCGGGAATCACGCTTCCTGGCGCGAGTTCACGCGAAGCGGACGCCTCCAGGCCTTCTCCGTGCTCGGTAAGCCGCCCGGCCAGGACCCGGTCCGCAGCGATCTCGCAAGCCAGCTTAGGTTTTGGTGTGTTTGAGGTTGAATTCATTTCCCCACAGGCCCTTGAAAAAACTCCTCTTTAAATCAGAACTCGAATCACCCACAAATGCAATAGCGGGAATGGCACTCAAAGAAAAAGTAGAGCCGGCATCTTGCCGGCTGTCGCGAGAGCGTTTGCTCTCGCAGGTGGAGCTGCAAGGAGAGCCGCCGGGATGGAGGCGCTACTCCTTACCGCATGGCCTCGATGAAGGTGACCTTGTTGATCTCCTTCAGCGTGGTCATTCCCAGACGCACTTTATCCAGCGCGGACTCGCGCAGGAATCGCATGCCCTCATCGCGGGCGGCGCGACGGATTTCTGACGTGGGTTTCTTGGCCAGAATCATCTCGCGCACGCGGTCACTCAAATCGAGCAGTTCGTGAATGGCGGTTCGTCCGCGAAATCCCGTACCAGCGCACTCAATGCAACCCGGTCCTTCATAGAGCGGAACTTTGCCCCACTGCGCGGGATCGAGTCCGCTAGCTTCTAAAATGTCGGGCGCATAATGAACCTCGGTCCGGCAGGACTCGCAGATTAACCGCACCAGCCGCTGCGCCAGAATGCAGTTCAACGCCGAAACAAAGTTGTAAGGTTCGACGCCCATATTCAGGAACCGCCCGATCACGTCGACCACGTTGTTGGCGTGAACCGTGGTGAATACCAGGTGCCCGGTTAGCGCCGACTGAATCGCAATCTGCGCGGTCTCCGTGTCACGGATTTCGCCGACCATGATTTTGTCGGGATCGTGGCGCAGAATCGAACGCAGCCCGCGGGCGAATGTCAGCCCCTTTTTTTCGTTCACCGGGATCTGCGTGATGCCGCGCAGTTGATATTCCACGGGATCTTCGATGGTGATGATCTTGTCTTCGTCGGTCTTGATTTCGTTGACAGCGGCGTAGAGTGTCGTTGTCTTGCCGCTTCCGGTAGGTCCTGTGACCAGCACCATTCCGTACGGCTCTTTGATGTAACGACGAAACTTGCGCAGGTCTTCTTCGTCAAAGCCGACGACATCCAAAGTCAGAGTACGGAACTTTTCGCTCATCGACTCTTTGTCGAGCACGCGCAGCACCGCATCTTCGCCATGAATCGACGGCATGATCGAGACTCGGAAGTCGATGGCGCGCCCGTTGTACTTCACGCGAAAGCGTCCGTCTTGGGGCACGCGCCGCTCGGAAATATCGAGCTCGCTCATGACCTTGATACGTGAAATTACGGTAGAGTGATGCTCCTTGCCAATGGGGGGCATGGCCTGCGTGAGCACGCCGTCGATGCGGAACTTGATGACGACCGAGTCGTCCCGGGTCTCAATGTGAATATCGGAGGCGCGCCGCTGCAGCGCGGTGAAAATCGTAGTATCGACCAGGCGGATAATGGGGCTGGTATCGCCCGTCGCCGTCAATTTGTCGATAGATAAGGTCTCTTCGGCGCCAGTATTCTCGTCCTCGCGAATAATCTGGAAGCCTTCGCTGGCCTCTTCGAGCACGCGCTGCGACTGCTCGGTCTTGGTAAGGATGTTGTCGATCTGTTTCAGGGTCGAAACTTTGGTGATGATGCGCTGCTTCAATAGCAGGCTGATTTCGTCGATCATCATCAGCTGGCTGGGATCGGCGATAGCAATGGCGAGCTTTCCGTCGGCGGTTTCTTCCAGCGGCACGAACTTGTAGCGGAACATCAGCTCGACGGGAATTTTCTTGAACAGTTCGTGATGCAGTTCGAAGCCGCTGAGGTCGACGAACTCGCAGCGGTAACGTCGCGCTACGTCCTGCGCGCGCTCCAGGTCGGTAACGGCATTGCCGGTGGGACTGACTGGCCCGCCGTTGCCGCCATTCACGAACAACGATTTTTTGTCGGCTGTCGCCATTCTTAATTCTTTTACCTGTTTCTTTATCCGCTCCTGCGTCCGAAACCCTTTGTCATTCCGACCGAAGGGAGGAATCTGCTTTTTCCGCGCCCCCTCAGTGCACTCCCAGAGTAAAGATCGGCAAATACAACGAGATCAGTACTCCGCCCACAAAGATCGCCATAACAATCAAGATCAGCGGTTCGATCAGCGCCATGGATGCTCCCAGCGCAGTTTGCACATCTTCCTCATAAAATTCCGCTACCGAGTTCAGCATGGCCGGCAGCGCTCCGGTGGACTCGCCGACTTCGATCATTTCGACCGCGAGCTCCGGAAAAATCTCCTGCTCTTCCAGACTCGGCGCCAGTCCCTGTCCTTCGCGAACGCGAACGCCTGCCCGCATCACGCCCTTTAAGATGCGCCGGCTGCTCATGGACGAGCCCGCGGTTTCCATGGCCGGCACCAGCGGAAGGCCGCCCTGCAGCAGCGTCGAAAGCATCCGCGAAAAACTCGCCACTTGGTGCTTCAACCGGATGTCGCCCAATAGCGGCAGGCTCAATACGATCCGGTCAATCCGGTCCGCGCCCCGATCGGTATCCTTCCAGCGCCACAGCACAAAAGCCAGAATTGCCAGCCCGACAAATACAAACGGAGCATACTTCTGCGCGTTCTGCCCAACCGCGAGCATGAACAACGTGATTGCCGGAAGTTTTGCATCCAGGCTGTTGAACAGCTCCGCAAATTTGGGCACAACGTAGGTGAACAGGAACGTCACCATGATCATGACCACGGTCACCAGCAGCGTGGGATAAATCAGCGACACGAACAGCTTCTTGCGGAACGTCATGGCCAGCCGCTGAAAGCTGATGTAGCGGGTCAGCACTTCGTCGATATTGCCGCTCTTCTCGCCGGCCATTAAAGTTGTGGTGTAAATCTTGGGGACTATGCCCTGCGCCGCAAAGGCGTCGGAGAGCAACTCTCCGCCCTTCACGCGCTCTCTGACGTTCTCAAGAATCTGCCTTAGTTGCGCATCTTTCTGCCGCTTGATCAGCAGTTCCAGCGAATTCAGGATGGGTAGCCCGGCCCGGATGAGCGTCAAGAACTGCTGGTTATATACCAAAAATGTGTCCTGCTTGAGCTTGCGCCGGCGGCGCAACGAAACTCCCGAGGTCAGCACTCCCTGAGGCTTGACCCAGTAGACCAGGTAGCCCTGCTGCGAGAAGCGGTCGCGCACTTCGGCTTCCGAATAGCCGTGCTCGATGTGCTGCTGGACGCGCCCGCGATCGTCCGCGATTTTTACTACGAATTCCGCCATTTGCCGACTTTTCTACGGTTCCCGAGTAACACCGCCCCGGCCTCAGTCTAACATTCCCATTACTATTCTATGCCGCCGACCCGCCCCGACAGTACCGCAGGTAACCAGGGCACTCCCGTAGGAACCGCTACCCTTCGACTCCGCTCAGTACAGGTTCTCGGCTGTCCGGCTCGCGCAGGGAGGCGCTGCCCGGCCACTTACGGCCCCAGGCTCTCCACGGTCTCTGTTCCCGGCGGAGGCTTGAATTGAAATCGCTCATCCGCTATCGCCATGTTTTCCTTGATCTCGCCGAAGCGGTATTCCGTAGCCGCACCGTCCACTTCCTGAATGACAATTCGAGTAATCTCGTGCTCGGGCGTGATCTCCAGCAAAATCTCACTCACTCGATCCGTCAGCGCCTGCGGCACACCGCGCAAGACCACATCACCGGACTGCAGGGGCGGTACATCTGGAGCTAGAGATAATCCCTGCAACTCCTTCACAAGCTTGGTTTTACCAAGCATAAATGCCAGCGGAGAGCGACCGTCCTCCAGCTTTTTTGCCGCCGTTTTGCGCGCCTGCCGGTCGTCTGGGACGTAAAACCACGCATCTTTCCCATCGCTGACAAAAAGCTTGTCCTTAGGAGAACGGTACTCCCAACGCATCTTGCCTGGTTTTTTCAGCCACAGGGTTCCGGATTCGGTCCGCTCCATCCCGGAGCCGCGATAGACCTCGGTAAACTCGGCCCGAAGCGAGCGCAAATGGTTGTAATGGCTATCGACCGCCGACGCCAGGGTTTTGACGTCTACCGCAAAAGCAACTGGCAGCAGAGCAGCCGTCACTAGAACCGCAACGGCAGGGCGGAAAGGAACTCGCATCTCGATGACTCTTCGTCGGGACCCGCCCAACCTGTAAACGCCCTCACGCACAATCGGGAAGGAAGCTCGGGCAAGCTTGCGGGAATCATTCCTACCAAATTGTAACAGTTTGCCTGGGGCTCAATCTTTGAGGATTACTGGTTACTGAATATTGAATATTGGTGGGTACCAGTTATCTTTCGTAGCATCGCGCTCTCACTTAGGACATGTTCCAGCAGCGGATTGTGATAGATCACATACACCGGTCTGGGCCGACTGCGCAGAGACGGTTCCAGGTTCAAAATCACCTGCCGCATTCCCGACTCGGGGAACGGATTGAAGAGAAAAATCACGAGCGGCTGCTCGGGAAAATGAAACGCGGTGGCATCGGCGCAGATCGATTCAAGCGCGAAACATTTCTGCGTTTCGCTCTTATATTGGCGCAGGTTCTGCTGCGCGATTTGATGCAACGAGGGAAGAAGTTCCACACCTGCAATACGGTGGAAAGGATAATCCGACGCCATAAGAAGCGTGCGTCCTTTTCCTGAGCCCAGATCGATGAAGGTGAAATCGCGGAAGTTGAGAGCTGGCTGGTCGGAATTCGACCACTGCTGCAATGAATTGAGCATCTCGTGAAAAGCTGCCGGTTCCGTCGGTTGATATGCGGAATGGAACTCGCCCAGCAGCCGGTCACGCCATCCTACCGCGCCGCTGGTCGTGTTGACGCGGTAGTCCCAGTCGTAGTCGGCATCGCCAAAGCGCTGCCGCAGACGCTCGGGAGTGGAGTCGCGCGCGAATTCCCACAACACTCCCAGAAGGCGGCGTGTCGCAAGGTAGTAGCCCTCGTAGGAGGCGGCGAATCTCCACCATCGCCACGCGGTTCGCCACACGCCGATTTCCGGAAGTGACTCCATGGAGAGAAAAGAGAAACGTTCCACATGATACGAGCTAGCTGGATATCTTGGTCAAAGCGCGGTCTACTGATTATGCTCGACGTGGAATTGCGGCAACGCGGGAGCTTTGTATCCGGGCGGCATGCCCTTGGTGAGGAACTTGAAATCGTCCGGATTTTCGACTTCGACATGGCCTTCGGGAGTCAGACGATAGGGATGGCCGTCAGGATCGGCGGGGATGCCCGGTAAATGTTCAGCGAAAGCGAGTTCCCCGATGCTGCTCGGAAGCCGCCCGGCACGCCTTCCGAACCGAGTGACAGCGGATTGCAAGTTAGTCACGTCCTCGTCCACTCGAATCGCGCGCAGATGTTCGAGAGCACTCTTGCGAATGTCGGGATCGCGGCTGGAATCGTAGGTGGCACTCCACAATAGACGTGCGGTGGAGAACTCGCCGGCGTGCTCCGCCATCTGAGCGGCCAAGACCTTCATCACCGGATGAGCGTTGGGGACCCTCGAGCCCTGGGCGAAAATCTGGGAGGCTTTCTTGTAGTCCTTGACTTCGGTGTAGTAAACGAAACCTAGGTCGTAGTAGAGCTGCCAGTTGTTGGGATTGTTCTTGATGCCGTACTCCATCAGTTGAATGGCGCGGTCGGGTTCTCCGGCGCCATTCGGCGGAGGGGGTGCGAGAAAGCTGGCGCCGAACTGGTAAGCGGGAAGCAGCTGCGGATCGAGCGCAGTAGTGATCTCCAGCAATGGAGCCAGTTCGTTGTAAGTGTGTGCAGCGTCGAAGTGGCGATGGCCGAAGTATTGCACGGTCCGCGTCCAATAGATGCACGCCATCATCCCGTCGAAGCCCAAACTGGCGCGCTTGATCATCTTCGAGGAATTGATATAAAGAGCGTCCTCGATCGCAGCGTGAGGAGCGATCTGATCCATGTGCCGTAACAGAAAGACGCAGGCAACCATGGATATGGCCAGGCAACCGGAGGCGATGATCGTGGTGCGCTGCGCCGTGGTCATCTCATGGACCTCCGCTCTGGAAGCCGCAAGGTCATTTCAGGTTCCTGCGCTCGAAGATCAGGACCGCGCTGCTCAAAGCCATCGTGGTGTAGAACAGTGCGTACAGCGAATTCTGCAGGATGAGTCGCGAAGCGAGCGGTTGCTGATGCGCGACCGCGCTTATCACGTTGAGCGCGGAGAAGTTCGGCACCAAATATGCAGCAGCCGTAGCGAACCAGCGAGTGACGCCGTGAGTCAGGGCGGCAAACCCGCGCAGATCGTCGGCGAAGCTGCCGATCACGAATAATGAGAATGCAAAGACCGCAGAAAGCAGCGGAGATGAGAAGGACGAGAAAAATAGCGCCAGCGAACAGATAATCAGGAATTCGAGGATGATGAAATAGAGCGCGACCAGGATCAGCGCATCGGGCGCGGAGAATTTATGGGCAACATAGAGCAGCGCGCCGAAGACCCCGATCGCCATAAAGAACGTGTTCACCACCAGCGTTCCAGCTAGGCCCAGGAACTTCCCGACAATGAACTCCCAGCGGCGGACGGGGCGCGACAAAACCGTGTACAGCGTGCGTTTCTCGATTTCTTTCGAAACCAGTCCGATTCCAATGAAGATGGCGATGACGATGCCGAAGAGAGAAATTGCCGTGAGCCCGAGGTTGATGACAACGAGCCGCTCAATGTCGATGGAAATCTGGCCCACGAACACGGCTGCGCCCGAAAGCAGCAGGGTGAAGGCGATCAGGTTATAGAGCACGCGATCGCGAACCGCTTCGCGGAACGTGTTGGAAGCAATATAAATCATGCGTGGGCTCATGATATTTTCCCCGCGGTAGTTTGGGAATGCTGTAACTTCTCCACGAAATAGGCTTCGAGCGAAGTGCGCAGCGGGGTAATGGCGATCAGGCGAATGTGTTCGCGGCGCAGAGAGTCGATGGCAGCATCCTGCTGATTCTCCGGAAGGACGGCGCGGACGGTATCTCCAGTGACATGACATTCGGCCCCCAGGGCTTTCATGGAAGCCGGGATTCGTGAACCTTGCCAGATTACTTCCACCTTGCCCTGTACGGTGGAAGTCAAATCCGCGACCGCTCCCACGCCTCGCAATTCGCCTTTGTGAATGATGGCGACGCGATCGCACAGCGCTTCAGCGTCAGACAGGATGTGAGTCGAAAAGAACACCGTCTTGCCCTCCTGCTTGAGCTGTTCCATCAGGTCGCGAACTTCACGGCGGCCCAGAGGATCCAAGCCCGACATCGGCTCGTCGAAAAAGACCAGTTTGGGATTGTGCAAAATCGCCTGCGCGATCCCGGCCCGCTGCAGCATGCCTTTGGAAAATTTGCGCAGCTGCACGCCCTTTATGTCGGTCAGACCCACGCGCTGCAATACCTCCTCGACGCGACGCTTGCGCTCTTTGCCCGGAACCCCCGAGAGCTGGGCGTAGTACTCGAGCAATTCATGTGCAGTCAGGTAGTCGTAGAAGTACGGCTGCTCGGGAAGGAAGCCGATTTGCGCTTTGACTTCGGGATCGGTCCATTCGTGGTCCAGGATGCGAGCCGTCCCGGCGGTTGGGAATACCAGTCCCATGAGCATTTTCAAGGTCGTGGTTTTGCCGGCGCCGTTCGGGCCGAGAAAACCAAAAATTTCTCCCTCTTCGACGGTGAGATGAAGCGGCTGCAAAGCGCGCTTAGGGCGCTTGCGCCAGAAGCCCACCATGTAGGTCTTTTCAAGTCCAAGGATTTCGATTGCGGCCATGTTCAATTGTGTTGTTAGTGAGTAATTACCGAGTCACTACGGAAATATTATATGCAAGTGAGTTGACCTTTAGACTGCCGGCGCAGTTACGGAGGTCACCGGATATGGACCTTAGTTGGAGAGAAACCAGTCAGCTTTTTTTTGAGCTTCTGCCCAATCCAAGGAGACGCGCCGTGCTTGTGCATAGGCAGTATTTGCCTCGGCCTGTCGCCCGCATTTTTGCAAGGCGGCGGCCATTAGCAGATAGTGAAAATCGATAGGCTCAACCGCAGCCGCACGGGAAAAAAACTCCGCCGCGGTTCGGAAGTCGGTGTCGCGATACGCCAGCAGACCCATGCCCATTAAGGCGAAGGGGTCCTGCGGATCGATTTGCAGCGCCTGATTATAGTTGTCTCTGGCCTCCGTCGCTTGGCCGAGCTTGGTGTTTGCGATTCCCAGATCTCGGAATGCCATTTCGCGGGCATCGCGATCATTTGTGCCCTGAAGCACACGGCGTGCGTCTGCGATCGCACCGGAAATATGCTCATGGCGCAGTTCATAGTCGGCAAAGTAGCCGACCTGTTCCAGCGGGTACCGATGGAATTGCTCAGC
Source organism: uncultured Acidobacteriaceae bacterium (assembly GCA_963799025.1). GTDB lineage: Bacteria > Acidobacteriota > Terriglobia > Terriglobales > Acidobacteriaceae > Sulfotelmatobacter. Next base: position 10,938 of record CAWCVQ010000010.1, on the reverse strand, counting down.
CTGGGTATATTCCGCGATAGCTTCTTCGTGCCTGTTTTCCTTAGTGAGTTCTCCCGCCAGATAGGTGTGCGCCATGAAGTTGCTGTGGGTGACGCTAAGCGTGTATCTCCACAAGGTCTCGCTATCGTGCCAGTAACTGACTTGTCGAATGGTGAGAAAAGCCGTGCTGGCGAGTACCAGGCACGCCGGCACGGCAAGCCAACGAAGTGAAATCCGCCACTCCTGAGCGGCTTCCGCAATAACCCAAGTCGCCATCCAAAATAGGCCAAGGAACGAAATATAGGCATAACGGTCGGCCATGGATTGATTGCCGACCTGCACGATTCCGATCATTGGGACCAAAGTGCCGAGAAACCACAACCAGCCCACCAGCAGGTAGCGCTTCCGCGATGCCAATGCCAAACCCGTCACCAACAGCAGGAAGGCGCACGCCGTTAGAACCTGCACGAAGGGAATGGCATCGTCCAGCAGTGGATACGCAGGCGCAAGCCGAAACGGCCAGAAGGCGTGCGCCACGTAGCGGGAGTAGGCAATCATCGCGTTCGCCAGCCGCGTGTGAAAGGAATACTCTGCCATCGCGGTATGAACCGCGGTGTGTTGCGCGCGTATGGTAATAACTGCGTCGGCAGCGGAAAGAAGTAACAGAGGTACTTTCTCGAGAACCAGCCGTCCAATCGATGCCCGCGCAAAGCGGGAGGGAGGTTCGCCGGTCTGGCCAAAACCGAACCGTTGCAGCGGCCAATAGTCCCAAAGCAGCAGAACGAAGGGCAAGGTGATGATCTGAGGTTTCGCCATTAACCCCAAGATGAAGAGCAGCACCATCAAACTATAACGTCGAACTGAAGGATGTTGTGCGTACCAACCGTAGGCTAAAAGGGCAAGCAGGAAGAACATCATGCTGAGGACGTTCTTACGCTCCGCCACCCACGCTACCGACTCTACGTTCACCGGATGCAACGCAAATAGCGCCGCTACCATGAGGCTACGCCACGTGAAACCAGTCGCGCTCTGCAGGAGCAGAAACAGAAGCACGGCATTCAAGGCATGGAAGAGGACGCTCGTATAATGGTGTCCCCCAGCATTCTTTCCAAACAACTGCCAATCCAGGGCATGCGAAAACCAAGTCAACGGATGCCAATTCTCTGCGTGGAAGGTGGTCAACGCCCATCTGAATGTCGCTGCAGTCACACCCGCTTGAACCTGTTTGTTATTCGTTACGTAATCGTTGTCATCAAGGTTGATAAACGCATTGTGAACAACCGAATTGTAAACAGAGAGCGTGGCGAGGGCCAGTAACAGCGAGAGGACAACGCTACGTTTTCGCGGAGACGAAAATAAGCTCTGATTTGTGACGCTCGATTCCATCGCAGGTGTGAGCGAATCTTCCGACTTCAGCAGCATAGATGGAGCAATTATACGAGGACCACCACAGGAGCGGATGTGCCGGAGAGAGTCTCGAAGTACCTTCGTAACTGCTTACCAGATCGTCGGCAGGAACAACGGACCCCTGTCTTGCGTCCAGCTTGTGCCTGCCCCGTTTACCTTGGAGCATCCCATTACTGAAGGGGCGCTACTGTCCCGGCGCAGGGCGGCGCGATAACCGCGCTGGACGAGCGCAGGACAAAATCTTCAAACGAGCAGAAGTATCGCGTACCAGTGATATCGAGCGCCTGAGGTGTTGCGGTGACGCTATATGAAAGATTTAAGCCGCCTGCAGGAGGGATGGAACCGACCTGCACCGCAAAAGAATAACCGCTCTTGGTCCCGTTGGAGAGACCGGCATCGATAAAGCAACCGCTGCTGCTCGACGGGGTGCAAGGGTTTGTCCCGCCCAAAGCAGGCAGTGAAGTTGAAAAGCCGACGTTCGAATACGCGGCGTTGTAAGAGGCTTCGGCATTATTGATGCTACGAACCGAGCCTGCCGCGGAGGCCTCATTGGCCGACATGCGAGCCCGCAGCAGGTTCGGGATGGCAATCGCTGCGATGATCAGGATGATCGCCACCACGAGCAGCAGTTCAATAAGTGAGAAACCGTTCTGTTTTCGCATTGCGGATCCTGTCGAAATTAGTCAGATTGCCTCACCCAGCGGATATGAGTTCCGACATCCGCTTGAGACCGCTATAGTTTGTAGGCACGTTTGGGGCCGATTGCCCTTCTCTTAGGTAACCTTAACATGCCTATTTTCAGCGAATGAGTGTTAGAAAAGATACCGCGAAGTTGTTGCCATAACGGTGAACCTTGCTCCAACGACAATTTCTGTCGTCAGTTTCGCGGACTTCCGCTGGCAAGAGACAGGAACCTTATGAAAACAAAAAAGAGCAGCGAACTCGCGTTCGCTGCTCCCTGGCTTGTACCCTCCCCCAGGTATTTCGCCAAACTGAGTAACGGTTACTGAAGCGCCGCAGTCGCGGGAGGACACGGATTGGCAAGGATGGCCGAGGAAGAGCGGACAACGGCGTCTTCAAAGGAGCAGAAGTACCGGGTTCCACTCTGATTCGGGACCGTTGGTGCCGCAAGTATGCTGTAGTTGTTTAGCGGTACGTTCGCTCCTGCAGCTCCAAGGGACGGCGTGAAAGTGTAGCCGCTCTTGACTCCGCCCGATAGCGAGAAATCGATGAAGCATCCGGTCGTAGTAGAAGGCGTGCACGCACCGGCTGCGGCCTGACCCAACTGACTCAGCACGGTCGTGAAGCCGACGTCGGAATACGCCGCGTTGTAGGACACTTCGGCGGTGTTGATGCTACGAACCGAGCCCACGGCCGACGCTTCGTTGGCCGACATACGGGCGCGCATCAGGTTTGGAATGGCGATAGCTGCAATGATCAGGATGATAGCCACCACGATCAGCAGCTCGATCAATGAAAAGCCCTTTTGTTTACGCATCTCTAGTTTCCCCTTTTTTTTCCTTACGTTGAATTGTTACCCGTTTTTCTAAGACGCCCCATGTGTTGCATGCAAGCCGGTGTCCACACTCAATCTCGCACTGCCGTCTGTATGAATAGGTCAAAGTGCCGTTTTTTCAGGAGTTAGCGGATAACGATCGCTACTGAAACCTGGTCCAAAGCATGTGAAACGCCAAACTGAACTGACACTTTTTGTCGCCTTGCCACGAATTGGCAGACAGAGATTGGACATCAGAACGGGATCGAGAGACAAAAAAACAAAGAGCAGCGAACTTGCGTTCGCTGCTCCCTGGCTTGTACCCTCCCCCAGGTACTTCGCCAAACTGAGTAATGGTTACTGAAGCGCCGCAGTCGCGGGAGGACACGGATTGGCAAGGATGGCCGAGGAAGAGCGGACAACGGCATCTTCAAAGGAGCAGAAGTACCGGGTTCCACTCTGATTCGGGACCGTGGGTGCAGCAAGTATGCTGTAGTCGTTTAACGGTACGCCTGCGCCCGCAGCTCCAAGGGCCGGCGTGAAAGTGTAGCCGCTCTTGAGTCCGCCCGATAGCGAGAAATCGATGAAGCATCCCGTCGTAGTAGAAGGCGTGCACGCACCGGCTGCGGCCTGACCCAACTGACTCAGCACGGTTGTAAAGCCGATGTTCGAGTACGCCGCGTTGTAGGAAATTTCGGCGGTGTTGATGCTACGAACCGAGCCCACGGCCGACGCTTCGTTGGCCGACATACGGGCGCGCATCAAGTTTGGAATTGCAATCGCTGCAATGATCAGGATGATAGCCACCACGATCAGCAGCTCGATCAATGAAAAGCCTTTTTGTTTACGCATCTCTAGTTCCCCCTTTTTCCTTACGTTGAATTTTTACCCGTTTTTCTAAAACGTCCCATGTGTCCCATGCAAGCCGGTGTCCACACTCAATCTCGCACTGCCGTCTGGATGAATAGGTCAAAGTGCCGTTTTTTCAGGAGTTAGCGGATAACAATCGCTATTGAAACCTGGTCCAAAGCATGTGAAACGGCCAAACTGAACTGACACTTTTTGTCGCCTTGCCACGAATTGGCAGACAGAGATTGGACATCAGAACGGGATCGAGAGACAAAAAAACAAAGAGCAGCGAACTTGCGTTCGCTGCTCCCTGGCTTGTACCCTCCCCCAGGTACTTCGCCAAACTGAGTAATGGTTACTGAAGCGCCGCAGTCGCGGGAGGACACGGATTGGCAAGGATGGCCGAGGAAGAGCGGACAACGGCATCTTCAAAGGAGCAGAAGTACCGGGTTCCACTCTGATTCGGGACCGTGGGTGCAGCAAGTATGCTGTAGTCGTTTAACGGTACGCCTGCGCCCGCAGCTCCAAGGGCCGGCGTGAAAGTGTAGCCGCTCTTGACTCCGCCCGATAGCGAGAAATCGATGAAGCATCCCGTCGTGGTGGAAGGCGTGCACGCACCGGCTGCGGCCTGACCCAACTGACTCAGCACGGTTGTAAAGCCGATGTTCGAGTACGCCGCGTTGTAGGAAATTTCGGCAGTGTTGATGCTACGAACCGAGCCCACGGCCGACGCTTCGTTGGCCGACATACGGGCGCGCATCAAGTTTGGAATTGCAATCGCTGCAATGATCAGGATGATAGCCACCACGATCAGCAGCTCAATGAGTGAGAAACCCTTTTGTTTACGCATCTCGATTTTCCCTCGTTTTTTTCGTCGAATCTATTCTGCTCACGAATGACGCAGTCGTGACGATATTTGCACTTGCCTCGCCAAAGCCGCTAGTTACCTCGGTTCCGACGGGGCACTTCCGAAGCGCTTTGTTTTCAGCAGAAAGGCAAACTTCAGTCCTCTCTACTCGTGTTGCGACTCCCCTCCGCTAGCAGAATGCGTCGGCAAACTGACAATTCTTGTCAGTCCCGCGTTGCGATATTTTCAGAACGCACGGGAAGCTTAGGCTTGCAGTCGCAGCTTCATTGCCCGTCAGAATCCACGAAGAGCTGGCATCGTCGGCGCAGTCAACCCAATCAGATACGACCGTTCGCCGCAGTCAGCGAACACGACCGGAATCTTCAAGGAAGGTTGAGGTTAGGCAATGTCGTCCGCGTCTGGAAGACGCCGCGGTTCTGGCTACGAGCCAAAAGCTGAAAGCTTCTAAAAACTTCCAGCTTTCAGCAGCATGCAGGTGACGTCGTCGTGCTGAGGAGTGTTGCCGACGAAGAGATCGAGTTCTGTCATCAGGCTCTTGAGCATTTCGGCAGGCGCGATCGATTTTCCAGCTTCAATCGCGGCCAGCAGTCGCGGCTCACCGTATTCCTCCTGGCGAGCGTTTTCTGCTTCCACCAATCCGTCGGTGAAGATGATCAGCCAGTCGCCAGGAGCTAAGGTCACGGTCGCGGAGTCGTATTTCACTTCGGGCTGAATGCCGAAAGGCAGGCCGCCGACATCAAGCCGCTCGACTTGTCCACTGGCACGCCGAAGAATCGGGTTGTTGTGGCCGGCATTGATGTAGTCAACCGTCCGGCGCACGGGATCGTATTCCGCGAGGAACGCGGTGGTGAAACGCAATCCGCCCTGGCTGTTGCTGCAGGCGTAGCGGTTCATGTTAGAGGCAAGTTCCGGCAGGGCCACCTGCGCCGTGGAAAGAGTTTTGAGGCTCGCCTGAAAGGTGGCCATCAGCATGGCCGCGGGAATGCTCTTGCCGGCGACATCGGCCACGGCGAGCACCACGCGATTCTCTTGGTTCGCGCGGCCGGGGCGCGGAAAGACGTCGTAGTAGTCGCCGGCCACGGTGTTGGCTGGACGCGTGGCATAAGCGACCACCAAGCCGGGAATCTGAGGAGGCGCGCCCGGCAACAGCCAAGTCTGGATCTCGCGCGCGATCTGCAAGTCGCGCTTCATCACTACGCGATCGGCAATCTCCAGAACCAACAGCAAAAGCAGCAGTAGCGCCGCCCCGAAGTGAAGATCGAATTCAACGGCATAAACTTTGCCGTCCCCGCCCGTACGTTCGAATGCGGCGTGCGGAAGCGCCAGGAAAATGAGCGCGAGGAGCAGCAAGATGCGGCGCGCGGGCGAAAGCTTCTCGAACACTGCCCAGAAGAATTCCTTGATAACGTGCAGGTGCCGTCCCCGCCGCGTCAGGCCCTCCGGCGTTTTCGCTTCGACGTCGCGCGAGTACAGGCGATAACTGGTCCGGGCCTCCGACTCGAACTGCGACCACAGTTGGCTGACCTCAAGACCTTCGGTGACGCGCCTCCAGAAATTGTGCAAGCGGGCGCCGAAGGGAACTCGTTCTGCTGCAGGTCCAGCAGGTGGGAGGACGGTGGCCATGGGAGGTTGATTATAGAAGAAGTTTCTTTCACCGCCGAGCACGCAGAAGCCGCCGGGAAGACATTGCTCCTTAGTACTGGCGGCGAAAGGCTTTTCAAAACAGATTCAGTTGCTCGTCCAAAGCCTGGGCCGGCCACTTTGTTGCATACGCGGGGCGCCGCGCGCTTGTGATCTTATATTTCTCGCGCAGGCGCGCGATTAGATGCGACAGCCGCTTGCCATACGCCGGCGGAAGGAAGGCGCGATCCTGATAGCGCTGGCGGTAGTTCTCAGCGAGATTCGGGAAGTTTTGTTCGAGGAAGGGAAGAAAGATGGCTGCCGAGCACGGCTTCAGAAAAAGAGGGTTGGCGAAAACGTAGTCGGCGCCGGCATCGGCGGCGGCTCGAATTAAGCTTTCGAGGTCTTTCGGCGAGTCGGTGATTCCCGGAACCACAGGTGAGCAACTCAGACCGACGCGCAACCCCGCCTGGCTCAAAGCCCGCACGGCGTCGAGGCGGAGATCGGGCCGTGGTGCGCGCGGTTCGAGAATTCGCGCCAGTTCGACATGGAGAGTCGTAATCGTAACGTGAACGGAGAGACGATTCGTCTTCCCCACTTCTTTCAGCAACTCAAGATCGCGGGCAATTAAATTCGACTTGGTGACGATACCGAGTTCGAAGCCGCGATGAAGCGCGAACTCCTGCAGAATTGTGCGAGTGACTTCGTAGCGGCGCTCGGCGGGCTGATAGGGATCGGTAGCCGTGCCGAGCGCGATAGCTTCGTCGTGCTTGACGCGGCGCAGTTCGTGACGCAGCAGGCCGGCGGGCCGACACATGATTTGCCATGGTAAACCCTTAGCTTTCTTTGAACTGGGAGCAGGCGGAAGAATAAAGATCGCCCGCAAACCTTAAGTTTACGGGCTTTGACGGTCCGGGTCAATTGATGGCTCCCACGAATACCGGCACGTGTCCCATTGCAGCCGTCCGTCACTCCGCCGCATCTTGATTAGATGAGAATTCACCGAATAGTCGTTGACGTGCTGGTCGCCAAACGCTACTCTGTGCCCATCCACGGGAAATATCTGGTGATTACCGCCAACCCGGCTAAGCATCCGATGCACGAGCAGTTTCCCGTCCCCCGGTTCCCCCGCCAATTTTGTTCCGAATTCCCCCGATCAATCCTGTCAGTCCTCTCGGATCTGATAGGAGGTCATTTCACCGCTTGATGAAGAAAGCGCTGGAAATCACGCCCAACCTAGAGCCCCTATTCGGGACTCGCGATGAGAACCTCAGGCTGCTCGAGCAAAATCTGCATGTCCGCGTCGATTTGCGATCCGACGCCCTGCATGTGGAGGGGTCCCCGGAGGCGATTGCCCGGTTTGAAAGGGTTTTTGCCGATTACGAGCATTTGCGGCGCAACGGGGCCCTGCTGTGCAACGGGGAGTTGCACGGGATGCTTAAGTTGGTGACGGCGGATCCCGCGGTCAGCCTGCGGAGCCTGGTGGATAGCGGCAAGCAGCGCTCTGCCGGAATCAAGCGCATAGTCCAGCCCCGCTCGATTAACCAGAGGCGCTACTTAGAAGCCATCGAAGAGTGCGATATGGTCTTTGGCGTCGGCCCCGCGGGCACCGGCAAGACCTACCTGGCGGTGGCCATGGCGGCTTCTGCTCTTGCTGGCGAAGAAGGTGAGCCGGATCATCCTGGTGGGCCGGCGGTGGAGGCGGGTGAACGCCTGGGCTTTCTGCCCGGTACCCTGCAGGAAAAGGTCGATCCTTATCTCCGCCCTCTTTACGACGCGCTCTACGACCTGCTGGATGCAGGACCGGGTGGACAAGATGCTGGAGCGCAACGTGATCGAGGTAGCGCCGCTGGCATTTATGCGCGGCCGCACGCTCAACGATGCTTTCATCATCATGGATGAAGCACAGAACACCACCAGCGAGCAGATGAAGATGTTGCTGACCCGCCTGGGCAATAACTCCAAGGCGGTCATAACCGGCGATGTAACCCAGATTGATTTGCCCAATCCCAAGAAGAGCCGGCCTGGTGGAGGCGATCGAGATTCTTCGCGGTGTAGATGGCATTCGTTTTTGCCATTTCGAAGATGGCGATGTAGTTCGTCATCACCTGGTACAACGGGTCATCCGGGCGTACGACAGCTTTGGCCGGGCCCAGAGGGAGCTGCCGCTCAACCTGCGCGAAGGCGTGCCCGCCAAATCGGAGCCAAAGCCGCAATAGGCGGGCATTTTCGTGCCATACAATAAAGCCTGCGGCTGGACGCGGCTTTAACGATTACGATGTCCTAACCGGAATCTATGAGGCGGGGCTTATCCTGGTGAAAAGCCCCAGCAAGGCATTTTCAGCGGCAATTACCTATAGTGAGACCGCTGCAGGCAAGATGATGTTATCGAAGCTGCCCGAGCGAAGACGCCGGCCTCTGCTCTGGGCAAGCGTGACCTGAACCGGTTTTTGGCTTGCGCTGCAGAAGCGCTTGATCTAACCGGCGAATTCTCCGTTCTTCTGCGGCGATGAACGTCTGCGCGCATTGAATCTTCAATTTCGGGGTCTGGACAAGCCCACCGATGTGCTCTCGTTCCCGGCATTGCCCGAGGCCGCGAGCCTTGGGCAGGGGGGTGACTTGGCCATCTCTCTGGAGACTGCTGCCAGCCAGGCAGCGGATCATGGGCACACCTTGCAGATGGAAGTTAAGATATTGATCCTGCACGGCTTGTTGCATCTGGCCGGTTACGATCACGAACACGATCAAGGTCAGATGCTGCGCCGCGAAAGCCGCCTGCGCAAGCAGTTCGCCTTACCTGCCGGGCTGGTCGAGCGCAGCCGCCACCCGAAGCGGGGTGGAAAGCCATGAGCCTTGTTTCCGCCGTCGTCATCGCTCTTCTGCTCTTCATCCTGACTCTCTCGTCTTACATCGCCAGGCTGTACGGAGAGACCGGCAAGTTCCTTTCCGGTGAGTTTCAGGAGAACATCGACGTCTGGGAGCTGAAGGTGGAGCCACGGCTGGGCCTCAGCCGGGAACGGATCGCGCTTTCCGCCGCCGTCCTCACTCAATTCTCCCTGGCGTCTTTGGCCCTCTACTTCGGTGTGCTGCTCTTTGCGGGGAACGATGGGGCTCCGCCCAGTGTCGCTGAGGTGGCCCAGGCCGTGCTGGGCGCCGTGCTGGTCATCGTTCTATTCAATCAATTCCTGCCATTTGTCTTTTTCACCCGTACTGGCGGAGTGTGGGTGGTGCGCCTGACGTTTGTCATCCGGGTGCTCTTGTACCTTGTCCTCCCGGTTACTTTGTTGCTGGCCTTTCTGCTTTCGATCGCAGCCCTGGCGGAGCCACGGCCGGGAAACCCGGAGGAAGATCCAAGCGAGGCGGCGGTCGAGGCTCTGATCGAAGCAGGTGAGGAAGAGGGAATCATCGAAGAGGGCGACCGCGATCTGGTCCGTTCCGCGGTTGAGTTCGGCGATAAAGTAGTGCGTGATGTCATGACCCCGCGGCCGCATCTCTTTGCGGTCCCGGCGGACATGACGCTGGAAGACTTTATTTCCGGGCTGAAGAAGCACCGTATTCGCGAGTTCCGGTGTATCGAGGTTCGCTCGATCACATAACCGGGATTGCCTTTGCCCACGACTTGCTCCATATTGCCGATGCCGCCGCCGGCACGCAGACTGTGGCCACTATCCAGCGCGCAGCCGCCCTGGTCCCGGAAACCAAGCGAGTCAATGAACTGCTGCGCGAGATGCAGCGCGAGAAGCAGCACATGCGCATAGTGATCGACGAGTATGGGGGCGTAGCCGGCGTGGTGACCATCGAAGATCTGTTGGAGGAAATTGTCGGACGCATCAGCGATGAGCACGAGTACGACAGCGAGCAGGACGCGCCGGTGCACGAGGCAGGCGGCACGTGGCTGGTTCCCGGGAATCTGGAAGTAGCCCGGCTTGAAGACCTCTTGAGTGGCGGCCATCAGATCCAGCAGGAGTACCAGGCCGCGACGGTCGCGGGCCTGGTAAGCGAGATTGCCGGACGAATCCCGCTTCCTGGTGAAGTGATCGTTGCCGAATCGTTGCGTTTCGAAGTAGTCGCCTCGACCGACCGCAGAATAGAACGGGTTCGTGTATCGGCCGTTGAGAGCGACGACGACCGCTAGTAGTCCCGGTCTACACTAGAGTGTGCGATCTGGTTTCGTTTCCATCCTCGGCCGTCCCAATGCAGGCAAGTCGACGTTGCTGAACGCGCTCATTGGCGAGAAGATCGCGATCGTTACCGACAAACCGCAAACCACACGCAACCGAATCCAGGGAATCCTGGAAGTGCCCGCGCGCAAGGGCCGGAGTGCGGCGCAAATCGTTTTTGTCGACACCCCTGGGGTTCACCGGCCGGGCTCCCAACTCGACCGGCGCATGATGCAGGAAGTCTACGAGGCCCTGGAGAGCCGGGACATTGTCATCCTCTAGTGGACGCGGCCCGGCAGAGCGAACTGCCCCTAGGCTCTTCGGCCCGTGCGGAACGCGAGCGCGGTGAAGACGCGTTTGTCTTGCAGCTTATCCAAAAGCTCGACTGCCCGGTGTTTCTGGTGATCAACAAGATTGATCTGGTTTTGCGGGCCAAGCTTCTCCCGCTCATCGAGCGCTTCAGCGCCTTGCATCCCTTTGCTGAGGTGATCCCGATCTCGGCGCGCAAGAAGGATGGTCTCGACACCTTGTTGATGAAGCTGGTGGAGTATCTGCCTCAG
>CAWCVQ010000009.1:0-302906 GCA_963799025.1 uncultured Acidobacteriaceae bacterium | reverse complement strand
TACAGTGTCGTCCGCAACCATACCAAAGGACCAGTTTCCATGTTCAGCTACGGGAGCCGGGAAGACTTCATGGGGGTATGGAATCCCCACACCAACACGGGGACCGCGCATTTTGCGGAATACGAAGAAGTCCCAGCCAGAAAAGTCTGGTCTTGGGGCGTCGACGCCGATGGCTTGGATTGGCGCAAGGCGCTCTCCGACGATAACAGCGGCTATCTCGAGGTCCAAGCCGGCCTGTTTCGCAATCAGGAAACCTATGCATTTCTTGAGCCCCGCCAACTGCTGTGTTTCTCAGAGTACTGGATGCCGGCGCGCGAGATAGGCGGAATTTCGCGCGCCAATCTTTCCGGAGTGGCTAGCCTTAAACGCAAAGACAGCGCCCTCAGCGTCGGATTTAATGCGAACCATCCTATCCGGCGGGCGTCGGTATCCATTCTGAAGGGCGAGCAGCAAGTGTTTCACGAGGTAATTGATCTCACCCCTGAGCACACCTGGATCCATGAGTTTCCGAATGCCGACGCGCAGGCCAAGTACACGCTCGCGATTGAGGATGACCAAGGCGCGTTCCTTCTGCGCCAGACCGAGGGCAAATATGACTGGACTCCCGAATCCGAAATTCACGTTGGTCCGCAACCGTCCTACAAGATTTCGGAGCCCGACAAACGCAGTGCCGACGATTGGGTTGAGCTTGGCAAAGACGAGGAGCTGAACGGCAGAAATCTGGAAGCTGTAGAAACCTACAAGGAAGCGCTGCAGAAGTTTCCCGATAGCTTCGCGGCCGGGAAGGCGGCAGGGCGTCTTGCTGCCGGACTGCTGCGCTTTCCGGAAGCTAAGCAGTTTCTGGAACCGCTTCATGCGCGGGACACCACCGACACAGAGATCTCCTACTACCTGGGCATTGCTTATGCCGGACTCGGCGAGACCAATCACGCTCGCGCTGCCTTCGAACAGGCCGAGCGCCTTCCAGCATTCTATTCCGCAGCCGTTCTGGCCCTGGGAGAGTTACAGGCGCGCAACGGGGACTTGCGCGATGCCGAGCGCCATCTGACAAGAGCTCTGCAATCCGCTCCCAACGACCTTCGAACCTTGGAGGAGTTGGTCGCGGTGAAAAACAGTGCCGGCGAGCCCCAGGAAGCACAAGTACTGGCGCGAGATGGGCTGGCTCGCTTTCCCCTCAGTTCTTTTCTCAAAGACGAACTTGGGAACCCCGATCTTGCTCATCTTGCCGACGATTCCAATCGCGTGTTGAACATCGCCGCGCAGTATATGCGGCTCGGCCTCTACCAAAAAGCCTTGACCGTGCTCTCGAGACAATATCCACCGGTGGTCAAGGATCAGAGTGAGCCGGGCGCTGTGGCTCCGCCGAATCATCCAATAGTTGCTTACTTCCGTGGGTTTTGCCGGGAGAAACTTGGACAGTCAGGATCGGACGATTACGCCACTGCTGCCAAATTGTCGACGGCATATATTTTTCCCAGCACGGCCGAGGAACTGTTGGTGCTGCGCGCGGCTCTACGCGCGCGTCCCTCGGACATCACCGCTCACTATCTCCTGGGAACGTTTTATTTCTCTCGCGGCTTGACGGATTCCGCTCTCGAAGAATGGTCGGAAGCTCGCAACCTTGGTCCTGAGCCTCCGGTGCTGAGCGCCAGTATGGGACTGGCGTTGCTTCAAATAAAGAATGATCCTGAACGCGCGCTGTCCGCATTTCAAAATGGATTGCGCAGCGATCCCACCAACATCGCGATCTACATGGGAATGGACCAGTCTCTCAGTTTGCTGAACCGTCCCGCGCGCGATCGGGTGGAAGCCCTGGAAAAATATCCGCAGATGGATTCTGCGCCGCCGGCGTTAATCTTCGAATTAATTCTAAACCTGGCGGAAGCGGGCGATTTCGACCGTGCCACCGAACTCTTCCACAAGCGCTTCTTTCCTCGCGAAGAGGGTGGGACCAACGTTCGCCAGGTATGGGTTGAAGTGCAGTTGCTGCGCGCACTGGCCTCAGCAAAGGAAAAACATTGCGCCGAAGCTCTGACCGTCGCCCGGAATCTTGGCTCGGAAGTTCCGGGATTGGCTTTCACGCGCGACGGGCTTGAGCCCATCCTTCAATCCGCCAGAACCAGCTACTTACTCGGCACAGTATTGGCAACCTGCGGAGAATCCGCCGAGGCCAGATCCAAGTTCCAACTCGCCGCTGCAGCCTCCGCCTCTGATCAGATCAAGTGGGCTTGGTTGGCGGGTCAAAAATTGCCCGGGTTCGATCCGGTGCAATGGCACGACCGCCTGCAAGCCTCTCTGGAGCAGGCGGAAAATCGCGGCAGCACCAGCTCCTATCCCAGTTGGTGGGAATATACCGCCGCATCCCTGGCAAAGGAACTCGGCCAGACCGCTGAGGTGGACGCTAGATTTCGAAAGGCTTTGTTGCTGCCCGACCGAATGCTGGCATATCACCTGACGCGTTTGGCCAAGGCCGAAGTTACGCCGTGATCACTTCGATCTTTGCCTTGCGCAGGGCCTCGCTGAATTCCGCCGGGGCCCGAGTGTCAGTGATTAATCGGTGGACGCCTGAGAGCAGACCGATGCGGGAAACGCTCCTCCGGCCTAACTTGCTGAAGTCGGCCACTACATTGACCTCTTTGGAAATATTCATCATCATGCCGTTAAGTTGGGCCTCAAGTACGTCCGGAGTAGAAGGTCCAATTTCGAGGTCGAAACCGTCGACGGCCAGGAAAAGACGGTCCGCGCGAAATTCCCTGAGCATCGCCTCCGCTTGCGGTCCCACGAAGGAGCAAGACACGGGGCGAAGCAGTCCTCCGATCATGATCACAGAAAGGCCTGCAGCGTCCATCAACTCGCAGGCGACGTTCAATGCGTGGGTAATGACAGTAACCGATTGCAGCCGGCGAGCTTTCAGATGCCGAGCAATTTCCGCCGTAGTGGTCCCGGAGTCCAAAATCACGGTCTCATGGTTTTGGATGAGCTCCGCTGCCGCCCGCCCGATTCGGACTTTCTCCGCATGGTGTAGAGTTTTCTTCAAGCGCAGCGGATACTCCTGGGTCGCCTCCACTTGCCGGACAGCGCCTCCATGCGAGCGTATCGCCATTCCCTGCGACGATAGAACGTCGAGATCGGCGCGGGCCGTCACCGCGGAAATAGAGAACTTTTCGACCAGGTCTCCTACCGTGATCTGGCCCTTTTGCTCGATTAGGTCGGAAATTCTTCGGCGCCGCTGTTCCGCCAGTAAACGAGAATCCTTGCCATTGCGCATTAAATTAATCCTCACCGGTTCGGGCGCCTGACACAGCGGCCCCGCCAAAATGGTGGTTTGAATATTTATACACTTGCGCCCACCTTAGAGAAGAAAGAAAATAGCATGCAAACGACAGCCGAGGTGTCGACGTGTAGATCGAGGTCTATAAAGGCTTTCCTGAACATTTGTGAAATCTTATGAGAATTACGTGGTTTCGTTTGTCTTCGTTTTCTTATTATAAAGTTTTTGTCGATTTTTCGCGCGGTTCAGCGGCACACCCTGGGAGCTTGAATAAATAGCAAGGAAGAGAAATTGAGAAGGCGTGACTTCATCACCGTGCTGGCGGTGTCCGCGCTGGCTGCTCGATGGCCAGTTCGGGCCCAGGAACAAGTTCGCCGTCCGCGCTTGTTGATTGCGGACGCGGACCCGTTTACGGGTCTCTCCTTGTTGAAAACTCGCTACGCGGCCGGAAGACGTCCATCGGAAGATATGGAAGGCTGGGCATTGTCGTGGTTATTGACCGGGGACGAAGTGTTCGCCGAGCGCGCAGTCGCTGAGATGCGAACGAAACACGTGTCGGCCAACGGAAAGCCTTCCCGTTCCTGGGTCGACTATGCACGATGGTCGCTGGCGTTCGATTGGCTGTTTGCTTACCGCGGTTTTGATCACGCATTGAAGGATCGGGTGGCGGGCGAGTTGAAAGATGGTGCGGCCGCTATGATTGCCACTCCCGATTTTTCGAATCCCGGTGAGATGTCATATCACAACTATGCCTTGCGCTACCTCGCCTTGGCTTCCTTTACCAGCGAGGCGATTGAGGGGTATTCCGATTCAAATCAGACATGGCGCGACAAGATTGCGAAGGGTTTTGCCAACATCCTCGAAACTACAAATGTGGTGAGCCCGGATGGAAGCTACCACGAGTCGATGGACTACATGCGCATTACGTGGGCATCGCTAACGTTGATCGCAGAGTTGGCGCGTACCACGACAGGGGTGGACCCTGCTCATCATTTCTCCGTGTTTCGCAACATGGGCCCTACTTACCTCTACAAGCTTCTTCCCGACGGAACGCCCTCGCGCGAGGGCGATAATGAATATCCGATTCTGGATTCAAGAGACACCGCCGTGCTGGGCTACGCCGTAAGCCGTTTCAAGGATCCCTATAGTGCATGGCTTTTGCGCGAGAGCGGGTTCTTCGTTAAGCAATGGGTGCTGCCGGTCTTAGAGTTTCTGTGGGACGATCCGGAGGTTGCCCCGCGGGATCCGGCTCTGACCAGCGAAGAGGAATTGCCCCGTCAGCGCTACTTTGCTGGCGTAGGGCATCTGGTGATGCGGGATGGTTGGAAGGCGGATTCAACCTGGATCGAGTTCGATTGTGGACCATATTTCGCCAAACACCAGCACCTCGATCAAAATCAATTCACGATTTACCACGGTGGCTATCTCGCCATCGACAGCGGTGCGGACTATACCGATACTGAGAGTCCCCACTACCTGAACTACTATCGACGCACGGTAGCCCACAATTCCATGCTGGTTTACGATCCCGCGGAAAAGTTCTTCTGGTCAGACAATGTGGTGCCCGCGGCCAACGACGGCGGACAACGCATGGACTCCTCACGCTACTGGAACACCATCCGGAGCCCTGAGGACTGGAACCGTACCCGCGATGTGTGGGATTTGGGCTCCATGCTCTTGGTCGATCATGTTCCCGGCCATTATCACTACGCGATGGGTGATGCCAGCAAAGCGTATGCTCGCGAAAAGCTCCGGCGCTTCACGCGTGAAATTTTGTACGTACCCGGACATGAAGTTCTTTTCGTTTTCGATCACGTAATCAGCACAGATCCGTCGTTTCGAAAAGTCTGGTTGCTTCATGGGGTAAATCAGCCAGCGGTGGACCAGCAATCCGGCACAGGAATGGAGACTGCTCAGGATTTCCGCAATGCCAGAACCTTCCGCTTTGCGGATGGCTCCGGAGAGTTGCTGGTGCACTCGCTTCTACCCAAGGAGCGCGTAGTCACCCGGCGCGGCGGCAGGGGAAACGAATTCTTCACGCCCGGCGATGACCACGGCGGAGCGTGGGGATCGGGCGAAAATTGGCCCCTTGATCCGGCGCAGGGAGCCCCTTTGCCGGAGGATCCGAAACTCCGGCGCATGTGGAAACTGTTTTGGGGCGAGGACTTCAACAAAATCCTCAGCTCCAATCACAAGAACGTGGTGCCCGGCAGTTGGCGCATCGAGGTATCGCCCGCTTTGCCGGCGGAGGAAGATTTTTTCCTTCACGTGCTTGAAATGGGGAGCACCGGGAAGACCGGGCAAAAGCGAACGGAGCGCTTGGATGGTGTCCATTTCCAGGGCGCTGCCTTCGAACGGGGTCCCATGGTGTTGTTCAGTACGATGGGTTCAATGGTCAGCTCTGGGGAAGTGTCGTTGCCAGACTTGGCTTGCGAATCGTTGATCATTACCAGTTTGCAGCCGAATTGCATTTACGAGCTCAACTTCGGCGGGCTGAATGTGTCATCCTCGCCAACAGCCGTCCTTCCGGGCGTGGCCGCTGGTACGGAACGGATTCGCGCCAACTCGAAGGGAGTCTTACGAGTAGAGCGGCGGGATTTCGGTAATTTACGTCTGCGCATTGCACGCGGGTAATCTCGTTCCGAGGTTCGCAGGAGATGGCTGGAATAAGTGGGCGAGTTTGATTCTTAAGTAAGCCAGCCGCGCTCCTGAGTGCAGCGCTGCAGACCTGAGGCAAATTATCAGAGAGCCAGTTATCACCGCGCCGCGCAAGTCTCCTGCCCGTCGGCCGATCTCGAACTTACGCTGGTGGATCGGCGGAATTCTTCTGGCTTCCACCATCATTAATTATTTAGACCGGCAATCGCTTTCCCTGCTCGCTCCCTTTCTCAAACTTGAATATCACTGGACCAACACCGACTACGCGAACATCGTGATCGGGTTTCGTTTGGCGTACTCGG
Source organism: uncultured Acidobacteriaceae bacterium (assembly GCA_963799025.1). GTDB lineage: Bacteria > Acidobacteriota > Terriglobia > Terriglobales > Acidobacteriaceae > Sulfotelmatobacter. Next base: position 296,675 of record CAWCVQ010000009.1, on the reverse strand, counting down.
TGGGGCAGACCGTGTTTGGCCGCTTCATGGATCGGATCGGTACACGGCGCGGCCTGTCTCTTACCGTAGTCTTTTATTCGGTCGTTTCCGTGCTCACTTCGTTGGCCCGAGGATTTTATAGTTTTGCTGCCTTCCGTTTTTTGTTGGGCGCTGGCGAATCGGCAAATTGGCCAGCCGCCACCAAAGCGGTTTCGGAATGGTTTCCATCGCGCGAACGGGGACTGGCCACAGCATTATTTGATAGCGGGTCGTCTGTTGGTGGCGCGATTGCCTCCTGGCTCATTCTCTCCATTTACTTCCGCTGGGGCTGGCGTCCGGCATTTGCGATTCCCGGAATGCTAGGTTTTCTGTGGGTGCTCGCGTGGCGCTGGCTCTATCACCCGCCCGAAACCCATCCCAGAATCAGCGACAGCGAGCGGCAGATGATTCTGACGGATAAGCAAGAATCGCCATCGCCAAGCTCGGACGGAAACCCGCTGGGTTGGCGCCAACTCTTGGTCTTGCCGCAAACCTGGGGCGCCATCGTTGCCAAGGCTTTCACCGATCCCGTCTGGTTTTTCGTTACCGATTGGTTTCCCATTTACTTAGTAGCCAAAGGGATCGAACTCAGAAGCGGACTGATTGCGATTTGGATTCCGTTCCTGGCTGCTGATCTCGGGAATTTTTCTGGCGGCATTGTCTCGGGCTACCTGATCAAGCTGGGTTGGTCGGTGGGCAGCGCCAGAAAGGCGGTAGTTATTTTCGGTGGTCTGGGGGTGACCGTGCTAATGGCCACCGTTTTTACCAATAATCTTTATTTGCTCGCTTTGCTTTTTGCGCTGGCGACTTTTTCCTATGCCGCTTTTTCGACCATGGCCAATGTGTTGCCGTCGGATTTGTTCCATAGCGAATCGGTAGCGAGCGTGAGCGGATTGAGCGGAACCGCGGCAGGGCTGGGTACGGTCGTGGCCTTCGAACTTATCGGGCACTTTTCCGACGCCCGCCGCGCCATGTTAGGACATTCCTTCGATCCGATTGTCATTGTCGCCGGGCTAGTCCCTTTTCTGGGGATGATTCTGGTTCTGCTGCTGGTGCGCAACACGGAGGCCACCACGCGGGGTCTGGTTCGTCCAATCTAGCGTTTGACCAATCTGGCGTTCGACCAATCTGAGCGTAAGGATGCCTACACTAAGTCTTGCTGACCGGTTTGCTGCGAAACAGCGCCACGGTTTCAGGCTGCGCGGCTTTGCACAAAATCGGCGGCAGACCCCGCGCTATCAATTCGGCATCCGCCACAACCATCCTTCCGATCTGCTTGATCGCGCCTTGCAACGCGCCGGCCTGGTGCGCACAAAAGATGGAATTCTGAGAGCGGCGTGCCGGGTGCGTGACGGATAAGGGTTCTTCGGGAAAAACGTCGGTCGCAAAACGAATGTGTCCCTTTTCAGCAGACTCCAGCATAGCGTCGAAATCCACGACCGCGGCGCGGCTGACCAACACGACGGCAGACCCCGGCTGCATAGAGGCGAACTGTTTTGCACCCAGGAAGCCCTGATTCTGCGATGTAGCTCCAGCCACAATGAAAACCAGGCGCGAGCGCCGCAAGATCTCGTCGAGCGAAGCTGGTTCGCAACCCAGGCTTCGAACATATTCATCCGGCAACCACGGATCGTAGGCGCGAATACGACAACCAAACGGGCGAAGCAATGGCAGAATTGCTTTACCAAGATCGCCCAGTCCGATCAGACCTACCTCTTGGCCGAAAAGGGAGAATGCGTCCCGGTTCGCCGCTAAGCCGTACTCCTCGGTCCCTTGCCGGAAACGACGGTCGGATCGCGTAATGCCCCGGGCAAGATCAATTGCCATGCCAAGCGCAGCCTCGGCCACGGGTTCGGCGAACGCAGGACTGATAGTGAGCACTCGTACACCCGCGCGAAAACAGTAGTCGTAGTCGATATTGGGGAAAAAATTACCCTCCACATTAAACACCGCTTTAAGCGACGTGGCTTGTCGCAGCCGTGATTCCGGAAGATCAATCTGGCCGATGATGATTTGCGCGTTCGCCGCATGGTCTCCAAACAGTTGGTCAGTCACAGGGCCGTCCTGGTGAACAACCACATTTCCGATGGCACGCAGGCGGACGAGATCGCTTTCATCAAAAATGTCGGATACCGCGCGCGGAGATGGGGCCAGAAATATACATTTCAAGTCGCGAGGCGGCATAGAGTTTTTGAGATTTACGTACAGCTTTACGCTGAACGCAAGCCTTTATATCAAACTCCCTTCCGCCAACCCGGATCGCTCTCACTCTTCAGTTCCACGGTGAGTGAACCGTCTGGGTTGGCCGGTTGTTCAGAGGCCCAGGCAACCGGCTTTTTCACGCCCGGACGAATCTCAAGCTGGGCGGACAGAAAAACATTGCCACTGTAACCTTTCGGAAGTAGAAAAGAAGCTTGTCGGATTCCGCCGCCATGAGGATGTCCCGGATCGAGCGCGCCCTGCAAGCTTATCTTCTTGTCCGGACTGTCCAAGTGCAGCCAGAGTATCCCCGGAACTCCGGCCGCTCCCCGATTGCCCACGCAAACGATCAGTTCAAAAGTGTCATATCGCTTGCGTTGCCATACCCACGAAGGCCGCAGGCGGTATCCAATACTAGTTCGCAAACGCTCGAATCCGCGGGGATACATCTCGTTGTAGCGTGCCAGATTGTCAGCCTCCGTCCATAGCGACCAATAATTCGCTCTCAGATCCGGAACGTGCAGCATGTAATTCTCCAGTTCGTTGATTCCGGCCGCATCCTGTTTCAATTTCTGCGTGTCGTATTGGCGGAAGTAACCATCCTCGATGATGGCCGCCAGCCAGGGTGGCCGATTGGCCAGTTCTTCGATCTGGACTGGCTCTTCGACGATAATGCTGTCGGAGCGCATCCACGCGCCGGCCCGCACCGCCATGTCGATAACAGTGCGATTCCCCACCTTGCTGATGTCAGGCTGTGTGTTGACCGCAAGCGGCGTCTTTTTCCAGGTGTCAAGTTGCCGCGTGGTCATGCTCATCGAAGTTCGCTGCGCCGTCACGTAGTCAGGAAAAGGGTTGGGAAAATTGCTGGTGTGTCCCTCGCCCCAGAACCCATACTGCATGAGATCTACCCACTCGATCAGGGGATTGCCTTCAAACTCGGCGGCAAGCAGATCGTTCAGCTCCGCGAATGCCTTTTGAAATTCTGGGTGATCGTAGCGCGGCTCCCTATATTCGGCGCGTTCCTTTCCGGGAATGGGTCCGATTTTTACCAGAGGCACGCGATCGCGCAGGAAAGGGGGAAGAGCAACCTGTTCCGGCTGAAACGAAGTGTTAGAAAGTTGAATCCGAAATGCGACTCGAAGTCCTTTGCGTTTGGCCGCGTCCAGAGTCAGGCGCCAAACCGGCTCGAGATCAAGCCGTCCGGGTCGCGATTGCACATTGCGCCAATCACACCGGATGTAGAGAACGTCCACGAAGGGCAAGCTCGATATTTTCTCCACGTGCTGTTCGAGCGATTGCCGTCCCGCGCGCGCGGCCAAAGATGGCCCGCTCTCTTCCCAGCTATAGCCGACGAGTCCGAGTCCCGGATTACGCAGCGGCCGTTCGGATGGCGTCGTAAACAACACCGTTTGCCAACCCTGGTCTTGGTCGATGTCAAACGGGCCCTGATCCAGACGTTCTTCAGCTCGTGGTCCAAAGCCAGAGTCACACTCCAGTGGGAAGAGGGTGGCGGCGTCGGCTCGAGCGAATGCCGGAAGGAGTACAGCACCTTTCAATAAATCTCTGCGCCGCATTCCCCTGGTTTCCTCTCCTGCTGAAATCTTGTCAGAAGCGAGAAAGAATCTTAAAACATCGGCTATCCGGACGGTGCTCGCCGAATCTTTGCAGCCGCCCTTTGCGAATTAGACCTACTCTATCAAGGGAACTCGCGTGGACATCAAGCTGCGAGCTCAACACTGAGAAAAGAGCATACTGTGCTATGAATTTGCAACCGGCAAGACAATTCCTATTTGGACTCTGGAGAAAGACCCGTTGGGGCTTGAGCCTGTCACATGACGCCGGGTCCATTGTTTATGTTCAGAGTGAATTCTCACCGGCGCTCCCGTAGTAATTCGCGGTCTGGGAACTATCCTCCGCAAAATCTCGGCCGGATCACTCCTCGCTAGGTTAGACTGACACCCGATGACAGGACTGGGAAGCGAAGGCCCTGCCGCGCCGGCAGCATCGATGTGCTCGTCGTCACGAAAACCCGGGCCAGGTGCCACTCAATCTCCGGCGAGCTGGCCTCAGGCGTACCAGGCAGCGGCGACGGCTTTTGTGGTGCTGTTCTGTATTGTCGGCGTTGCCCTCTGGGGGCTGCCTTTCTATTACGACTTCATGATCCAGCAGTTCGGTTGGACCCACGCTCAAGTTACGTCCGGCAACGCTCTGAGCAAACTCGTCGTCGGACCTGTCTTCGGGTTCCTCGCAGGATGGGTTGTCGACCGCTTCGGGCCGCGCCGCATGATGCTGGTCGGCATCTCGATGGCGGGTGCCGCCCTTGTGGGGCTGGGCTCGATCTCAAGTCTCGGAATGTTCTACTTTTTCTATTTCTTCAACGCGCTCGGCTATGTGTGTGGAGGCCCTCTGCCCAACCAGGTACTGCTAGCGCGGTGGTTCGATCGATCGCGCGGAAAGGCGATGGGCTTCGCATATCTCGGGATCGGCATTGGGGGAGCAGCGGTGCCGTGGATATCACACGTGCTCGTCCAGAATTTTGGATGGCAGGCCGCTCTGCGAATCTTGGGCGTTTCGATCGTCGCCGTTTCGCTACCGATGGCGCTTTCGGTGAAGGAACCACCAAGAGCAAGAACAGCCGACGGACCTGGCACGTCCGCTAGTCTGAAAGCCGCATTCAATCAAGTATCGTTTTATCTGCTGACCCTGGGAAGTGTGTGCTCGATTGCCGCCGTGAGCGGCACTCAGCAGAACCTGAAACTTTTCCTGAGTCTCGACCGGCACTTCACGCAAAGGGATGCCGCAGCTGTCCTATCAACGGTGCTTGCTTTCAGTATCGCGGGCCGGTTACTCATGGGTTGGCTAGCTGATCTCTTTTCCACGAAGTACGTCATGCTACTAACCTACCTGCTCGTCGCCGCCGGTATCCCTCTGCTGTTCCTCGGGACTAGCCGCCTCGTCCTCTACGTCTCTGCCGCCATTTTTGGGATAGGGCTTGGCGGCGACTACATGATCATTCCGCTAATGACAGCGGAAATCTTTGGGATCGAGATTCTGGGAAGATTGCTGGGTGTGATCCTGACCGCGGGCGGCATCGCGGATGGCGCCGCGCCCTGGCTGACAGGCCGCTTACGCGATGCCACCGGAAGCTACTTCGAGAGTTGCTTTGTTTTGGCCGGTATCGCGCTGCTGGGCGGACTCGCCGTTCTGGGTCTACCAGCGCACCGGAGGGTCACGTGAGCGGCGGTGCGATACTTCGCCTGGGCACCCTGAAGGATGTTGGACTCTTTCAGGCTCACGTGAAGACCCTCAACCTGCAGATCCCCTGCGATCCACAGATCGTGACTGGAGCCCAATCGCCGCTGCGCCAGCCGCTGCACCGCGGTCCGTTCAGAATTGGCAACCGGATCGCTGTTCAGCCCATGGAAGGGTGGGACGGCACACCAGATGGGGCGCCTTCGGAGAATACCGTTCGGCGGTGGCAGCGGTTCGGCCGAAGCGGCGCCAAGCTGATCTGGGGTGGAGAAGCGGTTGCGGTTTCCCATGAGGGACGAGCAAACCCCAATCAGCTTCTCGCCGCGCCGCGAATGCAAGAAAGCCTTGCGCACTTGCGAACCGTTTTAAGACGCCAGCATATTCTTACAACCGGCAGCGACGATGGATTGATAATGGGTTTGCAATTGACCCACTCTGGTCGGTACTGCCGCCCCAACGAACAGGCCCGTCCAGAACCGCGCATTCTTTATCACCATCCATTTTTGGACCGGCGCCTGAAGTTGCCTCCTGACTATCCTCTGCTCACCGACGGGGAAATCGAATCGATCATAGAAGACTTTCATCGGGCGGCGTCCATCGCCTGGCAATTAGGTTTTGATTTCGTGGACATCAAGCATTGCCACGGCTACCTGGGCCATGAATTTCTGAGCGCTCACACGCGGGAGGGACGTTACGGGGGAACCTTCGAAGGTCGCACACGCTTTCTTCGGGAAGTTGTGCAGGGGATTCGCTCATGCTCGCCGGGATTGCACATTGGAGTGCGGCTATCCGCGATTGATACGGTGCCATTCCGCCATGATCTAAGCCAGAGCGTCCAACAGAAATCCTCCGTCGGAGTTCCAGAAACGCTCCCCGACTTGCTTCCGTACCGCTGGGGATTTGGCGTGAATCCGCTCGACCCGACGGACAGCGACTTGAATGAGCCCGAGCGCTTCTTATCGTTATTGGAGGAACTTGGAATCCACCTGGTGAACATCACAGCCGGAAGTCCTTACTACAATCCGCACATCCAACGCCCGGCCCTGTACCCGCCTTCCGACGGATATCTGCCACCAGAAGACCCGTTGGTTGGAGTCGCCCGGCAGATGAGCGTGACCCGTCACCTCAAGCGGCGGTTTCCCCGCCTGCTCATGGTGGGATCGGGCTATACCTACCTGCAGGACTTCCTGCCTCATGTAGCGCAGGCAGCGGTGCGCGAAGGATGGGTCGACTTCGTAGGGCTCGGCCGAATGGTATTGAGCTATCCTGAGTTTCTTTGGGAGGCAACGGCAGGCGCCCAGATCCACCGCAAGCTGGTTTGCAGGACCTTCAGCGATTGCACGACTGCACCACGCAACGGACTGCCCTCCGGTTGCTATCCGCTGGACGAATATTACAAGAACTCTGACCTGGCGGAAAAACTGAAGGAGGCCAAGAGACGCTGACATCGATTTTCTCGGGCACCGGACCCGAGCCTGTTGTGAAGATCGAGATTGGGAGATCGAGATCGTCGAGATTACGCATGAAAGTTGACGAGTTGCTCGAGCGCCAACAACCACGACGCAAAGTGCAGGGTATGGCAGCCGCCTTGTTCCCATACGAGCCAGACGGCCGGGTCGCTGTCGAGGCATTTGCGAAGCAACTGACGTCCACCCATGAAGCCGGGCTCATGAATGCCGTGAACATGGACACCGGCTACGTCAATTACTTGAGCGATACGGAAAAGCAAAAGGTGCTGGACTGGACGCGGCAGGCTCTCGGCAAAGGAATTCCGTTTGTGGCCGGCGCGTACATCGAACATGACGCCGGAGACGACGCTGTCATGCTTTATCGCCGGCAGATAGACAGCATCGTTCGTTTTGATGGCATACCGATCCTGTTCCAGACAGCTCGCATGCACGGTAAGTCTCCGGCAAGAATAGCCGAGGTCTATCGCGACACATGTCGAGACTATCCACATGTACTGGCGTTCGAATTGGGCCCGATGTTTGCTGCGAACGGTGAAATCTACGACTCGGAGACTGTCAGGCGCTTGATGGACATCCCAGAGATTAAAGGTATGAAACACTCCTCCCTCAACCGTTTTCTGGAACTTGAACGACTCTCCCTTCGCGATGCATACCGGCCCGACTTTCGCATATACACAGGGAACGACCTGGGGATCAATATGATTGAATACGGGTCGGACTACTTGCTGGGACTTGCCGCGTTTGCGCCAGAGAAATTTGCCGAGCGAGACCGACTCTGGGAGACCGGAGACGCCGAGTACTATGCCCTTTCGGACGCCCTGCAGTACCTGGGAAACGTCGCCTTTCGCGCACCCATTCCTGCATACAAGCATTCTGCGGCGGTGTTCTTGAAGCTCATCGGGCGGATTCCGAGCGATCGTACCCACCCCGAAAATCCACAGCGTTCCGCTTGGGAGGCCGAGATCATGGTGGACTGCGCCCGCCGGTTATCTCTGCTGTGAGTCTGCCGTGCTGCGACCACATGCGTGAGATCAACATGCTTTGGTGTAGAACTAATATCCGTCTAACGAATCGCATTTAGGAGGAGGCCGCCGCATGGCAACGGACAAAGGATCTCAAGAAATCTCGCGACGCAGTTTCATAAAGCGCACCGCAATCGGCAGTTCGGGACTTCTGATTGCGAATGACATTTTGAATCCGGACCTCAGCGCCGGCACACCGAGTGCCAGCACCCCGAAGAGTGCGAACTCGACGATGATCGGCGTCCCGTTCGAGGCAAGAGAACGGGTGCGCCTGGGAATCATCGGCGTCGGCGGACGCGGTACAAGTTTGTTGCAGGATCTCCTCGCAGTTGAAAAGGTAGAGGTTAAGGCGATATGCGATCTGGTGCCTGAGAAGGTGACGAAAGCGCAGAAGACGGTGACCGACGCAGGCCAGGCAGAGCCCAAAGGGTTCAGCAAAGGCGAATGGGATTTCAAGAATCTGACCGAACTCGAACTCGACATCATCTACATCGCGACCCCATGGAACTGGCACGTTCCGATGGCGCTCAGCGCCATGAAAAATGGCAAGCACGCTGCTGTCGAAGTGCCGGCCTGTACAACCTTGCAGGAGTGCTGGGACCTCGTCGAGACTTCGGAGGCTACTCGCAAGCATTGCGTCATTCTGGAGAACTGTTGCTACGGGTCTACCGAGATGATGGTCTTGGGCATGGTGCGTGACGGACTCTTCGGCGAAATCACCCATGGAGAGGCGGCTTACCTTCACGACCTGCGCAGCATTTTGACATCGAGTGAAGGCGAAGGCCTCTGGCGCCGGGTTCCGCACATACAGCGCAATGGCAATCTGTATCCGACGCACGGACTGGGCCCAGTAGCCCATTACATGGATATAAATCGTGGCGACAGATTCGACTACATGGTTTCGGTGAGCTCGTCCGAGGCCTCGTTGAGCGCGTATGTGAAAGCGAACTTCGCCGACGGGGACCCGAAGCGCGCCGAAAGGTACACCTGCGGGGACATGAACACCAGTATCATCAGAACCCAACGAGGCCGCACGATTCTTCTCCAGCATGATGTGGTGAACCCACGACCATACAGTCGCCTCAACTCGATCTCGGGCACGAAGGGAATATTCGCCGATTACCCGCCGCGTGTCTTCATTGATGGACCCATCGATGGACCTAACGACGGCCCAAAGGGTGGCGCAAAGAAAGAGGACTGGGAGAACATTGATGCGTTTCGGGAGAAGTATGAGCACCCGCTCTGGAAGACAACCGGAGAACTCGCCCGCAAGATGGGTGGCCACGGCGGAATGGACTACATCATGAATTACCGGCTGATGGATTGCCTGAAAAGGGGTCTCGTGCCCGATATCAACGTCTACGATGCCGCCGCCTGGAGTGCGCCTACACCCTTGAGTGAAACATCTGTGGCACAGAATGGCGCTCCCCAGAAATTCCCGGATTTCACGCGCGGCAACTGGAACGTCCATTCGGATTCTCCAGGCTTTGCACTTCAGACTTGAGTTACGTAAATCGAACTTCGACTTGGGTTGCAAGAGCCCCTTATGATCGAGAGCGCAAAAATTGAGAGTCCCGTAGCGGAAACGCCGAGACCAGAACCTGAACGCAAAGTTGAAACTGCCTCTCGGCTAATCTCGCTGGATGCATTCCGTGGGCTAGTGATGATCCTGATGCTGGCGGAACAGATGCGTTTGCCTGAGGTGGCACGCGCATTTCCGCACAGCGCAGTATGGCGCTTCATCGCTTTCAATACCGAGCACGTGGAGTGGCAGGGGTGCTCACTGCATGACCTGATCCAGCCGGGCTTCTCCTTTTTGGTGGGCGCGGCCCTACCATTTTCCATTGCCAGCCGGAAAATGAAGGGACAAACCTTCGGACCGATGCTTGGGCATGCGGTCTGGCGTGCGCTACTTCTGATTTCCCTCGGAATCTTTCTTCGGTCTCTCTCGGCGCCTCAAACCTACTTCACATTTGAAGACACGCTGACGCAGATCGGGTTGGGTTACGTGTTCCTGTTTCTGCTGGGATTCTCGCGTCCGCGAACCCAAGTGATCACGCTAGTGCTGATCTTGATTTGCTTTTGGGCAGCTTTCGCGCTTTTTCCTGCGCCAAGCCCCCAGTTTGACTACGCCAGAGTTGGAGTTTCACAGAACTGGTCTCACAATTACACAGGATTTCTCTCCCACTGGAACAAGAACTCCAATCTTTCGTGGGCGTTCGATGTTTGGTTTCTGAACCTCTTTCCGCGAGAGCAGCCCTTTGTCTTCAATGAGGGCGGCTGGTCCACGCTGAGTTTTATACCAACCCTGGGAACCATGATACTCGGGCTCCTGGCGGGGGAATGGCTCAAGGGCAAAGGATCGAAGAAACAAAAATTGCGAGGACTCGTAATTGCGGGAACCGGCTTGTTGCTGCTCGGACTGGTGTGTCAATGGGTCGGCATCTGCCCTATCGTCAAGCGGGTCTGGACATCGTCGTACACGCTATATAGTGGAGGTTGCGTGGTACTGATCCTGGCCGGTTTTTACACGCTGATCGAGTGGAAAGGATGGCGGCGATGGGCGTTCCCGCTGGTCGTGGTCGGACTGAACTCGATTGCTGTTTACGTGATGAGTTGGACCATGTCGCGCTTTTTTAGCAACGCCTTAAACCGCCACATGGGAAGGGCGATATCGGCAATGGCAGGGCCGACCTTTCAGCCCGTGCTTAACGGTTTTGCAGTGATCCTGATCTTTTGGTTCATCCTGTTCTGGATGTACCAGCGGAAGATCTTCTTAAGGATCTGAGGCGGTAGCCACCCTTCGTAACGACGGAAATTACCGAATGGGCTTTCACGGGTGACATGAATGAGGCCCTTGGGTTTGAAGATTCTGCTTGACAATCTCAAATTGACAAAGATAGTTTTGGTTCGCACTTTGAACAATATAGTCTTCGCGGCCTAAAATTCGATTCGAATTCGGAGACTTCAAATGATTCCACGACGAGTCATCAGACCCCTCTCTAGGTTTGTGCTTGCCCTTTCCGTGCTCACCTTCTGCCCTTTGTTTTTTGCGCAGGCGGTCAACGGGACGCTACTTGGAACGGTGACTGACGCAAGCGGGGCGACCGTTGCCAATGCCAAGGTCACGGCCACGGAAACAACAACCGGCGCAATTCACGTGTCGGCAACGAATGATAGCGGCAACTACACCTTCCCCGATCTTCAACCCGGCATTTACACGGTGAATGCGGAAGCAAGGGGGTTCAAGAAGTTAGCGCGCGAAAATATCGAGCTTCTGAGCAACACGTCCATCCGCGTTGACCTTTTGCTTCAGGCCGGCGATGTGATGGAAACGGTTGTTGTGACCGCAGCGCCTCCATTGCTGCAGACCGATCGTGCCGACATCAGCACCAAAATCGAAGGAGTGGATGTCGTCGAAATGCCCCTGAGCACCAATCGCAACTTCCAATCACTGCTCAACGTGGTTCCGGGTACTGCGCCCGCGGTTTTTCAACACTCGCAGTTCTTCAACGCACAGAATTCCCTGCAAACAGAAGTCAATGGTTTGCCTCGGGAAGGGAACCTATATCAGCTCGAGGGCATCGACGACGACGAGCGGACGGGCCTCTTGCAGATACTGATACCGCCGGCGGAGTCGATCCAGTCTGTCGATATCTCGACGAACAATTTCGAAGCCGAATTGGGACGCGCAACCGGAGCTGTGACCAACGTGACTCTCAAGTCTGGCTCGAACGCATTGCATGGTTCAGCGTTCGAGTTCATCCAGAATAATGCCGTCAACGCCCGTTCCTACTTCGGAGGCAAGCTTGGCCATCTCTCGTATAACTATTTTGGCGGCAGCGTCGGTGGCCCGATTCTGAAAGACAAACTGTTCTTTTTCGGAGACTATCTTCGCTCTGACGATCACGAAGCTGTTTCCAGCACCAACACAATACCTGACGCGCGGTACTACACAGCCAACAGCAGCGGAAACATCGACCTGAGTGGCGCGCTGGTTGGCACCACTGGCCAGATCTACGATCCATCCACCGGCGACGGAACTGCCGCGCACCCGCGCACCCCATTCGTAAACAATCAGATTCCGTTCTCCAGGGTCAACCCCGTATCGCTGGCCATCCTGCAGGGCATCAACGCTGCAGCCGCGAAGTACGGAACCCTGACCACCAAACCTTTGTCGAATCCCTCAAACAACTACACCACGAACCTTCCCTTCACCAAGACAACAGACAGCTTCGACACGAAGATCGATTTCGCCCCCACTTCGAAGGATCGTCTGAGCGGGCGCTACAGCTTTCAGCGTGTTGTCACCTTTCAGCAGGCCGCTTTTGGATCATTTCTCGGTGGCCCTCAGGGAGGAGGTTTTGAAGGTACCGGGAAGCAGAGGTCCTACAGCACCGGCGTGAACTACGATCATGTCTTCTCGTCGACCTTCTTAACCGAGGCGCGCCTGGGTGTCGCCCATTTGCGGAATCAGGCGCAACCGAACGACTATGGCACGACCGACGCGACCAGCATCGGTATTCCCGGTGTGAACATTGCAGGACAGCCCTTCACGACCGGACAAGCTGCGGTAACCATTAACGGTGGGTTCACTAATCCCCTAATGGGCTATTCCGCATCCGAGCCGTGGATCAGGGCTGAGGCCAACATTGACTTCGTCAACAATTGGACCAAGATCGTCCGCAATCACACCTTCAAATTTGGTGCCGATCTTCGCCGTGTGCGCGACGACCTGCTTCAAGATCAGACTTTCAGTCCACGTGGTGCATTCACGTTCTCAGACGTTCAGACCTCAGAAGCGGGCGCGAAGACGAATATTGCGAACGACATTGCCAGCTTCCTTCTCGATCAGCCCAGCCAGGTCGGTCGCGACCTCAACACTTTTTTCCCGGCCTATCGCCAGTGGTGGTTCTTCGTCTTCGCAGGCGATAAATGGCAGGCTACGCCCAAGATGACCGTCGATCTTGGTCTTCGTTGGGAGTTCTATCCACCGGCCACGCCCGCGCGCTCCGGCGGATTCTCAAATTACGACCCGGTCAATAACAACCTCGTTCTGGCCGGCCTGGGCGGGAACCCTTCGAATCTGGGCATAAAGACCCACTACACCTATCTTGCACCGCGCACAGGAGTCTCGTACCGCCTGAAGAAGGATACCGTCGTTCGCGCGGGGTTCGGCATCAGCTACGCACCATTCCCGGATAACACGTATGCGTATAACTATCCGATTCGCGCAAACAACAGCTATCAGCCCGCAGGTAGCTCCGCTTTCACGCCTGCCGTTCTTGCCGACGGAGTGACCGTGGCCACGTTCCAGGCCGGGTTTCCGGCACCCGTTCCTGTTACGATTCCTTCCAATGGAATCATTCCGGCCAATACCCCCCAGCTCACGAGCCAGGTATACACCTACATTCCCAAGACCTTTACCAACCCCTACGTCGAGTCCTGGAATGTGGCGGTGCAGCAGGCCTTCCGCGGCAATCTGTCGCTGCAAGTCGCCTACGTGGCCAACCATGGGGTTGATATCTCGGGCAGTCAGAACATCAATCTGCCCAGCACCTACGGCGGAGGCGCGGCCTCGGATCCGGAGAATATTGCCTTCGGTCGCACCGCGGCGACCAACCAGTACTTCCTAGGTTTCTCTTCCAACTATCAGTCGCTCCAGGTTCAGCTCACGAAGCGCTACTCGAATGGGCTGTGGTTCACTTCGGCTTTCACCTGGGGCAAGGGCCTGGGTTATATCAACGACGATGATACGGGCCTCCAGTTTTTCATTAACTGGCGCAGAAACTATGGGCCGACGGATTTCGATCGTAAGTTGAACTTTGAAGAGACCGTCGCCTACGATTTGCCCTTCGGGCGCGGTCGTGCTTTTCTCAATTCGAATCGATTTGCGGACGCTGTGATTGGGGGATGGAGGATCGCCGGAATCGTTTCGGTCGTATCCGGGTTACCTTTCACCGTTGTTGCGAATGGCGGGACTCTGAATACCCCTGGAACGACGCAAACTGCAATACTAACCGGAAAGTTTCGCGCTCTTCACGGCATCGGGTCCGGAGTGCAATGGTTTGACCCAACTGTGTTTTCCCAGCCCACGGGGTGCACGACGAAACCTTGCACGAACCCTGGCTTGGGCAATACCGGCAGAAACCAATTCCGCGGTCCCGGCTACATCCAGGACAACATCTCCCTTGCCAAGAGCTTCCGTCTCTATCGTGAGACGGCGCTGGAGGCACGGGTCGAAGCTTTCCAGTTAAGCAACACGCCGCAGTTTAGCAACCCAAACGTGGGTAGCATTAGCGCCTCGAACTTCGGTCAAGTGACCAGCACCCTCGGCAGCGGCCAGGGTAGCGTGAACGGTATCGGAGGCGGGCGCTCGCTTCAGGGATCGCTAAGGATCATTTTCTAGGGACTGACGTGGTGGCGATTCACCTCGCTGGTTACCGCTTTCCGCGGTGGCCGGCGCTGAAACGGAAGAAGCAACTCCAATCGAACCTAGCTCGCCCCACAACAGTGGGGTGACACGAGGGGTTGTTCAAGACGGAGGTTTGTTGCGTCGGCCGCGGCAGCGGGCGATCCCATGCCAGGTGTCATCGACAACTTGGACTACATTTGGGGCGTTCTGGCGGGGGATTTGCGATCCACAATTAATGGATGCAGGCCTGCGAGCTGGCTGAGATTCGCATTGCGTAAACCAATGATGCAAGATCGACTTGCTGAAAGAATTTGACGTTTTCGTTACTCTCTTGAAGGTTTTTGATGGTCACTCTGGTGGCTGGCAATTCAGATCTGATTGAGGTGGAGGCAGCAGAAGAAAGATGCCGCCGTCGCGTTTCTTCACAAACGGTAATTTGAGCGCGTCGAATCGAATTGCCCGCCAGATCAATCGAAATCTCATCTTCAACCAGATCCGAACCAGGCGGCCGATTTCTCGTGCTGATTTGGCACGTGCTTCTGGCTTGCAACGGAGCACGGTCTCGCTCATCGTGGAGGAGCTTCTCGCCGAGCGCTGGATCATCGAGGGATCGATCGGAGAAAGTCCCCGGGGCAGAAAACCTACCTTTCTCGATCTCAATGGGCAGCGCGGCGTGCTCGCCTTAGACATACATCCGGCACAGACCACCTTGGCTGTAATCGATCTGGGTGGAAAGATCCTTTCCGAAGACGCAGTCTCGCTTCCTGCGAATCCGCGAAAGGTAATCGGGACCATTCTCCGGGCAATTCGAAAAATGTTTGCCGCCCATCGTGGTCGTTCGTTCGAGGGCATTGGCATTAATCTTCCAGGGCGCTTTGATCCCCATCTTGAGAAGTCGATCTTTGCGCCCAATGTGGATTGGCCGATCGGACGGATCAAGTCGCGTGTCGAACAGGCCATCGGCCTGCCGGTGGTTGTCGATAACGTCGCCAATGCCTGCGCTTTATCTGAGGTCTGGTTCGGTTACAGCGACAGCATGAGTGACCTGGTTGTCGTCAACGTGTCTGAAGGCATTGGCACCGGAATCTTTGCCAACGGCCGTCTTCTGCGAGGTGAAGCCGGCGTAGCAGGCGAGTTCGGTCATGTACAGCTTGATCCTAATGGCTTGCGCTGCGGCTGTGGAGGCATAGGATGCTGGGAAACCGTAGCCTCAAATCGCGCAGGAATACGTTATTACGAGCACATCACAAACAAACGGTTGCGTTATTTTGATGCACTTCTCAAGTTGGCAAAGGCAGGCGACACGGCTGCGAAGGAGGCTCTCTATGGAATGTGCAAGGCTCTAGGGCGTGGAATGCATATGATCGCGTTGGCTCTGGCACCAAGCGAAATCGTCGTCGTGGGTGACATTACAACACAATGGGGTTTGGCAGGTCCCGCGATTGAAGCCGAAATGCGTCGATACCCGCTGGTCAGAACTCCGAGGCTCCGGCCAGCTCAGGAGGGCAGTAAAGCACGCTTGCGCAGCGCTGTCGCATTAGTCATGAATGCGAATCAGCTTTAGGATGCACACCTTCTGCGGCCGTGCTGCAGAAGCATTCCCCTTGCTGACCAAGTTTTGCGCGCAGGGTTTCTCCGCCGTTGACATTGATGAGTCGGAAATGAAACCATCGCCGCCGTCTGGTGGGGGATCATTTTGCGGGGCCTTAGACGATTCACGGTATTCATCTTTCTTCTGTTGACGCCGGGGACTTTCGCCTTGCCGGTTCACCTGCGCTGCGAACACCTGGAGAATCCTCTGGGGATCGATGCGGCTTCCCCTCATCTGTCGTGGCAGAGCGACAACAAAGAGCGCAACTGGATGCAGTCGGCTTATGAGATCTTGGTAGCCAACAGCGACGACGCGCTGCGCATAGGCAATGCCGACATATGGGACAGCGGTAAAGTTAATTCTGGAGAATCGGTTGGAGTCGCCTATCACGGTCCAGCGCTGGAATCGCGCAAGCGTTATTACTGGAAGGTTCGAGTATGGGATGCGAGCGGAGAGGTCTCCGAGTCAGTGGAGGGGGTCTGGTGGGAGATGGGACTTCTTCACGCCACGGACTGGAACGCGAAGTGGATTCACTGGAAGAATCCCGAAGACGACGTCGACCGGCGCGGGATTCGCTGGATCTGGGTTCCGGGGCAGGATGCTCTTGCCGTCGTGCCGAACACGGTCGCCGCATTCAGCGTCACCGTCAAGCTTTCTGAGAAACCGAAACAGGCCGTGTTACTGCTGGCGACGCGGGGGAATTTCGTCGCGAAAGTGAACGGCCGTGAAGTGGGCGCTAAGAGCAGATGGATCACTTTCGATCGAAGAGATATTTCTGACCAGCTGATTGTTGGCAAAAACTTGATTGAAGTCACGGTGAGGGCTCCGGAGGGCAGCTCCACTGGAGCCAAAACTACCACGGCTGCGCTGGCAGCCCTGGTGAAAATCACTCGCTCCAATGGTTCGACCATGCGCTTTCCGACGAATCAGCATTGGATGACGAGTGTCGCAAACTCATCCCATCGGCAATCAGCGCGCGTTGTAGCGGACTTGTCCGATAAGCGGCTCGGAGACCCCGGGGAACTGCCGCAGCCTGCTGCATACTTGCGGCGGACGCTCGCACTCACGAAGACAGTACAACGCGCAAGACTCTACGTGACTGCTTTGGGCAGCTACCGGGTATTTTTGAATGGTGGGCCGGTTGGAAACGATGTCCTAACGCCGGATTTCACCGACTATCGGAAACGCGTGCAGTATCAGACCTACGATGTGACCAGCTCATTGGCCAGTGGCGACAATGTGATCGGGGCTGTCCTGGGAGACGGCTGGTATGGGAGCGGGTTGACCTGGGTGGGAATGCACTTCTTTTCTCCTCCCGATCGTTTCGTGGCGCAACTCGAAATCGATTATGGCGACGGGAGCCACGACACGGTGATCACCGATGAGTCGTGGAAGGCAGCTGCGTCACCAATTCTTCGATCCGATATTTATGGCGGGGAAGTGTATGACGCGCGTCTGGAACAGGCGGGGTGGGAGAAGCCTCGATTCGATGATTCAACCTGGAGGGCGGCGGCGGTCTCGGATGCGCCGGCCATTGCCGTGTCCAGCCAGATCGACGCGCCCGCGCGAGTGATTCTTAGGCTAAAGCCTAAGAACGTTGCTCCGCTCGCTAACGGCTCGTACATCTTTGACATGGGCCAGAACATGGTGGGGTGGGCCACGTTGAATGTGAAAGGCGCGGCAGGCGTGAAGGTCCGGTTACGTTTTGCTGAACTTCTGAATGCAGACGGGACGATCTACACGGCTAACCTCCGGAATGCGGACGCCACGGATGTCTACGTTTTGCGGGGCGGCGAGGAAGAAACTTACTCTCCACACTTTACCTTTCATGGTTTTCGCTATGTCGAGCTGACGGGCTACCCGGGAGCGCCGCCGCTCGGCGCCATCGAGGGGGATGTCGTGAGCAGCGTGAGCGGCGAACCGGTAGCCAAATTGGAGACCTCAAGCGAACTGGTCAATCGTATGTGGTCGATTGGCATCTGGGGGCAGCGTGGGAATTTTTTAAGCATTCCCACGGACTGTCCGCAACGCGATGAACGTTTGGGCTGGATGGGAGATGCGGGAGTTTTCTGGCGAACCGGAAGCTATAACTTCGATATCGCGGCTTTCTCGCGGAAATTTAATCAGGATATTGTAGATGCACAGACTCGCAAGGGGGCGTTTACGAACGTCTCACCTGACACGCTTCCCATGAGCGGCGAGGAGGCGGAGGATGCTTCCGGATGGAATGTGGGAGCTCCGGGGTGGGGCGATGCGGGAATCATTGTTCCGTGGACGACATGGACGCAGTATGGTGACAAGGCTGTGATCGAAGAGAATTGGGACGCGATGCAGCGTTGGATGGATTTCATTCAGACCAGGAACCCTGACTTTCTGCGCAAGAACGGAGTTGGCCCCAACTTCGCCGACTGGCTGGCTCCGGATGAAAACACGAACAAGGATCTGCTGGCGACAGCGTACTGGGCCCTGATCGCCAACATGATGTCGCAGATGGCGCACGCGGTGGGCAAAGAAGCCGACGCGAAGCGCTATGAGGACGTCGGGCAGAACATTCGCGCGGCTTTTCAAAGGGCATACATCAAGGACGACGGCGAAGTCGGAACCGGGACTCAGACTTCTTACGTCGTCGCGCTCTACACCAGGATGGCTCCCGAATCTCTTGAACCTTTGTTGATCGACCGCCTGGTTAAAGATATTGAAGCGCGCGACTGGCATCTTTCGACCGGATTTCTGGGAACACCTTTCCTGCTTTTTACGCTGGCCGATCATGGACGAACCGATGTGGCTTATCGTCTGTTATTGAATGAGACCTATCCATCCTGGGGGTACATGCTCTCGAAAGGCGCGACGACCTGGTGGGAACGATGGAACGGGGACACTGGCGATCCTTCGATGAATTCTTATAATCACTATGCATTCGGATCGGTCATTGCCTGGGTCTACCGTTACGCGGCCGGGATTGATACCACGGTCGCTTCGCCGGGCTTCAAAGAAATCGTGATGCATCCGCATCTCGATACACGGATGGCTTCGGCGCGGGCGGAATACAATTCCATTTATGGCAAGATCATCAGCGATTGGAAGGGAACTGCCGCGGGGCCGTTTTCTCTGCGAGTCACGATCCCCGCGAACACTTCGGCGACAGTTTTCTTGCCGGCTATTGCTGGGGCACACCTCACGGAGGGCGGAAATGCGGTGGGAGGGAAGGCGGAAAACGGATCTTATATAGTTCGAATCGGAGCCGGCTCGTACAGTTTCGAAGTGAAGTGATTCAGCCTGGGGTGCTTGATTCGCAGAGTTCACCGTGAATCGCAAAGGCTGACACGGACCATGCAGCGCAGGTGGCCGCTTAGGGGGAACAATGAAGAAGCAGGTTCAGTCTCGTAAGTTGATCGCGAGTTTGGTTTCGCGGCGTAAATTTATCGGGCAAACTGCCGCAGCGGCAATTGGTTTTACCATCGTTCCGCGACGGGTGTTGGGCGGGGCGGGATATGTTCCACCCAGCGACAAGGTGAACATTGCGTTTATCGGCGTCGGGGCACAGGGTTTGCGGGTGATGCTTCATTTTTTGGCGGAGCCTGATGTGCAAGGTGTGGCGGTTTGCGACGTCAACAAATCCGGCGCGAATTATCCGCAATGGGACACGCATGAGTTTTGTAATTCTGTGCGGAAGTTGCTAGGTGTCACGAGTGGATGGGACTGGCTTAGTCCTGACCAGCCGATTCAGTTGACGCATTCTCTGGGTGTGACCAGCGGGGTTGCGGGGCGCGAACCTTGCCAGAAAATCGTGGACGGGTATTATGGCAGCCAGCAGCGCTCCGGGCAGTATCGTGGCTGTGCGGCTTACGTTGACTTCCGCGAATTGCTGGAGAAACAGAAAGATCTTGATGCTGTGGTGGTTTGTACGACGGACAACCTGCATGCGGCGGTGTCGGCCGCGGCCATGAAGAAACGCAAACATGTTTTCTGCCAGAAGCCTTTGACGCATACCATCTACGAGGCTCGGCGCATTGCGGAAATTGCTCGCGAGACTGGCGTAGCGACACAGATTGCGGTGGGCAATCAGGCGTCGGAGTCCACGCGATTGCTGTGCGAATGGATTTGGGACGGAGCGATTGGGCCGGTGCGGGAAGTAATGAACTGGTCGAGCCGTCCGTTCTGGGCTCAAGGCATAGAGCGGCCGAAGGAAGCGGAAACCGTGCCCGAAGGGTTGGATTGGAACCTGTGGTTGGGTCCGGCGCCGGAACGGCCTTTCAACCATGCGTACTTGCCCTTTGTGTGGCGCGGGTGGACGGACTTTGGGTGCGGCGCGTTGGGCGATATGGGTTCGTACAGTTTCGACACAATTTTTCGCGTGTTGAAACTGGAGGCGCCGCTGAGCGTGGAGGCCAGTTCCAGCGACCGTTACGAAGAGACTTATCCGCTGGCCTCAATTGAGCGCTACAACTTTCCTGCGCGCAGCGACATGCCGCCAGTGAAATTCACCTGGTATGACGGTGGCCTGAAGCCGCGGCGTCCGGATGAACTGGAGGAAAATCGTCCCTTCAAAAACGAGGCTGAAGGAGAGGACGAAGGACTACTCTTCGTGGGAGATCGCGGCAAAATTATTTGCACATTCAACGGCGGCAATCCGAAGATCATTCCCCAATCGAAGATGGACAGTTATAGACAGCCGCCAAAGACGCTGCCCAGGTCGCCAGGCAATGAGCGGGAATGGCTCGATGCCTGTAAGGGAGGAAAGGTGAAGCCCGGCGGGAACTTTGAATTTGAGGGGCTGGTCACCGAGACCTTACTGCTGGGAAACGTGGCATCGCGCATGGGGCAAAAACTTACCTGGGATCGCTCTAATTTGAGCGTGAACTCGGAGGTCGCGCAGAAGTACGTTCGCCCGGAACGCCGCAGCGGGTGGGAACTGTAGGGGCAGGGTGCAGTGGGTGGGAACAGGCCATCCACCGCGGAAGGTCGACCCCAGAGGCTGAAGCCCGCTCCGATTTTGAGCGGGACTACGCGGCCCTGGCGAAGCAGGCATTGCAACTTTTCCGCGAGCTCTTCAGCGGTGTTGCCGATTGCCAGCAGGAATGTGGAATTCGGTCCAGTATGCTGCTCGTTCGTCGTTTACAAGATTTATAAATGACTTGTCAGGGGAGGAGATCAAATGTCCACAATTTCGAGGAGAGAGTTTGTAAAGGGTGCGACGACGTGTGCTGCCGCGGCGAGCTTTCTTTCCGCAGGTGTCCTCGAACTTCGCGCCAATCCACTGGGCTTGCCCATTGGATGCCAGACATGGCCGGTCAGGGAAATGATTGCCAAGGATTTTCCAGGGACGATCAAGCAACTTGCCGACACGGGATTTCAGATGGTTGAGCTATGCTCGCCGGTAGGTTATGACGATTCGGGCTTTGCGGGCCTTGCCAAATACTCAGGAACGGAGCTTCGGAGGATTTTGAGCGATGCAGGTGTCGGCTGCGTTAGTTCTCACTTCGGCATCGCGGAACTCCGGGAGAATCAGGAGCGTGCCATTGCCTGGGCGAAGGATGTGGGGCTAACGCAAATGCTGGTGCCCAGCCTCGGCGGGCCCAAAAACCCGACGATGGATGATGTGAAGCGGGCGGCTGACGAATACAACAAAATGGCCGAGCGTGCTGCCAAAGCAGGCATCCAGCAGGGACTTCACAATGAAGACTTCGAGCTCTCCACGGTGGATGGGAAACGGACCTATGATGTCTTGTTCGGACTTCTCGACCCGAAGCTGGTGAAGTTTCAGTTTCAGGTTTCGACCATCAGCAAAGGCTACGTCGCTGCCGAGTATTTTACGAAGTATCCGGGGCGTTTTATTTCGATGCACGTGCAAGGCTGGTCAGCGGAGGCGAAGAAAATTATGCCAGTTGGTCAAGACAGTCTGGATTGGAAGAAGATCTTTAGCGCGGCAAAAACTGGGGGCATCAAGAATTATTTTGTCGAAATGGATTTGGAGAAAATGAAGGCGAGTGTTCCGTATCTCCGCAAGTTGCAGGTTTGAGGACTAGCAAGGTAGGGCCCTCGCGGCCCGCGGGGGCTAAAGCCCAGGATCATTTCCCGCGCTTTACGCGGCCCTCAAGCGGCCCTCAAAGAGTCTGTCTGAGATCTTCAGGCGTCCCTTGGGACGCGTTCCCAATCTGGGTGATGCTACCAGGCGCTGGCGCGCCGGGCTATTATCAGACGCTCCGCTGGGGCGGAAGCCCAGGGGGATTTCATTCCACGGCGTTGTCCGCACTGTAGTTCTCAAAAGGTTGACGCCGGGCGCCTGTCCACCCCCATTGAAACAGATTGATTGTTTCTAGTCTGAGCGGCCGGCTTCGCCCGGAAGGAGAAAGGAAAGGGGATGCGTGAGCAGCTTGCGTCCTACTTCGCGCAAGAAGCGGCGCGATTCTGCATCTCCGATGTTGCGGGCGCGCACGGCGAGGAGAAAGCTCAAGACAAACGACGTGACAATATTCAAGATTCCGACCAGTGCAATTCCTGAGAAGGCTAGAAGGGCGTCTGGCCAGTGCAGTTGTCCATAAAGTCGGGAGGCGTCGAGAGCATATCCAAGACTGGCGGCTGCCAGGGTTACGTGGCGCACTTCGAGAGGGATACCGAAGAGTTCGAAAATAATGGGCACGGCGCCCAGCAGAAATCCCAGCACAATGTATCCAACAGAACCGGGGGCGTGGTGCTTCACCCAGTTCGCGAGCTTTTCTGCTCGTCGAGGTCCAAGCTTGGCACGAATGCGAAGGCTGTTGGAGATGGCCGAACCCATCCTGTGGAGCGCGAGATAATTCGCGGTCCCACCCGTAGCCAAGGACGACAGCCAGAGAAAGACTCCGGTGATGATCGCAAACGGAATCGTCATCGAGGTCAGGGGAAAGAGCATGCGAATGCCGTGTTCGGCGGCCGGCTCCGGCAGGAATGGATGCCCGCGAACAACGTAGTAAAGCCTGTCGATGGCGATGGACGCCGGAACCGCCCCTATAAGATTGCTGACGGTTACGATGAATTGGGTCTTCGAAATTGCTTGTAGACTGGCCATGTGATCTTTCGCGGGATCTTCCATGGCGTCCACCAGAGTCGCGGCGGTTACCGCGGGCATTTTGGAAGCCAGCAGAAATCCGCCGGCCTGCATCAGCAAGAAACTGACTGCATAGTTCAGCGAATGCGCAATGGCCAAAAGTAGCGGCGCATGAATCGCGGCTGCCAGGGAGTATTTGAAGAGCGCAGTGAACGAGGTGATGATGCCGGCCATGACCGCGCCCATGCCCATCACGCCCCACTGCTCGGAATCTTTGGCGATGTAGTGTTTGCCGGCGCGTCCAGTTCTCTCAACTACGCTGCGCGCCAGCCGGCGGGTGGTGGCGCTGATCACACTTCCGATGCGTCGCTGAGAGGCAAAACCATGGACTACGGTGACCGCGAGCTTGCGCGCGTCGGAATCTGGGCGCTCGAGGGTAATCACCTGTTGTATGCGTCCCAGAAGAGACCGCAGCAGGCGCACACGGAAGATTAGATTTGCAGAAGATCCGCGGTCCGCGAGCTGCTGGTTCACCGTCTGCAACTGAGCTTCACAAGCGCTTCGCTGTTCTTGCCAAAGATGGAAGTCTTCGGGATGCCGAATGACATGCTCGACGAGAGAGGGGAGATGAAAGAAGGCAGACTTGGTCATGTCCTCGTCGTCGGCGAATGCGATGAGATCTCGCGACAGCGCAACATTGGTGGCGCGCAGAGCCAGAATCTTGCAGGAGGCCAGAATGGAGAAAGTGGACGGCCGAA
Source organism: uncultured Acidobacteriaceae bacterium (assembly GCA_963799025.1). Lineage (GTDB taxonomy): Bacteria > Acidobacteriota > Terriglobia > Terriglobales > Acidobacteriaceae > Sulfotelmatobacter. Next base: position 272,924 of record CAWCVQ010000009.1, on the reverse strand, counting down.
AAGTGTCGGCCCAGGGAGCGACCAACTCGTCGGGCAACGTAGCGACCCAACGCGCGTCGGATTCTTTGAGGTTCAAGGAATCCATGAGTACATAAAGGTCGCCCTCCACTTCGTCCACCGGCAAGAAATGCCGGAGCGCCCGGGTAAGCAATTCTCGAACCAGGAAAGCCTCATCGGGCAATCCAGCTTCCGAGATGACACGAACATAGGAATGGTGCGACCAGAAATCGCGAAGCGTAGAACGAATGGAGTCGCGGCAGGGGTGGCGCTCAATGGCTGACCCCACTTCCGAAAGGGTTTCGGTTCGAAATTGCGGCGGCACATTCAGGATCGTCCGCAGAAGACCGTACACACGAGTGGCGCGCTCTCGAGTAGAGAGGGACTCGAGGTTTGAGAGATTATCGATTGCAACGGGAATACGCGCCCACCTTTCCCCAAGAAAGCGAATACGCCTACTCGAAGGAGGGTAACAGGTGCCTAAGATGATTGATATCGAGTGTTAAGACACGACCGACTCGAAGTCAATTTCGATAGTAAGTGCCATGGTGAAGGAGAGTGTCAATCCCTTCCACCACGCAGTGGATGTTGCCTTTGTCGCAGGCGCCGCGAATTCCTATCCTTTTGGCCTGGTCTGCCAATTGGGGAGACATGTGCAGGGTCAGCATCAGAATGGGAATCTCAGGGGACTGTCGTCTGATCTCTTTCGCGGCATCCAGGCCGTTCATTTCAGGCATCTGGAAATCCAGAATGATTACATCCGGGTCGGCTTGCTGGGCTTTCTGTATCGCTTCCCGACCGTTAGTCGCCTCACAACAGACCTTCCACGAATCGTGTTGTTCCAGGAGGGTTCGCAGGCAGCGACGCATGAGTTGGCTGTCGTCTACGACGAGAATCCGAACGGACGACGCCTTCCGCGATGCGTCCAAAACAGGCATGCTTCAAAGTACGAGTCACGGGTAAACATGTCTATACCCCGCATCGCGTAGATTCGTGGGGGGTTAAAGGACTCTCAGTCATTCTCTTACCGGTTTCGGGGTAGTTTTGTCTGGCTGGGGCGCTTTGAGACTAGTGGCCCGTGAAGAACTCCGTCATGTCGGGGGCCGTGCCGGCCATGCCGGGGAAGGTGGTGACACCCGATCCTGCGAGGATGAGGCGCAGCGTGCTCTGATGTTGATAGAGAGTCGTCGACTGGAATCCTTTTTTGGCACTGGAACTGATGATGAGAGTCGCGACTTGGCCGCCGCCATGGTTGACATCGGCTGCATCGCCCTCATCGAAGGTGATGATGAGCAGGCCGCTACTCTGAAATGCGGAACTCGCGATCAGCGGCGCTATATTGGTCTGGAGCCAGGCGTCGGCTTCAGCAAGGGTGCCATCGTGTGCGTCGTCATTCAGGTTGGGCACGATGAATGAATATTGAGGCAGCGCATCATTGGCGAGATCGGTCGCGAATTGTGTGAAGGGAACGATATTGGCCGTCTGGGAACTGCTGTTCTGCACGTCCGACAAATAAGTAAACGGATTGTGACTTCGTACGTAAGGGCTGGAACCGGCGCCAAGAGAGTCGGGCGAAGGAAGAGATTCGGCGTAGGCCTTCCAAGTCTTACCCGCTTTCACCAGTTCACGAACCACGTTGTCATCGCTGATGACTCCCGTAAAACCATCGTCGCTGGTCTCCATTTGGCCAGTAGTAAGCATTAGATAGTTCGGAATCGAGGGATGCGCATTTGCAAAATACTGCGTTGCCAGACCGTATTGCGTGGCCAAGCTGTTGAAGTAAGGCATGGACGAAGCGCCGATCACACCGGAGTAGCTGTGATTTTCTTCCATGACGAGAATCACATGGCTGAAAGTGGGCTGTCCGGCGGAGACGGGATTTTGAGGGGCGCTGCTACTGCCACTGCTCCCGCCGCCGCACGCGAGTTGCAAGAGGGCCCAACCACTGAGGAGGAGAACTGCAAAAAAAGTTTTACCTGGGGATACAGCTCGGGCCCTGTCGAACATAGGAACTAGGATGTCGAGACGCGACCAGATGTTTACAACAATCGCGCGAGGAGTTATTTAGACGCTTGCGCCGGATCTTTTGGCTTCGCGAGATCAAGTCCATATTGCGGATGCTCATAAGTCCCTGTCATATGAATGGGAACAACCTCACCCTTCTTCTTTTTCTTGAACAATGGGTCGATCGCCTTGAGGAGAAGTGCCTTCATTCCGGTTGTGGTCTTGGAAATTCTTGTGTCGACGCGCATCCTGCCGTGCAAGTCGATCTTTTCGTTGAGAAGGTTGTAGGTGCCGTACATGCGCGCCTCGGCGCCGGGAACACCAAAGGAAATGTCAGAGAAATCAGCGACACCGCCTTCCATCGCGACTGTTCCCTTTAGATCGGTGACCACGGTTTCGGCGTCCTCCATTTTTTCGCCTCTTGCCCCTGCGCTCAATTCGTTTACGTTTTTCTGGGTTTCCGGTTTGGAGAAATTTCCCTCGTCGATGCCAAAGGTGCCCTGGAGCTTTACGCGCTCGAGAAAGCGTTCTTTCCCCGGTGGAATTTCCGCCTTGGCCTTGAGGGCAACCGCGCCGGTCATGGGGGAGCGGGGGGTTTTAACAAACATGCCAAGAATATCTTCGATTCGTCCATGCCGGGATGTGAGATCGAGCAGGGCAATCTTGCCTTTATGCCCTGGTCCGCCTGCGATGCTGCCCTCGACGATCAGGTGGGTTCGTCCAAAATCGGCGTCGACGCGTTGCAGGAACGTGTCGCCGTGAACTGCGTCCACGTAGGCGCTGTATTGGGTCACGAGTTTGATTTTGTGGCCGCCCGACTTCACTTCGAAGTCGGGAATCTCCGTGGTGCCCGCAATGTCAATGTGCTTGAGAAGCCCACCATATTTTCCTTTCGATGCGAGCGTCCCGGCGATGCCTCGGAAAACGCTGAGGTCTGCCCCATCGAAAGTGTACTCACCGGAAATTGGAGTTTCGCCAGGATTGCCCTTGATCCATGCGCCAAACTTTCCCCGGGTTGCGATTTCGCCCGGAGGGTCGGGGTTGTGAAATTTCAGGTCGTAAGCGATAGGGCGGCTCCATTCAACGTCGTGGAGTAGGCCTTGCTGCACTTCGAAGCGTACTGGTTTGTTCGAGGGATCGTTGCGGGCGAACTCGACGACCGTTCCGTTCGCGATAATCTCGTCCACCACGAGATTGGAGTGTTGCGTCGTAAAGGTTACATTGTGGCCGAACGGTGGAATGAACACATGTCCACCTTCCGCCGTGATACGCGGAACATGCTTGCTGATGATGCCTGAGTAGCTGCCTTGAATGGTCAGCTTGTCGATGGTAATGAGGGTCCAGTGATCGGGACCATGGTGAAATTCGATGCCCTCGAGGATGCAACCCGGCGCAGGAAAATAAGTGCGGCGAGAACTTCGGATCGTGACAGTGCTGTCGCTCGCTTCCGCCAGATCCTCTACCACCGCTTTTTCGGTGAATGGCCAAATCCGGTCCCAAGCCAGTGCAAGACCCACCACCATACAAATTACGATTGCCGCAAGGATAAGAATGATTGTCTTACCGCGATGAGATTGTGGGGGAGATTTGAATGTCGTCTTACCGACACCGACGGGAGGAGCAGCGGTACTCGTGAGTGTAGGTGACGACATGTATCTTGGACTCCGAAACGCCTGTGAATGTTGGAAACTGAATTGCCTCGGTACCAAACGCGCCGCTAAGCCTTTCTCCTCGAGGTCGATTTCGTTCTGATCGTTCGTGGTCGAGATGCGGCGGCGGTCGTGGCCCGCTTCTTTTGAGTGCCTTGACTCTTCTTGGAGGTACGATTCTGGAGGGCGCTCGCAGGGTGCTTGCCTTGTGGGGCGGATTCCGACGCCTTATGCGATGCGGCGGGTTGTTCCGTCGTGATCTTATGAGTCAGGTTTGCCAGCGTTCCAGCAGCTCGGCCCAGTTTACGGGCCACCGTATTCAGCAAGGGTTCTTGCGCATCCAGTTTTCGCGTCATGGAGCCTCCCTGGTTTCTAGCCCAACAGATCTTCTTTTCCTGCTACGAACAAAATCCCGGCGCTCGGCCGGGACTCCCTGAACTTCCGCAGAACCCTTTGCACAGCCCGCACAGCTGTGGCTTGACTTCACTGAGTTAGTTGCCGCAGCATCGGGGAAGGTTGGAGCGTAAGATCATTCACCAGCAGGAACGCGAGCGGACGCATCGGTTTGAGAGTCGAGTAGAGATGGGCACGGATTGATAATTCGCATCACGCGACCACACGGGCTCAAGTCCGCTCCGATTTTCGTTCGGCTGCGCGGCCCTTAAAGGGCCGCTATTCCACTGCGAAGCGCGCGTTTGTCATGTTTTCGGGCGACTCTTCACGCGTGTCCCAAGAAAAGAGTTTATGAAGACCAAGGCGAATCGAGCCTGGCGATGGCGGTCTTGCCGCGCACCGCATTTTTTTGAAAAATAGGCCGCACAATATTGAGTTGCGCGGCCGGAGTGAGATGCGTTCCGAGGGTGGAACCAAACGAAGAACAAATCTTGCATGAGGTTGGCTTGCGGATCGCACTGGACCCGTTCGGATCTCGTGACTAAGGGCATGTTACGCGTGCTTGGAGTGTCGCGGGAATGGCCCTTGGGTGGTGTTACCGCAGTAACCTTCCTACGCGGTATGCAAACCGTTCGCGACAAGTCTGCGATGCGTCGAGTTCCTCGCTACTAACGATGTGTCGAGTTCCTTACTACCAACGAAGATATATTGTGCAAATGGCTGCACCGTCTGCTAGCATGTTGCCGATCAAAGCTCACATCTCCTTCGTTCTCATGAAGGATCAAATATTTGGCAATGGCACTGGAAATGCATCCATGATGCAGGAAAGTGTCTTCGGTCCATGTTCCCCCTCCGGACCAAACTGTCAAAGGCAGGAAGAAGTTGTCGAATATACCTGAATCGGAGAGCGCCGAGACCGTGATCCGGCGCCGTCCCACGCGCCGGCATCGACGAAATCGCGCCTTTCGGCGTGGACTGCTGCTGGTCGTCAGCGCGAGCCTGGCCTTTGGATTTGCCTTCATCTCGCTTAAGCATTTGAGTCCGTCGCTGTTTCGGGCATCCAAGTCCGGCGGGGAAGAGCGCCACGCGATTGACGCCGGCCGCAACCTTTTGTTGCTTACGCAGCAGGAGTCCTTGCGCCAGATCGAGAACCGTCCTGTCTATCCCTATTCAGTGGTGTCGGGCGGGGTGAAGAGCGCGGGCGAATTGAAGTGGAAGGCACAACATGATCGGGTAATCGCGTCCCATTACGCGGGCTTCGATTACGATCACGCCCGCATGGTGCGCCTGCTTTTGAGCCGCACTGCCTATGTCTCCTACCGCATTGGCGAAAAAATTTACTTTACCCGGCACAGAGTCACGCTGAAGCAGGGCGAGACCCTGATCACCGACGGCAAGATCACGGCGCGGACTCGTTGCGGCAATCGCGTAGAAGAAACTCCACAGCAAACGACGTCCACGTTAGAACCGCCGGCGGCAGCGTTCGACGAGCCCGCTTTCCCCTCAGGAATCGCTATGTCGAATCCGCCGCTGCCATTCCAGTCTTCGTTGGTCAACCGTTCTGGACCGGCGTTGCCCCTGGGTTTGTCCGATCCTTTCGTGAATGGGAGCTGGGTTCCCATCACGCCGCCGCCGCTTCCCGGTGTTTGCGGCATCCAAAAGAAGCCAACCGGAACCACTAACACCAGTGGACACCCATGCAACACCCCAGGCGGAGGCGGCGGTGGAGGCGAAGTTCCTGAGCCAGGCACATGGCTGCTCTTCGGCTCTGGCCTGGCCGCGATCTACTGGAAGGCACGCCAAAGCCTTGCACGGACTTAGCCTATAAAACCGCTGTTGAGCTCGACATCTCGTGCTGACGCTGGGGCCGAACCTGCGGTTGTAATACCAACGTAAGTTCCTTCGCCGACCGTGGCTGCTACAATCGCGCTAGAGTCCCGCAAAACTTTCCCAGGCGAAAATTTGTGCACATATTCATGTTCAGGCTTTCGCGAACTCTCGTGAGTCGGCTGCTTCTTGCCGGCCTCTGTGGAGTCCTGACTTCGCCGGAGCTATTGGCACAGACTTCCGTTCGCACCGTGAAGGTCCTTGGCGCTCACGATGCGGTCGAAATTGAAGTGGAAGCCAGCGATCGGATTGTCCCGCAGACGAAGATCCTGACCGGGCCTGATCGGTTGGTCATCGACTTTCCCAATGCCGTGCCCAGCAGTCAGTTGCGCAGTCAATCGGTGGATCGGGGAGAAGTGAAAGATGTGCGCATCGGACTGTTTCAGGCCAAACCTCCGATCACGCGGATCGTGCTTGATTTAAAAAGCGCGCAGTCGTATCAGGTGTTTCCGTCGGGCCGGACGGTAATCATCAAAGTGTTGGGCGGCGGTGCAGGCGATGCGTTCGCGGGAACTGACGAGTCTGCTACCGAGCATTCTCGCGCTGAGCATCCTTCCGAACATTCTTCTTCTCAATCGGCAACGCGTCCCGGCCTGGTGGTTGCGAATTACACGCCGGGAGCGGCACCAGCGAGCGCAGATAGCACCAGCCAACCGACGCTCGAGGTTTCCTTTCGAGATGGACTGTTGGGGATCAGGGCTAACAAGGCAACGCTGTCAGAAGTTTTGTTCGCGGTGCAGCAGCGCACGGGCGCCGAGATTTCGATTGCAGCCGGCGCCGAACAGGAAAAAGTGGTTACCGATATCGCGCCGGGGCCCGCAGCGGAAGTTCTGGCGAAGCTGCTCAATGGTTCCAGATTTAATTTTCTGATTCTGAGCGCGGCCAACGATCCGCAGCGATTGGATCGTGTGATTCTCAGTGCGCGCGCCGAGGGCGACATCATGCCCCTGCCTCCGGTGGAAGTGCAACACGCAGACGCGAATAGCGACGAAGCCACCGTGCCTCCGCCGGTGCCACCGCAGCCGCCCAATCCTTCACCGGCGCAGAATCCGCCCGGTCCTCTCGAAATGAAATCGCCGCCGGATCAGAACGCTCCCAACCAATAAGGTCGCTAGAAAGGCAAGCAGTAAAAGAATTCACGGCTGTCGGCTTACGGCGGCGTTATCAAACGGATGGGGACGGGAGAGGAACCGGTGACGGGAGTACCGGGAGCAGTGCTGCCATTGCCGCACCCCGCCACGTTAAGGACGACTACATCTACATTTCCGTATTGGTCGACTCCATTGATGAAGACCTGCAGGAATCCCACGATCGTGACCGGGCTCGTGCCGGTAGTGGCGATTGGGTTTGCCCGGTCGTAAATCGGCAGGGAAACGATCGAGGTGCTGGAAGTGACAGGAACGCCCGTGGCTAATCCAGGCAGCGGATTGCTCCTTCCTGCCAGGATTTGGAACGGATAAGCCGAGGGCTTCCCGAAGGGACTCGCAGACACGTTGAAATAATCTTGGCCCGTCGGCTGGCCCCCGTTTGGATTCGAGTTGCTCTCGTTAATCAGAGCTTGAACGCCGCTGGTGGTGTCGTCCGCTGGATAGATGCCGAGATCCACCATGTTCGGGCCATTAGCAATGGGAGAAGAACTAGAAACGCCGCAATAATAGACCGTGGTCTGGTCGCACCCGGCGATGGCTTTCTCAAAAAGAGATCCGCCCGTCGCTGCGCTAGGAACCGCTACCGAAGAATTCTCACTCTGACCAGGGAGATACTCCAGATTCGGAATGGTGGGAATGCTGTTGCCATTCGTAGGATAGTTCGCCTGGATCGGCATGCTGCGAAGGGAGCACGACCCCGTCATGCGATGGCGGCAGTTAGGGATTAGCAGAAACCTCTCTCCAATCACGCCGCCGGAGTTCGTCCCATTCAGTGAGATCCCAGGATTCACGATGTGGCCATCGTTAGTAGAAACAAAAGGCTGACAGTTAGTCATGCACGAAGTGCTGGAATTCAGCGGGTCCAGATTGGGTACGATCCAAGGCTTCACACATCTGGGCTGGACTGGAACGATGGTTCCACCGGTGCCGTTGCCCGAGTTTCCGGAGTTGGAGGGATTAAAGACCTCGGCGGTAGCGGTTGCGCTCACGGGATTTGTCGCTCTCCGCCAGATGCGGGAAAAAAAGGTCGGTAAGCTGTTGCGCGTGACCTTCACTGTGACCATCGGGTTGACGGCGACGGCGTCGGGCAGCAAGGAGCAGTCTGGGTTTGAGCTAGTCGATCCCCCACTTCCGACAGAGTATGTGACCGTGACGGTCGCAGCGATATTCCCGACCGGATTCTGCTTTCCGGTAGCCTGAGCCGTTAGGGTGGCAATACCCGCAGGTCCACAGATTTCCCTCCATGAAGCGGCGGTATCGGGATCCGCGCCGGTGATGCCCGAAATCGAAATCACTCGCGCCGCCGCTAAAGCAGCCGCATCGGCGGACCGCTGAGCTTCCTCCCTCGCTAGGTAGAGAGTGACTACGTCGATCGACAGAGCGGCCATGGCGATGATGGCGACCATCGCGATGGCAACGAGAATCATCGTCATGCCGCGTTCGCTGTGGCGTTCGGGTTGGATAAAACGGAATCTACGGGTTACCGGCGCTTTCATACTTATTTCAATTCTCGATTTCAATTCTCGTTCATAGCTACGGCCGTGGCGCTGATTTCGGTCGGCAGGGCGACGGCGGAGCCCAAGAGGTTGGCCACGCGGCCGAATCTCCAAGGGTAAGGATACTGAATGCTCACGCAGGTCCCGATGACAGCGGTCTGCCCACCGCCAGGAGCCTGTGAGGTGCAGCCCACGGACGGCAGGGTAGCTCCGGTCTGGGGGAAATAATATCCCCGATTAATAGTCAAGATTAGACCTGAGCTCGCACAGCCATTCCCGTTGGCCGTAAACGTCCACGTCAGTCCGGTCGGAGAGCCGGTGGCAGTAATGCCACAGTCGTTAATGTTATTGGTAGCCAGATAGTTCTTGACCGCCAGAAAAGTGTCGCTGACCGAGACCGGTAACGTGTTGCCCAGGTCGCTGGCCGGCTCGGCGGCGGCGGCACGGGCCGCGTCGCGGGCGATATTGGTGAGTTTTTGCTTGAGTGTGAAGGCTCCGCTGAAATCGAAGATCCCCACAACGAAAACCATCATCAAAGGCAGCGTGACGGCAAACTCGACTAACTGGGCGCCGCGGTCCCCCCGCCAGGCGTGGTTAGCTAAGACCGACCGGACCGCAGTCATCACTGGTTCTCCATGCGAGCATGAGCCGAGGCCTTCAGCCAGATTTTCTGTTTGTTCAGAGAAGTAAAAGGCAGCCAGAACTGGAAAGGATATTGAAAGGTGACGGAGATACCGCAGACTCCGCCGGAGCTCGTAGTGAACTGTACCGGACTCTGTACGCAAACTTTCGCAATGCTGCCGTCGCATCCAACGCTCGTCGGGGGACTGCTGCAACTGTTTAAGAGGGGCACCGAAGAGAGGTATTGTGCATTTCGCGGATCGAGTTTCGCAGCCGACATCGAGGCTTGGACGGCATTGAATGCATTCTGATTCTGCGAATTGGAGCCGGGAGTGCAGGTGGTGCAATAGGGCGCGGCTCCGGCGCGCGCGCCATCCTGCGCCGCCCGTGTGATCGTGCCCAAGATGCTGAACGCCTGCCCGAACCAGAAAATTCCCAGCAGGATCATGAACATCAACGGCAGGACGGCGGCGGCTTCCGCAATCTCGGCTCCGCTGCTGTCGGTGGCGAGTTTTCGAAGAGTCGATCGCGAGGACTCGAACATTCTAGGTCACCACTCCCGTCTTCCAGAGAATCCCATACAACAGCACTGTGAACGCCAGCGCAACTCCGTATGGAACCTTCAGTGAGTCCGGATTATCGAGCGAGACCTGGGTTCCCGGCAGCCGGAAGGTGACCAGCGAAACGAGGATGTGCCCGATGTTGCGAATCGTTTGCCGCGTTCGCCGCTTATAAATTACCAAGACCAACGCCATGATTCCGGCCACGAGAATGGATACCAGCAAGAGATCGACCAACCGGCTGGGACCTGTAAAAGCCCCTAAAGCTCCGGCAAATTTCCAGTCGCCCGCGCCCAAGCTGCGCAACAGCACGAATGGTAACAGCAACGCCAGGCCCAGCGTCGCGCCCAGCAGGGAAGTTTTCAATCCCAGCCAGCCACTCAGGACGGTGTTGGCAATGATCCCGATCAATAGCGCCGGTACGGTCAGCCAGTTTGGTATACGCCGCCAGCGTAGATCGGTCCATCCGGCTGCGACCGCAAGGATCATGGCGCCGGCAAGAATCGCCGGTTTCAACTGGGGTTAAAGCTGGGCCGGCAAGAGAACCACGATCCCGCGCTTCTCCAATGATATTGAAAAAGATCCATCTTATGACGTTCGGACTTGCGACCTTCAGAAGTCGTGCGGGGGACGTTGCTCTCCCGACGCTGCCGGTCTGGGCGCCAGATCCCTTCGGCTTCGCTCAGGGCGGGTTCTTCCTCCGCCTGAAAAACGGCTTCGGTCAGGATGACGCCGGCGAGGAGATGAAATTTTCGAGACTTCCAGACTGCACAGCCACCCGGGACTCTATCGATTGAACGCCGGTGCCGCGTTGTGTTCGGCGACAATCTTTTTTGCGTTGTCCGCGAGTGCTTTCGCCTGCGGCAGCAACTCAAGGCCTTTGACCACTTCCGGGTCGGATTCGGCGCGAACCTTCATGCCCTCATCCTGCCCGAAGGCATCGGTGAAAATCTCTGACTTGATGTTCGACTTGATCCAGTCATTGTTGTCGAGCAGTTCCGCTTGAGTGTAAGGAATGTTGGCCTCGTCAAGAGACTTGCGGAACTCCTGCAGAGTTGCATCGTCAACTTCGAAGCTCTTCGTGGGTTTGTGATTCACCACGTAGCGCTTGGCAAAGTTGAAGAACGCATAATGTTGCAGCAGCGTGTCCTCGAAGTGATTACCCTTCACCGGAGGAATATTGACGTCAGGCGTGATGCCGCCGCCGCCGTAAACCGTGCGCCCGCTGTCGGTAAGCTTTACCTCGCGATTGGCCGTGTTGGAACTGTCGGCGCTGTCGCGGTTGTAGTAGTAGTCGTAGAGCGAGATGTTGCTGTAGTCGCGCTGGATCAAGCGACCGCTCGGAGTGTAGTAGTGAGCCGTGGTTAGCGCCAGGCCGGTGTTTTCCGACAGCGGATATACCGTCTGCACCAGACCTTTACCGAAGGTAACTTCGCCCGCGATTAAGCCGCGGTCATGATCCTGAATCGCGCCTGAAACAATCTCGGCCGCCGAAGCGGTCTGCCGGTTGACCAGTACTACGATCGGATAATCCTTGCCGCCATTGCCGTGCTGCGCCACATAACGCTTCTCAGCGGACGCGCGCCCATGATGCGAGACGATGAGCTGTCCCTTCTTCAGGAATTTGTCGGCAACGCCCACGCCCTCGCTGAGCAAGCCGCCCGGATTCGAGCGCAGGTCAAGGATCAGGCCCTTCAGGTCGCCGAAGGAATCGAGCGCGTCCGAGACTTCGTGCTCGGTGGTCTCGTTGAAGCCGTTGACGTGCATGTATCCCACGCCGGGTTTGATCAGGAAATGAACGTCCACGCTGTAGCGCGGAATCTCGTCGCGTATCAGCGTGAACTCCATCGGCTTCTCCACGCCTTCGCGCGAGATGCTGATGTGAACCGTGGTCCCCTTTGGCCCCTTCAGCAGATCGGCCACGTCGCCGGTACTCATGTTTTCGGTCGACTTGCCGTCGACTGCGATGATCACGTCGCCGGGATGAATGCCCGCCTTGTACGCGGGAGTGCCGGTGAAGGGATAGATCACGATCACTTTGTTGTTGCGCGGACCGACGGTCATCCCGACCCCGTAATACTTGCCGCGCTGGTCTTCGCGCATCAGCGCGTATGATTTCGGATCGAAGAAATTCGAGTGCGGGTCGAGCGCGTGCAGCATGCCCGGGATCGCGCCGTTGTAGATGGCTTTGTCTGCATTCACCGGCTCGGCGTAATTATCCTCAACGAGCGCGTAGACGTCGGTGAACTGCTTCAGGCTGTCCTTAACCTCGGAGTCGCCAGTCATCGACGACTGTTGGCCGGAACGCTGGGCGAACAAAATTCCCAGGAAGCCGCAAGCAAGCAAGAAAAAAACTACCAGGAAGAGTGAACGGCGAGAACTACGAGCCATCTTGAATTCCTTCGTAGAGGGCTTACCTCCACCCAGCTACGGTGCTGAATCTAAACATTATACCATTACATGAGACGGCTCCGGAATGGGATTGTCACCCTTGGTAACCACGTTCCAAGGCCGCCTGTTTATGAGATGCAGGCGCCGGTGGAATAGTTCGTGCCCAACGCATGTCAGGAAAGCTCGATGGGCTGGTGAAGAAACTCTTCGTAATGCTGAAGCTCCAAAATTGAAGATTCCGAGACCAGGGGAAAGGGAATGGCGCGGCATTCGCGCGGAAGTTCCGCCGCCGTCAGAAGGTCGCAGATTACGGCCGTGGTTTGCTTGAGCCCGCGCTGCCAGTGCGGTTCGCGGGCATCGCGAAAGATGAGGCTGTCAGGATGGAATCCGACCGCATTCAATACGGCACGCGCCAGCTTCAGAAATTCCGGCCACCGCGAGGCTACTCCCACCAGAGCAGCAGATGGTGCCGGGAGGTAGCCGGCGAGCGAAGCCGGTACCGACCGTACCTGCAGAGTCAGCAACTCGGTGCCTGCCGGTAGTAGTTTCTGCACCGCCACCGCGCGATTGGGAAGTACCACCGAGATGCCGCCCTCGGGCATCTTCGGACAGTCCTGCACGCTGCACGACTCGACAGGGAGGCCTACGGCGCGGGCGATTTCCGCTGCCAGAATTCGGCGCAATTCTTCGTCCGGCTCAATCAGTAGAAAATGATCGGGTGGCTGCAACTCCAGCCACTGCTGCAGACGCGAACGCAACACGGGGAGCGTGACGCCCAGTTGGCGCGCTGATCGGAAGAGTCGCGCAATCATTTGATCCATCGCCAGAGCCGGAGAGGGGGAGACCTCGGGCTTGCTGGCTCGAACGTAAACCCCGCTGCCGCGGCGGAACTCGACCCAGCGCTCGCGCTCAAGCTCGCGGTACCCGGCGCTCACCGTGTTGGGATGCACCTGAAAGCGTCGCGCCAGATCGCGGGTGCTGGGCAGACGTTGTCCTGGCGCGAGATCGTCGCTCAGTATGCCGAGCACGACTTGCGTCACCAGTTGTTCGCGGATCGAGACTTCGCTTCCGCGGGCAAACCAGAATTGCATAGCGGCAACATCTTACCCCGATTCGGACTCGCGGACTCAAGCGGCCGGCGATGTCTTGTCAGCGCGCTGTCTTGCAATCAGCTGTGTTGCACTCATTGCCGCTTTTCCGGCTCCGGCAGTATGATGAACGGCATGAGCTTTTCCGAGACGATCTTCTTATTCTTTTTGGCCCTCATCATCTTTGGGCCCAAGAAGTTGCCGGAAATCGCGCGGACGGTGGGCAAGGCGCTCAACGAATTCAAGCGCGCCTCGAACGAATTCAAGGCGCAGATCGAGCAGGAGATTTCTCACCTCGAGGTAGAGAACCGGCAGACAATTCTTCCACCCAGTCCGACTCCTGAAGGTGCCACGAGCCGTACGTTGAGTGCAGAACCGCCAGCGACTTTGGCTGTCCCCGCGGATGAGCCGATTACCAACCCTACAGAGCCGCCTTCGGTTGCCACCGAGGCGGTCCCATCGGACATTCCGGTCAATCCCGTGGCGGCCTCCGATGAAGTAACGTCAGCCACCTCGCAGGAATCGCATGTCTGAATTCGCAGCCGCGACGGCCAGCGGCGAGGTTGAAAAAGAGCCCATGCCCACAATGGGCTTTCTCGATCACCTCGAGGAGCTGCGTAAACGTCTCGTTTACGCCATAGTCTCGGTGGCCGTCGGTTTTGGAGTTTGCTGGGGATACCACGAAAGAATTTATGCGGTCATGCAAAAGCCGATCATGGAGACACTCCGAGCCAAGGGGCTTTCGGAGAAGCTTGTCTACCTGAATCCCACCGAACCCTTCAACCTCTACTTGAAGGTGTCGGCTCTTGCTGGGTTATTTCTAACATCGCCGTTCGTTCTCTACCAAGTGTGGTTATTCATCTCGCCCGGCCTCTACCGCCGCGAAAAGCGCTACGCCGTGCCCTTCATGGTTTCAACCATCGCGCTCTTCACGTGCGGTGGATACTTCGGCTATCGGATCGTTTATCCCAGGGCGCTCGATTTCCTGATCGATTTCGGACGGCAGTTTCAGCCGATGATCACGATCGGCGAATATACCCAGCTTTTCCTGAGCATCGTACTGGGCATGGGCCTGATTTTCGAGATGCCGATCCTCATCTTTTTTTTATCCTTGATGGGCATTGTGAGTCCCGCCTTTATGTGGAAGCACTTCCGTTACGCGATCCTGATCATTTTTGTGATCGCGGCGATCGTTACTCCGACTCCCGACATCGTAAACATGTGCATTTTTGCCGCTCCCATGCTGGCCCTGTACGTGTTCAGCATCGGCGTATCGTGGATGGTTCATCCCAAGCAGCGCAATGCACGGAAAGAGAAGCAGGCAGAATAATGGTATCCCGATCTTTGCGCTGGATTCTGCTGGCGGGCGTTCTAGCAGTGCTGGCGTGTGACCGCGATAAAGATACGGCTCAGGGGCAGACTCCGCCCGCTTCTGCGGCTCCCGCCCCTGCGGACAAAGCTGGGCCTACGCTCACCCTTCCACCCGACAGCGGGCTGCCGCTTGGGTTCGATGGGGACCGCGCCATGCAATATGCGAGGGAAATCGTGAAATTCGGCCCGCGCCCGCTGGGCAGCGCGAATCACAAGAAGGTCGAGGAGTACATCGAGGCTCACCTGAAGGGCGATCAGGTCGAGGACGACATCTTCACCGCCGATACGCCGGAAGGAAAGTTTCCGGTGCACAACATCATTGCCAAATACCCCGGCACGAAAGACGGGATCATCGTGGTCGCCAGCCACTACGACACGAACTATCCGCTTCGGAGCACGTCCTACGTTGGCGCCAACGACGGCGCTTCCTCCAGCGGGCTGTTGCTCGAATTAGCGAATCAGTTGCGCGGCAAGCCGCGCGACGGCTACAGCGTGTGGCTGGTCTGGGACGATGCGGAAGAGGCGATGAAACCGGATGGCTCCGGCGGCCTTCCCAAAGAAATGCCCTTCGATGATGACAGCCTGTATGGCATCACCCATGTCGCCGAGAAGTGGCAGGGGGATGGAACTCTCAAGAAGGTCAAAGCGTTTCTGCTGGCGGACATGGTCGGCGATGCCGACCTCAACATCGATCGCGATCTGAATTCCACCGCGTGGCTGGAAAACGTTGTGGGGGAAGCGGCTAAGCGCCTGGGATATCAATCGCACTTTTTCGGGCACACCAATGAGGTAGGCGACGATCACATTCCATTTATGAAGAGAGGCGTCCCCAGCGCCGACCTCATTGATTTTACTTACGGCTACAACAACGTCTTCTGGCACACGACGCAGGACACCGTCGACAAGCTCAGTCCCAAGAGCCTGCAAATCGTGGGCAGCGTGATGTTCGAAACCATTCGCATCCTCGACCGGATGGATCCCCTTCCGCCGAAGTGATTACGGCAGCGCAAAGGCTTTTAACTGCAGAGAGCGCGAAGGCTGCGCCGAGAATTCTCTTGGATTTAGAAAGAAATGAGCAATTCTGTGAGGAACATCTGATCTTCGGGGGTCAGATTTTTCTCGAAGCTGGGCTCAGACGAAGGCTGACTCCAGTGTAAGAGCGCCCATCGACAGGCCGGGCAGGAGGCGGCAATGACCGAACGAGTTTGGCAAAATGGAATGTGCTCATGCGGGTTTTTCATGTACAAAATCTCCCTGTTCCCGGTCGAACGGGTCGCGTACGAATTCAAGCTACTTCTTCGATCGACGGTTTGGGGAGATCAAACAGCGGACGACGATGACCGAGGTAATGAACTGGCACGCAGGCCCTGCGACAAGGATTCCTACTTGGATTGAACTTCGACGGCTTCTGAGAGATTCATGGGGCGCCCGGGCGAGCTGCCGACTTGAATGATGCGGCCGTGGCTCGTGTACGCGGCAATTACGGCGGGTTGGGACCAATCGAGATCCCATCCGTTTTCGATGGCCAGAACCGTGTACGAACCCGGAACCACATTGAGCAGACTGAAGGTGCCGTCGAGGTCGCTCTGATCGCGGCGGAAAAGGTCGCGATTGTCGTCGGGATTGTTGGGGACCAGGACGACCATCGCTCCGGCGAAGGGTTTGTCCCCGCGTTTCGCGGTGCCTTCCACGTTTAAGCTTCCGCCCACCAGAGTTAACGACATCGACGGTGAGGAGCCCGGGGCTACGGTGATGGTGTGGCCAGAGACTTCGGCACCCTCGGCAGAAATGCGCAAGATGGAATACGCCTTGAGGGGTCCAAATACGAGCGGTTCATATCGTCCTGCGGGGACTTGCTGGAACTCAGCTTCTCCCTTTTCATTGACTTGTTGGCCGCCCAGGATCGATCTGTGCGCGGAGCGCAAGCCGATAACGAGTCGCTGCAGTGGTTCGGTTTCGCCGTTCACTTGCACCGAGACCTTGACCGAGCTGAGGGCTTCGCCAGTCGAAGTGTCGATCTCGTCGCCATCCTTGGCGAGGTTAACTCCGTTCATTTGGAGTGCAGCCGTTCCTGGTCCGTTGAGGCGGATGTTGTAGTGGCCGGCGGGAACGCCGGTGATTTCCACCAAGCCAGGCGAGACTGGCCGCATGCCGTCATTCTGAATAAAGGTGGAACCGTCAAAGGCCGGCTGCTCGAGCTGGGGAAAAACGAATGTACGTTTGTCAAGGTTGGGCACGCGAAAAAGAAGACGCAGAGCGGGAACTGGATTCAAGTGAATTTCGACTTGCAGGCGCTCGCCGCCGCGAATCGGGATGGGCATGGCGCTGTCCGCGTCGGTAACGTCGGGGTAGTAGGTTATTGGATAGGCCACGTCGAGAGATCGATCTAGATTTTGGGGCGGAGGCTGTTCCGACCCGTTTGAAGAATCCGAGACTGGATGCGTGGCGTACCAAGGCTTGGCGTTTGCCGACAGAAAATAAGTGCCCGGCATCAGGGAGGCCATCTCGAAGACTCCCTGGTCGTCGGTCTGAGTTCCGTTAGCTTGGCGGATTTGATCGACGCCGCTAGTGTGATCATCGTAGTAAAGCGTTACCGTGGCGCGGCGAACAGGGTCGCCGGCTTCGTCGAGGACTTTGCCGGCGATGATTGCTGCCGGCGCGAGACGCAGGACGACTGATTCAGTCTCCAGTCCGGCGCCAGTCACCAGCGCGGTCGAAAACTGTTCATGCTGATCGTAAGAGGCGGAGATGAATCCGCGACTCGCGCCGTGCAGATCGTACTTGCCCGCGGGCACTCCCGTGAACTCAAACTTCCCATTTTCCGACGTGATCAGGGATTCAAATTTCTGCGGAGCTTTCGCGTCCCGCAGCGTGATGCGGGCTCGGGCGAGAGGATGGCCATCGGTTTTGCTCACTACTGTTCCGGCGATTCGGTAGTTGCCAGCGGAAGTTGATGATTGGGACGCGTATGCCGTTTGCGCCACGGATTGGGTGGGCGTGCCTAGCAGATGGAGAGCCATCACTGATAAGAACAAGAACGGTCCTGCCGGGATTGAGTACTTCGACATATTCACTCGATGCCGGGAATCAGCTGCAGTTGCACGCTGGCCTTCTGTCCGGCCGACAGATGAACAACCTGACCTTTCGATTCATAAGCCCGCATGGCCTCAGCGTCGCGATAGGGAAGATTTGGTTGCTGGCTGGCGAAGGCTAGTATGCGATAGACACCCGGGGGCATCGCGGTCGAGGTGAACTTTCCGTCAGGTGATATCCAGATTTGTTGGAATTGTCCGGGGCTGTCGGGTGCCGGAACGCAGTAGACCCACGCCGGCGGCGGCTGACGTGTGAAGGTTGAGGAAGCGCCCTCGGTAATTGCCGGCGGCGTGATGCCGGCCACGGTGCCGTCGAGTTCTGCTGTATCGTCGCGCATGGTGATTTCGATGGGCGCGCTCGAACCGGGGGCGACGACCATGGGGTCACGCAGCAGATCGACTCCGCCCAGGCTAGCGGATGCTACGTATCCACGCGACGAATAGGCTCGTAACCAGTAACGTCCCGGCGGGAGACTTTCGAGAAACAGGGCATCATCATTCTGACTTGTTGGCGGACGAAGCTCGGCGCCTCGATTACCGAAATCATCGGCAGACTGAGCACTGACATGCAGATAAAGCCGGGGGCCGTGCAGTCGTAATGAGCGTCCCCCGGTGCTGAAAAAGCCTGTCGTGCCGCTTGCGTTTGAATCTGTCGCGGTGAACTGTTCTGTCACGTGCACCGAGATTGAGCTGTTGGGAATCAGAGTGAGACTGGGGCCTTGGGCTGCGGCGCCAGCGACTGACAGGTTCACTTGTCCGCTGGCTATATTTGGGCCTGCCGTTGCCTCGACAAAGTACTTTCCATTCGGTAACAAACCCTCGATCGCGTGTTTCTCTCTGTTGTAACCGAGGGCGTAACTGTTCCCGCTATGTCCCTGCACCGAGACGGTTACGCTGGGATTCATGGTTGGATCTGGGTTGGCGACGGGAATTTCTACCTTGAAGTAGGGCTGATGAGTAATAGGAATATCTGCCTGGACAGTTTGTCCGGCGGTAAGTTGAAGGGTGCCGGCTGCGGAATCGTCGGAGACGCCCGGAAAATAGATAGGGGGAAATCCGTACTGTTGACCGCCGGGGACCGCGATGGCCGGATCGTTGTCCAACAGTTCATTGGTCAACAGCTTGTAGGTTCCGGGCTGAAGTTCAGCAAATCGGAACTCGCCTTTGGAGTTGGCCCGGGCTAAACCTGCTTGCAGCCACTTGAGCAAACCATCTTGCACTTGCCGGGAAAAGAGCTGCACTTCGATGCCTGCCGCCGGCTCGGTCTCGGAGGAGATGATGCGGCCTTTGATGAGTGCCTCGGGCAAGAGGGGAAGCACGATTTCCGCGCCCGGATTTGCCTCGACGGGAAGTTTACCATTTGGATTATCCAGAAAACCGGGCTTGCGGGCCATCAGGACCGTGGGACCGAAGATGGAACGTTGACTTCGGCTGGGACCGGATACGTTATCGTTGGGGGCCTTGGGTAGAGCGAACTCGAAGTGGCCTTCGCCGTCGGTCAGTATGGCGAATTGATTCCCCGGAGTGAAAACCAGGGCGCGTGAGATAGGACCGCCGGTCACGGAGTTGATTACGGTACCGCGGATGGTGCTCGGTGGGTCGTCCGGTTGCAGAGCTTGTGTTTGCGCCAGGGATACGCAGGCAGGCGCCAGCAGAACGATGAGAAGCAATACCGGGCCGCGCTGGACCGATGATCGGTCGGCTCTTCGCAAGAACAGTTACTCCTGAGCGGCGGAACTCGGGTCGGTGGACTCGTTCTGCACTAATTTGATCGCTTTTCGGGTTGGCGTCAACTGGCAAGGGCGATAGCCTTCCCGAGGATGGGTGGCCCTCACGAGATCCTCCCCTACGCCTGAAAAACGGCTCCGGTCAGGATAACGCCGCGTGGTGAGAGGGGATGGATGCGTGGCGTCTCAGGCACTTCGTCCGTGAGTAATCTTGAGCCCGCTCGCTCAGTTGTGTACAGTCAAGGCATTATTCTCACCATGAAATCAAAATCATACTGGTTCCGAGTTGGGTGCGCTGTCATCTTTGTGCTTGCGATGGTCTGCGTTCAGGCAATGGGCGAGGGGAAACATTCTGCGACGCTGGTGAGCCTGGGCAGAGTCGACTCAATCATTGAACAGGCGATTACGGACGCGAACATCCCTGGAGCTGTGCTGGTGGTGGGGCACGACGGAGCCGTGGTTTATCGCAAGGCCTATGGCAATCGTGCGCTGGAACCGAAGATGGAAGCGATGACGGTCGATACGGTCTTCGATCTGGCGTCGCTGACCAAGGTGATTGCGACCACGACCGCGGTGATGCAGCTGTTTGAGCAAGGCAAGGTGCGGATGAACGATCCGGTGGCGAAGTATCTGCCGGAGTTTGCGCAGAATGGCAAAGAGGACATCACTCTGCGGCAGTTGATGACGCACTATTCGGGAATGGCGCCCGACCTGGATTTGACGACGCCCTGGGAGGGCAAGAACACGGCTTACCAGCTGGCATTCGTAGAACCGCCGGAGACGACACCCGGGTCGGGATTTGTTTACAGCGATATTAACTTCATTACTCTGGGCGCGTTGGTGGAGAAAGTTTCGGGTGAGACGCTGGATCAGTATGCGGCGAAACATATTTTTGCGCCACTGAAGATGACACGGACACGGTTCGTGCCTCCAGCGTCGTGGCGCTCGAAGATTGCGCCGACGCAGTATGACGAGAAGGAACATATGCTGCGGGGCGAGGTGCATGATCCCACGGCGCGGCGGATGGGTGGGGTGGCGGGGCATGCGGGGCTGTTTTCGACGGCGGACGATTTGGCAAAGTTTGCGCAGGCGCTGCTGAATGGCGGTAAAGGAATTCTATCGGCGGACACGGTAGAGAAGATGACATCGCCGGAGCAGCCTCCGCAGGCGCCGGTCCTGCGCGGTTTTGGGTGGGATATCGATTCTCCGTTCTCGTCGAATCGCGGCGACTTGCTGCCGGTGGGGTCGTTTGGGCACACGGGATTTACGGGGACGTCGATGTGGATTGATGCGACGACGCAGACTTACATCATTCTGCTGACGAACTCGGTGCATCCGCGGGGGAAGGGAAATGCGATTGGGCTGCGGTCGAAGGTGGCGACCGAAGTTGCGGCAGCCCTGGCTTTGAATCCGTCGGAGAAGGAGGCGATGCGATGGAAGAGCATCACGGGATACAACGAGGCGATGAGTGCGTCCCGGCACATGGGCACGCGGAACGGGACAGTGAAAAATGGGATCGATGTGCTGGAGGAGCATGGGTTTGATGTGTTGCAGCCGGCGCCGGCGGATTCAGGGAAGAAACGAATTGGAGTAGTAACGAATCAGACGGGAATCGACGGCCAAGGGCAGCGCACGATTGATGTGCTGGCGAAGGCGCCGGGAGTTTCGCTGGAAGCGATTTTCAGTCCCGAGCACGGGGTTACGGGGACGCTGGACACGACGGGCATCGGAAATTCTGTTGATGAGGCGACTGGTATTCCCGTGTATAGCGTGTATGGGGGAACGGATGCGGCGCGGCGTCCGCCGGCGGATGTGATGAAGAATCTGGATGCGGTGGTGTTCGACATTCAGGATGCGGGGGCGCGCTACTACACCTACGAGACTACGCTGGGATACTTTCTGGAAGGCGCGGCGGCGGCGGGGATTGAATTGATCGTGCTGGACAGGCCCGATCCGGTGACGGGCTCGTTTGTGCAAGGTCCGGTGTCAGATGCGGGCAAGGAAAATTTTACGGATTATTGGACCGTGCCGGTGCGTCCGGGGATGACGATGGGCGAACTAGCGAAGATGTTTAATGCCGAACGGAACATCAATGCCAAGCTCACCGTGGTGCCGATGGAAGGTTGGCAGCGCGGGGACTGGTTCGATTCGACAGGGCTGGCGTGGGTGAATCCGTCGCCGAATTTGCGCAGCGTGACCGAGGCGGCGCTGTATCCGGGGGTGGCGATCATCGAGGGCACGAATGTTTCGGTAGGACGCGGGACGGACACTCCGTTTGAGTTGTTGGGCGCGCCCTGGATGAAGAGCAAGGAACTGGCGGCATATTTGAATGCGCGTGGAATTGCGGGGGTGCGGTTTGTGCCGGTCATGTTTGCGCCGACATCGAGCAATTACTCGGGACAAATGTGCTCGGGTGTAAACATCATCGTCACCGATCGCAACGGATTTGACGGGCCGGAACTGGGGATGGAGTTGGCGGCGGCGCTGCGAAAGCTGTATCCGGCGGACTACAAGATTGAGCGGCTGCCTGAGTTGCTGATGAATCAGAGTGCGTATGACGCCCTGGTGGCAGGGCAGGATCCGCGTCGGATTGCACAGGATTGGCAGGAAGGGCTGCAGAAGTTTGTGAAGATTCGGGAGAAATATTTGATTTACAAGTAGGGTGCTCAAGTTTCCGAGCAGCCGAAATCCCATTCTTCTCATCTGAGTATAGAGTTATCGCAGCGATGGCTGCATTAACCGTTGGTCCGTTGTCCGCTGACCCAAATTGATCCATTGACCGCCAGCATTTCCCCAACTCTAGAATTCTTATGCTTAAAGCGGATACCCGCCACCGAAATCCGACCGTAGGTTGGTTGGGGCCACTGTTTTCCTTGTGCTTGATCGCGAGCTATGCCGTTGGACAAAACGCCGCTTCCGCGAAGGATGCGAAGCACCGCCACCCCGCCCCGGGCACATCGTTCGTTCGATTTGGCAAGATCGACGAAGGCGTTTACAAGGGGTCGAAGCCAAAAACGAAGGCCGACTTTCGCTACCTTCAGTCAAAAAACATAAAAACGATCATTGACTTGCAGTTTGTTCCGGTGCTGTACCGGATCGAGAAGGAAAAAGGGGAGAAATACGAGATGAAGGTGATTCCCATCACCATCAATGCGTCGCCGGTGGCGCCGTCAAAATCGAATGTGCGCCACGCTCTGTGTTTGCTGGCTGACAAACGTCTTCGGCCGATTTATTTTCACTGCGATATCGGCCGCGATAGAACCAGCCTGATCGCAACTTTGTACGAGGTTTATTTTCGAGGTCTGCCGCCCGAAAAGGCCTTGAAAGAAATGAAAGATTTTGGTTTTAAGGATGACTGGACACTGCGTGGACTCAGAGACTATTTGCAGAAGAATGCGAGCTCTCAGTTTACGGTAGAGGCAAATTGCCCCTGATATAGCGCTCATGCCCAAGGAATCCGTCACCTCAGCCTTGCCAATGGTGAAACACCGGCGCGTTCCCAACGCTCTACCGGAGTGTTGGCAGTGAGCGACGCGAAAGTGGTCCTCCCTGCCGGTTTGTAAATAAAGGCCCGACTCGATTTTCGGAAACGGAAATCCGATCTTCAGGTATAATGCCGCCACTCTGGGCGGGAAGTGTTGGACCTAAGTTCACCTAGAAATCCAAGCACAGGGAATCGAAAAGGCACGAGCGGCCGTGGGAGGAGAAGAATACACACGTGTTTTTCTTCTCATCTGTTTTCGCTCGGCGTTGCCTTCTGGGGGATTATGTCGATGACGCCAATCCATCAGCAAGCGAGCAGCAGGCTGTCGTATCAATTTTGCCTTCGATTTGTTCTTCGACTTGTTCAGGGAGCAGGGCGCGCAATTTGGGTGTTCGCAGTGTTGGCGTTCTTGACCCCGTTGGCGATATCGCAATCAACCAGCCAGCTGAATGGCAGCGTGTCGGATCCGTCTGGTGCGAGCGTTCCCGACGCGACGATCACTTTGACCGACGGCGCCACAGGACTGCAGCGGAGTACCACCAGCAACCGGGCAGGGCTCTACCAGTTCCTGGATGTGCCGCCGGGCGACTACCGGCTGGAAGCAACGGCCAGCGGTTTTGCGCGCTTTTCGGCGTCTGACGTCAAACTCGTTGTAAAGACGCCTTCAACCATAAACATAAAATTTCAGGTTGCGGGTGTAGCGGAATTGATAACGGTCGAAGGGCAGGCGCCGCTCATCAATCGCACCGACGCGTCGCTCGGCAACACGATCGAAGAAAACCAAATCGCGGAGTTGCCCATTGCCGACCGCAACGTGGTTTATCTCCTGAGCCTGCAGCCTGGAGTAGCGTATCTGGGGGGAGCCGCCGAGACGAATCAAGCGACGGACACGCGGAGCGGCGCGGTGAATGGCGTGCGCAGCGACCAATCGAATGTCACCCTGGACGGCATAGGGGTCAACGACCAGAATAATGGTTACGCTTTTACCAGTGTCCTGAATACGCCGCCCGACTCGGTGGAAGAATTCCGGGTCACGACCGCCAACTCCAATGCTGATTCTGGCTACTCCAGCGGCGGGCAGGTCGCGCTGGTCACCAAGAGCGGCACCAACGCCTTTCACGGGTCTGTATACGAGTACAACCGCAACACTATCTTCAGCGCCAATGATCCGTTCTTGAAGAATTCCCAGTTGACCAGCGGCCAATCCAACACAGCGCCGAAGCTCCTGCGCAACGTATTCGGCGCCGCGGTCGGCGGGCCGATCATGAGGAACCGTCTCTTCTTCTTCGTCAACTATGAAGGGCGGCGCGACGCCGAAGGCAGCAGCACACTGCGGACCGTTCCCAGCCCGACTCTGCGTGCCGGCGACTTAGTGTATGAATGCCAAACTCTCTCGGACGGCAGCTTGGACACCGCCACGTGTCCCGGCGGCACAGTCAACGGGGTGGTCGGCATTCAACCGGGGTACTATGCGCTCGGACCGACTCAAATCCAGCAGATGGACCCGTTGGGCATCGGCGTGAATCAGGCGGTTCTGAATGTTCTCAGCAAGTATCCGGGGGCCAATGAAGGCACCGCCGGCGATGGTTCGAATACTCTCGGATTTCGCTTCTCCCCAAACGTAGACCGCAGCTTCAACACCTACATTACCCGGCTCGATTACCACATCACCTCGAGCGGCACGGAAACCTTGTTTGCGCGCGGAGAGATGCAAAACTTCAAGGAACCGGGACCGGAACAATTTCCTGGGCAGCCCGCCGCTACGAACTTTCTGGATGACAGCAAGGGCATAACCATTGGACTCACCTCACTCCTCACGCCCAGGCTCATCAACGATTTTCACTGGGGCTACATCCGCCAGGGACAGCAGTACGGTGGTACCTCTGTGTATCCAGGAGTTTTTCTGAATGGGATCGACAGCCTCGTTCCCTTCACTCGCCCTACGACTGCTTTTGTGCCTGACAACCAGTTTAGCGATAGTTTGAGCTGGACGCGAGGAAATCACACGTTTCAGTTCGGCACCGATTTATTTCTGATTCGCAACAACCACATCAGCTACCTAAACTCATTCTCGGACGTTCAGACCAATGTGGTCTATCTCAACACGGGAGGAATCGCCAACGACAACAGCCCATTGGATCCAGGCAACAATGGCTATCCGAAGGTGGATCACAGCTTCGGTCCCAACTACGACAGCGCGACTGCGATCGTAATGGGTATTTTGGCCGAGGGGGATGGCATTTATAATTACGCGCGCAACGGCAGCGCGCTTCCCCAGGGCCAAGCGGTCAACCGCCGTTACGCCATCAATGACTACGAGTTCTTTGGCCAGGACAGCTGGCGAGTCAATCGCCGCTTGACCGTCTCGTATGGTCTGCGCTGGGTGCTAGAAGCTCCGCCTTACGAAACCAACGGCTATCAGGTCGCACCCTGCGTAGAGGCGGCTAGCGGCGGCTGCACCAATCAAAACGTCGCGGACTGGTTCAACCACAGCGCCCAGCTGGCTACGGCCGGCCAGCCGGCCAACAACGCCGGGGAGATTGGTTTCGTCCTGGGTGGGCCCAAAAATCACGGTCCGGGCATGTGGAACTGGGACCACAAGGATTTTTCGCCGCGGATTGCCGTGGCCTGGGCGCCCGATACCGGCGAGGGATGGGTCTCGAAGATTCTTGGCAAGAAGGACCAGTTCACGATCCGCGGCGGCTACAGCATTATGTACGACCACTTCGGTGTTCCGATCGTGAACAGCTTTGACCAAAATGGTTCTTTCGGCCTCTCCACCCGACTCGGAAACTCCGCTGGTTCGGTGACGGCCGGCACCGCTCCCCGCTTCACTTGTCTGACTCCCGGGTCTTCCGGCCAGTCCTGCCTGCCTGCGCCGTGCCCGAGTTTGAACAACGCGGGGTGTTTGTTTGGGCCCCCGCCAGTGGGAGGTTTCCCGAATACCCCAAGCAACACCGCCTTTGCCATCAACTGGGGGCTCGACCAGTCGGTGAAGACGCCTTACACCCACATGTTCAATTTCTCGCTGGCGCGCCAGATTACCTCCCGCTCCTCGCTCCAGGTTGCCTATGTGGGCAGTGTCGGTCGGCGGTTGCCGATGCAGGTGGATATGGGCATGCCCACGAACTTGAACGATCCGGCGAGCAACACCCGATATTTCCAGGCAGCTACCATGCTCTCCAAGGCCGCAGCAGCCGGCACCGACGTCAACTCAATCCAGCCCATCCCATTTTGGGAGAATCTCTTTCCCGGCTGGGCTGGCGGGGCCACACAAAGTGCTCTAGGCATGAACAATCAAAGCCAATCAACTCCGAACGGTCTCAATTGCGCACCCGGCAACCTCCCCGCCAAACCGACGGCCACGCAGAACGTCTATGAAATCTGGAATTGCTTCCCGCATAACGAAACCTTAACTTTGAAATATCTGGATTTGCCCAACTCCATACTCCAATTGAGTCCCTCGCTCCCGAACTCTAAGTTCGGCCCCTACGCGCTCTACCACGACCAGTTCAGCTCGCTCTATGCGTGGCGCAACATCGGCACTTCTGACTACAACGCGTTGCAGGTGACCTACAACGCCCGATGGGGAGCCAACCTGCAGGGGCAGTTCAACTACACGTTTTCGAAATCGTTCGACGAAGCCTCGGCCGCCGAACGAATCGGTCCGTATGAAGGAACCGGCGGAACGGGCAACGACTTGAACGGCGGCGGTATTGTCATCAATTCGTGGGATCCGCTGGCGTTGCGCGGGCTCTCCGATTTCAACGCCTACCAGCAGATGAACGCCAACCTCGTCTATCAGCTGCCCTTCGGCAAAGGCCAGAGGTTGGCGAGCAACTCTAGTACGCTGCTCAACGCCCTAATTGGCGGGTGGCACGTCTCCGGCATTTTCCGCCGGACCAGCGGTTTCCCGATCACCATCGACAACGGATTCACCTGGGCAACCAACTGGAACATCGAGGGCGACGCCGAGCCGAACGGCCCGGCTCCAAGGGCATCCAATCCCAAGAACGTCGTCGTGGATGGTGTGAGTGGCCCCGACATCTTCGCTGATCCGGCAGCCGCGCTGGCGGCCTACCGTCCAGAGTGGCCGGGCGAATCCGGCGTTCGCAATAGCGTCATCGGCAACGGCATGTTCGATATCGATACCGGAGTAAGCAAGAATTTCTTGCTGGGTGAGCAGAGGCGTCTGGAGTTCAGCTGGCAAGCCTTCAACGCCACTAACTCGGTGCGTTACGACGTGCGCGGCGCTCAGCCCTCGCTGTCCTTCGGTGCGGCACAGTTCGGCAGATACGTTTCGACCCTGACCACGCCTCGATTCATGCAGTTCTCATTGCGGTTAGCATTCTGAGGCGGGGGCAGGGGCGTTCGCCGGACACTATACGAAGCTGGGCGCCCATCCTTGCGTCCTTTTCAAGGGTGGGACGCGACGCTGCCGTGAGCGCCGGTTTAAATGTGGACAGGAAGTGGATTGGGCACGGTGTGGAAGCAGAGGCACAGCGCAGCGATCGTGTCCCACTCTGGCGCAACGAACGAAAGAATTGCGCACATATGCGGTGGCAGGAAAATGATGGGCGACCCTCGATATTTCAACAGTTGTAAAAGTCACAATCAATGCAAAGACCGTAGTCTGCTATTCTCCGTACGATTCCGAAATCAAAGTGGACGCCGGGATTGACATCGCGAAAATAGCCAACGAGTTGCATCGTCCCGCCTAGTTCCCGGCTTAGCTCGCCGAACGCCGCTCGGTTTGCATCGAGTTGGTCAAGAACGTCTTTTACATGCTCCTCCAGCGGAGCAGACCCCCAAACGGGAGTGGATGCCCAGTGCCTGCATGGCCTGTTCTTTGAAGTGGTGCCAATAGCATCGCCTTCCCTCGCCGCCTTCGTGGGTGTTACGCCGACCCTACGCGTAAGGGGACGAACGATTCTCTGACGTGGAAGTATGCGTACCACGTGTCCGGTTTGCATAGTCAAAAATAAGGCAAGTTGCCACTTAAGCCAAGAAGATCCAACGACCCATCTCAACGGGCGAGATCGGGCCGCTTGGCGCCTTGTGGGGTTGGTCGATAACCTTACCCTGATAGGATCAATCCCAACAAACGGACTGGAGGCCCTGCCAAACATGATCACTCGCCGCAGTTTCCTCATCGCCAGCGGACTTACCGCGCTCACTTCAACCCGAGTGTTCGGCGCCAACGACACTTTGCGCATCGGAGTCATCGGAGCCGGGCACCGCATGAAGGGTCTCCTCGACTCCGCCGACAAGGTCGCCCCTTATCAGATTGCGGCCGTCAGCGACGTCTACGAGCCCAACCGCGACGCGGTCGTGCAACGCTCCAACGGTCTGGCTACGACTCATCTGGATTATCGTGACGTCTTAGCGAAAGATGTGGACGCGGTGCTCATTGCGGCCCCGGACCACTGGCACGTTCGCATGGCAGTCGATGCGCTGGCCGCGGGCAAGGACGTCTATCTGGAAAAGCCGGTTACTCATACGATGGAAGAAGGCACCACGCTGACGCGCGCGGTTCGTTCCAGCAAACAGATTTTGCAGTGCGGCATGCAGCAGCGCAGTTGGACGCATTTTCGCGATGCCGTCGATCTGATTCAGGCAGGCAGTCTGGGCAAGGTCGTTCAGGTGCGGACTTATTGGTGGCAGAACTATCAGAGAAACTGGCCGGCGAAACCGATAGATGCTCAAGCGCTCGATTGGAAACTCTGGCTCGGAGGCGCTCCGGAGCAGCCGTTCAGCGAGGAGAAATTTAATTACTGGCGGTGGTACTGGAATTTTGGCGGCGGCGCGATGACCGACTTATTCACCCATTGGATCGACGTGGTGCACTGGGCCATGAAGTCCGATCAGCCGCGCCAGGCGCAGATGCTCGCGGACAAATATATATTCGATCAGTGGGATTGTCCTGACACCATTCAGGCTGCCTTCCGTTATCCGGGTTTTGATGTTGTGTACGAGGGCATGATGAATTCGTCCATCGACGATGGGGGTATCGAGTTCCGCGGGAGGGAGGCAACGTTGAAGATCGATCGCGGCGGCTTCACCGTTCATCGCGAAGGTGTTCCAAAGGAGCAGAATCCGGTTATGACCGAACACAGCTTTCGCGACGGCACCATTTCACACATGGAGAATTTCTTCGAGTGCATCAAGACCCGCAAAGAGCCGAACGCGCCGGTAGAAACCGGGGTCGCGGCCGCGCGCGCGGGGCACATAGGCAATTGGGCATACCACCACGGTCAGGCTTGGCAAGCGAAGGGGTGAATGAGTCCGCTGGCGGATAACTCCCTGCCGGGCACGGCGCATCCTAGCGGCTGAGGCGTGGTAATCTCTCTGGCTGAGTGAGTGGGACGTGCGCCGAGGAGGTGTCAGATGCGCGAGTTTTTGATGATGTTTCTGGTTTCGGGGATGGCATTCGGGCAGGCGGCGGATACGGCCAAGCCGGCGGGTTCCGGCTCGCGATCTTCGAGTCCAGCTCAAACAAATTCTACGCCTCAGGCCAAAGAAGTGAGTGCCGCGCCGGCTGGGACCACTCCGGCGGAGGTGCAGGATCCGAACCTTGCCGTGATTCCGGCGGGGACGAAAATTCCTTTATCTCTGGCGCAGGCCATCTCGACCAAGAATGCGCGCGAAGGCGATCCTGTTTATGCCTCCACAGCATTCCCGTTCGTCGTGAACGATCGCATCCTAGTGCCGGCGGGGACTTACATTCAGGGAAAGATTTCTCGCGTGCAGCATGCCGGGCGCTCGAAGCAGCGGGCGGAACTTCTGCTGCATTTTACCTCGATGATTTATCCCAGCGGCTACACTGTAATGCTGCCGGCGTCGGTGGAGAATACGCCGGGGGGGGACGACAACAGCGTGAAGGATAAGGAAGGGACGATCCAGGCGGACAAAGATACCGGGAAGAGGATCGAGGATGCTGCGAAGGGAGCAGCTGTGGGTGGCACCGTGGGAAGCCTTGGCGGGCTGGCGGCAGGTGGAGTGAATGGCGCTCGTTATGGCGGACTTGCTGGGATCGCGGGCGGCGTGGCTTGGGCGCTGCTGAAGCACGGTCCGGATGTGAAGCTGCCGGTGGGGACTTCGATCGAGATGGAGATTCAGCGGCCAATCTCGGTTGACGCGAGCCGAATTCAGGTGGCGCGGGCGGCGCGGTAGGTCGGGATCGTTTACCAGCGGGAGCAGGGAGTTTCAGAATCCCGGCTTCCCAGATTTGGCGCGGTTCTTGTTTCTCCCCTTCGGGGCTTCGTCATCTTTGCCTGTATCAGCATGGCTCGCCCCCCGTTCGGCAAGCTCAGGGCAGGCTGTGAGCTCCATCCTTTCGCCGCTTTGCGGCTTCGCCTTATCGAGTCTTCACGACTCGGAAGAGGGGGCGAATTACCCGAGAAGAACCTGCCTGCTAGACTTCGTCCATGCAGCGGGCTGACGTGACTGCGATGCGGGGAATTCTGCAGCAGCTTTGTCCTCGATGCCGCGCGGGGAAAATCTTTCGCAAATCGGTGTGGCTGTTTCCGGGAATGTACGAGCGGTGCCCGGTGTGCGGGTTGAAGTTTGAGCGGGAGGACGGATACTTTTTGGGCGCGATGTACATCGGCTACGGACTGGGTATTGGCGCGATCGCAGTGCTGGCGGCGCTAGTGTGGACGGTGTTGAAGTGGCCTTTGATGAAGAGTGTCGCCGCCGGAATCGTATTGTTTCTGCCTTTGGCCCCCGTGCTGACGTGGATGGCGCGGGTCCTTTGGATCTATATGGATCAGGGAATCGATCCCGACCGCAGTTGAGTGAATTCCTGCCCATGGCTGCGCATCAAGGCAGGTAACTTTCGTACCCGCGATTTGCATGCCGGCTTCTTCCGGCTGCTATACAATCCGCGGTAGGAGTTCTTCGTAGTCCCAGGCGGAGGCATTCAGTGGAATCTCTGAGCTTTGGTTTTGGCACAATCGTCATTATTGTTGTTGCGATCTACATCCTCAGCTCCATCAAGATTCTGGCTGAATACGAGCGCGGGGTGATCTTTCGGTTGGGACGGCTATTGGCTACGGCGAAGGGGCCCGGGGTGGCGCTGGTGTTCGCGCCGCTGGACCGTATTGTCCGAGTGTCCCTGCGGCAGGAGGCGTTGGAAGTTCCGCCGCAGGACATTATTACCCGCGACAACGTCACGCTGAAGGTGAATGCGGTTATCTTCCTGCGGGTCATCGACCCGAACAAGGCGGTAGTCGAGGTTTCCAATTACGTGTATCAGACTTCGCAGTTCGCGCAGACTACGCTGCGCTCAGTGCTGGGCGAACAGGAGCTGGACGAATTGCTTTCGCATCGGGAAAAAATCAACCTGCGGCTGCAGAGCATTCTCGACCAGCATACTTCCCCGTGGGGCGTAAAAGTCACCAACGTCGAAGTCAAGCAGGTGGACATGCCGGAGTCGATGTTGCGCGCCATGGCCAAGCAGGCGGAGGCCGAGCGCGAGAAACGCTCGAAGATTATTCATGCTGAGGGTGAGTTCTCGGCGGCGCAGCGACTGGTGGATGCGGCGCATCTGTTGGCGACTGAGCCGGTCAGCGTGCAGCTGCGTTATCTGCAGACGCTGACCGAGATTGGCGTGGAGAAAAATACGACCGTGATTTTCCCAGTGCCGGTAGACTTTTTCTCAGGATTGCAAAAGTTGCTGGGAAGTGGAGACGCGACACCGGGGAAAACTGCGTAGAAAGATTGCGGTTCGCGCGACGAAACATTTCTGGAGTTGACTATGGCTTCTACACAAGATACGGAAATCACGCTGGGAACGGGCAAGTTGCTGTTCTTATTCTTTGGACTGGTCGGAATCTGCGCGCTCTTCTTCGCGGTGGGATACTCGCTGGGAAGGAAGTCCGAACCCGCGATCACCACGGCGAGCGCGGCCGGTTCGCCGCAGGTCGTTCCCGGCACAACCAAAGCCAGCAGCGGATCGCCGGCTACGGCGCCCATGACGTTCTATAAATCGGTGGAACAGAAGGACGCCAACCCTGAGCTGACGCCCGCGGTCGACGCAAAAACGGAGTCGGCAGCGCCGCCCGCGGATTCGCCTGCGGCGCCCGCGGCCAGTACTGCCGATCCGGAAACCACTTTGCCGTCGTCGGGATATCTCGTGCAAGTAGCCGCTGTCAGTAAACAGGAAGACGGCGATGCACTGGTGGACGCGCTCAAGAAGAAAGACTATCCAGCATTTGTGGCGACGCCGGTGACAGCGGACAAGCTGTTTCATGTGCAGGTGGGGCCATTTCCCGATATTAAAGACGCAGAGGCGATGCGGGCGCGATTGATCGCGGATGGATACAGCCCGATCCTAAAGAAGTAATCCTGGCGCGCGAAAAGGCAGATTCCTGCGCCGCTCGCGTTGGCTCGCGGGTCGGAACGACAAAGCCACCATTACTACATTGACATCCATCGATTTTCGCGCTATTCCTAGTCCATCCATGTCTTCCAGTGAAGCATCTCTTGACCGTGCGCTGCATGCCATCGCTGATCCAACCCGGCGGCGGATTCTGCAGGCTCTCAAACAGAGCAAAGCAGAGGCCAAGGCAGCCGGGCATAAGGCGGGAGTGATGGGACCTTGTTTATGCGCGGGGGATATCGAGGAGCGCGTTCGCCTTTCGCAGCCGACGATTTCTCATCACATGGCCATCTTGACGAAAGCGGGATTGGTCGAGGCGGCCAAGAAGGGACAGTGGCGTTGGTACCGGCGCGATGAGAAGGCGATTCGCGTGATGGTGCAGACGTTGCGGGGAGAATTGTAGGAAGCCGTTCGCCTCGCGCAATTTACCTTTTCGGTGCATAGGACTTAAACAGAACCCTCGATGCCTTCAGTCATTTGGCGGCTCTATCATTTCCGCCTCCTCCGCTCGATGGCTTTCCGCCGACAACTTGCGCAGCGACAGTCTCTCACGATGCGCCAGCGCCAAACCGGCCGGCACCACGGACGCAAACGTCACCAGCCATAGCAGGATTCCGCAACTCAGGGCCATCTCCGGAGGCACATCAAACACGCTCGATAGGGTGGCGATCGTTGCCATCTGCGAGCCACCTCCTACCGCGGGCAGCTGCAGCATCGACCCGGCCATGCTCGCGCCCATCAAAATCAGCAGCTGCGAGACAGGAATTTCCAGGGCGTCTACGCCATAGGAGTGCGTCACTTCCTTGTACGCCAGCGCGGTCACATACCAAATGACCATCGACAGCAGGGCCAGCCACAACAGCGACAGCGGTCCATGGATGGTTTTCAGCCCGCTACCGAACTCGCGCACTTTCTGCGCCAGGCGGTGTCCGAATCCGGAAGATAAATGGGAGAATCTGTCCTCGATCCACTTCGCGATTACCTCTCCGTTGCGGCTGATCATTACCGCCACCGCGGCTGCCACCGTAACACCCATAACCAGCACAAATCCGGCGTCGCGAAACTGCCGGTAATATTCCGGATGTGGAATCGACTGCAACGCGCTGGGCAGGAAAATTGCCAGCACGATCAGCACCGCGAACGCGCCAACATCGAACGTGCGTTCCACCGCCCACACTCCTAATTGCGAAGAGAAGGAAAGATCGGCGCGCCGCGCAACCAGATAGGGACGGATAAATTCGCCCGCCCGCCCCAGCAGCGCCAACCCGGTAAAGCCGATCATCATTGGCGGAATTAATTGGACGACCTTCACCTTGGGCCGCACAGGCTTCAGGAAAATCTTCCAGCGCAAGGCGCGCAGTACATACGCCCCGTAGACCCATGCGATTGCATGGAGCACATGAATTTTCTTTATGCGGTGGAGCTGGCCCCAGAAAGTTCCCCAATCAAAGCTTCGCCAATGCCGATATTGTAGGTAAACCAGAATGGCCAGAATGAGGAATACAACGACGCTGGCCAGAATGCGTTTTTTATCCATGCAGTGCGAAGAACTCCGCGCCGCGGCCTCGCGGAAAAAGCGGGAAACGGCAGCTCCAAGGTAAATGACCAAGACCAAGGGGTCAATCAATGAAGGGAGAGAACGGGGAGAGAACAAGGGATGTGGCACGCTAGATTGGAGCTACTCGGCGGTTGGCGTGTTCACCTTGGCTTGAGTTATCGAAGAAGTTTTCGCTTTGCCCGGGGGGTTCCCGGTTTTCGCTCCCGGTCGCTTGGCGACTCCGGA
Organism: uncultured Acidobacteriaceae bacterium; assembly: GCA_963799025.1. GTDB lineage: Bacteria > Acidobacteriota > Terriglobia > Terriglobales > Acidobacteriaceae > Sulfotelmatobacter. The sequence goes on along the minus strand of CAWCVQ010000009.1, from coordinate 238,851 downwards.
TTTCGAAGTAGACTTTGCGCTCGCGTTCTGCTGCGCCGCCTTCTTCTTATTGAAATCTCTCACCACGCGCGCTACATACGCCCGAGTCTCGTAATAAGGCGGCACGCCTTTATACTGCTCCACCCGCAGCGGCCCCGCATTGTAAGCCGCCAGCGCCTTCACCAGATCAAAGTTGTAACGCTCCAGCAGTTCGCGCAAATATTTCGTTCCGCCTTCTACATTCGCCCGCGGATCGAATGCATTCGGAACGCCAAGTTGCAAAGCCGTTCCGGGCATCAACTGCATTAGTCCTTGCGCTCCCTTTGGAGAAACCGCCCGCGCATTGAATCCGCTCTCCGCCTTGATCACGCTGTTCACCAGATCGGGATCAAGCCGGTAACGCCCGCTCGCCGAATTCACAACGTCATCCAGACTGCTCGGACTCGGGGCGAATCCAAGCGTGGCTGTGGGTGCCCGATTTCTCGCATCCTTTGCGAGAAAGCCTGCCCTGAGCTTGTCGAAGGGTGGGGATTGTGAGTCGATTCCAGGAGTCGGAAGCCGTGGATCCGTGACCGCAAGCCGCGAGCCGGAAGCTGGCAACTCCGGCGCAGCCTCAAAATGTTCAATCTCCGCGGTTGGAACGTCGACGAAACTCGACCCATCAGCGGTCAAATAGAGCCGCGTAATGTCTCCGACCACCTCGCGACGCTCATGCCGAATCGAAAACCCATTGCGCAGGACCGCATTCTCCCCTGCCAAGCAGGGAAGAGCGGCGATGGCCACAATCACCAAAATGCCGAGATGGAACCGAAATGAAATCAAAGTTCGCATTAGCCAACGACCAACGACGGCTATAAAACCAAGAACGGTTCCGCGTCCAGCGCCAAATCGACTGCGGCCGCATAGCCGCGTGTCACGGACCCATCCGTGACTCAGCAGGTTCTTGCAGGCATTCCTTATGATAACCGGATGGCCGGCAAACTCAAGCATTTCGACGGTCGTTATGATTGTCACCGATGCTATGAGCTCTTCGGCAAGGTCGCGCTTGTTGCCTCGATCGGATTCAAGGTACTACATGGTGCGAAACGACCGAGAATTGTTCCGTTATTATGTTTAGGGAGACCGCGCATGAAGGACTTCTGACGGACGATCTTCGCACCGAACGGAAGGTCATACAGGCACTGCCCGAACTCAATCGGACGCTGGACAAATCCCCGAGAGCACTACGAACCATGCACAGCGGGGGTTGGTACACCGAGATGAAAAGCTTTGCGATTACTGCCTTCACCACTGAGAACGCTACGGCTCCCCCTGCCGACTGAATGACCTTCTTTCGCGCCGTCGAAACACTGCCTTCAAAGGCCTCGAGCTCGCAATACGACATGAGGGACGTTTGTCTTGGGTTTTGTTACGACCCGAAAGCGGGGCTCGGATACCGCGCCGAGAATCAGCGTTGCCTCGAGGGCACAGACGGTAAAGAGCATTGTTGTTGAGCCCTTCCCAAGCACGATGTGAAGCCGCCCAGTTTCAGGCTGGGGAAAAAAGCCACAATTCACCAGTTCCTCGGATCTTCTCGATACCGCAGGAGAGCTTCGTACCTCAGAAACGGGCAGCCATGGCATCGCGACCCCTGGGAAACGGTTAACCTAGGAGTCGCTGACTTTGCAGTTCAAAGTAATTTGCCTTTACAATGAGAAAATGTTTAAGCCACGCCTTGCGTCCGACTCCCCGATCGCGGGTCCGAAGTCTCCCGGCTTCGCGAAGAGCACTATCAATCGCCTCATCAAAGGCTTCGCTGCACTCGCCGTATTCGTTCTTGTCGGACTGACGATACTGTTCGGTTTACTTTGGCGTGAGCACAAAACAGCTATCACGTTGCCGACCCCAACAGGGCAGTTCGCGGTTGGGCGGACTACGTTGAACTGGGTCAACAATCTCGTGACGGACGAACTCTCACCGTTTCCAGGAGCTAAGCGGGAAGTAGTGGTTTGGATCTGGTACCCGGCGGGATCACCAGCCGCAGCCGCCGAATATCTACCCGCGCCTTGGCGCATAGCTCTCGAACAGCACTCAGGCGTCCTGATGAGCAAATTCCTCACCCGAGACTTATCGCTGGTCCGTACTCACAGCACATCCGACCCGGACGTTTCGTCGCAGCAGCGCTCTTATCCCGTCGTCATCATGCGGGCGGGTGGCGGAGCTTTGACCACAGACTTCACGACACTTGCGGAAGATCTGGCAAGTCACGGCTATTTCGTCGTAGGTTTTGACGCTCCTTACAGAACCACCATCATGGTGTTGCCGGACAATCGAGTAGTCACGAGACCTCCGGCCAACGATCCCGAAAATCTGCCCGCCGATCAGGCCGACCGCCTGATCAACCGGCTCTTCCCGATGTGGACGAGCGACACAAAGTTTGTAGTGAGCCAATTGGAGAAGCTGAACGCCGCTGAACCGCCCGGTAAGTTTACGGACCGGTTGGATATGCAGCGGCTCGGCATGCTTGGCCATTCTTTCGGTGGGGCCACTGCATTGCAATTCTGTCACGACGATGCCCGGTGCAAGGCGGGCATCGATATTGATGGGGCTCCATACGGCAGCGTGGTTCAGGAGGGCCTCAAACAGCCGTTCATGTTCATGCTCAGTGATCACAGTCGCGATCTTGCAGATCCGGCCAGCGGACAGATCGGGGCGCATTTCCAATCCATTTATGACCGCCTTCCGAACGGACGTGTGTTCATTACCATTCGCGGCGCGAATCACTTCAGTTTCAGCGACCAGATGTTACTTAAGAGCCATTATATGATCGGAGTATTGCGCAGGTTGGGATTCGGGTCGCTGGAGGGACGCCGTGGACTCGCCATTACCACCGACTACGTTCACACGTTCTTCGATGTTTATCTGAAAGGAGCAGCAGTAAACCAGCTAACGACCGAGCGATATCCAGAAGTTCAACTTGGTCCGCAATAACCGCAGAGAAAAAGGACGCTATTCGTGCCGCAACGCCTCGATGGGATTCAGCCGCGAGGCGCGGACAGCCGGGACCATGCCACTGATGAGTCCCACCATGCCAAGAATAAGCGTCGACGCGATCAGCGTTCCCGGAGCGATAATCAGCCGGATGTCGCCAGCCTCGCCGTTCTTGGCAAAAGCGCTGTACAAGGTAAGCCTTCCCACAGAGAGCGCGACCGCGTAGGCCAACAGTACTCCCAGCACGCCGCCGATGAAGGTAATGGTCAGAGCTTCGGCAAGGAATTGCATCAGGATGTATCGTCGCCTCGCTCCCAGCGCCTTCTGCACTCCAATTTCCCGCGTGCGCTGTGTCACCGAAACCAGCATGATATTCATCAGGCCGACGCCACCGATGCCGAGGGTAAGAGTTCCGATAAAGCCCATCAGAACCTTCAAGCCAAGCGTGATGATCTCGAACTGATGCACCTGGGTCATCAGGTTGAACACTTCCACAGCCTGGCGGTCCGTCTGACTGAACTTGTGTTGCGTCGCCATGATGGTGCGAACCGATTGCTCCAGGCTCTCGTACTCCGGCGTCTGGTAGGTGAACCAGATAGTATCCAGGTAATGTGTGTTCTTCAACTCGCTCATGGTCGTGAAGGGGACATAGATCACGCGGTTGATATCGTCATTTCCCTCTTGCATTTTGGCGCTGAGCACACCGATGACTTCAAAGCTGAGGCCGTCCAGTCGAATGTGCTCGCCCAGCGCGTTGCGTCCGGAAAATAGTTTGTCTTTCGCTTCCGAGCCGATCACGGCCACATGGGCGCGCTGGATCTCGTCTTCCGGATTGTAGAAGCGCCCCTGTGCGAGCTTGAGCGCACGCACGTCAAACACATTGGGATAATTACCGCTGACAGCCCAGGTGAAAACCCTGGTGTCGTACTGAATGCTGGCCTGCTTGCTGACTTCAGGCGTGATATGAGTGATTTGAGGAAGATTGGTGGTAAGCGTTTCTACGTCTTCCTGCGTGAAGCGGACGAGCACTCCGGCCTTTTGCCCGCCTGCCTGCATGGCAGTACGACCGGGTACTACGATAACCAGCTTGGTGCCGAAATTGGCGAAGATGTTGGCGCAAGCGCGGCCAAAACCATCGCCATAAGCCAGCAGCATGACCACCGTGGCGATGCCCCAGGCCATCCCCAGCATGGTGAGCGCAGTGCGGCGCCGATTGTGCCGCATGGCGCCGTAGGCTTCCTGGAGCAAATCATGGAACATATAGCGTTGCTTGTTTATCTGAAGCTTGTCTATCTAAATCTTGTCTAACTAAATCTTGTCTAACCAAACCTCGTTTCTTCGGGCATCACTCCTGCCGCAGAGCTTCCACCGGCTGCAGCATGGCCGCCTTGCGCGCGGGATAGAGACCCGCGAAGACTCCGGCCAACGTCAAGCTGCCAATCGCCAGCACGGCCGACATCGGCACCAATTTAGGCGGATCAAATCCGCCCGGCCCTTGCACATTTCCCATCAACGCCATCAGCGCGGTTGCCAGGCCCATGCCGATCAGTCCGCTGGTCAGTGTAAGCAGCAATCCTTCCAGAAAAAAATGAAATAAAATGCTGCGATTCGTCGCGCCCAAAGCCTTGCGCAGCCCAATCTCGCGCGTGCGCTCGCTGACGGCAACCAGCATAATGTTGACGACGCCGATGGCGCCCAGAGCCAGCGTTACCATTCCCACCGCTCCCAGGAACATATTCATAACGTCGAAAATCGTGCCCACCATCTTCGATTCCTGGATCGAATCCCAGCCGTCGAAGGCATTCTCGTCGCTGGCATCGAAACCGTGATTGCGGGCAACAATCCGATGGACATCATCCTGCGCCAGCTTGTGCTCCGCAGTCACGCGCGGCTGATATTCGACAAAGGAAATAGAGTTCTGGTGGTTTTCGCCCTTCAACGGGAAGTATATGGCCATCACCGGGAAAGGAACGTACCCACGCATGTTCAGCCAGGTGTTGTCGCCACGCCCCAGGTGCGGCATCGTGCCGATCACTTCGAAGCGAATGCCGTTCAACAGGACGAACGCCCCCACCGCGGGGCGTCCGGGGAAGAGAGTTTTCAGCAGTTCGTTCCCCAGGACGATCACGTTGCGTCTCTGGGCTTCGTCCATCTCGTTGAGCCAGCGTCCCTCCTTGAGCGGAAGATAGCTGATCTCATTCAGCTGAGGCTCCACACCCAGGATTTCGACCCCCGCTGTGGCGAATTCGCTGACCTGATGAAGGTCGGTGCGAGAAAGCATAGGGGAAGCATTGCCAACATGCGGCGCCTGCGCGCGGATATCCACATAATCCTGGTAGGTCAGCAAATAGGGACGGGCGGAGTTCATGCTGCCCTTTACAGCCGGCGCGCGTCCGGGGAAGAGAAACATGATGTTCCTGCCGAACTCGGCCAGTTCGCGCTTGTTCCCTGAGCGGAATCCTTCGCCCACACCCACGAGGAGCAACAACGATCCCACACCCCAGGCGATCCCGAACATAGTCAGGAACGAGCGCAGCTTGTGTGCCCACAGGTTGCGAAAGATTTGCGCGAAGATGTCGAAGACCGTGCGCATAACCCACAGACAATTGTACATTTACAACGTTGGCCGTTGATTAATCATACGTTGATCCGGCTTGAAAAGTTCCCTGGAAGACAGGGATGAAGTCGTCTACGACGCAGCGTCAATGGTGCACTTTGATCCGTAATTCTATTTCAGGCTCGACGAGTAGGCTCGAGGAGCGGTGACTCAATCTCGAGCGGGATGGACTGCCAGGGCCGCGTCCTCCACAGCGTATGCTGCGCCGCGTTGCCGGGACGGGGAAATTATTCATCAGTTCCTCGGCCGGCCTACCCGAACTGGGGACCCTGTCGATCACCCTGTCGGGAACAAACTGTCTGAGGCCCTGAGCGGAGGCTTTGCGTTGCTGACGGTTGCCCGGAATCTCGACAACGTTGGGTTTGAGAGGGTTACGGCGTTAACTGCTTCTCAATCGCCGCGGTCACTTCTTTTGAGTCCGGAGTAATCGCCGGCTCGAAGCGTTGCACCACTTTGCCATCGCGATCCACCAGAAATTTCGTGAAGTTCCATTGGATTTCGCCCGCGATGCCCGCTCCGGTTTCCTTGGTCAGGTAAGCGTACAGCGGCGCCTGGTCGTCGCCCTTCACCGAAATCTTCGAATACATGGGGAAAGTCACGCTATATTTCCGGGTGCAGAACGTCTTGATCTCCTCGTTCGTCCCCGGTTCTTGCGCGCCGAAGTTGTTGGCCGGAAAGCCTAAAATGACGAACCCTCGATCTTTGTATTTTTCGTAGATCGCCTCAAGCGCGCTGTACTGCGGCGTGTAACCGCACTGGCTGGCGACATTCACTAGCAGGACGACCTTGCCCTTATAGGCGGCCAACGGCGCCGCCCTGCCCTCGATGGAGTTGAGCGTGAAGGTGTAGACACCTGTGCCTGCGGGAAGCGATGTGGCCACAGTCAGCAATATTACGAAAGAAAGTATTCCGAAAGAAAGGCGCCTTGCCAGTGCATCCAGTTTTTGGGCGGACGGTCTCATTCCTGACTCCATGTGCCGAAGTTCGGCAGGGATGAGACCGACGATACAGACGAAGTGATACACAACGCAACGGGAGGAATTGTAAAAGTTTTGTCTTGTCAGCGATTGAATCGCTCTAGACGGCGGTTCGAACCGGGGTTTCCTTCACCATACGTTCCAGTTCGCGCATGCGCTTGCCCGGAAGCGCGAACTCGGCCGTTTGCGACCGGGCTATTTCGCAAGGGCTCACCGAAAGAAACGCGTCTCCCATGCTGTCCAATGCGGAGGCGGAGCGTCCCAGCACCATCATCAAGTATTTCTGAGCGATAGGCCGGTCCGCTGGGTGGATCAGGGCCCACCATCGGCGAATCGATTCTTGCACCTCAGATTCGCTCTTTTCACCAACCACAAGGGAATCGATCAAACGGTAAACTTTGCTCTTAATCGCCTGGTACGAGACGGAAATTTCTTGTGGCATAGGGTTCCTGTTCCGCTGTATCTCAGCGTTGTGCAATCCGGCCACCAAACCGTATACCCCTGTTTTGGCGTGGGTTACGCTGATTGCCTAATGTGAACGTACTACGAATGGAATAAATCGGGTATGGGATATGAATTCTGGAAGAAGCAGTCTGCGCGACGGGACTCGAACTTGGGCGGGAGATTGCAATCAAGGAAAGTGGCAATCAAGAAAGTGAAGTCGCAAGCTTCAGGGATGTTCGCACGGGAAGTCCTAATTTCCTCATCACGGCAAACTGTGCCTCCACCAGCCCCGCAGGCGGTGCGGGTTACAATATTGCGCTGTACGCAACCGCGCTTCCGTCGAATTCTGCCATTCTCAACTCAAGGTTGCGGTCTGGGAATCCCGGCATTCCGTACTCAGAACGAACTCAACTCTTCTCGGAGGCTGAATGAAAAGGTTGGCCTGGCTGTTCGCAGTTCCTGTACTTCTCTCGGTGTCGGCAGCACAGATTGCCTCGTCCCTCAATTCTCCGGGAAACGATTCGCAGCGAAACGACTCTCAGAAAAACGGAGCGCAGGCCGGCAGTTCGCAGAACACTTCTTCGCAGGGTCCTGGGCGCGAGGCCGATGCCAGCGACCGAATGTTCTTCCCGCGCGACACGTTCTGGGGCTGGGCGCAGCTCGACCTGGCGCCTCCGCATAATGAAGTTGATCCTAACCTCTGTGCCGGCAACGCAGGACAGTACGGCGGAGTCAACGCGCCCTGCAGCCTCTTCGCGCGCTACATACTCTCGGGGATTCTGGAGGTTCGCCCCTTTGGCCGCGGTCCGCTGCGCCGGTTCATGGTCTACGGTGCGCCCACATTCCTGTTCGGCAAGACGATCCCGAAGACGCTCTACACCTGGTCTCCGGATGCGATCGGAATTGAGCACTCCTGGGGAGTCGGAGTCTACCTCGACAAGGGATTCGAATTTCGCGTGACCCAGCACTTCCTATTCGATCGTCTAGGTGCGCGCGACAAAAACCTGGGCGTCGCAGACTTGGGCAACAACGGCCCCTGGGGTCGCTACGTTACCCTCGGCGTGCGCAAAACATTCGGCACCCGGCGCTGGTAGGGAAATCTAAGCGGCTGCTGGGACCGATGGCCGCATCAGCCTCCGAATCAGCCACACGATCAGCGCCACAAATAGTCCCAGAAAAATCAGCGGAGCCACAAAAATCAAAAATATCCACCCCGGTCCCCCCATCGCAGTCACATCGCCGCCAACGGTCGCCGCGGGGTCGCGGCGAATTCGGCCGCCGAACACAGTGACGTCGCGCGCGATCTTCGCTTCCTTGTCGACCCGGATATCGCCGCCAAAGGCGGTGGCGTCACCACCGACCTGCCCGTGATCTTCAACCACAATGCTGCCGCCGAACGCAGTCACGTCTCCCGTTACGTGTCCGCGCACCCGGATACTGCAGCCAAAACAGGTTGCGTCGCCCACTTCTTCATCGGGCCCGACGCTGATGGTATGTCCAACCTGGGTTCGATCACGATCGGCAAACGCAGCGCTGGACAGGACAACGAAGAAAATCAAGCCAGCAAAAATCACTCGCAGGCAGGGAGCATGGGAAGGCATAAAGCATCCTCCGATAAGGCCGGCAAACAAATTATGGCACAGATAGGCCCTGCTGGCGTGGTATCCAGAAGGGCCAGCAAAAAGGTCGCGGGAACAGTTGGAAATCTGACTAGTTTTGCCGCCACGTTCTTGGAGGGACTTTCTTGGCGAACTCTGCGACTCCTGGGCGATTTTCGCGGTTGAAGTCTTTTTGATCGCCTGTGCAAAAACAATAATCCGCCTCGACCTGGCAGCATTCTTTATATAATTGAAAGTTTCGTAAATCGCTCTGGAAACTCTGCCATCGGAGGTTGTGCATGTCGAGCTCTTATAACGGCGAATCTGTGCCTGCGGACGGAAAGAAAATCGGTTACGGTGGTGGGAAGTATGACGTCCCCGATAATCCGATCATTCCCTTCATTGAAGGGGACGGCACCGGTCGCGACATTTGGAAAGCCTCGCTGCGCGTCTTCAATTCCGCCGTGGAGAAGGCATACCGGGGCAAGCGCCGCGTCGCCTGGTATGAAGTATTCGCCGGAGAGAAAGCCAAGGCCAAGTTCGATACCTGGCTGCCCGACGACACCATCGAAGCCATGCGCGAATTTCGTGTGGCCATCAAGGGCCCGCTGACCACACCCGTAGGCGGCGGCATTCGCTCGCTTAACGTCGCGCTGCGGCAGATACTCGATCTGTATTGCTGCGTGCGGCCGGTGAAGTATTACAACGGTGTACCGTCGCCGGTGAAGCATCCCGAGCGCATGAACGTGGTTATCTTCCGCGAGAATACCGAAGACGTCTACGCCGGCGTTGAGTGGGAGCAGGGAACCGCGGAGTGCGCGAAGCTGATCGAGTTCCTCAATAAAGAAATGCTGAAAGGCGGCAAGAAGCAGATCCGCCTCGATTCCGGTGTCGGCATCAAGCCGATCTCGATAACCGGAACCAAGCGCCTGGTGCGAATGGCCATTCAGCACGCGCTCGAATCCGGCCGCAAATCGGTCACGCTGGTGCACAAGGGCAACATCCAGAAATTTACCGAAGGCGCCTTCCGCAAGTGGGGATACGAAGTTGCCACCGACGAGTTCCGCGACAAAGTTATCACCGAGCGCGAAAGCTGGATCGTTGACAACAAAGACAAGAATCCAAACATGACCGTCGCGAAGAATGCCGATGCCATCGAGCCCGGAATGGAGTTCGCTCCTCCCGCATTTCGTCAGGCCGTCGAAAGGGAAGTGAAGGAGGTGCTCGACCGCATCTATACCACGCACGGCAGCGGCGCATGGAAGAAGAAAATCATGATCAACGACCGGATCGCCGACTCCATTTTCCAGCAGGTCGTCACGCGTGCCGATGAATACTCGGTGCTGGCCTGCCCGAATCTCAACGGTGACTACATCTCCGATGCCTGCGCCGCGCAGGTAGGCGGACTGGGAATTGCTCCGGGCGCCAACATTGGCGACGGCTACGCCATCTTCGAAGCCACTCACGGCACCGCCCCAAAATACGCCGATAAAGACGTGATCAATCCGGGTTCGGTGATTCTCTCCGGCGTCATGATGTTCCGCCACCTGGGCTGGCCCGAAGCCGCCGATCTGATCGAGCAAAGTATGGAACGAACCATCGAGCAGAAGAAAGTGACCTACGACTTCGAACGCCTGATGCCCGGCGCCACGAAAGTCAAAACCAGCGAATTCGCCGCACACGTCATCGAGAACATGAGCGCCGGCGTGCTGGTGTAAGGCAGCAAGCCCCGAAGGGGCGAAAGATGTCGAAGCGTACGCTTTCGTAGAAAGGACTTATACATGCGGAACAAAGTAACCATCGTAGGCTCCGGCAACGTAGGGGCCACCGCAGCCCACTGGATCGCCTCCAAAGAGCTCGCCGACGTAGTTCTCATCGACATCATTGAAGGCGTCCCGCAAGGCAAAGGCCTCGACCTCCTCGAGGCCATGCCCATCGAGAAGCGCGACTCCTACATCAGCGGCACCAACGACTACAAAGACACCGCAAACTCCGACATCGTCGTAATCACGGCAGGCCTTCCCCGCAAGCCCGGTATGAGCCGCGACGATTTACTCAATACAAATTACGGCATCATGAAAGCAGTCGTCGGCGAAGTGGTAAAGAATTCCCCGAACTGCATCCTGATCATCGTGTCCAATCCTTTGGACGCCATGGCGCAAGCCGCCTACAAGCTAAGCGGATTCCCCCGCGAGCGCGTCATTGGCATGGCCGGCGTGCTTGATTCGGCCCGATTCCGCGCCTTCATCGCCGACGAACTAAAAGTCAGCGTAGAGAACGTGACCGCCTTCGTCCTAGGTGGCCACGGCGACACCATGGTCCCCTTGCCCCGCTACTCAACAGTCGCCGGCATCCCAATCACAGAACTGATCGAAAAAACGAAGCTCGAAGGTTTGGTGCAACGCACCCGCGACGGCGGCGCCGAAATTGTGAAATACCTCAAGACCGGCTCCGCCTATTACGCCCCCTCCGCCGCAGCCACCGAAATGGTCGAAGCGATCCTCAAAGACAAAAAGAAAATTCTCCCCTGCGCTGCCTACCTGCAAGGCGAATACGGCATCACCGGCCTCTACGTAGGTGTCCCAGTCAAGTTGGGCGCGAAGGGAATCGAGCAGATCATCGAGATCAAGCTGACCGCAGAAGAGAAGGCGGGTCTCGATCGGAGCGCCGCCGCGGTGAAGGAGTTAGTCGGGGTTATAAACGTTTGATTGTTGTTTTTGCTTCGCTATCTTCGGAATCCGAATCTTTCTGGCAGGATTCGTCTCTGCTTCTCAAAGCAGTTCTTCCTGAGATGTTTCCTTGTCCTTCTTATCCTTGAAGAACTCATTATCGGCTATAACTCGGCTGACCACCGAGCGCCGAATTTCCTCCAGATCGTACCGTGGCAGAACCAGCATTTCAGGCGCGTACACGTACTTCCACGACTTGTCGCGCAGAATCTGAGCGAGTCCTTGCGGCGTCGCGACAAAATAAGATTGCCACCAATAGTTGCCTGAATCGGGGTCGTAAAGTTGCAGATGCAGTTCGTCAGCAAAGACATCGCGATCGGTGGGTCCTGGAATGGCGTCCACCTTCTCGAAGAAAAACTTCGTGATGCGAAACTTGCCGAGTGAAGCATCCAATGGAAACGAAGCAGCTATCTCATCCGCTCCAGGGGGCCACACGCGCGTGATCACTTGCTCGTTCCCCGGAATTTCGTCTACGTCTGGGGTGGCCGCGTCGGGTGGAGCGTCTGATTCACTCTGCTGGCCTAGTCGCGAACTCCAACGCCCAAGTCCTAACAGCCCGGCGCCGACGACCACAAATAGCAGGAGCTTAAGAATGTCTTCTGCTGACATGGGTTCATAGATAATAGCCGAGCTAATTGCGAACTTTTGGCCATGACTGCGACTTTCACCCCTTCACGGGTGCAAATTCTATATGTTCTGTATATACTGAAATAACAGTATGCGTGAAACTGGAAGGGCCTTGGCGAAAGCAGTTCGCAAGGTGAGCCGGAATTCACGGAGCCCAATTAGGACCTCGGCGCAGCCGTAACGGAATGGCTGCCGCGCCAGAGCGGAGGGAGAGAAATGATTGCCTCGCAATCCCAGTTGGCCGAAGAATCCTTAGCTAAGCCAGTACCCGCACTGCGCGTTGTACCTCGAATTGGTCTGGAACAGTACTACAGCGAGGCCGGGCCAGATTACGCAGCGTGGAGCCGAGAATTCAATATGCACTTCGGCTACTACCGCGCCGGTATAAATCCGTTGCGCCGAGAAACCATGCTGGAGCAGATGAATGCAGAAGTTCTCGCGCGCCTGAAGTTGGAGGGTATTGGGGAACCGCGGCTCCTGGACCTTGGCTGCGGCCTTGGCGCGACGCTGCGCAGCTTTGCCGGGCGATTGCCGCAGGCGCGGCTGCTCGGAATTACGCGGGTCCGGTGGCAGGTGGAGAATGCATGTGCCTTGAACCACGCAGCCGATTGCGGGGAGCGTGTGCGCGTCGTCGAGGGCGACTATGAAGAGACAGAACTGCCAAGCGCGAGCTACGACGGAGTCTATGCGATCGAGAGCAGTTGCCACGCCCACGGTGCGGACAAGGGCGTCCTGCTGGCGGAGGCGCATCGTCTGCTGCGGTCCGGAGGTCGCTTGGTTGTCGCAGACGGTTTTCTCGCGAGAGATCGGTTCGTCAACCCTTTGCAAGAGCGCATCTACCGCAAGCTGTGCGAGTGCTGGGTCATCGAACAGTTGGCGCAGCTTGCCCTATTCAGGGCCAGGCTGGAAGCGCTAGGTTTTACAGAGATCAACATTGAGAACCTGCAGATGCGTGTAGCACCATCCGTCGCGCACATCCCCTGGGTCACGCTGAAGTTCCTGTTGACTGACGTAGTGTTTGGGAAAGCCAAGATGACTCGCGCCCGTTGGAACAACGTGCTGGCGCCAGTGTTGCTGCCTCTGGTCAGCGCCCCACTAGGCCCCATGATCTACTGCATGATTACGGCCACAAAACGCTAGTGGCGATCCGAAGCAGGTCAGCCGAAACCCGGGGACGAAACCTGGGGGACGAAACCTGGGACCGACGGAACGTGACCATTCTCCAAAAATTAACAAAGTTCGAGCTCGTACGCTCAAACCCAACCGAGCCGCACCGTCAATGATCGCATCAGAATCTCCTATCGACACATCTTGACCTGCTTAAGCAATGGCAAGTTGACCCTAGTCATTGACCATCGTATAACACGGACATGAAGGAAATTGCCATCTCGGAGTTCAAGGCCAAGTGCAACTGATTTTATGACCTGGCTAGCCGCCAGCTTGAGCGTACTTCCTGTGATCGATCCTCCGCTTACGTTGGAGTTCGCACCTCACCAACAACCCAATCAAGACCACGTATCCCGCCGGCACTGAGCATGCCGCACGATGATCCAGCCGATCTATTCCTTGCGGCTACGTCTAAAGCATTTGAGCTCACGCTCATAACCGCTGATCGTAATCTGATCAAGACGGAGGGCATTTCCATCCTCGCAAATTAAGCTGCGAGCTACTAAACTTTCTCGATCGTCACCTTCTTCAGCACCACATCCTTGTTCGGCTTGTCCTGACGACTGCGCGGCGCAGCCACAATTTTCTGCACGATGTCCTGCCCCTCGATCACCTCACCAAAAATCGTGTGCTTACCCGTAAGCCAGGTCGTCGGCGCCAGAGTGATGAAAAACTGCGATCCGTTGGTGTTCGGCCCGGCATTGGCCATGGCAAGTTTCCCCGGCTTGTCGAATTTGTGCGGCGAACCCTTGGTCTCGTCTTCGAACTGATAGCCGGGGCCGCCCATGCCCGTCCCCTGCGGATCTCCGCCCTGAATCATGAAGTCGGGAATCACGCGGTGAAAAATCGTTCCATCGTAGAGCCGGTCTTTCGACTTCTTGCGCGTCGACGGATGCGTCCATTCGCGCTTGCCTTCGGCAAGTTCCACGAAGTTGGCAACGGTCTTAGGCGCTTCCTTTTCAAACAGCCGGCAAACAATATTTCCTTCACTGGTTTCAAATGTTGCGTACAGTCCAGGCTGGCGAGTCATGAGTTCCTTTCAAGGTTGGGAGCTAAGTATTTCGTTCATTGTGACGCAATCAGACTTGTCATCCCGGGCGAAGCGCGGGACCTGGGTTCTTGTCCGCACCGCCTTTGCTGCCGCCGCCACAGGCAAGAACCCAGATCTCTCGCTTCGCTCGGGATCACAATCTCTAATTCGAATGCGTTGAGGTTTTCGCTGCCGGCGTCGCAGGTTTTTTCACCGCGCCTGCTGCTCCCGGTTTCGGACTATTCCCCGTGCTGCGCACAATGCTGATGTGAATAATCTTCACCGGCCGAAACGGCTTGTCGTTCGTGGGATCGGTCGCCATATGCGCAATCTGCTTCACCAAAACGACGCTGGCTTCGTCACACTGGCCGAAGATGGTATAGCCGCCATTCAGGTGAGGCGTGGCAACCTCGGTGATGAAAAACTGCGAGCCGTTCGTGCCGGGCCCAGAGTTGGCATAGGCCAACCGGCCCGGCCGGTCAAACAACAGATCGGGCGAGGCCTCGTTCTTGAACTGGTAGCCGGGATCGCCCGTGCCATTTCCAGCAGGATCGCCGCCCTGAATCATGAAGCCGGGAATCACGCGATGGAAAATAGTCCCGTCATAAAGCGGCACGCCATGCTTCTTCGCGCCGCTGACCGGATTCTTCCAGTCTTTGGTTCCGCTCGCGAGGCCGATGAAGTTCTCTACGCCGATCGGCGCCTTGTCGGGAAATAAAGTGCAAGTCATTTTGCCCGCAGAAGTGTTGATGATCGCGGTCGGTTTCGTCGCCGTATGGACCGGCGGCTTGGCAGCACTGCTCGACTTGGCGGTTCCGCTTTGCGGGGTCGAACTGGACTGCGGCCACGCGGCCGCTGCGGCGATCGCTAGTGTCACCAAAATTGAGAACGCCCTACGCATGAATGCTCCTTGCAAAATGGAGATGCTGCCCTGGGTTCGGCGCAACGTTGCATTGTACGACACGGAAGGCCCCCATTTCCTGGAGTCCGTGAGTATGCGTGTCTTCAGTGTGGGGACAGGGCGCCCGGGGCTGTCCGCCCAGAACCTCGGTGCCCTCCGAGTCAGCTATCTTTATCTTGCGGTAACCTGTGCCTGCATTTCCTGGCTCACGCGTTCTACCTGGCGAAAGACGCGTAGCAGGTTCCCCCCAAGAATTTTGTGGATGTCGCTTGCGTTATATCCGCGATCGAGCAGCGACTGCGTAATGTTCGGCAAATCGGCAGCCGAATCGATGCCCTGCGGCGTGGCTCCGCTCACACCGTCAAAGTCGGACCCCAGACCCACATGGTCGATCCCCGCAATCTTCGCAATGTGATCGATGTGATCGATCAGCGACTTCAGTGGCGGACGCGGAATCTTGGCCATCCACTCGCGCTCGATGCGATTGATCTCTACGTAGTTAACGGGCTTGCCTTCGGCCTTCAATTCATCGGTATATTGTTGAATGGCGGCTGCCTGATCCTTTGCCTGGGCCTCCATCGCCTTGCGAAAGTCGGCATCGTCAAAGCCGCTGTAGAAATTTGCCTGAACCACCCCGCCGTTCTTGGCGACGGCCCGCAGCATGTCGTCAGTCATGTTGCGCGGAGCATCCACTAGCGCGCGCGCCGACGAGTGCGACGCGATCACCGGAGCCTTCGTCGTGGCAATAGCATCCCAGAACGTCTTGTCGGCTACATGTGAAATGTCGACCATCATGCCCAGGCGATTCATTTCGAGTACAACTTCCTTGCCGAAGTCGGTCAGGCCGTTGTGATGCTGCACCTTTGGATCATCCATGTCTCCAGAGGAGTCGGCCCACTCGTTGGTATTTGACCACGACAGAGTCATGTAGCGCACGCCGAGTCGGTAGTAATCGCGCAGCAAGCGAATATCATTCTCGATCGAGTGCCCACCTTCAATTCCCATGAGCGCGGCCAGTTTGTGTTCACGGTGCGCGCGTTCGATGTCGGCAACCGAGAATGCCATCATCATGCGATCGGGGTGGCGCTCCGCCTGCTCGTAGACGGAATCGATCAGATCGAAGGTGTGGCGGGCGAAACGCCCTTGATTGGTCTCTGGTTCCACCCATATGGAAAAGAATTCGGCGCCCAGATTTCCACGCCTGGCTTTGTCGAGGCTGATGTGGCCGAGATCTTTGGGATCGGTCGATCCAATGTCGAAACCTTCGTCCAGAAACCGCTGCGGCGTATCGGCGTGGGTGTCGACGACGATGGCGGAGCTGTGAATCTGGCGCGCTCGCGTGCTGATGATCATGTCAGGCCCGGCAGCCGGTTTTTCTGGAGCCTGAGCCGCAGTCAGAGCGGGGACCAATACGAAGACCGAAAGAAATCTGTTTAGCATAAGTGTTGCCCACTGTAAAAGTGCAGGCAGGCACCGATTGTATAGTGAAGGCCCGCAGGGTAACCAAGTGCTTAACCCGGTATGGCCCCGTATGGCGTCATCCTGACTGGAGCCGCTTTTCAGGCGAAAGAGCCTGCCCCTCAGCGAAGCCGAAGGGATCTCGCGCGCAGACTGGTAACGCGTCCGGAGAAGCTCACACGCGAGATCCCTTGCCCCTCTGGTGAAAGCGCGGGGCTTCGCGATGACGCCTTCATGAGATTAGTGCAAAGCACCCAGCGCCTGCTGCACACAAATCTCCAGCGACTGCTCCGTATCGATGATCGTCTTCGCATACGTGATCGCTTCAAAGCGCAGCTTCACTTCGAGGTAGAGATGGTAGTCGCGATTTCCAGCGGGATGGGCGCCGGCTCCAGCATCCCGCGCAAGTCTGCGCTGCGCCGTTTCTTCCGAGCAAACGCATTCGAGAATCCGCCAGGGCTGGTGCAGGGAAGCGGCGGCGTTCACGACATTGTCGACTTGATACCGGCGCGAGAACGGACGGCCATCGAGAAAAACCAGGAGAGCCTTATCTCGCGACGCAAGATATCCCGCAGTTTCTAGCATAAGTTGCATGCAGAAATCGTCCTGCTTCGACGAGTACTCGATCTCTTCGGGCAGGAAGATGGCGTGGCGAATTTCGTCTTTGCTTAATACACGCCCCGAAGTCCGTGTTGCCAGTTCGCGGGCGAGCGTGCTTTTGCCGGTTCCCGGAAGTCCGGCCATCAAAACAATCATAAGAAAGAATCGTAACGGATTTACTGCGGAAGGTTTTCGAAACCCTGAAAGCTGGAAACTCTAAAACCTTGGCTTACCTGGTGCCGGCGCCGAGCGCAACCTGGGTCTCAGGGGTTTCGCGGTCAGGATGCTCCAGGGGAACAATATCCTGCGTATGGCGCCACTCCGAGTAGTGCCCGCTTACCATGATGTGGAATACCCACTGATGCCGCTCTTCTTCGGGTTCCACCAGACCGAGGGCCTTCATGTAGAAAAGATAGTGCTCCATCCAGCGAATCTGATCTTTGTTCATGCCGCGGCGTTGCAGGTCTACCGTCACGCCGGCCAGATGCGAAGAGGCCGTGTCGCCGTCGGCAGGCGCAGCATTGCGGTTGTGGCGGCGAAGCTTCTTCTGAACTTTGACTGTGCGCACCGCGGAGTTCACCTGAATCTGCTGATGGAAGCGATTGTAATAAGCCTGGCTCAGGTCATCGACAAAATCCAGTGTCCATTGGCGGCAATAGCGCCGTGAAGGATCGAGTCTGGGATCAAATCGCAGCATTTCCCCGGGGCGAATCTCCAGCAGGGAACCGTCTGCCTTCAGAGCCTCAAGCTCCGTTTCGTCCTCAATGCGCGGCAGGTCGAGGCGATCGATCTCAGCGTTTTGAATGATCAACGATTCGTGCGACGGCCGGAACATCGGATTCCACAACAGCCAGCGGAAGTGCCTGTGGCCATGGTGCTGCCGGATGGCGTGCTGCACGGCGAAAGCCGGGCTGCACAGTCCCACGCAGGCCAGGGCCAGTAAGAACACGGTCGCGAATTGAAGTTTAACAGTGCGTTTCACGAAGTGGTGTCCATGTGGGGCGGGCACTGTGCCCACCAGGGCCGCTCTTACCAACTGCTGCTGCGCTAGTAGCGGTTATTTTAAGCCTTACTGTCAAGCGGTCCAACCCGAACCTGCGACCATGCCATTACCGGCGTACCCAAAACATTCGGCCCACCAGATTACCGCCGTCGTGGTTACCGTAGGTTACCGGCGCCCGCTGCGGGTCCTGTTGACAAGCTTCTAATGGCAAATAAGGGGCCATTCCGAGGGGACACGGCGGCCAGCTCATGTCCCAGACCAGCTACGACTTGGCGTGATTAGGATGACACTTGGTGGAGTCTGGTTGTGGCATTTCAGGGCAAAGTGACAAAAATCAGCGCCGCAAAAGGTCACCCAGAGCCTGCTTCATGACTTGGCCGCCCACCTCGGAGATGGACTTCGTCAGTGGAATGTCCTTGGGACAGACCTCGACGCAGTTTTGTGCATAGCCGCATTCCTGAATGCCCCCGTCGCCCATTAGAGCCGCGAGGCGCTCGCGTTGCAGCTCCTTGCCTGTGGGATGTGTATTGAAGAGCCGCACCTGAGCGATGGTGGCCGCGCCTACGAAGCCCGTATCTTCGTTAAACTGGGGGCAAGCCTCCATACAGCAGCAGCAGGATATACAGCGCGAGATGGGGTAGGCGACTTCCTGTTCTTCGGCCGACACGCGTGGCCCCGGGCCAAGATCGTAGGTGCCGTCAATCGGCACCCAGGCCTTGACGGTTTTTAAATTCTCAAAGAGCACAGCTCGGTCGACCGCGAGATCGCGAACCACGGGAAACTTCGAAAATGGCTCCAGGCGTATGGGCTGTTCGAGATTGTCGACCAGCGCCGAACATGCCATGCGCGCGCGTCCGTTGATCAGCATGGCGCATGAACCACAGACTTCCTCGAGGCAGTTCGAGTCGTAGGTGATGGGCGTGGTCGCCTTGCCGTCACGCGTGACCGGATTGGCGGCGATCTCCATCAGCGCGGAGATCACGTTCATTCCGGGATGATAGGCGAGTTCGAACTCCTCCCGGTAAGGCTGGGAGGTCGGAGTGTTCTGTCGTTTGATCTTGATGATGACGGATTTGTTATTGGCCATTAGCTCTTAGCTCAAATCTTTGTCATCCTGAGCGAAGCGAAGGATCTCGGCACTCTGCCGCCGCCAACAAAATGCAAGAGTCCTTCGCTCAGGACAACAATAAAACCTGCCGACAAAATAAGTCTCAATACTTCCTCGGCCGCGGCTGAAGCAGCGAGGTATCCACCGGCTCGAACTCAAACCGCGGCTCGTCCGCGTCCGGGGCAAAATATGCCTTCGTGGTTTTCAGCCAGTTTTTGTCGTCGCGCTCGGGGAAGTCCGGCTTGTAATGCGCCCCGCGCGATTCGTCCCGCAGCGCCGCGCCTTGTGCGATGACTCGCGCCAGTTGCAGCATGTTATACAGCTGACGCGCAAAAACGATAGTTGTGTTCGCCCACTGTGTGCGATCGCTCAAATTAATCTTGCGATAGCGCTCCAGCATCTCGACCAGCTTCGCGTCGGTCTGTTGCAGATTTTTGTTGTAGCGGATGACCGTGCAATCTTTCGTCATCAGCTCGCCCAGTTCGCGCCACAACTTCACCGGGTTCTCCGTGCCGTCGGCCTTCATCAGCGTGGAGTTGATTTCTTCCTGACGCTTCTGTTCGGCCGCATAGCTTCCATTGCCGTCGGATGCGGCTTGCAATCCGCGCGCGTATTTCACCGCATTTGGTCCCGCAATCCCGCCTCCATAGATGCACGACACCAGCGAGTTCGCACCCAGCCGATTGGCGCCGTGATATTGATATTCACATTCGCCCGCCGCGAAGATGCCGGGAACATTGGTAGCCTGCTTGAAATCAACCCACAGTCCGCCCATGGTGTAATGCATGCCGGGAAAAATCTTCATCGGCGTATCGCGCGGATCGTCGCCCACAAACTTCTCATAAATTTCGAGAATGCCTTCCAGCTTGCGATCGAGGATTTTGCGGTCGATGTGGGTCAGGTCGAGATAGACCATCGGCTTGCCGTCGATGCCGAGGTTGTACTCATAGACCACTTTGAAAATGGCGCGCGTGGCCACGTCCCGCGGAACCAGATTGCCGTACTTTGGATACCACTCTTCGAGAAAGTACCAGCGGTCATTTTGTGGAATGGAATTGGGATCGCGCTTGTCGCCGGAAGTCTTCGGCACCCAGACGCGTCCACCTTCACCGCGAGCCGACTCCGACATCAGCCGCAGCTTGTCTTCACCAGGAATCGATGTCGGATGCACCTGAATGAATTCGCCGTTGGCGTAGTAGCACCCTTGCTGGTACAGCGCCGACTGCGCCGACCCGGTACAAACCACTGAATTCGTCGACTTGCCAAAGATCGCGCCAATGCCGCCGGTCGCGATGATGATCGCGTCGGCGGGGAAGGTTCGTACTTCCATCGAACGCAGGTTCATGGCGCAGACGCCCCGGCAAACTCCGTTGTCATCGAGCACCGCCGAGAGAAATTCCCAGTGCTCGTACTTCTTCACTTTGCCTTCGGATTCGTAACGGCGCACCTGTTCGTCGAGCGCGTAGAGCAATTGCTGTCCGGTTGTCGCGCCGGCGAACGCGGTGCGGTTGTAGAGAGTCCCGCCAAATCTGCGGAAGTCTAGCAGTCCTTCCGGGGTGCGGTTGAAGGGAACACCCATGCGGTCGAGCAGATCGATGATGCCCGGCGCAGCGTCGCACATGTCCTTGACAGGCGGCTGGTTGGCCAGAAAATCGCCACCATAGACGGTGTCGTCAAAGTGTTTCCAGGTCGAGTCGCCTTCGCCTTTGAGATTTTTCGCGGCGTTAATGCCGCCCTGCGCGCACACCGAATGCGACCGCTTTACCGGAACAATCGAGAACAGATCGACGGTGGCGCCCATTTCCGCAATCTTGATCACCGCGGCAAGTCCGGCGAGTCCGCCGCCAACGACCATAATTTTGGGAGTCGCCATCCTATTGCACCGGCCTTCCGTGAGACGCGGCCGGACGATCGGTGATCACAATCGTCATTGTCCCGGTTGGAGGCTCCTGAAAGCGTTCGCGGAAGGTGTACAAGCTGAGCAGTCCCACGACGCTGAGCAGCAGGAAGAATGCGAGGCAGAGCTTTAGCAGTCGCTGTTGCGCTTTGTCGCCTGAGACAATTCCCCATTTTGCGGCGAACAACCAGATGCCGTAAGCGAAGTGCCACGACGCGCAGATCAGCCCAACGATATAGAACGCGGCCAACCACGGATTGTGAACTTCCGCCTGCACCTTGGCAAATGATGCTGCCGGATTCTGATGCAGATCGTTTCCGGTAAAGCGCATGGTGTAAGTGTGCCAGACGATGTAGACGAAGGCGATGCCTCCCGTCCAGCGCTGTGCGGTATACATCCAGTTGCCGGTCCAGGGATAAGCAAGCGTGTTTCCGTCTCCGCGAAACCAGATGTAGAACCCGTAGAGTCCGTGAAACAAAATCGGCAGCCAGATGCCGAACAGCTCCAGAAAAAATACCAGCGGAAGATTCGCCAGAAAGCTGACCTGGCGGGCATAAGCGTCGGGCCCGCTGATGGCGGTCGAGTTGGAAATCAGAATGTGCTCGAACAGAAACGCGCCCACGGGAATGATCCCCGATAGGGAATGCAGACGGCGCAAGACAAACGAATATCCCTGACCAGCGCGCAACGGAGCCACCCCACGCGCGACAATTCTGGTCACCCTGGGAGCAGGAGAACTGGCTGACGCCACGTAACGCTCCTTATGAGTACGAGTCCAGCTAATTGGTCTAAGAATGACAGAAGAACTTTTTATTATCGGGTGGCGGGAGAAGTGAAGTCAAGGAAGCGTAGGGCGGACGCGACCGTCCGCCGCTTTTGACTCTGGCTTTTCATTACGGGGAGGGAGTCAGTCCAGTTAGCAGCCGTGGTGAACGATCAAATGATCGGCGGAATTGCCCGCGCCGATTCATTGGCTAGACCTTCGAACCATTCCAGAAGCTGCCGAAACGCCGCGCCGCGATGGCTATAGAGTGCTTTCTCTTCTGCGCTGAGTTCGGCAAACGTCTTCTGGATTTGCGGAAAATAAAACAGCGGATCGTATCCGAAGCCGTTCGTGCCTTGTGGGGAATCGAGAATCACTCCTTCCGCCGTTCCATGAAACGTAGCGAGAGTCTGTCCATCGCGCGCAGCAGCTAGCACGCACACGAACCGCCCCGTGCGCTTCTCTGGAGGAACCTTCCTCAGTTCGCGCAGCACGCGGGCGTTGTTGGCCTCGTCATCCGTGTTCTCGTCGGCAAGATGCGGCTGGTCCGCGGCATAGCGAGCAGAGTGCACTCCCGGCGCTCCCTTCAGCGCATCGACCTCAAGGCCGGAGTCGTCGGCCACGACGATCTCCCCCGCCGCATGCCGGCTGTATTCCTCCGCCTTCTTGCGGGCATTCGCTTCAAATGTGAGCCCATCTTCCACTACTGGCGGAAGGGAACCGAAGTTCGAAATAGAGGCAATGTCGATTCCGTGCGGCGCGGCCGCTCCGGCAAAGTCTCGCAGCTTGCCGGGATTCGAAGTGGCGATGAGGATTCGTCGCATGAAACAGACCTCGGACCTCAGACCTCAGACCTGGACGGTTGAGGTCCGAGGTCTGACGTCTGAGGTCGTGAGAAACGCTGCCGTGCCCGCAGACACCAGACCACGATCGACATCAGAGCTAACAGCGAGATCCATCCGCCCGCCGCTCGATCCCAGGTACGAACAAAAGTGATGTGCACACGATTCATTCCGGCTTCAACTGGAATCAGCATCTGACCCGTCTCTGTGCTCGCCGTCTGCACAACGCGGCCGTTCACTTCCGCGCGCCATGCCGGATAACGAAACAAGCGCAGCGCCAACTGGTCGGGCGTGGACATCTCCGCCGTAAACAGTTTTGACTCGGCATCCCACTGCGAGACGCGAATCGCCGCATGCGCCGGGCCGGCGACAGTCACGTTCCGCGCGCTCTTGTCTTTATCGTTATTGAGGGCTCCAGCGTCGGCCCCCAACGGCGTGTACTCGTCAGTCCCCTCGTAACCGACACGATCTTCCATGTTGTCCTGCATCTCGCGGAGGTCTCCAGCGTTGTCCCACCAGGGCGGCTGGATGCGATGCCACACCATCACAATCATCAGAATTGAAATCGCACACACGGCGCCCCGCCACCACCACCGCCGCTTTCCCGCCGCAACTAGCATAGAAAACATCATGCTCAGGCATAGTAGCCACCGCCAGGGGAATTGCATGAACTCCATCTTCGGCAGGACTTTCCACAACCCTGGCGACACTGGCAACATGATCACGCTGCAGGCCACGGCCCACCCGAGCAAAGCGCTCCAAAGTTCACGCTCAGTTTCACGCCACTTCTTGGTTATCCATGCGGCAGCGAAAATCACCGTCATCTCAAGAACCGCGACCCAGCTTATGATGCGATTAAATCTGTCATGATCGGCGTCCGCCGTGTGAATGAATAGAAAGTTATCCTCCGGACGCGACCCCGCCGACACGGCCTGCGCGATATTGATCCAGCGCTGTTCGTAAATCGCCGGCAATAAATAGAACGCCGACAACAATGCACCGAACACGACCGCGACGGCTCCCAGAACAAGCGGACGCGGCGAGCGGCGGTGCCAGGCGAAAAACACGAGCAGCAGTGCCAGGGAATAGTGAATCATGACAGCCGCTGGAGCATTGGTCAGCCACGCCGCAGCCACGACCAGCGCGAGCGGCATGATTGACCGGCTGAAGACAGCTCGCCGGCCCTCGTCCACGGCCCTCAATACGCATAGCAGCAACAGCGGTACCAGACAACTGGCCAGCAGTTCTGCAAACGCGCTACGCCAGTACACAATGACCAGATGGTAAGGATTGGCGGTATAAAGTACCGCGGCGAAAATGGCATCACGGCAATCGAGCCATCGCCGCGCCAGAAGAAACATCGATGCGCCCGCCGCCACAAGCGCAATCCATATGTAAACGGCGGAAGCGACCGTCCACGGAAAAACCATACTCAATAAAGCGCCGAGAGTCCATGACGCCGGCGGGTAGAATACAAATCTCGGTTCACCATAGGCAAAATGCGCCAGCGCGGCCCAGCGCGGATAGACAATCGCGTGCTTCCACTGGGAGAGAACTTCGAGCCACGAGTAGAGATGAAACTCCAGATCATGTCCCGACGGAATCCCGAGGAAGAAGAAGGGAACCTCGACTGCGAAAGAAACGGCCGCGATCGCAAGCAGTGGAGTCCAGAACAGGGAGGGCTCACGTCCGGACATATCCAGCGGCTCCCTGAACGCATGCTTCGCCGCGCTCGTCTTTCCCAGATGTTCCTCCGCTCAAACGTGCCACGTATGCAAACCCAGAACCGCTCACCATCTAAACATGGCTGATATCGTCGTGCAATGGAGTTAGGCCACTTTACTAGCATTCGCATGGAAGTGACAGCGACAGGTTAGGGAATTGGGGATTAGAAACTAAGGGGAGTAGAAATCTAGACCGAAGCTTCTTCAGGATTGCGCTGTTGCCGAAGTTCGGACAGGAATGCGTCCTGCTGCAACGATGCGCCGCGCCGCAGAAGTTCAAGCAACGCATCTTCCAATTCTTCGGCGGCTTCTGCCACCGGCTTATCCCGAGATTCAAACTGGTTGAGATCGGCGACCAGCGCTCGCGGAGAAATAATCAATTCCGGCATGGCCGACGGACCTTGGCGCAGGAAGTGAATCAGGTTGGCCACTTGGGCGCGCTGCTCGGCCGTACGGGAAGGGAACTCCACTCCCATACCGTGGCCGGGATGGGCTACTCTGACCATGCCTTCGGTATGAACTTCCAGCTCTGCGGTGTTCAGGCAAAGGTCAATCAGAGCGCGCTCCGGGAAGGGCGCGCTGGTTTCAACGTAGCAGCCGCCCAGGCTCAGGTCGGTCAGCTTGCAGTGTGGAACAGCCTCGCTGGCCTCGGATCCAATAATGCTGGCAGCGGCTTGCAGCCAGGTCTTCAGTTTTGCGGAGAAAGGTTCCGCCAAATCCAGGAAGCGAACTCCAGTCTGCCCGTTAGAATTGGCCCAGGCAACCTCCCCGCGCGCTTCAACTTCGAGTGTGCGATCCGAAAGCTGGAAGTGAATCGCCAGCCGTGCTCCGCGCTCCAGCGGCTCCGCGGTGAGCACTTCCATCCCAGTTTCGGAAAGATCCAGCAGAATTCCATCGACCTTGCGACTATCCAGATGCGTAATCTCTACCGGCGCCTGCACCGGCACCCGGAATGCCCGGCGCCGTTCGCGGCTCAACAGAGCTGCTGCGGGACGCAACCCAGCTTTCGCGGCTTCCTCGGAAAGAGGTTTGTAGAGAACGAAGTGGGCCCCGCCGCTGAGAATGTCGCGCACCTTGGTCGCATCCGCCACCAGGGCAATACTCAGCGGTTCTGTGCCCAGCTTCTTGGCCCGCTGAAGTACGTCTTCCGCGCCTTCGGGATCATCAAAATCGACAATGAGCGCGGCAAACTTCTGTTGCTGGATTCGAGTTCGTGTGGTTTCCAGGTCGCTGCAGCGGTCCAGCGTGATGCCGAAAGGGGGCAGGACTCTGCCCAGAACCTCAGCCGCCTGATCGTCGCTCGAAACCAGTAATGCCTGAAGAGTCATAAACCGTTCGGGTTGCCAAAGCCCGTGGGGTTAGGGCCAGCGAGGAGCTGTGGGTCGCGCTGCCTTGGACGAAGCCGGGCTACCTGCGCCCGCGCCTGCCTTGGCCGCCATCGTGTCCCCAGGGCTCAAAGTCTCGTCCACTTCGGCGAGCACGACGTTATCTTCATCATCGTTCTCAGCCAGCAGTGGCGCTACTTCCCGCAATTTTTCCGCGGCTTGCTGGAGCATCTCGATCTGTTTGCCAAGTTGGGCGTACTTCGCCTGCTTCTGACGCAGGACCTCATGGATGTCTTTCATACAACCCCCTGTTGCCACTGTAAGGACCCGGTCGCGCAGGGGTCAACGGTAATCCCCGCGGGCCTATTACGTGGGTAATGGGGCCTGCCCGAAAAAGCACGAGAACGGTGCTCGCCCGAAAACGGTCCGCGGAACACGCTTGTATTCAGAAGGTTAGCAGAGGCCCAGGGAGGACGATTCTCTTTTGCGCCCTCAGCGGCCTAAAGAAAAAGCCGCGAAGTTCGGCAAGTTGCGGAGCAGCTTTCTATCGGGTGCTGGGGAGGCGCGAATGGCTACCTCATCCAGTGAGCGATGGCAGTTTGGCGGCCGAACCGAGCAAGAAGATAGTTCCCACCACAATGCTGTAAGCGGAAGTCGCCAGGGTCAACGCGCGCAAGGCATTCGGCTTGGCCAGCGTCGCCGAGAAAAGTCCCGCGGCGGTCGCGCACATCAGAGTATTCATCAAAACCAGACCCAGGATGAACATCAACAACCCCAGCAATCCGGCACCGGTTCCCCCCAGATTTGCCGCCATCAGAAACAACAAAATCTGGGTAGGAGTCTCGGCTCCCAACCCATGAATCACGCCTACGATAAATGTCGAAGACGTACCGTATCCATTCTTGAAGACTTGGGGAGCCTCCACCCTCGTCCCGCCAAAAATCCGGCTGAGCCGCCAGTAGATCCACAACGCCCCGTTAATCAACAGGGTGATGCGGGTTCGGGGACGCGCATGACTGTGAGTTGAAGGCCGGAAGAAGGTGCCGAGCACATAAATCCCCAAGACCAGTAAAGTGATTCCTACCAGCCGTTCCGCCCAGCGATCGCTGGCGGCCGGCAGAGAGAGGCGGAAGAATATCGCAGCCGAGCCCAGCACAGTCACAGTCGCCGCGTGTCCCGCGACATAGAGCAAGCCGTAGCGCATGGCGTCGCTGGCTTTATTCTGCACACTGCTGATGTCGGTGATAGCCGCGATGTGATCGTAATCCAGCCCGTGCCGAAACCCCAGCACCGCCGCCGACAGCAAAGCCAGTCGTAGATTGACAGGATCGATCACAGCAAGAAAGAGACAGAGACGCTCCGCCCCGCTGTCGGTCACCGGCGCGGTGCGGGACTGGACTGTTAGGCTAGCATACTCCCGTCCCTGCTAGTCTTTCTTCACGAGAGGGTTAGCCTTCAGGGGAGGGTGAGTGCCTGGAGAAGGAGAGAACTTTGGGGAAGCTTCCAACTTCGCAGGCGCAGTGGGGCGAATCAGTTCCCGCAGCCGCCGCGAGAGAATGCCGGCCAATGAATGGTAAAAGCGGGAGCCGAGATGCGGAAAAAGCTCAAAGAGCGACATCAGCGTCGGCCGATCCAGGTAGTATGCCTCCACCGCCGTTTTGGCGATCACTTCAGCCGTGGCCGGCAGTTCGTCGAGAAAGGAAATCTCGCCGCAGACCTCGCCTGCGCTAACTTCCAGCGACGTCACTCGCGCCGGAATTTGCACGGAAGCTACACCATTCAAAATCAAGTACAACCCGTGGGTTCGTTTACCTTTTTGGACAATGTTGGCGCCCGCCTTGAACTGCATGCGAACCGCTTTGTCCACGATCAGAGCCCAATCATTCGGCGTCAAATACGTCAGCCCATTCTTCGCGGCCGAGAGTACAGACACATCCTGATGCTGACTCGCAGTAGACATGGCACACCCCCCGATTGCCGGAGAGACCCTTCGGCCGCAACTGAACTGAATCGATTTCCCAGAACGGATCGACGACAAACAACAGGGCCACGGTGAGATTACCAGAAACCCACGCTGAAAGGCATGCCCGCAGAATCGGCAAAGGCACCGAGGTAGGTGCTGGGGTCTACCTCCGCATCAATGACGTGTGGCTGCAACGAGGGCACGAAAATGAAAGATGGTGCGCCCTGAGAGATTCGAACTCCCGACGTTGCTCTTGCCCGTAAGGGCTACGAACCAGAAGCCAAGGTGAAATAAAGCGTGCCGCAGCATCTCGCTTTTGGAAACGCCCTCACAGCTACTATCCACGGAAGAATCAAAAGAAGGAACAATATCAATGCACTGAACACCTCCATGACATGCCCGTGAGCGTCACGAACTGCTGCTGGTAGGTCGCCAGCTTGCACGATGACTGTTGAAATCAGTGGCTTTACACTCAAAGTCTGTTTTCAGCACACTCAGAATACAATCGTGGCTCTACCGTTTCGGGTGGCTTCGCCCAGAATCCTGTAAGGGTTTTCCTCTATGCCTCTTTCCGGGATTTGTTTGGTACCCTACGGACCTCCCTCGGAGTGCGCCAACTTCGCTGCGGGATTCGTATGTCTGTTCCACGGCGCCGCCTTGATGACCGCCTTCGCGAAATCTGCGCGAAGCTGAGGACTGCGTCAAACGGCGAGTTGGAAGACTTCCTGCAAGAGCTATTGGCTTTGATCCATCGGAAAGCTGAACGGCTCAAGGCACGTGGGGGGAGGCTGCTGTTGCAAGGTGAGCAGTTGGAACCTGAGCGCCGAAAGTCGATGATGTAGAACCCGATATGAAAATCTCATCGCCTGCTTCGGCGTGATTTTCAGTTGTCCAAAATCACTTCTGCCGTGAAATCAGTCATGATCCAGATCGAAAAGATCCTCTACAGTTTTCCACTATAGTATTTTTCGAGCGGAAAGACAGCGGATTGCAAACTATTGAAAAGATGGTGCGCCCTGAGAGATTCGGAACTCCCGACCTTTTGGTTCGTAGCCAGTTCGAGGGGGTAGCTCACAACCGATCAGGATCGCTAAGCACCTGTCGAATCAACAAAACCGTCCGAAGGCCGTCGAGCCCTGATACACCCTGATCTGAGAAAACCACCCACCCTTTCCACCCACACCTGCTCGGGGCCCTGGTCGCCCCCGCTGGCATGGGCGACGAGCTTGAGCTTGACCTGCTCTGGTGTGAGTTTCGTGACGGTCGGTTTCTCGTAGGGCTTGCGCATGGACTGGAATCCTCGCACGCGACCCGGCAGGTGGGCGCTTGACAGCTTGGCGGTCACGGCAGATAATCCTCACGCGCATGCCACTTCTACCCAGGCCCCAGTTCGGGCAACCCAGCCAGAATCTCCTTGGATCTCCCCTGAAAAGTCGCATTCGTGCTGCCAAATAGCATTCGTGCGTTCGGCGCCAGGCTTGCGCATCGCCGCAAGCCAGGCTCTTCTTCACAAGTGTTCCCGAGGGGAGGACCTCAATGCCCGCATCTCAGCTCTATCAGTCACTCATTGAAAATCCGACAAAGAACCTCGCGCGGCGACGTGGACCGATAATGAAGTTAACGGGCTATCTCCCCGAGCAGAAATTGCAGAACTCTGAGATTCGCGTCCTCGGACCTCAGCAATTCGAATTGGACGCGGCAATGTGGTACGGCGCCATCAGAACGGGCCCTTACAAATGGCTTCTAACGAAACTGTTCCACATTTTCTACAACGCAGGGGTCATGTGCAACAGAAACGACGAGGGTTGGAAGGATTGGTCCACGTATTCCTCTGCGAATGTCGCGTCGCTTCTATCACACGGGCAACGCGTCCTGGTACAGATTCCTACCTCCCAAAAAGGAGGCGACGCACTGTGGAAATGGCTCAACGAACCAAACCAAATTCCCAAGCGGAAGTATGCCACGCACGGCCAGTCGATTTTGTCGACGCCAGGAAATCTCATAAAAGGTCATCGCCAGTATGTTGTGGAAAAGGGTGGGGGTTTGACTGGGGTGGGCCAGTCAATTTCAGGGCGGGTCCTGGGCAGGCATTTCGCTTTCAATGTTGCGCTCGGTGGAAATGGAAATCGCAACCCCTTCAGTCCCACCAACAATGACGAAGCATTGACGTACACGCCCATCAAAGCAGACGGCTTGAATGGCCACGTCTATATAAACTACATGCCTCCCGGTGACAATAGCGTTGGAGGAATGCTCGTCGGCTGCGAAAACGCCGAACACAATAAGGGCACGAATCCGCATACCGGAGCCGGCCACGGCCTGGGCGGCGCCCAAAAGGTCTCTGCCTGCGGCGGCGTGAAGTGGAGCACGATGAAGTCCGGTCCGCTCAAGGAATATAACGGCTTCATCTGCGATTTAACCGACCGGGCCGCAGACCTTTCCTGGCTGCTAGGCCTCGACCTTTTCGATCCCGACCTGCTCGATCAGCCCACAAGGCAGGTAGACACCGTCAACTCCCCAATTCTGCGGCCAAATGTCCGGCCGAGACAATATGGCGCGGTGCAAGCCTGGGAAGCCTGATACAACTTCGCCATTTACGCGGTACATTCTTTCGCGGCTGGCTAGTTCTTCACGCCCGACCCACTGCGAATAATTCCAGTTGCGTATCTTCAGCCAACTCGCGTGACCTTCCAAATATGGATCGGACTTCCGCTTGGCGTCAGGCATACGATGTTGACGAGATTGTGTGAGTCTGGGGCCGACGCGTTCACCATCCAGAAGATCGCGGGCCATTCGACCATCCTCACAAGCCAGCGCTACGTTCATCCGACTCCCGAGCGGGTCGAGGGCGCGCTCGCCGATTTGCTGGCGTACAACGAGCGCAAGCTGGCCGAGTTGAAGGCCGAGTCGGTGCAGTGAAAAAGGGTTTCCAAAACGAAAGGGCTTTTAGGAAACGTGACCACGTGGTCACGTTTCTTTTTTGCCCGTCAGGGAAGCCGCCAGAGCGACGATCTCTCGGTCGGACGACCCGCTGCACGCACGAAAAAAGAGGTAGCCATATCGTCACCTCTTTTTCAGAGTTCGAAAAAACCACCCACAGTTTCCACCCCCATCGGGCTTTCCACGGCGAAAACTTCGGAGGGCGGGACATCGAGGAAACCAGCGTGAACATTGATTGAAAAGATGGTGCGCCCTGAGAGATTCGAACTCCCGACCTTCTGGTTCGTAGCCAGACGCTCTATCCAACTGAGCTAAGGGCGCAATTTTTCAACTGTAACGGACGCGAGGGCAGGAGCGGACTGGCGTTCGCTCATCGCCGCTCGATCTCGACCGGCTCTGTACATTCGGAGCTTTAAGGCACAGCTGAAAAATCATTGTAACGTCTCGACCCTGGAGCGGCAAGGCTGTGGGTCACGGGCAGCTTTCGGCTAAATCGCGAAAAACTCCATTTCCGAGGCCGGCTTGGCCCTTGGCTTGCGAGAAAAACGCCGACGTAAATCTTTCCTCGTGGCGGGCAATTCCTACCGGGCCGGAAATATTGTGCCCTTTATTTTGAGGTATTTGCGGGACGGCACACCGCTTGCTTTAGAAAAAGTCAGACGAAGTGGCGCGCAACGGGGTGCTTCAGAGAATAACTTCGGCCAGAGGTTTTCTGTGAGCACCCCTTGCTTTTTGTCTCCTAGACGCAGTCGAGCCTTCCCCTTAATTACCCACGGCCAAACGCCGTGGGTGTCTTATTTTATGGGTACAAAAGACGCCAATCCTCGGTGGCTCGTTGATGCCTCCGTGGTTAAGTTGTTCTCTGCGTTGACCTAGGTCAGGATCACCGGCTCCCCAACGTCCACTCCCGCATTCCGCAGCAACCTCGCTACCGCATCCTGTTTGAAGCGCGACGCGTCGAATTCCACTCGCACCGTGCCATCTTTCTCATTGAACTGAACGCTCCGGATGCCATATACCTCACGCATCGCATCAATCGCGCGCATTGCGTTCTCGCCGGGAACTACGCTGTATCGGAAAACAATGTCGAGATAAGTCATTGATCTAAGCCTTCGTTCTGATCGGAGTTGGGGTCCTGCCGGATGAATCCACTATAGAGCATTCGCATCAAAGAGGGACATCTTCTTCAATCTGGCGGCAGAAATGACGGTTCCCAATCCTGCTACTGCTCTCGCGCGCGATCCGGTCTGCGGGATGAATGTCAATCCGGCCTCTGCCAAGCATGTCCACGAGTATGCAGGGAAAAAGTACTACTTTTGCTGTGCCTCGTGCGAGGAAAAGTTCAAAGGTCAGCCCCAGGCATATTTGAATCGGCCAACGCAATTTTCACCGAACCTGGTGATGCTGGGGACACCGGCGGCAGCGAAATCTTCGGCATCGCTTCATCCTGCGAGCGCGCACTTAGTCACCAGCCGATCCGCGCCAAAACCGGCTGTCGCACCGCCGGCATACGTCTGCCCCATGTGTCCGGAAGTCCGCGAGAGCAAGCCGGGAGCATGCCCATCCTGCGGCATGGCCCTCGATCCGGACATACCGTTCGCATCAACGCGGACGGAATACACGTGCCCGATGCATCCCGAAATCGTTCGCTCGGCGCCCGGCGCGTGTCCCATCTGCGGCATGGCGCTCGAACCGCGCACGGTGACCGCGGGTGCTGAAGAAAATTCCGAATTGCACGACATGACCCGCCGCTTCTGGATCGGCGTCGCACTGACCGCCCCACTTTTGGCGATCGCAATGGGAAGCATGTTCTGGCCGCATGCGTTCATGCGCGCTCTGGACGGGCTGCCGCTGAGTCTTCCGTGGATAGAGTTCGCACTCTCGACGCCCGTGGTCCTGTGGTGTGGCCTTCCATTCTTTCAACGTTTCTGGACGTCGTTGGTCAATCGCAGCCCCAACATGTTCACGCTGATCGGCCTGGGCACTGGTGTGGCCTACATTTACAGCGTGGTCGCAACTGTCGTGCCGCGGATTTTTCCCGAATCGCTACGCACCATGGGCGGATATCCCCAAGTGTACTTCGAAGCCGCGGCCGCTATAACCACACTGGTCCTGCTCGGGCAGGTGATGGAACTCCGAGCCCGCAGCCGCACCAGCGCCGCCATTCGCGCCCTCCTTGATCTGAGTCCGAAAATGGCACGGCTCGTCACCACAGACGGCACAGAAAAAGACGTTTCCCTCGAAGAAGTGCGGCCCGGCGATCAGATGCGTGTTCGTCCCGGAGAAAAAGTCCCGGTCGATGGGATCCTGCTCGAAGGAGGCAGCGCGGTCGACGAGTCGATGATCACCGGCGAATCGATACCGGTAGAAAAATCTCCGGGCAGTCAAGTGATCGGCGCCACCATCAACAGGGCCGGCTCATTCATCATGCGCGCCGAGTGCGTCGGGACAGAAACGCTGCTGGCGCGAATTGTCCAGCTAGTTGGCCAAGCGCAGCGCAGCCGTGCTCCCATTCAACGCCTGGCCGATCGCGTTGCTGCCTGGTTCGTGCCCATGGTTGTGGCTGTCGCTGCCCTGACTTTTGTTGCGTGGTTCCTGCTCGGTCCTCAGCCCCGTTTGGCGCACGCGCTGGTGAATGCGGTCGCGGTCTTAATCATTGCCTGTCCATGCGCGCTGGGACTGGCGACGCCGATGGCGATCATGGTCGGCACCGGCCGCGGCGCCCACGCCGGGGTTCTAATCAAGAACGCCGAGGCGCTCGAGACTCTGGAAAAAGTCGACACGCTGGTCGTCGACAAAACCGGCACGCTGACAGAAGGCAAGCCGAAGCTGGTCGGAGTCTCCGCAGCGCAGCCGAATCGCGCCGATGAAGTGCTCCGCCTGGCCGCGAGCCTCGAAAAGGCCAGCGAGCATCCCTTGGGTGCGGCCATCGTGAATGCCGCGACCGAAAGAGGTATGAAGCTTTCCG
Source organism: uncultured Acidobacteriaceae bacterium (assembly GCA_963799025.1). GTDB lineage: Bacteria > Acidobacteriota > Terriglobia > Terriglobales > Acidobacteriaceae > Sulfotelmatobacter. Next base: position 205,221 of record CAWCVQ010000009.1, on the reverse strand, counting down.
CTCCAACGGACTTCGCTTACGCAATCGGCAAAGGCGTCCACGGTACAGTGGACGGAAAGCGAGTCGCCATAGGCAATGCATCTCTGATGGTGGAGGTGGGCGCCTCGGCCCGTCCGGAGACTGCGAGTGCCAATGCATCGGCCACGGGATCGAGTCTGGCCGTGGCGATCGACGGCAAATATGCGGGAACCCTGACCGTCGCCGATCCCATTAAGGCCTCGACTCCGCAGGCAGTGGCAAGCCTCAAGAGACAGGGAATTCGCATTCTAATGCTCACGGGAGACAGCCGCGCCACCGCCGCAGCCATCGCCCAGCAACTTGGTCTGGAGCAAAATGACTTCGAAGCGGAAGTTTTGCCGGAGAGAAAATCAGAAGTTATCCGCAACCTTCAACAGCAGGGAAGAGTCGTCGCCATGGCCGGCGATGGCATCAACGATGCGCCCGCCTTGGCTCAAGCGGACGTCGGCATCGCCATGGGCACCGGAACCGACATTGCGATGGAGAGCGGCGGCATCACACTGGTCAAAGGCGATCTCTCGGGAATTCTCCGCGCCCGCAAGCTGAGCCAGGCCACGATGCGCAACATTCGCCAAAATCTCTTCTTCGCCTTCGTCTATAATGCGGCCGGAGTGCCCATCGCCGCCGGTGTCCTATATCCCTTTTTCGGTCTCCTGCTCAGCCCCATCTTCGCCGCCGCCGCCATGAGCTTCAGCTCGGTGTCAGTAATTAGCAACGCCCTCCGCCTGCGCAACGTAAAGCTGTGATAGAGGGTGGGGCAAGAAATGTGGGACGGACACGCCTGTCGGTCACTGTTGACGTTAATCTGCTCCATGGGTCTGTAGGCTCGAGATAGTGGAGTGGTTTCTGGTAAGCAATCAGAAGCCATTGTTACGGCGGGTCACGGATTGCGATGCCGAGGATTCGTCAACTCAGATCGGTCTCGGCATTTTCGTCGCGACCAGCACTCCTAAGATCGTAGCCGTGTTGCGAACGCTTCCCGAGATCGTCATGAGCGCCACTGACACCGGCGGATTTAGCTCCGCCAGTGTCACAAGACGCTTGCTGACCGCATGGAGTTGCTCAACCTCGTGCAGAATGGCCTCAATAGGCATGAGTGGCAACGATGGGAACCTCGCCGTCAGGAAGGTTCAAGCGTGTCCTGGTGGTCACGCGGGTGACGATGTCTTCAGCGCAATCCCGGTACATAGTATGCAACGTGCTGCGCCAGCCTATTAGTTCGCCACGCGCGAACTCAGTTTCTACTCCGTCGGAGTCCTTCAGATGCTCGTCATGGAAACTCTTCAGAAGGAATTCGCCCTGTTCCACCAGACGACTGATAGTTTCCGCGTTTTGAAGCGCTAAGTGCATGATGCCCTCCTTGGGCGCGATCCTGTTTCGTAGCGTTGGTTGGTACGAGAAGGTCCGAAGTAACTCCGTCTCCTGGTGCCAACAAACTCGGAGCGTGCCTTACGCTGTTACGAGAGCTTCGTGCTTCTGGAAGGTCGAAGTAACAACGTCAAAGGTGTGCACCTCGGGCGTTCCCTCGATGAATCTTGCCAACGTCTTCAGCACCTGCGGATACGTATTGGTGTTGTATCTGTCAGCGTCGTTCTTGTTGTCCCACAGGCTAATCGCCGTCAAATCCACTCCGCCGGGGCCAGCGAAGGTGATTTCGTCCTGGAAACCATTCTGTTTGCGAAGTAATGGAAGAACGTCTTTTTCGAATGCTCGTGTGTAATCCGAGAGCACATTAGGTTTCAGATGGAAAGAGATATTGCGTGCAAACATAGGCAACCTCCTTAGGGTTGGGGTTGCTAAGAAAGACTACTTCAGATGAGCTGACTTAGTTCAGGGAACCTGAAATGAGGAGAAGGTGGTAACCACCTCAGCTACAACCCTAGTCTCATGTGAAGGGACTGTCAACCGCGGTTCCATGACTTGGTATCCAGGGGACGAGTCGGCTCTGAAACGCTCCACCGCCACGGCAGACAGCGAGCTTCGGGCAAGATTCGCCAACCTCGGCAACTATTCCTTCAAGTCCACATGCTGCACGTCCTCAATCGCACGTCCCAAAAATCGCTCGCCCAGCCGGCGGAATTTGTCCACCGAATCGGTGGCGAAAAACCTGATCCGCGGAAGCGCGCGCCGTTCTTCAGCGTTTGCGGTCACGGGGACTAACTGCTGCAGCCGCGAAGCCACGTCGAGAGCGGTCGACTCCGCCGAGTCCACGATGCTGACATGCCCCGGTGCCACCCGGCGCAGCAGCGGCTTGAGCAACGGATAATGGGTGCAGCCCAGGACCAACGTATCGGCATCACGAAATCCGTCGGCGAACGCCTCCTCCAGATAAATGCGGGCGACCTGTTCAGTAACGAAATGCTCAACCCAGCCCTCTTCAACCAGTGGAACCAGCAGAGGGCAAGCCTTCTCCAGTGCGCTCAGTCCGCGCGCTTCAAGAGCTTTGCGATAAGCGTGGCTGCTGACCGTCGCTTCGGTTCCAATCACCACAATTTTCTGATTCCTGGAGGCAGCGTCAGCCGCCTCCGCGCCCGGCTCAATTACGCCCACCACGGGGACGTGAGCGGCAGACGTGATGCGGTCCAACGCCAACGCCGTCGCCGTGTTGCAGGCGATGACCAGCATTTGCGCGCCATGCGATTCGAGAAAGTGCGCCGCTCCAACGGCATATTGGGCGACTGTCTCAACTGATTTAGAGCCGTAGGGCAGCCGTGCGGTGTCCCCAAAATAGGCATAATCCGCCCTGGGAATAAGTTCAAGTAAAGCTTTAAGTACGGTGAGCCCGCCAAAGCCGGAGTCGAATACGCCGATGGTGGGACGGCGACCAGAGCTCGGCCCCGCCGCTCCATGCTCAGCGCTCATTCATCTCGTCCCGAGTGAACTTGCGACCTGGGGTGACAGCGTCTCGCAGCTTGGAAACGGGATCTGAGGCACAGCAGGGCCCCAGCGGAATTGGCGCACCGTGCGGGCACGTGCGTGGATGTCCAAGAAAGGTGCAGATCTTGTCCGTGGCTTCGGGCGAGAGGATATGCTCGAACTTGCAGGCCTGCTGTTCGATCTCCGATTCGCTGTCCATCGCCAGACTGTCGGTAAAAAGCCGCTCGGCCAGTCGATGCCGACGGATGATGCTCCCGGCGCGTTCACGCCCACGCGAAGTGAGCTCCACAATCAGTGTGCCATCGCCCGAAGACGTAGCCACCGGCTTCAGCGCTTCGTGGCAAGGATTCACAAACGGCTTATGATCATGCGGCTGCGGCGGATGCGGGGCCGAGATCACCAGCCCCATTTCGATCAGTTTTTCAACGGCCAGACCGACCGGCAGCGTGCCATGCACCTCCATGCGCTCGACTTCGGCAATCTCTCCGTGCTCGGCCAGCACCCACAGCTCTTCCAGAACTTCATCAAGTTGTTCCTCGTCGGCCATGGAGAAGACTTCTTGCGACGCGATCTTGCCGTGATGCAACTCAATGCGCCGATCGGCTAGGCGTGCCACCACAGGATCGTGCGTGACCATCACGATGGTGCGTCCCTGCTGGTGAAACTCGCGCAGCAGCCGCAACACGATTTCTTCATTCACAGCATCCAGGTTCCCCGTCGGCTCATCGGCCAAAATAATTTTCGGATCATTGATCAGAGCCCGCGCAATGCACACCCGCTGCTGCTCTCCGCCCGACAACTGCGATGGCAGATGACGGACGCGATCACGCAGCCCCACGCGAGACAGAGCGTCGACTGCTTCCTTTTCGTCGGTCATGCTGTGAAAGTATTGCGCCAGCATTACATTCTCTACAGCCGTGAGGAAAGGAATCAGGTGAAACTGTTGAAAGATGAATCCGATTTTCTCTGCGCGCACGCGGGTCAACTCCGCGGCAGAGATTCCCGCCACATTCTGTCCATCGAGCCAGATCTCGCCCGACGAAGGCCGATCCAGGCAGCCAATCAGATTCACCAGCGTGGATTTGCCAGATCCTGAGGGTCCCATAATCGAGAGCCATTCCCCTGGCGCGACGTGTAACGAGATGTGATCGAGCGCATGAATAAAGCCAGCGCCGCCGTCCTTGACATCGCTCGCACTTTCCTTGGCGGGGTAGAGTTTCGTGGCGTTGTTGATCTGAATCATTTCACTCTCCCCTCAGAATACCCGCCGGCTGCACCCGGCGCAGCAGCGAGATTGGGAGGATCGCCGACAACAGCGTTACCGCCATGCTACCAGCCAAAACCACCGGCAGCACGCTAAGACGCGGCATCACGGAAGCTTGAAAGTTTACTCGCCCGATCCAGGCCGCGATACCGATGCCAACGACGAATCCGATAATAGCGCCAGCCGCCCCCAGGACTGCGGCTTCTGCGGCGAAGAATCCGTTCAGCAATCGCCCCGAGGCGCCTAGAGCTTTCATGATCGCGAAATCGCGTCGCCGATCGAACACCCAGCCCATCAGTGTGGAAAGCACGCACAACGCCGCGGTCAGGATGATCAGTCCTGCCGAGGCTAGCAGTGTGGCGCGCGTCTTGCCCAGCACGCGGGCCTCGCCCTCCATAATCTGCCGCACCGGGCGAACATCCCCAGCCGGAATTGCCTGGGCCACTTGATTCATCATGCCGGACACCTCATCCGGAGAGCCGCTCGCGGCAATTTCAATCGTCGACGGCTGCACTCCGGACCACGCCACAAAATCTGCCAGCGAGATGTAGATGCGGCTGTCCTCGGCTGCTCCCGTCTGCACCGTCCCCGCAGGAATCACATGTAAAGTTCGTCCCTGAAAAGTGAGATCGGCCGTCTGATTCTTCGGCGCGATCGCCGCGAGTGCGCGTACGCCAATCAACGCCTGTTGCGAAGCCGAGGGCCAACTACTCACGGACCACCAGCGATCCAATTGACGCACCCGGCTGAAATCCGCGCCCACTACGACAATCGGTTGCCCGTCCGCCACTCGCGCGACGAGCAGTCCAAAAGGCGCCGCAATTCCGCGTCCCGCCAAAACGGAATCCACGCGAGCGAGCGCATCCGGGGGCAGGGAAACGCCTGCTTTTGCGACGACAACAATATTCGCCCCATAGTTGCGAAACTCCCGGCGCAGTTTTGACTGCACATCCACATAGAGATTAAGCATCGCCGTGGCCACAGCCGCCGCCACTACCATGGCAAACAATGCCGAAGCAGCACGTCTCCGCCGCAACACTGCCGCCCGGACCAGCATGCGCAGAAACATCGAAGGGTGCGGAGCGTGCGCTCGCCTGCGCGCAATGTCTTGCCCGGAAAAGGACAACGGCGCTCTCATAATTCCCCACGAAGCGCAAACACCGGATCCAGACCGACCGCGCGCCGGATCGCAGCAGCGCTGCCCGCGAAAGTGATGATCACCGCAATCACCAGAATGACGGGCAAAAGGACAGGCGGAATCGAAATCTCTGAGTTAAAGATTGAGTGCCCAATCTGATGCGCTAGCCTGGCGCCGACCACAAATCCTGCCAAGCCGCCAATTAACGCCAGCAGCGTCGCCTCCGCGAAAAAGATTGATGCAATGGCCAGCTTTCCCGCGCCCAGAGCCTTCATCAACCCAACTTCGGCCCGGCGTTCAAACATCGTGGTAGCCATCGCCGCCGCCACCGCCAGCGCCGAAGCGAACAGCGCCGCCAAAGTAATCAGGAAAATGAGCCCTTCGATCCGCGTTAGAACTGCACCCTCATTTTGCGAGACCTGTCGAATCTGTTCGGCGTTCGCGTGCGGAATCGCTTCCGCCAACTGAAACGCAATTGACTGCGGATAAGGCGAACAATACCAGCGATCGTAGATTGCTCCCGACAAACTCTTCGGATCGCGCCGCGCGAAGGCGTCCTCCGGCTTGGTCAGGGCACTGACGTAAACGCGCCGCACCGCGCCAGGCTTGCCCAGAACCTCCTGGGCGAGAGCAAGCGGAGCGACCACCTCATCGTCTTCCGCTCCCCCGGTTGAAAGAATCCCGCTCACCCGCAGTCGCCGCCCCGCGAGTGTAAGTTCGTCGCCGGATTTCTTGCCCAGAGTGCCTGCCAGCCTTTCCCCAAGCAAGACATTCCGCGACGAGTCATCTGGCCACGCACCAGAAATTTTCCACCACAGATGCGTCGAGCGCACGCCCGTGATGAACTTGTCCGTCCCGAAAGACATCGGCTTCGCAAAATAGGTCCCCAGCAAAGTGACGTCCTGCGGCTTGCCATCCTGTTTGACCTCAATGGTCACCGGGAGCATCGGCGCGAAGCCTGTGATGTTGTTATGCCAGAAAATTCCCTTGATCTTAGGCAGATCCGCTTCACTGAGAAATGCCCCGTCGGTCGGAGGCTTGAGGTTGACCCCGCCAATTTCCACGTCCAGCGAATCTTCTTGTGGAGTAACGATAAGGTTGGCGCCGATGGTGCGCAGTTCGCGATTAATCTTGTCGCCAATATCGGTGGCGACGGCGATCATCGCGGTCGCCACCGTGACACCTAGCGTGATGGCCGCGCCGGCCAGCAACTTGCGCCGCTTCTGGCGCCGGAATGATTCGTAAACGAGACGGACGAACATCGCTTACTGTTGTGCGAACATCCGAGAGCCGACCGCGACGTCCGCCTCCTGAATCACGACCGCATCCGCCGTCTGGGTGGCCTTCAGCGGCACCGGGTTGCATCCGCCTGGCTTTCCCACGGTTTGCGGATTAATCGGCGCCGCGCAATTCTTGCAGACTACGCCGTTGGGGCCCTTGTAAAACCCGACCGACCCGCAGATGTCGCAGGCGTCAAACACCGTGGCAACTGTGCCGTCCGGCTTCTTGTAGAGCCAGAAGCGGATCGCGGTCCCGTTCGCCACCGCCTGAAAGCGATGCAGATCGCCATCCCCAACTTGAGCCAGTGGAACACTGAGCCGTCCGTCAGTAAACGTCATTTCGGTTACAGGGGAAAGATTGGCGCTTTTGGCGTACACGAATTCCTCTGCCGTGATGAGCGCGATGAAGATGAATGAAAACGTGAGTACGGAGATCATCCACATACGTTCGCGACGGGCGCTCCAGGCAGCCTTACGGCGTTCCGCAGCCGAAGCACCTGCGGCCACCGGTTCGCGCCGCTTGGCCTCGAATAGAATCATCAACGCGGCCAGCGCAGAAATCATTACAAAGAAAAACCAGTCGTTACTCACGATCGGACCAATGATCGCCATTTCGCGCTTCGACGATGCGATGACGCCACTTTCCGAAAGCTCGTGCAGTCCGGAAATCACCAGCTGCGCTGCCACCAGGAATAGGATGGCGGTGGTAATGCGGAAGAATTTTTGTAAATTGATGCGCACGCTGCCCTTGACGAACATCACGCCAAAAGTGATCGCGGCCAGCACGCCCAGCAGCGTACCAAGAAAACTTAACAACTCGTTCGAGTTCAAAGACACGGCGGAGAGAATCAGCACCGTCTCCGCGCCCTCCCGCAACACCATCAGAAAAATGAAGACGAAAAGCCCGAACCAGGCGTCGTTGCCCGCTAGCAGCCCGACCTTGCCTTCGATCTCACCTTTCATCTTGCGTCCCGTCTTCATCATAAAAACAACCATGGTGACGACGAAGAAGGCGGCCACCAGCATGATCCAGCCTTCAAACACATCTTGGTTCAAATGAGTCCGGGAGATGACCACCGCCACGCCAATGCTGCCAAGAAAAGCCGCAATCAGCGCCGCGTACACGGTCTTGCGCAATTCTTGCCGCCCGATTTTGGTCAGGTAAGCCAGAGTGATGCCGACGATGAGTGCCGCCTCAACGCCCTCGCGCAGCGTAATGATGAAAGCCTGAAGCATGGAATATCGTTCCGATTCTCAAATTAACTTAGAAGCGCCCTGCGGATGGTTCTGGAAGGCATGGCTTCAGCCCTGCCGCAAACCGTTTGCCGCCGCATCCGTATTTATGATTTTGAAAATGAATTTCAATTTCAACTTCAAGGATATCCCCGCCCCGCCAAACGCGTCAATCCGCCGCCTCACAACCGCGCAGGATTGGACTCACACGGGGCATTTCTAGCCTTGAAATGCTCCTGTTGGCAATAAAGCGATAGGTATTATCGAAGGCCTGCTGCCCGATTGTAACCTTGGCGGCAGGAAGGGTTAGAGTATTACCCCTGCAGCAGTGCTTGTTCAATGACCAAAGAAGAGAAAAAACGCCTCAGTGCAGTCATTCGTGCGACTGAATACTTATTCCTCGAAAACATTGCCCTCAAGTTAGTGCTTGATCACCGCTCGGTTCCAAACTGGCAGAAGTTGCTGGAAAAGCTTCTCTCGGACAAAGAAGTGCTTGCGGGCGTGCACCTTAAATTTCGTGATCTCTATGACAAGCTGGAGAAATCCGTTGATCCGTCGGAGGCCCTGGAGATCCTCTTGGGGAGGCCGTCTGCACCGAAAAAACCAAACTAGATCATGAAAAGCGAGAATGCGGTTGGCAACATAAATCGCGGCACGGCTTGCAATGTGGTTAAATTCCTTCACAACCGCCGCAAGAACGCATTCGCCTCCGTCGCCCGCGGAAACAACTTCTCCTCCGCCTGAAACTCCGCCGAATGCACGCATCGCCGGCTCCCCCGCAGCCTGACCGGATGCTTCAGATGAAGCATCTCGTGGTAAACGATGTATTCCAGCACATAAGGCGGTACGGCGAAGTGATCGAAGATGCGGCTGATAATGATCGCATTGTGCGCCGGATCATAGTGCCCGAGAATGCGCCGGGTCTTGGTCTGGCTCCAGCTCATGCGCGGGCGCGCCATCAGTCCATGAAAAAAACGCGTGTTCAGTTCTTCGAAAACCGTGTCCAAATCGTAAAAAAAACCGCGGGCTGGCCGTAACCGTTTGTATCCGCGGATCTGCCGCACCAGATGAGCCTTGCGCACAATCGCATGGCTGGCAACGTATTTCCGGTAGCGCGCCGCCTGCCCGCGATCGATCGGCCGGCGATACATCTTGGCCAGCAAAATATGAGCGATAGCCCGTAGAACCGTATCCGGGGCCCCTTCCAGCAGGTCCGACAGGCGCACCAGTAGCCGGCCATCGCGCAGTCGAATCGTGTTATTGACGTTGGCGAAAGCGAAGAATTCAATCTTTAATTCGGGAATGGTGGAAGCGGGCCGCAGTTCCCGATAAGTTTCCTGAAAGATTTCAAGCAGCCCTTCGCGCACGGTGAGCCTAGGTTAGCACGAGGCGGACCTCAGGACATCAGACCTCGGCAGTAGCGCCACTTCTGTGCACGGCAATTTGGGACTCCAATGGTCGGGAAGGTCACGACTTCAGTCGTGGCGAAAAGTCGCTAACGAGGGTCTTTAGCCCCTGAGGATCGCCGTTCGCGGCCGAGGCCCGACTTCCAAGGTCTAACGTCGTAGTCGTCACTCCGGCTTTGCTCTATTCCTTGCGTCCGCGTTCGAATTCAGTCTCTTATGCTTGGCCGCGTCTTCCTGATCTGCCAGCAGCTTACGATGATCCTCCGCCGACGTGTCCAGGGTCTCCAGCACATTGGTCAAAACAAACTCATACTGATGCCCCTCCTCTGCGGGAACATCCGCGGCAGCTTTCAGCGCCCGCAGCTTGGCCTGAAACTCTGTGTCGGCCGCGATAATAAGCTTTAATGGCTTGCGAATGTCATCCTTGCGATCGACATAGGTGTCGATATTGTCATTAAGTTCGTCGTAGAGCAATTGAAAATCATCGAGCAAGTCGTGCGTCTGCCGCGGCCGATCCTTTGTTTTTGGATCGTTTCGCATCTCCTCCAGCTTCACCAGCCGTGCCCGGGCGAATTGAACATAGAGAGTCAGCCGTTGTTTCGGCTCCCAACTGGCGTCGCGAACCTGATCAATCTCCGCTTGCGTGAGTGGTTCGCGGTGGCGCTGCCCCTGCATCGCACAGCCGCCAGCCACTATCACAGCTATGCACAAACCAGACCGAAACAAAGAAGCAGTCATTTCGCTCCTTTCGGAAACATGGCGAACAGCAGATCATCTCGCACTCGCTGCAAACGATTGATGGCATCGCGTACGGGCGCCTGATCGTCATGGCCCAGGGAGTGGAGCAGGTCCGTAAGCTTGCGCGTCATGGTACGAGCCGCAATCTCGGTCTGCTTCTGATATTTATGCGACTGGATTGAATAGTCCCTGGCCAATTCTGAGAAAGACACCACGTCGGCCAATGCGGCCTGGCCCTTTTCGACCTCATTCGCCGCGTAGAGTTTGTCGGCCTCGCTCAGTTCTTTTTGAGCGATCTGCACACAAAGATGAGGCCGGTCCCCAATGCTCGCCGAGGCAAGTCGCGCTTTCAATTCGTCGATTGTAGGTTCGCTGCTGGGAGCGGCAGCGGCCATTGCCGCCGCCACCACCGCGAACACTGTGATCGTTCCCCAAAACCGAGTTAGGTTCCGCACCCCAAGCATGGTCCCAGCCCCGCGTCGAATTATTTTTTCGGCTCGATGGCAATCAGCCGATGCTTCGCCTGCCACTCCTGATCAGGATACTTCCCGTTGGCCGTATTGAGGAAGAGGTGATAATTCGCGGCTGCCCGCTTCGTATCCTTGAGATGGTCGTATGCTGAAGCCCGCAGGAAATAGGTGATCGGAATTTCCGGCAGAAACTTCACCCGCGCGTCGAGCGCTTTGATGGCCAGCGGGTAATTTTTGTTCTCGCTGGCGGCGAAAGCTAAGTCGCCGTACGCCGTCCCCAGATCAGGTTTAAGGTTCACTGCCGTCAAAAATTCCTTTTCCGCGTCGGCAAATTTCTTTTGTTCCAGCAGTGCCTTGCCCAGGCTCTGGTGAAGCGCCGCGTCGCTCGGATTCGCAGCTAGCAGCGCCCGATACGCCGGCTCCGCCTGGTCGTATTTCTTGACGGCGATGTAAAGATCGGCCAGGTCGACCTGCAGCGAAACATCCGCCGGAGCTAGCTTCGCTGCGGATTGCAGTTCGGCGATCGCATCTCCGTTCTTGCCCTCAGCCGCCAGCACTCGTCCCAGCTGTATCCGCGCCGCGCCCTGATCGGGACGAGCCGCAACTAGTTTATGTAGTTCGGTTTCAGCTTCGGGAAAACGCCGTCCACGTACGTATATGTTGGCCAGTCCAGTCTCCGCATCGGAAGACGCCGGATCCAGAGCGAGCGCCTGCTTATACTCATGTTCCGCATCGTAGAATTTCTCTTGTTTTTCCAGCAGAAGTCCAGCGGCCAAATGAGGTTCCGGATCCCTTGGCTGTAAAGTCGCAGCCTGCCGATAAGCCGTAAGGGCTTCCTCCGGCTTGGTCGCCTCGAGCACCCGCGCCAAAGAAAGCCATGCTCGCGCCTGACCCTCCGCGACGTGGCTTGTAGGCTTGAGTTGCGTCGCCGCGTGCAGAAATTGTTCCGCATCAGCCTGGCCACTCTTGGCGAGTTGAAGCCCAAGATTCAGATTCGCTTCAAACACGTCCGGCTTGGCCGCCACCGATTTGCGGTAGGCCGCAATCGACTCCTCTAGCTTGCCCAGCGCGTTCTCGGCAAACCCGAGGTCGAACCACGCCACGTAATTTGCTGGGTCGTCATTGGTCACCTTGTGCAGCAGGGGCTCGGCTGAGGTGTAGTCTCGTTTTTGAATCAGTGTCTCCGCTTGGGTCAGCTCCGGCGGCGGCTCAACTTCCTCGGCAACTTTAGTGTGATGAACCTTCTGGCTAGCAGTTGCGGTCTTGCGATGATCGCTCGAAGAAGGACTGCCCGAAGACGATGTACCCGCTTGAGATTGCGAATCCGTCTGCGGCGAAGGCGAAGCCGGGTTCGCAGCTTCCGCCCCCGCGCATGCACCGGCCACGCAGACCAGCAGCAGGGCGAAGGCTAGTCTACGACCGTCCATTGGACCGCGATGCGCCATTGCCATTCAGAATACGCGCCAGATATTTTCCCGTGTAAGATCCCGCCAGCTTGGTGATAACCTCTGGCGGCCCCGCACCCACCACTTTGCCGCCGCGATTCCCGCCCTCTGGCCCCAGATCGATCACCCAGTCCGCAGTCTTAATAACTTCAAGATTGTGTTCAATGACGACGATCGATCCCCCCGCCTCAATCAGACGGCGAAAGGCCGCCAGAAGTTTGCTGACGTCATCAAAATGCAGCCCGGTCGTGGGTTCATCGAAAATGTAGAGCAGCCGCCGCTTCAGCCGCGCCTCGCTCCCCGACGCTCCCCGGCTTATTTCTCGCGAAGCCGGCTGCAGATGCGCCGCCAGCTTCATCCGCTGGGCCTCCCCGCCCGAAAGCGTCGTCGCCGATTGTCCCAGCCGCAAATATCCCAGGCCGACTTCTTCCAGAGACCGTAGCTTCTCGGTAATTTTGGGCGCTTCGGCAAAAAATTTGAGGGCCTCCTTCACCGTCAGGTTCAGGACCTCATGGATATTTTTACCGCGATAACGCACCTCCAGCACCGTCGGCTTGTAGCGCGTGCCCTTGCACTCCTCGCATATCAGCTCCACGTCAGCCAGAAACTGCATTTCCACCGTGACCGTGCCGTCTCCCTGGCAAACTTCGCAGCGGCCGCCGGGAATGTTAAACGAAAAATGCCCCGCGCCAAACCCGCGCTTCTTCGCCTCGGCCAGGGAAGCGAACAGGTCGCGAATCGCGTCAAACGCCTTAATATACGTGACCGGATTTGATCGCGGCGTGCGCCCAATCGGCGATTGATCGACCAGCACCACTTCTTCAACGAACTGATCGCCCTCCAAACTCTCCCAGCTCGCGGCCGGCCCAGGAGCTCCATTGCTCGATTGCTGCTTCGCCTGCGCCAAAGCCCGATATAGCACCTGATGCAGCAGCGTCGATTTGCCCGATCCCGAAACTCCGGTAATCGCCACCAACATATTAAGGGGAATGCTGATGTCCACACCTTTCAGATTGTTCGCCCGGACGCCCCGAATCCTGATCTGCTGCGCTCCGGGCTTGCGCCGCAGCGCCGGTGCCTGAATCCGCAAATCTTGGGACAAATAACGCCCAGTCAGCGAAACCGGATTGTGCAGAATTTCGTCGTACGTTCCTTCGGCCACCAGCTTGCCGCCATTCTCGCCGGCGCCCGGACCAAGGTCGAGAATGCGATCCGCTGCGCGCATGATGTCGGGATCATGCTCCACCACTAGAATGGTGTTCCCCAAATCGCGCAGCCCGTGCAAGATCTTAATCAGCCGGTGCGTGTCCCGCGGATGCAGGCCAATCGACGGCTCATCCAACACGTAAAGCGTGCCCACCAAACGCGAACCCAACGACGTTGCCAGTTGAATCCGCTGCGCCTCTCCACCCGACAGCGTGGACGAAAGCCGGTCGAGCGTGAGGTATTCCAGCCCCACATCGTTCAGAAATCGCAGCCGCTCGCGAATCTCCTGCAGCAGTTTGTCCGCAATCTCGGCCTCCTGCGGACTTAGCGTAACCTGCTCAAAGAATCGCAATGCTTCTTCCACAGTGAGGCCGCACAAGTCGCAGAGATTCTTCCCGTTGACCCGAACCTGCCTGGCTTCCAGCCTCAACCGCGATCCGTTGCAATCCGGACACAACGAATATCCCCGGTAGCGGCTTAGAAACACTCGCACGTGCAACTTGTATTTCTTGCGCTCCAGGTGAGCGAAAAACCCGCGCACCCCCAGAAACTTACCTTCGCCGCTGACAACTAGTTTCTTGTGCTCCTCTTCCAAGTCGGCCCAAGGCACATCCAGAGGGATCCCGGTCTGCTTCGCATAGCGCTTCAGGTCAGTAAATAGCGGACGATACTTCGGTTTGGTCCATGGCTCAATCGCGCCATCCGCCAAAGTCTTGATCTTGTCAGGGATGACGAGATCCAGATCGAAATCGATCGTGTTCCCAAACCCCTGACACCGCGGGCAAGCCCCGTAAGGATTATTAAAAGAAAAAAGCTTCGGCTCCGGCTCCTCATACCGCAGATTGCAGTGTTTGCACTCAAACCGCTGCGAAAAGCGCAATGTCCGTGTGGCGCGGGCGCCCCCGCCCGCGGCTTCTGCCTCATCCCCCGGAATCTCAAAAACAACCTCTCCAGATTCCCGGTAAGCAGTCTCAATCGCATCGACAACTCGCGTCCGCGCCTCAGCCGAAACAACTAGCCGATCCACCAGCACAAACACTGGCTCCGCAAAGTTAATATCGAGAAGCGATTCCGGAGTCGAAAACTCGAAAACGTAGCCCGCCTGGTAAAGCCGGTTAAATCCTGCTTTACGCAGATCAAACAATCGCGTCTTCAAAGCCTCAGTGAGCGTGGGTGTCTCACCCTTCTCGGGTTTTTCGCGAGAGGATGGGGACTTTGACCCGCCTTTCCTTGTTTTGGAAACTTCCTGAGAATTAGAGGCCTCCTGGGCAACCGGGCCGGTCCGCTGCAACGGAAACAGCACCTGCAGCCGCGTCTCCGGCTCCAGCGCCAGAATCGAAACGGCCACTTCGTCGACCGTATCCTTCTTCACCTCGCGTCCGCAGTTCGCGCAATAGGTCCGCCCCACCCGCGCATACAGCAACCTCAGGTAATCGTAGATTTCCGTGGCCGTCGCCACCGTCGACCGTGGATTTCGCGTCGAATTCTTCTGCCGAATCGCAACCGCCGGCGCGATCCCGTCAATCGTGTCCACATCGGGCTTCTCAATCCTCTCCAAGAACTGCCGCGCATACGCCGATAGAGACTCGACATACCGGCGCTGTCCCTCGGCGTAGATGGTGTCGAACGCCAAAGAGGACTTGCCGGACCCGGAAACTCCAGTCACCACCGTCAACGAATTGTGCGGAACCTCAAAGTCAATATTCTTGAGGTTATGGACGCGGGCGCCGCGTACAACAATGCTTTCCCTAGGAGTAGAAGAAGTTTCGTTCAGCTCAACCTGCGTGGATTCAGAAGACATCGGGTAAAGGGCCGCGATAGCCAAGCTTCGCCCCGAGCGCAAGCGCTCAGAGCGTTCCGCTGGGCCTACCGAATCTTTTTATTATAAAGGAGACAAGGTGTGGCGCGGGCGCACCCGCCCGCGTTTTCATCAGTACCAAGACGAACGGGAGATCGCGGAGAACTCGCGAGTCTAGTTCTTGCTGTCGTTTTCCCGGTCACGTTTCTTTCCATACCGAACCGCGAACCCAAAACCCAGCACCATGATGCCGAGCGGCGGCGCCAGCATGACAAAAATAGCGCGATTCAGGGCCCGCTGCGCTTCCTTTGGCGTGGCCTTCGCATTCGCGTTGCACATGGCGCACCCCTGGGAAAACGCGGGAGTAATCCCACACGCAAGAATCCAAGCCAGAACGACGCAACGAAACTTAGACAACGAATTCATGGGAAACCGGTCCTGATTGCACCCTATTGTAAGCCTACGCCATTCGGCGGAGGCATCACGCGCCCCGCGTCGGGGAAGAAAAAGAAGTACATGATGATGAAGCAGGCCGTCACCGAGATCACCAGCATCCAGCGCATCAATGCTTTCTCAAATTTCAGGTGCATGAAGTATCCGATAATCAGCGCCGACTTGATGATCGACAAAATCAGCAGCACCTCAAGCATCCGCACCGGAGCGAACACCTGTCGGTACCCCAGCACAACTTCAATCGCGGTTAGTACCAGCAACGCTCCCCATACCCAGAAATACTGGCCTTTGCTGTCATCGTGTGCTGCTGCGTGCGAACCGACATCGTGCATGGTCAAGTCCCTCGCTTAATTTCTCTACTACTCTAAGGTCATCGGTTTCGGAAGGGCCGGCGTCAGCCAAGCCGCCTGCGCTGCCCACTCGCGGCTTTAGCCGCTGGGGACGCTCCATTAGTTAATCTTCGTCGACATCAAATACACCAGCGGGAAGATAAACATCCACACCAGATCGACAAAGTGCCAGTACAGTCCCGAGACTTCCACATCGTGCGCGTCATAATCCTTGGGCTTCAGGAACAGAATCACCGCCGCAATCACCAGCCCCAGCCCGAGCGCATGAATTCCATAATGAAAAACATTGTCGGAAGGAATCAGAAAATACCCCGCTATCCAGAGCACGCCAAGAACCGGGAGAAACCACTTTCGAAACGCTACCACTCCCAAATAAATCACGCCAATCGTAACGTGTAGCATGTGCATTGCCGTGAGACCGAAGAACGTAGCGGGAAATTGCGGCACATTTTTCGAGATGTCCGCCAACTCTCCCGCCGTGGCACCCGCTGGCTTCGGAAAGCCGGGGATAGTCAGCCCCTCACCGATCAGTTTGCTCCATTCCATTCCGTGCAACACGATAAATGCCGTGCCGAAAATCATGGTCGCCAGAAGCCAGTTCCGCGTCCAGGCCCGGTCGCCGCGCTGCGCCGCAAACACCGCCATCACCATGGTCAGCGAACTAGACAGCAGGCAGGCCGTCATGATGGTGGCATTGATGATGCTCTCCACGTGAAACGGAGTAGGCCACGCTGTATAAATCCGGTTATAGCTGAAGGCAAACAGCAGCGCTCCGAAGGTCAGCGAGTCCGAGGCTAGAAACAGCCACATCCCCACTTTCTTCGAATAAGCTCCAAACAAAGGCGCCTCATAAGCTCCAGGCAGCCCATGTTCGACGGCACCATGCTCCAGCGTGGCGTTAGCCATTCCTCAAGTTCCCCTTTCAATGTAGGTCAATCTCGGTCGTGTCATCCTGAGGCGGGCGTTCTTTGCCCGTCGAGGGACCTTGCAACTTGCGTGAGGTGTCGAACTCTCCGGCTCGCTTCCTACTTCGCAAATCCCAACAACGCGAACACGTAAATCCACAACACGGCCATAAAATGCCAATACCAGGCCGTAATATCGACCACAATCCGCCGCGCCTCCACCGGCTTGTGCAGCAGGGAAGCGCTGGCCGCCCAAAGCAGCGCAATCATTCCGCCGCAAAGGTGAACTGCGTGGGCGATTGTCAACAAAAACACAAACGAACTGTTGGGATTCGTATCCACAAAGAATCCGCGAGCATGCAACTCTCCCCAAGCCAGCCATTGGCCAACGAGAAAACTGATCCCCAGTACAACGGTAATGCCCAGCCACGGAAACGATTTCTCATTCCCCAGCGAGACTCCGGGAATCGACTTCACCGGAGCCAGCGCTGCTTGCAGCGCCGCCCTGCGTCGCGCCAGTTCCATCGACACGCTGCTGATCAAAAGAATCGCGGTGTTAATCGCTAGCAGCAGCCAAGGCAAGTCCACCCGTCCCCAGTCGCGAACGTAGCTGTTCGACGCCCCGTCAAACGTGGGCAGCCCCTGCCGCACCAGGTACGCGCTGGTCAGCGAGACGAACACCATACAAACCGTAGCAATCCCGCAGATTAATCCCAGCCGCGCCCGACGCAATCGCGCCCCATAATTCGGAATGTCGCCGCCCCCGCGCCCGTCATCGCCCCCACCCGCGGCAGGAGGCAGGGGTGGCTTGTGGCCGTGCCCAACATGATCGACCGGGGAGCTTGGAGTGTAAGTCGCCATAACTACTCAGTGTGTCGCAACGGTTGCCGGATCGTTCTGCATAACGTAATCCTTCGGCGCGCCGGGCACACTGTACTCATACGGCCCATGATTCACCACCGGAGTCACGCCGCCAAAATTGTCATGCGGCGGCGGAGTCGCCGTCGTCCACTCCAGCGTCGTCGCCTCCCATGGGTTGTCACTCGCTTTCGGTCCCTTGAACATGCTCCAGAACAGATTGATCACAAAAATAAACTGCGCCGCGATGGTGATGAAGGCCGCATAAGTCATGAACTGGTGAAGTGGCATTAACTTTTGCAGATACGCGACTTCAGTATATTGCGAGTACCGGCGCGTCCCTCCCGCCAAACCCAAATAATGCATGGGCATGAAGATGGCGTAAGTTCCGGCCAGGGTGAGAAAGAAGTGAACCCTTCCCCATGTTTCGTTCATCATTCGCCCAAACATTTTCGGGAACCAGTAATAAGTTGCGGCGAACATTCCGAAGATCGCCGCCACGCCCATGATCAGGTGAAAGTGACCGACCACAAAATAAGTATCGTGCAATTGAATGTCGAGCACCGGCTGCGCCAGGAACGGCCCGCTCAACCCGCCAGAAACAAATAGCGATACGAACCCGATGGCATACAGCATCGGCGTTTGAAATCGAATGCGGCCCTTGTACATCGTCCCCAGCCAGTTGAAAGTTTTGATGGCCGAGGGGACGCCAATGCACATGGTCAAAATCGAAAATGCAAATGCGGAATAAGGGCTCATCCCGCTCATGAACATGTGATGGCCCCACACCATGAATCCGAAAAATCCAATCGACAACATGGCATAGACCATCGCCCGGTATCCAAAAATTGGCTTGCGCGAAAACGTCGACAAAACCTGTGACGCCACGCCCATGCCCGGCAGAATCGCGATGTAAACCTCGGGATGTCCGAAGAACCAGAACAGATGCTGCCACAACAGCGGCGACCCGCCTTTGTGGCCCATGATCTGCCCGTTCACCACGACCAGCGGCACATAGAAGCTGGTTCCAAGATTACGATCCATCAACAACAGAATTCCTGCCGAGAGCAGGACACCAAAAGCCAGCAGCCCAAGAATCGCGGTAATGAACCACGACCATACCGTGAGCGGCATACGCATCAAAGTCATGCCCTTGGCCCGCAGGTCTAGTGTGGTAGTGATGAAGTTCAGCGCCCCCATTAATGACGCCACGCAGAAAATCGCAATGCTCGTAATCCAAAGATCGGCGCCCAGCGCTTCGCCGGGTCCGGCCGACGGCAGTGCGCTCAGCGGAGCGTATCCCGTCCACCCGTGCAGTGGAGCGCCTCCGGTCACGAAGAAGGCGGCAAGGATCACAACGAATCCCACAAACGTCGTCCAGAACGAAAGCATGTTCAGGACGGGAAACGCCATATCCGGAGCGCCGATCTGAATTGGCAGAAAATAATTTCCGAATCCGCCCTGCGGCGCGGTGGTCAGCACGAAAAACACCATGATGGTGCCGTGCATGGTCAGCAGACTGAGATACGTTTCCGGCTTGATCTCGCCAACAAACGGCAGAACCGCCGCCGGCCAGACCAGGTGAATTCGCATCAACAGAGACAGAAACATTCCGACAAATACCGCAGTGAGCGCCAGAAAAAAATACTGAAGGCCAATGACTTTGTGATCCAGGCTGAAAATATATTTTCGAATGAAACCCTGAGGAACGTGCGCGTGCGGGTTCTCCATAGCGACCATGTTATTGTTTCTCCGCCTCCCGTGCCGCCAGCCACTTGTCAAAATCTTCCTGGCTTACGACGTGGACCATGCCGTGCATCTTGTAATGTCCCAGCCCGCAAAGTTCGGCGCAGGCAATCTCATACTCTCCGATCGCGGTAGGTTTGAAGTGCATATGAATGTTGAGCCCCGGAACCGCGTCCTGTTTAAACCGCAACGAAGGCACAAAGAAGCTGTGGATCACATCCACCGCGCGCAGACTGACGTCCACCTCGCGGTCAACTGGCAGATACATGGTTCCGGTTACGATGTCATCCTTCGCAGCCGCGTCAGACGTATTCAGCCCGACCGCCGCCTCGCCGCCCGCCGACGGATCCATCAGCTTCGCGCTAGTCGCACCATATTTCCCATCAGGCCCCGGATAGCGGAAGTACCAGGCAAATTGCATTCCCGTGACTTCCACCTGCACCGCGCCGGCCTCGGCTGCATCGAAGCGCTGGCTCGCCCAAACACTGCTACCCATCAGATTCAGTCCAATGAATAGAACTGCTGTGAGCGCGGTCCAAACGACTTCCAGCGTCGTGTTCCCGTGAGAATAGGAAGCGGGGACAGAAGTCGGACCCTCGCGGTATCTCCACACGATGTATCCCAGCCCAAGCTGCGCGGCCAGGAAAACAATCCCCATGATGACGAAGGTAAGAGCGAACTGGTTGTCGATCCAATGTGCAGCGGCAGCAGCCCCCACCGGCAGCCACCAGGTCTTGGCGACGAAGAAATATGTACTGGCCAAAGTGATCAGCCAGATCAGAAGCAGTAACGCAAGGCCCATTCCCCAGCCCTCCTCAACCCTGACGATAAGGACGATCCGAAAGGATTTCCCTACCGCCGTGGTGGCGCTCCACAGCGCGAGCACCAGTCGGCGGCGAGTTTACCACAGCGGCCTGAGGATAACGCAATCGAGCGTCAAGAAAGAAACACTCGACCACGCGATCAATGAATACCCACGCATCGCCTCAACCAGCGAACATCTCATGCGCACAGCAGATCCGAAAACACAAACTGCTCGCGGGCCACGGTTTCACCGACTGCAACCGCCAGCGCCGAGTCGAACATGGGTCCTGCATACACAAAAGAATGAAACTCACCACGTTCGCCGCACGGATCCACTTCTTCAGGCAAATCGGCCAGCAAAGCTTCGTCGAACTCCCGGCCCACGAACGACCGATCGAGTTTTTTCGTATCGACACACGTCAACTTCGCTCGCGTGCCGCCTGCAATCATCTCCCTCGCCAAAGCGGGTGTCGGCAGCCCCCACAGCGGAAATATCGGTTCCAGCCCCGTATCTTTCATCTGTTTGATCCGGTAGGCGCGCACATCTTCGAGAAACAGATCGCCGAAGGCTACGCCTTGAATGCCCTCGCCGATCGCCTTCGCACAAGCGCTAGCCATCCGCGACTCGTATTCTTCATTGGAACAAGGCCACGGCAAGGAAACCGCCCAGAGTGGAAGTCCGGCCGCCGCAGCCTGTTGCTCAACCAGCTCGCGTCTCACCGCGTGCATGGCCACGCGATCCGCTACTTCGTTGAACGTTGTGAGGAGCCCCACCACTTCATTCTCGCCACGCTGCCGCAGAACATGAAGACTCCATGCGCTGTCTTTGCCGCTGCTCCAGGATAAGAGAATGCGCTTCATGTATCAATGGCACTGCAGTGCTGGACAAATGGCCTGTCATCCCGAGCAAAGCGAGCGACCATGGTTTTCGGCCACGGTGAACATCTATGGCCAATATTCCTATTTCTCGCTCCACTCCGGCACCCTCCCCGGAGTCCAAGGCGCTCCCGCGGCCTCCATGTCTTTCTCCAGCTTCGCCAGATCAACTTCCACCAGCGTCCGCAATTTCGAAAGCTGCTCCGCAAATTCCGCCGCCGCTATATTGTAGGAATCGACATGCGACTGCGTGGGTCTCGCCAGCGAAAACCGTTCGCCCTCCATCACAGAGTTCACCCGCTGGTCGATCGATGAAGGTACATTCTCGCTTCGCTTGGCGATCTCCACATCTCCACGCAACGCCTGCCGAATCTCACGCTCTCGCTGCTCGATCCCATCGGCGACAACTTCTAGTTGTTTCTCACTAGCCGGAGTCTCCCGCAATGCCTCGCGAATGGCTTTCAACCGCGATTCGACTTCTTCGGAAGTATGCAGCGCCCCGGAGACCGCCCGGTACAGCCGCGTGACTTTCCGCAAGAACTCTTCCTCCGACGCGCGATCCGCCGCATTCATACCCGACGCTCCTTCGGTCGCCACCTTGAACGACTGCGGCCCCCCGAGTTCGGTCACCACGCCGCCAACTTTGTCGAACATTCGTACAGAATAAGATCCGGCCAGCACCAGCGGTCCCTGATCGGCCGCGTCCGGGAAATCCTCTTCGCCGTCTTCCGAATGTTTCTTCACCTGCGCCGCTGGGTATCGCAAATCCCATGCCACCCGTTGAAACCCCGACTCAGTGCTGCCATCCACTCGCCGGATCGCCGCCCCGCTCTCGTCATACACCACAAAATAAACTTCCGGCTTCGCCTCCTGCGCCTCGGCGCGCAACTCGTCATTCGTCGGATAGGAAAGCGTCTGATTTTTCTTCGCCGCGTCCTTCTCCTCCTGCTGCCGCTTTTCTTTCTTGCTCTTGATCTTTTCTTTCATGTACGCCGTAAACACCGCTCCATACGGCGGATTGTCCGCGGTATAAAACGCATCCCCCTGAAATCCCTTCTTCGGCCCGCCTAGCGGATGCCGCTCCACATAGAGCAGCGCATCCTTCACCGGAAACACCGACGCCGCCTGTTCGGTCGATTCCGCCTTCATCTGCCGCAGCGGCGTGATGTCGTCCAGCACGTAGAAGCCACGCCCAAAGGTAGCAATCACCAGATCGCCCTCGCGCGCCTGAATTACCATGTCGCGTACCGCAATCGTCGGCAGCCCGCCCTTCAGCCGAACCCAATGCTGCCCGCCATCGATCGAGAAGAACGCCCCAAACTCCGTCCCCGCAAACAACAGCTTCGGATTCACCGGGTCTTCCGCAAACGCCAGCACCGGCCCATTTTCCGGCAGATCGCCCGCAATCGAAGTCCAGATCTTCCCGCTGTCGCTGGATTTCAGCAGATAAGGTTTGAAGTCTTCATTCTTATGATTGTCAAACGCCGCGTACACGGTACTCGCGTCATGATTCGAAGCCGCCAGCCGGCTCACATAAGTCATCTCCGGCACGCCCGCGAACTTTTCATACTTCGTCCAGCTCCCGCCGCCGTCACTCGTCACCTGAATCAACCCTTCGTCCGTCCCCACATAAATCAGCCCTTCTTTCTTCGGGGACTCCGCCAGGGCCACAATATTCCCGTAAAACGAAGTCGACTGATTTTTCGCCACCGCATCCGGCCCCCACACTTTTCCCATCACCGGCAGCTTGTTGCGATCGATCTGGCGCGTCAGATCTCCGCTGATCGCCTTCCACGTATCCCCGCGATCGTCGCTGCGAAACAATTTGTTGGCCGCAAAATAAAGGCGCGTGTGCGAATGCGGACTGATGATGATCGGCGAGTCCCAATTCCACCGCAGCGGCGGCTCGCCCTTGCCCTCCAGAGGCTGCAATACCAGTTCCTGCCCAGTCGGCTTGTCATGGCGAACCAGCACCCCATACTGCGACTCAGCATAAATCGTATTGGGATCAACCGGATCCACCTGCGACCGAAAGCCGTCGCCGCCAGTCGTCACAAACCAATCCGAATTCACGATTCCGTTGAGATTCCGTGTGCGCGCCGGCCCGCACCACGAAAAATTATCCTGGGTTCCGCCGCACACGTTATAAAACGGCGCAGCATTGTCTACGGCCACATCATAAAATTGCACCGTTGGCAGATTCATCTTGAACTCCCAGCTCTTTGCGTCGTCGAAAGTTTCATACATCCCGCCATCCGACCCGAACAGCCAATGCTTGGTATCTTCCGGATCGATCCACATGGCGTGATTGTCCCCGTGATGATTCACCTCATTCACTTTGTGAAAAGTCTTGCCGCCATCCAGCGACTCGCGCAACGAAACGTTCATCACAAAAATGCGGTCAACATTTATCGGATCGGCGACAACGCGCGCGTAATACATCGCTCCCTGATCAAATTCGTTGCGCCGCTCCCAGGTCGCGCCCTTGTCACTCGACCGAAAAACCCCGCCCTTCCCATCCGCCGCCTCAATCGTGGCGTAAACCACATTCGGATCCGCCGGCGAAGCCGCCAGCCCAATTCGCCCCATGTCCACGGTGGGCAATCCGGAATTCATTTTCTTCCAGGTAGCTCCGGCGTCGGTCGATTTATAAATTGCGCTTTCCGGGCCGCCATCGATCAAGGTGAACACGTGCCGCCGCCGCTGATAAGCAGCCGCATACACAATGTCTGGATTCCCCGGATCCAGTTGCACATCCACCACACCGGTGTTTTCGCTGATGGTCAGCACCGCTTTCCAAGTCTTACCGCCGTCGGTCGACCGGTAGAGTCCGCGATCCCCGCCCGGTCCCCAAAGCGGCCCCTCGGCCGCCACATAAACAACTTTCGAATCCCGCGGATCGATCACCACCCGCCCAATATGCTCCGACTTCTTCAGCCCCAGATTCTGCCAGCTCTTGCCTCCATCCTCCGACCGGTAAATTCCATCGCCATAGCTAACGCTGCGCTGCGAATTGCTCTCGCCCGTCCCGACCCACACCACCGACGCATCCTTCGGATCAAGCGCGACCCACCCGATCGAGTACGATCCCTCGCCATCAAATACCGGAGTCCAAGTTGTCCCATCATTGACTGTCTTCCACACCCCGCCCGAAGCCACACCCACGTAATATTCCTTCTTATCCTTCGGGTTCACCGCAATCGACATCACACGCCCCGAAGCCACCGCTGGCCCAAGCAGCCGAAACTTCAGCCCGGCAAAGGTGTCGGCGGTCATCCCCCCTTTCTTCTCTTCTTTTTTTGGCTCCTCTTTCTGCTCTTCTTTTTTCTTTTGATCCGTTTTCGGACTCCTCGCCGCCGGATTTTTCTTGTCGGCGTCCTTATCAGTAGAAACCGGAGCAGCAGTCTGCGCCACAAGGGAAAGTTGGAATAACGAAAGCGCAACAAGAAAAAGACCGACACGTGATTTCAAGCGAATCTCCAGTCCAAGCCGGGAGTCTCACAGATCGCGGCTTGCATAATTCGGCGCTCCCCGCGTCCCGGGCAGTAAAAAGACTTGCAAAGCCGATATGTATACAGGATTTCGCTGCAAGTGAGAAGCAGGACCTTGTTCGCGCTCCGTCCACCCTGTCATTTCTGAGCGGAAGAGGCGCTTCGCGAAAGCGAAGCACCTCCGCAGTCGAAGGATCCCTACCCGCACCTCCACCCACCGGGGTGCCCTATTTCCCGCTTCTCTTGCAAAGGTCTGCTCTAGCGAAGTCGTAGGTGGGGATTTCGACACTCATCCGTAATCAGAGAATCACGTAAAATCCCTCCCATGTCCCGAAAGCCGCAAGCCCACGGCCACGATACCCGCTACGTCCAAATGCAGAAGAACTACTGCTTCGCCTGCGGCCAGAACAATCCCGACGGCATGCGCCTGAAATTCACCCTCGACGAAGCCCGCCAAACCTTCATCTGCAAATTTCGCCTGAGCAAGCGCTACACCGGCCCGCCCGGCCACTGCCACGGCGGCATCATCGCCACCATCCTCGACGACGCCATGGGGAAGGTAAACAAGCTCCGCCACGTGATCGCGCTGACAAAAGAAATGACCGTCGAATACCTCAAGCCCGTTCCGCTGCACAAACCTCTGCACGTCGAGGGCAGGGAAGTCAGCGTCCAGGGCCGCATCCACATCAACATCGCCGAAATCCGCAACGACAAGAACGAAGTCTTGGCCCGCAGCAAAGGCACCTTCATCGCCATCGACCCCGAAAAAATGTTCGCCAAATTCGTTGAACGGTAACGGCGTCTAAAGGGGAGGCGTTAAGTTGTTCCCAGGAGGATGGTTCTTGCGAAAAGCGCGAAACCAGCGGCGTAACATTGAGACGAAATAAATTCCTCCATAGGCAAATGTTCCCAAAACCACAAAGATGCTCAAAGCCCACAGCGGAGTTATGAGCATTCTTGCGAATAAGCTAGGGGCGACAAAGACAAGCAGTGCCCCCCAAACAGGAGTGCATAACCGCCTACGAGGAGTTTCGCCAAGCGCCTCGCCGGGAACGCGGCAATATGGCCCACCAAGAACCTGGCCAATCGACTCATTGGCAGCGTTCTATCGCACGAATTGTGAATGCCCTGTAAAATAGAAATAGGCCGCTGCCTATGCGCGCGGCCTATCCTTCGCGCTTGCGAAAAGGTACCCACGGTATCCACAACATGTCCCAAAACAACGGTAACCCCACCAGCCTCCGCCTCAAAACCGGCCTCGCCGAAATGCTAAAAGGCGGCGTCATCATGGATGTCACTAACGCCGACCAGGCCACCATCGCCGAACGAGCCGGCGCGGTCGCCGTGATGGCGCTCGAACGCGTCCCCGCGCAAATCCGCGCCGAGGGCGGCGTAGCCCGCATGGCCTCGCCCAAAAGGATTCGCGAAATCATGGCTGCCGTCTCCATTCCGGTCATGGCCAAGTGCCGCATCGGACATTTTGCCGAAGCCCAAATTCTCCAAGAACTCGGCGTCGACTACATCGACGAATCCGAAGTCCTGACCCCCGCCGACGAAGCTCACCACGTCGACAAGCACGCCTTCAAAGTCCCCTTTGTCTGCGGCGCCCGCAACCTCGGAGAAGCCCTGCGCCGCATCGCCGAAGGCGCCGCCATGATCCGCACCAAAGGAGAAGCCGGTACCGGCGACGTAGTCCACGCCGTCAAGCACATCCGCCAGATCGTTCAGGAGATGAAAATCCTTACCGTCCTCGGCGAAGAAGAACTCTACGCGAAAGCCAAAGAGCACGGCGCGCCCTACGAACTGATCAAGATGGTCGCCAAAGCAGGGAAGCTCCCCGTCCCAAATTTCAGCGCCGGAGGAATCGCGACACCAGCCGATGCGTCCCTGGTAATGCAGCTAGGCGCCGAAGCCGTCTTCGTAGGCAGCGGCATCTTCATGAAAGACAGCACCACCTTCGCCGACCCCGCAGAAGCCGAGAAGCGCGCCAGAGCTATCGTGAAAGCCGCAACTCACTTCAACGACCCTAAAGTATTACTTGAAGTCAGCGAAGACCTGGCAGGAGCGATGAAGGGACTAGCTGTATCGGGATTGGACGAAGCCCACATGCTGCAGACTAGAGGCTGGTAGGCAGACGGTCTCGAACGAATTAGGGTCTCCAAACTAGGGTCTATGCTTTTGGGTGGCGAAGCGCCAACACCTACCGGCTTTAGCCGGTGGGAGTGAGGGACGTCAGATCCCTAGCCTAAGGAAATGGTGGGCTGCATTTACACCCGCTCCTTTTCGACCGCTGTTGCTGGCTGTGCGCCACCGGCTGGTATCGAACTATACCAGTCGATATTACGAGTGAAATACATCACAGCCGCCACAGCGATAAAGCTTGCCACCGCACCGACTAGAAGGGCGTTGTCCTCTAGGCGTAGCAACAAGTAGATGAAGAAGTAGAGCAGGCTGAATACGACCAGAGCCCGTAGCCCCTGCACTCGGCTCGCGAAAATCCACCGGGCATTGGCCGAAAGCAAAACTACGGTGGCGCCGCCAGCCAACAAGAAGCCTAGGTCGAAGCCGATTCGCTCGGCAAAGGACAGCAGAAGAAGGTAAAAAATCAAGTGCGCCACGCCGACTAGAACATACTGCGCGGGATGAATGCGCTTGCCCGCAGTGAGTTCAAAGACAAAGTACGAGAGAAACAACAGCCCGATAAACAGAAGCGCATATTTGAGCGACCGACTGACCGATTGATAAGGGTCTGCCATTTCGACAAAGGAGATTCCCATCGCCGTTTGATCCAGTGCGCTGACCGCAGTATTAGTGCCCTCGGCCGGAATTCCGCGGGCGATGAAGGGTATGGACCACTCTCCCGAAAAGCCGTGCGCTAAAAGGGTACGCTTCACGGGTAAGAAGCCACCGTCGAAACCTGGACTAGGCCAGTCGCCGTCAGCGGTAAAGTGCGTGCTCTTGCCATAGGCCAAGATTGCTAGTCTCTGAGCGCCGGAAAAGCGTAGCTTGGCGGTTACGTTGAACGTAGCGTTTGGGCGGGCCAGTTCGGGAACTCTCACGCCAAAATAAGCCAACGGCAAGCGCGGGTTTGGCTCTCCTACATTCTCTGCTGGAACGAATGTGACTGTCTTACCATCAGCGGTGAGGGTGCCATCCGTCAAGGCTCCGCGAGCGTCGCTAGCGCCCACAACAATCGCGGCTCGAGTCCAGTCCAGCTCTGCTCCCGCGGGTGCTGCCGCAGGAACTCGGGTGAGGTCAAATGTTGCATCGAATTTCAGTTCGGCCTGATAGACGGGCACCTTAAACAGCGAGCGATGCCGCTCCTGAGTGCGAACTGTTACAGCGGCCTCGCCTCTCGTTGGAAAGACCACGTAAACGCCGAGCGCAGGTGACGCGCCTTTATAGAGCGACGGAACGCTGTAGGGAACTGACAGGGTAGGCCCAAGAAACGTCTGCTGACCGCCTGCGCGAGCGCTGATCTCTTCGATTACATCCTTGGCCCGCTTGGTTCGGTCTTCTACAAGGCTGTCGACGAACAGCGATGGAATCATCATAACCAAGGCGAGTCCGCTGACCAACAGCAACTTGAGTCCCATGGAGCGGGACCGGTTCCGAATCTGGACACCCAACAGTGGCGAAGAAAGTTGATTCATGCTCATTCCTGATTTCACGCGTGTTAATATCGACTAGTGGAGAATATACAAAGATCTTTGTTGTGTAAAGTAGTCTAGTTATTTCTGCCCGCACTCTCATCGAGCTCATGGCCCGATCACGGGCCTTAAGCATGTCAGTATTACTGCGGGAGCGAGATGTCGAAAGTTACGAATGTCACGAGGCTGGAAAACCGTGGGAAACCGGGAACGGGACTGTTCCCATGGGGAAGCGGTGACACACGGGACTGTCACTATTTCGCCTCCAAGCTCGGCTTAACGCGATGTTGTGTGTCTTTTCTCGCCCACCTTCATAAACTGTCATCTTATGAAGCCATGCCGATGACCTCACTAAACAATTTCCCCCCAAGCCCTGAAAGAGTATGTCGAAGGACAGGTGGGCTTCCGGCGATTGGGGCACGCCCAGCGAGTACGTCCGCGAACTCATCCGTCAGGTCAAACGGCGCCGCCTGGGCGATCTCGAGCAAGAACTCGTCGCCGCCACCAAGGGACCGAAAATCGAAATCCCGCTCGCCGAAATCCGCCGCAAAGGGCTGATCTCCGCCCTCAGCGATCGCGCCCGCTGCCGGTGAAAAAGCCTCGCCCTGTCCTCGCCGACGCGCGCCCTCAGGGGTCGCAGACGAAGTCGTCACCTGCGCAACAGTTTCCTGCCTAACGCTCGCGCCATTGTGACCGGATGCGCCGCCAAGATGCAGAGTCGGCCCAACACGCTCTGCGGGTCGTGGAAAACGCCGAGCTGTTGCAACACCGTCGCGCGGTCGTAATAGATTTTCTCTCCCGCCAGGCGATCCTCCGAGTCAAACGTGTACACCCCGCAAAGCGGGATCTCGACTCGCCGTCCCGTGCCCGGAAGGCCACGCCACTCGCCGAGCTGCGTGCCGCGAATCATCACTTCGAGCAGAACAGCATCGTCGGTGACATGCCGGCGCAATACCTCGATTTCTAAGTCAGGCAGCGCCTTCATCAGCTGCTCATAAAACTGGCGGACCCCGTCTCCGCCCTCGTAGTGCTCGCCCCACGCCTCATCGTCGTATCGCGCGTTACTGCCAAAAGTTCGGAGAACCCCTTCAAGATCATGCGCGTTCTCCAGGTGAACGTGTTGCTCGACCAGTGCGACACGCGCCGACCGCGTGTCGTCAGTATCTTTGTTTCTCGGAATCGATGCGCTTGCCACAGGGCACCTCCGGTCGCGTTTCGACACCAGCGAAGTTACGCGCACAAATGTATCATCGGACCCTCTCCGCCTCCGGTTGCGTCGCTCTACCGCCTCTGCGATTCCAGCGCCAACACCCCCTCCGTACCCTGATAAAATTGCAGCTATGTCGCGAGGCGGCTCAGCGCTGTCGTTAGTATGCACGTCTCTGATTCTCCTCTTGTCCTTGAAGGTCGCCCCCGCTCTCAACGCGCGAGGCCCGCAGGGCGAAAATAAAACCGCCGCTGCTGAGACCACCAGCGCGATTCCGGTCCTCATCGAACTCTTCACCTCCGAGGGTTGTTCCAGCTGTCCTCCCGCCGACATCTTTCTGCAAAAGTTGGATAGAGGCCAACCTATTCCAGGCGCCCAGTTAATTGTCCTCAGTGAGCACGTAACCTATTGGGACCAGGATGGCTGGAAAGATCCCAACTCCTCCGCTTCGCTGACCGACCGCCAGAGTTCCTACGAAGGTGCTCTTGGCGAGAAGACGGTTTTCACTCCACAACTGATCGTGGACGGAACCCAGCAAATGCGCCTGGGCAGCCCGCAACAGATCAAGGATCTTCTTCAGAAAGCCGCGACCACGCCCAAGGTTCCCATTCGCATCGGCGAAGTAACCGTGGATGCCGGAAGTCCAACCACGCTTCGGGCCCACCTTGAAACCGACGCCAATTTTGAAAAACAAAACGCCGATGTCTACGTCGCCATAGCCCTTGATCACGTAGAATCGCAAGTTTTGCGCGGGGAAAATGGCGGCCGGCATCTGGTGCACGTTGCGGTCGTCCAGGAACTTACCAAGGTGGGAAAATTACAAAAGGGAAAGACCTTCACCCACGACGTCCAGCTAAAACTCAAACCAGGTACGGACCCTAAGAATGTGAGGCTCGTCGCCCTGTTACAGGAATCCGGCCCCGGCAAAGTACTGGGCGCAGCCGTACGACGCCCCGCGATCTGAGATGATCTGTCATGCTGAGCGCAGAATGGGACCGCAAAGCGTTCACATGCGGAGTCGAAGCATCCCTGCCACGAGAGTCAGATTCGCTCCTGTGCCTGCATCGCGCTATACTCCCGCACGGGATCAGGCATCTCCCAAGTCACTCCGTGGATCGAAAAGGAGCAGAACTATGCCCGTCAAACAAGGCGACCTCGGCCTTTTGAAACATCCCGCCTCGCTGGAACTTCTGCAATCAAAAATTCCTGCCCGCCTGGCTTACATCGCAACCGACGGCACGCCCCGGGTCATTCCTATCTGGTTTCACTGGAATGGAAGCGATTTTGTTATGGGTACGCCACCGAAGGCGCCGAAGCTTAAGGCTCTGGCTAAAAATCCCAGGGTTTCGCTTACCATCGACGACAACACTTTCCCGCACAAAGTATTGCTGATACGCGGTAGCGCACGCCTGGAACCGGTGAATGGAATCGTGCCCGAATACGCCACCGCAGCCGAGCGCTACTTCGGACCCGACCAGGGAAAGGCCTGGGTCGCGCAACTTGGAAAAATGGTCTCGTCGATGGTTCGCGTAACCATCACACCGGACTGGGTCGGCCTGTTGGATTTCCAGACGCGCTTCCCCAGTGCTCTTCCTCTCTAACTAAATCACGGCAGAGGTGTCTTCCGGCGAGTTCCGACCAGACCAGTGATCACGGGCATCAGGCCGCGCGAATGCTGGGATCGGTACCGGCTTTCCAAGTCCAAGCATTCCCTTTGCTCTCGACGCGCCCTATACCGGGAAAAGGAAAGTGATAAGCGAGGCTACTTACTTTGTCGGCGGCGGCTCGGTCCAGCAGGCCGCGTCGCGTATTCGCGGCACTCTCGGAATCCAGGTCGAAAACGCTGCGCCAATCCGGATTTTCCATGTGCAACGGATTCAGCACGGAATCCGATATGTGCAATAAATGGGAGTTGGCGGAAGAAATGAATAAGGCTATGTGTCCAGGCGTGTGTCCGGGCGCCGGAATGGCGTGAATTCCAGGCACGATTTCCTTCGCGCCATCGCACAGCTCCATGCGTTTCTCGAGTGGCGGAAGGTTTTTCTTAGCGCAGCCGACCAGCAACTGCTTCATATGATCGTCCATGGCCGCGTCATGCAAGGCGGAAGGGTCGTTCCAAAAATCCCATTCTGTTCTTGACATTACGTATCGCGCACTGGGAAACGCAGGTTGACCACTCGCGTCGAGCACTCCGCCAATGTGATCGGGATGGCCATGGGTCAACACCACGTCCGTGATTTCTTTGGGTGAAATGCCTTCGGCCTCCAGATTTCTCAGAAGATTTCCCGTCGTCGGCGCCAGTCCATCGGCTCCTGTATCAATAAGTACGTTATATTTTCCGGTTTTCACCAGGAGACAGATATAAGGACTGTCTACATGAGTGGTCGGCAATTTTCGCTCGCGCAATCTGCTCTCCACTTGTTCCGGCGGAACATTGGAAAAGAGCCACCCGATTGGGTACGAGAATGTTCCGTCACTTACCGCCACACATTCGATATCGCCGACCGTGAAACGTTTGCTGTCTGATGTCATAAACACCGTCCAGTCTGCGCCGAAATAAATCCCGTGCATCTTACAACAACTGGACTACGCCGACTCGCATCCTAGCCCCAGATGCGTAAGCTAAGTCCAATCATCCTCCCGCTTTTGCTGTTCGCAACTTCTTCCTTCGCCCAAAAAGTCGAAGCCGGTATAGTCCTCGACTACCTCGGCGTCTCTCAAACCAGCGCCAACAATTTCGGACTCGGCGCCCGCTTCGGCTACCGCATCCATCGCGACGTCATTCTGGAAGGCGAGCTGGCTTACGACTACGGAATCAACTTCGAGGAAGCCTACCTCAACGTCGCCAACGGAGACATCGTTGCGATCGCGCGCACGTCTATTGGCGTGACGCAGGGTCTCGTCGGTCCGAAAATCCAGCCCTCCGGCGGCGGATTCCGTCCATTTGCAACTCTCAAAGGTGGCTTCGTAAATTTCCGCCTGAGCCCCACTCTGCTCCCCTACAGCGATCTGGCCAGTGCCGTCGTCGGCCTCCGCACCTCGAGCCTGAACGCCGCAATTTATCCCGCAGCAGGAATCGAAGCGACTCTGGGCCCGGTGGGTCTGCGACTCGAAGCCGGCGACGAAATCTATTTCAACCATGGCGCCCACGACAACCTCCGCATCACTTTCGGCCCAATCGTCAGATTCTGAGCTCCCCACTACCAGGAACCTGCGGTGCGGATCACGTTTTGAAAGGGCGCGACTTCCGGTCGTGCCGTAAGGCCAAGACCAGAACAGCGGCTTTTATCACCCGGGGGAGTCGTCGCCATGCACGCATTCGATAAAATCAAATCAGCATGAGAATCGGAGTCCTAGCCCTGCAGGGCGATTTCGACGCCCATCGCCGCCGCCTCGAAGAGCTGGGCGCCGAGGTCGTGCTCGTCAAAAAACCAGAACAACTCGACGACATCGACGGCCTCGTCATCCCCGGCGGCGAGTCCGGCACCTTCCTGAAATTGCTGGGAGAGGAAGGTTTCGAAAAGTTAAAGCAGTTCGTTCGCGTGAAGCCCACCTTCGGCACCTGTGCCGGCGCCATCCTGCTTGCCACCGAAGTCGAGAATCCGACGCAAGCCGGCCTGGGCGCGCTCAACATCCGCATCCGCCGCAACGCCTACGGACGCCAAATCGACAGCTCCATCCGCGAAGGCCAGTTCGCAAATAGCCCGCTGGAAATGGTCTTCATCCGCGCTCCCAAAATCGAGCACATCGGCCCCGGCGTCGAAGTCATTGCCACCGAAGGCAAAGACAATGCCCCGGTCGCCGTCCGGCAGGGAACCGCTATGGCAGCCACCTTCCACCCCGAACTCTCCGACGACACCCGCGTCCACCAGGCTTTTCTGGATCTTGTCCAAAACGGAAAGCGCTAAGCCGGCGGCCCCTGGTTCAACGACGCTTTAGTTTGACAGGCTGCTTCCAGAAAACTATGCTGCTCGCGGTTTTCCATGAGACGCACGTTTTTTTTGAGCTTCGCCTGCGCCTCGGCGGCTGGCGCCCCGCAGCAGCACCCCTCACGGCAGGTGAGCATTCTGTCGAACTTGGCGGCATCAAGTTTTGGTAGGAGTAAGCGGTCAAGGTCCATTCTTAATCATTCAGGCGCCCGGTTGGGGAATCGGATCTTCCTAACTGCAAAACGGGCTTTCTCCTCCCTCTACTCACTTCACCACAGTGTTCTACGATCCGCGTAGCATTGGAATACATCCGTCAAAATCCAGTCCGCCAACGCTTAGCGCAAATCCCAGTAGATTATGTGACGGTAAAATTTATGTGACGCAGCCGCCGATTGGGGGCGGAATCGCGGTGTTTTCTATAAGGAAGGTCACATAATAGTCCCAGCCGAGAGCCTGTTCTTCTGGTCCATACGCATCGACGATAGCTTCATTGTGGATTCGTTGTTCGCGGATGCGGTTCTTGCGCAGCTTGGGCACGTAGTGCTCGTCGAAGGCTTGTTAAACTATCGATCCATTGTCTTAGGCGGGGTTCCAAAGCTTCTTCCATTCCGGCAAGGTCGCCGCCTCAGGCGTCGGCGTCGGTATACCTGCTCAAGACGGCTTCAAGGCGTTCGCAGAGTTGGTACAACTGTTCTTGCAGGACTTTGTTCTTGGCATGGTTTGCTTCGGCGGCCGCATCGCCTGTAAGTTCCTCGAGTTCGTCGAGAGTGAAGTGAAACAAGGGGCGTTGCCCCGGTTGCGGCACGACTCGCAGGCGGTTGGTTATCGATTCATCGGCGAAGGTGTGGGAAATGATCAAATCACGTTCGCGCTGGTTCAAATCCAGAGGAACAGTCGCATGGCCTTGAGGGGGATGCGCTGCATTTGGGGGCTGATCGGCCTGATAAACGTCTTTGTCAGACGATTAGCGTTCGCCGACGGCTTCGGTGTTGAGGTGACCGAGCGCGTTGCCGCTTTGGACCCGGAGCGAAACTTTTTGGCGAGTTCCTGGTTAACCTTCTCTACCGAAAACTCTTCGGCATCGAATGGTCCGCGCCACATCATCCTCTCTTCATGTTCCGCATGGTTTGGATCAAACATTGCTTCCAGGTAGTCGGCATAACCTCCGATTCCTCCCACATCTTCTGGCGGGCAGCGCCGTTCGCCGTTGAGGCAGCGCGGATACGTCACGGCTGGTTCGGGCATAAGGATTGCTTCCAGCAGCAGTTCATGCTCCCAATCGTCGCCGTAGTCGTACACATACGTGAAGGTGGTACCTACGCGCGGCATAACCGCGGCAAGGCGTATCCGCTTTGCGTCGACCATTCCTAAATCATGAATACCGTCGGGATCGGGCGGTCCGTACTTCTCACTACCCATTCGAAACATGTAGAGATGGTAGTTCTCCCACCCTATGACCACTTGCAAGACGCGATGGAGTTGGGCCAGGGTATAGTCCCCAGTGACCCGAACACGGCGCCAGATCGGCGGGGTGATGCCGATTAAAGCTACTTTGAACTGGTAGATCGCCACGCTTTGGGCCGCTCCCACGATTCCTCTCCTTAGCACAACAGTCTGCGCAACGGAGTATTCTTTCATTCACGCCATCGCTCAGCAAGGTCTCGGCGATCGCGGGCAGTCCGGCTCGCTGCATGCAAATCCTTTCCGATCCGACGGCCAGAACAGCACGTAACTTCAACCTGCAAGGTCAACCTCAAAAAACAAAATCAAAAGCGACGGACAGGAGTGTCCGTCCCACAAACTTTCATCGTCGTTCCGGGACGCGCGTTATACTTTCCTTATATGTCTGGGGCTCCGCAGCACGACGCGCAGAAGACCTTCTACCTCGAAACCTTCGGCTGCCAGATGAATGCTCACGACTCCGAAAAAGTCGTCGGCACGCTGGTGCAGGAAGGATATCGGCAGGTGGGGACGGTCGAGCAGGCCGACCTGGTTCTCTACAACACCTGCTCCATCCGCGATAAGGCCGAGCAGAAAGTTTTCAACCGGCTCTCCGATTACAAGAAGTACAAGAAGCAAGGCAAGACGTTCGGCGTTCTTGGCTGCGTCGCGCAGCAGGAGGGCGAAAAGATTTTCGAACGCACGCCCTACGTTTCGCTGGTGTGCGGATCGGCGTCGTATCGTAACCTGCCCAACATGCTGATACAGATTGAAGCAGGGAATCAGCGCGTGACCGGACTCGACGACCGCAAGACCGACGAGTGCTTCGAAACCGAATTCACCGCCCGCACCAATCCCCATCGCGGATACATCACCATTATCGAAGGCTGCGACAAGTTCTGTGCCTATTGCGTCGTGCCCTACACGCGCGGCAAGGAACGCAGCCGCACTTCGGAGTCGGTGCTGGCAGAAGCGCACCAGATGGCCGATCTCGGTTACACCGAAATTCAGTTACTCGGCCAGAACGTGAATTCGTATAAAGATCCGGAAGGGAAGTCGGGTTTCCCAAAAAACTCCAAGAAGACGTTTGCCGAATTGCTCGCGGCCGTGGGAGAGGTTCCCGGCATCCGGCGCGTGCGTTTCACCACTTCACATCCGCGCGACTTCGGGCGCGACATCGTTGACGCCATCGACGCCGTGCCCACACTCTGCGACCACGTTCATCTGCCTGTGCAAAGCGGGTCGACTCGCGTACTCGACGCCATGCAGCGCCTCTACAATCGCGACCAATATCTCGAACGCATCACTTGGATGAGATCCGCGAAACGCGAAATCAGCATCACCACCGACGTGATCGTAGGATTCCCCGGAGAGACCGAATCCGACTTCGCCGCAACGCTCGACTTGCTGGATGAAGTCGGATACGACGCCGTCTTCGCCTTCAAATATTCCCCAAGGCCAAACACACCGTCGCTTAGCATGGAAGACGCCATCCCCGACGCAGAAAAAGCTCGACGCCTTGAAGTGCTGATGTCCAAGCAGCGTGACATTCAAACCACACGCTACAAGAAATACATCGGAACAATCTGTGAAGTAATGGTTGAAGCTAAGAACGAAGCCCGCTCCCAATTAATCGGCCGCACGACCCACAACAAAACCCTGAACTTCACCGCCCCAGAGGCGCTTCAACCAGGAACCTACGCCCCAGTGCGAGTAACCGGTAGTTTTCCCAACAGCCTCGTCGGCGAATTGGTGATATAAGAAGCAAATCAGGAGCCTCCCATGGAAGTAGAAATGACAATCCGCGGCCTCTTAATGGATCCAGTCTCGAACATGCCCATCGTGGTGTTGAAGGATGTGGGTGGGGATACGGTATTGCCAATTTGGGTGGGGGTTTATGAGGCCAATGCGATTGCACTGGAAATGGAGAAGGTCAGCCCGCCACGACCGATGACGCACGATTTGATCAAGAACGTGCTAACCGGGCTGGAGACTCAGGTGCACAAAGTTGTGGTTACGGAGCTGCGCGAGGATACGTTTTATGCGGTCATCTGGCTGGAGCGCGGGGGCGAGGTGATCAGCATTGATTCGCGACCCTCGGATGCACTAGCGTTGGCGCTGCGGGTGGATTGTCCGATCTTTGTAGAGGACGTGGTGCTGAAGACTTCGAAACTAGCCTCGAATATGACGGACCGCGTCACCAGCGAGGAGTTGCGGAAATATCTTGAGGGGCTCAATGACGACGATTTGGGGAAGTACAAGATGTAGGCGAGCATGGGATGATGCTTAACGGGCCATTTGACGTCGCTTCATAGTTTGACATCATGTGATCCCAGTGGCTTCATAGTGCCATGAGGACGACCCTCAGTCTGGACGATGACGTTCTCGAACTTCTGAAGGATTACGCTGAAAATAGGTCCGTACCGCTAGGCAAGGCGGCTTCCGAGTTGGTTCGCAAAGGCTTGGAAGCACCTGTACAGACCCGCATGGTCAATGGGTTCCTCACTGTGGTGCTGCCGGCCAACTCTCCCAAAGTCACATCCGAAAAGATCAAGCGCTTGCTTCTGGATGAGACCTAGTTGGGCCCCTTCCTGCTGGATGCGAACGTGTTGATTGCATTGGCATGCCTGTGCATGAGTTCCACGACAGAGTGGGGCGGTGGTTTTCGCGCCATTCCAGGGGCGGATGGGCGACTTGTCCGTTCACAGAGGCCGCTTTCGTGAGAGTCTTGAGCAATTCGGCGTTCTCAGCCGGCGCGCTGACGCCCAAGAACGCTGTACTCGTGCTGGAATCCAATCTGAATCTTCCTCATCATCAGTTCTGGCCAGATTCAATTCCACTTGTTTCGCTTAGAAAGGTCGAGCGCCTTACTGGACACCGACAGATCACGGATGCGTATTTGGTCGGTCTGGCGCTTCATCGTAGAGGGAAACTTGCGACCTTGGACAAGGCTATTCGGGCATCGGGAATTGAGGCGGGCATCGAAGTGATCGAGTGAGGCGGACGCCGAAAGAGACTGGACGTCAACTCGCGACTTTACATAATACCAATTATCGGACATTACATAGAGTTCCTGTCCGACCAGAACTGGCGGTCTATTCTCAGAAGTTCCTTCGAGACTGTGTTAAGAGGAAAAACCTTTCATCGGTATGTACGGCCTCAGTGCGTAGTTCAAGAGGCGTTCGCTAGTGTACTTCGCCTTGCTCAAGGGACACCGGTCTTAGCTCAGTGTGTATTTCACCAGGCACCAGAGAGCGCGGACGCCGTCTTTCCAGCTGATTTTTTTTCCTTCCTCGTAGGTGCGTCCCCAGTAACGGATGCCGACTTCGTAGACGCGCAGGCGGCGTTTGGCGATTTTGACCGTGATCTCGGGTTCGAAGCCGAAGCGGTCTTCTACGATGGGAATCGATTGCAGGGTTTCGCGGCGGAAGACCTTGTAGCAGGTCTCCATGTCGGTCATGTTCATATTGGTGAGGATGTTTGAGATCAGAGTGAGGACTGAGTTGCCGATGGAATGCCAGAAATAGAGGACGCGGTGCGGGCCTGAACCCTGGAATCGGGACCCGTACACTACGTCGGCTTTACCTTCGATCAGGGGTACAAGCAAGGCGGGATAGTCGGCGGGATCGTATTCCAGGTCGGCGTCCTGGATGATGATGAAGTCTCCGGTGGCATTTTGAATGCCGCGGCGGAGGGCGGCGCCCTTGCCGATATTGTTCGCTTGGAGCAGGACTTGGATTTGGGGATGGCGGGTCTGAAGTTCGGTCAGAATTTCCCGGGAACCGTCGGTTGATCCGTCGTCGATGCAGATCAGTTCAATCTCCAGGGGAACGGCAAGAACACGCGAAACAGCTTCGCGCACAGTTCCCTGCTCGTTGTAGACGGGCATAACCACGGAGAGTTTCATTGGTCGCGTAACCGTCACAGTAAAGGGATGTGCGGAATGCGTCAACAAACTCTGAGAAATGTTGCTGGATTGCCGATGAGCATACTTTGTCGATAGTGGTCGCTTCTGACCATACACATGTCGAAATTCCGCGTATGGTTAGGGCGTGTGTGCGTTTACAGATCTGATTGAGGATTGGACGGGCCACTCCGAATCGCAAACTCGCCATCGTCAATTCACATCTTCGATACGATTTATTACACCCCTTGGAGGAAGTGAAAATGGCCACTCAACTATGCCAGAAATGCCAACAAGCGCACCCCGGTCGCGCCTGTGATTATGACGAAAAAGGCGACTGCCCCGAGACGGTGGGTGCCAAGCAAATTGCTCCAGCACTCAACGAGCCCTCAAAAGAAGAGGACTCTTAGCTATCTTTGACTTTCTGCGCTAGGTCGCGCGTGGTCGGCCCATTTCAACTCAGATACTCAAATTTCCGGACCGACTCACTGTGATCCAAATACCCTCCTCCCCGGAAGGTACACGCAATAGCCCGATCGAGAGTGAGTAGTCTTGCTCAGAACAGCGAACCGCCGGTTGTTACGTTCGAAATCTGGAAATCTACAGTTCTGCAGTTTGCCCAAAACGCCTTTCTGGGCCAAGTCCTTCTATGTAGCCGAAACTAAAGCGTTGAGCAATTTTGCACAGACGCGCGACAATTCGGGATGAAATAGTACACCGACCATCCACTTGTGATTCCGGTTACATTTGAGCTGACCCTCACACGCGATGAAGCGGATTGCTTCGCGAGAGTCGCTACACAATGGGTGCTGGGCCGCAAGGCCTCTGGGAGAACCACAGTCTAACACTCATTGAGGAGATTTACATGCGAGAGTTTCTTCTGCTTGCCGTGTTGAGCATGTCGTACTGCTTGGCTACCCCTTCCGCAATGCAGGCCCAATCCGATGCAGATAAGATTTACAAAACCAACTGTGTCCTATGCCATGCGGCCGATGGCAGCGGCGCAAGTCCAACCGGCAAGGCAATGCACGCTAAGGATCTGCGCTCCGACGAGGTCCAGAAGCAGACTGACGGGGCGCTTGCCGAAGTAATCACGAAGGGCCGAGCGAAAATGCCCGCGTTCGGCGCGAAGATCAAGCCGGACGATGTGACGAAGATGGTTGCTTATATTCGAGCCTTGCCGAAGACGAAGTAGCGGGTCCTCGAGGTATGGCCCATAGGGTCCGCCTACGCATGGCAAGAGCAGGACTGCATGGTTGAACACGCGGAACGCTCCGAAAACACGGCACGCAAGCCGCTTTCTCTCGAAGGCCGCCGCTCTTTTCTCGGAGTTTTGCTGGGACTCGGATCATTTTGTGTAGGAACCCTGCTGTCGGTGCCGCTGATTCGCTTCGCTTTGTTTCCTCTCTTGCGCCGCACGACCGAAGTTAAAGCATCGACCGTGGGAGAATTGAGCGATTTTTCGTCCATGACTGAGCCGATGATGCGCACGCTTCAGATTGATCAGGTGGACGGCTGGCGCAAATCCGTTTCCGAAAAAGTGGTTTATGTGACCAAAGACGTTCAGGGCCAGCTTCGCGTTCTCACAGCGATCTGTCCTCATTTGGGTTGTACCGTCCCGTGGAACAAGGAAAAAAAAGAGTTCATGTGCCCTTGTCACGGCGCCAGGTTTGCAGCGGATGGAACGCGCGTCGGCGGGCCCTCACTTCGCGGGATGGATACGCTGGAAACGTCGATCCAGGACGGCCAACTGCTGGCGCGGTTCCAATATTTCCGGCAACTGGTCGCGGACAAGGAAGTCACAGGCTGAGAGGCGAATGCATTCGTCACATAACCGCGAAGGCCATGATTCGATGCCCGCGTCAGGATTGTGGGGATGGCTGAACCGCCGCACCGGCGTGGATGATTTGCTGCGGAGCGCGCTCGACGAACCCATTCCCGGCGGCGCCCGTTTCGCTTATGTCTTCGGCTCAGGACTCCTGTTTATTTTTGTTTCGCAAGTAATCACCGGGATATTTCTTGCGCTGTACTACGTTCCCTCCGCCGATCACGCACATACAACCGTCGCTTACATTACAAAAGCAGTCACGGCGGGCTCTTTTCTTCGTAGCCTGCACGCCTATGGCGCCAGCGCGATGGTGGTCGTCTTGTTCTTGCATTTGTCACAAACCTACATCTACGGATCGTACAAAGGTCGGCGCGAGCTGCTCTGGCTTTCCGGATGCGTGCTTTTCGGACTCGTCCTGGCTATGGCGTTCACGGGTTACCTGCTCCCGTGGGACCAGAAGGCTTACTTTGCCACTGCTGTAGGAACGAATGCCGCCAACGAAATTCCCTGGATTGGGGGAAGTATTCAGCGACTCATGCGCGGCGGCACGGAGATGGGCACGCTTACCATCTCGCGATTTTTCGTGGCTCACGTTTTTTTTGTTCCCGCGTGCATCTTCGCGCTTGTGGCCGCGCATATTTTTCTATTCCGCAAAGCTGGGGCGGCCGGACCGGTCAGCGAGGACCCGCTTCATCCCAAGCAGGAGGCCCAGCTCTTCTACCCCCGTCAAGTGCTGATGGATCTCGCGCTGACGGCGCTGCTGATTGTGGGGTTGGGCCTGTTCTGCTTTTTCGTACCCATGCAACTGGGGCCACCCGCGAACCCCGCGGATGCGCAGTATGTACCTCGGCCAGAATGGTATTACTTGCCCATATTTCAGTGGCTGAAATACTGGCACGGGTCGGCTGCGATCGTGGGTGTGCTGGTAATTCCAACGCTCCTCGCGGTGGCCATTCTTGCGGTTCCGTTTCTGGATCGCAGCATCGAACGTCGTCCCTGGAAGCGGCCTGCGGCGATGGGAGGGTACGCGTTCGTGGTCTTCATGTTGCTGGGCCTGGGCCTGCGCAGCCAGTATTTGGATCGGCACGACCCCGGAGTTGCGCAACAACTGGCGAAGCAGAAGGCCGAAGAAGAGGAATACGCAAAAAAACCTTTCGAGCCAGAACTTTCCTCCGCATCCTTGGTTGCGGCCAATGTGACGCTTGCCGATCCGCTGGCCGCGAAAGGCAAGACCATCTTCGAAGGGCAATCCTGCAATGCGTGTCACGGGGACGGCGGGGCGGGCACCGTTGCAGCGCCGAAACTCATCGGAATTGGACAGAAATTCTCGGCCGAACAATTGGCCGAACTATTCAAACATCCTACCGCGAAAATGAAGGCTGGCGGCATGCCGACTATCGACCTACCTCCGGATGACTTAAAGGCGCTGATCGTGTACGTGGAGAGCCTGAAGTAGGGCGTGGGGGATTTCATCCCTGCGCTCGAAACATCCTTACTTTCGCCTGATGAGATCCTCCGCCGGGAGTGTCGTCAGCACGAGTCTTGGGTGGAACAAGGTGCCAGCTATGCGGGTGGCGATGGCGACCAGCTCTCTTTGGCTGGTGAAGACTTTGACTTGGCGGGCGCGGGAGAGGTCGGAAAGATTGACGGTCCGTCCGTTGCGGATGCGTGCGGCGGTGGGTTCGTCGGCGGTTACGGAAGGAAAGTCGGGCAACAGTTTGCGGGGATGGACGAGAAGGTCTTCCAGCGTTTCAGGCGTCCCGGCTGCTGCAGCGACCTGTTCAAGAGTGTGAGCGTCTTCCAGACTGAATTCAGCTACCGAGGTGCGGCGCAGGGATTCCAAATGGGCGCCGCAGGCCAGTTCCCTTCCCATATCGTGAGCGACCGAGCGCATGTAGGTTCCGGAAGCTACGCGAGCGCGAAAGTGGGCACGGTCGGCCTCGACGGCGAGGATTTCGAATTCCTTGATTTCAACCTGTACGGGGGTGAGCATAACTTCCTTTTGCTGGCGCGCTAATTTATAAGCCGGTACTCCCTTAATTTTCTTGGCGGAGAACGGGGGAGGGGTCTGTTTTATGATTCCGCGGAAGCGTGCGGCTTGGGCTTCCACTTCTTCCGCGCGCAGGCTGACCTGTTGCACCAGCGAGGTGGGCTCGCCTTCGGCGTCGTAAGTATCGGTGGCAAAACCGAACCTTATCGTGCCTTCGTAAATTTTCTCCGATTTCGTGTAGAACTGGGCCAGCCTGGTCAGAGTGCCGGCAACCAGCGGGAGAACACCGGTGGCCATGGGGTCGAGCGTGCCGAGATGGCCGATGGAGCGTTCGCCAAGGATGCGACGGGCGCGATTGACCACGTCGTGCGAGGTCAATCCCGAGGGTTTGTCGATGATGAGCACGCCATTCATGAGAGGATATCTAACTTGGTAACTGAGTAATTGTGAAATTGTGGCAATTGACAACCGCACAGGCCATTGTGAGGCTTTCAATTTCCCAATTACAAATTGCCTAATTTCTACCTTAGCGGCCTCCTATGTTTCCGATTCGAGATGATCAACCACGATACAGCACGCCGTACATAAATTGGTTTTTGATTGCCATCAATGTTCTCGTTTACCTGTTTCAGTCGTCCCTCGACCCGCGAAGCTATGAGCTGTTCGCGCGCCAGTTTGGAGTGGTGCCGAGCCATCTGTCGGCCTTTCTGGCGGGTTCACCGAAATATCCGCTCGTGGCGATTGTGGTTCCTTACTTCACCTCGATGTTTCTGCACGCGGGGTGGCTGCATGTGCTGAGCAACATGTGGTACTTGTACATTTTTGGCGACAACATTGAGGACTACCTGGGGCATTTCAACTATTTGGTGTTTTATGTGCTGTGCGGGTTGTTAGCCATGGCGACGCAGGTCGCAGTGTATCCGAACTCGAATCTTCCTACGGTGGGGGCGAGTGGAGCGATCGCGGGGATCCTTGGAGCGTATTTCCTTCTGTATCCGCGGGCGCGAGTGTTGACCTGGTTCTTTGTGTTTGTGCTTTATCTTCCCGCGTGGATCGTGCTCGGGGAGTTTTTCGTGCTTAACTTTTTTTCGGGAGCGGCAACGTTGTCAAATGCGCGAGTGGGACGCGATGTGGGTGGA
This sequence comes from uncultured Acidobacteriaceae bacterium, assembly GCA_963799025.1. GTDB lineage: Bacteria > Acidobacteriota > Terriglobia > Terriglobales > Acidobacteriaceae > Sulfotelmatobacter. The sequence continues at coordinate 161,778 of CAWCVQ010000009.1, read as the reverse complement.
GTTGCGGTTTGGGCGCACGTGGGCGGATTTGTGGCGGGGCTGGTGATGGTGAAGCTGTTTCCAGAGCGGAGCCGTAGGACACCTTACGCCTACCGGTAAGTCCTTGACGCTAAGAATCCCGCTTCAACCTGCGACGATCGCATTCTCTACTTCAAATTGAACAGTGCATTTACGTGCGCCGTAACCGTCACAGTCTGCGGCGTGAATCCTTCTGTTGGAGTCGGAGGCGCCGTATTGGCCATGCTCGACATAGCACGAGCCATATGTGGCATGACCGTCCTCGGATTCTCAAAAGTATCGACCGAGGCGAAGGAAAGCTCGCCAAGAGTACGGCCACTGGCCCTAGCCAGCGTATCGGCGGAGTTGCGCGCCCGGCGGTACGCATCCTCCACAGCCTTATTCTTGGCGTCATCAATATTTTCGAGCGTATAGCTGAGCGTCTGGGTCTCGCTGACATTGGCATCGGCCAGTTGCTGGGTGATGGGGGCAACCTTCGCAAAGTCCTTCAGCTTCAGCGTGGCGTCCGTCGTGACCCGGTATCCGATGACTCGCTGCTTCGGCTTCCACTCGTATACGGGCTGAACCGAAAGAAATCCAATGTTGGCGGCCTTAGGATCGATGCCGTTGGCACGCAACACTTCGCGCACCTGCTCCACGTTCTTCGAGGCGCGCGAGAAGGCAGCCTGCGACGTATCATCCTGTACAGAGACGTTGAATTGAATCAGAGCCGTGTCGGGCGTACTCTCGAACTTGCCCTCCGCGCCGACGTAGACGGTGTTCGCCTGCGCGCTAACTGTGGGACGGTCCTGAGCAATAGCTGCGATCACGCCCGAGAAAAGAAAAAGAAAAGAACCGAGAAAAAGACGTGCAGATTTCATGCCGGCCCTCCAGGAGGATACTCCCACGTGGAAGGATATCCCACTGAGTGTCCCTCTAGAGGAACGTCCGACTGCATATATCTTGCGACACAGCCGAAAGTCTGCCCTGAGAGCGCAGTCAAACGGGCGCCTGTCGCTGCGTGATGCGTTAGCGCGATGGAACTGGCAGGTTGCGATCTAGCCGGATCTCGAGGGCGGTTCCCTTTTCGAGAATCAGGTCGTGTCCTGAATCGAAGGCCGACACGGCTCCTTCGGCGGCGCCGGAGCCCGCGGCCGTCGCGGCTGCGCGGTTCCCGCCAGATTTTTTCCCTTCCACCGCTGCCTTGCCGGCTCCGACAACAATGGCTTCGGCAATTTCTTCCTTGGTCATTCCCTGGCGGCCGATTTCTCCTTCTTGGCCGATTTGTCTTAGCCCGTGCTCACCTGGGACTCCTGTAACCGTGGCGATGAGCGGCACCCATCCCCGGCCAGTTTCGATTTCGTCAAAACTCAAGATCATGCGGGTACGGAATCCGGGTATGACGGCGCTGACATGCCCTTTGATCTTTCTCCCCGACTCGACGGTGCGGCCGTCCGCGGTGACGAGAGATTCGGCCAATCGAGCATGAAAAACATTGCCAGCCTTCACTGTCCTGGTGTCGAGCCGGTCGGAAAGCTGGATAAGAGCGGTGGCGCCTTGTGGCACGGCGTTATCGGGCACCGGCGGAGCGTATTGTGCCGTGTCCTGCGATGGTTGCTGCGCTGAGTCCTGCGCAAATGCCGGGATGCAAAACAGGGTAATGAGAGCGATCGACAAACGGACAATGCGAGTGGGCATAGGGGCCTCCCTAGGTTGGTAGTAGGATGCGAACGCCGGACAGAGCGTTATCGCATTGAATTCAAAGATGTCTACGAAGACTCTCGCAAAGCAGTATGCATCCAAACACACTGACTCGTGGGCTCCGCAAACGTAAGCACAGACTATCAAACCCGGCGATTGCCAGAAAGTCTTAGGGTGGGAATCTCCGCATAACTCAAAACCCCCAAGCTGCCGTTTTGCTGCAGACACAAAAAGCACACTCCGCGCGGCACAAGCGGGTATGGGTGGCGCGTTCAAGCTTTATGAGCGGACTTAGCCCCTGGCTCCCGTTGAATACGCCACCCGGTAGATCTGGGCGTGAATTTCCTTGCGCAGATCTTCCCAGATATTTTCCGGCATTTCGAGAAACACTTTTACGACGTCGGGATCGAATTGCCGGCCCGACCATTTCGAGATCTCTTCACGCGCAGCCTGTAACGATTGCGCCGCGCGGTAGGGACGATCGGAGGTGATGGCATCGAGAGTGTCGGCGACGGAGAAGATGCGAGAGCCGAGTGGAATCTTATCGCCCTTCAGCTCGCGGGGATAGCCGGTGCCGTCGAAACGCTCCTGGTGGGAGTACACAATCTCGGCAGCCTCGGCGAGGAATGGAATCTTCTTGACGATCTGATAGCCGTGATAGGCGTGCTCCTTCATGATCGTCATTTCATCGGGCTCGAGTTTTCCCGGCTTATTCAGAATCTTGTCCGGGATCGCCATTTTTCCAATGTCATGCAGAAAAGCTCCGCGAGCAATGGTATTGATCTGTTCGCGAGGCAGACCCATGGCGCGGGCAATGGCGATGGTGAAGGCGGTGACGCGCTTGGAGTGGCCTTCGGTCTCCCGATCTTTCAGATCGAGGGCGTCGCCCAGAGCCTCCAGCGTGATGTCATAGGAGCGCTCGAGGCTGGACATCGCAGCCTGCAGTTGATCGGTTCGTGCTTTGACCAACGACTCCAGGTTGGTCTGATAGGTGCGATTTTCAACTTTCAGGCGCCGGTTTTCCAAAGCGCGGCTGACGGTGTTCAGAAGTTGCTCGCGCTCGAACGGCTTCAGAAGATAGTCGTAGGCTCCGTTGCGAATCGCAGCCAGCGCGACCGAGATATCGTGCACGGCGGTAACCATCACTACCGGCATGTCGGGATACTTTTCCTTGGTGCGTTCCAAGAGGCCAATGCCGTCGAGATCCGCCATCATCAGATCCGAGAGCATTAATTCAAACTCTTCCCCAGAAGTGAGAACGGCGAGTGCTTCCATACCCGAAGCCGCTTGTTTGCAAGCATATCCGGCAGTACCGAGCATGGAGGCGACAATCTCCCGAATCGGCTCTTCGTCGTCAACTACAAGAATGCGATCTGGCATGGGGGACACACAAAAGTCTATTGGCGATTGTAACCCACCGGCGAGATGCCGAAAGTAATCACTGAGGTCCGGAAACTCCATCGAGATAGGGGCGAAGCGTGATATTCAAAAGCAAGGAAGACGTACGTCCGCAATGCGATGAGCGCATCCCTCTGGTCGATTTGGAACACGGTCGCAGGGTTGGGACTTGCCCAGCCCACAGCGGCAGAATTGGCTTTGCTGATTCTGCTGGGCGCATCTGTGCTCGTCTTGCGTTCCTTTCGAGAGAACTATTTCAAAGTTTGGGTTTTGGGCTGGACCGTCTTTGTCGCGTCGCGATTGGCTGAGCATTGCTTTGCGTCGAAAATACCTGCCCCTTTTGATTTGCTCGCCGTGCAGGCCACGTTCGTGCTCGCGGTGGGATTACTGGCGGGAGCCGTCCTGCTCTATACACGCAGCCGCGATCTGATTCTTCCTTTGTTGGTGATCACGCCGATGCTGGTCGGCTTTGCCGGAGCTCGCGTCCTGTTGTGGCCGGATTCCCTGCCCTTGCGCATGGCCGTAGATGTCGGCTACCGGATCGTATTGTTGACCGCATCGCTGGCGTTGCTGCGCGCCCGCCGAGGGCGCTGGGAGCCGGCAGCCTGGTTACTCGCATTGTGCCTCCTGACGCTTCATCTTTCCTGGTCGCCTTTCACCGACCGCGTGCCCGCGTCGGCATTCCTGGCAACCGAACTAGCCCTGGGTGTGAGCATGTTGCTGGTCGTGTTCGACGAATCGCGCGCGCGGACAAGACGCCTGTTCGCGGTGCAGGCCATCACCAACAGCCTGGTCAGCGCACAACAGTACGGAAGCGTGGTCCAATCGGCGATCGAGGAATTGAAGCGTGTGACCGGAGTTCGAGCGGCATGGTTCCGACTGCTCGAAGGGGAGCACCTGATTGCGACGCACGCAGTAGGACTCTCCTCCGAATTCCTGCGCGACGCAGGATTTGCCGCAATCAGCGACGAGATTCAGAAACTATTGGCCCAGCCCAGCCCGCAAGTCTCAACCCGGGAGGCCGGCCTCGAACCGAAAGAGTGTCTTGAAACCGATAAGATTCGCCAGTTGGTGATGGTTCCGGTCACGGGCAATAAATCGCCGATCGGATTATTGCTACTCGGCGACTCCTGGACCCGGCGTTGGACCCGGGATGAGCTCGATTTTCTCCAAGGCTGCGGCAAGCAGCTTGCGGTCGCAGTCGAAAACTTCCGCCTGCTCGAGCAGAATCTGCGCTCGCAGCGGCAGTGGATCAACACGTTCGATTCCATCCACGACATTATTCTGGCGCACGACGCCGACTTCCGCATCATCAAGGCCAATCAGGTTTTGCTCGAACAACTGGGCCAGGCCGCAGCGGATGTACTTGGGAATTCGTGCGACTCGATGTTGCCGCATACTCTGGGTGAATGGACGGGATGCCCTTACTGCGCGCGAGGCGGGGACGAGGAGTTTACGGAAGGTCCCGACCCCTGCTTCGGCGGTTACTCGATGGTTTCGACATCTTCGTACACGGAACAAGGCAGTCCGAAAAAAGGCACGATGCACGTTGTGCGTGATGTAACGGACCGACGTTCCGCAGAAGAAAAGTATCGCCTGTTATTCGAGCAAGTTCAGGAAGGCGTATACGTCGCCAACCCGGCGGGCCGCCTTCTCGACTGCAATGACGCCTTTGTGCATATGCTCGGCTACAGCAACCGCGAAGAGTTGTTGGTTCTGAATTTGGATTCCGAAATCTGTGTCGACCCGAAAGAGCGCGACGCCTTTCGCAGCGAGATTGCAACTCACAACTACGTGCGCAATTTCGAAGTCAGCCTGCGGCGCAAGGATGGCACAATCCTTCTGGCGGTGGAAAGCAGCTTCGCCAAGCGTGACGCGACGGGCAAGGTCGAGCGATACCAGGGGTTCGTCCTCGACATGACGGAGAAGCGCCGCGCCGAAGACGAGATGCGCCGCCGCAACCGGGAATTAAACGCGCTGAATGCCATGGCCGTGGTGGCCGCACAATCTTTCGACCTAGACGAAATTCTAAATCTGACCCTGCGACAGGTCGTGACTCTGTTTGGTGCCGAAAGCGGAACGGTCTACCTTTCCGATACTGACGCAACTACCTATCGGCGGCGCGCCGCCTGGGGACCCCGCAGCCGCGACAAGATGCGTACGGCGGAAATCTTCCTCACCGACGGCTTCGGTGATCTGGTGATGCGCTCCCGTGCCGAAGTGGTTACCGCAGAATATTTGCCGCATTTGCCGCCCAAAGTGGCGGAATTCTTACGTTCCGATGTCGACCGCTCCTGGATCTGGGTTTTATTCTGGGGCAAGGATAGTCCGGTAGGAATCATGGGCCTGTGCAGCCAGTTGGGGCACGAATATTCCAGCAACGACGAAAATCTTCTGGTTGCCATCAGCCGCCAACTCGCGACCACCATCGAAAAAGTTCGTCTGTACGAAGAGACCTGTCGCGCCTATGAAGATTTGCGCAAGACCCAGGAGCAACTGCTGCAGAGCGAAAAAATGTCGGCGGTCGGACAATTGATTGCCGGCGTCGCTCACGAACTCAACAATCCTCTGACCGCAATCCTCGGCTATGCGCAGCTTCTCGAAAGCGAAGGACTGAATACACGCGCGCAAGACTACGTCAATAAGCTATTCAAGCAGGCGCAGCGGACGCACCGCGTCGTACAGAATCTTCTCTCATTCGCCCGCCAACGTAAGCCGGAGCGGAGTGAAGTCGACATCCGGAAAGTGCTCGAGGAAACGCTGGCCCTGCGCGACTACGACCTCAAGATCAACAACATTCGCGTCGAACTGGAGCTTCCGTCCAAACCCGCCCTGGTTGTCGCGGACCCTCACCAACTCGAACAAGTGTTCCTGAATATTATTAACAATTCGGTCGATGCCATTCTGGAAACTGGACGCAGCGGCCAGCTCAAGATTCGTGTTTCATACCTAGGCGGACACGTTTGCACGCAATTCAGCGATGACGGCGCCGGCATCAAGGATTCCAAGCGCATCTTCGATCCGTTCTACACCACGAAGAGCATCGGCAAAGGCACGGGCCTCGGACTAAGCATCTGCTACGGCATTGTCAAAGAACATGGGGGAGACATCACCGCGAACAATGCGCCCGAGGGCGGTGCGGTCATCGAGGTACGACTGCCCGCAATAGCATCGGAAGCGACGGAGGAAGAAGTCGTCAAGCCTGCGGCCCGCCTCCGCGAGGGCGCCATTCACGGACGCGTACTGCTGGTGGAAGAGGAAGAAGCCGTGCTCGAATTTGAGCGTGATGTGCTCGCAGGGGCGGGCGCGACGGTGGTGACTGCCAGGAACAGCCAGGATGTGAAGACTCGTCTGCTCTCCGAACCTTTTGACGCGCTCATTATGAATGGCAACATGCCCGGACAGTGGAGCACTAAAGAGGCTTGCGAGTGGCTCAAAGCACATTGCCCGGGGATGGAAACTCACGTCCTGTTCACTTTTTCCAATGGCGTAGATCCGAGCGATGGACGCGCCTTTCTGCGGGAAAACAATGTCGCCAGCCTGGTCAAGCCTTTCGAAGTGGCGGAACTTATCGCCCAGGCCCGCCGCCTGCTGCATCAGACTCAGGCGGTGGGAGCCGGCGCCAGTTAGGTCCTCTCCCGCAGTAATTGCCCCGTTTTCCTCGGTCTCGGTTGCGGTAGACTAGCTCTACCGAACCCATGTCCCAATTCGTCCACCTGCACTTGCATACGGACTATTCCCTGCTCGACGGCGCCTGTGATGTCGAAAAACTCTGCCAGCGCGTAAAAGAAATGGGAATGCCGGCCGTGGCCATGACCGACCACGGCAATATTTTTGGCGCGGTCCACTTTGTCAATGCCGCCAAGCAGGCGGGCGTGAAGCCGATCATCGGCTGCGAGCTTTACGTCTGCAAGAAAGACGATCACCGCGCGGCTCCTGAAGGCGATACCTACAACCACCTGCTGGTGCTTGCGGAGAACGAAGAAGGCTATCGCAATCTGGTCAAGATCACGTCGGAGGCTTCCCTGCACGGCTTCTATTACAAGCCACGCGTCAGCAAGAAGTTTCTTGCCGAGCACGCACGCGGGCTTATCGGCCTCTCGGGATGTCTGAAAGGCGAAGTCGCGGAACGGCTGATGGAGAACAATTACGACGCCGCGCGCGCGGCCGCGGGAACTTACACCGATATTTTCGGCAAAGAGAATTTCTATCTCGAGATTCAGGACCAGGGCCTGGAAATGGAACATCGCATCCATCCCGGTCTTTTCCAGCTGGAGAAAGATCTCGGCCTGCCGCTGGTGGCGACCAATGACAGCCACTACCTTTGCGAAGACGACGCCCACGCGCAGGATGTGATGCTGTGCATCCAGACAGGCAAATCGATTCACGACACGGGCCGCATGAAGTTCGACGGCACGCAGTTCTTCGTCAAGAGCCATGACGAGATGCACCGCGTGTTCAAGGACTCGCCGGGCGTACTCACGCGCACGCTCGACATCGCCGAGCGCTGCAGTGTGCGCCTGGAAAAAGTTGCAGATCCGTTTCCGCAGTTCGAAGTTCCACCGGGCTACACGATCGACAGCTATTTCGTCCACGTGACCCGCGAGGGCTTCGCCCGCCGCCTGGAGACACTGCGCCCGCTGCATTCGCAAGGAAAGCTGAAGCGCTCCATCACCGATTACGAGCAGCGCCTGGAGCGAGAGCTCGGTATTATTCAGCAGATGCAGTTCTCGGGCTACTTCCTGATTGTCTGGGACTTCATCCGTTACGCGAAGGAGCAAGGCATTCCGGTGGGTCCCGGCCGCGGATCAGCCGCTGGTTCGCTGGTCTCGTATGCACTGGGCATCACTGACATCGACCCGCTGCAGCATGAGTTGCTTTTCGAACGCTTCCTGAATCCGGAGCGCGTGTCCATGCCCGACATCGACATCGATTTCTGCATGAACCGCCGCGGCGAGGTCATCAACTACGTTACGCAAAAATACGGCCGCGACAACGTCGCCCAGATCATCACCTTCGGCACCATGGCCGCGAAGGCGGCGATCAAAGATGTGGGCCGCGCCATGGACATTCCCTACGCCGACGTTGATCGCATCGCGAAGATGGTTCCGACGCAGCTTAATATAACGCTGGAACAAGCCATTCAGGACTCGGCCCAACTGCGGGAGGCGATCGACAAAGATGGCCAGATTCGCGAACTGTTCGAGACCGCGAAGAAACTGGAAGGGATGGTTCGCAATTCAGGTGTGCACGCCGCCGGAGTCGTGATCTCGCCCCGTCCACTCACCGACCTGGTTCCGCTGCATCGCACCAAGAACGACGAAATCGTCACCGCCTTCGACATGGTCGCCATCGAAAAGATGGGCCTGCTGAAGATGGATTTTCTCGGCCTGACCACGCTCACGATCCTGACCGATGCGTTGAAGCTGATTCTGCAAACTCGCGGTACTCCGATCACTCTGGAACAAATTCCGCTGGAAGATAACGAGACTTACCAAAAAGTCTTTCATAAAGGCTTGACCTCCGGCGTCTTCCAGTTTGAATCGCACGGCATGCGGGACGTGCTGCGCAAGTATCAGCCGAATTCCATTGAAGATCTCACGGCTCTAAACGCCCTCTACCGGCCGGGTCCGATCCAGGGCGGCATGATCGACGACTTCGTCGATCGCAAGCACGGCCGCAAAAAAGTGGAGTACGAACTGCCCGAATTGCAGGAGATTCTGCAGGAGACCCTGGGCGTGATCGTGTATCAGGAACAGGTCATGCAGATCGCCAACCGCCTGGCGGGCTACTCTCTGGGTGAAGCGGACCTACTGCGCCGGGCCATGGGAAAGAAGAAAGCCGAGGAGATGGCGCAGCAGCGCGAACGTTTCATCGAAGGCGCAGCGCAGCGCAAGTATCCGCCGAAAAAGATCGAAAAGATTTTCGATCTTATGGCTCAGTTCGCCGGCTACGGATTCAACAAGTCGCACTCCGCGGCGTATGCTTTGCTCGCCTATCACACCGCGTATCTGAAGACCCACTTCCCCGTAGAGTTCATGGCAGCATTGCTCACTTCGGTGACCGGCTCAACGGACGATGTCGTCAAATACATCAACGAGTGCCGCGAGATGGGTATTGCGGTCGAGGCTCCCGACATCAACGTTTCGGACGCCAACTTCACGCCGCACGGCGAATCCATCCGCTTCGGCCTGGCCGCAGTGAAAAACGTGGGCGGCAATGCCATCGAATCCATCGTCGCCGCCCGCAAACAACTCGGCACCTTCAAGTCCATCTTTGAATTCTGCGAGCATGTGGATCTTCGACTGCTCAACAAGCGTGTGCTTGAGTCTTTGATTAAGAGCGGCGCGATGGATTCCATGGGACGCCGCGCGCAGGTGATGGCCGTGCTCGACAAAGCCATGGAACAGGCGCAGAAGGCTCAGCGCGACGCGGAGTCCGGCCAGCACGGCCTGTTTGGAGTCTTTCAGCAGGAAGACTCGGAAGCGCACAACGACAAGCTGCCCAACCTTCCTGACTGGGACGAGCACACGCGCCTCGCTGCCGAGAAAGAAATTCTGGGGTTCTTCATCAGTGGCCATCCCCTGCAAAAGTACAAAGACAAATTGACCGACCTGCAGGCGCTCAGCATCGAAGACATTGCCGGGATGACGAGGTCGACTGGCAAGGATGAGACCATTGTGACCGCCGGCATCATCAGCAATGTGCGCGTGCTCAAGTCGAAGCGTGGAGATTTCTATGCCCAGTCCACGCTGGAAGATATGTCAGGCTCCATCGACATGATCGTCTTCCCCGAAGCTTTCAAACGTATTGGCGATAAGGTGAAACTCGAAGTTCCAGTCCTGGTCAAAGCTGGCGTACGCATCGAAGAAGGAAACAATCCCAAGATTACCGCGGCGGAAATTCAGCCCCTGGAAGAAGCCAAGGTTCCGCTTCCGAAAGCCATTCGTATCCGCATGCCACTCGAGTCCTCGATCGAAACCACGGTCGATGATCTACATGCACTTTTTCTTGAGCGAAAGGGCGAGGCCAAGGTTTTATTTGACGTGGAGCGCCAGGGTGATTTCATGGTGGTGATGGAAGCAGAAGGCTATAATGTGATTCCGGACCGCAATTTTATCGCCCGCGTGGAACAGTTGTGCGGACGGGGTAGCGTCCGCATCATTGCCTAATCCGAGCACCGCCTGAATTCAAAGATGGCACCCACCGAAAAAGCGCAGCAGGAATTGGAAGAGATTGAACGTCAGGTCGCCGAATTGGAGTCGAACGGCGATGACGATTCCACCCGCCATCAGATCGCCCAACTACAAGACCGCATTGAGACTCTGCGACGCCAGATGAATGCGCCACCCACCGCGTGGGAAAAAACCGAATTAGCGCGGCATCCGCAGCGTCCACAATCGCTCGACTACATCGAGCGCATCTTCACCGATTTCAGCGAAATTCACGGCGACCGCGGTTTTGGCGACGACGCGGCCATCATCTGCGGCATGGCTCGGTTTCACGGCGACGAAATGCTGATCGTGGCTACGCAAAAAGGCCGCGACATGAAACAACGCGTGCATCGCAACTTTGGCACGCCGCATCCTGAGGGCTATCGCAAAGCAATTCGAGTGATGCAGCTTGCGGAAAAATTCCGCCGGCCCGTGTTTACTTTGATCGATACGGACGGCGCCTATCCCGGCATCCATGCCGAAGAACGCGGACAGGCCGAGGCCATTGCCTACAATCTGCGCGAGATGGCGCGTCTGGAAGTTCCCATTATTGCCACCGTGATTGGCGTGGGCGGCAGCGGCGGGGCGTTAGCGATTGCCGTCGCCGACCGGGTGTTGATGATGGAGAACTCGATTTATTCCGTGATTTCTCCCGAAGGCTGCGCCGCCATCATGTGGCGCGACGCCACCAAAAAAGAGCTTGCGGCTGAAGCCATGCGCATCACTGCCACCGACCTGAGCGAACTGGGATGCATTGATGACATCGTTCCTGAACCCGAAGGCGGCGCCCATCGCGATCATGAAGCCGCGGCGGCTCTGCTCGACGCCAGCTTGCAGAAGCATTTTGCCGAGCTAAAGAAAGTCACACCTGCGGAATTGGTCGAGTCACGATATAAAAAGTTTCGTAACATCGCCCAGTTCTTCAAGACGGAATCTTAGTGCGAGAGGGCTCCTCGGCCTGCGGGCGGGCGATTTGACGCCACGGAGCGGCCCGCCGCCGGTATAATGGAGTGTTTCGTCCTTTGCGATCCACCAATCAGGGGCTAGGACTTCAGCCCGCTAACTGAAGGAAGGTGTAGGGATGGCCACTACGGATGTTACGCCCCGGGAATCCGCCGGAGGCGTAGGGCACAAACGCATCGTCAACGACATGAGCATTCAGGTCGCGACGGTCAACGGTTCAGGCTCGCAGAGTTCAAACACGGTTCTGTTACGCAGCATCTTCCAGATGGGCGTACCGGTTTCCGGCAAGAACATGTTTCCCTCGAACATTGCCGGCCTTCCCACCTGGTACACGATTCGGGCCAACAAGAACGGTTACATCGGACGCAAAAAGGAAATCGATTTCCTGGTGGCCATGAATCCTGAGACCGCTCAGGAAGACACCATGTCGTTGGCCGCTGGCGCATCGGTCTTGTACGACGAACCGCTGGCTCTGCACAAACTGCGCAATGATTTGATTTTTTACGCTGTTCCGTACGACAAGCTGGTAGCCGCCGTGTGCCCCGAGGCCAAGCTGCGCAAGCTGGTCAAGAACATGGTTTACGTCGGCGTTGTCGCCAGCCTCCTCACCATCGACATGGCAGAAGTCGAAAAGGCCATCCGCAAGCAGTTCGCAAAAAAAGTGAAAGCGGCCAATCTGAATCTAGCCGCGGCCCAGGCGGGATTCGATTACGCCAAGGCGAACCTGCAAAAGCGCGGCGTCTTCTACATCGAGCGCATGAACGCCACCGCGGGCAAGATCATCATCGACGGCAACACCGCAGCGGCTCTTGGTTGCATGTTCGCGGGATGTACGGTCGTCACCTGGTATCCGATCACGCCGTCTTCATCGCTGGTGGAAACGATGATCGAGTACATGAAGGAATACCGCATCGGTCCGGACGGCAAGGCTACATTCGCGATCGTGCAAGCCGAAGACGAACTGGCCGCAATCGGCATGGTCATTGGAGCAGGATGGGCGGGAGCGCGCAGCATGACCGCGACCGCCGGCCCAGGCATCTCGTTGATGTCGGAGTTCGCCGGGCTTGCGTATTACGTCGAAGTTCCCGGCGTGATCTGGGATATTCAGCGCGTGGGCCCCTCAACCGGGCTGCCGACGCGGACTTCGCAGGGCGACATTCTTTCCACCGCTTTTCTCTCGCACGGCGACACCAAACACATTATGCTGCTTCCCTGCTCCGTGACTGAGTGCTTCACCATGGCGCCCGAAGCATTTAATCTGGCGGAACAGTTCCAGACGCTAGTCTTCGTCATGTCAGATCTTGATCTTGGAATGAATAACTGGATGTCCGATCCCTTCGAGTATCCGACGACTCCGATCAATCGCGGCAAAGTCCTGAGCAAGGAAGATCTCGACCGTCTGGGCGGATTCGCGCGGTATAAAGATGTCGACGGCGACGGCATCGGCTACCGCACATTGCCTGGAACGATCCACCCCGCGGCGGCGTACTTCGCGCGCGGCAGCGGCCACAACGAAAAAGCGCAATACAGCGAGCGCGCCGACGACTTCGAAAACAATATGGAGCGCCTGAACCGCAAGTTCGAAACCGCGCGCTCGTTTGTTCCCCGCCCCGAGATCAGTAAAGGCAACAGCGCGAAAATTGGAATCATCGGGTATGGAACTTCGCACTGGGGCATCACCGAGAGCCGCGATCAGCTCCGCGATGAATACTCGATCGAGACCGATTATTTGCGGCTCAGGGCCTATCCTTTCACTCGCGAAGTGCATGAGTTCATCGAGCTGCACGATCGTACTTACGTGGTCGAGCAGAACCGTGACGCGCAAATGCTGACCCTGCTGCGACTCGATCTCAAGCCCGAACTGACCACGCGATTGCGCAGCATCGCCCATATCACCGGGTTGCCGCTCGACGCGCGGTCCATCACCGACGAACTGACCAGTATGGAGGGCAAGTAAATGGCAAGCACTCCGACCCTTGAGCCCGGAGCAGCCGGACCAGGACCAAAGACCAACCGCATCGGCCTCACCGTGATGGATTACAAGGGCAGCAAGACCACCCTCTGCGCCGGCTGCGGGCACAACGCGATCTCCGAGCGCATCATCGAGTCCATGTACGAGATGGGCGTGCAACCCGAATTGCTCATCAAACCGAGCGGGATTGGCTGTTCCTCCAAGACTCCGGCTTACTTCATGAGCCGCTCCCACAGCTTCAACGCGGTCCATGGCCGCATGCCTTCCGTGGCGACAGGAGCGATGCTGGCGAACCGCAAGCTGGTCTGCATCGGCGTGAGTGGCGACGGCGACACAGCCTCGATCGGCATCGGACAATTCGTTCACCTGATGCGCCGCAATCTGCCCATCATTTACATCATCGAGGACAACGGAGTCTACGGTCTGACCAAAGGCCAGTTCTCGGCGACCGCCGACTTAGGCTCGAAGCTCAAAACCGGCGTGGTGAACGATCTTCCTCCAATCGACACCTGCGCCCTAGCCATTCAACTTGGGGCGACCTTGGTGGGCCGTTCGTTTTCCGGCGACAAGCGCCAGCTCAGCGCCATGTTGAAAGCTGCGATTGCTCACAAGGGCACGGTTATGCTCGACGTAGTCTCCCCTTGCGTCACCTTCAACGATCATGAGGGTTCCACCAAGTCATACAAATATGTAAAAGAGCACGAGGAAGCCTTGCAGGACGTCAGCTTCGTTCCTTACTTCGAGGAGATCGTCGTCGAGTACGATCCCGGCTCGACGGTTGAGGTCACCATGCACGACGGTTCCCGACTGCACCTGCGCAAGCTCGAGGAAGACTACGACCCGACCGACAAAATTCGCGCGCTCACTCGTCTCACGGCAGCACACGAAAGGGGGGAAGTTCTTACGGGAGTGTTCTATGTAAATCCTGAGGCCCCGAACTTCATTGACATGCTGAATGTTGTCGATCAGCCCCTGGCCACGCTGCCCGATTCGGTAACTCGCCCTGGCAAGGAAGTGCTCGACGCGGTGATGGAAGAGTTGCGCTAAAACCGCTAGAGATCGTCGAAGGAAATAAGAAAAGGCCCTCTCTCTCGAGAGGGCCTTCTAGTTCGACTCCCCGGCAACCCGATTAAGCAGTTTTGCGTTCGGGTTCGCCGCTATGTTCTGGATTTTGCCCAGGTTCGGGAAAATCGGAGTCTGCATCCTTCAACATTGAATCCTGATCGCGATGCCCTAGCTGCCCTTGCAGGCCCACATTCCCCGGTTCCTTGTGGTCCTCAACTTCTGTGGCACCCTTCGCCGTATCTTGATCGGGCGTGCTGTGCGGCATATTCAACCTCGATCTCTAGCCTACGAACACAGTTTAAGGCTGGAACTTTGAGAATAATATAGATATAAAGTAGGAGAAGTCCGCAGGAGAATAGGTATATGAAACGGTGCTTTTCAGTATTAATTCTGGTTCTGCTGTCGACTGCACTCGCCGCGGCGCTGCCTTCGGACCCTGGCTTGGTCCCTGTCAGGGCAACGCACCACCGCGCCAACCGTCATCATGCTCACAAAGCCGGCAAGCACCATCATGCCAAGCGGTCACACCGGCACTCGATCTAGGAGCGGTGCCTCAGGGCCGGTCCGCCAAGGTCCTTCCCCGCTTAAGAATTTCTGCCCGGGGCGGAAACTCCCAGTTTGCGCAGCCGCTCCCGCGCCTGCAATGCTTCCGGAGAGTGCGGATACCGCTGGATCAGGTGCCGCAACTCGCTGACCCCATCATCCTGTTTCCCAAGTTCAATTAAGGCAAAGCCCTTCTTCAACTGCGCGGACGCCGCTTTGTTACCAGTGGGAAAGTTCTGCAAAACCGTGTCGTAGCTCTGCGCCGCCTGCTGATAATTTCCCTGACGAAACTGGAGTTCGCCGAGATAGAAATAAGCGTTTCCCGCGAGATCGGTGTTGGGATAGAACTTGATGTAGTCGGAAAACTCCTGCAATGCCAGGTCATTCTTATTGCCGTTGTAATCACGCACGCCATTGTTGTAGAGCACATCCGGAGGCGGAGCATCGCTCATAGCCTTCTGCTGCGCCTGCTGCTGGGCTTGCTGCGCGCCCAAACTCTGCTGCGCCGCCTGCATGTCCTCCAGCTGCTTGCTGACTTTAGCAAGCCGCGCTTTCAGTTCATCCAGAGTGTCATTAAGTGACTGGATCTGTCCCGACAGCTGGTCAACCTTGGATCCACCTTCGTTCTGTTGCTTCTGCAGCGCGGTTTGCAGCCCGTTGAGGGCATTGGCCACTTTGTTCACCGCGTCGGTATCCTGCTCGACGAGATTTTTCATTACGCCCATGCGCTCGTCGAAGCTGCGCTGCATGGCCGTCATCTGCTCCTGCAGTTGCTGTACCTGGGTCTGCAATTGGACCATGTCCTTGTTAGCCGCCCAGGCCGGAACCGTTGCCAGCGAGAGCACCAACAGAAACACGAAAAACGGGGGAATGCGATGTAGTTTCATAAGGATTTCCTGAACCCACTTGTCGTTTCGATGCAGTCTTTTAGATGCTATTTGATTGTCCCACGGGCGGAGGATATTCGACACAGAAAGCGGACATCCGGAACCCTAAGCTTCAATGGGCAGAATTCCCCTTCCGACGTTCCCGCTTCGGAGCACACCAACGCGCTATTCGAGACAAAAAGGACAGGGGGACGCTTACGCGTCCCCCTGTAGGGTTACTTTTGAAGAACGATATGCCCACGGCGATTCTGCTGCCAGCAAGCTTCGTTGCTTTCGGTGCAGAAGGGCTTTTCCTTCCCGTAGCTGATTGTTTTGATCCGGCTGGCGCTGATGCCGGCCCCGGTCAGGGCGGTTTTCACTGCACTGGCACGCTGGTCGCCCAGAGCCAGGTTATAGTCGGTGGATCCCCGTTCGTCGCAATGTCCTTCAATCGTGATGTTGATATTCTGATGCTGATTGAGGAACTGCGCGTCCGCCTGCACCGAACCCTGCTGGTCGCCGCGAAGGTCGGCTTTGTCGTAGTCGAAGTAAACATCCTTCACGTTCTGACTGAACAAGTCTTCGTCGGACACCGATGGAGTCGGCGGCGGCGGTGGGGCGGGCGCTTGGGTTACCGTAAGCCTCGCCGTGGCTTCCTGAGTGCCGCCCGATCCTTTGGCAACCAGGTGATAGGTGGTCGAATCGGTCGGCGAGACGCTTTGCGAGCCGTTGGGCTGCACCGCGCCAATGCCATCAATTGACACGTCAGTCGCGTTGCTGGTCTGCCATGTCAGCGACGCGGATTGCCCCGCCTGAATGGTATTGGGATTCACCGAGATCGAAGCGGTCGGCTCCGGCGGTGGCGGTGGTGGAGGCGGCGGAGGCGGAGTCGCTTTTTTCCCGCAAGCGCCCAGCCCGAGTAACATGCCCAGTGCAACCATCAGCAGGAACCACTTCATACTTTTTTGTTTCACTTTTTTCCTCCCTGCGACCCTAAAGGCTTGCGCCCCAAGGGTCAGACGAAGCGTATTTACTATTTCCAACTCCAATTCGGTTGCGTATTGCGTCCGGTAAAAGTCAGTTGCTGAAGCTTGGTGCCGTCCGCCAGCATGGTCCAAATCTCCTCCTTGCCGGAGCGGCTCGACTGGAACACGATATGCCGATCATCCGGCGACCAGGAAGGAAAATCGTTGCGCCCGCCATCGTGCGTCAACTGCACCCACTGCTTGCTGGCAATATCCATCAAATAGATGTCCGACGATCCCGGTTCTCCGGGTCCATACTTGCGGATCCACGCCAGGCTCAGAAACTGCCCATTGGGCGACCAGTTCGGCGATACCGCATACCCCTGATCCGTCATGCGCTGCTGGTTCGTGCCATCGGCCTCCATGGTATAAATCTGCGGCAATCCAGTGCGCCCGCTGACGAAGGCGATTTGCGCGTTCGTCTTGCGGTTCCACGACGGCGAAACGTCCGGTCCCTTGGCCGTGGTCATGCGATGTAGATTCCCCCCCGAAGCCTCAGCTACATAAATTTCTGGCTCGCCCCCCCGTGATGAAGAGAACGCCAGCTTCAGCCCATCTGCCGACCAGGCCGGCGAAAGATTCGTTCCGCCCAAGTGCGGAAAACTCACCATCCGGTTCAGGTCGAGAGAATACATCATAATCTCCCAGCCACTTTTTGTAAGACTGCTGAAGGCTACGCGGGACCCATCGGGCGAAATTCGCGGCGACAATGAGATCGTGCCCAAACGCGTGATTTGGTGCTGGTTCGAGCCATCATAATCCATCGCCCAAATTTCCTTGTGTCCGGTCCGGTCACTCACAAAATAAATTTGCGTCTCCGCAATGCCGTTGATGCCTCCGCCCAGCCGAAAGATGATCTCGTCGGCAAACTTGTGCGCCATCACCCGCGCCGCCCCGTCGCTCGCGGTATCGGCGTATTGCTTGCCCAGAATCTGCGGAGACTGAAGATTCTTTACGTCATACAGCCAGCCTTGAACTGTGAGTCTCCCATTGGTTACACCCAGGCTGCCGAAGGCCAGCATGGCTGCGTCCGGAGGCGGTGCATTCCACGCAAGGTTATTCACTTCTGTCGGCTGACCGGGAACCTGTAACGGGTAGAAACTCTTCGAAACCAGCTCCACCACTCCAGATACGTCGAGGTCGTTCCACAGCGTGTCGTTAAACGTCTTCAGCAGCGCGGTATTCTGTGGCTCGGAGGTCGAAGGCTTGAAGTCCGGGACGGCCAGCCGTACTTTCGCCACGCCCAGGCTGGTGCCAGTCTTGACCCAATCTTGCGCGAAAAGCTGCGAACAAAGAATGCAGGCAATGAAAGCGAAAATAAAGAACAACGCCGGGCCGGGAAAAATACCCGGCCTGCGCCAGAAACGAGACTTGCTGAAATCAGTTCTGTCGCTTTCGTCCATCCGTGTGAGGGTGAAGGGTACGGGGTGAAGCAATATCGTATTCCGATAGGAATGGCTTTGCAAGGCGCTCAAAACTCCTCATTCTCATTGTGCCTCCGTTATGCAGCACAAGGTCAGTCATTAGTGCATTTTGTTAACGCTAACGGTTCATTTCTTGTAATCGAACCAATATTCGACCGAAATCTTGCTGCCTGGATACTCCGGCGGCAACGGACCAAAAGTATCTATGCGCTGCAGCGCGCGCACTGCCGAAACATCCAGCGACGGTACGCCACTGGATTGTTCGATCTGCACGTTTGAAGGATGACCGTCGCGGGCGACTTCAAAAGTGATATATACACGCTGCGCGGTGGTGATTCTTGAATCGACCTCGTACCTTAGCCAATTTTCCGCCACCTTCTGCTGAATCACATGCACGTAATAGGCATATTTCGTCCCGAAATCGCCGCCGCCTCCGGTGACTCCGAATCCGCCCTTAGCCCCGCCCGCGCTAAAGCTTCCGTAAGGACCGCTGACCGGCCCGCCTTCTCCAAACGCTACTTGATTCGTCTCTTCTTCCGGCGCGGCCTGCGGCTTTTGTTTGGTGGGCGTCTCTTGCTTCTTCTTCGGCTTTATCTTGGCGTTTTTGCCCTGAATGTCAATGGCGTCCGGTTCTTTCTCTTCGACCTTCGGTTGCGATTGGGTCACGCCCTTTGAGTCATTGGCCAGCACGTTCTTGCTTTGCAAAGGATTCGCCGGCAACGGAACCGTGCTTACCAGAGTGGCGCCAATCGCTTCCCCGCCCCCGCCGGCGCCCCACGCGTCGCCGCTTGGTCCGGAGTACACCGCGGAGTAGATCAATGCCGCCGCCGTGATTCCCACGTGCAGGCCAACCGACCAGGCGAGCGCCCGGCCCCAGCGGTCGTGCTCGAAATAAATCTCAGCGTTTGCTGCCATTTTGCTCTAACGGTTGCGTCACGATGCTGACGTTGGTAATCCCTGCCTGCTTGACCGCATCCATCACCGTGGCGAAGGCCCCAAAGGGAACATTCTCATCCGCGCGTACAAAAATAAACTGGTTGCGCGGATCCCGGATCTTCTGCCGTAATTTGTTCTTGATCTCGTTGATGTTGATGGCTTCATTGCCTAAGAAGACGCGCTGATCTTTGTTGATGGTAATTACCGTCCGCTCCTCGGTGATCTCTTTCACCGTCCGCGTCTTCGGCACACTCACGTCGATCCCTGACTGCAGCACCGGTGCCGTGACCATGAAGATAATCAGCAACACCAGCACCACATCCACCAGCGGAGTGATGTTGATATCGGCAAGCGCCGTTTGCGTGCGTCCGTTCGGAGCCGTGAATGCCATCAGCGCCTCACTTCACTCGGAATCGGGGCCGGAGCCTGCGACTGCGAGTGTTCCACCGCGTTGAGCACTTCGAGCGCAAAGTCGTCGCTGCGCGCCGCCAATTCGCGGATCGACGCGCCAATCAGGTTGTAGGCAATGACCGCCGGAATCGCCGCCGCCAGTCCGGCAGCCGTCGTAATCAGGGCTTCTGAAATGCCTGGAGCCACGGCCCGCAAAGTAGCCGCTCCGGCAGTTCCGAGCCCGTGAAACGCATCAATGATGCCCCAGACCGTGCCGAACAATCCTACAAAAGGAGTCACCGCGGCGGTGATCGCGAGCCAGGGTAGATTGCGTTCGAGGCGCGTAATCTCTTCCGATGCCCCAATCTGCATCCCGCGCTGGATGGTCACCAGATTTCGCAGTGTGCCGAAGGTTCCGGCCTGCCGCTTGTATTCCTCATATCCACCTTCGAATACGCCGACCAGCGGGCTGGGCTTGAATTGCTCCGCCACTGCGGCAATGTCCGGCAAGCGCTGAGCCTTGCGAAATGCACGCACGAAGCGCCCGCTCTGCGCCCGCGCCCGCCGCAACAAATTCCATTTAGTGAGGATAATGGCCCAGGAGATCAGACTGAAGATGAGCAGCGCAAGCAATACCAGCTTGGCCACGGCACCAGAGTTGGAAATCATGTCGACGATTTCGCCGCCGACGAACAATGCTAGCAAGGGGGGAAAATGCATCGTTTTTCTTGGAGAACACCTTCTCCGATTATAGATGAACTGGGTCGCGTACTTTCGTGCATGTACCTAATGTGCTAACGAAACATTCGCTGCGACCGAACGATGTCGACGAACAAAGCGGTTCCATAGACAAACTTATTCCTGTGCAATCGAGGTCTCCCCAGGTCGAACGTCGGAGGACATTGAAATTGAATCGATGGTCGTCCGCAAGCAGCGGCACAGCATCAACGAAGCGCGATTGCTGTTGCGAGCCAGCCGCGCGACTTTTGGCCACAACCAAGGCCGCACCGCCGCGAACCACGCAAATCGACCCCGCAAGAACTGACCATCGGAATCGACGAACTGTTCCATCGAAGGGAAACTGAAATCGAATTCATCAGAGATCACTTTCACCACCGCAAATCCTATTCCCCGCGCTTCAGCCGCCCGCGCCACTGCAGCCGCTTCCATGTCGACGGCTTGCGCTTTGAATGAATCTCGCAGTTTGGACTTCTGCTCCGGGCTGGCGACCGATCCAAAGCTGATTAGCACGCCCTCACCTTGATCAAGGTTCACGCTGCTGCCGTCGCCTGCATTGACGACGCGGCGCGGACGCACCACGTCGCCAACTTTGAGGGCATGATCGAGCGCCCCCGCAAAACCTGCCGAATAGATCAGCCTGGGCGCGTAAATTGCAATCATCGCATTGGCCGCGCGCCGCGCCGCTCCTGCCCCAATCCCGCCGCAAACCACCACAAAATCATCTTTCTCAAAAAAGCGGAAGTGCCGTCCCTCGAATTCCTTGTCGCTGACGCGCCACTTTTTGATCAGAGGACCCACCTCTCGCTTCAACGCGGCTACAACCGCGATTCTAGACATATCCGTTGTCCTGGAACCACTCCACCGCGCGCCGCAATGCCCCATCGACGGGCACGATGTTCCAGCCTAGTTCGCGCTCGGCTTTGCCGGAACTGGCAAACATTTTTTTTCTGCCCATGCGCACGGTGTCGACCGTGGCGCGAGGCTCGCGACCGAACAAGCGTCCTGTAATCGCCTCGTCCACCACTCCCGCCGCAAATGCAAACACATAAGGCAACTTCACCTTCGGGGAAGGCAATCCGGTGATCTCCCCGAGCTTATCCAGAATTTGCTTCAGCGTAAGATTCTCCCCGCCTAGAATGTAACGCTCTGCCGGCTTCCCTTTTTCCAACGCGGCAACGTGCCCCAGGGCGCACTCTCGCACATCGACCAGATTCAATCCAGTTTCCACGTACGCGGGAAATTTGCGTTTCAGAAAATCGACGACGATCCGCCCCGTAGGAGTCGGCTTCACGTCCTGCTCTCCAATCGGCGTCGTCGGATTCACCATTACCACGTGCATCCCGCCGCGCCCTGCTTCAAGGGCAACTTGCTCCGCCATAAATTTCGATCGCTTATAGTGGCCGATCATGTCGGCCAGCGAAACCGGGGAATCTTCGTCCGCAGGATGTCCATTTCCGGTGAAACCCACGGTCGCCACGCTGGAGGTGTACACCACGCGCCGCACGCCATTTTTCCGCGCAGCTTCCAGAATCGCCCGCGTACCCTCGACATTGGAGCGATACATCTCCGCCGGATCGCGCACCCACAACCGGTAGTCGGCTGCCACATGAAAAACCGTATCGCAACCGGACATGGCTTTATCGAGAGAGCCGGCATCCCGCAGATCTCCGGTTGCAGTCTCGGCCCGAGTTGAACGATTGAAGAGCCCTTCCAGGTTGCGCAGATTGCTCGAGGAACGCACCAGCAGCCGCAATTCCGCCCCCTGGTCGGCCAGAACGCGCGCGACGTGAGAGCCAAGAAATCCGGTGGCGCCTGTGACGAAAGCTTTCAAAGGTAAGTTCTCAGTTCTCGATCAGATGAGGAGTCCAATGCGGTGCTTGAAGACTATTTATGCGCGTAGTGGTCGGCTCCGAGAAAATGGAGCGAGACGTACGGAGCGTCACCCACGACCCAACTATCGTGACCGGGAGGCCCGGATGGAATGTGAAAGAGCGTTCCGGCGCGGAGTTCGTGGATCGTACCGTCGTCCATCGCCGCTGTAGCACAACCGGAAAGCACCAACCCCACGTGCTCAACGTTACAGCGCGCTGCCCCGATGCCCGGCCCGACGTGAAGGGACCACTTCCATCCCGGCTCGTATGTGGCCCGGCCAATGGTCATGCCCCCGATGCGGACGAGTTCGAATTTTCCTTTTTCGAACGTTCTCACCTCGTCGGGCTTTTCAAAACGCTTCAGAACCGTTTCGATGTTCGCCATTGCTTCAGATCACCACCGTCGGGTAATGAACACTGGTGGTCTCCAGTGGTGCTAATAAAAGTCAATTCCTGTTCTTCTCCATCACCTTGGCATAAGTCGTCAGCGCGAGCAGTGGGAAGTAATCGCGATAGAGGTGGTACATCAAATAAAACACTCGCGGGAATCCGGTGCCGGTGAAGTAAGGCTCATCCCACGACCCATCTTTTCTCTGCGTGCGCAGCAAGTAGGCTATGCCGCGGGCCACGGAATCGCTGCGAATGTCGTTCGCCGCGAGTAATCCTAAAATCGCCCAGGCAGTCTGCGATGGAGTGCTCTCGCCCTGGCCGCGCAGGCTCGGATCGTCATAAGACCCTACGGTTTCGCCCCAGCCCCCGTCGGCATTCTGCACCATCCGCAACCACTCCGCACCCTGCTGCACGCAGGGTTCATGCAAATCCATCCCAATCGCGTCCAGCCCACGCAATACTAGGGCGGTGCCGTAAATGTAATTCACGCCCCAGCGGCCGAACCAGCTTCCGTCCGGTTCCTGCTCCTCGCGAATGAACTGAATCGCTCGCTTCACCGAAGGATGATTCTGGTCGTACCCGTAAGTCGCGAGCATCTCCAGGATGCGGCCGGTAATGTCCACGGTCGGCGGATCGAGCATGGCGTTGTGATCGGCGAAGGGAATATGCTCGAACACCATCTTGTCGTTATCTTTATCAAACGACGCCCACCCGCCGTTCTTGCACTGCATGGAAAAAATCCAGTCAATCGCGCGCTGCACCGACTCCCGTTGGTAGCGCCCGTTGGGATGCTCCACGCGACTCAGTCCCAGGCAAACCATCGCACTGTCATCCACATCAGGATAGAACTCGTTGTTAAACTCGAAGTACCATCCACCCGGCTGTCCCTTCGGATTTTTCACCTTCCAATCGCCCACAGTGCGAACTTGCTTTTGCAGAATCCAGTCCGCGCACTTGACCATCCTCGGATCGTTCGCCGGCACGCCCGCCTCACCCAGTGCAAACATGGCGTACGCGGTATCCCACACCGGCGACATGCAGGGCTGCATGCGGAATGTGTCCTCTTCTTCGATCCCCAGTTTCTCAAACTCATCCAGCGCGCGGATCACCTGCGGATCGTCCAGCGAATATCCCAGGCAACGCAGCGCAATAATCGCGTTCATCATCGAGGGATAGATGGCGCCCAATCCGTCGCTCATCTCGAAGCGCTCCAGCATCCATTTCTCCGCGCTCTTCAGCGCGATGGAGCGCAGCGGACGCACATGCACACGTTCGAACCAATGCGTCATGCGATCGAGCACCAGGAAGAAATTACTCCACGAAACCAGCTTCTTCGCCCAATGCAAGTGCATGCGCGACTTCTGCATTCCGCCAACAAACAATTCCTCCACGCCCATTTCGCGCGAAATCTTCTTAAACGGTTTCTTGGCGTAACAGATCGACAGCGGCACCAGAATGGCGCGCGACCACGAAGAAATTTCGTAAATGTTAAACCAGAACCAGTTCGGAAACAGCACGATCTCGGGCGGGATTGCGGGAACGGCATCGTAGTCGTACTGCCCGAAGAAACAGAGATAGATCTTGGTGAATGTATTAACTTCGGTGACGCCGCCCATCTCCAGAATCTTCTCGCGAGCGCGTTGTAAAGCCGGATGGTCCGCCGTATATCCCGCCAGCTTCAATCCAAAATAGGCCTTCACCGATGCGCTGATATTCGACGGCCCGGCAGCATAGATGCTCCATCCGCCGTCCTGGTTCTGGTGCTGCAGAATCCAGTTCGCGGCTTTCTGAAAGCGCTCCTGGTTGCCCGTCCCCAGCAGCGTATGCAGCAGAATGTAATCAGACTCGAGCGTAGTGTCCGCCTCGAGTTCCCCGCACCAATACCCGTCTTCATGCTGCTGCGAGAAAAGGTATTTCCGCGCGGCCGCAACCGCCGCGCCCACGCGCGCGCCCAATCCCTCAATTTTGCCAAAGCGAAGTTGTGGGTTCGAACCGAGGGTTGCGGAACCCATATGGGACTCGGGGGAGTTGTTGTCCATGAATTCGCTACTCCGTTTGATCACCAGCCTGCAATCGCATACGGCCTCACTGCATCGCTTGCTTATTCTGAGACGGCCTCATTGCTCATGTTCGCCACCTTCCAGACGAGTCAGGCGCTGTTCGCGGATTTGCGCGACGTGCAAAAGCCGCGCCGCCGCTTCCGTTATGTCGCCGATTTGCTGGGGGTGTTCGTGAGTAGTCCGAGCGAGAAATTCTCCCGTTTGTGTCAGGTCTTCATGCCGCTCTGTCAACCGATCAAGCCGTTCGTCAATCGTCATCGCTTACCTTTGGCAAAGACACAGACAGCAACTAATCCGCGTTCGCACTGGCCGGAGCGGCCGCGATCGCCTCCACAATCTCTGGCGGCAGCCCAAAGCGCACATTCTCCGGCATCACTTCCAGTTCCTGCAGATTGTCGAATCCCTTGTTCCGCAGGAAGGTCACCGTTTCCTCCACCAGGCACTCCGGCGCGGAAGCACCGGCCGTCAGCGCGATCGTCTTCACACCCTTCAACCACTCCGCTTCGATGTCGTTGCAGCTGTCGAT
Source organism: uncultured Acidobacteriaceae bacterium (assembly GCA_963799025.1). Taxonomy (GTDB): domain Bacteria; phylum Acidobacteriota; class Terriglobia; order Terriglobales; family Acidobacteriaceae; genus Sulfotelmatobacter. Next base: position 136,696 of record CAWCVQ010000009.1, on the reverse strand, counting down.
CAGGTGGGCGTTCGTGCCCAGGTTGCGCGCCACTTCCACCAACCGGTTGGAGTTCGAACTGTTTTCCGATCCCACGACGAGCAGCAAATCGGCTTCCGAAGCCACTTCTTTCACCGCGACCTGGCGATTCTCGGTGGCATAACAAATATCCTGCGCCGCCGGTCCTTTAATGTTGGGGAACTTCTTCTTTAGCGCGGCGATAATATCTTTGGTCTCATCAAGACTCAGCGTGGTCTGCGTCAGATAAGCCACGCGGTTCGGATCCGGTACGCTCAGCGACTTCACCTGCTCGGGCGATCCCACAACCTGGGTCACCAACGGAGCCTCGCCCAGCGTTCCAATCACCTCGTCATGGTCTTTGTGTCCGATCAGAATGAGCGAATACCCTTCCTTGGCAAACTTCACGGCCTCCACGTGGACCTTGGTCACCAGCGGGCAGGTGGCGTCAATCACGCGCAGCCCACGTTTCGCGCTGTGTTCGCGCACTTCCGGAGAAACTCCGTGCGCGCTGTAAATGATGCGCTCGCCGTTGGGCACTTCGTCTTCGCTGTCGACAAAAATTGCGCCCTTGCCGCGCAGTTCCTCGACCACAAAACTGTTGTGGACGATCTCCTTGCGCACATAAATCGGCGGCCCAAACGCTTCGAGAGCAATGCGGACCACATCAATCGCCCGCACCACTCCCGCGCAGAAGCCTCTGGGCTTGAGCAACAGTAGAGTCTTTCCGTCGGTTTTCGCTAGAATTCCAGCCACGATATAAGCCCGCTCCTCAAATTCCTCGCTCCCGCCCGGTTTTCTTGCATAGCGGAAGAAGCCAAGAATCTGCTCTCATTTCGTTAGTTGCAACACTGGCCACAACCCCGTACCTTTAGAGTACACGATCCCCATTGTGGCGGTACTAATAAACTACAAGAACGTGCCGGGACGGTCAACGTAAGCCACAGAAACCGCGGGGATTAGCAGCGAACAGGGAAATCTGGACGTTGAACGGAAAGAACTCCCGGGCTCGTCATTTGAGGGTGTTTGCTGGAGTTGCTCGCTGTTGCTGAGCTTTAGGCTTCGCAGCGTCTCTGTCTCGCCCCCTATGGCCCACTCGTGCCCCCGACTCCCCGGCGCGTGCCATTGCGATCGCCGTTCAGCGGACGCAATATATCAGCGTTATCGCTTAGACTTTCAGGTCATCGAAAATGCTGGAACCAAAACCGAGACAGACAATAGGAACCTCCCAGGATCGGCTAGGCTCGGAGACTCGCCAATCCCGCAAGCTGCTGCTCGCGCTTGTGATCCTGCTGATTGCGATTACTGGGTTGCTGGTTACCGATCGGCAGTTTTGGTTCGGCTCGGACCAATTGATTCTAGACTCGGACGGAACTGAATCGACGGCTGCACCCAACACTGCAGCGGCTCCAAAAGCTGCGAAACACTCCGAGTCGGTGCCGGCGCCTACTGCGAAGAAAAATGTTCTCTCGGCAACTGCCACCCAATCAAAGGGTGCCCAGAGGGCACAAATAAAGACTGGCGGCTCGCCCGCCGTTACAGCTACCCGGACCGTACTGCCTCCACTGAATGTGGAAGTAGTTGCCGGAAACGCCCGCCGCACGATTCATCCCAACGCCCCGAAAATCGAAATTGAAAATGCTGCCCCGACCGTCACAGCGATGACGAATGCAGCCGGGCGCGAGCGAATCTCCGCTGAAGCCGCTCCACAGGCCTCCTATCCGCTGCTAGCGCAGCATATGAACGTGCAAGGCTCGGTGGTGTTGAAAGCGCTCATCGGCGCGGACGGCACGATTGAGGATCTTCACGTGCTGAGCGGGCCGGCGATTCTGGCCGCGGCCGCACAGCAGGCGATTCGCGAATGGCACTTCAAGCCGGTGGTGCAGAATGGTCAGCGCGTCGAAACCATGGCCAAGATTGTCGTCAACTTCAGCATCAGGGTCGCCGACAACTCCGAGAAGACCACATTGGCCGAGAGCCGCGCCGACGGCCTCCTCATCTTTAGCCGTTAGCCATTCGCGTTAAACATTACCCGTTAGCCTTAATCATCTGCTCCGCATGCTTCCGCGAAGTCTCGGTCAGCTTCGCTCCGCTCAACATGCGCGCCACTTCTTCCGTGCGCTCTTCGCCAGTCACCGCACGGACGCTGGTCCGCGTGCTTCCCCCGGATTCCTTCTTCTCGATGACGAAATGATGATCGCCGAAGGTAGCAATCTGCGGCAGATGGGTCACGCATAAAACCTGATTCGATCGCGCCAGCGACTTCAGTTTCTTGCCCACAGCTTCCGCCGCCCGTCCTCCAATCCCGGTATCGATCTCGTCAAACACCAATGTCTTCTGGGTGCCCCGTTTCTCGCCTTTCTTGCGAGACGTTGCCTCCGGGGTGCCGCTGGCACCCTCCACGCTAGCCTTCAGCGCCAGCATCACGCGCGAAAGTTCGCCTCCCGACGCAATATGTTCCAGTTGCCGCAACGGATCGCCTGGATTGGTCGAGATCATGTACATCACCTGATCGATGCCCGACCCGCTCCAGTTCCCTTCCCCTTCCGAACTCGTCATCTCGATGCGGAACGCCGACTTCATCGCCAGGTCGTTAATTTCGGCTTCCACCAATTTTTCCAACCTGCGTCCCGCGTCCGCGCGTTTCTTTGACAGCGTCCGCGCCGCTCCCAGATATTCCCCAGCCGCCTTCGTCAGTTCACTCCGCAACTGCCGCAAAATCTCGTCCTTGTTCTCCACCTCCGACAATTTGCGCGCTACGTCCGCAGCGAACTGCATGACCTCATCCAGCGTCGGCCCGTATTTGCGCTTCAACCGATCCAGCAATGCAAGTCTGTTCTCTACCTGAGCCAGATGTTCCGGCGAAGCGTGAATGCCTCCCGCATAGTCGCGGACGGTCGCGCCCACATCCTCCACGCTGATGCGCGCCGCCTCCAGCGCCGCCAGCGCCTCTTGAAACTTGGGCTCGTAACGAACCAACTCTTCAACCTGCTTCTGCGCCGCCCGCAGAGACGACGCGGTCGAGCCATTGCCCTCATATAGCAGATCAAAAGCATTCATAGCCGCGTTGTAAATTTTTTCGGCATTGGCCAGGACGCGCTTTTCCGTCTCGAGTCCTTCGTCCTCTCCACTCTGCAGCCGCGCGTCTTCGATTTCGCGCTTCTGGAAAATCCAGAGGTCCACCAACCGCAACCGGTCCTGTTCACCGCGCTCCAGTTCCTCAATGCGGGTGCGAATCTCCTGCCAAGCCGCGAACCCCGCTTCCACCGCATCCAGTTGGCTATAAGCAAACGCGTCCAGCAACTCCAGACGCGCCGGCCCATCAAGCGACAAAATAGACTCGTTCTGCGCGTGGACGGTCGCCAGGTAGGGCGCTAGCAACCGCAGCACCGCCACCGTTGCCGGCTGGTTGTTCACGAAAACGCGTCCCTTGCCTCCGGCGGCAATCTCGCGCCGCAAAATGAGCGACCCATCATCCGACTCGTCCAATCCATTCGCCTCCAGAATTCGAATGAGGGGCTTTTCCGCCGCACCCTCAAACTCAAAGACCGCAGACACTAAAGCGCGTTCCGCGCCCGCACGAATCACATCGCTCGACGCCTTGTCGCCCAGCAGCAGCGCCAGCGCATCCACCAGGATCGACTTCCCCGCCCCGGTCTCGCCCGTCAGCAGGTTCAAGCCCTGCCCGAACTCCACCACTAAATTGTCGATCACCGCATAGTTCTCCAGCCGCATTTCAATCAGCACAATCAATCCTGGAAAGCCAAAGTTTTGCGCAGCATAGCATGAAAACCATCTGTCATACTGAGCGTAGTAAGTGGTTCCGCGAACGCGAACCACATACACAGTCGAAGTATCCCCAATAGTCTTATAAAGCCTTTCAGACGTAGGCCCCGACGAAGTGTACGCCACCGCACACGCGGCCCTGACCCCGTTACCATCAGTCCACCCGTCCCCCTGATTTGAAACGAACTCACCCCGACATCATCTAAAATATGTTCATGGCCATTGCCGGACCCTATGCGCTCGAGGCGAACGCGCGCCTGATCCCTGCAACGATGTTGGCCGCAGTCTACCGCGGAGTGAATGACATCCGTATGGAGACGGTCCCCGTTCCCAAGATCGGCCCAGGAGAAATACTGGTCCGCGTCCACTCCTGCGGCGTCTGCGGCACAGACCTCAAGAAAATTTCGACCGGCTCTCACTCCGCTCCTCGTATCTTCGGTCATGAAACCTCGGGCGTGGTAGCTGCGATCGGCGAAGGCGTTGACAATTATCGACTCGGGGATCGAGTCATGATCTTCCATCACATTCCGTGCCGCCAATGTTTCTACTGCCGGAACAAAACCTTCGCCCAGTGCGCCACTTATAAAAAAGTCGGCTGCACCTCCGGATTCGAACCTTCCGGTGGCGGCTTCGCCGAATACATCCGGGTTATGGATTGGATTGTCCAGCATGGCACTGTTCGCATTCCCGACGGTATTTCCTTCGAGCAGGCCTGTTTCGTGGAACCGGTGAACACCTGTATGAAGGGGATTGAGGCCCTGGGTTTGCATCCAGGTGAAACCGTTCTGGTCATCGGACTGGGTCCCATCGGCATCATACTGAGCGTGCTGACGAAGCGGGCCGGGGCCACCGTTATTACTTCCGATTTGTATCCTGACAGGCTTAGAATAGGGTTAAGCTTCGGACTAGACCTTACAATTGATGCTTCGCAGTCAAACGTAGTTGAGCGTGTGTGCGGATTGACAGAGGCGCGCGGCGCCGACGCGGTGATTCTCGCGGTCGGCGGGAACTCTCTGATTCGCACCGCGATGGATGCGGCCCGTCCCGGGGGCCGGATATTGTTGTTCGCGCAAACGCAGCATGGAGAGGCTGTAATCGATCCAGCCGCTATCTGTGTCGATGAGAAGACGTTAGTCGGGTCCTACAGTGCGTCGGTCGATTTGCAGGAAGAGTCAGTCCGTTTTGTCATGAACCGTGAGATGGATCTGGAACGGCTGGTCAGTCATCGCTTTGCGCTCACAGAGAGCCCACAAGCGCTGGAACTGGCCGCCCATCCTCAGCCTTCGTCAATGAAGATCATGATTCAGCCAGGCGGCTCCTGGACGGGCGGGCACTCGACTCCCGTCAGTGGGTTGTTGTAAGTGAGCTCTGTTCAGTGAAAGAGCGGCCCTATTGGGCCGCGTGGGTGGAAGAGCGGTGCCTTAGGGCCGCGTTAACGTGTCCCGTATCTCTCGGGCTTTAGCCCCTGAGGGCGAGTTGGACCCGCAGAACTCGGAAGGAAACAGGCAGTGAACGGAAAAATGACCGCCGCCGTCTTATACGGCAAAGAAGATCTCAAGATTGAGAAAGTTCCCATCCCTCGCGTGGGGGACGGCGAAGTTCTGGTCAAAGTACAAGTTGCTTTAACCTGCGGCACCGATCTCAAAGTATATCAGCGCGGCTATCACGCCCGCATGATCGTTCCTCCCGCTCTGTTTGGCCACGAACTGGCCGGCGTCATCGAGGAAGTCGGCGCCGGCGTGAACGGATTCAAAAAGGGCATGCGCGTCGTCGCCTTAAACTCCGCCCCCTGTCAGATGTGTTTCTATTGCTCCAAACATCAGGAAAATCTTTGCGAAGACTTGCTCTTCAACAACGGCGCTTATGCCGAATACATTCGCGTACCCCGGCGCATTGTTGAAGCCAACATGCTGATCATTCCGCCCAATGTCAGCGTCGAAGATGCCGCCATGACCGAGCCCCTGGCCTGCGTTCTCCGCGGCTTGCATGAAACCGGCGTAGAAATTGGGGATACAGTGACCATCCTCGGCGGCGGCCCCATCGGCCTCATGTTCGTGCAAGTAGCCCGCGCCATCGGCTGCAACGTGATTTCCGTGGTCAAGCGCGACGGCCAGGTGGAAGCCGCCAAGCACATGGGCGCGCATGAAATTATTCAGACCACAAAAGTCGCCAACGTCGTCGACGCCGTCCGCGCCCTCTCTCCGCAGAAGCGCGGTTGCGATGTCGTGATCGAGGCCGTAGGCCGCCCCGAGGCCTGGGAGTGGGCTGTGGACATGGTTCGCAAAGGCGGCACCGTCAACTTTTTCGGCGGCTGCGCCAGTGGAACCAAAGTGCAACTCGAGACCAATCGCCTGCACTACTCCGAGATCACGTTGAAAGCAACGTTTCACCACACGCCAGAAACGGTTCGCCGGGCCTTCGGATTGATCGCTGCCAAGAAAATTCGCCCCACCGACTACATCACCGGAGAGGCGCCGCTGTCGCGCCTGCAGCAGGTTCTGCGCCACATGCTGAACCGCGGCGGCGACATCAAAACCGCAATCATCCCCGGCCACTGATTGGCGAATGACTTGGGATTGCCCTCGGGAGTGTTAATGGTGGTTTGTCATCCTGAGTGGAGTAACTGGTTCGCGAACGCGAATCAGTTACGCAGTCGAAGGATCCCAGCAACAACGGTGGTCACCGAACCCGCGTACAGGAACGCGCACGACGCTGTCGGAGCGTGCAGTTGAGATTGCAATGAATCTAACCGCCAACCCGTCCTCGACTCTCGGCTGGAGTCGCCTGCCCGCCCACTATGCCATTCCCTCCACCGCTCCCACACTCGCCGAAGCCCAGGATTACTGTGCCCGCCTCGCTCGCACTCACTATGAAAATTTCTCCGTGGCCAGCTGGTTCCTGCCTCGCCGCCTGCGCCAGCATTTCTACAACGTCTACGCCTATTGCCGCATCTCTGATGACCTAGGCGACGAAGTCGGCGACGCTGCCGCTTCGCTTGAACTTTTGGATCAGTGGCAGGGCGAACTCGACGCCTGCTACGAAGGTACGCCTAAACATCCTGTGTTCGTAGCGCTCGCCGAAACGGTGCGCCAGTTCGACATCCCCAAACCCGAATTCTCCGACCTGCTGATCGCCTTCCGCCAGGATCAAACCATCACTCGCTTCGAAACCTTCAACGACCTGCTCGCCTATTGCCGCTACTCCGCCAATCCCGTCGGCCATCTCGTGCTCCACCTCTGCGGATACCGCGATTTCGACCGCCAATATCTTTCCGACTTCACCTGCACCGCCTTGCAACTCGCCAACTTCTGGCAGGATGTCGGGGTCGACTACGAAAAGGGCCGCATCTATCTCCCGCTCGAAGACCTACGCCGCTTCAACGTCAGCCAGCGCGAAATCGCGGATAATCAGAACACCCCAGCCTTCTGCGCCATGATGAAGTTTGAGGTTGAACGCGCCCGCGACTGGTTTCGTCAGGGTCTTCCGCTGATCAAAAAACTAGACACCGAACTGGCCATCGATGTCGACCTCTTCAGCCGCGGTGGCCAGGAAATTCTGAACGCAATTGAAAAACAGAATTACGCCGTTCTCGGAAATCGTCCTTCCATCTCGAAGTCCCGCAAACTGGCTCTGGTCGCGCGCGCCGCCACTGCGAAACTGCTGGGAAAGTTCGGGAGAAAATCTGGAGTCGAGCGATGAGCGCGGGTACGCAGCAGGTTCCAGTTCCCTGGACGCCCGCTCCGCCCCAGCTCGTCATGGCCTATTCCGTCTGCAAAGGCATCACTCGCAGGGCGGCGAAGAACTTCTATTACGCGTTCCTGGTTCTGCCGCGCCGCAAGCGCGAAGCGCTGTGCGCCGTCTATGCCTTTATGCGCCTTTGCGATGACATTACTGACGACTCCACGCTCAGCCCGTCCGACCGCCGCCAGAAGCTCGATATCTGGCTCGACGCTCTGCACCGCGCGCAGCAAGGCCAGCCCACCGACGATGCCATCCTGCTGGCCCTGACCGATGCCCAGCGCCGCTACTCCATTCCCGCCGGATTGCTCGACGAGCTCGCCCACGGCACGGCCATGGATGTTGAACAGGAAGAGTCCTCGGCACAAAACACCAGTGCTCCCGGCCTGACCATTCAGTACAGATCTTTCGAAGACCTCCGGGTCTACTGCTATCGCGTCGCCTCAGTCGTTGGTCTGGTCTGCATCCACGTTTTCGGATACCGTGATCCCGCGGCAGAAACCCTGGCTGAACATTGCGGCCTGGCATTCCAGCTGACCAACATCATTCGTGACGTGAAAGAAGACGCGGGCATGGGCAGGATCTATCTCCCGGAAGAAGATCTGGCCAAGTTCGATCTCTCCGCCGCCGAACTCTTAAACACCCCGGAACCGGCGCGTTTCCGGTCATTGCTCGCGCTTGAAGCCGACCGCGCCCGCGAATTCTACGCCGCCGGCGACGCGCTGATCCCTTACATCTCCGAAGACAGTCAGCCCGCGCTGTGGGTCCTCATAACCATTTACCGCCGCCTGCTGGAGAAGATCGCGGAAAAACAATATGACGTCTTCACCGCCAGAGTCTCCCTGAGCACCTGGGAAAAGCTGCGTATCCTCGGAAAAGGCTTCCTGAGGCGCATGGCGTGAAGTTTGATCATGCTACAGTTTTATTGCCATCCTGAGGCAGGCGCTTTTTGCCTGCAGCGGGATCTGGGCGAGCCGCGCGAAGGAGCCTGCCCTGAGCAAGTGAAGCGCCGAATAGGCCTCGTTCTTGGCGACGCGATTGACGCGCGGTTGGCTCTTCCTTGCAGCGACACTGACGAATGCCTCCGACCCCATCCCAAACCACAGTCGCCGTCGCCGGAGGCGGACTCGCCGGACTCGCCGCCGCCTGCGCCTTATCCGACGCCGGTTTCCGCGTTACCCTGTTCGAGAAGCGTCCCTTCCTTGGCGGACGGGCCTCGTCGTGGGAGCATCCCGGCACCGGCGAGGTTGTCGATAACTGTCAGCACGTGCTCTTCCGCCTATGCACCAATCTAATGGAGTTCTACCAGCGCATCGGCGTCACGAACCAAATCCGCTGGTACGATGAAATGACGTTCATCGAACCCGGCGGCCGCACTTCGGTGATGAAATCCTTTCCGCTTCCAGCCCCGCTGCACACCGCGCCATCATTCCTGCGCTTCAGATTCCTGAACACGCCCGATAAGCTCAGCATTGCGCGCGCCCTGATCCCGCTCACGCTCGCCGCGCAACCCGACACTGGACAATCGTTTCAGCATTGGCTTGATCGGCATGGTCAAACCAAACAAGCAGTGGACCGCTTCTGGCGGCCGATTCTGGTCAGCGCCCTCAGCGAGGAACTCGATTTGATTTCCATTTCCGCCGCCGCGCAGGTCGTCGGTGAATCCATGAAGTCTCCCGCCGCCCGGCAAATGGGAGTACCAACCGTCCCTCTCACCGACCTCTACAACGCCGCAGGCAACTACATTCGTGCCCGCGGCGGCGTGCTGCACTTTCGCAAGCCCTTAGAAACCTTCACCGCCGATTCTTCGCAAGTGCGAGTTCAACTCAGGGGACAGGAAGAAAATCAGGGAGGAAATCCCGAACAAGCCTTCGACTATCTCATCCTCGCTCTGCCGTTCGAGAACCTCGACCGTATCCTTCCCGATGCTCCCGGAAGCGCCCCTATTCGCGAAAAACTTAGCCACTTCGAAACCTCCCCGATAACCGGCATCCACCTCTGGTTCGACCGCCAAATCTCCGATCTCGACCACGCCGTCTTGCTCGACCGTACCATCCAATGGATGTTTCACAAATCCCGCCTGCAGCCCATGCGCTCCCAAGCCCCAGCCGTGGAGCGGCGAAAGAATGCAGCCCACGGCGCAAGCCGTGGATCGGACGACAAACAGAAAGAAGCCCCAGCGGGGCGAAACAACGCGAACACAACCGAAGCCACTCCGCCCAACGGAAGCTACATCGAACTGGTCGTCAGCTCCTCGAAAACGCTGATCGACAAATCCCGCGCCGATATCGTCGATCTCGCGCTTCGCGAGGTCCGGGAATTCTTTCCAGGTGCCAGAGAGGCCAAGCTCATAAAGTCCACCGTGATCAAAGAACTCCACGCCACCTACTCGCCGCGTCCCGGAATCGACGCCTACCGCCCAAACGCCTCCACCGCGTGGCCGCGGGTCTTTCTTGCCGGCGACTGGACCGCCACCGGCTGGCCCGCCACCATGGAAGGCGCCGTCCGCAGCGGATACCTCGCTGCTGAAGCGCTGGCTCGCAGCGCCGGCTTGAAAGATTCTCGATTCCTCTCGCCGGACCTGCCAGCTACCGGCCTCATGCGACTTTTCTCATAGCCGCGGCAATCTCGTCGCATTTTGGCGACACAGGGTGGGAATGTTGACTTTCCCTGCGCAAAGAGAGATCCGACCTAGGCGAAGTCGAGGAAAAAAATCACCCGCGAAGTCCGCCACTGGAAAAAGTTCTGCCACACCGTGCGCGCTTCCAGTCGCTCGGTTACTTCGCCTGCGGCAGCCATCGCGTCTCTGAAGAAACTGATGAGAAATGTCCTATATCTGCTCGACGAACCCGCCCTCTTGACAATTCGTCTCTCATCTCTTAGAATTAGCACTCGATAGGCGTAACTGCTAACAACAGTGTCAAACCCAACCACATCATAGGTTTACGCAGATCAACTCAACTACCATAACGTCCCAATTCCTTGAAAGGAGTAACACACATGGCGAAATTCGCACCACTCCATGACCGCATTTTGGTCCGTCGCGTGGAAGAGGCTTCCACCACTCGTGGCGGCATCATCATCCCAGACTCAGCCAAAGACAAACCGCAGGAAGGCGAAGTCATCTCCACCGGCAAAGGCCGCACCAATGACGAAGGCAAGACCTTCCCTCTCGCCGTCAAAGAAGGCGACCGCATCCTGTTCGGCAAGTATTCGGGCACCGAAATCAAGATTGATGGCGAAGACTTCATCATCATGAAAGAAGAAGAAGTTCTCGGCACCCTAACCGGCGCCGCGACCCCTGCCAAGAAAGAATTAGCCGGCTCGAGGAAATAGCACTAAGGTTGTCATCCTGAGCGCGCTCTTTGCGCGAAGGACCTATGCAACTCAGCCGCCGGCACTAGTGGCTTGGCTGACAGCTCTAAAGAAATCCCGCAGGTAATCCTGCAAAACAAATTAGGAGAATAAAGCAATGGCAAAACAAATCGTTCACGGAGAAGAATCCCGTCAGGCGATCCTCCGCGGCGTCAACCTTCTGGCCGATGCCGTGAAGGTCACCCTCGGTCCCAAGGGTCGTAACGTAGTCATCGAAAAGAAATTCGGTTCGCCGACCATCACCAAAGACGGCGTCACCGTAGCCAAGGAAATCGAACTTCGGGACGGCCTCGAGAACATGGGCGCCCAGATGGTTCGTGAAGTCGCCTCCAAGACGTCCGACGTCGCCGGCGACGGCACCACGACAGCCACAGTCCTTGCCCAAGCGATTTATCGCGAAGGCGTCAAGACCGTGGCCGCCGGTGCGAATCCAATGGCCCTGAAACGCGGTATCGAGAAAGCCGTCACCATCATCGCCGGCAAACTCGACAAGGAAGGCAACCGCGTCAATGGTGAACTCGACAAGCTGTCGAAGCCCGTCACCGGCGAAATGATCGCCCAGGTCGGCACCATCTCGGCCAACAATGACGAGACCATCGGCAAGATTATCGCCGAGGCTATGAAGAAGGTCGGCAAAGACGGCGTTATCACCGTCGAAGAGTCGAAGACTCTGGAGACTCAGCTCGAAGTTGTCGAAGGCATGCAGTTCGACCGCGGCTACCTCTCGCCATATTTCGTCACCGATCCCGAGCGCATGGAAGTTGCTCTCGAGAACGCCTACATCCTGATCAACGAAAAGAAGATCAGCTCGATGAAGGACCTTCTCCCGCTGCTCGAGCAGATTGCCAAATCCGGCAAGCCGCTCCTGATCATTGCGGAAGACGTGGAAGGCGAAGCGCTGGCTACCCTCGTCGTCAACAAACTGCGGGGCACGTTGCAAGTCGCGGCTGTCAAGGCTCCTGGCTTCGGCGATCGCCGCAAGGCAATGCTGCAGGACATCGCAATCCTGACCGGCGGCAAGGCCATCACTGAAGATCTCGGCATTAAGCTCGAGAACGTTCAGATCAGCGACCTCGGCCAGGCCAAGAAGATCACCATCGACAAGGACAACACCACGGTGGTCGAAGGCAAAGGCAAGCACGCTGAAATCGAAGGCCGCGTAAAGGAAATTCGCAGCCAGGTCGAAAAGACCACCAGCGACTACGACCGCGAGAAGTTGCAGGAGCGGTTGGCGAAGCTGGTCGGTGGCGTAGCCGTCATTAAAGTCGGCGCCGCAACCGAAACCGAAATGAAGGAAAAGAAAGCCCGTGTGGAAGACGCGATGCACGCCACCCGCGCAGCCGTGGAAGAAGGCATTGTCCCCGGCGGCGGAGTAGCACTGGCACGTTGCGCCGCTGCGCTCGACAAGGTGAAGGCCGAAGGCGACGAGCAGATCGGCATCAACATCGTGAAGCGCGCCATCACCGAGCCTCTGCGCCAGATCGTCGAGAACGCCGGCGAAGAAGGTGCAGTCATCCTCGGCAAGGTGCTCGAATCCAAAGAGACTAACTTCGGATTCAACGCCTTCACCAACGAGTACGAGGACCTGGTCAAAGCAGGCGTGCTCGACCCCACAAAGGTCGTACGCACCGCTCTGCAGAACGCCGGCTCCATCGCCAGCCTGATGCTCACCACCGAAGCCCTGGTAGCGGAGATTCCCGAAAAGAAGGAAGCTCCCGCCCCCGGCGGCCACGGCGGCGGCGGCGGCATGGGCGACATGTACTAAGAACGAGTAGCGCGGGCGCCCGCGCCCGCGAGCTGTCAGCTTTCAGCAAGACCAAAGCCCCGCCGAAGCAACGGCGGGGCTTTGGCTGTACGGGAGGTTTTGTCATGTCGTCGGTTGAGCATCCGCTGGCGCTGAACTCCGAACAGCATCATGCCTTCTCGGAGAGAGTAGCGTGGCACACTTGCTGGCTTCACCTAACTCCTTATGCCGGAATAGTTTACCCATAAGTCTTTTCGTTCTAAATATCTTGCAGTGGAGCCCCCATATCAACCCCCGCAACTCAAAGAAACAAGTATTTATCTGGTCGGTATAAAAAATGCGAGGTCTATATTCCCCGAATTCGCACCACGGCGCCTTTTGTTTGTATGTATAAATCATAACCTCGCTTCCCAAGCACCCCGATAATGATGGAACCTTCCCGCTCCCTTTCTCGTACTTTCTCCAGCATCACCGATCCTTCAGGAAAGCGAGATTCCATGAGCCGAAGTTCCCTGTTCTGTGTCGCAGTGTCTTTGTTATCGATCTTGTTTGTCCGCTCCTCCTTCGCCCAAACCGTCCCGTCGCTCGACAAGATTCAAAACCAGCAGGAACTCGACAGCGCGATCACCGCGCTCGATGCCGCCCTGTTCGATGCTTACAATAAATGCGACCTCGACAAGTTCGCCTCTTACATTGACGAAAACGTCGAGTTCTATCACGATCAGGGCGGCGTGACCCTGGGCAGAGCAGCTTTGACTGACAGCGTCAAGAAAAATATCTGCGGCAAGGTCACCCGCGAACTCGTTCCCGGCAGCCTGCACGTGTATCACATGAAGGGATACGGCGCGATCGAAGTGGGCGTCCATCGCTTCCACCATCCCGGCCACGAAGATACCGAAGGGGTCGGCGAAGGCAAATTCATTCACCTGTGGCAGTACAAAGACAGCTCCTGGAAAATCACCCGCGTCATGAGCTACGACCATCACTCTGCCGCCAAATGAAGCGCGGGGGTCGAGAGTCTGTGAATGCCGCGTCCAAGCTTCGCTTGGGCTGCGATCTTCGTCCGCGGATCTTTCGACAATGGACCGAAAGTCAAAGCGCGCATGCTATAGTGCGATTTCGCGATGGGACCTTTCCTACTCTTCGCCTTCTCGTGGTGGTCGATTCTGCTGCGGATTGTGGCTATCGTCCACTTCATCCGCCGCCGCCCAAATTTTTTCTGGCTATGGGTCATCCTGTTTCACTGGGTCGGAGCGCTCGTCTACATCCTGGTTGAAGTGATTCCGGACGCGAGCCTGCTGCGCGGCACGCTTCAGGTTTTTCCGCGTCGCCGTCGGATTCAGGAATTGGAACGCACGGTCCTGGACAATCCTTCGGCGGGAAATTACGAAGAGCTTGGGCTTTTGTATCTCGACGACGGCAACTTCGCGCGCGCCCGAGCCTGTTACGACAAGGCCATTTCCTCGCGTTCGGACCACGCCGATCCCTTCTACCGTCGCGGCATTTCCGAGGTCGAGCTCGGAGACTTCCCTGCTGCCGTTCCCGACCTGGAGCGCGCGGTTAAAGCCGATCCGGGATACGACTTCCACCGCGCTAAAGGCTTGTTGGCTTGGGCCTACGCGCAGACCGGACAGATTGAAAAGGCGGAGGCACGATTTCGGGAAGCAGTCCAGATTTCGACCATCTCGGAAACTTACTATCACTACGCTCTGTTTTTGCAGTCGCAAGGGCGCGCGGCCGAAGCTCGCGAATGGGCGCGCAGGATTCTGGAAAAGAAGCCGACAATGCCGGTTTATCTTCGACGACGCGAACGTCCGTGGTTCCGCAAGGCAAATTCGCTGCTGGCGCGGCTACCCGCGGGGTGAGGGCTCAAGGCTGAAACTCTAGCAATTCGCGCCGCGGATTCCTGCTTGTTGCGCTGGTGGTTTCCATTTCGTTGTGCGGCGCGACGCTCCGGAAGCGAAAATCTCGCCGGAAGTCTGACGCCCGGAGTTCCTGCGCTAGGGCCACTTCTAGATGTCGTAATACATGGCGAACTCGTAAGGATGCGGGCGCAAGCGAATGGCGTCCACTTCATTCGAGCGCTTGTAGTCGACGTAGGTTCGAAGTAATTCTTCTGTGAACACATCGCCCTTCAGCAGGAAAGTGTGATCGCGCTCCAGAGCGTCCAGAGCTTCTTCGAGCGAGCGAGGCATCGACGGAATGTTCGACAATGCTTCAGGGTCGAGTTCGAAGATGTCTTTGTCCAGCGGCTGGCCAGGATCCATTTTGTTCTCGATGCCGTCGAGGCCGGCCATCAACATGGCGGCGAATGCCATGTAGGGATTGCAACTTGGGTCCGGTGGACGGAACTCTACGCGCTTCGCTTTGGGAGCGACTGAGTACATGGGAATGCGGCAGGCCGCTGAGCGATTACGGCGCGAGTAGGCAAGATTCACGGGGGCCTCAAAACCGGGGACGAGGCGCTTGTAGGAATTGGTTGTGGGCGCGATGATGGCCGACAGCGCCGGGCCGTGTTTAATCAGGCCGCCGACGTACCAGAGCGCGAGCTGTGACATTCCGGCATATCCATCGCCGGAAAATAATGGTTCGCCTGATTTCCATAGCGACTGGTGCGTGTGCATGCCGCTGCCGTTGTCGCCAAAGATTGGCTTGGGCATGAACGTCACTGTTTTGCCGTGGCGATTGGCCAGGTTCTTTACGATGTATTTGTACAGCAACATCTTGTCGGCAGAGCGCACCAGCGAGTCGAACTTCAGGTCAATCTCTGTTTGACCCCCTGAAGCTACCTCGTGATGGTGGCATTCCACGTCCATACCGCAGGCCTGCATGGTCAGCACCATCTCGGAGCGCAGGTCCTGATAATGGTCGGTGGGCGGGACGGGAAAGTAGCCTTCGCGGTAGCGCGGACGGTATCCCAGATTGTTCTCTTCCCTGCCCGAGTTCCAGCGGCCCTCTTCGGCATCGATATAGAAAAAACCGTATTGCTGGCCCTGGTCGAATCGCACATTGTCGAAGATGAAGAATTCGGCTTCGGCTCCGAAGTAGGCGGTGTCGGCGATGCCGGTTGCAGCCAGATGGATCTCGGCTTTCCGGGCGATGTAACGGGGATCGCGATCATAGCGCTGCTTGGTTACGGGATCGACCACGTCGCACACCAGCACCAGCGTGGGAACCGCCGTGAACGGATCGAGCAAATGAAAGCTGGCGTCGGGCTTCAACAGCATGTCGCTTTCCTGGATTCCGGCCCATCCGCGAATTGATGAGCCGTCGATGCCGAAGCCGTCTTCGAAACACGATTCCGTCAACTGCTCGATGGGGTAAGAAATGTGATGCCAGAGACCGGGGATGTCGGTGAAACGCAGGTCGAGAATTTTCGCGTCGTGTTTCTTCGCGAGCGCGATAACGGTTTTGGCATCCACCATGGAGACTCCTTAACGGGATGTGCGGTTGAGAAAAATCGCGAACTGTCTGGACAGTCCAGCGGGCGGCAGGCTGCTACAATCGGTCGCGCTGCGCAGACCGAGGAGTCTAAAGCCGGTTGAGGGAGCTGGCAATTCGATTGTTCTTATAGCGGGGATAACGAGACTTTATACTGAAGGCTGTCAGACATCAGGGGCTAAAGCCCACAATCCTCGGCGAATTTTAGCGGCACGGCTGAAGCCGTGCCCTTCCCAAAACCATCTCTGAAACATTTCGGCTGTTAACTGACAACTGGCACCCGCGTTATGGACTTCGATCAGCTCGAAACATTTCTTGAAGTGGCGCGGCACGCATCGTTTTCGCGGGCGGCGGAGAAGCGTTTCCGGACCCAGCCTGCGATTTCGTCACAGATTCGCGGGCTGGAGGAAGATGTCGGGGCCAAGCTGTTTGACCGGTCGGGGGGCAAGGTATCGCTTACGGCGGCTGGCAAGGCGTTTCAGAAGTATGTCGAAGAGACGCTCGATTCCCGCAAGGCGATGCTGGTGTCTATCGCAGAGATGGAGCGTGTGCCTCGGGGTGAAATTATTGTGGGAGCGAACGAAGGCACTTGCCTGCACATCCTGCCTTACGTTTTTGCCGACTTTAAGAAGCAGTATCCCGATGTCTCGGTGAACATTAAGCGGGCCGACTACGGGAAGATTCTTGAATCCATCATCGACAATTCGGTGGACTTCGGGGTTATTTCCCTTCCCGTCACCGATAACCGCCTGACCGTGGTCCTCATCCATCGAGATGAGTTGATTGTGATTGCGCCGCCGCAGCATCCTCTGGGAAAGATGAAGTCGGCCACCGTAGCCGACGTTGCTAAATTCCCGCTGGTCGTCCCCAAGGCTGGGCATACGAGGGATGCCATTGAGCAACTCTTTCACGAGCGGCGGCTGAAGCCGAACTTCACCATGGAACTGGATTCCAGCGAATTGCTGAAGCGCTTCGTGGCCGCCGACGTGGGCGTTGGCCTCATTGCCCGGTCGAATGTAGAGGATGACGTTCGGGCCAAAGTTTTAGCAACCATTCCTCTCGCAGACGCCCAGGTGCGTCGCGATCTGGCACTGGTCTTCCGCAAGGACAAAGCCCTCAGCCGCGCCGCGCTCGCTTTCATTGACATTGCGGTGAAGCACAAATCTACTGAAGAATTCGCGCACACCCCCAGTCGATGACCAAGGCGATCTCCAGATTTCTACTTCTTCTTGCCGCGCTCTCCTCACTGTGCGAAGGGCAGTCATCACAGACGTTGCTCGCGCAAGTGCCAGCTTCGGCCCGCCAGTTGATTGGGATCAAAGTTACGGGCAGCAAACGGTACTCGGAACAAGCAGTGGCGGCGGCAACCGGGCTGCAAATGGGGGTTGCCGTCAGCGACGACGACTTCAAGAAGGCCGCCCGCCGCCTGGGCGATATGGGAGTATTCACCGACATCGCCTACAGCTTTTCTTATTCCTCGGCGGGAACCAAGCTGGAACTGCACGTCACCGATGCGGCAAAGTTCGTCCCGGCCCGCTTTGAGGATTTCGTCTGGTTTTCGGACGCCGAACTACGGCAGCGAATCAAGCAACATGCTCCTTTGTTTGACGGCGAACTGCCGCTCTTCGGACGTCTGGCGGACGAGGTTTCGGACGTGCTTCAGGCCATGCTGGTGGAAAACTCGATCCCTGGACACGTCGAATATCTGCGAGTGGGCAAACAGGACGGACCGGTCGAGTCGATTGATTACCATGTGAACGATGTTCTCATTCAGATTCGGAACATCGAGTTCATCGGCGCGGCCGATGTCGATCTCCCTGCGCTCGAATCCGCCGCAAAGAGGCTTCCCGACCGCGAATACTCCCGCAGCCGCCTCAGTCAGTTCGTCCAGCGGCAGCTTCTTCCCGTCTACTACGAGCGCGGACACTTGAAGGCCCAGTTCGGCGAGCCGCAAACAAAAGTCGTGAAACAGCCTGCTACCGAAAACGAAGATGGGCCTCGTAACCAGACCGTCGTCGACGTCAGCTACGCCGTCACTCCTGGCTTGGAGTACAAGCTGAAGAGCCTGGAGTGGTCGGGCAACCACGAGTTTCCCACAGGGACGCTGCAGAAGATGGTTCGCGCTGAGCCCGGCCAACCGGCCAACACCATCCGCCTGGGCGATAATCTGAAAGATATTCAAAAGCTCTACGGCTCGCGGGGATTTATCACAGCCACGATCAAGCCCGAAGCGCAGTTTGACGATGCCGCGGGCACCGTGGCCATCCGCCTCGAGGTGACTGAAGGAGCGGTCTATCACATGGGCGAACTCGAGTTCCGGGGGCTCGACAATAGCCTAACGGCGAAGCTCCGCAATGCCTGGAAGATCCGTCCCGGTGAAGTTTACGACTCGACTTACCTCAGTGAATATCTCCCCGCAGCCCATAAACTGCTGCCGCCCACGTTGGACTGGGATGTGGCGTCGCATGTGACTGCCAACGGCCGCGACAAGACCGTCGACGTCGATCTTATCTACTCGGTAAAAGCACCGAAGTAGATGAGCCCAGTGGCCTGACTCCATTGGGCGTTTGTTCGGATTTTGGAACATTTTCGGTGTGTTTTATAGAGGACGGCTTTCTTCGCGTAGTATCAGGTGTTTTCTGGTCAGAAAAATTGAATCTCTTCGCCAGTCGCGGCGATCATGTGACTTAGGCTTGGCCCGGGCCCTCCCCCCTACACACTCCGGGCAATCACGCGGGGATGCGCGCCAGCGCTCCCCGCATTTTCTTGCCCGGCACAACTTGTAACTTGTCCGCGGATGGGTCATTCTCTAAGCCAGAGGTTATGGCAGCCGGCACCGCTCCGGCACCCATCCACAAGGAGAATCTGAGATGAATGCACGGTTTCGCAAACTGGGATTCCTTCTGTTGAACATAATTGTGATTTCAGGACTAGCCGTTTCTTCCTCATTCGCGGCCAAAGCGAAGACCTTTACTGGGAAGGTCAGTGACTCGATGTGCGGCGCCAAGCATATGGAGTCTAACGACGAGGCCGGCTGCACTCGCGTCTGCGTCGGCAAGGGAGCAAAGTACGCCCTCGTATCAGGCGACAAGGTCTACACTCTCGACACCAGCGATAAAGCAGCCTTGGCGGTTCTCGACAAACAAGCCGGCGCGAACGTCACGGTCACCGGGACAGAGAAGGACAACACCATCATGGTGACGGGAGTCACCGCGGCTCCTTAGAATCAGCTGCAAAATCAGCTGCGTGCGACATCCCGCAGGGACGGACTCCAGCGCCGTCCCCGCATTTTTTTTTGGCCTCGCCTGCAAATTCATATTTCCTTTACAAAGCATTGTGTTAGATTGTGCATTCTTATTCAGACAAATTTCTTTTCGGAGGACTACCGATTTGGGCAAAGATATGGTTCCGAAGCGGATTTTCTTTACTAAGGGAGTGGGAAAACACCGCGAGCGGCTGACTTCGTTTGAATTGGCGTTGCGTGACGCCGGTATCGCTGCCCAGAACCTGGTTCGAGTCTCCTCCATCTTTCCACCCAACTGCAAGCTGCTTGCCCGCAAGGAAGGCGTGAAGTATCTGCATCCGGGGGAAGTGGTTTTCGCCGTGGTCGCGGAAAACTCCACGCGCGAACCGCACCGTCTGCTGGCATCGTCGATCGGTGTGGCCATTCCCGCCGACCGCAATACTTACGGCTATCTCAGTGAGCACCACTCCTTTGGCGAAACCGAAGACGCCGCTGGAGAATATGCCGAGGAACTTGCCGCCGAGATGCTGGCCACAACTCTCAACGTGGAATTCGATCCCGACCGCTCCTGGGACGAGAAGAAGCAGATCTACCGCTTGTCCAACAAAATCGTTCGTACGGCGAACGTGACCCAGTCCGCCGTGGGAGACAAGCGCGGTCTGTGGACCACAGTCATCGCCTCGGCGGTGTTGATCTTCGACTGAGAGCGGGCCACGCCAGAATTTCAGCCCTTCGGGACTCCTGGCGATCAAAGTCGAGAGGTCCTGGCATGGGCCTTCGTGTTGAATCGAAGGCCCGCGTTCGCGCATCCAAGTATATGAAATCAATGATGTTTCTAGCTTATGAGAGGCGAACTGAACGCCGAAGGGAGTAAAACTTTGGTAATCCCTTTCTAAGCCGAATGTAATGGTCGGTTAACACGAGTCGGTTATCATAGATTTGGTAAGAAGAGGCAGACGAGGGAGTAGTTGTGGACATCGAAACACGTAGAAAAAAGCAGCAGGCCTTGATGGTCCAGTTGGTGGAGCGAAAGGTGCGATCCCGCGCCAAGCAGCTCTATGAAACGCGCGGCCAGGAGGATGGTCAAGCCCTACAGGATTGGTTTCAAGCAGAGTCGGAAGTCCTTGGAAACAGTATTCTTGCCCCGCTCTATCGTCGCCTCCGAACGGGCAGCCATGACATTCAGCAGAACGACGCCGCCCCAGATTCTGTCGCTCACGAGAGCAACGCCTAGTCAACTCGGCGCGGCTACCTCATTCCCACTCTTAGGAGCGAGCTCTTCCGCGCTGCCCAGTTCCCTGAGATCGGCTTTTCTGCTGGCGCTACTTTTTGGCAGTAGCTTTTGCGGCTTTGCGGGACCCGCTGCCCTTTTTTGCCTTGTCCAGTCGCTCGATTACTGCGGCGACGATGATCGGCAGGCCAACGGTCGCGTCTAGGAAGACCTCACCAAACTTTCCGCCTTCCGACGGAGGGACGAACTTTCCCCAGGAGATCGCTTCGCTATAAGGGCTTCCGGATAATCCACCCCAATAGACCGGCTCCGGGCAAATCCTGAGCCCATAGTGATAGCGCTTCAGAGGCACGTTCTCTCCGAGTCGCCGGTGCCTGAGTTCGATGAAGGGCCCGAACTGCTGCGACCAATTGCGGGGCACGCCGCCGCCAATGGTGAAAATCCCTAATTTCTTTTGCCGCAGAAGAGTCGCGGCAAAGTGCTCCAGATCCTCGAAAGGATCGAAGCGAATCTTATGTCGTCCGGTAGATTCTCTTAACCTGTTATTGAGCGCCGTGTCGAGGCCTAGTTCCGAGTCGCTGAATGCCGGCACGAACACTGGGACCCCCTGTTCATAAGCGGACTTCAGAATTCCCCGCTGTCCCTGATTGCGCTTCGCCAAATATGCGCCGATGGCGTGATTCAACTTGTACGAGCACATGACCTCGTTGTGGTCCCAAGCTTCAAGAACGGCGGCCATGACTTCTTCGACGTCGTCCAGATTCTGTTCGGGCTCCAGAGTGTCATAGACGCGGTTGTAGCCCTGCTCGTAAAGTTCCTCATCGGATACTTCCGGATTGGCGCGAAAGTGGGCCCGCCCCGTAGCCTCGACCAATCCATGTGCCATGAGCGCGCCGGTCGAGACAATGGCATTCACGATTCCGCGATCGATTAACTCGGTGACAATCAGACCCTGCTTGGCCACGGTCATCGCGCCAGCCAGAGTCATGACGATGAAAGTGTCTTCGTCGAGCGCCATGGCTTCGAGAACGTCGGCGGCCTCGCCTAGCTGGCGTCCGGTAAAAGCGGTTTTGGACATGGCCCGAACCAGGTCGTCGATCGATCTCACTTTGCTCAAATCCAGCGGCTCCAGTGGAATCAGGCGATCCTCGATGGGATTGTGCAGATGACGATCTTTACCCTCACCACCGGAGCCGTGTCCCGGATTCGAATGCGGCTTCGAATTACTATGATTGCGTTGTTTCAACGCGACCTCCCACGCTCATCGCTGCTATCGGGTCCACCCAGGTTATCCCCGACTCATTACTTTACAGGACCGCTGGATCGAAGACCACCTGACGGGCGAAAACGATTGTTCAAAACGCTATGGTTCTTTCCTCTGCGTCCTCAACGGTTTCGTGCGACCTCTGCGATAAAGAATTTAACCGCAGAGGTCGCAGTGAAAATCTTGAACGAACCCGAGGCTCGAGTCGTCAGTTAAACTGCCAAGCATGGGCGGTAAGCGCAGTTTCGAAGAAGAGGTCGCCGCTCTCGAAACGGTTCGCCGGGAGCCGGAAGCGGCTCGCCATGCCCCGTTGCGCAAGGCGCTGGCCCATCGCAATAATTTCATCGTGGCAAAAGCGGCTGATCTGGTGCGCCACTTTCGCATGGCGCAACTGACGCCAGAACTGCTGACCGCTTTTAATCGTTTCTTCGACGATCCGGTGAAAACAGATCCGCAGTGCTGGGCGAAGAACGCGCTGAGTCGTGCTCTCGCGGCGCTCGAACACCAGGACCCTGAGATTTATTTGCGCGGGATGCGACACATTCAGATGGAGCCTGTGTGGGGAGGCCAGTCCGACACGGCCGGGACTCTGCGTGCCACCTGCGCGCTGGCGCTCGTGCAATGTCGCAGCCTGACCGACTCGGACTTGCTGGCGCATCTGGTCGACCTCACCGGTGATAAGGACAAGTCAGTCCGGGCGGAGGCCGCACGGGCAATCGAACAGGTTGGCTCGCCGTTAGCCTCGCTGCTGCTCCGCCAGAAAGCCATTCTTGGCAACGACGAGCCCGAAGTCCTTGGCGCTTGCTACAGCGGAATCCTGCGGCTTGACGGCATCGGTGCGATTCCCTGGATTGGACGTTTCCTCGCCACCGCGGACGATAGCGCCGCAGAGGCAGCGCTCGCGATTGCCGGCTCGCACTCCCCTGAAGGCTTCAAGGCTCTGCGCGAGTGCTTCGTGAAGGCGGACGATCCATGGTGGCGTTCCATCCTGCTTTCGGCCATTGCCCTTACGCGTCAGGATGCTGCGCTGGAATTTCTGCTGGAGTTGGTCCGAACGGAGTCGCTGAACTCGGAAGCCGCGATCGAAGCCATTTTCCGCTGCATGCCGTCCACCGGCGTGATCAAGCGGCTGCAAAAGTTAACCACTGGCAATCCGCGACTTGCTCGCATTTTTGCAGCAAATCAAACGCCCTCGGCCTAACCGCAGCGAGCGGTAGGGTTGGCTGACAGCTGATGGCTGACGGTTGCCCCTGCTATATTTGTTCGCGGAGGTCGCTGAGCGTGCCGCCTGAAAAATTCCGCGTGGCCCTGGTGCAGATGTCCTGCGGACCGGAGCCGGAACAGAATCTGGAGAAGGCTCTCAGCCGCGTCGCAGACGCCGCCGGACGGGGAGCCAAGGTCGTGTGCCTGCCCGAACTCTTCCAGACGCAGTACTTCTGCCAACGCGAGGACCACTCACTGTTCGACCTGGCTGAGCCGATTCCGGGCGCGACCAGCGAAAAGTTAGCCGATGCTGCTCGAGCGAACGGGGTGGTGCTGATCGCGTCCCTGTTTGAGAAGCGGGCCGCCGGCGTCTACCATAACACGGCGGCCATCTTCGACAGTGACGGTTCCCTGCGCGGGCTCTACCGGAAGATGCACATTCCGGACGATCCGCTCTATTACGAAAAGTTTTACTTCACCCCCGGCGACCTCGGCTACCGTGCTCTCGACACCACCGCTGGACGCATCGGAACCCTCGTATGCTGGGACCAGTGGTATCCAGAAGGGGCGCGCCTGACAGCGTTACAAGGCGCACACGCTCTCTTCTACCCGACGGCGATCGGCTGGCATCCGGCGGAAAAAGCCGAGTTCGGCGAAGCGCAGCACGACGCGTGGCGCACCATCCAGCGGTCCCACGCGATCGCGAACGGAGTCTACGTGGCTGTCGTAAACCGCGTTGGCTTCGAAACCGGCAACGTGCGAGGAAAATCAGCTCCCGGCTCGGGACTGGAATTCTGGGGCGGATCCTTCTTCTGCGATCCCTTCGGACGCGTGCTGGCGGAAGCCTCGCACGACCGCGAGGAAATCCTGACCGGCGATGTCGATCTGAAGGCTCTAGAAGACATTCGGCGCAACTGGCCTTTTCTGCGCGACCGCCGCATCGATAGCTACGCTCCGATAACCAACCGCCTGATAGATTAGGAAACCTTTGCCTAAAGCATCGCGCAAACATTCAAGTAATACTTCAGGTATCGACCTGGCGTCCCGCGTTCGCGGCTATCGGATGCCGGCGGAGTGGGAGCCGCACTCCGCCACGTGGCTCGCCTGGCCGCACAACCGCGAAGACTGGCCCGGAAAGTTTGAGCCGATACCCTGGGTCTATGGGGAAATCATTCGCAATCTGGCGAAGAATGAGCGGGTCGAGTTGATCGTCAACAGCACCTCCGCCGCCAGGCAAGCCCGCGAGGTGCTGGACCTAGCCGACGCCCTTTCCGATAATATCCGCTTCCATCGGTGGCCGAGCGACCGGGTATGGCTACGGGATTCGGGCTGCATCTTTCTGACTGCGCAGCCGGGCTTCGCCCGGCCCGACAGCCGGGAGCCTGCCCTGAGCTTGCCGAAGGGGCGTCTGTCCCCACATAAAACCGGCGCACCCGTTCTCAAGTTTCGTTTCAACGGCTGGGCCAAATATTCCAACTGGCGGCGCGACGACAAAGTCGGCGCCCTGATGGCGAAGGCTGCTCACGCTAAAGAAATTCACCCATTCGCCGCCCACGAGCGGATTGTGCTCGAAGGCGGCTCCATCGACGTCAACGGAGCCGGCACCATACTCACAACCGAAGAGTGTCTGCTCAGCAAAGTGCAGGAACGCAACCCCCACATGGCGCGCATTCACTACGAGAAGGCCTTTGCGGACTACCTGGGCGCGCCCCATACTATCTGGCTGGGACGCGGCATAGCCGGCGACGACACCCACGGCCACGTTGACGACCTCACCCGCTTCGTTTCGCGAGATACCGTCGTCACTATGGTCGAACCCGACTCGAAAGACGTAAACCATTCCCCGCTGCGCGCCAACCTGCGCCGCTTGCAAGCCGCGCGCGACCAGAATGGCAGACAGTTTACGGTCGTCGAACTGCCCATGCCACAGCCAGTAGTCTTCGAAGGCCGTCGCCTTCCCGCCAGCTACGCCAACTTCTACATCGCCAACGGAGTCGTGCTCGCACCAGTCTTCAATCGTCCCAACGACCGCATCGCCCTCAACACTCTGACGTACTTGTTTCCCACCCGCCAGATCGTGCCCATCTATTCTGGTGATTTCATCTGGGGGCTGGGCGCAATGCACTGCATGACGCAACAGCAACCGTGAGAACGGCAGCTTTCAGCTCGCAGCTATCAGCTATCAAGCTTTCAGCCAAGTCCGAAGCTCGTAGGGTGTAAATTGTTGTGCGCTCCACGAAATTCGCGAATCAGTATTGCTCTTACTGATGCTGAGAGCTGAGGGCTGAAGGTTAAGAGCTATGTCAGAGATGACCACAGGTCGAGTGGAAGCCTTCAGTGACGGAGTCATCGCCATCATCGTGACCATCATGGTGCTGGAATTGCGCGCGCCGTCACAGCCCACTCTGGCGGCGTTGTGGAAGGTTGCGCCAGTCTTCTTAAGCTACGCGCTCAGCTTTCTGGTAGTGGCGATTATGTGGGTCAACCACCATCACTTGATTCATGCCGTGCGCGAAGTTACGGTGCGCCTGCTGTGGAGCAATTTGTATCTCCTGTTCTGGATGTCGCTGGTCCCGTTTGTCACCGACTATCTGGGAAAAAATTATCGTGAGCCGATGGCGGTCGCACTCTATGGTCTGGATCTTGCCTTGTGCGCCTCGGCGTTTTATCTGTTGCGGATCATATTGATTGAGCAAGATCATCACGATTCCGGTCTGGTGGAATATCACAGTTCCATTCAGCGCAAGAATGCTTTTTCCGGGGCTCTGTATCTTCTCTCCGTCCCGCTGGCATATGTGTCGGTGTTCGCCTCGTTCTTCATCTTCGCGTTGATTCCCGCAATGTACTTTCTTCCAGAGAAAAAACTGGTGGCCGAAGATGATAAATAGTTCCGCGTAGCCAGGCATAGACCGGGATCTTGCCGGCTGTCGGCTATCAGCTCTCAGACAAGGCTAAGCCTCGCATTATCCTAGCTATAGCTAGTGATTCTTGCGTCTAAGGAAATACGGGGGTGAACTTCGGGATTTCGCTGAACGCTGATAGCCTAAAGTTATCTTTTGTACTGCGTGGGCAGCGGCCCTTTTTCCAGCGTCTTGCGATCCCAGATCCAGCCTTCGCGAGTGTAGCTGGCGAGTTCGAAGTCTTGCGTGAGTTCAAGGGCATCGACGGGACAGGCGTCCTCACACAGGCCGCAGAACATACAGCGGCTCAGGTCGTAGGTGAAGTCGGTGAGTTCCTTGCGGCGGGTTTGCTCGTTGCGCGCACTGGAGACCACGATCAGATTCTCCGGGCATGCGAGCGCGCACAGGTCGCAGGCAATGCACATGGTCTCGTCGGTGTCAGGGTTGACGTTCAGTCGCGGCGCCCCGCGATAGCGCTCCGCCACCTGCGGCCGCTCTAAGGGGTACTGCTCGGTATAGATTTCCTTGGGATCCTGGTAGCGGAACGTGACCTTCAGTCCCTGCAGCAGGTCGACAAGAAACACTTTGCGCAGCAAGCTCGGCAAGCCCATGGTGCACATAGCTTAACATCATCCCGCCAATCGCCAAAACCACGGGTCCTGCACTCTCTCGGGAAGAAAGCCCGCGGACAGTTATTATTTTCAAACGTCTAAGTTCATAACCCGGTCTTTATCACTGAAGAAATCGTGAGAAGGAAGGCGAGTTTGAGGGGAACTTTCTTCGCAGTCGGTCCGTAACTTATCAGGGAGGATGTCATGAAGGCGTATTTCACAAATCTGCCGACGAGAACATGGCTGCTACTGGTCGTGCCTGCGGTTGTGATTGCCTACCCGGTGATGCGCATTGTGGTCCCGGCGGTCGTTAACGCGGTGATGCCGGAAGCCGTGCGTACCGTGCTGAGCGTGATCTGAGTTCTGAACGATCAAGGTGCCCCATATCTCGCCTTTGGAAAAGGGGATTTTTTTGTACGGCGCTGAGTTCTGCATCTCGCTTCCAAACGATTTAGAATGCGGAATGGAGCGTCCTCCGAGTGCCGCCGCAGAAAAGATCCGCTTCCGAGCGCGCCAACACCGAAGACCGAAGACGCGAGGCCGTTCCCGACGAGATTTTGATGGAAGAAGCCCTGCGTTGCGCCCAGCGCGCACTCGAAGCGGGGGAAGTTCCCGTGGGCGCGGTCGTGGTATGCGACGGCCGAATCGTGGGGCGCGGATGGAACCGCAACATCACCGGCTCCGATCCTACGGCACACGCGGAGGTCATCGCTCTGCGTGAAGCTGGCGCTACCGTTGGTAACCACCGGCTGGAAGACTGCGAGCTGTTTGCTACAATTGAACCCTGCGCCATGTGCGCTGGCGCCTTGATGCATGCCCGCATTAAGCGCCTGGTATATGGTGCGGACGATCCGAAGGCCGGGGCTGTGCATTCAGTGATGCAAGTCCTGAATCATCCGCAACTGAACCGCAAGATCGAGGTTCGCAGCGGAGTGCTGGCCGGCCGCAGCGCGGAAGTACTGCAATCGTTCTTTAAGAGCCGTCGTTGAATTCTGTCGTTGGTCGTTCGTCGATAGGCACTGGTCAGCCCAGTTCCGCAAGCACCTGTCATTGCGAGCGCAGCGAGGAATCTGCTGTGCTGACGGCTGATAGCTGAAAGCTGCTTTCCGGAGAGGTGCGTGAGTGGTTGAAACGATCCGCCTCGAAAGCGGACATACCTTAACGGGTATCGTGGGTTCAAATCCCACCCTCTCCGCCATTTAATTTCGGCGCACCGCTTACTGCCCTTCCTTCTGGCCCGCGGCAAAAACCGTCCAAGGACCCGCCTTCATATCGTGCAGCAACGGCTTCTGCCAGGCAAATTCCGGATGCCGCTCGAGAAAGTCAGCGGCCATAAAGTCCGCACCGCAGGGATGCCCAGCCCTCGCCACAAAGCTCATCTTCGCCGCCATCGCGCTGTCGGTTGCTTTCCCCTGCACCGCGCCACCGGGATTGTAGGGAGCCCAGTCCCACTCCTTTACCCCGCGCGAAGAGTGATCAACGTGGCCGCACAGAGTGCGCTCGTTGGGCTGGTCGACTTTTTTGTCCAAAGTCGTTCTCTCGTAGCGGTCTATGTGGTCAGATAGAAACTGCTCTGCTAGTCCGACATCAATCTGTCCCTTCAATGTCTGCATGAAATCATCGGCGCGATGGTGTCGAGCATTCATCGACGAGGACGGATCGCCCGGATCGAAACCGCTGGTCTCTTCCTGAATCAGCTTCGGATCGCGCGGGAAATTCGAGCTTACGAAATATCCATCTTTGGTGCGCCAAAGTGGCGTATTTTTAAGCCCCAGCTCCAGATAGGCGATCTCTCCGGTCTTGCGGTCGCCGATGAGCCAGTCGTTGGCATAACCGCCGTTGTTGCCCTCTTTAATGATCCGCACATAACCATCGATGTTGTTGGCATACTGCAGCGCCTTGCGCGAACGCATGAATTCCGGTTTCCCGTTCGGATCCCATCCCTCAAACTGCGTGATGGTGGTTTCGGTAATCATCATGCCAGCGGAGTTCACGCCAAAATCGTCGTCGCTAGTAATCACTCCGGGAAAACCGTCCATCAGAAGCCGGTTGCCGTGTTCCGGTTGAATGTCGAAGATCACCACCCAGCGTTCTCCGGCCAAATAGCTGGTCCAATTATTGTGCGCAATCACAATTTGGTGATCTTTGGTCATGCTGCCGGTGGCAATGAATGCGCTGCAATTTCCCGGTGCAGTCAGTTTCGGTACCTTCGCCGATTTCTGCTGTTTATTCAGCCAGGGCACATAGTAGTCGGGAACCTCTTCAAACGCGTTGAGCGCAACAATGTCGTATACGTCCAAATCGACCCCGCGCGCCTTTATCCCATCCGCAATGCCTTGCAGTTCCTGCTGATATTCGGCATCGATGTGCGGCCAAAGCATCTGCCGAGCGGTGGTGCGGAAGAATTCCCAGTCGCGCTGCGTCTGGTGCATGTCGAACATTTTGATCGCTGCAAACGCATCGGCAATTTCCGGCGCAAGCAGATATCCGTGCTGAAAGCCGATGTCCGACGGCGCCCCTTCCAGGTGCACGTAGGTCCATCCGCTCTGCTGGAAACGATAGGCCTTCTGCAGCCTTACATCGGATTGGCCCGAAGCGGCTCGCGCCGCGCCGGTCAAAGCCAATATCAAGCCAAGGACGTATTCCTTACGCACAAGCATTTTGAGCATGAGTTCCTTTCAGGATTTTGTCCGTGCATCGATTCAATATTCTAGTATCGTGCTGAATCTCGGTCTTTCCAGCGGCTAAAGCCTGGCTGCTCCCTTGACCACTTTACGCGACCCTTCGGCAAGCTCAGGGCAGGCTCTGAAGGGCCGCTCTTCCACGACCCTGCTAAATATCGGTACGCTGATCGGGATGTCGACTCAAGTACCAGCAGGGAAGCGAACCCTCGTGGGGAAACAGCGCGTTCACGCAAGTCTGAGCCTGTGGTGGATCGAAGATGAACTGCGTCTTTCCGTTCTTCTGCAGCACAGCGTAATAGTGATTCACAGTCACCGAGCCGTAAGCGTTCCGGTAGGCCGCCGCCCGCACTCGAAACACGGCGTAGTCCAGGCCATACGTCAGAGCTCCCGCTGCAATCACAATCAGAATCACGGCCACGAAGATTCGTTGCAGCCGGTCTCTCAAGTTCGGCGCATTGGTCGCAGGCACGCTGCCAAATTATAGCGCTCGTTCGATAATGCGTCCTTACTCTCTGAGACTCTCTGAGCGCCAACATTGACAACTCCCGGTTCCGGAGGGCAAACTACCGCATTCGCCAGGGACCGCTTCTGGCGAGCGCCTGCTGCGGCTCCCGGGAGGCAGATTCACCGTGCAGGTCTTATAATCGCTGTGACACTTCGTCCATGGCCATGACCGAGCAACGGGTCTCGTACACGCTCGACTCCTCGTTGGAGACGATCGACAATGCGGAGGAGAAGGCCACCATCATTGCCACGGAGCTCGGTTTTCCCGAAGACGAAGTGATGCAGATTTCCATGGCCGTGCGCGAGGGCGCGGTCAACGCCGTCTTGCACGGCAACGCTTATGCTGAAGACAAGAAAGTGATGCTCACTTTCGAGCGCATCGGCGACGACCTGATCATCACCATTCGCGATCAAGGTCCGGGGATGGATTTGAATAAAATTCCCAACCCGCTGGCCCCGGAGAATCTGCTAAAAACTTCCGGACGCGGAATTTTTCTTATGCGCTCGTTTATGGATGTGGTCGAAATCCGCCCTTCCAAAACGGGCACCGAACTCAAACTCATCAAGCACGTCCGCGGGCCATCCGCGGGCGCCAAGGAGGCTTCCCAGTGACCATGAAGGTAAGCAGTCGGCAGGTCGACGGAGTTACGATTGTGGATTGCAGCGGCCGCATCACCCTCGGAGAAGGCAGCGTCATTCTTCGCGACACGGTGCGCGATATCCTGGCCAAGGGAAATAAGAAGATTGTTCTGAATCTGCAGAACGTCAACTACATCGACAGCTCAGGCATTGGTGAACTGGTCAGTGCTTTCACCACCACCAAAAATCAGGGCGGCGAACTCAAGCTGTTGAATTTAACAAAAAAAGTAAACGACCTGCTTCAGATCACCAAGCTCTATACCGTCTTTGACGTCAAAGACGACGAAGCCGCCGCCGTCAAATCATTCAAGTAAAGCCATCAAGTTGCTCCGCCGGTTTGGGTGCCCCATTTCTCGCCTCTTTTGCGAGAAGTGGGGACTATGCCTGGCGGTCCACCACCGCCCTGACTGAGCGGTTTAGAATGGAACGAGAGAGGGTGCCGTGCACAAGGCTGAAGTTTTCCTTCTCCTTCTAGTTGTTGCTCCCCTCACCCTTTCCTGCGGAAGCGGAAGTGGTCGGCAGCTTCAGTCCATAACCGTCACTCAGACCGCAAACGGCCAGCAGATTGAATTCGTGGCGACCGGCCATTTCTCTGCCGCACCGGCCACGGTGACTCCGCTGCCAGTCACCTGGTCTGTGGGGCCTTTCGCGCCGCCACCCCCGAGGAACTTGGACTATCAGCTGACTGTTGAGCCTTTCCTGTTTGATTGCACTGGTTCAGGTCCCTCTCTGCCGGTCATTGCTTTCGCGCCCTCCGATCCCAACGTCCCGAGCAGCGGTTCCTGGCCGTTTAAGAAGATGATTACTGCTTCAGCGGCCGTCACCTGCCCATAATCGAACTCTAGGCTGCGATTTCGGTAGCGCCTTGGGTTCAGGTCCATTCTGGAACGACCCGTGGAATTATTTTTGTTGCCTCCCAGACTTTGCGCCTCGAAAATCTTAAGATCGAGGCGTGTGGCGATCTACGGGTGTAATCACGGTCCCCCTCGGGCTGAGGGTCCTGATAATGCTGCTGCCCACAAGCCTTCTCTCCGCCTCCGGTTGCATCCCAGTTAGCGATGCGGCAAAGCATATTGGCGAAACCCGATGTGTGTCGGGAAAAGTCTTCAAGATAAGAGCGGGAGCGAAAGGAGTTCACTTCCTCGACTTCTGCGAAGATCAAATGGCCTGCCCCTTCACGGTCGTGGTCTTCCCAGTCTTCCCTTCCGGATTGAAAGATGTCGGCGACGTTCGCCGCCTGGCCGGCCGCACCATCGAAATTCATGGAGCAGTCAAGCTCTACGACGGACGTCCGGAAATCATTCTCAATCGCATTGGCCAGATCACCGGTGGCACCGCCATCATCCCACCACTCCCCGAGAATTACGACGTCGAAAATCGCCGCCATTACAGCGCCGGACACCTCCGACCTGCCAAGAAGCCGGCAAAGGTCAAGGCCACGCGGAATGCCACCGCTACCTATGGAGACGTCGAAGGCGCGGAGCCGCCGGAGTACCGGAGTAAAGCAGGAAGTCCGATTTTCAATTCTGCATCTGACTACGATTTTCACTAAGAACTGGCGACGGCAATGGAGAACTGCCTTGTCATACCATCCCCTTACGCAGCTCTTCCAACGGATACTTCGTCCCCCGCCACTCAATTCCGTCATTCCACAAAGTAAGAATCATCGAACGCAACAGCGTATAGATGAACATGGCTGTGCTGACCGGGTGCAACAGGAAGTAATATGCGGGCACCGCAGACCGCCAGGACATGCCGACGTAAATCGCAAACATAGACGCCAGCGCAACTGCATAGGGCGCTCGCGCCCATCCGTGCGCGAGAAACGTTCCAAGAAACGGCCCAAGGTTCAAAAACGCCAGCCCAAACGCCGAAATTACTGCACGCCACCACTGAAACGACAGTACTGCAAAAAAATTCTTGGTCAAATTATTCACCACGCCAATCGCACCTTTGGCCCATCGGATGGAAATCAAATCTCCGCCAAACACGTTGCGCTGCGCGAAGCCAGCCTTCTTCACGACCTTCCCCAGCTTCATGTCGTCGAGCACTTCCATACGAAGCGCCGCATACGTTCCCACCGAGTCATAAACCCGGCGCCGCACCAGGTTGAACGCGCCCACGCCCATGTGGTCGTCGGTGCTGGGATCAGCAACCTTCCAAGGGCGGTGTCCAAACATAAACATCGTCTGAAAAAAAGCGATCATCATGTACTCGCCCGGCCGCTTCATAATCATCCGCGGAAAGAGCACGAGATGATCCGCCGGCACAGACTCCGCATAGGCCAACGCGCGTCGAACAGAATCAGCTTTAAAGAGCACATCCGCATCGGTAAACAGCAACCAGTCTCCGGTCGCCACATTGGCCGCGGTCCACATGGCATGCGTTTTTCCGAGCCAGCCCGCAGGGAGTTCAGTGTGATGTACAACGCGTAAAGTAGGGTGCCCCGTCCTTCTCGCGCTTTGTGCGAGAGGGCGAGGACTGTGACCTATCTTCTCCATAATCTCGCCCGTCGAATCCGTCGACCGATCATTAACCGCGATCACTTCGTAATTGTCGTAATCAAGCGCAAGCAACGTATTCAGCGCCTGCTCAATGATCTCTTCTTCGTTGCGGGCGGGAACGATGACGGACACGCGAGGATTCCCCGCAGGGGAAACAGGATTTCGATCCCACTCCGGACGGGAAACATCGGGTACACTGGGCATGCCGAGCGCAGCATCCACGATGCGGGAAGCCCAGGCCAGCGCCAAAATCGTTCCCGCAATCCAATGAAAGTAAATCACCCTGACGTCTTCCCTGCTTCGGCGGACGCGCCAACCACCGCGACCGGCGGCGCAAATTTCATCCCATAAAACAGTATGGCAGAGGAGAGACCAATGGCGATCACCGGTCCCAGAAAAGCTAGTTGCAATGAATATCGATCGGACATGTAACCGATCAGAGACGCCGAAGGAACATCGCCCAAGAGGTGAAAGATGAAAATGTTAGCGGCGAGCGCCATTGGGCGGATGTGAGCGCCGACCGAATTGATAATGGCCGCGTTCAGAGGTCCGGTATTCAGCAAGAGCAGAAATTCGGCTGCAAAGATGCCCGCGACCATCATGTTTCCTCGGGCGTAAAGCGCTACCCACATGGCCGGAATCCCCAGACCGAGGCTGACGGCCGAGACCAGATAGTGCGCGGCGTGTGTGCGCCGAAGCAGGTAGTCGGAGAGCCAGCCGCCCGCCAGCGATGCAACCAGCCCGTTGATCGCGATGCTGACGCCGAAAAGAATGTTTGCCTGCCCCAGGGTATAGCCGCGGGCGCGATGCAGGAAGGTCGGCATCCACACCTGTAGTCCCCCCAAGGCGAAGGTCATCATCGCCATACCGAATGTTGCCGTCAGAAACGCTGGATTTTTCGCCAGTCCCTTGAGAGTGTCCCGATCCGGTGTTTTCTCATGTGGGTCAAACTGGCCAACCGGAGGTTCGGGAATAAAGAGCAACAAAAGCGCAAGCACGGCCCCAGGAGCGGCACCCACATAGAATGGCGTTCGCCATCCGAACGCGGGCCCCATCAATCCACCCAGAACATATCCGAGAGCGGTTCCCACAGGAATTGCCAGATAAAAAATGCCCATCACCCTTCCGCGCTGATATTCCGGAAACATATCAGCCACAAAAACCGGAGAAAGAATGACAAAACTGGCTTCGCCGATTCCCACCAGCGTATGGCGAATAAGAAGACCGTTGAAGTCATGTGTGACGGCCGTAAGCAACGTGGCGCCGCTCCAAATCAGGGCGCCCGCAATAATCACGGATTTTCGCGAGAAACGTTCCGCCAACGGCCCCATAAAGGGTGCCGCGCACATGTAGAAAAGAAAAAATACGCTGGTCAGCATCCCGAACGCGGCATCGCTGCGATGGAATTCTGCCTTGATCAGGTCCTGCACCGCGAAGAGTACTGAACGGTCAATATAGTTAAATAAGTTCAGCGCAGTCAGGAGCGCGAGCGCGGTCTTGGGATAGAGCTTGGTCGTGGCCACAGTCGAGCGAATATAACATGGCGTCGAGAGCAGAGCGGCAGGCATGCTTCAGAGGGTTGTTAGTCTGGCTCTGTGAAGGTGCCTCTATCAGGTCAAAAACCGCAGCACTGGCGAGTTCACCACGGCGAAATCCAGCGGGAAGAATTCCTTAAGCCGCTCGGGATCTGCGCTTACGAGTTAGCCAAGCGCCTTCACGTTCCCGCACCTCGCGTCAACGACATCGTACTCGAGCGCCGCGGCATCTGCGCCGATACCGCTGTCCGCCTATCGCGTTTCTTCGAAACCACCGAGTTCTGGCTGAACCTTCAAACTGCCCTTGAAGTCAGCCGCGTCATGGAGGAACACGCCGCCGAGATTGAGCGTATCCAGCCACGGGCGGCGTCCGCATCTCGCTAGCCGTCTCTCACTCAGATGAGCCCCTTCGGTCTTGGCCACTTCGCCACAATCGTGGTCGAAATGCCGCCACGTGGACGAAACTCTCCTTTCACTTCCGCCCACACCGGCTTCGCCCACTTCACTACGTCCTCCAAAACCTGGTTGACGACGTTCTCCTGAAAAATCCCCAGATTGCGATAGCACTGCAAGTACTCCTTCAGCGATTTCAACTCCAGGCAGCTTTTATCCGGCACGTAGCGGATGGCGAGCACTCCAAAATCGGGCAGCCCGGTCTTCGGACACACTGACGTAAATTCCGGATCATCGACTACAATCTCGTATCCGGGAAATTGATTGGGCCAGGTCTCAATCTCGGGGAACTTCGTGTCCAGTCCGGCGGCGGCGTGGTCAGGCGTATATCGAGGCGATTTACTCATGCCGCTAATTGTAGCGTTTGCCAGCAATGCACCGAAGTCGCGGGGCCCGCATCCAATCAGATACCCTGCCGGGAAGCCAGCCGGATACGGTCGCGGCTTCCGGAATGGTAGATTACTACTTACAGTGATTCCTGCCGCACCCTGAAAGCTTACCGGTTGGCATCGACGAACAATTCGAAAACGCCGTCTGGCCGGCGGTGGATATGGCCCGCGTTCGCGCTGCTGGCAGTCTTGGCGCTGTTCTATTCCTATCTTCACCAGACTCCTTTAAAGGTACGCGTCACGACCGTTGAGCGAGGCCCCATCCGCAGTGTGGTCTCTACTAACGGCAAGGTTGAACCCATTCAAAACTTCGACTTCGGAGCCCACGCTCCCATCGCGACTACGGTAAAGCGCCTGCTGGTCAAGGAGGGTGACCACGTGCGCAAGGGCCAACTTCTGCTGCAACTCGACGACGCCGACATCCGCACCCAAGCGACCCGCGCCCAGGCTCAAGTCAAAGCCGCGCAAGCCAACCAGTCCGCTCTGCAAAGCGGGGGCACTCAGGAAGAAGTGCTGACCTTGAACTCGCAACTGGTGAAAGCGCGCAGCGCGCGCGATCTCGCGCAGCGCAATCTCGATGCCTTCCGCCGATTGCAGCAGGAGGGCGCAGCATCCCCGGGCGAAGTTCAACAGGCCGAAGACGCGCTGCAACGCGCTCAAGCCGACGTTACCTTAGCCGAACAGAAACAGAAAGACCGATATTCCAAACCTGAAACCGCGCGAATTCAGGCCCAGGGTGCTGAAGCCCAAGCCGCCTATGACGCCGCCGAAAACGCCCTGCTCAAATCCAGCGTACGCGCTCCCTTCGATGGCATAGTCTATTCTCTCCCCGTGAAGCAGGGATCGTTCGTACAAGCCGGCGACTTGCTGCTGCAAGAGGCGGATCTCTCCCGCATGCTGGTTCGCGCATTTGTCGACGAACCCGATGTGGGCCGTCTCCAGGTCGGACAAAGAGTTGAAATTACTTGGGACGCGCTTCCCGGCCGCGTTTGGACCGGCACGGTGAACACTGTGCCCTCGACGGTGAAACTTCGCGTTTCCAGAAACGTCGGCGAGACCACTTGCATCGTGGACAATCACGATCTGCGCCTGTTGCCTAACATTAACGTTGGCGTCACCATCGTAGTGGCCGAGCACCACAATGTACTGACCCTGCAGCGCGACGCTCTGCGCATCGATGAGAGCAAACCTTACGTTTACAAAGTCTTCGACCATCACGTAAAGCGCCAACCCATCGAGTTTTCACTGCAAAATCTGACTCGCGTCGAAATCACCTCTGGACTCGCCGAAGGCGACGTCGTGGCCTTGCCCGCAGAAGAATCCAAACCACTCTTCGATGGCGCTGCCGTCAAGGTGGTCCCGTAAGGCATGCGCTGCCCGATGCAGTTCGACTCGCATCATCGGCTCAGGCGACTGTTGCTTCCATTCTTGCTGGTCGCTGCTCTGCTGTGCCCGGCGCACGCCACCAACACGAGTCCCAAAGAACTTCTTGCTGCCGGCGAGGCCGACAAAGCTGTTCAGGATTTGGAGCTGCAGGTCAGCCGCTCCATCACCGGCGCCGAATCCTACAATCTGCTATGCCGCGCCTATTTCATGATGGACGAGTGGGACCGCGGCATTCCTGCCTGTGAACGTGCCATCAAACTCGATCCTCAAGAAAGTCTCTACCATCTTTGGCTGGGCCGCATTTATGGTGAGAAGGCCGCTCGCGCCGGACTCTTTTCCGCCGCCGGCATAGCAAAAAAGGTTCGCAATTCATTCGAACGCGCTGTAGAACTCAACCCCAGAAGTTGGGAAGCGCGCACCGATCTGGCCGAGTTCTATCTCGAAGCTCCGTCCATCGTCGGCGGAGGGCAGGACAAAGCCCGCGTGCAAGCCGACGCATTGTTCGCATTCAATCCCGCGATGGCGCACTGGGTTCTGGCTCGTATTGCGGGAAAGAACAAAGACTTGACCACCGCCGAGCGTGAATACAGGGCCGCCATTGAAGCCAGTCACGGCACGGCCCAGAACTGGCTGCACCTCGCTCAATTCTTGGCCCGCGCAAAACGGCTGGACGAAATGGAGCAAGCCCTACGCACGATGGAATCCAGCCCAGTCGACCGCCCCGATTCCCTCATGGACGCCGCCAGTCTTCTGCTTCACACCGATCGCGATTATTCCCTGGCCCTACGCCTGCTGCGCCGCTATCTGGTTTCGCCCGCAGAGGAGGGGCCGGCCTTCAAAGCCCACGATCTTCTGGGCCAGTTGCTGGAAAAGCAAGGAGACCGACGCGCCGCCGCCGAAGAATATCGTGCTGCTCTGGTCCTCTCGCACACCTTCAACCGCGCTCGAGAAGACCTGAAGCGAGTCGAACATTGAGACGATCGCAGATGTCGCACGTCTGCCGCTTTTGGAGACAGTCAGGATTTTCGTCTTCGTGCTGCTTCTGCCCACTCTGACATTTAAAATCTCGCTGGCATCCAATTGTTCATGAAATCATTCCTGGATTCGCCCGGAACTGGATTCGCCCGGAAAGAGCTCGCTCAGGGAAAATCGCTCAAGAAAGATCGTTTAGGAAAGACCGTTTAAGAAGGATCGTTTCACAAAAGATCGCTCGGAAAGGGTCGCAATGAAAACTTCTTGCCGCGGTGCGCATGCCGCAAAATGGATTCTGGCACTCCTTTTACTTCCCGCTTCGCTGCTGGCTGAACCTGTCTCGCTCAAGCGCGTCGTCGAACTGGCTCTCAGCCACGCCACCGGTGCGGCGATCACCGCGGCCGACGAGATGCACGCCGCCGCTAGCTATAGCGAGCTGCGCAACAATTACATTCCTCAACTTTCCACCGGAGCGGGTCTGGGCTATTCGTATGGCTTTCCGCTCGCGCTGGAAGGATCAGCGCCTGCTCTATTCAACATCAACGCACAATCCGCATTGTTCAATCCGGCGTTGCGCGCTTACCAGGGCGCCGCGAAGGCGGACTCCGCCGCGGCAGCGTTTAAGACGAAAGACCAGCGCAACCAGATCATTCAAGACGCTGCACTCAGCTATGCCGAACTCGCCAAATGGGAACAGCGCCTGGCCCGGCTCCAGGAGACGCAAGCCGATGCCGATAAACTGCAAGCGGCAGTCGCCGATCGCGTAAAAGAAGGCATCGACAGCGAACTCGAAGGTACCAGGGCGCGCCTCCCCGCTGCGCGCGTTCGCCTGCGCATCGCCGAGGCGCAAGGCGCAGCCGACGTTCTGCGCGAACACCTCTCCAAACTCACCGGTCTTGCCGCCGCAAACATTCAAACTGACCCCGACTCCATCCCTGAGCCGCCCGCTACTCCAAGGACGGATGAGGCCGCGAAAGATCCCGCCACCG
This sequence comes from uncultured Acidobacteriaceae bacterium, assembly GCA_963799025.1. Classification (GTDB taxonomy): domain Bacteria; phylum Acidobacteriota; class Terriglobia; order Terriglobales; family Acidobacteriaceae; genus Sulfotelmatobacter. The sequence goes on along the minus strand of CAWCVQ010000009.1, from coordinate 98,107 downwards.
CTAATCCCTCGGTGCAAGCCGCCGTGGAACACGCCCGAGCTCAATACTTGCGAGCGCAGGGAGAACATCGCTCTCTGTGGCCCAGCGTCGATTTCGCCGCGCAATATGCCCTGCTCTCAAAATTCAATAACTATCAGAACTATTACATTCCTTCCCGGCCGTGCACGACATCACTCGGCGAATTTCTGTGCGTGACCAGCAGCTTTCAGCAGAATAACGCAACCATCGGCGCCAGCATTCGTTTTCCTCTGCTTAATCTTTCCCAACGTTCCCGGGCCCAAGCCGCCGATGCCGATGCCTTGAAGGCGACCAAACAAGCGGAAGCCGCCCGTAACCAAGTCGCGGAGGAAACCTTGCGTCTGCAGCGTTCCGTCGCTCAAATGCAAGCTGCGCGCGACGTGGCTCAGCTGGAGTACGAAATCGCAGAGAAAAACCTAGCCGCGACTCAGACTCGCATCGATGCCGGGACGGCAACGCTCCGCGACCTCGGTGACGCCCGCTATCAAGCCAGCGAACGCTTCATCGTTCTCCAGGACGTGACATTCGAATTGGAACGCAGCCAACTCGGCGTTCTGCGCTCGACAGGAGACCTGGAAAAATGGGCATTGGGTACGCCGTAGAACTTTGGGAGGAAAGGAAGAAAGCGAACCGGGTTGCGCAACCAGATTCAGCTTTTCTCCGCGCCGCAAGTCTGCAAAATGAATGTGGGCTTGCCCGCGTCATTGGCGACCACGAGCGGCACGGTTAGAGCAGTGCCCTTCTCAAAACCATTCGCCTCTTAACCCCTTCTGCCCTTTACTGTTGGATGGCTGTGTCCGAAGTGGGCGGCTTTTGCGTCACCTGTTGGGGACCGGGCAGTTGCGAACGATCCCAACCGCCGCCCAGAGCTTCGATCAGCGCTACTGCGGAAGTCATTTCCTGCACGTGAAGGTTATTCAGAGTCTGCTCCGCGGACAAGAGCGTGGTCTGCGCGATCAGCACGTCGACGTAAGGATCGATCCCGGTTTCATAGCGAGCTTCTTCGAGCGTGAGATTGGTTTGGGCGAAATTCACGGCCTGCTGCTCCTGCTGAATCTCCTGGGAGAAAATGCGCACTTCGGCGAGACCGTCTTCCACCTGTTGAAACGCGTTCAGCACGGTCTGACGGTAAGCGGCGAGGTCCGCATTGTAGGTCGCGGTAAATTGCTGGACGGTGGCGCGGCGGAGCCCGGCGTCAAAGATCGTTTCCGAAATGTTCGCTCCAACGGAAAAAAAGCGGCTTGGCCAGGACAACCAGTGACTCAAGCTCGAACTCTCAAAGCCGCCTTGCCCGGTCAACGTCAGGTTGGGATAGTAAGCTGCATAGGCGATGCCGACGGCTGCGTTGGCCTCGGCCATGGTGCGCTCGGCAGCCGCGATGTCAGGCCGCCGCTCCAGCAACTCCGAAGGGACTCCTACTGGGATAGGCGGCGGAACAACGACCATCGGCTTCACGGGAACCGAGAAACCGGTGGCGGCCTTGCCGATCAAGGTTGCAATCGCATGCTCAAACTGCGCGCGCGCGATGGCCACATTGGTTGCGCCTGCCTGCGCACTCTGCAGCGCGGTTTCGGCTTGGACCACGGAGATCTGATCCGTGATGCCCGCTTGATAAAGCGATTGTGCCAGTTCGACTTCTTTTTGGTCGGCCGCGACGGTATCGTTGAAGATCCGTTGCAGCTCGTCCTGTCCGCGAATCTCGAAGAAAAATGTCGCCAAGGCTGCCTGCTCGGTGAGGCGCTCGTTCTCCAGGTCGGCCGCGCTGACTTGCGCTGCGTACCGGGCCTGGCGCACGACGTTGCGGACTCGGCCCCAAAGGTCGGGCTCCCAGGACGCTTCGAGAGGCAACGTATAGATTGTGCTCTGCGTACTAAAGTTAGAGCCGGTGCCGTTCGCCGTTACGGTAGTGCTGCCCTTTAGATTTTGCGAAATTCGTGAATGAGTAACCGAGGGTGCAGCAGACAATGTCGGAAAGAATTGGGCGCGGGCCTCGCGGACAACGGCGCGGGCGGCCATGAAGTTCTCGAAAAATTCTTTGATGTTCTGGTTGTTGATGTTCAATTGCTCTTCGAGGCTGTTCAGCTCGGGGTCATTAAATATCTCCCACCACTTGCCACGCAGTTTTGCGTCCGCGGGCTGCGCGACGGTCCAGCCTTCGGTTCCCTGCTGAAACTGCGTGGGTGATTCTTTGTAGACCGTTGCAGGCCCGGGTATGGCCGGTGGATGATATTTCGGACCGACCACGCAGCCCGACAGAATTAACAGGAGCGCAGCGGCACCGAGGCAGATCGTGCCTCTCAACGTTGTTTGCGTCAACCTTGTTCGTGGCAACCTTGTTCGTCTCAATATTTCCATAGCATGCTTGCCCGAATAACACTTCAGATCAAACGGCCCGCCAGCTAGCCCACTTCCGCAGCCGGCTCAGATTGCCGTATGGCTTTGCCCGCCATGCGCAATCGCAGGCGGTCGAATTCCAAATAAACGACCGGCGTGGTATACAGCGTGAGCAACTGCGACAAGATCAGTCCGCCCACAATCGTAATCCCGAGGGGCCGGCGTAGCTCGTAGCCCGTCCCGGTGCCAAGTGCCAACGGCAGAGCGCCCAGGAGGGCGGCCATGGTGGTCATCAGAATCGGGCGGAAGCGCAGCATGCAGGCTTCAAAGATCGAGTCGATGGGCTTCTTCCCTTCCTCGCGTTCGACTTGCAGAGCGAAATCGATCATCATAATGGCGTTCTTCTTGACGATGCCAATCAGCAGTACGATGCCAATGATCGAAATAATGTTGAGATCCTCCTTAAAGATCATCAACGCCAGCATGGCGCCTACGCTTGCCGAGGGCAGAGTCAAAATGATGGTCACAGGATGGACCAGGCTTTCATACAAAATGCCGAGGACGATGTAAACGGCCAGCAGCGCCGTTACAATCAGTATCGGCTCGGTGCCCAGAGACTGCTGGTAGGCCAGCAGCGTGCCGGCATAAAAGCCTTGCATGGTGGAAGGCGTTCCCAGGCGTTTTTGCATCTGGCTGATGCTCAAGGTGGCGTCGCTCAGTGACATATTCGGCGCCAGATTAAAGGACTCGGTAATCGAGGGAAATAAGCCGGTGTGGTTGATCGCCAGCGGAGTTGTGTTGGCATGTCCTTTGGCCACGGCGAGAAGCGGGATCGCGCCACCAGTGGACGTATGCAGGTAGATGTCTTTCAGCCCTTCCGGGCTCTGCCAATACTGAGGCGCGACTTCGAGCACTACATAATACTGATTCAGCTGCGTGTAAATGATGGAGACTTCCGACTGCCCAAATGCGCCGTAGAGAGCCGAGTCGAGCGTTTGCGCGGTGAGGCCGAGCTTCGCGGCGGTGACGCGGTCGTAAGTCAGCAGTTCATCCAGGCCGCCATTCTGCTGGTCTGAGCTCACGTCCTGGAAACCGGGCAGGCGCTTCATCTCACTCAGCATTTTCGGTCCCCATTGAACCAGGTCGTCCACTGTGTCGGACTGGATGGTGTATTGATACATGGCATTGCTGGAGCGGCCACCGATGCGCAAGTCTTGCACGGCCTGGAGGAATGCCGAAGCCACCGGCAGTCGGTTCAACTGAGGCCGCAGGCGGGCGATGATTTGCGCGGCGGTGACTTTGCGCTCGGCCAGCGGTTTGAGCGCGATATACAACGATCCGTTATTAGTGGCCCCGCCGCCTCCGGTAGTTGCGCTTACATTGGCGACCGCGGGATCTTTCTTGATGACTTCACTAATTTGCCGGATCGACGTATCCATTGCGGGGAAGGAGGAATCCTGCGGGCCGCGGACGCTGCCGGTGATCGCTCCTGTGTCCTCGACCGGGAACAATCCCTTGGGAATCCTGATGATCAGCACTATGTTCGAGGCGATGGTGATAAAGAGCACGATGAGGGTGAGGGTTGGATGGTCGAGGACCCAGTGCAGGCTGCCGCGATACAGCGACAGCACCCAATCGAAGAATTTCTCGCTGGCCATGTAGATACGGCCATGTTTCTCGTCCCGCTCGCTCTTTAAAAGGTAGGCGCACATCATCGGGGTCGTGGTGAGAGAGATCAGCATCGAGACGAAGACCGCCGTGGAGAGCGTCACGGCGAACTCGCGGAAGAGGCGTCCGACGAGTCCTCCCATCAACAGAAGAGGAATGAACACGGCAATCAGTGAAACGCTGATGGTGAAAACGGTGAAACCAATTTCCTTCGCGCCCTTCAGTGCCGCGGCAAAGGGTTCCATGCCGGCTTCTAGATGGCGGGCGATATTTTCCATTACTACAATGGCGTCGTCGACCACGAATCCGGTGGCAATGGTCATCGCCATCAGCGAAAGATTGTCCAGGCTGTAGCCGAATAGATACATCACGGCGAAGGTGCCGATCAGCGACACCGGCACGGCCACGCCCGGAATGAGGGTGGCACGGCCATTGCGCAGGAAAATGAACACTACCACGATGACGAGGGCGATGGAGATGAGCAGAGTCCGCTCGACGTCGCTCACCGAGGCGCGGATGGTGGTGGTGCGATCAAGGACAATGGTCATGTCAATTCCGAGCGGAATCGATGCCTGGATCGAAGGCAGTTCGGCGCGGATGCGATCGACCGTGGCAATGATGTTGGCGCCGGGCTGGCGAAAGATGATCATCGTAACCGCCCGCTTGCCGTTTAAATATCCGGCAGCGCGGATGTTCTGCACGGAGTCTGTGACCTGAGCCACATCGGAAAGACGGACGGCGGCGCCATTTTTGTAACCGACAACGATCGGTTTGTAATCCCGCGCGAGTGAGATCTGGTCATTGGCGACGATGTCGGCGGTCACATTGCCGTCGGTGATTTGTCCCTTGGCGAGATCGGAGTTCTGCAAGCTCAGGACCGACTGCAAATTCGCCATGGTGAGTCCGTAGCCGGCTAGTTGCGTGGGATTGGCCTCAACCCGCACGGATGGCAACGCACCCCCTCCGACCGAGACCTGACCCACGCCCTGGATCTGCGATAGCTTCTGTGCGACAACCGTCGATGCCTGGTCGTATAAGCGCGCGGGACCAAATTTGTCCGAGGTCAGGCCGAGAATCATGATGGGGGCGTCGGCGGGATTTACCTTGCGATACGTGGGATTGCCCGGAAGGTTGCTGGGAAGATAAGTGCGCGCCGCATTGATTGCGGCTTCCACATCGCGTGCGGCGCCATCAATATCGCGGCTGAGGTCGAACTGAATAGTGATCGAAGTGTTGCCGAGGGTGCTGGCGGAGGTCATTTCCGTCACACCGGCAATGTGGCCGAACTGCCGCTCCAGAGGCGTCGCGACGGACGACGCCATAATGGCGGCGCTGGCTCCGGGCAAGCCGCCGCTGACTGAGATCGTAGGAAAGTCGACTTCGGGCAAGGGCGCTACCGGCAGTACCTGGAATCCAATCGCGCCGGCAAGGGCAATGGCTACCGTGAGCAGAGTCGTAGCCACTGGGCGATGAATAAAAGGCGCGGAGATATTCATGCGGGCCCTGCCTGTTCCGCGTTGCGGGATTCCACGCGCTTCCGTCCGTGAGAAAAGCGCTGCGCCAGGTTATCGAAAAAGATGTAGATCACGGGCGTGGTGTAAAGCGTGAGCGCCTGGCTGAGCAGCAGTCCCCCGACCATGGCGATGCCGAGCGGCCGGCGCAATTCGGAACCAAAGCCGCTTCCGAGCGCTAGCGGCAAACCAGCCAGCAGCGCGGCCATGGTGGTCATCATGATGGGGCGGAAGCGCAGCAGACAGGCCTCGTAAATGGCATCGGTCGCGCTCTTGCCGTGCTCGCGTTCCGCCTCCAAGGCGAAATCGACCATCATGATGCCGTTTTTTTTCACGATGCCAATCAGCAGCACAATGCCGATGATGGCCACGACGCTCAAGTCCTGATGAAAAAGAATCAGGGCAAGAAAAGCACCGACTCCGGCCGAAGGCAGCGTCGAAAGAATCGTGATGGGGTGGATCAAGCTCTCATACAAAACACCGAGCACGATATACACGGTCACGAGTGCCGCAAGAATCAGCAGTGGCTCATTGGAAAGCGAATTGGTGAAAGAGGCCGCTGTGCCCTGAAAGCCGGCTTGCAGGCTGGCCGGCATGTGCAAGTCTTTCTCTACTTTGTCGACCGCGGTAATGGCCTCGCCCAGCGCGGCATTCGGAGCGAGATTGAACGATACGGTGATCGCGGGAAATTGTCCCTGATGGTTGATGGAGAGCGCTTCGGTTGTCTTTTCAAAATGCGAGAACGCGCTGAGGGGCACGGCATTGGCCATGGTCGAGCTCGTGGTGCCGGCAGAGTTTGCTCCGCGATTCGCGCTCGTAGATGCGGGCGGGGTGAGCGCGTTCGCCGGAGGAGAAAGCGTATTGGCCGCCGGCGTGTACAGTGCTGTGGAAGTCAGCGCGTTCGATCCTGCGGAGGATGATCCGGAGGCCGCGAACGAGGTCGAGGCTCCGGTCCCGGTGGCTCCCGCGGATGCATTCGACTGGATGTAGAGACGATCCAATTTGTTGGGGTCAAGCTGAAACTGCGGTTGACTTTCCAGAACGACGTGATACTGATTCACCTGCGTGTACATTGTGCTGATCTGCCGCTGACCGAAGGCGTCGTATAGAGTGTTGTCGACAGTGGAGGGAGCGATGCCCAACCGCGAGGCCGTGACCCGGTCAATCACCAGCGATACGGCCAGCCCGCCCATTTGCTGGTCTGTGGCGACATCTTCCAGTTCGGGCAACTGTCTCAAGCGGCTGACGAAGCGGTTGGTCCAGTCATTCAATTCATTGGCGTCGGGATCTTCGAGGGTGTACTGGTATTGCGTGCGGCTGACTCGGTCGTCCACCGAAATGTTCTGCACCGGCTGCATGAACAGCTGTATGCCCTGGACCTGATCCGCTTTCGATGTCAACCGGCGGATTACATCCGAGGCGCTCATCTTGTTGCGCTGATCCAGTGGCTTGAGATTGATCGATATTCTGCCGCTGTTCGTCGTGGTATTAGTTCCATCGGCTCCGATGAAGGACGAGAGGCTCTCGACGGCGGGATCAGCCAGAATAGCTTTCGCCAACTCCTGCTGTTTTTCCGCCATGGTTTTCGAGCCAATCGTCTGCGGCGCCTGTGTGATGCCTTGAATGACGCCGGTATCCTGCACGGGGAAAAAGCCTTTGGGAATAATGATGTAGAGAAAAACCGTAAGCAACAGTGTGGCCAGCGCCACTAACAGCGTGATCGTCTGGAATTGCAGAACAAACTTGAGGGTTCGGCCATAGAACGCAATCATCCGCTCAAAAACACGTTCCGACGCTTGATAGATTTTCCCTTGCTTCTCTTTGGGTTGGTGCCGCAGGATGCGGGCACTCATCATCGGAGTCAGGGTAAGAGAGACGACTGCCGAGACCACGATCGTGACTGCAAGCGTTACCGCAAACTCGCGGAACAAGCGGCCCACTACGTCTCCCATGAATAAGAGTGGAATCAGCACGGCAATCAGTGACACGGTCAGCGAGAGAATGGTGAAGCCGATTTGCTCCGCGCCCTTCAGCGCGGCTTCCATCGGTGGATCGCCCATTTCGATGTAGCGCGCGATGTTCTCGATCATGACGATGGCATCGTCGACCACGAATCCAGTGGAGATGGTCAGCGCCATCAGTGATAAATTGTCCAGGCTGTAACCCAGCATGTACATGGCTGCGAAAGTGCCCACCAGCGACAGCGGCACCGCCACGCTCGGGATGATGGTGGCATAGAGACTTCGCAGAAAGAGGAAGATGACAAGCACGACGAGGCCGATGGTCAGCATCAATTCGAACTCGACGTCGGCGACCGAGGCTTCAATGGCTGTGGTGAGATCGGTGAGCGTGGTTACCTGAATGCCGGTGGGCAGATTGGCTTGCAGCTGCGGCAAGAGCTGCTTGATGCTCTTCACCACGCTGATGGTGTTCGCTCCGGGCTGGCGCTGCACATTCAGAATGACGGCTGGAGTCTGATTCATCCACGCCGCCTGATTGTTGTTCTCGACTCCATTCACCACTTGCGCAACGTCGGTCAGCATCACGGGCGCACCGTTGCGGTAAGCCACGACCACCTTGCGATAATCGTCGCTGGTGATCAGCTGATCGTTGGCGTCAATCTGGTAATCCTGGCGCGGCCCGTCGAAGTTCCCTTTCGCGGCGTTCACACTGGACTGAGTCAACGCGGCGCGCAGATCCTCCATGTTGATGCCGTAGGAGGACAGCGCGGTTGGATTGGCTTGAATGCGAACGGCAGGTTTCTGGCCGCCGCTAATCGTCACCAGCCCGACGCCTGTCAGCTGCGAGATCTTGGGCGCAAGACGAGTGTCGACCAGGTCCTCCACCTGCGACAGCGGCATGGCGCTGGACGTGATTCCCAACGTGAGCACCGGCGCATCGGCCGGATTCGTCTTACTGTAGGTGGGTGGTGCGGGCAGAATAGAGGGCAAAAGACTCTGCGACGCGTTGATAGCCGATTGCACCTCTTGTTCCGCGACATCAATGTTTAGAGTCAGATTGAATTGCAGCACGATGACCGACGTGCCGCCGGAGCTGCTGGAGGTCATCTGGCTCAAACCCTGCAGCTGGCCGAATTGCCGCTCCAGTGGCGCCGTCACGGTCGTCGCCATCACCGTGGGACTTGCTCCGGGATAAAACGTCAGAACTTGAATGGTCGGATAGTCGACCTGCGGCAAGGCCGAGACCGGCAGTTGGGTATAGCCAACAATGCCCACCAACATGATTGCGGCCATGAGCAACGAGGTAGCGACCGGCCGCAGAATAAAAGGGCGAGACGGACTCACTTGTTTTTGCTCCCGCTCGTGCCGGACGAGCCCGTCTTCGAACCCTTGTTCCCGCTCTTGCCCGTGCTTCTTGCCCCGCCGTTGTTCCCGCGGTTGTTTTCACCGCTGGTCCCCGTGGTGACCGCAATATTATCCTGCAACTTATCGAAGCTGCTGGTGGCGACGATGTCTCCGGGGTTAATCCCGTCAACCTGGGTTACACCGCCGTCTGTAACTCCTGGTTTTATGCTGCGGATGTGAGCGACGTTGTTTTGAATCACATACACGAAGGATGCCGAGCCATTTTGTTGGATCGCCGCGGCTGGAATCAACGTGACTCCCTGCAGAGTATTTACCAGCAAGCGCGTATTCACAAACTGGTTGGGAAAGAGAGCATTATCCTTATTCGGGAAGAGGGCTCGCGCTTTCACGGTTCCGGTTGTGGTGTCGATCTGATTATCGAGCGTCAACAGGGTTCCGCTGGCAATTTTCGTTTGCGCCGTGCGATCAAAGGCGTCAACCGCGAGCTTAGCTTTCTTCTGCAATCGAGCGACAACCGGACCGAGGCTGTCTTCGGGTATGGTAAAAATCACTGTGATCGGCTGCACCTGTGTAATGACGGCGAGGGTTATGGTGCCCGCCGACTGCACAACGTTGCCGGGATCCACCAGCCGCAATCCCACGCGGCCGGGGATGGGCGCGGTGATATGGCAGTATCCGACCTGAATCTCGTCATACTGCACCGTTCCCTGATCGTTCTTTACCGTGCCTTCGTCCTGCAGAACGACCTTTTCCTGATCGTCCAAAAGTTGTTTCTGGATCGCATTCCGCGCCCAGGCCTGGCGGTAGCGCTCCAGATCCATCTGCGCCTGGGCCAGCAGATTCTGATCTCGCTGAAGCACACCCTGCGCCTGCAGGAGCGTTGCGCGGTAAGGACGGGAATCGATGTCAACCAGCGGAGACCCCTTCCGCACCACCTGACCTTCTTTAAAGTGAACAGCGACGACCGGGCCCGTCACCTGGCTGGTAATCGAATCGGTATACACCGGCGTGACCGTTCCGATTTCGTCAAGGTAGACGCCAATGTTTCCCTGCTGAGCTGTCGCCGTCGTGATGTTGACTTTGGGCGGTGGAGGCGTGGGCTTGGCCGCGCTCTCGTAATGCCGCCACAAAAACCATGCGACCAGCAACAGCACTAGCAGGGCGAGAAGCCATAGGATCCACCGTGGCATTCTGTGCGGGTGGGTTTCCGAAGCGTGTTCGGGGAGTTGATGTGCAGGGTCGGTAATGGGAAGCTCGTTGGCGTCAACGTTCAAAAGGAAGCTCCTCTTGCGGCTTCGAATCGGGGAATTATAGCCCCGAGGAAAGGAAACTAAGGAAACTGTGTTTAGAGGGGCATAGGCTGCCCGACGGTTGCTAAAAGAGATTCAAAAGGTGGGGGCGCGAGGTGAAACGCATGGTGAGGATATTGAGGCACCGGCAAACGAAAAGGGGGGCCGGCTAGGCCGCATCTAAACCGTCGCGCCACTCCTCGACTTCACCTTATTGACCTCGATGCGCGGGAGAGCGAGCAATGAAAAAACACTTAGCTTAGAGCTAGGAAACTTGCCGGCATGCCTTTCCTGTACTAAGGCCTTTAAAGTTGTCCGGCGACGCGGCTGGCAAGGTCCTTTAGCTGCCTCTCGATTGCCGGAGTGAAATTCATAGGTTCAAGATTGAGATAGAAACGAACTTTGCCCTTGCGCACGTGGAGCGCATGCATCTTGTCAAAGTAAGCCTCGTCTCCGAGGCCGGCCACTGGCGTGTTCGGGGCATAAAACACACTCAATTTGGCGAACAGCTCCGCCGCCGCTGACGGCGAGGGATCAACGTATGCTCTAAACCAGAGCTTGCTCCCCTTAGCCAGATAATTGCAATCCGTTCCGGTAGCGGTGTTTGCGTAAGGGCGGGGAGCGACGCTCTTTTGCGGGGAATCGTAGGCTCGTCCGAGTGTCTTGCTCACTTCAGCTGCTGGCAGCAACGAGCAAAGGTCAGCGGGAGGCTCGGTGGCCCTTGCCGGGAGAACCGCACAGGTGGTTACGAGCAAATTTGCAGCAATCAACCATAATTTACTCGAGTGAGCCATTGCGCCACGCCTTTCCTACTCTCTAATCGGCAGGATTATATAGCAGCAGAAGGTATATTTAGGTGAGTCGCACCGATTCGGTGCGGGAACTTTAGCGTTTCACACCCGAACCAGACCGAAGGTCGGCTGAGTTTGGCACGTACCCGTCACCGAAAAGTCGCGTGGAATCCGGTCGTGCGGCTTATGGCGTGCGGCTCTGGTAGTAGCCCAGCTGAAACGGATTTCCCCCTTGGATGGCAATCAGATACCAACCCGTGGCGCCGATGTGCAGAGAGGGCCCGTAGGTATATCCGAAGCCCGTATCCATCACGCTGGTCGAGGCCACCAAGCCTTCGCCAACAGGGATCGCCACGCCATTGACCGTCTGCCCTGCGCCTAACTCGGCCTGGGCTTCCTGAGAATTCTTGACAAAGAACTCGACAGTTCCCAGATCCTTAAAGCGCGAAGGGCTGCCTCGCCCTGCAATTGCCCGGGCTATCAGGGCCGCGACGCTGTGGGCGGTGCCTTCGAGCCATACCGCATTGGGATCAGCGAATGGAGTCGTCAAGCTCGCCGTATCGAAGACGATTCCTGTGATCTTTTCGCTTCCCGTAAGGCTAGAATGTGGCGCTGCGTCAGTATCGGTGGTTTGCAGATTGGCCAGCGCCCAATCGATCGTGTTCGCGTAACGATTTTTGAGCAACGCCAGATAGGACCAGTCCTGGCAGTCTTCCGGGATCGGAGATGGATTGACCGTAATTTGATCGCCCAGCGTTCCGGTATAGAAATAACCGCCGGCGGGGTTATACATTGCGAGCACGAAGTTCAGCGCATGCTGGGCGAGGCTGCTCCACGATGCGCCGTTCGAGGCAGTGCCGTTGTGCGTGATCTCCGCTAGCATGGAGAAAAAAGCGTAGGTATCGATATTGTGCTCGGTTGACTTGCCATTCGGCGAAGGAACGGACTGGTTGAATTGGTTAATGAAAGTTCCGAACGAATAGCCGCCCGGACCAAGCGTGTTGTAGGTATTTGCCACAATCCAATTGGCCACTTTGAGTGCCGCAGCCAGATATTGCTGCTGGTGGGTGCGGCGGTAAAGTTGCGCAAGCGCCATGCCTGCCCACGCCTGGTCGCCAACCGCGCTGCCATAAAAGTAAAACGGGAATCCCGCCGGAGTAATATACGCTCCGCTGCCATCTGTCGCAGGCTTATTGACAAAGTACGCTTGGGCAAAGCGCCCGTCGTTAAATGGAAAATTCGTCGCCTGCGCATAGATCAATCCGTTGCCCAGGACCTCAGCTCGTGCCACACCGTCATAACTCTCTCGCAGCAGGTAGGCATCGATGGCAACGGCATTGTCATAAGTAAAAGCGGTTGCGCCCAGCGCCTGGTCGGAATAGCTCTGCGTGAGCCGCACCGTGCTACCGGAAGCGTACGCGTCCATCATGGTGTTTTGAAATTGGTAGGCCTTTTCCGCTGAGGTTTTGTAGCGGGCTGCCTGGAGAGCGCTTCCAGAGCTTGTTGGAATCTGCGCCTGCGCGGACTGGGTGACAGCGAGAAACGAGAGAGCCGCTGTGGCTACTGCCGCTGCAAGGGCAACAAGCTTGCCGCGCGAAATATCGTTCTTGTTCAGTGAATGCTCGGTCATGGGATTGCTCCTGGATGGGGTGTACATCGGAATTGCAGTTTTTGGCTTGCTCTTGGGCGAAAGCCTAGCGCTGGCCGCCCCGCGTGTCAATCCAGAGCTCGCAGATCGTCTCGCAAGCAGGCGCTGGTGGCCCCGGGCAGAGTCGAACTGCCGACCTTCGGTTTAGGAAACCGCTGCTCTATCCATCTGAGCTACGGGGCCAATGCTGTAGTTTCCCAATTTTACACTGCCACCATATTTTTTCTGAGCGCTTTCTGCCCGAATCTGGAGCACAACGATGTGCACAAAACGCCGCTTAGCGCAGACCTGGCTCAGATGGAAGAGCAGATGCGATACTTCAATAGTTATCGGTTACGCGGAGTGGGCATTGGATCCGCACAACTATCGAACTGAACCAATTCTCGGAGAGGTGAACTACACTGGCCGTTCTAAATCTCGAAATGGTCTTACGGACGTAGCATTCCTCATGAACGCTCTCTCCGCGCTCATCGGTATGGCTGGTTTCGATCGGGATGGGTCCAGCGCAGATGCAGCAGGTGATACTTCGTTGCGACGTGGATCGGACAGAGCCTGTCATACATGGTCCTCCTTGCGGACTACGGGATAAACAGGCAAAAGACGCGAAATATAAAGTTGCAATTCGGTGACCAATCAAGCGAAGTCGCGCAAACCTGACTCTGACAGGGAGTTGCGCAAATTGAGACGATTTGCCAGCGCCCGCTTTGCAAGCAATCCAAGCAAGAAATTCAAGGTCTGGAACATTCGTTCTAGTCTCAACTACTTTGCCAACTGTTTCAACATCCCTATAACCGTGTCTAAACTCGGAAAGCTGTCAGGTGCGGTATTTAGTAGTAGGGGAGTATTGGCCGGATTCATCGGCGTCGTTGGCGCCCAACCCCGGGCCGATAAGAAACAGTAAGCCTATGATCCGTTTTTTGAATCTGTTCGTGTAGAGGTTCATTAGCGGCAACAACACATGAGACGAACTTAAGGAGGATGCCATGTATATGAGCAATCTATGCTTGTTCACACTAGCCGCTGCGCTTGCCGCTTCTCCAGCGGTGGGAACGCTGAACGTACAAATTAAGGAATACGAGGTGCCGACGCCGAAGTCGCGGCCGCACGATCCGGCGCTCGCGCCAGACGGCTCGCTCTGGTACACGGGACAGGGAGCAAATAAGCTCGGCCGTCTCGATCCGAAGACAGGAGAATTCAAAGAATACCCGCTGAAGACGCCAAATTCCGGGCCTCACGGACTGGTCGCCGACAAGGACGGAAATATTTGGTTCACCGCAATTTCAGGCGGTTATGTGGGCAAGCTGAATCCGAAAACGGGTGAGATCGCCGAATATCGAGCCGAGAATGGCGTCGAGATCGATCCACACACGCCGGTCTTCGATCACGACGGCATTTTGTGGTTCACAAACGAAGAGACAAATTACATCGGGCGCCTTGATCCGAAGACCGGCAAGATGACGCTGACCAAAGTGCCTACGCCGCACGCTGTGCCTTACGGCATCGTGATCTTGCCGAACAACACTCCGATCTTTTGCGAGTTCGGCGCCAACCAGCTGGGGAGCATTGATCCACGCACGATGACGATTCACGAATACACTTTGCCGGATTCGCGCGCTCGCCCGCGGCGGATCGCACTGGCCACCGACGGAACAATTTATTACACCGATTACGCTCGCGGTTATCTGGGACATTTTGATCCGTCCCCGGGAACGCTGCTGAGGGAATGGATGTCGCCGGGCGGTGCGGAGTCCAAACCGTATGGAATCGCGATCATGAACGACGGCGAGGTCTGGTATAGCGAGTCGGGCGTAAATCCCAACACGCTAGTTCATTTTGATCCTAAGGCGGAGAGCTTCGGCATCAAACCGATTCCATCCGGCGGTGGTGTGGTTCGCAATATGGTGGCGACCCCCGACCGGCGGTTGTATCTGGCATGCAGCGGAGTGAATAAGGTTGCGGTGGTGAGCCTGAACAAATAGCCGAGGTCTGTTGCCAGGGCGAGCTAGTTGGGCTTTTCTGTGGCGGCGCGCTCTTGAGCATAAGTCACAAGGGCTGCAAAGCGGGAATCTTTGTGCAGCGATTTAAGATCGGGAGTGGTTGCCATGGCGCGATCCGTGGTGGCATCCAGTCCGTGGCCGATGGCTTCGCGCAAGAGCGAAAATGCTTCGTCGTTGTGTCCGTTGTGCGCCAGGATACAACCGAGGTCGTAAGTCGTAGTTGCAGTGTCCGGGTGGTTGGGTCCGAGGACGCGACGTTGAATGTCGAGCGCGCCGCGCGCCAACTTTTCCGCCTCTTCGTAACGGCCTTCCCGATCCAAAATCTCGGCCAATTCGTCGGTCGCCCCCTGAGTGTACGGGTGCTCGGGGCCGAGGATACGCTGCATAGTATCGATTGTTTGCCGCTGCAACTGCTCCGCTTCGGAGTAGCGGCCTTCCTTGTTCAGCGTATCGGCGAGGTCCGCCATGGTTGAAAGAGTGTTGGGACGCTCCGGCCCGAGCACACGGCGCTGAATTTCCAGAGTCTGCCGCTGCAACTTTTCCGCTTCCGAGTACTGCTTTTCTGCCTGCAGGGTTATAGCCAGCTCCATCATGGCCCACAACGTATCCTGGTGCTCCGCTCCGAGGACTCGCTGCTTGATCACCAGAGCGTCTCGCTGCAGCGGCAGTGCCTCGGCGAGATGGTTTTCGTGAACGAGCGAATTCGCAAGATTGTTCATTGACCTGAGAGTGTCCGGATGTTCTGGTCCAAGGATGCGGCGCTGCATGGCAAGAGTCTCGCGCTGTAACTTCTCGGCTTCGGCGTAACGGCCTTCCTGTTGAAGGGTGGCGGCCAGGTTATTCATCGAAGTCATCGTCTCGGGATATTCGGGTCCCAGGGTACGTAGTCGAATCTCCAACACGGTTCGCTTTAGCCGTTCCGCTTCAGCATAGTGGCCTTCATGACCGAGTGTGGCGGCCAGATTGTTCATCGCCGCCAGCGTTTCCTTGTCCTCCGTTTTTACAATACGCCGCCGAACTTCAATAGCTTTGCGTTCCAGCTTTTCCGCCTCGGTATAGTTCCCCGCTCGATCAAGCGTCCACGCGAGGTTGCTCATGGACTTCAGTGTGTCCAGATTCTCCTCGCCAAAAACTCGCCGCCGGGTCGCGACGGTCTCGCGCTGCAACTTCTCGGCATCTGCGGAGTGCCCTTGCTGATTCAGAATCCAACCCAAATCGTCCAGTGAGCGCAGCGTATCTAAATTCTCCGGCCCAAGAACGCGGCGCCGGATTTCGGCGGAGCGCTGAAAAAGCGACTGCGCGCGCGGGAAGAGTCCCAGCCCCTTGTAAACATTTCCCATGACGTACATCATCTGCGCCTGGAGTTCCGGATCTTTGGCTAGTCCGGTACCGATGCTGTTCGACGCCTTGTCCAGAATTTCCCGGGCGGTGACGCTGTTGCCGCGCGCTTCGCTGGGGTCGGAGACCTTGAACATTCCCTCCATGAATTCCGTGATGCGGTTCGCCCGATCGCGTTCGCGCGTGATGCGCCGTAATTGAAACGACTGCATAACCGCGAACCCAGCCAGCAGCAGCACCAATCCCGCCGCGACGGCCACGCCGACCGGATGACGGCGGACATATTTCCTGCATTTATAGATCGCATTGGCGGGACGCGCCAGCACGGGCTCGTGCGAAAGATGCCGGCCCAGGTCAGCCGATAGTTCGGAAGGCGTCGGATATCTGCGGCCCGGATCTTTCTCCAGCGCCTTCATCGTGATCCAGTCGAGATCGCCTTGAAGCATCCGCGCCAGTTGTTGCGGCGCTGCCCGGCGCGCCTCGGCCGTCGCCATGGTGTGAGCCTGATCTGGGCTGACCCTCGTACTGGGACGCAAAGGCTCTTCCTCACAAACCTGACGCTCGACTTCCCGCCAGTTATTGGCCACCACTCTATAAGGAAGACAGCCGGTCAGAATTTGATAGAGCAACACGCCGAGCGAATAGACATCCGTGGCGCTGGTCGCGGCATTGCCTCGCACCTGCTCCGGACTGGCATAATCAGGAGTCATGGGACGCCAGTCGGTTTGCGTAACCAGTGGAGTCTGAAAGCATTCTGGATTCAGCAATTTCGCAATGCCAAAGTCCAGCAACCGCGGAAGACCTTCACGGGTGATCAAAATGTTGCCCGGTTTGAGGTCGCGATGGATCACCAAATTCTGGTGCGCGTATTGCACCGCCGCGCAGACTTCGCGAAATAGCCGCAGCCGATCGTCGATGGAGAATTGCTTCTGATCGCAATATTGGTCAATGGGCAGGCCTTCGACGTACTCCATCACCAGATACGGCGAGCCATCCTCGCAGCTTCCGCCGTCCAGAAGTTTCACGATGTTGGGATGGTCCAGGGCTGCGAGCGTCTGACGCTCATTGCGAAAACGTTGCAGGATTTGCTCGGTGCCGGTTCCCGGCATCACCATTTTGATGGCGACGCGCTTGCGAAAATTCTGATCATCGCGCTCGCCCAGATACACCACCGCCATCCCGCCCCGGCCGATTTCGCGGACGATGCGGTACGCCCCAACTCTCTTCCCCAACATGACTGGAGAAAAGAAGAGCGCATCGGCGGCAGGAGAGTTCTCTAGAAGACTATCGGCGCGCGCGTAGTGCAAGATCAGCGATTCCACTTCGGCTCTGACTGCGGCATCGTCTCCACAGGCCTTGCGAATAAAATCGGCTCTTTCCTCCGGGCTTTGCTCCAAGGCCAGGGCGAGGATTTCTTTCACTTGATCCCAGGTCTTAGGCATGCGATGCCCCTTCTTTCAGTTCCCGGGCAAGCCACGCCTTCGCCACATTCCAATTACGTTTCACGGTGGCTGGCGAAATTTGGAGGACATCGGCTGTTTCCTCGATGCTCAGGCCGCCGAAGAATCGCAGCTCCACCAGGCGCGCCTGCTGCGGATCGAGTTCGGCCAAACGCACGAGCGCATCGTCCAATGCGACGACGTCGGTCGCACGAGCCGCCGAAACCATCGCAGCTTCCTGCAGATATACCTTCTCTACATTTCCACCCCGTTTGGCAGCCTGATGGCTGCGGCTATAGTCCAGCAGAATTCGGCGCATGAGCTGCGCCGCGATCCCCATGACCTGGTTCCGGTTCCCCCACTGAATGTCTCTTTGATCGACTAGCCGGAGATAGGCTTCGTGCACCAGAGCGGTCGCTTGCAGCGTGTGGTTTCCGCGTTCGCGGCGCAGGTAGTAGGAAGCCAGGCGGCGCAACTCCGCATAGAGCAAGGCAGTGCTCTCGGAAAGACCTGGTTTGTTTCCACTTCCTGGCGATGGAAGTCGGGAAGCATCTCCTCGGGGTATATCCAAGCCAGCCTCCTGGAACTATCAAGGTCTCGACGTGCGGGAAAGCTCCTGGGGAGGGAGTCGGAACAAGCCGACGGCAGATTTCGGCGTTCTAACCCGTGCGGTTGCGAAGTATATAACTCCCTTATGCCAATCGCAACCTTCAGATAGTCCAAAATCTACTTGCTGCTAGAATCGCCTGGATTTTCTGCGGTCCTTAGGGATCTTTCAGGGCAAGCGTTGAGTTCCGCACAGGCATAGAAAAGCCTCTCTCGATGAATTGAAAAAGCTTTCGCCGGGGATGAGCCATTTTCGTCCTTTTTATCGCGTTTATAGATGGACACTTCTCGTCCGCTTCGATGGACAACCGGCAACATACCGCAAAGGAGGAAAACAAATGCCGTCAACAGGGCTCCAAAACTATGACGCACACACTTGGGAGACTTTTGTTTCCTCGGGAGTAAATGTGAACCCGGCAACCCGCAAGCTCATTGAAACAATCATGCCGTATTACCCCAGCACCTGTCGCTGCATTACCGGGTATCAAGACGAGGAAGGACAGTTCTGGAAAGTCAACTATCACTGGGACCTAATGGATCACCTGCTCGACAAGGCGCTTCCTCTTAACCTTGCAGCTCCATTTCCCAGTAAATTGCAGGCGCTAAAGTTGAAGCTGCAAACCAACGCGCCCACACCAAAACACGGCTATATGAACAGCCCGAAGGAAGGCCTACCGAAGGACGTTTCTTCCCACGATCAAATCACCAAGCGATGGGAGATGCTGGCGAACGCGAAGATTGAATTTTCTCAGATCATCAGCATCGCAAACATAAAAACCTTGGCGCCGCCCGCGCAACGTTGGGACTTAGCTGTGGCCCGAGTTGCAAAACCTGGTACGAGCAACCATGGGAAAGGCTACGCGTTAGACATCGAAGGAAAGGGCCGCAATGCCGAAATCAAGCACATTAGCGCCCTTCTCGGTGCGACGCAGACGTTCGATGAAGCGTCTCACGTGCACGTCGAATTTAAGAACGGAGTTGCACCACAGATTGCAATTCTCGGGAACCAAATCGGCAAGCACGGAATCGGTCCAGATTTCTGAACGGGTCATAAACCGATCGTGCGGCAATCCCTGATTGCACGATCTCGCCAGCCTCGTTGAGTGCCGCATGAGTGAATCAAGTGGAGTTCTTTTGAACAACCCGCAGTCGGATTAAACATAGTCGCAGAGAGTGCAGATCTGCAGAAGGAGCAATTCCCATGGGCTTCCTAGATTTTCTTACCTCGACCAAACGACCCCCGGCGGGCGCAACCGTTCAGTCGGCCGACGAAGTGCGAAAGCGCCTGCTGAGCGTGAATCGCCCTAGCGCGCCGTATCAGATCATTGACGGCGCATCCGAAGGCGTTGATCTGATTGCGGAATGGAAGATCGTCGATGCCTCCTGGCATGAGATCTTTGCCAAGGCCGGTCTAACCAAGACGTTCAGGATCTTCATGAAGTTGCATCCTGAAGATCACGAAGTGCGGACCGTGGATCGCGAACAAACCGTATCGTGGTCCGCGGGCTTGCCCACGGTTAAGCTGGCAGTCAGTTCGTTCCGGGGACAGACGCAGAGCATTGAATTCGGAAAGGCTTATGCCTTTACCGAGACATTAGCTCCGGGTCAAGTCTACAACTATCACTTCGATACGCGCGAAATCAAAAAGCCTCTTCAAGAGGCAGTTACTGGTTGCGGCTGGACGTATAAGGGAGTAGCTTTCGGCAGATTGTAAGGGCAGATAGCACCAGGCACGGGCGCGGAACACTCTTCAGCGGAAGGAACTTGCCATGGGGTGGAACAAGATCGCAATCGGGGCAACTCGCGCGATGCGCATGTCGAGTTTCATGGGCTTAGTAGTCCTCGCCGGCTGCGTATCTCGGACGGCAGACGAGTACTGTCAATCGGCATGGGTGCACCTACAGGAAGGTCATTTCGATGATGCCGCCTCGGACGCGCGCAGGGCGATACGTCAGGACCCGAAGTATGCCAAAGCGTACCTCCTTTTATGTAGCGCTCTTGAATCGGGGACTCGAGATCCGGACGGCGCCATCGCGGCGTGTCGGCAGGCCCTCCGGCTTGTCCCCGACACGCTCGGGGCGCACCAGGACATTGCTTTGGCTTTCGAAGATAAGAAAGATTGGCGGTCGGCGATCCGAGAGTACCGCCTTGAGATTGCGTCGCAGGAGAAGGGCAACCCCGATGGTAAGGTGGATCTGAATCAGATCGCATACGTTCACTGGCTCATAGGCTCCGCTTTAATGAAACTCGGGGATACGGCGGGGGCAATCGCTGAGAGCGTAGCGGAAGCGCGAGCCAACGATGATCCCCGGGCGCGACACCGAGATACTCGTGGTAATCATATGCAGAGATCCCTAAAGGTGCGCGGACTTCTGACTACGGCCATTGCCAATAATCAGGACCTGGTGCGGTCGAAGCCAGCCGATGCGGAGGCGCATTATCAACTGGGCCTCGCGCTGGAAGCCGACGAGCAGTTCGAACCGGCCACGAAGGAATATGCTCAGGCTTGCAAACTCGGACCCGCGGACAGCAGATACTGCGCTGACGCCAAATTGCTTTCCGAAAAGCTGCATCCCATCGGAAAGGGATAGGTTTCATCTTCCGCAGGGACCGCTGGCCGTCGGCCCGCCCCGGGCCTCAATGATGGGCTAGAACCTTCTTCTGATCTGTGAAATGTCTAGGGACCGGAAGGTACCGTCGCTGATCACGCCTCGGATGGCTGGTGCCCCAGGGGGCGGAACAGCCGTGGCAGGGGCATCGTGAATGAGCGGAACGCGCCCCTTGAATTCTTTCGCGTACCAGGCTCTGGCTTCCGCCGGACCGCGCAGAATCTTGGGCCTTTTTCCTTCTGGGGAGAAAACGAATATGGTTTCCTCCCGCTCTGTGCTGTGATTGCGGTACTCGTCATCCGCCCCATGCTGGACCATGGCTTTTCCGATGGCGTTATTCACGAATTGCTGGACCTTGTAGAATCTTGGGCCCCGGCGAGAGTCTTGTCCAAGTAGCTCCGTCACCAATGACAAGTTGCGAAATTCCTGGCCAGGCAGCACGATCGCCTTCAGGTCGTAGTCGCCATGAATGCACTTCCCGAAAAGCCTTACGCAACCCAAGAACCGAGTTTCCACCTTCTCGATGGTATACCTGCCAGGCAATTCGGCAATCCATCTGTACGCTTCCCATCTCCTGTCGTTTGAGAAAGCCTCTGGATTTTCACGGGGATCGACTACCAGACCGGCGAGAGGCCCTTCGTCGGCAGTTTTGGCTTTGCAATCGATGGGTTTGGGAATGAAGAGTGGATCGCCGATGTACTTCAGGGACGCCTGGTTGGTGCCGCGCACCAGGATGTAAACGCGAATGTGTACGGCTGCAGCCGCGAAAACTACTTTGTCTTGCGGTCTGATGTCATTCATCCTTGATCCTCCCTTGACCGATCTCGACGGCACTGCGACTGACGACTTACGCGCTGGCAGCCTGCTTTATCCGAGCGTACCCGAATATGTTGGCAGCGATCTGGCTACTTTGCCGGAGAAACAGCTCGTAAAGCTCTGGAGGCATAAGATCGTCTGGTTGACATATCACCAGCCATTGTTGGTTGCCTTCGACAAGCCAGGACTGATCTTCCAATCCTATACCGTTAAAGGACTGCAACATTTCCGGGTTAAACAGCGCGCTGGCCGTGACCTGTTTGCTCCGCAGGAAGTAGTTTCCATCTCCACATCGAGCTCCGCTTAATCGGGTTTCGTACTTGAACTGCCCGGTGGAGCCGACGGTGGAGATCTCGCGTAGTATATGCTCCGGCGCGAATTGAAAACCGGGCAAAATAACGTGCGACAAGCGGAAAGCAGCGACCGTCTGAATATGCGTTTCAGTCGACTTCACCCCTCGGGTTTTGTATTCGCAGTCGAAGAGCGTTACTTCGCAGCCCGCGCGCTGGCCGATCATGGCGTTCTTCCTGCGGCGCGCAAAGCCGGTTTCTAGGAAAACGATGCCGGATCCGAGGTCCGAAATCGAGCCCTGCCACACGAAGCCCAGTGCCTTCGCCGTGCGCCGGAGTGCGTGTCCACGGCTCTCCTTCCACAAATAGTCATGTATCCACAACAGCACGGTAGCGATGGCAAACAAGACCCAAAAGCGCCAATCGGAAGGAGCTTTACTCCTCGCCGCGACGGTCCAGATCGAAATTAAGGACATAGGCTCTTCCTTGTTAACTGATCCATATTTTGGCCAACCACCCGGTAATTCCGTACGGAGGCTGTCTGAGCGCATGTCCCAGGCCGCAGTAGCCGGGTTCGGCGATGACCAAAACCCCGAGCCCTTACTGCGACGAAGTCTCGCTTCCGGAAGCCTGTGGCATCATGGGCGCGTCCAGCATTCCCTTCGCCGTGTAGTCGAAGGGGACGATGCGATAGCGATAAATCATGCCGTGGTCGCCGACCACGTAGCCCCGATCCCTGGCGGGAAGGCTGAAAGCGATTACCGGAGCGGGAAAGCGAACTTCGCGCGACGTCCAGTGTTTTCCGCCGTCAACGGTATAGGCTAAAGTTGTGCCCAAACATGCCCAGCCTACTTCGTGATCGACAAATTTGATTTGCGGACTGGGCCCCGGCAATTTGGCGACCACGCCTTGCCAAGTCTGGCCCCCGTCGATGGTTCTATACAAATTCGGCCAGCGCACGGCAAACCCAGTATTCTCGTCGACGAAAAGTGCGGCGTTCACTCGCTGGTCACCTGGTTCCTCAGGGCCAACCAACACCTTCCAGGTTGCTCCGCCGTCCACGGTCTTTTCGGTGATGCGCGGGTCACCCATCCCATAACCCACGTTGGCGGATGGGAATTTAAGCACCCAAGTGTTGCAGTCCCTCTCCTGGGTCAGTCCTTCGACCTCCATCTTTGCGTGGCAGCGGAAAACCTCTTTCCAGCTGGTACCGCCATTCTGGGTTACAGACATTCTGCCACTGCCGTCACCCCGGAATCCCTTAACGTCGGAGACAAAAAATGCGTTCCCCCGAATGTCCCCAGTTACCTGCTGCCAATTTTCACCGTCGGTTGTCCGAAACATCGTGCTCCAGGCCTGCGCCCAGCCGTGCCTGGCATTGGTGAAGAATAAATACTTGAGCTCTTCGCCTTGCGCGTGCGGATCGCCGCCAAGTTCAGCCGCCCAACTGTTACCTCCATCCTTGGTGTGAAGTACGGTACCGGCTGCCCCCGATACCCAACCTTCCTCTTTGCTCACAAAAAACACGTCGAACAGACTCAGATCTTCCTTGTAATTCACTGGCTCAAAAATCGCTTTGAACTTTGGCTGCGGCGCTTTCTGCGCGGCAGTTGCTGGTTTGTGCGCGGGCGCTACGGCTCGCGGCGTTTGCCCTAACGTGAAGCCCGTGCTGATAACGAGAACGACTGCGACAGCCGAGACCAATCGCTTCATAAGAGATCCTCTCAACTCGAGATTGTTGCAACCGGGCCCGCACGTCCACCCGCAGTTCCAGCATCGACGCTCTCAGACATGAGCAGGCATCGTTACTCGGAAACCGGAGCATCCTCAAATGGCGTGAATTTCGGCACATTCAGACTGATACGCTTCGATGTCGGCGGCGGGCCCGGGTACTTCGCCCACATCATATGCTGCTCACCCGGCTGCAACGTCCCCCACCACATGTCCAGAATTTTCTTACCGTCAATGGTCAGGTTGTTGTATTTCTTGTTGGGCACAGGATCGATGTAGTAAATATCGTCCCAGCTAAACTCATAAGAGATAGGCTTGGCGCCGGTGTTAACGATGCGCCATCTGGCCAGTAGGGCGTTTCCGCTGACGCGCTTCAACTCGAGCAGATCGCATCGCAGGTTGGGATCGTTTGAATATTGCGCGCTGGCGATGACGCCGCCGGGTCCAGCCGCTGGGGTCGCAGCCGGTGCGGGATCAGCCGCAGCGGGTTGCGGCGCAGCTGCCATGGCGACAGACGGATCAATCTGCGTAGGTTGGCTTTGGACATCTGCCGCCGGTTGCGGCGCCGGTGTGGGCGGATTGGATTCCGGTACCGTCGCGGTCGCGTTGGCCAACAGGTCGATTTTCTCGCCGCTTCCGTCCACGGTTGCCACCATCAAGTTGTACGCCCATGCTCCTGCGCTTTTTTGGGCCTTAACATAAACTGTTCCCTTACCCTTCGGTCCGGAGATCGGAACGGAAAGATCGGCATCGCCCGAACCGGGCGAAACGTTGATTGAACCGCCCACGAACCAGCCTTCGCTGATTGGCGCGCCCAGGCGCTGCATCACCAGTGCATTCGATTGTGCTCTGGCAACCGCTTCTTTCGCGACATCGGAACCTCGTATCGCGCCCACCAGCAGAGTGACAATGGCACCCACGAACAAAACCATGCATAAGAACGCGGCGGCCAGTAGTTTTCCCCAGTTTCTTCCCAGCCAGCTTCTGCGTTGGTTTGGCATCAGTGTGGGGGTGAGGCCAGCTTGCGGTATGCCGCTAGGTTGCGTGGACATAAGTTCCTCCTTAGATTGGCTTTTTTGGGGGGGCCCTTAGCTATTGCTTGGCAGCCTTTTGGGGGGCTGTGCACTTTATAACGCGCGATAGTAGTGCTAAATGGCTCACGCAACCATAATTATTTTGCGGCCCGCTTTGAGCCTCACCCTGCGGCAACCTACAATTTCGCGGCGTCATTCAGAACAGACCGCCTTTTAGGAGAGCTGAAGGCGAGGCCCTGCGCGAAGTCGAAGGGATCCCATCCGGATCGGGCACGCGCCCCTGCGCAGCAATATTTCAAGCCTGTACAACGCGCTAGGCTACAATTCAAAAGCATTTCAGAATAAGCGGAAGTTTCCTTAGCTTCTGCGGCGTCGAAGTAAGACGAATCCACCTGCGAACTTCTATGACTGCTGAGATCGCCACCGGTACTCCTTCCATGCTCGACGACAAAAAGATTTTCTACAACCGCTTCCTCTTGATCGTGGCTGGTCTCGGCGGCCTGCTCTACGGTGTGGACGTGGGCATCATTGCCGGCGCGCTGCCATATCTGCAGGCTACGTCGAATCTTAATGCCGGGCAGCTTTCCAGCGTCGTGGCGGCAGTCCTGTTGGGAAGTGTGATCTCAACGCTGTTCGCCGGATTACTAGCGGACTGGATGGGCCGCAAATCTCTGATGGCGCTAAGCGGCGTGATGTTCGTGATTAGCATTCCGATGATTGCCCTGTCCCATGGGTACGGGCCGCTGGTCTTCGGCCGTCTGTTGCAGGGTGTCAGTGCGGGTTTAATCGGCGTTGTCGTGCCGCTTTATCTCGCCGAGTGTTTGACGGCATCAAGCCGCGGCAAAGGAACGGGGATTTTTCAGTGGCTGCTGACGCTAGGGATTGTGACTGCGGCGCTGGTGGGCGTTTATTTCAGTTTCCGCGTCGACCAGGTCGCCAAGCTCGGCGACGCTGCCAGACTCCTCGCATTTAAAGACACGGCGTGGCGCGGGATATTCTGGGTCTCTTTGCCGCCGGGAATTTTGTTCGTCATCGGTAGTTTCATGGTCGCGGAGTCGCCTCGCTGGCTCTTGCGCCGCGGCAAGAAGGACGCTGCGTACACCGCTCTTCTCCGGTCGCGCACGACCGAGCAAGCCGATCTCGAACTCAAGGAAATGCAAGACGTAAATGCTGCGGAAAAGGGCAAAAGCGAAGGTGGGACGAAGCCGGAATCTCTCTTGCGACGCAAGTACGTTATCCCGTTCGTGCTCGCATGTATCATTCTCGCCTGCACCCAAGCCACCGGCATCAATTCGATTATCTTGTACAACACCAACATTCTTTTGCAGAGCGGACTCTCTGACCTCGCAGCTCATTGGGGTTACGTCGTATTTACCATCATTAACTTCGCGGTAACTTTCGGCGGCGTGCTTCTTGTCGACCGCAAAGGACGTAAATTCCTCCTCGGCATTGGCACTGCCGGAATTATCGTTTCGCTGCTTTGCACGGGAGTCCTCTTCCTTAGAACAGAGTGGCAGCGAGTCGATACCAAGGCCGCGGTTCAATCTATGGTCACTCCAGACCAACGCCTCACGCTGCTCTATGACGAAGCGCTAGCGGCAAAATTGTTGAACGCCACACTCGCCTCCAGCAGAACTCAAGATGGACGTCCGACTTCGCTGGTACTTATCTATTCCTACGGAGATTTCCGTGCGGCCAGCCAGGTGGTTCGTTCCGACGATCCGGCCGCGAAGCCGATCGAAATCAAGCGCGAGGATTGTGTCCCTGCCAACAAAGTAGTGGCATTCTTCTCGAATCCGTTCGGCAATCTCGATGCCTCGCGTCAAGCGCCGCTAAAAATTGAGAACGCGCTCATCAGTCCCGTACCACTCCCGGGGAATGGCTGGACGGTGGCCATTACCCTATTTGTATTTATGGCGTTTTATGCCGTCGGTCCAGGCGTGTGCGTGTGGCTCGCGCTTTCGGAGCTAATGCCCACACGCATCCGCTCCAACGGCATGAGCATCGCGTTAGTGCTCAACCAGGCGGTCTCCACTACGATCGCGGCAATCTTCCTGCCCACCGTCGGCAAGTACGGATACTCGACCATGTTCTTCGGCTTCGCCGCGTGCACCGTAATCTATTTCGTCACCGCAATCTGGTTCTTACCGGAAACCAAAGGCAAGACGCTAGAAGAAATTGAAGCGTACTTCGAAGGCGCGAGTGCCGGAAAGTCGCGCCGGTAGTTTGTAGCGCCGGCATGTTGCCGGCTGTCGCGGGGCGTCGCGCCCACCTAGCGGCGGGTGGGACGCCCGACCCGGACAGCCGCCGGGACGGCGGCGCTACTGTTCTCCTCTCGCCCCGCAGTTTGCCCGCTGGACGGAAAATGATTTACTCTCAGCCCAGTTCCCATGACGCCTGCCAAACTGAAAGAGAACGAGAAGAATAAGACCTCCCACGAGAATCATTCCCACGCCATGAGGCGGGAGATCTATGAGCAGCCTGCAGCCATTGCCAAGACCGTCGAGAAACACCTCAAGGACGACATCATCTTTCCGGGGGAACTGCATGGAATCGAAAGCGCGCTTCTCACTTTCGAGAAGTTGATTATCGCCGCCAGCGGTTCAAGCCGGCACGCCGGACTGGCGGGCGAAATCATGATCGAAGATCTTTCCGGCGTGGCCGTGGACGTGGAGTACGCCAGCGAATACTGTTATCGCTCGACTCACGCGGCGGTAGAGCCGATCGTGATGGTGATCACGCAATCCGGCGAGACGGCGGACACGATCGCGGCACAACGCGAAGCCCTGACGCGTGGAGTGAAGACCGTGGCGATCTCGAACGTTGCCGATACAACCATCACGCGCGAAGCCAGCGCCGCATTGATTTCAGGGGCCGGACCAGAAATATCGGTACCGGCGACGAAGAGCTTTACTACGCAACTCACGATTCTCTACCTGATGGCATTGTTTCTCGCGCGTAAGCGCGGACGAATGACCTCGGAGGTGACGCGATCGTATCTGCAGCGGTTGCGGCGACTTTCGGATGCGATAGAACAGCAACTGCCTGCATGGGACGCTCTTTCCGAAGAATTCGCCGCGGTGCACTTCAAGGCGGAGAAGTTCCTCTATCTCGGGCGCGGTGTGCATTATGCTATTGCCCGCGAAGGTGCGCTCAAGCTCAAGGAGATTTCTTATGCGCATGCGGAGGGATATCCCGCTGGCGAACTCAAGCATGGACCGAATGCATTGGTCGACGACAAGCTTCCTGTGGTCGTGCTGGCAAGTTGTGACCATCGCGATCCGGATTCAGTCTTGCGCTATCGTCGGACGATCGAAGTCATGAAAGAAGTGAGATCGCGCCGCGGGCCGCTGATCGCGGTGGCGACGGAAGGCGATAAGGAAGTTGAGGAGATTGCTGAGCAGGTATTCCACGTGCCTGCGGCTCCAGAACTGCTGCTGCCGATTGTCGAGGTCATTCCTCTACAGCTCTTCGCCTACCACGTAGCCGTGAACAAGGGATACGACGTGGACCATCCACGAAATCTGGTGAAGGCGGTGGTCACGGAATAACCGCCGCCTCTGTCGAACGCGCGAATGTCTAAGCGCGGGCGAAATCGATGAACCCTTTTTGCACGTCGGCACGGATGAGCTTGACGCGCAGCTTGTCACCCACGTCGAGTCCTTGCGCGCCTTGGGCAAGGAGTCCCTCGATGCGCGGCTGGAAGATGCGGACAAAGATTCCGTGATCCGTTGCGCCGGTCACAACGGCATCGAACACCTCGCCAATCCGGTGCTGCATGGCAACAGCCGCAAGGCGCTTGGCCATGTCACGCTCAACTTTTTTGGCGGCGTCCTCTTTTTCCGTACAGTTGGCGGCAATGGCGGTGAGCTCCGCATCGGAGTAAGGATTCTTCTGCTTCGCGAGCATGGCTTTAATGATCCGCTGGGTGACGACATCGACGAATCGCCGATTGGGTGCGGTGGAGTGAGTGTAATCCTGGACTGCGAGACCGAAGTGTCCAGGGGCAGTTTCGCCGGGACGCTCCAGAACGTATTCGCCAGGACCGATGAGTTTGATTACGGCGAGGGAAAGATCGGCAAAGTGATCGGGATCGGCGGCTTTGCGGCGCAGCAGGAAATCATTCAGCGCCTTGGAATCGGGCTGCGCGGGCAGCTTTTCACCCTTCGTCGCGGCCAACTGCACGATACGATCCCAACGCTCGGGAGTGCGCACGATGCGGCGCAGCGACGAAACTTCTTCAAGCATGCGAGCCACCACGCCGTTGGCGGCAACCATAAAGTCTTCGATTAACTCAGTGGCGTGATTCTTCTGCTGGTTTACTACGTCGACAACCTGATCGTTGAGCAGCAGAGGCTGCAGTTCATCGGTCTGCAGACTGAGCGCGCCGTGCTGAAAGCGCTGGCTCTTTAGTTTCTGCGCAACCTCATCTTGTAGCTTCAGTTGCGCCTGCAAGTCGCTGGAAGTGTGGATCTTCGGCGGAGCAGCAGACGTTCCTTCCAGCCACGCGCCGGTGGAGTTGTACTGCAGTTGAGCCTTATTGCGGACAACGGCGCGATAGACGCTAGGGGACTTCACACCTCCACTGGAGTCGACCACGAATTCAATCACGACGCTGAGGCGGTCTTGATTCTCGAGCAGAGACGTCAAGCCAGTGGAGAGATCTTCGGGCAGCATGGGGAAGTTGCGGACTCCGGCGTAGACAGTCGTGGTTTCGCGCGCAGCGTGCTGATCGATGGGAGTGTTTTTGAGGACGAAGGCGTCGACATCCGCGATGCCGATCATGATTTTCACATCGCCATTCGCGAGGCATTCGGCTACTTCAATCTGATCGAGGTCGCGGGAAGTGTCGTTGTCTACGGAGGACCAGAGCAGATTCCGAAGGTCGCGAATATCGCCTGCGGGAGCGATCTGGGGCGGATGAGCTTTCAAGTCGGCAAGTTGCTGCGTAGCTTGGGAAGGAAAATCCGGCTGGAAACCGCGCTGCGTCATGATTTCTTTCGCGGTCTGCTGCAGATCAATTCTCTGCGGATCGATGGGCGAACGATTGGCGTCTTGCATGAACTCCCCGCTGCGGATGAGATGATTCAGGCTATCACGCGAGGCGGCACGCAACCGAAGGTGGAGCGAGATAAATTGTCAGAGGTGGACCCACCTAACTGCCGTGCAAGCGATCGACGTCGGCGTTGGTGTAGACGCGCGGGGCGTGGGGTTTGTGAGACCTCCAGAACGAGGCGGTTTCTCCGAGAGTCACGCCGTATCCCCAATCGCGGAGAGATTGCACGTCGACCAACCTGGCGACCCCGGCGTCGGTGATGCTCCGGGGCAGTTCGGGAGTAGACTCCGGCGAAACCAATTCGACGACGCTGGGCGTGGTGTGGCCGTAAAAGATGGTCAACAGATCGGGCTGGCGCTCAAGTACGGGATTCGGAATGTAAGGTTGATTTCCGATTACAGGCACGATTTCGGGGAGTGACTGGATATCGGGAAGCGGAGCATCGAGCGAAAGAGACGGCGTGGCGAGGGTCCGGGCGAACATGGGCGAATCGAAAGTGATCAGATATTGCGGACCTGTGGGAAAGTTCGTGTCCTGGGCGGTGCCGATTCCCACCAGAGCGAATACTAAAAAGCATGCGAGACGCATAACGGCCCCCGTTTTCATGAGTAATTATGCACCGAAAGGAGGTGAATTGCCAGGGGGATTTGGCCCAAAGTAGGCTGCCGGCAAGGGTTTTGCGGTATTTGTGCAAAATAAGGTTCAGGTGTCTTCAACCCGCCTCGGGCTGAAGCACACCTCATCGGTCACTCGGGAGCGGCACGGCTGAAGCCGTGCCCCGATACGAACCGGAATGTTTCCAAAGATTTTGCGGCTCTGCTCTTCCCAAACTATTTATGAGATCGCTCGATAGCCGGACCACTTCTAGTCGCCGGGGGTGCTGGAAGCGGCGAATCGGCGGTCGCGGCGATTGCAGAGGATCACATAGAGCATGAAGAGAACGACCGCAAGGTTGCCGAAAAAGAAGGCGCAACGCAGTGCGGTCACACCGCGGAAGAGTTCGCGAACTTCCAACGGCAGCAGCAAGGCACCGGAAACAAGCGCTACCCACTCGGCCCATGTCCGGCATTTCCACAAGCCATAGGCTTCGGTGAAGCGGAGCGCCGCATAGGCAAAAGCGATGCGGGCGGCCGCCCACAGGCGTGCGTCGGTCACGTTGTCGGCGAAGTCGAGGAAGAGTTGGGCGGAACGGCGATCGGTATTGATATGGAATAGGGCCAGGAGGCTCTCGGCGTAGAGCCAGACATCTTTGTGCACTAGCGCGAGGGCACAAAATCCCATGACCATCACGAAGCTGCCTTTGAAGAATTCAAACGCGGCCACGGCCTTAAGAACTTGCCGCTGGCGGGGGTGCGGAGCAGACATGATTCCAGGCTGGGGCATGAATGCTGGGGACGGCTGAAGGCAGAGTATCACGCGGAGCGCAATTGCAGAACTTGCGGGACTGTGGCGCTGGCTTCAACCGTTCTTCTTGCGGACGGCGGCGCGCAGTTCGGCTACGATCTCCTGCGAGGCTTTGACGGCGGCGGCGTGCTGGTTCACGTTGAAGGAGATGGCGCCGACACGGGCGTGGCCCCCCCCGCCGTACCGCTCGCAGATGCGGGCTAGGTTTACTTCGGGTTCCTGTGAAGCCCAGGGGTTGGATCCCACCGAAACCTTCACACGGAAACTACTTTTGCTGAGACCTACGCTGTAGACCGATTCCGAATGGAGGTAATAGGGAATGAATTTGTTGTAACCCTCGAGATCATGGTCGCTGACATCGAAGAAAATTGTGCCGTCTTTGCATTCGGTGCGCTGCTCGAGGATACCGATGGAAAGCTCGTGGCGTTTGAGAAGAGGCGGAAGCAGGGACGCGACGAACGGCTCTTCCAGAATCTCCGCTAGGGATTTTGTGGCCAGGAGCGGGATGAGGTTGGGGACAAAGCCGTGGTCGGGAGCCGATTCGATGACCATGGTGAGTTTCATGGCGGGGGCCTTCATCTCGACAGCGGTTTTGGCGTCGAGATAGAGGGCGCCGTCGATGATGTCGGTCCAGTGGACCAGCTCGGCCATGGATGTGGGATCGAAGCCGAAGCGTTGCTGCGCGATCATGGCGATGAAACTGGTGCAGGACTTGAAGTCGGGGTCGTAAAACTTGCGGTTGCTCTGATCCTGTTCGAAGTGCTCGGCATCGGCGGGCGAAAGGAACGCGCTCTCGTGGTGATCGAACCACCAGGTGATTTTGGGGGAGCTGGAGTATTTGAAGTCGACAATGGCGTTCTCTTCGCCGTCAAATTCCTTTTCGTCGAAGAGGGCACCGGCGCGGTGGACCAGGCCGGTGAATTCGAAATCGGCGTCGCCGCGAATGCGCTCGCGATAAAACCGGGAAAACAACGCGGCGGAGGAGGCTCCGTCAAAACACTTGTCGTGATAGAAGACGCGTACTCGCAAGGAAAGCCCCGATCTCCCAACAGATTCCCGTCGGCAAAACCACGCTGCTGGCGCGGAATTGCGTTGCGGGTAAAAGCTAATAGGATTGACAGCTTACAGGAAGAAAGTCAAGCGCGGGTGTCGAGCTTGCGCTCCACGGACAGCCGAGGGCGGCTGTCCCCACATGAGCGTGGTGAGCTGAAAACCCGAAGCCCGGATGCGGCGGGGCA
The DNA here is from genome assembly GCA_963799025.1 of uncultured Acidobacteriaceae bacterium. Lineage (GTDB taxonomy): Bacteria > Acidobacteriota > Terriglobia > Terriglobales > Acidobacteriaceae > Sulfotelmatobacter. Next base: position 65,964 of record CAWCVQ010000009.1, on the reverse strand, counting down.
TCCGGGCTTCGCGCTACATGGCGTTCGCTTGCTTTTCCGCTAGATCGCCGATCACGGGCAGCTTGTACATCTGCCCCTGATTCGCCTTGATCAGCAGAATAATCCAGACGATGAACCCTCCGAGGCTGACCAGCAGATGAAGGGGGAAAGTGATCAAGGCCAGGAATGGCACGATGGTGAAAATCGAGAGTCCGATGTGGAGAACAAACAGCGCCGCGGCGAAGAACAGGCACTGCCACGAGTGGAAGCGGATGAAGCGATTCTTGTTGTAGGGTTCCACCACCAGGAAAATGATCGCTGGGATGATTGTGATGTAGGCCAACATTCCGGCGACGTTGTCGGTCATGCCTCCGGCAGTAGCGGTCGTTGTGGCCGGCACGGTTGCGACTCTACCCGCGCATACCGAACAGGTGGTGGTACCGTCCGCGATTTGTGCGCCGCACATATTGCAAAAGGCCATAGAGGTGTCCTCCTGGAGTCGTTTGGATTGAAGGGATGCGGCCCTGTCAGCATGCGCGAGACTGCTGCCAAGCGACGCTGCGGCAAGGTATCAAAAAGCTTGCGGCAAAGCAATGAACAATTTCGAGCCGCTATTTCAGGACTTTGCAGCTTGCTGTAAGGCAAGAGCGCCGAGAAGAGGGAGTTGGAACATCTCTCCCTGGAAGGCTTTTACCACTAAAACCAACCAGAGGACGAAGGCACCGAACCCCACTACCACGGAAACCAGCACGACGAAGAGCGGGCCGAGGACGGGAATGATGAAGAGGAGCAGGCCGGCCAATTTCAGGGCGATCGCGAGCAGGACGGCGGCGCCCCAGAGCAAGAGGCACTGGAAGGAATGGAAGCGCACGAAGCGATTGTGCTTGTACGGCTCAAGCAGCAGGAAAGTAATCGCGGGGATGAATGTGAAGTAGGCGAGCGCTCCGCCGATGGGCTCGGAGAGAACCCCGACCTTACCTTGCGCGCGCGCTTCAGTCTTCATGGAGCGGCCGCAACCGGGACAGAATGTGGCGGTCTCGGGCATTTGGGCGGCGCAGTGCGGGCACGCCATGAAGGGAACGTTCGTCGAATCCATTGTCGCGACCATATCAAAATGGGGGGTGGGCGGCAAATGGGCAGAATCGATCGGGTGCACCCCAAGAAAGTGATGGATCATGCGGCCCTGCGTTCCGATCTGCGCTCCCAGAAGTCTTGAAAACGGCCACTGAGTTTTGAGCAGCGGAGAGCAATAATGGCATTGGAGCCTGGAACGGTCCAGTGCATACCGGCGCGTTTGAGGCGCGTGCCGATGGCAACCTTGCATCCGGCCTCGACAACGCCGGTGGAGGTACACAAGTCTTGGGCGTGGAACTCCGGATAGCGCATACGCTCTCGGTTGGCCTGGAAATAATGGAGACAGCGACGGGCCTCAGCGGAGCGAGGCACCTGGCGACGGATGGCATTGAGCAGAGCCCGGAATCTTCCCGTGTCGAGTTCGTCGTTGCGGCGCTCCGCCCACTGAGAAGCTCGCGGCGTAGTGGGACCGTACAGAGCTTTTCCGACCTCACTTAAGTGTTGTTTGGCATGGTAGCGATCCACAATCTGGATGGCATCGGGAAACTGATCATCGGCAATGTTCCAAATCCACAAGGCTCCATCCCCCAGTACGACCGTACGAGGAGCTTGGCAGAAGCGGCGGCGCGTAGCTTCTCTCCAGACGCGCTGGGCGAAGGGAGAACGTGTCGCAGCGGTATCCAGCGTACAGGCACTTTCCAAGGCCGCTGAATAGGTGACGGATCCTGCATCGCGAATGGGAGCACCTTCTTTATCCTGCGATTCCGCGCTCCAAATGGTGCAGAGTTTTACTTCCCCGGTCTTGGCCGATCCGTCCGGTTGTTTGCCGGAGCGGCCCACCAGTTCCTCCGCCCGCAGAGGAATCCCGGTTCCATCCATGCCCAGATACAGGGTCTGGGGCAGAGCAAGGGCGTCGGAAGGTTCCGTGCAATGGCGTTCGTCTTCGGCGATCTGTTTTCCCAGAGCTTCTGCAGTTCTCTCGACCTGCTTGGCATCCACCGCCACCCCGGCCAGTTCAGTCAACAGTTCGCTCCCTTCCTGGAAGCTCACCATGGCACCCACGGTGCCCACCATGCGGGTGAGGGCGGGAGAGAGCGAAGTGTTTTCTATGCCCAGATCCCCATCGCGAGGACAGAAGCCGTGGCCGCAGGAAGAGCAATGATAGTAGGCGCGCTCCAGTTGGAGGGGACCGAGAACGCTCTGCACCTGCTTGCGGCGGCGTCCCACCAAGCGCGCTTCCTGCCCACAACCACAACCAATTCGCGAGCCTTGCTCATCGCTGGTGTCGGTATTGAGACGTTGTTCCACTGCCTGGCCGGCAAGTTGCAAAACCCGTTGTCGAACCGCGACTTCCAGAGCCTCGAAATCCAGATCTGCCACCGCTTCCCCTCCCACCAAGGTGGCAATCTCCTGCACCATGTCAATGGCCAGCAGGTCGGCGAAGAAGTTTTTTTTTAGTCTCCGTCTCCGAAACTTCTGCCGACTCCCGCAGTTGGACGCTACAGATTTGCTCACTGACGGCGATCAGTTCCCGCACCAGGATACGGAAGCGCCGGTATTCGGCGATCTGCGCCTTGGCACGTTCGACTGCGGGACCTTGGGGAATGACTTGGGTGACTGTTTTTCCCCCGACCCGATGAGTCAGTGAATAGGACGGACCGTGTCCCGGGGAATCCTTCTGGGCACAGTGGCAGTTCGGCTTACCACACTTACGGAAGCGGGCGGTTAAGACCCCGGGACGCAAGTCATCGATATCGGCCAGACGAGCGGCAATCTGAGCGCGTTTATCACGGAGTGCTCTTAGGTTCGTGTTCATGGGCGCCTCCTATCTGACAGCCATTATATACTGTCAGACACAAGTACAAAACCCCACCCGAACCTTATCAGACTTCAATTCTTGATTCTTATGTCGTGCGCCCGAATCGATCTGACGATTTGACGGCGAGGCGTGCGGAGAGTATGGTTCGTGCCAATTTCAATCGGAATCTGATGCGACGTTCGCGGGTCGGGGGATGCATGGCATTGTTCTGTGCAGGTTGCGGGAATGGCATGACGGCAGACGACAAATTCTGCCGGGTCTGCGGGCGGGTGGCCTCCACGGGTCCGGCCGCGAGAACTCTTCCGTCCCGCGCGCCTGATCGGACTGGGAACGCGCAAACGAGCGGAAAGGCCATTGTCAGCCTCATTTGCGGACTGTTGTTTTTCATCCCCTTCCTCTTTGTCGCGGCCATCGTTTTTGGCCACCTCGCCTTGTCGGAGATTCGTAAGAGCGCTGGGAGCCTGAAAGGCGAGGGCGTCGCTATTGCGGGGCTAGTGCTTGGGTACTTCTGGATCGTGGGAATTCCGTTCATTCTAATCATCGCGGCGATTGCGATTCCAAACCTGCTGCGGGCGCGAATGGCGGCCAATGAGTCGTCGGCGATCGGGTCCCTGCGGACGCTAGTGGCCGCAGAAGCTACTTATGCGGCAATCCATCCCGGCCAAGGTTATACGTGCTCGCTGAAGGATCTGGCGGATGCCGGATCGATTACCGGTCCACTTGCGACCGGCGAGAAGAATGGATACGCCTTCCAGTTCTCCGGATGCTCCGCGGCAACCGAGGGCGGAGCTAATGTCAAATATCAGGTAGTGGCGTATCCAATGAGGGTTAACCAGACCGGAGTGCGAGCCTTTTGCTCGGACGAATCAGCTGTGACCAAGGTTGATCCCAGCGGCGCCGCCCAAAGCTGTGTAGAGAACGGCAGAGGCCTGCAGTGAACTTTCCCGATCCATTTCAGGAGGAATCGAATGTTTTGTAGCCAATGCGGGACGAATAATGCGGACACTGCGGTGGTCTGCGCGCAGTGCGGCAGAAATTTACAGGCGGTGACTCCGGCAACTCCGTTGCAGCCAACCGGAATAATTCTACCGCCCGGGACGACGGTACAGAATTATCTGGTGTTCGCGATTCTGACCACAGTGTTCTGTTGCCTTCCGACTGGGATTCCGGCGATCATTTATGCCGCTCAGGTGAATGGCAAATTGCAGGCGGGCGACGTGGCGGGAGCGCAGATTGCATCGAAGAATGCGAAGATGTGGTGCTTGATTTCCCTGGGACTCGGAATCGGGTGCATAGCGTTATACGCGATCCTGATCATGGTTGGAGTTCTGAGCGGGATACATCAGAATCGGTAAGACGGGAGGCTGGCGATGGCTCAGAATCGGCTGCTGGCGGCGATGCTGGCGGTTTGTGCCGCGGGCGTGGCGATGCTGCGAGTTTTCGATCCGGCCACTTCCGGAATATTTCCGCCGTGTCCGGTGCACTATCTGACAGGTTGGTATTGTCCGGGATGCGGATCGTTGCGGGCGATTCATCAACTGCTGCATGGAAACCTGAGCGTGGCGTGGGCTCTGAATCCGCTGACGGTAGTTCTGCTGCCATTTCTCACCTACGGTTTAGCTTCGTTCGTCCTTTTCGAGTTTTGCGGGCAAGGTTTGCCACAGCCGTTCCTGCGGGCGGGGTGGATTCGGGCGCTGTGTGGGGCCATTATTTTGTTTGGGATTGCTCGGAATCTTCCGCTGCATCCGTTTGAATTACTGGCACCGGGGGCGATGCTGGGGCTGTAATCGAATTGTTACACGACTCGTTCGCTACACGCGAGATTCCTTCGACTTCGTTCAGGGCAAGCTCTTCGCTCCGCCTGCCGAACGGCTCCGCTCAGGATGACGCCGCAATTGTTTGAGGGGGCTGGTTCTTTTTCCGGCAGTCTTCGCAAACTCCATAAATTTGGAAGGTGTGGCGAGTGGTAAGGTAGTGGTATTTGCGGCCTATTTCCTGTTCGAGACGGCCGACGTCCTGCGAAAAAAATTCGACGGAACTGCCGCAGTCCGTGCAGACCATGTGGTGATGGCTGCGGCGGTTGTACTGGTGCTCGTAGCGGGCAATGCCGTCGTGGAAGGCCACTTCGCTGGCCAAGCCGCACTCGGCCAGAAGTTTCAGCGTGCGGTAAATCGTGGTGTAGCCGATGCGGGCGTCTTTTTTCTGCACCAGGCGGTGGAGTTCGTCGGTGGAGAGATGGTCGCGGGTTTCGAGGAAGGTATGCAGGATGACGTCGCGCTGTGCGGTTTGTTTCAGGCCGACTTTTTTTAGATGGCGGTGTAGGATTTCCTGGGCTTCGCGGACCATCTGGCGGGAGATGGTGGGCTGATCATCGATGCGCTTCTGCAGCATACCGGGTGGAACAAAGCCAGAATATCATCCCGGCGTCTTGAAAATGAAATGCATTTTCAGCGCGCAGCAGCGTTGAGCCGCGTGGAAGTGGAATACAATCAGAGCTTCCCGTAATCATACCGGCATGAGCAGTTTGGCGGAGATCGGCACACTGAAGCCCCGGCGTTCGTCGCTTAGCCGTATTGCGCGCGTTCTCCTGTGGCTGGTGGTGGCAACTCTAATCCTTGTGTTCGGCGCGCTGAGTTATGCCTATTACATAGCGCACTCGGCTCTGCCCCAGCTCGACGGTCGACTGCTGGTTAGCGGCCTGGCAGAGGGGGTAACGGTGACCCGCGACAGCCACGGCGTACCGACGATTGAAGCGGCGAATCTCGAGGATCTTTTCTTCGCGCAGGGATATGTTTGCGCGCAGGACCGACTGTGGCAGATGGACATGATGCGGCGCTTTGGCAGCGGAGAACTTTCCGAAATCCTGGGCCGAGATCTGCTCAAGGTGGATCGCGAACAGCGGATTCTGGGTCTGCGGGCGGCGGCGGTCAAATCACTGCAGACTGCGAGCCCGCGGGATCGCAGCTTTTTCGAAGCTTACGCCCGCGGCGTGAACGCATACATCGTTGAGCGTGCTAACAAGTTGCCGATTGAGTTTCGCATCCTGCACTACGCCCCCTCGCGGTGGAGCGCGGAAGACTCGGTGGTCATCGCCAACGAGATGGTCAAGGATTTGAACTATCACTATTTCTTTGACGCGCTGGCCCGCGAGAAAATCCTAGCCAAGCTGGGCCCAGAGTTAACCGCCGATTTATACGTGAACCGCTCCTGGCGTGACCGGCCGCCGACCGTGATGCGGGAGGACCTGAATCAGCCCGACACCAATGCCGGCGATTCAGACGATGAGGATGACCAGGATTCTCCCGACAACTCAGTGACCCGAAATCGAATTTTTTCACGAGAAGATCTGCCGGAAGGCTTGCCCGTGAATGGATCGAACGACTGGGTAGTATCGGGGGCGCACACGGTGACGGGAAAGCCGCTGCTTTCGGATGACATGCACCTCGGCCACCAGATGCCGAACCTGTGGTACGAAGCGCACTTGCACGCCGGAACTCTGGATGTTGCGGGAGTTACGCTGCCAGGCATGCCTTATGTCATCGTGGGTCACAATCAGCGGATCGCGTGGGGATTTACGAACGTCGGTCCGACTGTGACTGACGTTTACATCGAGAATTTCAATCAGCAGGGTGCTTACCAGACGCCGAGCGGATGGGTGCAGCCGGCACATCGCGTCGAGGTGATTCACATCAAGGACAAGGCGGACGTGAGCGTGGATGTGAGGAGCACGCGGCACGGGCCCATCATCACCGAACTGGTTGCCGGTGAAACGCGGCCTCTGGCTTTGCGTTGGACGCTCTATGACGTGTTGCATATTCCATTGTTCGATGTGAATGCGGCGCAGAACTGGCAGGAATTCCGGCGCGCATTTTCGCAGTTCGATGCGCCGGGGCAGAACGTTGTGTATGCCGATGTGGATGGAAACATTGGGTATCAAACCACGGGAAAGATCCCGATCCGCGCCGCGGGGGATGGGAGTCTTCCGGTAAGCGGAGCAGACAACGCGCACGAATGGACTTCTTACATTCCATTTGAAAAGCTGCCCAGCATTTACAATCCGCCGTCGGGCATTATTGGCACGGCAAACGGAAGAATCACGCCAGACAATTATCCGAATTCACTCAGCATGGAGTGGGAAGCTCCCTGGCGTACAGCGCGGATTTATCACGTGCTGGAATCGGGACGGCAGTTCTCTTCGGCGGACATGCTTACACTGCAGACTGATATTCACTCCGAAGCTGATTTGTTTGCGGCCGAGCGTCTGGTTTACGCAGTCGATCACGCCACGAAACCTTCTGCGCGGGCCAAACAAGCTGCCGATATCATGCGCAGTTGGGATGGACGGATGCAGGCCTCAGCGGCGGCGCCGACAATCGCTTGGAATTCTATTTTTGAACTGAGGCGGTTGCTGCTTGAACCGAAGCTGGGAAGCGCGCCCGCCGATCCTTCGAAACAGGATGAGGGTTTGAGCTGGAAGACATATTCGTGGCAGATGCGTTCGGTGTGGCTGGAAAATATTTTGCTGCACCGGCCCAAGCGGTGGCTGCCGGATGCATTTCCGAATTACGACGAACTCCTGACCGCTGCGGTGGAGGCGGCAGTGAATGGTCCGACGGTCCCGAAGGATTTGGCGTCATGGCGGTGGGGCGACTTCAATGCGGTGGACATTGAGCATCCGGTGCTGGGAAAGATTCCGATCATTCGACGCTGGTCGGGACCGGGCGTACAGGAGCAGTCAGGCAGTGCGTATACGGTCAAAGCGGTAACGCGGCACCATGGGCCGTCGGAGCGGTTCACCGCAAATTTGGCGGACTTGGATCAGTCGACGCTGAACATTGTCACCGGGCAGGGCGGAAATTTCTTGAGTCCGTACTATATGGACCAGTGGAAAGCGTGGTACGGAGGCACTACGTTTCCTTTGCCTTTTAGCGAAAAGGCGGTGGACGCGGCGAGGGTGCACCGGCTGGTGCTGGAGCCGGGCAAGTGAGAGGCACATTGGCTGGAACGAGCCTGGCTGGCTCGGTTGATTCCTGAATTGGCGATTTGTCACCAGTTGATCGTAGCCAGAGTCAGCAGCCGTCAATGTGCTTGCGTCCTGCAAGCTCAAAAAGCAGGTACCCAGCGTCTCCAAGCTGCCCCCCCAAATGCCGAAAGCAGCGTTTACCCTTGGGTTCGAAGGTCCGGCAGCCTCTAGAAGAAGTCGATCGCCTTCACATCCCCGACATACCCCACGATGTCGATGGTCCCCTGCGGCAGCAAATCCGCGTTGATGTGCAGGGTGTCTTGGGGAATGTCGTACACGCGCAAGACGCCACCTTCAGCCACGTATTCGACGAGGCGGGTAGTAAAACCCTGCAGGCCGTTTACGTCGCCGTTGTCGGGAGGGAAGAATACAGATTTGTCGCCGGTTCTGTAGATGGATAAACAGCCGCGAACTTCGCCGCTCGGATTGTTGACGTTGCCGATGTTGGTGCAGTCGTGCGATCCGATAAAGAGCTGGCCGTCAGTGGTGAGATCCATGCGCCAATGGTAGCCGTCGGTGATTACGGCGGTGCCAGTGACCGTTCCCGAGCTTAGATCGACGATATCGAGACGTCCGCAGACGGTGGCCGCAGTCGTCTGTCCGGTGCACGCATGATTCGTGGGCGAAGTGCCGGCTACGTAGAGGGTCGAGCCGTTCAATAACGCCCAGGTGGCGGCGTCAACAGGGATCGTTTGAGTGACGGTCAGGCTCGGAAGGTCGAAGACCATCACGCTGGACTGAACGCCTCCGCACTGCGGACCACAGTTCAGAATGTAAGCGGTGTTGCCGTTGATGATGCCGTAAACGGGCCGGTCGAAGCCCGGAATGATGGTGCAAACCGCATTTGGGGGATTGGTCAAACAACTGGTATCGACCGGAGGCACGGCGGCGCCGGGGGTAAGCGCGGTAATCGAGTTGGAATCGTTGCTGAAAACCAGAACTTGCGTGCCGTTTGCGTTCGAGATTACGGTTTGCGCGTTGGTGACGGCAATCGAGGTGGTGAGGCCCCCGCCCGCGAAATTCATCACTTCCAGTGCGCCAGTGAAAGAAAAGCCGTTGATCGTGGCCGTGGGAACCGCGGCGTAGCCGAACGGAGTGGAAGTGGGAATCACCATGCTGTAGGTGAGCCCATGGAGGTGCACATTTCCCAAGGCAGCCTCCTTGGTGGTGTCGACGGCGAAGACCGTATTGCTGCTCGAATCGAATGCTGCCGCGATGTTACGAGTCGGCGACACTGCCATCAAACCAGGGCTGCTACCGGCTCCCAGTCGAGCGATCCGAGGCAGAATATCGTAGTTGCCATCGATGATCACCAGGCCGCCGAAAGTCGAGGTCGAGGTGACGCTCTGAGAAGCCAGAACTCGATGCGGCAGACCGCTAGGCGGACTCTTCTTCCCAGTTGAACTGCAACCGATGAAACTGAGGCAGACGCACAATCCCACCATGAGAACGAGGATGCTTCTCTTCAAACGGCATGCTCCTAACGACATGAAAAAGGGAGATTTAATTGTAAAATGGTGGATTATAACAGACCGGTAGGTCGGGCTCACGCGGACCTCGCCTGAAACCCGCGAAGTGGAATGCCGCTTCTTCCAGCGCCCTCTCCCGGTATGGTTATCATGAAGATGCACGAATCGTTTCTCATCCTGTATTCTCAAAACATCTATGGCAGCTGACTTTCTGGCTCGGATCAAGCAGGCCCCGGTGTTGTGCGATGGCGCCATGGGGACGCTGCTCTACGCCAAGGGCATCTTTATCAACCGGTCTTATGACGAGCTGAATCTCTCCCAGCCCGATTTGATTCGCGGCATTCACCACGAGTATTTGCAAGCGGGAGCCGAGATTATTGAAACCAATACCTTCGGTGGCAATTCGTTTCGCCTGGGGCGGCACAGTCTGGCGGACAAAGTAAACGACGTCAACCGAGCTGGCGTGCGCATCGCTCGTGAAGCCGCTAAAAGCTTCGATGTGTGGGTGGCGGGATCGGTTGGCCCGCTGGGAACCAGAATTGAACCTCTGGGGAAAACTTCGTTTCAAGAAGCGCGCGCGGCCTTTCGACAGCAGATTGAGGTGCTGGTCGAGGCCGGCATCGATCTGTTGATTCTTGAGACCTTCGGATACATGGAGGAAATCCATCAGGCCATGCTGGCCGCCAGGGAGGTGAGCGCCTCGATACCGCTGGTGGCGCAGGTCACCATCGACGAGGACGGCAACTGCCTGGACGGGTCCGATCCGCAGACATTCGTTCCGAAATTAACGGAATGGGGAGCGGACGTGATTGGATGCAACTGCAGCGTGGGTCCAGTGGCCATGCTGGACGCGATGGAACGGGTGCGCGCCGCCACTTCCCTTCCCTTGGCCGCGCAGCCCAACGCGGGGATTCCGCGATCGGTGGATGGCAGAAATATTTATTTATGTTCGCCGGAATATATGGCGAGCTATGCGCGCAAGTTTGTGGCAGCCGGAGTACGCCTGGTGGGCGGGTGCTGCGGTACTACTCCAGAACACATCCGCGTGATGAAATCGGCTCTGCGCGTCGGCGAGGCCCGGGGAAAAGCGACTTCCAAACCTGCGGTGGGCAGTTCGTCCGCGCCACTAGCGGTTCCCGCTGTGCCGATGCAGGAGCGGTCGCTGCTCGGCGCTAAGCTGGCTCGAGGCGAGTTCGTCACCATGGTCGAGATCGTTCCTCCGAAAGGGACTGACGTTCAGAAAGAAATCGAGGGGGCGCGGTTTGTGAGGTCCGTGGGCGTGGATGCGGTCAACATTCCGGATAGCCCGCGAGCCTCGGCGCGCATGAGCAATCAGGCGCTCTCGCTGCTGATTCAGCGCGAAGTCGGCTTGGACGCGATTTTGCACTATACCTGTCGCGATCGCAATGTGTTGTGCATCCAGAGTGATTTGCTGGGCGCCGCCGCGGTGGGCATCAAGAACTTAATCTGCATCACTGGTGATCCCCCGAAGATGGGCAACTATCCGGATGCGACCGCTGTGTTTGACGTGGACGCGATCGGCCTGGTCAACATTGTCCACAACCTGAACCGTGGGCTCGATCTGGGCGGGAATCCGATTGGGACCGGAACGGGTTTTGTAATTGGAGTGGGAGCGAATCCGGGTTTGACGGATATGGACGAGGAGATTCGCCGGTTCGAGTTCAAAGTCGAGGCCGGGGCAGAGTATGCCGTGACTCAGCCGGTGTTCGACCTGCGTTTGCTGGAAAACTTTCTCCGGCGGATCGAGCATTGCCGCATCCCGGTCGTGGCTGGGATCTGGCCACTGGTAAGCGTGCGAAATGCGGAGTTTATGAAGAATGAGCTTCGGGTCTCCGTACCAGATGCGATTCTGGAGCGTATGGCGCGGGCGCAGACTCCGGAGCTTGCGCGGGCGGAGGGCGTCGCCATTGCGAGGGAAATGCTGATTGCCGCCCGCCAGATGGTCCAGGGCGCGCAGATCAGCGCGCCGTCGGGGCGATACAGCTCGGCGGTCGATGTGCTGGAAGCGCTGGGAACGAACGCCCCAGCCACTTCCTCCTAAATAACCGGTATGCGTTGCGGAATCTTTCCACTGCGGAATCAGATTCTGTACTTTTCTGATGCTTCCCATCGAAAAGACTGGACACCGGGTGCAAAAAGTTGCATTACAATTACGATACGGAGTGAAACCCGTTGCCCAAGTTTGAAGAGTGCCTTCAGCGACTGGAGAGAATTGTTCAGGACCTGGAAAAGGGAGAAATCCCTTTGGAAACGTCTCTGACACTGTTCGAGGAAGGGATGCAGCTTTCTTCCGCCTGCCGCAAGGAATTGGAACAGGCGGAGGGAAAAGTCGAGATTCTGCTGAAAAAGAATGGGAAGCTTCAGGCCGAACCGTTCGAACCGCTGACAGAAAAGTTGCCCGCACGCCGCTAGACGGGGGGAAATTCTGACCGCGATTCGAGAGTTTTAGATGTCTGTGGAGTTGTGGAATTCAGGCCACCCCGCAGCCCTAGTCGAATGTTGACGTCCGCCGTTGACGAAGGTTGAAAAGGGGACCAATGATCCAAAATGTGGTTGTCCTTGAGCAAGATCCTGGGGTAGCGCGGTCGCTGGCCGGTAGACTTCGCCCTCATTTCTCAGTTCACGTAACCCAATCCCGCGACGAATTGCGGGACAACGTAGTGCGGAACCGTCCCGAGGCCGTAGTTCTCAACATTGAGTACTGGCGGCTGACGGATGTCGAGAGCCTGCACCGCGACTTCCCCTCCCTGCCCATCGTCTGCACCCACCGCATTCCTGACGAAGAGATGTGGATGGCCGCGCTGGAAGCGGGCGCCAGCGATGTGTGCCCCACCGGTGACGTGGAAAACGTGCTGACTTCAGTCTTGCGAAGTACGGCGCTTTCGCGGAGCGCGGCCGCGTAGATTTTATTCTGTGCCGATAAGGACGCCCGAGGGGCGTCCTTATTTTTGTTTTCCGAACACGCACGCAACGAGCGATTCTCATTGCTGGCGCCTTGTTATACTCACTGCTTCATGCTTCAGGAAACTTTCGAACAAGGACGGCTGCTGACCGACGCCGCGCTCGACCGGCTCATTCCGCTGGAGACCGAGCATCCGGTCTCGATTCACAAGGCCATGCGCCACAGCGTGTTTGCCGGCGGCAAGCGCCTGCGGCCACTGCTCTGCATGGAGGCGGGGCGCATGGTGGCCGGGTCGTCTCCGGCGCATATCGAAGAATTGGGCGCGGCGCTGGAGATGTTGCATACGTACTCCCTTATCCATGATGACTTGCCGGCACTCGATAACGACGACTTGCGACGAGGGCGTCCGACCTGTCACAAAGTCTTTGGCGAGGCCCTTGCCATTCTTGCCGGGGATGCGCTGCAGACGCGAGCTTATGAAGTGCTGGCAGGGTTGAAGTGTCCGCCCGAAGCCCGCGTGCGGATTATCGAGGAGATTGCTCACGATACGGGGACGATTGACGGCATGATCGGCGGGCAGGTCGTGGACCTCGAAGCGGAACATTCGCAACCGACGAAAGAGATGCTGGAGTACATCCACCGCTCGAAGACGGCCGCTTTGATCACGGCAAGCCTCGTGAGTGGCGGGTTATACGCGGGAGCAAAAGATAGCCAGGAGGCGAAGCTGCGCGCCTTCGGATTGGCAATCGGTTTGGCCTTTCAGATTGTTGACGATGTTCTCGACGTGACTCAGACCTCCGAACAGCTGGGGAAAACCGCGGGCAAAGATACGGCCTCGGAAAAAGTGACATATCCGGCGCTCTTTGGAGTTGAAGCGTCAGAGCGCAAGGCAGATGCGCTGGTGAATGAAGCATTCGCGGAACTGGACAGTTTCGGCGAACGCGCGGACACATTGAAGGAATTGGCCCGGTTCTTGGTCGAACGAAAGAAGTGAGAAAGATGCGCGTCAGACCACAGACTCTGGACCTTACACCAATCAACACTGTGAGCCTCTGTGCCCTCTGTGGTAGAAATACGTAGGGCGATGGAGTTCGCCACAACCGCCTGCGCTGACACGTCGCAGGCTGATAACTCCTACAGAAACGAACTATTTTGTAGGAGATTCCATCGTGAAAGATTTCCTCGCCATATCCCTCGCCGCAATCCTCGGCGCCAACTTTCGGTATTTCCTTAGCCGTCTCGCCGCCAGAGAATTTGGATATGCCTTCCCTGTCGGAACGCTCATCATCAACATCCTCGGCAGCTTTATTGTGGGCTTCTTCATCATCTGGACCAGCGAGCGCGTATTGATGGACCCGCGCTGGCGCCTGCTGGTGGTGGTCGGCTTCGCAGGTTCTTTCACCACTTTTTCCAGCTACGCGTTTGAAACCATGGCATATTTCGAGCAGGGTCAATGGGGACTGATGCTGACCAACGTTCTAAGCAACAATCTGCTTTGTCTGGGCGGCGCACTCGCCGGAATGGCGCTGGCGCGAGCTCTCTGAACATGACTAGGCTTCCTACTCTCGAAACGGCACGTTTGCAGTTGCGTCCTTACAACGCGGACGATCTTGCTGAACTCGTGCCCCTGATCGGCACGCGAGAAGTGGCGGCTACCACGTTGCGCATTGCACACCCTTATACCGAGGAGGACGCCAAGGTGTTCCTTCAGCACACGCAGGAACCCGGCAAGATATGGCTGACGACCACTTTGCGCGATGATGGCCGCCAGATTGGGGGGATCGGGCTGCGCGTGGATGACCAACACCAGCACGCCGAACTAGGCTATTGGCTAGGCCCGCCGTACTGGGGACTGGGCTACGCGACGGAAGCCGCACGCGAAATCCTACGGTACGGATTCCAAGATCTTAGTCTGCATCGCATCTTCGCCTCGCACTTCAAGCACAATACCGCGTCCGGGCGGATTCTCTTAAAGCTGGGCATGCGCTACGAAGGGTGCCAGCGCGAGCACGTGCGCAAGTGGGATCGATTCGTTGACTCGGAGTTATACGGCATCTTGCGGCACGAATGGGAGCATCGCCCGTAGGGATCGCGAGTAAAATGCCTGAAGCCATGGCTGTGCAAGTCACCATCTATCTGAACGATGCAGACCAGTGGCATCATCGTCCGCTGCACATGGAGATTCTCACCTACCTGCGCAAAGAGAATGTCTATGCGGCAACCGCGATACATGCGGTGGCCGGATTTCTGGGCCGGCAGCGTGTGGAGACCTCGCATCTGGTCGAGGCTGGAGGGAAACTACCCGTGATCATTATCTTCGTCGACACCGACGAGCACGTAAGCCGCGTGCTGCCCACGCTCAAGGAAATGGCGGCGCACCGCTTGATCGTGCGTGAAAACGTCGTGCTGGAGCAAGGAAGCCTCGACTGACATGTCTTTCCTTCCATTGAACCCACCTCTGGACATCCTGGCCATTGCCGCACACCGCGACGACGTAGAGCAAACCTGCGGCGGGACGTTGCTGAGAGCCGCGCGACGGGGGCATCGCACTGGCATCCTCGATCTCACGCAGGGAGAAATGGGGACCCGGGGCACCGCAGAAGATCGCGCCCGCGAAGCAGATGACGCCGCCAAGATTCTTGGAGTCGGCTGGCGAAGGGCGCTCGACCTTCCCGACGGCCGCGTAGAAAATACCTGGGAGAATCGGCTGAAGGTGGCCAGCGTAATTCGCGAAACGCGTCCGCGGGTGATCATTCTTCCTTATTGGAAGGGACGGCATCCCGATCATTACACGGCTTCGGTGCTGGGGTATGAAGCATGTTTTCTGGCTGGGTTGGCGAAATTGGATCCGGCGAAAGCTCTTAGCTCTCAGCTGTCAGCTAGCAGCGAGGGGACGGCAGACCTCAGACCGCGGACTTTAGATCTTGCTCCCCATCGGCCGTTTAAGATTATTTACGCTACGCTTTACTACGACATTCGGCCTTCGTTCGTTGTCGACACTAGCGAGCAGTTTGAGGGGAAGTTGGCTTCGATCCTGGCTTACAAATCGCAATTCAGCGATCAGGATGCAGGGAAAGACCTGTTCCCTGCTCACGACGAGATTCGGGCACGCGTCGAGGCCATGGCGCGCTTTTACGGCATGCTCGGCGGCGTGACTTATGCGGAGCCATTCCTGCAGAAAGAAATCGGCCTGGTCGACGATTTGTTGGCGATTCCGGTCAAATCCATTTAGCATTGCTGAACTGAACAATTCAGGGTAGGAGACCCATAAGTATGTTTCGTCTAGTTCTCATTTTCGCAACGGCGCTGGCGCTGGCGACCTCGGCCGGAGCCCAGTCTGGAACCTGGCAGATCGATCCCAATCACACGGCAGCGCAGTTTTCAGTACGCCACCTAGGAGTGTCCACGGTGCGCGGCGCATTCACGAAGGTTAGCGGATCGGCACAGTATGATCCGGCTGACCCGTCGAAGGATACTCTCGAAGCTACAATCGACGCTAATTCGGTGGATACACGCGTGGAAATGCGCGACAACGATTTGCGCAGTGCGCGCTTTTTCGACGTGCAGAAATATCCGAGTATCACTTTTCATTCCCGGCACACCAAAGTGGCAAGCCCCGGAAAATTGCAGATCACGGGCGAATTGACGATTCATGGCGTAACCAAGGAAGTTGTACTCGACGTGGATGGGCCGTCGGCCCCCATCAAAGATCCGATGGGCAAAGGGCAGCGTATGGGCGCGTCGGCAACCACGAAAGTCAATCGCCAGGACTTCGGTGTAAGTGCTTTGCCGGGCGCTGTGGGAGACGAAATAACCATCACCATCGACGTGGAATTGATCCAGCCGCCGAAATAGCGAGGGATTATCTTCCCCCTCAAAGTGCTAGTCATCCTGAGCGAAGCGAAGGACCTACGCATTTTTTCACTTCACGCAAACGGGCATAGGTTCTTCGCTTCGCTCAGAATGACAACGCTTCGGCGCAATTGCGTCGAGGAATCTTCCATCACTATTTCTTCAATGCTACTGCCAGCCCGTCGCGAAGCGGTAGGATCGTCGTGTAGAACTCGGACGCATCGTAGAGCCTGCGATTGAATTCGAGAATGGCCTTGGTTGTCGCATCGCTCGGAGTCTTTTCTGCGACCCGTCCACTCCACAGTACATTGTCGGTGATGAACAGGCCGCCTTTGCGCAGGCGGGGCGCGACCAGGCGCAGCACGCGCGGGTAGTCTTCCTTGTCGACATCGTTGAAGATGATGTCGAACTCCTGCTTCTGTTCCGAGAGGAATTCCAGCGCGTCGCCCACATGCAGCGTGATGCGGTTGGAAACTCCGGCGCGCGCGAAATAGCCGCGAGCGCGCTCAGCGTTCTTGGAATCGCCGTCCGTGTAAATCACGCGTCCTTTATCGCCCACAGCCTGAGCCCACCAGATCGTCGAATATCCAATGGCAGATCCGAGTTCGAACACGGTGCCGGCATTGATCATCATCGCCAACTGCTGCAAAACGCGCGCCACGGCCGGGCCCACGATCGGAATCTTGTGCTCGGTCGCATAATCCTCCATCTCCGCCAACACCGGGTCGCGTTTGTGCAACATGGAATATAGATAGTCATCAATCGGCCCTGCAGTAGTGAAGTTGTAGTGCCGCCAGCTGGCTTTGTCGTCTTTCTTCGTCTGACTGTTCTTGCTTTGGGCCACAGGTTTCCCTTTCTCACTTTTGTTCAACCACCGATGGTAACGCCCGGCTTCATTTCGACGACTTCTATGCTCCGAACAAGTTTCTTGAATTCGCTGGGAGTGCCGGTGAGCTGAGGAAATGTACCGAAGTGCATGGGAATAACTGTCTTCGGCTTCAGAAGATTGCACGCGTATGCGGCTTCGCGGGGCGACATTACGAAGCGGTCGCCAATCGGAAGCAGGGCAATCTCTGGCGCGTACAGCTCGCGAATGATGGCCATATCTCCAAATACGGCAGTGTCACCCGCATGATAAATTTTCAGGCCGCTGGCAAATTCGATGACATAACCGCAAGCCTCGCCGCCATAAACAATCTGGTCGCCGTCGGAAATACCGCAGGAGTGATCGGCGTGAACCATGGTTACTTTAATATCGCCAACGGTCTGAGTTCCGCCTTTGTTCATCGGAGAAAGCTGCTTGGCGCCTTTTTTCTCCATCCACCCGCAGAGTTCGAAGATTCCTACCACGATTGGATTGTGCTGCTTAGCGATTGCAAGCGCATCGCCAATGTGGTCGAAATGGCCGTGAGTGCAGAGCAGGACGTCGACCTCTTTGACTTTCTTTTCCGCTTCCGGACACATGGGATTGCCCATGATCCAGGGATCGATGATGATGGTTTCACCGCCGGGTGTCTCAAGGCGGAACGTTGAGTGCCCCAGCCACGTGAGTTGGATCTCTTTCAGATTCATGAAATGCCTGATCCTCGTAATGCCTTAGTAAATGCCTTATTTTAGAAATCGGGAACTGTTGTTTCACTGCGTGCGTGTGGCATTTCTTTGCGTCTGCAGTAAGAAACTGTTAGGGCTGAGACCGCTGGATCCCAGAGTTCGCTGAGAAACCCAGCCCTTCATACTCTGCCAACATCCATGCACTGCGTGTGTAATCAGCCTTCCTAGTTTATTATCAAACCCCATGGCAGAACTCAAGGTGCTGATTTCGCGGCAGGACATTGCGAAGCGGGTGGGCGAACTGGGCGCGCAGATCACGAAAGACTTTGCCGGAGAGTCGGTCATTCTCGTGGGCGTGCTTAAAGGCGCGGCGATTTTTCTTTCTGATCTGGCGCGGAATATCGATCTCGACTCCACGTTCGATTTCATCGGAGTATCGAGTTATGGCAATCGTCCCAGCCCCACGCAGGAACTCAAGAGTGGATGGGACTCGACCGGCGAAGTGAAGCTCACCAAAGACGTGGATCAGACAATGAAAGACAAGAATGTGATTCTGGTGGAAGACATTCTGGACACCGGCCTGACAATGACGTACCTAAAAAAGATGTTGTGGGCGCGTCAACCCCGGAGCCTGAGGGTCGCCGCGTTGCTTGACAAGCCATCGCGCCGCAAGCTTCCGCTGGAAGGCGACTACGTTGGTTTCAAGATTCCCGATGAATTTGTAGTCGGCTACGGGCTGGACTACGCAGAGAAATATCGTAACCTCTCCGATATTTGCGTCGTGCCGAGAGGATAGTTGGCCAAGACCCGACACAATTAAGCAAACTGCCAGTCGAGCCGCCGGCACTTCCGAGATAAAGAACCAGGAACGCGGCTGCTATCATACCTGCGATGGGTTCCGTTATTACTAAACCGGATCGCTTGCCGGTCGAGTCACTGCTGCTCGATGTTGCCGACGTGCTGGCCACCTCGCTCGACCTGGACACAACCTTGAGTCGCGTCGCCGAAGTTGTCCGCAAAGTCATCGACTACGAGATTTTTGCCATTCTGCTGCTCAACGAAAAAACTCAAGAGCTGCGCTTCCGTTTTCAGGTGGGATATCCGCCGGAATTTGCCGAGCGGAGCCGCATCAAAGTCGGCGAGGGAGTCACGGGCCAGGCCGCGCAATTGCGGCAAGCGGTTCTCATCGCGGACGTGACGCAAGACTCGCGGTATATCGAAGCCGTTCCGAATGTGCGCTCAGAGCTGGCCGTTCCGCTGATCACCAAAAACCGCGTCATCGGCGTGATTGATCTGGAGGCGCGGGAACCCGGTTATTTCAACGAAGAGCATGTACGCGTCCTGACGCTGGTCGCCTCCCGCATGGCGGCAGGTATCGAAAATGCGCAGCTCTATACGCGGACGACGAAACAGGCGCGCATTCTGCTGCTGCTCAACGAAATTGCGCGCGAGCTGACGTCGATTCTGAACCTGGACGAGTTGCTCGGGCGCATCGCGGAACTGGTTCGGCGCTTGATTGATTACCAGATGTTCAGCATCCTTTTGCTGGATGCGGCAGGCGAGAAACTGCAGCATCGTTTCTCCCTGCGTTTCAACGAAAATATTCACTTGAAGCATGAAATCCCGCTGGGCCGGGGAGTGGTTGGCTCGGCGGCGGAGAGCAAGCAAGCGGTGCTGGTGCCCGACGTCACGAAAGATGAGCGATACGTCGAGGCCAATCCCGAGACACGTTCCGAATTGGCGGTTCCACTTGTCTACAAGGATAAAGTGATTGGCGTCCTCGACCTGGAGCACACCCGGCGCGGATTTTTTACCGAAGAGCACCAGCGCACCATGACGACTCTGGCCGCGCAGATTGCGATTGCGATTGAGAATGCGCGTTTATACGAGGAAATCGAGCGGCAGGAACGGCGACTGGAGCGCGATCTGGCACTGGCCCGCGAATTACAGGGAAGGCTGTTGCCGCAAACCAATCCCAAGCTCGCTCATCTGGACGTAGCGGCGAAGTTTGTTCCTGCGCGGGCCATTGGCGGCGATTTGTACGACTTCATTCCGTATTCGATGTCGCGGCTTGGCATCGTCATTGGCGATGTGAGCGGGAAGGGCGCTCCGGCGGCAATATATGCCGCACTGGTAAGCGGGATTATTCGGTCGCACGCTCCGATCGAGCCGGGGCCGGCGGAAATGCTTTCTGCGGTGAACCTATCGCTGGCGGAACGCCGTATCGAGGCCCAGTTTGTCTCGATTATTTACGCAGTCTGGGACGATGAGCAGCGTACTCTGACCGTTGCAAACTCCGGCCTGCCGCGCCCTATTTATGTTCATGCCAAGGATGAAGTGATCGAGGCCGTGGAAGCGACGGGCTTGCCCCTCGGCCTGTTTGATGAAGCCGACTACGATGAATTCAAGTTCAAGATGAAGCCAGGAGATATGTTCGTGTTCTTTAGTGACGGTATTCTCGACGCCCGCAATCAGAAGGGTGACTTGTTTGGACGCGGCCGGGTGGAGAAAATTATTGCCGAGTGCGAGGGGAAATCTGCAACCTGTGTCGTGGATTCGCTCTTCACGGCGGCAGCAGAACACTCCGCTGGGATGGAAACTTTCGATGACCAGACTGTGGTCGCCATTCGAGTGCGTGGGGGCACACAGACCTCCCAAAAGAAGAAATGAAGTCCCGCAGTCAAACCCCAGAGGCACGTTCGCCCGGATTCGTCTATCGCGAGAGGAAACGGGCAATTTTTCGACGAGGCGGACGGTTTGTTCTGCATTGTGAAGAAGTAGCCCTGACGAAGCTGGCTGAGCAGCATGGCACGCCTCTCTATATCTACTCGGCGACTACCATCCGCGAACGTTACGACGCATTCGATTTCGCTTTCCGCGAACTGCCGCACACCATCTGCTATTCGGTCAAAGCTAATTCGAATCTGACCATTCTGCGAATGCTAGCCCGGAAGGGCTGCGGTTTCGACGTGGTCTCCGGCGGAGAACTGGAACGGGTGCTCACCGCCGACCGTAAGGCCGCGAAGCAAGTTGTGTTCTCTGGCGTGGGTAAAACGCGCGAGGAGATGACTGCGGCGTTGAAGGCAGGGATCATGCTATTCAACGTCGAGAGCGAGTCGGAATTATGGACACTGGCGGAGTGCGCCGGACGTCTGCATAAGAACGCGCCGTTGGCGCTGCGCGTGAACCCCGATGTCGCAGCCGAGACTCATCCCTACATTTCTACGGGATTGCGCAAACATAAGTTCGGAGTGCCCATTCGCGAGGCGCGGTCGCTCTACGCTAAAGCCGCCGGAGCACGCTATCTCAAGGTGCGCGGGGTGAGCGTTCACATTGGCTCTCAGATCACCGAGGTTGCACCTTTCGGCGAGGCCTTGGCGCGTGTTGCGGATCTGGTCCGCGAACTGCGCAGAGACGGCCACCGCATCGATTATGTCGACGCAGGCGGCGGGCTGGGCATTGCTTACAAAAGAAACCACGGGACCGACTTCCCCGCCGAAGTGGCAGCGTATGCGCGGGCACTCACTGCGCCCTTGCGTGGTTTGCAGGTGCAGCTACTTCTGGAACCGGGGCGCTCGATTATCGGACCCGCGGGCATTCTGCTCACTTCGGTAGTTTATCGCAAGGAAAACGACGGCAAGCGATTTCTGGTGGTCGACGCCGCGATGAACGACTTGCTCCGGCCTGCACTCTACGGCGCGTATCACGAGATTGTTCCGGTTACGACGATCGTGGCTTCGACAGCTCAGTCGGAAGTCACGGATGTTGTTGGTCCGGTGTGCGAGACCGGGGATTTCTTCGCGCGCGACCGCGAGTTGCCGGTGGTTGACGAAGGAGATTTGCTGGCGATAATGGATGCCGGAGCATACGGAATGGTGCTGGCATCGAACTACAACACTCGTCCGCGGCCCGCTGAGGTGCTGGTTTCAGGCAAGTCGGCCAAGGTGATTCGGCGGCGCGAAACAGTTTCGGACTTGCTACGGGGCGAATTGTAATCGCAGCTTACCGCGGAAATCAGCGACTGGCGGGCGGTACCACGCCATTCATGCGCAGGTATTCGACGATCTGCCCATAGTGGTCCGAGGCATGCCAGACGGCGAGCACCGTGAGCCCGAGTTTCGTGCTGGGGCCGCCGTACGGACCTCCGACTTTGTCCAGGGAATTCTGCCCGTTGAGTTTGACTATCGCCTGGTCAGCAAACTGGAACGAATCCCGCAGGTACTTCATGAGCTCCGCTTTATTCTTCTTCGGCTCCTTGCCGTTGTAACGACAGTCCTCGTCGGGTTTCGTTCCCTCGAATTCTTTGAAGAATGCAAAATTGGCGCACGCCACATGTCCCACCTGTTGCGCAAAGGTGCGCGCGCCTTTGAATTCTCCTGAAGATGGAGCGAAGGAGTATTTGTCCTCCGGCATCGCGTCGGCGGCAGAGATAAAGTCTTTCTCGATCATTGACCAGGTTGCCAGGACGGTAGAAGATTCGCTAAGAGGCTTGGCACCCGGGTCTTGCGCGAATGCCGAGATTTCGCACGCCATCAGTGAAGCGACCAGGACGATTCGGACCAGCCTCATACTTCCTCCTCAGTTTTATCGTTCACCCCACTTTAACTTGTTGCGAAGCACATGAAAAAAATCCGTGCCGGTGCGGAACAGATTTACCTGATGCTCGGAGCGACGGCAGCGCACGCGATCGCCGTCGCGCAGGTCGAAGCCGGGTTGTCCATCCAAGCTCAGGTAGGCGACTTCCTCTTCGCTGCGAAGCAGGATTTCAATCTCCACGGAGTCGGGCACAACCAGGGGCCGATGAGTTAGAGAATGCGGCGCCACCGGCGTGACCAGGAATGCTTTCACAGTCGGCATGAGCACAGGGCCGCCGGCGGATAGAGAGTACGCGGTTGACCCAGTCGGTGTGGCGACGATGAGGCCATCGGCGCGATAGCTGGAAACGAATGTGTTGTCGATATGGAGATCATAGGTATTCAGGCGGGCGAGAGCGGTCTTGTTGACTACGGCATCGTTAAAGACGAGGTAGCTGCCACGAACTTCGTCTTCCCGCATCAGGTCGACTTGCATGAGCGAGCGATTTTCGACCGTAGCGCGTCCCTGTCCAATCGCTTCGAGCATGGGATAGAGCGACTGGAGCGGCACTTCCGTCAGGAATCCGAGCGACCCAAGATTTACGCCCAGCAGCGGAACATCGACCGTTGCCGTGAGCCTGGCGGCGGACAAAAGTGTTCCATCGCCGCCCAGCACGACTACGAGATCGAGTGGCTGCGACGCCATTTGCGCGCGAGGCACGATCGAAGGCCCGTTGGTATAGTGCGAAGTTTCCAGATCGATGATGACTTTGTAGCCGTGATCGGCAAGCCATGAGAGGAGCCCGGGAATGATCTGTGCGACCTGAGGCCGATTAGGCCGTGAAATGATAGCAGCGGTTTTCCTGGAGTATGGTTGCGGACTGGACATGGTCGATGAATGAAAGAAAGATTGTACAGAATCTCACGCTTTTAACCACAAGGGATACAGGCGCGGTTTGGTGGCACACCCACGTCCCGCTGAATCTTCGAAAAAACTTTTTGTCGCGAAGCGCGCTGAGAATTCGCGAAGGGCGCGAAAGGAAAGCAGCTTTCTAACTAACCAACGGATCACGCCGCGAGGCTTGGGGCACGCTACTAGAACAAGGCATGGAGCAGGAACTCGCGATTGCCTTCGGCTCCAAGGATTGGCGACTCAATCGTATCGGTTTGGATCGCGCCAAGACTCTTCAGCGCAACTCTCACTTTTTCTACGGCTGCGAGTCGGGCGCCTTCGTCGCGCACGATCCCTCCTTTGCCCACATGTTCCCTGCCCGCTTCGAACTGAGGCTTCACCAGAACGATGATTGTTCGCCCCAGGCGTTCTTCGGGGGGCAGCGGAAATGCGGCGCCGATCACGGCAGGAAGAACCTGAGTAGCCGAGATGAAGGAAACGTCCATGGCGATAAAATCCACGGTAACTCCGAGCGCTTCACGGGTGAGATAGCGAGCGTTGGTTTTTTCCAGAAGTCGAACTCGCGCATCCTGGCGAAGTTTGAAATCCATCTGGCCGTAACCGGTATCCACTGCGACGACTTGCGCAGCGCCTCGCTGCAGCAGGCAATCCGTAAAACCCCCGGTGGATGCGCCCACATCAAGACAAATCTTTCCCGCGACCGCGATATTCCAGTGTTCAAGAGCGCGCTCCAACTTCAATCCACCACGGCTGACGTACTTGAGATCTGCACCGAGTAGCCGAATCCCGCACTCGGACGAAACTTGCGCGCCGGCCTTTTCGAACTTCTGGCCGTCCACGAGCACCGTGCCCGCAAGAATGAGGGCATGAGCGCGCTCGCGAGACCCCGCGAGTCCGCGGTCCACAAGAAGTTTGTCCAGTCTGACTTTCATAGTTATTTTGCTCGCGAGTTCTACCACGGAAGTGCCAGCACCCGCTTCAGTGCAAAGTGTTGAAGCATCTCTCGGTGAATCACTTACACGAATACATCGTTGCTTTTCCACAGCATTTTCCACGAATGTGTTGAAAACTTCGGTCCGCAGAATGCCTGCTGGTCAGAATCAAGACGAGTAAAAAGAAAAGCCGCCCGAAAGGAGGGCAGCTCTTCCATCTTTGCCTGATTGCAAAACTATCCCGCGACTTCTTCCAATGTTTTCTGATCGATGTCAAAGTTCGAATGCACGTTCTGGACATCGTCATGCTCTTCGAGCGCTTCCATCAGGCGAATCATGGTGTTGGCGGCAGCGCCTTCCAATTTGATGTAATTTTGCGGAATCATGGCCACGCTGGCAGAGATGGGCTCAACGCCGGCTTTTTTTACCGCTTCCAGCACCGCTTCGTAAGCGGAAGTTTCGGTCAGGATTTCCCAGTTGTCGCCATCGTCATTCAGGTCTTCGCCGCCGGATTCGAGGACGATGTTCATCAAATCATCCTCTTTGGCAGCCGTCTTGGCGATGAGGATGTCGCCCTTCTTGTGGAACATCCAGGAGACTGCGCCGGCCTCGGCCATGTTGCCGCCGTTTTTGCCGAAGACATGACGGATTTCACTCACCGTGCGGTTGCGATTGTCGGTATTGATGTCGAGCAACACTGCGACGCCGCCCGGACCGTAGCCTTCCAGAGAAAACTCCTCGTAGGTGGCGCCTGGCAATTCGCCGGTGCCGCGCTGGATCGCCCGCTTGATGTTGTCGGCGGGCATGTTCTCAGCCTTCGCGGCGACGATGGCGCCGCGAAGCCGCGGGTTGGAGTCAGGATCGCCGCCGCCATTCTTTGCGGCAATGCTGATTTCCTTGATGAGACGGGTAAAAATCTTGCCGCGCTTGGCGTCGAGCGCGCCCTTCTTGTGCTTGATTGTGGCCCACTTTGAATGGCCAGACATGGTTAGACCTCGTATCTAAGATCCGTCTTTAAAGAACGCTGGATGGCGCAGGATTCGCCTTCAGAGGAGATCACAGGATTGCCTCGATATGGATGCAGGCGAACTGGAATTATAGCACGGGCGAAGGAAGACGGCGGTCACTTTGCACGAAGGCGAGCTCACAACGAAAATTTTGGATCGCCCTCCACAAGCTGCATCTGCATTTTTGGCGCTTCGCCATTCTTCCAAAGACTGGTTCGAAATCTAACGCGATAGCTGAGAGCCCCGCCATCAGGGCGGTCACTGCGTTCGATGGGGCGGGGAATACAAACGAATTCGGTCTCCATGAATTCGCTGGTAGCGTGAACCACCGAGTAACCGTGGCCTCCCATATCGACAAAAGAAAGGTGCGGCGAAAGGTCGGGATTGGATAGAGTTCGCGCTTTTGCGATGTCTCCGCTCTTAACGTACTCGAGACAGGAGCGCACTCCACGTCGCACGAGCAAGTTCACCGTTGGCTGCGGAGCGCGATCGGCTGGCCCTTGCCCAATGTAAAGTGATCGGAGGGGATAGTCTTTCGGCAAGGAATGTTCCAATGCTTCGACCAGTCCTGGGGCGGAAATCGAACCCGTCACAAAGGCGATGCCGACCGGAACAAACGGCTTCGGTGGCAGTGTCTTCGCCGCTAACCCAGCCCAAAAGCTGTGGCGATCTCCCGCTACGGTTGCAAAACCAGTGATTCCATTGGCTTGGACGAAGTCATAGATCTCGCCGCGCTCCACATATGCACTTCCATGATCGCCCATAGGGGCAGCGGCGTAACCATTCTCAGGCCACGGCTGGGTTATGCCTTGCGGCAGGTTTTGCAGATCGGCACGCATATCCAGCGTGGCGGTGGTGTTGCCCCAGATTTTCCAAGTCGCTTTAGAGCGATGCAGGCTTTCGAGAAACCATGCTTTCTGCTCGGCGCCAAGAATTGTCTGCGCCGGCCGGTCTTTGCTGAAATTTTCTATCTCGACGCTCCCGAAACGAATCGCTGCTGGTGGTCGGCCGCCATTGTAGGTTCGCCCCGCATCCAGGATTTCCATGGAAGCTTCCGGGATGAACTCGGGAAAGTCGTCGCTCGAAAGAGCTGCTGCTTCGGGGCGGTCGGTAGGTTCCTCGGAGCGATAGCTGCGCTGGTCGGTGACAATCAGCTCCACGTTCCGGCCCCATCGCAACGCGCGGTAACCCTTCAGGCTGCCGATGGCGGCAAGATTGTTCGGCTCCTGACCCAGGCCGTGATCGTCAAAAGAAGTGATCGGCGTATCTGCCACCGTCGGAGGATCGAAGCGATCAAGGGACGGTCCGCTCGGTTTCGTGATTCGCGCCGGCTGGTATTCGAAGAACGCCTGATTCGCTGCCACCTTGCGAGTCTGCGCGGGCAGGTTTTTTCCTCCAAACCTCTGCAGCGATTGCCAGCCCAGCCAGCTGAACTCGTGGTTGTCCCACATATTGACGAACGGCCAGCGCGCCCGCGCATCCTGCAGATCCGGATCGCGCAAATACCCGCGATAAACGGCTCGATAATCTTCCACCGTCGTTGGGATATGAAAGTCCCGAATCTTCTCGCCGTGCGGATAGCGCACGATGTCTCGCAGGCGACGGTCGTACATGCCCTGGGGACGGTCCTCCGGATACCAGACAATTTCATAGATGAAGTCGCCGAGGTGCAACACGAAGCCGATCCGGTCCGCTTCGGCGGCGCGCTCATCCTCGAAAATCATTCTGCGGTAGGCGTTTTGCGCACCGTCGTTCGCATTCTGGCAACTCACGAAAACAAAACGAATCGGTCTCGCGTCGTCCAGTTCCGGCGCTGTGATCGTCCTGCCCACCCGGCTGCCGAAGCCTTCGGGGTCGCTGAAGCGATACCAATAGACGCGGCTGGGCTTCAACCCGCCAACCAATACGCGACAGGTCCAGTCGGAGTGCGGCGAAACTGGAGCTGCGGCATTCACCACAACGCGAGTGAACATCTCATCTTCAGCGACCTCGACGTTCAACTTCGCACCTAGTTTTCCCTCCGTCGTCGGCCACCGCGTCCACAACAGAACGCTGTGGCTATCGGGATCCCCAGATGCAACGCCTTCAGGAAAAAGATCGCGGCGTTCATGCCATGCCCTGCGGGACGTCGTTCCAAACCGATTACCCCAGGCCGCCGTGGCGCCCATGGCAGCGGCCATTCGCAGGAAAGAACGTCTGCTGAGAGTGGACATCGATGCCTATCCTTCCGGCTAAAGTGTACCGCGGTGCGAAGCTTGCGCGAGCCCTTTTCAGTAAGGGCTGTAGAGCGAATGAATGAGGATTTGAGGAATAGCATTACAACTGCTCAGGCAGCGGCATTGGTTGAAAATCAGTTGATCAATCCTATGTAGGCTCGGAACTCTTGACTCGGTTCACCATCGCACCTAACATTCGAAGCCAAGACCATGCTCGTGTAACCATTTATGGCTGGCCAGCTCTTGGGGCACTACAGGGTCCTCGAAAAGATCGGTTCAGGAGGGATGGGCGAAGTCTTTCGAGCACGCGACGAAAGGCTGGGTCGCGATGTCGCGCTGAAGCTGATTCGGCCGGCTTCGAGCGACAATCCTGATCATTTGCGGCGCTTTGAACAGGAGGCGCGGGCCGCGGCCGCCCTGAATCACCCTAACATCCTCGCCATTTACGACATCGGCTTCGAGGGCAGCCTGCCCTACATTGTCTCCGAACTGCTCGAGGGAAAAAGCCTGCGCCAGCGCTTGGAAGAAGGCCCAATCCCAGGTTGCGAGGCCGCGGATTACGCCCTTCAAATTGCCCACGGCCTTACTGCCGCGCACGAGCGAAAAATCGTTCATCGCGATCTAAAGCCCGAGAATCTATTTCTGACCACCGATGGGCGCGTCAAGATTTTGGATTTCGGTGTCGCCAAGCTCCAGGCTCCCGTCGCAGATGATCGCTCCATCGAAAGCATGACCACGGTGACCAAGCATGGAGCCATGATCGGCACCGTCGCCTACATGTCCCCCGAGCAACTGCGAGGCAAGGCGGTGGACCACCGTAGCGACATCTTCACCTTCGGCTCCATTCTCTACGAGATGATGTCGGGATCGCGGGCGTTTCGTGGCGAAACCGAAGTTGACACCATGACTGCCGTCCTTCGCGAAGAACCGCCGGTCACGAAACTGGAAGAAGCTGCGATTCCGGCGGGATATCAGGACATTGTCAGACACTGTCTGGAAAAAAATCCTGAGAATCGTTTCCAGTCCGCCAAGGACCTGGCTTTTGCGCTGCAGACTCTGTCAGGGTCGTCGCCGGTCCGGATTGCTTCCCTAACCGACAAGAAAGCTCGCGCCACTTCCCTGCTGCCTTGGTCGCTGGTGGCCCTATTGACGGCGGCGACGGTGCTTTTGGCAGTGAGCCAGTTACTGTACACCTGGGTCCCGCCTCCTGCCTATCGTCGCTTGACGTTCGAGGCCGGCACGGTTTATTCAGCGCGCTTCGCACCCGACGGTCACTCGATCGTCTACAGCGCCGCTTGGAATGACAAACCGGTGCGCCTTTTCTCCACTGTGGGAGATTCCCTTCTGGCCCAGCCGCTGGAGTTGAGCGACGCTAATCTTTTGGCCATTTCGCGTACCAACGAACTCGCAGTCGTCGTGCACGGCAGCCACAACGGTCAACTGGAAACGGTGGGAGGAATGCTGGCTCGGGCACCGCTGGCGGGAGGATCTCCGAAGGAACTGTTGGCCGATGTTCGCTGGGCCGATTGGAATGCGCAGGGCAATTTAGCCGTGGTGGATTATTTCGACGGTCACAGCCGTCTGGAATATCCCATCGGCAAGGTCCTGTACCAGAGCCGAGGGTGGATCAGCAACATCCGCTTCTCTCCTCAAGGCGACAGAATCGCGTTTATGGATCATCCCGCACTCTGGGACAATCGCGGCTCGGTCTGCGTGGTGGACTTAGCGGGGGACGTTCAAACTCTCACCTCACAATACGAGTCCGAGCAAGGAGTCGCGTGGCACGGGAATGAAATCTGGTTCACCGCCATCGAAAAAGGCACGAACCTGAACTTGCTGGCGGTCAGCTTGTCGGGCAAGGTCCGCAGCGTGCTTGACCTGCCCATGGGCATTACGCTGGAAGACATCGCGCCCGATGGCAATGTCCTGGTCTCGTTGAACTCCAAGCGCCTGGCGATGGCGTTCAGCTCCCTGGGCAGCAAGGAAGATGTGGAACTATCGTGGCACGACTGGAATGTCGCCAAGGATATTTCGCGTGACGGTAAATTCGTGCTTTTTGAAGATGCCAGTGAAGCGGCCGGACCAGGGTATGCCGTGGCGCTGCGAAGGCTGGACGGAACTCTGCCAGTTCGCCTTGGGGATGGCAGCGCGGGTGGACTTTCTCCGGACGGAAAGTGGGCAATCTCAATCTCTACCGGCCAGCCCCAGCAAATCACGTTGTTGCCCATCGGTCCCGGGCAGCCGCGTTCTGTCGATACCAGTGGGCTGGAACATATTCAGAGCGGCTGGGCTCGCTTCCTTGTGGATGGACAACGGATCATCACCAACGGGAACGAAACGGGGCATGCGACCCGGTGCTACGTGTTGGATCTGGCTGGCGCAAAACCGGAGGCCGTGACTCCGGAAGGAACGGTGTGCGGGCCGTCGTCCCCTGATAACCGCTTCGTGGTTGGGGTGGGACCGAATTCTGCCGTCGCCATTTACCCGATCGGCAGCGGTTCGCCTCATCCGATTCCTGGGCTGGAAGCCGGCTTTCTCCCGGTGCAGTGGTCGAGCAACGGCGCTGCTCTCTACGGCTACCACACCGGCGAGCTTCCCAGCCGAGTCTACAAGGTAGGCATCGACACGGGAAAACAAACAATTGTCCAGGAGCTGCGCCCTGGCGTTCCGGCGGGCGTTGTGATGATCGCTCCCGTGCAAGTCAGTCGAGACGGAACTCGATTTGCCTATAGCTATAGTCAGGTTCTGTCGGTTTTGTACCTTATTTCAGGCTTACGATAAACGGCTGGTGAAACCCGCTTTCGCTCCTTCAATCTTGATAAATCAGTCCAGCGAGCCTGTGAAATCAGCCGCAACATAGTGGAAGAAAATTGAAGTCGAGGTCTGTTCTGGTCGCAGAGTATCGCGATAGTGCGGCAAACGAGTTCCGCGATACGCGAGACCGTCGCCCAGCGCCTGGTAGACCGTGACCGTCACGGTAGGAGTATCCATTCGAATAGGCCAGGACGTCGCCAACGTTGGCTCGGGAGAAAAATCCAGGCAGAACGTTACGCTGAACTCGCATTGTTCCCGATCGGTGTGCTTCTTTAGTTCTGCTCCACTCTGGTACGAGGCTAGATAAACGTAAGACGGCTTGAGGGGCTCCCCCGCAACCATGCTAAGAGCAGCCGCAATATGATGATGGAAGAAGCGCGCCACCGGTTCGTTATAGGCGACGTAACGACGCGGGCTTTGGCCATCGCCCAGCCCGATCGCGCCGCTGCGGATCAGATAACGATAGTATCGGCGCAGGGCGGCGATGTGAAATGGATGGATCAAGTCGCCGAGCGGCGCATAGCCTTTCGCGCAAAATTGGGAAGATGTTTTCCTGATCCTCTCTTCGCGCTCTCGATTGCGTTGGCCGGAAACGGCTTCCGTTACCAAAATGTGCGCAGCTGCCAACAAGCACATCTCCCTCTCCGGCACCGAGGGTGGGACCGGCTCATTCGGGCGCAGACCGCGCAAGACAGTTTCCAGTCTGGGGCTAAGCCAGAAAGGAAGAAGGTTTCCGGTTGTCCGGTCCGGCACCCATGCCACGGTTCCCTGCACCGCAAATCTAGAGAGCAGATCTTGGTGCGATGCCAGCTCCTCCGGGATTTCTCCTTCCCGGTACAAGAAACACTCGGGATTCAGATAAAGAGGTTGGCGATCTTCTTGCAGCCGAAATGGTCCGCGAGCGTGCCGTGGGATCAAGTGCAGGGGCAGTTCATCCAGCAAGCAATAGAAACGATCGGGGGAAAACGTCGCGGAATGAGTTTGCCGCGACGCTTTCTCGTTGATTATCGATCCCTCCGACACTCCAGCCGGCGACACCTCTGCCATCAGAGCTGTCATCCACTCCAGCCACGCCGGATTGTTTAGCGACGAAGCCATCCGTTTAGGGTAAAGCGGCTGTCGGCGAATTGCTGCGATGCGCAGTTCACCGGAGTGATCTCGTGCAGCAGTTCGCACGGGAAAAAGACGATCTGGTTCTGCTGCGGGAGGATCGTCTGGTACGTTCCTTCGCTGACGTAACTGCCGTCTTCCAGACGCGCGTCGTGAATCCGCAATTCGCCCCCTTCGAACTGCCGCGGCTCGCGATGGAAGAAGTAAACAAAGGTAAGGTGTCGTGAAGCAACCCGATCGCTGCCGTTGTCGCTGTGGAAGTGGAAGAAGTCCCCATCGTTACTGGCTGTGACCTGAGCTTCAACATGGGCAATGGAAAATTCTTCCATGCCAAGCTTGTCCAGAACCTGCGGCAACACGGCCTTGATTCGAGCCAGCATCACGCCCTCGTGATGCTCTAAGTCGGTGAGTACGCGAGAGCGGCGATGATCGTAATTCACAATGCCGCCGTCTGCACGGGGAGAAACAACTTCACTCGCATTGAAAGCGGATTCACTCTCAACAGTGAAGCGCATGAGTTCCTCAAGTTCCTGCGGTGCGAGGAATTCATCGAGAACGACACACCGCGCCGGCAGGGACAACGGCCGCTCGACGACGGCCGCGCTGGTTTCTGAAACGACCGCTGTGCGCACCGCGTGCGGCCCCGGACCCGATGGTGGCTGTGGTTCTCCCGGTATACGCATGGGCGAACTGGGTGGTTGCGGCGCCTTGTGCGGCGCTTTCACGCCCGGCCCCGGCCCCGACGGCGGCTGCGGCTCTCCCGGCGTACGCATGGGCGAACTGGGTGGTTGCGGCGCCTTGTGCGGCGCTTTCACGCCCGGCCCCGGCCCCGACGGCGGCTGCGGCTCTCCCGGCGTACGCATGGGCGAACTGGGTGGTTGCGGCGCCTTGTGTGGCGCTTTCACGTGCGGCCCCGGCCCCGACGGTGGCTGCGGCTCTCTGGCGTAAATTTCCGCCGGCCGCTCGTACTCCGAGTCGCCGAGCGGCAAGCTTCCGCTCTGCAGAATGCGCTCGACAATGCTGCCGCCCAGCACGGCGAAAGTGCGTTGCGCTATGGTCTCCCCAACGGCCGAAGCAATCACTGTCCTGACTGCTTCCTGAATCTCGTGATTTTCCCCGCTCGCAACACGCGCATGCTGTAGAAGAGCTGCGACCAGCGCGCGTTCTGGCGCACTTAGAATCCGTTCGTCTCGTACCAATGTCTCTGAAAAGGAATCCAGGATCTGCTTCGGTGTCATCGAAGACACGCCTCCCCGCGTGTGCGTAACGTGATCAGGTTTAGGGGCCGGGGTTACTGGGGAAGACGCAGAGACAATATACCCAGAGCCTGTTAATAACCAAGAAAATTCCGCGGACTATTTTTTAACTTCTCGGGTAGGAGGAGCCTATCGGTGCGCCATGACGCCGATCATCGACTGGAATATTTTCATTCCGTCGGTGCAGCCCAGTTCCGGCTCGGCCGAACGCTCGGGGTGAGGCATCATACCCACTACATTGCGCCCGGGGCTGCAAATGCCGGCGATGTTTTCCACAGACCCGTTGGGATTCGCCGACGCTGTGATTTCCCCGTCGGGTGAGCAGTAGCGAAATA
This sequence comes from uncultured Acidobacteriaceae bacterium, assembly GCA_963799025.1. Classification (GTDB taxonomy): domain Bacteria; phylum Acidobacteriota; class Terriglobia; order Terriglobales; family Acidobacteriaceae; genus Sulfotelmatobacter. The sequence goes on along the minus strand of CAWCVQ010000009.1, from coordinate 33,117 downwards.
CCACACGATGGTTGCGCTGCAACTCTTCCAGCGTTGCCGAATCGCAGAAGTAGTTACCTTCCATGTGGCCGATCGGAATGGTCAACACTTCTCCCTGCGTGCAGGCGTTGGTGAAGGGAGTCTCGACATTTTCCAGCCGCACCTGCACTGGCTTGCAGATATATTTGAGGCCCACATTACGCATCAAGGCGCCCGGCAACAATCCCGCCTCGCACAAAATCTGAAAACCGTTGCAGATACCCAGCACCAGTCCACCGCCGTCGGCGAACTTGCGCACCGATTCCATCACCGGCGAAAACTTGGCGATAGCACCCGTTCGCAGGTAATCGCCGAAGGCAAATCCTCCGGGCACAATGATGGCCTCACAGTTCTCCAAATCGTGAGATTCGTGCCACAGAAAGGTGACCGGCTGCCGGGCGACTTGCTGAATCGTCCAGAAGGCATCGTGATCGCAGTTCGAACCGGGAAAAACTATCACACCGAATTTCATTGCTATCCTCGGGGGCAGGAATTTGTGCTTAGTCTAGCATGCTCATTGAAAGATAGAGTTGCTCCGAAATTCATTCTCCTGACCTATTAACCTCAATAAGTTAGCAACGAATTGAGGTGTAATCGGGCAACCACAACACCTTTGAAAACAATCACCCGCAACAGCTCGCCATAAGTGCGTGGGCAGATGACCGCTACTTCCTTGGTTCGATCGCTTCATTCGCACGAAGATTTCTTGACATGCGAAAGCCCTGGCTGTATGGTCTCGACGCAATAAGTTATCTCGACAAATCGATGTAGATCGGCCCCGCGGCAGCTTCGCGGCCTCTGCTTTCCCCCTTCAGGCCGGCGGCTTCTGCGGTCCAAACAACCTCTTCAGGGGAATAGCGCTATGCTGTCTGCCCGTTTTCGGTCTGTCAGTTTCGTTTCGTTCCTGCTTGCCTTCCTGGTAACTTTGCTTTCGAAACCCACCTGGGGGGTGAACTTCCAGCCTGTCTCGCGGGATGAATTGAAAATGACCAGCGAGCCCAAGGCGGCGGGAGCGCCCGCCATCATTCTGTTCCGCGAGGTCGATCGCGACGACCGCGGCCACACACCTCACGAAGACGTATATTTCCGCATCAAGATTCTCACCGAAGAAGGCCGAAAATACGCCGACATTGAAATTCCTTTTTTCAAAGAACAGGGCACCGTCGCAAATATTCACGCCCGCACCATTGAACCGGACGGCACAATCGTTGACTTCAGCGGCAAAGCCTTCGACAAATCGATCGTCAAAGCCCGTGGCGTGAAGTACGTGGCCAAGACCTTCACTTTGCCCAATGTTCAAATCGGCAGCATTCTCGAGTACTACTACACTACTGACTTCAGCGAAAACTATGTCTTCGACTCGCACTGGATTCTAAGCAACGAATTGTTCACCAAACACGCAAAGTTCTCTCTCAAACCCTATACCAGCGACTACATTCCCTGGAACGTGCGCTGGACCTGGAACAAATTGCCTCCTGGAACGGCGCAACCCGCGGAAGCGCCCAATCATGTGATCAACCTGGAAGCGAGCGACATCCCAGCCTTCCAGACGGAAGATTACATGCCGCCGGAAAATGAGTTGAAGGCCCGCGTCGATTTCATTTATAGCGAAGATAGGTTTGAGAAAGAGCCCAACACTTACTGGAAGAAAATCGGCAAGAAACGCAACGAGCAGTTGGAAAGCTTTATCGGCAAAAGAAAAGCAATGGACGAGGCAGTCGCTCAGATCGTTTCGCCCGGCGATTCTCCCGAAGTAAAGCTGCAAAAAATCTATACCAGGGTCCAACAAATCCGGAACACTTCCTACGAAGTGGAGAAAACCGAACAGGAGCAGAAGCGGGCCAAGGAAAAAGATCTCAACAACGTCGAACTGGTGTGGAAAAAACAGTACGCCAATGGCGGCGAGTTAACCTGGCTATTTCTTGCCTTGGCGCGGTCTGCTGGGTTCGAGGCCTCGGGCATGTGGGTTTCCGATCGTCAGAATTACTTCTTCCTCCCTCAGACTATGGACGGGCGGCGGCTGGATGCCAATGTTGTAGTCGTCAAACTGAATGGCAAAGATGTCTTCTTCGATCCGGGAGCAGCTTTTACTCCTTTCGGCATGTTGCCCTGGGTGGAAACCGGGGTGAACGGGCTGAAGCTCGACAAAGATGGCGGAACATGGCTGCAGACTACCCTTCCCGCCAGCCGTGAATCGGGTATCCAGCGCAAGGCGGAACTCAAACTTAGCGATACCGGCGAACTAGAAGGCAAGCTGACTGTCGCCTACACGGGACTGGAAGCTTCCCAGCGCCGAGTACAACAACGTCTGGCCGACGAGGCCGAGCGCAAGAGATTTCTAGAGGATGAAGTCAGGGAGGCCATTCCGGTCGCCTGCGACGTAGAACTCACCAATCAGCCCGATTGGAAGAGTTCGTCTTCGCTGGTTGCCGAATATACGCTGAAAGTTACGGGCTGGGTCTCGGGCGCGGGACGGCGAGCACTGTTGCCGGTCGGTCTGTTTGCCGCACCTGAGAAGCACCTCTTCGACCATGCCGAGCGCGTGCATCCTGTTTACTTCGAGTTTCCCTTCCAGCGATCCGACGACGTCACCATTGACCTGCCTCTCGGCTGGCAGATCTCCACCGTGCCCAAGCCGGAGAATCTGGACGCCAAGGCCGTTACCTACACCCTCGAGGCGAAAAACGACAAAGGCACGCTGCACTTGAACCGCGCTCTGAACGTGGACATTCTGATGCTCCCCCCGGAGCACTATGCAACCCTGCGAAAAATCTTTCAAATCGTGAGGACGGTCGATGAAGAACAAGTTATTTTGCAACCCAGCAGCGCCAGCGCCAGCAATTGATTTGCGCCGAATCGGGCTCTTGCTATGCGTCGTCGCGTGCGTGATGGCGGTCCCGCGCCGCGCGCAAGCCGGCGGCGACGCGCCAGCATGGATGCACACCGCAGCGTCGGCACCGCTGCCTCCTCATGACGAAAAGACCGACGCAGCCTTGCTGTATTCGGAAACCACTGTGAATGTGCAATCGATCGACAAGATCAAGACCCACGTTCGCATGGTCTACAAGATTCTCAGACCAGGAGGGCGTCATTACGGAACTGTCATAGTCCCATTTAGTCCTCTTCTCAAGATCACAGGTCTGCACGGATGGTGCATTCCGGCTCAGGGCAAAGATTATGAAGTGAAGGAAAAAGAGGCAGTTGAAACCTCTCTCTTGGAAATCCAAGGGGGCGAACTGTACTCCGACGTGAAGGACAAAGTCCTGCGCATTCCAGCTTCGGAACCAGGGAACGTTGTTGGATATGAATACGAAATGGAAGAACGCCCCCTGTTCCTGCAGGATATATGGGCCGTGCAAGAGGAAAGCCCTACCCGGGAAAGCCACTATGTGTTGCAACTTCCGCCCGGCTGGGAGTATCAGTCGGCATGGCTCAACTACCCCGAGGTAAAACCAACAGGAAGCGGAAGCGGTCGCTGGGAATGGACTATTAACGACGTGAAGGGAATCCGGCGGGAAGTAGAAATGCCGCCCATGAATGGCGTGCGCGGACAAATGATCGTCTATCTCTTTCCTCCGGGCGGGGCGGGATCACATTCCTTTGCCACATGGAACGAAATGGGCAAGTGGTATTCAGGGCTGACTAGTGGTCGTCGCCAAATTTCACCCGAGATAACAAAGCAAGTCAGCGTAATCACTGCTCCGGCGACGACACCTCTGGAAAAGATGAGGGCGCTCGCTCAATTCATGCAGCACGATATCCGGTATGTGGCGATTTATTTGGGCATTGGCGGGGTCCAACCACACTCGGCTGCTGAGGTATTGGAACACCGGTACGGCGACTGCAAAGACAAGGCCACGCTCATGTCTGCGATGCTGCAAGAGATTGGCGTGGACTCTTACTACGTCCTTATCAACCAAGAGCGCGACGCGGTCAGGCCTGACATGCCAGTGCACGACGGATTTGATCATGCCGTTCTGGCGATTAAGCTGCCCGAGGATGTCAACAGTCCAGCTCTTGTCTCAACCCTTCAGCAAACTAAGTTAGGGCGGTTGTTGTTCTTCGATCCCACAAACGAAAGCACTCCCTTCGGAGAGATTGGCGGATATCTTCAGGGCAATTACGGGTTGCTCGTGACACCCGAAGGCGGAGAACTCGTCGAACTGCCCCGCCAGCCTTCCGCCATGAACAGCATCCAGCGCACCGGCAAGCTTACTCTCGATCCCCTGGGCACCCTGAAAGGTGAGGTCAGCGAAACCAGGCTGGGAGACCGCGCCTGGTCGGAACGTTCGCGACTGCGTTCGGTGACCAAGTCTGCGGATCAGATCAAGCCTATCGAAGATCTTCTGGCGGGTTCTTTGTCGCTGTTCAGCATTACTCATGCCAGCATAGAGAACCTGACCCACACCGACCAGCCCTTTGGGTTTCACTACACGTTCGAAGCGCGGAATTACGCGACGAACGCCGGCGGTTTGCTGCTGGTTCGTCCGCGAGTGCTGGGAGTGAAAAGCAGCGGCCTATTGGAAACCAAAGAGCCGCGCCAGTTCGCTATTGAATTCGAGGGCCCGTCGCGCGACACAGATACGTTCGAGATCGCAATTCCCCCCGGCTACATCGTGGACGATGTACCTCCCGCCGTCGATGCCGACTATCCTTTCGCCAGCTATCACGCGAAAACGGAAGTGAACGGTAACCTGATTCACTATAGCCGCACGCTCGAAGTCAAAGAACTAAGCGTGCCCGTAAACCGTGCCGACGACCTGAAGAAGTTTTACCGCATAATTGCCGGCGACGAGCGCAATACCGTCGTGCTGAAGACAAAGTAAGCACCCCTCTGGCGATTGGAATCTCATGCGCTGGCGCAAAAAGACGACGCTGGTTGATTACTGCTGGGTTAGAGAAGGAGTAGTCACGGCAGAGTTAGTTGAAGAAGCTGTCGTGCCGAGAGAAGGATTTACGCCGCCGCTTCCGCGGAAAAATAGGTCCCACCCCTGATCACCGCGTCAATGGCATTTTCGAGACAATGCATTTCATCCTTTGGACAAACCCCTTTGATTCCGGCTTTCCTGGCTTCCTCCTCCAGTTGGGTGGAGGGATCCGTGGTGATCATCAAAATGCGAACATCCGGGTCGCGCTCGGTTAAGCAACGAGCCGCTTCCAGGCCATTCATTTCGGGCATTTTGAAATCCATTACCGTGATCTGGGGCTCGTGGCGGCGGAAGGAATCCAGTGCCTGACGCCCGCTGCTCGCTTCTCCAACCACAACCCACTCCGAATGCTGTTGCAGCGCCGCCTTGATAGCCGATCTCGCCATCGCGTTGTCATCCACCAAAAGAATCCGCAACAAAATAGCCTCTTTCGACAGAGCTAAAGATTACGGCTGGGCGATCCGAGGCTTCGCCCAGGAATGGACCCTCAGACAAGTTCCGCATCGCATCCACCATGGTGAGTGCTGATGATCCCGCGTTGATCCGACGAAGGGGCTTCTTTGACCATACGCCCTCTAGCTCAATGTGGAATAGGGCTGACACTGTACGCTAGCGAACATAATCCGATCTCTTCTTGTTGGCCAGACCGCAGGCGGCGAAGGGTCAAAAGCGCTAATTTGTTCCTACACCGGCCCCTCGCTTTAGTGCACCGGCGCTGGTTGGGGAGTCGCCGGCGGAGTCGATGTGCTGGGATTCGAAAAATTCACTTTGGGAACTTCGCGCGCCCCTTCTGACGCCGCGAAGTATGCTTCATTCGGTTTGAACCCGGCCCAGTTCGCGAAAATGCTGTTGGGGAATTGCTGGACGTAGGTGTTGTAGTCCTGCAAGGTATCGTTATAGCGCTTGCGTTCAACTGCGATGCGATTCTCCGTGCCGGCAAGCTCATCCTGCAAGCGAAGAAAATTTTCGTTGGACTTCAGTTGCGGATAATTCTCTACGATTAACAGCAGGCGGCCGATGGCTCCATCCAGCTGTCCGTTGGCCGCGATTTTTTCTTGCGGGGTTCCCGCCGAGAGCAGCGCCGAGCGCGCCTTGGCGATGTCGCCAAACACAGTTTGCTCCTGCTTCGCGTACCCTTTCACGGTCTCGACCAGATTCGGAATCAGGTCGGAGCGCCGTTGCAGCACGATGTCGACCTGAGACCACGCGCTTTTCACCGCCTCATTCTTGCTGACCAGCGTGTTCTTTACGCTTACGTATTGGCCAAAGAAGGCCAGCCCACACACCAGCAGAACAATGATTACGACCACCGCGATTAAACCTTTCCCCATACCTTCCTCCTTACAATCTGAATGTGCTTCGTTTATGCAGGGCCGGATGCATCTGAGTCTAACGCTTCATCGACCACGGCAGCGACTTTCTCAACCATTGCCAGATAGCGGGCCACGAGCTCGTTGCTGTCGATCTTCCTGGGATCAGCTTTCTTTTCCCGAACATCCAGAACCTGATTCATCGCCGACAGATCGAATCCCACCCGCTTCGACAAGGCCTCTAGGGCTCCACGTCGTCCTGGCTGCGACGAACCCTTCAGTGCGATCAAGGCGTGACGAAACAGGGTACCGAACGATGGGGCCGAACGCAGCAGCAAGTCCCACAGTTGTGAACTGTTTCCCGAGACCAACAGGACTTGCTGCCGAAGCAGGATCAACTTTTCCCGCAATTCATACTCGACTTGTACTCGATGAACGTGCAGGGAAATTCGCAAGCCCTGCACCACATCTTCCCCAAGCAGAACGCGGTGATGTTGCTGCATGTCCAGCAACTCGATGCTGAAGACATCGGTCGAGCGCTCAAGTTCTTTGCGAGTCATACAAAGCGGTGGAGGCTGTTTCTGCTTTTCCCACCACTTCGCCACCGCAGCCAACGCCTGCAGCGCCGCGAAAGAGCAGTCGCGCAGAACGCAAAACATGTTCACGTTCGACAGCCCGGCATGGAAATCGCCGGACACCGCCGAGCCGAACAGAATGATGCTCTCTAGATTCGCACCCGCCGCGTCGCGGGCCCGCTTCACAAATTCGTCGATCTTTTTTTCGATCTCGACGCCGATCGTTTTTTCAGAAGTCATAGAAACCATTGCATCCTCACTGGTTACCAACTGCTGCTGGCGCCGCCGCCACCCGAACTACCGCCACCAAAGCCTCCGAAGCCTCCACCGCCGCCAAAACCGCCACCTCCACCGCCAAAACCGCCACCGCGTCCGCCGAACATCTGAGAAAAAAGAAGCCAAAAAAGAATGCTTCGTAACGGCGTAAAAAGGATGATCAGTATAACGACGATAATTCCAATGATCCCGCCCACCGACAAACCGCCGCCGGTCTGAGGTTCCGTCTGTGTCGGAGCCCGCGGATGTGAGCCTGTCAGTTGAATGCCCGCGTCCGTCGCAATCACTTCGGCCACACGGCTTGTTACCAGCAGCAAGGCGTCGTTGTAGTTCCCGCTCCGCATCAGCGGAATGGCCTCGCGCTGAAAACCGCCGACTTTGCCGTCGGGCAGAATCGGCTCCAGTCCGTAACCCACTTCAATGCGAGCCCGGTGATCCTGTATCGAATAAAGAATTAGAACTCCTCGATTGGTGGATTTCGCTCCGACCCCCCATTTCTTAAAGAGGTCGACCGCGTAGCTTTCGATGTCGGCCCCATCCAGGGAATTGATGGTGACGAGCGCAATTTGAGCGTGAGCCCTTTCGTCGATCTGACGGCAGATGTCCGTGATCTGTGCCGTCGTATTCTGGTCGAGAATATGCGCGAAATCGTTGACGTAGCCTGAAGGTTGGAGTTGCGAAACGGACTCTGCCCATGCCAGTGTGCCCAGCCACAGGACGACGAGCGTAGCCAGACACAATTTTCTGAGCAAATTCACACGCAGATTGTACAGGGACGGGCCCCAAGCGGCAGGTTTTCAGCTCCGCGCCGCGGATTTCTCCTGCAGGCTCGCTCGCGCGGAAGCTCATGTCACCTTCGTAATTTGAAAAAAATGTCCACAGGAATAATGATTAGGATCATGGCCGCTTCAGAAAACACACGCCGCTGGCCGCGCCTTGAGGTCGATATGCCGGTGCGGGTCGTGACCTCGAAAGGTTTCTCCACGACCGTGGTGGAGGGACGCGGCACCGAAATGAGCGAAGGCGGGATGGTGCTGTATGCAGGAATCCTGCTGAACCCCGGCGACCTGTTGGAGATTGAGTTCGAGACACCCACGCTCTCGCGGATGACCGCCATCGTCCGCTCCCGCAATGGATTTTGCTTTGGTCTGGAATTCATCACTCCGCTGCCTTCGTAATTCCTTCACTTACTTCCAATTCAATGTCGGGCTTCAGCCTGTGGAAGAAGTGTTCCTGCAGGAACACGTCGAAGTCAGGAATGTCTGTACAGATGTGCGAGTAAGAGCGCCTAAGCGACTCTTGATTCAGGCCCTTAGGTTTTCGAGGTGGTCTCGGGTTCGACCTACGCCCTGCGCAATCCCAGAACGAGGGCGACTACTCCACCTGCAATGAGGACAATTCCAGCAGCGGGAGGCAGTTTGTCATTGTTTTCGGTCTCCACGGTGATTTTGGCGTCTCCGAATTTCACGCCATGCTTTTCGCTGTGAGGAATCGGTACGACGAAGGACAGGACTCCCAGTACTAACAGCAGGACTCCAACCAGGGGCAGCGCTTTCATAAACAGCTCCAGTCTAGCCGGCAAAACGAGCGACGCGACAGTGATCCTATCACTAACAAGCCGGGCGCGTTCGAAGAGTTTGCTAATGTTCTCTCTTCGTTGAACGAAACGCATTCCTGCCAGTTGTGAGATAACTTAGTCTTAATATTTGACGGCTGCGAATTCGGAGCCGTTTGCGGTTCCGGACCTGACCGAGCGCAGTACACGCGAGATCCTTCCCTCCGCCTGAAGAACGGCTACGGTCAGGATGACGCCCAAGGAGTAACTGAAGATGATGAAGATTGACAAGCTGGGAAAAGCTTACCGAGTGGAGAGCGGGAAACATTTTCGTTTGAAAGATTTTGATCCTGCTGACACGGGGCATTGCCCCTCAAAGGAGTATGCCGAGAAGGCGCTGGTGCAGGGGGTTGCCCGCACGGCAGAGTTGCAAGATATGCTTTACGCACAGGACAACTGGGCGGTTCTTTTGATATTCCAGGCCATGGACGCTGCGGGAAAAGACGGCGCCATCAGTCATGTGATGTCGGGAGTCAATCCGCAGGGCTGCCAGGTGTATTCCTTTAAAGTTCCCACGGAGACTGAATTGCAACATGATTTTCTGTGGCGAACGACCTGTTCCCTGCCCGAGCGCGGACACATTGGAATCTTTAACCGGTCGTATTACGAAGAAGTGCTGGTGGTGCGAGTGCACCCTAAAATTCTCAAGAGCGAGAAGACTCCCCCTTCCCTCGTCGGCAAGAATATATGGGACGAGCGATTCGAAGACATTCGCTGCTTCGAGCGGCACATGTCGAGGAGCGGAACCGTCATCCGAAAATTCTTTCTGCACTTGTCCAAGAAAGAGCAGAAGCAACGCTTTCTGGCGCGTCTCGACCATCCGGAGAAGAACTGGAAGTTTTCGGCCGCCGACATTCGCGAGCGCAAGTGCTGGGACGATTATCAGGACGCCTACGAAAACATGATCCGCAATACGGCGAGCGAAGAGGCTCCGTGGTACGTAGTCCCCGCGGATAACAAGTGGTTCACGCGACTCGTGGTATCGACGGTCCTGGTCGACACGCTGGAGAGTTTGAAGCTGTCTTATCCCGAGGTTGATCCGGCGGCGCGCAAGGAGTTGGAAGCGGCGAAGAGAGAGCTGTTGGCGAAGAAGTGAGCGGCGGGCCCTATCGGCGCGACTCGGCGTCAGTTGGCAGACGCGTTGTCTTCCTGAGCGAAGCGCAGGACCGATGCAGTTCCCGGAAGAATTGCATAGGTCCTTCGGCCCGCAAAGGACGCGGACACATTTTGCTAGCGATGCTTCCCTGCCCTTTGCAGCAAAGCCTATGCAGCGATTACCATAGCGCCTTGTCCACTTCTTCCCCGGAGAACTTCACATGGGCCCAGACGGGTTTCGCAGGAATGCAGCTCTCTCTTCTACGCGGATGGTTTTCGCAATCCTTTTTTCAATCTTGTTGGCCGCGGCGGTAAGCGCCCAAATCAAGCCGGAGCGGCAATCGAAGGCGGCAAAAGAGGCAAAGCCGGCAGAGACTACTCAGACGTCCCAGCCGGCGACGACAGAGGAAAACAACTCTGAGACTGCCGAATCTGCGAAGCCCGAGGACAAGGCTTTCAAAGGAATGAAGTATCGGCTGATCGGCCCCTTCCGCGGTGGCCGGTCGCTGACCGCGGCTGGCATTCCGGGCGATCCTACAACGTATTATTTCGGGTCGACCGGCGGGGGAGTATGGAAGTCGACTGACGGCGCGATGACGTGGGCTTCCGTTTTTGATAAAGAAGGGACTTCGTCGATCGGCAGCATTGCGGTCGCGAGTTCCAATCACAACGTGCTCTACGTGGGAACAGGCGAAGCCTGCATTCGCGGAAACATTTCTCACGGCGACGGCGTGTACCGGTCGCTCGACGGCGGCAAGACCTGGAAGAACGTTGGACTGCGCGATTCGCGCGCCATCGGCAAAGTAATTATCAATCCCAACAATCCTGACATTGTGTTCGTCGCGGCTCTAGGCCATCCCTATGGGTCGAACACTGAACGCGGCATCTTCCGGACAAGCGACGGCGGCAAGTCCTGGGAGAAGGTTCTATACAAAGACGAAAACACGGGCGGCATTGACGTGGCTTTCGATCCCCACAATCCCAATATTCTTTTCGCGGCCTTGTGGCAGGCGCGGCGCACTTCGTGGAACATGTCGAGCGGAGGGCCGGGGAGCGGCCTCTATCGTTCGAATGACGGGGGAACGACCTGGAAGCGAATACAGGAGCACGGCCTGCCTAAAGGACCATACGGAAAGATCGGCGTCGCGGTGGCCGCGAATTCCGATCGCGTATACGCGCTGATCGAAGCTCACAATCCGGACGGGGGTCTATATCGGTCCGACGATGGCGGCGAGTCGTGGCAACAGGTGAATCCGAGCCATAGTCTGTGGCAGCGTGCATGGTATTACATGCACGTGATTGCCGATCCGCGCGACGAGAACGTGCTCTACATCATGAATGTCGAGGCATATAAATCCACCGACGGCGGACATTTGTTCAACAAGGTGAAGGTACCGCACGGCGACAATCACGGGCTGTGGATCGATCCGCAGAATACAAGGAGGATGATCGCTTCGAATGACGGCGGAGTTACGGTGACCTACGATGGCGGCAAGAACTGGACTCGCCAGGATAACCAGCCGACGGCGCAGTTCTATCACGTGATTGCGGATTCGGCGACTCCTTATCGGATATATGGGGCACAGCAGGATGCCGGCACGGTCGCAATCTCGAGTCGGAGCGACGATGGATCCATCGACCGCAGCGACTGGTACGACGTGGGCGGCGGCGAAGCGGGTTATATTGCGCCCGATCCCCGCGATCCCAATATCGTGTACGCGGCTGACTATCAGGGAAACATCACGCGCTACGACCGGCACATCGGGCAGGTGAAGGCAATCACGGAAATCCCGGAACTTTCCGACGCGCGCGGTGCCGCGAACCTGGAACATCGCTTCCAGTGGACCGCGCCGGTCATGCTTTCCCCGCACGACCCGAACACGCTGTATCACGGCGGAGAGCGGCTCTTTAGGACTACCGACGGCGGCGCGCGCTGGGAAACAATCAGTCCAGACCTGACCCGGAATGATAAGGAGAAGCAGAAGCCTTCGGGGGGCGACATCACGCTCGATGACACCGGGACGGAATACTACGACACGATTTTCGCAGTGGCGGAATCGCCGATTACCAAGGGATTGCTGTGGGTGGGCACGGACGATGGGCTGGTTCAGCTGACGAAGGACGAAGGCAAGACCTGGAGCAACGTTACGCCCAAGGACATGCCGGAGTGGAGCCGCATCAGCCAGATTGATCCTTCGCCGTTCGACGCGGGTACGGCGTACGTTGCCGCCGATCGGCATCAGTTCGACGATCTGCGTCCGTACATTTACAAGACCAGCGACTATGGCAAGAGCTGGACGAAGCTGGGGCAAGGAATTCCCGAGACGACGTTTGTTCGCGTGGTTCGCGAGGATCCGAAGAAACGGGGGCTGCTGTACGCGGGAACCGAACAGGGCGTCTACGTGTCGTTCAATGATGGGGCGGACTGGCGTCTGCTGAAGTTGAATCTGCCGACTACGCCGGTGCACGACCTCGTCATCAAAGACAACGATCTAGTCGTGGCGACGCATGGCCGGGCGTTCTGGATTCTTGACGACCTTTCTCCGCTGCGGCAGTACAGCGAAGACATTGTGCAGAAAGACGCGTTTCTGTATACGCCGGGGACGGCTTACCGGCTGCAGGCAGGAGCAGGCGGCGAACGGCATCCTTCCAAGAGGACGGGGCAGAATCCGCCGCCAGGCGCGGTGATTTATTACTTCTTGAAAGATGCGCCGAAAGCCGATACTGAAACCAAAATCGAAATCCTGGATGCTTCCGGCAAAGTCATCCGCAGATATTCGAGCGCGGAGTACAACACGTTGGAAGAACCGCTCGATCCCGACGATAAGAAACCGGAGAAGCAACTTAAACCCGAAGCGGGGTTGAACCGGTTTGTGTGGGACCTGCGCTACGAAGAGGCACATCACGTTCCCGGCTACTATCTGTGGGAATATGGTGCGGGAGCGCGAGGTCCCGTGGCGGTTCCAGGCCGTTATCAAGTTCGAATCACTGCGGGCAGTCAAACCCAGACTGCGGCTTTCGATTTGAAACTTGATCCGCGAGTCAAGGTGAGCCAGGCCGAACTCGAACAGCAATTCAATCTGATGTTGCAGACGCGGGACGAGCTCAGCCGCGTGTACGACACGGTCAATCAGATCCAGGACGTTCGTTCTCAGTTATCTGGCCTGAAGCGGCGCCTGCCGGAGAACGTCAGCGCGAAAACGGTTGTGGCCGCGGCCGACGATCTCGAGAAAAAGCTGGTTGCGGTTCGCGAGGACCTGATCAACCTGACCATCAGCGCGAATGAAGATTCGCTGGCCTATCCCCCGCAACTGGACGCGAAGCTGGCGTACCTGGCGATGGACGTAGGGACCGCCGATTCCGCGCCGACGGAAGCCGAACAGAAGGAATACGAGAAGCTGAAGCGGCAGAGTGGAGAGCTGATCGGCCGCTGGGAAGACTTGCAGCGGCGCGATCTGGCAGCATTTCAAAAGCTGACTGCGGAAGGCAGTTTGTCTACGGTGGTGGTGCCACCGGCCGGCCGGGCAACGGACGAGCCGGTTGCGGCGCACTGAGGCTCGGGTTACTTCGAGTTTGCGGGCTGGAGAAGAGCCAGAAACTGCGGGCTTTCCCGGTTCCCACCCGTTCGTGTTACCCCTATTACCTCTGTGCTATCTCGATGGCACTGTTGTGCCTTGCTCACGTTTAGTCTCGTTGCTATCGTTTCAATAGAGTCTGAAATTGACTTCTCCCCTGAGGGTCCACGAGTCGATCCTGATTGGGGTATTTATGCGAATGATGCATTTGTGCTATGCGGCGATAGGCTTTGCGGTGGCCCGCTGGATTTTCAAGCGGCAAGCTCTGCCAGTCGCAGACCCGGTCACCAAGTTCCGCTCGCAGGGCCTTCTGTAGGGCGGATTCGAGTTTGGGCGTGCGTTCCCGTTGCGCCTTCATTTCGTCAACGCGCGCCCATTGCTTTGCTGGCTCACAGCCCATCTAGTGCGAGATGAGAGAGTCTCCTTCCTGCTCGATTTCAGAGATCGTGATCGGTGAAATTCCTGCTCCATTGAGCTCCTGATTCAGCGGCGGCAATTTCATTTGCTTGAACGCAGTCCACTCGCCAATACAGACTTTTACTTGTTGGCTGGATTCCCTGTAGAGCGCAATGGCCTGTGCGGGCGCGGCGCGTTCACCGCGTTCAACCACTCGCAGCGCTGAGGCAAGGTTCTGGTAGGCTTCCTGCAGTCCAGCTGCAGGTCCTGAATCAGTGCTTTTCCCCTTAAGGATTTCCGCGATTCCTGATTGGACCTGCGCCAACGCTGATTTTTTCTCCGGGCTTTGCTGTTCAAGTTTGCGCTGGGCCTCTGCAATCTGTTTCTGCGCTGAATGGATCTCCGCCAGGAAGCGGCGAGCTTCCATGGTTTCGGCAAATATTTGGTTCGCTAACTGGAACTGCTGGCGCAGGATCTCGGGAGTGACGGACGAACGCGGATCCATCGTGATTTCCAAGGGCTGGGTTTGCACCTGCCCATCCACTGTCAATCGGATTTCATAGATTCCTGGAACTGCCTTCGGGCCGGGTGGATTGCGAGCTTCTGCCTCTTCATCCGCAGCCGGCGCACCCGAACTCCCCCAGGTCAGGTTCCACACGAACCGGTGCATGCCCGCGCTCTTTGGCAGACTCTCCGATTTCGGGAACCAGCGTTCGGCGACGGGGACGGTCCCGTGCTTCTTTGCGTTTTTATCTTCGGAAGAAAATCTCCGCGCCAGCTTGTGTTGCGAGTCAAAAATCTCAAGCGTTACTGTGCTCACTGGAGACTTCAGGAAATAATCGATCATGGCACCGTTCGGCGGGTTCTCTGCCGTAGGTTCTTCGGGCGGCAGTGGTGTACCTACGAAATCATCGTTGTCCACTCGGATGGCTGCAGCGGGATGATAAAGCCATGCCGCATTCGCCTGGGCGGCCTCCGATTTCTGGCGCAGCGGCGTGATGTTGTCAAGAATCCAGAAGGAACGTCCGTGGGTAGCGATCACCAGGTCATCGCCGTGGATGACGAGATCGCGGATTGAGCTGACCGGCAGGTTCAATTGCAAAGACTGCCAGTGATCGCCGTCGTCGAACGATACGTAGACTCCAAGCTCGGTTCCGGCGAACAGCAAACCTTTGCTCTTCGGATCTTCACGAACCGCGCGCAAGAAAGCCGCAGCGAAAATGCCGTCGGTGATTGGCTGCCAAGTTGTGCCATAATCGCGGGTTCGATAGAGATGTGGCGACTGATCGTCGAGGCGGCTGCGATCCACGGCGGCATAAGCGACAGCGGGATCAAAATGCGAGGCTTCGATCAGCGAGATCCTGCTCCAATCGCTGAGTCCTCGAGGCGTAACCTCCTTCCAGCTTTTCCCGCCATTGCGGGTCACGTGAACCAGACCAGTGTCGCTCCCCGCCCAAATCAGTTCGCGATTGAGCGGGGATGGCGCGATCGTGTTCACCACCCCGTAGCCTCTTTGTTTAGCGTTCTCGACAGTGGGCGTTTCGCGCGGCCTCTTGTCGCCCGCGGCCACCGTTGAGCCCGTGAGATCAGGGCTGATAGTTTCCCAGTGCAGGCCGCCGTCGAGAGTCTTCATCACATACTGCGTTCCCAGAAAAAGCGCCTTCGGATCAGACGGGGAAAACACCAGGACGGGAGACCAAGGTGCACGGTACTTGCGCTGATCGATCTCCGAACCGAAAGTTGAGACTGGCCATGGAGTGACGTCCTGGCTTAGGCTAGTCCGGCGATTAAAGCGAGCGACTCCACCGTAACTGGAGCCCAGATAGATGATATTGGGATCGTTGGGATCGAGGGCCATGTATCCGCTCTCGCTCGGGCCGGCCGGGAACCAATCTCGCGGCGTGATTTGGCCATAATTGGTGCGGCTCAAGACGGCCGCACTGCCGCTATCTTGCTGAGTCCCGTACACGGCGTAGGGAAACTGGTTGTCGGTGATGACGTGATAAAACTGCGCCGTCGGCTGGTTGTACCAGGTGCTCCAGCTCTGGCCGCGATCAAGGCTGATGGTAGTGCCCTGGTCCGTTCCGAGAACCATACTCGCGGAGTTCCTGGGATCGACCCAGATCTGGTGGTAATCATCTCCGCCGGGCGCGCCGCGGACGATTGAGATGGTGTTTCCGCCGTTTTCAGAACGGTAGAGAGCGACATTCGGAATATAGATTACATCGGGATTACTCGGATCGATGGTGACGCTGTTGAAGTACCAGGCACGGCTGGTGAGGCGCGGATCGTCGTTGGCAAGCGTCCAGGTATCGCCGCCATCATCCGAACGATAAAGGCCAGATTTTTTCGCCTGGATCAGCGCGTACACGCGTTTACCGTCGGGCGCGACGTCCACCCCGACACGTCCCCAATCGCCTTCTGGCAGGCCCGCGCCGCTGAGCCGAGCCCAATTCGCGCCACCGTCCTGAGAACGAAAGAGACCGCCACCGGGACGGTCGATGGGCGCATAAGTGCTCCACGGAGGACGCCACGTGTGCCACGTGCCAGCAAACAGAAGCTGCGGATGACCGGAGCAGATTGCCAGATCGGAGACGCCGACTTCTGGTCCTTGATCGAGAACCTTGGTCCAGTGCGAACCGCCGTCAGTGGATTTGTAGACACCACGTTGCTCGTTCGGAGCATAAACATGTCCCAGGGCCCCCACGTAGACGACATTCGAGTTCTGTGGGTCGACGACGATCCTGCTGATGTGGCGCGTGTCCTCGAGACCAATGTGTGCCCAGGTTCGGCCAGCGTCCAGGGATTTGTAGACCCCGTTGCCGAAGGAAAGAGACGAGCGAATGTCGGACTCGCCGCTTCCCGCATAAATCGTCTTGGGATCCGATGGCGCAACCGCGAGAGCACCGATCGAACCCACGGGCTGGCCGTCAAAAATTGGCGTCCAGACAACGCCGGCATCGGTCGTCTTCCAAATGCCACCATTGACCGCGCCAAAATAAAAAATAGTAGAGTCACCGGGCACGCCCGCCACTGCAACCGCTCGCCCGCCCCGGAACGGGCCAATTAGTCGCCACTTGAGTCCGTTGAACAATTCGGAGGGAACGGTCTGAGCAACCGCTGAGATTGCGAATAGGAGAAAGGTCGAAAGAATACGACGATGGGAGCGCGACGCAAATTTGTCCAAGTCGTTGTCCTCGGGTCGAACACCAGTCTAACGGACGATGATCACCTTTTTAAATCAGCTCAGCTGAGGACTAGGCAAACTGGACTGACGGAAGACGGATTGTGTGCATCCAACATGCATGAGCATGGAAAACGGAGAAGAATGACCGCACTTGACCTTTCTGCGGACGTGGGATTGCTTGCTGTTTTTCTGGCTACGGCAAATATCTGCCTGGGCCTACTAATCGCGGTGCGTTACAGTCCGCGGCGTCTCTGGCCTCACCGGCGAATCAACATCTTCGCGCTGCACAACTGGACCGCTTACGTCCTAATGGCGTCCGTGTTGACCCACCCGGTAATATTGCTGTTCGCGACGAAGACTCGATGGCGTTGGTTGGACCTCGCCTTTCCAGTATGGTCTCCAGTTCAACCCATTGAGAATACCGTCGGCGCGGTCGGCGCGTACTTGCTTGTGTTGGTCCTACTCACATCCTATTTTCGGCTTCGGCTCGGACGCCACCAGTGGAAGCGGTTTCATTACCTGGTCTATGCGGCGGGTATTTGTACTTTTATCCACGGCATCCTTGCGGATCCCGAGTTGAAGGGGAACGCCATTGATCCGCTGGACGGAGAAAAGTTGTTTATTGAATCGTGTCTCTTAGTGGTGCTGACGGCAGCGCTTTGGGCCTGGCGCTATCGGCTGCGTAAGGATCGTGAGGAACGGGCGCTCAAGATCGGCCGCTATCGAATGTTTGAAGGTGCGAACGCCAGCGACTAACCAGGGCATTATTGGGAAGCCATCGGTGCCAAAAGGTCTTGAGGGCAACGGGCCTCAAAGCAGCGAGGTTGCGTGGATTGCACCATAGAATTTTCCTCTCAGAACGGTCGCCTTCCGGGGAGTGGCGCTGCAAAAGCGTTTGAATGGAATGTCGCGTGAGCTGGGATCGAAGCCATACATGCGAAAGGCTTCGTCGGATGAATCCGCCGCCTTCTCCTTGCGCAATCTCAGCGCTATGTATTTGCTTTTCACTGCGGCCTTCTTGCAGGTTGCGGAACAACTCGATGTTGCACCTGACTGTGGACGACCCGGCGCTTCAGCGCCGCATGATTCCCTCATGGGGATGTGGCCAGGGTCAGTATGACCTCTCCTACCACGCAACAGTTATGATTTATATGATGCTCTCGTTACTAAGGTAAGATGGCATTCTCGTCCTTTCTTAAGTTCTTCAAAATGCCGCCCGCTTCTGTAAGAGACCTCCCAAAGACATAGCGTAATTGTTTAGCGGCCCAAACTCCGAGTCATTGAGACCTCGGACATCTCTTTCTGCTGAGTTATTTGCATGGCCTTTTCGGTCCCGTCCTCGCGTGGGTTACCTTGCCAAATATTTTCTCCAGCTTTTGCTTCGGCCTGACTTCTGCGGGAGAACGTCCTTGGCGTCCGAGCCATGAGACGAAATCCTTCATTTTGACTTCGTGCTTTACGGGTGGCTGCTGGACAACAACAGTCACGGTTGTGAATCCCTGGCCGATCTCTCCTACCCAGTTATCCTGCTGCAAGGCGGCAAGAGCGGTGGCGATCGCTTCGTAGAGTGTCTCCGCGCTGACCTCTACGGAGCCGCAGGAATTCATTGCGGTTTGGCTCTGAGGGAACTTTCGTTTTCGTATTACGTACCTCGGTTAGGAGGAGAAGTATGTTCCTGCTGTCCGCTGTTGCTTTCCTCTCTCGCCAGTTTTTGCAGTACGAAAGAGCGACTGCACGATTCAACAGGCTCATCGGCGCTTGCAGCGCAAAGCGCGTAAGAAGCAAATGATCACTAGGCCGGGAATACTCGAATTTGCTAAGTACGTGATCGTATTTACGACCTGCTGCAGCGGTTCGACGGCGGACGCTCTGACGTCTTACAGTATGCGTTGGCAAATTGAGCTGGTGTTTAAGCGACTGAAGAGCCTACTAGCCCAACTGGGGCACGTGCCCAAGCATGACGACCGCAGTTCCCGCGCCTGGCTTTATGGGAAATTGCTGGTCACGCTCCTGGCACAAAAATTGATTCCTCGGGCGTGATATTTCCCCCTCGGGCTACCCACTCTCGGCGCGGGGGGCATTTAGTCCGTCGCGTGAATTCAGTTTCGCACTGCACCAGATCCAGCAGGCCATCGAACCGCACCTCTCCTTACAGCAAACGCTCTATTCGTGGAATCAGATTGGACAGGCTCTTGCGGAAAAGTCGCGCAATCGACTACTCCAACTGGCGAAATGGCGTGCCTCGTGAACATCGCTCCAAGACTGACGGATCTCGGAAGGCTTCAATGAGAGCTAATAAGGCGAAGTTCTGGCAGTCCCTATACAAGGCGGGCAGCTACTCAGCGACATCGCCGCCATGGGCGGCGGCGGCGACTGAAGTTGAAGTTTCAGGGACCAGACTCCGGGTCTTCCTCCGAACAAATAGCCGCATCCATCGTGCGAAGTAAGTAGAGAGTAAGGCGAGTCAATTCGCTCAAGTAGCTGAAACATCCGGATAAGGGGCGGAATCTATGGGAATGTCGGCGGCAATTGTTGTTCCCTTCCCTGGGGAGCTCTGGAACGAAAAAGAGCCACCCAGCAACCTTGCTCTTTCTCGCATGCTAACCAGGCCCAGTCCTGCATCTTTGGACGGTTGCGCCGGATCAAACCCGACACCTCGATCTGAGATTTGCACCAGCACGCGTTGGCCGGCACGTGCTAGGTACACACAGGCCTCTCTCACGCCTGCATGCTTCCATATGTTGTGCAGCGCTTCCTGAGCAATTCGGTAGATCCCGAGCTGTGTGTTGGCGGGGAGGTTATCGAACCGGCCTTCGGCCAGGACCGTTGCGTTCACTTTGGTCAGGGACTCGAACTCGGAGCAGTACGATTCCAGTGCGGGGACGAGCCCCGAGTGTTCGAGAATAGCCGGATGCAACTCATGTGATAGATGGCGGATACCTTCACCGATCGTCAACAACTTGTCGTAAGCCCGCTCGGCCTGTTCACGAGCTTCGCGCTGATCTGCCGGAACCTGGCGCTTGATATTGCTGAGTGCGATGCCCAGGCCCGCGATTTGCTGGCTGAGGTCATCGTGTAGCTCGCGGGCAATCCGGGTTCGTTCCTCTTCTTGCGCGGTGATCAGCCGTTCGCTCAGACGAACAATCTCCGCCTCGGCGCGGGTCCGTTCCGCCAATTCCCTCATCAATTGACGGTGAGCGACCATTAGTTCCAGCTCCGCGCGCTTGCGGTCACTGATGTCTACTACCATACCAACCATATACTTTGCCGGAGTACCATCTTTGTTCTTAGCCTGGGAGACGGTCAATTGCCCCCACAAGAATCGGCCATCTTTCGTGATATAGCGTTTCTCAATCTCGTACTGATCACGTTTTCCAGCCACCAGTTCGCTGTATAGCTTCCAGTCGACGTTTATGTCGTCAGGGTGGGTAAATTCGGTGAACACCATATTGCTCAGTTCGCCCTCGGTATAGCCGAGCATCCTCTGGAGAGCCGGATTGCATTTGACAGCGTGCCCTTCCCAGTCGACCAGCGCAGCACCGACTCCTGCATTCTCGAAAATGGTGCGGAATCGTTCTTCACTCTCGCGCAACAACTCCTCGGACCGCTTACGCTCGGTGATGTCTTCAACCATACCAATCGTATATTCTGCTCTTGCGTCATCTCTGTGCTTAATCAGTGAAACAGTCAGATGCCCCCAAATCAATTCACCATTCTTCTTTATATAGCGTTTTTCAATTTCGTACTTGTCGCGTTTCCCCGCTACCAACTCACTGTATAGGTTCCAGTCGAGGTCTATGTCATCAGGGTGGGTAAATTCGGTGAACGCCATACTCCGCAGTTCGCTCTCGGTATAGCCGAGCATCTTCTGGACAGCCGGGTTGCATTTAATAGGGTGGCCGCGCCGGTCTACCAACGACGTACCGAGTCCTGCATTCTCGAAAATCGTGCGAAATCGTTCTTCACTCTCGCGCAACAACTCCTCAGACCGGTGGCGCTCGATTGCAATACCGGCAAGGTGCGTGGCGACTTCTACAAGGCGAATCTCAACCGGGCTCGGGCCGCGTGGTTCCGGGTAGTACATTGCGAAACATCCCAGGACCCCTCGGTCCGTCGACAGAATCGGAGTCGACCAACAGGCGCGCACGCCGTGCGCCGCTGCCAGATCGCGATAGTCTTCCCACAGCGGATCCTGCATCACATCGATCACGATAACCGGTTCCCTCCGGTACATCGCCGTGCCGCAGGATCCCGCTTGCGGCCCGATCGGGGCCCCGTCGATGGCCTTGATATATGCCTCTGGGAGGCTTGGAGCCGCTCCGTGCCGCACGTGCAATCCATCTCCGTCGAGCAGAACAATCGAACCCACCGTACCGGTGCGCAATTCGATCTGGCGCACCAAGGTCGTCAGGGTTTCTTGCAGCGGCATCCCCTGGGCGACCATCTCGAGGGTCTCCTTTTGCAGCGTGACCAGTGATTCGGCCCGCTTGCGGTCGGTGATGTCTTGCACAACGGAGATCGAATACGGGGCGCGGGTATCCGGAAATACGAACACCGCACTGATGCCGGCCCATACGACTTGGCCGTCTGGACGGACGTAACGTTTCTCCAGTTCGCAAATACCGGTCCGCCCTGACCTGACTTCTTCCAAGTAAGCTTGCGCTGCCTCGCGATCTGCGGGATGTGTGATTTCCATCGCCGTCCGTCCTTGCAACTCGTCTTGCGAAAACCCGATAAGCTCACAGAAGCGCTGGTTGGCGCGGATGATTCGCCCTGAAGTATCGCCCATGACTATGCCGGCGGCGCTTTTTTCAAATACCAGCCGGAATCGCTCTGCGCTCTCTTTCTGGGCTGCTTCTGCAAGCTTCCGGCGCGTAATGTCAATCATCACGCCGGTCAGCAGTTGGGGACCCTCCGGCCCACCCCGTACACTGACCACATCGAGTATCCACACTGTCCGGCCGTCTGCCGCGATCATGCGGTATTCGAATTCGTGGTCCCGCCCTTCTTTTGTAGCCTGTATGAAGAATTTAGTGCACCACTCAACGTCTTCGGGATGGACGTGCTGAGCCCAGAACCCAGGCGCAAGCCACTCTTCCCGTGGGTAGCCGAGCATCCGCTTCACCTGAGGACTGACAAATGTGAACTGAAAAGTTCTGGCGTCCGCTTCCCATACAATGCAATCCAGAGAGTTGACGAGGCGGGAGTAAAGTTGTGCTTCGCGCCGCGCATCCTCCTCCGCCATGCGGCCCGAGTCTACGGTCCGCAAGACCGGCGCAGGCACAGCGCGTTCAGCGCTCCGGAGTTGATTTACTTCTGTCTTCGGCTCTCTAAGTCGTGGTTTCATGCCCCACTCCGTCGCCCGTCAGCATGAGTCGGCGCCCTATGAAACGAGTTTGAGCCGCAGGGCGTATTGGATCAGTCCGGCGGTTTTGTCCACGCCCAGGCGTTCCATCATGGCGTATTTGTGGGTCTCGACTGTACGCTGGGAAATGTTCATGATCGACGCAATATCCTTCATGGTTCGCCCCTCAGCAATGAGCTGCAGGACTTCACGCTGGCGTGGCGTTAGTTGAGACTTCCCGGCTGCGGGATCACATTTAGCCTCTAACAATGCCGTGATGAGGTCCTTTGAAATCAAGGAAGACAGATGCACTCTGCCTTGTAATGCCTCGTCGATCGCTCTGACCAACTCCTCTCCGGACGACATCTTCAGAAGATAGGCGGAAGCACCCGCACGGAATGCCTGCACGGCCAATTGAGGATCGCCGTGCATGGTGAGCACAACCACCTTGGTCTTGGGCAGCTTTGCTTTGATCTTACGAACGGCATCAAGGCCGTTCAGCAGAGGCATGGAAATGTCAGTGACGATGACGTCAGGCCGCAGACGATCAGCCGCTGCAAGCAGCGCACGTCCATCATGAACCGTTCCTACCAGCTTGAACCGATCCTTGAGAAGCCCCTCCAAACCTTCGGCAACAATGGAATGGTCTTCGGCAAGAAGCACAGTGGCCAGGGCCATAACAGCACATCCTAATTTGCGGCCTTTTCGCCGGGGGAGAGACTGATCATACATCCTTAGTCCAGCGAGTGGGAGAGCCAATAGCTCGCGAGACGAATACTCCTCCTCGTAGTGCTTCCTCAATGGCAGGGATGAGCTCTTCCCCGGCTGTCGCCTTGAGAACGTAGCCCAGGATACCGGCATCCAGCGCGCTTTTGATCAGACGCGAATCGTCGTACATCGTCAAAAGAACGACGGCCTTGCAAGTCTTCTGTTGCAGGATGGCACGTGCAGCGTCGATTCCGCTGAGCCCTGGCATGCGAATGTCAGTTACCACCACATCCGGCTTCAGAGCTTCTGCCATCTTGACCAGTGTCAACCCGTCGCCAGCCGTCCCGACGACGTCGAACTGGATAGCCACCAATTGTTGAATTTCCTCCAACAATTCCGAATAGTCGTCTGCCAGCAACAGACGCCTTCTCGATCCCGGCACTGTGGCCCCCTCTGGCTCTGACATGTATCCCGAACGAATTAAACAAGTAGGCTGCGCGCTCGTGAATCCGTAATTTTACGGAGACCATGGCGAGGGATTCCCCGAGAGCCGAACTCCGTAGTTAATACGAGGCCAAGTCCGAACAAACCCGGATGGTGCGACGTCCGGGGCCCGGCTATTCTGACTGAGCCTCGCTGCTGCAACTGGGTTGCCAGGCTCGAACGCGCTGGATGGCCGCTCGGATCTCGAAGAGTTCCGAGACCGTGGCCGAACAGGCAAGATCGGTGGCCGCACTGGCGCAATGGATGGACCCTCTCCGAGGCAGCCATATGCGACGAGGGCGCACCCATCAGAAGAGGAAAAGTGCGTGCCCCTTGACGTGGCCCGCGTAACTCGCCGTGAAGACCACAATCCTCCCCTTCCGTGAACTGCTTGAGTCGACGCCAGACGCGATGGTCATCGTCAATGAAGCTGGAGAAATCGTCCTCATCAATTCTCAGACAGAAAAACTGTTCGGATACGACCGCGAGGACCTGCTTGGTCATTCGGTCGAGCGACTGATTCCTGCCCGCTTTCAAGATCGACATCTAGACCACAGGGCAGCATATTTCAGTGATCCCCGCGTACGAGCGCTAGGGGTAGGCCCGGAACTCTACGCTATTCGCAAGGATGGCCAAGAGTTTCCCGTCGAGATTAGTCTTAGTCCCTTAAAGACTGCTGAGGGCGTTCTGGTTACGGCCGCGATTCGCGACATTAGCGAAAGGAAACGCGTAGAGAGCCAGATTCACGAGTTGAATTTGGAACTGCAGGCCAAAGATCAGTTGCAGTTGTTGCTCGACTCCACTGCGGAGGCGATTTACGCCATTGATGTTGATGGAGCTTGCACACTCTGCAATGCAGCGTGTCTTCGATTGTTGGGCTACAGTCGCGACTCGGAACTACTTGCAAAGAACATGCATGCGCTGATGCACCATACCCGGGCGGATGGGCGCACCTATCCTGAGGAGGAATGCAAGATTTTCCAGGCTTTCCGGCAGGGGAAGGGGACGCACGTGACGGACGAAGTTCTTTGGCGCGCGGACGGAACTAGCTTCCCCGCTGAGTACTGGTCTTATCCCGTAGGCCAGAACGGTCGGGTTGGAGGCAGCGTCGTTACCTTTTTCGATATTACTCAGCGCAAGAAGTCCGAGGAAGCTCTGAGGCGATCGGAATCAAGGTATCGCTCAATTATTGAGGGCGCGCCCTACGGTATATATCGGGTTGACCTGAGTGGGCGCATCGTCATGGCAAATTCAGCCTTCGCCACTATGCTTGGTTACCAGTCTTCAAACGACGTGCTGGGCCTCAATACCGGTGCGGACGTTTATCTTAATCCGATGGAGCAGCACCGCGCTCGTGATTATGCATCCGACGATCCCGCGGTTGGTTACGAGGCCAAGTGGAAGCGTAAAGATGGGAAAATGATAACAGTGCGACTCGGTGGGCGACGCCTATCAAATGATGACGAGCTTCCAGGCGGGTTCGAAGTCTTTGTTGAGGATATCACCGCGCATCGATCTCTCCAGAAGCAGTTTGAACACGCCCAAAAAATGGAAGCCGTTGGCCGACTGGCGGGCGGAGTCGCCCACGATTTCAACAACCTGCTCATGATTATCAGCGGGTACGCACAGCTTCTGGATGAGTCCTCTGCTGACCCCAAGAAGGTAGTTGAATACGCCAGCCGCATTCAAGATGCCAGCTCCCAAGCTGCCACGGTGACTCGCCAACTGTTGGCTTACAGTCGGAAACAAGTGCTCGAACCAACTGTCCTCGATCTCAACTACGTTGTGAAGGACCTGGCGAAAATGTTGCCCCGTTTGCTGGGAGAAGATGTCGAAACAGTGCTGAATCTCGACCCTCAGGTCGGTCCAGTGCGGGCTGATCGAGGTCAGATTGAGCAGGTCATCATGAACTTGGCGGTGAACGCAAGGGATGCCATGCCACATGGTGGGCGTCTCACCATCGCGACAAGTAACGTGGCACTGGACGCCTCTTACTACCAAGGCGTCGAGGTCCCGCCAGGGCAGTACATCTTGTTAGCGGTCAGCGATACAGGCATGGGCATGAATGCCGAGACTCAAGTTCATATTTTCGAACCGTTCTATACGACCAAAGAAGCAGGAAAAGGCACGGGGTTGGGTTTGGCGACGGTCTACGGAATTGTGAAGCAGAGCAACGGATTCATCTGGGTTTACAGTGAACCGGACAAAGGCAGCATTTTCAAGATTTATCTTCCCCGTGTCGATGCTCTTGCGGATTCCGACGAGAGCCTCCAACTAGTCCATCTGCCATCCGCAGGGACTGAGACAATTCTCTTGGTGGAGGATGAAGCCGCCCTTCGCAACGTATGCCGAGTGTACTTGGAATCTAAAGGTTACACCGTGTTGGAGGCCGGCAATGCGAAAGAAGCAATGAAGATTTTCCAGAGCCATGATCGCCCGATTCACGTGCTAATCACAGACATCGTGATGCCTGGCTTGGGAGGATTGGAACTGGCCAAATCCGCATTGGAGCTGCGGCCAGAGCTTTCCGTTGTTCTTGTGTCCGGATACACAGACCGCGCGTTAGACGACGAAGCGATAGGCTTCGCAAAATTCCTGCAAAAACCATTTAGTTTGGACGCCTTGGCTCGTACCGTCGGATCGCTTTTCGCTCGGTGATCCTTTCACAGGGTCTGATTCTAACGGTCCCCCTGGGCGAATTACGCCTGGCCGCGCAAAACTCTCACCACGACGGCTCACTGGAAAGCGTGCGACCCGAGAATATTGTTCGCGTGCTGCGTGAAACCGGCGGAGTGCTCGCTGGGCCACGGGGAGCAGCGGCGCGGCTGGGTCTGAAAAGGACAACGTTGTATTCCAGAATTAAGAAACGGGTGTGGGCTGGCACACGTTCCGACATTCGGTTGGAACCATGCTGGCGGAGATGGGCGAACATCAACTCACAATCCGCTACTTCTTGCGGCACAGCAACCTTCATGTCACGAACAAGTACCTGCAGGCGACCTCGAAGACCAAACGCTTGGCACCGCCGTCCAGGCATCAATGAATTCGCGAGGTGTCACAATGCGAGTCTCTTTCCAGACCTCTGGGAAATGGCGAATATTCCCGGTAACGAGGTAATGGGCTTGTGTGTCCTCGGCGCATTCGAGGAATTGGTTATCGTCAGGGTCGCTTGCCGCGGCGACGCTTGCTGCCGGTGAGACCACGGAGACAATCGGCCTGATTCTGGCCATTGCGTCTGCGGCTTTGCCAGAATCGATTGCGAGCCGGGGACGCTTCAGCGCGTCCTCGTATTCGGCGAGAACCGATCCGGAGGCAAACCACTGCACCTCGCCGGGGATGGCAAGGTCGATGACGGCCTCCGGCAAGCGCCGCTGGTCAATAATGCTGAAACTAGAACGTTGGCATCGATGACAACCCGAATCATTGTCCGGGGCGCTGGCCGCGCTCACGCCGTGCTGCGGCAATTTCCGCGTCAATTTCTTCCATCGTGAGTTTATCGGTGCCTTTTTTCCTGGAGTCCTTTTGGATGGACGCAAGCCATTCCGGCGAAGCGGGCACAGTGCGCACGCTGACTTGCTCTCCTTCGGAAATGGGAGACCGAGCAGGCTTTCAATAGCCAGCTTTTGGTCGGGTGACAGGTCTTTGACACTGTGAATCATAGCTCTCATTCGCCTTCAACTTATCCTAGCGTGCGCCTCGGGGATTATCACGGCTTCAAGATGATGAATGGCGCGAAGACATGGGCGCGGTAGATCTGGAGAGCACTTCTGACCGCGGCTTGAAATGACAAGCAGAGTTGAATGATCGCTCGTCTACAACAAGCAATCCAAGAAATTCTGCTCTTCTACAGTTAAACTACGCATTATCATTCACTTATAATGAGCGCGATTTAAATGCATTTCAGATGCAAAAGAGATGTAAATTACATCCAAAATAGAGTATATTAGGAAGCGAGGAGAACACGATGCCATCCACTGGAACAAAGAGGGCTCAGCGAAAGCACACCCGGAAGCCCAAGTTTCAGGCCGATCTTGCACCCATTGAAGACCGGATCGTTCGTTCTCTGAAAGAGGAATTGCAGGTGAGCAGCAATTCGGATTTCATGTCCGATGCCGTTGCCCTCTTCCAATGGGCCGTGGGAGAGCGGAAGCGCGGCCACAAGATTTTCAGCGAAAGCACAACCGGGGAGAGAGCAGTTCTGGTGCTGCCTCGGTTGGAAAGAGTCGCTCCGGGAGCTCTGCTGCCGTATGTGAATGTCGCCTGGAACGAAAAGGAATTGGAGAGCCTGATAGATTTCACGCGAGCTGAGCCGGCGCGACCTACTGATGCATTAGTCCGGCTTATGAGGGGCTAATTGGGACTCATCATTCGCCGGTTGCAAGAGGATGATGTTGTCGAAAACTTCGACTGCGAAGACGACCCCCTCAACAACTACCTCAAGAAGCACGCATGGACAAATCAGCAGAAGATCTTGGTCGGAGTGACCTATGTCGCTGTAGACGAATCGGCTCCCACGATGGTTCTTGGCTACTTCACTTTGGCCACGTCGGCGGTTCCGCGCAATTCTTTTCCCAAGAAACATGTGCGAGGATTACCGGCGTATGACCTGCCCCTCATTCTTCTTGCCCGTCTCGCCGTCGATTACCGTTTCGGAGGAAAAGGGTTGGGTCCGCAGCTTCTTCGCGAAGCCTTTCGTATCAGTATCGCCGTTTCTGAGCAGGTGGGTTGCCGCTGCATCATCACGGACGCCTATCGTGACAAGATGTCGTGGTATGCAAAATACGGCTTTCTTCCGCTCGAAGGCGGAGCCGATAATCAGCCAACACAACGAATGTTTTTGGATATTCGGACTCTCAAGGCAACCTTGAAGAATTAAGTATGTGGGCGGATCATGCTTGAAACTCCCACTGCCACCTGCCCCAGATGCGATGCAGGATTTTTGCCCGCGATTCCCTGATGCGGTTTTTCGCTGTTGACCGCATTTGCGCCGATGTGCGTTTCCGGTGCGGCAACAGAAAGCGCGGCTAAGAAAAATACAACTTCATCACTGGCGTTCGTCGTAGGTGAAATTGTAGGTAGGCTTGAGTGAAAGCACCATTCATTAACCGCTTTGGAATGAATGGCGGGGACGACGGGACTCGAACCCGCGGCCTCTGCCGTGACAGTCTAGGAGCATTCGTCTTTTCAGCGACTTATATTCTCAACGGGGGCTGCCAGTCGCTGTAAGGAGTCGCAAGAATCAGTTTCCTGTGGGTAAGTTTGTGGGTAGAAATTTTCGAAGGATCAATACAGTTGGCGGGCGAGCTGGGAGCTGGTAAGCGCCCGACCCCACCTTCAGAATCACGGCGTGGGTTCACAATACCGGGGCATGACTCCGGTCGCGGACAAGCCCCTCAACCCGGACTGCGTGAACGCAAGATGAAGTCAATCCGCTCTCTCGCCAAATTCCTCGGGAAGAGAGCAGCCTGACTTGCATTCTGAGCGCAAAAGTACCGTCCCCTTTCCCAGGGAAAACTTCGATGCCATGAGTTAGTAAAACCAAGTCAATCTTTCCGTCACCGGTGTAGTCGCCCAGTGTCATAAGTGCGGCAACTGAAGCCCGGGTGAATACGGGCGTCTTGAACTTGCCGGTCCCGTCAGCCAACATCACTCCAAACTCTGTGACGCCCGTCACTGTATCAGTACCTGTAACTACCGCGTCTTGAATGCCATCGCCATTGAGATCTCCCGCGAGCGCAATTTGCGCCTTGTTAACACCGGCGATTGTGGTGACGATGGGAACGCCAAATCCGCCGGTCCCGTTACCGAGAAACACTACGAGTACAGGTTTCGCCGAAGCGTTCCTTCCGTCAAGCAAAACGTCAAGCTTGCCGTCACCATTGAAATCGCCTTTGGCCAGGAAACGCGAGACAGTTCCTCCGCGCAATGTGAACACCTTTTGGGGGATGAACTGACCTTGTGATGCAGCAACAAGAGAAGAAAGAATCAAGGGAGAGTAACTACACGCATGGATGTGCTCCGTTGAGGGGGAAGGACCGGGACCTCATTGTGTCATAACTATGAAGTTGGCCGTTCAAATCTGTCCCTAAGACTCTCAGGGCTGCAGTGAAACGATGTAGGCCGTAAGGTCGACGATGTCTTGATCTGTAAGGTTGGCAACCACCGGTTTCATAGCAGCGGCGTTACGGCCATCGCGAGTGCCGCTCTTGAAGTCGTAGAGTTGCCGTGCCGTGGCCGCAGGAGAGCGACCTGCCAGAGGCGGGAACAAATCTCCCTTTCCCTTTAAGCCGTCTCCATGACAAAAAGCGCAGGGAAGGGTTTTGCCAGAACTCCCAGTCACCGCCAAGAGTTCGCCTCTCTTTATGCTTCCCTTTGGCACGTAGGCGACAAATCCGGACGTGGCATCGCGTAAGAATGTCCGCTTTACGTCTTCAGGCACCTCGATGATACGGGTCCCGATCGGTTCTTTGGCTCCGTTCGCATCCACCAGCTGTACGTTGTGCGGGCCAGGCCGTGTGACCGGGACGGTATCAGTCTCGACGATGCGCGTAGTTCTAGCGGCTGGTATCGAGTGGAAGTACTCCGCTGCCAGCTTCGCGTCGGCTGCGTCGATTGCTTTCGCAATCGGGATCATGTCTTTCACGGTTGCATGTGGTACGGAACCATTCCGCTTGTCATCGTTCATATCGGCGAGTTGCTGAAGAAAATAACCGACTGGAAGCCCCTGCAGATCGGCCGTATCGGGCTTGCCTCGGCCATCGATAAGGTGACATTGTCCACACGCGTTGTACGCGCCTTTCTTACCCTCGATTACCGCAGCAGGAGGCACAGGGTGTAGATCCGGAAACCAATCGACCGTGCTGGTGCTCCGATTGATTTGAGTGTCGGTATAGCTCTCTTTGCTTCCGGGAATATGAAACAGCTCGCCGTCGTCCGGCTTCTGAGCTTCGTGCACACCCTTCGGGTAAGCCCAGTCGGGATAATGTGTCGTTGCAACGGTTGCCGGTGGATCGTTGGCCGGCTTGGTTGCTGTCTGTGCATGAGACAGCTGGTTCGATGTAAGAAGGAGGCAGCTTGCCGATATGGCGCAGAAGGAGAGCAGTGATCTCGCGTTCATTGGATTGCCTCGATGCTAATCGGACGGGGAGTATTTTACCTTAATCTTCAGGGTGGCCTAAGTGTGGGCTGGCGCTAACGGGAATCTGCCGCGTGGCCCGGACCAAGAGTCGAAGATGACGGGAGGAGCGCCTTCGATTCGTGTCCGGCATCGCCGGGCGGGTTCATGGGAATAATTGCCGACGATGCCCATTCGAGCCGCCCATCGCTATTTGCGACTTCCGCTACGATTTTCGTGAACAATTGATCTTTCATGGCGGTTCGTTTCGTGTAGTTGACCACGTAGCTGACGGTAAATTCCAGCGATCCGGCATTTACGACGAGTGCGACGGTAGGTTCCAACGGAGGATTTGCGCTTTGATAATTGTCGCTCATCACTTTCCATGAGCGCTGCGCCTCGATCAGGTACTCGCCAATCGCCTCGTTAGCTGACCGCAAAAGCATCGCTTTGGCAAGCTGGCAATCGCTGGTTATTTTAAACAGCACGTTAATTTCGTCCCAAACAAACCGGAATCCTTGCGCGTAGTTAAAAACGGACCCGCGCAAGACGATGCTGTTGGGGATGCGAGCGATGCGGCCGTTGTACAAGTCCCGGCTGACCCAGTTCCCCGTTTCCATCAAGGTGGTTCGCAGCAGCCCGATGTCGATCACATCCCCTCGCGTGTCGCCGATCTGCACTCTGTCTCCCACGGCATAGAGCTTTGAAAAGCCGATGGAGAAAGCGCCGGCAATGCTGGCCACCACGTCCTGCAGGGCGACTGCCACACCCGCGCCCACCACACCAATGGCAAAGCTGAGACGGCCCAGTCGATCTTCAAAGAGGACGGCGAGGAAAAGGAGAATCGAGAAGTATCCGGAAAAGACGATCAGCTTGCGAACCTTATATCGCGCATCGGCCCGGCCAAAGCGCTGGGGGAGCGTTTTTTCGAGCACGCGAAACGCGGCGTGGATGATGAGGACTCCGGCGGTTGCAGCAGCGCCTTTCGCGAAGAACGACAGCGAAACAGCCTGTCTGTAGAGATCATTCATCCCGCCACCATCGCTTCCAGTTCGCGGCTTCGGCACGAAGTAGACTACCAGACCTCCAATGCCTTCGAACAATCGCGATCTCTGATCCACCGGCGCATTGGGTCCCATTTTCTTGCGTGATCCGGCTCAACCGAAGAACCGCGGCGGCGGCGGAATAGCGCACAATATCTCTCTTCACGCCTGGAAGAAAAGAAGCACTGCGCCAACGCGGACTGCCGCAGCACGGGAATTGGCCGGTCACCCGGACCCGCGGACCGGCCAAGCGCTTGCGAAACTCAAATAGGTGGGTTTCGCTGGAAGCTCTGTGGGAGTCGCGAAAACGGTTTCACGACAGCGAAATGGCTGGATAACGGGCTTAACTGGAAGTAATGGTCGGCTATTGTTCGCGACCCAAAATAGACGGTGTACGCGGAAAGTTGGCGGGAGCGACGGGACTCGAACCCGCGGCCTCCTGCATGACAGTCAGGCGTTCTAACCAGCTGAACTACGCCCCCGCATGTATTGCTCCGCTTTTGCCGGACTGTTCCCTTCCGTTCCCCGTACCTGTTGCAAAATCAGGAACGTGATGAGCGTCCTGTTCAACCATGCCCGTCGCTACGATCTCTATGACCGTAATCCGATTCAGTGGGTGCGGCAGAGTGCCAAACGTCGCAGTGCTCCTGACGTCCTGACCTGCAACGAGGTCCGGCAACTGCTGGCGGCGCTCGAACCACGGGAGCGGATGATGGTGTTGTTGGACGTGGCTACGGGGCTGAGACAAAGCGAACTATTTGCGCTCAAGTGGAAGGACGTCGACTTCAAGAATAAACAACTCTGGGTCATTCGATCGATCGTGCAACAGGTCGTCGGAAAGTGTAAGACAGAAGCTTCGCAACAACCCGTGCCCCTCCACGATCATCTGATGCGTGGTTTGCGGAACTGGCGCCGCAGAACGCCCCATCGATCGCCCGAGAGTTGGGTGTTCGCCAGCCCTCAGAATCGGGGAAAGAACCCGAATTGGGGACAACAGCTTCTTCGTCATCACATCCGCCCAGTCGCGCAAGAGCTGGGCATCACGAAGCGGATCGGCTGGCACACATTTCGCAGGACATACTCTACCCTGCTCCGCGCTACCGGGGCCGAGTTCAAGGTGATGCAGGAACTGATGCGGCATTCAACAATCCGCGTCACTCTGGACACCTACACTCAGGCCGTTACTAGTGAGAAGCGCGCGGCCCAAACCGCCGTGGTGTCGCTATTCATACGGAATAAGAAGAGAAGCAAGGCCAGCTAGCGAAGAAGCGCGGAGCAACACTCAGGCCGAGATAGCGGTCGGAAGCGTCGAGGGCGCTGTTTTTGGCGCTTACGCTTGTGCCTATTTTATACCTTTTTGTGCCTACGCCGGGATGACGCCATTTCTGTAAGTGCCTGATTTGAAATGGCGGGGACGACGGGACTCGAACCCGCGGCCTCTGCCGTGACA
>CAWCVQ010000008.1:0-11969 GCA_963799025.1 uncultured Acidobacteriaceae bacterium | reverse complement strand
GGAAATGCACGTAGGCGCGTTTCGACCTTAACCCTGAGAGGTTGTTCGCCTCTCTTTTTCCTGAAGCTCACATTGTAGCGTTCGCACAACTTTATCCACGTAACAATCGGTCGCATCGAGACGCACCGACGCCATACCGTCGCTGCAACTGCTGCCACTCCTCCCAGGTCATACCGAATGTGATCTTCGCGATAACCGGAAGAGAACGATACAGGTGCTCGTACCCATGAAGGGGCATCGTGAACATGGACCAGACGACCACGATCACTGCGGCCCCCAGCAAAGCCCAGTCCAACGCCTTTGGTACGATCTCTCATAGTGTAGGCCAGTCACCGCGTTGCAGCGGCCCCATGGGATCTAGAAATGGCTCGATGCGTGCCGGGGTCAATAGCGACCCTGCAAACCGGGTTCTTGTCGCGGTAGGAACGGGTGGAGATCACCATCACGCCATCGTCCCGGAGAATCTTGCCATCCCTCAAATGTCGACAGTCGCATTCTCGATTTGATTTACGGTCATGCGAATTTGGACACGATCACATATGTCCTTTGAGGATGGGAGAACTTGCTTCTCTGACCTTAAGGCCGCTACGCAGATGCCATAAACTAGGGCTGCGAAAATGGCAAGCTTCACTGCGGCGACGAAAATGGATCTGGATTACCCTGCCCGTAGACATTGCCCTTCCGCGCTACTCTACCACGTTAAGTACGCAATATCGCCCTCAACGCTTATCGACCGGTCGCGGGCGTGATTGAGGAGCTCCGCACGAACCATCGCGACGTTCGTCAACCGTGTAGGTCCTCTGACGCTCACAGTCGACAGTTATCCGACTTCAGAGAGCCCGTTCGATAGCAGCGGCCACGTCATCGCTCAATTCCTCCGCTCTCTGCAATGCTCCCTTGATCCTGACAATCTCCATCTCGCGGGCCGCGATCTGTCCGGCAGGTTCGCTGTGACCTCGCGCAGCCACCAGGCTGCGCTCGTGGCTGGCCAGCATGCGCCGAAAGATCGGCACCGCACTTTTCTTCGGCTGCGCATGCGCACAGCCGAGGCAGATCAATCCCTTCGGACAATGCTCTCCGGTGGGCAAAGCGCAGAGGTGCGTGCCCATATCGCGCAGGTTGCAGCTCGCCGCGAAGGCCGCCCATTCCTCCGCGGTCGGGTTTTTCAGTCCGTCTTCGCCGTAATAGGCGTTATAGAGACTGCGCACGGTCTTGCGATACTCCTCGATGAGCTGACTGGGGTAGAGCTTGGCGTAGATCATCACGGTGTCGGGAGAGGCGTGACCGAGCAGCGCTTGAATGATGTGCACGGGCGTGTTGTTGTTCAAATGTTCGGATGCAAAGACGCGCCGGCAATCGTGCGGCAGCAGCACGAGAGGAGAGCCGTCCGAGCGGCGGGCTTCCGCGTCGATCGAGATCTCGCGGATGCGGCTGCGAATGGTCTGAATGCCAGCGGTGCTGGGATGGCGAATGCCCTGGATCAAATACGGCGCTGGAGGGCGAGGACGCTTCTCCTGCAGGTCCCAATGATCGCAAACCGGAACTGACTCGCTGTTGTAGAAGCGTTTTACGTATCGGATGATCTCCGCCAGGACACGACCGAGCCCGTCGCCGATGGGGATGACACGAGCGCGATCAAACTTCGACGGCTTGATGTGCAGCAGGTAGTAGATGCGACCGTCCGGCATCTTTCGCTTGAGAATGTCGAACGTGGTCAGTTCGCTCGCCTCTTCGATGCGCAACCCGCTCTGCACGAGCAGTTCCAGCAGCGCCCAATCCCAGAACGTATCCACCTCGTCTGACCACGGGTAGCCGCGCGTGGTTGCGACCTTCGGCGCCGCTACCGCAGCTTTCCACCGCTGAAGGGCGAAGGCGCGAATCTTCGGCATCTCGCGCTCCAGATCAAGCACCGTGGCTGTGATGCGAGCTCGGGTGCGTTCGCGTGCTTTTTCGAAACCGTACCCGAGAAACGTGTGGCGCGTCGCTGGAATCGTGCGCGGAGCGAAACGCTTGAAGGGAGAGTCGGGTTCGGTTGCCCAGGCGCAGAGGTCGGAAAAGAAAACGCGCAGGTCCACCAGCCAGCTATGTGCAGTTGGACGCACTTCGTCGCCGGCACCGGGACCCCGCTGAACCTCGCGAGCGCGCCTGATCGCATGCGGGATGTAGTCGCGGACATGGCGCGGCAGAATCTGGGAGCACCGCTTAACGTCGGGATGCTTATCCCGAATGAATCGCCAAAAATGTGCGAGGGCAATGACTTTATGTCGCAACGTCCGATAGACATCGCTGACTCGGGCTTCGTACGTTTCCAGATACAGAATCATGACCTGCCTGAAACGATCTGGCACGCCAGCGTTCTCGACCAGTTCCGACGCCGTCATCCGCTGTCTCCTGCCGTGGCGGGCAGAGCCCCGCTTCGGTGTCCGAGAAAACACGCCGAGTGAGCAGAGTGCAGCATCGAGCGCGTCGGTCCCCTTCGACCAGCGAACCGACAGCAACTTCAGATCGTCATCCTTTATATGGTGGAGGCTGTCGTAACCGCGTACGAGTAGAATCCGCAGTCCATTCGAAACCGCCAGCTGGCGGCTGTGAGCCGACGTCCATGTGATCGAATCAGTCGCTTGCAAAAGCGACGTGTGCTGTTGTGCCAGCGGGTGATCTTCGGGCAAATGCGCGATCCACTGGTTCACGCGCAGGTCGGACAACATGTCCAGACTCGGAGCGATCATCCGCGCAGAAATCAGGACGCGTGCACCCCAAGTCCAATACTCCCTGCCGCGACGATCGACGCCAGCCTTCCACTTCGGCCAAAACCTCTTCTCGAAATCGTTCCAGCGCTGTTGCAGAGTTGATCCGCTGCAACGATCAAGAGCATCGGCCAGGTATCGACAGACCGCCCGCATCTTCGACCTCTCGAAGCTGTTCGGCATACGGAAATGCGTTGTGACCTCGTCAACCAACGCGAGCAGCTTGTCTCGGTCGTAGCGCTGCGCTGCCAGCGCCTCTGCTTTCTGAAATGCGGTCATCTTCTTTATTAGGCTCCTTGTTCTCTCCGCGTTTTAAACCCCTCATTCCCTCGTTCGAAACCCATAGCAGAGACGGCCCTTTCCGCCGTCAAGGGTAAAGCTGTCGCCAGCCACAAACCGGCTGCCCTGTGACTGCTCGGGCCGCTCTGCACAACACCTCTCCATTACGAGGGAATGAAGTTTTTTAAACGCTCGTAAAGGAGAAACACAATGCAGCGAACCGAAAAGCAGGACATCTACACCCGGATTACCAACCAGATCGTCAGCCACTTGGAAAAAGGCGTGAGGCCGTGGGTTCGGCCGTGGAACGCCGAACATGCAGCAGGACGGATTACGCGCCCACTCCGCCACAATGGGAAGCCTTACAGCGGAATCAACGTTCTCTCTCTGTGGGCAAGCGCCATGGCGCAGAACTTCGCGGCGCCCATCTGGATGACCTTCAAACAGGCATCGGAGCTTGACGCCCACATCCGCAAGGGCGAGAAAGGCTCGCTTGTCGTCTACGCAGACAGCATCAAGCGAAAAGAAACCGACGAAAAGACGGGCGACGAAATCGACCGGGAAATCCCGTTTCTCAAGGGGTACACCGTTTTCAACGTCGAGCAGATCGACGGCTTGCCGGAAGTTTATTACGCGAAAGCCGCACCTACACTCGACCCTGTGGCCCGCATCGATCACGCGGAGAAGTTCTTCGCAGCCTTGGGAGCAACCATCCGACACGGCGGAAATCGTGCGTTTTACAGCATCGCCGCCGATGTGATCCAGATGCCGCCATTCGAGAGTTTCCAAGATGCGGACAGTTACTACGCGACCCTTGCCCATGAATGCACCCACTGGACAGGCAGCAAGACCCGGCTCGACCGTGACTTCGGCGGGCATCGCTTCGGGAGCGAAGGTTACGCGGTCGAGGAACTGGTTGCCGAACTCGGGGCCGCTTTCCTGTGCGCCGACCTGGAGCTTGCTCTGGAACCGCGCGAAGATCACGCGTCCTATATCGCAACCTGGCTGAAAGTGTTGGCTGCTGACAACCGAGCAGTGTTCACCGCCGCGGCCCACGCACAACGCGCCGCCGAATTTATCAACCGCAGAGCCACCGAGGCCGCCGCGCAAGTCACCACGACTTGCGCGGCATGATGTGAGTGCAGACATCATCGCTCACATCAAGAATCTCCACCGGGTGGCTCGACACCGGAAGCTTGCGCAATGGTGCGCTCCAGTTCCGAGATCGTTTCATCGTCATAATCGAAGACGTACTGTGCAGCTTTAGCTGATGGCCACGAGTGTTGCTTCGTGGCTTGCTCGGTGCTGGACTTCGCCGCCGCCAACGCAGTGACCATCGCATGCTGATCGACGCGCAGGTACAGATCGGCTGTCGTGCTCAGGTGTGAATGCCCGAGAATCTCCTGCGCGACCTTGATGTTGCCGGTGGTGTCGAGTACGCCTTGCGCGAGCGTGTGACGGAACAGGTGCGGATGAACCGAGATGCCTGCCTTTCGACCGATGTAGCGCAGGGCCGATTCAAAACTCGCATAGCGAAGGGGCTTGCCTTGACCCTTCCGCGAAGCGATCCAAACGGCATGAACGTCCGGCGCCGCGCGGCGCTCGGTGCGCAAGTACTCTTCGTAAATCGGCCAGAAGTCGTCGGTGACGGGCACGCGGTGCTGATCGCGCGCACCCTTCAGCCGCACGGTGATGAAGCGCCGTTTGCGATCGACATCCTCCAGTTCCATGCCCAAAATCCCGTGTCGGCCAGCAACCGGACTCCAATCGCCGATGCGCTGACCCGCGCGAGACAGCAATATCAGAATCGCTTTATCGCGATAGGAACCGGCGCTGTCGATCAGCTTCTGAATCGCCGTGGGCTCCAGGACTCTTCGGGAGCGTTCTTGGAATACGGCGACGAAATCCATCACGTTGCCTCTGGCGCGCCGGCAAGTCGCGCCCGATCATCCCGTGACGCAGTTCCTCGGTGAGAGGGTTCCCGGAGGCTGGGTTGATGCGACCCTTCCAAGGACCCCGCCCATCTTCGGTATCGCGGCGAATGCAGTACTCAAAATAAGACGCGAGCACGCTTAGCCGATGGTTGATCGTGCGTGGCTGGCGGGGCTTCTGCGTACCCCGCGCGCCGACAGCGCCCTGCTTCGCACCTCGCGCGAACTCGGTGATGTAGCTGCCAACGATCTGACGCGTGACGTGGTCGGGATCGCCTCCCGAGGCGTGCAGCCAACTGAAGAAGTGCGCGAGGCCCAGCGCGTAAGCGCGCTGCGTGTAGACAGAACAATCGCGCAAGCTCAGCTCCGTTAGAAACTGATCGCACGATCCAACGCCGGCATCCTTCGAGTCACAAACACGGAATGAGACGCCGAATCGTTCGGTTTTTCTTAGGACCTTGTAAATCGACATAGCAGCCATCTTCGCCTGACCGCTATCGAGAAGTACATCTACTGGCGGAATCCATCGAGCGCGCAGAGGCTCGGCCGCAAATCACGAGATAAGATGTCAGCCAAACCGAAGGCAAAGAACTCCCAACCCTGACCGAAGTCAACGGCGACGTGAGCGGATACCGCGAACGCCTGTTCAAGTTCGTGGAAGCGCAAAGCGTCGAGCTTAGCTTCTCCGAGAGAATTGCTCCCGCGAAGGGTCTCTCGTATGGCGGGAAGATCACGCTGCTTTCAGGGATGCAGCCAGCCGAGGAGTTTTCCACGCTCGTGCATGAGATCGCCCACGAAATGTTGCATCGTGGCGACCGCCGCACCCTGACCACCAAACAAGTCCGCGAGACCGAGGCCGAAGCCGTGGCCTTTGTGGTTTGCCAATCGGTCGGACTTCAGAACGGAACCGCATCCCAGGACTACATCCAGCTTTGGCACGGAGACGCCAATCTCCTGCGCGAGAGCTTGGAAGCCGTTCAACAAACCGCTGCCGTGATCCTCGGGGGCATTGCCCCCGAGCCAGCGGCACTCGCGGCAGCCGCATAACACGCCAACACCTGCACCGTTTGGTTTTCAGGCCCGACGTGTGCGCCGAGTCCACCAACACCTAACCAAAGACACATGAGAGGAGAAAAGATCATGCCGAGTACGCAAAATGCAGTCAACAACCACGAATATCGCAGCGTTCCCATCACCGCGCTTGCGGAGTCAGCAACCAATCCCCGCAAACGATTTGATGCAAAGAGCCTCGAAGAACTGGCCGCCAGCTTCAAGACGCAAGGGATTCTAGCCCCTCTTCTGGTACGCGAACTGGAGGAAAGCAAGTACGAAGTTGTCGCCGGGGCACGTCGCCTGAGAGCGGCGAAACTGGCGGAACTCGAAAAACTTCCCGTCCGCGTGGTCAAGCTGACGGATGCGGAGGCAATCGAGGCCCAGTGCGTTGAGTATCTGCAGTTGGCAAGGTTTTTCTTTATTGATGCGCATATCGGCACGTCGTTTACATGTAAACGACATGCCAAAATCCCCAGCTTCCCTTTAACGCCACACCGCAGGTGGAATCTCCAAGTTTGTGCAGCCGACCATCCGGGAATTGTCACGCGGTATTAGAGCCGAAAGGGAATCCTGCTCACCTTGACATTCTACTGGAATCGACCATACCATTGCCTAGAATGTCTACTAAAGAACAGAAAGACCGGATCGAACTGCTGCAGGGCACTCTGGACCTGTTGATTCTCCGGACCCTGCTGCTGGGGCCGGCACACGGCCATGCCGTCGCTAAGGCAATCGAATTCAACTCCGACGACGTGTTACAGGTTGAACAGGGATCGCTCTATCCGGCACTGCATCGGCTGATCAAGCGGGGATGGATTTCGGTTGAAGAGGGCACTTCCGAAAACAATCGTCGTGCTAAGTTCTACCGACTGACGGCCAGGGGACGGCGACAACTCGCGGTCGAGACCAACAAGTGGGAAAAACTGACGGGAGCGATCGCACGGATTCTCCGACCGGCGCCACAGGAGGGAAATGATGAGGCGCCGAAACCGCATGCTGGAGGAACTCGATCAGGACATCCGCGACCACATCGAGATGGAGGCGCAAGACGAACATCGCGCGCGGCATGTCGCCGGAGGAAGCGCGTTATGCGGCCTTGCGCAAGTTCGGAAATGTGACCAGGGTCACGGAAGAGACGCGAGCAGTGTGGAGTTTCATTTGGATTGAGCAACTACTCCAGGACGTGTGCTATGGCGTCCGGGCGCTGTGGAAGAATCCTGGATTTGCGATTGTCGCCGTATTAACCCTGGCCCTCGGCATCGGCGCCAACACAGCCATCTTCAGTGTGGTGGAAAGTGTTGTTCTGGCTCCGCTGCCTTACCCCCAGCCAGATCGCCTGGTGATGGTGTAGGAGAGCCGTCCGAACGTTAAACAGTTGGATATCTCATACCCTGATTTTCTGGATTGGCAGCGTAATGCTCGCTCGTTCGAGCAGATGGCCGCGCTTAACTGGCGCAACTATGATTTGACAAGTCCCGGAACGCCGCAACACCTGGATGGCATGGAAATCTCCTCCGGCTTTTTCGCAACCCTAGGCGTAAAGCTAACCTGGGACATGATTTCTCTCCATCGGAAGACCGGCCGCACGGGGCACCGGCCGTCATCATCAGCGATCGATTGTGGAGAGATCGATTTGCATCGAGCCCGCAGGCGCTGGGCAAGTCCGTGTTCCTGGACGGGGCGGAATTCACGATCATCGGAGTTCTCCCTCCGGGATTTCGTTTCATTGGCCGACGCAGATGTGTATACGTCTCTGGGGCAGGGCGAGCCGCTGCTCTATAACGATCGCACAATCCATGGGATTGCCGGTATTGCGCGCCTGAAACCTGGGGTGAGCATCGGTCAGGCCGAAGCCGAGATGGCCGCCGTCCAGGAAAATCTGGACCGTCTTTATCCGGCCGCGGATCGAAACCTGGGGACCGATATCGTACCGCTGAAGCAGAAGATTGTTGGCGATACGGGCGGCACCCTTCTTTTGCTATTGGGAGCGGTGGGGATCGTCCTTCTGATTGCCTGTACGAATGTCGCGAACCTCTTGCTTGCTCGCTCAGCCGCGCGCACGCGCGAGTTTGCCGTTCGCACGGCGCTGGGCGCGAGCCGTGCGCGCATGGTGCGGCAGTTGATGACTGAAAGCGTGCTTCTCGCGCTCGACGGGCGGAGTGCTCGGCTTGGGCCTGGCAAAATTGGGAATCAGCCTGGCGCTTGCGACATTGCCGGAGAGCCTGCCGCGTACCGAGAGCATCGGCGTGAATCTTCCTGTCCTGTTTTTTGCGTTCTGCATTTCACTGGTGGTTGGGATTGTGTTCGGTCTCGCACCCGCACTCAAGAGCTCGCGCGTCGACCTGCAAGGTTCGCTCAAGACGGGAGATCGCGGTTCTACGCGAGCCCATGGCCGCGGTCAAAGCGCTCTGGTGATCACTCAGATGGCCCTGACGCTGGTGTTGTTGGTAGGCGCCGGCCTGCTGGTGCGCACGATCCGCCATTTGTGGAACGTCAATCCGGGCTTTAATCCGCAGCATGTCATTACCTTCAAAGTGGGACTTTCGCCTTCGCTGACGAGGACGGCATCGAGCACGCGCCTTGCCTATCGCCAGTTACTCGAGCGCATTCGAGAGATTCCCGGGGTACAGGCGGCGGATTTTACCAATATCGTGCCGCTGAGTGAGCAGGACAACGGCGGCCCCTTCTGGATTGGTGCGCAGCAGTCCACCTCCATGCAGGATGCTCCACATGCGCTCTACTTCGAAACCGGTCCGGAATACCTTCAGACGATGGAAATTCCGCTCCTTCGCGGCCGCTTTTTCACCGCGGCAGACACCGTCGAATCAGAGCCGGTTGTCGTCATCGACAGTGTTCTTGCGCACACCTATTTTCCAGACAAAGATCCGGTAGGTCAGACCATAACTGTTGCACATTGGCGCACCGCACGAGTGGTTGGGGTAGTGGGCCACGTGAGGCACTGGGGGCTCGACGACCCCGGCACCTACAACCCAAGTCAGATCTACATTTCCTTTTATCAACTTTCCGATCAATGGGTGCCGGCGTTTGCCAGGGATCTTTGTCAGTAGCTGTTCGCACGCAGCTCGATGTCGCGACCATGATGCCGGCGATCAAGAATGTGGTTTACGGAACCGGCTAAGGACCAGCCGGTCTATGACGTTCAAACCATGCAACAGATTGCTTCGGACTCCATGGCGTCGCAGCGGCTTCCCATGATTCTGCTGGCGGCGTTTGCCGTCTTGGCGCTGGTGCTGTCGTCCGTCGGAATCTATGGCGTGATTTCATATTCCGTGACTTTGCGTGTACAGGAGATTGGGATTCGCATGGCGCTCGGCGCAGCAGCGGCAGGATGTGTTGCGGATGGTTATCGGACAGGGTCTGCGGCTGGCCTTGCCGGCCTTCTGATTGGCGCAGTTGGCCGCACTACTGCTTACCCGGCTGCTTTCGAGCTTTTCGCGGTTGCTCTACGGGGTTGCGGACGAGCGATCCGTTGACCTTCATGACTGTGTCGCTGGTGTTGGTTGGCGTGTCCGTTTTGGCGTGCTATCTTCCAGCCCGCCGCGCCTCGCGCGTCGATCCTATGGTCGCGTTGAAATACGAATAGCCGTTTTGCAGCGCGACCGGCAAATCGCTTAGAACTGCCGCAGACCCGCAGTTCTCTATTCTCCTTTCTCCTTTTTGGAATTTGAAGGATTGTCCCGAATTCACGGGCGGACTCGGAAGTTTGCAGGACTTTGCATTCTCCGTACTCTTTAGCCATTGGCGGATCGCTTTCAGCGAATCGTTCAAAATGCGCTCCCCACGGCGGCATTCTTTTTGCTTGCCAATGCAAGCTCCCCACACACAAGCTCCAGGAGGCCAGATTCCCTTTCTAGAGCGAATCGGCGAACTCTGAGTCAAGCAGTCAATCGCGTTCTAATCGGTGCGACTTTTCAACTGAGATCGCTACGGGTGGTGACCCAATCG
This sequence comes from uncultured Acidobacteriaceae bacterium, assembly GCA_963799025.1. Classification (GTDB taxonomy): domain Bacteria; phylum Acidobacteriota; class Terriglobia; order Terriglobales; family Acidobacteriaceae; genus Sulfotelmatobacter. Next base: position 1,993 of record CAWCVQ010000008.1, on the reverse strand, counting down.
GCCTACTCGAATACTTCCCAGTTATACGTGCGCTTGTTTGGCGCAACCAGCACAGTTCAAAGCTGTTACGAGCAGCACGCAACGGATGCATGAGTCCCCGCTCATAGATCGGCGCCACGCAATCACCGCGTTATCGGGAATCTTTGACGCAACTCTCTAAATGATTGCGCGGCAAATGGTTACGTAGGACGCATCACGTGGTCTGTTAGATAGGCGAAAAACGCCGCGCGAACCCGTTTGACCAATATCTGCTTCCAGTTTAGAACCCGATGATTGGCTGGGAGATGAACCGGACTTTACCCCAGCGTCGCGGTGTGAGGTGGTGCTCAAATGATAGAGAACGCCAATGAAGTATATGACTCGGCATCCGAGGATGTTAGGGACCGAAAACAGGTTCAAAGCCTGAAAGACTTCGAGCCTCTGCTCGACACCGAAGAAGCCGCGAGGCTTCTCAGGATGCACCCTCGAACTCTTCGCACGAAAGCACGACGTGGATCAATTCCCGCCGTCCAGGTTGGAAAACGTTGGCGCTTTCGTGCCTCCACTCTGGATCGTTGGCTCGGCAAGCTCGCCAGCTGATCATCAGCACTGTGAGGAAAAAAAACATCTCGACCGAAACGAATTGCCGATCTATCCTGACGGTGTCCGCCGACACCGTTTAGACAAAGGAGAAACTTTGTTTAAACGGACACGTTACCAACACGGAAGCGTCGAACGAGAAGAGCGGAAGAAGGGACCGTCAGTTTGGGTCTACCGATGGTGGGAAGAAGACATCAACGGAAAGCTGGTGCATCGCAAGGCACAGGTTGGGGATGTCAAGAAATACCCGACCGAATCTGCGGCGCACTCAGCAGCAGACGCTCTTCGGCTAACCATAAACAATCGCTGCGAACACAGGAACCTGCGGCGAACCACAATCAACACGCTTTGGGAGCACTACTCTCAAGAGGAGCTGCCTCTCAAAGCCTTATCCACACAGGATGCGTACATCATTTACGCAAAGAACTGGATTGTCCCACGCTGGGGCAATCTGCCGCTCGAACAAGTCAAAACTGTCGAGGTAGAGCGCTGGCTACGGGCGACCGGAGTTGCGGATGGAACCAAAGCCAAAATCAAGTGTGTGATGTCGGCTTTGTTTTCTCACGCCGTTCGGTGGGAGTTTTGTGGCCACAATCCCATATCTTCAGGGATACCGGTAGGGAGTGGAGGCAAGCGAGGCCCGAGCACCGGCGTACGGATCAGCGCCAAACGTCAGAGATCCCCCTTGGTTTTGTCATCGGAACAGGTCAAGCTCGGATTGGCAGAACTGGAGTTTCGGGATCAGTTGCTCGTGTTTCTAGAAGGCGCCTTGGGTATACGTCAAGGCGAACTTGGGGCGCTACGCTGGCTGTCATGCGATTTCGACAACATGAGCATCAGCGTCCAACACTCTTACTACTGGCGTCGAGGTGGAAACCTGAAGAGCACAAAAACGGAAGCGTCTGCGAAGCTGTTGCCGATGCATCCAAGCCTGAAGCACTCCTTGCAGGAGTGGAGATCGCAAAGTCTCTACAACAAACCGGAAGACTTCGTATTCCCTTCCGAAAGACTGCGGGGCAGCAAGCCCTTAGATCTAGCTTCAGTCCTGAAAAAGAAAATTCAGCCTGCTTTCAGACGGATCGGAATCAGGGGTGTGGGCTGGCACACCTTTCGGCACTCGGTTGGAACCATGCTGGCGGAGATGGGCGAGCACCAACTCACAATCCGCGACTACTTGCGGCACAGCAACCTTCATGTCACGAACAAATACCTGCAGGCGACATCGAAGACGAAACGCTTGGCACAGGACAAATTGGTCGACGCTATTCTGCCGACGGGTATTTTGCCGAAGACAAACCTAATCCAATGAGCGCTGTTTGGAACCGTTTTCGGATGGGACCATTCTCGTTCGGCGCTTATCGTCCCCTAACATCCCCTGATTTGCCGGATGCTAGGATTGCAAGTGCTTGAAAAG
>CAWCVQ010000007.1:0-1318983 GCA_963799025.1 uncultured Acidobacteriaceae bacterium | reverse complement strand
GGAAAGCCAGATGGCAGAAGAGAAACTCGCTGCCGAGCGGAAGGTAGAGAAGCGGCAGCCCGGAAGCGGAAAACGTGCAACCCCTAGCGACGGCAAGGACCGTTAGCCCTTTTTGTCGGGCGATGCGCCCGGATTAGGCAAGAAGAAAGCTGTACGTTCGGATGCCGTCATCTCTCTGCCGAAAACCTTCTTGAACTGCTGGAGGATTTCTTGAGTGGACATCATGCTCTGAAGGGCCGCATCTACGTCAAGCACCATACATTCCATTCTGAACGTACTTGGATTTCGGCTTGGGAGTTCGATCAATATCAGCGCTCTCAGCAGCGAACCGGCGAGCCTGATGCGGCCTGAAACGTGGTAGCCCCGTGCTGAGTTCGCATTTCTCGGCGGGACCCGCGCCACAAGTCGGGCAACGGACGGTGGCAGTCTGTTCGGATGTGGGTCTCATCAGAGCAGATTATGCCCCGCCCGACGCGAAAAAAGTGGTCAATTTGAAACACATTTTCCAAACGATGGTGGGATTACCGAATTAAGCGGCGAGGCGTGGTATTTCTCGCGGGGTGCCCTTCACGTCTTTCAAATCGCAATTCGGGCAGACAGGCATCGGAACTGTCCAACTCTTTTCAACGCCTAGGAAGAAAAAAGTTCCTTCCATTAGCAGCAGGACACCGTTACAGCGGGAGCAGTTTGTTTTCGGGGGAAGTGCGGACTGAATTGCTAAGAACGTCTCAAGCGGTTGACGCGCGAAATTCACTCTTCGGCCTCTTTCGTTGATTTAACGCAAACGATATACCTTGCACGATAATTTCGTCGGTACTAGACCGTACACCGGCCCGTATTTTTCGCGGGGACTGTTAGGCCGCAAGAAGCACGCTCAAAGATTCCTCGCTCCCGCGTTCCACGCTCACCAGACCTCCTCGATTGCCCCAATGACTTGTACTGGTATCAATGGGAAAGCCGCCTAGCGGAAGACACACTTGCAGCCGAGCGGAAGGTAAAGAAGCGGGCAGACCGGAGCGGAATACGTGCAACCCCCTCGCGCTCCAGTGCTCAGCCCGAATACTAACACAGACTCAAAAGCGGTGGTTTATTTTCGGTCATCCTCGCGTAACCTACATTTTTCGATGATTTAACCTCGAGCGCCAACTGCGCTGGAGGAGACAAAGGAACGAGCGAAGCAAGGAAGCACGCTGGACGGAAGCCGAAGATGCGAAGATCACTGCCAAGGATCGCCCGATGGACCGCAACTTAAGTAAAGCTCTAGGCCGCTCGATGCACTCAATCCAGCAACGGCGGTCTTGCCTTATTGCAAGGTCTGTTAAGGCCCCGGCGACAGCTAGGCACTTGTGACGGCGTCAAAAATCCCGTGCAATGGCTGCACGAATTCAAATCCATGACGATAGACATTGCGGTTTCGCACAATCGCACGTGTGGTCTCAGCGGCCCTCGGAAGTCTAATTTGCAATTCGACTTCTTGCCCCTCACGTAATTCGACTGGGAGAATTGCCGACATGCCGGATTCGCTGATGTCATGAGTCCGACCCGGTAACCATTCACCGTCTGTACGAACTATAACTTCGACTTCCATTTCAATTCGTTCGTGACGTCGTTTTTGTCTTGTCTCTCCGGGTTCGTTCACGCTGAGCGCTTCCGTTTTTGATCCGTGGCATGAGCCTGGGTGCGCTTCTCTCTCGCGCCAATCCGATAGGAATATTCGGGTGCGGGAAAGAATATTGGACGGTAGTGACGGACTTCGCACTCGTGGCACCTGACAAGCTCGCAAAGGGAGAGCAAGCACGCTCGATCCAGCCACGTTAGCGGTTCAATCCGTGAACGGTAAACTTCATGATCGCCGCAGTAAGGACAACACTTACATCCAATTTTACGAAACGAGGAAAACACCTTCTCGTCCTCGTCCTTCTTTGCTGCTGATTTCGGCATTTATGCTGAGCGTTTCCGTTTTCGATCCGTGGCGTTGTTCGGCTGTTGCCGTAGGAGCGAGTTGAAGAAATCGGCGGCTTCCTCTTTGCTGCAACTCTTGCGGTCTGCCACGAGTTTCCTAGCTTGCTCCGGCGCAACCTGCGAGAGCTGTCTACAGGATTGTGGGTATCGAGATGACAGCCAGGTTGTGTTAAGGTCCGGGTGTCCGCTCAGATTGAAGGTTTCTCGTGGCAACGGAACAACCAGAATCCGAATTGAAGCGCCTCCGCAAGGAGCAGCGTAAGACGCGGCAGGATGAAGTCTTTGGGGGTTTGTCACCCGGAGAAGAAGCAGAATACGACGGAAAAGCAAGACGGGTTCACGAACTTGAAAGAGAACTTCAGGCGAGCACGTTCGCTAGCCACTGGAACTAAAAGGTTCGCCGAATAAAACCCTTTGCCGTGGTGACTTTCCTTCCCTTTGCACAGGACTTTGTTGACGAACGCTACTGCTTATCCGCAGCCACCAATCGTCGGTCACGATGTGGTTCTGTTCGGGGCTGTCCCAAAGTGAGTTCACACTTCTGGCCCGGACCAGCGCCACAGGTTGGGCAACGTACAGCCTGTACCTGTTTGAGAATAGTCTTCGAGGACTTCATGTCCGCTAATGATACCGCAGTCGCCAGTTGACGGCGCGTATGACCAATACTGATCAGTTTCGTGTGCTGGAATGTGAGACCATCAATACTGGAATCTGCGGAGGTTGATTATGATGCTGACAATCGTGGCTGTGATCTTCGGAGCTTTCGCTAGTGGTCTGGTCGTCCTCCTGATCTACAAGAGCACACTCACCATGCACAGGGATGACCAGTTGTTCCTGGATGACGCGAGTTCGCACATGCACCAGGAGCAGACGGAACTGTTGGCCAAGGTCAACCGGCTTACCATCCCGATGCGCGTGTTCAGCATCGGGTCTGGGGTATTTCTAATGGCGTTCTCGGCGATGTGGCTCTACCAGAAGCTGAATGCAGTTCAGTAGGTCAAAGAGTGTAATCACCTTGGTTAACAGTTAACCGACGCAGGCTCAGAAAGCAGCATGTACAGAGCGCGGCAAGTATCGAACCAAAGGCGGCCTCTTACCTCCACCGGAGGGAAAGATGACGATGGCGTTGTTGGAGGGCCATTCATTGACAGAAGCAGCCGACTCTTGCGGCGTCACATACAACACAGCCGCGAAAGCGGTAGCTCGCTTTCGCATGCCATCATCCCGACAACTCAGATAGACAAGCTGTCGGTAGATGGAGGACGAGAGCCGTGAACCTCGACATCCGAGATCTCAAGCTACGGGAACGAGCGTTTCACCCTTCGCCCTCAGTACTGCACACGTGACTAACACCTTCGCAGCAAGCCCAAGTCGCAACTCAAAATTATTTTCTTGAAGACTAGCGTTCAACGGCAAGGCGACTTAATTCGTCTATTGTTGAACACGAACGGGGTCATAGGTTCACAAATTGAAGCGAGCTAAGCGGGATTTACGAAGGCGCTAACAGACTCAAACAGCAGTGGCGCGAGACTCAGTCCGCTGCAATCAAGCGTCGAATCGCGATGCGGCTCTGTGCGGGGCGGGGCGGTCCGGTCCGATCCGCGGCGGCGAATGCCGACGGTTCGTCACCGAAGGATGGCCAGAGTATCGGCTTCTCAATATCGCAAAATCGTTACGAAACGGAGGCTGCCATCGGGCAGACGGATAACGAACTCCGAAACCGTTCCGCAAATGAGCGCGCCTTATTCAAGGCTTTCGGGCAGCGATGTCAACTCGGATCACATTCAAGTAGTCGCCGGCGGATTCGAGAGCTTCCTCAGCATCATGGTGAGAAACAAATCCGGTGTCATCGTAAAGGGCCATATTGCGTTTCCGGCGCAGACGATCAAAGACAGTCAGTAGACCGGCATGTTTCGTGTCAATGCGCGATCGCACGAAATCGATGATAGCGATGTGATGCCCAGGCTGACTCCTCGCACGGAATCCGTGGCTAAACATGAACCCGAGGGAAGCTTTCAGCATTGCTTCGTAAGCTTGTTGAAGACAAGCTTCTTCATCAAAAGCCAGAATTTTGCGGGCCGAGGCCAGCTTCTTATCCGCGCTCGCGACGAAGCGGTCGATTTGCGCCCAGTCAACCGCGTGCGGCTTTAGCTTCTTCACTTGGACCTATGAGTGAAACACGCTTATTGCGCCAGACGTTTTCCAGAAACGCATCCTTCCGCACACGGCGTGACTCGAATTCCTTCGGTGTTAGAACGGTGTAGTTGACTTCGCGCCCGAGTTGCCGCTCAAGGCCTCGCACGGCTTGTGCTAAGACTTCCTCACGCGGGGAGCCAATCACGAGCACGTCTATGTCGCTGGCAGCGTCCTGCTGGTTGCTTGCAAATGAACCGTACAAATATGCCTTGTCTATTCCCTCAATTCTCTTGAGGATCTGTGTGATAAGGGGTGCCGCACCAATGGTCTTCGTAACGATCTTGCGCACTTCATCAAACAGCGGATACTCGCGGTTCAGTTGAAAATACTTTTGGCGTCCACTCACTTCCGACTGAAATAGACCGTCGCGCTCCAGGCGTCCCAACTCTTTTGAGAGGTTCGACGGATCGATGCTCAGACGCTCCGCCAAGTCCCGCAGATGGAGGCGGGCCGTCGGGTTCGTGAAGTAATAGGCCAGCAGTTGCTGGCGCGCCTTGGAGCGAAAGTCTAGCATGTGGTACAAATCTACCACAAATGTGGTAATAGCTGACAACATTAAGAGCCGCGATCCCGCGCGTACGACCTTCGCCCACAACCAGCGGCGAATGGATGGTTGGGTGCTTGTCCCAACGGGCCGGACGAAAAACGAGGGACTAAACGAGGGACTGGGGTGCGTTTCTTACGCGAACTTACAGCTGCTTAGGTGTCATCCGTGCGCTTGTAAGTTTTTCTGAATCAGTTTCCCTTTGAACTCATAACCCAAAGGTCGGTGGTTCAAATCCACCCCCCGCAACCAACGCAATCATAAGGTTACGGGCAACTGGGCCCTTGTAACGACTGTCCAAAACTGTCCAATAAGGGGAACTGCGTCACAGTTCCCCTTATTTATTGAATAAAGATCTGCTGAGTGGCAAACCTGCGCAAGAGGCGTTGCACGATTGGCCGATTGGCTTTGCGCTTGGCCAAGGCCGAGGTATCGCCGTACTGGTCCATTGTGGTTGAAACCTGCGCGTGTCGCATGAGTTTCTGCTATACGCCCCCGGGTGCTCCGGTCTCGTCCAGCCAGGCACGAATATGTGACGGAACGTGTGAAACCCGATCCCTGCCAAGTCTCAATTTCATGCCCGTAGGAACGAGGTAGTCGGTGCGAATCGAGTCGGCGTGATACGGTCGACCCGTCACTGGACTCGGGAAGAGCTAGTTTCGTTTCGGAATCGAGACAGAGCACTTGCCATCTCCTCAGTTCGAGAATGAAGCCGCGTTCCTGATACCGCGTTCGCTTAGCCACTGTAATCTCCTTGGGGTTGGCGATGCGGGTGGCTGCCTGAGATTACCTGAGAACGAAGCCAATGGTCTAGCTCCGAGAGATAGAAATACCAGCGCTTCCGACCTGTCCCAACCGGATGGGCGGGAAGCGAGCCCTCACGAGCCTTGCGGAGTACCGTCTTCGGATGAAGGTTGAGGAAACGTGCGGCGCATTGTTGGTTGACGGGTGGTTCCCGAACCGAGCGTAGCCGCTCGCGTGGGGGAATTCAAGTGGGCTGGGTCGACATTGAAGCCTCGCTGCAATGCGGTTCCTCGCGCTATTGGATATTGCGCCGGACCGACCATGTCAGCCAATTTCCTTCGTTTCCTCGACCGTGTCCAACAACTTCTCGTCCGCGTGTTATTCCCGCCGAGAATATCAGACAGTGATAATCCGATTTCTCACGTCACATTTCATTGAGCAATCCCTTCTCGGTTGCCGATCTGGCATTGCAGCAGAACCGAGTCATACAGTCGCGACAGCCTCATCTGCATCATCGCTAGGCACTTGGACGCAGATTTGCGAGCAAAGTGATTACGTACCGGCCAGCACGATCGTATCTGGAGGCCAAATACTTATGCGTCTTCCGTCTTGTGTCAGTGCCGGGCTCGCATTGGCCGACAAATCGCTTTGTCTCGAAGATTCATTAGCGAGCGGAGGCTCAATTTACCTGCTCGCGACACCATGTCCATCTATTATTCCACCCAGGAATAAGACGCGGACGAGAAGTTGTTGGACATGTTGTTTGAGCAGCGTTACGTTTGCGCCACAAGCAGCCGATTTGAGGTGCTGCGGAGGTGCAAATGCCCCGTTGGTCGCGAGCTTATTCCATCCGCCAAATCGGACGCTTTCTTCAGTCGAAGCGCGTGCGTCCAACCACAGTTGTTCTTGCTCTGTCCTTCCTCATTCCAGTGGCGGCTCTGGCACAGGGTTCACCGTTCGACACGGGCTTTACCGCGATCCAAAGTCTCTTCACCGGCACCATCGCCAAGGTTGCAAGTCTAGTGGCGATCGTGATCGGCGGCTACGGTTTCGCGCACGGCGAACCCGGCGCAAAGAAGGCCTTGGCTGGTGTCGCCGCCGGAACCGGGATTGCCGTCCTCGCCGTAAACGTCCTGAGTTGGCTCTGGGGCGTGTAGGAGGCCCTACCCGCCTAGTTCAACAGATGCTGAACGAGTCCCTTATGCCAAACAACACAGATCAGAAGCATCGCACAAATCGAGTTTTCAAGAGCATGCATAAGCCGCTCACCTACCTGGGCGTCGAGCGCACTCTGTTCTACTTCGTCTGCGTCGGCGCGGTGGGTGCCTTCAATCTCTTCAACTCCATCTGGGCCGGCATCGCTGTGTTCATTGGCGGTTTTGCTTTTGGTCATTGGGTAACGAACAGCGATCCGGCGTTTCTCCGCATCCTCGCAAAGTCTGAACGCTACAAATTGCGCTACGACGCTGCGAAACAGAAAGTCCCACACGTAGAGGTGGTGTGATGCTGCGTCTCGACAAAATCATCAAGCCGTGGAAAGAGAGCGCAGCTCTCAACGACCATATCAATCTCTATGGCTTCTGGAATGGGACGACCTTCCTCACCAAGAGCGGCGATTTAGGAATGGTCCTCAGTATTTCCGGCGTGGACTACGAGAGTCTTGACCGGTCGGAACAAGAGTATGCGGTGAAGCGGTTAGAAGCGGCGCTTAAAGCGTTTGGCCCAGGCTTCCACGTCTACCAATATCTCTTCAAGTCGAATCGCCCTGACATCCCATTCGCAACGTATGACGACCCTGTCGTGGATGCAGCGATCGATCAGCGGCGAAAGTTCTTTGAACGGAAGCGCGACCATCTTTATCAGGTTGAAATCTTCTACTGCATCCTGCTCGAAGGCGCTCGGTCGAAGACCGGCGTGGGTACGGCGCTTGCTCGGCTCTTGCGCGATCCAGATGGCGCGATTGCCGAGCTGCAATCGCAGTTCACCAACGACAACATGAAGACGCTATTGCGCACGCATATCGAGCGCGATCTTCAACGGCTCGACCAGCACGTGCAGGCATTCGCTCGCCAGCTCGCAGATTTCATGCAAATCGAGGTCTTGAATCAACAGGGGCAATTCAGGTTTTTCCGCCGCTTGCTGAATTATGACGATTGGCGTGTTGCCGGGACGCCGCAGTCCACGCAGTTCCTCGACTTTCAAGTGGTCAACTCCGACATCGAAGCAGAACGCGATCATCTGCGGGTAGGGGATCATATCGTCCGTGTGCTCACGATGAAAGAAGCCATCACAGAGACGCGGCCCCTGGTGCTGGACGCGCTGCTGAAGATTCCCGCCAACTTCTACGTCGTCACCGAGTGGACGCTGCTGCCCGCGGACAAGGCCCGTAAAGAAGTGAACAAGCGCCGCCGCCACCTCAACATGTCGAAGACAGGGTTTGTCTCTCAGATGGGCAACGACACCACGAAAACAAACCCACGCGATGTTCTGGTGGACGAGTCGAAGCAGGCGGACATCGAAAATCTTGGAGATTGCCTCCGGGCCCTGGGTGACGGCCAATCGCTTGGCGATTTCTCGCTCACGATTGTGCTGTACGGCCGGTCACGAGCGGAGCTCGATCAGCTTGTGGCTGAGTTTACTGGCGTCTTCACCGACGCGGAGGGCAATTTGTTTGCGGAAACCTACAACCAGCTGAACGCCTATTTCGCCACCATGCCGGGCAACTATGCGATGAACCTCCGCCAACTGTATCTGCTGAACACGAACTACGCCGACCTGTCTTTTCTATTTACGATCCTGCCCGGCGAGAAGACGAACGCGCACCTCGGCACGGAATACCTGGCCGCGCTCGAAACTGACAACAGCACGCCCTACTTTCTCAACCTCCATAACGGTGAGGTCGCCCACACACTAATTCTCGGGATGACCGGAAGTGGCAATCATCAGATTACGACTGAATGCCGAACTGACTACGCTATCCGCTTGCGATACGGGCGTCGGCAAATTACAGAGCCAAGAGGGCATTAGCAGTCTGGTGGAAGCGTTCTTGGTAGCTGGTTCGAAGTCGGTCGTCGCAAGTTTATGGAGTGCCGACGACACCTTCGCGAGCGCGCTGATGGATCGCTTCTACTTTCGACTCGGTCAGGGCGAGGACACAGGTTCGGCTCTCAGGGATGCGAAGTTGGATTTGCTGGCAAAGTATGGTGAGCAGGTGAGCCCATTCTATTGGGCAGCATTCGTCGCTGTCGGGGAGACCTCGGCACCGATTGAGATCAGACAGCAATGAACTTGACTTTCGAAGAGCGTACAAAGATTTTCGACAAGGTCTGTCATTTGGTGGAAACCAAGCACTTCGATCCATCCATGAACGGAGTGGATTGGAACGCGCTCGCAAAGAATCGTCAGGACCAAATTCTCGCTAGCGCCAACCCAGAGGCATTCGAGAAAGAAGTTCAGAATCTCGTGGCCGAGCTTAAAACCAGCCACACAGGCTTCCGACATGCCGGAATGCGAAACATCCCGGCTCGGCACGCCATCAATGCAACCATGCAGCGCATCACAGTGAACGGGAATGAGCGCTGGATGTTTCAGGATGTGCACCACGGAGGCCCAGCCTATTCTGCGGGGATACGGCCTGGAGACTTGTTGCTCGGCAGCCGTGAGCGGGACATTCGACCTCCGGATGGTCTGACGTTTTCGGTCGGCGAGTCGGCGAGCCTACTGATCGAGAAGCTTCACGGAGGCCAGCAGACGGTTAAAGTCCAACTGCCCATCCCCAAGTCAAAGACACATCCTGTCACCGCGCCCAAACCCGTTCACGCCGAGAAGCTAAGCGATGAGATTGGCCTGCTCAGAGTCGTCATGTTCCCTGGAATAATCGGGATTGACGTTGGGAAAGATATTGATCGTGCTATTGAGTCTCTCGACGGTTGTAACCGGCTAATCGTGGACCTTCGAGGAAACACCGGCGGAGGAATCGGCGGGCTACGCTTGATGAGCTATTTGACACCTGGAAAACTTGAGGTTGGCTACAGTCTCACGCGGAAACGTCATCAGCGTGGTTATCGTCGTGAGGAACTAACCCGATTTGGACGAATTCCATCCCACAAAGCGACTCTCATATGGTTGGCGGCCCGATATGGCCTCGTTGAAAAATCTATCCTCGTGGTCACCGAAGGACTCGGCCAGAGACGATTCCACGGTCGAGTCGTACTTTTGGTAAACGAGCACACCGCGAGCGCTGGCGAGATGGTCTCAGCTTTCGCGGAGGAAAATAGTCTGGCAACCATCGTGGGAACGAAGACGCCCGGCCGTCTCTTGAGCGGCAGCGCATACAAAGTTGGCCAGGGATATATTCTTGGCCTCCCGGTTGCCGCTTACGTAACTTGGCAAGGACGGATGATTGAGAACAATGGCATCGTGCCGAAGTTTTCAATTGAACTCTCACGAGAAGCATTGAAGCAAGGAAGAGATACCCAGCTCGGAACCGCAATCGAGGTCGTGAAAGCTTTGTAATCGCGGAATCCTCTGCCTGAGTCACCTATCAAGCCACCACGGATACTTAAAGGACTGTTGCTCGCCGACTACGCATGGGCGCCGATGGTGCTGCTCGCCATCCGCATGATACGCGTAAAACTCCGCACCTAGAGGCCTAACAATCTTCTTAAATGGCCGAACCTTCAGGCTACTGAATTGCTGATTCTCCTTCATGAGCACATAGTAGGGATATGGCAAGGGGTATCTCAGGAAGAAAGCCAAGCAGGCTTTACATTCCTATGTTCGGGCCTACCTGCAATGATGATGACACCTGAGGACCCGAGGTACGTGTTCCGTCCCGCGTGCTCAAAGTGCCAATGTGTATTCACCAGTCGAGTGACGGGACCCATCGTCGTTTTGAAGATCGCTCCGCTCAGCTCAGTAATCCGCGAAGCCAGTCCGCTATCGATCAACAAGGTGGTGCCATCATCGACGATCGCGGTAACGTCGCCGCCGTCCCCAGAAAAGACATAAAGACCTTTACCCAGGTAGGTAATCTGCAAGGGGCTACTCTCAAACTGTTCCGTAGCCTTCTGGATGACGTTTCTTCCGTTCCCGCCTGTGCTGCCGCTCGCGAAGCTGCTCCTGTTATCATTACCGCAAAAGCAAGCGCTTGTGTGAAAGCAAATGAGGATCGCTTCTTAGGAAGAACATTCATTTTGTTATTTTTTTCCAAGTGTCGGGCTCTCGGCTCAGAAGTTTGTCGGGCAGAAATCCAGGCCCGGAAAGTACTCAGACGGAACTACCGAGGGCCATTCTGATCGATCTTGAGACGGCATTTGTGGAAGAGAAGACGACCGTGGCTGTAGTAGCAAGATCGCTGTAGGATGTGGCCAAAAACCTTGCCAGTCTCCGCAAGGTTGAGCCTGTCTGTCCTCGCTGCTCTGCCCAATTGCGCCCCTGCCGATTTCTTTCCCTGCCTGCCATTGCTCTCGGCATCCTCCGGCAAGTTGCAGCGGTCGGGACGGAAGCTCGACTAACCGCCTCTCCGCGCGAGGAAAGGCCCACCGCGATAATGGAGGGTGCGGCTATGAGATCGCGCAGTGATTCCTCGCTCGGGTACGCAATCACGAGGCATTCAGCACCAGTTTTGGTACGAAGCCCCGCGATCACGGCGTACTTCACATCTGGAGAATCGACCATTTCGTTCACGACCACATCCTCCCCCCTCATGCACATCTTCGATATACCTTGAGGAGTAGCAACCGGCGTTCCAAACTGGCTCGTCCAGGCAAATTGACAATGAATGCGGCTATAGTGGCATGTGGGAGATCGTTTCACGCTTAGAGCTGCCAAGGCCGACGAATTGTACGACTGCCCACGGACACAGTGTCCACGGAAAGACATCAGATCAGGGCAAAAGCACAAACAATCTGGCGCCACGAGGGTGGCGCCAAAAGGACCAATTCGAAGATCGAGTGAAATGTTCCGACCTGCCGCTCCGAACCAAAGCTAGCACTCATTACCGTCGCAGCAGCGATTCTCAAAGCGGCGCCGAATTATTTGGTGGGCGGCGGCGATTTTTGCATTGCGACCTCTTCGCCGCTTGGAGTCACCGCCTTTACAGACGCTCGTTTGATTTGGGCGGCGTCTGACGACTGCTCGTCGGGCATCGAGAGCACGGGTCGGCCTGCCTGCTTTGCGAGCCGTTTGGCGCGCGTTTTCGGATACACAAACTCCTCGCCAACGCTATTTCCCGGGTAGAACCACGATCGAATAGCTTCCGGTTGGCCTGATGGCCTCTCCTCGAAATTGATGACTGTTTGTTCGGGGGTGTTCTGACCGTAATCGGGAATCGCGAGAATCGTTGTCAACAGATGAGTGCGCTCCACATTCCAGATCTGAACGATGTTGCGATCTGAATCGTCGTCCGCGACCTTGAACCAATAGGTGCCCGCGGGAAGAACCTGTCCTGGCACCTCGACCGGTTCGTTGAAGGTTAGCTTGGTTGCCCGGTCCCACTCATCTGCCATCATTGTCTTTGGAAGTGCCAAAATGCAAAAGAGCGCCAGACAAAACATTACCAACCACGGGTTGCGTGTATTCATGTACGTCTTGCTTTTATTCACGTGTTCTCCTCTTTGACTCAATCGGGGCTTGAGGCCCGATTGGATTTGTTCTGATACAACCGTTGGTCGCTTCACGCCGCGGTCTCCGCGAAGAAATGGTCGATCTCGTTCACTTCTTCATCTGCGAGCCGCAACTCGCCGGCCCGCATCACCCCTTCGGCCTGGCGCGCGTTGCGGGCGCCAACGATCGCTCCGGTGACGGCAGGATGATGCAGCGTCCAGGCGATTGCGACCTCTCCGGCTGACTTGCCGTGGCGTCCGGCAATCTGCTGCAAGCGCTCGACCAGCGCCAGATTGCGGGAGAGATTGGGCTCAGCAAAATCGGGATGATTCTTGCGCCAATCGTCCTTGGGCAGTTTGGCTGCGCGTTCGCGGGTCATGGCGCCAGTCAGCAGACCGGAAGCCATCGGAGAATAGACAATCACTCCAATTCCTTCCCGCAGGCAGTACGGCAAAACCTGATCTTCGATCTCGCGGTGTACTAGTGAATACTGAGGCTGCAGAGAAGTAACAGGAGCCATGGCCCGCGCGCGGCGCAGTTGCTGGACGTTGAAGTTCGAAGCCCCAGTCCAGCGCACTTTCCCCTGGCGCTGAAGGCGCGCGAGCATTGACCATCCTTCTTCCAGTTCGGCAGAATCGGGATCAGGCGGCCAGTGGATCTGGTACAGATCAATCACATCGACAGAGAGTCGACGGAGGCTGTCTTCGACTTCGCGTTCAACCGAATCGGCGTTCAGCACTTTCCTCACATTGCCCTTGGCATCCCAGCGCAGGCCGCACTTGGTAAAAATGTAAGGCCGTGGGCCAGACCAGCTATTGAGCGCGCGCCCGACGACTTCCTCAGAGTGTCCCAGGCCGTAGACCGCGGCCGTATCGATCCAGTTGACGCCGAGTTCGAGAGAGCGATGAATAGCGGCGATGGAATCGTTGTCGTTCTGCGATCCCCAACCGAACTGCCAGCCCGAGCCGCCGATGGCCCAGGCGCCATAACCCACGGGGGTGATGCGCAGGTCGGAGTTGCCGAGTTTTCGTGTTTGCATTCTTAATCTCCTTATTAGAGTTCGATTCAACTTTCCGGATTGCCCGCGGACCTAAGCTTTAGCCTGCGGGGGAAACTTCTTGAACATCTTGGCCACACCTTTGTTCAGGTTCTTCTCGTTCTTGTCGGCATTGTCGGATAGGGTGTCTTCGGCACTGCCGCGCCAGATCAACTGCTTGGTTTTTGCGTCGTACAAATCGACAACCAGAGTTCCTTCCTTGTAGTCCTGCTCGGTTGTGGTCGCTTCGCCCATCCCACCGAATCCTCGCCAACGCCATCCTCCACCGAAACCGTCATAGAAAGTCTGAAGTGTTCTCTCGGTCTGGGTCGTCTTAATTGCTACGATGGCCACGTCGCCGCCGCTGTCCACCTGAGTCCAGCCCTTGGCGGCCAATTGGGCATCCACTGCATTCTTGATTCGCGCGTCCCAAAGCGAATTCGCCGGCTTGATTTCCTGCCACGAATAGGTCTTGTACTGAGAGAAATTGGCTTGGTGATCAAAATCGGTTTTGACCTGCTGCGCAAATGCGGTTCCCAGCATGGCCACGAAAAACAGAGTGCAAACTGCTGTACTACGGATAGGCTTCATTGATAAGCCTCCTTTTCAGCACTGCAGGAATGCATTTGCCTTTCCAAAGAGTCCTTACATGAGATAGATCCACTGTGTGTTGTAGTTCAAGGCTTTGTGTGGTGTCGTTCGCCGCGAAGTTCACTCAGTACCGGTCCGTATCGTCAACATGCCGACGGAGTGTCAGCCTGCGGACTTGCGGTGAGGCGATTCAATCGTGCTCTTGATCGTCGAGCGATTGTGGCCAAGGCGCGGGGGATTGAGATCGAAAGCGGTGCGATGGAGCAGAACGGATCGAATCAGAATGATGGAAGCAGCAGCAATCGCCGTTCCCAGGAGGATTGGGGGCACTTGTGGAGGCGCAAGTAGATCAGGTCCGCGCCAGCCAGCCCTACTTTGTCTCACCAATCGCCACCAGTCGAATCATGGAATCATGCTGGTCGACCAATACCGCTACGGCATGTCATGGCAGCGAGATCCCACCGGCAGTTCGGAGACCTCGAACTGTAGCGCTTCACGGCGGTCCCGCCCCAGTATTAATAAGGATGGGTCGGTTGCTGTGTTGATGCCAGCTCCGTTGAGCTGTGTGGCGACGAAAGGGACTGCAACTCCGTCCGCATCATCGCCGTCCTTTAGCGACTCCTGCTGACGGTAGGCACCGGATAGCGAGAGAATTTTGATCGTGGCTGCGACTGCGGGAATCAAGTAGACAAAGGTTACTAAAACCCACATTAGAGCGCCTGCAGCTTCCTGATCTTGAAGCGCTGAAAAACTGAGAGGTCGATGCTGATGTAGATAGTGAGGGTAGACCACGCGACCGCAAAAGGTCAGAAATGCCGACAGCGCATCACAAGGTAACGTCGCCAAGAAAAGATAGACAGGAATGGACCACCGGGGACATTGAGCTTTGCTCGGCCAACGCAGAACCACAGGCATCCAGAAGAGAACTCCGGCAGCCAAGAAACTTGCGCACTCGATTGCGTGCCATGACTCCGAATGCATCGCGAGATCGAAGGATCGGGGGAAATGCCAACCAATCAGAACTGCCGTCGCAATGATCCAACAGAATACAGGAGTGTCCAAAAATCTCCCCAGCCTTGGAGTGGGAGTCCAGTGTAGAAACGGGCCCAGCACAAAGCGAACGAAGCTCAATGGCAGGCCGTGCCGGAATGACAGAAGCGGGTTGCCGAGCAAAATTAGTGGAGGACCGATCGTCATCATCAAAAGATGCTGGACCATGTGCATGCATAGCAGGCGATGATCCAAAGCCGCCAGCGGCGGACTGACGGCAGATCCGACAGACATCACTCCGGCCATGAAAGACCCAAGCTGCAAAGCCGAAATCGAGTTCGGAGATGAAGCTCGCAGTTGAAACCAACCCCGCAAGTACACCAGCATAGCGAGGACCATGACAGACACGAGGAAGAATCGGATCACTAACATAGATGACCTTTAAGGCCCTGGAGATCGGAGTTGCTCTGCATTTGCCCCTAGTGTGGCCGCGCGAGAAGCGTCGCGCGCCGGCGTTTGTTGAGCAGGATGCAGGGTTTCAAGGAAGGCAACCAGTGCAGTTGTTTCCGCGGGGCTCAGGTTTTTCCCATAGGCAGGCATGTTGCCTCCGCCCTGGATCACCTGACGAATCAGTTGGTCTTGAGTAAGGTGCAGAGCAACGCTGTCCAGAGCCGGCCCACGCTTTCCTCCTTTGTCATCGAGTGAGTGACAGTTGCGGCATTGTTTCTCCTGAAATACCAGAGCCCCTCTGTCGTTCGAGTGCAGTGCGTCCCGTCAAATATTGTGAAGGAATCGGCTGGCTGCTCCAGGCGTCCATCACTGGGCTCCAGGGCGCATGTTGCGCCAGATGGGTCAACGTGCCCAGCGTTACCGCGATAAGCAGAATCGACAGCACTGCGATCGGCCTGCGTTTCCAGCTCTTCTCGCCTTCGCCCGCGACAAATGGAAGTGCGAGCAGCACAAGCAATGCCGATTGCCGGGCCGATCAGCAGGATCGGCGTCTCCGAGCCGACGGCGGCAAGGAAGGACAGCAGTGCATACAGCCATAGAAAGAAAAAATCAGGATGCGGTGCGGTTTGAATGATCGTTGGGTCGGGCTGGCCGCTTGGACCGAAGGGGCCGAAATAGACCGCGCAGGCGGCGATCGAAAGAAGAATGAAGCCAGAGAAAACGATGTCTTTCCACACCGCGTTCGGCACGAACGGCACGCCCTTCTTATGTGTCAGTTCGTGATACTCTTGGATGTAAGTAGCGCGCCGGACGATACGTCCCGGCATAGGCCATTCGTTGATTCCCAGTTTCAGCACCATGAGCAGGTGCACGCCGACGAAGGCGATGAGCAGACCCGGGATCAACAAACACGTGCAGCGCGAAGAATCGTGAGAGTGTCGCCCCCGCAATGATCGGGCCGCCGAGCATCAGGTTTACTACCCAAGGCCCGATCACCGGAACGCGGCTCG
This sequence comes from uncultured Acidobacteriaceae bacterium, assembly GCA_963799025.1. GTDB lineage: Bacteria > Acidobacteriota > Terriglobia > Terriglobales > Acidobacteriaceae > Sulfotelmatobacter. The sequence goes on along the minus strand of CAWCVQ010000007.1, from coordinate 1,302,854 downwards.
CGATTGATGCTCCGATGCCCAATCCCCAGTAGGCATCCTGGTCGAATCGCAGTACCTGGCCGGTAAAGGCCATGCCCAGTGTGACGAGTAAGAGTAGGACGCCAATGATCCAGGTGAGTTCCCGGGGAAACTTGTAAGCCCCGAAAAGGAAGACCTGCACCATGTGGATCAGAACAATCGCGATCATGAAGTTCGAGCCCCATCCATGCAGAGCTCGAATGAACCAACCAAGAGAGACATTATGGTTCAGGATCTGAAGGCTGTTCCATGCCTCTCCCGCGGAGGGCACGTAGATCAGTGCCAGGAGGATGCCGGTGACGAACCTGCAGCATGAAGCACGGTCAGCGCTGCGCTGCCGAAAACATAAAACCAGCTTGCGGTCTCGCGCGGCACCGGATGCTCGGCCGTTTCGCGAATCGACTTGCCCAGCTGCAGCCGCAGATCGAACCAATCGCCAACTTTTTGAATCAGGCGCACGTCGTCTTCCTCCGCGCATCGTATTGCGCGGCGCTGGCCGGGTGTTGGCATTTCGCCAGCCTTGATGAGAAGTTTTCCGTCTTCGATCTTGTAGTGGTACTGAAATAGTCCGCGTTCCGGAGGTCCAGAGGCGCGCGAACCATCCTGATAGTAGGCCCCGCCGTGACACGGGCACATGAAGAGGCTCGATTGCGGGAACCAGCGAACCGGGCATCCAAGGTGAGCACAGTTCATCGCGAAGACCTGAAAATTCTGACCATCCAGATTCCGCACCCAGCAGGCGATGTTCGCGGTGTCGCCATCCCAGGCATTGACCACCGGATTTCGATAGGTTGCGAGCCGAGTCTGACCGGTAGGGAATTGATCGAGGCCGCCCAAGCGAGAGCCAAGACTCGTAGCCAGTTTTCTGCTCACGGAGTCACTGGCGACAGCAGGTAACGCACGATCGGCACCGCTAGAATCGAGGCCGACAATACCGTTCAAAAATACTCCCAGCTTTACCAGCATCGCGCGTCTGTGATATTTCGTTGTCCGTTCATGGAAGTCCTCTCTGCCCAGGCTCTCGACAGGTTTGCGTGTGGCTGGCCCGGAAGTTTTGGACGCTGGGCAGCCAGCCATGCCACGACGTCAGAGATTTCCTGTGCTGACATCGGTTGGCCCGGCAACGTCTCCGCGCCAGTCGGGTGCGCCTAACTCCGGCCGTCCCGACGATCACATTCGTCCGAAGATCCTGGTCACTTGTCTAGTGCGAGGTAGGATCCGTCGACAATCGAACTGGCCTTGCTGCCTCCGTGACCATCAAGCACCATGACAGGAAGAGCAGTAGGTGGCGTACACAGTGGCACCCACGCTGAGGATCGCCCAGGACCTTCGTTGACATACGGAGGCAAGGTCACATCGCCGCAACGCGTCGGGTTTTGCCCACGAGCGTATTCCGCGGACAATGGCATCGATTTGTATGTCGGTCAGCATGCCGCCAGCGCTCTCGCGCAAATGGCGGGCATCGGCGTGCCGGGTACTCCGTTCGCGATGGTTTGCCGTATGACGGCATCGTCAGCGATCGCAAGAAAGACTGGATCGCCCAATGCGATTGCGGCCCCTGCCTTTACCGTTCGATCCGTGACATCCTGCACAGTTTTGGCCATAAAGGACATCGGAGTCGACAATTTCGATCGGGTCGAACTGCGACTGACTCCGGAGCAGGATGTCCAGGCGAACTGCTGCAAGCCACGCACACGAGCAGGGCGACGATCGCGAATGCCAAACGTCTGGCTGTGCGGTTCATTTACGGGGTCTTGCCTCCATCGTTCTCATCCATTACTCCCGGCGCTTCGATCCCAGCACGGAGAGCAAGAGGAAAATACTGCCAGCGTTCGTATACGTTCTTGTCTCGAGACAATGATGCCCGCGACAATCCCGAATCCGATCTGAGAAATGACAAACCAGCGCCCAGTCAATCCGCTGGTTAAGGGGTGGATCGATAAAGCTCAATCATGCTATGGAGTAAGCCGGACCACACGATGGGCGCAATCAAGCCGCCGAGCAGAATCGGGCGGCGCGGATACATTGGCAGCATCGCACCATAGAGAAGCCCAACCAGCAAAGACAGCAGTACGTGAACGACGCTCGCGATGAGCAGGGAGTCCGATTGAAATGCCGAAATTTGCGCCGTGACGTGTTCGGCTGGGAAAGAATCCGGCGGCCAGAACATTGACCGTGATACCACATACCCCATCGCCGCTGATAATGCCGTACATCATCGCCAGAATCGCCATGACAACGCTTCCTGCCAGCCCACCCTTTACACCCGCTGAAATTGGGTAGATCTCCAATGGCAATCTTGCTCGATGCAGTTCCTGCGTCATCCACTCGACCACGTGCTACTCGTGGACGACCGGTGATGATCGGCACCGCCTTTTCGACAACTGGAAACTGATTCATGCTTCTCGTACGGCAATACTTCGCGAAACCAGCCGATACTTCCTGTCACGGCTAGGATCGCACCCAGAATGACTCACTGACAGACTTGTAACCAATCCGGCAAAAAGTAATGTCATGCCAAAAGCCAGAATGATTGGCCACGCCGTCGGCGTCGGGCATCTCGATTGTTTCTTGTTCCGGCGCTGGCCGTCGCCGATTGCCTGCGAGGTCATCTTCGTTCTCCATTCAGCGTCCTATTACGTAAACGACTGTGAAAACAACAACCCAGACTGCGTCTACAAAGTGCCAGTAGATAGACAACACATCGACGCGCTCGGCGTGCTCCTGTTTCACGCTGCCCAGAGAATGTGAAGGTCATCACGATGGAGAGGCAAACCAGGCCCACAATCACGTGAAAGCCGTGCAGCCCGACCAGTGAATAAGTAAGTGGTCCCGAACAGATTGGTGGTGATCGTCAGGCCATCGTGATAGATCAGGCGATGCCATTCTGAAGCTGTTCCGTACAAGGAAGATGGCGCCGAGCACAATTGTCAGCAGCCACCACGCACCGAAAGCTTCGGACTTTGCCGCCGCGAAGAGTCTTGCCTGCGAAGTGAATCGTCAGGCTGCTGGAAAGTAAGCAAATGGTATAAAAGATCGGTGGCGATGAGAACTTCTCTCGGTTGGGCCCGGAAGACTCTTGCCGACATAGAAGAGGTAAGCTACGACAAAGATTGTGAAGATCGCCGACTCGGCCGCGATCAGAGCATACATTCCCACATGTCCGCGCGCAGGAAGCTTCCAGTCCAATTCGTGCGCTCGTAGCGTTATGGATGTCGCATTCAATGTCACATCATTGATCGCTCCCTTTATTCGTATTTCCAGTCCGGATCTTCCGGATGCTTCAGATCCCAAAGCGGGCGGCGGCTCTTGACCGTCGGGATGAGGGCGAAGTTGTATGCGGGCGGCGGCGAAGTAGTGGACCACTCCAGAGTCCAGGCATCCCACGGATCGCTGCCGGCCATCTTTGCCGCGGAAGTAAGACCACAGCAGGTTAGCCAGGAAAACCAGGATCCCGGCCGCCTGAAAGAAAACCCCGATGGTCACGATCAGATTCCATGTATCCCAACCGCGGCCGGGTTCGTAGGTGTAGATTCTTCGCGGCATGCCCAGGAGTCCCGGGATATGCATGAAGTCGAACGTCAGGTGGAAGCCGATGAAGAAAAGCCAGAAATGCAACTTGCCGAGCGTCTCGCTGTACATCTTTCCCGACATCTTCGGGAAACCAGTAGTAGAAGGCTCCGAAGAGCGTGAAGAGAATGCCGCCCACGATCACGTAGTGAAAATGCGCGACCACGAAGTAGGAATTCCCCAAGCTGCCAGTCGAATGGCGCGGCGCTCAGCATGATCCCGGTGAGGCCGGCGATCAGGAACTGGAACAGAAAGGCGACGCAGAACAGCATCGGCGTCTTGAACTGAATCTTTCCGCCCCACATGGTCGCCAGCCAGTTGAAGATCTTGATGCCGGTCGGAACGGCGATGGCCATCGTCGAGAGCACGAAGAAGGTATTCGCGGTTGCGCTCATGCCGACGGTGAACATGTGGTGCGCCCATACGCTCATGCTGATGAAGCCGATGCGCGACGGTCGCCGCGACCATCACCGGATAGCCGAAGATCGCCTTGCGCGAAAATACCGGAATGATTTCAGAGGCGAAGGCGAAGGCTGGGATGACGAGTACGTAGACTTCCGGATGGCCGAAGATCCAGAAGAAATGCATCCAGATTACGGCCGAGCCGCCGGCCTGCGTGTCGAAGAAATGTCCGCCGAGGTAGCGGTCGATCAGCAGCATGATCTGCGCCGCCGTCAGCGGACTGACCGCGAGGAGCACCAAGCCTGCCATCACGAGGTTGAGCCAGGCGAGCAGCGGCATCTTGCCCAGCGTCATGCCCGGGCAGCGCATGCAAAGAATGGTGGCGATGATATTGATCGCCGTTCCGATGCTGCCGAAGCCGGAAACCAGTAGCGCCAGCGTCCAGAAATCCGTGCTGTGCCCCAGAGAGAACGTCTGCGACGTCAGTGGAGCGTAGGCGAACCATCCCACGTCCGGAGCGTTGCCCGCGCCGTACAGGCCATTGGCGCCGACCAGAGCTGAAGTAGAGAAGCAGGCCGCCGAATGCGGTCATCCAGAAACTGAAAGCATTCAGCCGCGGAAATGCCATGTCGCGCGCGCCAATCATCAGCGGGACCAGGTAGTTGGCAAATCCGAACAGGATCAGGCATGGCCACGAAGAAAATCATCGTCGTCCCATGCATCGTGAACATCCGGTTGAAAACCTGGGGCGAGACGAAATCGTTGTGCGGACGGATCAGCTGGATGCGCATGATGGTTGCTTCGATCCCGCCGATCACGAGAAAAATCAAAGCATAAACGATGTACAGGATGCCCAAGCGCTTGTGATCGACGGTGGTCACCCACTCGTGGAGCGTGTCGACGAAGGACGAGACGCCTGCGGTCGCGCTCGGCCATGCGATGGACATCAGTCGACATCGCAGTTCTCCTCATGGCATTAGCGAAGCGTCTCCAGATAGGCGGTCAGCGCATCCAGTTCCTGGATCGCTCAACTCCATTGCCGGCATCAGGGAGCCTGGCTTGATGGCGTCGGGATTTTGAATCCATTGCCGCAGATTTTCCGGCGTGTTCGGTCGCTGCTCCCGAGGCGATCGTGTCGCGGCTCATCAGGTGCGTCAGGTCGGGGCCGAAGCGGCCATTGGCCACGGTGCCCGCGACGGTGTGGCAATTGATGCAGGCGGTTGTCTCGAAGATGTGCTGTCCCTGCGAGCCGCGGCGTTGCACCTGGGCGGGCTGGCGTCTGTTGCTGAATCCAGTGGTCAAACTCATCGCGCGGCTGAACGTAAACGCGCAGCAGCATCTTGGCGTGCTGGGTTCCGCAATATTGCGCGCACTGCCCCAGGTAAAGACCGGTCTCATGCGGATCGATCCACATGCTGTTCGGATGGTTGGGAATCAGGTCGGTCTTGCCGGCGAGGCGCGGAACCCAGAAGCTGTGGTCCGTATCCGCCGAAAGCAGTGTGATGAAGGTCGGAGTCGGGATGCGCCGGATCGCTCACCGGAACGTGCAATTCATTCGCTGTGACGACATGCAGCGCCGGGTAGCGATATTCCCACCAGTACTGGTGACCGATGGCGATGACTTCGATTGCATTCGTCGGGCGGCGCGGTCTTCTGGACGCTGGCGATCACGCGCGCCGTCGCCATGAACAGGGCCACCACGATGAGGACCGGAATAACGGTCCACGCCAGTTCCACCTGGTTGCTGCCGTAAACCTGCGGAGGTTCGCGGCCATCGTCATTCTGTTCGCTTCCTGAATTTCACGACGGAGTAAAGCAGCAAGGTGAAGACGACTAAGAAAATGGCTCCTGTGACCGCGAGTACAAACAGAGACAATCCGAAGATCGATTTCGCTGGGGTCGAAGCGGGCGCGAAGATATTCGTCGGGCTGAGTGGTGCGGATGGAGCTGCTAAAGCTGTCGCTGAACAGCCGACACAAAGAAGAATCTGCGAGCGCAGGCGTGCCATCTATTTGAGCCACGTGATTGCAATTGAACCTCTTGATTCTGCTTGCACGGCCAGCTTCTGCTGGAGTCTCCATCGAACAACACTAGAACAAGCATTTGGCCTGCCAAGTCAAATCAGCTGAGATCAGGAAGTCAAAGCAGCACTATTGCCGCGCAACGCAGACTCTCTCGCGAGTACGTGTCCGCATTTCGACAGGAGCGAATGTCGTTGACACTCCGACGCGCTTCAACCGCGTTCCAGGAGAGCGATCAGGCCGATACAGCCCAGGTCTTTCTAACTTCGCATCGAATCAAAGGTAAATTTCACCACCAGAAGAGTGGCGTCGTCGTCGAATCCCACATCCCGAGAGAAGTCCGTAACGCTTTCGAGAATATGCTTCATCAACCCATCCGCTGACAACCTGTGACCACGTCGAATCAGACCCGACAGGCGCTCCATCCCAAATTCTTCTCCCCGTGAATTTTCTGCCTCGGTTACTCCGTCGGTGTACAGAACCAGAATATCTCCCGCACTGAGGTTGGCCGAGTTGATCGCACAAGCTTCGCGGTCGAACATTCCGATCGGGAAGCAGGACGAGTTCATAGGAACAACATCATGAGTCTTCGCTTGAAACAGGAGGGCGGGATTGTGGCCGCAGTTGACGTAGCGCAGGGACTGGCTGCGTGCATCAATCTCCACCAGCATCAGCGTTACATAGCGGTTGCTGTCAGACAAAGAATCGAGCCCGCTGTTCAAACGATTCACCACCTCAAGCATATCTCGTTTCTCCCGCGCCTCCAGTTGCACGGCAGCCGCGGTAGCGGACATTAGAAGCGCCGCAGGAACTCCCTTTCCGGAAACATCAGCAATCACTACCTGAATCGTGTGTTCGTCAGATGAATCTGTAGTCGTAGTAATCGCCGCTCACACCTCTCGCAGGCTGCATCACGCCCGCGATGTCCAGTCCGGGGATGGAGGGCCGATGGTTCGGCAGAAACATTTTCTGGACCTGTGCGGCTAGTTCGAGGTCCTGCAGAAGTTGATCACGCTGCTGGCGCACCGTCCTATCGAGTTGTTCTCGTTGCTTCACGTATCTTTGGACGACGTAGACCACGAAGGTGAATCCGATGGCCGCCGTCAGATTATGCGCAATCCTTGCTTGGAGGCTTGGATAAGGAGGGCCAAAAAGGTCGTGCAAGAATACGCAAACCGCGACTAGCGCGTAGCTAATTTCGGTGCGCAGGAACATGGCGCTTATCCCGAGAGGCAAGATGTACAGATAGCCCAACGAAACCGCGGAGACGATGAAGTCGGCATAGGCAACCGCGGCAATCGATCCGAAGATAAGCACCGCGGGCATCCATTGAGGGCCACCGGCGGCGAATTTCCGTCGCAACAGCGATCGTGAAGAGAGCGATGTTAGAGTTCCAAACTGAATCCCCGGGATTGAATTAATCGTCATTTCTTTAACCGCCATTGCGCCCGCGATCATAGGAAGGTCTCCGCCATACGGAACGTTCGCCGGCCCAAAGGCGCTCGTCAAGCCCTATGCAGGTCCGCATCAGTGCGTACATAGGGCCCGATTGCTCGATCCAAAGCCGCTCAACTGTGCGGAAGCGGATTTTCCGATTGCAGGTGGCGACCAAAGGCCTGCAAGAAATCAATGGCTGCAGCCAGGCCGCGTAGGCTGTCTTTGCTGGTGAGCCGTCGTAACAATCCGAAGAACCCGATTGGTTTATCCCGCTCCGCAGTTGCTTCGGCAATGCCTTCGGGAATTGCCTGGAAGATGCCCTTGAACCATTCCGGCTCGATGCTGCCGAGAATCTGGCGCCAGAAAAGCAGATTCCTGATGGCACGAATTGCTTCCGGCGTTTTGACATTGTCCACGACCGTCTCCAGAATCTCGTCGCTCGCCGCCAGGGCACCGCGCATGATTTCCAGCACGCCGCGATTGTGCAATTGCTTGCAGCACTTCGTACGCGGCCAACACCGCTTCAGCATGCTCTTCGGGAGCTTGCTCCAATCGGGAGCGCAACTCCGCACGTGGATTGCGCGGCGGAATTTCCAGAGGAATCGGTTGAGCCATTGAATTCTCCTCACTTCATCTTCTTCGATCTGCAACTGCACCAGCCCATTGCCATTTCCTGGCGGGGCATAGTCCGGTCGCTTCCACTTGCGTTCGACTTCCACTCCGTTCTGCGGCGTCGGATGACCGAAGCGAGAATTGATGCGGGGCAAGTGGACTCTCGCCGACTTCGGCCAGCACCTTCATGTGAACGCTGGTCTCCTTGTAGGCGGGCGTGTTGGTCACGGGATCGGTGTGGCTGCTGGTCAGCCGGTTCACGGGACTCTCGACCGAGTTCATCGGCATGTACAGTTCCTTCCCTTGTACCCGGTCGGTGACCAAAGCGCGCACTCGCACCTTCCCGTAGCGCGAGATCAGTTGCACCCAGGTTCCGCTTTGAATGCCGCGTTCTTCGGCTAGTTCGGGGGAAACTTCGACAAAAGTGTCAGGTGTCTTCTCTCGAATCCCTTCGGTGCGGTAGGTGAGGTTGCCCTCGTGAAAGTGTTCGAGAAGCCGCCCATTGTTCAAGTGCAAATCAAATTCAGCGTTCGGCGATCGGTGGGACCGATCCACGAGACAGGAAACAGCCTCGCTTTTCCGTCGGGGAAGGCGAAGCGCTTCGTATAGAGCAGAGGCTCATCCGTTCCATCGGCGGCGACCGGCCATTGCAGGGATTTGTAGCCGGCCAGCCTCTCGTAGTTGACGCCGGCAAACATCGGAGTCAGAGATGCGATTTCATCCATGATTTCGGAAGGATGCCGATAGTGCCAGCCCGCGCCCAAGCTGGTTCGCTACGTCCTGGATGATCTTCCAATCCGGCTGACAACCCGCGAGCGGTTCCAACACTTGATACAGTCGCTGGATGCGACGCTCGGTGCTGGTGAAGGTGCCTTCCTTTTCCAGGCTCGGTGCGCCGGGCAGCACAACATCGGCATAGCGGCACGTGTTGCTGAAAAAGATGTCCTGCACAACAAAGAAATCGAGCTTCTCGAACGCCGTCGCCGACATAATTGGCGTTGGAGTCCACGATGCTCATCTCCTCGCCGATCAGATACATCGCTTTGAGCTTGCCCTCATGGATGGCTTCCACCATCTGGTGGTTATCCAATCCCTTGCTGGTCGGCAATTTGACCTTCCAGCCAGCTCTCAAATCGCTGGCGCACTTCGGGATCATCGACCGATTGATAGCCGGGTAGCATGTTTGGCATGGACCCGTGGTCGCTGGCTCCCTGCACGTTGTTGTGCCCGCGCAGCGGATAAGCGCCGGTTCCCGGTCGCATGTAATTGCCGGTAATCAGCAACAGATTCGATATAGCGGTGGAGGTATCGGACCCCTGGGTGTGCTGGGTGACTCCCATCGCCCACAGGATGCAGGTACTCTTCGCCTCAGCAATCATCTGAGCGACGGTTTTGATGCGTCTCGCTCGGAGAGACCCGTGAGTCGCGCTGCCGCTTCCAGGGTGAAAGGCTCTAAGCTCTTTCGGTATTCTTCCAGCCCGTTGACCCACTGGTTCAGGAACTTCGTGTTGCGCAAGGCCTTTGTCCAGAAGATATCGGGTGACCGCATTGAGCCAGATCAGGTCGGTTGCCGGTCTTGGGATGTAGAAATAAATCGGCGCGTCGTGCCATCTCATGTTCCCGCAAGTCGGAGACGATAAGCTTCTGCCCGTCTAGTTTGTGAGAGCTCTTCACCCGCGTCGCGATGACCGGGTGACTCTCCGCCGTGTTGCTGCCGATGATGACGACGAGGTCGGCCTTCTCTATGTCGGAGATGGAACCCGAGTCGCCGCCGTAACCCACGGTGCGGAACAAACCCACGGTCGCTGGCGACTGGCAGTAGCGGGAGCAATTGTCGACATTGTTCGTGCCAATCACGGCTCGGGCCAACTTCTGCATGACATAGCTTTCTTCGTTCGTGCACTTCGACGAAGAGATGAAAGCCAGGGCGTCGGCTCCATCCTTGTCTTTGATTTCTAACAGTCTTCGCGCCACCAGACCCAGCGCTTCGTCCCAGCTGGCCTGGCGAAACTTCCCGTCCTCACGGATCAACGGCGTCGTGAGGCGATCCTCGCTGTTAATGTGACCCCAGCCGAATTTTCCTTTTATGCAGGTGGAAATCCCATTGGCCGGGCCGTGCTCCGGCGCTACTTTGAGGATGTGGCGATCTTTCGTCCAGACGTCGAAGCTGCACCCCACGCCGCAGTAAGTGCAAACTGTTTTTGTTTTGCGGATGCGGTGCTCGCGCATTGCATGTTCAGCTTCGGAGACCTGAAGGATGCTTCCGTAGCCGGTTTCGGGTTCGATTCCCTTAACCACCTCGATCATGCCGCTTAGGGCAGACTTCTTCAGAGACGTCAGGAAGCCGGCATGGCCGAGCATAGTTTTTTCCATCAAGGCATTGCAGGGGCAGACGGTAACGCAGTGGCCGCATGAAACGCAGCTCGACTCTCCAATAATGGATCCGCCGTCCCACAGCACTCTAGGATTCGGATCTTCCCAGTTGATGGAGAGCGTTTCATTGACTTCGACGTTCTGACAAGCCTCTACGCAACGGCCACAAAGAATGCACTGATCCGGATCGTAGCGATAAAAGGGGTTCGTGTTATCGACCTCGTAAGGCTTCGTTCGGAATGGAATCCGCTGATGCTCGATGGCCAGTAGTTTCGTCGTGTTATGGACGGTACAATTCCCATTGTTGTTGTCGCAGACCGTGCAGTAGAGCATGTGGTTGCTGAGAATGCGATCAAATGCTTCTACTTGGGCTGCCGCAGCCTTCGCTGACTTGGTCGAAACCGTCATTCCGTCGGCGGCTGCGGTCGCGCAGGCGCGAATCAGGACGCCATTTGCTTCCACCATGCACGTGTCACAAGTCTGAACCGGCCCAAGCTGAGGGTGGTAGCAGACATGTGGAACCGATCCGCCGGTACGGTTGATGAGATCGATGAGAAGCTCATCGGCATGGGCTTCTTGAGGGAAGCCGTCAATTTCTACATTCGACACAGTGTTTGCCTCCATGTAACTCGCACAGCAAGTCGGAGTCTACCCGTATATGGAATGCCGCTCAATTGGTTGGCAACGTGAGTTCCGGTTAGATCCGTCTGGCCGGACTCTTTGATCGCGAGCCGATTTCGGCGGACGCTTGCTCCCAGCTCTGACGCCAATCTGTCAGACACTCGCCCTGACATCTGAACTCCTTGCCGCGTTCGCCCATTCGTCCGCCGCATTCCGGACATACACAATTCAGAATTCCGGAGATTACGGCAGGGCTCGATCTTACGGTGCTGCTCCTAATGAACTGCATACCCACCTCGCAATGAAGAATTGCTTCACGATCCGTGATCCGTTTCGCGGTCGCCGTAACGACCGGTCGCCATCGAAAGCCGTCAGCACAGAGGCTAAAGCACAGCCGCTGAATGCATTTCCCATTCCAAAGTGCGAGAATCCGTTTAGTGTCTGATACGTTGTTTCCGCGAAGATAATGAAGCGCCGATCCTGAGAAATTCATATCCTGCTCTCGATTCCTTAAAAATCCGGCGGCCTCGCCGAGACCTCAAGCTGTCCACATACTGACGTAGTGTCAACGGCCGGACGGTTGCAACCGCCTCTCTTCAAGTTGCTTTGGCCTCTTTTGAAGTTCACTGGATTTATCTCTCTGAAAACAGACGGGTAACTCACCGTTTGCATGATTGGAAGGTGGCGTGCTTTTCCTGTGTCGTGCTCGGAGGACAAGGACAACATGCAGGCGACGGAAGCTGTCGGATGCGAACGACACATGGGTGCGAGTATTCGCGAAAATGGAGCCCGCGAAATGCAGGATGTTCTCTCGCTCTACTTGCCTCGGTTCTACAGGAGCGCCTATCGGCAACTGGGCAACGCGGCCGACGCAGAGGATGCAGTTCAGGACGCGCTCCTCGCCGCTTTCAAACACCTGGATCAATTCAAAGGTCAGGCCCAAATGTCGACGTGGCTCACCTCTATCGTTACGAATTGTGCGCGAATGCAATTGCGGAGACGGCCGCGCCAACGCCACGTATCGCTGGATGAACCGTCTGGGGAAGATCAGGAATATTGCTTGGCAGATCGTTTGGCGGATTCCCAACCAAGTCCGGAAGACGAATGTCGGAAATCGGAACTGCACGCGCGTCTTCTGCTATCCGCAGTCGAACTCTCGCCTTCGTTGCGCAAGGCATTCCAGATGTGTGACCTGGACGGGCTTACGGTGAAAGAAGTGTCGCACACGCTGGGTTTGGCGGAAGGTACCGTGAAGGCCCAGGTCTCGCGCGCACGTGCGAAGTTGATCCGGTTGATGCGCCGGGCACTCCGGCCCAAACCTCGTTCAGTTTTGCCCCGCACAGCTCAGCCAGCCTGGCCGGAAGCAAGCACTTGCATCTTGAATCATAGACCGACGGAAAGAGAAACATTATGTGGATAGTTCGACTAGCATTACGGCGGCCTTACACCTTCGTGGTGATGTCGATCCTTATCCTGATCATGGGAGGACTGGCGATCGTCCGTACTCCCACCGACATCTTTCCGACGATCGATATTCCCGTCGTCAGCATCATCTGGAACTATAACGGCCTCGTCCCTCAAGACATGGCTGACCGCATCGTCACCATCACGGAACGAAACCTTACTACTACGGTCGATAACATCGAACACGTCGAGTCACAATCGTTGTATGGAATCGCGGTCGTCAAAGTATTCCTCCAGCCGAGCGCGAGCCTTCAACAAGGTATTGCGCAGATTACGGCAGTTTCTCAGACTCAACTCAGGCAGTTGCCGGCTGGAACGACGCCGCCGCTTATCATTGCCTATAGCGCGTCGAGCGTGCCTGTCCTTCAGTTGGCTCTATCGGGCCAAAATCTGTCAGAGCAACAGCTCAACGACTATGGTCTAAATTTTATTCGAACGCAAATTATCACCGTGCCTGGAGTTTCGGTCCCCTACCCCTATGGCGGTAAACAGCGCCAGGTGCAGGTAGATCTGAATACCACGGCGTTGCAGTCGAAGGGGCTGTCGCCACTGGATGTGGTGAATGCGATCAGCGTACAAAACCTGATCTTGCCGACCGGAACGTCAAAGATCGGCTCCAAAGAATACGATGTGTCGATACCCAACGCAGCACCGCAGACCATCGCGGACTTGAACCGCATCCCGATAAAAACCATTGGCGGCACTACGATCTACATCAAGGATGTCGCCTGGGTACGCGATGGTTTTCCGCCCCAGACCAATATCGTTCGCGTCAACGGGCAGCGCTCCGTATTGCTAACGATCCAAAAAGCCGGGAATGCGTCCACGCTTAATGTGATCGCGGGAATCAAAGCTCTGCTTCCGCAGATTAAGTCGACGCTTCCGCCTCAGCTACAAATATCGCCGCTGGCCGATCAGTCGATTTTTGTCCGCGGTGCGATCAGCGGAGTGGTTCGGGAAACGCTGATTGCCGCGTGCCTGACCGCTTTCATGATTCTCACATTCCTGGGCAGTTGGCGGAGCACCGTAATCATCGCGACCTCGATTCCGCTGGCGATTCTTACCTCGATTATTGTGCTCAGCGCGATCGGACAAACCATCAACATCATGACGCTTGGTGGATTGGCTCTGGCCGTCGGCATCCTGGTTGACGACGCCACCGTCGAAGTCGAGAACATCAACCGCAATCGGGAAGCAGAACCGGAGAAGAATCTGGACGAGGTCGTTCTGGACAGTGCGTCGCAAATTGCCACTCCCGCGTTCGTCTCCACGTTATCGATCTGCATAGTGTTTGCCCCCATGTTCTTGCTGTCGGGCGTGGCGCGATATCTTTTTGTACCGCTCGCCGAATCAGTCGTGTTCGCTATGCTGGCTTCGTATTTCCTTTCCCGCACCATTGTTCCGACAATGGCAAAGTACTTGTTGCGGGCAGAAAAGAAGGATGCCGGAAGCGCTCCAAGTCGCAATCCGCTGGTTCGTTTTCAAAAGCGATTTGAGGAGGCCTTCGAGAGATTTCGTCACAACTTTCGCGGTCTGCTCGAGATTTGCCTCCATCACCGGCTTGTTTTCTTGATTGCCTTCTTCGCTGTTTGCCTCGGTTCTCTGGCAGTCCTGATTCCTTGGCTGGGTCAGGACTTTTTCCCAAGCGTGGATAGCGGCACCTTCAAGCTTCACATGCGTGCCCCCACCGGAATGCGGATTGAAGAGACAGCCAACCTTTGCGATCAGGTCGAGCAGTCGATTCGAGGGCAAATTCCCGTAGGCGAGATCCAAAGCGTCATCGACAACATAGGCTTGCCCTACAGCGGCATAAATCTCTCCTACAGCAATTCTGCGCCGGTTGGCACGTCGGACGCAGACATTCTTGTGACCCTATCCGCCAGGCACCATCCCACGGATAACTATATTCACCAACTTCGTCTAGCCCTCCCACGACAGTTTCCGGGTGTTTCATTCTCTTTCTTACCCGCCGACATGGTCGCGCAGATTCTCAATTTTGGATTACCAGCACCAATTGATGTTCAAGTCGTAGGAAATGACTTGCAGGGAAACCGACGGTATGCTGACGCGCTGCTCGCGAAGATCAGATATGTTTCCGGAGCGACCGATCTGCGGATTCAGCAGCCCTTCGATCAACCCTATCTGCGCTTGAGGGTTGAACGTACGAAAGCGGAACAACTTGGTTTCACTGCGCATGACATTGCACAAAACCTCCTGGTGTCACTCAGTGGCAGCTTCCAAACTTCACCCTCGTTCTGGCTTGACCCGAACAATCACGTCAGCTATCAAATCGCAACTCAGACGCCGCAATATCGCGCAGACACATTGCAGGATGTCCAGAACATTCCGATTACAGGTACCGACCCCAACGCACCTCCATCGCTCATGGCCAGTTTAGTGTCCACGCAGCGAGGAGCAGGAATGGCCGTGGTTTCTGACTATAACGTTGCGCCGGTGATCGATATCTTTGGCTCTGTGGCGGGTCGCGACCTTGGAGGAGTATCTGGCGACATCAACAAAATCATTGCCGCAACTCGCCAGCAATTGCCACGTGGCTCTCGAGTTGTCGTCCGCGGACAAGTACAAACCATGCGGGCGTCCTACATCGGTCTGTTGAGCGGACTAGTGGGTTCAATTGTGCTCGTCTATCTTTTGATCGTGGTCAACTTTCAGTCCTGGCTCGATCCATTCATCATGATTTCCGCGCTACCGGCAGCACTTGCTGGGATTGCCTGGTTCTTGTTTGTCACTCACACGAATCTGAGCGTGCCCGCCCTCATGGGAGCCATCATGTGCATGGGCGTCGCAACCTCCAACAGCATCCTTGTGGTGAGTTTTGCTACAGAAAAAATGACGGAAGGGATGGATTCCGTTGCGGCTGCTCTCGAAGCCGGATTTACGCGCTTTCGCCCAGTGCTGATGACCGCCTTGGCCATGATCATCGGCATGGTGCCGATGGCTCTCGGACTTGGAGATGGTGGTGAACAGAATGCTCCGCTTGGCCGAGCGGTTATAGGCGGACTGGTTTTCGCGACGGTTTCGACGCTGTTCTTTGTTCCGGCATTTTTCAGCGTTCTGCAAGGTTCACGCCGGCATATAGCCGAGACACAAGGACACTAGGTGCAAAAATATGGGGAGTTACTTTATGTTGCCTCAAATTGAGGATAGACAAATGGGCGAGCACACCCCCCCATTAAACGATGTGGGAGCAAGGAAGCGCCCGCGCAAGGCCTGGGTTGCCCTCGCCGTTGCCGTCATAGCCGTTGTCGCCTTGTTGGGTTCGGGAATCTGGTCCCGCGTCAAAGCGGGCGCCACTTTACGCATGGAGACAGCTCAAGCGGCCGTCTCGGCAGTGTCCGTGGTATCGCCGAAACAAACTGCGCCAACCGACGAAATCATCCTTCCTGGGAACGTGCAACCGTTCATCACTTCACCCATTTATTCCCGCACGAATGGTTATCTGAAGAAGTGGTATTTCGATATTGGGGCGCACGTCAGGAAGGGTCAATTGCTTGCGGTCATCGAAACGCCGGAAGTCGATCAGCAACTCGAGCAAGCTCGCAGCAACCTGCTGACCGCGCAGGCAAATCTCGAACTCGCTTCCATTACCAAAAGCCGATACCAGGGACTTTTGAAGAGCAATGCAGTATCCCAGCAGGACGTCGACAACGCAGTCGGTAGCTACAATGCGAATGCGGCAATCGTCGAAGCAGACAAGGCTGCCGTCCAGCAGTACTCGGCGCTAGTCTCTTTCGAAAAGGTCTATGCGCCTTTCGATGGCGTGATTACGGCGCGCAACACCGATATCGGCGACCTGATCAATTCCGGCAGCAGTAGCAATGTGAAGACCGATCTTTTTCACATCGCTCAACCCGGAAAGTTGCGCGTTTACGTAAACGTCCCGGAGGAATATTCGCAAGGTATTAAAGCGGGCATGACTGCGGATCTCAGTCTGACTGAGTTTCCGGGGAGAACCTTTCAGGGGAAACTGGTGCGCACTGCCGAAGCCATCAACCTGGCAACCCGCACCTTACTGATCGAAATCGATGTGGACAATCCTAAGGGTACCCTGCTCACTGGCTCCTATGCCGAAGTCCACCTGGCGGTCTCGACGCATGCTTCCACCTTCTTGATTCCGGTCAACACTCTGCTATTCCGCACCGAGGGGTTACGCGTTGGAATTGTGAAAGACGGGAAGGTCTTGCTGACTGCCGTGACTCCCGGGCACGACCTCGGCAACCAGATTGAGATCATCTCTGGCCTCAAGGCAGACGATCAAATCATAGTCAACCCGCCCGACTCAATCGTTTCCGGACAGCAAGTCCAAATTGTTCAGGCAACATTGCCGGGAGATTCGAAGTGAAACTAACACGAAAACTCAGGGTCAGGAGTTTCCGGAAAACGGCTGGGCGAGTTCTGATAGCGATCGCAGCACTCCAGTTGACTGGATGCGTGGTTGGCCCAAAGTACCACCAGCCGCCTGTACCAGCTCCCCCTGCCTATAAAGAGGTAGGCGACTGGAAGCCCGCGCAGCCCAATGACCAGAATTTGGGTGGTTCATGGTGGACGATATTCCAGGATCCTCAGCTCAATGCGCTGGAAGATCAGGTTAGTGTATCGAACCAGAATCTGAAGGCCGCCGAAGCACAGTTCCGACAATCCAGAGCCACCTTGCGTTACTACCGCGCCGACTACTACCCGACCGTGACGGCTGCACCATCAGCGACTCGCCAGCGCACCTCGTCGCGTCGGCCGCCGGCAACTTCTACCTTCGATGGCATTAGCTACAACGACTATGTGCTGCCGTTTAACATCTCCTATCAAGCCGATGTGTGGGGGCGAATTCGAAAAAACGTGGAGTCCTATCGAGAGCAGGCGCAAGCGAGTGCAGCGGACCTGGCCACGGTCAACCTGAGCATGCACGCGGACCTGGCCGTGGATTATTTTCAGGCTCGGAGTCTGGACGCCGAGGAACAGCTCCTGAACTCTACCGTGACGCAATACGAGCAGGCCCTCGAGTTGAATGTAAGTAGATTCCAGGGGGGGATTGCCTCGGAAGTGGAAGTTGAGCAGGCGAAGACTCAACTGCAAACCACACGGGCAGCGGCGATTGACGTAGGTGTCCTGCGTGCGCAGTACGAGCACGCGGTCGCAATTCTTATCGGAAAGCCGCCTGCAGAATTCAGTCTTTCTCCGCTGCCACTCACCACGCCACCTCCACACATTCCTATCTCGGTGCCTTCAGAACTGCTGGAAAGACGTCCCGATATTGCGGCCGCCGAGAGGCTGGTAGCGTCAGCCAACGCCCAAATCGGAGTTGCGAAGTCGGCCTATTACCCGCTGATCAATCTGGGCGCCTCGGGAGGATTTGAAAGCTCCGCCATCACCACGCTCATTAATGGGCCGAGCGGCTTGTGGTCGGTTGGCCTCACTGCCGTGGGTACAGTCTTCGATGTGGGTAGACGCCGGGCCCTCAATGATCAGGCGCGTGCGGCCTATGACTATCAGGTTGCTGCCTATCGAGAGAGCGTGCTGAGCGGATTCCAACAGGTTGAAGACAATCTGGCGGCAGTGAGGATTCTGGAGAACGAGGCCCAAGTTCAGGATCAAGCAGTCGTTGCCGCGCAGCGTTCGCTCGATCTTTCGGTCACGCGGTACAAGGGCGGTGTCACAAGTTACCTCGAGGTGATCACCGCACAGAGCGCAGCTCTCGCGGATGAGGTCACGGCGGTCAATATCCTGGGGCGGCGGATGGCGAATACGGTGCTGCTGATTCAGGCGCTCGGCGGGGGCTGGGACCGATCAAGCCTGCCCGAGCGACCGGAATGCTGCGGCAAGCTCGCCAGTTCAGGTCAAAATTGACAGGCCCCGATCCCTCGGAAACTTCGAGGGCAGACCTCGCCGCTTTGGATGCGGAAGCAAACGGCGAGATACCCGGCATAGTTGTTGCGCAATAGGACTGCACAGGCTCAAAAACGAGTGAGGCGCACGCGCAGGAAGCCTACATCCGCGAAGCTGAACGATTGCTCGCAGCGCTCCTCGTGGCGATTCCGACAACCCTCCTGGTGGAGGGTTGGGTTCGCCGACCGACGCTCCCGATCCGCTGCAAAAGTACCGGTGGTGGATTCTGGGCGGCTCGGCGGCCCTGCTCATCGGAGGCATCTACCTTGCATCGAGGCAACACTCCGGCACCGGCGCTCTCAGGCGCCAAAAAGGTAGCTCTTCCGCGCCAACTCCCATAAAAGAAAAAGCTGACTGTCAAACCGAATTCAGTACTTTGAAGGAAAGGCGAGTTCATGGTGCAGCACGGCCCACGACCAAACTGATGGACGGAATCAAAGAGGAACTCTTCAAGATTGAGGTGCAACGCAAACAGGGCCAAATCTCCCAGCCGAATACCATAAGGCCAAGTTCGCTCTGGACCAAACGCTGAGACGCGCGCTAGAGGGGGAAGTACAACAAGCCTAAACGCTGCCCGACCACTCAAACGCTGCAATTAGGACTCCGTGGTCATCTTCTCGGCACTGCATCGTGACCTTCCTTCACTGGGAGTCGTCCCCCGCTTCCTGTGCTTCTCCTTTGCCAGTTCCTTCTCTGTCTGGTTGGGATACACGAATTCATTACCGGTTTCGCGGCGATCAGAAAATATCGGTCTAAAGACCGTCCAAATACCGACACGCTATCAGCCTGCGGACACTCGATACTTCGTTGCGCTGTACTGATGTCCCTAAAACCTTGGAAAGCCTTGCACTAGTGAAAGGGGAGTTTTGGAGATCTGCATGCAATCAAGTTCACGTAGCCGCTGAAGACATCGAGTTACAAGGTTGTCTATCGCGAAAGAAGTTGACCTAGAAAGGACGAGATCGTAATGGTGAATCGAAAGACTAAAAAGTGCGCGCACATACCGTGCCTGTGCGATGTGTCAGATGGAGAACAATACTGCGGAGCAGCCTGCCGTGACGCGGGAAGCGAAGACGTCGAAATCGCGTGTCAATGCAGCCATCCGGCATGCCCGCTCACGTTTCGGCGGTCCGCGCCTCTGCTGCCTTTGACCTGGCCCGCTGACAATCATGGCTGACAAAGATGGCTGACAAAGATAGTTTGAGGCGGGCGCCCGCTCCGTCCCTGGAATGGATCTGCTGGTGTTCGCGAATGTGGCTCGTCGAAGGAGAATCGACTGTGAAGTTTCTAAAACAGAGTTTGTCGCTCTTGCTTTCTGGTTGCCTCGTATTAGCCACTGCGCCCGGAGGGTTCGCCTCTCAGGCGGACCAATCGGGCGCCCAACCGCCTGTGCAGCCCGCTCAGCAAACGGCGGCGCAACTGCAGCAACTGGTAGCACCGATCGCATTGTATCCAGATGCATTGGTGGCGCAGATCCTTGCGGCGGCCACCTATCCCGACCAAATTGTGGAAGCGGATCGCTGGCTGCAGCAGCATCCCGATTTTAAGGGCGAACAACTCGGCAAAGAAGTCGACAAGCAGCCCTGGGATCCAAGTGTGAAGGCCCTGGTCGAGTTTCCTTCAGTGCTCGCCAACATGGACAAGAACCTCTCCTGGACCTCGTCGCTGGGCGATGCTTATGTCAATCAACAACAGCAAGTGATGGATGCGGTCCAGGTAATGCGCGACCGCGCCGAGAAGGCCGGGAACCTAAAGAGCACATCGCAGGAAAAGGTGAGCAAGCAGGGGCAAACCATTGTGATCGAGTCCGCTGAACTCGAAGTCGTTTACGTGCCTGAGTATGATCCTTGGCTCGTCTATGGAGAGCCCGTCGGGATTTGGCCCGGCTGGTATGCGTATCCAGGCCTATACCTTGCCGGTCCTGGAATGGCGTTTGGCTTCGGCTTTGGAATTGGCTTCTTTGGCGGGTTTGGCTGGGGATGGGGACACTGGGGATACGATTGGCATCACGACGGCATCATGTTCGACCATCACGGCTATGTATCCCACAGCAGAATCTTCGTTAATCGCAATAACTTCAATCACGGCGGCGGATTCCATGGCGGAGCCGGATTTCACGGCGCCGGCCCTGGTTTCCACGGCTCAGCGTCGGAGCACGGATTCGCGGGATCGCATGCCCAGGCCGGCACTCATTCTGGTGCGTTCAGCGGCTTTAATCATGGAGGAGCGGCCCGAGGCTTCTCTTCTCGTGGGCAGTCCAGCTTCGGTGGAGGTTTCCACGGAGGTGGAGGCTTCCACGGCGGCGGCGGTCATCGTTAATTCGTTTCAACGAGTGCAAACACAACTGATGATACGGAGAAAGAAATCATGTACACGAACAAAGTGAAGCTTGAAGGACTTGAAGTATTTACCCTGAGACTGGCCTGCGGATTTGCATCCACCCTCCTTCTTCTGTTGCTGTTGGGCTTCCTGCTTGTGGCGGGCTTCGCCGGCTCGAGCTTTGCTCAGGACGCACAGCCAAAAACCTTCGCGTCTCCTGGCGAAGCCTCCAATGCTCTCTTTGCAGCGGTTCAAAAAGAAGATGAGCCGGCCCTGGAAGCGATTCTGGGAGCGGGAAAGGAAGTTACCTCTTCGGGCGACGAAGTCGAGGATAAGCTGGAACGCGAGCAGTTCGGCCAAAAATACCAGGAGATGCACCGTTTAGTCCAGGAAGCCGACGGCAGCACGGTACTGTACATTGGCGCCGAAAATTGGCCCTTTCCCGTCCCGCTGGTGTCAAAGAACGGCGCATGGTACTTCGATTCCAAGACTGGTCAGGACGAAATCAAGTTCCGGAGAATAGGCGAGAATGAGGCCACCGCAATTCAAGTGTGTGAGGAATTCACAATGGCAAAGAATGCAGCCGGTGCTAAGTCAGCCAGCGAAGATCCCATCACCAAATTTGCCGAGAGTCTGGCCACTGCCGCCGCAGAGAATGCTGACTGCAAAGAGGCCAATCTTTTTCATGGATACTACTTTCGACTGGTACCGCGGAATTCCACATCGGACGCAACTGGCCGGCGCAAGGGGGCGAAAGGTTTGACCTTGGTCGCGTATCCCGCGGCATATCAGTCATCAGGGGTTAAAACTTTCGTCGTCACTCACAAGGGGATCGTATTCGAAAAAGACCTCGGCCCTGAAACAACAACAGTCGGCCCTGAGATGAACGCCCGCACGGGTCCGAGTTGGCATCCGGCGGCGTGAAGGTAATTACACGATCGACTCTTGGGCGGATTTGTCCCCCCCCGGCCGCTCATAACCCAGGAGGCCCGTCATTTCGATAGCGTGCGACAACGGGAAAAACAAACGATACCGAATCGACGGACGCGCCGCTGTCTCCCTTCTGGGTCGAGGATCGGGGCTGAGTTTCTTCCTCGTACTTTTGGTGCTCACCACTGTTTTTGTTCCCACGGTCCGCCTGGCACGGTCCGGGCGAATTTGGATTAGCCCTGGTTTTTGCGTTCATGCTTTTCTTACTTGGGCTGGGATAAGTGCTGAAAGTATCAGGATTGGCCATCCTGGTAGTTGGACAGATCCGGCTCGAAGCGTAGCGCCTGCAAAGTGATATGTCGGCCATTGCTTACGTGTAGCTGGCTCAGGGTCGGCATTATTGCATGCGCGTGTGTTTCTTCGTCAGGTGGATTTAGCGTCGGCGATTGAGTCCCTTTGCCGAGGCCTCGGATCCAGGTGGTTCACGGAACGGTTCCACAGAAATGCGCTCGTAACACACTTCCAGCACGGTCAGGTATTCTGTACCGCCCGGCAATTGAAGAACTACGCTGTCACCCGCTGCCGACTTCATCAACGCGCGCCCCAGAGGTGACACCCAGCTGATGTGGTTGCGATTGAGATCGATTTCGTCTGTGCCAACGATGCTCACCACTCGCTCCGCTCCCGCGGCATTGGCATAGCGCACGGTCGCTCCGAAGAATGCCCTCGTCGCCGCCTGCCCCGTTCTCGGAGCTTCCGGGTCCACCACTTCCGCGGCTTCGATTCGCTTCGTGAGAAAGTGAATCCGCCCATCGATCTGCCGCAGCCGCCGCTTGCCGTACTGATAGTCGGCGTTTTCACTGCGATCGCCGTTACTGGCAGCCCACGCCACCACCTCCGTCACGGCCGGGCGTTCCCTGGTGAGCAGAAACCGGTGCTCATCTTTGAGGCGCTCCAGCCCGCTCCGCGTTATGTAGTTCTTGCCTCGCGTCGCGGCCTCGTCCCTTTGTGGTTTTCTCGTAAACCCTTTTCGCATCTCGTAGTCTTTCCAGGGCGAATCCAGTGGGTGCACCAATGAACGCGGATGAACGCCGATAAAAAATACCGTAGGTTATCCGCGTTTATGGGAGTTCATCTCCGGCCCTAGCTGATTTTTTCACATCTTGCAGCCCCTAGCTATCCTAGCGGTCATCTCGAACCAGTGTCGGATTCTACTCTTGCACTGCTCTAGAAGAGCGGACGGTTTGCTCAGGCCGCCTTAAGCGAATGCGCTACACCTTCGTCCCATTTCTGGAGCATGCGATTGCCTATCTCCATGAATTCCGCGTGCGCTTTAATGTAGGCTTGCAGATCCTTTGAGGTGTCCGCAATTGCAGCTTCTATGCGCTTGAGTTGGCGTAGCGCGGTTTTCAGGGTCTGGCGCAGCGTCGCGATTTCCTGGTTCATCGGGCTGTGTGCCGACGGCTCGCCGCGTTTCGCAATCGCTTGTTCGTGTCTGTGAATTCGATATTTCACAGTTTTTCCTGTGGTGATCTTCGTGATGTCCATGTTTCCGGAGAAGGGTACCAAGTGAACTCTCGATCGCCGGTGTTGGCCGTCCACGTAGTGCTTGTTCCGTTGCCCCTGCGTCATGATGTTGTACTCGCGTAAACAATGTTCAGACACTTCGCGAAAGGTCTCTTCGGTTTTGATCTCTCCAGTGCGAAGTTTTCCCTTAAGCTGTAGATACCAGTCTTCGGCGATTTCCTTGGCTTTGGAAAGGCTCTCTTCCTTCGTGCTGGTGCGACGATTCTTGCCCGCGAACTAGCTTGAACATTGCCAGCGGGTGCTGTCCGGCCGCTTGTAAACGCAAACTTTCCCGCCCAGGATCGTGTGTTGTTCCGCCATCTTCGTCCCTCGTTCTAAGCAGCACGATTACGCAAAAACTGTAGTTCACGTGGAGTGACCTAAAGTCTTTCCTTGCGCTCGGTCGCCAGGTTCGAGCAAACGCTGCAAGCCGAAGTCGAATAACTAGTGCTGCGCCGACTTCCGAATTTCGCACAAGGATACCGCGTTCAACAAGTGCGGCGATGTCACGCAATGCCGTGTCCTGTGAACATTTCGGAGCTTCCCATATCTCCTTCTGGTGACTGACGTGTAAATCCAGGGGAATCTGCCCTATGATAGAAATGCAGTCAGGCAGCCGCGCGCGGGCGTGGCGGAATGGCATACGCAGCGGACTTAAGGAAAACTTGAGTGCTCGCCGGGAAACTGGCGATGCAGAACTGCTCAAATTCGGGGAAACCTTAAATGGCAATCCCGAGCCAAGCCCGGAGGGACACCAGCCGGGAAGGTGTAGAGACTAGACGGGCAGCACCTAAGTTCCGGAGCGTCCGGAAGATGGTGAAGGGATAGTCCAGACCGCAAACCGGCGTCAGCCCTCCAAGGGTGTCACGTTCGGGCGGCGAAAGCCGTAGACGGTATGAAAATCCGCAGGGCTTAAACGGCCCATGAGGGTTCAAGTCCCTCCGCCCGCACCACAGTTCATTGGTCGATACCAGACTAATTTGCGAGAAAAAGGGGGGCCGTCCTTTCGAAGATGGCCCTCCGAATTCTTGCGTTTCCCCACCGCTAACCGATCAGCTTGCACACTCCGTTACATTCGGCCAAAGCCAACAGGTTGTCCTGCCATTTGCCATCAGCATACGTGCCTATAGACGGCTTCTTCCTTGGAGTCGATTTTCCTGATGGCCAATTCGCGTGTGATACGCCATTGACACGCTATGTTGCCGATGTGAGTGATGTGCTCATGAGCACTCTGACGATCAGGTTTGGTAGCGCATGTCACATCAAATTCTTTCATTGTCATAATCCTTTCGTTAGAGGTCCGTTGTGCATGGCACGGATCGCTTGCTGGGAAGCAGTCCGCGCCGGTTGTTGACGGCGTGGCTTCGCCAGAACTTGGCGGCCGCCCATTTTCGACTTGTTGTTGATATTCAACTCAACACTCGTGGCAAATTTTTTTGGAACAATCGTCCCTGCCCAGCGCTTCCTCCCGTGAGGAATAGAGACTGTTCGTGGCCTGATCCACATACAGAAGGTTGAATTGTTCCAGGCGCACGCGGAGAGCAGAAATCGTGACTCCGAACTGCGCGGCCAGATCATGAAGATTTCTCCATTGCGTCCGGTCCATCCTCGGGCCTTCTCGACTAAAACGACGGAGCGAGTCTCATCGGGCGAGTCCGCGCGGGCACTGATCTGGCGCAAAATGTCACGGCCTTGCTAGGAAGAAAGCAATATCTGGACCTGGCCACCTGAAGAGCTACGGTAAGCAAACATCCCCGAAGCTTCGGCGTCGAACAAGTCGGGATGATCGAGCTTGGAGATATCTACGAACAAAGCCCAGTGTCCCATCTCGTGACCTTGCGTCAGACGGTGGAGTCCCGGCATTTGTTCCATCTCGTCCTTACAACGTTCATCCATCACAATTAGTCGGTCGGAAGCCCGTAGCCTGGCAAGGACTTCCTCGCCGGGCATCTCTTCAATTTCTTCCCACAGCATCGAAAGCCCTAAAACCAGATCGCCGAAGAGTTCGATGAAGAGGAAACGAGAGAGGCCGCCCTAGTGTCTGTTGAAACTCAACTAGTCGTCGCTCGACGATTTGCTCAATCTGATCGTTCCGATAAAAGTTCATTTTGGCCTTTGGATATCTCTCAAGAGTTTTTTTCAGTCCTCTTCAGAGAGGCGCGAGAGAGCAGAACGAAAAAACATTCGCGCGGCCTTCCTCTTCTTAAACATCTCGCCTCTGTCAGCGGGAGCTTTGCCCGCGAGAGCCAGCAACTCGTCGCTGTTTCCATTCAATTCCGCAGCCAGGGCAAGAATCACTGCTGCTGACGGGACAAGCCCATCATTTTCGATCTTCGACAAATAAGTGAAATCGAAACCGCCGCGATCATCCTCTTTCAATCGCTTCGCCACGCGGTCTGCAAGCCCACGTTGTGAATGTTTGGCCGCAGACGCAATGTCCTGATCTTAGTCCCCAGTGTTTTCTTGCCGCTCACAATTTTGTTTTGCTTTGAGCGTTGAGTTGAATGTCAACAGCAAGTTTTGCACAGGGGAGATTTAAAGGTCGTGAGCTTTCTTGCACGGGACGTGATGGGATAATTTAGTGGGAGCGTACGACCTGACTGAATGAATGGGCGGGGGAAATGGATATAAATGGAGAATCGCTTGCTAACCCAATAGCGCCAAAAACCAGGTGCCCAACGTGGGCGGCCTGTTGCAACCTCTTCTGAAACTGTTTCTGCTTGGAATGCTTGCCATAGATGTGAGCCGCTTAGCTGAACTATGCACCGTCAGGTGGGTGACTGCGTCTATTCCCCCCCCCGACTCTGTGCTGCCTATTGAAGCTAGGCAGGCAGCGGTAGAGTCAGTTGCATCGGCGGCAGACGCCGCGGTGCACATTTCCGGAGAAATGATCGGCCGAAATCGTTCGCCAATCGCGAATCTTCGTCGGCTCTCATAATCAAGCACGTTTCGAAGGATAAAGATGGATCCGCCAGCGGCCTTATGACCACACCTTCAGCGCTGGGGCCCTCTGAGGCAGGTTTGGTCACGATTGCGACTCCAACGTGCTGAGATACCAGGTGAATTGCTTCTTGGGAGGTAAGAATATCGTGTGCGTGCTTCGGAGTGATGCCCTGACGTTGTGCCGCGTCCATTATTGCGTCACGAACCACGGGATGAGATCGCCGGGCAAACAGAATCCATTCGTCTTTTGCCAAATCTTGGAAAGTAATTTCTTCCTTCTGAGCAGCTGCGTGGGCCTGCGGGAGTGCGGCATAGAGATGCGTTCGAGCGAATGCCGCAGCCGTGATCCGAGAGCTTTCCGGTGGTGCTGTCACCAACGCCATATTCAAGTCGCCTGCCGTAACGCGCCGTACCAACTCGCCGGAAAACTCGCTAATGAGCTGAACGCGGAGTTTAGGGCACATGGGCAGCCGGATTGCGAGAATCGCTGAAATCCAAGCGAGGTCGGCGTCAGGTGAGTGCCCAATGGTCAAAATGCTATTGCTCCCCTCGCGAGCAGCATGAACAGCTCGGTCTATATGCCAGAGCGCTAGACGGGCCTCTTCGACAAAGATGCGGCCCACTTCGGTGAGTTCCACATTCTTCTTGTTCGTGCGAATGAATAAATGAAATCTGTGTAAGGCTTCAATCGCATTTATTTGTTTGCTGAATCCAGATTGGGTGATGTTCAATCTATCGGCGGCCCGGGTGAAGTTCAGCTCTTCGGCCAAGACGACCACGGCATGCAGATGACGTACTTCAACCCTGGGGAACACTTCTCCAGCTCCCTTCCTCATCGGCGGAGATTGGTCAATGCCCTACATCTAGTCAAGGAACCGGCAGCGTAAGAAAAGTATCAAAAAAATGTTTATTTTCTCCAATCGGCTGAAAGGGCCGCTGGACAAGGAGAATGCTTGACACTGATTGGGCGGCTTGACACGATTTGACTCTGGCCATCTAATTTGTGAGTCAGGTTGAGGCCCTCTCAGATGTCCAGCCGCGAGTTGCGCCCGGAATGGGTTCTTTCGAGTTTTATCCCTCCTATCGCGGCTCCCCAGCACGAGATGACCGAATTGATTGCCGTCGCGAGGCGCCTGTGGCCAAGCGTTCAGGCTCATGCGCACAGAGAGCAGCCGGGGAAGAGCTCTGACGAAGCCCTTGATTTTGCTTCTGAGGTCTGGGAGGGAGTTTTGCGTTCGGTCGCGAAAACGATTCAGCGATCCAAGGGGAGAGACTGGCGAATACGGAACATTGAGGCCTATCTCTTCGGTGCTTTCCATCATCGGTTCAACCGCGCTCTAAAGAAAGAGCGCAGACGACTACAGACCATACAGCATCTTCCGACGAGCCCTGATCTAGAGCGCCTCGGGCAGGCCCACGATTCCAAGGCTGTGCGCGATCTGGAGCAATCGATCCAGCTAAGAGAGGCCGTTCGGAACATGGATGAGTGGACCCGCAAGGTCTGGGCTGCTCGACAGTACGGATATTCGTGGAAGGAAATCGCAGCACAACTAGGCCTGACCGAACATCAGGTCAAACTTCGGTTTCGTTATGCAATCGGTAAGCTCCGTGCTCGACTGGGCGGCCCAACGTGATCGTTGCGTCGCGCTGGGATGGTTTGCATCGATCGGTCGCGTTAAACTTGGCTTTTCATTTGTGAAACGACTTCAACGGGAAGCAGGCAAGTTCTGAAGGCACAAGAAGAATTCAACGGCGAAGAAAAGCGGATATTGGATCTCCTGGGGAAAGGTCTGTCCCGAGATTTTCCAAACCCGCAACGTGTCGGGTGTCCAGACTCTACGGTGCTCCGAGGGATAGCCGCTCACAAAGTGCCGCTATTAGAAGCGGATCGTTGGCTCACTCACTTCAGCTCTTGCAGCTCGTGCTTTCGAGAGTTCACACAACTTCGTAAGCAGGCGGTGGAGCGCCGCCGTGCCCAAGTGTGGCTAGTTGCAGCGGCTGTGCTCATTTTCGCGGTAGCGGGATGGCTATGGGTGCGCACTAGGCCGTCTGTGCAAACGTCCGCAACCGTCGTACTGGATCTTCGTGAGCGTTCACTTGCGCGGGGCGAAAACCCGCCGGGCGCCAAGGAGGTCGCTCTGGAAATACCGCGAACCGCTAGGCACTTGATTGCGGACTTGCCGATTGGGAGCAAAGAGGGAAGCTACGATCTGGCACTGCTGAGTGAGGCTGGAGATGAGGTTTCGCGTGCAACGGGCACAGCGACATTAGAGGATCACGTCGTCATTCTCCGTGCCGACATTGACATTCGCAATCTTAGCCCTGGGCTCTACTTTATTGGTCTGCGCCAACTTGGGCCGGAGTGGAATCGATACCCGACTCGCGTCATTTGACCCCTCAAATCGAGACTGCTAACACGGAGCGTGAGAGAAGAACATGGTCTTGGGTCTCGGGGACGCTGTCACCGTACTGAACAAGTGGAAGGGCGATTCTGCTCAAATCCTTGTAGTGTCGGAAAGTCCTTTCCAGCACCCGATCGATGCACTGGGGGGAAAGTGTCGAAGCCACGGGTTGAACCAAATCTGCCAGCACCATCCCCAAATTGGGGTCCCCGGCCGGACCCATATCTACACAAAGCGTACGCATAGCACCATGTGTACCAGCCGGCGGACCGGTGACGATCGCTTCGAGTCGTCCCGCCGGCTCTAGTAATAGGTGATCGGCGGTCATCGTGGGGTGGGTGAGATCGTGATACGGAAGCGGCATTCCGTCTAGCGCCACGATTTCCAATGGCTCTGAACAAAGCTGCAGGTCCAAATAGCGGTCCGCCGACGCATTCACGACGCGCCGAAACTGCCGCTCTCCAGGCGCGATCTCGATCTGCGGCCGAAGCGCCCCGTTCACGGTAAGGATCTCTTCCGGTGCTTCCGGTTCGCTCCCACATCCCTTGGAGGGGATTTCAACGAACTTCTTCAGGTCATCTGCGTTTGGATCATCCTCAATGGAGCGACCGCACAACGATCACACCGGTGACTTTCGCCGTGGGGATGAGTGTGGTACCAGAATAGGCCCGGCGGATGATCGCGCGGAATCTCTACCAAGTAGTGCAATGCTTGGCCGGGCATCGCAATCATTCCGAGCGCGTTGTCCTGTGGCGCATTAGGCGAAACGGTGAGCCCATGAAAATGCAAATTTGTCATGTTAATACAGGGATTCACCGCGCATTTCTCGTCGGACTTCGCAGGAAGATGATTGATATAGGTAATTTTGAGAACGTCACCGGGAGAAACGCGGATAATCGGCATTGTGACACCGTTGAAAGCGAAGGTATCCCGGCCGTCTTCGTTTACTGCAGGAAGCGTGAGGGATACAACGTGATTCTGGGCCCGCACTTGGGGAGGCTCCGGCACCGAACCAGGTCTGTGCCAGGCTGGAAGCCGCGAAGATTATCTACACACCTAGGAGCAGGATGCCTTTGCACTTTCTTTGATCTGTCATGAACAGTTCAATTCCTTCCAATCTAGCTCGCAACACTGGGTCACAGATCATCCCGGATCTATTACGCGCGGCAGATTGCCTAAGTCGGAATGACTTGAAACGTTTACATGTCGTGCAAGTCAGTACTGTGAGCCGCAAATGGCCGGATCGTGAGTGGACAAGCCGCATGATCGCATTGACACGCGATTTCCACGTCTTCGCTCCCCGCGTCACGACACGATTCCCCGCAGTACTCTTCTCCGTCCGGCACAACGCAAAAGCATGGTATGTGTGCGCACATTTTTTTTCTTGGATTCGC
Source organism: uncultured Acidobacteriaceae bacterium (assembly GCA_963799025.1). Classification (GTDB taxonomy): domain Bacteria; phylum Acidobacteriota; class Terriglobia; order Terriglobales; family Acidobacteriaceae; genus Sulfotelmatobacter. The sequence goes on along the minus strand of CAWCVQ010000007.1, from coordinate 1,272,881 downwards.
CATTACTTTCGTCCTTCGCTTTCTCCGATCACTTGAATTCGCTGCAACTCTGGACGTAGCGCCGTCCCTGCACCGACTGGAGGGAGATTTGAGGGAATCCACTCCAGCGGTCGAGTTTCGGCAACTACGTCATGCCGGAGATACGCATGCCGCAGTCCAAATGACGCCTTGACCCTAAGCCAAGGCTTTCTAACCATTCTTCTGAAATACGGATAGGAAACTAACTACCGCAGTGTCGACGGGCTGATAGCGGTGTCGGTATGTGGACTGTTTCAAAGCCGACATCCTGCCGGAATTGAGCAGAGCCTCAAGGGACGTCAGCTCCAAGTGGGCGGATACTGACCGGTTAACTCTTTTTCACTCCCGTTTCCTGACTGGAACAAGACTTGCACTCGCCATTTCGGAGAGTGGCTCGAAATGGAAATACAGGCATTCACGTTTGCAAGTTCGCCATTCGTACCGGTCGCAATCGGCTTTTTTGGTTTGGGAACCGGCTACTTCATCTGGGGTGGCCAAGCTTTGTTTGGCTTTCCCAAGAACAGTCCTGAGGTCAACCGGACTCTGGGTCTATGGGGCTTCTGGATGCCGGGGTTCATGCAATTCCTCACGGGCATCTATCTCTTGACTGGACTGACATGGTTCAACGTCTTTGGCAAGGGGGCTCCCCTCTATATGGCGAGTCTCGCGTTCACGGCCTACGGCATTCATTGGTTCGCCATGGCGTACCGCAGATATATCGATTCCAGTGCCGAGCCCGACGGCTGGATGGCCATCGCCTTCCTATTTCTCAGCGTTCTTGGCGTTGATGTTTTTCGGCGTGCCGGAGACATCCCCGTCATGCTCATCTTTGTCGGCCTGACATTGATCTATGCGACCGAAATTCCCACACGCTTGCTTTCGTGGATTCCCGGTGGCCGCGTCGTGGGGCTGTTTCAATTCGTTACTGGCATTTGGCTGATGTATTGCACGTATGCCATGACCGTGGATTTGGCGTTGGGCGCCAAAGCCTGGATTTAGAACTGGATTTAGAAAATGTGCAGACGATGAGGAAAATGCAGGGAGTCAAGTACGGAATTGCTTGTTTACTACTGGCGACCTATGCATGCGCTCAGTCGACGGCTTTTCCCATGCCCGAAGGCGAGGTCACCGTCAAGTCAAAACCTCCTAGAACATCGGGCTTGCTAAGAGTTCTGAACGATTCTCTGGAGACCGTTGTTTCCAGTGTTTCTCCCGCAGTAGTCCAGATACTGGTTGCGGGATATGGTCCCTCCGAGGATCATGAGCACACCTCAGCGCGAATCGTTCGGCAGCATGCCATTGGCGCTGGGATCATTGTCGATGCCGACGGCTACATTATGACCAACGCCCACGTGGTGGAGGGAGCCCAGCGCATCCGCGTGATTCTGCCGCGCCCCTCTTCAGATTCGCCGCAGGGTCTACAACCCGTCCGCGCTGGGCAGATCTTGGAAGCCAAGCTGTTAGGCACACACAAACAAGCAGACCTGGCTCTTCTGAAGATAGAGGCTACGAATCTGCCGGCTGTGTCACTGCGCAGCGACGTGCGAATTCGCCAAGGTGAATTGGTGTTCGCCATGGGCAGTCCCGAGGGACTGCGCAATTCCGTCAGTATGGGCGTGGTCAGCTCAGTCGCCCGGCAACTCGAATCGGACGATCCTATGGTGTACATCCAGACCGACGCCGCGCTGAATCCGGGGAACAGCGGCGGCCCACTCGTAGACATCGATGGCAACGTTGTGGGCATCAACACCCTAAAGCTGAGCGAAAGCGGAAGCGAGGGCCTGGGCTTCGCCATTCCTGCGGCACTCGTCAATTTCGATTATCAGAACCTTCGTAAGTACGGTCATGTCCAGCGAGTCGCGATCGGTGCGAAAACTCAGAACATCACGCCCAGGTTGGCGGCGGGCCTGGGACTGGCAAGGAGTTGGGGGGTGATTATTTCCGATATCCGTCCCGAAGGGGCCGCGGAAGCAGCAGGTCTGCAGATAGGAGACATCGTGCTTGCCGTCGATGACCGCCCAATCCCGAGCCTTCCGGATTTCATCACTGCCCTCTACCTGCACCCCATCGACCAAGTTTTGAAAATCGACGTGCTTCGAGGCACGCGCCAAATGTCTTTCAACGTTCCGGTTAAGGTGTACCACGAGAACATAGACGCACTGGCCGATGTTCCCGAGCTGCATAAGACCTTGATCAGGAAGTTGAGTATTTTTGTCACTGATCTCGATGACAGAGTGAAGCCTCTGCTGCCGAGCAATCGCAGCGATTCTGGAATCATAGTTGTGGCCCAGACCGCTGGGCCTAATGCGGATGCCGGGCTGCAGACCGGCGACATCATTCGCGCCATCGATCGCACCCCCCTCCAGTCGACCTCACAATTTCAGGCGATTGTCCGAGACGTCCGGTCTGGTGATCCGGTCGTTCTTCAAATCGAACGCGGCGGAACCTTGCAATATCTGGCGTTCGAGATGGACTAATTTTGACTGAGGTCGCTGTGAGGTTTTTAACCGTGCAACTCACCTTCTGTTTTTCTGGAGCTTGGATTCGCCGGTCCGATAATCGCTCTCACCTGCCACGACCGAGTTCAACCAGCGGCCACCCGAGTATTCCACTGCGTTATCATGTTTCCCAGCGGAACGGTTTACTTTACCCAACTGAATACGAGGTTAGTGAATGACCCCGGCAGCCCCCCCCACAGTCTTCGTCGTCGATGACGATGATTTAGTGCGCGCCTCCATCGCAGGAATGCTGAAGTCGGTGGGCTTACGTTCCGAGACCTTCGGAACGGCACAAGCATTCTTACGCAGCAAGCGAACGGACGGGCCGAGCTGCCTGGTTCTGGACGTAAGACTTCCTGGAGTGAATGGTCTGGACTTTCAACACGAGCTGATCGACGCAGGCATACGGATTCCCGTTATCTTTATCACCGGTCATGGAGATATTCCGATGACGGTAAAGGCCATGAAATCCGGAGCAGTCGAGTTCCTCACCAAGCCGTTCCGGGATCAGGAGTTACTGGATGCGATCCATCAGGCTTTGGATCGCGATCGGGTAACGCGCCAACAGCAGAGCGAACTCGAAGAGTTACGGAAACGCTACGAATTGCTGACCCCTCGCGAGCGCGAGGTCTTGGTCCTGGTCGTTTCAGGTCTGCTTAATAAGCAAATCGCCTTCGATCTCGGAACCAGCGAAATCACGGTAAAGATTCAACGGGGCCACGTGATGCGGAAGATGCAGGCGGAATCACTGGCGGACTTGGTCAGAATGGCGGCGAAGCTTGGGATTTCTCCCGGCAAGAGGTAACGTAATGCCGCGGCCGTCGAGAAAGAGAAAGCCTCGACACGAGCGTACCTATGAGCAGGTGACCGCGATCCGTTCCGCGCTAGTCTTTGTACAGGCTCGAACAACGTCAATCGATGGGAAATCCAGACAAAGCGCAAGGGATTGCAAGGCCAGCGGCCTCCACCACCACGCGCTACGGATTGGCTTTGTTCTCGGTCGCCGTGGCTGCCGGCATGGCTCAGCTTTTTCTATATTTCCATTTGCCTTTGGCGTTCAATGCATTTGCGCTGTGTGCAATCGCGATAACATTTTGGTACGGCGGCACAAAGCCCGGCATTCTCGCGGCTGTGCTCTCAGCGCTTGTTCGCAGTTATGTTTTCGATCGTGAAATCAATAGCATATCTCGCGTTCTGTATGACCTTGTGTTCCTGGTCTTTGCCCTGCTAATGACCGCGGCCACGCAAACGCGAGATGAGCTTGAAGTAAGAGTAGCGGAGCGAACCGCGGAACTCACTCTGGCTAATGAGGATCTGAGCCGGGAGATTGCCGAGCGCAAGCGTGCTGAAGAGAAGTTGCGGCAGAGCGAGGCGTATTTAGCCGAAGCGCAAAGAATTACCCATACTGGGAGTTGGGTCTGGCAGATAGCGGGAGGCGACGCCTTGCATCTCTCCGAGGAATGGTACCGCATCTATGGCTTCGAGCCAGGCCAGGGAGCGCCGGATTGGGAGCAACGGCTGCAATGCATTCATCCGAAGGATCGACCCAGGTGGCAAGACACAATCGCTCGAGCAATCAGTGACAAGTCAGATTATGAACTAGAATTCCGGATTGTTCTTCCGGATGGCACGGTCAAACACATCCGCACCGTCGGCCATCCTGTTCTGAACGCGTCCGGGGATCTGCTGCAATTCCTCGGCAGCTCCGCCGACATCACCCAGCGGAAGCAGGCCGAAGAGGCGCTGCGCGTGGCACAGGCGGATCTCGCACGCATCAGTCGGGTAACCACGATGGGAGAACTAACGGCGTCACTGGCTCACGAAGTGAATCAACCCATCGCCGCTGCCGTAACCGACGCCAGCACCTGCTTAAGATGGCTCACTCGTGATGAACCTGATCTGGCAGAAGCCCGCGAGGCTGCCTCACGAGTAGTCAGAGATGCAGTCCGCGCCACCGAGATCATCAGTCGAATCCGCTCGCTCTTCAAGAAGGGGATTTCGCAACGAGCGCCGGTTGACGTAAACGAAATTATTCGAGGGATGATCGACCTGTTGCGCAGCGAAGCCTCCCGGCACTCCATTTCAATACGGACAGAATTGTCAGAAGGCCTTCCCCAGATCATAGGAGATCGCGTGCAATTGCAGCAGGTGCTTATGAACCTCATGATCAATGGCATCGAGGCAATGAAAGATGTCGAGGGGGCGCGCCAGCTCTCTATCAAGTCACAGCACGCCGAAGACGAGCAAGTTATGGTTTCAGTCAGCGATACTGGTGTGGGACTGCCCCCACAGCAGGCGGATCTGATCTTTGGTGCCTTCTTTACCACCAAGCGCGACGGCACTGGCATGGGACTTCGGATCAGCCGCACCATTGTGGAGTCGCATGGCGGCCGCTTGTGGTCATCCGACAATCCTCCACGCGGCGCGATTTTTCAGTTCACTCTACCCAGCAAATCTGAGACCCACGAATAACCGTTCGCAGCCGCTTTGGCTTGTCTGTGTCATGGCCACGCCTTATGGCTGTCCAATCCATCCCGAAGGCTGCGGGGCAGGTATGAGCAGTTGCATACCAACGTATGATTGCGCCCGTTCGACGGCGCTGCTAGTTTTCCAACTATGGAGAGCCAACGTAAGAAGAACTTAGTGGCGATCGTCGATGACGATGACTTGATGCGGAGCGCCTTGCAGGGCATGTTGAAGTCCGTGGGATTGCCATCGCAAGCATTTGAGTCTGCGGAAAAATTCCTTGCATCCGGTCAGCTAAACCACATTGCATGCCTAATTGCAGACATCCGCATGCCAGGAATGTCCGGGCTGGAATTGCAGGCCAAGCTGAACGCTGAGCATTGCAGGATTCCGACTATTTTCATCACGGCCCACGGTGACACAAAAATGCGAATGCAGGCATTGAGAGCGGGCGCGGTCGAGTTCCTGGCAAAACCATTCGACGATGAAGCCCTGCTCGGTAGTGTTCGTGCAGCTTTGCAGAGTTGAGCCCCGATTGCAAATTGTACATGCGCGCCAGGAGGCCCTGATGGGAGCTTTCGCCAAACTCGGGAGTCGTGAGCAAGTTTCTTATGAGCGCAGATTCGAGCAAATCATAGGCAACAGTCTTGCCCTTGAAGCGGTGCTCGAACAAGTTGAACGGGTCGCGCCGACTGATTCCACTGTTCTGATCGAGGGAGAAACAGGAACCGGCAAGGAACTCATCGCACAAGCGATTCACAACCTCAGCTCGCGGTGCGGACGCCCGTTCGTGAGGCTGAATTGCGCTGCCATCCCTCTGGATCTGCTGGAAAGTGAGCTTTTTGGTCATGAGAAAGGCGCATTCACTGGAGCCATAGCGCAGAAGATTGGACGCTTCGAGCTGGCTGACAAAGGCACGCTTTTCCTGGACGAGGTAGGCGATATTCCGGCCGCGCTGCAACCCAAACTGCTGCGTGTACTGCAGGAACAGGAGTTTGAGCGCCTGGGTAGCACCCGGACTCACCAAGTGGATGTTCGACTGGTCGCTGCCACCAACCGTGATCTGACGGAGATGGTGAGTCGAGGACAGTTTCGCAGCGACCTCTACTATCGACTGAATGTTTTCCCCGTGATGCTGCCACCGTTGCGGGCGCGCTCGGAAGATATTCCCGCCCTGGTGACGCATTTCGCCGGAATTTTTGGCCGGCGGATGGGTCGGCAAATTGAGCATATTCCCGCAGAAACCATGTCTGCGCTTAACTCCTACCAGTGGCCGGGGAACATCCGCGAGCTACAGAATCTGGTTGAGCGTGCAGTAATTCTTTCAAACGATGGTGTGCTTCCCAACCCTTTGCGAGCGCCAGGGACTCAGCCTGTTGCAGTCTCGACAGCTGCAACTACTACTCTGAGGGAGTCCGAGCGCGCTCTTATCTTGCAAACACTCGAGGAAGTCCGTTGGGTGATCGGCGGCCCGAAGGGCGCAGCCGCCAAACTTGGCCTGAAACGAACTACCCTTATTCACAAGATGCAGAAGCTGGGAATTTCCAGGCCTCTTCTCCAAAGCCAGGAGGGGATGTCTCCTGCACAGCAGGAACCGGGCTTGATAACGTAATCGGAATAACGCCGATGTGGAGTCTGCGACCGTCTCCGATTCGGCGGTTGTGGCATTCGGCAGGTCTGTTCTCATCGCCTATCTCTTCGACAGAGGACTCGTAAGAAAACATGGCCGCTCAGGAAATGCTGAAGTTGGTTGCGATTGTCGATGATGACGAGTTGATCCGGAATGCACTGCATGGCTTGATGAAAGAGGCTGGTTTCCGGGCTCTTGCATTCGCGTCTGCAGAAGAATTCCTGAACTCGGGCAAACAGGACCATACCGCATGTCTGATTGCCGACATCCGGATGCCGGGGATGTCAGGTCTGGATCTCCAATCAAAGCTAAACGAAGGGCACTACATGATTCCGATCATTTTCATTACGGCACAAGGTGACGAAAAAATGCGGATGCAAGCGTTAAGGGCCGGAGCAGTGGAGTTTTTGACTAAACCCTTTGATGACGAAGTACTACTTGACAGTGTACGAGCCGCGCTGTCCAGTCAGCTGGACAGTTAGCCTTCGATTGCTGCAGCAAGACTTGCTGGAACCCTTCGCCCAGAGAGTTGGCCGCGCAGCCGGCTTCTAGCCTGAGCTTCTGACAGAGATCTCTGAAGTGACCGATGCTCGGTGTTATACCCTTGACGATCCTAATGACCTCCCTACCTCACACATCCGTGGAGCTGCACATCCTATGCTAGCCTACCGTCGAACAGTCGAAGTCGATGGCAATGGCGAAAGATTAAGGTGAGTTGACTCTCCTTCCTCGGGGCCTGACGCATCTGCGACTGCCTGCCAGAACTGGCCCTTACGCACGCTCGCACCGCAGAAGCACTTTCTACCTCTCAGAGGCATGCTGTCGATAAAACATCCAGCAAGTGAGAGACATCGGCGGAGCCGTCCCGGTTGCCTTTTGACCGTCATTTCATGCTCCGATACAATCGCTCTCTGCTCGGAAATGCACCTTTGAGTTTTTCCGGAAAAGTGGCCCTCGTTACAGGCGCGGGCAGTCCGCAAGGAATTGGCTTTGCGACCGCTCGTCTGCTCGCGCACCAGGGATCAAGAGTGGCAATCACTTCCACAACTGAAAGAATTGAAACGCGCGCCCGCGAACTCGCTGCAGAGGGAGCCGATGTCTTTGCTTTTCCCTGCAGACCTGCGCGATCACGCGCTCACTCAGTCGCTAGTTCGTGAGGTCCTGGCCCGCTTTGGACGGCTCGACATCCTCGTTAACAATGCCGGCATGACTCAGATTGGCAGTCCAACCGAGACCACTTCGTTACCGCTGGCGGAGCTTTCCGAGAAGGAGTGGGATTACAGCATTGCCCTCAATCTCAAGACGGCTTTCAACATCACGAAGGCCGTTCTGCCCTTCATGCTTAGCAGCGAACTATGGGCGTATCGTGAACGTTTCTTCCGTCACCGGTCCTGTCGTCAGCAACCCTCGCGAAACCGCTTACAGTGCGGCGAAAGCCGGCATCGTTGGGATGACTCGCAGTCTTGCCCTCGAAGTTGCCCGCAAAGGAATCACTGTAAACGCCGTCGCCCCTGGCTGGATCGAAACCGCGTCCTCTACTCGTGCACGAACTCATCGCGGGCACAAATACTCCCATCGGCCGCCCTGGTCGCCCTGACGAGGTCGCCGCCGCGATCGCGTTTCTTGCTTCCGAATCCGCCTCGTACATCACGGGGCAACTGATAATCATTGATGGCGGCAATGCCCTTCAGGAGTACAAAGGGCCGCCCGCGCTGTATTACTAAGTGTGAGCCAGTCGACTGTATTGTTGCAGGGGGAGCGAGGACCACGAACCATATCGGTTAAAGTTAGTCCTGAAAATTGCGATCATCTGTCTTTAGCCAAGCCACTGCGGATTGGCGTACGTGCCGTCAAAGTTGTGACTAGTCTTGTAAAGCTCGAACTGGCCCGCCTCCGCGGCCTTTGAGGTTTTTGCAAGCAGAGTCGCAACCTGGGAAGAGTCCATCGGCCGAAAGCTGCGGGCCGCGTGGAGAGCTTGCTCGAGAATAGCCATCGAATCGCACCCCGTTATAACGACACTGGTCGGGAGATTCATCGAGTAATAGAGACACTCGGTCGGGGTAGCGGTCTTGCTCTCAAGGATGACATGGTCGCCCATGGGTTTCATGCCAAGCACGCCCGTACCGTTCTCGGTCAAAACTGGGAGTACTTTCTTTTCGAAGCTGTTGAAGTGAGCGTCCATCACGTTGAGAGGCATCTGAACGGCATCGAACTTGAATCCGTGCTCTGAGGCTGTGGCCAGCATCTTCAAATGGATGTCTGGACTCTTGTGGCCCGTGAAGCCGATATAACGGACCTTGCCGGCCTTCTTGGCTTCGAGTACGGCCTCCATCCCGCCGCCATCCGCGAAAACGCGGTCTGGATCCGAATCTCGAATCACTTCATGGAACTGGAGTAAGTCAATTCGATCGGTCTGCAATCTCCGCAGAGATTCATCCAGTTGGGCTGCCGCAGCGGTCTTGGTCCGGCCGTCGATCTTCGTCATCAGAAAGGCTTTCCCGCGATAACCGTCGCGCAGGGCTTTGCCCATTCGAATTTCGCTCTCTCCTCCGTTGTAGTCCCAGCAGTTATCGAGAAAATTGATTCCTTCATCGATTCCTGCACGAATAATTCCGATGCTCTCATTTGGATCGCTCTGCTTGCCTAAGTGATAACCGCCGAGCCCGATCACTGATACTCTTTCACCGGTGTTGCCCAGTATTCGATATGGAATGCCATTCTTACGATCCGCCGGTGTAGGCGTGTTTAACCCTCCGGCCAGCAGGAGAGATGCGGCAGCCATGCCGACAAACTCTCTCCTGCTAAAACCGGAGTCCTGATTCGCGCTGTCTGGCGAAGACAACTTGTCGGAGCGGTCAGAAAAATGATTGGAGTGATGATCACTGAGAGTCATGGAAAGAACCTCCTGTGCTGTAGCCTCCGCGATTTTATCCGAACAAGCTGTTGGTCGAGAGCGGCAAATCGCGAACACGCTTGCCTGTGGCGGCGAAGATCGCGTTACAAAACGCTGCGACGAATGGTGGGACGCCGGGCTCTCCCACTCCAGCCGGCGGCGCGGAGCTTTCCGTAATGTAGACATTAGTCTGCGCCGGAACTTCGTTGATCCGAGCCACGGGATAGTCATTGAAATTCGATTGCTGGATTACGCCGTTCTTGGCGGTGATCTCTCCGCTGCGCACGATGCTCGTGCCGAAGACCGCCGCCCTTCGAATTGCGCGCGCGTGGCTTCCGGATTTACGACGAGTCCCGCATCCAGCGCTGTGTCAACGCGGGGAATGCGGATCTCGCCGTCATCACGTCACCTCCACCTCAACCACCGTGGCCACATAAGTCAAGAAACTGCGATGCGCGGCGAATCCAAACCCGTGGCCCTTTGTGCTCTTTTTCTTGGCCCAGCCGGATTTGTCCGCGACCATTTCGATAACACTTCCGCAAGCGGCCTGTTTCCCACGGATACGTTTTGTAATCCGCACCGTAGTTGGGATACTGCCACGTTGGTGAAGTCCAACGTGCGAGGCGGCCCGATAAGGTCGAGCATATACTCCACGGGATCGCGATTGGCGCGATGGGCCAGTTCATCGGTAAAACACTGGATCGCGAATGCATGATAGATGTTGGCCACGGATCGCAACCAGCCGATCCTCACATGAGCCTGCGCGGGACCGTTCTCGATGCGTATGTTGGGCAAATCGTAGGGAAGATCCGTCCAACCCTGCGCCAGATGCGGCGGATCGCCATAGACGGCATTCACGTCGAAGATCGAGGTGATTGGCGGAAAAACTGATCTCTGCAGCCACGCCGTCGGCTTTCCCTTGTCGTCGACGGCAGCCTTCATGTACATCGCAGCCACGGCGTTGTAGTAGTCGAACTTGACGTCGTCTTCCCGGGTCCACACAACTTTTACGGGACGGCCCAGCTTCTTCGATAAGACCGCGGCCTCGGCAACATAGTCAGGCTTGGATTTTCTTCCAAATCCGCCGCCCAACAATGTGACGTGGCAAATCACGTCCTCGACCGGAATGCCCAGTTCCGATGACACGATCGCCTGCACGGCTTGAGGATTCTGGGTCGGCGCCCAGGCCGTGACCTTTCCGTCCTTGAATTCCGCCAGCGCCACCATCGGCTCCATCGGCGCGTGGGCCAGCAGTGGAACGTAGTAGTCGGCTTCAAACACATTATTGCCCGTGGGAAACTCTTTGTCGGAGTCGCCCACGCTGCGGATAAGCTTCCCCGGCTTGTGCGCAGTTTCCTGTAGCTCTTTCTTGTATTCAACCGAGTCGTAGGATTCGTTCGGCCCGTTGTCCCAGGTGATCTTCAACTTCTTGCGCCCCTGGAATGCAGCCCAGGTGTTGTCTGCAATCACCGCAACGCCACCCAGGGCTGAAAGGCCGCCGGGGGCTTGAACGGATCGATGCTGACGGTCTGGTGCACTCCCGCAACCTTCAGCGCTTCCTGATCGTCAAGACTTTTTATCTTCCCGCCAAACACCGGAGGATGTTCGATCGACGCGTAGACCATGCCATCTATGCGCGCATCCATTCCATACATCGCTTTGCCCGTGCAGAGCTTCTCCAGGTCAACGCTCGTCATTCCCTTTCCGATGTAGCGCCACTCCGAGGGCTCTTTTAGCTGGAGCTGTTCTTTCTTTGGCACGGTAATGCGCGCCGCTTCCGAGGCCAGTTCCCCGTAGCCGGCGCGCCGGCCCGTTGCCTTGTGAACCACCGTATGCAGTTCGGTAGAACACTCCGATGCCGGTACATTCCACTGCTGCGCCGCCGCCTGGATCAACATCCAGCGCGCCGCAGCGCCGCATTCTCGCATGGTGTCATAGAATCGTCTTATGGATTGCGAGCCGTCCGTGTTTTGATCTCCGTATCGCTTATCGCCAATCGCCTGGTCGATTTTCACCCGCTTCCAGTCGGCGTCGAGCTCGTCCGCAAGCACTAGTGGCAACGATGTGCGAATGGTCGTTCCCATCTCTGAACGGTGAGCCACGATGTAGACGGTTCCATCCTGCTGAATTCCGACAAAGAGATTCGGGTGAAAGGTTGCGCGGTCCGCATCGGTTTGACCGCCCGTCGGCGTGTCCATGCAGCGAGCATCGGCGGGATGTACCGAACCGCGAGGATAAGCGCTCCCGCCCCAAAGGCTCCTTTGAGGAATCTCCGACGGCTCACATTCTCGATTTGACTCATGCGATCTTCCCCGCCGCCAACTTGATCGCCTTACGAATTCGCTGGTAGGTTCCACAGCGGCAGATGTTGCCCGCCATGGCGTCGTCAATTTCCTGATCCGAGGGATGGGATTGCTTTTTAGAAGGGAAACGGCCTGCATGATCTGCCCGGACTGACAATATCCGCATTGCGGAACGTTCACCTGCATCCAGGCTTCTTGAAGGGGATGGAGCCCGTTTGCCCCGAGGTCCTCAATCGTACGAATGTCACTACCCGCCGCCGCGCTCATGGGTGTAACGCACGACCGGATTGCTTCGCCGTTCTTATGAACCGTGCAGGCACCGCACAGGGCGATGCCGCAACCAAACTTTGTTCCCGTCAATCCCAGGATGTCACGCACATACCACAGCAGAGGCATGTCGGGATCGCCATCGAAGCTGCGATCCATCCCATTCACTTTGAGCTTCACCATTACGGATCCCTCTTCTACTTAGACAGCATTCCGCGTGCCAAGCGACCCAGCGCCTGTTGGAGACAAAATCCAGCGTGCATTCGCGTTTCGCTGCAAGGGCCAGACAGGATCTCTCACCCACGATGTCAGTATTTCGACGCGAGTGTTGAACGGCGGTCACTATGGTGGGCGCGAACCAACTATCACGTTGCACGGACAAGGGCCCGCACAATGGTAAGCGAGTTGCTACTACGGCCGGGTGGCTGAGGCTCGTCCAATGGTTGCTGTTGCATGCTGGAGTTCTAAAAGGACGGGCAATAGCCGCCGGAGGATAATTTTGAAAAACAGTACCCGTTCATCATTTTCTCACTGCAGTAATATCTGCCATCCTGTGGACTCTCCCAGCAGTGTTCCTTCACGCGCAAGATGCGCACTTTCATAACGCACCTCCATCCAGCATTCATTTGAAAAATCCATATCCAGGACAGCAGACGGTCGTCTCGGCAGGCTCAAGGTTGTACGCAACCAACTGCAGCTCTTGTCACGGAAATCATGGGCAAGGAAACGGCGCGATGCCTGCCCTATCCCAAGGACCTACACAATCCGCGTCGGACGGAGAGATCTTCTGGTTTATTACAACCGGAGCCGTCGATAAGGGCATGCCGTCCTGGAGCACGCTGTCCGAGCGGCAACGATGGCAGCTTGTCAGCTACCTGAAGTCACTCAAGAATTCACCGAGCGCGCAAAAGACCGTTCCCGAATCTCCCGAGCAGGGCCAGTCGAGATGAAACATTAGATCTACGATCTTCTTTTTCGGGTTTTGCTGCGGTTGCAGCCACCACTTCTGGTCTAGCCGTCTTCCCGCATGTCGGAGCTGGCCAGAATTCGGATGAGACGACTGGCGGAACGACATCGCTACTCCCTGGACGGATGCAAAACAAAGTAGCCGTGGTCAGCGGCGCTGCCAGCGGGATTGGCCGCATCGTGAGCGTTGCATTTGCCCACAGTGGCAAAGTAATCATCAGTCTCGATATCTGCGCGGCGCCCTTGAACCAGACTGGCCATGAAGCGGTTCGGAAGGCTATGTGCTCATAAAGACGCACTAGCCTAAGAAGCGGCCTTGAGAGGAGCAAGCATGACAGTTGATGGGTTTCATTCGCTCTTCTCAGATCTAGTAAACCCAGCGCCCGGCTATCTTACTAATATCCTTATGGCTGTTGCGCCCAGGCGGTGGTCGTCTTTGAAGGTGAGGGTGCATTTTCCATTGCTACTTCCCGCATGAGCGCCGACTAGCGTCATATCTCGTCATTCAAGAATAACGGAGACCTTATGGAATTTCTTACGGCAGATCGGTAAAACTCGGATTCATTGGCCTAAGCAACATGGGTAGCCGCATCGCACAACGCCTGCTTGATCATGGATACCAACTCTGCGCGTACGACATGAAATCCGTCCAAGGCGAAGCCCTCGCTACACGGGTGGCACCGTTGCGAAGAGCATTCATGAGCTGGCGAGCACAGTCGAGGTGGTTCTCTCCTGCTTGACCAACGATGAGGCGTCCGGAGCGTGTATACAGCAGCAGAAGGAGTTTTTGCTGCGGCGCGAGCAGGCACCGTCGTGCTCGAGATGAGCACAATCTCTCCAGAGACCTCGCGCGAACTGCACAGCCTTGGCGCCCGAAGTGGCATCGAAGTGTTGGACGTCGCCATTTCTGGCAGCACTCCTGCCGCCGAGCAAGGCATTCTGACGCTGCTAGTCGGCGGCAGCCCCGAACTATTCCCTGCCGCTGAGCCGATATTCCAGGCCATCGCAAAGCAATACTTCCTGCTCGGTGCTTCTGGATCAGGGACCGCGATGAAGTTGGTCGTTAACACGCTGCTGGGGGTTGGCATGCAGGCGATCGCTGAGGCTGTCGTCCTTGGGGAGAAAGCTGGCCTTGATCGCGAAAGGTTGCTCGAGGTCTTAGCGAAGACAGCCGTGATCGCACCGGCTCATGTTGGAAAGCTGGCGAGAGTAGCAGTCAACGATTACAGCCCGCAATTTCCCCTGCGCCTGATGAATAAAGACTTTGAATTGATTCTCAAGGCGGCGGCAAAAGAGCACGTCTCTATGCCTGCGACAGAAGCTGCTTTTTACGTAAACTCCGAAGAATTGGCGGGTGACATTGAAAAAGACTTCTCCTCTGTCTTGCGGCGGATGGAAGAAGCGGCAGGCGTTGAGGCTATTCCCTCGAACGCGGTAACTGGGTGACTTCAAGCAAGGCATGCTTCTCGCTGTGCTCGGTCGGCAAGCCCACTGCACTCTTGAACCAAGAGCGTCTGGTGCAGAGATGGCGTGTCAACCAATGGACACGTGAGCGGACTTCCCTTCACATGATCAATAGTAATTACGAAACTTTACACATAGTTACATCGAAGAACGCGCGAGGTTGCACCTCAAGTCGATTGATTGGCATCTATTGAAAAGACATTTCATTGGCACTTTCATCTCATCAGGATGCCTGCTAAGGAGAGTAGTGGAACAAATAATAACTCAGCACTATTATCGTTATTTGCTTTGCTTTCTACGGTCAGCGCTTTCGAACGAGACAAAAATCGGCTCTGTAGAGATTCCGGACGTCGTACAAGTGGGTAGCACGCAACTTGAAGCCTTGTAACTGCAAGGTCGAGTAGCAAGGAACCGGTCCCGAGATACAGGTCAATTTCATACGCGCTGAAAAGACTGTCGCGACGGTGCCAGGAACTGTGAAGACGAATGACGCCCAAGTGGTACAAGACGAGATTATGACTGAGGACACCAGCGTCAATACCAAAACCTCAAAGAGATCGACTCAATTCACAACAAAGAATCGGTGGTCTTTGAGCTGAATGGCATGTAGATCCCTAGCTCGATCGTAGCCGATTCACTTTTCTGTTCTCTGGCGAACAGGCCTGCTCCGAAGGCAAGGGACGGGCTTTCTCTCTTGAATAGAGGTCCCCCGGAAAATTGAATTCCACGCGTGGACTTTGCAATTTGGTTTTGTAAGAGTTGAACAGGAGATTAAGCCCCGCAAAAACGAAGGGGAAACGTTCATGAAGTCAAGCTCTCTTGCGGTAGTTGAACAATCGGCAACCGCCTTCTCCTCGAAGGAAGGCCCAGCCGATTCCATGCCGAAACTCATGGTCATGCACAATGTGAAGCTTGAGCTACTTACAGTCAGAGTGGCTTGGGCCTTCGCGTCCGTTATTTCTTTGCTGATGGTGGTGAGCCTTCTCTTGATGGTGGCGGACTACGCTGGATCCACCTTTGCTCCAGACTTAAGACCGAAAACTGTCTCGACGTCTTGGGAAAGATAGTGCGCTCTCTTTTCGGCGCTGCAAACTGAGGATCACATCAGAGTTTCGACTGGGATTGCGTCGAGGATCGTCAAGGAGGCTGCTGTACATACGAAATCGATCTCTGACACTTGCATATTCGCTCGTGCTCACAGGCGGAATGGCCCTAGCGAGGACAACAGCTCACAGCATCCCTCGGCGCGCCAGCACCTTCAGCATATCCATGGGCCGCAATCGATCGACCAGGAACTGACTCGTCTTACTAAAGATCTGAACTTGACTCCGGAACAGCAGAAGCGGTCCGGTCTCTACTTCAGGAGAACCACGATACGATTCAGGCGCTGCTCGACAAGAATCCAACAGCTTCGCGGCAGGAGCTGGCTCCGCAGATTCACTGTATCAGCGACGAAACGCACAACAAGATTCATGCTTTGCTGAGTGATTACCAGAAAGAATTGGAACAGGCGATGCAGCAAAGCGAACATAATGGTCAGGAGAACAGGCGAACTGCTCCGCCTGCGGCCGCGTCACCACAGCCACCTTCTTCGCTCAGCCAGAAGTAGCCGCCTCTTACTTCTCGGAATTACCAGGGATGATAGTCCGCTGTCCCAATGCGGAGGCGGCTTCCGTGGAGTTGCCCAGAAATCGGCACTAGTCTCTAACAGAATACGTTTTCATCCGTATTGGCAAAACCTCGCGGTAAGGATCTGGTATGCAAGGTTCGCACCTATGTTTGACCACATATCGTGCTATAAAGCGCAGGGTTGTTTCTGCGACAGACGTGGCGCCGATCGCTTTTTCCTTAACGAGTTCGTTCACCGCTTGTGGAGATCGGTTGAACACCACGCAACTATGGCCCTTACGGATGAGTCGCCGCGCCATGTTAGCCCCCATCCTCCCAAGTCCGGCCCTGCCTATTTGCATAGCTCTCTCCTCTGATCGCATCGATTCGAATCAGAAGCATAGCTGCGCTTTAGCTTGCCTGCAGGCGAATGCACCCGGCCCTTAGAAGCCAAGATCGCTCAGTCCCGGGTGATCGTCCGGCCGGCGCCCCAGTGCCCAGTGGTACTTGCGCTCCGTCTCCTTGATTGGCAGATCATTGATGGACGCGAGCCTCAAACGCATCAGCCCGTTTTCATCGAACTCCCAATTCTCGTTGCCATACGAGCGGAACCAGTTCTCGGCGTCATCGTGCCACTCATAGGCAAAGCGTACAGCAATACGGCTTCCCTCGAACGCCCAAAGCTCTTTAGTCAGGCGATAGTCCAACTCTTTAGTCCATTTGCGTTTGAGAAACGCGACGATTTCTTGCCTTCCGTTCAGAAACTCCGAGCGGTTTCTCCAACGTGAGTCAATTGTGTAAGCCGGCGCCACCCTTTCCGGATCGCGAGAGTTCCAGGCATCTTCTGCCAGTCGAACCTTGTGAATAGCAGTTGCAGATGTAAATGGCGGTAACGGAGGACGTTGATTTCTGGGTTCAGCACCGGACATCGCATTATCCTTCTCTCCCTGGGAGCAATTCGGCGGAAGGTGCGTTGCAAAAAACGTACCTCTATAGAGCTGCCGCATCTAGGCCGTCATTCTAGCGTCTCGGCGTCGCTCGGCAGAGTGAAATAAAGACTTGCGCCGCGCGGGGAGTTGTGGTCAGCCCACAAGCGGCCACCATGTGATTCGATGATGGAGCGGCTAATGCGAAGCCCCATGCCGGTCCCGTGCAGCTTGGTGGTAAAGAAGGCATTGAAGATGTGCTCCGCCTGCTGCGGTGGCAGACCCACGCCGGTATCGGTAACCGATACCATCAGTTGGGCGTCTCCGGTGCTCTGCGCGGTAATGGAGAGCTCGCGTGGCCCGTCCACATCTTTCATTGCTTCGATACTATTGATGATGAGGTTCATCAGCACTTGCTGCAAATGCACGCGGTCGCCCATGACCTGGGGAAGATCTGCGGCAAGGTTCGTCCCGACTAAGATGTTGCAGCGTGCGATCTCGCCGCGCAAAAGAACGATCATCTCTCGAATAATCTCGTTTACGTCCACGAACTCTCGTTGCGAAGTACCCTTCTGGAAGAGCTGGCGGATCCGGCTGATAATGTCCCCTGCGCGTTTTACGTCTTTCACGATTCTCATGGCAGTCGCGCGCGCCTCTTCGATGTTCGGAGTGACGCCCGCGAGCCAGCGTAAGCAGGTATTAGCATTGGTGCTAGCCGCGGCGATTGGTTGATTCACTTCGTGTGCCAGGGACGCGGTCAACTCTCCCATCGTGGTCGCGCGGCTGACGCGGGCAAGATCCGCCTGCGCCTGGCGCAGCGCCTCCCGCGCCTCTTCCGCATGCTTGCGCTCCGTGACATCCATCATGGTACACACGAACTGCTCCACATCCCCGGCTGCGTTCAGAACAGGGTGGCCGACGGTATGAGTGTGTTTGACACTGCCATCCGGAAGAACGATTCGGTGTTCCCCCTCGTAATCCGACTTTTCAACGATTGCTCGATCGGTTATCTCTCGCCACCTTGCTCGATCATCCGGATGCATGCGCTGCAGCCGTTTCTCCCAAGCCGAAAGGCCCTCGTTCGGATCGAAGCCATATATGCGATACCATTCCTCGGAGAGATGCATGGCATCCCTTCCTGCTACTCGCCAGGCCGCACTCCCCGTATGCGAAAGCCTCTGCGCTTCTGCTAAGTATGCGTCGCTTTCCCGGAGTGTCTGTTCCACTCGCTTTGCGGCAGTGACATCCATCACCGCTCCTACGAACTCCAGGCTGCCCGGTTTTTCGCTCGACGCACGAGCCACCACATGGACATACTTGATGGACCTATCCGGCATCAGCATGCGATATTCATGTTCAAAATCCTTGCCATCCTGCACCGCCCGCTCGATTGTCCGTTGCACGAGAGCGGCGTCTTCCGGATGAACTCGTTGGAGAATAAGCTCAACTGTCGGTTCCGTGCTTCGTTCGTATTGGAAGATTCGAAAGGTTTCCTCTGACCAGATGATCTTTCCACTCGAAACGCTCCATCCGAAGCTACCGGTGCTGCTTAATCGCTGCGCCTCGGCTAAGTAAGCCTCGCTCCGCCGTAAGGCATCTTCGGCGCGATGGCGTTGCTCGATGTCGATAGCGCTTCCATACCATTTAACTATGTTCCCCAATTCATCCTGCAGCGGCACATTGCGGATCAGCAACCAGCGATGATCTCCGTCCATCCGCCGCACGCCGTATTTCACTCTCCATCGGTTCCCCAGTTGCCAGAGCTGTCTGCCACTTCCCGATGAAACCCGTTAGGTCATCTGGATGAACGAAGGAACCCCAGGCCCACCCCAGCATGTCCTTCATGGATCGACCGGTAAATTCCAGGAAACGCTGATTGATGAAATCGACCGAGCCGTCAGGCCGAGCGCTCCAGGCATACGCCGGAATCGTATCGATGACCAGGCGGAGGCGATCTTCGCTGCGTTGCAGGGTGGTATAGAGATCGCGCAAGCGGTGAGCGGTATCGTTGAAGACCTGCCCGAGGTGAGCGAGCTCGTCTTCCCCGATAATAGACACTTGATGCTGAAACTGGCCTCGCGCCAATGCCTTGGAGCCTTCCACCAATCCCGCTAGTGGCTGGGTGATACTGCGGGTAATGGCCAGGCCTAGGGTAGTGGCGATCAGCAACGTGAAGGCGGCGGTCAGCGGCACAATCCAGAAAACCAGATTTTGCACGCGCCTGATGTTCAGCACGGTTTGGGCCTGCTGTTCGGCTGCCTCGTGGTCAACCGTCTCGACCAGCGCCGCGGTCAATGATTCGAGTGGCCGTACCTGGTTCTCCAGGCGCAAGTGCACAGCTCGCCAGTCGCCGGATGCTGCCAGCGTTGTGATGGCGTCAAGTTGCGACGGCAGTGCGCTTTGAATTACGTGAAGCGTAGGCAGGATGGTCGGATCTTGCCGAAAGTCGAAAAATGGCAGACTGAGGGCGCTCGTTGCCCGGCGGATGTCCTCCAGAACCATGGTACGAAGCAGTCCAGCTTCTAGCGCCAACCGATTCGCATCTTCGGCATCGGCGAGCGCATCCAGGCGATCATGAAACTCCAACATACGTGGTATGCACGCGCAAAACCGCAACCAGCTTCTGATCGACGTCGTTCAGGTGCCCTGCCTGAGTACGGACCACATGGAATTGCCAAAGGATAATGGCATCCGCGGCTAACATCGACAGGATGATGAAGACGAAACCGAGTATCAGACGCGACCCGATGTTGAGTCGACCGGCATGAAGCGCTTTCGCTTCAGCCCTTTTGACCCAACGGTTCAATCGTGTTGCGGCGTTAAACCCCATCGGTTGTACCTATCGAACTCTTGCCAGCCCTCAACTCACGCGACGCCTCTGACCGGTTGCGCCACGAAGTAAAGCCCGCTAGCGGAGGTTAAGACCAGTTCAGAGATCTATTCCGGGTGCGCGGGTTTCTCTACCGGCGGCCCCGTCTTGAAACCGGTGACGCGAACCAATTCCCTCTCAAGAGCCGCGGCAGCTTCCGGAGCACTTTTCGCGCCAGTCAGCACGGAATGCACTGCCTGGATGTAAGCTTCCGTCACCTCCTCGTATTTCTTGCCAGCCACGTTCGAAGGACGCGAAACGATGGCAGTGCGGAACGCTTGACTCAAAAGCTCAGAATGCGGATTTGATTCGATTACCTCAGGGAGTTTGTAGAGTTCCGGTAGAGTAGGTGGCTGCGAAATCACGCGGGCGCGCTTCACCTGCACGTCGCGAGCGGTGAGATATCGAACCAGCTCTAAGGCTTCGCGGGGATGAGCCGAGAACCGGGAAACTGCCAACCCCCATCCTCCCAAGGTACCGACGCGGCCGGCTTTACCACCGGGGAGCAACCCGATGTCGAACTTGTTTCGGATTGGCGACCCTGCTGCTTGGCTGTCAACGTAGGCTGACGGCCAATTCCGCATAAATGCCGAGTCGCCTGCTACCCAAACGTTGAGCGAGTCCCACTCCCTGTACCCGACTACACCGGGGGGGGGAAATAGTAGCCCACCCAGCGCGCCGCCCTTTGCCACGCCTTGATCGCCTGCGGATTATTCACGCTGATCGTCTGGTCATCCTCGATGATGCGGCCGCCGCCTTCGCCTGCCTGCCATTCAAGCGCGTCGCAGGTCAGCCCTTCGTCAGCCGCCCCTTGCCACACAAAGCCCCAAAACTCTTTCTTGCCTTTGGCCCTTTCGCCTGCCTGTATTCGAGCGGCCATTATTTCCAGCTCATCCCATGTCCTGGGGGGCTCATGATATCCATACTGATGAAGAAGGTCGGTACGATAAAAAAAAGTCCCAATATCAGGCCGATAGGGGATGGCTACCACCTTGTTGTTTACGGTAAAGCTGGCGGCCATTCCGGGAAATTGAAGCGAAATCTCTTTGGCGAAATATGGCCTGAGATCTATGAGAGACTCGCTCAGAATCCCCGGCCAGATCACATCGATGCCGTACACATCAGGATCCGAAGCGCGTCCCCCCAAGCAACTCCTTCCACAAGACCAGTTTTTGCCGCGCCGACTCGGGAGACGGAAGGAGATTGACTCGGATACCAGTTGCCCGAGTAAATTGCTGCAACTCCTGCTGGCGGGCGTCGCTGAACGCCTTGCTCGTCCACTCTTCGACCAGGGTTAATGTAACCGGTTCATGAACGGATTGCCTCGCACAACCTTCCAGAAGCAATGAGAGCAACACAATGCAGATTGGGCCTGCCAGCTTGCCAGAATTTGACCACCCAGCGCGAAGACCACGAATTCCCTTGGTGACCAGTCTCTGGACCTTCATCAGCATTTCGAAAGGTGTCCTCTCCTTAGAAGAATAGGGACGATCCTGTCGCTTCATGACCTGCTTCGCCTCGGTTGCCTGCTGCGTCGGCAAACCCTCAGGTTGGAAAACAAATAGCGCATGCAAGCTGGCTTTGCATTGCAATTTTAAACCCAAGTTTTATGACGGTGTGTTGCGAACCTGTCGGGCTCCTGAAGCCTTTCAAAACGAATACTCCAGCGAAAACTGGATCAGACGAGGTGTACCCACCACGGAAGTGATCGGCTCGTAACCGACCTGGTCCGGGACACCATCGAGAGAAGCCACACGTGCGAGCTCCGATATTTCCGGCGTGGGCCCCTTCGGCACGGCGGGAGCGGTTGGCGTATTACATCTGAATGAGAAACGCGAGGCGATTCTCATGGCCTCGAGACTGGCGTGTTGGGAGCCGAGGCCACGGCTAACAGCGGGTCCCTGACCAGGTACCAGAAACCTTCGTTAGCGCGAAGCAACTCTGGGATCGCGCGCGCACCGGTTTTGCCATGTTCTGTTGCCTGATTTTTCTCATCTCAGCTGGCGGCGGTAGTTGATCTCTTGACGTAAGGCCTGCTCGACACCAAGGTAGCGAAGACAAGGAGGCTCGATGATGGAACTATCCGAATCCAGACGCCGGTTTCTAAAAACGGCGGGTCTAACAAGTGCAGCGGTTCTGCTGCCCTCCGGCTCTTTCGTCGCAGAATCCAGCACCTCAACACAAAGTAACAACGTACCTGCAACGTCGCTGGAATCCGGTTCTCCGGACTTCACGCTGCGTATAAAAACGTCTCCTATTGAGATCGCGCCAAAGCGGATCATCTCGGTGACCACCTACAACGGCCAATTTCCTGGTCCACTGCTCCGCTTCAAAGAGGGCCAGCCAGTCGCGATAGACGTGTTCAATGACACGGATGTGCCTGAACAACTTCACTGGCACGGTCAGACGGTCCCGGTTGACGTGGATGGATCTGCGGAAGAAGGCACCCCCTTTATTCCTGCACACGGTAAACGCAGGATCGTATTCACTCCACGTCCTGCAGGATTTCGTTTCTTTCACACGCACAATCGTGCGCGCGCGGATCTTTATGCCGGACAGTACGGCGGCGAGGTTGGTCCCGTGTACATCGCACCCAAGCATGAGCCTGGAAACTATGACCGGGAGGTCTTCCTCGTGTTGAAGGAGTTCGAGCCGACTTTCAGCCGTGGCGGAGACATGGACCAGAACTTCCTGCCTCCAACCCAGGTTAAAGCGCTGGAAGAGCAAGGCGAGTCGGCCATGAAGGCTTCTCTCGCCAAGGGCACGCCGCACGGATACGAGGTCGGCTACCGCTCTTTTACGATCAATGGCCGGATGCTGCACCACGGAGATCCCATCCGCGTGAAGCAGGGCGAACGTGTTCTGTTCCATGTATTGAATGGAAGCGCGACCGAGATACGCAGTCTTGCCTTGCCCGGTCATTCGTTCCATGTCGTGGCGCTCGACGGAAATCCGGTGCCCCACCCGGCGACGGTTCCGGCGCTATGGCTAGGCACCGCAGAGCGAGTATCTGCCATTGTCGAGATGAAGCATTCTGGAGTCTGGATCATGGGCGATCTGGCGGATGATGATCGTCAGCACGGCATGGGAATCGTAATCGAATACGCGGGGGCTAAGGGCAAGGCGGAATGGATATCGCCTCAACCGTATCGCTGGAACTACGGGCTCTTTGCGAAACCAGGTGCCAGCGCTCATCGACCAGACGAAACCTTCGAGATGATCTTTGCCAAGGACAATGCCGCCGAAGAAGGCTTCAACCGGTGGACAATCAATGGCTTGGCTTATCCGATGAACAACGAAATGGTTCCTGCCTCATTTCATTTGAAAGAAGGCAAGCGGTATCGCATCCACATGCGAAATGCCAGTGACGACATTCACCCCGTTCATCTGCATCGGCATAGCTTTGAACTCGCGCGCATAGCGGGAAAGACAACGTCCGGGATCTTAAAAGATGTGGTGATGCTGGGTGGCTACCAGGAAGCCGCAATCGACTTCGTCGCGAACAACCCAGGATTGACGCTATTCCACTGCCACCAGCAGTTGCACATGGACTTCGGCTTCATGACCCTTTTCGATTACGTCTGACCTATGAAACAAGAGTCCTCGACCTCTTCTAAGGAACAACGGCGGCTCGGAGGTCACGTTTTACGATAACGCCCGTTCCAAAAGCGACTAGGATTGGTAACAGGAGGTCGGCTGGTTGGATGTTTTCCTGGCGACTGCAGCTTAACGCTGGCTGGGTCGTGCGACGAAACTCGATCCTGCCGCCGTGGCACGACGAAGAAGGTCGGGGGCGTTCATTTGCTGGCAGTACCGTGCAAAAGATTGGGCGAGACCGTTCCAGCGAAGGTCTTCAATGGTCTCGAAAACGGTCACATCGAGCCGAAGAGTAGCGAGGGTGCGAAACAACAGGGCGTCGTTCCAGGCGCTGAAGAGGGATTCAGAGAGTAGGCGGGCTTTGCGGATCGACGCATGCCATTGGCGCCAATCCTTGGGAATCACTTCCAAGTGAGGATATTGAGATAGCACAAGGGCCGCCGCTTTCGCTCCCCACCTAGCAACGCCGGGGAAACCATCGGCGCTGTCGCCAACCACGGCCAGATAGTCTGGGATCGACTGCGGGTTGACTCCAAACTTAGCGAAAACTCCGGGCTCGTCGCGCACGATGTTCTGTCTGCGATCCAGTTGTACGATGCGTGTGCCTACGACGCATTGGCCGAGATCTTTGTCGGGAGTACAAATGAAAACCTGATTGACACGTTCATCGTGCGCGGCCTTTGCCGCAGCGGAGGCGAGCGCGTCGTCGGCCTCGTAGTAGACCATGGGCCACACAAGTATTCCCATGGCTTCCAAGGCTTCCTCAAGAATTGGGAACTGGGATAGCAATTCCGCAGGCACGCCCTCGGCGGTCTTATATCCCGGATACAGGTCGTTGCGAAACGACTCCACGACATGGTCGGTCGCGACTCCTATGTGGGTTACGCCGCGTTCGAGCATGGAGACGATCGAGGTCAGGACACCGCGAACGGCTCCGATTTCCTGACCGGTGGAATCTCTCGAGGATGGGACGGCGAAGAAATGCCGGAACAATTCATAAGTGCCGTCGATCAAGTACACGTCCATGCAAATGCCTCTCCGCGCCCTCCAGGAATTTTAGGTTTAATCTATGAATCGCTGTCCATCGCCGTGAATAGATTGTTCAGTGACTCCGCCAGAGTGGGATGGGCGAAAATACCGTCGCGCATTGTTGCGTAGGGCAACTTCCCCATCATGGCAATCTCAATGGCGGACATAATTTCTCCGCCTTCGAGGCCGAGAATGGCCGCGCCGAGTATTTGGTTGGTCTCCGCGTCCACGATTGCCTTCATGAAGCCGCGGGTTTCGTCGACCTCAAGAGCGCGTGCCACGCCGCTCATCGGCATCTTTGCTACACGAATGTTGCGGCCTTGGGCGCGAGCTTGCACTTCAGTAAGGCCGACCCGGCCCAACTGGGGATCGATAAAAATCGTATAGGGCACCTGGCGATCCGTAGTGGAGGCGGTTTTCTTTTCGATAAGGTTGGCACGGATGATCCGAAAGTCGTCATACGAAATGTGCGTAAACGCGGGACCGCCTTTGATATCGCCCAGTGCATAGATGTCTTCGGCAGTGGTTTCCAGGCGATCATTCACCTGAATAAAGCCGCGGTCGTCAGTTTCAATTTTAGCCACGGGGAGATTAAGGGTATCGGAATTGGGCACGCGGCCGGTGGCAACGAGCAGATGTGAGCCTACCAGATTGGTCGAGGCGTAGTTGCACTGAACATCCAATCGGATGCTCTTGCTCGATTTCTCCACGTGAGTTGCTTTCGCATTCAGGAGGACTTCAATGCCGTCCTGGCGCAGGATTTTAGTGACTTCTTCAGCAATATCCTGATCCTCTTTCGAAAGCAGCTGGCTGCCGGATTGAATTATGGTCACTCGACTACCGAAGCGGCGAAACAGCTGGCCAAATTCCAAGCCGATGTAGCCTCCGCCCAGAATTAGTAAATGATCCGGAAGCGTTTCCAGTTCCATGATGGAGATGTTGTTGAGAAAAGATACTTTGTCTAGCCCATCGAGCTTGGGACGCGAGGCGCGGGTGCCGGCATTGATGAAAATGTACTTCGCTGAAATTGTGCGGTGGCCGCCATCTTGCAAGCGGACCGCGACCGTCTTGGCACCGCTGAACGCCGCTTCACCGAAGATCAATTCGAGGTTTGGAGTCTTCTCAATCTTCGATTGGCTTCCGTTTCGAAAGCTGTCGACGATCTTGCGCTTGCGTTGACGAACCTTCGCCAGGTCAATGCTGATCGGTCCCGTCTGCACACCATAATCGGCGGCCCGGCGAGCCAGGTATGCGACCCGGCCGCTGGCCACCATCGTTTTCGTGGGAGTACATCCTTCGTTCACGCAGGTGCCGCCGACGTGCTTTCGCTCGATGAGAACGGTACGCATTCCGGCGCCCGCAAGGGCCGTGGAGAGCGGGGTACCGGCCTGTCCCGAGCCGATGATGAGGGCATCGTATTGCTCCGCTATGTTCATGAGGACACCCATGACTTGATTTCGGCGGAAAAGTGTGAGGAGCGTTCAATTCGTTGATTCAGAATCGTGAAACTAGAAACAAACCAAGTCCGATTGCGACGACGTCCTCCGGAATTGCGACCGCGAAGTCCGAGATGCGCAAGGCGCGGACCAGCCCGACCCGCGCATTATATCCGCCGAATGCTCCAGCAATCCCGCCGATGGCGCCGGCCAGCGCTCCCAGCAAAAGTGGCGTGCCACCAGCGACGGCGAAGCATGCGCCGGTCAGCGCACCGGTGACGATTCTAGCGGAGAGCCCTACCGGGGCTGTGCGCGAGGGCGTATTCGGAAGTTTGTCGGCTACAAGTTCGACCAATGCCAAAATCGAAAAGACGCCGACTGCCCACGCCGATCCCATGAACGTAAGGGGAGTACCGTGAAGATTGATCCAGCCTAAATGCGCCGCCCAGGCCACAACCGCAGGCGCTGTCAGAGACCGCAGGCCGGCTACGATGCCAATGCCGAATGCCAGGCCCAGAGCAAGTGCAGAATTCATAAGGCCTTTCTTTTGCAGCGGACCTTGAAGATATTCAGCGTCAGGCCACGCTTTGCGACAAGGGCAGCCGAACCTGGAAACGGGTATCTCCCGGCTTGGAGTCCACCTGAATGTTGCCGCGGTGTTTCTTTACGATGCGTTGCACCGTGTCGAGGCCAAGCCCGGTTCCCTCCCCGACTCCCTTGGTGGTAAAGAATGGTTCGAATATGTGGGCCTCAACTTCCGGAGAAATTCCTGGACCGTTGTCGCCGATCTCGACGACAACACAATCGTCTTCGCGAAAGGCTCGCACCCGCAGTTCGCCTTTCCCGCCCATGGCGTCGATGGCGTTGTCGATGATGTTGGTCCAGACCTGGTTGAGTTCGCTGCCGAAGGAGTTCACGAAGAGGGGAGTCTTCTGATAATTCCTCTGCACATCCACTCCGCGCTTGAGTTTGTGATTCAAGATGGTCAGCGTGGTCTCGAGAGTCTTCACGATGTCGACGTTCTGGATGGGCGACTGATCCATGAAGGTGTATTCCTTGATCGCGCCCACCAGCTCGGAGATACGCGAAGTGCTGCTCTCAATTTGATTCAGTAAGTCGGCGATCTCCAACGAAGCTGAGATTCGTACGAGCGCCGCCCGAGCGGTACCCGCATCGAGCTTGCCGAACAGTTGTTCCAACGCTTCGACCTTGAAGTTCTTGCGGGCCAGGTCGGCCGCGAGCTGCCACAAGTCATTTTGTCCGTGACGGCGAAGCAAGGAATCGAGCCGATCTTCAAGGTCGCTGATAGTAAGAGCGTCCGGAGGAGGTCCGCCGACTTGGACAAGCGATGCCTCCAACTTCTCAATCTCCGATTTCTGTGCCGCGGTCAGGTCGCGGCTGCCGAGGTCATGGCTGGCGTCGCGTACTCGCTTCAGGATGTCGCGCAATTGGTTGGCAGCGCGTTTCGCCGCCGACGCCGGATTGTTTAACTCATGAGCCAGGCCGGCAGAAAGTTTGCCGAGTGCGGCCAGGCGGTCTCGCTGCTGTTCAAACCTGGTGGCTTCGCGAATTCGATCTGACATCAGGCCAACCAAGCGCGTGGCCAGATCGGGCATTTTCTGCACCAACTGGGGAAACAGCGAGGCCGGGAATCGCAGAACGCGGCCCTCAGTCTCGGCGCGCCCGCCCAAAGTGAATTGTTTCATTCGGGAAAATGGCAGGATGCCCGTAACTTCGCCGGCTTTGATCGCCAGCACGAAGCTCTCCCCCGCGAGTTCGCCGCGCCATTGAAACTCCCCCTCCAACAGCACGAACATTGCGTCCGCGGGGTCGCCTTGCCGAGCGTATATCTCGCCTGGCTTAAGATAAAGTTCCTTTGAGTTGCTGAGAAACCATGCAATCTGATCGTCCGGCAAGCCTTCAAACGCCGGGACGCGACGCAGCAGATCCGTTGTTTCGACCATTTAGACCTTGCTCAAGTATTGATGGATGAATTGCACCGCGACGGAACCTTCGCCAACTCCCGAGGCCACGCGTTTGACCGAACCGTGCCGCACATCGCCCACCGCAAATATACCGGGCACATTCGTTTCCAGAAGGAAGGGAT
This sequence comes from uncultured Acidobacteriaceae bacterium, assembly GCA_963799025.1. Lineage (GTDB taxonomy): Bacteria > Acidobacteriota > Terriglobia > Terriglobales > Acidobacteriaceae > Sulfotelmatobacter. Next base: position 1,244,804 of record CAWCVQ010000007.1, on the reverse strand, counting down.
CGCGATCGGGCGCCCAGCCCTTGGGACGCTGTCCGCCTTGCATCAGGTCTGGACCGGTCCGAATGAATCCGCGTTCGTCTCGTTCTACGGTGCCGGCCAGCCAATCCGTACGCGGCAGGGCTCCGATGAAGATGAACATCGAACTTGCCGGCACGCGTTCGATCTTATCGGTGTCCGAACACAGGACCGAAATTTCCTCCAGGTGGGTTTCGCCATGAACTTCTGCAACGCCAGCATGGGTCCACAGTTGAATGTTCGGAGTTTCTTTAATCTGATCAATCAGGTACTGCGACATCGTGCTGGAAAGCGAATCTCCGCGAACCAGAATGACGACCCGCTCTGCATATTTGGCAAAATTCATCGCTGCCTGGCCGGCCGAATTCGCGCCGCCGACAACGTACACGACCTCGCCCTTGCAAGACAGAGCCTCGGTGGCGCCGCCGCCATAGTAGACGCCGGCGCCCTGCAACTGGTCAATGCCGGGAGCTTCCAGTTTTCTCCATTGCACTCCGGTTGCGATCATCAAAGCGTGGCAAGAAATTTCGCTGCCATCTGCTACTTTAATGATGCGATACGGTCCCTCAGTGCGAACCCCTACGGCCTCCTGGGGCGCGAGAATTTCAACTCCAAAACGCCGGGCTTGCACGACCGCCCGGCGCGCAAGATCGCCGCCGCTAAGCCCGGCGGGGAATCCAAGGTAGTTTTCAATTCGCGAACTCATTCCTGCCTGGCCACCCGGGGCTTCCCGCTCCAACATTACGGTGTGCAATCCTTCGGACGCGCCGTACACGGCGGCGGCCAGGCCGGCCGGCCCGCCGCCGACAATAGCCAAATCATAAAAGCTGGTTTCGGCGCGGGTGCGCAGCCCTACTTTTTGCGCTACTTCCGACGGGACGCTGTTGAGGAGCTTGGTCCCATCCGAAAACAGGACGACGGGAAGCTCGCGAGAATCGGCGCCCAGAGCCTCCAGAAGACGCTGGGTCTCGGGATCGTTGGCCGAACCCTCAACGTCAATCCATTGATATGGAACGTGGCTGCGAGCCAGAAAATCCCGAAGTTCGTAGGATCGCGGAGACCATCGCGTGCCCAATACCCGAATGCCCTGAAACGTTGGACGGTACGAAGCCTGCCAATCGTCAAGCAAATCGTCGAGTTGAGGATACAGGTGCTCGGCGGGAGGGTCCCACGGCTTCATGAAAAAGTAGTCGAGGCTAGCCTGGTTAATGGCGCTGATCGCGGCGTTGGTATCGGCGTAAGCGGTGAGCAGCGCCCGTTTGGCCTCCGGAAATATCTTCCGGGCCTCCTGCAAGAAAACCACGCCATCCATGTGAGGCATGCGCTGGTCGGCGAGCAGCAGGGCAACTCCGTCGTTGCGAACCTTCAGCCCTTTTAGAAGATCGAGGGCTCCTTCGGGGGAGTCGCTGCTGAGGACGCGATAGGTGGCGCCGTAGTTCGATCGCAAATCGCGTTCGATGGCCCGCAACACATCGGGATCGTCATCCACGGTCAGCAGAATCGGCTTCGCCATGATTGCTTTTCGATCTTATTTAACGATGAAAAGAGGGTTCCGTGAATCCGGGTTTCCGAACCCAGCTTTCAAAAACTGGGACCCGAATAAGCATATTAGATACTGAAATCCGGATTCGGTCGCATCAAGCTGAGCGCTCAGGCCAGAACGTCGTCCAGCTCCAATTCATCCACATAACACCATACCCAGGATTCCCCGGGTTCATTGGAGCGGATGAGGGGATGCTGCGTTTTCTTGAAGTGTTTGGTGGCGTGCTTATTCTTGGACGAATCGCAGCAGCCCACATGTCCGCAGCTCAGGCACAGGCGCAAGTGAACCCAGCGGTCGCCTGTTTTAATGCATTCCTCGCAAACGTGTTTGTCGGTTTCCTTGATCTTGATTTGGTTCAGGTGGGTGCATTCGTTAGGCATGGGATCCTCCTTGGAGTTCATCTTGCAGCTGCGGCAAGTGACCTCAGTCATGTAACGAAAGGACACCAGCACTGTCAAGAGCCGCGTCCTTCACTCACAATGATGTGGGGGACTGTCATCCGTGTTTCGGCTCGATTATCTATCTTGCGTGTTAACCATCGCGTCTACGATTCTGGTGGGCCGGCGACGCTGCGAAGGCTGGGCGCTTGCCGGGATTAATAGTGTGGTCGTGTGCATTATCGGCCTCAGAACGGATCAACTGGGATTTATTCCCGCCAATGTATTTTGCATAGTGATGAGCGCGATCAACCTGCACGCCTGGCGAAAGACGAGCGCGTCTTAAGCGGGCTGCAAAACAAGCTGCATGGGCGGCTAAAGCCGCACTAATTTTCGCAGCTCTCACGGCGCCGGGACGCCGCGCCCTTTCAAAACCGCCCCGGCCGCGTTATTCTGCGATCAACAAGTTCTCCGAAAAAGGCCAGCGCTCATCGATCCACTGCCGCTGACAGCGGAATCCGGCGTCGCGCGCCGTCTCGACGATCTCCTCGGCCGAATATTTGTGACTGCTTTCCGTCCAGACTGTTTCCCCTTCTTGAAACTCGACAGAGACTTCTGCCCGCGGGATATTCACTGTCTGCCTTCGTTTTGATTGCAGGTGCATCTCGACGCTGCGTGCTATCGGGTTGATTTTCGCCAGATGAGCGAATTCGCGCAAATCGAAGTCGGCGCCAAGTTCGCGATTTGTACGGGCCAGGAGGTTCAGATTGAAGGCGGCTGTCACTCCGAGTTCGTCGTCGTAGGCGCCCAGCAGTTGCGCGGTCGGCTTTTCCAGGTCAGCTCCAAGAAGAAGAGAATCGCCCGGCTGCAGAATACTCCGCACCGAACCCAGAAACTTCACTCCTGCAGGGCGATCAAAGTTCCCGATCGTGCTGCCCAGAAACAGCACAAACAGGCGCTGACCGCTCTTGCGATACGACGCTACCTCTAGAAGTCCGTCCAGATATTCGCGTTCGAAACCCACGATGCTGATGGCATCAATGTCGCTGAGTTCGCGCTCGCACATCACCAGGGCTGAGCGAGAGATTTCGACGGGATAATAAGAAGTGCGCTGCCGCCGGCAGAAGGCTTCCAGCAGCCAGCGGGTCTTCTTACCGCTGCCACTCCCGAGTTCCGCTACTGCGACTGGCCCGGCGAGCAAGTCGACGATCTCATTCGCGTGGCGACGCAGCAAGCGTTCGTCGGCGCGCGTAAGCCCGTACTGCGGCAGGCGGCTGATCACTTCAAATAATGCCGAGCCTACGTCGTCATACAAATACTTGGAAGGCAGCTCCTTTTGTCCGGTACGGGTGAGCCCGTCGCGAACGTCGGCGGCGAAATCGTATGAGACATTGCTGGGGATGGCATGAACGAGCATGGCGAACTCCTTGGACCCCTTGATTAAAACACGTTGATCACGACCGGTGATTCACGCAACGGAAGCCCGCATACACATATTGGTAATGCGCCTGAAACCAGTTGCGAAATGTAGGCCGCAACATGCACGCTGCGGTGCGCGCCGAACCGCCCTTCATAACAAAATGCTTCCCATCGAAAAAATTAGCCGAGTAGCCCGGGTAAAACGGGAACGGCTCAAACCCGGGAAAAGGGGCGAAAGTGGTGGAAGTCCACTCCCAACCATTGCCCAATAAGTCGTGCACGCCGAAAGCGCTCCGGCCCGCGGCAGACGCATTTACCGGTGTCGGGTTCCAGTGGGCGAAATCAAAATTGCCGAGGCTGGAATTGGGCGGCTCGTTGCCCCACGGATAATATCTTTCGCTTCCGTCCCTAGTCCCATAAGCCGCGCGGTGCCACTGCTCTTCTGTCGGCAGCGACTCCCCTGCCCAGCGCGCGTACGCCACGGCTTCCGCGTGACTTACGTATACCGGCCAATCCAGAGGCAGCGGAACTTCTTCGAACATCGCGCGATAGCGCCAGCCGCTCGACATCTTGGTCCAGAAGACAGGATGCGAGACGCCGTGCGCAGCCTTCCAGGTCCAGTCTTCATCGCTCCAGTACGCGCGCGCTTCATAGCCGCGGGCCGCCATGAATTCGAGGTATTGCCGGTTCGTTACTTCATACTGGTCAATCTCAAAGCATGGCACGTGAACAGCGTGAGCTTCGTATTCGTTGTCCCAGCCGAAAGTGCCGCCTGGGCGCGGAAGTCCTAATGTTGCTGCCCCCGCCGGAATCTCGATCATCCGATGAGCCACGGGTGATGCCGCGAGATGGAATGAATTTCCCGGAGATACTTTTTGGTCGAGCGGCAACTGATGCAGCATGTAGGCCAGCGTCTCGACATGCATCAACCGGTGCTCGATGGCAACGTTGAGGAGAGTGTCGAGTGCAAAACCGTCGCGGCCCAGACCGTATGATTCCAGACTTCCGTCAACCAGCTTCTCGTCGAGAGCCGCACGAATTCTGCCTACGTAATCGCGCACCGCGTCCAGAGACGGCCAGTCCGAAGGCTGGTCGTTGGGCAATCCGCCGCCTACCGGGTCGATTCCGAAGGCAAAGAGACGATCAAACTCGGGATGAAAACTCTTCAGACCCAAAACGTTTTCGTGCAGAAGGTTCCAGTCAAATGCCTCGAGATGTCCTACATAAAAAATAATTCGGTGGCGCTCGGGTATGGGCCGTTCGTAAAGGAACTGTTCCCGTACGATCTTGAAGAGTGCATCGCTCCGCGAGCGAGCGTCGGCGATCCGCTCCAGCAGTTGACGACGGCCTGTGATCTCTCGTTGGGCGATGAGCATTAGGCCTCCCGTTGTATAGATTGGACGAACCCCCGGTAGAATTGGACTCTCAAAATCCGCGTCAAGTTTCTTACCTGTTCAGGACGTAAAATAATCAAGAAGATGCGGATTCCCGTATTTCACGTTGACGCCTTCACTACGCAGCCGTTTCGCGGCAATCCCGCCGCAGTCTGCCCCCTTCAGGAGTGGTTAGATGAAGCATTGCTGCTCAAGGTCGCCGCTGAAAACAACCTCTCTGAGACTGCCTTTTTCGTGTCCCGGGGCAAACATTACGACCTCCGATGGTTTACGCCCCGTTGCGAAGTTCGCCTATGCGGCCACGCCACTCTGGCGTCGGCCCATGTGATATTGAACCTGCTGCACGCCAATCTCCAAACGGTTCGATTCGAGACGCGGCTTAGTGGACCTTTGTCTGTCAGCAGGGACGGTGAAAAGTTGGCTATGGATTTCCCAGCCATGTCGGCAAAGGCTTGCACATGTTCACCGGAGGCGCTCATTCAGGGCCTGGGGACGGCGCCGCGTCCATCCAACTTGCTGGAAGCGAAAGACACCTATATTGCGGTCTATAACAACCAGGCTACGATCCAAAACCTCCGCCCCGATTACGCGCGGCTGGAACAGCTTCATCCGTACGCTGTCGCGGTCACGGCGCCTGGTGAGGGAAGTGATTTTGTATCGCGTTATTTCGCGCCCAGCTACGGCATTCCCGAGGATCCCGTAACCGGCTCGGCCCATTGCTCGCTGACGCCATACTGGACGGAGCGGCTGGGCAAGACAAATCTTTATGCACGCCAATTGTCAGAACGCGGCGGAGAACTCTGGTGCGAAATGGCTGGAAACCGGGTCATGATCAAAGGAAACGCAGTACTGACTTTGCAAGCGACGCTGGAGATCTGACTTGCACACGCGCCGCATTCACTGAAGAAGGTTCTTGCTTCTTAGAAACTCGTGAATGACTTCTTTCGCGTCGCGATGCTGGCCGTCCACCGCATAATTCAGGCTTTGCATCTCTTCATCGGAAATTGTTTTCGACAATTGGGCAAAGATCTGCGCCAGCTCCGGATGTTGCTGCAGAGTCTGCTCGCGTATTACGGGCACCGCCTCATACGGAGGAAAATAGTGGCGATCGTCTTCCAGCACGAACAAGCCTAAAGCTGGAATGAGGCCGTCGGTGGTATTGCCGCCAGCGAGGTCGATCTGGCGATCTTTCAACGTCCGCGCGAGAAGACCTAAATCCATGATGCGCGGCGGCTCCGCGAAGTGCAGCCCGTAGGTTGCCACCAAGCCGCGATATCCATCGGGCCGCTCCATGAACTCGTAGCCGAACCCGGCGCGCCATTGCGAAGCGAACGTGGCCGCCTGCGATAACGTTTTGATATTCAGGCGGCGCGCATCTTCGCCGCGGATTTCCATGGCAAAAGTATCGTTGAAGCCGAAGGCAGGGCCCAGAGTCAGATCGAAGCGGCGTTCATATTCCTTCTTCACTCGCTGATAAGCGTCAGCCTTATCGGCACTCGCAGGCTGCTTGAGAATTGCGGTCAGCGCGGTACCCGAATATTCCGGATAGATGTCAATTCGTCCCGCCAGAATTGCCTGCTGACAGATGTATGTTCCGGCCAGATAAAAACGCCGATCGACTCTCAACTTGCTGTGAGCTTCGATCATTTGCGCCACAATCTCGCCCAACAGAAACGATTCGGTGAAATTTTTGGAACCGACCACAATGCGGTCAGTGCGTAACTGTGAACACGAAGGCAGAAGCAACGCGACGACTGCGACAACCGAAATGCCAAGGCTCTTCATTGCGGCTGCAGCCGCCTCTCCACCCATCCCACGCCGAAATCGGCGACCAGGGCCAGTAGCGCGGCGGGGATGGCTCCGGCCAGAATCACTCGATCATCGACCATGGCCAAGCCACGAAAAATGAATTCTCCCAGACCTCCCGCCCCGATCGCGGCCGCGATCGTTGCCAAGCCGACTGATATGACGACAGCCACTCGCACGCCTGAAAGAATTACACTCACTGCTAGCGGCAGTTCCACTTGAAACAGAAGCTGGGATTCGGTAAGACCCATGCCGCGACCGGCTTCCATCACGGCGCTGTCGACTCCGCGGATTCCGGTGTAGGTATTTCTGATAATGGGAAGCAAGGCGTAAAGAGTGAGCGCCAGAATTGCGAGTCGATCCGTACGATCTCCAAGCCAGGGCACGGGCAACAGAAATCCAAAGAGCGCCAGGCTGGGGATGGTCTGGATTATGTTGGCGCTAGCCAACACCGGTTTGTTGAACCGCGGCCGATGGGCGATGAAAATACCCAGCGGAATGCCGATCAGCATCGCAAACAGCGTGGAGAAGCCAACCAACCGGAGATGCTCGATGGTTAGTTCGAGCACTTGATCGTGATTCTGCAGAATGAATCGAAAAACGTTCATGAGGGGCCTCGTTTGGCCGCCGACTCCAAATCTCCTCCGAAGGCTCTGACATAGGCGGAGGCCAGTGAATCGGTGGAGCGTAGAAACTCGTCGGGCGTAAGGACGGTAACCAGTCGCCCCGCGTCCATCAACGCAATGCGCGATCCCAGCCGTAACGCTTCGCGCAGATCGTGCGTGACAAATAGCACCGTCTTGTGGAGTCTCTGCTGCAGTAACAGGAATTCGCGTTGCAGTTCGTCGCGCGTCAGCGGATCGAGCGCACCGAACGGCTCGTCCATCAACAGAATTTCAGGATCTGCGCCCAAGGCCCGGGCTACACCCACCCGTTGCCGCTGACCACCAGAGAGCTGATGCGGATACCGAGTCGCGATCTCGGGCGTTAGCCCCGCCATCTGCAGCAACTCTTGGACCCGCGTGCGAATCCGGTCTTCGGGCCAGCCTTCAATCTTCGGAACGAGTCCAATATTTCGCTCGACGGTGAAATGTGGAAACAGGCCGACATCCTGAATCACATAGCCGATGCCACGGCGTAGTCGAATGAGGTCGACTTCCGCGTTTGATACTGCGTTCACGCGAACTTCGCCAGACGAAGGAGTCAGCAGGCGATTGACCAGCTTGAGCGATGTCGTTTTGCCCGACCCGCTGCGTCCCAGCAGCACCACCGTCTCGCCGCTCTGCACCTGCAGATCAAAGCCAGACAGCACTTGCGTGCCGGCCACGCGGTAAGAGACGTCGCGGAATTCAATTACCGGAGGTGCGGATGCTGGGTGCATGTCCGCCCCAGCATACCGGAGTTCCGCGACAAAGTGAGCGGTCAGTAATTCTTTGCCAGATAGTCGCGCAGCTGCGCAATTCTGAAGTTGGCATCGCCGGTCTCGATTTGCAATAGCAGCTGCGCAGCCGTCAATTGATTCGTGAAGTCGAGACCCGCCGACGTGTCCGGATTGCCCACCAGTCTAAGATTTTTATCGATCTGTCCGCTTTCTTCCTGCATCGACTTGAGCTTGTTTTCCTGAACCGTAACGCCGTCCACCAACTGTTGTCGCAGCACTTCCGCGCTGCGCGCAACATCGCCCTCCTGCACTTTTTTCCATTCGCTGTAGGCTTCCACGGAGCGATCCAGATGCTTGTTGATGCCTCGGCTTGCGAGATTGTAGTTGACCGTAACCGCACCATACGGTTGTGGGCCATAGGCAACTGGATTGACCTGCTGATGCACGCCGACCGAGAGCGCGACGTCCCAATTATTCTGCCGGCTTATTTTGTCCAGCGCTTTTTGTTCGTTCGCTTCGCCGCTGAGTTTTTCCGCGACCAGTTCTTTCAGCGGCTTATCACTCAGCGTCGGACTATAGAGCGCGGTGATCTTCGACTGGGTGTCAACGCGATCGGCGTTAAGTTTGATCCTCGTCGTTAGCAGCGTGAAGAGCATAAGGCGCGTCGCATTGTGCGCCTCGACCATCCTAGAGGTTGTTTCGACCAGCGCATCGAGAGACTTTGAGGCCTGATCGATCAGCGCCAACCGGTTGCGCAGCGCTTCTTTTTCCAGGCTGGACAGTGCATATTGGACGTCCTGCTGAGCTCCGGTCGTAGCCTTGTATAGCTCGCAGTTCCTGCGTGCGGCATCCATGGCGAGGCTGGACTTTCTTATGTCGGAGAGTCCCACAGAAGCGCCGGCTACGAATTGGGTGGGCAATCCCGTCTCGGGCTGAGTGAAGCTTGCCAAGGCAATCGGCGTGCGCAGCAGATCTCGCTGGGCCTGCGCCTGCTCCATCACATAGGAGCAGTAGGCCATCTGATCGGTCCGGTCCGCTGCCAATGCCGGGAGTGCGATAAACAGAGCGGAGGCCATCAGAAACTTCCAGCTATTCAGGAACATGCTTGTTCTCCTCAAAACAGCACGGGCTTTCGACCCAGGAACACGGTCTTTGATTTGGCGGAGTCGGCGTGATCCAGATTCATCTGAATCAAAAAGCCGCGAATCTGGGTCTTAAAGATAGGATGGACGGCTTGCTCTTCGGCCGTGAATATCTGTTTCACGGTGCCCGCCTTGCGGCAAGCAATCATATTGAGGTAGCAATCGTAGATCGCAGCGCCCACCAGCGCATTGGCCTGATTATCATAGGGGACAAATGCGAAGTACAAAGTTCTTTCGCCGGACGCATTCAGGTAATAGGGACTCTGCTTCGCCGTCATGATCGCCTGTCGTAGTCGATCGATTTGCCGGGTTTCTTCATGGAGCTGTTTTTCTGCGACGTTGATGGCGACATCCAGTTGGGCGACCTCCGACCGCAGTTCGGCCTGCTTTTCGAGCACATCCAGAGAATTCGTGCCAGTCGTTGTCTTGTCCAGAACACTGTCGGTGAGTAAGATCTCGGCAATTCTGCTGTCTGTGTAGGCGCCCTCAGCCGTGTTCAGCGCGGCGATCTGGGTGGCCGCATCGCCTTTGGTGATCAACCCGGCCGACAAATCCTTGTTGATGCTGGCCTCCACTTCCTTTAGCTGCGCCAGGACCTTCTGCGTTTTCGCATTGTCGGCCTGCTTCTGCTGGTCGAGTTTGGCAAGCTCGGGGCCAGTAGAACTGTTGTGGGTTCGCTCGCGCACAATGGCCGCACCTAGTTCCGGCTCCAGCTCCAGCAGCGCGCCGCGATGCTTTTTCATCTCGGCCACCCCACTCTGCAGTTTGCTCGTATCCACTTTCAAATCTTCGATGGTTTGCTGGCTGATCACCAGCTTGTCACGAAAATCGAGGCTCTTTTCGTCCGCGGCAGAGAGAATGACCGGCGCCGCCCATGAACTATTCACCGCATAAAACCCCATAACCCACGCGTATGCGAGAATTCCGGCGAGTACTAGATACAACACTGTGATGGCAAAAACGCGGTAGAGCGTGATTACCAGCCGGTAGTGCAGCGACTGCTTGACCGGCGCTCGTTTCGTTTCAGGCGGAGGCGTATTCTCTTTCGTTTCGGACGGCGACGGATTAATTGTGATTGTTTCCAACAGGCACCTCTTGTTGTTCGATGGTTCGAGTCCCCCAGTCCGCGGAGTCCATGGTGCACAGAGCAAGCGGCGTGAGGAACAAGCTGCTGACCAGCGACCAGCCCACATAGGCGGCAAACGCCAAGGGGTGAGCGATCGCTTCCTTCGCGCTGTATTTCTTGATCACCCAGGTAAGAATCGCTCCAATTCCAAGAGCTGCAATCAGCGGCACCGGGCCCGCCCATGCCAGCGGATCCAAACTGAGCGCTGTGACCACGACCAAGAATCCCACAATAGCCCCGAGCGGTACCAGTACGAGTGTCAACACCGTGTTGGGGTGCAGTTTCCAGACATGTTGCGGCAGAGTTCTAAGCGTGAAGAAAAAGTCCCGCACAATGCTGCGCCGCCAGCGGAGTTGCTGTTTGAAGAGCACAGAAAGTGTGTTCGGCACCGTCGTCCAGCACAGCGCGTCATTATTGATATAAGTTCCATAGCCGCGCAACAGCGTCTGATGAGTCAGAAAACGGTCTTCGCCCTGATTCACCGGGATCCCGAACCAATTGCGTCGTCGGATCGCCGGCTCGATCTCCAGCAGCAAGTTGCGCCGAATCGCGAACAGGCATCCGCTGATGCAGCACACACTGCGGGTCCAATTCTCGGGAATCTTGTAGAGCTCGAACGCGGAGTAGTAAATGATCGTCTGAATGGCGGTAATCACGCTGTCGTTGGGATTCCGGACTCCCACTCTGCCGCCCACCGACCCCATGCGCGGCTCTGCGAAGCACGCAGTCAGCTCGCGAATCGCGTCAGGGTGAAAAATGCAGTCGGAATCGATGGAGATGATGATCTCAGCAGTGGAGTGTTGTAGGGCGTTGCAGACCGAGCGCGCCTTCCCGCTATTGACTCCATTCCGACCTGTCCTGATGCGAATGTTGGTGAAATCGCGTTGGGCTTTGAGCATCCACTCGTAACTGTCGTCAACGGAGCAGTCGTCTTGTGCGATCACTTCAAATTTCTCGTTTGGATAATTGCTCTTGCTGATGCTCTCGATCGTCTCGTACACCGTTTTGCCTTCGTTGTAGCAGGGCATCAACACGCTCACGCTAGGCTCATACATGTAGTCCCTGCGAGCCTTTGTGCTGGGAAAAGAGAACTTTAGAATGATCCCCATCAAATACTTCACCACAGAGATGAGCAGACAAAGAACGAGGATGAGCCAGAGCAGAACCGGGGCCATTACCGCCGCGCCTGCTGCCGCAGATGGCTGATGCCAGCGAGACAGACATGTCTGACAGATTGGGCTTCCATAGGGCAGCCTGCTTCCGGATCCTGCTTCCGAATAATGAAGGGCACATCGACCCCGAAGCCGCACAATATCACATTCCGGAGACAGTTCCTGAAACGGATACAACCGCCGGCTTTACTCCGTAGAGTCGGACGCATTTGCAATGCCCGCTCCCCCCGGCGACAATCTTAAGGTGGAAAAACACTCCCCGAGCGACGGAGCCCCGGGCGCCATTTCGAGACAACCATTTGCTCCGGGCGCGGTCGTGATTGCAACTCTGTCCAATCCACGGGAAAAATTCTGGGGAATGATCCTGGCTCTGGCGACTGAAGGGCTGAGTTTGAGCGGAGTCGAACTCGCCTCATTCGAGGATCTTGCTGTGATGGTGAGGGACGGCGAGCCGTTCACTCCGGCCGTGGTTTTCTTTCCCATGCACCGCCTCGAGCGTGTTGAACTTGACCTGCCCGACGGGAGTCTGCCCTCGCTTTCCCAGCGTTTCCTCGCCAAAACTGGACTGGAGCCTTCCGCTACGCTCGCGCCTTCCAGCCGGGAACAACACAACGGGAGCGACGAAGACTCCTGTTCGCACGCTTCGAAGGAGCGTGCGTGAAGCCCTCGCAACTCTTCACCGCTCCCAACCAGCTCACTCTGCTGCGGATGGTGTTTGTTCCGTTCATCGTGATTCATCTGGTGGAAGGGCGCTATCTTTGGGCATTGGTGGTTTTCGTAATCGCCGGGTTCAGCGATGGACTCGACGGCTTGCTGGCTCGGATGCTCCATCAACAGACTCTCCTGGGGCAGTATCTCGATCCGATTGCCGATAAGCTTCTGTTGAGTACGATATTTCTTGTGCTCTCCATCTTGCGCAAGATTCCGTGGAAGTTCACGGTAGTGGTCTTCAGCCGCGACATCTCCATTCTTGCGGCCAGTGCGGTCTTATTCGCAATCGCCGGGCTGAGGGATTTCCGTCCCAGCATCTTTGGCAAGGCCAACACTTTCTCGCAGATTGGCGCCGTTTTTTTCGTTCTTCTGTTTGAGATTCGTCCGTTGCGCGGAATATGGATTCTGCGCACTGAGTTCCTTCGAGCTACTTTTTTCTTCACCATCATTTCGGCGTTGCATTACGTCATCCTGGTGCAGCAGCGCTTGCGCGAACACACGCATGCTTTACCGCCAGCCCGAAGTCCCGCTGCCTGATGGTGATTTGACCCACTCTGTGCCCCACCCTAGAATCTTTAGTTCGTTTCTTCGTAATCGAAATTTCTATGGCGCTTCGTCTTTTTAATACCCTGCCGTCACGAATCGAAGAGTTCCGCCCGCTGCGCGATCACGAGGTCCGCATGTACGCCTGCGGCCCTACCGTCTACGACTATGGACACATTGGCAACTTCCGGACCTTCGTTGCAGTCGACATTCTGCGAAGGTTCTTGCGACACAGCGGATACACAGTGCGTCACGTCATGAACATAACCGACGTGGACGACAAGATTATCCGCTTCGCGGCTCGCGACGGCGTCAGCGTGCAGCAGTACACCGCGAAGTACGAGGAAGCGTTTCTCGAAGACGCCACCATGATCGGCATCGAGGAGCCGACGCTTGTGCGGGCGACCGCGCACATTCCGGAAATGGCGGACTTCGTCGCAAAACTGGTGGAAAGAGGCTTTGCTTACCGCACCGAAGACGGGTCCTATTACTTTCGCATCGCCAAGTTTCCGCAGTATGGCAAACTCTCAAAAAAAGATTTCAGCAACATGCGGGATGGCGCCCGCGTCGATGTCGACGAATATGACAAAGACAGCGCACGCGACTTCGCTATGTGGAAGGCGCCCAAGCCGGGAGAAGCTTCGTGGGATACTTCGATTGGGCCGGGACGACCGGGCTGGCACCTGGAATGCTCTGTCATGTCGATGGCAGAACTCGGAGAAACTTTCGACCTGCACGCGGGCGGCGAAGATCTCATCTTCCCGCATCATGAAAACGAGATCGCACAGTCAGAATCGTTTACCGGCAAGCCTTTCGCGAAGTTCTGGTTCCATGCTCGCTTCCTGCTGGTGGAGGGCGAGAAGATGTCGAAGAGTCTGGGAAATTTTTTCACTCTCCGCGACCTGGTTCTCAAAGGGCACAAGCCGTCGTCGATCCGTTATTTGCTGGCGTCAGTTCCCTACCGAAATCAGCTGAACTTCACTTTCGATGGGCTCAAGCAGGCCGCGGTGTCGGTTGAACGTCTACGAAACTTTCGGACACGTTTGAGCGCGGGAAATTTCGCTGCAGGTACCAGTCCTCAGATGCAGTCGCTGGCGGCTCACACAGTCGAAAGCATGAGGGCCGCGCTTGACGATGACCTGAACACCGCACAGGCGCAAGCTGCAATCTTCGAGATGGTCCGGCAGGCGAACGCCGCGGCTGACGCTGGCGGGATGAAGAAAGATGATGTTCCGCCCCTGCTCGCGGCGTTGGCGAAATTCGACGAAATCTTCGCCGTGCTCGACGATGACGATGCAGCAAAAATGAAGCGAGTGTTGGATTGGGCCGCGACGGAAGATCGCGACAAAGATGTCAGCGTCCAACTGCGCGAGGCAGTCCAATCCGGACAAATGTCAGACGCCGACATCGAAAACAAGATTGAAGCGATGAAGACTGCCCGCACCGCGCGCGATTTCAAACGTTCGGATGCTCTCCGGGCCAAACTGGCCGAAGCGGGCATCCTGGTGGAAATCACGAAAGACGGCATTCGCTGGCGCCGGAAATGAAGCAGTGCACACGGGAAGTCCGTGGGTGAAGATGTTAAGCTGAAAGCTGACCATTGATAGCTGACAGCTGCTCCCATGAACTCGCTGGACGAATATCTTCGCGACGCTGAACACGCCCACGGGCACCTCTGTGCTGGGCAAGTTCTTGGCGTACGTCTCGCGATGCTAGGCCTGCAGAAACTTGGCATTGACGACCCTCGAGGAAAGGATCGAAAGCGCCTTGTCACCTTCGTCGAAATCGACCGCTGCGCCACTGACGCGGTCGCCGTCGTAACCGGATGCCGTCTGGGGAAGCGCGCGTTGAAGTTTCGCGACTGGGGCAAGGTGGCAGCCACATTCGTGGACGTGAACAGCGGCAAAGCGATCCGCATCGCGGCGAAGGAATCATCGAAGGTTCTCGCTCGCCAGATGCATCCCGAAATTGCCGACAAGAACCAGCAGCAAATGCTGGCCTACCGCGAAATCTCCGACAACGATTTGTTCACCATGCAGTGGGTGAAAGTTGACTTACCGGCGGAGGAATTTCCTGGATACAAAAGCGAGCGCGTCGTGTGCGAGGCCTGCGGCGAAGGAATAAACTTTCGCAGAGAAGTGCGGCGCGATGGAAAGGTTCTGTGCCGAGCTTGCGCCGGGGACTCCTATTACCAGCCATCCGCATAATACCTTCAACCCTGCTCGTACGCATTCGCCACCTGCAGAATCGTCGCTTCATCAAAATGCTTGCCCAGAATCTGCAGTCCCATCGGCAGCTGCTCTTTCGTTTCGCCGCAAGGCACAGAAATGCCAGGAATCCCCGCCAAATCCGCCGTCACCGTATAGATATCGGCTAGGTACATGGCCAGCGGATCATTCGATTTTTCGCCCAAGCGGAACGCCGCCGTCGGACTCGTGGGCGTCACAATCGCGTCTACCTTGGTGAATGCTTCGTCAAAATCGCGCGTCAGCAGCGTTCGCACCTTCTGCGCCTTCACGTAATAAGCATCGTAATAGCCTGCGCTCAACGCGTATGTGCCGAGCATGATGCGCCGCTTCACTTCGGCGCCGAAACCCTCGTCGCGACTGCGGCGATACATTTCCGACAAAGTCTTCACTCCCCGTGCCCGATGGCCGTAGCGCACACCGTCGTACCGCGCCAGATTCGAGGATGCTTCCGCCGTCGCAATCAAATAATACGTCGGGATGGCATAGGGCGTGTGTGGCAGCGACACCGGAACAATCTCACAGCCCAGTCCCTTCAACTTGTCGATGGCAGTTTCCACTGCCTGCCGAACGTCATCGTCCAGACCCTCGCCGAAATATTCTTTAGCCACGCCGAGCTTCATTCCAGGAACCGGCTTCTCGATTTCGGCAACGTAGTCGGGCACGGGGATATCTGCGGAGGTGGAATCCATCGGATCTCGCCCGGCAATCGTACGCAGCACAATTGCCGCGTCCTTTACCGTTTTCGCCAGCGGTCCAATGTGGTCGAGCGACGACGCAAACGCGATCAGTCCGTAACGCGAAACGCGGCCGTAGGTAGGCATCAACCCCACAACGCCGCAGAATGATGCCGGCTGACGAATCGATCCGCCGGTGTCCGATCCCAAAGCAACGACCGCCATATCGGCCGCGACCGCCGCCGCCGAGCCACCCGAAGAACCTCCCGGCACGCGGCTCAGATCACGCGGATTGCGCACCGGATGATAGGCGGAGTTTTCATTCGACGAGCCCATCGCAAACTCGTCGCAGTTCGTCTTGCCGAGCACAACCGCACCCGCCGCTTCCAGGCGCGCAACCGCCGTGCAGTCGTATGAGGGAATGTACTTCTCTAAGATCTTCGATCCCGCGGTCGTGCGGATTCCGCGCGTGCTCATCACATCTTTGATACCGACCGGAACACCGCCCAGTGGTGGCAACGTTTTTCCCTCCGCCGCCATGCGGTCGATGCGATCGGCTTGTTCGAGCGCGCGCTCCTTCGACAGCGTCAGGAATGCGCCAATCTGCCCGTCCTCCTGCTTGATGCGGGCATAGTGCGCCTCTGCCAGCGCAAGCGCCGTCGTCTTGCGTTCCTGCACAGCGGTGCGGGCGGCGTCGATGGTAAGTGACTTCAGATCCATTTGATTTTTATGAGTTGCGATGAGCTTTATCGCTCAATTACTTTGGGGACTTTGAAGAAGTCTTCATCCGCGTCCGGCGCGTTCGCGAGCGCTTCTTCACGCGGCAACGACTTGCGCAGTCCCTCGAGAATATCCTCTCGGCTTGCGTAGGAGAACCGCGCGCTCCCCTGCTTCGTTTTATCCACCCCATAGCGATCGGAAACCTGCGCCATCGGCGGAACGTCCGACGTGTCGAGTTCATTCAGCCGTTCGATGTATTCGAAAATGGAATTCAGGTCACGCAGCATTCCCGCACGCTCTTGGTCGGTGAGTTCAAGATTGGCCAAGTCGGCGACGTAGGCTACGTCTTTCTCTGTAACTTTCATGTTTCTGACTCACGGAATAACCAGGGCGAAATCTAGCGGAGGGTCTTGTCTGTACTTTCCGAACATGCCACCACGAATTCAATTCTGCGAACCGCCTCGGTCGTATATCGGTTAATTACTGCCAGGTATCGCGGCGCCAAAGACTGCAGTTCGGCTTTCCATCGCTGGCCGGCGACTTCCACGCGCAATACTCCATCCTCAAAACATAGCGCCCGGGTGCGCTCGGCAACGGCAGAGCCGCAGACCACCGGCCACGCCATGATTGGCGCTTGCGACGGCGGCGCCAGCCGCAACGATTGAGCTACAATTTTTTCCAGCCCTGAACCCGCCCGCTCCAAGCTCACAATCCTTGTCCCATCCTGCGCTACAAGATCATCTGGACGGCTTCAATTTTAACACTCGCATAGCAGACGCGGGACCGCGCAGCTTCACGCCGGGAATTCACGGCGTACGAATTCCAGCGCCGCGTCACGCGACGGCAATCGCCCCTCGAGCTGCGCATCTTCTACCGCGCTCAGGATTTCACGGAATCTTGGCCCGGGGATGTGACCCGCGGCAATCAGGTCGTCGCCTGAAACCAATGGCGAAGGACGCATCGTCTCCGCCGGGATTTCCCCGCGCTTCCGCTCGATAAATTCATAGGTGCTCAGATTGCCGTGGCTGGCCAGGCTGTCAGCGCGGTGCAACGCAAGATGCTCATCGAAGCCAGGCATACGCATAAATTTCTTCAGCGTGGATTCCTTCATGCGTCCCACGTGTCCGAAGCGCATGTGGTTGTCGACCAGCGCCAGGATCTGTTCGGTTTCCTCGTTGGAAAATCTCAACCGCCGGCAGATTGCTTCCGCCATTTTTACGCCGACCTCGACGTGGCTGTCGAAACGGATGCGATCCGGCGCAACCCGAAACGTCGCAGGCTTGCCGACATCGTGTAGCAGCGCGCCCCAAGCGAGAGTCATCGGGCAAGGACTCAGTAGGAAGTCCAGGAGGAGCAGCGTGTGTACAAACACATCGCCCTCGGGATGGAATTCCGGCGGTTGCTCGACTCCCTTCATCGCCGAAATCTCGGGCAAAACCGGCTTCAGCAAACCGCTCTCATCCAGAAGAAGAAACGCACGCCGGGCGTGCCCTTCCGTCAGCATGCGGGTCAATTCATCTCGCACCCGTTCGCGCGACACCACCTGAATCTGCTCAGCCAACTTCTGCATCGCCGAAAAAGTTACCGGCTCGATCGTGTATTCGAACCGCGCCGCAAAGCGCACCGCCCGCAGCATACGCAACTTATCCTCATTGAATCGTTGTTCCGGATCGCCGATGGTGCGGATGGTTCCCGCCTCAAGATCCTTACGCCCGCCTACAAAATCGAGCACTTCGCCGCTTACGGGATCGAGCAGCATGCCGTTGATGGTGAAATCCCGGCGCGCAACATCTTCCTGCGGATCTTTGCTGAAACGCACTTCGTCGGGATGGCGTCCGTCCGAATATCCAATATCGCTGCGGAAGGTCGCCACCTCGACCGCTTGACCCTTCGAAGAGAAATCCGCAGACACGGCGCCTGACTTCTCTTCCTCCGGCGCCGGCACGAGCACGACGCCGAACTGCGCACCCACCGCGTAAGTCGCGGGAAAGATACCCATGACGTGCTCCGGCGTCGCGTCGGTCGCCACGTCGTAATCCTTGGGCTCGCGCCCGAGCAAAAGATCGCGCACGCATCCACCCACCAGGTAGGCTTGAAAGCCCCGCTGGCGCAGGGTTTTCACGATCGAGGTAGCGAAGTCCTTCAACATGGCAGTGCCAGGGAAACTGATCCCATGATACCGCTGACCTCTGCAGAACATCTGGTGAGGACGAATGCATGTCAGTCAATCGCGCCGAAAAAACGATAAACTGAGAAGCGACGCCCATGCCTGACGCCTACATCCTCGGCATCGAGAGTTCCTGCGACGAAACCGCGGCCGCGGTGGTGCGCTCGGGCGAGCAGGTCGTCTCCAATGTCGTCGCCTCGCAGATCGCGACCCATCAGCCCTATGGCGGTGTCGTCCCCGAACTGGCGTCGCGGGAGCATCTGCGCGCTATCGTGCCGGTAGTGCGCCAGGCTCTGGCCCAAGCCAAGCATACTTATAACTCCGTCGATGCCATCGCAGTCACCCAAGGCCCCGGCCTAGCCGGAGCGTTGCTGGTGGGGATCAGCTATGCCAAAGCGTTGGCCTTCGCGCTCGACAAGCCGTTGATTGCAGTAAACCATCTCGAAGGACATATTCATGCCGTGCTGCTCGATCTGTATCAGAACCAGGAGCGGCAGAAGGGAAATAATGAATTGCAATTTCCAGTGCTCGCCCTCGTAGTCTCCGGCGGACACACGCATCTGTACTTAGCTGCACAAAAAGGAGCTTCCTGGACCTACGAAAACATCGGCCACACCCGCGACGATGCCGCCGGCGAAGCTTTCGACAAAGTCGCCAAACTCTTAGGCCTAGGATATCCAGGAGGCCCGGCGATCGACCGACTTGCTCCGCACGGTGACCCGCGAGCCGTGAAATTTCCGCCAGCGCAGATCAAGCATCGCGATCGCCGCGGCCGGAACGACGGCAGGATCGTCGATATGGACGATACCCGTCCACGCTTCGATTTTTCGTACAGTGGCATCAAAACGGCGATCTTGCGTTACGTGGAAACCCACCACATGCACGCGTCCGTAGAAGCGCGCCGCAAGGCCCTCGCAGATGTCGCTAAGCCCAGGCTGGAAGATCATCTAGCCAATTGCGAGAAGCAGACGCTTGACCTGGTCGCGTCTTTTCAACGCGCGATTGTTGAAGACCTCGCGGGAAAGACCCTGGCAGCAGCTCGCGCCTACGATGTGGCCACGCTCTTCGTCACGGGAGGAGTTGCGGCCAACCAGGAATTGCGCCGGACTTTTGAACGCGAAGCCGCAAAGGAAGGTCTACCCGTGTACTTTCCCTCGCGTCCGCTGTCCACGGATAACGCGGCCATGATCGCCGCAGCGGCTTATCCAAAATTTCTGTTGCAGGATTTCGCCCCAATAGATTTTTCGGCGGAGGCTGGCCTGCTCTTGCGATAAAAATCCTGCTTCCGTCCAACTAATTCACCGTGCTAATTCCCGGCGCTCTGCGGTTGGCTCGCCTAGCCCAACACTGCATCCAGCGCCTTGGCAAGCTGGGCCTCAATGTCGATGTCCTTGTAGATGGAGAAATTAGCCCGCTTCTCCGACTGGTCGAAGCCGCCAGTCTTATACGCGACGATAATGATAGGAACTCCCGCCGTCTCCGGCTTGCTTTTCAGCGCAGTGATGAATTCACTTCCCGACATCTTCGGCATCACCATGTCCGTGATAATCAATGCCGGTTGCACCCGGGTAAGAACTTGCAGGGCTTCTTCGCCATTACTGGCAGACTCGACTGCAAATCCCCGCTGCTCCAGCAAGTGACACACGGCATAGCGCATCAGCATGGAGTCGTCGACCACCAAAGCCACCCTGGGCATAAGCGACGGGGACCTCATAGTCACACGCCTCCGGGTCGGACATTAGCAGCAAGAATAGGGTGGACCAAGCCGAAAGCGTGATCGAAGGTTACCTCCGTCACGGCGGCGAGTTCCAAACTAGAACCCAGAAGGTCAGATCTCGGTTTCCTGAGCGCGTTCTTCGATATTCATGTCCTTGAATTCACTGGACTCGAAGATCTCGCCGCACTCCTTACACTCGACGAACTCAGAATCCTCGTCTCGGCTGACAATTTGCACTCGTGGGTGCTTACAAGGCTGCTTCATATCACGGCTTTGAGGAAAGGTCGACTTTGAGGTCATAAATCCGGAAGGTCTCCAAACAGACAGGCAGAGAGGATAGTGCGCCGGAATTTCACGGTATTTTAGACCCGGCTTGCCGGTTGTCAAGTCCCCCAGGGTTACGGCGTAGTGAATTTGTAAACTAAGCCGCAACCGCAATTTCGTAGCTGCAGTAGCTTCTATTATTGAAATCCGACCGAAATTGTCGTCTATCCTAAACCGTTAAGCCCACAATACTTACATTTAAATGCTCCTGCTCACACCTCGCTGCATAGGCTTGCTCTAGACGCTAGAGGTGACGTAAAATGAATTACGACAGAAAAGGTCGGATTTATGTCTGGCTACGTGTTTTAGGTTTTACACAGGCCACAAGTGCTGAAGCTGACCAAAAAAGCCGATTACGCGCTGATGGCGATGAAGCATCTCGCGGAGCATTCAAGCGAAGGCTCCCGCAGCGCGAAAGACGTGGCCGACGCTTATGGCATCCCCCCAGAGGCGCTGGCGAAGATTCTGCAGCGACTGGCGAAGGCTGGCCTGCTGCAGTCGCAGCACGGCACGAATGGTGGTTATACACTGGCGCGGGCGGCCCACACGATTTCGGCCTTTGAGGTGATTCAGGCCATTGATGGCCCGCTGTTCATCACCTCCTGCGTCACAGTACGCGGAGAATGCGACCAGACCGACCGTTGCAACATCCGCGAACCGCTGCGCAAGGTGAACGAGAGTATTGAAGCGGTGTTAAAGCGCATCAAGATTTCTCACATGCGGGAAGAACCGGAAGAAATCAGCGCAAGTTCCAAAGCAGCAGAATTAGTGACCATCACCTGAGACTTTGAGAGGGCAGGATTCATCCAAGAGTTAATTGCAAGAGATATAGAGAATTGAGAATTGAAATAGAAGCGAGACCAGTCGACGCAGGAGAGGCAAACATGAGCACGGACGTCAAGATCCCCCAGGCAAATACGCAGACGCACCACCCCGACGCGAAGAGTGTGAAGCTGCCCATTTATATGGACAACCACGCTACCACCCCCATGGATCCGCGGGTTCTGGAAGAGATGCTGCCTTACTTCATGGAGAAATTCGGCAACTCCGCCAGCCGCAATCACTCCTTCGGGTGGGCCGCGGAAGAGGGCGTGGAAACGGCGCGCGAGCAAATCGCCAAGCTGATTGGCGCGACCACGAAAGAGATTATCTTCACCTCCGGCGCCACGGAGAGCGACAACCTCGCCATCAAGGGCGTGGCCGAGATGTATCGCGAGAAGGGCAACCACATTATCACCGCGGTCACCGAGCACAAAGCGGTGCTCGACACCTGCAAGCGTCTGGAAAAATACGGATACCGCGTCACCTACATGCCCGTACAAAAGGACGGCCTGGTCGATCTCGACGACCTGAAGCGCGCCATGGACGACAAGACCATCCTCGTCACGATCATGTTTGCGAACAACGAAATCGGCATACTGCAGCCGGTGGCCGAAATCGGCAAGCTCTGTCGCGAGCGCGGCGTCATCTTCCACACCGACGCGACCCAGGCGGTCGGCAAAGTGCCAGTGGACGTAATCAAGCAGAACATCGACTTGGCCTCCATTTCCGCGCATAAGATGTATGGCCCGAAAGGTGTCGGCGCCTTGTATGTGCGTCGCAAGAATCCGCGGGTGCAGGTTTCCGCAATTATCGATGGCGGCGGCCACGAGCGCGGCATGCGCTCAGGGACACTGAATGTTCCCGGAATCGTGGGACTGGGCAAGGCCTGTGCCATTGCCCAAGAAGAGATGTCGCAGGAATCCTGTAAGCTGGCGGGCCTGCGCAACCGCCTGCGTGATCGCATCATGAACCGTCTCGATGAGACCTACATAAATGGCTCGATGGATCATCGCCTCCCGGGCAATCTGAACATCAGCTTCGCCTACGTGGAGGGCGAATCGCTGCTCATGGGCATCAACGATATTGCGGTTTCCAGCGGTTCGGCATGCACCTCGGCGACGCTGGAGCCATCTTATGTATTGAAAGCTCTCGGCACCGGCGACGACTTGGCGCACAGCTCGATTCGGTTCGGCATCGGACGCTTCAACACCGAAGCCGAAGTCGATTACGTCGCCGACCGCGTCATCGAGACGGTCGAGCGTCTGCGCGAACTCTCTCCGCTTTATGAAATGGCGAAAGAGGGCATCAACCTGAAAGATGTGAAGTGGGCGGGAGAGTAAAGCAGGTTTCAATGTTTCAGAGGTTCAAGGTTTCAAAGTCCTTGAAGCTCTGGAGCTGAGTCATTGAAACCTTGAAACTTTGAAACGTTGAAACCTGGAGAAAAAAATGTCATATAGCGATAAGGTCATCGATCACTACAACAACCCCCGCAACGTCGGGTCTATGGACAAACAGAGTTCCGACGTCGGCACCGGCCTGGTTGGCGCGCCCGAGTGCGGCGACGTCATGAAGCTGCAGATCAAGGTCAATCGCGAAACCAACGTCATTGAAGACGCCAAATTCAAGACCTTCGGCTGCGGTTCCGCCATCGCCTCGTCCTCGCTCGCCACCGAGTGGGTCAAGGGCAAGACTGTGGACGAAGCTCTCGCCATCAAGAACATGGACATTGTGAAGGAGCTTTCGCTTCCTCCGGTGAAGATCCACTGTTCGGTGCTGGCCGAAGACGCCATTCGCGCCGCGATCGGGGACTGGAAAAAGAAGCAGGAAGTCTCCGCCCCAGTCGCCGCCGAAGCGAAGTAGCGTCGAGGCCAGCGGCTGTCAAGGAGTGCGCACCCGTGGACGACCGTCCACACTTGTCAACCGGTGCGAGGCGAGGGGCCTTGGGTTGAGCGGCCACCTCGAGATAGGGCGCGCAAAATGCTCGGGAAGCGCACGACTTCAGTCGTGCCGTTTGAGGATGGACGATCGCGGCTTTAGCCGCTGAGGAGACGCGTGACAACGGCAACCGAACCAAAAACCGCGCAGGCTCCCGCCAAGGGAATTCTCGTCACCGAGAAAGCCTTGACGAAGGTGCGCAGCGCCATGTCCAGGGAAGGCATTTCGCCCGAGCAGGGAGGCCTGCGGCTCGGCGTGCAAGGTGGAGGATGTTCCGGCCTGAGCTACAACATCCGTTTCGACACGCAACCGCGCGAACGGGACCGCATCTTCCTGTTCAGTGACGTGCGCGTCTTCGTGGATCCGAAGTCGTTCATCTACCTGCACGGCATGACCCTGGACTATCAGGAAACGCTGATGCAACAAGGCTTCGTGTTTGTGAATCCTCAGGCATCGAAGTCGTGCGGCTGCGGCACATCGTTCTCCGCCTGATGTTGCCCGTGTGGCGCGGGCGCCCACGCCCGCGAAGTGGCCCGCGAACGACATTCCACCAGGCTGATCGGGTGCCGCTGTCATCAGCGCTGCAAGTTTGCTAGTGAAGGAGAATTGACGAGGAAAGAGAAAAGAGAATTGAACAACTCCGCACTTACTGCAATCAGCACCAAGCCCCTTCCGCAGGAGACTCATTCCTGCTGGTCGTGCGGCTCCATGCGCGCCGCGCACTTCTGCGAGGCGTGCGGTAAAGTGCAGCCCCCGGTCCCTGTCGATTATTTTTCATTTTTCGGTCTGCCGCGGAAGCTAGATGTTGACGTCGCGGCGCTGGAGAGAGATTTTTACGACTTGAGCCGTAGGCTCCATCCCGATCTGAATGCGCGCGCCGGCAGCCGGGAACAAGAGTGGAGTCTGGAACAAAGCTCGCTGCTCAACGACGCCTACCGCACGCTTAGAGATCCGATTAAGCGCACCCAATATTTACTGCACCTCGAAGGCGTGGATCTGGAGGAACAGTCCAAAAGCGCGACTGAACACGCCCGCACCACAGGAGAGGCCAAGAAACAGATTGTTCCTCCGGATTTGCTGGAAGAAGTGTTCGAACTGAACATGCAGCTCGAAGAGCTGCGCATAAACAAAAAAATGGGCGAAAACGATTCTGCGCTGAGGGAAGAAATTGGAAAGCAGAAATCGTCGCTGGAGGCCAAGCACGAAGCGCTCCTGCAGGAACTGCAAACCTACTGGAAGAATTGGGACAGCCTGATCGATCGCAGTCCTGGCGCAGTCCAAGAACGAGCGCAAGTGATGGACAAGATGGTGGATGTACTGAATCGCCGCAATTACATCCGCAATCTGGTAAGGGATGTGAACGCGGCTACGGAAGATTGAGGAATTGGCAATTCAGTAGTTGATTAATTGAGAAGCTTTGCGGCATTCTTTGATTTTTTCAATTCCCTAATTACTGAATTGCACAATACAAAATGGCTACGGATCGCATCGTCGGCATCGACCTCGGCACCACCAATTCCCTGGTGGCGTTCATGCAGGGGGATATGCCTGTCGTAGTCCCGGGCGACGACGGTTTGAATCTTCTCCCTTCGGTTGTAGCGTTGGACGCGAACAATCAGCCGGTCATCGGCAATGCCGCCCGCAACTCTCTTATCGAAACTCCGGAACGCGCCGTCTACTCGATCAAACGCCTGATGGGACGTGGGGTAGAAGACATCCAGGAAGAATTAAAACTCTTTCCTTTTCGCCTCGCTGAAGATACGCAACCGGGAGAAGTGCTTCGCATCAAGTTGGGCAATAAGACTTTCACGCCACCGGAAATTTCCGCGCTCATTCTTCGCCAGCTCAAACGCAGCGCGGAACGATTTTTCGGCGCCCCGGTCACAAAAGCGGTCATCACCGTTCCTGCCTACTTCAACGACGCGCAGCGTCAGGCTACGAAAGATGCCGGCCGCATCGCCGGTCTGGAGGTCCTGCGCCTGGTGAACGAGCCGACGGCCGCGTCGCTAGCCTACGGTCTCGACAAAAAGCAGAACGGCATCATCGCCGTTTACGATCTTGGCGGCGGCACCTTCGACATTTCGATTCTCAAACTACACGACGGAATTTTCGAAGTCATCGCCACCAACGGCGATACGCACCTCGGCGGAGACGACATCGACAACCTCCTCATCACCATCGCGCTCGCCGACATTCGCGGCGACCTGAATCTTGATCTTCGCCGAAATGCCGAAGCCGTGCAGGCCATTCGCAAGGCAGTCATCGAAGCCAAAATCGCACTCTCGTCTCAGCCTTCGGTCAAGCTCGACATCGAATTGCCCGGCCAGCGCTATCGGCGAGAAATCACACGGGAGCAGTACGAGCAACTGATTCAGCCCGTTATCGATCGCACTGTCGACCCATGCAAGCAGGCGATGAAAGATGCGGGTCTCAAGCCGGAGCAGATTGACGAAGTCGTACTGGTCGGTGGTTCCACGCGTATTCCGAAAGTTCGCGAACTGGTCAAGGAGTTGTTCCGGCGCGAGCCGCACACCGGCCTGAATCCCGACGAAGTCGTCGCTCTCGGCGCGGCCGTACAGGCGAACATTCTCGGCGGCGGCTCTGAGGCCACCGAGAACATGCTGCTGCTCGATGTAACTCCGCTCTCTCTCGGCATTGAGGTCGCGGGCGGAGTCACCGACAAAATCATTCTGCGCAATTCGACCATTCCCGCCTCGGCCACGCAGTTCTACACCACTCAGGTCGATGGCCAGGCCAGTGTCGCGATTCACGTGTTACAAGGCGAACGCGAACTGGCCAAGGACTGCCGTTCGCTCGCGCGCTTCGATCTGAAAGCTATCCCCGGGATGGCCGCCGGCATTCCGCGAGTCGAAGTCAAGTTTCTGATCGACGCCAACGGCATTCTGCACGTTTCTGCGCGCGAGCAACGCAGCGGCAAAGAGGCCGAAATTAAAGTACAGCCCAGCTACGGCCTCACCGATGAGCAGGTCGAGGGCATGATCCTCGATTCGTTCGACAATGCCGAAGAAGATTTCCGACGCCGTCAACTGATTGAAGCACGCGGCGAGACGTCTACCATCCTTGCCGCACTGGAAAAAGGCAAGAAGAGCGCGGCTTGGGGACAGCTCACCACCGACGAGAAAAAGCAGATCGCGAAGATGGAAAAATCCCTGGGTGCGGTAAACGCCGAAGAAGATTATCAGGCGATTCGCAAAGCCATTGATGCGCTGAATCAAGGCACCATGCGCCTGGCTGAACTGATGATGGACACTGCCGTCTCGACGGCGCTGAAAGGCAAGAACATGGACGAGACGGATCTGGGCGAAGCCCCGACCGCCCCGCATCCCATGGCAAAAGCAGAATTTGAATGATTACGGTGTCGCCGCAAAATGTCATCCTGAGCGGAGTGCGACTTCGCGAATGCGAAGTTGGAAGGAGTTGAAGATCCCTGCACTCGTACAATGTGTGGCGCTGCTAGGGATCCTTCGACTGCATGGATGACAGTATCAAGATTGATTGAGAGGTTGAAGTACATATGGCTGAAGAAAAAACACAAGGATCTGGCACGCTGACCGAAGAAGCGCCGGGCGAGAATACCGTGCAGGTCACCTTCCTGCCCGAAGGCAAGACAGTCCAGTTTGAAAACGGCAAATTGCCCTACGAAGATCACGGCAAGGAGCAGTCCCTGCTCGACGTCGCCCTGAATTTCGGCGTCACGCTCGACCATGCCTGCGGCGGCAACTGCGCCTGCACCACTTGCCATATTTGGGTCAAAGAAGGCGCCGAGAATCTTTCCGCCATGGACGACGACGAGGCCGACCGCTTGGACATGGCCGCCGATCTTCAGCTAAACTCGCGTCTCGGCTGCCAGGCGCAGATCGTCAAGCCCGGCAAAGTAGTCGTCGAGATTCCCGCCTGGAACCGCAACTACGTATCCGAGGAGCACTGAGGATGGCCAAGAAACTGACTTGGGATGACGCCGAAGACCTCGGCATATTGCTGTCCGAAACTCACCCCACCCTCGATCCGCTGGCCGTGCGCTTCACCGACCTGCATCGCTACGTCACCGAGTTGCCCGACTTTGCCGGTGATCCGAAGGCCTCGAATGAAGGCAAACTGGAAGCGATCCAGATGGCGTGGCATGAAGAAGTGCAGGATCGAACCCAGGGCTGATCGCGCACCGGGCCGGTCTATCCTGGCAGGATCGAATTCCGCTTCGTAGAATTTTTACAACTTCGTGACAACCAGCAGGAGGAATCGCCCTATCCTACCAACATCAAGGGCAGCGAGAAATCGCAGGCTCTTCTCTCTCTCTACGGTCCAATTCCAAGGGCACGGCGCTCGCCGTGCCCTCATTTTTTGTCCAGGCGAGAGTACCCGACCGAAATTCACACCAAAAATAATTGTCATTCCGAGCGAAGCGAACCCGGGTTCTTGCCGGCAGAGGAAAAACCCGGATCCCTCGCTTCGCTCGGAATGACCGATTGTGTAAATGGCCAGCGAGTAACCTGCCATTAGATAGTAGCGACTGGCGCGGGCTCTTCCACATTCGCCTCGCGCAGAAACTTCGCTGCCTCTTCGGGCGGAGTCGGATTGATGTAGAAGCCCGTACCCCACTCGAATCCGGCGGTCTTAGTCAGCTTGGGCATGAACTCAATGTGCCAGTGATAGTGGTCGTTCGTTGGATCTTGCGCGGGCGAACTGTGAATCACCAGATTGTAAGGCGGATTATCCAGCACCCGGTCGGCCCGGCCCAGCAAATCCTTCAACGACCGCGCCAGGTTTTCAAACATGTGCGATGACGAATTTTCGAACGCCGATTCATGCTGCTTGGGCAGAATCCAAGTCTCGAAGGGAAAGCGCGGAGCATAGGGAGCCAGCGTGACAAAGTTTTCGTTTTCCGCCACCACTCGCGTGCCGCTGTCCATCTCCTGCCGAATAATATCGCAGAACACGCAGCGTTCCTTGTAGAGGAAATACTGCTTCGCGCCTTCCAGTTCCTGCGTGACGTTGATGGGAAGAATAGGCAGGGCAATGAGCTGGGAGTGCGCATGCTCCAGCGACGCTCCCGCCGCTTCCCCATGATTTTTGAAGATCAGGATGTACTTGAAACGGCGATCTTTTTTCAAATCCAAAATGCGATCGCGAAAGGTCCACAGGATATCTTCGATGCGTTTCGGAGGCAGCGTCGCGAGGCTGGCCGTGTGGTCCGGCGTCTCAATGATAACCTCATGCGCCCCGATTCCGTTCATGCGGTCGAACATGCCGTCCGCCTGGCGGTTCAGCGTGCCTTCAATGCCCAACGCGGGAAACTTATTGGGCACGACGCGGACGGTCCATCCCGGAGTGTCTCGCTGCGCCGGCGGTCCGCCATTCGGGTTGGGCCGATAGGCTTGTATCTCCGGTGGGGTCTTGGTCTCGTTTCCGTAGCAGAAAGGGCAGAATCCGCCCTTGATCTTCATATTTTCGCGGACAAAATCGGTTGGGCGCTTGGCCCGGTCCGTTGAAATAATCACCCAACGGCCCACAATCGGATCTTTTCTCAGCTCAGGCAATTACCGAATCCTCTCCGTGCAGTCACACCAACTTACTATTTTATCCCGACAAGGAAGCATTTCGAAACACCTCGAACTGCGGGCGGGAATTAAGATGGTCATAGTATACGCTGACAATATCGAATCTCCATTGACACGAGGGCGGAGCGGATCAGCCGGAAGCACGCGCGCCGCAACCCAATCCAGACTGTGAATGATGGTTCGTGTGAAAAAGCGAGCAGCATATTGGACAGAAAGTACTTCACTGTCCGAAATAAAAGATGTGATCTTCTCACACGCGGATACGACTGCCCGTCAGCCCTTCCCAGATCGGGAAATACTACAGTCTCGCAGTCCGTTTTTCACCACAGAGGCACAGAGCCACAGAGAATGACAAATCAAGATTGATTTTCTCTGTGTCTCCGTGCCTCCGTGGTGAATTAGGGATTATTTCAGGATGCCGGACTCGCCCACCGCCGCGATGCACTTTTCGAGCACATCCACGGCAACGTCGGCTTCCTCTTTCGTGACCACCAGCGCCGGACATATCCGCACCGTGCTTGGCCCGCAACCCAGGAACAGTACCCCATGTTCGAATGCCATTTCGACGATGCGGTCGCGCTCAGCGTGCGCGTACTCCTTGGTGACCTTGTCCTTAACGATGTCGACGCCGATCATCAAGCCGCGGCCGCGCACATCGCCCACCAGCTTCATCTTCGCAGGCCAGTCAGCCATGCGCTTCATCATGTGATTGCCTACGCTGGCCGAGTTCTCCAGCAGATGCTCTTTCTCGATCACATCGAGCGTGGCCAGTGCCGCAGCAATGCAGATTGGATTGCCGCCAAAGGTCGACGCGTGCGATCCGGGAACCCAATCCATGATCTCCGCGCGAGTCATCGTAACGCCGAGCGGCATGCCTGAGGCAATGCCTTTCGCCATGCAGACGATGTCAGGCTCGACGCCAGTGTGCTCGACCGCAAACCACTTCCCCGTACGCCCAATGCCGCTCTGCACTTCGTCCACCACTAGCAGGATGCCATGACGATCGCAGATGCGCCGCAGTTCCTGCATGAAGATCCTCGGAGCCACAACATACCCGCCTTCGCCCTGTACCGGCTCGACGAAGATCGCCGCCACTTCCTCGGGAGCGAGCGTGGTCTTGAACAGCTTTTCTTCAATGAAGCGCGCGCAGCCCAGCGCAAAACTGTCCGCATCCTGCGGGCCTGCGGCCCCGCGATAAACATCGGGATAACGCACATGCGTCACCCCTGGTACGAGCGGGGCAAAACGCCGCCGCTGCTGGGGCTTGGACGCGGTCAGCGAGAGTGCTCCCATGGTTCGTCCATGAAAAGCGCCCAGGAATGCGATTACGTTCTGCCGCTTGGTGTGATAGCGCGCCAGCTTCAGCGCGCACTCGATCGCCTCCGCTCCCGAGTTGCCGTAGTAAATGCGATGCGGCCCCGGCATGGGTGCGATCTTCGACAACCGCGCCGCTAGTTCCACCATGCTCTCGTAATAGAAGTCCGTGCCCGACATGTGAATCAGCTCGGCTGCCTGTTTCTGAATGGCGGCAACCACATGGGGATGGCAATGGCCGGTCGAAGTCACGGCAATGCCTGCGGAGAAATCATAGAACTCATTGCCGTCGACATCCGTAATGATGATGCCGCGCCCGCTCTTGGCCACCAGCGGATAGGAACGCGTGTAGGAGGGCGAAATGTATTTCTCGTCGCCCTCGAGCACGCGCCTCGCATTCGGTCCCGGTAGGGCGGTCTTGATCTGGGGACCCCGAGCAGCAGGATCTTTCGTAGTGGTCTTATTCTTGGTCTTCGCAGTCTTAGCCATCGTTTCAACAGTCATGGAATCCTCCGTCAGCGGCAGTCGGTAAACACCCGCCAGTTGTCAGGAAATGCAACCTCGAAACGCAGGATCCTGGTTCGGACACAAGCAGGCCGAGGCGAGTCAAATGGAGGATTTAGGACTTAGTCGCTACCGAACAGGCTAGGACGCAATCGCGAAGGAAGATTCGCCCGGTAGCGCCGAGGACACACCAGATGGCACAGCCAGCACTCTGGCAAATGCAAATCGGGCCGATACGAATTCGGGTGATGCGAATTGGGCGTGTTGCGCAGCATCTTGAACCGTCGACATTACTGACCCATTATAACTGGCGGAAATAAATGGCGTAACCCCCTTTGGTAACGAAGGTACGTGCGAAGGCCAGTGATTCAAACGGACCACGCCTGGGAACTCAGCGCTGTCTCTTGCCAACAGCCCCCTGCCACCGACGTCTCTAGGGAGACGAATCGGCCTAAAACGTAAACTTCAGTCCCAACTGAACAGCCCTGCTCCCGCCCGAGCCGATCACGGGATTCGCCGCGGCTACGTCCGGCGTGGCACAGCCGCAGCCGAACGGCTGCACGGAAGGATCGTTCAAGCCGAATCCGTTCTGGCCGCCGTAGGGGTTGGCAAAGTTGGGATGGTTGAGGATGTTGAAGAACTCAGCTCGGAATTGTGCGCGAAGTTTTTCGCCGAAGTGCCAGTTCTTGGCGATCGAGAAATCGAAGTTGCGGAAGCCGGAATCGCGGAACAGGTTCCGCCCCATGTTTCCCAGTGAACCGAGAGCTGGCGGAATCATTATGGAATTTCCCTGCGCGTAACAACCAAACAGCGCCAGGGCATCGGTCGCGCGGCCCGGCGTTCCGCCGTCCAGGCTCAGAGCTTGCGTGTTACAAGCGGCATTGTCGGTCGGAGTAGCCTGATCGTGGTTGCCAGGGAAAAAAGGAATTGGCGCGGGACGAGACTTGAAGTCTGCCGGCCTCCCGAAAAAATTCCAACGAATGGGACTGTTGGCTGGAGGGCTTACTGGCAAGGGCCCGGTGCCCGAAGCGTCCGTCCCTAGATCAATCGGTCCCCACGGTTGCCCACTCTCTAGGGTCACAATAGAATTCAGTTCCCAGCCTTCCATCACTTGCCCAAAACCGCTTCTGCCAGGAATCGCATAGGTCAACGACAAAGTGAAACGCTGGCGGATGTCGAAGTCGCTGTTGCCATATTCACGGCCAAGATTATAGGAATCCGCCGGCAAGCCAGCTCCATAACCAAAGTCCCAGTTCGCGCCCACATCGTCCAGAGAGTGCGAGAACGTGTAGCCCGCCACCATGCTCAGGCCGTGATAGTTCCGCGAATTCAGCGTGGCCTGAAGACCGTTGTAATTCGACCGATAGACATTCCCCATCTGGAAGATATTGCTCACGTAAGGAAATTTCGTGGCGTACGGTTGGCTCGCCTGCTCCGCCCCGCCGTTCGAGCCGCAACTGCTGAAGCCGGAAGTTACGCAAGCATCGACGGTCCCTGTGTCCCACCCCGATCCTACCGCCGGCTGGTTGATGTCCCGAATCCCGCTCAGATTCGAACCATGATTGCCCACGTATGCAATTTCCATCGAAAGATTTGGAGTGAAGGCATGCTGCAAATTCAGCGTCCAGTTCCAAACGTAAGGAGTGGTAATGTTCCGGGCCACACTCATGATGGGGCAAGGATTGTTGAAGCAATTGAGCGTAGCGGTGCTGACATTGGCTCCATAGATCGGTACGCCGCTGTCCCACTGCGGCATCCCGGGAGGGATTGCCAAATTGCCCGCCGTGATAGTTCCGCCGGCCGTATCGCCTGCAGCATCGATGATCGCGCCGGTGGGAACATTCGAAAGACCAAAAGCGTTGTTGAAAGCCAGCAGCGCTTCCCAATTTATGGTTTCATACACCAGGCTGGCTCCCCCCCTGATCACAGTGTTTCCTTTTCCCGTTACGTCCCAGGCAAAGCCGAAGCGCGGAGCAAAATTTTTGTGATCGGGATTATACGGACCATTTACGCCGTGCATTCCGGCTTGAATTAACCCGGTGGTGGAGTTGGGATCGAAATTACCTAGCAGGTTGTGGGCTTCCTTAATCACGGAGCTGAATTCATACCGCAGCCCAAGGTTCAACGTGAGGTTTCGGGTGGCGCGCCAGTCGTCCTGAAAGAAAGCGCCATAGGCCCAGTTGCGTATCTGGCGGCTGGGATTGCCGACTTGTACCGACGCTTTGAAAGGATCTCCGGCGAAAAAGTCCTCCAGAGGCGTGGAAGCCGCCAACGCCACACCGCCCAGGAATGTAATGCTCCCCCTGGCGTTGCCGAAGGCCCCGCCGTCGACGTCATTGCGATGAAGTTCGCCGCCAAATTTCAACGAGTGCTTGCCCACGGTATAAGAACCATGATCGATGAACTGAGTGATGGAATCCGGCCCCTGAAACTTTGGCCACTTGAATCCGCCCAGTCCTGGGACAAACGCTCCCGCGAAGCCAATCCGCGGCAGCCCTCCGGTGAAGGGACCGCTCACGCCCGTATTCAAACCGTAGCCCGACGCCGGTGTTCCAAGATCCCCGGGCAGCGTCGGTTGGTAGAGGCGGTTGTAGCCAACGCGAGCTTCGTTCACCCAACGTGTGCCAGGCGTCCAAATCCAGCTGCCTCCGACCACCTGCGCTCGGGTGTGGATCTTAGATCGCCACTGGGATTGCAACTCCGGAAAATCTTCTACCGTCCCCGAGTTGTTCCCGTAAAAATACATTCCGCTCACGCTGTTGCGTTGGTTGAAGTTGTAGTCCACCTTCCCGAGCGCATTGTCGACTCCTACATTATTGGGAAATCCTTGTACGATGCTGATACTTTGCGTGTTATTGATGGGGAAGCCTGTACCCTTACACGTGACCGATGAGCCGGTCACGGTGCAGCCGGAGATCTGTTGGCTGGCCGCACTGATCGGAACATCATTCGCCACCAGATCGGCAATCGCATTCGGGATGCTGTTGCCGCAATCGCCGGCCACAGTAGTGCAGTTGGGTGTCGCCGGCGTGGGCAGGGCCACCATCGACGGTGTGCTTACGGTATAGGAGTTTCCCACGTTGTAGCGCTGTCCCTCGTAGGCGCCAAAAAAGAATGCCTTGTCTTTAATAATCGCTCCGCCGAAACTGCCGCCAAACTGTTCCAGGGTCCGGTCCGTTTTCGGTGCGGGCGACGCGTTGAAATAGTTGCGCGCGTCCATGACTCCATCGCGACCGAATGCAAACGCTGTGCCGTGCAGCGAGTTCGTTCCCGACTTCAATCCCACATTGATAATCGCGCCGGGTTTCCAACCGTATTCCGCAGGAGGATTTTCCTGAACATTGAACTCCTGAATCGCATCGATGGGCAGGATGGTCGCTGAATCTCCCGCAATGCCCGCGCCGTTGATAATGCCCTGACCCGAAAACGGCTCGCTGTTGAACAGTCCTTCGACGAAATAAGCGTTATCTTCGGCGCGAAGACCGTCGGTGCTGGTCGTCGAAAAACCGCCGCCGGGATAACGCATCACGCCCGGACGTAGTTGCAGCAGATTTTCGTAGTTGCGGCCATTCAGCGGCAGGTCGTTGATCTCCTTGTTGCTGAGTGTGCCGCCCAGGGTGGCGGAAGTAGTGTTGACCAGGGGAACATCTTCCGTGATGGTTACCGTCTCGCTCACTTGCCCCGGCTGTAGTGAGAAGTCCGCCCGCACGTCGCTGGCGACTTCAATCTGCACATTGGGACGTTCCACACTTTTGAAGCCTCTGGCCTCCACGTGGATCTTGTAGGTGCCGGGCGCCAGGTCGGGTGCCGCGTAGTCGCCGGAGTCATCCGTGGTTAAAGATCGTGAGGTGCCCCGCTGCACATCCGTGACTACGACTGTCGCTCGCGCAACCGCGGCGCCACTCAGATCGGTCAACGTGCCCAGAATGCGTCCCGTGGTCGACTGGGCCGGCGCCGGCACACCAAGCAGCAGCAGCGCGCAGATCGCGGAGAGTAGCTTGAAACATGCAGTCCGTCGAGGTCCGTCCTGAACATTACCGTAAATATTGACCCGAAAGTCCGCGCGAACTTCAGCCTTCGCGTTAACTCGAACCTCAGCGCACGAAGCAGCACCAACCCTGCGGGATCGCATAAAGCCCTCCGTGGTTCCGGTCCGACAGCCATACCACTATCGAAGAAACCCTGTCAAGCAGATTGATTTTTTGGATACTGTGGCAACGTACTACTCCCGAGGAAATTGCGGAAGTCCATAAACCGGCAACCCCGCAAAATACGCTGAAGGCATGTCGCCGCCTTGCGTTCCTTTAAGGCGTCATAGTACATTGTATAGGTCATACCACTGTACCCATAAACCAGCTATGTCATCTACCGAACAAAGGCCCCCAACCCCTGTGGAGATGCGGTATAGTAGCCAGACCATAGCTGGCACCCCGGCTGGCTTCGTTTCTCCTCGTGCGGAGGGCAACGTGGTGTACAAGCTGGTTCGAACCTCGCGTCTCTACGAGCAAATCGTTCAGCAAATCGAAGATTCCCTTGTTAAAGGCGATCTCAAGGCCGGCGATCAACTACCCGCCGAACGCGATCTGGCTCAGCGTTTCGGCGTAAGCCGCACCGCCGTGCGTGAGGCGGTAAAAGCTCTCCGTGAAAAAGGATTAGTCGAAGCATATTCGGGACGCGGCACCTTCATCACCGATGGGACTACGCAGGCGGTGCGCCAATCGCTTGACTTGATGGTAAAGATCGGTCAACCGGAAGGGTCCACTCATCTGGCGGAAGTACGGGCCATCCTGGAGCCGGAGATTGCCGCTCTGGCGGCAGCGCGCATCCAGGAACCGGAACTGGCAACCATGCGTGAAGCGGTCGCCGCCATGGACCGCGCCGGCAAAAATCCCGAGATCTACATCGAAGCGGACCTTGATTTTCACCTGGCACTGGCGGAGGGTGCGGCCAATCCACTCATTCTTTCCCTGCTCGATTCCATCGTGGGTCTTCTGCGCCAGCAGCGCCTCCGCATCTTCCGCGTTACCGGCGGACCGGAGCGCGGCCAGATTCATCACAAGCGCATTCTGGATGCTATCGAGCGGCGTGACGCCGAGAGCGCGCGCCAAGCTATGCGAGCGCATCTAGGCCAAGTTCGCGACGACAGTCAATCGGCGCCGGGCAAACGCACTCCGGGCAAGTCGAGTGCGCAATAAAAATGCACTAGAAATTTATTGGAGAAGATCGCAAGGCGGTAGCGGGATGGCAAAAGTAGGATTCATCGGCTTGGGCGTGATGGGCAGCCAGATGGTAGATCGGCTCCTCAGCAAGGGTCACTCGGTGACCGGCTACAACCGCACTCGCGCCAAGGCAGAGTGGTTAGTAAAAAAAGGAATGCAGTGGGCCGACTCGCCTCGCGCGGTCGCGAACGCGTCGGATTACACCTTCGCGATGGTCACGAACGCTGCTGCGATCCAGGCCATCGCCGAAGGTCCCAACGGACTGCTGGCGGGGTTGACTGCGGGAAAAATCTTCATTGACATGAGCACGGTGAGTCCGGCGGTGAGCTGCGCACTGGCTGCGAAAGTTCGCGCCGCCGGCGCGGACATGGTCGACTCGCCGGTATCGGGCAGTGTCGTCACCCTACAGGAAGGGAAGTTGTCGGTGATGGTTGGCGGGCGCAAAGAGACCTTCGACAAGATCAAGCCACTGCTGCTCGACATCGGCCCCAAAGTTACTTACGTGGGCGACAACGGTCTGGCCCTATCCATGAAGATTGCCACCAACTTGAGTCTGGCGGTGCAGATGCTGGCATTTTCCGAAGGCGTCCTATTGGCGGAAAAAAGCGGCATTGCCCGCGAAGTGGCGGTGGATGTGCTCACTCACAGCGCCGTCGCTTCGCCCATGATTCAGTATCGCGGGCCGTTCGTTCTGCAACAGCCGGAAGAAGCCTGGTTCGACGTGAACATGATGCAGAAAGATATGGTGCTGGCGATGGAACTGGGCCGCCAACTCGACGTGCCACTGCCCACGACTGCAGCTAGCAACGAGATTCTTACGGCAGCCCGCGGCATGGGCTTGACGAAATATGACTTCGCCTGCATGTTCGATGTGCTGGCCGCCATGTCGGGAGTCTCGACACCAATCAATGTCCATGCAGGAGGTAAGAAGTGAACACCACAACTTCCAGGCCGGATGTCGGGCGTGCGGTTGGAAGCGAGACAAACCCAAAGACGGAAACAGAAACCGAGAAAGAGACGGAGAAAGACCGCTGGCTTCGCGCCTATCGTCAAATGGTGAGGATTCGTCTGTTCGAAGAGCAGGTGAACGAACTCTACACGCGTGCGCTCATGCCAGGTCTGGCACATCTTTATAGCGGCGAAGAGGCCGTCGCCGTCGGCATCTGCGAGGCGCTCCACATCGACGACTACATCACCAGCACCCACCGCGGTCACGGACATTGTCTCGCCAAAGGCGCTTCGCCCAACCGCATGTTCGCCGAGTTGCTGGGTAAGGAAGCCGGCTACTGCCGCGGCAAAGGCGGATCGATGCACATCGCCGATCCCGCAACCGGCAACCTGGGTGCGAATGCGATCGTCGGAGGCAGTGTTGGCATCGCCACGGGCGCGGCCTTTGCCGCAAAGCGCCTGGGAAACGGGCGAGTGGCTGTCTGTTTTTTCGGCGAAGGCGCTCTCGGCCAGGGCTCGCTCTATGAAGTGATGAACCTGGCTCAGTTGTGGAAGCTGCCCGTAATCTACGTTTGCGAAAACAATCTTTACTGCGAGTACACCCATTTTTCGGAGACAACCGCCGGTACGATTTTGGGACGCGCCGCTGCTTTCGGCCTGGAAGGGGCGAAAGTAGACGGCCAGGACGTGGTCGCGGTAAACGAAATAGCAACGCGACTGGTGAAGCGAGCTCGCGCCGGCGAGGGCCCGGCATTCCTGCAGGTCGATACCTACCGTTACAGCGGCCATCACGTGGGCGACATCAATCGCGAATACTACCGCACGAAGCAGGAAGAGCAGCAGTGGAAGACCGAGCGCGATCCCATCAAGCTGCACGCGAAGTGGCTGCTCGCGCAGGGATACGCGGACGCTGCCGCGCTCGATCGAATCACTGCTGAAGCGCGCGCCGAGATGGAAGCTGCAGTGAAGTTCGCCATCGCATCGCCCTACCCCGGCGTCGATCAGGTGGAGCAGGACGTCTACGCCTGAAGATTTTTATGCCAGAGCGTGAACTCACATTTGCGCAGGCGGTAAAGGAAGCTCTCGTGGAAGAGATGCGCCGCGACTCGCGCGTATGTATTTTTGGCGAAGACGTGGCCGAAGCCGGAACGCCATTTAAAGTGCTCTCCGGGCTAGTAGAAGAATTCGGCGCCGACCGCGTGCTCGACACCCCGATTTCAGAAGCTGGCTTTACCGGCGTTGGCGTCGGGGCAGCCATGACTGGCCTGCGTCCGGTGGTCGACATCATGTTCGGCGACTTCCTCACCCTGACCATGGACCAGATGGTGAACCAGGCCGCCAAAGCCCACTACATGTCGGGCGGCCACTGGAGAGTGCCTATGGTCATGCGCACCACGCTGGGCGCGACTCGCCGCTCGGCGGCGCAGCATTCGCAATCGCTGCACGCCTGGTTCAGCCACGTGCCGGGATTGAAAGTCGTTTTGCCATCCACTCCGTATGACGCGAAAGGCTTACTGAAGACCGCCATCCGCGACGAGAATCCAGTTGTCTTCTTCGAAGATAAAATGATGTACAAGCTAAAGGGCCTGGTTCCAGCCGAAGATTACACGATCCCGCTGGGCGTAGCCGACGTGAAGCGCGTCGGCGAAGACATCACCCTTGTAGCGACCAGCAGCATGGTTCAGGTCGCGCTGGGCGCGGCCAATATGCTGGAAAAAGAAGGCATCAGCGCAGAAGTCGTCGATCCGCGAACGACCTGGCCGCTGGACGAAAAAACGATCATCGACTCGGCGAAGAAAACGTCGCGCGTCATCGTGCTCGACGAAGGCTACGGCCGCTACGGTGTGACGGCCGAACTCGCCGCCGTAATCGCCGAAGGCGCGTTCTACGATTTGGACGCGCCAGTGAAGAGAATGGGCGCAATGCACGTACCGATTCCTTTCTCTCCGCCGCTTGAAGACGTTACAGTACCAACGGAAGAAACCGTAGTAGAAGCAGCTCAAGAGATGTGCAACAAATCGTAGAGAGGTAGCTGGCTACGTCTCTGCCAGCAGCATTGGTGAAGGCATAGCGTCGAGGCACGTTCGGCAAGACGTTGCAAGCAGCGCCTCTACAACGTGTTGGCTTGAGCTGAGAGCAGGAGCTATTTATGGGACTAAAAACACACGGAACGATGGCGGTGGACTGGGAGCAGCGCATCGACTTCGACCGCCTCCGCCGCGAGCGCCTGCAAAAAGCGAAGGATCTCCTCGCCAAATCCTCGATGGGATCCCTCCTCTGCTTCGACATGAACAACGTGCGATACCTGACCTCCACGCACATCGGCACCTGGGCGCAAGACAAAGCCAATCGCTTCACCCTGCTGCCGCAAAATGACGACCCCATTCTCTGGGATTTCGGATCTGCCGCTAGGCATCATCAGCTGAATTGCCCGTGGTTGGGCGACCGTTCGCGTCCGGGGATTTCGATGCTGCGCGGCGCCATGACCCCCGAAATGGGCCGCGCCGAAGACGTTGCAAAAAAAATTCGGATTGAACTCGAAATGCGCGGCCTGCACAAAGAGCCGGTCGGCATCGACATCATCGAACTGCCGGTTCTGTTTGCCTTGCAACGCGAAGGCCTCGAAGTCGTTGACGGCCAGCAACTGATGTCCGAAGCCCGCGTCATCAAGACGCAGGACGAAATTTCTCTGCTCAATACTTCTGCGATGATGGTGGACGCGGCCTACGACGAACTCTACCGCGCCATGAAACCCGGCCTGCGCGAGAACGAAGCCGTCGGCCTGGTCAGCAAAGTTCTCTACGATCTCGGTTCGGAATACGTCGAGGCGGTGAACGCAATCTCCGGCGAGCGCTGCAACCCGCATCCACACGTATTTTCCGATCGCGTGCTGCGTCCCGGCGATCCCGTCTACTACGACATTCTGCATTCCTACATGGGATATCGCACCTGCTACTACCGCTGCTTCACGGTCGGCTACGCATCGCATGCCATGGTCGACGCCTACAAGCGTTGTCGCGAATATCTCGACGCCGCCATCGAACTCGTGCGTCCCGGCCGCACCACCGCCGAAATTGCTGCAGTTTGGCCGAAGGCGCAAGATTTCGGTTTCGCCAACGAAGAAGCTGCGTTTGCGCTGCAGTACGGTCACGGCATCGGACTCGCGATCTGGGAGAAGCCCGTGATCAGCCGTCTGGTTTCCTTCGAGCATCCCGTCGAAATCAAGCCCGGCATGGTGTTTGCTCTCGAAACATTTTGGCCGTCGACTGACGGCTGGAGCGCGGCACGCATCGAAGAAGAAATTGTGGTCACAGCGACCGGGCACGAAGTCATCACGCGCTTCCCCGCGGAACAACTTCTGGTCGCTGGCGCTCACTATTACACCGTGAACGGCCCGCTCCCCACCACGCGAGAATCCGAATCTTCGCCCAGCCAACGCGTCCTCGAAATGATCGAGACCAGCGCAAAAACGGAGCGGGTAGGAGTCTCGGACTGATTATTTCTTGCTTTGAAAGACCGCAGCTTCTCGAGCTGCGCGTAAACGTACAAATGCGTATTCGCCCTGGAAAAGCGGCCCTTTCAGAGCCTGCCCTGAGCTTGCCGAAGAGGCCGCGTAAAGCACGTAGGATTGGAGCCGGGCCTTAGCCCAGTGGTCGAAGACCAAGATTGCCGCAATCCTTCCCCGATAAAATCACTTATGGCCTTCAGCGTCGTAATGCCCGCCCTTGAGATGGCGCAGGAAACCGGCAAGCTCCTCGCCTGGCGAAAGCAGGAGGGCGACCACGTCACCAGGGGTGAACCTCTTCTCGAGATCGAAACCGACAAGGCCGTTGTCGAAGTGGAAGCGCCCGCCGACGGAATCCTCGCAGGCATCAGAGCCGCGGCCGGCGCAGAGATTCCCGTGGGACAAACCATCGCGTGGATCGTCGCTCCCGGCGAAGAGCCTCCGCTTGACACTGCATCGCCCGCTCCGGCGGCGCGTGGCGGATCGCACTTGCAAGCTGAGTCATCTCCGCTTGCCGGTCCATCGGGTGCTTCGCCACATGCGCCACCATCAGGCATAAAAATTTCTCCGAAAGCCCGCCGGCTTGCCAAGGAGCTGGGCGTAGATCTCTCCACAATTCGCGGATCGGGCTCAGGAGGTGAAATTCTCGCATCGGACGTGCAAGCGGCGACTTCAGCGCCTGCGACGCCAGAGAAACAAACCGGCCGCATCGAAATTCCCACCACTCTCGGCCGTATCCTGGCGGAGCGCACCACGCAGAGCTGGACCACCGTCCCTCACTTCTTCGTAACCCGCGACATCGAAGCGAGTGCGCTCAACGAATATCGCGAGCGCATTCTTGCGGGAGTCGAAAACTCAGAGCATGTCCGTATCACTCAGACCGATCTGCTGGTGGCACTGACAGCCCGCGTGCTGCTGAAACATCCGCGCCTCAACGCCAGTTGGAGCGCCGCAGGCATTCGCCTGCACGATCACGTGAACATGGGAATCGCCATTGCGGTGAATGATGGTGTCGTCGCCGCAGTAATTCTCAACGCACAGGCCGCAAGTCTCGCTGAAATCTCGAGGCTCCGCCTGGAAGTAGCCGAGCGGGCACGCGCAGGCAAGCTGCGACCCACGGACATTGCCAGCGCCACCTTCACCATCAGCAACCTCGGCATGTATCACGTCGATCAGTTCAGCGCGATCATCACTCCGCCGCAAGCCGCGATTCTCGCTGTCGGCAGCATCGTAGACCGGGTCGTCGCCGTGAACGGCCAGCCCGCCATCCGTCCGATGATGACGCTCACCCTCTCCTGCGATCACCGCGTGGCCGATGGCGCAAGGGCGGCAATGTTCCTGAACGACCTGGCGCAAACGATTCAAGAGCCCGGGAAGCTTCTGAAATAAAGGAGTGCCGAAACAAAAGCAACGCCCAAATAACGTAGCGCCGGCATCCTGCCGGCTGTCCCGAGCGCGTCTTGCGCTCGGTGCGTCCACCGCAAACATCCCGAAGCTCTTAAACC
This sequence comes from uncultured Acidobacteriaceae bacterium, assembly GCA_963799025.1. GTDB lineage: Bacteria > Acidobacteriota > Terriglobia > Terriglobales > Acidobacteriaceae > Sulfotelmatobacter. Next base: position 1,202,996 of record CAWCVQ010000007.1, on the reverse strand, counting down.
AGGCTGATTACCAGCGCACGCCCACCGTGATCGGCCGCAAATCCGTGGTAACCCCACTGTGCGTGCCGTGCAGATAGCGGAATTCCCCGTAAATCTCGACGTTCGGGCGGATCTTCCGCGCGATGCCTCCGCCGAAGTTCTCACCCCATTCGTTCTGGCTGGTGGAAACAAAATTCCTGTTCAGCGGAAGGCTGGAATCGAAGCAGTTGCCCCACCAGGTGAAAAAGGCGTTGCATGCCGATCCCGGAATGGCAGTCGAAGAATCCAGCTTTCCCGAGCGATGGAAAAAACTGCCGCCGACCACGATATATCCGCTCCACAGTGACGTGACTGGAATGTTGATGATGGGATCGAGATTGAAAGAGTAGACATGGCTGGTCGCGCTACGCGCCTGCGCCTGTTCCAGCGCCGAAGTCCGTAAGGGCAGGTTGTCAAACTGGAAATCGAAACGCAGTCCAAAATACTTGCTGGTGTTGCGGGCAACGCCAGCACCGGCAATGCCGCCTCCGCCCCGCACAAAATTCCCAGTCGCCCCGTTCGTCAGACTTCCCCCTCCACCAACGTTGAACGCCCAGTTTTTATAGCCTTTCACTTTTGGCTTACGCACGGGTCCTATCTCTTCGGGAGAAGCTTCCTGGTTGCTGGTCTGCTGGTTGCTGGATTGCTGGGTACTGGGTTGCTGCTGGGCCGCAGGTTGCTGGGTGCTAGACTGGGTGCTCGACGATGATTGCTCAGGAGGTTGCTGGGCGTGGGCGACTGCGGCTCCGGCCAGAATCGCTACCGCCATCACCGCCAAAACGACCCTGAATCCCGAAACCCTCGCGAACTTTCGACTCATTCATTCTCCTCCCGCTGCCGGGTATGATGGCGGACCGTCGCGCTCGGCCCATACCGCGGCAACCAGAGGCGCTTCTTGAAAGACCATATCCGCGATGCTCCCGCCGGGATTGCACTCGCAGCAGGCAGGCACCATATTACCAACTTTGATGCTGATTCGGCCTCCGCAGCAGCCCGAAGCGAATCGTTTGCGGTTCACGAGAACACCGGTCACACGTATGATATGAATTTCCTTCGCGAGCGAGACTGAGTACTTGCCAACGCGTATCTCCAAACCCGCGGCGAGAGCAGGCGCGCGCCAGCGTCCGGACCGAACCTCCGCAGCCCGCGTCGCGTTAATCGGCTTTGGAACCGTGGGCCGCGTCGTGACAAAAATTCTGTGCGAGAACGCCGACAGCTCTCTGCGCCTCACCCACATCTGCAACCGCAATGTGGAAAGAAAGAAACAGCCCTGGGTTCCGAGCGACGTGATTTGGACCGACGACATCGAGTCAGTGCTGAAGTCAGATGCGGACATCGTGATCGAGCTCATCGGCGGTCTCGATCCTGCCGGGAGGATTGTCCGCAGCGCGCTCGAGTCGGGGAAGTCGGTGGTCACGGCGAATAAGCAGCTGATCGCGCGCCACGGCTCCGATCTTCTGCAACTGGCCCGCAGCAAGGGATGCCAGATCGAATTCGGCGCCTCCGTCGCCGGAGGAGTTCCGGTCCTTCCCGCCTTGCGCGCCGGTTTGAGCGGCGACCGACTGTACGGCATTGCCGGGATTCTCAACGGGACGTGCAACTACATCCTGAGCCGAATCGAGAGTTCCAGAATTCCGTTCAGCGAGGCGCTGGAAGAAGCGCAGGCCCGCGGATATGCGGAGGCCGACGCCTCGGAAGACTTGGATGGCGGCGACGCGCGTGCCAAGCTCACCATTCTGGCGTTGGCGGGACTGGATACGCAAGTCGCGCCCGAATCCATCAGCGCCCGCACCATTCGCGCCATCGATGCGGTTGACTTCGACTACGCCGCGGAACTGGGCTGCACCATCCGTCAGATTTCCCGCGCCGTTCTAAAGGACGACGGGAAGGAAAAGATTTTGTTCGCCGAGGTCGGTCCCTGCCTGGTTCCGACCCACTCACCTTTCGGGCGGGTGCAAAGAAATCTCAACCTGGTCGTTACCTCTGGGAGGTACGGCGGCGACATGGCCTTTCTCGGCGCCGGCGCTGGCGGCGATCCAACCGCCGTGGCGGTCGTTTCTGACGTGATGTTGGTAGCGCAAAACCTATCCGCGGGTGCGTGCACCAGAGACCTGGAAAGCTCCGTCTCGACGAACGCCTTGACGCCTGTGATTAGCGGCGATTTCGAGACGGCATGGTACTTGCGTTTTTTTGTGCGCGATCAACCCGGGATTGTGGCCCGGCTCGCTCAAATCATGGCGGCCCATCATTTGAACATCGACTCTCTGTTGCAGAAGCCCGGCTTTGACAAGGCCTCGTTGCCGTTCGTGATCACCCTGGAACCCTGCCGCGATTCGACAATGCGTCCGGCTTTGGAAGAAATGGCAGGGCTGGATTTCTCGATTCGACCGTGCCTTTGCTTACCAATTCTGCGCTAAGTTTGCGGACAAAAATCAGCGCCGGCCCGTTGCGGTAAGTCTGCGCTGCAATAAACCGGCGCTACAAGGGATTCATTCGAGAGAGTTTAATTCCAGAAGGGATTGTTGAGACCAGCCGGCGCGAGCGCGCTGTCCGACTTGGTTTCCGCGCCCGACTCGTCCGAAATCTTCTCGTCGATAAACCGTGACGGCGCCGGCGCGGTTAGCTCCTCATTCTTTCGAGGCATTGAGTTATACGGATAATCGGATTTCATAGGAGCGACCTCCATCGTTATGATCTAAGTTCATTAAACACCTGTGAGCCTTTATCGGATCCTCCAAAATTTGAATGACTCCTATCGAAAAACCCGCTCACCCTCTTCCCCGATCCCTTGCTCTATCACGAAAGCGTCCTAAAGATGAAGTCGAGTCATCACCACGATGGCGTCATCCCGACCGGAGCCGTTCTTCAGGCGAAGGGAGGGCTCTCGCCTGCAACTGGCCCGGCCTCCCCAGCGAGGGACGTCCAATGATGCCGATTGGGCGGGACCGAAGCCGTCATTTATCCTGATGAGTCCGCTTCTTAGCCTCCGCGGAAGCGCAGACTCACCCTAAAGGACGCCATCATGAAATACCGCAAGCTCGGCCGCACCGGTTTTGAAGTCAGCGACATCGCCCACGGACTCTGGGGCATGAGCGGATGGAGCGGTTCGAACGATCAGGAGTCGCTGGCCGCCATGCAGCTCGCCGTCGATCAGGGCTGCAATTTTTTCGACACGGCATGGGCCTACGGGGAGGGCAAGAGCGACGCCCTGCTCGGTGAAATCATGGCGCGCAACTCCAAAAAACGGCTCTATGCTGCCTCGAAGATTCCTCCCGCCAATGAGCGCTGGCCTGCTCTGCCCGAATACAAATACAGCGACGTCTTTTCCGCGCAGCACGTGTTCAACTGCGCTGACCTCATCCGCAAGCGGCTGCGGGTGGATACGATTGATCTCCTGCAATTTCACGTCTGGGACGACACTTGGACCATGGAGCCTGGGTTCCGCTCGACCGTGGAAAAACTGAAGCGCGCCAAGACGATTCGCTTCTTCGGCCTGAGCATCAACCGCTGGCAGCCGGAGAATGGCATCAAGGCGCTGCGCACCGGCCTGGTCGATACCGTGCAGGTCATCTACAACATCTTCGATCAGGCCCCGGAAGACGAACTTTTTCCCGTTTGCCAGGAACTCGACGTGGGCGTAATTGCCCGCGTGCCGCTCGATGAAGGCAGCCTGGGCGGCAAAATGACCCTCGAAACTCGCTTTCCAAAAGGCGACTGGCGCGCGGGATATTTCGGTCCGGAAAATCTTGCCAAGACGGTCAAGCGCGTCGACAAACTGAAAGAACTTCTTCCCTCCGGGATGACGCTGCCCGAGATGGCGCTGCGTTTCATACTGTCTCATCCCGCCGTGAGCACGACCATCGCCGGCATGCGCAAACCGGAGCACGTTCGCCAAAATATTGCGGCGAGTGACGCCGGGCCGCTCGATAAGAACCTGCTGGCCGAGCTGAAAACGCATCGCTGGGACCGGGCGCCGCAGCGCTGGTCGGATTAAAAAAGCGTGAACCCAGACGACAGTCCTCCCTGTTATACTGGTTGCCCCGAGAAGTTGATGGCGGGGCGTTATGGCAAGCAAGACCGTCCTCTGTGTTGCTGATGAAGAATCGATCCTTCACAGCCGCAAACAGATTCTCCAATCGTCGGGCTTCTCCGTCCTGACGGCATCGAGCAGCGACGCCCTTACCGCTTTCGCATCGCAGTCAGTGGACGCAGTCGTCCTGGATTGTTCAATGCCGGACATCGAATCCGGCAGAGGCCCAGTCCCCCTCAAGCACCTGAGCCCTCGGACTCCAGTCATCCTTATGAGCTCCAATCCGTCCGTCGCCGAGACAGCATCCACCATGGTGGATGTTTTCATCTCCGAAGAGCATGGCGCCAGTTCACTGCTGAGCAGACTGCGCTCGCTGATTGCGCTTCGCGGCCATTCCCATGCGGAACTGGAACACGAATACGTAATTTTCGCCGATGCCTCGCGCCGTTACCTGGATTGTTCCGATGGCGTTTGCCGGCTGCTCGGCTACACGCGCACGGAACTGATCGGAAAAACCATTGACGATGTCAGTTATATTCCGGAGCGAGTGCCCGAGCTGTTCGCGAAATTTATCAAGCAAGGCGAACAGAGCGGAGAATATATCCTGCAGCATAAAACCGGCCGTCCCGTGCTCATTCGCTATCGTTCCTACATATTTTCGGACGGTTGCATCGCGGCAGTGTGGGAACCGGTCGAGGGTTGGAAAGAACTGTACAATTTCGCGCTGGTGGAAGTGGATCCTGTGAAACTGGAGGAACGGGTTCGCAGCACCCGGATTGCGATCGAGGCGCGCATCGAAAAACTGAAGGACCAGAGAACCTCGGAAGAATGGCGGGCGCTTCATGATGCTTTGACCGGACTCGCCATTCTAAGCCGCGAATTTACCCAATAGCTCCTGTAATTTTGGCCACCATATTCTTTCAACTTCCACCATGCTGGTAGTAGATCGGCTGCTCAGGCTAATCTTCCTTTCCGAGCCGCGAAGTTGTCGGCCTATTGATGTTTTCCGGCCCTGTTTTTTCTGTCCCTGTCTCCCGTCGAAAAAGAGAAGAGAGTTCCTCTGCCTTCTGGCCGCGCTGTCTTTAGCGCTATCGGCAGCTTTGCAGGCCCAGAACCCGCGCGGCTCTCTGCGTGGCGCGGTTCAGGACGCATCTGGCGCCCGCATTCCTTCGGCCAGCATCGTTGCGCAGTCGGTGGATTCGCGGATGCGACGCGAGGCCACCTGCGAAGACCGCGGCGAGTTTCGTCTGGATGATCTCCTCCCCGGCGCATATCGCATTACCGTGAGCGCAACCGGATTTGCGCCGGCCCAGGCGCATATAAATATCGCGGTGAGTTCGGTGCGCGAAGTCACAGTCACTCTGCAGCTTGCCGCTCCGTCAGAATCGGTATTGGTGCAGGGCCAAAATTCTTCGATCACGACCCAGCCCATCGATCTGGTCAGCGTGGTGCATCAAGGTGTGATCACCAGCCTGGATTTGCTTACACTTCCCCTCGCCTCCCGCAGCTTCGCCAACATCGCGTATCTTGTACCGGGAACCGAGCCGGTCGAGCCTTCCGATCCCACCAAGGCGCGCATCACCGCCGTTTCTACCGGCGGCAGTTCCGGCTTAAATAACGATCTCTCCGTCGATGGCGGCGACAATTCCGACGACTGGATTGGCGGATTCCTGCAGAATTTTTCCCCGGACGCAATTCAGGAATTCGCCGTCCGCACCGCCAACGAAGACGCCGACACCGGAGGAACCACGGCAGGATCGGTCGTCATCACCACCAAGCGCGGCACCAACGATTGGCACGGTACGGGAGCGTTCTACGAGCGCGCGGCGGCCCTCAACGCGCGCTTCCCCATCGAGAATCCCGCGCCCAATCCCAAGCAGCCATTCTCACGGCAAAATTATGCCGGGACACTCGGCGGCCTGATAGCACGCGACAAAATCTGGTTCTTCACCGCATTCGAATACGCCCACGAGAATGCCAGCATCGCCTACAGCCCCGACAGCCTCGCGCAGTTCAACGCCCTGGCCCAAATCGCCGAAGATGGCCTGATTCCCGGCGTGCCCTCGATCGCCGTTTCCCAGAATGTGCCGATCCCCTTCCGCGATTACATCGGCTCGCTGCGCTTCGACTGGGCTCAGGCCGAGAAATCGCAATGGTTCCTGCGCACCTCTGAAGACAGTTATCTGACCCACAACGCTCTCGTGGCGCAGGCCACTCTGCCTTCCACTGGGTTGACCACGCACAATAATTATTGGAACAGCGTGATCGGCAATACGTATTCCTTCAGTCCAACATGGCTGGGCACGTTTGTGTTCGACGCCAGCTTACTGCACCTGACTCAGACCCGTAATTCCGCGCTCGGCTTCGCGCTCGCCTTTCCCTTCAGTTCCACCACCTTGACCGTTTCCGGCTTCGAGACCTTCGGCGACAACCAGTTCGCCACGCCCATCACTTTATTTCCTTCGCTGCGCAATCAGGAAAAATATCAGCTCCGCTACGACCTCGGTCACGCCACCGGCGACCATTCCTTCAAGTTCGGAGTGAATTTCATTCACGAGCCTGTGCTCGCGGGGGCTTTTCCGGGAAATCAGGAAACGCTCCATTCGTTTCCCAACGACCCGACGTTCTACACGTTGAATGCCGCCAGCCTCGCCCAGTTCCCTCTCGACTACACGAACGGAGCCTCCACCACGGCCGCCCGCGACGGCGTCTTCTCCCAAAATATCCAGCGCATCGCACTCCATGCTCAGGATTCGTGGCGTCTTTCGCGCCATCTCACGCTGAACTACGGGCTGCGTTGGCAAACGAGCATCGGTCTCTTCCTCGCTTCGGGACACGATCAAACCTCGAATCCGTCGTTCTCGCTCCTGCCGTCCTTCGGACTTCCGGAGCGCGCGCCGCAAGATGATCGCAAGCAATTCGGCCCGCGCCTGGGACTTGCATATTCGCCGGGAGCGAGCGGCCGCACGGTCATCCGTACCGGCTTCGGGCTCTTCCATAACGACCTCGCCCAGAATGGCTGGGCAACCGCCTTCCAGGCGGTGAACGGAGGCCCGAACCCTCCCCCGGCGCTGATCGATCCTATTTACAAAACTCCGTACGCGCTGCACGCGACCGCCGGCCTGCAGCACGCATTCAATTCCAACTGGACCGCGAGCGCGGACTATACCCACGAAGAAGGAAATCACGCCTATCGCGCGTATCCATTTGCCGCTCAGGTTTTCCGCGCCGACAACCGCTCCAGCTACAACGCCCTGCTGCTTCACTTGCAGGGCAACGTGTCGAAGCGTTTCAATCTGGTCGCAAACTACACGCTCTCGCACGCGCAAACTTGGGGATGCGTGCTCGGTGAATTATTCGACTACGTGAACGGAGTCTGCAATCCTCTGAACCCGTTCGCCCCCGGCGACTATGGCCCGTCCGGCGAAGATGTTCGCCATCGTTTCGTGCTCGCGGGCACAGTCTTCATCCCCGGCGGTTTCGAGTTGAGCACCTTGTTTCAGGCCGAATCTGCCCGGCCATTCACCATCACCACAGCCGACAATAGCCAGCGCATCTCGGTGAACGGAGCTCCCACCACTCTTGATGCGTTCCGCGGCACGCGTTACATCCAAATGGATCTGCGCGTGACTCGTCCCTTCAGGTTCAGCGAGCAGGTTGAAGTTCGCCCCTTCGCCGAATTCTTCAACCTGTTCAACCGCAACAATCCCGGCGCGAACTACGTCGGAAATATCAGCCTGTTGCCGCTTCCGCAGAGCGACATGGCATCGGGCAACGCTACCCGCATCTGCCTCGACTTCCCCACCTGCACCCAGCTCCAGCCCATCACCAGCCTCCACCAACTCGAGATCCCCGCCGGCGGCCTGGGAGATTTCTTTGGTCCGGGAACAACCGTTGGAATTCCGTTTGCCGCGCAGCTGGGCGTTCGGGTAAATTTCTAGGTCAACGACTCGGCCTGCACAACGATTCGGATTTATTCGTTAGGGTAAAATGCCCAGTCGCAACGAATCGGGAGAACCTCCATGAACTGGCATCGGCGAACGCTGACTCTCTGTCTTTTCCTCAGCTGTGTAATTTCCGCACGGGCGCAGGACTTGGCAAAGTTGAGTCGCCCCGAAGACGCGGGCTTCTCGGCGGAACGCTTAGGACGCATTACACAGTTTTTCCAGAGTGCCGTCGACAAGGGAGAGATTCCGGGAGCCGTGTTGCTGGTCGCTCGCAACGGCAAAGTTGTTTACCGCCAGGCGATCGGCTATCAGGATCGCGAAAAGAAAACTCCGATGAAGACGGACGCCTTCTTCCGTATCTTCTCCATGACCAAACCGATCGCGACCGTCGCCGTGATGATGCTTGCGGAAGAAGGCAAGATCGATGTGATGGCGCCAGTAGCGCAGTACCTGCCCGAATTCAAGGATGTCAAAGTCGGCGTCGAGAAAATGGACCCGGCTGGCGGAAAACCCACACTCTCACTTGAGGCCCCCGCGCGCCCCGTAACCGTACAGGATTTGCTGCGCCACACCTCCGGCATGGTGTATGGGCCGTTCGGAAACTCGCTGGTCCATCAGGCCTATAACCAGGCTAACTTATTTGATCGCGGCCAGACGCTGGCGGAGTTCGTGACGAAATTATCGAAGTTGCCGCTTGCCCATCAGCCCGGAACAGTTTGGGAGTATGGCATGTCGGTGGATGTACTGGGACGAATCGTAGAAGTGGTTTCCGGAATGCCATTCGACCGGTTCATCCAGGAGCGCATCACCACTCCGCTGGCCATGCGCGACACCGCGTTTTATCTCAATCCATCGCAAGCCCTGCGCATGGCCGAGCCGCAAGTCGACGCCGCCACCGGCAAGCCGCCTGAGTTTGGCAAAGCCGGAGACCTCACCAAAGAGAAAGTGAAATGGTTTTCCGGCGGCGGTGGCATGCTCTCGACGGCATCGGATTACGCGCGCTTCTGCCAGATGCTGGTGAACGGAGGCGAGCTGGACGGCGTTCGCCTGCTGTCGCCGAAGACGTTGGCTGTGATGACCTCCGATCAAGTGCCTCCCGGTGCGGCGCGCGTGGGAATGCTGCAAGCCACACAGGATCTCACGCCGGTCCCGGAGTTGGGTCAGAGCTTTGGCCTGGGCTTCGCAGTTCGCACCCAGGCCGGACACTCTCCAGTCTCCGGCTCCGTCGGCGACTATTTCTGGGCAGGCGCGGGCGGCACTTACTTCTGGATCGATCCGCAGGAAAAGTTATACGCGCTGATGATGCTGCAAATGCCGTTCGTGGAGGCAGGCCCGTACCGGCGAGGCTTACGCGAGATTGTGTACGGAGCTCTGGTCCACTAGCCTCAGACGCCAACTCTACTTCTTTCCCAAAGCTTGACGAACAAGGGTAGAATGCCTCAGCCTTACAATTCCTTGTAAGCCGAGAGCTACCCGATGAATGTGCTATTTCTGCTGTTCGTGATCGCAATTCTGCTGGTTTTGATCTTCTGGGAGCTGAGCAAGATTTACAGCTTCCTCAAAAAGACCCTCGTTCCGCGCCAAGACATCGTGAAGGATGACCAACAGAGAGAACCCTGAAACGCGTATTGCCTCGGCGGCGATGAAGAAGTTAAGAGGGGCACGTCCGATCGCTGGCAAGAGTAAGGGACTACGGCGATCACCCGGAAGCAGGAACAATCCCACTATGTTCGATACCCAACGGAAAACGGAAAAGGGAGGACGAACATCATGAATTGGAAAAGCAGATTGATGCTTGGAGTACTCACCGCTCTTGCCATGTTGTTGGCGACGTTTGCCCTGCCCAGAGGAAATGCGCTGCGCGACGCCTCTTTGGTGCAGTTTCCCCTGACCGTCGGCGTCTGGGCGATTTTCGTGCTGCTCTTCGTGAAACTGAAATAAGCGCAGCCACGCGGTCCTACGCGCAATGTGGCGACCCCGGAGGGGCTTGAACCCCCAACCCTCAGTTCCGAAGACTGATGCTCTATCCAATTGAGCTACGGGGTCGTAATCGCACGCGCGAATGGCTCGCCACGCCCGAAGGAATCATGCCACATCTGGCATCAGCCCGGGAAGGCTCTTGCAAATCTGGGGTGGGAAACGGGAATCGAACCCGCAACCGTCGGAGCCACAGTCCGGTGCTCTGCCAGTTGAGCTATTCCCACCACCGTATTCGATTATAGCAATTGCCGTCACACGCTGTCAGAGCGCCCGCGAAGACGAACGTCGAACCAATCTCTGGCGTTTTCCACAGATAAAAGTTCGCCAATGTGACGAACGACCGTGACTGAGATTTCTATTCCCGCTAATTTCGAAACTGCAGGCCGAGATGTTCAGCCGCGCAGTTCTGGACACCTCGCGGACCCGTGTACGCGCCTTCGGGAGTGACGACGCGGGACGTCTTGTGCGCGCTTTGCAGATAGGTCACCCTGGATGACCCAGGGCTGGCGCCCGTGGTGGGAGTGATCGCTCCCCAGCTATAAACACCACGCAGGGCCGATGAGCAAGAACGAAAGGAAGAAACCGAAGGATTAGCGTGAAGAAATGAGGTAAATCACAAAGAAGAAATGTTTTCGTAGAGACGTTGCTCGCAACGTCTCTCTAACCACGTTAACAACTGCCGCTACCCGCGCCCGACTCCGACGTACTCAAATCCCAGCGCCCGCAAGCGGGTCGCGTCCAGCAGATTCTTAGTGTCAACGATGAGTGGTTTTTTCAGTAACTGCTTGATGCGATCGAAATCCAGCGCGCGAAACTCCGGCCAGCCCGTGCCCACGACCAATGCGTCGGAACCCTCAGCGGCGGCATAGGCTGAGTCGCAATAACGAACCGATCCGTTGAGCCGTATCTTGGCTTCGGGAATCGCCACCGGATCGTAGGCGCGAACGTGCGCCCCTTTCGACACCAGATTCTCTGCCAGCCGCACCGACGATGATCCCGCCACAGAATTCGTATTCGGCTTAAACGCCAGGCCCAGAATGCCGACTTCCTTATTCTCGACGGAGTTCAGCACCAGGGAAATCTTGTCGACCAGGCGGTCGGCGAGATAAGCGTTCACATCGCGCGCGGCGCTCAACACTTTCAGTGGCATGCCATGCGACTTCGCCAGTTCCACCAGCGAGTCCATATCCGATTCGGCGAACACTCCGCCCATGCCCGCTCCAGGCTGCAGGCAGCGCGGGGCGATCTTTTTGTCCAGTCCAAGAGCCAGAGCCAGGTTCACCGCGTCCGCATCCACGCGTTCGCAAAGCGCGGCCACTTCATTGATAAAGGAAATTTTTGTCGCCACAAATGCGGTGGCCGCTTCTCGAACCAATTCCGCGGTTGCCTGGTTGGTTACAATCACCGGAACGCCGCGCATCACCAGCGGATGAAAAATCTGCTTCAGCATGTGCACGGCTTCCTGCGAGGTCGATCCCAGAATAATCCGGTCGGGCCAGTTGAAGTCTTCGACGGCGCAACCATCGGTAAAGAACATTGGCTGCGAAACAATCGTCGCCTGCAATCCCGCGTCTTTGATGCTTTTTTCCAGCTTGCTCGCCGTGCCCACCGGAACCGGAGTCACGATCGAAAGAATCGGAGGCTTGGACGCCAGCCGCGCAATCCGCAAAGCAATGTCGGCCAAGCCTTCCGCTTTGTCTTCGGCCAGGAAAATCACGTGTGTTCTGCGGGCAAAGGTTTCAATGTCGGTGGAGTAAGACAGCCGGCCCGCCCGCACATTGCGCCGGATGATTTCTTTCAGATTCTTTTCGAAGAACGGGACGTTGCCCTGGGCCATCTCCACCATGCGCGACCGATCGGGATGACAGCAGGAAACTGGGGTGCCAAAATCCGCCAGGCAGGCCGAAATCACTGTCCCAAGATATCCAGAACCGTATACACCGATCTGCATTTGTTCTCCCTGTTAAGCCGGAAACCGCGCCACAAGTGGTGTTTGACCGGGATTGGCGGAGGCTTGACCTACTCCTTATCTACAGCCGCGTCCCAGTATTTTCAACACACGGGAGGGAGATGTACTTAAAACCAAGTGAGTCGTCGGGAGTAACTCGATGGAGTAACAGGGGCCTTGTTACGGGAGTTCCATGCGAAACTTATCGCGAAACTAGGCGGCCGCCGAGCGGAACCGCCGCCAGATCAATCCAACAATTTTCCTCATCTTCCCGCACAAAGGTCAGCTTTTCCAATAGGATGCGGCGGCTGCCCGAATAGCGGTTCCAGCGCTCGCGCGCCATCTCAAAGGCGCTGTGCGCGGGCTGCTCGCCGCTCATTTTTGCGATGGTCAAGTGCGGGATGTAAGGCCACGGTTCCTCGAAAGCCAAAGCTTCGGTATTCAGCTTGCTGTGTAGATCGCTCATACGAGCGGCCGCACCCTGCACCCGGATGTATACCGTCGGGGTTACCGGGACGAACGTCTCCACGTCTCCCAACGTCACTTCGAACGGTTCTTCCTTGCCGCAGATATGGTCCAAGATCTGCAGCGCGGAACTTTCGGTGCCCTGCAGCGGACGCGGCGGCAGAATGCTCAGGTGGGCCGCCAGGTGCGGAAGGTCAGGATGCAATTCCCGCCGCAGGTTCTCGACGAACTCTCCAGCCGGATTTTTCAGATACGCCACAAGCGCGTAACGGGGCTTCTGCATACGGTGGAAAATTATACCCCCCGGCACGTTCTGGGCGGGGGATCGGCTAGTAACGCTCTCGGGTCTCACCGATCTTTTCATTTTTTCGAAGAAAGCTTTACAAGTTCTTGACAAGAAGGTGACAAGATTCCAGCCCGAGTTGACGAAGATTAGGATGATTCATCGGAGGGCCGCAGGTCTTTGCAGGCCTGTATCCCCGAGTCCTTATGCACTCCCGAGACTTCCTACATAAGCACGCCGAAACAAATCTTTGTGAACATTACACGGCCGCCGGGGCGGTTTTCAGCTTCGCGACGAATTCCGACAAACTCCTTGCAGCCGCGCGTGGGAGTTTCCTGCCGGCTGAAGCGGCTGCAGGCCCATCTGACTTTTCACTACGTTTCTGGGTTGACGACGCAGACGCGGCACGACCCCCGTGGCCGAAGCCCCACGTACGAGGACTCGGAGACTTGGTTTTTGCCGGATTTGATTCGGGAAGCTCAATGCTTGTCGATCTTCGTACACGCCGCGTGATCGGGCGCTTTTCGGCAGGCATGGCCAGCGATACCAGATACTGGAGCACAGTGATTTTCCCCATGCTGCTTACAATCGTGAGCGCTTCGCTCGGGATTGCAGAGTTGCATTGTGCTTGTGTCGCGAAAAACGACGAAGGCGTGCTCTTAGCCGGTCCGTCCGGTGCGGGAAAGTCGACCCTTGCGTTAGCGCTCTCTCACAATGGCTTCTCCTTCTTGTCAGACGACCGAACGTTTTGTTCACTGGGCAGGGGCCAAATACAGCTCTGGGGGCCACCGACTCGGTTTAAATTGCGCCCGGAGGCTACTGAATGGTTTGAAGAATTGCGGAACGAGCCACTGACCGATACCCATGGTGGGAAACCTGCTTTTTGGTTTGACCCGGAGGATATTCTCGGGTTGAGTCGAGTTCAGTTTTGCCGACCGAGGTCGCTAATCTTCTTGGAGCGACAAAATACCGCGGCATTCCAGTTTAGTTCGATGGCATCCGCCGAAGCCCTGAGCCGCCTGAATAAAGACCTGATGGCAGAACCGCCGGACGCGGTCGCAAAGCGGTCACAGACAATCGCAAGGTTGGTCGAATTTCCGTGCTGGCTTCTGCAATACGGAGGCAATCCGTACACGGTCGCTCGGAATATCATGCAGCACCTTGCGACAGCTTGATTGATCAGCTCTTACAGTCAATAAAAGAGAGAACGCTGGGACAACTGTAATATGAAACAAGCAATCGTTGATATTCGGTCGATGGAAACGACACATACGGGTGGTTTGGTATCCGTGTATTCAAACCTCCCGGAGAAACAGCGTCAAGAAGATCCGCTCGGCCGGTTCACGCCCACTCCATACACGGCTGACTTACCTCTCATGGGACGTTCAGTGAGACTGGAAACTAATAATCGGAGGATCTTGGAGCACTTAGTCGAGTTATTCTCACGTTATCCCGTATCACCAAAGGCACTGCCCGATTTCACATGGAGGATCGTGAGCCAACCCGATGTTCAGATGAGTCCTCCTTGGCCTAGGAGGTCTGTCTTCTCGGATCACGGCCTCCGTTATGCGGAATTCGGACAGAGAAGTTTTCTGGCGGTTGACATCGAAGCGCGTACGGCGATTGCTTTCGTGTCGGAGGGTCTTGTCGAAGACGGCCCGGGATTCACCAGCCCATTTATCGACACTCTGTTTTATATGACAGCTGGCAGCTTGGGATTGGTTCCTTTTGCAGCCGCTTGTGTTGCCTTGGGAACGAAGGGCCTTCTCGTGTTGGGGCTACCCAATCAGGGCAAGACCACCGCAAGTTATTTGGCCGGCCAACGCGGACTGACGTACTACGCAGATCAAGCGGTTTTCCTGGAGATGGGGAGCAGCGGTCTACACGCTTGGCGTGACTTTGTTCCCGTCGCGTTTCGCCCTGAGTCACTTCAGTTCCTACCCGAACTCAAGCCTCGGACGCGGCGATTTTCATACTGCGACTTTAATTTCTACTACTTGTGTGAAGACCAGCTTAATTCCGAAGAAACGAATGTCGTAACCCCAGTTTGCTGTGTCGTTCTTGAGAGGCAATCGTCCTCTGTGCCACAGCTTGTTCCTCTTGCAGAAGCCGATCTTTCCAGGTTGCTCTCCGCGAGCGTTCCCTTCGAAGATGACTGTCGATTTGACGAACATCGCTCGAGAATTCTCGGAGTTCTAGCCCAGTTACCTGCTTATCGTTTGGCGTACGGCAGTGATCCTGCTATTGCTACACCTTTCTTTCGCGAGTTATTGACGAGCCACGACGTGCAAGGACCCAGTAAGTTACATGGAGGCTAGGCAAGGGTGAAAATGGGTGACAACGCGATTCCAGTTGTGATCCTCGGCGCTGGTCCGGCGGGATTGACGGCGGCGTACGAGCTGTCAAACTTGGGCGTGGGGTGCGTGGTGCTGGAACAAGACGCGGTCGTGGGCGGACTGGCTCGCACGGTGGAGTATAAAGGTTTTCGCTTCGACATCGGAGGTCACCGCTTTTACACCAAAGTTTCGCTGGTGCAGCAAATCTGGCACGACGTTCTCGGCGACGATCTTCTTACGCGCAAGCGTCTCTCGCGCATCTACTACAAATCGCGGTTCTTTCAGTATCCGCTGGAGCCGTTTGACGCCCTGGGTGGGTTAGGCCTGATTGAGGCGTTTCGCTGCGGACTCAGCTTTGTGCGAAGCCGGTTGTTCCCTACCCTGCCCGAATGCAATTTCGAAACCTGGGTTTCGAATAGGTTTGGCCGACGGTTGTTTGAGACGTTTTTTGAGAGCTACACGGAAAAAGTTTGGGGTATGGATTGTCGCGAAATAGGTGCGGAGTGGGCGGCACAACGGATACAAGGGCTTTCGCTCTGGTCGTTGCTGCGCGATGCGATATTTCGGCGATCTGACAAACAGCTCAAGACGCTTATCAAAGAGTTTCAGTACCCTCGGCTTGGACCCGGAATGTTGTGGTCGCGGATGCGAGAAATTGTAGAGCAACGAGGTGTACCGGTGATTCTGAATGCTCCGGTAGAGAGCATTCAGTGGCAGGCAGGAAAAGTGGTTTCCGTGCAGGCCGGTGGCAAGACCTATCACGGGACGCAGTTCATCAGCAGCATTCCCATACGGGAGTTGATTGAGAAGCTAGATCCCGCTGCGCAGTCGGTGCTTCTGGCGGCAGCGGGGAAATTTCACTACCGCGATTTCATCCTCGTAGCGTTGATGGTGCGAGGCCGAAATCTTTTTCCGGACAACTGGATTTACGTGCACGACCCAGGGGTCACCGCGGGGCGTGTGCAGAACTATGGAAACTGGAGTCCGGAGATGACGCCGAATCCTAATTTGACATGTTTGGGCGTGGAATATTTTTGCAACAGTTCTGATGCAATTTGGAAGGCGGCGGATGGGGACCTAATCGCCCTGGCGAAGCGAGAGATGGTACAGCTGGGACTAGTGCATGGACAGGATGTCGTGGATGGAGCGGTGGTGCGAATGCCGAAGGCCTATCCTGTTTACGACCGCGATTATAAGGATGGCCTTGCGGCCGTGCGCAAATTCCTTGCAGAGGTGCCTAATTTGCAGCTCGTTGGACGAAATGGAATGCATCGCTACAACAATCAGGACCACTCGATGTTGACCGCTATTTTGGCAGCACGAAACGTGGCGGGTGCGCGGTTCGACTTGTGGAATCTGAGCGTCGATAGGGATTATCTGGAAGCGGGAGCGGAGATTAGTAACGAAGAACTAGCTGCTCTGGAGCAAAACCAGCCGCTGGTGCCAAAGGCAATATGACGAAAGCCCGCTTCCTCGCGGTGCTGATGTTTGCCGTTTTTCTGGCGACCTCGTTCCGCAAGGGTTGGACTGGCAACGAGACCGATTTTCCAAACTACTACACCGCCGCTGTCCTGGTGAGCCAGGGCGCACCTTTGCGCGAATACTACGATTGGACGTGGTTTCAGCGGCAAATGAACTACGCGGGTATTGAACACCAACTGGGGTCGTATCTTCCGCAGACGCCTTTGACAATGCTACCAATCGTGCCGCTGGCTCGATTTCCGGTGCAAACCGCCAAACAGATATGGCTGGCGCTAAACCTGGCATTCTTGGCGGCTACTTTGTGGATGCTTTCAAGAGCTACGCAGATTCGGATTGAGCACATCGCAATACTGATGTTTCTGGGTTACAACTCGATACAGTCCAATTTTCGCCTAGGCCAGTACTACGTCTTTTTGTTATTCCTGCTGACGTTGGCATTTTACTGTCTGGATCGGGGCAAGTCAGCGGGGAGCGGCTTTCTTTGCGGTGTGGCGTTCGGACTCAAGCTTTACGGCGGTCCTTTTCTTTTGTATTTCGCGGTTAAACGCAATTGGAAGGCGGTCGCAGGAATGATTGCCGCATCCGCCACAGCCATGATAACCGCAATTGCTCTTTTCGGCTGGAGAGACGTTCACTTCTACGCGACGCAAATCTTGCCGCGATCTCTGGAAGGCGAGGTCATCGATCCTTACAACAGTGGAATTGCAACTCTGACGACCCTTCTGCGGCACTCGTTTGTCATGGAACCAGATCTAAATCCGCACCCGCTTTGGAGTGCCCCGCTCGTTTTCTTTTTCTTACGCCCGTTCACAGCGCTGCTCATTCTGGGATGCGCACTATTTGGTCTGGCGTCGGGCGGCAAAGATTCTTATCGCCACGGTTTTGCTTGGTTCACAATAGCGATCCTGCTACTTTCATCGAACGCAGCTCCGTATACGTTTATCCTCTTGTTGTTGCCAGTAGTTCTGATGCTGCAGCACGCCGGACCGAAGGAGAGAATTTTGCTGATTATCTCGTACATTGCGCTGAATTCTTTTTTGTCGCCGGGCTGGCTGCGATTCTTTCCGAAGGTGTGGATATTGGCTGCGCTCTTCTTCGGGGAAGGGCGTCAATATTTGCGATTGTTTAGCCCCAAACTTGTGGCTGGAGGACTGGTGGCGGTAATCGTCATTGCAGCGTTCGACGCTCGGAGGCACCAAGCACGCTATCTGCTCGAACCTGGGCGGCATTTTCAGCGAGTCGCTCTCGACCGAGGGACGTATCTTTCTACATTTCCTGCAGTATCGAGCGCCGGACTTTTTTATCAGGCAATGGTTCGAAGCGGGTACGTGCTTCGCTGGTTGCATGATGGACAGATGGAAGAATTCGCTTTCGAAGGCCAGGCCTTTCATCCGCTGGCACCTTCGTTCGCGGGGCCAATCTACTTTGAATTGGTGAAAAATGGTGCATCAACAACTGTGACGTTTGATCCGGTCACTCGGCAAGTGGCGCGCGCGGCTTTGCCGCCGCGGGCCACAACCGAGGGTTCAGTGATCTCGCCTGACGGAAAGTGGATGGTCTTTGAGCCGATGCAAGCTGGGCCCAAGCAGATTTGGCTGCGAGATATGGAGAGTGGCAAGACACAAGTCGTGTCGGGAGGGAACTGCAATAGCTCCTCACCCGTATGGGAAGAAGATTCACACACTTTGATTTTCGCCAGCGATTGTGGACGAGGTCTCGGGTTGCCGGTATTATATCGCGCGAGTTTACCCCTTTCAAACCTTATCTACAATCAGAGAAATCTCCCCTAACTAAAGCAATTGCTCCACCACCGTCGGCGGTTGAAACGGACATTTCGTGATGATGTTCCTTGCGGCCATGGCACCCCTTTCGAATGCCCTAAGGCTATTTCCGCTCCCAAACTTCGTCGCCATCCTGGAAGAGTCTTGCTAGCCGGTAGTGCGTATGAAGGTAGGTGCGAAGTGGGACGATGTTGGCGGTTCTGGGACGATGCGGATCCACAGGATAGTCCAACCTTTCAGCCCAGATTATGTAGCGCACTTGCTTGGCCTCCAATTGCTGAACCGCCCGTTCGACCCATGGTGGATTCAACATTGTGCCGGCTGTATCGAGAAATACCGGGTTGCGCACTCCAAGCGGAATGTACATGCCGGGCCAGTTAGCCTGAAATAAAAATTCTCCGGGCCTTGTATGGGCCATCCCCCAGCTTAGCTTTTCAAATTCGCTGGGCTCGATGGCGCTGCTGCCCGCCGGCAACTCCGCTGTTAGGTACTCCCGATGTTGCGTGAACCATGGCTGTAACAATCCGAGAAGTACGACCAGAGCCCAAACACCAATAAGGCCGTAGCGTCGGAATCGGGTGGTAGTGGTACTGACTACCCAGATGAACAAAACAATTCCGGGCATAGAACGGCGTACAGGCGAAGCCAGTTAAGACTGAAGATCAATTCCCCTAGCAAAAAAGAGCCCACAAGCCCCAAGAGGGCAACTTTCCTGACGCCAAAGGTGGTGAGAGACAGTTTCGTTCTACATCGCATCAGTACCAGCAGGTAGATCGTCGGAAGCATCCCGTATACAAACAAATGTCGGCTGTATTCGCCCATTACGAAGAGAAGTGGCAGCCCTCGCCAATTCGAATATTCTGGTATCCCTATATAGATGGGTCTCCGGTGCGTGCACCATGACCTTCCGTACGTAAGTGACCTGGCAGTACCAAATCTGCTTTAGACCCACGCCGGCGATGAACGGCGCACTTAAGATGAGTAGTACGAGGATGAAGGCTAATAACAGGATTCGTTCCTTTCTCCAAAACTTTTCCCAGAAGTCATCGGTGCTGTACTGTTCCCAACACATTAGAAGCCTAAACGCCAGAAGGGCTGCGAGGCCATGTGTCTGAGTAAAGAAAGAGGCGACGCCCAGCAGAGCTCCCGCGATTGCTAATCTTCGAAGACTGGCTTCTGGCATCAGGACGGCCGTTGCCCCCATGACGACCAGGACGCTGAAGTAGTGGTGAGTCGCATTTGGAAGCCTGGTGTAGATAAGCGTTAAGAAAAGAAGCGCGCTTAACAGAGCGAGGCGGCGTTCCATGATTTGGTTAGCAATCACGAAACAAGCCAGCACAAAGCCACACCGAGGACGAGCACCACGAAGTTGAGAGGCCAGATTCGGGGTCCCAACACCTTAAACAAGGCAAAGTAGAACACGTCCGCACCGGGCGGCGTGAACTGGAAGAAATCCAGATATGGTCGCTCGCCATGTAATATGCGCTGCCCGTTCATCCAGAAAAAAACCTGATCACCACTCAACAAAATGGGAACATTCGGTAGGAGAAAGAGATTGAGGTAGAGGTATCCCGAAATACCTAGCGACATCAGAAACACGAACCAACCGCGGGTCTGGCATCGAGGACGACGCGTCCCTTTTTGGCTTGGCTCAGTCTGCGACGGAGGGTTCTTCACCACTCTCATTGAGAAACGCGCTCGTTACCTCTGCAGTAGCCGATCGGTCTGGATGAGTTTACCCGCCAAATGAATTATGTTTGACGTAATATCCTCATAACGATCTACGGGAACTAGTAAGACCCCAATATTCAAAACGCAACGATTGGTAGATCCCGGACCACTCCTGCGCGTTACGTGCAACTGGGGGCCGTTTCCGGCTGCAGTCGTTTCGCATCGATGCTCGGCTTGGGCAATTTCACAATGTTCTTCAATTGGCGATTGATCCACAGTTCGACTGGAAAGCTGTAGAAATCGTAATTCAGGCGCACCCGTGCGGGGTAAGCAGTGAGGTGCTGAATGGCCTTGGCAAATCGGCCATGGCCGGTGGTGGCGATGGGTTCGCGATCGAAGGCGATGCGCAGATAATCTCGCATGGTTTGAACGCGCTGATGATCGCTGCCTTTGAGCCAGGGTAAAACGGTGTAACGCGGAAAAAAGTCCGCCCAGCCTTCGAGGGTTTTCGGCACTTCGATGCCCAGCTTCGCAGTCTGTGAAAAAATTGGCGAACCCGGATATGGCGTAAAGATGTTTGTCCAGAACTCTGCGCCGGGAAACTTCCGGCAGATGTCCATCATGAAGTTGACAGTCTCTCGCCGCTCTTTCGGCCCTTCTCCGGGAAAACCAAAAATAATATTGAACGATGGGATGACGCCCGCGTTGATGCAGCGTTCCGTGGACTGATAGATATCGCCGAGAACCTGAAAATCCTTGTTCATCAGCTTCATCACGGTAGGAGAGGCTGTTTCGATCCCCTGACAAATCTGATGCAGCCCCGAACGGTGGAGCAGAGTCAACTCGCTGACACTGAGCCGGGCGGTGAGATTAGTTGTGGCTTGAACGCTCCACTTGAAAGTTCCGCCTGCCTTGATTAGGCCTTCGGCGATCTTGAGCGATCGATCCAGGTCTACCAGGAAGTTGTCGTCCGCCATCCACAGCAGTTCGAGCCTGTAGCGCCGTGTCAGCTCGATCGTCTCCTCGACGACTTGCTCGACCGGCAGAGCATTCCACTTTCTTCCGTAGACCCCGGCATTGGTGCAATAGGCGCAGTTGAAGGGGCAGGCAAGGCTGGAAACGTACATTGCCCAGCGTCGCCCGCAAATTTTTTCATAAGCGTCGAAGTCCGCCAGTTGATAGGCCTTGGCGGGCATGTCCTCGAGGCGTTTGAGAGGACGTTCGGGGGTGAAAATAAGCTTCCCGTCGCGCTTGAATCCCACGCCCAGAACGTCATCGAAAGGTGCGTCGTCCCGCAGGCGATTCGCCACTGCCAGCATGCTCTCCTCACCCTGGGCGCGGATCACGATATCAACGTAGGGAGCCTCAAGAGTCTGAGTAGGCAGCAAGGACGGGTGCCAGCCGCCCAAAATTATTGGGAAGTCGGCGTCCCACTTCTTGATTGCCTTGGCCACATCGACGGTTTCGCGGATCATGGGGCCGGTCACCAGGGATATCCCGAGACAGAGCGCGTCTTTCACTTCTTCCAGAATCCGCTTCTTGTAGTCAGGCGTGATCGATGCGTCAATGATGCGGACGTCGTATCCCGCATCCAACAGAGGAGTTGAAATGGCGAGAACGCCGAGCGGAGCGGTAGCCTCAATGCTGGAGAACGAGGCAACGAAGAATACGATTTTTTTCGATGACTTCATACGAATGCGTTTCGGTGAACCGTGGATGAAGAACTCGGGCTGAATCTATGGCTCCAAAGTAACAATCGCCTGCCCGAGTTTTGTCTCCGAATTGTCAAATCTGTGTCAAACTCGGCCTCGCCTGGCATTGCGTCACACTGTGTCATCTTCTTGAGTCACAGAGTCCGTGAGGCCGGCCGCAATTTCGTCCGATTCAGCCACCGCCAACGCGGGATCTCGCACAGGTATCGCAGCCCAGCCAGCGTGTGAAAGAGGCTTCGCCGAATGAAAAGCTGGCGTTTCCACCAGGCTGCGTTCAGAACCAGCGAAGGCTTATCTTTTATCGACGATGCCATGCGTGCAAGGCGCGGGAACTTTGTCAGCCGATTCCGCGCCGGGTGTTCTCGCACGCCCGTGTTCTCATATTGCTGCTGGAGAAAGAGAACGAGCTTGGCCTTGGGCAAGAAGCACAGCTCGTAGGATGGGATCTCACAAAATGCACAATGCCGTGCGTAACTTTCGATCCATACTCGAGTCGACGGTCGAATGCAATTACTCCAGGCGCGAACTAGCCGCGGAATTGGCGCTGCAAAAAGCTTCGCCACCAACTCGGTGATTACCACGACGAAATCCCGCAGCATTAAGTTGTCGCCGACGCTCTGCTCAACCCGGTTCCATATCGATGCGTCGGAACCGCGGTGATTCAGGAAGAAGCCGATCTCAAACAAGCTCGACATTCGTATCCAATAAGTGAACAGGTGATGGCAGGCGTGCAACACCTGAAGGAGAAACGCATCTTCATCGGGGAGTCCGGGAAAAGTGAGTCCGTTCCACTGATGAATTCTGGTTCGTTCTACGGAGAACAAGCATGGCATTGAAGGTAGCCTATGCTGCTCGCTGTCCCATATATCCAGATGCAACTCCACGGCGTGAGGCGCTCGCGCAGAGTATTGCTCAGGGCTACGTGTCGCCGTGCCTGTCCCCTGCGAAACGAAAACGTATTCCTGGCTGGAAGTGGACGGCTTCGGCTTATATCCAGCATCGGCCACGATCCGCTTTGCCGTTGAGAGTGAATGGTCGTCCACCAGGTAATCGAGGTCGCCCTGATGACGGAGATTCGCATCCGGACAGTATTCTGGAACGAGAGAGAGGCCCTTCAACACTACATAACGGACCCCGGCGTCGCTGAACTTGCTGTTCAGAAAATCGAATCGGCGCGACATCTCGCCGACACGCTGCCGGTTGTCCGCGAAGCTTTGGTCGAGACGGTTCATCACCCAGGTTGGAACCGCTTCCCTCGCATTCGTATCCTCAAGTTTTCGTAAGAAGTAGAATGCCAGGCCTGCGTCGTCCATCCACCTCAGACCCTGCTCCCAGTCGCGCTGACGAAAATTCCTGACTCCCGCGAGATCATCCGTTGGAGCGCTCGCAAAGCTCAAGAAATCAACAATCTGTTGCCCCGGAGTTCGTCTCACTGAATCGCCTCGCTGGACAGAGATCGCGGCAGCGAAAACTGGGTCGAATGATCTGATCCGCGTTTAAAGTGGCAGATGAGGACTGCGGGAGATTGACAAGCTTCTGCGAATAACTGTTCCTTGCCGGCTCGCGCAAAGATCGGTTTCTCTGGCTCGCCCAGGCATAGAGCCATGTACGCCAGGCTCTCGAAGCCGTTGGCACAAAACGCCCGAGCGATCTCTTCGCCTTCCCGAGGCATCATTTCGATTTCAAGGGCCTCATGCCGGTCGCGAAAGCCGGCCCGCCAGCCGCGCGCATAAGCTTCCGGATGAAGATCGCTCACGAAAACATCGGCTTGAGGTTTTGTTACTCGTGCCAGTTCGAAAACAGTCGATCGCAAATCTTCCACATGCCCTAAGGCAAACGAGCAGATGGCAAGATCGAAAACGCCGGCACGAAACGGCAGGTTTTGGCAGTTGCCTCGGGCGAGCCGCCCGGTGACGCGGCTTTTTTTCGCAGCGACGCGAAGCATCGCGATTGAGCAATCGATTCCGACGCCAAACTCTCCTCCTTGCCGCATGAGCGTCTCCAGCCACCGGCCGGTGCCGCACGCCAGATCAAGGATGTGCTTTCTGTGCAGGTCCGTAAGCAGAGGCAAGAGCTGACGTTGTTCGCGCGCCAGAAGCGGATTAGGAGCACTGTCGTAAGTCGGAGCCCAACGCTCATAGCCCTCGGCTACAGAAACCGATACTTGTGCGTCCCTGTTCACAAGCTCTCGGCCTTGGGCTTTCGCAGCTCAATCGCTTGCTGCATCCATTTCAGCTCCCAGGGTGCGCCGTAAACTCCGAGGCGATAGCGCCAACTGCTGAGGGCCTTCAACGTTAAGCGACCCCAATTTGGCAGGCGAATGTCCTGGATGGTTGGCCAGCGAGACGATACGACCAGTTCGAAATTGTCGATCAATTGTTTGGTAGTGGGGCGAAGCCACGGGGTCTGCGGATCTTTTTGAGTGGCGAAACGTTGCCAGTGGTCCGTAGCCCACTCATCCGGCGTAGTCGGGAAACTGACTTTGTCTTCCACCTCGCCGTACATACGGGCGCGTTGTGGAACCGGTGTGTAGTGTTCGACAATAATTTCGGCGTCTGGATTCAGGCGCTTCAGCTGTCGGATAAATCCGATGCATTCGCGGGTGTCACCTTCGGGATCTTTCGGATTGCCGAAGATGATGGAGAACTCGGGAACAATGCCAAACTGCCGTATGCGCGAAGCCAGAGCCAACGTATCCTCGGCGCGGAGATCTTTATTCATCTCCTTGAGAACTTCGTTGGAGCCGGATTCGGCGCCGAAAAAGATCATGGTGCAGCCGGCCCTGCGCAATGCCTCCAAGGTGGCGTCCGAATATTTCATCATGACGTCGGATCGTCCTTCGCACCACCACCGCAGATTGAGCGCTGCAAGCCGGTCGGCCAGTTCGCGGGTGTGATCTTCCCGGAGAAAAAAGTTGTTGTCGTAAAACTGTACGGCATCGACTCCGTAAGTCCGCACCAGATGCCGCAGCATGGCCTCAGTGCGGGCCGGCGATTCCATTTTTTCCCGGCTTCCGGAAAATGTAACCACGCCGCAGAAATTGCAACGATAGGGGCAGCCAATACTCGCCTGATGAACCGCGGTGCGCCGGCCTAAAAACGTCGGAAGCAGGTATTTCCCCACCGGAAGGCGATGATAGGGATACCACGGGAAATCGTTGAGGCTGCCCATCGGGCGCTCCGGATTATGGCGTGGCGTCCCATCCGCGGTTTTATAAGACAAGCCGGGGATGTCTTTGAGATCGCGATGGCCGCGGATTGCGTCAAGCAGTTCCAGGAAAGTCTTTTCTCCCTGACCGCGCACGGCATAATCCACGTAGCCTGCGTTGAGCGCGGCGGCCGTGTAGTTGGAGGCGAAATAGCCGCCCCAAACAATCGGCAGCTTGGGAAACTGCGCGCGAATTTCCCTGCAGCTTGCCACCGCCCCAACCGTCTGCGGACCTGGCATCACGGTCACGGCCAGAAGCTCAATCGGGTGCTCCTTGATGATCGCAATCAGACTCTCGGTGGGATTTGGATCCAGGTTGCCATCGACGATGGCATAGTCTTCCTTGCCCTCCACTACCGCTGCGATCGCAAGAATGGACAACGGGAAACGCCGGTTGCGTGGCCTTGTCGCTTTCGGGTTATAGAAAAGGATCATCGCGAAACATTCAGCCTGTGAATGGTCAGGCTTGGCCAGCGGCCGGTGACAACATTGCAGTACGGCATGACGCTAACAACCGCGGGCTTCCGATTTGTCTCGGATTTGTCAAAGTTCTGCAATTTTAAGACTCATGAATTTCGTTCGGATCAGTGCTTGAACTGCAGGCTTCAGAGCCGTCCAGAAGTGACACAAAATTGACAATCTGCTGACAAGTCTACGGTGCCTGGCGACCTAGAGTTCTGTAACCGAACTCTCGAAAGCGGCCGCGATTTGCGTAAACCCAACAAAATCGTGTTGTTCTATCCGCCGTATGACGGACCGCCTTTGGGAGCGCCGCTTTCGCTGCTCTGTCTGGCATCCCCGTTATTGCAGGCTGGGTTCGAAGTCAAGCTCGTCGACAACCTGATTCACCCCGATTACGAAGAAGCGATTCTTCGCGAGACCGAGGACGCACTCTGCTTAGGTATTTCGGTGTTGACCGGGCCGCATATCGGGGCGGCGGTTCGCGTCTCCCGAGCGGTCAAGAAGTTGCTCCCAAAACTTCCGATTATTTTTGGCGGTTGGCACGCCAGCTTAGCGACTCAGCAAACGCTGGATGAATCGTTTGTGGACGCAGTGGTGAGAGGCCAAGGTGAGCTAACGCTGCTCGAGTTGGTTCAGCGAATCGCCAATGGGCAGGATTGGCATGGCGTGCGCGGCCTCTCATTCAAGAACAGGGACGGGAAAATCCTTCACGAGCCGGAAAGGCCGGTGACGAACGTTAATGACCTGCCGGTACCTGCGTATCATCTCGCGGATCCCGGAATTTACGCTGCCTTATCGGGCACGCGCCAGCTCGCCTACACGAGCAGCGTGGGTTGCCCTTACCAGTGCAATTACTGTACTGACCAGGTTTTCTACAAACGCCGCTTCAACGCCTATCGCGTGGAACGCGTGGTCGACGAACTAGCAGAATTGGTTCCTCGCTACAACATCGAGCACGTGCCTTTCTTCGATTCCAATTTCCTGGTCGACCGGAAGCGTGCCGTGGCCATTGCCAGGGGAATCGTGGAAAGTGGCGTCAAGTTTCAGTGGGACTTCCAGACATCGACCGACTTCCTCGCACTGATGAGCGAGGAGGATGTCCGCCTGCTGGCGGAAAGCGGCGTGCACCACATCGGATTCGGTACCGAGTCCGCCTCGCCGGAAGTACTGACGCTGATGAACAAACGTTTTCAGCACGTGGACCAAATGGCAGAGACGGCGCGCAAGACTCACCTCGCCGGCATTCATGTCGTCTTCAACATAATTCTGGGATACCCCGGAGAGACCGAGGCCCATCGCCAGCAAACGTTTCGCATCATGAGCGATATTGCCCGGGAGTATTCGAACGTCACCTTTTCGCCGAACATTTTTACTCCGTATCCTGGAATTCCGATCTGGCCGCAGCTTAAAGAAATGGGAGTTCGCGAGCCGCAGTCGCTGGAAGAGTGGGAGACGCTGGCGCTGGGCACGAACGTTCTGCCCTGGTTGCGCGGGGAAGACCTGCGCAGGTTGCGGCGCAGCCTGGAATACTTCCTTCTGAATAATCAGATTCGAAAAGTGACGAAAAAACTTCCGTGGGGACGGCGCGGTGTCCGGCGTCTTCTGGGAGCGCCTGTCCGTTGGCGTATTGGAAAAAGCCGGTACTCGTTTCCATGGGAGTTGTGGTTGTCGCGGGCCGCAGAGAAAGTGATCACTCGACGGTCTCTGTTGACTGGGCAACCGCTGGCGGAGCGGACGCAGGAAGTGTGTTGATTGGGTAGCGACTTTGGGTAGCGATGCACAGAGGCGAAACGTGATTGACGTTCTATTGACTCATTCTTACCACCTCTATTACGACCGCAAACAGACGCGGAAAATGCAGCCTTATCCGCCGCTCGGCACGCTTTACGCCGCCGGGCTGCTGCGCAGCGCGGGTCTCTCGGTAGCCGTGTTCGACAGCATGCTGAACGATCCTGAGGTAGGGTTTC
Organism: uncultured Acidobacteriaceae bacterium; assembly: GCA_963799025.1. GTDB lineage: Bacteria > Acidobacteriota > Terriglobia > Terriglobales > Acidobacteriaceae > Sulfotelmatobacter. Next base: position 1,175,707 of record CAWCVQ010000007.1, on the reverse strand, counting down.
AGGATGCTCTGGAACGCTATCGGCCGCGAATCGTTGTGGTTTTTGAAGACAATTTTAACTTCCTCTCCAAGATGTGCCTCACCCGAATGCGGGAAGTTGCTTATCAAATTCTTGAGGCGTCTCAGCGGGCAGGAGCGACGGTGCTGGTGAACGGCTCGGATGCCTCCGATCACGCCCTGGATTATTTGCAGCGAGGCTTCCATTGTGTATTGCTTGGGGAAGCCGAAGCGACATTACTGGAAACGGTCTCGCATCTTCTGAAGAAACAGCTTCTGGAGAAGGACGAACAATCCGTGGAGCACATCGCCGGCCTTGCATATCTGCATAAAGACACCGGAGAGCTGGTGAGAACAAAGGGTCGCGAACTCATGCGCGATCTGGATCAGCTGCCGTTTCCCTCTCGCGATCTGGTTGACACCAACCAATATCGGGACGTGTGGAAGGCAGCGCACGGATATTTTTCTCTGAACATCGTGGCCAGCCGGGGTTGTCCCTACCGTTGTAACTGGTGCGCGAAACCGATGTATGGGGACTCATTTTCCATGCGTTCCGCGGCTTCGGTCGCAGAAGAGATGCGGCAGTTGAAATACACCTTCGGAGCCGATCACCTCTGGTTTGCAGATGACATTTTTGGGCTGCGACGGAAGTGGGTTCGCGAACTGGCGGCAGAAGTGGAGAGATTAGACGCGGCAGTCCCTTTCAAGATGCAATCTCGCGTGGACTTAATGACGGCCGATAACGTGCGCTCCCTGCGCCGCGCGGGTTGCGCGGAAGTGTGGATGGGCGTCGAGTCCGGCTCTCAAAAGATTTTGGATGCCATGGACAAAGGCACGCGGGTGGATCAGGTTGCCCGGGCCCGCGAGAACTTGCGGCACGAAGGGATTCGCGCCTGCTACTTCCTGCAATTCGGATACACGGGCGAAACCTGGCAAGACATTCAAGACACCATCAAACTGGTTCGAGACACACGGCCCGACGACATTGGCGTCTCGGTTTCATATCCCCTGCCGGGAACCAAGTTCTTCGATCGCGTGCAGGCGCAACTGGGTGACAAGACGAACTGGTCCGACAGTGAGGACATGGCGATGATGTTCCAGGGCACATACACCAACGAGTTTTATCGCGCCCTGCACGACGCTTTGCACGCCCAGGTGGACTCCTGGAACTCCACTGCGCAGGGCAGCCAGAAGCAGGCTCACGGTGCTCCTGACGACCTGTGGCGGCGCGTGATGCGACTGGAAAAGACTTGCCGGAATCCGAAACCCACGGTGTTAAACAGTTTTGCCGGGCATCAGTTGGTACAGTTGCAAGCACCGGTTCATGCCACCAGCTTCGAAGAATTGCTTAACGTTCTTGGCAGTTGATCTTGCTCATGCTCATGGACATCCTTCTCACTCACGGCTATTTCCTTTACGAAGATCCCAAGGAACTTCAGATCATGAAGCCCTATCCGCCGTTAGGGATCCTGTATATCTGCTCACATCTGCGCGAGAAGGGTCTGAGCGCGGAAGTTTTCGATTCCACTTTTTCATCGCGTCAAGAGTTGTGGGACCTGTTACGGAAAGGTCCGCCGTCCGTTATCGGCGTCTACGCAAACTTGATGACGCGATCGAACGTGGTCGAAATTCTTCGGATGGCGAAGGAATGTGGTTGGCGAACACTCGTCGGCGGGCCGGAACCGGGCGCTTATATGCAGGAATACCTCGCAGCTGGGGCGGACGTGGTCGTCGTCGGGGAGGGAGAAATTACGCTTGAAGAATTGGTGCCGGCGCTGCACTCGAACGCGCTCGACAGCCTCCAGCAAATCGACGGGATCGCTTTTCTCGCTCCAGATGGTTCACTGGTACGCACCAAGCCTCGGCAACAGATCAAGGACATTGATGCGCAACCCTGGCCCGCCCGGGAATCGATCGACATGTCACGTTATGTCGAAGTTTGGCGGCAGCACCACGGCATGGGTTCCGTATCACTGATTACCGCGCGCGGTTGTCCTTATCATTGCCGCTGGTGCAGCCATGAAGTCTTCGGAAAAACGCATCGGCGCAGAAGCCCTGCGTCCGTAGCCGACGAACTGGAATTTTTGATCGCTCGCTACCAGCCGCAAATGGCATGGATGGCGGATGATGTTTTTACGATTCATCACGGTTGGTTGTTTCAATATGCGGCCGAGCTAAAGCGTCGCGGCGTGAAATTGCCGTTTGAATGTATTTCCCGAGCCGACCGGCTGAACCTTAAAGTCGTGGAAACGCTTGCTGACATGTGCTGCTTCCGCGTCTGGATCGGTTCCGAGAGCGGCTCACAAAAAATCCTCGATGCTATGGAACGCGGCGTAACCGTGGAGGAGGTACAGACCGCGGTAGCATTGTGCCGGTCGGCAGGAATTCAAACTGGAATGTTCTTGATGTGGGGATACGAGGGTGAAGAGCTCTCGGACATTGAAGCCACGGTCGAACACGTAAAGAAAACCGATCCCGATATCTTCTTCACCACGGTTGCATATCCCATCAAAGGCACGCCGTATTTTTCAGAAGTGGCGGAGCGGGTTGAAACGCTGACACCGTGGACGACCGGATCCGACCGCGAAGTGAGCATCCGCGGTCGGCATTCACGCCAGTTTTACAGGTTCGCCGATAAATTGCTTGGCACTGAAGTGGAGCTGGAGCGCTTGCGCAACCAGACCAACCCGGATCTCTCCCCGTCGCAGGATTGCAAGCCCAGATTGCCGAAGCTCGCGCCGGTCTCCACAAGGCTGCCACTGAAGTCAAGGTCTGATCCGATGCCCACCGCGCAATCCCAACTCGGCTCCGCTCCGTTTGATCCCATTGCCTCGATCTATGATCGGATCTTTACCGAGCCCAGGATCGGACAGGCTCAGCGCAGCGTCGTCCGACGAGCGCTAGAGATAGAGTTTCGTCCGGGACGTCGCGTGGTGGAAATTGGCTGTGGAACCGGAGCCGACGCGTGTTTTCTGGCGGAGCGCGGTGTGGAAGTTGTTGCCTGCGACAGCTCTCCCAGGATGGTCGCTGTGACCTCTGAGAAGGTCGCAAACAGAGGGTTGCAGCACTTCGTCACACCGCGCCTTCTGGCTGCGGAGGACATCGCCGCCTTGGATGATTCCTATGATGGAGCTTTCTCCAACTTCGGTGCGCTGAATTGCGTGCCAGACCTTCCGGCATTGGCCAAAAACCTGGGAAGACTGCTCAGACCGGGCGCGCCGATGTTGCTGTGCCTGATGGGACCTTGCTGCGGGTGGGAAATCGTTTGGTATCTCGCACGGGGAAATCCACAAAAAGCGTTCCGTCGCCTGCGCCGCGGAGGAGTCACGGCTCGCATTGCAAACGGCGCCCCCGTACACGTCTATTACCCGAAGGTATCGTCACTGGCACGTTCTTTCGCGCCGCACTTCCACTTGAAGGCAATCAAGGGATTGGGGTTTTGGTTCCTCCGAGTTACCTCGAATGCTGCGCGAACCGTTTCCCACGCTTGTTGCAGTTGTGAGTGCGAGTCGATACGGTTCTGGAAAGTTGTCCGGGCGTGCGCCTGCTCGCCGATCATATGTTGGTGCGATTGAGCGCGAGGACACGGCTTCAGTGATGGTTGACAATCCGTAGTTCTTCTCTGCGCGGCGATGAGCAGTCTGGTATCCATCTCGACTAGCGGCGAATCGGTCCACCACGACGAAGAACTGCACAGCAGATTCTGCGCTGCCCGTGGTCGTCATTTTCCCGCACAATCAGTGCAACTGCCGTTGCGTGATGTGCGACATCTGGCGAATTCGTGAGGCCAAAGAAATCACGCCGGAAGATCTTGAACAACAGATAAGTTCGTTTCGACAACTGGGTGTCCGCTGGTTTGTCTTTTCCGGCGGTGAGCCGCAACTGAATAAAAAGTGGAGTTGCCTGGCGCAGATGCTTCGTTCAAGCGGAAGCCGGGTTAGCTTGCTTACCGCCGGACTGCTGCTGAAATCTCAGGCGCAGGCGATCACTGACAGTGTAGACGACGTTATCGTCTCTCTCGATGGTCCGCCTGCGATTCACAACAGTATTCGTCGCATTCCCGATGCGTTTGAGCGCCTGGCGGAGGGGGTTAAAGCCTTACACAATCTCCGTCCCGAGATGCAGGTTGGAGCACGCTGCACCGTACAAAAAGCAAATCACCATGCGCTGCGCGCTGTCGTGACGTCTGCGAAGCAGATTGGATTGAACTCGGTTTCATTTCTGGCGGCTGACCTGACTTCCGAAGCGTTCAACCGCCCCGAAGGGTGGAGACCTGATCGCGCCGACCGAGTCGCTCTGATTTCCGAGGAGATTGACACACTCGAAGTAGAGATCGAACGGCTCATCGACGAACGGCGTATTGACGAACGGCGAGCCCATCTGGACTCTCAATTTGTGGTTGAGAGCCCTGACAAATTGCGGCGTATTGTTCAGCATTTCCGCGCCCACCTTGGGCAGTCCAACAATGTTGCGCCACGCTGCAATGCCCCTTGGGTTTCGGCCGTGATCGAGGCGTCGGGGGACGTCCGGCCATGCTTTTTCCATGCTGTGCTAGGGAATATTCATCGCCAGCCGTTGCCGGACATCATCAATAGTTCGCAGGCGCTGCAATTTCGATCAAGTCTGGAGGTCGAGAGCAATGAAATCTGTCGAAGGTGTGTGTGTTCCCTGTACATTCCTCGACAAGACGAGCCCACGAGTCACTGAGCGTGACGTCGTCCCCTTCTGTATCAAACGCGATACCGCCGATTACTGTTTGAAAGTGAAGTCCAACGTTTTCGCCTCGCCGGCTCCGATCGTCACCTTCTGAGTTTGAGTACCCAGCTTCTCCTGCCACGCCGTAATCGTGTAGGTGCCTGGCGGCAAGTCCTTCAGGTCGAAGCTGCCATTCTTGTCCGTCACAGAAAAATATGGATGTTTGAAAACCGCGATGTAGCCGCGCATCCAGGGATGCACATTGCACTTCACCGGGATGGCGATTTCTTCACGCGCGAAGGTTTGCTCGAGAGGAGTTCCATGAGGCTGAGTCATGTTCCACTCCCGGTTGTTGGCGGGACTGGGATGGATATTGTGGGTGGTCTCGTCGCTGTTCACCACATCGAGCTTCTGATTGGTTTGCATCGCCAGCACGTGCGGCTCGTACTGGCAGCCCTTCTGCTCGAAGACCGCCGGCTGCTGCGGAGGTTGGAAGGTGCGGGCGCCGAGTCCATCGGAAACATAGACGACCACATTGGCCAGGCCACCATTCGCGCCGACAGCGACGTCTTCCGTGGTGGCTGGGGTAGAGTGTGTCTTGGCGCAAAGTGGATCTTGCGACATGTCGATGCGCGAAGGTTTGGGCGCGGTGCCTTCAAACTTTACTGCACCCTTTAACGAAGAGGGCGAATCCGCAGGACCAGCGGACATGTGAACCGACAAGGCGATAGTGGCAAACGCGATCATCAACAGGTAGAAGTTCTTTTTCACTAAACACCGACTTTCCGCCCTCGCAATACCAAGGGCTGCTGCATGTGGTAGAAAGCAGCGCATCAGGAAGCGCTACTGTAAGATGAACGGCTCCATTCGGACTGCGAACCCGCTTTTCAGTTCACTATCCTTATGGAGTCATTTTGTTCCTTTGAATGGGTCTTGGACGAGCTCAAGGTGCGGATGTAGTGAATTACGTCCCACCTCTGCTCCGGAGTCATAGCGGCCGCGAACGACGGCATCGGAGTTCCGTCGAGGCCAGTGAGCAAGTCGCGGAACATATCCCGATTCGTCTCCCCGCATTTGAAGCGCGTTCCACTGGTAAAGTCGAAAGGTGTGATGGGATTACCCTGGTTGTCGGTAAGTGCAGCGACCGACGGGCCATGGCCGCGCCCGTCTTTGCCGTGACAGGACCAGCAATTCATGCTCTGGAAAAGTTCGGCGCCCCGCTTCACGCTCTCGGCAGAGTTGGGAGGTTCAGCCGGTATGGGCAAGGGTTCGCCGGGCTTCTCTTCCTGGAACGCGGAAGAAAAGGCTTTTATATATGCAACCAGGTCGGCGCGCTCCTGTCGCAGCAGCGGCTTCCATGACGGCATCCCGCTGGCGTGTATTCCCCGCGTGATCGTGTCGTAGAGATCACCATCCAGGGGCAGAGTTCCGCTGGCGGTGGATCGGCATTTGAATACGGCTTTGGTGAAGTCGCGGGGCTTCGGAACGAGATAGGGCGCACTCTCTCCGCGGCCATCGCCGTCTGGCCCGTGACAGAAGACGCAGTAGCGAACGTATAGCGCTTTTCCGCGTTTAGCATTCCCGACCAGTTTTCCAATATGGCTGTCTTGGGCGGCGCTGGTGATGCACCACAACATGCAGCTCAGAATCACAGCCGTACGAGTTGCCTTCATTGTCCTGCGCACAGCGGTGACCTCCTCAGAAATCGAAATCGAAGCCCATCAGAAAACTGTTGCGGATGTCGTCTTTACCCGACAGAGGTGCAGTACCAGCGTTGATGATGCGTGAGTATTCCTGGGTCCACGCCAAGCCGGCACGCGGACTCATGATGGGATACCAGCGATACCCGACCGTCCAGGTGTCGAGATTTCCCAAACTACCTCGAATGTTCGGATTTGCCTCTCGCGACATGCGATTGAGTTCGTATTTACCGATGGCGATCCATCGCGGGGTGGGATTGTAATGGCCCTCGACAAAACCGCCATTCCAGACCGGAGCTACCGCCCCCACCGGCAACCTCGCAGGCTGATTGGAGGGCACCGAATTGCCTAGAAATACGTTGTCGTATCCGTGCAGATAGAAGGTGTAGAAATCGAATTTATTGACGTACCAATGCCCGTACGCGCCGAGCCGGTAGAATGCGCGATTTCCCGTACCCGTACCCGGAATTGGATTTCCGCCGCTCGTCTGGAAGTAGGTCGGTGACTCGCCGAAATATCCGTACACACCGACCTGCTGCCTGCCAAACCAGGGCACCTCGAATGACTGGTTAAAATTCGCGTAGACGTCATAAGCCTGATTTGACGGCAAGCCCGTCGAGCCATTGCTGTCGCTCACCACGGCGACTGAATATCGAGTGTTGTCGCTGTCGGAGTGCCCCAGGAGTTCGACGCCAAGCTGAGGAAAACCAATTCCCGCAAAAAAATTATTATCCCCAGGCGGGGTAAAAAAATAGTTCTGGTAGGCGCCACCCGTATTATTGAGTATCAGCGAACGCTCTTGGGAAATGGGCTCATCCAATTCAAATTTGCCAAGCTTCAAATTCAGCCAACGGGATCCGGCAAGATTATCCAGACGGGCCCAGGCCTGCGAAAGTGCGATGCTGTTGTTTCCGATGAAGGGCTGGATAAAGAACGAGATGTTCTTGTAAAGCGTACCGGCAGTGATAACGTCGACTCCTCCCTCCAAATCGAAACCTGACGTGGTCACCACAGACTCGAACTGACCGCTGGCGGCGTTGCCGGGAACTACGTCGATCGCTTGCCGGTTATTGCTTTCCCTGTGCCAGACCGGAGTGGTGCGAAACATGATCGGCCAATAGGAAGGATCCTGGTAAACGGGTGCGTCCCGGCCGTTGCCCAATTGATATCCGTTGTCTTTAAAGGTCTGGCCGAAATTGTTGAGCATGGGCCAGGCCTCATGGCAGGCGGAGCATGGGAGGCCGTATTTGCGCGCGAAGGCGGGAATTCCGTGCGCCATCGGCGCGCACGCACAGAGCGTCGCCAGAATCAACCACTGCATCGCCATTTTCTTCGTAGTTCTGATTCCCATTGTTTCTCCGTATGCCCTTACTCAACCGGCTCGGCCACATTGGTATGGACTGCTTCGAGCGGAACAAACTTATAGCCCATTCCCTGGACAGTCCGGATGAAAACCGGACGGTCAGGATTGGCTTCGATTTTCTGGCGCAGTTTCGCAATGCAGTTGTCGACGGTGCGGTAACTGGAGCGCTTCCGTTTCGGCCACGCGGAACCGATGAGCTTCTGGCGCGAAATGACAACCCTTGGTCGGGAAACTAAAAACTTCAGCACTTTGAACTCCAGAAGAGTCAGGCCGACAGTCTGATCGCCGCGAGAGAGTTCCATGGTTCGGAAATCCAGATAGAACTCGCCAAACTGCGCCCCTTGACTCCTTCTCAGGAATTGAAGATCGGTCATAATACGGGCTTGCGGTTTTGCGGAATCAACGTCGTCGAATAACTTAACGTTCGCGGCCTGCCGAGCTTGTCATGAAATCGTCACATTCTTGTCAAATTCGTGAGTTGCGGGTACACGCTCGAATTCGGGGAGGCCGTGGTTCTTTTTAAGCAGTCGACGAAGGACGTTGTGCCCTGGAAAGCGAGCGGCTATCAAGTCGCTGAGCCACTGCTTCACGCGAACCTTGCAGCCCTGGGTCGCTGGTGGCGCAATCTGAGGGCAGCATCGCGATGTACTGAAGACTTAAGAAGTAGGTGTACAATCGCGCCGTCCTTGCCGCTAAAGAAGAACTGCTTGGACTGTAGCCATGAACATGAATAAGAGGACCTTTATCAGGCTCTTCGCCGCGTTAATGGCAAGCCCTGTCATTTCGCCACTGGTGACGTGGGCGTCCAATGACAAACTAAAAAACTGGGCGGGCAATCTCGAATACGGCACTGACCGCTTGTACTCGGCCAACTCGCTGGATGAGGTCCGAAAGTACGTCAGAAAACAAAACAAATTAAAAGTACTGGGCACCCGCCACTGCTTCAACAACATTGCCGACAGCTTCCATAGCCTCCTGTCGTTGAAGTCGATGGACAAAGTGGTTGCACTGGATCCCGATGCGCGCACCGTAACCATCAATGCCGGCATGACGTATGGGCAACTCTGCCCGTATCTTGATGGCAAGGGTTTTGCGTTGCATAACCTGGCCTCGTTGCCCCACATTTCCATCGCTGGCGCCTGCAGCACCGCAACGCATGGTTCGGGCGAAAAGAATGGAAATCTCTCGAGCGCGGTTTCAGCGCTTGAAATCGTCACCGCCGCAGGCGAAGTGGTTAAACTCTCGCGTCAGCAGGACGGCGAGAAGTTTCGCGGAGCCGTGGTTGGGCTCGGTTCGCTCGGCGTAATCAGCAAGGTCACGCTCGATGTACAGCCGACTTACATGATGCGTCAGTATGTCTACGAAAACCTCCCACTCACCGCAATGAAAGAGCACTTTGACGCGATCGAATCCAGCGCATACAGCGTCAGCCTCTTTACCGATTGGCAAAACCAGCGCATTAACGAAGTTTGGATCAAAAGCCGCGAGGAAAAGGGGCAGGCGTTTGATGCAACCCCGGAATTCTACGGCGCGAAACGAGCCCCCAAGAACCTTCACCCCATTGCGGCACTCTCCGCCGAGAACTGTACCGAGCAGATGGGCGTGCCCGGCCCGTGGTATGAACGACTGCCGCATTTTCGGATGGGCTTCACGCCGAGTGCAGGCAAGGAATTGCAATCGGAATACTTCGTGCCGCGTGAACATGCAATCGAGGCGATTCTCGCGGTGGAACGGCTGCGGGACCGGGTCAGCCCGCACTTACTGATATCGGAAATTCGCGCGATTGCCGCCGATCATCTATGGATGAGTCCGTGTTACGAGCAGTCCTGCGTGACCATCCACTTTACCTGGAAGCAGGACTGGCCGGCGGTCCGCAAACTGTTGCCGGTGATTGAAAAAGAATTAGCTCCCTTCAACGCCCGACCCCACTGGGGAAAACTGTTTAGCACAACTCCGACGGAGCTGAAATCCATTTATAAAAGGTTGCCCGACTTTATTCAATTAAGCGAGACTTATGATCCGCAGGGCAAATTCCGCAACCAGTTTCTGGACATCAACATCTTCAGCTAGGGAGCAGCCATGAAAGCGCTTTTGCTCTCGAGCTATCTTAATCTTGAAATCGCCGAGATGCCTCCACCGGTACCGGGCCCGGACGATGTCCTGGTTCGCGTCGCGGCCTGCGGCATCTGCGGCAGCGACGTACACGGCTACGATGGCTCCTCGCGCCGTCGCATTCCGCCCATTGTGATGGGACACGAAGCGGCGGGAACGGTGACCGCCGGGGGCGCAGGAGTAAGAAACTTTTCAGTGGGCGAGCGTGTAACTTTCGATTCCACGATTTCTTGCGGCGCGTGCGACTACTGCGTTCGGGGAGAAATCAACCTCTGCGACCGCCGCAAAGTGCTGGGCGTTTCGTGCGCAGACTATCGCTGCGCCGGTGCCTTTGCGGAGTTCGTAATTGTTCCACAGCACATCGTTCACCGCTTGCCTGAGAGCTTATCGTTCTCCGAGGCCGCGATGCTCGAGGCTGTGTCGGTGGCGCTCCACGCCGTTTCGCTTTCGAATATCGCTCCCGGGCAGACGGCACTGGTTCTCGGCGCCGGAATGATTGGACTGCTGACGCTTCAGGCGCTTCGCGTCGCCGGCTGCTCGCGCGTTTTTGTCGCTGATGTCGATCCCTCCCGGCTGAAGCTCGCAACCGACCTGGGAGCGAGCGCCGCTCTGCTAGCCAGGGGAACGGAGTTGATTTCACAGATGTCCGATCTTACTCATGGACGCGGCGTGGATGTTGCCTGGGAAGCGGTGGGCCTCAATGAAACGGTTCAGACAGCGATCGACTGCGTTCGCAAGGGAGGAGCTGTCACGCTGGTCGGCAACATTGAATCGGAGGTGAAGTTGCCTTTGCAGAAGGTAGTAACACGCCAGATACGCCTGCAAGGTTCCTGCGCTTCCGCGGGAGAATTTCCTCAAGCGATCGAACTAGTGGCCAGCGGCCGAATTCAAGTCAAGCCTCTGATAACAGTCATTGCGCCACTGGAAGATGGGCCTCGCTGGTTTGAGCGGCTTCATTCCCGCGAGCCGAACCTCATGAAGGTGGTCCTCACTCCGGGCGCGGCGGAGTGAATAAAATTATTGAACATAACAATGAAGAACAATCATGAGCGGTGAACTCTTCGATCTCAGCGGGCAGGTTGCGATGGTCACCGGTGCGAGCCGGGGTTTGGGACAACACATGGCCCAAGCCCTGGCGAAGGCCGGCGCGGACCTGGTAGTGACCAGCCGCGATCCCAATCGTCTTTCTGACTTCGCGCGTGAGATCAAGGCCTCCGGCCGGCGCGTGCTTTCGCTCGAGCTTGATGTCCGCAACCTGAAGAGCATTCAGCGCATGGTGGCCGATGCCGAAGCGTTCTACGGCCGCCTCGATATTCTGGTGAACAATGCCGGCTGCAACGTGCGTAAACCTGCGTTGGATGTCACCTGGGACGAATGGAACCTTGTGCTGGACACCAACCTGCGCGGCAGTTTTTTCGTTGCTCAGGAAGTTGCGCGCCGCATGGTCCCGCGACAGTATGGGCGGATCATCAATATTGGCTCCGTCACCAGCGTCGCCGGCTACGCCGGCCTCGGCCCTTATGGCGCAAGCCGCGGAGGGATTCGCCAGTTGACCATGAGCCTGGCGGATGATTGGGGCAAGCATGGGATCACCGTGAATTGCCTTGCTCCGGGCTGGTTTTGCACGGAGCAGAACAGAGTGCTGTACCACAATAAAGAATGGGTCGAATATCTCCGGGACCGAATCCCCGTCAAACGGCCCGGCGAGTTTCGCGACCTCGACGCCGCGGTGGTTTTTCTCGCGGCGGAATCCAGCCGGTATGTAACCGGGCAAACGCTGCTGGTAGACGGCGGTATCTCCACCGGTGCCGTCAAGGCAATGTTGGAACAGAAGTAAAGAGCGCACCCGGATTCCGAAGCCGGTCAGATCGATCCGCCGCATACATTGCAAATCAACAACTTCCTGTCACCTTCCGTGGTGCCGTTCAGGGAAGTGATTTAGAATCGGTAAAGCAATAATGTCGGGGCGTAGCGCAGCCTGGTAGCGCACCTGCCTTGGGCGCAGGGGGTCGTAGGTTCAAATCCTATCGCCCCGACCATTCGAGTTAGGTCCGGCCCGGAGACATGGGTAACAGAATGTACCGGCTACATGGGTAACACTTTTGGACCGAAGGGATTTTCCAGCGGTTCCAAAACTCTGGTCTCCAAATCGAAATAACCCAGATCATACTGCATAAAGCTAACCAACCAGATGTCGTCGTGCACTTCTTTGATGCCGACCGCCTGTCCGGCAAAGACCTGGCTGAAATTGATTTTCTTGTTTCCCAGACAGATGCGGCCGCAGCGGGTAACCACGATGGTTTTATCGTGAAACGGATCATCGATGTCCGGCAACCCCGTATAGGGACGCGGTGAAGGTTGGTAGACTTCTGCCGGATATTTCATGTCCAACGCTTCGTGCGGACGCTGGTGGTTGAAGATCTCGATGAACTGATCGAAGCGGGCTTGCTGCTGCAGGAAGTTGGCGGCTGCCGGCTTGGTGGCTTCTTTTTTTAAGGTGAGATGCATGCGCTCATGGCGGCCATTTTGTTGAGGATGTCCGGGTTTGATCCGTTCGATGCCAATGCCCAGGCGCAGCCACCACACGGCGAGTTTGCTCAGGTTGAACAAAGCATGCGCCGAAGCGAAGGGCACGCCATTATCACTGCGAATGTTGGCGGGCAGGCCGCGCTGTTGAAAGAGCCGCTCAAACACGGTAAAGGCGTAATCTTCGCGGGTCGAAGAAAGCGCCTCACAAGTGAGCAGAAAACGGCTGGCGTGATCGGTGACGGTCAGCGGATAACAGTATTGGCGATTGCCCAACAGAAACTCGCCTTTGTAATCGGTACACCAGAGCTCATTCGGGCGCTGCCCCAAAGACAGAGGGGTGCCCTGGGCGCGCCTCCGCGAACGGCTGCTGCGCCGCTCTACTAGGCCATGGCGATCGAGCACAGCATGGATCGTGCTTTTGGCCGGCAGTGGGATGTCGGAGAAGCGGCGCAGCAGCCGCTCGCGGATTTTGCGAGCACCCCAGCTGGGATGTTCGTGCTTCACATTCAGAATGTAATTCTCCACCTGAAAGGGAAGTTGGTGAGCGTAGCGATAGGGACGCCGGCTTCTGTCGGTCAGCCCCTGCACCCCGCATTCCTGATAACGATCGAAGATCTTGTAGCCGGTCTTGCGAGAAATGCCGAACTCCCGGCACAGATCCGACATCGGCTCGCCAGCCAGTCGCCGAGCCACGAACTGAACTCTTTCATCCATGACCGAACACTCCTTCCACGGCATCCGCTTTCCTTCCCAACAAAAAGGGGAAAGTGTAACCTATGTGTCCGGTACGATTTGTTACCTATGTGTCGGGTCGTTCATTAGAGGAAGCGACGCCGCTTTCCCATCAGGCGGGAATCTCAACAGGTGACTACCCAAATCACGCAAGCGCTCTATGCTGCGACACTATTACGGATCAGTTATAATATTGTACGTACACATATACACGTATAGCAGCCCAGGCATACACAAATACCGCACCGATACGAACTGATCGTCAGCTAAGACATTCTTCCGCCATCTCTGGCGCCTTCGCTCTTCAGTCTGCAATCTAAAATGCCCCTATAATGGCCGGATTGTTTTTCTCAACCTGGAGGATTCATGATCTCGCGGCGACGATTTTTAGAAGTCAGCGGTGCAACGGCGGGGTTGGCAGTGGCCTCGGGCTCGTTGGTGAATGCTGGCGTTGCACAGGTTGACGACGCTTCCCTTCCGCCGTCGCTGGCAAAATTGAAGTCTCGAAAAGACCAAGCCACACCGATTTCGCGCGAAGAGCGCCACGAACGTCAGGAGCGCGCACGCCAGTTGATGACCGAGAACGCGCTCGACGCCATCGTGCTGATGGAAGGGACTTCGTTGCGATATTTCAGCGGCATCCGCTGGTGGGGCGGGGAGCGCACCTTCGCGCTTGTGCTTCCCGCCAAAGGCGCGGCGTTCTATGTCTGTCCAGCGTTTGAAGAAGGACGGGCGCGCGAACAGATTGCCAACGCGCCCGGTGGCGAGCAGCCCGATGTGCGGGTGTGGCAAGAGGACGAGAGCCCGTACCAGCGCGTTGCGCAGGGGTTGAAAGACCGCGGCATCGCCAACGGCAAGTTGGGATTGGAAGAGACAATGCGCTTCGTGTTTGCTGATGGCATTTCCAAGGTGACATGCCAGGCGACCATAGCCGGCGCGACTCCGGTAACTGCCGGCTGCCGGATGATCAAGCGCCCTCATGAAGTCGAATTGATGCGATTGGCCGCGCAAGTTACGCTCGCTGCCTATGAAGCCGCATATCTGGCCGTGAAAGATGGGATGACGCAGCCGCAATTGGAGGATCTGGTAAAGAAAGCGCACGAACGCCTGGGCTTCACCGGTGGCGCTGACGTGCAGGTGGGCGAGTTTTCAGCGTTCCCGCACGGTTCAATAACGCCGCAGGTGGTGCACGAAGGCACCATCGTTCTCATGGATGGCGGATGCGCGGTGGAAGGATATCAGTCGGACATTACGCGCACCTACGTGCTCGGCAAAGCCACGGACAAAATGAATAAAGTCTTCGACATTGTCCTGCGAGCTCAATCGGCGGCGCTGGCGGCAGCGCGTCCCGGCGTGGAATGCGGCGCGATCGATGCCGCAGCCCGCAAGGTTGTGACAGACGGCGGCTTTGGTCCCGACTACAAATATTTCACTCACCGCCTCGGGCACGGTATGGGGATGGATGGACACGAGTGGCCTTATCTTGTCCGCGGCAATCCAACCAAACTGCAGGCCAACATGACCACCAGCAACGAGCCCGGGATTTATGTTCGAGGCGAATTCGGCATCCGCATTGAAGACGACATGCACATCATGGAGAACGGCGCCGAGCTGTTCACGCCGAAGCCATTGTCGCTGGAAGCGCCTTTCGGAAAAGCATGACACTTAGAATTCCTCACACCGTGCCTCGCACTCTGCGAATGGTGGGGGCAGTGTGCGAATTGCGAAATACGAATGTAAAGACGCCTTTGCGCACGTTTGTGACCATCACAGGTCGAAAACAGGCGATGCAGGTGCCTCCTGTGCGGCGGACGCCGGATAGACGATGCCAGCCGAGCCTAAACTCGAGTAACTGACTTGCGAGCGCCTGCGAACCTGTTTAACTCGCCCGCTCCACGTTGGCTCTCTACATTTTATGTACGCACAATCCGGTTTTACAGGCCGGGCACAGGCGGACACCCGGGAAATTCTTTGAGATACGTGTTGCCCATGTAGCCCAGATATTCAATGCCGATTTCGCTGGTGAAATAACCGTCGGCGGCGAGCTTGCGCAAAAAGGAGAAAAATTCTATGCCTTGACCCAGACTAGGATCCTGTTTCGCATTCTTGCTATACGCGATTAGATCAAGAATTTCCTTCTGCTGCGCGGGTGCGCAATCGAGATAAACTTTGCCGTACCGATCGACACAAGTGTTGTCGAGCCACATGAGGCCGCCGCCGAGAGCGAGTTGATAGTCCTTGTTTTCGCTGGTGATGAGGTCGATGAACTCGGGAGCGCCGGCTTCGATCGCACCTTTTGCGTCTGCGTCGGAAGGAATAATGGTCCCGCAGAGAGTTTGGAGAGTCTTGTAAGCGGGAGCGGAAAAAAACTTGGGCGCATAGACTTGATCCGCCGCCGAGGCTCTCGCCGCTCGCACCATGCGGTGAGCGTATTCGGCCGCTTCCAAAGGAATCACGCGCAATACCGATCCACCGACGGCTGTGATCGTGAGGGATTTGAGAATGTCGCGTCGTGAAATGGGCATGAGCGCCTCGGGCTACAGATTTCCTCTCTTCGCCTGACCGAGCAAGTAATCTGAAGCGCGCCAGGTCAGCGCCATAATGGTCAGCGTGGGATTCTTGTCGGCGTTGGTGACGAAGCAGGCGCCGTCGGTCACAAATAAATTCTTCACGTCATGCGCCTGGCAGTATTGGTTCAAAGCCGAGGTCGCGGCCCGGTCTCCCATGCGGACCGCGCCCACTTCGTGGATGATCACGCCGCCATCGGCGATGCCATAAGGATTGGTTTCAGCCGAACCCTCTGGCGGAATGTAGACTCCGCCCGCCGCCTCCACGATTTCGCGGTAGGTTTCCTGCATGTCCTTCGCCATCTTGATTTCGTTGTCGCTCCACTTCCAGTGAAAGCGAAGCACCGGAATGCCCCACTGATCCACGGCCGCGGGATCGATTTCGCAATAACAGTTTTCGTTGGGAATCATTTCGCCCCGACCCGAAAATCCGATGTACGTCCCGTATTTTTTCTTGCACTCCCGCTTCAGCGAAGAACCGTAACCCTCGAATTCGTCGCACAGCTTGTCCCAGTCGCCGACGCCGGGCATGCCACGCCCACCGCCGAACTCGGTGTGATAGCCTCGCAGAAACTCGTTCTTGCGGTCGAATTTCCACCACGGCAAATACATGTGCATTCCGCCGACGCCGTCGTGATTGTGCGCCGGCATCTTTTCCAGCGCTTCGAAATATCCGCCACCGTTGCTACCCACCGTGTCCATAAGATTGCGGCCGACGACCCCGGAGGAATTGGCCAGACCGTCGGGAAACAGGGTAGACCTTGAGTTCAACAACAGGCGTGCGGATTCGCAGGTGCTGCCAGCAACAACGAAAGCCCGCGCGTGAATCCGCTTCTCTTCGCGGGTCGCCTTATCGATATAAGACACCGCCTCCACCTTGCCGTCTTTGTTTACGATCAGTTCGCGCGCCATCGCGCCGGTAATCAAAGTAAAACGTCCGGTATTCTCCGCCGGCGGAATCATTACCTGGCTCGAACTGAAGTTGGACGCGGTGATGCATCCGCGGCCGCATTGCGCGCAGTAATGGCAGGCGGCGCGGCCATTGTGGGGCTGGGTCAAGATCGCCAGCCGCGAGGGCACGCAAATAATCTTCAGGTGGTCGCAGGCCTTCTTGATGATGGTTTCTGTGCAACGGGGTTTCGGCGGTGGCAGGAAAATTCCATCGGGGGCGCTGGGAATATTTTCTTTGGTCCCAAAGACTCCGATGTAAGACTCGACTTTGTCGTAGTAAGGAGCCACGTCTTCGTAGCTGAGCGGCCAGTCGTCGCCCATGCCATCATGCGAGCGCACCTTGAAATCCACGGGAGCCATGCGCAGGGCAATACGTCCCCAGTGATTGGTGCGTCCGCCGACAATGCGGGAACGGAACCAGCGGAACTTTGAGCCGGGAGCGGCAACGTAGGGCTCGCCTTCGATTTCCCACGCGCCGTTGGGCGCGAGGAATTCATCTTCCAGGCCACGTCGCGCGCGGCCTCCCACTCCAGCGCCGCGATGCGGCAGGTCGTAAGGCCAGACGTGCTCCTTGTAGTCTCTTTCGGGTACGAGCGGAGGCCCGGCCTCGAGCAGCGCGACACTCAGACCGCCCTCGGTGAGCACCTTGGCCGCCGTGCCTCCCGAGGCGCCGGAGCCGATAATACAAACGTCATAGGTCTTGGGCGTGCGCCGAACCTGCATGGGCCTCCCTTGGAATTGGAGCGTCTAAATCTGCCCTGCTGACCATTAGAAGCGCAACTTCTCGAGGTACTCGTGGCTCTTCGTGATGCTCTCGAACGGATTTTCCGGCTTGTCATGCTCGACGATGTAGTGCTTGATCCCGGCCTGTTCCGAGTGTGCGAAGATTTTCTTCCACTCAATAATGCCGTCGCCGACCGAGGTCAGGTCCACCGTGTCGCCGAAGTTCTGCCCGCCGCCGGTGGTGACGGGCGGAAGTTTTTTGAGGTCCTTGACGTGAACCAGCGGGAAGCGGCCGGGGTAACGCGCAAAGTATTTGAGCGGATCGGCTCCTGCCGCGGTGATCCAGCACAGATCCATTTCCATCTTCACCAGATTAGCGTCGCATTCTTTGAGAAGTTCATCGTAGGGCAGTTTGCCATCGACCGGAAGAAATTCGAACCAGTGGTTGTGATAGGCGAATTGCATTCCGGCCTTCTTGGTCTGCTCTCCGCAGTGGTTGAACTTCTCGGCCGCTTTCTTCCAATCGCGCTGGTTTTCAGGAATCCAGGGGCAGACAATGTACTTCAGTCCGATGGCCTTGGAAGTTTCGATGACGGCGGGGAACTTGTCGTCGAGCTCGTCATATTGCACGTGGGTGGAGACCGGAGAGAGACCGTTCTTCTCGCACGCGGCCCGGACTTGCTGGCCGGTGTGGCCGAAGTATCCGGCGAATTCCACTTCTTTGTAGCCGATCTGGGCGACCTTGGCGATGGTTCCGTCGAAGTCAGCTTTCATCAGATCGCGAACGGTGTAGAGTTGCAGGCCGATTTTTTCTATTTTGTGTTCGGCGGCGGCCCAACCCAGGCGGCTGGTCAATACGGTGGCGGCGGTAAAGGTGGCGGCGCTTTCAAGAAACCTGCGGCGGTTCAGGGCGTGCAAACTCATGATGGCGATTCCTCCGATTGCTCCGCTTCGAGGCGGAAGTCGAATCCGGGAGCATTATACGCGGGAGCAGGAGGCTGTCGAGCTTCACTCGACGGACGGCCGGGAGCCAGCCAGCGCTTGTCGAAGGGCGGACGCCCTCACATCTGTGCTCCCTAGGGCATCCGGAAGCGAAAGAAAAAAAGAGAGGACGCCGGCTCGCGTCCTCCCGCAATTCGGGTTCGCGCTACGACTTCACGACTTGCAGATTGTTGGTCACCGAGAAGACGCCGGAAACGCCGTTGGCGCGGAGACCAGCGAAATTCTTGTCGGCTTCGCTGTCCACCACTCCTTCCAGCGCCACGTGGCCGTTCTTAACGATAATTCGGATCGGCTTCTGCACCCCGAGGGCATACTTCTCGAGCGCCGGATAACCGTAAATGGCGCGGTAGAGTTCGAGACGCAGGCGGTCATCCATGGAAGATGGAGGGAGAACTTCAATCTGATTCACGACCTTTTCGACGCCTTCAATATGTTTGATGGCATTTTCGGCGTCGGATTTCAGGACGGGCCGCACGACTTGACCAATCAAGGTGACGGCAGGGCCCTCTACCTTGAAGGCGATGTAGTCGAAGACGCCGAAGTACGGCAGCATCAGCAATTCGTGACGCACCTCTTTGATAATCCGCTCCTCGGCCTTGGAGGAAGGTTGGGCGTCCTGGGCAACGCCCAGGGTGGCGAATGCAAATAAACCGGCAAGAAAAATTAGGAGCTTGCGTGTCATATTGTCATTTCTCTCTTTCGAACGAAATTCCTAGTCTCGCGAGCGGAAGTCTACTCCCGGAAATGTAGAATTACGATACGGAAGATGCGGTAGCTTGGCCTATGTCTATCGGGAATGGGGCCCGGGGAAGTACGCGGCTAGAGGCTACTTCGGGTTCGTTGCCCTAAGTCCTTAGGGCTAGATTCAAGCCTTTGTCATGATCCAGCAGGCCAATGTCGGCGCAGTTGTTCAAAATCCAATCGGCGCCGGCTTCCCGCAGCGCGGATTCCTGGACCGTAGTTCTGAATGCGATCACTTTCGCTCCGGCGGCTTTGCCAGCGCGGAGTCCGGCTGGTGCATCTTCAACAACAACACAGTCCGCCGGAGCAAATCCGAGGACCGCAGCGCCCTTAAGATAGGGTTCCGGATGCGGCTTGCCTAGGGTGATGTCGTTGGATGTGATTAATTTTCTTGGCAACGGCAGACCCGCGGCTTTGAGGCGAACTCCCGCCAGGGCCCGCGTGCAGGACGTAACGATTGTCCAGCGGTCCTCGGGGAGGCGGCCCAGCAACTCCAGCGCGCCGGGTAATGGAACGACCCCGTCGAGATCTTCGATTTCGCGGCGCTCGACCTCGCGATTCTCAGCCTCGAGATTGGCGCTCGGGAGATATTCGCGGACGGTGGTGAGGCTGGGACGTCCGTGGGCGCGAGCAACCACTTCTTCTGGATTGAAGCCGCGCTCGATGGCCCAGCGTCGCCACACCCGCGCGACGGCGGGAGTGGAGTCGATGAGGACTCCGTCCATATCGAAGAGTAGGGCGGCGGAGTGGATAAGGGTCCTAGGTTCAGCCATGTTATCGGAGAAAGCGATTGTAGATCATGGATCTCGGAGGCGCTCGGGGAGTAGCGTGTCCCATCCTAACCGCGTTCCTTGCGTTAGGGTGCGGACTTTTACGGCCCCCCCCCGGGACGGCGGAGCTACTCAAACTCCCGGCTCCCAATTTTTCGATCGCGAGATGGCTTCGTTCCAACGGTTTCGCAGCTGCCGTGCTTGAGACGCCGGCATTTTAGGTTCAAAACGGCGTTCCTTGGCGGAGCCGGATGTGTCGACATCATTCTTCCAGAAACCGACTGCGAGGCCTGCGAGATACGCGGCTCCTAACGCCGTGGTTTCCGTCACGGCTGGGCGGACGACCGGGACCCCAAGAATGTCGGACTGAAATTGCATGAGGCTGTCGTTGGTGGCGGCTCCGCCGTCCACGCGAAGTTCGGGAACGGCTGCGCCGGAATCGAGGCGCATGGCGTCTAGCAAGTCCGCAACTTGATAGGCGATGCTCTCTACCGCTGCCCGCGCCAAGTGACCTGCGATGGTGCCGCGGGTGAGTCCGAAGATGGAGCCGCGCGCATAGGAGTCCCAGTGGGGCGCTCCCAATCCAACGAACGCCGGAACGAAAAATACTCCACCGTTGTCCGGGACTGACTTCGCCAGCGCCTCGATTTCATTCGACTGTTGAATCAAGCCCAGGCCGTCGCGCAGCCATTGAACAACCGCGCCGCCAACGAAGACGCTGCCCTCGAGAGCGTACTCGGTCACATCTTTTATTTTCCAGGCAATCGTGGTGAGCAGGCGGTTCGAGGATGGCACAGCGCGGGTGCCGGTGTTCTGCAGCATGAAGCATCCGGTGCCATAGGTGTTCTTGGTCAGGCCGGGGCGCGTGCAGTGCTGGCCGAACAATGCTGCTTGCTGATCGCCGGCGATCCCGGCAAGCGGAATGCAGTTCAACCCTTTCGTCGCGTTCACTTCTGCGTAGGCCCCGCTGGACGAATGCACAGCGGGCATCATTGACAGGGGAATTTCAAACAGATCGAGAAGTTGGTGGTCCCAGGCGCCGGTGTGAATATTGAAAAGCATGGTGCGGGAGGCGTTGCTGGCGTCGGTCGCGTGCACCTGGCCGCTCGTCAACTTCCAGAGGAGCCAGCTATCCACCGTCCCGAATGCGAGCCCGCCAGCGTCGGCTTGGCCGCGCGCGCCAGGAACGTGGTCCAAAATCCAAGATATCTTGCTGGCGGAGAAGTAGGAATCGATCAGCAGGCCAGTGCGCTGCTGGATCAAACGGCCGTGGCCCTCACTTCTGAGACGCTCGCAGAAATCGGCGGTGCGACGATCTTGCCAGACGATTGCGTTATAGACAGGCTCTCCAGTTCCGCGGTTCCATACGATCGTGGTCTCGCGCTGATTGGCGATACCGATCGCGGCCACATCGTGTGTTCTCGCCCCGGCGCTGGCTAGTGCCTCGAGAGCGACCGCGATCTGGGAGGAGGCGATCTGCTCCGGATTATGCTCGACCCATCCGGGCTGGGGAAAAATCTGATCAAATTCGCGCTGGGCGATCGAGCGAATGGCTCCTTCCTGATCGAATAGCATGGCTCGCGAACTGGTTGTGCCCTGATCGAGCGCTAGAACAAATTTCACGATTCACCCCAAAATGTTTCGATCGGCGAGCCGGGTGTTCGCGCTCGCAAGAATACTATGGAGCTTCATCTTCAGCGAAACTGAAGACCTTGTGATGGCACCGCAATTGCGTAGGTCCTTCGCTTCGCTCAGAGTTTGTGACTTTTTTGAATTTTCGACGATTTTGTCGTCGTAACTGTTTTGTTTGCAGCATCGATTTTTGGCAACTTCAAAAAAGTCACAAACTCTCAGGATGACAACGTCGTTTTTATACGTTCACAGAGCTGCCCATTACGATGGACGCAGGAAGCGCCGGATTCCAAAGTCATAGAGGGCTGCGCCCATCAAGCCGCCGACCAGTGGTGCGACTACCGGAATCCACCAGACGCGAGTTCCGTCGGTGAGGCCATTATTACGAAAGCCCGCGACTACCGTGAAGAGGCGAGGGCCGAAGTCGCGCGCGGGATTGATGGCATACCCGTGCATTCCGCCAAAACTCATGCCGATAGCAACCACGACCAAGCCGACGAGCAGGGGAGCAAGATTCGCGCCCGGAGGTGCGTTGAATTCGTCGACAATCGCGAAGATAAGAAGAATCAGCAAAGCAGTGCCGATGAGTTGATCGAGAAAGCCCGCTTGCGGTATCGCCGGAAACGCCGGAAACGTGGTGAAGACTCCGGCGGTGTGATCCAGTTGCGGATCGGCCTGCATGAAGGCTGGCCGATAGTTCCAATAGACGAGCGCCGAGGCCACGAACGCTCCGGCGATCTGCGCGATGAAGAAAGGCAATACTTTGCGCCACGAGAAGCCGCGAAAGACGGCAAGAGACAAGGTGACGGCAGGGTTCAGATGAGCTCCCGAAATTTTTCCTGCGAGATAAACACCCATCATCACCGCCAGGCCCCAACCGAGGGTGATGTTGGTGAAGCCGCCGTGGATGGTCTCGCCGGGATTCTTCGTGGGAAACAGAACGACCATGGCAACCACTCCGTTGCCGAGCAGGATGAGGACGAAGGTGCCGAGGAACTCTGCGATTAGTTCGGCTGTAAGCGTGGGTTTCGGGTTCATTCGGGTTCTAGGGCAGAGAAGCGAGCAATCCTGCCGCTCCCGGCGGCGCTACTGTTGACCGCGAAGTAGTCTATCAGGGTGTACATTCTCGCAGGTTTTTCAAGAGTCGCGAAAGTAACGAGTACGGGGATTTCCTCTTGACATCTGGGCTCAGGGCCGTAAGATAAGAACATATTTATGCATTAGCATGAATATTAATTCATGATGAATAAAACCTTGCGTCAACGGGCGGTTCTGGACGTGCTGAAGCACGGGTCGATCGCCAGCCAGGAGGATCTTCAGCGGCTCCTGCGCAAGCGGGGATTCAAGGTTGGGCAGGCAACTCTTTCGCGCGACATTCGCGATCTGAATCTGAGCAAAACTTCTCACGGTTATTCCCTGCCCCACGGTGACGGCGGGGCGGGGATTGCGCTGCCTCCGGTATCCCGCCTGGTGCGGGAATTTGTGCTCGATATCCGCTCCGCACAGAACCTTCTGGTCATCAAAACGATTGTGGGCAGCGCGCAACCGGTGGCGGCGGCTCTGGATGAAACCGATTGGACCGAGGTGGTAGGGACAATTGCCGGCGACGACACCATTCTGATCGTTTGCCCGGATAAGGATGGGGCCCGGAAACTGGCGGGCCGCCTTGAGGAGATGCTGAGCTAGCAGCAGCTTAAGCAGCAGCTATTAGTTAAATAGAAGATGACGGCAAGACTTAAAACCGCGGTGCTGGGCGCGACCGGGTATTCCGGCCTGGAGCTCACGCGGATTCTTCTGCGTCATCCCCGGCTGGAAAAGCCAGTTCTGCTGCGGCGGGCCGCGGACCAAAGCAGCGCGCTGGATTTAGCGGACGTGTTTCCCGTTCTTTCCGGCAACGGTGGGTATCCGTTGCATTCGCTGTCGTGGCCGGCGGTCAAGCAACAGGGAATCGAGTTGCTGTTTCTGGCGACGCCGCACGAGGCTTCGCGCACGCTTGTTCCGGAAGCGCTGGCTCAGGGATTGCGCGTCATCGATCTGAGCGGGGCATGGCGGTTGAAGGAAGAGCAACATCGCGCGATTTACAACTTTCAGGATTCGGATGCGGCCACGGCGGCTCAACTAACGGAGAAGGCGGTGTACGGGCTGCCGGAATTAAATGGCGATCGCGTGGCGAATGCCGCGCTGGTGGCGAATCCTGGGTGCTACGCGACGTCCGTGATTCTCGCCCTGGCGCCGCTGCTCAAGGCAGGAGTGGTCGATCGAACTCATGGGATCGTCTCCGATTCCAAGTCCGGCGTGTCGGGAGCGGGCAAGGAACCTACAGCTAAGACGCATTTTGTTTCGGTGGCCAACAATTTGTCCGCGTATTCTGTGTTCAATCACCGGCATGTGGGTGAGATTGTCGAACAACTGGAACTTGGCGCGCAGGAGTTGATCTTTACGCCGCATTTGCTTCCGATTCCGCGAGGGATTTTGTCCACCATCTATTTGCATCTCAACCGCGAGATGACGCCGCTGGAAGTGGAATCGTGCTTCCGAAATTTTTATTCGGGCAAGCGCTGGGTGCGGGTGTTTCAAACCCCGAAGCTCCCGCAGGTACAGTTCTCGCTGCAGACGAACTATTGCGACCTGGGATTTTGCCTGGCGGAGGATGGTCGAAGATTGGTGCTGATCTCCTGCATCGACAACCTGCTGAAAGGCGCGGCAGGACAAGCGGTGCAGAACATGAATCTGATGTATGGATGGCCGGAAGACGAGGGACTGCAGTGACAATCGTGATCAAAA
Organism: uncultured Acidobacteriaceae bacterium; assembly: GCA_963799025.1. Taxonomy (GTDB): domain Bacteria; phylum Acidobacteriota; class Terriglobia; order Terriglobales; family Acidobacteriaceae; genus Sulfotelmatobacter. The sequence goes on along the minus strand of CAWCVQ010000007.1, from coordinate 1,151,410 downwards.
TCGGAGGAGCCGCGCTGGAGGATGCCGCTACGTTGCGCAAGTGCGCGCGGGCGATTGCGGAACTAGCGCAGGATGGGCATCGCGTGGCTGTGGTGCATGGCGGCGGCGGGGCGCTGACGCGGATGCTGAAGCAACTTGGCAAGCAAAGCGAATTCATCAGCGGGCTTCGGGTCACCGATGCCGAGACTCGCGATGTCGCGCTGATGGTGCTGGGCGGGTTGATCAACAAGAAAGTGGTGGCGGCGATTCAAGGTGCGGGGATGCCGGCGGTTGGATTCTGCGGCGGCGACGGCATGAGCTTTCGAGCTCGGCGCAAACATGTTCGCGGAAACGATGTGGGATTCGTGGGCGAGATTTGTTTTGCGGAGCCATGTTGGATTGAAGCGCTGTGGCAGCAGGGAGGAATCCCGGTTGTAGCTTCACTCGCGCTGGGGGCGGACGGCGAATATTACAACGTGAACGCGGACGAGATGGCGGCCGCCTGCGCGGCGGCGTGCCACGCGAACGCACTCATTTTCCTCACGGATGTGCCCGGCGTGAAAGACGCGGAAGGGGCCGTGATTCCTTGGCTCAGCACCAAGCGGGCGCAGGATCTGGTGGAGGGGTCGATCATCAGCGGAGGCATGTTGCCGAAGCTGGAGGCTTGCAGGCAAGCGTTGAAGCAGGGAGTTGGCAGAGTGCGGATTTTGCCGGCGGCGGAAGCCGAGGCTTTGCCGGAGTTCTATCACGCGAAATTGAATTGCGGGACAGAGGTGACGTACGCCTGAGCGCAGAATTTATCCATCTCGACATAGGGTTTTCAAGAAAGGAGCAAGAGTTGAATAGTCCATTGCAAAGCAGAGCGACGGCAACTGCGCCCGCAACATTTCCCGGCACCTTCTGGTGTCCGGACCTGGTTTCGACGCGCGATCTGGGGGCACAGGGAGTTCAGGCCGTACTGCATCTGGCGGAACTGATGAAGTCGCGGCCGTCGGTGTTTCAACGGTCGTTGGCGGGGAAACAGATGGTGATGTTTTTCGAGAAGCCGTCGCTGAGGACGCGGCTCACGTTCGAAGCCGGAATGACGAGCCTCGGCGGCACCGCGATGTTCGTGGACCAGTCGCAGAGCCGGCTGGATGCGCGCGAGACGTTGAGCGATATTGCGCATAATCTCGAACGTTGGGTCGACGTGATCGTGCTGCGCACGTTTGCGCAGGAAACGATTGCGGGCATGGCGCGTTTCGCTTCGGTCCCAGTGATTAACGCGCTGAGCGATCTGGAGCATCCCTGCCAGGCGCTGGCGGATTATTTCACGTTGCAAGAGCGATTTGGCGATTTGAAGAAGATCACGCTGTCCTATGTCGGCGACGGTAATAACGTGGCGCATTCGCTTATGCTGACTTGTGCGTGCCTTGGGTCTTCGATCCGGATCGCCACGCCGAACGGATATTCACCGAATGCGCAGATTGTTGCCGAGGCACGCAAGATCGCGAAACAGACGGGGGCTCGCATCGAATTGCTGACCGATCCGCATGCAGCGGTCGCTGGCGTGGACGCGGTTTATACCGACGCCTGGGCGAGCATGGGTCAGGAGCATGAGGCCGCACAGCGAGCCGAAATATTCCGATCTTATCAGGTGAACCGGGAACTCATGGCGGAAGCAGCGCCCTACGCGGCGTTCATGCATTGTCTGCCGGCGCATCGCGGCGAGGAAGTCACTGACGAAGTGATGGACTCGGAAAACTCGGTCATCTTCGAACAGGCGGAGAACCGTCTGCACGTTCAGAAATCCATTCTTTATTTATTGCTGGGCGGCGCCGTTCGCCTGCCCGCTAGGAGCGCTCATGCCTGAAAAAGTTGTGCTGGCTTATTCCGGTGGATTGGATACATCGATCATCATTCCCTGGTTGAAGGAACATTATTCCTACGACGTTATCGCGATGGTCGGCGATGTTGGGCAGGGAGATGACATCGATGCTGTCGTCGAGAAAGCCTATAAAACCGGCGCCAGCAAAGTGATCGTAGAGGACCTCCGCGAAGAATTCTTGACTGAGTATGTGTTCCCGGCGTTAAAGGCTGGAGCGGTTTACGAGCACAAGTATCTGCTCGGGACTTCGCTGGCGCGCCCGGTGATTGCGAAACATCAGGTGGAAGTGGCTTTGCGCGAAGGTGCGACGGCGGTGGCGCACGGATGCACGGGCAAGGGCAACGACCAGGTCCGCTTTGAATTGACCTACCAGGCTCTGGCTCCGGAGTTGAAGATCATTGCGCCGTGGCGGGAGTGGACGTTGAAGTCGCGCGAGGACTGCCTGGACTACGCCGACCAGCACGGAATTCCGGTGGCGGCCAGCCGCGAAAAGATTCACAGCCGTGATCGCAACTTGTGGCACATCAGCCACGAAGGCGGCGAATTGGAGGATGCCGGGAACGCGCCTTTGACGACGACGTGGCAGATCACGCGCTCGCCGCAGGAAGCGCCGGATAAGGAAGAGCAGGTGCGCATCGGCTTTGCCCAGGGAGTTCCGGTTTCGGTGAACGGGATGAAGATGGAGCCGGTATCGCTGGTGGAATTGTTGAATGAAATTGGCGCGCGCAATGCGATCGGGCGCGCGGACATCGTCGAGAATCGGTTTGTCGGAATTAAGTCGCGAGGATGCTATGAGACTCCTGGGGGCACGCTGCTGATCGCGGCTCATCGCGAATTGGAGGCGCTATGTCTGGAGCGCGACGTATCTCACTTCAAGCAGCACATTGGTCTGAAGTATGCGGAACTGGTTTACTTTGGTCTGTGGTTCGCGCCGCTGCGCGAAGCGCTGGATGCGTTCGTCGAGAGCACGCAGAAAGAGATGACGGGTAGCGTTACTCTGTCGCTCTATAAAGGAAATGTTTCGGTCGTGAGCCGCGAATCGGAGCACTCGCTCTACCGCACTGATCTTTCGTCGTTCACCATGGGCGATAGTTATGACCAGAAGGATGCGGCGGGGTTCATTCGCATTCTGGGATTGCCGTCTCGATCGCGGGCGCGGGCTCGTGTGGAGGTCACACGATGAAGATGTGGTCGGGAAGGTTCAAGCAGCCGCTGGACCCTGAATTCGAACGGTGGCAGCGATCGTTCAACTTCGATCGGCGATTGCTTGTTCACGAACTCGCGGCTAGTGGCGCGCATGCGCGGGCGCTAAAGAATACGGGCACTCTCTCGTCTGACGAACTGATCAGCATCCTGCAGGGGCTGAAACAGGTCGGCGAGAAGGCGGGCGCATCGCCCACATTTCTCGACGATGATGAAGCCGAGGACGTGCATCATTTCGTGGAAAAGCAACTGGTCTCACTGATCGGCGAGATTGGTTACAAGCTGCATAGCGGACGCAGCCGCAATGAGCAGATTGCAACCGATCTGAGGTTATACGTGAGAGCAACGATTGATCAACTTCGTCATGAACTCGCGGAACTGTGCACTGTGCTGACGGATCGCGCCGAGAAGGCGGGGGACGCCACCATGCCGGCGTACACGCATCTGCAGAGAGCTGAGCCGGTTCTGCTTGGGCATTGGCAGCTTTCCTATGTCGAAATGTTTTTGCGGGACGCGGACCGGCTGGCAGATTGCAGAAGGCGGTTGAACGTATGCCCGCTGGGATCAGGTGCAGTGGCTGGCGCGACGCTGTCGATGGATCGTTCTTTCGTGGCGGCCAATCTAGGGTTCGATGGCGCGACGTCCAACAGTATCGACGCCACCAGCGATCGGGACTTTGTGCTTGAGTTTGTGAATGCGCTGTCGCTGCTCGCGCTGCATCTGAGCCGCTGGGCGGAGGAGATGATTTTGTTTTCTTCGCGGGAGTACGGATTTTTGGCTCTGCCCGAAGCTTACTCGACCGGAAGCAGTGCGATGCCGCAGAAAAAGAATCCCGACCTGCTCGAACTGGTCCGGGGCAAGAGCGGGCGCATTCTCGGAAACGCCACTGCGCTCATGGTGGCGGTCAAGGGTTTGCCTTTGGCGTACAACAAAGACCTGCAGGAAACGCAGGAGCCGCTGTTCGACTCGTCCGACACGCTCATGCAGATGTTGCCCCTCGTGACCGGATGGATGAAAGCGGTGGAGTTCAATCACGAGCGTATGCAGCAGGCGGCAGAGTCGGGATTTATGAACGCGTGGGCCGCGGCCACATATTTGGTGAAGCGCGGGGTGCCTTCCCGTCTGGCACATGAGCGGATTGGCAAGGCGGTACAGATTTGTATCGAGCGGAACTGCGAACTGCAGGACTTGCCTTTTGAGGAACTGCGATCGCTCACACCAGCATTTGATCAGGATTTTTATGAGTCGCTGAAGCTGGCTTCCGTGCTCGCGGTCCACGATGTTGCGGGAGGCACGGCGCCAAGCCGGGTGCGGCAAGCAATCAACGCCACTAGAAAGAAGATCGAGTCTCTTCGCGAGGAGGCCCATGCGCACGCGTAAAGCGATTTTGCCCGATGCCCAGCAGATTCACGAGTTGATCGCGGCATACTCAGGGGACGGTACGCTGCTACCGCGCACTCTGCCGGAAATTTGCGAGAACGTCCGCGACTTCGTGGTTCTGGAAGATAGTGGCCGCATCCTCGGCTGCGGCGCGTTGCATCTCTATGGCACGCACCTGGCGGAAATTCGCTCGATCACGGTCGCGCCCTGGGCTCAGGGCAAAGGCGGAGGCGGACGGCTGGTCAAAACGCTGCTGGCTGAGGCCAAGCGACATCGGGTGGCTTGCATCTGCCTGTTCACGCGCAAGCCGGATTTCTTCGCGGGCCAGGGATTCTCGGTCGCACAGCGCGAGGATCTTCCCGACAAGATCTACAAGGATTGTCACGCTTGTCCGCGCTTTCATTGTTGCGATGAAGTGGCCATGGTCCGCGGGGAACTACCCAAGTTCGCGATCCTGCCGGAGCCGGCGAATTGGCTGGTCAAACTGCAGGGCTGGTCTCCGAACGTCGCAGAGCGATGACTCGGGACCAGTCATTCTCTAGGTCACCTCTTCAGCTCCATCTTCAGCAGTACAGAGGTATACGTCAGGATTGATTCCAGTTCTCTGCCGATAGAGCTCGGCAATTGCCTGCGTGAAGTCGTCCGCATTTTCTTCGCGCACGAGATTGACCGTGCACCCTCCGAACCCGCCTCCGGTCATGCGGCCCCCGCAGTAGCCCGGCAAGGCTTCGGCTGCGTCGACCATGATGTCGAGTTCCCTGCAGCTGACCTCGTAGAGGTCGCGCAGACTGGCATGGGAATCGCGCATCAAGTTCTTCATTCGATCCAGATCGCCTGCGGTAAGGGCGTGGGCCGCTTCGAGCGTCCGTTTATTCTCGCGGACGACGTGGGTGGAGCGTTTGGCGATGGTAGCGGGCAGCTCTTTGCCGTGCTGGTCCAGCAGTTCCGCCGACACATCACGCAAGGCGCGGATTCTGGGATCCCACTTCTGAAAAAATCTCACTACTTCTTCGCATTCTTCGCGCCGGGCATTGTAGGCCCCTGAAGCCAGATCGTGCTTCACCATGGTGTTGCAAACTACAAGGCGAATGCCTGCAGGGATAGGAACTGGCTGAAATTGCAGGGAACGGCAATCCAGAAGAACCGCATGGCCGGCTTTTCCCATGCAGGAGATGAACTGGTCCATGATTCCAACTCGGGCGCCAACAAAACTGTTCTCGGCTTGGCGGCAGAGCTGGGCGACCTCAGGCAACGGCAGCTGGCTTTTCGCCATACTCATCAGGGCCAGGGCAGAGGCAACTTCGAGGGCTGCGGAGGAACTCAGTCCCGCGCCGATCGGAACTTCGCCGTGGACCAACAGGTTCGCGCCGGGCAGTTGGATTGTGCGTTGGCGCAGGACGCTGGCGACGCCCAACACGTAGTCACACCACGCGCCGGTGCCCCGCTCGGGCAAGTGCCGAATGTCGAACTCGAAACTGCCCGGGATTTCTTCGGAGTGAATCAGCAGTTTATGATCCGACCGCTTTGCGATCGCTACATATGTGGAGAAGGCGACAGCGGCGGGCATGACGAAGCCGTCATTGTAGTCAGTGTGTTCGCCGATGAGGTTGACGCGTCCGGGGGCACGAAAGATTCTGGGATGATCGGCGAATCGTTTTTCGAAACGTTTTGCGAGTTCGCTTGAGCTCATGGGCATTTTTCGCCCTCAATGCCATGCAGAACAAATTTTGCTTTCCTGTCGATCTCGATTATTTCCCTGGCAGGGCCCAACATTTTAGTCGATTTCGCGGCCGGGTATCTCGACCGCGTGCGAGCGAGGATATCAGGAATAACTTCAGGAAGACCGAGCGGAATCGTCTCTGATCTCGCGCCGCCGGGACCAGACTTTTCTGATGGTTGCTATAAGAAATTTGTATTGGACGGACCGAATTACCGCATTTATCGTCGGCGCATTGATTCCAGCTGGTTCGCTCTGCGGATTGTCGGCGCGGGACCGGAGGGGCCTGCGCCGGCGGTTCGATTGATCTGCGCGCGCGATCACTGAATTTTTTCACGACATATCGGTCACCTCATAAACAGGAGCATTCTAAGATGAGCAAACGAGCAGGGAGAGGCTCTCTGCGGAGTCCATTTGTGGCAGCCGGCGCCGTGCTCGTTGTGCTGGCCGGAATGTTGGCCGGGCTATCTGCTATCGGTTTTGCCGACGATGGGCCCAAGCCGGATCCAGCCGGCACCACGACCGGGGACAAGACGACTGCCGTCGATGCCGCCGGCAATCCCTTTGTCGTTCCAGAACCTCTCGATAAGACAGCTCCAGACTATATACAAAACAAGAAGGCGTTCGACGACTTTCAGGCCCAAGCCGCACGGGAACCGCTCGCGGTAAAACTGGCCGACAGTGTCGGACATGTTCGCGTGGCGACCAACTTCGCATGGACGTTAAACACGGGTTATCTCGTCCTATTCATGCAGGCGGGGTTTGCCTTGCTCACCTGTGGACTGGTGCAGAAGAAGAATGCGGCGCATCTCATGATGCTGAACTTCGCCGCCTACGTTTTCGCCTTCCTCGCCTACTACGCCGTGGGATACGCATTCCAGTTTGGAGCGGTCGCAATCAATGCCGCACCCACCAATCTGGGTGGCGTGCCCACGTTGAATCATTTTCTAATCGGCAGCGGTCAATGGGGATTTGTTGGCGGGAAAGGATTTTTTTTCCTGGGCCCCGCTTATGACAGCGGCAGCAACTGCCTGGCGTTGTTTGAAGTCGTGTTCATGGAGACTGCTGGATACATCATCGTGGGTGCGATCTGCGAGCGCATTAGTTTCTGGGCGTTTCTGCTCTGTGAACTCTTTGTTGGCGCGATCCTCTACCCGATATCCGGTTGCTGGACGTGGGGCGGTGGCTGGCTGTCGCAACTGGGATCGACCATGCATCTGGGTCACGGCTATGTCGATTTTGCCGGTTCCAGCGTAGTACATGCTGTCGGCGGGTTCTGTGCCATGGCCCTCGCTATCCTCCTGGGGCCACGTCTGAGAAAATTTGGTCCCGGTGGAAGGATTCGCGCCTTTCCCGCTCATAACATTGTCTACGTGGTGACCGGCACATTTATTCTGCTCTTCGGGTGGATGGGATTCAATCCTGGGTCCACGCTGGGCGCGACCGACCTGCGCATTTCGGTCGTGGCAGTCAACACCAACCTCGCAGCCGTCGCGGGCTCGGCAACCGCGATGCTCATCTGGTATTTCCTGTTCGGCAAGCCCGACATTACGATGGCTTGTAACGGAATGTTGGCGGGCTTGGTTGCGATCACGGCTCCGTGCGCATTTGTGTCTCCCACTTCGTCGGTCGTTATAGGGGTGCTGGCCGGCTGCGTGGTCTGCGGCGGTGTGCTGTTCAATGAGCGCGTTCTCAAGATCGACGATCCTTGCGGAGCGGTTTCCGTGCACGGCTTTTGCGGCTGGCTGGGAGCCGTCAGCGTCGGTATTTTTGCGGACGGCACTTACGGCTCCGGCTGGAACGGTGTGGGCGCTGCGAGTTACCTGGGGCACACAGGCCAAGGGGTCACCGGACTGATTCACGGTGACATTCGGCAGTTCTGGGTTCAGCTGATGGGAGCGAGTTTGTACGCCGTCTGGGCCTTCGGAGCAACGTTCGCCGTTTTCGGGATCGTGAACAAAGTAAAAAGCATGCGCGTGGCGCCCGAATCGGAAGAGGAAGGACTCGATGTTCCCGAGTTTGGCGTGCCTGGTTATCCAGAAGACGCTGTGGTTACAGGTTCCTATTGACGCGACGAACATATTCTCGCGGCGGCGCCGGAACCGGATTAGAGCTAGCGAAAGCAGCGGATGAACAGGGTATGGCGCTCGGAGCGATAGAAGCCGACTCCGTAGATGGTAGCTTTTCCCTTGGACGAGTAAATCACCTGGCGAATGCGCAGCACCGAAGCTCCGCGCGGCACGCCCAGCAATTCGGCAATGCTCGCCTCAACAGCGGTGGCGTCGACTTCCTCATCAGCATAGGCGAGATCTACGCCATAGTCGTGCTCCAAGGTCGCAAAACAAGGAAACCCTGCCCAGGGGAGCTTTCACTAATCCGGCAAACTCGCTGGCCGGGAGGTAGCACGTTTCCAGGGCAAAGGGGTCGTCGCCGGTCTCGCGCAGGCGTTCAATCTTGACCAGGGCGCTGGTCGCGGGTAAGCCGAGTCGAGCCGCCACTTCCGGCTCATGTTCAATGATCTTTGACACCAGCACTCGCGACCGGGAGCTGAGTCCCATAAGCGCTAACTTAAGGGGCAATTTATTGTGTTCGTGGGGACTGTTGCGTACGCTGCTACTGCATCTAGCTCGGGTGACTCGTTGCCAGAGACGGCGGTGCGCTCTAGAGTTGGCGAACTGGGCTGGCGCTAAAACAAACGAAAAGGAGCAACATTTCCCATGAACGTCGTGATGGGTTCAAACTGCGACGGCCCTACGCCCATTTGCCTTTGCCTTCGACAATCGTGACGTAACGGTCGATGGGTAGGTCCGTGAGTCGTTCTATTGCAGCGCTGGGCTGCGGCCATTTTATTTCCAGCCAGTCAATCCTGGGTCGTTTCCCAATACCGAGCACTATACGCGGGTCATGCGAAGACAGGAAACTGCCCCCTCCAACTTTCGTCTGGCTTCTTTTCAAGTCTGCCGCCTGATAGGTGATGCGCGCACCGACGGCGTCAGGATTTGACTTTTTTCCCACGAGTTTTACTCCCAGCCAATGGTTTTGATTTCCGACGCTATTGCGCAAGAGCACGGGCGCGGCGTCGTTCACCGCGACCAAGACATCCACCGCCCCGTCGTTGTTGAAATCCCCAATAGCCATGCCACGGGCGGATAGCGGCTTCGCAAAGACGGGACCGCTCTGCGCACTGACATTCTGGAAGCTTTTCCCGGTGTTGTGAAAGAGCATCAGCGGCTCCTGATATTTGACCTGGCTGTGTAGGCTCTCGATGAGGTCATCCGGATTGCCATTGGCAAGAAACAGATCGAGATCACCGTCATTGTCATAATCGAAGAACTTCAATCCCCAGCCACTCATCGGCCGGGTGGCGGAGCCAATGCCAGTCCGTCCTGCCTGATCATCGAAGGTTTCATCGTGGTTGTTCTGATAGATCGAGAACATCTCGCGGTCGATGTTGGCTACGAATAAGTCCATCCAACCGTCCTGGTTGAAGTCGGCGGAATCCACTCCCATGCCGGAACGAGCCCGTCCGTCGGCGCTGTAGGCCACTCCCGCAGCCGTAGCAGTTTCTTCGAACTTGCCGTTGGCTCGATTCATAAAGAGAAAGTTTGGTACCGTGTCGTTGCCGACAAACAGGTCGAGACGGCCGTCGTTGTTGACGTCAGTCGCCACCACACCCCAGGCCTTCCCAGGATAATTGGCGATGCCTGACGCTTTGCTGACATCGGTGAAAGTTCCGTCGCCATTGTTATGAAACAGCCAGCTCGGCATGGGCTGATAGAGACGCGGGATGCAGTACCCGTGTTTGCCTTCTTCGCCGGGACCGCAGGATTTATTGAGGGCTTTAGAAAACTCCACAAATTGGCAGACAAACAGATCGAGCCGCCCATCGTTATCGTAATCGAACCAGACCGCGCTCGATGACCATCCTGGCGCGGCCACTCCGGCCTTCCCGGTCACATCTGTGAAGGTGCCGTCACCATTGTTGTGGTACAGAATGCTTCTTCCATATTGGGTAACGTAAAGGTCCGGGTAGCCGTCGCCGTCGTAGTCTCCCACAGCCACTCCCTGGCCGTATCCACCGCCTGCAACTCGGGCTTTTTCCGTCACGTCGGTAAAGCTGCCGTCGCGGTTATTGCGATAGAGTGCGTTGCGAAGAGGTGGGTTCGGGTCATAGAAATCGCACTTCCCGCTGTTCACCAGGTAGATGTCCATCCAGCCATCGTTGTCGTAATCGAGGAAAGCGCAGCCGGGTCCGGTGGTTTCAGGTAAGTATCGCGCAGTGGACTTACCGGCGGTGTGCACCCACGTGATGCCGCTCGTCTGGGGTGTGATCTCTTCAAATGGATAAACGGGATCGGGCAGCGCGCCGACAACCCGCGGTATCCCGCTGACAACGAAACTGCCGGCAATCCCACGGAGGAAATGCCGCCGCGAGATCTCGAATCGAGCGCTGGCTAGCTGTGAAGAGGGCCTGATCACTGCTTCTCGGTAATGATTCTACGCAGAACAGACACTAATTAAACATGTCAATCAAACATGTCATTTCGTTTCGCTTAGTTCGGATCTTGCGGCGGAGCAGGTTGTTCTTGTCCAGCCTCGCCTTTCTGCGTCATTTGACGGTGAATCGCGAATTCCTTGTCTGCATCCTTTTTGCGGCCCGCCCGCGTCAGCGCCGTCGCCAGACTATAGTGAGCGCCCGGATTCCTAGGCTCAAGCTTGACGGCCGTCTCAAGCGGCGGAATCGCATCCGAGAAGCGCTTGGCCGAAAGTAACGCGGTGCCTAGTCCCAGGAACGCGTCCCCGAAGCTGGCATCCAGCTCTGTCGCGCGAGAAAAATGCCGAATAGCCTCGGGATATTGACTCGCTTCGCGCGCCAATTCTCCCAACACATATTCCGCTCCGGCGTTCGTGGGATCGATTGCCAGTTCCTCTTCGAACTCTTTCTTGGCTTCTTCCGCAACCGTCGGGCCCGGATCAGGCTTCGACAGCAGCAACCGCCCGAGAAGGAAATGAATTCCGGGGTTCTGTGGATTCCTTTGCAGGACAAATTTATATTCTTTTTCCGCAGCGTCCCATTTTCCTTGTGCTTCGAGGGCCTCTGCATTCAGCTTATGCGCCTCAACCGAGTTCGGCGCCGTCATTGCCAGTTGCTGCGCCGCCCTCGTTGAGAGATCGGAGTAGGTGTGAACGGAAAGAGAGAGGACTTCGGGATCGTTGGGAAATTCGTGATTCAGAAGCCGCAGGAAGTCGAGTGCAGCGTCTATTTGGTTCACCAGCATGGCGCAGCGCACCCCGGCAAAAGCTGCGGTGCGCTTTACAGTTTTGTCGTTGATTCGCTGAAATGCTCGCTTGAGTGCGGGTACCGCCTCTTCGCAATGGCCGGTCTTTGCAAGTTTGATGGCCCGCTGCGCGCTGGTAACATCACTCGCGGGGTCTGGTCTTGTGGCTTGGCCGAATGCCTTGCCCAGACTTCCGAGGGCAAGAATAAGAATCGCGCACTGTAGTGGGGACATGAAAAGGGGCAGATGTTGGAAAAAACACCTGCCCCACATCATATCAGCGGGCTCAATAGTAAAGCTTGAGCGCAAACTGGATGACTCGCGGACTTGATGAACTACTGGTTACACCCATCGTGCCGCCGCAGCACGACGAGTTAGGCGAGTTCAGGTTTACGTGGTTGAACGCGTTTATGAAGTCGCCTCGGAACTGCAGCCTCGCTCGCTCTGTAAATTGGAAGTTCTTCTGCAGACTTAGATCCGCATCCGCATAGCCAGGTCCGACTACCGGTCCCTGCGCCGGACACGTCCCGAATACGTTGGCGGGATCAGTATACGGAGTGGGGTCGAACCATCGATAACCGGAGAACGCGCCGCTGCTCGGATCAAAGTACTTTTGCCTTCCGAAGGTTCTGCCTGCTCCGGAGCCGCAATCCGGGCGCAATCCGCGGCTACCTGTGCTAGCGGAATCACCGTTGGCGAAGTTGAAGTCATACAGCGCCACCGGGAATCCAGAGTGCACCGAGACGATTGGGCTGACGGACCACCCGCCGACCACGCCATTTACGACAGCATTCGACCCGCTGCCCCAACGTTTCCCGTGACCGAATGGAATCTCGTAGACCGCGTAGGCGGACAGCACATTCTTGGAATCGAAATAGCAGTTCGCCCAATCGGCTTTCGGGGCATAGAGGTTTTGGTAGTAGGGATTGGCCGGAGCTGCCTGCGCACCCCAATTTCCGTAATAGCCGCTGTTGTCAGTCCGGCAGCGCGAGAAGGTGTACGCCACCTGGTATTGCAACCCGTTGGAGTAACGCTTCTGCAGCACTGCCTGAAGAGCGTGATAGTTGGAACTTCCCGTCGAGGCCGTGCCCGAGATCTGAGAGATGTCCTTCTGGAACGCCGGATTTCCCGAGAAGTAAATGCTGGGGCAGTTGGTCGCGGACGCCGCAGGGCAGCCGGCTTCACCGGGCAAACGCTGCTGCAGGTACGGGGTTGGAACCATCTCATGTATTCCATGCTGTCCCACGTAGCCAGCTTGGAACGTCATCGAGTTGGAAAGTTGTTGTTGCCAAGTGAAGTTCCACTGGTAAGTCACCGCAGGTTGCACATGAGGATCCCAAACGCGAACCAACGCCCCGGCAAATGGGTCGCCGCCTGCGCCGACGGGAACGATTCCATCTTCGGTCCGGTAATTTGCTGGAAAGCTCGGGGTACCAAAAGCGTTTCGGGTTTCCGCCGGAGTGAACGGCGGGTTGATGGGAAGACGCAAATTCGTGCCGGTGCCTTCCAGATATGACGAGATACTGAAGGCCGACCGAAGGACAGACTTCCCGCCAAGGGCCCCTGGAGTCCAAGCCAAGCCGATGCGGGGCTGGAAATCCTTTCCTCCGTAGGTGCCATTGTAGAGGCCGGCACTGCCATTTCTGCAAGTTACCGGAGCAGTCCCAAGGTTCACAATTGAGCAATTCGGCGCAATGACCTGTCCAGTGAGCAAGTCGAAGTTGTCCTGGCGGTTCTTTTCTTCGATCCAAGGGGTGTGCGCCTCATAGCGCAGACCCAGATTGACGGTCAGGCGATCGGTAGCCCTCCAGTCATCCTGGAGGTATGCTCCGAATATGCTGGCGCGCTGGCCCCATTCGCCACCTGGTATACCTCGCTGATACTCATCGGGAACACCGAGATAGAAATCCGCTCCACCATAACCACCACTATGTGAAGCCCCGGCGGGATTATTGGAAGAGAACTGGCCGTTGAACTGGATTTGACCCAAGGCCCCGTTGTTTCCGGTATAGAAGGTGTTAATGCGATCCCGCCAATACTCGAATCCAGTGTGGAAGACATGGCGGCTATGGGTGAGGACCACGGCGTCGGATGCCTGAATCACCGCATCTTGAAATTTCTGCTCGATCCAGCTGTTACCAACGTTGGTGAGCGCTCCGCCGTTTGTGTCGAAGTCCAGGAACAGCAGCCCCTGCCGGTTGGCGTTTGCACCGGCAATGCCAAAATCGGTTCCGGCGGCTGCAGCCCCGCTGCTAAACGTCGGCCCATTGTGCAAGCGAACGTGATTGATCCCAACACGCGCATCGTTCAATAGAGTTGGACTGAAAGTGTGGCTCCAATCTACCGCGACATTCTCAATCGGAGCATCCGAAAAGCCGCCTCCCAGCAGCGCAAACGAGTTGTCACTTGGATTGTGCTGTTTGGCGTGCGAGTAGCGCCCGAAAAGGTGATCCTTCGAACTGACATTGTAATCGATCTTTATGTCGTACTGGTCGTTGTTAAGCTTCGAAACCGTTGTGTAGGTGGCGTTATTCTGAAGACCCGGGCCAGTAGGAGACAGGTACAGCGATGACGCGAAAAGTTTCTGAGCAACAGGATCGATGGGTTCTGTAATCACGTTGTTCAGGAAGGCCGGGTTTCCGGCAACGAAGGGATCGTAGAGCTGGTTTATGATATTGCCCTTGCTATCCCTGTCCTTACAAATTCCTGCTGTGAATCCGCTGTTACAAATATCTCCAAAGTTCCCCCCCCGCTCGGCGGTCGTGAAGACACCTACCTTCTGTGTGCTGGACGGGTGGTCGAAACGCTGGGACTGCCAATCGAAGAAGAAAAACAGCTTGTTCTTGACGATCGGACCGCCAATCGTACCGCCGAACATGTTCCAGCGGAGCTTGTCCTTAGGGAGTGCTTGTCCAGGGCCCGAGAACCCGTTCTCCCATTTATTCGCATTCAGCTTGTCGTTGCGGAAGTACTCCCACAAGTCGCCGTGAAACGCATTCGTCCCCGACTTGATCGTTGCGCTGACAATGCCGCCCTGGTAGTTGCCGAATTCCGCGGGGGCATTCTGGGTGATGAGGTTGAATTCCTCGATCGCATCCGGCGCCGGAGTAAAGCCGACCAGGTTATCCGAGACCTGGTTGTTGTCCATGCCGTCGAGAATAAAGTTGTTGGCCTGTTCCCGGTTCCCGTTGATGTAGGGTCGTCCGCCGTTAGCCGTGTTGTCACCATTGTTAAAGCTGTCCGGGTTCGGTGTGACGGAGCCCGGCGCCAGCAAAGTGAGCTGCACATAATTGCGGGTGGCCAGTGGCAGTCGGTCATTCGTGTTGGCATCAATGATGGTGTCGACTGTGGTGCTCTCAGTCTTTAGGATGGGGGCGGCGCCCGTGACTTCCACCGTCTGCGTAACCTGTCCCACTTTCATTTGTACGTCGACACGCGCCGTCTGGTTGAGCACCAAAGTGAACGCCGGATGGACTGACGTCTGAAAACCAGGGGCGGTCACTTTCAGTTCGTAATTTCCAACGGGAATGCGGTTGATGTCATACGCGCCGGAATCGTTGGTCTCACCTACATACACGGTGCCTCGTTCTACGTCGTTCGCCGTGACCTTCGCGCCCCTAATGGGGGCCCCGCTGGAGTCCACCACCGTTCCTACAATGGCGGCCGTTACTTCCTGGCCCCCGGCAAACTGAACCGCGCACCCAATCGCCATCAAAAGAAACAATAGGTAACAAAACACAACTGACCGTCGTCCCGTCATCACAGAACCTCCTCAGTACACTTTTCCCCAGAAAACTGCGTGGGGTCATGCTATATAGCACATCGCTTGCTTAGGTCAAGAAAAAAATGCATCAACGGCAAATTTATTTTGGGAATGCCCAGTCGGATTCCGGGGAGCCTCCCTTCATGGGTGCTCGCTTCCTATGAAAAACGGAACCAGCAGTCGAAGACTTTAATTATCCATACTATTGAACAAATCGCTGGTCGTCATTCAAGAATTCACTGCTCCATCCAGAACTACCCGCCGTGTCTCCTGGTTGTTCTTGCGTGTCAAGATTCTATCGGTGCGGGTTGTTCTTGAATCAAGCGCCTGGTTAAGAACTTAAACCTGCAAATAGATTCTTTGCAATTTCATATTGAGCTATGTAGCACTCGTGTAGTATGGTGCACGTGCCAATGGAGTGTTCATGCGACAATCCCCGCGAAACGGGATGCCCGCGTACAAGCGAATTCAGGGTGCGATCCTAAAACGGCTCGAATCGGGGCAGTTGAAACCTGGTGACGCGGTCAACTCTGAACGTGAACTGGCGAAGATTCATCGCGTTAGCCTCATGACGGCCCGCCATGCTTTGGCGGGACTGGAACGCGAGGGCATGGTCGTGCGTCGCCTTGGGGCGGGTACATTCGTAGCCCCACCAAAGATCCATTTCAATAAGCTGATGAGCTACACCGAACAAATGTCAGGCCGGAGTCTGTCGGTGTCCTCGAAATTGCTATCTCTCGGCGTAATCGACACCGAACAGGAGATTGCTGCGCGACTTGCTCTGCCGGCCACCAGCCGGCTGATTAAGATAGAACGACTGCGCTTGGGCGCAGGTGAGCCGTTTGCTATCGAGACCTGTTATCTATCAGCCGACGACTTCGTTGGCCTGACTCAAGCGTCTTTGGACCGGGTCTCTCTTTTTTCTGTTCTGGAGCACGATTACGGGCTGGAGATAGCCCACGCCGACGAAGAAATCGACGCCACCACCGCTGACCCTTATACCGCTAAACTTCTGGGTATTTCCCACGGTGCGCCCGTCCTCCGAATACGCCAGGTGATCTACTCCACCAAGGGAAAGACAGCACTCTATGTATTAGGTCTGTATCGCTCGGACCGGCACACCCTTTTGATCCGAAGATTTCGCTAGAAGAATCTTGTGGGACTTCGCTCAAGGCTTCTTGCGCGAGAATTGCTGCAGTTGCAGCTGATCTTTTCCTTCTTCGATCAAGTAAAACTTATCGGCATCGACGTTGCGAAAAACTTGTTTTTGTCCGCTCGGCCAAGCTATTTCGACGGTCTCTGCGCTCTTCGCCTTGCCCAAGCCAAAATTAGCACGCAGGTCGCTTTGGGAAAGATAACTTCCTCCTCCGGCGATCTCCCGAATTTGCGCCGTTGTCCCCGCAACTACCCGGATGCGGGCTCCCATTCCGTCCCGATTACTCTTGGTTCCTAGCAACCTGAAATTGAGGAAGTGGTTGCCATTGCCCCCGCTGTTGTGGAGCAGAAGAGGCGGATCTCCGTTGTTTGCTACCACCACATCCATAAATCCGTCATTGCCGAAATCGGCGAAAGCAACTCCACGGCCTACGTAGGGGGTCGCAAAACCATTTCCGGACACTTTGCCAACTTCAGCAAACCTCCCATTCCCTTCATTGTGCAACAGAGAATTGATCTGCTTGTAGTGCGTGCCCGGGGTTGCTTGCTCCACTTCGGGATAGACATGGCCGTTAGCGATAAAAAGGTCCAGCCATCCGTCGTTGTCATAATCGAAAAAACCGCCGCCGAAGCTCAGCACGTCGCGTGTTTGCCGGGTGATGCCGGCTTGTTCGCTGACCTCGTCAAACAAGCCTTTGCCCTCGTTGTGCCAGAGATGGTCTGACGAGCGCTGGAAATCTGAAATGTAAAGGTCGAGCCGGCCATCGTGGTCATAGTCTCCGAGAGAAATGCACATCGCCGCCATCACCCTTCCTTGGGCGGTTAGCGCCATGCCGCTGACAAGTCCGATCTCTTTGAACGTGCCGTTACGTTCATTGTGATAGAGATAAGCATTCAGCCCATCGTTGGCGACGAACAAATCCGGCCATCCGTCATCGTCATAGTCTGCAGCCGCTACTGAGAGATTCTTGCCTTCGGGCTGATAGATTTTCGCCGCAGCAGTCACGTTGGTGAAGGTGCCGTCGCGATTATTGTGATACAGCGCGTCCGGACTGCCGCGGTATTCGCTCGGAGCGCAACTGCTTAGGACGTCGCCCAACTGGCAGTAACGTTTGTCCCCCAGAACGACGTAGCTCCCCACATAGAGATCGAGCCAGCCATCGCGGTCGTAATCAAAAAATGTGGCTCCTGAATGAAACGCCCCGGATTCGGTGCCGGCAACTCCAGCCTTATCTGTAATGTCGGTAAACGTTCCATCGCCGTTGTTGAGATATAAGACATTGCGGCCATATTGAGTCACAAAAAGATCGGGAAAACCGTCATTGTTGAAATCTCCCCACACGCAACCCAGCCCGTATCCGGACCCGGGCACACCGGCTTTTTCAGTGACATCGGTGAATGTGCCGTCACCGTTGTTGCGATACAGTGCGTTGCTGACAGAAATTCCTCGATTGTAAAGATCGCGTCCATTGACGAAATAAATGTCCTGCCAGCCATCGCCATCGAAATCGGCGACGCAAACTCCCGGACCAAACTCCTCGCGGTTAATCGAAATACCTTTATTCCCTTTGAAGTGAACAAACTTGATACCCGCTGCGGCAGTTACATTTGTGAACTGGATCGGACCTGGTCCCGCGTCTTGTGAGCAGAGCTCTGGGATGAAGCTTGAAGTTTTGACGATTAAGACAAGCAGAAGCGTTCGAACGAAACGTTTGCTCACTGGCGAGGACCGATGGCGCTGGTTCAGCATTACCACTATCCCGTGCATCTTTTGTTTGGGTGCGTTTCTCACGGCACAGCAAATCGCGCCCCAGATGCCCATGCAGGCGAGATATGAAGACGGCGCTGAATTCCGATGGCTGAACAAGAAAGTCCTCAATTCGCGCGGGCTGGACAGCATGGAGGACCTCTCCGCCTGGTCGTTCACCGGCGCGGGAGAGATGATTTTAACCGACGTCCACGCCAAAGATGGCCGGCACTCCCTGCGAATCCGTTCTACTACCAGTGTCGACCAAGTTGGCGGCAGCGGGGAGTGGGAGGATCTTGTGACGACCAGAAAGTTTCCCGGCGAAGACTGGAGCCGTACAACCGCATCTCTCTTTGGGTCTACCCCGATGTCATCGGCGCGCCCGCCATCTCTTGTTCTTTGGTCCTCCACAATGACGGCTCCCATAAGTTGCCCGACCCGTATAACGAGGGCCGCCACGAGTCGGTTATTCTCAAGAACCACATGTGGAACCATGTCGTGTGGGAAATCGCTCCACTCAACCGCGATCGCATCACTGCGCTTGATTTCGCCTATAGCCTCCCCAAGAAATTTCCCGACCCAGGCGACCAGACGATCTTAGACATCGATCAACTGGAATTCGGGGTAGTAATTCCTGATGGCACCCTAAGTGAACGCAGCGAAGTCACCGGGAGCGAAATCCGCCCGTTTTTATCGGACACAACCCAGGTCCGCTCCATTCCTTAAGTTAGCGCTTACGGGGCTGAGTCCCCGGCTGGACATGTGCTCGGAGTAGCTCATTAGGCTATTGAAGTGGATTTTGGGGGCCGCTACAAATGTGCCCGCACCGCGCCGGCGTTCGACTACGCCCTCGCGTTCCAGTCCGCCGAGGGCATGGCGCGCGGTCATCAGGCCCACTTTGGGGGGTCTGGCCAACTCGCGTTCCGAAGCGACGAGATCGCCGGGGGACAGTTCGGAAGACTCGATCCGTTTGCGAATGGCGTTCTGAAGGCGCACCGAAAATTCTTCGCGGCGGAGGCAAGATCTCCTCGATGCATTGCGTCAGTGGCTTGCTGAAGGAGTGCAACTGAACGTCTGCGGAGTTTGCGAGCGAAGCTCGGACTTGAGGTGCCGCTTGGGCAAGCGTCATAGAGGCCGCGAGCATGCAAACTGCGGTCCCGAGCAATACTGGCACCTTCATACACTAGATTTTAAAGCTTGCCGAAGAGCACGATCTCAGGACGCCAAGATTACAGCCCGCATACACAATTTCCCTTACATAAAAATATGTATGGTATCGAACAGAAGGCTGTAGCACTCTGTCGCATTCTTCCTATGGCGGAACCTAACCTCGACAAAGTAGCAAAACAACTTGAGGAAACTCTCTCACAGCTTAAAGGCACCAAAGACCCGGCGCAAAGAAAGTCTCTTCTTCGGACCATGAGACGTCTGCTGATCGAAGCCGACCGCATTAATCTAAAGAAGGAGCCCTGACCGGTCGTCTGCGGCCCGGCATTAAAGCTAGTCCACCGTATGTTTTGCAGTGTATCCGTCACGCGAAACCACTTCGACTTTCACGTTCTTGCCCTTTTGGTCTTTCACCTGTAAGGGCCCGCCACCCGGTGCAACCAACTGAACCTTCAGCTTGCGATAGGTGCCATCGAGCTTCGAGTTGGTGGGCGAATAGGAAATTGTGTACTGGTTGCGAATGTCGTTGGAGATATCGCCGAACAGTTCCGGCAGTTCTCCCTCAAACCGCGGGAAGTAGGCGCGGCCTCCGGTCATGGCGGCGAAGGTTCGCATCTCGTTGTCGCCCTGCAGATAATCCATGTTCGTCACTGGGATGCCCATGCCGTGCGCGTTGCGGCAACCTCCCGGATGAGTCTCGCAATACTCGCGCACGATGAATCCCACGCTGATGGGGAAGATAGTGACATCCTTCGTGTCCCTGATCTTCTTCATGATTTTGTCCAGCGTGAGTTTGCTGAACGTGTCGATGCCGGTCGTTACCAGGACCACGTACTTCTTCCCTTCCACGCGGTCGAGCCGGTCCAACGTGTCGTACAAAGCGTCGAAAAGATTCGTCTCCGAGAACCCCGGGATGCGCAACTGGTTCAGCGCCCCGTAGATAGCTTTCTTATCCTGGGTGAAGTCGACCAGAATGTGCGGCTGCATGTCGTAATACGCCACCGCCACCCAGTCTTCTTTCTTCAAAGTGTTGGCGAAGGCATACGAAGCCTGCAGGGCTTGAATCATGAACACATAATTGGTCGACGCAAATTCCACCAGCAGCACGGCAGTGATGGGCGCCTTCGACACGGTGAAGTGAGTCACATTCTGCGGGACGCCATCTTCTACGACGCGGAAGTTATCCTGCTTGAGGCCGGGAACGAACTGCCCATCTTTGGTAGTGACCAGCACATCCACATTCACCAGCGGGACGTTCACCTTGAGCGAATAGTCGGGAATGTCTTCGGCCTTTTTCGGAGCGACCGGCGGAGGGGGCGGCGCGTCTTCGGCCTTTTTCTTCGGAATGGCGTACGGCCCCACGTTGTCGGTAGGACCACCGGCCTCGGCAGGAACATCTTGTTTCGGCCTGCCCGTATCGGGAGTCTGGGTCGCAGGAGTCTGACCCTGTTGGTCTTGCGCCGGGAGCGGCAGGGCAGCACAAAACAGGGCCAATAAGAGTACCAGATCTACCCGCCAAACCGTCTTGTTTTGGTGCTGTTTTTTGTATGGTAAGGCCTTACTTTTGTAATGACTAAACATGTTCAACCTAGAAAACCTCTGTGCTAGTATAGACGCAAGGTTAGGCAATTGGGATGTTTTGCCGGATCCCAGATCGTCCCCTCCAGGCAACGAGTCGCAGTTGATATGAGTCTAATTTGTAATGGGGTCCAGTTGGCGGATCCCGCGTCGGGGCTTTTAAATGAAAAAAGCAGTTCTTGCGCTTCTCGCCCTAGGTCTACCCCTATCCACAGTTATCCTTGCGGCCCAAACCTCACAGCCCACCATTTCGGTCGACCAGATCCATGCGGGCATGCGCGGCTATGCCCTTACGGTTTTCCAGGGTGTTAAGCCCGAGTCCATGGATGTCGAAGTTCTGGGCGTCCTACGCAACACCAATGGACCAAAGGGCGACATTATCCTTATCCGGCTTCATGGGAAAAAGGTCGAATACACGGGCGTTGTCGCCGGCATGAGCGGGAGTCCGGTATATCTCGATGGCAAACTGGCGGGAGCCCTCGCGTTCCGCATTGGCGAATTCTCGAAAGAGCCGATTGCGGGCGTGACCCCGATCGCCGACATGCTTGAGATCAACGCGCTCGATAAGTCGCCGGCGGAAGAAGCCGCGGCAACCAGGCCCGGCCTATCGAATGCCGCGGGAAAGACCGCTGCTCCCGGCGATGGCGCCACATTTTCTGATGGGGACTCGACGCAACGATTCGCCAGTTACCTGAAGCCTATCGACACACCGCTGGTCTTCAACGGATTTTCGGAAGAAACCATGCGCCGCTTCGCGGGACAGTTCGCCTCCGCCGGAGTCATTCCCGTGATGGGTGCGGGCTCGGTCAGCGAAGCAAAACAGCCAGAGCCGCTCGAAGCCGGTTCGGCGGTAAGCGCGATTCTGGTTCGCGGCGATATGGATATCGCCGCCACCTGTACGGTCACTTACATCGATCCCCAGCGTCTACTTGCCTGCGGACATCCTCTGCTGCAGTTCGGCTCCGTCGATCTGCCCATGAACAAGGCAGAAGTGCTGGCCACGCTGCCCTCGCCGCTGAACGCTTTCAAGATTGTCAACACCACCGAGCGCGCGGGAGTCTTTGTGCAGGATCGTCACACCGGAATCCTTGGCGTATTCAATAAGCAGCCAGATATGATTCCGGTGACGCTGACCCTGCACGGCGGTAGCGGAACGAAAGAATTTCATTATGAAGTGTTGAATAACCCACGCTTAAGTCCGGTGGCCATCATGGCGACGGTTTTCAACGCGTTGCATGGCGTCAATGAGTACGGCGAAGAAATCACGTATCGGTTGAACGGAAGCATCGACGTGAAGGGCTTCCCCGAGGTTGGGCTCAGGAATATGTTCGTTCCCGCGGATAACGGTCAGCCGGCCGCCATGGCCGCCGCCTTGTCTTTGGGCGAGCGCTTCGGCCGCATCTACGACAATCCTTACAACGCTCCCGCGGTGAATAGCGTGAAGCTCGACTTTGACCTCGTCCGGGAACGCCGCTGGGCGCGACTGGAGAGCGCTCGCACCGATGTGAGCGAGGTCCGCCCCGGCGACGAAATCATCGTGGAAACTGTGCTCGCTCCTTATCGCGGCGAGCGCGTCGTGCACCAGATTCCGGTAAAGATTCCTACGTCGGCCAGCAAAGGAATCCTGCGCATCCTGGTGAGCGACGGCGAAACCCTCGACCACGTCGGCCGGGCTAACGCAGCTTTCGGCCGCAAGCTGGATCTCGCTTCCACGATCGCGCTGCTCAACAAAGAGCACACCAACAATCGCCTCTATGTTTCTCTGCTCGAAGCCGACCCGGAAGCGCGGGTTGCCGACAAAGTCATGCCCACGTTGCCCATCTCGGTCATGAACATCATGGACGGCATGCGTGGCAACCAGGAAATGATCGTCAGCGGCGAATCCAGCGTAGACGAAACCGCTACCCCCCCGCTCGACTACGTGGTAAGCGGAGCCCAGTTGCTGACCGTAACTGTGAAGTAGTGAAGTGGTGTGGGGCCCGCACTCTTGCTCGCCAGTTCTCATACGGCGCGATGCTCGCGTAGCCACAGCCGGCTCGGCTGTGCGCTAAGTCGAGTCCGAGTTTAACCCGTCGAAGTCCTCCTCGTCGCACGGACTAGTCCCAGCGTTTGCCTATTCGGGAACGAGAGCGCCCCAAGGACGCCTGAGATTAGCCCGGCGTTTTTGAACGCGGGTACGCTTGGACGATGATAACGGCGTCCCGTTACGGATGCCTGAAATCGCGAGGTGCTCCACTGAGAATTTCAGGCGTCCCTCCAGGACGCGGCGCTGATCCCTGCGGCGTTCCCGGCGTTGAAAACGGCGTGCTATTTTCAAGCGTCCTCCGGACGCCCTGGCGACCCTGCGAAAACAGACTTGGCAGCTTCTAGGAAAACAAAGAAGGGGCGGAGTCACTTGGCTTCTCATTTGCCTTCGACCTTCGCGGACAGGAGTGCCCGCGCCACATGTCGTTACGCCCTGGGCATGTGCCGGAAGCCTTGCGTCATCACCACCGCAATCAGCATCTGCGTACCGTTAAAGGCGGCATGCACCAGGAAGCTAGCTCCGACTGAACGCGTCACAGCTCGCACGACGCCGCACACTACGCCCACCAGAAAAATCACGAGCGCCGCGCCCCATGCCCATCCATACTGCGGCAGATGAATCAAACCAAACGGCAGCGCCGTAAGCGCGACCCCCCAGGCCGCGCCCATTCGCCGCGCCAGCACCGGATACATGAACCCGCGAAAAAACAGTTCCTCCATCAGCGGCCCGAGCGTGATGGCAATGATCGACAACAGATAAGCGTCGCGCGGACTATCGAACAGATGCTCGAAGGGCGTGTCCTTCGGCATGGGCAAGATGCTTTGCAACAGGCCGAGGACGAAGAACATCGCCGCTCCCAGCGCCAGCAGTTTCCATCCCGACCGCGGCCAGTTCCACTGGATCGCCTGCCAGAAACGCACATGATACTTTCCCTCGACCAGCGCGACCATGCACGCGGCTATTGGAATGTAGAGGAGAAACTGCGAAGCAATCAGCAGAATTGATTTCTTGGAGACGTCTGCAAGGCTTTCGCGTGGATACCAAAGCCGATGCGCCGCCAGCAGCACCGCGAGCTGCAGCACCACCATGGTGACCACCGTCAGCCCCGCGATCAACAACACATCCCACCCATCCCATACCGGATTCTCCACCGGCGGTAGTGCGGTTGGAAGACTCGCTGCACCGAAGAGATCCGGCGGGTTGGCCATCGACACTTGTGGCTCGGGGCTAACTGCCGGCTGTGAATCAAACTGCGGATTGTCGGGGGATGACAAGATTTCCTCTCGCTGCCTGATTCGCTAGGTCCAGTTTACGAAATACTACGAAAATATTTTTGGGTACAGGCTCGGCTTACGACTCAAGCGTTGTCCTCCTGAGCAACGCGAAGGACCTATGCAGTGCCCGCCACTTGCACAGCTCCTTGGCGCGGCAAAGAACGCCGCTCAGGATGACAGCGTTTCGCGATGACAGCATTTGGTGACGCTCTGAACTCTTCAACACCCCGGACTAAGCGCTCCGTTTCCCGTTCCCTGAAAAATATCCCGCCAGTGCCTGTCCCGTATAAGACTTCTTCACTCGCGCCACCGACTCCGGAGTACCCTGCGCCACGATGCGACCGCCTTCTTCGCCGCCCTCAGGCCCGAGATCGATGATCCAATCCGCGTTGCGGATCACATCCAGATTGTGTTCAATGATGATGATCGAGTTCCCCAGGTCGGTCAACCGATGCAGCACGTCGAGCAACTTCTTCACATCATCGAAGTGCAGCCCGGTCGTCGGCTCGTCAAGTAGATACAACGTCTTACCCGTCTGCCGTTTGCTTAATTCCCGCGCCAATTTGATGCGCTGCGCCTCTCCGCCGGAAAGCGTCACGGCCGACTGCCCGAGATGGATGTACCCGAGCCCCACATCGACCAGCGTCTGCAGCTTCTGCTTGACTTGCGGAATATTTACCAGAATCGGAAGCGCATCGGAGACCGGCATTTCCAGCAAGTCAGCAATCGAATTCCCGTTGTACTTCACCGCCAGCGTTTCATGGTTATAGCGTCGCCCGCCGCAGACTTCGCACAGCACGTACACATCGGGCAGAAAATTCATCTCGATACGACGCTGTCCTTCGCCCTGGCAAGCCTCGCAACGTCCGCCGGAAACATTGAAGGAGAACCGTCCCGCCTTGTAGCCCCGCTCCCTCGACTCCGGCAGCATGGCATAGAAGTCGCGGATCTGCGTGAACACTCCGGTATACGTCGCCGGATTCGAACGTGGCGTCCGCCCGATCGGCGACTGATCGATGCGAATCACTTTGTCAATATTCTCCGCACCTGAAATCGCCTTGTGCTCGCCCGCCCTCTCGCGCGAGCGGTAGAGTTGCCGCGCCAGCGCGCGATACAGAATGTCATTCACCAGCGTCGATTTGCCAGAACCGGAGACGCCTGTCACCACCGTCATCACGCCCAAGGGAAATGTCACATCGAGATTCTTGAGATTATTTTCCTTCGCGCCCAGAATCGTCAGCACCGCCCCATTCGCCTTCCGCCGCTCCGGCCGCATTTCAATCGATGCCCGCCCTGATATATACGCTCCGGTCAGCGATTCCGGATCGCGCATGATTTCTTCCGGCGTGCCATGCGACACCAGGCTCCCGCCATGCCGCCCCGCGCCGGGTCCGAGGTCCACCACATAATCCGCACGACGGATCGTTGCTTCATCGTGCTCCACGATAAGCACGGTGTTGCCAAGATCGCGTAAGTTCTCAAGCGCGGTCAACAACCGGCCGTTGTCCCGGTGATGCAGTCCGATCGACGGCTCATCCAGCACATACAAAACACCGCGCAACTTCGATCCAATCTGCGTCGCCAGCCGAATGCGCTGCCCTTCTCCGCCCGACAAAGTCGCCGCCGACCGGTCGAGCGAAATATATCCGAGCCCGACCGCATTCAAAAACTGCAATCGCTCCACAATTTCGTGCATGACGCGTCCGGCAATCGCCGCTTCGCGCCCTGCCAGCTTAATTCCCTTCGCCACCGCCAGCGACCTCTCGACGGGCAACGCGGTAAAATCGGCAATCGACATCCCATTCACTTTCACCGCCAGACTCTCGGGCCGCAACCGCCTTCCATGGCAAGCGGGACACCCGGTCGCCGACATGTGATCCATCAGCCAATCGCGATAACCTTCCGAGGTCGACTCCTCCAGATTCTGTTTCAAATATCCGAAGATGCCGTGAAAGCCGGTTTTTCCGCCACGCCCTGGCTCGCCATTCAGCAGAAAATCCTGCGTCTTCTCCGAAAACTTCTCGAACGGAGTGCTCAAATTAATGCCATAGGCTGCCGACGAAATCTGCAGCATGTGAATCAGGTTCTGCGATGCCGATCCCGGCCCCAGCCCGCCCTCGAGCAGCGGCTTCGACCAATCGGTGATCACCTTCGCCGGATCGAAATCGTATTTGCTGCCCAGCCCGTGGCACTCCGGACAAGCCCCATACAGGCTGTTAAACGAAAACGATCGCGGCTCCAACTGCGGTACGCTGATGCCGCAATCCGGGCATGCCAGCTTCTCCGAATAAAGCTGCTCTTCGCCGCCCACCACCGCGACCTGCACCAGCCCGCCCGCCAACTTCATCGCCAGCCCAACCGACATTTCCAGACGATGCTCGATTCCCGCTTTCACTAGTAGCCGGTCAATCACGACTTCAATCGTATGATTTTTTCGCTTGTCGAGATTGATGGCGACGTCATCGTCCAAGCCGACCAGTTCGCCGTCGACTCTCGCGCGCGTGTAGCCGTGCTTGACCAGCGTTTCCATCTCTTTCTTAAACTCGCCCTTGCGCCCGCGCACGATCGGCGCCATCACCATGACGCGGTCCTCGGGACTCAGAGCCATGACCCGCTGGACAATCTGATCAGCCGTCTGCCGGCTGATGGCTCGCCCGCACTTGGGACAATGCGGCACTCCAATCGAAGCGAACAACAGGCGAAGATAGTCATAGATTTCAGTAATCGTTCCCACAGTCGAACGGGGACTTCGGCTAGTGGTCTTCTGCTCGATCGAAATTGACGGGCTAAGTCCATCAATCGCATCTACATCCGGACGTTCCATTTGGTCCAGAAACTGCCGCGCATAGGCCGACAGCGTCTCCACATAGCGTCGCTGGCCTTCGGCATAAATGGTGTCGAAAGCGAGCGAGGACTTCCCCGAACCGCTCAGGCCGGTAACCACCGTGAGCGTGTTACGCGGAATCTCCACATCAATGTTTTTAAGATTGTGCTGCCGGGCGCCCCGGACAGAAATCTTGGTAATGGCCATTATGTGCCCAGGGTTATGTCCCTTCCGTAATGTCGACAGGCACCCAGAATTGTTGGAAAGTGGGATTGCACAGCTCTACTCCGTATCTTAGTCGTCAACAGCGCGGAGCGTCAACGCGGTTAGATTGAAGGTTCGCGCTGCTGAGGCTTAGAAATACAGGTATACGGATTTCGATGCCGTGCATCTGATAACAGCCCTTCGTCAAAAGGTTGATTGCCTTGAATTCGTTCATTATCCCGATGATCCTCTTCGCTACTGTCGTTGCTTCAGTTGGTTTCGGCGTCCTCGCCGCTTACGCCGCTGTCATCGGCATTCTGCACACCTTCGGCCGCGCTTCACAGCCGCAGCCAGCTCGGCCACGCCTGGTATTAGTACCCACCCAGAACCACGTCAGCGGCGACTAAGAGCCTTATGTGGGGAGAGCCGCCCTCGCTCTCCACGGAGCGTTCGATCCCGGTGCTTTTACCCTTTAGCGAAGGCCACAGAGCTAGCGCAGCCAGCCGAGCGCAGTTCCCGTTCTTTCACACCTCAGTTTTGCTACGAACCAGTTTTCTACGAGCCAGGCACTTGGCGGCCTAATCCACCGGCCCGACCACTTTCATTTTGCTTTCCATATGCGTATGTTGAAAGCCCGTGTTTTTCAACGAGATAGCAACATCCTGATTGATGAAGAACAATGCGTGAATCCGTAACTCCGTCCCGAAGGTCGCGGGCAACCAGATGCCACCCTCCTGCCGCTGTAAACATGTTAAAGCCGATGCCCGGCAGATCCGCGCCCAGCAGCATCCGCACCGCGAAGGAAATGCGCCGCGAAAGCTTAGTGAACACTCGCGCCCGCTGAAACTCCGCCGCTTCGATGTATGCCTCGCCGGCCCACGTAAGCTCGTTTTTGTCCTTAGGCCGAAAATTGATGTGATAGACGCTGCGCCCCTCCAGCGTTTTCCTGCTGCAACAGTTTGAACTCATAGTTTTCCTGTTCTTCGCTAATCAAGGGAAACAGGTATTTTCGCCAGGCCGTCTTTGGTTCTCTCGTTCGACAAATCTTCGCGAAAACCGTGGATCAGGCCGCCATCCCGGCCTGTCTTCCCCAAGATTAGGCTCTCCCGGGAACGTCTCGTACTTGCCCTTGTTCCAGCTGCGGCCTGTGAGCAGCTTGAGTTCTTTCTGAGTTCCATCCGGGCGTCGGAAGCACGTTATAGTCAGCCGTCTCTTCGCGCAGCAGCCGGCCCTTGGGTCTGTGAGTAAGGATGTGGGTGTGCTGACGATAGACGTATTGCTTGCGCAGGGCTTCGCTGCGGTCCTGGTTCGCCGCCACGCATCCATGATGGCATCGGCTGTCAGTGGTGGTTCGGTCTGAGAGTCTTGAGCGGCCGAGAACACTGCTACCAAGAGAATGGCTAGAAGAGCCAGTCTGCATGACCAGAGAACCCCCTTTGACGCCACGCACGCTCTCGAGGAGAAGTTCCCGCGATCTAAACGCGGATTGAGCCGGTCGCAACGCCTCCATGAGAAAAGCCTCCCGTCCCTCTGCAGGTCTCCGGCACCGTCGTTTACCCCCTGATGGATGTTCTGTCTACAGTTACAGCATGAACCGGATAGGGCCCCGGGGAGCGCCGAGTTAGTGTTTGCTTGCGCTCACTCTAGTCATTGCTTTCCGGGAGAGATTTATGAATCGGCCTACCCTCTTTTGCACAAAAACTTTCCTTGCGCTATGCAGTGTTTTGTTACTCGCCGGTGCCGGCTGGGGTGCTGACAAAGAAAAAGATAAATCCGAGCTCGAGAAAAGGATCGACAATGCGGCCCATGTGCTGGACGAGATCATGGCCACGCCGGACAAAGGTATTCCGGACAAGATCATGAGCGATGCGAAATGCATCGCGGTAATTCCATCGATGGTGAAGATCGCAATAGGTTTCGGCGGCAGCCACGGAAAAGGAGTCGCCACGTGCCGCACGGAAACCGGAAGGTGGAGCGCCGTTGCGCCGATCACCATTACCGGCGGCAGCTGGGGCTTACAGCTGGGTGGTCAGGCCGTCGACCTGGTGATGGTCGTCATGAACGATCAGGGAATGCAGCACATGCTCGCCAGCAAGTTCAAAATTGGAGCTGACGCTTCCGCCGCCGCAGGTCCCGTTGGCCGCCACGCTGGCGCCGACACCGACTGGAAGATGAAATCGGAAGTTCTCACCTATTCCAGAAGTCGCGGGCTGTTTGCCGGAATCGATTTGAACGGCGCATCGGTGACGCAGGACAAGGACGAAACGCGGATCCTTTATGGAAAGTTTGTGCCATTCGATGACATTCTGGAAGGCAAAGTTCGACGCACACACATGAGTCAGCCGTTTTTGGCGACGCTGTCGCGCCACACCGGTTCGGTGACGTCCGAGAACAAACCTTCCGCCGCCCGATGAGAACGCGGTCCGAAGATAACTTGATCGGGGAAGGAATGCTATGGCTCACGCGATGGAAAGATTGAACACCGACGACCAATTAATGATCGAGTCCACAATAAATAGAAAACTCGAACGGGCGGCTGAGGCCCTGGGAACTGCGGCGGGAACGGCGGTGGCAAAATCGCGCGAGTTTGTATCCTTGCTAGGGGAACGCGCGGATATCCTCAGACACCGCGCCGAACGAGTTGGAGAAGAAAAGCCGCTGCAGCTTCTCGCGGTTCTCGCCGGACTTTTCGCTTGCGCCGGAGTTGCAACGCGATTGTGGAGGGCGAATCGAAATGCATAGCGCAGTGAACGGCCGAAGCCTGGCAGAGGTCGTGGGCGATATCAAGGAAGAAATTAAGGAATTCACTCAAACCAGATTTCAACTCTTAAAGGCAGAATCCCAGCAAAAATGGGCGCTCCTGAAAATCGCGGCCCTTCTGGCTGCCGTCGCGGTCGTACTCTTAGCCACCGCTTACGTGCTACTGACGATGGGATTGGTGGCTGTCATCGCCGCCGTTTTCACGAATAATCCGTATCGCTGGGTCTTCGGACTCTTTGGCATCGCGATCTTGTGGGCCACTCTGGGTGGGATCGCCGCATATTTCGCAAAACGGGAATTTGCCCTCAAGGGCATTGTGCCCAGAAGAACTTTCGCAGTACTGAAAGGCGACAAGGTTTGGCTTCAACGCGAAGCAAAGGATCACTTATGAGCGCGAATCCGATCGATTATTTGGAAATTCAAGCTGTTCAGCAACGGAATCAGGTTCACGAGACGATTGGCGAGTTGAAAGATAAGGTAGACGCTGTCCGCGCGAAATTCGATCCTCGCACCAACGCTCGGGAACATCTAGGGGCAGCATCGCTGATAGTGTCTTCCATCGCTTTTCTTGCCGGTTATGGATTCGCCGGTCTGTTTAGCAATAAATGAGCACCAGAAGGAGAGAAAGCATGCCGGCACTCAATAGACTAGTGAAGATGGTGGCAAGCCCCATTCCACGGATGGTCACTCCGAAGGCCCACGCCATGATCGATTATGCAAGTGTGGGATTGTTCCTCGGGACCACGGCCTGGTTTTGGCGTCGCAACCGGCGCGCGGCTATAGCGTCTCTGATTTGCGGCGGCGCGGAACTCGCCATCATGTTGCTCACCGATTACCCCGGTGGAGTGACAAGATTCATCAGCTTCCGAACTCATCGTGAAATGGACTATGGACTGGCCGCAATCGTTGCCACCATGCCAGAATCCCTGGCATTTGAAGACCGCGACGGAACAAAATTCTTCCGGGTTCAAGGTGCTCTGATGACCCTGCTTGGCGAACTCACGGCGTCTTCGGGAGCTTCTAAGCCGCGGCGTGTGAGGGCGGCCTAACCCGCGTTTATGCCCTCGTTATGGAAGTTTGGCGGTCTCACTCCCATCCTGGTGACACAACGTGCGATCAGGAAGATAGGAGATGACGAACTTTCCACGCGGGGCGCTGCCTTGTCGTATTATTTCGTTCTCGCTCTATTTCCCATGTTGCTCTTCGTTGTGTCTGTGATGGGCATTTTTGCGGGAGCGAACTCCGAACTGCGAGAGAGCATATTCGCCGCCCTCAGTCATCTGGCACCGGGTTCGGCGTCGGACTTAATGCAAAACGTGGTCGGTCAGACCGCCCAATCGAGCAGTGCTTTAAAAATCGGGGCTGGCATCTTCGGAGCCCTCTGGGCTGCTTCTGCGGGAGTCAGCGCGGTCGTGGTTTCATTAAATGTCGTCTTTCAGTACACCGAGACGCGCCCCTGGTGGAAACAAAAACTTACAGTTCTTGGATTGACTGTCTCCCTGGCGGGCTTAATTATTTGCGCGGTGGTCCTCGTTCTTTATGGCGGAAAGATTGGTTACGCTTTGGCATCGCACTTTGGCCTCGGACATTCGTTCACCGTCACCTGGTCTGTCGCGCAATGGCCCTTCTTGTTCGCCGCCATGTTTTTATCATTTGCGCTGGTTTATTACTTCGGCCCAAACGCGCCGAAGCCGAGTTGGCATTGGGTGACCCCCGGGGCCGCTCTCGGAATCATCCTTTGGCTGGCTGCCTCAGCGGGATTCCGCGTTTACTTGCATTTTTTTAATTCCTATAGCGCGACCTACGGGTCATTGGGCGCAGTGATTATCCTGCTGCTGTGGCTCTATATCACCGGCTTTGTCATTCTTCTGGGAGCGGAACTGAACGCCGTGATCGAGGCTGAGGACCGGAATACTGCGCTGCACCAGTCGGCCATGCTTAAAGTCCAACGGCAGATGAAGTTCGTAGCGGCGCCGCCAAAACAAGCGGCCTGACGTTACCTGAACTGCGCGGCAACGCTCACCATTCAGTAAATCACCTTCAGCGAGAACTGGATCTGCCGCGACGTCCCCGCGGTCTTGCTGATGATGCCAAATCCGCTCCCGCGCACAATATTCGAGGGCAGCCCGAAATTCACGATATTGAACAAATTGAAGAACTCCGCCCGAAACTCCACCGTCCCCATCTCTCCATTCCCGCGATGTCCAAAGGGCGTATCCTTGACCAGTGCAAAGTCAAAGTCGTGATAGGCCGGGCCGCGAAACGTGTCCCGCCCCAGTGTGCCGAATCGCCCATGATTCGGCCCCGTCCCGCCGGGAACGTTAATAGGGATATTGAAGAACGAAGCGTTGTTCGCGCCCAGTCCGAAATAGTCGTCGCGCACCGCGCGGCTGGTGGAAAAATGTGGCTTCGAAATGAGATCCGGCCGATCCGTGCCACCCGCTCCGGCTCCCGTCTGCTGAATCCCCGAATACACGCTGAACGGCGATCCCGTCGTCAGCGTCGTAATGTTCAGAAACTGCCAGCCCTTCATCAACGGTTTCCCCAGCGGCCGCAGAAATCCAACCCGGTCGAGCGGCAGCAACTGGATTGCGCTTGCGGAAAACACGTGCGTCACATCAAACGTCGACGGACCCTTTTCTGCCGACGGATTCCACGGATCCTGCGGCAGCGTCTGCAGCACCGTGCCGGCCGTGCCAAACAGCCCACCCAGCACCGCGCTTACATCGTCAATCGATTTGGAATAGGTATAGCTCGCCTGCAGGCCCAATCCTGCCCGCGCCGAACTCTTGCTGACGCTTGATTGGAGTGAGTGATAGGTCGAATGCGAACCGCTCGTCATCAATTGCTCCAGTCCTAGTCCGCCCGTGGCCTGCCCTGTCGAGTTGAACTGCGTGAATGGCGCGTGCGCCGGGTCGGCCCCCGTGTAGCTGTTCGGCGAATAAACTCTCGCCAAATGAATGCCAGCGGTCGCCACGTAGGAGATGTTGACTTTCACGTCGCGGAAGTCATGATCGACACCCGCCGTCCAACTCCCGACGTAACCGTTCCCAAAATTCTTGCCAATTCCGACGATAGTCAGCAACTGCACTTGATCGCCAGGAGTGAGCGCATCCAGGTCGTTCTGAAAGCGCGGCAGATCGATCCGCGTGTTGGCAGGTACGTCCTGGGTTCTGCCGGTTGCGAAAATCGGCTGCCCTTGCACCGTATAGGCGGTGGGCAGAGGCAAGGGTGCGAAGGTGTCGTGAAATGGAACCGCAACTCCCGGCAAAGCAGTGATGTAAGGAGAAAACGCAAACGGAATCGAGGCAGTCAGAAAATTATCCTGCCACAAGTTGGGAAGCATCGTAGTGATCGCGCCTGCAGCGCGCAGCACCGTGTGCTTGCCGGCGCTGTAGTCGACTCCCAGCCGCGGTCCCCAGCCGTTCCAGTCCTGGTTGTATGGTGGCTGCGGATTGATCAGCACCCTCTGCATGGCCGAGCGATCTCCGTAGGATGCAGGTTTGCCATCCGGCCGGAAAAAGAAAGGATCGGACGTGCGCTTGGTCGCCTCATGAATTCGGCTGTTCACTTCGTAACGCAATCCGTAATTGACCATGAGCTGAGGAGTCGCTTTCCACGCATCCTGAAAGTAAACGTTGTACGCCTCGCGTCGCACACCCGCTTCGTCGAACTTGTCACCTACCGGGGTAATGCTGGCAACAGCGGTAATGTTGTAGGAAAATGGTGTCGCGGTCAGCAATCCCGTCAGCGAATCGGGCAGCGGATCCCCGATCTGTATGTCGTGCTTCCCGCTGGCTGACTTAATCAACACCGGCGAATAAGCCGTGCCTCCGCCAAAGGAATAGATTCCGTTGGGATTCGTCCCAAAAATAGTGGAATCGCGGTTTACCCGTATCTCCACTCCCCACCTGAAAGCATGCGACCCATGCACCAGCGCCGTGTCCTGCTTGAACTGATAAAGGTTGCTGTATGACCCGAAAATCGAACCTGCCGGCAAATTGAATGCTTGAAATAAACCGTCACCGAAACCAATTCCCGCCTGCGTGTGGTTAATGGCGGGAAAAAACGGCGTGCTCCGAATGTAGCTCAGCGAAGTTTCAGAGGTTAGATGTGGCGAGATCGTCAACGTATACCGCAGACCGGCATTGCGCTGGTGATCGAAGAACTGAACTCCGAAGCTGGGATCGATTGCCGTCTGATCCGGATTGGTCAACGGCCCCGTCACTTGATTCAAACTGAACCGCGTCACCAGTGATGCCCTATTCGAAATCTGATGATCGATCCGCACCGAGAACTGATCGGTGCGCGTCACAACTTTAGACGATGCCGCATACGTGCGATCGCCAAACGCCCCCGCAGGTTGGGTTGGTAGCGGATATTGATTCAGCACCGGCATCACCGCCGCATTTACCGGCACCCTCAGCGTATCGCCTGGAAAAGTGGTGGTGTCGATTCCCTGCCGCTCCGCCAGCGTAGGCACCGGCAGCACTTGAGTAGTTCCGAGCACCTGGCGGAACCCCTGGTACTCGCCAAAATAAAACGTCCGAGTGCGCCCGTCGTAAACTCCCGGGATCACCACCGGTCCGCCGTTGGTGAATCCGAACTCATTGCGCACAAACGGAGGAATGCGCCGGCGCCCTGTGGGATCTTTGTAATCGAAATAATTGCGCGCGTCGAAGGCTGCGTTGCGCAGGAATTCGAACATGCTTCCGTGTACCTCGTTTACTCCCGACTTGGTCAACACGTTGGTAAAACTCGCGGCTCCGTGTCCGATCTCGGGCGGCATTACCCCCGAACTGGTCTGCACTTCCTGAATTGCATCCACATTGAAGTTGGAAAACGTCGCCCCACCCAGCTCCGGATCGGTGGTGTCGAAACCATCCGTAGCGAAAACAGTAGCCACGCCGCGCTGCCCATTCACCGCAAACTGCTGCGTAAAATTGGCAGCGCCGTTGGCGTCGGTCATCGTACCCGCGGCTAACAGCAGCAACTTGCTGAAATCGCGCGCATTCAGCGGCAGACTCGAAACCTCCGCGCTGGAAAGATGCTCGCCCCCGCTAGCCTGCGCGGAAGCCTCAGCACCGGAGGCAATCAGACGGACTTCCTGCCCTTGCGACGCCAGTTGTACCGCCACGCTCAGGATGGCCGCATCTTTAATCACCACGGGGGTCGCAGTTTTCCACTCCTTACCCGCGACCTTCACCGAAACTTCATAGCTGCCTGCAGCGATCTCGGAAAAGGAAAACCGGCCGTTCGCTGCAGTTTTTGAAGTGTAGTCGGTACCTCCAGAAGGTGGATGAAGCCTGATGACCGCGTCGGCCACGGCCTTACCCGCGCCGTTACGCAACACTCCTTTCCACGATGCTCCAGAAACTGCGCCAGTGGACGGAGCCGCCGACAGGAACACGGCGATAC
This sequence comes from uncultured Acidobacteriaceae bacterium, assembly GCA_963799025.1. GTDB lineage: Bacteria > Acidobacteriota > Terriglobia > Terriglobales > Acidobacteriaceae > Sulfotelmatobacter. Next base: position 1,116,069 of record CAWCVQ010000007.1, on the reverse strand, counting down.
AAACAACGCCAATTGCGCTTCGCGGGCGGACGAGCATGAATTTCGAGATTATACCGGCGCGACCCCTTTGAAGCGCCGGCATCCTGCCGGCTGTCGCGAGAGCCTGCCCTGAGCCCGTCGAAGGGGCATCTTCGCCTCGCTGGTACAGCCGCTGAGACGGCGGCGCTACCGAGACACTCGGCCGGAACCATCGTGGTAGCATTTCCTTGAGTAGCATCTCCTCTCCAAGGCACAATGCGCCGCACCCACGACATCTCGCTCTGTCTCGCGCTGTGCGGACTTTTCCTCTGCTCAATTTCGGCCCCCGCTGCCGAACCTTCCCCCTGGCTCGAAATCCACTCCGTCCATTTCACCGTCATCACCGACGCCGGCGATAAGAAAGGCCGCGAGGTCGCCGTGCGGTTCGAACAGATGCGCGCTGTCTTCGCCACGCTGCTGGGGAAAGAGCGCCTTCATCAATCGGTACCGTTGACCATCCTTGCCTTCAACAACGACAAATCCTACTATCAGCTCGCCCCTCTACACCAAGGCCAACCCATCGACGTCCCCGGATTCTTTCTCCCCGGCGACGATCAGGACTTCATCGTCCTGAACTTATCCGAAGAAGAATCCTGGCGAGCCGTGGCACATGACTTTGCGACTATGCTGATGACGTACAACTATCCCCCGGCCCAGGCATGGTTCGACGAAGGCCTCGAGGAATATTTCAGCTCGATTCGCGTGGACAACAAACAAGTCGAACTCGGCACCGACCCCGAGCTTCGTCCCACTGCCCAAAAGAATTCAATACGCAATGAGCGCGATTCGCATCAACCCAGTTCCTTTACCGACTTGCTTGCTGCGCAATCCTGGCTCTCGTTGCCCGACCTCTTCGCGATGAAGCACGATACGGCAGTTGGCGACCGGGGCAAAGGCCACCTGCTCCTCGAAGCGGAGTCCTGGATCGTGATCCACTATCTGCTTCACGAGCAGAAGCTGCCCGACACGGGAACTTACTTCAACCTGGTTCTGAATGAGCACGTGCCTGTGGAGGCCGCCATTCAAAAAGCCTATGGCATGAGTTCTACGCAGCTGGAGCAGGCTGTGAAAGATTACTTTCACAGCCAAAAAGCGCTGCTGACCGCCGATCACAAGAACAGTACGAAAGCCGCTCCCGCCAGCGCAACTGCCGGGCAGGCGTACCGCGTTCCCGTTCCCGTCGGCCCCGAGGACTCAGCAATTACGTCCCAGCCTCTACCTGAGGCCGATGCGCGCGCTCTTTACTCTGAAGTTGCGATCCGAATCCCCGAACGCCGCGACCATGGACTCAAGGAATTGCAAGAGCTAGCAACGGCGCCCACCGTCGCCGACAAAAAGATAGAAGCCAAACAACAGACCAGAAAACCCCGCGAAGATGAAGATAACGAACAACTGCCCAGCAACGCGATCGGCAATCAGCTAGCCCATCGTGTCCTGGCCTGGGACCACATCCATCACGGCGAATTCGCGGAAGCCTCAAGCGAAATCCGCGACGCCTCCGCCCTCAATCCCCGCGACATGTGGCTGCGCTATTTCGTCTCTGTCCTGAAATACCGCAGCGCGCAGGCCACCCACGCCGACATCCAGGGTCTGCCCAACATGATGCTCGATCTTCGCTCCGTGCTCGAGTGGTATCCCGAACTCGCCGACGCCTACGATCTGCTGGCCGTCGCCCGCAACACCGGAGGAGGCCCCGCTGCCGCCCTGCAGGCTGAGCGTGCCGCGATCGGGCTAAGTCCGAGAAATGACCGTTACGTCTATCATCTGGCTCAAATTTATGTCACCAGCAAGAAATGGGAAGCGGCCAACGTCCTGCTCGACCGTCTGAAAACCAGCGATAATCCCGAAGTCGCGACGCTCGCCCGCGAACTCGCAGAGCAAGCTGGGACGGAGCGCAAATATGGCGTCCCCGCAAACGCGGGAACTGTGGCGCAATCAAAACTCGCGCCGCAGAAGTCGCCTTTCGATGTCTTGGAAGAGGACGCCGCCAAGCGCGCCGCAGCCGACAATTCAGCCGCATCCGGCGAACCGCAGGAGCATGAGAACGACAAGCGTCCCACGAAGTTCCTCAAAGGCCGCCTGGCCGCCGTCGATTGCTCGCACGCGCCGGCCGCTGTTCTGACCGTCATCGCGGAAAACGCAACCTTAAAGCTGCGCGCCGCCGACTACAAATCCGTGCTTCTCATCGGTGCCGACGATTTTTCCTGCGACTGGCGAGACCTTCAGGTCACGGTCAACTACAAACCCAGCGGCGCGAAGAACGGCGATTTGGTGTCGCTCGAAATGCGCTGAAGCCAAAGAGAGTAGGGATGCTTCGACCACGAACGGACCTCACGTTCCGCTCCGCCCGTCCTCCGCTCAACGTGTCAACGAGTAGGAAAATTGGATGCTCAGCGAAGCGGCGCATGGGAGAGCATTACGGTATTCCGCGGCGTATCTGCGTTCTTGCCTCGGACATAACGAAGGAAACGTGGCCGTCCCCGACGTTGCCAATAGCGTGAATCGTACCGATCGACGCCCGGCCCTGCATGCAGCACGCTCAAGAAAGAATGTTGAACCGGATTGATCACGATTCCGGCATGTCCGGGCCACACCGCTACATCGCCCGGTTGCGGACTCGATACGCGCCGAAATTGCGGAACCCCGGTATAGAGTGTCGAAGAAGGAGCATATTCATAGGGGAATCCCGCTTTCTGATAGAGACCGTGAACAAAGTGAGAACAATCGTACCGGGAACTCAAAGGATGGCGCGAACTCATGGCCACATGCGCAATCTCCACTCCTTGAGCGCGAGTCAGGAGCCGGACGTTCGATCTCTGCTGGTAAGCGTCGCCGCGCATAGCGCTGGTCGTGACATTCGAAGCCGCTCGCTCCTCTTGCCCAGCCGCCGGCAAAACCACCAGGCAAATTAGAAGCAAGAACGGGCCGTTTTGGGCAGGGAACCGCATAGTCCTCCTTATATCGCGCCTTGATAAGGCAGGACAGGTCTCGGGGGTGCTCTCACGTCCCAGGAAATCGTCCTGAAGTGAGATGCACCTTCGGTTCAGGGGTTTGGCGTCGGGCAAGCGGAATTGCGCATCAGGCCGCCGGGCTACCCAGTAAAAAACCCTCCCGCTGGGGGACGGGAGGGTTCCGAAATAATTCTCAGCTTATGCGCGGACGACGTTTGCCGCCTGGAAGCCTTTGGGGCCTTTCAGCAGATCAAACTCCACGGTCTCACCTTCATTGAGCGTGCGGTAACCGTTCTCCTGGATGGCGGAGAAGTGCACGAATACATCTTCTCCCGTGGAGCGCTGGATGAATCCATATCCCTTCGCCCCGTTAAACCACTTCACTGTACCTTTCTCTCTCACGGCAAGTACTCCTTTCACAATCGCGAAGAATATTCTCCGGCAGCTCGATCGTCGCTCCGATCGTCTGGAAGCCCCCCTCAAAGATGCCGGTAGAACTTGCGGTTGCGTTTACCCGGTGCGAAAGAAATACTCCAAAAAGGAAAAGACTCCTCAGTCCTCACCGCGGTAGGTTTCCGCCGTGTGAACATTCGGAGCCCGACATTTGGCGCGTTTCCACCACACTGCAAACGTCAACCACTACCACAACCGGATTGGTCTCACCACCGGACCAATTCCGGTATTGAGCCACCGATAATAAGGGCTATTAAAACGATTCGCAACAAAAATTAGAAAGAAATCGTACTTTGATCCTAAGTCCTTGGCGAAGAAGGGCTAATACCTTTAACGAAGATAAAGAAATAGCAGTCACCGGCGCTTGAAACTTAAGTTCTTGCCCTTTTCTGTTCCGCCTGCAGTGCTCTGCTACCATGAATTGTCCCCATGGCAAGTCCGCCCACTTCGACGCTCCCAGCCGCTGAGGCCATACGGCAACGTACCATCCCCCCCACACCGCGCAGCCGCCAAGGTTTAATCCTGTCCACCGTGAAATATCTGATGCGGACTGACGTCCACACCTTCGCCTTCTCGGTTGCTGCCAATTCGATTTTGTCCTTCTTCCCTTTCGTCGTCCTGCTGATGACCATCATCCGCCGCGTCTTTCATTCGAGCGTCATGTACGAGGTAGTCCTGCAGTTGCTGCGCGACTACCTTCCGGCGGGACAGGACTTCGTCATTCGCAACTTGAACGCCATAGTCAACTCCCGGCACCGCGTGCAGGCGGTCTCCTTGATCATTCTGCTGGTGACGTCGTCGGGCATCTTTCTGCCGCTCGAAGTTGCGCTCAATCGCATCTGGCGCTTCGAGAGCAATCGCTCCTATCTCGGCAATCAATTGATCTCGCTCGGCCTGGCATTCGCCTGCGGCGTGCTGGCCTTACTTTCGATTGCTCTGACCGCCGGTCCCGTGTCGTTTATGGAATTCCTGCTGCACGGCAACGGCAGCGGCGTGGTGCGCCTGGTGGGATTTTTGATGATGAAAGTTTTCGCTATCGCCGCCAGCATCGCCATCTTCTTTCTGATCTACTGGCTGCTGCCTAACGGCAAAGTCCCAGCGCGGGCCGTGCTCCCCGCCGCCATCATCATGGGACTGCTCTCGGAAGCTTTGAAATATGCCTACATCATGGCTCTGCCGTGGCTGAATTTTCAAGAAGTCTACGGCCCCTTCGCGCTCTCGGTGAGCATGATGTTCTGGGCGTTCCTGTCTGGCTTGCTGCTGCTGGCGGGTGCCAACCTTTCCGCCGAAGAACACCTTCTAGCCGAGCTTCCCTCTCGCTGAAGGCCTCATCCAGACCGGAACCGTTCTTCAGGCGAAGCGATGGATCTCGCGCGGGCGAATCGGCAATCCTGCCCTCCGCTCAAAAAATAAGGCCGCCTGCAATTCACAGACGGCCCTGGACTCGATCCGAAACACAATTCCTAATTTTGAGCTGAAAGCTGAGAGCTGAAAGCTGCCCTACTTCTTCGCCTCTCCAATCGATAACAACTCCACTTCAAAAATCAGCGTCTCTCCCGGGCCAATGTCCCCTCCAGCGCCCCGGTCTCCATACGCCATGTCCGCTGGGATAAACAACTGCCACTTCGACCCCACCGGCATTAACTGCAGCGCTTCCGTCCAGCCCTTGATCACTCCGCTCACCGGAAACGACGTCGGCTCGCCGCGTTTGTAGGAGCTGTCAAATTCTTTTCCGTTGAGTAGCGTCCCCCGATAATTGCAGCTAACTGTGTCGTTCGCAGTGGGTTTCGGGCCCACCCCTTCCTTCAGGATCTTGTATTGCAGCCCGCTGGGCAACGTGACTACTCCCTCTTTGCTCTTGTTGGCGGCCAGAAAATCCGCGCCCGTTTTCCGCGCCGCTGACCCTTCTTCCTGCGCCTTGGCCTGTTGCTTGTCGCGGACCTGGTTCTGCAGTTGCATGAGTACGGCGCGCATTTCGTCGTCGCTCAGTTGCAGTTTGCTCCCGGCTAAGGCGTCTTTGAATCCGCGGGCCGCCAGCGCGGGATCCACGGCCACGTTCACACCCTGCTTCCGCAGGTCCTCGCCAATTTTCATTCCCAAAGCATAACTCGCCTTTTCCTTCTGCGTCTTGAGCGTGAGCGCGGTTGCGCTTTTCGACGTCACGGGAGCCTTCTTGGCGGTTGACGTCGGCGCCTTCTTGGCCGGAGTGGCTTGCGTGGAAGCACCTTGGCCGGGTGCCGTTTGACTTGGTTGAGCTGGACTTGCCGGAGTCTGCTGAGCGAAAGCGATCCCGGCAAGCATCATCGCGGCCATAAATAGTTGAAACTTGATGAGCAATTTTTGCATATGTTGATATTCTCCCATTGCGCCCGCGAGATGGGCAAACCGCGATGCGATGATCCCGCCGAGATGTTTCCCGAACCTTCAAAATCCTGGCGGACGTTCCCCTACCACGCCGAAGACGCGTTCCAGCGCGAGCCCCGCGCTCACCATCGTTCCCTCTCCGAACAGCCTCCCGATCAGCGTTACGCCGTGGGGCACCCGCCGTGGCGGCGAAAAAGTCGGCAGCGGATGAATCGGGTCCGGCGCCCAATCGCTGCGCGGCTTCGCCACCTCCACAAATCCCGCGCGCACCACCAGCGCCGGATGCCCCGTGAAATTGGTGATGGTCAGCATCTCATCGCGCAGCGAAGGCACCAGCAACAAATCCACTTTGGAAAATAGCCGCGCCATCTCTTCCGCCACTTTCCGCCGCAGCCGATCCGCCTGCACAAAATCGACCGCCGAAAGAAAACGCGCCTGCCGGAAAATATTTGGCCACGCATCGGGCACCTGCGCCTTGAGTTTCCTTAGCCCACCGCTGAGCGTCAACTCCTCAAACGCAGCCGCACCTTCGGCAAAAAGAATCAGATTGAGCGAGTCATATGGCCAATCGGGAATCGATACCTCCACCGGAACCATCCCCACTTTTCGTACCCCGTGCACTGCAGCGCGATCCACGGCCGTGGCCGGATTTTCGTCCATCCACTTGGGGAAATATCCCACGCGCAGACCCGCGACACTCGCGCGTGCATCGAAGTCCAACGGGCTCGGCACGCTTCCCACATCGCCCGCATCGGGACCAGTAATCGCATGCAATACCAGCATGGCATCTTCGACACTGCGGGTCATTGGTCCAAGTTTGTCGAGCGACCAGCATAGCGTCATCGCGCCGGTACGGGCCACGCGACCGTAGGTGGGCCGCAGCCCTGTAATGCCGCACCGCATCGACGGACTGACAATGCTGCCCCCGGTCTCACTCCCGATGGCGAAGCCGACCAATCCCGCCGCAGTAGCCGCGCCCGGTCCCGCGCTTGATCCGGACGATGCTTCCTGCAGCAGCCACGGATTCATCGTCTGCCCGCCAAACCAAATATCGTTCAGCGCCAGCGCGCCTAGGCTGAGCTTGGCCACCAGCACCGCTCCCGCCGCGTGCAACCGCTTCACCACCACCGCATCTTCATTGGGCACGCGGTTGCTGAAAGGCTCGGCGCCATAGGTAGTCCGAATTCCCGCGGTGTCGAGCAGATCCTTGGCCCCCCAGGGAATGCCGTGCAACGGCCCGCGATACTTCCCCGCGGCAATTTCCGCGTCAGCCTCCTTCGCCTGTCGCAGCGCCAACTCACGCGTCAGCGTAATCACGCAGTGCAACCTGGGATCAAACTTTTCCAGCCGCTTCAAATAAATATTCGTCAGCCGCTCGGAAGTAAGCCGCCGTGTCTCAATCCAGCGTGACAACTGTGTCACCGTCGCGAACGCAATATCTTCATCGAGAGCGGGAAGTGGTCCCGGGTCGACGCTGCTGCGCACAAACCCCTCGCGTTCCGGCCCGGCCTTCTGCCCCGGCAGAACAGGATTCCATTGCGATGCCGGAGCCACCGTCGCCTCCAGCGCCACCTTACGTGGCCCTGTACGCCGCTCATAAAGCGCCGCCATGGTCTTGCGCCAACTCCTCGCCGCCACATCGCGCTCGCCAGCGTTCATCTCGAACTGCACCAACTTCTCCGCCTCCGCAAACGTCGTGGCCGACACCTCCGGTCCCACCGCCGGCCCAGTTCCAAACGCAGGCGGCGCCCCCGGTGGCAGATCGGCCGAATTTTGTCCCGGAGAAGTCTGCCCAGCGCCGCGCGAGCCACTCGCCGTCCCCAGCACTCCAGTTCCCAGTACGCCCAGAGATGTAACCGCCAAAAATTGTCTGCGCGATTTCCCCATGAATCCTCCGCGTGGAATTGTAGCTTGGGTGGGAAGCTCATTTGTCAGGCGACGCTTTTCAGTTCAAAGGCGTGAGTTCCTGCCCGTTCTCACCAAAGGAATGGAATCAATCGAAAGCGGATGCGCTCGCAGTACTCCGTGTAACCGGGCAGAGCTTGGCGAAGAAATCTTTCTTCGTGTACCAGGCGGAAAATCAGTAAAGGGATGAATAACGCAAAGACCGGCAGAGCAACGTACGATCCCAAGGCCAGGGGCGTGCCGAGTACCATCAGCGCCATCCCCGAATACATGGGATGCCGAACGATTGCGTAGGGACCGCCATCCATCACTCGCTGCTCGTCTTCCACGCGAATCGTGCTGGCAGCGAAGCTGTTCGTCTTCATGACCGAGAATACTAGCCAGTATGCGGCCACGGCCAGCGTTTGGCCCACCAATATCAGCCACACCGGCACTCCATGCAGGCGCGACTGCGACCACCCACAGCGGAAATCGAACCCGGAAATCACTAACGCCGGCAACAAGATCACAAACAGCAGCTTCTGAAACAATCTCTGCTCCGGCGCGCTCTCCTCGCTCTGTAACCGGCGCTCAAGTAGCTTCGGATCACGTTTGAGCAGATCGATGAAGAAGAACGTCCAGAATCCAGCCATCAGAATCAAAAAAAGCCAGCCCTGCCAGTAACGCAGCGAACCCGCGGGAATAAATAGTAAAGCCGCAATGACAGCCAGCGAGAGCGCGAGCTGCCGCAGCCCTCGCCACCCCAAACTTCCGCCTCTTGCAGCCTCCGGGTGCACCGCCATCCGCCAGGCCTCCGCCCCGCATTGTAGCTTCCGCGATATTGATCGGTTCTAGTGGGCGGAGACGTTCATTAGCACGCTCCGCTGGGTCGATTCGGAGTTCCAGATTCCTGAGTTGGAAGGCTCTGCGTAGTTGGCACCGGGTAAGGTACGGTTCCCGCCAGGTTCGCCGCGCATTGCGTGATTGCCTGGGGATCGCCGGGAAGCGGGGACGGCAGATTCGGAATCGACTGATCGGGATTTTTGAAATTAAACGCACTCGTCAAATCACCGACCGTGGCGCGGCGCCACGCGCTCAGGTTCGGCACTTCCGCTCCGAATCGAGTCTCCAGGAATCGCAACATCGAAGTGTGATCGAAAAGGTCCGACGACACCAATCCGCCGCGGCTGAACGGCGAAATGATCAGCATGGGCACTCGAAATCCCAATCCAATGGGCCCGGTAATCGCCGGGCTACCAACCACGGTCGGGTCCGGAACCGCCGGCGCGGTCACATATTCGCCGGGGGTGCCCGCAGGCGCGGTCATTGGCGGAACATGATCAAAGAACCCGCCATTCTCATCGTAGGTGACAAACAAGACCGTCTTCGCCCACTGCACGGGATTCGCGCTCAGAGCGGTGATGATCAGCGAAAGAATATTCTCCCCAAACAGCGACGGCGCCGGCGGATGATCGGAAGTTAAAATCGACCCGATCAGCCAGGAAACCTGGGGCAAATTCCCGGCTACCACATCGGCAAGAAAGTCCGTCGGAAACTGCGGCCCAAACGCATTCTGGTGCAGCACGGATGATGGATCCTGAAAATTCTTGAAGTAAGAAAGAACATTGTCCGAGAGAATCCCGCCAAGAATCGTTTCATCCGGCGACGAATAAACCTTCCAGGAAATTCCCTTGGCCTGTAGTTGCTCGGGCATGGTCGTATAGGTCAAGCGTCCATAAAAAGCCGAGCGGTTGGTGACAATTGTTTGCAGAACCGGGCCGCCGTTTTTTCCATCCGGGTCGAGCGACGCCGCCATGGTATAGAGGCGATTCGGATCGGTCGGACCAATCACCGAGCAAAAATAGTTATCGCAAAGGGTGAACGCGTCGGCCAAGCCATAGTAATAGGGAATATCCGCGCGCGTGTAGTAGCCCATGCTCAATACCGCGTCATTCGCATCAATCGGCAGACGCGAAGTTACAAAACCGTCCATGGCACCATTGTCCCAACTCTGATGCTGCGGCACCCAGTCGTGGCTGATGTCGTGCGTGCAAGCTGCATTCGCTTTCGAGGTATCCAGATGAAATGGCAGCAGGGTCCCCACCGGCGAGATCGTTGTGTTCGCGGGATCGGGCTGCTGGAATGCCACGCTCTGATCGGAAAATCCTCGCACGCCGCGGTAGCTTCCAAAGTAGTGATCGAAAGACCGGTTCTCCTGAATCAGGATCACCACGTGCTCGATGTCGGTTAATTTGGCGCAACCGCCTCCAACGGAAGACACCGAATTGGCAACGCTGCAACCTTGCCAACCCAAAGACGCCAACTCCGCCATAGCCGCGGCGCCTCCGAGTTTAAGTACATCCCGGCGATTGAATTTCTGCATATTCTCAATCATTGGATGCGCCCTTTCCCGCAAAGGTTAGGACCATCCTTAAGCCCTTTGATCTGAAAAACTTGAATTGCGGGCTCCCTGTAGGTTGGAGATTGTTTGCGCTTTATTGGATTTCGCTTCGTAATCCACAGTCTGTTGTGACATCCGACACAGCTTTCCTTGTTCTCGCAGGATTACTCTGAGTTGTTTCCCGATTTCCCTCCGAGCAGATGTCAGGTCTGTGGTCGGGCGGCCAGCGTTACCGGGTCGGCGAACGAGTGCTTCTTTTTCTGTATCCCCCGAGCAAGCCAGGCCTCACCAGCAGCGTTGGCGGCGAGATTGGCCGTTTCACGGGATCTCTGGGGACTGGTCCTGCTTTCGACACAACATCTGGAAGTCGACGTCGCAACCACGGCTGGAATCAGCGGCTTCCTCGATGATCCCCTTCAACTGTTGCCTGGTGTCTCGACGGGAACCGCCCCGCCACAGACCGGAAGAGTCCCGATCCGCATTGTCCGTCCGATCTGGATGGAGGAAGACAGGACCGAACAACCGAACGCAGAAGAAGATCCTTAAGCGACGTAACAAGTCGAGTTCGCTGGTAGCGTACCATAATGTACGCATATTATGATACTTACACATGCGATGCGGGGGGGCGCCTCGAATAGCCGGCTCGATCGTCGCGCACAATGCGCTTTGCGCATCCGGAAACGACCCTGGCGGCTCGATGACCAAGTCGCTAGGGGGGTAAGGATGCCCATCAGAACTCTGCGCGTCCTCGAGCCTCCTGCGCTTCTTTTTCGAATTTTCAATCACTTGCACGAAAACTCAAACGACTTAGCGACAACTTCAGCGACTGAGCCGAAATTTTATTGATCGAAATTTTATTGATCCAAATTTTAGCGATCGAAATTTTAGCGATCTAGACGATGTCGAGGAGGACGCCCCGCAATGCGTCCGGAGGGACGCCTGAACCTGCCCGACAGACTCGTGGTCACGGTTTTAATCGTGCCTACGGCACGATCTTCGGAACGCGGGCGCGCCTCCCGCCCGTGAACGGGCGGGCTATTCTCAGCGGTCCATCCGGGACCATGTTTGGTTGCGCGTCACCAGCGCCTGCAGCTTCGCAATCAAAGCCTCGCCGAGCTTCGCTCGGCGGACGGCCGAGAGCCTGCCCCCAAGCCTGTCGAAGGGGCGGCTGTTCCACATCGTAGCGGAAGCCGGAAGCCGGAAGCCGAGGTCTGAGGTCCAAGGCCTGACGTCCGGTACCCGCTACTTCTTCGTCCACTGATCCACCCAATCATTCACCGTCTGATACCACAGCCGCGAATTTTGCGGCTTCAGCACCCAATGTCCTTCGTCGGGGAAGTACAGCATCTTCGACGGCACCCCTTCCATCTGCAGAGTGGTGAAAAGCTGGAAGCCTTCGCTCACATCGAGACGATAGTCGCGCTGCCCGTGGATAACCAGCGTCGGCGTCTTGAAATTCTTGGCGTACTGATGTGGAGACCACTTCTGATAACTCGCGCGATTGTCGTAAGGCGTGCCCTTGAACTCCCAGTCATTGAACCAGAGTTCTTCGGTCGAACCCCAGGCGGACTCGGCATCGAACATGCCATCGTGCGACACCAGGCACTTGAAACGGTCGGTGTGCCCAAGAATCCAGTTGATCATGTATCCACCGTAGCTGGCGCCCAGCGCGCATTCCCGGGACTTGTCAATAAAAGCATAATGTTCTTCGGCGTAGTCGAGCCCCTTCATTAGGTCTTCATACGGAGCGCCGCCCCAATCGCCGTTGATGGCGTCGATGAACTTCTGTCCGTATCCGGTCGATCCGTGGAAGTTGATCATGATGACCACGTATCCGTTGGCGGCGAACAGTTCGGGATTCCAGCGGTAGCTCCAATCGTCTCCCCAGGCCCCCTGCGGCCCGCCGTGGATGAGGAACTTCACGGGATATTTCTTGCTGGCGTCGAAGTTCGGCGGCTTGACCAGGAAGCCTTCGACTTTGTCGCCCTTGGCGCCGGTGAACCAGAAGGATTCGAGGGGGGACACTGGGACCTGGGAGAGGACCGCGTCATTCAGGTGAGTAAGCGGCAAGGCCTTAGATGACTCACATTTGGGCTCTTGATACCAATCTTGGGAACCTTTAGGACTGAAATGGTCATCGTGACAAAGCTTAGAGGAATCGTGGATCGCAAGGTATATCTCAGTTGGTCTAGCTAAAGTCATCCTCGTGAACAGAAATGTTCTTGTTCCCGGGGCTGTAACTATGTCGTCATCAAAGCCGTGGACAATTTCCAAGGGCCACAAGTTCGGCATCTTGATCGAAAGATAATAGAGAGGTGAGCTCCCGGAATTTTCGGCCGCAAAAAAGATTGCCGATGAGTCCAACGCCCACGCGATTGTTCCTACCCATCGATCGAAATCTTCTGTAAGATTCTTCTTCTCTCCCGTCTTGCGGTCGTACAGCATCAAGCGGAAGCGGTCGCTCTCGTATCCCGGACGCTGCTGGGCGCGGTAGGCAATGTAGCGGCCATCGGGCGAATAGAGTGGCGTCGCGTCGCTGGCAAGATTGTCGGCGGTAATGTTCTTGGCCTGTCCACCATTGATCGGGACGATCCACAAATCGTTGTTGGTGGAGGCGGCCGGATTCTTGTCGTGATTCGAGGTGTAGCAAATTTCCTGCCCATCGGGCGAGAAGGCATAGTCATCCTGGCCGCCCAGCGAAAAAACGGGCGCATCGTAGTCGCCCGGCGTGAGATCGCGCGGCATGAGGTCTTGCGCAAGCACGTGATTGATTACTTTGCCGTCCGCGACCGACGCTAGGGCACCTGAGGCTGGCGCAATGGGGATTGCCACCACGAAGATGTGGCTGCGCTTGCGTTCTTTGTATGCGTTCCAATGGCGATACAACAAATGCGTGAAAACCTCTGCCTTCACTTTCGACTTGTTGGCATCGTCCATCTTCTTCGCATTGCACGACATTTCGTCGAGTTGACCATCGCATTCGGGATACACGTCCGAAGTAAAAAGAATGTTCTTGCCATCTGGCGACCACAGTTCGCCACCGGCTTCCGTCGCAACGGAAGTCAGCTTGTGTACTCCTGTGATCGTTCCCGCAGCGCCGTCAAAGTCCGCAATCCAGAGTTGCCCGCCGCCTTCTTTGGTCGACATAAAGGCGAAGCGCTTGCCATCCGGGGCCCAGCGAGGACGGTCGCCGTCCTGATCTGAAATGAGTTCGCGTTCCGTGGCTCCCATGTCTCGCAAATTCGGCGAGACCTGGGGCACCCCATTCTTTTCTTCCTTCTTTTCTTCGCCACGGGCAAGTGGAACGATCCAGATGTGTGGCGTCTTCGTGTTTGCCTCCAGATCGACGTCGACAACGCTGAAGATCACCCACTTGCCATCCGGCGAGACTTCCGGCTCGCCCACGCGCTTCAGCTTCATCATGTCTTCGAAGGTGAAGGGATGCTTGGCCTGAGCGAGAGAGGGAAGCGTGAAGGCAAGAACGAGAAGAGCCAGAAAAAGTCGGCGCATAAAATACTCCTTGCAAACGACTGAGTGTAGCAGGGAGAACTTCTAGCTACTACCAGCTCCTCCTCGCTCCAAGTCATCCTGAGCCGCGTTCTTGGCCGAGAAGGACCCATGTATTTTCTGTGCTGCCAGAAAAGTGCATAGGTCTTTCGCTTCGCTCAAGATGACAAAGCGTTTTTTCCTTCGATGTTCACCCGTCGCAGACATCGGCCGAGTCGGTATATCATCTTCCAGGCGGACGGAACTCGGTATGCATACGCCGAAACATATTTTGTTTACATCATGACGAACCGGTCCAAAGCGCTTTACACGGGCGTCACGAACAACCTTATGCGCAGGCGCGGGAACATAAAACTGGTACAGGCTCCGGTTTCGCAGCGAAATACAAAGTCGACTGTCTGGTGTACGTCGAACGCTTCAAAGATTTCCGCAACGCGAGCCAGCGCGAAAAGCGGATCAAGGGCCGGCTGCGCATCAAGAAGGTTGCGCTTATCGTGTCCGTAAATCCGGCATGGCGGGACCTTAGCCAGGAGTGGTACGAGTCCCATCAATTCCAGCCACGTGCTGCCCCCTTGTCATCCTGAGCGGCGTTCTTGGCCGCGAAGGACCTATGCATTTGTGCCGCCGGCAAAGTGCACAAGGTCCTTCGCTTCGCTCTCAGGATGCCAAGTCGAATGGGGGTGGGTACGGCTCCGAGCATAGCGAGGCACCAAAACCGCGATTGGTTCCAAATGGGGATTTCCTAACCAACCCCTTTTCCGTCAAGGCATCCAAGTAGGTGGCAGAACTGCAGCACCCTTCCCTCTGGCCTCACTGAGCGGAGAGGGGTTGGGGGGCGGGGTTGCCGCGGTGCCTGCCTGTTTTGAGATCCGGCAAGCCATGTCCCCTGCGGGGGCGGGGCAAGCAACGACGTAACTCCATTCCCGCCTGAAATTCGTTAAACTAGACGTATGAAATCAGTACCCGCTTGCTTGCTCTTTTTGGCGACTCTGGTCTGCGGAGCAGCGACTTTGCCCGCGCGTGCCCAGGAAGGTCCACTCGAGAACACTCCTCCTGCCGGCACAACCCCTGAAGACGTCATCAAGCGCTTCGCGGCCAAGGAAACCGAATTCGCCAAGGCGCGCGACCAGTACACCTACCGACAGGACGTGAAAGTGCAAACTGTGGACGGGAGCACAGTAGACGGCGAGTATCACGAAGTTTTCGATGTGATGTTCAACGACAAGGGCCAGCGCATTGAGAATGTCGTCTTCGCCCCGCAATCGAGTTTGACCAAGATCTTCATGTCGCAGGAAGATTTCGAAGATATCCGTCACCGCCTGCCGTTTGTGCTGACCACCGAAGACCTGCCCGAATACAACATTCTGTACGTCGGCCAGCAAAAGGAAGACGAGCTGGATTGTTACGTGTTCGACATCGCGCCTAAAAAGATCGAAGGCAAGAAGCGCTACTTCCAGGGGCGCGTCTGGGTCGACAACCACGATTTCCAGATTGTGAAGACCTACGGCAAGACCGTTCCCGACATCCGAGAGAAACATGGCAACCAGGAGAACCTATTTCCCAAGTTCACCACCTGGCGTCAGCAGATCGACGGCCAATACTGGTTCCCGGTTTACACCAAGGCGGACGACGAACTGCACTTCAAGCTGGAAGACGTGCACATCAAGGAAATCGTGAAGTACCAGGATTACAAACGCTTCGGCGCGAATTCCAAGATTCTCTACGAAGGCAAGGTCGTGCCCAAGAGCGACAAAGCGCCCGACCAGAAACCGGATGAGAAGAAGGATCAGAAATAAAGTTTCAAGGTTTCAAGGTTTCAAAGGCCTCTTGCGCAGGGATTCGATCAGGCGATTCAGGAGATCGAGGACTTGATACGCATCGTGGTCCAGAAGTTCATGTTGGTCCGGCTTGAGATAGTTCAGATCTAAGGCGATAGTTGAGTCTCGAGTTCCAGTAGCGATCCCCGGGCTTGTCCTATAAAGTGGAGAGGCTCTCCCGAAGTAAGCCTGCCTTGGCCCTCTGCGATATTGGAAGAAACTGAAACCACGGCTCTTCTGATCTGAGACGTTAGACCGTAGATTTCCGACCGAGGGAATTGCTCCGTAGCCTGATAGATTTGCACGGCGAAGGATTTGGCTTCCTGTCAAACGAGGAGTTCACGGTAGGAGCGAGCCACACATTCAAGACAAGGTTTCAACGTGGCAAAGCTTCAAGGTTTCAAAAGCAAAAATGAGTGATCCCGGTCCCACTTTGAGACCTTGAAACGTCTGAACCCTTGAAACCTTAGTAAAACAAATACTTCCTCCACTTATCATCCGACCGTCCCATCAAACGCATGATGTGGCGGCTGGTATGTAAATTGAAGGCGCGTGGTTCGCGCATCAGCTTCATGCCGGCTTCGGTGGGATGTTGGTTGCCTTTGCGCCGATTGCAGGAGTGGCAGCAAGCGACTAGATTTTCCCAGGTCGACGAGCCTCCGCGGGAGCGCGGGATCACGTGATCGAGCGTCAATTCGCTAGAAGGCAGCACTGTGCTGCAATACTGGCAGGTGTTGCGGTCACGCAAAAGAATGTTCTTGCGCGATAGCGCGCGGCTCTGGTGTGGAATGCGGCGATACTCGAGCAGGCGGATCACCGACGGCAGGCGCATGGCGACGCGGGCCGAGTGCAGAAAGTGGCCGTTTTCTTCTTCGGTCATTGCCACGCCCTTGAGCACCAGCACCAGCGCGCGCCGCGCGGCGCAAACATTGATGGGCTCGTAGGACGCATTCAGCACTAGGACAGGCGCGAGCAGAGCATGGCCGTCCCCGGGCCGGTGCGTGGCCGCCGCCGGCGAGAACAGGCCGGAGGCATGCCGGGAGCCTGCATCGTGATCCATCCCGTGCGACATAAGTTTCAGAGTCTCAACGTTTCAAAGTTTCAAGGTTTCAAACTTGTCGGTTTCACTCTGAAACGTTGAAACCTTGAAACCTGTCATTTTCTAGCTTTCCGCCGCTTTCGCCAAGAGTCTTTCCTGCCCGTCAACCACCATATCGGCGGAATCGTCATCCGTCTCCGTCCGAAAGTCCTCATGATTAGATGCCAGTTTCAGTGTGCGCGCCACCGTGGCGACCCATACCTTCGAGGCCCCGGCGCGGCGCAGCACCCTCGCGCATTCGGTGGCCGTAGCGCCGGTAGTGTACACATCATCCACCAGAATCACCTCGCGGCCAGTGACTTCCGCGGCACGCTCTACGGCAAAGGCCCCGAGCAGGTTTATACGGCGCTGATGGCTGCTCAAACCGATCTGGGAAAGAGTGTCGCGAGTGCGCACCAGAAGGTCGGGCACAAGCTGCAAATGCTCGCGTGCCGAATAAAATTTCAGCGCTGCCCGCGCAATCACTTTCAGCCTGATTGAAGCGGCGCTGGCGCCGGTTGGACTTATACAACGGCACAGGAACCACTAGGATCGGCGCCTGCTCAAACGTCAACCGCTCAAACCCGGGCTCCAGAGCGGTCCAAGCCTCAGCCAGCATGCTCCCCAAAACCTTCGCCGCCGGACGCACGCCGTTATACTTCAGTAGATGAATCAGTTCGCGAAGCGCACCCTCATAACCGCCGTAGGCCGCGGCCCCCGCAAACGGACGGCGAACGCGCCGGCACATGGGACATCGTCTCAACCCCTGCGCATCTTTTTCTGCGTAACCAGAAAGCACGCGATCCCCACAGATAGAACAAACTTTGCCGCGAACCGGCTCGGCACTGGCCAGGCAATGGGGACACGCCGGGAGTCGCGAGATATTCAGAAGGGGCTCGCCGCAGATGCGGCAGTCGGAAGGAAATAAAACCGAAAAGAGACTTTCAGCGACTTGGCTCGACCACAATCGACCGGCCCAGAATCGATCGACCCATCCTGGCAGATGACCGGCCACAGGCTCTTGCGAAACAATAGAATGCCCAGCTACTGCAACGCTGGCATGGCTAGCCCGGATTCGGTCCTCACTACTGCTGAAGACGGCCTCCTCGTTCATCCCCGCGCACAAATGTGCCGCGGCCTATCGTTGCTGCAGTTGTCTGCTGCAGTTGTTCGCTGCAACTCACACTGCAACTCCAGCAGTATAACGGCGACAACCGCCGCTAGGCAACGTTGCGGTTGGACACGGGCGACACCTTGCCAGGCACGATTTTCGGAGTCTCCGGCAACCGCTCGCGCACCGGTGTGAAAACCAGCCGGTAATCCCGCCGGAAACATTCTCCGCAACGCACCGGCTTTAAGAGAATCAGGGGCAGGATATAACGCTCGGTCAACGTGCGACGCCGCGATCGAAATCCAACTTCGCTACCGCAATCGCGACAAAAGTACGGCTGAGCCCAGGGCCGATCGGAGGAGTCGTTCATACTTAGACCTCGGAAAATACCAACTTCGAAGAGAAAGACTAGTTGCAGGTATTTTACACCAGGAATCAAGTCCCCTCGACCACTGCCGGAAATCTTAGCCATATGCAGCCAACAGTTGCTCTACCCATCCGCCGACGCAGCTGATTATCGTCGTTATCGCAAAACGCCGAAGTGAGCGATTCTGACCAGACAGCGTAGGTTAGAACCGCTTAATCTAAAAAACGAAAAATACGGAAAGCTCATACCTCAGATGAGCACCGAGTCTCTGTTCCTGCGCTTGCTCACTTCGCTTTTGCAAGCGTGGCTCTCGCTGCCTGGTAAGTTTCGCCGCCCTCGCCCAGGTACGGCAAAAGGAATCTATGCCAATTCGTCAGCTTTCAAGGATCTTCACCCCCTTTCTGATAGCGGTTTTTCTCATTAGCTGTGGCACTATTGCCAAGCAACCGGCTTCTTCCGATGTTCCCACAGTATTGATGGTGGTCCCGCAAAGCAACGGAGTGGGCACTAACCGTGAAATTGCGGTGGTGTTCAACCAGTCCATGGATCCGGCAAGCATCAACGCGAATACCTTCTTGATCGCAGGTGCTACCGGCACGGTCACTTACGACGCAACCAACAAAATTGGCGGATTCAGACCCTCTCCTGACCTCGCCGCCAATGTTAAGTACAACGCGAGCATTACGGTTGGAGCCAAGGACTTGAGCGGAAGTCCACTTGCCGCGCCCTTCGATTTCTCCTTCACTACCCGCTTAACCACAGACACCTCTGCTCCCTACGTTATTGCCATCAATCTTGTCGCAGGCGCCACGTGCGTGCCCCTGGATCAGAAGATCGTGGCGACCTTTGACGAGCAGATGGACTCACTCACCATCAATCCCACCACATTCTTTATTGTAGGCGTAGCCGAAACCGTGACCTATGACGTGGTTACTCAAAAGGCCACTCTCACGCCCTCGGCTCCACTGGCAGCGAATACAAACTACACCATTAAGGTCACTGCCGGAGCCAAGGACATGGGCGGAGTGCCCGCCGCGCCCATTCAACAGACTTTTACAACCGGCCCGTGCTCGGGGGGGGGAACGCAGCCGGTAGCTCTTTGTCCGAACATGGGAAATTTCTCGGTCCTGGCTGGATCCACCGTCACCAACACCGGCTCCACTACGGTTTCCGGCGATGTTGGATTAAGTCCGGGTACGTCCGTGACTGGATTTCCGCCAGGGCTAGTGGGCGGGACGATGCACATCGCGGACGGTGCCGCCTCTCTGGCCCAGGCCGCCTTGACCGCTGGCTATATCGATGCTGCGGGACGAGCGGGCGGTACTGCAGTAACTGGAGATTTGGTTGGAAAGACACTCACCACCGGTGTTTATACGTCGACTTCGTCGCTGGCGAATTCCGGGGACCTTACTCTCGACGCTCAGGGCAATCCGGATGCGGTCTTCATTTTCCAGATTGCGTCCACGCTCACTACAGGCAGCGGCAGCAAGATCATCCTGGCAAATGGCGCCAAAGCCTGCAACGTCTTCTGGCAGGTCGGCAGCTCAGCGACCCTGGGAACAAACTCTGTGTTCAAGGGAAATATCCTGGCGCTGACCTCCATCACAATAACTACCGGCGTGAATCTGGAGGGCAGGGCGCTGGCCCGAAACGGCGCGGTCACGTTGGACACCGATGTCATTACCGGCTGCAGCTGTCCTTGATACGATGGCAAAGATACGATGGCTAACTTACGCTAGACTTGGGACCGATGAGCTTATCGCGTCGGTCCCAGTTTTTTTGCCAAGCAAAAGACAGGGCTTGACTCTGCAACCGATTATGCGCTCGGCGCGAGCTTTTGAACTTCGGGGGCCTCCCCGCCCAGCCAGTCCGGATGCTTCGCGGTCGAGTCGAAGTGAGAAGACGTCTTGAACAATTCGTATTTTCCGGCCATCGCCACCCCTTTCGTCTTGGCCAACAGTTGCGCAATCTGCTCCCGATTCATGGGCTGAAACGTTTTGGCTGCCTCGAAGGCCTGGTCGAGAATTTCCGGCTTATCAATCCCCGTAATCACGACTGACGTCGGCAGGCTCAGCGCGTAGTGCAGACACTCAATCGGCGACACCGTCTTGCTCTTCAAAATCACGCTGTCTCCCATCGACTTCATGCCCAGTACGCCAATTTCCTGCTCCACCAACTCCGGCAAAACCATTTGCGCGAAACTGCGGAAGTGCGCATCCATCACGTTCAAAGGCATCTGCACGGTGTCGAAGTGGAAGCTGTGATCCGTGGCCACGTTCAACATATACAAATGAATGTGCGGATCTTTGTGGCCCGTGAATCCGATGTAGCGAATCTTGCCCTCTTTCTTGGCGGCCACAAGCGCTTCATTAGCCCCGCCTTCCGCAAAAATGCGATCGGGATCGTCGAAGCGGATAATTTCATGATGCTGCACCAGATCGAGGTGATCCGTCTGCAGGCGCTCCAGAGAAGTCTCGATCTGCCGCTCCGCGGCTTCCTTGGTACGGCCATCGATCTTCGTCATCAGGAAGACTTTCTGGCGGTATCCATCTTTCAACGCCTTCCCCATGCGAATTTCGCTCTCGCCCTCGTTGTAGTCCCAGCTGTTATCCATAAAAGTGATGCCGCGATCGATGGCCGAGCGTATGAGGCGAATGCTGTCATCGTCGGAGAGTTCCTTATGCCCAACATGGAATCCGCCCATTCCAATCGCTGAGACTTTCTCTCCGGTTCGGCCCAGAGTGCGGTAGAGCATGTCGCCCCGGCGGGTTCCCGAGGATGAGGTGAGCGGAATCTGATTCATGGACCCATTCTCCTGCTTTTCACTAACTCTCGCGTTTGATTTTTCTTGAGCCAGGGCGGAAGGAAGTGTGCTTGCGGCCCCGCAAACGGCAGCGGCTTTGAAGAATTCCCGGCGTTTCATTCTGAGACCTTCACTTAAAGGAGTTTAATCACGCTTGAGATGACGGGCAAGACGTTCGACGTTGCCGCCTATTTCTCCTCTTAAAATTCACCGCGGCGTTGCGTTATACTGGCGTTCGGCGTACAGGACGCCTCCCGTCCGCGGAGAGGACTGAGTCCACCTGAGCGACGATTGCTGATCAAGGTTCTTACGAACCTCCTTTTCGCCCGCTGCAGCGGACCTCGGGCATCACCACGAAGGAGGTCCGTCATGTCTCGCAAGGCTGGTGGTAAGTCCACTCCCACGACAGCTCGTAAGTTCAGCGATCGCCACTTTCCCGTTCGCCCTAATCTCAATCAACTCAAACACCAGGCCAAGGATTTGCTGCGCGCAGTGAAGCAGGGCGATCCCGCCGCGATCGCAGAGCTGCGCAAACACCACACCAACCCAATCGACTCCGCTCAAGCCAAACTCGCCGACGTGCAGGCCACACTTGCTCGCAGCTACGGGATTCCGAGTTGGCCGCGACTGGTCACTGCATGCCGCATGACCGACGCAATCTGGCGCGGCGACGTCGACGCTGTCCGGAAACTGGTATTGAAAGATCCGCGGCTGTTGCACGAGAGTGCGCGCGGCGTGGCCGACAGCAACTGGGGTCCGCCCATGTCCTACGCTGCCAACGTTGGGCAGGATGCGATCATCGCGATGCTTCGCGGAATGGGCGCGGAAGATCTGCAACATGCCTTCGATCGAGCATGCCTTCAAGGCCAGATCGAAAGCGCTCGCCGGCTCCACGCCATGGGTGCTCGCGTAGTCCCAGGATTGGTGATGGGTCCATGCGAAACGCTGAATGCCGATGGCCTCGCACTGTTACTCGAACTCGGCGCCGAACTCGCCGACGCGCACGGAGACCACCTCGCTGCGGTCGCCTTGCTGCTTGAAACTTATTGTCGATGGCCGGAGGGAAAACATCGCTGCCTGGCTCTGGTCGCCGGGCGCGGTATGGCTCTACCTGATACGCCCCCGATGGCAATGCATCAAGGCCGTATCGATTTGCTCGAAGCGCACCTGCGGCGCGACCCGAAACGTCTCAATAGAACTTTTTCGCATAAAGAAATCTATCCCCCTGAGTTGGGATGCCACGCCGACCATTTCCTGGCCTTGCACGGCACTCCGCTTGCAGGTACAACCCTGTTGCACATGTGCGTCGACTTCGACGAAATCGAAATCGCGCGCTGGCTGATCGCTCGAGGCGCAGACGTCAACGCTCGGGCAGAAATTGATTCTGACGGTTTCGGCGGCCACACACCGCTATTCGGCTGCGTCGTCTCGCAAAGTTATCTCTGCCGTCGGCAGCAAGACGCCGAGTTTGCCCGACTCCTGCTGGATCACGGCGCCGATCCCAACGCGCGCGCGTCATTGCGGAAGCGTCTGCGCTTCGTCCCCGATGAATCCATGCATGAGTACCGCGACGTCACGCCTCTCTCCTGGGGTGAGCGCTTCCACGGTCCGGGTTCCGATGGCCACTCGTGGGTAAGCGAACCCGCGATGCGGCTGATCGCAGAACGAGGCGGTCGAAAGTGAAAAAAATCTATGGGGGCACAGCGCACCACAGCGCACCCGGCGCACTTGTCATGCGGGCTTGCCGCATGCTAACGTGCGCCGTTCCATTGTTTCGAACTCTTTTCATCTCACGCCTAAAGGATTCCCTCTATGAGTAGCCCCGCAACCAACGTTCCCGGCAAGAAACACGTGCCGTTCGTTCCCGAAACCATGGAGATGAAGGAGTTCACGCTGCGGGCAATCCTGCTCGGACTGTTCATGACGATCGTGCTGGGAGCGGCCAATGCGTATCTGGGTTTGCGAGCCGGCATCACCATCGCCGCAACCTATCCGGCCGCGGTGATTGCCATGGCCGCGATGCGAGCGTGGAAGGGATCGCTTCTCGAGGAAAATATTGCCCGAACCGCGGGTTCCATCGGAGAATCGGTCGCCGCCGGCGCAATCTTCACGCTGCCTGCGTTTCTGCTGGCCAAAGCCTGGCCGTCATTTCGGCCCGCCGACGCCTACTGGAAGTCGACAGCGTTGATCATGGTGGGAAGCATCCTAGGTGTTCTCTTCATTTCTCTGGTACGACGCGGCATGGTGGAAGATCCCGAATTGCCGTTCCCCGAATCGCTGGCGGCGTCGGAGATTCACAAGGCGGGACAGCGCGGCGCGCAGGCCGCGAAATATCTCTTCTGGAATATCGGCTTGGGCGGCATCGTCTACATCCTGGGAAAATTCGGCCTGTTCGCCGCCGACACCGACCTGCACATGGGCGTCGGCACTCTGGGACACAGCCAAGTTCGCCTCGGCACCGCGGGAAGCACGCAGGTAGTCGCCACCGGAGGCACCACCGTGTTCGCCGCGCCGAGCGTGAGTCCCGCTTACCTTGGCGTCGGATACATCATTGGCGTTAAGCTGGCATCGATTCAGTTTGCCGGCAGCGTGCTGGCCTGGGGATTGCTGGTTCCACTGTTCATTTTTTTTCTCGGCCCGCAACTCAAGGCATACATTCCGGCCGACACTCCCGACAACTGGGCGACCATGGCGGACGCGGTCTGGCGCTACATTGTGCGTCCCATCGCCGTCGGTGGAATGCTGGTCGGCGCTGCATACACTCTGTTCAAAATGCGGGCTAGCCTCACCGCCGGACTGGGTAAGGCATTCGCCGACCTGCGCCAGACGTCCGCGGAGCAGGCGAAGCTGGCTCGCACTGAACGTTATATGAGTTCGAAAATCGTCTTCGGCTTGATTGCGGGAATGTTTGTTCTGATGTGCCTGCTATATATCAAGATCTCGGGATTGTTTTGGCCCGCGATTCTGGCAGCGGTGGTAATGATTCTGGTGGGATTCTTCTTCGCCACCGTCTCGGGCAATCTGGTCGGATTCATTGGCTCGTCCAACAATCCGATTTCCGGCCTGACCTTGTCGACCTTGCTGATTGCCGCGCTGCTCATGGTTGCACTCGGAGTCTCCGGCACGTCAGGAGTTGCCGCGGTTTTGGGAGTAGCGGCCGTAGTCTGCGTTTCCTCGGCCGTGGCCGGCGAGCTTCTTCAGGATTTTAAGGTCGGCTACATTCTTGGAGGCACACCTCAGAAAATTCAGACGGCAGAGCTAATTGCCGTAGTGGTGGCGAGCCTGGTGATGTACTTCCCGCTAATGCTGTTGCATGAAGGCAGCATCAAGGCGGGCGGCGTGGGTTTTGGCGGGCCAGAACTTCCCGCGCCGCAAGCAGGTCTGATGGCAACTTTGGCCTTGGGCATCGTAGGCCACGATATGGCCTGGCCCCTTGTGGCAGTGGGAATCCTGTTTGGGATCGCGATGATCATGATGCAGGTTAAGAGTCCCATGCTGGTGGCGGTCGGCATGTACTTGCCCTTCGGAACCACGTTCGCAATTTTTGTTGGCGGGGTTTTTCGTTCCGTCGGCGACTGGATCGCCGACCGCCGCGGCTTCAACAGCGCCCAGAAAGCGCGAGTGGAAAACGCTGGGGTACTGGTCGCTTCCGGGCTGATCGCCGGAGAAGCCTTATTAGGATTGGTATGGGCAGGATTGCAGTTTGTCCCCAGCTGGGGAGCCCCCAATCATCCGCCGCAAATCTTCAGCAATCCGTCTTACCTAGTGGGAGGAATGATCGTACTCGCGGGATTGGCAGCATTAATGATGTATCTCCCGGTATCAGCCGCAGGCGATCCAAACGAGCCCGCCCCTCCCACGGCGATCATGTAGAAGCCAATGGATGGCAGCCGTGTGGGGCGGGCGCCCTCGCCCGCCGTCTTTGCCGGCAGCACCCTTGTTTGCTGGCAGCGAGCTCCGAAATCGCAGCGTCCTCTCCGCAGAACCGCCAATTCATCCCGCCCACCCGCTCAATTCAGCTATTGAATCCATCCCCAGGCGTTTAGGGCAAAAATCGTTGCGTGCCCCAAGGCCCTCTGATAGCCTTATTAAGGACTTCTTTTCGATGTGTCGCCCTGCAGCGACCCCGTGGATTTCCGGTCCCCCCAGACATTGAGTCACAGTTTATTCTGCACAAGCATGCACGAAGGAGACACACAACTTGGCATCAAAGAACCGTTATTTATTTACTTCTGAATCCGTCACTGAAGGCCATCCCGACAAGATCGCCGACCAGATTTCCGACGCCATCCTTGACGCCTGCCTCGCTGAAGATTCCTTCAGCCGCGTCGCCTGCGAAACCCTTACCGCTACAGGCCTCGTCGTCATCGCTGGAGAAATCACCACCAAGGCGTACGTCGATTTCCAGCAAGTGGTTCGCGGCACCGTGCAATCCATCGGCTATGACAACGCTCTCCACGGCTTTGACTGCAACACCTGCGCCGTCATTTCCAGCATCAACAAACAGTCCGGAGACATCGCCATGGGCGTGGATACCGGCGGCGCCGGCGACCAGGGAATGATGTTTGGCTATGCGGTCGACGAGAATGCGGAGTTGATGCCGACTCCCATTTCGTTGGCCCACAAGCTGACCATGCGACTCTCGCAGGTTCGCAAAAACGGAACACTTCCCTTCCTCCGTCCTGATGGAAAATCCCAAGTTACAGTTGAATATGATGCCAACGGCAAGGTGCTTCGGGTGGATGCGGTCGTCATCTCGACACAACACTCTGAGACGGTAGCCAACGACGAATTGCGCGCGGGGATTTTGAAACACGTAATTCAGGCGGTGATTCCAGCGCACTTGCTGGATGAGGACACGAAGTATCACATCAATCCCACCGGGCGCTTTGTGATTGGCGGGCCCATGGGCGACACTGGGCTGACTGGGCGCAAGATCATCGTCGACACCTACGGCGGAATGGGACGCCACGGCGGCGGCGCGTTCAGCGGAAAAGATCCGACGAAGGTGGACCGCTCCGCGGCTTACATGGCGCGGCACATCGCGAAGAACGTGGTCGCTGGCGGATTGGCCGGACGCTGCGAAGTGCAACTGGCCTACGCCATCGGCGTGGCTGATCCGGTCAGCGTGCGGGTTGAGACGTTTGGCACCGAGAAGGTCGATCCGGCAATCATGCCGGATTTGATCCGGTCGCACTTTAAGCTGACGCCGCGCGGGATCATCGATTCGCTGAATCTGCGGCGGCCGATTTACAAGAAGACTGCGGCTTATGGGCACTTCGGGCGCAGCGACTCCGACTTCACCTGGGAAGCCATCGACAAAGCGGCCAAACTGGCCAGCGATGCGGGGTTGCGTGAGCCGGTTGGAGCGGTTCGCAAGTAAGGTTCAAAATCTACCCTATCGCAAAGTGCGCGATAGGGTAGGGCACCCGGCCCGGTTCGAATTATTCATTGGTAATCAAAATTTTTTTCTGCGCTTGGGCGCGCCACATAGGAGAAGCATGTCAACAGCAGCAGTGAATTGCGATATCAAGAACGTAGAACTGGCCGATTTAGGGAAGAAGCGCATTGAGTGGGCGAACCAATCCATGAAAGTGCTGCAGATCATCCGCAAGGAGTTTATTAAGAATCAGCCGCTGAAAGGCATCCGGATTTCGGCTTGCCTGCATGTCACGGCGGAGACCGCGAATCTGGGCATCTGCCTGCGCGATGGCGGCGCCGAAGTAGTACTCTGCGCCTCCAATCCGCTGTCCACTCAAGATGACGTCGCTGCCAGCCTGGTGCGCGATCATAATATTCCCGTCTATGCCATCAAGGGCGAGGACAATGACACCTACTACAACCACATCCTCGCGGCCATCGACCACAAGCCGCATATCACCATGGACGATGGCGCCGACCTGGTCACGATTCTGCACACCAAGCGGACGGACGCTCTCGACGACGTGATCGGCGGAACCGAAGAAACCACAACCGGTGTCATCCGGTTGCGCGCGATGGCCAAGGAAGGCGTGCTGAAGTTCCCCATCGTCGCGGTCAATGACGCCGACACCAAGCACCTTTTTGATAACCGCTACGGAACCGGACAGTCAACTATCGACGGAATCATTCGCGCTACGAATTTTCTGCTCGCTGGATCAAAGTTTGTGGTCGCCGGCTACGGCTGGTGCGGCCGCGGACTGGCCAGCCGCGCGCGCGGCAACGGCGCGGAAGTGATCATCACCGAAGTCGATCCGACAAAAGCACTCGAGGCCGTGATGGACGGCTTCCGCGTGATGTCGATGGCCGAAGCGGCGAAGCTGGGGGATGTGTTCTGCACCGTCACGGGCAACAAGAGCGTGCTCACCAAAGAACACTTCGACCTGATGAAGGACGGCGCCATCATCTCCAACTCCGGACACTTCAACGTGGAGATTGACATCCCAGCGCTCGACAAGATGTCATCTTCGAAACGCACTACGCGCGCGTTCGTGGAAGAATATTCGCTCAAAGACGGCCGCAAGATCAACCTGCTGGGCGAAGGCCGCCTCATCAACCTGGCCGCGGCGGAAGGCCATCCGGCGTCAGTCATGGATATGAGCTTCGCCGACCAGGCACTCTCGGTCGAGTACATGGTGAAGAACAGCAAGAAGCTGGAGAAGACGGTCTACAAAGTTCCTGACGAACTCGACAAGCGCGTCGCGAAGCTGAAGCTGGAGTCGATGGGCATCAAGATCGACCGGCTGACGCCGGAGCAGGAAGAATATCTGGCGGGCTGGAGCGAGGGAACGTAGTTGGTGGGATGGTTTGTGGGCGCGGGCACTCTTGCCCGCGGCTTTTGACTTGAAACGGGGCGGCGCAAGCCGCCCCGTTTGCTCTGAGATAGCGCCTTCCTCGAACGCCAATAGCCTGGCGGGGGCATCAGTGAATCCGTGCAGATTCCCAGTCTCGTTTCCTGGTCGAACCCACAGTACGGTAGAACTCGTGAGGCCACTGAAATGCGGAACGGAGTGCAGGGATCCTTCGGCTGCGCATGCGGATTCGAAAAGCGAATTCGCGTGTTTCGCTCAGGATGACAGGGCGTTTGGGATCGCTACCCGCAGCGGCCAAAGCCGCATCTGGATCGCGGGAACGGGCGTCGCTTAGGGAGCGGATTGAGGGAGTGCTGAGGGGCGGTACTTAGCCGCCCCTTCCTTTTTTTACACGGGGGTGAAGAACTTCTCGGTCACGCTGGGGGCGGCTACGTCCGCCCCTTCCCGTGATGGGGAGGGCAACTGGAGCGCGGTTCCGCGCGGTGCGCCACGTTTAATAGCGTCCTTCGTTCACCCAGAGCAGAACGTGATCCTCGACAGAGAACCTTTCCACAGAAGGCCGCATGAACCTCGACTCCAGCGAGGAGGCGTGGGTCTCAAGCAGCACGCGGAAATGGGCTTTCGTCTTCACGAAGCTCTGTATGAAGAGTTCGGTGTAACGTTCGACGCCCAGGACTTGAAACTGGACGGCATGTACCAGGGCGTGGAACAGGGAACGTTCCTTGAGCGTATCGTTGAAGACCAAGACGTCGAGAAACGTCAGGGAGTCCATGTGTGTGATTTCGGGAAGATTCTCGAATCCGAGGGCGCGGGCCTGGGCATAGAACGAAGGCGGAGGAACGCGCTGGCCGTGCAGTTCCACGCAGCGAACCTGGTCGAGCAAGGTTGCAGAAAAATACGGCCACATGCGGGCCTTGTGCTGGTTGCTGAGCGGGAGGGCCGCGGCGAAATAGTGCTGGCGCTGCTCGCGCAGGTACGAGGAGACATACTCAACGGCATGCGCGATCTGGGCGCTGGTCAGTTGAGGTTCGGGATTGGGCGCGGCGGGGGGGATGTTTTTTTCAATCGCCGAGTAGAAGTCGTGCAGGGCACTCGCAGCCTCGGCGGACTTGCGCAGAACATCGTGGCGCCCGAAGCGGGCGAGATCGTCGGCAGAATAGCGGAGACGTAGCTGGTGAGTGGCGCGATGGGCGCTGAGCATCTCCAGTTGAGCCCGATGGAGCTCGGAATTCATTTGCGCAATAGCGAGGCAGTCCTCGGGACTTTCGTACGAATACATCTGACAATACACTCCTGATTCAAGAATAGGGGTACGGCAGGAGGGGGCCCAGGTACAAGTTATTTATACGCAGTTATGTTAACACTGTCAACGAAATGTTTGTAAAAGTAAGTAAACGAGAGACCGAAAAGGGGCTGCCAGGCTCCGCGTCCTCGAACCCGCCCTTTTTATTATGTAGGACCTGGAACGCCACCGCAAGAGAGCTAGTATGATTCGATATACAGTGTTATGTGTACGGTGTAAACATAACAGATTAACTGAAATCTAGCCAGGAGAAAAGAACAGATGCCCCGGCATCCGGACCCGGACCTTGAAGATCGCATTTTGAATGCCGCTCAAAGACTGTGGAAGCGCGGAGGCGAGAAATCGCTGACGATGAGAGCCGTGGCGAGCGCGGCGGGAACGAATACTCCGGCGGTTTATCGCAGATTCAACGACCGTCGCGACCTGCTCCGCGCACTGTTACTGCGGACAGTGGCTCGTTTGCGGACACGCTTTGAAGCAGGCGAAAACCTGGAAGCAATGGCCGAATCCTACGTCGAGGAAGCCCTGCGCCTGCCCCATGAGTACGAATTGTTTTATACCTACGGGCACGAACTGTTGCCGGCGAAAGGGTCGGGAAGGGCGCGGCCGATCCGGGAGTCGAGGCCCAACTTCGCCTTCATCGAACTCGAACTGGCAAAGCGGCTGGGCGGCGCGCCGGAGGAGCATACGCGATTGGCCTTAGCGCTGTGGGCCACGCTGCATGGAACCGCAAGCCTGCTGCTGTCGCAATCGATTCCCGAAGAACATGCGGCGGAACTGCGGTCGGCCTGCCGGGCGGCAGTGAAAACGCTCCTCCGGGGGGCGGCTAGTTTTTCGGAGAAGAGTGGGCGTATTCGACAGTAATCCTCTCGCCGGGCTGCCGCGGCTCGAAGCAATCCGGCAGCGGTGGCCGGAGGCATCGAACGGGCACCGCGAAGTCTGAAAAAAATCTTATCCGTTTCATCTTCCGTTTTCCGCTGGTTCGTTTCGGAAATTTGCCGATCAGAAATATGAACGTAACCGAAATCAGAACTCGGGCTCTGTCTCCGGTAAAAGGATCTGACTGGCACAGATTCTGCATGATTTTGAAGGAGATGGGGCGAGGATGACGAAGATTCTGCTGGTCGATGAGAGCAAGTTTCTGCGGCTGGCGACGGAGCGGGCGCTGGCGCGGGTGGGTTACCAGGTATGCATCGCGATAGATGGTGAAGATGCGCTGAAGATTGCGCGTGAAGAAAAGCCGGACGTGATCCCGTTGGATATGCTGTTGCCGAAGATGACGGGACCAGACGTGTTGAAGGCGCTCAAGAAAGATCCGGCGACCGCGGGGATCGCGGTCGTGGCGTTTACAAGCCTGTCGCAGAAGAACGCGGTCCATCTGCAACAGGATGGCGCTTGCGCATTTCTGGATATGCCGGCATTGGGCCTGGATAAGGGATCGGAAGCCTTGCTGGTCGCGTTGGCGGGCATCATGCGAGAGTTGAAGCTGGAGGTTCCGGCGGGCGCCTTAGCAAACTAGAGGAGTGTGGCGACTACCCCTGTCGCTCCTAATTCACCTTTTTCCGAACCGAAACGTACTGACTTTCTACTGCGGAAATGCATCCTAGAGTCGGTCTGGCGAGGAAAGAATTTCTCTCAAGGCCGAAGGCTGCGACTAGGAAAGTCACCATGAGTCTTGAAATTGATGTGGAAAAGATTTCAGAAGTTTTACTGGCCGATGGATGGCACAAAGTATCCGCTGTGGGAGATGGACGGTCTTCGTTCGGACTCGAGGTCTACGAATTTCACGAGCCCCACGGCCAGGAGCAGCCGGACCCTCAACCGAATCCCGTTCAGCAGGATAAAGAGGGCAAAGAATCGCATGGCGCGCGGACCGGCGCACGATGGACTGAATCGGATGGGTCGCGAGTGTTCTGTCCGATTACATCGATTCTGGCTGTGAAGTATGCAGGGCAGAAGAAGGCGGAATGAGGTGCATCGCGGCAACTTGGCTCGCCGGCAGGTGAAAGCAGCTTTTCGAGAGCTAGAGAGTGCAAAACTAGCCACGCACGCTGATTTTTGAAAACGAGAGCACCGCGCGACTCGACGTAGGACGGCCCATGGACAGTGCCGGACGGAACGTCGTGAAGATCAGCATGCGCTTTACCTGCGGCAATACTTCCTTGGAATCCTGCGTGTCGGAAAGAATGCGGTAATCCTGCACGCGCCCGTTGGCGTCGACATAAGCTTCAATCACCAACGAGTCCGAGTCGATTGTGTCCAGGGTCATGCCAAACGCGCTCTGCTCCAACTGAGGCGCAGTATTGACCATCACCAGAGGCACGTCGTTTCCGGCTTGCACGGAGGACGGCGCCACGAAATAAACCATCGCAATTCCGAAAATAATCAGCGCGCTCAGAAATCCCGCGGTTGCCGGAACCATGAATGCGTGGAAAGCGTTCTCCAGACGCACCATGAGTCCTTCGAACTGGCCGCGCTTGGCCTGTTCGGTTTCGCGCGAGATGGCCAGCCGAACCTTCAGGCCCAGATCCGCCGGAGCCTTGGGGCGAGGCACGCTGAACAGCAGTTGCTGCGTCCGCCGCAAGCCCTGATACTCATCGTTGCAGGCGGTGCAATCCGACCAGTGTTCCTGCAGCGCGAGCATCTCCGTGCCCGTCACGGCTCCGTCCAAATAGGGCGAGAACAACCGCCTCGCCTGCGGGCACTGCAGTCCCGGAATTTCCCCTGTGCCCTTCATGGCATCACCTCGACCCTTCTACCCCCTCCAGCCACCTGGGACCGCGAACTCCGCTGTTCTTTATGATGATGATCAGATTGTTTACAGTCCGACATCGGAGCGGTCAATCCCAGTTCATTCCCAACCTCGCGCACGTAGGGCGCCAGCCGCTGCCGCAGCGCGTCCCTTCCGCGCGTGAGGCGCGATTTCACTGTTCCCAGCGAAATCTCCAATACCTCGGCAATCTCTTCATACGACATTTCTTCCAGATCGCGCAGAATGAGCGTCGTGCGATAAGGTTCAGGCACGTGCCTCAACTCTTCTTCCACCCGGCGCTGCACTTCGTGATGCGCGACGCTGTCGAATGGAGAATCCGCGTGATCGGTCAGCGCCACCTGCATGGCGTTTTCGCCCGCGCTCGGACCGCCCGATTCCGGCGGCTCAATCGATGTCTCGCGCGCCTTGTGCCGGAACCACCATCTCCGACGGTTGGCCGCCTCATGCAGCGCGATGCGGTAGATCCATGTCTTCAGGGTCGACCCTCCATGAAAATGGTGCATGCCGCGAAAAACTTTCAGAAAGACGTCCTGCGTGGTATCGGCCGCGTCGGCCGGATCGTTCACGATGCGGTAGACCAGCCCATACACCGGCTGCTGAAACTCGCCAATCAGCCAGGCATAGGCCGTTTCCGAGCCGGCCTTCAGCTCCGCGACGATCGCCGCTTCTTCCTGCGAGCGTGCTCCGATTGCACTTGCCAGATCACCCAAGGTGGTTGCTCCCGCCATAACCGCGCGTCCCCTTGATTATAGGATTTTCCACCCTACTGCGCCTTGAAAATTTGCTGCCCGGCCCAAACCAGCGAAATCCGGCACACTGCCAGCGAAGCCGTGACTCCCACACAACATAGACTCCGGCGGGGTCATCAGAGTTCCCGCCGGTAAGTGATTTAGTTTCAGCAGATCAGAAGGCTCTGGAATTTGGGAAAGCAGATGCGTGAACCGTGCACGACGGAGGGTCACCTCCTGTGAGTTACCAGCGATTGAGGCGGCTGACCCCGGTGGTGGAAACCACTGCTAGATCCTGGCAATCTTGCGCATGGCGGATAGAAAAATCTGGTTCTGCTCCGGTGTGCCAATGCTCACTCGAATACAATTCGGCGCACCCCATGCGTTCAACGGACGCACGCCGATTCCCTCGCCACGCAGGCGACTCGCCACGACCGAAGCGTCTTCTCCGAGATCGCAATAAACGAAGTTTGCGGCCGTGGGAACCACGCGATGTCCCAGTTCCGAAAGCCCGTCCGTCAGAATCTGAGCCTGCGACGCGTTACTCGAAACGACTCGTGCGATATGATTGTGGTCGTCGAGCGCAGCGAAGGCAGCCACCTGGGCGATGGATGCGACTGAGTATGTATTGCGCATGCGCCCGCAGTAGGTAAGAAGGTCCGGCGGACCCAGGCCATATCCCACGCGCAGGCCTGCCAACCCATGCGCCTTGGAAAACGTTCGCAGCACGATCACGTTCGCGCCCTGCCGCACATATTCGAGAGACTGTGAATAACGAAGCTTCCGCAGTGCCGCGAAATGAAGCGCGAAATCGTAATAGGCTTCGTCGAGGACGACCACCACATGTCCGGGAAGTTTGGCGAGGAACTGGTTGACGGCCGCCGCATCGAGCATGGTCCCGGTTGGATTGTTTGGATTTGCCAGGAAAACCATTCGAGTATCCCGGGTGATCGCAGCCAGCATCGCGTCCAGATCGAATTCGTCCGTATGCTTATGCATCGGAGCCTGGATCAACTGCGCTCCCGCGGCGTGCACCGCCATTCCGTAAATAATGAATGATCGTTCGCTGGTGACGGCGTTCAGGCCGGGCGCGAGCAGCGTCTGGCATAACAATGCCAGCATCTCGGTCGAACCCGCCGTTACCAGAACTTGTTCTACTGGCACGGCGTGATGGCCAGCGACCTCGCGGCGCAACTCTGCGCAGTCGTCGTCGGGATAGAGGTGAGTCCCAGCCAGCGCCGACTGCATGGCCTCGATCGCAAGTGGCGACGGGCCAAAAGGATTTTCGTTGGAGTCGAGTTTGATGGGCGGCTGAGTTTCCCCGGAATCCTTTCTTGGGGAAGGCGCCGGGAAATAGGCGGCCATATCGCGCGCCGGCTTCGAAACCAGATCAGAAAATCGGCTCATGATCGCCGCGCATTACGGGGTGGGCTTCTTGCTGGCTGTCACGTTGGTCTTGCTCGCGGATTTCAATTTTTCCACTTCCCTCAACGTAAGCGATCGAAATTTTCCCGGCAGGACATCGAGCGTGAGCGGCCCATAGCGAACCCGCTTGATTTTTTCCACATGGTGGCCAACCGCCTCAAACATGCGTCGAATCTGGCGATTCCGTCCCTCGACCAGTGTGATCTCATACCAGGGATTGGCCGCTTCCTTCACTACGCGCACCAGAGCCGGTCCAGTCTTCACGCGCTTACCATCGTCGGTGGCAATGGAAACTCCAGCGCGCAGTTTGGCGATCGCTTCTTCCTTGGGCATGCCCGCGACTTTCACCACGTAAGTCTTGGCTACATGCGACGCCGCCTTCATCAGGCTGTGCGCCAGTTCGCCATCGTTGGTCAGCAGCAGCAAGCCTTCGCTGGCATAGTCAAGACGCCCGATGGGATATACGCGGCCTTTGACGCCGCGAATCAGATCCATGACCGTCGGCCGTTTTTCCGGATCGCTCATGGTGGTGACAAACCCCTTGGGCTTGTTGAGCAGGAGGTAAACGTGGCGCTGCGCTCCGTGAAGAAGCTTTCCATTCACGCGAACGTGATCGGTCTCCGGATCGGCCTTGCTGCCGAGTTCGGTGACGACCGTTCCGTTCACTTGAACGTGACCGGACGAGATCAGTTGCTCAGCCTTGCGGCGGGAAGCCACTCCGGCGGCAGCGATGATTTTTTGCAGGCGTTCCAGCGGCATAATGAAATCCGAAACCGGAAGAGCTTAAGACAGTTCAGGTCCGCGGGATTCTTTCGCCCCTTCGGGGCTTCGCGTTTTTAGCATCGGCTTACCGCGGCTTGCGCCGTTCGACATGCTCAGAACATGCCGTGGGCTGCATTCTTACGCGGCTTCGCGGCTGAGGCGTCAGCCCGCTTTTTCCGTTTCGTGCAAACTCGCAGATGCAGGCGAATCCTCAGTGGAAACACTCTCGGTGGAGTGGACATCGTTCCCTTCGTCTGCACTCTCTGCCGGAATCAGTTCCGACTGGAATGATTCGGCTACCAACTTCTCGAACTCCTCCATGCTGGGCAATTCGTTCACATCTTTGAGCCCGAATCGCATCAGGAATTCCTTCGTCGTCTTATACAGAATTGGGCGGCCAATGACCTGCTTGCGTCCGGCTGTTGTGATCAGCTTGCGGTCGAGCAATGTCCCAATCACGCCGCCAGAATCCACGCCGCGAATGTCGTTGATTTCGGGTACAGTAACGGGCTGCTTATAGGCAATCACGGCGAGGGTCTCGAGCGCGGGCAGCGAGAGGCGGATCGGCGGCTTCAAGCTCTTTGCGAATGCACGCACCACTTCATGCTGCTCGGGCTTGGTGGACATGCGATATCCGCCGGCGACCTGGCGGATTTCAATGCCGTGATGAGGAGCGGCATATTCTCCAACCAGTTCTTCCAGAGACGAGCGCACGCGCGATTTCATCTCGGCTTCGTCCGCCGCGCCTTCGGCGATGACCGTCTCCTTCACGAGTTGGGTCATCTGCTCCAGCGTGACGGGCGTCTCCGCCGCGTAGATGATGGCTTCGAGTTGAGCTTTCAGGGACATAGAATCAAAATCAGTTGCCGGTTGCCTTGTCCGCCTCCAGTTCCGATTGACATTGGCAACTGCATTTTTTTCATCTCCAGTCGTCGCGCACTGCGGACTGCTCGTTCATGATCTCGTCGAAGTGCGTGTGCTTGCGGATGGCGATCTCGCCAAACATCTTTTCCTGCCGCACCTGGATCGCCTGCAAGCGTACCATTTCCAGCAGCGCCAGGAACATGCACACCAGGGAGTGCCGCGACGGAATCCGCCCGAGCAGTTGCTTCAAGCGGATCGGCCGGTCTTCCAGCGAAAGGCGGCGCCGCAGATAATCGATCATCTGGCCGACCGTTACTGTCTCCTCATCGACATTGAGTACGGGACGCGTTCGCACGCGCTCCAGCACTTGCTGGAATGTCTTGACCAGGTCGATCACATCGGCGGCAAATTCCGGCTCGGCGCCTTCCGCCTCCATGAATTCCTTCAGAGAGGGGTTCGACAAAACTGCATCTTCGATCTGCTGCTTCTGCAAAAGCATCTGCGCCGCCGACTTGAACTTCTCATGCTCCAGCAGGCGGTTGACCAGTTCGTTCCTGGGATCTTCCTGCTCCTCCGCCGCCGCATCGGGATCGCGCGGCAAAAGCATCTTCGACTTGATGTGAATCAGCACCGCCGCCATGTAAATAAATTCGGCCGCAACGTTGACATCGAGTTCGCGAATCTTTTCGACATACGCCAGATACTGCGCCGTGATGCGCGCGATGGGAATGTCGTAAATGTCGATGTCCTGCTTGCGGATCAGGTCGAGCAGCAGGTCGAGCGGGCCTTCGTAAACGTCGGTGACCGCGACCGCGAAGGGCGAATCGCTCTCTTCCTTCTTCTGCGCATCTTTTTTCTGCGCGTCTTTCTTCTGCGCATCCTTGCCGGATTTTGCGCCAGCTGGGTTCCCGATAATTGCGGAGGATATCGGCACTAGGGTCTCATTCACCGAAACGAGTTTGGTATTTTCCGTCATTACTTTGTGCCTTGTCATCCTGAGCGAAGCGAAGGATCTATACTCTCGCTTGCGGCTGGGTTGCCCCATCCCTTGTCGCGTTCGCTTTTGCGACAGGGTGGGGAAGTTGCTCGACTACTTCAGGCCTTCATACTCCAGCGACATTCCCATCGCGGCGCGCGCATCGGCCATAGTTTCGCCGGCCGCCAGCCGCGCCTGCTCCGTGCCCGCTTCCAGAATATCCCAAGCCAGCCGCGGATTCTCCTCGAATTTCTTGCGCCGTTGCTGCATTGGATTCAGCAACTCCACCAGCGCGTCCGCGGCCCAGCCCTTGCACTCGATGCAGCCGACGCCGGCGGACCGGCAACCTTCATACACTTTGGCCAGCGTCTCCTTGCTGCTGAAGATCTTGTGCAGATCGCCCACCGGGCAGACGTCGGGATTGCCTGGGTCGGAACGCCGTACGCGCGCGGGATCGGTCACCATTGTCTTCAGTTTCTGCCGCACTACCGGCTCGGGATCGGACAGCAGCACCGTGTTCCCGTACGACTTCGACATCTTGCGTCCGTCGGTGCCGGGCAGCTTTGCCGCGGGAGTGAGAAGCGCTTGCGGCTCAGGAAACACCTCCTTCGCCGCACCGTAAAACCCGTTGAACCTGCGCGCAATCTCGCGCGTCAACTCCACGTGCGCCACCTGATCCTCTCCCACCGGAACGCAGTCAGCCTTATAAACCAGAATGTCCGCCGCCTGCAGCACGGGATAGCCCAAAAATCCGTATGTCCCGAGATCCTTGTCTTTGATATTTTCCCGCTGCTCTTTATACGTAGGCACACGTTCCAACCAGCCGAGGGGAGTGATCATAGAAAACAGCAGGTGCAACTCGGCATGCGCCGGAACATGCGACTGAATGAAGATGACCGACTTCTCCGGATCGAGTCCGGCCGCCAGCCAGTCGAACACGACCTCGAGCGAATTCTCCTTGATGCGGGAGGTGTCAGCATAATCGGTCGTGAGCGCGTGCCAGTCCGCCACCATGAAGAAGCATTCGTATTCGTCTTGCATGCGCGCCCAGTTCTGCAGCGCGCCCACATAATTCCCCAGGTGCAGCTTGCCGGTCGAGCGCATGCCGCTGAGCACGCGTTTTCGAGATTTGGATGAAAGTGTCATTAATCGGCAAAGCCGGAAACGCAATCGGAAAACGTACACCCGCCTGTAGGGATGAAATATTGAGGTGTCATGCAGCGTTGAATTCGATACTAACATGCCAGTTGCCGGCTTCCGGCTTTCGGAAGGTTCATGTTGATAAGTAGCCGAAGCGGTAAGCCCGTGATGCTTTATAATTCGCGCCGCTCCTCTCAGCTGCTTCAGCCCACGTGAACACTCTCGCCCGTCAGCTGCGCGCCACCGACTACTTCACCCTGGGTTGGGGAACCATGGTGGGGGTGGGCTGGCTGGTCATCATGGATGATTGGCTGCTGCGCGGAGGCGCGCTCGGCGCGCTGCTCGGCTTCGTAATCGGCGGCGCGCTCCTGCTCCCCATTGGGTGGGTGTATGGCAAGCTGGTGGTCGCCCTGCCCGATGCTGCGGGGGAAATCGCATACACCTCCGCTGCGTTTTCCCGACCAATCAGCTTCGCCACTGGCTGGATGATGACGCTCGCCTACTTCATCGTGTGCCCGTGGGAAGCGGTGGCCGTCGGCCGCATCGCCGGTTACATCGTTCCCAGCCTCGATTCCGTACAAATCTATCGTATTGCTGGACGTCCGGTTTTCCTTCCGCACCTCGTCATTGGGCTATCTCTGACTGCTCTGCTCACGCTGCTGAACTATCGCGGCGTCCGCCTTAGCGCCACATTTCAGAATTGGACCAGCTTCGGCACGCTGGCTCTGTTTATCATTTTTGTAGCTCTCGGTGTAAGCCGCGGCTCGCCGGCGAATCTCCCCCCGCTGTTCACGCATACTCCACTGGTTTCGATCCTGCTGGTGATTCAGATCGTTCCGTATTTCATGACTGGGTTCGAATCGGTAGGCAAGGCGGCCGAAGAAGCGAGCCCAGGTTTCCGGAGCCGAGGCTTTTTTCGCGCCATCTGGATGGCAATCTTCATCGGCATCCTCTTCTACGCGAGCATTGTCGCGGCAGTCGCATTCGTAGCTCCCTGGCGGCAACTGACCAGCGAAAAATTTATGACCGCGGTGGCATTCCAGCGGGCGATTGGTTCCCGATGGATCGTGCAGATTATCTTGGCAGCCGCCCTGTTATCGCTGGTGAAGTGTTTCAACGGAAATTTCGTGGCCGCCAGCCGACTGATTTTCGCACTCGGGCGCCGGGGCATGGTCGATTCGCGCGCTGGAACAATCCACCCACGGTATCAAACACCGTCGGTCGCGGTCCTGCGTATTGGCCTCGCCACTGCCGCTTGTATGCTCTTGGGCGATGCGATTCTTGTTCCAGTCACCGAAGTCGGATCCGTAGCCTGCGCCTTAGGATGGTCAGCGACCTGTGCCGCGTGCCTGGCGCTCGCGCGCACTCGACCGAATATACTGATGCTATCGGCGGCAGAGTGCAGGGTGGCTTGGTTCGCTCTAGCCGTTGGAATCGCTATGACCCTGATAAAGTTGATCCCGCGAGTTCCCGGCCATTTCACGTTTTATGAATGGCTGGCGCTCGCGATCTGGATCGCCTTAGGCGCGACGGTGAGCATGCTCCACAGAGAGCGCGCAAAGTAGCGCCAGTCACGGGCTCTACGGTTTTAGCTTGGCTTGGGTTTCCGGGGAAGTCAATCGAATCACTCGCGGCTGAGCCACCGTTCCGCTGATGGTGTAGCCCGTAGACACGGGCATGTTAGGCCTTGTCGCAAGCTTGAAATCGAGTTCGCCTTTCAAAGTCGATTCGCCGCTTAACTGAAACTTTCCAGCCGGAGAGTCCAGCCGGGCGTCCTTGATTTCGATTCTGCCCGCGTGCAATTTCGCCTGGCCCAGGAAGCGTGTGACCCTGGTCGGCTCCCTATCGTCGCCGAGTGAGACGTGGGGCAACGTCCCATCCTTCATGTCAAACTGCAGCGTACCTTCGGCCGAAGTCCAGAATGACGTCCAGAACTCCGTCGGGCAGGGTCCCTTTATCCCATAATTCGCGTTCGCAGTTCCGGCGATCCAGCCATCTTTCATCGCATCCGCCAGGGATGCCAGCGATATTTCGGTCAGGCGCCCGCTGCCTTGGCAAACTGCCGGCTTCACGCTGAAGTCCGCCTGCCATTCGCCGCGATGCTGGCCCTCGAGAAAATCCGCGGTCAATTCTGACACCTGCAATTTACCGCCGTCGAGGCTTACATTGGCCGAAACTCCCGTAGCCTCCAGGCTTTGCATCTGCAGGCGATCCGCCGTCAATTCTCCGGATGCCCGC
Organism: uncultured Acidobacteriaceae bacterium; assembly: GCA_963799025.1. Classification (GTDB taxonomy): domain Bacteria; phylum Acidobacteriota; class Terriglobia; order Terriglobales; family Acidobacteriaceae; genus Sulfotelmatobacter. Next base: position 1,076,315 of record CAWCVQ010000007.1, on the reverse strand, counting down.
AAATTCACCAGAAAGGAAGGCCCAGTTTTCGTGTTCGGCGGCGCCAGCAGATACCAAGGCTGCTCCCTGGGGCTGGGATTGACCCAGTCATTCAATTCGCCGAGTGCAATCTGATTCGCATTCAGGGTGAACTGCGCCTGACAGGCGCCCGGGGTTCCGCAACCGCGCGGCATGGTGAGCGAACCGGTCCACGATGTATCGGCCGCGCTCGCGTTCAGGTTCATGACGCGGACCTCGTCATGCAAAAGCTGCATGTCCGCCGATGAAATTTCGATCGGACCGCCGACGCCACGAAGTGCGATGCGCACATTGTGCAACTTCGCCGTTCCCGTCACTTGCGGGCCCGAGAATTCAGATGCGATGCCATTGCCGCGCCCCACCCACGATCCGGCAATTTGCAGATCAACCTGAGCCGTGCCTTCCGTAGTGGCCGACTGCAACGCAGGAAGCCCCACCATTCGGGCCACGCGCAACGCCTTGGGAACCACAACTTCTCCCGCCAACGAAATGTTGTAACCGCTGCGGTTGACCCATCCTCGAGCCGTTGCCGGCACTACGCGCCCCACCCCAACCGGAAAAGGCCCAAACTCCAGGCGCGCACCTTCCGCGAATCGCATTTCGGTCAAGTCCTTGCGAATCGTCTGTCGCCGAGCGACCCTCTCCGAGGAATCCCCGGAGGCCAACAGAAATGGAATTGTTTCCGCAATGATGTCAGCCTTATCGGCCGCCGAGGCCAGGCGAAATCCGGCAATTTCTCCCCGTCCCACGAACCGACGCGCTCCGGTCGCGGACTTCTCTTCGATTCGGAAGGTTCCGCGCATGGTTCCGCCAGCAACCAGGTCCTCAGGCAGATTGCTTTTTGCTCTCTGGGCCAGCATCACGGCCGCACTCGCGGGTACATTTTCCGCTGTGAGCAAGAGTCCATAGTTGTGACTCCCGGGGAGGCTCATGTCGCCCCTCAATGTGATCGATCCGCCGCCCACCGGAGAGCTGCAGAGAAGTTCATGGAACACGTGATCGAGCGAGCTGTAATCCGCCTCGCAATGGGCCGCCAGGCGCAGCGCCTGGCCGGCCGCAATGTCGTAGCGCCGAAAATCCTGAATCGAACTATTGCTGGTAATCTGCAGTTCAGCCGGAGTTCCGGTCAGCGTCACATCAAGCAGAACTTCTCCCCGCCATCCCTGGTCGTTGCCCGTGAACAATTTCGTGAACTGTCCGAGTTGCGCGCGGCTCCATTCCAGGCTCAGATGCAAAGGAGTATTGCGCACGGCGTCCGCCCGCTGCCAGGTACCGCTCACCTGCAGCAGGCCGGTGTCATTCAAATTCAAATCGGTGCGAAACGGCTGCGCTTTCAAGCGCACGCCCCAGCTGTTCTCCGAGTCCTGCCACAAAGAAAAATCGGCGTTGTTCAGGGCATAAGGTTTTTTCTCGGCGCCGCTCTTGAAATTGATGCGCGCTGACGAGGCTTCAATGTAGGGAAATCCCGGACGCGGCTCCGACTTCGCTTTACCCGTCGGGGCCAGTGGAGTGTGGGCCGTGCGTTCGAGCAGCGCTTCCAGGTTCCAGCGTCCGCTCTCCGCGTGCACCAGATTCAGACTGGGCTCAGTCAGATCCAGGCGCGCGATTTCCAATCGTCCGCGCAGCAGGGAAGTCAGCCGAAGAGCGGCCGTGACTTCGCTGGCCCGCAGCATAGGCTCGGCTCCGAAAGCGGGATCGTCGTACACCACCAGATTCTGGAGATCGAAACCCGGCCACGGAAGCAGCCGCAGATGAACTGAGCCAATGTCCACGGGACGGCCCAGTGCCGCGCTGATGGAGAAAGTGATCCGAGATTTCAAGCGCGAGGCGCCGGGCCGAAGCAGAAAAAGCGCCAGCACGATCAATGCTGCCGCAACAACCATTCGCCGCTTGGAGGAGAAGAGCTTCACCGCGCCCTTACTGAAAAGTCTTGAGGAGCCTCGTCGTTACTCTATTTCACAAACTTGAGAGTCCGCTTCCAGCGCGTCTCGTCGAAAAAGTGCAGGACAACTTTGCCCAGAAACAAAATGCGATCGCTCCAGGCCGTCTTGCGATATTGATCATCCGGAGTCTCAAACGACCAGTAAATAAACATGGGCCGCCCAATGATGTTTTGCTTGGGAATGAATCCCCAGTAGCGGCTATCGAGACTGACTCGACGATGATCTCCCATGGCGAAGTAGTGGTCAGGAGGAACCACGATGTCTTCCCCGTGGATGTACGACGCCAAATCCACCATCCAGTTGGGATAGACATTTGGATCATCGGTGGGCGGAACCGCCGGGAAATTATTGCGATAAGGATCGACCGTGGTTTTTTCCAACGGGTCGTGCAAAACGTACGGTTCGTCCAGCGCCTCGCCATTGCGATACACCACGCCGTTCCGCAGGTGAATTCGATCTCCGGGGACCCCGATGACTCTTTTCACCACATAGAGTCCGGGCTCCGCCGGCGACAGGAATACCACTATGTCACGGAAACGCACGTCCCGATAGGGCAGCAGCGGGCCCACCCACGAACTACGCGGGGCAAACTGGATGCGGTTCACGAAAACGTGGTCGCCGATGAGCAGCGTGTTCTCCATCGAACTGGACGGAATCTCAAACGCCTGCACCACAAAGGTGATGATGAACAGCCCGGTCACCAGCACCGCGGCCAGCGAGGAGAGAAATTCCACGGTAGATTCCTTGGGCTTTTCTCTCTCTCTCTCTCCCTCTCGCTCTCGCTCTTGCTCTTTTGCCGCCCGGTCTTCTACGGCAATTTCTTTTTCTTTCTTCGCCAATTTTTTTTCTGTAATCACGGTGACTTTCGAGCTGAACTAAGATTTAGGATCGAGCCGAATTCGCCCGCCAATGGAATTATTTAGTGTACCAGCCGGAGGGTGCGGTTCCAGCGCGTCAGCTGAAAGAAGTGAGTGATGGCATACGCCAGGTGATACAGCCTGCTTTCGACCGAGCCCGATGGATTCCTGTCCCAGTCCCGCACCGACCAGTATATGACCAGCGGTTTACCGATAATATTTTCCCGCGGCACGAAGCCCCAATAGCGGCTGTCCTGGCTGTCGTCGCGGTTGTCCCCCAGCACAAAGTAATGCCCCTGTGGAACGATCAGCTGGCCATCCTCCACCAGTTTCCGCATCTCCAGCCACCACTTGCCTTCCAACCCAAAGGCCGGAATATCGGTGCGCGGAAAATTATCGCGGAACATATTATTCGGCGGTTCCAGAAATCGCACGTAGGGTTCGTCCAGAAGCTTGCCATTGATCCAGACCCGCTTGCTGATCATGCGCAGGTGATCGCCCGGCACGCCGATCACACGCTTGACGAAATGCTGCGTCGGATCCACCGGATAGTGAAACACGATGATATCTCCGCGCCCGATCTTCTCGTACGGCATCAGACGCTCGCCCAGCCCGTGCCCTCCATAGCAGAGCTTGTTCACCAGCAGGTAATCGCCCACCAGCAGGGTATTCTCCATGGATTCCGAAGGAATCTGGAACGCCTGCACAATGAAGGTAATCACGAAGATCGCGATCACGACGGTACCCAGCAAAGACTGCATCGAGCTGATCACGTCGGTGCCCAAGTTAGTCACGACCCGGTGCCGAGGCGCGGCAACCGGCACGCTCGCCGGCGAAACCACGGGAGTGGGCGGCGGAGGCATAGGCCCATCAGACGTAACCAGAGGGCGCTCCGGCGAAACCATAGGCTGGTTTGACAAATCCATGAAATCTACTTCGTGCATGGACAACCGATCCAACGGCTATTTATTAATCGGCGATCTATCAGTCGGCTGCGAGCTCCTGGGCTGATCGCCCCACGCCGTCACCATCGCTTCTCCGGCTTTCGAGCGAGAGGCGAGAAAGGTCAACAGTTGCCTCGCCGCACCCTGCTCGGCGGTCTTCTTGGTCGAGCCCTGAGCCCGTCCTACAAACTCTCCGTCTTTGCCGTTCTTCAGGTACAGACGGGCTTCCACCGTAAACGTCTTGCTGTGCTCCGGACCAGCCTGTTCGACCAACCTGTAGGTCGGTTGCGGCAAACCCAGGCTCTGTACCGCTTCCTGCAATGCGGATTTAAAATCCGTAACTGGCAGCGTACCGCCGCCGCGCTCCATGCGCTCCAGTTCAGGCGCAATCACACTGCGCAGAACAAAACCTCGCGCCACCTCCAAACCGCCGTCGAGATAAATCGCCGCTAGAATTGCCTCCAGCGCATCCACCAGCACGGCGGTTTTGCTCCGTCCTCCGCTCTTTTCTTCGCCGCGGCCAAGCCGAAGATAGTGGCCTAATTCCAGCTGTTGAGCCACTCGAATCAAATGCCGCTCGCTCACCAGGTGCGCTCGCAGTTTCGAAAGCTCACCTTCCCGAAAATGCGGGAAGCGCTGGAACAGTTCCTCGCTGGTCACCAACTGCAGCACCGCATCTCCCAGAAATTCCAACTGCTCGTTGTCGTTGACCTTGCACTTGTTCTCGCCCGCCTGTTGCGCCTCCTGTTCCCGCGCCTGCGAACTGTGCGTGACTGCCTGCTCAATGACGGCCCGCTGGCGGAAATGGTAACCCAGCCCTTCTTCCAGCGCCGTAATTTCCCGTTCCTTCATGCCCAAAGCCTGGCGGACAAAAACCTCCCGGACCGTCCGCAACTTAATTCTTCGGAGGTGTCGCAGTCTGGGTCTGTCCCGGAGCTGCGCCCACATTCAACTTGGTCAGCCGATCCTTTTCATCCCTCGCCGCTTTGCCCGCTCCTGAGTCTGGCCGGTCCTTGGTCAGTTCCACCGCTTGATCTGCGTATTTCAAGGCCTCCGGAATCTTATTCTGCATGTCGAGAGCGACCGCCAACCGCAGCACCGCGATCGAATCCACCTGTTGGGGAAATGCATCGATCGACTTCCGGAGGTTTGCCTCTGCATCCGTCCAATTCTTCGCATCGGACGACAGCTTCCCCAGCACCGCATACGCTTCCGACCGCAAGTAACCTTTGTAGGAAGCCAACTGCTCCGGTGGATAACCCGAAGTCGGAATGTCGGTCTCAACCGTCAACAGCGACCGCTCTGCATCTTTTCTCGCTTCCGCAAGACGCTGGTCCCGATCTAGATCGGTATCGCGCGTCCGTTCCGCCAGAACTTGCGCAGTACCAACCAGCGCCTCGGGGTCGTCAGGATCAATCGCCAGGATCTTCTTGCCCATCTCCACCATTTTGTCGGCGTTGTTGGCCATTTGATAACGTTGCATCGCCGACCGATAGAGTAACGGCCGCAACTCGCTCTCAGGATACTTCGCAGCGAAATCGTCCGCCGCCTTTTCCACCGCGGCAGCGTCCGTTAACGCCGCTGCCGACTTGTAAGCTGCGAATTCCTCTTGACTGTTCACCTTGGGTGGACGTTTCCCCGTCGACGCAGCCGCTGGTCCCGCAGCTTGTGCGGGTGCCGTAGACTGCGCAGCCGGCGGGCTCTGCGCTGCCGGCTTCGGATTGTCCTGCGCGAAACTCCCGGCACACATTCCCAGTATCGCGCCCAGAACTGGGATAACAATCGCTGCTCGCTTCATGCCTTCTCCTCAAACTCAAACGCTTCCGATTTCGAATCGACCGCAACGACGGCAACGTGCATTTTATCGCAGTGACCTGAAGCCTCGGCAGGTTTTCCTGATCGCTGACAGGTGATAGCTGACGGCCGGTATCCTACTGCGGCTTCGCCGGAGGTTCGTAGGCCTGCTGCAATCCGCGCTCCGCCGCCGCCTTCACCTCCGGCAGCTCCGCACCCACCGTCAAGGCCGCGCGGTATTCATTCATCGCCGCCTCGCGGTCCTCTTTCATATCCAAAATCCTTCCCAGGTATACGTGCGACCACGCCACCACCTTGGGATCTTTCGTCGCCTGGATCGCCTTCTGGAAATTCTCCAGTGCGCCTTCCCGATTTTTGTTGGCGACCGCCACCTGCGCCAGAATAAACAGCGCCCGCCCTTGATCTCCAATTTTGCGGTCCAAAGCCTGCTGCGCCAGGTCCTGAGCCCCCTTGGGATCATTCGCCGCGAGCCGCTTTTCGGCCGTCACCAGCATCCTGCGGTCTTCCATGCGCGAGAGTTGCACCAATTCCGGCGCTGTGACCTGGGCAAACTGCACCTCGTTCGCCGCTTTCTGCTGCGCTCGCACATCAATATTGTTCAACATGTCCGAATAGGCGCTGCGCAGTCCCGCCGGATCTTTTTCGAACGCCAGCAGCGAAGTGTAGAAATATTTCGTCAAGATGTAGCCTTGCTTCACCGCGTCATCCACGGCCTGCAGACGCATGGCCTCCGCGGTTTGTTTCGTACCCGTCGTGCGAATCTCAATGGCCCGCACCAGGCACTCGGTCACCAGTAGCGAGATGTCGCGCTTGAAGTTCTCCTCCAGCGGCGCCCGCTTCACCGATTGCAGCAGCGGATCGAGTCGCTTGACCGAAGTGAAGTGCTTTTCCGCCATCGGGTCCAACAGGTAATGCAGGTAGGTATGCCGGATCTGCGGCATCTTCAGCGAATCGACCGAATTCGGATCCGGCGACGGAAACAGCACTACGTAGTAATCGCTCCCATAATTGCGGGCGTTGGCTTCATTGGGATCGCCCATGAAATCCAGATAAATCGTGAACGCCCGCCCCAGATATCCGCCCGACTGCAGCTTCAGGTAGATATCCGTGTCGAACACCATCTTCGCCAGCGGCACGTGATAGCGCTCCACCAGCGCGGCATAGTTCGCCCGGTGCCGCTCCCAGATCGTGTGTAGTTGGGCCTTGTCGTAGAACTGCTCCAGCAGGGTTCCAAACGGCGCCAGCGGGGCCGCGTCCGGAGGCAGGTCTTCCTCTTTGCCTCGCGGAAGAAAATGCGGAGGCCCCTGCAGGTATAGCGCCAGCGAAACGTACTGCGAAAGATCATGCGCCGGATCCTTCGCCTGGTGCCCCAGATACCACTCGCACATCGTGTTCATGGCGGTCTGCGCATCCACCGAGTTGCGGAGGTTTCTTTCCACTTCGGCACGGATGTTGAGCCGCTGAGCATCGGAAACGCTCAGATCGACGTTGTAGCCGCAGCTATTCATCGCCGTCAGCACGGCGAACAACGTCTCGTTCGTGTCCAGCGTTATCCGATTATTGTTGTCCGCCGCGCACAACGGCGCCAGCAGCCCGAACAAGGCCGCCACCGTCATACCTCGAAGACAAGCTCGAAGACAACCTCGAAACCCGGCTCGAAGCCCAGCTCGAAATCTGCAACCCAGGAAACGACTCAGGAATCCCTCCCGCAAGGCTGGCCACAAACGAGCGGAGAACTTACATCAGTTTAAGGGCTTGCGGGCGGAGGGTCAAACTGCGAACGGGGATTGCGGTTTACGAAGACTATGAGGACAGATCGTATTTACAGGAGTTACGCCGGGCGTCTGCTCTGGACAAGTACGAGGAATTTGCCCGCTTCATTGACGCCGGTCTGGTCACCATTGACTTGCAGCAGGACTAGCCCGCATCAGGAGTTTGGGCGAGAGCGTAGTTCAGCCAGCGGAACGTTGAGAATCGGGCCCTGGGAGCGAATCACCGATCTTTCGATGACGTTTTCCAATTCCCTCACGTTCCCCGGCCACGTCCAGCTGACCAAGGCATTCATGGTTTCCGCGGGGATAATCTCGATTTGCCTGTTCAGTCGGTGGGCAAACTTCTCTGTCAGATGGCGCACCAGTAGCGGAACGTCCTCTTTTCGCTCCCGCAGGGCTGGCATGCGGATGGGAAACACGTTGAGGCGATAATACAGATCACTGCGGAACTGCCTCTCGGCTACCCTTTTCGCTAGGTCCCGGTTGGTGGCCGCGATCAGGCGCATATTCACCCGGATGGTACGCGTGCTGCCCAACCGCTCGAACTCCTGGTCCTGTAGCACGCGCAGTAGCTTCGGTTGCACCTCCAAGGGGAACTCTCCAAGTTCATCCAGGAAGAGCGTTCCCTTATCGGCCAATTCCAGGCGTCCAATTTTTCGGTCCACCGAACCGGTAAACGCACCTTTTTCGTAGCCGAAAAGTTCGCTTTCCACCAGTTCGGGAGGAATCGCCGCGCAATTAAGTTTGATAAAGCTGGCTTGCCTGCGGGAACTCATTCGGTGAATGGCTCGCGCCATCAGTTCCTTGCCGGTGCCCGTCTCTCCTAGGATCAGCACGCTAGCATTGGTGGGAGCCACGGTTCTGGCCTGTTTTAGTACTTGCTCGAGGGCGTCACTCTCCCCAACGATTTCTTCGAAGTTCGGTTCGGAGCGGATTTCTTCGTCCAGATGCAGGCTTCCTTTCGATAATTGCGGGATGTCATGGCGGCCCGTCTTGAAGACATTTCGCCCTCCGCTACTCATTCCCGAAAATAGCACTGGACCTGGGTCGAATCCATTGTGCCTTGGTATAGGTCGGCTTTACCAAGGTTTAGTGTCGTTTCGCTTCGGAATTCCTGTCCCGGCTGCCCTCATGGGTTCAGCGATTCTTCTTCTGTCGATTCCTCTGCCCCTGATGAAGGCCGGCGAAGCAATGAATGTGGGCAGCCTAATTTACTTCCAGCTCCAGCGTTTAGGGGCTATATTGGCCTCAGCATTGGCAAGGGTGCGCTTTCTTTTCCCGATTGACCTGAGGTTGTTGGTTCACCTGGAAAACCCAACGCTGAGCCTCGTGTCAGATGGACGGACGGGCCAGAGGGCGGGAATGGCTCTGGACAATTGCTTGCACCCCAATCGGGTCAGAGGCGTGGTGTCGTTAGATTTCGCGCGCGTAGAAGCTCCAGATCACCCCGTTTACTCAGGGGCGGTCTCAGTCGGCGTTTGTGAAGAGTGCGGACACGTCGAACTACACGCGCAGTTTCACCATGCGCTCTGCGATTGGCTAAGAGCAAAGACTGAAGACTGACGACGCGGAGTTTCGCCGCGCTGCCAGAGTTTGGAGTGTGCCTGGAATGCAGGCTGCCGCTCGCAGGGTGTAAACTCCCTTCAGTTCCTGTATTTCGGCCCTTCAGCTGATTCCCGCAGTGAAGCTTCAAACCTCCCTCAACCTGCGGTGGGACTGGGCGATGATTCCTGCAAGCACGCCGATAACCGGCAGCTACGACTACAGCGAGGTGGCCCGGTCAGTATTCATAGCCGTCGCCGCGTCCTATGTCGCTCTCGACCTTGCCGGACGCGTAGCTGTCGCCAGCGGCCGGGCTCGACTGGCCTGGTGGATCGGCGGCTCCGCGGCGATGGGCATCGGCATCTGGGAGATGCACCTGAAGGGGATGCTGTCTTTCCACCTGCCTCTGCCCGTTGAGTACCACTGGCCGACGCTTCTGGCCGCGCTCCTCGTGGCCATCCTCGCCGCGGCGGTCGCACTTTATGTTACGAGCCTTCAGAAAATGGGTCCGGTTGAGGCCCTCACCGGTTGCGTCACGATGGCGGGTGGCATCGCCGGCCTCCACTATATGTGCATGGCGGCAATGAGATTGCCTGCCGTCACCCGATTCTCCCCCGCGCTTGTGACCCTTTCCATCCTGCTCGCAATCTTATTTTCTTTAATCGCGCTACTGATGGCTTTCGGTCTACGAGAGGAGACGAGGTGGAGTGTACCGCGCAGGCTTGGCAGCGCTTTGGTAATGGGAGCCGCTATCTCCGCCATGCATTACACCGGAATGGCTGCTGCCAGCTTTTTTCCCGCCCCGCCGCCGGACCTCTCCCACGCTCTGAGCATCTCGCCACTTGCCAACAACGGAATCGCGATTGTGACCTTTATGGTGATTCTGACCGCCATCGCGACTTCGTCGGTGGACCGGCGGGCCGGCGTAAAAATTCAGCGGATTAACCGGGAGTTGGAGCGTCGCGTTGCAGAGCGAACTTTGCAACTGGAAGCCGCCAACCAATCGCTGCGAAACGAAATACTCGAGCGTGAGCGTGCAAAAGAGGACCTACGCCAAAGTAAAGATCGCCTCCGGCTGGTGATCGACACGCTTCCCGCGCTGGTTTGGAGCAAATTGCCCGACGGCTCTGCTGATTTCTTGAATCAACGTTTCCGCGAGTACACGGGTCTCTCCGAGGAACAGGGATTGGGTTGGGGCTGGATGAGGAATGCATTCCACCCCGAAGACCGCGCCGAAGAAGAATGGCTTGCCGCCTTTGCGGCCGGCGAGCCGTTTGAGAAGGAAGCGCGGTTACGGCGGGTGGACGGCGTATACCGCTGGTTCCTGCTACGCGCGGCGCCCCTGCGCGACGAACAGGGACATGTCGTTAAATGGTATGGAACAACTACTGACATCGAGGACCGGAAGCGTGCCGAAGAGGCTTTATTGGAGGTGCAGGGCAAACTGGCTCACGTCAACCGCACTCAGGCGATGGGGGAACTGGCGGCGGCCATTGCCCATGAGGTCAATCAGCCCCTGACTGCGATCGTGACTAACGCCAACTTCTCCTTGCGCCAGTTAAAGGGTGCCACCCCCCTCAATCTCAACGAGTTGCGGGCAGCGATTGCAGAAATCGTGAACGACGGCACTCGCGCGAGCGCGGTGATTTCCCGGATTCGCGGCTTGCTGATGAAAGAGACCCCGCGAACGGCACAACTCGACGTCAACGAAGTCGTTCGAGAGGTAATCGCTCTGCTGCGCAACGAACTGACCCGCCACCGCATCCACCTGCGCACCGAACTTGCGGCAAGCCTGCCACGCATGCGGGGCGATCCGGTGCAGTTGCAACAGGTATTGATCAACCTGATCATGAATTCGGTTGAGGCCATGCGCGCTTCCACGGAACTAACGCGGAAGCTTTCGATTAGGTCGGTAGAGAACGCAGATGGCATTCTGATCCAGGTTCAGGATTCTGGACCAGGAGTCACCCCCGAACAGGCCGATCGAATTTTCGAACCATTCTTTACCACCAAGCCCGACGGCATCGGGATGGGGCTCTCGATCAGCCGCTCCATCGTCGAGTCCCACGGCGGACGTTTGTGGGCCGTAGCAGGATCCAGCGGTGCGTTCTTCGAATTTACCCTGCCGGCGGAGGACTGAAAGCCTTCATGACGGAAGCCGCACCTATCGTTTTTGTGGTCGACGATGATCCTTCGGTTCGTCGCGCGATCAAGCGCCTCATTGGATCGGTAGGACTGCAAGTAGAGTTGTTGGAGTCGGCACCGGAGTTCCTGCAGGCCAGGCATTCGGATGTGCCCAGCTGTCTCGTGCTCGACATCAGGCTGCCTGGAATCAGTGGCCTCGATTTCCAGCGAGAGTTAGCTCAAGCCAACATCCACATTCCGATCATTTTTGTCACCGCTCACGGCGACATTCCGATGACCGTCCGCGCCATGAAGGCAGGGGCAGTCGAGTTCTTGACCAAGCCATTTCGCGATCAGGACTTGCTGGATGCAGTCCACGTGGCGTTGGAGCGGGACCGTACCAGACGCCAGGAAGACGCGGAACTGGCTTCCCTTCGCAAACGCCTGGAATCACTAACGCCGCGGGAGCGGGAAGTGCTACCTTTGGTAGTCTCCGGTTTGCCAAATAAGCAGATCGCCGCGGAAATTGGAACCAGTGAGCCCACGGTAAAAGTCCATCGCAGCCAACTCATGCGCAAGATGGGCGCCAATTCGCTTGCCAAGTTGGTGAGGCTGGCGGAGAGAATCGGAATTCCTGGCAATACGCCCTGAGGGTCTGCGGTGCCACCAGATTTACAGCGAACACCGTATGGAATCCTGTAACGCCATGAAAGACGTTGCTTTCGCGCGGAAAATCCGGCTGCGATAAAGGTTTGCAGAAGCTGCCGCTATTTTCGTCCCCAGAATGATTCAAAAGACTTGAAGAACTTTTGCCTATGAAAATTCCTACCGAGCCGATTGGAAGCATTCCCAGACCGCCGGAGTTGATTGCTGCCATTGCGGAGGCCGGAGACTACGCTGACCCCAAGCTGGATTCCCTTTATGAGGACGCCATACAGGACACAATCAGCCAGTTTGAGGCCACCGGGTCCCCCATCATCACCGACGGCGAGCAGCGCAAATATCACAACTTCTGGACATATTCCGTCCACGGCTTGCCCAACACCGCACCCGATGGTTTCAAGATACCCTTCTCCGCCGGGCACGTTCGACGCATGCCGCGGTTGACGGCCGGTCCCTTTCGCTACAGAGTTTATGCCGACCGCTACCTAGACGTGGCCACGCGCTTTGCCCACATGCCCCTGAAGCAGGCTGTCATTTCGCCCTCCGCGCTCAGCCTCATGTATCCCGCGGAAGATATTCCCGGCTACTCGCGGCAGCAATTCATCGACGATCTGCTGCGCGAGCACGAAATTGAAATTCGCCGCTGCTTTGCAAAAGGCGCGCAAAAAGTTCAGATTGACTTCACGGAAGGAAGATTGGCCGTCAAACTCGATCCTACTGGCAATCTTCTGAACAGTTTCATCGGGCTGAACAATCTGGCGCTGTCGCGCTTTTCTCCGGAGGAACGGCAGCACATTGGCGTGCACACCTGCCCAGGCGGCGACCGCGACTCCACCCATAGCGCCGACGTCGATTACTCGGATCTGTTGCCCAGTTTGTTCGAACTGCGTGTCGGCAATTTTTGTATCGCGCTCGCCGGAGAAAAGGATCGCGGGCGCGTCCTGAAGATGATTCGCCAATATCTGAGGCCGGATCAGCGAGCCTTTGTGGGCGTGGTTTCCCCCATCGACCCTCATGTGGACACCCCGGAAGAAGTTCGCGACCGCGTGCTCGAAGCAGCCGAGTACATTCCGCTCGAACAACTGGGCACCACCGACGATTGCGGCTTCGCCCCCTTCAGCGATGACACTTCCACGACTCGTGAAACTGCATTTGCAAAAATTCGCGCCCGCGTCATCGGCACCCGGCTTGCTGAAGAAGTTCTCGTGAACCGCCCATGAAACTCGACGAACAGGAGGAGAAACTACTGCGCTCTGTGGCATTGCAAAATGCCCGGGCCGTTCTGCTCGCCCGCGAGCGCGCCGAACGCGAGCTTCGCGATTCCAATGAGCGCATCACCAACATCCTCGAAAGTATCAGTGACGCCTTTGTCGTCCTCGACCGGGAGTGGCGTTTCACTTATGTAAATCCCCAGGCAGAATACATCGTGCGGCCACCGCACCGTTCTCGCGAGCAGCTTCTCGGCTCGAATTTCTGGGAGGATTTTCCCGATCTGGTCGGCACCCCTCTGGAGACCAACTTTCGCCGTGCGGTAGGCGAAAAGGTCAAGGTGGATTTCGAGATATTCTATCCACCACTGGACTCTTGGTTCCATATTCGCGCCTATCCCGGGCGCGACGGCCTTTCGGTTTATTTCCTCGACATCACGGTGCAGAAGCAGGCCGCGGAAGCTGTACGGGAAAGTGCGGAGCGCCTGCACGCGGTATTCAATCAGGCTGCGGTGGGCATTTCCATCGCCTCGCTCGAAGGCCGGTTCGTGGAGACCAACCAGAAGTTTTCCGACATTCTGGGTTACTCGATCGAAGAACTAAGGCAACGAACGTTTTTCGATGTGACTCACCCCGATGACCTGGAGAAAACACGCTCGAACACTCGCGACCTGCTGAACCGGGAGACCTTGGACTTTTCCTATGAAAAGCGTTTCTTGCGCAAGGACGGTGGCGTCGTCTGGACTCTCACCACGGTCACCCTGCTTAAAGACGCCGCCGGAAAACCGCAGTTCTTTCTGGGCGTGATCGAAGACGTCACCTCGCGCAAACGAGCCGAGAAAGCCTCGCGCGAAAGTGAAGAACGCTTCCGCGCCATCGTGAAGGCCACTCCGGAATGCGTAAAAGTGGTCGCTCCGGACGGAACCCTGCTGGCAATGAACTCGGCTGGCTGCGCCATGGTGGAGGCAAATGGGGATAGCGACGTCGTGGGACAAAGCGTTTACGATCTCATTGCGCCGGAATTCCGCCAGAAGTTCGTCGAATTTAATGAGAGCGTCTGCCAAGGCAATAAGGGTCACGTCGAGTTTCAAATCGTCGGACTGAAAGGCACGCGGCGTTGGATGGAAACCCACGCCGTGCCCATGCGCGATCCTTCCACCGGCCAGACCGTGCAATTAGCAGTCACGCGTGACGTCACCGCCCGAAAAGAGGCCGACGAGAAGCTGCGCCGCAGTGAAGAAGAACTTCGCACCTTGGCCAATTCGATTCCCCAGTTAGCGTGGATGGCCAATCCCGACGGCCATATCTTTTGGTACAACCAGGGCTGGTACGAATACACCGGCACCAGCCTGGAACAGATACAAGGATGGGGTTGGAAAACGGTACACGATCCCAATGTGTATCCTCGTGTGTTCGAAAAATGGACTGAATCGATTCGCACCGGATCTCCGTTTGAGATGGAATTTCCGTTGCGCGGCGCCGATGGAGTATTCCGCTGGTTCTTAACCCGAGTGAGCCCGTTTCGTGATGCTCAAGGCAAAATCACACGCTGGTTTGGGACCAACACCAATATCGATGAGCAACGCCAGTTGCTGCGCTCGCTTAGCGAAGCCCGCGATCATTTGGAAATAGGAGTGCAGGAACGAACCGCGGAACTTCAGGCTGCGAATGTCAGTCTGCGTGACCTCTCCGCCCGTCTGCTGAAAGTGCAGGATGACGAGCGCAGGCGACTGGCTCGCGAACTGCATGATAGCGTGGGCCAGATTATGGCTGCCCTCAGCATGAACCTAGCTGTCGTGCAATCGCAGGCCCATAAACTCGATGCGCTGGGGGCCAGAGCCGTACAGGAAAATGCGGCATTAGTACAGCAGGCTTCCACTGAAATTCGTACCCTTTCCCATCTTCTTCATCCCCCGCTGCTCGAGATCGCCGGCCTGGTTTCCGCTTTGCGCTGGTACGTGGACGGCTTTTCCGAACGTAGCAATATCAAGGTTGACCTCGAGATCCCTTCCGATTTTCCTCGCCTGCCCAACGACACGGAACTCGCCATCTTTCGCATCGTGCAGGAATGTCTGACCAACATTCATCGTCACTCCGGCAGCTCCACCGCCGCCATACGCATCCTGCAGGAAAGCAGCCGTCTCCTGGTTCAAGTTCAGGACAACGGCCGTGGTATACCGCAGCCGAAGCAACTCGAGTTAATGGATTCCAGCCGGGGCGGCGTTGGAGTGGGAGGCATGCGGGAGCGCCTCCGGCAGTTCGGAGGCACATTGGAGATAGAATCCAATGGGGCCGGCACAGTGGTAAGCGCAACTCTCGAGATAATCGCTGCTAACGATAACAATCAGAGATAAAGAAGCCGGCACAATGGCGAAATAAGGCTTCCTGGTCCAAGCAACGCCTCGTGGCGCGGCGTCCCCTCCCTGCGGTCCCGGAGCATTCCATCTTCCGTGCCGGCCATCTTATGCACACGTTAGGTCTACACTCGGCGTAATGTGGCCCCCGCAAGCCCCCGCCTCGATAATGCTGCGATGGCATTCAGTCAACTTCTCCTGAGCTTTCTGCAGCCAGTCGCGCTGGGAGCCGGCGCGGTCTTCGTCCTGCTTTTTGTGGTTGGCATTCGGCCCGCCGGCGCTCGTCGGCCGTGACCAGCTGCGAAACATCCCCCTAATCCGTCCACCGTTTGCCTACTGCGCGCCTCGCGTGAGATATTACTCTGCTCTTGGTCTTCACCCCGTCTCGTTTCCGAGAGTCAGAGTGAATTGCCCCAATGCGTCTAATTCCCCGCGACACCAAGTTTTTCGACCTTTTCGCTGAACTCTCCGGCAACCTGACCGAAGGCGCCAAACTGCTGCGCACTATCCTGTCTGATCCTCGTGACCTGGCCATGCGCGTCAGTCAAGTGCAGGCCATCGAGCACAAAGGCGACAAAGCCACTCACGCCATCATCACCAAGCTTAACCAGACCTTCATCACTCCTTTTGATCGCGAGGATATCCACCGCCTGGCCTCCTCGCTCGACGACGTCCTCGATTTCGTAAACTCCGCCGCCGTGCGCCTCGTGATGTACAAAATCGTGACTCCTCCTCCCGTCTCCACCGAGCTGGCGGGACTGATCGTCCTGCAATGCGAGGAACTGGCCAAGGGCGTTTCACTCCTCGAGAAAAACGGCCATGTCATGGAGCATTGCGAGGAAGTCAATCGGCTCGAAGACATGGCCGACCACGTCAGCCGCCGCGCCATCGCCGATCTCTTTGAAAACGAAAAAGATCCCATTCAGCTGATCAAGTTGAAGGAGCTCTACGAAGTGCTGGAAACCGCCACCGACAAAGCAGAGGACGCAGCCAACGTGCTCGAAGCCATCGTCGTCAAGAGCACCTAGCAGGGCTTTCGCAAGCAGATTTCACGAAACAAGACTTCGCGAGCACAAACCGGAGAGACTCCCGTTGAACAAAGATGTGGTGCTGGTCCTGATCACGATCCTTGTCGCTTTGCTCTTCGATTTCCTCAATGGGTTCCACGACTCCGCCAACAGCATCGCGACCGTGGTCTCTACCCGCGTGCTGTCGCCGAAGCTCGCGGTAGCCTGGGCTGCCACCTTCAACTTTCTTGCCGCCTTCTTCCTGGGCACAGCCGTCGCTAAAACCATCGGCAAAGGCATGATCCGTCTGGAGCACGTGGATCAATATGTCGTCATGGCCGGGCTTTTCGGCGCGATCGTCTGGGATGTCCTGACCTGGTGGTGGGGGCTTCCAACTTCATCGTCGCATGCGCTGATCGGCGGCTATGCCGGTGCCGCCATGATGCACGCCGCCATTTACAGCGGTCCCGCGACGATCTTCTCCGTCATCATCCCCGAAGGCTGGTATAAGACTCTCATCTTTATTGTGGTCGCCCCGGTCATGGGCATGGTGCTTGGCCTGACCTTTATGGTGGCCGCTCACTGGATTCTGCAGCACAAGCCTCCACAGGTCGTGGACAAATGGTTTCGCAAGCTGCAACTTCTCTCCGCCGCGGCCTATAGTCTCGGCCACGGCGGCAACGATGCGCAGAAAACCATGGGTATTGTGGCCGGCGCACTCTATACCGCCGGCTTCATGAGCAAATCTGACATGCTGGCGAATTGGGGACGTTTTCGCTGGCCCATCATCCTCGCCGCGCACGCCGCCATCGCGGCTGGAACATATTTCGGCGGTTGGCGCATCGTCCACACCATGGGCCAGAAGATTACCAAGCTGAAACCGCTCGGCGGTTTCTGCGCCGAAAGTGCCGGGGCCATCACTCTGTTCGGTACCGCCCTGGCCGGCATCCCGGTCAGCACTACTCACACCATTACTGGCGCCATCGTCGGCGTGGGCGCGGTGCACCGCCTCTCTGCCGTCCGTTGGGGCGTAGCTGGAAGAATCGTCTGGGCCTGGATGCTGACCATCCCCGCCTCCGCTATAGTCGCGGCCGGCACCTTCCTCCTGATCCATATGATCCATCCCGCAGCCTAAGTGTGGCGCAGGCACTCCCGCCGCGCGGCCTGGGGAGCCGCGATGCCGTGGCTGCGTGGACCGCTTTTCGGTATCAACGGCAACTGCGCTCCGGGAAAGTGCAACCTAATTGGTCGTAAGAAAGTCTCGTTTGCCCCTCGGTGAAACGGGGCGCCATAAAGGAGCAACTAAATGACGAACAACTGGAGTCGTTTGCTGTTGTGTGTGGTTCTCGCTGGTCTGACATCGGCGTGGGCCATCGCGCAAGAGACAGACATAAAATCGAAGGGCGAGGTCAGAAGCATCACCGGATGTCTAAGCAAGGGCGATAGTGCCGATGAGTTCCTATTGACTGCGAATGACGGAAGCACCTGGGAAGTGCGCTCCAATAATGCAGTCGATCTCGCGAGTCACGTGGGCCACACCATTGAGGCCAAAGGCGTGGTTTCGCATGCCAAGATGCACAACATGAAGGAAGATACGAAAGACGCAGCGAAAGACAGCGGAATGAAGAAGAGTTCCACCGAACATGGCCACCTGAAGGTCACCGACGTTCACATGGTCGGCGATTCCTGTCAAAAGTAGTGGTCGGTAGAATGAATGTAAGAAGCAGCGGGCGGTACTTTTTAGTTCCGCCCGTTGCCATTTTTCAGGCGTTCGAGCCCATCTCTGGCCGCGATTCGTTAGTCTCTCGCAAGGCTAAGACACCGGAATCCTTGCCGCCCCATACAATCCCGCATCACTCCCGAGCAGGGCACGGGTAATGATCGTCTTTCTGCGTGTATAGGCGGCAATCTGGGCCGACGCCCCTTCTTTTTTCTCGAAATGATCCTTCTCAAGATGATCGTCGGGCGCGGTGGCGGCATAGACCAGCGAACGCTGGCGCAACTCCGCAAACATCGGCGGTGCGAATGCGTCCCACGCACTAACCACTCCGCCGCCAATCACAAACATGTCAAGGTTCAACACGTTCACCAAATCAGCCAGCAAAATTCCCAAAGCCACACCGAAGCGGCGGAAGATTCGTCGAGCGTCCTCGTTTCCCTGGAGCGCGAGATTGTAAATTGATCTCGCGCTGAACTCTGCGTCGGAACTGGCGGCCCCGGCGAGCTCGGGTGCCTGTCCGGATTCAATCGCCTCACGGGCCATGCGCACCACCGCGGTCGCCGAAGCATACCGCTCCGCGCAGCCGCGATTGCCACAGCCGCATGGGACGCCGTTCGGCTCCACGGTGACGTGCCCGAACTCGCCGGCCATGCCATTCATCCCGTAAAAGATTTTTCCATTCAAAATGATTGCGCCGCCAATGCCGGTGCCCAGCGTCACCATCGCCATGTTGTCCACGTCGCGAGCCGCGCCCAGCCACTTTTCGCCCAGCGCGGCGACATTGGCATCATTCTCCAGAAAAACGCGTGCTCCCAGCCGCCGCTCGATTTCATCGCGCACCGGATAGTCAGACCAGCCTGGAAGATTGGCGGACTTCATCATCATTCCCGTCTCCATGTCGATGATTCCCGGAACGCCGATGCCCGCTCCCACGAACCTCCCGCTGCCCCGATATTGATCGGACAGTCCCCGAATCGCGTCACACATCTCGTCGATCACGTGGTCGCGCCCCAGCGCAACCTTCACTCCGAGAGTAATCTTCTCCAGAAGCTGCCCTGCCGTGCTGATGGCGGCGATGCGCAGATTGGTGCCGCCGAGATCCACTCCGATAGAAAAGTCAGGCATGCGCAGAAGCGTAGCAGAAAATCATTGTCGATTGGTGATTGCTGATTGGTGATTGCTGATCGGAGACGAGAGGGCGCCGCGGCCTTCGCTTTTCAATCAAAAATCGCCCTATTTCTGGCACCTGGGACAGTAGTGGCTGCTGCGCCCGCCGATCACGATGCGCTTGATCGGCATCTTGCACACCAGGCACGCCTCCGCCTCGCGCCCGTAGACCCGATGCTGAAGCTGGAAAAAACCTTCTTCGCCGTCGGAGTTCACATAGTCGGAGATTGAAGAACCTCCGAGAGCAATCGCTTCCTTCAGCACTTCTTTCACCGACAGGAAAAGCTTTTTCTGTTGGTCTCGAGTAATCGACGCTGCCCGCCGCCGCGGGCGGATGCCGGCCCGAAACAAAGATTCATCTGCGTAAATATTGCCCACTCCGCGCAACAGCTTCTGATTGAGCAGCGCACTCTTGATGGGAGTCTTCCGCCCTCGAAACAACGCCAGAAAACGATCGAGATCCACCTCCAGCGGCTCGACGCCCTCAGCGTCGAAGTCTCGGTCCCGCGCGACGCTCAGCCGCCCGAAACGCCGCGGATCCACGAACCGCAGTTCGCTGCCCGACGATAGTTTGAGAATGGCATGGGTGTGTTTCGCGACTTCACTCTGCGGCTCACAAACCTGCAGCCGCCCCGTCATCCCAAGATGGACGATGAACTGGGCTTTACCATGCGTGGTGTATGTGGGGCGGCGGGCGCCCCCGCCCGCCTCTGCCGGCCTGACTGATGAAGCCGTCGTCGACACAACTGCCATCCCCGTAACCTTCCGATCCGCTCTCCGGCTTTTCGCGGGCGAGGCCCTGCCCTGAGCCTGTCGAAGGGGAACCCGCTCCATGCGCTCCAAGTCGAACACAATGTGCTTTCCCATCCGCCGCACTGTCACGATCCGGCTATTTTCAAGCGCGGCCGCAATCGCAGACGCAGGAGACTTCAGCGGCTCCTTCTTCTGCCCGAGCCACACGGATTCCACAACATCGCCGGTCACGCGTTGAGCGAGTCCGCGCGCAATGGTTTCAACTTCAGGCAGTTCAGGCATCAGTTTATTTCTTCACCGAGTTTTTATTTGGCGTGGAGTTGGATGCTCGAGATGCCGTACAGGACGCATACGCGGCGGCGCCCTCTTCGTCCGGAGAAAATTGGGACGAGAAAATTGGGATGAGTCTTCAGTCCTTGAGCGGGACGACCGCGCTGCCGTCGCGGCAAAGGGTAGCAACTCTTTGCAAATTGCCATTCGCGCGGGGCAGCGTCATAACGGGACCGTAACAATAGACCGCATGCCCAGAGGCGGCGAAGTACCAGCGCCCGCCCTTCGAATGTTTCGCGATCTGGCCGGAAGGTTGGCGCAGGGGTTTCTGCGGAGCCCAGGGGGCAACCGGCAAACTAAACAACAAGGCTAGGGTCAGGACCTTCATTACTTCCTGCAACTTTCCGCTTACTACTTTTCTCTCACAGCACCAAAGTGACGCAATGTTCAGGGTTTCTTGTTCTAAATCGTTATTAGGGTCCGGCAATCATCCACCAAATCTGGCGTTGGTTTCGACGGCATTCGGAGCTGCCGGTTCTGCGTCGCTGCCGCATTCGGCGCGCGATGTTGCGTCCCTGCCTGGGAAGACGGGGTCTGAGTGTTTGGAGCCTGGGCCAACGGGATCTGGGCTGACGGGATCGCTGACGGAATCTGGGTTGACGGGGCCTGCGCTGACGGCCTCGGTGCGGATGGAATCTGCATCACCGGGGCCTGGGTCTGAGCGGCCGGCGATTGGCCCTGCTGCTGTCTGGCCTTCAGGCTGGACAGTTCCGTGCTGTCGCGGAACAGTTCGCGAATCAGGGCGCGCTGCGACTCAATGGTCTGCCCTTGCTCCACAATCAGCCCGGTCATCAGACTGTAAGAGATCAGGAACAGCACGGTCAACAACGGCAACCAGCCGTGCTTTTTGGGAGTGGCGGAAGTGCCTGTCACCGACACTGTCGATACCGCATGGTTCCCGAATAAAGTCATCACTATGTCACCCCGGTCCTGCCCAAAGCACGCAGACACTTAGCCCAATTGCATCCTGGAAGCCACTGCGGCAAATTCAGTTAAACGGATGACATGAAGGGATTTATACGTTCTCCATTCGGGAATCATGGAACTGTGATGTGCAATTCGCTGCACATTTTGAGCAAGCCGCATTCGCTCGTAAAATACGATCCCACGATTCCCGTTGATCCTGGTGATCGCACAAAAGACAGGGCACTTTCCCTGCACGGCTTTGCCGATCAGTACAGCCTGCGAGGATTCTTCCAAGCAAAGCAGTCCGCCGGTTCATCCCTGGTTACGGCGGTTACTTTTCCGCGACGCCGAAATCTCTTAGGATCACTTCATTAGCAGCGGTTAACAAATCCCTATTCTCAGGAAGCCCGCTTGAAGACGCGGTATTTCTTGGCATTGCTCTTTTTTTTCTCCTGTTACCTTGCCCCAGCGGCAAACGCTCAAAACCAACAAAAATCTGTCGAAAGCGGGCGTAAAATTCTGCGCAAAATGACTCCCACCTACCCTGAGCTGGCGCGAAAGTTAAACCTGGCAGGCACCGTCAAGGTCGTTGCCGTTGTGGCGGCGGACGGTGAAGTGAAGTCGGTTGAACCCAAGGGCGGCAGCCCAATCCTGCTCAGAGCCGCGGAAGATGCCGTCTCCAAATGGAAATTCGCCTCCGGCGGCGAATCCAGGGAAACCATCGAAGTCCATTTTGCCCCGTAGCGGGATCAGAGGTCATTTGCGGTGCTGGGCGACTCTACTGATGGAGTCATCCTGACCGGAGCCGCCTTTCAGGCGAAGGGAAGGATCTCCCTCGTCGCAGCCGTCGCATTGTTCCGCTATTTTCCCAGCACCAGCTTGGCAATCGTCGCCAGCTGCATGTTGGACGTGCCCTCGTAAATCTTTCCGATCTTCGCGTCGCGCCAGTATTTCTCCACCGGATAATCCTTGGTGAATCCGTACCCGCCGTATATTTCAATCGCTAAAGAAGTCACCCTCTCGGCCACCTGCGAAGCGAACAGCTTGGTCATAGCTGCTTCCTTCACGAAGTTCACGCCGGCATCCTTCATGCGCGCGCAGTTGTAGACCATCAGGCGCGCGGCCTCAATCTCCGTGGCCATTTGCGCGATCTGAAACTGAATACCCTGAAATTCGGCTATAGCTTTGCCGAACTGCTTGCGTTCCACGGCATACTTGCAGGCAAACTCCCACGCCCCGCGCGCCAAGCCAATCATCTGCGCGCCAATGCCAATGCGGCCTTCGTTCAAGGTCTCAATGGCGATCTTGTAGCCCTTGCCGGGCTCGCCCAGTACGTTCTCCCTGGGCACGCGGCAATCTTCGAGAATCAACTCGCAGGTGGACGACGCGCGGATGCCGAGCTTGTCTTCCTTCTTGCCTACGGTAAATCCGGGGAGATCTTTCTCAACTAGAAAAGCGGTGATGCCTTTGTATCCCGCGCTGGGATCAATCGAAGCGAACAGCACAAACAATCCTGCCTCTTTGCCGTTCGTGATCCACAACTTCCGACCATTGAGCAGATACTCGCTACCTTTGAGTGCCGCGCGAGTCTGCAAGGCAAATGCATCGGAACCCGATCCCGCTTCGCTCAAGGCATAAGCGCCCACCGTCTCGGCGGCCATCTTGGGCAGATAGCGCTCCTTCTGCTCCCCATTACCCCAGCGCAGCAGCGCGTTGTTCACCAGCGTGTTCTGTACGTCGACAATCACGCCGGAAGATGCGTCCACGCGCGACAGCTCCTCGACGGCCAGGATCGCTTCGAAGAACTTGGCACCGCCTCCGCCGTACTGCTCAGGAATCTCGATACCCATGAGGCCAAGCTGGAAGAAATCGTGGATGAGATCTTTGTCAAAGACCCCCTTCTCGTCCATCTCTTTCACCAGGGGGCGAATTTTCTCGTCAGCGAACTGGCGAATGTTGTCGCGGAAAAGAATTTCGTCTTCGGTAAGCTTGGTTAGAGGAGCGGGAGGAGCGGGAGCAGCGGGCTGCAGGGCGGCTTCGGGCATCGCAACACCTTCAAAGACTCAAGATGGCAAACCCGCAATTTTAGCACTTCAAGCGCGGGGACAGTCTTTCCCTACCCGAGGCGTCGTCCGGACGCACGGCGGGCGAGGGATCTCGCGAGGAGCTTCACGGCGAGGATGATATGCGAGAGATCCCTTCGACTTCGCTTCAGGGCAGGCTCTTCCCTTCGGCTGAAGAACGCCTCCGTTCAGGATGACGCCGACAACGATGGGAAAGCGATTAACGAGGGCGGGAATGAACCAGCTTCAGCGTGTCCGCTTGCAGGATGCGCTTGATCTGGCTGCGGGCATGCACCGACCATGGGCCGGCGGTGTCGAGCCTGGTATAGGCCTGCCAGTGTTTCAGCGCCTTGCGCGGGTCGCGGATCTTTTCGTAGGCCAGCGCCAGATTGTAATGGGCGTCGGCGTAGGTGGGCGCAAGTTGTAACGCGGTCTTATAAGTTTGAATGGCTTCCTGCACCCGCCCGGTTTCGTCCAGCACGTTGCCCAGATCGAAGTAAGCCAGCGAGTAGCGCGGATCGGCTTGAATGGCCTGGCGGTAATGCTTTTCGGCGAACCCGAACTCCTGCCGGTTGTAGTAAAGCGTGCCCAGGTTGATGTGCGCGGCCGCGTGCGCTGGTTCAATTTCGAGAACATGATGATACGCGGAAATCGCGTCGAGCTGTGTGTTGGGATCTTCTTCCATCGCGATCCCCCGGGCAAACCACACCGCCGCCTCGTTCTCGCGCGGTGTTGGCTCGGACTTTGGCACCGGAGTGCTGATCAGGACTTTCTCGCGCTCGGAAAAATCCATCAGAAACTGTCCCGCGATCGGCTCCAGCAGTCTGCCCTGGTGGCGAAATGCCACGCGGTGCTTCGCGGTCGACCAAGCGCCGGCTTCAAGCAGTGGCTTTTCCACGCCCGAAGCCTGCTTTCGCATGGCATCCAGCGATTGCCGGATCACCGCCGGCCGCACGCTCATAGCGCACAAGTCGCGAACCTTCTTAATTTCCAGTAGGTCGGAGAAAGAATAGGCCTCGGCGAACGTGACCAGTCCGACCCGTTCCCAGTTGATCAACTGGCGCGGCGTGATGTGAAGAATTCTAAGTAAATCAGCTCGACTATACACGACAACACTCGCCGCCATTATCCGCAACTTGGGGCAAGAAACGCAACAAGTATTGCTGTGAAAAGCTGTGGAGAACCCGGTTGATTTACATGCCGCGGAAATGGTGCAACACGTCTAGCTCGTGTGGCTCGGGCACAGTCGCCCGCGCCCCCCGGTCGGATTACCTGCCCGCAAAATTGCAACTCGACTCGCGGTCTGGTAAAGCTCGGCCTTCGTTCTAAGATCGGCTGTGTCGTCGTTCCGCATATACTCGGCTTTCATTGCGAAGTCAGCTGCGAGACGCAGCGCTTCCTGGCTGGTGAGATAAGCCATCCGAAAAACCCTCCGAGCGGAGTTCGGATATTCTACCGCACCATGCGGGATTTTAAAATACCCGTCATCCCTCTAAATCCTCCAAGTGCCCCGGAGAAAGCCCAACACAGTTTCGGTACGCTACCGAACGCCGACTAACATCCAATCTCAAACTAGGGCCGTCGCCGCGTTCGACAGTAATAGAATGTCCTGACCGCATGCGTGCTCTCTTCCTTACGCTCACGCTCGCCCTCGCCTGCGCTGCCGCGTCTCAGTCCATCCTTGTCCCCACCATTACCGTCATCGACGAAAACGGAGTCGCCGTCCCAGACGCCCGAGTCTTCCTCCAAATGCCTTCGCTCCCGGCCCTGCGTTGCCAAACCGACTTCGCTGGACGCTGCCGGTTCCCCGGGCTCGCCCCCGGCCAATATCAACTGCGCGTCGAAAAAGAAGGTTTCTACGAACTGGTACAGCCCGTCCGGATCACGCCAAGTTTCAATCTTGAAGTCGCTCTGTCGCACCAGCGGGAAGTTCGCGAGATCGTCGACGTGCACGAATCTCCTCCCGCAATTGACCCCGCGCAAGTCGCGGCGCAGGAAACCATCAGCGGCCTCGATGTCATCAACATCGTCTATCCCGGAACGCAAGACTATCGCAATGTTCTCAACTTCATTCCGGGCGTGGTGCAGGATCAATTCGGCCAGCCTCACGTTGCCGGAGCTCAAACCTACCAGACCCTCACTCTGCTCGATGGCTTCAACGTCACGCAACCCGCCAACGGACAACTGCTGATCCGCGTCAGCACCGACGCTTTCCGCAACATTCAAGTCGAGCCCTCGCGCGAGCCCGCCGAAGCCGGCAAGGGCTCCGGCGGGCTGCTCCGCCTCAACACCGGCATTGGCGATGACCATTTTCGCTTCGCCGCCACCGACTTCATTCCGTCGATTCAAAATAAGCATGGATGGCGCTTCGACCAGTTCCTGCCGCGCCTCACCTTTTCCGGTCCCATCGAAAAAGGAAAGATATGGTTCTACAATGCCTTCGACGGCGAATACGACAACGTCATTTACACGGCGCTCCCCGTCAACGCCGACAACGACCACGTCCTGCGCCTCGGCAATCTCACCAAGGTTCAAACCAACCTGACCAGCCGCAACATCCTCACCACCAGTTTTCTTTTGAACGATCTGCACGATCAATACGCCTTCCTCTCACCACAAAGCCCGCAACTGTCGAATCCCAAAGATGTCGAATCCGCCTACGTAGCCAGCGCCAAAGACCAGCACTATTTCACCGGAGGCCAACTTCTCGAAACCGGATTCGCCTTCGACCAATACAACGTTCAACTCACTCCCTACGGCACACTTCCATATTTTGTGAATCCCTCCATCGCCGGAGGCAGCTACTATCTCGACGATCGAACCCATGCGCGCCGCCTGCAAGCTCTCTCCAACTTATTTCTTCCGGCGCATCGATGGCACGGCCGCCACGACTTCAAAGTCGGAGTCGATTTCGATCGCATCGCCTACGACGCACAATTCTCGCGTCAGTCGATCTCATTCCTAAGCGGATCAAACACGCTGACCTCACCCGACCTCTGCCTGACCGCGACTCCGGACGCGAAATTTCCTTGCACTCGCTACTCCACGTTCACCGCCGCTCCGCTGCATAAACAGTACAATGCCGAAGTCAGCGCCTACGCCGAAGATCGCTGGCTCCTCACCGATCGCCTGCTGATCGCTCCCGGCATTCGCCTCGACTGGGACGAAGTCGTCCGCCACGCTGTAATCTCTCCGCGCCTCGCAGGAACCTACGTCCTCGACAGCTCCGGCAACACCAAACTCTCCGCCGGAATCGGCCTGGTCACTGACGCAACTCCCATCTACCTCATCGCCCGTCCCTACGCCGGCACGCGCGAAGACATTTTCTACTCGATCCCCGACCCCACCTGCACGGCGAACTGCATCGCGACGACCGGCCCCGTGACATCATCATTCAACGTCAACCGCAGCACGCTCGAAGTTCCACGATTCGTAAACTGGAGCGTGGCCGTAGAAAAGAAACTTCCAGCCGCAATCTACTTGAAAGCCGAGTTCCTCGACCGCCGCGGTTCTCGCGCATTCGTCTACGGCCAAGCCGCGGGATCCGCCGGCAACTTCATTCTCGAAAACACGCGCGACGACCACTACCACTCTTTCCAACTCTCTTTCCGCCACAATTTCAAAGAGAGCTACATGCTGATGGGCTCCTACACTCGCTCCAGCGCCCACACCAACCAAGCCCTCGACTTCAACGTCGACAGCCCCATCCTCAGCCCTCAGCAGCCCGGCCCGTATCCCTGGGACACGCCCAACCGCTTCCTCTCCTGGGGATACTTTCCATTATTCAAACTTCCAATCGTCCATCAACTCGAAGTCGCCTATTCCGCCGAAGCTCGCACCGGATTCCCCTACAACCTCCTCACCGATCAGCAAACACTCATCGGCCCCCCCGGCGCCCAGCGCTTCCCCGAATATTTCTCCCCCAACCTCCAACTAGAAAAACGATTCCACCTGTTCGGCTATTACCTTGCGCTCCGCGGCGGCTTCGACAACATCACCGGCCGCTGCAACCCTTTCGTAGTCGACAACGTTCTGGACGCCACCCATCCCCAACCCACCTTCACCGCCTGCGAAGGCCGCGCCTTCACCTCAAGAATCCGCCTCCTCGGCCACAAATGAAGGTCTGCAAGTGGGAGCACGTTTGCCGTTAAACACAAGTTGTCATTCCGAGCGAAGTCGAGGAACCTGCTTTTTCCCGCCAGTGGTACGCACCCTCCGATCGCCCGCGCTATAATCGTACAGAACCCTTGCATCGAAACCCCGCTCGGTTTCATCTCAAAAGCCTGGAGGACCAATCATGGCTCACGAAGTACCAGCACTCCCCTATGCATACGACGCGCTAGAACCCATCATCGATAAGCAGACGATGACCCTGCACCACGACATGCACCACGGTGCCTACGTAAAAAATCTGAACGCCGCCATCGAGAAGCACCCCGACCTGGCCAGCAAATCCGCCGAAGATTTGATCCGCAACCTGAACGCTATCCCCGAGGACATACGCGGCGCCGTCCGGAACAATGGCGGAGGTCACGTCAACCACTCCATGTTCTGGAAAATTATGAAGCCCAAAGGCGGAGGCGATCCGACAGGCGAGATTGCCGACGTAATCAAGAAAACCTTCGGCAACTTCAAAGATTTTCAAACCAAATTCAACGATGCCGGCGTGAAGCAATTCGGCAGCGGATGGGTCTGGCTCGCCGGCAAGTCCGGCGGCGAAGTGCAAGTCATCAGCACCGCGAATCAGGACAACCCAATCTCGCAAGGCCTTTATCCCATCTTCGGCAACGACGTCTGGGAACACGCCTACTACCTGAAATACAATAACCGTCGTCCCGAATATCTCGCCGCCTGGTGGAACGTCCTCAACTGGGACGAGATCAACAAACGCTACGCCGCCTTCAAATCGGGAAAATCTGTAAACGAACCCGAGCTGGCCCACCGCTGAACACGTGGGACGGACGCTGCCTGCCCCTGAGCGAAGCCGAAGGGTCCGCCCCGCGAGCAAAGCGAGCGCGCGCAACCAAAGTTCGAGAACGAAAAAAGGCCCTTGCCATAGCAAGGGCCTTTTTCACGGTGCGCGACTAGATTTCCAGTACGCGAGTCGATCTAAGCGGCCGACCGCGCATACTGCTCTGGCTGCTTATCGAATTCCTTCTTGCACTGCTCCGAGCAGAAGTTGAATTTCTTCCCGCCATAGTGGGATTGATATTGAGACTTGTTCTCGTCCACGTTCATTCCGCAAACCGGGTCTTTGGTCATAAGTTTCACTCCCGCATATGAATTTTCTTCCGTAAATAAATTCTCTCCCGGTTCCAACGAAAAAGCGCTCAGGTAATTCCCGTAATCGAACATGTAGCCCCGGACTCATTCGTCCTGGACCAAAATGAAGCGGGTTCCCCATTCTAATTTCTGCGTTCTGTGCAGAAACTAGAGAGGAGATTTTGACCTTCGTTCTCGGTATCGTGCTCGCCAAGAGCTTCTCATTCCCGCCATCTTGCCCTCACACTACCATTGCCATATGATCCTGTCGGCCTCGGCCAATATATGAAGTCACTCTCCCGCTCATTCGCCGCGCTCTTGCCCATTTTGGCGCTTATTTTTTCGATCGGTCTGCTCATGGGAACCACCGCCGCCTACTTTTTATACCCTCAAACATGCAGCACACGGATCAGATAGCGTTTCGTTCCGAACCACGCCTTACCGTTTTGTCATAAGGCCAGACAGTTTCTTTCGCCTCGCTTTCATCTCGGCAGCAATGTGGGCGATAAAGCCAATTACAATGCTCAACGCTCCGGCTCGTTTTGTTGATCGTCTGAGCTCGTACATCGTGTCGCGGAAGCCGTTCTGGTTTCCGTCTTCCGTTGGGGCAGCGAGTTGCACCTGCCTGACTCTTCCTATCTTCGCCATACCGGCGTGGTGGTACGTGGGCTTAGGAATCGATGCCCTTCTTGGGCGTAGGCGCATTAGCACAGTAGATGTGGTGTTGAGCGTGGGTCTTGTGATGTTCTTCGGCGCCTTGGCAGCGGTTCTGCGCTTTGTCCTGGACCAAGATCCGGGTTTGGTCTCGCGGCTTACAGAGGGTTTCACCCTTTAGACGCTCCTGTTTGCAACGCCATTCGCCGCCCGGTTCCGGCAAAAGATCGTAACCGGCCCTCACTAGTCTCGTAGCATTATTTACAAATTGGTTTCATGGCCTCTTCATCACCACCCCGCCCTTCATCACAAACTCCACTTTCTCCATCATCGACACATCGATCAACGGATCCCCCGGCACCGCCACAATATCCGCCAACTTCCCCGCCTCCACGGTCCCCAACGAATCTTGCATACCCAAAAGTTCCGTCGCCGTCACCGTCGCCGCACGAATCGCCTGCGCCGGAGTCATTCCAAACTTCACCATCGACGAAAATTCCTTCGCCGGATTAATCTTCCAGTCAAACCCGCCCGCATCCGTCCCAAACGCAATCTTCACTCCCGCCTTCATCGCCCGCCGAAATGTCTCTTCATGAATCTGGATCATCTGCACCCACACCGGAGCCCCCGCCGCCGCCCGCCCCTGTGCCACATACTCCCCCACGAAAATTGTCGGCACATAAAAAATCCCGCGCGCCGCCATCGTCTTCAAATCTTGGTCCGCAATGTAGTTTCCGTGCTCAATCGTATCCACTCCCGCCTCGACCGAATTGTGCACTCCATTCAGCGCCATGGCATGCGACGCCACTTTATGCCGCTCGCGATGCGCCTCATCCACAATTGCCCGCAACTCCTCCAGCGTGAACGTCGGTATGTCGTCCAGCACTCCATCCTCGCGCACACGATAAGACCGGTCGCTGTATACCTTGATCCAGTCCGCCCCGTGGCTGATCTGTTCGCGCACCGCCGTCCGCGCATTATCCGCTCCATCCACCAACTGCACTCCATGCGGCACCATCACTCCCGGCGCATATCCCTGCAGCGGATACGCTCCCGTCACATCCAGCGCCCGCGTCGCCACCTGCATCCGCGGCCCCGGAATCACTCCGTTGTTGATCGCCTTCTTCACATCCGCGTCGGCGTATCCCGCGCCCTCAGTCTCCACATCGCGAATCGACGTGAACCCATACTCCAGCGCTCGCCGCGCATTCACCGTGGCCAGAATCGTCCGATACTCCGGCGACTGCTTCAACAGTTGCTCATCATAATCCATCGCCGTAATGTCTCCCTGCAGCAAAATGTGCGTGTGGGTGTCGATCAGGCCCGGAAGACAAGTGTCGTGCGACAAATCAATCAATTCCGCTCCCGCTGGCGCACTGCTGGAGATCTCGCGAATCTTCTCTCCGTTAATCACGATCACTACATTCCTGCGGACCGAATCTCCGCGTCCATCAAACAACCCCCCACACCGCAGCGCCACAACCTTATTTCCCGTCGCACTCTGCCCAAACAGCCAAGTACCAAGCAAAAGAAAAAAAAACGCGGCAACGCCACTAGCAACCTTTCGAATCAAGTGAGCCTCCAGAACTGAGAACTGAGACTGGGAACTGGGAACTGCCTTTTCTGCATTTCCTGTGCACACGTTGTGGACAATCTGGCTGCCCACTCTACCAGATTTTTTCCCCGCCCCTTCGTCGATGCGAAAATGCCGCCATCCAACGTAAAAAGGGCCCCGTCGCCAAGCTATTTTTCACATATTCGAATTCGGGAAATCCGCTCCCGCTCTTTTCCTCAATTGCACCAAAAATACTGAATTGACCCGCACCCGTTTCGCCCGTACAGTCACTTTCGCTCTCTGGAAAATTTTCTTAATCATTCCGGCTGTAGAAGCCGCTCCGGATCGCACTCAAACTACTACTAGAAAAACTCAGGGCGCTGCCACATGAAATCAGAAGAATGGAAGACCTACCGCACACGCTTCTTGGTCAACGCCAAACAACTCAATTCCACCCTCAGCTTCGTCGATCAACTTGGCCGTCAGCATCGCGGTCGCAAAGGTGACTACCTGGTCGAGTCTTCCGACGGCGTAATCAGCATCGCCCCGCGCCGCATCTTCGAGGACATTTATGTCCTCATGCCGACGCCGCGAGCTTCCGCTAGCGCCGAAACAATCGTTGACACGGAGAGGACTATCCACACAACAACGCTCGGCGAACGACAAATCAACGCAGACATCGACCTCCCAAAGTTCGCAGCTCTCGAGGTTCAGGAATCCATGCTGCGCAAACCCTCCACCGGTAGCCGGCCGATGTGGCAAAAGCGGTCGGTCCTGGCCACGCCACCCGCGTCCAGCGCAAAATGCCCCAACCCTGTCGCGACGGTCGCTCCTCTGCCTCGCGCCTCGGCCTGATGTGAGTCATGCGCTTAACAGTTGCGCGGAGGGCCGGACTCTTCCCTTCTTCCAACCGCAGGAAAGTTCGACATCTTTGGACGGCGCGAAGGGTTCGACGTCTTTGGGCCGGCACCAAAGGGCCGAAGGTTCGCCGTCTTGGGCCGGCACGCAAACCCAGGTCCCGGAGCGACCTCTGGAAAGAGCCCGACACCTTCAGAGCTGGGTCGTCGGAACGTGTTGGAACTCGTCCCCAGGGACGACTGAATTCCAGGTGAAACACGACCCCGAAAAACGCATTCCCGTCCCGCCCTGTCCAGTGAAAGCCGCCTCGTGTTTTCCTCAATGTGGAAAACTTGGCTTCCACCCCCGCATCAGCCCCGTCATTGTTACAGATACAACCTGTAGTGTTTCCCTCTTGACAGGCACAATTGGCGGGAGTAACTTTGCATTCCCAAGCAGGAAATTTCCGCCTCACGGGAATGAGTCGGAACGAGCAGGTGGTAACGCAACGATGCGGGAGAGCCCAGCCAGAGGTGACTCGGCTCTTCCCGCGGATAACCAAGGCTCAGGCGCCCGTGCTTCCAGATCCGTTAGCCCGGCGCCCGAACCCAACGTAAACACGCAACTCCGGAAGCCGAATGCCGGAAGCCCGAAAAAGAAGTGCGGTGGCCGTTCCCCAATCCTCCCCTGGGGTACGACGAAATGAAGCACTGACAACATGAAGCACGGCGCATAGAGCGCGACGAACGAAGCCGTTGCATGCGAATCGTCCCTAGCCTGCCTGCCCGGTGGATCGAGCACCACTAGCCGGGTGGCAGCCAGAAGCAGGAGCCCTGAAATGGAAGGTCTAACTCGACTGGTCTCAGAGTCTATGGCGCGCCACGGCTTTGATCGTCCCTTGGACTATCGTCGTCTGCACTGGTCGCGCTGGTTCCGCTGCGAATCCCACCACAGCCTCCTGTTCGTGCCCAGCAAACCCGGAGTCTTCGCCTTAGCCGAAGAAATCATGCACCTGAACGACGCTCACGCAGGGGCGGACGCAATCGTGCGCCCGCCAGAGCGAAGCGAAGCGGAGTTTGTGTGGGACCGGGTCGGTGCCTGTTCCGAGCAAAGCCGAGGGAACCCGGTCAAGCCGAGCGAAGCTCCGCAGGCCTTCGCCGACGGCGCCACGAACCCCACCCCCCGCATGCTGGCCGTAACCCAATTCTTCGAAGACGACGACATGGCCTTCGTCCTCGACCGCATGCTGTCGCGCCAGAATCCCATGCAGACTCGCCTCATTTCCGGGCGCTACTTCGTGCGCTTCGTAGTCATCGAAGATCCGGCTCAGCGCCGCACCATCTGCAACGCCCTCAATCAATGGATGGTCACCGCCGCCGAAAAGGCCACCGGCATCGGCTCCCACTTCGCCACCTCGCTGGAACTAACCCCAGCAACCGAATATGTCCCTCCGGTAAGCGACGATCAGGTGGGCCGGACACTCTTGTCCACCAATGCCGAAACCTCCGAGGCTCGTGTCGCGCGGGCGCCCTCGCCCGCGTCCGTGTCCCAACTGACAGCTCCGCAGCAAGACGCCGGAGCCGCCGCCAACATTCACTGTCCGTCCCCACTCCCCTCCGGTTTCTGACCAGAGGGTCTTTGGGAAGGGCCCGACTTCAGTCTTGAGCCTGCCCTGAGCAAGCGCAGAGCGAGCCGAAGGGTGCCTCAAGTGAGCGAAATCAAGCGCGGCTTCACCCGCTGAGGTTAGCCGCGAAGCGGTGCAACAATGCAGCCCACCGCGCAAGCGGTAGGTAAGAAACCAGAGACCCACTTAGCCCCGAACGGGCGAAAGAGCCGATCTTTGAAACACCCCGAACTCACCAATTAAGGAAAACCGATTCTCCGCCCCCTGGCCGGACGCTCTGAATCGGCGCGGTGCGCATAGAATCTAACCAATGGAGAGCCCAATGCCAGAACTCAAGACCGAATTCACGATTCCCGCAGTTCAGACCCCTGCCAGGAAGAACCCCTCCGGCCTCTCCGTCCGCCGCTTGTTCACCAAGCCTGGAGTCTCTCCCTACTCCGAGGTCGAATGGGATCTCCGTCTGGCTCAGATCACCGACGCCCAAGGCAACGTGATCTTCGAGCAAAAAGACGTTGAAGTCCCCAAAGACTGGTCCATGACCGCCACCAACATCGTGGCCTCGAAATACTTGCACGGCAAAATCGGGACTCCCGAGCGTGAAACCGGAGTCCGCCAGCTAGTAGCCCGCGTCGCCGAAACCATTCGCGACTGGGGGATGGCCCAGGGCTACTTCAAGACTCCCGAGGACGGCGCCACCTTCCACGACGAACTCGTCCACATTCTGGTTCGCCAATACGCCGCCTTCAACTCGCCCGTCTGGTTCAACGTGGGATGCGACCGCATCGAGCCCAACTCCGACGGCCGCAGCTGGCACTGGAATCCGCAGTCGCAGCAAGTCGAATTCGGCGTCACCGGATACGGCAAGCCCCAGTGCTCCGCGTGTTTTATAAACTCGGTAAAAGACTCGCTAGACTCGATCCTGACTCTGGCCAAGACCGAAGGCATGCTCTTCAAGTGGGGCAGCGGCACCGGCACTAATCTTTCTCCATTGCGCGGATCGACCGAAACGCTCTCCGGCGGCGGCACCGCCAGCGGCCCGCTCAGTTTCATGAAAGGATTCGATGCCTTCGCCGGCGTCATCAAGTCCGGCGGCAAGACGCGACGCGCCGCCAAGATGGTCATCCTGAATGTCGACCATCCCGACATCATCGAATTCATCGAGTGCAAGCAGAAAGAGGAAGCCAAGGCCCATGCTCTCGTTTCCCTTGGATACGACGGGTCTTCTCCCGACGCGGAGGCCTACTCCTCCATCTTCTTCCAGAATGCGAATAATTCTGTTCGCGTCACCGACGACTTCATGTACGCCGTAGTTCGCGATACCGACTTCTCAACCAAGACGGTGACCGACGGTTCCGTAGCAAAAACTTTCAAGGCCAAAGACCTGCTCTACAAAATTTCCGAAGCCACCTGGCACTGCGGCGATCCCGGCATGCAATACGACACCACCGTCAACCGCTGGCACACCTCGAAGAACACCGCCAGAATCAACGCCAGCAATCCCTGCAGCGAATACATGTTCTTAGACGACTCAGCTTGCAACCTCGCAAGCCTGAATCTCCTGAAGTTCGCCCCGAACGGCACCTTCGACGTCGAAGCCTACCGTCACGCAGTGGACGTGTTAATCACCGCGCAAGAGATTCTGGTCGACAACGCGGGATATCCCACAGAGATGATCATGCGCAACTCGCACGACTACCGCCCCTTGGGATTGGGCTACGCGAATCTAGGAGCATTGCTGATGGCAGCCGGCCTTCCCTACGACTCCGACGCCGGCCGCGACTACGCCTCCTGCGTCACGGCTATCATGTGCGGCGAAGCCTATTTGCAGTCGAGCCGCATCGCCGAGCAATGCCCCGAATTAGTACCAGCGACGGAGCCCACAAGAAAGAACCTAACCGAAACAAATCTAGGAGCAGGTATTGCTCATGTGGGAACGGCCGCCCCTGGCCGTTCAGCCGAGCAAAGCTCGGCAGTCCCGGCACAGACCATGCCCGGCGGAGCCTGCCCCGGATGGTACATCAACCGCGAGCCCTTCTTGGACGTGGTCCGCATGCACCGTGCCAGCGTCAACGGAATCAACAAACACAACGTTCCCTCATCCATCTACGAGTCCAGCAAACAGTGCTGGGACGAAGCCCTGGCCCACGGCGAAAAACACGGCTACAGAAATAGCCAGGTAACAGTCCTGGCCCCCACAGGCACAATCGGCTTCATGATGGACTGCGATACCACCGGAATCGAGCCGGATCTCGCGCTGATCAAATACAAGAAGCTGGTCGGCGGCGGCATGATTAAGATCGTCAACAACACCGTCCCCGCCGCCCTGTTCAAGCTCGGCTACAATCACGATCAGGCGGACGCTATCGTCAGCTACATCGACGCCACCGGCACCATCGAAGGCGCGCCGCATTTCAAAGATGAGCATCTCGCCGTCTTCGATTGCTCCTTCAAGCCCGCCAAAGGCACGCGCTCGATCGCCTACATGGGACACCTCCGCATGATGGCCGCCGCCCAGCCCTTCATCTCCGGAGCAATCTCGAAGACGGTGAATCTTCCGGAGAATGCAACGGTGGAAGACATTATGGAAGCCTACCTCCAAGCCTGGAAGTTGGGCCTGAAAGCTGTAGCGGTCTATCGCGACGGATGCAAGAAGTCGCAACCGCTGTCGGCTGCGGGGACTAAGACTGCGAACTCCAGTAAAGAGGACTCGCGGACGGGGGCGTCCGCGCCACATGGTGAGGAAGAAAATCTGAACGCTCCTCCTCGCGCCGTCCGCCACAAGCTGCAGGACGAGCGCGCCTCCATCACCCACAAATTCAAAGTGGGAGACCACGAGGGCTACATCACCGTCGGCCTTTACCCCAACGGCGATCCCGGCGAACTGTTCATCACCATGGCGAAAGAAGGATCCACCGTCAGCGGCCTCATGGACAGCTTCGCCCTGGCCGTCTCGATCGCCCTGCAACACGGCGTCCCGCTGAAACTGTTCTGCGAAAAGTTCGCCCACACCAGATTTGAGCCGAGTGGATGGTCCGGCAATCCCGACCTGGGCTACGCCAAGTCAATCATGGACTACATCTTCCGCTGGCTCCAATTGCGTTTCCTGACCGGCCAGCAGCAGATGCTGTTCGAGAATCTCAGACTGCGGCCATCAGGCGTCGGACCTCAGACGGAAGGCATAGGTAGTCAGGACACGGCGTCCGCCATCCGGCGTCCGGAAGCCGGCAGCCGAGAGCCGGGAGCCGGTTCAGTTCACGCCGCCGACGCCCTAGCCGGCCTGATCGACCTAGGAGACGCCCCCAGTTGCAGCTTCTGCGGCAGCATTATGACCAGAAACGGCAGTTGCTACCGCTGCGGAAGCTGCGGCAGCACGAGCGGCTGCTCGTAGGCGGTTGCAGAGTACCTTGCGCGCATCGAGCTTTCGGTGCGAGTGGAATCTCGGCGGGATGACCTAGAGCACCCGGTGCACCAGCCAGTGCGGGTTCTCGCTTGGGAAGTAATGGGACTGCTAGGCGTTCAATCGAGTCGGACGGGAAATGTTAGGGCGCTTAACGCGGCGCTGAAAACGCCGCTCTTCCACGGGCTTCGAGTCTTCCACCTCAGTTTTCCACAGAATCGTGGAGTTTTCCTCAGGTTGAGTGTGTGACGGACAACTTTGACTGAGGATTTCAAAACGAGCAGTGGGGGACGGGGCGGGAAGAAGCAGATTCTTCACTCCGTTCGGATGCCTCAACGATATTCAGAATGACAAAGCACCTGAGAGTTGACGGGGACTTGGCGATAAGGAAGTCGAGAAACGAAATCCGGCACGTAACCCCTTAGTCCGTAAGATTTTGCGAGCAAGTCCTTGCGGCTCAATATTTTGGCCATGCCCGGCCATATCCAGCCCGCGCAAGTTAAAGAAAACAAATTTCTCAGCTGAGCGGGATCAAAAAAAAATAAGAGGCATTAATATCCACCAAGAGGTGTTATATCCAAGCTGAGGGATCCAGGCAGCGCGGCATAGAACGGTCTGAAGGCGCCTCGTGCACGACCGTGGAAGAGCGGCCCTTTAAAGGGCCGCGTTTAGAGGAGAATAACAGACGCGGGCTTCAGCCCCGGTGGTCGTCTTCGTCGCGGCGTCCAAACCGCCGCTCCTCCACCTCAACGTTTGCGCGACTTCTTGGCCGGAGACCTGCGCGTCTTGGCCGGCTTCTTCGGGCCAAACACGCGGGCAAAGATCTTATCCACATTCTTCAGTTGGCGGGGAAGGTTGAAGGCGTATTCGATCTGCTGGCGAGGGACGCGGCTGGTGATTTCTTTGTCGGCCAGCACGAGTTGGTGGAAGTCGAGGCCTTCTTTCCAAGCGCGCATGGCGTGCGATTGGACGAGGCGATAGGCGTCCTCCCGGGAGACGCCGTGTTCGACCAGGTCGAGCAGCAACTGTCCGCTGAAGATGAGGCCGCGCGTGCTATCGAGATTCGCGCGCATGCGCTCGGGATAGACGAACATGATATCGATCAGGTTGGTGGTCTTGTTCAGCAGATAGTCGACGAGCGTGGTCGAGTCGGGCAAGATGACGCGCTCCGCAGAAGAATGCGAGATGTCGCGCTCATGCCAGAGCGCAACGTTCTCGAAGCCAGCCTCCGCGTTGCCGCGGACCACGCGCGCCAGGCCGCTAATCTGCTCGCTCGTTACGGGATTGCGCTTGTGCGGCATGGCGGACGATCCCTTTTGCTTCTCGCTGAAAAATTCTTCG
The DNA here is from genome assembly GCA_963799025.1 of uncultured Acidobacteriaceae bacterium. GTDB lineage: Bacteria > Acidobacteriota > Terriglobia > Terriglobales > Acidobacteriaceae > Sulfotelmatobacter. Next base: position 1,038,459 of record CAWCVQ010000007.1, on the reverse strand, counting down.
GCCTCGCGCACCTCGGTGCGCTGCAGGTGACGAATCTCGGTGGCGATCTTGTCGAGCGTGGACGCGATCACGGCGAGCGTGCCCAGATAGTGCGCGTGCCGATCGCGCTGGATCACCTGCGACGAAACCGCGGCGGGTTTCAACCCCAGCCGCGCGCAGATTTTTTCTTCAAGTTCCGGCGTGAGATGGGCGAAGATTCCGACCGCGCCAGAGAACTTGCCAACCCGCATGTCTTCCGCAGCGGCCATGAAGCGAACGATATTCCGCTGCGTCTCCGAATACCAGTTCGCGATTTTAAAGCCGAAGGTGATGGGCTCGGCGTGGATGCCGTGGGTGCGGCCGACCATGGGAGTGTCTTTGAACTCCCACGCGCGGCGTTCTAGGACTTCGGCGAGACGCTGCAAGTCCTGCGCTATGACTTGTGACGCCTGGCGAATGAGCAGGGCCTGCGCGGTATCGACGACATCGTTGGAGGTGAGGCCGTAGTGGAACCAGCGGGCGTGCGGGCCGACGATTTCGGCGACGGCGGTGGTAAAGGCGATAACGTCGTGGCGGACTTCGGCCTCGATCTCGTGGATGCGTTCGACGCGGAAGTCGGCGCGTTCGCGGATGGCGCGGGCGGCGTCCTTGGGGACGAGGCCGGCGTCGGCGAGGGTCTCGGTGGCGGCGGCTTCGACGGCCAGCCAGGTGCGGAAGCGGTTTTCGTCGCTCCAGATGCGGGCCATTTCGGGACGGGTGTAGCGCGGTATCACGCGGGTCTCCTGTGCGGCGGCGAATTTTTAGGACTCTGGATTCTAAATGGGAGACGGGAAAGAGGCTAGCAGGGCGCGCATAGTATGGCCGTGCAAGAGTCAAACTCCTTCGTGATATGTCGTTATACGATATAATTAGGGTCTCTATCGTGACACGATACAATCTGAGCATGAAAAAGCTGACTTTGCCGGATTATCAGGCTCTGGCTGAGTTCCGGTATCAGATTCGGAAGTTTTTGCGGTTTAGCGAGCGGGCGGTGCGGGCGGCGAGCATTGAGTCGGGCCAGTATCAGCTCATGCTGGCGGTCAAAGGAATGAAGGACGGAGTGCGGCCCCGCATCCGGGAACTGGCGAATCGATTGCACGTTCAGCATCACAGCGCGGTGGAATTGGCCAACCGGCTGGAGGCTAGCGGTTACGTGCGCCGCCAGCGTGGGCAGGATGACCGACGCGAAGTACTGCTGGCGTTGACGCCGAAGGGCGAGAGAGTTTTGGGGGAATTGGCGATGCATCATCACGAGGAGTTGCGGAGCGCGGCTCCTGGGCTGGCGGCTGCGCTGCGGCGACTGATGCCGCAGGGTAAGGATAAGCGCGGTGTAACGAAGGCGAATTGATTCGACTATGAAGCAAGAGAGTGGTAGTCACAGTCCCTCAGCGGCGAAAGCCGTTCGTGACGAAGCGGCCTTGTCGGGCCGACTGAAGTCGGGGCCTTCCCGCGACGATTCCAACCGGACGGCTGTCGTCGCAAGTCTTTCCTCAACTGGTCAGCCGGCGCAGTTTCGGATTGTGCTGGTTTCGTTTTTGGCGGCCGCGATTGGGCTGGTGGCGGGGATGGTGGCCTACGCGCTTTATAAGCTCATCGGGTTATTTACCAATCTTTTCTTCTTTCATCGGTGGTCGACGAATTTCACGAGCGTTAGATTTCACCATCTCGGACCGTGGGTGATCTTGGTTCCTGTGATTGGCGGGCTAATCGTCGGAGTGATGGCAAAATACGGGTCGTCGAAGATCAAGGGGCATGGGATTCCGGAGGCGATGGAAGCGGTTCTGACTAACCGCAGCCGGATCGAGCCGAAGGTTGCGATTCTCAAGCCGATTTCGGCGGCAATTGCGATTGGCACGGGTGGTCCGTTTGGCGCGGAGGGGCCGATCATTCAGACGGGTGGGGCGATTGGGTCGCTGGTGGGGCAGGTGTTGCATACGACTGCGGTTGAGCGGAAGGTGCTGCTGGCGTGCGGGGCTGCGGCGGGAATGTCGGCGACGTTTAACACGCCGATCGCGGGCGTGATTCTGGCCATTGAGCTGTTGCTATTTGAATTCAAGTCGCGGTCGTTTATTCCCCTCGTGATTGCGAGCACGCTCGCGACTGCGGTACACATGCAGTTGCTGGGTCCCGGCCCAATGTTTCAGGTAGGAGCGATGGACTTCGGGATTCCGCATGCGTTGCCGTTTTACCTGCTGCTGGGCCCGCTGTGCGGGCTGGCCGCCGTCGGTTTAAGCAAAACCCTTTACTGGGTTGAAGATTTCTTTGAGAAGCTTCCGATCAACGAATTGTGGTGGCCGGCGATGGGAGCGCTGGCGCTGGGGATTATTGGATTTTTTGTGCCGCGGGTGTTTGGCGTGGGTTACGACACGATCGGGGACATCCTCAACGGGCAGCTGGCGTGGAAACTTTTGTTGGTGGTGATGGTCGCTAAGTTCGCTGCGCTGGTGATTTCTCTGGGATCGGGGACTTCGGGTGGACTGCTGGCTCCGACGTTTATGTGGAGCGCAGCAATGGGCGGCCTGTTCGCGATGCTGGGGAATCACATTTTTCGTTCCGCGCATCTTTCTGCGGGAGCGTTTGCTTTGGTGGCGATGGGAGCGGTGTTTGGGGCGGCGTCGCGAGCGACGTTTTCGTTCATCATTTTCGCGTTTGAGATTACGCGGGATTACAACTCGGTGTTGCCCTTGATGCTGGTGGCGGTAATTGCGGACGGAATCGCGATGTTATTCATGCCGGGGAGTTCGATCATGACTGAAAAGCTAGCGCGGCGCGGGCTGCGCGTGCATCAGGACTACGAGGCGGATGCGCTGACACAGTCGACCGTGCGCGAGACTATGGAAAAGGAGGCGCCAACCGTGGCCGCGGATACAAAGGTGGGAGTGCTGGCGGAGCGGATTGCGCGACATGATCCGGCGGTGGCGCGGCATGAGGCGTTACTGATTGTGAACGAGGCGGGCAAACTCGCGGGCATCATTACGCGAGGCGATATTTTGCGCGCTCTGGATAGAGACGCTTCCGGCTCGGCTACAGTGCAGGAGGCGGGCAGCACGAAACTTGTCGTCACGTATGGGGATGAACTGGTTTCGGAGGCAGCGGCGAAACTATTGCGCTACGACCTGGGACGGTTGCCGGTGGTGGATCGCGCGGACGAGCAGAAAGTAGTGGGATATTTAGGACGGTCTTCGATTCTTGCCGCGCGGCTCCTGCGATTTCATGATGAGCATGTACGGGAGCCGGGATGGTTGCCCGCTCGTAGCAAGATTCGAGGGTGAGTTCGGCGTCCGGTGCAGCCCTGTGTGTCGACGATCGGGGCGCGAGATCCCTTCGGCTTCGCTCAGGGCAGGCTCTTCACTCCGCCAGAAGAGCGGCTTCGTTCAGAATGACGCCCCCATCCTTCTACTCCGTCCGATGGATTGCAAATCCGCTCTGACTTTCCGCATAGTATTCACAGATGGTTGAAGCGCAAGAGAACAGAACGTCCGCGCGGAAGCGAATCGATTTGCGGGTCTACCTCAACCAACAGCCAGTGATGCTGGCTCTGTTGGCGGTGCTGGGGGTGATACTCTTCCTGGCGGTGGCTGGATTATCGCGCGCCTACCATGCGCAGCGCGACGCTCTGGGTAACCGGTGGTTCAGCCGTGGAGTGTTGGACCTGAATGCGGGGCATTTTGACCGCGCAGTGACCGAATTTCGAGCAGCGCTGCTTTACTCCCGCGACAACTACGATTACCAGCTCAACCTGGCCGAGGCTTTGATCGGGGAAAAACGGACCAAAGAGGCATATTCCTACCTGGTGAATCTCTGGGACCGGCAGCCAGAAGACGGTGTGGTGAATCTGGAACTGGCACGGATCGCGGCGCAGGGAGGGCAGACGGAACAGGCGCAGCGCTACTACCATAATGCGATTTATGCGGTCTGGCCTGGCAATCAGGAAGTGAAGCGGCGCAATACACGCTTTGAATTGATCGAATATCTGTTGAGCATTAATGCGAAGGCGAAGGCGCAGTCGGAGCTGATTGCGCTGGAGGAAAATCTGGGGGAGGATCCGGCCCTGCAAGAACGGGTGGGCAATCTTTTTCTTCGGGCCGAGGATTACGAACATGCGCTGGCAGCGTACCGCCTTTGCATGAAGTCAGACCGGCACAATGAGGCGGCGCTCGCGGGAGCGGGGTGGGCTGCCTTCCAGCTTGCGCGCTATCCGCTGGCTGAGCGCTATCTGCAAGCGGCCGTGGCAGCGAACCCCGGCGATACGCAGAGTGCAGAGCGGCTCATGACGACGGAACTCCTGTTGCACATGGATCCGTTCCGGCGGCAGATCTCCGAGGAAGAGCGCGCCAGCATCGTGGTTGACGCGTTCGCGGTAGCGGGACGGCGGCTGAGTTCTTGCGCGACACCGAAGGCTGCTGCGGCGTCCACAGCATCAGAACCGAGCTTGGCCGACAACTGGGCCAAGATGAAGCCGCAAATTTCCGAGCAGCAGCTCCGGCAAAATCCCGGTCTGCTGGAAAAGGCGATGGACCTGGTGTTCGAGATCGAACGCCAAACCAGCGCGACATGCGGAACACCAAGCGGGGCGGATCTGGCCCTGCTGCTGCTCGCAAAACTGCACGAGGGAACCTAAGGTGGATTTGAATTCTGAACCAGGAATCTTAACGGACGTTGCAGTCAATGACGGTCAGGCCGCGGCAGCCACACCGGCCAAACGGGGCTCTCCTAAAGCTCTTTTGCGTGCGGTATTTCGTGAAGAACGTTTCTTTCTGATCCTCTCTGTCTTCATCGGAATTTATTCGGGGCTGGCGGTGGTCTGCTTCCGGTTCGCGATTGGATGGTGCCGTCTTTATTTATTGGGGTCGGGAGCGGTGCTGTCGCCGACGCGGCTTTTGCTGGCGCCTACGCTAGCGGGATTCGTGATTGCAGTGCTGGTGATTCATGTTTTTCCGCTAGCTCGCGGAAGCGGAGTGAATCAGACCAAGGCGGCGCTGTATATCTACAACGGCTACATTCCGTTTCGTACTGCCGTCGGGAAGTTTATTACGGCGGCGCTGGCGATTGGGTCGGGACACTCGCTGGGGCCGGAAGATCCATCATTACAGATCGGGGCATGTCTGGCGTCCGTTCTGGGACGGCAGATGCGGTTGTCGCGGGATCGGATGCGGCTGATCGCGCCGGTGGGCGCGGCGGCGGGACTGGCCGCGGCATTCAATGCTCCAATCTCTGCCGTGCTCTTTGTAATCGAAGAAGTCATTGGGCGTTGGACTGCGGGGATTCTTGGGTCGGTCGTGCTTTCCGCGGTGTCGAGCGTAGTGGTGATGCGGTGGTTTCTAGGGTCGGAATCGTTGTTCAGGATTCCCGCGGTGCAACTGGAACGGCCTTCGGAGTTGATCGCATATGCCATCCTCGGAATTGTGGGTGGGCTGGCATCGGTTTTGTTTTCGACGGGAATTGCCACGCTGCGACCGAAGTTCAAAGCTCTGCCGCTGTGGACGCAGTATTTTCAACCGGCGGTGGCGGGGCTGCTGATTGGGATTATTGCTGTTTTGGGCGCGCCGCAGATTATGGGAGCCGGCTACGAGGCGATGGACGAGGCCATGCACGGGCGGTTCACCTGGCAATTTTTGGCTCTTCTGGCGGGGCTGAAGATTGTTGCTACGTTGCTTTCGTTTGTGAGCGGAACGCCGGGAGGGATGTTTGCGCCAACACTATTTATCGGAGCGATGCTGGGAGCGTCGGTGGGCGGAGTGGAGCACGTTGTGCTGCCGCATTTGAGCGGATCGCCGGGGACTTATGCACTGGTGGGAATGGGAGTATTGTTCGCGGGATTTTTGCGAGCACCGATGACGTCGGTGTTCATGGTGCTGGAAGTCAGCGGGAACTACTCGATTATTCTTCCGGTGATTGTGGCGAATACGTTCGCGTATGTGATTTCCCGCGGGCTGCAGCCGATTGCGATTTTCGACGTATTAACGCGGCAGGACGGGCTGGAATTGCCGTCGATGGAAGAACAGAGGGAAGAGGGCATTCTGCGGGTGGAGGATGCGATGCGTCCGGTGGACGGCTCGGTGCTGGATGCGCAAGAGACGGTGGATCAGGCGCTGCGGGCTGCGGAGTCTTCCGCTGTCGAGGAGTTTCTGGTGCGCTTGAGCCCCAGCGGATGGAACAGCGTGACCAAGGAGCAACTGCGTGCGATGGCGACGGAGGGGAAAGTCGGGGCGAGCTTGGGGTCTCAGTTGCCGATTCTACAGATTCCTTCACTGCATCCCGACCTGCCGCTGGAGACGGCATTGCGGTATGTGGATCGGTGGCCGCTGGTGCCAGTGGTTAGCCGGGCGGACTTCCGGCAGCTTGAGGGCGTGATTACGCAGCGCGACGTTCTGGAGCGCTATCGGGAGTTTGGCGAGAGTTAGAGACATATCTCGCACCTTGCCGATAAATGAAGTCGAAATCCCCTCCCTTATCGCGCCAAACTGCGGCGCCACAAGGTGGCGCACCCCGGCGATCCCTCCCTTGCCTATCTGCCGGGCCGCTGAAGCCTGCCGATGAACGCTCCCAATTGAACTGCGTTGACCGTTACGGACTATCGGTGTTATCTGTATACTCCGCAATGGTGAGTGGGGATGAGAACGGTTAAAGCTGCCCAGAAAAAGACCGACGAAATATCCAGCCTGCCTAAAGCCCCAACGGGCATCCAGGGCCTGGATGAGATTACTCGAGGCGGATTTCCACAGGGTCGGCCCACGCTCATTTGCGGCAGCGCCGGAGCTGGGAAAACTTTACTGTCGATGGAGTTCCTGGTTCGGGGAGCGACGGAATACAACGAACCCGGCGTTTTTATGGCTTTCGAAGAGACTGCCTCCGAGCTCGCGCAGAATGTTCGCTCGCTGGGTTTCGACCTGGACGAACTGGTGAAGGAAAAGAAGTTGGCCATCGATTTCGTCCGCATAGAGCGTAGCGAGATCGACGAAACGGGAGACTACGATCTGGAAGGGCTGTTCATCCGGCTGGGGGCCGCGATTGACTCCATTGGCGCAACTCGAGTGGTGTTGGACACCATCGAAAATCTGTTCGCGGGCTTGCAGAATCAAGGCATTTTGCGCGCGGAATTGCGACGCCTGTTTCGTTGGCTCAAAGACCGGAGCGTGACTGCCGTGATCACCGCCGAGCGCGGCGACGGGACTCTAACCCGGCATGGGCTGGAGGAATATGTTTCTGATTGTGTCATCCTGCTCGACCATCGCGTGATTGACCAGGTTTCCACTCGCCGCCTGCGAATTGTCAAATATCGAGGAACAGCGCACGGCACGAACGAGTATCCCTTCCTGATTGATGAGGACGGTTTCAGTGTTCTTCCCGTGACTTCGCTGGGATTGCAGCATGAGGTCAGTGGGGAGCGAGTTTCGAGCGGTATCCCACGGCTGGATACGATGCTCGGGGGCGAAGGGTTTTACCGGGGCACCACAATTCTAGTTTCAGGGACGGCGGGAACGGGGAAAACGAGCATGGCGGCGCATTTTGTTGATGCTGCTTGCCGGCGGGGCGAGCGCTGCCTCTACTTCTCGTTCGAGGAATCTCCGGGCCAACTGATTCGCAACATGCGATCCATTGGTTTGGATCTGGAACAATGGGTCAAAAGGGACCTGCTGCGGTTTCATTCAAGCCGGGCCATGTTCTACGGACTGGAAATGCACCTTGCGGTCATTCATAAAATCGTCGAGGACTTCAAACCGCAAGCAGTGGTTCTCGATCCGGTGGGCAGCCTGGTCCAGGCGGGAAACCGGAATGACGCGCACAGCATGTTGATCCGGCTGATCGACTTCCTCAAGCTGCGGGGCATCACTGCCATCTTGACCAATTTGACGTCGGGGGGAGGCGCTTTGGAAAAAACCGAGGTGGAGATCTCTTCCATCGTGGATTCGTGGCTGCTCGTGCGCGATATTGAACTCGAAGGCGAGCGCAACCGATCCCTATATGTTCTGAAGTCGCGCGGCATGGCGCATTCCAACCAACTGCGCGAGTTTCTGCTTACGGAGCGGGGCATCGATTTGTTGGATGTCTATGTAGGGCCGGGAGGTGTGCTCACGGGATCGTCGCGCTTATCGCAGGAAGCGCGGGAAACGGCAGCGGCTTTGGAACGCCAGCAGAATGAGAAACGCAAGGAGCGGGGCCGGCTACGGAAACGGGAAGCGCTCGAGGCGCGTATCGCAGCGCTGCGCAAGGAGTTCGAGGTGGAAGATGAGGAGGCGGAAGCGTCCGCAGCCCAGGAGGGATTGCGAGAGCAGGCTATTACGGAGTCCCGCAGCCGCATGGCTCGCAGCCGGAAAGCCGATGACGCCGGCGGACCTAAGTCTTCCCGGAAAGCGTTGAGGAGCTGATGAAAAAGTCATTAAAAACCACCGGTGCAGAACCACTCAGCCTGGAGCAGATCCGCGAGACGAAGGAAGCAAAGGAGCCGGGGCCAGGCGAGGTTTGGGAGCTTCGCTTATACGTCGCCGGGCAAACTCCGCGTTCAGTCACGGCTTTCGCCAATCTCAAGAAAATATGCGACGAACACTTGGCGGGACGATACAATATTGAAGTGGTGGATCTGGTGAAGCATCCGCAGTTGGCAGCGGGAGATCAGATCCTGGCGATTCCGACGCTGGTTCGAAAATTGCCTCAACCGCTTCGTAAAATCGTGGGCGATCTTCGCGATACGGAACGGGCATTGGTGGGTTTGCAATTGCGTCAGGCTTCGGTGGAAAAATAGAGATGGATTGAGCATTGGCAAAGTCTAGTATTTGATGAAGGGGCCCATGAACAGCGATACGCATCAATTTCTCCACACTACGCAACTGATGGAAGAGGCCGAGGAGACGCTACGCGCGATTCGGCAGGGCACAGTGGACGCTTTCGTGATTCAGGAAGCGGAGGGGCACCGTGTCTATACGCTGGAAGGATCGGACCTGCCCTACAGCACACTGGTGGAGAAGATGCAGCAGGGCGCTGCCATGCTGGACGGCAAAGGCTGCATCGTTTACTGCAATCTGAGTCTGGCGCAACTTCTGGGCGTACCGCGCGAGACGATCGTTGGCCAATATTTGCAAGATCTGCTGGCTCCGGCGGATCAAGCGGCATGCCGGAGGTTGCTGCAGGAGGCTCAAACGGCATCGACCGAGGGCGAAATGAGCCTGCGCCTAGCGGACGGTAATGTCATCTCCGCTAATTTCTCGTTCACGGTATTGTCGCGCGACAGGTCGGCGACCGGGGTTCTGGTCACGGACCTGACCATGCAGAAGCAGCAGATGGAATTTGGGTCACGTCTGCAGCACGTGCAAGACGAGGAGCGCAAGCGCATCGCCCGCGACCTGCACGACAGCGTCGGCCAGTTGCTGGCAGCGATTGGCATGAATGTCGCCCTGGTGCAGTCACAATCCCATAAGCTCGACGCCGAGGCAGCCCGAGCGGTGGCGGACAATGCAATGCTGGTGGAACGGGCTTCCGTCGAAATTCGTACGATTTCGCATTTGCTGCATCCTCCGCTGTTGGATGTCGCAGGCCTGGCGTCTGCAATTTGCTGGTATGTGGACGGGTTCTCGGAACGCAGTCATATCAGGGTGGATCTCAGTATCCCCGACGACCTGGGCCGTATGCCCGCCGACATGGAAATTGCAATTTTTCGAATGATCCAGGAGTGCCTGACCAACATTCATCGTCACTCCGGGAGCGCCACCGCTGCGATCAGTCTCAAGCAGGAAGGCACCTTGGCCATTGTTGAAGTTCGGGATAGCGGGAAAGGCATTCCGTTGGATAAGCAACAGGAATTCACCGAACTCGGCCGCGGTGGCGTCGGCTTGAATGGTATGCGTGAACGCCTGCGGCAGCTGGGCGGCACTTTAGAAATAAGATCCAAGGAAACCGGAACCGTGGTCACTGCTATGTTTCCGGTGAAAGAAGCCGCGGCCTAAATCAACGTCCTGTAACGGAAAAATAGCGCGCAGGCGCGGGCACTCATTCGCCTTCAAAGTGGTCTAAGGGCGTTCGGCCATCCAAACGTTGGCGCTGCCACTGCTGACCAGCAGAGCGATGCCGCGGCCATCGCGCGAAGGGATGGCCCATCCAACAGTCATCTTCTTGGGGCGCCAGACTGCACGGGCGCGGCCTTCCAGATCGATATGCAATAGAGCGTTTCCCTCTTCGCGCATTGACGTTGCCCAAAAAGCTTTGCTGTTGGCCGCCCAGTCCAGTGATCCGATACCAGGCCAACCGGAGATGGTCAGCCATCGGTCGGAGCCGCCGTTCAGAGGCACAAGATGAATTCGAGGTTCTTCATCAGCCCACTTTCCCTTTGCGATTGCGAGGGTCGTTCCATCCGGCGACAAGCTCCAGTTATAAAGTTGGGGAATGTCATCTTTGACTTGGAACACCTGAGAGCCTTTTCCTTTGTAGGGATCAAAGGAAAAGAATGTGAGCTGTCCCTCTGCCATGACGCTGTAAATGCACAGCGAGGCGGGTTCCCGCGAACATTGATGATTGGTGATCCAACTTGCGCTCACAATTTCCTGCGGAGTTCCACCAGCAAGGGGAACGCGCATTAAGGGAACTGCGGAAGCTTTCTCCCCCCAATTGGGATAGATAACGTAGAGCAGTTCGGTACCGTCGGGACTCAAGCGCGGCTGCGCGACCGGTCGGTTACCGCTCATCAGGACCTCGGGCACAGCCTGGTCCGTCGCCTGCTTATAGATGTTGAAGGTGCCGGTGCGGTCGGACATGTAGATCACGGCCTTGTTGTCCGGGGTCCAGTCGAAGGGTAGGTCCTGTCGATCGTCGAGCGTAAGCCGTTGCGGTTCGCCGATGATACTAGCGCCGTTCAGCCTGGCGACGTACACGTCGGGTTGTGGAATCCCTTTCATGTACGCGATGCGCCTGTTGTCCCCTGAAGTGCTGAGGCTGAGCACCTCGCCCGGGTCGTTGGTCAATCGCACCGGCGGGAGAATTGGCTTGCTTTGACGGTCCAGAGCGACTGACCAAAGGTTGGAGTCGAGTTGTCGGGGACGAGTCTCCATCAGCGTATAGATGAGACGTCCGTCGGACGACCAAGCCAAAGGTCCGTCCAAACCGGCAAGCGACAGCACGCTGGTAACAGGAAGAACGACGTTGCCGGCCTGCTGGCCCTTCACGTCTACGATCTCAATGGCGCCTTTCGATCCATAACCATAAGCGATTGAAGCTCTGGTGCAGGCGATGCGCCTGCCGTCGGGCGACCAGGCGACGGCCCCAAACATATCTCCTTCGTGCCCGACGACCTTATGAGGCTGCGCGCCGTCAGCCTCGACCAGCCAAAGCTCCTCGCGCAACCGCTTGCCGGCGAGAAAGGCGATTTCCCTGCCGTCGGGGGACACAGCAGGAGAGCGGCCGTCGTCGATGAGTTTGCGGGCATTTCCTCCGAGCGCTGAAATTTCCCAAAGACTCGATTGCGAGCCCAGGCCCACCAGAGCCACGACCATATGAGTGCTGTCAGGGAACCAGCCAATCGAAGCTGCCGCCAAACCCTGAGGCAAGGCGATGGGATGCGTTTCCCCGCTATCAATCTGGCGAACGTAGAAACCGGTTTCGTCGGAGAACGCCAAATAGCGGCCGTCGTGTGAGATGGCGGCCGCCCGGACCCGGTCGTCGGCGGGATTCGCGGTCAATTGTGTGACGTGCATCGCGGGGGGCGGATGCAGTCCCAACAAGAGGCCTAACTTGAGCCCCAGAAGAACGAGAACGACTGCGCTCGCGCCGGCGAGCATCCACCAAATGTGAGAGCGTGCACTAGGCTGGGGAGGAGCTTCGCTTGCGGTGGGCTGAGTGCCGTTGCCGTTGCCGGAACTGACGGGAGCTAGGAAACGATATCCTCGGCGCGCCACGGTTTCGACGAATCTGGGGTTCTCCGCCGAATCTCCCAACGCGTCCCGCAGGCGGCGAATGGCAGCGTTCAGGCTGTGATCGAAATCGACGAAGGTATCCGCCGGCCAGAGCCGGTTGCGTAGGTCTTCGCGGGTGACGACCTCGCCGGGCTTCTCCAGAAGCTGAGTCAGTACCTGGAAAGGCTGCTCCTGCAGCTTGACCTTGATCCCCTGGCGGCGCAGTTCGCCGGCGCGCAGATCGAGTTCGTATACGCCGAAACGACGCGTGCCGTTGCCGGTTGATCCGTTGGAGCTCGCCACAATCCCGAAGTTTAGCACCTTCATGCTGCCACTCCCGCGTCACCGGACCCTGTAACCGTTTGACGTTTCGGAGCTTAGCTCGTTACCCACATTTCATTGGGAGGTCACTGCTCGAGCCTTGAGGCACGCGGGGAACTGAACCATCTTGCCAGTAGGTACGGAGGGCAAGGCAATGCGGTTCCAGTGCAGACGATGCGCGGGCTTAGCGGCAGTTGTTTTGTTATGGGGAATTATGGCTGCGGGACGCGAAGGGAACGGCGGCCAGGAGATCAGGGTTCTCGTCAATAACAGCGCTGGTGTATCCGTGACGATTCTGAATCGGACTAAGGTGGAGGCTTCCCGAATCTTTCGCACCGCCGGCATTGAGATCGATTGGGTGGACTGCCCCGGAATCGCAGTAGAGGATGATGCCTGTCGTCGGGTTCCGGGTTCGAATGACTTTGTATTGCACATCGTGGCAAAGGGGAGAACCTCCTCCGACCTGGTTTTCGGATTGTCTTTTTTAGGTCAGGATGGAGCGGGCAAGTACAGCGACATTTTTTATGACCGTGTGCAACAAGCTCACCGCGAGTCCGGCATCGACGCCGCGAATCTTATGGGAACAGTGGCTGCGCATGAGCTTGGTCACCTGCTTCTGGGATTGCAGGCTCATTCCTATGAAGGGATCATGGCAGCTGTGTGGACGGAAAAGGCGTGGCGCAATCTGGGAATGGGGAGTTTGCAGTTTAGCGGCGATCAAGCGGACCGAATGAGGGCTCGGTTACGAGGCGGAGAGAGGGCGGTGGTTAGCGCGAGAGCGAGTGCGGGAAGGAATATGCGAGGTGCAGGCTTCTGATTTCGAGATTGCCAGAACATTGTTACGAGAGATCCCTTCGACTTCGCTCAGGGCGGGCTCTTCACTTCGCCTGGAAGGCGGCTCCGTTCAGGATGGCTCCTCGAGCAGTTAGAGGATCGGCGCCGATGGCGGGGCGCCATCGGGACAGCCGCCGGCATGGCGGCGCTACTCGCGCGACTTTCTGCGGTTTAGGCGGTCAGTTTTGCGCGGATTTTTGGGCCTCTTGCAGGAGGGGACGGAGCGAGTCGACGCTGACTCCGATGGTGCCGCCGGTGAAACCGTCCATGTAAGCGGAGTTGACGCCGATGACTTCGCCCTTGTTGTTGAAGACTGGGCCGCCGCTGCCGCCGTGGGCGGTGGGGGCATCATAGATCAGCTTTTCACCGACGATGTCGCCGAGATGTCCGCAGGTTGTGGAGGGGCGAATCAGGGATAGCGCCGCCAGTTCGCTGGCCGCGCTAATGTCATTGTGGCGGTAGGCGAGGCGCTCGTAAATTGAAGTCGGAGACTTCGCAACCATGCCGGCAATTCCCATGGGATAGCCAATCACAGTGACGAGCTGTCCGGGAAAGCCGGGGGAGTTAGCCAAGGGCAGTATGGGAAGATTGCGCACAGCGTCTAAATATTGAACGCGCAGGATGGCCAGATCGGACGTCTTGGAAACCGATGCGGACGTCAAGGTCACGGGCGTGGGTGAGCCCGGGAAGAAAACCACCAGGTTCTCGAGCATGGCGGTGGCTCCCTGATCGATAAGCTTCTGGGCTTCGGAATCTCCGAACCAAGGTTCGGCCACGTGACGGTTGGTGGCGATCAGGCCGTTGCCCACCAGGAATCCGGTGCCGGAAACGCGGGCGCGGACTTCCGGGCGATGATTCGCGAATCCCACTTGATATACGCCGTAAATGTAGCCGATGGAATTGCGATATCGGTTCATCACGACCGCGGGCATGGCCTGATCTTGCTGGAGCTGTTCGATCTGCGCCGTGAGCAGGTGCACCTGTTTCTGGAGGTCGCTAGGCGGCTCGGCCAGTGCGGCTTTGGGAGAATAATAGTGCACCATGGCAAAGGCTCCCAGTAGGAGCACAACGCCCAGGACGGCCTGCACCGTTTGTTGCCAGCTATCGCTCACCATGTTGGATTCGCGCGAGGGCGGAGCTTCGGGAGCCGGGATAGACGGTGGCTCGCTGATATAGGATTCGTCCATGGTCGCAGCGCCTCGCGTGAAGCTCCAAGCCTTTGTCTTTCAGCCATTTAAGCTTGACCGCCTACCAGGCCGAGAACTTGGAGTGTTTATCTTCGCCTCTGTGGCCTGGGTTGACCACGGTACTGAAGATGATGGCCGGGCGATATGTCGCGTGGTGGTGGCCGGGAAGCTCAAAAGCTTGAACCGCAGAGGAGGCTGAGGTTCACAGAGGAAAACAGGAGGCGGGCCGCTTCCAGTGTTATAGGGTCTTTGTCTTTATCCCCAGGCGTTTAGCCATGGCTTCGTGCAAGAAGCCTTCGCCGGGGCGATAGGGCTGGACCCATTCGCCATCGATCACAAACTGTGGGATAGCGCGCTTGCCGGTGCGCTTGACGACCTCGTCGAGGGCGCCTGGGGTGGTTTCAACGTTGATCTCCGTGTATTGGATATTGTGCTGGGCGAGGAAGCGTTTGGCCTCGCGGCAGTCGGGGCACCAGGCGGCGGAATAGACGGTGAGTTCCATGAGCTTATTTTAGAGGAAAGGTTGGATCGGCGGCTGCTCTTTGAGGCATAGGTCTTTGGGCCCTGTTCCCGCTCACCTCCGCCTTATACTTGCTCCAGGTGGGGTTGGGTGCGTTCGTTCACCACGTTGCCGGTGTTCAGCGTGGAGGCGGGCTCGAAAAGCATGATCCAGCATTCTTCTTCGGCGACAGGGCGATGCTCTACGCCGCGCGGGACTACGATGAATTCGCCTTCCTCGATCCATTCGTGACGGTCGCGAAATTCCATCCGGAAACGGCCTTTGACTACAAGAAACAATTCGTCTTCATGCTCGTGATGATGGAAGACGAATTCGCCCTTGAGTTTGTCGAGCTTGACGTGCTGGCCATTCAGCTCAGCGGCGATGTAGGGCTTCCAGTATTCGGAAATTTTGGAGAACTTTTGGGCGATGTTGATCTTGTGCATCTCAATCATCCTCGGAGTGAGATAAGCAGCGAGCGGTCTTTAAGATGAGCTCCGCGGCGGGAAGTCGCAAGAATTCCGATTATTGCAAACAGCTGCTTGGGCCATCGCCACCCAAGGCGCCGAGCTGCGCTCGGCGCAGCCGAGGCCGGCTGGTCCCACGTGGCTGTCCCCATATCTCCTAGCGCAACGGCGGCGAGAAGTCGGTTAGGGCCATGAAAGTTGAGTCAACTTTGTCGACGAGCTTGCCGTTGGCTTCGGATTTGTCGTGGACACTCTTCCACTCCGGGTCGTCTCCGAAGGATTTCCAGTTACCGGCGGCCGCTTCGCGGCTGGGATGATAAAGAATGTAGATTAGCGTGTTGCTCTTCTCGGGGTCGTCAAGGGGCGTCCAGTAAGCGACGCTTTTCAATCCATGCCGGTCAAAGATCTTTATGGTGTGTTCGCGGAAGCGAGCTAGCAGTTCGGGCAATTTTCCCGGGGCGGCGTGATAGACGCGGAGTTCGTAGACTCCGGTTGAGGACGGCGTGGGGCCATTATCGCGCTGTGAAGCGGCCCAGAGAGATGCGGAAAGGAAAGCGGCAGCGGGAAGGGACTGGAGCACAGTTCGGCGTTTCACGGGAGGGATTCTAGCAGAAGAGGAGGGCGAGCACAGTGTTACGGCGTAGAAGAGCGCTGTGGAATTCTTTGCCCTAGACTCACGGCGGGCGGGGGCGCCCGCCCCACACAGGCAAAATAAAGGCCGCCAGCTTGCGCTGGCGGCTTAGAACTTTCGAGCTGCGCTCGCAAGGACAGCCGAGGCGGCTGTCCCAACCTGAGCAGATTAGAACCCGGGAGTGCCCGGACTCGCGTGGCTTGCGTGCAGGCTGAGGCGCACACCACGCTTTTCGTTCAGGCGGGTGGTCGTGCTCCAGTCAACATCACTGGCACTGATCACGCCCGTGCCTCCGCCGACCAGAGAGTAGCTGATGCGGCTGTCTTGATAGCCGTATCCGCTGACAGCCAGGAGTGTACCGTTATTCATGACGAACACGGGCATTCCAGGAGCCGTGGCGGGAAGGGTTCGTGTCACGACGCTGGCATAGGACGCTTGCACTTGACCAGTTACCATCGGGGTCGAGGTCGTGCCGTCGACTGAAACGTTCCGGTACATGAGTTGCGGCTTTCCGTTGTCATAGACAGAGGGTTGATAGTTCTGGCTCTGATCGCGGCTGAAGAAATGCCAGTTGGGACCAAAAGTCTTGGCCACTTGCGGGATCTGAACGTCATCCATCAGGCGCAGGCTGAGGACGGTTTCGCCCTTCAGCTTGGGACGCGGACCGCGCGCCGGCAGCATGATAACTTTCCAGGGCCAGAGGGGCGGAAGCAGCCATTCAACGACGTCGCGCTTGGCGTGCCCTTTGCCGTCGATCTTGCCCTGTTTGTCGACTTTGTAGCCGCGGGTGGAGATGACCTTGGCTTCGAGAGGCAGATCGCCCGTAGGCAAGCCGATGCGATCGAACTGGATCTTGAGATAGCCCTTGCCCCAAAAGTGTCCCGGATCCTTCGCCGAATCCAGATGTCCTACCAAGTAGCTCCCGCGCGGAAATGCCTGCTGACCGAACTCGGTGACGCCGCGCAGGTGGCACAGCACGGGGTCGCCGACGTCGACCGTGGACGAGGAAAAATTGGGTTCGTTGAGGGTACATTGCAGAAGAGTGCCGGCGGGCAGGACAATTTCCCGCGCGCTGGCGCTCAGGCTAAAAACTGATAGGCTTAGCACAGACACAGCTAGGGCCGCATGGAACGGACGGGACCTCATAGATTCACCTCGGGGTCGCTGGGTGATTCGCAGGCCGCGGGACAGCCCACTACGTGTACCGCGAATCTAATCACAGATTCTAGGGCTAGGTCAATAAGGTTTTGCGCTGAATGGGGCCTGGAGCAGGGACTGGGGCGATTCCAGGGGCGAAAAGAGACGCCGCCAATTTTGGCTTGCGGCTTAGAACCTTGCCGAGCTTTGATCGGCGGACAGCCGAGGGCGGCTGTCCCCACATGAATCAAACGCTAACCGCTATTTTTCGTACAACAACACGCCTTCCGCCTTTTCAGAGTCAACGGGGCGGTAGAAGAGCTTGTTGTCTTCTAAGAAGACCTCGATGAAGGCGGGGCGGGTGGTGATGGTGCCCTGAATCAGCGCTTCCGAGAGCGGGTCTTCGATGTACTTTTGCAGGGCGCGGCGTAGTGGGCGAGCGCCGTAGCTGCGATCAGTCAAAGTCTGGTTGAGGATCCACTTCTTGGCGTCGTCGGCCACGGTGACTGTGATCGACTTCTGGGCCAGGTTTTGGTTGAGCTGCGTGACCATGAGTTCGAGAATCTGGATCAGGTCGGACTCGCCCAGGGCCAGGAACAGAATGATTTCGTCCAGACGATTCAGGAACTCAGGATTGAAGGTGCGTTTGACCTCGCCCTTCACCAGTTCTTCCACCTTGTCCGAGATCATGTCTTCCTTCGACGACTGGAAGCCCAGGCCCTCGCGCTTCTGCAAATGCCGCGCGCCGATGTTCGAGGTCATGATGATGATCGTATTCTTGAAGTCGACCGTGTTGCCCAGACCGTCAGTCAACTGGCCGTCTTCAAACACCTGCAGCAGTATGTTGAATACGTCGGGATGCGCCTTCTCGATTTCATCAAGAAGGACGACGGAATAGGGGGCGCGCTTCACGCGCTCGGTAAGCTGGCCGCCTTCTTCGTAGCCAACATATCCCGGGGGCGAACCGATCAACTTCGAGACCGAATGCTTCTCCATGAATTCGGACATGTCGAAGCGAACTAAAGCTTTTTCCGTGCCGAACATGAATTGCGCCAGGGTGCGCGCGACTTCGGTCTTGCCGACGCCCGTGGGACCCAGGAACAGGAACGAGCCGATTGGACGGTTGGGATTCTTCAGGCCAGCGCGGGAGCGGCGGATGGCGCGCGCCAGAGCGCTGATCGATTTGTCCTGCGAGATGATGCGCTTGTGCAGCTCTTCTTCGATGCGGAGAAGCTTCTGCGTCTCTTCCTCTTTGATCGAGGTGATGGGCACGCCGGTCCACCGCGAGACGACGTCTTCGATGTCCTCGCGGTTGACCACACCGGTCGAAGATTCGTCGAGATGATACTTCTCGCGCAGGGCGCGCAGGTTCTCGCGCTCCTTGCGTTCTTCGTCGGAGTAAAAACGTGCCTTCTCGAACTCGTGGTTCGCGATGGCATTTTCCATGCGGTGCACGATGAACTTGATGCGCTTCTGGACTTCAGTTAACTCTTCGGGCAGCGAAGTCTGGCGGAGCTTGACGCGAGCCCCGGCTTCGTCGACCAGGTCGATGGCCTTGTCAGGCAGGAAGCGATCCGGGATGTAGCGGTTGGAGTGCGAAACCGCAAAGTTGATGGCTTCGTCGGTATAGGTGACGGCGTGGAATTTTTCGTAGCGATCTTTGATGCCGAAGAGAATTTTGATCGCATCGGTCTCGTTCGGCGGCGGAACTTTTACGGCCTGAAAGCGGCGCTCGAGCGAACGGTCCTTTTCGATTGACTTGCGATATTCGCCGGGCGTGGTGGCGCCGATGCACTGAATCTCACCGCGCGATAACGCGGGCTTCAGAATGTTGGCGGCGTCGAGTGAGCCTTCCGCCGAACCGGCCCCGACCAGCGTGTGCAGTTCGTCGATGAAGATGATGGAGTTTTGCGACTCCATCAGTTCCTTCATGATGGTCTTGAGCCGCTCTTCGAACTGGCCGCGGTACTTGGTGCCGGCAACGATCAATGACAGGTCTAGAGCTAAGATGCGCTTGTCGGCAAGGAAAGACGGGACTTCGCCGTCGGCGATGCGCTGCGCGAGTCCTTCGACGATGGCGGTTTTTCCAACGCCGGGCTCGCCGATCAGCACGGGATTGTTCTTGGTGCGGCGGCAGAGGATCTGGATGACGCGGTCGACTTCGCCTTCGCGGCCGACCAGGGGATCGAGCTGGCTGTCCATCGCGGCCTGGGTCAAATCGCGCGAAAATTCCGAGAGCAGCGAGCTTTCACGCTGGCGCTGCGGTTGAGCCTTTTCCTGCGTGCTCCGGGCGAGTTCTTCGCGGATCGTCGAAAGGCGCAGGCCGCGTTCGTGAAGAATTTCCGCGGCGAAGCACTTTTCCTCTCTCAGTAAACCCAGAAGCAGATGTTCGGTCCCAATATGGCGGTGCGAAAGACGCTCCGCCTCTTCCGCGGCGTAAGCGAGAACCCGCTTGCATTCGTTGCTGAGCGGAAGATCAACCGAGGTTGAGACTTTCTCGCGGATGGTGGTGTGTCCTTCGATCTGCTTCCGGATCGATTCAACCGAAGCATGGGAGCGCAGGAATCGATTGGTCAGGGCTTTATCTTCGCGCAGGAGTCCGAGAAGCAGATGCTCAGTCTCGATATAAGGAGACCCGAACTGGCTGGCTTCGTAGCGTGCGAAAAAGATGACGCGCCTGGCTTTCTCCGTATAGCGTTCAAACATAATGCCCTTCCCCCTGACTTTCCTGGCCGGAAGAACTTGCCTGCCCGACCTGCCCAACCCAGTCCTGATTCTCGATGACCTTATTCTATCGCCATTATGCAATCCAGGGTCCGCAAAACCAAAGTACTGAAACGATTTTACAAACCTTTGATCACGTTACCGAAGGAACGGTTGCCAACGCTTCGCTGTTTACTCTTTGCACCAAATTCCTGCACTTTGTCGTACTAATCTTGCCTTGTCTTACTAATCTTGCCTTTTTCACTTTCACTTCCTCACGCCGGCAAGGACCCTGGCGGAACCTCCTCCATGCGGCCTCGCTGCAGCCTCAACACACGATGGCAGCGCCGGGCGAAAGACAAATTATGCGTAGCTATGAGGGAGGTGAGTTGATGCTCGCGATGTAAGCGCGCAATCAACGCGAAAACCGCTTCCGCCGTTTGGCCGTCCAAGTCGCCGGTGGGCTCATCGGCCAGCAGCAATTTTGGACCGGTGATGAGCGCGCGGGCCAAAGCTACCCGCTGCTGCTCGCCGCCTGAAAGCTCGCCTGAGCGATGATGCGCGCGCTGTTCCAGTCCGACCTCACGCAGCCAGCGTGAAGCTTCTGGCTCGACCTGCTGCCATGTTCGCCCTCGCAACAGCAGCGGCATGGCAACGTTTTCTGCCGCCGTGAATTCCGGCAGCAGATAGTGGAACTGCCATACAAAGCCGGTTTCCCGGTTGCGGAAGCTGGCGGCTTCGTCGTGCGATAACGAATTCAATCGCAAGTGGGCGCAGTATACGTCACCAGCGGAAGCGCGATCAAGGGCGCTCAGGATGTGCAACAAGGTACTCTTGCCCGCGCCGGATTCGCCCACAATAGCGAGCATTTCTCCTCGCTTCACCTCAAACGACAGATTCTCAAAGAGCACCAGATCCGATTCGCCGGACCGAAAAACCTTCTTCAGGCCTTCCACCCGAAGCATCGATACTTGTTCCGTTAGATGCACGGCGTACGCCTTTCGTTCCAAGGGATAAAGTGCCGAGGATGAAAACCTACGGTCAAGCCAGTATTCGCAGGCACATACAGTAGTGCGCGGGATTTTGAAATCGTTTCGCCGCTGCCAGAATCAAGAACAAATCGCAGTAGGACCGGGCCAAGGCATTCGGCGACGGCCACTCGAGTGAACTTCTTCCGCCGCTTCGCGGCTGGAGTCTCGTATCCACACATAGGCAGCGTTTGTGCAATCCGCGAAAAGCCAGGCGGATCCCTGGCAAACAATTTGTCATTCATATCGCAGCGCCTCAGCGGGAAGGATGCGGGAGGCTGACCACGAGGGATATAAGGTCGCCACAAACGAGATGAGGACCGCGAACAGCGCTACCCACACGCCGTCGATCGCTCGTGGCGCGAAGGGGACGTAGTCAATCGAATAGACCTCGGGCGACAGGGTCAACACATGATAGTGCCCTCCCGCGTAAGAAACGGCGTACCCGAGGACCAGTCCGATCACGGTGCCGACGGCGCCAATCAGCACACCCTGTGCAATGAAAAGGTTGCGCACCTGCGCCCGGCGCGTACCCATCGACATGAGTACAGCGATATCTTTGGTTTTTTCCATGACCATCATAATGAGAGAAATCAGGATGTTCAGAGCCGCTACGAAGACGATGAGGCCGATGGTGATGAAGGTCACCAGGCGCTCCAACCGTAGCGCGTGAAACAGGGCCTTGTTTTGCTCTTCCCAATTGGTGGCCATGAAACCTTTGCCGGCGGCCTCTTCGAGTTGGCGGGAGATGGGTGCGGCTTGATAGATGTCGTCCACTTTGAACTCGATCACAGAGACCAGGTCTCCCAGGCCGAACAACTTTTGCGCATCGGAGAGGCGAATGAAGGCCCAATTGGCGTCGTAGTCGAAGAATCCGGAGTTGAAAATCCCCACCACGTGAAAGCGGTTGTATTTTGGGACCGTGCCGAAGGGAGTCAGCTCGCCCTGCGGACTTACTACTAGGACGACAGAGCCGACCGTGGCGCCGAGGTTGTCAGCCATGTCCTTGCCGAGGACGATGGGAGGCATGGCGGAGATGCGCTGTTGCACAGCGGCCAGGGAATCGGGTGATTGTGCCACATCCGCTGGAGTGGAATCTGCTTGTGTGGAACCGGCACTCCTGCCCGCTGCCTTTGACGGTTTCGATTCCGCCTCTGCGTTGGTCGTCTCCTCCAGCGGCGCGGCCGTACCTTCCTTCACCGAATTGAGCAGATCTCCAACCTTGCGCTCGTAGCGTGGGATCATGCCTTTGAGCACCGCGCCGCGCGCCCGCGGACCGCGCGCGATCAGAACTTGTTCGAAAATTGCCGGTGCGGCGGCGACGACGTGCCGCTGCTTCGCAAGGCGATCCATGAGCGCGGGCCAGTTTTGAATGCCGTCGTCGGCAATGCGCTGCAAGCTGATATGCGATGTGGAACCCAGGAGTCGCTGCTGCAGGTCCTGACGAAAACCGTTGGTAATGGCCATGGCTACGACGAGGGACGCCACGCCTGCGGCGACTCCCACGATAGAGATGCCGGTAATGATGCCGATGAAGGCCTGGCGACGCTTGGCGCGTAGGTAGCGAGTCGCAATGAAGAGTTCGAAGCGCATGAAATTTTTCGTAAGAGGGTTGCTTGCAACGTGTCTTGCCGCCACGAGCAGTTCAGCACGCGGCCAAACACGGATTATATCGTTGCTGCGACGTCTTTCTTTCCGCTAAGCCGTGCACACTTAGGTGATGTGTCCGATTCCGGACGAAGGGGCGATAATGTGAGAATGGCGCGTATTTTCCTGGATGATCGTTGGCTTCCGAAGTCGGTTCTCTGCCTGAGAGATTATGACCGACATAAATTCCTCCTTGATCTGATTGCAGGAGTGACCGTGGGACTGGTAGCTCTGCCGCTGGCTATGGCGTTTGCCATCGCTTCGGGGCTGAAGCCCCAGGCTGGAATCTATTGCGCCATCGTCACGGGATTTCTGATTTCGGCGCTTGGCGGATCGAAGATGCAGATTGGCGGGCCGACTGGCGCGTTTGTGGTGGTAATAGCGGGGATTGTCACAGTACACGGTGTCGACGGTTTGTTCATGTGTACCGTGATGGCGGGCGTGCTGCTGGTGATCATGGGAGTTACCGGGCTGGGCACAGGGGTAAAATTCATTCCGCGGCCGGTGGTGATCGGGTTCACGAATGGGATTGCGGTGCTGATCGCAAGTACGCAAATCAAAGATTTTTTTGGATTGAGTCTCGAGAGAGTTCCCGGCGTTTTCTGGCTGCGGATGGAAGCGCTGGCGAGGAATTTTCATACGCTGTCGTTTGAAGCAGCCGCGCTTGCCATTTTCACAGTGCTGACACTTATCATTTGCCGGGGGCTTTCGCCTCGCATCCCGGGACCGATCGTCGCTTTGCTGCTCTCCACTTCCGCGGTCTATTTCTTCAAGCTGCCGGTGGGAACGATTGGGACAAGATTCGGAGGAATTCCGAGCGGGCTGCCACACTGGCAAATTCCTCACTTCCGCACGGACCTGATCCATGGGCTCCTGGGACCGGCGTTCACGGTGGCGATGTTGGGCGCAATTGAATCCTTGATGTCGGCTGTGGTTTCTGACCGGATGAGTAACGACCGGCACAATCCCAACGTCGAGCTCATCGGGCAGGGCGTCGCCAATATTTTTTCGCCGATGTTTGGCGGGTTGCCTGCGACTGGAGCAATCGCTCGAACCGCAACTAATATTCGTTCCGGAGCGCAGACACCGGTGGCGGGAATGATTCACGCGCTCACGCTGCTGTGCATTTTGCTGTTTGCCGCGCCGCTGGTCAGCTACGTGCCGATGGCCGCGCTGGCGGGGATTCTGATGGTGGTCGCTTACAACATGGGCGAGTGGCGGGAAATTCCGCAACTGCTGAAGCTCACCAAGACCGATATCAGCATCTGGCTAGTGACCTTTGCGCTGACCGTGTTTGCCGATCTTACTGTGGCAGTCGAGGCAGGAATGATTCTGGCGGCGTTGCTGTTCATCAGCCGTGTGGCGGCTACGACGACCGTTTCACAAGTGACTGAGGATTACGTGGAAGATGGGCGAGTGCACATTCTGCAGGACAAAGACATTCCGTACTACGCGACTATCTTCCGCATTCACGGGCCGTTCTTGTTTGGGGCAACCGACAAGATCGGGACGGTCATCGAGAATTTGCATACGCTCCCGCCCGTGGTTATTCTTCGGCTGCGGAATATGACCGCGCTGGATGCCACAGGGCTGTTCGCAATCGAAGAGATAGCCAAAACACTGCACGCGAGCAAGCGCATTTTGATTCTGTGTGGGGCGCGTCAGCAACCGGCCCAGCTCATTCACCAGGCGGAGTTCGCTGAAGTCATTGGCAAAGAGAACATCTGCGACAACGTGCAGGAGGCACTTCAGCGGGCCGAGGAAGTGCACGAAGGGCTGGAGCAGAAGTTCGTGGTGGCGAAGACCTAACAGCAAGCGTGCGCCGATTTTCACGCCGGATTGTTTTTTAAAAACCTCAACCGCCAAGACCGCTAAGCACTCCGCGAAGCGCGCCGAGAAAGAGCGACCCCAGCAGTATTGCCGGCGAGAGAGATCCTTCCCTCCGCCTGAAAAACGGCTGCGGTCAGGATGACCCGCATGATATTGTCGAAATTTAAACTGCTCACCTCCGATGATCGTTAACTTCGCAGAACGCGCGCATAACCACAATTGGGAACTCGATCCGGTGATCCGGTCGTTGCTGGACACGGATTTCTACAAGCTGCTGATGCTGCAGTTCATCTGGAAACATTTTCCCAAGACGCACGTCGAGTTCTCGTTATTGAACCGGCACTCTGCGGTGCGGATGGCCGACATCATCAACATCGAAGAGCTCAAGGTGCAGCTCCAGCATGTGCGGGGCGAGCGGTTTCGCAGATCGGAACTGGTCTGGCTGGCCGGCAACACGTTTTATGGGCGGCGCGGAATTTTTGAGCCGGCGTTTCTGGAGTGGCTGGAGCGTGATTTTCATTTATCGGATTATCGGCTGCGAGTGCAGGACGGGCAGATCCAATTGACCTTCGAAGGGACATGGTCTGAAACCACCATGTGGGAACTCTACTCGCTGGCGATTTTGGATGAGTTGAAGACCCGGGCTAATCTGAAGAAGTTAAGCGAGTTCGGTCTCGACATTCTTTATGCGCGAGCGAAAACCAAGTTGTGGAGCAAGATTGAGCGGCTGCGCGGCGTTCCCGAACTGAGCGTCGGCGACTTTGGGACGCGCCGCCGGCACAGCTTTCTGTGGCAGGAATATGTGGTTGAGGCCATGGCCGCCAATCTGGGGAACAATTTCATTGGAACATCGAACGCGTTCCTAGCGCACAAGCACGACTTGGAAGCGATTGGAACCAATGCTCACGAGATACCGATGGTGATGGCCGCGCTCGCACCCGATGATGCGGCTCTGAAGGAATCGCAGTATCGCGTGCTGGAGTTGTGGCAGCAGACGTATGAAGGTGCTCTGCGCGTGTTGCTGCCGGACACGTTTGGCACGACCCAATTCCTAAAGCACGCCCCGGACTGGGTGGCGGATTGGACCGGGCAGCGCGTGGACAGCAAAGATCCCTGCATTGCGGGGGATGAGTACATTTCCTGGCTTAAGGGAAAGGGGAAAGATCCCGTCGAGAAACTTCTGATCGCGTCGGACACTCTGGATGTGGATCAGATTCTCGGACTGCACGCTTATTTCGGCGGCCATGTGGCGAAGGGTGTCCGCCCGAGCGATTTCTTCAGTGCCACGGACTTTGATGATCGGAAAAAATGGATGCCGGGCCGGCGCATCCGGTTCAGCGCCGGATGGGGAACATTGCTGACCAATGATTTTCGCGGATGCAATCCCAATGCTGGCGGCGGCTTTGATCCTATTAGTCTGATCTGCAAGGTTTCGAACGTCGAAGGGCGGCCGGCGGTGAAGCTTTCTGACAACTATTCCAAGGCGCTGGGGCCGCCGTCGGAGATTGAGCGCTATCGGAGAGTGTTCGGGACGGCGGGAGTCGCGAATGCTCCGCTGGTCGCCTAATTTCAGACCGCAAAATTGTTGTTAACCATTTTCCCTCCCCGTTCGTTGTGTGCTTAGAGATGCTTTAAGGCACTCCTCATCCGAAGGGAACTTCGAAATGCAAAAGCAACTGCGGAGTCTGGAAACGGTTCAGTCGATCGTAGCGGTTCTAGTGTTGTTCACGGCGGTCGGAGTTGCACAGACGACGCGCGTCGCCCAGCCGGCGGTGCCCGCCAGCCCTCCGCAGATGAGCGAAAAGGATCTGGCCGCCCTGCAAGACCAGCTTCTGCAGGTGTTGCGCGTGAGCCCGACCCTGGCTGAAGTTGTGGCCAGAGACCCTTCGTTGCTCTCGAATTCGGAATACGTGAACCGCACCAATCCTGAACTGGGCCGGTTCTTGCAGGTTCATCCCGAGATCGCACACAATCCCGACTTTTATCTCTTTAACAATCTGCACGGCGAACATGAGCCGCCCAGCCAGACACTGGAGCGCAAGCTCTGGCCTGAAATGTCAGATCGCAGGCCCTCGGGGATGGACACTGAATTGATCAACTCGGGCGTTCCGTTCCTGGTTTTCGTCTGCATTCTCGGCGCGCTGCTCTGGCTGACGCATGTTCTGCTCGAGAACCGGCGCTGGAATCGCATCTTCAAGCTGCAAACGGACGTGCACGGCAAGCTGATTGAGAGATTTGGCACCTCGCAGGAAGTGCTCACGTACATGGGCACCGACGCCGGCAAGCGATTCCTGGAAGCGACTCCGATTGCGGTCGGCTTCGAGCGGCAGCAGCCGGTTCCCAGTCCCGTGGCCCGGGTCCTGACGCCGCTGCAGATCGGAGTCGTGATGACGCTGCTCGGCATCGGCCTTCTCTCTTTGCGCCACAGTGTTTCCGATGGTGGGGGAGCGTTACTCGTGATCGGCACGGTCGTGCTGATGCCGGGGCTTGGATTTATGATTTCGGCCGGAATCACGTGGGTACTGGCACGGCATCTCGGCCTGATGCCAGATCGCGGAGCGCAGGACTAGTATCCATTTGCTGCCTGATCCACGCAGCAGCCGCAGTACGGGCTGCTCGGGAATCGCAGCCATGAGGAAAACTGATACGACCGGCGAATATGCCATTCCGAATGTCCGGACTCGCGAGGCATCGCGAACTGACGAACTGCCCATGGACAGCGATGCCTTTGCTGGCTTCTATCAGCGCTCCGCGCCGGGGCTCCGAGCTTATCTGGCGCGTGTCTCGGGAAACTCTGCGCTGGCTGACGACCTGATGCAGGAAAGCTATCTCCGATTCCTGTGTGCCACTTGTCCGGATGGGGGCGAAGTGAACCACAGGCGCTATCTATACCGAATTGCGACCAATCTGCTGCGCGACCACTGGAGAAAGCCGCGCGCGGCGTGCCTTGAAGATGTTCCTGAACGCCTGATGGCGGCTGGCGACCAACTGTCGCATCTTGACTCGCAGGCCATTCTCGATCCCGCGATGGCGCGCATGCGTCCTCGCGAGCGGCAACTTCTTTGGCTGGCCCATGCCGAAGGCTATTCGCACCGGGAGATTTCTGAGATCACAGGCCTAAGTGCGGCTGGCATTCGTCTATTGCTTTTCCGGGCGCGTCGAAAAATTGCCCGACTGCTGCGGAAGATTGACGGAGATCGGGGGAAGGCATGACGTTTCGCGCTTGCTCCCATGAAAAAGAGCTTGCTCAGGCGCTGAAGGATGGCCACTGGCCCGAGGGTTGCGAACCGGAATTGCGCGCCCATGTGGATGCCTGCGACAACTGCAGCGATCTGGTTCTCGTGACGCGGACCTTTCAACTTGCGCGGAGTGAATCGGAGCACGCTGCGCCTTGCGGCTCACCGAGCCTGTTGTGGTGGCGAGCGCAACTACGCCGCCGGTACGCCGCTACCGAGCGCGTCAGCCGGCCCGTCACGATCGCGGAAACCTTCGCGTGGATCGTCACTGTCTTGGTGGGGATAGTCTTCACGGCGTCGCAATACCGACACGGTCTGCATTGGGCTTCGTGGTGGTCAGAGCTCGTGCCGGCGCGAATCCTTCATCTTTTCCCGATCGCCTCGATCGGAAGTGGGCAAGTCGACCCGATTCATTTGCTCTTGCTTTCTGCCTTCGGAGTGCTGCTGCTATTCAGCGGGCTTGTATTGTATCTCGCGTCTGGAAAGTTTTGACCTGGCTAGATTTAAGAAGAAGGATTCCTTCAATCGGCACATTCTGAGCTTTGTGTGTCAGATTAGTAGTTCATGCCTGCTACCTCCGACGCCAAGGCCGGACGCGCCGCGTTCACCCATCCCGGATTCGTATTATTTCAGATTGCCCGGTTTCTGATTGTATCGGCGGTTGAGATGCAGGCTGTGGCCGTGGGGTGGCAGGTGTATGAGATCACCAAGCGGCCGCTCGATCTGGGTTATGTGGGTCTGGCACAGTTTCTGCCGGCGATTTTGCTCTTCCCGATCTCCGGCCACGCGTCGGACCGGTTCGAACGCCGCCACGTGCTCTCCGCTTGCTATGGAGGTTACGCAGTTTGCTTTGCCTTGCTGCTGGCTCTAGTCCAGCGCGGCGCGCACTCGGTTACTTCGATCTACATTGTGCTGATCCTGATTGGAGTGGTGCGATCGTTTAACAGTACGGCGAGCCGGGCTATTCTTCCTCAACTCGTTCCCGAAGAACATTTCCCCAACGCGGTCGCTTGGAACGCGAGCATTTTTCAGGCGGCAACGATTCTTGGACCATCGTTTGGCGGGATTCTTTATGCGGCATTCCGCGGGCCGTCCATCGTGTATGTAGTCGCCATGCTGACCGCGATCGGAGCGACGATGTCATCGTTCCGCATCAAGCCGGAGGGGAAGACGCGTGTCCGCGAGTCTTCTTCGTCCGGTCTTGCGGCGTCAAAGAGCATGACGTTCAAGACCGTCTTCGCAGGGCTGCATTACATCTGGAGAAAGAAGCTGATCTTGGGCGCGATTTCGTTGGACTTGTTTGCGGTGTTGCTTGGCGGAGCGGTCGCGCTTCTCCCCGTTTACGCGCGCGAAATTCTTCATACAGGACCGTGGGGGCTGGGGCTGCTGCGAACCGCTCCTGGAGTCGGCGCCGCGATCATGGCCGTCTTGTTGGCGCATCGGCCGTTACGCGGGCGATCGGGACCGACACTGCTCTGGTCGGTTGCTGGATTCGGAATCTTCACGATTATTTTCGGCGTCTCGCGCAGTCTTACGATCTCGCTGATCGCGCTGCTGCTGCTGGGAGCCAGCGACATGATCAGCGTTATTATCCGCGCTACGTTGACGCAGCTCGCCACGCCCGACGAAATGCGCGGACGCGTGACTGCGGTGGACATGATTTTTATTGGAACGTCCAACGAGTTTGGGCAGTTCGAATCGGGCGTAACAGCGCAGTGGTTTGGGACTGTGCCGGCGGTGGTGTTGGGAGGGGTGGGGACGCTGGTCGTCATCGTGATATGGGCCTGGCTGTTTCCGGAATTGCGACAGGCAGGTGAGTTAAGTGCGATTCGCAGCGAGGAGTTGCCGGCTTCTGCCAAGACCTCTGTTCAGCCCTGAGCGCATCGCTTGAAGGCCGGACTTCGTGCCTTCGACTCGCTTCGGTGGCTCAGGGCAGGCTCAGGCCTTGCAGCCGAGGCGGCTGTATCTAGGTGTTTCGTGGTTTTTACCCGGCGGGAATGAACGAATACCGTAGAATGTCGCTTTTATTTCACACTACCTATTCAGCGCTGCTAAGGAACTGAATTGATAGAACGCTATTTCCGTCTTGCGGAGAATCAGACTACCGTGCGCCGGGAATTTCTCGGTGGACTGACCACGTTCATTACGATGGCTTACATCGTCGTGGTGAATCCGCAGATTCTGGCGCAGGCGGGGATGCCCCTCGACGGGGTGTTGTTTGCTACCTGCGTGTCTGCGGCGGCTGCAACGCTGGTGATGGGCCTGTACGCGAACTATCCCATCGCGCTCGCGCCGGGCATGTCGCTCAATGCCTACTTCACCTACGTGGTTTGCCTGGGCATGCATGTTCAGTGGCGCACCGCATTGGGCGTGATCTTTTTTTCCGGCGTCTTCTTTCTGATTCTTACGGTCACGCGGGTACGGGAGCAGATCGTCAACGGAATTCCCGAGTGCCTGAAATATTCCACCGCTGGCGGCATCGGGATGTTCATTGCCTTTGTCGGGCTGCGCAATGCCAAACTGGTGGTGGCGAACACGGCTACGTTTGTCGGCCTGGGCAGCTTTGCCAATCGCGAAGCACAATTAGCGTGCGTGGGGCTGGCGATTATGCTCATTCTGATGACGCGCAAGATTAATGGCGCGATCCTGATCGGCATTTTCGCCACGACGGTGCTGGGAATATTGCGGGGGATGGCGAGTTGGCCGACCGCGATCTTCTCCTGGCCGCATCCTGCCTCCACGTGGCTGCAACTGGATTTGCGCGGCGCGCTTCATCTCGGCTTGCTGGAAATTGTTTTCGTGTTTCTGTTTGTCGACTTGTTCGACAACGTCGGGACGCTGGTGGGAGTGTGCGAGCAGGGCGGATTCGTAAAGGACGGCAAAATTCCTCGAGTAGGGCGGGCGCTTCTCTCGGACGCCGTGGGAACTATCTTCGGAGCATTGACCGGAACCTCCACCGTGACCAGTTACATCGAAAGCGCGGCGGGGGTGGCTGCGGGGGCGCGGACCGGGCTCAGCAATATATTCGTCGCCGGACTGTTCCTGCTGGCGGCCTTCTGCTCGCCGCTGGCGGCGGCGATCCCGGGCTACGCGACGGCACCGGCGTTGATCCTGGTGGGAGCTCTGATGACGGAATCGATTGCCCGCATCGAGTGGAAGGAATTTACAGAAGCGCTTCCTGCGTTCGTCACTCTGGTGGCGACGCCGCTGACCTTCAGTATCGCGACCGGACTCAGCTTTGGGCTGATTTCATACACATTGGTGAAGGTGGCCGCGGGGAAGTTTCGGGAAGTCAGCGCCGTGATCTGGATTCTTACGGTGCTGTTCATTCTTCGGTATGTTTATCTCGCGGCGGGGTGAGTTGGAAAGGAGTCGTCACGCTATCCAGGCGGGACGCCTCAGTCGTCCCCTCCGGGACGAGTTTCATGACGTTGCCGCCTACCCGGTGTTGAAACGCCGGGCTATTGTCGGGCGCTACGGCGCTTTGCCGTTCTGGTTTTCAGGACCGTGTAGCGATCACGGCGGCGATCCTGGTCTCTTCCCTCTCAACAATGTCTTCGCGGCGCCCATGTTTTCGTATTTGTCGTAGACGCGCACCACGACCACGTGCTCGGACTCGGCATCTTTTGCGGCATCCAGTGGCACCATGAAGTCATAGTCTTCGATTTTCGCGTCGGAAAGCTGGCCAGTCGGCTCGACGTACCTCCAGTCTCCCGCGTCAATGGAATATTCGGCGCGCTTGATGTTGGAGAATCCGTCTTCGGCCCGGAAACGTACGTGAATCTGATTAACTTCGACCGCTGCGGTTAAGGTCTCGACTCGCGGAGGTGTGCTGTCCACCTCGAAGCGGCGACTCTCCTTGGTCGCTGTCAGCGCCTCGCCTGGCGAGTGCGAGGGCGCATCTGAAGCAACCACTTTGATGGTGTAGCCCCCGTCGGGCAGCAGGCTGGCGTCGAACGAGTACGCCTTGTCGTTTAAATTATCTTTCAACAGAAGCCAGCGAGTCTCTGCATCGCCGCGGTAATAAACAGAATAGACCAGCTGATCGTCATTGTCGTCATGCGCACTCCACTTGACGCCCACCGAATCGCGATCGTGACTGCTGGGGACCGGAGACTCGAAATGGCTGCCTGAGGATCCGCTAACGTCCGTACCCAGAGTGAGCGCGGTCGATTTCGAGAGGGGCTGATAACGCACACCCATCTGCACAGACACGTCATCGATCTCTGGCGCCACATTCTTTGGCAGGTAATTCAGGGTAACGGTTTCGAGCGTGGGCTTGGTGTTTCCGGCGTGCAGCACGGCTTTCCACTGCGCGTACCGCGCAGCTGGAACCCCCATTTCAGAGTCCTGGCTAAGATCAACTTGCCTCCAGGGGCTCCAGTTGCGATCGGGATTGTCTACGTTGCCGCTGCGTGCCAGCAGTTCGACATTGCCGGCGCCGCGGAACTCGGCCCGTCCCCACCGCGAGAAGACCTTGGCGTCGAATACATCGCTCTCGTAGGTGCCTTCTCTTTCCGGGCCCGGACCCAGAAGAAAAATCTTTCCCAGATTGCTGCTGGCGGCATAGAGTCCGCCACCGGGGGCTTTTGCAAAACCGGTGACCTGGGAGACCGGGGCTTTCAGCAGATCGGAAAATTCATCCTGCCCTTCGATGGAAAAAACATGCCCGCGGTTTCCCGTGCCCGCGAGCAGGCGGTCACGAGAGTCGAATGCAAGGGCGTAAACAATATCTTCGCGCGAAGTCCAGATTCGCGACGGAGAGCCGTCGGCGGCGATGCGGTACACATCCGAGCCACCGTTCGAACTCCCTCCCGGAAATGGGAAGGAGCCCACGTGCGGGGTGCTGGGTGTCGGAGTGAGGGGCATTCCGGGCGTTGAGCCTGAGGAGTCTCCCGAGCCTGATCCCATCGAAAGAGCCGACGAGGAACTACTAGACGGCGAACTTGTCGCTCCGGCGCGCCTCTCGCCCACAGCTGCGGCGTAAATGTTGCCTTCGTGATCGAGAGCGAGCGCTGTGATTTCTTTCTTCGGAGCGCTGTACAGTACGAATCCGTCGCCCGCGGGAGAAATGCGATACACCAGTCCGCTGCCGTCGGTGCCGGCGATCAAGTTTCCCTTGGCATCGAGCGCGAGCACGCGGATATGCGTGTCATCGCTTTTGAAGAAGATCGAGTGTTCTCCCTTGGGCGTGACTTTGTAAATCTCGCCGTGATCTCCGGTGGCGACATAAAGATTGCCGGCCTTATCAAGGACGAGATCCCAGATGTATTTGGTTCCGGGCGCAAAATATTCGGAGGAAGTCCAGGAAGGATCGAGGGCGGGCTTGCCGGTATCCTTCGCCGTATTTTGCAGCGATTCTTCCAGCGCTTCTTTCTCGGAACTTTTCTTGCCTTTAAGCGTTTTGCTTTTCTCTTGAGGCTTGGGCTCGATTTTGTAGACTTTCCCGTCGGGCGCGGTGGCCGCGTATATTACGCCTTTCGGCGCAACTTCAAGGGTCTGTACCTGAAGTTCCTGCGGCTCAAAAATGATGGTGGCGCTACCGTCGGGCGTAATCCGATAGACGCGTGCCGGAGATCCGGTCGCGGCGTAGACATTGCCCGATTCATCGGCGGCCACTGCCCATACGTAGGTGGATGGCGTTGCATAAAGCAACTTGAATGATGGAGCGAGTTCCAGTCCCCCGGAACTGCGAATTGCCACTCCCGTGGCCGAGCCTTTGGTGAGGTCCTCGAATTTCGATTGTTCCCAGGTGCGCGTTCCTTCGGCGAACCCTGGACCGCTCATCGCAAATAGGGAAAGCAGAAAGGCGAAAACAATAAAGGGGGAAACACGGAACGAACTCTGCAATGTTACACCTCGATTCAAAGACCACGGTCGACGCGGCGCCCGCGCTTAACCATTCTGCGGAAGTTTCAGGTTACCACGCAGCGAGGCTCCGTCGCGCGGTTGTTCGTCGATATGCTCTGCCCGACAGTGGGCCGAGATCGTTCCTCCGCCGGAAAAACGGCTCCGTCAGGATGTCGCCCCTGATGGCATGTTATCGTAGATTTTGATGCATTCTTCGCGTCAGAAATTGCTTAGCATATTGGCTCAGAAGTCATTCCGGCTGGGACAGTTCAAACTTTCTTCCGGCGGGACCAGCGATTACTACATCGACTGCCGTACCGCCACGCTCGACGCGAAAGGGTCGCGCCTGACTGGTGAAGTTTTTCTGGAAGAGATTCAGCAGCGCGGATGGAAACCGAAGGCCATTGGCGGGCTGACGATGGGTGCGGATCCGATTGTGGTGGCCGTCGCGGTCTTGAGCGGCGAAGTGGACGGCTTTCTGGTTCGCAAGGCTGAGAAGCAACACGGCACGGGACAGCGCATTGAAGGATTTCGCGAGAAGGGCGCACGAGTCGTGATCGTGGATGATGTTTGCACTACCGGGGCATCGACGGTGCAGGCGATCGAAGCGGCGCGCGAATTTGGATTCGAAATCGTTGGCGTGATGTGCCTGGTGGAGCGGGAAGAGGCCAAAGGACGTTCGAATGTGGAGAAGGCGGCGGGAGCGGTGCCGTTCGTTTCCATCTTTACCGCGAACGACGTAAGGGAAGAACACGTTCGACCGACCTCTTCGTAGAAGCGTGGCTTGCTACGTCTCTGCCGACGCCGCCGTGAAAGTGGCAAGAGACGTTGTGAGGGCGAGAGAGACGTTGCCAGCGACCTCTGTACGGCGAGATCTTTTTTCATGATTCAAACTTCTATGATCCAAACTCTGGAATGGACCCATCAAGGCGTACGCTTCATCGATCAGACGAAGCTGCCGACGGAGGAAGTTTATGTCACCTGCACGACCTATGAGCAGGTGGCGGACGTCATCCGCAACATGGTGGTGCGCGGGGCGCCGGCAATCGGAGTTGCCGCCGCCATGGGCATTGCGCTCGGCGTAAATAATTCCAAAGCTGAATCGACGGGCGACCTGAAGCGCGAACTCGATCAGATCTGTGACCTCATCGGCAAGACCCGGCCCACGGCCGTGAATCTGTTCTGGGCGATTCGGCGAATGCAGGAGAAGTTTGAACACATCCGCGAGCGGCCGATTCTTCAGATCAAAAAGGATTTGACTGAAGAAGCGCAGCGCATGCACGCCGAAGACATCGCGGCCAACCAGGCCATGGGCCGCCACGGCGCCACCCTGATGCCGAGCGCAGGCGGAGTGCTGACGCACTGCAATGCCGGCGCGCTCGCCACTGCGGGGTACGGAACCGCGCTGGGAGTGATCCGAGCGGCCGTGGAGCAGGGCAAAAAAATTCATGTGTATGCGGACGAGACCCGGCCGTTTCTGCAAGGCTCGCGGCTGACCGCGTGGGAACTGATGAAGGATGGCATCCCGATTACGGTGATCTCCGACAATATGGCGGGCGCGATGATGAAGCAAGGCAAGATCGGAGCGATTGTGGTGGGTGCTGACCGCATCGCAGCCAATGGCGACGTGGCCAACAAGATTGGAACTTATACCGTCGCCATTCTGGCGAAGGAACACAGCATTCCGTTTTATGTGGCCGCTCCGATTTCGACGGTCGATCTGGATTGCCCCGACGGCACCCAGATTCCCATCGAGCAACGAAACGCTCGCGAAGTCACCCACATTGCTGGAAAACAAATGGTTCCCGACGGCGTGGAAGTAGAGAACCCTGCGTTTGACGTAACCCCGGCGAAGTATGTATCTGCGATCATCACGGAAAAAGGAATTGCGCGCGCGCCTTACGAAGATTCCTTGCGTAAGCTTGCGGCGCAGGAAGTCGAAGTGCATCCGTAAGCGAACCGGGGTCTTAATCTCAACGTAAAGAGATGTAAAGTCTCAAAATTTCTTCCTTCCCGCGCTACTTATTGTCCGAGTACGGGTTGAATCTAGCGGCAACTCAACCAGGCTAACCTGAGTTCCAAAGACTCAATTCTGCGCCAATGACCTTTCGTGGGGGGTACTATGTCGTTACGCAATCGTCTAATTCTTCCCATTATTCTTTCCGGCATGGCTGTGCTGTTGGGCTGCAGCAGCAATTCAGTCAACGCTATCCCGCCCCCGAGTGGCAGCTTCAGCAACAGCAGCCTGAGCGGAACGTATGTGTTGTCCGCCCAGGGATCTGATTCCTCGGGAGTGTTCTTCACGCTGGCGGGCACACTGGCCGCCAACGGGAGCGGCGGCATTACCGGGGGGACGCTGGATCTGAATGATCCCGAGGTCGGAGTGGCTTCGAACACGGCGATCTCCGGCGGGAATTATAAAATTACCAGCGACGGGCGGGGAACCGCGACCCTGAACACTTCCCTGGGAGCCTTTGGCCTTGATTTTGTTCTGCTCTCCAGTTCTCACGGCTTGGTGACAGAGTACGACAATAGCGCGAGCGGGAGCGGCTCTCTCGATTTGCAATCGGCGCCTACACAAAGTCAGATCGCCGGCTCTTACGCTTTTAGCTTGACCGGAATCTCGAGTCTAAACACAACCACCGGTGCTCAACCGCCCTTCGCCACGGCGGGAGCGTTCACTCTCGACGCCAGCGGCAATATCACCGCCGGCGTTCAGGATTTCAACAATAGCGGCAACTCCTCCGGCCTGACCAGTCTTCCGCTCAGCGGCTCCGTCAGCCTGGCAGCAGTCCCCGGCGTTGCAACTCTCATCAGCACGGCGGGAACGTTCACTTTCGACGTCTATCCGATTGACTCCACCCATTTGAAGTTCATCGAACGCGACGCGGCCCCGATTCTGATCGGAGACGCATTCACACAGACGTCGTCCATCGCCACAGGCGCTAACGTCTTCACGATGTCTGGCCTGGACACGATCATAGGAGGGCCATTTACGGCGGCCGGGATCATCGTTACGAATGGCAGCGGCACGATAACCGCCGGGTCGGAGGACATCAACGACTCTGGCACAGCATCGCAGGTGCCGAATATCAGCGGCTCTTATACCGCGCTGACTGGCGGACGTTCAGTCGTCACTCTTACGGGATTCAACAATGGCGCCAACGAAGTTCTTGGCACTTACCAGTTCGCCGCGTTTCCCTCGAGTGGCGGCCTGCTGTTGATCGAGATCGATAACGCGGGAATCACGGCCGGTGTCGCTTTCGCTCAGAGCGCTACTTCGATCGCCTCTTCGCAGGGCTACGGGTTGAATCTCACGGGAGTCAACGCGAACGGCGAAGAGGACGACATCGCCGAATTCAGCAACAACAACGGTACTCTCACGGGGGTTGTCGACTTTAACGATATGGGAAATCTCAGTCCCGACCAGAAATTTTCAGCCACCTATAGCGCTGACTCAACGGCCAACGGGCGCGGCACTATGGCATCGAGTTCATTCAACCTGGTTTCCTACGTGGTTGACAATGCCACTACGTTGTTCATCGAGGTAGACAGCAGCCAAGTCGCGACCGGGTCGTTCGTTTTGCAAACGCCCACAGCGAAATCGAGTTTGGCCGCCGCGCATTTGGCCGTGGTCGGTCTGAAGTCGGGGCCACACAAAGCGTTGAAACGCCGGTAGTCGATTCAGGAAAAGCAAAAGGGCGCGGATCGCCGATCTCAAGCGACCGCGCCCTTCGCGTTTGCGATTCAGCCTTCTGAAGTGCTCTGTTTTGAGGCAACCGGAATGCGCGATCCGAGCCACACGATCAGCCGGTAGAGTATCAGCAGTGCCAGCACGGCGGCGTATTCCAAAGGCTTTTTCAAATCCGCCTTGACCAGCCAGATATAGTGAATCACTCCCGCGGCGGCGCTGAAATAGATCAGGCGGTGCAGCGCCTGCCAGCGCTTTCCACCCAATTTTCGGATCGACCATTTGGTCGAGGTCAGGGCCAGCGGGATCATCAGCACGAAGGCCGTCATTCCTGCGGTGATAAACCTGCGCTTCGCGATGTCGGCGAGCATCTCGTGGACATTGAAAAACTTGTCGAGCCAGATATAGGTCATCAGGTGCAGCGTGCCGTAGAAGAAGGCAAACAGGCCGAGCATGCGGCGGAATCCGATCAGCCAGTACTGACGCGTCAGCTTTCGAAGCGGCGTGACGGAAAGCGTGATCAGCAGAAAAGTCAGCGTGCAATCGCCGGTGCGGTGAGTGATTGCCTCAATGGGATTGGCGCCGAGTTGCGCATGCAAGCCTCTCCAAACGAGGTCGGCCAGCGGCGCCAGGCACGCCAGAAAGATCACGGGTTTGAGCCAGCGGGGCATTGGAATCGGGTGTCGGGCGTCAAGGCGTCGGACCTCAGCCTTCAGACCTCCGGCTTAGGATCTTCAGTTTAAGATCTCGGGGACTGAACCACCTGTGTAATTTAACCTGAGGCCCTAGGTCCGGGGTCCGACGTCTAACGCCCGAGGTCGGATACGCTCAGAAATTCTTCTTCAGATCCATTCCGCTGTACAGGCTGGCGACTTGATCTCCGTAGCCGTTGAACATCAGGGTCGGGCGCTTGAAGAATTCGCCGAGGCGGCGTTCTTTGGCCTGGCTCCAACGAGGATGGTCCACGGTCGGATTCACGTTGGAATAGAAGCCGTATTCCGTCGGTGCCGAGATGTTCCAGGTGTTCAGCGGCTGCTTGTCGGTGAAGCGGATACGCACGATCGCCTTCGCGCTTTTGAAGCCGTACTTCCAGGGCACGATGATTCGGATTGGCGACCCGTCCTGATTGGGAAGGTCCTCGCCGTACATGCCAAAACAAAGCAGGGTCAGCGGATGCATGGCTTCATCCATGCGCAGGCCCTCGACATAAGGCCAATCGAGGACTTGCCGGCGCTGGCCTGGCATCTGGCCAGGATCAAGAAGCGTGGTGAACTCCACAAACTTCGCTTTGCTGGTGGGATTTACGCGCTTGATCAGTTCACTCAGCGAGAAGCCTACCCAGGGCACGACAATCGACCATCCTTCCACGCAGCGATGACGGTAAATGCGCTCCTCGGGAGGCGCCATTTTAATTATGGCATCCACATCGAGTTCCTGTTTCTTCTCGACCTGGCCCTCGATCTTTACCTTCCAGGGATGCGTGCGGAAATTCTGGGCGAGCTTGGCCGGTCCATCTTTGTCCGTGGAAAACTCATAATAGTTGTTGTAGTTGGTGACATCTCTAGAGGGAGTGATCGTTTCCGTCGTACTCAGTGGGCTCTTCTGAATTCCATCAATCTTCGTTCCTGCCGATGCTGTCAAGGAAGGCGAAACGACCTCACGCAGCCCAAAACCAGTGGCCACCGCTGCTCCGGCAACTGCCGCGCCCGACAGGAACTTGCGTCGGTTCAGATAGAGGTTTCTAGGAGTAATTTCCGACGAACGAATGTGTTCGGTTTTCTTTATAAGCATGTATCCTCTATTCGCAAATCCCGACCGCGACGGTCTTGCTCTGCCTCTATCTTCAACCAGATAGGACGCACGCGCCGGAAAAAAGTTTCACAAACCCCGTTTTCAGCATGTCTTGGAGGTGCGGGGCTGAGGTCTGTCTGGTACTATCCGAGCACTTCCCTGACCTTGCGTGAAAGGTTTTGTAAGGTGAAGGGCTTCTGCAGGAACGCGGCGCCGCTTTCGATCGTCCCTTCACTGATGGCGTCCTCGGTATATCCGGAGAGATAGAGCACTCTGGTTTGCGGACGTGACAGTGCGAGATGTTTGACCAATTCGCGACCGCCCATCCCAGGCATGATTACGTCGGTGATGACCAGGTCGATTTTGCCGTCGTGCTGGGCGGCGACCGCCATGCCGGATTCGCCATTCTCCGCTTCCATTACACGGTAGCCCTTGGCGGCGAGCGTTTCGCGCACCAGTTGACGGACTGACTCTTCATCTTCCACCAGCAAGACGGTCTCAGTGCCACCTAAAGTTGTGAGCGCCACTGGAGCCATCTGCTTTTCGGCGACGCCTTCGGCGCGCGGAAGATAAATCTGGAATGTAGTGCCGCGCCCAACTTCGCTTTGCACCATCACATAACCGCCGGTCTGCTTCACGATGCCGTACACGGTGGAAAGGCCGAGTCCGGTTCCTTTGCCTTTTTCTTTAGTGGTAAAGAACGGCTCAAAGATTCGCGACTGCGTTTCTTTGTCCATGCCCATGCCGGTATCGCGAACGGAAAGCATGACGTATTGGCCGGGACGGATGAAGGTGGGCCCGAGGCGATGGGTTTCATCCACGATAACCTTTTCGGTTTGGAGGGTAAGCGTTCCTCCGCCGGGCATTGCATCTTTCGCGTTCACAACCAGATTCATCAGCACCTGTTCCAATTGACCGGCATCGGCTCGGGTATGGGCGGCCTCGGGGGTCAGGCTGGCGATGAACTCGATGGACTCTCCAATCAAAGGCCGAAGCAAGCGCTCCATGTCGGCAACAATGCCGTTCACGTCGACGACTTTCAATTCCAGCAACTGCCTGCGGCTGAAGGCCAACAGTTGCCGCGTCAAAGTAGTCGCTCGATCTGAGGCTTGCTGGATTGCCAGGGCCTTGTCGCGCATGGGGTGATCCGCTTCGAAAGCCGTCAACATGACTTCCGCATAGCCACTGATCACCATCAGCAGATTGTTAAAGTCGTGCGCCACCCCACCAGCGAGCCGCCCTACGGCTTCCATTTTTTGCGCCTGCCGGAACTGATCCTCCAGAACGCGGCGTTCCGTAACGTCCTCTGCAATGGCCTCCAGCACATCCGCAGGCTCGTCTGCGCTGCTGACTGCCCGGCCGCTGATGCGCACCGTGATAGCTTTGCCGTCGTTGCGTTTCCACTTCACTTCCATTCCGTCGAGGCGTCCGGTACGGCGGAATTCTTCGATCAGGCGCGTGTGCTCTTCGGAGTAAGCGAAAACATCTTTCTCCGGATCGAGCATGAGCACTTCCTCCACCGATCCATATCCCAGCATGGTGATCAGGGCAGGATTCACGTCGAGGAATCTACCTTCCAGACTGGAGCGGTAAATTCCGTACACCGAGCTCTGCACCAGGGAACGGTAGCGGGCTTCGGACCGGCGCAGCGCCTGTTCGTTTCTCTTGATTTCCACCGCGCTGGCCAGTTGCCGCGCTACGAAAGTGAGAATTTCTTTGTCGCTCTCACCATAACGAATGTTCTTGGAATATGTCTGAACCACCAGAGCGCCGAACGTGTAATTGTTCACTTTCAGCGGAACGCCCATCCAGTCGAGGGAACGCGATCCGTTGCGGGCAACCTCGCCGCGGTCCTCCATAGCCTGCAGTACCTCAGGCGTGGCCAGCAATGGCTGCCCGGCCCGAATGAGATAGTCGGTGAGCCCAACCCCCAATTTTTTGGGAGCCGGCGCGGAATCCTGCTCGTCAACGAAATAAGGAAAAGTCACCAAGTCGGAGGCTGGGTCATACAGGGCGATGTAGAAATTGCGCGCGTACATCAACTCATCGACGATGCCATGCACGGCGGCGAAGAACTGCTGCAAGTCGTGGGCGCTGCTGCTCTTCTCGGCAACGCGATAGAGCGCCGAACTCAGCGCCTCAACCCGCTTGCGATCGGAAATATCGTGATAGCCGGCGTAGTAACCCGCCATCTTCCCATCCAGCAACAGAGGCGCGCAGGAGACGGAAACGTCAAGCAGAGTTCCATCTTTTTTTCTTCGCTGCGTTTCTAGCGTGATGCGCTGGCCTTTCGCGAGTGCCTCGGTTACCCAGCGCGATTCCGCAATCCGATCGGGAGGCACGACCAGATCTTCCAGAGGCTGTCCGACCACCTCGGCCGATTCGTATTCGAACATGCGCACAAAAGTTTCATTGGCCAGGAGAATGCGATGGCTGCTATCGGCGATGCTCAATCCGTCGGGAGATGCCTGAAACATCTGTTCTAGTAATTGCAGGCGGATCTCGGCGCTTTGTTGATTTTCGGGAGTGGGTTCGAGAAGCGGAGGGAGAGGACAGGATTGTTCCGAGCACACGCCGTTCGCGGGAGATGCGCCATTTCCGGAATGGACGTTCCCAGGTTGACCATTTCCCCATTGGCCATTTCCAAGTGGGCCATTGGCGGGACTTACAGGAGGAACAAACGCAGGTGGGGCTCCGCTCTCCAGCGCTTTCTTCAGCCGGCTGGCGCGGGCGAACTCCGCCCGACCCGATTGGGTGACACGTTCCCCCATGCGCGGATTCCCCCTCCGATACGCAGTTCAAGGACATGGTAGAACGCGGCGTACTAGGTCGAAAGGTTACGGGGGTAATCCTGAAACAAAAGAGTCCGAACGGGCATGCAGCCGAGTTCAATCGAGAACGGACTTCTCCAGTCTTATGAACACGTCGGAATACAAAAAGTTGCTTCGTGTAGCGGGCTCGCGCCCGCGTGTTTGGGCAGTCCCGAGTGCATCTCCGATTCGGACTCTGGCATCGAATGAATTAACCATACGGTTAATTCGTAAAGATTCGTCAATAGGTGGAGGAATTGGAATGACAGTAGCAGCTGGCAAAAAGGGCTTCTTGAAATTGGCGTTCGCAGTGCTGGCGGCAGGCATGTTGAGTGCAACGGTCGTGGCTGAGGACAGCGCTGCGGCACGGTACGACAATCAAATTCAGACGGCAGTAACCCAGAAACTTACGAACAAAAAAGAATTCAGCAACGTGAGGGCAAGCGTCCAGGATGGCATTGTGACTCTGACCGGCACGGTCGATCTCTATCAGGGGAAAGTCGACGCTGCGAAACTGGCTCGCAAGGCCGGGCACACGCAGGGCGTGCGTAACCTGCTGGACGTGGCAGGTCCCAATGTGTCGGACGCGCAACTTGAACAGAAACTAGCCAAGAAGCTGCGTTACGTGCGCGAGGGCTATGACATCACATTCGACTACTTCGCGCTCGGCGTGAAGGATGGGGTGGTGACACTCGAAGGTGAGGATCGAACCGGCCTGGGCCGCGACGAAGCTCTCGCTGACATCGCGAACACGCCCGGAGTGAAGGACGTGATCGAAAATGTTTCGCTCGAGCCGGTTTCGCAATTCGACGACGGGCTGCGTTTTCGGGCGATGCGAGTTATCTACGGTGACTCCGTATTGAGCAAGTATGCGATCGATCCGGCGCGGCCGATTCGCATCATCGTGGACAATGGACACGTGACCCTTTACGGCTCGGTCGACAACAAGATGGATAAGGAGGTCGCCGGAATCCGAGCTAACCAGCTCTTCGGAGCATTCAGCGTCGACAACAAGCTGCAGGTCGAGGGAAAGTCCGGCCAGCAGGGACTGTAAGGTTGATGTAAGCGGTGACAGAAAAGGCGCGCCCGGGGGGCCGCGCCTCTTTCTTTGCGGTTGACAGCAGCTACGGTCGCGTATATTCAAACGGCAGCTTGGTATAGCGCGCCTTCTCGACCTCGATGATGAGAGCGACTCGTCCTTCCAGACTGCGGAACGGAAAGGGTTTGCCGGTGTATTTGTGCCAGATCGGATCCATGGTTTTCAGATCAGGATCAGGCCGTCGGTCCACAACGCGGCCGCGGATCTGAACCTCTTCGTAGGGATTCTGGAAATCGACAATCGACACGGCCACGCGCGGCTCGCGGCGCGTGTTCTTACCCTTCAGCGAATTTTCTCCGGTGCAGATGACGATGCGCTCGCCTCCCCGGCCAATCCCATACCGGGACAGCTTGTGGAGAACCGTCGGGCATGAGCGTCGCCACCTGAGCGAAGTTGGGGCGGTCGATGAGGTGCTTCACCTCCGGGACAATGGGATCGCCATAGAGACTCCTTCCTGAGCGGACTCACGGCAAACGGTTGATCAGGGACGCGACATATCCTGCGCCAAATCCATTGTCTATATTTACCACGCTCACGTTGGATGCGCAGGAATTCAGCATCCCAAGGAGTGCCGCCATCCCTTGGAATGACGCGCCGTATCCCACACTCGTGGGCACGGCGATGACGGGAACGCCGACCAGGCCTCCCACGACGCTGGGCAGCGCACCTTCCATGCCGGCGCAGACGATAACGACGCGCGCT
The DNA here is from genome assembly GCA_963799025.1 of uncultured Acidobacteriaceae bacterium. Taxonomy (GTDB): domain Bacteria; phylum Acidobacteriota; class Terriglobia; order Terriglobales; family Acidobacteriaceae; genus Sulfotelmatobacter. The sequence goes on along the minus strand of CAWCVQ010000007.1, from coordinate 995,099 downwards.
CGCGTGAGAGCTTCGCGGTTCGCGAGCAGGCGATGGATGCCGGCGACGCCGACATCGTAGAAATGTTCGACTTCATTGCCCATGACTTCGGCGGTTACGACGGCCTCCTCCGCGACGGGAATGTCGCTGGTTCCAGCGGAGACCACAGCGACGATTCCCTTGCCATATTTCCTGGAATCGCGCTGCAACACGATAGCTCGTGCCAGTTCGCGATATTCGACGGCGCGAACTTTCTTCTTTACCGCGACAAATTGTTTTTCGTTGGCGCGCGTAGCCAGGATGTTGCCGCCGTGTTTGGCGAGGCGGACGAAGATTTCCGCAACCTGTGCCGGCGTCTTTCCTTCTCCAAGGATGACCTCGGGCATGCCGTTTCGCAGGGCGCGGTGGTGATCGACCTTGGCGAAGCCGAGATCTTCGAAGGGCATGTGGCGCAGGCGGGCGACAGCGTCGTCGGGCGTGAGTTTGCCGTTGCGGACCAGCGCGAAAAGCTTGCGGATAGATTCGGCGTTCACGAAAGTTCAGCGGCCATCGATCAGCACCAGGCCGGGCTGAGGCTAGATTAGCATTTTACGAAGGTCTTAAACCGCAGAGTACGCTGAGATTCGCAAAGGCGCACCGCAGTCACTGTCGAAGACCCCCAGCGCGAAGCCGAGAATGAATCTAGTCGGACAGCGAACTGGAAAACGCTCGGAGTTTGGCAATCACAGTGGCGCAGACTTTTCGCGCCATGCCGGGCTCGTTGAGATGGGCCAGAAACAGTCGGCGGAGGCCGCTGGGTGCGACTTTGCCGGCAAGGTAGGCATCATAGATCTGGCTGCCTATGCGGTAGCCCAAGTCCCGCGCGGCGGTATCACTTTTGCTCTTGTCGCCGCGAATAGCGGCCTTTGCCAGTCTTTCGCAAGCGCCGCGAGATAGGGTTGACGAATCCTCAGGGACCGGCCGAGAGGGACAGAGTACTCGCGAACCGAAATAAGCTACCGCGTCCTCGATCACGCGGACATAGAAATCGTCGGCTGGATTCTTGCGCTTGCCGCTGGCTTTTGCGGCCGTTCCTTGGTCCGAGTGCTCATTAAGCCGCTGCGGCAAGCCCTGACAGGCCTGATGCAGGAATCGGGTGGCATCTTCAGCCGCGTGAGTCATCTGGAATTCGCGAACATAGCAGGCGTTCACCTGCGGAAGGTAGACGCTGCCCCGCTCCTCGACGCTGGTAAGCATCGCCTCGCGCTCGGCGTCATCAATGCCTTTGCGCGACAGCAGGCGGCGCAGCATCGCATCGGACGCGCCTCCATATACCTCGGGCAGCATGTCGACCAAAAATTTCGGCTGCGTGCCGTTGTGCGGCGAATACCGATTGATCTCGAGGAAGCGGACCAGACTGTCGATCAGGTTGTAGATGGTCGGTGCAAAGTCAGGACCATCATCGCAGCGGCTCCACTGGTCGAGAAACAGGCGATAGCTCTCGTATTTTTCGAGCGGGGTGGCGTTGAATACGCAAAGCACTCTGTCGTTGACGCGAACGGCTTCCACTTTATGAGCGGGCTCTCCGGCGGCGCGCCAGTAGAGGGCGTCGACATTCTGCAATACAGTGAGAATTTTCGCATCGGGTATGAATTGATGTAACACCCGGGGCAGATGTCCAGGAGCGAGATGCGATTCACCGAACAATACAAAGATTGCGGCGTCGGGATGACGAAGGCGAGTTTCCGCGATCTTCGCGGCGGCGTGTCGATCGCGGGCCCCGATCCTGCGCAAGTCTTCGCGCGGCATGCAGTCGAGGCCGTAAATCGCCTCGCCGTGATCCCGCGCCGTGACCAGCAGATTGTAAAACGGAGCCCAGTCGTATCCCCAGTCAAGATCGAAACGGATGCGCTGGCGAAGTTCGTTCTCATCAATTTCGCGGCGCCACCATTCGTCGAGAATGTGCTGGTCGCGGGCGTAAATGGTTTCCAGTCCCAGCACCACCGGACGATCGCCTGCCAGTGCACGCTGCTCAATGAGAGCTGCCGCGTGCCGCTGCGCCGCCGGCAGAGCGTGGTAGTCGCCGATAAGGACGACGTCGGCGGAGTGCAGTGTAGTTTGGAGCTCTAAAGAATCGAGCAATGAATCGTAGCTACGAAAAGCCTCGTTGAATTCGCGAAGGTATTTCCGTCGATGGTGTGAATCCTGGGCGCGAATCTCGCGCTCCACTCCCGCCAGCGCGTGCAACTGGGCAGCGCTGCGGCGAGATCGAAGATTGGCTGTGCTGGCCATAATCAGCTTCTAGCTTCCAGCTCCTACCTTCTAACTCTTAGCTTGCTCGTCTTGACTTCCAGTTCATTCAATCCCTATGCTCCGGTGTCGGGGCACCTTCCGAATGCCTCGTCCGGAGGTTCTTTGTCCAACCACCCGCCTCAGAATTTGACCATCGCCACTACCGGCGCGAGTGGGGCCGTCTTTCTACGGCAACTTCTGATTGCCGTCCAACGTGACCGGCGCGTTCAAACCGTTAACTTCATCGCGTCCGACAGCGCGCTGCGAGTCATGGCCGAAGAATTAGGACTGAAGGGCCGGTCCAATCTGGTCGGCCGGATCCTGTGTTCGTCCATCGGATCGTCTTCGGAACCAAGCGGCAGCCATTCCTCGCGCAAAATCCATAAAATCAAAGAGCAATCAAATGCTGACATCGGGGCTAACGTGGCCAGCGGTTCCTATCCCGCCGACGCCATGATCGTCATTCCATGCAGCGTGGGCACTCTCGCCCGTATCGCCAACGGCGCCGCTTCGCATCTGATCGAACGGGCGGCCGATGTCACCCTCAAAGAGAAGCGTCCACTCATGCTCTGCTTGCGCGAGACGCCGCTCAGCAAAATCCACATCCGCAATATGTACCGGGCCGCCGACGCCGGAGCCACCGTCTTCCCGCTAATTCCGGCGTTCTATTACAGCCCTGCTTCTTTAGATGAAATGGCCCGCGAGTTTGCCTATCGCGTGCTGGCTCATCTGGGCCTTCCCCAGCCCGATGCCTTTCGTTGGAAAGGCTGAAGGATCAATAACTTGGCAACCTCGGGAAAAATTACCGCCCTCCTCAGTAATATCGGTTTCTGGAGAGCAGGAATTCAGTGTAGGGAGCCACAGGTGCAGGCGGCAGATGCCCGCCGGACATGTCCGGGCGGGGAAATCTGTTCTCTTTGTTGACCGCCCGCGATTTCCAAATCCTCAACATGTACGCAAAGGCGTAGAATGCGGCAACTTCCGCGAAGGTGAGTTCATGTTGAAACGATGGTGTAAACGGTTGGCCGCACTGATGCTTTTGGTTGCCGGGGCGCATGGGGCGGACGAGCGCAATCCCTTAGCGGGCAATGCCAAGGCGGCCAAGGCCGGGGGGTATCAGTTCCGCATCAACTGCGCGCTGTGTCACGGGCTGGGCGCGCGTGGCGGAGGGCGCGGCCCCGATCTAACTCGGCCACAGAAGAAGCATGCCCACACCGATGCGGAAATGTTTCAGGTGATCAGCAACGGCATTCCCGGAACTGCCATGCCTGCCAATGGGACGAATGGTCAGGGCGTCGGGATGACTGATGCCGAGATATGGCAGATCATCACCTACATTCGCAGCCAGGAAGTGAAGGCTCCGAGTAAGGCTGCTGGTAATGCGGGACACGGCAAAGAACTGTTTTATGGGGACGCGAACTGTTCACTGTGCCACATGATTGAAGGCAAGGGCGGACGCCTCGGCCCGGAGTTGACGGCCGTGGGTGAGTCGCGCACGCGCGTGGCGATCATCGATTCCGTGCGTAATCCCAGCCGAAGGCTGGCAGGGGGATTAACCGAGGCGACCAAGGAATTTCCGCAGGAATATGAGACTGTCACTGCGGTCACTGCGGAGGGCAGGGAAATCAAGGGTGTGGCGCTGAATGAAGATAGTTTCAGCGTCCAGATCATGGATACCAGCGAGCAGATTCATTTGCTCGAGAAAGCTAGGCTGAAATCGTTTCAGAAGAGCCGTCAATCGGCGATGCCGGTTTACGGCGCCGACCTATTGAGCGACAAGGATCTTGAAGATATCGTGGCGTACCTTACCAGCGTGGGGGCGAAATGATGCGTTACGAATCATCGTGGAAGAGCGGCGCTTCAGCACCGCGTCGAGGCGATCTTATTTGGTCGGGCTTCAGCCCCCGCGCTGCACAGGGGCTAAAGGCGTTCGCGTCACCAATTCGCAACGCGGCCCTGAAACGGGCGCTCTTCCACAAAGGACCGCTCTTCCACGGTTGCGTCAGGCTCGGTTCCATCAAGCAGGGTTCCGCCAGATCTATTTCAAGGACTTTCGCAATCTGGGTGATTGCGGGCCTTCTCGCTGTTTGCGCACACGGGCAGGTCACATTTGATCGCCTGGTGAATGCTGCGAAAGAACCGCAGAACTGGATGACTTATTCCGGCGATTATACGGGGAAGCGGTTCAGCGGCCTCGACCAAATCAACACCAAAAACGTGAATACGATGGTTGCCAAGTGGGTTTACCAGACCGGCGCAACCGGGAAGCTTGAGACTTCGCCACTGGTCGTCGACGGAATTCTCTATGCGACCGCCCAGGATAACCGTGCGTTTGCGCTTGATGCGCGTACCGGGCGGCCCATCTGGATGTATCAACGACAATTGCCGGGGGACATTCGTCCGTGCTGCGGGAGGGTGAATCGCGGGTTGGCGATTCTGGGCGACAAGGTTTTTCTGGGTACGCTGGACGCGCACGTGATCGCGCTCGATGCGAAGACCGGAAACGTAGTGTGGGACGTCGCTGCGGCGGATTATCGCACCGGGCACAGCTTTACTGTGGCCCCGCTGGCGGTAAAGGATGTGATCGTGATTGGCATTTCTGGCGGGGAGTACGGAGTACGCGGGTTCATTGACGCTTATGACGCGTCCACGGGCCAACGCAAGTGGCGCTTTTACACCGTGCCGGGACCGGGGGAGCCGGGGCATGAAAGTTGGGAAGGCAATTCATGGAAAACGGGCGGAGCCCCAGCCTGGAACACGGGAACTTACGATCCCACCACGAATCAGATTTTCTGGCCAACGGGGAACCCCGCGCCTTCCAATCGCGGCGAGGGACGCGCGGGCGACAACCTTTACAGCAATTCTCTGCTGGCGTTGAATGCCGACACGGGCAAGATGAATTGGTATTTCCAGTTCACCAAGCACGACGAACACGATTGGGATGCGACCCAGGTTCCGGTGATGATTGACGCGGGCGGCAAGAATCTGATCGCGCAGGCGGACCGCAATGGATTCTTCTATGTAATCGATCGCGCGACGGGCAAACTGATCTCGGCAACAGCGTACGGCAAGACTACCTGGAGCGATACGAAAGACGCCGAAGGGCGTCCGGTGGCGAATGATCAAGCTTCGCCGACGCTCCAAGGGCGGACGGTCTGTCCGGGAGCGTTGGGAACAACCAACTTCATGGCTCCGACCTACGATCCACAAACGTCGCTGTTCTATGTAACTGCGCGCGATCAATGCGACATATTCAGCACGGCTCCGCAGCCCTATGAAGCCGGACACGCATACTACGGCAGTGCATATTTTCCGTCAGAAGAAGCCGAACCGTATCGCGGATTTCTTAAGGCGATCGATCCGGCGAACGGGCGGGTGAAGTGGATGTTCGAGCACACTTCACCGTCATGGTCAGGCGTGCTTTCAAGCGCGGGAGGACTTGTGTTCAGCGGCGATGCCGAAGGAAATTTCATCGCTTTTGATGCAGCGTCGGGCAAAACGCTTTGGCATTTTCAGATGGGCAGCGCTGTCTATGCCGCGCCTATGGCATTTGCGGTAGACGGGAAAGAATATGTAGCGATTGCGGCCGGCAGCGCGGTTTACGCCTTTGCGCTTCCGTAAGCTGCCGTTGACCACTAGCTTTGACCATGATCGAAGATGTTAGTCAAGAAAGAAATAGCCATCTGAGAATTCAAGGCCAAGTGCCTTGCCCTGCTCGATCAGGTGCATAAGACGAAGCAGCCAATCCCGAATAACTCGTCGCGGCCGTCCAGTGGCGAGGTTATCGCAAGTAACTTGGTTCGTCTGTCCAACTGGATGGGTTCGATGAAAGACCGCATTCAGATTTTGGGGGATATCGTTTCGCCTGCCAACCACGAATGCGCTTGCCAGGTACTTCTCGATTGAGGCTCTTGCTCAAGCGATTGGCCGTCTTGGCAGAAGAATACGGGGAGGCTGGGGGAGATTGCGACCCTGGGAAACCGGTAGAGGCTTTGGCACTTTGTACGTCAGATCAAAGCCGATACAGTTTCCGACGTCCTATGCCGGCCACAACGGCAAGGCCCGCACCCAGCAGGCCCAGAGTGCCAGGCTCCGGAACAACCGACTTGCTCCCGCCGCAACCGCCTCCGATCACGTTACTGTCTAGGGTCACTGCGCCAGTGATCGCCAAGGCGCTTCCGCAGCCGATGCTCGCGCCGGTAGTCAGGGTGATGCTGGTATTAGCGAGAATATTTCCTTCGAATTTCGTACCTGTACCCAGAGTCGCGGAGCTGCCAACCTGCCAAAATATGTTCGCGTCGGTGCTCGGCTTACCGGTTACGCTATTGATAAAAATCACAGACGAACTGCTTGCCGTTGTGAGCGTACTTCCGATCTGAAAAACGAACTGTGAGCCGGGTGCACCCTCGAGAATGAGCGTCCCCGTTAGCTGGGCGGAACTGGCGAAGAAATAAACGCCAGAGGTGAGGGTCATTCCACCCAGATCTTTGCCGGTCAGTGTGGCGGTACGAGTCAGACCCGCCGCTTTATTGTAGGCGGTGGTCAGATCACGTTCGGCCTGAGCTGCGGCCCCGTCGCATTTGTGGATGGTTCCACTGACGCTGCCCGGCGGAAAGCCGCTCACCGCGCAACCCGCACTGACACCGAGGTTTCCACTGAGTACGCTGGAGCCGGTATTGGTCACGGTTGAACCAGCCAGCACCGCATAGCTGCTCGCGGTGCCTAGACTGACCGAGTTGTCGGAATTGGCGTAAGCACTGAGTATCAGCAACGGGAGCGGTAAAAACGACAGGGCAAACACACGAACGGCGCGCGACTTCATATTGATTCCTATTCTTCTAGGAGCAAAGGAAATCGGTGGCATGGTTGGGCGCCATTGCGCTTCAACGAAACAGCTGGCGCACAGATTTCCTTGGCCGGCCAGTCGAGACGGGGGGACGGGGAGAGTACTCGTCTCTTCACAGTGAAATTTATCGTCACTGGATCTTTGAGGTCTGTTCAAAATTGATCAGTCAAGAAACTAATTTTGAAATGGGATGGCAATGCCGTTGTCGGTTTTCCGTGCTGGAGCCGTCATTCTGTGCAGCCCTGAAAGCGGTTTCTGTAGTCGAGCTTGCCGACCCAAAGAAGCCACCAGAGGCGGTATTGACAACAATTGGGGTCCAGCGTTAATTTCGAATTACACTGGAAAGGAGGTGGTCGGATGGCAAGTTCTGAAGGCAGTAGTTGGGATGTTCAAAGACCAAGTGAGGTGGCTGAGACTTAGAGCGGGTCGCTCTAAGCGGGGCTTCGGGCTGCGTCAGAAAACGCCGCGCCAGGAGCTACAGCCCGCACACTACCGGTGAATCAGGATTGGATCCGCCTGACGTAGGTCGGTCAGGAATCCCGGAGTTGCCGTAGAGGCCACGTAGAGTGACCACCTCTTGGTCAATCCCAAACAGTCCACCGGACGGCCCGCAGGGTTAACCCTGCGGGCCGTTTGTTCTTTTTCTGTTCGCGTCTTTAACTTCTCACAACCAATTCTCACTCAGGCGGTCTGAGACGAAGGCGCAGTACTCCGTTTGAACGACTGCGCTTCGATAAAGATCCGCTGGATCATGGGTTCGCGCTCGCGGACCCGGTTTTCGATGCGATCAATCGCCAATTCCAACTCCTGCAGATCGAGGTCCCGCTGAAACTGGATGTTCACCGTAAGCAGAACCTGGCTGGGACCAAGCTGCATGGTGAGCAGATCGCCCACCTTTTCGACCGAGGGATCGGCAGTGATGATCTCGTTGACTCGCCTGACTCTGGCTCGATTTGTCCTCTACCCAATCAGCAGCGCGCCGCTTTCCCTGCCCAAGAATATGGCAACCACGGCGAGCAGAAGTCCGATAACAATGGAAGCCGCGGGATCCAGGCAGGGATTTCTGAACAGGCGACCCAGGAAGATACCGAGAAACGCCAGAACGGCGCCCAGCAACCCGGCTGAGTCTTCGAGAAAGACGGTGAAGATAGTCGGATCCTTACTGCCGATGATTTCATCCCACATACTTTCGTCCGGATCTTTTTGCGATCGCAGTTCCCGATAGGAAACCAGCCATGAATAAAACTCAAAGGCGGCCGCGAACCCTAGCACCGTATAGTCCCACCCTGGATGATCCGGTATTTGCGAATTTCGCAGATCAGTGATTCCGCGATGCACTGCAAGGCCGCCGCCCACGCCAAAGATATAAACCGCTACCAGCAGGGAATAAAAAATAAAGCGCTTTGCCATCCCCATAGGGATGCAACTCGTCCGGGACGCCACGAGCTTCGCTTCATTCCAACCAACAGCAGCAGTTCGTTCCCCGTGTCCGCCATGGAATGGAAAGCCTCCGCCAGCATCGCGGAACTGCCGGTCAAAGCCGCGGCAACGAATTTGCCGATCGCGATCGCCAAATTGGCGACGATCGCCGCGTAGATAACTTTCTTCGACTCGCGCGCTGCCATGGCTCACTGCGGTGCCATATCACGGTGCAGGGTTGTCTGGGCTCGCGATGACAAGCCACATGGGATCGCTCCCGGTTTCAAAACTGGGATATGATTCCCTGCCGTGGCGATGATTGATCCTGAGCGGGAGCGATTGCGGTTAATCGAATTCTATTCGCGCCAAATGGATGGGGAGTTGGAGCAAGTCGCGAGGCAGGCGTACAACCTCACCGATATTGCGCGAGAAACCTTAAACGCGGAGATGTCCCGGAGAGGCCTCTCTGCGGAACTGGTAGAGATCCCTCCTGTTGCCCCGGTAATAGCCGCTCTGCCAAGTGATCCGCCACAGCCGGCGCTCCCCGATCAAGAATTCCCATCTTCGGACGGTGAGTTCGAACTGCGAAACATGGTGACCATTCGTCAAATACGTGATTTGCCGGAGGCGCTGCTGGCGAAGGGCAGTCTCGAGTCCGCAGGGATCGAGGTGGTTTTGACCGACGACAACGTTATTCGCCTGGATTGGTTTTGGTCGAATCTGATGGGAGGCATCAAGTTAAAGGTGGCTCCTGAAGACGTTGAGGTTGCCAACGAAATTCTTAACCAGCCTATTCCGGAAGGTTTCGACGTCACAGGCGTTGGTGAATATCAGCAACCCTTCTGCCCGAAATGTCAGTCGAGGGATGTTACCTTTCAGGAACTGAATAAGCCAATCGCCTACTCAACCATGTACGTCGGCGTCCCGATCCTCTTGCGGCGTCGAGCCTGGCGTTGCCATTCCTGCGATGCTGAATGGGAAGATGATGGGCCCGGTGCGGAAACGGGCGAGTGACTGCCCAAGGACGCCGGTCATAGACTAAATAGGCTCGTCACGTTCGCCTTCAATCGCAGCCAGAGATCCTGCATCGGGCTAGAAAACGCCGAGGACGTTGCGTTCCTTTCGATGCGCTGAACATGCCTGAATCCCGTAGGGATCTCGAAGAGCGTCGGGTCGAAAGGCCTTTCCTGCAACTCTGTCACCAGCAGTTCGGCCCGCGAATCTGTCTGCTTCCTGGTGCCGTCCGGCATTACGTAGGCAATCTTCGAAGTTGTTACAGACTGCAGGGCGAAGCCTGTCTGCGCTTCTCCCGTGGGGATGAATTCAACCTTCTCCCTTGGTTGTTTCCCATTGCTCCTCCTCTCCTAAGGAACTTCTGCTATAAGGCAACGACCTGTAATCCGAGCTCACGGGCCTGTTTGCGAAGCCTAGCTTCCAGGCGGTGACGATTCTGAACTTCGTTTTTCGCGCAGATGCCCTCATCGTAAGCCTGGCCGGTGGTTACCATGTGATGGATGATGCGCGCCAATTTGTGCGCGGTGGCCGTGATTGCTTTCGGGGCCCCAAGTTTAGCTCGCATCCGGCGATAGAAGTGGCCGAGATGGGATTGGCTGCGATAGAGCGATTGCGCCGCCATGCGTAGCGCTGTGGCCGCTCGATTCTTGACTTTGCGGGTTTTGACCGACAACACTTTGCCACCGCTCACCCGGTTGTCGGGACAGAGTCCAAGCCAGGATGCTAAGGCCGACCCATCGTCGAAGCTGGAAAGATCAGGACCGATCTCTGCCAAAAGAGTCTGCGTGGTGAGGACGTTGATCCCCGGCACTTGGGTCAGATCTACTCGCAAGATGCGGTGGAGATGAGTCTGCAGGTCGAAGCGCGGCTCGCTGGTCTTCGGTTGGGACTCGTCTTTCGAGGGCGATGGGGAACCTGCGGGCGGATCCACTTTCGACTCGAGCCCCTCCAGATACTGTGCAATCTCACGATCGCATGCCGCGATCAACTCTTGGTAATGACGAAACGCCGCCAGCGACTGGCCGAGCGTGAACAAATGCTCGCGCCGATAATCTCCCACCAGCGACTTGGCGATGGTATCAGCGCTGGCCTTAATCCGCCGATCGCGGAGTGCAGCCAGCGTATGCGGGTTGCGCTCCCCCGCCAGAATGGCCTCCACGATCGCTAACCCGGTCACGCCGGTAATATCGCTGATCACGTGGTGGAGTTGCAGGTTCATCTGATCGAGAGCCTTTTGCATGTGCTGCACGTGAGTCGACCCCATCTGTACCAGGCTGTCGCGGTGACGGAGGATCGATCGCACCGTGCACACCGCTTGTTCCGGCCGGAACGACCCACGCAGTAAGCCCACCGAATGCAGATACTGCAGCCATTGGCAGTCGGAAACATCAGACTTGCGCCCCGGAACTTTCTTTACATGATGGGCGTTGACGAGGAAGACCTTGAATCCTCGCGCTTCCAAGATCTGAAACAGGGGAATCCAGTACACGCCGGTACTCTCCATCGCCACGGTCTCGATGTGGCAGGCTTTCAGCCAGTTGGCCGCGGCATGAAGATCTTCCGTAAACGTTGCAAAGCAGCGTACCGCTTGCGCATCGCGATCTGCAGGCACGGCGATGTAGATCTCCGTCGCCCCAATATCCACCCCGGCAGCATTCGGGTTTAGGCAAAGCAACATGGGTGCTCCTGTCTTCTGCTTGCCCTTTCGTTTTCTCGACATGCGTCCCTCCGTACTGGATTTGACCATGCGAGACGGCCCAGACTGTGCCGAACTGAGTACTCTCCTAATCGGGATCGACGCACCTGCATACCAGGCCGCCGTCACCATTGTCTTGAGCACAGAGTCTGGGACCACGCTAGAAAACGGGCTCCCGGAGGATGCACCATTGGTTTGTCGGCCTACTTGCCGGCACGCATGGCCCCGCTCATCGTACTGCAACGCTCAGTTCCTTGCCTGGTTTTACCCGCGCACCGCGGGTTACTTGGCTAGTAAGTGAGTACGCATGCGCGTGCTTTCGTTCAGGCCAGATGGGATCGCACGACAATCTCTGGGTTCAGGTCGATGTACCAGGCATCCGTCACCGTTTCCTGCGGCTCGGAGCGGGAACCTTCAAGCGGAGTCTGCTCTCTTGTGGTGACAACATGTCGGGCGATATGCCCGAACATTTCTTTGCGCTCGCCCGTGTCTGCAGTGTTTACTTCTATTCGCAACGTCGGCTTTTCCGGGGTCGACGGAATTTGCAATCCTCGTGCTTCCATTTGTTCCCTGGTCAGAGGCTTGGGCGGATAGGGCGCGGAAGTATATTCGGACGTGTCAAGGTTTAATTCGAACATCTGCCCCAGGTCGCGCCTGGTAATAGCAACTAGCCTCGGGCCATAAGTCAATCCAAGCGACCCGCCTGCATTCTTCTTTACCGAAGAATTCCGGAACTCCATGCGCTTCCGGTCGCCTGCTATATAAACCGTGTGTTCGTTCGAATTTTCGGCTTGCCCAAATCGAATCGTCATCTTGATTCCGGTGTTCGCTGAGGCTTGAAACATCGGCACAAGCAGGAGAAGTAACCACGGGGGCGAAAGGTACACGCCGCACCTCTACCCAATGAGCTAAAGGCTAGCGTCGCCCCTATTCCGAGTCAAGCCGTGACTGGGCGAAGGCTTTTCGGATCACATCTTGAGTATCTTCGGCCAGTTTCAGAGCGGGCAATTCTTCCCGCCCGAACCATCTGACTTCGGCTGCGTCGCTGGCGGCAGCGAGATCTCCCGCAACCCGGCGGCATAAAAAATCGATTAAAACGTAGTGATATTGGACGCGCTTTTCCGCATTGCGCAGGATGCGGTCGTAGACGCCGAGCAGTTCGCCGGGCTCGACCGTGAGTCCGGTTTCTTCGCGAGATTCGCGGATCGCGGCTTCGCGCACCAGTTCGCCGAGTTCGAGGACGCCTCCGGGGATGGACCATTGCGCCTGTAGCGGCGGGTGGGCCCGCTTCACGAGCAGGACGCGGGAGTCCTCAATGATGATCGCGCCTACGCCGACCAGGGGGACTTCGGGAAATTCGCGTTGCATGGTGCGAGGATTCTAAATCGAATTCACGGTCGTGGTGGTGCAGGCAGCCGCCGAGTGTTGCTCGGCATTGACCCTTCCCTTCAGGGCAGGGTTGCGAAGGCGCGCGAACCCACACATGTTCGTCCCCACACAATCGCTCTTTGGCGGACACAGTGTTTTCTCTGTGCCTCTGTGACTCTGTGGTTAAATGGTTCCCTATGGCGCTCGAAGAGTACAAGCGGAAACGGCGGTTTGAGGAGACACCGGAGCCTCCGCCAAGAGTGGCGACGAAGGCCGGAAATCGGTTTGTGATACAGAAGCACGATGCGACCCGCCTGCACTACGATTTTCGGCTGGAGATGGAAGGCGTGCTGAAGTCGTGGGCGGTGCCCAAGGGGCCGTCGCTCGATCCGGCCGACAAGCGGCTGGCGATGCAGGTGGAGGATCATCCAGTTTCATATTTCGATTTTGAGGGCAACATTCCCGAGAACAATTACGGCGCTGGAACTGTGATTGTCTGGGATGTGGGAACCTGGCAGCCGCTTTCGCCAGTTCCGGTGAACGGCAGGTACGTGTCGGGCACGGAGGCCGAAGCGGCTGCGATGCTGGCCAAGGGCGATCTGAAGTTTCGCTTGAATGGGAAACGCCTAAAGGGAGATTTCGCGCTAGTCAAGATGAAGGGGCGGCGTCCCGGGAGCAAGGGCAACGAATGGTTGCTGATCAAGAAGCACGATGATCACGCCGTGGAGGGATACGACATCGAAGAGTTTGACCAGTCGGTGATGAGCGGGCGCAATCTCGAAGAGGTTGCCGGCGACGCGGGTTCGCGCGAGTGGAAGAGCCGCCCATCTTCTGGACGAGGGAAGTTGAAAGCGGCGTGGCTGGCCGATGCCGTGGCCAAGCTTGATCAGAAGCAGGCTGCGGAGAGCGGGCAAAAAAAAAAGCAGAAGCAACACCTTACCGCCGAAAGCGCAAAGAAAACATCGCAAAGGACGCAGAGAAAAATAAAGGTCAAACCTTAGCATCTGCCCCCATTATCTCTTCGAACGCCACAAGAGAGCAGCCTCCGAATAAGAACCTGAAATCCTCTGGGTTCTCCGCGGGTTCTTCAGCATCCTCTGCGGTTCAAGCTCTTTCCGCGGCTCCGGTAAAGCGGCCAATGCCGGCGACGATCCATCCCATGCTCGCGGAATCGATCGCGCAACCCTTTGACGGAGCGGAGTGGCTGTTTGAGATCAAGTGGGACGGATATCGGGCGATCGCGTTCATCGAAAACGGCAAAGTACGGCTGGTTTCGCGGAATCAGAATGATCTGAGCGCGCGCTATCCCGAGTTGAAGGATATGGCCCGACTGATCAAGGCAAAGACGGCGATTCTGGATGGCGAAGTGGTGGCGCTCGATGAGGAGGGCAAAGCGTCATTCAGTCTTATGCAGCAGCGCACGGGGTTCCGTCCCGGCGGGCGTCGCGCGGCAGGAAACGCCGATGTGCCCGTGATTTATTACGCCTTCGATCTGCTGTATCTCGATGGCTACGACTGGCGGCGCGTGCCTCTTGAGGAGCGTAAACGCAAGTTGGCGTCAATGGTGGTAGCAGGCGAGGTAGTCCGCTATTCCGATCACTATGAGGAGCGCGGCAAGGCGCTATTTGAAATTGCCCGGAAGAAAGGTCTGGAAGGCATTGTGGCGAAGCGGCGCACCAGTTGTTACGAAGAGCGCCGCAGCAGCGATTGGTTGAAGATCAAGATCCGACATCGGTTGGAGGCCGTCATCGGCGGATACACAGAAACTAAGGGCAGCCGCACGCATTTTGGTTCGCTGGTGCTCGGACTATACGACAAGCACGGACGGCTAATTCATGTGGGGCAGGCGGGCAGTGGCTTCAATCAGAAATCGCTGGGCGAGATTTCGAAAGTCCTGGAAAAATTGGGAATCAAGAAGAATCCGTTTTTCGGGGATGTTGACGCGTTGCGGAAGGTGAGTTTCGTAAAGCCCGAGTTGGTGGCCGAGATCGAGTTCGCGGAGTGGACGGGCGGAACCACCGCGGGAAGCGGGCCAAAGCTTCGCGCTCCAGTGTTTCTCGGATTGCGAGATGACAAAAATCCCAGAGAATGCCTGTTGGAGGAAGCTCGGGCGGAGTCTTCGTGATGCTTTCAGGCGTCCTTACAGGACGTCTTCCGTGATGAATCCTACCCGGCACTAAATCCGGCGGGCTATGATCGGGCATCCCTCCGGGATGCAGCGCGTGGGTCGGACCGAGACCGGCGCTTGATTTATTTAATATCTTTCATCGCCAAGAGTGTGCCGTAGTCTCGGCCGGTTGGGTCCACGGCGCGGGCTACGATGGCCGCGAACGCGTCTCTCACTTCCGGATACTTGGCTGCGACAGCCTTAATAACGGCCACATTGCCTTGATAGGTCTGATTGGTATTTGAAATGTCGGCGGCCTGATACTTTACGATCAGATCCAGATCATTGCCCACAACCTGCGGGAACATCGATATCAGCTTGTAGGTGGCGGTTCCCGCTGGGAGGTCAACGGTCTTTCCCACTGGCAGGTCGGCAGGCTGCACGCTCTGCGCCTCATCGGCGATCTTATCCGTCGCCAATGTCCCCATGAACGGCAGCGGAGATGTCAGGAGACGAGCCTGAGTGTAGAAAAACCAGGCATTGTGCATCTGGCCCTTGGGCTTGTATTCGCGGGCCCGCGCCAGGAACCAGTCGCTATCGTGGCCGGCGACTTGGGAGACCTTGACATAGAGGCCGCCTAATTTCCAGTCCGTTCCCTCCTGCTGGAGAATTAAGGAAAACATGGTCTTTCCCTTCGCGGAATTCGCATCGAGAAGGACGACGGCGTATTTGCCGGCGGGAAGATTGTCGAGGTAGAAGACGGCGCTGTTGGAGGTTTGGCCGCTTTTGCCGAAAACTCCGCAGTAAAACTCGGCGTGCGGAGAAGGAGTCGTTCCGTCGAGCAGAAAGACGCCCTTTACGGTCCCTTGGGCGCCTGCGAGATCCTCTTGGTGGTCCTTAATGGTGGCTTCAATTCCAGAGAAATCGGAGGCGAGGCCGGGAATAGAATTCTGACGCAGCGAGGCGGCGTCGCCCTTGGTGGCCATTTGGAAATAGCGTTGGCCGGTGGTCGTGACGGTGTTCCGTGTGGCGTCGTCGAGATCGCTTGACGTCTGGCAGCTCTGTGCCCGGGCGTTCAAACACGCAAAAGGCACCGCCAAAAGGGCAATCCAAAGAGCTGGGGTGAGGCTACGGACGACATTCATGTTGAACTCCGCCTTTACTTTCAAAGAGTTGGAAAAGGCTGGGTTCAGTTTACTCTGCTTCAGCCTTACCCCGATAAGATTTACCGCCCGCGGAAATGGTTGACTGCAATCCACTTCGGGGATGCAACCATCCTGAGAAGCATCGACCGCATGCAAGAACGTGAAGTTCAGACGTTCTCTGTATCGGGACGGCCCATCATTCCGGTATCTTCAAACCGGTTTCTGGAAGCTCGCCCAGTGACAAACCAGTGATAAGATTGACAGGTCGGCCTTGCAGAGTCCCCGAAATTCGTTTCTCGGGAGGAGTGGCGTGATAGCGGGACGGAAATTCAATAGAATTGCGAAGATCATCGTCCTACGCGTCGGAGTCCTATGCATCGCAGCACTGTGCCTGGGGATCATTGCTCCTGCCAATGCCAGCTCCTCGCAGAGCCACGTTAAAACCAAGCCAAAGGCGAAAAAGCCGCAGTTGCCTGTGCTGCCCTCCGGGCCGACCGGACCGGTACAGCCGATTCCGCTGGATTCGATAGCGCCGGTGCCGCCGCAAGTCAGTTATCAAAACGCACAATTGACCATCGTGGCGGCCAACTCAACCTTGGGCGATATTTTGCGAGCCGTGCGCAAGCAGACCGGGGCAGAAATTGAGATTCCGGTGGCGACGGAGCGTGTAGTGACTCATCTGGGACCGGGTTCGGCACGGGATGTTCTGGCAGAACTCTTGAATGGCTCGCGCTTTAACTATGTGCTGCTGGGATCTCCGGCGGACAACGCGGTGCTGACGCGCGTGGTATTGGTGGCAAAAACCGGACCGGACAACGTCGGCACTCCGAATAACCCGGCGATCACAGAACAACCGCAGGCCGGAGTTATGCAGCGCTCGGGCGGTCCGGGCGCGGCCACGCTGCCCGATGTGGCCGGCGACGCGGAAGCTACGGACAATACCGACGACGCCGCAGACCAGGCCGCCGCCGAGGCGGAACAGCAGCCGCCTGCCTCTCCAGATCAGCCGGCCGTGAAGACACCGCAGCAGATGCTGCAGGAAATGCAGCAACGGCAATTACAGCTCCAGCAGCAACAACAGGGCCAGCAGCAGCCACCGGCCGGGCAACCGCCCTATCCTGTTCAGACCGTGCCCCCACGACCTGAAGACAAATAGTGAGCCGTTCCCAACTTGCCTTCTTGGTGTTGGGAACGTTCTAAGGCTGGTTGCCACGGACGTTTTCGGACCCGGCAGCGAGCCGGATCGATGGCGAATCGCTCTGCGCCATGGTGTTCTGAAGAAGTTCCCAGTCTCGCGCAACTTCCGCTTCCGAAATGCCCCGCGTCGATCCGCGGCGCAATTCCGACTGGAGTCGAGCCGCGAGGAGCTGACGCTCCAACTCGGGAGGAGCATTTCCGCTCAAAATATTGTCCGCGGACACGCCGATCTGCACCCGGCTTTCTCCGACCTGAACTTCGAGAATCGGTCGGCCCTGGTCGTCGACGCCTGTCTTGGCCTTTGACTGCAACCTGGCCCATACCTTGTCTACTTTGCGTCCGGGTTTTTCTGGGTAGGCTCCGGCCAGAAAATGTTTCAGTTGCAACTGGTAGGCTCGGCGATCTTCCGCACCCAAGGGCCGCTCTGGAGCGCCGCCTACTACGAAGACCATGGCGTTGCGTCCCGGCTCAAAGTGGCCCGCGCCCGTGCCGACATACACTGCAGCCACGCATCCAGCGAAGATCGGGCTCACCACCAGGCTGGGCACGATGTACTTTTTTGCCTTAAAGAAAGACTCAACGACTCCGTGCACGTTCGTGCTGCGCGGCATGCTGCCGGGCACCTGCGAAATAATGAGCCGCGAAAACTCGAACTGCGGATGATGCGCACTAAACTTCGTAAGCATTTTCGCAATCTGCTTCGGCGTGGTGATGCCAACATCTGCGACCAAACTGCGATGCAAGGATTTCGGGTAATAGAAGTTGATTACAGCTTTCGCGAAGTCGGCGCAGTTGTTCGTGACCAGGTGGAAATGAGAGTGGTTCGGCGAACCATTGTATTTACGGATCAAGGCATCGTCCTGGTCCGGAGTAGTTCCGATCTCGAAGCCGTAGATGGCGCGATCATAAGACGATCCGACGAGCTGGTACCAGTTCCCGCCAGGAGTTTCGCCATTCTTTATGTCAGGCGCGATATCTTCCAAATATTTGCGGCGATAGCGGTCGCGCAGGAATGCGGCCATCTTGGCATTGGCAAATAGCGGCACATCTTCGGGCCGTTCGACCGCGTACAGGTAGGGAATCAGAGGAATCGCGACCCAGTCATGTCCACCCACGCCGTCGTAACGGCTGAGAACGACTCCCGTTTCGCCCGTCGCACAATGGCGTAAAACCAGCGGAGTGTCGGCGCATACGCCGGAAAGATATACGGCCGCGTGACCGGTCGCGGTAAAAAATCCCATCTTGCCGTAAGGCTCTTCGAGAAGAAGAGTAGCGGAGGCGCAAGCCAGAGAGGCGCAGCCCAAAACCATCACGACTAGCGTGACCAAAACGCGCCGCATTTTCAGAATGTGGCGTGCAAACATGCCCCCCCCGGGCGGCCGATCTAAGCCCGCCAATTAAGAACCCTTTGGGGGAAGATTAGTTGCAGATGTTGGGGAAAACCAGTTACGGAAGTTTGGAAGATCAAGAGAAAACTGTAGACCGTCAGTAGCGAAGACGTGGCGCATTGGACCCACCCGGCCTCTCTCGCGTATGAAATCACCCTCAACGGTCGGATGTCAGTAACTGTGTCATTGCCAGCCGTGCGCTTTCGGCAACGAATTCGTCTTCATCATTAATCATTGGCTCGAGCAGGGGCAGAAATTCTTTGTTTCCGCTGTTTCCCATGGCGATGGCGACGTTGCGGCGAAGGCCGGAACGCTTGGTTCGACGAATAGGCGATCCGCGAAAGACTTCACGAAACTCTTCCGCGCACATTTCGGCGAGCCACGCAAGTGCAGGATTCACCAAACCGGGACGCGGCTGAAATTCGGGCGCGGATGATGCAGGAGCTTTGCGGTTCCATGGGCAAACGTCCTGGCAAATGTCACAGCCGAATACCTGGCGGCCCATCCCGGCGCGAAGATCTTCGGGAATCGATCCACGTTTTTCGATGGTGAGATAAGCAATGCATCGATTGGAATCGAGTTGATAGGGGCCGAGCAGTGCGTCGGTCGGGCAGGCTTCGATACAACTGGTGCAGGTTCCGCAGCGGTCAGGAGCAGGCACGTCGGGCGCAAGTTCGAGCGACGTGAGGATCACACCCAGGAAAAGCCACGAGCCTTTTTTCTGATTGATGATGCACGTGTTCTTGCCGATCCATCCCACGCCGGCGTACTTGGCGTAGACGCGCTCAACGATCGGGCCGGTGTCAACATAACTGCGCGTGGTCAGAGGCGGCTCTAACTCTTCGGAAAGCGCGTGATCGTGATGAAGAGCGGCTTCCACCCGCTTCAGACGACCAAGGACGGCGTCGTGATAATCTTTCCGGCTCCAAGCGTAGCGCGAAATCCATCCGCGGTCAGGGTCTTTGACTTCCGTCGAGTAGGGATTCTCTGTGTTGTAGTTGATGGCGCAAACGATGACGCTTCGCGCCCAGGGAGCGACGCGGGCGAGCGAGGCGCGCTTGAGATCGCCGCGATCGTCGCGCGATCCCATGTATTTCATTTCGCCGGCGTGGCCAGCGGCAATCCATTCGGGAAAATGCTTGAGTTCGACGGCGTCGGTGGCGGGAGCGACGCCCGCGAGGTCGAAGCCGGCCTCGTCGGCAGCGCGCTTGACGATGGCCTTCAGGCCGTTGATTTGCGTTGCCAACCATCACCTCTACGTAAGCGATACGGGGTAGGAAGAACTGTTAGACGCCCAGCTTCTTGACTTCCTCGTTGTAATACTTGCGGTAGAGGATGTCCCACTCCTGCGAGCCTTCGAGGATGGTGCGTTTCTGGCTTTCGATTTTCTGGCGGGCGGCGACGTCGATTCGGGCTTCCTGATTGAGCAGCTCTTCGAGAATCTTCCGAGTCTCCTGGCGGATGGTGTTGGGGTCTTCGATGAACTCCACCTCGTCCATCTGCTTGAGCACCTCGGAAACGGCGCGGGCCAGCACGTTGACTTTGTCCCGGCTGAGTCTCACAGCACCGCCTTATATTTCCGCACCAGTTCAGTCTTCACCTTGCGGAACATTTCCTGGTAGTTGGCGCCGGAGTTGCGCATCTCATCGGAGTAGGCTTCGAGGATGACGCGCACCTCATCGTTGATGCGATCCTCCAGCGACAGTTCGTCGACCAAGGCGGCATTCACCCGCTCGTTCACCGCCGGGACCGTCGAGGTCTCGATGAACTTGCCAGCAATCAGTTTCTTGGTGACTTCGCGGGCCAGATAGCCCACATATTCTTTCGACAAAAGCATGAGTGGATTGGACGTCCTGCGTGCAACCGTTTGTCAGTATGAACCAAAAAGTGTAACACAGCGAGAGCCGCTGCGGAGCGTCGGTCCCCACAGGCACGAGGGGTGAATTGAAGCAAAACCGAGGCCGTATTTTCTTTCCCGCACCGACCATACCTGCGAAGAATCGGCCCGCTCAGGCACAAGAACCCAACTGTTGCAGCGCGGTTACGGGACTTGATCTGGAGCCGGGTCGCGCAGGATATACACAAACTGCCGGATCTCATGGCGCTTGCGTTCCACTTCCTGCGCCGAGTCTCTGGCGAGTTGATCGCGGAGCTGGAGCTCCGCTTCGGCCTTGGCGGGGTCTCCAATCTGCTGATATGCGTGGGCCAGGCGGTAGTGCGCCTCCTCCATCGTCGGATCGGCCTGAATGGCCTGCCGGAATTCGAAAATCGCTGTCCGATATTTTTTTTGGACAGAATGGACTATTCCGAGTTGGAGATAAGCGGCAGCGAACTTTGGATCGACACGGATCGCATGGTTCAGTAAGGATTCGACTTGCGCGGCGCGGGTCGGGTCCTGCGATTCCGCCTGCAGCTTCCAGAGGCTGGCCGCGTAGAAGTAGTTCGCCTCCGCATTCTTTGGCTGTAGTGCGAGGAAGCGTTGCAGTTTTTCCGTAATTTTATCGGAGGCGGTAGCATCCCCGCTCTGCATCTTTCCCAGGAACAGATACGGAATCGAATCGTTGGGATTCAGGTCAGAAGCTGCACACACTTGCTGAACTGCTTGATCGTAAGAGCCAAGAGTAAAAGAGGCTGCGCCGAGTCCGACCAGCATGCGGGCAGATTTTGGGAACAGACGCTTGCCCTTGGTGAAGACCTGCAGAGCGAGTTCCGGGGCATGATGCAAAAGAAGTTCTGATCCCCAATCAAACAAGTAAGTCTCTCGCGGATCCAACTCTGCCGCTCGCTGGTACTCGCGCACGGCCTCCAGCGAATTTCCGAGTCTTTCCTGCAAGTCGCCGAGCAGGTGATGGAGTTCGGCTGTATCGTGATCCGCGACCAGGGCAACGGCGCGGTCGCGCGCTTGCTCATAGTTGCCGGCATGCGCGTTGGCCAGCGCCAATGAGTAGAAGTTCTCGTAATCGCCGGGCTTCAGTTCCCCCGCGCGCTCCAGGTATGGGATAGCATCGCGCGCTTTTCCGTTCTCATCCAGAACTTTGCCCAGAAGGTGGTTCGCCTCAAAACTGCGGGGATCGCGTTCCACGCTCTCACGCAGCGACTCTTCGCTCTCGGCGCCAGCCCGTGGCGGCGAAGGCGCTTTGCCTAGCGAAACCGTTTCTTTGGCGAGCGATTCCCGGGTGCGCACAATCGCGTCGGAGCCGTGGCCGCCGAGATTGGTGGTATCGGTTACTCCCGCAACCGAGAATTGCGGCTCGTCAAAAAACTCTGACACTTGCGTCGATGCGGATGGGGAGGTCGTCGAATGTCTTGCCGGCAGCAGTATGAGGTCGAGATTCTTGGCTTCTTGCGGAGCTAAGAAAAATGACGGAATTTCAGTATCTTCGTATCCATCCATTTCAGCCCTTAACACATAAACTCCGCCGCCGATGGCAGGAAAATTGTAATTCCCCTGTGAATCCGTACGGACCATTTGAGTCTGCGAGTCCTGGCCTCGCTTCATGCCAACGGTTGCGCCGACGACAGTTTTTCCTTGGGAGTCGCGAACCGCGCCGCGGAGTGATGCCTGCTTTTCTGTGTCCTGAGAGTGAAGACGCAGCGGAAACAATGAGAAGAGGACCAGCAAGGCAAGGCCGCATCCTTTCGCCCGTATGACTCTGATTTGCTGTGCCATCACGCGGAGGCCCATAAAGAGTGGCGTCAATGTACGGAATGAAAAATGATCTTTAGTGTCTTATCGCGAGAGTGTTTATCGCGAGTTTTGTGGACGCCTGATCGGGCATTTTATCTGCCAGCACTGCGACTCGCAAACGATTCTTCTCTTTATCTTTGAAGGGGGAAAGAAAGCGCTGGCGGATTTCACTTGTCACAAAATAGAATGCAATGTCTTGTGATGGGCTTGGCGATACCGTCTGCAATTCTACGAATTCTTAGGGTAGATCCGAGGGATAAGTGAGACTAGTGCGGCTGCGGAGAATAGGCATCGCAATCGTGTTGTTGACGTGTCTTCCAGGCTGGAGCCAGCAGGCCTCCGGGAAGCGCAAGATCATCATCGATCAGGACGCAGCCGGGCCTGGCGGATCCGACCAACAGGCCATCTTGTCGCTGATCCAATCGCCGCAAGCGGAAGTGCTTGGCGTAACTGTCGTGACCGGCGATGCCTGGCTCAAAGAGGAAGTCGCGCATACTTTGCGCACGCTCGAAATTATCGGACGCACTGACATTCCGGTCGTCGCAGGCGCCAGTCTGCCGCTGGTAAGGCGCAAAGAGGAGACAGAACTTTGGGAGCAACAATATGGCTCCATCCCGTGGCTGGGCGCTTGGACTCCGCAACGGGACCATCCGGCAGATCAGTTGGGCGAAATGCCCGAAGGCATGCCCAAAACGAAGCCGCTGGATGAAGATGCTGCGCATTTTCTGGTTCGCATGGTCCGCAAGTACCCACACGAAGTCACGATCTATGAAGGCGGGCCGATGACCAACCTGGCGCTTGCCGTCACCATTGACCCTGAGTTCGCGGGACTGGCCAAGGAGCTCGTGTTCATGGGTGCGAGCCTGAATCCCAAGACCGATGATCCAGAGTTTGTGGATACTCCGAGACACGAATTCAATCTTTGGTTTGATCCGGAAGCGGCGCGCATCGTGCTGAGAGCCCCGTGGAAGAAAATTGTCTGCACCACTGTCGACATTTCTCTGAAGACCCGGCTCACTCCGGACTTGCTCAACCGGGTAAAAGCGGGCAATACGCCCGCGGCTCGCTATGTCGGAACATATTCGCATCTGTACGGCCAATACAATTACTTGTGGGATGAACTTGCCGCGCTGGCATGGCTCGATCCGACTCTGATCACCGCGAAAGAAACACGTTACCTGGATGTCGATCTCAGCCGCGGCGCCGATTATGGAAATACTTTGAGTTGGTCGGAGCAGGCCAAGCCAAAGAGCGCGGGACCGCCGGTCGAAATACAGGTTGATTTGAATACGGAACGGTTTTACAAAATGCTCGTCGATTTGCTGACCGCTCCGACACCGAAGCCTTAAGCGGGACCAAAGACTTACGGTTGCAGTTGTTCAAGCATCTGTTTCGCCTGCGCGTGGTTTGGATTCCGTTTGAGCAGATCGAGTAGCAATTCGTGCGCCTTGTCGCGCGTGCCCTCCAGCGCATAAACGCGGGCTAAATTCAAATAAGCCTGATCGAATCCCGGCGCCACACGAATGCACTCTTCAAAACTTTCCACCGCCTGGTCGCGCCGCTGAGTGGCGAGGTAAAGCACACCGAGATTGTTCAGGGCCTCAGGGTAATCCGGACGAGCCTTCAGTGCACGCTGCAAATATTCGTAGGCCTTCGTCGTGTCGTCGGTCTGTGCGTAAACCATTCCCAGACTATAGTTCGCCTCAGGATCTTGCGGCGCGACTTCGAGTGCGCGTTCCAGCACTTGGCGAGCCTCGTCCCAACGCTTTTGCAGACGATAGGCGTTGCCCAGGTTGTCGAGCGAGAGAAGATGATGTGGGTTTAGCACTAGCGCTTTTTGAAAGCACTGAACCGAATCGTCCACTCGTCCTTCGCGCGTGGCGATCACTCCGAGGTTGTTCCAGGCGTCGGGGAAAGTGTCGGGATAATTAGCCTGAAGTTTCACGGCGCGTTCAAAAGATTCGCGCGCGGCCACGTTCTTTTTTTGATTCAGGTAGACGCTTCCGATGCCGTAGAGAGCTTCGGCGCTGGACGGATCATCGTGCAACGCTCGCCCGAATGAAGCTTCGGCCTGATCAAGATATCCGCGCTGAAAAAACAGAGCGCCGTACGAAAGATAGTTGCGGCCGAATTCCAGAGCGTATGTTGCACTCGGGAAAGGCAGAGCGCGTGCTCGTCGGGCAGCATCAGTGCGCGGAATGCTCTGGAAGTCTCGCTCAACATGTTCTGGGACGATCGGTCCCTGATATACCTTGACGATGTCGCCGTTGCTGTCGATGAGGAACGAGGTTGGAAGGCTGAGGTCGCGATGGCGGTCGAACAAGTGGCGGTAGAGAAGGTTGTAGATCGCAGCGACATCATCCGATCCACGCAGGATTGGAAAAGGAATTTCTTTAGCGAAGGCACGAACCTGGTCATCGGCAGGATCGTCGACATTCACCGCAATCAGCTGCAAGCCTCTCTTCGCCCAATCGTTGTAAACTTTACGGAGTACGGTCAACTCTTCCCGAGAATCCGGTGACTTGGTCGTGCAGAAACTCAGGAGCGTCGTCTTGGCGCGAAGTCCCGACAGCGTTCGAACCTGGTCCGACAGATCGGGAAGTGAAAAGTCCGGCGCTGTAACAGGTGCCAGGAGCCAGGTTTCAACCTGAGTCGGAAGCAGTTCATGTTCCCGTATCGCTTCCGAAGGCAAGGCAACGCGCTTGTTCACGTCCGTTTTTAAGGGCTCGAGGCGCGAAGGTTCTGCCCCTTCGACCATCCAAATTCTATGATTGAACGGCAGGTCGTGAAGTTCCTGTACCAGGCCGCTGGGCCAGCGAATCGAAGCCCGTACCTGACCTTTTGTCTCCCCGAGGCCGAAGAAAATATCTTTGCTGTGCTGAGACAGGAAACCGGATCCGGCCTGAAGCATGCGCGTCTGGCGCCCTCCGCCGCTTTCAATGGTGACCGAGGCGCCAATCGCATCGCGATTGCTCTTCGTGCCTTTCAGGCGAAATGAAATCGATGGCGGCAGATCCTCCATTACGTTCTTTAGAAGCCGCAACTGCGGAGCGTTACGGTTCTTCAGAAATATTTCCACTCGGCCATCGTGATCGAAATCACCCAGGGCGAACGCCCTGCCATCTTCCACGAAATCCAGGCCAACCACGCCGGAAACGTCGGAAAAGGTACCATCGCGGTTGTTGGCGTAGAAAACATTTCGTTCGTAACCGCTCCAGGTTCCGTCGGAACGGATGAGTTCGTTGATCGCGTTCCACCCCTGCTCGTATTGGTGAGAGGCACGCGCATCATCGGGGGAACAAGCAACGACCTGGCGCCAGAAGAAACCGTTGAGATCTTCCTGCATCGCCTCGGCGCGCGAAGGACCAGAGACCATTCCGTTGGCAATATAAAGATCAGGGAAACCGTCGTGATCGAAATCGAACGCGTCGCTCGACCAGGCCCAGCGGCCCATTCCAGCGCCCGAGGTATTCGTTGCCTCCCGGAAAGCCGCATCGCCATTATGGAGCGATGAATTATGGAGCAGTGAATTTCCCATCGCGTGTTTCTGGTAAATGGAGCGAACCTCCTTGGACGATTCTCTCTTAAACACGCCCTGCATCGAGATACGTTCGCCCGCTGCGGTCCACATATTTCCGACGTAAAGATCCTCCGTCCCGTCGTTATCATAGTCGAGCCACGAGACACTCATTCCCGCTCCAATATCTTCGGCCCCCGCCTCCGAGGCAACATCGGCGAACGTTCCATTTCCGTTATTGCGGTAAAGATTCTTTCGCCCAAAATCATTTACCACGTAAAGATCGGGCCAGCCGTCGCCATTGTAGTCACTCCAGCCGCAGCAAAAGCTGTAGCGCGTGTTGTTCTGATTCATGCCCGACATCGCCGTCACGTCGCGGAACGTGCCGTCGCCGTTGTTGCGCATCAGGAAATTCGGCGGCCCGTTTTCCGCATCATGATACGGAGACGGATACTTGTATTGCCCGGTGCCTTGATAGTAGGCGTAGAGGCAGAAGTAGACGTCGAGCCAGCCGTCGCGGTCGTAGTCCGCAGCGGCCGCGCCGGTGAACGTTCCCTGGGGCGGATTCGCGAACGCGAATGCGCCCGGCTTCTGACGAAACTTGCCGCCGCCTTCGTTCAGAAAAAGTACCGGCCCGTTGGCGCGCACCACGATCGCATCTTGGCGCCCGCGATTGCCGAAGTCGGCGAACAGAGCGCACGCGGTATTTTCCAGAATTCCCAGCCCCGACAATTCGGTAATGTCTTCGAATGTCCCGTCGCCGCGATTGCGATAGAGACGATTGGGCAGGCCGGCAGGCTGGCAAACGTAAAGATCGTCGAAGCCGTCGTTGTCGATATCGGCTACCGATACTCCATTGTGTCCATAAACGTCGATGCCACAGGCGCCGTCCAGCACGGTGCGCCAGTAGTCCGTTCCGTGCAGCATCTGGGTCGAGTACGAAGAGTTACTGCCGAGCGCGCCGGATGTGATGTCGACATAAACAGGGGAGGCCGACCGTGCTTGCGTTTCATCGAGTGCCCGCCAACTGCGGATCCGAAACTCGCTCGAAGAAGACGGCTCCCATACTAAATCCCAACTCCCGACGCGCTGTTCCCGGTAAAAACCAGCGCTGGTCCCCGCAATTTCATAGCGAATGCGAGTCCGCAATCGTCCAGGAAGTTGAGAAGCAGAGGCCGTGGAGTCGCCTGCGTCGATGCCCGTGATCTGGAATTCGGCAGTCACAAGTCTCGAGAACGCGCTGAAGGTGGACTGCCACTCTCGAAGAAACCTATCGCGGCCAAGAGTGGCATCGTTGGCGAACTTATTTCGGCGCACTTGAAGCGCCGGATTCAATCGCACGACTCGTGACTCCGAGGGCTGGAGCGAGGCTCCGGAGAAATCGGCTGTCAGAACTCTTTCGATCGCTTGCGTTTCCCGAGCAGACCGTAACATGCTGGCGTTCCACTCCCCAAGTATCGCGGTAATTTGCTCAGAATATTTTTCCGTGATGAAATCGTCGAGGCCCGCCTGCACCTTCTGCAGTGTCGCATCAAGAGACCGCTCGCTTCGATAGTGCGGCTTCAAATGAAATTCGGCGGCGACCGGAGCGCCGCGCGATGCGAAGGATGTGTCAGCCGGAAATGCAAGACCCCACAAGCTCGCCGGAATCAACGTCGCTCCAGAACCCTGACAGAAACGGATAAGAAATTCGCGCCGGCTCTGGTCGACGGCGCCATGATCGGGGGGACGAAGATCAACAGATTGAAGATCGGCGCATTGAAGGTCGACGGATTGAGGCGACTTCGTTGCCCCGCTCAGAGCGATTTCCCCCGGGAGAGTCACGTGTGGAACCGAAATTAACATTCGCGTTTCGGCCGGTCAAGGCGGGAGCAGGTTAATCTCGATTTGACTTCAGTTGGCCGGACGAGGCTCAGCCCCGAATCAACAGCGACGAAGACAGCCACGACTGTTAAGGTCCCAGGTTCAATGAGGAGCCAAACTCGGAGTATAGAGGTGAAAAACTTCCCGGTACGGCTCGACCGGATAGCCTTTCGCTTTCCAGGCGGCCAATCCCCCCGTGAGGAATTTGATCCGGAAGAAATGCGCAGCCAACGCGCGATGCAAAACCGCTCTGCTGGTCTTTTCACCGGGGCAAGTACAGTACACGATGGCTTCCCGCTCATGGGGGATCAACGATGGATCAGCGAGCACCTCGTTCGGCGCAATCCTCCGTGCGCCCGGAATAATCTCAGGGTAGGCTAACAAGTCTAGCGGCTGGCGCACATCAAAAAGAGATACTTCCTGCTTGGAGGCCAGCAGCGAGTGGAGGTCCTCCACCGTAATGCTGTGCTGCGCGATCTCGCGCTGATCCTTTTTGCGCTTCCGCCACAGGACAAACGGCAAAGACAGCAGCGCAAGGACCCCGCCAGCAGCAATCAGAGTCAGCATCATTTCGCGTTCCTCCTCCACCCGGTGGCGCCAAACGTTCGAACGCGCTCCATCAATCGCCCCACTACTTTGCCGACCCCGACTGGAGAAAGTCCGGCCTCGGCGGCGAGCATGCCGAGTCGAACCACCGGCTGATGTAAACCTCAGCGTGGGCTTCTCCGCAAAAGTGCCGGGCGCCAGCGGCATTTGCAGTTTCGAAGTTCCATTTGAGAACCGTGAGCTCCGAATCGCGGCATTGAATCACAAACCAGTGAAGAGGGTTGCTGGTGATCGTTCCGCAGATTTCGCATCTGAATTCTTGAAGAGATGTCATAAGTTCGTATGGCAAGGATGCAAGAACGAAAACATATTGTAACGCGTCCACCGGCTCAACTTCGTGGTCACAAGTTTCATAAGCTCTGTAACCTTTCTCGCCCGCGTTTCTCTCATTAACGCGCGGCGCTTGAACTATGGGGGCAAAGGATCGGTGCTCTCGGTTGCCTTATTTGTCAGGCGGCATGCGACTCAAACTGCGGGAGCTAACGGAATGGGTAAAGTAGTTCGCACGCTATTCATGGCCGGACTGGAGTGTCGGTGCGAAGTGTGGTGTCCCACAGCCCGGGTTCCAGGCCCAGTCGCTCGATGGCAGCCATGGCATGGGACACGGAGTCCGGTGTCTTTTTTCTTATCCGATGACAAGGAGGTGTTTCTTTGGTGGGGACCAGACTGAGCCGTGGAAAATGCAGAAAGCACGGCGAGGATAATCAGGACGCGAGGAGCAATCTTCATATTGGAGTTGTCGGTGGTCCTGAATGTTCAGCCTTCGGAGTCAATGATCCGCGATTGAAGCCTTGCTGTTCGCGACAGCTTTCGCTTCCGGCAGCAAGTCTTTGGGAGAGATCCGCGGATCGTAAACCAGGTTGAAGAAGCCAACCATCATCTCGTCCCAGCTCTGCTGCCCCCAAATCACCGTCTTTGTGGGGTCTGGATTCTCCGGATTGTTCGGCGAGTTGTCGAAATGCGCTGTGCATTCAATTCGCGCCCCAGGGGGGAGCACAATCGGCTCATCGAGGTTGTACCAAAGCTGCCAGTGCCAGTTGTATTGCGGCACGCGCAGGATCGTCCGTGTCTCACCGCCCGGAAATACGATGCGATATTCAAAATCCTTTCCCCTGGCGTGCATGTGTGGATGAATCGAGGCCAGGATCACTTCCTTGCGAATTTCAAAAGAAGCATCCACGCGGTAGTTGGGATCGCCGGGGGGAATCTTGAAAGTGCCATTGACCGCCGACAACGTCTGCACTCTTTTCTTTGGAGGCTCTTTGGCGAATACCAGGCCCAGTTTGGTTCGGTCCATCACCGCTTTTCCATTGGGCGTGTAGTGCACCTCGAATACGATGTCGGATCCGGCCTTCACCAATTTCGCCTCGCCTACGGGTAGGACCTCCGCGGGCTGGCCGGGAGCATAGCCAACCAGAAAATCGCTGGGCAGAGCGCTGGTGTCAACGTTCTCATCCGTCTTGGCCGGAGGAGCTTCGAAGAAAGCTCCTCGCTTTTGGTCTTTGAAGTAATTCGATCCGGGTTCGCGAATGTACGCGATGATGTGGTGAACCACGGAGCGCTCCGTAGGTCGGACTTCGGCGGCCTGCACCCATTTATCTTCCGTGAAGCCGGTGGGCACGATGACATATTGATACTCGACCATGCCCGATTCCGGCACGGAGAAGTCTTTGGGCAACTGAAAAGTCACGTCCGGTTTTGGAATGCCCCATCCTTCCACAAAGTTCACGGGTGCAGGCATGTCTTTGGGATCGCCCTTGGGCGCGCCGGCGGTCACCCACGCCACAATTGTGTCAATCTCTTTTTGAGAGAGCGCCCGGTCATTCGCGAAATGTCCAACCTGAGGATCGGCAAACCATGGCGGCATCAGTTTCTGCTTCACGGCCAGTTTCATGGCTCCGGTCCAGGGCCGCGTCTCCTCGTACGTGAGCATTGAGAATGGGGCAGCCTCGCCCGGCCGGTGGCAGCTTTGGCAGTTTTTCTGCAGGATCGGCGCGACATCCTTCGTAAATGTCGGAGTGTGCATATTGGACATCTGCGAAGAGAGATGTGCTGTCGAACAAACTGCAAACAGCAAACCGAGAACCGTGCGATTCATTGCGTCGAGGCCTCTGCGGCGGCTTGAGTTCCTATCCTCGGAGCCGGCTCAGCGATCATATCAAGAATCTCCAACGATTCCCTGACACATAGGAGGCATGAAATCTTCCTTGGCTTACTGTCGAAGCGAACGACGGCTGCCGCGGTGCAGGGATTCTCCATTTACAGAGACCTTTTCAGGAACCACGCGAACCGGAACGAATCCTCGGCATTGTTCCCGATAAACGATAGATCCCTATCGGGACTGCCACGAGGCAGAAATGTGGGATGCCCAAGTTAGCGTGGTCGGGGCAGTTTCGATAGGGTCGTTTGAATTGAGCCACTAGCGTTTGCGGCGGATGCGGTGAGATCTATGGGATTTCGATCGGGCGGTGCAGGTTACTGAACGGCGGTAATCCAGCCGTCATGAATCCAGAAGGTCTGGTTTTTGCGACTCGCGAGGGGGCGCGTTCGACCGGCACAATCTAACGAATCGCCAGCTCAAGTCTACGTGCAAGAAGCTAGGGCTTGTCGGCATGAACTGGCATTGGCTGCGCCATGCCAACGCGACGCTCCTGGACGCAGTCGAAACACCTCTGGGCACGGTGCAAGCACTTCTCGGGCACTCCTCGGGCACTCCTCGTCGGAGATCACCCGCGGAGTTTACTTGCCTCGATCCCGGCGGATGCTCGGGCGGCGGTGGAAAAAGTTGAGGGATTGCTTAACCGACCCAAATTGACCCAAGTTCCGGAAACTTGGGAAGGAAGCTCGCTAGTTCAATGATGGGATTGAGGTTATTGCTCGGCTTAGTGGACGATTTTAGAACTCTCACGGACGAGGTGAGAAATCTGACTGCTCCCGTGCTAGAGCCCGGCACACTACAACTCTAAATCGGGGGATGTAGCACCGTTTTCAACCACTTCCAGTGCTAGGTCGGCGTAGTACCGCTGCCCAGAGTGCGGGAATTTGCTTTAGAACTCCGAAATAGCCGTTTTGAACCGAGAACGGCTATTTCGGACAGTTACGTTTGCAGGGATGCCTGCCTCAGTGGTCTTGCTTGGGTCCTCAGTGTTGGTAGCCGGGGAGATTTCCTCATCACCAGCGATGTGACCATCAGGACTTCTGTACACGTCGTAGATTCTCGTGAGAAAGGCTTTCGAGTCCTTTTTCGGCGGCTGGAGAAGCTCTGAACGAAATCGCATCTGATCACCTTCCTGGTGTACTGAATCCCCACCAGTGCTCCCTATAGTTCAGAAACCCAGAAAACAACCGAGGACCCATCTCATGACGGTCGTCCTGAGATCGGGTGTTGAAATGCGGACGTTAAGAGTTGACGGGATACTATGCACGCTGCACTTGGAGTCGTGTGCCTCCGATTCCGCTCCTCACCGCTGGAACAAGCAGGAGAATAACTGCGGTAAGCGCACCGATGTCGGTCGGATACGAATGCCAATCCAGCACTTGCAGAACAACCGTTATGCTCGCAGCGAGACCGTTTAGCACTAGAGCAAGCCACCAAGCCCAAGATCGGCTGCACCCAAGACCGACGGCACTCGCTAACCAAACTCCTGCAATCACAATCATTACTGCCGAATAGACCACCATCCAAAAACTAAGGTTTGATGGGTCTGCTAAGCTGCGAACATCACCGCCCCCCACTTGAAGGACCGTAATAGCCGCCGTTGCTGCCCGAGATACACCGACCAGTTGAAGTACCACGAGGAGCACAATGAGCATCCGCCTCCGAACAACATCGACCATTACTGTAAGAGCCTGATTCGGCTTTCCCTCCGCTCTGGCAGCCAAAATTCTAGGGCGCACAATCAGTAGCATTAGGTTCAGAAAAGCAAGAGTAAACACGGCTATTGGCACGCAGTAGGTGGGCGACAGCTTCGCTTCAGAAGAGACGAACCCGAACGTGACGCCAACAGCGCCCAATGCGTTCACTGTGAACACCCGCTTCCAGATTGTCCACTGGTCGAAACTCATAAATATTTTCCGGCTCTACTCCGTGAGCAAAATTGTATGCCAAATTCCCGCAGTTGGAGCACACCCGCATACACTTGGGCGTGGTCTTTCTTCATCGTGGAGTAGACGGAGCGCAACTTCGGCGCGCGCCTGATCGAGAGTGACTCCGGAGCGACACGGCCGAAAAGTTCAGTCATGCGATGGATGCGGCCGGTGACCGTGGTTGCGGAAAGATGATGCGGGCTGGTGACTACGTTCGCGATGATTTCGGTATCCTGGGGATATGGGACGCAGGGTCGACAGCCGCGGTTGGAAATCGACACTCGCCCGCAGAGCCGTCGTTGAGCGTAAGGTGAATGCGAAACCCGTTCTCGCACGTCGCTGCGGGCATGTGTGAGAGAAACACCTGCTGCCTCGACTACTTGGGCGGAATTGGCTTCGGAGTATCTGTAGGGACCGGATGATCATTCGCCGTCCCGAGAAGTTTGCCCAGCTTTGACAGCCCGCTAATAAGAATAGGCAAGCTCGAGAAGATCGCTCGGACTGCGAAACCTAGCCGAGCTTTTGGGTCAATGACGTAGACCGTGTGACCGAGTCCCAAGCGATTGCATCTTGGAATACGGCGGACTCCGAAGAGGAATTCGGGTACAGGTCCATCAGGTCCGCGGCACGATTATCGTTCTTGAACGGGAATGACGAGCGGATTCGCGTCGAGGAAGTGCGGCGGTAGCGGGGAGGTCAGGCCTGACGGCCAGATGCCCTCCCCATGCAAGGCTTCCTAGCGGCGCGCTTGAGGTTAGAGCGACCGGATGAGTCTGCGAAGCTACTGCTTTAGCAAAGCAGCCTTAGGGTCATCTTGCGCCTGTGGCGGCTTGGTCTTGTTCGCAGCAGGTGCCTTCTTGGTGGAAGGCTTGCTCACGTTGCTGGCATGCTGCTCCTGCTTCTGGTTCTTGTTGCCAGCAATCTGTTTGGCCGGCACCGGTTTCGCCTGCGCTGTCTTAGCTTGAGCACGAGCCTGTTTGGACGGCGCCTGCGTGGCCTTGGCTGGTTTCGCGTTCTTGTCGGCGTCTTGGTGATGGCGCCAGAACGCGACTTTTCCGAGGCGGCTACGCTGCGGTTTATTCTTATCTTTTTCGGTGTTGTTCCCGCCAGCCTGGGCCATCGCCATCGCGCCCAAAAGCGATAGGCCGACCACAACGCTCAGGATAGTTCTAATTGCTTTACTCATAAAGCCTCCCTGTTTCGGCAATTGTGCGGTGCAAATGGAGGGCTCACAAGTGACGAAAGGCGCACCGAATCGGGGAATCGGGCCGACATCTGATTTCCTCACGAATCTTCGCTCGAACTTAAGGACCGACGGTGATGACTGACGTACCATCCTTAATTACCGGTGATCCCCAAAGAGTCCACTCAGCAATAACGTGGAACGTACCCGAGATGCCGGGAGCATAGTACGTCACTGTCTGAGAGTTGCCGACTGTTACTTGCTGAATCGTGCCGTCTGGGCATGGTCCAGCAGGGGGCGTGCCGCCCACCCAGTTGCACTGCGCGCCGCTTGCGCCATTTGTCGTTAGCTCGGCGATGAACCAATTCACCACTGGAGCGGGACTACTTGTAACGTTGGCTTGCAAAGTCACCTGGCCGCTTGCCGGGATCGCGACCGTTGCCGGTGAAACAATCACAACCACCTTATTGGGATCAAACCCGCTACCACCACCACAGCCAGCGATGACAATGAGCAAGACGAGTGGGCCGATACAGAGGGCTCGGTACGACTTCATTACAGACCTCCAGCAAAAATGTCATTCATTCCAAAGATGTTTTTCTCCGTAGCCGTAACCCCAGAGATGCTGGGCTGCCGGATCCACCAGATCCTTGTGAATAGGGCCAGGATCAGTCGCAGAATTCCGTTTCGTGAGTATTCCTCCTTGATCTCGTGATCGATGTACGAGAAGACAATATCGAGAGCGGTTCTCTCCCACGCCAATCGAGCTTGCTGCGGTTCCTGGAGTTTTGGAAGATGTTAATCGTATACGTTTGGATTGAAAGCATTCCCCTTGGATCCGCGCCCAGGAATCGTTAATTCCCGGATAGAATTTTACGTCGACAGATACTCCGCTCCGCCGTTAGCTCCTCTCGATAAGTTCCCGCACCAAAATCTCGATCGTTGTGCGTAGTTCAGAGCCAGTTCGAAGCCAACTATCTGTCCGCGTTGCGTGAGCGTAGCGGGCTCCGTGCCTTGAGCATGAGTTAGGGTTGCGTCTATCGCCTGTTCTGTCGATCCGGTTCAGATTGGCAGCGAAGGTTTGTCCACTATCCAGGGGGTGACAAACGATTCCCGCCCATCGAACACGGCTGCGCTCGTAAAGCCTAGATCGGTAGTGGGCAAAGGTCGCCGATAGACGGAGACCACTGCTGTCCTTGAGAATCGGTCGTGAGGCACAACCGTACGGGTCTTGAACGGCGGTGATTGTATATTGCGGAGCGGATCAGTCGGTCGTATTGGCGCGGCATCCGGCGAATGAGCCGCTGTTCCTGACCAGATCGTTGTTGAGGGGCCAGTGGGACAGGTGGAACCATCCACCTGGTCATAGCGGATCCCTGCCTCCGGTGATCAGATATCGGAGTTGCGCATTGGTGGCACTGAGTCCGAAGGCGTCGCTAGGCTGGTGGCAGGTTGCGCAGCTTCTGCCATTGTTGCGGCTCTGAAGAACGGCATCAGGTCGACATTTCCAGGCTGCTGTATGTTCCCGAGAGCCGGTGAGATTGAGAAATGGAAATAAGTTGGGAAGGTAGATATCGGCGATGGCAGTGCTCGTGACAATGACCACGATGCCCACGATCAGCGATGAATCGCTATCACTACCTTCTACAGAATTACGAAGGTGGTGACGAAGCTTACTGGCAATCGATGCTGCGCAGGTTTGTGAGACATCTGTGCTCCTTCATTTCGATGCTCCGATTTAGAAGATCAATACCGATTCATTCGCACCGCTACGAGCATTCCTGAGTACCGGTCTAGCGTTCGTCAATAGTGTGCCAACCTTTGTTCGTTACACCCGTAGTCCCGGAAGGCATAGCGAAAACCTGACCTTCTATCAAGCTTGCGAGGTTTGTCTTCAGAGACTAGACTCACCTCTGTTCTGAATATCGAAATCGCACAGAAGAAGACGACACGTGACTCGAAATGAATTTGGCGGGTAGTTATTAGCGATGCGGATCGAGACTTGCGAACTGCCGGGCGGCACTAGTGTTGGGGTGATCGGGGCCGCAAGCGTTGGAGTTGATCTGCTGCAGAAAGAGCAGCGCGTGAGCCTCGCCCTTCTTGCCTTGAGCATCAAGAGCACGAGCTAGAGCCAAGTATGCACGACCCTGGTAGCTCGAAAACGTCCCAGGCGTGTGTCTGCCTGCAACGCGCTAAGAGCCTGCGCGCATCTGCGGCCGCCTCATCTGGATGACTAGCGCCGAGTTCAATCTCGGATCGGCGGATGAGAAAAGTTTGCAGATAAAAGGCGCCTGCACGCCCTGCTTTGACTAAAGGTTCCGTGATACTGACCGCTTGATTTGCCAATCGCATAGCAGTCGCGGCGTCACCGCGCGCCTGCGCGTTGAGGGACTGCTGGACGCAAGGGATGCGAATACGATATGCGCGGCCGGGAGGCTCCGCGCAGGCGCTGCTCCACTTCGGACAGCATCCGCGCGGATTGCTCCAGGTCGCCTTGGCCGCGATAGATGGAGGCCCGCAACAACAACCCCTGGCCGATCGCCATGTGTCGCCGCTTCAACGCCTTTGATACCCCGCTCGATAGTCGCCGCTACCTTCAGTCGCTCCAGTCTTCGCATGACCGGCCGTTTCAGCAAAGCATCTCGACACTCTGCTCGCTCTCGTTTCGCGCTATGCATCGCCTCTAACATCCTCCTCCTCTCCGGTCTCTCCCGGCACAGCCGGAGCAACACCCCAATTATTAGAGAGCGTACTGGCCTTTTGCGTGCGTCACGCCCTAGCGCTGTCAACCGTGTTGCCGCCTGCTCGAACGCGGAGTTAGCCTCTCGCAAGCGCCCAGCGGCGCGATACGACTCGGCCAGGAACAGAGTTGTGTTGAGTTCCAGTAGTTCGGACCGGTCAGGCCACTGTTTCAATAGACGCTCTGCAGCCTGCGCTCGCGCCACGCCCTCGCTTGCGTCACCACTATTCTGCGCGATCTCGCCGCCAAGCAGCATACAGTAACTCGATCGAGCGCGACACGGGTTCATTGGGAAGCTCCCGGATCCCTTGCTGGAACAGGGCCTCACTTCGCGCAAGGTCGGCGCCTCGAGACAGTGCCTGCGCCAGCGCCAGGACGCTCTGGCACGAGTCGATGGCTCCGGCAGCGCCAGCGCGCGTTGTGAGCTTCTTCGAGCAACTGCCGCCCTTTTTCATATTCTTCCTGAACTGTGTCTTAGGCGTGCCATTGAATTCCGAGCATTTCCAGGCGATCAGCATCGCTTCCGCCGTGCTGCCGTCCGACTATGTGTTCCGCACTCGCTAGCAGTTCGTCGACCGTGAAAGGTTTCCCGGATGGGGCCAAATCGGAGAGGAGAAGAGAGTTGAGGTCGTTGATCGCTTCCGCGCGGGAAAGTTGGCGAAAGGCGAAGTCGCGCTGCCTGCGTGCTGTGCGGGTTTGCATCACAGTACCGGTGATGCACTCGTGCTTCGCCACAAAGCCAGCGCCGGAGGGCTACAGCGTTCCGATTCCGGCACGAACCTCGCCGCGCGATATGAGATCGTGTCTGGTCGCGCACTGATCGGTTCATGCCGCAGGTACCGACGTAGATCATCCGTCATCGCCGTTACTGACGCATAGCGCTCCTGCGGATTCTTCTTCAAGGCTTTCGCGACAATGTATCAAGGTCTCCGACCTGTAAACGGCTCGGACTAGTGGGCGTCACCTGGCATCTGGCTGCGTTTTCATGGTTTCCTGGGCTTCTCTCCTGCTCGCGATTCTCGACAGGCGCGTTGGCTCCGTATCAACGATGGCTTTAAGCAAGTCTGCCGGAGAGTGGGAGCCGCTGCCAGCTGGGTGCTGGCCCGTCAACAATACATACAGCAGCACGCCCAGCGCATAGACATCCGTGGCAGTCGTCACCGGCGCGCCAGTCACTTGCTCGGGGGCTGCATATTCCGGCGTCATCACCCGGCCGCCTTCTACCGTGAGCAGCTCGCCAATCCCTCCTGGCCTTCTCCTTCGAGCAGCTTGGCAATGCCGAAATCCAGTAGTTTGACCTGTCCGTCCCTGCTTACCAACACATTTGATGGCTTGATGTCCCGGTGCACGATCAAATTGGCGTGTGCATGCGCGACCGCGACCAACACGTCTAGAAAGAGCTGGAGCCGAGCCTCCACATCAAGCATGCGGTCGTCACAATAGCGGTCAATGTGGGCGCCTTCGACATACTCCAGAATGAGATACGGCTGTCCCGCTGGAGAAACGCCTGCATCCACTAGTTCCGCGATATGCTCGTGGACTAGCCGCCCAAAATGCTCCTTCACGTTTGAACCGCTGTTCGCCCCCACGCCCGGCTACCGCTACCCGTAAAAACTTCACCGCGACTCGCCGCTCGAAGCGCCCGTCGTTGCGCTCGGCCAGCCAGACGCTTCCCATTCCACCCTCGCCAATCTGCGAGATCAGCGTATACGAGCCAACAGTCTGCCCCGCCAGTCCAGGCGAACTTGGTAGCGCGGGCGAGCCCTTCTCCAGAAAACCTTCTACTGCCATAGTCGATGTTCGTTAAGCAGACTCTCACCTGCGCATGCGACGCTGTGATGCTGCTCGGAACGCCGACAGCCACTCGGTGCGCTCGTCGTCGGTCATGGCGAGAGCCTGGTCCAGATATGGGCTTAACGCCAGCCACTCGTCGCGGTGAAGTGTGGACATAGACTCCTCAAAGCTACAAGTCAGAGCGAATCTTGCGATGGAGATAAATGCGCGCTTTCTCCCAGTGTCGCTGCACCGTACGTTCCGGAATGTCCCGCAAGGGGGTCAATTTCCACGATGGAACCCACAGAAGAACTTCAGGTCAACGATCTCAGCAGTGCAGGCCACTTCTGGGGCATTCGTCCAATTCTGATTGGTCACGCTGGGAGATCTACTTGCATTCATCCCTCGCTTGCGATGTCTAGCGAAGTAAGCTCGAATAAGCCGCCCCGCTTCTGGGCGTGCCGCTCTCGGGCATGGTCGATAACTAGTCCCCGCATGACTCGCGCGGCATAACCGATGAATCGCGCCCGTCGGGAAACGAAGGCCCATCGCGCGCCGCCATATCGAGATAGGCTTCGTGCAGCAGAGTGGTGGCACTAACTGACGTGGGCCCTGTCGCGCTAGTTCACGCTTGGCTACTCGATGCAGTTCGGAATAGAGGGCCGCGAACAACGCTTCGGCCGCGGGATGCACTCCTCGTTCGCCAGCGCAAAAGCGACGAGATTGCGGATCCCACTTCCGCCTCCCCGAAAATTTGGCCACGGCGTGACCTTGACTCTCAAACGGCGACAGCTTCTCGCAGATCAGGATAGTCAAGCTGAACGGTCATTTTCGATCTGCTCACCTATTCTCTTCCTTATCCAAAACTTTCTATGCTTGATCCACTCCAGGCCCGATGGCGGAGGCTAAGGAACAGCGTCTCATGCGACCGGCACAACGTGCGCTTTAGTCAATCGTCAGTGCAGTCAAGCCGACCTGTAAACGGCTCGGAGGGGTGCTTCGTTTAACCTGGCGATATTGGCTGCGTTCACGCAAATGTCTCTCTGACGCTCTTTGATGCTGTTATCGGAAACTCGGAATCACTCATCCCAACGAGCTTACGGAAAAGAGCCAAGAAGAAATGGAAGAACGACTGGCTGAAAAAGAAGTTGGGGTACGCGAAACACTCAGTTAGATCAGTAAACTGTTGAGAAATCTTTATTTCACTCATCTAACCCGAAGCAAACCAGTTCTCCTTTGGCTCACTTGATCGGAGTAGGGATCGCGATTCTCGCGACCCCTCCCCAGATCCGGACGCGGCGCGGGGGCGATCAGCACATGATCGTCCCTACCGCGATCTCATCGTTTCATTGCGAATTTGCGTTCAGCCCCACTCTAAAATCGCAAAGGACCCGAATTTAGAGTGGGTACCCACGCTGTCGAGTTTCGCTCGACCGGACAGCCGAGGGCGTCTGTCCCTACATGTTTATTCAATCTACTTGGCCGGGATCAGATCGAACTTGCCAGAAGTTTCTGTATAGAACAGGGCGCCTTCTTTCTTGTCGCCGCCACTCCAGTGTTTATGCCCGCCGGGGACGCGGAGGAAGTCGCCCGGGCCTACGCGCTTCTCGCCGGCTTCGTCCTTGTAGAGATAGGCACCTTTGATGCCTACGATCCATACATCGGCGGTGTGGGTGTGCCAGCCAGCATCCCATCCGGGGACGAATTTCGTGTACGTACCAGCCGCGCCGGCGTTTGGGTCTCCCCAAAGCGTCGCGGAGGAAACACCCGCTCTGCCGCCACTCGGATGCAGTGAAGGCTCGCGTGATTCGGATCATCGAAGGTCACCTTGTCCCCTTGCGCCTGAAGGCGTCCGATGGACCATGCCGCGATGAGCCCCAAAGCGATTGCAAGCATCCACAGTGATCGACGCATACGTCCTCCTTGTTGTTTTGTTGATTGTTAGTGAGGCGGACGAATTGTACACCTCGGCGGGAGCGAAAGATGGAGTCCCCACCCTATCGCCGATCTAGCGAACAAAAGGCGCAAAGTTGTGACAAGGCCTGATTTAAACAGTTACGCCCGCAAGCTGCAAAGAAAATGCGCTGTCGGGAGTCAGTTTGAATCTAGGAACGCACTCAAGAACATATGCAGCAGGAAAGAGACGAAGCCGTCGTGGGCGATTTAGTACACGCTTATGGACCCAAATGGACCCAAGTTTTGGAAACGGCAAAATCGGCAAGTCGGCTAATTCAATGACGGGATTGAGGTTATTGGTCGGGGAGAGAGGATTTGAACCTCCGACCCCCTGGTCCCGAACCAGGTGCTCTACCAGGCTGAGCCACTCCCCGACTTGTCCCAGAGCGCTGGAGGATCTGCAGCTCTTAGCAGGACTAGACACAAAATTATAACACCCGCCGACACGCACCAGTGAACCGCAAGGAAAGTGCAAGTGACCAGTCGAATGCCGACTGGCCCGGACTCGATCAAAGTGGCCCCTTTGGTGCGGAGTGTTGTCGGAAGCCTGCCATACGGCTACGATAGATTTTCGTTCAACCGCGACAGTCATGAAAACCGCATTCACCGCCAGCCGACTCTATACTCCAGTCGAGGAGATTCAGAATCCACTACTGGTGATCGAAGACGGACTGATCTCCGAAATATCGTCGCGCTCCGCGAAAGAAACTCCGGGAAATGCTTCGCTGATCGACTTTGGGGACGCCGTACTGGCACCGGGTTTTATCGACATCCATATGCATGGCGGAGCCGGACTGGATGTAATGCGCGCGTCGCCGTCCGATCTGCCGCGCCTGGGCAGGTTTCTGATTACCCACGGAGTAACTGGATACTTTCCGACTACGGTCGCCGCCCCTCTAGACGCGACGTGCACAGCCCTCGGACGATTGGCCGATGCGATTGAAGCAGCAGCGGGCAATCGCGATTCAACGCAGGCTCGGCCGCTGGGCATTCATCTCGAAGGACCGTTTCTCAGCCATAAGCGGCGCGGAGTGCATCCGCCGGAGAATCTAGTCACACCTACGATTGAAATTTTCGAACGCCTCTGGCAGGCCGCGCGCGGGCACGTGCGCATGTTGACCATTGCACCGGAACTTTCTGGTGCTATGGAAGTGATTGCGGAGGCGTCGCGCCGCCAGGTCTGCGTCAGTATTGGGCACTCTGACGCGGAGATGCCGACCGCACAAAATGCAGTGCAAGCCGGAGCGCGGC
Organism: uncultured Acidobacteriaceae bacterium; assembly: GCA_963799025.1. Lineage (GTDB taxonomy): Bacteria > Acidobacteriota > Terriglobia > Terriglobales > Acidobacteriaceae > Sulfotelmatobacter. The sequence continues at coordinate 954,006 of CAWCVQ010000007.1, read as the reverse complement.
ACGCTACTCATACTTTCAACGCCATGCGTCCGCTGGATCATCGTGATCCCGGGATCATCGGCGAGGTGCTCACCGATGACAGCATCACCGCCGACATCATCGTCGATGGAATTCATGTTGCAGCGCCGATCGTGAAGCTTTTCCTGCAGATGAAAGGTCGCGAACGCGCCGTGCTTATCACCGACGCGATTTCTGCCACTGGCATGCCCGATGGGCGCTACCAGCTTGGCCCCATCGAAGTCGATGTGAAAGATGGAAAGTGCACGTCGAATGGCAGCCTGGCCGGAAGCGTACTCACCATGGATCGCGCTGTGAAGAATGTCCTACAGTTTTCGAGTTGGAGCTTGCAGGATGCCATACGGGCGGCCACGCTGAATCCTGCGCACGCCCTGGGCCTGGAGCAACAAGGGCGTCTGACTCCGGGCGCGGAGGCAAGTTTCACAGTGCTGAGTCCGACGGCCGAAGTGCGCGAAACGATCGTTGGTGGACGGGATTTCTGAGCGAAGACGCAGCGAGCCTAGCAGCAAGGAAACTGCGACGGACGAATCAAGCAAGCAGGGTCTAATTTGGCTTGCGCCGTCTCGACTCGGCCAGATGATGGAGCAGCATGACCTCATCGGCGCGGGAAAGGCGATCGAGAAAAGAACTCCCCGACTTAGGTGTCTCGTCAGTTGCCGTTTTCGCCGCGCTGGCTTGCCGTAGTTTATCTCCCAGTTCCGGTTCGTTATTCATCACTTCTGCATAAAACCAGAGGAAATGACGCATCTGGTCGAGCGCCGAACGTAAGGTTTCGATCGGCTCCGTCTCCGATAGGGAGTTCAGCGTTTCCATAAGTTCCGGGTCGCTGGGAGCCTGCATGGCGGCGCAGTTCAGTTCCTGCTGAATGGTCCGCAGATCCTCAGTGACGCGCGCGATTCGGAGATGTAGGTCATTCATGTCGTTGATGGCCATTCTGTTTGCCTGTCAAACATCTCATCCGCAATGTTCAGCGAATAGATGTCTCACGGACATGCACCTTTCGTAAGCCTGCGCATTACTTTGGTCCGGGAAAAGGTCACTCGGCTCAAACCCTTGATTGACGGGGCTTTTCAAACGTAATCGCGCGGGGCTTAAGCATTTCTGAAAGACAGGCATTCTCAGAATTAATTTTCTAAGCCGGCACGAACTCCGAAGCGCCCTTCGGAAAGCTGAGGGCGGGCTCTCGGCAGTCCAAGCTCGCGCGAAACCGACCCGCTATGGTCGCCATCACCGTCCGTGCGTCTCCCCTTTTGTGGTAAAACCACGCGATGCCGGAAACGATCCCGCCAGTCGCTCGTAATCAGCAACTCGTTCGCGCCATCGGCCGCTGGAGCCTGACCGCGCTGGTGGTGAACTCAGTGATCGGCAGCGGTGTGTTCGGACTGCCGTCCACTGTCGCTGGCCTACTCGGAAAATTCAGCCCCGCAGCTGTGCTATTAGCCGGCGCTGGAATGGGAATAATTTTCGGCTGCTTTGCTGAAGTTGCTTCACGCTTTCGGCAAGCGGGTGGTCCCTACCTCTATGCTCGCGTGGCTTTCGGGCGTGCAATGGGCATTCAAGTGGGATGGATGCTCTTACTCGGACAGGTAACCGCTCCGGCCGCCAATGCCAATTTATTTGTACTTTATCTTGGGGAATTCTCGCCGCATACTCGAGACCCTCTGCCGCGCATGGTGATTCTTACCGTTCTGGTCGGCGGGCTCGCCTTCATCAATGTGCGCGGGGTACGGGCGGGCACGCAGGTCAGCAATTTCCTTACTGCGGCGAAACTCGTGCCGCTTTTTGCCGTCATCGCAATGGGATTATTTGTACTGCATGCGCATCCTTCCGCGATTGTGCCCTGCGCGCCGACCGCAATTTCGACGAACCAGTGGCTGAAAGCTGGACTGCTGCTCGTTTTCGCATATGGAGGATTCGAAACCGCTCTCGCCCCGATGGGCGAAGCCAAGAATCCCCGCCGCGATGCTGCCTTCGCATTGTTCACCGCTCTCATCGCCTGTACTGTGATTTATGCGCTCATTCAGCGGGTGGTAGTCGGCGTTCTTCCAGATGCCGCGCTCAGCGAGCGTCCGCTGGCTGACGTGGCAAGAGTTGCGGGTGGTTCCTTCGGCGCGGCCCTTGTGGCGGTGGGCGCTTTAATTTCTTTTTATGGATATCTCAGCGCGAAAATCCTTGCCATGCCGCGAGTGACGTTCGCATTGGCCGAGCAAGGTGACTTCCCGAAACCATTCGCCGCGATTCATCCCCGATTTCAAACGCCCTACGTCTCGATTCTCGTCTTTGCAGCCCTGGTCTGGGCCTTTGCTCTCAGCGGCGAATTCAAGTGGAATGTAACGCTCTCCGCTGTTGCCCGCCTGCTTTATTACGCCGTATGCTGCGCCGCGCTCCCGGTGCTCCGGCGAAAGCAGCCGGAGAAGGCGGGCTTCCATTTGCCCGCCGGCAATCTGTTCGTCGGCCTCGCAGTGGTAATGTGCGCCGCCCTGGTAACGCAGGTAGATTTCGGTCAGTCTTTGATAGTGGCGACTACGATTGCGGTGGGTTTGCTGAATTGGCTAGCGGTGCGAAAGCACACGCCCGATCCAATAAACGAAAGTGCAGGCGTGTCTTCACGACGGATGTCGTAGAGACGCTGCTTTGCAACGCCCCCGCGTATTCAGCCGCGAACGGTTGAGCAACCCAGCAAGCTGCGTCCCTGCGGACGCCTTTCCATCTCCAGCAGAGCCTTCTTCCGCTCGATCCCCCAGCGATAGCCTCCCATGCTGCCATCCTCGCGAACCACGCGATGGCAGGGGATCGCCACTGCGACTGGATTCGTGGCGCAGGCGCGCGCAACGGCGCGGCAGGCGCTAGGCCGGCCGATTGCCTTCGCCACCTGGCTGTAGGATTTTGTCGCGCCGAACGGAATCGATTGCAAATATGCCCACACGCGACGCTGAAAGGCGGTAGCGCGAATATCGAGTGGCAGGAATGACGAAGAATTCAAATCCTTGCCCCGCATGTGCTCAATCAATGCGCCCACCCACGACTGCAATCCGCCGGCATCCTGCTTTCGTGCGGCGAACGGGAATTCGCGCTTCAGGCCCTCCATCAGTTCGCCGTCCGAGCGGGCAAACTGGATCGAGCAAACGCCGCTGTCGGTGGCGGCGATCAGCATCCGCCCCAGCGGCGAATCGGCACAGGTATAACGAATAGCCGCCGCAATGGCGCCCCGGCGATACTTGTCGGGCGTCATGCCCAGCTGGGAAGCCGTGCGTTCGTAAAGCCGACTGCTGGAGCCATATCCAGCGTCGTACATGGCTCGTGTCACCGAATCGCCGGCTTGCAGATTTCGCTTCAGCAAGCGCAGGCGGCAAGAGTCGGCGTACTCACGCGGCGTAATGCCGAGCACCGCCTTGAAGCGGCGCTGCAGATGAAATGGACTCTGGCGGAATTCCAAGCCCAGGCGACGGAGAGTCAATGGTTCATCCAGATGTTGCTCGATGAACCGGCAAATCGCTTTCACACTATCAGACCCCGGGTTGCCGCTGTAAGACTTGGGGCGGCAGCGCAGACAGGCTCGATATCCCGCTTGCTCGGCGTGTTCAGGGCGGAGAAAGAATTGCACGTTTTCCCGGCGCGGCCGGCGCGCCGGACACGACGGCCGGCAATACACACCCGTACTCCAGACGGCGAATACGAATTCCCCGTCGCTGCCGGCATCGCGCGCCAGCACGGCATTCCAGCGCGGGTCGTCGGCTGTTGCGCCTAACGGAGATACACTCTTAGTTTGTAGAGCGGGCATCTGCTCTAAGCTTTCCGTTATGAGTATGGCATTGGGAGTCATAGTAAGAAAAGCGTACGGCGGTACCTGCGGGATGGACTATCCGAATCTTGCGGTCAAAGCGGAATATTTCGTCTATCTTCCGAAGGCACGCTGGGAGGTCTCGGTCCGTCCCAGAGGCGTCATTCCTAAGCCCAGCGCAGTTCAAGTGGGCGAGGGATCTAGCGCTGAGCCTGATAAAGGCCTCCACGCGGCGAGATCCTTCCCTCCGCCTGAAGAGTGGCTACGGTCAGGATGACGCCCTCAAAATGGAACTGTTGGGACCACACCTACAGTGCGCTAGAATGTCCGATGAATTTGCGCCTGCACGCCGGAACGGTTACAGTCCCCGCGGGCACTTTTTCACTCTCACCCTCGAGGATTCACTGTCATGAATAGTCGTTTAGTAGCAATTCTGGGCCTTCTCACCTGCGTTCTGCTGGCATCCGCCGTTGCGCAGCAGGTATCGAAACATGTACTAACCAGCGACGAACTGAAGAAAGCAGTGCCCACGGAATATTTCTTCCGCGGCCAGAAAGCGCCCGTGCAGATGCGAAACGCGGTTGGCTTTCAATTGGCGGACGGCAAGATGATGTTAGCGGCCCTGGTGGACGCCTCGGGTTACTCGACTGCGATACAGCAGAAATATCAGGGAATGCTGATCACGGAAGCGAACCTCAACATCGGCGCATCTGAGTTGAAACCCGGCGAATACGGCTTCGGCTTCAGCGCCGACGGCAAGTTCGCGGTGATGGACGTCGCCAACCACGACATGCTCACTACTCCCTCGGAGACCGATGCAGCGCTTCAACACGCAGTCCCGTTGAAGCTGGTTGAGGACGGCGCAGGATACAAATTTTACGCCGGGAAGAAGTGGGTAGAAATTAAGACAGAATAAGCGGCAAGAAGTATTCGGTCTGGCATTCCGGCCTATCGCGATTCGCCTTGCTGCGTAAGACCCACGACTTAAAACCTAAGAGCTCTGATTCTAGTGCGACAACGGCTGGAACGGCCCCAGCACGGTCGTCATTCCCGCGCGCTTCCGCAATTCGGTCAGCAGAGCGTTGGCCGCATTCTGATAAGTCTTGCCCGGATCGGAGGCATCGGCCCATACCGCGTCGTAGATGATCTGCGCAGCCTCCTTCAAATCCAAATGCAGAGCAGCTTCGAAAATATCTGCACGCTCCTGCAGATGCTCATAACAGGCTTGACAGACTTCAGCGCGAACTGGATCGCCAGAATGCTGCTCCGCAAACTTGCAGACAGACTCCATAGCCTTGGTTGCCACTTCGGCTTGCGCTGCCAAAAGCTGCGACTTGAATTGACGAAGGAATTCCGCGCGCTCCTGTTCCACCAAGGACGTGTCAGGCATCGGTTCAGCGGCAGCCTGAGCAACCTTGGGCGGAACATTGGCCACGACCGGCGAAACTCGTTCATTGTGCTTACAGGTCGGGCAGACATCCAGGTCAGCAGAGTAGTAAAGATGACACTTCGAGCACGGTAAGCCGTATCCCGAAATCTTGCCAGTGGAATTCGGGCCAGGTACGGAGGAAGAATCCGTCCGTCCCACGTAGGCTTCTTTCGCTAAGGTCGCACGTGCCCGGGCGGTTCCGCTTGCCTGCTGGGATTGGGTTCCGTTCGTCACCATCGTGAATCTCCCGTCTAGTTTTGCTCTCTAGCCCGGTTGCCAGGGGCATTAGCGCGAATTCGTTTCCTTCATCAGTTTCAAGAGTTCTTCACGGCGCGCGCGATATAACGGACGCTCGGGATCCAGGTGCGAAGCCACCTCCAACTCAGACAACGCTTCTTCGTTGCGATCCATGCTCATCAGGCAGGCTGCCAGCGAGAAGTGATTGTCGGCCGAGGCATTCAAGCGAAGCGCCTCGCGGAATTCCTTTTCGGCGGCACGCAGCTGTTGTTCATGAAATAAAACCGTACCCAACAGATGATGCGAAGTCTCAGAGTTTGGGTCGAGAGAAACAGCGACCTGTAGTTCGTGCAGCGCCTCTTCGGGTTTGTTGTTCAGCATCAGGACCTGGCCGAGAATGCGGTGCTCGTTAGCGCCGGTCGGATTCTGCAGCAGCGCCAGGCGCCGTTCATCCACAGCGCCATCGTAGTTCTTCTTCGCCATATACGCGCTGGCCAGGCAAGCGTGTCCCTGCTGCCACTCAGGGTGCTGGCGATAGAGAGCCTGCAGCTCCTCAATCGCCGAGTCGTAATTTCCCTGATCGCAATACGTATTGCCCAGATTGTTGCGAATAGAGGGTTCGCCAGGTGCGATCCGCTTGGCCTCGCGATATTCAGCCGCCGCCTGATTGAGACTCCCCTGTTCGTGCAAGATGAGCCCCAGGTTGGAATGCGCCTCCCAGAACGCCGGTCTCAAGCGGATGGCCCGTTCATAGGCCGCAATCGCTGCGGAGGGGTTTCCGTCCGCGTGCAACGCAATCCCCATGTCGTAATAGGTGTCCGCATTGTCGGGATCGTGAGCCAGCGACTCGAGATAGGCATGAACTGCTGCCCCATACTGACTATTCGAGTAAAGGCCGAGCCCCAGGTATTGATAGGCCTCGGCGTTCTTAGGATCGATGCTGAGCGCGGTACGGGCTTCGCCAATCGCGTTCGGGCCGTCGTCCAGGCGATAGAAAAGATAGGCCAGGGCGCCGTGGTTCTCCGCAAGATCGGGCATGATCCGCGTGGCCAGTGCCAGCTGGTCGTAAGCCGCGTCCCAGTCCTCCTGCTGGCGGAAAATGACGCCGAGAGCAAAGTGCAGGGCAGCATTCTCCCCGTCAGAAGCCATAATGTCGCGAATATCGGCCTCGGCCTCGCGGAATTGTTGCCGTCGGAGTTCCCCAGCAGCTTTCAGCAAGGCAGCCGGGATGGGCGTTCCTATCCGGGCGGAATCGACATTCCCCGAATTGAGGGCGCGCAGCAAATCCTTGCCGGCGCCAATCGACTCGAGTTGCCAGAGTTCACCATGAGTAGGCAAAGTCGCTAGTCCCCGTTCGGCGACCAGACGGGCTAGCCGCGCGCTGGGCACCCCGCCAATCAGCCAGGCGGCGACCTGAGTTGTATCCAGGGCTTTGCGATCGGAAGCGTGCACCGTGCCGACCTTGTTGTCGGCGGTTTGGGCGGCGACGGGAGTAATTAGAGTCAGCAAAAGGAACAGGACAGATTTAACTCTCACCGGGCTCCCCAAAGAATGGATTGGCTTGCAGGTGGCGGATTCGAGGGAACACGGCCGTTTCCCTCAAAAGCCCCTCAGAAAACATAGCCCGCCCACGAACCTGGAGGTAAGATCACCGAGGTAACTGGGGTGTTCGCCATGTGTCGTTTTCTCGGAAGGGGCATCGCACCATCACAAGGACAAATGAGAGGGGCCTGCCGGTGAGATTACGGGCAGGACTAATTTTTACTTTGCTCGGTTTTAGCCATTCTGGAGCAAAACAAAAAACCTGACGTGATAGCGCAAGAGATCTCGTATTGTGATCTGATCAAAGCACCCCAACAGTTCGCAGGAAAGAGAATTCGTGTTCGCGCTATCTACAAAGACGGTTTTGAAATCCAGAGCTTGGACCCCCCGGCTTGTTGTACAGAACACGAAGCCAAGATTTGGGTCGAAATAGAAGCTGAGCTCCAGGGAGGCTCCCTGAAGCTCTACCGCAAGTTTCACAAACGTATGGGTCTATCCCGTGCAACCTTCGAAGGCATATTCGAAGCGGGAGGGCCCTACGGCGACGGCGGATACCGACTCAAGCTCATCATCGACAAGATCAAAAAACTTGAGGCTACAGCCAAAATATCCACTCGTCATGAACCGGCATGGGTGCCGAAAGACTGAGAATTAGAGACCCGCAGCGAGGAAATAAAGGCTGGCCCTCGGTAAGAGCGCAGGCATCGTCAAAGACAAGAATTCCTCCTGCCGGCCCAGTTGGTTCAGGACTGACACCGCGATGTGCTGAACCGCCGCACGGTCCCCGGCACCGTTCAGTCAAGGAAGGGACCCGCTACGAGGACTTCTAATTCGAAACTATCATGCCGGGGGGGGCCGGGGGGGGGCGGTTGACCTTTCCCCAAAGCCATCCGATAGCGTATGATCGGAAGTTGTAGCTAGCCCCTTGGAGGCTCCCGATGTTGGAAGGTCTATTTCAACCGATGCACCTGCTGGTGATCTTTTTTATTGCTTTGCTGGTGTTCGGTCCCAAGAAATTGCCTGAACTCGGCAAAGGTTTGGGCGAGGGGATACGTGCCCTGAAAGATGGCATGAAGGATAATCCCCCGTCGCAGGCTTCGACAGACTCAAGCAAGAAGACAGAAACTAAGAGCTGATCCAGGTCTGATTTTGCCCGTTCGCGGCAGCAATTCATCCCTCGCGGCCGCCATACCTCTATTTATGCCCAAGGCAACCCCCGTCGCTTTTTCCTTCTCCAATGTCTGCCACTTTGGAGGTTGGAGAACGTGTGTAAATTCGCAAGACTGCTGTTGATTACCCTTCTTGGATTATCGTCCGATGTTTTTGCCGACAAGATTTCCCTGAAAAACGGGGATCGACTAACCGGAACCATTGTGAAGTCAGACGGCAAGGTGCTCTTACTGCACACCGACGCGGCTGGAGATGTCACTATCAAGTTTGGGGAAATTCAGGAAATCACGAGCGACAAGGATCTGCACATCGTATTAAAGGGTGGAAAGACCGTGGTTGGGCCCGTGAGCACCAGCGACGGCAAGCTCGAAATCGCGACAAGGAATGCCGGCACCGTGGAGGCGCCGACCGGCGATGTGAAGCTGATCCGCGATGAAGAGTCTTATCAAAAAGCTGAGCATCCCGGCTTGATGCACGGCTGGAATGGCGGGATCGACTTAGGCTTCTCTGTCGCTCGTGGAAACGCCCAGACTGAAAATCTCGCGCTGGCATTCAACGCGATCCACCCTACGCTGAACGACAAGCTCACTCTCTACGCCAGTTCCATCAAAACCACGAACAACCTGGCCACCCCCAGCGACGTTGCCAGCATCGAGCAAGGGGGGATCCGCTACGACCGCAACCTCGCCCCGCGGCTGTTCGCCTTCGCGGGCGCGGACTTCATGGCCAATGCTCTACAGTTCCTCGATTTGCGCGGCGTGTACGGCGGCGGTTTCGGTTTCCATGCCATACAGTCGGAGACGACACTCTTTAACATCCTGGGCGGCGTCAACTACACGCATGAAACTTATTCCAACGGTCCTCTGATTGTAGGCAGCGTACCCCGGGTCTTTGCGTCTTACGGTGTGACCCACAAATTCGTGGCCCTTACCCTGGGCGAGGAATTGAATCACAAGATCGGCAAGGGCACGGTGATCGCGCAGAATATGTATTTCTATCCCGATCTGCAGGATACCAGCCAGTACCGCTGGACCTTCAATCTGGGCACGGTGACCAAGATCAGCAAGTGGCTGGGGTGGCAGAACCAGTTTGGCGACATCTACGTGACCAATCCGCCGACCAGCGCAAAAAAGAACGATCTGATCTTCACCACTGGCCTGAATATCACCTTTACGAACAGCAGCGCTCAATAGTTCGCCGGAGAGCAAAGCTTGAAGACGGCGGCGTCCATGGGACGCTGCCGTTTTTCTATTTCTTCGGGAGTGCCAACACTCGCGCGGAGATCGCCTGATTCTTCAGCATGCCACCCAGAATCAACGGCCCAAGAGGCGTGGGCACGATTCCACGGCCGTCCGTGCGCACGTCGAATGTATCAGGCATAACCGTATCCCACCGGTTTCCATGCAGTTCAAACGCAAACGTTACCGGAGAGATCTCCGCGGGCTTGCCGTCGTAACCCAGACCTTTGAAGTTGTGCGGATTGGTCGTCCCGCCGGAGAACAGAATTCTATGCTCTTTCTCGACTCCTCCCGCCAGGATGCCGAAGCGCCCCAGCCCGGGATGGGCGGGCAGCTTGTTCCATTCGATCTTGTTCGGATCCTTGCGGTCGATCTTCCCCATCCAGCATTCGTCCGACGCCACGTACGGCTCGCCGCCCGCAGCGTTTTTCTTCGCACCGTCGACGTAGACGATCGCATCGTCCGCCACCCCCCCGGCATGACCGAAGACCGGCGTCCCGGGAAATGGCGTGGCCTGGCTCCAAGTGTTTTTTTCCGCATCATAGACTTGCACGTTGTTGACGGGCCCATTCTTCGATCTACCGCCGACAAGATAGATGTAGCGATCGTGATTCATGCCAATCACCGCGCTGTCTACGGGCACCGGTATGTCCGCCGCACGGTACCAACGATGTGCGTCAGGAAGATAGGAGTTCACGTCGCCGACCGTGATTTCGTTTCCCTGCCCGTCCACCACGTATCCACCAAAAACAAAAACTTGCCCCCTGGCGCCCATCCCGGAAGCACCCAACCGTCCGGCAACTCCCGGCACCGCGCGTCCCTCGGTCCACTTTCCCGACGCGAGCCGTAAGATATACATCTTGTTGGTAACGTCATCCCATGTCTTCTTGGGCCCGACTCCCATCAGCGAATAGACTTCAATGCCATTCTTCAATGCCGCGACCGCGTTATTCGATACCGCCGCAGGCATAGGTGGAATTTTCGGTTGATCGGCCGCCAGCAGAAGAAACGAGCACAGAACCAGAACAAAGAAGACGGACAGTTTTTTCATCGCTGAGATATTACGTCTTCAAGCGGGAGAACGGCAAAAGCTTAACCGCAAAAATCGCTAAGACCAATGCAGAGACCGCAAAGAACTTCTGCTCTTCTTCGCGCCCTCTGCGGCATTGCTCTGCGTCCCCTGCGGTTAACCGCCTTGAATGCATCGGGATTCCTTAAATTGGAAGCTCGTTTGGGAGCTAGCCTACTTAATCAGCCCCTGACGTACTCCGTGAATGAAGTCAGTGTATGCGGGACTCTGCCCGCTGGCCCGCATGAGGCTGGCAATCTGTCCGCGATGGTAGGCAGAATGCATGACGACGTGAGTCAACACGTCCACAATCGTGCTTGTCCACTCCTGGCCTTTGCTGTTCTTGTAAGAAATAGACTGCGAAACGTCGCCGGCAGTGATCAGATCGAGGAACTCAAGCCACATCCCACCCAGTTTAGCCGCTTGCTCCTCACACTGTGCCAAGTCTGGCTCCGGCCACACCGGCACGCTCTGCGGTTGCTGTTTCAGCCGCTCCAGCCAGACCAGTTCCGCGGCCAAAATATGGGACATCAGTTGCAGCGATCGCTGGTTCGCGCCGCCCGCAGATCGTATCGCATTCAAAACTTCCCGGTTCGCCCATTCATCGTAGGCGAACTGGCGGCGCAGATAATCAGCAAGATTCACAAAACTGCCCTCCGTCTGTCTTGGGGCCACCCAATGTAAATTGGTAAGGCTCCCCCAGGCAACGTTGTAACCATACTTTCACATTTCAGGACTAGACTGCTCAGTTGGGCGCGTCCAGAACTCAGGCTTTGCTACGCGCTTATCCAATTTCTCATGCCACGCAAAGGGCCTGCATCCCGCAACGACGAAGTCGAGCAAGGGCAGCCGACTTCCCGCCCGCCTAGCACCAGGCCCGCGTCGGAGGCGAAACCGCGAGCAGATGATCTGGTACAACTCGCCCTGAAAGCCTGTCTCATCGCTCGCGATGCCGCGTTCAACGTTCGCGACCTGCTCTCTAGTTCTTCCCGCATGGCCTTCCTGGCCATCAAGGATTGCGAACAGGAGCTCGACCGGATCGAGCGCCAGATCGACGAGCGCCTGCCTGCCGCGATTACACGCGTCAATGAAGCACGGGCCCGCCAGCTGCTTTCCAGCCTGAAGTCCACCACCGACCTGGAGCGCATCGGCGACCTGGTGATGAGCGTGGCGCTGCGCGCGCAATCCAGGCCGACGAAGATGGCTGCCGGCGACGTGCGTCAACTCGTGGAAATGTCGTCCAAACTACGCGACATGCTCGACCTGATTCACAAAGGCTTCTCCACGCTGGATCTGGAATGCGCTCGCACCGTGCTGCATACGGATAAAGAGATCGACCGCATCTGCCACGCCCTTTTCCAGAAGCATCTCGCGGAAACGGTGGCGCAGGGCGATACCACCGGTTTCGATGTGCTGCTCATGGCCCAGGCGCTGGAACGGGCCGGAGACCATGCCACGAATCTTGCCGAAGATCTCTATAGCCTGATCGAAGGCCGCAGCTTGCGGCACGTTCCTAAGAAAAAAGCCGCGAACTAAGGCAGTTCTCAGTTTTCAGTTCTCAGCTAATCGAAGACAACGTTTATGCGTTATTTCAACGAGTTCCAACAGGCCGAGCGCAGGATCGACTGCGGAAAGCGGTGTGACCACAGCTGAGAACTTAGAACCAGGAACTGAAAACTTCCTCTGCAAATTCATCATTCTTTAACATCCGGTAAACATTCGCGCAACATTCCCGCCATAGAGTTCGGTCAGGGTCTGGATGCTGGAAGTTCCGCGGGCTTCCTGCGTAGTCCCCAGGAAAATGCACTTCCCCTCGGATTCTTACGAGCGTCCCAGTGCCGCCGACCTCCCCGGCGCGCGCCCGTCGCTCATTTTCGTGGTAGAGGACGACGCCGACATCGCCCGCCTCATTGCACATAATCTGCGTGCCACCGGATTCGAGGTGCAGAGCTTCCTCAGCGGGGCCTCGGTCATCTCCGAAGCGCTACGCGAAATGCCGGTCTTGTTTCTGCTGGATGTCATGCTGCCCGGAACCGACGGCTTCGAACTCTGCCGCCATATCCGCCAGACCCCAGCCCTCTCGGCGACTCCCATCATCTTTCTGACCGCCAAGACCGGCGAAGCCGACCGCGTCAAGGGGCTTGAACTCGGCGGCGACGACTACATCACCAAGCCTTTCAGCCCGCGCGAACTGGTGGCCCGGATTCGCAGCGTGCTGCGTGGATTGAACCAGGAATCCGCGGCCGCCGAGGTGCTTCGCTTTGGCGACCTCGAAATTGACATCGGTTCGATGACTGTCCAAGTGCAGGGTCGCAATGTCCTCACCACCGTACGCGAATTCCGCTTGCTGGAATATTTGGCTAACCATCGCGGCCGCGTCCTCACACGGGATCAATTGCTCGACGCGGTGTGGAAGGAAACTCCCTTCGTCACGCCCCGATCCATCGACGTCTACATCCGGCGCCTTCGCGAAAAAATCGAACGCGATCCCCGCCATCCGCAATACCTGAAAACCCTACGCGGCATCGGCTACCGCTTCGAAGTCCCCAAATAAAGCAGCTCGCCCTCAAGTCTTTCTTCCTGTCGTGTCATCCTGAGCGAAGTTTTCGTTCGCCGAAGTCTTCGTTCGCGAAGCGAACGAAAGCGCAGTCGAAGGATCCCTACTCGCTGAATTCAACGTCCTTGCCTCGGGTTTTCTCCCGCAAATCAAGAATCAAACTAAGTTCCCTGTTGCGTAACATTCGCTCTTTTCATCGCACGCTCCCGCCGCGTCGTTTATTCTGTCCTACATCCTCCGATGGCCTCGACTCGACGCAAGCCGCTCTGGAAAGCAGATGACCAGCGCGCTCGCCTGGCGGAACTCATTGCGCGTTCGGACGAACCCGCGAAAGATAATCCCCTGCGGCGTGACGTTCGCTCGCTGGGCGCGATCCTCGGTGAAGTGCTGGTCGAGCAATCCGGACAAGACTTGTTCGCATCGGTCGAAGAGTTGCGGCGATTGCTGATCAAGCATCGCGAGACGGTGCGTCGCCGCCCCGAAGAGGCTTCTTCGCCGGCTCTCATGCTTAAAGCGCGGGAGATTGTCTCTGCGATGGATCTGACCCGCGCTCACCAGGTGACGAAAGCCTTTGCCACATATTTCGAACTTACTAATCTCGCCGAGACCAACCACCGCAAGCGCCGCCGCCGCGCTGGAAAACTCGACCGTGAGCATCCTCCACTGCCTGGTTCTTTTCGCGGAACATTAGTGCGCATGAAAGAGTCTGGGATTTCGGCAGAAAATGCCGTGGCTGCGATCGGTCAAATCGCAATCACTCCAGTGTTCACCGCCCATCCCACCGAGGTCGCGCGGCAAACCGTGTTGCTGAAGCGACGCCGTATCGCTCTACAACTGGAACGACTAGATCGCCTTCCGCTCACCGACGAAAAAGCGGAAGACTGTGAAAATAACATCCGCGCGGAAGTCACTTCACTGTGGCAGACCGACGAAGTGCGTCTGGCGAAACCCACGGTCGACGATGAAATCCGCATGGGTCTGCGCTACTTCCGACTCTCCCTGTTCGAAGCGCTTCCCAAGATTTACGCCGAGATTGTGGAATCTTTTCGCGAGATATACAGTCTCGATCTCGACGAAAACGAGTTGCCCACCCTTGTACATTTCGGCTCCTGGATCGGCGGAGACCGCGACGGTAATCCTCTGGTTACGGCTGATCACATTCGCGGTGCGCTCGCCATGGCACGCGCCCTAATCCTCCGCGAATATCTGCACGACGTCGAGTCCCTCAGCGACCGCCTCAGTTCTTCCCGGCGACAAATCGCTGTGTCGGAAGACTTGCTTGCACGCCTGCAACACTATGAACGCACCATTGAAGGAGTACATCTAGCCTGGGGGCCCCACAACACGACCGAAAGCTATCGCCGCTTTCTTTCCTACATGTTTCACAAACTTCAGCAAAGCCGCGAAGCCGTAGACACTCCCTGGTCCTATCGCGATGCCCGAGAGTTTGAGGACGATCTCCTTCTGGTGCAAAACAGTCTTCAGTCCAACCGCGGACAGCGGCTGGCGCAAACCTACGTCGATTCTCTGCTGCGCAAGCTGCGCACCTTCGGCTTTCACCTGCACACGCTCGACATCCGCCAGCACGCCCGCGTCCACGCGAACGCCGTCCAGGAACTCGGACCGGGACTTCAGGCGGAGACTCGCTCGGCCGAGACGGAGGAGGTGCTCCAAACTTTCCGCGCCATCGCACAACTGAAAGGCACTTATCCCGCCCATTCGGTTCGCCACTACATCATCAGCGGCGCGGAATCGGAGGATGATGTGATGGCCGTGATTCGCCTCGCCAAGGCGGAGAAGGTTCAAGTGGCCGCATCGGGGGACGATCCCGGCTTGATGCCCGTCCCGCTGTTCGAATCGATCGATTCACTTCGCGCCGCCGGAACTATCATGCGCCGCCTTTGGAATTATCCCGACTATCAACCGCTGCTCGATTCCTGGGGACGCTGGCAGGAAGTTATGCTCGGCTACTCCGACTCCAACAAAGATGGAGGCATGCTCACCAGCACGTGGGAACTTTACAAGACTCATCGCGACTTGCATCAGGCCGCCCGGGAACATGAAGTGAAGCTGCGCCTCTTCCATGGGCGCGGCGGAACGGTTGGCCGCGGCGGGGGGCCCACCCATGCCGCCATCCTCGCGCAGCCGCCCGGATGTTTTTCCGGTCAGATTCGCATTACCGAGCAAGGCGAAGTTCTCAACTGGAAATACGCCGATCCCGTCCTCGCCGAGTGGAATTTGGAATTGATGATCGCTGCGAGCCTGGAAGCACTGACGCGCCATCAAGAACAACCCCCGCAGCGTTGGGAAGAAGCAATTGAAGAAATGTCGCGAGAGGCGTACCGCATCTACCGCCGGGAAATCGCCGACAATCCCGACGTGCTGGAATATTTCGAGCAGGCGACTCCGGTCAACGAACTAGATACAGCTCGGATCGGATCGCGTCCTTCGCGTCGCGCCAAGGGTCGCCGCCTGGGGGACCTGCGCGCCATCCCCTGGGTTTTTGGCTGGATGCAGAGTCGCCACGCTGTCCCAGCCTGGTTTGGCGTCGGCCACGCGTTTCAGCAATTCGCCAAAAGCGGTCCCGGGCATGAGCAACTCCTCCGCCAGATTGCGCGCGGCTTTCCGGTGTTCTCAGAACTCTTGCGCAACGTGGAACTGGGCATGGCCAAGGCAGATCTGGGAATCGCACGCGATTATTCCGGACTGGTCAAAAATACAGCCCTTCGCAACCGCGTGTTCTCCATGCTGGAAGAAGAATTCCTGCGCTCGCGTCGCATGATTCTCCGCGTAACCGGCCAACGCGAATTATTGGGCCGCAATCGGGTGCTGGCCCGCTCCATCCGCCTGCGCAACCCCTACGTCGATCCCATGAGCCTGATCCAGGTGGAACTTTTGCGACGCAAACAGCAAGGAGAGCCACGCTCGCAGTTGGACTATCCCTTGGGCGCTACCATAAACGGAATCGCCGCCGGCCTGCACAACACGGGGTAAATTCGATTTCAGATTTTCGATCACAGATGAAGATTAAATCGACGTCCAAAGCGTCCTAAATCTGCAATCTGAAATTGCAATCTGAAATCAGTACGGCCTCGCTCCTATTCCTTTGTCTCTTCCTTGACGGAACTCGCGGGACTTTGATTCGTGCCTCCACGCTCAGTTTTCTTTGGCGTAACTTTCTTCGCCGCTTCGGCCCGTTTCCGCTCCTGATAACGACGGTCATGAAACTGTTGATCGGATGCTTGTTTCTTCATGTTCCTATCATGTCACAGAATGCCGTCAGTTCCACGGCGCCCTCCCAGAACAGTCAGGCACAGCCGCCTCGGCTGTCCCAGCCTGGGCGAAGTCCGGCGTGCCTAGCCGGAAACCTTACCGGTTAATATCCTCTTTAGCCTGCAACCGCTTCACATAATTTTCCAAATTGGGTTTGTTGGAATCCGGCGCTCCCGTCAGCGACATCTTCACTTCCTTCACGGCATTATCAAAGTCTCCCTGGGCGCTGTAAACGCGAGCCAAGCCTAGATGCGTTGTCCAATAGTCGGGGAACTTCTTGGCGGTCGAGCGATAGACCACGAGCGCTTGATCCTGTTTCTTGTCCGCCTGCAACTGCCGCGCATAAAAATAGAGTTGCAGCGGGCTGGCCATGTTCAACGCCTTCGTGCGGAACATTTCAGCATCCGGCTGGCGACCCATGGCCTCGAGAATTTTCGACTTGTTCATCACATTGTCATAGCGCTCTTCCGACTGGATTGACTGGTCTTCATCCTTCAGCGCTTCGTCAAGATTGATCTTGTTGGCCAGGAAGTAGCCGGCCGCATCATCCCAGCCTTCCCAGTAATACTGGTTGAGGCCGTGCAGCTGCCGGTGAATGCTGGCGGTGACCAGGTCGTTCACCTTGACCTCGACTTTGAACGGCACCGCAACTTTATCCCACCGCATAGTGACTACCGCAGAATCCGGTTTCACCTCGTCAAAATCGTAGGCCAGCGCATCGTGGCCCTCGGCCGTCTGCGGCTTCACATTGATGCGCAGCGCATCTTCCTCCTGCTTATAAGTAAAACTTCCCCAATCCTTCGAATTCTTCGAAAAAATCACCGTCCACTGATTCTCCCCCGGGATCATGTGCAGCCCATAGGTCCCGTTATTGAGCGGCTGGCCTTCAATGGTGACCGGATCGCTGAACGTGATGGTCGTATTTTCGTTGGCCCCCGCGCGCCACACCTGCCCGTATGGCACAAGCTTGCCCCAGATCTGGCGGCCATTCGCCAACGGCCGGTGATAGTTCACGGTAATATCGGTGATGCCGATGCGCTGGCTCACCAGCGCATGCTGGCTCGCACGCGGCAGATCGAGCATTAACGTTTCACTCGTGGCGGTTTGAGCAGGACTAAAACCTGATAGCAGCAAAACACCTAGAAACAAAACATCCATACAAGCTCTACACATTCTGTACATAGGGAAGCTCCTTTTCACAGCTGTTGGGGCGGGCAGCCCATTCGTCGCAACATAGATAGAAAACAGGGATTCAGCACTGTTGCTGAAAAGCGGTGACGCTAGACTTAGACGCGAGGGGGCTGTCAACGTAAGCAGTTCCTGGATGGGACCCGTCTGACGCTTCTTCGCGTCCTCGTTCGCTTTCTTTGCGATCTTCGCGATAAAGTTTTCCTGGTTGCGGCTTGACAAAACTCGCCCTCGGGAGCAGAATTTCACAAGGCGAACAAAAAGAGAAAGTTCCTCCGTGGCTCCCGTCTAAGAACACCAGCCCCGGCGCTCCCTGAAATCTTTCCGAGGATCTAATGTCTTCCGCAGTGGCTTCCACGTCGGCGGTCCGGGGTCGCCCTTTTCTCTTTGAGGCTAAACCCGAACCTCAGGTGTGTTCGCCCTTCAGCGACTCTACGCACGAAACCCCCATTACGCGTGTTCTTCAATCAACAATCAAAAAACAAAAATCAGCAATTCCCCTCCTAACCCCCGCTTCGCGTCTCGAGATTCGTCCCGCCCCGGAAATGGTTTCCAGCGGCATCCCCGCCATCGACGCCCTGACCGGCGGTCTGCCCCGCGGATGCCTAACCGAAATCTGTGGTCCCCCATCCTCCGGACGCACCACCTTGATCCTAGCCGCCCTGGCCGCCGCCACTCGCCGTGGAGAATTTTGCGTCGTCGTCGATGCCAGCGATACCCTCGATCCCCATTCCGCCGCAACCTGCGGCGTGGATTTGGACCGTCTGCTGTGGGTGCGTTGCGGCGAGAGTTCCCCACAAAGAGATTGCTCACCACAGAAGCACAGAGACACAGAGAAAAAATCTCTGAAAAATCAAATTTCACGAAGTAAAAATCAGGCCGAAGACCGGGTGGAACAAGTCCTGCGCGCCACCGATTTGCTGCTCGAAAGCGGCGGCTTCGGCCTGATCGTCCTCGACTTCGCCGACGTTCCGCTGCAGGCAGCCCGGCGCATCCCGCTGGCCACGTGGTTCCGCTTCCGCCGTGCAGTCGAGAACAAACCCACAATCCTGCTGGCGGTCGAGCAGCACCCTATCGCAGGAAGTTGCTCGTCAGTGCTACTGCAGTTGGGACCGCCAAATGATCAAAGGCCGAAAGCGCAAGGATTAGCCGCAGAGCGGCGAAAGAATGCAGCCGATGGCGCCAGCCGTGGGTCCGCCGCGGAAAATGAGCAAACCCCGGAGGGAGGAAATAAAATTTACCTAGGCAAGCCGTCCCAGATTGATTCCCAAACTACGGACGCCACCCACGCGCAATTGCTAACCGGACTGGAAATCACCGCGGAACTCATTCTCTCCCGCCTGAACCGTAAACCCGCACACTCTGTCACGTTCGCAACCAAAACCGCCTGGACCGGATAAGAGATGAAACTAAATTACTCAATTACTAAATTCTCCAATTACTAAATGATTCACTCCCATGCCATTTGCCTGCATCTACGTGCCGAATTTTTCCGTGGCGGCCGCACTCCGCGCTGAACCCGAACTGCAGGCGCGCTCGATCGCAATTTACGAAGGCAAGCCTCCTCTGGAAAAAATTATCGCGGTAAATGAAAAAGCCGCTTGTCTGAACATTGCGCCCGGCATGACCAAGGCCCAAGTCGAACTATGCTCAGAACTTGCCTTGCGCCCACGTTCTGCACTGCAGGAATCCACCGCACACGCGGTTCTGCTCGATTGCGCCCAGTCGTTCTCGCCCTGTGTGGAAGATGCCGCCTTCGACACAGCCGTACTCGATCTAGCAGGCATGGAATCTCTTTTCGGATCGCAGACGGAAATTTCTCGCGCCATCTACAACCGTGCCGCCACCCTTGGACTCGCCGCCAACGTTGCGGTAGCTTCCAATCCCGATACTGCCGCGCTCGCTGCCCGGGGCTTTACCGGCGTCACCGTGATCCCTGCAGGCAAAGAAGCAGAACCATTGGGATCTCTTCCGATGGAAGTATTGTTCGCGAACCGCATTGAGAAAGACTCTTTGGAAGGAGATCAGAAAGCCGCCGGCGGCCTGCTCGAAACCCTCGCCCGCTGGGGCATACGCAACCTGCGCGCGCTGGCCGCACTGCCAGAAATCGCGTTAAGCGAACGTCTCGGACAAGAAGGCCTGCGTCTGCAGCAGTTGGCGCGCGGCACTGCCTCGCGCACTCTGGTCCCCGTAGAAGCGCCGCAGATTTTTGAAGAAGCCATCGAACTGGAACATCCCATCGTCCTGTTAGAACCTCTGGCCTTCCTTCTGAATCGCCTGCTCGAACAACTCTGCGCCCGGCTAGGTTCGCGCGCCCTGGCCACGCAAGAATTGCGCCTCACGCTAGAGCTAGAAAACTTCTCTTCCCGCAGTCAAAAATTAAAAATCAACAATCAACAATTTCTTCGCACTCTCCGCCTGCCCCAACCCATGTTGGACGCAAAAGTGTTCTTAAAATTGCTGCAACTCGATTTGAACGCCCATCCTCCCGGTGCGCCCATCGTGAAGATTCATCTGGCCGTCGAACCGGCACACCCCCGTTCCGCACAGGGCGGCCTGTTCCTGCCACCATCGCCAGAACCGGAAAAACTTGAGCTCACCCTCGCTCGCATCGCCAGCATGGTCGGCGAAAACAATGTAGGAGCGGCCGAATTGCTCGACACGCATCGACCGGAAGGATTTCGCATGCGGCGCTTTGTGTCCGAGGCCGCGCAAAAACATGAGGTTCGAAAAACTTCTGACTCGACGGGCGATGAAAACTTCGCAGTCACAGCTCTGCGCCGCTTCCGCCCTCCGCTGCGCGTACAAGTGAATTTGGAAAACTCTCAGCCCGCGCACGTTACCTGCGCCAAGAAAAAAGAAGTCCAGGGCGACGTGCTCTGGAAAGCTGGCCCCTGGCGCTCCTCCGGCGACTGGTGGGAGCGCGAAGCCTGGTCCCGCGACGAATGGGACCTCGCCTTAAGGAACGGGGAAGCCGTCTCTTTCTACCGCCTCGTACACGATTTGCTTGGCGGCGGCTGGTTCGTGGAAGGAACCTATGACTGATCACTCATTTCCGATGCTTTCACCACAGAGACACAGAGATACCATGAATAGCTTTGGTTTTTACTTTGTTTTGGTTTTCTCTGTGCCTCTGTGTCTTTGTGGTGAATAAGTTTGTCCTACATCGAGCTTCACGCCCGCTCTGCTTTCAGCTTTCTCGAAGGCGCATCCCTGCCTGAGGAGTTGATCGGAGTGTGCGCTCACCTCGGCCAGCCCGCTATGGCTCTGCTCGATACCGACGGCCTGTACGGTGCCCCGCGTTTTCATCTAGCGGCAAAAAAAATCGGCCTTAAAGCTCATATTGGCGCGGAAGTCACCTGTGCCCCTCTCCATCCTGTCATCGCCACTCCACACCCTGTCATCCTGAGCGGAGCAAGTGCTACACAAAGTGAAGCACTTGCGGAGTCGAAGGATCTCTACGCCCATCAAGTAGCGCAGAGGGTAGAGATCCCTCGCTTCGCTCGGAATGACAAAGGAAATAAAAAAGGGAATGATAAGCGGAAGGATAAAACCTACCGCCTTCCCCTCCTCGTCTCCTCCCGCGCCGGCTACCAAAACCTCTGCCGCCTGATCACCAAAATGAAGTTGCGCGCCAAAAAAGGCGAAGGCGCAGTCTACGCAGAAGAATTCCAGGAACACGCCCAAGGCCTGATCTGCCTCACCGGCGGAGCGGAGGGCCCGCTGGCCGCAGCCTTGCAACAAGGTGGCCTCGACGAAGCTCGAAGCCGCATCGATCAACTCATCGGCATCTTCGGTCCCAAAAATGTCTACTTCGAATTACAACGCCACTTCCAGCGCGAAGAAGAATCCCGCAATCGCGCCGCTAGTGATATCGCCCGTTCGCTGAATCTTCCTCTGCTCGCTACCAACGGAGTCTGTTATGCCGTCCCCCAAGGCCGCGAACTTTGTGATGCCTTCACCGCCATTCGCAACCATTGCACTCTCTCCACCGCCGGACGCCTGCTTACCTGCAACGCCGAACGTTTTTTGAAATCTCCGCAGGAAATGCAGCAGCTCTTCGCCGACCTCCCCGAAGCCATCGCCAACACTCTCGAACTTTCCTCCCGCCTGGAATTCACTCTCAACGATCTTGGCTACGAATTCCCACGCTATCCCGTGCCCGAAGGCGAAACCATGAACTCATTCTTGCGCGATCGCGCCTGGGAAGGTTTTCGTCAGCGCTATGGCCGCGCCTCTCACGAAATGCAAACCCGTGCCCGCCATCAGATTGAGAAAGAATTAAATCTCATCGAGAAACTCAAACTCGCCGGATACTTCCTCATCGTCTGGGATCTAGTCCGTTACTGCCGCGAACAAAATATTCTCGTGCAAGGCCGCGGCTCCGCCGCCAACAGCGCCGTCTGCTACTCGCTCGGCATCACCGCGGTCGATGCAGTCAGCATGGAACTGCTCTTCGAACGTTTTCTTTCCGAAGAGCGCGGCGAATGGCCCGACATCGATCTCGACCTGCCCAGTGGAGACGAACGCGAAAAAGTTATCCAATATGTTTACCAGCGCTACGGCGCGAGCGGCGCCGCCATGACCGCCAACGTCATCACCTATCGCAACCGCATGGCCGCGCGCGAAATGGGCAAGGCTCTGGGCTTCGATCCGGAAACGCTGCAGAAAATTTCCGCCGCCGTCGCTACCTGGGAATTCCGCGACGAAAACGACGCACTCGACCGCCGCTTTCGCGACGCCGGACTCGATCTCAACCATCCCCGCCTGCGTAAATATTACGAACTCTGCATCGCCGTGCAAGACATGCCGCGCCATCTCGGCCAACACTCCGGCGGCATGGTGATCTGCCAGGGACAACTCGATTCCGTCGTACCGCTCGAGCCCGCCTCCATGCCCGGCCGCGTCGTCGTGCAATGGGACAAAGAAGATTGCGCCGACATGGGCATCGTCAAAGTCGACTTGCTCGGCCTCGGCATGATGGCCGCGCTCAAAGATTCGATCGAACTGATCCGCGACCACTATCGCGAAGAAGTCGACCTGGCCCATCTTCCGCAAGACGATCCAGAGGTGTACTCCGCGCTGCAGCAGGCCGACACCGTGGGCCTATTCCAGGTAGAAAGCCGTGCGCAAATGGCGTCTCTACCACGTCTGCTTCCCAATCGCTTCTACGACATCGTGGTGCAGGTCGCAATCATCCGGCCCGGACCCATCGTCGGCCAGATGGTCAATCCCTTCATCCTTCGCCGTCAGAAACGTGAAGAAGTGACGTATCCCCATCCCTCGCTCGAACCCGTGCTCAAGCGCACACTCGGCGTCCCGCTCTTTCAGGAACAACTGCTGCGCATTGCCATGATCGCCGCTAACTTTTCTGGAGGCGAAGCCGAAGAACTGCGCCGCGCCATGGGTTTTAAACGCTCGCAAGCCCGCATGCGCGAAATCGAAGCCAAACTGCGCGCCGGCATGACGCAAAACGGCATCGTCCCAAAAGCGCAGGAAGAAATTATTCTCTCCATCACTTCCTTCGCCCTCTACGGATTCCCCGAATCGCACGCTGCCAGCTTCGCCCTGCTCGCCTACGCCAGCGCCTATCTGAAATGCCGCTACCTGGCCGCCTTCACCGCCGCCCTGCTCAACAACCAACCCATGGGATTTTATTCCCCCGCGACCATCGTCAAAGACGCGCAGCGCCACGGCCTGAAAGTGCTGCCGGTGGACGTAACGCAGTCAGCATGGAAGTGCACGCTAGAAGCTGTGAGCTATCAGCTATCCGCGATCAGCAAAAACGATGCAGCCGCGGAGCGGCGAAAGAATGCAGCCCAGGGCGCAAGCCGTGGGAAAGCAGAAACACAGGATAATCAAGCCCCGGAGGGGAGAAAGAATCTCGCCCTCCGCATGGGCCTGCGCTATGTCCGCGGCCTGCGCGAAGAAACCGCCCAAGCTCTGCTCCGCGAACGCATGCACTCCCCCTTCGCGTCCATCCACGATCTAACCCGCCGCGTCCCCGAACTCCGCAAAGACGAACTCACCACGCTGGCAGAAATCGGCGCGCTGAACACAGTTGTCAGCAGCCAGTTGCCTGTAGTCAGTAAAACTCTTGTCATTCCGACCCCCGAGCGAACGCGAGGGGCGGAGGAATCTCGGTTTCGCTCGCAAGCGACTCCCAACCCACTCCACCGCCGCGACGCCCTCTGGCAAGTCGAACGCGCCGTCCGCAACTCTGGCCCCCTGCTCGAAAACGAACTCGAGCCCGACGTACCCTCGCCGCTCCAGCCCATGAATCACGAAGAGCGCCTGGTCGCCGACTTCCATGGCACCGGCTTGACCGTCGGTCCGCATCCCATGGCCTACCGCCGCGAATGGCTCACTGCCATGGGCATTCGCCGCGCCAGCGATCTGCGCAATATCCCCAGCGGCAAACGTCTCCGCATCGGGGGATGCGTCATCACCCGCCAGCGCCCGGGAACCGCCAAAGGATTTGTGTTTTTAAGTCTGGAAGATGAAACCGGAGTCGCCAACGCCATCGTCACGCCCGACTTGTTTCATCAGAATCGCCTGCTGCTCACCAGCGAGCGCTTCCTCGCCGTGGAAGGCATCCTTCAAAATCAGGACAACGTCATCTCCGTCAAAGCCGAACGCGTGCTCCCGCTCTTCGTCACCAAAGCCGAAACCCTCTCGCACGACTTCCACTAACCTATCACCACCGGAGTCACACAGGCACAGAGAACGAAAAACCACGGATTTTCCAGCAGCGGTTTCAACAATCAGAAATCAACAATCTTCTCCGTGTCTGGTTGTGAAATTCACCCTCTCACTTCCCCGTATAGCTCACTCTCCAAATCGAATTCGACCCATCATCACTCACCAGCAGCGACCCATCCCGCGCCACCGTGATCCCCACCGGACGCCCCCATACCTGCCCATCCGGCAGCACGAATCCAGTCAGAAAATCCTGATACTCACCCGTAGCATGGCCCGTCTGATGCAGTGGCACACGAATCACTTCATACCCCACCCGCACCGCCTTGTTCCACGATCCATGCTCGGAAGCAAAAATATCTCCGTCATACTCGTTGGGAAACTTATCGCCCTGATAAAACGTAATTTCCAGAGACGCATTATGCGGTTGCAGCAGCACATCGGGAACAATCGCCTTATCCTTCAACTCCGGATGCTTGCCCTCGTGCCGCGGATCCTGATGCGCCCCCATATACCACCACGGCCAGCCATAAAATCCGCCATCTTCAACGTGCGTGATGTAGTCAGGAACCAGGTTGTCGCCCAGCGCATCGCGCTCGTTGACCGAGCACCACAGCTCTCCCGTCTTCGGATTTACCGCAATCCCGCCTCCGGCATTGCGAATCCCATACGCGTATACCTTCAGCTGGCAATTCGCAGGATCGCACGCCAGAATGTCGGCCCGATCTTTCTCCGCGGGATGAGTGTCAGTATCGTCGACATTCGAAGCCGAACCTACGCCCACAAACATTTTCTTCCCATCCGGAGAAAATGCAATCGCACGAGTCCAATGTCCGCCCCCGGCTGGCAGATCGGCGACGTGCTCAGATTTTCCGCTCGCCTTCAAATCTCCATTGTGATACGGGAAGCGAATCACTTCGTTGGTGTTGCCAATGTAGATCCACTGCGGTTCCGGCCCCGGCGGATAAAACGCAATCCCGTACGGACGTTTGAGACCCTCCGCGAAAACCTCCGTCTGTTCCGGCTTACCATCCGCAGTTATTCCCCGATACACGCGAATGCGTCCCGGATCGCTCTCCGCCAGAAAGATGTCGCCGTTCGGAGCGGTCTTCAACCATCGCGGATTATCCAGCCCCAACGCATACAGCTCTACCTTGAACCCCGCGGGCGCCACCGGCCACGCGTTCTGCGGACGCGCCACCACTTGCGCACCATTCTGCGCCGAATCAGTCGCATACGGCTTTGGCAGATCCTTTACCGTAATCTTTCGCGTCGTGCCTGGCATCTCATAGCGAAAATCCGTGAATGGCGCGTTCGGAGCTGCACCCCTCACCTTCGTCCCTGGAACTTCCGGCTGCGGAGCCGATGTTGGACCGGCGGCCGCCTTGCCCGAATCGGTCGCCTTGCCCGAAGCCATCGCTTCCACATAAGTCACAACCTGCCAGCGCTTCTCTTCCGGCAGCGCCGCCCACGACGGCATGCCGTTATCCTTATCTCCCTTGGTGATGAACCAGAAAATCTCACCTGCTCTGACGCCATTCAGTTTCCCGTCAACCAGCGAAGGCACATTGCCCGTACCCTGTCCCACTTTTCCGTGACAAGCCAGACAATTACGCGCATAGACCTGCTTCCCGGCATCTACTGCAGCCGGCTGTCCTGCATACGGATTCTTCATAGCTTTCGCCGACGCCGGCGCATCGTGAAAAGGTTGATCGGCCGCCCACAACGCGGCTAAAGGAAGGATTGAAAACAGAAGTGCAGAGACGACCCTGTTGGAACCGAAGCGCATAAGCATCCTCACCGGTAATATTTTCTCTTAGATTAGGCCTCGCTGAGAAAAGATGCGAATCTAACCGCTCACGACCTCGAAACAACAAAAAAACCTTTTAGGAATGAAGAGCTTACGGCAAAGCTTGGTAGCGCTAACGGGAATCGAACCCGTGTTTGAAGATTGAGAATCTTCCGTCCTAACCCCTAGACGATAGCGCCACAATGAGCGATTTCAAATTATAACAAAGCGCCATTTCTATTCGGCTCTATTCGGCGATCGCGGCCTCGTGCCAGCCACTCGCGGCCATTTTCTTCTTGCCTCAATCTCGGGAATTCCGCACGGTCTCATCGCATTTTTTTGTGCAAGTTGCTCCCTTCCACAGGCCGGTAAGCGATATAGTAGAGATAACTCCACAAGTTCACACCGATAGCAACCTCGACTTTGTAGGGGCAGCATCTATGTTGTTTGTTCATCAACCAAACTAATCATTCCTAAACTTAGGAGTATGTAAGGAGTATCCACTATGGCTAAACCCAGGTTCCCCAAAAGCACCAGCGGCGCGAAAGAAACCGTTTCCTCCACCGACCGCCTTCCAGCTTTGTCCGACATTCGGGCCGACACCAGCGTAGGACTGGCGGACGTCCCGCCGGCAAGCGCAGTGCCCGAAAGTAAGAAAACGGAGATCAGAAAGCCCACGAGAAAGCCGGAAATCGTTAGAACCGAAGCCCGCGCCAATCTCGTTCCCATCAACGTAGAGGACGAAGTCCGCCGACTCGCCTATTTGCTCGCTGAGCGTCGTGGATTTGAACCCGGCCACGAAGCCGAAGACTGGCTGGCCGCCGAGCGCGAGATTCGCCAACGCTACCGCCAGCAGAGCGCGTGACTTCGGCGCTTAGACCGGGCAGGCGGAGCAAGGCCCGCCCCCGCGCGCGACAATGGGACGCCCCCGGTCTCGCCGCTTTTGCGAGACAAGGGCGAATGTATGAGACTGGGACCGCCTCCCGTGGTCTGATCTCGACGGCGATTCCGTGCGTTGTTCTCCTGATTTCGACGTTTACGGCCGCCTTCTCTTGGCAACTCCGGTTGCCTGCGCTCGCGCTTTCTGAAAAAATACATCAGGGTTCTCCCGCATGGCGCAAATTGGTAGTTTTGCCTTGCTCCTCGCCTTGGCGTTGAGCTTCTATTCGTTCGGTGTCGGACTCAGCGCCCTCTTCTTTCAGCGCGACCAGAACTGGGAGCGTCTGGGCGAAACCGCTCGCCGCGCCGGCGTTGTCGTATTCGGAGCCGTCGTTCTTGCCGCCATCGCGCTCGTCGTCGCCGCCTTCCGCGACGATTTCACCATCGCCTACATCTTCCATCACAGCAACCGCGACTTACCCGCTGCTTACAAGTTCGCCACTTTGTGGTCCGGCCAGGAAGGCTCGTTGCTATTCTGGTCCCTACTGCTCGCCGGATACGGCTTTGTCCTGCGACTGCGCTACAAAACCGATCCACGCCTGTTCGCCTACGCCTCCGTTGTTCTCGCCGGCGTGCAGGTCTTCTTTCTTGCCTTGGTGAATTTCTCGGCCAATCCTTTCGGCCTGCTCGAGGGTCCGCTGCGCGCCGACGGCAGCGGCCTCAATCCTCTCCTGCAATATCCCGAGATGGTCATCCACCCGCCCATGCTTTATCTGGGTTATGTCGGATTCACCGTTCCCTTCGCCTTTGCCCTCGGCGCGCTCATCATGAACTATCCTGGCGAAAAATGGATTCACATTACCCGCCGCTGGACCATGGTTACCTGGGGTTTCCTTACCTGCGGAATCTTCCTCGGCGCTCACTGGGCCTACTCCGTGCTCGGCTGGGGCGGTTACTGGGGATGGGACCCGGTCGAAAACGCCTCGCTGATGCCCTGGCTCGTCGGCACGGCATTCCTTCACTCGGTCATGATGCAGGAAAAGCGCGGCATGCTGAAAGTCTGGAACATGTGGCTGGTCTTCGCCACATTCTGGCTCGCGATTCTTGGAACCTTCCTCACGCGAAGCGGTATCATCAGCTCCGTTCATGCCTTTGCGCAATCGTCGATCGGTTCCTGGTTTGCGTGGTTTCTCGGCATCACGTTCGCTGTCTTCGTTTTTTTCTTCTTCAAGAATAAAGACCACCTGCGCAGCGAGCACAAACTCGAGTCGCTGATTTCCCGCGAATCGAGCTTCCTGTTCAACAACCTTCTCTTCGTGCTGCTGTGCTTCACCGTGCTGTGGGGAACATGGTTCCCAAAAATCTCCGAGCTGGCGCAAGGCAACAAAGTTACCGTTGGTGCGCCTTTCTATAACCGGGTCGCGATCCCCGTGGCTCTGCTGCTCCTTATTCTCACCGCCATTGGCCCATTGCTGGCCTGGCGCAAGACATCGTTTGAAAGTCTCAAACGCAATTTCATGTGGCCCACCATCGGTGCAGTCGCCGCAATGGCCTTCCTCATGATCACGCCGCAATCCTGGGGATCCCCCTTCGGCCTGCGTCCCTGGCAAGACGTCGCCTACTTCTATTCGCTAATGGCCATCGGTCTGTCGGTCCTGGTCACGCTCACCATCGCGAGCGAATACTACCGCGGCAGTAAAGTCATCGCGGGACACACCGGCCAGGGCATGTTTGGCTCCATGGTCCAACTCACGCACCGCAACACGCGCCGTTACGGAGGCTACATCGTTCACTTCGGCGTCGTGGTCGTGATTATCGGATTCGCCGGCTCCGCCTTCAATCAGGACAAAGAGCAGGAAATGGGTTACGGCGATAAGATGACCATCGGCAGCTATACCCTGGTTTGCCGTTCTTACACGGATGAAGATTTCCCCAACTACGCCGGCGAGTGGGCGGTTCTCGACGTCTTCAAAGGCGGCAGGCAGATCGACACTTTGACGCCTGAGCGCCGCTTCTACAAAGCCAGCCGCCAAACCTCGACCATGCCCTTCATTCGCTCCACCTTGAAAGAAGATCTCTATCTGGTGTACGAAGGCCTGAATCAAGACACGGGCCGTCCGATTCTAAAGGCGCATCTGAACCCACTCGTGATGTGGATCTGGCTGGGCGTCTGGATCATCTTAGGAGGCACCGTGCTGGCGCTAATCCCGAACGCCCCCGCCCCTGTCCGCATCCCCGCGGCCGCGCGCCTGGAACGAGCCCAGGTGGAACCGGTAGCCACAGGAGATTGATGTCTACTCTCTCGAATGCACCATCGAAGCAGGGTGCCCCATTTCTCGCCGCCTTCGCGAGAAGTGGGCATCGTAAAGTCGTCCAAACCCTTCTGCTCTTTGCCGCCGTCTTCGCTCTGACTGCCGCCGGCGACCCGGCCACGCGTTTCAACGAACTCGGCCACCAGATGATGTGCGTCTGCGGCTGCGGTCAAATCCTCCTTGAATGCAATCACGTCGGCTGCCCCTACTCCGACGGCATGCGCAACGAACTGATGACCGCCGTCAATCGCGGCGACAGCGACAGCCTGGTCGAACAATCCTTCGTGCAAAAATATGGACCCACCGTGCTCGCCGCCCCGACGACAAGCGGCTTTGACCGCACCGCATGGATCGTTCCCTTCGTCGCCCTTGCACTGGGACTCGGTACCGTGGTCCTGGTGATCCGCGCCTGGAAAAATCGCCCGGCGCCTGCTCTTGCCGGCGATCTACGCCCAGTCCGCGGCGCCGAACTCGAACAATTCCGCGATCAGGCCGGCAAGGAGACTGACCTATGAGCTTCGAATCGGCCTGCTGCCTTCTAGCGACTCTCGCCGCATTGCTTTACATCTTCTCTCCCGCCGCCTTCCTCGTCGGACCAGAGAAGACTCGCGCCTCCTACCTGCGCGAACGCAAAGACGCCGTCTACGAAAACCTCCGCGACCTCAACTTCGAATTCAAAGCAGGCAAAATGCCCGAGACGGATTACCAATCCCTGAGAGCATCCCTGCAAGACGAAGCCGCCACCCTCCTCGCCGAAATCGCCCGCCTCGAATCCAAGGCCGCATCGAGCCCCAGAAAAGCGAGGCCATGAAAGCATGAAAGAAGAAGGACGTCACGCTTTGCAATGCCCTGTCATCCTGAGCGTAGCGGGAATTGCGCTACGCGCGCTTTCCGCGAAGTCGAAGGACCCCTTTTCCCTCAACAGCGCCTCCCAACCCAAAAAGGAGTTCTCACCCGGGTCACGTAAGGCTGGCGTCATAAGCAAGCTCGCCCTCATCCTCCTAATCTCCTCCCTCGCCTCCGCCCAGACTCTCACCGGCATCGTAAAAAACTCCACTACCGGCAAGCCCGCCGCGGGCGACGACGTGGTCCTCCTCAGCCTTGGCCAGGGCATGGAAGAAGCCGGCCGCACCAAGACCGACGCCAAAGGTAATTTCAGCTTCAAGCTCGAAGCCCAAGGCCCGCATCTAGTCCGGGTAATCCATCAGGAAGTCACCTATCACCGCATGGCTCCTCCCGGCACCACTTCGGTTGCGGTCGAAGTCTACGATGCCGGCAAAAAAGTGGAAGGCATTAGCGTAGTTGCCGACATCATGCGCTTCCAGGCCGCTCAAGGCCAGCTTGAGGTCGAGCGCACCTTCGCGGTCACCAACAACTCCAAGCCGCCGCGCACCCAAATGAACGAACATAACCTGGAGTTCTATGTCCCTGACGGTGCGACCATCACCGAAGCCCAGGCCATGACCGCCGGCGGCCAGCCAGTGAAATCCGCCCCGGTTCCCGAGGACAATTCCAAAAGCCGTTACGCTTTTCTCTTCCCGCTTCGCCCCGGCGAGACCCGTTTCAGCGTCGTCTACACGCTTCCCTACACTGGCAGCGCGAATATCGATCCCAAGACCGTCTATCCTCTCGAACATTTTGTCGCCATCGCGCCCAAGGCGATGACATTCTCGGCCGCTCCCGGCACCAGGTATCAAGTCGCTCCCTTCCCCGGTCAGCCCGATGCCAATGTCGAAGTTGCCTCCAGCATGAAGGTGGGCGAGCCCATGGCGTTCAAGCTTTCCGGCGAAGGCATGCTGGCGGCGCCGCCCGATGAAGAAGGCCAGCAGAGTCAGAGCCAATCTTCATCTTCTGCGCAACCGGAAAGCCGCCCCGGCGGCGGCCTCGGCCCGCCCATCGACGCTCCCGACCCTCTGCAAAAATATCGCTGGCAAATCCTTGGCGGATTCGCTCTCGTACTCGTCGGCGGCGGAGTCTACGTAGCTTCGCGCCAGCAGACTGCCAATCGGGCCGCTCGCTCCAGAGGAAAAGCCCTGCCTTCCCTGGAAGAAGATGAAGACTATCTGGCGGCGGAACTTCCCGCGGCGCCCGAGAGCCGCCCGAATGAAGCTCGCCTCAGCGGGTCGCCATCGCAGCGTCGCTCCTCGTCCATGCTGTTCGAAGCTTTGAAAGAAGAACTCTTCGAACTCGAAGTGGAACACAAACAAGGACGCATCTCGCAGCAGGAATACGAAAGCGCCAAGTCCGCCTTGGATCAAACCCTGCAGCGCGCTCTTAAACGCGGAGCGCAAAAGGCGTAACTCATCAGGTTGCGGCAATCTCGGAGGCTGCTGTGAAGGAGCTTTTTGTGGAAGAGCCCGTTGTGGGGACGGGCGCCTTCGCCCGGTCCCGCCAAGCGCAGCCAGGCGAGTCGCCACCCCCACTCTCGGAGGGCCTCGGCCTCACCCGCACGATCAAGCGCCAAACTCCCGCATCAAGAGCTAATAAAACACGTGCACCGGAACCGCTCCTTCCCAGAAAAGTCCGACCCACAGTGAGCCCATCCCCTAATCCACCAACCCCAACCCCACCTAACTCCTTATTCCGCAAGATTTTACCCGTAGCTCATTGGGCCCCATAGATTTCTAATGGGTTTTCTCGCTAACTTGATGATTCAATAGGCTAGAGAGAAGGGGCGACCTTTCGGCAGCGCATTTCCCACAACAGACCCCGTGCATCTCCCCACTCCGCGCAACATCCAATGAGGCAGTCCGACCAAATTTATGGGAAACACATTCAAGACCGCGTTCCTGTTGACCGCCCTCACGCTGCTGCTGATGTTTTTCGGCCGTTATTTCGGAGGGCAGAATGGGATGTTCCTGGCGCTGGCCTTCGCCGCCGTCATGAACTTCGTTTCGTACTTCTACTCCGACAAGATCGCGCTGGCCATGTATCGCGCCCAGCCCGTCGCGCGCGAGGAATTGCCGCGCGCCTACGCTGCCGTCGAGCGCCTCACCCAGAAAATCGGCATCCCGATGCCAAAAATCTATGTGATCCCGACCGAATCACCCAACGCCTTTGCCACAGGGCGGAATCCGAGTCACGCCTCAGTCGCCGTGACCCATGGGATTTTGGGTTTACTGAACGATGAAGAACTCGAAGGCGTCTTGGCGCATGAACTCGGCCACGTTAATAACCGCGACATCCTGATCAGCTCCGTAGCCGCAACCATCGCGGGCGCAATCACCATGCTCGCCAGCATGGGACGTTTCGCCATGCTCTTCGGCGGATACGGAGGCGGAGACCGCAACCGCCGCGAAGGCGGAGGCATGGCCGCACTCTTCATGCTGATCGTAGCCCCAATTGCAGCAAGCCTGATCCAACTTGCCGTGTCGCGTTCCCGCGAGTATCAAGCCGACGCCACCGGCGCCCATTTCACCGGCAATCCCTACGCCCTGGCCAGCGCCCTGCAAAAACTCGACGCCTACTCCCGCCGCGTGCCTATGCAGGCCAGCCCTTCGAACGCGCATCTGTTCATCATTCAGCCATTCTTGGGAATGAATTTCGGCAGCTTGTTCTCGACCCATCCGCCGATCGCAAAGCGCATCGAGCGCCTGACCGGAAGGCCCGCGGAGTTTATGCAGTGAGGAATCTTCTAGCTCCTAGCTTCTAGCTTTTGCCGTTGCGGGCTGATCTTGTTTGCGATTCAGAAACCGCAAGTATTTAAATGTCGAACATTCTAATGTTGCCGATAGGGTCGAGGAGTAATTGCAAGAAGAAATAGCTAGAAGCTAGCAGCTCGAAGCTGAAGCCCCATGACGTAGGTAACCCCACGCTTTCCACGTCCAATAGTAGAATCGAAACAATGTCGCCCGAGACCGCAATCGCTGTTTCTCACAAAGCCGCTGAACTCGAAAAGGCCCTTCGCCGCGTGATTCGCGGCAAAGACGATGTCGTCCGCCTCGCGCTGGTCAGCATTTTTGCCCGCGGACACCTGCTGATTGAAGGCGTTCCGGGCGTTGGCAAGACGACGCTCGGGCAAGCGCTCGCGCGCGCCATCGACTGTACGTTCCAACGCGTGCAATTCACCAGCGACATGCTGCCGTCCGACGTTTTAGGCATCTCCGTGTATTCGGCCCTCGAACAGGAATTCGAATTCAAACGCGGCCCGGTTTTCACCAATGTTCTACTGGCGGATGAGATCAACCGCACCACTCCGAAGACTCAATCCGCGCTGCTCGAAGCCATGAACGAAGGCCAGGTCACGGTTGACGCGCACTCTTACGAATTACCGCAACCGTTTCTGGTAATCGCGACGCAGAATCCCGTAGAGCATCACGGAACGTATCCTCTACCCGAGTCGCAGCTGGATCGCTTCCTGATGCGCGTGCGCATGGGGTATCCCGATGCCCAGGCCGAACGCCAGATTCTGCGCTCCGAAGCGGGAGCTGCACACTTAGATGATCTCCGTCCGGTTCTGACAGGCGCAGATGTTCTGGAAATGCAGCAGTCCGTGAAGCAGATTCGAGTAGACGAATCTCTGGTCAGCTACGCACTCGAAGTCGTGCGCCACACGCGGGAGAATGAATTTCTTTCGCTCGGCGTCTCACCCCGCGGATCGCAAGCTCTCTACCGCGCCGCCCAAGCCATGGCCTTCCTCGAAGGCCGCACCTTCTGTACACCCGAAGATTTCAAGCCGCTCGTCGTTCCCGTCTTCGCTCACCGCGTGGTCGTGAACGGCCTCTACGCCTCGACCCTGAAAAAATCTGAGCAGTCGGACCAGGTGCTGAAAGAAATCATCGAGAACGTTCCGGTTCCTATGTAGAGCAAGTCGGTTACCGGTTGCCAGCAACCAGTGAGCCAGTTCTTGCTTCCTTCGCGTTCCCTGCGTATTCCTCAGTGCCCTCGGCGCTTGCGCTTCCCCATCTCGCTCCGAGACTATAATTCTCGCGTGATGTCCTTGCTTCGTTTCGTCATTCTGCTCTCGCTCGTAGCCTGGATCGGTGGTTTGATCTTTTTTGCGTTCGTTCTGGCGCCGACTGTGTTTGCTCCGGGCGTTCTGCCTAACACGCATCTCGCCGGCAATATCGTGGGACGCGCGCTGGCCAAGCTGCACTGGATCGCCATCGTTTCCGGATTCGTCTTTTTGGCCAGTTCTCTGCTCTACAGTCGTCTCACTGAAGGCACTCTCCAGGTCTTCGCCTTGCGGCATGTGTTCATCTGCCTGATGCTAGGGCTCACATTGCTTTCGCAGTTTTGGATCATCCCGCGAATGGACTCGCTGCGCGCTTCTGTCAGCAATTTCGCGACGGTCCCGCCGGATAATCCAGCGCGCGTGGAATTCGACGCCTTGCATGGGTGGTCGACCCGCGTGGAAGGCGCTGTGCTTTTGTTGGGTCTGGTTGCGATTTATTTAACTGCAGGCGCTTTCTACCGGCATTGAAGCCGCCATTAAGAACGGCCCCGGCGCTACTTTTTTAATGGTGGCTGCGCGCTTCAAGCACTGCGCGAATCTTCAGGGCGAGAGAATCCAACTCGAACGGCTTCTGCAAGAGCGTTGGCCCAGGCTCGAGGTTTTCGTCAGGAACTGCGCCGAATTCGCCTTCTGTGTATCCTGACATAAAAATTACCGTCATCTCGGGACGCGTCGCAGCGAGCCGGCGCGCAACTTCGGAGCCGCGGATCTGCGGCATCACAACGTCGGTCAGCAGCACATCGATCGTGCCTTTGTATTGCTCGGCCAGAGCGACCGCATCGCCGCCATCTTTGGCTTCCAGCACGGAATAGCCGAGCTCTTGCAGAAACTGGCAGATCATCCACCGCAGGTCGGGCTGATCTTCCGCGACGAGGATCGTTTCCCTCCCAGTGCGCACAGTCGCGACCGGAGCTTCCACCGGACGCGCTTTCGCCGGAGTATCGATCCGCGGAAAAAAAACTTGCAGGGCTGTGCCTTTCCCGCGCTCACTGCTGACCCGAACATGACCGGCGCTGGCCCGCACAATGTTGTACACCACCGAGAGGCCGAGACCGGTTCCCTCGTCTTTACTTTTTGTGGTGAAGAAGGGCTCGAAGATTCGGGTTTGCGTATCGGCATCCATGCCGACGCCGGTATCGGTTACCGCGAGCATCACATAATCTCCGCGTGGCAGCGCGGCTGGCTGGCTCGCGCGAGCCGAATCCCGAATAACGTGCGCGGTTTCCAGTGTGAGCTTTCCACCCTGCGGCATGGCGTCGCGGGCGTTGACTATCAGATTCATGATGACCTGTTCAATTTGACCGGGATCGGCGCTGACGCAGCATGCACCAGGATCGAGCTTGATTTCAAATTCCATTTCGTCGCGCAGCACGCCGAGCAGCATTTCGCTCATGCGGTTGACCAGTTCGTTGAGATCGAGCACCTGCGGGCTGAACACATGCTTGCGGCTGAAGGAAAGCAGCTGGCGCGTCAAGCTGGCTGCGCTTTCAGTGGTGCGGACGATGGTCTCCACATTCTTACGCACAGCAGGACCTACGCCCTCCTCCTCCAACACGATTTCAGCGTATCCCTGGATCACCATTAGCAAATTGTTGAAATCGTGCGCAATGCCGCCTGCGAGGCGGCCAACCGCTTCCATTTTCTGCGATTGCCGAACCTGTTCCTCCAGGCCGCGCCGGCCGGTGACATCGCGCGAGGTCACTACGATCCCTCCCACCGCAACGTCGTTGAGCAGATTATTGACCACGGATTCCAGCCAGACCCAGGAGCCATCCTTGCGTCGAAAACGATATTCGGGAGGAGCGGCGCTTCCAATGCTAAGCGTCACCCGTTCCAGAGCCGCGCGCACAGCGGGCTCATCCTCGGGATTCACGAATGCGAGAAAACTCTTGCCCAGAAGGTCGGAGGGTTGATATCCGGCTACACGCGCAATGGAAGGGCTGTGATAAACCATGGTCCCATCGACAGCAACCACTGTGATGACGTCCGAGAGATTTTGGATGAGATAGCTGAAGCGGTCTTCGCTGCGTCGCAGGACAGCCGCCGCTTCCAGACGATCCCGGATGTCGCGAAAGATGGCCAGAACTGCCGGTCTTCCACTCAACTCGGTAGCACTGGCGCTGACCTCGACGGGCACTGGCGTGCCGTGGGCCCGCAGAAGCTTCAGTTCCCGGTTGCGTGTGCGGCCAGCCTTGCTCGGAGTCAGAAGGTGCGCCCCGGCCTCGTCACTTTGGGCAGAATAAAATTGGGATTCCGGCTTGCCTACGAGTTGTTGCTCGGGGATGCCCAGGATTTCGACGGCCTTGTTGTTGGCTTCCAGAATCAAGCGAGTCTCCGCATCGATAACCAGAATCGCGTCGTTCGCAGTATTAATCAGGCTGCGGTATTTTTCTTCCGAATTGCGGATCTGCTTGAGTACTGCCGAAGACAGACCTATTCCGATCAGCAGCAACAATCCGCTGCCTAACAGAGCGATGAGGGACAGCACGCGGTTGATCCAGCGAGCGCCCTGCCCCAACGTCGCTGAAAACTGATCTTCGAGCGGAGTAACGCGAGCATCGAGCGCGGCCACTTGGTCGGTAATCGCAGAAATCTTCCGCGGGTCAGGGTGCGCCGAATTGATTTCTGCGTGAAGATCGCCCGCCAGAGAGCGAAGTTGATCGATGTCGCGGTCACCCTCAGTCCAGATCGAGATGGCGCGTGCCATGTAGCCGAAGCGTCCGAACCGGCGAAAGAGCATCGCCATGCCGTCCACATCTTCGGGGCTGTTGCGGCCCTGAACAAAGCCACGTTGAACCACTGCCATGTCGGGCGACGAACGTTGCAGTTCGAGCCGAGCCTGCTTGTCGCCGATCGGCACCGCGATTTCTGCCAAGTAGCGCTGATAATCCGTGTCCGCATGGCTGGCCGCATACGCATTAAGACTGATCACCGCTCGTTTTTGTGCCTTGGACCAAAGACCTTCGCCGCCGACGTAGGCTCGGACTCCCGCGAGGATCTCCGAACGGAGCATGCCCAGCAAAAAGACGCAGATTACGATGGCGATAAAAACGCCAACAATGATTCGCAACTTACTGGCGATGGGAAGGCGGCGAAACATTTCTTGCTGAATTCGCATGCGGAGTCCTTAACCCGGAGACCAGGAGTGGCAGAACATTTAGCTTCCGCCTCCGCACAGCGGAAGGACAATTCATGGCGGCGCATTTTACTGCAGCCCTGATGGTAAAGCGGTCTATAAACCGACCGACTCAGGTGTCCCTATATCGTAGTTACAGCATATCGTGCTCGGGGGACAAGGCGTCAA
Source organism: uncultured Acidobacteriaceae bacterium (assembly GCA_963799025.1). Classification (GTDB taxonomy): domain Bacteria; phylum Acidobacteriota; class Terriglobia; order Terriglobales; family Acidobacteriaceae; genus Sulfotelmatobacter. The sequence goes on along the minus strand of CAWCVQ010000007.1, from coordinate 916,567 downwards.
GGCGATTTGACTCACGATTCAAACCTTTGGAGTTGCGTTGCGGTTACCCTGGGGAAAGACTCGCGGGTCAACGCAATACGGGTGAGCGGAAACAATCTACCACGTGATCGTTCACCATTCCGACCGCCTGCATGAAGGCATAACAGATAGTGGACCCGACAAAATTGAATCCGCGCCTCTTGAGATCCTTGCTCATTGCATCGGAATCTGGAGAGCTCGCGGGAACTTGATCGAGTGACTTGGGCAAATTCTGTCGCGCTTTGCCTTCCACAAACTGCCAGATGTAGCGGTCGAAGCTGCCAAAGTCTTTTTGCACCGCGAGAAATACCTTTGCGTTCGCAACAGTCGAGGCGATTTTGAGTTTGTTGCGCACGATGCCGGGATCGCGCAGGAGTTGTTCGACCTTACGGCGGTCGTAACGGGCGACCTTCCGCGGATCGAATCCCGAGAAGGCTTTGCGATAGTTGTCGCGCTTGTTCAGAATGGTGTTCCAGCTCAATCCGGCTTGCGCGCCTTCGAGAATGAGAAATTCAAAGAGCGCGCGGTCGTCGTGCACCGGCACGCCCCATTCTTCATCGTGATAACGGATGGAGAGTTCGCCGCTCGCCCATGGGCAGCGAACCGGCTGTGCGTTATCGGATTTTGGCATTCAAAACCTTTTAACCACAAGAGGGCGTTGAGTTTTCACAGGGGACTGCAGTGCCTACTGCAGCGACTTCGGGTCCGACCTGTTGATGGGCGATTTGGTATCGAGCAACGACACCAGTGGATGGGCGCATGCCGGGACGCCGACTCTGCCATCGCGGATGATTTCTTTAGCGGTCAGCTTTTTGCCGTAGAGTTTTTCATTGGCGCCGCCATCGGAACGCAGCGTCGAGCCTTCCAGGGAAACTCCGGCGAACAAGCCTTTGTTGCGCGAGTAGGAGAGGATTTCGGCGTTCATCACGATGTCGGTCGCGCCTTCCGCGGTGCGGCCCTTGGGACCGGCTGCGGCGGAAGCGTCGGCGCCCAACTTAACTTTGCTGGAGAGAAGCGACTTTGCCCCTTTGGGATTCATCACCAGCAGTACGAAGTCGGTGGCCTGGCCACCTAGCTGAAATCCGATGCTGACGCCTTCGAGCGCATATAGGGCTGGTGCTCCCCACTTGCCTTTGTAGTGCTCGCCGCTACGGCAGATCATGACGCCACGTCCGTAGCTGCCGCCGATACCGAAGGCTCCCTTCTTGACGGAAGGCAGAATGACCAGGCATTCGGCTTTATCGAGCAGATCCTGCGGGATGTCGTCGGGGATGTTCAAGATTTCCTTCATCACGAGGCCGGCGTCTTTGACGCGATCTTGCTCGTGCTCGTCGTTGGCGGCGAAAGCGGTTAGACCTGACAGGACCACGATGCAACAGACTAGGAATTTCTTCACGAATCCCTCCCAAGAGATCTTAAACATAAGGTATCTGAGCTGTGCCACTATGTTAACCCCCGAATCCGAATGGATAACGGAGGACAATCTCACGAAGGGACGTGGCCGGAGGTAAGTGATAGAGTGGGCGGGTTTTGTGCCATGACCTTGCGTGTGTGCTCCTTTTGTAACTTGGCATATTGGCAAGCCGGCTCCTAGAGTCAATCAGATAGCGGCATGCGGTGGGCACTGTATTCGGCATCTAGCGTGCATCTAATAGCTTGGGAGTATGCTCGGACAGGGTTTAGGGTGAAAAATTTGGATTCCTTTGGCACGAAGTACACGAACTCGATTCTCGGTCTGGTCACGGTTTTCCTGGCAATTTTGTTGTGCGCCCGCCAGTCGTCAGCTCAGTCCGCGTATACGTCGGGCGCTCCCAGCCTGAGCGCGTACAACTCGGCGAACAGCGCGACGGTTGAGGCTGATGACCAGAATGCCGTGATCACGCTCCATTCCCGGGTGAACGAAGTCAACGTGTTGTTCATCGCTACTGACAAGCACGGAAAGTTTGTGCGCGACCTGAATCAGAACGATTTCAGCATTCTTGACGATCACAAGCCACCGCAGGCGATTCTGAACTTCCGTCGCGAGACCGATCTGCCCCTGCACATGGGTCTGTTAATCGACGTCAGCGGGTCAGTAAACGGCCGGTTTGATTTCGAGCAGGGGGCGGCCACAAGTTTTCTCGAACACACGCTGCGGGCGGGCTTCGATAAGGCGTTCGTCGTGGGATTCAACACTCACAGTCAGATGGCGCAGGATTTTACCGACAACGTGCAATTGCTGGCGGCAGGCGTGCACAAGTTGCACGATAGCGGTGGAACGGCCTTGTACGATGCTGTGTACCATGCCTGCAAGGAAAAATTCCTGAAGGATCGGCCGGATCGGCCGGTGCGAAAAGCGATCGTGATCGTCAGCGACGGCGAAGACAATCAGAGCGAGTTTTCGAAGGCGCAGGCCATTGAGATGGCGCAACGGGCCGAAGTGATCATCTATGCGATCTCTACCGATGATAGCGGACTGGTAATGCGCGGCGACAAAGTGCTGGAGCAATTGGCCGAAGCCACCGGGGGGCGCGCATTCTTCCCGTTCAAGATGAAAGACATCACTCACTCCTTCGCTGCGATCGAAGACGAACTGCGCAGCCAATATGTCGTCTCCTACAAACCCGCCAATTTTGACGCGGACGGACGATACCGCTCGATTGAAATCTCTTCGCTGAAGAAGGATCTGCAGGTACGAGCGCGCAAGGGGTATTTCGCACCGCAGCAGTAAGGTCGGCTCTCGGCTTCCGGCTCTCACCCTCTCACATGCTGTCAGACCTCCTCAATTCTTCACCTCTTGGCCAATCTCTACCTCAAGCGGCTCGGAGCGCGTTTGCCTTCATCTCTGAGGTCCAAGGTCAGAAGTCCAGCGTGTGAGGTCTAAGGTCCGAGGTCCGACGTCCAGAACGCGAAAGCCGGCAGCCGGACGCCCCAAATCATTGCTCCGAGGCGCTGCCTGTGGTACCGTCCCATTGAATTCCCGTTCATCTTTCAACTTTTAAGCTGCCGAGGAGAGGCTCATGACTGCAATCATCTTTTTGGTCATTCTGGTTGTCATCGCCGTGGTGTTGATCGGGATGTACAACAGTCTGGTGCAGCTGCGGGTGCGCTGCGATTCGGCCTGGTCCGACATTGATGTGCAGCTCAAGCGGCGGCACGATCTGATTCCCAACCTGGTGGAAACGGTGAAGGGATACGCGGCGCACGAAAAGGAGACGTTTGAAAATATCGCCAAGTTCCGTTCACAGGCCATGCAGGCGACCACGCCGGAGGGCAAGGCGGTCGCGGAGAACCAGCTCACTGGTGCGTTGAAGAGTTTGTTCGCGGTCGCCGAGAACTATCCCGAGCTCAAGGCTTCGGAAGAGTTTACGCAGTTACAGGGGTCGCTGAGCCAGACTGAAGATTCGATTCAGAACGCGCGGCGCTATTACAACGCGGTAGTGCGGGACTTAAACACGAAAATTCAATCGTTTCCCACGAACATTCTGGCCGGAATGTTCGGTTTCCCGCCGCGTCAGTTCTTCGAGACGGCCGAGACGGATCGAGAGCCGGTGCAGGTGAAGTTCTAGAAGAATTGGCTAATTTTGTAATTGGGGAATTTTGTAATTTGAAAATCGCAAAGGCGATTGTTGCAACCCTTCTCGCGCTGCTGGTCTGCATCGGCGCCGCACAGGCAAAATCTTGGCGCATCACGGATTTTCACGACCATATTGTCGTCAACCACGACGGCAGCGCGGTCGTCACCGAGCGCATCACCCTTCGCTTCGACGGCGAATGGCACGGCATTCGTCGCACGATTCCGATTGAATATCCCGGGCCGAATGGTTCGAATTACGAATTGCTCCTCAAAGTGATGGGCGTCACTGACGGCAACGGTGGCGCGCTCAAGTATGATTCGTCGACGTCGAACGGGTCACGCGATCTGAAGATTTATATTCCCGATGCGGTGGACGCGACGCGGACGGTCGAGATCGCTTACCGGGTGCGCAATGGTACACGATTCTTCAAGGATTATGATGAGTTCTACTGGAACGTTACGGGCAACGATTGGCCGGTGCCGATTGAGCACACGGCAGCGACGGTGCGATTCCCGGACTCGGCCGCTGGATCGCTGAGGGCGCAGGCGTTTACCGGGGTTTATGGTTCGACTCAGGGCGACGCCTCATCCAAAGTCGACAGAGCCGAGGCGGAGTTTGAGACGAGGAATCCGCTTCCCATGCGCGGCGGGCTGACCATTGACGTTTATATTCCGAAGGACATTCTCCAGGAACCGGGAGTGCGGACGAAGTTTTTCTGGTTCCTTGCCGGGAACCCCGCGGTCTTTCTGCCGGTGGTCACGTTCGCGGGGATGTTCGTGCTGTGGTGGTACAAGGGACGCGATCCCGATTCCGGGATGTCGGTTGCCCCCATGTACGAACCGCCGTCCGGAATTTCTCCCGCGGAGGCGGGCACCTTGCTGGACGACAGGATTCATCCGCGCGATATTACATCGACGATGGTCGATCTGGCGGTGCGGGGTTACATCCAGATCGAAGAGACCGCAGAAAGGGTCTTGCTCTTTACGCACAAGGACTACATTTTTCATCTACTGAAGCCGCGCGAGCAGTGGGGCGCCGATCTTGCTCCGCATGAGCGCGTGATGCTGGAGAATGTGTTTGCCGATGGCAGCGAGACGCGACTTTCCAGCCTGAAGAATCGCTTCTACACGGCGGTTCCGGTCATCCGCCAGGACATTATGGCGGCGTTGAAGAAGAAGGGGATTTATCTGCTCGATCCTGAATCGGCCAATGGATACAGCATTGGAGCGACGGTTTTGATTCTCCTACCGTTCGCGATTTTGCAGTTCCTGGGGTGGGTGAATTTTCTTAACTCCGTGGGTTTGGTGATTGTGTGCGTGTTGCTCTCGGCCGCGATCTGGTGGCTGTTTGCGCGCGTGATGACGGCGAAGACCGTGCAGGGAGCGCGGACTCGCATCGCAGTGTTGGGGTTTCAGGAGTTTATGAATCGGGTAGATGCGGAGCGGTTGAAAATCATGCCGCCGACTACATTTGAAAAATTTCTGCCGTATGCGATGGCGTTGGGAGTGGAGCATCACTGGGCGCAGGCCTTTGCGGGAATCGTCAAAGATCCGCCGCACTGGTATGTGGGGCCGGGAGGACCTTATGTAGGCTTCAATCCGATTCTCTTTTCCAGTTCGATGCATAGCATGGCGGGCGATATGCACCAGGTTTTCGTGTCTGCGCCGCGCGCCAGTTCGAGCGGTTCCGGCTTTGGTGAAGGGGGCGGCGGAGGCGGCGGATTCTCGGGCGGTGGATTTGGGGGCGGAGGGGGAGGCGCGTTTTGAGGTTCGCTACATGACAAGGGCGGCCGCTACTGGCGCCGGAATACTACATTCCAACTATTGACCTCTCTTCGTACCCACCTATAATCGGCGCACTTCCTTTTGAGGTCCGTCGCTGATCGCGTGAATACAAAATCCAGGTCTGTCAAGAAAGTAGTCGTCGCTACACTGTGCGTCATGGGCACTCTATGGGTGCTGGGTTGCGTGGCGCTGTACGGCGTGATGCGGCAATCGCCGGAACGCTTTGGCCGGGTCATGGCCAAGATCCCAGGACCGATCCCTTTTCTGGTTTTTCCTTTCGAAACGCTTTGGATGCAGGCTCGCGCGGGCACATTGTGGGTAGGAAATCCGGCGCCAGATTTCGCGCTGACGAAACTCGATAAGACCGCCCAGGTACAACTGTCGTCTCTGACTGGGCAGAATCGCCCGGTGGTGCTGGTGTTTGGAAGCTATACCTGACCTCCCTTCCGGCGGGAGGTTCCTGCCCTCAACAAGCTCTACGAGCAGTTCGGGGACCGAATCACATTTCTGGTCGTCTACATCACCGAAGCGCACCCCAGCGACGTCTGGCAGATGGAGAGCAACGTCAAGGAAAAAGTCGTATTTGCCAGCCCGCGCAGCGAACAGGAACGCGCTTTTGTCGCTGGTGCTTGCGTGCGCAAGCTGGGAATCCAGATTCCGGCGGTGCTGGACGAATTTGGAAACTCGACTGAAACGGCCTACACCGGCTGGCCGGATCGACTTTACTTGATTGACGCTAGCGGACGAATAGCCTACAAGAGTCGGCCGGGACCTTTTGGTTTCCACGCGGACGAACTAAAATCCGCAATCCTGAAGACGCTTCCGGCATCCTGAACGAGGCCCCAATCTCCTAAGATCTGAGCCGCAGGTTAGAGTCGGTTTCGAATCCCTTTCAGTTTGCAAGATGAGCTGCGCGCTGGCGGGACAGGCGAAACGGTCGCTCCGCATGTATTTCTCGTACAAAGAAAAAAGGCTGCGAATTTATCGCAGCCTCTTTCCTTCAGGTGCGTAGGATTTATTGCTCGCCGGCGGAAGCGTCGCTGCCCCAGAGGGCGTTGCTACCCCACAAGGCGTTGCTGCCCCACAGAGCGTTGCTGCCCCATAACGCATTGCTTCCCCAGAGGGCGTTGCTACCCCACAAGGCATTGGAACCCCAAAGAGCATTGCTGCCCCACAAGGCGTTGCTGCCGTAAACGCTGCCGCTGCCGCTGGTCATGGTAGATGCGGGCGCGCCTACGTTGAACTGCGAAGTACCCCACACAGCGGCGTTCGACCAGGTTGACGACGTATTCCAGACTGCGGAGGAACTATCCTTCAGATAAACGTTGCCTGATGAGTTATAGGACGCTACCGGAGACATCGCACTGCCCCTGGCCACATCGGTATTGCTAAGCGCGGCCTCTACATCGATATAGCCGGCGCCGACGGTGAATACATCGTACTGGTCGGTGTAGGTGATTCCAGTGGTCGGATCGGTTGTGCTGCTGAATGCAGGCAGCGACTTCCAGGCTGTCTTCATCAGCCGTGCTTTTACCTGATCGGGATTGAGCCCAGGACTCCCCTGAAGCAGATCGGCTACGACGCCGCTCACCACTCCAGTGGCCATGCTGGTGCCGCTCAGGGTAAAGTAATTCGACGACGGAGCGGTGCTTCCGCCATTGACGTAATAGCTGTAGGGAACCTGATTGGCGGGATACGCGGTGTAAAGAGTCGAACCGGGAGCCTCCAGCGAAACCAGCAAGTTGCCAGGGGCAACCAGGTCGGGTTTGGCGACGGCGTCGAGAGCGGTCGGACCCTTCGAGCTGTAGCTGGCGATCAAATCGTCAACCCGTGTCGGCGTGCCCATAGGCTTCATTGCGCCTACAGTAATCACATAGGGATCGTTGCCCGGCGACGTGACGGTGCCGTAGCCGTTGGTTTGCTGATAGCGGCCATTGTTGCCGGCCGCGACCACCACCACGATGCCGTTTTTCCACGCCAATTCCACCGCGTGACAGAGCGGATCCAGCTTGTAGCTCTCGTAGATCCCACGTCCCAGTGAGAGATTGATCACGCGGATGTTGAACTTAGACTTCAGAGCGATCGCCGTGCTGATCGCCGAAATTACCGCGCTGTCGGTGCCCGCGCCATTTTGATCGAGAACTCGCAGGTTGACAATGTTGGCCTGCGGAGCAATGCCTTCAAACGTCTTGGAATACTGGGGACCGGTCGAACTGGAACCGTTTCCGGCGATCAGGCCCGCGACGTGGGTGCCATGGCCAAACTGATCGATGCCGCTGGCGTTACCCGGAACGAAGCTCTGATTCCAAACCACGCGCGACGATCCCAACGGACCGCCGTTCAGATCAGGATGGCTGCTGACTCCGCTGTCAATCAACGCGATGCCGATGCCGGCGCCGGTGTAACCGGATTGCCAGGCCGCGAACGCATTCACGGCGGGCGCGGCATTGCTGAGAGTAGGTGTCAATGGCCGGTCCAGGCTGATGTATACGACATTCGACTGGTTCGACAGATTCTGGATGCCGTTGCCGTCAAGAATCGCAACCAGGCCGTTGACCAAAGGCAAGTCGGACAGGATGGTGCCGCCGAGTTTCAGGACGTCGCCGACCAGGCAAAAGACCAGGCCGAGCAAGCCGCTGCAATTCACTTGGGTTCCCGGTGCATACTGCACGATCACTTGCGCCTTCTGGGTCGGCGGCAAGGCTTGCAGGTCCGGAGATATTTTTGAGTTGTCGGCGTGAGCCAACGTGACCGTAAAGATCAGTATCAGAAGCAGGAACTTCTTCATTTTCCCCCCATTGGCCCCAAGTCAAGCGCTCAAAGGCGCGTAACAGTCCTAAGTGACTCTCATGTGTGCAGGTGCCGGTCCAAAGAGGGGCTTTAGATTCCGTTCGTTATCAGTGGTTTACCGTAGGCTGGCGCGAGACTCGATGGGCACTTTGTCCCATTGCCCGCGACCTGAGACAAGGTGTCTCACCGCAAGCGCTGCTAGAGCGTTTTATCCCTGTAAGTTGCTGATATCCCGGGAACACCATCGTAACCCGCAGAACTCGTTTTGGGCGGAAATGCAGCCCGACTTGGTTGAGAATTTAAGTACTTACCATGTCGTGGGTTCGTTCTATAGGCGCGCGCGCGTTTATCGCCACTATGGCGCTGGCGGGATTGGCCTGCTTTGCCCTGGCGTTCTGGCACTGGCAGTCCAATGATCCGCTGAAGTTCGTTTGCTATCTGATTGCGGCTCTTCTGGCCTCGTCGCTCAAAGTAACCTTGCCCGGCATTGAGGGAACGCTCTCGGTGAACTTCCTTTTCACCCTTCTGGGAATCCTGGAACTGAGTCTGCCGGAGACGCTGCTGATCGGCCTTGCGAGCACGCTGGCGCAGTTCTATTGGAAGCCGGCGCGGCAGTTGAAACGGGTCCAGCTGATTTTTAACGTGTCGCAGGTAACCGTTTCGAGCGCAGTCGCATACGGCGTTTATAAACTGGTGGTCATATATGTTCTTCACGCCCCCGGACCGCTCGCCCTTCTAGTGGCCGCAATCACACACTACGGGTGCAACACGGCGGCAATGTCAATCATCATCGGTCTGACCGAAGATAAGCCGTTCACCAAAGTGTGGACCAATTGTTATCTATGGTCCTTTCCCTACTACATGGTCGGAGCAGCGGCGGCAGGGCTGGTCAATTTCTTGAACCGGCATGTGGGGTGGCAGTCGTCCCTGCTGGTTCTGCCTCCGATCTATCTAATGTACCGGTCGTATCGTCTTTATCTGGGAAAACTGGAAACGGAGAAGCGGCACGCCGAACAAGTCTCGAGTTTGCATCTGCGAACCATCGAAGCGCTCGCCCTAGCGATCGAGGCTAAAGACGCAACTACGGGCGAACACCTGCAGCGGGTGCGAGTGTATGCGATGGAACTGGCAAAGGAACTGGGCTTGAGCGACGACGAAACCGAAGCGCTGCAAGCGGCATCGGTGCTGCATGACATCGGGAAGCTGGCCGTGCCCGAGCACATTATTTCGAAGCCCGGCAAGCTATCGCCGGAAGAATTCGAGAAGATGAAAATCCATCCCACGGTAGGGGCGGAGATTCTGGAACAGGTCGACTTTCCCTATCCGGTAGTTCCGATTGTGCGCGCCCACCACGAAAAATGGGATGGCAGCGGATATCCGAACGGGTTGGCCGGGGAGTCAATTCCCATCGGTGCTCGAATTCTCGCGGCGGTCGACTGCCTTGATGCTCTCGCTTCGGACCGGCAATACCGGAAGGCGCTGCCGCTCGATGAAGCCATGGCGAAGGTGGCCGCAGATGCGGGCAAGAGTTTTGATCCGCGAGTGGTGGCGATCTTGCAGCGCCGTTACATCGAACTCGAGAAACTCGCCAATGAGCATCCGCTGCAGGCTCCGCCCAAATTGTCCACGGATATCAAGGTGGAGCGCGGTTTGGCGCCCGCGGCCGGCTTCGAGGCTTCTGCTGGCCAGGATGCCGACGCGGCCGGATCGTCGGGGGATTCCTTTGAATTGATTTCGGCGGCGCGGCAACGATGTCAGGAGATCATTGCGCTCAGCCGCCGGGGCGGCTCTTCGTTGAGCGTCGAAGACATCATTTCTCTGCTCGCGGTGCGGTTAAAACAATTGGTACCGCACGATGCTCTGGCGGTCTACTGCCCCAGGAATGGCCTGTTGACTGCGGAGTTCGTGAGTGGGGAAAACTTCCGCCTGTTTTCGTCCCTGAAGATTCCGCATGGAGAGGGACTTTCGGGATGGGTCGCGCAAAATCATAAGGCTATTCTGAACGGTAATCCTTCAGTCGAACCCGGCTACTTGAACGATCCCACAAAGTACAGCACATTGCGTTCGGCCCTGGCTGTGCCTATGGAGGGATCTGCGTCAGTTGCAGCGGTGCTGGCACTTTATCGAACCGATCAGGATGCATTCACGGCGGACGATCTGGGAATCGTGGAGGCGATCACCGCAGGATTGGGAGTGGTGATTGAAGCCGCGGGCAAAGCTAGAGCTTCGGCGGTCGGCGCGGGGCTGTGAGATTGAACCGGCTGGAAATGATTCCTACCAAATGCGCTGAATACGGTATGTATCGAAGATACGATCGTTACTGATGATATTGAGATTCTCGGCCTGCGCCTGCGCAATGAGAATCCTATCGAACGGATCGCGATGCGCTCCTGAGAGTCTGCCGGCGCGGACAGCGTGATCGAGCGAGATCGGCAGGTCATCGCATCCCAACTGAGCCAGATAACCATCCAGATCGCCGATCAGTTCCTCTCCGTCGGGCAACTTGCCCAGCCGAACCTTCGTCGCAATTTCCCACGCTGAGGCTGCACTTACAAGCATTTCATTGCTGCCGTCTTCGATGGGTCGTCGGGCTCGCGGGCTTAAGGAAGGCGAATCGTTGAAGGTCCAAAGAAGGGTATGCGTGTCGAGAAGGAAGCGCATAGCGTCACTCCCAGCGGTCTAGTTCCTCGGGCGGGAGTGGCTCGAAGAATTGGGGTCCGACAAACAACTTACCTTTTAAAATACCGAGCTTTCGGCGACCCTTGCGGGATGCAATCGGAACCAACCGCACTACTTGGGTCTTTGCCACGGGCAATAATGATCTCCTCTCCGGAGCAAGCTTTTTTGATGAGCCGAGAGAGGTTGGTTTTGGCTTCGTGGATACCCACGGTCTTCATGTCTTAGCTAGGTGTACCTTAGCTAATGAGCGTCGCAAGGGCTCAAATCGTCAACACTAAGGCATAGCCCGTGACTGATTTGCCACCGCGACATTACTCCAGCTCGAAGCTCACGTACAGCAGGCCGCCATCGCGCTCCACTTGCAGCACGACGGGATCGCCGGTTTTGAGTGTGCCGACAGCGGCGCGCAGTCCGTCCATCGAATCGATCGATGTGGTGTTGAGTTGGTGGATAATGTCACTTGCCAGCAGGCCGGTGTCAGGCAGGATCAGGTCGGCAGCCCGTCCTACCACCACAACTCCGGACGGAATTCGCAGCGACCCCAAGCGGGAACGCAGGTCGGGAGTGAGATCAATAGCCAGAACACCCAGGCGGGGAATCAGGCTGTTTTCAGGATTCACTGTGTCGAGCAGTTCGTCCATGTGATCGTGCTGCTCAATCGCAGGAATGTAGAGAGTTTTCTTTTCGTTGCCGCGAAGAATCTGTAATTTCACAACCTCATCGAGACGGTGAAGGTAGAGAGCGGACGAAAGCGAGGGCAGAGTTTCGATGCGCCGGTCGTCAGCCGTGAGAATAATGTCCTGAATCTGTAGGCCGGCGGCTGCTGCGGGGCCATCCGGTTTCACATCGTCGACAACCACGCCCCAACGCTGCGAAAGGTGCAGGCCTTCTGCCAAAGTAGGAGTAATCTCCTGCGCGCCGGCGCCAATTTCTACGCGATGCACATGCCCGTACTTGCGCAGGCTGCGATAGACAAAATCAACCACCCGCGCAGGAATAGCGAAGCCCAGGCCTTCACTGCCTCCGCCCTGCGACAGGATGAACGTATTGATTCCCACGACGAAACCATTCATATCCACCAGCGGGCCGCCGCTGTTGCCGGGGTTGATGGGGGCGTCGGTCTGCAGGTAGGTAAGAGCCTTCGAAGGGTCGGGCTGACGGGCGAGCGCGCTGACTACTCCCATGGTGACCGAATTCTGCAGACCTTCCGGACTGCCGATAGCGAATACGAGCTGGCCCACATGCGGCCGCTGCTGGCTGAGAAGTGGCAGGGTGGGCAGATCGGTCTCGTCGATCTTGAGCAGGGCGAGATCGGTTTCCGTGTGTTGTCCAATGAGCCGCGCTTCCAAAATCCGGCGCTTCCCGATCGGCACCTGGCTGACCAGTTCACCCATGGGCAGCGGCAAAGCAACGCGAATCCGCTGCGCGCCCTCCACAACATGCGCATTGGTCATGATGTAACCGTCAGAATCTACGATGACTCCCGAGCCAACCGCATGCTGGCGAACGATGAACGCGGTCTGCGATCGATTTTCTTCTTTCAGCGGCCCGTAGCCGGTGACAAGGATTTGCACTACCGCGGGGGAAACCTTGGCCGCGAGAGTTTGCAGAGCGCCGTTGAGCTGGACCAGAACGCCTGGAGGCTCATTGGGTTTAGCTTCGCTGTTCCCACGACTCAGAGTCTTCTGAGCGGGCTCTTGTGCGGCGGGTTTGTGACTGGTCTGGGTCTGGGCCTCGATGGCTGCCAAGCAAGTCGCAAAGATTAGAATACAAAGACATTGAGCTTTGGCCTGCCCGCTGATCTGAACTAGAATTGCCATGCGAATACCCTCCCATTGATGCAGCGAAATTCTGAACGAAAACACTATCATGTGCGGCTTGCCTCGATATAAAGGTCGACCAGACCCGTCGGGCAAGGTGGCGCGGACGCGTTTTTACGATGAGGAACCTTGTTACTATAGTTAACTAATGGGTTATCAGGCTTTCACAAGCATAACTTTCCGTGATATAACCGCCCCTGAGCAGAAAAGCAGGTCTGCGCCCCGCCAGGAGCCTGGTGTGCAGATCTGGTCTGACGATGTTGGCCTCATTCGCAGACGGGAAACAGAGAACAGGCCAGCCTAGAGGAGGTACCGTGGGGGAAGAAGCACGGACCGGAAAACGGTTCCCGCTGGAATTGCCGATTAAGATACACAAGGGGGAGCCCGGCGGAGACGCCAAGGGAATCACGGGGAATCTCAGCGCGGCAGGAGTGTATATCCGCGCAGATTCTTCGATGGAGATTGGTTCGCCGGTGGAATTTGAAATCACGCTGCCGCCGGAAATGACGGGCGGTCAAGAGAATGTGACCATCCAGTGCAAAGGGCGGGTGGTGCGCGCCGACGAAACCGGCGGCGGTGGAGAAGGCCGCGGCGTGGCCTGCGTGATTGACTCATACGAGTTCGTGAGGAACTCTTAATCTTTTTGAAGCCGTTTTTTTTGAAGCGGTCTTTTTGAAGCGGACTTTCGGGGAGCGTTGACAACATGCTCAAACTGATATTGGCCGATAACCAGGCGATTTTCCGGGCGGGCATTGCAAAAGTGCTGGCCGTCGAAGATGAGATGCGCATCGTGGCCCAAGCGCAGACGCCTGAACAGATGTTCATGGCTTTGGATAAGTTCCGCGCCGCAGTGCTGGTAGCAGCGGCGGGATTCCACAATGACTTTGCCGCCATCGTGCAGGCGGCGAACAAAGCCAAGACCCGGGTGATCGTGCTCGCTGATACGGGCGAGAGTGCGCAGCGTCATATGACGAATGGGGCCCACGGCGTGGTCTATCGCAACGTGACCAGCGCCGCGCTGGTGGACTGCGTCCGGAAAGTCGCGCGCGGCGAAACCTGGGTGCAGGACGTTGCCGTGCCCAGCGAACTTACCGAGAACGATATGGTCGGGTTGCGCGTGCGCGACCGCTTGACCGCCAAAGAGCTGCGGATAGTCGCGCTGATCGTGCAGGGCTATAAGAATAAAGAAATCGCTTCGCAACTGGGAACGACCGAGCAGGTCATCAAAAATTATTTGCGCAATGTGTATGACAAGATCGGCGTTTCGGACCGGCTGGAGCTGGCTCTGTTCACCATTCACCACCGCATACTGAACGAGGCTGCGGCCGCAACTACTACTGGGGCTGCGCCGCAACCGCCAGCGGGAGTCGCGCAGTAGGCTTTCCGAACTGTGAAAAAATAGAGGCCGCCTGCTCGGGCGGCCTTTGTTATTGGGAACTTCTGGCTTCTGTGGAGCGGGCACTCCTGCCCGCTTGCCTGCAGTGGCAAAAAAGCAGCGGGCAAGAGTACCCGCGCCACAAACGGCTCCATCCAAACTACTCCACACCAGTCAACTGATTTTTTCTCCCACGGATTTCGCTTGCGTGAACAAGTACAAATAATCCGGCCCGCCCGACTTCGAATCCGTGCCCGACATGTTGAAGCCGCCGAAAGGGTGCGCGCCCACCATGGCGCCGGTGCACTTGCGGTTGATGTACAGGTTGCCGACGTGGAACTCCTGGATGGCGCGGTCGATTTTGTCGCGCGACTTGGTGTAAATGGCGCCGGTCAGGCCAAATTCGGTGTCGTTGGCGATTTCGAGCGCATGGTCGAAGCCTCGGGCTTTGATCACGACCAGCACCGGGCCGAAGATTTCTTCCTGCTCGAGTTTTGATTTCGGCGGGATGTCGGCAATCACTGTGGGCTGAATGAAATAGCCTTCGCCAGCTTGACTCGCGCGCTCGCCGCCGGTGATGAGGCGTCCATCTTTCTTGCCTTGCTCGATGTATCCGAGGATCGTCTTCATCGAACCTTCGTTGATCACCGCGCCCATGTTGGCGTTCTCGGCGGGATCTCCAACTTGAATTTTTTCGACGCGAGCTTTGAGTTGTTCGAGAAATTTATCGTAGACGCGCTCGTCGACGATGGCGCGCGAGCAGGCGGAGCACTTCTGGCCCTGGAATCCGAAGGCAGATTGGGCCACGCCTTCGACGGCGGAAGCGATGTCGGCATCGGCATCGACGATGATGGCGTCTTTGCCGCCCATCTCAAGAATGGCGCGCTTGATCCAGATCTGGCCAGGAGCCTGTGTCGCCGCGACTTTGTTGATGTGCAATCCGACTTCGCGCGAGCCGGTGAAAGCGATGTAGCGAGTCTTGGGATGGGCGACGACGGCATCGCCGAAGCTGGCGCCGGCACCGGGGCAGAAATTCACTACACCCTCGGGCATGCCCGCTTCTTCGAGCAGTTCGACAAACTTCGCGGCGATCGTCGGCGAATCGCTTGAGGGCTTCAGAATTACTGTGTTGCCGCTGACGATCGAAGCCACCGTCATTCCAGCCATAATCGCGCAGGGGAAATTCCACGGCGGAATCACCGCACCCACGCCAAGCGGAATGTAGAGCAAAGAGTCGCGCTCACCGGGCAACTGGATGGCAGTTTTTGCCTGCGAGAACCGCAGCGCTTCGCGGGCATAGAACTCGCAGAAATCGATGGTCTCGGAAATATCGGCGTCGGCCTCAGCCCAATTCTTGCTGACTTCGAAAACCAACCACGCCATGAATTCCATCTTGCGCTGGCGCAGCAAGTCGCCGACGCGGAAGATGAGGCTGGTGCGTTCTTCGACTGAGGTGCGGCTCCAGGATTCGAAGGCCAAGAGCGCGGCTTGCATTGCCGGTTCCACGTGTTCCTTGCCCGCCTTTTGATGGATGCCGACAAGCTGCGACGGGAGCGTCGGATTCAGCGACTTGATCTTGTCGGTGGTCTTAACGTGCTTGCCGCCGATGATGAGATCGTACTCGTGGCCCAACTGGCCGCGAACTTTGGCGATGGCGGAGCGCATGCGGCGGGCGTTTTCTTCGTTGCGAAAATCAAAAAAGGACTCGGTGACAAACGGTCCCTGGTGCGAGGTGGTGCGCGGCCGGACGGGGGCTTCGAGTGTTGCCATAGGGAGTAATTCCTTTCGAAGATGACAGCTCCGATATGACTTTGATTAGTTTACACCGCTCAAAGTCGCGCTAGCTGGCGTGAGCGGAACCTTCGAAGCTAGCCGCGATCGTCGAGTCGAGCACCGGATATATGTCCTCTTTTTTTGGCGTCATTCGGCCCAACATATCTGTTTTCAATAGGTTGCGAGGTTGGGATATGGGGTGTGGGTGTTGAAAAAGTCACATCGATTAGCAGGACAGACCTGACGTCGCAAAGCGCGCGACGTTAGGATGGGGCACCCTCTATCGATTTGGGTGGCGAAAACGTAACGGTCGCGTAGTGGTAGACTCGAACGTTTTCATCGAGGCAGGCATTTGTCGAGGAAGAGGTTATGGATATTCGGCGGGTGGGCGTAATTGGCGCGGGGACGATGGGGAATGGGATTGCGCATGTGCTGGCGCGCGGGGGATATGACGTCGTTCTGTGCGATGTGGAGCAGCGGTTTGTAGAGCGCGCGCTCGAGACGATCGGTAAGAATCTCGATCGCGAGGTGGCGAAGAATAAGATCAGTGCTGACAACAAGGCTTCCGCGCTGCGGCGAATTCAGGGGGTGACGGATCGCACTAAGTTGGCGCAGTGCGACTTTGTGATCGAGGCGGCGACGGAGAAGTTTGAGATCAAGGCGGAAATCTTTCGCGACCTCGATCGGATGACTCGGCCGGAAATTGTTCTGGCTTCGAATACTTCTTCCATTTCCATTACCAAGCTGGCGGCGCAGACCAAGAGGGCGGACAAAGTTATCGGCATGCACTTTTTCAATCCGGTGCCGGTGATGAAGCTGGTGGAAGCGATTCGCGGGCTGGCGACTTCGCAGGACACTTTTCAGGCAGTTCGTGACTTGGCGGTGAAGCTCGACAAAACGCCGGTGGAGGTGAACGACGCACCGGGCTTCGTTTCGAATCGTGTGCTGATGCCGCTACTGAACGAGGCGATGTATGCAGTGATGGAAGGCGTGGCCACCGCCGAGGCGGTCGACGAAGTGTTCAAACTGGGGATGGCACATCCCATGGGGCCGCTGACGCTGGCCGATTTCATTGGTCTCGACGTCTGCCTCGATATTATGCGGGTGCTGCACGGTGGGCTGGGCGATCCGAAGTACCGACCGTGTCCGCTGCTGATCAAGATGGTGGATGCGGGGTGGCTGGGTCGGAAGAGCGGGCGCGGGTTTTATAGGTACTGATGATTTTTGATTGTTGATTGTTGATTGTTGATTGCTCTTTCGGCGGCTGCGCAAATCCGAGATGCCCATAGGGATCCTTCGACTCCGCAGGAAGTCCGTTTCGGACTTCCCGCTGCGCTCAGAGTTTGTGACTTTTTTGAATTTTCGACGATTTTGTCGTCGTAACTGTTTTGTTTGCAGCATCGATTTTTGGCAACTTCGAAAAAGTCACAAACTCTCAGGATGACAACTCACGAGAAGAGCGATGGGTGGGTTTACGGATTGGCGGCGCTGTGTGGGATCGGCACCGGGTGGGCTGATGTCGTAGTTAACGACCTGCTGTTCACGGCTTTACTTGTGCTCTCCTCTTGCATTTTGCTCGGCATGTTGCGGCCGCGCTGGCCTTGGCGGTGGGTGCTGGTGGTTGGAGTATTTATTCCGCTGACCGAGGTTGCGGCGTACGTGATTCTTACGGTGAAGCCGACGCGGGCGCAGGTGTATGGAGCGTATCTGGCATTTCTGCCGGGAATCGCCGGAGCTTATGGGGGATCAATACTCCGGCGGGTGTTGGATCATTTGCGGCAGGGGAAATAAACCGGACCACAGACCTCGGAGCTCCGACTCGGCAAGAGCAGTGCTAAAGTTCGAGGTCCGACGGCTGAGGTCCGATCTTCGCGCTTAAGGTATGGGCTTGCCCAAAAAGTTACTCGCGATCCACAGGGGGGGCGCGTATGCTTGCGGGCATGGGTGTATGTGTGTCGATGCTGGCCAGCGGCAGCCGGGGGAATTGCGCCGTCGTGTCCAGCGCCTGCACCAGGATTCTGGTCGATGCTGGCATTTCCTGCCGCGAAACTTTCAAGCGCATGAAGTTGCTGGGGGAAGATCCGCAGACGCTCTCGGCCATTCTGATCACGCACGAGCATTCCGATCATGTTTACGGATTGGCAACACTGGCCAAAAAGCTGCGCATCCCAGTGTTCATGACGGAAGCTACGCATCAGGCGTGGGCGCGGGCTCTGCGCAACGATAAAGGCGAGCGGCCGAAGCTGGAGAAGTTCGAGGCGTTTGAGGCTGGGCATCGCTTTCAGGTGGGCGACATTGAAGTGCGGCCTTTCACCATTCCCCACGATGCGGCCGATCCGGTGGGATTCACGTTTCGCGCGGAGGGGATCAAGGTTGGAGTGGCCACCGATCTGGGATATTTGCCGGTGAGCGTGCGCGATCATCTGCGGGGCTGCGATGTGCTGGTGCTGGAATCGAATCACGATCTGGAGATGCTGCGGGGAGGGCCCTACCCGTGGTCGGTGAAGCAGCGGGTGATGAGCCGCGTGGGGCACCTTTCGAACCTGGCGCTCGCCGATTTCCTCACTAACGACTATGATAATAGTGCAACCTTTGTGGTACTGGCGCATCTGTCAGAGCAGAACAATCATCCGGAAATAGCGCGGAGAGAAGCGGAAAAAGCGCTGGCCACGCGCGGGGGATTGTTTCACAACCGGGTGCTTCTGGCGTCCCAGACCGAGGCCATGGAACCGATTCGCCTGTAGCGGGCTTGATCGGCCGGTTGGGTTTTATGTCACTTTCATGAGTCAGCAGTGCATTGATCCAATCGTGGGCAAGATTCTGGCGGGCTGGCGGTATGATATTTCCGGCCTGGCGCTGGAGATGCGCGGCGACTACGAAGGCCATTTCGCGGAGTGCGCACGCTGCCGCAACCGGCAACAGATTCATCGCATTATCGATGTCGGATTGATCGCGCTGGCGTCAATTTCCGCGGGAGTCTTCCTGCTGGCCTTTGGGGTGATCTGGCATCTGGGACCGCGGCATGCCTTCTGGCTGGAGATCGCGGCGCTGGCGGGATTTGGACTATCTGCCTTGATCTGGCTGGGGGTGGCTGTAGCCACTCCAGCGCCGGTGACGGTACTGGATGCGGCCAAAGAGGGCGCGCGACGCGTGCACGACCGCTTGCCGGAAGAAATCCGGCAGCGCCTCCCCGAAGAGCTTCGCATCAAAATTACTGGGACATAAGGGAATGCAGAGAAGCTTGCGCACGGTCGCGGTGTTGCTGCTGGTCACAATGGCCAATACCTTGTCCGGCGCGCAGACGCTGACTTTTCCGGCGGCGCAGGCAGTTCCTCTTCGTCTTGATCTTCATCCCGCGAGATGCCACAGCCAGGAGTCGAGGGCTCCGAAGCTTCCGTCCCCCTTGCCCGCCAGCTATCCATGCTGCATGAATGGGCACCACGTTGCTGTCCCCAACGCGTCGTTTACGCTTCGTTCCATGGCGGCGCAGCTTTGCAGTTTGACGAGCAGCGCAATGCTTCGCTTCGATTTCATTTCCTGCCTCCGCGGCGAAGATGCGTCCGGCCTGTCCACTAGTCCGCCCAGCACCGCTCCGTTGCGAATCTAGCCCACTCTGAATTCCCTTGCCTGTTCCTCCGCGGGGCACGCGTGCGTGCGTCCAGGATTTGATAGCCCTTACAACAGGAAGTTCCCATGAGGTTTGAAGTGAGAAAAGCGCCTTTTACTCTCTTATTGCTGGCAGCGGTTAGGCTGGCGCCAGCTTTGGGGTCAAGAAGTCAACAGGGATGCTCCAGCGCCTGCCCAATCCATAAAGGATTGGCACGACCAAGACGCATCCATTCCTGGAGTGCAGATGCCCACGCAGACGCAAATGCAGATGCAGATGCAGATGCAGATGGAAGACCAGAAACGATCTTACTTACCCTCGTCCGATGAAGGGTCGGGGACGGCGTGGCAGCCGGCTTCGGTGCATGGCCCGATGTGGATGTGGATGCGGGGCGGGTGGGAGTTGATGGCGCACGGCGTCATCTTCGTGGATTACAACCAGCAAGGTGGCCCGCGCGGCGAAGGCAAAGCCGAGTCAGTCAACGTCGCGATGTTGATGGAGCAGCACAGGGTGGGCCGGGGCACAATACTGTTCCGGGAGATGTTTTCCGCCGAGTCGCTGACGTCGCCGCACCCCGGATTTCCCGAGCTTTTCCAGACCGGCGAGACTTATCACGGCCAGGCGCTGGTCGATCATCAGCATCCGCATAATGTGTTTGCCGAGTTGGCATTGCTCTATACGCTGCCGCTAACCGAAAAAGTTTCATGGGAATTTTACGGCGGGCCATCGGCGGAGCCGGCACTGGGTCCGGTCACGTATATCCACCGCGCCTCGGCGGCGGAGCTGCCGCTCGCTCCCCTGGGACATCATCTGCAGGATTCGACTCACACCAGCTTCGGAGTGGTTACGACAGGCTTTGTGATCGACCGCATCAGGCTGGAAGCTTCCGCTTTTAACGGGCGCGAACCGAACGAACAGCGGTGGAGCATCCAGCTGGCGGCGCTCGATTCCTGGTCGGGAAGGGCGTTTATTGCGCCGGCTGCCAATTGGACGGCGCAATACAGCATTGGGCGGTTGGAACGTCCAGAAGCGCTGGAGCCGGGCAGCCAATTCCGGCAGACTGCGTCTCTTGAATACAACCGTACGCTGGCAGGGGGGAACTGGGCGACGACGTTGTTATGGGGGCGGGTGCACAAGATCGCGACCGACACAACGTTGAACGGCTATCTGCTGGAGTCGACATTGAATTTCCGGGATCGTAACTACGCGTTCTCGCGGCTGGAGTTGGTCGACAAGGACGAACTTTTTCCCCAGGCGCCGGTGCATCCTGCCTATCGAATTGGGGCCTATACCTTTGGCGGCGTGCGCGATCTGATTCACGATCACGCATGGCAACTGGGGCTGGGAGCGGATGTGACGTTCTATTCGAAACCAGCTGTGCTCGATTCGGCTTACGGAGATCATCCCGTGTCGTTCCAGATATTTTTGCGGATGCGGCCCGGGAGTTCAAACCATCGTCACCCCTAAGTCCAAGAAAAACATTTTCCTGAGTCGATTTCCGCGTAGAATCGCTCCAATCCTTTCCGTCGGAGAGACTACCCATCCATGCTCAAGGCGCTCCAGACCCTGCGAGCCGTGCAGTGGTCGATGCTGGCCAGCATTGTCCTGTACGGGATCGTGGGGGAAGTTGTGGGCCCGGCTGCGCGGGGTGTCGACGCGACGCTCAGCTACTTGTTCGCGACCTTAAGTGTGGCGATCGTGGGATCGATTTTCGTGGTGCGGCGAACCCTCGTCTTCCGGGCCGGGGAAAGCTTGGCGGCTCGACCGGAAGACAGCCTCAGCCTGAACCACTGGAGAACGGGCTATATTGCGACTTATGTGTTGTGCGAGGCGCTGGCCTTGTTCGGACTGGTGCTGCGCTTTCGCGCCAGCCCCACGCAGGCCAGCGTGCCTTACTACTTAGGGGGGTTCGTTTTGCTTTTGTTCTTCCGTCCGAAAGAACCGGCGAGAGCCTGATTTTCCTCTGCGCAGAATATGCTGATTCTTGAGGTGATCAAATGTCGATCAATGAGCCCGAAGAACTAGCGGGGATGCGGGCCGCTGGTGGAGTGGTTCAGCTGATGTTGGAAGCGATGAGGGCCGAAGTGCGTCCGGGGATTACCACCGCTCAACTCGATGAGGTTGGTGGGAGCTTGATGAGGCAGCATGGCGCGCAATCTGCGCCCGCGTTGGTCTATGGATTTCCCGGGGTGAGTTGCATCAGTCTGAACGAGGAGGCGGTCCACGGCATTCCCGGCGAACGCACGCTGGAGGCCGGGGATTTGGTCAAGCTCGATGTCACCATCGAGAAAGATGGATTTATGGCGGACGCCGCTTTAACCGTCCCGGTGGGTGAAGTGACGGAGGAGCGCCGGAAGCTGGTTGCCTGTGCGGAGCGGGCCTTCGCGAAGGCAATGCTGGTGGCGCGAGCGGGCTTTCGGGTCTGGGAGATTGGACGCGCGGTCGAGCGCGAAGTGCGGCGCAGCGGGTTCTCGGTGATTCGTGACCTCGCGGGTCACGGCATTGGGCGCACCATCCATGAAGAACCTCGGGTGCCCAATTTTCCCGATCCCGGAGCGAATCAAATACTCACCGAAGGCTTGGTGATTACGGTCGAACCGATTATTGCAGCGGGATCGGGCAGGACTTTCGTCGCTCACGATAAGTGGACGATCGTCACCGCCGATCACAGGCCGTCGGCACATTATGAGCATACGCTGGTGATCACTAAGGGAGTGCCGATGCTGCTGACGGCAGCCTGATCTTGCGGCAGGAAGACGCTGCAAGCAACGTCTCTATGATGTACTGATGTGGCAAGTGGCCAACCCGCGCTTTTCCAGATACTGCTGGTGGTAGTCTTCTGCCGGATAGAAGGTCACGGCGGGAACGATCTGGGTCGCTATTGGCTTCGAATATCGATGCACCTTCTCCAGCGATTCTTTCGAGGCCTGGGCTTGCGCCTGCTGCTCGGGCGAATGGTAGAAAATTGCAGTGCGGTATTGCGAGCCCCAGTCCGGGCCCTGCCGGTTCACCTGCGTGGGATCGTGGTTCTCCCAGAAAACTTTCAGCAGGTCGGCGTAGTGCACTTTGGCGGGATCGAACTCGATTTCGACAGCTTCGGCGTGGCCGGTCCCGTCGGTGCAGACTTCTTTGTAGGTGGGATTTTCAGTCTTGCCGCCGGTATAGCCGACCCGGGTTGAAGAGACTCCCGGAATCTGGCGGAAGGTGGCTTCGACTCCCCAAAAACATCCGGCTGCGAATGTGGCTTTTTCCATTGCGATGGCTCCCCGCTAACGACTGTGTTCAGTTTGTATTTTCCCTTATTGGATGGCCAAATGCCAGAAAAGTCACAGGCTGGTAAAAATCGGGCCTACATTACCGACATTACCGCGGAGTAATTGACCGGCTTGGGGAATCACGGTAGAGTCCGAGAAGGGTTCTTCGAGGGTGCCAGGGGTTCAGTTGCGTGCTTTTTCCGACCAGCCACTTCCAAACCGGGCCTGGAACTGCGCTGAAATCCGCGCTGATAGTTCTGCTGGTTTTGACCACGACTGAAGCCGCTCTGGGCATTTCTGGATTCGTCGCGCAAAGACGCCTCGGGTATCAGACTGGCGATCAATGGGAGCCCGCGATCGCCGCCGACAATCACGGTCACGTTTACGTTCTCTATCCGCAGTATGGCGCAGTACCCGATTGTGAGAGCTGTACTGCCCCTACGATTGCGTTACTGCTCAGCAGTGACAATGGAGTGTCGTGGCAGCCATCGCGCGCCCTGCTTCCCTTTCCGACCGGCCAGTTCGATCCGCAAATCGTGGTCGATCCCGTGGACCGGCAGACGGTGTACGCATCGTGGCTGCAGAACAACAAGCGCGATATTATCGTTGCCCGGTCGCTCGACTTTGGCCGGACCTGGTCGTTTTCGTGGGCAGAGCGCGGGCAGGAAGACGCTGACAGGCCCGTTTTGACGGTTCGCGGAGCGGATGTTTACGTCGGCTTCAACCATGAAGAAAAATTCTTTGTAGCCGCGTCGCATGACGCCGGACAAACTTTCGCGGCGGTGCAGGTGAATGCCAATGCTGCGCCCGGGTCGTCGCTGGCGGGCGGGGCCACCGTCGATCCGGCGGGCAATATTTATTTCGGCTGGACCGCCTATGCTCGTCGCGAAATGACCACGCGGCCGGTCAGCATTTTCGTGAGCCGCTCGGGGGATGGGGGACGCACATGGAGCACGCTGCTGCTGGATGTTTCCAGCGCGCCTCCAGACTGCGAAGAGCAGAGTTGCGAGACCGGTTATCTGGGGCCGCAGATCGGCTTGGCCTCGGACGCCTCGGGGGCGATTTACGCTCTATGGAACGCGGGCACCGCGAACGGCGGGCCGGAGCGCATTTATTTTTCGTCTTCGACCACGGGGGGAGTAAGTTGGTCGGAGCGGGGCAATGTGTCGCATGCGGCGCCCGGCGTCGAGCATTCGTTTCCTGCGCTGGTTGCGGGTGCGGCAGGCGATGTGCGCATCGCGTGGATGGATGCGAGAGCAGCCGAAGCGGGCCTTCCCAATCGTGCGCTATGGAATACCTACTATCGTAGTTCCACCAACGGCGGCGCTACCTGGAATGCCGAGACCCAGCTTTCCGCGCCTGTACGGGGGTACGACTACATTCTGCAAGGCGGCTTTCGTTTCCCATTCGGAGATTACTTCAGCCTGGCCATCGACGGCGAAGGTATGACGCACGCGGTGTGGGGCGAAGGTCGCAACTACAAGTCTCCCGGTTCGATCTGGTATGCGCAGGGGCGGTAACTCGCGGCATCCGACGTGGTGGCGAGACGTAGCGAGCTGCGTCTCTACGATGAGATTATTCCAGCAGCATTCCGCCGGTTAGATCGGCTAGTCTTGCCACGTGGTGTTCGCGGCACCATTCCTGTAACTCGTCCACAACCTTTTCTGTGGCGCAGGGGTCCCAATAGCTGGCGGTGCCGATTTGCACGGCGCTGGCTCCGGCGAGCATAAACTCGACTACGTCTGCTGCGGTTGAGATTCCGCCCATGCCAATCACGGGAATTTTCACAGCGTGGGCGGCGTCATAGACCATGCGCACAGCGATGGGCTTGATCGCCGGCCCGGAGAGTCCGGCGGTAACGTTGGCGATGCGGGGCTTGCGCGTTTCGGGGTCAATGGCCATGGCCACGAATGTGTTGATGACTGAGAGCGCGTCGGCGCCAGCCTCCTGGGCTACGTACGCCATTTGGGCGATGCTGGTCACGTTGGGAGACAGTTTGACGATCAGCGGCCGCTGCGCGACGCGCTTGGCAATAGTCACTATTTCGTCCAGCGAGCGTGGATCGGTGCCGAACTGCAATCCGCCCTGCTCAGTGTTGGGACAGGAAACGTTCAACTCATAGGCGGCGATGCCTTCGCCCTGGTTGAGGATCTCGATGGTGCGTTCGTAGTCTTCGCGGGTGTAGCCGAAAACATTCGCAATCACGACCGTGTTCTTGATGCTGCGCAGGTGCGGAAGCTTCTCTTCCAAAAATGCCTGGGCTCCGATGTTTTGCAGGCCGATCGCGTTCAGCATGCCGGCGGCGGTCTCCCACAAGCGAGGCGGAGGATTGCCGATCATCGGCTCCCTCGACAAACCTTTCACCACAAAGCCACCGAGCTTGCCGAGATGGACTACATCCTCAAATTCAACTCCATAGCCGAAAGTGCCGCTGGCGGCGATCACCGGATTCTTAAGTTGAATGCCAGCGATGCTGGCGCTGAGGTCGGGAGTCGAAGGTCCGGAAGCAGCGGTCATGGCCGGCCTTCTTCCGAGGCCGCACCGGAGTGCGACGACGTGAGGGCTTCGGTCAACACACGGCCGACGGAGTGGGTCGGAGGATTGATTCCGAGCAGCGATGCGAGCGTGGCGGCCAGATCGACCGGTTCTGTGTTGGTTCGATACGTTCCGGGCTGAAACGGCAATCCGTAGAAGGCCAGGGGGACGTGGGTATCGTAGTTGTAAGGCGACGCGTGGTCCGTGCCTTTGGCTGGTCCCACGGCATAAATATCGGGAACGCCCATCACAAACCAACTTCCTTCCGGGGAATAGCTGTTCAGGTATTTTCGCCCCAGCGCGGTGTTGGGAGCTTCGCCCAGGGCCAGTTGCGACTTCGTATAGTAATCGCGCAGCCCGGATTGCTTCATGGCCTCGCCCACTGCGTTTTCGGCGTCATGCTCGCGGATGTGCGCGACGCTGAAAGCGTCCGGGTCGAGCCAGGCCAGAGGATAATCCAGCTTCACATACGGCGCGGGATGGCCGGGGGAAAACTTTGTGGTGAGCGCAGCGTTGATTTGCTCTTCGAGTTTCGCGCCTCCAATATTTGCCGCCGGAATGCGAAGCTTCTTCACGGCATCGGGCAGAGAAGAAACGCCGTGATCGGCCGAGAGGGCAATCCAGACACCGGCCAGCCCGATTTGATGTCCGAGGAAACCGACGAAGTCGGCCAGTTCGTGATCGAGATCGAGCGCCATCTGCCGCATCTCGGGAGAATCCGAGCCCACCTGGTGACCGAGGATGTCGTTGGGCGAGAGGCTGATGGAGAGCAGATCGGTCGCGGGGCCGCGGCCCACGTTTTCGTGAGTCATTAATTCTTTGGCGAATTCGAATTCGTATTCGTTTCCGAATGCGGTCGAGCCGACGAGTTCGTAGAATCCAGCTTCCCCGCCATCTTTACTACTCTTACCATGCGCTGTCGAGCGCAGAACGGTTCCCTGCGCGTCCTTCCATTCTCGATCCCAATATTTTGCGGGGCGGGTGGAATTGAAATCCTGCACCCATTGGGGCAGATCGTCCCGATAGTAAGTGGATGTGATCCATGCGCCGGTCTTTGATTCGATCCAATAAGCCGCGTCTCCAGCGAAGCCGGCAGGGAGGACTGCGGCGCGATCTTTCAGGGAGACGCCGAAGACGCGAGCTTTTCCTTGCGTCGCGAGTTTGAGTTCATCACCCAGCGTGTCGGCCATCAGATTGTGCGGCGAGGCGCCGGGTTTGTCTCCGGTGACACCGACCAGTTTGGTGGCGTCGTCTTCGACTGAAGTGACCATGCGTTTCTTTTTCTGGTCCCACCATTCGTTGGCGGCAATGCCGTGGCCGTTGCTGTAGGCGCCGGTGAACAGCGTGGAATGTCCGGGAGCGGTGCGCGTGTTGGCGTAGTTGTAGTTGCAGTTGGAAAAGTAGGCTCCGTGATCGAGGAGCAGGCGGAAGCCGCCGTCTCCAAACTGGTTTCGATAGCGTTCCAGATAGTCACCGCGAAACTGGTCAATCACGATCACGACGATGAGTTTGGGGTGACCGTCGTAGGCGGAGGCAAAGCTGCTAATTGACAGGCCGACGATAGTTATCAGCCATGTGGATAGAAACGAGAGAATGGCGACACATCTGGGGGCCGACCTCATTGCGAAGGTAGTTTACACAGTGGGGAAGAATCCGCCAAAGGTAGTTCGGCTCGTCGAAGCAGTTTAAGAACATCATCCCACTGCTGTGAAGGCGTCCTCCCGGGTCCAGCGCAGTCCAACCGGGCGAGGAATCCCGCGTGCGGCGGTCGCAGGTCAGCGCGAGATCCTTCACTTCGCCTGAAGGACGGCTCCGTTCAGGATGACGCCCTGTGAAGTGGTGCCCATTCTGCTTGACGCCGCCTGGGCGTGCATTCCGCTTGGCTTTTCCTATACATTAGTTCATCCATGCTTGATCTGAATTTTGTCCGCGAAAATCTGCCGTTGGTGGAAGAAAAGCTGCGCCAGCGCGGGATGGACCCCGCTGCCGTGCTCAGGGACTTTCGCGAAGTTGACACGCAGCGCCGGCAGGCGATCACTGAGGCTGAGACCAGCAAGGCTCAGCGCAATAAGGCGTCCGAGGAAATTGCGAAGTTAAAGAAGGGCGGCCAGGACGCCAGCGCCGAGATGGCGCAGACGAAGGATCTTCGAGAGAAGATTCAGACGCTGGAAAAAACCGCGGCTGATCTCGACGCGCGTCTGCGCGATATCCTCTCGGGCATTCCAAATTTGCCACATGCCAGCGTGCCGGTCGGCCACAGCGCTGAGCAGAATGTCGAGGTGCGCCGCTGGGGCATGCCGCCGAAGTTTGACTTCGCTCCCAAGGCTCACTGGGACTTGGGGGCGGAATTGGGCATCCTTGATCTGGAACGGGCGGTGAAGCTGACCGGGGCGCGCTTCGCGGTCTACTGGGATTTGGGCGCGAAACTGGAGCGTGCCCTGGCGAACTTCATGCTCGATCTGCATACGCGCCAGCACGGCTATAGCGAAGTTCTACCGCCTTATCTGGTGAATTCCGAATCGATGTATGGCACGGGACAGCTACCGAAGTTCGCCGCCGATTCTTTCCGCGTGCCGCATGGCGACAAAGATCTCTGGCTGATCCCTACCGCGGAAGTTCCGGTTACCAATCTTTATCGCGACGAAGTGCTGGATCAGGCGCGGCTGCCCATCTCGCTTACTGCCTATACCCCGAGCTTTCGCAGCGAAGCGGGATCGTACGGAAAGGATGTGCGCGGGATTATCCGGCAACATCAGTTTCAGAAAGTCGAACTGGTGAAGTTCACGCGACCGGAAAATTCTTATGAGGAACATGAAAAACTCACGCACGATGCCGAAGAAGTTTTGCAGAAGCTTGGACTGCACTATCGCGTGGTCACGCTGTGCACGGGCGACGTGGGGCCATCTTCGGCGAAGACATACGATATCGAAGTCTGGCTGCCGGGGCAGCAACTGTTCCGCGAGATTTCGTCGTGCTCGAATTTCGAATCGTATCAGGCGAGGCGCGCCAACATCCGCTATCGGCCTGAAGGCAAGCACAAGACCGAATTCGTGCACACGCTGAACGGCAGCGGGCTGGCCGTGGGGCGTACCTGGGTGGCGATTGTGGAGAACTATCAGCAGGCCGACGGCAGCGTGCTGATTCCGGAAGCGCTGCAGCCTTATATGGGTGCGGAGCGGATAACGAAGAAAAGCTTCTAGGTAAATCGCCGGCTTCCGGAAGCCGGCCGCCGGACGGCGAAGACCACAGCTAGGAGCTAGAAGCCAGGAGCTAGTAAACTTGCAAAGAGCGGAACTCACGACCACCGCAGCCGGCGCGCCCCTGCCCATGAACGCCATTTGGCGAACAATTCGCGGATATATTCTCTGGCAATACGAGCGTGGCACGCTGCATTACGACATCATGGTCACGCTGATTCTGATTTTTATTTTGTTCTCGCCGCGCGTGATCAACTTCAATGACAAACCCATCGCGCGGAATCCGCATCCGACAGATGTAGTCGTGACAGCGGATTCTGAGGGCCGGCTCATCTATCAGGTAGCGGCGAGCGCGGTTTCGCCGGGGGTTGACAGTTCGGTGCGCGACCAGTTGCTGCGCATCATTGAACCTATTTCGGGAGCGGTCTCGATTGTGAGTTACGAGACTGTGTCTGACGGTAAGGGCAAAGTTCAGAGCTATAAAGTCTTGGCCCAGCGAGAGTAGCCGCCGCCGGGCAGCAGTTCTAAGCGCGATTCGAAGACGACATTTCAATGACACGCTCCTCTCTTCTCCTCATCACCGTCGCGCTGGTTTCCATTACTCTGGGCTTCAGTTCGGCGCCGCAGGCAAAGCCGGCCGACTCCGGCAGCCTGGATGCAGTTTTGCGAACAATGGACTCCGCCGCTGCCAAATTTCAAAATGTGCAGGCGGACTTTGAGTGGGACAGCTACGAAAAAGTTATCGATGAAATCGACGAGATTCAAAACGGCACCATTTATTACCGGCGCAACGGTAAGGACATCGAGATGATGGCGGTGGTCAAGATGGCCGGAAGCGATCCGGCGAAGCTGAAACCCGAAGTGAAATACGTGCTGTTCAGCAACGGCAAAGTTTCCATGTATCAGCCCAAGCCGGATCAGGTGACGGTTTACGACCTGGGCAAGAACCGCGTCGATTTCGAAAGCTACGTGGTGCTCGGGTTCGGAGGCAGTGGGCAGGATCTGGTCAAGGCATTTGAGGTGACTTATGTCGGCGCGAAAACGATAGATGGGATTGCTACGGCGGAGCTTCAACTCATTCCCAAGTCCGACAAGGTCCGCAATAATTACAACAAAATTCTCCTGTGGATCGATCTAGAGAAGGGGATTTCGGTGCAGCAACAGTTCTTTTCGCCGCAGCAGGATTACCGGCTGACAAAGTACTCGAAAATTCAGCTCAACGAAAAAAAGATTCCCGAAGATGTATTCAAACTAAAGACCACCGGCAAGACGCAGACGCTCTCACCTAAGGGTTAAGTTGTTGAATTTAAAGAACAAGAAGGTGTGCCGAGATTTGCACTTCGGGGGCTATACTGGCCCTCACCTTCAGTTGGGTTTATTCATGGCCAAGGTTTTTACGATTACAGTCCCTCCTAAGCTGGGCAACAAGCGCCGGGAGCGCTCCTCAGACCCTCGATATGTGGATGGGCAACGCTTGCTGGTCGAAGCCATGAAGTATCTGGCGCAAGTCGACCCGGTGCAGAACCGTCCCGCGATCGAATTGATCTCCGAACACGTCCGCACGCGATTCCGCATGAGCGACTCGCCGCTGGGCTAGCTACTGCGGCCATCAGCTGAACCACTGCATCAGAGATCTACGAAACAAAAGGGGCGGATTTCTCCGCCCCTGAAAAACCGGACTGCAGCTACGCTTCAGAACTCGTAACGCATCGAGAATTGCATCACGCGCGGAACGCTCAGCGTATTGGTATAAGCGCCGAAGATTCCGCCCGTGAGGTTGAAGTTGAATGCAGCCTGGGCTGCATCGAAGCGCGGCGTGTTGGTCACGTTGAAAGCTTCCCAGGCGAATTTGAGGGCTTGCTGTTCAGTGACCTTCCAGGTCTTGTATAGGCCATTGTCGAGTTCGAAATAACCCGGCCCGCGCAGATTGTTACGCTCTCCCGACTCTCCGGGATAGGGGAAGCGAAACGCACTCAGTGCCTGGGTCGTATTTTGGAACATGTTTGGATTACCCGAAGAATCCCTGAAGACGCCGATTTTGCCAGTTGGCCCGGTCTGCACTGCGGAGCCCTGCAACTGCCAGTTGGTGGACCACCCGGCTCCTGACCCCATGGTGAACGGCAGTCCGCTCGTCCAATGGATGATGCCGGAGAGGCCCCATCCTCCAAAGACGCCCTGTTCGAACTTATTCATCGTGCTACCGAAGTGGCGTCCCTTGCCGAACGGAAGCTCATAGACCCAATTGGAGTTGATCTGATGCTTCATATCGAAGTCCGAGACCGATCGCAATTGGCCAGGAGACCAGGAATTAATGACTTGGCTAAAGAATCCGCTCCCTTCAAATTCGTTGATGCGCTCGGCATTGGAACCGATGTCAAAGGACTTGGAGAAGGTGTAGTTGAAGTCGAACTGCAGGCCAGAAGTCATGGCGTGACGAAGGGTAAGTTGCAACCCGTTATAGGCGCTGTTACCGATGCTGCGCCACGCGTAGAGGGAGGAGAACTGGTCGTCCCAGAAATTGAAGGGCTGGGGAGCAGATTGTCCGGGCAACTGCGAGCATGCAGGCGTGCAGTTGAGATCGGCAATAAATAGTGCCGTGGTCTCGTTACCCGCATAGCAGGAGAACATGTCGTACATTGCCTGAGTGGCTGTATAGTTCGCGCTGTTGAAGTTGACGCCCGGAGCACAGCCAGAGTTATTGCTACTCGCTGTTCCTCCGGGGAGACCGAAACCAAGGTGCCCCGCCGCGCCCGAGAAGAGGTGTTCCCAGAACGGGATCGGAGCCACCTGGCTGATGTCGGTGCCGGCGTTCTTAGCTTTCGTCAGCATCGTTGCGGCTTTGAAATAGTCCATCTTGGATGCCGGATCCACGATGTCCAGAGGCATGGCCAGGTCTTCTTCTTGCAGCAAGTGATGAGCAAGTCGGCCGATATATGACACCTCGAACACGTAGTTCTTGCCAAGGTCTCGGGTAATAGATAGATCGAATACGTGGGAATAGGGAGTTTTCAGCTTGTCGTCCAGCCCCCAGTAGATGGCAAAAGACCCAGGATTGTTCAGGGTTGGCGGAGTGACTAAACCCGGAAGGGGGGCCGGCGGCGGGCCAACGACCTGCTGGCCGCAGTAAGTAGCGGTCGCTGAAGGCAGAGTGTAAAGACTGGTGAGGCGCGGCGTGCAGTCCACATCCTGGGTACCAGCGGGATTGTCGAGTGCCGTGGTCAGACCAAAGGACCCGTTGCGGTCGAAACTGTTGACGATACCCTCGCCAAAGTGGTCGTAATAAATTCCATAGCCGCCGCGGATCGAACTCTTTCCCGCGCTACCGAACAGTTTCTGCATGAATCCCCCATCGGCGTGCGGCGAGTATGCAAATGCAAGGCGCGGAGCGATGTCTTTGTAGTCCCAGGCCCAGTACGGCTGTTTTCCGTTCGCTTGCCCGCCAAGGGACATCTGCACAAGCCCTCCCGGGCTCTGTGAATAGAGAGTGTTGCCCTGACGCATGGCCTGACCACGTTCTTTGAACCAGCTATTCAGGCTGATACTCGGCGCCACTTGGTTTCCATTCGCTTCATAAGGGGGTTGCAGGAGCGAGTAGCGCACGCCTCCGGTGAGCACCAAGTTCGGCGTCGCACGCCAGCTGTCCTGCAGATAGAACTCGGTTTCATGGGCTTTGAAATTACGGGTGATGAGCTGGCCCGGGTTAAAGAAATGTCCGGTCTTGTCCTGGTTATAGACCTTGTTGGTTTCCGTGAGGATGCCTGTCACTGCAGCTGTGGCGAAGTCATAGTTAACACCCCAGGAAGGATCGACGGATGGATATCCCCCGGTAGCTGGATCGAGACTGGTGCCCGTGTTCGCGATGGCGGAGTGATCCAGCCAGTAAACGTTGGTAAACGCGTAGGAGTAGTTCGAGCCGTTTCCAGTGCGGTTGTCGGTGATAATCCGCAGATTCCCGCCGAACTGAATCGTATGCCTGCCCTTGGTCCAGCTGACGTCATCCACGATGTTGTGGACGGGCACGTTCGTCAACTCGGAAGGCGTAAAGCCGGCACCCTGGAAGTTGGCCATGCCGCGGAAGTAGTTGTAGTCGGAAATACCGAGGCCACTGTCACCCAGGCCCTGTCGAATCAGACCGTACCGCAGGTTGTTGATGAGGTTGCTGCTGAACAGGGCGGTGTAACCGACAAAAAGTCCCTTGTTGTTGTTGGTCAGGAAATCACTGGGCGGCAGCCCCGGGAACTGAGGGGCGTCGCTGCTACGCCAGTTCTGCAGGTGGCCTTTCACGAACAAACTATGGTTGCCGCTCTGGGTCAATTTGTAGTCCAGCTTAAGGATGTACGTATCATGTTTTGTGGGGTTGGGCGCCGCGAACGTAAAGCCGCGGTAGTCGAGACCATCCCCCACAGAATCGGTGTTTGGCATGGGGTACTTCGTAAAAATCGCGCTGGCGTTGGACCCGTTCACGTTGGCGACGTAGGGGTCAGCACCGCCGTTGTAGGGAAAACCGGCAGCCTGCCAATTGCAGGTCGCTGGGGTGGCTGATGCGCAATTCTGATCGATATTGGACAAACCGGCCGACGTCAGGGTCGCGATGCCATTCGAGTCGACGCTGTAGTTAGGATTAGTCCCCGGGGCGGTGGGCACGCAGAGCGGGTCCGAACCACATGGGTACTGCAGGATGCCCAACCGCAGATTCGCGCTGGGAACAACGTGGGTCGTCTGGATCGCTTCGTTGGTCCGTTGCCCTTCATAACCGCCGAAGAAGAAGAGTCTATCCTTCTTGATCGGGCCGCCGACCCAGGCGCCAAAGGTATTGCGGTGCAATACGCCGGGTTTGTTAGGCAACCCCGCCTTAACTTCGGCCTGTTCGTTAAACCAGTCGTTGGCCTGACCAATGTTGGAACGGTTGTACTCGTAAAGCGTACCGTGGAAGCTGTTGGTGCCACTCTTGGTCACCATGTTAACTTGCGCGCCAGACGAGCGGCCAGAATCGGCGTTCGAATTGGTGGTGGTGACACGAAATTCCTGAATCGAGTCCAGCGGGACTCGGAGGGCGCCTTGAAACGCTAGACCTTGCAACTGGTCGTTGTTGTCCAGGCCGTCTACGGTTACGTTCGTCTGGTCGCTGCGGGCGCCCGCCACCGATCCGCCGCGGCTGTCTTCGGTCTGATTCGGCTTGCTATTGTCCTGGTTCGTATTGCTCCCAAGATATGTAACGCCGGCTTGAAGACTCAGAATACTAACGGGGTCACGGCCCTCGGAGGGGAGATTCGTGAGCTGGATGCTATTGAACACGTTACCCTGGCTGGCGTCGGTCGTGTTCACCAGTGGAGCGGCGCTCGTCACCTCGACAACCTCGGTCGATCCCTTTACCTGCATGGCGATGTCCAAAGTCGCAGGCTGGCTCACCTGCAGAGTGACCTTATCCTCCCGCACAGTGGCGAATCCGGCGGCAGTCACCGCCAACATGTACGTCGCGGGCGGAATTTCGAGGAATTGATAGACGCCGTCATTCCCGGATTTCGTAGTCCGCAAGAATCCAGTCGCTGAGTTGCTGAGCGTCACACCGGCACCCTGCAGCACCGCGCCTTTCGGATCCGTAACGGTGCCGCGGAGAGACGTTGTTGCCGTCTGAGCAACCATAAGAACGCTAAGAACTAGGGCGGAAACAACCAGAAAAGCAACTGCGCGTGAGCTAGAGCGCATAGAAAGCTCCCTTCGCCCAAATGGGCGTGGATTTCTGATTACGTTTTGCCCAGGAAATTTCTGACTGAAACGAGACCCTGGGGACCTGATGGGGCGGTATTGTGCTACGTAAACATCGAAACATTCAAGTTGTATTTGTAAAATTTGTGTGTTCCGTGAAACGTTTGAATATTCCACATTGCATTCTAGACTTCCGAATTTGGATGTTTATGTTCGCCTCTGGAAGAGCGCGGAAGCTAGAACGATTGCTACGGGATAGCATTCCAGCGTGTAGCGGGGTTCGGGATTTTCCAGGCTTCCGAGAAATGCGGAGCGCAGCAGTAGAAATAAAACGAATAGGCCGATGCCGAAAAATTCGCGGGCGCGGAACCATCCGGCGAGTGCCATGACGACGTACATCAGGTTCACCAAGCCCAATCCGAGGCTGACGGCGAGCCAGCGGTGGTCGTCGTTGAACTCCCACCAGCGCGGGTCTGAGGGGAACAGTTCGGTGCGCGGGCGCAGCCACATATCCGCGATGCGGACTGCCGGAAGCCATGCGCAGTATCGCAAGGGCGCGGCGTGAATGCGCTCCGCGGCCAGGGCGGCGAAGCGGGCATCGAGTTCCGGGGTCATGTCGTGGTCGCGGTTGTAATCGGTTAGGATTGCGCCGGTTTGCTCCCGCTGCTGGGGGGAATCGAAGGCGCGAAGCGGCAGCTTCGTGATGTCAACCTCGGCTCCGGGGACGGTCCAGTAAATCTCCTGCACCGAAACGTAATCTGCGATCCAGGTCCTGACCCAGCGATTGAATCCGTTCATGGCTACGTCGTCGGAGTCGGTGGCGTAGCGCGGGGCGAGCGGCTGGAAGCGGTGCATGGTGTGCAGATTTCGCAGGGTCCAAGGAACGAGAGGTGCGAAGGCACCAATAGCGATTAGGACTCCCGCCGCAATGATCATTCTCGGGGCAAAGCGCCGTTTGGGGAGGGCTTCGCCTGGTTCCACCCGAAAACTGTGCGCCCGCAGCCAGAGCAGATATCCGCCGATGGCTGCCAGCAATATGCCTCCATCGGGCCGCAGCAGGATGGCTCCGCCGATCGAGAGACCACACCCGAACCAGACCATTCTTCGGAAAGCGCGCCCTCGGGAAACCGGCGGCGGTTCCGTTACGCCCACTCCCAAGCCGCGGAAGGCCAAGTCGAAGGCGAGCGCGGTGAAGAAAGTCTCCAGCGTCTCGGTCAGGGCGGCTGCGGCATAGTTGGCTAAGAAGGGGCAGAGGGTGGCTAGCAGGAACGCAGCCTGCGCAGCTCGCTCGCTAAAAAGGCGCCGGGCGAGGTCGGCAATCAGGAAGCAGGTTGCCAAGTCGAACAAGACCTGCAACAGAAGGGCTGCGCGAAAATTGCCAACTCCAAAGAGTGAGAAGACTGCCGCGAGAAACGCCGGATAGCCCGGGAGGCGCGCGAACGTCGGAGTGATGACGCCGGAGTTGGTTATGCCGTAGACGCCGTGGCGCAGCCAGTTGGTGGCAATGTCGGCGTAGAAGCGGGAATCGTCGGCGACCGCGGGAAAATACATGACGAGAAAGAGACGCAACGCGAGCCCCGCCAGGCTTGCTGTAAGAAAAAACCGGGCCTTTCTCCGCACGAGTTCCCGCCCCAGTTCCCGCACGCTGCGCATCATAGCGCGTTTGCGGTCATCCCGGAGGCGGGAAAACGCATCTTAATGATCCAGACAGTAAATCTCGCCCTGTCTTGTCTAGAATTGACCGTCTGCCTTCCGCGGCATACGATGATCATCGTTCTCCATGGCTGAGCCAGTCTTTTATGATCCGCGACGCGCCCGGTGGAAACGCCTGCGGCGCCTGGTTGACGTTACCGCAGTTTTCGTTTCCGCATTGATCATTTTCTTCGTCTATACGGCGCTGCGGGATGAGCCTTTACCGGAACTCCTATTCTCCCCGCAGAAGCACGCTTTCAAAGCCCTGAAGGAAAGTGAAAAGGAAAAAGCGCGAGACCGCCAAAAGAGACTGGCGGCACGCTCTCACCGCAAGACCAAACTGGCTGCGTCGCAGGTTAAGCTCAATCAGGAAGAAGGAATTCGCGCGGCTTTCTATGTGCCCTGGGACGCAGCCAGCTTCTCGTCGTTGCGATCTTACGCTCACCAGATTGACATTCTTTATCCCGATTGGTTACACGTTCTGACCTCCGATGGACGCCTCCAGGGCATCGACGATCAGACGAATAAATATTTCGATGTCGTGCAAGGCGGCACCGTCCTTCCGGTCGACGACCGGGTCATGCCGTTTCTAAAAACGGAAGTCCCCAGCATGGAAGTCTTCCCCATGGTGAACAATTTCGACGGCAAGGACTGGCTGGCGGATGTTGCTGGTTTCTTGAATAACCCGGATGCGCGAATTCTTTTCCGACGTCAAGCGGCGCAGTTTCTTTCGTCGGGCCGCTATCGGGGATTGACGATCGATTTTGAGTCGTTTCCCGCCAGCGGTCAGCCCGGCTATCTGGCTCTGTTGAAAGAATTGTCCGGCGATTTACACACTCGCGGAATGAAACTCTACGTCGCGGTGCCACCGCATAACGGCGAATATGATTATCCCGCGGTGGCGGCGGCGGCCGACGGGGTCGTGCTCATGAACTACGATGAGCATTTTCCGGGCGCCGCGTCCGGTCCGGTGGCTTCGCAGGACTGGTTTGTCAAGAACCTGACTTTTGCCAGGAGCGTTATTCCCCAGGAAAAAATTATTTGCGCGATTGCCAACTATGGCTACGACTGGGTTCTGAAACCGAAGAAAGGCAGCCTCCCGACCGATGTCCACGATGCCAGCCGGAGCGTTCAAGAGGCATGGTTGGACGCGCGCGATTCTGAACAAGACATTAACTTTGACGACGACGCGATGAACCCGCACTTCAGCTACCTCGATGAAAAAGATTTACGGCACGATGTCTGGTTCCTCGACGGGGTTACGGCACTCAATCACATGCGATCCGCGCAGTCTTTGGGAATTCGGACATTCGCGCTGTGGCGACTGGGGAGCGAAGACCGCACGCTGTGGCGAGTTTGGGACATGCCGGGGGACGCCGGAGCGGCCGATAAATTGAAGGATGTACCGCCCGGAGCTGATGTGGACATGGAGGGACAGGGCGAGATTCTACGCATCGAAGACAAACCCGCCCATGGAACTCGCGACCTAACCATCGACAGCGATAGCCACCTCATTACGGACGAGGTATTCCAAACTCTTCCCGAGCCCTATCGTGTCGGACGCTATGGCTATAGTCCGAATAAGGTGGCGCTGACCTTCGACGACGGCCCCGACCCCGATTGGACTCCAGAGATTCTCGACGTGCTCAAGCAGAAACAGGCTACGGCGACTTTTTTTCTGATTGGCATTCAGACCGACAAGTTCTCCAGCATCGCGAAACGGATTTATGGGGAAGGCAACACGATCGGGAACCACACCTTCACCCATCCCGACGTCAGCAGCATCTCCACGGCGCATATGAAGGTAGAGTTGAATCTCACTGAGCGCCTCTTCGGCAGTCTGGTGGGAATCCGGGCAACGCTGATGCGGCCGCCTTACGCGATCGATGAGGAGCCCGACACTGCCGACCAGGTACGCCCCCTCGAAATTTCGCAGGATATGGGTTACATCACGGTGGGCAATCGGATCGATCCCGATGACTGGAGTGGGAATCCCTCTGCCGAAAAGATTTCTTCGTATGTGCTGGCGCACCTACCGCCGTGCCGCCAGGAAAATCTGCGTTGCGGCAACATCGTGCTTCTGCACGACGGCGGAGGAGATCGCCGCGAGACAGTTCGCGCTTTGCCCATGATTATTGACGGAATTCGGGCGCGGGGATATGAAATTGCTCCGGTTTATGAACTGTTGGGCAAAACCCGGGCCGACGTGATGGCTCCATTGCCCGCCGGCGAACTTTGGGCCGCTCGTCTGGACCGGTTTGGCTTTTGGCTATTCGACGCCGGGATCGTCTTCATTACCTGGATTTTTTTGGTGGGCGACCTGCTCATGACCGGACGCCTTATCTTTATCGGCGCGGCCGCCGTGTACGACCGTGTGCACGAAAAGATTTTCGGCAAGCCCGCGGAGGTCGCATCCTACCGGCCGAAAGTTGCGGTGCTGATCCCGGCTTACAACGAAGAAAAAGTAATTGAGCGCACCGTACGGGCGGCGCTCAATTCGAATTATCCGAATCTGCGCGTGGTTGTCATTGACGATGGCTCCAAGGACCGGACGCTTGAAGTCGCGCGCAAAGCCTTCGCAGCCGAAGCTGCCTCCGGAGAGGTTCTGATTCTCACCAAGCGGAACTCAGGTAAGGCCGAGGCGCTCAACTTCGGCATTGAACACATTGGCGACGCGGAACTTTTCGTGGGCATCGACGCCGACACCATCATCGCTCATGATGCAATCGCACGCCTGGTGCCGCACTTCATCAACCCCAAGGTCGGCGCCATCGCGGGCAATGCCAAGGTGGGTAATCGCGTGAATCTGTGGACCCGCTGGCAGGCTCTCGAATACATCACCAGCCAGAACTTCGAGCGCCGCGCTCTCGACGTTCTGGGCGCGGTCAGCGTGGTCCCGGGCGCAATCGGGGCTTGGAGAGTCTCGGCGGTACGCGAGGCTGGCGGATATCACATTGACACGGTCGCCGAAGACGCCGATCTCACCATGGCACTGCTGCGCCGCGGGTATCGCGTCGAATACGAAGACATGGCGCTTGCTTATACCGAAGCTCCTACCAACGCAAACGCCTTGATGCGCCAGCGTTTTCGCTGGTCCTTCGGCATCCTTCAGGCCGTGTACAAACACCGCGGAGTGTTCGCGCGCAAGGGCGCATTGGGTTGGGTGGCTCTGCCCAACATCGTGATCTTCCAGATTCTGTTGCCGCTGGTTTCACCGCTCATCGACATCATGTTCGCCGTGGGCACGCTTTGGTATTTGATTCAGAAACATTTCCACCCAGATTCCACAGACGCCGACAGCTTCCATAAATTGGTGCTTTTCTTCTTTGCATTCCTGGTGATCGACTTTATCGCGTCGGCAATTGCCTTCGCCTTGGAGCGCCGCAGCCCCGACGACAAAGAAGACGCCTGGCTACTGAGCCAGGTCTGGCTACAGCGCTTCGCCTACCGTCAGTTGTTTTCGATCGTGCTCTTCAAGACCCTGAAGCGCGCGTTGGAAGGCCGCAGATTCGCCTGGGACAAACTGGAACGCACGGCTGCGGTGAACTATGTGCCGGCGGAACGGGATCATGCCAACGTGCCGTAGCAGTAGCACAACTCTCTCGTCCTGAGCGAAGTATTTGCTTTCGTGGAGCGGAAGCAAATACGTGCAATAACGAAAGCGAAACGCGGAATCCTTTTCGTGATGTTGAGGTCTGCTAGCGAAACAGTAGCGGCGCAAACTCCGCCAGATTCCGCCGCCATACCATCCAAGTATGCATGCCCGGCGTTTCGATATCGCTGTGCTGCACGCCTTTTGTCTTCAACCATTCGCGCAGGCTGCGATTCGCCGTGATCAGACGGTCCTCAGTCCCGCAAGCAATCCAAAGCAGGCGGGTTTGTTGGTTCGCCTTGGCGTCGAGGCCGGGAAAATCTTTTTCAAACTCGTCAGGCATGCCTCCGGCACTGAAGGCGCCAATCCAGGCAAACTTGTCGAGATTGTTCAGCCCCGTCAAAAGCGATTCCGATCCGCCCATCGAGAGTCCTGCGATCGCCCGCGAATTGCGGTCGGTCATTACCCGATATTCGCTCTCAACTTTCGGCATCACTTCTGTCAGCAGCGCCTCGCGGAACCGTGAAAAATTCTTGTCGCGCACCTCGGTATGGCTCCACGCTCCCCATCCCAGGGTAATGATTTCCATGGTGCCGTATCCGAGCGGCATTACGACGATCATCGGCTTTGCTTTGCCCTGCGCGATCAGGTTGTCGAGAATTACGTTGGCGCGACCGACGGCTGTCCATCCACTGGCATCGTCGCTGTAGCCGTGCAGCAGGTAAAGCACGGGATACGTCGTTTTTGCCGTCGGGTCATAACCGGGCGGCGTGTAAACATAGAAGTCCCGCTGATCGGCCGCCACGCTGGAGACATAGAAATGGTGGTGAATTTCCCCGCGCGGCACATCGTTCGTCTCCCATGGCAGCGAAGGCGGCCCCTGCACATGAACCATATTTTCGGTTGAGAGCAAGTTCGGTTTCAGCAGGTGGTTGAAAGGATCGATCGACCGCATGCCGTCGACGATGATCGAGTATCCGTAATAGTCCGGGGGCAACGGCGCGGTCTTCAGGGTCCAGACGCCCTTGTCATCTTTCTGCATGGCCACCTGCTCGGCGCCTTCGCGCGCGAGTTTGACTTCCTGCGCATTAGGAGCCAGGAAGCTGAAGGTCACACTGTTGTCGGAATGCACCACAGGAGTGTCGAGCGAGGGCGGCCTTGGCGGCGTTTCAGGCTGCGCCGGCTTAGCTTGCTGGGAAGTTCCTAGGGCAGAAAGAGCGAAAACTAAAAAGACCGAATGAAATTTCATGGCGCCGTCTCCTCCGATGAGTAAACGGCACAATTGTACAAGGCGGCCGGACCGCACTATCTTTTGTTATTTGCTATTTCTTTCCGGCCACTTCCAACCGAGTTTCGGCGCGATGCAGAGCATCCAAAGCGCGCTCTACGTCGACCGTTATATCGCCGCTGGTTAACTTTTGCTCTGCACGCTCTTTGGCTTTGCGAGCTCGCTCCACGTCGATTTCGGATGGACGCTCCGCCG
Source organism: uncultured Acidobacteriaceae bacterium (assembly GCA_963799025.1). GTDB lineage: Bacteria > Acidobacteriota > Terriglobia > Terriglobales > Acidobacteriaceae > Sulfotelmatobacter. Next base: position 875,705 of record CAWCVQ010000007.1, on the reverse strand, counting down.
TTTCCGCCAGAATCGTTACTTTGTCCGGCAGCACTTCCGCAAATCCCCAGGCCACGGCGAGGCGCGACTCCTGAGAATTTTCGCAATAAGTAATCTCGCCGACCGCTAACTCCGTGATTAGCGGGGCATGACCCGGCAGCACGCCCAGATACCCGCCTTTCCCGGGAATCTGAACTTCCTCGGCCGCCGTGTCCACGACTTTCTTTTCCGGCGTGACGATTTCGAGTTTGAATGTGTCGGGCATTCCAAACGGCTTCCGGCGCCCGGCTCTCGGCTTCCGGCCGCTGAAGCCGGAAGCCCGAAGCCGCCTTTACGCTGCTGCCTTCATCTTCTCCGCTGCTTCCAGCACTTCCTCGATCGGCCCCTTCATGTAGAACGCCTGCTCGGGGATGTCGTCGTATTTGCCTTCCACGATTGCTTTGAAGCCTTTTACCGTGTCGGCAATCTTTACATAACGTCCCGCCGCGCCGGTGAACTGCTCGGCCACGTGGAACGGCTGTGACAGGAAGCGTTGAATCTTACGGGCGCGAGCCACACTCAGTTTCTGATCTTCCGTCAACTCGTCAATACCCAGAATCGCGATGATGTCCTGAAGATCTTTGTACGTTTGCAGAGTTCGCTTCACCGTCTGTGCCACGTCGTAGTGCTCCTGGCCAACAATGCGCGGATCGAGAATGCGCGAGGTCGAAGCCAGGGGATCGACTGCCGGATAAATTCCGATTTCAGTCAGCGCGCGCGAAAGCACTGTGGTCGCATCGAGATGGGCGAAGGTGGTTGCAGGTGCCGGGTCCGTTAAGTCGTCGGCGGGCACGTAGATTGCCTGCACCGACGTGACCGATCCCTTTTTCGTGGACGTGATGCGCTCCTGCAGTTCGCCCATTTCCGTTGCCAGGTTGGGTTGATAGCCCACCGCGCTGGGCATGCGGCCGAGCAGCGCCGAGACTTCCGAACCGGCCTGGGTGAAACGGAAAATGTTGTCGATGAAGAGCAGCGTGTCCGCGCCCTCGGCGTCGCGGAAGTATTCGGCGACCGTCAATCCGGTCAGAGCGACGCGCAGACGCGCACCTGGAGGCTCCGTCATCTGGCCATAAATCAGCGCGGCTTTGGAGTGCGCCGGATCGCCGGGCTTGATGACGCCCGACTCCGTCATTTCCAGCCACAGGTCGTTGCCTTCACGCGTGCGCTCACCTACGCCGGCAAACACGGAAAAACCGCCGTGATTTTTGGCGACGTTGTTGATCAGTTCCATGATGACGACGGTCTTGCCCACGCCCGCGCCCCCGAACAAACCGATCTTGCCACCCTTCAAGAACGGCTGGATCAGGTCGATGACCTTTACCCCAGTCTCGAACATCTCCGCGCTCGTCGCCTGCTCGTCGAACGCCGGCGCCAGGCGGTGAATCGGCATTCTCTCTTTGTACTCGACGGGGCCAAGCTGATCAACCGGTTCGCCGATTACGTTCATCACGCGACCGAGCGTGCCGCGACCGACGGGCACGGAGATTGGTCCGCCCTGGTCGATCGCTTTCATGCCGCGCACCATGCCATCGGTGGGTTGCATGGCGATGCAGCGTACGCGGCCCTCGCCCAAGTGCTGTTGCACTTCGAGAATTACGCTGATCGGGGTGGGCACCGTGAAGCCGTCACTCACAACTTTCACGGCCTCATAGATTGGCGGCAGTTTCCCCTCGGGAAACTGCACGTCCACCGCTGGACCCGCGATTTGAATAACATGTCCTGCGTTTTCAGGCATAAATTAGCTTCTAGCTATTAGCTGCTAGCTCCTAGCTTGATCAAAAGCCACGGCGAAAACTTCTTGCAATCGGTCTCGCTGAAATTCTGACTTCAAAATCGGTTTTGCTAGAAGCTAGTAGCTAGAAGCTAGCAGCTTCTTCTCACATTGCTGCCGCGCCGCTAACGATCTCGATGATCTCTTTCGTGATCTTCGCCTGCCGCGCCCGGTTCATGGCCAGGGTCAGCGAATCGATCATGTCGGTTGCGTTGTTAGTGGCGGAATCCATGGCAGTCATGCGTGCGGCGTGCTCTGCGGCGACCGACTCCATCAGCGCGCGGAAAATCTGGATGCTCACGTACTTCGGCAACAGCGCACGGAACAATTCTTCCGGCGGCTGCTCATAAATGTAGTCCACTTGCGCCGTGCCAAACTGCGAAGCCGCTTCGTCCACCTGCCGGTCTGGACCGCGCATCCCCACCCCAGCGCTTATCGCCGCTTCTTTCGCCTTCTTTTTATCTTCTTCCGACATCTCCTCGACTAGGCGTACCGTCGGCTCACCAATCTGTTCGATGGGAAGAATCTGCTCGACGATGAGCCGTTGCGCGATTACCGACTTGAATTCGTTGAACACAATGTAAACCGCATCGATCTCCTCGCGCCGATAGCGCGCAATCACATTCTCGGACAGCGCCCGCGCCTGCGCGAACTCCACCTTGCCGAGAATGCCCACGTGTTCTCCGGTGATCTGAGTCTCTCCGGCGCGCTCGGCCGCTTCCGCCTCCTCATCGAGCGATTCATTAATATCGGCCAGGCTCCGCGTCTGCACGTTGGCGGCGGGATAGCGTCGGCGTAGGAAATCGCGCCCTTTGCGGCCGATCGCCTCGACATCGATATTCTTCCCTTCCTTGGACTCAAGGAACCGGAAGGCCGCTTTGGTGATGTTCGCATTGAACGCGCCCGCCAAACCTTTATCGCCGGTCACAACGATCAGCAGAATATTTTTTTCTTCCCGTTGAGCCAGCAGAGGATGCTTCGGCTCACCGGTTTCAGGATCGTAAATCTCGGTCCGCGCCACTAGCGATTTCAGCACATTCGTCAGCATCTGCGCATAGGGACGCGCCGCCAAAGCGCGTTCTTGTGCCCGACGCAACTTCGCGGCCGAGACCACTTTCATAGCCTTGGTAATCTGCCGCGTGTTGATCACACTGCGGATGCGCCGCCGGATATCGAGAATGTTTGCCATGAGCTAGTCGTTGGTCGTTCGTCGTTGGCCAAAATCAAAACCCGTCGTCAGACAAAATCACAAGCTTGTCATCCTGAGCGAAGCGAAGGACCTATGCATTCCTTTTCACGAGGACACCCATTATTTCGCCACTGCTTGCCGCTCCGCCACAAATTGCTGCTTCGCTTCCTTGATCACGTTCTGCAGTTGCCCCTTCAGCGTGTCATCGAGAATCTTTTTCTCCATGATCGCGCGCAGCAGGCCGGGATTGGTCGAATCCACGTACCTGTAAAGTTCAGCTTCGAACTCGCGGACCTGTGCTACCGGAAGATCGTCGAGGAAGCCGCCTGTGCCCGCCATGATGATCAGAATCTGCTTGGAGAATGGCAACGGCGAAAATTGATTCTGCTTCAGCAATTCCACCAGGCGTTGTCCGCGATTCAATTGCGACTGCGTGGCCTTGTCGAGATCGCTGCCGAAGGCCGCAAACGCTGCCAGTTCGCGATACTGTGCCAGTTCCAGCTTCAACGTGCCTGCCACCTGCCGCATGGCTTTGATCTGCGCGCTGCCGCCCACGCGGCTCACCGACAGTCCCACGTTCACCGCGGGACGCACGCCCTGGTTGAACAGGTCCGTTTCCAGATAAATCTGGCCATCGGTGATCGAAATCACGTTGGTCGGAATGTAGGCCGAAACGTCGCCCGCCTGCGTTTCGATAATTGGCAGCGCAGTCAGCGATCCCCCACCCATCTTGTCACTCAGTTTGGAAGCGCGCTCCAGCAGGCGCGAGTGAAGATAGAAGACGTCTCCCGGATACGCCTCGCGTCCGGGCGGACGCCGCAGCAGCAGCGAAATTTCGCGGTATGACGCCGCGTGTTTCGAAAGATCGTCATAGATGACCAGCGCATGCCGCTTGGTATCCCGGAAGTATTCGCCCATGGCGCAGGCCGCGTAAGGCGAGATGTATTGCATCGGTGCCGGTTCCGAGGCCGACGCCGCCACGACGATCGTGTACTCCATCGCCCCGGCATCTTCCAGAATCTTGACTACCTGCGCGATCGACGAACGCTTCTGCCCAATCGCGTTGTAGAGGCAGATCAGGTTGTTGCCCTTGCTGTTGATGATGGTATCGAGCGCAACCGCGGTCTTGCCGGTCTGACGGTCGCCAATGATGAGTTCGCGCTGGCCGCGCCCGATCGGAATCATGCTGTCGATGGCCTTCAGCCCTGTCGCCATTGGCTCTCTCACTGGCTGCCGGTCGATCACGCCGGGCGCGATGCGTTCTAGCGCGATGAACTTATCGCTGGCAATCGGTCCCTTGTCGTCGATAGGTTCGCCGAGCGAATTCACCACGCGCCCGATCATGGCGTCGCCCACAGGCACGCTCATGATGCGCCCGGTGCGCTTCACTTCGTCGCCTTCTTTGATCTCGGTGTACTCGCCGAGAAGCACGACGCCCACCTGATCTTCTTCCAGGTTCATGGCGATGCCGGCCACGCCGTGGGGGAAGGTCAGCAGTTCGCCAGCCATGACCTTGTCGAGCCCATAGACGCGTGCGATGCCGTCACCCAGGGTGATGACGGTGCCGGTCTCGTCCACGGAGATCTGCGTTTCATAGTTCTCGATCTGCTCGCGGATCAGTTTCGTGATTTCGTCTGCCTTGATTTGTGCCATAAAATCAGCTCTTAGCCTTTAGCTCTTAGCTTCTAGCTGCTAGCTTCTAGCCAAACCAAACACCTCATGGTCCATGCTAGAAGCTAGTGGCTAGGAGCTGATCGCCGCTTGAATCCTCTCCAGCTGGCCCTTCACCGAGCCGTCGTAGATCGTGCTGCCGACGCGGATCACGGCGCCACCGAGCAACGACGAGTCCAGTGCATAGCGTGCGCGGACTTTCTTGCCGGTTGTTTTCTCAACCTGCGTTTCCAGCGCTCGCTTCTCCGCATCGCTCAATTCGCGGGCACTGAAAATCTGCGCTTCCGCAAATCCCAGGCGGGCATCAAGTTCCTTTTCCAGTTGCTCGACGATCCTCGGCAAAAACTGGACGCGCCGGTGATCGATCAACACGGCCACCAGATTTCTCACCTGTCTGTCGATGCCTTCGCGCTGCACGATCGCATCCAGCAGATTCCGTTTTTGCTCGGCCGGCACCGCCGGATTTTCCCAAACTCGCCGCAAATCGGCACTTTCGGCCAGCAGGCTCGCGATCTCGTGTAGCCCACCTACGGCTCGATTTGCATCGAGGTGCGCGCTGAGAACTACGTCCGCAAAGGCTCGGGCATACGTGCTGGCGACGGAGGCCACGGTTTAGTTCCTATCCTTTCGCGAATCGTCGGCGGCGCCTAGTTGGCCGGCGAAATTGCGCACCAGGGCCTGATCAGTGGCGGCATCCACGTGAATCTGCTTCCGTGCCAGTCCAACCGCCAGATCGGCCGCGTAAGCCGTGAGTTGACGCCGCGCCGCCTTCACCGCCGCCGCTATTTCTTGCTCGGCCGAGGCCACAATCTTGCGTGCATCCTCTTCGGCCGCGGCCTGGAGGCGGGCCTCCTCCGCCACGCCTTCCTTTTCAGCGGAGTCACGCATCATGCCAATTTCGCCATCCAGCTTCATGAGGCGCGATTCGATCTCAGCCAATCTGCGCCGCGCCTCTTCGCTGGCCTTCTGCGCCTCCTGCATCGCTTTCTGGATCGCGGTACTGCGCTCCCAGAACATTCCCGGCAAATATTTGCGCCCAGCCCAGACAATCACCGCTGCAATGACCACAAAGTTCAGAACCACGCTCAGCCAGTAAGACTGCTGCAGATTTAATCCCGTGAGTCGGGCAATCGCTCGCACCGAAGCCGACTGCTTGAACTCGGCCATCTCATCTTCGCCTTCGCCGGCGGCTTCGTTGCTCTCATGCGCCAACTGCCGGCCGGGGCCGTAACTTTGTCGCTCCGAATCGTTACTCGCCGGCTTTTTCCGCTCAGGAGAAGTGGATTGCTTCTGCTCTGGATTCGCGGTTTGTCCCAGCGCGTGCCCTGGCCTCAAGCTGAGGCAGCTGACCATCAGTACTACCGGAAAAACCCGGCGGACGATTCTTGTCGCAAATTTGGTTGAGACGTTCAACGAGCCGCTCCCGCTGGCTGCAGCACCCGCCGGACGATTTCCTGGGCCAGAGCCGCGGCCTCGGCAGGCAGACTCTTCTCCGCCGCAGCCCTGTCGCTCTCGATGCCTTTCTTTGCAGCCTGCACTTGAACCTGTGCCTTGCGGCGCGCCTCATGTAGCGCGTTGGCGCGGGCCTGCAACACCGCCTGCCGCCGCGCTTCCTGGGCCCGAAATACCACGGCCCGCGCCTCCCGCAACTTTTGTTCGTACTCGGCCGTGCGGGCCTGGGCTGCTGCAATGTCAGCCCGCGATTTCTCGATCGCGCCTTCAGTCTTGCTGCGCCGCTCAGCAAGCACGCGCTGCAGCGGCTTATGCACAATCGTGGTATAGAGAGCGTAGAGCAACGCCAGCAAAATCACCGTCGGCACCGATCCGAGCAGTAATTCGCCTAGTTGTCGAAGAGTCTCGTCCATGTGTTGCTGATATAGACCGGAAAAATGAGGGCTATGAAAACTGTTAAGTCTAACGTCGGAAGGAATTTATGTCAACGCGAAGAAGATTGATTTCGAAGACGAGAATATTGTTTCCGAAACTGAAATCCCCGAAAGAGACGAAAGGCTTACAGCGTCCTACAGCATCGTATCCGAAGGAAACAAGTGACTTACAACATCGCGAATGGCGTCACGGTAGTACGTCGCAAATTTCTGCACATAGGTCTTGACTTCGGCAAAAAGAGGCATAGCATTGAACTATCACCTCCGATCCAATTCAGGATCGAATGGGCCGATAGCCAAGGAATGTCACCGCTTCTTGGTTGCCGGCCCATTTAAATTTCTGGTCGCTACCCACTCCCTGACCCTCCGCACCACCGACGCCGGCGCTTCCACCTCCAACTCCACCGCACCGTCCTTATATGCCCGCGAATAAATCCGCGCCTTGCCCTCGAGCATCGCCAGCATCTTTCCCTCTTTCTGCGGGATGCGGAGCTGCACGCGGCTGATGGGATCTTCCTCGATCATCGCGTCAATGCGAGCCAGCAGGCGATCCAATCCAGTGCCCTCAGCTGCGGAAACGTAGACTGTTTTCGAAACTTCCCGCAGCGCGTCGGCTTGCAACGACTTCGCCACTTCCTCATCCAGCAGATCGATCTTGTTCATCACCCGCAGGCGCGGCTTCTTCTCCGCTTCCAGTTCTTTCAGCACGATCTCCACCTGCGCGTCCTGCTCGGCCGAGAGGCGGCTGCTGGCGTCTGACACATGCAGAATCAGCGACGCCCGCTGCACTTCCTCCAGCGTCGCGCGGAACGCCGACACCAGCGTGTGTGGCAGGTTACGGATGAATCCCACGGTATCGGACATCAGGATCTTGCGTTTCGAAGGCAGCTGGACGCTGCGAATCGTCGGATCAAGAGTCGCAAACATGCGCGACGATTCCAAAACCTTGGCCTGCGTCAGAGCGTTGAACAGCGTCGATTTCCCTGCATTGGTATAACCCACCAGCGCTACAACCGCCACCGGCGCCGACTCCCGCCGCTGCCGCTGCTGTCGGCGAATGCGGCGCACGGTCTCCAGTTGCTGCTCTACATGTCTAACTCTTCGCGCAATCTTTCGCCGGTCGGTTTCCAACTGCGTTTCACCGGGACCGCGGGTGCCGATGCCGCCGCCGAGCTGCGACATCTCCACACCATGCCCGGCCAACCGCGGCATCATGTACTGCAACTGTGCCAACTCGACCTGCAGCTGGCCTTCTCGGGTGCGTGCGTGCCGCGCAAAAATATCGAGGATCAACTGGGTGCGGTCGATCACCCGCCGCTGAATAATTTTTTCAATATTGCGCTGCTGGGAGGGACTGAGATCGTGGTCGAAGAGAAGGACGTCGGCATTGGCCGAAGCAGCAGCGCCCGCAATTTCTTCGAGCTTGCCCGCGCCAATCAAGGTCGCGGGATCGGGCCGGTCGCGCCGCTGCAGAATCTCGCCGACGACTTTGGCTCCGGCACTCTGCGCCAGGGCGCGTAGTTCTGCGATCGACTCATCGGCATCGAACTCGGGAATACTGGGCTTGCCGTTCGACTTTGGCCCAGCCCCGCCCTGCGCCGGTTGCATCGCGGCCGCCTCGCGCGCAACCACCGCCTGCGCCGTAACCGTCCCCTTCGCGCCGCCACGGCCACGCGTGCGGATGTCGATACCGACCAGGAACGCACGCTCGAGCTGGGGTTCTTCGCGATGCGCTTCAGTTCCCAAAGGCACACGTCTGACCGTGCGTGCCGTGCCGCGGGATTTCTTGGTGTGAGGACGTACCAAACTGAAAACGCCTTCTCTTGAGCCTTACCCTTCAGTGCCCGATGCGGTGGGCGCCGCAACCGGCCCTGGCGTCGACCCCGCCGCCCCCACCGCTTTGTCTGGATGCGCCACGTGCGCTACATGCGTCGCCGACACTCGCCCCATCACTACGGTGGAGATAGCGTGCTTGAAGATGAGTTGTTCCTGACCGTTGGCCTCCAGCACCACGGAGTACTTGTCGAAAGAGCGGATGCGACCCGTCAACTTTACTCCGCTCAACAGATAAATCGTGATGCTGAGCCTCTCCTTGCGGGCCGTGTTTAGGAAGGAATCCTGAATGTTCTGCGCCGGCTTATTGCTGTCCATAGCCGATCTCCTTGTTGTGTACTGCGAGACTTGTAGACTGCGAACTGCCAACAGCCGACTAGGGACCTTCGTCCATGAGCCGGTTCAACGCAACAGCATGTTCCCGGAAGCCTTCCCGCTGCCACAGGAACAAGGGGGGACAATTTGCCGGAACGGCGACCCAATCCCACAGGGACCGCGCCCTGCGCCCTTCCAGCAGATGTGAGTACCATACGGCGAACTTGGCGGCTTTTCAACTGGAACTTGCAGTCATCCTGCTTCAAGTTGACAGCAGCTGCCGCAAAGTGCAGACTTGCCTCGACTCATGGCCTCTCCGTCACTGTCCCCCGGGGTCGCGAGCCGAATTCGTTTTCGATATTACATGTCTGCTCGTAACGCCCAAATGCGCCGTCGTCCCAGGGCATTCGCGGGTCCTACAGTTTGCACTTAAACGTTGAGCGGACAAGTTGCCGGAGGAAATCCTAATGCACCATTTCGTTGGACTTGCAGCGGCAGTCATGCCCACTATTACGGGCAAGGAGGCCACGCAACTCATCCTGCGCTGGTTTCATTTCATCGCGGGAATTCTTTGGGTTGGCCTGCTGTATTTTTTCAACCTGGTCAACGTCCCCTTCATGAAGCAGGTAGATGCCGGCATGAAGCCAAAGATCTTTCAGAACCTGACCTTGCCGGCGCTGAATTGGTTCCGCTGGAGCGCGCTGGTTACGGTATTCATTGGGTTCTGGTATTGGTCGCAGTTCTACGTTGCTCCCGACGCCCAGCGCCAGGGTGGCAATGCCGGCGCGACGATCGGTTTCTTCCTGCTGCTCTGGATCGCCGTCTGGTTCGTTCTTTTTCTCGTGATCAAGAAAATGCCGTCCAGCGGAATCATCCTTGGCGTAATTACTGCCGTATTGGTTTACGCCGCAGGTTGGATCTTTGTTCACTACACTCCCGTGGGCGGGGACGACATTCACGTCATTTCGATCGGTGTAGGCGGCGGCTTCGGCATCGTGATGCTATTCAACGTCTGGGGCATCATCTGGCCCAACAACAAGAAAATCATCCGCGGAACCCTGGCCGGCACTCCCCCCGCCAATGCAGCCACCTTGGCGCGCCAGGCCTTCCTGGCGTCGAGAACAAATTTCTTTCTGTCGGTTCCACTGCTGTTCTATATGGCCGCCAGTTCCCACTTTTCGAGCACGGTGATTTTCGGGAAGTAGGTTCGCAAGCGCAATCTGATTCGCACGAAAAATGGCGCGGCTTTCGCCGCGCCATTTAAGCCTGCGTGAACTAGAACCCACTCGGACCTATCCCAGGATGTCGGCCTGAACAACCATGCGGACTCCACCGTTGAGCTTAACGCTCTTCCCTTTCGATGTGACAACGCCATTTTCCAATTGCAGGTCGGGCATACCCTGCACTCCTGTAGCCTTCACATCCGTCACGAGTTGTGACTTTGGTGTGTCATTGTGTGTATCGGTTATGCCGACACCGCCGGCTTGGCTAGCAGCGCCCAGAGTCGCACCACCCGCGCTTCCCCCTGCCGACGTCCCCATGGTTGACATATTCGGGCCTGCTGACTCTTCACCGGGTGGAAAGATCGCTCGCACCATTCCTTTCAGCGCAAGCTGTTTTCCACCCAGAACGTTCAGCTTGTCGAAGGCCAGAGTTAGTTCAGAATCCGAATCTCCCTTTGAACGCGCTTTCGCCGCAGTAACGTGGCCAAGCAGCTTTGAACCCTTCGGCACGAGCGTTCCATCGGGCAACTTAAAGCTGCCAGCCGTTTCCACCTCGATTGAATCGTCCTCTTTGAGCTTGCTGGAATCCAGCGTTTTCGTGACCTTGACGGGAAAGGCCCCGTGTCCGACGGCAGCAGGCGAAGCCTGCGGCGGCGTTGATGTAGCCTGACCAAAGCTCAAGGCAGCAGCGAACAAAACGTTTACGGACACCGCAGCACACAACCTCATGTTGCACCTCAAATGCTAAGATGCGTAAATTATAGATCAGATGGCCAAGTCCGGATTTTGTTTGTGACTCGGAATACCGCAGGAGTAACGGTAAAAAGATAAGGCCGGCCGGCCTCGTGGCCGGCCTCAGAGTTTTTGTCCCTGGCTAGAACACGATCTTCGCGCTGAGTTGCATGACGCGCGGAGATGAGTCAAAGCCCCAGAAGTTGCCGTACGGGCTGGTCGGCGTTCCCTGCATGCTGTTGATCACTCCGAAGGTCGGGAGGTCCCCAGTTAAGCGAAGTTCGCGTTGGGAAGTCCGAAGTTCGGATGGTTTAACGCGTTGAACGCCTGTGCGCCAATCGCGAAGTTGAAGCGTTCCCCAACCTTGAAGTTCTTGAAGAGGTTCAGGTCCATGTCGAAATAGCGCGGTCCGCGGATATTGATTGCGGTGCGGTCTTAGCGGATCGGATCAGGACGTGGGAGAACCCGTACCCATTTTATGTTTCCCATTGTTATAGAAGCGTTAAACGAGCTGACGGGATGCTGGTATCTAATAGTCAGCTGCATCGGCACCCTGGTAACCCCTGAAGGTCGTAACTCGCATTGGACCTGCCGCAGCCGCCGGGCTGCGCGTTACCGATCACCGTGCCGGGATCACGTCGCCGCCCTGCGCGATTGAGTTCCGCCAAGGTTGCCGTCTGAGATGGTATAGGGTAACCCGGTGCGCCAAAACGCTTTTCCGGAAAACTGCCAGCCATTGACCAACCACTTCAAGGCACCGGTCTGATGGAACTCCGGATTAAAGACAAAGTCACCATTTAACAGATGGCGAACATCGTAATCCGTGTTTCCATAATTTGACGTGCGCAGACTGACGGGGTTGATCTGGCCCAGGATGGTGTTATTGCCTTCGAAACCGTAGTTGAATAAACCGCCATTTGACGTTTCGTCGATATTGTGCGACCAAGTGTAGTTCACGTGCGCCGAAACCCACTTTGTAAACTGCTTCCTAAGGCTAAAGGTAACCCCGTTGTAATTCGACACGGCTCCCTGCCTGTACTCTGTAACCGTTGAATAGTTGCCGGCAGGCGGCCAAAGGTACCGCCCCCCGTATATGCCGGTAGTAGTAACGTTGCCGCTACTTCCCTGATACGCGCCTGCGTAACCATCGTAGGCATTGGGCCAAGCATCGGAATACGAAATACGGGCACCATGGTTGCCCGACATAGTTAACGATCAACAGAGTGCTGCGGTTCAACTCCTGCTGCACGGAGATGTTGTACTCATCCCACTCCGGAGATTTGATTGTGCCGACGAGCCGCGCCGAACGCAGGAGGATTGAAAGCCACGCCTGCCGGTAAGGCATTTCTGAATTTGGTTAAAGCTATCGGTAATAGTGAAAGCGCTTGCCGACTGCTGATAAGTGGACGGAGCCCCGGCCGGATCGAAGGGCAGCACGCCCTTACTGGAAGGAGAATTGTCTAGCATCCTTAACACGACGGTCGACGGGGGGATTACCGCCAGCCAGGTTATCGACGAGTCCAGCTGCCGGGTTATCGTAGAACAGCCCGAACCCACCACTGATCACGGTTTTACCGTTGCCACGCGGATCCCAGCTGAAGCCAAACGCGGAGACCATAGGAGGCTATCCACGCCGGGATATGCCTGGTGTCGGCCGTATTTGATGTCGGAGCTGTAAGGAACGTCGAATTCCGCGCCAGTGCCCGCTAGCCCTGCCTGGTACGAGCGGTGCTTGTGAAGGGCCCTGCGAAGTTCGCGAAGCAATTGGTCTGGCAGACTGGGTTTGAGTTGCGCTCCACGCGCAACGCCAACGTCAACTTCAGATTGTGCGTCGCCTTCCACTCATCCTGTCCGTACACTCCGACGCCCCACAGGGCTATCGGGACATCGCTCGAGAGATTGTCGGCCTTGCGGTACTGGTAGGCTACGCCATCCGCAAAAGACTGCAACGCGTTGGTGGTATATCCCCAGTAGACGCGCGGCGAGTTATAGAAGAAAATTGTGGTCGCTTACGTCGTAGCGGCGGAAATTCTCGCCGAACTTGAAGGTGTGGTTGCCGCGCGTCCAGGAAAAGTCGTCGATGAACTGGTACTGCGTTATATTTCGTCCCTGCGGGAAGGAGGGCGCCCCGTTGTTGGGAGAGGTGAAGTTGTAGATGCCCTGATCCTCGCTGAATGTCTCGGCGTAATTGAACGTAGCCGCCGCGGTGGGAGCAGTGAACTGCGCTACATAGTGGCTGAGTGTCGCTGTAAACTGGTTCGTCTTTGTTGGCCCAAAAACGTGCGTTTCCGACGCCTGTGCGTCCCAAGCAGGCTGCAGCGAGTTGGCGTCAAACAGCGGGCTGATAGGATCCAGGCTAGTCGGCTGTAATCCGTGATCCAACTTGTATCGGCCGAAGATATTGTCGTTGTTGCCTAGCCTCTGATCCACCCGGACCGACAAAATGTACTCCCAAGCCAGCGCCTTTGGCGTCGCCGTGTATGACACTGAGCAAGGCGTGCCGGGAGCCCATCCTGGCAAGCTCAAAGTGTAACAGGAGTCCTGCGACGCAGCCGTCGGAGAACAAGCGACCGGATTGCCACTTGCGTCGGAGCATACTGGCGAGTTCGGCGTCGCTGAGCTATAGCCCGGTGCGTTCGAGTAAAAGCTCATCAATTTGTTATAGGTGGCTGACTCTGCCGGATTGACATTGGCGACATTGGCCTCTGCGGCGGCGATAAACTGCGGGCTCGGAGAGGTTATCGCGTCGACGTTGGGCAGCAGGAACCGCATTCCCTCATAGTCGACAAAGAAGAAGGTCTTATTCTTGAAAATTGGACCCCCGAATGAAGTCGCCCACTGATTGGCATTCGAAAAGGCCGGTATATTCTGCGAACCGGATGCCAGTTGGCTCTGCTTATTCATCCAGTCATTGGCATTCAACAACCGTCCATTCCACCAATACGCCGCGTTGCCATGGAAGGTGTTAGTTCCGGACTTGGTCACATACGTGACCTGTGCGCCGGCAAGCTGTCCGTACTGGCCGCCATAAGGGTTGGTGATAACCGTGGCTTCGCCGATTTCATTCTGGCCCAGCGTCAGGTTCGACGCGCCCGAATTGTTAATGTTGAAGTACGGGTCCATGTCGTTTTCGCCGTTCACAGTGAACAGGTTCGACGTAGCGGGCATGCCATTAGCGGTAAAGTTGCCATAGCCGCCGGTTCCGTTGACCACGACGCCAGGGGCCGTATCGGCGATGTTGGTGATGTCACCGCCCGCGCTGGGCAGCTGCGCCACTTCCTCTTGCGTGAATGCGGTGTTGTTGCTTGGCTCGGTATTAATCAGCGGAGCGGTCCCGGAAACTTCTACTGTTTCCGTGCCCTTGGCCACCGAAAGATCGATCTCGGCATTGGAAGTCTGGCCGACCTCGACTTGCACGGTTTGCTGCACTTCGGCAAATCCGGCTTGCTTCACCGTGATCTCATAGCGCCCTGGCTTCAGTAGGCTGAAGCTGTAGCCGCCATTGGAGTTGCTCGTCGTGGACGCCGTCGAGCCCGTGTCGAGTCCCTTCAATGCAACCGGTGCACCGGGCACGACTGCATGACTGGGATCGAAGACCGTGCCTGTGATATTGCCCGTGGTCAGCGATTGACCGAACATTGGGGCGGTCGCCAGGGACAGCATAAACGACAAAGCTAGAACAATAGGAAAACGTCCAGAACGCATTTCCTGCCTCCTTGAATTCTCGTAACTCAGAATCGGATCCAAAGCGCTTTGGCCGGTTTCAGGGGAACCCGCGCGATCCGAAGAATTTCATAACCCCGTGAATAGTTGCGAGCCGCTGGCACTTCAAATTGTGACTGCTTACTGTACCCGTCTGCTGCGGGTTTCATTTGGCGCCCAAAAGGCGACGCAGCTAGGTATGAACAATTACAGAGTGCAACTCACAATCCAAACATCAAATGAAACAAACAATCTGTTTTCAACAGGTTAGTCTTTGGGCTTCAGCGAATAATTCTGAAATCGGTAGGTGGCGCGCCGATTATGTATGGTTTTTAGAAGATGCGTCAGAGAAACGGCGTCTTCAGAATGGGAACTTGGCAGCCAATTTGGTTGTTTCCATCGCCTTCGCACAGGCTTGGAGGCACTTCTCCTGAGGAATTAGGGGCTGGTTACCGGCCGCTTACAATCCCAGCCTGAAATCTTTATGAAGTGATTCGGTCGAGAAATAACTGTAAAAGGGAAAAACGGCGCGGCAGAACCAGGCCATCAGTCGACCGCAAAAAAAAACGGGGACTCGGTTGAGCCCCCGATCCGGATCTGCGAATTTACGAACTAGAAGTAGAACTTCGCCCCAAGCTGCACCAGCCTGCTTGGGTTCACACTTCTGACCTGCCCGAAGCTGGCTGATTGCACATCGTCATTGATGCAGGGGAACGGGCCTGCGGTATTGCAGAACTGCGTGTGATTGAAGACGTTGAAACCCTCAAGTCTCAACTGCAGGTACTGCCTTTCGTTGCCGGGACGGAAGAAGATGTTCTTCTCCAGCGCCATGTCCCAGTTGTTAATACCGGGTCCGTGAAAGCTGTTGCGGCGCACACCGAACAAGGCCGGACCGCCAAGCGTGGGAACCGCCGGTGCGAATGTCGCGGGACCGTTGAACAAGACGTGGCTGACAACTCCGCCAGAGGCGCTAACGTAGCTGTTCGTGCGCGGATTGCCGGTTTTGAGAGGAGCAATCTGCTGCGGCGCATCCCAGCAATCGTAGTACACAAAGACGTCGCAGGTCGCCGAGGTAAAGCCGGAATCCGAGATATCAACCGGAAATCCAGTCTGGAAAGTGGCAATGCCGCTCAATTCCCAGCCACCAGCCAGCATATTCAGAGCCGCATTTCGATGCAGACTTGGAGTCTGGTACGTAAACCCTGCCACAAAGCGCTTTCTCGCGTCATACGATGAGTCAGCCTTGTTCAAATAGGCGAACTGTGGATAGGGATTCACTGCTCGGACCTGGAAACCAGAGTCTTCGAATCCAGATCCGGTGTCGATGGCGTGACTCCACGTAAAGTTGGCAAGCATACCCAGACCGTGAGAAAGGCTCTTATTCACGCTGACTTGCAGGGCGTTATAGGTTGAGTTCCCGTCGGTGGATTGTGTTCCCACGGATCCAAAAACACTTCCGTCATAGACTGAGTGAGTGGGATAAAGCTGATGTTGAAACAGAAAACCTGTGCCCGTGGCGGGATTGCATGTGGGATCCGCGAGGCAGGCTTGCTGGCCAGCGAGAGTAATTGGGTTACCTTCGATCGCCCTGAACAGATGTCGACCCAGCGACCCAACATAACCGATGCTGAATATTGTGCTGCCCGAGAATGCCCGCTGCACGGTTAAGTTGTAGTTCATTGCCTCCGGCGTGGTGTAGTTGGGACTGAATACATTTAGTGACAACGGTTCGAAGTTGGTCCAATCGGCGGCTGGCGCAGAGCCACCGGTCGGGGGCACGAACGGGAATGGATTTGGCTTTGTGCCGCCACCGGTAACATCGGCGTACGGATTGGCAAAGCTCGGGCTCAGCGTGGCACTCACGTCCTGAATACCATGCGAAGTAATGGAAAATGGCGGCGTGCCTAAGTTCTGGAGAATACCTTCCTCCTCGGCCCGGTTGTAATAGAAACCCCACCCTCCTCGAATCGAAAGCTTGCCACTGTTGCCGCTCAAACGGCCGGCCTCCGGTGACCAAGCAAACCCGACCCTGGGCCCAAAATGCGTGTACGGAACCTTCTGACCGCCCGTATTGTCGCAGCCCCGATCGCCAGGATAGAGCATGTCTGGCACAGCGTTAGGAAATGTGGTGGATTGCTGCCCCGGGCGGAAGCACGTAACATCTTTCCCGCCGAATTGCCGGCTGTGGAGCGGAGTGTCCACCTGCCAGCCAGTTCCCAAAGTCAGGGTCAGGTTGGATCTCACCTTCCACTGATCCTGCACGTAAGCGTAGTACTCATAGGCCCGGCCTATGATTAGTCCTCCTGAGCCTTGGGAGAAATTGTCCGGGATTCCCAGCAGGAAGTCAGCTCCCGCATCTCCTGTGGTGTAAGCCCCCTTTGCGTTAAAAGTAAAAGTGCCGTTATTGTTGCCTGCAAACGGGTTCCAAACGTCAAAGCGCCGCATGTCGATTCCAGCTTTAACCGCATGCTTGCCGATCACCTTCGAAAAATTATCGGTGATTTCGTAAGTCTGGTCTTTGCGGGGTTGCGGCCCGTTGGTGGTGAATCCAACCTGGAACTGATACGTCCCCAAAATGTTTAACAGGGGCACGCTCTGGCCAGAAGTAATCTGGGAATTGATATTGAAGCCGAGCGATGAAGGAGCAATCGGTTGGGCGGGCTGGTCCGTAACAAAATTGAAGCGCGTATAGCCGACTCGGAATTCGTTGAGAGTGGACGCGTTAATTGTATGCGTCCAGTCGGCGATGAACTGTTTGTAGTGACGCTGCGCAATTTCTCCAAGACCGGGGAACGTAGTCGCCGGCGCCCCCAGCGGAAGGGGCAGCGCATCGCTCGAGGGATCGGTCTCCAGAAACATCGAACCCCAGAGGGAATCTCTTGCATTAAAGGTGTGATCGATGCGCAGGATTTCCTGGTAGTCTCCGGTATGCGTCTCGAGTGGGTTAAATACGAACTCGTTGCCTCCGGAGTTCGGAGCCGGAATGTAGGTATTTAAAATCTTAGACGCTATCGGGTTAACATCGGCGGTCGGAATCGTGCCGCCCGAAAAGATCGTCGAGTAGGGTGTGCCGGCGGGATACACCGTCCCGTTATCGCCGGTCAATGGAAACGGAGACGCTCCCTTTGAAGTTGCCAAATCTGCGAAAGCACCACCACGCTGCGCGTTGCTGAACACTGGGGATATGCTGTCCGCTCCCGGCTGCGGCTGCCGGTTCTTGCGGCCCTGGAAGGAGAAGAACGCGAAGGTGTGGTCTTTCCAGATCGGCCCTCCAATCACCCCTCCGAAAACATTCTGATGGAACACGGGTACCGTTCCTGTCAACCAATTCCTCGTATTGAGGAATGTGTCGCGGTAGAACTCGAACGCATCGCCGTGAAACTGGTTGGTTCCACTCTTCACCACGGCGTTGACGACCGCGCCCGAGTTGCGCCCGTACTCCGGATTGATGGTGTTGGTGATGATGTTGAATTCCTGAAGAGCGTCCGGGCTGGGAATGAACGCGGTCGTATTCAAAGGCAGATCGTTCGAGTCGATACCATTGATTAAATAGCTGCTTTGGTTGGATTGGCTGCCGTTTGCGGAATACGTCCCGAACCGGTCCGAGGCTGCCACTACGCCCGGCGTCAACTGCTCGAGAGCTGTCCAGTTCCTGTTGATCAGAGGCAGATCAACAATCTTCTTCTCATCGACCAGAGTTTGAAGCTGAATGTTGGTCGTTTCCACCTGCGCGGTGTCGGCGCGCACTTCGACCGTCTCCGATGCCACCCCTAAATCAAATTTGATGGGTAAGTTGTATACCTGGTTCACCGTAAGCACGAACGGGCTTGTCTGGAAACTCTTGAAGCCCTGCACTGACGCGGTCACCTTGTAGGTGCCGATGGCGAGCTGCGGGAAAACGTAGATTCCGTCGGCGGACGTGGTCGTCCTGGTGACGATACCAGTGTCGGTATTGGTCGCGGTGACCGCTGCATTTGGCACCGCCGCGCCGCTGGGGTCGGTAACGACTCCCCGGATGCTTGCGTAAACATTGTCAGCAAAGGCCGGGGGAACACATAACAACGTTGCTACCAGAGCGATCAGCGATGCCATCAGTACAGACATTCTAAAAGTGCTCAAGCCTTGTCGCATATTTCTCTTCCTCCGCAAAACTAAAAGTGGTTGCCCGCAAGAAATATTTGGAGCCAAACTTGTCAAGCGACTGCGATTTAAGGGCCCGGGCCGCAGGGAGCGGGGGCTTGCCTTAATTGAATGACGACATACAACAATGTGTGGGAGCAAACAACGGGCCAAAACTCAAAATGAATAAGCGGTTTGTTTTCAGACGATGCGTCAGGATCGTCCGCGTAAAAATACAAAAATGCGTAACATCAGCGGGCCGAGGCTATGACACTTAGAATATTTCGTTCGATGGAGGCGTGAGGTAAATCGCTTTAGTGGCTGGTTTTCTTATACTCGTGTTAAGTGTTTTGTTCTTCGTCTGTGTTTTGTTTTTGTTTTTTATGTGTTTGTTTTTTGTGCTGTGTTTCTGTGTAGTGTCTTCCGTGTTATGTCATTAATGCCGCGAACGCCTGATGGAAACTCTTGGGTTCTCCCCCGGCGCCAGCACTCTTTTCACGATGGGAGTATTCAGTTTGTATTTTCGTTCGGAGATGTTTCCGGTTTCGTCTTTCACTCGCAGAATGAACACTGGGAGAGTTCCTTCTTTGTCGAAATTTTCTTTGGTGATAGTCACGGGAAGGATTCCGTTAAGGCCGCGCTCGCGATATGCGGTCTCGTAGCGATGCTTGCGCGTGTTCCAGGTGAAAACGCGGACCTGATCGAAGTCGTCTGGCAAACCATCATGTGGTTCGGTCAGCACGCAAAGATATTGCGCGACCTGTTTCTGGATTCCCTTGTCGTTATCTGGCACCTGGTCCAGCACGAAGAAAGCGACGAAACGCTGGCCCTCGGCGTATTGGGCAATATCGAGTGGGACGTCTACGTCCACCATTCGCGCCAGCACCCAGCCCACGCGACCGTTGGCATCGAGCACCAGCCACCAGTCCTCGAGGAGCGGCCCCGCTGGAGTTTGCCCCGATCTCTTTGACAACTTAGGCGCAGGCGCCGCGGTTGACTGCTTTTCGGCCGTCGCCCGCTTCAGGATCGCGATCTTGGCTCCGGAAGCAAGCTGGTACAGGTGTTCCGTGTCGCGACCCGGAGTCACGTGCAAATTGGTGTCGTTCCGCAGAACTCCGGGAGCCTGCACCGGATCGTCCTTATTATCTACTGTGAGTTTCTGAAGGGCGTCGAAGGTGTTCTGATCGACCAGATATCGCTGCTCGATCCAGCCCTCGATTCCACTCGCGGTGCGCACGCGTGAGAAGCGCTTCTCGTGCTCCAGAACGTCCACGCGCTCCCCGTTCTTCACATTGCCGACGCGGTTGTAAATGGCCGCAACCTGGTCGCGCAGCGCCGCCTGCGGCGCCGACACGTAGGCCACCTCAAGCACGCGGTGACGTCCGCGACTGCAACCCGCAAGCGACAGAAGGGCCGCTAGCGCCACGGGAACCAGCCAGCCTCCACGAGATGAGCCCAGCACTCTCAAGATTGAGTTCTATTTAAAAGGAGGAAAGCAACTTTCTACTATAGCGCGTCATGGGCCGGAGTTTCCGCACATAGGTCTACGGGCAGTCTATCGGCGGTCCACATTCTGGGGACGGACAGCGCAGACAAGTTGCCGGCCAAGACATGGCGAACTATCTCAGTTACCATAGATCTTGACTTTCGCAATCGGAAGTTGCTGGAGGCAGGTAGCCCAGCTGAGGATTTCTGCGTCTAATCAGGTTGACGGGCTTCTGGGATGGCACACAAACGCTCATGAACAATACACTACGTCATTGTTTCGTTATATTGTCCTTTGGATTTGTTATCGCCGCAGCGGTTTGCGCTTCCGCGCAGGATACGGTGGATTCGGTGCTGCGTCCGCCCAAGGGAGCGCAGGTCGCCATCATTGTCTTCGAGGATTTGCAGTGTCCCATGTGCCGGCGGACAGCCCCGCTGGTCGAGCAGGCCTCGAAGACTTATAAGATCCCGGTCGTGCGTCACGATTTCCCGCTGCCCATGCACAACTGGTCTTACCAGGCGGCAGTGATGGCTCGTTACTTCGACACCCACTCGAAGTCCCTGGGCAATGAATTCCGCGACTACATTTTCGAGAATCAGCTTGAAGTCGACCCCCAAAACCTGCGGTCCTATGCGGAAAAATTCGCGACCTTGCACAAAGTTGACTTGCCTTTCGTCATCGATCCCGGCGGAAAACTCGCCGCACTGGTGAACGCCGACCGCGATTTAGGCAAAGCCATCAAGCTCGACCACACCCCCACCGTTTACATCGTAAGCAGCCGCAATCCCAACAAACCGTATGTGGAAGTCAAGGACAACAGCCAGCTCTACCTGACCATCGACACCATGATGAAGGAGTAGCCCAACGTATTGTTGATTGGACTCACCGGAGAAACGTTGCTGGCGACGTCTCTCTCGCCATCGTTCGAAACGCCGCAAGCGGAGACGTAGCCAGCTAGGTCTCTACTCCCGGTTCGTTTTAAGTAAGTTCGATTGAATCCCCGAACCCAATCCCTATCGCGCGAGCCGTGTGCACTAACTCTCCATCCGGCCGCACCGACTTCAAACGGCCAATGGCGAGGGCCATGTCGACCGCGACAATCGCACTCGCGCGCAGAGCAACCATCTTTCCGAATTCGCCCTTGGCAATTAACTCGACTGCGGACACGCCGAAACGCGTAGCCAGCACCCGATCGAAGGGAGAAGGCGAACCACCGCGCTGGATATGGCCCAGCACGCTTACCCGCACTTCTTTGTTGGATCCTTTGGCGATCGCATTGCCGATCAGATTGCCGACCGGACTGTTACGCCGGTTCTCTTTCAGCTCGGGAGGTGTTTTCACCCCTTCCGCTACCACCACAATCGTGAAGTCCCTGCCGGCGAGTTCGCGCTTCGCGATAAATTCGCATACACCTTTGATGGTGAACGGAATTTCAGGGATTAAAATAACATGCGCGCCGCCGGCGATGCCGCCCGCCAGTGCAATCCAGCCGCAATCGCGGCCCATGACCTCAACTACCATTACGCGGTGATGCGAGGCGCCGGTGGTGTGAATCTTGTCGATGGCATCCGTCACCGTGTGCAAGGCGGTATCAAACCCAAATGTGAGTTCGGTGGCCGAAAGGTCATTGTCGATGGTCTTGGGCACCCCTACGATCTTCATGCCTTTCTGAAAAAGTTCGAGGCCAATGGTCTGGGAGCCATCTCCGCCGATGGTGATGATCGCGTCGATACCCAGCTTTTTCGCATTGGCGATGACCTGATCGGAAATGTCGGCCACAACCTCGCGCTCGTTTTCTTTTTCCTTGTACTTGAAAGGATTGCCGCGATTGGTGGTGCCGAGAATCGTTCCCCCGCGCGGCAAAATTCCACTCACCTTGTCGAGCGTCAGTTCAAAAGATTTCTCCGGCCAGATGAGACCGTCGAAGCCGTCCGGGATCCCCATGACTTTCCACTTGTGTTCGAGGATAGCGGCTTTCGTAGCCGCGCGAATTACGGCGT
This sequence comes from uncultured Acidobacteriaceae bacterium, assembly GCA_963799025.1. Taxonomy (GTDB): domain Bacteria; phylum Acidobacteriota; class Terriglobia; order Terriglobales; family Acidobacteriaceae; genus Sulfotelmatobacter. The sequence continues at coordinate 853,760 of CAWCVQ010000007.1, read as the reverse complement.
TGAGGCCGGGAGCGTCTCCGCCTCCGGTGGCAATGCCAATACAGCGAATTTCTGACATGAGAGTTTGTTGAAGTAGCCACGATCATAAGGGCACAGTAGTGAAGAAAACAACGTTACGATTGGTGCGTCATTGGAAGGAAAGAATAGAGACGTCAGAAGTCAAAACCCACGTCTCGCAAAAAACGCGAGCGATGGGGCACCTAAAAAATCAATGATCAGCCTTAGTTAACTGTCAGCGTGGCCGTTGCCGTTAGCGTCGAACCTGAGTACGAGGCAACGATCTGGAAGACGCCGGTGTTGCCCGCCGTGGTGGTGCAGACCTGCGCGAGAAGGCTGCTGTTGTAGGAGCAGGTGACGGTGGTGACTGCCGTACCGTTCTGCTCCGCGGTCAGCGTAGCGGAGCTAGTGAGGTTCAGCGTAGAACCATTTGACGCCGCACTGACCGTAAAGTTCTGACTACCTCCAGCAGTAACACTTGCGGAGGTTGGACTGATAGAGATCGAATCGATCACAATAAATACCGTAGCTGTCGCCGTCGAACTCAAGGCCTGCGAGCTGGCGGTAATGGTGGAGGTTCCTGTGCTTACTCCAGTCAAGATGCCCGTGTTGGGATCGATCGAAGCAACGGTGGAAGTGTCGCTGGACCACGAAACCCCGCTCCTGATCTGATTGCGGCTGCCGTCGTCGTACGTCCCGAAAGCCTGCAGTTGCAAAGTCTTGCCTTCTTCTACTTGTGGCGCCGTCGGAGAAATGGCGATCGAAGTCAGCGTGGGGTTCACGAAAAATCCCCGGCAGCTGATCGCCAGGGCGAGAGTTGCAAGCGCGGCAAAGGCGCAGATCAGGCGGCGCTTGTGGTTCGTCGATGACATTCTGATTAAAACTCCTTATCGCTCCTGTCTCGCTTCCAAAGCCTTGATCATGCCGTTGCTCTGCAAAAATTGTAGCAGAGATGATTTCGGCCCGTGGACACACACCGGTACCTGAACTGCAGGCCCAAAGCAAATTCGATGACGAGCGGCGCAGTCCTTCCCTTTCAGAACGTTTAGCTCAACCGTCCTTGCAAAAAAAGTCCGGCCGCATCGAGCAGAAGTGGGGACAGCATGCCCTCGGCTGTCCGACCGCGAGGGGCCGTCACTCTTACTCAAACCACCTGCCGGCTAATTACAGGTAAGTTGTGTGTTTTATCTTCCCTTATGATGCTCGTCTTTCGGGGCGCTCTGATTCCTTGGTGCACTTGGTCTGGGGGCGTTGGGCCTGGGCGCACTGGGCCGAGAGGAACTCTGCCTGGGCGCATTCTCCCTCGGGTGCGGCGTCGAATGTGCCATGCTCGAGCCATTCTGCGGACGTGTTTCGCTTGAACGGCTGACGTTCCCGCGCGTGCTGTTTCCAGCCGACCCGCCATTCTTGGCTGGCGGCGTGAAGGGCCGGAATCCCTCGTTGGATCTTGCTCCGTTCCCTGCTGTCGCACCTTCGCGCGTCGAACTTACCCGCGCCTCTCTCGGCGACATGGCCGGAGCATGATATTCCCCGCCCGCAGCCCTGGCCGGAACCGCGGAACGGCTGCTGAAATCGCCAGCCCTGGCAGTTGCTGCGACCGCTGGACGTCCATGGTTCTGGGAGGCAAAATTCTGGCGATTCTGACTAGCCACCCGCTCATGCTGGCTCTGCGCCGCCAACGGAGCAACATGCTGGTCGTGCGCGGCGATTTCTTCCTGGTGCGTCGGACGCGCTTCCACCCCGCCCGCTCCGCCGTTGTAGCTTACGGTCCGTGTGTTGTTCACAATGACGGTTCGGTTATAAACGCGAGTCACATTGGTTACGCTGACATTGGTGACCGAGCGGTTATAGAAGAACTCCCGTCCGCGCCACTCCCCGCCGACAAATCCCACGCCGGTATAGCCGAATCCGTAGTTGATTCCGCCGTAGAAGCCGATGTGGGGTCCCCAGTATCCCGCATGCCAAGCATAAAATCCCCCGCCCCAACCCCAGTAGCCGGGAGTCCACAGCATGCCGACCGGCGCTACGACCCAGGTGCCCGGCACCCAGTAATAGCCGTCATCGTCGTTCCAGGCCCAGTAGCCGGGCGTCCAAAAATATCCCGGGCCGGGGCAGATCGGCTGCGCGTAAACCGGCAGTGGAGGCGGCCCGACGCGGACCGAGATCCCAACCGCGATCTGCGAAAACGATGCGGCGGAAAAAGTTAGAACGACGATAGCCAACAACAGCCACCGAATTGCGCCCCTATTCCTTGTCATGGCCCGAACCCCCGGATTTTTGTTACCAAATACCGGCTCAACCTCAGCCAACGCCATTGTGCCGCAAAAATTGGCGATTGCCCTGGTTACGTTCCTCGGGTGTAAACACTGGACTTTGGAGTATGTTGCTATGGGAAGAAATTATTTGGAATGAGCGATTTGGAGGGAGACGCCCCGCATCGCCTCCCCGACTCTGAAAATGAATCAGAGGGCGTTAACCTGGCAGCCAGAGCCGAAAAAAACTAAGGGCTAAAAGCTGAAAGCTGATACCTGAGCTGATAGCTAACTAATTAGTTTTCTTCCCGCGCGCAATCCGCTCGTCGATGGGCTTGCGTCCGGCAAATCCTTCTTGCGTTCCGTGCCAGTGAGTAATGGACTTCTCTCCCAGCTTCCAGCACAGCAGGATAATCTGGCCTTCAACATCGCAGGGAAAATCGAGCAGGCCGATGTCGATGTCTTTCACTTGGACGCCAATGGAGTCGATCTCCGCCAGCGCGTCTTTGGCACGCTGCTCCGCCTTAATCCGCTCCGCTTTGCGCCGCGCCAGCGGCACCACGTCGAGAAACGTGCCTCCGTTGAGAAAAATCCGGTGTGCGAGTGCTTGTTGCTCGGCCTCGACTTCTTCCATTAGTTTTTTGCTGGCGATAGCGGTACGCAGCAGCGACTCGAGCACCGGCAACAGCGAGTGCGCTTGCTCGAGAGTAAAAGTACGGTCGGACATCTTCCTATTTTAATGCATGGAAGCGATTGCGCGGACTTGCGACTGGTAGGCACAGAGAAGACTGCGCAGAAATGAATACCTGTCATCGCGAACACATGCTTGTGATCCCGAGCGAACGGAGGCACCCCGGGTTTTTCCCTGCGCCGGCAGTACCACTTGCGCACGCAACAACCCAGGTCCCTGGCTTCGTTCGGATGATAGCCACCGGGACGCATCGAAGGTTGATCTCTCAATGCTTCCTTGCGTGCGAAGGATCAGCCGAGGTGGACGTATTCACGTCAATCGGCAGCCCATCGCCGATCCCGGGCGCGTCGCAGTTCGCGTTGCGGCTGTAGTTGGTGCAACGACCGGCGACGTCTTTGCGCTGCGGGGACTGCGCAAATTGCCAGACTTCGGCGAATTGCACTCCGCTCTGGGCTGGATTTAGGGGATGCTGCGGAAACGCGCATCCCGGCGCGGGCGGGCAGGCATCGTTGATCGCCCAATAGACGATCGCGCGCGCTCCGGCGTTCTGGCGAATGTCTTCCGCCGTGACCACGTTGCCATCGTCCGCCGCAGCGATCCCCGAACAATAAATACCCGCGCGAAATCCCGCGGCAGTGATGCCGTCGACCCAGGAGTAAATGTAGGCCTTCTGTTCCGGCAGCATGCGGCCGCCCTGCTCCTGGTCGAGAAAAATAATGGTCGCGCTTGGAAATCCCTCGCGCCGGGCAGCCGCAGCGGCAGTCTGCGCGTCCGATCGCCCGAGGCGAGTTGCGTTTGCGCCGGTTTTCAGCTGGGCGTCGAGCCGCCCGTTGAATAGCACGAGAAATCCGAATCCGGCGGCCTCGACGGCGGCGCGATGACCGGCCCATCTGTTGGACGACGCTCCCGGCGGATTGTTCAGCCAGTATCCGGTGTACGCAAACGTCTGATGAAGAGTCTTGAGATTAGCATCGCCCGGATAATCATTGCGGTCGAAGCCGAGGTAGGAATGGGAAGGATCTTGGCCGTAGGCAAGAGTCAAGACAACACATACAAACACAATCGACACCGATAATGTGCGACTCCAGCTCACAAATCCCGTCGTAAAGACGTTGCTTGCAACGTCTTCTCGCCACGAAGAGAAGTGACGTGGCAAGCTACGTCCTGAAGATCTCCGCGTGAGTATTTCTAACCCCCGATATGCACCATCGTCCTCGATGCCGGCACGAAATCCGCTTCGCCAATGTGGTGCCGCTCTTCTTTCTTCGCCACAACGCCGCGGATGAACTCGGTCAACTCATCATCACTCGCGCCGCGCCGCATCTGTGCGTGCAAATCGTGATCCCACACCGAGAACAGGCAGGTGCGGATCTTACCATCGCTGGTGATGCGGATGCGGCTGCAGTGTCCGCAGAAGGGATGCGAGACTGGCGCGATAATGCCGATCTCCCCGACACCGTCTTCAAAACGATAGCGTCGCGCCGTTTCCGAGCGCGCGTGCGGAATTTCAACCAACGGCCGGTATTCCGCCATGCGCGTCAGAATTTCGTCGAGCGTCACAACGGTGGAAGGCGCCCAAGTCCGCCCTTCTTCCAGCGGCATGAACTCAATGAACCGCACCGTCACGCCTTCCTCGCGCGCGAACATACCGAATGGAATGATCTGATCTTCATTGAAACCGCGCATCAGCACGCAGTTCACCTTCAGCGGCCACAGGCCGGCCCGTCGCGCCGCGCGAACGCCGGCGAGCACATGATCATATCCATTCGGAACGCGCGTGATACGCGCGAAGCGCTCGGGATCGACTGCGTCCATCGAAACCGTAACCCGGGTGAGCCCCGCGTCCTTCAGCGGCTGCGCCAGTTCTGCCAGCATGTGCCCGTTGGTGGTGAGCGCAATGTCGAGCGGGTCGGATAGGTCGTTCACGCTCTCATGCTCGGTCCTTGCACTTGAAATGGGACTCGCCGTGCCGTTAGAGCCAGGAAGTGATGGGGGCGTTAGCCCCTGAGGGCGCAATTTCGCCAGGTCACGCACGAACTCGACGACGCCCTTGCGTAACAGGGGCTCGCCGCCCGTGAGACGAACCTTCGTGATCCCCATATTCACGAGCACACGCGCCATCCGCAGATAATCCTCGAAGGGCAGGTCGCCGTAAAGCGCCCCTTCATTTCCCGTCCTGCAGTAGACACACTTGTAGTTGCAGCGGTCGGTGATGGAAATCCGCAGGTCGGTAATGGCGCGTCCGAATTTGTCGTGGAGGGGCAAGTTCTTAGCTCAGCTCTTACCTCTTAGCTTTTGGCTTTTGGCTTTTAGCTTTAGCTTTTAGCTCAAGAAATTCAATGGTCGCTCCAGTTCAGTTTTTGAGCCAAAAGCCAAAGGCATTCTCAGAAGACAGACAGGAGGGACCATCCCGGCGGTTGTCTCCTTACCAATGCGCTCGTATGAACGCGGGAGGTGCCGGCGTTGCCACCGACACCCTCGGGAGATTTTCTTTGCGAACTTTACGAAATCCTCTGTGATCTTTGGGGTCAAAAGCTTTTAATCGCAGAGTTCCGCAAACATAAAGGTCACGCGAAGGATGCAAAGAAAACCGTTCCCTCGCCGCCACAGCCGGGTATACCCAAAGGCCAAAGCGGTCGGAAACCTGACTTTCTCATTATAGGACGTTACAAACGACAAAGACCATTCAACCTTTGTGGCACCGTCACGGTCATCGATGCCAATGGCAACCGCACCGAACAGTCGCCCTGCTTCGATTTCATGACCATGCCTGACCTGCTCGAAGCGGCGGGGATCTCCTGGAAGTACTACATCGAGGGAGGCACCGGGGTGCTTGCAGTCATTCGTCACATTCGCAACAGCCCGATGTGGACTCAGAACCAGGGCACAACCGCGCAATTTCTTCAGGATGCACAGAGCGGGCAATTGCCGGCCGTGAGCTGGTTGATCCTACCTTATCCGGGAAGCGAACATCCGCCCAACAGCACGTGTGCCGGAGACAATCAGACCGCGGAGTTCATCAATGCCATCATGCAGAGTCCGGCATGGAATTCCACTGCCATATTTATCACTTACGACGACTTCGGAGGATTCTATGATCACGTTCCTCCGCCCCAACTGGATCAGAATGGCCTTGGCCCTCGGGTACCGCTGCTCATTATTTCTCCCTTCGCGAAACCGGGATACATCAGCCACACCCTTTCCGAGCATTCCTCCATGTTGAAGTTCATCGAGACGCGGTATCACCTTCGCAGCCTGACAGCCAGGGACGCCGCCGCGAGCAACCTGCTCGACAACTTCGACTTTAATCAGCGGCCGCAACCTCCACTAATTCTGCAGGAACACCCGTGTCCGTAATCGAGGCTGGTTCAGTTTTTCAGTCGGAGATGTGGCGCTAATAATGAATCGGCGCCGGTTCGCTGAAGGGAAATCGACTGAGCGCCTGATGCACTCAATTCTTTCTCAATTGCCGCCTCAGCCATCGGGGCCATGATTTTGTACCCGGCCGCGTTCGGGTGCAGGCCATCATTGGCGAGATCTTTCTTCATCAATCCCTTGTCGTCGACCATAGCGTGGAAATAGTCCAGATAAAGGCAGCCGGTCGACGCCGCTGCGCAATAATCCTTGAGCCAGCGATTGAGTGCGAGAATCTTCTCCGGAGACCGCTGGGCAAAAAAATCCTTCGACTTGTCCGTGTAATTGTGTACCGGCAACACCGAACAATAAATCACCTTGATATTGTTGGAGCGCGCAAGTTGGGCGAGCGAAGCGTAGTTGGCTTCGATGTCCTCCAGATGCATCGGCCCCGTATTGCCGGCAATGTCGTTGGTTCCCGCGAGAATGATCACGACCCTAGGCTGCAGATCAATCACATCCTGACGAAAGCGGACCAACATCTGTGGCGTGGTTTGCCCGCCAATGCCGCGATTGATGTACGGCTTGCCGGGAAAATATTCGTCGATGTGCCAGATATCGGTGATCGAATCGCCAAAAAAGACGACGCGATTTTCGCCGGGCGCAGGCGGCTTGAGCACGGCATTGGCGTCGCGATAGCGCGCCAACTGGCCGAAGTCGTCGGTGAACATGGCAATGCGCGAGGCCCGGTATTGATCCAAGCCGGAGAAACCCGTGGGCGGGATCGCGGGGAGCTGCGCTGGCTGCTGGGCCAAGGCGGAAACGCCAAAAACGAGGACGATCGTAAGACTGCGGAAGTTACGAGATGATTTCATGTGGTTGTCCTCAAAATTGTTGTTCGACGACTCATCACGGTTTACTCCCAATCGCCTTCTGCGCAAGGGGAGCCATAATTTTGTATCCGGACGCGTTGGGATGCAGACCGTCATCGGACAGATCGCGCTTGAGCATGCCTTTTTCGTCGACCACCGCCGAGAAGTAATCGAGATACACGAGTCCATTCTTCGCGCAGTAATCCCTGAGCCAGGTGTTTAGAGCGAGGATTCTTTCGCGAGGACGTAGAGCGAACGACTCCTTCGCATCCTCCGTGTAATTATTCACCGGGAGCAAAGACGAAAAGACCACGCGAATGCGGTGCAGCCCCGCCAATTCCGCCATGGACGCGTAGTTGGCCTCGATGTCCTCGTTGCGCGTGGGCCCGGTGACACCGGCCACGTCGTTGGTTCCGGCCAGGACGACTAAGACGCCAGGGTGCAAGTCAAGCACGTCCCGGCGGAAGCGCACCAGCATCTGTGAAGTGGTCTGCCCGTCGATGCCACGATTAATGTAAGGCTTGCCGGGAAAATAGTCGGCCAGCTTCCAGTAATCGGTGATGGAGTCGCCAACGAACACAACACGATTTTCGCCTGGCGCGGGCGGGCCGAGCGCGGCATCGGCATTGCGATAGCGAGACAGTTCTCCGAAGTCATCGGTATAGATTGCAATTCGCGAGGCGCGGTATTGATCAAGACCGGGGAAGCCGGTGGAAGGAATGGAGGGCCGCGCCTGTGAAGCGGGTTGCTGCGCGAATGCCGACAAGGACAGTAGGACCGTTGTAAGTAGTTGGATTTTCACTTTATGCCATTGAGACACTTGCACTCCCGCGCGCTACGGTATTTGCATTTCCTGGCACCTCCTTACGGAGCAATTGCCGAAGTTCCTCAAGCTGTTCATTCGAAAAAGATCTCTTAGGAACTGCCTCGATCGATCTCTCACCTAGATATAGGAGAAAGAGGTTCTGTGTTTCCCCAAAACGCTCATAAGCAGCCCACTTTGTCTCGCTTTGGCCAACTTCGCCCCCCTTGTGTAATCCGTGTTCATCGATGCGCACAGTCTGGTCACGCGAAAAGTTCGGATGACCGCGAAAATCTCGCCGGACCCACCATGGAAATACAACAAACTTGTAAACGAGCATCAAGGCTGGAAAGAGGATTATTCCTATTGCGGCCGCAATCCGTTGGGAGAGACCAAGGTTTACGACTGTGGCGAGGGATAAGATAATCAGAACGATGCCGATCACCGCGCCGAACATTTTCCGCCCCAATGTCGTCGCGCCGGCCGCGGTCAGCACTTCCGCATAGTCCGCTCGATTACACGAGTATCGAACTTCCATTCGTTGATCCCCGTTAGACGGAGGCTACAGAGCAGAGGCCCGCAATTCTACAGCAGGCGCTTTGCCCTGTTATTCTTATTCCTGGGAAATCCTATGAGCTCAGCGAAACAAGACGTCGAATCGCTCCTGAACAAATTGCCGGATAACTCCTCAGTTGAGAACATACAGTACCACCTCTACGTCCTGGACAAGGTACGCCGCGGCCTCGAAGACGTCCGAAACAACGGCTCTCTGTCCCAGGAAGAAGTGGAAACCCGCCTTAGCAAATGGCTCACCGAGTAGATTGGTCTCGCGCGCTCTCCAAGATCTCGAAAGCATCGCCGACTACCTTGCCGCAGACTCTCCGACCTACGCAGGCATTGTGGTAAAGAAAATCGTAAATCTGACGAAAACCCGCGCAAAGATTTCCACATGCGGGGCGCAAAGATCCTGAATTCGGTGATGAGAACATTCGTGAGCTGATGGCCTACAGCTACCGCATCATCTATCGGCTGCAACACCAGGCGGTTGTGATTGCTGCAATCATCCACGGCAAACAGAAGAGGGAAGGAAACCTCCATCGGAACCACAATCCTTTATCTGGGAATCGGTGCTATCGGCGCGAACCCTTGGCAAACAAGTTTCTTGCGGGCGTAGCCTGTGCCTCGCTTTGCTTGGCTGGACGGGCGAAGGCGCCCGTCCCCAAACCCAGTTTTACATACCGTCGTAATTCGGCCCACCGCCGCCTTCCGGAGGCACCCACGTTATGATCTGGTATGGGTCGGCGATGTCGCAGGTTTTGCAGTGGACGCAGTTTGACGGGTTCAGGCTGATGCGTTTGCCATTGGGCTGGATCGCGTCGTCGACCATTTCGTAAACGTTCGCGGGACAGAAATTCTGGCACGGGCTGCCGAATTCTTTCACACACCGCGTGTTGCAGATGTTCGTGTCCTGAATTACCAGATGCGAGGGCTGGTCTTCTTCATGCTTAGTGCCCGAGTGGTAGAGGTCGGTAAGTTTGTCGAACGTGAGTTTGCCGTCGCCCTTGGCGGGGCCGAGCAGGCGGGCCTCGGCCCCCCCGTCGGCGGGCAGCTCGGCCAGCTTGCGCATGTGCTCATGGCCGGATTTGGCCGGATACCGGTCGCGCAAGCCGCGTCCGCGGGTCAACATCTGCAGGCCAGTGTGAAACATCCCCGCATACATTCCATACTCGAATCCCTGATGCAGGTTGCGCACTTTCCACAGCTCTTCCTTGATCCAACTGGATTCGACCTTTTTCTGAAACGTACCTAAAATCGCAGTAGACAAATCATCTTTCGTCAAAGCGTCAAAGGCCGTCTCGGCCGCGAGCATCCCGCTCTTGATCGCCAGATGAATTCCCTTGAGGCGCGCTGAATTCAGAAAGCCTGCCGAATCCCCTAGAATCATCCACCCATTGCCGGCAACCGGCGGAATCGCCCACCAGCCGCCATAAGGCATCGACTTCGCACCATAGCGAATCATCTTGCCGCCCTCGAGCAACCTCGCTACAAAAGGATGCCGCTTGAACTCCTGCAACACGCGCTGCGGGTCGAGCCGCGGATCGGCATAATCGAGCCCCGTCACAAAGCCGAGCGAGACGAAGTTGTCTTTTGACCCGTAGATCCACGCTCCGCCGTACTCCTTCGTGGTCAGCGGCCAGCCCATCGTGTAGATAACTTCGCCGGCCGCGATCCGCCCGGCTGGCACTTCCCATAATTCTTTTATGCCCACACCGTAGGTTTGGGGATTGGTGTTCTTTACGAGATCGAACTTCTGAATTAGCTGTTTGGTCAGCGATCCGCGCGGCCCTTCCGCCAGGATGACGACCTTCGCTTGCAACTCGTACCCTGGCTCGAAGTTGGATTTGGGATGACCTTCTTTATCGACGCCCTTGTCGTCGGTGCGGACGCCAGTCACGCGGTCGCCGTCGCCATTCTGACCAAACAGAAGTTCCGATCCAGCGAATCCAGTGAAGATCGTGATCCCGGTCTCTTCGACTTTGCTGCCCATCCACTTCACAAAACGATTGAGCGAGATCACATAGTTGCCGTGATCGCGCAGGAAGGGCGGCGTAATCGGAAACTTGAACTTCCTTTTCTCGGTCAAAAAGTAAACCGCTTCTTTCGTGACTTCGGCGTCAAGCGGCGCTTCTTTTTCAAATCCTGGCAGCAGCTCGCGCATAGAGCGCGGGTCGAGCAAAGCGCCGGAAAGGCAGTGCTGCCCAATCTCGCGGGCTTTTTCGAGCACATAAATATTCTCTTTGCTGAGCTGCGAGTCAGGATGGGCGGCATTGTGCGCGTCGATCAGCTGTGCCAACCGCAGCGCGCACGCCATGCCTGCAGGACCGCCGCCCACAATCACAACATCGGCCGGCATCTGCGGCCGTTCAATGCCCTCGATCGGTTTGCGGAAAATCAGCATAAGAAAACATCTGCCACCGATTTACACGGATCCTCACGGACAAGACCAAATGATTTGACCCGCGAAAATCCGCGTGAGTTCATGGCGGATCAGCTTCCCGACTTTGCCTTCTTCACTTCTTCAATCAGCGGCGGCACAATGTCGAACAGATTCCCGACAATGGCATAATCCGCAATTTCGAAGATTGGAGCTTCCGAATCTTTGTTCACTGCGATGATCGCTCGCGAGCCTTTCATTCCGACGAGGTGCTGAATCGCCCCGCTGATACCCAACGCCAGATAGAGCTTTGGGGCGACCGTCTGTCCCGACGATCCGATCTGGCGGTCCATGGGAAGCCAGCCCGAATCACAGATCGGACGCGACGCAGCCAGCTCTCCACCAAGGGCGTCGGCGAGTTGCTTGGCGATCTCAATATTCTTTTGCTCTTTGATTCCACGGCCCACCGCTACGATGATCTCGGCCTGCGTCAGGTCGACCGCCTGTTTGGCTTCTTTGAAAACTTCCTGCGGCTTATTGCGAATGACTTGCTCAGCAATCTCAACCTTCACGGTCTCTACGAGCGCTGCACTCGCCCCCCCTTCCGCTTTGTCGCCGCGGAACGCGCCGTTCTGGAATGTCGCGAACCACGGCGCCTCGCTGGTGAAGCTGACATCCGCCGCCAGTTTGCCCTGAAACATCTGCCGGGTAAACACCAGCTTCCCGCTTTCATATTTAAAACCGACGCAGTCGCTGATCACGGTGCGCCCCATCGCCGTCGCCAGCTTCGGCACAACGTCGCGCACTTGATAGGTATGCGGCATCAGCACCAGCTTGGGCTGCTTCGTGGCCAGAAATTGCTTCAGCGCTTCGGCAAAGGCGTCAGGGGTGTAAGGCTCGAGCTTCGGCGACTCTACCGCATAGACCTTCTCCACTTTCTTCGCTGCAACTTCCGCCGCGATCGAGGCGGCTGTACTGCCCACGACCGCCGCTTCGAGAGTCCAGCCGGTTGCGGCAGCAACCGACTGGCCCGCGGCGATGGTTTCCCAGGAGACGCGATTCAACTTGCCTTCACGCTGTTCGACAACTACTAAGATCGTATCGGCCATAACTAAGTTCCCAGTTCTAGAAACCTTGTGATCGCTACAAATCACGTAGAGACAGCCGCCACGGCTGTCCGCCGAGCTTCGCTCGGCCTGTCCGGGTCAAAGACCCGGATCCACACGTCACTCACAGCACCCGCAGCTCGTTACGGAGCTTATCCACCAGCTTCTTCGCAATTTCTCCCGGCGAGCCCTCAATATGCTCCGTCTTCTTCGACTTCTGCGGCACATACAGCCGCTCAATTTTCTGCAGGTTGTCCCCAATCGCCGACTGCAGCTCCGCCAGCGCCACTTTTCGCAGTGGCTTGTTCTTCGCCTGCTTGATGCCGATCAGCGTGGCGTAGCGTAGCTTATTGATCCCGGACTGAATGGTCAGCACAGCCGGCGTCGGCATGTCGACAAATTGAAAGTATCCCGCTTCGAGCTCGCGCTTCACCCGGATCCCACCCTCGGTCTTCTCGATCTGCATGATGATGGTCGCGTGCGGCAATCCCAGCAACTCGGCGAGGATTACCCCGGTCTGTGCGTACCCATAATCGTCTGACTGCAACCCGGTGAAAATTAAATCAAACGATTCATCTTTGATCGCTGCCGCAAAAGCCTTGGCGGTGTTGAACGCATCCAGGCCAACAAACTTCGGATCTTCGAGATGAATCGCCCGATCGGCGCCCTTGGCCAGCGCCTCACGGAGCACTTGCTGCGCTCGCGCCGGGCCGCTGGTAATCACCACCACCTCACCCTTGTGCTTTTCCCTCTGCCGCAGCGCCTCTTCCAGCGCGTAAGCGTCGGGCTCGTTCACTTCGTAGGAAACATCCTCGCGGATCCACGTCCCACTTTCGTTCAGCTTGAGCGGCGCATCTTTCTGCGGCACCTGCTTCATGCAGACCAGAATCTTCAAGAGAATGACTCCTCGCCCGTACGGCTTTCGGCCAGCCACGGGGAAAACCTGTAAGTATAAATGAGTTCAGAAGGAAATGTACCCCAGACTACTGCCGGTCAGGTGGCAGAAATATTCATGTGGGGACAGCCGCCCTCGGCTGGCCATCTAGCGCCTGGTTGATTAAGGAATTGAATATCGGGCGGGCACGCCCTACTCGGTGAAAACCACCGACTGCACTCCCGAAATCTCAAACCGCTTCCGGCAGCGCATGTTCTTGCAAGCCATCAGGTCGTCTTTGCGGAGCATGTAGGAGCGTGCCTTGGCAAAGCGGGCGCGGTCGCGCTCGTCGGCGCGGCCGGCAAGCTGGCGTTTCTTGGTGCGCACTACCCAAGTCACTTCGTACTCCGCTGCCTGGTGGCAGTGGGGACAATTCAGCGAAGCCAGTTTCTTTTCCTGCTTCTCGTCAAAAAAATCGCGCTCTTCCATAAGTCAAGGGGTTCCCTGCGTTGGGTTCCCGACCAACTATGAATTATTGCACATTTACCGTGCTGCACGATTCTTAAACGCCGGCCACGACGCGCTCAGGTTACACTCGTTGCCAGCCCCGTGAAGAAGTGTGAGATGGGCATGGTCAAAAAGAAAAAAGCAAGCCGTTTTCGCGCGTTCACCGCAGTCAAGGAATTAGCCCGGGAGCGCGTCGGCGCGCCCCCAGCCGGTCAGATCGTCGTCGAGAAGAAGAAGAAGCCGGAGAAGCACAAGCCCACGCTGAGCAGGCTGCTAGAATCAGAATAAGTCAGCAGCGCAGGGAGTGGAGTTCGCGCGGGCCCACGACTTAGTTAAAACGTTGCCGTCACCGTTGTGCTGTTCTGAAGAAAGACGGTGCAACTGGCGCCATTGGTCGCGTTGCAGTTACTCCAGCTTTGGAAACTGCTTGCAGGAGTGGCGGTTAAGGTCACCGTCGTGCCGGTCGCGAACTGCGAACTACAGGACGACCCTACCGAGCACGTAATTCCCGCGGGGGAGCTTGTGACAGTGCCCGTGACGGTCCCGGCCACGGTCACAGTGAGAATCGGCAGGGGCCCGGCCGGCGTACAGCCCAGACTCGATGGACCGTCCACCGTAATCGTCGCCGAATTGCTGACGATATCGTTGTCGCCGCTGTGCACCTCCGCAAAAACCTGCGCCACGCCACAGTCGACATTCGGCGAGGCGACTCCCGCGCCGGTGATCTGAATGACCTGCGGATTATTCGACTGCCAGTTCACTTGATCGGTGATGTCGACTGTCTTGGGAGGATGGATATATGTGCCGAAGGCTTTGAATCCAAAATTAGCGCTTGGATCTACGGCGCCGAAAGTTCCGGTCGACGGCTGAATCGTGATTCCGGTGAGTTGCGTACTTCGTGCGCAACTGGAAAGGCTTAGCAGCCACAAGCTTGCGCTAACGAGACCGACGATACTGATCCACTTGCAGAGCCACTTCCGGGTCATGCCAACTCCTGAAGGGAATGGGTCAATTTAGCCAAAGGTAGGGCAAAAAGCAATAGTCACAAGGGTCGTTGTTGCTCATCCCTTCACCGCCTCCGCCACCACCTTCGCGAACTCCTTCACATCTTCTTCCGTGGTGTCGAACGAGCACATCCAGCGCACGATGCATTCCTCTTCGATCCAGTCATAAAAGAAATAACGAGCCTTAATTTTCTGAATCGCATGACGCGGAATTTGCGCGAAGACGCCATTGGCTTCCACCTTCCAGACGATCTTCAACTGAGGTATCCGCCCTAATTCCGCTTCCAGCAGGCGGGCCATGCGGTTGGCGTGCTCGGCGCTGCGTCGCCACAATCCATTGCTGAGCAGAGCATCGAACTGCGCGGCGATGAATCGCATCTTCGACGCTAATTGCATCCCCTGCTTGCGCAGGTAAAGAAAGTCGGTGCTGAGTTTGCTAACGTTTGGCTTCGAACTAAAAAAGACGACTGCCTCCCCGCCCATGATTCCATTCTTGGTTCCCCCGAACGAAAGCACATCCACGCCCAGGTCGCGTGTAGCCTGGCGTAGCGATTGTCCGAGCGAGGCGGCGGCGTTGGCAATGCGCGCTCCATCCATGTGCAAAAACATTTCGTGCTCGTGCGCAAACCGGGCCAGCGCCTGAATTTCTTCCGGCTTATAAACCGTTCCCATCTCTGTCGACTGCGTGATAGAGATGACCCGAGCCTGCACGTGATGCTGATCGCCAATGCCGTGATGAGCGTGGCGCACCGATTCCAGAGTGATCTTGCCGTCCTGATGCGGCAGGGGAATCAGTTTGCATCCCGTGTGTTTTTCCGGTGCGCCGCATTCGTCGCTATAAATGTGCGCGAACTCGCTGCACAGCACAGCGTGATAAGACCGGTTCAGAGCCTGCAATCCCAGCACATTCGCGCCCGTCCCGTTGAAAGTAAAAAAAACGTCGGTTCCCGCCCCAAAGTGCTCTTCAAATTTCGCGATGGCCGAGCGCGTGTACGGATCGTCGCCGTAGGCAACCACGTGTCCCTGATTGGCGCGCGCGATCGCTTCCAGAACTTCTGGGTGCACCCCGGCATTATTGTCGCTGGCAAAGTTGCGAGTAGCCTTGCTTGAAACTTGGTGCATAAGGAAACAATGTAGCAGAGTAGCTTGCAGTGGCGCCCTCTGACTGGGCGGGTGCGGTTTTCGGGCGTTCTCAGCGGTGGTTCTGTGCGAATTCTGTGGTAACAGGCTTTCCATCGCATAGATCGCCAGAGCGGCCGCCGGGAACGCAGAAAAAAACAGATTTTGAATGCTTGAATTGACGCGCGCACCGAAGTACCAATTACAATGCCCTTCCTGATTTCTCGGAGGCGTACTCGTGGAGCTGAAGCTCTGGCTGGCCGTCCGTCGTTATCTGACTGTCGCCCTTCTCGGTACTCTTGCTGCGGCGCAAACGGCGGAACAAAGAGCTGCCCGCTATCTCGACTCCATCCGTAGCCAGCCTTCCCGGCTGCTGGCCTTTGTGCACGACATGCCCAAGGGCGGCGACCTGCACAATCATCTCGACGGCTCAATCTACGCG
Organism: uncultured Acidobacteriaceae bacterium; assembly: GCA_963799025.1. Taxonomy (GTDB): domain Bacteria; phylum Acidobacteriota; class Terriglobia; order Terriglobales; family Acidobacteriaceae; genus Sulfotelmatobacter. The sequence goes on along the minus strand of CAWCVQ010000007.1, from coordinate 837,805 downwards.
GAGGATCTGCTCGATTTTGCAGCCAGCGATAATTTCTGCGTCGATCGCACGACTTCTCACTTATTAGGCGCGCCGTGCGATTCCTGCGAGCACTACACACCCAAGCCTGCCGTCCGCTGCGCCTATAGCGATCACATTCTCTATAACCAGATCATCGACGCATGGTCGATGCGCAACTGGCGTCCCGGCGACGAATCGGGTCACGATCATTTTTTCGCCACCTTCGACAAGTTCTTGCCTGCCTCGAATAATCACACCGCGGAAGCGGTCGCGACCGTGATCAATCGCGCCGCCCGCGAGCACGTCCAATACATCGAGTTCATGCACACCGCCGACGGCCACGCCGCCTCTGATCTGGGCATGCGCCTGGGCTGGGATGGCGACCTTGCCAAAATGCGCGAGAAATTATTAATCGGCGGCCTCAAAGAAATCGCCGCAGCCACCAGCAAAACTCTTGCGGAAGCAGATGCCCGCGCCCGCACCGAATTGAAATGCGGAACGCCCGGGGCCGAACCCGGATGCGCCGTCACCGTGCGCTATCTCTATCAGGTGCTCCGTGGCCTGCCGCAGTCAGCCGTTTTCGCGCAGATCGTGCTGGGCTTCGAACTCGCGTCGATGGATCCGCATTTTGTGGGATTGAACCTCGTCATGCCGGAAGACTGGTACGTCCCCACTCACGACTTCAATGAACACATGGCCATGCTCGATTACCTGCACGGCGTCTATCCCCAGGTTCATATCAGCCTGCACGCAGGCGAACTCGCCATGGGATTAGTGAAACCCGAAGATCTCTCTTTTCACATTCGCGCCTCCGTTGAGCGCGGCCACGCCGAGCGCATCGGCCACGGCGTTGACGTGATGCTGGAGAAAGATCCCGTCACCCTGATGAAAGAGATGGCTGCGCGCAACGTGCTGGTCGAAATTAATTTGACTTCGAACGATCAGATTCTCGGCGTCAGTGGCGACGACCACCCGCTGCCCGTATACATGAAGTACGGCGTGCCAGTGGCAATCTCGACCGACGACGAAGGCGTGGCTCGCTCCGACATGACCCACGAATATCTGCGCGCCGTCGCGGGATATCGTCTGTCGTACACCGACCTGAAGCGGATGACGCGGCAAAGTCTTGAGCACAGCTTCCTCCCAGGGCAAAGCTTGTGGGCGGAAACGAAGAGTACATTTCGTCCGGTTGCCGCCTGCGCCTCCGATTTCGCAGGCAAGCCCTCGCACGCTTGTTCGGAATTTCTTGCCGATAACGAACGCGCTCGCGAACAATGGAAGGTGGAAACTGAATACACGAAATTCGAAAAGAAATATTAGTGCGGCGATATCCATAAAACAAAGAATAAAGAATAATGTGGGGACAGCCGCCTCCGGCTGTCCGGCAGGCGCAGCTCGGCAAGGTTTTCAGCCGTCGCAAGGTTTTCAACGATTGGTGAAAAGCTGATAACGTCAATATTGCACGTGCGCAAAGCAATGTCCCGGAAGCGAACTCTAATCCCGACGCCACTTGCCTGGACCATCCGGTCTGCGCCAGTTCCGCCTCCCCCACTCCCGGTCCTGGCCGAGCGCGGAGGAACGCAATTGCGCACTCCGCTTCCCGTCGCCATCATCGACACTCGCGAGCAGAATCCGCTCTCCTTCCGTCGCTTTCGCGGATGGTTCGCCGGCATCGAGGAACGCGCCCTCCCGCTGGGCGACTACTCCGTCAGCGGCATGGAAGACTCCTGCGTCGTCGAACGCAAAGATCTCGCCGACCTGATCTGCTCTTTCACGTCGAACCGATCCGTCTTCATCAACCGCCTGCGCCGCATGAGCGATCGTCCTCACAGCCTGCTCGTGATCACCGCGTCGTTGACCGAAATTAAATCCGAATATCCCTACCGCGGCGCCAATCCCAACCGGATTACGCAATCGCTCATCGCCGTGCTTGCCGGTCTGCGCCTGCCTTTCATCTGCACCGAAACCCACGAACTCGGCGAGGAGATTGTCGCCTCTTACCTCTATCAGACATTTCTGTATGATTGGCTGGAATGCAACGGCCTCGGCCGTCATCTGGCCGACGGCGATTTGTAGAATTAGCTTTCAGTGGAAGAACGTCGCTTCAATCTCGCGTATAGCGCTTCGGGTGGAAGAGCGGTGCTTCAGCGCCGCGTACAGCGTTACAGAATTTTCGGGCTTTAGCCCTAATGAACCAGGAAAGATGGTCGACCAATTCACACTCGCCGACGACGCCGCAAAATTTATCCTGACGCGCACGTCCTTGCGCCCGACGATCGGCCTCGTCCTCGGCTCCGGGCTCGGCGCCTTCGCCGATTCGCTTACCGAAGCGACCCGCATTCCCTACGCCGAAATTCCCACCTTCCCACGCTCCACCGCCATTGGTCACGCCGGACAAATGGTCCTCGGCAACGCTGGCGATATTCCCGTCGCCGCCATGCAAGGCCGCACGCATCAGTATGAAGGATATTCCGCGCAGGAAGTTACATTCCCCATGCGCGTCTTCGGACGCATGGGAATTGGCTCCGTCATCCTGACTAACGCCGCCGGCGGCATCAATCTCAGCTATTCGCAAGGCGCTCTGGTCTTGATTCGCGACCACATCAATCTGCAGGGGACGAATCCTCTGGTCGGCAGCAATGACGACCGCTTTGGCGTCCGCTTCCCCGACATGACGCGGGCCTATTCGAAGGAATATCGCCAGATCGCGGGGGAGGAAGCCGCAAAGCTGAAGATCCCCCTGCACGAAGGCGTCTACGCCGCCCTGCTCGGTCCAAGCTACGAAACACCGGCAGAAATTGAGTACCTGCGAAGAATTGGCGCAGACTTGGCGGGAATGTCGACTGTCGCCGAAGTCATCGCCGCTCGCCACATGGAAATGAAAGTCTTGGCCATCTCCTGCGTAACCAACATGGCGGCAGGAATTCTCGACCACCCCCTATCGCACGCCGAAGTCATGGAGACCGGTGCACGCGTCAAAACCATCTTCGAATCACTATTGCGCGCCGTACTGCCACGCGTAAGCCAGCTTTCGTCGGCACCTTAACAACGCCCAAAGATGCTGAGCAAAGAAAGAGCTTCGCGAAGCGAGGCCTTTCGCAGGCGAAGCACCCCGATAGCTAGCGAAAAACTTTCTATCAAAAACTTTCTATCGTCGACGAGACCGCAAGGCCGGTTGGATTGTAGGGATGCTTCGACTGCGCTCAGCATGACGACACGAGCCTTCACTTCCCCGCCCGCGGGATAACCAACTCCGCCGGCGGCTTGATCCCGTATGTCGCCGCAAAGCTAGTCTGATTCACCGCCAATCCCAAATGCCCGCGCGAGTCGATGTACAGCAGCGGCTCATTCAGCGGCACATCGCTAAACGTCTTCACGAATCTCATTTTCATCTCGCGACCGTCCACGGTGACCGGAACCACCTGCCCGCGCTGATATCCAAGTTTCAGGAAGTCGTCCGCATCGATATTGGTGACCAGGTTGCCGAAAGGCCCGTCCGTCGCGATCACCCTGGCCTTCAGTCCGCGGTCATCGAGCGTGGCCGTTTTCAGTTTCAGCTGCACCAAATCCTTCACCGGAACCTCCGGCCCCGTCTTGGTCCAGTCGTCCCCGCGGGCGACATGTGCCCCCGCCGGAGAAAAGATGTCCCGTCCGTGAAACGTCGACGAGAGTTTGCTCCCAATCATCCATTCCGGATTAGTAATCTCGCGAACGCTTTCGATCCCATCGCGCTGTTCCACTAGCGTCAGCAGCCCATTGTCCGGCAGCACAAAATATTGCCCACGCTTCGATCGCGCCACGATCGCCTTGCGCATGCTTCCCACAGTCGGGTCCACTACCACCACAAAAACGGTGCCGGCGGGAAAGTACGGCGTCGCTCCATACAAAAATCGCGCTCCATCGAGAATCGAAAACGGCGTCACCTGGTGGGTCAGATCAACAATTCGCACGCTGGGCAGGATGCCGTACATCACGCCGCGACAGATCGCGACGGAGTCATCAAGCACGCCAAAGTCCGTCATAAACACAATGGTGGGCGGATACTTCTGCGCCGCTTCACTCGCCATGGGTGCGCCACTCCTCGCCGCCTTTGCGAGTAATGGGAATCTCGTAGCGCCCGCCAAAACGAAAACGAGAGTGAGTGAGAAAGCAATCCTTCCCCCGCACACGTAACAAAACTTGCGCAACCATGTCGTCATAAGTTCGTTCCTGTCATGGGAATGTTCAACTCCATTCGTCCGCGGGCGCACGTAGCGCCGGCCAAGCAGAGCATTCTAACAACAGCTCAATGCTTCGCAAACCACCGTCCACGCCTCCCCGGCGGCATCGTTCTATAATGCTGGAATCCAAATTCCGGAGGCATTCATGTCGCAAGCTATCCCCGAAAAATATAAAGATCTGTTTCAGAAGCGCGCCTTTGCCAGCCTGGGGACGTTAATGCCCGATGGCCGCCCCCAAGTTACGCCGGTGTGGTGCGACTTCGACGGCGAGCACGTAATCTTTAACTCCGCCCGCGGACGCCAGAAGGACCGCAATGTTCGCCGCGACCCGCGCGTCTCCGTCGCCATCGTCGATCCAGAAAATCCCTACCGGTATCTTGAGATTCGCGGCCGCGTCATTGAGATCACCGAAGACGGCGCCGACGAAAGCATCAATAAGCTGGCCAAGAAATATCTGGGCGTAGACAAGTACCCATACGGGAAACCTGGCGAAGTCCGCGTGCTCTACAAAATCAAACCCGAGCACACCACCGTGATGGGCTAGAGAAGGCAAAGTTTCAAGGGTTTCAGAGTTTCAAGGTTGCGAAGTTCGGGATGATCGTGTGGTATTTTTCTTGAAACTTTGAAACCCTGAAACCTTGAAACCTGCCTTCAACCTCTGCTTCCTCGGCTTCGGCAACGTCAACCGGACTCTAGTCCGCCTACTGGCTGACCGCCAAGCCGAACTGCACGACCGACACGGTATTTCATATCGCTTCACCGGTATCGCCTCGCGTAGCCTGGGATGGATCGCCGACCCCGACGGTCTGGACCAAGCTTCTCTACGTGGCGCGGGCGTCCCCGCCCGCGAAAAGCCGGAAGCCAATTCGAATTCTTTAACAAACACCACCGCCCAAAACGTCCGCGAATGGCTAGCCGGCGCCCGCGCCGACGTCCTCTTCGAAGCCACCTCCTTAAACGTAAAAGACGGCCAACCCGCCGTCGACCACATCCGCTCCGCGCTCGATCACGGCGTCCACGCCATCACCGCCAACAAAGGTCCCATTGTCCACGCCTACCGCGAACTACGCGATCTCGCTGCCGCCCGCGGCAAACGCTTCCTCTTCGAATCCACGGTCATGGACGGCGTCCCCATCTTCTCCCTGTTCGACCAGATGCCCGCGATTCACCTGCAGGGATTCCACGGAATTCTCAACTCGACCACAAATGTGATCCTCAGCGAAATGGAGCAAGGCCTCACCTTCGACGAAGCCCTGAAAAAAACCCAGACCCTGGGCATCGCCGAAACCGACGCCACCCACGACATCGACGGCTGGGACGCCGCCGTAAAAACCGCCGCTCTGATCACAGTCCTGATGGATGTTCCGGTTCGCCTGGAAGAAATCGCCCGCGAAGGGATCCGCGACCTGACTCCGCAAGCTTTGCGCAATGCGAAGCGCGACGGCTGGCCGTTCAAACTAGTCTGCCGAGCCCAGCGCGCAGGGGATACAGTAAAGGCGAGCGTCGCGCCAGAAAAAGTGCTGGCCACCTCGCCGATGGCCAAGATTTCCGGCACCTCGTCCTACATCTATTTCGAAACCGACATCTTCCCTGGCCTGGCCATCACCGAAGAAAATCCCGGCCTGTTCGCGACGGCGTACGGCCTGTTGGCGGATTTTGTAAGAGTGGCGAGCGCGGCGAAGTAGCGCCGGCATCCTGCCGGCTGTCGGGAGGGCGTCTCGCCCTCCACTGCGGCGGTCGTGATAAAAGTAAATAGATTACTATGCCAACCACGGAAGAACGCATCGCCTCCGCCCTCGACCTCACCCACGTCCGCTCCCAGTTCCCCTCGCTCGCCCAAACCGTCAACGGACACCCCGCCGCCTTCCTCGACGGCCCGGGCGGAACGCAAGTCCCCCAGCGCGTCGTCGACGCCATATCCAATTACTTGCGCCGCGACAACGCCAACACCGGTGGAGCCTACGACACCAGCCGCCGCACCGACGCCATGATCGCCGAAGCCCGCAGCGCCATGGCCGACTTCCTGCACTGCGCCACTGATGAGGTCGTCTTCGGCCCCAACATGACGACGCTGACCTATGCCATGTCGCGCGCCATCGGCCGTGATCTAAGACCCGGCGACGAAATCCTGGTCACGCGCCTCGACCACGACGCCAATGTTTCCCCGTGGCTGGCGACTGCAGAAGAAAAAGGCGTGACCGTCCGCTGGGTCGAGATCCATGACGAAGACTGCACCCTCGACATGGCCGACCTCGCGTCGAAAATAAATTCCAAGACGAAGCTGGTCGCTGCGGGATATGCCTCAAACGCCGTAGGCACTATCAATCCCGTAAAGGAAATCGTCCGCCTCGCCCACGCCGCCGGAGCCTTAGCCTACATCGACGCCGTGCACTACGGCCCCCACGGCCTGATCGACGTAGCAGATCTCGATTGCGATTTCCTGGCGTGTTCGACTTATAAATTCTTCGGCCCGCACATGGGCGTGCTCTTCGGCAAGCGCGATCATCTCAGGCGCCTGCTCCCTTACAAGGTTCGTCCGAACACGAACGCAATTCCAAACTGTTGGGAGTGGGGCACTCTGAATCACGAATGCATCGCCGGCATCGCCGCCTGCGTGCAATATCTAGCCGACCTCGGCCGCCAGCACGAAACACGTGGGGACAGAACATGTGGGGACGGGCGCCCCGCCCGTCCGTCGAGCGAAGGTCGACCGGAAGCCACCACGACTCGCCGCGCCGCCATCGCCGCCGCCTACGAAGCAGTTCACGAACATGAGAGCAGCTTGCTACAAAGAATGATCGCCGGCCTGCAAGAAATTCCCCGATTGAAAATCTACGGCATCACCGACCCCGCGCGTTTCGACCAGCGCTGCGCGACTCTCGCCGTCAGAATCGCCAACCACTCTCCACTCGAACTGGTCACCAAACTCGGCGAACGCGGCGTCTTCACCTGGGACGGAAACTACTACGCGCTGAACCTGACCGAACATCTCGGCGTCGAAAAATCCGGCGGCTTCCTCCGCATCGGCCTGGTGCATTACAACACGATGGAAGAGGTCGACCACCTCTTGACCGCACTTCATGAAATTGTGGCAGCTTGAACAAGCGACTGTCGAATTGTCGCCGCAGAAACACAACAGCCCGGGATGTCTCCCAGGCTGTAAAAATTCAAGCGTCACGCCGAAGGCGTGAGGCCGGCGCACGTTTCCAATCCGCCTACGGCCAGCGTTTGGACGTATCTTCCCAGCCGGCAGCACGAACCGGTTGCGGCGCGGGAATCGACGCCGCCGACGGAACCGGAATGCGCGGAGGCGCGGCCTGCGGTCCGTTGACAGCCGTGGCCAGGGCAGGCTTCCCCATGTCCAATGCGCTCTCTTTTTCCTCGGAAAGTAGCGGAGCCACCAGCCGCAGGGCCTCCACTTCCTTCTCCAGGCGAGTCAGTTCCATCTCTTTCTGACGCAGTACTTCATAGACATTCTTCATGGTCATAGCACCTACCAATGGGGACGGAGTTTGCAAAGCTTTCTGGCACTCTACCAGACCTGCCTGTGTTGTCAAGGGTTTCAGGGACGCGTGTTTAAGGGACACGGACCCTGCAGACTATGGCGAGGAACGGCTGGCTTAACGTAGAACGACGAAAGCTGCAACTGCGACGGCCGCCGCCAGAAGGACTCCAATCACGTATTTGTTCACCGAGAGCCACGACTGCGAATCCCCCAATCCCGCACTCAAGACGAAATCTCGCGAGGGAACTTCCAAAGGCTGTGTGGATGGCGGAGACACCGCGGTCTGTCCGGCAGGGGTCCTGGTCCGCACCGGAGGCCTCCCCGCAGCGGATTGGGCAGTCGCCGCAAACGCCAGCGTCGCTTTCGGCGCCGCAGCCGCCGCAAACGTAGCCGGTGTCGGAATTTGCCGGGGGTCGCCGGACCGCGGCACCCTTAATTGCCCGCGCCACTTCCTTTCCTCGCACTCTACGCAGAGCAACCGACCGGCAGAAACCGGAAAACCGCAAGCCTGACACTTACACAGGCTTCGCAACACAGGTGGAATATGGCTTTGGTCGGCGGCTTCGGCCCTCGCCCCCTCGCTGGCAGGATTCAGCGCAGCCGACCAGAACAACTGCTTCGTAGAGGGAACGGTTTCGACTGAGGTCGCCGGTAGGGCGGCCGCCTGAGGGGATGCGGCCTGCGAGTCTGGGGCAACATTTTGAGTTGCCACCACTGTCGTTGAACCCGATAGGCTAGCAGACTCGGCGACCGCATCCTTCGCTAGCTCCGGCACCCCCGCCACTGTCCCGCCGGCAACCGTCGGTTCGTCCCTCACCGCCTTCAACAGAGCCTGGCCTGAGATTGCCGAAGCAGCGGGAATCTCCAATGTCGGCGCATGGGGCTTTGCGCCTTCAACATTTTCGACCGTGGCTTCAGCTGCAACCTCTGGCGTCGGGTCTGGCGCTTGGAGAACGGCATCGTCCAAAATCACTTCTTCCGCAACCGCTTCTCCCAGAGATGGACCTTTCAGTACCAACTCCTCCAAGACCTCTCCGGCCAGTACCTTATCCTGTTCGACCTTATCTTGACCTTGCTCCACCTCAGTCGGCGCGGAGATCTCGCCCGCCTGCAGCCGCTCCGGCAGATTCTCCGCCGCCTCGGCCAGGCGAACCGCGGTTTCCACCATCACGCTCAGCCGCTGTACCGCCGACAGATCGCGCTCGCCGAAGGCGTTTACTTCGCCCGAAAAGAGTTCGAAGACGCCCAGGACCTCATCGTCATTCACCACCGGCATCACCACCACCGAGGCAATCCCAAGTTGGCGGCACACTTCGCGATTCACCCGGACATCGCGCTCGGCATCATCACACCGCAGCGGCTGGCGCGTACGTACACTCTCGCCTGAGAGCCCGAACTCAGCGGACAGGAGGGCTCCCAATTCCGGCGCGTTCGATCCTGTGCTGGCGCGGCATAACATGTCCTTCTTGCCATCTCGCTTCAGGGCAATGGCCGCTCCGCTGGCGCCCGTAATGTATTGCGCCCGGTCGGCCAGCAACTGCAGCGTAGCGTCCAGGTCGCGCCGCGCCATGTCGGCCAGCGAATGTCCTCCATTCGCAGAGGAAAAAAGCGGATTGGACGGGAAGTGGGTGGAAGCAGTAGCGGCCGTCGACGCCGGCGTGTGCACGTGACTAGAAGAAGACTCCATGACCCCTGCCACATCCCCAAAGATAGGACGAGCTTAACAGTCTGGCACGAAGCGCCGTGCGCCCGCCTCAAACCCATAAAACCTATTTTTTAAAGATGTGGTACTTGGAGTCTCGCTCGGAGCGCGGAAGGTGTCAAGAAATTCCCCGCGCGGAGGTACTAAGCCGAAAGTGCGGGAAAAGTACAGGACCAGGGAAAATCGATCCGTAGAGACGTTGCTCGCAACGTCTCTCTCGCCATCATGCGAAACGCCGCCAGCACGACGTTGCAAGCAAGGTCTTTACACCCGCCGCCGCAAAGCCGACTGCGCCAGCCCGTTGGCCTCGGCATTATTTTCCCGTGGCACGTGCGAGATGGAAAACTTCAGCGCTTGAGCCAGCTTGCGGCAAGTCCAATGCAAAGAATAGAGCCGCGGACTGCGGCAGGTATATTGCCCGGTCATCTGCCGCACTACGACTTGCGAATCCGAATACACATGCAGCTTTTGGGCTTTCAGCGAGAGGGCGTACTGCAAAGCCTCCATCAGCGCCGCATACTCCGCCACGTTATTATCTTGATTGCCGATCCACTTCGCGATGCGCACCGGACCCTCGGCGCAGCCGCTGATCACCACTCCAATGCCCGACGGCCCCGGATTCCCCAGGCAACCACCGTCGACGTAGGCCACTAATTCTGGCATCACTGCGATTTCTGCTGCTGTTTGCAAGATGCGCTAATCCCCTTTCCGCGTCAAGACGATTATTTGATTCCTTCTCATCATTTTCCAGTTACCTTAGGCTTGTGTATTTTTATGTGCAAAAATGGGACGAATTTCCCGTAGCTGCAGATAAGGCTCTCCCTTACAGCCATTTGCATTTCTCGTTATTCACAGCTCTGCCAATCGTGCTTGCACCAAAAGTTTGCGTTGACGTTTCTTGATTCTCTGTTAAGGTGGTTTCCGTCGACGGTCGAAAGGGCAGGCACAATAAAATGAGCCGGTCCGAAGTAGACTGAGTGATCGGCAAGGGTGGGGTGACTCACCCGAGCGGCCAGACCTGAAAAAACCGACGGCTCTGCGAGGAGAAGTTGGGGTTTGGAACTGCGAAAGCAGTGATCGCATCAAGGGGTCGTGACGGTACATGCCTCCACGCTGTAAGCTCCCTCGCAGGAGCGAGCGGCTAGAGCATAACCAATGTCACGGCCCTTTCAATTTTTTGCCAGCGCTTCTTTCCGTCCGGATTTCAATTCTGCTGTCGCTTTTTCCTTCGTCATCCCTGTGCAACTGAACTCTTGCAACTACTGACCGCGATGTTTTCTGAGCCACGACCCGACGTTCAATTCCACCCCGAAGGAGACGGTATTAAGGACGTTGTACACACTGCGGCTGTAGCCGGCGTTCAAATCTACAAAGCGCGTGAGATCGTAGTCGAGTCCGAGGTTTATCCCGTCGTCCCGTGTTAGGCTCGGGCCTCCTTTGATTGAACTGGCGGAACTTTTCTTTCCGCGAACGAATATCTGTTGTGTCCCCCACGGGAGGATGTAATAACCCGAAGCACTAATACTGAGCTTTTCACCCAGATCCAGTTCGGAGCCGCCCTCAAAGTGCGCAAGCGTGCCGAGAGAAGTATAGGGACGTTTGAGGAAGCGAGTGTCCGGAACCGAGTTGGCCACGCCGACATCAAGAAACGGAGTCAGGCGATCGAAGCCGTGCGCGAAATGATTGTCCCAGTCGAATGTGACGCGACCAGTGCTCAAGCCCTTGGCGGAACTCGCTACGGGCAACGCTCCGCTCAGACCTGTGCTGAAATCAAGTAACGGCCCCTTCGTGGAATATCTGAAACCTAAAGAGGGATTTCCCAGGCCAGATGTAGAAGTAGCGCCAGTCTTTGAAGAAGATGGGCTAACGAACAGGTACGGCACGCCCATATTCACGGAGAAGTGTCGACTGAAAACGTAGCCCACCGTCGAGTTGATGTCAGCGATAAATCCATCGCTGTTGCCGCTGCCTTCGTAGGTTTCCGTCAAAGTAAAGCCGTTCTCCTCACTTGCAGTCTTGTTTACCGCAGCCGGCCCGGCCTCCGCAAGCGCCGGGACCGCAAGCAGGCATGAACTAGCGAGAATCACGAATAGACCAGCTTCAACCTTCATTATGAGTGCCCCGTTGTTATTGTTTATTCTCGAGGGGTAAGGAGAAATCGGTCTAGTTACCTTGGTGCAACGGTGTGGTTCGACTTGTGCCAAACGGCGGAGGAAGTCGCCGATTCCGGTTGTGTGCGGGACAGTGACCAGGCACTGGAGTCGAACCCCAGCGATGCTGACTAAGAAAAAGAGGAGCACGCGGTAGCGTGCTCCCCATATCTTCCATCGCTCATTCCTGATCAGTACCGGGGCCCAAGATCGTGCGAAGCAATCTGATCATAGGGCACGTTGGACGGAATGTTGTAGCGCGTCATGATGTCCTGCATCCGTCGAGTGTCTTTTTCCAGATCATCGCGGTCACCCTTGCGGCTATCGTCCACCCATTTCGAATAGGCCTTGTCGAAGTCGCGCTGATCTTCCGGAGAGAGCCTGGTGTCGCCATACCCCGTTGGGGGGTATAGGGCCTGGCCGTTTCCGGGATATGCAGCACGAGTAGCCAGCTGATCATACGGAACAGTCGAAGGAATGTGGTTGCGCGACATGATGTCCTGCATGTGGTCGGCGTCGCGAGCCGCTTCCGGCCGATCGTTGCGGCGGTTGTCATCGACCCATTGCGAATAATACCGGTCGAAATCGTGCTGGTCCTCGGCTGAGAGTCGGCCGTACGCGCCAGTCGGCGCATATCGCCGATCTTCTCTGCGATCCTCGTATCCGCCTGGAGCCGCGTACCCCGTGCTGGCTACCTGATCAAAAGGCACGTCGACCGGAATGTTGTTACGGGCCATGATCTCCTGCATCTTCCGGACATCCTTGCCGATGTCGTCGCGATCGTTCTTGCGCGTGTCGTTCACCCACTTTGTGTAAGCTTTATCGAACTCTTTCTGGTCGTCCGCCGGAAGCTGTCTCGCATAAGAGCGCGCAGGATACGCATTGCCCGTACTGGCAACTCGATCATACGGAACATTAGCGGGAATGCCGCCGCGCGCCATGATCTCCTGCATTTTGCGGACATCTTTGGCGATGTCGTCCCGATCGTTCTTGCGGGTGTCATTCACCCACTTTGTGTATGCTTTGTCGAAATCTTTCTGGTCATCGGCCGAAAGCCGGCCGGATTGGCCAACCGCTGGTAAAACCATCAGCGCCGACAGCAGCGCCGTAATCCGTAAAATTCTCGTCATTGTAGGACCTCCGAAGTATTTGTCGGGACGAAGCGAGGCGCAAACCACTCCCGAGCCCACCTTTCAGATGACCAAAGCGCGCCATGTTGTTGGCTGAATATATTGCCTTCCTCACAAACCGCGTGTTTTCAACCGAATGGGGCCATCAGACTTGAATTTGACAAGCCCCATAAGGGGACGGTCGGCACCGGCGCGCAATGTCGTGAAGAACTCCGCGCGTTGCACACTACGTTTCCTTTTTAGAAAATCGTTTTACTGACAAGCGCTCGGCTGTGCAATAATCTCCTCCGCGTAATCCTCCGCACCGGCAGAATGCCTCTGCGGAAATTCACTTGCAGTACTTGTGAGGACGGAAACTCATGGCAAAGAATCCTCTGACTCGTCGTCAATTTATCCACGTCGGCACCGGCGCCATTGCCGCCACCACCGTCGCAAAAACTGTTTTGCAGCCACGAGTACTTTCCGCCGCAGCCCGTCCCGTGGCTCCCAGCGACACCGTGCGCTTCGCGTCCATTGGTACCGGCATTCGCGGGTGCGAACACCTCAAGGCTTCGCTCGACGTGCCCGGTATTCAGTGCGTCGCCGTCTGCGATCTGTATGACAGCCGCCACACCGCCGCGCAGGAAGCGGTAAAGAATCCCAGCGTCCCCGCCACCCGCGACTATCGCACAATCCTTGACCGCAAAGATGTGGACTCTGTCCTCATCGCCACCATGGACCATCAGCATCGACACATCTTCGAAGACGCCTGCGCCGCCGGCAAAGACGTCTACTGCGAGAAGCCCATGTCGCACACCGTCGAAGACGGCTTCTCCATGGTCGAAACCGCACACAAACACAATCGCATGGTCGCAGTCGGCAGCCAGCGGGTCAGCTCCGTGCTCTATGTCAAAGCCAAAGAGATTTACGATTCCGGCAAACTTGGCGAAGTCTTCTCCATCAACGCTTACTGGGACCGCAATTCCCCCAGCGGCGCCTGGGTCTATCCCATCCCTCCCGACGCGAGTGAAAAAACCATCGACTGGAACGCCTTCCTGGGCAATGCTCCGAAGCGACCGTTCGATCCCGTCCGTTTCTTCCGCTGGCGCTGCTTCACCGATTACGGCGAAGGCCTGGGCGGCGATCTGTTTGTCCACCTCATTTCCGGCATCCACTTCATCACCAGCACCAAAGACCCCGCCCAGCGCGCCCAATCGAGCGGTGGCCTCTACCACTTCAAAGACGGCCGCGAGTTCCCCGACTTGATCGAAACTCTCTACGACTATCCCAACTTCCGCGTCACCCTGCGCTGCAACCTCAACAACGACGGCGGCGAGTTCATCGCCTTCTACGGCACCAAGGGCACCATGATCATCAAGGACTCGACGCTAACCTACACGCCGCAGGACGCCCATCCCGAGCCCGAAGGCTATTCTATTTTCGGTTGGCCCAAGGAACTCCGCGATCAGTATCTGGAGAAGTGGCACCAAGACCATCCGGAACCCAAGGCACTGGCATGGAACGTGGACAATGAAGGCGAGTCCTACTCTAATCCTCCCGGATACAGCGACACCGTCGACCACCAGACCAACTTCTACAACGCCGTCCGCACGCGTAAGCCCGTAGTCGAAAACGAAGTCTTCGGCAACCACGCCGCCATCGGCTGCCACCTGGCCAACTTCGCCTACTTCAACAAGTGCGTAGCCGTCTGGGATCCAACCGCCAAGAAAATAGTAAAGGGCTAGTGGAAAAGAAAAACACGAGGGTGCCTCATCCTAACCGCCTTCTTTGCGGTTAGGATGAGGGCTTTGACTCTGTTTGCGTTCGAAGCTTAGGGAAGGGCTTCTAGTCGACGCAAAACAAATCCGCCTTTTGGATTTGTTTTGCAAGGGCGCGGCTTTTAGCCGTACCGCAAGTCGAAGGACGGCCTCTCTGCTTGACATCCAAGGCTCTTAAGAATCCACTAAGCAATGACCTCCCTCGCAGCTGGAAACAGGTGAAATATGCTTCTTTTTCTCCGCGCTCTGACATTGTTATTGTTGTTTCTTAGCCTCAGTTGGAACCTGTTGCCCGCGCAGTCAAACTCATCCCAAAAGCCTGAGGCGCCCGACACTCCCACGTTCCGAACCACAGTCCGCCGCGTCATCGTCGACGTTGTCGTTCGCGATTCAAACAACAAGCCCGTCCACGGCCTCACCGCCCGCGACTTTCTGATGGCCGAAGACGGCCATCCGCAAGAGATTCTGTCCTTCGATGTCCACGATTTGAATTCGCCATCGATTGCTCTCCCACCGAACGCCCCTCATCAGCCGCCCAACCACTTCGTAAATATTCCGGCGGTCCCCGAGCGCGGCCCCCTCTACGTAATTCTCTATGACATGGTCAACATCGAGATCGATGACCAACTCGACGCCCGCCGCCAAGTCATGAAGTTCATTAAGAGCTTCCCTGACGGGACCCGCTTCGCTATTTTCGTGCGCTCCGACGACCTCTACCTTGTGCAAGGCTTCACCGACGACAAGGCGGTCTTGTTTTCTGTGTTGGATCCGGCGAATCCCAAGCCGCACGTTCCCAGAGTGTTCATGATGGGGAAGAACCTCGGATACGGCGATCCCGCCTCCATGATTAACGTGTTGACCCAGGTGAACGAATTCCTCGAGGGCGTTCCCGGCCACAAAAACCTGATCTGGCTCGCCGGAACTTTTCCTCTCGCACTGGTTCCGCGCAAGGAAGATCCCCGCGAATACGAAGACCAGATCATCAAGGAGATTAACGTTCTGACTCGAGCCCAGGTTGCCGTCTACCCCATCAATGTCGGCGGCGTGCCGGTCAATCCGCCGGGCGCCCTGACCGGAGCACGCGTGCACGGCGGCGCCGCTAATCAGAATGTCCAACCTGGCGGCCCAATCGGGGGACCCGGTGGTGGGGGTATCAATAGCCTCACCAGCGGCATCCCCGATCCCACCGGATTGGTGGCGTCCATGGCAGCGCAGGGCTCCGGCGATTCCGTGCTCACGGACTACGATGTTCAGAAAGCCCTCGCCGATGCAACCGGCGGCCGCGCCTTTTACAGCACCAACGACGTCACCGCCGCGCTCGATGAAGCCACCGACGTGGGCGGCAACTATTATTCGCTCAGCTACTCGCCCACCAACCAGAAGGATGACGGAGGCCGGCGCGGTATCGCCGTCAGAGTGGTTCAGCCCGGATACAAACTTTCCTATCGTCGCTTCTATTTCACGTCCGCTCTCCGCCCCCTGACACCACCTGCAGCTCAGCTCGCGAACGCTTCTACCGTCTCTGCGCCCGAGGAATATGACGCGCTCCAGCCCAACATGAAGCACGGAGCCCCCATGGTCCATGATCTTCTCTTTTCCGCGCATGTCCACGCCGACGGCGGCCCCGCCCGGGCCACGCCCGAGCAGATGTCCGAACTGGCCGATGAGCCGGCATACTTCCGCAGTCGCCACAAAGACAAGCCGCTGAAGCCGCTTGCTCCCATCGACCTTCAGAAATATGTGGTCGATTACCGGGTAACCGCTCCCGCGCTCAAGTCCCAGGCTGCCCCGAGCGGCAAACCACCCTCGTACGAATTCGCCGCCGCCGCATTCGATGCCGACAGCCGCATGCTCAACGGCGTGGTGAACAACGCGACCGGAGAAACCTCCGCAACCCAGGATCCGAGCAAGCCCGGCATCTTCCGCGTCCGCCAGCAGCTCGACGTCCCCATAAACGCGGCCTGGATCCGCATCGGTGTCCGGGACAAACTTACCAACCGCATGGGCGCATTAGAAATCCAACTCCCGCTTGCGCCGGAGTCCCCAAGCCATCCGTGACCTCACCCCGCTAACTCGTCTGCTGTGTGCTTGGCAAAATAAACTCTGTCATCCCGACCGGAGCATGCCCTTCCGAAGGAAGGGCATGCGGAGTGGTAGGGACCTGTTTTCTTCTGGCACGCCAAATCATTTCTTCGCCGGCAAATATTTCTTCTCCACCGACGCCACCACGACATAATTCGGATCCACCATCTCATTCAGATGAATCTTCGCCACCTTCGACAACAGCTCATAAGCATCCAGTTCCGACAGCCCATAGTCCTTGTGAATCCAATGCACGAGCTCAGTCATAGCGATCCGCACCGCATCGTCCACCGGACGATACGCTCCCACCGTCATAATCGCGTCGTCATTCTCAAACTGCGGCCAGCTGATCGTCCGACCTTTGATCACGCTGAGCTGCACCCGCGCCTTCAGTGGAACCTCAATCGCCGTGCCCGCGATTTCGCCGTCGCCCATGGCGGCATGCCCATCGCCGATGTAGAAAAGCCCGCCCTTCACATTCACCGGAAAGTAAATCGTATTGCCGACGCTAGCCTCGGGCGAATCCAAGTTCCCGCCAAACTCCGCCGGTACAATCGAACTGCGCGCCTCGCCATTCGCCGGAGCCACCCCAATACATCCAAAGAACGGATGCACGGGAATCTTCACCGAAAAATCCGAATCCAGCGCCTTGAACGTGGCTGTATTCGCAGCATGATCGATGTGATAAAACCAGACTCGCTCCGGCAGCGGCGCATGCAGCATGGGCGTGTAATTGGTTTCATTGATCGCCCCAAATCCCGGAGCAAACGCACCCACGCCCGTGTCTCCGTCCACCTGCAAATCGAGAATCTTCACCGCCAGCGTATCGCCCGGCTCCGCGCCCTCCACATAAAACGGCCCTGCCAGCGGATTGTCCCCTGTCGCCATGCTTAGCGTATCGCCCGGCTTCTTCAGCCCGTTGCCAAAACAATCCAGCGTATTGGTGTCTAAAATGTCTCCCGACTTCAAACGCAAAACCGGTTCGGTGGTTGCGAAAAGATATTTCACATTGGCATTGGTAGTCGTGTAGTGCACCACGTTCTGCCCGAAGGCGGACGACATAAAAACCACAACGGCAATCATTCGAGCGATCAAGAACCCTCCAGAAGATTTGGGACGCCGCACGACAAATGTGGTGATTGTAATCGAACGAGCGGGTGCCCTACCCTTGTCGCGTTCTTTGCGACAGGGTGGGGACTCTGACTTTAGACTCTGACTTTAGACTCTGACTTTAGACTTTGACTTTCACCGCGGCGGTCGCTCTGCTATCATGCCCACCCGGGACCCCAATTCCCTTGTCGCCCAGGAGTGCACAATGATCAACTTCTCTTTCGGCCCCTCAGGCGTTACAACTCGTCTCCACATTCTCGTCGCTTCTTTATACCTGTGCGCTGCATCCGCGCTGCCAGCCCAATCCGCCCCACCCGCCGCCGAACGCCTGGACGTGACCGAAACTTTCTTCGGCCAGAGCATTAGCGATCCCTATCGCTGGCTGGAAAACTGGCGCGACGGAAAAGGCGCCGAATGGCTCAAAGCCCAAGACACCTACACCCGTTCCGCACTCACCAGCATCCCCGGCCGCGAAAAATTTCTTGCCCGTGTGAAGGCCCTCGACACCGCTAGCACGCGCGTGCGCAACGCCCAGGTATGGGGCGGAAAGGTGTTCTATCTCAAAGCCGATCCCACCGCCGACAACGTGAAACTCTATGTCAAAGAGGGCAACTCGCCTGAGCGTCTGCTGCTCGATCCCGAGTTGCTCACCAAAGATGGTGTCCACTCCTCCATCGACTACTACCAGCCGTCGCTCGACGGCGTTCTAGTAGCCTACGGAGTTTCTCCTGGTGGCTCGGAGAATAGCGTCATCCACATTCTCGAGACCGCCACCGGAAAAGTGATGCCCGATGCCATCGATCGCGCCCGCTTTGGCGGCATTTCATGGCTGCCCGGCAACAAATCATTCCTCTATAACCGGCTGCAGAAGCTCACGCCAGACATGCCGCGCACCGCCTTCGAACAGCGCAGCCGCGTCTACGTCCACGAACTCGGCCAGGATGCCGAACAGGATCGCTTCGTTTTCGGATACGGCTACTCGCCAGACCTGAAGATCGAAGATAACGATCTGAGCTTCGCCTCTTACACCCCGGAGTCACCTTATATTGTTGGAGTCCTGGCGCACGGAACCCAAAACGAGGCCACTGCTTATTACATTCCAATCGATCAGCTCAATGCCCCGCACATTGTGTGGAAGAAGCTTTTCGACGTGGATGCCGCCATTACCAATCTCTCGCTGCACAATGACGACATTTACCTCCTGACCCATAAGAACAAGCCGCGCTATGAAGTGACCCGAACCAGTCTCAAGAATCCCGACGTGGCGCACGCCACCGTCGTCGTCCCGGCAAGTGAAGTCGTCATTCAGGAAGCTGATGTCGCCATCGACGGTATCTACATTCGCGATCTCGACGGCGGCATCGGCCGCATGCGCCGCCTCTCATTCGACGGAAAAATCGAGCCCATTTCCGGCGGCAAAGGACTCTCCGTGTCCGAGATATCCGTCACTCCTACGGAACCCGGCGCTCTCGTTCATGTCGTCTCCTGGACCATGTCGCCGACTTTCTTGCGCTACGATCCGAAATCCAAAGCCGCCACTGAAACGGGGATTCAACCACCTATCCCCATCGACACCTCAGGCTACGAAGCGGAGGAAGTCAACGCCAAGAGCGCCGACGGGACCATGATTCCGCTGTCCATAATTCACTCTAAGGACTTCGCGCACGATGGCAACCACCCCACGCACATCATCGGTTATGGCGCGTACGGAATTTCCTTTGACGCATATTTCGATCCGGTCTGGCTGGCATGGCTGGAGCGCGGAGGCGTGATCGCCATCGCGCACGTCCGCGGCGGCGGCGAATACGGCGAGGAGTGGTATCGCGCCGGCTACAAACTCACCAAGCAGCACACCATTGATGATTTCATTGCCAGCGCTCAATACCTCATCGAGCACAAATACACCAGCCCGCTGCACCTCTCCGGAGAAGGCACCAGCGCCGGCGGTATTCTGATCGGCGGCGCCGTCACACAGCGCCCTGATTTATTTGCCGGGGCCCTGATCCGCGTCGGTTGCTCCAACGCCACCCGCATGGAATTCACTCCCAATGGCCCGCCCAACATCGCCGAGTTCGGCTCAGTCACCGATGCCGACGGCTTCAAGGGACTTTTTGCCATGGACGCCTATCAACACGTCAAAGATGGCACCGCGTATCCCGGCATACTGTTGACCGCGGGAATCAACGACCCGCGCGTCGATCCCTCGCAGCCCGCGAAAATGACGGCGCGCCTGCAGGCCGCTACCTCCAGCAAGAGGCCGGTCCTGTTGCGCGTAGACTACGACGCCGGCCACGGCATGGGCTCAACCCGCGCCCAACACGACCTGGAGTTCGCCGACGAAATGTCGTTCCTCTTGTGGCAGTTCGGCGACCCGGACTTCCAACCCCACACCGTAGCCAACAGCAACGAAGCATTGCCAAGTCCAGGGCACCTGAACGTACAAGTAAAGTAGCCCGGCAATAGGAATAGGAATAGAGTAGCGCGGTGCCCCACCCTTCTCTCGACGGGTTTGGCGAGAGAGGTGGCGATTCTCACTCGCGAACGCAAACGAACCTTTGCCTGCCTCTGTGCTCTCCGTGTCCTCTGTGGGGTTAGGGCTCTTTCTTCTTCCGCGCATAGAACCGCCGCACCTTCGCCCGATTCCCGCAGCGCATCATGTCGCACCAGCGACGGCGATGATTCTTGCTGGTGTCCAGAAAGAACCATTCGCAAGCTTTCGAGGAACACGCCCGTACATAGGCCAACTGCTCCGATGCCAGCAGATCCGCCGCCGACCGCGCAATCGGCCATAGCACGCTTTCGAAATCAAGCGGGTCGTCGAACCCCCACTCAAAACCGTCCTTGGCCGGAACCAGCCGCAGGTGTCCCGCCGCCGTCTGAACGTAGTTATTGAGTTTCGCGAGCGCGAGCGCCGACACTTCGCATTTGTTGATGATCGCCCAAAAAACATCGTGGATAGCTTCGCGCAACTCTCTGGCCCGCAGCAGAACCTGTTCCGCGCGCTCTGGATTAACATAGCGGAGCTCGAAAAGCCGGTCCACCTGGCTCGGCTCCAGCACCCCAGTGTCTTCGCCAAAGCGCGCGAGATCGATATAAGTCTCCAGCAATTCCTTCGGCTTGATGTGACGATCGTCGAGCGTGTTCACAAAGTCGAGGCACACGCTGCCCGCGATCAGATCGAAGCGAGGCGGCCGCCGCCGCACAATCTTCTCTTTCGCCCTCACTAGATTCCCTCCCAAACTTCGGGCGTCGGGCCTCGGACTTCAGACGAGCAAGGACCAAGGCCCGTCTCCTATTATCTAACCGGTAAAACTATATTGACAAGTTAGGACTGAAAGCCATATCATTCAGTTAACCGCTTAATTGTTGTTTGGAGGTTAGATGACTGACGGCCCTCAAGCGGTGCAAATCATCGAGCTGATTCGCAGCAGCCAGTTGAAAAATATTGGAGGCAGACCCGTGGTCGTGACCGCGTCAGAAAAATCCGCAGTCGTTCGCAGCCCAATCGTTCGCAGCCGCGCCTACTCAATTCAACTGGCGCTCGCCTTCGCCGCCATCTATCTCGTTTGGGGATCGACTTATCTCGCCATTCGCTACGCGGTCGAAACCATTCCACCGCTGGTCACTGCCGGCATTCGGCACTCCATCGCTGGCGCGATTATGCTGGCGTGGGCCGGGGCGCGCGGCTATCGTCCCACGCGCGCGCATTGGATCTCCGGATGCGTCGTCGGAGTATTGTTTTTTCTGGTCGGTCATGGATCACTGCACTGGGCCGAACAGTATGTGGGATCGGGCTTGGCTGCGCTTCTGCTCGCGACCGAACCCATGTTCATTTTAGTTTTGGCCTGGTCGATGGGTCAGCAGAAGATCAGCAGGCTTAGCGCGGTGGGCCTGGGTTTGGGCGCGCTTGGCGTGGGGGTGCTGACCGGCGCAGAATTGACGGTCAAAGGCTCGAGCCTGCTGGCGCTGATGGCGGTCCTCGTGGGTTCATTCGCATGGTCGGCAGGAGTGGTCATCTCGCCAAGGTTGAAGCTCCCCTTGGACTCGCTGGGGCGCACGGCGCTGCCGACCATCTGCGGCGCCGTAATGCTGCTCGCTGCCGCAGAACTGACGGGCGAGTTTCACGCCACCCACTGGGCGAACATTTCTTTGAAGTCACTTCTGGGCCTGGCTTATCTGATCGTCTTTGGGTCCGTGATCGCATTCACTGCCTACACCTGGTTGCTGCAACGCTGTCCGCCGGCGCTAGTGGCGACGCACACCTACGCGAATCCAGTCGTCGCCGTATTTCTGGGATGGTTGTTGGCCTCGGAACCGCTGACGATGCGAGTGCTGCTGGCGTCCGTTGCGATTCTCGGAGCGATCGTGCTGATCCGCAAAGGCGAGCGGTCCACTGCTCAGGCCGCAGCGCAGCACCCAGTTCAGCCGACAGCAGTCCGCGCCGCGGCGGAGGCCAGATCGATCGAGGAGTGCGCTTAGTCTGGTAAGCGGTGATTGTTCAAGAGCAAGCGGCGCTGCTAATTTTCTAGGTGCGACATGCAATTGAAGCCATTCCTGCTGGACCTGTGGCTGGACGACCACGAGCACGATATTGAGTTCAACCTGGCCTCGAGCGAGGGCCCGCGTTGGACTGTGAATGAGCTGTTGAACCTCGCGGGTGAGCCCGAGGAAGAGCGGCAGCGGTTTCTCAATCATGAGTTGGTCTATCGACGTCCAGCGGGTGGCGAGAGGTTGCGGGAGGCGATCGCCGAAATGCACGGTGTGAGTGCGGAGTGCGTGCAGGTCATGACCGGCGCTTCGGAAGCTTTGGTCGTCCTGATGTGGCTGGCGGCTGAGCCTAGAGCCAACGTAATAGTGCCTCGGCCTGGCTACGCGCCCTTTTCCGCGCTGCCCGAGTCGCTCGGGATTGAAACCCGCTTTTACGGGATACGCAGGGAAGACAACTTCAGCGTCGACGTGGAAGAGATCATGAAGCTCGCGGATGCGAGGACGAACCTGATCATAGTGAACAGCCCGCATCATCCAACAGGCGCGACGATGAGCGATGCGGAGATGGAAAGGTTGCACGAGTTCACTTCGGCGCGTGGAATCCAACTTGTGAGTGACGAGGTGTATCACCCGATTTACCACGGACGAGAGACAAAATCGGCATCGCGACTGCCGCAAGCGACCGTAATCCACGATTTCTCGAAAGCGTTCGCTCTGCCGGGCATTCGTACCGGATGGATGATTGAGCATGACCGAAAACGTCTGGAGCGCTACTGGAATGCCCGCACGTATTTTTCGATCTCGAACAATTCGGCTGGAGAGATGCTTGCCGAAATCGCGATGCGCAACCGCGATGTGGTTCTCAGGAAAACGCAAGAAACCGCAACCCTGAACCTGGAGCGCCTGGATCGCTTTATAGCGGGACATCGCGAAACGCTAGGGTGGATTCGCCCTCACGGAGGAATGACGGCGTTTCCCTGGCTGGTCAGCGGAGAGAACGCCAGGCCATTCTGCCAGGCAGCAGCGGAACAAGGAATTCTGCTCGCCCCCGGAGATTGCTTCGATTCTCCGTCGCATTTTCGACTGGGCTTCGCCGCCACCGGAGACAAGTTCCCAAGGGCTTTGGATCGATTCGGCGAATTCGTGAAGAGCTGGTCAGGGTAAATCGCAAGCAGGCGCTCAGCATGAGCCACTCAGATTTTGGGGATGATTCGCATTTCAACTTGGGCGGGGATCCGCTGCCCGCAAAACGGGCAAGCGTGCCTGCTCCACACCAGCCTCTAGTAGTTGCGTTCCAGTTCGGAGCAGACGATCCACAAGTGATCCATATATTCGCCACTTCTGGATCGGAATCCTGTGACGACTGCGCCCGGGGGGCAGTGGGCCTCGACGGGCCTCCCTCCCGGATGCGGCCGCGTAATCGATTCCGTCAGCTCCGCTCTGGGATGATCGCGACCCTCGACAATCTCCCGCACCTCACTGCATTCCCCGATGGCTTCGTCGATGGAGGCGCCTGTTCGGCCGCGCAGCCCCCGCAGAACGCGGCCTTCGGAGCAACGCGCATCGTAAACGGGCCGGCCGCCCGGCGTGCCGGTTCTTTCTGTGATCCTTCGCTCGTCTCCCGTGTCTCCATCCGGGCGCAAGCGAGCGCAATCGAGCCACGCCTGATTGAAGAATTCACCGGTCTGCACGTGAAAACCTACGGCAACAAAACCGGGCTCGCAGAGCGCATCGGGGGAAGGCCTTCCCCCCGAGCCCCCGCCGAAGTCGCGCGCGATGCGTTCGCGAGACGTGACGTGAATACCTTTGCGGTCGTGATCGCGGTCGTGATCTCGATCCTGAGGCGCCGCCAACGCTGCCAATGCGATCGCAAACAGAATCGCGAACACAGATAGAACTCGCGCATACCCCCGTTGCCTCCGGATGTTGACAGCCGGAATCGCCTGACTTCCCTTCGCAATTGCCATAGCACGCCCCCGAAAAGATCGGCGCGGCTTGACTGAAGCTCGACCGGCCAATCTCAATTTGATCGGGATAGTAAAAGTCTGCCGCTGCGCTGTCAATGCGCAGTCGGGTTCCCCGAATCTCATTGCTTATTGGTCGGGCGGGGCGACAAGACTTCTCGCACACCTCCGGTTGCCCCAAGGCCGAGTCCCAAGGAACCGAAGAACCGTATCGTGTACTTCCTTTTCCAGGTCTTTGCTCCCATCATCGAGACACACGTCCATCGCCGCAAGTTCGTCGCAGCAGGGAATACGACTGCCGCGAGAATCGCTTCTTTCGAACCGATGAGAAGGGTGCACGATGGGCAAGACCGTGCGGGGTGAAGTCAAAGATGTTCACAGAGAGACGCGGTTGCCTGCGGCATAAGGTGCACGGTCCAGTCTTTGCCAGCTTTGATGGCGTTACCGGCGGGATGATTCTGGATCTCAGCGAGCAGGGTGTGTCGATGCAAACAATTGTCCCGCTCGAAGCCGAGCGCCGGCTCAAGTTGCGCCTTGATCTGCCAGATTCTGACGCCCACCTGGAGACGACGGGCTATATCGCCTGGGCCGATGCGCTGGGTCGCGCCGGAGTGCGGTTCTCGGAACTCCCCGAAGAGGCGCGGCACCGACTGGACGAGTGGCTGGCGCGCAATGAAAAAGCACCGAGTCGCAAAGCGCCGAAGCTCACCTTTGACCGACTACCGGGACCGCCTGCGGGAAGCACGTCCTCAAGCAACCAAGTTACCCAGCCGCGATCCGTGAGTCTGGAAGCGGAGAGCGGAAGTCCGGAAACGGGAGCGGGCAGCGGGGACAGGCCGGATAATTCTCCGACGGTTTCCAGCACCATGCAGTACGAGTTCAACTCCCTGGGGCCGGATCTGAATAGCGCGCTGCGGGTGATTAGCGACCGCGCGCGAACGCTTCTACGCGGAACGGGGGCCGCCATCGCGCTCAGTGACCACGGTCCCTTGATGTGCCGGGCGAGCATCGGAAAAGGCGGGCCACCGCTCGGCACCCGCGTGGATATCGATTCGAGTTTTTCCGGGGAGTGCATCCGCGGGGGAAAAGCCTTACGCTGCGATGACACTGAAATGGATTGCCGCGTCGATGCCACAGTGTGCCGGCGGCTGGGCATTCGCTCGATCGTGGCGGCGCCGATCCGCTACGAGCGGGAGGTTGTGGGGTTGGTGGAGGTTTTCTCCCCACAGCCCTTCGCGTTTGACGAGGGTGATGTAGCGGTTCTGGAACGACTGGCACAGACCGCGCTCCTGGTGCTGCGTCAGACGCAGCTTTTCAAACGCGGTTAGAGCCGTGCGGCTGGCTGCAAGTTTCATTCGGCCCTTCACGGGAAGGGTTTGTTTTCTCTCGCGCACACGTACTCAGGATTTTTTCAGCTTGTAGCCGGGAGGGATTTCGAACAGCGAAGGATGGGGCTCCTCGGTGGAGGTGGGCTTGCAGTAAGTGGTTTGCTCGCCAGCGGCGGTAGTAACTTTGGTCAGTACCGGCATTTTCAGCTTTACGCTGGTCCATACTTCGGTCACGCTGGGCTGCGGCGGTTTTGGTGGCTGGGGCGGCTCGGGCGCCTGGGGCGATGTTGGTGGCTGCGCGCCCGGCTGCGGAGGCTTGGGCGCCTTTGGCATTTGCGGAAGCTGCGGAATTTGAGGCAGGGCCGGCGGTGTGAGGACGAAGCGCTTGCCCTCGACTTCATGGCCTTCGATTGTGCTCTTGCCCAGATCCTGCACCTGCATGGGCGGGGCCGCGACTGCTCCGGCTGGCGACTGGGGACTTCCGGATGAAGACGGCGCTGCCTGCGGCGGCGGCAAGGGAAGGACCACGGCCTCTTTTTTCAAATGATCGAGCAGAATGGCTTTCTGCAGTGCCGGACTGGTGATGATGCTGGTGCTCAGCGTATCAATCCTCATGTTGCCGTTGCTCGAGCGCCACATGCGCGACGCGGATTGAGTTGGCGGGCCGCCGCCCACGGCCTGAGTTTTGGTGGCGCAGTCGGAACACGACGGAGCGGTCGGCGGCTGAGAAGGCTGGTCCACGGTGCGACAGTTTATCACGCCCGGGTTTCCCTGACGCCGCAGTTTTCCCGGCCAGGCAAGCGGTATGAACAGTGGGCATGTTAGCCAAGGTTGCGGGAACATGGAAACGCACGTCCCTCACCCGGGGAGCTGTTGGCGGCAGCGCGAGCGCGGGACGATAATGGTTGTCCCGTCACGTTCTATGGAGGAATCGATGAGAAGAACCGGCGTGATACTTGCAAGCACATTCTTCGTTGCCCTCTTATCCTTAGTTGCGCTCTTATCAAACGCCATCGGTCAACAGCCTTCCGATGCTCGCGCGACTGCCGCGGCAGCCATCCGGGCGGCCGACGCTGCCGGCCTGAGAGCCGCGCAGGCCAAGGACGTGGCAGGCGCCACAGCGAACTACGCGGACGATGCATCGTGGCTTCCGCCTCACGCGCCCATCATCAAAGGGAAAGATGCGATTCAAAACGCATGGGCGCAGCTTTTGAGTAGCCCCGGATTCAAGATAGACTGGCAGATTACGCAGGTTGACGTCTCCCGCGCGGGTGACATGGCGTACACACTCTATAAGTACGAGATGACGATGGGAACCCCAAACGGCGCGCCTATTCAGGATAGTGGCAAGGACATGGCCGTATGGAAGAAACAGTCAGACGGAACATGGAAGATAGTAGCCGATACCTTCAATTCGGATCTGCCTCTCCCATCAGGCACAAGCAAATGAGGATCGACGCAGATTCTTGCGGTGCGACACCACCGGTGCTCGGTCATTATTCTCGCGCAGCGGCCTCCCGCAGGAGCCCGGTCATGCGTTGAATGGCGATCGTGAATCCGCAACCTGGTCATGACGCCGAGAAGCATTATCATCGAGTTTGCACGCTCCGCGCGCACTTGCATCCGAGCGCAACCTGAGCCAAACGCATGCGCCCAGCTATTGCTCAGACTGTGCGATTTGGACCATCCCGGCATTCTTTTCAAGCTTATGCTAGAGGAGATGAACAGCTGAAGCGATAGGGGCTACTCCAGCCCTTGAAACCAGCCCTTGAAAAGAGACCGGAATATGAGCCAAAGCAATCGATCGATACCGAGACTGCGTAGAAGCCCTCAACCGCCCCTGACCTACCCCGGTGCGATTCCTGACTCAGACCGCGCCAAAAAGCCGCCACTCGGCGAGCCCCGTGCCACCGACAACGAATTGACTCCCGGAGATCGGGTCGAAGGTCTGGGCAACTTCGGAAAACCAAATGGGGAATTAGGTACGGTGGAACGAACGAACGAAGAAGATGCGGTAGTCAAATGGGACGACGATGGTCGTACGAGACTCCACCAGCCGTCGCTCAAGAAGGTCTAGAGCTGCGCGAGGCGCTCGACAAGAGCCGCGATGCGAACATGGGATCTCTTTCGTCTAGTTTCGTTGGCGGAGCAATGAAAAACTTTTCTACCCGAACCACTTCACGCACGGTCAGGCCTGTGCGGATTGATTCATGCTGGCGCATTCCTCCACGGGTGCCGGATGAGCCATGGCATAGAGGGGAACGGTCGCTCGCATACTAGTCCCGCGAGCATCTGATTCTATTTCCAGCTCGCCGTTAAGTTCATGGACGCGCTCGCGCATCCCGGCCAATCCCACTCCGGTGTCCGCGTTGACTGCACGAAGCAGTCGTAAGCGTTCCTCCGGTATACCCTTGCCGAAATCTCTTACTTCCAAAATCACCGCTTCGCCTTGACGACTAAAATTGATGCTCGCCTCCGTGGCTCCCGAGTGGCGATGCACGTTGGTCAAGCTCTCCTGCAGGACGCGGAACAAAGCAATCTCCATGCTTCTGGGAAGCCGTTCTCGCGAACTGGCAATGTTGGCTTTGACGTTAATTCCGCTGCGCTTGGAAAAGCCCTCGATATACCACTCGGCGGCGCAGGCAAATCCCACTTCATCCAACAGGGGCGGGTGCAGCAAGTAAGACGTCGTCCTGATTTCTTCGAGCGCTTGATCGGCCAAGGCTTCCACCTGAGAAATCAGGGCTAGCCTTGGCGCGTCCTCGGTGCAGCTTTGCTGCAGGAACAGAATGCTCATCTTCAGAGCCGCCAGCGTCTGGCCAGTGCTGTCATGCAGGTCGCGGGCGATTTTTCGCCTTTCCTCATCCTGCACTTTCAGAAGGCGCTGGGTAAGTTTTTGCAGCTCTGCGGTACGTGCCGTGACGAGCGCTTCAAGTTCTCGATGCTCGATCGCCAGTTGTCTGGACTGTTTTGAATGGATCCACATGATTCCTCCTTGGGAGCGGTAAGGGGAAGACTTGCTTGATTGTTGGGTTATTGTTTGGTTAAGAATGTCTAATCTAAGAATGCTCTTATTCTCCCATTTTGGGAGACAGGAGTCTGATCACTATTGCTCTTTGCCCGGCGCACATGGTCAGGGCCGTATCTCTATGGAAAGATTGGGCAAAAGCTTGTTCGCCGCGAGAGGGTTTTGGTCCGGAGGGCAAAGCCTATAAATCGGTCACGTTTTGCTTCGCTCCCCGCGAGTGTTTTCGCGATCTCAGCGTAAGGCTTTTGACCGCAGAGTACGATCAGGCGGCGCAGAGGGCACGAAGAAAGCCAGATTTTTTATGAGCTTTGGCTATCGGGGGTGGGGCTCCCGCGCCACGAGATTAACGGTTGCCCTCGCGGCGGCGGCGCAGGTAGTCGATAAACATCTGCTCGACGGGTTTGTCGAGGGCGATGGAAACATGGCGGACGGGGCGTCCACTGACGAAGTGGCAAACTTCTTCGGCGAGATTTTTGGCGTGATCGCCGGCACGTTCAAGCGACTGGGTCATGAAGATGACTTGCAGGCTGGCCTGGAGGTGCAGGTTCTCGGGATTCTCGATGTGGCGCAGGAAGATGAGGTTGCGCAGGCGATCCATTTCGGCGTCGGCGCGGAGGACGTCGATGGCCGTGGGGACATCGCGGCCGGAAAATGCGACGCCGCAATCAGTCAGCATTTTTTCGAGGAGGGTCGCCATCTGGGTGAGATCGCGAGTGTCCTGGGAGTCGATGCGTCCGCTGACGGAGAGTGCGCTGTTGGCGAAGCTGAGCAGCAGGTCGCCAATGCGCTCGAGAGCAATCATGACCTTCATGCAGGCCAGCAATTCGCGAGCTTCACCGGGAGCAACTTCGGTGATGGCGGAGGTGACTCCGCTGTCGATTTCCACGTCGAGGGTGTCGAGTTCGCGTTCGCGCTGGCGAAGCGAATTGAGTAAAGCGCTGGATCCAATGGCGATGCCCTCGGCGGCCGCACCCGCGGCTTCCTGGGCCATACGGCAGGCTTCCACGGTACGGCGCACGAGATAGTGATGAGCGGGTTCAGGAAGCGGAGCCTGGGTCGCGCTGCTCATAGGTTGATTCGCTGGAAGAAGTTTGGGAGTCGTGGTCACGATCCTGCGATTTTGAAAT
The DNA here is from genome assembly GCA_963799025.1 of uncultured Acidobacteriaceae bacterium. Lineage (GTDB taxonomy): Bacteria > Acidobacteriota > Terriglobia > Terriglobales > Acidobacteriaceae > Sulfotelmatobacter. The sequence goes on along the minus strand of CAWCVQ010000007.1, from coordinate 808,214 downwards.
AGGATCGCGCAGGGCCAAGCATAGGATTTCGCCGAGACCTTGTGGTTAACAAGCTGTGAATTTTGTGTTCATTTTTTCGGGGTGCGCAGCGATTGGCCTTTTCACTGGAGAATCGAAACTGATGGAGATCCATCAACTGCGCTCCAGGACGACAAATGCTGTTTGTTGGCCAGCAATTCTTCGCTGCTCAAGTCCGAGCAGCGGTGGGAAGCGTAAAAAGGAAGGTGCTGCCGCGAGTGAGTTCGCTTTCGGCGCGGATGGAACCGCCATGTGCCAGCATAATGTGTTTGGCGATGGCGAGGCCCAGACCGGTGCCGCCCGATTCGCGGGAGCGGGCCTTATCGACGCGATAGAAGCGCTCGAACAGACGCGGCAGGTGCTCGGAGGCGATACCGGCGCCGAAATCTTTGACATAGAACTCGACCCCGAATTCAATGGCGAATTCCACACCGGATTCAATTCCGAATTCGCCGCTGCGGCGAGCCGGCCGCGCGCCGAGAACGATGCGGCCGCCGGAGCGACCGTACTTCATGGCATTGTCGATTAGATTGGAAAAAACCTGGTGAATGGCCTCGCGGTCGGCGCGCACGGTGGGCAAAGATTCCAGCGAGCCGCTGATTCCCTCCGTTTCCACGATTTGCAAATCTACGCCATGACCGCGGGCAATCTCGCGGAAGCTTTCTTCGGCGTCGTGCAGAAGTTCGAGGGGCGGGACGGGCTCGGTATCGAAACGGGTTTCGCCGGACTCGACGCGGGCCAAGGTCAGCAGGTCTTCGGTAAGGCGCGACATGCGGGCGGCGTTCTTGCGGATGATTTCCAGAAATTCACGGTTAGAACCTGAATTGTCGGAACTGTCGAGAAGAGTTTCGGAGTATCCCTGGATCGAAGTCAACGGGGTGCGAAGTTCGTGGGAAACGTTGGCGATAAAATCGCGGCGGGTTTTCTCGACGCGCTCCGTTTCGGTAAGGTCGCGGAGCACGGCAACTGCACCGCCGTCGGGGAGGGGAGCGGCTGTAACGTCAAAGGCGCGGCCGTGGACGATCGAGGTAGCGCGGGTGGTCTTCACCTGTCTGGTGGTGGTAGCAGCATTGACGGCGGCGAGAAAATCGGGATCACGGATGGTTTCGACGACGGGAGCGTTAAGGCGCGTGTGCTGCGGGACCAGGCGGTCCATGGGCTGGTTCGCCCACTGCACGAGGCCGTCGCGGCTTACGGCGATGACGGCGTCCTGCATACTGTTGAGAAGAGTTTCGAGCTGATGCTGGCTGGAACGAACCGCGGCAAAGCTTCGTTCGACATGGCTGGCGGTTTTGTCGATGGCGGCGGCCACGCGGCCGATTTCGTCGAGGGGCTTGTCCTCGACGCGGGCGTGGAGGTCTCCTTTTTCGATGCGAACGGCAACGTCGACGATGCGCTCGAGGCGGCGGGAAGTCCAGACCGAGACGGAAGCCGCGATGAGCAGAGCAATGAGGAAGGCGACGGACGATCCCCACAGCAGGCGGCGGCGCACCTGTGCCTGCACGGCGTCGACATCGGAGAGTGGGTAGGCGAGGCGCACTGCGCCCCCGGAGACCGGAGCAGCCACGTAGAGGAACGGGACTCCGAGCGTGGCACTGCGGCGCTCGCTCTCACCAGTTTTGCCCGAGAGAGCGGCGGCAAATTCCTGGCGCGTGGCGTGATTTTCCATAGTGGCGGGATCGGATTCGGAATCGGCGAGGACTTTGCCGGAGGCATCAATAACGGTGGCGCGGGCGCCGGCGGCCAGTGCTTCCTGGGCGGCAATTTCGGTCAGCGTGTGGTTGCGGTCGGCTTCAACGCGGTGAGCGAAGAGGAGAGTTTTCTGAGTCAAATTACGTTCGATCTCGGTACGCAAAGATGCTTCCCAGGCGCTTCCGATCATGACGTCGAGGGTGACGGCGGTAGCGGCGATAATGATTAGGAAAACGGCCAGGAGTTTGAAGAAGATGCGGTTCTTCACGATCTCCTCATTGGGGCACTCGACGCGACCAGGGAAATTTGAGGGCGGAGTCAAAATCCCGACCCTGTCGCAAAATGCGCGACAAGGGTGGGGCACCCGCTTCGTTTGGAAACCAGACGGTTGGAGAGAAGATGCGGGGCTTCATCTTCTCCTCATTTGGGCGACTCGAAGCGGTAGCCGGCGCCGCGGACGGTTTTCAGATAGCGCGGGTTCTCTGGGTCGGGCTCGATTTTTTCGCGGATGCGGCGAACGTAAACGTCGACCGAACGCGGCGTGACGTACGCGGTGTCGCGCCAGACGGAGTCGAGAAGATGGTCGCGGCTGAAGACGCGCCCCTTGTGGCGCGCGAAGTAATCGAGCAGGCGGAATTCGGTGGCCGTGGTAGACACAGGATTGCCTCGCACGGTGAGCGTCATGGCGGAGGGATCGATTTCGATGTCGCCGACTTTCATTGGACTGGGCGGCAGAGGACGCTCGAAGCGGCGCAGCACAGCTTTGACGCGGGCGACGAGTTCGCGCGGGCTGAAGGGCTTGGCGATATAGTCGTCGGCACCGAGCTCGAGCCCTAGGACGCGGTCCGCTTCGCTGCTTTTCGCGGTCAGGAAAATTACGGGCACCGAGGCGAGGCCTGGAGTTTGGCGGATAGTGCGGCAAAGCTCCAGACCGTCCTTCCCGGGAACCATGATGTCGAGCACGAAAAGCGCGGGACGCTGGCGTTCGGCGTCGGCGAGAACATTAGTTCCGGTGGGGTAGACGCGCACCGTAAAGCCGTCATTTTCGAGATGATGGCGGACAAGGCGGGAAATGTCGGGATCGTCTTCGACCACGAAAAGACTAGGTTTCACGGGATTATTGTAAATGGAAAGCAGTTGCCGTTTGCCAGTGTCAGTTGCCAATGGGCATTTGGGGCGAGAATTTCATCGCATTGTAACAATCAGATTGGAAGCGTGGTCGAGACGGAAACGTTTCCCCGGTGGGATGACTGCGGTGGCGCTGTACTCGGTGATGATGGCGGGGCCGGGATACTTCTTGCCGGGGCGGAGTTCGTCGCGGGAATAGATTTCCGTTTCTAGTTTCTTGCCTTCGAATCGGACTGAGGCTTTGGGCGCAGAGAGCCTGCCGAGCGTTGCTCGGCCTGGACGGGCGGGGGCGCCCGTCCCCCTATGAGCCGTTCTGGCTGTTCGCACCGTGGCGCGGAGGCGGAGGGTTACTAGTTCTACTTCGCGATTGGGGTGGGTGTAGCCGTAACGGCGGTGGTGTTCTCGTTCGAAGTGGCGGAGGAGATTGTTTGTTAAAGGGATGTTGAGTTCGTATCCCTGGCCGCGGTAGCGAATGTCGATGCTGCGGTTGCAACTGGGACGTCCCTGCCATGCTTCTCTGTGAAAATCTTTTGCGGCGGTTTTCTCGAGAGCGGAAAATTCTCGATTTAATTCCTGAACGGGAATCTTGCCGGAGACGCGCCACAGTACGGTGCGGGAATAATCTTTGATCACGTCGCTGGCGAGAATGCCGAGCGCTGAGAGCGCGCCGGGGAACGCGGGGACAATGACGTGCGGAATGCTGAGGGCTTCGGCCAGGGCGCAGGCGTGCAGTCCTCCGGCACCGCCGAAGGCGACTAGCGCGAAGTGGCGCGGGTCGCGGCCGCGCTCCATGGAGACGACGCGGATGGCTTTTTCCATGGTGGCATTGACCACGCGAAGGACTCCGGCGGCGAATTTTTCCAAAGAGAACAGCCAAGAATGTTTCTTGAGCCATTCTTGCGTGACAGCGCGAGTGCGGTCGAGATCGAGGGTAAAATCTCCGCCAAGAAAGCACGTAGGCTGCAGGCGGCCGAGTAGAAGATTGGCGTCGGTGACGGTGGGCTGAGTGCCGCGTCCGTAGCAGATGGGGCCGGGATCGGCGCTGGCGGATTCGGGGCCGACGCGGAGAACACCGGCGGCGTCGAAGCGGGCGAGCGAACCTCCGCCAGCGCCGACGGTGTGGATGTCGAGCATGGGGACGCCGACCGGGAGTCCAGCGACTTGGGCGTCAGTCGCAGTAGTGATGGAGCCTTCGACGAGCGAGACGTCGGTGGAGGTGCCACCCATGTCGAAGGCGATGATGCGATCGAAGCCACTGGCGCGGGCGGTAGCGGCGGCGCCGACCACGCCTCCGGCGGGGCCGGAGAGAACTGTGCGGACCGGTTCGCGCGCAGCGGTGGAGAGCGCAGTGATGCCTCCGCTGGATTGCATCACGAAGATGCGGGGAGAATGCCTCACTGGGGCTAGAGCCCCGTTCTTGGACAGCTTTTTCGCGGCCCTAAAGGGCCGCTCTTCCACATCCGCGAGCCTAGCCCCCGAGCGCAACTCACTCACCAAGTCTCGCGCGCGGCGTGCGAGACTTTCCAGATAACTCTGCATGACGGGTTGGAGGTATGCGTTGATGACCAGTGTCGAGGTGCGTTCGTATTCCCGGAATTCGGGGAGGATTTCGTGGGAGATGGAGAGCGGAACACCGAGCGAGGTCAATGCTTTGGCCACGGCTCGTTCGTTCTTGGGATTCGCGAAGGAGAACAGGAGCGAGATTCCGATGGATTCCGGCTTCACGATCGCGATCTGCCCGGCGAGGCTTTGTAAGTCTTCTTGCGTGGGCGAGGTGAGGACTTCGCCGCTGCCAGCGGTTCGTTCATTGATGCCGAAGCGCAGATCTTTTGGGACCAGCGGCTCGATGCGGTCGAAGAAGAAGTCGTAGAGCTTGGGGCGGGCCTGGCGTCCAATCTCAATGGCATCTTCGAAGCCTTGCGTGGTGACCAGCGCGGTGCGCGCGCCTTTGCGTTCGAGTAGCGTGTTGGTGCCGACGGTGGTGCCGTGGAGGAGGACGAGCTCGGCGGCGGGGTGGGAGATCTCCATCTCTGCGACGACTGTGCGTAAGGTTTGGACGATAGCTTGCGAAGGATCGGCTGGGGTAGAGAACACTTTCAGCACGCGCAGGCGGCCGCGGTCGAGCCAGACGCAGTCGGTGAAGGTGCCACCGGTATCGATGGCGATGCGGAGGGGTTGGGACATTCGCCAGAGAAGAGTAACACTGCTTACAACCCGCGCGGGCGGGGGCGCCCGCGCCACACAAACCTTCGCGCCACGCTTGGCGGGACAGCCGAAGGGGGCTGTCCCAACATAAACCTTTCGGCTGAGCCTTTTACTTTGTGGTGAAGGCCAGGGTCAGCAGAGTTTTTTGTTCCACTTCGTGGGCTTTGCTGCTTCCCGTGGCGGGGCTGGCGCCGGAGGAACGCTTGACCGAGAGAACCGGGCGGTCGCCGGCGATGCGCTTCAGGCGTGGGAGCATGTTGAAGAGGGCGCCCATGTTGGCGGGCTCTTCCTGCACCCAGACGATGTCGGCGTTTTTCCCGTGGCGGTCGAATGCGGCGGCGACTTCCTGCTCCGGGAACGGGTAGAGTTGTTCGAGGAACACGATTGCGGTGCTGGTGTCTTTTCGCCTTTTTCTCTCGGCCAGAAGTTCGTGTCCGATTTTTCCGGTGCAAATCAGGATGCGGTCGGCTTCTCCGACTTCGGTGTCGGGGAGGACGGTTAGGAAATTCTTGTGGGTGAAATCTTGAATCGGGGAGCTGGCGTCGGCGTGGCGCAACATGCTCTTCGGAGTGAATACCACGAGCGGCTTGCGCCAGTGACGCAGGGCCTGGCGGCGGACGAGATGGAAATACTGCGCAGCATTGGAAGGCTGCGCGATCTGGATGTTGTGCTTGGCGGCGAGCTGGATGAAGCGCTCGATGCGGGCGCTGGAATGCTCCGGCCCCTGGCCTTCATACCCGTGGGGCAAAAGCAGCACGACGCCTGAGAGCAGGTTCCACTTGGCTTCGCCGGCACTGATGAACTGATCGATGATGGCTTGCGCCACGTTGACGAAGTCGCCGAACTGGGCTTCCCAGAGGACGAGAGATTCGGGATAGTCGCGGCTGTAGCCGTATTCGAAGCCGAGCACTCCGGCTTCGGAGAGCGTGGAGTTGTAGATTTCGCAGCGAGCCTGGCCGGCCGCGATGTTTTCCAGCGGAACATATTCGTTTTCGTTTCCGATATCGGTGAGGACCGAGTGGCGCTGGCTGAAGGTACCGCGGCGAGTGTCCTGGCCTGACATGCGCACATGGATGCCGGATTTCACGAGGCTGGCGAAAGCCAGGGCTTCCGCCATGCCGTAATCGACGAGGCGCTTGCCCACTCCCATTTCGGCGCGCTGTTCGAGGAGCTTCTTTACTTTCGGATGGATATGGAAGTCTTCGGGGTACGTAGTAAGGCGCTGCGTTAGTTCGGATAGTTCTTCTGGCGAGAGTCCGGTTTCGACTTCGAATTCGGGTTTGTACAGGCCACCGTAATAATTGTTCCAGTACTGCGGCAGCTCACGCATCAAAGGCTTTTGCTTGATGCTGCCGGCTTGTTTCTGCGCGCCTTCGAATTCGGCGCGGATGGCGGCGGCTTGCGCTGGTGCGTCGGTTGCGCCGATGTCATCGGCGTAAATTTCCCAGAGCGGCGGATGGTCTTTAATTTTCTTGTAGAGAAGAGGCTGCGTAATAGTCGGGTCGTCGACCTCGCTGTGTCCGTGGCGGCGATACCCGATGAGATCGATGACCACGTCGGTGCCGAACTTGTAGCGGTATTCGGTGGCGAGGCGGGCGACGCGCACGACGGCGTCAACGTCTTCGCCGTTGACGTGGAAGATGGGAATCGACTGGCGGCGCGCGATGCAGGCGGCGAAGCGGGTGGAGTGCTCTTCGGTGTAGCTGGTAGTGAAACCGAGGAGATTATTGACAATGATGTGAATGGTGCCGCCGACCGTGTATCCAGGAAGATCGGCATAGTTCATGGTCTCAGCCAGGATGCCTTGTCCGGCGAAGGCGGCGTCGCCATGAACCAGCAGGGGAAGATATTTCTCGCGTCCGCCTTCGCCGGTGCGGTCCTGTTTGGCGCGAGTGCGGCCCACGGTCACTGGGTCGACTGCTTCGAGATGGCTCGGATTTGAGACCAGATGGATGTGAACTTTGCCGCCGCTGCGGGTTTGGTATTCGCCGGTGGCGCCCATGTGATATTTCACGTCGCCGGAGCCGAGAACGCTGCGCGGATCGACATCTTCGAATCCGGCGAAAATTTCCTGGGGAGGGCGCTTAGCCACGTGCGCCATTACATTGAGACGGCCGCGGTGGCTCATGCCCATGACTAACTCAATGGCACCTAGCCTGGATCCGCTGTCGAGAACCTCGTCGACCAGGGGAATTAACGCGGTGACGCCTTCGAGCGAGAATCGTTTGCTGCCGAGATAACGCTGCTGCATGACTTGCTCGAAGATGTCGGCGCGGATGAGCAGGTCGAGAATGAGCTTTTGATCTTCCTGCGGCGGCTCGGCTTCGATCCGCTCGAAAATCCAGTGGCGGCGCTCGGGCCGGTAGATGTGATTGATTTCAACACCGATGGTGCTGGAGTAGATGGCGCGGGCTTCGCGGGCGTACTCGCCTTCGCGCTCCAGTTCAGGAGTTTCGCGGGGGCGGAGAAAGCCGAGAGGGTCGAGGTCGCCCTCGAGATATCCCCACTGGCGGTAGGCGTTGAAGACGCGTTCGCGCTCGAGGTTGGCGCCGTTTTCGATCACGGCGACTGCGGAGCCGCCATTGGAGGACTTGGATTTCGGGGTCATGATTTCGGGTTATGAAAATGCCACTCTTAGGATAAAGGATGCGGGAAGGGTCGTGCTGGATTCTGACGTAGTTCCAAGCGCGCTAAAGCCCAGTGTTGATTTTATTCCCTTGTCGCGGCTCTTATGGGCCGCTCTTCCACTTCAAAAAATCCAAATCAAAAGCCCCACCCTGTCGCGGACAACGCGACAAGGGTGGGGCACCCGCTTGGCTGCTAGTGATTGCCGTTGTCGTGGTCGAAGCTGAACAGGTCCATCAGATCGCCGATAGCCGGGCTGTTCAGTGGGACGTAGGGATTGCTCGTGCTGGCGATGGGATTGGGGAAGTTATCTCGGCTGCGGCTGGTTACCGGTGGCAGTCCCCAGTTCGCTTCGATGAACTTCAAAACGGACACGTGATCCGCATAGATGTGCGAGATGTGTCCGGCTTTGGTGAATGGAGAAACTACGATGGCGGGGATGCGGGTTCCGTCGCCGAAGTAGTCCAGAGGTTGAACGTAGCCGGAGTCATAGTAGCCTCCACCCTCGTCGAAGGTGACGACGATGGCTGTGCTTTTCCACAGTTCTTTATTGGCCTGGACGCCATCCACGATTTTCTTCACGAAGCCTTCGAACAGATCGAGTTTCGAAGACGAGGGGTGACCGTCGAGCCAGCCGTCGGGTTTCACGTAAGAGACGGCGGGCAGTGTGCCGTCTTTGATGGCCTGGTATAGCGTGGTCGTGTCCTGAAGATGGGCTCGACCGGAGGCGCTGGTCATGATTGAGGTTGCATATTGGAACGGGTTGCAAATGTTGCAGTAGGTGTTGTCGGCGGTCACGTAGTTGTTGTCGGGATTGGCGAGGTAGGTGCTCCATTGGTCGCCGTAGTAGGCCCACGAGATGTTTCTTGCGTTCAGACGATCACCGATCGTCGGAAGAGGAGACGGAGGAATGGTGAAGACCGTCTCGTTGGGATTGCCGATGTCGGCATAGGCGCTCTTGCCGCTGCCGTAGTATCCGGGGTTGTAGTTGTTCAGCAGGTAGTAGCGACCTTCCTCGCAGTGGGGATCGATGGGTCTTCGCAACGAGCCCAGATAGCTGGCGATGGGTGCGACGCCGGGCTGAGTGGTGTCGAAACAGTTAGTGTAGGTTCCGCCGCCGTAGGAGGGAGATCCGAAGGAACCGCCGCCGTAACCATCTTCGGTGTACCAGTTGTTGGTGCCGGGCACGGGATTCGGGTTTTCAATTTCGTCGACGACGCCGGCGTTAGGGCTGCCCGCGGCGACGAGCGAGTTGTGCGGAGGTTCCGCTGGATTGCCGTTGGAATCGGCGAACCAGACCGCGTCTCCCATGCCGAGCATGACGTGGTTGGCGCCGGTGCCCCCCATCACGGCCTGGTGGTAATTGTCGCTCATCGCATAGTGGTCGGCGAGATATTTCAAGTAAGGCGCGTCGCCTTGCTGCACGTTGTAGAAGCCCATGGAGGTCGAGCCTTCTCGGGTGCTGGTATCGCTGAAGCCGGCAGGCTGGGCGAGTCCGTTAGAGCCGGATCCAATCGTGGTTTCGACCCAGGGAAAGAGGTCGGCGCGGCATCCGGTCGGGTTCGATCGGGTGGCGTTCGCTACGTTGCAATCTTCTTGCTGCCACATCTGGTAAAAGCGATGGACGGGGCTGTTGTCGTAGGCGTCATAGGGGTGCGTCGCCGAAGTGATCTGGAACGGGCCGGAGGGCCTCGAAGTGGCGTTGGGAATGCGCGTGTCCACCGCTCCATGAGCCAGGCCGGTTCCGCCGGTGGTGAGATAGACGTAGTAATCGTTGGGCAGGCCGTTCTCATATTTCATCGCGGTCGCGGCATCGGGGAATGGTGGGGTGGTGTATCCCCCGGCAAGCACCGGAGGCAGCACGGAATAGGTGACCTTGTCGGGAGGATTGATCTCATAAGTGTCAGGGGCGCTGTCGGTGGCCGAGGACTGGCTGGCCAGGGAAAAGTTGGGGCCCGGTGTTCCGTCCCAATTCACAATGCCCTTGGAAAGCAGATTGCTGACGCTCTCACCGTGACGCGGCTGATAAGTCGCAAATACGTGGTCGAAGGTGCGGTTCTCTCCGATGATCACGATTACATGCTTGATAGGAGTGGCAGTACCGTGTTTGTCGTGATCTTCAGCGGCCACGGGAAGAGGCGCGCCGAGATTCGCGATAAGCGCGAAGAGGCTGGTGGCAACGGCTAGATGCTGCCTGGCGTTTGCCAGGAAGGCTGGTGCAAACATGATTTTTCCTCCTGAATGACTTGCATGGACAAGGTAGCCGGGGAGCGGTTACAGGCAGGTGACTCCGGAATGAATTGCAGATGAAAAATAATCCACAGGGGTAAGGGCCCGGGCTTGCATGCCAATCGTGAGGCCTAAGATCCAATCGGCGCTTTCAGCTGTGCTAGTCTGCCTGCTATGGCACACCGCACCGCTCCCAAGAATGCCCGGAAACCTTCGGCTCGGACTTCCAAGAAATCCTCCCGTCTAGAGAACTCTCAATCGGCACTTCTCGCAAAAGAGGCGAGAAATGGGGCACCCAGCGCGCTTTCAGCGCCGGCGGCAGTTTCAGCACCTATGGCTTCCGGCAAGCAATTTCTGAGCGATAAGGTTGGGCATTTTACCGAGTCGGTGATTCGGGAGATGACGCGGCAGGCAATGCTTTATGGCGCGGTGAACCTGGCGCAGGGGTTTCCTGACTTTGCGGCACCGGCCGAGGTCAAACAGGCGGCGCAGCAGGCGGTGGCGGCGAACGTGAATCAGTATGCGATCACCTGGGGTGCGAAGAGCTTGCGCGATGCAATCGCTCGGCAGATGGGAATTTGGCAGGGGATCACGGTTGATCCTGAGAAAGAGATTACGGTTTGCTGCGGGTCGACCGAGGCGATGATTTCGACTCTGCTGGCGGTGTGCAACACGGGCGATGAAGTGGTCATCTTCGAGCCGTTCTATGAAAACTACGGGCCGGACTCGGTGTTGAGCGGGGCGAAGCCCAGGTTTGTGAAGCTGCGTCCGCCGACGGTCGATGGCGGCGAGTGGACATTTGACGAGAAGGAGTTGCGGCGCGCGTTCGACAAGAATACGAAGGCGATCATTGTTAACACGCCGAACAATCCGACCGGCAAAGTCTTTACCCGGGCGGAGTTGGAGTTGATTCGCGATTTGTGCGTGAAGTTCAATGTGCTGGCGATTACCGACGAGATTTACGATCACATTCTGTACGATGGCGCCGAGCATATTTCCATGGTGTCGCTTGAGGGAATGCGCGAGCGGACGGTGACGATCAACGGCATGTCGAAGACTTACAGTGTAACGGGATGGCGCGTGGGATGGGCTGTTGCACCGGAAAAGATTACGAATGCGATCCGCAAGGTGCATGACTTTCTGACCGTGGGCGCGCCGTCGCCGCTGCAGGAGGCCGGTGCCGCGGCGCTGAGTTTGCCGGCAGAGTATTACGCGAAGTTGGCGGGAGGGTATAGTGGGCGGCGCGATCATCTCATGCCTGCGCTGACTGCGGCGGGGTTCAAATGTTTCCGCCCGCGGGGGGCGTATTACGTGATGACGGACATCTCTGCGTTTGGGTTTAAGGATGACGTGTCGTTTGCGAAATATCTGGTGCAGGAAATTGGCGTAGCGTGCGTGCCGGGGTCGAGTTTTTATCGCGATCCGCGGGATGGGGCGCGGCAGGTACGGTTTGCGTTCTGCAAGAAGCCGGAGACGCTGGACGAGGCGGGGCGAAGGCTGGCGAAGCTGGCACTCTAGATCAGTTTGTGGTGCGGAATTCCTTTTCCAGCAGACAGAGACAGCAGGATGCGAGAGATCCTTCGACTCAGGTTTTGCTCTGCTTCGCAAAGCAAAATCCTCGCCCAGGATGACTCAACTTCCGGAATTCTCTGAACTCACGCTTACTTCAAGATCACGCCACAAGCGACGCGGTCCCCGGAATTGCCCGATGGGTCGGTCTTGTAGTCGTCGGCTTTGGCGTGAACTACGATCGCGGCGCCGTTGCTCAATAGCGAGTGCGGCCCATCTTTTAGAGTCACGTCGTTGTCTTCGAGATGAACGGTCGGGGTCTTGCCCTTAGCGCCGACAGTGAAGTTTTTCATATCACCGGCGTGGTGGCCGTCGCGATTATCGAAACCGTGCTTCTTGCTATCGGGATTGAAGTGTCCACCGGCGGATTTGAAGTCGGGGCCTTCGCACTTGGGGACCTGATGAAAGTGGATGGCGTGTTCTCCGGGCGTGAGATCGTGGAACTTGAACTCGAGCGCGACGCCCGGTCCCTGATCCCAGAGGATGACATAACCGACGTCTTTGCCTTGAGCATCCTTGAGTTCGACTTTGGTTTTGGCTGCGCTCCGGGATGGGAGGGCAACCAGCGCGAGGAATAATCCCAAGGAGAGAGAGGCAAGGCGTTTCATGGATTCGAGCCTCCTGGCGGAAGAAATTATAACTAATTCGGCGACCTGATGGCCGCAATTTCGGCTAGAGATGAGGCGCATTGTCCACAGAAATGTGGAGTATACTGCGAGGAAGTTTCATAAATCCTGCGGGAAAGAGTGCAATCATGGCGATGAATGCGGTCGAACAGGTGTCAGAGCAGGTTCCGGAGGACGATTTTCAGGCGCTCGAAGACAAAATTTATCGCACCATAGAGCTGTTCAAAGCGGCGCGGCAGGCTCAGGCTACGGCAGAACGGGATGCGAATCGGCTGCGACAGCAAATTGAAGACCGGGAAGAGGAACTGGTTACGCTGCGGCGCGAGACGGTGCGGTTGAAGAAGGAGCGGGAAGAGATACGCGGGCGCGTGGAGAAGATGCTGGAACAGATTGAGTCGTTGGCTGTGGCCAGCTAAAGGGCTGTGATTGCGCAGGCAGAGACATAGCGAGCTACGTCTTAAGCTTTGCGCTTCGAAACTTGCGATCCGAAGACTTACAACCCCACGGAGAAACGGTTATGGCTACCGCGACCAAGAATCAGGTGGTGAAAGATCCGCAGAACGCCAGTGTGCGGGTGGAGATTTTTGACCAGGCATATAACCTGCGCGGCTCCGATCCGGAATATATATTGAAGCTCGCGGAATATGTCGACGCCAAGATGCGCGCCGTGGCCGAGGCTACGAATACCATCGACACGGTGCGGCTGGCTGTGCTGGCAGCGCTGAATATCGCGGATGAATATCACCTGCTCAAGAAAAGGCAGGATAGCGGGGCAACCGATTATCTGAAGCGGGCGCATCTATTAGCCAATGCGCTGGATGAAGTGCTGGTCGAAAAACGCAAGGCGGGATAGTCTGCAGCGCGACAACCTAACAATCTGTGAGGGTCGTGTGAATCCCGAGACCCTGACCAAGTCGGCTTCCCTCGCTCTCACTCTTCTGCTTTCTTCTCAGACGGCAATGCCTCAACAAACCCCGGAGTCCGGCGAGATCGCCTCATTCCTGCATATTGCCAGCGCGCAGCTTCCAAGCATCGACAAGAACCAACAGTCCAGCATGGCCTCGAACATAGCCGGAGCTCAAACCAGAATTGGCGATCTCGCGGGCGCCCTCTCCACGGTTCGAGCAGTGGAAAGCGAGGAGGACACAGTTTTTGCGACGGGCTTCGTGGCTTCCGCGGTAGCTGGGCAAGGAAACGTGCAGTTAGCAATTGATCTTATTCAGAAGTCGGCTGCGAAGAATGATCAGACCAAGGCGGTCGATTATTCATTCGTCGCACAGCAAGTCGCTGGAAAGCATGCCTTTGATGAGTCCCTGAAGGTTGCACGGCTCATCGCAGACGGTCCGGGATTCTTCGGCAAAACGAATCGGCTGGTCGAGACTCTGATGGGTATCCAGACCAAACAATGGGAAGCGAGGGATTGGGCTGGAGCGGAAGCGACGGTGAAGCAGGCGCTGGATGCGGTGGAACGAGAGACGGCCGATCCTTATACGCGGGAATTCGCAGACACGATGCCGGCCGGCTTATATTGCGAAATTACGAATACGCTATCCCGAGAAGGTAATCGGACGGAAGCTTCGGCCGTGGTCGAACGAATCTACCCGATGGTTGCGGCGGCGCGAACTCCGGAGATCAGGCAGGAGCTTTTGTACCAACTGTCAATTGCGCAGATCAACCTTGGGGAGGTTCAAACAGCGCTCAACACGGCCGAGCAATTGATGCCCGGCCCATGGCAGGATGGGGCTCTGCTTGTGATCGCGATGGAACGGACCAGACAAGGCGATCCCTTGGATGCACTTGATGAAGCAGCGGCGTTATCTTCCGATTCACGGAAAAATACGTCTCTGCGGAGAATTGCTGATGCTCTTGCACGATCTGGAAATTACACGGTTGCGCTATCGACAATTGACAGAATTCAGGGGGATCGAGAACGCGCATACGGCCTCTCGGAACTGGCTCTCGAACAGGCGGAAAACAGTGACCCCTCCGCCACCCTCACCGTGGAACTTGCCTGGGAGGCGGCGCTGAAGGCGGGGAATGAGACGAAACCGTACGTCTTCGGTCAAATTGCAGTAACGCGCGCAATGTTGGGTGATTTCGCGGGAGCGATCGAGATAAGCGCTAACCTCAATCAGGATGAGAACGCGTGGGTGCTCCAGAACCTCACGGCCATGATGGTCGAGGCTGGAGAGGAAATAGAGGCAATCGCATTAGCCGAGAAACAGGACGCGCCTTACCTAAAGGCGAGCGCCTTTCTTGGAATCAGCCGCCAGTTGATCGAGCAACAACAGGCGGCGAAACGAAAAGCTGAAAATGCTCGGACGAACTAAGGCGAGAGCGCCGTTAGCCAAAGAGCCGGACCGTGCGGACAATTTTCCTTCTTCTGGTAACGCTTTTTGCAACCACTTCCCTTCCTCAGGAAACAACTCTTCGTTCCCAGTCCAATGTGGTGCTGATTCCGGCGCTGGTGAAAGACCGGGAGGGCGGAATCGTGTATGGGTTGCAGGCCAAGGACTTCATTGTGGAAGACGACGGCGTGGAGCAAGCGGCGCGGCTCGACGAGGCACCGGAGGGCCAGCCGATCTCGCTGGTCGTGGCGATTCAGCGGGGGGGCCGGGCTGCTTACGAGTTTCCACGGATGCAAGGGTTGAAGTCGATGCTGGACCCGCTATTTGCCCTGGGAACGGTCCGCGTCGCCGTGGTCGAGTTCGACAGTCAGGTTGAAATTACACGAAATTTTACGCGGGACGCGAGTCTGGTTGAAGACGATTTGAGAAATCTGCAGCCGGGGGGCGGAGGCGCGGCGATCCTGGATGCGATCGACTCATCGATCAATCTGCTCAAGCAGGAACCGGAGGAACGGACGCGCGTACTATTGCTGATCAGTGAAACGCGCGACCACGGCAGCCACGTAAAGATCGAAGACGCGGTGGCGGCCATTGGGCAGAGCAATGCCGTGATGTACGCGCTGGCATTTTCGCCCGCACTCTCCAACATTCTCGACACCGGGCGCGGGACGAACAGGAACGAAATGCATCCGGGCATCGACTTCCTCGATCTGTTGTACATGACCGCGCAGGCCATGAGGAAAAATGTTCCGAGCACGATCGCTGCCATGACCGGCGGGGAATACGAGCTGTTTGCGACGCGGAAGAAATTCGAAGTGCGGATGAATGACTTCACCAATCATCTGCACAGCCGCTACCTGTTGAGTTTCGCGCCGAAGAATCCGCATGCCGGGCTGCACCAGATTCGGGTGCGATTGCGCGGTGCAGGGGATGACGCCGTGCTGGCTCGGACCAGTTATTGGGCTGAGGGAACTGGGGGAACTAAGGAATGAAGCCTGAAAAACCTTTAACCGCAGAGAGCGCGGAGACAAGACTGCGCGGGCAAGGTCGCGCTCGGTTGGCAAGTCCATTTGCGAATCTCCGGTTACTTTCGTAGCAAGCGGCGTGCCAACTTTTTGCGCGCTCCTACTTGCCAAGTCGCCGGGATTTGCCTAGCATCCATCATGAAAGCCGGCCTGCCGGGTTGGTGATGGCGGTAACCGATTTTTGAACCAATGCTGAATGAACGGGGACTCGACTCGAACTAGGATCCGGTGTGCGACGCTCCGCCATGCGGAGATGCCTAAAGGGTCTCGGCGGGTTCCCAACGTCTACCGACGGGTTCATTCTCGGCCCGTCACACGGCACAGTGGGTCGGCTTGCTTTCTTGTTGTAGCGGGGGCAGTTTTTGTTGCTTCCAGCATTCCTGGGCGGGGGCGCCCGCGCCACACTCCTGCTAGACTAGTCCGAGTAGCAAATCTCTGGTTTCCCGCATCTAAATAAACGGTGTTCCCACAACTCTTTCATATAGGGAAGTTTTTCCTGCCGACGTATGGATTCCTGGTTTCCCTGGGCGTCCTGATCGGACTGTGGATCAGTGTGCGCAACTCCGAAAAGCTGGGAGTTGACGGCGACAAGGCATGGAACCTGGGGATTCTGGTCGTGCTGTGCGGCATCATCGGGGCGAAGGTTCTCTACATCGTCAACGAGTGGAGCTATTATTCGGCTCATGCGAGCGAGATTTTCAGCATTAACACACTGCAGGCGGGCGGAGTTTTTTCCGGTGGCCTGCTGGCCGCGTTCGCGGCAGCGGCCTGGTATGTGTGGAAACACAAAATGCCGGCGCTGGGCACATGCGATGCATTCGCGCCAGGCCTCGCGCTAGGGCACTCGATTGGCCGAATCGGCTGCTTCGCTGCGGGATGCTGCTACGGGAAAGAGACGCATCACTGGTGGGGCGTGGTCTTCCATAATCCGCTGGCGAATTCGATTACCGGCACGCCGCTAGGCATCCCGCTGGAACCGACCCAACTGTTTGAGTCGGCTGTGGAGCTGGCGAATTTCTTCTTCCTCATGTGGCTGCTCAAGCGCAGAAAGTTTGAAGGCCAGGTGATTGGCGCGTTCATGTTCATCTACGGCGTCGCGAGGTTCTTTCTGGAATATTTGCGCGACGATCCCGGCCGCGGCTCGGTATTTGGCGGCGCGATGACTGGAACGCAGCTGATCGCAGTTGGGCTGGTGCTGGCTGGTGGGTTGATCTGGTGGCTGCGGCCTGGATCGAAGGCGGTTCCGGCGCGGACGGTCAGCGCCACGCGGTAAGGAAAAACAATCCTACGTACTGCGTTCCGGAGTAAGTCTGATTTCGAAGATTCTGGGCCAAAGTTTCCCTGGTGACGAAAAGTCGCTTGTGAAGCGGATCGTACGCGATCCCGTTGAGCACAGCTCAGGGTTCGAAACGATAGACTGGGCTCAGAATTCGGCTGAGGTCAATCCACCCAACTACCGTTCCGGTCTGCGGAGAAATCTGGGCGACGAGGTTGCTGTGCCACACATTGGCGGAAATCCGTCCTTCTACAAACTCCAGTTCGTTGAGTTGATCGACCGGAGTTGGGCCATCGTGAACCCTGAGACGGCGTGTATTCTCGGAAAGTTTCGGCGTCCAAGACACGGACTTCCGAGGTTCCGTCACTCATAAATAACTGATGGCCATTCGCAGTGAGGCTCCAGCCTTCCCCGGAATAAGAAAATTTTCGCAACAACTGCAAATTGTTCAGGTCATATACAAAGCCAACCCCTGACTTCCATGTAATTTGGACAACTTATCTTTAACAGGTGGGATCCCTTCCCCGAAATACTCCGGTGCCAGATCCAAGCGCCGAATCACCTCTCCGGTTTCCGGGCGCACCTTTCGAAGTGACGACTGGCCATTGCGACCTGTGCCTTCATACAGGAAGCCATCGCGATACGCGAGACCTTGGGTGTAAGCGGACGTATCGTGGGGAAATACTCGAACGATCGCGAAGCTGCACTTGGGCGTGGACCCCGCGGAAGTGGTAGCTTAACCTGGAAGAAACGGACTGCAGGTCATTGACAGAAACAGGACGACAAGCCGCGAACAAATTGCTTTGATCCCCATAGAACCAGCTAATTATCGCATTGCGAGGGGCACGCAGTTCAGTCGATCAGTGCAACAGCGTTCCGCCAACAGATCCCGCACAACTCTAGCGTTCCCAACGAAGCGAGAAAATGCCAGGACACTACCAGAACCGATTGTCGACCACGGCCCCGCTTCACACGCGAGCGAGACTCATGAGAGATCTCAGCTGTCGCTTCATGGCATGACACGGGCGAGGGCGCCCGCGCCACACCATCAACCTCCGTCAACCTCTTTCAGCTTTCCCGTCTTCACATCGTAAACGAACCCCCGCACCGGAATGTGCTTCGGAATCCAGGGGTGCGATTTCACGCGTTGCACTTGTTGGCGAACATTCGCTTCCAGGTCGTCGAAGGCGTAGAAGTGGGCCGGCTCGCTGGCGATGGCCCCCATTTTTTCGGTCAGGTGCGCCCTCAATTCGTACTCCCGTACTTTCAGCAGGCCGCAGTCCGTGTGGTTGATGATGATGAATTCCTGGGTGTCGAGCAGATGATGGGAAACGATCAGCGAGCGCAGGGCGTCGTCGGTGGCAATGCCGCCCGCGTTGCGGATCATGTGCGCGTCACCGGGATGCAGGCCCAGGCAATGCTCAAACAGGATGCGCGAATCCATGCAGGCTAGCACGGCCACGTGGCGGCGCGGCCGCACCGCCAGATCTCCCAGCTTGAAATTGCGCGCAAAATTTTCGTTGGCTTTTAACAGTTCGTCTGCGACAGACACTTGGGCGCTCCTCGATCTTGTTCTGGATATTCAGTTCCGCATCGTTCGTTACCCTTTGAGTTTACCCGTTACAATCAGCGCGTGAACCTCGATGACACCATCGTTGCGATCGCGACGCCGGCCGGGCGTGGCGGCATTGGCGTGGTGCGCCTAGCGGGAATAAGAGCGCGGGAGATTGCGGCGCCGATGTTGCGGCTGAGGCATGATCTAAAGCCGGGACGCGCCGTCTTCGGGGAGCTAGTCGAACAATGTGGCGCGGGCGCCCCCGCCCGCGAAAAGCCGGGGATTACCGAATGCGATTCGGCGAGAGCCCCCTCCGGCAATCCGGTCGCGCGAAACTCGTCAGAAGAGCCCAGCAGTTCATCTCGTTGCAACACGCGGGCGGGGGCGCCCGCGGCACCTGAGCGGCGCATCGACGAAGTTGTGGTTATTTATTTTGCCAAGCCCCATTCCTATACGACTGACGACATTGTTGAAATTTCCGCGCACGGGTCTCCCGTTGTGTTGCGGCATATTGTGGAACTTTGTGTCGCTGCGGGGGCGCGGCTGGCGGAGCCCGGAGAGTTCACCATGCGCGCCTTCCTCAACGGACGCCTCGACCTGACCCAGGCCGAGGCGGTGCGCGATCTGGTCGACTCGCAAACTTTGTATCAAGCCAAGATTGCGGCGCAACAGTTGGAGGGAGCGCTCTCGCGACGGTTGCAGCCGATTAAGAAAAAGCTGGTGGAATTGATCGCGATTCTCGAAGCTGGCATTGATTTCGCGGAAGATGATGTGTCAGTGATGCCGGATGCCACGATTCTCACTCGCATGAATCACGTGTCCGCGCCGCTCGAACAACTCAGCGCGACCTTCGCTTACGGCAAGATCGTGCATGAAGGATTGACCCTCGCGATTGTGGGCCGGCCGAATGTGGGCAAGTCAAGCTTGTTCAATCGACTGGTGGAGCGAGAGCGCGCCATCGTGACTGCGACTCCTGGAACTACGCGCGATCTGGTCAGCGAAACCGTTGCCCTCGGCGGCATCCCGGTCAAACTGGTCGACACTGCCGGTATTCGCGACGCGCTCGACGAAGCGGAGTCGATTGGCATTCGCAAATCGATGGAAGCGCTGGCCGACGCGGATCTCGTGCTGGTCGTCGTGGATGCTTCCCAGGGGGAGACGGCGGAGGACGCGGAACTGCTGAGGCAGGCAGAGGGGCGGGCGGTGGTTGTGGTCGAGAATAAAAGTGATTTGAGGGCGGAAAAAATCTCCAGGTCTCGCAAAACCGGCGAGACCTGGGGCACCCATCTTTGTGTTTGCACGTCTGCTCTGACCGGTGCGGGAATCGGAGAACTCAGAGGGGAGATTCTGAAGCACATTGGGGGCACCCAGTCCGAGTCCGGATTCCTGACCAACGTCCGGCATCATGGGCTGATTCAGGATTCGCTGGCAGCGCTGGGCGCGGCCAAGAACGCGGTCGCCGCGAAAGTGCCACACGAGATGTTGCTGCTCGATCTCTACAACGCGCTGCGCCCGCTCGACGCCATCACCGGAGCGACCACGACCGACGACATCCTGAATCTGATCTTCAGCACGTTTTGTATTGGAAAATAAAACGGGGCAAATCTTGGGCTAGAAATGACCGCCGCGAAGGTACATAACGACGAGGCCAGCGACTATAATCACGAGGAATCCGAATGAGAAGATGTAATAAAGCACTTTCACCTTCGGCCAAATAAACGCTGGCCACAGGTCGGAGAACTTGTCAGAGAACGTTTCTCCCATCCTCGGTGGCAAAGCAGCTTCTTCGGAGTCTGGCTTCCAGCTGCCAGCGATCCAGGTGGCCCGAAGATTCGACAGCAACAGCGCGGCAATGATAACCCTGACAATCCCAATGCCCGATCCGAGGGAGTCCACTGCGTAACACACCAATGTGATCGCCGCTGCGAATGGGTTGTGCTCACGAACGCCCACTCCGCCCAGATGAAACACCAGCAGCACAAGCACCCCTGTGATGGGCTGGCCAGCGAGTACCAAGACAACGAGCGACCATGCGCCCACAATCGTGCACACCCAGAAACCCTGCACGGCCAGATAGTCCACGTCAGCTCCGCTTTGGATGGAGGGCCAGAACAGGCTCTTCAGGCGGCTCTCGCTGCGAGTAGTCGAATCAGAGAGACCGAGCGTTTGCACGGTGCGGAATTAAACCGCAAGTCGAGAAGCTTGTCTACGAAAAAATTTGGGCTACTTCGACAGCCCGGCCAACGTGTCGCGGAACATGGCATCGAACGAACCGCCTTTGCCATTTTTTGCAACCACTGCCAGGGCTTTCTCCGCCGCTGCACGCTGATATCCGAGATTCAGCAATGCCGAAAGCACATCTTCCTCGGTTGCGCTCATCGCCGGAGCGGCGGGGGCCGAGGCCGCTCCCGTTTCCGGGAGCTTGTCGCGCAGTTCAAGCACCATGCGTTCCGCAGTCTTTTTGCCGATGCCCGGAATGCGCGTGAGCCGCGCGACATCGTTGCCTCGGATCGCTCCCACCATTTCGTCGGCGGCCATACCGCTCAAAATCGTAATCCCTAGCTTCGGGCCGATACCGCTTACGGTGATCAGCTTCTCAAACAGAATCTTCTCCGAGGGACGGAGAAATCCGTACAGCGCGATCTGGTCTTCGCGCACATGGGTATGGATGTGCAGCGCCACGTCAGCCCCGACCGCCGGCAGATCGGAGAAGGTCGGCACGCTGATGGTCACGTCATAGCCGACACCCGCCGTTTCGACGATAGCCTGGTTGGGATGCTTCGCCAGCAGTTTTCCATGCAGATGGGCAATCATGCTCCGCCATTGTAGCGGCAAACGCTCACAGCGCAGAAATGGCGACGCCGAGATAGACACACATCCTGTATGCTCTTAGAATCCAGAGCTGAGTCCAGGTTAGTTCTCCGCGTATATTCATCCTATGTCACGGCCCAGGTTCCGATTTTGGCGGTTGCCAGCCGCTGTGCTCGTGGTTGGTTCCGCTTTCGCGGTGGCGCAGCAGACCGCCACGGATCTCGACGGCCATGACGTCAATCCACTGGCCGGGGATTCCAGCAAAATCGTGGTTCTGGTATTTCTACGGCGCGACTGTCCGGTTTCGAGCCGCTACGCTCCCGTCATTCAGCGGATCAGCAAACAGTATGCGGATCGCGCAACTTTTTGGCTGGTGTATCCCGACAAGAGCGATTCTCCGCAGGCCATTCGAAAATATCTCGAAGACTACGGATATCAATTGCCTGCTCTCCGCGATCCCGAGCATGCGCTGGTCAAAATCGCGCGCGTGCAGATCACCCCCGAGGCCGCGGTTTTCGATCGCGGTCATCAACTGATCTATGATGGGCGCGTTGACGACTGGTATGTCGATCTCGCACGAGCCAAGCCCGCAGCCACGACCCACGAGTTGGACGACGCCATCCGCTCGGCGCTGGCTGGGAAGGCTGTGGCCAAGAGCGAAGTCAGGGGAGTGGGATGCTACATCTCAGACTTGGAATGAGTTCTTGGCTGCTGGGCACAGGATGGGCGGCTATTTTGCTGACGGCGGTAGCGGCCACGCTACCCGGCAGGGCGGCGGCGCCCCGGCGATCTACTGAACGGAATCCGGCGGCGGTTACCTTCAACCGCGATATTGCTCCGCTCATTTTTCATTCCTGCTCCACCTGTCATCGGCCGGGCGAAGCGGCGCCGTTTTCTTTGCTGAATTATTCCGACGTGAGAAAACACGCGCGGCAGATTGTCGACGCCACGCAGTCGCGGGCGATGCCGCCGTGGCTGCCGGAGCCCCAGAAACTGAAATTCGCCGATGAGCTTCGTCTCTCGGATGCGGAAATCAACTTGATCAAGAGCTGGGTCGAGCAGGGAGAAGCGGAGGGCGATCCATCCGCCCTGCCTGCGCAGCCGAAGTTCGTCGAGGGCTGGCGGCTGGGCGAGCCGGATCTGGTTCTCACCGCGAACAAGCCGTTGACCCTGACTCCCACTGGCACTGACACTTACTGGAATTTTATTTTTCCGGTTCCGATTCAAGAAACGCGATGGGTCAAGGCGGTTGAAATCCGTCCGGGCGACAAGCGCTACGTGCACCACGCCAACATTCTGGTGGATCGCGAAGGATCGTCTCGCCAGCGCGAAACCGAACCCGGCGCGGGTTTCGGCGGCATGGAAATCCGCATTGAATCCCAGGTCTTCGATCCGGATAGCCATCTGCTTTTCTGGAAGCCCGGGACCGTCCCCTACGTTGAGCCGGAAGGCATGGCGCTGCGCCTCGACAAAGGCACCGATCTGATTCTCAATACGCATCTCCAGCCCTCGGGGAAGCCGGAAGTGATTCAGCCAAGCATCGGGCTTTACTTCACGCCGCTTCCCGCGACGAAACTGCCGATGCTGCTGCAACTGGAGAACGACGCCAAACTCGACATTCCCGCGCAACAAAAAGATTTCCTGGTGACCGACGACTTCACACTGCCCATGGATGTTGAGTTGTTGGCTATTTATCCGCATGCGCACTATCTGGGAAAAGACATTCAGGCGTTTGCCGCATTTCCCGACGGCACGCGGAAAACGCTGATTCACATTCCGAATTGGAACCTGAACTGGCAGGCAGTCTATCGCTATGCGCAGCCGGTGCGTTTGCCCAAGGGAACGCAGGTGAGTCTGCGTTATGTTTATGACAATTCGGAAGGCAATCCGTTGAACCCGAATCATCCTCCGGCGCGGGTCAAGGGTGGCAACCGTTCGAGCGACGAGATGTGCCACCTGTGGCTGCAAGTCCTGCCGGTGAATTTCGACGCAACCCAGGGGGATCCGCGCATGGTGCTGCAGGCGGCGATGGCGCGGCATGATGTGGAGAAGAATCCAGCCGACTTTGAAGCGCATTACAATCTTGCCGCCATGCTTCAAGCCAAAGACAAACTCGAGGCAGCGATCCGCGAATATGAAGCGGCGGTGCGCCTGCGCCCCGAAGATGCGGCTGCGAACAACGGCCTGGGAGCGGCCTTGGTGGCGGCGGGACATCCCCAGCAAAGCGTTGGATATTTGCAGGCCGCGCTCAAGGCGCGTCCGGATTATTTCGAAGCGCATTACAATCTCGGATTCGCGCTGGCCGGGCAGGATGATTTTGCGGGAGCATCCGAACAATTTCGGCTCGCGTTGAACTTGCAGCCGGGGGATGCGAACGTCGAGGCGAACTTGGGCGCCGCTCTGGCCCAGATGGGACGCCTTGCGGAAGCGAAATCGCATTTCGAGCGGGCGCTGCAAATTAATCCCAATCAGGCGATCGCGAAAGAGAATCTCGTAGAGCTGCAGAAAGAAATGAACTCGCACTGACCGCTCAATTTGATCGGCTTGCGATGCAGCATCACAGTCTTCGACATGCAGCCCGCTATGGAAACGAAGCAACTTCATTTTGTATCTCGACTCGCGCTGCTTGCGGCACTTCTGTGGGCATTTTCTGCGCAGGTCCTGGCGCAGCAATCCCCGCTGCCCGAGGCGTCGTCCGCGCCGCCGGCGCAGGCGTCTTCTGGTGCGCCCGCTGAATTTGCGCAGGCGCGAAAGCTTATGCAGCAGGGAAAACTCGACGAGGCCATCGCGGAATTGCAATCCATCGGATCACGCGATCCCGCAACCACCGGCCTGGCGCTGGAGATGGGCACGGCCTACTACAAGAAAAGCGATTTCCCCAAGGCTATCGAATATTTGAAAAAGGCAACCGCAGCCGATCCCACAAACAGCGAAGCGACCCAATTGCTCGGACTTTCTTACTACCTGGGCGGACATCCGGCGGAGGCGATTCCCTTGCTCGAGAAAGTGCAGGGCTGGTACTCGCGCGCCAACGTCGATGCTTCGTACATCCTCGGCATTTGTTACATCCAGACGAAAGATTATCCCCAGGCGCGAAAAGCATTCGCCAAAATGTTCGACGTAGCGCCCGACTCGGCCGCCAGCTATTTATTTACGGCGCGAATGTTGTTGCGCCAGGAGTACGATCCCGTAGCAGAAGAGTACGCGCAGAAGGCGGTGAGCCTCGATCCCAAATTGCCGCTGGTGCATTTGCTGCTGGGCGAATTGTATCTCTACAAATCGCGAGTGCCGGAAGCGATCACGGAATTCCAGAAAGAGTTGGCCATGAACCCCGGTCATGCGGCGACTTACTACAAGCTGGCTGATGCGTACTCGCGGGTGCAGAAGTTTGAAGATGCGGAGCGGGTGCTGCAACGCTCCATCTGGCTCGACCCAACGTCGACCGGGCCCTACATTCTGATGGGAAAGGTGCTCGAGAAAAAAGGCGAATTCGATTTGGCGGTGCGCGCTTTGCAGCGGGCTGCGACCATGGACCCGAATAATCCGACGACGCATCACTTGCTCGGCCAGGCTTATCGCGATATGGGAAAGAAGGACGAGGCGGAGAGCGAACTCAAGCTGGCGGAAGAACTGCAAACCAAACAAAACTCGCGGTGAGAGCGCAAAAACGGCAGGTCCCTCCACTGCGCTTGCCATTCGGCGCGCTTCGGTCGGAATGACAATGTTTTTGTGACGGGCAAGAGCAGTTTCACAGCGCGGCGGCCTGCTCCCGCCTGCGTGCCTGGATCTCAATGAACACGTTCACCAGCGACACTGCGGCGGGCGTCACACCGGGAATGCGCGAAGCCTGTCCGATGGTGCGCGGGCGAACGTGCGTCAGCTTTTCCTGCATCTCGCGCGAGAGGCCGCTGATGGAATGGTAGTCGAACCATTCGGGGATCGAGTGCTGCTCGGATTTCTTCAGGCGATCCATGGCGCGCTGTTGCTGCAGCAGGTAGCCTTCGTACTTGATCTCAGTTTCGACGGATTTGAGTTCGTTGCGGACCTGGGAAGAAAGATTAACCACGGAGGGCACAGAGGCGTTGCTCGCGAAGAATTCCGGCGCGAGTTCCCTGAGGAACGGAACCAATTGTTCGATCGCGACTTCCGGGCGCTTCAGCAGTTGGGCTAGCGGCTGACCAGTCGCCGCCGAAAGTTGTGGGGCGGCTGCCGAGCTTTGCTCGGCCTTACAGCCCGGGACGGCTGTCCCCACATGGGCATTGCCGTCCTCCGCATTTGTGTTGCCATGCTTCTGGAGCATCGCGGGCGTGAGCTTGGTCTGTTCCAGCAATGTTCTCATCTTTTCCAATCGCTCTTGCTTCGCCTGAAAATCTGCCCAGGCTTCATTAGAGATCAAGCCAATACGGCGGCCGTGGGGCGTAAGTCGGCGGTCGGCATTGTCGATGCGCAGGTGCAGGCGGAACTCGGCCCGCGACGTGAACATGCGATACGGCTCGTTCGTGCCTTTCGAAATGAGGTCGTCGATCAGGATTGCAGTGTAGGCCTCGGTGCGGTCAAGGATCAGCGGCGATTCACGCTTCACTTGCAGCGCGGCGTTAATGCCCGCCATGAGTCCCTGGCACGCCGCTTCTTCGTAGCCCGACGTGCCATTGATCTGGCCCCCGAGAAACAACCCGGCGATCTTACGGGTTTCGAGCGTGCGCTCCAATTCCGTGGGATCGATAGAGTCGTACTCGATGGCATACCCAGGCCGCAACATTTCCGCATTCTCCAATCCCGGGATCGACTTTAAGATCTCAAGCTGGACTTCTACCGGGAGTGAGGTGCTCATGCCGTTGACGTAGATTTCGTGCGTGTTCAGGCCTTCGGGCTCGAGGAAGAGTTGGTGCATTTCCTTGTCGGGAAACTTTACGATCTTGTCTTCGATCGAGGGACAGTAGCGCGGGCCGATCGATTGAATCTGCCCGCTGTACATGGGGGAGCGGTGCACGTTCTCGCGGATGATGCGATGCGTCCCCGGCGTAGTCCAGGCCATGTAGCAGGGTACCTGCGAGTCGTGATGCGCCACGCGCTTGGTGCGGAAGCTGAAAGGCGTGGGATCAACATCCCCCGGCTGGACTTGGAAACGCGACCAGTCGATGGTGCGGCCGTCAAGGCGCGGCGGAGTTCCCGTCTTGAGACGGCAGCCTCGCAAGCCAAGCTTCTTCAGCGCTTCGCCCAGCAGAACCGCATTGGGCTCGCCAGAACGTCCGGCAGGATACTGCTGCTCTCCGCAATGAATCAGACCGTTGAGAAACGTTCCGGTAGTGATGATAACCGCGTGCGCGCCCACGCTGCGGCCGTCGCGAAGCTTGATGCCGCGAATACGACCGCCGGCAGACGCCGCCGAGCTTTGCTCGACCGGACAGCCGAGGGCGGCTGTCTCCACATGGGCATCGTCGGCCTCGGGCTGAGAACTGACGGCTGAGAGCTGAGAGCTTTCCACAATCAGATCCGCCACTTCCGCCTGCTTGATCTTCAGATCCGGCTGCGACTCCAGCACCTCGCGCATTTTCAGGCGATAGGCCTGCTTGTCACATTGCGCGCGCGGCGACCACACGGCCGGACCGCGCGAAGTGTTGAGCAGACGGAACTGGATGCCGACCGCGTCGGTAATCTCGCCCATGATGCCGCCGAGCGCGTCGACTTCGCGCACCAGATGTCCCTTGGCAATGCCGCCCACCGCCGGATTGCAGGACATCTGCGCGATCAGGTCGACGTTGAGCGTGAACAAAGCTGTCTTCAGGCCCATGCGCGCGGAAGCCATCGCCGCCTCGCATCCGGCATGGCCCGCGCCCACGACGACTACATCGAATTGTTCGGTGAACTGCATGCGGAGCGAGGCAAAAAGCGAAAATCGGTACCTCAACAACTCTTCGTCTTAATTTAACAGCTCTGCGTCTTAATTCTAGCAACAAGTTCTAGCAAGATCGTCTCCCGCAAGGAGGAGCCCCAAACTTCGATAGAATTGCGGACTCTTCTTTTTATCGAGGAAACGATTTTGGCCAACAATATCCCCCTCGGCGCGCGCGGCGAGGCAGAGGAGACGGTCGAGTTTAAGCACACGCTGACCTCTCACCATCCTGAGCTGCCGCCTGTGTACTCGACGCCGGATATGATCCGGCTGATGGAAACCGCAGCATTTCACGCGCTGCAGCCTTACTGTGAAGGCGACGAGATCACCGTGGGGACATCCATCAACATTGAACATCGAGCCGCCAGTGGGATCGGCGCCCGGGTCAAGGCCGAGGCGGTTCTCGAATCGTTCGACGGGCGTTTCTATACGGTGCGCGTTACCGTCCGCGATCACACGCAGGAGATTGGACGCGGTACAGTAGGCCGAGCCGTGGTTGGCATCGGCAAGTTCGTCGAAAGAATGAAGCGGAAGTGAAACGGCGCCGGGCGCCGGGCCTCAGAGACTCCTTGCTCGAGGCCGGAGCTTCAATCTGTACGGTTGCTACAATTCCAGAGAATGTCCAGCGCGTTCCGCATCGACACAACCACCAGCAAAGCCCGCCTCGGACGCCTTCTCACTCCGCACGCGGAGATCGAGACCCCAGTCTTCATGCCAGTCGGAACTCAGGCGACGGTGAAGGCCGTGCCTCAGGACGTATTGGAAGAACTGGGCGCGCTCATCATTCTTGGCAATACTTATCACCTCTATTTGCGGCCCGGCATCGGCACCGTCCGACGCCTGGGCGGTCTGCATGATTTCATGGGTTGGCGGCGGGCAATCCTCACCGACTCCGGCGGATTTCAGGTTTTCAGCCTGAATGAACTGCGCCAGGTGAACGAAGAAGGCGTGACTTTTCGATCGCACCTGGATGGCTCTTTGCATTTCTTCAGCCCCGAGAGTGCGATGGAGGCTCAGATCGGGTTAGGCGCCGACGTCATCATGGCGTTTGACGAGTGTACGGAGTTTCCCGCGGCTCGAGCCCGCGCCAGAGCGTCAATGGAGATGACAGCCCGCTGGGCGGCGCGAAGCAAGAAGTATTTCGAGGAACACAAGCACAAGGTTCCGTGGAGTGCGGCTTCCGCCCCATGGTCTTCTCCCAAACAATCCGAGCAGACGCAATCTCTGTTTGGCATCGTCCAGGGCGGGATGGACCGCGAGCTGCGAAAAGAATCCGCCGAACGCACCGTCGAAATTGGCTTTCCCGGCTACGCCATCGGCGGGCTCAGCGTTGGAGAGCCGCGGGAGCAGACCCGGGAGATGGTCGAATCCACGGTCGAACATTTGCCTGCCGACAAGCCGCGCTACCTGATGGGAGTGGGGACCCCCGAAGAGATCATCGAGTACGCTAGCCTCGGCGTGGACATGATGGATTGCGTACTGCCGACCCGCGCTGCACGGCACGGGCTGCTGTTTACATCGGAAGGAAAAATCTCGATTAAGCAGGCGCGCTACGCTCAGGATCCGGAGCCGCTTGACCCGAACTGCGGCTGCCGGGTGTGCCAGCGCTACTCGCGAGCATATCTGCGCCACCTTTATGCATCCAACGAAGTGCTGGCGCAAGTCTTGAACACGATCCACAACCTGAGTTTCTACCTTGACACTATGCGGCGGGTGCGGCATTCTATTTCACTTGGGGAAGAGTCCCGTTTTCTTTCTGGTCTCTGGTCGCGACCGAAACCATGACTTCCAGGGACGTTCTCCCCGGATTCAAGCCCTGAAAGCTGAACGAACCCGGCCGATGTCGATCTAAACTCCGTGGTGACATAATAGCTCCCGCGGCGCTAATGGGCGCGCGCGGTTTTTCGCGAATTCATACTTTCCGACCTCAATATGCATCTTTTGCTGGCAGTACAGCTCGGTGGTGGCGGCGGTATGGGGTGGCTCGGTATGGCGCCCCTCATTTTCATTTTCGCAATTTTTTATTTTCTCTTGATCATGCCTCAGCAGCGCCGGCAAAAAAAATGGCAGGCCATGCTGGATCAGCTCAAGACGGGCGACAGAGTCACTACCAGTGGCGGCTTGCGAGGCACGATCATGGCGCTGAGGGACGATTCCGTGCATCTCCGTGTTCCGCCAAATAATATTGTCGTGGAAGTGACCAAGGCTTCGGTGCTGCAGGTCACTACGGCAGAGGAAGAACCGAAGACGAAGTAAAGGCACATCGCATCCGGGTTTGTTTTGTTACGATTTTTTTCCTTATGAATAAGAATTTTCTCTGGAAGCTGGCGTTCATCGTGGGCACGCTGCTGTTTTTCCTTTTCGGAATCTTCGGCATTCCCAAAAGCTTTTCCGGTCAAGGTCTGCTCACCGCGCTGACCGATCATATCCACCTCGGCCTCGATCTAAAGGGTGGAACGCACCTCATTCTGCAGGTGCAGGTCAATGACGCCGTTAACGTAGTCGCGCAGAACGCAATCGAGGTGCTGAAAGATCAACTTCGCAATCGCAAGATCGACTACACCGATGTTTCTCAGACCGATCCCCAAAGCAATCCCGACCAGATCGTCCTAAAGGGCGTGCAATCGAGCGCCCGAGGAGACCTGCTCGACATCGTGCACAACCGCCTTCCCGACTACGATATTACCGGCGGCGCCCAAAATGCCTGGACGCTCGCGATGAAGCCGTCCGCGCTCAATGACCTCAAAAATAAGGCGGTCACCCAGGCCATCGATACCATCCGCAACCGCATTGACGCTCTCGGCGTCAGCGAGCCCACCATCGAGCCGCACGGGCTCGGCCAATACCAGATTCTGGTACAACTACCGGGCGTCGACGATTCCGGCCGCGTGAAGGACATCATGCAGTCCACCGCCATGCTGGAAATCAAGCAAATGACGGACGGCCCCTATCCCAGCGAGGAAGCAGCGCGTCAGGCCAAGGGCGGGGTCGTGCCTGCGGACTCGATCTTGCTGCCCGGCCAATGCGCCAACGGGCCGGAGCAGACCTGGTGTTTCGTCTCTCGCGTTTCCGCGGTCAGCGGCAAAGACCTGCGCGACGCACAGGCCAGCACGGACCAGAACGGCCAGCCCAGCGTGACGTTTTCGCTTACCGGCGAGGGGGGACAGAGATTTTACAGCTTTACTTCCGGTCACGTCGGCGACAACTTGGCCGTGGTGCTCGACAACAAAGTGCAGGAAGTTGCCAGCATTAAGGAACCGATCCGAGACCAGGGCTCGATCAGCGGCGGACATATGAACGAGCAGCAGGCCAAAGATCTTTCTATGGTCCTGCGTTCAGGCGCCCTGCCCGCCAGCATCAAGTACTTGCAAGAGGAGACCGTGGGACCGTCGCTGGGTACGGATTCCATTCGCTCTGGCGTGCGGGCCGCCGTGGTTGGTATGGTGGCCGTGCTGATTTTCATGCTCGTCTACTATCGCGGCGCGGGCATCAATGCGGATGTCGCGCTCATCATGAACCTGATTATTTTGCTGGGATTCCTGGGCTGGTCCTCCATTGCCGGAGTCAATGTCGCTCTCACCCTGCCTGGAATCGCAGGGGTGATTCTGACGGTCGGCATGGGCGTGGATTCCAACGTGCTGATCTTCGAACGTATTCGCGAAGAGTTGCGCAACGGTAAGACTCCGCCTTCGGCGGTGGATCAAGGCTTCAGCCATGCCTGGATCACGATCGTGGATACGCACGTCACCACCATCGTTTCGGCTGCGATTCTGTTTATCTTTGGTACCGGTCCGGTCAAAGGATTCGCCACCACGCTCACGTTCGGCTTGCTGGCCAACCTGTTTACCGCCGTGTTCGTGTCGCGTTTCATCTTCGACTGGGTGCTCAGTCGGAAGCAGCGCGGAGAAGCGCTCAGCATTTAGAAGCAAGGTTTCAAAGCTTCAATGTTTCAAGGTTTCGAAGTTCGATCAGCCCTACTGACCTTGAAGCCTAGAGCTTGAAACGTTGGAACTTTGAAATTTTGAAACCTGGAGCCTTTGCCTTGGAGTTTTTTCGCAATACGAATATCGACTTTCTTGGGAAGAAGTGGTATTTTCTCGCCTTTTCGCTGATCTTCAGTGTCGCCGGCTTATTTTCCATGTTGTTCTGGCACCACATTCCGTGGGGCGTGGACTTCCGTGGCGGAACCTTGGTCTATGTGAAATTCTCGCATCCGCCCGACTATGGCGCGATCGCCACGGAGATGGATCGCGCGGGTTTGAGGAGTCCGAAGATTCAGCGTTACGGCTCGGTCGCAAACAACGAGGTTTTGATCGACCTCGACGTCCGCGAGACCAGCGAGCAGGCCCTCGACCAAGGCAAGCTGAAGATCATCCAGGCGCTTGAAACTCATGCTCCGCCAGGAAAGATCGACCTGAATAACGCCAGTTTTTTGACCATCAAGAATTATTTGCTCGACAAGGACCCCCTGCACCTGGGGGCCGATGCGGATCAGAAATACAGTTTGCAGGCGCAGGCCATCGTCGATTATCGAGACAAGGTCCAGGGCGGGGTGTTGAACTCGCCCGACCAGTTGCAAGCTGCCTCAGGAGTCGACCGTGCCGTTGCGGCCTCATTGGCGGATGGCTTCTTCGTTTCAGATTTTGGTGTACGCAATGTCGTGATCATCGGCCCCCAGGTCGGCAGCCAGCTGCGGAATCAGGCCATGTGGGCAACGGTTTATTCGCTGGCCGGGATGCTGGTTTACCTGGGTTTCCGGTTTGAGTGGATTTACGGGGTGGCCGCCGTGGTGACGGTTTTTCACGACACTTTGATCACAGTCGGGTTCTTTTCCCTCACCAATACCGACATCACCCTCACCGTAATCGCGGCCATCCTCACCCTGATTGGTTACTCTAATAACGACACGATCGTGGTATTTGACCGCATCCGGGAAAACATTAAACTCATGCGGCGCGAGAAACTGGCGGATATCGTGAATCGCAGTATTAATCAAACTCTGAGCAGAACCATCTTGACAGCGGGCCTAACCTTCCTTACCGTACTCGCACTCTTTTTGTTCGGGGGCGAGGTGTTGCGTGGATTCAGCCTCGCGCTGGTCATTGGCATCTTGATTGGCACATATTCGTCGATTGCGATTGCGGCGCCCATCCTGGTGGCCTATCAGGATTGGCGGGTTGAAAAGGGCAAACGCCCGTTGGCTATGCCGGCGGGCAGGTCTAGGTAAGATACCCGATGGCGCGGTGGTAATGATTGCGTTAGCCCTTGTTAGATAGGCAGTTATTGGTTTTTGCTTAAAGACGCCTTCCGAGGCTGGCTAGCCCGCAGGGCCGTAACGGAATCTGGGATCAAAGGGGAAGCGTTCGGTGTCTAAGTATCCGTAGGGGTCGAAGATGTACTGGGGAGACTCATATGTTTGAAGACAGCCTTATTGAATCCGGCGGCAAGCTGAAGACCAAGCGGGGCCGCACGTCATTGGTCGCGTTTGTACTGGAGGTCATGATCATCGGCGTCATGGTACTGATCCCGCTGATTTTCACCGAAGCCCTGCCGAAAGGTACAACGCTATTCATGCTGGTGGCCCCCCCGCCACCACCACCGCCACCCCCTCCAGCCGCCGCTCCGGTGCATGTCGTCAAACAGGTTCAGACTGATATCATCAACGGCGAGTTGCGCACGCCCACCAAGATTCCCAAAAAAGTTGAGATGATCAAAGAAGATGAGGCTCCGCCACCGGTCATGGCCTCCACCGGCGTAGTAGGCGGCGTTCCGGGAGGGGTTCCCGGCGGATCGATGGGCGGCGTGATCGGCAGCGTGCTCAGCTCCACGCCAACGGTGGCGCCGAAAATTGCCACCCCGACGCGCGTACGTGTTTCCTCCGGCGTATCTTCCGGACTTCTGATCCGTAAGGTCAGCCCGACCTATCCGCCTCTGGCCCGCCAGGCTCGCATTCAGGGCACAGTGGTTTTGCAGGCTCAGATCAGCAAGGATGGCAGCATTCAAAACCTGCAGTTGATCAGCGGGCACCCGATGCTGGCTCCGGCGGCGATCGAAGCCGTAAAGCAGTGGAAGTACAAGCCCTACCTGCTCAACGGAGAACCGGTCGAGGTCGAGACTCAGGTGCAGGTGAACTTTACCCTCGCCGGGGGCTAGACTCCCCAGCGTGGCGCATTTTTCTTAGAAGTCGACAGTGAAGTGTGCATTGTCGTTCCGGCCCCAAATGGGACCTGGTGCGCCGGAAAGACTTCTGAAAGCCCGGCGCGGCCGCTGTAACGCCAGATTCTCAGGAACGGCCTGCCGGGGTTTTGTGCCTGTGCGGCTCAGGTTGCAATCCCAACGAGTGGAATAAATTCTTTAGCCAGCGGTTGGCAATGCAAAGCGCATCAAAGGGTCCTGATAACTGTAAATGTCGAGAGTTCGGAGGAGGGAAAGCAACTCATGTTCGCAACTCACCTAGCAGGTAGTCTCGCTCACATCTCTGCCGCAGCCTCCTGGATAGTCCAGGAAGGCGGCGGTACTCTGGCCACCGATCCATTGGGTTTGTGGAAGGCAATGGGCTGGGTCGCCAGAACCGTAGTCATTATCCTGTTCATCATGTCAGGTTGGTCCATTGGCGTGATGATCGATCGCTGGATGGCCTACAGCGCAGCTCGCAAGCAATCGCGCGCTTTTGCCCCGGCTGTTGCCGGCGC
The DNA here is from genome assembly GCA_963799025.1 of uncultured Acidobacteriaceae bacterium. Classification (GTDB taxonomy): domain Bacteria; phylum Acidobacteriota; class Terriglobia; order Terriglobales; family Acidobacteriaceae; genus Sulfotelmatobacter. The sequence continues at coordinate 774,522 of CAWCVQ010000007.1, read as the reverse complement.
TTTGCGCGATGGCCGTATCGACGAAGCCATCAAGGTCGCCGAGCGTAACAAGAAAAGCCATTTGGCCAAGGTTGTCACCGCCGGTCTAATGGAGTTCAAGGCTCACCAGGATAGCCCGGGCGCCATCCCTGGCGAAACCATCGAAGCCTCCAAGCGCGCTCTGGAACGCACCGAAGCCATCGTCCACGCCGAACTGAAGCGTGGATTGGGTGGCCTCGCCACTATCGGCTCGACCGCGCCCTTCGTGGGGCTGTTCGGAACGGTGATGGGTATTCTGAACGCCTTCATCGGCATCAACAACTCCAAAGCCACCGGTCTTGCGGCAGTCGCCGGCGGTATTGCGGAAGCGCTGGTTACGACGGCCATCGGCCTGCTCGTCGCCATCCCGGCCGTCATGATGTTCAACTATCTTACCGGCCGCGTGGAAGCCTTTGATGTCGAGATGGACAACTCGTCCAGCGAACTCATCGACTACTTCCTGAAGAAACGCGGCGATATTCGCCGGTAAGCGGCTCGGCCTGGTTTCCGCAGTGAGTTGCTTGTCCGGCGCTGGAGCAATCCGGCGCCGGGCCTTCCCAACCTGAGAGCGGATTCCCTGGCCTGCTGAGCGCGGCGGAAGCACGGGAGATACCAAGCTATGGCATTAGCAAAGAGAAACGAAGGCGCCAAGATCAGTTCCGAAATCAACGTCACGCCCATGGTGGACGTGATGCTGGTTCTGCTGATCATCTTCATGGTGGTCACACCCATGTTGCAAAAAGGGATCAGCGTGGATATGGCTCCGGTCAACAACCCGGAACAGATGCCCGACGCAGACAAAGAAGACGCATTGCTCGTCTCCATTACTCGCGACGGCAAAGTCTATTTCGGCAGCGAGCAGATGGCAGTCGACAACCTCACCAGCAAGGTAAAAGATCGCCTGGCCAACAAGCAGGACAAACGCGTGTACGTGAAAGCCGACATGCGAGCCCGCTTTGGCAGCGTGGTGCAGGTCGTTGATTCCGTTCGAGCTGCCGGGGTCGACGACCTCGGCCTGCTGACCGAGCAGAAAAAGACTGCGACTACCCCGCCGCCTCCGGCCACGCCAGGGCAATGAGGGCTGCAAGGTAAGCGGGTTTAACGGAACGGGTTTAGCGCAATAAACGGGTTTAGCGCAATAAGAGGAGAACCATCATGGGTATGGCAGTCGGCCCGAGCGGAGGCCAAAGTGCAAACATCAACGTCACACCGCTCATTGACGTGCTTCTGGTGCTGCTGATCATCTTCATGGTAATCTCGCCCGTCACGCCTAAGGGACTGGATGCGCTCGTTCCTCAGCCGCCTCCGCCCAACGCGCCCAAGAACAATACGCCCGACCGTACCGTCGTCGTGCAGTTGATCGACCTGGGCGCGGGCCAGGCTCCGGGTGTCAAGATCAACAACGAGGACGCGACCTGGGACAATCTCCAGGGCCGTCTCACCGACATTTACAAATTGCGGCAGGAAAAGGTGATGTTCGTGAAGGGCGATGATGCTATTCCATTCGCCAACGTAGCAAACGTCATTGATATTGCCCATGCCGCCGGCGTGGACAAGGTCGGCCTAATTACCGCGAAGATCGAAGCGGGCGGCTAAACTGCCTGCCCAGTGGGCTCGAAAAGTAGAACTTGGACCCGTGGGTTTGCGAAACTTGTATTCTCTGCCCACAGCACGGAAGCCTATACGCTTCCGTGCTGTCGCGGCACGCGCTTGTCATTAGGCGCTTCAGGCTGCGCTTGTCAAACCGATGTCTCTGGGCCTAGGATGCTCTGTCGAGGGAGACTTATACCGCAATGAATAAGACCGCAAAACTGCTTACGCTGGCGACGGCGCTGCTGGCACTCTTCTCCTCTGTAGGATGCGACAAGCTACGGGCGCGCGACCAGCTCAACAAGGGCGTGGAATCGTTCAAGAACAACCATTACGAGCAGGCCATCGATCACTTTCAGCAGGCGGTTCGACTGGACCCCGGCCTCATAAACGCCCGTATGTATCTGGCCACTGCATTTGTGTCGCAATACATTCCGCAGGTAGATTCGCCGGATAATTTGCGCATAGCCCAGCAGGCCATCGATGAGTATCAAAAGGTCATCGACGCCAATCCCACGCGAGAGCAGAAGGTGAATGCCGCTAAGGGTATAGCCTACCTCTATCTGAACGAAAAGAAATGGGACGAGGCCAAGAAGTACTATCGCATGGCGTCCGACCTCGACCCCAACGACCCCGAACCTTATTACTCCATCGGCGTCATTGACTGGACCGCAGCCTACCAGCCGCGCATGGAAGAACGCGCCAAGTTGGGCATGAGGCCGGAAGAGAATCTGAATCCCAAGAATAAAGACCAGAAGAAGGTCTGCGAACAATTGAAGACAAAGAACGCCCCCGCGATCCAGGAGGGCATCGACAGCCTCAATAAGGCCATCCAAATCCGTCCCGATTACGACGATGCCATGGCCTACCTGAACCTGATGTATCGCGAAAAAGGCGATGTGGAGTGCGACGATCTGCCCGGCCGCGCCGAAGACCTGAAAACCGCCGATCACTGGGTCGATGAAACCCTTCGAGTCAAGAAAGCCAAAGCCGAAAAAGCAGCCCAAAACTCCCAGGGTGGCATTACGGTGGACAAGCAGTAGATCACATTAATCTGCATCATAAATTCAGCCTCTTAGCGTCGCTCACGCCAAGGAGGCTTTTCGTTCTTTAGTGAAAGCTGTAACTGCCGGGCCTTGTTGTCTTTTTTTCTTTGCGTCCTTCGCGGCGCTCCTCAGCGACCTTTGCGGTTCAGGCTTTTGCGCTCCCTCTTGGATCGGTCTACCGCTTGCTGTACAACAACACCTCGACCTTCGCAAATTCCCACCGATTCACGCTGGCAAACGATTCCGACAGAACTCTCGTCAGCATCACCGTCGTAGCATCAGGGTTCTCCCTAGCCCCATTGTTCATCAGCATGACCCACACCCGCGTACGGCTGGCCCCTGCGGCGCGCACCAGTTCCTCCGCAGGTTTACCCGTGAAGTCGCGATAGTCGAGCCTGTCTCCGTGATGTGGAAAAACAATCTCAGGCCCGAGTGGAGCCGTGCCCGCCTTCGCCTCCGCTCGCAGTGAGAAAAAAAAATCATAGGCAACGCGAGTCGCCGCAATATGAAAAATAACCGCATCTCCCGGTTCGGAATGGGCGAGAATGAAGTTGCTGGCTGCGCCCGAAGCATCCCTTTCGTTGTCGAAGTCGTGGCCGTACACGAAAAGAATTCCCTGCAAGCCCAGCAGCAGGATCCCGCTGAGCACCGCCGCCAGAAGCCATGCCGCACGCAGCCGCGCCAGTCCCGCCGCTACCAGAATTAGAAGCGCTGGCAGGCAGAAGATCATGTAGCGCCCTAGAAATACCGGGCGCGCCAACGACAACAAAACCGTCAGCAGGACAGGAAAGATCAGCCAGAGCAGAAGAAACTGCGCGCGCCAGGTCTCCCAACCGGGCTCCCAACTCTCGCCGCGGACGAACAGCTTTTTCCCGAGCGGCATCACCGCCGCAACGCAGGCGACTGCGTAGATCAGTAGAAGGGCCCAGTTGTTGCTTCCTGCCAGATGCTCGTAAAACTCCAGCACATCGCGAACCCCGGGGCGTGTGATCCAACGGATCGGTCCGGCGCCAGTCTTCGCTACAAAAACCAGCAACGGCAGCAGCGCGAGCCCGATCGCGACCCACGCCCGGCGCAACTGCGCGGAGCGTGCAACAGTTTCATCCTCAGGCTTGCTAGAGTTGCCCAGCCTGCGCGCAGCCAGCCACTGCACGGCCACCAACAGCAGGGCATATAAATGCGCGTAGACCCCCAAAACGCTGACGATGACGTACCCCAGCCAGTGGCGCCGCACAGATTTGCGCAAATAGGCAATCAGGAAGCCCGAAGAAAGCGTGGCCAGCAGCAGGAACAACGCGTAGCTTCGCGCTTCCTGGGCATAGCGAACGTTGTAGGCATTGAATGTAAACAGCGCCGCCGCAATCAAAGCCACGCGCCGGTCGTACAAAAGTCCGGCCAGCCAATAAATTGCCGGCAATGTGGCCGCGGCAATCAAAACCGAAAGGCTGCGAATGAAGAAGGGGCTTTGCCCGGAGTGGCGATTAACGGTCAGCCACGACCGCAACACGCCGTAGTACAACACCATATTGGCTTCGCGCCACCACAGCAAGTGCAGAAAGTCGCTCCAGCGAATTCGCGCGACTTCCACGCTGAAGCACTCATCAAACCAGAAGGGCTTGCTTACAATGTGAAAGAACCGGATCGCAGTGGCTGCAACCAGAAGCAGAAGAAGGGTAAGCCCATGAACGCGGCGTACCGCGGCCAAGCGAAACGGCGAAGCGCCTAGGCTCGATTTCACCGCGGCGTCGGGTGGGAGCATGCTGAGGATTGGAGGCCGTCCAGTTTCAGATGATACTATGCTAGAAAATCCTCGAATGAGCGCGCATTTTCGAGTTCAGAGCAGAACGGGCGATTTGAACTTTACGGCAGCGTCATCCTGACCGGAGCCATTCTTTAGGCGAAGGGAAGGATCTCGCACACAGACCAATGACGCTCGACAACCGAACATGAACATGTCGTCCCTGGAAACCGCACCACGCCACGAGCCAACGCCCCCCGATCGCTGGAAGGAATCCGTGTCGGTAATCGTCCCGGTCTACAACGAAGCCGCCCACCTGGACGAACTGTTGCAGGCGATCCACGCCTCGCCGGTAAAAAAAGAAATCATCATCGTCGACGACGGCTCGACCGACGGTACCCGCGAAAAGCTGCAATCGCTCCCGCCCGTCGACGACGTCACCGTGCTGTTCCACGAAAAAAACTACGGCAAAGGAGCGGCCATCCGCACCGCCCTCGCCTACGCTCGCGGCGAGTACGTGCTTATTCAGGACTCCGATTTAGAATATGACCCGCAAGATTATCCCCGCTTGCTGCGCCCGCTCGAAGAAGGAAAATCGAACGTTGTCTACGGTGTACGCCCGGACCGGCCAGAACGCGGCCTGCGCTTCTTTCTCGGAGCCAAGCTCCTGACGCACCTCACAAACTTTCTTTACCGCGCCGGAATTCACGACGAAGCAACCTGCTATAAGGTGATTCGCCGCTCGCTACTGGCGCAACTCCATCTGCAATGTCGTCGCTTCGAGTTCTGCCCCGAAGTGACCGCCAAACTCTGTCGCCTGGGCGAGAGAATCGCCGAAGTCCCCATCTCCTACCATCCGCGTTCGGCAATCGAAGGCAAGAAAATTCGCCACTCCGACGGATGGCTCGCGATCTGGACCCTGATCCGCTACCGCTTCCTCCCCTGCCACCGCTGGCTGCGGTCGGATCAGAACAAGCCCCAGGCGCCCTTCACCGTAAGCTTTTCGCGAATCCCTTCGAAATAAAATTGAGCACAATCCGGATGCCGCGAGTCAACTTACCCCAGAATCTCCTGTAAAATCTGGAGTTCGCTGGACGTCGCTGCCGACAAAATGTTCAAGAAAATTCTGATCGCTAATCGTGGCGAGATTGCTGTCCGCGTCATCCGCGCCTGCCACGAGATGGGAATCGCAACCGTTGCCGTCTATTCTGACGTGGATCGCACCTCGCTGCACGTCCGCAAAGCCGATGAAGCTTATCCCATCGGCGCAGCTGCGGCCTCCGAGTCTTACCTCAACATGCAAACGATTCTCGACGTCGCCGCGCGCTCCGATGCCGACGCCATCCATCCCGGTTACGGATTTCTGTCCGAGAACGCAAAGTTTGCCCGAGCCTGCGCCGGCGCGGGCATAAAGTTCATTGGCCCCACCGCGGCGGCCATGGAAGCCATGGGATCGAAAACCCGCGCGCGGCAAGCGATGGAGCGCGCAGGCGTTCCGTTTGTGCCTGGCACTTCTCGCGGCCTCGAATCGTTTGAGCAAGCCGAGCAGGTTGCCGCTCAAATCGGCTATCCCGTAATGCTGAAGGCAGCCGCGGGCGGCGGCGGAAAAGGCATGCGTTTAGTACCCTCGCCGCACGAACTGAAGTCGGCGCTCGAGGGCGCGCGCAGCGAGGCGGAGCGGTCCTTCGACGATAGTGAAGTCTATATCGAGAAGGCGATCGTCAATCCACGCCACGTCGAGATGCAGGTGCTAGCCGACGAGCATGGGAACATGGTCTATCTCGGCGAGCGCGAATGTTCGCTGCAACGCCGTCATCAGAAGGTGGTCGAGGAGGCGCCATCGCCGATCGTTGATTCTGACATGCGAAAAAGAATGGGCGAAGTCGCCGTTCGCGTTGCCCAGGCCGCTGCATACACGAACGCAGGCACCGTTGAATTTCTGGTTGACCAGCAAAAGAATTTCTACTTTCTCGAGATGAATACGCGGTTGCAGGTGGAGCATCCGGTAACGGAGTTGATCACGGGACTCGACCTGGTTCACCTGCAGATTCGCATCGCAGCGGGTGAGCGCTTGCCCTTCACGCAGAAAGAGGTCGCAATTCGCGGACATGCCATCGAGTGCCGCATATATGCCGAAGATCCCGACAACAATTATTTCCCCAGTCCCGGCAAGGTTACATTGCTGCTGACGCCTTCGGGACCCGGAATCCGCCACGACAGCGGTATGTACGAAGGCTGGACTGTGCCGATGGACTACGATCCGCTGCTGGCCAAACTGATTGGCTATGGGACCGACCGCGACCAGGTTATTGGTCGGCTGACTCGCGCACTGAACGAATATTTTGTGGGCGGGATCAAGACAAATATTTCGCTGTTCCGTCGCATTCTGAGCGATCCGGATTTTCGTGCCGCCAAGGTCGACACCGGTTTTCTCGACCGCCTCTTGAAGAAGACACGTGTCGAAACGGTGAAACATCCGGAGGCAATCGAAGCCGCGGCCATCGCTGGCGGAGTATTTGCGACCTTGGGTTCTGCCCTCGCCGGACAGAATGAACACTCCGGCGCGAATGATTCGTCGAATAACAAGCCCAACGCCTCGAACTGGCAGATCGCGGCCAAGAAAGAGGCGATGCGATGAGACACCGATTTACTGACAAGTGGGAACCGGAAACTGGCCGCTGGTTTGCGTGACTTACCACATCACCATCGACGGCAAGATTTACCGGCTCGATCTCAATCGAGCAGACGGCCGTTGGTCGTGCCGCGTCGATGGACGGGAAGTCGAAGTCGACGCTGTGCTGGTCAGGCCCAATGTGCTTTCTCTCCGTATCGGCAACCAGGCCTACGAAGTGAAGTGCGAACGGCTGGCGGGCGAGACGCATCTTTGGGTGGGCAGCGCATGCTTTGCCGCAGAAGTCCGCGATCCGCGCTCGTTACGCGGACGCGTCCGCCAAGTGGACAATCATGGCCCCAAAAAACTTACGGCTCCCATGCCAGGCAAAATTGTTCGCGTGCTGGTAGGGGAGGGAGACGAAGTGGAAGCTGGAAGCGGCGTGCTGGTAATGGAGGCGATGAAAATGCAGAACGAAATCAAATCGCCGAAGAAGGGAACGATTCGGAAGATTCCGGTCAGCGAAGGCGACGCTGTGAACCCGGGAGACGTGCTGGCAATTGTCGAGTAAACAGTCCTTCATAGATTTCCGTTCATCGATATCTTTAAGCTCTTTACCTTTGCGCTCTGTGTGAATCCTTGGCGTACTCTGTATTTTAAGACCCGCGATTTAAGCTAACCGCAATGCCGCGAAGAAAATCCGCGAAGGTCGTAAAGAACGCACTCCTACTTTTCCATGCCGTTGCTGTCGAGGATCTTCTTCGCGTAGTAGTTCTCGACCTTGGCGGAATCCCTTAGGACTTCGTAGTAGGCGGCTTTCAGCAATTGCTCGCGCCGGTCGTGAAGCTGCGAACGAATGGCTTGCTGCACTCGCGGATCGGACAGTTCGCGCTGTCCCGCGGGCTCTTTGGAAACCAGTTTAACGATGCGGAATCCCAGAGCTTGCCTGGTCGCGGGATTTACCACGCTGATGATGGTGCTGTACTGCCCCGGTTTGAGTTTCATGACGGCGTCGCGCGTGGCGGGATCGGTTCCTTTCAGTCCAGACTCGGGCACGGTTCCAAGATCGCCTCCATTCCCCGAGGTCTCCGGGTCTTCCGAATATTTCATCGCCAGGCTGGCGAAATCGTCGCCACTGTCCAGACGGTTCCCGATCATCTGGATTTTCTTGCGCGCATCGCCTTCGTTTTGTGCCTTGTCGTTCTGGTTTTGTGCCTGCGGGTTCGGAGCCGGAGTAACCATGATTTGGGCCAGGTGGTATCGCGGTTCGATCAGATTGAATTCGCCTTTGTGCGCGTTATAGTAGTTTGCAATGTCCTGATCTGTGACGTTGATCTTTGAAGATACCTCTTTGTTCATTACCTTTTCCAGGGTAATGGAGCGGCGAATGTCGCGCTTGAAATCGGCCAAAGAGATCTTCTTCTCCTGGAGGCGCTTTTCGAACTCATCTTGGGAAGCGGGAGACTTGATTTCGTTATATTTTCGGTCGACCTCTTCGTCGGTTGCCAGCAGGCCGAGTTTTTCGGCGCGACGCATCACGATTTCGTCTTCAATGAGTTGGTGCAAAATATTCAGTCGTAGCGCCGTAGCCTGCTCGCCCGTCGGCTGCTGCTGCGCCGAAGCGACCTGGGTCTCATAGTAGCCGTCGACGTCCGATTTCAGAATCTTCCGGCCATCCACCGTCGCCATCACGTCGCCACTGGTTCGCTGGTTGCATGCGGTCAGGGACGCAAGCAGAACGGCTGCAGAGAGCGCTGCGGCAGCCTGTGCAAGCAATGAGGTCTTTTTCAAGAATGTTTCTCCGTTCCTGACTGCAACCATAAAGGAAAATTCAGACAGGGCGCCTAATTCGCGGGTTATCGCGATGCCGGTGCCGAGGACGATTGTACGTGCTGGGGCACGGGTTGTCCTGCGTCCCGCAAAGCGGCGTCCAGCGCGGCGCGCACCTCGCCGATGGGAACGGCGCCGTCAATTTTCTGGCCATTGATGAACAGAGCCGGGGTTCCGTTCACGCCCAGATCGTCGGCTTCTTTCATGGATGCTCTCACGGCATCTTCTTTTTGCGCTTTGACGCAGGCTTGCAGCTTGGCCACGTCGAGGTTGTGCTTTTGCCCTTGCAGAACCGTAATCTTGTCGATCGCATCGAAGCGCGCCGCGGGAGTTTTTTCCGCGTCCACCTCGCGCTTATTGGCGTGGACGTAGTCGGCGAAGTCCCAGTAGGCATCGGTGCTTTGGGCTGCCAGGCAGTTGGCATCGACGGCCGCATGAATCGCCCAGGGATGAATCTCGGACAATGGGTCGTCTTTGTAGATGATCGTGACCCGGTCGCCGTATTCCTTAATGATCTCGGGAAACAGGGTTGCATGCATCCGCGAGCAGAAGGGGCATTCGAAATCGTCGAAATCGACAACCACAACCTTGGCGGATTTGGCTCCGCGCGAAGGACGGCCCGTGACGTCGATTTTGTTCATCACGTCGACGAACGGATCTTTGTTCAGATCGAACTTAGTCACGCGCAGCATGATGGCGCGGTCTTTGGAGAGCAGGAACTTGTAATCTTTCGACTTGCCTTCGCCCCCGTCGATGTTTACGGAGACCGCGTCAAATCCCGGAATGTCGCTGCCGGGAGTAACGGCGCCGACGGTTACCTTTACTTCAGCGGGGATTGTGTAGAAAGAGCGCACCTGGTGTTCGATTTTGCGAGCTACGTCGGGAGACCCCGATTGGGCAACACAACCCAGGCAAACCAAAACCAGGATCAGTAATGCACGTCGAAATAAGCTCAACAGGAACCGCCTCAGCATCGCTAGTTATCTTCTGATTATCTCATAGCGAATGCGGGGCGGGATTGGCTGATGTTCTTCCCGAGCGTGCGTCGGAAGGGGTGCCATTTTCCGGGACTGGCGTGATTTTCGTATTTCAGCTGGCACTGCCGGGTGTGTCTGAAGAACTTCAGGCGCCCCTCCGGGGCAGATATCTCCGCGATTTCGTTCCCGCGTGTTTGCACTCGGGTTCTCACTGATTCTTTCTGTGACTGGATCTTCCCATGCCGCGGCGCGGCTGAAATCTTGGCTAAGTCGATTCCGCTTCTCCTTCGGAAATGCACGCACGGATCCACTTCTACCCCCTGCGGCGGAGTTGTTCGGCGGGCAGGAGGGCGTTCATAGATCCGGAGCGGAATCCTTCGAGGTCCAGAGTCACGAACTTGAATCCCAGGGTTTTGAAGATCGCTGCAAACTGAGCTGCCATGGCCGGATTCAAGGCGCGGCCCAGTTCTTCGCGGGCGATTTCAATGCGGACAATGTCGCCATGGTGACGCACGCGGAACTGGCGGAAGCCGAGGGCGCGAATCGCGTCTTCGCCGCGTTCGACCACGTCGAGGGCCTCGCGCGTGACCGGACGGCCGTACTCGATGCGCGAGGCGAGGCAGGCGGATGCAGGTTTGTCCCAGATACGCAGGCCCGCCTGGCGGGCGAGTTCACGGATTTCCTGTTTGGCGAGCCCGGCCTTAAGCAACGGGGCGGCAACGTGATGCTGCTTAGCAGCTTGCTGGCCGGGGCGGAAGTCGGCTTGATCGTCAAGGTTTAACCCGTAAGCGATTGCGTCGAAGCCGCGCGCGGCGCGGATTTTTTCCATTACCGCAAAAAGTTCGTCTTTGCACTGAAAGCAGCGCTGGCCGTCGTTGCGCGTATATTCGGGCCGATCGAGTTCGGAGGTGGAGATGACTTCGAGCGGAATGTCCTGCTCATTGGCGAATGAAATTGCATCGCTCAGTTGAGTGCGAGCCAGGCTGGGAGAGTCGGCGATTATCGCCAGCATGCCTGCGCCCAGTGCGCGGTAGGCGGCCCAGGCGAGATAGGCGGAATCCACGCCGCCGGAATAGGCAACCAGGAGTCGGCCCAGAGCTTTCAGCTCTGACTGCAGCTTCGACTGTTTTTTGCCGTTGTCGGGTTGGGGGGCCTGCATATTTGCTATGGTACCAGTCCGGCGCTGACCCTTAGCATCAGGAGGGTGCGAGCGATTCAACCTTTCCAAGGAAACGTAACCACAGCGGCTGAAGCCTGAGCTGACTTCTCGCTCTTACGGGGCCCATGAAGGGCCGCTCTTCCACGGTCGCGCAGAGTTCACCGGCGACGCGTAGACTCACGGCGCCGTGTAGATCCAGGGTAACGCTTACACTTGTTGGTTTGCAAAATGTTATATCAGTACAGCCGCTCCTGACGTCTCAGATTTCCGAAGGATCCGATGTTTGCCAGGCTGAAGGTGAAGCGGAATAGATTCTCGTTCCGGACATTGGCAATGGCATATCGGCGATATTCCAGGGTCACGCCGCAGCAGTCCCAGTTGTAGGTGGTTTGCGCGGTGGCGAACTGTAGTTTCTTGGTTTCGTCATCGAAACCAAAACTACTGGCTGCGCTGAATCCGCGGCGGGCCAGGCCGCCGTAGCCTAGGGCCACTCGGAACTGCTGATACTTGAGGGGAATCTTGTTGGGCTGGGGAATTTGTAAAAACGCATCTCCGCCGCCTACGGTAAAGGATCCCAGATTGTAGTTGACCAGCAGTGTGCTCTCGTTCACGCGGCCCAATTGGAAGTCGTAATCGAGGTCCCACTCGGTATCGGTGCGGCTACTGGTGGCGGCCCGCAGGCGCGACACAAGTGGAGAAAGATGACGCGGCTGAGTGACGAAGGCTATGCCGGTCAGATCTTCAGTGGTGGTAAAGACGTTGCGCTGCCCAGTTACAACGGCTCCGCCGAAGGTGGGATCGAGGAAATATTTTTGCTCCACTTCCCATGTGGCTACTTCCCTGGCTTGCGGACCCGGAGTGCAAGGCTGATTGTCGAGGTTGCTGACGCGCTGCCAGGGGACGAACTGCTCCGGCGCGGCGGCGCCGACTGCAAGGCCGGTCATGGGAGTATCGCACTCCTGAATTTGCGAAGAGGACGAGGGCTTCGCGTAGAGCCTGGTGACGAATCCGTACTCCACTTCGTGCGTATTGCTCAGGATGTCGCGCTCGTCGAAGTGCAGGATATTGGCGAAGTTGTGTACACCGGTCACGGCTCGATAGACGACCTTGGGTTCGATGGCATGCTTCCACTTCCTGCCCAGAAATTCCCGGTCGAATATTTTCTCCAGAACCGGAGGCCGTATTTCCACCGAGGTTTCCACAGCCTGGCGGTTGGTGGGTTTGGGGAGGGCAATTCCGTTGACGAAGCGCTCGGTGTAATAGGTATCGTGTAGTGCGAGTGCAGGGCGAAGCGACCAGCCGTGAAACTGGAAGGGCAGAGAAATCTCAGGGCTGAAATCGAAGCGGGCCAGAATTTCTCCGGTATGAAAGCCAGGTTCGCCGCGGGAAAGCCCGGCCAGCGAGCCGTCGAACGACCAAACGAAGGGCGAATGCCATACGGGGCGGTCTACGCTGGATGCGTCGGCGCTGGGAGTGTGCAGGATACGGATGGAATCAAATGTGGGAGGATTGGAGAGCGTGCCGTTGGCATTGACGGTCTGAAAGAAGTTCTGATAGCGCTCCACCATGCCGCCGAAGGAGACGCCTTCGAAAGTCTTGGAGAGAAAAACCTGCGATTTTACTTCCGAGTTTACTGCCTGACTAAAGACTTCGTTGAAGGCCAGGCGGAAGAGAAACGAACTGAGATAATCGATATTGGAAATGGCACGGAAGCCGTAGAAGTTGCCTTCCGCCGTCAGTCGCGCCTCCTGTCCGCCTTCGCGCAACGGTGGCGTGCCGATGCCACGATCAATCACGCCAAAAAAATCCAAGTCAATGTAAGAGGTGTCGCTGGGGCGGGCGCGGAATTCTCCGCGTTGCGACCATCCGCGCAGGGAGAAATATTCCGCGCCCAGGGTGGCGTCCATGCTGGGATTGATGGCCCAGTAGAAGGAGTCGCCGACGATGTTGCCCTTGGTGGAGGAGCGGCCCACAGTCGGCACCAGGAATCCGGTATCTCTGGCCTCCCGGGCTACGGGGTGGGTGGCGTAGGGAAAGTAGAAGATCGGAAATCCGTGCAAGACAAATGTGCTGTGGTAGATGCTGGCATTGCCGCCCACGTCCACGACTACTTTGTGCGCCTCAAACTGCCACTTCGGACGCGGAAGTTCGCAGGTGGTGATAGTGCCGTCGTAGACCAGATAGTGATCAGGGCTGGTCTTCTCCACGATTTTGCCGGAGAAGGCGAAGGGGGCGGTCGATGTCAGGACGGCGCGGCTGCCGTGAAAGCGGAGGCCAGTGGTCGCGGTCACGTCGGAGAAGCGTCCGGTCTCGGCCGTCAGATTGTAGGTTCCGTGGCTGGCTCGGAGGTGGTCGTCGTTGGGGCCGCCGTCGAGTGCGAAGTGTCCCGAGGCCGTGGCCTCGCCGCTATCAGAGTCGTAGGTTAGTTCGTCGGCGCGCAGGATGTAGGTGCGGTAGTGGATTTCCGCGTTGCCGTGCAGTTTGTAGATATCGCCGATTTTTTCCTGCTGGTCGGCGCAGATGGTCGCCGAGTCGGAGTCCTCGGTTGCGGCCTGCTGCGCGCAAGGAGAGTTCGATAGCGATTCCCGAGTTTCTGGTTTATGCGGGGCCTGCGATGAGGAGGTAACTAATCGATGGGAATCTTCTGACGGCAACTGGCTGGTTACTAGCGCCAAAGCGAGAAGCTGATGACAAAGAAACAGCGCCGTGATAAGGAATCTAGTGCGAAGAGTCATCGGAAGAAAATCGAGGGAAGAAGTTCTTCCATCGAAGCCGTACCAGCCTTTCGGCTTTCTGGTCGCGGCATCGTGAAGTTAGCACGGGGCTGGCCGCGAGGCAAAGTGGCCAAAAAGGCTAGGATTCCCGTTGGTTCACTCCCGGTTGTACGTTGCACGCAAAGGGTTGCGATTTCGCTGGTGTGATTTGAAAGACTGGCCTTCATGAATTGTCCTCAATGTGGTGAAGTTTGTCGCTGCCAATCGGAGCTCCTGGACACTACCGATTCGAGGGCGACTGGCGATGACACCGCAGAAGTTGGAGCGTGGCGCGACGAACTGTCTGCCCGGGTGAATCGATATCGCGCACGACGCAAGGTGCGTCCGCCCCGGTACCCATCTCTCAGCCTGAGGTTTGAAGCCTTTGAATCGAGTGCGAGCGCGAACGCGGTCGGCGGATCTGTGTCGCCCCCTACGTTTGAGTCTGTCTCGAACCATGCCCTCGCGTTGGAGGCGATGATACAGTCGCCCTCGGCGGTCGTCGAGGGGGAAGCGCAATTGCGGCAGGCGAACGCCGCGGCGGCCGCGCCGGCAGTTCGTCATCCTGCACGTTCCAGCGGTGGGCAGGCCAGTGCGAAGATCATCGAGTTTCCGAGATTTGCCTGGGGACCGCCGGTGCCTCCACCGGATCAACTAGCGGAACCGGTCAGCGGACGGCCGCGAATTCTGGATGTGCCCGAGGTTGAACCGGCTCCGCCGGCTCTGGGTGGAATCACTATTGACGGGGTTGAGCACAAAGAGGTCGAAAAGCGGCCGGGCATCGACATTCCTGTGCAAAGAGCGCGCTTTGGCTCGCGGGTGATGGCCGCAGTAGTCGATGGGATGGTGATTGCAGCGGCTTCGGCTCTGTTCGGGTACATATTCTGGAAGGTGGCGGCAGTGCGTCCGCCGCTGATTCAGATGGTCAGCCTCGCGATCGGAATTCCTCTTGTTTTCTGGGCGGCGTATCAGTACCTGCTGATCGTCTATGCCGCCAATACCCCGGGAGCGCTCGTGGCCCGCCTGGAGCTTGCACACTTCGACGGCACCTCGCCGAATCGTTCCCTACGCCGCTGGCGCGTGCTGGCCGCCTGGCTTTCCGCCGTCTCCCTGGGGATGGGGTACCTCTGGGTTTTTCTCGACGAAGACGCCCTCTGTTGGCACGACCGCATTACGCACACCTACTTTGCGCCGAAGAAACCTAGCACCACCTAGACGACACCGCCAAAAGCAGGCCCAGAGACCCGGCTGAAACGCTTTAGCTGTCTCCTGTGCTATCTTCATTGGGTTCAGCCTTAATTGCGGTTTCTGCCATTCATAAGAAGCATGGCCACAGTCCCTGACAGTACAAAACCGGCGGTAAAAGTCTTCGTCGCCACCACGGTGATGTTGACCTTCATCTCCTTTTGGCGCGCCTCCGCCATCGTATTGTCCGATTTGGCCTCTTCCGCTTACTACGCGGGCGGCGATGCCGAGAAGGTGATTGGCAAAAGCGCGCCTTGGTTCATCTTGGCGGTCATGCTGTTCAGCTATGCGGTGCGCGCGCTGTATATCGAATCCAGCAGCATGTTCGTGCGCGGCGGCGTCTATCGCGTGGTGAAGGAAGCCATGGGCGGAACGCTGGCCAAGTTTTCCGTCTCAGCCCTGCTGTTCGACTATGTATTGACAGGTCCGATCAGCGCGGTTTCGGCGGGGCAATATCTGGCTGGTTTCATCAAGGACATAGGGGTTTACCTGCACCGGCCTCTGAATTTCTCCGACGACCATTTTGCCGCAGGGTTGGCCGTCATCATCGTCTTCTACTTCTGGTGGAAGAACACGCAGGGCATCCACGAATCCAGCCAGAAGGCACTGCAGATCATGATCATTACTACCGTGATGGTGGTGATTCTGATCATCTGGTGCACGCTCACGGTTTTGCGCGCGCCGATTCAGTTGCCTCCGAATCCGCTGCACGCGGGCGTAATTCCGCTGAATAAAGAGTCGCTGGGCTGGCTGAATGGAACCTGGTTCAGCCACATTACGTGGATCATCTTGTTCGTGGGTTTCGGGCACTCCGTGCTGGCCATGAGCGGCGAGGAGACGCTGGCCCAGGTCAATCGCGAAATTGAACATCCTAAGCTGAAGAACCTGGAGAAGACAGGGCTCGTGATTTTCATCTACAGCCTGCTCTTCACCTCTCTGGTCTCTTTCTTCGCAGTCATGATCATTCCGGATAAGGTCCGACCGGACTACTTTGCCAACCTTATCGGCGGCATCGCCATGTATCTCGTAGGGCCGACCAGCCTGAAGCTGCTCTTTCACGGCTTCGTCGTATTGGTAGGTGTGCTGATTCTGGCCGGCGCCCAGAACACTTCCATTGTTGGCGCGAACGGTGTTCTAAATCGCGTGGCTGAAGACGGAGTGCTCACCAGTTGGTTTCAGCGCCCACATAACCGCTACGGGACGAGTTACCGGATTATCAATCTGATCGTCGGCATGCAGTTGCTTACCATCATCCTCAGCCTGGGCAACGTGTACGTGCTGGCTGCGCTTTATGCCTTCGGAGTGATCTGGAGCTTCGCTACGAAGTCGCTGGCTGTATTGGTCCTGCGCTTCACCGAGCCAGGGAACCGGGAATGGAAAGTGCCCGGGAATCTACACATTGGAAAAACCGAAATTCCTGTGGGACTGACTCTCATCTCCGCAGTGTTGTTCATCACCGCCATCGTCAACCTGTTCACCAAGTATCAAGCGACCATCGCGGGAGTCATCTTCAGCGCGGCATTCTTTACTATCTTTACGATCTCCGAACGCCATGTTGCCAAAGAACGCCACGGCAAGCCCGAGCAACTCGATCAGTTCCGGGTCTATGGCAATCAGGAACTCGGAAGCGGCGCCATGGGAGTGCGTCCCGGCAACGTGCTGGTTGCGGTACGCGATCCGCGCAATCTCTACTATTTGCGGCACGTGCTCAGCCACACCAATACCTCCAAGCAGGATGTCGTGGTCATGAGTGCCCGCTTGTACCATCGGGAGCACACCTTCGGTGGCAACACGGTGCTTGAAGCCAGCCAGGTGTTTGACCATTACGAGCAGGAGCTGTTTACCGCCGCAGTCGCGGTAGCCGAGAAGGAAGGAAAGCCGATCCACTTGCTGGTCGTGCCCGCCACCGATGTATTCGAAGCCATCATGGTGACGGCGCAGCGCCTGGACTCCAGCCGCGTGATCTGCGGGCTTTCCAATAAGCTCACTGCCGACGAGCAGGCCAAACTCACCGGCGATGCCTGGGAGCGGCTGCCGGAGCCGCGTCCACGACTGATTCTGGAAGTGTGCGCTCCGGATGGAACCATCCGCGAATATGCGCTGGGACCGCACACGCCGCGGATGCGTCCTCAGGACGTGGAACTGATGCACCGGCTATGGCTGAACATCACTTCAGATCCCAAGTTTGCGGGCGCGCACCATTATCACGTCATGGCCCTAGCTTTGGAGGAGTTGCAACGCGAGTTAAACACCGAGCAACGTACCCAGCTCTTGCAAAAGCTGCAGGACGAAATCAATCGTTCCAAGCCAAGCGGAGCTGAGTCTTAAGTTCAGTGTGTTTGCAAGGAGGTTCCGATGGCACGCATTCGCGGTGCTTCCCCCAGTCACGGCGGTCCAATCCATCGGTTATTTGTGGGAATTGTCTATACTTTGACGCCCCGTAGATTGCACCGCGTCATCCTGCCGATCCAGGTAACCGCGCATCATCCCAAAATCCTGCGGGGATACGTGCAGATGGAACGATCGCAGGCCAACGGCAAGCTGGTCGGTCACAAGTTGAAAGGACTTGCCGAATTACGCGTAGCCACTTTGGTCGGGTGCCCGTTTTGAATTGACATTGGCTCTGCCGTGGGCAGAGCAAACGGCATCTCGGAGGAACAGATCGCCAATCTCCACCGCTATCGCAGCGATTTCAATTTTTCGGAACTGGAGAGGCTTGTGCTGGAGTATGCCGACGGCGTAACTCGGACTCCAGTTGAAGTTTCCGACGCGCTGTTCGTGCGTATGCGAGAAAAGTTCAGCGAAGCGGAACTCGTGGAACTCACTTCCGCCATCGCATGGGAGAACTACCGGGCGCGGTTCTCTCACGCCTTTGGAATTGAAGGAGAAAATTTCAGCGAAGGTGCGGTGTGCGCTCTGCCAGTTCGGGCGGATCCGATAACGTAGCGCGGCGCCCCGCCGCCTGCTGCGACCGGTGTGGTCAGAATCACAGTCGAGGATGAAGCTACCTACCGTCTGAGATTATGTTCCAGCGATGCCCGCAGATCGGTGAAGCGGAACGGATATCCACTCATTACCAGTCGGGTCGGTTCGACGCGCTGGCTGCCTAACAGAACAGTCTCTCCCATTTCTCCGAAAGCCAGCTTCACGGCGAAGGCGGGCATGGGAACAATCGCTGGCCGGGACAGCACACTGCCGAGAGTCTTGACGAATTCCGCATTCTTCACCGGCTTGGGCGCGACCATATTTACCGGGCCTTGCAGTAAATCGCTATTGAGGATGTGATGGATCGCGCCGACCATATCCTCTACGTCGATCCAACTCATCCATTGCTGGCCATCACCAATTCTGCCGCCGACGCCCATTTTGAACGGAGTCAGCATCGCTCCGAGCGCGCCGCCATTGGGGCTGAGCACAACGCCGGTGCGTACCCGGACGGTGCGAATGTCGGCATTGGCTGCGGCTTGCGTCGCCGCCTCCCACTCGCGGCAAACGTCGGCCAGAAACCCGATGCCGGGCTTGCTTTGCTCATTCAGCACTTCGTCACCCCGGTCGCCGTAATAGCCGATCGCTGAACTGCAGACGAACACCCGTGGCTTGGGTTGCGCTCCCGCCAGAGCTTCGGCCAGCGTAGTCGTACCCGCAACACGGCTGCCGCGGATCTTTATCTTCTTGCTTTTCGTCCAGCGCCCAACAATGCTTTCGCCGGCCAGATGGATGACGGCGTCGAAACCGGAAACCATGTTGGGGATAATTGGCTTCGCGGGATCCCAGGCAATCTGCCCCTCACCGGTAGCCGCGCCCCGCATCAGGCGGGTGACTTCATATCCTCGAGTTTTGAGGGAAGCAAGAAGCGCGGCCCCGATGGGACCGGAAACTCCGCTGACAAGGATTCGAGAGATCATGGCGCGCAGGTCACTGTATCAGTTGGCCGCGGTGCCGACCAAATCAGCGGAGAATTCGAAGAGTTCAAAACATCTGAAACGCCAGTTTTGGCCGGTTTTGCGGTTCGTTGACCATCCTTGATCTGGGCTGTACGGTCTTAGAAATTCAGATGGAGGGATCGTGGGCAGAGTCAAGTCAGGTAGGAAAACAAGGCAACGATCTCTACAATTCGAGTCCGAAAAGGTTTGGTGCCGGGCGCCGATGTACTCATAGTCATTGGTCAGAATTCGGAGCGGAACGGAACCAGTCCGCTGACATCCCGACAGATTGGCCGCATCATTACGGCCTCGCGATCTCAAAGAAAAAAGGGCTAACGCTCCCGGTTTCTGGAATTCACTAATCTGGTCTTACGGTTCCCGCTCCCCGAAATCAGGCCCCCCGTACGGGATATAATCGTACATGGCGAGCTTGCGCCAACAGATCGCGACCACCGCTCTCACCCTGACCAAGTTCCGCGATCTGATGAAGCGGATGCAAGAGAATCGTCCGCAAGACGATCTCACTATCGTCAAGAAGGCCTACGATTATTCCCTGAAAAATCATGAAGGCCAGAGTCGTGCCTCTGGCGAGCCTTATCTGGTCCATCCCTTGGAAGTCGCGCTGGTGCTGGCCGAAATGAAGATGGACCCGGTTGCGGTTGCCGCGGGACTGCTTCACGACTCCGTCGAAGATACGTCGGTCACTATCGTCGACATTCGCAAGGAATTCGGCGAACAGGTGGCGCATATTGTCGAAGGCGTCACTAAAATCAGCAAAATAGACTTCGCTACTCGCGAGGAGCAGCAAGCCGAAAACCTGCGCAAGATGATGCTGGCCATGGTCGACGACATCCGCGTAGTGCTCATCAAACTAGCCGACCGGCTGCACAACATGCGCACGCTGGAACATCTGCCCGCCGACCGCCAGCATAAGATCGCCGAAGAGACATTGGAGATTTATGCGCCCATCGCCCACCGCCTCGGGATGGGCAAGATTCGCGGCGAACTCGAAGACCTCGGGTTTCGGTTTCTCGACCCGGTCGGTTACGAGCAAGTGGAAGCATCGGTCAATGCACGGCGCAAAGAAGGCGAGGCCTTTCTTGCCAAGATGCAGCAGACCATCGGCGACAAATTAAAAGAGGCAGGCATCCAGGCTCGCGTCGAAAGCCGCATCAAACGCCTTTACAGCATCCACAAAAAATTGCAGCGCCAGCGTATCTCGGTCGATCAAGTCTACGATCTGTGCGCCATGCGTGTGGTCACGCGTTCGTTGCAGGATTGCTATGCGGTGCTCGGCATCATTCACAACCTGTGGCGACCGGTTCCTGGGCGCATCAAGGATTTCATCGCCATGCCGAGGCCCAATTTTTATCAGTCGCTGCATACTTCGGTGATCACGGAAGATGGCACCCCGTTTGAAATCCAGATCCGCACCGAAGAGATGCACAAGATGGCGGAGGAAGGCATTGCCGCCCACTGGAAATATAAGGACGGTCCAGTCTCGGCGCAGGACGAGCAGCGGCTGGCGTGGTTGCGACAAGTGGTCGAGTGGCAGCGGGACGTCAGCGATCCCAACGAATTCCTTTCCACGCTGAAGGTCGATCTTTATCCCGAAGAGGTTTACACATTCACTCCCAAAGGCAAAGTCGTAGTGCTGCCGCGCGACGCGACGCCGATCGACTTTGCCTATACGATTCACACCGAGGTTGGCCACACTTGTATCGGCGCCAAAGTGAACGGGCGAATGGTTCCGCTACGCCACAAACTGCATTCTGGCGACATCGTCGAGATTCTGACGCAACCCGGCCATAAACCCAGCCGCGACTGGTTGGGGCTGGTCAAGTCGTCGCGTTCGCGCAATAAGATCAAGCACTGGCTCAATGTTCATCAGCGCGAGCGCGCCATTGAAATCGGCCGCAAGCTGATCGAAAAAGAAGCACGCAAGTATCGGATCGCGCTCAAGGAAATCAAAGACGAAGAGCTGCAGCGGGTCGCCTCCGGGTATGGATTGGGCAAAGCCGACGACTTGATGTCAGGCATCGGCTACGGAAAATATTCCGCGCGGCAGGTATTGGCGCGGCTACTCCCGGCGGGCGCGACGCACTCGATCACGGGAGAGATCGAATCCGAAGGCTTGACCTCGCAACCGGGAGGAATCGCAAGCGTGGTGCGCCGCGTCTTCGGCGATCACAACGCCATCACCGTTCGCGGACAGGGCGACATGCTTGTCTACCGTGCGCGATGCTGCAATCCCATTCGCGGCGAGGGTATTGTTGGCTATATCACCCGTGGTAAAGGAGTGGCGGTGCACTCGGTCAGTTGTCCCAACGTTACGAATTTGCTTTACGAACCGGAGCGCCGCATCGATGTGGAATGGGCGCGCGATGAGACTACCCCGACAGCTTATCCCGTCAAGCTGACCGTGTTCTGCGACGATCGCTTCGGCATGCTAAAGAGCATCACGGGAGTGATTGGCGATGCCCAGAGCAACATCCGCAACATTACGGCGCAAACTTCCAACAGCCAGGCCAGCGTGGAAGTGGTGCTCGATATCGCAGATCTGAAACATCTGGAGCAGATCATCGCCGGCCTGCGTAAGATTCCTGGCGTGCACGAAGTGCAGAGGCTGCAGAAAATCTGAAAGCAGTTGCGGCATCCAATCGGGCTGGGGGTAGTTATTTCAAATTATCCACTACGGGAGTCGGATCTAAATTGAAAAGCCGTATGCCGCTTAACATGGCATGGCTGTTGCCTCCTGGTATGGCGATGGTGTCAGCCTTCAGAACTGCGGCTTCTCAGAGAGATATTCGTTGAGGCGTGAGGCGAGCCAGGAACCCGATTCCTTCACTGCGGCAGGAACCTGAACGAAGCGCATTCCCGAGAATCCAACAGGCTTGCACCAGCAGACTTCGGCGCCGATCTTGGCGGCGCCCCGCCAGCCAGTTGAACAAGCCGGCGATGATGAAGAGAGAGAGCACCAGCCATGGTTCCTGGTTAATGGTGGCCAGACCGATTCTAAACTTCGCTTTTATTGCCGGAGCATTGCCGGCAGCGGCCGGCCGAATTTCCAGAATGCGTTCGTTCTTGAATGTCGACTTCGTATAAACCCTGTATCTCTTCTCCAGGTTTTAATTTGCGCGGCAGATGGCGCCCCGTGAGTCGAGGACCCCTAAGCTTTCTATCGGCAGATCGGCGCACGACTTCAGTCAACTCCAGTGCCGGAGCAGAAGTTCCGTGCTGGGAATCAGGGATCGGAGTCCGAGCACGGCGGGGAAGGTTAGTTCTGTCACTTGATTCCCATTTCTAATTTCTTATTCCTTCCGGCTTGGTTTGACTTCATGCGAGTGCATCTGCGTTAATCAGCGACGGAGAATTCCATGCGCGAAGTCATTTCTACGAAAGACGCCCCGCAAGCCATCGGCCCTTATTCGCAAGCCATCAAAGCAAACGGACTCGTTTTCGTGTCCGGACAAATCGCCATCGATCCGGCTAATCAGCAGGTTGTTACCGGAGACGTGGGCGCGCAGACGGACCGCGTCTTGCGCAATCTGTCCGAGATTCTGGAAGCCGCGGAAAGCGGCTTGGGGAAGGTAGTTCGCTCGACTGTCTACTTGAAGAACATGGGCGACTTCGCGGCTATGAACGCTGTATACGGCAAGTATTTCAGCACCGCGCCTCCTGCGCGCTCGACCGTTGAGGTCGCACGTTTGCCCAAGGATGTGCTGGTGGAAATTGACGTGATCGCGCTGGCCTGAAAAACACTGACCACAGCGGAATAGCGAAACACAGAGGACTAAACAACCTCCGTGGTTAAGCGCTTACGCTTTGACGACTTTGCCGCTGCGCAGGCAGGAAGTGCAGACGCGCATGCGTTTGGTGGCGGCGCCGACGCGAGCGTGCACCGGGCGCAGGTTGACGTTCCAGCGCCGCTTGGTCACGTTGTGGGCGTGGCTGATGCGGTTTCCCGCTTGCGGCTTCTTGCCGCAGATATCGCATTGTTGTGCCATGATGACTCCCGAAGAATTCAGATCTTGTAGGGCAAACCCAAATTTTACAGGAATTTGAGCGGATTCGGCAATGGAGGTATGAGTTGCCTTGGGTTGCCTTGAGTTGCCTGGTCCTGTGGATTTCTTGGCTCATCCGTCACAGACTCCGGCGCCATCCTTTCGCGAGACTCAACGCCAACCCGGCGCTTCGGTGCCGGGCTTTCGCATTCCGCCGCTAAGGCAGCAGAGCGCCTCGGCACACGTACCCTGTGCGATACTGATTCCATGCAGTCCCCGCTCCAAGCCGCCACGGCGGCCACGGATCCCAAGTCGGTGAAAGTAAATCTCACAACCGGCACCGGGGTGGACATCGAATGGAACGACGGCCACGTCTCGCACTACGACTTCGTCTACTTGCGCGATGCCTGCCCCTGCGCCATGTGCGAAGACGAGCGCGGTAAGGCAGGACGGCAGCCGGGCGAACCGGTGAGCGCTTTGCCCGGCGCGCTGCGGATGTTCAAGCCCCATGCCAAGCCTCTCTCCGCCGAGGGCGTGGGCAAGTACGCCATCAAGTTTTCCTGGAACGACAATCATGACCTCGGGTTGTATTCGTGGAAGTTCCTGCGTGAAATCTGCCCGTGCGCCGAGTGTAAGGCGTCTAACAGTTAGGGACGACCCGAGGGGTTGCAACAGGCCCGATTGCTATTACTCCGGTGTCTGGACGTTGGCAGTTAAAGATCACTAAAATTCTCCAGGCGCGCGATGACTCCGACAAGTCAAATTCCAGCCGTGCAATCCGTCGTCCGAGAACTTCTGGCGGATCTCTACGCCAAAAGCTTCTGCGAGCAAATTGGACTCCCGCGCGAAGCCTTCGCCGCCATCCTGTGCGAGGTGGGAGCGAAACAGTTCACTCCAGCGACTTCGGTGAGCGAAATCCGCACGTTTCTCGTGAGCTTGCGGGTCGACGAACTGGCCCTCGCCCGCGCCTGCGCCGCAGGCAATAATTCCGCCTGGGAAGTCTTCCTTACGCGCTACCGCGAAAAACTTTATCTTTCAGCGCTTCGCATCGCTCGCGAAGATTCCGCCGCCCGCGACTTGGCCGATACGCTCTACGCCGATCTGTACGGCACCCACACCCGCGAGGGCCAGCGTGTCTCCAAACTCGCCTCCTACACGGGCCGCGGATCGCTGGAGGGCTGGCTGCGGACCGTGCTGTCCCAGGAATACGTGAACCGTTACCGCCGTACGAAGCGCCTGGTAAGCCTCGACGAAGAGAGCGAAGAGGGCGTGCAGTTCCGGGCTCCCGAACCCGAGCCGATTCCGCCCGCCGACGCGCGCCTGGCACAGGCTACGGATGGGGCCCTGGCCGCTCTCTCCGGCGAAGACCGCACGGTTCTGAGCGCGTATTATCTCGACGGGCGTACTCTGGCTGAGATCGCTCGCATGCTGGGAGTGCACGAATCGACCATAAGCCGCAAGGTCGACAAACTGGCCAAATCTCTGCGCAAGCAGATTGTTGCGGCGCTGGTGCGTGGCGGAATGTCGCGACGGCAGGCCGATGAGGCGTTGGAAGTGGATGTCCGGGACTTGCAGATGGATATTCGCCGGAGTCTGAATCAGCAAAGCCTGGCGCAAGAATCGGCTGCTCCGGCGTTCTCTGAGAAGAGAGTAGAAGCCAGAGTCCGGGAAGACTCAGGATAGCCCAGACCAGGTGAGACGGCGTCTCGACCCATAGGCCAAGAGGTCACGGGAGCAGGACAGAAGTCAGGAGCTAAAAACTAGCAGCTGAAATGCAAAATGTCCCCAAAATCGTGCGCGAGCGGTTAAAGGCGACCACGCCCCCTGCCCATCATCCCGACGCGAACGTGTTGACGGCGTTCGCCGAGCGATCGCTGGGGGAAGAAGAACGAGGCCTTGTGTTGGAGCACCTGGCTCGGTGTGGTGATTGTCGCGACATTGTGGCGTTGGCGTTACCCGCAACGGAGCCTGTCGACCACGCTGTGAAGGTTCCCGCCAGCGGATGGTTGACTTGGCCCGCCCTCCGTTGGGGGCTCGTGGCTGCCGGCGTGATTGCGATTGCAGCGCTCGGGGTCGTGCAATATCAGCGGCGGACGGAAAATGCCGCTTCAAAATCACCTGCCCCATTTGCGATTGCCGCTAAGGAGGCCAAGAACCGGCCCTTGGTTGCGCCTGGTCCTGCTGCCCTTTCCAAGAAAGCCGACAATTTCCAGTCGCCGCCTCCGGCTATCGCCGATTCGGTTGACGCCAGACACGTGACTGCGAACCGCGCCACGCGAATGACAGCTGAACCGTTACGGCCAACTTCTGCGCCTGACGATAATGTTGGGGGAAGTTCGGCTTTGGTTGCGGATGGTCCGCTCCCTCATGGTCCCAGACTGGCAAACCAATCGCAGCAACAGAGCGGAGTTCAAAATCAAGCTCCCACTCCTGCTGCGCCTTCTGTTTTCGCGAAGCAGCCGGTTGCTGGCAATCTGGCGTCCAACTTGAGGGTTCCTGCTGTCCCCGAGAGGGTTACGGTGGAGAGTCAGTCAGCCCAGCTTGATGCCCAAGCTCAGGATCTGAATGCAATCCAAGCTCAGGAAGGCCACCCGGTGGAGGAGGGCCAAAGCCAGGTTGCGGGGGGCCAAAGCAAAGACGAGGGGCAAAGCATCGACAAAGACAAGGCGGCAGCGGAACAACAAACGGGGCAGGATTCTTTGACGCGGGTCGGTAAAGCTAAACCTGCCCAGGCCGCGCCCTCGGGCTATGGCGGCGCCGTCGCGCGCGGGACCACGATCGGGGGGCCGGTGTTGACTTCGTCCGCGCAGGCACCACGATGGACGATCAACGCCGCTGGCGGCTTACAGCGGTCTTTCGATCAAGGCGCTACCTGGCAATCCGTGGATGTAACCGCGAATCCCGTTTCTTTCACCGATGCGACCAGCATCCAGATTATCGGGAAGCCTTCACACGCCAAAGCTCGAAAGATGCCGTCTCTTAGGTTCCGCGCTGTTGCAGCGACTGGAACAGACGTGTGGGCGGGCGGCTCCGAGGGTGCGCTATATCACTCGACGGACGCCGGGGGCCACTGGACCCGCGTCATCCCCAGTTACTCAGACGCGACTCTCAACGGCGATGTCGTCAGCCTGGAATTCATTGATATGCTGCATGGAAAGGTTTCAACCTCTACGGCGGAAGTCTGGACTACCGGCGATGCTGGCCAAACCTGGCGGAAACAGTGAGCCTTGTTAAGATGCGAGGTTCCTTCTGTGGGTCCATCTCATTGACTTTGTTGTTTGCTCCGTCAGCCTCTTAGCGACTTTGCCAGGCACGCTGCGCTACGCCTATTACCAAAGTGACGTTTACACCCAATGAACAGAATCCTAATATCCATCTCGTGGTTTGGCAGTTCTGGGGGAGGGCTGCCGAGGCGTCCTGGACTGAAAAGTCGAGGGCGCTTTTTCTTTGCCCCTGCTCCGCTTGGAATGCGGCTCCAGCAAACTCCTGAAGTGGAAATCGTCCCATAAGTCAATCCGGGAAATGCCGGTCCCAGCCTGAAACTGCCTTTTGCGACCTTCCAATCTCCCGAAGCATCCAACGACAGTGTTAAGATTATAGGTTCGTTCCCTGACGGGACGCATTTATATGAATCGCCCGGCGGCGCAGCCCGATGAAGCGTCCGCCGACGGCGCGACGTTTACAAACAGGAGAAAGCAAAATGGCAGGCAACGGAATCGTCGAAGTGACCGATGCAAACTTCGACCAGGATGTATTGAAATCGGACAAGCCCGTTCTAGTGGACTTCTGGGCAACATGGTGCGGCCCCTGCCGCGCTATTGCTCCTATCGTTGAAGAACTGGCCACCGAGTTTCAGGGCAAGATAAAAATCGGCAAGATGGATGTAGACTCCAACAGCGCCACCCCAATGCGCTACAAAGTCACCGGCATCCCCACGCTGTTAGTGTTCAAGGGCGGCCAAGTCGTCGAACAAATCGTCGGCTACAAACCGAAAGACACCATCGCGCAGGCCTTGAACAAGCATCTCGGGTAAATAGCTTCTAGCTCCTGGCTTTTCGCTAAGACATTGAACGCACGCTCGTCGGCGTGCGTTTTTGTTTGTGACAGAAATAAGTTCTCAACGTCCCGACGGTTCGAGGTCTTGCTCTGGCTAGAAGCTAGCAGCTAGAAGCTGCCGTCAGTACTTCCGCAGCACGCCGATCACTCGCCCCTGCACATCCACCGACGCCGCCGGCACAATGATTGGTTTCATGGTCGCATTCGACGGCTGAAGACGGATGTTGTCCCCTTCCCGATAGAGGCGCTTCAGAGTGGCGTCGGTCAAATCCACCAGCGCCACGACAATGTCCCCGTTGTGGGCGGTGCGGGCCTTTTCCACCAGCACGTAGTCGCCGTCGAGTATGGCCTCGTCCTGCATGGAGTCGCCGCGCACTTCGAGCACGAATACTTCCTTCGAGCGTACGAAGTCTGCCAGCGAAATGGTCTCGTTATTCTGCACGGCTTCGATCGGCTGCCCGGCGGCGATACGCCCCACCAGGGGCAGGACGACCGCAGTATTCACGCTCATCGCCTGTTTCAGGCGGCCCTTGGGAGGCAGCAGATCGATCGAACGGCTGCGATTGTAGTCGCGTGTCAGCAGACCCTTCTTTTCCAGGTTCGTGACGTGCTTGTGCACTGTAGCGAGAGAAGTCAACTCCAGTCCTTTGCCAATCTCCTCGAACGATGGAGAATATTGGTGCTCCGCCACAAAGCGCGAAATGAAGTCGTATACTTCCCGTTGTCTGCGTGTGATGGCCATGCCGCCATTATTGGCGAACATAAGGCGAAAAAGCAAGTGAGAAGTCAATTACCTGAGCTTGAAACTTTTATCCCGCTCGCAACTCCAATCCCTAGCCCAGATGTTTTGCACCCGTGATTTCGTGCCAAGTATGAGGAAACTAAAATGACATCTACAACTCGGATCCTTTTGATTGTGTTTGTATCGCTGTTAGGCGTGTTTGTCTGGAAGGCAAAAGCGAGTCCGTCGGTCACTGTTCCTCCTCCCGTATTGGACGCTCCGCGCGCCGCCGCTGCCGGTCAACAAACCGCCGTAATTTCCGGCGGATGTTTCTGGGGCGTCCAGGCCGTCTTCCAGCACGTCAAGGGGGTCATCAGCGCGACCTCCGGCTATGCCGGAGGTTCCGCCAATACCGCCGAATACGAAAACGTCAGCACCGGTGAAACGGGCCATGCCGAGTCCGTGCAGATCGTTTACGATCCCTCGCAGGTCACTTATGGCCAACTGTTGCGCGTCTTTTTCTCGGTGGCGCACGACCCAACGCAACTCAATCGGCAAGGCCCCGACCAGGGCACGCAATATCGTTCGTCGATTTTTTTCAGTAACGACGAGCAGAAGCGCATCGCCGAGGCATACATCGCGCAACTCGACAAGGCCAGAGTATTTTCGCGTCCGATCGTGACCAGTGTCGTGCCGCTGCAAGGCTTTTATCCGGCTGAGGCCTATCACCAGAATTATGCTGCGCTGCATCCCTACCAGCCCTACATTCTTATGAATGACGCTCCCAAGGTCGAACACCTGCGCCAGGAATTCCCGGATCTCTATACGGGGAAGTAAGGGGAGAAGGATTTCCTGCCGCGAAGAGGCGCAAAAATCAAGCCCACGGGGAAAGTTGCTCGAAGTTCGCGGGCGAAAGAGTGGCAAGTTCTACTCCACTCCAATCAACCTGCTGGAACTCAACCGCAAGAGATATCTGGTTGCTCCGCGGGGGCGAACCCAGTGGGTGCGCAACGCCGAGGCGGCGGGAGAGGTCAGGCTGAAGAAGGGAGGCGGGGGCCGGAAATTTCGCCTGCGTCCGATCTCCGATGAAGAGAAACCGCCAATCCTGAAGGCTTATCTCGATACTTTCCGCCGCGAAGTGCAGCGCTATTTTCCGATTCCCGCCGGTTCCCCGCAAGAATCTTTCGCTGCGATCGCACAGAGTATCCGGCTTTCGAACTTCTTTCGGATTGAATTCTCTTAAAGTGTTCGGGGATGAAGCCCCATTTGACGGCCAGGATGAGCGGCTACCTGTTTTTTTCGGAGTTGCATTGCACGACCTTTGAGAACCTTGCCACCGGGATCGGCGGGCGCTTCGAACCCGATGCGGCGACGGTTGGGCTGTTCGGGACTCATGAGTTCGCGGATCGCGTCCATCAGGTCCTGGATATCGGCGTCGTGACTCTTCAGACGGTGTTCCAGTTCCGCCAGCTTCGTCAGGATATTGCGATTCCCAGCGATGGCGCGACGCATACGCACAAAAGCAAGAACGACAAACACGCTCATTTCAATCGCGCGTTCCGAGTTCAGCACGGTGGCGGCCATGATCGCACCGTGTTCGGTGAAGGCGTAGGGACGATAGCGTGCGCCGCCATGGCGTTCACTTGAGATCACATTTTGTGATTTCAAGATTTTCAATTCAAGCGCGGAGAGCTGAAAGCGAAAGGCGGGAGGAAAGCGCTTGGCATTGCGCTTGGCCTGCTGATTCAAGTGCCGGACTCGTACCCCGTAAAGCTCGGCGAGGTCCGTGTCGAGGATGACTCTCTGCCCACGCAGAACCAAGATTTTCGAATCAACTCTTCTCGCCATCACCATCGCGGTCTTCGCCATATTTCGGAGTTCCCTTCAAACTTGAGATCACAAATTGTGATCTCAAGTTATTAAGAGTATTAGCAGCAGAATAGCAGTCGGGTGTCTGTTGCAGCACCGCGAAAGTTCATTTTGGGGCCCGCGAGCGCCGATTGGAGAAGTACGTTATGGCGGGACAGACCGACCGCGCAGTTAACCGGCACGACTACTCGTCATACTCGTCAAGAGACGGGCCACGGCGATCCGATGGTCGAAATCAATGATCTCAATGGGGGGAGGGTCTCAAAGGGCATGGCCTCTGCAATTTAGGCTTCGGCTGCGAAGGCGCTCTCATCCGGCCTGCCTTCAACTTCGTCCGGGACAGCGTCAGCAGCAACATCCTGCGCAAACTCGCGGCGTTCCGGGCCCTTGTGCTCCACCACGCGCACGCGCCGGGCAGGCATGGTGCTGGGTTCGAGGCTGGCGATGCGGCCTTCACGTACCTGGATTTGCGCGCGGAACCAGTCGGTGCGATACATTCGGCCCGCGGCGTAAAACGTCATGGAGGCAGCGATGGGGCCTTCAAATTCTTCTCCCGTGCAGTTCAGAATGCGGCGGCCCATTTCCTGCGACCAGGTCAGGCCGCCGACTAAAGGATCGTTTAAGCGGCAGCGTTCGAACGGCATGGCATGCGACAGCTTGCGCAATTGCAGCAGTTGCAGAAGGACCGATGTTTTCGCCAGGTTGGTGACGATGACTTTGGCCTCTGTGGCGGAGACGCGCTCCAGCTTAATGTGAATGTCAGGCGACCATTCGCGCTCGAATTCTTCGCGCGCCAAGGCCAGGCCTTTGTCGGTCGCCTCGACGTAGCGCAGCGTGGCGCGGGCCAGAATCACGCTGAAAAGGCAGGTTACAACCGTCGCGATTACCGGAATATAGCTGATCAGCGTAGTGAACGGAATGCGAGATAAATCGATCAACTGCATATGCATAGACGAGCGGCTCCTGCGGACGTGAGTTTCGGGCGGGGGAGCGATCGGGATGAGTGTAACGAGAGGCCGGACAGGGCTCCAGATGCGAATGGTGCGAGGCCCATAACGGGCGGAGTGCTGGACCTTTGGTAACCGCGACCGCCGCAGGATGCTGCCGCTACTTTCTGACCGCCGGTGACGGGCGCTACTCCAGGACACTATCGTCCAGCTTCTTCTTGCCCCAGTCGGCGGCGGCTTGCACGAACGCCAGGACAATGGGGTGGGGCTTCTTTTCCGTGGACGACAATTGTGGCTGGAAGAGCGTGGCCAGAAAGAATCTGTGAGTGGGAGACTCGATTGCAAGAATCTCGCCCTCCGAACCGCGCGCGACCACCGGAAATCCCGCTTCCATTGCTGCCCATTCGAACTCGGGATTGATTTCGAAGTTGCAGAAGAACTCCTCGGTCGCCGTTTGTTTGTCCTTGCCGTAGAACGACTGCAGGTAGGAACCAGGACGCAGGCGAATCTCCGGGACCGCGCCAGACAGCTTGGGGGCATCGCCCTTGCGATTGGGCACGGCGCACGCTACCGGATAGATGATGACGTTCTTCGATCCGGAATTGTTCTCGGCACTGTCCGCATCTGCGATGTTGAGGACATTGCGTGCAAATTCGATGAAGGCGTATTGAAACCCTCCGCAGGTGCCGAGAAATGGCCAATCTCGGCGCCGGGCAAACTCGATACCCTTGAGCATGCCGTCGAAACTCTTGTAGGGACTGCCGGGCGCCGCCCACAGCCCGTCGAAACGTTCGAGTGTCTTTTCTGCGGCCGCGGTAACGAGCGATGGAGTGGCCAGCCACTCGGATTCCACCTTCATCTGAAGCTTCCGAGCAGCGTGTTGCAGGGAGTCGTTGGTGGCGTGGTGCGAGCGGAAGCCAGTATTAAAATCGCCCAGAATTCCGATGCGCACGGCGTCGCTCACGGGTTTGATTGTACTAGAGGGCAAGTGGCGAGCGATGCGGGAGTCGAGAGCACCAAGGTTAGAAACGTGGTGCAGGAGGCCGGATTCAGAGCCGTTCGATATTCAGAATGACGTAGAGGCAGAGTAGCGAGAGCGCGGGGCCGCCCCAGATCATCAGCGCGCATTTCCAGCCGAGAGAGCGGGCAACTTCGCGCTGGCTGCGCCAGGAGATCAGGAACGTCTTGTTGGTGATCCCCTTCATCAGAACTACCGGCGGATGCGGATCGAAAGTAGTTGTCTGTGCTTCGGGATTGGTTTCCAGATTGGGACTGCTGGTCGTCGCTGGCCCGCCGACGACCTGCACTCCGGCCTCGGCGGGCAGTCCCGCTGCGGCCCATGCCGCGGGATTCGAGATTCCTGCTTTTAGCAGCGCGGCGGCCACTTTTTGCTGCTGCGTCATCTCCGAGGTTTTCGCAGGGCCGGACGCCACCGGCGACAGCCGAATGACGGGATGGGAAGGAACATTGGATTGAATCGCCAGTCCGTGGGACGGAGAGTCGGAGCCCAAGTCCCGCTGTGCCAAGTCCTGCTCTGCGAAGTCATGGGTTCCCGCCCGCAGGGAAAACGAAATCGCCCCGAGCGACTTTGAGAGCACGCCCCTAGACAGCGGATGAACGGTTTCGTCGTCTTGCACTGGAAGAGGACCGACTTCTAGCCCGGGGTTTTCGCTCAGCGTACCCAAAATGAAGAGCGAATTCTTAGGCTTGATGCAATATTCTTCCACCTTAATTTTGTTGCTGGTGGCAATCCCGTGGCGCGCCAGAAAGCTTCGCACATTCTCCGGCGCCGGATCCTTTGTGGTGAAAAAAGAATCGCAGAATTGCTGCTCGAAATCCCGGTGCAGGTCGAGATCGGCTCCGCGCGGATCGACCAGCAGGCGTCCGCTATTGTCGTCAACGAAGAAAGGCACATGCATGCACTGGGCGGCGACTTTGACCCATTCTTTATTCTTCCCACGTTGTCTGTACTCCCAGACCAGCGTGCGGTAGTAGTAACACGGGCGCGCGGTGATGGGCGCGATCATCGTGTAGGGGCCGGCGGCGAGGCCGCTGACTTCGACCATTCCCATCGAAGCGCTGCGAATCTTTGAGAACGGAGTATCGAGAATCAGGCGGCGGCGCTGTAGCAGTTGGAATCCATAAAAGAAAAGGCCCATACCGGCGCAGAAGCCAATGCCACACCAGACCAGAAGTCCGGTCGGGTCCGAAGCGCGAAGAATCAAGGCACAGAGGATCACAGCTGGCGTCCAAGCATGGGCAGAATGGCACCCCGTGTTCAGGCTAGCGAATGCCCAAGCAACATGGCTGTAGAAAGTCACGCGGTGCGCTTACGTTGGTAATGACTGCGCCAACAACGTATGCCTCTGAAACTCCCGAACGTCCCGGCGGCCACCTCATAAATGATTTAGCATCCTGTTGGCATGCCCACACCCGCCCCCATTACGGCTGACCAAGTCTTGCAAGCCTTCCATCACGATGGTCTCAATCTTTTTTTCGGCGCCATGATCATGGCTGTGGGTCTGGTCGCTGCGGCGTTTTCCTCCATCCGCCGCAAGCATGATCCTATCTTGATTTACCTTGCCTTCTTGGCCGGCCTGTACGGCCTGCGCATGTGGGTCAAGACTGATCTCTTGTCCCTCACTCTGCATGGATCGTGGTGGTATCCAAGACTCAGTTCCGCGATCGACTATGTCGTTCCTATTCCCTCATTTTTTTTCCTCGACGCCGCTGGTTTCCTGCCCCGCCGCCTTAGGAACGCCACTTACGTGCTGGGAGTCATTCTGGGACTGTTAGTTCTCGCGACCCTGGCCGTGGGACGGCAACCCATCTTCTACACGATCAACGCGGTCTTAATAATCGGCGCGCTGACTACGCTGGTCCTGATATCCATGAGGAGGAGCGCGGCCAGCCGGGATGCCGTCGTGATACGCCGCGGCCTGTTGATTTTTGCGGCTTTCATCTTCTGGGAGAATTTCCGGAACCTGCTCGGAATTTTGGGGCCCAATATCGAACCGATTGGTTTTATGGCGTTTCTGGTGGCTCTGGGATATGTCGCGGCCCGGCAGACGCTGGAGCGCGACCAGCAACTCAGCGAGATTCAAAAAGAACTGGAAGTCGCCAAGCGGATTCAGCTCTCAATTCTGCCAGCAGCATTTCCCAATTCCGCCCATTTCCGCGTCGCCGCCCGTTACGTGCCGATGACCTCGGTGGCAGGTGACTTCTACGACTTCATCGTTGCCGATGGTCAGCGGGCGGGACTGCTGATTGCCGATGTGTCAGGCCACGGCGTGCCCGCAGCGCTAATCGCCTCGATGGTGAAGATGGCGGCGACGGCGCAGCGCGACCATTCTGCGGATCCTTCCCGGCTGTTGGCAGGAATGAACGCCGCGCTGTGCGGCAACACGCAGAATCAATTTGTGACCGCGGCGTACGTTCACCTTGATTCTGGAACACGCGAGTTGCGTTATTCCGCCGCGGGACATCCGCCCATGCTCCTGCTGCGAGACGGGAAGGTTCGGGAAATCACCGAGAATGGGTTGATGCTTGCGGCCTTCGACTTTGCTACCTACTCAACGGCTACCCATCGACTGGAGCCGGGAGATCGTATGCTGCTCTATACGGATGGGATGGTGGAAGCGGCGAGCGCTAGCGGAGAATTTTTCGGACAAGAATCTTTAAGCGCCCTTTTGCGCCAGACCGCTGGCATTTCGCCGGCCGACGCGGCGGATCGAATTGTTTCGGCGGCGCAGCAGTGGGCTGCGACCCAGGACGATGATCTGACGGTGCTGATGTGCGACTACGTCGGCCATGGAGCGGTGCCAGTGTTGTGAAGGCGTACGGCCTTCCGATCACCAGACATCACACCTCTTACCTTCCGGCCGCACCATCGGCGCATCCGCCTTACAACTCCACGCCGTCTTGAAATCCGGCAGATTCGAGAGCGGACCGATGACCCTGTACTTCGCGATCGGATGCGGATCACCCTGTACCATCAGACGCTGCGCTTCGGGGCGGATTTCGTCGCCGCGGAATTGTCCCCAGGCAATGAAGAACTGCTGCTCGGGCGTGAACCCATCAATGTCCGGCGGTCGCGGCCTGCCTTGGATCGATTTCTGGTATGCGAGGTACGCGATTTTCGCTCCGCCCAAATCGCCAATGCTTTCTCCCAGCACCAGCTTGCCGTTGTGGTGGATATCTTTCTCGATGTAGTAGTGATCGAATTGATCGACCACGCAGGCCGCGCGTCCTTGGAAATCTTTAAGGTCGGCATCCGTCCACCAGTTACGCAGGCGCCCGAGATAGTCGTACTGCGCTCCCTGGTCGTCGAAACCGTGGGAGATTTCATGGCCGATTACGACTCCGATGGCGCCATAGTTCACGGCATCGACCGCATGCATGTCGAACGCCGGTGGTTGAAGGATACCGGCCGGGAATACGATTTCGTTCAGCAGCGGATTGTAGTACGCATCAGAGGTGGGCGGCGTCATGCCCCAGCGACCGCGGTCGACATTTTTGCCGATGGTGGCGCGGTCGTCTGCCTCGACGAATTTTCTGCCGGCAATCACGTCGTCGAAAAACACATTGCGGCGAATCTCGACATGGCTGTAGTCCTTCCACTTGTCGGGATATCCGATTTTTGGATTGAACGTGGCAATCTTGGCCATCGCCTTCTCTTTTGTGTCGTCACTCATCCAGGGACGGCTCAGGATATCGTCGCGCATCGCCGCAAGCAGATTGCGTACCATCTCCTGCATGCGGGCCTTGGCCTCGGGCGGGAAATATTTGTCCACATATTTTTGGCCCAACGCCTCGCCCAACAACTGATCGGTCGATTCGACGCAACGTTTCCACCGCGGCTTCATTTCAGTGGTGCCGCTCAAATATTTGCCGTTGAAAGCGAAATCCTCCTCAACGAACGGCGCGGAGAGAGAACTCGCGGTCGAATTCAGCAGTTGCCACTTCAAATAGACTTTCCAATCCGTCAGCGGCGTCTGCTGCAGTTGCCGGTCGACTTCCTGCATGAACTTCGGCTGGTCCACATTCATGTCGACGTCGGTGGGTAGCTGTTTGTGCTTGAAATAGCTGGCCCAGTCGAAGTGCGGAGCCAGGGCCTGCAGTTGAGCAAACGTGGTGTTGTGGTCGGTAGCAGTCGGATCGCGCAGGGCAACATTATCGAGCGATGCCTCGGCTAATTTCGTTTCCATTCCCATGATCGTCTGCGCCGCAGCTGCCACAGACTTCTGGTCCCAGCCCGCGAGTTTGAGCATCGCGCTGACATGCTCCATATACTTTTCGCGAGCGTCCTTGAAACGAGGCTCGGGTTTCAGATAATAGTCGCGATCGGGCAGGCCGAGGCCACTGGCGCCCAGATCGGCCAGCACCCACGAAGGCTTATGCGGATCCTGCTGGCTGCCGAGCGCGAAGGGAACTTGTACGAGAATGTCGTGCAGGTCGGCAATCACCGGCTTCAGCGCATCGATGTCGCGAGCCGCGTCAATCCTGGCGAACCACGGTTTGATCGGCTCCATTCCCCGAGCGTTGACGCGAGACTCGTCCATGCACGCTCCGTAATAGTCGCCGATAATTTGTTCGGTGCTGCCCCTCGGTGCGTTTTTGTCGGACGTAGCCGCTTCCAAGATTTCGCGCAGCTTATCTTTCGAAGATTCCCCCGCAGCCCAGCGCTTACTCCATCGCGTCATGGGAGCGGGGATCGGATTGTTCGCCCGCCAGGAGCCGTTGGCGAATTCGTAGAAGTCAGTGCATGGTTCGGCTTTGCGATCGAGATCGCTCAGGTCGATGCCGTGCGGGGAAGTGCTCTGTGCCAGTGCCAGGTGAGCGCAGGAAACCAAAAGCACAAGCAGTGTCCGAAATAAACGTTGCAGAATGCGCATGCAGTCTCTCCAGATCATCGCGGACAGTCATTGTAGATCAGGCAGGTCGAGCGCGCTTATTGTGAACTTGCAGGAACTTCGGGAATCCCAACTTCTCGCAAAAAACGCAAGAAGTGGGACACCAGGGGCCGCAATGGAAAATGGAAACTGAGATTTTGCAATTGAGAACTGAGAACCGCTCCTCTACCCGCCGGCCTTCAACTCCGTCAGCACCTGCTTGGCGATTTCTTTCAGAGTTTCAAACACGCCGACGCCCTGAAAGGCGACCGCCTCGACGATGGGTTCATTTTTCTTGCGCAGTTCGGTAGAGAGCAGATCGATGGGCAGAATGTTGGGCAAGTCTCGTTTGTTTAACTGCAGCACGTAAGGAATCTTATTAAAATCGTAGCCATGCTCTTTCAGATTCGACATGAGGTTCTCGAGCGCTTCGACGTTGGCGTCCATGCGCTGCTCCTGAGAGTCGGCCACAAATACGATGCCGTCCACGCCGCGGAGAATCAGCTTGCGGCTGGCATCGTAAAAGACCTGTCCGGGTACAGTATAGAGGTGAATGCGCGTCTTGAAACCGCGCACGGAGCCTAGGTCGAGCGGCAGAAAGTCGAAGAATAGCGTACGCTCGGTTTCGGTGGCCAGCGAGATCATCTTGCCCTTCTGCTGGTCCGCGGTTTTCTGGTAAATCACCTGCAAATTCGTGGTCTTGCCGCCCAATCCGGCACCATAGTACACGATCTTGCAATTGATCTCGCGAGCTGCGAAGTTGATGAAACTCAAGACTTTCCTCAAATGCAGGCATACCCTCAAGGGGGCTGCCGCCTGGCACCAGTTCCTTATGGAGGCTCGGGGTCTTTATATCACATGAAGATGCCGAACACAGGTTACTCAGGTGACCCCGGGCGGTTTCAGAAGTTTAATGGGCCGACGGTACAGGATAATAGCCAGCCTTTGTATAGATATTCAGCCCCTTCTTGTCTACTTGAACCTCGATGCTGCGAAAGGCTGGGCCCGCTGCGGCCTTAGGGATATAGGCCAATGTGTACTGGTTTCTGGCCTCCGAGGTGATCTGCGCATACGCTTCTTCCATCGCATTCCGCGAGAGTTCGCTAAAGACCTCTCCCCCTCCCGTGGCGCTAACGTACCTCGGAAGAATGTTGCTATAACCCTGTCCCCTCAAATGAAGCTTGTCGAGTTCGCGGTAAACCGGCAGGGCCCCGCTGTCGACCACAACGGCCTTCACCTGAATTCCGTGGGTTTCAAGTACTTTTAACACATCGCGGTAGCTGGCTTTGCTCCCCAGATCGCGCCCATCACTGATAACAAAAATCACCTTCCGGCGGGTACGGTCGCGCTTGCTCAAGTCCAAGGCGGCGCGCAGGATGGCGTCATTCAAAACATGCGCCTCCCTGGGTGGAGTATTGACGGGCTGGATGATCGGTCCCCCGACCGGCGCTCCATTGACTGTCGGTCCATCCGGTCCCAATGGACCCCCCAGCACGGGCGGACCGTTGTTGCGGCCGCGCACCGTTTTCATCTGATTGAGAGCCGCAGTTAATTTCTCCGGCCGGCCGCTGTAGTCTGTGACTTGGGATACCGTGCTGCTGTATGTGTAGAGGGCAACCTCATCGTACGGGCTGAAGGCCCCGACGAGAGAGGCGTAACTCTGATTTACCTTCTGGAAGGCTACGTCAGCGATGCCGGTGTCAAGTAGCACAGCCACCGAAAGCTGAAACGGATCGCTGGTGAAGTATGTCAGCGTCTGTACCTTGCCGTTTTCCTTCACGATGAAATCCTTGGGGAGCAGGCCATCAACGGGGCGTCCGTCGGAGTACTTGACCAGAACGGGAATCTGCACCACGTTAGCCGACACTGAAATCGTGTACAGGTCTTCCCTCGGATTGATCTGATTTCTCGGCCGGCTGCCCGCGGGAATGGTCTCAATCGGTGGCATCGGAAGCAGAGCCGGTTTCTGTTGATCCGGTTGTTGCCCGGCTTCGCCTGGGTACGCGGGCGGTTGAATGCCTTGGCCCGCTTCTGGCGGTGCGTCGGCAGGCTTGGGAGCGGGGGGGTGGACGGTTGAGGGGGCGTCTGGGATTTCCTGTGCCGGTTGCGGGTTGGCCGTCGCGGGAGACTGACTCTGGCCAGACTGCGCGTGGAGGAACGGAATCCCCAGCATTAGCACGGCGGCGGCCATCAGCCGATATGCAGCCTGAACGCGACAATCGGTATTTCTGGTCACCGCCGCCATGATTCTCCCCGTCCCGCGAACGAACACCGCGAAAAAATGCCGCTTTTCGCCTGTAAGATGCTCAATCCACCCTGTTTGGTGCATCTAAAGGATTAGACTATCATTAACGAATAACCCTTAACCAACAACGCGAGAGTGTCCCGGATGCCAAAGCCTTCTGTTTTTCAGCGCCGAGCCCTGGTTGTAACGGCTCTAGCCGCGCTGTTCCCGACGGTTCCGTTTATCACTGCCCAGCAGTCGCCGCCCCAACCTCCCGCTCAGTCAACAGCGCAGGCCCAGCAACCCGCCAGCCCGAAGCCGGAGGAGCAGAAGTCCGACGACTCGCAGCAGCCTACCGAAACTCTAAAAGTAAATGTCAACGTGGTCCAGTTGTTCTTCAATGTCAAAGACAAGCACGGGACCCTTATTCCCAACCTGACCAAGGCCGATTTTGAAGTCAATGAAGACGGCAAGCCACAAACCATCAAATATTTTACCGCCGAGACAAATCTTCCGCTCACGCTCGGAATTCTGATCGACTCCAGCGGCAGCCAGCGCAATGTCATCGACATGGAAAAAGAGGTTGGAGGCGCCTTTCTCAGGCAAATCTTGACCGACAAAGATGAGGCCTTCGTCATCGACTTCGATATCTCAGTCGATTTGCTGCAGGATTTCACCCGTGATGTGCGCCGCTTGCAGGCTGCTCTGAACAAGGCAAAAGTGAACGTGGATTACAGCAGTGGTGGAATCCCCGGCATGGGCGGAGGGCCAGTTCCCCAGCATAATTCGCCGGGAACTCTGCTCTACGACGCAGTCTATCTTTCTGGTCATGACATGCTGTCCAAGGAAGTCGGGCGCAAGGCCATGATCCTGCTTACCGATGGTCAGGATGAAGGCAGCAAGCTGAAAATCCAGGACGCGATTGAAGCCGCGCAGAAGTCCGATTCCATCGTTTATGTTCTGCTCTGCGCAGATCGCGGATTCTACGGCGGCTTTGGCTATTCTGGCGAGTCCGAAATGCGCAAGCTCACCGAGCAAACCGGCGGCCGCGTGATCAACGTGGGCAACAAGTTCGACAAGCTCCGAGAAGCTTTTGACCAAGTCGCCGCCGAATTGCGCAGCCAGTACAACATCGGCTATACCCCCACCAACGCCAAGCTCGACGGCACCTACCGCAAGCTTGAAATCAAGGACAAGCAAGGCTATAAAATCCAGGCCCGCGCCGGATACTACGCCGGCCGCAAACAGGACTAGCCATAAAGTGTGGCGCGTGCGCCCCCCGCCCGCGGCCTTTGATTTTGATCTTGTTTTGA
Source organism: uncultured Acidobacteriaceae bacterium (assembly GCA_963799025.1). Classification (GTDB taxonomy): domain Bacteria; phylum Acidobacteriota; class Terriglobia; order Terriglobales; family Acidobacteriaceae; genus Sulfotelmatobacter. The sequence continues at coordinate 734,607 of CAWCVQ010000007.1, read as the reverse complement.
TTCTGCCCGCAGCGCAAGCACGAGCAAAATCAGCAACCAAGGCAGCGGGCGGGGGCGCTTCAGCTCCACGTCAGCAGGGACCCGCAAACACTGATAAACTCCCTTGCGGAGGTTCCCATGCCCCATTTTTCCCGGCGTTCGTTTCTGCATCTGTCCGCCGCTGCGTCCGCTGCCGCTGCCTTCCATGGGATGTCCGAACCCATGCTGGCCGCGGCCGCCCGGCGCCGCCCGCACGCGAAAGACGCGGTGCTGATCGATTCCAACGAGAATCCCCTCGGTCCCTGCCAGAGCGCGCGCGACGCCGTCTCCGCCATCATCCCGCAGGGAGGCCGCTACTCCGACAATCTGACGGACGACCTCGTCAGCACTTTCGCCCAACAGGAAGGGCTCAATCCCGAATACATCTATTGCACGCCGGGTTCAACTCCTCCACTCAGCCTCAGCGTGCTGGCCTTTGCTTCGCCGCGGAAGAGTTATGTGACCGCCGACCCGTCCTTCGAGACCGGCATGAATATGGCAGCCCTTGCGGGAGCGCGCGTAATCAAGGTTCCGCTCACCAAAGGTTACGCACACGATGTGAAAGCCATGCTGACCGCAGCTCCCGACGCCGGAGTCTTCTACGTTTGCAATCCCAACAACCCTACCGGCACGCTCACTTCGCACTCGGACATCGAATATCTCGTCGCCAACAAGCCCAAAGACTCAATCGTCCTCATCGACGAAGCCTACATCCATTTATCCGAAGCGCCGTCCGTGCTCGATCTGGTCAAGGCGGGTAAAGAGGTCATTGTGCTGCGGACGTTTTCAAAGGTCTACGGAATGGCCGGCCTGCGCTGCGGATTCGTGATTGCTCGTCCCGACCTGCTGGAAAAAGTCATTGCCCGCGGTGGCCAGAATTTTATGCCCACCACCGCAATCGTCGCGGCCATCGCCAGCCTGAAAGACTCAGCCCTGGTTGCAGAACGCCGCCGTATCAACGCCAGCATTCGTCAACAGACATTCCAATGGCTCGGCCGCAACGGATATGCTTACATCCCGTCCGAGTCCAACTGCTTTCTGCTCGACACCAAGCACCCGGGCAAGGAAGTGAGAGAAGCCATGGCGAAGGAGAACGTCCTGATCGGCCGCGTCTGGCCGATCATGCCGACCTACGTCCGCATCACGGTAGGCACCGAAGAAGAAATGGCCCGCTTCCAGTCTGCATTCCAGAAAGTGATGAGAGCGTAAGTGTGGCGCGGGCGCCCTCGCCCGCGGCTTTTGATTTGGCTTTTGTCACCGAAAAATTCAGCGCTACTCCACCGCCTCCGTCCACCGAACTCTCCGCCCTTCCCGGCTGCTCTTATGCGCCAGCAAAATTCCGCGCATGGTGCGCAACGCCTGCTCGGGAGTCACCTCCAGCGGGGATCCTTTCTCGATCGCATCCCTGACGTTTGCGTAGAACCCGCGGTAGTCGCCGCGCTCGGTCTTCACTTTTCGGATTGGCTCGTTCACGCGGCTCAACGTTCCCCACAGCGACTCGGGTTCCTCGCCCCAATCCGCTCCCCAGTCAAGTCCTTCGGGAAGGTGCTCACTGCGCAGGATCTCCTCCTGCGGATCCATTCCAAATTTCACAAACGATCCCTCGGTTCCGTGAATCAGCATGTGGTGGGAGAGTCCATAAGCCAGAATCCGCGCCCGCAACGTCGCTCGCAAATACGGATACTCCATATGCACATCGAAGGAGTCGTCCATGGTCGAGGCCTGGCGCTGGCGAAATGCCGTCGCCCAAACCGTCTCCGGCTCGCCGAATAAAACCAGCGCCTGATCGATCAAGTGCGGCCCCAGATCCCACAGAACACCGGCGGCAGGAAAACCCGGACGCTCGCGCCACACATTTGCCCGCGGCTGCGGACGAAAACGGTCGTAGCGGGCTTCGTATTCGACGATCGCGCCCATGGCGCCGGACTTCACGAGTTTCTTTACCGTCTGAAAATCTCCGTCCCAGCGGCGGTCCTGAAACACGGTGATCAGCAGCCTGCGATCTGCGGCGAGACGCACCAGTTGCTCCGCTTCCACCATCGTCGGAGTGAATGGTTTGTCCACCACGACATGGCGTCCAGCTTCGAGGCAGGCCTTTGCCAGAGAAAAATGCGAATCGTTGGAAGTGGCAATGACGCACAAGGCGATCGTCTTGTCGGAAAACAATTCAGCCAGCGTCCGCGCCACGCGCACGTCCGGATATTTTTCCTTGGCCTTCGATCCTTGGCGCTCCAGAATGCAGGCCAGTTCCATTCCCTGAACGCCCCGAATCACCGGCGCATGAAATGCCTGCCCCGCCATGCCGAATCCGATCAACCCCACTCGCACCATGTTTTCGCTTCCCCCGCGCTCCGCTGCCGTTGTAGAGACGTAGCTGGCTACGTCTCTGCCGCCTGCTCAACGATCCTTCGCTCAACGATCCTTCAGGCGCCGCACAAATTTCAATCCCGACCAGACGTCAGTCACCGCGCATACCTTCACGTCCACCAAGCCCGCGTCCAGTCCAATCTCGCGCACGATGTTCTCATTCAGATCCGTAACCACGCCGGAACTCTTCTTAGGCCAACTCACCCACAACATTCCCGCAGGCGCCAACAGTTTGCTGATTCGCTTGAAATCTCTCGCCACTTCCGCTTTCGATTTCGTGAACACCATCGCGAAGTCAAGCGGAGCTTTGCCGTTACTCACGTTCTCGCAACCGGCGAGGGTGATGCTCAACTCCGCGAGCACATCAGGCGCGGCATTCGGCAGGTAGACGCGCGAGCCAGGTTTAATGCCCAGTTTTTTCGGCAGCGGCGTTCCGGAATATCCCGGCATGTTTGATCGCAGCTTCCTCCCCCGGATGCCTAGCAGTCTCGGCTTGTTGCGAGTGAGCCAAGAGCGACAATGCCGAAGGTGCCAGAAGTAAACAGCATGTAGCGGCGAGCGGATGGGACACAAAATACCTCCTGCTGGTCGTCGCAGATTGTACTCTGTGTTTGCAGAAAATCCAGCCTAGCCTATTGTTGCCCGGACAGGGTCTGAGGTCAGACTTTAACGTCCCGGAGCGTACCACCCGCGCCGCGACCGCACGCGAAGATTCTTGCGATCATTCGCGACGATTTCAATCGTGCGGTAATGCCCGTCAGATTTAAGGTCCGCCGGCTTATAGGAAATGGCGTACTGGCTGCGGAGTTCGTCCTGAATCTCGGCAAAGGCGTTGGCCACGTCGCGAATCTGAAACGGGAAGAACGGGCGCCCACCGGTGGCGTCGGCGATGCGCTCCAGAACCTTGTCGCCCGCCGCCTTGGTTCCGCTGACGTTCGTGCTGATGGTGTACACGATGGCCTCGGCACGTTGCGCCATCTCAATCGCTTCCTCGCGCGTGACGTGGCTCTGGTTGTCTTCGCCGTCGCTGAGCAGAATGATGGCGCGCCGCACCGTGGTCGACTTCGGAGCTTTCAGCAGCTTGTCGCGGCAGGCGAAATACAGTGCATCGTAGAGCGCCGTACCGCCCCCGGGACGGAGTTCGTGCACTCCATGCGCCAGCTTTTCGGTGTTGTCGGTGAAATCCTGCGTGACCTCCGGCGTCACATCGAAACCAACTACAAACGCCTGATCGTAGCGCGGATGAATCGTCTGATTCAGAAACTCGACTGCCGATTGTTGTTCGAACTTGAACCGGTCGCGCACGGAGTTGCTGGCGTCAATCAGCAGCCCGACCTGCAGCGGCAGGTTGGCCTCGGCGTGGAAGCTGCGAATCTCCTGGGGCGGCTTGTTGTCGTCGAGCACGCGGAAGTCGTTCTGCTTCAGGTCGGTAATGCGGCGTCCATGCTTGTCGGTAACAGTAAACACCACGTTCACTTCGTTCGTAGTCGAACGGATGGTGGTGAGCGGATCGACTGCGTCCGCAGCATTCGGATCGGCAGCCTTCTGCTCCTGCGCAGCTGCCGGCGGAGATGCGGGAACAGTCGAAGCTGGAGCCCCCGATTGGGCCATCGCGCCCACAGCGCAAAGAATCAGCAGAACGAGCCTGGATCTCGTAATGAATTTCTTCCCCAAAGTTTTCCTCGACATTTCATTATATCCGCCCGAGGCGCGTGGGACGCGAGTTACCCTAAGCGCCATCCGTAGAGACGTTGCTTGCAACGTCTCTCTCGATGGTCGCCAAGAATGCTTCGAGCTCCCGCGGAAGCGGACTCTCAAGCGCAATCGGTCGCCCCGTCCGCGGATGCGCCAGCTCCAACCGCGCCGCATGCAAAAAATTTCGCGCCAGCGAAATCGCCCCGCCCTCATCCGTTGCCCGCCCGCGCCGAGCCCGCATCTCGGGCGGCGCACCATACAATGCATCGCCGACCACGGGATGCCCGAGCGATGCCATATGCACGCGAATCTGATGCGTCCGCCCCGTATCGATCTTCACCTCGAGCAGCGTGAACTTGCCAAATGCCGCGTCCAGCCGTCGAACTACGCTATAGTGTGAGACCGCATCGCGCCCGCCCGTCCCCCGCGTGGTCATCCGGATGCGCCGCACGCGGTCGCGGCTGATGCTGGCCGAAATCGTTCCCCGATCCTTCTTCACCCACCCATGCACCAGCGCAATATAAGCTTTCTTCACTTCGCGGCGTGCAAACTGGCCCGCCAGCTTGCGATGCGCGTCATCGTTTTTCGCCACCACGATCAGCCCGCTGGTCTCTTTGTCCAGCCGATGCACGATCCCTGGCCGCATCTCCCCGCCCACCGCCGAGAGCGTCGCAAAATGATGCAGCAGCGCATTCACCAGCGTCCCGCGATTCCGCTGGTCTTCCGTGGCGCCCGCCCCGGCATGCACCATCATCCCCGCAGCCTTGTTGATGACCGCCAGATCCTCGTCTTCATAGACAATGTCCAGCGAAATCTCCTCGGCAATAGCACGCAAAGGCGGCCGCTCGGCCGATCCGAGCACGGTAATGCGTTCGCCGCCCCGCAGCTTCAGCGATGCCTTCGCGGCAGTGTCGTTTACCAAAACCTTTTCCTCGGAGATCAGCTGCTGCACCCGCGCTCGGCTCACCTCGAGATGCGCTGCCAGGAGTTGATCAAGCCGCTTGCCAGCATCGTTAGCCGTAACAGAAATAAGAATGGGAAACTCTTCCGGCATTCGGAGGGAAGAATACTACAGGCTGCTGCAATGATGGCGTCGCATGACAGTAATTGCACTTCGTCGGTGTGGGCCTGACTGCATCAACTATGTTTGCGCCGAGTCCATAACTTCACGATGACACTACCATTACTGACTACCATTACCGCGAGCAGACCCAGACCCAAGGGCTTAGAGGTTGAAGTTCATGGTCCAAGTTCGGATGGGTAATGCGTGAATAGTCATACGATTGCGAGGGCCAGAACTTGTTTGATCGTGAGTACATGTTTTCCTGCCACTGCTGGAGCAAGAAACCTGTCAGAAGACAAAGCTACGTCATTACTAAAACAATCAGTAGAATGCTGAGCACTATTCGCTTCATCTTCAACTTCCACATCGTAGGTTCATTCGGGACCAGCGTCCAAGTGCAGAGAGAGCTCCGGCTTTTAGCCGGCGAATATCGCCACGACACCCTCTGACCGAACTGCCGAGTCTTATGGCGAAAGAAGACACGGCCCAAGGCCTACTCCGAGCTCTGAAACTCCATATTCTCGTCCACCGAGAGCTGCGTCGGCGTGCCGCCGAGGTTGGCACCGGTGCGGATCGCAACCACGTGAAAGCCGCTGGAACTGGTCTGGATCTCATAGCTATAAGGCGGACGCTGCCGGGCAACGCTAATGTAGTTCGCCGACACCAGTTCGTCGAACGAAGCATATTTTCCTTCGCTGGCGAAGTAGCGGCGTTCCGCCTGGGCGATGCTCGTCAGATCGCTCCTCACCCCGGTGATGTTGATGGCGGCTTGCGGATTGTTGGCCCCGGCGGCAGCGGAAGAGCTGGTCGCCTGCCGGGAATAAATGTACATCCCAATGCCCATCACAATGACGACGCTGAGAAAGCCAAATATGCGGCCCATCGGTCCCTCCCTGTGAACTAATTGCACCGGGAAACGGAGCCGCTGACAAGTAACCAGAGTGTAGCCGCCTGCCGCGCCAGGGAGGCTCGGGTGTCTGAAAGCATTCTCAGAAACGTGCAATTGTGAGCAGACGGGCATTCTTTCGACAACGTAAGCTCGTGATGTTGCTTGTAGTCCGGGAGCGGGTGGCGCGTTGGCTGGCAGACTAGCCCTAACGCGCCTGCTCTCAACGCTGAGCACATCATCTTCGGGACGAGGTCCGAGGCCGAGTCATCCGTGCCCTCTCAATCGGCCAAATCAGAAACCCTCTCATTTGTACTGGAGGACCGCGGAAGACGCTGACGTCGCAGCGGCTTCCGGGGACCTCAGACTGACAGATAACCTTTCTAGCTTCTGGCCGAAGGAGTTTTAACAATATGAAGAAGCTGATGTTCGTGGTATTTGCATTTGCACTTTTGGCGTCGACCGCATCGCTGGGTCAAGATGCCGCCAAGCCAGAAACCGTTCCAGTTGCGGCGCCAGCACCGTTAGCGCCGACACCAGCGGCTCAACCACTGACAGTGACCGGGTGTTTGCAAAAAGGTACTCAGCCGGGCGAAGTGTCGATCACCGGAGCAGACGGGAAGAGCTACGACCTGCGCAGCGACATCGTTAAACTTGACCAGCACGTCGGGCATCAGGTAACCGTCACCGGAACCGCCAGCCCGGAAACGAAAGCCGAGGAGAAGAAAGAAGGACAGGTCGAGAAGGCGTCCAGCAAAGAGGCGATCGCCAATTTGAGCGTGACTGAGGTAAAGATGATCAGTGATACCTGCACGAAGTAGATTTGGGCAAGACTGAACCTAGTGGGCCAGCGATGATGCTGGCCCTTTTTTCTTGGTCACGGAAAGGTCGCCGGACGGGCAACAGAAGTTTCGCGGGCGGGGGCGCCCGCGCCACAACGCCTACCGGGCCACAACCTTCTCGATCTCGGCTCGCAATTGGTCGTAAGGCAGTGCCCCGGGATGATACATCGCCACTTTCCCCGCACGATCCAGCAGAACCAGCGTGGGCGTCGTGGAAGCTCCGTACGTGTCGAAGTTGTACGTGCTCACCGGCACCGGCATCTCGAGCAGTCCGGCGTAGAATCGGTGGCGCACGGCATCGATGTATTGAAGTTCGTCGCTGGCCGAGGCGTGCTCAATCTGCGCCGTGTAACCGTACCGCCGCGTGGGCCCGATCACTTGCAGCCCCTTGCCGGCAAACTCTGAACGCAACCGGGTGATGATGGGGGCTTCGGCCTTGCAGTCCGCGCACCAATGCGCCCAGAAAAACAGTAGCACGGGCGAACCTTTGAGTTGCGCCGCCGCGGGCAGTTTCGCTCCTAACGACTCCTCGGCCTTCAGCGCCGGCGCGGGTTTTCCCTGAAGAGAAAGCAGGTTTAAATTCTTTTGCAGGCGGTCGTGAATGGAAGTATTTCCGTACGTCCGCAGCGCCGCCTGCAAGAGTTCGACCGCCTGGGTTCGCCGCCCGCGCGCTGCCAGCACCTGAGACTGGACTTCCAGCGCCGCTCCCAGGGCGATCGGCAAATGCGCCTCTGCATCCAGAGAGCGCTGTTTCAGTTGATCGAGGACCATGGCCTTGGTTTGCTTGGCATAGGCTGCCGCCTGTTCGTATTGGCCCTGCTCCAGCGCAGCTCGCCCCAGCCACGAATATGCCTCCAGATACTCGGAGTTGACCCCCTGTTGGCTTCGATAGGAAGTAAGCGCCGACTCCGCGGCAGAAAAATTGTTCTGCGCCAGAGCGAGGCGCACGTCATCGACAATCCCAGCCCAGGCCGAACCGGTGAACAAAACCGAAAACAGTAATATCCGCAAGCGCATGTTTAGATGATGAAGGCTTTTCCCAAAGGTCGCAAGGGGAAGAGAATTTTCCACAAGATCGCTCTCCGTAACACTATCTGTATCAGTTGTTTAGAACGCACCTACAGTAAATTCTGTAGCTATTTTGGGGCACTTTTCGTACAATTAAACTGCGTTTGATCTTTAAGAGTTCCTTCGCAGTATAAGAATCTCCGCTTAACCCAGCGCGTGACCTGCCTGCAGAAGACCCGAAAAGTTTCAGCGCTACATCAAAGAAAAAGGAATATGCACCATCATGGAAACAGGAACAGTGAAGTGGTTTAACGACGCCAAGGGCTACGGTTTCATCAGCCGCCAGAACGGCGAGGATGTCTTCGTACATTTCTCGGCCATCCAGGCTAGTGGCTTCCGCAGTCTGCAGGAAGGTCAGCAAGTGCAGTTTGACGTGGTCAAAGGCCCCAAGGGCTGGCAGGCAGAGAACGTCAAGGGCGTCTAACTCCGCTTCACCATCAACAATTCGACATCAAGGGCGGCCAGCAATGGCCGCTCTTGCTGTTTTGGCTGTCGTGAGTCCAGCGAGCTTTACGGTTGCGAGTCGCGTAGAAGCACGATGTCGGAGTCGGTGTGGCCGCGGACCATACCGATTTTGCTGCCGTCGGGAGACCAATGGTAGTCCCAGATATGCTCCGCTTTGAATGACGTCAGTCGCTTGCCTAGCGAGCCGTCGAGCGGTTGCTGCCACAGGTTGTCGATCCCGTTCTCACGGACCGGGTATACCACACTCTTGCCGTCATGCGAAAATCGAATAAAGGCTCCGAAACGGTCGCGTTCGAACTTCATCACTTTGCGAGCCTGTCCCGTGGTGATATCCAACAATACCAGTTTCTCCTCATGACCGTTGGCGTGGTCGACCATGCCAAATGCGGCTGTGCCGTCGGCAGAAATATCGAACAGCCCGGACAGCGGCATGTCAGTAATCTTCACCGGATCTCCACCATCGATCGATACTTTCATCATCCGTCCCGCGTTGTTGTCCATGTAATAAACCCAGCGCGAGTCAGGAGAGCACACGGGCAAGTTGTCCTGTTTGCCATTCGACAGCTGCTTCAGATTTCCACCGGATGCGTCCGCACGCCAAATGTTTTGGCCGCCTTTTCCGCCCAGCAGGCTGAGCAAAAACACGAGATGACGTCCATCAGGGCATTCCCAGGGATCGCCGCTCACTGAATTCATCTCCGTTGCGAAAACACCTTTGGCTCCGGTGTCAGGATTCACCCAACGCAGTATGTTGTCGTTGTCTGTAATCAAGCGGCCATCGTGTGTCCAGGTAAGGCTCGTAAAACTGGCCACCGGGCCGACTTGCCGCGCGTCTGCGCCGCCGCCGGTTGCGGACATCACCGATAGACTCCAACGCCCTTCACTGAGAACGGTAGCCAGCACGTGACCGCTGGCCGCAAGGCTGAGGTCGGAATAATTATTGGTGTCGCGCGTGATCGGACTCATTTTTCCATCCGGATAAGAGATGAAGACGATTTGTAACCGCGTGTAATTGGTGGAGGGATCGCTATCGAGCGCTAGCAAGCCTTTGCCATCGGGCATCCAGGTCGGAAAAGCCAAGGCGTCGGGGGAACTCAGAATCAGGTGCTGCTGCCCGGTGGATGCATCCACGGCCATCAACCCGCTGAACGCGTCGCCCGGCTGATTCACCGTGCACAAAATGGTCTTGCCATCGGGCGACCAGGCGGGTGCGTTGAGTCCCTGTCCGGTAGGACCGCTGGCAAGCACAGTCTCCGCGCCCTGATCGAGCGAGCGCACGATCAGCTGGTATTTGCCGGGCTCAGGATTGTCGTAGCGCATGAAGGCGACCTTGCTGCCGTCCGGGGACGTTGTGATATTGGAATCGACGTCCTCCGCCAATTTTTCCGGTGTGCCACCCAGCAGCGGGGAGCGATACAAAAATTTCAGTTCGGGATTTCCCGGATCGCTGCGCACAAAATAAAAATAATTACCGTCTGGCGAAAAACGCAGGCCGCCGTAATACACGTCCGCCGGAGGCTGAACTTGGGTAATGCTGTTGGTGGGAACATTGCGCAACGACAAGCCGGCCAGGCCGTTGTCCCGCACCAGGCTCAGAATGTATTTGCCGTCAGGCGAAAGAGCCGCGCCCACCACGTTCCCCTCCTCCGTGACCCTACTGACGGAGAAGTTGCGGAATGGAATGGCTCCATGCCGCGTCAGCACGGAGTAGAGGCCGAAGCCCGCGGCCACCAGCACGATTAAGCCTACGAGAACGGTGACCCCGGTCCCTATCTTGTGACGCGCAGCAGCAGCAACCACTGCTGAACTCTGGGACGAAGTGGCCCGCGATGATTCGGGCGCAATTGCCAGATGGCCGGAGCTCAAGGGCTCACCTGAACTTGAGCCTACGGCGGACGCGGGCACGCCCTTTTTCCCGGACTCGAGGTCGCGCTTCAAGCGCTTCAGATCGCCGCGCAGGTCGACGGCGGACTGGTAGCGCAGGTCGCGGTCTTTTTCCAAAAGCTTTTCGATAATTTCCTGCAGTTTGGCGGGTAGCGCCGCATTCCATTGCAATGGACCTACAGGATCCAATTCCAGAATCGCGTGAAATATCACGGCCGAAGTCGCGCCGGAAAACGGCAGCTTGCCTGTCGCCATCTGGTAGATGACGGTGCCGAGCGAGAATAAATCTGATCGGGTATCGAGTTCTTCACCGCGGGCCTGCTCGGGAGACATGTACGCGATGGTGCCCACCGTCGCACCTGCGCTCGTCAAATGCGCGGGGCGGGGCGAATCCTGGGTGACGCCCATGGTCTCCATCTGAACTTCGGGACGGGTCAACTTGGCCAGGCCGAAATCCAGTACCTTCACCTGCCCGCGCGGCGAAAGAAAAATATTTGCCGGCTTCATGTCGCGATGAATGATGCCCTTGGCGTGAGCGGCGTCGAGCGCATCAGCGAGTTGAATCGCAATGTCGAGCAGGCGGTCGGTGGGCAGTGGGCCGGTGTAAAGCTTCTGATCGAGACTCTGCCCCTCGAGCAGTTCCATCGCGATGAACGAAGGCGTGTCTACGTTTTCCGATTTTTCGACTGCGTAGATGGTGCAGATGTTGGGATGGTTCAGCGCTGAGGCGGTGCGGGCCTCCAGCAAGAAGCGGTCCAGCGCGTTTTGATCGCGCGACAGCTGCGGTGGCAGAAACTTCAGAGCGACTTTTCGGCCGAGGTTCAGGTCTTGCGCCTCGTACACCACGCCCATGCCACCGCTGCCCAGTTGGCCGGTGATGCGATAGTGCAAGATAGTCTGGTTGATCATCGTCTGAACGGAAAAAAGTGGAGTTCCATCTTAGGGTGGATGGCTGGAGCCGTCAACGCGGTCAGCTGAGGGCAGGGTTCCTGCAGGAGCACTGTGGAAAAGGACAAGAGTCGAGTTCTTCAAGTGGTTGATTCTGCGGGTGCGGAAAAAGTCGGCCCTGACGATGCTATGGGTTAGCCTGTGGAAGAAATGTCTACTTTCGAGTACGTTGGATGTCTACTAAAGTGGACTTGACTCGAGGTCTGGATCCGGACGCGCGATTCTTGACGCGCTCAGATTACTACCCGTAGGACGTCTAAAACAACAAGGACGAGACGATGGAGAAGAGAATCTGGGTTGCGTTCGCAGTACTGAGCATCAGCTCTTTTAATTTATGCGCAGCACAGTCGACTGCCGCCCCCGCGACGAAGCATCTTCTGGTCCTTGCGGAGGAAAAGGGATATCGGCACGAAGCGGTCTCCCATGCGATGGCTATGATCGAGCGGTTGGGCAAGGCGACGGGGCTCTGGGATACCACGCTTCGTACCGACACCGAAGCGCTGACTAAGAAAAAGCTGGAATATAACGCGAAGAACTTGAACGATTTCGACGCCATACTTTTCTTTACCGGCGGCGACCTTGAAATGGACGCTCAACAAAAAGCCGATTTCATCTCGTTCATTCGCGACGACGGCAAGGGATTCATCGGAATTCACAGCGCTGCGATTACTTTCGTGGACTGGCCAGAATATGGAGAAATGATCGGCGGCTACTACGATGAGCACCCGTGGTTAACCTTCGATGCGCCGATCGTGGTTGAAGATCCTGATTTTCCGGGAATGCAAACATTTCCGCACTCCTTCGTGTTACGCGACGAAATTTATCAGATGAAAAATTATTCGCGGGATAAAGTGCGGGTGCTGATGCGCCTCGACGTGAGCAAGCTGGACATGAAGAATAAGAATGTCCACCGCACCGATGGCGACTTCGCGGTCACCTGGGCGAAAATGTATGGCAAGGGACGCGTTTATTACACCTCTCTGGGCCACGTGCAGGCGAACTGGGATAAGCCGGAATTTCAGGCCATGATTACGGAGGCCATTAAATGGGCGATGCGGCTGGAGAACGCGGACCTGACGTCACGCCCGCTACCGCGAAATTAGTCATTTCCCCAGCACACAGGGCGGGTCGAGAAATATCCATGAATCTTGCAGCTCCGATTACAAGAAGAAGTTTTGTAAATACGTCGGCCGCTTGTTTAGCCGCGACCGCGATTCCCTTGCCAGCCTCGACCAAACTCAACGTTGGCATCGGCACCTACAGCTATCACAACCTTTCGCTGGACCAGATGATCGTCCAGTTGAATGCTCTACGAGTCAGGGAAATTGAAATGTCCCGCGGTGAGTTCATGCTGATGAACCACCCCGCCGATGAGCTGTTCCATACAGCTCGTGCAAGATTTGATCGAGCGGGAATACGCTGCGTGTCTTATTACTCGGCGACCATCAAAGAAGATGCGGACCTGGACAACGCAATTCGATTGGCGAAAATCCTGGGCGCTCGCAATGTCACGGGGGATGCGAGCGCCGGCATTCTGAGCCGGCTTGATCGGCGGTTTACGCAGGAACAGTTGACCTTTGGAATTCACAATCATTATTTCAAAGGCGAAAAGTTCGCCTACGAGAGTCCTGAGGACGTTCTGAACGCCCTCGCGGGCCTGTCCAAGACAGTTGGCGCAACTGCGGATGTCGGACACTTCGCATCCTGCGGTCACGATCCCGTGGATGCACTTCGCAAATTGGGGCCGAATCTGAAATTGGTACACCTTAAGGACGTCCAGGCGGTAGACGGCGAAGTGAACGTGCTGCTGGGAAGGGGGATCTCGAAGATTACGGAAGTGATGAAACAGTTGCGCCGGCAGAGATTCGCGGGGCTCGTCGCAGTCGAGTACGAAAAAGAGGGCGACGTAAACGAAGATATGCGGCAGGACATGGAATTCGCACGCAAGCTGGCGTAGATGAGAGCGTGGCACCGCCACGACCACGAGGTAAAGACTGCGGGACGGCCCGACTGTTGCGCTTCCATCGACCACGCATCGCGCCCGACAATCGATCAATGATTTATATTTACGTTGCGGCAGGTCGCGGCGAATGAAATGAGTATGAAAGAGGCGTCATGATACGTCAGCTGCGAATTGCAATCATCTTCGCCGTCTCCGTGGGCTCTTATCAGGCAGCAGCCACACCAAGCGCAGCCGCTGGATTCGTCAATACACTCATGCCCCAACCCTCGCAACTTTCCGCGGCGGAAGGCCGGCTGGCTATCAGCACGTCTTTTAGGACAACGACCGACCGCTTTCGGGACGCGCGGCTCGACGCTGCCATTGCGCGCAGCCTGGTTCGCATCGAAAATCGGACTGGCGTCCCCATTCCGATCGCGCCTGAGAGCGATGCGGCGTCTGCGGCGCTGCTGGTGAGCGTCGATGGTTTCGGAGGAAGCATTCAGTCGATCGACGAAGACGAATCTTACTCTCTGGAAATCACATCCTCGAGCGCGCATCTTCGAGCCGCAACTGTTGCCGGAGCGATGCACGGGCTGGCGACACTGGAACAGCTGATTCAACCGGACGCAAATGGATTTTTTATTCCCGCTGTGGTGATTCATGACACGCCGCGCTTTCGCTGGCGCGGGCTGATGATCGACTGCGGACGCCACTTCATCCCCGTGGATGTTCTCAAGCGCACGCTTGACGGCATGGCATCGGTGAAGCTCAACGTGTTCCACTGGCATCTCAGCGAAGACCAGGGCTTTCGCATCGAGAGCAAAGCCTTCCCCAAGCTCACTGAATTCGGTTCAGACGGGCTGTTTTATACCCAAGAGCAGGCTCGCGAAATTGTCGCTTATGCGCGGGATCGGGGCATTCGCGTGGTACCCGAGTTCGACATGCCGGGGCATACCAGCGCATGGTTCGTGGGATATCCCGACCTTGCCAGTGCGCCGGGGCCGTTCCAGATTGAACGAAAATTCGGAGTGTTCGACCCGGTGATGGACCCTACGCGAGAAAGCACTTACAAATTTCTCGATACGTTCATTGGAGAGATGGCAGCCATCTTCCCGGATCATTTCCTTCACATTGGCGGTGACGAGAACAACGGGGTCGAGTGGAAGAGGAATCCGCGCATCCAGAGTTTTATGCGCGAGCATAATCTGAAAGACACCGCCGCGCTGCAAAATTATTTCAACCAGCGCCTGCTCAAGCTGTTGGAGAAGCACGGCAAGCACATGATCGGGTGGGATGAGATTCTTACGCCCGACCTTCCCAAGGACGTGATGGTACAGAGCTGGCGCGGGTTCGATTCGCTCGCCGCGGGAGCCAAGAATGGATACAACGGCATTCTCTCAGCCGGGTATTACTTGAATCTCATGAGCCCGGCCGATGCGCACTACGGGGTCGATCCGCTGCCCGAAAACACCGATCTCAGTGCGGAGCAGCAGGCGCGCATTCTTGGCGGAGAGGCCTGCATGTGGGAGGAGCAGACAAGTGCTGTGGATATCGATTCACGCCTCTGGCCGCGTGCGGCGGCCGTCGCCGAACGACTGTGGTCGCCGCGTAAGGTAACCGATGTCGACGACATGTACCGGCGACTCGAAGTCGAGTCGTTGCGGCTGGAAGGTTTTGGTCTCACCCACATCTCTCAGGAGGCAGTGAGCCTGCGCCAGCTGAGCGGTACCGACCAGATTGGGCCCTTGCAGATTCTTGCGTCGGTTCTTGAGCCTGTTCCTTTCGACGCGCGCGCGCATCAGCAACACGCCAATCAACTGACGCCGCTCGACCTGCTGGTGGACGCTTTACCGCCCGATCCGCCATCGCGCCACAACTTTGAGCTGCTGGTACGCGCCTATCTGCAGAATCCGGACGGGCGAGCGCAGTCGCAAGCAGAGTTGAATACGGATTTCAACGGCTGGATATCATCGGAGCCGGGGATCTTGAACCTGATGGCCGGCTCGCCGCTGCTCGGTCAAGCCGAGCCGAGGGTTCAGCAACTTGGCGAACTGGGGAAGGTGGGACTGGAAGCTGTTTCGTTTCTTTCTTCAGGATTACCTGCAGCGGCTGGTTGGAAGGCGGCGCGGCTCGCCGTCCTGGATGAAGCTGAGCAGCCGCAAGCGCTGGTTCGATTCACGGTGCTCAAGCCGCTGAGGGATTTGGTGAATGCGGTTGCAGAAGCGCCCTAGGCAAATAATTTTCATTGCGAAGGGCTACAGGCAGGGCCTAAAGGGTCTGCGTGAGATCATCAGGCGTCCCCCAAAACCCGCATCATTTTCCACATCGATCGGCACGGTTGAAGCTGTGCCCTTCCCAAAAGCGTTGCCCAAGTCCATCGAGGCAGCTTCTGCGACGCTTACTTCGATGTCGGCGGCCGGTTCTGTTCTTTTGCCAGGCGCTCGACCAGTTCTTTGGGAAGAGCGTGGAGCAATTCTAGAAATGCGGCGTTGGTCCAGCCGAAACCGACTACGTTCATTTCGTAGCCCAGTTCGACCTTGGCTTCGGACGAGCGGGTTACCAGGTTGTATTTTTCCTTGATGATGCCGTCGCGTCTGAAATTTTCTGCGACCGTGGACAGGAACTCGTAGGAAACGCGATCGGCGTCGGAGTTGAAGCCGTAGCGGCGCAGGCCGTCGATGGCCAGCATTTCAATATTCCCCCAGCCATAGGGCAAATCCCATTGCGCGCCGGTCTCCTCGGTGCTCATGGGAAGTCCGCCCGGGCGCTCAAAGATTTTTAGATTGCCGGCCACCGCTTTTGCCTGCTCCGGTGTTGCCAGGCCTGCCCACAGCGGATAGAACGTCGACGCGTACCGGTAATTGGAGATCTGGCTGGTCTGAAAGTTGTAATCGAAAAACAGCCCTTGCTGCTGATTCCACAGGTAACGGGTTATGAGTTTCTTGCGATCCTCTGCACGTTTGTTCCACTTCCTGGCATCTTCGGCGTGGCCCAGCCAAAGGCTGATCTGCTCCAGATCTTTTTCCGTCTTATAGAGCAGGCTATTCAAACAAACGGGGGCATAGCGATGGGTAGCCGCGCCGAAGGGGCCGAAGCGAAAGCTCACGTCGAAGCCGGATTCGCGCATGGAGCGATCGCCTTTGTAATAATCCGCACTGAGCTTGAACTGCTTTGCTTTTTCGCATTCCGCGCGCGCCATGGTCGTGGAGACGTCGCAAACCTGAAGGGAATAGGGCGAGCCCGTCACTGACTGGGTTGACCCAGCGTTCATCTCGACGACATAGTCATCGGCCTGAGCCGGGTGCAGGAAGAAATATTGCGCCACCTTGCGGTAGAAACCGCTTTCGTCCTGCACGGCCTCCGCGGGCGGACCATCGCCGAAATCGTAATAACGCGAGAGCTCGGTCTGGCCCGCCAGATGCGGATCGCGCGTCCACATGCCGTAGTCTTTGTCGAGGTTGGCATAAGCGCGCTTCAGCCATGCCTCGTCTAGGTGACCATCCTTCCGAGAGGCGCGGTAAACATCCACGAACATCGAACTGACAAAGGGAGGTTGCGACCGTGTGAGATAGTAAGTGCGATTCGCGTTGAGCATCGCGCCATAATGCTCGATCTCGAAGAAAAAATTGTCGACCATGCCCCGAGCCAGATCGACACGGCCCGCGCGCAGCAGGCCGCGAATGATGAAGTAACTGTCCCAGCCGTACATCTCGTTAAAGCGGCCGCCCGGCACAACATATTTATCCGGGAGATAAAGCAGGCCGTGCGGCTGGATCTTGCCGGTGTCGATCTCGCCCAAGCGATGAATCTCCGCCGGCAAGTGCTTGACCTGTACGTTGCAGTCGGCTGCAAGCTTGTGGACTGCTGCCGGCTCGGCAACCTCTGCCGGCAAGTACAGTACCGGCGCCACTCTGATTTTAGGATCGACTACACTTACGCACTCGGTCATGGAGCGAGTCAGGGTGTCCCACGCGGAAGAAATGTAGTCGAGGATGGGCTTGAGTGCCTGATCGGCGGGAGGTACTGACGCGACAGCCTGGGCATGCACGACGGTACAGAGCAGCGCGAGGAAAAGGAAACAGCGAATAACCACGCGGGAAGAACTGCGTCTTTGATCGAAACCCTGAATGCTCATGATGTTTGAAAGCCTCGTCATCATAAACTCGGCGCGAGGAAGTGGCCAAACTAATTCGGCCAGCGTGTCCGGATTGTTTCTCAGCTTGCGGAAGACTTCGGGTCGCCCGAGGATTAATGGTCTGCTCGCGAAATCGCTCCCTTCGCCAGAAAGACGCCTCCGGTCAGGATGACGGCGCGGGCTAACGGGACAGAATTGCGATCACAATCGGAGACTCTTTGCGTCATGCTGAACGCGCAGCTCTTTTTTGGTTTATTCTTGGTGGTTTGCCGTTGGCTTTCTGAGGGGGACGCAAGTGAACCGATCGCACGTAGTCCTTCGTCTGTCTGTCTGCTTCGTCATTTTTCTGACTGGATCTGCAAGCTGGACGCAGGTTCCCGAAAATACTTACCAGGATTTGCGCTGGCGCATGATTGGGCCGTTTCGTGGCGGGCGCACACGCGCCGCGGCGGGGGTTCCCAGCCAGCCCAATGTGTTTTACGTCGGTCAGGTAAACGGTGGCGTTTGGAAATCCGACGACTATGGGCGGACATGGAATCCGATCTTCGATCACGAGTCAACGCAGTCCATCGGAGCGATTGCCGTGGCTCCATCCGATCCCAATATCATTTACGTCAGCAGCGGCGAGGGATTGCACCGGCCCGATCTTTCTGTGGGGAATGGCATCTACAAATCCACTGACGCCGGAAAGACTTGGACGCATCTCGGTCTGCGCGAGGGACAACAAATTCCGGCGCTGGCCGTCGATCCGCGCAATCCCAATCGCGTTTTTGCCGCGGTGCTCGGACATCCTTACGGACCGAACGAGGAGCGTGGAATCTATCGTTCGACAGACGGCGGCCAAAGCTGGCAGCGCGTCATTGCGAAAGACGAAAATACCGGCGGCTCTGACGTGGAGATCGATCCGGCGAATTTTGACGTGGTTTATGCCTCGATGTGGGAGGTGCGTGAAGGT
This sequence comes from uncultured Acidobacteriaceae bacterium, assembly GCA_963799025.1. GTDB lineage: Bacteria > Acidobacteriota > Terriglobia > Terriglobales > Acidobacteriaceae > Sulfotelmatobacter. The sequence continues at coordinate 716,339 of CAWCVQ010000007.1, read as the reverse complement.
CCATGGGAAGATGGCAACGAATTCAATGGCGCGGGAGGCGGACTCTTCAAATCCACTGATGGCGGCGGCACCTGGCATGCGCTGACGAACGGCCTGCCGAAAGACCTGTCGCAAATCTACGTTGCCATCGCGCCCAGCGATGCGCGCAGGCTCTACGCGACTCTCGCCACGGCTTCGGGAAAACTGGGTGTATACCGTTCCGACGATGCCGGAGATAGTTGGTCGCAGATCACCTCTGATGCTCGGCCCGCAGGCCGCATCGGCGGCGGCGATCTTCCGATTCCGAAGGTTGATCCGAAGAATCCAGACTTGCTCTACGTGGTCAGCACGGTGACCATGCGCTCCGCTGATGGCGGCAAGACCTGGTCAGGATTTCGCGGCGCGCCCGGCGGCGACGACTACCAGAATCTTTGGATCAACCCCAACAACAACGACATTATTTTGATTGTCAGCGATCAGGGGGCGATCATCACCGTGAACGGCGGCACGAGCTGGAGTTCGTGGTACAACCAGCCCACGGGGCAGTTTTATCACGCGATTACTACGAACACGTTTCCCTATCGCGTGTGTGGGGGACAACAGGAGAGCGGATCAGCCTGCACTTTCAGCCGGGGCAACGATGGCGCGATCACATTTCGCGACTGGCATCCGGTGGGCGTGATCGAGTATGGCTACGTTGCGCCTGATCCGCTCGATCCCGATGTGATCTACGGCGGCGGCAGGACCGAAGTTTCGAAATTCCATTTCTCGACTGGCGAGGTGCAGAACGTTACTCCGATTCCGCTGCGGAATCCGAAATATCGCACGGACCGCACGGAGCCCCTGATGTTTTCTCCGGTAGACCCGCACGTGCTTTATTTTGCCAGCAATGTGCTTTTCAAAACGACCGATGGCGGCAATTCCTGGCAGACCATCAGCTCAGACCTGACGCGCGAGAATCCCGGCGTGCCGTCGAGCGTGGGCACGCTCGTTCCAAAGGGCGCAGACAAACTGCGCGGCGTGATTTATGCGCTGGCCCCGTCTTTTAAGAACTTGGACACGCTCTGGGCTGGCACCGACGACGGCCAGCTCTGGATCACGCGTGACGGCGGAAAGAATTGGGCCGACATCACGCCCAAAGACCTGACCGCATGGAGCAAGGTTACCCAGATTTCGGCCTCGCATTTCGACGAGCAGACCGCATACGTCTCCGTGAGCCGCTTCCGCATCGACGACCAGCATCCTTACATCTATCGCACGCGCGATGGTGGCAAGAACTGGAAGCTGATCACGGACGGCCTGCCGGACTTCGGACCAGTGGACACGGTGCGCGGAGATCCCGTCCGCAAAGGTCTGGTGTTCGCGGGAACCGAAAACGCAGTCTGGGTTTCATTTGATGATGGCGACCACTGGCAGTCGTTGCAGCTGAATCTTCCGCACACTTCCATGCGCGATTTGTGGATTCACGAAAGCGATCTGATCGTGGCGACCCACGGACGGTCCTTCTGGATTCTCGACGACATCGCGCCGCTGCGCGAAGCCTCGGCGGCGATTGCGAACGCAGTGCATTTGTTCACGCCCGCGCCGGCCTATCGCGTTCAGCGCGATACCAATACCGACACGCCGCTGCCGCCGGACGAACCCGCTGCGGCCAACCCGCCCGATGGCGCAATTCTTGATTATTATCTGCCTGCGGCGTCGTCCACCGTCACGCTGGAAATCATGGACGCACAAGGCCATCTCGTGCGGCGTTTCTCGAGCACCGACAAACCCGATGCCACCGAGGAGGAATTACAGAAGCAGCTGATTCCGTTGTACTGGGTGCGCGAGCGCCGTCAACTTTCGACCCATGCGGGAATGCACCGCTGGGTGTGGGATTTGCACTATCCCGCGCCGGCGTCCACGCGCCATGATTATCCGATTGCCGCAATCCCCCACGACACACCTCGTTTCCCACTGGGACCGACGGTGCTGCCCGGCTCTTATTCGGTCCGGCTAACCGTGGACGGGAAGAGTTCTACCGCGCCATTGACGATCAAGACGGATCCTCGGGTCAAGACCTCGTTGGCGGGCCTGCAGAAAAAATTTCAGGCGGAAACTCGAATGGCATCGATCATGACGGAATCGGCACAGGCGGTTTTGCAAGGGGGCTCGATTCGGGTGCAACTTGAGAAAGTAAAAGCACAATCGAATCCCGCGACCACGGATGCCATTGAAGCCTTCGAGAAAAAGCTGACTGCGCTGTTGGGCAGTCCTGGCGGGTTCTTCGCTCCACCTTCTCAGGAAGTCACGCTCGGACGCATCCATGGACAAGCCGGCACTCTCTACACACAGGTGTGGCAGGCCGATGCGGAACCCACTTCATCGCAGATAGAAGCGATGGGGACGATCGAACGCGACAGCGCCGATGCTCTGAAGCGATGGAGTGAATTCAAGGACTCAGATCTGCCCGCGCTCAATCGGGTGCTACGTGAATCAAGAACTCCGGAAGTACGGTTGGAAGCAGACCTGCATCAGGAAGAATCGCAGATCGACGAAGAGTAATCGGTTTTGTAGCGCTGGCATCTTGCCGGCAATCGCGAGGGCATCTTGCCCTCGGCTTCACGGGCTGCCTCGGATGCGTGGGCGATACGCCCCCGCGACAGCCGTCCGGGACGGCGGCGCTACTTTTTTCCGGGTTATTCAGCCAACTTCAGAGGGCTGCGACAGCTCTCTGCAGTTCCGCGGCAATCTGCTGCGGATCGGTCTCCGGTTGAAATTTTATCGGCTTCCCAATGCGGACGCTGATGGTATGGGGCTTGGCAAATCTCTTGCCGGCCTGCTTCACTTCGAATAGACCATCGATCCTCATAGGCAGAACCGGAATGCCAAGATTCGCGGCCAGCAGCCCAATCCCGGCGCGAAATGGATTCATCTTGCCGTCCGTTGTGTGACGGCCCTCCGGAAAGACGAGCACGCTGTATCCTCGATCGACCGCTGCTCCTGCGTAGGCGAAGCTGCGGCGGAAGCCAGCCTCGCGTGGCAGGGGAAATAAATTCAGCAACGCGACTCCAAGAGTCCACCGCATGCGATCGTAGACGCGTAAAAACAATCCGCGGTCGGCAACTGGGGATCGCAGCACCTCCAGAGTCTCTCCGCCGGTAGCCGTGGCCAGGCGATGACGAAAGCGCGCCGGCAACGCGGTCAAGATCAATCCCGGATCAACATCTCCAACATGATTTGAGACTACGAGCAGCGGGCCTTTTACTCCGCGCAAGTATTCGCGTCCTTCAACTCGCGGCCAGCCCAACAATAGAATCGCGGGACGCATGAGCAGGTAATGCGTGAGATTCCTCAGCCAGGTTGCGGGCCAGCGTAATGCCCAGTTTGGATAGTGATATTTCAACGCCGGCGCAGCGTCTCCGCGCAGCATTCGTTCCAGATCGCCCACCGTCTGGACTGCGCTGAACCGGGTTTCACTGAGGTCCACCTGGTAGCGGTCTTCCAGAGAGTTGAGCAATTCCACCCGATCCAGCGAACTCAGCCCGAGATCGGAGTCGAGACTTGCGTCCTGGCGCAACCCAATGGTGGACCGTCGCCCTGTCACCCGCGCGATTAAGTCAGCCAGTGGGCGGTTCGCGCCACCGTCCGCAGGCTTCTCGAGCCAATGCGCCTCCGCCGCCTCCCGTATCACATTTCGCCGCGGCTTCTGTGTGTTGGTTCGGGGGAAATCCTCCTGCGGCCACTCGAACCACAGGCGCATTCGTTGATATTCCGCTAGCGCTTGATTCGCCCGCTGCACAGCTGGTTCCAGCTCGACATCGCCGCGCAGAATGACCACCGCACACGGTTCCGCATTACCTTCGCGTTCGATTCCGACGACTATGCAATCTTTCACCTCGGGTTGCCGGCGCAACGCGGACTCCAGATCTTCGGGATACACATTCGTCCCTCCGGGAGTGACAATGACTTCCTTTTTGCGGCCCTTGAAATAAAGATTCCCCGCCTCATCGAGCGCGCCAATGTCGCCGGTGCGGTACCAGCCTTCTGTATCCGAAACCTTCTGAGAGCCGGATTCATACCAGTATCCGGAAGTCACGCCGCCACCACGCACCAGGATTTCGCCGTCCTTCGCCAACTTCACCTCGCGCCCCGGCAACACTTTTCCAATCGATCCCTTGCCGAGGCGGAAGGGATGATTCACGCTGATCAGGGATGTGGTCTCCGTCAGCCCGTATCCTTGGATTACTGCATAGCCGAGTCGTCCCCAGAATTCTTCGGTCTCGATGTCGAGTGCTGCGCCACCTGAAATGAATGCCCAGAATTTCCAGCCGAACTGCTGGCGGATGGCGCGAAATGTCCACCAACGCCGCAGAAAATGGCGGCCTTCGGCTGAGCGGAATCGGCGCCGAAATGATTCGCTTTCTCCGCCATCTTCCAGATCGCGTTCGAGTTTCTGTTTCAAGGATTGCAGCCCCCGCGGCACGGTCACCGCCACGGACACGCGCTCACGGCGAATTGTGTTCAACACTTCAGATGGCTTCAGCTCCTCCTGAAAGATCACCGTTCCGCCCAGCAGCGGAGGCAGGAACATTCCCAGCAATTGTCCGAACACATGACTGAGGGGCAGGAGGTTCAGGAAACGCAGAGGATGCACGAAGCGCTCGTACCTCAGATACCTGCGCATTTCCTGCTCCAGCGGGGCAATGTTTGCGAGAGCGTTGCCGTGCGTAATGACAACGCCTTTGGGTTCGGCAGTTGTGCCCGAAGTGAAAACGATTTGCAAAATATCGTTGAGACCCAGCACGATCTCCGGCGGCGCAGCCGATTCAAGATTTCTTGGCTGTGGAATATCCTCCAGCTTGAAGGTTGCAATTGTCAGTGCTGCGCCGGCGCACTCCTGCAGGTGCCGCTGCGATATCACCAAGAGTTTTCCGGAGACTTGCTGCAAGACCCGCATTGCAAAATCGACCGCCGAGTTGTCATCCATGGGGACGACAATCACGCCGCGAAGAGCGCATCCAAAGAAGGCTGCTACCCATTCCGCGGTGTTCTGGCCCCAGAGCATCACGCGATCGCCCTTCGCGATTGCCCGTGACTCCAGTTCGCGAGCGAATCCGAGGGCCATTTCCAGAACTTCGCCGTAGGTGAGCGACTCAGTCCGGTATCCGCGCCGCTGGCGGTAGGCGCACTCTTGCCGGTGCGCCTGAAAATGCTCCAGAAAAAATTCTGCGATCGATTCAGCCATGGTCCCGAATTTTGCGGTTCGACACTGTCCAGTTCAAGTCTAGTGGAACTGTTCTCACGGGAAGCGCCAACAGTACAGTTTTCGAAGTGTCCCCGACGGCGCCAATTCTGCGCAGATGCTTCTTGTCCGCCAGTTATGTATTCTGGCTTTCTGCGGATGCGTATTCAGAAGCCAGTGCGGGCAAGGATACTTTCTTGATCGGACGGAGAAGATCGAAGGACGATCGGCCGCTCAAACCAGGTTGCCGCCATTGTTTTCCAACGATCCAGACCTATTCCGCGAGCTGATTGCGGGGTTGGGGGCGGCAGATAAGGTAGTATGAATGCGGGCCGCAGACGGCAGAAAAAGTGACGCACAAGCATCCTGAATTGCTCCAGCAACATAAGAAAGAACTCCTGGGCTTGATGAGCGAGGTTCAGCAACAGGAACCTGCCTCGGCTGAAGCGAGTTCAACGGTAGGGCTATTCTCTGCCGACCCCGAGGGCATCCGCCACGCGATTGATGTAGTTGAACCAGGATGCGATCAACGTAATCTGCAGAATTCCCCGATCGTCAAATCCGACCGCGCGTAGGCCATCGATATCGTCTTTCCAGACTTTGGTCGCATCCTGGGTCAGCTTGACCACGTAATCGAGCATCACGCGTTCCTGGGCCGAAATGGGTGCGGTGGTGTAATCCTTCTGCAGTGCTTCCACGAGACCTTTGTCCAACGTTACTCTACGCAGAAACTCTGCGTGTGACTCGATTCAATAGACGCACCGATTGGTCACCGAGACCATAGTGGCAATCATTTCGTGCTGCCGCCGCTGCAGCGGGAGGTCGGGCGACATGAGCGCGCCAAAGGTGCTGAACGCGTGATACAGCGCCTGGGGAATGAGCGTATGCGATCCTACAATCGACGATGCCCCGGAAGGATCGGGGTGTACGGGATCGCCATACTCCTTGGGATAAAGAAGCTTTTCGCCCTCGATTGCTTGCCGCAGTTTTTCGTCGGCTTCAGACAGTGAGACGGTTCGAATCCATGTCATGATTTTCCTTTTTTGTCTGGTTCGAGCATTTTCGCGAAATTTCGTTCTCGAAAAAATACACCGAAACCGGCAACCGGCCACATAGCACATTCGTACTAGTGGCCTGCCCATAGGGTAGCGCGCCGCGATGAGCGCGAGGACGCGATCAGGACAGCCATTGGGCGGGCGACGCTACCGTTTGTGGCACGGTTCCCTTGGTAACCCTTTCGTACACTCCCTTCTGGTAACCCTTGGTAACCATACGGTTCATGACGTCCAGACGTACAATTGGCCTTGTCCGGTAGGTCCATCTGCCGATAGGCAGGATGAACTTCGGAGCGCTGTTCGGGACAGATTCCGCGATGTCAGCGGTGGTTTTCAATATCAATATCAATACCAGGGTCTGAGGCTCGCATTCTTATGGCGTTGTTTGGGTTCAACAAACAGAAGGCTCTCAACAATGCGGAGAAGTACGTCCAGCAGGGCAAGATCCAGAACGCCATCAGTGAATACGAAAAGGTCCTCAAGAACGATGCCAAGGATCTCACGGTTACCAACACGGTCGGCGACCTTTATTCCCGCCTCGGCGAAACCGACAAAGCGACCGCATGCTTCAAAACTGTGGGCGATGCCTATGCCAGCCAGGGTTTCACGGTCAAGGCCATCGCCATGTACAAAAAAATCTGCAAGCTCCAGCCTTCACTCGAGAGCTTGCTGAAACTTGCTGAACTGTACTCGCAGCAAGGCCTTTTCAATGACGCCCGCGCCCAATACCTGCAGGTCGCGGAAGAGTTTCTGAAAGCCGGCGAACTCGAAAATGCCGTACGCATCTTCCAGAAGATTCTGGAGATGGATCCGGAAAACAGCGGCATGCGCGTCCGCCTGGCGGAAGTGTATCTTCGCCTGAACAAAAAGACGGAAGCGTGGCAGATTTTCTCCGCCGCGGCCGAAAGCCTCCGTTCCAAAGGATCGTTAGGCCCCGCTGAAGAAATCCTGCAGCGCATGCTCAAGCTCGATCCCGGCAATACCTACGCCCTGCTGATGCAGGGCAAGAACATGATTGAATCGGGCGACGCTGCCGGGGCGGTTGCTGCCCTGCAAAAAGTTCCCGACATCGATTCCAACCCCGAAGGCCTGCGCGATCTGCTGAAAGCTTACCTGCAGACCGGACAACTCTCCGAGGCTGGAAGCATCGCCAGCAAACTGTTGACCGTGCACAACGATCTGCCCGCGATCTCAAGCTTTGCCGACGCGCTCATGCAGGCCGGCCAATACGAAAATGCTTTGCAGGTTTTCGATCAGCACGCCGAACGCCTGCTGGCGGAAAACTCGGACAAGGTGCTCGACAGTCTGCACGCCATCATTGGGCACGTGCGCGACAATCCGGACTCGCTGCAAAAATTGCTTGACCTTTTTCACAAAGCGGCAGACACCACCCATATCAGTGAAGTCATGGAACTGCTGGCGCATGCCAGCGTGCAAAACGGCGAGCTGGCACGGGCTCGCGATCTTTATCAGAAGCTGACCGCTCTTGAACCTGCGAATCCACTGCACGTGCAGAATTACCAGCAGGTGGTAAGCCAACTCAGCGGCGTCTCCGGGAACAAGTTGATCACGCCGGAGGAAGCCTTCGCCCTTGTTGAAGATCTGGAATCCACCGCGCCCTCCATTCATCAGCATTACTCTGACGAGGTTTCGCTGGCGGTCCGCTCAGCCCTTACCGACGCCGAACTTTTCATCTCGTACAATATGCCAGCCAAGGCACTTGGGCCGCTCGTCGCGGCCATGCCGCTGGCGCCCCAAGATCTTCGCATCAATCAACGTCTGGCCGCGCTGCATACCCGTGCGGGGCGCTTCGCCGAGGCAGCGCTTTGCTGCCGCACTCTGCAGAGCGTCTATTCCGAAGCGGATCATCCCGAAGAAGCGACGCGATACGGAGAGCTTGCCGAGCGATACGAGGAGCGCACTTCGATTACGCTGCCGCACACATCCACCGCCAGTGCGCCCATCTTGCTGGATGTCACGCCGAAGGCGCGTGCCATTGCGAAGCACGATGCAAAGGCCGAGGTAGCTGAGTTTGCTGTCGAGGAACCGTCGGCGGAAGAGACGGCGAGCGAGCAAGAACCACAGGAAGAAACGACCCCGGCTGAAGAAGGCGCGGTGGCAACCGCTTCGCCCTCGCCTGCCACTGCAGAGCGCGCCGGCGAATTTAGCGTTGAGGCGGCGGCCGAACCCGAGTTTGCTGTTACCGAAGAATCTTCCACTGGGATGTCGGTTGAGCCCTCTGGGACAACGGTTGAGCCTGCCGACGCTGAAATCGATCTGTCCACGGAGTGGGATGACGCCATCACGATCGAGGCTGACGCTCCAGTCGAGGAAAACCGGGCAGTCGAGGTCGCCCCCGGGACTTTTGGAGTTCCCGAGTCTGGCAAAGTCGATGAGACCATCGATGAGATTCGTTTCTATGCTTCTCACGGCATGCCCGCGCAAGCCATGGCGGCGTTGGCGAAGCTGCAGACTCTGACCAGCGATCAGGAGAAACTGGATGAACTGCGGGCCGAGGTCGAGGCCACCAGTCAACCGGCGGAGGACGAAAATCGGGCCGCGGCCCAGCCCCTGGTGGAAGAGCTTACGGCCGATGATATACCGACGCTCGAAGCCGAAGCCGATGAATTCTCAGCCGAGGATGCTCTAGTCGACGCCGCTCCTGCCGGCGTCGAGGCGCCGGCAGCGGTCGTTCCCGAGCCTGCCGTAGTCGAAGAGCATCCAGTGGCCGCCGAAATCCCAGTTAAGACCAAGTCTGCACCCGCGGCTCATCAGCCTGAGCGCGTGGTTCACGAGCCTGCGGCTCCGAATGAAGTCGTTTCCGAGCTTGAAACTTCGTCAGGTGATCGCTTCGCGCCCGGGAAAGCGCTAGAGCCACCCGCGGTGCCAACCGCCCCTGCTGCGACTCCTGCCCTGAAGACTCCGGCTACGCGCGTGTCGGTCCCAGCAGCACACACAGAACCGGCGATTTCGGCGGGAGAATCCGCACCTCTTCTCGGTGAGTTTGTTGCCGACATCGAAGCCTCGCTCGGGGATGACTTCCTGAAAGGCGCGCCCGTCGCCGCATCGGAGACTCCCGCTGCTGTCGCGAAGGCACCGCAACCCATTCATCCGGCTGCAGCGCCAGTCGTTACTCCGACAGTCGTTACTCCGCCGGTCGTTAGTGCGACAGTTGCTACTCCGGCAGCCATGATTCCCCCCGGCGTGGCCTCGAAAATCGTGCCGCCTATGGCCGCGAGTGCTGCCGCATCCGCCTCAGCGGCTAACCAGGCCGTGACTTCGGCTCCGGCGAGTGCGCCCGCCACGGCAGCATCTGGGACCTGGCAGGCACCCGCGCACGCTCCTATACCCGCTGCCAAGCCGCAGCCACCGATATCACGTCCGCCGGTTCCTGCAGCCACGGCAAAAGCTTCTCCGTTTGGCGATGACGCCGGGGTCGATCTGGCGGAGATGTTTGGCGAACTCAAACACGATCTGGAAGCCGATGTGGCTTCCACCGACGAAGATCCAGAAACGCACTACAACCTCGGTATCGCCTTCCGCGAAATGGGCCTGCTCGATGAGGCCATCGGAGAATTGCAAAAGGCCTGCCAGTCGTTCGATCACGGAAAACCGTTTCCGCAGATTATGCAGACCTATACCTGGCTGGCGCAGTGCTTCCTGGAAAAAGGCGTGCCCGAGGCCGCCGTGCGCTGGTATGACAAGGCTCTCAACGTCCCTGGTATCGACGGGGAAACCCGCGTCGCGCTGCACTACGAACTGGCTTCCGCCCATGAGACCGCCGGCGATAAGACTTCCGCCCTGCGCCACTTCATGGACGTCTATGGCAGCAACATCGATTATCGCGACGTCGCCGAGCGTATTAAGGCCTTGAAGTCGTAGAATAGCTCGATGGCTTTGCTCTCCAATTTGTTCCACCCTGGTCCCGGGGCGAACAGCGGCGCTTTTCCTGCCTTCTCTTTACGGAGCCATCGATGACGGACCCGACCCCCTTTCCCCAGGCTACTGGCAAGGCTCCGGACCCCTCGGCACCGCAGGCTGAGAGCCGCACGGCACTTCTGGATCCGCCCGACCAAGGTGAAGCTCACCCAAGTCCCAGCGCCCTGCAAGTCTGGATGCATCGTACGTCGGTTCTTCTTTTTGTTCTGGTCAGTGCCGTAGCTGGAGTTTTGCTCATCATTCTCCCTTGGACCCCCGAGTGGACCGATAATTACCTCCTGCTCTCGTTTCCCGCTCTTCGCTCCGTAATCTCTAACGGCTTCTTTCGTGGCCTTTGTAGCGGCTTGGGCCTGCTCGATATTTGGATTGGCTTCTGGGAGGCGCTCCACTACCACGAACACCAATAGCGTTCTGTCCGGGTGGCGCAAATGGGGACGCGCAGCCTGGAACACTGCGATCCAAGCTTGTACGGCACGTTGTGACTCCAAGCTTGCCACCTGTCGTTCCCGTACTAAGGCCGTGCCGGTACTCTGATGACTTGCGCTTTGCATCCGCATCTTTGCTTGTGAGTTTTGCCTATGACTGACCATCTCAAATCCGCGCCCGTGGCATACGACAATCCAGCGTTCCTTAACAGCCCCGATGGGCGCATCCTCCGCATCCTTGCCGAATATCAGGAACCACTGGCGCGATTCCGCCGTGAGCAGATTCAGGACACCGTGGTTTTTTTTGGCTCCGCCCGCTTTCAGGGACAAAAAAATGCCGCCAAGAACTTTGCCGCCATCCAACAGAATCAATCCGCCGCCCCCGCCGCTCAGCTCGAAAGAGATTTGAAACTGGCCCAGGCCGGCGTCGATATGGCCCGCTACTACGAGGACGCTCGCCGCCTCGCTCACATGCTGACCACATGGTCGATCCAGATTCCCGCCCGCCGCCGCCGTTTCGTGGTGACCACCGGCGGAGGTCCCGGCATCATGGAAGCCGCCAACCTCGGCGCCCACGAAGCGGGAGGGAAGACTATTGGACTGAATATCCAACTGCCCTTCGAACAGAGTCCCAACCAGTACATCACTCCAGCGCTGAACTTCCAGTTTCACTACTTCTTCATGCGCAAATTCTGGTTCGCCTATCTCGCTAAAGCCCTCGTCATCTTCCCAGGCGGCTTCGGCACCATGGATGAACTCTTTGAAATCCTCACGCTGGCGCAAACCGACAAGCTGGCTAAGAAAATTCTGGTCGTTATCTACGGCAGTCAATACTGGCATCGCATCCTCAACTTCCAGGCCTTCGTCGATGCCGGTACGATTGCCCCTGAAGACCTCAAGCAATTCAAGATCGTCGACAGCCCGGAAGATGCCTTCGAGTTCTTGCGCGATGGTCTCACGAAATACCATCTCGGCGGCGCGCCCAAAAAAGAAGGCGAAGCCCTTCCCGAAATTGCCAAGACCCGGCCGTGAATCACCTTGCGGCTGCAAACCGGAGCGGGCTAGGAATTAGTGTGGAGCGGGCACTCTTGCCCGCTTGCTTGCGGTGGCAAAGACCAGCGGGCAAGAGTGCCCGCTCCACACCAGCCAGCACCAACATTCAATACCGATTCCACTAAAATCAAAGCCATGCTTGTTCTCGCTTCCGCCTCGCCGCGACGCCAGGAACTTCTGCGCAACGCGGGGATTTCGTTCACAGTGCATCCGGCGGATATCGACGAGACACCGCTAGCGGATGAAGCCCCGCGGGAGTGTGCGGAGCGTCTCGCGCGAGAAAAGGCGCTCGCTGTGTGGCAAACGCGGCCGCAGGATTTAGTCCTGGGAGCGGACACAATTGTCGTGGTCGACGAGATCATTCTGGGCAAGCCGGTGGACGCCGAGGATGCTATACGCATGCTGCGTATGCTTTCCGGGGGCGCCCACAAGGTGATCACGGGAGTATGCATGGTGGCAGCGGATGCCGGTGATCAGTTTCCGGTTGCGAATAAGATTGCACTGCATTCCGACGAAAGACTGAGACCTGCGAAACCGGAGGCAAGAGTTTCTTCGGAAGCTACGTTAGTAACAATGGCGCAGCTCTCGGACGATGAGATCCGCGAATACGTTGCCAGCGGCGAGCCCATGGATAAAGCGGGAGCGTATGCGATCCAAGGAATGGCTTCACGATGGATTCCGCGCATTGAAGGCGATTACAGCAACGTGGTTGGATTGCCCATAGCGTTGGTTTATCGAATGCTGGGCGAGCGATTGTGAACGGCGCGGAATTTAAACTTTCTTCTCTTCCTCGTTTTGTTTCTTGGCCTCTTCCTGCTTCTTTTCGACTTCGGGATCTTTCATCGAAGCTTTGAAGTTACGGATGCCTTCGCCCAGACCCTTGCCCACGGCAGCGAACTTGCTGGTGCCGAAGACCAGAAGCGCGATCCCGATGATCAAAAGCAAATGCAAAGGCTGAAAAAGACCTTCACCCATAACTCCTCCGCGGGGCGCCGGCGACTGCGCGAACCGGCCGAAGCTCCCTGAGAAAAGTTTAGGCTAGCCCACCCTTAGAGTCAAAGGCCGCGGACAGGAGTGTCCGCCCCATACGACACAGCTTTTATGGTCGCCTGCTCACCATGTCGCCGCTCGGAGGTTTATTCTCGAAGGATCGTTTTCTTCGGAGGTCGCCTCGAATGTTCAAACTTCGTATGATCGCGATCGTTCTATTTCTCTTGGTTCAGAATGTGGCAGTTGCGACGGCACAAGCCACGACTCCAGCGCCCGCTACACGAGGCGAACAGCGCAAAACCAGCGAACCGTATACCGGCGACCTTTCCGTTTTCGACTCGCCTGGGCGGCAAGATCGACTTCAGATCGAGCGGGTCATGAAGATACTTGGCATCGCACCGGGAAAGACCGTGGCTGACATAGGAGCCGGGTCGGGATGGTTCACGGTTCGCGCGGCCCGGCGCGTGGGCGGAAACGGACTCATTTACGCGGTTGACATCAATCCCGATGCCATCCGTTATGTCGACGAGCGGGCGCGAAAGGAGCAACTGCAAAATGTGCAAACAATCCTCGGCAAGCCTGATAATCCGCTGCTGCCCGCCAAATCGGTGGACGCCGTGCTATTGCTCAAGACCTACCACGAAGTTGCACAGCCCGTGGCTTTACTGCGCAACCTGCGCGGAGCTTTGCGTCCGGGCGCCAAGGTGGGAGTCATTGACCGCAACGGCAACGGCGAGGACCACGGCGTCGCCCGCGACGTGGTGATTCGCGAGGCGAAAGAGGCGGGCTACAAGCTGCTTGAGCAGTACGATTTCGTGAAGGGCGACAAAATGGATTATTTCCTGGTCTTTGAATCGCAGGAATAGATTTCACGCGCTTTCGATCATTCCGGCCAGAAGCAGCGCACGGCGGGGTAACTCGGAGATGACGATGTGTTCGTGCACGGCGTGCGCTCCCTCGCCCACGCCTCCCATTCCATCAAGTGTAGGGATGCCCATGCCCGCGGTAAAGTTTCCGTCGGAGCCGCCGCCCACCGCTGCCTCTTCGAGTTTCCAACCAATATTTTTAGCGATCGCTTGCGCTTTCCTATAAAGCGCGACTACCCCGGCGGTCCGCTCCATAGGCATGCGATTGATTCCGCCCTCGACGCTTAACTTGCAATGTTTGTCGAAAGGCTTTAGTGAACGAAATTTGCGATCCAAGGCAGCCGCCTGTTTCGCATTCTTGATGCGGACGTCGATTTCCACGGTAGCCTCGGCCGCGATTACATTGGTGCGAGTGCCGCCTCGAATTACTCCGGGGTTTGCCGAAAGACCATGGCGCAAATCATTCAGCTTGGAAACAGCGGTAATCTGCCGCGCCAGTTCGGCGATCGCGCTATGTCCTGTGCCGGGATCGAGTCCCGCGTGCGCAGCCACGCCTTTCACATTCAAAATGTATTCACCGACTCCTTTGCGCGCGGTCTTTACAGCGCCGCCGGGTCCAGCAGGTTCAAGCACCAGCACGCCCGCCGACTCCCTTGCTAGTGTCTCGGTAATTTTGCGGGAAGAATGACTGCCGACCTCTTCGTCGGACACCAGAAACACCGTCATCGGTCGCGGTAATCCTGCATGCCACCTGTGTAGCGCCTCGATCGCGTAGAACATGAGTGCTATGCCCGACTTCATGTCGAGCGCGCCGGGCCCGTATAGCCGGCCGTCGGCAGCCCTGCATGGCATGGTCGCCAGCGTCCCCAGCGGGTAGACGGTATCGAAATGGCCGAGCAGCAGAACCGGCCTGATCTTTTCGCGTCCGGGAAAGTCGATTTGCACGCTGTCGCCGAAGTCTTCTGCGCGATGCACGTGCGCGCGTCCTCCGAGAGTCTCGAACCGAGCTGCGAGCAATGCGCCCATGCGGTCGGCGGCCAGCTTGTCATCGCTGGGAGATTCGATCGTGACCAACTCCCGGATCGTTTCGACGATCTTTTCCTGCCGGGCTTCGAAGTAACGCAGCCGCTCGTTCCACACTGCACCGGAGGGGAGTTGATCGGATCGCGTCGAACTTGCAGTTTTCTTCTCAGCCATCTCTGGGTTGCTGCCCGGCCCGCGGCAGAGGAAGCATCCTCGGGTACAAGTCGTACAGTATAATCTTCAAGCCGTTTTGAGACGAAACGTTTTGAGACGAAGCGTTTTGAGACAACCATGAGTAAGAGCATTGCCGTGACAGAGGCTTCGCCCGATTCCGTGAAGACCATGCTCGACATCCACGAGATTTTAAAGATTCTGCCCCACCGGTATCCTTTTTTGCTGATCGATCGCGTGCTTGATCTGGAGCGAAAAAAGCGCATCGTCGCCATCAAAAACGTGACCATTAACGAACCTTTTTTCGCGGGACACTTTCCCGGATTGCCGATCATGCCCGGGGTGCTGATTGTGGAGGCCATTGCGCAGGCAGGCGGTGCGTTGCTGCTCACCGAGGTTGAAGACCGCCGCGACAAGGTCATGATGTTTACCGGAATTGATCGCGCCAAGTTCCGCAGACCGGTCAGCCCGGGAGATCAACTAAGATTGGAAGTCGAGGTAACCGGATGGCGATCAGTGCCGGGCATGACCGCTGCCAGGATGCAAGGCTATGCTTATGTAAGCGAGAAACGCGTGGCTGAAGCGATTGTTTCGTGCCAACTGGTGGATAGCTCGCGGGGGCGGGGGTCTGAAAGCCGGAACGACAATGCCGGACAGTGATCGCCGATGGCCGATCACTGTGCCGCCGGTTCCGCTCCTCCATCGCCTATGAATTCATCGCCCACGAATTCTTTATCTAGCAACGTACATCCCACGGCAATTCTCCATCCGCGCGCGAAGGTGTCTGCCTCCTGCAAAATTGGACCTTATTGCATTGTGGGCGCGGACGTTGAACTGGGCGAGAATTGCAGGTTGGAGTCACACGTCGTGATCGAGGGGCCGACGAAGATCGGACCCGATAATCTCTTCTTCGCCTTCTGCGCCATCGGCATGGCGCCGCAAGACGTCACTTACAAAGGCGAACCGACACGCCTTGAAATCGGCCATCACAACGAGATCCGCGAGTGCGTGACGATTAATCGCGGCACGGTGAAGGGCGGAGGCCTGACCAGAGTGGGCAGCCATCTGCTTATCATGGCCTACACGCACATCGGGCATGATTGCATGGTTGAAGATCATGCCATGCTGGTAAACGGAGCAACTTTGGGCGGACATGTGACGGTCGAAGAGTGGGCGGTGGTAGGCGCCCTGTGCCCAGTGCACCAGTTCGTGCGCATCGGCGCGCACTCCTACGTCGGCGGCGGCACTACGATCACGCAAGACGTTCTGCCGTACTCGATGACTTCGGCGGCGCGCGACACGCACGCCTACCGAATGAATAAAGTAGGGCTCGAACGGCGCGGCTTTTCGAAAGAACGAATCGCGAAGATTCATCACGCGTACAAAATTCTGCTGGCCTCAAAGATGAACACGTCGCAGGCATTGGAAAAATTAAAGTTGCAAACCGACCGCGGTGAGGATGTAGAGATGCTGATTCGCTTTATCGAGGCGTCGGAGCGAGGAGTAATAAAGTAGGAATGCAGAGATGTAGCTTGTTACGTCTTCTCGTCCACAGAGACGTTGCAAGCAATGTCTCTGCACATCGCTATGGAACGCATCGGCCTCATCGCCGGCAATGGCAAGTTTCCTTTCCTCATCCTCGATGCAGCGCGGGCGCAGGGTTACGAGGTTGTTGTGGCTGCGATCAAGGAGGAAACCTTCCCGGAGATCGAATCGCACGGCGCGGCTGCGGTTCACTGGCTTTCACTAGGGGAACTGTCGCGGCTGATCGAAACATTTCAGCGGGAAGGCGTTCGGCGCGCCATCATGGCGGGACAGGTCCGGCACAAGCAGATTTTTTCCAGCATTCGGCCGGACTGGCGACTGGCCAAGCTTCTGCTCTCACTCACGACGCGCAATACTGACTCGCTGCTGGGAGCGGTGGCTAAAGTGCTTGCCGATGAAGGCATCACGTTGGAAAAATCCACGTGGCTGCTGGAGCCCCTGATGGTGAGGCCCGGCGTGCTGACCCGGCGCGAGCCCAGGGAGCAGGAGCGCAAGAATATTGATTACGGGCGGGCGGTGGCCCGTCAGCTGGCACAGCACGATATCGGCCAGACCGTCGTTATCGCTGAATGCGCATGCGTCGCGGTTGAAGCCATGGAGGGCACCGACGCCACCATTGAGCGGGCGGGACAGATCATGCGGTCATTGGACGTCAATGCTTTGGAAAGCGAGGCTTCCATTCTCAGCCGAGCGCTTACGGTAGTGAAGATCGCCAAGCCGAATCAGGATATGCGCTTTGACGTTCCGGTGATTGGAGTGAGGACGATCGAAGTGATGCAAGCAGCCGAGGCAAGTTGCCTGGCGCTGGACGCCGGGAAGTGCCTTTTGCTTGATGGACAGAAAGTTATCGACGCGGCGAATGTCGCCGGAGTCGCGATTATTGCGCAGCGAAGTTAAGGTTGATTCGATGAAATCGAAACACGGGGGGGCCCAATTCGAAGCGATTCGCATCGCTGACCAGCTTGGTCGCGCATTCGACGGCAGCGCGTGGCACGGACCTGCGCTGCTCGAATTACTGGAAGATGTCGACGCCGAAACTGCCGCTGCCAAGCCGCTGCCCAGGGTTCACAGCATCTGGGAACTTGTATTGCACGTTGCAGTGTGGGACCGCACTGCTCTCCACCGCCTCAGTGGAGAAAAATGTCAGCCAACCGGCCTGGCAAATTTTCCGCTCGCCCAAGTGCCGAGCGAAGCTGCTTGGCGCAAGGCCATTGCTGAAACGAAACGTACGCACGAGACTCTGGTGGAGACCGTCGCCGCTCTGCCTGATTCGCGCCTCGGTGATCGCGTCCCGGGCAAACGATACAACTTCTATCACCTGCTACACGGGATTGTGCAACACGAGCTCTACCACGCTGGGCAGATTGCGATTCTGAAAAAGGTCCAAGCAGCTAAAGCCGGTATTTTAGTCGGCCGCTAGCGGCACAGCTGAAGAGGTGCCCTTCCCAACCCCCATCGCGACACTAAACTAGACTCTGCTTCTCACCACTTCTTGAAGATCAACGCCACTGCCGCGACGATCAGTGCGAAGCCTGCCAGGTAATTCCAGCGCAGTGGCTGCTTGAGATACAGCACCGAGAAAGCGGCAAAGACGGTCAGCGTGATCACTTCCTGAATCGTCTTCAGTTGGGCCGCGGTGAATTCATAGGAGCCGATGCGGTTCGCCGGAACCTGAAAACAGTATTCGAAGAACGCAATCAGCCAGCTCACGACGATCACCTTGTATAGCGGCACTTCGCGATATTTCAAATGTCCATACCAGGCAAAAGTCATGAAGATGTTTGAAATGGTGAGCAGCGCGATCGTCCTCATCGGGTGATTTCAGTCCTTTCCGCGATTTGATGTTCCCCTGAGCGCCGAGTACGTTCAAAATCGGAGCTAAGGCAGATGCTCTTTCGCTGGTTTACGTTTACAATTCCTTTCCGGCAACCAGCCTCCGAGAATTACTCCTGCCACCGCAAAATCCGATCTTCGTCGCCGTGGTCGGCGTGGGCGTCTTTGGGCGCAATCATGCCCGAGTCTACAAGGAACTGGAACAACAAGGGGAAGCAGTGCGCCTACTCGGAGTCGTCGATCCCAACGCGAGCCGGGCCGATGCAGTTGCGCGGGAGTTCGGGTGCGAGGGCTTCGGATCGGTGCAGCAGATGCTAACGCTCACCAGACCAGGCGAGTTGCAAGCCGCGTCCATTGCCGCCCCGACCGCGCAACACGCAACCATCGCAAGCGAGTTGATGAAGGTCGGAGTCGATGTGCTCATCGAAAAACCGCTAGCGGCAACCTTGGCGGAGGCGGAAGAGTTGGTCGCGCTTGCGGCCACCCACAAGCGAATTGGGCAAGTCGGACATCTGGAGCGCTTCAATCCGGCCGTTCGCGCAACAGTTCCTCTGCTGACTCAGCCTATGTTTTTCGAAGTGCACCGGCTTAGTGTCTTCACTCCACGTTCGCTCGATGTCGATGTTGTGCTTGATCTGATGATTCACGATCTTGACATCGTACTGGCGTTTGCCAAATCGACAGTCAAAGAGGTTCGCGCGGTCGGCCTGCCCATTTTGTCGGAGAAAGTGGATATTGCGAACGTCCGTCTGGAATTCGAATCGGGCTGCGTTGCGAATTTCACGGCCAGCCGAGTTTCCACAGAACGCGTGCGCAAGCTGCGCTTTTTTCAGCCGCGACAGTATGTTTCGCTCGACTACGGACGCCAGGAAGTGTTGGTCTTTACCGTCGGCCACGATGAGGCTGCGTCGGGAAATCCTACAGTGAATCCGCAGATCGGTGTCAACAAACCGCCCGTGGCATCTGAAGAGCCGCTACATGCGGAGCTCAAGTCATTTCTGCGCGCTGTTCGAGAGCGTTCCGCGCCAGTGGTTCCGCTCGAAGACGGCCGGCGCGCGCTCGCGTTAGCGCTGGAGATCGTGGACGCCATTCGCGACCACGGAAAGAAAGTGGGTCTCGCTGGCATCGCCACCGCAAAGCGTTGATCTGCGAAGAGGTTCCGTACTTCCGTCGAATTCAGACCAGGGCTGGGGATTCCGGCCAGTTTTCTGCACATCTCAATATTTCCTGAAACGAAATTCGGGCCTTCCGCACTATCCTACAAGTGGAGGACATCGGCTGACAGAGCGATGAGCCACAGTTCAGGGATTCAGCCTGGCAACCACCAGGTTGGGTTCTCGTAAGTGCCGGAGCCGTCCGGGGGGAACCGGCTCCGGCGCTTCTGAATTTGGACTTCCGCGCAATGGCGCAGGCCCTTTCTACTTCAATCCGGGTTCTCAGGAGTTGCTCTTGCCGCTGCACAGTACTCGGCCCACCGCACCCACCGTTTGCCGTCGGAGTATTCACTCCATTCCGAAACGTCCCGTCTTGTCTGCGCCCAACCCCGAAAACGGCAACGGTGGGCCACCTCCGGTGTTACACTTCCCGACACTCCAAAATGTGCGGGGCCGGGGCTTGCAGTTCCAATCTTTTGACGAATCCTATCTGAGCCGCCTGCGGTCCGGAGATTTCCGGACACAGGAAAATTTTTCGTCCTATTTCAGCGCGCTGATCAAGATCAAGCTGGGCGCTCGGTTGAAGTCTCCGGAAGCCATAGAAGACGTAAGGCAGGAAACCTTTGCCCGATTTTTTTTGGCCCTGCGGGATGGGAAGATTCTTCAACCCGACCGCCTGGGCTCATTTGTAAACTCCATCTGCAACAACGTATTGCTCGAGCATTACCGGTCGGCGGCCCGGAACACTCCTTTGGATGAGGAGGAGGAGAAAAACGTCCCTGCCCTGGAAGTCGATTTCGTGGGGGCGCTTAGCGCCAAAGAGAGAGAAAAGAAAGTTCGGGAGATTCTGGAGAGACTTCCGGAACGCGATCGGCGACTATTGCGTGAAGTTTTCCTGGAAGAGCGGGACAAAGATGAAGTATGCCGTGACTTCGGCGTCGATCGCGAATATTTGCGCGTGCTGTTACACCGTGCCAAGCAAGCATTTAAGTCATCGTATCTGAAGCGTGCCGGAGGGAATCCCCCAGATTTTGCTCCGGCATGATGCAAAGAACGTTGCGGCGCTACTAGGCACTCACTGTTTATGAGGGGGAACAAAACCATGGACCACACCGCGGTGGTTCGACAGAAAATGACGGAAAGATACTTGCTCGCCGAACTCGATCCCGCAATACGCGACGAGTTCGAAGAGCACTACTTTGACTGCCCGGAATGTGCCCTGGATGTTCGCGCGGGAGCCGAGTTTGTGGCGCGCAGCAAGACCGCCCTGGCAGAAGGTTCGGAACCAACTCGGGCGCGTGCGATTCCGAACCGGAGTGTTGTGGATTGGTTTGCCTGGCTGCGGCCCACATTTGCCGTCCCAGCACTCGCGCTTCTGCTTGCGGTGGTCGGATATCAAAATCTGGTTACCTATCCGAGCTTCCAATCCGAACTCAACCGACCTCAAGTTTTGCCGTCGACTTCTGTGAACTTTGGAACATGGGGCGCGGGTGGGCCGCCTACGACGGTCCCTGAAGGCAGGGGCCTTCTGCTATTTGTGCGCATTCCGCCGGAAGGTCCTTACTCCCGTTACGCGGCGGATTTACGTAACCCGGGCGGAAAGCTGGTAGGTTCGTTCACAATCGTGCCTGCCGAAGGTCAGGATCAATGGCCGGTGACGGTGCCTGGGATCCAGCGGGAAGCCGGCATCTACACGCTGGCGGTTCGAGGCATCACCACCGACGGGCAAAGCAAAGACCTCGGGCATACATCCTTCGAATTGCAAATTCAACGATGAAAGAAGAAAGATGAAAGAAGAGTGATGAGTTCCAGCCGCGACGGAGGTACACTATGGCGATTATGACGGACACTCCCGAAGCAGTCAGCGCGGTAAGACCTTTTCATGATTACCATGCTGAGGCGAACGTGCTCAGCGGGCACTTGCAGCGTCCGATCAATCAGACGATCGAGCGGCAGGCGCCAGTCACGCTGAATGACCGCCGGGGTGGCCACTTCAGCCGCCGCGCCGAATACTTCAGTATCGAAGGTCTGATTTCCTTCACCAGAGGCGAGGCCAGGGTCTCGGGAGCCCGAAGCCTTAAAAATAACGGGTGGGTGACGCTCTCTACATCAATTCTGGAAGGCTTCGACGTTTTCGAGACGATTACGGCAGACCGCCTGGTGTCACAGGTTTCGACGGATCATCCCTACACAGATGGTCATGTGCCTCATTTAACTTTTTTGGGAACACAGTTCAGGAATCTGAGAGTCGGAGGATTTCCGGTCGAGCTGTCACTGAATCTCGGCATCTGTGGAGACCGGCCGGCCGGCGACCGGTCTTATTTCCAGGATCTCGATTTTCTCCGGGGAGTGAAAGAACAGACTGAAAAGATCGCCAAAGCCAAAAACCTTCCCAAAGAGTTAAAGGATCGGTACGATGAGAAGCTTCTCTACATCAAGAAGCTCATCAGCGCTTGCGACGCAGG
Source organism: uncultured Acidobacteriaceae bacterium (assembly GCA_963799025.1). Classification (GTDB taxonomy): domain Bacteria; phylum Acidobacteriota; class Terriglobia; order Terriglobales; family Acidobacteriaceae; genus Sulfotelmatobacter. The sequence continues at coordinate 694,617 of CAWCVQ010000007.1, read as the reverse complement.
CGAGCAAATGGCGCCCGCCCCAGGCAGCCACGAGCCTATTACATGTTCCCTGGTCCAGAGCATCGGCGAGATTCCAATTCCCGGAGTGCAGACGTTCGGTCACGTCCTAGTAATTCCGGAATTTGGCAGCGTAGCGCTGGGCGAGGTCGAAGTAGGCGAAAAGGTGTACGAAAACTCCGAGAGGCCCTGCGTCTATTTCGAACTGACGAGCGTCAAGATGAAGCTGGGTTGCTTAGGAGACGGAACCTTGGCGGCCGGAACCGTCAGAACCAACGGGCAGAGCTATCCGTAGCGCTCGGCGGGATCCTTTTAATGCTGGGCTTCAGTCTTGGCTGCAGCCACAAGATCGATCCGCAGGTTTATTTTCAGCATGTCCAGCAGGATCTGAGACGGGGCGAATTGGTTCGCGCCCAAGATGAAGCGGACCAAGGCTACCAACGATTTCGTACTACTCAGTGGGCTGCAAAGTTTCGGAATCTGGAAGCGGAAGCGCTGTTGCTCCGAGGACTGTACGCCCAGGGGCTGAGTCTACTCGACGCCGACCCAAGACTCCCAGACGCTAAAGACTCGCGCATCGAGATCCTGATCCTCAAGGGTGCCGCACACGCACGCCTACATCACTTTGCCGATGCCGAAGAAAACATTCACAGGGCGGAAGAAGTCTGCTTTACGTCGCCGCAATTGGCCTGCGGAGGGGTCCTGCGGGTCCGCGGCATCTTGGCTTTACAACAAGGCCAACCTGATAAGGCGAGGCATTTCTTCGAACAAACTTTAGATTTCGCTCGATCGCACGGCGATCAATTTCTGGAGGCAACCGCTCTTCTCAATCTTGGGCTGGGTGCGCTTCAGGAACAACACTACGACGAGGCGATCGACAGAACTGATTCTGCATACCGAATTGCAGCGGCCTTGGATGCAGGCACCGTTGCGACAAAAGCGTTGGGCAACCTTGGTTGGGCATACTACAACCTGGGTGACACGGAAAAGTCATTAGAGTTGTCACTCAATGCTGAGGAACGCGCGACTGAAGTTGGCGACGTCATCGATCAACTCTCTTGGGTGACAAATGCAGGATACGTATACGAGCAGTTGCACGATTACCCGCGCGCTAAACTGTCCTATCTGAGGGCCTTGAGCCTGGCAAGAAAAACTGAAGGTCAGGAAGACATATACAATGCTCTGCGCGCACTCGCCTTGGTGTCCGTTCAAAGCGGCGAACTTGATCAGGCTCGCACTTATTCCGACGAAGCGATAGCCATCGCTCGACACGATCACAATCGACTTGACGAACTCTATCCGTTGCTGGTGAAGGGGATAATTGCAACCAAAGTACATGATGTACCCGTGGCGGAGCACATATTCCATGAAGTCGAGCAGGACCTGAACGGTAATGCCTCACTCAAATGGCGCGCCAAACATGGTCTGGCCCGCCTCTATGAGGACGAGAACCGCGCAGACCAGGCCGACAGTGAATATCGCGCAGCTCTGACTATCGTCGAGGAGACTCGATTGTCGCTTAAGCGTAATGATTCCAAATTGCCGTTTTCTACAAGTGCGGCGCCCATTTACGACGATTACATTCATCTTCTTGTGGCGCGGGGAAAAACCGAAGACGCCCTCCGCTGGGCTGACTACAGCCGGGCTCGAACTCTCGCGGAAGGGCTCGGCCTGCTTTCAAAGGACAACCATAACCGCACCGGACCTCCATCCCTGCAGCCTTCTGAGATTTCCCGCCGGGCCAAAGGCACGATCCTCTTTTACTGGTTAGGGGAGAGGCAGTCCTATCTCTGGGCGATCACGCCATCTCTTACGAGATTGTTTCCGCTTCCTGCCGGCGCGGAAATCGATTCGTTGGTCCAGCGTTACCGCAAGGGTCTTAATAGCCCTGGAGACGTTCTCTCTTCCAGCGAAGGCGGCCGCGCGCTCTATGGTATCCTCGTCGAGCCGGCAAGGGCACTCCTGGCGCGCGACGCGAAAGTATTTATCATTCCTGACGGAAGTCTGAACAATCTGAATTTTGAGACTCTGGTCGTCGCCCAACCGACACCGCACTACTGGATTGAAGATGCCGACGTTGTAAATGCCAGTTCGCTGCGCGTGCTGGCCGCCTCTTTCATCCACGAAAATCCTCCCCGAAGCGCCGGCGAAAGGAAACAGACTTCCAGACTTCTCCTCATTGGCAACAGCGTAGCTCCGAGCAAGGAGTACCCTGAACTTCCCCGGGCCGGCGAGCAGATGGCTAATGTCGCCCGGCACTTTCCCGCCTCGCAGCGCCAGGTTTACCAGCGCGACCAAGCGAACCCGTCCGCCTACCTGGAGGGCAATCCTGAAACGTTTTCGCATATTCATTTTGTCGCGCACGGCGCGGCGAGCCGCTTAAGTCCGCTCGATTCGGCGATCGTGCTTTCCAAAAGCGCCGTCGACACTGAGCCCTTCAAGCTCTATGCTCGCGATATCGTCCAGCATCGGTTGCACGCCGAACTGGTTACGATTTCGGCGTGTTATGGCGCGGGATCACGCGCCTACTCCGGCGAGGGCCTGGTAGGACTCGCGTGGGCTTTTCTGCGAGCCGGCGCCCACAACGTGATTGCCAGCCTATGGGAAGTGACCGACGCCTCGACCGAACAACTGATGGATCGCTTCTACGACGAACTCGATAGCGGAGCCAGCCCGGATGCGGCATTGCGCGCCGCCAAGCTTTCGTTGCTCCATGGCAGCGCGTTCCATAATCCTTTTTACTGGGCACCGTTTCAGCTCTACACGGGCTCGTGATGCAGTCTCTACTTGCGAACTGCCCAGGCCAATCCATCGGGCTGTTTTCCCGGAGAGATTTGTCCGACAACCTCCAGGGTTTTTAAATCCACGACCGCGACCTTATCGCTTGTGCTGACGGACACGTAAGCGCGCGAACCATCAGGAATAATCAAAATCCCCGCCGCACCGCCCCCGAGATTCAGCTGCTTAACCTCTTTGCGAGTGGACGCGTCCATCACTACCAGGCTGATGCCCACGGCCCCGGCGCCTAGACCTGAGATCAAGACCCGCTTGCCATCCGGCGTAAACTTCAATCGGTTAGCCCCCTTCACGGGGATAGGAATCGTTTGGGTGGCTTTCTTGCTGGCGAGGTCGATAATTGTGACGGTACCGTCGCGCGCGTTGGCCGCCCAAATCTCTTTTCCGTCCGGTGATACGTCAAAGCCTTCAACGCCGTTGCCGACTGGAACGTTTGTGACCTGCCAAGTCCAACGCGGGCCTCCGCCTGGCGGACCGCAGGGCGCCGGGCCGAAACCACCGATCCGCTGAGCGATATGTTCGATGATGCTGATCGTGCCGGAGTTGACGTTCGAAGTAATGATTTGGTCGAGGCTCTTCGAGACCGCGATCATGTGGGTGCGATCCTGGCCGGTACCAAGGATCCAGTCCTTCCGCTGGCTCGCAGGATCGTAACGGCCGATGACCTTATTCGTCTCCGCTGTGAAGTAAAGCTTGCCGCCTGCAAAGGCCAGCCCGTGGGTAGAACGCAAGGCACCGAGGTTGATCGGAGGCAACGCTTTCTGAGCAACCAGGTCAACCACGGAGATCGTGTGGAGATCGCTGTCCAATCCGCCGTAGTTTGAGATGTAGGCGAATTTGCCGTCGTCGGATGCGACGATTTCGTGGGGATCGGTACCGGCGGCAATGCGGGCCAGAATCTGTAACGTCGCAGGATCAACGAGGGCTACAGTATTGTCACTCTTTGCGAGCACAAGCAGAGTAGTAGCCGGGGTTTGAGTATATGCGGCACTAGCGATGAATGTGGTGGCAGCGTACAAAAGTTTTCGCAGCAATTTTATCGTTCCGCTCATAAGTGTCCGCTCTCGACTTTCTGGGGAGCTAGTTTACAACGCTCTGCCAGCGGTCGCGCCTGATGCCCATGCCCATTGAAAGTTAAATCCGCCAAGCTGACCAGTCACGTCCACTACTTCACCAATGAAAAACAGGCCGGGGATTTTCCGGCTCTCCATAGTCTTGGCTGAAAGTTCGTCAGTATCGACGCCGCCGGCGGTTACTTCCGCTTTCTCGTATCCTTCCGTACCAGCGGGAACGATCGTCCACGCATGCGCTTGCTGTTCGAGAGCAGCCAGGGCGGCGTTTGTCCATGCGGGGGGCGCGTGCAGATCGAGCCAGCGATCCACGAATCGAGCGGGCAGAGTCTTCCGAAATTCGGACCGAACCGCTGTCAGGGTTCGCGGCCTCTTGGGATCGCGGAAGATTCCTGTCAGCTCGGTTCCTGGCGCGATATCGATCTGGATTTCTTGCGGCTTTTTCCAGTAAGACGAAATCTGCAGAATCGCGGGACCACTCAGCCCGCGATGCGTGATCAGCATCTTCTCGCGGAATTGCTGCCCGTTGCACGAGACAATCACATCCGCAGACAGGCCAGCCAGTTCGCAGTAGGCGGATCGATCCTCTGCCGTTAACACAACCGGTACAAGGCCCGGCCAAGGTTCGCGGATCTTCAACCCGAACTGGCGAGCCAAGTCATAGCCAAAGGAGGTCGCGCCCATCTTCGGAATGGATAATCCCCCGGTCGCGACGACCAAAGCGGGCGCACGGAATTCTCCATTTTCTGTATGCGCTTCAAATTCTGTTGTCCGTTTCACTTCGTGAATTTTTGCATGTAGGAAAATACTGACGCCGGCGGACGAGCACTCTTCTTCGAGCATTCCCAGAATGTCGCGCGCGGAACGATCGCAAAACAATTGGCCCAGTGCCTTTTCGTGATACGGAATGCGATGCTTTTCGACGAGAGCCATGAAATCCGCAGGCGTGTAGCGGGCCAGCGCCGATTTCGCAAAATGAGGGTTGGCGGAGAGGAAATTCTCCGGTTGGCAGTGGATGTTAGTGAAGTTGCAGCGTCCCCCGCCGGAAATGAGAATCTTTTTGCCCAGACGGTCGGCGTGCTCGAGCAGGGCAACGCGGCGGCCGCGCTTGCCGGACTCGATGGCGCACATCAGGCCCGCTGCGCCGCCTCCCAGAATCAGTGCGTCGAAACGATGGGTATGAACAGCGCACCTCAGCGGCTAAAGCCGTTAGATTCTGTGACGATTTACGGCACGACCGAAGTCGTGCCCTTTCCGAAGCTCGCAACTCTTACGCGCTTAAGTCAGCGCACGACAGAATTTACATATAGAACAAACTAAGGCGTGGCAGATTGTATTTCTCCAGCAAGCGCTTGTGCACGTACTGCTTCTGCAGTTGGTCGATCTGCGCTCCGGACATTTTCCTGCGGTAAGGAGCAAGATCGCGGTCGGCCTCCACGCGAACCCTCACGATCTCTTCATCGGCCGTGGACGCCAGCAGCACCGCAAGAAGTTTTTCTTCGAGCACGGTCAGGTGGCGCTCCAAGTCTTCCAAACGCGCCGGGGGTTTCTTCTCTATTCCTTCCGCGAGATCACGCAGAGTTGTGGCGGCGTCGAGAGCGACCGATCGGGCCGAAATTCCGTCTCCCTGCGGCAACGTCGCGGTTTCCAGCAAATCCGCATTGCGACGCAGGAAGGGCGCGACTATCTCCGGTTCAAAACCTTGTCGGCCATCGGATTTCGCCGGGCAGGCGGACCTCTCGCCAGCCGCGCCAACGGCGGCCTCCTTCATGTCTTCCGCCGCGGCCAGCACCATTTGCGAACAGTATGCCAGGCTGTTCACCTTTTTCGTCTTCGACGGTCGCTGGTCATAGCCGTCGAATGCCTCGTCGATTCCGCGCAGCACGGCCTCCAGCGGAATGCCGGCATCCTTCCAGTTTTCAATCAGCGCCCAGTCGAGAGTCGAGAGCAGCAGCCCGCCCCCCCGGCGACGCAGGAAGCGCTCTTCAATCTCTGTAAAGTAATTGAAATAATTTTCCACGGCAGGTCAGCGGGCAGATCGCGACGGCGACGGCTCCCTATCGCCATTTTTCGACTTTGTTGTTTCCTGCTTGGGCGCGGCCGGTTTTGATGAAGCTTTCACTGCGGACTTGGGTGCTGCGTCCGCCGAAGTTGATTCCTTGCGCGTCGAAGCATTCCGTTCCCAAATGATGCGCAAGCCTTCGAGCGTCAGGAAGTCATCCACATGCTTGATGTATTTCGATCCCGTTCCAATCATAGGCCCCAGCCCGCCAGTCGCAATCACGCGCGTCTGATGGCCCAGTTCCGCAAGCAACAGTTCGAGAATTCCATCCACCAGCCCAAGATATCCGTAATAGAGTCCCGACTGCAGGCTGCCCACGGTGTTCGAACCGATTACGCGCGCGGGCTTGCGGATTTCGACGCGTGGCAGACGCGCCGTACGTTCGAAGAGCGCGTCCGCGGAGATGCCGATGCCCGGGCAGATCACCCCACCGAGATATTCGCCCTTTTGTGACACGCAGTCGAACGTCGTAGCCGTGCCGAAATCGACAACTACGCAAGGCCCGCCGTACTTTTCAAATGCTGCGACGGCGTTGACAATGCGGTCCGCGCCCACCTCGGCTGGATTGTCGTAGTGCACCGGCATGCCGGTCTTGATCCCCGGCTCGATGGAGAGAGGACGCAAGTTGAAATAGCGCTCGCAAACCTGCCGCAGCACGGGATCGAGCGGCGGAACCACAGACGAAATCACGATCCCCTGGATGCCCTTCGACTCGAGCCCGGCCATCGAAAATAAATTACGGAACAACACTCCGTACTCGTCGACCGTGCTGGTGCGAGAGGTGGCGACGCGCCAGTTAGCCACAAGCCTCTCGTAACGCGGAGTTTCCTCCGAATCGCCGGACGCGGACACATTCGCTGCCCGCGCGAACACGCCCAGCACGGTGTTCGTATTGCCGACATCGATGACGAGAAGCATCTTCTTAACGTAGCGCGCCCTCCGGCAAAGTCGCGCGATGCCGGCGCTACTGCTCCCTCACTGTTCCGCTTAACACCGTTTGCAGTCCCTTCGGAGTTCGTACTTGCAAAAACCCACGAGAATCAAGGCCTTCGGTCGTGCCTTCGAAGGCTGAACCATTTTCTTCGATGCGTACAGCTTTACCCCGCGTCCAGGAGGAACTCTCAGTAAATCGCCGCAGAATCGACTCTCGTTCGCCGGAGTTCTCCAGCACCTGCCGATACTCATGGTCAAGTGATTTTAACAAAGCCGCTCCCAACTCGACCCGCGACCACTCGCTTCCAGACACAAGCCGCAATGAGGTTGCTTGCAACTCTTTAGGGAAACTTGACTGGTTCACATTGATGCCAATTCCCACCACAATATAGCGCACGCGTGTAGCCTCGGCATTCATCTCGGTGAGAATCCCGCAAACTTTCTTGCCGCCGATCAGAACGTCGTTGGGCCACTTCAGGTCAGCGCTGATCCGTGTATCGACTTGCTGAATCGCCGCCCGCACGGCGAGTCCCGCCGCGAGCGACAGTATCAGCACTTCCGACGGCGGCAGTTGGGGCCGGACAACAGCCGAACAGTAAATCCCCGTCGAACGCGGGGACTGCCACGAATTAGCTCCGCGCCCCCGGCCTGCGGTTTGCTCTTCGGCCAGGAAGACGCTGCCTTCAGGAGCGCCTTCGGCCGCGGCTGCGAGAGCGGCAGTGTTAGTCGATCCGATTTTGTAAAAATGATGCAGATGCTCATCGAAGATAGTACCGCGCAGCAGCGGTCGCAGAATTTCCGGCAACAGCAGGTCGGGAACCGAGCGGAGCTGGTATCCGCTTGCGGGATGCCCCGCAACATTCACACCCAGACCGCGCAATTGCTGGATTAAACGCCACACTTCGGTGCGATTGGAAGAAATCTCCTGCGCGATCTTGGTTCCGCTGACCACCACCGTTGCGTGCTCCATCAGGAGACGAACAATGCGTCCGAGGCGGAGATCGGTAGTCTGAGGCTGATGGGCTGCAGATACTTTTGTCCGTGAAGAGTTCTTCCGAATTGTATTGGTTCCGGATATGACGAGATTATGCGCGAATTGGCGCGAAACGACAATCGTCGCGTCAGGCCGGAACCACTCGCATGCTCATATCCGCAGCTTGGGGAGAATGCGTGAGCAGACCCACCGAGATGAAGTCGACGCCGGTCTCGGCGTAGGCGCGCACGTTCTCCAGGCGGATTCCGCCGGAGCATTCGACCGGGATGCGACGCCCGTCCTTCGGCGCATCTTTAGATACATCCGGCCGCGAACAGCGCTCGACGGCACGCCGCACATCTTCGACCGACATGTTATCCAGCAGAATGGCTTCCCCGCCGTGAGCCAGCGCCAGTTCCAGTTCTTCGAGCGAGCGCACTTCCACTTCGATAATCTGCGAGCCCCTGCGATTGCGCACAGCCCGCTCCAGCGCTGGAACGATGCCGCCCGCCAGCGCGATGTGATTGTTCTTGATGAGCACGCCGTCGGAAAGATCGAGCCGGTGATTCTGCCCGCCGCCGCAGCGCACCGCATTCTTGTCGATCACTCGCAGGCCCGGCGCAGTCTTTCGAGTATCAAGAATGCGTGCCTTCGTGCCTGAGACGGCCTCCACAAATTTGCGAGTCAAGGTCGCGATCCCGCTCATGCGCTGTAGGAAATTCAGGATGACGCGTTCACAGGACAGAATCACCCGGGCATTGTGCCGAATCACGGCGACCGACTGGCCCTTGTGCAGCCGCACGCCATCGAAAATCTCGGGATGCGTGGTGACCTCGTAGTGGGCGGTAACGGCGCCGTCAAGAGCGGCGTAAACATCAAGAATGCGAGCCACACATCCTATGCCGGCAAGAACACAATCCTGCTTGGACACGATGGTCGCGGACGCCCGCTGGTTCGCGTCGATGCAAGCGTAGCTCGTGGCGTCGCGCGTTGCGCGGTCTTCAACCAGCGCGTTCTCCAGAATCGCGGTAATCCGTCTTGAATTCCAGTCCATGTTCTTGTGGGGTGGGCGCGCTCGCCCGCCTGCTTGCGGCACCACCGAAGACGCAGCGAGCTACGTCTCTACAATCTACGGGCAGCCCAGCTCCTTCAGCTTACTCTGCGTCTTCGTCTGCATCACGGCAAGCTCCTGTTGTTGCTTGCGCAGATTCTCCACCACCACAGCTGGAGCCTTGGAAAGAAATTGTTCATTGCCCAACTGCCGCTGACCGCTGGAGATACCTTTTTCGATCTTTTCCAATTCTTTCTTGAGCCGATCACATTCGACGCCTACATCGATTTTTCTCTCGTAGATCACATGCAGATCGAAGCGCGACGTGCTGCGAGTACCAGCCCGATTGGCGAGAGAGCCCTCCACGAAGGAGATTGTTTCTACATTTGCCAGCCGCTCGACCGCGCCCCGATTCTGCTCGATCATCTTGCGAATTCCGGGCTCCTGCGCCAATACCTCAATGGCAACTTTCACCTTGGGCTCGACTTTCAGTTCTGCGCGCAAATTTCGCACGCTCACGATCAAATCCTGCAGGATTGCCATCTCTGTTTCGGCGGCCACATCGAACTGCTTCTCATTCGCCTGCGGATACGTGGCCAAGGCAATCGACTTAAAGGGGGCCTTGCCTTCATACAGGGCCTGCCAGATTTCTTCCGTGATGAACGGCATCACCGGATGCAGCAGACGAAGCGATGCATCGAACAGGTTAACCAGGTTCGCGCAGACCGCTCGCGCCGCTCCCTTGTCCGCGCCCTCCTCGAAATTCAAACGGGGTTTGATCAACTCCAGATACCAGTCGCAAAACTCGCCCCAGAAAAAATCATAGATGCGATTGGCGGCCTCGTGGAAACGATAAGTCGTCAATGCACCGTTCACGTCGGCCACAGCGCGGTTGAATCGCGATAGAATCCAACGGTCTTCGAGGATCGAGGTTTGAAACCCTCCAACCCCGGCCTCGGCACCGCTTGTGTGAAACGGGTTTGTGCGGGAGCTTGTGTAGGGCCGGGTCTCTGACCCGGTCCCGGGCCGCAGGCCCGGCTCTACCCTATCCACATTCATGAACATGAACCGCGCCGCATTCCAGATCTTATTGGCGAAGGCGCGATAGCCGTCTGTCCGGCTCTCGCTGAAGGCAATGTCCGTGCCCGGCGCGGCCATCGCAGCCAACGTAAATCGCGTCGCATCCGTGCCGAAGCGCTTAATGATTTCCAGCGGATCGATCACATTGCCCTTGGTCTTCGACATCTTCTGCCGTTCAGCATCGCGCACCAGCGCGTGGATGTACACGTGCCGGAAGGGCACGCTGTCGTCCTTCTTATCGGCCCAACCATTGGCGTTTTTGATCGCGCTATCCTGCTCATGTCCCTGCATGAAGTGGCAGCTGAACATGATCATTCGCGCCACCCAGAAGAACAGAATTTCGTAGGCCGTAATCAGCAGCGTTGTGGGATAAAACACTTCCAGATCCCGTGTCTCCTTGGGCCAGCCCAAGGTTGTAAACGGCAACAAGCCCGAAGAAAACCAGGTATCGAGCACGTCGGAAACCTGTTCCAGATTCCCCCCGCCGCATTTCGCACACTGCGTGGGAACTTCGCGCGCGACAATCGTTTCCTTGCACCCCTCATTGCTGCACGTCCACGCTGGAATCCGATGTCCCCACCACAACTGGCGCGAAATACACCAGTCGTAAATATTGTTCATCCAGTGCAAATAAATCTGCCGGTAGTTATCCGGAACGATCGTGATCTCGCCGCTCTCCACGGCTTCGATCGCGCGGTCGGCTAAAGGCTTAATCTTGATGAACCACTGCTCCGACAAACGCGGTTCGACAATCGTGCTGCAGCGGTCGCATTTACCGATCGAGAGTGTGTGATCCTTCTCGCCCACCAGAAATCCCTGCTCCTGCAGATCGGCCAGCACGCGCTTGCGCGCTTCGAAACGGTCGAGCCCGGCGTAGGGCCCGGCGTTGGAATTCATGTGCGCGTGCTCGTCCATCACATCGATCTGCGGCAGATTGTGGCGCAAGCCCGCCTGAAAATCATTCGGATCATGTGCCGGAGTCACCTTCACCGCGCCCGTGCCAAACTCGGGTTGCGCCAGTTCATCGGTGATGATCGGGATTTCGCGCTTCATCAGCGGCACGAGCACCCGCTTCCCCTGCACGTGCGTATAGCGCCGATCCTTAGCATTCACGGCGATTGCGGTATCTCCGAGCATCGTCTCCGGCCGCGTGGTCGCCACGGTGATGAATTCGTCGCTACCCACAAGCGGGTACCGAATCTCCCACAACTTCCCCGCCACCTCTTCGTGCTTCACCTCGAGATCGGAGATTGCCGTCTCGCATCGCGGACACCAGTTCACAATGTACTTCCCGCGATAAATCAGGCCTTCTTCATACAGCCGGACGAACACTTCGCGCACCGTACGCGAAAGATCTTCGTCCATGGTGAAGTACTCGCGGTCCCAATCGACCGACGCACCCAGCCGCTTCATCTGGTCGAGGATCGCACCTCCGTAAAGCTTCTTCCACTCCCAGACCCGCTCAATAAACTTCTCGCGGCCCAGATCGCTGCGCTTTTTGCCTTCCTTTGCGAGTTGACGCTCCACCATCATCTGCGTGGCGATCCCGGCATGATCGGTCCCGGGCAGCCACAGCGTGACGAAGCCGCGCATGCGATGCCAGCGCACAATAATGTCCATCTGCGTCTGGTTGAGCATGTGTCCCATGTGCAGCCGGCCCGTCACATTTGGCGGCGGCAGAAGCAGTGTAAACACAGGACGCGTCTCGCCCTTCGGCGGCGTCTTCACTGAGAACAGGTTCTCTCTAACCCAGTATTCGGCCCACCGCGTTTCAATCGCGCCCGGTTCGTAAGCTTTGGACAATTCGTGCGGCATGAGAAAGTCGAGCAGTCACTAAAATCCAAACCACAGAGGCGTCTGCGTCCCCCAGAGGTCGCTTAATTCCTTCCTCTGTGAAACTCTGTGCCCTCTGTGGTAAAGGTTTTCAGGTAGTGCCGTTGAGATTTGATCTTACAGGTGAGGGAAAACAAGGGTCAAACCGTGCGCGGGATAGGAGAAACGGGAGGCAAAAGGTGCGCTGCCACTTCCATCAGGAGGCGTCTGAAGAGTAGCGTTAGTTCGCAATCAAATTCTCACTTCGTCTTCGGGTTATCGTTGCCACAACCTGCGCGGACTTCAGTTTTGTCAACTGCCCGCACTTCATCAATGTCAACGTCGACATTCACGTCTTCGTAGCTCACCACTGTGGAACCATGCGGAACCACGACGGCCCCGTCTTCCGGCACGGTCATGCCCAGGTTCGCCAGTCCCGTTAGACTCGATTCCAGCGCGTGCAATTCCCTTATGGTTTCCTTCGTCTTCCCCAGCGCCTTGGTGTAGTCTGTCATTTCCAAGTAGCTGCTTATGAGCTGCAAATGGCTCGTTATTCTGTGAACCGAGCGCTTCACTGCCTTTAACATGTCCAGTTCCTCCTCCACCAAGAAGAACTCTATGAACTGCCTGTCCTTCCGTGGGAGCCAAAGCACCTCTCTAAATCTCAGTCTAGTCGCGGTTCCGCCCTAGGAACGGTCAATTGTGCTCAGTCGGCATGATCCTTCGCGGCATTCCTGTCCTTAACCACAGTCTTGAAACCCTCATCCGGCGTGAGCAAGAATTAACTGGCGTGTAACGTTAGTTACGCTCAAAATTCCCATTCAGAATCGACGAAGGGGCGAACAGACTGGGGGAGTCGAGATTTCACAGGATTATTTCAGCGACAACTGCAGCGAGCGGCGAGTGTCGTTTGCAGAGTGCAGCCAGGTATTTGCTCTCGTCAAAAACCTTCGTCTTTCCAGCAACGGAAAACAATGCGAATCCATTTGAAAGCCAACCCTCGCACCGCCGCGTGGTGCCCCTTGCACCGCTCCCGCTGCTGTTGATAGTTGCTTCGAGGCCCTAGACGCGCCGAACACAACCAGCCGATGCGTTCCCTGCCGAAGGTAGTTGGCTCCAAAAAGGTATTATCCGTTCGTTGTCCGACTTGTGGGGCTGCTGCAAATAGGGGATGCGAACTCAGCACCGGAAGGCTTCGACGTGCCCCTCATCCGGCCCGCCTATTGCTCTCAAGGTTGAAGCGACTCTGACCGTGCTTCTGGGGGCGGCTGGCTGTTTGGGAAGAAACTGGACTGTTGGACTGTTTCAACATCCACAGGCCCTTGCGCTCAAAATCCCCACACACGCACCCATCTTGCTCTACCCCCGCACGTCTCAGCCCACGCCCACCCACTCCGCCCCAACTCAAAATCCACATATCTCCACTCCACCGGCCCCCTCGCCGACAAACAATTCGACGCTGATCCGGAGTTGAGTTGCGATGAGTTGCGATGAGTTGATCTGAGCTTAGACCGAGATGATTTCATCTGAGTCCCCGTCCAACATGATCTCACAGATGGGGGGGGGCGCTCTGGGACCATCTCTTTCCCTCCTCCCGTCAAACCGTGCGCGGAGGGCTGGAAGCGAGCTGCTTCTTACTTCTTTCCCATCTTGCGGGAGATTTCTTCGAAGATCTTCGGCCGCAAATCGGCCAGGACGCTGTCCACGATGCTCGCGATGGCTGCAGGGTCGGACTGAGAGTCGGCGGGCTCGGGAGTTTTTTCGGCACCGGCGGCGACGGCCATGGCTGCCGCATCCTGTGGAGTGAACGTCGACGCCTGTTCGCCTTCCTTCTGAGCACGTTCATCCGAAACCTTGGAGTCGCCAGACTCGCGAATCTGCCGCCAACTGGCCCATGCGGCGGCGGTGGTAGCTGCTGCGTCGGATTCTTTCTTTGCCATTTCACCACTGCTTTCTGCAGTGGCAGATGTCTCCGTACCCGAAGTTAGCTCGATTGCAGAAGTTTGCTCCGCAGGAACCGCATTAACAAAGTTGGAGGACGTGAAGTCGCGCTTCTCCGGGATACTCTCATGTTTTTCGGGCGCTTCCGGAGCCCCAGCTACGAACGGCACTTCCTTTTTCCACCGATCGTTCTGTTGCTCCGCGTATGTTTGTCCTTCGGTCTTCGAGCTCTGTTTGTTCCATTCCTGGTTTGCAGGTTCTGGTCGCCAAGAAGCCCGTTTCTCTGGTTTCGCAGAATCAAGTTTCTCGGCTTCTTGCTGAGGCTCATCCGCTTTGCTACCCCAAATATCTTTTGCGATCGCTTCGCCAGCCGGAGGCATCGCGGGCGCAAAGTGGGACTCTGCTGCGGCCTCCGCAGCAGCTGAACCAAGCATAGCGGGAGGTGCTGGTTCCCCAACAAAGGATTCCGCTACCATTTCAAGCTCCTGCACCGCGGCACGAATGGCTTCGGTTGAAGCGTTTCCTAAGGGGGAGCCTAATGTCTGTACCGCTTCCGGAGCAGGCAAGGCTGGAATCGCGATGACGGGCTCTGGCAGCGCTGCCTGTGGCACGGGTAAAGTATCTGCAGGAGCTCCGAGTTGAGACGAATCCGAGCTGGTTTCCGGAACCACTGAAGCCGAGGACATATGCCCGTTTACCGCCGCGGCGAAGGCTGCGTAGGCCTTCTGCATCTCGTTTTCGAGCGAAATTGCTGCTTCCTCTTTGCCCAAGGCGACCGAAACAGCTGTCCACCGAGGAGCATCCGTCACCGAGTCCCCTGCTGACAAAGCCATCGTTACCGGCTCATTTGCAGCCTGGGTCAAAGCCTCGGGAGACGAAAATCCGCTACCTAAGTTGGCACCTGGCAAGGCGGCGGCGGCCGGATCCAGGCCGGCAATCGCAGCCATCAGACCGGAATGGCTGGCAGCGGCCACCCCGTCCGCTTCTGCAGCCGCTCCGGCGGACTTCGCTTCGGTCGCATCGATTTTTTCTTCGATCTTTTCGGCGGGCTTCTCTTCGACTCCAGCTTCTGCGGGGCGAACTTCGGGCTTCTGCTCAGCTATAGGAGACGAAAGTCCGATATTTTCCGTGCCTTCGAGGCTGCTGTTCTCCGCGATCTTACCCTTCATCTGGGCGGCGGCCGCCGCCAAAGCAGCAATCTCTTCCGGTGTTACATCCTTGGGCAAGCCTTCCGGCGCTAACGCGCTCAGATCGACCTTGGTTTCTTCCACCTTAGTCGGGCGTGGTTTCTCGACGGGCTTATAAATCGCTGCGCTCTCGCCCTCCTCGGGGGCTGATTTTTCCTTCTTCGAGGGAAACGAGATCCGATTCTTCCATCCCACATCTTCCGTAATGGCGACCGTCTTGTCGTATCGCCCTTCGTCGATAGCGGCCGTTACCCTGGCAAAGCGCCCCGGCTTCGAAGCCTCCGCACGAGGAACAATCTTGTCTTCCAGCTTGCTGAGCGCGCTGAGCAGTTCACTGGCTTCAAAAGGTTTGACGATAAATCCATCGGCCCGCACGCGCTTGGCCTCTTCCGGCTTGAACGGCTCCAGCTTGCCCACCGTCAGCAGCACCGGAACTCTCGCCGTCTCCTGCGCTTCTTTGAGTCGCTGGCACACTTCCAGCCCGCTGTAGCCGGGCATATAAACGTCCAGCACGATCAGGTCGGGTTTTTGCTCCGCGATCTTCTTCAGCGCGGCCGAACCGTTGTTGACGGTAATGACTTCGTAGCCCGCATCTGCGAGGATTTTTCGCCCCATGTTTTGGGCGGTTACGCTGTCATCGGCGAGCAGTATTTTACGGGCCAAGGTTTTCCTCTAATGAGGGGAGATAACGCGAAGGTAACCCGAGCCACACTCTAAGTCAATGATCCAGAAGGGAAGTAACCGGTTACCAGTGGTCAACTCCTAGTGCGTGTAGAGGGCAGCGTAGTAAGTTAGGGACTCAAGTAATACCTGGTCTTTGCCGTATTTCTTGAGTTTCCGCCGACGTCTTCGATTCAAGTCCCCACATCTGAGCCGGAAAGATCGATTCGAGTTCTAAGCTGAGAGCCGAGAGCTGAAAGCCTCTTTCAAAACGGTATAACTTTCTTCAGCCCCGTCTTTCTCTTCTTCTTACTGCTGGAGAGTTCCGCGTCGCTGGCGGGTGTGTTGTCGACGCTCGCGGTGGCGGAGGACGACGACTGCCCCTGTTGGATTTCATTCACCTGCGGCGGCGGAGGCAGCGCCTGATCGCTTCCGGAATCGGTCGGCTTCAGTTCGTTTGGATCAGCGTTTGCCGTGGGTTTCAACTCATTGGGATCAGCAGCACCTGGAGACGTAATCGCGGTCGTGGTGCGTCCAAATGGCGAACCGCCCCCCGGCGCAGCATCGGCATTCGGCATCGCCGTATCCGCCGCGGGCTGCTCGGGCTTTACGATCTCCACTCCTACGCTCTTTTCTGATACGCCCGACGCAGCGACGGTTTCAGATCGGACCACCGAAGTTGCAGCCACGGGCTCAGGGTCGGCCAGCGACGGATCGCCCACCTTGGCCGCATTGGCCACGTCCGGCCCTTTTTTCACCATCCCCATTACCTTTTGGATCGCGGTGGATTCGCCGCGACTGGCCAGTTCGGCGCGGTTCCGCGCCACCGCTCCCTTCGTCGGCCGCGGAATCGGCTGATGCAGCGCTGCCAGACGCTTCCTGGCATCGTCAGAACGATCCATCAGCGGATACCGGGTCAGGATCTTCGAATATTCGTCGGTGGCGTTCTTAGTAAGCTGCCCAATGTAACGTCCCTTGATCGCTTCCGCACTGCAGCCGCGCGGCAGGCCGTGGGCGTCGCACGTAGGTGCGGTTCGGATACGCGCAATCTGTCCTTCATAATCCTGCCCCAGCAGATAGAGCGCTTCATCGGCGCGGCTGTAAAGCGGATATTTTTCCACCAGCGACTGCAGGCGCGCGATTGACGCCGGGTAGGACTCGCGCAGGTAATAGAAACGTCCAATTCCAAACTCGCGTTCTGCCAGCACTTCCTGCACTTCCAGCAGGCGCTGCTTGGCCTCCGGAACCAGCTTGCTCTCGGGATACTGCAGAATCATCTTCCGATACTCGTCCTCGGCGCGCTTGGCGTGCGTATAGTCGCGATCCGCCTTTTCCATCTGCTGGTAATGGATGTTGGCGATCTTCAGCTGCGCCTCGGCCGCTTCCGGCATGTTGGGGAAGAAAATCTCGAAATCGCTGTACTCCTGTTCGGCCTGTGCCAGGGCTGCGGTTCCGCCCTCCGCATACCAGGAGTCGCCCACCGCCAGCTTGGCGCGTGCAATGTATTCCGAATCCGGATAGGTATTAATAAGCGTCTGTAGCGTCAGTCGGGCCACGTCGAAGCGGTTATGCTTCATGGCATCCATGGCCTTGTCGAACAAGACTTTATCGGGCTGCTTGGATCCGACATTGGCCAGCGGATTGACCGACTTTTTGTTGGTACAGGCTATGGTGATCACCAGCAGCATGCCCAACACCACCATCAAGGGAATTCGACGTGACATTTGTACCTCGAAAAAGATTCATTTAGGGACAGCCGCGCTCGGCTGTCCGCCGAGCGCAGCTCGGCTCTTGCACGTTTACTGGGCTCGGGGCACCATTTCTCGCATCCTTTGCGAGAAAATGGGTCTTTGCTATCTCAAGCCGCCGGGACAAAACCCAATCACAAACCAAAACTAGACCCTCTGCATCGCAGCTTCTGTCGCAACCTTCAACAACGTCTGCGTATTCTGTCTTGGATCGCCATTCCCGAACACAGCGTTGCCTGCGACCAGAATTTCTGCTCCCGCCCGAACCACATCAGCGACGGTATCGAGCCCCACTCCGCCGTCAACCTCGATGCGGTAATGCAGATCGCGCTGGCTGCGAATTTCGGCTAACTTACGCATTTTGTGTAGCGTGGACGGAATGAACTTCTGCGCTCCGAAGCCGGGATTCACCGACATCACCAATACGTAGTCGACAATGTCCAGCACCTCCGCCAACGTATCCACTGTCGTCGCTGGATTGATCACCACGCCCGCCTGGCAATCGTGACTCCTGATCAGATGCAGCGTGCGATTCAGGTGACGGCAAGCCTCCTGATGCACCGAAATCCAATCCACCCCCGCATCGGCAAAAATGGGAATAAATTCGTCCGGATTCTCGATCATCAGGTGGCAATCGAGCGGCAACTTAGTAGCCTTGCGCAGCGACTTTACCACCGGCGGCCCAATCGTGAGGTTCGGAACGAAGTGTCCGTCCATGATGTCAACGTGGATCACGCTGGCGCCGCCGTCCGCAGCGGCACGCACCTGCTCGCCCAGCCGGGCAAAATCAGCGGAAAGAATCGAGGGTGCCAGTTCGATCAATTTGAATTCTCAGAACCTGACTCAAAACCTGAAATCGTTGCTCTCGCCAAGAGACTGTTATCGAAATTCTAACACGCGGGAAACCGGTGCCGAGCGCGGACTTGCGATACCCGCCGTCAAAGGGATCCCATCTGCTACCACAGAATCCTTCCGATTCACGGTTTCAGCGACGCGGAGTACGCGGCCAGCGCCACCATGTCGTCGACGGTCAACTTAGCGACCACTTCCTTCATCGCATAAACGCTGACTCCCGCGCGCGCCCCGCTTTGAATATCGTAGAGCTGCCGCACAATATAGCTGGGTGAGCGGCCAGCGAGCCCCGGCACGTTGTCGCGCCCCCTCAGTCCCACGCCGTGGCAGGTTGCGCAGCGCAGCGTTTTGCTGGATGCTCCGCTTGCGAGCGCCGCCCCTTTCTTGATGCTCCCGACCGGCACGTAGGCTACGAATCCGGAATGATCGTCACGCAATTCAGTGCGCTCCAGATTTTCCGGTGTTTCGATAATGCGGTTTCCAATCGCCTCCTGCTGGCCGCCCTCGATCGGCACCAGCATCCACCCAGCAACATGAGTCTCGGGAACGATTTCGGTCTCGACCACGCGAATCCATGGTCTCGGCTTCAGCGCTGCGAAATATTTCGCTGCTGTTTGTATCTCGCGGTCGTTGGCCTTGGTTTCATTCTTGATCATCGCGTTGGTCGGCGCGTGTCTGGATTCGGAACTCTTGCGCAAACCTTTTTTGAAGTCAGCAAGCTGTTGCACGATATAAGCCGCACTTAGACCCACCAGGCTCGCATTCTCCGGACGGCCCTGCCCGTTCGGCAAATGACAGTAGCCGCAAGCAAACACATCCGGCGCTCTGCCCTGCGCCACGATCTTAGGCATCGCGCGATGTCCGCCAGGGTGCCAATCGGGCGGGTTGAAAAAATCTCCAACCTGCGCCGTCGTGAACGCTGCCTTACTATCCGGAACGTGTCGCGGACTCATATCGGGCGGTTCGGTCGGGGCGGCGGACTCCTTACTCGGGTTAATGGCAAAAGCCCAATACGGAGGTGGCTCACGCCTGGACGAAGGTTTCTTCCCTGCGATCTGTTTCTGGGACTCGACATTCTGCGCCCCGGCCGCTACCAGCAGCGCACAAAGGACTGCAGTCAGAAAATATCTCGGGGAGATGGATCGATTCACCGCAACAGCGTATCCCATCCTCGCACTTTCATCTATGGAGGAGTTGCTGTTCAAGAGTTGCGGGGGACAAGTTGCTGTGGATGCGTGCTCGCCCATTCTTCCGCTGAAGCGGCAGCATGTTACGCTCCTCGGACGTGCTCGCATTGACCCGCTTCGCGCCCGCAGTCTATAGCGTGGCTGCAGTCTTTCTTTGGGGCGCCGCCGACTTCGCCGGCGGATACGGCTCCCGCCGCGCCAACGCCTTCGTTCTGACCGCGTTCTCGCACCTCTGCGCATTCGCGCTCATGTTCACAATCGCCATCACGCATCGAGGCGTGTTTCCCTCGGGCTGGAGCATCGTCTGGGCGCTCGCCGCCGGCGCGTCCGGAGGATTCTCGCTGGCTATCTTCTATCGCGCTCTGGCCTCCGGACAGATGGGCGTAACAGCACCCATCGCAGCTCTCGTCGGCGCCTCCATCCCCACACTCGTGGACATCGTCAGGGAAGGCGCGCCCAGTCGCCGGACGATTGGCGGCTTTACCCTCGCCATCCTGGCCATCTGGCTGATCACCCGTCCCGAACCGCCGAATAAGGGCGAAGGCGACCAAAAGGCTTCCTCCGGCCGTCCTGCCGGTGTTGGCATGGCCGCGCTCGCTGGCGTGGGATTCGCCGGCTTCTATCTCTGTATCCACCAGGCCGCTGGCTCACCGCTGTGGATCGCTGCCATCGGTCGCGTCGGATCGTTTGCCGCTACGGCCATCGCAGTGCTCGCCACCCGTGCGCCACTTGCGCTCGATCGTCCGCGCCTCACGCTCGGCATGCTGGCGGGATTTCTCGACATCTGCTCCAGCGCCCTGTTTATCTTTGCCAGCCAGCGCGGACGCCTGGACGAAGCCGTCGTCCTCACGTCCCTCTATCCCGCAGTCACCGTGCTGCTCGCGCGCCTGGTTTTAAAAGAACATTTCAGCCGCTGGAAGCTTCTCGGGCTCCTAACCGCCCTAGCCGCGGTGCCGATGATCGCCGCCGGCTGACTGTTCCATATCCAGAATATGGAATGGTCTGGAAATCTCAGCCGGCGTTCGCGGCCCGTACTTGGGTACTGCTAGCATCTGAGTGTGCCGCTGCTCGAAATCCGCAACCTGACGAAAGTCTTTCCGCAGAACGAGTCACCTTTTGGCGGGAAATCTCGCGGCGAGGTGCGGGCGGTCGATGGCGTTTCTTTCGACATTCACGCCGGTGAGACGCTCGGTCTGGTCGGCGAATCTGGCTCCGGAAAAAGCACGCTCGGTCGCCTCATCCTTCGCCTGATCGAACCCACATCCGGGACCGTGTGCCTGCAAGGCCACGACCTGCTCGCCGCCAGCCCTAGTGAAATGCGCCGCCTGCGCCGCGACCTACAAATCATTTTTCAAGACCCCTTCGCCTCCCTCGACCCGCGCTTCCGCGTCCAGGACATCATCGCCGAGCCCCTGATCATTCACGGTGTCGCGGCTCAGCCGAACGGGGATACGCCAGACTCCAGTGGGGACAGCCGCCCTTTCGACAAGCTCAGGGCAGGCTCCCGGCTGGCCAGTCGAGCGCAGCTCGGCCGCCGCGTCACCGAACTCCTGCGCGCCGTAGGCCTCGACGAATCCGCCCGCAGCCGCTACCCCCACGAGTTCTCCGGCGGACAGCGACAGCGCATCGGCATCGCCCGCGCTCTCGCCCTCCGGCCAAAGTTCATCGTGTGCGACGAACCGGTTTCCGCGCTCGACGTCAGCGTGGGCGCCCAAATCGTCAACCTGTTGGCCCAACTTCAGCGCGACTTCGGCCTGACCTATCTCTTCATCTCGCATTCCATGCCGGTAGTCCGCTACCTTTCCACCCGCATCGCCGTAATGTACCGGGGAAAAATCGTCGAAGTCGGCGACACCGATCAGATCACGCGGAGCCCCGTCCACCCCTACACCCGCACCCTCCTAGAAGCCACCCCAGAACTGCATGCCTAGAAAGAAATGGCCTGGAGGCTGAAAGGAATGGGTGGGCAGGGGGATGGGTGGGGACGGGCGCCTTCGTGAGCCTGCCCTGAAGCGAAGCTGCCAAGCACAGCGAGGCAAACCATCGCGAAGGACTCAATTGTAGCGACACTCTCCTTCGGCTGTCGGACGAGCGCAGCGAGCAGTCCGTCGTGAATACTCTCCCAATGCCCAACCCGGAGCCCGCGATCGGAGCTGTATAAGGTACTGTGTAACCGACCATCGGAAGAGTTCACATACCAAGAACGCTTGAGACGCGACTTTTGTGGCAGGGTTCTGACGAAAGAGACCTTGGGACGATACGAATTCCCGTAAAAGCCTCACTATGTCAGTCCTTCCTAGCGTCCGCCGCGCCAGCGGCCTCGTCCTTGTCGCGTTTTCAACAATTATCGGGTTCGACTAGAATTCGAAGTCCCTCAGAACCACCACAACCACAACCAATCCACACAGGTATGCGTGATCGTCGACGCCGGCACTCTCCGCCGCTCCCGCCAGGCACGTCCGTAGAAAATTCCCGCAATCGTGGCCAACAGCACATAACGCCAGTTGAAGTGCGCCGTGCTAGGGCTCAAGCGCTTATTGAAATGCGATAAGCCGAACAACACCGATGCGATGATCGGGGCGGCCCTTTGCCCGACTCGTCGCTCCAGCAGATTTTGTACCCAGGCGCGAAAGAAGAGTTCTTCCGGCACCGCTACAAAAACAAAAATGCCCGCCCATGTGACAAACGCCTTGCCGAGAGCGGGCACATTGGCATGCGGACGGATGAAACCTAACCCGAGCCCCAACACCAGTACCGCCGGACCGAAAAACAGAAGCTCGCGCAGCCCCGTCATCCAGTCGTTCCAATGAAGATGGAAATCAAATCCCGTGCCGCTCAAGCGGCGGATTCCGAGAAACGCATACAACCCCGCATCCACCAGCAGTAAATTATTCAGTCCGCGCAAGCCGGCGGGCCAAGCAAGATCGAACCAGCGCAAATCCACAGCCAGGCCCAGCGTCAGAAGAATGACTGCGTCCCGCCAGTTGCCGCGCTGTTCAGGATCGGCCACGGCTGCCCGCGCCAACAACCATACCATCACCACCGGCAGCCCCGCGTACAAGAAAAACCACCCCCAGCGAAACATGTGCTGCGAAGCGGCAATGACGACGTAGGGCATCACCAACAGCGCCGGAAGAGTTATCCGCACAGCAAGCGGTAAGCGCCCGAGTGCTTGCGTCGCGCGCTCGCAGGCGAATCCAAAAGCCGCGGCTGGGACCAACTCCGCCACCAGCACCGCAATCACAACCGGCGTCGCATTCGACATGCGCACCATCTTATCCGGCGAGTACAACCGTCCGGCAAGCGCGCCGTGCCAAATGCAACGCCGGTGCCCCCTCAACCCGCAAGAGGCAACTTCATTTCGCCGAATCGAATTTCCCTGGACGTACCACAGCCAGTTCCATCTCAGCCTTGTGGTTCGCCGCCTCCCGCTCCGCCCGCGAACGGTACAACTCGCGCCCGATCGTTCTGCCGCTCACCCAAACTGCGGAAAGAAAGTAGGTGTCTCCGTAGCGGTGAAAAACCAGCTTGCTGCCGTCGCTGGTCGATCGAAACGAATCATGGATGGGAACGTACGTGCCCCGGTGTTGAGAATCGGATATCCAGAGGCAGAGGTTGCTTGCCTCAGTGACGGTGTAGTGCCCCGCAGGAAATTGCCGGCCGGCGACGACAAAAGAAAAAGGAACTTCAGCCACCATGCCCCCCGTAGTTTGGCCTATCGCGGCGGAAGCGGCCAGCAGCAACAGAGCGCACAGAGAGATGCGAAAGATTTTCATAGATTTTCTCCTTGAAAGTGAATTGGAACTGCATAGGTCCCGCTTACTGTTCGGGGGAAACCTTGGCATATCGAATTGCGGAGCGCTCAGGAGGGAAAATCGTTTCGGCGCCGGTCCGCACCGGGGTTCGAAGTCTTGCTCTGTTTCTGATTCTCGTAATTCGGCGGCTCCGAGTCTTGCCGCCGGATTTCCCGGTCACATGAATAGTGAGGCGGCAGAATTTTTCGTTTCACAACCCAACGCGACAAGACGCGGATGGGTAACAACCCGTTGATTGTTCCGTGTCGATTCTGCCAGCGCGTGTGGCGCATGGCTTGTATACATGGCTTGTGCAGAAGTTCTACCCAGATTAGAATTCCCGTCGAATCTTCCTAGGAGGGAACCTATGGCCGCCGCTCCGGTTCTGCCCGTACCGCCCGCGTCCCCAACCGATTCTGCCCCACTCTCCGAAGGTGCGCGCATCGTCGACACCTTCATCGCGCCCTCGAAAACCTTTACCGACCTGCGCCGCAACGCAAGCTGGTGGGGACCGTGGCTGCTGATTTCGATCTTCTCCCTGCTCTTTATCTACGCCATGGGAAGGCAGATCGGCTTCGATCAGATCAGCCGGAATCAAGTAGCGCATTCATCCCGCGCCGACCAGTTCGAAAAACTTCCGCCCGATCAACAGGCCAAACAGATTCATCTTTCGAGCAACATCATCCGCTATATCGGATATGCCACCCCTCTGATGATCCTGTTCTATTTCCTGGTCTCAACCGTCGTCCTCTGGGCTACGTTCAAAATTGCGGCCGGGGCTGAGACCACGTTTGGGCAGGCTTATGCCATCGTCATGTACGCCAGTCTTCCGGGCATCATCGGCGCAATCCTGGGGATCATTTCCTTATTCTCCGGGGTCGATCCCGAAGGATTCGATATCAATAATCCCGTCGGCACCAATCTCGCCTACTATCTCGACGCCGCGACCACCGGGAAGTTTCTGCGTGGGATGGCATCGGCGCTCGACGTGATCACCATCTGGACGATCGTGCTGATGGGCATCGGCTTTGCCTGCACCAGCAAAGTGAAGCGCTCGACAGCAATCGGCATTGTCGCTGCCTGGTATCTCGTCTACAAATTAATAGGAGCCGGAGTCGCTGCGGCGTTCTCCTAGCCTGGATTTAGATTAGTTGCTTAAAACACCGGGACGGGAAGTCAAGTCTACTTTCGTAGGTATTCAACGTCCTCGAAAGTGGACGTTTTGTCCACAGCCTAAACCTTTGAAAGGGCTTGAGCGCAAAAGAGCCTCAGCCAAGATTCACGACTTGAGGAGGACCCACTTTGTCTTTTTGCGCAGCGTTCCTGCAGGAACACTCGCGATTTCGCAGTCCGAGACTTTCCTAGCCGACTCATTCATCCCCGCGCAATCTGAATCAATTTCGGCAGCACACCGCCGAACTCAGATCCTTCTGCTGGCCTTCCAAATGCAAAATAAATCTTGCGATAGAGTTCGTAGAGCTCGCGATACACATCCTGCGTCTCCGCCCGAGGCTCAAAGACGGTGTGTGCAGGACAGATCTTCTGCTGCGCTTCTTCAATCGTCTTGAAGATCCCTGCCGCCAGGAATGCGAAAATCGCGGAGCCAAGTCCCGTCACCTTGCCACTCGGCACCAGCACCGACCGTCCCAGCACATTCGCGTAAACCTGGTTCAGCACGGGATTGTTCTGCGGAATTCCCCCTCCATTGATCACCCGCAGCGTAGGTGCGCCGTACTCGCTCATGCGATCAACAATTACGCGAGTATGAAATGCGGTGCCTTCAATCGCTGCGAACAGTTCGTCCTGCGCCGTGTGCAGCAGATTCCACCCTAACGTCATTCCGCCGAGATTCGGATTCACCAGAACCGTCCGGTCGCCGTTGTCCCAGGTCATGCGCAGCAAGCCCGTCTGGCCCGCGCGATAACGCTCCAATCCTTTGCTTAGTTCTTCGACGCTGATGTCAGCTCGCCGCGCGATCGCGCTGAAAATGTCTCCAGTCGCCGAAAGCCCGGCCTCGATGCCAGTGAATTGCGGATGCACGCTGCCGCGGACCACGCCGCACACGCCCGGAATCAATTTCACCTTTTGTGCATAGGCGATGATGCACGTCGACGTGCCCACCACATTTACGACATCGCCCTCTCTTGCTCCCGCTCCAATCGCGTCCCAGTGCGCATCGAAGGCGCCGACAGGAATGGGAATGCCCGCTCGCAGTCCAAGTTTCTCCGCCCACCGCGGCGCCAGCGTTCCAGCAATCTGGTCGGATGTCGCATACTCGCTTTCGAGTTTCGAGCGCACTCCCGCCAGCACCGGATCCACTTTGGCCAGAAAACTCTCGGGCGGAAGGCCGCCCAGCGCCGCATTCCACATCCACTTGTGCCCCATGGCGCAGACGCTGCGCTTTACGCGCCGCGCATCGGTGATTCCGCACAGCGTGGCCGCGACCATGTCGCAATGCTCGAACGCGCTCACGAACCGCGCCCGCTTGTCCGGATTGTGCCGCAGCCAGTGCAGGAGCTTGGCGAATCCCCACTCTGAGGAATACACGCCGCCGCACCACTGGATCGCTTCCAATTTCTCCTGCCGCGCCAATTCTGTGATCTGTGCCGCTTCCTGCTTGGCGCGGTGATCGCACCACAAGTAGTAGTCGTCGAGCGGGACCAGTCCTTCGCCGACGGGAATCACACTGGAGCCGGTCGTGTCGAGCGCGATCGACTCGACCTGATCGCCGGTTATTCCGGCCGACTTCACGGCCTGCCGCGTGGCTTCCGCCAGCGCACGCAGGTGGTCTTCGTGGGATTGTGTGGCAAAATCCGGATCTTCGCGCTTGCGATGCAGAGGATATTCCGCGATCGCAGATGCCAGCAGCCCGCGCACGCTGTCGACAATCGAAACCCGTACGCTGAGCGTGCCGAAGTCCACTCCCGCCACAATGGCCATGCAGTGCGATTTCTCCCTAGCGGCGTCTTGCCGGTTGTTTCGAGAGCCTGCCCTGAGCTGGTCGAAGGGGCGCTCTTGCCTCGCCTCGGCGGGCGAGTCACCCCCGGACAGCCGCCGGGACGGCGGAGCTACTTAATTTCCGTGCCAGTGCATTTGGTATCCCAGGTAGCGCACCGACGCTTCATGAACTGCAGCCGCTGTGGTCGAGAAGTTCGCGGCCACGTGATGCTCGAATCCGTTCTCGCAAATGTAATGCAGCAGCTTCTGCAACTCCGCGATCTGCACTACGCCCACGCCGCCGAATGTGTTTAGCGAATCGGTGGTAAAGGAACCTTCACCCACATATCCGCGAATCACTCCCGCAGTATCGTCAGTCGAGAAGCGCGCGAAACTCATCGCACCGGGCTTCACCCGCCCCACGACCGTGCCGAAGGTATTCTCCTTGCCGACCGTTCCGGCGATGATCTCCTGGAAATCCATGCGCACATCCTGGAAAAAATGTTTGGGCAGGTTGCTGCAATGGAAGCAGACGGCTTTGTTGGGGTCGTCGCCGTAATTATTGTTCCAGTCGAGCAGGGCGCTCGGAGTCTGCGAGGCCAGGGCGAGGGCATGCATGCTTAGCGTACCGCACACGTCCACTTCGCAGGCCGCGGGCAGAAGATTGTTGCTCATCATGCTCATGATGGTGCAGGGGACCACACCGAAATATTCCTCCATCGCGGTCCAGCACTGCACCGCACTCACCTTCACGTCCGTCGATTTCATCCAGTCGTCAATCACATAGCCGAGCTTCGACATCTTAATGAGTGCCGCATCGGGGACTCCGCCGGTAGTGACGTACTTGTGAATCTCCGCCAGCTTCGCCTGCACGCCGGCATGATCGTCTTTCAACCGGGCGATGCGGCCAAGAATTTCCGACAGGTCCACGGTCTCCGTCGTGATGCCGTGAGATTCGAGCAACTTCTCGCTGTAGCGGACCGTGTTGAACGCCGCCGGACGCGCCCCTATGCTGCCCACGCGCAGGTTGCGCATGCCTCTGGCCACGCGGCAGACTGCCGCAAACCAAGCCAAGTCGTTCTGAAAGTCCTCCGAATCGGGACTGACGGTATGCAGACGCGTCAGCGAATAAGGAATTCCATACTGCCGCAGGTTGTTGCACGCCGACATCTTTCCGCAGAAGCTGTCGCGGCGATGCAGGATCGTCATCTTCCTGGCATCGTCCGGCGTCGCCTGTACCAGTACCGGAACGTCCAGCCGCGCCAGCCGCATGGTGTCGGCAATGGCGCGTTCGTCCCCGAAGTTGGGCAACGATACGATCACCCCATCCAGCCGCTCGCGATTTTTCTGAAACAGCGCCGCACAGCGCTTCGCTTCCTCGTGAGTCTCGACCGCGCCGTGCTTGCTTTCCTCGGGACCGAGCACCACGCATTCCATCCCGGCCTTAGCCAGCGCCTGCATCATTTCCTCGCGCCCGGACTTCGCCAATTGGTCGGGAAAGAATCCGCGGTTCCCGATGATGATGCCCATCGTCATTTTCTTTTCGGACATAAATTTATTCCCGAATCTAATTTCGATGAATCCTAAATCTTCTTTACGAACCCGCCGAAATGCGGGCCCGGGACGGCGCATACTTCCAGCAATAGAGGCCGCCAATCAGGGTAAGCAGTCCACCCCACCATATGCCCGCATGCAGTCGAAAGAGCACCACCTGCAATTCTGACGCCGGCGGGTTCGCGAACTCGTACAAACCCGCTCCCAGAATCAGCACGCCATTTACCAGCAGCGAGAGGCCGATGAAAAACCAGATCGAAACCGAACGTCCTTCAGGTCCAGTGCTCATGAGGTTACCTACCAGAAAATAATGTTCAGGATCACAAAAACAACGGCCACAATCGCTGCCCAGAAAAGCGGCTTCTGATACAGCGGCACGTTTCCGATTGGAGGAATTTCCGTCTCTCCGTATACGAGACCACTCAATGCGCTGTCGGGAAAGGGTTTCGTCGCCAGACTTACCGTCACGGTCACGATCACACAAACCACAAATGACCACAACGCCTGATACATGTCCTGAGCAAGCGCCTTCGCATTGGGCGAGAGAGCCACATAACGCAGGGCGGTCGGATCGAGTTTTACCCACGTCCACATGCTGATGGAAGAAAGTGTCCCGCACAGCAGTCCCCAGAATCCACCGGGACCGGTCGCACGCTTCCACAACATCCCGAGGATGACGGTTCCGAACAGGGGAGCGATGAAGAAACTGAACAACGCCTGTACGTAATCCATGATGCTGGCCGAGCGCATGACGAGATACGCCGTGCCGACACTGATGAGCACTCCAATGACTGTGGTCCAGCGGCCCATGGTCACGTAATGATGGTCGCTGCCCCTACTATTGATCAGTGGGCGATAGATGTCATACGTCCAGACCGTGGTGAACGCGCTAACATTTCCCGCCATTCCAGACATGAAGCCTGCGATCAGCGCCGTAATTCCCAGCCCGAGCAAGCCAGGACCGCAGTATCGCGCGAGCATGAGCGGAAGAACATCGTTGTAGCTATAGCCGTGAGTCACCGTCGCCACCGACTCTGGAACAAGTTTCATGGGTAGCCCGCCCAGACCCAGCAATCCGGGCAGGATCACGATGATCGGCACCAACATCTTGAATCCGGCGCCAATGATGGGCGCCATTTCTGCGCTGCGCATATCTTTCGCGGCCAGAATGCGCTGCACTACCAGAAAATCAGTGGTCCAGTAACCCATCGAAATAATCGCGCCCAAACCGAAGACGATGCCGGTCCAATGAATGCCCATGGGGTTGCTGCTGAAGGAACCCAGGCCCGCCCACAGATGGACGTATTGCTCCGAGGCGCGCTGCGCGATCTGGATCTTCAGGTTGCCCCAGCCGCCGGCTTCGTAAAGTCCAAGGATTGGAATCAGCAGGGCGCCCGCCCAGATAAGGAAGAACTGCAGCACTTCGTTAAAAATTGCCGAACGCAAACCGCCGAGCGTCACATAAACCGCAACTGTGAGCGATGAGACCCAGATGCTGAAATTGATGTCCCAGCCCAACACAATCTGCATGACCTTGGCCATGGCAAACATGTTGACGCCGCTCATCAGGACGGTCATGAACGCAAACGAAACGGCGGAGAGCGCGCGGCTGGGTTCTCCGAAACGCAACTTCAGGTATCCCGGCACCGAGTGCGTCTTCGAAATGTAGTAGAAAGGCATCATCACCAGCGCGAGAAACAGCATCGCCGGAATGGCGCCGATCCAATACCAATGAGTCGCCAGAATGCCATACTGGTAGGCCGATCCTGCCCACCCCATTAATTCCAGTGCGCCCAGATTGGCGGAAAGAAAACTCAATCCGGCCACCCAAGCGGTCATCTCCCGTCCCGCCATAAAGAAGTCTTCGCCGGTGTTCGCCTTTCCCTTCAGGTACAGCCCGATGGCGATGACCAATCCAAAGTAGAAAACAATAATGACCATGTCCACGGGATGGAGATGTACCAAGCTGGATGAACTGGAGGCGACAAGACCAGGAGTCATTGGGCTTTGACCTGTCCGTAGTAGGCGTTGCGACCATGCTTGCGCAAAAAATGCTTGTCGTGCAACTCGCGCGCCAGCGGGCGGGTTTCAGCATTGATTAACAGCGTGTGGTGCGCCATGCGCGCCACCCATTCGAGGATCACGGCATGGTGAGCGGCTTCGGCCGCGCTCGCGCCCCAGCAAAAAGGAGCGTGTCCGGCCACCAGCACCGCCGGAACTGCGTTGGGATCGAGATGGGCACTCTTGAAGCTGCGGCAGATGGCCGTGCCAGTCTCCAATTCGTAATCTCCGGCGATGTCCGCTGCAGGCAGCCGATCCGTGACCGGAATGGGCCCGTGGAAATAGTCCGCATGCGTCGTTCCGAAACACGGAATTGGAGTTTCCGACTGAGCCCATGCGGTAGCGTATTCAGAATGGGTATGCGCCACTCCACCGATATTCGGGAAATGTTTATATAACTCGAGATGCGTTGCCAAGTCCGAGGAGGGGCGAAGATTACCGTCTACAATTTTTCCCGTGAGATCGGAAACCACGATGTGCGCCGCGGTCAATTCTTCATAGGGAACGCCGCTGGGCTTGATGGCAACCAGATCTTCGCTGTGGTCCATCCCGCTGACATTGCCGAAAGTGTAGAGCACAAGGCCGCGGCGAACCAGTTCCAGGTTCGCTTCCAGCACCTCTTCGCGGAGTGATTTCAGCAGCATCGAAAAAATGAGACCGACAGCGCTCAAAAGGGGACATCGGTAAACGTTTACGCCACGAACATTAACGGACCATTCCTAACTTTGTCAAAAGAGATTCCACCGCGGAACAGCGGATCACGCTGAATAGATCTAGGCCCAGGTGCGCAAACCGACAATGCCCCAGTAGGCAAGATAGACTGCGGCAATCAGCAGGGCCAACGTGACCACGAGCGAAAACCTGCGGACGCCGCGGCGAACATTTTGTGCCGGCGTTCGCCACAACGAGATCGCACTTCCGAGGGAGGCAATGCCGAAAGTGACGGTGGCGAGGAATACCGCGGCCGACCATCCGGTTAGATTGCCCAGGCGTTCGATCAAGTCGCCAGCGGACAAGATAAAAATTCCTACAAACGCAATCAGACTGAGCACTGCGATTAGAGGCCACAGACGCAGGCCACGCTCAGCGCGGCGCCGGCGCTTCCTGCTGAGTCCGCCAAGAATCCAGAATGGCGCATAAAGAAGGATCGCCGTCATCGATATGAGCACGTAGACGGTTGCGACAATTTGCCCGATCGCCAGCCACACGGGAATTCGTTTCATTGTCATCCCCATCCCGGACTGGACGAAGACATCCTCAGCATTCGGCGTGAGCAACTCAAACGTCGCTACCGGATCGGGAGCCTCATCTTTTTTGTTAGGAGCATGCCGGAATTGCGCACGCTCGATGGGGAGATAAGTATCGTGCCATGCGCCCAAATGATCGACGAGCACTTTGCCGTCTCTGAAGCGCAGGCAAGTGATGCCCACGAGACGCTCCACAAAATGCAGCAATTCGACGCGAGGAGAATCCGGAACATACCAGCCGGCATAATCGCGGGCGCCGGCCGGGAGTTCCGCAACACCAGGCAACGGCGGTCGTTGGAGATTGTTAGTTACATAGGCTCGAATCGCCTTTCCCACTCGCTCAAAGGCATTTCCGTTGCCGGCGTTGATGCTGAAGAAGTAGCCGACGTTATCGTCGGCCATGTAAGCCATCTCGGTGAGGCCGCCTTCCACGCCTCCGTTGTGCCCGTGATAAACGAAACCGTCTGCAACGCTCCAGTAATTACTCAGGCCGTATCCGTCTTTCATGCCATCTTTTGCCGCCCAGGTGCTCTCGGGAATCTCCATGCGATCGATGTCAGACGCGGTCACAATCGGTTTGCCGTTTACCGCACCCCGATTCAAATAGAACTGCACATAAGCCGCCATGTCGTTGGCGGACGCATTGATCGATCCCGCGGGCCGCAAAAGAATGTTCCAGTAACGGTACGGAGTTTTGCCGTCACTGTGGTAAAGGGTGGTGGCGGTTCCGGGCGCCGGCTGGAAATATGTCGCAGTCTTCATTCCGATGGGAAGAAATAAATGTTGCTGCACGTAGTCCTCGAAGCGGTCTCCCGTAAGTTTCTCCACGATGTAGGCGGCAACGGGGGGACCGGAATTGCAGTAAGCCATACGGGTGCCGGGACGCCAGCGGGAAGTCCGCGAGTGGTGGTCGTAGTCGAGGCCTTCGCGCAACGTCATGCCCGGGGCATCTTTCGCGTACTCACGCAGGTGCATGTCGTCCCAGCCGGTGGTGTGCTCCAGCAGGTTTACGATTCGGAGGGGATCGGTCGCCTCCCATCGATTTTCGAACCACACGTCGGGCGCCAGTCTGTGAACCGGATCGTCGAGCGACAGCTTCCCCTGATCTGCCAGCATCAGAATCGATAACGAAGCGAACGCCTTCGACGTGGATCCGATTCGGAACAGCGTATCCGCGGTGGTGGCGCGCCCGCTGGCCACGTCCGCTATACCAAGTCCGGCGACCCATTCCGGTGCATCGCGATGCACGATGGCCACCGACAGTCCTGGGGTATGCGTGTCCTTGAGAATCTTTTCCAGTTGCTGCCGGAGTTCGGCGACTGACTGAGCGGGCTTTTGTTTCTCGTCTTTATTATTAGTATTTGGGTCCGAACCCTTATCCGCTGCCAGGGAGAGCAATGCGAGCGCCGCAACCAGAACCACTGAAGTCATCCATTTCACGATTTCGATTTCCTCGATGCTGGAACTGGGTTCTCTTGCGAGCGGCCACTTTAGATCTGATAGTCGACATCTTCCATGATTCTTTGCAGCGACGGCGAGAGAGGTTCGCCCTTCGCTTCGGCGCCTTCGAGTTGCTGCACTCGTTCGCGCAACTTGTTCACTTCGGCCATCACTGACGCCAGCGCTTCCGACAGCGGGTCGTTAATTTGCTTGGGATCGATAATCACGACGCGCTTGCCCTCGCGGAAGATGATATGTCCGGGCACGCCGACCACGGTAGAATCTTCCGGAACGCTGCGCAGCACCACCGAACCGGCGCCGATGCGGCAATTTTTTCCTACCGTAATATTGCCCAGAATTTTCGCCCCGCTGCCGGCGACTACGCCGTCTTCAATCGTGGGATGCCGCTTGCCGTGTTCCTTGCCGGTGCCTCCCAGAGTCACGCCTTGATAAAGAGTGACGTCGTCGCCCACGACCGCCGTCTCGCCGATCACCACACCTGAGGCATGATCGATAAAAAGGCGCCGTCCGATCTGGGCTCCGGGATGAATTTCGACTCCGGTGAGAAAGCGCGCGAACTGCGAGAGCAATCGTCCCAGCAGAAAAAAATTCTGGTTCCACAGCCAGTGATTGATGCGATAAAACCAGACTGCGTGCAGCCCCGAATAACACAGGTACACTTCCAGGCGGGACTTGGCCGCGGGATCGTGTTCCATCACCGTGGCCACGTCTTCGCGAATTAACGACAGCATGTGCGACATGGATATCGACAGGGTGAAGGCGCATCAGGCCGGGAGCGTCGACGTAGGTATCTGTAGCGCCTTGTCCCGCAACTCCGAAAACAGAATGCTGCTCAAATAGCGTTCGCCGAAAGATGGCAAGATCACCACGATCAGCTTACCTTTATTCTCCGCGCGCTGCGCCACTTTCAAAGCGGCGACTACCGCAGCGCCAGACGAAATTCCGACCAGCAGTCCTTCTTCGCGGGGAAGCCGACGGGCCATGGCGATTGACTCGTCATTGGTCACGGCGATGACTTCGTCAATGTAATCCCTGCGGAGAATGCTGGGAACGAAACCCGCGCCAATGCCCTGAATTTTATGCGGAGAAGGTTTGCCGCCGGAAAGCACTGCGCTGTCCGCCGGCTCTACGGCTACGGCCTTGAACGACGGTTTCTTCGGCTTGATGTATTGGCAGACGCCAGTGATCGTCCCGCCGGTGCCGACGCCTGAGACAAGAATGTCGACGCGGCCATCAGTGTCGTTCCAGATTTCAGGGCCGGTCGTTTCAAAGTGAATTTTGGGATTGGCGGGATTGTCGAATTGCTGCAGCATATAGCCGCCGGGAGTGTTCGCCAGAATCTCTTTCGCTTTGAGAATTGCACCTGTCATTCCGCGCGGGCCGGGGGTGAGAATAATTTCCGCGCCAAAGGCCAGCAGCAGCACGCGCCGCTCCAGGCTCATGGTCTCGGGCATGGTGAGAATTAATTTGTAGCCCTTCACGGCGGCGACAAAGGCGAGACCGATCCCTGTATTCCCGCTGGTCGGTTCGATCAACACTGTCTTGCCGGGATGAATTTTTCCTTCGCGCTCAGCATCAACAATCATGCTCACGCCGATGCGATCTTTTACGCTGGAGACGGGATTCTGGCTCTCCAACTTCGCCACAACTTCAGCGGCGCAACCTTGTGTGACCTTATTCAGGCGCACGAGCGGCGTGTTGCCAATCAATTCTGTAATATCGTTTGCAATTTTCATAATGCGTTCCTTCACTACCGTTCCTTCACTACCGTTGCTTCACTACCTGCCTTCACTCCAAGTTGACCGGTGAATTTCACACGATTGTATAGTCTGGCAATATTAGCAATCCCCGAATATCTGCGGCGCCCCAATCTTCCTTTCAGCAGATAAAACAGTTCGTCTCTACGCAGTTTTGAGCGAGTGGATCGCTGACGAAACCTGCGAGCCGCCGCCGGAAAACCGCGCGAAGCCAATACATAACAATCGCAACAATATTCCTTTGTGAGCGAGCGCATCCCCGGATATACCCACTCATCTCTTGTGTAATCAGTGACTTAGTGAAGATGACATTTAGAAAACGAATCGAAACAATTATTCCTTGTTTTTGTGCATTGAATAGTGATAGTGTTCCCGACCTATCAGCGGGTTTCGCGCTCCGACGGCAACGTTCTCTGCGCGCGACTCACCGGGCCTCTTAGCAAAAAGTGCTGTGACTGCATTTCCCGCGTCTCTCGCGGAATCACTCTCGTCTCGGAGGGTTTGCAATGCGCGTCCGTCGCCAGCTTTTCTCTTCCCTGTTCGCGATCTTCTCTCTCTGTTCCGCCATGCTCTGGGTGGGCAGCGCTCTGCCCGTATGGGCTCAATCGACCAGTACCGGCACCGTTGCAGGATCAGTAACCGATCCCTCGGGTGCAGTCGTGGCAGGCGCCACGGTTACCCTCACCGACACCTCGACGAACGTTGCACGAAGCACTACGACCAATGCGGCGGGCCGCTACACCCTTGTTGACGTGAACCCCGGTACCTACAACTTCGCGGTCACTAAGGCCGGGTTTTCAACCACGAAGGTTGCGAACCAGGAAGTGACCGTCGGAGCCTCTCTCACGCTCAATCTAGCTCTTCAGGTCGGCGGCTCGAACGTCGTTGTGGAGGTACAAGCCACCGGCGCCGAACTGCAGACCATGAATGCCACGGTGGGCAATGACATCACGAGTATCGCCATCGACAACCTGCCGAGCCTGGGCCGTGACGTTAGCACGTTCATCTCGTTGCAGCCGGGCGTGGGCACTGACGGGGCTGTTGCCGGCGCGTTTAACGACCAAAGCTACTTCACGCTGGATGGCGGCTACAACACCAACGACATGGACGGCAACATGAGTATCTACACCAACAGCTATGCCGGCGATCCGACCGGGGGTGTTGCTGGTCAATTTTTCGCGGTCACCGCCCCGACAGGTGTAATACCCACTCCGCAGGACAGCGTTGAGGAGTTTAAGGTGACTACCGCCGGTCAGACCGCCGATTTTAACAGTTCGGCGGGCGCCGAGATTAAAGTGGTCACCAAGCGGGGAACCAGCGCCTACCATGGCACGGTCTATGAATATTATAAAGACAACAACTGGTCGGGTAATACCTGGCAGAATAGCTATAATAAGATGCTAGGTCGGGAAGCCACGCCCCCATATGAAGCGGGCGGCCTTCCCAGCTTTCATTACAGCCGCTTTGGCGGCGCGGTTGGCGGGCCACTCATACCGGCAAAGCTGTTCGACACCAAGACCTTTTTCTTCGTCAATTACGAGGGTTTCCACTTCCCGAACTCCGAGACTATTAATAGGAACGTCGCCTCGCCGGCCTTGCAACAGGGGCTTTTATTGGATTCGGGGGGGACGTGTCCTACATGTGTCCCCGCCGGGACGGTCGATTACAATCTGAACAACTTCCAGGTAACCTACAAGGGCACCCCGTACCCGGCTAATTATGGTTGTGCTGCGGCCCCGGGCGGCCTCTGTGATCCGCTAGGTTTGGGACTCAACCCTGTGGTTTCGCAGATATGGAGCAAGTATGAACCCGCGTCAAACGCTAGCTGTGCGCAGACCCAATGCGACAAGGCGAACATTCTGGGATTCCAGGGCACTCTTTCTATTCCGGAGAGCAGCAAATACTTAGCGGTACGCGTGGACCACGATTTTTCTTCCAAGTGGCACTTGAACACCGTCTACCATTACTACAACCTGGTGCAGACCGGGGATAATATGGTTGATATCGGTGGCTTCTTTACTGGCGACAAGCTGGGCACACCGGCTTCCCTGGCCGGCGATCCGCAGCAAGCGTGGTCCTGGGTAGCGGGGTTGACCACCAATATCAGCTCCAACGTGACCAATGACGTCCACTATAGCTGGCTGCGTAACTGGTGGGCATGGAGCCGGCATCCGGCTACGCCCCAGGTGGCTGGGCTTGGCGGCGCGATCGAAATCGAAGGCGGCCAGTCACAGACTCAGGATCTCGGCCCTTTCAACTCGGACAATCAACATATCCGCACCCGTTTCTGGGACGGGCACGATCAGATGTTGCGCGACGATCTTTCCATCCTGAAAGGCAACCACCTGTTCCAGTTGGGCGGTACTTATCAGCACA
Source organism: uncultured Acidobacteriaceae bacterium (assembly GCA_963799025.1). Classification (GTDB taxonomy): domain Bacteria; phylum Acidobacteriota; class Terriglobia; order Terriglobales; family Acidobacteriaceae; genus Sulfotelmatobacter. Next base: position 658,081 of record CAWCVQ010000007.1, on the reverse strand, counting down.
ATTGGGACTGGCATCAACGCAACGATAGCGGCGGCTCCATCAACGCCCAGCCCGTGTTCGGGGTCGGCAACGGATCCGTCGGATCGGGACTCTCCTCAAACGTGTTTCCCTGCGGAGGAACTAGTAGCAATGGCACAACCACCAAGATCTCCCACTGCAGCTCCGTTACTGCCGCGGTGCTGGGCATCGTTTCCGTCTCTTCGCAGGCCTACACCCGTTCTGGTTCGAATCTGAGCCTGAATCCTATTAACACGCCGGCATTCGACAAGAGCACCATTCCTTACTACAACCTCTACTTCGGCGACACCTGGCACATGAAGCCGACCTTCACCCTGACCTACGGTCTGGGCTGGACAGTGGAGATGCCGCCCACCGAGGCGAACGGCAAGCAGATTGTGGCGGTAGATCAATCCAACCAGCCAGTCGGTACCGAGGCCTATCTCGCGAGTCGTAAGAGTGCGGCGCTGGCAGGCCAGGTGTTCAATCCCGAAATCGGTTTTGCCCTGACAGGTAATACCGCGGAGCATTCGAAGTACCCTTACAATCCTTTCTACAAGCAATTCAGTCCGCGGATCGCCGTGGCCTGGAGCCCGCGCTTTGACAGTGATTCGTACGGCGGCAAGATCTTCGGCCATGAAAGTACGGTCATCCGCGGCGGCTATGGCCGTCAATACGGCCGCCTGAACGGTGTGACCCAGGTGCTGCTACCGTTGCTGGGCCTCGGCCTCATCCAGCCCGTATCGTGCAACCAAAACCTCGCCGCGGCAGGCCCGGCTGGTTCCTATCAAGGTAGTGGCAGCTGCGGCGGAACGGGTTCAGCCAATCCATCCAATGCCTTTCGCATTGGGACGACCGCGTCTGCCACCGGTGGCCCGATTGCTCCAGTCCCAGTGCCCACCGCAACCCTGCCGCAGCCGGTCTATCCTGGGTTCAATAACACCGGGGCTGCCTTCCCCGCTGCCTTGGATCCGAATTTCCGGCCCAGCGTGATTGACGCGTTCGATTTGACGGTGCAGCGCCAGTTGTCCCGCAAGATCAGCCTGGAACTTGGCTACATCGGGCGCAGAATCACCCGCGAATTCGAGCCCGTCAACCTTAACGCGGTGCCATACATGATGACGCTGGGCGGACAGACGTTCGCCAGTGCGTATAAGAATGCGGCGCTGCAATACTGCGGTGGCATTGCCGGGCTCGCTGGCGGTGGTTGCGGAGGTTCGGCCTTGGCCACCCCCGGCCCCGGCCCCAACCCAGGCGCCGTCTCACCTCAACCCTTCTTTGAGGCCGCGCTCGGCGGCACCAGCTCTGCTTACTGTACCGGGTTCACGAGCTGCACGGCGGCGGTAGTAGCGAATGAGGGTGCTAACGGAACGGGCAACCTCAACGCCGCTGGGGTGTTTGGCCTTTGGAGTGACTTGGACGCCGGTGCATTTACCTTCCCGCGCAGCATGATGAACACGCCGATCACCGCCAATTGCGGGGCAGGCACAAACAACTTCGGCTGTAACGGCCAGATGTCATCGGGTGTATCGGTTGATGGCAGCATAGGCTACGGGAACTACAACGCTGGCTTCGTCTCTCTGAAGATGGCCGACTGGAGAGGATTGACTATGCAGTCGAACTTCACCTGGTCCAAAGCTCTGGGGACGGCATCGATCTACCAGGCCGTCAGCGGGTTCACTGTGGACGATCCCTTCAATTTGGGCGAGGGTTACGGAAGACAGGGCTTCGACCGCAAGTTCACGTACAACGTGTTCCTGGTGTACCAACCGCCCTTCTTCAAGGGGCAGTCAGGGTTCCTGGGACGCGCGCTCGGCGGCTGGACGTTCGGGAGTGTGTTCACTGCAGGGTCCGGCACACCGATCGAGGTAGGGTCGACCAATTTCAATTCGCAGGAGTTCGGTGCAGCGGACGGTATCAGTGTTACCAACGACGACACTGCCGTACCGATTGGTCCCGAAACCCACGAGCACGCCTACTACAACTCACCCTCAAGCGGGCTACCCGTCAATGCATTCAAGAACGGGACGGCTGACGTTACGAACTGGCGTAACCCGATTCTGGGGTTAGATACCAAGGATTGCGGCGCTGGCTGTATCAGTGGCCTGCCCTACTGGAATATGGACCTCAGCGTCAAGAAGAACATCCGAGTGGCGGAGAGCGTTGGCGTAGAAATCCAAGGCATCTTCGCTAACGTCTTGAACCATAATCAGTGGCTCGATGCCAACTTCTTTTATGTTGGCAGTGCCAGCAATTTCGGTGTTTTGGGAGGCGAGGCGTCGGCGCGCAACATCGAGGTGGGTGCTCGGGTTCGCTTCTAACCAAAACCCCTGGAAAGCGCTGCTATCGCGCCTTCTCAATCGGCGTAGGGGGACGGGTCGCCCCGCCTCCGCCGAGTCGGCCCGGGGAATTTCGCCCCGAGCCGCTCACAGAGCCGGACGTGAATCTCTCGATTCATCCGGCTCGTGCCACCCCTGAAAGGCTTGCCTATCGCAGCTCCGTCCACCGTCTGGGACATAATCAAGCCATCGGGGCGATTGCCCATCGACAGTGTCGGTTAATCTGGTTAATCCTGCATCGCGGAGTCCGTTACGAGGAACACGGCCCTGCGGTCACCGCACGATCGAGACAAGCACGAACTAACAGAAACTTGAAGGCCGCGCTGAACAGCTCGGCCTATTTCTGTCCTGAATTCCAGTCGAGCAATCGGCTGATTTGACTCCGACTTCGGCTCACCCACCAAACTCCACTTTTCCACAGCCTTTCCAAAACTCAGCTTACGAGGAGACAGATAGAGACGGTGCTTCGGTTTCGGAGCACCGTTTTTTGATTTGTCGGAGGGTTGGGGTGGAGCCGCGCCGGGCACGGAAGCTAGTGGGCGAGCGCGGCGGCGAGATTTTGGGCGCCGAGGACGTTCACCATTCGTTTCAGGTTGTAGACCATGGTCGCCAAGCTGATTTCTGTTTGTGCGCCAACCAGTCCACGCAAGAGGAAACGAGGGTGTCCGAAGATCCGGTACTTCAGGGTGGCGAAGGGATGCTCGACGATCGACTTTCGCAACCGCATTACGTTTGCCGTGGTCCGTTGCTCCATCCGCTGTAACATCCGCTTCTGAAGATTTCAAAAGTGTCCGACTTGGGTAGTTTGCCTTCAAGGGACAGGAGGCTCAGATCACCGGTTTCGCCTCATAGATGACGGTACGATCTTTGCGGTGTAGTTGTTTTCGCGTGAGTGTCTGTTGTGCGGGGCAACGGAAGGTGTCGGTCTTCTCGTCATAGACGAACGCAGTGCGGTCGAACAACTTGCCGCCCCCTTGGTTGTTGACGGAACGATTGGCCGGAACATGCGGGACGATGCCTTCGGCCTCACAGCGCTCCACCTGCTCGCCGTTGAAGTATCCGGCATCGGCCACCGCGTTCAGCGAGGCAGGATTGCCCACCGCCTGCTTCGCCGCCTCCGCCATGGGCAACAGGCTACGCTGGTCGTTGGCTTCCGTCGTGACCTTGTGGGCCACAATCAGCGCATGCGCGGCATCGACCGCTGTCTGCACATTGTAGGCAGGAGCTTTGCCATGGGCCGTGCGCATGAAACGTGCTTCTGGTCCGGATCGCTCTTCAGCTTTTCCAGCGCCGTTTGTACCGCAGTGGGCTCGATCACCACTTCATCGTGCTCGTCGGCCGACTCCATCTGATCGAGGTACCGCTGGACGCAGTCGCGTTCGCGCACACTCCGCGCACCACTTACCGCCCGGACTTCGACCCGTCGATCGCTACCCACTCCCCCGTATCAAACCCACCTCCCGCGCGAAGCACCAACTCGGCCCCCGCCTCGTTATTGCCTCCGATGCATCCACCGGAACTCGGCAATCGATTTGTGGTCGGGCGTCACCCGTTGCAGCAGCCACATTACTTCTACGTTGCGGCAACACTCGGCTTCCAGCCGCCGCGAGGAGCGGATCTGCTGCAGATACCCGTACAGGTACAGCTTCAACAGATCGCGCGGATCGTAGCCCGGTCGACCGGTTTCGGCTGGCTCCGCACGAACAAAGCCCAGCCTCCCGAGGTTCAAGCGTGCGGCGAATGCCTCGATGACTCGGCATAGGTGATCAGCTGGAATCAACTCGTCCAGCGTTACCGGAAACATCGTCGTCTGTTCCCGTGCCTCTCCCCGGCTATATCCCATGCAAAATGCCCTCGCTCTCGCGAGGGCATTTTCTCATTCCTTACTCGTGCCGCCTAGTGTTTCGTAACAGACTCTCACGGGCGCGGCCTTTATTTGTGTTCCAGGCAGGTGCACTGCGTGCGACATCGGATTCCGCTGTCAGGCAAGCTTCAGGTGTTCCAAGTGCTCGCTCAGCGGTGCGATAATCCGTAGCTCACGGCGCCGGCGGAGCTTCCGATGTTGACCAGGGAAACGGTCGCGTTCCAGCTTGCGGTGGCCGGTCCTGTGAAAGAAGTAGCTGAGACTCACTACTCCTACCGTTTCGCCGATAAAGTTCATTGCCAGGCCCGGCGTGGAGCTGCCGAACATCCGAACCACGGGATTCAGTTCCTGTCCGCCGCTCCTGCAGGTTGGCGCGGGTCACGGCGAAGTCTGCGCCGTTCAGAGCCGCGGCCGCAAATAATAGCGCGCAATTCGGTTTGTCCCAGAATCTGTGTTCGGAGCTCGCAATGAGGGGCGGGTTCGACGCTGGCGTCAGGGCCTCGACAAACGGGCTTGGCGCGTCGGGATCGGCAGATGCGAATGGAGCCTGGGCATGCAATGCCGGGCACGAGCGTGGCGCCCACGACGAGTACAGTGGCGCTGCAGCGGAAATATAATCTTCGGAAGCTCATAAGTGCCCGCCGAATACCGGCGTGGCACTTAGGGAGGGCGCAATTAGATGCCCGAGTTCCCGATACGGGAAATCCAGCAAGCTATTTATAATCAGCGGTTTAATTCGCCATTTTCATGAGAGATCGTGGCGTGACTGTGCATTGTTTTGCACCTTCAACGGTTCACTCGACCAAAGTCGAGACGGCTCACTTTTTGTAGACCAAGCCGCCCCTCATTACGAAGGCTACGTTTCTGCAGCGCGCCAATGTCCTGCAGCGGATCACCAGGAACCGCAATTACGTCTGCCAGATATCCAGACTCCAGTGCTCCGATCTGGCCTTCCCAGCCCAGCAGTTTGGCTCCATTCAGCAAGTCCGCCTGCAGCACGGCGAGCGGAGACATGCCGTATTTCACCATCAGCATCAATTCGCGAGCCTGCGTGCCATGAGGAAAGGGCCCGACATCGGATCCGACTGCCATCGGCACTCCCGCGGCGATCTGCTTTTTGAATTCCTCCACCTTCACCTCGAGCATTTGATGTTCGCGCGCGGCTTGCGCCGGCGTGGCCGCGTGCTCGGCAAAGTATTCGAAGATGGTGAAGGTCGGCACAGCGAAAATCTGTTTTTCCTTCATCAGCTGCATGGTCTCGTCGCTAAGCTGATTGGCGTGGTCGATGGACGCCACGCCGGCCTGCGCGGCGAAGAGCGTCCCGGGCTCTCCGGTCGCGTGCACCGCCACGCGTTTGCCCAGGCGCGCCGCTTCTTTCACGGCGGCTTCGAGTTGCGCCTCGGTGTATTGATATGGCGTCGAGAATTTCCCATCGCGAACGGAATCCGACCCAGTCTCGTAAATCTTGATGAAGTCGGCGCCTTCTTTGAATTGCTGCCGCATCACGGCGATCAGTTCATCGGCGCTGTTGGCGTAATTCGCGTTGGGCAGAACGTGTTGGTCGGGGTTATATCCGATGGCATCCTCGTGGCCGCCGAGAATGTTGATGGCGTTGCCGCTGATGCGCAGCCGGGGGCCCGGAATGCGGCCTTCGTCAATCGCGTTGCGGACTGCGGTGTCGGCCGATCCCGCGCCTTCTGTCCCCATGTCGCGCTCCGCGGTGAAGCCGGCCATCAGGTCGTCGTGGGCCGCCAGCGTTGCTGTGATGGTGCGCTGCGGCACCGATTCCTGCACGGTCTGCAAGTCTTCCGCGCCAGGATGGAGGAAAAGGTGGATGTGCGCATCAATTAATCCGGGAAGTAGAGTGCGATCACCCAAGTCAATCACTTCGGTACCTGCGGGATGTTTTACCGACGTCCCGACTTCGACGATGCGTTCGCCTTCCACCAGGATTTCTCCGGGCTTGAGCGTGCGTCCAGTCTTGATATCCAGGAGGCGCGCCGCATGCAGCACGATTGGATGGCTGGGCTCGGCCTGAGACTGGCCCGCAACATTCCCGGCGAGAGTCGCCAACAAAAGCAAGAGAGAGATGAGAGCTGACCTTCGGTGAATCATATCGCCCGCGATGGTATCACCACCGCCCGGCGGGCGTCATACCCGAATTGGGCGTACTCTTGCCCGTTCGCTTCTCCGGTTGGTTATGATCTCTTCGCTGTGATCTTGTGCGTTTCATCGAGGTGACTATGCCGCAGAGCCAGACAGCTCTGGTAACCGGGGCCAGCCGGGGAATTGGGAAGGAAATTGCGCTGGAGTTGGCGCGGAACGGGTACCGCGTTGCTGTGAACTACTACAACGAATCGGCGTCTGTGGTGGATGCGACTGTGGCTGAAATGCGCGCCTTGCAAACCGGCGCGGCCACTGACGCATTGCCCGTTGAGGCTGACATCCGCTCCAGGAGCCAAGTGACGGCGATGTTCGAGCGCGTGATCGGCACTTTCGGACGGCTCGATCTGTTGGTCAACAATGCCGGCGTGCAGACCTGGAAATCGCTTCTAGATGTGACCGAGGAAGAGTGGGACCTGGTGGTCGATACGAATCTGAAAGGCTGCTTCCTGTGCACGCAACAAGCCGCACGGTATATGAAGGATCATGGGGGAGGTTCGATCGTGAATCTGGGGTCGGGTTGCAACAAACTCGGTTTTCCGTCCTTGGTGGCCTATACGGCCAGTAAGGGCGGAATCGAGATGTTCACGAAAGAAGCTGCCGTTGAGCTGGGCCGCTATGGGATACGGGTGAACTGCATTGCCCCCGGCTCGATTGAGTCGGAGCGCACTCGGTTGGAGGATCCGGACTACGCGGGCACGTGGTCCAGACTGACTCCGTTGGGCCGCGTGGGTACGGCTGCCGACATCGCGCCAACAGTGGTTTTTCTTGCCAGCAAGGGAGCGTCGTTTATCAGCGGCCAGACTATTTGGATCGATGGAGCGTTATTCACGCAGGCGCCATGGCCGTATAAGAAAGAATGACGTGTGGGGCGGGCGCCCCCGCCCGCCAACGTCGGCACCATCAAGGACGTGGTATCTGCGAGGTTATCGGGAAAAGAACACCTGTATCCGCGTGATGGTTTTTGGTTGTAGGGCGCACTTGGTCTGGGACGGTTTTCGCGGGCGGGGCGCCCGCGCGACATTCGCGGCTCTCGTAGTACACTTTCCGGCATGATGCCAAGACATCTCCCTGCAGTCTGCGTTACCTTCCTGCTCAGCCTGACGATTGCCGGACTCGCCCTCGCGCAAGCCAGCAAGAGACATGAGCAAGCCGTTCAGCAAAAACCTTTTGGTACGCAGGACGGGAGGCCGATCACCTTGTACACGCTCACCAACGCAAACGGTGTCGAAGTGGACGCGATGAATTATGGCGGCATCATCGTTTCGATTCGCGTGCCTGATCGCAAAGGCCAATTTGCCGACATCGTTCTCGGCCACGAGACTCTCGAGGGCTACGTTCCGAATCCGCCTTATCTCGGCGCTATCGTTGGCCGCTACGCCAACCGCATTGCCAATGGCACTTTCACGCTCGACGGCAAAACCTATACCTTGCCCAAGAACGACGGGCCTAACACTTTGCATGGCGGCGTAGATAAGACTTTCAATAAAGTTGTTTGGGACGGCGAGCCTCTGAAAGGCAAGCCGGGCGTCACTTTCACCTACCTCAGCAAAGATGGCGACGACGGTTGGCCCGGCAATCTGAAAGTTAGAGTGACCTACACGCTGACCAACGACAACGAACTGGTCATCGACTACGAAGCTACGACGGACAAGGCCACGCCCATCAATCTTAGCCAACACAGTTATTTCAATCTCGCGGGAGAAGGCATCGGCGACATTCTGAATCACGAACTCACGCTCAACGCCGACCGCTTCACTCCGGTCGACAAGAATCTCATTCCCACCGGCGAACTTCGTCCCGTGAAAGGAACGCCGCTTGACTTCACCACGTCGACTCGAGTGGGCGAGCGCATCGACAGCGACTTCGATCAGATAGTCCTCGGCCACGGGTACGATCACAACTGGGTCATCCATCGCAAAGGCGACGGCCTCGTGCTGGCCGCGCGCATGTACGAACCCACCAGCGGGCGGGTGCTGGAAGTCTCGACCACACAGCCTGGAGTGCAGTTCTATACAGGAAATTTCCTCGACGGCAGCGTCACCGGGAAGAAGGGGCACGTTTACAAGCGGCGCTACGGCTTCTGCCTCGAGACCCAGCACTTTCCGGATTCGCCCAATCATCCGGACTTCCCGAACACGATCCTGAAGCCGGGCGAGACATTCAGGCAGAAGACGGTGTTTAAGTTCTCGACGAAATGAGAGTGGCTAGGAAAAGAGCGCCATCCCGTAGGCATGAATGAACGGAGTCCGTCGTTTCAACGCCGGGAGCGCGTAGTCATTTTGGATCTCCGTCCCGCCAGGGACGGCTGAAATAGCCGCACGAGTCGAAGGTAGTTTCAGCCGTGCCTGCCGGGACGGAGTTATTTAAGGGGTGCGTATCCGCCGCTGAAAGCCGCGGGCTACCGTCGGAGATCCCTACGGGACCGGCCGTTTCATTCGACGCGGAGTTCCTCCATTAGCGCCTTCTCAACTCGTTTTTGATGATCCACTTTGAGCTTCGCGCCGCCAGCGGTTAGATAAAACGTGTCGATCGCCATCTGCCCTTCGGTGTCGATCAGCGCGATCTCGATATTGCACTGCTGATCCGACAAGCACGACGCTATGCGATGCAGCAGCCGCGGACGATCCTGCGTAATCACCTGCACCAGCGTGCTGGTCGATGAACAGGAGTGGTCAAATTCAATCTTGGTTTCGACTTTTACTTTCGCGATCGCGCCCTTTTCCGCTCGCTGCCGGTCGCGCAACATTTTCTCCAGATCGGCCTCGCCCAGCAGCACGCTGGTTACGCTGCGACGGAAGCGATCCCATTCCGACAGATTCAGTTCCAGCGTGCGGAAGCGGTCCGTGAAGTAAAGGGTGTCGACGACGGTGCCGGCCTCATTCGAGAACGCGTTGGCCTTCACAATGTTCATGCCCCAGGCCGCGAGCACTCCGGCGAGCTTGGCAAACAGAAACGGACGGTCTCTGGTCAACAGTGTCAGTTCGTACCAGTGACGTCCTCGCTTTAACTCAACTCGGACCGGATCTTCGCCAAGTTCGTCGGCCATGGCCATGTGCCGCATCACTTCCTCGGCGGAATGAACCAGCAAATATCTTTGCGGGAATCCTTCCAAAAAGTCTTTGAACTTGCTGCTGGTAACCGGCGCAAGCGAGCGCAGCCGCGCGAGCTTTTCATCATTCACATCGGCATGCACCCGCTGATCCGCGCTGTGGTTCAGGTAGTTATCGGCCCCCATGAAGAGCTGCCAAACGTTCTCCGCTTTCCACGGAGTCAGCGCCTCCGGATTAACCGCCTTGATGTCAGCGTGAGTGAGCAGGCACAGCATCTTGAGGCGCTCGGGCGTCCCCACTTTATTGGCAAACGCCGCCACCGTTTCCGGATTGAAAATGTCGCGCCGCAGCGCCGCCGACATCTCAAGATGGTTGGCGATCAGAAACAGTACTTCCTCCCGCTCTTTCGGATCTAGGTCGAGCCGGTCCATGGCGCGGCCCGCAATTTCGAGACTGGCCTGCACATGATCGCCGCCGGGCACGCCCTTGCCGGTGTCGTGCAGCAATAGAGCCAAATACAGCAACTCGGGATCTTCCAGTTCGCCCAGCAGTTCCGCGTAACGCTTGTCCCACTCCGACTGCGACTGTTTCAGGCGGTGCAGGCTCTCGATCGCCAAGAACGAATGCTCATCGACGGTGAAGCGATGATAGAAATCGCGCACCACCAGTGAATCGATAAGCTTCAATTCCGGGAGCAATAGCGTCAGCAGCCGCAAAGAATGCATGGCCCGCAACGCGTCTGCGGCGTGCGGCTGCAGCAAGGTCTCCTGCAGATACAGCCACAATTCCGCTCCCCGAGGGGGCATCGATGCCAATGCCGGAAGTGCCTGCTCGATGCGGTATTCCGTAGTTGCGCTCAGCTTCAGCCCGTGATGCGCCATGAAATGGAACAGCCGCAGCAAAACCTCGGGATCCTGCAGCGCCGAAGGCTGTTGCAGAAATATGAGGCCATCCACGACGGAAAAATCCGGCGTGGTCAAACGCGACCGCCAGCTCTGCACCTGCCGGTACAGCGCTGACCAAGCTTCGGGAATTTCCTCCAGGAGTTGCTGGACTGTCCGCTGCACGGCGCGGGCGTGCCCAAAATAAATCCGCATCCAGTCGGCGGCCGAAAGTTCTGCCGAATCCGCTGCTCCAATCTTGCGCATTGCGGCCTCATCCTGCGCTTCCCAACTCAACGTGTTGTCGTCGCGGCCATGCCGAGAGTGCAGGAAACATCGGGCCGACATCAGAAAATCCAGCGCCGCTTCCAGTTGCTTGCGTACGGGTGCTCGCAGGGAACTGGCATCCGGCCAGTCGTGCAGTTTGTCCATCGCCGAAATCAGTGCGAGCCAACTGGCCACGTTGCAGTCGCGCAATCCGCCTGGCGCCTCCTTCAAATTCGGCTCCAGGTGATATAGCGTCATCCCGTACTTCGCATGCCTCTCCCGCGTTACCTCCGCCAGCCCCTGCAGAAGAGCCTTGGATTCCCGCATGACCACCTGGGGAATTACTTTGTCATGAAGCCGGCGGAACAGGTCGTGATCGCCCGCGAGGTAGCGGCAGTCGAGAAGAGAAATGGTGAATTCAGTATTGTTGGGGTCGTAGCGGTCGCACTCACTCAGTGTCCGCGACGCCGGACTCAGCTTCAACCGCAGGTCCCACAATTCCTGCGAGAAGCGGCGAACCTGATCTTTGAAAGCCTGCTCCGCGGTGCGATCTCCAAAAAGAAAAAGCAGATCGATATCGGAATATGGAAACAACCAGCCGCGCCCGAATCCCCCAGTAGCCACCAGGGCGAAGTTGGGCGGCCTTGCATCGTCGGGCGAGACAATGTCGCGCCAGAGCCGTCCGAGAATATCTTCCACCAGCCGGGTTCGTTGCGCCACGGCCGCGCGCCCGTCCCCCGACACCTCGAATTCCTGCTGAATGCGCGCCGATTCGTCGCTAAGGGAACCTCGGAGTTCGCTCATCAATGAGGACGCCGCCATCATGAATGTAATCACCCCTGTGACACGAGCCACCGGGGGAGGGCCCATTCATCACGCTTGTCAATGCTTTCGGGTCGCGTCCTGGTAACACTTCTTGCCATGAACTCTAGGTTGCCCATTTAGAAGCCTACAGGGCTCCCTCGCCGCGCTCGTCATTGCGAATACGGATTGCCTCGTCCACACGGGACAGAAAAATCTTCCCGTCACCAATTTTCCCCGTGCGTGCGGATACCAGAATGGCCTGCACGGCTTTTTCCACCATTGCGTCGGGCAGCACCATTTCCAGCTTCGTCTTGGGAATCAGATCCACGCTATATTCCCGCCCACGGTAGACCTCGGTATGCCCCTTCTGCCGCCCGTGGCCTCGCACCTCGATCACAGTCATGCCTTCGACGCCGATCTCCTGCAGCGCAGTTTTCACGGCTTCCAGTTTGGAATTTTGTATGACCGCCTCGATCTTCGTCATAGTGTCGTCAAGTCCTGTTCTGCGTTCGTCACGCCATCGCCGCGTCGGAACAGTCCAGATACTTCCCGCCTGGCTCTACGCCGACCCTCAATCATATTCCTCTTCTAGGTGTGGGAAGCGATTTAAGCTCTGAGTTTCCTCCCCATCAACCAGCGATGAACACAATCCAAGACCGCCTCACTGTAACGTTCAGGGGAGCTTCGCGGAAATCGAAACTATTTATCGTGCCTATCAGGTTTTGTTATTGAATCGGGTTAGAACTTGAACTGCACATCCAACTGCATCCGTCGCGGAGGCAAGGCTGCCACCGGTTGCCCGAACAACGGCGAAGATTGGGTTCCGATGTAAGTGACGTAATTGGGATGATTCAGCACGTTGAAGGAATTCAGCGACAGGGAGAGAGCCCGAGTTTCCTTCTTCGCCTTCGAGAGGGGGAAATCGTGAGTGAGGTTAAGATCAAGGCCGATCAGCCCCGGACCAGGCATTGTATTGCGCGCGATACCGGGCGGACGATCGTTGAGAATGCCGTCGTGATTGTTGTCGCCTCCGGTAGTAATGTCGACCGGCTTTCCCGAGTAAAGGGAGAGCGCGACCCCCAGCGTAAATTGTTTTGTAGGTTGCGTCGACGCCAGTAGGTCGAACTTATTGCGGCGATCGTTGTCGGAACGTCCCCAATCGGCCGCCGCGTCGTAGCTGTTGGCCGGAAAAAATGTGATTCCACTCGTGCTGTTGTCGGTACGGCTGAGCGTGTACTGAATCTGGCCGGAAAAGTATTTGCTGGGTTTGCCGCGAAACGTAAGCTCCAACGCATTGCCTTTCAAATATCCTTCGGCCTGCATTTGCCGGACCTGGCCCAAGACCGGATTCGGGCGCACGTAGTTACCGCCAATCAGGACTGGGGCGTTGGCGTCGATGGAGCGGAAAACGTCGATGCCGCGAGTGCCAATATACACGGCGCTCAACGTGCTCTTCGCGGTGACCTGGCGCTCCACTCCGGCGCTGTATTGCAAGGTGTAGGGAATACGCAGGTGCGGGTCGAGCGCCACCACGCTGACCGGAATTTGCGACATGACCGCGGGATTGATGGGATACGCCGCGAGCGGCGGGTCGACAATGAAACGCAGCAGATTGACGCCGTTGAAATGCAGGAGGTCGCCAATCGGGTTTGGTCCGGTTCGATCATAGAACAGGCCGGCACCCCCGCGGATCACAGTCTTGCTGGTGGCGCTGGGCGCATAGGCGAAGCTGACCCGCGGCGCGAAGTTGTGAGGCTCATCGTGGAAGAAATTCTGCCAGTAGTAACGCACTCCCAGGTACACGGACAAATTCGGCCGCAGGCGAATATTGTCTTCCACAAACGCGGAAATCACCTTTTCCAGAAAAGCCACGTGACCCTGGCCGGTCTGTACTAAGTAGGTTGCCGGCGTCGCAGCGGAGTAATCGGCAGCGCTGGCGAACGTATAGGTGCCGGCACGGTTCGTAAAATCATCGAGGCCGCGGCGGCTGATGTCGGGAATATCAATGCCGAAACTCACTTGATGCTTGCCATTGGCATAAGTGGCGAAGTCGGTCCCGTCGAAGTGATATTCCGTGCGCCGCGAGTCGGCTTGTGCTCCGCCCGCCGTGAACAGTCCGGAAACCGTGATTTGCGCCTCAGGGAGGACGCTGACGACCGGAGAATCGTAGTGCCCTACGAGAAATCTGGCCTGATTCAGCCAGTGCGGCGAGAACTGATGTAGATAGCTGACATTGACCTCGTGTTCCAGAAATCGGGTGTCAGTAGCAGCGCTGGGAAGAATCGTTCCTCCGGCGTTCTGGTTATCCGCAGACCGATGCTCATAGGAATACCCGATCCAGAATTGGTCTCCATTGGCCAGGTCGTGAAAGATGCGGCCTGACCCGAAGAAGTGGCGTGTGGGGTTAGGAACGGTCTGCGCAAAGGGGCCGAATCCCAGTGATTCTGCCGCGGCAATGGCGTTGGGATCGATGATGTCCTGTTGATTGAGCAAATCCTCGTCGAGCGAGAGCAGAAAACTGGTGCGCCTGCTGTGTCCGACCGGCCCGGTGACAGAGCCTTCGTAATATTGCCGGCTCTCCGGCGGTTTCACGATAGAGAAGGAATTGCTCGCGTCGAAGACCGAGTCGCGAAACATAAAGTTTAGCGAACCATGGTAGGCAGGAGATCCGCTCTTGGTGACGATTTCCAGACGAGCCCGACCCGGCCTCGAGAAGCGAGCGGAGTAAGGGTTGTTATTAATCTTCACTTCCTGCACCGCCGACGGCGTCACTCCGGGTCCGTTGGCCTCGATCCCGTTCACTACCAGCGAAACGCCATTGGTGCCGGTCGCATTGTCGTCCAGGAAGCGGGACATCGTCGTGATGTAGTCCTGATCGAAGACGGGGACGCGGTCCAGTGCGTCGCGATCGATAGCGTTGGCGTTCTGGTTGTCGGCGGTTTCCGTAGTGACGACGGGCAGGTTGACCCCGGTCGCCACCGTCACACTTTCAGTCTCGACCGAAATCGGCATCAAAACGCGAATTGGAGAAAGTCGCTTGCCGGTCACCGTTGCCGTGATGCGGGTATCGCGAAAGCCTTCTGCTTGCAACTCCAGCGTGTACTTTCCAGGAGCAATGTTATCGAGGCGGAAGGACCCAACTGAGTCGGTCGCAGTCTGCGCAAGAATCTCGCCCTTGTTTCCAATCAGACAGACTTGCGCTTGTGCGATCGCCGCCCCGGATGGGTCGAGCAAGACTCCACTGATAGAATGCGCTGGCGCGCGGTCGTCGGCGACGCCGAAGCCGGAGTTCGGAGCATGATCCGGCGTTTGCTCAAGACCCGGCACTTGCGCGAGCGCAGGAATTGGGAGCGCCATGCCGAGCAGCGCGATCAGGATCCAAAGTGGGTAACAGTTCAAGACCGAAGTCCTTGGCGGTGGTTCCGATCAGGCATCCTGCGAGAATATACGAAGAACCTGAAGCTGTTCTGAAAGCGCGGACTTTCGAGTTACCCGAACCGCTCCGCGACCACGGCCGGGCTTCCCGAGGCAGGCACCGGTGCTCAAAACCTGAAAAACCGGTTATCTTGTACAGTGTTTCCCCGATAGCGCATAAGTAGAACTCCGCAGAAAATACCTGTTCCAGCGTCCGCTTCACAGAGGGAATCGTGAGCGGGTTGGAACTGAGCACAGGGGCAGTGGAGGGTCCTCATTTGTGTCTACCGAACAATCCAAAGCTAGTACTACGCTCCCAGGCAAGGTGGAAAAGGTTATTCATCCCCATCCCGGGTCTGGCGAACCGGAAAAAGCCCAGATTGCGGTCGAGGGTGCGGATCACCTTTACCGCGAGATTCGGGTTCCTAACACTCTGACCGACTCTCACGGGCAAAAAGTGAAGCTCAAAGAAGGAGCTGAAGTCGAAGTGAAAATTGAAGCCGATCCCGTGGTCACCAAAGCGGCCCTTGAGACTCCGAGGCAAGGAACTAGCCCCCAAAGCGCTTGAGGACGTAGGCGAGATGGCGTGCTTGCGCGATCGGAGATCGCGCTTCAACGATTTATTTTGTTGGCCCTTTCGGCTCCTCGGAGGCAGGTTTTACGAACTTTCGATCGTCGATCGGAACGTTCTGCTTCACTTCGCTCACCTGAATGGTGAATCGTCCGCTGGGCCGCGCCAACGTCCAGCGATAGGGAATCTTCGCGCCATCGGTGTCGCGATAATCTGCGTAATCGATTTGCGTCGGCAGCCATCCCAGCGCGGTCTCTCCGAACCTTACCATCCTCACCAGCAGTCCTGATTGCTGGTCGAAATATAACTGAATCGGCGGCTTCCCTTCGCGCTGTCCCACTACCACGGAGGTGGTATGATCGCCGACCTTCTCCGGACCACGCACCTGCATTGCGCTGAACATCGTCTTCAAGTGGGCAGGCAGATGCAGATCCGCGTCTATCGACGCTCCATCCAGATCGCTGCCGTGCATCTCGCGCAGCGGACGTCCTGGAGTGCCCAGCCATCCCTCATGCCCGTTGAAGGCCGTGACGCTGTCTCCGTCCGGCATGTGAGTGAATGAAATGCGCTTCTCTGGCTCCTTTGAATAAATATCGATGGGAATCGATTTCCCGCCAAAATCGATCGTCCCTTTCATGATACGGCTGTTGATTTTATCGATCGCCGCTGCCCCTCCCAGCGCCTGCACATATTTTTCGAGCAGTTGTTCGCCGGAAGGTCCCGTGTTCTCCTTCGCTGCAGCCGGCTGTGCGCCAGTTGCCTCTTTGATCTCGGCTTCTTTCAGGTCCTCAGTCATGACTGCCGGGATCGCTTGCGGCCGTGCGCTGCCACGATGGCACGAATTACAAGTCACCTCGCGATGCCCCTCAAAGTTATTCGTATTGATCGCAAACATCATGTCGATCATCTTGCGCGCGGTCTGCTTGGGTTTCTTATCGTCCTTTTCAAAGGCGTTCTGCACATGGCAAAATTCACACTCCACTCCCAGCGATGCCGAGATGAACTGCATGGTAGGAAAGATCTGCTCTGCGGGAACTCCCTTCAGCACTTGAATATTCTTGAACTGTTCCTCAGCTTTCTTAGGACCAGCGGATGGGTTCACGGCAGTTTGAGCTGTTTCGTGCGGCGCGCTGCCTGACTGTGGCTTCGCAGCGCCCACCACGAAACCGCAGG
Source organism: uncultured Acidobacteriaceae bacterium (assembly GCA_963799025.1). Classification (GTDB taxonomy): domain Bacteria; phylum Acidobacteriota; class Terriglobia; order Terriglobales; family Acidobacteriaceae; genus Sulfotelmatobacter. The sequence goes on along the minus strand of CAWCVQ010000007.1, from coordinate 641,555 downwards.
CGATAAGAACCACAAGGATCCCGATAATGTACGCAAGCTTTACATTCATCGACTACTCCCCCAGTTTTTCTGCGCGATCTCTGCGCGTCATTTCCAAGCGCCCTCTGCGGTTAAAGATTTTAAGCATTCGCCCAACAATGTAACAGCGCATTGGCGTCGCCTCACTGCCGATTGCTATATATATACTTCCCCGAAACTTCCGCCACCACAAACTTGCTTGGGATAAGCTCATCTACTTTAGTCTTGAGGTGCGGAGGCACGAACAAAAACACCCGATCTGTTCCAGACCAGTCCCGCTGTAAATCCGCATCGCTCAGATAAATCTTGGGAGCATCCGGGAAGGTCGATCCAAACCACATCGAAGTTGTTCGCCCTTCCACGAGATCGACGGGCCGCTGCAAATAGAACAGCAATGACGACCCGAATGCCTGATCGCCGTAAATCATCACTAGATCCTGGGGGCGCGCTCGAGCCGCGACCTCCCGCGCCAGATCTTTCGACGACAGATAGGGCCCAAAGCGTCCTAACGCGATATGAGCCGCCACCAGAAAAACCGCCATGCCCGCCCCCAGCGCCCATGTCGCCGCACAGTGCCGCCGTCGAATCCGCAAGAAAAAAGAAAGCAGCGGAGCCACCATCAACGCCACTGCCGCCAGCACCGCCGGCAAACGCAACGCCGCAAAAGACGCATAACTCAAGTCCAGCATGTGCGACGTCGAGAGCGTGTCGGTATCCATATTGTGGGTCGCCAGCACGTTCCCGATGTCCGGCTCGAAGGGCAGATTCCGCGACTGCCACAGAAGCGTCACCAGAGTCGCGCTCCCAGCCAAACCGATCACCGCCAGTGCTCCCGCCGAAATCCTAAGCGCTCCCTTGCGCACAACAAGATGGCGATCGTTCCATTCACGGCACGCGACTCCATCGGCCAACAACATCAGGAGAGGGAAGTATGCCGGGAAGGTGTAGTACTCCTGGTTGGTCGAGACCGCAAAAAAGACGAGAATCAATCCCGCCAATATCCAACACAACAATCGGGTGCGCCGGGCAAAATCAGCTCGATGGTCCGTTCCTCGTTCATCCGCCTTGCGCGCATCAATGACAGTGCGAATCGCCGCCGGCAGATAGAAGCTCCACGGGAACAGCCACACCAAATGCAGCGACCAATACAGCGTCCAGGGAAGCTTGTTGTAATCGCGCGGATACCGCTTGCCTAAGAATCGCAGGAAATGTTCATTGACGAAATAAAACCAGAAAAATCCGTGGCCTCCCTGACCTCCAGTATTTCGCAGCCCAGCGAGAATGTGCCACGGCGCCGCAATCAGCAGGAAAAGCGCCAGCCCCGAACCCAGCCGGAACTCGCGCCACCGCCGCCACTCCCCCGTCAGCGCCAGGTATAAAAACGCCGCGCCGCCGGGAAATGCCAGCGCAACCAGTCCCTTCGTCAACACTCCCAGAGCCACGCAGGTATATGCTGCATGCCATCGCCACGCTTGCCTGGCCGAGTCCAGAGCAGTCGAAAAGAAATACAGCGATGCGGCAATCAGCAGACTCAGCAGCACGTCGGGAATCAGGACGCGGGTGAACAAAAAAACGCCCGCGCACGTGTACACCATTAATCCCGCATAGATTCCCGCGCGCGCTCCAAACGCGCGCCGTCCCCAAACCACCGCCAGCACTCCGAGCAGCAGGACCGACAATGCCATGGGCAGGCGCGAGGCAAACTCATTGACTCCAAAAATGCGGTAACAAAACGCCACCAGCCAATAGGGCAGCGGAGCCTTCTCCAGATACCGTACGCCATTCACATGCAGCGTGACATAATCTCCACTGACGAACATTTCCCGCGCCGCTTCCGCGTGAGTGCTGTCTGCGTCATCGAGCAAAGCCGGCGAGAACAGGGATCCGAAATAGACCGCCACAAACACCGCCGCCAGCGCCCAATACGATGCCGCCCGCAGGTGCCCCGGCACGCGATTCGGTTCTTCAGGAATTGTTGGCGTGGAAATTGCGTTCAATTGGCGTGAACCCATTCAAGTGTTGCAGAGGACAACCCGCGCGGGCAAGCGAGGCGGCAATAGCCCATTTCCTGATTCATTGGCTGTCCGCCGGCGACGCAACCACATACCGGACCCCGTCCACGACTCTCGCCATCTTCTCGAAATCTACTTTGTCGATTGTGTCCAGGGGAGTGTGATAGTAGGGGTATCGAAATAGAGCTGTATCCGTAATCATAATGGCCGGATATCCGTAGTGCCAAAACGACCATTGATCAGACCATCCGATGCCCGGCCAGTTCGCCGGTGCGGCTATGCCTTCTGACGGAAACCTTGCAGACTCGCGGAACCGACCAGTGGCTCTTTGGACCAACTGGCGCGATTCGCTGTTGCCGACGAAGCCGATGAAATTGCCACGGCTCGGGTAGAAAAGGCTGAGCAAGGGCGGGTATCTCTGACTGCGGGCGGCGTCCGAATAGAAGCCAAGCATCTCCAGTGAGATCATAGCCGAAACTGGAGTTCCGTCGTGCCGCAACTGCCCGGCGTAGACGTAGCTCCCCATTCGTACCGTCTGGAAATACGGCGGCTCCTCATTGACAAACAATACAAACCGAATGGTCCTGCGCAATTTGCTTTCGCGCAGCAACCGCGCTAACTCCAGAAGGGCCGCCACACCCGAGGCATTGTCATCGGCTCCCACGGTTCCTGCCACGCTGTCGTAGTGCGCACCTGCGACAACCGCTCCCTCGCCGCTTTCGCGCCCGATGAGTTCAGCTTCGAGGTTGTTCACCGGGGGCGCTTCCACGGTGTAAGTTTGCACCGAGACGGTGTACCCGGCTTGGACGAGGCTGTTGCGAAGGTAGCCCGTTGTGGTTTCCAATGACCCTGATCGGTGAATGTTTCTCTCACCGATCGTCGATAGGCTCCGGACATCCTGCGAAAGTCGGCTCGCGACCTCCGACTGCACCGCGGACAACGGAGGGAGAGATCCGTTGAAGGACTTGAGGGGCATCTGCGTCATTCGCCAAAATGAAACGAACCCCGCCCCGAGCACGACCGTCGACGCCACCAGGACAAGACGCAGTTTCCAGTCTGGCCCCTCCGGGGCACTGATCGATTCAAACATAGGAAAAAATAATAAAGATAGCAGCTATGACTGCCTGCTCCCGTCTATTTCCGGTCCGTGATCGCTTCTCCAACGTGCCGCACAAAGAATTGCCGCTTATCCATACCCGCTGGAATTGCCACGTCGAAGAAACCCACCATCATCTCGTCGGAAGTCTGATCCCCCCAAGTCACCGTCTTCGTCGGATCGGGATTGTGCGGATTATTCTTCGAATTGTCATACCACGCGATCGCCCGCAATCGCGTTCCAGCCTTCAGCGGCCGCGGATCGGCCAGCCTGTAACTCAATTGCCAATGAAAGTGATAACTCACTCGCAACAACACTTCCACGCTGCCATCATCATGCACAATGTCGTACTCGAAGCGCTTCCCGCGCAGATGCATGTGGGGAAACAGGTTCAGCAACGTCGCGTCATTGGGCAGAGTGCCCTGCACTTCCACGCGAAAATCATCCGCGCCCGGGGGAATGATCAGCGCATGATTGTTCAACTGCAGGGTGATCACTCTCCGCTTCGGCGGGGTCTTCGCGAATACCATCCCAATGCTGGTCTGATCCTGATCCTCTGACCCGTTGGTCGTGTAGTGCATTTGAAATACGAGATCCGATCCCGCCGGCACAAACTTTGCCATCCCTTCCGGCCACTCGTCCGGTGAACTCCCCGGCGCATACACTAGCAGCAAATCGCTGGTCGTTTCGTGCGCCTCGCGCTGCTCCAGCGGATCGGTCAGCATCGATGCCGTGAACGGCTCGTCCACCGGCGCGTGCCGAAGCCAATTCGAATCCGGCGGACGAATGTACACGACAGCATGATGCACATGCGCCGGACTCCCCGGCCGAAACTCCGACATCTGCACCCACCGGTCCTCGGCAAAATGCGTCGGCACAATGTCATAGGTATATTCCACCTCTCCCTGAGCCGGAATCCGGACCGCCTTGGGCATCTGCACCACCAAGTCCGGTTGGGGAATATTCCATCTCTCAGCCCATTTTCGCGGTGGGAGCGCATCATGGGAATCCCCGGCAGGCGCGCCTCCCGCGGCCCACGCCGCAATTGTTGCCACCTGCTGTGGAGTTAGCGAGATATCGTTGGCAAAATGCCCGTACCGAGGGTCGGCGAACCACGGCGGCATCATCTTCATCTCTACCGCATGCGCCATCGCTCCCGCCCAAGGGCGCGTCTGCTCGTAGGTCACCAGCGGCATGGGCGCAACTTCGCCCCTCCGATGGCAACTTTGGCAGTGATCCTGCAAGATCGGCAGAATATCTTTATAAAAAGTCTGCTTATCGGAAGCAGGCCGCTCGCCGGAGGCAGTGGACCTCTGCCTAGCTGCCATGAAAGACACGAGCGTGGTGATCATTATCACAGGCAAAATCCACAATTTCCTCACGAGCGCAAGAACTCCAGCGTCAGCGCCCACGCCTGCCTTGCGGCAATCGGCTGATATGCCGGCCGCTCGTCGCAGAAAAATGCATGATCGGCGTTCGAAAACAGGGCGTTGACGTAAATCTTGCGCTGCGCATCCAGAGCCTCAGTCACCGCCTTGCGATGCTCCGCCGTAATGTGTTTGTCCAGTCCACCCCAAATCAGCAGCGACGGCGCATGCAGCTTCGACGCCCGGTCCAGCAATCCAGATGCGATCCCGCCTCCGTAGAACGAGACCGCCTTTCGCAACGGAACCACGGTGTTTGCTAAAAACGAAACGCGCCCTCCCATGCAGAATCCCACGCAAGAGATCTCATCAGCCTTCACCTCCGAATTCGAACGCAGCCATTCATCAGTGGCTCGCACATCGGCCTCCGCAGCCTCATTCGTCACCGCCTGATAGTGGGGCACCACCGAGGGAAAATCGCTGTAGCTACCCTCGAATCCGGGCGGCGCCGTGCGGTGAAACAATTCTGGAGCAATCGCTACGTATCCCTGCTCAGCGCACCGCTCCGTAACATTGCGAATGTGCGAGTTGACGCCGAATGCCTCCTGAAACACCATCAGCGCAGGGTGCGGCCCGCCACTCTTGGGGCGCGCCACATAGGCCTGCATGGTGGTATTGTCAGCCACTTCCAACTGAACGTTTCCGGTTGCAATCCCAGCTTGCACCATAACCCTTCGAGTCCTCCTCAAATCTAGCGCTGAATCAGGCTTCCTTGTCGCCTCCTCTCAGTCTCGCACAGAATCATGATGTCCCCAATCACAGCACCCGTTCTCCAAAAAATGCTACATTCAACACTTCATGTCTGCCCCAAATTCCCGCTTCGTCCGCGCTTGCAAGTCCCAGCCCGTCGACCACACTCCCGTGTGGTTCATGCGGCAAGCCGGACGGTACATGCCGGAGTATCGCGCGGTGCGCAAGCAGCACTCGCTGCTTGAGATCTGCAAGCGGCCCGCTCTCGCCGCCGAAGTCACCATTACCGCCGCTGAAATTCTCTGCATCGACGCGGCCATCATCTTCGCCGACCTCTTGCTTCCCCTCGAGGTCATGGGCCTGCCCTTTCACTTCTCCGCGGGCGAAGGCCCGGTCATCGAGAAACCGGTGCGCAGCAAGGAAGACATCGCGAATCTGCGGACCGACCGCGCCTCAGATCTCGGCTACGTCTCGGAAGCCGTAAGTCTCGTCGCAAAGCATTTCGCCGACCGCGTGCCCGTCATCGGTTTCTGCGGCGCACCCTTCACTCTCGCCAGTTACATGATCGAAGGCGGCGGATCGCGCAATTACGTCCACGCCAAGAAAATGATGTACAACTCGCCCACCGACTGGGACGTGCTGATGCGCAAACTGGTTGCCGTCACCCTGTCCTATGCCGCCGATCAAGTGCGTGCTGGGGCCGACGTGATTCAGATCTTCGACAGCTGGGTCGGGTGTCTCAGCGTGGATGATTATTGCCGCTACGTGTTACCGCACGTTACCGGCATGGTGAAGCAACTGCAGAAAACCGGCGCGCCAATCATTTATTTCGGTACTGACAGCGCCACGCTCCTGCCCGCCATGAAGGAAACGGGAGCCGAGGTGATCGGACTCGACTGGCGCATTCCCCTCGACGAAGGCTGGGCCCGCCTCGATTACGAATGCGCCGTGCAGGGCAACCTCGATCCCGTTCTGCTCTTCGCCGACGTGAGAGAGTTGAAATCGCGCGCGGAGGACATCCTCCGTCGCGCCGCCGGACGGCCAGGGCACATCTTCAATCTTGGCCATGGCATCCTGCCTGAAACGCCGGTCGAAAATGTGAAGAATCTCGCCCGCTTCGTGCAAGAGTATTCCGCCCCCTCATTCAGGTCCGGCACTCCGGCTTCCGGAAGCCGAAAGCCGAAAGCCGGAAGCCGCAGTTCATGAGTCGCATCGCCATTGTCGGCGGAGGCATCTCTGGACTTTCAGCCGCCTTCGCCCTCGAAGAAGTACGCCGGAACACAAGCCTCCTCATCGAATACGTTTTCTACCAGGCCTCACCCCGTCTCAGCGTTGTGCTCCGCACCGAACATATCGACGGATGCGAGGTCGAAAACGGCCCGGGCTCGTCCTGACTGAGAAACCCGGGGCTACGGATTTATGCCGTGCGCTCGGGCGCTGAGCGATCAACTCATCGGCTCGAACGATGCCGACCGTAAGACTTACATTCTGGTTCGCGGGCGCCTCGTCGAAATACCTGACGGTCTGATGTTTATGGTGCCTACGAAGATCATGCCGACCCTCTTGTCACCGCTCTTCTCCTGAAGAACCAAGATGCGCATAGCGAGGGAATGGTTCCATCCGAGGAGATCCGGGCCAGACGAATCCGTCGCTTCATTCGTAAACCGGCACTAGGGCTCTGAGATGGTGGATCGCCTCGCCGATCCGCTACTCTCGGGCATCTACGGCGGAGAGGCCGCCTTGTTTGCGGGCCGTCCTCCCAGGCTTCCATGCCATGCATGGATTCGCACGGCGGTCTCGGTCGCGCGATGCTGGCCGCACCAATGAAAATGTCTCAAGTATCAAAGAAGCCAGTGCAGCCGCTTTTCACGTCATTGAAAGATGGGCTGTCCCAGCAGGCGAAGCCCGCCGCCCTCACGCGAAAGTCAATGTTGCTTTGTGGGCCGCAAATATGGAAGCTATCAACGCCATAAGCTGATCGCGAATCCTAAGCGCTCAAGCGCGATTCCTGCGAAGTTGCCTCATCGTAGGCCATTTCGCCCTCGGGACCCTGCGGCCTTGGCTTGCGCCCGAATATCGCTTCTTTCACCAGCTTGAAAATAGTATGCCGGTTCTGCGCAATGACTCTCACCCATGCGATCTTCCCCATCATTGGAAAATAAATTCCCCTGAAACACAGCCGTGCCAGAAAGATGTTGATGCGATATCCCAACGGCTGATCATCCAGCGCGTCCACGGCCTGCGCCAACGCTTCAGGGCTATAAGCATGCGCCCATCCATATTTCACTTCGGCGTGCGCCTCTTCGATGCTCATCTTCAGAGGTGTGTGCGCCATGGCGAAGGGAATAAACTCCTGCCAATGCTTCGCCCGAGTCAGCCGCCCCGCCGCTTCCAATCGCTTGTATAGCGGCGTTGCCGGCAACGGAGTCAGCAGCCCAAAGATAGGCAGACCCGGCGGCCAGGTGCGTACCTGCGACAAAGTTCGCTCGCCTACGCCAGTCGTGTCATTGTCCATCCCAAAAATAAACGACGTAATCGCATAGACATTTCGCTTCGCCAGCCGCTCCAGCACTTCGGCGTACTCGCCAGGCTTATTGAATCCTTTGTTGACATCTTTCAGATTGGCAGGATCGATCGACTCCATGCCGATGAATACCCACTTACCGCCCGACGCCGCGATCAAGTCGATCAGTTCCTCGTCGCGCAACAGATTGGCGCTGATCTGCGCCACCCAATGCACCTGGGCCCCGGCGGAAATGATGTCGCGCAGCAGCGACTTGGTGCGCTTCACGTTGATGGCAAAATTATCATCGATAAAGAACACCGCCATCTGGCCCTTTTCTTTTCGGGCGCGCGCCTTCAAGAGCAGCAACTCGTTGACCACGCTTTCGTTGGTGCGAAATCGAATCGAGTCTCCGAAAAATCCCGTCACCGTGCAGAACTCGCAACCATAAGGACAGCCTCTCCCCGATTCGACTGGGATGATGCGAAACGTTCCCCAGCCTTCCCCAACTTTCTGCAGCATTGAAGTGGCAGCCTTGGGCACAAGGTTGAACTGATCGAGATCAATCGACTGCCACGGAATTACCGGGTACTGTTTCAGCGAGGGCTTGCGCTCTTTGCCAGTTTCGTCCAGGGGCAGATAGACTTCTTTCAGTTGACCGCGAGCCGCGTCGTTCACCATCTGCGGCCAGGTTTCATCGGCTTCGCCCAGAGCCACAGCGTCGGCGTGGCGCCGGCCGCCGTCGCGTCCCAGGGCTTCGTCAGCCAACTCTGTGACATGCGGCCCGCCCATCACAACCTTCACTCCCGTGGCGCGGATGGCGTCGGCAATGCGATACGCCTTGGCGATCATGCGGGTCATGGCGCCAATGCCAACCAGGTCGATTTTCTCGTCGCGGACATACTGCGCGATCTCAGCTTCGTTCATGGGCTTGGCATTGCCGTCGATCAGCAGAACCTCGTGACCCGGCGGAGTCAGCGACTGCAGCAGAAACATCCAGAGGTGCGGCATGAAATTGCGAGTCACCCCATTGTCGGGGTTATAGAGCAGAATTCTCATGACTAGCTCCCTCCTGGGGGCGAACGTGCTTCACCGCACGGAAGAGTCACGAGCGATGCCAAGAAATGGCAACTTCTACGTATGTTTCGGGTGGGGCTTGATTAAGAATTCATAACCTAACAAATTGTACACCCCTATGCGGCTGCGCCTTGATTTGGCGGGGGGTCTGTAACTATCACGACTAGCACAATCTGTTGCGAGAGTGCGCGAGCGAATCGAAATTCATCAGGTTTACCGGGAAATCGATGGCTTAAGCTTGCTTCCTTCTCTCCGCATTCTCGCGACTACTAAGCGAATTTCGTCGTAAGTAATTTCTGGAGGCAGAGCGTCCTTCAAGGTCTTGAGTCGTTCCAGACGCTCAAGGCCAAGGCTCGCGCAGGCAGCTTCAATCACTGCAAGTTTGTTGCGATCGATCCATTCCGGACGAAATTCCAAATGACCTTTCTCGACCAATCCGGCGACTGCGTTTACCACCGTTCCAATTTGCCGCCCGCGAATCCGAGCAATGTCCTCGAAACTCTTCCCCTCGGCCAGAAGTTGCACAGTCTCCACGGCTGGACCTGTCTTCTTCTCCGGCAGCGCAGCCGCTCGGGCGCCCTCACGATATCGCCGCAGCGCTGAAAGAATTGCTTGCCCGTATAGATCCGCTTTGCGTTCGCCGATGCCTGTGATCGCGAGCAAATCCGCAATCGAGGTTGGATGCAATCGACAAATCTCGTCGAGCGAACTGTCATGCAGCACCACGTACGCCGGCATGCCCTGTTCCTTGGCCGTGAAACGCCGCCATTCGCGCAAATACTCCCGCAATTCCGAATTCGCCTCGCCGTCCCGAGTTGGCGCTCGCTCACTTGGCCCGGCGCTCACGAAGGCCCGGCGGACAACGGATGGAGTCACCGCTTCAGCCAGCCATGGGGGCGTGGCCCCACAAACGTCACAGGCGGCGCACGATGTCCACTTCGGAATCTCTCCAAAATGCGTGCAGATCTGTCGATGGCGGCACTTGCCGGATTCAGCAAAGGCGCGAATCGTGTGATATCTCTGCCATGCCCGGTCGCGCTCGGCCGCGTCCACAATTTGATTGGCAAAATAGGCCAGCAGACTCGCATCCTGCTTTCGCCATAGCAGAATGCAGTCGGCGGGATTTCCATCGCGCCCGGCGCGTCCCGCCTCCTGGTAATACTGCTCCACCGATTTGGGCAGAGCCAGATGGATGACGGCGCGCACGGTCGCCTTATTAATCCCAAGTCCGAATGCAATCGTGCCCACGAGCACACGTACTTCGTCCAACATCCAGCGCTCCTGATTGCGACGACGCTCGCTGCCGTCCATCTTGGCGTGATAGCCCACAGCTGCGATGCCCTGATCTTCCAGGTAATCGACAGTCTCTTCCACCTTGCTGATCGTCGGCGAATAGACGATCACGTTGCCCTCATCGTAATGGCGCAACGCCGTCACCAACAGGGCAGTGTGCTCCACGCTGTCGCACTCGCGCACCAGATAGCGCAGGTTGGGGCGATGGAAACTCGCAATGTACTTGTCGGGATTGCGCAGCTCGAGTTGCGTGAGAATGTCGTGGCGCACGTGGCGCGTCGCGCTCGCTGTAAATGCCGCAATGGGACGATCAGGAAACTTTCCGCGCAGCCGGCTCAACTGCCGGTACTCCGGACGGAACTCATGTCCCCACTCGGAAATGCAATGCGCCTCATCAATCGCAAAGAATGAGATGGGAACCTGCCGCAGCCATCCCAGCGTGTCGGCGCGCTGGAGCCGTTCGGGAGATAAATAAAGCAGCCGGAAAGCTCCCTCCCGTGCCTGCTGCATTACCTGAGATTGTTGCTCATGACTAACGGAGCTGTTGAGAACTGCGGCCGGAATTCCCATCTGCGCCAATTGCGCCGCCTGATCCTGCATCAACGCAATCAGCGGAGAGATCACTACCGTGGTTCGCTCCGAGACGACCGCGGGTAACTGGTAGCAGAGCGACTTGCCTCCGCCAGTCGGCATGACCACGCAGGTGTCGTGTCCGGCCACCAGGCTGCGCACAATGCGCTCCTGCAAAGGACGGAACGAGCTGTATCCCCAGTAACGACGCAAGGGGACCAGCAAATCGGTTTCTGCGGTCATGAAATCAGGACTCATCGCCATAAATGGGTTGGGGAAGGGCAAGCCTTTCAGTCATGCCGCCAAGGCCTCAAGATTCGCGGGCTCTAGCCCTTGAGGAAACATCGCTTCGCCCGCACCCGACATTTCTAGTATAGGCGGCCCAGGCATTGCCGCACTTTCGCGCGCTCAACTCCTAACCTGAGCCTGCGAATCAGTTCCTCATATCGGGAGCGCTGCGGACATTCGGGCCCGGATGCATCCTCTGGAAAGCGATCCAAAGCATTGCAATCACCACCAGACACAACACGCTGCCTTCCGGTCCCACCGACCCTCCGCTCAGCCAATCTGCGCCGTGCAGGGACGAACGCAGCAAGTGACCGGGAGCGACCATGCCGCTATCGGGGACGGAATAAAAGAAGGTCTCGCCCCAATCCCAGGCAGCATGAAAGCCGACCGCGAACCAAAGACTGCCAGTACGCCGCAACGTCAGACAGAAGAAGAATCCGATGAACGCCGCGGCCAGAAGGCCTCGCCACTGCTCCCCTTCATTCCGCAGGTGAATCAAGCCGAACATACATGAAAGTACCACCGCCGCGGGCCAGAAGCCGATGCCGCGCGAGAGCGTGAACAAGGTGTAGCCGCGCAGGAGAAATTCCTCGAACAGACCAACCAGCAGAAACAACAGCGCCCAGAAAGCTGCGAAACGCACCAGTCGTGCTCCGTGTAGCAGAACATGACCGAATGCAAAAATATGCAGCCCGTAGAGTGCGAACATCAGCAGGCTGATTCCAGCAAAACCCCACAGTGTGCCTGCCCAGAACAATCGTCCGAACGCTTGCTTGCTGGGCAAGCCGTACACTCTCCATGCACGATGTTCAAGTCGCGCCAGTATGACCGACGGAACGACCGCTGCGAGAAGATCACCCAATTCTTCGAGCATCACGGACCACAGGCCGCTGGAGCCAAGATTGCGTGACCAGGCCAATTCAACAGCCAGTCTCTGCAGCGGGTAAAACATGGCTACGTAGAAAGCGAATCCCCAACCTGGGCGCAGGCCATCGGGGCCCAGAAAAAGCGTGCTGGCGTAGGAGCGCTGAGTGGCAACGGAAAAGTCGGGCGCTGCCGGCGTTGGTGCGGGACTCGGCGACGAACCCTTTCCCGTGTTGGTGTCGAGATCACTCATCGCCGAACTTTTCGCGCAAACTGCCTCCGCCATGGTAAAACACTCGGCTCGACCTTATGCGGCCATATTTCACGCGCGAACGGTACGGACGTCCGCAGTTTCTCGCAGGGATGTTGCTGCTCTGCTTTTTCGCTCAGGCTTTGTGGCTGGTGCACGCCGAGATGAGCACGGCTCGGGAGCCCGACGGGGCAGAAGCGATTCGCATCGGCGAGGGATGGAAACAGTGGCACGGACGAGGCATTGCCGCAGCGCCTTTCCTCGATCCAGCTGGAATGGCCCAAGATCCATTTCGCGCCGGCGACAGCGGATTTGATACCGAGCATTCGCCGCTGCTCTACGTTGCTTCAGCGGCGCCGTTGCTGGCCTGGCCGCGGGACTTTGCTAGCGATTCCGCAGCGTACTGGCGATGGCTGCCGCGGATTCCCTTTCTCGCTGGCGGACTCTTTCTGGGCGCGTCGCTATGGTATGTTGCGCGCCGGCTCTGCGGAAATGCAGGAGGGTTCATCGCACTCACGCTGTATTGCTTCTCGCCTTCGCTGATTCAGGCGAGCGCGGTCTGGCATACGGAGCCGGAGATCGTCGCGGCTTGGGGAGCGTTTGGGACTATTTTCACCGCTATTGCGGTCGCCCACACGCTCTACGCACCGCGTGAAGTGGTGCTATGGAACTGGCGGCGCATTGTGCTGCTGGGTGTAGCGCTCGCGATTGCAGTAGGGTCGCAGTTCTCGCTGATTGTGCTGTTGCCAATGGCGCTGGGCTTTCTACTCTACGTTGCGCCGGTGCGAAGGCAGGCGGGCATTGTCATTTGGATCGCAGCGTGCGTTGTGGGAGTTGTTCTGCTGTTCGCGGTGTATTTCTTTCATTGGCACGCGTTCCAGGAAAGCTTGCGACGCGCTGCATTCTGGGGAGCGACTTGGCGCGGGTTCACGATCTTCGGTGTTTATAAGCAGGTTGCAGTGCAGATTGAGCGCGCCTGTCCTGCGCTTGCCGTGGGGCTTCCAGTCGCGGTCTTGACCTACGCCGCGTGGCCGCGCACGCGCTACTTCGGCAACACCGCGCCCTTGCTCGTGGCAGTGCTGTTCCTGCTACTTGCAATGGCGCATCCGCATGTCGCGGGCGCGGGATTCTTGCTTGCGGCCGTTCCGTTTCTGTTCATCTTCGTGTCAGGCGTATTGGCTGATCTCCTGGAGACGCGTTGCCGCGCTTTTGTGATGGCATGCGTGGTCGGGATGCTGGCGGCTTATGTGGTTTGGAGCGTGGTGAATCTGGCGCAAGTCCCACAAGGCTGATAGCGGCCTCGCTCAAGCCTGGTCTCGACTTCGACGTCCAGGGCTACGCCTACGGTTTGATCGCGGCGGTTGCCTGCGACGGATTCTTGACGTAGGTGGTCATCCAGTTGTTCATCTCCCAGAACATGTGGAGAACGGATTCGCGACCGGCGTAGCTGTGAGATTCCAGGGGGAGCAGGACGAAGCGCACCGTGCCGCCCTGTCCTTTAATGGCGCTGAAAAGGCGCTCGCTCTGCAAGGGGAAGGTGCCGCTGTTGTTGTCGGCCTCGCCGTGGATGAGCAAGATCGGAGCCTTGATTTTATCGGCGTAGGAGAACGGGGACATCTGGTAATAGATCTCGGGCGCCTGCCAGTAAGTGCGCTCCTCGTTCTGGAATCCGAAAGGGGTGAGGGTGCGATTGTAGGCGCCGCTGCGCGCGATGCCGGCCTTGAAGAGGTCGCTGTGGGCGAGCAGGTTCGCGGTCATGAACGCGCCGTAGGAGTGGCCCATGACGGCGACGCGGTGGCGATCGACGACGCCGAGGCGATCGCCTTCATCGATGGCCGCCCGAGCGCTAGCCACGAGTTGATCGACGTAGGTATCGTTGGGCTCGGCTTGCCCTTCGCCAATGATAGGGATAGTGGCATTTTCGAGAACCGCATATCCCTGCGTGACGAACGGGATCGGAGAGCCCCAATAGAGAATAGGAAATTGATAGGGCGAGCCGCTGATTTGTCCGGCGGCGGATTTCGTCTTGTATTCGGTGGGATAAGCCTCCATCAGCGCGGGCAGCGGACCATCTTCGGGCTTGTAACCGGGTGGAAGGTAGAGGTTGGCGCTGAGGTCGACGCCATCGGCGCGCTTATATTTCAGGACCTGTTTCTTGGGAAGTGGCGCGTTGCCGTAGGGACTAGGAAAGAAAGTGACCTGCTTGAAATCTTCTTTCGCCAGCGATTTGCGGTAATAGTTTGGAGCCAAATCTGGAGATTCGCGACGGAGGAGGATGGTAGGAGTGGCGGCGTCGAGGACGAATACGGGAAACTCGAAAAAATGGTCGGCAGACTGCCAGAGGCGCTTGGTCTCCCCGTTGTTGGCGCTCATGACGGAGAGGAACGGGCGGTCGCCTTGGGGCGATGCTCCCTCAGCGCGGAGGTAGATGCCGCGGGAATCCGCAGTGGTTTGTAACACTCGCTTTCCGGCGGCATTCATGACTTCAAAAGGCTCGCCCGGATCGTGATAGCGGTCCTCAAAGGACCCTTCAAACAATTTGACGGGCGCGGCTGAAGCATCGGGAGAGACGCCCAGGATAATTCGTTTGCGGTCTTTCCAGCGCGCTTCTTCGACCAGCGCCAGATGGCCGTTTCCCCAAACCAGACTGCTAAACCGAACGGGAAGGTCGGCGAGCTTGCGCGGCGAACCGTCGAAAGGAGCGTCTAGAACAAAGAGCGTGTCGCGGACGGCAGCATCTCTGCGCGGATCGCCACCATCGCCGGCTTCGACCCAGGAAACCGTCGCGGGAGCGTCGCTCCGCCAACCGAATTCACGAGGGCCCGCCTCAACCGCATCGTGAATGTTAGGGATCGTATCTTCGAGCGGTTTATCGGCCAACTGCTTACAGGAGCGGGTCGTCAGATTAATAGTGACCAAGCGCTCGGGAAACATGGGGAACGGCAGCACGTAAGAATAGGGATGATGGCGCTCGTCTATCAGAATGTAGTGAGCGTCGGGCGAAGGCGAGGCACTTTGGACCACACCGGGCTCGCCAATGGCTTTCGTGGTGCCGTCGAGGTGAACGACCTCCACTTGAGAGGTCGCGTAGTAGTCGAAAATTTGTTCGTCCGTCGGATTTTTCAACAAGTCCTCGTAGGTGGCGCCGGGGGTGACGCGTCCGAGATTTTCCTGGATCACGGGGCCGTCGGGAACTTCGCTGCGCTTCGGGGCTGGACCTCGATCTTTAGGGACCATCTTGCAGATAAGGCTCGCGTTATCGCTGGACCATTCACAGGGCTGGCCGAAGATGCCATTGAGCGCAGTGCCCGGCACGCGGTGAGCCTGGACCGATGCCACATCGACGATCCACAGACTGAGACCGGCGCCGGCGGGACTCTCATTGTCACTGGCATTCACGAAGGAAACATGGCGGGCGTCGGGGGACCATGAGACGAAACGGATCTTAGGGTCGGGTGGGAGCCCGGAAACCGACTTGGCTTCACCGTGGGGAAGAGCTTGCAGCATCAACGACGTGATATAGCGTCCACGGCTGGGGCCGTTCGTCAGGGGGTTGAAGCGCAAGCCGGCCAAACGAAGCTCAGGTTGCGCCAGATCGGAAACCGAGGGCAAGCCGGAGTAGGACTCGATCAACAACCAACGGGAGCCGGAACTGTCCTTGGGGGAAAGATCGACGCCGGGCGTCGGCCGGGTGTCGACCAGATCGATGATGGCCTGAGGAGGTTTCTGGTAGGGAAGACTGGTCTGGGCTTGGCTGCCGTAGAAGCCGACAAAAAGGAAAAACGAAATCAGGGCGGCAAACGCACGGTGAGAAATAGAAGGCATGCAGTACCTGTTTTCTGTTTTCCCAGTAAGAATCGGGGAATGTTGCCCATTCTCCTGCGAAACCCGGCGTTGAGCAAGAAATTTTGGTGGGAGTCTAGGTGAGGAGCGAGGAAAGGTCCCGCCGAACGGCTTCGACTTGTCCGCCACACTCTGACCAACACAAACATTGCTGGAGTAAAGACCTGATTCGTAACTCTTCGTCTCAGTGAATACACTTATGGAGGCCTGCCCGTAGCCCACCACGAGTGCTTGGCAGGATCTTTTCCTGTGCAATCGTCACGACAAACCCGCAGCTGGCGTTGGATCGCCGGATTCCTCCTGATTTTTGTTGCCGTTTCGGTGTTCTGTGTTCGCCTGGTGATGGTGCGAGCGCAACCCATTTTGCGTGCGCGTGTCATCGAGACGCTCTCGGCTCGCTTCAAAAGCCGGGTGGAACTTGCTGACCTGAGCGTCTGGGTAGCGAATGGCGTGCACGTCGAGGGAAAAGGGCTAAGGATTTTCGGGACCACCGATCCGAATCCGTGGCAGCCGGGCGTACAGCCATTGATCGAGATTGAAGAATTCCGTTTCCAAACCTCGCTGCGCAGCCTATTTCGCGCGCCCATGCATGTTGACATCATGTATGTGAATGGCCTTGTCGTGAATGTCCCGTCGACGAACCGTCGCCAGGAAATCAGGGACCTGCGTCAACGCGGGCAGAAAATGAAGATGAGCATCGCCGTGGACCGCTTCGTCTGCGCAAACACGAAACTGATCATCAACACGTCGCGGCCCGGCAAGCCGCCGCTGGAATTCGACATCAGCGATCTGCGACTGAAAGAAATTGGACCGGGCCAGCCACTCCGGTTTGATGCGACGCTGGTGAATCCCAAGCCAGTGGGCGCAATCCATTCGACTGGCCGGTTCGGACCTCTGAACGAAAAAAGCCCACGGGAGTCCGCACTGGCGGGGGACTACTCCTTCACTCACGCCGATTTGGGTACGCTTCCCGGCATCGCAGGAATTCTGTCATCCACGGGAAAGTATGGGGGCACGCTGGGACGGATCGAAGTGGACGGCCAGACCGATACGCCGGACTTTAAAATCGCGGTCAGCGGGCACCGCGTCCCGCTGCATACCGACTTTCACGCGATTGTAGACGGCACGGACGGCGACACCTATCTGGATCCGGTGAAGGCAACGGTGCTGCACTCTTCTTTTACGGCGCGGGGCAAGATCGTGCGCATCAGGAATCCGCAAGGGCATGACGTGGAACTGGAGGTCGTGCTGGGCAGAGCGCGCGTCGAGGACCTGTTGAAGCTGGGTGTCAAGACAGACCCTTCGATCATGACCGGAGTGATCGCGATGCGGACCAAGCTCAGTGTGCCTGCGGGCGCAGAGGACATCGGGAAGCGCCTGGAACTCGAAGGCGACTTTCATGTGCCCGCGGCTCATTTCACCAATGACAAAGTGCAGGGGCGAATCGATTGGTTAAGCCTGCGCAGTCGCGGGTCGAGCGGAGTGGCGCAGGGACAAACCGAACCGGTCGTGACGTCCGACCTAAAGGGTACGTTTATTCTGAGTCGTGGAGTGCTCTTCTTTTCGTACCTGCATTTTCTGGTTCCGGGAACGCACGCGGACATGACGGGCAAGTACAGCCTGGACGGGGACACTTTCGATTTTCATGGTTTGCTGAGATTGGACGCGAAGCTTTCGCAGATGACGACGGGATGGAAGTCAATTCTGCTGAAGCCGGTCGATCCGTTTTTCCACAAGGACGGAGCGGGCGCCGAAATTCCTTTCACCATCAGCGGAACGCGCGAAGCTCCGCGCTTTGGGCTCGACTTCCATTCCCAAGACCAACATTTAAAGGACGACGTCTCGATGGAAACCGGCAAAGCGGCCGCTCGATAGCAAACCCCTGAAAAACTGGTCAGCCGCAGAGTTCCCTCAGCGGCTCAAAGCTGCGGTTCGTGGGACGGCTTACGGTGAGCGCGCCCTTTCAGAACGGGTCCAAAACTTTACGTAACGCGCGAGTTTGCGCCGTTCAAATGGAGCGTTCCCGCGGCCTGCAGCATTGCATTCAAGTACAAGAAATCCATACAGCATCTGGGGTATTGATTGGCGCTGATGAGGGACATAGTTTTCGAAAAGAAACCAGTGCATGACACTCCGCCCCATCGCTGGAACTTAACAGGAGGGAAAATAATGCCAAAGGAATCATTACGGAAGTTGTACGTCAATGAACTGAAAGATCTCTATAGCGCCGAAACCCAGCTGGTGAAGGCACTGCCCAAGATGGCGAAAGCCTCGTCGAATGCCGAATTGCGTCAAGGTTTCGAAGAACACCTGCGCCAGACGTCAGAACATGTTTCCCGACTGGAACAGATCTTCGAGATGTTGGGCGAGAAACCGACGGGGAAGAAATGTATGGGAATGGAAGGCTTGGTGAAGGAAGGTGCTGAGACCATCTCCGAGGACTACGAAGGCGCATTGATGGATGCTGCAATCATCGGAGCCGCTCAGCGAGTTGAGCATTATGAGATCGCCGGTTACGGAACGGTGCGGGCTTTCGCGGAACTGCTGGGTGAGAGTGAACATGCTTCCCTGCTGGAGCAGACCCTGGAGGAGGAAAAGGAGACAGACGAAAAGCTGACTCAGCTGGCGCAGCAAATCAACTCCCAAGTGGGAGAAGGTGAGGCAGCGCAGTCAGAGAGCCGGGAGATTGGACGACAGCCCTCGAAGTCGAGGTCCCGACGGGCAGCCTAGCGGGAGTGGAAGGGCGTTGCCGCCCATGGGCGCCCTTCCACAGCTTTTCCTTTTACCTGTGCAAACTACGGGATTCACCCTATATCCCGGAGGGTTGCCCTTAAGCCCCGTTTGCCCTCAGCGCGACATTCAGACGGGATGCCAGAAACCGCTGGAAGAGCCATCTTTTACTTCAAGGATCATGTTTATGAGCACTGGAATGTCCTCCTACAATTCCCCGTACCTGGCTTGGCAAGCTCTTTACCACGCTGCGCTGTTCGAAAATGACCGGAATAAGGTTCCGCAGCGTATTGAGGAAGCCGAGAAAGCGGTTCTTTTTCGGATCCGAGAGTTGTTTGTCACGACCACGGATCATATTGAAGAAGACGTAGTCCTGGATGATGCGTTGTACGCCCTGCGGGCGCTCCGGAGTTGCGTACACTCCGACGTGGCAGCCGCCTAAAAACTGCTTCCGCCCTGTCATTTTGCCCGCCAGGGCCGCGCGCGTGCCCGACCCTACGTATTTACCCCAATTGATAAACGCCGGAACGATTACCACCCTAGATAGCGTTTTCATAATAGCTAAGAAACCCAGCCGGGCCAGTTGCGTGCAACGCTGTATTGTTGGCCGCGAGGGTTTGTCTTACATTGCTGAAAAGGTTAGAAAGTGAGTGGTTTCTCAATGACGAACAAAGGCATTGCACAGGCCTCCGCCAAACACCTAAAACGTGCTTTCGAATGTGCGGTACGTGACATTTATCAGGTAGGTCTAACCGGCAAAGTCTCCGAGTACCGAACTCCCATTGTGCAGCGGGCAGGAACTGGAATTGCCGGGTCGCCCGTGGATGCGGAGAAGCGCGCGTTAACGGACGCAGCCAGAGCATTGGCCCAGTTGTGGAAAGTCTCTCCTAGCCGCTGAAATTCAGTGCCCGCCAAAGAATAAAGATGGAGGGATGCAGGGGCATAACTCTGACTGGGGCCGCCCTTTTCCGCGCGGCAATGAAAACCGTGCCTACCACGATCAACACGACGAGAACCACAGCACACGCTGCCGTCGTTCTACACCACTTTGGGTTGCCGGCGATCATGACGCAGTTGAGATGCCGGTTTCGTCTCTCGTGATACCAACTTTTCCTCAGCTCAGGAGTGCACTCCAAGCCACAACAACTTGAGGCGCCCTATCGCTTGAACCGCTTGGGCGCCTCGTTATTGATTTATTTGTTTTATTTCGACAACGGCAATTCGGTTGTCTTTTTCCTCCCTACACAGCCTTGCGCAGTGTGTCGACGCTTTCGGAGCCACGCTTCACGGCGGACTCGCCCGAGCAGGTATTGCATCCGGAAACGGCTTCTTTGCGGCGTTCGCGCAGCCGGCTTTGAAAAGTATCCCAGCGGCCACCGATTCCGACTGCACTGTTGCTGATCACGACCGAATCGGTTCCAGCGGGAACTGCGCGGTCGGTAATGGAAGAGGCTGACTCAACATCAGCTCGAGTGGCGGCGGTACTGGCCTGCGGTTTGGAGCCCGTTGTCCAACCGTGCGCTTGCGCTGCTCCCTGCTCCGAGACCGGGTTGCCGGAGATTTGCTGAGTGCTGGGTGTGATGTTGCGGTCGCTTTCGGAGCGATGCATTACGGGATCGGCCACCCACTTCGAACGGTAGCGCCCTTCGTAGCCGGCCCACTGGCTTTCGGACTCCAGGTCGGATTCATTGTAAGGAGGAAAGCTTTCGACCTGGCGCTTATCCAAATTCGCTTCGAAGTCATTTTCATGCTTGGCCGATGCGCGCAGGCCTTCTGCGGGGACGAGGAACTTCTTGATGGAGAGCCAACCACCGGTTTCGACGACGACATAACGAATGTTTCCCGTGGCATGGTCGAAAATCACATCATCGATTTTGCCCAACTTTTCGTCGTTCAGGCCATACAGATGAGAGCCGCGAATATCGTCAGCCGCGTCCGTGACGCGCGCGTCTTTCAGAGTGCCATAGTGTGCCATTTTTTCCTCCTGAGTTTTGCCGTTGGATTTAGATGTAGACGCGAGCAGCCTATCCCCAGATCGCTGGAAGAACATTTGACTCAAGTATGGAATTTGAGAAGGGGATAGACAATCCGCCAATCACTGTAGGATTCGTTGTCCGTAGGGGCCTTAGGTGGTTTGATTGCAGGGACTGATTGTTTCAGATCTGACCGGGATCTTCCGGATCTGGCTCGCGCACGGGAACGTCTGGATTCTCGGGTGAATCGGGAGGTTCGTGAATCGGAAAGGGCTCCGGCTCGTTAGGAATGCGGAACTGGTATTCGGAAGAGCGAGAATTCGGGCGCATTACATTCTGATGCCGGAACACCGGTAACGGAAGCCGTGGTTTTTATCGTGCATCTCGGCAGCGGCAAAGCGCAGGTCAGAACCTCATCTTCATTGGATAAAGTGTCGGGGGGGAAAAAGCGGGCCCGAAGGGCCCGCGAGGGGGGATTACCCGAATTGTTATTGCGGAAGCAACGAGATTCTAGGCATGGGGGGATGTGGTACTGCCGCTCGCAGATGGAGGGCAAGGCGTGCCCGGTGAAGGTGTCATCCCCGGCGACGAACTGGTGTTGCCCTGACTCCCAGGAGTCGGCGGATTTGGGCTCGATGTGTTTGGAGTGGAACCGGATGCTCCGTTTGCTCCGCCCGGCAAAGTTCCACAGGGCGAACCGCTCGGCGAAGTGCCCGGAGTGTTCGTCGTGTTGGGATTGACCGTCGAGGGCTGCGTCGTGCTTCCAGGGGTAGCGGAGTTAGGTGAGCTGGACCCAGGTGCGCTTGTATTCGGAGTGCCGGCGGGGGAAGTTGATCTGGTCTGGCTAGGGGTCGTCTGGCTAGGGGTCGTCTGGCCGGTTGTGGTTTGTGGTGCGGTTCCAGTCGGCGGGTTTACGCTACCAGTCGGTGGGGTCGCTGTTGAACCGGGAGCTGAACTCTGTCCCGCGCTGCTCGCTCCACCAGCGGGCGCCGCTCCGCCCGGCGCAGCCTGGGCCATAGCCCAACTAGCGCAACACAATACAACCGAAAGCAATGTAAGTTTCCGTAACGACATTGAGGACCTCCATGCGATTTGAATTATTCCAGCTTCTAGGGCGTCATTCACTGACGACCATTTTTGGAGTCAGAATCGTTCTAACTCCCTTCAGTATGACCGCGCATGAATCGCCGCGAGTATCCAGCGTATGCCTTAGATATTGGCATTAATATCTTGCGTTCTAGGGACATTGAAGCGTGAGCGAATGGGGCGCTGGACAATTCAAATCATTAATCGTTGGCCGGAAAGTTCATCGCTGGCGTGCAGAGGCGGCACGCCAGTGGAACAATTAAACTTTTAGTGAGAGGCGGTCAGAGCGAGGTAGGCCAGGCCTGTGACAGAAACCAGGATGAACAGGTAAGGCCACCAATCGAACGCCCGCCTGAGAATTGAGGTTTCCGAGTTGGTTCGATCTTGCGGCACCGCAGCTTTTCTTGTGAGAGGCAGTTGTCGATTTCTTTACGCGGGGTGGGCCCGACACCTCTCTCAATTGAACAAATGATTAGGTTGGAGGGCCATCAGGTGAATGTTGTATTTGGGGATCGCGCTGCCAACTGACGGCCTTTCCGTTACTTCTCTGGTCAGCGGAGCTGATTTCTCACATTCCGGGGCGAACGCATTTTAGCGGAGACCTGCAGGAGGGAAACGATCGCGCGCCGAGGCAAAGACCTACGGCAGCGGTTCAATGCTTTTCGATATATATCGTATTGCTCTTCATCTCGAGCTTACCTACGACTTTTACCTTTTTGCCCAGGTAAGGATTGGCCTTCGACGGGTCGTTCAACTGGTAGCTCGTTTTTGTTACAGGGTCCTTCAAAACCAGGTGACCCTGTTCATTGGCGATGCGGCCGGTGAAGGCAAGGGCCTGTTGAGTTTGCGCCGCATTCGTTTGGGCGTCGCCAGAAGAGGGTGCGGGGCCCTCCGGCGGTTGGGGCGATTTTGGAATTGCCGTAGGTTGCTGTTGGCGCGGAGTAGCGGGAGCGGGATCTTCGTCGGCTCGTTGCGCCTGCGCGGACGATGCCAGCGCAGAAGCAACAAGAGTTAAAACAGCGGCCAGCAAGAGGCGGGTCAGGAAGTTTTTCACCGAATAGACCTCCGATCCCAATTAGAATTTCTGCAATACCGTATCGCCGATTAGCTTTCCGCAGCGACCGAAGAAATCTTGATTGTCTTTCCGTTCAACTCACCGACGATGCGAGCCCTCTGCCCAGCCAGCCGGGCCAGGACACTTATGTCGCCATCAAGAAGGTAGGTTCCACGGCCATCGACCAGGACAAAGTTCGCTCCGCCGCGTACACAAACGCGGGCGCAGTCGGCGGCAGTCTGGCCCAGGACCGCAGAATGCCTGGCGCCGCAACGGGAACAGGTCACCATGCCTTCGTAGATTTGCGCACCCGGCGATTGCGTGTCTTGTGCTGCCGCTTCGCCCGCAGCCGCTCCGGCGGCCGCCCCTAGAGTGGCAATGAAGAGTGCGAGCGCGCACGCGATTGCCGTGCCCAGCAACACGATCTCGATCCAGACACGGTTCGTTTTCATAGATGAACCAAACACCCCGGTGAGCCAAGCCTCGCATTACAACGCGGCAAATGGATGCGCCGCGCTCGCGAAGAGTTGGCTTATGGGAACCATGCAACTAAGGGGCCAGTCACTCAGGAGACTCCACCAGAGGCGTAAGTTGATGAATAGCAGGGAGTCAAAGAAAAATCTGAAGTGGGACATGCCAACACAACTAGGGAAGATTTTCACGAAGGAAGAAGTTAGACACGTAAGATTCTTGTTGGGAGAGGCTTTGTCATCCCCGAGTGGCGCAGGGAATCGAGGGTCTCCCGCGTTCCAAGCAATAACTATGAATTCCTCGTGTTGTTCGACAAACACGGGAGCGTCTATGCGGCAGCTGCTTGAGCAGCCTGCGCCATCCCAGGGCTGGAGGCTTCTTTAGCTCCTGCGCGGCGAAGCAATTCGATCACCCTGTCAGCTTTAGCGCCTTCCTTACAAGAAACGTACACGAGCGCTCCGACATCGCAGAGCTGATGACCTAATCTCTTGGCCTCATCGGTAGAGAAACCGAGACCGAGCAGGGTGCGAGCTCCTCGAGAGAGAGAGGGACAATTCTGGTCCGCGAGCAGCGCCTGGAAAAACGCCTGGGAACGAATGAAAAAGCCGACTGTGGGAATTACTACAGCGCCGAACTCTGAAAACCATCCGATCATGCGGGCGTTGCTTGCGCTTTCTTCCTGCGCGACGCCACCGATTTTGGCATCGCCCACCCCAGTCGCAACGGGATGCGCCGGGGACAATACCATGCAGATATCCTGGTTTTGAAATCCAGCCCGGTTCAAGGCAGAGACGACCTCCGGCAAACGAACGTTGCGAGGGTACATTCCGTAGGCAGCGGTTCTGTTTACGCTCATGTTCTGATCTCCGAGGCGGAATTGCCGAGGAATGGTGACCAGTCTTCGCCACCATGAACACAAAGGTGATGGCTGACCTTACTAAAGATTGTCCTCCGGAAGCACTAGGGTAAATTCTGTAGAAATTGCGCTTCCGTTTTCGTGTTCCCCCTGACAGATACACGATAGATACACGCGCCCAGGAACGGCCCGGAATCAAGGAGGGTTTTCACTTCATTCGGGTGTTCCCTGTAGAGGGGTTGCGGAATTCCATTAGGACAAAAGTGCGGGACGAAGGGGAAGCATTTCACTGTTAGTCGGTAAGGGGTGTTCCAAATTCAATGATAAGTCATGCGTTAGCGACTCGCGCGCATTGGCCATGTGTTTGCAATAACTGTGAATGTGAGATCCCAAACACATTCGCGACTCACAAACTTACAATTTTCGGAGGAAAAATTATGAAGCGTCTTCTCTCAATCGTTGCACTCGTAGGCCTGTCGGGACTTGGAATCAACCTGGCGGCACAGACCCCGTCGCAAACACCGTCGCAGACTCCATCCGCGACCGACTCACAGGCAGCGCCGTCGACTCCGTCGGCCAGTCCGAATAGCTCGATGCCACAATCGCAGACTGATGCTACCAACTCGCAGCAATCCGCTCGGGCTTTCGAAGGCAAGATTCAGAAGTCGGGCGATGAACTCGTTCTGCAGGAGACAGCGACTCAGACTTCTTACAAGCTGGATAATCAGGACAAGGCAAAGCAGTTTGAAGGTAAGAACGTGAAAGTTATGGCGACGATGGACCCCACGACCAACAAGCTCCACGTTGTCGACATCACTCCCTCCGAGAGTAAGTATTAGACCGATAGAGTAACGGGACATGCCCGTGGCCTGCTGCGAGAAATCGCAGTGGGCCTTTTTTATTGGCTCAACTTTCGCTGGACCCTTTTCCCCGGGACCCCGTGCCGAACACTTGCGCAGGGCACGCGCCTTTCCTTGGACACAACGCCCTTGGACAGCGACAGAGTCGTAGCGGCACGAAAGAAGAACCGAGACTGGTAGGGCGGCCGGTTGACGATGAAGGACGGTAGAACGGTGTCAGGTGGGAACTGAGGCCAAGGCGTCTGACTTGGATCACGCTTAGGAAAGCAATTCAATCTTGACAACTCGAATTATGTTGCTGCTGCTGTCAAGGCTTCCGATCACTTTTACGGTTTGGTTCTCGTATTGGCCCACGTCACCCGCGTCCTGCAATTCGTAAGTCGTATTACCAGCCACCTTCAAAACGTACCTACTTCCATCCTTCAGGATCTTTCCGGTGAAGGATTGGGAGGTTGGACTCTGCTCCGATGGAGTCCGAGGTTCTGCTGGTTGCTTCCCCTGCTGGTCGGGCTGGGGAACGGGCTGGTCCCTCGGAGGCAGCGGTTGGGGCGCCGGTTGCGGTTTTTGCACTCTGGTCCAGGCGACCAATTGTTGAATCACGAAGGCGTCCTCAGGAGATTGCGGAGGCGCTTGTGGCTCCTGTGAAAATGCGAAAGGAGTTACCGCTAACACAAAGCCAGCCAACAAACTCGTCGTTCGCTTCATAAATATACCTCTTTCGAAAGACGAAGCAGGCTGGTAAACCGATGCGCAATTCATTTGCCATCAGAGACGTTGACGGCGCATCACTTCCCCGATCCCGTGGCGCACTGCACGTGAAGCTCCTACACCTTGTGTAGCACTTTTACGCCCCCAATCTTGACCGGTCCATAGAGGGTTCCCTGTAGTCGGGATCGCTGAAGCCCCTCCCTCGGCGCCGATGGGCGGGAAGACGAGCTTCCTTTAGTCCTTTGGGGTTCAGGAGATGGACAGTTTCATGTTTCGGAGGAGGGGGGGCAGCAAAAGAAATGAATGTGGCATCGAAGTAGGGCTCGACGGATGCTTGGCAAAGCACTCTCAGGGGGAAGGCACTGCGAAACCCAGCGGGCGTTCTCCCCTGTGGCGGTGAACCGTGCCTCCACGAGTTGGGGTAAGAGAACCGGGCCAAACCATCTTTGCTTTCCAGACCATCTTTGCTTTGAGGTTATTGTATGCGACTGCTTAGCGCCCGGCTCATCGTCTCCCTGATTGTTGGCGTGATGTTGGTCTCGTTGTGCTCCTCTGGCTACGAAGTCTGGGCGGTGAAGCGCAGTCTGAGGCGGGATTTGCAAAGGCGATCGGCGGTGCTGGCGGAAAGCTTGGCCGGAAGCGTCGAGCGGGATATTGAAAAGGGCAATCTTCAAACCCTGCGGAAAACCGTGCAGCACTTCGCGAATCGAGAGAACTTGATAGGCATGGCAGTGTATGACCCCCAAGGTCATATCATCGCCATGACCAACGATTTGGCGCCGAAGATGGCGCAAGTGCCGCCGGTTGTTCTCGATACGTTAAGACAAAACGGTGCAGCGGATGCCTTTCAAAGGTTGGCGAATGAGCCGGTCCACATCGCCGTCCTTCCGCTTTACAGCCTGGACAAGTTTTTGGGTGCCCTGGCGGTCGTTCACGACGCGGGATACATTCGCGACCAAAGTATGCGTATCTGGCGTGACACCTTCTTCAGTGGGCTGGCACAAGTAATTTTGATCGCCTTAATTACGCTGCTTATTGTGCGCTGGAGTATTGAGGGACCGATTGCGCGCACGGCGCATTGGATGAGAGCCTTACGAACCGGGCGCATGCCTTCTTCGCGGATCGGAGTGCCGGACGCAGAACTCTACCCGCCACTAGCAAAGGAAGTGGCGACGCTTGCGCAGAGTCTTAATTCCGCTCGCACGGCCGCGGAGCGGGAAGCGAGGTTGCGGGCGGAAGGGCAATCGCAGTGGACAGCGGAGAGGCTGACGGCGGATCTCCGCACTCGGTTGGGAGCAAGCCGGCTGTTTGTGGTTTCGAACCGCGAACCTTATATCCACACGCGGCGTGGAAAGTCGGTGGAAGTGAGCGTCCCACCGAGCGGCCTAGTGACGGCCCTGGAGCCTGTGCTGTGCGCTTGCGCGGGAACGTGGCTGGCTCATGGGAATGGCACGGCCGACCGCGACAACGTGGACCGGCATGATCGGCTAGCGGTGCCTCCGGACGATCCGCGATACACGCTGCGCCGGGTCTGGCTGACGAAGGAAGAGGAAGAAGGCTACTACTACGGCTTCGCCAATGAAGGACTCTGGCCGCTTTGTCACATCGCGCATACCCGTCCGATTTTTCGCGCAGCCGACTGGAAGCAATATCAGGCCGTCAATCGCAAATTCGCCGATGCGCTGCTGGAAGAAATGAAAGATAGCGACAAGCCTGTGGTTCTGCTGCAGGATTATCACTTCGCGCTGCTGCCGAGAATGATCAAGCAGAAAAGGCCGGACGCGCGGGTAGCGATTTTCTGGCACATTCCATGGCCCAATCCGGAGGCATTTGGAATTTGTCCTTGGCAACGGGAGTTAGTGGAAGGGTTGCTGGGAGCCGACATGGTCGGGTTCCACATCCAATCGCACTGCAACAATTTTCTACAGACCGCCGATCGGGTGCTGGAGTCGAGAATCGACTGGGAACATTTCACGGTGCAGCGCCTGGGTCATATGACAACGGTGCACCCGTTCCCCATCAGTGTGGATGTCGCCGATCAGTCCTCCGAACCCTCCACCGAGTCTGCCTATGATGGACGCTCTGCCCTGCTGAAGAATCTGGACGTGGAGGCGCTTTTTCTGGGAGTGGGCGTGGACCGACTGGATTACACAAAAGGGATTCTGGAGCGTTTTTCGGCGGTAGAGCGTTTTTTTGAAAAGTACCCGCGATATCAGGGGCAATTTACATTTGTGCAAATCGGGGCTCCCAGCCGCAGTCATCTAAAGCGATATCACGACCTGGAGGCAGAGATCGAGGCGGAAGCAGGGCGAATCAACTGGCGTTTTCAAAAGGATAAATGGAGGCCAATCGTTTTGCTCAACCGGCAGCACAGTCACAAAGAGATTGAGCCCTATTACAAAGCGGCGGATTTATGCTTGGTGACTGCGCTGCACGATGGCATGAATCTGGTCGCGAAAGAGTTTGTGGCCGCCCGCAATGATGAAAATGGGGTTCTGATTCTGAGTATTTTTACCGGGGCTGCGCGGGAATTACGCGACGCCCTGCAAGTGAATCCTTATGATCTCGACCAGACCGCCGAAGCAATCCGGACTGCCTTGGAAATGGACCCAGACGAAAAACAATCGCGCATGCAGCATATGCGGCGCGCCATTCGTGAACACAATATTTATCAGTGGGCAGGAAATCTGATCACCGAACTCTGTGAGTTGCGTCTCGATGATGGCGAAAAGAGTGAGGGGAAGTCGCACCTGGGTGCTTCGGCAGCATGAAGGAAACTGACCTGAAGAAACCGCCCGCGGGTCCCCGCTGCTAGAAAAGCGGTTCTCCCGGCATCCGAGAAGAGCGAGGGGTTTTCGCGAACTGTAAGAGTAGTTCGTCGATAGCAAACAGGGAGAGAGCGGCCATCCCGAATACGCTGCCCAGAGCGTTCAGTTGTACAAGCAGACTGAGTATCGAGAAGACCACGAGAAACGCGCCAAATGCTCGTAACATATGGAACCTCCTCAATCTCGGGGTGTGTCCACTTACACATATATTTTGAAACGAATATCAGCCGCGGTGTAATACAGTGATGCCCTGATTTTTGGCTGGTTTTTCCGGTGGCGCAGTCATGCCAACTGCTGTTTTGAGAGAGAAAGATGCAGGGTGTGCAGCTTTGTCGCTGGCCACCCTGCATTAGGGCAGTGCGGGCGACCGCACTATGTTCTGACATCGAGGCTAACTCTCAACGGCACGCCTTCAAAGCGGGCGCGGCAGTATTCCCCGCTGAAGCATCCTGACTTCGGGATGAACTAACTCCGACGACGAGCTTCTTTAGCGTCCGCTTCCTCAGCGTCCCTTTCACGTTGCGGCGGCTTGGAGCTTGCCTTGGCGTCGTCAGCAGTGTCTTTGGCTGCATCTTTCGCCTTACCCCAAGCATTTTGGACTTTGCCCTCGGCCTGTTTTGCGGCGCCTTTGACCTGCATTTTGGGGTCGTCTGTCCATTCACCCGCTTGGCGCTCAACGCGTCCTGCTACATCCTTTACTTTCCCTTCCACACGGTCCTTATTCATTTCATCGTCTCCTTTGGAAATTTATTTTGACCCCAAACGGCTGTCAATAAAGGCCGAGGCGAAATGCACCTAGGCGATTTTTCGTTGGTTCGGCCGATCGGTTTCTAGCTCGTTGTTTTAAAGTCTGCTTCCATCAGATGTCGGAGAAGGAAGAATGTTTGGTGTGGTTGAAGTGTTTTTTTTTGGGGGGACGTTCAGAAATAGGGCAGCGATTCGCGGAGCCCACAGGTCACGACGCCGCTCGATGAGAATTGATTAATGGAACTGGGATAGCGCCTAAACTGGGCTTCGCCCTTGGATAA
Organism: uncultured Acidobacteriaceae bacterium; assembly: GCA_963799025.1. GTDB lineage: Bacteria > Acidobacteriota > Terriglobia > Terriglobales > Acidobacteriaceae > Sulfotelmatobacter. The sequence continues at coordinate 612,033 of CAWCVQ010000007.1, read as the reverse complement.
TGCGCACGAGGACGACAATGATCGCTAAGATCAGTAAGATATGGATGAACCCGCCCAGCGTGTAGGAGCTGACCATCCCCAGTAACCACAGAATCAGCAATAGGGCAGCAATCGTGAATAGCATTTGAGAACCGTCTTTCCGCGCGCGAGCACTCAGAGTTACTGAATGAGGCTATGCACCATGGAAACGAAGTTCTATCCGGTAAAACAAGTATTCTCAGGGCGAGATAGCTCTATATTCGTCGCCACGTGGTTTTCTGTACTGACTTGGATTCGGAGGGTAAATTCAGAAAAGTTTAATTTAGAAAAGTGAACTAAAAAACCTGCACGATCCCGTTTCGCACCGCGTAGCGGGTGAGGTCGGCAACAGAATGGAGGCCGAGCTTGCGCATGAGATTGGTGCGATGCGTTTCCGCGGTCTTGACGCTGAGATGCAGCGCCACAGCTACTTCCTTGCTGGTCTTTCCTTCCGCCAGCAATTGAATCACCTCGCGCTCTCGGCCGGTAAGAACCGCGGCAGTGTCATCCTCTCTTTTCTCGGTTCCGGCAGTTCGACCGTCGGAAATCTCCCGATCAAGAAACCCATCCAATACCATCTGGCTGACCCTGGTGGTGAAGAAAGTTCTGTGCAGTTGCAAAGCCTCGACGGCTGCGACCAGGTCGCGACCCGCGTCCGACTTGAGAAGAAAACCGCGCGCTCCGGCGCGAAGAACTTCGCGAACGACCTGATCGGAGTCGTGCATGGTCAGAATCAAGATCGGCATCTCAGGCGAGGACGCTAGAATCTGGCGGGCCGCCTCCAGGCCGTTCAGATTTGGCATTCCGATGTCGAGCAGAATCAAATGGGGATTCGTGCTGCTGGCCAGTTCAACAGCCTCGCGCCCGTCTCTAGCTTCGGCACAGACTTCCCAACCCGTGTGTGCTTCCAACAGCGCGCGAATGCCCTGCCGCGCCACTTCATGATCGTCCGCGATCAGAATTCGAAGCATTCTCCACCTCCCAGTACGTCGAGCGGTTGAAATGTCGGACCCCGCAAACTGAATACGCGGGCGTGCAGTCCCAGCGAATACGAAAGATGTCTGCCTTTGTGTTTCAACGCACAAAGCTTGCCAAACACGTATTCGTTGCATCTACGCTGCTTCACGAACTGAACAATTTGAGATTGGTGTAATTTTTTCGGAGAGCCAAAAAGCCGTCAAATTGTTAGAACTATCCTGGGAACGAGGATTTTTTTCGGCAATACAGTATTTTCCGTAACCACGACGGGACAAGGCGGGATATTGCCTGGACAACGGTACGGATACAGTGCCCACAAAAAACTGTGCAGCCCTACTGGGAATGGCATCTAAAAGCATGCACGGAGGCTTGTCCAATGCACTTTGGTACCAATATAGTTCTCCGCTCAGGACTGAGAATGGCAGGCCTTGTAGTTGTTTTGTGCGCGATTGCGTGGGCGCAGACTTCTTCGCCAGCTCAGAGTAGCCCGTCTACTCCGCCGCCTGCCGCATGGGATCCAGACTATGGACCTCCTCGCACCGCAATGCCGTCGACCGTTCAGGAACCGTCCAGCCAACAACCGAGTGACCAGGCGCCATCTGGTCAGGATCAACAGTCTCCGATCACAGCGGACAAGTCGGATGATTCGGGCCGGTTTGTGTTCAAAAAGCAGGTGCAAGAGGTGGTCTTGCACGCTACGGTCGCCGATGAGGCGGGGCGACTGGTGACGTCGCTGGATCGGAAGGCCTTCTCTATTTATGTAAACAATGTGCCCGAACCCATTACGTCCTTTCGCCGCGAGGATGTTCCTGTTGCCTTGGGAATTGTCATCGATAATTCGGGTTCCATGCGGGACAAGCGCGAAAAGGTGAATCAATCCGTCATCAATCTGATTCGTGCGAGCAATCCCCAGGATGAAGTTTTCGTCGTCAATTTCAATCAAACTCCTTATCTGGATCAGGACTTCACTTCCGATGTTAATTTGCTGCAGATTGCATTGCATCAAGTCTCTAGCCGGGGAAGCACCGCGCTTTACGACGCCGTGGTGGCCTCCGCAGTGCATCTGCAGAATAATCCGAGGCTGACCAAAAAAGTGCTTTTGGTAATTACGGACGGACAGGACAACATGAGCCAGGAAACATTGCAAGATGCCATTCGCAGGTTGCAGCCGAAAAAGGGAACAACGGTGTATGCCATCGGACTGACCGATGAAGGCATGACACGAACTGGCCGCGATGCGCTTCAGAATCTGGCAACAAGCACTGGCGGAGTGGCATTCTTTCCCCAGAGTCTGGATGAAGTGGACGAAATTACGCGAAGCGTGGCCCGCGACATACGCAGCCAATACACGCTTGCATTCAAGCCAGGGTCTGGGAAGACGGGATACCAAGCTCTTCGGGTCGAGGCCAAAGGGCCAGACCGCGCGCGGCTCATCGTACGCACGCAAAGCGGATACTATCCTGGAGAAAGTGTCCGGTAGCTAGACCGGATTCAAATGCAGACGGGAATTTAATGTGGTCAAAGCTAAATCGATAAGAATGGCCGGGCCACCACCGGTTATGCCACTGTGGGCCCGGGACCGGCAGGGGTCTTAGGCGGTGGAGGTGGCAACTCAATCTGGATCAGGTTGTTCTTGATGGCATAAACAACCAGATCCCGAATGGAATGAAAGCTCAGTTTCCGCATAATATTGCTGCGGTGCGTTTCCACCGTCTTGGTGCTCAAGTTCAAAAGAGATGCAACTTCCTTGGAGCTATTGCCCTCCGCCAACAACTGAGTAATCTCGCGTTCCCGCGCCGTCAGAGTCGGCAGTTTGGGCGCCTCGTTCCGGGAAACGGTCTGGCCCTTTTCGAGGAAGCCGGCCAACACCAAATCATTAACCCGCGGAGTGAAAAACATGCGCTTATTCTGGAGCGCTTCGACAGCAGACACCAGGTCGCGCGCAGCATCCGATTTCAAAACGAAGCCGCGTGCGCCAGCATCGAGCGCCTCGCGGATGACTTGATCCGAGTCCGTAATCGTGAGCACGATTACCTTGAAATGAGGATCGTGCTGCAGGAGTTGGCGAGTAGTATCCAAGCCGTTCAGGTTCGGCATTCCGATATCCACAATGACGACGTCGGGGTTCAGCTGCAATGCCTTTTCGACGGCCTCGCGGCCATCGCTGGCTTCGCCGCAGACCTCCCACCCTTCATGCTTTTCCAGGAGCGCTCGCAACCCGCGGCGGACGATTTCATGGTCATCGGCTAACAAGATCCTCAGCTTCATATTCCCCCTCTTTCCAGACCCGGATGGAGCTAAAGAGTCATCTCTGAGTAAGAAACTCGCCCCTTCAGCGTAACTCGGCAACGTTCCGGCCATTCAACGCCGTGAAGACCCGATGCTGGCTTACCGCATCGACGGCCGCTAACAGATCGCGGGCAGCGTTGGACTTTACGACATATCCCCTGGCACCAGCTTCCAAGGCCTCCCGCATCATTTGTGGAGAATCGTGCTGGGTAACAAATAGAATTTCGAGTCCGGGACACTCTTGCCGCAGCAGACGGCAGGCCTCGAGGCCATTCATCCTCGGCATGGTGACGTCGAGTACCATCACGTCAGGGTTCAAATCCTTTGCCTTCTCCACCGCTTCAGCCCCGTCCGACGCTTCTCCGATGACTTCCCACCCTGAATGCCCTTCCAAAAGCGTTTTCAAGCCCTGCCTCACAATTGGGTGGTCATCAACCAGCAGTATGCGAATTGTCATTCGATTTCAGTCCTTTGGGGAGACCAGACGATTCGCCACATTGTATCGATCGTTTGTGACAAGCCTGACCAAAATCATTTTTAATTTGAACGCCACAAAATCGGGGGGGAGGGCCCCTAACCCAATGAGGCTAACGTTCGCGTAGACTCGGTCCAATACAGGGAATCCTGTATTTCGACGACTGGAAGGTTGTGGGGGCACGACCGGCGGCTCTAGGCGTTGTGGGCAGACGCGATGCCGGGGAAATAAGTCTTGTCGTGCAATAAAACATTAACGGCTTCGACCACTGACCCAATATCCTGCTTGGCGCAGGCTCCGCGAACTCCTGCTTGGCGAGCCGCTTCAGCCAGCTGGTTCGAAAGGTGTAGCGTCACCATCAGAATAGGAATTTTGGGGAAGAGCTCAGAAATCTGTTTGGCGACGTCCACGCCATTCAGATCCGGCATTTGATAGTCGAGCAGGATCAGATCCGGTGGTGCCTCCAGCACCTGGTGGAGCGCCTCGGCGCCGGTTCGCGCCTCGCCGCACACATGCCAGGATTCCTGCTGCTCAAGAATGGCGCGCAGATAGCGCCGAACCGCGGGATTGTCGTCGACTAGAAGAATGCGGACCATGCGAAAGCCTTTCGTGAACCGATTGCGAACTCCGCCGTTCTAACAAAGGGCTTCCGCAGGAAAACACCTTCAACGGAATCCTGATTTTATTTCCCCGGACTGTGGCCTTTTTCTTGGTGCTGCTTCATCACCACGCCGCAACTTCTTCTGCCCTGCTGCCGTAGCGTCGAGAGCGTCCAGCGCGTTCCCTGATGTGTTCGTATTCGCGCTGTTCTTGAGCTCCTACTCGCCAGCTCCTACTCGCCGCAAAATGCTTTTTTCATTGGCATAGCCCGGCCTCAGGGGTTATCACTATAGTTAACCTAGAGAAAGCACGCATGGAGTGCAATCCAGCGAAGGCTGTATGTTTCTTTCTGGATTCTTACCTTTCCCGGTTACGGCCCACTACCAAATTCCCTTGTCGCTTCCCGTTATCTTTTGTCCGAGAGCGGCGGCGGTGGCCAGGCCGGGCAACAGACTGAGGCGCAGGCTATTTCGCATTTCGCCTTTCAATAACAGTTTCATCAGCTCAGAGGCGTACAGATTCATAGAGTGTGGCAGGATCGAGACGCGCAGAAAATCGCGCCGGAAACGGACCTGATCGGTTCCGAACTTCGCGGATCCTGTCACGAATGAAGGAAGAGGCACACCGCTCCCGCGATAGGACTCGACGTACTCCGAAATAATTGTCAAATACGTGGCGATACCTTCCCAGAGCCCAGCCGTCGAGCCCAAAGAACGCAAATATTCAAAGTCGATCAGGTGCGAGTCCAACAGCCCGGCGTTGTCCACGATGTCGCAAAGGCGAATATAGAAGTGCCGGTACATGCGTTGCAGCGTGCTGATTACAAAACGGTCTTCCGGAGCGGCAACGCGGAAAAGATGGCCGCGCACCTCGGCCATCCGAGCTCGAGTTGAGAGAGAACGGGTTACGGCCGTTTGCTCTCCGGTCTGCCCGAGGCGCTGGACGTGAACCTCAATAAGCTCAGGCAATCCGGGAACCACGAAATTCCACTTGTTGGCCAGACGATCGCCCCAGCTGCGGTCATGGGGCTTGGCATTGAAGTGCATACCCATGAGCTCGATGACTCGGGTGGGGTCACCGTCGGTGTACAGATCCAAGTCACTGCCAAGATCCGGCCAATGATCCAAAGACTTGATTACGATGACAGGGCATCCGCCCTCTTCGAGTTTTGTACAGATCTGGACCAGAAAGGCTAGAGCATGGTTGATGCGGGTAGTTTCTTCCTCAATTGCGCCGCCAGCCCACTCGGCTGCCTCATGCCTTCCCTGGGCCTCGAAAATCTGCTGAAGAGGAGGGAATGCGCGCATGATGACATGATTAGTGTTCGCCAGTGCCTTGAGACTCTCGAAGTCATTCGGACCCAAAACGGTAGCAAGTTGAGAGCCCTGGTCGGAGTAGGTTTCACAGTTGGAGGCCGTCTGTTTCTCGGTAACAGGGGGCGCCGTGACGGGGGTACTGAGCAAGAGTTCAGACAAGAGCTGGAGGTTTTTAGACGAGTCGCGCACATGTTCCATCGGATGGAACTCCGTTCAAGTTTGTGATGAGACAGCCCGTAAGTTGGATGTGAGAACGACGGCCTTGGTTGGCGTCCCCGAGGAGTTCGCTTGAAGTTGGGCCAAACCGCAACGGCGGGAACGCAAACGCCCAACAACGAGTTCCCGGGGTTTAAAAAAGCAACCTAAAGGTGGACTGGGGCACCAAAGAACGGTCGAGGGGAAACCAGAACGAGGGAGAGTTGTGGAACGAAACGCGTCCGCCGCGCCTGTGACACGAGCAATAGCGTCCGAAAGCCGCGCCATCCCGCCCGGACCCGGAGCAATTCCAACTGAAAACCGGGCCCTACCGCTGAGTTTGATTTTGTTGGCGGCCGTGGCAGTGCATCTGCCGCTCCTGTTGATGGAATTGCCGCTGAAGACCTACGACACCAACTTTCATATTTTCTTCGCCTCGCACTATCTGCATCACTGGTTCGATCCCTGGAATCCGAAATGGTATGCGGGATTTTCGCAGACCACATATCCGCCGCTGCCGCAGCAGTGGCTGGCAGTGGTGTCAAACGTCTTGGGATTGGACATGGCGTACATGGCGGTGCAGTTTGTCGGGATTCTGTTGCTGGCTGTGGGAGTGTATCGCTTTTCGCTTTTGTGGGTAGACCGGCGGGCGGCGTCGCTGGCCGCTCTGGCCAGCGTGTTTCTAGGGTCGGAATCGTTTCTGATTTATTCAGCGGGACAGTTATCGACCACGTGCGCGGCGCCGCTATATCTGAATGCACTGCCCTATCTCTTCGAGTGGGTGCGCTACGGCAAGGGACGCTCGTTTCTGAAAGGGGCGGCCCTGTCGGTGGCCGCCGCGGCGGCGCACCATGCAACGCTGCTTTTCGGGTCGTTGTTTTTCGCGCTGCCGGTGCTGGCGCTGGTAGTGCTGGACGGGCAAAGAAGCGCCCGGCGTGCGGCAGGGCCGGACAGAGCAGGACCGGACAGAGAAAGCAAATCGTTTTCGATTCCCGCGTTTGTCATGCGCAGCGTGAGTCTGGCGGTGGTGGTGGGGATTGGAGTGGCGGTGGTGCTGCTGCCTTTCTGGATCGCGCTGATTCACTATCCGGTGACGCAGGCGCCGATTCCGCATCCCAGCCGCGCTAATTACATTCTGAGCCCGCAGTGGGGCTTGAACTACTTCGTAATTCCTTACGGGGCGCTGATTCTGGCGCTGCCCTACATCTTCTGGCGGGGGGCGACGATCCGCCGGCTGCGTCCCTTGCTGTTCGGCTTCTGGGTGGCGTCTCTGGTGGGGCTGGGAGGAACGACGCCAGTGGGACGGATTTTGTTGGGCCGGGCCTTTGAAGTGCTGACCATGGAGCGCTTCACTTATTGGGCGACGTTGCTGGCTCTGCCCTTTGTGGGACTGCTGGCCAGCGAACTGATCGATCGCTATCGCGTGCGCGCGGTGGTGGGATTGACGGCGGCTGCGGCGCTGACCTGTGGGTTGGCGGTGGCGTGGGGGACCTACCATCCGGCGGATGCGGCGGATTTTAAAATTGACGCGGTCGCGACATGGCTGAATCGCGATGGGCACGATCGTTATCGCTACATCACGCTGGGCTTTGGCAACAAGATTTCGCGGCTGGCGGTACTGACCGATGCCAGCAGCGTGGATGGGGAATGGAACTCGGGACGCATGCTGCCGGAGTTGACCGAGAATGGAGCGGCCGCGCTGACCAGTTCGAAGTATTTTGGCAAGGCCGGGCTGGACGCGTTGAACGCGATGCTGCATCACGCGGATCGTTATGGACTGAAGTGGGTGTTTGTGCGCGATCCCTACTACGATCCGCTGCTGGTGTTTGCCGGCTGGCGCAAGGTGGATGATCTGGAAGACAAGACGATCGGCGTGTGGAGTAAAGAGGCGGTGGCGCCGGCCGTGCCGGTGAATGCGCCGCAGATTCCTCCGGCATGGCAAGGGTTGATGTGGGGCATCTTTCCCATCGGGAGCAGTTTGCTGGCGCTGTTGCTGGTGCTGATCCCGGAGCGGCGATGGCGCGAGCGGGATGAGGTTGCATCGGACTCGCAGCGGGATCTGGTGATGGCGCAGGAAAGAGAGCGGGTGATCTCGTGAACAGCGACATTCGTGATGGCGAAAATCCAGCTCGCCTGAATCCTGATGGTGTCCATCGTGGCCGCGGGAGCGCTGGAGGGAGTCTGCTGGCGATTGTGCTTGCGGCGGCGACGGTGGTCCTGATTGTGATTGGAACGATTTGGCCGGGGCCTTCCGCGGTGGCCATGGCGGGAGCGGGAGCGGAATTGCTGCGGGCTTCCTCGACGCCGGAAGCGGCGGTGAACAATCTGGCGCACGAGATCGCGCAGAACGCCTGGCAGCGGGCCTATTCCAATCTCGCCAACAAGAATGAGTTTAGCGAACTGGATTTTGAGCACGACCTGCGGGGTGGGTATTCCAGCCTGCGCACCTATGCCTCACTCGACACTTTCGAGGTGCGTCCGCAGCATGCCACCGAGCAGGAAGCGCAGGTACAACTGCGGTTGCGCTGGTCGACGGTGCTGGGCACGTTTGCCGATACCCGTGAACTGCGGGTCGTGAACAGTGGCGGACGCTGGCAGGTGGTGTGGCCGCTGGTGAAAGAGCCGCGGGTGCCGCCGCAGGTGATTGCGGTGAACTACTTGCGCTGGGATGTGATCTATCGCGGGCCGGAGGACGATTGGGGAGCGCAGGACGTGGAAGCTCCGCATGTGCGCATCGTGGACATGCATCCGGTGGAGCGCGCCGAGGGCGTGGTGCTGATGGGCGAAGTGCTGAACGAAGATGTGGTGCCGGCGTACGTAAACGTGAAGGCGACCCTGCTGGGAAAAAACGGTGCGGCAATTGCCACCGAAGACAGCTTCGACAAAATCTCGCACGTGCTGCTGCCCAAGCAGGTAACGCCGTTTCTGATTGCCTTTCGCAAGGTGGAGTTGTCGCAAGTGGACAGCGTGAAGATGGAACCGTCGTCGACGCTGATCGCGGCCTCGGCCGATCCGGTGATCGAGATCGAAGATCAGAAGCTGAATCCCCCGCCAGGCGCGACTTTCACCGGCAAGCTGGTAAATCAAAGCGGGCAGGTGGTGAATGTCGCACACGTGCTGGGCACGTTGTATGACAGCAACGGGCAACTCGTGTGGGTGGCGGATCAGTATATCGACCGCGCATTGCTGCCGCAGATTCCGGAGTCGTTTGCCATTCCCGTTCCTGCGGATTTGGCACGCAAAGTGAGCAGCCAGCGCGCGGTGACGACGACTTACACTTCGGGCCAGTTTCAATGAAGTTCCAGAAAATCAAGCTCGCAATCATCATGAAGTTCCGATCTAAGTTGCCGCTACTGTTGGCAGCAATGCTGCTGGCCGCAATGCCGTTGGCCATGGCGCAGACGCGCGCTCTGGAAGTACCGCGGACGGTGGAAGCGGGGAGCGCGTTTTCGATTCCGACGACCGGCAGCGGCAAGGCAGTGCTCTACCTTGTGGGACCGGCGCAGGTGCTGCGGCGCGAGGTGACGCTGGGTCAGAACGTTTCTTTTGCCGCCGGCGAGTTGCACAATGCGGGGCACTACGTGGCCGTGCTGGTAGGCGATTCCGCGACCGAGAATGGCGCCTTCGATGCGGTAGCATCGCATCCGGCGAGCTTGAGCTTCTTGGCGAAACCGTCGCGCCTCGCGGTGGACTTGCAGAATGGAATCAGCGGCGTGGTGTATGTGTTTGATACCTTTCGCAACCTGGTCATCGCGCCGACCGAAGTTTCGTTTCAACTTTCGGGAGTGGCAGGCGCGGGCCAGGCGCGCACGGTCGTGACGCGCGATGGCGTGGCCTGGACCAAGTTAAATTCTGCGACTAAGGAAGGCCCAGCACAATTCATCGCGCGCGGCGGAAGTGTCAGCGCCACGCGCGTGATCCAGCAGGTTCCCGGCGATCCCTGCCGCTTGCGCATGAACGCGCACTTATCGAATCAGAAACTTTCAGGCGCGAAACAAACGCAGACGCAACCGCGGCTGACGCTTGAAACCGAACCGGTGCGTGACTGCAGCGGCAATGCCGTGCCCGACGGCACGATTGTGACTTTCAAGGAGATTTACAAAGACGGCGAAGCCACCGTCGATGTGCCGGTAAAACGCGGCGTGGCGCGCACGGAGATGCCGGCCTATCCGGGAGCCACCATCTCGGTTGCCACCGGAGTAGTGATGGGCAACGAGATTCGGTGGAAGTAGTCATGAATAACAAATCATCCACGTGGGAATTGCTGCGAATGGGCAGCTCGCTGGTTCTCTGCTCGGTCTTCGCGGCGATCTTCGTCTTCGCGGCGGACGAGCCTGTGGCCGATAAGCCGGCAGTGCAGGTTGAGCCGACGAACGCTGTTGGGCCGCGAACCCTGGAAAAGCAGACCGAGACTGCGGTCGTGCGTGATTATCTGGCCGCCTGGCGCAGCCTGAGCGTGGCACTGGACCAGAATCGCGCCGAGCTGCTGGATGCCGATTTTGTGGGCACGGCCAAACAGAAACTCTCTGACACGATTCACGAGCAGGCCAAACTGGGAATGCAAACGCGTTATCGCGACACCGGGCATCGGGTGCGCCTGACATTTTATTCGCCGGAAGGAATGTCGCTGCAACTGCTGGACACGGTCGATTACGAAGTCGAGATCGTCGATCACGGCAAGGTGCGGAGCAGGCAGCCGGTGCGCGCCCGCTACGTGGCCGTACTGACGCCGACCGAGGTGCGCTGGAAGGTGCGCGTGTTCCAGGCCGAGCCGCAATAGCGTGCTCGCAATGCCATCTCAGAATGCAATTAATGATGCGCTCGCAATGAGCCAGGAATGAGATGGGCCGGTCTCCTGCCTGAGGATGAGGAACCTACATGAGCATCAGCCTGCATGAGAATGACGCTCCCACTCAGTACAAAGCTGTACATCGCCGCCTTGGGTTGCAGCCCTAAGATCTTTAAGAAGATGGCGAACCCGCATGGCAATAAAGTGCGACACAACAGGCGGGCCGCGCTGTGCAACAAAGAGGTGCAGCCATTTTTCGTCCGATCTTTGTATGGGTCGAATCCAAGGAGAAGCTTCCATGATTTCCGTCGTGGTTCCGATTTATAACGAAGAGGAGATAGTGACCGCGTTTCACGCCGCTCTGGCCGGAGCCATGCAGAATGTGGACGAGGACTGGGAAGTGGTCTATGTGAACGACGGCTCGCGGGATTCGTCGCTGCAGTTGCTGAAGGAACTTCAAACAGAAGATCCGCACGTGGTGGTGGTCGACCTGTCGCGCAACTGGGGACACATGGGCGCGATCACGGCGGGTTTGCAAACCGCCGCAGGCGACGCCGTGGTGCTGATGGATGGCGACTTCCAGGATCCTCCGGACGTGGTGCCGGAACTGATTGCAGCCTGGCGCGATGGCGCCGAAGTGGTGACGGCGGTGCGGCGCAGCCGGCAGGAAGGGCGCAAAGTCTTAGCTCTGCTGTTTCCGTTGTTCTATCGCGTGCTGGGCGCATTGTCTGACTATCCCATTCCACTGAACGCCGGGATTTTTGGATTGCTCGACCGGCGCGCGGTGAACTCCATCAACGCCCTGCGCGAAGGCAACCGCTACTTGCCCGGGCTGCGCGCCTGGGTCGGGTACAAAACCGGCGTGGTGCTCTATGACCGGCAGGATCGCCTGGGCGGCGAAGGCAAACTCACTTTTCTCAGCCGGATCAAGTACGCCATGGATGCGATCACCAGCTTCAGCTACAAGCCGCTGCGGATGAGTTTCGCGCTGTCCGGGATGGCCGTGTTTGCCGCGGTGGTGATGGCGATCTGCGCGCTGGCGTCGAGCAGTCCGCTGAAGCCTTTGGGGTTTGGTTTGGCGGCTGCGATCTTTATGACGGGCAGCCTGCTGCTGCTGTGCCTGGGCGTGCTGGGCGAATACCTGGGACGGGTGTATGACGAAGTGCGCCAGCGCCCACTGTCGATCATCAGCCAGGTGCATTATGCTTCCCAGTACGCGTCGCAGCTGAACTCCGCCGAGGTGGCCGCGGACCGTCGCGCAAGCCGGGAATCGCTGCGAGTCGCGTAGCCGTGCGTAGATACAACTCGCATCGCGGGGACTCGCGTCCCATCAGCATGGCGGAAAGTTTCTGGGCCATCTCTGCTTTGTTTCTTCTGCTGCTCCAGGGCTGTTCGCATCCCGCGCTGCATCCCTCTTGGCGGCAGAGCGCCCCGTCCAGTCCCGTGCCGACTGCGCTGCTGGCCGTCTATGAGCCTTGGTTCGGACATCCGCATCACATCTCGGTCGGCTACTCTTCCCAGGATCCGGCGGTGATCCGCAAGCAGATCGACAAGGCCAAAGCCCAGGGCATCACCGGCTTCGTGGTCGACTGGTATGGAGATCGGGAACCGTTCATCGATCATGCCTACGCGCTGATGCAGTCGATTGCCGGGGAAAGAAACTTTCATGTGGCCATGATGTACGACGAAAGCGACGAAGAAAACGGCGCCACCGACGAAGCGCTTTCGGACTTCAACTCCTTTCACCAAACCTATCTGGCACAGGATGCGCGCGGACGCCAGGCCTATCTCACTTACAACGGACGGCCCGTGATCTTTATTTTTCCCAAGGGCCGACACACCAATTGGAACCGGGTGCGTGAGTCGATCGACAAGTGGAGTCCTGCGCCGTTGCTGATTTATGAAGACGATCCTGGCTCCTACCCAGCTGCTTTCGATGGACTCTATGCCTGGGTCCAACCCGGCAAAGCCGGCTGGACACCCGACGGCAGCAACTGGGGACAACAGTATCTGCAAGACTTCTATCAGAAAATGCAATCCCAATATCCCGACAAGATCGCGGTGGGAGCGGCCTGGGCGGGCTTTGACGACAGCAAAGCTTCCTGGAGCCTGAACCGGCACATCGCGCAACGCTGCGGCCAGACTTTTTCCGACACCACGAAACTGGCCCGGCAGTACGCCGCCCAGCATGCCATGCCCTTCCTGCTGATCGCCACCTGGAACGATTACGAAGAGGGCACGGCGATTGAGCGCGGCCTGGCCAACTGCGACTCTTCCTCGTCTGGCGGGCAGGCGCGGCCCGGCCCCTGACTTACGGGCCGACTCCTCAAGCAGCCTGAAGGTGGGTTTTGGCATCAGAACTGTGCCGAGGACTCACCCATCATTTTTCCTGTCTAATGCTGAGCAAACTGGAGCCCCAAGACGTGGTGAACGGTCCGCACACCGCAACCCCGGCCACGACGCCCGCCACCACCAAGACCTTGCAGGCCCGCGTCCTGTCGGGCAGCGTGGTGCTGCTCTCCGGTTCCGGCTTCGTCACCGGCATCAATCTGGCCTACAACATTGCGGTGGCGCGCTTCCTCGGCCCCACCGGCTTTGGCCATGCCACCGCGGTCTACACGCTGCTCACCCTGATCTCGGCGGTCACGCTTTCCTTCCAGATCGTCTGCGCCAAAGTGGTGGCGCAGCAAAGCACGCTCGAGGGAAAAAGCGCGGTCTATCGCCGCTTCGAGCGCAGCGCCTGGGCTGCGGGCATTGCCGTCGCGCTCGCCCTGTTCGGGTTTCAAACTCAGATTTCCAACTACCTCAACCTGCCCACTCCCATGCTGGTGGTGCTGCTCGCCATGGGCGCAGCGTTCTACGTTCCGCTGGGCAGCCGCCGCGGCTACATTCAAGGCGCCTACGGCTTCCATCGTCTGGCCATCAATCTCGTGGTCGAAGGACTGGCGCGGCTGGGCGGATCGCTCGCGCTCATCGCGCTCGGCTACGGCGTGCGCGGTGTGATTGCGGCCAACGCCGCCGCCGTGGCTCTGGCTTATTTTGCCGCCGCTTCGAAACTCGCGCCTCGGGTTCAAACCGATATTCGGCTGCCCCACGCCTTTCACGAAGCCCTGCAGGCCATCATCTTTTTTGTCGGCCAGGTGCTGATCAACAACTGCGACATCGTCTTAGTGAAACACTTCTTTCCCCCCACTGAAGCCGGCCTCTACGCCGCGGTCGCTCTGGTCGGCCGCGTCATCTTTGCCTTCTCCTCGGCTGTGGTGAACAGCATGTTCCCCATTGTCGCCGGCACCCGCGAAAAAGAACGAAAAGGCCACGGCGTGCTGGCCACTTCCTTGCTGCTGGTGGCCGCCATCGGCTCCGTGCTCGCACTCGCGCTGCGCCTCACGCCGGCCTGGATCTGGACCACATTCTTCGGCGCGCAGTTCTCCATCGCCGGCAAATACGGCCTGCCTTATCTGCTCGGCCTCTATGCTGTCACCACCGTGATTTACTCGCTGAGCGTGGTCATCATCGCCTACGAGATGGCCTACAAGATCTCGAACACCTGGGTGCAGCTAGCCTTCAGCGGCGTCGTCGTCGCCGGCATCTGCCGCTTCCATTCCTCGCTGCAGCAGGTGATCTGGATCCAGCTGCTGCTCATGCTGATTCTGCTGGTCGTCGTCGCGGCGCCCTTCCTGCTGCACTGGCTCCAGGGCGCAGCCCGGCTGCAGGCTGCTGCCGGCTCGCCCGGCCTCCGCATCCTGCGTCCGGTTTCCGAAGACGAAGTTATTGCCGAGTTTCTGCGCAGCGACTTCAACAGTCCCGTCTTCGAGCCTTACCAGGAAAGTCTGCGCGAGCTGGTGATCCATCCCCACTTCGACGATACCGGGGAAAACGCCAAGCGCCGCGCCCTGTTCTTCATCCGCCATCTCTCGCTCTGGCGCGAGCTGCCTCGCGGCACGCAATGGCACCAGGTCGAAGTCGGGCCCGAAAATCTCGATCAGATTCGCGTCTTCCCCCGCGCTCTGTGGCGCAAGTTTGCCCGCGGCAATTTTGCCTTCCCCGTCGTCGCCGAACGCCTGCGCACCTTTCGCGGCCACAACATCGCGGAAAAAACTTTTGTGGCTAAGCTGGCCTCCATGCGCGAGCAGCTCCGCCAGAATAGCGATGGCGATGCCGGCGCCGTCCTGCTCATCGGCCTCAACCCGAGCCAGCCCGTCACCATCCTCGATGGCAATCATCGCCTCATGGCCGCCGCCCTCAGCTCCCCCCAGACCCTGCAAAAACTGCGCTTCTTCTGTGGACTCTCCCCCCGCATGACCACCTGCTGCTGGTATAAGACCAATGTCTCCACCCTGTTCCGCTATGGCGCCAACCTGCTGACCCACGCCGTGCACGACCCCGAGGCCGATCTGGAACGCCTTCTGCAAGGTTCCTAGCCCTCTCTCCACGTTCTTCAGGGGTTGCAGAATAAGTCCGATTTTGCGTGTTTTGGCCCGATTTTGCCTGTGCTTTGAAAGGGCGCGGCTTCAAGCCGCTGCCGTAAGTGCTGCAAAATCACTGACGGCTTTAGCCGCTGGGCTGGTATCGACCCAGCGAAAGAGTTTTCCGCATCTTCTTAAGCCCTTCTGGGATCGAAAAAACGGCTTCCCCAGACTCAAAAAACGCCTCCTTGGCCTACCGAAAAACCTTTTCCGCTCTACAGGTTGGCCCGGATACACCGCCCCGCCCTCCCCGCTCTACATTCTCTACAGGGACGAGGAACCATTCGCCCACAAAAGTTAAGAACTCAAGTTAAGAACTTAAGAACTAAAGTCAAAAAAAGCATTTCGGGGACCTGGGAAATCATGACGACGATGGCGAAATCCGTAGCGGTAAAGCAACTGCCGGAAAAACTCAGTGTGACACAGGGCCGGGCATTTTTTCGCGAACTGGAATCTTGTTTGAACTCCGACCGCCCCCGCCTGGTGCTGGACTGTTCGAGACTGCAACACCTCGACAGCGCCGGCATCCACGTCATGCTGCGCTGCCTGGAAGAAGCCATGAAGCGCAACGGCGACGTCAAACTCGCCGCCCTTCCCGCTCGCCCCGCCGCCACCCTGGAACTCACCGGCGTCCACCGCCTGTTCGAATCTTTCGACACCATCGCCGACGCCGTCTCCAGCTTCCACCATCTCCCCCCCAACGGCTTCCAGCACGCCCTCGGCCTCGCCTATTCCACCCCACCAAAACTCTCCCCTTCCCCTCAACCCCTCACCCCCAAATATCCCGCCACCGCCTCCGAAAGCACCGCCTAACGGGTTTAAGATGGAGCAAGCTGACTTTGAGCGAGGGTCTGGCTGTTCGGAGGTAAGAATGAGAATTTTACGGAGTTGGCTGAGAATTCAGATTTCTGGCTGTCTCCTCTTTGCACTGTCTACGCCATTTATCGCGGCAGCCGCATCCGCGCAGCAAAAGATAAATTCCCGTTCCGGTGGGGAAACCGCCTCACCAGTTCAGGCCGGCAATGATGGGATGAACACTGAAACGGCACAGGCGGGACCCTTCCCGGATAGTCCTGGTTCAGTGCGTTTGCAAATCATTGCTGACAACCGGCTCGCCAGTGGCCAACAGCCTGCGCCGCAGCCGCAGCAAAATAATACTCAGCCGCAAGCCGGGGGCCAGCAGCAAACCGGCACTCAACAGCCCGTCGGTACTGCCGCCTCAGAGTCCGTCAAAGCCACCGGAGTTGCGGCTTCTCAGCCAGCGGGAGCCGCAATTGCACCTGCTAAGCAGCGGCGAACGCGTTCTATCCTTATCAAAGTTGGCGCTCTGGTGGGGGCTGGCGTTGCCATAGGAACGGTAGTAGGTTTATCGGCCGCGAGTCCTAGCCGGCCTCGCTGAGCCAGTCAAGCAAGCGGAAAGCTGTGGGGGATTCATGATCAGGAAAACCTCGGAAAACCGCCGCCCTAAATTGGTGAGTTTCTCCGGTATCGACGGTTCTGGCAAAAGCACCCAAATCGAGGCTCTTCGTGTCCGGCTGAATGAGATGGGTCTGCGCGTCGTACTCGTGACTTTCTGGGATGACGTCGCGCGTCTCAAAGGGATCAGAGAAGTGAGCGGCCATACTCTGTTTAAAGGAGAAAAAGGAGTTGGAAGCCCAACGAGACCGATCAACCGTCGCGACAAGAATGTCCGTTCCTGGTATATGACAGCAGTGCGCTTCGGCCTATACTTCTTGGACGCACTCTCGCTGCGCAGGGTGGTAAACCGAGCGCTCCGAGCCGACGCCGAAGTGGTCATCTTCGATCGATATCACTACGACGAACTTGCCAACCTGGGACTGAACGGTAGAGTCACACTGGCTTATACACGGTTGCTGCTGCGGCTAGTGCCGCGACCGGATATCGGTTTTCTTCTCGACGCGGACCCCATCCAGGCTCGAGCGCGGAAGCCCGAATATCCCATCGATTTTCTGCACAGCAACCGGGCGTCTTATCTGGCTCTCGGTGAAATGGCGGCAATGTCGATCATCGCTCCGCAGCCAGTTGACGATGTGAAGCGAGACGTTTTGCAACAGGTGCTCGAGAAACTACCTCCCCTGCGACGGAGGAAAGCCGAGGGTCTCGCCGCGGGAAAGCCGCGAGAAACAGCCAAGTTGTTGGATTCTCAAATGGAGCTGAGCCCAGGCCCGGGAGACGTCCGCTCGTTCACTACCTAGATGTCGGGTTGGTTCGATCCCGCGACAGGAGTAAACCCGGGGCACAGTGGCTGTGCCCCGGTTCTGCTTCTACCAGTAGGTCAAGCTGAACCCATCCAGGTAGGTGGAATAGCCTGTTTGCTTGGAATTTCCATCCATCTGGTAATTGACCGTCACTCCCCACCAGCTGGAAGGAGCCGTGCTGGCCTGGTAATACCTGTTTACCGGAGTGGTGACGCCATTGAGCGTAACCGACTGGAACAGCAGCCAATTGTCGGACTCGCGCTGCATTTGGATGGTGACATGGTTCCACGCATTATTCACGGGGTGGCATGGGATACCGGTCGAAACCCATGTCGCGTTTATGTTGTCCCAGATATCCCACGTGTAACCTCCAAGCACCCGGCACTGTTGGCCCCAAATCAAACTCAGCCCGTTGAAATACATGCTGACGTCGAATTCCAAGACCTGTGTCGCGGCGAGGTTCGTAGGAAGAAAGTACGCGTCGTAAGTAAAGTTGTGAATCGTGGGAAGGAGAGTGTGATTCGTGTCCGGTAAGCCCTGCGTCGAACCCTGGCCCAGCAGAGGAATGCTGTAGAGAACGTCGGCGTAAGGAGTGGTGCCGCCCAAATAGAACTCAGTCGCCTTTCCGGTCAGCGAAGGAGAACCGATATTTTGCGTCATGGACCAGGTGACGCCCGAGCATGGCCAGGAACAGATGTTGTAACTGGGGGCCAACTCACCCCAGCTCTTCCATCCACTGCTAGCCTGAATGTTGGAAATTACATGGCCGCCCTGCACAGTGACTTGAACGGGAGTATAGGCCGCTCCTCCACAATAGTCCCACGCTTCCACCACGGTGTTGTGAGTTCCTGAGCCAATGGGCACCTTGGCGTTCATGCTCGCTCCGCTCACGACCGTCGTTAACTGGTTGTCTACATAAACACCCATGGAGGCCACGCCTTTGGAACAAGTGGCTGTGGTGGCAGAGGCTACGTAAGACACCGGCGAACCTACCTGGCTGCTGGGGGTGGGCGAGGATACAAACACGCCGGTTTGGGCGCTGACGTTAATCGTCATCGACGCATAGGTTGCGCCACCACAGTAGTCCCACTCTTCTACAACGGTATTGTGGGTGCCTGAACCTACGGCCAGACTGGTGTTCACGGTCGTTCCGTTGACGACTTTGAGCAGTTGGTTGTCCACATAAATGCCCATTGAAGCCACGCCCTTCGAACAGGTGCTGGTACTGGCGGTCGCCGCATAAGTAACCGGGGAGCCCACTGTGGCGCCATTGCTTGGACTGCTGACACTGACACTGGCGGAGGCTGAGGCTACAAACATCAGGAACATACTGATAAGGCAGATCGAAGACTTCATTATGGATGTAGTTGTCGGAGTAGGAATGCCTTGAGCTGCAAGTGCTGAATTATCAACTGAATGGATCAAGCCTGCCGCCAAAAACGGGACCTTCCCTTTTGAGGCAGACTTCAGGACAGGGATACGCATGAGACCAGTTCTCCTGTAAATTTGGTGTTAATTCCGAACTGCTGGTCTTGCTATTGACTTTCGGGTCTTGCGATTCAGATTTCCGGATCGAACAATTTGGCCGAAAGCGAGGTACGCTTCGGACGCAGAAGAAGTGGCGTTGCTGGCGCTTTGCCGTTGATCGACTTCATTCTTGAAACGGGGCTAAAGGCTCGGAGCTCGCAAGAAGTTGCCGATCGAATATTCATATCCTACCATAAAGACTGTATTGCGAAAGCAAAAAATGAGGTCTTTCCCACTCGAAAGTACATGATTTCCCCTACCGACTCCGGATTGCGATTCTTCCCGGAGTCGGCCAGATTGCGGGCAACGTCCCTCAGGCGCCTACCTACGGCCAGAATAGCTTGCAATTACGCCCTGTTCCCGATGGCGCTCCTCGCCACTCTCGGTAATAAAGGCCTTGTGGGACCAAGGCTATCAGCCCCTACCCTCAGAATCGACAGTCTTTAAATTCGATACAGCTTAGATACGGAGGTTCGTGGTGAGAAAGAGTTTATGGCTCGTTCATGTTTTTGCCCTGCTGGTCGCGGCCAGCGCATTTGCACAGCATCAGTTTGTATATACCAACGATAACGCCTCTCCCGCTACCACCGGCGCGCCCAACACCGTTTCTGCGTTCCGAGCGAACTCAGACGGTTCCCTTACCCTGCTTGCTGGTTCACCGTTTGCAACGGGAGGAGATGGCAGCAACGGCGGTAGCATCTCCGCGAATGACATTGCCATAGTGCCGAGAACATCGTCTCTGTCGCTCCTTTACGCCGTCAATCAAGGAGACGGCACCATCAGCGCATTCACCATTAATCCCGGCACTGGAAACCTAACCCTCCTTGCTGGCTCGCCTTTCCTGATTGACGGGCTCAGCGGAGACTTCTCAATTGCCCCAAGCCCAAATGGCGCGTTTCTTTTCGTAACCGACGATTCCGCGACGGTCATCCGAGCTTATTCGATTTCTGCGACAGGAACTCTGTCGGAGATACCGGGATCGCCCTTCCAAACAGGAAACAGTTGGCTGGGACTCAAAGTGTCGGCAAATGGCCGATTCCTGCTAGCCGGCGAAACCTCGGGAAATGGTGGGGTTGGAGTGTTTAGTATCGAGCCGAATGGATCCATGCGCGCGGTTGCGGGTTCGCCATTCGCCGGCAGCGGTCCCTCCACCGGCGTCACGGTAAACTGTGCTAGCACTCTCGCATTCCATATCGACAACCAGCAGGCCATCGACGTCTACAACATGAGTTCTGACGGCAGCTTGAACCCTCTACCGGGCTCTCCCTTCCAGACAGTAACGGGCTTCAACGCAGGTTTAACACTAAGTCCAAACAATCAATTTCTCTTTGTAACCGATCCCTTTGGGAACAACGGCGCTAGTGATATCTCCTCGTTCGCCGTGGGTAAGGGCGGAGCGTTGACTCCGGCTCCAGGATCGCCCTACCCAGCTTTCTTCGGGCCTGGCGGCGTCGCCGCCACCACGACCTCTAACGACGGAAAATATCTTTACTCCTACGGGTTTGTCTATGCGCAGGTGGATGCTCAACGCATAGCTGCGAACGGCTCCCTTACAGAAGTTGGGGATTTCATCACCACGGGGCAGGGAGCGGCAGGCAGTGGGATGGGCATCGCCACATTTCCACCCCCGGCGTGCGTCTCGCACTGACCAATAGAGTCGGCTCCGCTGGCCCTGGCTCATTCCAAGACCAGCGGGCCATGTATATCGAGTTTCTGGATGCGCAAGGTCGCTTCATGGCAGTTAAGACGGAAGGGCTCGCAGCCCTGTGCTTGGAGCCATTGGCATTCCCTGCACAGCCATCCAACCTAAGGCAACTTATTCAGATAGCACGCGCCGTTGGTGTTTTGGCTGGGGATGTTGCCAGGAGGGGTCGTCCAAACCGGGTTGCTAAAGTCAAAGAACTCGGTCATATCGATTTGGGCGGCGTCGCGCTTGGTAAGGGCAGGTACGTTAAACCGAGTTTCGATGAGCTTCAGAATCGCGGTCGTATCCGCCACGCTGTGCGATACGTAGTTCTTCTTCGCATAGGGCGAGACAACGATCAGCGGCACACGATAGCCGGTGTAGACAAAGTCACAAGTTGGCCCGGTAGTCGTGGTGCAAGGATCTCCCGGAAGTAAATCCTCTGGCTTAATACCGTCGGGGCTAACGGCGGGCTGTGGTGAGACGTGATCGTAGAGACCACCGAATTCATCGTAGGTGAGAATGAAAGCTGAATCTTTCCAGGAAGAACTCGCCATCAGACCGTTGATGAGCGAAGCGACAAAATTAGCTCCCGCTTGGAGATCATTCGGTGTTGAGTCCAAGTCTGAGGGATGCTCGTCGTAACCGGCGTCTGACGCCGGTTCAATCTGGGCGACCTGCGGCAACGTTCCGTTTTGCACATCGGTATAGTATTGCGAGATCGGAGCGATGTTTTGGGGATACGTCGACACGATCGTCTGCCCGAATTGAAACTCCGATACGGTGCTCAAGTTCACCAGGCATTTGGGGTCGTAGGGCGGTCCGGAACAACTGCTTCCCTGCGGATCCACGTAAATTCTCCAGGTGATGCCGGCGGTTTGGAGCGCCTGAAAAATTGTGGGCGCCGACAGCAGCGTGCTGTTTGGGTTTGGCGGATACGCGTGCCCCTGGGATGTGCCCGCGATGAGATACTGGCGGTTCGGCTGGGTGCGCGTCATGGCCGGGTTGAACCATCGGTCTGATGTGGCGAAATTCGAGGCCATGAAATAGTAATAGTTCAGGTCATCCCCATCGTAGTACCCCATTGCCCGAATACCGTTGACATCGTTATAAGGCGGTTGCTGGGCGCGCGCGTCGTGCGCGGCGGTCCAGACGAACCCGTTCAACTTGGCAGGGGTCTGGCCAACCAGGTCGGTATAGTCCCAATCGACATGACTTTCATCCCACGAAGGGCTCGGGTTCTCGATGCACTGGGTGGTCAGGTGATAGGAGGTGATGAGGTTATTGGTGTCGAAAACGCAATCGGCGGGCGGAGGTGACGCCGGATCGCAACCCGGAAGCGCGGGCGGCGCCCCAGACAGCGGCGCTGCGCCAGAACTAGGATTGAACTGAGGCAGGCCATCAAACGATTGATCTGGATAGCCATTCTTGGCCCAGTACCCTCGCAGCGCGCCGAAGTAGTGATCGAAAGAGCGATTCTCCTGCGCCAGAAAAATAATGTGATTGAGAACTTTAACGTCTGGAGTATTGGGGGACGGGCCACTTCCAACCGGCGTGGGATTGCCAATTGCGCCGCAACCGCAAAGAAAAAAGCTCATCGAACTGAACCAGCAAAGGGCTGTATATTTCATGAACCTGGACATAGAATGGCCGTTCCTTTCGCCTGTAGCCGTGAGGTGGTCCAGGAGCGCCGGCTTCGGCTACGACTTAAATTCGATGTGCAATTCGAGTTCGGTGTTGTACAACAAATACCCTGAAGGCCGCGACCGACGCCCGTTCCAGCCCGGGTACCACCACCGTTTCCGAACCCAGGCATTCTGCTTCTACTGCGGTGGTATGGGCGGTTCCTCGATCAACGTATTGTCCCGTCGCCGCAATCCAATCGGCACCCGTTGGCGGCGAAGTGCTTCGCGCTCCTGCGAGACCACGGCCTCGACCCTGGAGTCGCTGTCCTTCGCAACCTGGTACAACGGCAATCCTTCCGCCGAGCGTCGAGAGGCCAACCCAACTTTGGTGTTCGCTCCAGTGACTTCCCTGGCTTTAGCGTAGAAAAACTCGGCGGTCTCCTGATCGCCCTGGAGCTCGGCGAGATATCCGATGTTATTCAGCGCGAATGCATTATTTGGATCCAGAGCGTACGCGCTTCGAAAGTCTCGATCGGCCGCCTGGAGATCGTTACGATTGATTGCCAACACGCCCCGGAAATTCAATTCGGCCAGCGTCACTTCATTGTTCTGCTGCCGTTCGAGACGGCTGCGCAGTTTTTTTGCGTTTTGCGCTGCCATCTCGACCACCGGCTTGCCTCTCCATGACTGATTGATCGTGACCACGGCGGCGGCGTCCGAACGTGAAGAGGCGGCGCTATCGTAATACTTCAGTGCTTCCTGAGACTCGCCTTCCATTTCCTTAGCGACGCCCAAATTGTTCAGGGTGAATACATTCTGCGGATCAGTCTTCAGCGTTTTCTGCAGGAGCACGTCGGCTTCCGGAGCGAGACCTTTGGACAGCAGACGCACCGCCTCAACATTGTCGTGATTGATTTTCAGGGTTCCTTCAGGGATAGCCAACGCTTCCGTCATTGATCGGCCCTGGACACGTTTTGAAGTGGCGAGATCGATGACCGCATCGGTCGGCTGCTTTGCGGCCAGCGCGTAAAAGCTCGCCGCTCTCTCCACTTGTCCCTGCAGCTCAGAAACATAGCCCAGGTTGTTCAGAGTAAACGGATCGTCCGGATCGACAAGGTAGGCCTGGTAGAAGAATTTCTCAGCTTTCTCGTAACTATGCTTGCGGACGGCTTCAACGCCTTCGCGATTCAGGCGCTGCACGACGGTAATATGGCTTCTCTTCGGTAGGGTAATTTTCAGGTCACCTGCGTGGGCGCTCGGGCCCAAGCCGAAACTCATACCGATCACGGTGACGGCGAACCGTCGTTTCCAGGACATCTTTCCAAGACCTCTTGGGGGTCAATATTTCACACTTCAGCGCAGCTATGATGCCGACCGAGGCTGAGGGTTTGCCGGGAGTTTTTCTCCCCTCTTTGAGTGCCCATTCGCTTTTGCAATGACTACCTTATGGCGTATATCAGCATCCAAACTCCGTCGAGCAATTGTCCAAACCAGAGTTCAGTGTGGGGGAAATATGGAGCGGTTCTCAGTGAAGTTGGTTTCAATCGTCATCTGGTCGGTGGTGGGTATCACGTCGCTACTGGCTTCTCTGGCCTATGGGCAGGGGCGGTCACCTGAGTCCGTGGACCCGACCCTGAATGTTTCCGGAGCGCCCAATACGGCAGCCTCGCCTGCACTCGATCCATCTTCCGGTACGACATCCACCTCCGCCGCGCGGTCGGCGTCCCCATCATCCGCCACGACAGCGACTCCGATTAAACCGGGCGATGCTTTGGCAGACACTCCGCCGGAAATCACTCTGGCCTCTCCGGGTTCTCTTCCCGAGCTGCCATCGGCGTCTTCTCATAACAAAGTTTCCCTGATCGGCGGAACGGTGCAAAAACTGGATCTCGTGAAAGATGAGTTTACGGTGCAGGTATTTGGCGGCGGCAAACTAAACATTTACTTCGACCCTCGCTCTCATATCTACAACAATGGCAGTGAGGCGTCCATTTCATCGCTCCGCGTTGGCGATCGAGTTTCCATCGACACCATGCTGGACGGGGGCAACATTTTCGCGCGTACGATTCGGCTGAAAGGGCCTACCAATGGCGGCGAGAGTCAGGGAGTCGTGGTGAGTTATGCCGCCAGCAGCGGCCAACTGATCCTGCGCGACAGAATTTCCCCCCAGCCCTTGAGACTGCGTATCACGTCGCAGACTCGAGTCATGCAGGCCGGCCGCTCGGTTTCTCTCAGCCAACTCGTGAACGGAACGTTAGTGGCTGTGAAATTTGATCCGCAGAACAGTGGCCGTGATGTTGCAAAGGAAATCTCTATACTCGCGATTCCAGGAACCACCTTCACATTTGCAGGCGAAGTAACGGGTTTGGATCTCAGTACGGGACTGCTCGTAATGACCTCGGCAACTGACGGGAAGAGTTATGAGATTTATCTCGGCCCCTCCGCGGTTACGGCAAGGGACAAGCTACGTCAAGCCGTGAATGTGACCGTGCTCACTCGTTTCGATGGGAATCGGTATGTCGCGCAAAATGTAACTGTGAATGAAAACTCCCGCTGACTCCTCCACAACTCCGAACTGAGCGGCATGATCGAGCGCTGGTAGCGCCTTCACCGCGCTTTCGGATTTGGCTCGGTTCTCGGTGCCGTACCTTTCCTATCAAAACATATCCCATTACTTTGGTAACTAAACTACTTTGGTTCTCCGACCAAGGTTATCTACCTCCGTCCCTCCACCGCGCATAACCTAAGCACGTTCCCAGATAGAACCGATCGATAATAAAGAGGAAAACCTACAGGCAGGCATGCCTTTTCCTCTTCCAGGTCCCAAGTCCCAGCACGACTGGATCGTCGGCTCTAGTTGCGTCGAGGGCAAATGCGCGTACAAACTTATGCGCTTGCAGCTATGCTGCTTGCGGTGCCGATGCTCGGTTCGGCTAGCTCTTACGTCGTACCCACTACAACTCTCGCAGCGCAGACCGCTAACAACACCAGCGCCGCCAATGGATTCACTCTTCAAACCAACGGCAACCGCGGGGCCGGCAACGTAAGCAAGATGGACGTTCACTCGCTTCTGTACGCGGGCGCGACAACAAAAGTCTATGCTGCCCTTATGATGTGGTGGGGAGAGTCGAGCCATATCAATATCGGGTACACTTCTACAGATCCGGCACAAATTAAGAGTCAAGTGGAGGATATGATCAGCCGCGGAATCAACGGTGTGATCATCGCCTGGTACGGCCCTAACAACTCCATCGATCAGGCTACGCAACTGCTCATGGCAGAGGCCGAGAATCATCCCGGTTTTACCTTCGCAATCATGATCGATCACGGGGCGATCGAGTGGGACTCCTGCTCCGGTTGCACTCCCCAACAGGCGCTGACCGCACAAATGCAGTATCTGGAGCAGACATACTTTCATTCGCCCGCGTATATGACCGAGGGCGGTCTGCCGGTCGTCACCAATTTCGATATCGATCTCAACTACACCATAGACTGGAACGCACTCAATTCGGCCTTGAGTACGCACCCCCACTTTTTGTTTCAGAACAGTGACGGCTTCAGCCACGTTTTAAGCGGCGGCAGCTATTCGTGGGTGATGCCGACTACCACCGATTACGGAGCGGCTTATCTTTCCAGCTTCTATGGCACGGGAATGTCACTTCCCAGTGAACAGACGGTAGGAGCGACCTACAAAGGATTCAACGACACGCTGGCTTCGTGGGGTTCAAACCGCATCATGGGACAGCAATGCGGCCAGACCTGGCTGAAAACCTTTTCCGAAATCAACGGTCTGTACAGTTCCGGAAAGCAGTTACCCGATTTGCAACTCGTAACCTGGAATGACTACGAAGAGGGTACAGAGATTGAATCCGGCATCGACAATTGTGTAACTCTATCGGGAGCGATATCCGCAAATACCCTACAGTGGGCCATCAGTGGAAATGAAAGCACGGTGGATCACTATACGGTCTACATCAGTACCGACGGTCAAAATTTGATGTCCCTGACCGATTTGTCGACGGGGCTTCACTCTGTGAATTTGTGCAGCTTTCCGATCCCTTCCGGCAACTACACGCTCTTTATACAAGCCACAGGCAAGGCCAGTATGGCAAACCAGATGAGCGGTGCCCTCAGTTACAGTCCTTCGTGCGTTTCCGCACCTCCGCCGCCGCCGCCACCGCCGAGTCTGTCTCTGAGCGCCTCTCCTTCGTCCGTGACGATCCTTGCGGGGAAAGAGGGAAATTTGACCGTCACCGCCAATCCACAGTCGGGAACGTTCAGCATTCCGGTCTCACTCTCATGCGCGGGCCTGCCGACAGGATGGAATTGCTCGTTCTCGCCGGCCAGCTTGACCATCGGCTCGACTCCGGTGAATTCCGCTCTCGTCATTGCCGGCCCTGCCGCCTCGGCCAGCAACTTGCCATTGTCGCGGAAACCGGCCCTGCTCTGCGCCACTTGGCTGCTATCCCTGAGTATTGTCGGACTTGCCTTTATGGGAATTCCACAACGCGGGCGCAGCGCTCGGGCGCTCGCCATTTGCGCGTTGATCGGGTTGGGAATGGTAGCCACTTCTTGCGCAGGAGTTAGCAATGCGGCCAAGGCCACCCCAGCTCCCACTCCCGCGACCTACGCGGTCTCGATTAATGGGAGCTCAGGATCCAGTCAGTTTTCAACCAGTGTCAATGTGATCGTTCAATAGGCGCTGACGGTTCTCGAAGGTCTTCGGCACCATGATCATCCTGTTGGTTCTCACGAGTTGGGACGGGAGGCGAAAGCGCGGAAGGCCGCCAGGAGGCAGGCCCATCGGAAAAGGATGGAGCAGATCCGATGGCTTTTTTGGCACGCTTGAGTTCAAACCAGCGGAGATAGTTGCCGACGACGTTGGCCATGGTCATTTTCATCGCCGCCGAAAAGTTGTGCTCCGCCATTCGACGTTGTTGCTCCGGAGATTGCAGGATGGTAACGAGCTGATCGGCGAGATCCGTCGCGTCTCCCACCCTGTAGAAACTGATGGCCATATCTTCATCCATGGCCATATCTCGAAAATCGTTAATGCCGGCGCAAACAATTGGAACTCCATACTCACAGGCCTGATGGGCGGGACCGCTGGAACCGGTGGCAGAATCGTAAGGCATAACCACAATCGAGCTGCTGCTGAAAAGATCGGGAATGGCATCTTCCGGAACATATCCCCGGAACTCAATCGCTGACCCTAAATGTTTGTGCGATTCGCGGATCGATTCCCAATATCCCGGCTTGGTGTGATGATTGGCTCCGGCAATTACCAGCTTGGCATTGGGCACTTTCTTCAACACCGCGGGAAAGGCCTCCATGAGCGTCTCCAATCGTTTGTAGGTGCCCCAGTGTCCGATCGCCAGAATGCGATGGTCTGGATTCCCGCGTTTCGAAAAGTCCGGAGGAGTCGGGCATGATGCGAACGTGCCGTGAGTGCCCAACAGAACATTTTCCGCAGAGTACTTCTCGACCAGGGTTCGCCGGTATCCCGAAAGTAAAACCGAGACCGAATTTGCCCGCAGTAAAGCTCTGGTCGCAAGGTCGCTGCCGAGGCGAAACAGTCTTTCGCGGCGCACTCCGGCGCTGGCGAAATCGACGTGTTCGATGACGTGGTGAAGCGTGATATGGGTGTAATAGCCAAGCGCTCGAGTCAGAGCCGGCGCAGAGAGTCCCGCAAACGCCGCAACCGGGTACTCTGGTGTGCCAAAGCTCGAGAACACCAGATTGAACCACACCACGTCGGGCTTCAGTTTCCGTATGGTGTTTAGCAAACGCACGGGAGTCGTGAGGTTGTTGAACTTCCAGCAGCGAATTACATCAAAGCCTGCGAGTTCCGCCTGCTGCGGAGCATTCAGCGACTTGCCGTCCGCGTCAGTCGCAAATTCATAGTCGGTCAGTTCATCGGAAAGAATGGTCAAACTGATATGCGGATTGCGTTGTAGTTCGCGAGCGATATAAAACCCATACTCGTTCAACTGGCGGCCGCTTGGAGGAAACGTCGTTACTAGACAGATTTTCATTGGGCTCCGTTCTTAAAATATACTGATACTGAAATACGGTCTAAACTGCTGGTTCTGCCCACCCGAAAAATTAAAGAAAGTTTCCTGCTGCATGCCCGCTGAACAACGAATCGGATATCGAAGTTCGACGTCTTGCCCCTCGGCGTTAAACTGCCGGTGCACCGGCATCTGGTACGAAATGGCAAAGCCACTCTGGATTGCGTCATAGGCGTGGAAGCCCATGTTCCGCGAATAGGCGGCAGATGCCTGCACGCTCCAACGTCGAGTGGGAGCGAACTCAATTCTTCCCGCCGGGCGCACCGCCTGCGCAACCGCGTATTTATTGAACTCCACCCGATACGCGCGCAGGTCTTCCGCGACCGCTCTGAAGCTGAGTTTTTCGGAAACTCGGTGTTCGAAACCAATGTACGAGGAAGTGTAAAAATCCTCGGCAATCACCGGATAGAAATACTGGTTAATGGCTCCCCATCCCGTTACCAGAGCTGTGTTCCCCCACGGCCTCCCGACACGGAAATCAACTGCGCCCGTCAGATCCCGCGAATGCAGCGTGCTCCGAGTAAACGGTCCAGTTTCACGGATTGCATAACCACTCAGGGAGACCATATTGAAAAAGGAACTCGTAGACATGTACACAAATTGCCGAAAAAGGTTCTGATTCATTTCGACGGGAGAGAGCGAGTCCCTGCGAATCGTTTCCTGAATGCCGGCGTTGAAGGTGAATATGTTGCTGCCTAAATGAAACGTTGGATTCAGGCCAAAGTTAAATGAGTAGTCCGTCGTATCTCGATTCACAATTGAGGCTGTGGAGGGGATTGAAATTTGACCTCGGGCATTTCGCACCTGAAAAAATCCACTCGCGTCGGGCAGGGAACTTAGATGCAGGTGATAGGCGCCGGTCCATTGCGTTTCAATGGAAGAACGCGGTGGCGGAAGCAGTCCCGTATTGGCCGTCGGTGAATTGATTGCATCCAACTTGGCATCGAGAGGGTAAACCGTCGTGTTTTCGAAGATGGGCTCGACCGAGAAGGTTGAAAGGAAGCTCACCCGGCGGTTGATTCTCAACCCTTCATTGGCTCCGGCCTCAAGCAGAGCCTGGGCCGCTGTCTGATCTTCACCCGCGGCATTGGCAGCCTGGGCAAAGGCAGTCAGCGCCTGAACGCTT
Organism: uncultured Acidobacteriaceae bacterium; assembly: GCA_963799025.1. Lineage (GTDB taxonomy): Bacteria > Acidobacteriota > Terriglobia > Terriglobales > Acidobacteriaceae > Sulfotelmatobacter. Next base: position 582,655 of record CAWCVQ010000007.1, on the reverse strand, counting down.
TGGTGTTCCTGTCGATACACATTCGCCTTGGCCAGCAGATACTGATAATCGGGGTCACTCTCGGCTGAATTGCTGATGAGCGAGAGTTGGTCCTTTGCCCGGACCGTTTCCCCCAGCGCCAGGTAGGTATTGGCCATGCCGATTCCCACCGCTGTATCGGATGCACCCGCTACCAGAGCACGCTGCAGGTATGTCTGCGCCAGTTGGTAATCATGCATGCTTAGAAATATGTTGGCTGCCTGCAGCAACTCCTGCCCGGTCGCCGGCAGGGTTTCTCCGGTCTGCGCTTCCATCAGAGCTAATGCGATCTGCCGCTGCGCATCACTGAGCTCACCCCGGTTTGCCATGAGCTCGGCAATGGCCAGACGCACACTGATGCGATCGCCCTCGGGCACTGCAAGCGCTATTTCGAAACGCTCCATGGCAGCCTTCTGATCGCCCAGTAAACTCAAAGCCTGCCCCGTGGAAATAAATACGGAGCTCTCTAGCTGGTGCTGCGCAGTTTGGTCCGGAACGGTTTGATTTTTAGCAGTTTGGTTCTGGTCGCCTTGATCCAGAACAATCGAAGGGTGCCGTTTTCGCTGGGCGTAGTCTTCCGCCAGTTCCACATATCGCAAGGTTTGCTCTCGGTCTTTCAGTTGGGCGCTTACGCGTGCCAGCTGCGCGTAGATGGCGGCACTGTCGGGAGAGAGTTTTTGTGCAACTTGCAGTTCGTCGAGCGCCTGATGGTACTCTCGTTGCCCGTATAACGTGTCAGCCAATGCGAGATGCAGAGTTCCGTCGTTCGGCGAATACTTCAACGCGATGCGATATTCGCCCGCTGCCTTCGCCCACATTCCGTTTTGCCCATAGGCGGTTGCTCTAATCAGGTGCACGGGCAGCGATTCCCCCATCTCCGCTTCAGCTAGCTGCACTTCTCGCAAAGCGATTCGGGGACGATGCATATCGAGGCTCGCATAAGCGAGTCCCAGGTGGGCTTCGCCATTCTTCGGTTCGCGCTTTAGCGCTTCCTCGAAATCTGCGGCGGCAGCCTTGGGCTGGTGGAGATCATGCCGCACGTACCCGCGGTTCACGTACGCAGTAACCACCGCCGGATCCCGTTCCAGAGCCTCGGTAAAATTCTTTTCTGCCTCGGCCATCAGTCCCTGATGCTTGTGAACATACCCGGCCAGCAAAGGAATGTCGGGCTCTTTGGGCAGTACCTGGTCGTACTCTAAGGTCAGCTTCAGAAGTTCGTCGTACTGTTCGAGATTGAGCAGATCATAGCCGAGATAAACGACAACGTCTCTGTCCCTGGGAAGTTCCTTGATCGCTTGTCGGCCCACTTCGGCGGACTGCTGATAGTCACCCTTGAAACTTAGATACCTCTCTTTTTCTCTCATCAGATGAGGTTCCTGCTGCATTTCGGGAGTGGCGCGACTTAGCCACTGGGCCGCGACTTCAAAGTGATGCGTTTCGATGCCGGCGTTCATTCCTCCCGCCACGATCAGGCTGTTTTTTGGCGCCAGCTCATATCCCTTGCTGTATGCGGCTTCGGCTTTTGCGAAGTCCCGCCGTGCCGTGTACATATCGCCCAGCGCAAGATAGGGGATATACAACGTCGGATAAGCCGCGGCGAGCTCTTGAAAATACTTTTCCGCTTCCTGATCGCGGCCAGCTTCGCGATACACATATCCCAGGGAAGTAAGAGCGGATCGACTGACCGGATCAAGAGCGAGGATCGAGTTGTATACGGCGATCGCTTCATCGGTACGGCCGAGCTTGACCAGCAAATCTCCTTCGAGTTGCAAACCGTTAGGATCCTTGGCATTGATCGCCAGCGCTTCCTTTAGGTCGCTCCCTGCGCCATCCAGATCGCCGCTAGTCATTTTGATCAACGCGCGCAGTCGCAGAAATTGCGGCCGGTCGGATCCCCGCTCGTCCAGTGCGCTGATTTCTGTCTGCGCAATCTTGAGTTGGCTTTCCGCGGAGGTAGCGTCCCTCAAGCTGCGATACAGTTCCGTCAGATTCATATGCAGCTGAATGCCATAGAGGGGCCCTTCGGGTGGGGTCTGCGGCAAATGAGATAAGGCAGCCTGGTATTCGCGAACGGCATCTTCATCGCGCTCTTGAAGTCGTGCAATTTCTCCGCGGACTGCATGCAGCCGGTAGTTTTCCGCCTCGAGAGCAGTGGCACGCTCCAGAAATGGTCTGGCCGGTTCAATGGCGCCAATCGAGACTTCAGCCTGTGCGGCAGAGAGCTGCAAAGCTAAATCGCCCGGCGCCGCATTGGCGGCCTGTACATACAGTTTGGCGGCTTCGTCGGGCTTGCCGTCGAGCTGGTAGGTATAAGCCAGTTCGGCTTTCACATCCGGTCTGGGACTACGGATTGATTGCAGCGCCGCGATGGCGGCCCGATAATTTCCTGTCTCCCGATAGTAGCCCGCCAACGATCGCTGAACGTCGGGGCTGTCCGGAGCATTGCGCTTGGCCAATTCGAGGTAACGGTTCGCTTGGTCGAGCTTCTTCTCGTGCTCGTAGGCGAGCGCCATCAGCAATTCTGCGCGCGCGCTTTGCTGAATTCTTTCCGCTCGCCCCAGCACGTCGAGCGCGTCGTCATATAGTGCAGATCGCAGCAGAATCTCTCCCAACATCACCGCATCATTGATACGTTTCGGATCCGCTGAAAGTATCTGGTTCAGCAGACGTTTCGCCTCCTCAGTCTTGCCCATAGCGCTGTAGGTCTGAGCGAGTCCGGAAATTCCGTCAAGCGACGAAGGTTTCAGGCGAAGGCCGCGAGCATAGGCGTCCGCAGCAAGTTGCAGCTTCCCATCAAGCCGCTCCGCATATCCGAGCAGGAACCACAACTGGGGATCGTTGGGAGCCGACTGCGCCGCACGCCGAGCGTAATCCACCGCAGCCGCATGGTTTCCCTCTTTCAGAGCCAATTCCGCAGCCCGCGCAAGCCGCGCATTTTCGATATTCGAGCCCCAGCCTAGCGACTTGTTCGTAGCCGGCGCCTGATCGGCAGGACTCTGCGGCTTTTCTGAAGTCTGGGGCTTTTCTGAAGAAGGTCCAACCTTGTACGTCTGGGCGGAGAGAAGGCAGGCAAGCGCGACAACCAGCACGGGCACAGAGCCGGCCTTCAGGTTTCCAGGAGCGGAAATCACAGTATCACCATCGTTGGACTTTCGTTGTGTTTCGTTGTGTTGTTCGATTCGGAAAGCCGTGCCTTGATTTACACGCAAGGCATTTTGATTCCGAAAGCGAGGTAGGGGTTGGCATTAGCTGTCTTGTTTTGATACGGCAAGATGGTATTGAAGCAACCTAAAGGTCGCGGCGTGCACCCAACCGGCGCCGGGTCGAGGGCCAGTCTCATCGACGGGTTGACACGATTCACGAGCAGGCCAAACTGGGAATGCAAACGCGTTATCGCGACACCGGGCATCGGGTGCGCCTGACATTTTATTCGCCGGAAGGAATGTCGCTGCAACTGCTGGACACGGTCGATTACGAAGTCGAGATCGTCGATCACGGCAAGGTGCTGAGCAGGCAGCCGGTGCGCGCCCGCTACGTGGCCGTACTGACGCCGACTGAGGTGCGCTGGAAGGTGCGCGTGTTCCAGGCCGAGCCGCAATAGCGTGCTCGCAATGCCATCTCAGAATGCAATTAATGATGCGCTCGCAATGAGCCAGGAATGAGATGGGCCCGTCTCCTGCCTGAGGATGAGGAACCTACATGAGCATCAGCCTGCATGAGAATGACGCTCCCACTCAGTACAAAGCTGTACATCCCCGCCTTGGGTTGCAGCCCTAAGATCTTTAAGAAGATGGCGAACCCGCATGGCAATAAAGTGCGACACAACAGGCGGGCCGCGCTGTGCAACAAAGAGGTGCAGCCATTTTTCGTCCGATCTTTGTTTGGGTCGAATCCAAGGAGAAGCTTCCATGATTTCCGTCGTGGTTCCGATTTATAACGAAGAGGAGATAGTGACCGCGTTTCACGCCGCTCTGGCCGGAGCCATGCAGAATGTGGACGAGGACTGGGAAGTGGTCTATGTGAACGACGGCTCGCGGGATTCGTCGCTGCAGTTGCTGAAGGAACTTCAAACAGAAGATCCGCACGTGGTGGTGGTCGACCTGTCGCGCAACTGGGGACACATGGGCGCGATCACGGCGGGTTTGCAAACCGCCGCAGGCGACGCCGTGGTGCTGATGGATGGCGACTTCCAGGATCCTCCGGACGTGGTGCCGGAACTGATTGCAGCCTGGCGCGATGGCGCCGAAGTGGTGACGGCGGTGCGGCGCAGCCGGCAGGAAGGGCGCAAAGTCTTAGCTCTGCTGTTTCCGTTGTTCTATCGCGTGCTGGGCGCATTGTCTGACTATCCCATTCCACTGAACGCCGGGATTTTTGGATTGCTCGACCGGCGCGCGGTGAACTCCATCAACGCCCTGCGCGAAGGCAACCGCTACTTGCCCGGGCTGCGCGCCTGGGTCGGGTACAAAACCGGCGTGGTGCTCTATGACCGGCAGGATCGCCTGGGCGGCGAAGGCAAACTCACTTTTCTCAGCCGGATCAAGTACGCCATGGATGCGATCACCAGCTTCAGCTACAAGCCGCTGCGGATGAGTTTCGCGCTGTCCGGGATGGCCGTGTTTGCCGCGGTGGTGATGGCGATCTGCGCGCTGGCGTCGAGCAGTCCGCTGAAGCCTTTGGGGTTTGGTTTGGCGGCTGCGATCTTTATGACGGGCAGCCTGCTGCTGCTGTGCCTGGGCGTGCTGGGCGAATACCTGGGACGGGTGTATGACGAAGTGCGCCAGCGCCCACTGTCGATCATCAGCCAGGTGCATTATGCTTCCCAGTACGCGTCGCAGCTGAACTCCGCCGAGGTGGCCGCGGACCGTCGCGCAAGCCGGGAATCGCTGCGAGTCGCGTAGCCGTGCGTAGATACAACTCGCATCGCGGGGACTCGCGTCCCATCAGCATGGCGGAAAGTTTCTGGGCCATCTCTGCTTTGTTTCTTCTGCTGCTCCAGGGCTGTTCGCATCCCGCGCTGCATCCCTCTTGGCGGCAGAGCGCCCCGTCCAGTCCCGTGCCGACTGCGCTGCTGGCCGTCTATGAGCCTTGGTTCGGACATCCGCATCACATCTCGGTCGGCTACTCTTCCCAGGATCCGGCGGTGATCCGCAAGCAGATCGACAAGGCCAAAGCCCAGGGCATCACCGGCTTCGTGGTCGACTGGTATGGAGATCGGGAACCGTTCATCGATCATGCCTACGCGCTGATGCAGTCGATTGCCGGAGAAAGAAACTTTCATGTGGCCATGATGTACGACGAAAGCGACGAAGAAAACGGCGCCACCGACGAAGCGCTTTCGGACTTCAACTCCTTTCACCAAACCTATCTGGCACAGGATGCGCGCGGACGCCAGGCCTATCTCACTTACAACGGACGGCCCGTGATCTTTATTTTTCCCAAGGGCCGACACACCAATTGGAACCGGGTGCGTGAGTCGATCGACAAGTGGAGTCCTGCGCCGTTGCTGATTTATGAAGACGATCCTGGCTCCTACCCAGCTGCTTTCGATGGACTCTATGCCTGGGTCCAACCCGGCAAAGCCGGCTGGACACCCGACGGCAGCAACTGGGGACAACAGTATCTGCAAGACTTCTATCAGAAAATGCAATCCCAATATCCCGACAAGATCGCGGTGGGAGCGGCCTGGGCGGGCTTTGACGACAGCAAAGCTTCCTGGAGCCTGAACCGGCACATCGCGCAACGCTGCGGCCAGACTTTTTCCGACACCACGAAACTGGCCCGGCAGTACGCCGCCCAGCATGCCATGCCCTTCCTGCTGATCGCCACCTGGAACGATTACGAAGAGGGCACGGCGATTGAGCGCGGTCTGGCCAACTGCGACTCTTCCTCGTCTGGCGGGCAGGCGCGGCCCGGCCCCTGACTTAGGGGCCGACTCCTCAAGCAGCCTGAAGGGGGGTTTTGGCATCAGAACTGTGCCGAGGACTCACCCATCATTTTTCCTGTCTAATGCTGAGCAAACTGGAGCCCCAAGACGTGGTGAACGGTCCGCACACCGCAACCCCGGCCACGACGCCCGCCACCACCAAGACCTTGCAGGCCCGCGTCCTGTCGGGCAGCGTGGTGCTGCTCTCCGGTTCCGGCTTCGTCACCGGCATCAATCTGGCCTACAACATTGCGGTGGCGCGCTTCCTCGGCCCCACCGGCTTTGGCCATGCCACCGCGGTCTACACGCTGCTCACCCTGATCTCGGCGGTCACGCTTTCCTTCCAGATCGTCTGCGCCAAAGTGGTGGCGCAGCAAAGCACGCTCGAGGGAAAAAGCGCGGTCTATCGCCGCTTCGAGCGCAGCGCCTGGGCTGCGGGCATTGCCGTCGCGCTCGCCCTGTTCGGGTTTCAAACTCAGATTTCCAACTACCTCAACCTGCCCACTCCCATGCTGGTGGTGCTGCTCGCCATGGGCGCAGCGTTCTACGTTCCGCTGGGCAGCCGCCGCGGCTACATTCAAGGCGCCTACGGCTTCCATCGTCTGGCCATCAATCTCGTGGTCGAAGGACTGGCGCGGCTGGGCGGATCGCTCGCGCTCATCGCGCTCGGCTACGGCGTGCGCGGTGTGATTGCGGCCAACGCCGCCGCCGTGGCTCTGGCTTATTTTGCCGCCGCTTCGAAACTCGCGCCTCGGGTTCAAACCGATATTCGGCTGCCCCACGCCTTTCACGAAGCCCTGCAGGCCATCATCTTTTTTGTCGGCCAGGTGCTGATCAACAACTGCGACATCGTCTTAGTGAAACACTTCTTTCCCCCGACTGAAGCCGGCCTCTACGCCGCGGTCGCTCTGGTCGGCCGCGTCATCTTTGCCTTCTCCTCGGCTGTGGTGAACAGCATGTTCCCCATTGTCGCCGGCACCCGCGAAAAAGAACGAAAAGGCCACGGCGTGCTGGCCACTTCCTTGCTGCTGGTGGCCGCCATCGGCTCCGTGCTCGCACTCGCGCTGCGCCTCACGCCGGCCTGGATCTGGACCACATTCTTCGGCGCGCAGTTCTCCATCGCCGGCAAATACGGCCTGCCTTATCTGCTCGGCCTCTATGCTGTCACCACCGTGATTTACTCGCTGAGCGTGGTCATCATCGCCTACGAGATGGCCTACAAGATCTCGAACACCTGGGTGCAGCTAGCCTTCAGCGGCGTCGTCGTCGCCGGCATCTGCCGCTTCCATTCCTCGCTGCAGCAGGTGATCTGGATCCAGCTGCTGCTCATGCTGATTCTGCTGGTCGTCGTCGCGGCGCCCTTCCTGCTGCACTGGCTCCAGGGCGCAGCCCGGCTGCAGGCTGCTGCCGGCTCGCCCGGCCTCCGCATCCTGCGCCCGGTTTCCGAAGACGAAGTTATTGCCGAGTTTCTGCGCAGCGACTTCAACAGTCCCGTCTTCGAGCCTTACCAGGAAAGTCTGCGCGAGCTGGTGATCCATCCCCACTTCGACGATACCGGGGAAAACGCCAAGCGCCGCGCCCTGTTCTTCATCCGCCATCTCTCGCTCTGGCGCGAGCTGCCTCGCGGCACGCAATGGCACCAGGTCGAAGTCGGGCCCGAAAATCTCGATCAGATTCGCGTCTTCCCCCGCGCTCTGTGGCGCAAATTTGCCCGCGGCAATTTTGCCTTCCCCGTCGTCGCCGAACGCCTGCGCACCTTTCGCGGCCACAACATCGCGGAAAAAACTTTTGTGGCTAAGCTGGCCTCCATGCGCGAGCAGCTCCGCCAGAATAGCGATGGCGATGCCGGCGCCGTCCTGCTCATCGGCCTCAACCCGAGCCAGCCCGTCACCATCCTCGATGGCAATCATCGCCTCATGGCCGCCGCCCTCAGCTCCCCCCAGACCTTGCAAAAACTGCGCTTCTTCTGTGGACTCTCCCCCCGCATGACCACCTGCTGCTGGTATAAGACCAATGTCTCCACCCTGTTCCGCTATGGCGCCAACCTGCTGACCCACGCCGTGCACGACCCCGAGGCCGATCTGGAACGCCTTCTGCAAGGTTCCTAGCCCTCTCCCACGTTCTTCAGGGGTTGCAGAATAAGTCCGATTTTGCGTGTTTTGGCCCGATTTTGCCTGTGCTTTGAAAGGGCGCGGCTTCAAGCCGCTGCCGTAAGTGCTGCAAAATCACTGACGGCTTTAGCCGCTGGGCTGGTATCGACCCAGCGAAAGAGTTTTCCGCATCTTCTTAAGCCCTTCTGGGATCGAAAAAACGGCTTCCCCAGACTCAAAAAACGCCTCCTTGGCCTACCGAAAAACCTTTTCCGCTCTACAGGTTGGCCCGGATACACCGCCCCGCCCTCCCCGCTCTACATTCTCTACAGGGACGAGGAACCATTCGCCCACAAAAGTTAAGAACTCAAGTTAAGAACTTAAGAACTAAAGTCAAAAAAAGCATTTCGGGGACCTGGGAAATCATGACGACGATGGCGAAATCCGTAGCGGTAAAGCAACTGCCGGAAAAACTCAGTGTGACACAGGGCCGGGCATTTTTTCGCGAACTGGAATCTTGTTTGAACTCCGACCGCCCCCGCCTGGTGCTGGACTGTTCGAGACTGCAACACCTCGACAGCGCCGGCATCCACGTCATGCTGCGCTGCCTGGAAGAAGCCATGAAGCGCAACGGCGACGTCAAACTCGCCGCCCTTCCCGCTCGCCCCGCCGCCACCCTGGAACTCACCGGCGTCCACCGCCTGTTCGAATCTTTCGACACCATCGCCGACGCCGTCTCCAGCTTCCACCATCTCCCCCCCAACGGCTTCCAGCACGCCCTCGGCCTCGCCTATTCCACCCCACCAAAACTCTCCCCTTCCCCTCAACCCCTCACCCCCAAATATCCCGCCACCGCCTCCGAAAGCACCGCCTAACACCAACTCGGCAACGGACGGATCCCCCCACGATTGCCCTCATGTAAAAGATTTTTTATTCTCCAGCAGGCTGGCGCAACGTGCTTTCGCAGTGCCACAAGATCTCGAATGGATTTGCTTGTGGACGCGTTAGCTCGCCTTTTTAAGAGAGCCCCGGATCCCAAAGTCATTGGCGTAGGATGAATCTTTCGGTAGTGCCGCCGTGAAGTTTTTGAAGCTGCTCACGGCCTGTTCGCAGGTTGGGAACGCTTCAAACATTCGCCTCAGTTCAAGGACGGCTTCCGATTCCGCTGGCAAAGCCGCTAACCTCAAACCTCCATCGCGTTTCATCGCCTCTTCCAGACAATGCAGCATCATGGCGACGCCCGCGCCATCAATGTGACGCACTGCGGAACAATCGAGTATGATCCGCGGACGAGGACAATCGAGGAGCGGTTTCAGTTCCTGTAAAAAAGCCTGAGCTTCCACCGAGTCAAGTTGCTCTGGCATCTCCATAACAAGCACGGGCCGATGGGTTAACATTGCCTTACCCTCTGACTTTCACCTGACTCATTCTGGCCGCGAAACGGGAACCCCGAGTGAAAACGGCGTTTCCGTTTGTCCGGAACGCCGGTCTCTCGGACTTTTACCGAGCGGTTACCTGGCCAGGCTTAACATTCCCGCGTTCTTCGCGGAGCGACGCCGTATTTTCGTCTTGGGAAACAGCAGAGCGCGCATTTTCAATTTCGCTTTGTGCAGCTGCGACTTTGAATTTCCGATTGAGCAATCGAGCAACTGCGCGATTTCGTGGTGCTGGTATCCTTCAACCTCGTGCAAGGCAAAAATCGTTCGGCAGCCTTCCGGGAGTTCCTGAAGCGCGCGGCGCAGCGCAATGCGATCGACCACGCCAGAAAGTTCGGGATCGCTCTTCCCGAAGTCGCGATGCAACGACGGAGACTCAGGATTGACCGGCTCATCCAGGGAAACCGTGGGCGGAGACTTGCGCCGGCGAAGCTTCATCAGCACAGTATTGACAGCGACACGATAGAGCCAGGTGGAGAATGCGGCGTCTCCGCGAAACGAGCTGACCGTGCGGAAGACTTGCAGAAAAGCCTCCTGAGTCAGATCCTCTGCCTCAGCGACATCCTTAGTCATGAGCAAGCACACGGAATAGACTCGGTTCTTGTGCTGCTGGAACAGTGTTGCAAAAGCTTGTTCGTCGCCTGCCTGCGCACGCTTTACCAGATTAATCTGGGAATCATCGCGGCCTTTGACGCTGGTCGTGGGGATGACGTTTGCTTCTGTCGCAGAAATCGCACAAGTTGCCACGTTTGGTCTCCTTTTTCTTTCAGGTGCCGGAAAGTTCGCCCGCGGTAACCTCGCGGGCATTGTCAGAGTAGAAAAAGAGCAGACAACCTTCTATCGGGTCACATCTGTAAACGGTAGCCGGATACGCTGTAAGGCTGTAGGGAAATCGCTTAAAAAGGTGGGAAAATCGTGCAAAATGGAACATCCGCGCAGGGCGCGGATGTCGAGAATTATCTTTCGTCTGTAAAGCAAACTACCGATTGACTATCGCGTCCTCAGTAGAGATGGAATTCGACTTCCACGCTAATTTGGACATCCACGGGTTTGCCATCCTTAAGAGCTGGCTGAAAGCGCCACTGGCGGACGGCTTCGAGCGCCTTTGCGTCGAGTCCCAGACCCAAGCCGCGAACCACTTTAATATCGCGCGGACGTCCGGCTGCATCAACGATCAGCCAAAGCACGCAAGTTCCTTGCTTCTTGGCTCTGCGCGCTTCTTCTGTATAGTCCGGATCAGGGGCCGAAATGGCTTGAGGCGCCGAGATGCCACCACCAACTTTGTAAACTCCGCCTCCGATGCCGCCGCCGCTCCCGGCACCCACACCGGCACCGTGACCGACTCCCACTCCGCCTCCGGAACCTGAGCCAATGCCGCCGCCAGAACCAGTCCCATTGGAAGGGGGCGCCGCTGGCATCACCGCCGCAGCGCTTGGCGTCCCAAGATTCAGCATTTTATTTTCTGCCACGTGAACCTGCGGAGGAACCACGACGGTTGGCTCTACCGCAAGTTTCGGCTTGGGATTTCTCATGACAATCGCGGGTGGCGTAATCTGCTGTAACGCAGCCTTAGGCAGACGGCCCTTGGGAGCAGGAATGCGATCATGATCGCCACCGCCGCCTCCGCCGCTGACCATTGTCTTCGCAGGCGTCATCACCGGAATATCCAGTGAAGGAGCGATCAACGTGACATGCTGCCTCTCCGTAACACGCTGCACAACTTGTGGCGCGAAAAACGCGCCGCTCACCAGCAACCCAATCAACGCAATGTGAACCATGGCCGACACGACCACGCCATTGGCACGATAGTTGTTATATTGACCCCAGATTTCATCAGGCGCCTGGCTCCGGGCGCTGGGCTTGGAATGCGACCGCGTCGCGCGCGTACCATAATTATTTCGAGACAGAGGTGCTGGAATCAGATTCAGGGCAGACTCCCCACTAAAGGCAGAATTTTGATGACTCGACATGGCGCTACCTCGTAAAGACGAAACGACGTTGTTCTTGCGAATAGATGCGGAAAAACAATGCTGGGTTTGTCTGGCGGAGAGGTTCCAGCATTGATGAAAGAGGCGACTTTTGATTACTAAACGTCATAATTCGGATTGCGAGCTTACGAACGAAAACGATTCCTTTCGATCCAAAAGTTATTTTTGAAAAACAAATGGTGGGATAAAACCGGTTCCCACCATTTGGGCAAGCCACAGATTCTGTGACCAGTAAACATCGAAGACCTAAGACATTCACAGCCGGCCAGCCAGCAGCAGAACCAGGACGATTACCACGACCAGCCCCAATCCTCCGCTCGGGTAATATCCCCACGACCGGCTGTAGGGCCACGTCGGCAACGCGCCCAGCAACATCAAGATCAGCAGCACCAAAAGAATCGTGTACATGTCTAACCTCCTGCGAATAGAGTTTCGGGGTATCTCCCGCGCACTTTCATCGTCGATCGTTAGTTCACCGGTACTGCGGATTCGTTCCTGCTGGATTCTCTGCTCTCGCCCGAATACTTTCGGACTGCCGCCAGGAATGGTTCACTGATAGCGGTAGGTCGCACCTTCCCGCTCAGAATTTCTGAGAAAGGCATGAAGCTTCCATACAGTACACGGGTCTCGTCTTTATCCTGCGTGATAGCCGCGCCACTCAAGTCGATGCCGGCGAAAAGCCCGCGCGCACGAGAATAAGTAAGCACTTCGGCATTCATTTTGATGTCGGTGTCAGCTGCTGCGTCCCGGCCTACTGGACCTGCTGCGGCAGAGGCATCCGCACCGAGCTTGAATTTGCTGGCCAGTAAGTGCTGCATTCCTTCGTCGTTAGTCACGATCATGACCAAGTCGATGGCCTGGCCCCCAAGTTGAAGACCCCAGCTTCCACCGGTGATAGTGATCGGAGCGGGCGCGCTCCAACCCGTTTCTGTGCGGCATGTGGCGACGCCCTTGCCGTGATTACCGCCGAAACCGATGGCAATTTTTACCATCGACGGGATAACGGCGACGCACTTCGCCTTGTTCATGACCTTGTCCGGAATCGCTTTATCCGGAGTCGCCATAATTTCGTTCAAAACCTTGGCGGACTCATCAATGCGTTTAGCGATGTCTGATTGATCTTTATCGGCGGCGGCACTCACGCCTGTCAAGCTGAAGCAAACGCTTAGGACCAAGAGGCATCCGAGGGTTGAGAAAAGTCGTCTCATTTTGTTGGTCTTCCGTTTCTGTGCTCCACACGAGCACCTGCTTTTTGTTATACGACCATCAAGTTAATGGTTGGGGAGGAAGTGTTCTATCCAGTGGAGGCAGTAAACAAGATGATATCTTTCCTGAGAAATGCCTGCGGAAGTCGCCCAGTCCGTGACCTAGAAGAAAACGATGGGGTTTTTTCCCCCTGCTCCTACAGGGTTAACTGTATTGTGAGTTTCGGACCCGCAAAATAACCTTCAATCTCTACTCGACACAACGCCCCCCAAGCGGGTGCCGATCCTCTGGGACGGATCGGCACCTGCTCCTTCTATTCTCCGTCGTGCTACAGAATCGGTGCTTCCCGAATACATACTCAATCGGATATCGGCGGAAATTTTCCTCCCGCAGAATTTGAAGGGGCCGACTTTGAATGAAGGAGAACAATGATGCTTTACTGGGCTTTAGTATTCCTGCTAGTGGCGTTGATTGCCGGGATTTTGGGCTTCACTGGCGTCGCGATTGCAGCTGCCGGAATCGCAAAACTGCTGTTCGTTGTTTTTCTGGTACTGTTCCTGATTTCTTTGGTAACCCATTTGGGAAGGCGAGGCCGTCGATCGTTGAACTGAATGTTGAATTGAGTTAGGTTCGTTGAGCTGGCTTAGGATCGTTAAAAAAAAATTGATACATTACGTCCGGACGGGTTTGCGCGGGCTCGTACCGCTGGTATATTTCACTCGTTCCGGCCTACGATAGCCTCATCTTCGGCCGCGTAAGCGAACTGCGCCAGGAAATCGGGGTCGGGCGAATTCGCCTGCTCCCAGCGTATAGTCCGGCGGATCGCCTCTTCCGTAGCTACCGGCTCCTTATACCCGAGTTCGCGCCGAATGCGCGCCGAACTCGCCGTCCAATTTTGCGCAGCATTCCCAGGCTTCAGTAAATGGCGCGGCGTGCGATCCACCGGCAGGACGACGAACTTCCCTTTCCACCGCATCTGGCTGGCGATCATCCGCGCCCATTCGAGTTCACTGAATGCTGGCTCCTCGCACACGTTATAGATCCGTCGCGCCGCGCGATCATCTGTGGCTGCCAGCGCAATGGCTGCGGCCACGTTCTCCACGTATCCCCGTGGGGAGTGCCAGCCAGCCATGGTATCGGGAAAAATGATGTGGCCCCGTCCGTCGGCGATGCGCTTCACCACAGGATAAAACCGATGTAGCGGATCGCCGGGCCCATACACCATGGGCAACCTGAGCACCGTGCCGGGAAGTTCAGGGTCGTTCATGAGCGCGCGCTCCGCCGGAATCTTGTCGTAATCGTTCGTCACCCAGGGGAAAATCTTGCGCATGACCTGCAAGCTCTCCGGGGAATAGGGGTACAGACTGCGTCGAAGCTCCGACTCCTCCGTAAGAGGCACTTGCTGCAACGGCCCATTCTCGGTGCCGTGCGAGATGCCCACCGCGCGGTACACGTCAATGCTGCTCAGCATGAGAACGCGACGGGTCAGGCCCCGAAAGACATTCATCAGCTCTTCCGCCTGCCCGCCGGAACTGAGGATGAGGTCGACTACGACATCGGGAGCGAGGCGTTTCAGTTCGTCAGCACTGGCGTTCAGTTGGTTACGGTCACCTCGAATCTCGTCTACGCCTCCGGGTGCGCCCGCCATACCGCGGTGAAACACCGCCAGCGCGTGCCCGTGCCGCCTTAGTGCGGCCACGACGAACCGGCCGATGAAGCCATTGCCGCCGATTAGCAGAATGCGCATAGAATTCATCTCTTTGCAGAGCCATTTTTTCGCACCTCTTTGGAGAGTCGCGATTTGCCTGCAAGCCCAGCATCTGACCAAGAAATTTTCGGCTAGCCGGTAGGTTTCAACTTAAGCCCGGACCGCACCAACGGAGGTTCCGCTCTTCTCCGGCACGCCAGTCGGGATTATTGCCTCTACCACTGACCCCGCGCTGGATGATTCCACATTCATTTGGCCTCCGAATTCCGCGACCCGTTCCCTCATGCCCGCCAGACCGATGCCGGGAGCAGCTCCCCCGCGAAACTTGGCCAGAACATCCTCGGGAATTCCTCTCCCATCATCCGACACCGTCAGGTGTACATGTCCGTCGCTACACATAATTCGAACATTAACCACTCTGGCTGCGGCGTGACGATACACATTGGTCAGGGTTTCCTGGAGAACGCGAAACAAAGCGATCTCAACGTCTCTGGGAAGGCGCTCGATTGGTTCATCGATCTCTAGAGATACTTTGACCTGGCCGCGTTTCCCATATTCATCCACATACCAACGCGCTGCCGACAAAAATCCCAATTCTTCGAGCAGCGGGGGATGCAGGAGGTGGGAGATTGTTCGCACCTCCTGGATCGCGTAGTCGGTCAACGCAAGCGTTTCGCTGATCAGTTTGGGCGCATCATTCCTACTTGCGCTTTCCAGCTGACTGAGGTTGATCTTGAGTCCGGCGAGAAACTGCCCCACACTGTCGTGGAGTTCCCGGGCGATTCGGCGACGTTCGGAATCTTGCAACTCGAGAATCCTGGCGCTCATCAATCGATAGGAATCCGCATTGGCGCGCACCCGCTTTTCTGTAGCTTTGGTACGCGCGACCTCGCCTATGAGGAGTCGGAAGTTGTAAGCCAGCATGATGGCTACAACCGCAAAGGCTAATCCAAGCATGAGCACATTTCGCTTGAACAAGTAGTCCCAATCTTTAAGTCTTTGCCGGAGTAATTCTTGCTCTTCATCTTGCATATCTTTTAAGATGGCATCGATTTGTCGTTCATGATCGTCGATTTCTTCCTGGCGCATCCGCTCAGGCGGCGAAACGTAAGTGCGAAGGCCAGCAGTTCTTCGCCGATTCTCCATTAAGGAGATGTCCTGGTCCAATAGAGGTCCCAGTTGCGCCAGGCGCTCTTGCTGGCGCGGGTTGTCACCCGTCAGTTTGCGCAAGATATCTGTGGTGTGCCGCGCCAATGCAGCCTGCTTCTGTGAGTACAGCTGTTCTCCTTGCTCCGGCGTCAAGAGATTGGCCGTTTCATCCGCGTGGGCGCGCATGATTGCCAATTGCAAGTCGTTCAGTTCCGAACGCACTTGGTACGTGTGAATCACCCAATCGCGCCTGAGTACGATTCCCCGCTCCGTGAAATATGCCACTGCTCCGAGGGAAATAATCATCGCGACAACTAAGACGAGAGAAGCGAAGCGGATGTTATTGGGAGAGAACAATGGTCTCCGGACTCGCGCGGAATTCGAATTCTTGGCCATTCTCTATTCTCTGCTCGACCTTCCAACCGCTGATTCAAACCGCGCTGAATCCTCGAACTCCTCTGGCCGGGAAAATCAAATGGCCCGCTCCTTGATGATCGAACAAAAATGATTGAACAAGATAATTGAACAAGAAGTCGGGCCCTGAGGGCACGCGCGGAACATAGGAAAACTACCTTGATGAGGTAGCCCGCTCGTGTTTGACCTCAATCTCGTTCACCACTTGCTTTACATTGGGCACCTGTTCCGCAAGCCTTTGGACTGACGCGCGCTGATCGCGGGAGTTGACATTTCCCTTGAGTGTGACTACGCCATTGTTTACGTCGTATTTCACGTCTCTTTTCAGCCGGTGTTGCACCAACATCGCGTCCAGGTTCTTATCAATCCCGGAATCGAGGTCGGAATCGACTTTTCTTGCGGTGCCTTCGTCTCCATGCGGACGAACGCCAATCTCGTTCGATACGACCTGCGAACCCGCAATGGATCGGGCAATTGATTCCGCTCGCGCCTTGTCGTCGTCAGTTCTCACTTTTCCCGACAGGGTCACGAGACCCTTGTCCCGGTCTTGACTCACGCTCACATCGTTCAGACCAGCTTGGTCCAAAGCGTGGCGGACGTCGCTTGAAACATCCGGCGCCTTCGATCGGTCGGAGCATGCCAGCGTGGCAGCGATTGCGATGCTTACCAACAACAAAGAAGCAATCTTTATCTCTCCCAATTTCATAGATCTCCTTTATTGACGCCCATGAACGTACCCTCTACGGAAGGGTTCGTTGTGCATCGACGCACTTTTGCGAATGACTTTCATCAGTTGACCTTCATCAACAGAAGCATCTTCCAGTCGCTCGGGGGAATGAACAATCGACTGGAGTCCCTAGAGTTTTGTCGAAATTTATGGTGAAGAGTGAAACCGTAGGGGTGATCCGGTAAGCGGACGTGGCGACCAGGGATGGCTTCCAAGTCGGTTAAACTGCAAAGTCCCTACGAGGGCCACCGTGTGCAGTCACTCCTACTTACCTCAGGACATGGCCGCCAACATCCTACGAGCCTGAGAATACGAAACGAGAGTGGTTAACGGAATCGGTGAAAGCGTGTACACCCAGGGCTTCGGTCGCTTATGGCCCGGTGCTGCTGTCGTTTCACTGTGCGATGGTCTCAGCGCGCGACAGGAAAAGAACTGGATCGCCAAAAGCATTCCAAATCAACAATTACTTCTGAACGCGCATCCAAGCTCAATATTATGGGACTAGGATTGCAAGTCGGGTGGCTTCTGATACTGGGCATTCCGGTCGCCTGCATGGCTTGGACCGTGACCCACGAGGAAGTCTTTCGCGAACCCCGGCAATTTTGCCAGAAAGAATGTGTCGAGTCTCGGTCGTTGTTCCGTCGTAAATTTTTTTATTTGTTTACCTGCGAGTATTGCTTCAGCCACTACGTCGCGGCGGCCATGCTGTTCGTCGCGCGTTACAAGCTGCTTTACCAGGATTGGCGGGGATACCTTGTCGCGTTTTTTGCTCTTGTCTGGGTCGCAAACCAATACATGAGCATTTACAACCGCCTGCGTCTCGACATTAAGCACGAACAGGTGGAAATCAAGGCTGAGGAGCAGAAGGTCGGCGAGCAGAAAATTGAAGATCGCAGGATTGACAATCGCAGAGTGATTGATCGCAAGGCCGCCTGAGCAGATCAACGAAACGCTCCTGTGCAGGAGTCGCTCAAACCGGAACAGGCACTCGCTTGTCGTGTCTCTGGGAAGGAATTACCACCTCGACGATCGTGCCGGGATTGGCATTGGCCAAGCGTAGACTTCCCCCGAGTTCCGAGACACGCTGCCTCATTCCGCCAATTCCAACTCCCACGCTGTCTGGCCGCAGTTGAATGACCTGCTCCTCAATCCCCTTGCCGTCATCGCGCACCGTAACCATGATGCGCCCGTTATTTTCTGCCAGGCAGATGGATCCATTCCGTGCCCCGGAGTGCCGGAACATGTTCGTCAAGGCTTCCTGAATAATGCGAAAGATCGCGGTTTCCAGCTCTGGCTTGAGCCGGCTGAGATCGGGCGGATCCACTTCCAGATGAATCTCGATTCCGCTGCGCTCCGATAGTCCCTCAAGGTACCAGCGGAGCGCGGATACCAGTCCAACCTCATCCAATAAAGGAGGGTGCAGAAGATGGGAAATGGTCCGAACCTGCTGGATGGCGCGATCGACCAACTGGCTGGCGTCAGTCGACGCCTGCCGCATCCGGGGCGATGAATCCTTAATGAGAATTCCATCAAGAATCATTTTGGCCGCAGCTAACTCCTGTCCCAGGCCGTCGTGAATCTCGCGAGCAATCCGGCGACGTTCCTCGTCTTGCATGGTCATCAGCCGACTGGACAGCCGTCTGAGTTCGGTCGTCCTGAGCTCGACCATTCTTTCCAATTCGATCGCACTGTCACGGATCGATTGTTCCAGGACTTTGCTGTCATGGATATCGGAGCAAGTCCCATACCATTTGAGAATCTTTCCCTCCGGATCTCGAAGGGGAACGGCGCGAGCGCGAAACCACCGATACTGCTGGTCCATCCCTCGTATTCGATATTCGGACTCGTAAGGTTGGCCCGACTTGACACACCGCGTCCAGTGCGCCAAACTGCGTTCCTTGTCGTCAGGATGCAGATACTCCAACCAGCCGAATCCGATGGCGGAACCCGGGGGAGCACCCGTATAGTCGTAAAATCTGCTGCTGATGTAGTCCCGGGTTCCATCTGCCTGCCGGCTGAAAATAATATCGGGGGCGGTGTGAACGATGGCGTCGAGCTCCTGATTTTTCTGCGCCAGGTCACTGTTGAGTTTCTGCTGTGCCAGTGCCTTCTGTTCGAGTTCCAGGGTTCGATCGGCCACTCGCAATTCGAGTTCGTTGTTCAGCCGCTCCAGTTGAAGTTTCTTTCGGTGCAGCTCGGCGAATACTTTCACCTTTGCCCGCAGGACTTCAGGCACAATCGGGACCGAAAGATAATCCACCGCCCCATGCTGGTATCCCTTGAGGCGGTCAAGGTCGGTCAAATGCACTGCGGAGACGAAGATGATCGCTGTTTTCTGAAAGCGTGGGTGCTGGCGAATGATCTCGGCAAGTTCAAAGCCGTCAATCTCCGGCATGCTCACATCCATCAATACGACGGCGACATCGGTCTTAAGCAACTTCTCCAGGGCTTCCTTGGCGGATGTAGCCTTGATCAGGTTCTCTCCCAGGTCGGCCAGAATGGCTTCATAGGTGAGCAGTTTGCCCGCCTGGTCGTCGACCATCAGGATGTTTACTTCTTCGTGGACGCTCATCATTCTCTCAACGCGCCATAGTCTTTCTGCCGCACTTACCCCATCTGATCACTGGTACCCGTACTCACCGGTGCAGCCACATACGTAGCGCCGAGAGCAGTTGCTCGGTGTTAACTGGCTTGGCCAGGTATTCCGAGGCGCCCGCTTCCAGACACTTTTCGCGATCTCCCTTCATAGCCTTCGCAGTGAGTGCGATGATCGGCAATCGCCGGAACGACGGATTCTGCCGGATGACCTGCATGGTAGCGTATCCATCCATCTCCGGCATCATGATGTCCATCAAAACGATCGCCACATCTGGAGTTGACTCCAGCATGGAGATGGCTTCGCGGCCGGTTCCAGCAGTTAACAC
The DNA here is from genome assembly GCA_963799025.1 of uncultured Acidobacteriaceae bacterium. Taxonomy (GTDB): domain Bacteria; phylum Acidobacteriota; class Terriglobia; order Terriglobales; family Acidobacteriaceae; genus Sulfotelmatobacter. Next base: position 563,072 of record CAWCVQ010000007.1, on the reverse strand, counting down.
TGCCATGCCACGGCGCTCCAGCACGCTGCTCAAAGCGAAGATGTTGCGCATGTCGTCGTCAACCACCAGCACTTTCTTACCGATCAGAGCCTCATCGGAGCGGTGCAGTCGATCCAGCATCTTTTGTTTTTCTTGAGGAAGATCCGCCACCACTCGATGCAGGAACAATGCAGTCTCGTCGAGCAAACGTTCCGGAGATTCCACGCCTTTCACCACCACGCTGCGAGCCAGCGTGTGCAGGCGCGCGTCTTCCTCGGGCGACAATTCCTTCCCGGTGAAGACGACAACCGGCAAGTCAATGGCCGCCGGGATGTCGCGCATGCGCTCCAGGATGTCGAAGCCTGTCATGTCGGGCAGCCGCAAGTCGAGTACAACGCAATCAAACGACTCTTTGCTCACCCGCTCCAGAGCGTCAGCACCCGTATCCGCAACCGTAACATCAATGTCCTCATAACCCAGTAGTTCTCGAATGCTCAATTGTTCCGCCGGATTATCTTCCACGATCAACAGACGCTTGCGGCGCGGGGATGCATAGTCCTTAATGCGCGACAAGGCCGATTGCAGTTCCTCCGGGCTCGTCGGCTTGGTCACAAAAGCGAACGCGCCGCGAGCCAGGCCATGATGCCGGTCCTCATCCAGGGTCAGCATTTGCACCGGGATGTGTCGCGTGGCTGGATCCTGTTTCAAATGGTTCAGCACCGTCCAACCCAGCATATCGGGGAGGAACACGTCCAAAGAAACCGCCGTGGGATGGAATTCCCGAGCCAGCGCGAGTGCTTCGGTGCCGCGCAACGCGACCAGTACTTTGAATCCCTTATCCCGCGACAAATCACAAAGCATACGGGCATAGTGCGGATCGTCTTCTACGATCAGCAGTATCGCGTCGTCTGGCTGCAGATTGTTGCGGTCGTCGGCAATCTGTTCGACCGGGTGTTCCGACACAATAATACTGGAGAGTTGAAGCGGCAAAACAGACGACGAAGTCTTGCCATCCCCGTGCGTCACTCTCGCCGAAGTCGGCCCCACGTATGTCAGAGGCAGATAAAGTGTGAATGTGCTGCCCTGGCCGGGGGTGCTGCGAAGCTGAATTTCGCCGCCCAGCAAGCTGGCGAGTTCGCGGCTGATGGCCAGGCCCAATCCCGTGCCTCCGTATTTACGGCTGGTGCTGGCATCTGCCTGTTGGAAGGCCTCAAAGATGATGCGCTGTTTATCGAGGGCGATTCCGATGCCGGAATCGGTGACCTCGAAGGCGACGACCGAAGCCGCCCCGTTGAGAATTGGATGTTCTTGGCTCCATCCCTTGTCGGCGACCGATACGGCCAGGCGCACCAAACCATGTTCGGTGAATTTGAACGCGTTCGAAAGCAGATTCTTCAGCACCTGTTGTAGACGCTTCGAGTCGGTAACCAGGCTGCGAGTGAGGTGTGGATCGGACTGAACCTCGAACCCAAGCTTCCGGTTCTCCGCTTCGTGCCGGAAGGGACGAGCCACCATCTCAAGTAGGTTGGCGAAGAAGACTTCCTCCGCTTCGACCGATACCGTGCCCGACTCGATCTTGGAAAGATCGAGAATGTCGCTGATCAGATTCAGCAAGTCGGTGCCCGCGCCGTGGATGGTACGCGCGAACTCGACCTGCTTCGGCGTCAGGTTTTGATCGGGATTCTCGCTGAGTTGCTGGCCCAGAACCAGAATGCTGTTCAGCGGCGTCCGCAACTCATGCGACATGTTGGCCAGGAATTCTGACTTGTATTTGGAAGTGAGCGCGAGTTCTTTGGCCTTCTCTTCCACAGCACGCCGCGCTTGCTCAATTTCCTGATTCTTGCGTTCCACTTCGACGTTCTGTTCGGCAAGCTGTTGCGCTTTTTGTGCCAACTGCTCGTTGGTCTGTTGCAATTCTTTCTGCTGAGTCTGCAGTTCAGCCGCCAGTTGCTGCGATTGTTTGAGCAGGCCTTCGGTCTGCATCGTCGCTTCAATACTGTTGAGCACGATGCCGATGCTGGCCGTCAACTGTTCCAGGAAAGCCAGATGCGAAGCAGTGAATGCGTTCAACGATGCCAGTTCGATTACCGCCTTGACCCGGTCTTCGAAGAGCACCGGCAAGACGATGACATTGCGGGGGACCGACTCAAATAGACCGGATCGGATTGAAATGGTTTGGTCCGGCAGGTCTGAAATTAACATGCGGCGCTTTTCCGCTGCCACCTGTCCTACAAGCCCCTCGCCGAGTCGTATCCGTCGCAGGTGCCCGCTCTCGCCATCGTCCGCAAATGCCGACAGCAGCGTCATGCTCGCTGACTCTTCGGTTTCCATCTGGTAAATCACGCCTTGCTGCGCGTTCACCAGCGGTGCGAGTTCGGAGAGCAACATCCGGCCCACGGTACTCAGGTCGCGCTGGCCTTGCAACATCCCGGTAAAGCGCGCCAGATTGGTCTTGAGCCAGTCCTGTTCGGTATTTCGATCGGTCGTGAGGCGAAGATTGTCAATCATCGTGTTGAGATTGTCTTTTAACTCCGCCACTTCGCCGCTCGCCTCGACTTGAATCGACCGCGTTAAATCGCCTTTGGTGACAGCCGTCGCAACTTCCGCGATGGCGCGCACCTGGTTGGTCAAGTTATCGGCCAGCAGGTTGACGTTTCCGGTGAGATCCTTCCACGTACCCGAAGCGCCGGGCACATTCGCCTGGCCACCCAGTCGGCCTTCCACGCCGACTTCGCGGGCCACCGTGGTCACCTGATCCGCAAACGTGGCCAGCGTCCTCGTCATGTTGTTGATGGTTTCCGCCAGCGCAGCGACTTCACCTTTCGCATTCACAGTCAGCTTTTGGGTAAGGTCGCCGTTAGCAACAGCAGTCACGACTTTGACGATACCGCGCACCTGCTCGGTAAGATTTACGGCCATGACGTTGACGTTGTCGGTGAGATCTTTCCACGTTCCAGCGACGCCAGGCACTTTGGCCTGACCGCCCAGTTTGCCGTCAGTGCCGACTTCGCGCGCCACGCGCGTCACTTCAGCGGCGAACGCGTTGAGCTGATCCACCATCGTATTGATGGTGTTCTTCAGCTCGAGAATTTCGCCTTTCACGTCGACCGTGATTTTGCGCGACAAATCGCCGCGGGCCACAGCCGTCGTTACTTCGGCAATGTTTCGCACCTGCCCCGTCAAGTTGCCGGCCATGGCGTTCACGGAATCTGTGAGATCCTTCCAGGTTCCAGCAACGCCGGGCACGTTGGCTTGTCCGCCAAGTCGGCCTTCGGAACCCACCTCGCGGGCCACGCGGGTCACTTCGGCGGCGAACGAGCGCAACTGCTCAACCATCGTGTTCAACGTCTCTTTGAGCTGCAAGATTTCGCCGCGTACGTCTACCGTGATCTTCTTCGAAAGATCGCCGTTCGCGATGGCCGTCGCCACTTCAGCGATGTTACGCACCTGGCCGGTAAGGTTGCTGGCCATGAAGTTGACGTTGTCCGTGAGATCCTTCCAGGTTCCGGCCACCCCCGGTACCTGCGCCTGACCTCCCAGTTTTCCGTCCGTTCCCACTTCGCGGGCCACGCGCGTTACTTCGCCGGCGAAAGCATTCAGCTGATCCACCATCGTATTAATGGTGTTCTTCAGCTCGAGAATTTCGCCCTTCACATCGACCGTGATTTTGCGCGACAAGTCGCCGCGGGCCACGGCCGTGGTTACTTCCGCGATGTTTCGCACTTGACCAGTCAGGTTACCGGCCATAGAGTTCACGGAGTCGGTGAGATCTTTCCACGTACCCGCCACGCCGGGGACGTTTGCCTGCCCACCCAACCGCCCTTCCGTACCCACTTCGCGAGCCACGCGCGTCACTTCTCCCGCGAAAGCGTTCAGCTGGTCCACCATCGTGTTGATGGTTTCCTTGAGCAGAAGAATTTCGCCGCTCACATTGACCGTGATCTTCTTCGACAAATCGCCGCTGGCGATAGCCGTCGATACTTCCGCGATGTTTCGCACCTGGCCGGTAAGGTTGCTGGCCATGGAGTTGACCGAGTCCGTAAGATCTTTCCACGTTCCTCCGACCCCGGGCACCAACGCCTGGCCGCCTAACTTGCCATCGGTTCCGACTTCGCGGGCCACGCGCGTTACTTCTGACGCGAATGACCGCAACTGGTCTACCATCGTGTTAAGAGTGTCTTTGAGTTCGAGAATCTCGCCTTTCACATCGACCGTGATTTTGCGCGACAAATCGCCGCGAGCCACGGCCGTTGCCACTTCGGCGATGTTTCGAACCTGGCCGGTAAGGTTGCTGGCCATGAAGTTTACGTTGTCCGTGAGATCTTTCCACGTACCGGCAACGCCGGGAACTTGCGCCTGCCCGCCCAGTTTTCCTTCCGTACCCACTTCGCGGGCCACCCGAGTTACTTCGCCGGCGAACGCGTTGAGCTGGTCCACCATTGTGTTGATGGTGTTCTTGAGTTCGAGAATTTCGCCTTTCACGTCGACCGTGATCTTGCGCGACAAATCGCCGCGGGCCACAGCCGTCGTTACTTCCGCAATGTTTCGTACCTGGCCCGTCAGGTTACCGGCCATCGAGTTGACCGAGTCCGTAAGATCCTTCCACGTTCCTGCGACACCCGGGACGTTTGCCTGCCCGCCCAACCTACCTTCCGTACCCACTTCGCGAGCCACGCGCGTTACTTCGCCGGCGAAGCGATTCAGCTGATCGACCATCGTGTTGAGGGTTTCCTTCAGCTGCAAGATTTCGCCGCGCACGTCCACCGTGATCTTGCGCGACAAGTCGCCGCTGGCGATGGCCGTTGCGACTTCCGCGATGTTACGTACCTGGCCAGTCAGGTTGCTAGCCATGAAATTCACGTTGTCAGTAAGATCCTTCCACGTTCCACCGACGCCCGGCACCTGCGCCTGGCCGCCGAGTTTTCCTTCCGTACCGACTTCGCGAGCCACACGAGTTACTTCGCCTGCGAATGCGTTCAGCTGATCCACCATCGTGTTGATGGTGTCTTTCAGTTCGAGAATTTCACCTTTTACGTCGACTGTAATTTTGCGGGAAAGATCGCCGCGGGCCACAGCCGTCGTGACCTCGGCGATGTTACGTACTTGAGCCGTCAGGTTGCCGGCCATGGCATTGACAGAGTCCGTGAGATCCTTCCATGTTCCTGCCACGCCGGGCACAACAGCCTGTCCGCCGAGTTTGCCGTCTGTACCGACTTCGCGAGCCACGCGGGTTACTTCGGACGCGAACGACCGCAACTGATCCACCATCGTGTTGATGGCTTCTTTCAACTGGAGAATCTCGCCACGCACATCGACTGTAATCTTGCGGGACAAATCGCCGCTAGCCACAGCGGTAGCGACTTCCGCGATGTTTCTTACCTGGCCGGTCAGGTTGCTGGCCATCAGGTTTACGTTGTCGGTCAGATCCTTCCAGGTACCTGCAACGTCAGGAACTTGCGCCTGTCCGCCGAGTTTTCCTTCGGTGCCGACTTCGCGCGCCACGCGCGTCACTTCGGCCGTGAACACGCCTAACTGCTGAATCATCGTGTTGACGAGGTTGGCGGACCGCAGGAACTCGCCTTCGAGAGGTCGACCATCCACGTCGAGCCTTACAGTTTGCGTCAGGTCGCCTTGCGCAACAGCTGCAATGGCTCGCGTCACTTCGGCGGTGGGACGGAGCAGGTCTTCCACCAGGGTGTTGACGGAGACTTCCATCTCCCCCCAGGCACCTCTGGATTCGTGGAATCGCGTTCGCTCGCGGGTCTTACCTTGCTTGCCGACCACCTGGCCGACCCGCTTCAGTTCCTGGGCCATATGTTGGTTGGCAGCGACAATCTCATTAAATGTGTCGGCCACTTTCCCCGCCAGACCGACCCAAGTACCTGGCAGACGCACGGTGAAGTCGCCGTCGCGCATGCTCTGCAGGCTGGTCAGTATGACGGTTAGGTCCAAGGACCCATCCGAATCTTTCGGTTTTCCGTTGTTGGACTTCCCGCCGTTATTCTTCGCCACAGTGGGCGGAAGCGTCCCAGTGCCAGTGGGCGCAGTTTCGTTGAGCGCAGTTCTTTTCATCGTCTCTCCCGAAAAAAGGAGTACTTCAAATCAAGAGTTTCCCTGCAATCGGTTTCAACCGAATCGGATCTTTCAAGGACATAGATCTCATCTACGACCGAACGCATTATTTTGGAGGAGTGCGAAACGTCGTGCAGCGGGTCAGAGGGCACATTCCCCGCGAGTCCCCCCCGCTTCTATCCCATATTCGTATCATGATGACTCGTGGATATTCCCTAAGGTATTTCCTGTAGCCGGCACCGTACATTGCAAGTTCATCGTCGCCTCGATTGGACAGGGAGTCGGCCCCTGCCTCGACTCAACCCCTTGAGAAGCTTCAATATCCAGAGCTAGGTGATCGGCGTTAGGCACCCTTCTCTCCCTTCCCGGACGCGCCAAACTGACAAGGCAAGGAGAGGTAGGTTGGAGATTTCTTGCAACGTTCGCGAGCCTGGCGGCTCCCCTGCCGGGTCCTGAGCCTCGACTGAGGGTTTCATCCTCAGTATCCTCGGAGGGTTCACATGCAGCCTTCTTGCAGCATTTACACAAGCCATTCAGCTACAGGCATTCCAGAAATGAACTGCATGCCAGACCTGATACCCGAAGTAACCAGCGCGTCTCTATGCTCGACACAGTCGAACGAAAATCGAATGAAATCAAAGTACTTAACCGTACAGAGAGAGACGAAATGAAGCGAAAGTCTGATTATCGAAGTCTTCTGTTTATTGGTTTGTTACTACTCGGTTGCGGAACGCTGGCCGTCGCGCAAGATTCGGCGGGGCAGAGTGCTCCCGCGTCCGATAACACCAAAATAAATCAGCGGGACCGGAATCCAAACGAACCCACTGCCGATCAGCAGCAGAACAATCGTTCCGACCGCGATCTCACGCAACAAGTTCGCAGAGCGATCGAGGCCGACAAGAATCTGTCCACGTACGCGCACAACGTGAAAGTAATCGCCCAAAATGGCCAGGTTACCTTAAAGGGACCCGTCCGTTCGGAAGAAGAAAAGCGCGCCCTCGAAGCTAAGGCCGCAGAAGTTGCTGGCGAAGGCAAAGTTAATAGCGAATTGACAATCAAACCGAAAAATTAGAATTTCAAAAACTGAAGGAGAATTCATCATGGCAGGTAAAAATACGGCGGTGTTCGGCATTTATCCATCGTACGAAAACGTTGAAAACGCAGTAGATGCATTACGATCCGCGGGATTCAGGAACGAGGACATTTCCGCGCTGTTCCCCGAAGGCACAGGAACGAAAGCCTTCGCTCACGAAAAGAATACGAAGGCGCCTGAGGGTGCCACAACCGGCGCTGGCACCGGAGCAGCTCTGGGTGGTGCCATGGGGTGGCTGCTCGGAATTGGCGCCATTGCTATTCCTGGACTGGGTCCGTTCATTGCTGCCGGTCCCATCATGGCCGCACTGGCTGGAGCGGGAGTCGGCGGCGCTGTGGGCGGGATCACCGGAGCCCTTATCGGAATGGGAATCCCGGAATACGAGGCCAAGCGCTATGAAGGCCGCGTAAAAGATGGCGGCATTCTGCTCTCCGTTCACTCGGACAGCTCAGAGTGGACTAAGCGCGCGAAGGAAATCCTGAAGCGCACCGGAGCTCAGGATATTTCCTCGACCGGTGAAGCCGGCTCCGACGATAAGGCGGACAAGAAGTCGGACCATGTACGGCTGCCTCGTGCGGTGTAGGGCCGCCTGCGAATTGTTTCAAGCCTCGGGGTTGCCGGCAACAGTCTTCACCGACTGTTGCTCGGCGCCCCGATTGTGTTGGAAGCCGCATGCCGAGGAACAATTGAAAGGACCAACCGATGAAAGCTGAAAGTAACCCGGGTAAAGACAAGAATTCATTCCTGACCGACATCCGTGAGATCCGCCGGCGCGCCCGCCAGCACATTGAGAACGGGGCAGTCACCGACGGCTACAAAGGCGACCGCAAAGTCATTCTGCGCGTGCTGAATGAGGCGCTGGCTACGGAAATTGTCTGTGTCCTGCGCTACAAGCGTCACCACTACATGGCCAAGGGAATCCACTCGCAAGCGGTGGCGGACGAGTTCCTCGAACATGCAGCCGAGGAGCAGGAGCATGCGGACCTGATCGCTGAAAGAATCACTCAACTCGACGGCGAACCGAACTTCAATCCAGAGGGGCTGCTTACCCGCAGCCACTCAGAGTACGTGGAAGGCGAGAGCCTGATCGACATGATCCGAGAGGATCTGGTTGCAGAGCGCATCGCGGTGGAGTCCTACTCTGAGATCATTCGATACCTGTCCGACAACGATCCCACCAGCCGTCGGTTGATGGAGAGTATTCTCGCGAAAGAAGAAGAGCACGCCGAAGAAATGAAAACGCTGCTCGAAACCATCGCGAGAGAGGAAAGACGGGAAGACAGAACCAAAGCCAGTTAGCCAGCATATTGGATGCCCTCGATCCGATTATTCCGCCCCACAGAGAGTTGTGAAATCGGTCGGAATTGAACTGATTGAACTGGAGGTCCGGCATTGGTCCGCTCCTCGAACTCAACCACTTCCTCCAAATCGTCGATTCTCATTGCGATCGCCGTTGCGATCGCTGCACTGTATTTTGGCCGCCAGATATTCATTCCGTTGGCCTTGGCCCTGGTTCTCAGCTTCCTGCTTACACCGTTGGTTGGCCTGCTAGAAAGAGCTCGATTCGGCCGCGTTCCGGCCGTCTCGGTGGTGTTGCTTTTCTGTCTCGCGTTGACCGCGGGCACGACGTGGGAGGTCGCGGGCCAACTGGTGGATATCACCGGTCATATTCACGACTACAAAACTAACCTCGAGCAAACCATACGTTCCCTTCGCCCTCCAGCGAGTGGTGCGCTCGGCCAGGCCACTGCCACCGTGCGAGAGCTAAACAAAGAACTAGCCACGGTTCCGGGGCAGGCCGCCGCTCATGCGCCGAACGACGCGAGCGGCACTGCACGCCCCACTCACCCCGTTCCCGTTCAGGTAACCGCCCCTCCGACCAATCTGGTTCAGGATTTCCGCGCTCTTCTCGGACCGCTCGCGGGTCCGGCGGAAACCGCCGCCATCGTCGTTATCTTTACTGCGTTCATCCTGATTAAAAGAGAGGACCTGCGCAATCGCCTCATTCGGCTGGGAGGACAAGGGCAGCTGAGAGTCATGACCCAGGCTCTCGACGATGCCAGCCAGCGCCTCAGCCGATACCTTCTGCTGCAGTTCCTGGTGAATGCCGGCTACGGAGTTCTATTTGGACTTGGTCTGTACGTAATGCGATTGCCCCACGCGCTGCTATGGGGCCTGTTGGCAGCCTTGCTCCGTCTCGTGCCCTACATTGGGACTCTAATCGCAACGGCTTTCCCTGTCGCAATGGCTCTCGCAGTCTTTCCCGGATGGACGCATGCGCTGCTCATCGTCGCCCTTTATTTGGTTCTCGATCTGATCATCGCAAACGTCATCGAGCCATGGCTCTATGGCGCCCACACCGGCATGTCGTCGCTCGCCATTCTGGTCACGGCAGTTTTCTGGTCGATGTTGTGGGGGCCCGTCGGGTTGATCCTCTCGACCCCCCTGACGGTTTGTCTGATGCTTGCCGGGCGCTATGTGCCGCAGTTGAGTTTCCTTGAAATCCTGCTCGGCGATGAACCAGTCCTCACTCCGCAGGAGCACTTCTACCAGCGCCTGTTGGCCATGGATCAGGACGAAGCGAGAAACATCGCCGAGATGCAACTGCAAGAGAAATCATTGGAAAGTTTGTACGATACGGTTCTCATCCCGGCACTGCGCTTGGCGGAAGAAGATCGCCATACCGGCGCCATCGAGGAACGAACCAGCGCATTTATATCCCAAAGCACCAGAGAGATCATCGACGATTTGGAAGATCGCACCTTGCGCCAGGACACGAATACTCGCCCGGGCACGGACATCATTTGCGTGCCCGCACGGGATGAAGCCGACGAACTGGTCGGAATGATGTTGTCTCAGATTCTCCGGCAAGCTGGTTACGGCGCGACTTATCTGGCCATCGGAACCGTGGACGACATGCTGAGGCAAGTGGAAAAAGGTGGTTTCCGAATCGCGTTCGTGTCTGCCCTTCCACCCTTCGCCGTGGGGCAAGCGCGCTCGCTCTGCAAGCGGCTGCGCGCCAGGTTCCCGGAGCTAGTGATCGTGATGGGGCTGTGGGAGTTTGGGGGCGGAGTTCTGAAGGCCCAAGAACGACTTGCATCAAGTTGCATCAATGCCTTCGCTACAACCCTTCCCGAGGGCCTGCTGCAGGTTCGAAGACTCTCTCACCTCGGCTCCGCTGACCTGTCGGACAAATCCTCAGGCAAGTCATCGGGCAAATCAAAGACGGTTGCAGAAAATGACGATATCGATCAAGACGAGAAGGATGAGACCGGATTTTTGCAGGGCAAAGCTGCGCGCTGAGGCTCTCGCCTCCAATCAGTCACCCATCCTCTTAAAAACGTAGAAATTCTTTTGGTCAGCCAGTGTTTCTATCTCGAGTCCCTTTGCGGCGGCCCCGCGATGAACGGCCGATCGAACGTTCGCCAGTCCTATGTCGACCCCTTCCAGCGGAATTTCCAGCGCTGAACCAACCGGCACTGCATCCAGTTCTTGCAAAATCCCTTCCACCAGATCATGATGCTTGCCGCGCCGCCCCTTCCTCAGACTAGAGAGTTGAACCTGCCGATATTTGGCGGCGGCAGGGGGATTCGATTTTCCCGTTCTGGCCATCCTCTTCAGCTCCTTGACAAGAAAATATCAATTGCAATAATCTTTGTCAATTCAATTATACTATTGTAATACGACTGTGATAATTCTTCAGTGTTAATATGTATTGGTAATTGTTGCGACTCGTTTTGAGTCGATCGACGAACTGCATATTTCCTGCCTATTCTTAATGGAAAGCTTACGCTCGACGCTAACCCGAATGACTAGCTGGACACGACGGGAGGGGGAAGGTGATACAACCAGTTTCAGCGGCCGGCAATGTCCGCCAGGATCAGGATAATTTCCGCCGATATGCCGTGGCGATCCTGGCCGCTCTCGCTGCTCTCGTCATTCGCCAACTGCTGGTTCCTGCCCTCGGATTTGAAAACCCTTTTCACACCGCATGGGCTGCCGTGGTTCTGTCGGCCTGGTATTGCGGAGTTGGCCCCGCCATCGTTGCGATCCTTCTGGACTTAATCGGCGTCTGGTATTGGTTTCTGCCCCCGGCAGGTTCTTTTCAACTCGCCAACCCGAAAACTGGAATTTCTGGAGTTCTCAGCTTCGCAGTTCTCTCCGGCTTTATCGTTGCGCTTGGGGAAGCGCACCGCCGCTCGCTGGCCAGGAGCCGGTGGGCCGAAGAACAGTTACGGCGTACCCACGCAGAACTGGAATACAGAGTGCAGGAACGAACCGCCGCACTGAGCGCGGCGAATGAAAGTCTCAGGGAACTCTCCGGCCAACTGCAACAACTCCGGGATGAAGAACGCAAGCAAATCGCCCGCGAGTTGCACGACAGCGTCGGGCAGTTGCTCGCCGCCTTGAGCATGAATATTGCATCCGTGCAGTCTCAATCCCACAAGCTTGATCGAGCCGCAGCCAACGCGGTTTCGGAAAACGCTGCCATCATCCAACAAATCGGCAAAGAGATTCGCACTCTCTCTCATTTGCTGCACCCGCCCCTGCTTGACGCCGCCGGCCTGGCATCGGCTCTTCGCTGGTATGTGGACGGATTCTCGGAACGGAGCAAGATCAAAGTCGAGATGGCGATCCCGCCCGAGTTTCGTCGGCTTTCCGATCAGATGGAAATCACTATTTTCCGCTTCGTCCAGGAATGTCTGACCAACATTCATCGTCACTCTGGGAGCGACACGGCGACGATAACCATTCGTCAGGACGACCACACCGTGGTAGTGGAGATCAAAGACGCGGGCAAAGGCATCCCTCTGGAGAAGCAACTTGATTTGAGTTCCGGCCGCACGGGAGTTGGTTTTCGGGGCATGCGCGAGCGACTACGGCAGTTCGGGGGCGACTTGAATATTCAGTCGGACCACAACGGAACCTCCGTGTCGGCGAGGATTCCTCTTCCCTCGCCGGCCGCCTTGACGATAGAGTCCCAAAAAGCCTCTTGAGGGCCGGCGGTTCAGGTCTATTCCGCGGAATCTATTCCGCGGACGAGTTTCCATCGCACCGCTCCAAACAGATTGCGGGGACTGTGCTTGTCGAACAATCCCCGCAGTCCATGATTAGCTTGCCCGCGCCGTTCAGACCGTGCTTCGTCCCATCACAAAATGCAGGATCAAAGAGATCACTGCGAATATCAATAACAGATGGATCAGTCCGCCAGCGACGTGAAATACGCTGAAACCAGTGATCCACGCAATCAGCAAAATGACGAACAAGATTGTCCAGATGCTCATTTTTCATTCTCCTCTTGAAACCAATATCGATTCGACCGCACAAGACGACTATCAGCGTAGCTTCGAGTGTCCAACCTGTCGTTACCGCTCATCTTGTAATGGCTGGGAAATATATCTGTAGCCGCAGCCTACATGGTGATGCGGAAGTCATTCCCTGCCATGCTTTTAGGCCACCCCTTGACTGTGTTTAGCAACTAAGAAAGGCTGGACGGACTCCTGCCCCCGCAGGTATAAAACCAATGCGTAGAACGTACGCAGCAAACGACCATGTCCAGCAAATGGACAAGGCCGACGGAGCTTGATGACACGACTTCTCGACCGTTGTCGCGCGATGGTTGGCTTTGGGCTGCTGCTTGTCCTAACCCAAATCTGCGCCGCTTACTCAGTGCTGACGCACGAAGAAGTCGTCGATCTCTTGTGGAAGGACGACATCCAGCCGCTGCTGAGCAAGCGATTTCCCGGAGCAACCCCGGATGACCTGAAAAAAGCCCATGCCTTCGCCTACGGCGGCTCGCTGATCCAGGACATGGGCTACTACCCCTTCGGCAGCAAGTATTTCAGCGACCTCACCCATTACGTACGCAGCGGCGACTTCATCATCAACTTGATCGACGAAGCGTCCGACCTGAATGAATTTGCTTTCGCTCTGGGCGCGCTGGCGCACTACTCGGCCGACAATCAGGGCCACCCCACCATCAATCAGGCAGTGGGGCTGGAATTTCCAAAACTACGGAAAAAGTACGGGAAAGAAGTGACCTATGCCGATAACCCGAAGGCTCACATTCGCACGGAATTTGGTTTCGATGTCACCCAGGTCGCAAAAAACCGCTACACCTCCGACCGCTATCACGACTTCATCGGATTTGAGGTTTCCAAGCCGGTGCTGGAGCGGGCCTTTCAGGATACCTACGGGGTTGCGCTCACCGATGTGATTCCAAAGGAAGACTTGGCCGTCGGCACCTTCCGGCGCGCGATCAGCACCATCATTCCGGAGATGACGCGGGTTGCCTTGTTGGCGCGGGAAAAAGAGCTCGTCGCCGAGACCCCGAATTTCAATTCCAGAAAATTTCGCTACTATTTATCGCGCGCCAACTACCAGAAGGAGTGGGGCAAAGGATACCGGCGTCCGGGATTCGGCACTAGGGTTCTTGCCTTCTTTTTGAAGTTCGTTCCCAAGGTGGGACCCTTCAAGGCGCTTGACTTTAAGATTCCTACGCGCACGACCGAAGATCTCTACATCGCAAGCGTAAACCGTACGCTCGACAACTACAAACTCCTACTCACTGAAGTTGGAACTAACAAACTTCAGCTTGCCAACACCGACTTTGACACCGGGAAAATGACGCACGCCGGCGAGTACGTTCTCACCGATAACGCCTATGCGCATCTGCTGGATCAGTTGGCGCAGCACAACTTCGACCATGTAACTCCAGAACTGAAACAAAACATCCTGGCCTTCTACAGTGATCCGAGCGCACCCAACGCGACCAAGAAAAAATCCGAGGCCTGGCAGAAGACGCAAGATGAGGTAGCCAAGTTAAAGGCTTTCGTTCCATCGGAAACTCCTTCGATCGAACAGACGACGACTCCGTGATTGAAGGGCTTTCTGGCCTGTTTCACAGGCTTCCTTTTGTTTTAACCCCAACCTCTGGATGTATCACAGCAACTAAATGAAAGCAGTGGATTTAACTCATGCGCCGAGACGCGCATTCAAAGGGAGGACTATATCCATGGCAGACGATATGGAGAAAAATAAACAGCAGGGTGGTCAGAGTGGACAGTCTGGACAACAGAGTGGACAGTCTGGTCAATACGGCCAAAAGGGCGGCCAAACCGGTCAGAGCCAACAGGGCGGCCAACAGTCCGGTCAGCAGAATCAGCAGAAAAAGGGCGGCGGACAGGGCCAGAACGAAGAAGACGACAACATCGGACAGCGCCGCGCTTCCTAGCTGAATAACAGAAAGTTTGAAAGTCCCGGCCGAGTTGCCGGGACTTTTTTCTTTGCACGCAGAATTATTCCGTGGTGTAGTTAATTTCCATCCGCCGCACCTGAATGCTGGATACATAAAGAGCAACCAAAGCGACAACCAGAATCCCCAGCACAGCGATGGGAGCTGCCACCGGATCCGCTGTAGAAATTAGTAACGCCATTAAAGGCGGCATGCCCGGCGGAGTTGGGATAGCCACTGGGCATAACGATTTCAGATAATAGATCACGCTGAATTGCTTGAGTACTGCCGGCAGGAATGGATTGATGCCTTCCCAGATCAATATTGCCGCCGCGGGTATGATGGGATTCCGAAAAAGCATTCCTGCCACCAGAAAAAACGCTCCATAACCCACGCAGGCAAGCATGGTCACTCCCACATAAATTGCGGCATGTTCAAGGCCGTGGTTGTGATACAGGTAAAGATCCCGCGCGCTGGGAGAGAAGTGCCAAACAAAAGCGACGGTTTGCAGAATTTCGCTGACGAGGAATATCGTGCAAGTGGCCAGCAGGCCCGCAAGAAATTTGCCTGCCATCAACACTTCTCGCCGGATCGGCGCAAGAAAATAAAAGTGCAGGCTCCGATCGAGGATTTCTCCGCGAAACAAGTTCATGAAGATTCCCAGGCATCCAAAAAAAACGGCCAGCCGCAGAAAAAAGAATTGGAACACGCCGGCGAACATCACCGAATCCTGTCCCATGTTATTGCCGTGCTGCATATTGATGCTCTCGACTTTGCCGCCCGCGAAGTCCAGAAATAGATCGTTCTGCCCGTCAGAATAGTGATAGTTCTCGTGAAGAACCTCAATGCTCGGACCCTTCTCCGTCTCCGGCGGCCGATTTTCCGTCCAGTGGAAGGTAATTGGCGGCTTTCCCAGGATTGCAACCACTTCTTGACTCGTCATGCCGGGCTTAACCGCCAGCAGATCCTGATAAGCCAGGGGCTTCTCGCTCTGGCGGGCAATGCTCTCCCTTCGGTCCTGCCGTTCGGAAGTCGCAATGGCGAATGCGATGAAAAGGATAACCGGCAAAGCGGCAACTACATAAATCCAAAGTCCGCGCTTCGCGAAGAATGTTTTCTTCATTTCCAGCCGAACGACCGCCTTGATCTGTTCCCACCAGATTCGCTTCATCATCGGCCTCACCGGACCACCTCTTCGTTTCCGATCAAATATTCGTAAACGGAAAGCACATCGTCGTCCGCGGGCGCGATCGATTCAATCTCAATCCCATTTACCGCCAGGTCGTTCAGCGCCAAATAGAAGCGGTCGGCATCCCGCGTCTTCAGAAGCAGCCCGCGCTCGTCCTTGTGAATGGACACTTCAATCGTGTGCCCGTACTCAAACATTTTTGCCGCCAGCTCGCGGGGCCGGCTGCAGCGAATCAAAATCTGTGTGGGATGTTCCTGAATCTCGCTGCGGACGTTCTGAATCTGCCCCTCCGCCACCACGTACCCGTTGCTCAACAAGATGACCTGATCGGAAATTACATCCACCTCATGCAGGATGTGGCTGGAAATAATCACATAGCACCCGGTGGCCGCTGTCGAACGAAACAGCGCAATCATTTCCGATCGGGCCAGCGGATCCAGCCCGTTCAGGGGTTCATCGAGCACCAGTACTTTCGGATCGTGCGACAGCGCCTGCGCCAGCCGGATTCGCTGCCGCATCCCTTTGCTATAACCCGCAACCTTCCGTTTGGCCGCTTCGACCAGGTTCACGCGCTCAATAGCCCGCCACGCCAACTGCTCGGCAGTTCGAGAATCCCGGCCCGAAAGCCGCAGATAGGAATACACAAACTGAAATCCCGTGAGACCCTTCGGAAACGCGTCGAATTGCGTCGAATAGCCCAAAACCCTGAAAAGATTTTCTGGATCGTCGATTTTGTAGTCGAGCACCTGAATCCGCCCGCGCGTAGGCTTCACCAGCCCAGTCATCAGGTTCATCAGCGTGGTCTTGCCGGAACCGTTCGGCCCGACCAAACTCGTAATACCCGGTGGAATCGAAAGGTTCACCCGATTCACTCCCAGAATTTCGCCATAAAACTTGGAAACATCTTCGAAGACAATGCGGTCGTTGACCCTGCGATCGCTGACCATGTGATCGTTCACCGGACCACCTCATAGGCGCGTACCTTCCGCATCAGCAGCCCCAGACAGAGGGCACAGTACACGAGCAGAGCAACCCACGCTTGCACGACGGGAATCGGATGCACGGCATCCACTCGGAACAATGCATTCCAAACTGTCGTCATCAGGTACGCGACGTTAAAGAAATGGCCTGATTCAGTCTGCAACACGGCGTTGACTGCTTGCGCGAAGCCGGCTCCGAAAAACATTACGGCCAGCAACAAGGCGCCGGCGACAATCCGCCACTTCACCCAAGCCGAGAGTGCCATCGCCAGCAACGACAGAATCGCAATCCAGATCACGGAAGAAAGCACCAGGCTGCCCGCGATCCAAAGGTGACTCCAAGTCCAGGCCGGACCGGCCAGGCTGGCTTGCATCCCGAAGAGGATCAATCCTGGAATCCATGTGATTTGCGAAAGCAGAATGGCCAGCACAGACGACTTTCCCAGCACGTACTCGGCTCGTGAAAACGGACGGCAAAAATACAGCGGTAGCGCGCCATTGGCCAGATCGGGGGAAATCAAGCCGGGTCCGACGAACGCCGTCAAAAGAAACGCAAGCACCCCCTGCACAGCCATGAAGTGGAAGAAGAACTCATTGTCGATCGCGAGAATCTGGTTGCGGACACCGATTTGCTCAAGAAATGTCGCACTATGCACCAGGTAGATCAGCAGCAGGCACACCAGCGGATAAAAAAAGCAGACCACAAACGCTCCCGTCAGAAACTTCGAGCGAAAGAGGTTCCGCCGGGAGTAACGGAAAAGAATAAAACAGCGCGACCACGCCTGAGTCAGCGTCCCCGCATAAGGCTTGTAGTTACGCCTGTAAATCGCCATCCCCACTCCTCAGTCGTGCCGTCCAGCTTTCCGTGTCAGCCTTCCATCGCCTTCAGAAAGATATCTTCCAGCGAATCGCGCCTGAAGTTCATTCGCCGGATGCGTACCTGGCGCTCCGCGGCGAGACGAAAAATGTCGCGCGTCTCAACCCCATCCGCCAGAATCATCTTCATCCGGTTCGCCGTGACAGCACACTCACAGCCGAGCTTCTCGATCGCTTCCGTGAAATCGCCGTTCGCACCATTTACGCCGTAGGTCTCCAGTTCGAGAAATCTCTTATTCGCACGGCGCTCTTCGTCCAGATTCGAGTAATGAGCGATTCGCCCCTGTTTCAGAATCAGAACCTCGTCGCAAGTGTCTTCAACATCGCGCAGCAAATGCGAGCACAACACAATCCGCATCTCCTTGCCATCCCGAATCTCGCGGATCATGCGAATCATGCGCTGTCGCGCCGAGGGGTCTAAGCCATTGGTGGGCTCGTCGAGAATTAGGAGTTTTGGTCCGTGAACAATTGCCTGGGCCAGCTTCGCCAGTTGTTTCATGCCCAGCGAATACGTCCCCAACGGGCGATAACGCGCCTCCGCCAGGCCTACGTAAAACAGCGCTTCGTGCGCCCGCTCCAGCGCCATGTCCGCAGGCAATCCCGAGAGCTCTCCCATCATCCGAACGAACGACACCGCATTCAGCTTGGAGATGAAAGCGTCATTCTCAGGCATGTACCCGACCAGCCCGCGAATCTTTCTCACTTCGGTTGCTATGTCGTATCCAAAAACCTTCGCCGAACCGGAAGAAGCTTTGTAAAAACCGAGAAGCGTATTGATGAGAGTGGATTTGCCCGCCCCGTTTGGGCCCAGCAGGCCAATCGATCGCCCCCGCAATGATGCCGTCAGATCGCGCAGGATCTCCCGCTTGCCAAACCGAACCGAAAGACCCTGCAACTCAACCAGCGGCGGTAACTGAACAGTAGGCGGCATCGGCTCTCGCTCAGCGCTTGCAGCTCCGGGTTGAATGGTTGTACTCACTGAGTTTATGGCGCGGAGTGGCCTACAGCCCCACCCAGAAACATCTGCGGAAAAAACAGCCCATTATTACCCGGCCCCTTATCGCCCATCGTCAATAGCGTACCCAGATCAAATCCCATGAACCCGGTATTGCTTGCCACCACGATCCGGTCAGTTTCTCCATACGCATAGATCAGGCCGGGTGCGGAATTTGCGGTAAGCGCGTCGATTGACTGTTTCTGTCGCGCAGTCAGAGCTCCGCTGGCTTTCGCCTGTGCCGCTAGCGGTCCCAGGACCGGGCCGAGATTGTGATAGAGGATTGCCGAAAAATTAGTGTACCCATCGTTCGGCAATAACGCCTGAAAGCCGGCTGAATGCGCCAGCGTGTATCCCGCCTCGCGAGACTGAATGGCCTGCGACAACGTCCCCATGTCCGGCGCGGCGATGAGATAGTTGGCGACAAACGTATAGTCAATTTCGGAATTCAGTTTGCCCGTACCGCTAATCGTGTAATAGGTTCGCGAACCAACTTGTTTGTTTGACAACTGCAGCGAGTGCCCTTGCGTATTTGCTTCGCGATTGAAACTGTCGATCAGCTTCGCCACCGTCGCTTGCAGCGTCGCCGGATCGTACACTTCGACGATCAGCTTCCAGCGCGGAGTCGGGATCATCGGCCCGTCGAACGCCATGGTAACTTCCCCGCCCAGGGGCGCTGCTATGTCGTTCAGCACATTCACGCCGGTCTTCGCCTCGAACTCAGCCAGGTCCTGGGTAAAGTTCGCGTCGCCGCTTCCGATCATCTTGAAAATTTCTTCCATGATGCTTCTCGGATTCTTGATCACCGCCGACGTCACCATGCTAGCGTCGGGCGAAACGAATTCTAGCGACCCCATGGACGCCGGAGCCGCCAGCCACGAGGCCACCCCTTGCCGCTGCGAAGCGAACATCAAGTCGGCATGGCTTTCCGTCTTGCCTCCAACTTCCCGGTGTTCCATCGTCAGATATCGCACGTCCCCGATCCCTGGCGGCAGGCCGTGACTGTTACTACCCACTTGTACGTTCTGCGCGACAATTTGTTCCATGTCCGCGGAAAAAAGCCACTCCGCCCCTTGCTGGTAGGAACGAGCAATCTGCTGATAAAACGGCGTTTCGGCAAATTGACTGTTGCCGCCCTGCTGAGCGCGCATCGCAGCGCGCTGCAACTCCGCCAGGTCCGGGCTGGCGATCAATAGATCATTGTTCAAGTAAACCAGCAAAGGCCGGTTTGCCGCCGGCATGACCGACCATGGATTGCGAACCACCTGCAAGGCAGTTTGCGACGAATTCGAGCCCAGCTTCCGATTCGCGGATTGTAGAAACGTGTCCAGTCCGCCCTGGCGCACTTTCGCAAGCACGACGGGCGCTGTATAAGTTTGTCCGTTCTTGCCGACGGCAAACACGATCTCGTCGCCCAGATAGCTGCTGAACGTCTTCACCTGTTCCAGCACGTCTTCCAGCTTCGGTCCGCTTCCTTTTTGCTGTTGTTTCCACCAGTTCCGCAGCTCCGGACTTTGCTGCAGGCGGTCGCGGAAGATCCGGCTCGCTTCGCTTAAAGTGTTCGCAAGATTCGGAATCGCCGCATAGATCACGGTTTGATCGGGGACATAGGGAAGCAGCTCCGAGCTGTACCGCAACCCGGGCCCCGGAATCGCGGCAAACTGTTTCTGCAGCACCGCGAAGTCTCCCAACAGGGCAAGATATTTCGCAGAGTTCTTGCTCCACGCGATCTCATCGGGGATGGGAACTTTCGACACGCTGGCGCTGGACGTCGTCTCCTGTCCGGCAGTCAGGTCAGTGGTGTTCTCTCCGAAACTAGTCCGGACCACGC
Organism: uncultured Acidobacteriaceae bacterium; assembly: GCA_963799025.1. Classification (GTDB taxonomy): domain Bacteria; phylum Acidobacteriota; class Terriglobia; order Terriglobales; family Acidobacteriaceae; genus Sulfotelmatobacter. The sequence goes on along the minus strand of CAWCVQ010000007.1, from coordinate 542,824 downwards.
CTTCAATCACCGCTACTCGCGAACCTTTAGTCCCGTGATTCACGGAAAAGATCGTGCCTTTTACCGATACCAGTCCGTCGTCTGTTGCGACGTACAGCCGCCCCGAACGTTGCTTGGCTGCCTGCACGATGACCTGCCCGCCATCCAGATGGATGGTCGTGCCTCTCCATGCCCGCGACACCGAAAGATCGGAGCGTTCCCCCATTTCGATGAGGGATCCGTCGAGCAGCCGCACCACTGCCCTCGAGCCCTTCGCGGTGCGAATCTGGTCTCCGTTTCTGATCTCATATCCCGCCGGAATCAGCCGCATGCCCGCGCCGGACCCGGTGTAGAGCGAGCCGTCCACAGCCTGGACCGCAGCGCGAACCGAATGCTGACCGGGAAGCAGCCCCTCGTTCAACGCATTCGTAAACACGAACCCAGCAACCGCGGAGACACAAACTGCGGCGCCGCCCAGCGCCCATCGCCATGCGGACGAGGGCCGCCTGGTTTCCAGCCGCCATACCGTCTGCTGCTCGCCATTCCGGGCGCGCTCCAGAGCGTGACGGCAAGCCACACAGGCGTGTACGTGATCTTCCAACAGCAAGACCCGCGCCGACGCCAGATCTTTCTCTAAGTATCCTGGGATCAGCGCCTGAAAATCATTACAGGTTCGAAGCGTCTGCTTTCTGAAATCGGCGGTCGAAGGCGAACCGGCAATCGATTTCCACACCCGCTCGCCAGCCTGGGCAACCGCCTGGTCGTCCATCTGTTCATTTCGAATTTCTGACAGCAAACGGTCGAACTTCTCATTCGTCATGGCCTGTCTCCTGAATCACGCTGATAATTACGTGGATCGATATGCTCCCAGCTGCTTGCGGAGCTGTTGCCGAATGCGATGGACGATGACCGCCACCAAGACTCGTGAAATGCCGAGCATCCGCGCAATCTGCGGATTGCTGAACCCCTCAAAGAACCGCAATGCAAAAATCTCCGCTGGCTGCGGTTTGAGTTGCGCCAGCGCTAGCCCCAATGCCCGCCTCAATTCGCGGGGATCGTCATGGGCTGGTTCAGCCGGCAGATCCGGGAGTTCCACGGTGCGATCGCTTTGCCGCGATCGAATCACATCCAGGGCCGCATTGATCGCCGCCCGCCGCAGGTAACTCTCTTCATTTTCCAGAACATCAGCCTCCGCCTTCCGGCGGAACAGACGCAGGAATACCGTCTGCGAAACGTCCTCGGCGTCCGCGGCGTTGCCCGTGATGCGGTAGGCCGTGCGAAACACCAGGCCGTGGTACGCCTGAAAAATCCGATCGAATTCGCCCGGAATCGCGATTACCCGTTCCTCAGCCAATGCGCTTTGCAGGGTACGCCTCCAGTTGCTGCTTTTCACAACTAAAGACGCAACCCAGGCTCGATTATTACAAGCCGACCTGTTTTATTTCTTGAGTGGGAAGAGTGGAATTTCCCTGCAGCGTCGGCCACGCCCTGTATCATATTCAAACCCGATGGCTTAGAGAGAACGATGGCAAGACTGAACGTCAAATCAAAACGCGGATGTCTGTGGGATGTAGTCAGTCTGGGCGAAGTCATGTTGCGCCTCGACCCCGGCGACGAGCGCGTTTCCACCACGCGCCATTTTCGGGCCTGGGAAGGTGGCGGCGAATACAACGTTGCGCGCGGGCTCAAACGCTGCTTCGGCATGGACGCCGCGATCGTCACCGCCCTCGCTGACAATCCCATCGGACGCCTGGTCGAAGACCTGATGCTGCAAGGCGGCGTCAGCCAGAAGTACGTCCGCTGGGCGCCTTATGACGGAGTCGGCCGCACCGTGCGCAATGGATTGAATTTCACCGAGCGCGGCTTCGGCGTGCGTGCCGCACTAGGCTGTTCGGATCGCGGCCACACAGCGATTTCACAGCTCAAACCAAAAGAAATCGACTGGGAGCAGATTTTTTCGAAGGACGGAGCCCGCTGGTTTCACACCGGAGGAATCTTCTGTGCGCTTTCGGAAACCACCCCGCTGGTTGCTCAAGAAGCAATGGAAGCGGCCAAGCGAGCCGGAACTGTGATCTCCTACGACTTGAACTACCGTGCCTCGCTGTGGAAATCGATTGGCGGAAAAGCGAAAGCTGAAGCAGTGAACCGCCGTCTAGCACCGCTGGTCGACGTGATGCTGGGGAACGAGGAGGATTTCACCGCCGCGCTTGGCTTTCCTGTCTCCGGCCTCGACGAAGACCACGCTAAACTGGAGACCTCCGGGTTCAAAAAGATGATCGACACCGTTGTGAAAGAATATCCAACGCTTTCCGTGATTGCCACGACACTTCGCAACGCAAAGACCGCCACCGTGAACGATTGGGGCGCGCTGGGTTATTGCGACGGCAGTTTCTATGAGGCACCGGTGCGCGAAAATCTGGAAATCTATGATCGCGTCGGCGGCGGCGATTCCTTCGCTTCCGGACTGATCTACGGATTCCTCTCTGGCAAAGACCCGCAATGGTCGGTCGAATGCGGTGCAGCACACGGCGCGCTGGCGATGACTACCCCCGGCGACACGACCATGGCTACTCTTGCAGAAGTTCAGCAGGCAATGAAGTCGCGAACCGCTCGCATCGAGCGATAACAGGCAGGAGGCATGCCGGTACAAGCTTGGCGGCAAGAGCTATGACCATTGATGACGTTATTCGCCGAATCGAAGAAATTGGAATTGTTCCCGTCATCCGCGCCGCCTCAGTCGATGAGGCGACTCGCGCCGTCGAAGCGATCTACGCTGGCGGCATTCCCGTTGTCGAAATCACCATGACCGTTCCCAATGCAGTGTCGGTCATCCGGGAGGTCGCGAAGCAATACGGCACCAAGGTCCTCATCGGAGCTGGTACGGTTACCACCGCCGAACAGGCTGAGTCGTGCCTTCGCGCAGGCGCCGAGTTCCTCGTGAGTCCCGGCCTGTCGGCATCCGTGCTCGCGGTCGCTAAGGTCTCTGAAAAATTGGCGATTCCAGGAGCGTTGACGCCCACCGAACTAATGAATGCTCACGAACTCGGTGCGCGGCTGGTCAAGATCTTCCCGTGTGGCAATGTAGGCGGTGCGAAATATTTGCGATCGCTCAAGGCTCCGTTCCCCAAAGCCTCTCTGATTCCAACCGGCGGCGTCAACGCGGCGAACGCGGCGGAGTTCATCGCTGCCGGCGCCTTTGCGCTCGGAGTTGGAGCAGACCTTGTGGACCCCGTAGCCCTGCGGGCCGGCAATCTCGAAAAAATCACTTCGGCTGCCCGGGAATTGGTGAATGCCGTTACTTCCGCACGCACCGCGCTTCGCGATAAGAAGGCAGGCTAATGTTTGCTGAAGATTGGTCGCTAGACTGCGCCCTCATGGCAAGTAAGTCATTGAGCCTTCGTGTAAGTGAGAATTCGTGAAACGTCACCGGAAGCTCTGAGACGTGCGATTTGGTGCGCGGTGATCTGTTTCCTCATCCCCGGTAGCGGTAGTCGACGCCAGGGCCGTTTCCGGCCCAAGAAATGGCATTCTAGGTGAATATCGGGCCCAGAAATAAGCCCCCAGGACCATTCTTTTTTATACTTACAAATAGGAGGTACAATAATATACGTACTCCCGTACTGTTTACTGATTTACGGCGCTTGCCAGAACCCCGCCATCCACTGGCAGGATCGTCCCGGTGACGAAGCTGGCCGCATCTGAGGCCAGGAAAACCGCCGCTCCTACCAGCTCTTCGAGGTCGCCAAAACGTTTCATGGGAGTGCGCATCAGTATCTCGTTCCCACGGCCCGTCCCCATAATAAATTTTTCGTTCATCGGAGTCCGGAAGTATCCCGGTGCCAGCGCGTTGACGCAAATTCCATATCCCGCCCATTCAATCGCCAGGGATTTAGTCAGCGACGCCAGGCCCGACTTGCTGGCGGAATACGCTGCCACTTCAAAGAGTCCAAGAAACGATCCCATGGACGCGATGTTGATGATGCGCCCGTAGCGGCGCTCGATCATGTGGCGTCCGAACACCTGGCAAGTCCGCAGCGTGCCGGTCAGATTGGTATCCATAATGCGATTCCAGTCGGCCTCGGAAAAATCCAGCGTGGGAGCGCGTTTGGTGATGCCCGCCGCGCTCACTACAATATCGACCTTGCCGAAGGCTTGCACCGAAGCCTTAAGCAGCTGCTCCAGGGATTCACGATCCGCCACATCGCAGGTCACGCGCAAGGAACGGCGGCCGAGAGATTCGATCTCGTCCGCCAGCGCATTCACCAGTTCGATACGCCGCGCGCTCGCAATCACATCCGCGCCCGCCTGCGCCAGACCAAGCGCGATCGTCTTCCCGATTCCAGAACTCCCCCCTACTACCACTGCCGCCTTGCCGTCGAGATCTAACTTCTTGTAACCCATATTTCCTCGAGTCTTCTTGCGAAATAGCCGACGCTGCGGCGGCTACCAATTGAACATCGTACCGTCGAGTCTCCGATTCACAGGCAAGTACGCCCGCTCGTACGGAAATTTCTGCGCCAACTTCTCGTCGTAGTCGACGCCCAGCCCCGGCGTGTCCCCCGGATGCAGGTAGCCGTCGTTAAACGAATACGAATGCGGAAAGACTTCATCGGTCTCGCGCGTGTGACGCATATATTCCTGTATTCCGAAATTGTTTATGGAAATATCGAAATGCAGCGCCGCCGCCATTGCCACTGGAGACAGGTCCGTCGCACCGTGGCAGCCGGTCCGCACATGATAAATCTCAGCCAGCGCGGCGATCTTCTTGAGATGGGTCAACCCTCCCCCGTGCACCACCGTCATGCGGAGGTAATCGATCAGCTGTTCCTGAATGAGAATGTGTGCGTCCCAAACGGAATTGAAAACCTCGCCGACTGCGAGCGGCGTCACGGTGTGTTTGCGAACGATGCGGAAGCCCTCCTGCAATTCTGCTGCGACTGCGTCTTCCAGCCAGAAAAGATGGTACGGCTCCAAACTTTTTCCCAGCCGCGCCGCTTCGATCGGAGTCAGCCGGTGGTGAACGTCGTGCAGCAGATGAAGATCGTCTCCAAACTTCAGGCGCAACGCCTCAAACATCTTGGGGACGTGCAGAAGATATTTTTCCGTTGACCAGACGTTTTCGGGAGGCAAGCCTTTTTCCGCCGGCTCGTAGAACAGCTTGTCGCGGGCAACTCCGTAGGTGGAAGGCAGGCCCGGTATCCCAGACTGCGCGCGCACGGCAAGATAGCCCATCTCTTTATACTTCGCGACTTCGTCCGCGGTCTCCGCAATGTCGCACCCGTTCGCGTGCCCGTACACCAGCACTCCCGTTCTGCTTTGGCCGCCGAGCAGGTTATAAACAGGCGTCTTCAAAGCTTTGCCCTTGATATCCCACAGCGCCATGTCCACCGCGGCGATCGCCGTCATGGTCACCGGGCCGCGACGCCAGTAAGCGCCGCGATAGAGGTATTGCCACACATCTTCGGTCTGGAATGGGTCGCGTCCGGTGAGACACGGAGCCAGATGTTCCGATAAGTAAGATGCGACGGCTAACTCGCGGCCGTTGAGAGTTGCATCCCCGAGTCCGTAAACGCCCTCGTCGGTCGAAATTTTCAACGTAACGAAATTTCGTCCCGGACACGCGACGAATACCTTTGCCTCCGTAATCTTCACAAAAATCTCCTCAACGGCTTCGTAGAGGCGTTGCTTGCAGCGTCTCGAGCAGCGCAAAAGCGGACGTAGCAAGCTAGGTCTCTACGGCCAGCTTCATCGAGTGCCACCGACTCGCAGCGAACAGTGCACGCCCGCGCTCCGAAATCGCGTGGCGGATTGCGGTCGCGGCCTGCTCCGCTGCGGCGTGTCCCAACGAGACCTTATCTTTGAACACTTTGAGCAGCATACAGATATTTCTTGGCCGGACGCGTGATCATGTCGCGTGCGCGGCGCCCGTCCATCACTACACATGGCGCAGGGCGTTTTCGTCAAGCGTTTCCTGATATGATTTTTGGGCTCGAATCGCTGCATCGCTAGATCGCGCTTCGCGGACGACCCGCACGAGCATCTGCGGCTGACCACAACGATGACACGACGATGACGGCGACAGCGACAGCGACGACAACAATGTCCGGATTTCTCACCGAAGATTTCCTGCTGTCGAATGATACGGCACGGCGTCTCTATCATGAGTTTGCCGCGCCGCAGCCGATCCTCGACTACCACTGTCATCTTTCTCCGCGAGAGATTGCTGAGAATCGCCAGTTTGCGAATCTGTTCGAGATGTGGCTGGAGGGAGACCACTACAAATGGCGGGCCATGCGGGCGAATGGGATCCCGGAAAAATATATCACCGGTGATGCCCCTCCCTACGAGAAATTCCTGGCGTGGGCGCGAACTGTTCCCTACACGCTGCGCAATCCTCTCTACCATTGGACGCATCTCGAGTTGCAACGCTACTTCGGCATCAGAGAATTGCTGGACGAGAAGTCCGCCCCGAAAATCTGGGAGCGCGCGAATTCCGTGCTGACCGGCGGGCTGACCGCGCAGGCCATTTTGCGGAGGTTTCGCGTCGAGGTGGTCTGTACAACGGACGATCCCACAGATGATCTCCGCCATCATCAGGCGCTAGCGAAATCGAACTTGCCGACGCGAGTCTTCCCGGCCTTCCGGCCGGACCAAGCCCTCGCCATCGACGCCGAGTTCCAGCCTTGGGTGGAAAAACTTTCGAAGTCCGCAAATGTCGAAGTACGGAATCTGGAAACTTTTCTGCAGGCGCTACAGAACCGGCACGATTCCTTTCACACTTTAGGTTGCCGTCTCTCCGACCATGGACTGGAGCATTGCTATGCGACGCCGTGTTCCGAGCGGGCCGCTCGAGCGATCTTCGCGAAAGCGCGCAAAGGGCAGTCCATCACCGCGGAGGAGCGCACGCAGTTCGCTTCTTTCATGATGCTTTTTTTTGGCCGGCTCGATGCCGAGAAAGGCTGGACCAAGCAAGTGCACCTGGGCGCGCAGCGCAACGTGAATACTCTTGCCCGCCGCACGGTTGGCGCCGATGCCGGCTATGACACCATCGGCGATTTTCCTCAGGGCGCTCACCTCGCCGCTTATCTCGACTTGCTCTCCCAGGAGAATGCGCTGCCGCGGATGATCGTGTACAACGTGAACCCGAGGGACACATTTCAGCTGGCGACGCTAATCGGATCCTTTCAGGACGGAGAGATCCCAGGGAGGATTCAATATGGCAGCGCCTGGTGGTTCCTGGACCAGAAGCAGGGAATCACAGCGCAGATCGACGCTCTGTCGAATACCGGACTGCTTTCGCGCTTCATCGGCATGGTGACGGACTCCCGGTCGTTTATGTCCTATCCGCGCCACGAATATTTCCGGCGCGTTATTTGCGACATCATCGGACAAGACGCAATGCGCGGCGAATTGCCCGATGACGACGCGCTCCTGGGAAGGCTCATTCAAGACATCTGCTACCGAAATGCAAAGCAGTATCTGCAACTGCCGACGGATCGTCGTCCCGTCCGCGAATCGCCTTAGCGCTCACGCGCACAGTATGTGTGACGCGTGAAACGGGGACGGATACGGGTTCCGACTCGCTTCGCCCCACAGCCGAGGCGGCTGTCGCTACATGAGCATCCCTCTAACCGCGACTTTAGTGATTCGCTCTGCCGCGGATGGTGAGTTCGGCTTCGGCCGACACGTCGGCCAGCGTCACGTGGAGGGCGTGCTGCTTCGGGTCATAGGATGTTTTCAGTGGATATGTGCTGCTGGAAAATTTGGCTTCAGCGTGGGCGGACGGCCAGTCGTAGATCACCACTTCGACAAACTTCCACCACGGTGTGTACGAGCCTTTCCGCGCATGAAACTTCAGGCGCGTGGAGGTGGCGTCGGACTGGCAGGTGAAGGTCTGGCGGAGAAATTCGCCGTGCTGGTAGCGGAAGGTGTGGCCGTCGTCAAGATAGATCGTGCCCCCGCACTCGGCGCCGGGATACACCTGAAGCTGCAGGGGGCCGCTGGGAATTTCCTCGGTGTTCTGGATCAGCGGCTGCAGCGGCAGGATAGTTCCACCTCGAACATAAACCGGCATGGTATCGAGCGGGGGATGAATTTCGCGAGGGCCGGGAGCTTTCCCGCCTGAGTTGACGACATCGACGATTGAGGGCGGTTGAGAGGATGCGCCCATCTTGAGGCCAGTCCAGAAGTCGTACCAGTCACCTTTGGGAAAGGAGACGGCGTAGTCATTCATCATTTCGCCAAACGGCGGCGGAGCGATCAGCAGGCTGGGGCCGAGAAGAAATTCGGTGTCGAGATGATCGAAGCCGGTGGCGAACACGTCCGGAAATTCGAGGAAGACGGGACGCATGAGCGGAAGGCCGGTGCGCGAGGACTCGTCGGCCAGCGCGTAGATGTAGGGCAGCAGGCGGTAACGGGTTTCGATGTAGCGGCGGCGAATGGCTTCCTGCTCGGGTCCGTTGTTCCAGATTTCGTGCGGCAGCGAGCCTTTGGTGGCATGATCGCGAAAGAATGGCGAGAACGCGGCCTGCTCGACCCAGCGCGTGAGCAGTGCGGGAGACGGTGAACCGTTGAATCCACCAACGTCGGCGCCGACGAAAGAAATTCCGCTGAGGCCAAGATTGAGCACCATCTGCGTGGCTAGACGAAGATGGTTCCAGGTAGCGGAGTTGTCGCCGGTCCAGGTGAATCCGTAACGCTGGCCGCCAGCGTAGGTGGCGCGAGTCAGAACAAAGGGACGCTCGTCGGGACGCAGTTTGAGCAAGCCTTCGAAAGTGCCGCGGGCATTTTCCAGTCCGACGATGTTGTGAACCTCCGCGTGCGTCGCGGTGCGCGTCGCGAAACCGGGCTCTTCGATGCGATGCACCGTGTCGAGCGGCATAGTTTTGCCAGGCCCGTCGAAGACCGAGGGCTCGTTCATGTCATTCCAGAATCCGGCCACGCCGTCGTCAACGAATTGATGGTAAAGGCCGCCCCACCACCCGCGGCTTTGGGCACGAGTGAAATCGGGAAAGACCGCGGGTCCTGGCCAGACGATGCCCACGAACTCGCTGCCATCGGGCTTTTTGACGAAGTGATCACCAGCATGGCCGGTGTCGTAGGGCTCGTAGTTCTGGTTGGGCAGGTGCGCGATGTGCAGGTCGGTGATGTTGACCAGGTGAAAGTGCTGCTTGCGCAGATCGGCGACGAGTCCGGAAAAGCTAGGGAAAGTTTTGGCATTGACGCTGAAGGGCCGATTCCTATCCTGGTAGTCGATGTCGAGATAAACAACGTCGGAGGGAATTCTGTCAGCCCGGAGACGATCGGCGATCTGCCTGATTTGAGATTCCGGAGTGTAGCTGTAGCGTGACTGCTGGAAGCCAAGCGCCCACAACGGGGGAAGCGGAGGCGTTCCGGTAAGGTAGGCATAGCTCTCGACGACCTGTTTCGGGGTGGGACCATAGAGGACGTAATAATCGAGTGCTCCGCCTTCGGCGCCGAAGGAAATCGCATCGCGCGCCTGCTTGCCGAAGTCGAACCAGGTGCGCCAGGTGTTGTCGAGGAAGATGCCGTAACTGCGCGTGTTGTTGATGGCGAGAAAAAAAGGAATGCTCTTATAAAGCGGGTCGGTTGATTCCTGAGGACCGACATCGGTATTCCAAAGCGTGTAAGCCTGCTCTCTGCGATCGAATGATCCCGCCTTGTCGCCGAGTCCGAAGTAATGTTCGTCAGCGGGCATTTGTTTGGAGATCGAAAATCCCCCGAGCGCGAACTGGATGGGGCGGCCGACGGCGTCGGCGCAGATGGCGTTGCCGGCAAGATCGCGAATGACGATGCGGAGCGGATTGCGCTCCACCCGGACCTCCAGCGATGCGGTGCCGAAACCGACGGAAGTGTCGTCCTGGATCGGTTTCACGTCGATGGACTTGCTGCGCGGCTCCGCAAGGACCGCCCAGGAAGCATCCTCCGGTAGCGTGCCCGGCGCGATGCGCACGCGAACAATGTCATCGCGAAGCGCGGTGATGCGCACAGTTGCCGAGCCGGCCTGAACTTCAATGCCGTCCCGCAGCGGATTGGAACTGGTTACGGCTTCGATCGTAGTGGAGGGCTGTGAAGCGGCGGCGGCGGTCTGCGCGGGCGCGGAGCCGGTGGCGACGATGGCTAACCCGAAAAGCCAAACATGGAATCGGTGACGGAGCACGGGCATCAGTGGACTCTTTCCAGAAAAGGTCTTCCTTCGACGCAGCAACATCATACTAAGTTCAACGAGAACAATGCGACGTTGCCCGACGTGGGGGTAGTATCTCAATTCGCTGGGCAAAAGCCTTTAGCCACGATGCGCGAAGAATTCACAAAGGTCGCGAAGAAAGCACAATCGAGATTAGGATTTTACCCCGACGCGGGGAGCTTGGGCCCGATCGACTCGCCGTCGCGGAAAAAACCGTTGACATGGCGTTTCGTGAGGCGTATTTAACTTAGTGGTTATTTAACTGATAGGTTTATTACGAGCATGGAAGATCGATTGAGCGAGACCTTTGGAGCACTGGCCGATCCCACGCGGCGCGCCATTCTGTCGAGGCTGGCGTCAGGCGAGGCCTCGGTGACGGAACTGGCCGAGCCGTTTGCCATGAGTATGCCGGCGATTTCTAAACATTTGAAAGTGCTGGAGCGCGCGGGCCTGATCGCTCGCGCGCGGGAGGCGCAGTGGAGGCCCTGCCGCCTGCAAGCCGCTCCCTTGCAGGCCGTGGCCGGATGGGTGGAGCACTACCGGCGGTATTGGGACGAGAGCTTCGACCGGCTGGACGAGTATCTGAGGGAACTGAAAAGAAAAGATTCGAAAAATAGAGTTTCTAAAAATAAAGAGAAGGAGAAGAAACATGTCCGCACACAACGCAAAGACTAGCTCCACAATGCCCTCTTCGGAATGGGATCTGGTCATCACTCGTGTTTTCGACGCGCCTCGAGAGTTAGTTTTTAAGGCGTGGACCGAGAGCAAACATGTGGCGCAATGGTGGGGGCCGACTGGGTTTACGAACCCACTTTGCGAACTGGATGTGCGGGTTGGAGGCACAATAAGAATCGACATGCGAGCGCCCAATGGCGTGGTGTATCCCATGAAAGGGGTGTTCGACGAAATCGACGAGCCCGAGCGGTTGGTCTTCATCAGCAGCGCGCTGGATGAAAAGGGCAACTCCATATTCGACGTGCTGACCCATGTCACATTCGCTGAGCAGGGAGGAAAAACGGAGCTGACCATGCAGGCGCGGGTGATCAAAGCTACCGCGCAGGCGCAGCAATATCTCCAGGGCATGAAAGCAGGGTGGACGCTGAGCCTGGATCGACTGGGCAAGCACCTGGATTCCATACAAGAACAATCGAAGTCATCGACATCGTCATCCATCGACAAGCAAGAAGAGCATATGTGATCTCCAAATTCAGTGTGCGAAAGGTAGAACCATGCAATCAGAGACTAGTCCGGTTTCAAAGAAGATTTTGTGGACGGGACGAATTATGTGCGCCGTGCCGGTGTTATTAACGCTCTTGGGCGCAGTCATGAAAGTGGCCAAGGTGGCTCCTGCAGTGGAAGGGATGACTCGCGCGGGAATTCCCGAAAGGCTGGTTGCGCCGATCGGAGTTCTCGAGTTGGTATGCGTTGCGACTTATGTGATACCGCGCACCTCTGCGCTGGGAGCGATTCTGCTGACGGGCTTGCTGGGCGGGGCTACGGTTACGACTCTGCGCATTGGAGATCCCACGTGGCCGATGCCTGTCGTTCTCGGCATGATGGCGTGGGGCGGCCTGTACTTGCGGAACGTGCGGTTGCGGTCGCTCATACCCCTGCGGAAGAGTGAACCAGCAGAGACCTAGAAATGCGGCCTAGGTCTGGGGCCTCGCTTTGCCCGGCGGAGGGGCGAAGGCGCCGGTCCCCACACGGGCTGTCCCCACCCGAGCCGGGCCCGCCTTCAGGTGCGTAGGAGCGGGCGCGTCAGGCAGGTGGGGCCCCCGCTGCCGTTGATGCAGATTTCGCTGCCGGGGAAGGTGCGAACGTCGAATCCGGCGCCGCGTAGACGGTTGTTGGTATTGTGATTTTCTTCGATCGCGAGCAGGCGCTTTTCGCCCAGCGCCAGGACATTGCAGGCGAGAGTGTCGCGCTCGGAACTGTCGATTTGGATAAATTTAAATCCGCGCGACTTCAAGAGTTCGACTGTTTCGACCGCGAGCCACGGCAGATCGACCAGCGCGGTTTGTTCGTCGAGCAAACTGATCAACGACATCAGATGCAGGCAGGCCGACGGTCCGGGACCGAAGGGGAGCGGGGCGGATAGAACTTCGACGCCGAGGGGCGCGAGCAGGGTCCGCATCTGCTCGATGCCGGCTGCGTTGGTGCGGTAGCCACGACCGATGAGAAGCGTCTTCGAGTCGATCCAGAGGATGTCCCCGGCTTCGGTGGTTCCTGGAGCGGTGATGGTGCCGAGGGCTGGAATGCCCAGAACTTCGCAGTACGCGCGCTGGTGCTGGGCCTCAGCCACGCGATTCGCTTTGCCGGGACGCATCAGGATCAGGCCCAAGTCCGTGGGCAGCGAGGCGTCGTGGGCATAGACGGCATCGACAGAGAGTCGGTCATCTTGTGGGAGCTCGACGACTTCGGCGCTGGCATTTTTTAGTTCACTGACCAACGCGTTGTGTTGCAATTGCGCCTGCTCGAAAGCGGGGGCGTGATGGAAGCCGAGGCCGTCCCAGTGTGCGATCCGGTCCGGCTGGTTCCATCCGGCGATGCGAGGCGAGCACACCAGCACGCGCTGGAGTAGGCCCACCATGGAGTGTCCGTTGAAAGCCAGAGTGGTTTGGGAAGATGCAGTCAGCGGGCGCCTCGTTTGTTTGGAGTGGAAGAACTCGGATGATTCTAAGGCAAAGATCGCTCAATTCAGAAATGGCGCTTAAGAACCAGGTCTTTCGCCCCGGTAGGGCTGCGTGAGATCTTCAGCTGTTCCTCCGTGACACGCTCTGATTTCCCACTTTCACCGGCGCTGGAAGCGCTGGGCTGTTATCAGAAGCTCCGCCGGAGCGGAAATCTCTAGCGGCTTGGAGCAGGAACTACCGAGCAACCGAGAAACGAACGTGAGCGTCTTCTGGTGGCAGCAAGTCGCGGACCGGGTGTTTGTTCTTATCCCTGTTTTTGCTGTATGCGTTGCGTTTGGTGAGCCAACGCTTCAATTGCTTGCGTGCCGCGGGTGTGAGCTTGGAAAAGAAAAGTCCGGCGCGGCCTTGATCGCTGGCCCAGACGACGTCGGCGTGTCCCTGCAGCGTGAAATCGGTGCCGGGCAGGACGCAGCGAAAGGCGAGGTCCGAGATCACGGGCACGGGCTCGGTGGCCTGGACTGCGAGACCGTGCTCGCCGATATCGATGCTGACTCCGGAAAGCGTTCCGCCTTCGAGGTCCAGGTAGACCAACGTCTTCACTTCGTAACGCGTCGACTTGCGCCGATTTGTATTCCGGTGGTTTCTCTCGGCCTTCAGCGCCTCTTTTAACTGTTCGGCATCGAGAGGACGGTACAGGATGCGGCTGGCGCCGGACTGAAATGCCTGGCCAGTCCCGGGCCACGCCCGGCTGGCAACGGCCAGCAGTGACGGCTTTTGGCCGGGCGGTAGCAGAGCGGCCAAACGGATGACTTCTTCTGCTCCGCGCAGATCGAAGTCCACAATGAGCGTGGAGCAGCGGCCCGCGATGACTAATTCCAGCGCCTCTAGGCCTGATGAGCATTTCACCAGGGTGATTCCAAGCTCGAGGAGAGTTGCTTCCAGCGTTGGAAGAGATCGTTGGTCCTGGCAGAGAACGGCGGCGGAGTGGCGCATGAGTTACAAAGTACGGGCTCGCGCAAGGCGGGTAAATGTCACAGCGGTAATCGTTCGACCGGTTACTGAAGCACTTTGTAACTCATAGAGAATGAGCGGGTTGTGGCGTAGCAAGAGTCTTATCCCAAGCGTCTTCTCCACTTGAAAGCCTGTCGAGCTCCGCTCGACGAGCGGGCGAAGGCGCCCGTCCCCACACGGGCCGTGCACACGAGGGGGCACTGTTATAATCAAGGATTGCGCTCATGGCTACGAAGCGACTGATTCGATCCACCACAGTTTTGTCGGTTCGACGGAATGGCAAGGTCGTTCTTGCCGGGGACGGGCAGGTGACTCTCGGCGAGTCGGTGATCAAGCATTCGGCCAAGAAGATCCGGCGGCTGTACAACGACAAGATTGTGGCCGGATTTGCGGGGTCGACCGCGGATGCATTTACTCTGTTCAGCCGCTTCGAGGCCAAGTTGGAGCAGTATCACGGAAATTTGGGGCGGGCTGCGGTGGAACTGGCGCGGGACTGGCGGACGGATAAGTTCCTTCGGCATCTGGAAGCATTGTTACTGGTGAGTGATAAGGAGCAGACTTACCTGCTCAGCGGGCAGGGCGATGTGATTGAGCCCGATGGTGCCGTGGCTGCAATTGGCAGCGGGGGACCTTACGCACAGGCGGCTGCGCAGGCGCTGGCGGAGCACACAGAGCTTTCGGCTCATCAGATTGCCGAAGAAGCAATGAAGATCGCGGGCAAGATGTGCATCTATACCAATGACAAGGTAACGATTGAAGAGCTGTAGGTCTCAGTTTTCGGTTCTCAGTTCTCAGCAAGACTTTAGCGCTGAGCAGCGGAGAACTGGCAACTGAGAACCGGGAACTGATTTATGGCCATTTATCTTCCATCTTCCGCTGAAGAAGAACAGCTTGCGCTGGATGAATTAACTCCGCGCGAGATTGTGGTTGAGCTCGATAAACACGTGATTGGCCAGAAGGACGCCAAGCGCGCCGTGGCCATTGCGTTGCGCAACCGCATGCGCCGGCAGAAGCTTTCTCCCGAACTCGCCGAAGAGATTATCCCAAAAAACATCATCATGATCGGACCTACGGGTGTGGGGAAGACCGAGATTGCGCGGAGACTGGCCAAGCTGGCGAATTCGCCGTTTTTGAAAGTCGAGGCATCGAAGTTTACTGAAGTTGGCTACGTAGGGCGGGATGTCGAGTCGATGGTGCGCGATCTGGTGGAGATCGCGATCGACAACGTGCGGGAAGAGAAGTTAGAGGATGTCGCCGACAAAGCGGAACTGAATGCGGAAGAGCGGTTGTTGGATATACTGCTGCCGCCGTCGCCTACGCCGAGGGCGGACGGGACCTCGACTTCCGGCGGCGTTGTGATTGACGGGAGTACCTCTCTGACGGAGTCTTCCAGCCGGACGCGCGAAAAATTGCGGCAGCAATTGCGTGAAGGGAAGCTGGACGAACGGATGGTGGAGATCGATGTACGCGAACGCAATTTTCCGTCGTTTGAAATCATGACCAACCAGGGGATGGAGGAGATGGATGTCAACATCAAGGATATGTTGCCGAACATCTTTGGGCAGCGGACCAAGAAGCGGAAGATGAAGGTGAACGAGGCCTTCGAATATTTGATTCAGGAAGAAGAACAGCGGCTGATCGATATGGACCAGGTCACGCGCATGGCGATTGATCGCGTGGAGAATTCGGGCATTGTATTTCTGGACGAGATCGACAAGATCGCGGGGCGCGAAGGCGGACATGGGCCGGACGTTTCGCGGGAAGGTGTGCAGCGGGATATTCTTCCCATCGTTGAGGGCACCACGGTAAATACGCGCTATGGGATGGTGCGCACCGACCATATCCTGTTCATTGCAGCGGGTGCGTTTCACGTATCGAAGCCGAGCGATCTGATTCCGGAACTGCAGGGGCGATTTCCGATTCGCGTCGAGCTGCAATCGTTGACCATGGAAGACTTCGTCAGGATTCTGACAGAGCCGAAATCGTCACTGGTGAAACAGTACACGGCTCTGCTCGAGACCGAGGGCGTGAAGCTGGAGTTTACGCCGGAGGCGCTGGATGAGATTGCGCACTTTGCGTTTCGGGTGAATGAGAGCACGGAGAACATTGGAGCGCGGCGGCTGCACACCATCATGGAGCGGGTGCTCGACGAGTTAAGCTTTGATGCGCCGGAGAAGAAGGGTGAGCACGTGACGATTGACGCGGAATACGTGCGCAAGATGCTGACTGACATCGTGAAGGATCAGGATTTGTCGCGGTATATTCTGTAGGAAAATCTTTAACCACAAAAGACACAGAGAAGCACAGAGGAAGATCGAGAGATTTCCTCTGTGTTGTACTGTGCCCTCGTTCGAATTTGTCTTGACTATGAAAACCATCGACCGCAGCCGCTTGCAGTCCCTGATGCAACGTGAACAGAAAAGATTTGTGGAGGAGCGTCCGAAGTCTAAGGCATTGTTTGAACGGGCGCGGAAATCATTGGTGGCAGGCGTGCCGATGAACTGGATGGTGAAGTGGGCGGGGGCGTTTCCGCCGTTTGTGCGGGAGGCGCGCGGAGCGCACTTTGTGGACGTAGACGGGCATCCGTATATTGACTTTTGCCTGGGAGATACCGGGGCAATGACTGGACATTCTCCATCCGCGACGGTCAAAGCTGTGGAAGAGCAGGCGCGGCGCGGCATCACGCTAATGCTGCCAGGAGAAGATTCGATTCTGGTGGCGGAGGAACTGCATAAGAGGTTTCGGCTGCCTTACTGGCAATTCGCGCTGACGGCTACCGATGCGAATCGGTTTTCGATCCGACTGGCGCGCCAGATCACGCGACGGCCGAAGATTCTGGTCTTCAACTGGTGCTATCACGGCACGGTGGATGAGACGTTCATCACTCTTGAGGCCAATGGAATGGCGGGGCCGCGGGCCGGGAACGTTGGGCCGCCCGTGAATCCGGCAGTCACGACTGCCGTCGTCGAGTTCAACGATGCGGACGCGCTGGACCGGGCGCTGGCTGCGGGCGATGTGGCTTGCGTGCTGGCGGAACCGGCGATGACGAATGTGGGCATCGTACATGCACAGCCGGGATTTCACGCGGCGTTGCGCGAACTCACGCGTAAGCATGGGACACTTCTGATCATGGATGAAACACACACGATCTGCGCGGGTCCGGGCGGTTACACGCGAGCGGAGAATCTCGAGCCTGACATCCTGGTCTTTGGCAAGGCCATTGGAGGAGGCATTCCGGGCGCGGCTTACGGTTTTTCGCAGGAAGTTGCCGAGCGCATTGTGGGCGAGCAGGAGTTGGAGAACTGCGACGTGGGCGGAATTGGAGGCACGCTGGCGGGGAACGCGCTTTCTCTCGCTGCGATGCGGGCAACGCTGACGGAAGTCCTTACGAAAGAGGCGTTCGATCGCATGATTCCTATGGCTGAGCGCTGGACCGCGGGCGTGGCCAAAGCGATTGCACATACGGAACTGCCATGGCACGTGACGCGTCTTGGCTGCCGCGCGGAATATCTTTTTAGCGCCAACGAGCCTAAGAATGGTAGCGAGGCGCATGACGCAATGGACTTCGAACTGGAGCGATTCATGCATCTTTACGCGATGAATCGGGGGATTTTGCTGACGCCATTTCACAATATGGCGTTGATGTCGCCAGACACGAGTGCGGGAGATGTGGACCGGCACACGGAGGTGTTTCGCGAGGCGGCGGGGGAACTGGTCGGTTAGGGGATACTCTTGCGGCGAATGCGAGAAGCAGAGCTCAGGGGCTAAAGCCGCTCTGACTTCGCTGGCTCACGCGGCCCTGAAAGGGCCGCTCTTCCACGATTTCTGACGAGTGCCGCACGGCGTAGAAGGGTAGGGATCCTTCGACTGCGCGAGCTCATTCGAGCTCGCTTCGCTCAGGAGGACAGGCCGAGGGTTCGGGCCCGGGTCTGTTAGTCTGTTTTCTTCCGCATGAGACTCCCTACGCCGTTTTTGTTGGCTGTTAGTGTCGCGCTGATGTTCGCGGCGTGCGCGACGGTTGGGCCGCCGGAACCACCGTCGCTGGAATTGCCGAAGCCGCCTTCGGATTTGCGGGCTGCGCGCAAGGGGGATCACGTTACTCTCAGCTGGACTGCTCCGAGTGTTACCACCGATCGGCGGACGATTCGGAGTTTGGGTGCAACGCGGATTTGCCGTGTGCTGGCAAGGGGGTCGACACAGTGCGGTATTCCCGTGGGCGAGGCAGCCGCGCAGCCAAGCTCCCGTGCGGTTCGATCTAACAAGCAGAAGATTCAGGGGTCGTATGTTGACCTCCTTCCGGGGCAACTTCAGAGCGACAATCCGTCTGCGTTTGTGACTTATGCCGTCGAAGTGTTGAATGCGGAGGGTCGCGGGGCTGGGCTTTCGAACCAGGTGCGGGTTCCGCTGGCTCCCACTCTTCCACCGCCGCTGGATCTTGCTGCGCGCGTCACCGCTCAGGGAGTCGTGCTGACCTGGAGGGGCGAGGCTCCGGCAGAGGGTCCTGGAGCGCCGGTTCGCTATGTCTATCGCATTTATCGCCGGCCCGAGAGTAGCGCTCAACAAATTCTTGCGGGCGAAGTCCCGGCAGGAAGCGAACGTAGTTACAGTCTTACGGATTTCGGCATCGAGTGGGAAAAGACATACGAATATCGTGCGCAGACGGTAACGAAGATCGCTCAGGAGAACAAAGCAGATCTACAGATCGATGGGGATGACACGCCCGAGATTAAGGTGTTCGCGGACGACGTTTTCCCGCCGGCCGTTCCTACCGGGCTGCAGGCGGTGTCTTCGGGGCCCGGACAGAAGACATTTATCGATCTGGTGTGGGCCCCGGTTGCGGATATCGATCTCGACGGGTACAACGTTTATCGCCACCAAGCGGGAGAGGCTGCCGTGAAGCTGAACGCGGAGTCGGTGAAGACGCCTGCCTATCGCGATGCGAACATCGTGCCGGGAAAGCGTTATTTCTATTCTGTGTCGGCAGTGGATGTTCGCGGGAACGAGAGTGGCCGGTCGGAGGAAGCCAGTGAGATGGTGCCGTGAGGGCGAGGTAATTCTTCGTTTCAGAAACGTTGCGCTCAGTTCGAAGTAGGCGCCAGACGGACGTGGTAGCCCTTCCGGGCCCGAACCTGCAGGCGCTTGCCGTCTTTCTCGGCGACGACCGTGATGGCGCGAAAGTTCCCGTTGGGTTGGAAATCGGCGGGCGTATAAGCGATGAAGTAGCGGCTGCGAATCAAGTCGTGCAGCTTGTCGAAAGACCTGCCCAAAGTCAGGATATCACCAGGAAACATCGCCTCGCCGCCCGTGCGCTCCGCCAAAAGCTCTAACACCCGATCGGCATCCGTCTTATCGCCGCGATCCTCTCGAGTACTGACGGTGTAGATCGCCACGCCGGTCTTTTCGGCAACCTGGATGCTGCGTTTCAGGCTAGTGTGGCTGGAGTTGTCTTCGCCGTCGCTGAGGACGACGAGAACTCTCGCCACATGCTCGCTCTCGGGATACGCTGCCAGCTTTCGACAGGCCAGTGACACTGCGTCGAACAGCGCGGTTCCTCCGCCGTTTGCGAGTTTCTCAATTCCCTTTCCCAGCTCGGCGGGGTCTCCACTGAAATCTTGAGTGACCATGGAGTCCTCGGAAAAACCAGCGATGAAGCCGAGATCGGAGGCCCCGCTCAGCATTTTTTCCACGAATTTTGTTGCAGCGCGCTTTTCAAACGAGAACCGGTCGACCACCGAACCGCTGGTGTCGACGAGCAGCGCCAATCGCAGGGGAAGCTTCGATTGAGGGGCAAATTGCTCCACTCTTTCCGGCGGCTTATTGTCATCCAGGATGCGGATATTGGACTGATTCAAGTCGTTCACCATATGTCCGTGGCTGGTGACGGTGAAGAACAGAGTGACCTGATCTACGTTGGTGCGAATGGTCCAGGCGGTGGCGGGGGATGGGAAACTTGGCAGCGCGGCCTCGACGTTACCGCCGCCTTCTGAGGTCGGATTGCCCTCGGCCAGCGAGCCGCAGTCTTCGCAGGTCCCGGAGTCAGATTCGTTCCCCACGGAGCTTACCTGCGCCTTCAATCGTTCACTGTTAGGGAAACTCTGTGGCCGTAACGATGCGACGAGGGTGGTGGTTTGTGAAGGACTGCCGGCGCTCGCCGCCCGAACAGCCTTGTTATGCGCAAGAGCTGCCAGATTCTGGCGTGCCACGGGAGCGAACGCGTTGGTCGGGTCTTCGCTGATAAAAAAGTTCAGCTCGCGCTCCACGGCATCGAAATCCTTCAGAGACATCGCGGCCGACGCGGCGACGTAATGCACGGTCGCCATTCCTTTGTGATTGAGAGTGTGAACCAGTTTGGCTGTTTCCAGAGCTTGCGGGTACTGATGGGTTCCGTTTCGCGCGTAGGCCAGGGCGCAGAGAATCTTGGCGTCCCGGGGACGCAGGGAGGCGGCTTTTTCCAGTTCTGGTTGCGCGGTTTCAAAATCATTCATGGACAATGCGACCATGCCGAGATTCAGGAACGAGCCCGGAAATTTTGCGTCCAGCTTCGCCGCCGTTTCAAATTCACCGGTGGCGTGGAGCCCGTCGTCCAGGTCTAGATAGGCAAGCCCAAGCGCAATGTGAGCTGCGACAAACTTGGGGTAGGCATCGATCGCTCTTTGCAAGTGCTTAATCGCTTCGTTTGAATGCTGCTTTTTCATCAACGAAGTAGCGTTGTTGAATTCCACCACGGCTTTATTGGGAGCTTCCAGATCGAGCGCGGATACGACACCGGAATCGACCAACTCTTTATCTTGCTTGCGTTGCTGTTCAGTCTTGGCGCGCCGGTTTATCTGGTCGAGATACATTTGCGCAAAGTCCATTTGCGCGAAGCCGGAATCAGGACCCATATTTATGGGCACCTGCCCAAGCGCAGAGACTTGGCTGCACAGCCAAAAGGCAACGGCGCAGGCGAGCCCGCACTGAATACCTTTGCCTGAAGACGGGTGCGGCGCAGAGGGCACGGAATTACTCCTGCGAGGACGTGGGATTAATCCCACAACATGTCCAGGGCGGCCCGCGGAGATTTCGGGGGGACTCGGACTTTCTAACCCTGAACGCCCCGGGCACCCACTATATCAGATGCCCGCGGGAGCGCTGATACCACGTGTCGGCAAGTGCCCACCGCGGCCGCAAGAGGTCCAAATGCTGCAATGGAGAAAATATTCCCCTTCCCGCGCCTCAGTTACCCCGGATATGGTTAGATAGATGACGATGAAATATTGCCGATTTCAGTTCAACGGTCAAATGCAATATGGGTTGGTTGAGCCCGTGGGCGGACGAGACGCGATTGTGCGAATTCTGCTGACGGCTCCCGAGGAAGCTGACGGGGACATGGAAAGTCTGCGCACGCGGCGGATCGAGGCAATCCCACTGGAGGAAGCTTCGCTGCTGCCTCCGGTGCGGCCGTCGAAGATTGTGTGCGTGGGGCGGAATTATCGCGAGCATGCGGCGGAGTTGGGGCACGACGTGCCGCAGGAGCCGCTCATTTTTCTGAAAGCCACCTCGGCATTGCTTTCGCCGGGAGGGACGGTGCGTCGTCCGAAGATTTCTCAGCGGGTCGATCATGAGGGAGAGTTGGGAGTGGTGATTGGCAAGACTTGTTATCAGCCGGCGGCGGATGCGGATATTCGGCAGTACATTCTCGGCTACACGTGCGTGAATGACGTCACGGCGCGCGATCTTCAGAATAAAGACGGGCAATGGACGCGGGCCAAGGGCTTCGACACATTTTGTCCGGTGGGGCCGGTGGTGACCGACGAGATTGATCCGTGGGCCGGGGTGGGCGTCGAAACACGCGTCAACGGCGAGGTGCGGCAGCAGGGGAACACGCGGGATTTTATCTTTGCGCTGGACGCGGTGATCCGGCACATTGCGCAGGCGATGACTTTGTTTCCCGGCGACCTGATTCCCACGGGGACACCTGCGGGCGTGGGACCACTGGTGAACGGGGATGTGGTGGAGGTTAGCGTGGAGGGAGTGGGAACGCTGAGGAATTCGGTGGTGGACGAATAAGGAATTGTTGATTGATGATTTTTGATTGTTGATGGAAAAGCAAGCACCTCAAGACCTAAGGACTCGTTCGAAATCAAGAATCGAAATCAACCATCAACAATGCTTTATTGCAGCCGGAATCTTTCCTTCATCAGCCGTTGCAGGCGGGGCTTGTAGAGTAGATCGTAGGCGAGTTCTTTGTCGGGGAACATGGCGAGGGCGGCGCGTTTGGCTCCGGCGGCCAGTTCTGAGGCTTCTTCCACGGTGAGGTTCGGGTCCTGGCCGATGACGGACATGACCATGCTGATCATCACTTGCAGGCGGCGGATTTTTCGGGCTTCCTCTTCGCGCTCGCGGACAGCTTCCTGCTCCGCCATAGGGAAATTCGTTTCTCGTCCGTCCTGGTGATGAATATTCATGATGCCCCTTTTCTCGTCCCCACAAATTTGGATGACTTCACGCGCTCCCGCGTTGCGCGATGGGTTATGGCCATTCTGCCGTAGCCACGGGAGAAAGCAATAACACAAAGGTGTCGGTCTGGGATTGGGCCTGAGTCCGATGTCTCGCAAAAAAGGCGAGACATGGGGCACCCACCGTGGAATGCTCCGTTCGCAACCCTTGAGTGAGTAGGCGCATCCACCCTACAGGCCGATTCCTGCGCGCATGGCGGGGAGTAAAATGGCTTTGTCACGGATTCGGTTGGATCCGATTTCAGAATTGGAGATGTCATGGTTGAACCTGGCAATTCGACGGCCAACGCGGAAGCACGTCCTAATCCTAATGAGAAACTGATAAAGGTGTTTGAGACGGAGCAGGAGCCGGAGGCGCTGGTGGTGAAGGGATTGCTCGATTCGGCGGGCATTGAGAGCGATCTCACTTCGGCTTCGCTCGTGCAAGACGCGTTCCCGGGGCTCGGCGGTATGATCCTGCTGGTGCGGGAAGATGATGCGGAGTCGGCGCGGCGGGTGATTGCAGAGGGACGGCGATCATCGCCGGGAGATGACGATACGGCCGAGATTTCGACGATTGATTCGACTATGGAAGAGCCGCCGCAGCAGGCGTAACCGAGTGGCCGTCCAGATAGAAAGTAACGGCTCCGTGGAGGTCGGTAGACTCAAACTCCCGCGTCTACCAGGCGGCCGAGAACTTCACTTCGAGGCAGTCCGAAAGAATTGCCTGATCCCACTGAAATGATGGCGAACTCAGGCTGGGCCGAAGCGAGCAGTTCGGGTGTGGTTGCGTTGGCGCTGCCGTGGTGGCCTACCTTGACCAGATTCGCGCTGCGATGGTAGAGGGCGGCGATGCGGCGTTCCACCTGTCTTTCCGCGTCCCCCTCCAGCACAATCGATGAATCGCCGTAGCTTACGCGCAATACCATCGAATCACTGTTCTGTGGCTTTGGGCCGACAGGCCAGTCTCGCGGCGGGAACAGCACGTTCATAGTCGCGCCGCCGAGGTCGAACTGTCTCCTTCCCAGTGCCGCACAGGAACGCTGCTACAGCAATGGGCCACCACAGGGTCGGGCGACACAGGTAAACACCGGCGATTATGCCCAGAGAGTAGGACAAAGCCGCCCACAGTAGGGGTTGGCGGCTGGCCTTGAAGTGAAAGACGGGAGGACGGGCGGGAGTGGAAATTCCATTCATAGGTTGCCAGCAAAGTGGGCGGGACGCCCTCGACACGCTCAGGCGAGTCCTCGGGATAGCCGGCAAGATGCGCTACTTAAGGCGAGTCAGTTCGTCCACATCACCGAACCAGATGCACAACGCTTTCCAGGTGGTAGGTTTGCGGAAACAAATCCACCAGGTGCACTTGCTCGACGCGATAACCAGCGGCGAGCAGAGTTATTAGATCGCGCGCCAGTGTTGATGGATCGCACGACCCATAAACAAGGCGTGGCGCTTCCAGGCTCGCCAATAATCGCGTCACGCGTTCTCCCAGGCCACTACGCGGCGGGTCGACGACTACCAGGTCGGGCTTGTTCAAAACCTGAGCGCGCCGTGCGCTTTTCCCCGCAGTCTTCCGTGTCCCCGTCCCTATGGGCGCCGGATTCTCCCCGCTCGTCAGATACTGCTCCGCTGTGGCACGCACCGCCACTCCATTCGAGGAAAGATTGTAGGAGAGATCGGCGGAAGAAGTCTGTGACATCTCTACACAAACTATGTGACGAAAATCACAGGCCAGGGCTGTGGAAAACAATCCGGCGCCGGCGTAGAGGTCGAGAGCGAGTTGTCCGGATTGTCCTTTTGTGACGATCTCCAACAGTTTGTCGGTGAGGTGACGGTTGGTTTGAAAGAAAGAACCAGCGCTGACGCGATAGGCCGACCGCCGGGTTTGGTAGATCAGATTATCGGCTCCAACAGCAACAAGAACTTCCTGCGCGTGAGCTTTTCGATCGCCGGGATTGGGTTCGCGAAAAGCGACGACTCCGGCTATTCCGGGCAAAACTGCGCGAAATTCCTCCGCCCACATGCGCACGGTGGATCGGCGAGCGGCGCCGGCACATCGGACGTCCACTAGTAGTTGACTGTCGTCAGCGTTGGCAAAGAATTCGACTTCGCGGATTCCTTCCGGAACTTTTCCGGCGCGTCCGCTCTGCCACAGGGCGGCAATGCCGCGATTGATCAGGGGCGAACTGATGGGGCATTCTTCGACCGCCAGTAGTTCGTGGGAGGCAAGCTTGAAATATCCCGCGGCGAATGTGGGAGTCAGTTGTACCCGCAGGCGCGATCGATTGCGATAGTGCCACGGCGGGGAAGGATGTGCCTCGATGTCGAATGGCAATTCCAGTTTAGCGGTTCGGCGCAGGCTCTCGCGCAGAATCTCTTTCTTGATTTCGAGTTGGTGCTCGTAACTGGCATGCTGATAGTTGCAGCCGCCGCAGCGCGCAAAATATGAACAGCTAGGCTGGATGCGATATAGGGAGGGCTCGACCACGGTTTCCACTTTCGCACGAGCAAATCCAGGCTTGTGCTCGGTGAGGGACGCCTCGATCTTTTCCCCGGCCAAGACAAAAGGGACGAACACGGCTTTGCCGCGTTCCGGAGTTCCCTTTTTATTTTTACCCATATCATTCTCTTTGTCTTTGCGAGGATCGACTGGGGAAGGTTCGGCGGGCAGACGAGCCAGGCCGTCGCCGCCGTAGATCAGCTTTTCGATTGTGAGGAGCAAGAGTTTATTCTACGGCATTGGCATGGGCGGTCACGGCATGATGCGAAACGCATACTCGATGCGCGAGGAATCCCTCTCTCCGCCCGAAAAGCGGCTCCGCTCGGAATGACGCCGTTGAGATATGGAAGGAGCGCGAGTCAGTCAGGGGCCGTTGTTGTTCATCATCGCGCGGCAGTGGCGTGCGATCTGTTGTTCTTCTTGCGTAGCGACGACCTGAACTTTCTTCGGGGCCAGGCCAAGATTTTCAAGGCCGTTCGTCGCCGCTGATCGAATGCGATCGCTGTGCTCTCCGATGCCGCCGGTGAAGACTAGAAGGTCGACGCCGCCCAGCAAAGCCATGTAGGCCCCGATTATTTTTCGCACCGACACGGCGAAGACGTCCAGAGCGAGGCGCGCCTTTGCATCGTTGCCTTCTGCGCGCTCTGTCAGTTCCTTGACGTCACTCTCGCCACAAGAGAGCGCGAAAAGGCCGCACTGATGATTGAGCAGGTCTTCCAGACGGTCGGCGTCGAGTTTTTCTTTTCGCAGAAGATACAAGATGATACCGGGATCGAGATCACCGGACCGAGTCCCCATGGGTATGCCCCCCGTAGGAGTAAGGCCCATCGTGGTATCGATGGATTTTCCATCGCGTACCGCACACAGGCTCGAGCCATTCCCCAGATGTGCGAAGATGGCTCGCGCGGGCAGCTTCGCTCCGAGATGATGCACCAAAGACTCGTAAGAGATCCCGTGAAAGCCGTAGCGGCATATACCAGCGTCGAAGTAGCGTTGGGGCAATGCAAAGTGGGAGGCGACTTCGGGAATCGTCTGATGGAAAGCGTCGTCGAAACAGGCGAATTGTGAGGCCGAAGGAAAAATCGACTGTGCCGCCGCGATGAGCGATAGAGCCTGCGGGATGTGTAGCGGAGCAAAATGCGTTGCCGCGCACAGCTGTTCCAAAACCTGTGGCGTGATGATTTGGTGCTGGCGAAGCTTGGGACCACCGTGCACGACGCGGTGTCCGACCGCCACCGGGTTGGTATCGATATGATCGCGGAGTGCTGCAGCGAGAGCCCCCAGCGCATCACTCTGGGATTCGTGAATCTGGTCACGCTGCAAAACCGAGGTTCCATCCGCGGAGCGAATGCGCAACGTTCCGTTGTTGCGCCCAATGCCCTCGGCACTTCCAATGAGCAACGGCTCCTCGTCGTTAACCCCGTCGGTTTCACTTCGCCGGTAAATGCCGAACTTCAGCGAAGACGAACCGCTGTTGAGAACGAGGATGGGAGCGTCATTATCAATCAACTTTTTCTGAACTGATTCCTTCGCCATGCTCTATCCCGGCCACTTCCAGTTTCGAATCTCCTCTTTGTCGATGCCTTCCGTGTGAGCGTAGTGGACGCTCTCGATGATCTGGCCCTTCAGCCATTCTTTGACGTGAGCGCCAATGGAGCGCAAGCGCGGAACCCGATCGATGACATCGATCGCTAAATCGAAGCGGTCGATCTGATTCAGAATGGCCAGTTCGAGCGGAGTATTGATATTTCCCTTTTCCTTGTATCCGCGCACATGAATGTTCTCGTGATTCTTGCGGCGGTAACTGAGCTTGTGAATGAGCGAGGCATAGGAGTGGAAGTTGAAGATGACGGGCCTGTCCTCGGTAAAGAGGGAATCGAAATCTCGATCGGAAAGTCCGTGCGGATGTTCGCTCGCCGGCAGGAGCCGAAAAAGGTCGACGACATTCACAAAGCGTATTTTCAAATCGTGAAAGTGCTCTTTCAGAATGGCGACAGCGGCCAGCGATTCCATGGTCGCGATGTCGCCGGCGCAGGCCATCACTACGTCGGGATCGGCGCCGTCGTCGGTGGATGCCCAGTCCCAGATTCCGATGCCCTTGGTGCAGTGCTTTATCGCATCTTCCACCGACAGATACTGGAGATGTTCCTGCTTGTCGGCCACAATCACGTTGACATAGTCGCGCGAGCGCAGACAGTGGTCGGCTACACTCAGCAGACAATTCGCGTCGGGCGGTAAATAAATCCGCACTACCGCAGGACTCTTGTTAGTAACCACATCGAGAAATCCTGGGTCCTGGTGGGTGAAGCCGTTGTGATCCTGCCGCCAGACCAGGGATGTAATGAGGATATTGATCGAAGGTATAGGAGCACGCCAGGAGAGCTCCATTTTCGATTTCTCCAACCATTTGGCGTGCTGATTGAACATGGAATCGATGATGTGGATGAAGGCTTCGTAGCTGGAGAACAAGCCGTGACGTCCGGTGAGCACATAGCCTTCAAACCAGCCTTCCAGGGTGTGCTCGCTGAGCATCTCCATCACGCGCCCGGCGACATCGAGTTCGCCGCCGTCGGCGTCTTCCGGCTTGTATTCGGCGAGCCAAGTCTTTTTCGAAGCAGCATAGATTGCTGTGAGCTTATTGGAAGCGGTTTCGTCGGGGCCGAAGACGCGGAATGAGTTCATGTTGCGGCGCATCACCTCGGCAAGAAAATGGCCGAGAACATCGGTCGGTGAAACGTAAGTTGTAGCGGGCGCCTTAAGCGCGACGGCGTAGCCGTGAAAGTCGGGCAGGTCGAGTTCCTTGCGCAGCAAGCCGCCATTGGCGTGAGGATTGGCGGAGATGCGGCGCGCTCCGGCCGGAGCGAGGTCCTGCAACTCTGGTATCAGCGTTCCGTTGGCGTCAAAGAGTTCTTCGGGCTTGTAGCTACGGAGCCAGTTTTCCACCAGGCGCAGACTCTGCTTGTTCGTGGAAGGATCGAGAATGGGAACCTGATGCGCCCGCCATGAGCCTTCCACTTTGTGGCCGTCTACTTCTTTGGGTCCGGTCCATCCTTTCGGGGAACGAAGCACGATCATGGGCCAGCGCGGTCGCGTGGCATCGCCGGTCGAGCGGGCGTGGTGTTGCAGGGAACGAATCTCAAGGATGCATTGCTCCAGAGTGGCAGCCATTTTCTGATGCATCGCGTCGGGATCATCGCCCTCGACGAAATACGGTTTGTGGCCGTACCCGATCAGCAGCGATTCCAGCTCTTCGTGTGGAATGCGCGCCAGGACCGCGGGATTCGCGATTTTGTAGCCGTTGAGATGCAGCACGGGCAGGACAGCACCGTCACGAATCGGATTCAGAAATTTGTTGGAATGCCAGGAAGTCGCCAGCGGACCGGTCTCGGCCTCGCCGTCGCCGATGGCGACAGTCACGATCAGATCGGGATTGTCGAATGCCGCTCCATAGGCATGCGAGATGGAATAGCCCAGCTCGCCGCCTTCGTGAATGGAACCCGGCGTCTCCGGCGTGCAGTGCGAACCAATGCCACCGGGAAACGAGAATTGCCGGAAGAACTTGAGCAAGCCAGCTTCGTCGCGACTTTTGTCCGGATAAATCTCGGAGTAGTAACCCTCAAGATAGCAGTTCGAGAGAGTGGCCGGCGCGCCGTGGCCGGGACCGGAGATGTACATCACATTCAGGTCATATTTCTTTATGAGGCGGTTGAGATGCACCCAAATGAAAGATTGCCCCGGATCTGAGCCCCAGTGACCGAGCAGCCGATTCTTGATGTGCTCCGGGTTCAACGGCTCGCGCAGAAGCGGATTCCCGCGCAGGTAAAGCATGCCCACCGAAAGATAATTGCATGCTCGCCAGTAAGCGTGAATCTTCCGCAATTCTTCAGCCGTAAGCGGGATGGAAGCCTGAGTTTTGGCAGGCGCTTGACGTTCTCCGACAATTGAAGAGGCGGTCATCGAGGGATGCCCTCCTTCTTTCTTCCGTACAGGACAGTCTAGACTGTTTTTATGCGGAGGACTGCTCCGTGACCTACAGAATGATTGCAACACTCGCGTAACAGTTCAATCCTTCGGCAGCAGAGTCTTGGAGGGACGCGTTTGAAGATCAGGCGGGTGAGTGACGGTCCCGAACATGGAGTTCAACAGTTCGAAAGGATGCGGTGACCAACGAGGAATTGAGGGTTATCAGCGCGAAGGCTTCGCGCTCTGAAGCGAAAGGGTACAAATACGCATGGTGGGCGGATACCGCGTGCGGTCGAGGCGTGGATGAAGAGGCAAGCGTCCGACGCCTCCGGGTTTGGTACCCGAAGGCATCTGCGGTCGTTCTTCTCGAAGGTTATTTCATCAGTTCCCGAACTGCCACGATGCGATAGTTGAGCGAGCCGCTCAAGACGCTGGACCAGCAGCTGTCATAATTGAAGGTGGCGTTACCGCCGCCATTCCAATTAAGGGTCGGAGCACCGGGGGCACTCGAGCCAGGCAGAAGTGTAGGCGGAGTGGCGGAATTGTACAGATTCGCGATCAGAAGAGCGCCGTCCATAGTGCCATTGCCGCCGCCATTCTTGGTCATCGAACCTTTGCCAATAACCAGAATCAGCCCACTGTAGCTGGGATTGCCGCTCATCGTTAAGTTACCTTCGACCAGCAGGATGCCTGCGCCGGAGAATCCGCCGCCTAAAGACAGGTCGCCGGTTACCACGTTGATGACTGGGTTGGCGATAGTGCCAGGGTTCGTGATGGACGACGTACTGGCGCCGTTATAAACATTCGCTGGCGACGCGACATTCGTCACCTGAGTGACGAGCGCCTCCAATCCGCTAACCGTGCCCAATGGTCCCAGGGCAGTATTCACGTCTGCAACACTTGGGCTAGAACCGCCCGCGCCGGTATAGTCGCCCGGACGTTTGCTAACGTCGCCGGTCAAAGCCGTGACTGATGCCGTGCTTGGCGAAACGTCATAAGCACCGAGAGCGTACTGTGCTGGCCTGCCACTTGGGCAGGCGTTACCAGGCCCATTCGGGTTCGCCGCGGCGGAGCCACTATGATCGGTACCATCCACGGTAAATGCCGCCGAACTTGGCGCGCCGAAGGTGGGATTTGCGCCGTCGAAGGTCAGAGGGCTCGGTATGGTTGGGAACAGAGTCGCTGTAGCTTCGGCTTGAACCATGCGGCGAGACCCGCTCGGAGTCACGGCCAGCGTGGTCAACACATAGACGGGGAGGTAGTTAGTACCGGCATTCGCACAACTCGTCACGGCCGAGGCCACAAAGGGCGTGGTAATTTCATTCGTGCCAGTCCAGCAGACAACATAATTGTTATGCAACGGCCAAACCGATCCATCGACGCTGCTCGTGGCGGTTGAGCCCGAGGAGGTAAAGTTGGTCTTCAAGTTGACCCGCGTCCACTTCCAGGCCATTACTGGATTGGCAGCATATGCGGCGCTGGCGGTTGTGGTCGCGTAGCCAACGACAGGATTGGCGCAGGCCAATCCCATGTTTGTTAGTTCGCTACAAGCTTCGTTGTCCGGATATGCAGCCCCGTTGGTAACCCAAGGCGTATCAGCCTCGGCATTTTTTGGATTCAGAATGTATAAAGTTCCACCCGCGCTTCCCAGCAAGGTAACCGGAAGAATGCCATTCAAGCTATTGCTTGCGGAGCTTCGAAAACGATCGCGCACTTCTTCAAATCCGGCCTTCGCGGAAAAGAATGCCGTCTGTTCATCGCGAAAGTTGGCGCTGGTATTGAGCTCCGTGTTCGTCAGCATGATCATGCCTGCGCCAATCGCAGTGATCAGCAGCAGAACGAAGATCGCAATCAGCAGCGCGATACCGTTTTCGGAATTTCCGTCGTATTTTTTAAATGTTTGAGTCATAGGTTTTCTCGATTAGCAGGTTATGGCTTAGCACGTCATCGCTCCACCGGCAGCCATCGAGCAGTTGTTCAGCGAAACTTCTCCCTCAAAACTGGTTTGGATGGGCTGATGCGTTTTGGGGTCCATCACCAGGTTATTCTGAATCGTCAGTGAAATATGAATCGTCTTGACCGAAGCAATGGTGGCCGGATTGTTGACAATGTCCGCTGGCAACGCGGCTGGGAGTATTTGAGTTCCGGTCGTGTCAAAATAGGTAAAGATCGTGGTGGTGGTGAGATCGTTAACTTCCGTTCCCCAATCCGCGGCAGTTTGCCCCGTGAGTGGATTGGCGGTTATCTTCGGAACTGCGCTCCGCTGCAGACACAGCGTGCAAGTTCCCGAGCCATTGATCATGTACTGTACGCTCTGCACAACGCCACTGGCATTGATATCGCCCTCGAACCAGATCGAGGTCGCACTGATTTTGACCAGGCCGACGGCCACGGCGGAAGAGTTAATGCTTGGCGCGGGATTTTGAATGTGGCCGTTAGGATAGCCGATCTGATTGATGTCGCGAAAAAACTGATCCACAAAATCACGGGCCTCGTCGAAGTTATCGACTTTGACTTGCTCGGCGCCGATGCGTTGCGAAGCCTGCCCTAACTGCGAAAGGATGGCCCCGGTCACGACAGACAGAATCGCGATTGCAACCATCAATTCAAGGAGCGTAGAGCCCAACTGGTGGACCTGCCGGCAATGGGTATGGTGCTTCATGTCTTATGTTCCCTGTCCCACAATGGTCCGAATGGTAGCCACTGGGGCCCAAACCATCCGGTTGTTCCCCGCGGACTTCAATTGCGAGGAGACCGTCAGCAGTTTGGTGTAACCATTGACGGACCCGTTCGAATTATTGATAGCCTGAACATTCCATCGCACGTCGTACACGGCCTGCCGTCCTAAAGTGTCGCAGTCCGTATAGGACATGTTGTAGTTCGCGACCGCCGCCTGGGTGTAGTCGACATCTCCAGAAGTTGTCAGCGCCGCTCCGCCTACGCTCGTACTCACGTTGAAGGTCGTGGGTGTGCAATCGGTGATAGTCACCGTCACGTTGTTGTTGGCAGGGACGGCCATGATTCTTTCCGTCACCGTTTGAGCCAAGACTGTAGAGTTGCTGGTCTGTTTGCTCGCAAAATCGCCCCCGATTGCCCGGACCACCAGAGCCATCGAGCCGACAACGCCGACCGCGAGAATCACCATCGCGATCATCAACTCGATGAGCGTCAATCCACCCTGTTGAGGAGACGTAGAATTCTTTTTTCGGTGAAAGATCATTGCCATGAGGTTCCATTCCATACAACAGTTTTGGTTCTACCCGCCCTGGTCACAACCACCGCTCCCCAGCCAATGTTCGTTGGGCGCTGGTCCCTGAAGTAGTAGACGAAATAGCCCGCCGCCGGAGTGTTGCAAACGCCGGCGATATAGGCACACGGCAATCCGCGCGTCGAATAACCTAGAAGTGTCGTATTGTCGTAAGTGACTCCAGCTGTGTCTCCGACCAAAACATAGGGGGTAGGGGTTCCACCCGCACCCGTAGGAGCGCCGGCGGCCGGCGTAATGCTCGGAGCAAACGTGAGCTCAGGCTCGCCATTCTGCCAGGCACCGTCGTTATTGAGGTCGAGGTAGGCCTCTTCCGTAGACCCGGTCGGCCGGTACTGAATGGTGTATGTGGCATTCTGCCTGGCCGCTCTGATCCTTGCCGTCTGCATGAATCCGGAAACATCGCTGACCGCGGATTTTAGACGAGTGTTGTAATAGGCCGTAAGGAAAGTGGGAATGGCGGTAGCTGCCAGGATTATCACAATGGCGACGACGATTAAAAGTTCGAGCAGGCTAAAACCGCCCGCGACACGGGCAGCTCTGCCGGTTCGCCCCCGGTCTTTTCTCAGCCAATCTGTGGTTTCGGGCATATGCAAGGGTTTGAGCATGATTCTGTTAAGCCATAGGAACGGGCCTTCCCGGTCCTCATCGAACAGAATAGCAATCGCAGGAAACTGCGATAGATAACCAAAGTGATGTTACGAAGGGGATTAGGGCTTGGAGCGGTTGGGCGCGACGGTTTTCCCAGAGAACTAAAGAGATAAAGAGATATTGGCGATTCGGTCGGCACCCCCACGCGGCCATTAACGATCAGCTAATTTGACAATTCGACTCGACACTGCGTTTCCGTGGCGGCGCAGTCTAAGGCGCAAAGTATCATACTCATGGACTTTGCGCCTGTTCCGTCGGTTCATGTTCTTCGGGACAAAGGGTCTGGCTACGCAATCAGCCTATCAGCGAGGAAGTTCCCTCATCACGCGGCCTTCTTGCCAGGGATTTTCGCGCCCTTCTTGCGGGCTTCCGACAGGCCGATGGCAATCGCCTGCTTCCGGCTCTTTACGGTTCCGCCTTTTCCGCCGGGTCCTGATTTCAGCGTTCCCTTCTTCTTTCGGTGCATCGCGCTCTTCACGCTCTTGCCCGCAGCCTCGCCGTATTTTCGACTTCCAGAAGATTTCCGTTGTGCCATGATTAACCTCCATCGGATCGATGTGACGCTTTCCAATTCTTAGACTCCCTGGCGCGAACGAGGGTTGGGCGCAAAGATTTGAAAAGCAACAGCCGTCTCTGCCGTTCCATCCAATGACCCGATTGACGTTGTCTCTTTCCAAATCGTATCCGCCGATGGAGGCCGCCCCGGCCGCTAGCCTTCCGGTCGGGCCGCAGTGGCAGTATGAGCCCAAGTGGGATGGATTTCGCTGCCTGGCTTTTCGGGACCCTAAACAAACTGACCTGCAATCCAAGTCCGGCAAACCTCTTACGCGTTATTTTCCCGAATTAGTTGCGGCTCTGAGTTGTCTGCGCGTGACACAATTCGTCCTGGACGGCGAAATTGTGGTCCCCGTGAACGGCGATCTTTCGTTTGATCAGTTGCTGATGAGGATCCACCCATCTGCGAGCCGAGTAGAAAAACTGAGTCGGGAAACCCCTTGTGTTTTTATCGTTTTCGATTTGCTGGTGAACTCGGAGGGAAAGCCGCTGACCGATCTGACGTTAGAAAAACGGCGGCAGGAGCTAGATCGCTTCGCATCGAAATATCTGAAGGGCCATCAGACTGTGCGTCTTTCTCCTTTTACCCTCGACCTTTCTGCCGCTCGAAAGTGGTTTCACATGGGGACCGCCGTCGATGGCGTGGTGGCGAAGCGGCGCGACCTTCCCTATCAGAGCGGGACGCGCAACGGCATGGAGAAGATCAAGAAACTGCGAACTGCGGATTGCGTGGTAGGTGGGTTTCGTTATCTCGAGAAAGAGCCGTTGGTCGGATCCCTGCTGCTGGGACTGTACAACAAAGCTGGGGAGCTGGATCATGTGGGGTTTACGTCTTCCATCAGCGCGAAAGCGCGGCCTAGGCTTACGCGGAAACTCGAAAAGCTGATCAAGCCGCCAGGCTTCACGGGCAAAGCGCCCGGTGGACCCAGTCGATGGAGCAACAAGCGCTCGTCAGAATGGCAGCCACTGGCGCCACGGCTCGTCGCCGAAGTGCAGTTCGATCATTTCACCGGCGGGCGTTTTCGGCATGGTACGAAGTTTCTGCGCTGGCGTCCTGACAAGAAACCCGCGGAATGCACAATCAAACAAGTGGAGCGGGAAAATCGATCCGCGTTGGATTTGCTGTGACCGAAATTTAGTCTGCGGGCGAGGCTCTGCCAGCCTTGGTGATCTCTGCCACGGCGCGGCGGGCGGACGCGACGGCTTAGGCGGCGCTATCCTTGCCCTCAGCCGATTGTCGACGTCTTGACGCAGTGGACGCGGCAAAAAAAACCTGGCACTTACCATTCTTAGTCGAGGCAACCCAGGATGCGGTTGCTAAGAATTAGGACGCTGTTCTTTTCCCAACGATTTCCCAGCGCGCGATCCAGCGCGAGGCGAGCTTTCATCCAATCGGACCGGGCCGTCACCTCGGTGGAACGAGCTCGACGACGTGATTCGAAGCAAAATCCGGTGAAGCACTGAGAGATCTGATCGTTCGGCATTTTGCTGTATTGTCAGAGCAGATGTGAGGCTGGTGCAATCGAGCTACGCATCGACGTTGCTACGCTGCATAAATGTCTGAGCGAAAAGAAGACAGCAAAACGAAGCCCGAGCAAGGGACAAATCGCAAGAGCTCCTGCCTCCGGGAAGAGAGCGAGTCAACCAAGGGCAGCAATTCGATGAAATGCAGCGGCAGCACAAAAATTCTGACGGCACTCCGCGGGACGAAGAGGAATCCTAGGGCAAACAACTGTCAGGGCAATCAGCGTGGTTGATGCGGCGCGCGCGGCAAAACGACTCTAACCAGGCAGCCTCGAGCGCCGGTGCGGTTGGCGATTTCGATCCTTCCGCCATGCGCCTCGGCAATTTGACGTGACAGAACCAGTCCAACCCCGCTGCCACTGGGCTTGGTCGTATAGAACGGAGTGAAGACGTTCCCCGGATTCATGAGGCCGGGGCCATTGTCTTCGATCAGCAAATTCACATCTGCTCCATTAATGTCCCAGCGCACAACAACCGTTCGACTTAAATCCAGCCGCGAACACGAGTCCGAAGTGGGGTTGGACGTCGAAGGGTTCGTCTGCACCGCAGCAGGAGAGAGTTCGAGAACGGCATCCGTGGCGTTGCGAACAAGATTGATGAGCATTTGCTCAAGCTGATCAGGATCGGCAGTGAACACGACGTCTGGCCCCGATTGCACTGACACCTTGAGTCGGGTTTCGAGACCCGCGACTCTGGCCACGAGCTTGGCGAGTTCGACATCGCGGAGGACCGGAGCAGGCATCTGCGCCAGCCGGCGATAGGCTTCCAGAAACCGATGCAGGGAGGCAGAACGCGCCTCAATAATTTCCAGGCCATGCTGCAGGTCGTTGCGCACATCGGTATCCATGGCGGTGGAGGAAACTCTCGAATTGAGGCTTCCGGCAATGGATTTAATTGGCGCCAGCGAGTTACTGAGCTCATGTCCCAGGACGCGAATCAGCCTTTGCCATGCCCTTCGTTCTTCTTCGCGTAAAGCACGGCTTACATCCAGCAGAACCACCAAAGTATGCGGCACGCCATTTTGACGAAACGAACTGCGGCGCAGCAGCCAACGCGCCTGCGAGTCCTTGAGGTCGAGTTCCACCAAACTTTCGTTCTCCGCAGCGAGGCATTTCTGCAATCTCAGGTCAGAAGCACTGCGGCCCAGCATACGCGCCTTCGGTTGGCGCAGAAGGTGTTCTCCCGCGGGATTGACCAGGCGTAAGATTGAAGAGGGATCGAAGGCAAACAGGGGCGCGTCAATCTCGTCGACCACGCGCTGCAGCAAGGCGGTCGCTTCGATGGTGCGGAGTTTTTCGTCCGACAGCATGTCAGCCAGAGAGTTTACTTCCAACGAAAGTTCTCCGAGCGCGTCCTCAGCCACGGCATTACGCGCACGAAACGAATAGTCTTCCTCGCGCAAGGCGCCAATCACATTGGAGAGAGTCTGCAACGGGCGGGTAGTTTGTTCCTGCAGCGCCAAGGCCAATAACCACCACGCAAAGAGTTCGAGCGCGATCAGCCCCAGTCGCGATTCGACGGACCAGGGCTGCATCCAGACCAGCACAATGCTTACGAGAAGGCCGGGGAGCGCAACCAGAAAACAGTAGAGATTTATTCGATGTTCATAAAGGAGTCGAACTCGTTTCCGCGGCCGAGGGGTGAGTCTCGGCGGCGAGCTAGAGGCCATACTTCTCCATCCGCCGGTATAGCGCTCCACGACTCAGGCCGAGCGCTTCGGCAGCCTGGCTGACGTTGCCCTGGTAACGCTGCAGAGCTTTGCGGACCAGCATGGCTTCCACCGCCTCGAGGCTGAGATCCTCGAAGCTCTGGCTTTGGCTGCGCTGCGAACTTAGCGCCAGATCGGCGGGCTGGATTTCGTCAGCACGACACATCAGAACCGCACGTTCAATGGTGTGGTCCAGTTCGCGCACATTGCCGGGCCAAGGGTACTGCATCAAAGTCTGAACGGCCGCGGAATCAAAGCCCTGGACTTGGCGCCGGTAGCGGGCGGAGTAACGAGCGAGAAAATGCGCTGCGAGAGCGGGAATATCTTCACGGCGCTCGCGCAAGGCGGGTAAATGGATCTCGACGGTGTTCAAACGAAACAACAGGTCTTCGCGGAACTGTCCGGAAGCACAGGCCGTCGAAAGATCGCTATTCGTGGCCGAGAGAACGCGAACGTTAACGCGCCGGGAGCGCGACGATCCTACCCGCTCGATTTCACCGGACTCCAGAACTCGTAACAGTTTTGCCTGCTGGCGGAGGGGAACGTTGCCGATCTCGTCGAGAAAAATCGTGCCCCCATCCGCCAGTTCGAATCGCCCAATGCGATCCGTGCGCGCATCCGTGAAAGCGCCCTTCACGTGTCCAAATAATTCGCTTTCGAAAACGCCATCGGGAATTGCCCCCGTGTTCACCGCCACCAACGGACGCGCTGCCCGCGCCGAAAGGGCATGCAAGGTTTGCGCCACAATTTCTTTACCCGTGCCATGCTCGCCTGTGATCAGCACGTTCGCATCGGACGGCCCCACGCGCGCCAGAGTTTCGAGTACAGACTGCATCGAAGGAGCTGTGGCGATGAATTCGGGACGGCCTTCGGCGCGGAGCAATCGGTTTTCTGCCTCCAGCCGGGCTGCCCGCTGCAGGGCACGATGCAGTTCAACCTGGGTGCGAAGGATCGAGAGGAGCCGTTCGTTCTCCCAAGGCTTCTGCACAAAATCCCGGGCCCCACGCCGCATCGCCTCGACCGCCAGTTCAACATTCGCCCACGCGGTCATCACGATCACGGGAATGGTCGCGTCAAGCGAGACAATTTGCGAGAGTAGATCGAGTCCTTCCTGTCCGGAGGTAGTATCACGCGTGTAATTGAGGTCGATCAGTACCGCGTCGTAAGAAGTGCTGCTCAGGGCTTCGCGCACCAGAACCGGCGAACGAACTTTATCCATCTTGTAACCCTGCGGACGTAGGAGTAACTCCAAGGCCTCAAGGATGTGCTCCTGGTCGTCGGCAGCCAGGACTCGGACAGGCGCACCGGAGTCATGCTTTAGAGCGGATATTTCCAGCTCTCCAGATTTGGCAGAAGTCGGCATACGGATTCACTGCGACTGGCGAGCCACGACGCCAGTAATTGCGTCCTGCAACAGTATGCCATTATGTTCCAAGGTTGCGCCGGTGGTGCGGTCCAGTTCAACTTTGGCCTTCTCATAGGCGGTTTTTGCGCTGACCAGGTCCAGTTCGGCCAACGCGAGATCGCGCTGAGCCGAAAGAGTTTGATAGCTCGATCCTGAGCCCAGCTCCTGTTCTTTTTTTGTGATATCGAAAGATCGTTGCGCGAGGTCCCGCGCCTTGCCAGCGGCCTGAACCCGTGCACCGGTCTGGTCGAGCGCGTACTGAGCATTGCGAACTTCGATGCGAACCTGCTTCTTCAGCTGTTCCAGGCGCAACTCGGACTGGCGGTACTCCAGTTCGGATCGGTACTGGTCCGCTTTGGCGACTCGATTTCTGATGGGTATGTTCAGGTTCAGTCCCAGATAGTAATCCGGCGAAGAGTTGTTGAAAGCGTTCTGCATGGCGCCGGCAAAGTCGACCGGGACCGTCGAAACGTTCTGCCCGAGATTGTAGGCCGGATTCAGTGGCCCAGCGAGACCTGAACCTCCGTAAAAACCCACTAAAGAGAGAGCGGGCAATAAGGCATTGCGGGCTGCGCGGCGGCTGATTTGGCGGTTTACCAGGTCGATGTCAGACTCCGCCAGTTCGGGGCGCCTGTGCAGGGCTGCGGAAATCAGGTCAGCGATAGGCACGCTTGCCTGCGTCTCGACCGTCTGCATCCGGTCGGTGGGAATTACTTTCATCGCTTCAAGGACAGGATCGTCCAGGCTCTTGGTAACCGCGTTCTTCATCAGGGTCTCCTGAAGCTGGAGACTGGTGCGAGCAACGGTCAAATCCTGATCGCGCTTGGACACTTCCGCCTCGGCGCGCATCACGTCCATGGCGGGAACGCTTTCCAACTGCAGCTGTTTTTTCGTATTGTCAAGGGTCTGTTGCGCGAAGGCAAATGACTGCTCATTGACCTGTGTCTGCTCATAGGCGCTGACCAAGTCCCAATAAATGTTTTCGATTTGGGTGACTGTGGCGATAACTTGATCTTTGAAAGCGATATCGGAAATTTTCTTGTTGTTCTGCGCGATTCGCAAATAGCGGAGGTTCGGGCCGAATCCGAAGCCGGCTAGCAACTCTTGTTGAAATTGAAAACGAAATGTGGAACTGAGTGTGGGGGAGAGGTTGAAGTACGGACTGTTGGTGGTTTGCCGGGAGTCGTTAAAAGAGAAACTGACGCTAGTTCCCGTGGCAAAGGCCTGAGTGACAAAAGCGCTCACTTGGCCGGTGTTGAGCTGCAGGGAGGGTACTCCATAGATCTGCCGGTTGGCCACTGGAGAAGTTTGGTGCTCCTCGCCACCGTTGAGACTGAGGAACGGATCGTAGGACGATACCGCGGTTCCGGTTCCCAGCGTAGACTGCACTAACCCTGAAGCTCCTGCTCCGGCCCCGCCTGCGCCACCGGTCGTACCGCCGGCTCCGGCTCCTGGAGCGCCTGTCCCGAATCCGCCAATGCCGCCGCCGGGCGTTCCCTGTACGACGCCGGTATTTACGCCGCGAAAGAACCCGCCGGCTTGTGTCCGCAAAATATCAGTGTTCGCAATTGGAAGATTGTAGCGGGCGATGGCCAGGTCCAGATTGTTCTCGAGAGCGAGATCGATCGCGTCTTTCAGGGAAAGGTAGAGTTGCCCGTCGCGGATCAAGTGGTCGAGGCGCGGCGAATTCGCCAGCACCGGCTTCGGAACCTGATCACCTTCATACGCGTTGAGCGGGTTGTGCGACTTCGGCATTTCATATTGAAGAGGAGCTGCCGCCGCTGCTTGCGGTACGGCCTGGGTTATTCCGCCCGAGGTGGGCGGAGGTGCGCTCTGCGCCGCGAGCACGGCGATGAGTGTGCCGCACGCAGAGAGGAGCATGATTGACCGCTGCACGAATCCGAAAGCAGTTGAGCTCACGATGCGCTGACCTCCGCTGGCGGATTGAGCGCAGGATTTGCGGTATCCCCGACCAGCCATCCGTCCCGCAACTGAATGGTGCGATTTCCATAACTGGCATTCGTCTCGGAGTGAGTAACCTGCACGATGGTTGTTCCTTGTTCGTTCAGCGCGCGAAAAAGTTCCATGATCTCCCTGGCCTGAGCTGAGTGAAGATTGCCTGTCGGCTCGTCAGCCAACAGGAGAGGTGGTTTGTGAATGACGGCGCGGGCGATCCCCACCAGCTGTTGTTGTCCTCCCGAGAGCTGGCTGGGATACAAATCCTTCTTGGCAACGATCTGAAAGCGGTCCAAAGTGTCGGCCACAAGACTTTGGCGTTCGCGGCGCGGAATATCTTTGTAAGAAAGCGGGAGGTCGATGTTTTCCTGAACCGTGAGATCGTCGAGCAGATGATAACTCTGGAAAACCATTCCGATATTGCGCTTCGCCAATTCCGCGCGTGTCTTGCGCTTCATCTGGTGCACACCTTCTTCGCGAAACCAATACTCGCCTTGCCAGGCGTCGTCCAGCAATGCCAAAACGTTTAGTAGGGAAGACTTGCCCGCGCCCGAGGGACCCATGATGGTAATGAATTCACCTGCTCGGATATCCAGAGTGATGCGGCGAAGCACCCAGGTTTGGCCGGATCCGGCTTTGTAACTGCGTTCTATATTTTTCAGTTGGATCATCTTCACTCCCGATGCAACAAAATTGTTCTTACTCGTAGCGCAGCGCCACAATAGGATCGATTCTGGCTGCGCGCCGTGCCGGGATGAACCCCGCGACGGCCGCAACAATTGCCAGCAACAAAATAACGGCGATCAACGACACTGGATCTGTACTGTTCAATCCAAACAGGAAGCTGTGCAGGAGACGAGTGCTAGCCAGGGCCAGGGGAATTCCGACCAGAAGGCCGATTGCCACCAGCATCATGCCTTCGCGAAGTACCAATTGCATCACGTCACCCCGCCGCGCCCCGAGCGCCATGCGCACGCCGATTTCACGCGTACGGTTGGCGACGGTGTACGAGATCACTCCGTAAAGCCCCACGCATGCGAGAAGCAACGCCAGTCCAGCGAAGAATGTAGAGA
Source organism: uncultured Acidobacteriaceae bacterium (assembly GCA_963799025.1). GTDB lineage: Bacteria > Acidobacteriota > Terriglobia > Terriglobales > Acidobacteriaceae > Sulfotelmatobacter. The sequence goes on along the minus strand of CAWCVQ010000007.1, from coordinate 501,917 downwards.
GCTTGGCTAACGCGATCTGGTTGCCTGCGCTGTCGGCCACCAGTGTGTCGAGCGTCTCGATGAATGAGATCGGCAGACGCGGATCGGCAGCTTTGATTTGGCCTAACACATTCGTAACGGCGCCAGACGGTGCGCCGCTGACTTGAGCCTCAAGCATAATTTGGTCCGGGTCGGGCGTCTGTTGAAAAGCCTGGTAGAACCGCGGCCGGACCGCTTCGCGAATACCGCTGCCATGGTCTTTGGCATCGTGAGAAATGCCCACGATCGTAAACGGTTTGTCGACCCAATCCGGGTCGTCGATCCTGAATTGCCGGCCGATCGGGTCTCGTGCGGGGAAGAAGTGCTTGACCATCGCTTCGTTCACCACGGCAACGCGCGTCGCTGTAACCGTGTCCTGCGCCTCAATCCCGCGCCCGGCGAGAATGGGAATGCCCACCGCCCCGAAGTAGTTCGGTCCGACATAGTCTTCCAGCGCTAGTCGATCGCGAGGAGTACCCGCGCTGAAGCCCGGAACGATGATCGCATCGGCCGATTCGCTCCCACCGAACAATCCATTGGTCGAATACGTGACAGCGCGGACTCCAGGCGCGCTCGCCAGCCGTGCGACCAGCTGCTGGGCCAGCAGCTTCATGTTTTCCTTGGTGTACCCGGCCCCGCTAGGATCAAGCCGCGCGATTACCAGGTGATCGCGCTCATAGCCAAAATTCTGTGCCATCAATTTTTGCAGGCTGCGCACAAGCAGCCCGGCAGCAAACAGCACCAATAAGGAAAGCGCAACCTGTCCTACGATCAATCCTTTACCCCATGTGAATCGGGATCCCGTTTCCGTCGTGGTACGCGTCGCGTTTTTCAAGGCGGGAGTCACGCGTACTTTCAAGGTCTGCAAAGCAGGCACAAGACCGAAGACGAATCCGGTCAGCAGAGAAATTGTGATCGTGAACCCAAGCACCCGCCAGTCGGGTGAGAGCGGAAGACTGGTATCGGATCGGAAAAGTTGGACCAGCAGCCTTACTCCCCAGATCGCCAGCAGAGAACCGATGACTCCGCCCAGCAGCCCCAGGAGCAAGCTCTCTGTCAAAAGTTGTTGCAATAGCCGCCGCTGATTGGCGCCAATAGCCAACCGGAGTGCGATTTCACGATTACGGCTTGAGGCCCGGGCAAGCAGCAGATTCGCGACATTGACGCACGCAATCAGCAACACCAGACCCACAATGCCCATCAGCAGCAGCAGTGGAATCCGGTAGTCGGCGCGCACTCCGGAGATGCCCCCGCCGCCTGCAACCACCGCGATGTGAGCATCGTGAATAGCGCTCCGGTCATCGGAGGAAAGCGCGGCTCCGTAATCTCCTTTCAACACCTGCTGAAACACGATATTCAGATTGGCTTCCGCCCGAGCCGGACTGATGCTTGATTTCAAGCGCCCAATGAGCGACAACCAGGAATTGTTTCCCGAATTGCGCCAGTGGCGTCCCCGTATGATTTGCGGTTGCATGCTCAGGGGAACAAACAAAGACATCCGCTCGCCCACGATATCGCCGTCGAATCCAGCTGACGCGACTCCGACAACGGTGAAAGGAAACCCATTCAGCCGAATATCCTTTCCGATGATCGCGGGAGCCAGTGCGAACTTACGCTGCCAATATTCGTAGCCCAGGATGACGACCGGATTGGCGCCTTCAGCCGTGTCGTCGGCGTCGGAGAACAAGCGTCCCGCGGCTGGTTTGAGACCGAGCACGCTGAAATAGTTTCCGCTTACCATGCGTCCGGTAATTTTTTCGTCCGGAGCTTCACCTTGGCCGGCGTCGACTTCAATGTGGTGGTCGCTTGCCGCGGCGCATATGCCCGTAAAAACCGAGTTGCGGTCGCGAAATTCCTTGTACAGGGGGTAAGAGAAAACATCCGTCCGCGGCGTTCCGTTCGAGCGGGAGCCGACGTGTGCCGGATCACCGATCACGACTAACTGTTGCGGCTCTCGAACCGGCAGCATCTTCAGCAAAAGACCGTTCACCACCGTAAAGATGGCCGTGTTTGCACCGATCCCGAGCGCCAGAGTAGCCACGGCCACGGCTGTAAAACCTGGGCTCTTGCGCAACTGCCGCACTGCATAACGAAGATCCTGGAAAAATCCGTTCATATCTTTTTGTTCTTCCTATTCGGAGCGCAATGCCACCATGGGATCGACCTTCGCCGCACGTCGCGCGGGCAAATAAGCCGCCAGCAGCGCCACCACCGTCAGCACAGCCATGGCCCCGGTCGCAGCCCAGGGATCGCCCGGGCTCACGCCATATAGCAGTGTCCCCGCCGCATGCGTCAAGAACAGAGCCGCAACCACCCCGATCCCTTCGCCAATAACGACTAGCCACATCGCTTGACGTATCACGAGGCCCAGTACATCCTCGCGCAGGGCGCCTAAAGCCATTCGCAGTCCGATCTCATGGGTCCGTTGCACAACGGAGTACGCCATGACGCCGTACAGACCGATCGCGGCCAGAACCAGCGCCAGGACCGCAAAACTACCCAGCAGGATTGTGCTGGTGCGGCGCAACGTGACCGACTGCGCGGCCAACGTGCTCATCGGCATCGCGTCGAAAATGGGTTGATCCCTATCGATATCCCAGACGGCTTGTTCTGCAGGCTTCAGCAGCTGGGATGGGTCGCCGCGCACCGCAAATCCCAGAAGGTTGGACGGCGACTGCTCCAGAGGACGATAGAGATCCGAATGCGCCGCTTCCTCGGGACCGAAGGCCTTCACGTCGGCAACCACTCCGACAATTCTCCATTTGTCCGCACGTTCACGATCGGCGATCTGGAGAACTTTGCCGATCGGATCGTCGCTGCCGAAGTAGCGGCGCGCCAGAGTTGTATTGACCATGGCCACCTTATCGGAGTCAGAACGATCCGAGTCGGTGAACTCACGCCCTCGCACCAGCGAAATGCCCATCGTCGAGAAATAATCGGGCGTCACGCGGCGATTGTCGGCGAATGGCTTTACATCGCCTTTTCGCTCCGGCCGACCCTCGATCGCGAAGTCAGTGGTTCCCCAAAATCCGGTCAGCGGCAGGAAGTTTGCTGCAGCGGCGGACTGAACGCCGGGCAGTTTATTCAGGCGATCGAGGACATTGTGCACAAAATTATTTTGCTTTGCCGGTTGGTCTCTGGGATATCGGTTTGGAGGCAGGAAAACCTCGAGACCCAACACGCGGTCGGGGCTAAATCCCAGATTCACGCGATATACCTGGCGGAAGCTCTCAACCATCAGTCCGCCTCCCATAAGCAAAATCAACGAGAAAGCGATCTCTGCTGTAACCAGGCCACTCCGGAACCGTGCGGACCTCGAAGTCGATGTCAGGCCGCGACTGGATTCCTTCAGCGCGTCATTGCCATGAACGCTGGCCGATTGCACTACCGGGATGACGCCAAAAAGCAATCCGGTGAACAACGTGATCCCAAACGCAAAACAAAGAACCGGCGCGTTAATGGGAATAGCGTCGACTTTCGGAATACTCAAATTGGCCACGCCGTTGGGGAAAATGGCAAGCAGAAAACGAGTGGACCAAAGGGCCAGGACAACTCCCACCACACCACCAAGGAATGACAGAAGGAAACTCTCGATTGAGAACTGCTGCAAAAGGCGGAGCCGGCCTGCCCCAATCGCCACTCGCACCGAAACCTCGACGCGTCTGCTGGCGGCACGCGCCAACAACAGGCTGGCGATATTCACACAGGCGATGACCAGCACCAGCGCGACGGCGCCTGACAAGGCAAGCAGGGGTATGCGTATGTCGCCCACGAGTTGCTGCCGCAACGGTTCCACCCAAGTCTCATTGCCCGCATCGGTTTCAGGATGTTGAGCAGCAATCTGACGCTCCAACGCATTCATCCGAGACTGAGCCTGCACCACGGAGATGCCAGGCTTAAGACGGCCGACCACGCGGATATAACGATGTTCGTAATCGCTATGGGACGCGGGAGAGATGGAAGCTGGCATCCACAGCTCAGTCTGCGGGGGAAAATTGAAATCCGGCGGCATCACGCCGATGACCGTGAAAGCCTTGGCGTCGAGGATGACGGATTTCCCCAGAATATTCGGATCTCCCTGGAACGTGGTACGCCACATTTTGTCGCTAAGTACAGCAACGTGTGTGCCGGACGCGTTTTCTTCTTCAGTAAACGTTCGCCCGATTCTGGGGCCCACCCCAAGGGTGCGGAAATAGTTAGGCGAGAGCGCGTAGCCAATGACAAGTTTCGGCTCTCCGGCATTGGTGAGGGTCATTTCGTAGTCATAGGAAGCGGCGACATCCTCGAACACGTCGTTCTTTTGCCGCCAATCGGTGAAGTCTCCCGCCGAAACCGGAAACTGTTGATCGCCGCGTGTGGGGTTCCTTCCCCAAATCATCATCAAACGATCGGCATCGCGATAAGGCACAGGGGCGAGCAGAACCGTGTTGACGACGGAAAATATCGCCGTGTTCGCTCCAATTCCTAGTCCCAGCGTGGCGACCACCACGGCGGTAAATCCCGGATCTTTGCGCAACTGTCGGAGTGCGTAGCGAAGGTCTTGCAGCAGCCCACTCATCTCTCGCCTCCTCCTTATTCGTAGCGTAAAGCAACCACGGGATCGACTCTCGCCGCGCGGAACGCAGGGATATAGGCCGCCAAGAGCCCGGCAACAGCCACTGCGATGCAGACTCCTATGAGCACCACCGGGTTTCGCGAACCGGTTCCGTAAAGCATGCTGCGAAGGACTGAGGCTGACGCGAGCGCGGCCGCCGTACCAATAGTGATTCCGGTCACGAGAAGAATCGAAGCCTCCCGCAAAACCATTTTCAAAACCGTGCTGCGCTGCGCTCCCAAGGCCATGCGGACGCCGATTTCACGAGTACGGCGAGAAACCGTATAGGTCATCACGCCGCAAAGACCAACAATGGTTAGAACGAGGGCCAGCCCGGCAAACGTACTTAGTAAGACCGTGGCAAATCGAGGCTGCGCAAGCTCGCTTAACATCAGCTCGTTCATGGTGCGAACCTGAGTGACGGGAATATCTTTATCCATGTCTGCGACGATACTTTGCACGCTCGCTTCCAGGCTTATCGGGTCGAGCGAGGTGCGCACCACGGTATACACGCAGCACCAAGTGTTTAATTGACTAGCCGGGAGATACATCGCTGGGCGCATCTCGCGTTGCGTCACCCCGAGCCTGATGTCGCCGACTACACCCACGATCTCCCGCCATGGAGGACCGTCCTTCGCCCCGTTCCCGGCCCCCGGCTTCAGCTTCTTGCCGAGCACTTCCTCGCCAGGAAAGAATTTCTGCGCAAAGGCGTGATTGACGATCATTACTTGCAATGACTTCGTATCGTCTCGCTCCGAAAAATCTCGCCCCTTAAGCACGGGGATCTGCATGGTATGGAAGTAGTCTGGCGAGATCGGGCTGAGATCCGCGCTGGGGTGCTGCGATTCAGGAACGGGATGTTCAGGGTCTTCGAAGCTGATCACGGCACCCTCGTTCGTCATCGGCAACATCATGACGCCGCCGGCCGACTGCACGCCCGGCAGGCTGCGAACTTTCTCGAAATATTCACGGTAGAACTGCGGGCGAGTATTTTTGTAGTGCGCGTCCGGCGTTTCGAAAAACAGGGTGGTGAGATGGTCAGGATTGAATCCTTCGTTGGTGTGGATGAGGTGAGCAAAACTGGTGATGAGCAAACCAGCGCCAGCCGTGAGCACGACGCCCAAAGCTACTTCTCCCACAATCAGCGATGCACGCAGCCAGTCGCGACCAATGATTTCGCTTCTGCCGCCTTCTTTCAAAGTCGAGACCAGGTCGGTTTTCGAGGCGGCGATGGCGGGAACGATGCCGAAGATCAATCCCGCAGCCAGGGACACGAGCACTGCAAACGAAAGCACGCGCAGGTCGGCGCCCGCGTCCGCCGCTCGCGGCACGCTGTCGCCGACGAGGGTCAGTATGGCAGGAGTACAGACAAAAGCCAGCGCGCAGCCAGCGAGTCCACCGACGGCGCCGAGGACAAGGCTTTCCGCGAGCAACTGGCGCACAAGTCGCTTCCTCCCCGCGCCCAATGCAGAACGCACCGCGATCTCGCGCTGCCGTTCGCGCATCCGTGCCAGCAGCAGGTTTGCGATATTGCCACAGGCGATTAATAGAACCAACGCCACCGCACCCAGCACGACCAGAAGCGCAGTTCGCGTGTCGCCAATGAGCGCCGCCATTTCCGTCTCGACGCGAGCCGAATCATGGCGCGTGTTTGTGTTGGGGTACTGTTTCGCTAGATTCGCAGCAATGACCCGCAATTCCTGGTCGGCTTGCTCGACCGTGGCGCCCGGCTTGAGGCGCCCAAACACACTTAAGAAATGGGAGCCGCGATTGCTCGTGCTGGGCTGAGGATCGGACGGATCATCGTCCACTGCAAGCGTAGTCCACACACTATTCCGCGGTCGATTCACCGGGAAGCGGAAAGAGGATGGCATGACGCCAATGACGGTGTAGAGATCTCCGCTCATGCGAACACCGCGTCCCACGATCGCCTTGTCCGCGCCGAATTGCGACGCCCACAGAGCATGGCTGATCAAAACTACGCGCGCGCCCGCTTTCTCCTCGTCCGGCGTAAAGCCCCGTCCCAGCTCCGGACGCATCCCGAGCGCGGGCAGCAGATCCCACGACACAATCTCCGCGTCCACCTGAACTGGCCGCTCCAGACCGGTGAGTGTGAATAAGTTGTCGTGATAGGAAATTAGATGTTCGAGTGTACGATTCTGCGAGCGCCAGTCAAAAAAGTCGGGGTAGCAGACAGCGCGCCAACCCGGATTGTGCGAATTTACCGATTGCGCTTCAACCAGCCGCTCCGGCTGGTAGTAGGGCAGCGGGCGCAGCATTACGGCGTCAATCACGCTGAATACGGCAGTGTTCGCGCCGATCCCGAGCGCCAATGTAATCACGGCAACGACGCTGAAGCCGAGACTCTTGCGTAGCTGGCGCAGAGCGTAGCGCAGGTCTTGCAGCATTCCGGTCATGATTCGTGCCCCCCTGTTCGTGGCCTATTATTCGCAGCGCAACGCAATCATGGGATCGACCCGGGCGGCGCGCCGCGCGGGAACGTACGAAGCGACAAGCGCCGAGATCGAAAGGACAACCGAGACTGCGCTCAGGGTTGCCACATCCCAGGCCTGTACTCCGAAGAGCAGCCCTCGCATCAGCATTGCAGCGCCGATTGAGCATAAGATTCCCGCCCCAATTCCGATTCCCGCCAGCCATCCAGCTTCCCTTAAGATGAGCTGATATACCGAGCCGCGTTGGGCGCCGAGTGCCATGCGAACGCCGATTTCCCGGGTTCGCTGGGTCACGGAATAGGCAATTACTCCATACAGACCAACCACGCCTAACAGCAAGGCCAGTGCAGCAAAGCCCCCAACCAGCCATGCCGCGGAACGGTGCACATACGCGGTCGGCGAATTGTTGATTCGGTCGGCCATGGTCGCTTCGTCCAGCGTGCCGATGCCCGGATCGATCTCACGGACGGTAGCGACCAGAGTAGGAAGGAGCGACTGCTCAGCCTGCGACGTACGCACGACGAGAGAAAAATAGCCGTCGGGGCTTTGGTTGAACGGATAATAAACGGCGGGCCAGATCTCTGAATCCAGCGAGCCATCCTTAATGTCTTCCACAATGCCAATGACCTCTTTGATTGACTTGGGGGCGAGGTTAGTGTCGGCAATTTTTCTGCCGATCGGATCCTCGCCAGGGAAATATTTTTTCGCCAGCGCCTGATTGATGATGACCACGGGAGGCTTTGACCCATCTTCGGCGTCGGTGAAGTAGCGGCCCCGCAAGAGCTTTGCGTGCAGGGTGGCAAGAAGAGATGAGCTCACATCGCGCTGATTCACTTCGTTGTGCTCTCCGTTGTACGGCTGGCCGACAACTCTGATCCAGGTAGTGTTGCCATTAAAGCTTACGGGTAACACACCGGTGAGACCCACGGATTGCACGCCCGGCAGACTCTGTGTGCGGCCAACGATTTGCCGCCCAACGGCAACGACTTGCTCATCCTTTGCGTAGGCGGTGTCGGACAACGCAACTGTCAGGGTGGCCAGATGGTCGGGCTGGAATCCGAGGTCCACATGGAGCAAACGATAAAAACTCTTGCCCAGCAATCCTGCCCCTACCAACAGAACGACAGCAATCGCCAATTCGACGACCACCAGGTTCGCGCCAAAACGGCGCCACAACGTCCCGGCATAGCCGCGACCGCCTTCGGTCAATCCTTCTCGCAGTTTCGTCAGCGGCAGCCGCAAAACGGGCGGGAGCGAGAACAGCGCGGCTGCAAACGCAGAGATCGCAATGACAAAAATCAGGACATGGGAGTTCAGGCCGAGCCCGCTCAGGTACGGCATAGAGTCCATAAAGTCTTTGGAAATGAGACCCAGCAGGACTTGTATCGCTCCCTCAGCGGCGGCCAGTCCGACCAAACATCCCGCCGCGATGAGTACAAGTCCCTCCGTCATGAACTGGCGAATCAGGCGGGCGCGCGACGCTCCCAGTGCCCCTCGCACGGCAATCTCACGCTTGCGGTTTTCCGAGCGAACCAGCAGCAAGCTCGATACATTCACGCAGGCGATGACGAGCAACAACCCCGCACCGCACAGCAGCATGAGCAGGATCGGACGAATGTCTGCAACAAACACCCCCGACAGCGGCAGCACGCTGGCTCCCTGGTCACGATTGTCGGCGGGATACTGCAGTTCCAACTGTCGAGCAATTGCCTTCATGTTGGCTCGAGCCATTTCAACCGAAACGCCATCCTTCAGCCGTCCAACTCCATTGAAGTTGTGACAGCTTCGTCGCAAGGCACAGGAGTCGGAGGCGTGAAGCGTCGTCCAAAACTCTGCACTGCCTCTCGGTGCGAACTGGAACGAGCGCGGCAGCACTCCGACGATCGTGTACGGAATGCCGCTGAGAGTCACGGCCTCTCCGATCACGTTGTTTCTTCCGCCATAGCGTTTCCGCCAGGCGGAGTAGCTCAGAATCACGGTTCGGGGCGCTGCAGGCAAATCCTCGCCAGCATAAAAATCACGTCCCAGCATGGGGGTAATGCCCAGCGTGTGAAAGAACCCGTCGCTCACGCGAACACCCGGCACCGGCTCGGTGCCAGCCGAAGTGCGCAGCAGGTAACCCGTTCCGTTGTAGACGTCCATCGAGTCGAAGACGTTGTTAAGTCGCTTCCAATCCAGATAGTCAGGATAAGAAAGGTTGGCGCGCGGAAGCATCGCGACACTCTCCGTCACATCTACCAGCCGGCTGGGGTTCGCGAAAGGCAATGGCTTGACCAGCGCGGCGTCGACAAAGGCAAAGATGGCCACACTTGTAGAGATCCCGAGGGTCAACACCAGCATTGCCGTAACGGCGAAACCAGGGCTCTTGCGCAGCTGGCGCAGAGCGTAGCGAAGATCTTGCAGCAGCCCGGTCATGGTTCGTCTCCTTTATTCGTTCCGAAGTGCCACCATGGGATCGACCTTCGCCGCCTTGTTCGCAGGCACGTAGCAGGCGAGCAGGGCGGCCAAGAACAGCGTGACCGCAACCGCACTGAACGCGGCGACATCAATCGTGCCCACGCCATAGAGCAATCCGCGCATGGCACGCCCGACAAAACAGGCGCCCACCAGCCCCAATCCCAAACCGATGGCCGCGAGGATAATGCCCTCCTTCAGAATCAGTCCGAGCACGTTGTCCTGACTCGCGCCCAGGGCCATGCGCAGTCCGATTTCGTGTCTGCGCTGCGCCACCGCGAAGGCCATGACGCCGTAGATTCCGATTGCCGCCAGCACCAAGGCTACCGATGCGAAGCTGACATAAAGCGCCGTAATGAACTGGTCACCTAGCAGGGACTGGCTGACAATCTGGTCCATCGTCTTGACGTCGGCCAAAGCCAGGTCGGGATCGACCGCGTGCACTGCACCGGCGATGCTCTTGCTCATCTCAGCAGGATCACCGGTAGTTCGCACTGCCATCGCAGCTTGCGGCCATGGACTCTGTGCGAAAGGAACGTCGATCTCGGGAAAACCCTCGCGGCGAATGCCCCCGTTGTGGATGTTTCGAAACACCCCGACGATCTGCCACTCGACGGGTGGCCCCAACTTGGTCACGCCAGGAATTAATTGCTCCACCAAAATGCGCTGGGTGAGCGGGTCCACTCCCTTGAGGTATCGGTTCACAAAAGTCTCATTCACAATCGCCACGCGAACGCTGCTGGCGGTGTCCTGATCGGTGAATGCGCGGCCTTTCGCCATCTGGATTGCGAAGGTCTGGAAGAATCCAGGCGTGACCATCTGGAAGCCGGCGCCGGGGCGAGCGGACGGATCTGCAACCGGCTTGCCCGCAATGGTAAACGGCATTCCAAAGTTTGTGCCTTGCAGGGGCACGCCCGTCGCGGCTTCGGCCCGGATCACTCCTGGCAGCGACTCAATCCCCTCCACCAGTTGCTTGTAATACGCGACCATCTGCTCGGGTTGGGTCAGCCGCTTCTCGGGCACCGGCAGGCTGAAAGTGAGAATGTGATCCGTGCGGAAGCCGGGATCGACCCGCGCCAGGTTCAAGAAGCTGTGAATGGCAAGGCCAGCGCCGGCGAGCAATGTCAACGCCAGGGCAAACTCACCGACAACCAGAGACCTGCGTAGCCGGTGCCGTCCCGCGCTGGTCCCCGAACGTCCTCCCTCTTTCAGCGTTTCATTCGGATCGACGCGCGAGGCATGCCACGCGGGAGCGCAACCGAATAGAATGCCTGCGGTCGTGGTGGCCAAGAGCGTGAAGAGCAGAACTGGGATATTCAGCGTTACATCTGCCTCCGAAGGAAGCGTGTAGGGCGGCATCTTCACCATCATGACCTTGACAATCGCCCAACCCAGACCAATCCCGAGCGCGCCGCCGAGCACCGCCAGTACTAAACTCTCAGTAAGAAACTGGCTGAACACCTGCCATCGGCTCGCGCCCAGCGAGGTACGCACCGCTACTTCTTTGAGCCGCGTCGTGCCTTTGGCGAGGACCAGATTGGCCACATTCCCGCATGCAATAAGAAGAATGAAGCCAACTCCGCCCATCAGCAGCCAGAGCGTCTGCTTGGCCTCCTTGGGGAAAAAATCGTTGTGAAGTTCCTCCACGCTCGCGCCCCACCCCTTGTTACTCTGCGGGTGGTCTTGCGCAATCCGGTTGGTCACGACTTCCATGTCGGCCTGCGCCAGCGCCAGCGTGACTCCGGGCTTCATGCGGCCCATGACCAGCAGCCAGTGAAAATCGTGATTGATCTGCTCGGGCTTAAAGGCCAGCGGCACGAAAAACTGCGATTCGAGACGATCCGTTTGACCGGCCGCAAGCACTCCCACCACCGTGTATGGATCGCTGTTCATGCGGATGAATTTCCCGATGATGTTGTGGTCAGCGCCGAGATGCTCCCAGAGCCGATGGGTCAGAATAACTTCATGATCTTTTCCGGGCTCTCCTTCTTCCGGTAGAAAGTCGCGCCCCATCAGGAAAACATTCCCCGCCATGCGCGACATGCCGGGGGTGTTGGCCCGTCCGTTGATCTGTTCCGGCTGCGCGGCCGTGGCGAAGTTGAAGCTGGCGCCGGTCCAGGCGTTGATGTCCTGGAAGGTCTTGTTCTGCTGCTTCCAGTCGAGGAAGTCGCCCGCCGCAACGCCGTTATTGCCCCCCTGAACCTTCGACCACACCATCACCAGCTGGTCGGGATCGGGATACGGCATAGGAGCCAGCAGCACGGCATAAATCACGCTGAAGATGGCAGTGTTCGCGCCAATGCCCAGCGCCAACGTGATTGCAGCGATCAGAGTGAAGCCGGGATTTTTCCGCAGCAATCGAATGCTGTAGCGAGCGTTCTGCCGGAGTGTTTTCATTAGGACTCCTCACTCGTATCTCAGCGCCACCAAAGGATCGACCTTGGTCGCGCGGTACGCCGGGATGATGCTGGCTCCCAAGGCGATCCCAGTCAGCAGGAATGCCACCGCAACGAAAGTTAACGGATCAGTTGGTTTCACGCCGTAAATGAGGCCGGACAATAAACGCCCCAAGGCGAGGGCCCCGCCGGCTCCGATTGCGACTCCCAGCAAAGTTGGCTTCATGCCCTCGAACACAACCATACGCAACACATCGCCAAGCCGGGCCCCGAGGGCGAGGCGGATTCCGATTTCCCTCACGCTGCGTTTCACGCTGTAAGAGAGCACGCTGTAAATGCCCACCACAGCCAGCAACAGCGCGAGCCCGGCGAATGCCCCCAGCAGCAGCATGTTGAATCTTTGCTGAGAAATAGAATTCGCAACAAAGTCGTCCATGGTCCGGGTGTCGCGCAAGGGCATTTCATGATCGACATCATGCACGGCATTCGACACGGCAGAGACCAATCCTTCGGAACTGGAGGCGGACCGTACCACCAGCGTCATGGGAAACGAGCTCCATCCTCCCGTCGCAGGCACGGAAACCTGATCCAGGGGGAAATAGAGAGTTGCACTCGGGCGGGTCTGATCGAGACCGTCGATCTTCACATCGCCCACAATTCCAACTACTTCGCGGACCGCATCCGGAAAAAAGGTCAAAGTAAGCCGCTTGCCCAGCGCGTCTTCTCCCGGCCAAAATTGCCGCGCCATGGATTCGCTGATCAGAATCACTGCCGGCCTTCCCACGATATCCGTATCGCTGATATCGCGTCCGCGCAGAACGGGAATGTGGAGAGCGCTCATGTAACCCGTACTGATGAGACGGACGTCAACTTCCGGCTGCTCCGACATCGGCACCGTAGGTCGGCCCTCGATTGCGATGGGCTGATGCGAACCTCCATTGTCGAGAGGAACGTCGTCCACCGCGCCCGCAGATTTGACCCCAGGTAACGCTCGTATCCGCTGCAGCGTTTGTTTGAAAAAGTTAATCTCCTGCGATGGCAGGGAAAATTTCGCGCGCGAGACCATCGTGGTCATCATCAGAACATTGCGCGAATCAAATCCGGGGTTTACCTCGTGGAGCATTTGAAAACTACGGATCATCAGCCCCGCACCCACGAGCAGGATGAGTGAAAGAGCGACCTCGGAAACGACGAGAAGGCCGCGCGTGCGATTGCCACTGGAATCTGCATCGGTGCGCCCCAATCCTTGTTTCAGTGCCTGATTCACGTCTCCGCGAGTCAAGCGCAGAGCCGGAAGAACTCCCGCCAAAATTCCTGCCGCTATTGAAATGGCGGCCGTGAAGGCAAGGACCTTGGCATCCAGCCCGACGGTTATCGAGTGCGGCAGCTTGTCCGCAAGAAACGCCATAATGAGACGAATTCCAGCGCGGGCGAAGGTCAGGCCAAGCGTCCCTCCCAGAAGGGCGAGGAGCACAGACTCGGTGAGGACTTGACGAAGCACGCGGACTGAAGTTGCGCCCAGCGCGGTTCGAATTGCAATTTCCTTCTGGCGGCTGAAGGTTCTCGCCAACGCAAGGTTGGCTACATTGACGCTTGCGATCAGAAGCACGAAAGCTACGGCGCCCAGCAAAACCAGCAGCGCCGGACGCACATCACTGACCATATCGGCGTGCAAGGGCACCACCACCGCGCCCCATCCTTTGTCGTCCGCCGGATACTGCTGTTCCAGGCGGCTGGAGATCGTGTTCATCTCGGCCTGAGCCTGTTTCAAATCGACGCCCGGCTTGAGGCGGGCGACCACGACCGAGTGATGCTCTCCTCGTACAGCTTTTTCCTGGTCGGTCCAAGCCATCGGCGTCCACATCTGCGCGAACTCCGGAAATTGGAAGCTCGCGGGCATAACACCGGCGACAAGGATGCTGCGGCCATCCATTTTGATGTCGTGTCCTACAATGCCGGCATTCGACCCGAAATGCTCTTGCCAGAAGCGATGGCTCAATACCACAACGTTGGAGCGGCCGGGTTGATCTTCTTCGGGAAGAAACACACGGCCCAGCATGGGCTGCACTCCCAAGGTCGAAAAGAAACCTGCGGTCGCTGCACACGCATCGACTTGCTCCGGTTTATCGCTGCCCGTTAGGCTGAACCCGTGGAAGGTGTAGATCGCCATTCCTTCGAAGACATGGTTCTGGCGCTCCCAATCCAAGTAATTCGCCGCAGAGACGGCGAAGGTCGTCATACCGGGAAAGCTCTTTGGCGGGGGCACATGCCACACTCGCACCAGCCGATCGGCGTCTGGGAACTCTAGCGCTCGGAGCAGAACTCCGTTTACGACACTGAAAATTGACGTATTGGCGCCGATGCCCAGCGCCAGGGTAATGACTGCGACGGCAGTGAATCCTGGACTCTTGCGGAGCTGGCGCAGCGCGAAGCGAAAATCTTGCAGTAGTCCGTTCATGATTCGGCTCCTTCTATTCGTAGCGCAGCGCCACCATGGGGTCGACCTTGGCTGCGCGGCGCGCCGGAATGTAGCTCGCCAGCAGCGCGATGCTGCAGAGAAGCACGGCCACGGCAGCGAATGTGACGGGATCGGTCGGGCGGACGCCGAACAGCATGCTGGCCATTAATCGCGTCAGGGCCAAGGCTGCCACCAGGCCGATGGCAGCTCCTACCATCGTCATGCGCGCGCCGTCTCTCAGCACCAGGCGCAGTACATCAAGCCGCTGCGCTCCAAGAGCCATGCGCACGCCCATTTCCCGTGTCCGCAGCCCCACCAGGTACGACAGCACGCCATAGATTCCAATGCCGGCCAACAACAGAGCTAGCCCTGCGAATGCACCCAGCAGGATGAGAGAGAAACGTTGGCTGGCGATCGATTGCGCCACCACTTCCTCCTCGGATTCGTTGTCGTAAACGATCATGTCCCGGTTGCCAGCCAGGAGCTTCTGGCGAATCGACTCGAAAAAAGCTTCGGGGGCAAGCGGCGTTTTGGAGCGAACAAATACATTAAATCCCCGAGCGAGACCCTTCATGTATACGGCCCCGTTTTGCATGATGGACCGGTACATCTGGGCTTGCAGCGGTTGGCCGGAGTCTTCGGCAAGTCCCCACTGATTCACATGCCCAACGACACCGACAATTACCAGCGGTATCAAGACACGTTGGTTGGAATCGCTGCCGAATTCAAAAATACGGATGCGCTTACCGATTGGGTCCTGGCCAGCGAAATATTGTTGCGCGAAGCTCGCGTCAATCACCATTACGCGCGCAGAGTTCTCATTGTCCTCGTCGCTGAGGAAGCGGCCCCGCAGCAACGGAATACGCATGGTTTTCAGATACTCCGGTTCTACTGTGTATTCCAAAGTCTGCTGGAAACCTTCAGTTCGCAGCTTGGGTGGTTCCTGCCCTGCGAGCAAAAACCCCGTCTCATTGTCGCTTTCCATGGGAAGCGCGCCAGCGTGCAAGGACGCAGCCTCAACTCCCGGCACGTGGTGGAGGGTCGCGCTGATCTGCCGAAGGGCGGCGATGATCGCATCCGGAGGTTGATTGACTAAAGAGGGCGGTGGCGTCACTTCGAAATACGTCACATTGCGCGGATCGAACCCAGGATCGACTTCCCACAATTGCATCAAGGTGCGGCACATCAGTCCGGCGCCCACCAGCAGCACCAGCGCCATAGCCATTTCGCCCATCACCAGGACAGACTGCATGCGCGAACGGGAGCCGGAGATGGCGCGCCCGCTGTCCTTGAGTCTTCCGCTGATGTCGGCCCGCGACATCCTTATAGCAGGGAGCAAACCAAACATGATTCCGGTAAGGACCGAAACAAAGATGGTGAACAGCAGTACCGGGAGATCGAGTCCGATTTCCTCGGCGCGCGGAACGGTTTCCGGGACTGCCACCAGGGCCGCAGCTGTTCCCCACTTCGCGAGAATGAGCCCGAACATGCCGCCCAGCGCCGACAGCAGAATGCTTTCGGTAAGCAGTTGGCGCAGAATCCGTATCTGCCCCGCGCCCAGCGCGGCTCGAACCGAGAACTCTCGCTGCCGCGCCGTCGACCGGGCAAGCAGTAGATTGGCGACATTCACGCAGGCAATCAGTAAGACGAATCCCACCGCCCCCAGCAGCACCAGCAGCGCCGGACGCATGTCACCTACGATATTGTCTTTCAAAGGGATGATGTTGGCCTTGATATTGCCGTCAACGTTGGGATAGGCATCAGCGAGGCCGGCATTCACGCGCTTCATATCGTCACGCGCTTGCGCAAGCGTGACACCAGGTTTCAACAAGCCAATGGCGTCCATGCCGCGATACGAATCCCGCAGGTAAAAGGTCGGATCGGTCTCTTGTCCGATGGCTTCGTACACATCGGCGGTTCTGAAGTTAAAGATGTGCAGGCGAAACGAAGCTGGAATGACGCCGATGATCGTGCGCGGCTGCCCCGCCACGATAAGCCGTTGGCCAATCACGTTCCGGTCCGAACCGAACTTGCGCTTCCACAACCCTTCCGAGATCAGGGCCGTGGGGTTCGTGCCGCGCTGATCTTCTTCGGGAGTGAAATTGCGTCCCAGGATCGGGTTCACTCCGAGAATCGGAAAAAAGTTTGCGGACACGCGTTGTGCGTGCACCTCTTCGGCTTGTCCGATGCCCGTAATGCTGCCGTATGTCGAGCGGTATGCGGCCATTGCCTCAAAGGAACCATTGTCGCGCTGCCAATCGAGGAAGTTGGGGTAGGAAATCGAGCCTTTTACAAAGTTCGGCGTCGCCTCGAACATGGAGACGATGCGGCCGGCATCGTGGAACGGTAAGGGGTTCAGCAATACTCCGTTCACCACCGAGAAGATCGCTGTGTTCGCGCCAATGCCGAGCGCCAGCGTGATTACCGTGACAGTGGCGAAACCTGGGCTCTTGCGCAACTGACGCAGCGAGTAGCGAACGTCTTGGATCAGGCCGTTCACGCTTGGGATTCCTGCATAAGCTTATGCAGTTCTTCTTCGGCGACCACCTTGCCGTCGAACAGGTGGACTTCGCGTTGGGCGTGTTTGGCGAAGCGCGGATCGTGCGTCACCATGCAAATCGTCGCGCCCTCACGATGCAGGTCTGCCAGAAGTTCCATCACGGCTTCGCCGTTGCGCGAATCCAGATTTCCGGTGGGCTCGTCAGCCAGTAGAATCGACGGTTTTCCCGCCAGCGCGCGAGCGACGGCCACGCGCTGCTGTTGGCCGCCGGAGAGCTGCGACGGATAGTGTCTCAGCCTATGAGCCATGCCCACCCGTTCCAGCGCCTCCATCACCCGCTTCTTGCGGTCGGCTGAAGGCATTCGTTGGCGGTAGGTCAAAGGCAACTCCACGTTTTCGTAAACCGTGAGATCGCCAATCAGGTTAAAACTCTGAAAGATGAAACCGATTTCCTGGTTGCGAATGCGGGCGCGCTCGGCGAAGTCGAGATTTTCGACTGGTTTGTTATTCAGCTGGTAACGTCCGGCGGTGGGAGTGTCGAGTAATCCGATGATCGAAAGCAGGGTTGACTTTCCGCAACCCGAAGGACCCGACATGGCGACATACTCGCCCTGGGCGATGGATAGGTGCACGCCGGAAAGCGCGTGCGTCTCAATTTCCTCGGTGTAAAAAACCTTGGTCATATCCGCAATCTGGATTAGAGGTTGGGTCGCTTCTGTCATGGATGATGTTCCTCGATTTCTGAAGTCTTAATTCTTGATTGTTCTGAATCCTGATTCTTAATCCTGGAGTCGAATCCGGTCCGTATTGTCCCAGCGCGACATGTCGGAGAGCACTACCGTGTCGCCTTCATGCAGGCCCTCCACAACCTGAATCGAATTCACCGATGCGCGTCCAACCTTGACCGGAACCCGCAAGGCTTCGTGTCCATCCGGCCCGAGCTTGAAAAGGCTAATGGTGCTGCTCTCCTGCCCGAACGCCGGGCGCCCTACGTACAAAACGTTATCCAGTCGCTCCAGGTCAACCGTGCCGTCCACGCTCAGATCGGGCCGCGCGCCCTTGGGCAGTTCGCCTGTTAGTTTGACGTCGACAGTGACCGTTCCGTTTTGTACGGCCGGATCAACGCGCATGACTTCGCCGGGTATAACACCATTGTGGGTGTCGACCGAGGCCGGTTCGCCGATTTGCACATCGCGCGCCTGCGTCTCCGCTACTTTCAACTCAGCCATCAAGTGATTGGGCTGCACAACCTTGGCCAACATAGCCCCAGGAGAAACGTGTTCTCCCACGTGCAGCGGCAACTCCACGAGGACGCCGTCGATTCCGGCGCGAACTTTAAGGGCGCCCAGTTGTTTTTTCTTTAACTGGGCTAACACTCGCATCTGCTCGACCTTGGCCTGCTGTTCGGCAAGTTGCGAGTCGATGGCTTTTTGGGTGCTGTTCAATCTTTGGCCCTCAAGACCATTGCGGGTGGTAAGTTCGTCCGATTTGCCTTTGGACGCCTTGTAGGCGAGGCCAGAAATCACGCCAAGATCGTAGAGCGCCTTATCCGTCTGCGCCTGCAGTTGCGCCTGCGTGTAGTCCGCCTGGACCGTGGCCGCGCCTGCCTTCTGGTTCATCAAGTCACTTTCGAGCTTCATGCGCTGACTTTGGTACTCGGCCTCGGCCGCTTTCAGTTGAAGATCGGCGTCAACCGAAGCTTGTTCGACCTGCGGATTGCTCATCTCCAACAGGATCGTGTCGGCCTTGACCAGCGAGCCCGGAAGCATACGAATCCGCACCACCGTAGCTTCGGTCTCCGCAGGAATCTGCAAAACTGATTCCTGGGAGGGGACCAGCGAGCCCACGCCGCGCACCTGACGCAGCATTGAACCGCGCTTCACTATGTCGGTCCAAACCGTGCCGCGCTCCACCGTGGGCGCCGCCGGCCGCAACCGATACACCGCGATTGTCACCGCGGCAATCGCCACGATGGCGACGGCCGACAATGCAATCTGCCGCTTACGCTTCTGTAGTTTGAACTCGGGACGGGCGATATCCATCATCGAGAGAGTGGCAAGTTCCGCTCCATTCGGGCTCCAGCTCTAAGTGCTTGAAACAGAACAGAATGCGACTGAACGGGACCTATGCTGTTGGGGAAGGAATGTCCGGATGAGGAAATGAACTGTCCATGATCGGACACTCAAACATTTTTCATTTCAGTCGCAGGTTTCAGTGCTCTAGATTCTGTCGGCGTCAATCTTGTGGGCTTCTCTCAGTAGAATTTACGGTTACCGGAGGTTCGCTAAAAGATGTTCTTAGCGAAATCTTGAAACTCTGATTTACATATGTTTACACGGCGACGCCGTGGCCGATTTGCGGGTGGGCAGAATTGCGCGAAAGATGCGAAAATAGTGGGAACTTGGTTGTAGAGGATCGCGCGAGATTGCATTATTTCCTAGAGGACCGGAATGCAACGTCGTGAGTGTATCCAGTGTCTAATGACTGGCGGATACAGCTAAGCTTTTCCAGTTAAGCTTTTGCAGTCAAGCCCAGCGCATGCCGATCACTCAAATTCCATTCCAGGATCCGGTGGCTCCCCCCGAGAAGCCTCAGCCGGAACAACTCGGCCTCTACGACACACAAAATTGGGAGACCAGTTTTCGTGATCGCGAAGCGCCTGAACCGCACCTGCTCATCCAGTTACAGGACGATTTGGAACGCTCTCGCTGGCGCGAAGCGATTTGGATCTCGATCATCGTGCACCTGGTTCTCACCATTGTGCTGTGGAACTTCAACCTGATTGAGAAGACGCTGGGCTGGCACACAGTGGTCGTAGTGCCGATGGATGCGAATAAAGACAAGAACGTTACCTTCCTGGCGCTGCCGCCGGACTTGCAGAAGCCGACGCGCAGGCCGAACACAAACATCGCGTCTGATAAAGACCGCATTGCAACCTCGCGTCACCCCGAGCTTGATGCCAAGGAATTGCGGAAGATCTTGGCGACGCCTCCGCCTGGCGCGCCTGGAATGACGGGACCGCGCGCCCCGCAAGCAGCGCCGCCGGCCATGGCGCAGAACCAGCCTTCGCCCCAGCAGCCGCAGCTGGGACAGCCACAACCTCGTCCGCAGTTTCAGAGCAGTCAGCAGGCACAGTTGCAGATGCCCGCTCGTCCGAACAACTCCTTCAGCAAGTACGCGAATGGCATGACTCCGGGAGAAGCGATTCAACAGGCCGCGCACGGGGCGGCAGCCAACCGTGCCGGAGGCGCCGGTCAGCAAGGCGATTTCGGTTTAGGCACGGGAGCCCACGGCCGTCAGCTGGGGGCGCTCGATATTTTGAGCGATACCCAAGGCGTGGATTTCGGCCCTTACCTGCAACGCATTGTGCAGGACGTCAGAGAAAACTGGTACCACCTGATTCCGGAATCGGCCGAGATGAAGAAAGGCAAACTCGCCATTGAGTTTGCCATCACGAAAGACGGCAAGGTTGCGGACATGCGTCTGATCGCCACTTCCGGCGACGTTGCTCTCGACCGGCCAGCCTGGGGCAGCATTACTGCTTCCAACCCATTTCCGCCCCTGCCCAGCGAATTCACCGGGCCTTATCTCGCGCTGCGTTTCCGCTTCTACTACAATCCCGACAAAGCTGATCTGCAGTAGACAGTGGACACTTCTCAGTAGCGCCCTTCCGCGTCCAACATGGACCTGCTACATTTTGAGCGATTGCTTCCCGCCGAAGAATACGTCCAGCGTCGCAACGCCCGCCAGTCGTGCGTTGCGCATAACGAGAAAATCCATATCCGCCTGGGGAACCTTCGGCTTCTTTTGGCTTGTATCGCGGTGAGCATGGCATGGGCTTCGTTCCGAGGGCGTTATTTCTCGCCCTGGTGGCTAGCGGTGCCCGCTGCGTCGTTCCTCGGCATCGCCGTCTATCATTCCCGGATTCTTCGGGCTCGAAAGTTAGCGGAGCGTGCTTTCGGGTTCTATGAGACAGCACTGCAACGTATTGAAGATCGTTGGGCCAAATTTGGAGAAACGGGCGAGCGGTTCGAAGATCCTCATCATGTGTACGCCGATGATCTCGACCTGTTCGGGAAAGGCAGCTTATTCCAACTTCTATCGACCGCGCGCACGCGCATGGGAGAAGACACACTAGCACAGTGGCTGCTTTCTCCATCCGCCGCGGAGCAAATCAGGGAACGCCATGCAGCGGTGAACGAACTGCGCGATCAACTCGATTTTCGGGAGGATTTGGCAGTGTTTGGCGAAGACGTAGGCGCCGGCGTGCATCCTGAAGCGCTCATAAAGTGGGCGGAGTCGCCGAACCGGATGAAGCCCTGGTGGATTCAATGGCTATCGCCCGTGCTGGCCACGCTGGCTGTTACCGGCGCCGTACTCTGGGCGGTTTGGGGAATGGCAACGCCGCTGGTACTGATCGTAGCGATCGAAGCCGTGCTCACATACGGGCTGAAGAAACCCCTCGAAGAGGTATTGCGCGGAACGGAACACGCATTTCGCGACTTGGACCTGCTTTCCGGTGTGCTCGCGCGAGTGGAGGCTCACACCTTCCAGTCGCCACTATTGCAAACTCTCCAGCGGGAGCTTTCATCGCAGGGTGTCCCCAGTTCGCACGCTATTGCACGACTGCGAGCCTTGGTGGACCGGATCAATGCACGCCACAACATCTTCGTGAGAATTATCGATGCGCCACTGATGTACTCGGTGCAGGTGGCATTTTCCGCCGAGCGCTGGCGCAACGCTCACGGCGGCGCATTGCGATCCTGGACAACTGCGATCGGGCAGATAGAGGCTCTACTTTCATTCGCCAGCTACAGCTTCGAGCATCCCTCCGACCCGTTTCCGGAGTTCCGCGACGGCGCGGCATTGTTCGACGGCGAAGGCCTCGGGCATCCTCTCGTCCCGACAGCTACTTGCGTTCTCAACAATGTAAGCATCTGCGGCGAGAAACGGATTTTGCTGGTGAGCGGTTCCAACATGTCGGGCAAGAGCACGCTGTTGCGGGCGGTGGGAATGAATGTTGTACTGGCGATGGCGGGGGCGCCCGTGCGGGCCCGTCGCCTGCAACTCACGCCGCTGCAGGTGGGTGCGAGCATTCGCATCAACGATTCGTTGCGCGAAGGCAGTTCCCGGTTCTATGCCGAGATCACGCGTCTGCGGCAGATTTTCGATTTTGCAGGAGGAGATCCGCAACTGCTGTTTCTGCTGGATGAGCTGTTGCAAGGCACAAACTCGAAAGATCGGCGGATGGGCGCGGAGGGAATTGTTCGCGCGCTGATGAATCGCGGTGCTGTTGGACTCGTGAGCACGCATGATTTGGCTTTGACCGATATTGGGGAGGCGGTCGCGGGCCGTCTTCACAATGTCCATTTTCAAGATGAACTTGCCAATGGCCGCATGACTTTCGACTACAGTCTGCGAGACGGGATCGTTACCAAGAGCAATGGCCTTGAACTCATGCGCTCGATCGGCCTTGATGTCTAATCGGGCTGCGCCCTACCACACGCTGCAACGGTTCTGGCTCACCATGGGAGCGGTGGCCTGGCAATGGAACGCCTGCTGAAATTGGGGCATGTTCGAGACTACGCCGTTGGTGCGGTATTTTTCCGGGGAATGCGGGTCTACGGTGGCGCGCAGACGCTTGGTCTCATCCCGAGCCTGGCCGCACCAGCTCTGGCCGTAGCCGACAAAGAAGCGCTGTTCGGGCGTGAGGCCATCGATCGGATCCAGCGTTTGGCCTTTGGTGTCATCCTTCCACGCCGTGAACGCCAGAATCAGTCCGCCCAGATCGGCGACATCTTCGCCCAGTGTCAGCTTGCCATTGATCTTGATGTCGTCGACGATCGTGTAAGTCGAATACTGATCTGAGACGCAGCTGGCGCGCTTTACAAATTCTTTTCCATCTGCGTCAGTCCACCAGTCACGCAGATTGCCTTGGGCATCGAACTGCCGGCCTTCATCGTCGAAGCCGTGGGTGAGTTCGTGTCCGACAGTGCCGCCCGTGTCGCCGTAGTTTGGCGCAGCGTCTGAGTTGGGGTCGAATGCAGGAGGCTGCAAAACGCCGGCAGGAAAGTTAATGTCGTTCATCTGCGGATCGTAATAGGCGTTCACCGTCGGCGGAGTCATGCCCCATTCGCCGCGGTCCACGGGCTTGCCAATTTTCGCTAACTGCCGGTCGAATTCGAACTTCCGCGAGCGCTCTACGTTCCCCAGGTCATCACCGCGCACGATCTCAAGTCTGCGATAGTCGCGCCACTTGTCCGGATACCCGATCTTGTTGGCCATGCCATGGAGTTTGGCCAGGGCCTGCTGCTTGGTTGTGGGCGACATCCAGCTTAAACCGTTTATGTCTTGCTCCATTGCCGCCTGAATTTCCTTCACGATCTTCAGCGCTTTCTGTTTTGCGTCTGGACTGAAATACTTCTCCACATAGGCTTGGCCCAAAGCTTCGCCCAGGTCGCCATCGACAGCGCGGGTGCAGCGTTTCCAAAGCGGCTGAAGTTCCTGCTGACCGCGAAGAGTCTTTCCGTAAAAAGCGAAATTCTCATTCAGAAACGGCGCGGACAGGAAGGGTGCATCGGCGTGCACGAGGTGCCAGCGCAGGTAGGTCTTCCAATCCGCCAGACTTTCCTTTGCAAGCTCCTCGTTCATCGCCTTGAAGAAGTTGGGCGAAGTCACATTCAACGATGAAACCGAAGGCATTCCGACGTCAGTAAGATATGCTCGCCACAAAAAATCGGGACATATGGCTTCCAGCTCGGTCCTGGTCATTTTATGGTCCAAAGCTTTGGGGTCGCGACGTTCCACTCGCGTCATCGAACCCTTAGCCAAGGCCGTTTCGATGCGCATCACGGTTTGCGCTTCGACTGCCGCGGTCTCGGGCGTGTCGCCGAGAAGCTCAAACATTTTTTGCACATGTGCAAGATACTGCTTGCGCAGTTCGACCGACTTCGCATCATCTTTTGTGTAATAGTCGCGATCGGGCAGGCCGAGGCCCCCCTGATCGGCGTTGGCTATGACCTGATTGGCATCGCGGAAGTCCTGGATCGACTCGAAGCGAAACAGGACATTGTCATCGATCATCGCGGCGGCCACGTCGGCGACTTCTCCCTTGGAGCTTATTCTGGCAATTTTTTCCAGCGATGGCTTGAGCGGCTCCGCTCCCCTGGCGTCGATCGTCTTCTCGTCCGTGCAGGAAGCGTAGTAATCGCCAATCTTCTGATCGACGGCGTTGCGCTTCGGATCGGGCGCTGCCGCGGCTTCGAGAATCCCGCGCAAGCGGCCAAGATTCTCGTCCTGCATTTTGGAATATGTGTCCCATGACGATTGATCGGGAGGAATCGGATTTCTCCTGATCCACCCTCCGCACGAATAGGCGAAGAAATCGACACAGGGATCGACGCTGCGGTCCATAGAAGTGAGGTCGAGGGCCGGCTCAGCCGTTTCCATGGCGGGCTGCTGTGCGTTGGCAAAGGAAAAGGAAAGGAAAGACGTGATGGCGAGTGCAATCAAACGCAAGCGCACAATTGCCATTGAATCCTCGTTAGTATGAAATTGAAATCCTGAGACCCAAGAGTATAAGCCCAAGCGTCAATTCGAATTGTCAGCCGCTTGAGATCCGACACGGATCTAGCCTTTTCTCAAATGAATCGATCCATCTCCGGTGCGGATTGTTAGCAGACTGCCGCCACCGTTGAGTTTTCCGTGGACTTCGTTCTGCCGAATCTTGCCTGCAGTCGTGATGGGCATGTCGAGGTCAATGTGGCCGTCGTTGGTATGCAAGTCAACATCGGCGGCCAGTTCCGCTGGGACTTCAAGGGAAACGTTGCCGTCGCCGGTCTCCAGTCGCCATCCCGCGGCCAAGGAGGATCCGCCCGCCGCACGAACTTCGACGTGGCCATCGCCGGTTTTTAGTTGGAGTTCATCGAAGCGGCCATGGGCGGTGATGTGTCCGTCGCCCGTGGTGGCGTGCAGCTTGCCGTCGACCGACTCCAGATTCTCCGAGCCGTCGCCGGTGTGCAAATCCATTTCGCCTTTCAATCCTGCGATATCGATTTTGCCGTCACCAGTTCGTAAGTTGACGCGGCCCTCACGCGGCATCTGAATAATGATGTCCACTTTATGGTTGCCCCACTCGATGTTGAAGTTGTGGTGCGGATAGTGCACATCAATTTCGACCGTGTCGCCAGTCTGATGCTCTTCGACGCGAATGCCACCTTCGCCGATCTGGTAGTGCGAAGTAATGACCTTCGCTTCTATCGCGTTCTGATCCCAGGTCGTAACGCGGATGTTGGCGTCGGAAGTTTCAATCCTCAGCTCGGGCTTGCCGGTGAGATTGTAAGTCTTCGACCATTCGTCCGCATGCGCGGGCAGTACACCGAAGATTATCGGCATGAAAACCGCAAACGACAGGCGTTGCATAGCATTCAGTTTCATAGAATCCTCTCGACAGAAACCTTTGGCAAGCTCAGGACGACCCTCGCCCAGCTGCTTAGACGTGGTTACGAACGATCGGTGAGTTCAGTTCCATCGAAATACTCGCCTAGGGTGTATGCGGCGCTATATACGCCATCCGAATGAGCGTTCGTTCCGAAAACGGCAGATACAGCAACGCCGCACTTGCCGCGAAAGCCGCGCCCAAACCAATTTCCTGAATCAGCAGAAACGGAGCGACTGCCCACAACTGGTCCAGCGCCAGCACGAACGGAAACATTCGCCGAAATTTGTCGCCCAGGCGCTGGTAGTCAAATCCCACCGCCGACATCAGGTAGAGGCGCGAGGGAATCCCGACACCAGCGGTCACCATCACCGTTCCGGAAAGCACTGTCGCCGCCCATGCGGGAAGAAAGGAGTCCGCTACCATCTGGACATCATGCAGGCGAAACAGCGCCGTAAGATAGAAGATCAGATACATGAGCTGAATCAAGCCGAAGAGGCCGCGAGTGATGGTTCGCCGAGGTATCGGAACTTCGAGTTCGGGATGCAGCGCCAGCGACGGCAGAGATGTGTCCGGCGATGCGGGCGCCGTGGACGCGCGGGCTTGCCTGTTTGCGATGGCATCGTCTCCACCACCGAACATGGAGTCCTTCTCTATATTCGTTTGAACAGGGGCGATGAACCGGTATCCTCGCCGCGCCAGCGTTTCCACATAGCGCGGACTCGAAGCGGAATCTCCCAGCGCCTCGCGCACCTTATTGATGGCCGTGTTCAGGCTGTGGTCGAAGTCGACGAACGTGTCGGAAGGCCAGAGTTTCTGCTGCAACTCTTCGCGGGTTACCACTTCTCCCGTACGATCCAGCAGCAGTGCGAGCACCTGAAACGGTTGCTCCTGCAGACGCAGCTTTACACCGTTCCTGCGTAGTTCGCCCATGCTGAGATCGAGCTCGAACACTCCAAACCGCGCGACTTTCGCTTTGTTTTGCGGCACAGGCATAAACATTGACGACGCCGTAGTTTAGCACTCTAGATGCTCACATAGAGACAGCCGCTCTTCTGTTTCGCCCGGGCGCCTCCCGGTAGTTGGAATTCGATCCGTCGGCGCTACAATATCTGCGTGCCCCAGCAAGAAATCCGCATGCGGCCTCCTCGCACCCAGCGTGAATCGCACAAACAGCACGGCCAGTCCGTCTACACCACGGAAGCGACCGGACTGCTACTCATCGCGGGGGTGCTGCTGGTCCTTACACTAGTTCGCGACTGGCACCACATTCGCTGGAGCCTGCGCTGAAGGTGGGCTCTGAGCACCGCGAGGTTGCCGCACACCAGTCGCTGTTAGTGGTGATCCTTGGCCCCACGGCAAGCGGAAAGACCACATTGTCTCTGGTGCTAGCGGAGAAGTTTGACGGCGAAATCATCAACTGCGACTCGGTCGCAATGGTTCGGGAGTTTGAGATTGGTACCGCCAAGCCTAGCGCCACTGACAGGGAGCGAGTGCCTCATCATCTTTTCGATGTTGTCGATCCCTCCCGGTACATCACCGCCGGTGAATATGCTCGCCAGGCGCGCCAAGTACTCGACGAAGTCAGCCTCCGCCATCACGTGCCTATCGTCGTCGGAGGAACAGGACTGTACTTGCGCGCCATGCTGGAAGGGCTCTTCCCCGGACCGCAACGCTCGGAAGAGTTGCGCGAGCGCTTGCGCGCAATAGCCGCGAACCACGGCTCCGATCACCTCCACCGAATTCTTCGCCGTCTCGACCACGTTGCCTCCGAGAAAGTACACTTCAACGACATTCCCAAGCTGATCCGTGCCATCGAGGTCTGCCTGGCATCACGACAAAAAATGTCCGAACTCTGGCAGAAGGGGCGTGACCCCCTGCGCGGCTTCCGCATTTTGCGGCTTGGCCTCGACCCGGACCGCGCTGCGCTCTATGATCGCATCAACCAGCGCGCTCGGCGGATGTTCGAAGTCGGACTGATCGATGAGACCGTGCGCTTGATTCAGAAATACGGCGAAACCGCGCGTGCACTAACGTCGCTCGGGTATAAACAGGCCGTCCAGTTCCTTGCGGGAGAATTGACCCGGGAGCAGGCAGTCCAAGCGACGCAGCAGGCTCATCGCAACTACGCGAAGCGGCAGATGACGTGGTTTCGACGGGAACCGGATGTGCAATGGTTCGAAGGATTCGGCGACGATCCAGCGATTCAAGAAGAAGCTCTTCGATCCGTGGCCGCTACGCGTTAACGCGGGGACAGCCGCCCTCGGTTGTCCCCACCTCCAAGACCTCCCCTTCTGCTATCGTTCCTGAATGCTGCGCATCTTGCCCGCCACCGTCCTTGCTCTATCCCTGGCACTGTCCGCGTTCGCCAAAGACAAGCAGGCACGCCCTGCCCCATTCAACTCCACGCGCGGCGACAAGTGGGCCGAGAAGATGCTTCGCCATCTTTCCGTCGAAGAGAAAATCGGCCAGGTCTTTATGATCTGGTGCCGAGCCAGCTTCCTCAATGTGGAGAGTCCCGAATACCTGCAATGGCTCGAGGACATGCGCAAATATCACGTCGGATCGTTCACCATGTCGGTGCACGTCGACGGTCCATTCCTTCTACGCACCGAGCCCTATGAAGTTGCCGAATTGCTCAATCGTCTGCAACGGGAATCGAAACTGCCTTTGCTGTTCGCCGCGGACTTTGAACGTGGCCTCTCCAATCGCCTGTTGGGGACCACTGTTTTTCCACACGCCATGGCATTCGGAGCCGATGGCAACATCGAAGACGCCGAGACTTTCGGCCTCATCACCGGCCATGAAGCGCGAGCCATCGGTGTTCACTGGAATTTCTTCCCGGACGCCGACGTGAACTCGAATCCTGCCAATCCCATCATCAATACTCGCTCCTTCGGAGAAGATCCCAAACAAGTCGGCGATCTGGTTACGGCCTACATACAAGGCGCGCACGAGGCTGGAATGCTGACCACGGTGAAACATTTCCCTGGGCACGGAGACACTGCGACCGACTCGCATCTGGGAGTCGCCAGCGTGAGCGGAGACCGCGCTCATCTGGATTCAATCGAACTTCCGCCATTTCGCCAGGCGATTGCTGCCGGCGTCGACTCCGTGATGGTGGCGCACGTTACAGTACCTGCGCTCGACTCCGATCCGAATCACGTCGCCACTATTTCGCCATCCATCGTTTCCGACTTGCTGCAACAACGGCTCGGGTTCAAGGGCCTCATTGTGACCGATGCTCTCGATATGGCGGGCCTGACGCATCTTTTCGCCAACGACATTGGCCGCGAGGCAGTCGAAGCTTTCAAGGCCGGCAATGATCTGCTGATCATTCCGCCCGATTTGGGCGCCTCCTATACTTCCATGCTCAAAGCCGTACGATCGGGCGAGATTTCGCAGCAGCGTCTCGATCGTTCGGTTCTCAAGATTCTGAAACTAAAGGGAGAGTTGGGTCTCAACAAATCGCGCACCGTTGACCTCAATGCGCTGGCAACCGCCGTCGGCAAGCCGGAAAACATTGATTTTGGTCAGCAGGTGGCCAACTCCGCCATTACGCTGGTGCGCGACACCGGCAAAATGCTTCCCCTGAAATCAAAGGGAACCGCCAAGGCCGGCCTTCCGTATACGACCAGAGAGGAGACCCATAACCAGGTGGTCGCCGTTCTTTTTTCCGACGATGTTCGGACGGATTCCGGTCGCGCCTTCGGCCGCGAGTTCCGCGTCCGCATCCCGGACGCCCGCGTGATCTATGTCGATCCTAGAATCGCAGCAGGCATGGCCGACGAAGTTCTAAAGGCAGTCGACGAAGCGCAAACTGTGATCGCTGCAGTCTACGTGGTTCCGACAGCCGGTAAGATCGGAAACTCGGTGGGGATGACCGATGCAACCGGCATTCTGCTGCAGCAATTGCTCGATCATGCCGCGGCGAAAACTGTCGTTGTTGCCATGGGAAATCCTTATCTTGCCAGTGATTTCCCTAAGATTGAGAATTACATGTGTACATTTTCCAACGCGACGGTCTCGGAAGTGGGCGCAATCAAAGCGCTCTTCGGGGAGATTCCGATTCGCGGCCATTTACCCGTGACGATCCCGAGTGTTGCTCAGCGCGGCGCCGGTCTCGAACGCCCGGCGCAAGTCGCTGAAGGAAGGTCTCCGTATGCTCAGAACTAAATCGCAAATTAACACCTTCGCCTTAGCGCTCGCCGCTGTTATCGTTCTACTTCTGCCTGCTTGCAGCGTGAACGTTAAGAAAGAACAGAACGGCGAAGACAAACAGGTCGATATCGACACCCCGGTCGGCGGCATTCATGTGAGCAAAGGCGCAAACGTGGCGGATGTGGGCCTCGCGGTCTATCCCGGCGCGCGCCTGAAGCAAAAAGATTCCGACGGCGAGGACAAGAGCGCCAACGTAAACATCTCAAGCTTTGGCTTCGGACTTAAAGTCGTAGCCCTAGAGTACGAGTCTGACGATTCCCCGGCCAAGCTGGTTGCCTACTATAAGGACCAGTTGCAAAAGTACGGCCACGTCCTCGAATGCCACACCAGACATCTGGATGTAAACACTGACATGAAGGGCTCGGATCACGGCTCGCATGAACTGACCTGCGAAGGAACGAGCGGCAGCGACATCGAACTGAAAGTCGGTACGAAAGAAAACCAGCACATCGTCGCCGTGGAGCCCGAAGGTAAAGGCTCAAGCTTCTCGTTGGTATATGTGCGCACCCACGGCAAGGATGCGGAAATCTAAATTCTCCGCTTGCTTTCCAGGAGGAACACCATGTTTCGTCATCGGACACTCGCATTCGCTTTGACTCTCGGCCTGACGCTGCCCGTCCTGGCGCAGGATTCCGATAAGAATAAGAATTTCGACATCCAAAGCACCGTCGGCGACCTGCATGTCGGCAGCGACGCGGACGCGCGCAAAGCGGGTCTGCCGCTTTACCCGGAGGCGCGCCTCAAATCGGATGACGAAAACAGGAGTCCGGCCAATCTGAGCGTATTGACCGAAGGCTTCGGTATTAAGCTCGTGGTCGCTCAGTACGCTTCCGATGATGCCCCGGCCAAAATCATCGACTTTTACCGCGACAAACTGAAGAAGTACGGCAAGGTTCTGGAGTGCCATTCCAAAAAACATGGCGGCGATGTGTCCATACACGACGACGACAAGACCTCCAAAGACAACAAAGACAACAAAGACCCCAAGGATAGCAAGGAATTGAAGTGCGACGAGAATTCGGGGCCGGTCACAGAACTGAAAGTGGGCACCGAAGATAACCAGCATCTCGTCGCCGTCGAACCAGGCGATTCGGGCAAAGGATCCAACTTCGCGCTCGTGTATCTGTATACTCGTGGCAAGCGCGGAGATATTTAGGCCTCGGACTGCAGCACATCGACATTTAGCCACAATTGGATTAACCGCATTGAGATTCGCCTCCTTGCCTCGACGCTTAGCCGTGCGTTACCTTTCAGACGCGCCCTTGCCGGATCCTGATGGAACAGCCTTGCTACAAGTGCGGACAAGTCGTGGAAGAGGGTGTACCCTTTTGTCCGCACTGCTCGGCCCCGCAGATTCGGGTGGTAATCGCTGAGCCGGTGCCTTCCCCAATCTTCGCCGCTGTTGGCCCATCTCAAGACACAGCGGCCCTCCCGTCGGCGCGGATCGTGCCTGTCCTTGCTCTCCCCATGCAGTGGGCTGAAGCGTTCCGGCCGTGCGCCTTGGCAGCGTTGGTCGCCTCCCTGCTGATGTCGATGGGACTGAACCCATTCGTGGCCATGTTCAGCGTCGGATTCCTCGCCGTGGTCTTTTATCGCCAGCGACGTCGGGGAATCGCGATTAAAGCTACTGCCGGCGCTGCGCTCGGCGCCCTCGGCGGATTGCTCTGGTTCGCGATGTCCTCTGTTCTTGAAGCATTGATCGTGATCTTTCTGCACAAAGGCCCGGACCTCCGCAATGAACTGATTAGCAGACTCCAGCAGGCAGCCTCACAAACCAGCGACCCCCAGGTGCAGGGCGTTTTCGAACGCTTCAAAACGCAAGGTGGACTTGAGTTCCTGATGTTAGCGGGTCTGCTGTTCGCATTCCTCGCCTCGATCATACTGGGAGGTCTTGGCGGAGCTTTGGGCGCGACCATCCTCGGCCGCCGCGAAAAATCTTGATGTGTAGCGCCGGCATCTCGCCGCGGCTTACGGCTCTTGCAGCGGCGTGCACCCGCCGCGTATGATGCACGGTTTGCCATTTTTCCAATGAACACGCCAGCTCGCGGTTCGCTGCTGGGGATCGAACACCTCGACGCGAAGGAAATTCTGGGCTTGCTCCAGCTGGCCCGCCGCATGAATCCGCTGAAGACTCGTCCGCTCCTGCGCGGCAAGCGGGTCGTGCTTCTGTTTTACGAAGCTTCTACGCGTACCCGCTCATCATTCGAGTTCGCGGCAAAATCGCTGGGCTCCATGACCACCCTGGTGCAGTCATCTGGATCGAGCATCGAGAAAGGCGAATCGCTGCTCGACACCGGCTACACACTCCGCGCCGTGGGCGCGGACTGCATCGTCATCCGCCATCCCTCGGCCGGCGCGCCGCACCTGATGGCGCAGCATCTCGACATTCCGATCATTAACGCGGGCGACGGCATGCATGAGCATCCTTCGCAGGCGCTACTCGATGCGTTCACGATTCTGAAACACAAGAAATCACTCCGGGGTCTGCAAGCTACCATCATCGGCGACGTTCTTCACAGCCGCGTCGCCCGCAGCGCCTGCCATCTGCTGACCAAATTCGGCGTCAATCTGACACTCTGCGGTCCGCCGGAGTTCGTGCCGGAAGTTGCCGCCACGCTCGCGCCTGGCTTGCGTCTGACTCGCCACATTGAAGATGCGTTGCGCGGTACCGACGTGATCATGTTGCTGCGCGTGCAAAAGGAGCGTCTGGCCGGCCAGAAAATTCGCTTGCAAGACTACATTGCGCGGTACCAGATGACGACGGCGCGCCTGAAACTGGCCCGGCGCGACGCCATCGTGATGCATCCCGGCCCCATTATCCGCGGACTGGAGTTAACGGCAGAGATTGCGGACGGAGCCCAATCCGTGATCGTGGATGAAGTGCACAACGGCGTTCCCACGCGAATGGCAATTCTGGCGCGCGCATTAGGGGTTGCGAAATGAGCTATAACGACTGTCATCGGTCGTACTCTTGTCATCCGGAGCGAAGCGATGTGCCTGCCCTGACCTTGTCGAAGAGACTTATGCACCGTCGTAGTGTTGAGCGCAAATACATAGGTCCTTCGCGCAAACGGCGCGCTCAGGATGACAATGAAATTCGGGAGCGCCGGCGATGACCCGCTCAGACCACAAGAGCTTGCTGATCAAGGGCGGCCACCTGATCGATCCCGCGGCGAAGATCAATGCGCCCATGGATATTCTGCTGCGCGATGGCCGCATCGCCGAGGTTTCTCTGCCCAACAAAGCTCGGGGCGGCGCAGACGAAAAGTTCGACGCCCGCGGCCTGATCGTTGCGCCCGGCTTTATCGACCTGCACGTGCACCTGCGAGAGCCCGGTCAAAGCTACAAAGAGACGATTGCCACGGGCACCAGGGCCGCCGCCGCTGGAGGCTTCACCTCGGTGTGCACCATGCCCAACACCGCGCCCGTGGTCGATACCGTGGAGTGGATCACTTGGTTGCGCAATCCGGAGCGCGCCGCTGTGGTCAATGTCTTTCCGATTGCTGCCGCCACGCGCGGCAGCAAAGGGGGAACGCTCACCGACTTCGCTGCCCTGCAGCGCGCTGGCGCCGTCGCCGTCACCGACGATGGAAAGCCCATCCTAGAAGACAACGTGATGCGCATGACATTACGCCTCGGTGCGGAACTGAACCTCCCAGTGGTGCAGCACGCGGAAGATACGCGGCTCACAGAGAATTGCTCCATGCACGCCGGACCGACAAGCTTTCGTCTTGGCCTGCGCGCCATGTTCGCAGCCGCCGAGTCTGCCATCGTCGACCGCGATGTCACGCTCGCTATGCAGGTTCGCGAGTCGCGCCTGCACGTGGCGCATCTTTCCACCGCCGACGCGCTCAAGGCCGTCCGCCGCGGAAAACGCGCGAAAGCCCGCGTCACCTGCGAAGTCACGCCACACCATTTCACTTTGATCGACGAGAATGTCGGGGAATACGACACCAATTTCAAGATGAACCCCCCGCTGCGCTCCTCGAGCGACCGCGAAGCGATTCTCGTCGCGCTTGCCGACGGCACTGTCGATGCCATTGCCACGGATCACGCCCCACACGCCGTCCACGAGAAGCAGGTCGAATTCGAGCGCGCCTCCTTCGGGATCACCGGGCTGGAGACGGCACTGGCGTTGGCGATCACCAAACTTCATCGCGACCACAAAGTCTCTTTGACGCGTATCGTCGAACTTTTCACCGCGGGACCAGCTCGAGTGTTCGATCTCCCCGGCCGCGGATCACTCGTTCGTGGCAGCCACGCCGACGTGACCATTTTCGATCCCAAGAAGCGTTGGACGTTCGAGGCGGCAGAATCGAAATCACTATCGCGCAACACTCCCTTCGATGGCTGGCAATTCACTGGGAAAGCGGTAGCCACAATCGTGGGCGGGAAGGTCGTCTATCGGAAGGATTAAAGTTTGGTTTTGCTTGTGTAGGGACAGCCGCCCTCGGCTGCGCAGTCCCTCAGTTGCGAAGGATACCCATTCGCTCTCCGACGGTCTTGAGCACCTCCAGCGCCTGCTCCAGTTCTTCCTTGGTGTGCGTCGCCGTCATGATGGTGCGGATGCGCGCTTTACCTTCCGGCACGGTCGGGAACGCGATACCCGTCCCCAGCACACCTTCTTTGAACAGCTCGCGCGAGAAATCCATGGTTAGCTTGCCGTCGCCGATGATGATTGGCGTGATTGGAGTCTCGCTCGGAGGAGTGGCGCGTCCGCCGATATCGAAGCCCAGCAGGCCGAGTTCTTTTTTCCAGAAGCGCGTGTTCTCCCAGAGTTTTTCCATCCGTTCGGGCTCGTTTTCCAGCACATCGAAGGCGGCAATGCACGTTGCCGCCACTGATGGCGGGTGTGACGTCGAGAACAGGAACGGGCGTGCCCGGTGATAGAGAAAATCAATGAGATCGCGCGCGCCACAGACGTATCCGCCTAGTGCGCCGATTGCCTTCGACAACGTTCCGACCTGAATATCCACGCGTCCATGCATGTTGAAATGATCGATCGTGCCGCGTCCGTGGCGCCCCAGCACACCCGAGGCGTGCGCGTCGTCGACCATCATGATGGCGCCGTATTTTTCGGCAAGGTCGCAGAGCGCAGGCAGCGGGCCAATGTCGCCGTCCATCGAGAACACTCCGTCAGTGATTAGCAGTTTTTTGCCCGACTCACTTTTGATGCTCGCTAACTGCTCCTCCGCGTGCGCTATGTCTTTGTGGCGAAAGACCAGAATTTTTGCCTTCGAGAGCCGTGCGCCGTCGATTATGGACGCATGATTCAACGCGTCGGAAATGATGAAATCGTCTTTGCCCAGCACCGCCGACACCGTGCCCGCATTCGCCGCGAAGCCCGACTGGAAGACTACGCATGCTTCCACGTTCTTGAAGCGCGCAATTTTTTCTTCCAACTCCATGTGAATGCTCATCGTCCCCGCAATTGTGCGGACCGCGCCCGAGCCCACGCCATATTTTCGTGTTGCCTCCAGCGCCGCCTCACGCAGCTTGGGATGCGTCGTCAGCCCCAGATAATTGTTCGACGCCAGGTTGATGACTGTCTTCCCGTCGAACGTGCAGACCGGGGCCTGTTCATCTTCGAGCACCCTCAGCTTAAAGTGCGTGCCCTTGGATTTGAGTTCGTTAAGTTGGTCGGTGAGATAGGAAAGCGGATTGGCGCGGGTTACCGTGGACATGAAATACCTCGAATTCTCTAGAGCAGGTGAAGAACGCGAACCTTGCACGAATCAGTCCAATACCCGTTACGGGGGGGGACGGAATGGAAGGTGCGTGGTGGCATGTTCGAAAATCGTCGGATCGCAAATCGGAGCATGAATCCCATGATGCAAATTGGATCGCGCCTGTGAAGATTAGCCAGCAATTCAAAATCCAACCGTCCCAAACTGTGATCTTTCCTCCAACATTAGGAAGCATGCTTCCAGTATCCAGCCCCACATAGTTCGTGACGGAGATTGCTTAGAGAAATTGCGAAACCCATCCAGCCAGCACCGGCTAATCCGCCCCAGAGCGGCACCCTCTTTAGCATGTTCTGCCTCTCCTCTTCCTTAGACACCTGCAACTTCAAATAGTCGCGGGCGAGGGCGCTCGTGCCACACTTAGCGCACGCCGTTGGGATACACCAGAATCTTGCTCGCCTCGCCCGTCTTCAGCCTTTCCATCGCTTTGGAAAAATCCTTCATCGGGATACGATCGGTGATTACCGGATGCAGATTGAGTTTGCCACTCTTGAGCAGCGCGGTCATCTGGTACCACGTCTGGTACATGCGCCGCCCATTGATGCCCTGCACCGTAATCCCTTTGAAAATAATGTCTTCGGAAAAGTTCAGCGAGATCGGCTTCGAAGTCAGGCCGAGCAAGGAGATTCTTCCGCCGCGCCGGACAATATCAAAAGCGGTGCGAATCGAATCTGGATGCCCCGCCATTTCCAGCACGACATCCACGCCCAGCCCGCCGGTCTTTTCCATCACGATGGCCTTCACGTCTTCTTTCGCGGGATTGAGCACATAATCGGCCTTCATCTCGCGCGCGATCCGGGCACGGTGCTCGTTGACTTCAATCGCGAACACCGAGGTCGCGCCCACCGCTTGAGCGACGGCAATCGAAAAGAGTCCAATCGGTCCGCAGCCGGTGATGGCCACGCTCTTGGCCGCGATTTCCCCAGCGAGAACGCTGTGCACCGCATTGCCCAACGGATCGAGGATCGACGCATAC
Source organism: uncultured Acidobacteriaceae bacterium (assembly GCA_963799025.1). GTDB lineage: Bacteria > Acidobacteriota > Terriglobia > Terriglobales > Acidobacteriaceae > Sulfotelmatobacter. The sequence goes on along the minus strand of CAWCVQ010000007.1, from coordinate 465,666 downwards.
TCCAGCGGAATCTCGGGATCGAGTCGCCAGATATTTGACTCCGGAATCACCACGTACTCGGCGAAAGCCCCGTCCGCGTCAACGCCGATGATTTTCACATTCTGACAAATGTGAGCTTCGCCGGTGCGGCACTGCAGGCACTTGCCGCAAGCCACGTGCATTTCGGCGGAGACGAAGTCGCCTTCCTTCACGCTGGACACCTCATCGCCGAACGCGGTCACTTCCCCGCAGAATTCATGTCCGGGAATCAGCGGTGGATGAATGCGATTCTGTGCCCATCGGTCCCAGTTGTAAATGTGCAGGTCTGTGCCACAGATCGACGCGACTTTCACCTTCACCAGCACGTCGTTGTGCCCGAAGGCCGGGACCTTTACCTCACGAATTTCCGCTCCGGGCGCCGCTTCTGGCTTGACTACCGCCAGCATTGTTGTACCCATCATTACCGCCTATAAAGTGCAGAATAGAACCGGAAAATGTATAAAACACAAAACGTATAATTCTAACACCGTGTCGAACTGGCTCCGCCAAATGTCTATCTTCTTTGCAGGGCGCAACCGCGAAAACCGTAGACCTGACAACCGCATCGAACGACCCAGCACTTTTCCTGCCGGAGGTTAGAATCTGTCTATGTGCGCCCGTTCGTTTACGGTTTTTCTGGTCTGCGCTTGTATTCTATGCGGCGCGTCGGTATCGGCGGCTCCAGTAGCGGTCCGTTACAAGGAAGGCTTGCTTCACGGCTTTCTCATACTCAGCACGCTCGACGGTACTCAAATCGCGGAAGGCGATCTCACCCAGGTTCCTCATGGCAATCGGATCACCAGCCGCCTGACATTCCGTTTCAAAGACGGCTCGCGATCAGAAGAAACTGCCATATTCTCGCAGCGCACCTACTTCCGGCTCCTCAGCTATCACTTAGTGCAGAAGGGTCCGGCGTTTCCGCACGCTACCGAAATCACAATCGCGCCTTCCACCGGACAGGTTACGGTCAACTACACCGGCGACGACGGCAGAGAGAAGACAGAAAGCGATCGTCTTAAGCTGCCACTGGACCTCGCCAATGGCCTAGTCCTAACCTTGCTAAAGAATCTCGGACCCGATCCACCGGCGCTGGAAGTATCGATAGTAGTGGCCACGCCCAAGCCTCGTCTGGTGAAACTCGCGATCAGCAACCCTGGCAAAGACCCTTTCACTCTTGCCGGAACCGCCCGCGAAGCCTTGCACTTCGTTATCAAAGTTGAGATCGGCGGCATCGCCGGACTGGTGGCGCCTTTGCTCGGAAAGCAACCCCCCGATGCGCATATTTGGATCGAGGGCGGAGAGTCCCCGACATTCGTTAAGTCGGAGAGCATAGCTTTCCTTGGAGGTCCGCTGTGGCGCACTGAACTGGTGGCTCCTGTTTGGCCCAAGCCGGCGACCACCGAACCGAAGAGTGGGGGCACGGAGAAGCACTGATCCGTCGCAAAGCGCCCGGAGGCATCACGGATCGTAGAGACAGCGGCCTCGGCTGCTTTGTCGAGGCGAAGCCGTGCCAACCGGACCCTAATTTTTCTTGTTTGATTTCGGCGCCACCATCTTAAACTCTTCCGACTTTCCCCGTGGAATAGTCAAAGTCTTCCACTCACTCGACCGTAAATGCTTTGCCAGAAACACAATCTGCCCAATATGCGCCGCATAGTGCGCAATCTGCCGATTAATCGCCTGCAGCACCGTGTGGGGCTCGCCTCGAATGGTTATGGTGCGCGTCACATCTTCAGACTTGAGCGCATCAATCGCGCCCAGGACGCAGGCCCAGCCCTCTTCCCACCAGCGCATTACGTCGGCCCGCGTGGTCGCGCCACTCACATCAAACTCGCGATCGCGAAAGCGATCCGGCTTTTCACCGTCGCTGGTGAGAAAGTCGGTGAAGCGCGAACGCATATTCCCCGCCAGATGCTTCACCAGTATCGCGACGGAGTTCGCCTCCGGATCGAGCGCCAGAAAAAATTCATCGTCACCAAGCTGCGCCATCGCGCCCTCGCCCATGCGCTTGTATCCGCGCATCTGGCGACGCGCTTCATCCAGATAATGAGCAGCTAGATCGGTCGCCATTGTTTTCTGCCTCTCCAAATCTATGCGTGACCCCAACCCCCGCCGCCCGGTGTTTCAATCGTAATCCGTTCGCCCTTGCGCAGACGAGTACTGAACTTCGCCGGCATCAATTCAACCGAACCATCGCGGCGCATGATGGAAGCCTTCCCCGGCGCGCCATCCGTTCCTCCAGACAGTCCCCACGGTCCGCGTGTGCGGCGGTCGGCCAATAGGGTTACTTCGCAGTCGGTAAGGACTTCAATCTCGCGAGCGATTCCGTCGCCGCCACGAAATCTTCCGTTACCACCGCTGCCCGCTCGCAGCGAATAGCGCCGAACGCGCAGCGGATACGCATACTCCAGCGCCTCCGCCGGAGTGTTTAGTGAATTCGTCATGTGCGTGTGTACGCCCGAAACACCAGATTTGCCGGGCCGAGCGCCCATGCCGCCGGCGATCGTCTCGTAGTAGGTAAACGGTTCGCCGTTGCGCGGATCGTTCGTCGCAGGACCGTTTGCCTTGGGATGCATGCCGCCGATAGTCAAATTGTTCATCGTCCCTGAGGCCGCCGCGGGAATGCGATCCGGAATGGCCTGCGCCAGCGCCCGCAGCAGCACATCGACGATGCGCTGTGAGGTCTCCACATTCCCTCCGGCAACGGCCGCAGGCGGCCGCGCGTTCACGATGGTAGCTTCTGGCGCGATGACCTGAATAGGCCGCATCAAGCCCGCTGCAGCTGGAACGTCCTCGGCCAGCAGGCAGCGAAATACGTAGAAGCACGCCGAGTATGTAATCGCCGCAACCGCATTCACGCTCCCCTCAACCTGCGGATCGCTTCCCGTGAAATCAACCGTAACCATGCGCGGGCGCCCCCGCCTGCGAGTAGCGCCGGCGTCCCAGCCTGCCGTCACGAAGGCCGGCCCTGAATTTGCCGAAGCACTACCTTGACCTTGACGCTGCTTCTGGTCCGACTGCCGAACCGTAATCGCAACCGCGAGGTTGATCGGCCGGTCGCTGATCCCATCGCCATCCAGAAAGTCTTCCCCGCGATATTTTCCCACCGGCACATCCCGCAAAAAAGCGCGCATCAGCTCCTCGGAATAATCCAGGAGGTCGTCCGCCGCCCGTCGCGCTCGCTCAATGCCATAACGCGAACAAACCTCCCGCAGTCGTTCGGCGCCGGTGTGGCAAGCCGCAATCTGCGCGCCCAGGTCGCCTTCACGTTCCTCCGGCGTGCGTACATTGTTCAGCAACATAGCGAGCACATCTTTATTCATTTCACCCCGTCGCATCAATTTCACCGGAGGGATACGCACACCTTCCTGGTAGATCTCGCGACAGAGCCCCATCGATCCCGGATAGGTTCCGCCCACATCCGCATGATGGGCCCGCGACGCCACATAGAAATCGGGACCAGTGTGGCGCGGGCGCCCTCGCCTACGAAGGCTCGACCTTGTCTGGGCGCGGACGACTCGCCCGCTCTTTTCCGCATACACCGGCGCGACCAGCGTAATGTCCGGCAAATGCGTTCCCCCGCGAAACGGATCGTTCAGCATCAGCACATCGCCCGGCTCCATCGCATCCGCATCAATCGCAGCTCGCACCGACATGGGCATCGAACCGAGATGCACGGGCATGTGGTCGCCCATCGCGATGACTTGGCCGGCTCCGTCGAACACTGCACAGGAGTAATCGCGGCGCTCCTTGATATTCGGAGAAAATGCGGTGCGCCGCAGCGCCACACCCATCTCTTCCGCAATGGAGTGATAGAGGTTCTTGAAAATTTCCAATTCGATGGGATCGTGCCGCATAGCGGGAAGTGTACTACTAGCTGCTGGTCGCTCGTCGTGGGTCGTTCGTCGTTGGCAAGCCCTGGTTGTCTGAAAGATTTGGCGAACGACCAAGGACCAACGACCGCGGCACATGAACAAATCTGCGCGAAACTGCAAGAATTGTGTTGACACTTCATTAATACTGCCGCAATATCTTGTGATATAGGACCGTGCTCTACCATCAGTAGGGTTGGTCTTTCAAGAACCATTCGAGGAACAAGGGCCCGTAGTCGAGAACCTTTGCAAGGGAAAATCGTTCACGGAGGAACCTTCATGGCAACCAAGAAGAAAGCAAAAAAGAAGAAACATTAACCGTCGGCGAGACGATACCTCGCATACGCCACGAATTTCACTGGCCTCTTGAGAGAAGCACCTCTTAAGAGGCTTTTCCTTTTGGAGATTGATAAAACCGGTTTCATGACGTCGATAAGATCGATACAATTAGAAGGAGAATTTGCACCGCCCGCATCCAATTCATCTGGATTCCAAGATGGAGGATTTATGTTGCGGCTCGGGTCCATCATCGCCGGACTTCTGTGGCTATTCTCCCTTTCAGGATGCGGCAGCAATCGCCGGCTCCAGAGTGTCGAGCTCTCCCCCTCGTCGGCGGATGCACAGAACTTTCCTAATGGACAGATTCCGTTTTTCGCCGTCGGGATGTACAGCCGGCCGCCATCGCCGGTGAATCTCACAAGCAATGATGTGGTTTGGTGCGCCGGCACCACGAACGGACTTTGCGTGGGGAACGTGAACCCGGGAGTTACTGTCGACCAAAGCGGAATCGCTCAATGCAATTCCGGATTTGTCGGGACCGCGACCCTTCTCGCCGGCACGCCTTCGAAAACCATGGTGAATCCTGACGAAGGCATTCAGCTCAAAATCTACGGAACCGCACAAATCAAGTGTCCCTGATGGGAGGGTGAAATTCTCATCCTGCCTGCCGCGCCATGTGTCACAATAGGCAAACCGCGCGGCTTTCGGCGCATACTCTAAAAATGGCAGCACGCAAAAAGAACTCGGCGAAGCACCAGGCGGATGAGATCCTTATCCCCGACAAGCTTTATTTCCGCATTGGCGAAGTGGCCACGCTGTGCCACCTGCCCGCTTATGTCCTGCGTTTCTGGGAGTCCGAATTTCCGCAACTGAAGCCGGTGAAGAGCAGCACCGGACAACGCATGTACCGTAAGCGCGACGTCGAAAGCGTGCTGCGCATCAAGCAACTGCTCTACGAACAGGGATTCACTATCTCCGGCGCCCGCCAGCAGCTGCGCGCGGAAACCAAGTCCGACAAAACACAGACCGCGATCCCCTTCCCGACCCAGTCGGCGCCCGAAATTCAGAACATCCGCCAGGGTCTGCGCGAGATTCTGAACCTGCTGTCGACGCGTCGCACTGGATAGCCTTTCAACAGCGAAACGCGGCTCGGCTGCCACCAGGTGCAAATCGCTCGCCGCCTTGCCCCTATGGTGCAGGTCAACTTGAACCTGCCTCCAATCTAGCCTAGAATCGCTGCGCCATGACATCAGAACCGCTGGAGATCGAGCGTCTGGACCGGGGAGTGCTGAGCCTCCACGGGCCCCTGACCATGGAGAACGTGTCTCCCTTTATGAATGCGGTGCGCCGTGAAGACGCTCCCACCATGATTCTCGATTTCAGCGGCGTCCCCTATGTCGATTCTTCCGGATTGGGATCGCTGGTCAGCGCTTGCACTTCATGCGCGAAGGCCGGGCGCCGCATGGCGCTCACCGGTGTGAACAAACGAGTGCTGAACGTTTTCGAAATTACTCGGGTAGAGCAGATATTCCTGATGTTCCCTACACTTTCCGACGCGCTGGAAGCTTTCACCAACGCCGGAACGGCGTAAAAGCGCTCACGTAGAGACAGCCGCCTCGGCTGTCGTCCGGCAAGGGTGCCGCGTGCGAGTGCTAAAAACAAGCGACTTCACGCCACGCGCGCGGCATTCGCCTTCTTCGAACTGCCCGCATTCACCGCGTCCAGTCGGATGCGCGTAACTCGCGCCGTCTCTTGCACCAGATCGCTGGTAAACTTTGCGCCTTCTCCGGCCATCACCGAACCTGCGGCCAGGGCGAAACGCAATGCATCTGCCTGATCCTCGAAATACAAAATGACTTGTCCCGACATAGCACTTCTCCCTGGGCTCGGGGCCCTCAGTCGTGAGCGTTGCGACCTGGAAAGATCAACCTGAAAAAGATCAACAAAAAATCGTGCCCCCAAAAAAACGGCGTACGAAGGACGCGGTCCGGTCTTTTACTGATTCTCCCGGTCTATGGCGTCCAAGTCAAAGTGATTCTCTTGGTTCCAGTTACTCGGTAGGGCATGGTTACTTGGCAATTGGCATGGCAAGGCGATGGCCCGTGGCGCCCAGAGGCGCAAAGTGAAGTTCCCGTCCAGCTATACTGCCTCCATCATGCCCGTACTGATCTCCATGCTTCGTGGCGTCAATGTTGGCGGCCACAACAAAGTCAACATGGCAGCCCTGCGCGCTCTCTTTGAATCGCTCAAGTTCGAAGATCCACGGACCTACGTGCAAAGTGGCAACGTCATCTTCCGATCAAGAGAGAAGACATCCCCGGCGCTGGCAAAGAAGATCCAGAGTGAGATTGAACGCGAGTTCGGTTGTCGTCCCGAAGTCATTCTGCGCACGACAGATGAACTGAGAAAGGCCATCGCCGCCACCCCATTCGCTCGCCGCCGCAACCTGGAGCCCGGCAAGATTCTGGTCACGTTTCTCGCTGGCGAGCCGGGCCCCGAGGCCCATGCCACGCTGCTCGGGTGGAAGCCCTATCCGGAAGAAGTGCACCTGAAAAACCGCGAACTTTACATTTACTTTCCCGACGGTGCCGGCCGGTCAAAGCTGCCCTGGTCGTCAGTAGAAAGACTGTTGAAGGTCGCGGGGACTGCCCGCAATTGGAACAGCGTTACCAAGATGCTCGCGATTGCAGAAAAAATGGAAGCGGAAAAATGATACGGCGCAGCGGAGAACGATGCCTTGGCTGATATGAGAGCTGCCAGAAGACAGCCGAGTGGCGGCTGGGGGGACGATTTTCGGATCACAGTGCATTTAGAATGGTCCTGTATGTTTTCGCGGAGAACATTCTTCTGGCTTGGCCAAACCCTATTCGAGTTCCTTATCGTAGGGCTGGGCGCAGGTCAGAATGCTGTTCCCGCCGCCCCATCTCCAGATCCGATTCAGGCGGCGCCAACGATTCCCGCGCACAGCGTCGCGTTTAACGTGCTTGTAGACTCGGCCATCCGCCAGGAACACCGCTTGATCGTTTTGATGCGCAACTTCAAGCCAATCGTCGAAACCTATATTCAGGAAGATCCAGGACGCTCCCCGAAAGGCGATGACTATTTCTTAAGCCGGCTGGACCTGACGGGCAATGCTCCGGCCACTCTAGCCTTTGCAGATCCGGAGCACGAGAAGCAGAATTGGGAAAAGAGATTGCTCAAGAATCCTCAACCTTTCGCGGCATCCGGTTTCGCGCAGGCAGTGTTCCCAGACCTCGATCACTTCGACCGCCGGAACTACAGCTTCGAGTTTGTCCGCTGGGAAGTTCTAGGAGAAGTGCGTTGCGGCGTCGTTGACGTGAAGCCTCGCGAGAATTCGGAGAATCGCGGCTTTGTCGGCCGCATCTGGATCGAGGATCAATACTTCAATACTGTGCGCTTTACGGGAGCCTACACCTCAAAATCATTATCGAAGCGCGCATTTCACTTCGACAGTTGGCGACTGAACACTCTGGGCATCATGTGGATGCCCGCATACATTTACACCCAGGAGTCCACGTCGCAGGATCCCGCGAACCACGATCTCTGGTTTAAGGCTCAAACCCGAATTTGGGGTTATGACCTGCAACACGCAGGCGATCACCGGGAGTACGCCAAACCTCTGACCGACACCCCAGTCTGGGTCGATCCCAAACGGCATGAAGCTTCGCAAGACCTCAGCCCCACTAATACGTTGGGCGAAGAAGCGTATACGCCAGAAGACAATGTGGTGGAGCGGTTGCAGGTCGCTGGACTTATGGCTCCAGACGGAGAAGTCGACCGGGTATTGCAGACCGTTGCCAACAATCTGTTGGTCACGAACGATCTCGACCTGCCTGCAGTTCGTTGCCGCGTGCTGCTTACGACTCCGCTGGAGTCGTTCGTCCTGGGCCGAACCATCGTTCTCAGCCGTGGGCTGCTCGATGTGGTGCCCGATGAGGCTACCCTGGCCGCGGTAATCGCGCACGAATTGGCCCACATTGTCTTGCATCACTCCGTCGGCGATGGACTCTTATCGGGCCACACCGCACCGTTCTCGGATCTGGACATTTACGCCCACTTTAATTTCCATTTCGATCCCGCACAGGAAGCGGATGCCGACAAAAAGGGCCTTGAGTTGTTTTCGAACTCCCCCTATAAAGCCCAACTCGCGAACGTTGGACTTTTCCTGGAAGCTCTCGAAGCTCGCTCGACGCAATTGCCCAACCTGCTTCACGGACGCTTCAGCAACGACGTTGGGAGCAGTCACCTGATCCAAATGCAGGCGCTTGCCCAAATTCCCAAACATCTGCAAATGGATCGCCTGGATCAGACTGCTGCCTTGCCGTTAGGTTCGAGAATCGCCGTCGATCCCTGGTCGGACCGGATCGAAATGCTCAAACACCAACCGGTACGTCCGCTGTCTCTGGCGGAGAAGATGCCGTTCGGCGTGTCCCCGTTCTTTCCCTACCTTAAGCGCCTAAGCGAACCTCAAAAAGCTCAGGCCGTATCTGAGCCATAGCTGAGTCCATGACTGTTCAACCGACGATCAGCGTTCTCCCTATCGCGGTACAGTCTTAACCCGATTGAGTAAGGCCGGGCGCTCGGCTGGCCTCATTCGGAAACCGAGTAGAGAACCCATCTGCCAGTAATTTGGGCTGCCTGCCACTTTCACTCCCAGTAACCTATTGGTGGCTTCCGTATGGGTACGGAATAGGATTTCCACCCTGGCGGCGATGCCTTGCCTATCGTTGTGTGCTATATGAACCAGAAATAAATGGGCTGCCGGTGCATGGTTGTACATGCTGCGCTTTCAGGAGTGCAAAACATACACGCCGGAACCCGCAGTCTAACCTGCCTGCTAAGGCAGGGCTCGATTGGAGTGTGCCGTGCGTAGAGCTGGAAGCGTCGCTTTGGTTCGATTTCTCTTTTTGTCTTCTGCAATGGGGTGGGCCCAGAGTGGCTTTCCAGCAAATCAGGACGGCCCAGCGCTGGAGCACCCATCCCAACAATCGGCCAGCATAGAATTGGACTCGGTGAGCGAGTCAAGTGCTCAGACCGCGTCAGCTGCTCCGGCGACCGTCCCCGTCACAGCGGGTCAGGGGACAAGCAATTTTCAAGGTAAACAAACTAAGCGCATGTTTTGGGTTGTCCCAAACTTTGCTGCCGTAAGCGCCGACACGCAGCTTCCTCCGCTCTCCGTGCGAGACAAATTCACGCTGGCGAGGCAGGATAGCGTGGACTATTCCTCGTTCGTCTGGGCGGGATTGCAAGCCGGCCAAAGCATGGCTTTGAAGTCGGATCCGGAACTCGGACACGGACTCGCCGGCTATAGCCGCTATTATTGGCGGGCGTTCGTGGATCAAGCGTCGGGATCTTACTTTACAGAGGCCATTGTCCCCGCATTGACCCACGAAGACCCGCGATACTATACCCTCGGCCATGGCGGCTTCTTCCGCCGAACAAAGTACGCCTTATCCCAGGTTGTCCTCACCAGAACCGACTCTGGAGGCACAAGCTTTAACTTCTCTGAGATCGCAGGCAATATGATGGAAGCGGGCGTAGCCAACCTTTATTACCCGGCGCAGGAGCGCGGCTTCAGGAAAACGGCGGAAAACTGGGCAACCCAACTGGAAGCCGCCTCCCTCAATAACATCATCAGGGAGTTGTGGCCGGATATCCGCCACAAGATGCTTCGCCAGAAATAATCATTCAGGCCGAAGATGTTGGTCGGGACGGGCAGATTTGAACTGCCGACCCCTCGCACCCCAAGCGAGTGCTCTACCAGGCTGAGCCACGTCCCGACGAGGAAGGATTCCACCGATGCGACGATCGCCGTAAAGCCACCATCAGCCCCAGCGGAGGGGTTCTCACAGCAATTCTACATCAGAGCCAAGGACAACACGCATCTTGCCTTCCTCAGCGAGGCGCAGGACCTGTGCAACTTTTCTCGGCTGGGTGCAGAGGTCCCTTCGACTGCGCTCAGAATAGGCTCTTCGGCCCACAGAGGCGCGTGCCTCATGACGCCACCGTCGTAGCCCATTCCTTGTTACTCCAGATCGCGCCAATTCGGCCCCACCCCCATCTCCACCTGCAGCGGCACGACCAGCGCGTGGACTTTCTCCATATGCTCGCGGACCAGGGGCTGCATAACGTCCACTTCGTTTTCCGGAACTTCGAATACTAGTTCGTCGTGCACCTGCAGCGTCATTCTGGATTTCAGGCCGCGCTCGCGCAGAGCAGCGTCGATGCGAATCATCGCAATCTTGATCAGATCCGCCGCCGTCCCCTGCAGCGGCGTGTTCACTGCGGTGCGCTCGGCGAATCCGCGCTGGTTGGCGTTCTTGCTGTTGATGTCTGGAATCGGCCGCACCCGCCCGAAGAGGGTTTTCACTCTCATGTCGCGCCGCGCTTCTTCCAAAGTTGTGTCGATGAAAGCGCGCACGCCACTGTACTTTTCAAAATACGCGGCAATAAATTGTTTCGCTTCGCTCGGCTCGATCCCCAGGTTCTGCGAAAGTCCAAAAGCCGAAAGGCCATAGACGATGCCGAAGTTTACGACTTTGGCTTGCCGCCGGTGGTCGGCGGTAACCATTAGCGGCGGCACGCCGAATACTTGCGCAGCCGTCAACGTGTGCACATCGTCGCCGCGGCGGTAGGCTTCGACCAGCAGCGGATCGCGCGAAAAATGCGCCAGCAGGCGAAGTTCGATCTGCGAATAATCGGCGGTCAGCAACACATGGCCGGGCTCCGCAATGAAAGCTGCGCGAATTCCGCGCCCTAGCTCCGTGCGGATGGGAATATTCTGCAAATTCGGGTTGGCCGAAGACAGCCGTCCTGTCGCGGTTCCCGTCTGCCCAAAAGTCGTGTGCAGACGTCCGCTCCCCGGATGAATGAGAACGGGCAAGGCATCCACGTATGTGGACTTGAGCTTGGTAAGCTGGCGATAGTCGAGCACCATGCGCGCGATAGGATGATTCTCCGCAAGCTCTTCGAGCACATCCACCGCGGTCGAAATCGTGCGCCCTTTGCCGTATTTCACGGGCTTGGGAAGGTTCATGCGATTGAAGAGCATGTCGCCCAGCTGCTTCGGCGAGCCGACGTTGAATTCCCTGCCCGCCACTTCGTAGATTTCTTTGGCCTTGGCGGCAATCTCACGCTCCAATTCGCTCGACATCTGCGAGAGAGCTGCCGTGTCGATCTTCACCCCCGCCTGTTCCATACGCGCCAGCACCGGCACCAGCGGCAGATCGATTTCTTCGTAAAGCTTGCCCAGTCCGGCCTGCTCCACTTCGCTGCGCAGCGCTCCCACCAGCCGTCCAGTGATGTCGGCGGATTCGGCAAGCTCCTCCGACAACTTCAGGTTGAAACGCCGCAAAGCTACGTCCGCCAGCCGATGCGACGAATAAGTTGGATCGAGCAGATAGGAATACAGCATGGGATCGTGGCGTACGCCGGCAAGAGAAATCCTGAGTGGATTCAGCGCATGAATCGCCGCCTTGTAGTCATGGATTATTTTGGGCAGAGCAGCGTCCCTGAGGATGGACTGCATCTTTTCACCAGCGCCACCGGAATCAAGCTTCACGATGACGGCCGTTCCTGCGGCTGCAGAGATTGCGACGCGACGCGCCACAGGATCCTGGATTGGGGGCAGCAACTCTCCAAAAGCTCCCATCGATCCGTCCAAGCCTCCGCCCATCCCTCCCTCCATGAAAGATAGTTGGGCGGCTGGCTCCTCATCTTCCTTTTCTTCTTCCTCCCGCACTTGTGCCGCGACGGTCTTCTCCGGCTCGACCGCTACAGCGAGAACGCCGCTAGCGGCAACCGCATGGAGCACGCTCTCGACATCTGCAGCCGATTTCGCCTCCGAATAGTGAGTCCCGCTCACCTCGACTACCGGCAGCAGTTCTTTTAGCAGCGAAGTAAATTCCAGTTCACTAAAAAGCGCCCGCAAGTCGTCGAGATTAGGATTGCCGGCGCGCATCGACTCCACATCCAACTCGATGGGAACATGGGTGTCGATGGTCGCCATGCTCTTGCTGAAGAGAATGGTGTCGCGATTATTCAGCAGCGACTCACGATAAGTTTTCCTCTCGACTTCGGCGGCGCGCTCCAACGCCTGCTCGACCGTCCCGAATCGCTTGATGATTTCGACGGAGCCTTTGTCGCCGATGCCCGGCGCGCCGGGAATGTTATCGATGCTATCTCCCCGCAACGCCATCACGTCCACTACGCGCTCCGGCGGAACACCGAGAATTTCCTCCACCTTCGCCGCATCGCAAATCAGATTGTCCTTCGGCGGATTCAAAATCTGCACTTTGTCGTTGACCAGCTGCATCATGTCCTTGTCGCTGGAAACGACGTACACGGGATGCGAAGCCTCGGCCGCCTTGCGGGCCAGCGTGCCAATCACATCATCGGCCTCGAAGCGGACGACTTCCAGGATCGGAATCCGATATGCCTCCAACGCCCGCCGAATGTAAGGAACCTGCTGTGCCAGGTCTTCCGGCATGGCAACGCGGTTGGCTTTATAACCCTTGTATTCCACTTCCGTGAACGTCTGCGTCTTGATGTCGAATTTGCGAATGCTGGTCACCGCATCCGCCTTTTCATCGCGGAACGTCGGCCCGGCAACATCGAAAACCGCGGCCAGATATTCGGGAGAGAAGTCATCGCGCAGTTTGCGCAGCATATTCACGAAGACGTAAGTCGCCGCTGTCGGCAATCCAGACTTGGTCGACATGGGACGCTGCCGCGCCATCGCGTGGTAAGCGCGAAAGATGAACGACATGGTGTCGATCAGATAGATGCGGCCCTGATCGGAAGTGCTTTGAGGCGTTGGGCGGGGCGCGGGTTTCGTCTTCGCAGCTTGATCGTTCGACGATGCCGCTGGCGGGGCCTGATCCGATGATTTCCTACGCGGGGGCAACCTTTTTAGTGTAGCAGCAGAAAAGCCACTAAAAGTCGATCCGAAAATCGGCCTGCACTAGCTGTCTCGTTCGATCGTGACGGTTGTTGAGGAAGACGAGGTGATACTTAGCGGGCTCGCTCAGCGTCGGCGGCAAACTTGCCGACACCTCTTGTGCGCCGACTGCCGAAAATGTCGCTTCGCTTGAATGACCGCTGAGAAAGTCGCCGTACTGTTGTTCGTTCAGCACAAGAAATTCCACGTCCCCGCCAGTGTCGCCGATCTGCGGACCGTCGTGTTCCACGAACGACCGGTAAGTTCCTCGCATTTGCGGATTGGACGCATGGGCCGGCACTTCAAACGGCACATTCACAACCTTGATCACTCGGAAAGCTTTTTGCAGGATTTCGCTGCTCGTGCCCACTGGCGATCCGCCTACATGGTCAGCGGCCGTGGGCCGGCGCGAGATTGGCTGCAACGTTTCTATGTGGGAAGGTTTCTGGCGCGACCGAATCACCTTGCGCCGCTACTGCGGCAACCACGTGGTGCCGCCGAGTCCACGTATAGGAACCCGCCATCACCACAACAAGGCCGGCCATCAAGCATCCGATCGACCGCTTCATCGGTCCGCTCCTGACCAAATGCTAGCGAGGGATGGCCCGAGACGGAAGCTGACGACGGGTTATGACAGTTACTTCGGTTTGAACCGCATGCCGTATCCAGGTGGAGGTGAATCTCGCCGCATGTGCCATCTTCGGGTGGGTAGACCACACAACACGGTGGTATATTGGGCTGGGCGTTTCACTGCTATCGTCCCGCCCCCAAAATCTCCTTACTCTCAACCTGCGCCACCTCCGGATACACGGATCCACGGCTACGCCGTAGGTCTCCCGGCAACTGGGAGCGCAGCAGCCACAAACCGGCAGCTGTCGCTGCCGCCCAGGTAACCGAGACCAGGGCCAGTTGTACGAGGTCTACCGCACGACTGCCGTGCCCGGAAGCCGTGAGCGGAGCGGCCTTCGCCACTTCAAAGCTGATTCCCCCCGCTACCGCCGCCGTTAGCGCCGCTTTTCCCAGTTCTCCCCAGCGCATCTCACCCAGCGAAACCAGTTTCCGATAGTGCAGTAGAAAAGCCAGCGCCAGAAGATTCGCAGCAATCCCAATATCGGACGCCCATGCCAGCCCCACCACTCCGAAGGCGTGGAACAAAAGCGAATACACCGGCAGCGACGCCGCCGTAATCGCAGTGACAGCTACCATCGGAGTGAAAGTGTCCCCCGCCGCATAAAAAGCCCGCGCGTACAGTCCCTGTGCCGACCACAACGCCAGCGAAAGTGAGAACCAGAAGAAATAAACCGCGCTGGTCTGCGCGTCGGCAAAAATAAACTTTCCTCGCCGGTAGACCAGATCGATCAGCGGAAGCGCCGCCACCATCATCCATCCGCTGGCTAGCAACGAAGCGGCCGCCACCCGGTAGACCGAGTCATTCACCGTGAAGGCGAATTCCTTCAGCTTCTTCTCGTTGAACAGCCGCGCAAAAAAGGGTAGCGACGCCTGTCCCGTCGCCTGCCCAAGCACGGCAATGGGGACCGCGAACAATCGTTTGGCAAAGGTGAGGCGCGTAATGTCGCCGACGCCGCTCGAGGCGTAGTGCCGCAGTATCCAGTCATCCGCCGTGACCAGCGACACGCCCAGCATCAACGGCACCGAGAGCTTCACCCATTCGCGAAACGCCGGATTCATTACATCGAACGAAGGCTTGTACCCGGTACCGATTCGGGCCGCCCCAATCACGCTCGCCAGAAATGGACCCGCAACGCTTCCGATCAAGGCGCCATAGGCCAGGGAAGCAATCCCGAAATGACTCCCCCCCAGCACTCCGCCCAGAATGATGAACACGTTGTAAATCAGCGGCCCAAATGCGGGAAATAAAAACAGCCGATGCGAAAGCAATACCGCCGATACCACTCCGCCCACATAAAAGAAAATCTGTGCCGGCAGAAGAATTCGCGTCAGGTGTACGCACAGCTCAATCTTGTCGGGCGAAAATCCTTTCACGAACCAGCGCACAAACTGGGGCGCGAAAATCTCGGTCACGATCGTCCCCACGATCAGCACTGCCGTCATTACCGTGATGATGATGGAAAATGTCTTCTGCGCATCCGCGTCGCGTTTCTCCGCCAGAAATCGCGTATAGATCGAAATGAATGTGATCGATGCCGCGCCCCCGGCCACAATGTAGTTGAGAAAATCCGGCAGCGTGAAGGCAGCGACGTAAGCGTCTGTAGGCCCGCCCGCTCCATACTCCCACGCAATATATGCGTCGCGCGCGTATCCGATCACACGCGAAAGCATGACCGCCGAAATCAACAGCAAGGTCGCCGAAAATGCCGTGTGCTGGTGCGATGGCTGGAAAAAGCGCAGAAGTTTCGTCATTCAGACCCGATCGGGAAGGTTCAATCTTATCGGAATCTCAAAGCGCCAGACAGTACGAGGTGGACACCCCTGTCCGCCGTCTTTCGACTTTGCTCTTCGTGTGAATCACCGTGTCACTGCTCCGGCGCCGGCGAAACATACACCCTGTCCGCGGAGACCAGGTCCACATTCGAAACTTCCGTCTTGAGTTTTACCGGTTGCAATCCGCCCTTCTTGGGGGGCTTTGCGAGAAATGTCAGCAGATACTGATGGCTCAGCCTCCGCGTCAGATCCTCCATATAAGGAGCCACTGACACCGGCGGCCCGTTGAAGCCGATGTAATACGATTCGCCTCCGGTCCGGTCCGCAACCTGCGCGAGATAAAGCTGGCCCCAATAGGTCTGCCAATAGCTGTGACCGAAATGGCCAACACCCGGGCTATAAATCGCGGAGACGAGAATGCCGGCACGCTGCGCACTCCCGATGGCTTCGTCCACATATGGATCCGACGCGTCACCCGTGCCGTAATACCGGTCAATTCCATCCGAAATCATCAACACCTCTCGGCGAGCCCTGCTTTCCGGCCAACGCTTAATCAAATCGCTCAAAGAAAAATACGGGCTGCCATTGGCCCCGCCGGCTCCCATGGGCAGCCGCAACGCCTTCGCCGCTTGCGCATGATCGCTCGTCAGATTCTGCTCCACCTTGGCATTGCCATTCTGCATGTAGGCAATCCCAATCTTGGTGGAAGCAGGCTGACCCTCGATGAACTTTCGAAGATCCTGCAATTGTTGCCCCAGACTACTATCGGATCCGTCATCCAGCAGAATGAAAAACTCAAGCCCTGCGCCTTCCCCTTGGGCAGGAATCCATTCGGTCACGCGGTCGCGATCCTTTCCTTCATACACCATGACATCTTCGCGGTTGACGGTTGGTACGTCGGAGCCGTGATGCGGCTCGACCGTCACCACCATGTGTGCCGGAACCCCGCTGGCCGCCGGTGTGGCTTGCGCCGAAAGGCCTTCGCAACCGCATACCCAAACCGCAAAACCCAATATTCCGCTGACCGCAAACCCAAATTTATTCATAATCGCTCCTTCCGAAGCCCTCGATTACTCACGAATGAGGGCGCTATGTGCGTACTCTTAAGCATGTTGGATGTTCCGTACAAGCAAAAAGACAGGCGCGTATTCCCTTAATCTGAAGGATTCCGACTGTGAAGCCGCGAGAGTGCGGTCACGGAACCAACCAGCGGTGGCAGGACGAATCACCCGCGAAGGCGGAAACAGGAGAAATATCCGTGAGGACAGGCCTGACGATCACATTACGCTGGCCACCGGGCAATTGCGTGCAGCAGTCCCGCTTGCGCTTACTTCCCGGTGAAGGGCAAGCCCGAAGACCCGAAACGAGCTACTTTGTCACTTGCGCCATCCTCGCAAAAGATAGTATTCGTTGATTGGCCGGTCGTCGGTGAGAGCAGGCGTGGTGGGAGACTGCCCGATCATGAGTTCGATCGGGATTTCGTTGTGCAGCATGTCTTCGAACGCGGTTACTATCATTTTAGGATCTTTCGACGGGATGTTCCATTCCACAAAATCGGCGGCAGCTTCCGCCGGCAGCTTCCGCTGTAGCTGTTCCGCAGTCAGGTTGGCTAGAGGTTGTTCGCTGGCCAGAAAGTGGAATCCCCAACGGGTTCCCCACCGGAAGACACGGACATAAGGGAACGAGTTGTGGAGCGAGCGTGCGACGGCGGACAAATCCGCGTCGTCGCCATTCGGTAGCCACTGCGCCAGAATGCCGCCCGGGCGCAACCGCTTGCGCGCGGCGGTATAGAACTCTTGCGAATAAAGCATGCTTGATCCCGCGGCTTCGAGCGGCGGCGGCGGGTCAATGGTGATCAGGTCGAATTGCTGTGTGCTGCGCTCCAGGTAGCGGCGGCCGTCGTCGATCACGACATGCGCCAAGGGCGATCGCAGAAGCTCGGGGCCGTTGCTGTGAAAGTAGCCAAACATTTTCGGCACACTGGGCACGAGTTCAACCGCCGTCGTATTGATCTTCCAGCTTAGCAGCGAGCGGAAAGTGGTCCCCATGCCGAAGCAGATGTCGAGCGCGTCATGGGGCGGCCGGTCAAGGAAGGCCAGCGGCAGATGCGCCATCATCTTGGTCATCGGAGTGAGAGTGGTCATGCCATATCCGTTGACGAGCAGTTGTCTTTCCATGCCGCTTCCAGTGGCAATGACCGTGGCTGTCGGGTCGCGCAGCACTTGCCTTTGCGGATACCGCTCATCGTAGCCCTTGCCGACGAAAATCAGCAGTCCCGCCAGCGGAAGGAGGGCATAAGCGGCCTCACGCGCGCCCGAAGTCGATTTGGCACCTGGCTTCAGCGGCCGGAGGCCTACGACCAACCAAGGTAACGCCAGCACGACCAGGGCCCAGCGTTCGCTCAAATACGGCAATAGACCAAATCCTGCGAGCAACGGGCCGAAAATGCACCCCAGAATGTTAACCGCGTACGCAGTTCCCGCCTTGGCGGGATCCCCGCCGGAGCGACGATCCACCAGCATTGGAGTGAGGAAACCCAGTAGTCCAGTGAAGGGCGCAATGCCCACCACCATCCTGGGCACATCGCCCAGAACGATGCTTGGGCTCGACGTAATCAGCGGAAAGAGCGCGGAAAGCCCCAGAAGTGTCCATAACACAGGGCTCTCCTGGCC
Source organism: uncultured Acidobacteriaceae bacterium (assembly GCA_963799025.1). Taxonomy (GTDB): domain Bacteria; phylum Acidobacteriota; class Terriglobia; order Terriglobales; family Acidobacteriaceae; genus Sulfotelmatobacter. The sequence goes on along the minus strand of CAWCVQ010000007.1, from coordinate 447,463 downwards.
TTGATGTCGGGCCATCTGCGCGCTCCACCTTCGGTAGACACGGGAGCCGACAAAAGTAGCCGCAAGGTAGACCGCGAGGATCGAAGCGAATGCGTAGACTACGGTGCCCAGGTAAGGCGTGAACTGGCGCACCCACACAACTTCCATCCCCATGCTGGTGAGCCCAGTTAGGAAGAGAGTCGGGAGGAGCCAACCGCGAGAGCCCTCACTCATGGCCGGCTCGGCCGAGGGCGGGACGAACTCGACTACCGCGTCTGCTGGAGCTTTGCGTGACAGCATCAACGCCGCAAGAGCAATCAGGCAGTTGCAGATCGTTCCCACACTCAACGTACCTCGAAAGCCAAGCAGTTCGATCAGCGCTAACGGCGCAATCGTTCCAGCCACCGCCCCCATCACATTCGCCATGTAGAGATAACTGAATGAACGGGCCGCCTCGCGTGGTAAGGTCTGTCCAATCGCGCGCATCGCAACCGGAATGGTTGCGCCCATCAGCGCACACCATGGAATCAGAGTGAGGCCGACCCAAAGACCGGCAATACCGTAGTAGGCCCACGAAGAAGACACGCCGAGATTTTCCAGAATTCGCCGCCCCCACGAAAGTTCGTGAGGAACAACCACCGCTGATATTCCAATCAGCAGCTCCAGGATTGCGTAAAGGCGAAGCGCGGGGAACCGCACCGCGAAAACGTCTGGCGCGGCCGCGCGCAGCCATTTCCCGCTTGCCCACGAGCCCAGGCCCAGTCCCGCCATGAATACCGAGAGAACAATTGACACCATGGCAGTCGTGACCCCGAACTGCGCCATGGACAAGCGCAGCCAGACCAATTCATACAGAACACTGCAAAGTCCTGAAACAAAGAAGAAGAAGAAAAACCAGCTCACGACCGGACTCTTAGCGATGGCGCGCGGCGCAAGCGCCGGCTGCGGTTCGACACATTCAAGGGTGGGCATGGGCACCATCTGAGCACATCCAACGATACAGGCACAAGTTACTTTAGGAATGAGGATGCCTGGTAAGGCTCTCCCGGCAAAGGACTTCCCCGTTGACCTCCGCATGAGTGGTAGATGACCACCGGTGCATTGTCGCCCCACCCTCTCGCGTGCAAAGTGGCCTTGTGGCGGCAGAAACAAGAACGAGAAACAGAAACAAAAACAAAAATGAGGAGGGCGGTTTATGAAGAGTCGTGCTACTCAAACTATTGATGCCCACCCCGGTTTCCAGGCCGGGTTTCGGTCGCCGGCCGAATTTAGTGAGCAAGTAAACCCGCGCCTGTTGCCGAACACGCGCCCCGCCGCCCATCGCGTTTCGGACGCGGTACGCGTTCAGGAAAGCTGGCTGGCAGCGTCAGAGAAACGCGCGCTAATGTGGCTCGCACAGCGCATCCCGCGTCGCATCGTTCCGGACCATCTCACCATACTCGGCTTTATTGCGCAGATCGCTGCAGGAGCCTGCTACGCTCTCCTGTCCCGCAATCGCTTCGCGCTCCTCGGCGCGATCGTCTGCCTCGCTCTCAATTGGCTGGGCGATTCACTCGATGGTACCCTCGCCCGCGTGCGCCAGCGCCTGCGTCCGCGCTACGGCTTCTACGTCGACCATATGGTCGATAGCTTTGGCGCCGTCGCGCTCATGGTCGGCCTTATCCTCTCTGGATACATGCATCCGTGGATCGCCATCGGTCTGCTGGTCGCCTTTCTCGTGCTCTCCATCCAGTCCTATCTGGCCGCGCACGCCTTGGGCGAATTTCGCATCTCGTTCTGGCGCTTCGGCCCAACCGAATTGCGCATTCTGCTGGCGCTTGGAAACCTGGCTCTGTTCTGGAAGCCCGTCGTCCATCTTTTCGGAGAATCCTACCGCCTGTTCGACATAGGCGGCGCCATCGGTCTCGCAGGCATGGCGTCAATGGCGGTCGTCTTCACTGTGCAGAACACCATTCGCCTCTATCGCGAAGAGAGAATCCCGCAGTGACCGTCACGTCTTCTCCGCGCGACAACAGTGAGCCATCTGCGACTTTTCTGCGGTGGTGCAAATTCAACTTGGTCGGCGGAATGGGAATCGCAGTACAGTTCACCACACTGTTCCTGCTGAAAGAGGTGGTTCACTTCAACTACCTTGTTGCAACCGCAATCGCAGTAGGGACCGCAGTCGTCCACAACTTCGTCTGGCACGAACAGTTCACCTGGGTCGATCGAACAGAAGTTGATCGAACCAAAGTCGATCCAACAAAGTTGGATCGAGCCGGCCGTCGCTGCCTACACCGGTTCCTGCGATTCAGTCTAAGCACCGGGGCCGTCTCCATCCTGGGAAACCTGGTGCTGATGAAAGTCATGGTGGGCCAAGCCCATATGAACTATCTCCTCGCCAATGCGCTGGCCATCGCCCTTTGCTCGCTGGCGAATTTCCTGCTGAGCGAGACTTGGGTATTCGCGCGAGAATGACGCTGAGCCCTGGTGCGAAGTCTAAAGGTTCTACCCAGAGCTGTCGCCTCATTTCAGCGATTGCCGTCGAGCGAGGGTTGGAGTACCGTCTTCCCATTGTGGTCTGAATTAACTCGTCCGAGTCCTACTTGTCCCAGCGCAAGGAGATCGTCCCATGCGAATGACTCGCATCTTCACCGTTGTCTGTGCCCTTCTCGTGTGTGCGGGCGCCACCGCGCCGCTGGCCCCGAACCCCAATCCATGGACTTTAGCCAGGGCGACGCTCTCGTCCTCGAGAAGGACGAAGGCGAGCGCCGCGAAGCGCGCGGTTGGCCCGGGCATCCCGATCGCGGAGAGACTTTCATCCTGAAGATTGAGGCTGAAGAATGGCGGGTCCTCGCATCTGGTTTTCATGACTGCAAGAATCCCTATCGGGGAAAGAATCGAGATTCACCGCCATCCCCAAGCCGACGAAATCCTTTTTCTGCAGACCGGAACCGCCCGCGTTCATGTCGGAGATTCGGTAAGAGTCGTACATGCGGGCGCTACTGTGTTTATCCCCTCCGGGACCTGGATCTCCGCCGACAACGCCGGTAACGACGCCGTCACCTGCTCGCCATCTTTTTCGCGTCGGGCTTCGAGGACTTCATGCGCGACACCTCTGCCCGCGAAGGAGAAAAACATTTCCCGCTCTCGCAAGCTGAAGAGGACGCGGTCGAGAAGAAATACTCCCATGCTGTGATCTATCAGCGAGCGAGCCTTAAGCCGTCCCCAGCCACATGACCGCAGTCGAGCAGGCCAGGTCACAACTACCACGTCGAGTTGTTGTACCAACGCAGAACGCGGAGAGTGCGCAGTGTATTCCAGCGGCTTGCCCGGCCGACACCGGTCTCCATCTCCAATGGAATATGTTCGGGATGAAGGAGGTTGAGCGGCCAGCGCCCGTTCTGGTGGCGGCGCTCAATCACGGTTCCGATGGCCTCGGTGACGCGGCTGTCGGGTTCGATTTCCGCATTCCGCAGATAATCGAGTCCGCGCAAGACGTCGTAGTGCCAAAACGTCGGGAACGAGAACCAGAACCAGCGTTTGTCGATGACTTCGCCGGTTCGAAGCGAGCGGAACATGCGGCGCTCGAGCAGATAATTTTCGGCCCGCTTACGGGCCTTGGTGACGGACTTCATAACGGCCACGGATTTGCGCCGTGCTCGCTGATATTCAAGCAGTCCTTCGAGCACGCAGATGGTGGTATGGAACGAGGAGCGGCGGCTCTTGGGAGCTTCGCAGTTCCAGCCGCCATCTTCGAGCTGCTCGCCCAGGAGTTGGTTGGCCAATGCGTCGTTCGGTTCTTTGAAATACGAGCCGATTGCGAGGATTCTGCCGTTGATGCAGGGCTCCGTTTCACCGTGAAGGAAAGGCCGGTTGTTAAGCGGCTTAAAGACGAGCCGCTTGTCGACCCGGTCGATCATTTTGCGAGCCTGCTGGCTGGCGGGGTCGAGGCCGAGGTCCATCAGGACGGTGAGACTGTAGAGCGCAATCAGTAAAACTCGGTCCTCCTTCGGCAGATCGTCTCTCCACCCGCGAGGGCCCTCGCCCCAGTTGCCAGCAGGAGATTGGCGGGCGAGAATTTGGGCTCCCCAGCCTTCGGTTGCGACGCGAGACCGCTCGGCTGCAATCGCCTTGGGGGATTCACCGGTGAGGTCCCTCATGACCTGCCATCGGATAGCCGGGTCAGAATCGAGAAGCCATTTGAGGTTTGCTGGCCGTGGCGCGTAACCGTTTAGGCGCATTCGTAAGTTATAGCAAGTGGTGTGTAGGTTTTCACCCGTGGGCTGAAGCGCCTTCGCGTTGCCTCCGGCCTGGCAGAAAAGCAACAAAATTGTTTTCGGGACGGATTTGTCAACTACTCGGAAGTTGCCGCACAAGAACCGGCCGGAAGGGTCGAGGCGACCTCTGGGCCGGACCGCTTAAGGTCAGCACTGTTACCCCGAAGTCAGAAAACTCCTGCAACATCTGTATTAGCGCCATTTCGCTATCAGGAAAACCCTTAGCGATATCAGGGAAGTGCTGTATTGGTACTTAAGGACTCGAAGAGGCACACTTCTCTGTGTCGAATTGATCGCGCTCAAGGAATGGCGTGCATTCCAATCTGAGAGCTATGTGAATACGACAACCAAGCTCACTTTGGAGGATTGCATATGCGAAAAGTACTATTGCTCGTTTCGGTACTGTTGCTCGGCGCGTGTTGGGCCGTGGCGCAGGACTCCACAAACTCAAATTCCAACCCAGCCAGCCCGACCTCGGCAAGCTCCGGTCAAACAGCTTCAGCGACCGCGAGCGGAGCAAACACCGTGGAAGGCTGCTTGAGCGGTTCCAGCGGCAGCTATACGTTGACGGCTAAGGACGGCTCGTCCTATCAGTTGACCGGAGACACGGCGAAGCTGAGCGAGCACGTCGGCCACACAGTAAAGATTACAGGGACGTCCAGCGCGGCATCGTCGAACGCCGGCGGAACTGCTACCGCCACGGCAGGCGCGAGCAGCAGCTCTCAAACACTTGAAGTCAGCTCCGTGAAACACGTTTCCAAGACTTGCCAGAATGGCAGCATGTCCAAATAGTTTCACGCACACGGATCCAACGGCCCGGCCAAAATGGCTGGGCTTTTTTATTTGAGTTTCCGTTTGAGTTACGGGTTTGAGTTAGAAAGTGCAGACCCGGCTTTTAGATTAACTTAACTCGGAGTCACGCTGCCTCGCGACTTGGCGGCTTCGCATGAATGACCTCTGGCTTCCTGTGGGCTGGCCGATGAATCTCCTGACTTATAGCGGGACGCCTCTTACCAGGTAGTTCCGGGATGCGAACAAATCTTCTAGTTCGAGCCGATTCGTAAATTGCTTCCACGATTTTTATGTCGACTAAACCTTCGATCCCGGAAGGTTCGGGTTCCTTATTCTTGAGTATGCAATCCGAGAAGTAGCCCAGTTCGGCTGCGAACTGATCTCGTTTCGGAAAGGTCCTGGTCTTAGTTTTGTCATCCCGGGTGATCTGTTGTTTGATGGCCACTGCGTACTCATAGGCCGGATCGGAGCGCAGTACACCCTTGGTTCCGATCAGCGCGTATCGAGCGATATCGGCGGCGCCAAAGCTACAGGTAAAAGTGGCGAGACGTTCTCCGGAAAACCGCATCACTACCGATGTCATTTCTTCGACGCGCTGGAATCTCTTATCCCCCTTGTTTGCAGTTACGGCAAGAACCTCGGTGGGTTCCGAACCAAATAAATATCGTGAGGCATTAATGCAATATACCCCCATGTCGTAGACGGGGCCCCCGCCCCGGGCAATGGGTTCTGTTATTCGAACGTTACCTTCAGCAACTTGTTGGGAAAACTCCGAAGCAAAAACTCGCAGCTCCCCTAGCTCTCCGCTTCTTGCTAGACGAATTGCTTCGAGGTTTCCAGCTTCCAGGTGGAGGCGATAGGCGATCATCAACTTCACATGGTTTTGCCTCGCGGCCTCAATCATCGCCTGGCAGTCCTCAGATGTCACCGCCATCGGTTTCTCGCAAAGCACATGAACCCCGGCCGCCGCGGCACGAACTGCATATTCCCGGTGCAAATGATTCGGTAGCGCTAAGTACACCGCGTCCACGTTGGAGAGGGCTCGGCTATAGTCCTCGTAGGAGTAGAGGTGCTCCAGAGCGTACTTCTTGCCGACTTTTTCGAGTTTGTCAGAGTTCCCGGAAACAAGAGCGAACAGTTCAGAGTTGGCAGCGTTCCTGAATGCGGGCAGGACGGCCACCTGCGCGATGTGCCCCAAACCAACCACAGCGTAACGAACTTTGCTTCTCGATATGCCGCGTCGCGTCATTCAGTCCTCCAATTCATGTTTCCGCCCACCCAGCCGATTATCCAGGTGTGCGACCTTCTCACAATGGATTTGCAGTTTTGATGCGGTTTCCGTACTCGGGGTAGGTAGTCAATTGCAAGTGCAGGCACCTGGCACGGTGAACATGAAGATGGTCTAGGGCATCCGCAGCAGAGTCGTAAAGGGAACTGTGTGGTTCTGTGCAGGAAAGTCTGGGCGGGCTCTACAGATTAAAAATGATGGTTCCATCGGAGCAACTGGCCTAAGAAAGAAGGAGGCGCGCGTGCAAGCCTTGCCGACCTGAAGGCTGGCTTGCCAGGCGGTGAAAGATGCCGATCCCACGGGAAGCAATCGCCGGTTTGAAAGTCATTGCCGCTCTTGTGTTTCTTCTCAGTCTGCTAGGGACACCAGCACTTACCCAGACCAGCGTGAACGATGTTCACGTGGTTCCCAGGCAAATGTCGCCGGCAATGGCAAGCGCGGTTGCCTCCAACAAACTGGTGAATGGCGCCATCCTTCATGTGGTCAAAACCGACGTGAAATTAGTGCTGGTTCCCGTCAGCGTGATGGATCCGATGCAGCGTCTTGTAACTGGCCTTCAGGCCGAGAACTTCCAGCTCTTTGAGGGCAAGAAGCCGCAAGAAATCCGCCATTTCTCCAGCGAAGACGTGCCGGTTTCGATTGGGATTATTCTCGATACGAGTGGCAGTATGCGCGAAAAAATGGGTCGCGTCCGGGAAGCAGTTGCCCAATTTTGTGAAGAAGCAAATCCTCAGGATGAGTTCTTCATGGTCGCCTTCTCCGACCAACCTCATCTGGTGACCGATTTCACGACAGACCCGGAGGATTTGGAAAAGCAACTCCTCTTCACGCAACCTAAGGGCCGGACGGCCCTGTTCGACGCCATCTATATGGGTTTGGACAAGATGAAACAGGCGAGGTACGCAAAGAAGGCCCTGCTGGTTATCTCGGACGGGGGAGACAATCACAGTATCTATATGGAGAAGGAAGTAAGAGCGGCGGCAAAGGAATCGGATGTGATGATCTACGCCATTGGGACGTTTGACCGCTACGTTCCCACTCCGGAAGAAAGGCGCGGGCCGGCCTTATTGTCGGAGCTTGCCGAGCCTACTGGCGGACAGGCCTTTAGCTTGGAGAACACCGTGGAATTACCAGCGGTTGCCCGTCATATCGGACGAGCGCTGCGGACGCAGTACGTGCTCGGGTACCGTCCGGAGCAGATGCCTCGCGATGGGAAATGGCACAAGATTCAAGTGAAGCTGAGATTGCCCAGGAAATTATCGTTCTTACACGCGCGGGCCAAGACTGGATATTACGCTTCCGCAGAGTGAACGCACGCCGGGCACTGGATCCGCGCAAGCGTTTGTCTGACGTCGGTTTTGTCTTTCCGCGAGAGTAAACGCCCCTCGTGCGTTTCTCCACAGCCGCAGCGTCACTTCACGACAACTACCTCGGAATCAATCGCATCACATCTCCGCAGCTTGGGAGCGCCTTGTCTGATTACGATCTCAGATGCGGTCGGCGGTTACGTATGCGCTTTTTCAGTCTCGGGTTCTTATTGTGGGGCGCAGTCTTGCTGGCGCAACTCGCGCCAGCGCGGCCACAGGCCGCCTACAATGGTCAGAATGTAAGCGCTATTTCGCTGATCGCGAACCCCCACCGCGACCTGACACCGCTGCTCCCGTTGGTCGCCCAGAAGCCAGGGACACCGTACTCGGAAGCGACCATTGAAGCGACCGCCCAGGCGTTGAAGCAGGCCGGTGGTTTCCCCCGCGTAGATGTCAGCGTCGAGCCCGAAGTGGCGGGGCTGCGAGTTAACTTCCTGTTGGAACCAGCCTACTATCTTGGCGTCGTGGACTTTCCCCGAGTGGGAAAGTACTTCGCTTACACCCGGCTTCTGCAAATCGTAAACCTTCCGGATGAAGACCCCTACGATCCCTCTCGAATTCCCATCGCTGAAACCACGCTCACGGACTTTTTGCACAAGAACGGCTATTTCCAAGCGAAAGTTCATGCCGAACCCAAGATCGACGATGATCATCAGCTGGTCAGCGTGACTTTCGCTGTGGAGATGGGAAAGCAGGCTCGGATCTCCTCCGTCGAGGTCCAGGGACCTGACGCGCCCGAAAGCGCCCAGTTGCTGCACTCGGTGAAGTCGTTGCGCGCGCGGCTCTCCGGCGGCCTGCTGAAACGCGGAAAGCCTTATACTCCTGAACGAATCAGCGAAGCCACGACGCTGATGAAGAGAGCCTTGACCAGGCAGAACAGGTTAGCCAGCAGCGTTCACGAAAATCCGCCGCAATACAACGCCGAAAAAAATCGAGTCGATGTTTCCTTCACAGTCAAAGTGGGCCCCGTGGTCACTGTTCGCACGGTCGGCGCCCGGCTTACGGCCATTCCATTTCTCGCGGGACGGCAGATGAAGAAGCTGATCCCAATTTATTCTGAGGGAACCATCGATCGGGATTTGGTTGAGGAAGGGCAGCGTAACCTGACCAACTATTTCCAGAAGAAGGGCTTCTACGATGCCACGGTGAGCACTGATTTTCAGAAGGGACCGGACCGAATTTCGGTTGTCTACAAAATCGATCCCGGCAAGAAGCACAAGGTGAATCGTATTTTCTTTCGCGGGAACTACCAACTGTCTGCGAAAGAATTGATGGATCAGGTCACGGTCAAGAAATCGCATATCTGGACCCATGGAAGCGTCAGCCAGAAATTGCTAAAACAAAGCACCGACAACATACAGGCGTTGTACCGCGACCACGGCTATGAAGAAATCAAAGTCAAGCCGCAGATCATCGACCGCGAACCGAAGATCGACGTTGCTTTCGACATCGAGGAAGGCACGCAGACAATGGTCGAGGACGCCCGAATCTCAGGAAATCAGAATCTCGCCTCCGCGCAACTCACCGCGCCCAAAGGATTCCAACTCCGGGCCGGAGTGCCATTTTCCCCGCGCAAACTGGCAGAAGATCGAAATCGCATTTCCGCGAACTATCTAAACCGCGGGTATCTCGACGCCGAAGTGAAGACGATCGTGCAACAGAACCCGGGGAATCCTCACCGCGTCAACATCGCCTACGTGATCACCGAAAACCAGCTGGTCCGAATCAGTGAAGTCGCTTATCTCGGCCAGAAACAAACGCGTCTCTCCCTCATAAAGAAAACGGCGCAGATTCCTCCGGAGACGCCAATGCGGCGGGATCAGTTGTTGGAAGCGGAGAGCCGACTCTACGATTTGGGCATCTTTGATTGGTCCAGCGTGGGCCCGCGCAAGCCCATCAGCGATCAAACGGACGAAATGGCTCTGGTCAAGGTGCACGAAGCAAAACGCAACGAGATTACGTACGGATTCGGATTCGAGGTCTCCCACCGCGGCGGAAATATACCGACCGGGACCGTAGCCCTTCCGGGAGGAGGCGGCACCATTGGGTTGGGCGGCAATCAGATCGCGCCCAGCCAATCGACCTTTGCCAGTCCACGGGGTTCCGTCGAATTCACCCGCCGAAATATTCGAGGTTTGGGAGAAACAGCGAGCGGATCCATTCTTTTGTCGCGCCTCGATCAGAGAGCTTTGGCCACTTATTCGCAGCCCCACTTCATCGGTTCCCAATGGCAGTCTCTCAGCAGCTTTTCTGCGGAACGCAACAGTGAGAATCCGCTCTTCACGGCTGGACTGGGCGATCTTTCATTTCAGGTGGAGAGGCTGATCAGCCGTAAAGAGAATATCCGGCTACAGCTTCGCTATGACTTCAACAGGACGACACTGTCGCATTTGCTCGTCCCTGAACTTGTGCTAGACCGGGATCGGCATGTGCAGCTATCGACTTGGTCGGCCACGTTGATCCGCGATACTCGCGACAAACCACTGGATGCGCACCGCGGATCTTTCGCGACGGTCAATGTGGGAATTACGCGCACGGCATTCGGCTCAAGTGCAAACTTCGCCAAACTCTTCGGTCAATACGCGTACTACCTGCCCGTGCGCTCGCTCGTATTCGCGAACAGCATTCGGCTCGGAATGGCAACGCCGTTTTCCGGAAGCTTCGTGCCCACCAGTCAGACGTTCTTTTCCGGCGGCGGCACTTCCCTGCGCGGATTTCCCATTGACGAAGCTGGGCCGCAACGGCTGGTTCCGTTTTGTAACGTGCTGAAGGGCCAGTCGGGATGCGTAGATGTGACGGTGCCGGTGGGCGGGCGGCAACTCTTCATTCTCAATTCGGAGGCACGCTTTCCGCTGGGAATCACCAAGGCGTTGGGTGGAGTTGTCTTTTATGACGGCGGCAATGTCTACAGCGCGATCAACTTCAATAATTTTGTCGACAACTACAGCAACACCGTTGGATTCGGTTTGCGCTACGCCACTCCGATCGGGCCGGTTCGCCTTGATATTGGACGCAATCTGAACCCGGTTCCAGGAATCAGTCCGCTGCAGTACTTCATCACCATCGGGCAGGCCTTTTAGAAGAGGCTTTTTTAGGAGAGTCATGAATCGGAAACGCTGGAATCGGAAGATCGGTTGGACATTGGCAGGGCTGCTGGCGCTGCTTCTTATCGCAGTGGTCATTGGATTTGTTTATCTGCGCAGCAACGGCTTTCAAAGATTTGCGCTGGGCAAGATCGTGGAGCAAGCCGACCTCGCCACCGGCGGGAGAACTCAGATTGGCAGCCTCGATTTCAATCTGTCGAAGCTAACCGCGCATCTTTACGACATCACTGTGCGCGGTACGGAAAGCCTCGACCAGCCTCCGCTCCTGCACGCCGACGAGATCACCGTTCGGTTAACAGTTCTATCGGCATTGCATCATCAAGTCGCATTACGTGAACTTCTCATTGATCATCCGGTTGTTCATTTACAGGTTAGCCGTGCGGGCAAGAACAATCTTCCGACTGCTCCCCCCAGTCCAAGCAGTAGCCACACCAGCGTTTTCGATCTTGCGGTGGAGCACGTTCAACTTGCGAACGGCGAGGTCAACTATAACGACCGCAAGACTCCACTCGACGCCGATTTGTATGATCTCGGAGCCGACATTCGTTTCGATTCCCTCGCCAAGCGTTACGAGGGCGCGGTTTCGTACAACAACGGGCACTTGAAATATGCTCAGTACGCCCCACTTCCCCACAATCTGCAATTGAAATTCAATGCATCAACCGACCGCTTCAACCTGGAATCAGCCACGCTCAAACTTGGGTCTTCCGTCGTAGAGCTCCATGCCGGCGTTTCGAACTATTCAAATCCGACTGCCGACGGCGATTACCGGATCCAAATTCACACGCAAGACTTCGCCGCCATGTCGCCGCAGGCTGCGCCGGCTGGGGACGTTTCGTTGACCGGCCAACTGCACTATCAGGCAGTCGGAACCCAGCCGCTGCTTCGAAACATCTCCCTCAACGGGCAGTTAGCCGGTGAGGTGCTTTCGGCGGCCGCCTCGGGCAATCGCGTCGAGTTGCGCAAGCTGCAAGGAACATATCAATTAGCTGGCGGGAACTTGGAAGTAAAGAATCTCGCGGTGGATACCCTGGGCGGCCGCATTACAGCGAATGCCCAGATCAAGCATGTGGATGCCACGCCAGATGCGCAGGTTCAGGCCGCGCTGCACAACATCTCCTTAAAAGCGGTGCAGCAGGCTCTGCGAACACAGAGCGTCAACGGCGCCACTCTTTCCGGGACGCTGGGCGGAAAGGCGGAGGCAACGTGGAAAGGCGGCTTGGCCAACCTGCGCGCCCATTCAGACTTAACCCTGAAAGCTGTTGCCAGCAACAAATCAACCCCTTTCGAAAGCCGCGTTCCCGTGGATGGCGCAATCCACGTGAGCTACGACGGTGCTGATCAAACCATCTCGCTGCGCGACACCACCTTGCGAATTCCCTCGGCGAGACTGAGCGCGCAGGGAACAATCAGCGATCATTCCAACTTGCAGATTCAAGTTGCGGCGAACGATCTTCACCAGCTCGCCGCTCTAGCTTCTTCCTTCCGTTCGTCCCAAACGCAGATCACTGCAGTCTCGGGTTCCGCAACGCTGAATGCGACGGTAACCGGTTCAATGAAAAATCCAACATTGGCCGCACTGCTGAACGCGCAGAACTTGCAGATCGAAGGCAGCCAGTGGTCGACCGCCAAAATGCAGCTTCGTGCGACGCCTTCAGAGTTCACCGTGCAGAACGCGTCGCTCATTAACGCCCAGCAGGGGCAGGCAATTTTCAGCGCCAGCGTCGGATTACGAAATTGGTCTTACCAAGATACGAACCGTATCGAGGCGCGTCTTGATGTACAGAGAATTCGAATCGCCGATCTGCAGCGACTGACGAATCAGCACTACCCGATCTCCGGCGATTTTTCGGCAAAGGTATCCCTCCGAGGTTCGCAACTCAATCCCGTCGGCTCTGGCTCTGCGCAAATCACCAACGCCATCGCATACAACGAGCCAATTCAGAATTTCGCGGCAAAGTTCAATGCGGCCGACGGCTCCATCGTTTCAACGTTGAACCTCGCGGTCGCGGCCGGAGCCATTGACGCCGACCTTTCCTACACCCCGAAAACCAGGGCATACAAGGTCCGCCTCAATGCGCCGTCGCTGGTTCTTGAAAAACTCCAGACCGTGAAAGCAAAAGATCTCGGCCTTGCTGGAACTGTCACTGCTTCGGTGAACGGCGAGGGAACGCTGGACAATCCGCAACTCACCGCCGTTGTTCAGTTGCCTCAGCTCCAAGTCCGGCAGAGCTCCGTCTCGGGGTTAAAAGCAGAGCTTGCGGTCGCTCATCATTACGCCGATGTCAATCTGAATTCCAAAGTGTCGGAAGCGTCGGTGCGCGCCCATGGCCGCGTCGCTCTGAGTGGGGATTACTACACCGAAGCTGCTATCGACACAAATACAGTTCCTTTGGACGTTCTGATCGCCACCTACGCACCGACTGCTCCGCGAGAATTTAAAGGCCAGACTGAATTGCATGCCACGCTGAAGGGACCGCTCAAGGACAAATCTCAAGTTGAGGCGCATCTCTCGATTCCGGTCCTGAACGCGAGCTATCAATCGCTGCAGATCGGAATCGCCAGCCCCATTCGCGCGGACTTTGCCAATTCGGTGGTAACGCTTCAGCCTGTCGAAATTCGAGGCACGGGCACATCGCTTCACCTGCAAGGCCGGTTGCCGATCGGCGGCAGCGCTTCCCCCTCACTGTCCGCAAACGGATCGGTCGACATGCAGATTCTGAAAATCGTCGCACCGGATGTCTCGAGTTCCGGAACCTTAGCCTTGGATGTGCGCGCCTCCGGATCGGCCGCCAGCCCAACGATCGCCGGACAAGTGGAGCTTAAGAACATATTCGTGACGTCGGCCGACGCACCAGTTAGTGTCGAAAAATTAAATGGCACATTGGATATCGCCAACGACCGCGTGCAAGTGTCAAAGATGACAGCGCAGGTAGGCGGCGGACAGGTCTCTGTCGGCGGTTCGGTCACTTACCGGCCCGCTGTGCAATTCAATCTCGCGCTCCAGGGACAAGCAGTCCGCCTCCGTTATCCCCAGGGTCTTCGATCGCTGCTCACTGCCAACCTTGCCTTCAGCGGTACAACTCAGGCTTCCACCTTGAACGGGCGCGTGCTGATCGACAGCCTGTCGTTCACGCAAGATTTCGATCTTGCGAGCTTTGGCGACCAGTTCAGCACAGGAGGCGCACCGGCCCAGCCGGGATTCGGCGATACCGTCAAACTCGCCATTGGGGTGCAATCGCAATCGGATTTGAACGCGACCAGTTCGCAGATCAGTGTCGCGGGGAGCGCCGCGCTGCAGGTGGCAGGAACGGCGGCAAATCCGGTCATTACCGGCCGCACAACCCTGACCTCAGGCGAGTTGTTTTATCGGAACGTGCGTTACCAACTTCAAAAAGGAGTGATCACGTTCGACAATCCCAACGAAACGCATCCCGTGCTGAACGTCTCTGTGGGAACTACGGTCGAACAATACAATCTCACACTCACCATGCGAGGGCCACTCGACAAGCTCACCACCTCTTATGTTTCGGATCCTCCCCTGGCAACGGCTGACATCATTAACCTGGTCGCTCGTGGCAAGACCACCCAGGAATCGGCTGCCTCAAGCCAGAGCACCGACTCCATGATCGCTTCTCAGGCTGCCAGTGAACTGAGCAGCAGCGTGCAGAAACTCGCTGGAATCTCGAGCTTGCAAATCGACCCTACGATCGGCGGCAACAACCAAAACCCGTCCGCTCGCGTAGCCATCCAGCAGCGGGTTACCAAGAATCTGCTCTTCACCTTCTCGACCGATGTTTCCCAACCGGGAAGCGAAATGGTGCAGGGAGAATATCAGCTCAACAAGCGCTGGTCAGTGAGCATGGCCCGCGATCAGCTAGGAGGAGTTTCGGTGGACGGCCGATATCACACAAGATTTTAGTGTTGTCCCGCGACTTCATCTACTAAGCGGGGTTCTCAGCGTTCTCCGCGTCCCCTCAGCGACTTCTGGGGTTAAAGGCTTTGTACCACCGTGGGCTCGGTATTCGGCGCGAAACTAATCCGATGAACTCCGAGGATGAACAAGGCTTGGCGAAGCAAGCTAGGCCGCGCGATCCAGTGTGTCGGGACGTGTAATGCGCTCCCTGTCCTCGGAGATCATGTTTTTAGGCGGCACGGAACCCTTCTTGCTTTCTTTCGCTAGTTCGGCGTTGAGCTCCGCCCCCACAAGCAGAACGAACGACGTCCAGTAGAGCCATGTCATGAAAGCGATGAATCCGCCCAGCGTGCCGTATGTCCGATTGAGATTGGCCCAATGCCGAAAATAATATCCGAGCACAAAAGAGAGCCCGTTCCAGACCACCACCGACAAAACTGCCCCGGGAAGCGTCGCGCCGAAGCGCTGCTTCACGTTGGGAGCCAGATAGTACAGCACCTCAACCGCAAGGATCGTGAAACAAATCGCCAGCAGCCAACGAAGAATCGGCCACACAGCAACGAACACGGCCGACAGTTCAAGCCGGCTAGCCAGCCAATCTCCAAAGCGCGGCCCCACCACCATCACGCCCAGCGAAGTTAACAAAAGGGACCCAATGATCGCGGCCAGAGCGATAGCAAGCAGTCGCGTCTTCCAGAACGGCCGGTCATCCGTTACATCGTAAGCAATGTCCAAAGCCTCGATCATGGAGTCGAACGCCGCCGATGCCGTCCAGACCAATCCCAGCATTCCCAACGAGAGCCAGGTTCCACGATGCGAGGCCAGCACATCTCCTAGAACTGAGTACACCATTTTCATGGTGTCCGCAGGCAGAAGACGGCCCATCAGCAATAAGACATGGTTGAACAAATCTGGGAGAGAAACGAATCCCACGATCGCAGAGAGAAAAATGAGACAGGGAAAAACAGACAGTACAAGATAATAGGAGAGCGCCGCCGACACCTGCAGCGTGTGATGCCGCACCAAATCACGGTACGTGCACGACAAGGCTCGCTTCATGCCGCCGAGGTTCACAGACCAAAGTTAGTTCTTTCACTTGCGGCGGGGAAATACCCGAAAGCCTTTAGAGCAGCCCTCACGAAACGATGGTCACGATCTCAATGTCTTCCTGCTTGTTTTCCAGGTGAACCAGCACGGAGTCGTTGCGCCGCTCCAACAGCAAATCTACCGCCACTTTGCCGCACCGCAGTGCCCGAATCGACAACTGTGGAATGCCCTCGGGCAGAAAGGGCCGGTCGAAGACAATACGTCCACGATCTGCGTGCACCGAGATTCCGAGGCAGCCTTCCAGGATCAAGAAAGGGGCTGCGGCAGCCCATGATTGAGGCGAGCAAGCAACTGGATAAAGCGTGGGCCCCTCCGTTGGGCGCCGTTTCAAGCCGCAAAACAATTCCGGCAGCCTGCGCAATTCGACCTCGCTGCTCAAGTCCAGCAACGCCAGCAGCACCTGTCCCGCCATCTTCTTGGATCCATACCTGGCCAGGCCATTCGCAATGATGGAATTGTCGTGCGGCCAAATGGAACCGTTGTGATAGGAGAGGGGATTGTAGCGAGCCTCGGCGGCAGCGACCGTCCGAATTCCCCACCCCGTGAAGGAGTCGGCACCCATAAGAGTCTCGGCGACACGGCGAGCTCGTTCCGGGGAAGCGATGCCGGTGTAAAGGCAGTGGCCAGCATTGGACGCGCGAACCCGGCAAGGTCGCTTGCGGCCGTCAAGGGCCAACGCGTACGTACCGAGATCTTCGCACCAGAATTGCTCTTCAAAGTCCGTACGCAGCGATTCCGCTTGTATTTCAAGCTCGCAGCATCCACTCACATCACCAAGCACGCGAGCCAGCCGGGCAGCCGCAAGTTTTGCCGCATAAACGTAACCCTGCACCTCGCACAGAGCGATGGGTGGGTCCGCGATTTTGCCGTCCGAGTGAAATACTGAATCGTTGGAATCCTTCCAGCCTTGCTGCACCAATCCATTGCTCGAATGCCGGGCGTACTCTACGAAGCCATCTCCATCCATGTCGCCGAATTCATCAATCCATCGCAGCGCCCGTTGTATGTTCGGCCACAGTTTCTCCAGAAAGGAACGATCCGCCGTCCGATCGAAGTACGCGCCAGCCAGCATGATGAATAAAGGCGTGGCGTCCACGCTTCCGTAGTACCGCCCAAACGGCACTTCGCCCAGCCTTGCCATTTCACTCTGGCGCATTTCGTGCAAAATCTTGCCGGGTTCCGAGTCAGCTACGGAATCAATCTCCTCGGCTTGCGACGCCGCCAGATAATCGAGCACGCCCTTCGCAATGCTCGGGTTCAGCCATAAGGTCTGAAGTGCGGTGATGATTCCATCTCGGCCAAAGACCGTGCTGAACCAGGGAACTCCGGCATAGGGATAATTGTGCTCGGGGTTGCCCGCAATCATCATCTCCAGGTCTGAGATGGAGCGCGCCATCCAGTCACTAAAGCGAGAGTTCGAACTTGTAATCTGGGGAAACGCGCGCGACATTTCCCCCAGTTCGAAGCGAGCCGAAGACAGCGCCTCGGTGTATCCGATGGATTTTTCGCCGGCATCGGCACTGCAGCAGATTTCAAGTTGGACGGTGACTCTCTCCTTGGGACGAAGGGCGAGTTCGAATTCCAGCCCTGATTCCGACGTTCTCACGGGACTGGCGTCCGATCGAATACAAGTCTGGCGGATAATCCGGTCCAGACCTTCGTAGGACAGAATCACGGAATTGCCATTGATCTGTTCTTCGAGTCGCTGCCCCCTGCGTTCTCTGGCTGTGCCGCGAACCTCGAAGATATCGGTAAAGTCTGCATCGAATCCGATGCGAACCGGAACCTCCAGATTTTCCAGACCGTGATTGACGAACAGAAGCTTTTCAAAACACGAATCGCGCCACAGAAATCTAGTTCGAACCAGATGCAGCGTGCCCCGATGAATCACCATGGCCCCCTCGCTGAAGACGTCGAGGTTGGCAAGATCGGCCGTAAAAAGAAAATTATTGGTGGCGACGGTGGAACTCAATAACAGTGGACGGGCATTCCATAGATTCAACGACAAGGCCGACAGGTGGCGCATGCCGTCATAGAACAGGCCTTCCTCGCCCAAGCCGGACGTCTGCACATCGCCCAAGCGGTCGAAAACAAAAAACATTCTGCCATACTTGAGTACGCGGGCTCGATCATCTGCGGGCGACGAGGTGGTCGCTATGTAGTACTGGGGGTGGGCGATTCCACTGCCATCCAATTCAATGCTCCCTCTTCGACCGTCATTGAGGCCGATTTCGGTTGAATCAACCGATTGTAGATCTTGACATAGTCGCTTGCCATCCGCTCATCCGTGAAGTTGAGTTCGAAATGCCGGCGGCACTCACGGCGGTCGATTTCGCCGAGCCGTTTTACCGCTGTCACCGCTTCGTCCACGGTGCGAACCTGAAATCCTGCGACGCCATCTCGAATAATCTCGGGAACCGAACCGAACGGATGCGCGATCACCGGCGTTCCACACGCCATAGCCTCAATCATCACCAGGCCGAAGGGCTCCGGCCATTCAATCGGAAATAGAAGAGCGGCAGCATTCCCTAAAAAGGCCTGCTTTTCAGAAGCCCCAATCTCGTCGATGAATTCAATCAAAGCATTGTCCAGCAAAGGCTTAATTTTTCTTTCAAAATAGTCGCGATCGCCACGATCGACTTTCGCTGCAACTTTCAACTTCATTCCCGAGCGGATGGCAATTTCGATGGCGCGATCAAGCCCTTTTTCAGGTGAAACTCGTCCCAGAAACGCCAGGTAATCCCCACCCTTCTTATTCAGCGACAGCGAATTGGCGGGCAGACCATGATGAACCGTTCCAACCCAGTTCACCCAGGGTAACGGATGCCGCTGCGCATCGGAGATGGAAACTAGCGGCACCTCCGCGAATTCCTTGTAGAGCGGGACGAGATCGGGCAAGTCCTGTCTGCCATGAAGCGTGGTTACGCAAGGAACGTTCACCCGCCGGCTAAGTGAGAAATGGAGATAATCGATGTGAAAGTGAATGAGGTCGAATTCCTCCGCTTGATTGAAAACACGCTCCACCATCGAAACATGATGTGCCAATGGATCGATAGAATCCGGGTCAAGCCTGAGCGCCTGTTTACACGCAGGAATCAGTTTGGCATTGGTCACCGAGTCGCCGCTGGCAAACAAGGTTACGTCGTGTCCCAGTGAGAGCAGTTCTTCCGTGAGCCATGACACGACTCTTTCGGTTCCGCCGTAGAGGCGAGGAGGAACGCTTTCATATAATGGTGCGACCTGGGCAACCCTCATTCGCTTGACTCCCATGAATAAAAATTTTCCCTTCACCCGACGAGATCCGGCTCAAAGTGCAGTGATAATGTCTTCTATCAGATGGCTGATTCGGCGAATGCTGTTGTCCGCAAAAGACATACGACCCTTCGCGGTTTGCGCCACAACCTTTCCGTAATCACCGGCAACCAACGCCGAGGTTTCCACCAATAACGAGCCGATAGCCTGACTATGCGGAAAAAGCGACCGCCGCGCCATACGTTTTCGTCAGCCAGAACTTCAAAACCCGAATTACCAGCCGTCTTGTTTGACCTGGACGGCACCCTGATTGACAGCAATTATCAGCACGTAAACGCATGGTCAGAGGTTTTGCTTGCCGCCGGGATTGTGATTCCGAGGTGGAAGATTCATCGCCACGTCGGGATGAGCGGAAAATCCATGATTCAGGAGTTGCTGCGGGAAACGCCCGACCAGCCTCGCAGAATCAATATCGATCAGCTCGAATACAAACATGGCGTGCGTTTTCGCCGGGCGATTCCAGATTTAGTGCCGCTGCCCGGAGCGAATCAACTCCTGCAACATCTTGTTCGCCATAAGATTCGCATAGCGATTGCGACCACGGGCGGTCGAGAGCCTACGGCGCTGGTATTGAAACGACTCCACATTCCCGCTGGCACTCCAGTTGTGACCGGAGACGAGGTGGAGAAGGCTAAGCCCTCGCCCGATGTCTTCGTCGCAGCCGCGGATCGTCTTCGGGTCGCCATTAGCAACTGCATTGTGGTGGGCGACAGCGTCTGGGACTTGCTCGCCGCCGTGCGCAAGAGTGCCTTGGGCGTAGGTTTTTTGTCGGGAGGTTACGGACAAAACGAACTGGAACGGGCGGGCGCATTTCGAGTCTATTCCGATGCCGCCGACATGCTTATGCATATCGAACAACTGGGGCTGCCGGGAAACTAAACTGCTGTCTTGTTCTGGTCGCGATCGTGCGAAATCGCCTACAGCAACCGGTCGTCGCGTTTACAGAAATTCTTCGATGCCTCCCCGTGTAGGGCCCCATTAAGTTAAGAAAGAGGAGGCGCGTATGCCAGAAAAAGAAACGCTTGAACGCGCCCGCGAAGATGCCCGCGAGGGAAAATCGCCTAGCACGCAGGCTGGAGAATTCGTCCGTGAGGAAATGCATCATGTCCGTGAGGGTAAGCACGGTGCGGCTTCCACTAAACAGGCCATCGCGATCGGCCTCTCCAAAGCCCGGCGTGCTGGGGTTAAGTTGCAGCCACCTAACCGCGTCAGGGCATCAGCTAAAACCACGAAGCAAGCAGAACCTGATTACGAAAAGGGTCAGAGCCACTCGCGTCGCGAGCCTTCCGCCACCCGCTCTCGCGCCACCAGCGAGGCTCTGAAAAGAGAAGGTCACAGCGCGGCCTCGCACCGGTCTTTGTCACGGCAAGCGCGTGCCTCCGCGAAGAAACGCTCAACCGCCGCGCGTCACAACTCCGCTGTGAAGGCCAGCCGCACTCGGAGTAGGAATCGCTGAAGCAAAGTTAAGAATTCCGATTAGCAGGAGACAGCATGATTCGAAAACTGAAAACGGGCGAATATCGCCTATACTCGCGGAAAAAGAATCCCAAGACCGGAAAACGGCGAAATCTTGGGACGTTCACCTCCCGGCGCGCCGCCCAGGCTCATGAAAAAGCGGTGCAATATTTCAAGCACCACTAGCACCCTCTTGCACGACTCGCCTTCAACCTCGAAAGCGATGAGCGCTGGTGCGACCAAGGGACCGTAATTCAATCCTTCTTCCGGGCTTTAATTTCCTCGATAAGTGTGTTGATTTCTTCCGGTGTGAGTTTATTGACGAACTTCGGCATGCGGTGTCTGCCGTTTGTGATTATGTCGTGCAGTTCATCGGCAGAAGCGCGGGTGGTCTTTTCCGAAACAAGCGAGGGTCCTGCGAAATGCCGCCCTTCGGCGGTCTTCCCATGACACTTCGCGCAGTTTTTCTGGTAGACAGGATTCTCGATCAGGCTGGCAGGAGACGGCGTATGAGCGGCTACGACGGCCGCGCTGAAAACAAGACCTGCCATTGTAAAAAGAAATTTCATGTGGGACTTCGCCCACTATTTTATAGTACGTCGGTAAAGCGAGGATGTCCGCGCGCGAGAACTCCAACTTCACGGTCCCTTCGCACAAAATGATGCGCCGCACTCCCTTCGAATTTTGAAAGAAGTGCGGCGCCAATTGAACGGACCGCCGGACGGATTAAGCGCCTTCGGGAGAATGCAGCACCCGGAACGTGCTACCGCCGTTCGACCAAACCAGCAACAGTGCATCATCTCCCTTTTTCACGCTCGACAGGGCTTGCTGCACGTCACTCGCATTCTGGACTTTGTGGCGGTTAACTTCAAGGATAATGTCTCCCTGCTGCAACCCGGCGTTGTCCGCCGAGCTTCCCGGTTGTACTTGCTCGATCACAGCTCCGTGCAGATCGTGCGGCGCCTGAATCTGATCTCGCACTTCAGGCGTAAGATTGCCGAGGCCGATGCCCCAGTGCATTTTGCCTTCACCTTCGCCTGACTTATCGCTGCCTTCTGCCGAGTGTTGGCCCAGGGCTTCCAATGTAACGGGAAGACTCATCGTCTTGCCGTCCCGTAGAACCTTGAGCATGATCTTCGTACCAGGCTGCTTCTGCGCGACCGCCACTTGGAGTTCTCCGGCGTCGCTCACCTTCTGGCCGTCGATCTCAGTGATCACATCGCCAACCTGAATGCCGGCTTTTGCTCCCGGCGAATCCGGTTCGACTTGCGTGACCACTCCGCCCGTCGTGGAATTGTCGAAGAACTTCGCGTTCTCCGGCGTCACGTCCGCGATTCCGATTCCGATGTGCCCATGGCTGACTTTGCCGTCACGGATCAAGGTTTCCACCGTGGGCCTGACGATTTGGCTTGGAATCGCAAATCCCATCCCTGAGAACGTTCCGGAAGGCGAGACGAGAAAGGTATTGATGCCAACCACTTCGCCCCGGGCATCGACCAGCGGTCCGCCCGAGTTGCCAGGATTAATGGCCGCATCCGTCTGGATGAACTCGCCCGGCTTGCTGGGATTGGTGGGATCGGGATTCGCCCGGTTGATCGCGCTGACGATTCCGCGCGTGACGGTGAAGCGAAATCCATACGGGTTGCCGAAGGCCAGCACCGTCTGTCCGGGCCGGACTTCCTTCGAGTCACCCCACGGAGCGCTGGCCAGATCCGTAGCATTCACCTTCAACACGGCCAAGTCGGTCAACGGATCGGTTCCGATCAGTTTCGCCTTCATAACCCGGCGATTGCTGGTGGTCACGCGGATGTCGACCGCTCCATCAACCACATGGTTGTTCGTGACGATGTACCCATCGGGCGAGATCACCACGCCGCTGCCCATCCCGTGCTCGATCTGAGGCTGTCCCGGGCGCATGTGAGGTCCAAAAAACTGACCAAACGGGCCGCCCGGACCGAAGAACTGTTGCATGTCTTCCGGCAGTTCTTTGCCAGAGGCCTCGGCGCGGTTCTTGGAGGTCACGGTCACATTAACGACGGCCGGAGTGACCCGAGCCGCCAACGTTTCCATCGCCTTGTCGAGCTCCAACAGTGCGCTCACACTATCTACATCCAGTGGCGCGGCGGAGGGCGCGGCAATGGCCGCGTTTGCCGCATCCGGCTTCACACATTTATAGGTTACGAACGAAGCGAGGAGTGCCACTGCAATCATCGGCACCGCCAGCCGTCGCGTCCACGTTTGAGTGCCATCTTTCGACCACATTCCTACATTCATTAGAGTTGCGTCCTTTCGAGAGTTGTACAACTAATTCGTTAGTTACTCGAATTAAAATCCTGCTCTTCGTGGTGCATCCGCTCTTAAATTTCCTTTCGGGGAACTCTGCCGTCGTCAACGACAGGATGGAAAACCATCACACGCCACAAATGGATCTGATAAATCGACTCGGCTGGAGAGCCACGCTCGCTTCCCGCCACCACCACAAAAATCGTCTCCGTGTAAGCGACCGGGACTGCATTCGCACCAGTCTGGCGAATATTCGTCTGGCGAGGGAGACGAACCGCTTTTCGTCTTGCGGCTGTAGACGCAGCGAAAGCTGTCGGCTGATAAATTTTCGAATTGCCACGAAGCGCGCGCACCTGCAAACTCGCCCGCACGATGCGAACGGCTTCGCCGTGTAATGTGGCCTTCGAGAGCTGCCCACTCCCATCGAGACTTCCGTCGATTCTACTCGTCGATGTAGCCACATAAGTTGGCTCGTTATCGCTAAACGCAATCAGATTGGGCTCTCTTGAGATACCAAGCATGCAAACAATCGCGAAGCCGGCCACCAGCGAAACCGCCGGCTTCCAACTGCGGCCCGCGCCAGGGTCCCGCTTCACATCCAAAATCTGAGCCACTCGCAACGAGGTCTGACGGATTCGTCCCAATGCCGCTTGCGCTAGCACCATGCTGCGTTGAATCAAAGCTTTTTCGGCCAAACGCGTCAGGCATTCCGCATAGGCTCGCGGGCTTGCAGTCTCCGCGATCACCGCGTCGTCGCATGCCATCTCTCGTTCCAAAGAAACTCTCTGCTCGATCCACCACACCGCAGGATGAAAGAAGAACAGAGCCTTCACCAACTTCTGAGCCAGATTGGTCCAGTCGTCCCACCGACGAAGATGCGCGAGTTCATGGAGAAGAATCTGGTTCAATTCGTCCGCAGAAAGTTCGTTCATCACCCAGCTTGGAACAGCGATCATCGGTTTCGTAAACCCAATGGCCGTCGGTACCCGCACCAGATCCGACGTACAAAGGGTTGCGGACCGTGACGATTGGTTACGCTCCACGGTGTCTCGCACCAGAGGATCTAACTCGGTCGTATCAACCGGAATGCAACTTTTGCGCAGAACATGCAGATGCCGCAGCCCTCGCGCAACGCCGATCAAAAGCCATACCGCGACCACTGCCCACGCTCCAAACAAGTAGTGCGCCCAGGAACTAGGCAGGGCGATTGCTGGATGGGCCGTTTCCGCCGATACGCCAGTCCCATGCGATGACCATAAGCCGCCGAAAAGTGGCAAGGTCGCAATTGCAACGAGAGCCGAAAACCATACCGCAAACCGGGTGCCGGCATTCTGCCGGCGAGCCGTCCCCAACACCAAGCCGGCGAAAATCGCGATTAGCGTGCCCTCGACCAGGCAGTCCACGACTTGAAGCGCAGACGCTTGGGCGATCGCATTCCAGTCGAACCAGGCGCTCATCGGGGATTCACTTGCTCCTTTCCAGCAATTGCCGCAAGCGAACGAGTTCTTCCGTGTCAATGCTCGTCTCTTCCAGAACATTCAACGCCAGCAATTCGTGCGAGTTACCGAAGAACCGGCTGACCAGATGCCGCACCTCAGATCGCGTCGCATCCTTCCGGTCCACCTGCGGCAAGTACACGTGCGCCCGCTTGTCTTTCAGGTGCTTCACGTAGCCCTTTTTTTCCAGAATACGAACAATCGTCAAGACGGAGTTATAGGCCAATGGCGGCTTTTCGGGCAGAGCCTGCAGCACCTCATGAACCGTAGCTGAACCCCGATCCCACAGCACGTTCATTATGCGCAACTCGGCTTCTGTCAGGGTCACGGACTTACTACGGGCCACTGCCTTCCTCCTGATATCCGCTGTGGATTTCGACGTGCCGGAAGTCAAAACGTCAACTAATTGATTAGTTGCGTAACCCCGGATCGGAGATGCCCGAGCCCCCGGGCGACGAAGGATTTTTCAATAAATCATTCCTAGATTACTGAAAATAGGCAGGATGGACTACTCCGGTTCGCCCAATTAAGGACGTGGCCCATATTTCCTTCCTGATCCGGGTAGCTCCCTCTTCAGGTTCTATTCAGGTTGAATCGATAGTATCGCCTGCAATATTTGCCGGTCGGCCGACGCGGGTTCCCACATTTCGCAGCGAAAGAGAGAGCTTATGAAATCCACATTTTGCAGGCGCATCATGCTCGGCGCAATGATACTCGGCGCGATAGTAGTTACCGTCATGATGTCCGGCGTGGCGGCCTTTGCCGCGGACACGCTCAGCTACCACTTGGCGAACACCTATAAATTCGGCGCTGCCCCCGGAGGTCGGGAATATTTCGACTACATGACCTTCGATCCCGACTCGCGGCGGCTGTATCTGTCACACGGGACCGAAGTGCTCGTGGTAAATGCAGACACGGGCAAAGAAGAGGGAAAGATTTCCGGGCTGAAGCAGAGCCACGGGGTGGCCGTGGTCCCGGAAGCAGGACGCGGCTTCATCAGTGACGGCGCGCAAGGTAAGGCGATCATCTTCGACCTCAAAACGCTGAAGGTAGTGGGCGAAGCCAATGCCGCGCCCGACGCCGACTGCATCATTTATGATCCCGCGTCGAAGCACGTCTTCACTTTTAATGGCGACAGCAAGAACGCGACCGCCATCGATCCCTCCACGGGAAATGTTGTGGGCACGGTTGATCTAGGTGGCGGGCCGGAATTTGCCGTGGCCGACGGGCAAGGGAGCATCTATAACAATCTCGAAGACAAGAGCGAAGTGGTAGCGATTGATGCCCAGGGTTTGAAAGTGAAGGCGCATTGGCCGATCGCACCCGCTGGAGCGCCGGCCCCCATCGCGATGGACCGCGAACATCGGCGTCTGTTCGTCGCCGGCCGGGAACCGGCAATGCTGGTGGTGATGAACGCCGACGACGGCAAGGTGATTCAGTCATTCCCCATCAGCAACGGCGCCGATGCCGACGTGTACGACTCAAAAGCCGGGATGATTTTCGTCTCCACTCGCGAAGGTTGGGTCCACATCTTCCACGAGGACTCGCCTGACCACTACAGCGAGGCGGGCAAGGTAAAAACAGAATTGGGCGCCAAGACCATGGCCTACGATCCCAAGACAAAGCGCATCTTCGTCGACACAGCCGAGTTCGGCAAAGCCCCGGAGCCAACCAAGGAACACCCGCACCCGCGGCCGTCGACGATCCCGGGCACGTTCCACGTTCTGGTGTACGAGCCGTAAGTCACGATCACTGCCGTAGCACTGAGGCGGGCGCCCCGCTCTTTCGCGTTCTTTGCGAAGGGTGGGAAGCCGGCCCCGCTCATGCCGTTAGAGTAGCCTCGCGTGCCAATGGCCGCGTGCCACTTCCTGATAAAATTAGTCTGCACGTTGCTTCCCTTCGTCCGCGAACTCTTCGCGGAGGAAGAAACGCTTCCCGCCTTTACGCGTGTTGCCTCCCCCCTGCGGGAGGGCACGGGGCGCATTCGTGTCTCCGGCCCATTCACCCACAGCGAAAGCCTTGCTGCTCGTGCTTTTGCTCCGGCACGCCGACCCGCTGATTGTCGTAGTAGTCAATGACAATCCCGCGGCTGAGGATCTTGTTCCTGTGCTGCGCGGATTCTGCGAATTCACCCGGCAACCCGATGCGGCCATTTTTACCTTCATCTCAGGGGGACAACGGGGCCGCATCCAAGTGCATCGGACTGTTTTGCCAGTCTCGTGTTAACAAGAAAGTGGAGAGGGTTACGATGCGAAAGTCTCTGATCATTGGCTGTGCCGTACTCGTGTTCGCGGGCTTGGCCATTGCCCAGGTCCCAACCAGCGGAAACATCTTTTTGGGATATACCTACAGCAACGCCGACTGGTTCTCCTCGGGGCGCTCCAACTTCAACGGTTGGACGGGATCGCTGGAAGGCAAGGTTTTGCCTCACGTCGGCATAGTGGCGGATTTCAGCCAGACCTTCGGTTCGGAATATTCGACCGTAGTGTGCCCCGAAATCTGCCTGCCCCAAAAGGTCAGCGCTCACGAATACAACATGCTCTTTGGCCCCCGCGCATCGTTTTCGATAGGAAAGCTGCGACCGTTCGCCGAAGCTATGTTCGGAGTAGGGCATGTTGGCGCCAGTGGAGCCTTGTCCGACACATCCTTCGCTACGGCGTTGGGCGGTGGCATTGATTACCGCCTCGTCCGGCCGATTGCGTTGCGCCTCGAAGGAGATTACGTCCAGACGCGGTTCTTCAGCACAACACAGAACAACGTGCGCTTGACGACGGGCGTCGCCTTTCACTTCTGAGTCGCTTTCTTATGACCGCAACTCCGGCACGAGTCTCCGATCCGAGCGAAGCTCATCCCTGGCGGGAACCGCGCATGAGTTCCTGTTAAAATTAATCCGCATGCTGCTTCCCTTCGTCCGCGAACTCTTCGTGGACGTAGAAATGCTTCCCGCCTTTACGCGTGTTGCCTTCCACCTGCGGGAGGGCACGGGGCGCATTCGTGTCTCCGGACTCTTGCCCACGGCAAAAGCTTTGCTGCTCGTGCTTTTGCGCCGGCAGGCGGACCGCCCTCTGATCGCCGTAGTCTCCGACAATCGCGCTGTCGAGGATTTCGTTCCCGTGCTGCGCGGATTCTGCGAACTCACCAGCGCCGGCGATCCTGAAGGGATTGTCCCGCTGCCGGCGCGCGACGTGCTTCCGTTCCAGAATCTCTCGCCACATCCCGAGCTTCAGGAAGAACGTGCGACCGCGTTATGGAAGATCGCCACCGGCAAGGCATCGATCGTGGTCTCTCCGGTTGCGGCGACCGCAATCCTGCAGCGCTCCGCAGAATATTATTCCGACCTCGCCCGCATTCTGCGCCGCGGCGAATCCTTCGACGTCGAGAATCTTCTCGCTCACCTCAATACCGTCGGCTATACCGCCGCGGACGTCGTAGAAATGCCCGGCGAGTACGCCCTGCGCGGCGGCATCCTCGACGTTTACTCGCCCGAAGCCGAGCGCCCGGTGCGCATCGAATTCTTCGGTGACGAAGTGGAATCGATTCGCCGCTTCGATCCCGCTTCGCAGCGTTCGTCAAATCCCATGGACGAAGCGCTCCTGTTGCCGCTCACCGAAACTCCAGTCAGTGATCATCTGCTGGGCGCAATCCACACCCGTCTTTCGGGCAAACGAATTGCAGGAACGGAAGAAATCGTGGAAGCCGCTGTGCGCTCAGGCGGAATCACCGTTTTCCCCGGCTGGGAGTTCTACGCTCCGGTGGCCGGAGCCGATCGCACCGTCTTCGACCTGCTTCCCCACGCGGCCGTCATACTCGACGAACCCGATCTTCTTCGCTCCGAGTTCGACCGCTTCTGGACCCGTGTCGATGAGGCTCACGAGCGCAGCGGCGTCGGCAATCTTGTGCGGCCTGTGGATTTATATCTCCCGCCTGACGATTGGTGGAAGAAAGTCGAATCTCTGACTGGAGCGGATGTAGAGCATCTCGGCATCACGCGAAGCGAGGATGCAGAGACTGCGGTCAATTTCCTCACGCAGCCCACTCCGCGCTTTCACGGCGCGGTTCCATCGATGCTTGAAGAGGTCCAGAAACTCACCAGCCAGGGCAATCAGGTTCTATTTTCTGCGCCCAACACCGGCGAGGTCGAGCGCCTGGCCGACATCTTCACCGAATACAACGTTTCGTTCCGCCTGGGAAGCCGCACGCGCGGCGGCGAGAGTTATGCCGACGAGACCAGTTACTTCGCGGGCGAAGTCCATACCACAACGCTAGCGAAAGCTTACGTCCCCGACGGCGTCATGTTTCCCGAAGCGCACCTCGCCGTATTCGGCGCCCGCGATTTGTTCGATGAATCTGACGCCGTAGCTTCGCGCCCGCAGCGCCAGAAATCGAAAGTGTCGGCATTCCTCTCCGACTTTCGCGATCTGCAAGTCGGAGACTACGTCGTTCACGTCGAGCACGGCATTGGCCAGTATGGGGGCCTGAAGGAAATCAATCAGGGAGACGGCAATGCCGAGTTCATGCTGCTCGAATACGCCGAGGGCGCGCGCCTCTACGTCCCGCTCACGCGCCTCGACCTGATTCAGAAATACCGGTCGTCAGAGGGCGCGAAGCCATCGCTGAGTCATCTGGGCACGCAGGCATGGACCAAAACCAAAGCCCGAGTGCGCAAGGCCATGAAAGACATGGCCGACGAGCTCCTGAAGCTTTACGCGGAAAGAAAAACAGCCGTCGGCCACTCTTTCCCCGCGGGGAATGAGTTCGTGCGCGAATTCGAAGATGCCTTCGAGTTCAGCGAGACTGAAGACCAAGCTCAAGCCATTGCCGACGTCACCCGGGACATGGAATCGACTCAGCCTATGGATCGCCTGCTCTGCGGCGACGTGGGCTATGGCAAGACAGAAGTAGCCATGCGCGCCGCATTCAAGGCCGTCGGCGACAACAAGCAGGTCGCCGTGCTCGCCCCCACTACGGTCCTGGCCTTCCAGCACTACGAAACTTTCAAACAGCGCTTCGGACCGTTTCCTGTCACCATCGAAATGATCAGCCGCTTCCGCAACCCCAAGCAGCAAAAAGAAATTCTGCAAAAAACCGAAGCCGGCAAGATCGACATCCTCATCGGCACGCACCGCATTCTCTCGCAAGATCTAAAGTTCGCCGACTTGGGCCTGCTGATCGTCGACGAGGAACAGCGATTCGGCGTGCGCCACAAAGAACGAATCAAACAAATGCGAAAGCAGGTCGACGTCCTCACCATGTCGGCCACGCCCATACCGCGGACGCTGCACATGTCGCTGGTCGGCCTGCGCGACATGAGCGTGATCGAAACGCCGCCCAAAGATCGCATGGCCATTCAGACCGTCGTCGCCAGTTGGGACGACAAATTAATCCAGTCCGCGGTTGAACAAGAATTAGACCGCGGCGGACAGGTGTACTTCGTCCACAACCGGGTCGATAGCATTTGGGAAATCGCCGCCAAGCTGCAGGACTTGGTTCCGAAGGCGCGCATCATGGTCGGCCACGGCCAGATGGGAGAAACCGAACTCGAAAAAGTGATGCTCGGGTTCATGCACCACGAAGCCGACATTCTCGTCGCCACCACGATCATCGAGAACGGCCTCGACATACCGCTGTGCAATACAATCCTCATCAACCGCGCAGATCGTCTTGGCCTTTCCGAACTCTATCAATTGCGCGGACGTGTCGGCCGCTCGAATCGCCGCGCCTATGCCTACTTGCTGATCCCGAAGGAAGTCGAGCTGACTCCGATCGCGCGCCGTCGCCTGGCAGCGTTAAAAGAATTTTCCGACCTCGGCGCCGGATTCAAAATCGCCGCGCTCGATCTCGAACTCCGCGGTGCAGGCAATCTTCTGGGCGGCGAGCAGAGCGGACACATCGAAGCCATCGGATTCGAGCTCTACACCCAAATGCTCGAACGTGCCGTCCGCGAAATGAAGGGCGAAGCCGCGCCCGACCAGGCTGAGACCCAACTCAATCTCGGCCTGAACATCCGCATCAACGCGGATTACATTCCGGAAGAGAATCAGCGCCTGCAGATGTACAAACGCGTGGCCCGCGTAGAGACCGAATCGCAACTGGCGGATGTGGGCGCTGAACTACAAGACCGTTACGGTCCGCCGCCGCCGCCGGTACGTAACTTGCTCGACTATGCTTCACTAAAGCTGCTGTGCATGCGCGTCGGCGTCAACGCCATCGAGCGCAAGCGCGACTCCGTAACTTTCAAGTTTCGCCAGAACGCTGCCGTCGATCCCGAACAACTGGCCCGCTTTGTATCCGGCCAGCGCGGCGCCCAGTTCACTCCCGACGGCATGCTGAAATTCGTTCTCAAGGCAACCGCCGCGGACGAAGTCCTTCGCGCCTTGCGCACGGTTCTAGAGCAACTGGCCAACCAGGAAGCCGCATCTGAAGTCGGTTCGAACGCGGGTGGAAAGACGCAGCCGTAACACGTCAAGAATCGCCATCCGCAAATGCGACCAGTTACAATTATCCCCGCTCCGATTTGAGCTAACGACCTAGTACAAACGACCAACGACCGCCTCATGAAAATGAAAGTCCGCAAAGCCGTATTTCCCGCCGCCGGCTTGGGCACCCGCTTTCTGCCCGCCACCAAAGCCCAGCCCAAAGAGATGCTTCCTCTCGTCGACAAGCCCATCATTCAATACGGCGTCGAAGAGGCCATGGCTTCCGGCTGCGACCAGATCGTCATCATCACCGGCCGCGGCAAGCAGGCCATCGAAGACCACTTCGATGTCAGCTACGAGCTGGAAAAAATGCTCGAGGAGCGCGGCAAGACCGACTTGCTGAAGATTGTGCGTAACATCTCCGACATGATGTACGTGGCCTATGTGCGACAGAAAGAGGCTCTAGGCCTGGGCCACGCCGTGCTGATGGCGCGTGAACTCGTCGGCAACGAGCCGTTCGCCGTGCTCCTGGCCGATGACGTGATCGACAATCCCGTCCCCTGCCTCAAGCAGATGGTCGATGTCTTCGACCAGAAACAGTGCTCCGTGATCGCCGCCCAGGTGGTCGAAGGAAAGATGATCTCGTCTTACGGCGTCTTCGATGCGCAGCCGGCTGAGGGATTCAATGGCCGCCTCTTCGAGATCCGCAACATGGTCGAAAAGCCAAAGCCCGAGGAAGCTCCATCGAACCTGGCGATTATCGGCCGCTACATTCTGACTCCGGCTATCTTTGATTGCCTGGCCAAGACAAAAACCGGCGCCGGCGGCGAACTGCAGCTTACCGACGGCATGCGCATGCTGCTGAAGCAGGAAAAAATGTACGCCTACGTCTACGAAGGCCGCCGCTATGACACCGGCGACAAACTAGGATTTCTGATGGCGACGGTGGAATTCGCCCTGAAGCGCAACGACCTGGGCGCCCCCTTCCGCGAATACTTAAAGGGATTGAAACTGTAGTTAATCTTGTCATTCTGAGCGCGGGGCGAGCGAAGGCGAGCTCAAGTCGGAGAATCCCTTTCATCCGATCGCCAAACGTCTCGAAACAGTACCCATAGCTGTCGTCTTTTGTAAGAAGTGGGATTTCGATTTCAGGCCCCGCGCAGCTTCGTTGATTTTTCTTCCACGCCCCGCGCCAGCTTCTCTTTGTGAGCTTGCAGTTTCTTCGCGACAGAGGCATCGCCCAGCCCAATCATCTGCGCCGCCAGAATCCCCGCATTGGTCGCTCCCGGCTTTCCGATGGCCACCGTCGCCACCGGAATCCCAGCCGGCATCTGCACTGTCGCCAGCAGCGAATCCATGCCTTGCAGCGAGGTCGAAGGAATCGGCACTCCAATCACCGGCAAAGTGGTATGTGCCGCGATCACTCCCGCCAAATGCGCCGCCCCGCCGGCGCCGGCGATGATCACCTGAATCCCACGCCCTGCGGCCTTCCGCGCGAAGTCTGCCGTGCGATCCGGCGAACGATGCGCCGAAGTCACATCCACTTCATACACGATGCCAAACTCGTCGAGAGCTTTGCCGGCCTCGCGCATGATCTCCAAATCCGAATCACTCCCCATCACAATCGAAACCAGCGTCTTGCTCATTAGCTCCTCATAATTATGTTAGGCGTGTTGTCATTATGTTACGCGTATTGTCATCCTGAGCGAAGTCGAAGGATCCCTTTCAAGCAGACGCAGCGATTGCCGTCAAAAGGATTTTCTGCCACCTCTACTTCTTCAGCGCCCGCGCCGCAATATCCTTCCGGTAATGCGCCCCCTCAAAACTAATCTTCCCGCAAGCCTGATAAGCCCGCTCGAACGCCGTCTCCAAATCACGTGCCCGCGCCGTCACTCCCAGCACCCGTCCGCCAGAAGTGTAGTAAACGCCATCCCGTTTAGAAGTTCCCGCATGAAATACTTTCACGCCCTCGACCGCGCCCGCCTCATCGAGTCCATCAATCCGCTTTCCCACGTCGTACGTCCCCGGATATCCTCCCGACGCCATCACCACGCACACCGACGCTTCCGGCGACCACTTGAAATCGCCCTCACTCACCCGCCCCCCAATCGAAGCCTCGGACGCTTCAATCAGGTCACTCTCTAACCGCATCAAAATCGGTTGTGTTTCGGGATCGCCAAAACGGCAGTTAAACTCCAGCACCATCGGCCCGCGCGCCGTCATCATCAGTCCACAATACAACACGCCCTTGAATTCCGCGCCTTCGGCCTTCATTCCGGTGACCACAGGCCGCGCGATGTGATTGACCAGCCAATCGCGCATCCGATCGTCGACAATATCCGCGGTCGAATATGCGCCCATGCCACCCGTGTTCGGGCCAGTATCGCCGTCGCCCACGCGCTTGTGATCCTGCGCGGCAACCAGAGGGGCCACGCGCTCGCCATCGCTGAAAACGAGGAAGGACAGCTCCTCTCCCTTCAAACATTCTTCCAGCACGACCCGCGTGCCCGCCTCGCCCAGCATTTTCCCGCTGAGCATTTCCGCCGCCACCCGCGCCGCCTCTTCTTTGCTCTTGGCGATGACCACACCCTTGCCCGCCGCGAGCCCGTCGGCCTTCACCACGACCGGCACATGAAAATGGCCGAGCGCCGACCGCACTTGCTCCATTGAATCGCAAATTGCGAAGGGTGCCGTTGGAATGCGGTGCCGCTGCAGAAATTCCTTGGTAAAGCTCTTGCTCGCTTCCAACTGGGCCGCGGCACGCGTTGGACCAAACGCCGGCCACCCGCGCCGCGTAAACTCATCCACTACGCCCAGCGTCAGCGGCAGCTCCGGGCCAACTACGGTGAGATCCGGCTGCAGACTTGCCGCCAGCCGCATCATCGAATCCAGACTCTTCAGGTCCACCGCCAGACACTCGGCGTCATCGGCAATGCCGCCGTTTCCTGGCGCGCAGTAAAGTCGCGAGATCCGCGGCGACTGCCGCAGCTTCCACACCAGAGCATGCTCGCGCCCGCCATTCCCTAAAACCAAAACTCTCATAAGCCAGAGAAATTAAGGTTAGGGGCTGAAGAGGAACGCTGTCAAACGACCACGGCTGACCGCAAGCCGCACCCATGCGACACATTGAATCGATTAACATTCCTGTCATCAACCCTGCGTATTCTTGGGCACACAGATGCGCGCTTGAATGTTGACAGGTGTCCATCTCATGTAGTTAACTGTAGTTAACTTCATTGGCTATAATGTAGTTAACGGAATGGCTGGTTCCGGTGAGTGAGAGCGAAGCAGCAAAAAAGTTGCGGTCGAGGAGGGCGCCTTGCGCTGCGTGTCGCGGCCCATTGCTGGCGCTCGCCATCACAATGACCCTCCCCACTTTCGCCCAACAGCAGGAATCCGCTGCCCCCCCGCTGCCGTCGCGAAGTACGCCGCAAGCGGACGCCTCCGTCGTGCCCGATCCCCCCGACCCGCCGACCGACCAGAGCCCGGAATCGATGCTACCGCACGTCAAGAACACTCGCTTCTGGCTCTCCGGCCAGGCCAACTTCATTTTTCAAACCCACCCCGATTTTCACGCGCCCTACAGCGGCCCCCATAGCCTGAACCCGCATTACGAGAAAGCCACTTCACGCCTGATGACGCTGTATACAGGCGTGCGCCTCAACAACTCCTTCGAGGTGCTCGTCGATATTGAAGAGGCGGGTGGCGCCGCCCTCACCACTGGGCTCGGCCTGGCCGGTAACACCGATCTCGACATCGTGCGCAATCCGTTATTGAGCAAGACCCCCTATCTCGCTCGCTGCATGGTTCACAAAGTCTTCGCCCTCAGCAAAGATAAAATCGAAAACCAACGCAATTTCTTTTCCCTCTTCGAAGAGCTTCCGCGGCGCCGCCTGGAAGTCCGCTTCGGCAAATTTAGCATGGCCGATTTCTTCGACGTGAACACCATGGGTTCCGACACCCACTTCCAGTTCACCAACTGGACCGTCGACAACAACGGTGCCTGGGACTACGCCGCCGATACTCGCGGTTACACGGTCGGCGCCACCGCCGACTACGAAGACCGCAACTGGGGGTTCCGCGTCGCCGAAGCTCTCATGCCCAAGGTCGCGAACGGGATCGACCTGGTGTGGAAGCCCTGGCAAGCCCACGCGGAAAATTTCGAATACGAACTGCGTCGCGGCTTCATTCCGAAGAAGGCGGGAGTGATCCGCCTGCTCGCCTATACCAACTACGCCAACATGGGCATCTACCGCGACCAGACCATCAGGGCCGCCGAGCAGGACACCACTCCCGACATCACCGCCCATCCCTGGCACATAACGCGCAAGTACGGCTTTGGCATCAACGCCGAGCAAAATCTCACGCACTATCTCACCGCCTTCGCCCGCTTCGGCTGGGATAACGGCAAGACCGAATCTTTCGCCTACACGGAGGTGGATCAAACTTTCGCCGAAGGAATAGGCGCGAACGGCGCCTGGTGGCGTCGCAAGCAGGACCGCGCCGGCATCGCTTTCGTGTCGAATGCCATCAAGAAGGATCATCAGGACTATCTCGCGGCGGGTGGCCTCGGATTTCTTCTCGGCGACGGCCGCCTAAACTACGGCCGCGAAAATATCCTGGAGTCCTACTATACGGTCCACGCTTGGCGTGGCATCTATCTAGCGCCCGGCGTCCAGCACATCAAAAATCCCGGTTACAACCGCGACCGCGGACCGGTGATCGTCCCCTCGTTCCGCGCCCACATCGAGTTCTAAGCGACCTTGTAGCTACAGCCGCCCTTCCACTTCGCTCCGAGTTGGTGACTTTTTTGAATTTTCGACGATTTTATCGTCTTAACTGTTTTGTTTGCAGCATCGATTTTTGGCAGCTTCGAAAAAGTCACAAACTCTCAGGGCAGGCACTCGCCTGTAGCCCGCATGCGCAGCCCAGCGAACCAGGCACCGCAGTCGCACCCGCTTGTAAAGGTCAACCACCCTACCGCAGCGCCAATTCCCCATTAAAAGCCTGAATAATGTGATAGCACTCGCAGGCGGAGCCTTCCAGTCTCTTGCGGTTGAGAATTCTTACCGAGCCGCGTGTGTATTCGATGATGTGTTTTCTTTGCAGCCCACCTGCAGCTAGGCTCACACTGGGCCGATCCGTACCCAGCATCATCGCCAGAAAGTCGTGGGTGATGCGCAGTAATCCCGAGCCTACGCGATCCTGGGCCAGCAGCAACCAGCGCGAAAGTCGTTGTTCAATATCGTGCAGCCGATTGCATCCCGCCGTCTGCGCCACCTGCATCCCGTGAACCGCCGCATAGCGATTCAGCGAGCTCTGTAGCGCCGGACTGGTTTGCAGCGCCGTCGCCAACTCACTGACATCAATCTTGAAGCCTTCTCCGCCAATCTGCATGACCGCGCGATGAGGACTCCTTCTGACTCCCGCCGCCACCGGGATCGGAGTAAAGCCTTCCTTCCCAACCACTCCCACTTCAACGCTTTCTCCCTTTTGCGTGGTAAAGACCAACGAGACCATGCCATTATTCAAGAAGTAAGCGTCATCCAGCTTTTGGTTCGCCTCTTGCAACCGCAACCGTTGCGGCAAAGGGACGAACTCCAAATGCGGCCGAATTGCCTGGAATTCTTCGTCCGGAATCGAAAGAAGAATGGCATTGGCCACTGGTTTTCCCGCCGGATTCGTCCGTTCTCCGGGATTTAAAGGTTGAGGGTCCCTGTTGGCTCCAGCAGCTCGATTTGCTTTGCTCACAGCTTCCTCCGCGTTCACTGACTCTTTCTTTACGAATTGTTAACGAATAATTAGATGCCAACGCATGTAAAATCACGCTCGCTCAATATCTGAAACGTTGCAGTAACGTACGGTAGGGTGTACAAAGTTTGCTGTATTTTGGAAAGCGGAATTCATGGTAACTTCGTAGGACATCGAACGCTGTTGCGGAGAAGCACAACCTACGGCGCCACCCGTCCAGCTTGCCGATTCGCATGCCCGTCCGAATTCTGATCGCTGAGGACAGTCCGTCGGTTAAAAACGCCTTGCGCCACCTGCTGGAGGGCGCCGGGCCTTGGGAAATTATTGACGTCGACAATGGGGCGGAGGCGGTCGCCCGGGCGCAGGAACTGAAACCGGATCTCATCATTCTCGATCTGGTGATGCCGGTCATGGATGGTTTCCAGGCAGCTCGCCAAATCTCCAGCCTTCTTCCGAATACCCCAATCCTGATGCACACCATGCATTGGTCTCAGCAGGTCGAACTCGAGGCGCAAAAAGTCGGCGTGCGAAGAGTAGTATCCAAGGCCGATAGCATGCTTCTGGTTTCCACCGTTCAGCAATTCCTCATCCCGGAAGCGCCGTCTCCCATCCCATCGTCGCTTCCTCACGCAACTCCGCCTCCTTCCCCAGATCTCGCGATGCCCCACGCCGCTCCGGGTCCGGCGGCTTTTTCCGCGAGCGAACCCAGTGCCGCGGAAGCTGCCGGCGACAAACCCTCAGATCACGGCAGTGAGCCCATCGGCGACGCCCCTCCCAAATCGGCGTAGACGGAGTCGCAAGGCAAATTCGCATGGGAGCACGTTTTGGACGGAAGGCCAGGGTTTCGGTGGTTTCGGCCAAATCTCGTCAATAGGGAGAAACCATGGCGATTCCCCTTGAGGCGATGAAACCATTCCAGATATAAAGTTCCAAATTTTTCCGGTTCACCCCACCCAATTTGCCATTCTGGATATGGACAAAGGACAAAAGTTCAGAGGCGCGGCCACCGGTCGTATTATTTGTTCGCATAAGGATTCAGTCTCATGGAGATACGTCCTTAGGAGGAGGAGGAGGAGGAGATTACGCACCCACCGGCTGCGGCTTCGTCGCCAACAACTGCCGCAGTACATACTGCAGAATCCCGCCGTTAGTGTAGTACAGCGCCTCCTGCGGCGTGTCGATGCGGACCAGCGCGTTGAACTCGATCTCGGGCTTGCCTTTCGTGGTGGCGCGAACTCTTACTTCGCG
Organism: uncultured Acidobacteriaceae bacterium; assembly: GCA_963799025.1. Classification (GTDB taxonomy): domain Bacteria; phylum Acidobacteriota; class Terriglobia; order Terriglobales; family Acidobacteriaceae; genus Sulfotelmatobacter. Next base: position 409,690 of record CAWCVQ010000007.1, on the reverse strand, counting down.
GCCGGCGGCGAAGTGGTCGACTATGTCGCGGATGCCGGTGATCTCGAACACTTCTTCTCCGGTCAGCTTCAGCGATTCGGCGGTTTGGCCCGCTAGAAATTGCAGCGGGAGGACGCCCATGCCCACCAGGTTCGAGCGGTGGATGCGTTCGTAGCTTTCGGCGACTACGGCGCGCACGCCCAACAGGGCCGGGCCCTTGGCGGCCCAGTCGCGCGACGACCCGGAACCGTATTCCTTGCCCGCGAGAACGACGAGCGGCGTGCCAGCGGCGCGGTACTTTTCCGACGCGTCGAAGATCGACATCTCGGTGTTCGTCGGCAAGTGGCGCGTGTATCCGCCCTCGGTCGCGACCAGCCTGTTGCGCAGGCGCACGTTGGCGAAGGTGCCGCGCACCATCACTTCATGATTGCCGCGCCGCGAACCGTAGGAGTTGAAATCGGCGGGCTTCACGCCACGTTCCTGCAAATATTTTCCCGCGGGACCATCTTTCTTGATCGACCCGGCGGGCGAAATGTGATCGGTAGTGACGCTGTCGCCCAGCACGGCGAGCACGCGAGCCTTCTTGATGTCGCGTACCGGCGAAGGCCTCACCGACATGTCGTTGAAATACGGAGCGCGCCGGATGTAGGTGGAATCTTTTTCCCACGCGTAGGTTTCGCCCTTGGGCACAGCGAGGCCGCGCCAGCGCTCGTCGCCCTGAAAAACATCGGCGTAGGATTTCGAAAACATCTCGGAGGTAATCGATTGCTGCATCGACTCTTCAATCTCGCGCTGCGACGGCCAGATGTCGGCCATGTACACCGGCTGGCCATCTCTGCCCTTGCCGATGGCGTCCTTGCGCAAGTCGATGTCGATCCGCCCCGCCAGAGCAAACGCCACCACCAGCGGCGGCGACATCAGATAATTGGCACGCACTTCCGAGTTGATGCGTCCCTCAAAGTTGCGGTTCCCCGAAAGTACCGAGGCGACTACGAGTTCGTTCTCATCAATGGCCTGCGAAACTTCCGTGGGCAGCGGCCCGGAGTTGCCGATACAAGTGGTGCATCCGTAGCCCACCAGATGAAATTTCAGTTTCTCGAGATAGGGCGTCAATCCGGCCTTCGCCAGATAGTCGGTGACCACTTTCGATCCCGGAGCCAGCGACGTCTTAACCCAGGGCGGAACTTGCAGTCCTTTCTCAACCGCTTTCTTCGCAAGCAGTCCCGCTGCAATCAAGACCGAAGGATTAGAAGTATTCGTACACGAAGTGATGGCGGCGATGACCACGCTGCCGTGCTTGAGCGCATCCTTGACCGACGCCGGCACATGCTCATGAACCTTTGGATCTTCGACGCCTATCGCAGCCGGACTACCGCCTTCTTGCTCCCACTTTGCGGCAGGCGCGGCGGCAACCGCAGCGGCCGCAGCTGTCTTTTTCCCAAGTGCGGCCGCTGATTTTGGTTTGAGCAACGAAGGCAGCGCCTTCTGAAACGACTCGCCCGCCTGCGACAGTACGACGCGATCCTGTGGCCGCTTGGGCCCGGCCAGACTGGGTTCTACCGTGGCAAGATCAAGCGCGAGCAGTTCGGAGTATTCCGCCTCCTCAGTTTTTTCGTCATGAAACAACCCTTGCTCGCGGCTGTATGCCTCGACCAGTACGATCTGCTCCTCGCTGCGCCCGGTGAGCCGCAAGTATTTCAACGTCTCCTTATCAATCGGAAAAATCCCGCAAGTCGCACCATATTCCGGACTCATGTTTGCGATCGTTGCGCGATCGGCCAGCGGCAAGTCCCGCAATCCTGGCCCGAAATATTCCACGAATTTTCCGACCACGCCATGCTTGCGCAACATCTCGGTGACCGTAAGAACAAAATCAGTAGCAGTCGCCCCCTCACGCAACCTCCCTGTAAGTTTCACTCCCACAACCAGCGGAATCAGCATGGACACAGGCTGCCCGAGCATCGCCGCCTCCGCCTCAATTCCGCCAACTCCCCATCCAAGGACGCCAAGACCGTTCACCATTGTCGTGTGACTGTCGGTGCCTACGAGGGTGTCGGGGTAGGCGGTGCGCTTGCCGTTGGCTTCGTGAACAAAGACGACGCGCGCGAGATATTCGAGATTTACCTGGTGGACGATGCCGGTGTCGGGCGGGACGATGGCGAGATTGCGGAAGCCGGTTTGGCCCCAGCGGAGGAAAGAATAGCGTTCTTTGTTGCGTTGAAATTCGAGAAGGGCATTCAATTCGAAGGCGTTGGCGGTGCCGAACTCGTCGACCTGGACGGAGTGATCGATGACCAGCTCGACCGGTTGTAGAGGATTGATCAGGGCGGGATCTCCGCCGAGGGTTTGCATGGCGTCGCGCATGGCGGCGAGGTCGACTACGCAGGGGACGCCGGTGAAATCCTGCAGGAGGACGCGGCTGGGGGTAAAGGCGATTTCTTTGTCGGGCTTCGATCTGCTGTTCCAAATTGCCAGCGCGCGAATCTCTCCTTTGGTGACGTTGCGGCCGTCTTCGGTGCGGAGGAGATTCTCGAGCAGGATGCGGAGTGAGAATGGCAGGTGCGCGGTGGAGATTCCTTGTTTGTCGAGGGCGTCGAGGCGATAGATTTCGTAATCTTTATTGCCGACTTTGAGAGTGGAGCGAGAGTTGAAACTGTTTACGGACATGATGGCATTTCCTCGGATGACTTGACGCGCACGCGGTGGCGGCGCGGATCGCAACCTATTAGTGTAATGCGTTTCGCTGGGAATTGAGTAGGGAGCCATTGTGGCGCTACGCTCCGCGGAAAACCGGGGGCGGCTGTCCCTAAATTCACATTTCTAGGCCGTTCAACCCGCAAAAATTACCAAAGGGTGTTGGTGTGCGTGCCTGGGACTCATGCCTGTGTTGTAATGGAAAGAAGCGAATTCTCATGGCATTTGTGCTTACAAAGCTGCGCCGGCGCGCTAAGGCTCTGCACCGCAATCTGCGGGGGGCGAATATGGCGATCCGGGCTGTGGCCTCGACGGATCATCCGTTGCTGGCCCACATCATCCCGATGCGGCGCTGTAATCTGGCATGCACTTATTGCAACGAGTTCGACGATTTCTCCAAGCCGGTTGCGATCGACGAGATGTATCGGCGGATCGATAAGCTAGGATCGCTGGGTACTGCGGTGGTGACGATTTCAGGCGGTGAGCCGTTGATGCATCCCGAACTGGATGAGGTGATCCGGCGCATTCGGGCTAACGGCATGATCGCCGGTCTCATTACAAATGGTTATCTGCTGGTGGCAGAGCGTATTCAGCGGCTGAACCGCGCGGGATTGGAATGGCTGCAGATCTCCATCGACAATGTGAATCCCGACGAAGTGTCGAAGAAGAGTCTGAAAGTTCTGGACAAGAAGCTGCAGTTGCTGGCCGAGCATGCCGATTTTCACGTGAACATTAATTCGGTGGTTGGGGGCGGCATTCACCACCCGCAGGACGCGCTGGTCATCGGCAAGCGCGCGGTTGCACTGGGGTTCACTTCGACGATCGGGATTATTCACGACGGCAGCGGGCAGTTGCAGCCGCTGGGAGACGAAGAGCGCCGCATCTATCACGAAATGCAGGCGCTGGAAAAAAGCAGTTTCACACGCATCAACGCCTTTCAAGACAATATCGCGAAAGGACAGCCCAACGATTGGCGTTGTCGGGCGGGCGGGCGCTATCTCTATATTTGCGAGAACGGACTGGTGCATTACTGCTCGCAGCAGCGCGGGTACCCGGGAGTGCCGCTGGCTACGTATACTCGCGATGACCTGCGGCGGGAATATTTGACCGAGAAATCCTGCGCGCCGCACTGCACCGTGTCGTGCGTGCATCAGGTTTCGATTTTTGATTCGTGGCGATCGCCGCAGCATGGGGCGGCGGGCGGGCCTACTTCAGCGCCGGCCGAACTGGTGCAGATCAAATAAGATCCCGGTCGCCGTAGCCCATCTCATCCACGAATATTTCAATGCTACGGTACCAATTTTCCTTCTTGACAGGGCCAGTCTCCGGGTTCGTAACCTTCCGCAATTCTAGTAATGTTCTCGGGGGGCTTCTTCTTAGTTCAAAAAGACAGGTGATTCCATGACTGGAAGGCACTGGCTGCCCTCTGCCCTGCGCAGTGTGTCCACGGCACTGAATTCTATTTTTTAGAGTCTTCTTTTTTCGGCTCTTCTTTTTTAGGCTCTTCCTTCTTCGGCTGCGCGGTCGGGGGGAGCAGGCCGTTCAAGCGCAGGTACATGGCGGCGGAGCTGTAGTGGTCGGCCCAGTTATTGGTGAGGGCGAATAGGGCGAAGGCGCGCGGACCTTTGCGTCCACCGAAGAGTTCGACTTCGTCGGCGAGTTTGGAGTCGTCGATTTTGGCGAGCGCGGTAGTGCAGAAGTCGAAGCTGGCCTTCAGGGCCGTCACCAGCTTGTCTTTGCTGTCGGATTCCGTCAAGGCCACCTCGGGCTTGACCTCGGAAATATCTCCGATCGTGGAACAGAGGTGATTGTTCGCGCCGATCATGTGCAGGGCCAGATGGCCGAAGGTAGCCTGCTGCTCTGTGGGCTTGTAGCTGAACTTGTCGGCAGGCATTTCTTCGACCGCACCCACCAGATTCTTTTGCTGGCGGGGCAGGATTTCCTTCACGACTGATGTAACCGGGTTCTTGTCCTGGGCGAAGGCTGCGGTTGCGGCGAAAAGAAGAACAATATAGATCGTATGTTTCATGGCTTCCTCCGGCGGTTGTGATTGCCTTCCTGTTTCGCTCCCCATTTTACCCAGCTGTCGCATGTGGCGCGAAGGGCTAAATTCTAAAGGAAGAACTTCAATCGAGTTATTCGATCCTCTAGGCGAGTCCGCGAATTCTGTGGACGGAGGAACTCGTGCGCGGCATCAGGTGTCTGATGTTGTAGAGACGCGGGTGCCGAGAGGAGTGAACGTCCATGGCTTTGGCGTTTTCATTGGCAGGCGGAGGTCCGGCCGGTCCGCAGATTAACGTCACTCCCCTGATCGATGTGTTGCTGACGCTCATCGTGATGTTCATGTTGGTGGTGGCTATGGATCCGGAGTATGTGGAGAAAGTGCAGATTCCTCAGCCCCAGAAAAGCGATGCGTCCCAGCCAGCGGTCGAGGGCACAGTGGTGATCCAGGTCGTCTGGACTACGAAGGACAAGCCAGCTAGCGTGAAGATCAATCAGGAAGGCGTTCGCTGGGAGGATTTAGAAACACGGCTGGCGCAGATTTATTTAAAGCGGGCGGAAAAGGTGGCGTTTGTGCGCGGGGACGCGGATGTGGATTTTCTGTACGTCGCCAACGTGATTGATTTTGCGCATCACGCGGGCGTGCAACGGGTGGGGCTGATGACGAACGGGCAAGAATTCGCTGGAGAATGACGCAGGCTGCAGAATCTCAATCCCAACCATAGATGGGTCTGACTTGCGAGACGCGGCCGTCAGGACCGAAGTCGACGATGAAAGTGACGTGCTGTGGGGTCATGTTGAGATAGGTGTAGTGGAAGTGCCACGGGTAGCCATCGCGCAGGCGCACGTGCAGCCGGTCGACCGCCTCGGATTCGGACAAGTTGAGATTCCGGCCACTGGCCGGATCGTAGGTGTGGTAGACGCCATCTTTTGCCCTGCCAAAGCTTACCGCAGGAATATCGTCAGCATCCGTCGCGTAGGGAAAATCAGAACTAGCCTGGAAGATATCGCAATCGCGGGAGGCGTGGAGCACGTCGGAAACGGTCATGCCGACGTGGATGGAATCGTGCACCCTCTTGGCGCGGAGGTGGCTTAAGGATAGTGGCACGAGGATCATCATCGGGATCAGAACAATGATGCAAACGAACCCGATTCCGGCCAGGCTTCCGCGAACCAGGCGGACCCAGATCGGGTGCCGGGGTGCAGGGCTGGCGACGATCGAATTTGTTCTGGCGTAACCGAAGTAGGGCAATCGTTTGGTCAGGAGTGGCGAAGCGTAATACAGTGCGATCCAGAAGAAGAGGAAACAGGGCGGGAAAAGATCGGCGTGAATGATGACAGCTACCGCGCAGGAGAGTCCGAAGGAGAGGAAAGCTGTGACGAAAAGTCGACCCCATTCCGTACGACGGGCTGCAGGTGGTGCTGGAGGTCTTGGAAGGTTACGGCCGAATCTGCGGCTCAAGTAAGGCCAGCCGAAAAAGAGTCCTAACCAGGACGGCAAAAATGTGACAGCCGCGGCGTCCCGGTCAATCAAGCCGACGACGCCGGTAATCAGGATGGCAAGAAGTAAGGCGAATCCCAAACGCCGCATTGTGACGGAGAGGCTCATGAGATTGGTTAAACGTGCCATCACAAGAATGATGCAATGAACGAGAAGTGCAAGTTACGGCGGTGTTCGGAGCAGGTCGGGATTCAGAGCCGGGCGGCGCCCGCCGGACGGCCGAGGGGCGGCCATCCCCACACGAGCCTTCTCGCTTTAGGAATTTCTGGCGCGGTTTTTGATCCAGATCGGAGTGCCCAGAAAGCCGAAGGCTTGGCGGATTTGGTTTTCCAGGAATCGCTGGTAGGAGAAGTGGAGTTTGACAGCGCGATTGGTGAAGAGGACGAAGGTTGGCGGGGCGACTGAGGCTTGGGTCATGTAGAGAATCTTTACGCGCTGGCGCATGGGGACCGAGGCGCGTTCGAAGTCTACGCGTTCAATGAAGCGGTTCATCTGCGCGGTGGTTACGCGTTTACGGCGCTCCGCGGCTACTTCTTCCAGCAGCGGAAAGATTTTCTCGGTGCCTTTGCCGCTTTGGGCGGAGACGAAGACGATGGGCGCGTAGTTGAGGAATTTTAGTTCGTAGCGGAGGCGCTGCTCGTAGGCGTCGCGGTCGCCGGGGCGCTTGCTCTCGCGCATGCGCTCGGCTTTGGTGGGGCGGTTTTCTTTTCCGCTGCTCTTCTCAGGATGAATCACGAGATCCCATTTGTTGACGACGATGATGATGGAGCGTCCGCTTTCGTGGGCATATCCGGCAATGGAGGCGTCGAGCTGGCTGACGCCTTCGGTGGCGTCGATGACAAGCAGGGCGATGTCTGCGCCTTCGAGATGCTTGCGGGCCATGACGACCGAAAGTTTTTCGGCCATGAGGCGCGTCTTGCCTTTGCGGCGGATGCCGGCGGTGTCGATGAAGCGGAAGGTTCGGCCGTTGTGCTCGACGATTTCGTCGACGGCGTCGCGGGTGGTGCCGGGGATGGGGGAGACGATGGCACGGTCGGAAGAGGTGAGGCAATTCAGCAGCGTGGATTTGCCGACGTTGGGGTGACCGATGATGGCGACTTTGACTTCGTGGATTGGAAGATCGGCCTCGGTCGTTGGTCGTTGGTCGTTGGCATCGTTTTCGTCGTCTTCGGCTTGGTTCTTCGTAAATGGGGATGGATTGGGGCGCTTTCGGCGGAGAGGGCGGGGCGTCGTTTCGACAGCTGGCGGGACGCCGGAGCTACCTTCCTCGGTCGGTTCCGGTGCGGGCAGGACTTCAAGGATCGCATCTAGCAAGTCGTCGACGCCGCGGCCGTGCTCGGCGGAAACTGGAAAAATGTTCGGGATTCCCAGGCGGTGAAATTCGTCGGGCAGCGACTGCTGCTTGATGGTGTCGATTTTATTGACCGCCAGGAAGAGTGGGCGGCCCGTTTTTCGCAGCAGGTTGACGAGTTCGAAATCGGGGGCGGTGAGTTCGGCGCGTCCATCGACCACCATGACGATCGCGGCCGCTTCGTCGAAGGCCACGCGCGCCTGGCGGAAAATTTCCGCGGGGATGAAATCCTTATCGTCGGCAATGATGCCGCCGGTGTCGACGATGCGCAGGGGACGGCCTTCCCACTCCGCGTCGCCGTAGAGGCGGTCGCGGGTGATACCGGGCTCGTCGCCCACGATGGCGCGGCGCGAGCCTACGATGCGGTTGAAGAGCGTGGACTTGCCGACGTTAGGGCGGCCCACGATCGCGATTGTGGGGATGCCGGCGACGGTGGTGGCAAGAGTGCTGGTCGAGTTGTAGGTGGGTTGGGGCAAAGTTGAGTCTGGGCCTTATGTGGGGAAAGCCGGAACTCGTATTATAGAGACTCTTGTGGCTTTGAGTTCCCAACCTGCGTCTTCGACTTCGCCGAACCGCTCTGCTCCCAACGGCAAGGACGCCTCGTTGTACCAATTTTTCGGTCCCGGCGGAGTGCTGTCGCGCACGCATCCTGCATATGAGTTCCGGCGCGGCCAGTTGCAGATGGCCCAGGCCGTCGAGCAGGCGCTGGAAGAGAAGCGGCATTTGATTGTGGAAGCGGGCACGGGAACGGGCAAGACGCTGGCTTACCTGATGCCGGCGATTCGTTCGGGGAAGCGTGTGATCATTTCGACCGGGACGAAGAATTTGCAGGAACAACTGTTCTACAAAGACGTGCCATTTCTGGAGCAGGCGCTGTACCGGCTTTCGGCTTCAGGCTCTCGGCTTTCGGTTTGTTACATGAAGGGACGCAACAATTATTTGTGCCGGAAGAAGTTGTATGACCTGACTGGCCAGCCGGTGCTGAGCGGATTGGAGGAGATTGAGCAGTATCGGGCCATCGCGGCGTGGGAGAAGACGACGGGGACGGGTGACCGGGCCGAATTGGCGGAATTGCCTGAGGCTAGCCTGCTTTGGCACAAGTTAGATGCTCGGGCCGACGCTTGTATTGGTCAGAAGTGCAGCGAGTGGGAGCGATGCTTCATCACCGAAATGCGGCGCAAGGCGATGGAGAGCGACATCATCATCGTGAATCATCATTTGTTTTTTGCGGATCTTGCCATCAAGCTGCAGGCGGATGGGGCGCCGGATGCGGGCATTCTGCCGGAAGTTGGCGCGGTGATTTTTGACGAGGCGCACGAACTGGAAGATGTTGCGGGAAATTATTTCGGGATCTCGGTCAGCAACTTGCGCATGGAGGAGCTGGCGCGGGATGTGGAGAGTTCGCTGCAGCACAACAAGATGATGTCCGCTTCGCTTTCCGGGGCGCTGGGAAGCTTGCGGGAGCGGGCGCAATTGTTTTTCTCACTGCTGCCTGTCGGGGACGGACGGTTTACGTTCGAGAATCGCCGTGAATTTCTGGAGGAAAACGGAGACGAGTTCGGGGCGCTGAATCAGGCGCTGGCGCGGCTGGCGGGAGAACTGGAAGGATTGCCGCAGAAGCCGGAAGAGATATTCAACTTCGTGCGGAGGGCACAGGAGATTCAGGTGCAGCTTCAGTTCGCCATGGAGTCGGAGGATCGCAATACGGTCTTTTGGATTGAGCGGCGGGGCGGGCGATTCGGTTCGCGGGGCGGGTCGAATAAAGGTGGCGAGATAGCGGGCCGGGCGAGGCAGAATGTCTTTCTGCAGGCAACACCGATTGATGTGGGTCCGATTCTGAGGGAGGGCTTGTGGTCGAAGCTGGAGTGCGCGGTGCTGACTTCGGCAACGCTCGCCGTGGGCGGCGGGTTTGAGTACATCCGTCAGCGACTGGGGGTGGAGCATGCGCGCGAATCGGTGCTGCCCTCGCACTTTGACTATGAGAGTCAGGCGCTGTTGTACGTGCCACCGGACCTGCCGGATGCGCGGACAGCACAATTTGCGGCGAAGGCGTCGGAGCGGATTCGCAGGCTGCTGGAGATCACGCACGGGCGGGCGTTTGTGCTTTTTACCAGCTATGCGCAGATGAACGACATTTATCAGCGGCTGCTGGGGGAAGTTGAGTTTCCAATTCTGCGGCAGGGGGACGCGCCGAAGAGCGCGCTGCTGGAGGAGTTCCGGCTCACACCGAATGCGGTGTTGTTCGCGACTTCATCATTCTGGCAGGGGGTGGATGTCCAAGGCGAGCAACTGAGTTGCGTGATCATTGACCGATTGCCCTTTGCGGTGCCGAGCGATCCCGTGGTGGCGGCGCGGGTGAAGGCGATTGATGCGGACGGCGGGAATGCGTTTTTTCAATATCAGGTGCCGGCCGCGGTGATCACGCTGAAGCAGGGGTTCGGGCGACTGATCCGGTCGCTGCACGATCGCGGACTGCTGGTGCTGCTGGATAATCGCATTTTGAAGAAGCACTACGGGCGGGTGTTTATTGAGAGCCTGCCGAATTACAAGAAGACAACGGAGATGCGGGTGGTGGAGGAGTTCTTCGGCCTGGGAAGCCCCTGATTCGAACAGGCGACATCCCTCGCTCCGCCTGAAGAACGGTTCGCTCCGGATGACGCCTCGATAAGAATTGCGACCGTTCGAGACGACGGAAGGTCCGCGATCAGCAGCCTCATTTTTGTTCTTCCGCCCTGGTCGGTCGTGGCACCACTCCCACCACGATTCCTGACGCTTGCGTTGCCGTGTGATACACGCGCTCGGTGGCTTTGACGAAGTCGGCTTGCTTGGCGTCGGGGATGTTCACGAAAGTTTGGGGATTGCGATCGGTGAGCGGGAACCAGGAGCTTTGCACTTGCATCATGATGCGGTGGCCGCGGCGGAAGGTGTGGTTGATGTCCTGCATGGTGAAGTTGATTTCTTCGACTTTGCCAGGCGTGAACGGCTCCGGCTTTTCGAAACTGTGGCGGAATTTCCCGCGGAAGGGCTCGCCGCGAACTAATTGCTGATAGCCGCCCATGACAAATGCCGGCGCGGGCACGTCTTTTCTGGGTTTGTCGCGGTCTTCGGGTTTGGGTGCATCCTGCTTGCTGTCGGGGTAATCGGGAGGATAAACGTCAATTACCTTCACATCCCAATCGGAGTCGGTGCCTGTGGTCGAGACAAACAGCTTCGGTGAGAGGGGACCGGCGATGGTTAGGTCTTCCTGCAACACTGGCGTCTGATAGACAACTACATCCGTCCGGCTGTCGGCGAAGCGCTGGTCCGAGAGCATGTATTCCTGGGGCACATTCAGCGCAGCGTAATTCACGAAGGGGACGGGCTTGGCGGGGTCGCTTATATATTCATCGAATGATGAAGACTCCGTCGCTGGCGCATCGAAAGAGAGCTGGCCGTTAGCGTGGAAATAGAGCGTTCGCGGCTCGACATTTTTCGGTGGCCAGGCCGAGTATTGTCGCCACACATTCGTGCCGGTTTCGAAGACGTAGGCTTTCGGAAGCTTGGCGTCGCCGTTGCCTTTGAGGTATTGCTCAAAGAAGGGGAAGAGGATGTTCTTGCGATAATACTCGCCGGTGTCTGAGGCAAACTCTACGCGCCCGAGATGTTCTCCGTCATAGCGAGCCCAACCGCCATGCACCCAAGGTCCGATCACGAGCGCGTTGAAAATTCCGGAATTGTTTTTGTCGATGGCGTGAAATGTACTGAAGGGGCCTTGCAGATCTTCGGCGTCAAACCATCCGCCCACGGTGAGCACGGCGCAATGGATATTTTTCATGTGGGGAGCTAGATTGCGTGCTCTCCAATAGTCGTCATAGGTGTCGTGCTTGACTTGGTCGTCCCACAGGGCGCTCTTGCCTTCCAGATATTTGCCTAAATTCGAAAGCGGCCCGACGTTTAGATAGAACTCGTAGGCGTCCTTGGTTCCCCAGTCGAAAGGCACAAAGGTTTTGGGAGGAAGCTGCGGATTTTCCTGGGGCTTGAACGAGCTGTAAAAGCCGAAGTTCGCGGCCAGCATGAACGCGCCACCGTGGTAAGCGTCGTCTCCCATGAAGAGGTCGGTCATGGGAGCCTGCGGCGAGGCGGCTTTCAGGGCGGGATGCGAGTCGATGATGCTGGCGGAGGTGAAAAACCCAGGGTACGAGATGCCCCAAATCCCGGCATTGCCATTGTTATTCGGGACGTTCTTCAGCAGCCAGTCGATGGTGTCGTAGAGGTCTGTGCTGTCGTCGACGTCCTGCTTGGATTTCTTGTTGTCAATGTGCGGGCGCATTTCGATAAATTGTCCCTCCGACATGTAACGGCCGCGCACGTCCTGGAATACGAATATGTATCCCGCCTTGTCGAACTCCGGCGCTGGTCCCAATTGCGTGCGGTACAGATCGACGCCGTAGGGCCCGACGCTGTAAGGCGTGCGGTCAATCAGGAATGGGTAGGTGTGAGAGCTGTCTTTGGGCACGTAGACGGAGGTGAAGAGGTGAACGCCGTCGCGCATGGGGATCCGGTATTCGTATTTCGTGTAGTGCTCTTTGGCGTCGAAGTCGGGCTGATCGCGGCGGGCTTGAGCAACAAGACCTGCCGACAAGGCGAGAATAAACAGCACTTGAAGCGAAGACTTCCGATGCAGCATGCGTGCTCCTTGAGATGTAACGCGAATAGGCAAGCTACATTCGGAGGGGGAATCGAGTCAAGGGGAGCGCGGCAGAACTGCAGGACAGCCGAAGGCGGCTGTCTCCCCACACGCTCAGACATATTCACGTTCGGCTTTGCGGATGGCTCGATAGCGTTCAAACACTTTTCGCTCGTCTTCCAGGCCCAGTGCGGAGCGGATGGAGCTGCCACGGAACGTGTGTGCCAGCATCTTCGGGCTGTGAGTCAGGACGAACCATGGGTCGTGGCGAAAGACAGCCGGCACGTGATGAGTCTTCATCCAGCGCTCCGCCTTCCAGCGCATGAACTCAACTTCGTCGGCGGGCAGGTGCCGGGTGCGTACTACCGCGGTGGTGCCATCGTATTCTTCGACGCGCTCGTTCTGGATCAGGCCCTGATCGCGGAACTCCTTGGTCATGGGAGTCCGAGGATAGGGGGTGGGGTGCTGGATGTAAGGCCAGTCGACGTAGCGGCGGGCGAATTCGAGATTGGCCTCAATGGACTCACGCGTGTCCTCGGGATTGCCGACGATGAGTCCGCCGACCACGTACATGTCATTGCGATGCAGATAGTCAATGGCCTGCAACGTTGCATTGCCCGCGCTGCGGCCATGGTCGCGAGCCGTGTTCTTCGCCGAAGCATGCAGAAATTCAAGATCGCCGTCCAGGATGTTCTCAATCCCGAGAAAGACATAGCGAAATCCGGCGCGCTTCATCAGGGGCGCGAGACTCTCGCCATGGTTGGCGATGGACGAAGTCATGGCCTGCACGAAGTAGTCGATGTCATTGAGTCCGGCCTCGATGATGGCTTCGCACAAGGCTTCGAAACGGCGCACGTTGAGCATGATGTTATCGTCCACCAGGAAGATGGTGCGGGCGCCGTGGTCGCGGGCATCGCGAATGTCCGCCAGCACCCTATCGAACGAATAAGTGAAGAAGTTGCGGCCGCGCATTTCGATGATGGAGCAGAAGCTGCAATCGTAGGTGCAGCCACGCGAGGTTTCGATCACATCGACCTGACGGCCGAGAAATGTGTACCCCTTGAGCACGCGCGCGTCGCGGCGGGGCAGGCCGATTTCGCCGCTCTCCAACCGGTGCGGGGCACGAACCGGATTGTGAATCCAGCCATCGCACGTGCGGTAGGTCAGGCCGGAAATATTTTCACAGCCGCCGTCCCCCTCGATAGCGCGCAACAATTCACGGAAGGTGACTTCTCCTTCGCCACGGATCAGATAGTCGACACTCATCGTTTCGTAGGCTTCCGGGGCCAGACTCGGATCGTATCCCCCGACCACGATCTTCGCGCCGGGCTTGAGGGAGCGGACGAGATCCATAATGCCGGCGGCTGTACGGCGCTGGAACGTCATGATGGAGAGGCCGACGACTTGGGGATCCAAGTCGCGTACCAGGCGAGTGACGGTTTCCCGCACGCGCCGCTGAACCAGGATGAGGTCGGCAACCGCCACGCGGTGATGAGCATCCACACTGCCGGCAATCGAGGTGAGGCCGCCATTGGGCATTCGGATCGCCAAGGACGGCATGTGCTCGAACGAATCTGGCATCGAGAGCAACAGGACGTTCATGAGAGTTGTCCTTACGTCTTCATTGAAATTATTGAAGTCCGCACGGGCCGCAACCGGTGGAATCGGTTCAAAAGAACGCAGGAATTGTAGCGCGGTTTAGCGGCGCGAAGCGAGACCTAATCCGTCGCCGGCAGCCTCTCCAGCTGTAGAATGGAGAGTTACGAGCGGAGCGCTGCGCCGGTTGGTCGTCGCCGGTTAAACGCCGTTGGTCAACGGCCGTCCGCCCTGAGGGATCATGTTCGAAGTCACAGTGGAAGACACTTTCGCGGCTGGGCATTACCTGCGCAACTACAAGGGCAAGTGCGAGAATCCGCACGGGCATAACTATAAGATCCGGGTAACCCTCGCGGGAGCGGAACTGGACAAGGCCGGCTTGCTGCTCGATTTTAAAGATTTGCGTGAGGTGATGAAGCACGTGATTGAACGCCTCGATCACCAGATGATCAACGAGATCGAGCCGTTCACCGTGATCAATCCGTCGGCGGAGAATCTGGCGAAGTATTTCTACGAGCAGTCGAATACGAAGCTGAAGAACGCGACGAATGGGCGCGTGCGCGTGAAAGACGTGACGGTTTTCGAAACGGATACGACCACCGCCAAATACAGCGAGTGACAGTTGATGGTGGTTTAGAGCCGCTCCTGATTTCGCGAGTTACGCGGCCCTGAAGGGCCGCTCTTCCACGGCGAACTAAACGCCCGCAGGACAGCCACCGAGACGGCGGCGCTACATGCAAATAACTGAGATCTACAAATCGCTGCAGGGTGAGTCGACTTATGCGGGGCTGCCGTGTGTGTTCGTGCGGCTGACGGGATGCAATCTGCGGTGCTCGTGGTGCGACAGCGAGTATACATTCCAGGGTGGCCGCAGGATGGCGATGGAAGAGGTGCTGAACGAGGTTTCGCGGCTGAGTCCGGGCGGCGGCCTGGTCGAGATAACTGGGGGCGAGCCCATGTTGCAGGAGCGCGAGGTCGTGCCGCTGATGCAGCGTCTTTTGGTCGAAGGTTATACCGTGCTGCTTGAGACTAGCGGCGAGCGGCTTTTAGAGCGGGTTCCCGCAGAGGTCATCAAGATCGTCGACGTGAAGTGTCCGGACTCGGGCGAGGGCGATACATTTTGCATGGAGAATCTCGAGGCTCTGGCCGCACATGACGAAATCAAATTTGTCCTGAGCAGCCGCGCCGACTATGAATTTGCCCGTGAGTTCACCCAGCGGCAGAATCTGACGCAGCTGGTAAATGCCGTCCTGTTTTCGCCCGCATTCCGCAAAGACGCTACGGGCGCACGTGACAGCTCGCACTGCTTGCTCGATCCTCAGGAACTGGCGGAGTGGATGATCGCCGACAACGTTCCTGCGCGACTGGGGCTGCAGCTGCATAAGTTCATTTGGGATCCGGCGGTCAAGGGGGTCTAGGGAAATTGATGATTGTTGATTTTCGATTGCTGATTGAAATCCCACAGAATCGATGCGTTTGGGTTTCAATCAACAATCAAAAATTAGCAATCAACAATCTTTATTTATGCCAGGCTTGAAACGATCGCGGGCTGTGGTGCTGTTAAGCGGCGGGATGGATTCCTGCGTTTGCACGGCGCTGGCGGTGCGTGACTGCGATGCGGCTGCAGTTCATATCAGCTACGGGCAGCGTACCGAGGAGCGCGAGCGAAAGTCGTTTCTGGCGATTTGCAAGTGCCTGGGGATTCACGACAAGCTGCTGGTGCGAAACGAGGCTCTGCGGGCCATTGGAGGCTCGGCGCTTACCGACGACACCATCGCCGTGCCGGAAGCTAAGGAAGTCGGACAGGGAGTCCCCGTCACATATGTTCCCTTCCGCAATGCGCATTTTCTGGCCGTGGCGGTGAGCTGGGCCGAAGTGCTGGGGGCCGAAAAGGTCTACATTGGCGCGGTCGAGCCCGACAGTTCCGGTTATCCGGATTGCCGTCCGGCTTATTACGAGGCGTTCAACCAGGTCGTGAAAATGGGCACGAAGGAAAGTGACATTGAAATCGTCACCCCGCTGATCGCAATGAGAAAAAACGAGATTGTGCGCCTTGGCCTTGAACTGGGTGCGCCCTTCGATTTAACTTGGTCATGTTACAGTCGCGAGGATCAGGCTTGCGGCAACTGCGACAGCTGTGTGTTGCGGCTGCGCGCCTTTGAGGCGGCGGGGGTACAGGATCCGATTCCCTACGCAGATGCGCATCTTGCGAAGTAGTGACTTTTGATTTTGCATTCTTCGATCGACTCTTGAGCATTGGCCAGTTGCATGGGCTAGTAAAACTTCGATGTTGCCGGGAGGCAAAATGAAAAAACATTTGGCAATGCTTTTATTCGTACTACTGGGGCTGGGACTGTGCGTGCCTCCAGTCTTCGCCCAGGCTTCGGGAACGGTCAAGGGCGTATGCAAAGACGCACAGGGCAGCCCTATCGTCGACGGAATCGTTGTCTGGCAGAACAGCGATAACGGCCAGAGATACCCTCTCAAGACCAACAAGAAAGGCGAGTATTTTTCGCTCGGGCTCACGCCGGGCACCTACCTAGTGACACTTTACAAGAACGCGGATGACATGAAGGCCGGGAAGGAGATGGATCACGTCAAAGGATTCAAGGTTCAGCTCGACGAGAACACTCTGGATATGGACGTGAAGAAAGAAATGGAGAGCGCGGCCAAGGGGCAGGGACTGTCTCCGGAGCAGTTGAAACAGATGCAGGAACAGCAGGCCAAGGCGGCGAAGGAAACCATGACCGTCAAAACCCTGAACGAAAAATTGAACGCGGCCAAGACGGCTGCCGACGCCGGCGACTTCGATACCGCCATTGCGTCCCTCAACGAGGCCACTCAGGTGGATGCGTCCCGCGATTTGCTCTGGTTTAAGCTTGGAGATTATTACCGGCTGTCGGCGACCAAGCAGACGGATCCAGCCGAGAAGCAGAAGCGTCTGGCTTCAGCAGTCGAGGACTATCAGAAAGCGATCGATCTCAAGAAGGCTGCCGCCAATGACAAGGATCCGAATGCAGGCAAGAATCTAGCCGCTTACTACAACAATTTGGCCGAAGCCTACGCCAAATCCAACAAAGTGGACGATGCCGTGAAGACCTACGAATTGGCCGCCCAGGCCGATCCGGCCAATGGAGCACAGTATTACTTCAACGAGGGCGCCGTGCTCACCAATGCGGGCAAGGTGGATGATGCGCTGGGAGCCTTCAACAAGGTGATTGCCGCCGATCCGAACCGCGCCGACGCCTACTATTGGAAGGGCGTGAACATGATTGGCAAGGCCACGCTGCAGGGAGACAAAATGGTGGCGCCGCCTGGAACTGCCGAATCGTTCCAGAAATATCTGGAACTGCAGCCCACGGGGACTTATGCGGATGCCGCCAAGCAGATGCTGGCCAGCATTGGCTCTTCCGTAGAGACCAACTACGGCAAGAAGAAGGCGGCCAAGAAGTAGATCCTCTGTTAACAAGGACTTGCAATGGGGCGGCTCGCGCAGGGCCGCCTTTTTTTGGGCTGACCCCTGCCGGGTTACGAAGGACTATGCACTTACTGTCCTTTTTGTCCGGCCTGCCGCGCGGTACAGTGAACTATCTCCAATTTCTGTGGTGCGTGCGATTCTCGATTGTGAGGAAGAATGGCAGCACCAACCATTGCTCCAATTTCCGTTGTATTAGAAGGTTTTTCTGGACGCGGCAGAATCGCGACGCCAGCTCTGCTGGGCGCGATGCTGCACGCCTCGGAAAAGATTAGCGATCTGATTTTTTCCCCAGGGCGCCCGCCGCAAGTCCAGGTCTACGACCAGATGATCCCGGTGCAAGTGCCGGGGCTCACCTTCCTAACCCAAGACGACACGCGCCATATTGCAGCCGACCTGATAGGGGACAATAAACAGGCGATCACGACTCTCCGCGAGCATGGGGCTTGCGATATTTCGTTCGGGCTGCCGGGATTGGCGCGTTTTCGCGTCAACATTTTTATTCAGCGCGGCAGCTGCGCGGTGGTGATGCGGGTCATTCCTACTGCCATTCCCGACTTTGCCTCGCTGCGTCTGCCCCAGCAATTGTCCGACGTAGCCAAGTTAAAAGATGGAATTGTGCTGGTCGCCGGGCCTCCCGGTTCCGGAAAATCGTCGACACTGGCGGTGCTGCTGGACGCCATCAACCGCGAGAAGTACTACCACATCATTACGATCGAGGATCCTATTGAGTTTCTGCACAATCACAAATGCTGCACGATCCATCAACGGGAGTTGCACAGCGACACTCCGAGTTTTGCGCACGCGCTGCGTTCGGCGATGCGGCAGGCGCCCAAGGTGATTCTGGTCGGCGAAATGCGCGACCGGGAGACGATTGAAATCGTGCTGGAAGCGGCGGAGACCGGGCATCTCGTGTTTTCCAGTTTGAATACAATGGACGCGTCGAAGACGGTGGATCGCGTGGTCAATGCGTTCTCGCCCACGGAGCAGCAAGCATGGCGGGAACGTTTCGCCAAATCGTTCCGCTACATCATTTGCCAGCGGCTGATGTCGAAGTCGGATCGCAGCGGCCGGGTTCCCGCTTTCGAAATTCTCAAAGCAAATGCCCAAACTCGGGAGTGCGTGGAAAAAGGGGAGCGTGAGAACAAAAGGCTTCTCGACGCCATCAAGGCCGGCGGCGCCGAAGGTATGCAGCATTTCGACGGCGAGATTGCGCAACTAGTGCAGCAGCGTCTGATCGACCTCGAAACTGGGCTGTCCTACGCCAGTAACCCGGGAGCCCTGGGGCAGGAGTTGGCGCGGTAAGGCCGCTTCCGATCTGCTCACGTGCGATCGCCTTGCCCCCTCTTCCGCTGTCGTATCATTTCTCCATGATCACCCCGCCTGTGAATTCAACCGTATTGAGCTTTGAAGACGCCCGCCGTGTGGCCGAGGAGCAGGCGGCACTGATTCGCAGCAGCATGCCAGCTGGCGGCACCGAGTCTATTGATCTGCTCGCCGCAGCAGGCCGCGTGCTTTATGAGCCGGTGGCGGCGGATCGTGATCTTCCGCCATTTCCCCGATCCACTCGCGATGGTTATGCCGTCCGATCCGCGGACTTAGTCCAACTTCCCGCCACGCTGGAAGTAATCGGAGAAATCAAAGCGGGCGAGACAGTCGAAAAGATTCCGGCCAACATCGGCAGCGGACAAACCGCCGCTATCATGACCGGCGCGCCGGTTCCTGCCGGTGCGGACGCGGTGGTCATGGTCGAACACACCTCGCAGCATAATTTGCAAACCAGCAAGAAGGTCGAGATCGCGCGCAGCGTTGTACGGGGGGAAAATATTGTCGCCCGCGGCGCCGAGGCTCGGGAAGGCGTGCCGCTGCTGGATCGCGGCCTGCGTCTGAATAAAGCGGGTATTGCCCTGGCCGCATCCGTCGGCAAAATTCGATTGCAGGTGTACAAGCGCCCGCGAGTCGCCGTGCTCACAACCGGGGATGAGATTGTCGAGGTATCGGCTACGCCTGGCCCCACTCAAATTCGCAATTCAAATAGTTATTCCCTCGCCGCGCAGATTCGCCACGCAGGCGGCGAGCCCATCCTGTTGCCCATCGCTCCAGACGAATTGCAAGCATTGCGTTTGTTGATCGAAGAAGGGCTGAAGGCGGACCTGCTGCTGATGACCGGCGGAGTTTCCATGGGACGTTACGATCTGGTCGAGCAAGCGTTGGCAGAATTGCACGCCGAATTTTTCTTCACCGGAGCGAAAATTCAGCCGGGGCGACCGGTCGTCTTCGGCAAGTGTGGCGCGGCCGCCCCCGCCCGCGAAAAGCCGGCCACCTACTTCTTCGGCCTGCCCGGAAATCCCGTGTCGACCATGGTCACCTTCGAACTGTTCGCGCTCCCGGTGCTGGAGGCGCTGGCCGGGCAATCTTCGCGAAACTTGCTATTCCTTCACGCGCGCGTGAACAAAGAGATTCGCATCAAGACCGGTCTCAAGCGATTCCTGCCCGCGATCCTTTCCGGAGAATTCGAACGCTCGGAGGTCGAGTTAGTGGGCTGGCAGGGATCTGGCGACATTGCCGCGATCGCTCGCGCAAATTGCTATATTGTCATTCCCGCGGATCGCGACCTCATTCCGGCCGGCGAATGGGTCGCGGTTATGAAAAGCAATTGTTGATGGTTGATTGATGATTTTGATTGAAAAGCTAAACCCAATGCGTCTTTTACTTTCAATCAGCGATCAACCATCAGCAATCTCTTGTAGACGTCCTCGCTGGCGGGGTAGGAGCGACAGCGCTCCATGTAAGATAGAGCTTACGGCATGGCGAAGAAACTTTCCCATTACGACGGCGCGGGACGGGCGCGAATGGTCGATGTCTCCGCCAAATCGGCGACCCGTCGCGAAGCTGAAGCCAGCGCCTTTGTGGCGATGAGGCCCAAAGTGCTGGCTGCGCTGCCCAAAAATCCCAAAGGCGATCCGCTGGAAGTAGCGCGCATCGCGGGCATCATGGCGGCCAAACGCACCGCCGAACTGATTCCGATGTGTCATCCGCTTCCACTGGCCCTCGTTGATGTCGATGTGCGCGTGTGCGAAAATGGCGTCGCCATCACGTCGAAAGTCGCTACGACCGCGGAGACTGGCGTTGAAATGGAGGCACTGGTCGCGGCCAGCGTATCAGCGCTGACGGTTTACGACATGTGCAAAGGCGCCGACAAAAGCATTGAGATTCGGGAAATTGTGCTGGAGCGAAAGAGTGGCGGGCAGAGCGGAGAGTATCGGCGGACGAAGTAACGACTGAGACATGGCGAATAACGTCAAACTGCTGGTGGTGGATGACAATCCGATGGTGCTGGCCATGCTGCAGCAGGCGCTGACTCCGCTGGCGATCGTCACCACGGCGACGGACGCAGCGGACGCCCTGTTGAAGGCGGTCGACGATGTGCCGGATTTGCTGGTATGCGATTACAAAATGCCTGGGATGGACGGACGCCAACTGGTGGAGAAATTGAAGAGCCGGCCGGCGACCGCAAATTTTTCTACTGTGCTGATGGCGAGCAAGGCGGACATCGCCGAGCGTCTGTCTCCCCAGGACGCGGCCGACGATTATTTGGAGAAGCCGTTTTTCCTGAAGGATGCTACGCGCCGCATTAAGCGGACCATCGACCGCATCGCCTTGGAAAAAATGGCGAAGACTGCCCCCAAGGATGGAGTCGTGCAAGGAAGTCTCTCGCAGATGAACGTGATCGATCTGATGCAGTCACTGGAAATGGGACGGAAGAGCTGCCAGCTTTCTCTAAGCAACGAAAGCGACAAATGCGAAGTTTTTTTTGCCGAAGGTCAGGTCAAGCACGCAACCTATGGAACGCTGGTGGGCGACGAGGCTGTATTCAAGGTTCTGCGCTGGACCGGGGGAAATTTCCAGCTGGATTTCGAGGGCAAGACAGACAAAGAAACGACGCAGCTGAACACCCAGGGATTGTTGATGGAAGGATTGCGGTTGCTGGACGAGTCGGCCCGCGAGGCCGGCGGCGAGAGCGAGGTTGCGGCGGCCACTGCCCCGTCTGCAAGCAGTTCAAGCATGCCTCCGAGCAGCGCAGGACGCGGTGGAAGGGAAGAAGAGGAAGATGTCCTCCTCGATGGCTGAGCCTGGGGGACTGACAGCGGCGGTCGTGACTGTCAGCGATTCCTGCGCCCGCGGGGAACGCGAGGATGTGTCGGGGCCGGCAGTAGCACAACTTCTCCAACAACTTCACTTTTCGGTGACGGTGCGCGAAGTCGTTCCGGATGATTCCATTCAAATTCAAAATCTTCTGATTCGGCTGGCGCGCGAAGTGCGGTTCATCGTGACGACGGGCGGGACCGGCATTGCTTCGCGCGATGTTACGCCGGAGGCAACTGTCGCTGTGTGTGACCGGCTACTGGTCGGCGTGGCGGAGCGGATGCGGAGTGAAGGGATGAAAAAAACTCCGTTTGCCGCGCTGAGCCGGGCGGAGTGCGGGGTTCGGGGACGCGCGCTGATTCTGAATCTGCCGGGCAGTCCCGCGGGCGCGGTGCAATCACTGGAGGCTGTGGCTGGGTTGATTCCGCATGCGATCGAATTGCTGAGCGGGAAGACTGAGCACTAGGGCAAGCCGATCATTCCTAAGATTTTCTAAAATCCTCCACACGAAATCAAAACCCCACCCTCTCGCAGAAGCCGCGAGAAGGGTGGGGCACCCGGTATTCGTGATACTTATTGCGCCGGGGTTGCGGCGGGTGTTTGCTGCGGGACTTCGGCGGTTGCTTCCGGAGCTGCAACCGGATTGATCTTCACCGTGGCTAGAATTTTTTCCAGGCGGTCGAAGACTTTGTCGCGGTCGACGTGCTTGATAACTCCGTCCTCGGAGGCGACTGTTGTGACGTTCAGGGCGAACTCGTAGCAGGCTCCATTCTGGAAGACGTGGAAGTACTTCGAGTCGCTCTGGCGAGCTCCTTCACCCGTGACGGCTTCGGTGGCGCGGAGTTCGAGGTCGCCGAGCGTCAACTTGGAGCTTGATGCGGACTGGGTCTCCGACGGCGAGGGAGTCGGCGAGACTTCCGCGGAGTCGGTGGTCGAGACTTGCGTCGCGACTTTTGGCTGCGGCACGGCGAACTCGGTGCACTGATCGACGGTGAGAGTCTTGTGAACGCTCACGTTGAAGAATGCGGAGGAGAAGTCCGTGTTCGTAAAACCGGTCTCGGGCAACTCGACGGCGGCGAGCGCGACTCCGCCAGGCTGCACGAAGTTCATAGCCAGAGGATTGGAGGCCAAAAGACTCGTGGCCGCCTCTCCGGTTTCGATGGCGTAGCGGCGCGGATATTCGAAGCTCACGCCAGAGTTTTTGTCAGCGTAGGTGACGGTCGCGGGTTTCTTGTGTACGACTTTCTTTGCAGCCGGCTTGGCCGCGGCCTGCGCGGCGGGCGCGGGCGTGGTGGGCAGCGGGACTTCTGGTTGCGTAACTGGGATTTGGTTGGTCGCGGTTACGGGTTTCGGCTTGTCGCTGGAACAGCCGACGGTTACGGAGCAGACGATCAGCACGGCGGCGAAGAAAAGCGTGCTGGCATGGTTGCCCCAGGTCTTTCGGATCGAGCGAATTTTGTTGATACGGGTCATGGTTGGTTGCCTCCTGCCGGCGAGCGGCAGCTTGGGGAATGCACGATCAGCGCCATGACAACCCGCATTGATTTAGCGCGGGTTAAGGGCGGCTGAGGTCAACCACCGCGTGGGGCGCGGGATACGCTGTGGGCAGCGTGACACGCGAGTCGCTGTTCGCGTCTCTAACTCTAGAATGTATTTCTGGTCCGAAGAGGTCAAAATCCCCACTCTCTCGCAAAAAGCCGCGAGAAGGGTGGGACACCCAAGTATTCTTTTTTCACTATGCTTTTGCGAACGATTCGATTTCGGATATCGTAGTCGACTAGTTGAACCAGAACTGCGGATACAGGGGACGCGATGGGCGCTAGCTTTGGAGTGGACGTGGTTTTGAAATGCGCGCTGGGGCTTGCGATTTGCCTTTTCTCGTTTCGCGCCTGGGCACAGACTACTTCTGCGTCGGCGGCAGCGCCGGAAAAGATCATCATCGATACCGACATCGGCGACGACGTGGACGATGCGTTTGCGCTGGCGTTAGCGGTGAAGAGTCCGGAGCTGCAAGTTCTGGGCGTGATGACCACGTTTGGCGATACGGAAACGCGGGCGAGGTTGACCGACCGACTTCTGGGCGAGGTAGGGCGGGCGGAGATTCCGGTGCTAGCGGGGAAAGGTACAGCGACGAAAAATCCGATGTCGCAACGGCGCTATGCGGAGGGCGGGAATTTTGCGAAGTCTACGCATGCCGACGCGGCGGAGTTCCTGCTGGCGCAGATTCGGAAATATCCGGGAAAGATAACGCTGATTGCGATCGGTCCGTTGATGAATGTGGGAGCAGCCATCGATAAGGATGCGGCGACGTTCCGAAAGTTAAAGCGGGTCGTGCTGATGGGTGGTTCGATCCGGCGGGGATACGGGGATTTGGGGTATACAGCTCCGGTCCCGCCAATGCCGGAATGGAATATTTTGAATGATGTGGCCTCCGCGCAGAAATTGTTTGAGGTGGGAGTGCCGTTGTTTGTGATGCCGCTGGATTCCACGCAATTGAAAATGGATGAGGTGAAGCGGGCATTTTTATTCAGCCAGGGAACGGCGGTTACCGACCAGCTCGCGGTGCTGTATCACTTGTGGGGACAGGAGACGCCAACGTTGTTCGATCCCATGACGATTGTGTTTGTTTTGCGTCCGGACTTGTGTCCGGTGCGAGGGATACACATTCGTGTAGATGAAAAGGGGTTCACGCGAGAGGAACCAGGCGCGGCGAACGCGCAGGTTTGTCTGGACTCGAATGCGGAGGATTTTTTCCGGTTCTATCTGAGGCGAGTGGCGGCGAGGTAAGGGTAGCTCTCAGATCGTGCGAAAAAAACTCCCCTTATTTCGGGATTGTAGGCGGCGTTACGTGCGCGATTTTGCGAAGAAGTACTTTTCCTCCAGGATTTTGCGGTGGTGCAGTTCGTGGCCGGCGATGACATAGGCCAGGGCGCGGACGGTCACTTCGTTTTTGTTGGCTATTCCACGGCGGGTCCACGCGGACTCGTCCAGATTGCGCAGCAGGGTTAGGGTGGCGCGGCGGACGGCAATGTAGTCTTCGATGAGTTCCGGCAACGGAGCTTGGGCGAAGGGGCCGTTGCGGACGTAATCGTCCTGCTCGTAGCCTTCGATGGGCGTTCGATCGGCGCGGGCGATGCGCAAGGCGCGGTAGGCGAAGACGCGCTCGGTGTCGCATACGTGACCCAACACTTCTTTCGCAGACCACTTGCCGGGGGCATAGCGGTAGTCACCGTCGGCCTCGTCTCGGCCGCAGAGCAGCGTCATTGTATTGCGGCGCTGGGCGTCAAGCTCGGCCAGAAGGTCAGAGCCTGCCACGAGCGCGATGTAGCGGTCATAATAGGGTGCGTACTCGCCCGGTTCCGGGCGGGTGATGGTCAATGCTGTGGGACTAACGACTGCTTCTGGCATGCTTGGCTCCAACCTGCTCTGGGGAATCCTATCGGCTGAATGCGGCCGCCTCAAAGCGGACGCCCTGGATTGCCATCCTTTTCGGATTAACTCGTGAAACATTAGACTCGTTACGGAGAATTCCGTTTCCGATATCTTTCTGAGTTCCTTCCGAGATCTTGGGCACCCAGAATACGCCGCAATGGCGTCGAAAAGGCAAGATTAGGCAATTTTTCCGGGAATCGTTACACGGCAGGAGGCAGAAAGTATGCATCCCAAGAAACCCTGGCGGGCTTTCAGAAAGCACGAACGGTCGTAGCGTGGGAGGAACTCTCGATTGAAAATAAAGGATTTTCCACAGCGCTGACGCACAGCGGCGGGAGTACAATCGAGTTTGGTCACGAAAGTGCGGCTTGTGACCCCTAATCCCAACAAGGAAAGGATCTTGTATCCCATGTGGAAGCCGACCAATCAGCCTCAGACACCTGCTCGCCCTGGCGAGCCGGAACGCCCGACTACGCCTGCGCCCAGCGCACCCTCCATGACTTCGACGGCGAGTGAGCCTTCCGCTCCCCGACCTTTGAGTACCACGACTGCGGACCAGGCCACCATTGGCAAATCACTCGTCATTAAGGGCGAAGTGACCGGCTCTGAGTCACTTTACATTGACGGGCGCGTCGAGGGGTCGATCAATCTCTCGGGGAACCGCGTGACGGTGGGGCGCAATGGCGTGGTTGCAGCCAACATTAACGCCCGGGAGATCGTGGTGCTGGGCAAGGTCCGTGGGAATTTAACGGCCAGCGACCGGGTCGACATTCGCAGCGATGGGTCGCTTACCGGCGACGTGATCGCGGCGCGCATCTCGATTGAAGACGGCGCGTTCTTCAAGGGCGGCATCGATATCCGCAAGGGCGGACAGCCACAGCAGGCACAGAAGCCGAACGGCGAAGAAAAGGCCGTTCCGGCACCAGAACCGGCCGCGGTCGGCGCCCGCGCGTAGGTTTCACTGAGAAATTGGCCGGTGTTCAGGAACAGGCATCCGTGAGGGATGCCTGTTTCGCTTTTTAGGTGAGAATTGCCGAACCTTAAGCCCGAACGCAGTCCCGCTGGCTTGATCCATGACTCCTGAAGAATTCATGCCCGTCATTGCTGACGCTTGATACACTAGTTCCCATTTTTCTCGACTTAGCCGCCCTTGGCAGACGGCCATAGCCGGGATGCTTCCCCCGCCGCTCTCCCGCTTTGAGCGTCGCCCGATGATAATCTTTGATTGCCAACTCGACTCAAATTCCTCTGATGCCGTCCATGTTTCCTTTATGCAGGTTTCATGAATAGTGGGGACAACCAGGGTCCGGATCGCGATGTGCGCGAAAGGATCGCGAACCTGATGCAGTCGATCGGGAAAGGACCAAAGAAGCAGATCCCCAATGAGGAAATGCAGAGACTCAGGAGCGCAGCCAGCCGCCTCGATCAGATGTTGAAGGCTGTGGCGAGCGCCGATCAGCAAGCATTCGATCAGCAACAATTGAAGAGCGCGGCGGCGAGGCTCGACCAGTTGCTGTCCGACATCCGCGCGGGAAAAGACGTCACCAGCACTCTCAAGCGCAGAGAAAATTCTGGGACCTGAGATGTATTTGATTCCTTTCGCGCGCTAGGGCCTACTGCACGTCGAGGCGTTGCTGGAACCCTACCTTTTGCTGGGATGGTGGCATCTCCGCTTATAAACGCCCCCAACTTTATCTCCGGTTCGCGCATCCCTATGTAGCTGTCTTTGATATCTCGCAACCGTTATCGCCATCCCATGGAGGAATTTTCAGATGAAGCTATCACTGGCATTCCTGTTCATTACCTTGTTTGCCCTTTGCTTCGCGGCAGCGCAGAGTAAACCTGCTAGCACAGTTGGCCAGAATTCGGCGGCGTCCACTCAGGATCACCAGATCAACAATGGGCCCGTGGCTGAGTATGTCTCCGATTCGGACTGCACGATCGGATGGTCAACCCGCGTACCCGGGACCATGACTCTGCAGTACGGCACCGACCCTAAGAAGATGACGCAAACGAAAGAGGCGCTGGGGAGCAATGACGGGCGCAATTATCATGTGCGACTCAATGGCTTAACGCCCGATACTCGATATTACTTTCGCGTACTCAATGCTGGCGAAGCGATCGGCGGCATGGGAACGTTTCAGACGGTAGCATCGGGCGAGCCGGCGATCAGGAGCAAGGCCATCATTCCCCAGTAATTAAACCGATTCTGGTCGTCAACTCGGTAAACAGACATCTGAGTAACTTTGTCAATAGTTGTTTATGTCGCCGAATTAAGTTCTCACATAAGAATCCGCAACTATTTCACAAGGTGGCCGCAGTAACTGTGAGGACAGAGCTCAGCGGCGAGCCGCGCCCAGCCAGTGCCGCCAGATACTTGTTCTCGTCATAAGCTACTCGATCTTGCCAGCATCGAAATAGGATGCGAATCCATTTGAAAGCCAAGGCGCGCACCGCCGCGTGGTGGTCTTTGCCTCGGCCGCGCTGTTGCTGGTAGTAGGCGCGTGCCCACGTCAGATTGCGCTTTCCTTCCTCATTGTCGATTCACATCGTGCCGAGGCTGGCTTTGCTCCCGGCGAAGCCCTTACAGTAGAGTCCTATTCGACCTCATCTGAGTATTCGTTGTGGAAGCAAAGCACGTCCCACCGCTCGAGACTCTGTTAAAAAACATCGTGTGTTTGGCGTTAGCAACTCGTAGCGGCGGGACGCCTCCGCTGGCTGCCATTGTTCGGCATCCGGCAGAAAACTTCATCCGCAATCATTTCCACGTTCGTTTCCAACATAAACTCGACATCGCCAAGACCGAGCTCTCCAATCCAAGCCTGCAATGCTTCTACATTGCTGATGCAGGAGAAGGGGGAATCCTATTCCAACTCTCGGGATGCACGCGTTGCCCCCCTTCCCCTGTACCCCATCCCCCCAAGGCGCAGATCTTCACAAACCGGTTGAGATCACATTGCTGTGGAAATTTACTCTCCCAAATCTCTCGGCCTGAGTAACTGTAAGGCGTTAGCACTTCAAAACTCCTCGCAACGCTCAAGGTCGATGAGTGCAACGGCGAGTAGTCGTTGGCAGCTTTAGTAGAGGCGACGCTGGACCTTACGGCGTCGAACGCGTCCAAGGCGAAACACTACCGGGATAGCGGCTTTCAAATGTTTTGGTCCGGCGTAACCAAGTAACGAGTCATTGTAGTGAGTCATTGCGCCCAATTAATGAGTGAGTAATCACAATAGACTCACTCGCGAGGCGTTGCACCCGCAATCCCTACTCCACAAACATGCAGTCCCCATACGAATAAAATCGGTAGCGTTGCCCTACGGCATGCTCGTATGCCCGCATCACATTCTCTTGCTCGCCCAGCGCACACACCATCATCAGCAACGTGGACTGCGGCAAATGGAAATTCGTCAGCAACGCTTGCACCACCTGAAACTTGTAGCCAGGATAAATAAATAGATTGGCCTCGCCTGAACCTGCGCGTATCTCGCCCGCCCCGTGCAGCGCCGCATATTCCAAAGTACGAACAGTTGTAGTCCCCACCGCAACGATCCGCCGCGATTCACCCCGGGCGCGGTTGATCTTATCGGCGGCTTCGGCCGAGATCGAATAAGCCTCCGAGTGCAGTTGATAATCTTCCACGCGTTCGCTGCGGACGGGCTGGAAAGTTCCGAGGCCGACGTGCAGCGTGACTTCGGCGGTTTCGATCCCGCGGGCGCGCATTCGGGCAAGAATCTCTGGGGTGAAATGCAGGCCGGCGGTGGGAGCCGCAACCGATCCACGCTCTCGCGCGTAGACGGTCTGGTAGCGTTCGCGATCGGCGGAAGAGTCCTCGCGGGCAATGTAGGGCGGTAGCGGAATGTGGCCGATCTTTTCTATAAGTCCAACAAAATCACCTGCCGGCGCAAAGCGGATGCGGCGCTCGCCAAAACTGCCGCGCTCGAGCACCTCGGCTTGGAGTTCATCGTGGTCTCCGAAGAAGAGATGTTCTCCGACGCCGATTTTTCGTCCCGGGCGCACCAGACATTGCCATTCGTTGGGCTCCGGTTGCAACTGCCGGGCGAGCAGAACTTCGACCCGTCCGTGAAGCAAAACCCGGGCCGCAGGATTGCGCGGGCTCGCTACTTGCGAACGAAGTCCGTCGCGGCGTCCGTAAAGGCGCGCAGGAAAGACGCGGGTGTTGTTGAAGACAACGAGGTCGCTGGTGCGCAGGAGTTCGGGGAAATCGCGAAAGTGGCGATCCTCGAAGGAACAGCCCGACAAGCACCCCGGTTCACAATGTACATAGAGCAGGCGCGATGCCGCGCGGTCGGCCAAAGGTTCTTGGGCAATTAATTCTTGGGGAAGTTCGTAATGGAAATCGGAGACAAGCACGCTCTTCGATTATAGGGATGCAGGCGCGAGCCGGGCTTCGACGGTTTATCAAGGGTCGTTTTGGCGTCAATTTGTGTCAATATTGTGGTCCGGCAGAGTAGGCAAGAACCGGTTCCGTCCCGGAGTCGATGTCGCAGCTTTTCTTTCTCCCCTTCTGGGCTTACCGGATTTTCCGTCTCCACCCACGGCTTGCGCCGTAGGCTGTATTCTTTCGCTTCAGGGCTGGGCGGTCTCATCTTGGGCCGTTTCGCGGCGGGAAATGTCCCCTTTTGAAAATTCTTGCACGAGTTTTTGCCCTTTTGTGTCTGCTTTTCTTGAAATTTGGATTGTCTCGGCGAGGCGGCTGCTGATACTATGCGGGTGCTCGATTGCAGCCTGCTTTTATCGTCTCTCCCAGGATATCCAGGCAAGGGAACCATGCCAACGGAACGCAAATATAGGGAAGAAATCGTTCATTACGGACGGATGCTGCACGAGCACGGATTCGTGGCTGCCATGGACGGCAATCTTTCCGTGCGGCTGGAGGGCGACCGTGTTCTGGTGACTCCGACATGCGTCAGCAAGGGCGCCATGAAGGCTGCGGACATGGTAATCGTCAACCTGGACGGACAGCAGGTCGCGGGGCGACGCAACGTGACCAGCGAACTTGGAATGCACTTGCTGATCTATCGCACGCGTCCTGACATTCAGGCGATTGTGCATGCCCATCCGCCGACCGCAACTGGGTTTGCGGCCGCCGGCATTCCCCTGACTGAGCCTCTGGTCTGCGAAGTGGTGATGGGATTGGGGTGCATTCCGCTGGCGCGTTATGGCACACCTGGAACTTCGGAGTTGGCGCAGACGCTTGAACCTTACGTCCCTGCCTACGACGCTATTCTTATGTCGAATCACGGGGTCGTCACCTATGGGGACACGCTCGAGCACGCGTACATGAAGATGGAAACGGTCGAGCACTTTGCCCAAATTGCCCTGGTCACGCATTTGCTCGGACGACAGCAGCCGCTGAAGGAAGTGGAGATCGAGAAGCTTCTCATGGCGCGCACCAAATATTTTGGCGCGAAGATTGCTGCGTGCATGCCTTTGCCGAGATCACCGCAAAAAGTCAGCTAGATCTAAAATCAAAATCTTAAAATCAAAATCCCCACCCTCTCGCAAAAGGCGCGAGAAGGATGGGGCACCCGCTTCATTGTTCCGCTTTCTTCCCTTATTCGCCTCCGAGTCGGAATCTTAATCCTGCGCGGAAATTGATCGGAAGGGCGGGGTAGCCGACTACTTCGTTGTAGCGGCGGTCGAGGGCGTTTTCGACGTTGGCGTAGGCAGTGACGCGCGGATGCGGGGCGTACCATCCGCCGAAGTCGGCGCGCACGTATCCGGCGGCGTGATCGACGTCGAAGCCTAGGAAATCTGAATCGGGGCGGCGGCCTACAAAACTCCCGCCGATGTTTCCGCCCCACCGTGTCCCCAAGTAGGACAACAACAAAGTTGCGGAATGCCTGGGCCGGCGCAACAGCGGCTGACCTGGGTTGTAGAGCGAATTGATGGGCGCAGGATTCTCCAAGATCTGCGTTGAGGTGTAGGTATACGCCGTGTTCAAGAACAATCGAGAACGCAGCTTGGCTTGCAAGCCGAGTTCGGCACCGTGAGCCAGGGCCTGGTTCACGTTGGTGTACTCGCCGACGAAATTCATCGGGTCTACGGTCACGTAATTGATCTGATCATGGAAAAGATTGTTGAAGTAGGTCGCCGTGAAGACAAACTTGCTGCGAAGGAAATCCTGCTGCAGGCCGGCCTCGAACGCCCGCGTATGTTCCGGCTTCAGCCCCAGGTTCGGAATGTTGAAAGGGTTCGGAGGAATTCCGTTAAACGTTTCTTCCAGTCGAGGTTCTTTGAATGCAGTGGCGTAGGCAAAACGCAGACGCGTTCCCGAAAACAATTCGCCTCCGCGCAAGGCCTGCCAGGTCAGAGCAACCCGCGGCAGTCCGATGTTGCCGAAGGCGCTGTTGTGCACGAAACGGCCCCCCGCGATCGCGGTCAGGCTTCGCCATGTTACTTGCTGTTGCGCGTAGAGGTCGTCGCTCCGGCGTTGGCCGTGGGTCTGCGAGCCAAAGGCAAGATTGCCCACAAATCCATTCTCATTCTCCACGCGATATCCGAAAGTGGTGTGCGCCCAGCTTCGTTCGGAATAGTCGCCCTGATACTCGAATCCGGCACGATTGATGTGATCGACTTCGTGAGATGGGAAATCGAAAACTCGGGCTGCGTCTCCGTTGGCGTTGAGCTCATTGTAGCGATAGAGGTAGTCGAAGCCGGTGAAGCGATGCTGCCATCCCGATGGGGCCATGACGGCCAGTTCCGCGCTGCCCAGCAGATCGTTAAGTTGCGACCAGTCGCTGGGATCGGGCGGCTGCAGCGGGGAGTTATTGAAGTCCCACTCGCCGGCAACACCGGCGTGACTATTCGAGTGACGGAAGCGAATGCGAAGGGAGGTCCGATCGCTGAGCGCAGCCCCGACATTCGCGCCCTCGAGCGAATCCGAATATGCGTTGTTGATGCCGGCGCCGTTGGTGTTGAATTCGCTGCCGAAAAGGTTGTAGTCGAAGCGGCCGCGAGCGCCAGCCAGGGAAACGTATCCCCTGGCGGTGGTGAAGTTGCCGCCGTCGGCGCCGAAATTTAATTCCGGCACGCGCGTGCTGCCGGTGCGCGTCCACGCCTGCACCACGCTGGTCATAGCGTCGGAGCCGTAGAGGGTGCTCTGGGCGCCGCGGACAAACTCCACGCGGTCGGCCTGATCCAACGGCAGCGTGCCGAAATCGAAAGTTCCGCCGGGTTCGTTGATGGTGACTCCATCGACGATTACTTTGTTGTAGCGTGATTCACCGCCGCGCACGAACAGGGACGTCAGACCTCCGCGCTGTCCGGCATCGTTTACGATGGCGCCAGGAAGAAATCGGATCGCATCACTGGCGGCGGTGGGCTGCATGGTTGTCAGTTGCCCCGCGCCCAGCGCATCCACGTCGGATCCGGCGGCCTCGCCAGGGACAGGAGTGCGGGTACCGCTTACGACCACGGTTTCGGATGCGGTCGCCAAGTGGAGACTCACGGTGAGATCCGTCTGCGATGAAACTTCGATCGTTTCCGCGGCAAAGCCGGGAGCCAGAACTTGAATCTGAAAAGGTCCCTTGGCGGGCGGGTGAAATGTCGCTATGCCTTCGGCGGACGTGTTCTGGGTGGCGACGACTTTGATCTGGCCGTGCAGCAGCGAGACCTGCGCGCCGGCAACGGCAGCAGATTCAGGATCTAGGACTTTGACTTTGAGATCGGTGCCCGAAGCGATCCCCGAGAGAATCAGACCAAGAAAGACGGTAACGAATACGCGCATACTTCCTCCTTTGCACGCGAAAGAGGTTGAAGTAGACGGATCGCGCCGGTCTCCTGGCTTCACGAGTAAGGATGGTTCGACCAAGGATGGTTCGAGCATCCGGTAACGCCGGCGGCCTTCCCGGGATTCTCCCAGTGGCCGATGGCAGTTTCCTCGCTTACAGTTGCGCGGCAGCGCGGGATTTGCACCCGCTTCCCTGTCTTCGCCGAGCGGCGAAGACGCGCGTTCCGAACGACATGAGTAAAACCAAAACTAACGGTCGCAACGAATCTAACGGCTGATCACCGGGAAAGTCAATGCTCAGCGTTCAGCGCCGCCATCGCCCGACTACATAGAGGATAAGCGAGAGCACGACGCTCACCAGCACTGAAGTCGCCAGCGGAAAATAGAAAGTTGTGTTCCTTCCGCGATACACAATATCTCCCGGCAAGCGGCCTAGAGGCAAATTCATTTTGCCCAGGACAGTGAACACAACTCCCGCGAGTAGCAGGACTGCGCCAAGAACGATTAACAGTTTGCCCACATCGGTCACGCTATCTCCCGCCTTCCAGCAGGCTGGGTTTCAATCTTAGATCGTACCGTTGCGCGTATGAGTTTCTCCTAAGTTTTTGGAACAGGTCCGACGAACCGGCGACTGATTATGACCTTAGCCAAGGAACGTGCGATCGAGATCAAATTCCCCGCCCTCTCGCAAATGGCGCGAGAAGGGCTGGGTACCGCGCTTTTGGCTCTGTTCTTTGCGATGCAAAGTACTTGACTGAGGGGCCAGGGAGCCGTTAGCATTTCCTTTATGTTTGAGCGGCGGACGCATCGCATTCGGCGGATTCATGGATCGTACCGACAGAGTTCGGTTCGGCAGGCGTCGTCCCGGACGGCTCCCGAAGTCATTGAGGATTTGCGGTTCATTCGCGACACCATGGAGCGGTCGGCGGCCTTTACCGCGGTCTCGGGGTGGGGGCAGGTGCTTCTCGGGATCACCGCGGCTGGAGCCGCGTGGCTCGCGGCCAATCAGATTTCGTCTTTCGCCTGGCTACGCGTCTGGTTGGCGGAGGGACTTCTCGCCGCCGCCATCGGATTGCTGGCGTGCACTTGGAAGGCGAACCGCCGGGGCTTGCCGTTGTTTTCGGGACCGGCCCGCAAAGTTGCGCTTGGACTGGCGCCGCCGCTGGTCGCCGGAGCATTCCTCACGTTTCTCCTGTTCCGGGCGGGACTGCAGTCGGCGCTGCCCGCAACCTGGTTGTTACTCTACGGAGCCGGCATCATGACGGGAGGCGCGTTCTCGGTTCCGATCGTTCCGGTCATGGGCCTCAGCTTCATGCTGCTCGGCGGCCTCGCCGTGCTCGGTCCCGCGGCGTGGGGTAACTGGTCTCTGGGCGCGGGTTTTGGTGGACTGCACATTGTATTCGGACTGCTGATCGCCCGGAGGCATGGTGGCTAGAGGTCTTTCATCGCGCAATAAAGCCCTCAAGGCTCGGGTGCAGCTTCGGGAACAAACTCGCGAGCATTCTCATGAGCAGCAGCCGCCTCGCGCCCCCGAACTGCCGGAACTTGATCGTCTGATTCATGAGCGCATACGGCTGGGCATTGTGAGTGCGCTCGCAACCAACGATTCGCTGAGCTTCAACGACCTGAAGCGCGTGCTCAAGACCACCGACGGCAACCTCAGCGTTCACGCCCGTAAGCTCGAGGAAGCGGCGTACATTTCCTGCGTGAAGTTTTTTGAGGGGCGGGTGCCGCGCACCGAATATCGCCTGACCCCGGCCGGCCGCCGCGCCCTGGCCGAGTATCTCGATCAGATGGAAGAATGGATTCGCGTTACCCGCGAAGAATAAGTTCCTAAGATCGGCGACCCTGCCTTACTCGACCGAGCTAATCTCCGGATGTACCGGCGCGGCGCCGCCGCCGGCCAGAGATGCCCGCCAGCGCTGCAGCGATTCCAGCAATGGATTCAGACCGATTCCGCCAAAATTCGTGGGACATGCCGCCAGATTCTTGTGGGCGCGCTCCATCAGCGAGTACGCGCCAACCGCATTCCCTGTTGAATGATGATGGAAGGCCACCGCAGCCTGGATCAGCCCCTGCAGGAATCTCTTTTCCAGGCCGTGGGATTCCCGCCACACGTCTTCCCAAATTTCATGGGCATCGTAGAACTTACGAGCGTTAAAAAGCCTGATGCCTTCACGATAGCCGTGAGAATCCAGAGCCATGGTCGGAGATAATAGTACCGGCGAAAGTGGGCGAAAGAACAGCAGCGACAAGCCGTGGGCTGCATTCTTTCGCGCCTCACAGGCTTACCTCGTGCTGCGGGAACAGCTAGGCTGGGGCTTCATTGCGCCAGGCTTGGGATTGGCGATTGATGATGGCGTAGCATTCACAGGATGCCTCTTCCAGCTTCCTGCGGTCCGCGATCGTCACGGAGCCTCGGGCGTATTTGATCAGGCCCGCTTTCTGAAGAATTCCTGCGGCCACTGTCACACTGGCGCGCCGCGTTCCCAGCATGTGAGAAAGAAACTCCTGCGTCAGAGGCACAATATCCCCCCCGACCCGGTCTTGACTCATCAGTAACCAGCGCGCCAGGCGTTGCTCGACGTTGTGGACGCGGTTGCAGGCAGCCACCTGAGTAGCTTGCATTCCTAGTTCCTGGGCGTACCGATTCAGCTTCTTCCCAAGTTGCGGGCACTTGGCCAGGGCTTCCAGAAGTTTGGCGGCGCTAATGCGAAACGCGCTGCCGGTAATCTGCACAATGGCACGGGTGGCGCTGGTCTTTAACCCTACGATCAAAGGCAAACCAACGAATCCTTCTTTTCCAGTCAGTCCGACTTCGACTCCCTTGCCATCGCCCATGATAGTGAGGATGGAGGTCATCCCGCTGTTCATGAAGTAGCAGTACTCAATTGTTTGTCCCATTTCATTCAACAGGTCGTAGGCCGGCATCTCCATAAATTCCAGTTCGCCAAGGACAGCGGCGCATTCCTTTGACGGAAGCGCCAGGAGAATTTCATTGCGAATCGAACGGGGGTCAATACCCTTGGTCGGGGACTTAGCCGGGACCTTCTGCGAGACATCCAACTGAGTTTTCGCCAAACTGCTCCCTTGCCGGCACCGATATGCGGGCTAACGACTAATACTAGCTTAAGCCGTTAAATTAACATGAGCGATTTAGAGCAGACGGCAAGAGGTACGTTAGCGTACAATCGTTTTCGGGTGCTAGGGCTGACCCTCTCATAGGCCCAGTGAGGTTCCGCTCCGGCTCGAAATCCTTTCCTGGTGACAGCCGTGCGTCGAAAATCGGAAATCGCCGTTCCCGAGTGGTCGCGCAAGATCGAGGATATGCGCCAGACCCGCAAGCTCAGCCAGGAAGGCTTCGGGAGCCGCGTGGGCGTATCGGCAATGGCGGTCTCGCGCTGGGAAAGGGGAGTTGCCGAACCCACGGGCGAAACCTACATACGACTGGGCAATTTGGCCGACGCACCGTTGTGCTGGTTCTTTTGGAAGCGGGCCGGCCTTCGGCTGTCGGATGTGACCCGAGTGCTGCCTGAGGCGAATCGCCGCTTCTCCGAAAATAGAATCTTCGATGTCCAGATTGCGAATGCGGGCAGCCAGAAAAAGCATTCGCTGGCCAAGGTCGACCTGGTTGCGATCCCGCTTCTGCCGGTGCACGCCGGCACTCCCGGCGCTCAGGGAGATACCACGGATCTCACCGACATCTCGCCCGAATCCGTGTTGGCGGCTCCGCGAGACTGGTGTCCCAACCCGGTTTCCACTGTCTGTCTTCGCGTGAAGGGGAATTCGATGTCTCCCTTGATTCTCGACGGTTACATCATCGCGGTCGACACAGCCTCCACGGAGAATGATCGGCTGGTGGGACAAATCGTCGTCGCTTGGCACCGGGAGCAGGGATTGCTGGTCTCGCGCATGCTTCGCTTCGATCACATGGACGCGCTTGTATCTGACCGCCGCGAGTACGAAGCGGTATCAATTACCGCCGGTTCGGATTGGCGAATCGTGGGGAAAGTCTTGTGGTGGACTGGGCGAGCCCGCTGAGAGTTTAGAAACGCGGCACGGCTGCTTACGCGATCTTTTTGTCCGAAGCATCCGTGAGGTACAGTTGCTCCAGTGCTCTCAGGGCGCGATGGGCATCACGGAGAGCTAGCATTTCTCCCGCCTGAAAACGCTCTTTCTTGCGGGCACAGGTGACGTCCTCCAGGCGATCTAGAACTGCATGCTTCGCCAACTCAATGCGGTGAGGCATCTTTCGCACATCGGATTCGAAGAGCGCATCTTTGTACAGAGATTCCCATGGTTGAATAAGCCAAGGTTCTCCGTGGCCATTTTTCATACGCTCTCCTCTAGCGCCAGGGACCAGCATTAAAGTTAGCAGGACTTTACCGCCGTCATACGCGTCCGGGAATACGGCGAAACCCTGATGCTATGTTGCGAAGTAAACGGATCTTGGGGGGATACGCTCACCCGTCGCTAATGCCCGCTGTGTCTTTTCAGGAACGTAGGTCTCAGAAGATACACGTTAGACACTTTGAGTTCATTTTCTGCCCCAGGTGCAACCCCGAGTTTAACGAGATAGCAAGCTTCGTGAATCGCACTGCCGCCTTCATCCGTTTTCGCATTGTTCAACGACACAGGCTGATGGCAGATTGGGCAGATAGGAGTTTGAAGGGGGAACAACTCATCGTCGTACATCTGGGACCTTCTGGAAACGCGCGCAGACGTTCGATTTGTCAAAATTATTTAATGGCTGCAATTGGGTTGTCTGTCCGCTACCGTACGGACACTCCGCTTTTTCTGTTTAAAGGCAGGGCTGCCATCTTCCGTCGCCCGTCCTGGACCTGGCCACCCCCTGTGCTGTATGCCCTGTGAGGTATGCTGAAAGCCTGGCAGACAGCCGCCGCCTATGATTACCGATTCGACCATCCTGAAACATATTGCGAAACAGCCGAAGCAGGGGGCGGGATTCAAGCAACTGGTACGCGAACTGAGCCTGCATGGCGAGGAGCGCCGGGCACTCGACGAGCATTTGCAGAAACTGCTGGCTAGCGGAGCGCTGATTCGGAGCGACTCCGACCGTTATGCGCTGCCAAATGCCGTTGCGGAAAAGAACCTGGTGGCGGGCCGGCTGACCATGCACCGCGATGGTTTCGGGTTCGTCATTCCCGACGGCAAGTCGTTGAGCCCAGCACTGCGCGCGCGGCTCACCGGCGATATCTTTATCGCGCCGCATCTGATTGGCAACGCCATGCACGGGGATCTCGTGCTGGTTGACATCAGTAATGTGCGGCCAGACGGGCGCGCGGAAGGACGGATTGTGCGGCCGGTGATGCGCGCGCACCCGACCGTGGTGGGAACTTTTCACTATGGGAAACAGCGCAACTACGTTACACCCATCGACTCCAAGATTACACAGGAGATCGTGATTCCGGCGGGGATGGAAGTGCCCGACGGCGCATCTGCTTCTCGTGAACCACAGAGCGCGCGGAGGAATAAATCCGTGGATCGGGTGTTGGGGGACGAGGTGGCAAGACGGAGCCAGTGGGACGATCTTGAGGACGTAGTGGTTGACGTCGAGATTACCGATTGGCCTTCGCCAACGCAGAATCCGCGGGGGCGTGTGATTGAGGTTCTGGGGCGCGAGGATGATTTCGGCGTCGATGTCGAGATTACGATTCGCAAGTTTCATCTGCCGCATCACTTTCCGGCGCCGGTGCTGGCGGGGGCGGGGGATGCATCTGCAGACATCCCGGCCCAGGAACTGCATCGGCGCCGGGATTTTCGCGGGCTGCCGATTGTGACCATCGACGGCGAAACGGCGCGCGACTTTGACGACGCCGTCTACGTACACAAGCTGCTCAATGGCAATTTCGAATTGCAGGTGCATATCGCCGATGTGGCGCAGTACGTGACAACCGGGTCGGCGCTCGATCAGGAAGCGCGGCTTCGTGGCACCAGCGTTTATTTTCCTGACCGTGCCGTTCCCATGCTGCCGCTGGAGTTGTCGACGGACATTTGCAGTTTGCGGCCGCAGGTGGAACGGCTGGTGCTGTCGTGCCTGATGGAAATAGACCACCGCGGCGAGATCGTAGATTATGAGTTGAGTGAGGGCGTGATCCAGTCGGCTGAAAGAATGACCTACACCGCAGTGAATGCGATGCTGGAAGGCGATGCGGCGGCGCGCGAACGCTATGCGCCGCTGGTGGCAACCTTTGAGCTAATGCGCGATCTGGCACTGATTCTCAACCGCAAGCGGCAGCGCCGTGGGTCCATTGATTTCGATTTGCCCGAGCCGGTCATCGAGTTCGACGAGTTTGGATTGATGAAAAGCATTGCGCGCTCGGAGCGCAACACGGCGCACCGGCTGATCGAAGAGTTCATGCTGTCGGCCAACGAGTGCGTTGCCCATCACCTGGAGTCAAAGCGCATCGCGTCGCTGTATCGTGTCCACGAAAAGCCGGATGCGAAACGGGTTTACGACTTTGAAGTGATCGCGGCCACGTTCGGGTATTCGTTGGGCGTGGGACCGCTGCCCATTCATCGGGTGCAAACCAAGGGTGATCGGCGTGCCGCTTATGGCACCGGCAAGCGTGTGCGCGAGATTGAAGTACCGAAAGAAGTGCACATCACGCCGCGGATGTATCAGAAGCTCACCGAGAAGATTGCGGGCAAGCCGGAAGAGCGCATTCTGAGTTACCTGATGCTGCGTTCGTTGAAGCAGGCGCGGTACTCGGAGGAGAATCTGGGGCACTTTGCGCTGGCGGCGACGAGCTATACGCATTTCACGTCGCCGATCCGGCGCTATCCGGATTTGATTGTGCATCGGATTTTGAAAGATGGGCTGCGGGAAAGTGGCGCCGGCGCCCCGCCGGCTGTCGCGGGAGCGTCTCGCCCGCGCGAGTCTGCAGGCGTGGCGCACGGCTTCGCAGACGACCGAAACGTCAAACTCCCGCGGGCTTTCAGCCCGCCATCGGGCCGGCGGGAGGCCGGCGCTACGAATCTCAGCGCCAGCGACGACCTGCCATCCCCGTGGTCGAAGCGGCGCGATCGTGCGGCTCATCGGGAGGCGCTCGAGCCTTTGGGCGGCCCGATTCCTTGGGAGGAGCTGCATGACATTGCGGAAGAGTCGAGCCAGTTGGAACGCCGGGCCGACGACGCGGAACGCGACCTGATGGAAGGGAAGAAAGTGAAGTTCATGCAGGATCGCATTGGGGAGGACTTCGATGGGCTCGTCACCAGCGTCACCAAGTTCGGATTTTTCGTGGAGTTAACGGATTTGTTTGTCGAGGGACTGGTGCCGCTGAATACTTTGACCGACGACCGGTACACGTTCCACGAGAACACTCGCGAGATCATTGGGCAGCGGTCGCGCAAGAGGTATCACCTGGGGCAGAAGATTCGCGTGCTGGTAGACCGGATCGATCCGGTGGAGAAGAAGATTCAGTTTGCGGTATTGGAGGAAGCGCCGGTACGGGCGGCGGGGAAAAAGCGGAAGCGATAGATCGTTAGAGCAGCGAAAGCAGTGCGCCGGTCTTCGCCCAGTCTTGCCGGGCGAAGGCGTTCGTCCCCACATAACCTCTGCCCATAAACCCGTCCTACACGCCCAGCGCTTTCTGAATTTCGGCGGCAATTCTGGCGGTCAGCGCCCGCATCTTCTCCTCGGACTCGGCTTCGACCATGACGCGGGCCAGCGCCTCGGTGCCGGAGTAACGCACGACCACGCGACCGTTGCCATCGAGTTCGCGTTCGGCGGCGTCGAGGGCCGACTGGATCGCGGGAATCTGGGCGAACGGAATTTTCTCACGCACGCGTATATTCTGAATCTTTTGCGGAAACACTTTGAGATCGCCGACTAGCTCCGCCAGCAGCTTGCCGGAGCGAACGATGATGTCCATCAGGCGTAGCGCGGTGAGCAGGCCGTCGCCGGTCGTCGCTTCGCCGTCGCGGAAAATAATGTGGCCGGACTGCTCCCCCCCAAGAGTGGCTCCGGTTTTGAGCATTTCCTCAAGCACATATTTATCGCCCACATTTGCCCGTAGCATGCGAATGCCGGACTTCTTCAGCGCTATTTCCAGGCCCATATTCGACATGGTAGTTGCGACCACGGTATCGGCCTTTAACTTGCCTTGGGCGTGCATGTCGCGAGCTGCAGCCAGCAGCACGGCATCGCCATTGACCACGCGGCCGGCGGCATCGCAGAAGAGAGCGCGGTCGGCGTCGCCGTCGAAAGTCACGCCGAGATCAAACTTGCCTGCGGATTCCGCTACCACTGTCCCTAAAGTCTCGGGATGCAACGCGCCGCAGCCTTCATTGATGTTCTTGCCGTCGGGCGAAACGTGGATGAACGTAGCCT
The DNA here is from genome assembly GCA_963799025.1 of uncultured Acidobacteriaceae bacterium. Classification (GTDB taxonomy): domain Bacteria; phylum Acidobacteriota; class Terriglobia; order Terriglobales; family Acidobacteriaceae; genus Sulfotelmatobacter. The sequence continues at coordinate 368,743 of CAWCVQ010000007.1, read as the reverse complement.
GAACTCCGAGGCTGCGAAATAGTTCCGGCGCTTCGGCGGTGGCGGCACCGTTGGCGCAATCCACGAGCACCCGCAGCTTGCTCAGATCGGACGACACGTCCGCCCCTAGTGACTTGACGTAGGCATGGCGCAGTTCGGCCTGGCCTGGCAAAGATGGTTCCGGAACTTTGACTGCCGTGTCCTCGGCCGCCGCCGCGTTCTGCAGCAAAGCGAAGATTTCCTTTTCGATGGCCAGTTCGCGCGCGTCGGTGAGTTTGAAGCCATCGCCGGAAAAGACTTTGATCCCATTATCGGTCCAGGGATTGTGCGACGCGGAGATGACCACGCCCGCAGCCAGTGCCCGCGAACGCGCGAGATAGGCCACGCCCGGAGTCGTGATTACGCCCGCGCTGAGCACGTCGACGCCTACCGCGGCCAAACCTTCGCCGACGCGGTCCGCGATCCATCCACTGGACTCGCGCGTGTCCTGGCCAACCGCGGCTTGCGGGCTTCCCGTCGCGCGCATCAGATCGTGGCCCAGAGCGCGGCCAATCAAGTACGTGCTTTGTTTGGTCAGGGGAAATTCCCCCGCCACACCTCGAATGCCATCGGTCCCGAACAACTGCCTTTGCTGGGTCATAGGAACATTGACGAGTATCCACGAAAGACGAGAACAGGAAATGATAAATGAGAGGGCGGGAACAACGCGATCCTCGGAGATTTTCGACCACCGGGGCTGAAGCCCGCTCCGCTTCGAGCGCCCTATGCGGCTCTAAGCGGGCCGCTCTTCCAAGCGAAGTAAGTTCAATGAGACGAAGCGCTTCCTACTTTCTGCACCAGCACCGTCACTCGAATCGAAGTTGCCTGCACGACTTGCACCAGCGGGTCTGGCACATACACATTCGTGTTGAAGACGGCGACGCCGCGGGTGCCCGTTGCATCGACAGGATCGGTCGTGGCCGCATCGATTTTTTCCACATGCTGTCTGGGCCCGGTGACGGTAATTCGGGGCGGATCGGCGTCGACTTTAACAATCTGATCCCCGTCAGAAAAGTTGCCAGTCACGCGCGGATGAATCTCGACATCGCGAGTCAGGCGCGTATCAAAAGCCAGGTGCAACTGGCTGGGAACTACCTGAACCACGGTTACACCTCGCGGATGGCGCACCTGCAGGGAGGTGAGTTCGAAAGTGCGTTCGCCGGGTTTCACATCCGCCAGTTCGATTTCCGCGTGGATTTCGCTGGCCTGAAGCTGCCGGATGACGCGTTCCGGGCCACGGACACGGATTTGCGCCTCGGGAATCATCTCGGAACTGATCTCGAGCTGCGCGGGAACATGCTGGAAGACGATGGGCGCGCGCACCGCCACCTCGGCGGGCTGCTCGTCGGGCGAAATGAGAAACCACAGCCCCGAGGCCAAAAGCAACGACAAGAACTTCAGCCCGAAGTTGTGCAGAAAATAGCGCTGAAAGAGTCCGATCATGATTGCGGCTCCGATTCCGCGCCGGATTCGGACTTCCGCTGCGGCGCCGGTTCGCGCAAAGGAGACTCCAACAGCGCATCGGACTCATCGTCACCCCGGGCGATGGTAGTTGGCAAGGTTACGGGAGCCATGAAGCGGCGGAGTTCGCTGCTCAGGCGTTCCCGCAGTTGCTCGACAGACATATCGCGTTCGATCTGGCCGCCGATGGCCAGGCTGATTGCTCCCGTTTCTTCGGAACAAATGACGGCAATGGCGTCGGTTTCTTCGGTGATGCCGATGCCCGCACGGTGGCGCGTGCCCAGTTGGGTGGAGAGCAAAGGATTCATGGAAAGCGGCAGAAAACATGCGGCAGCCGCAATGCGGTCTTTTTGCACGATAACGGCACCGTCGTGGAGCGGAGCGCTGGGGCGAAAAATCGTGGCCAGCAGATCGTAGGAGAGACGGGCATCAAGCGGCACGCCGCTTTCGATATGGGTGCGCAATCCGATCTCGCGCTCGATCACGATCAACGCGCCGGTCTGATGCTGAGAGAAAAGATTTGCAGCCAGCACAATGTCGTCGTAGGAATCGCTCTCCGAAGAAGAGCCGCCAAGAAAAGTCAAACGTCTTCCCAGGTCGGCGAGAACGTGGCGAATTTCCGACTGAAAGACCACGATGAGCGCAAACACCAGGTAAGGGAGCACGTGGCCCACAACCCAGTTCAGGGTGGTGAGTTCGCCGATGCGCGCGAGATAGAAGATCACGGAGACAACGACCAACCCGACCAGCATGGGGGCGGCGCGCGTGCCGCGGATCATCACCAGCACCTGGTAGATGATTAAGGCCACGAGGAGGATATCGACCGCCACCCACGCGCCTTGGGGCCATGACGTGATGACCGGCGTCATCGAGTTGCTCCTGGGTGAAGTCTAATCCCGAGTCCATTGTAATGCAGGAAATTTACGGGCTTAACAGTTTCACGAACTTTTACACGGCGTCGTAGCTGCAAATTCCCATCTTGGCCGCAAAGAGCGCGACAACGATGGGAATCCCCGGTTCGCTTATTCCTGCTTCTTGGTCACCGCAGCCTGAATTTTGCCGTGGGCCAGACGGGCAGAAATCTCGTCGCCAAGGTTGAGGCCGCGCACGTCTTTCAACAGGTGGCCTTTGGAATCAAATACGAGGGCATATCCGCGCTCCAGGATAGCCAGCGGAGACAACGACTGCAGAGCAGTCTGCAGGCGCTCGCTGCGAACTCGATGTTGGAGGAGCACGTTGCGCATTACGGATACCAGTGCGGCAGTACCCGTGTCTATTTCTTTGCGAACGGCGGAGAACACCCGGCGCAGGTCGTAATGACGGACGGCTGCCGAAATCATTTCCCAGCGGCGGTGCATCTGCTCCAGCAACTGGCGCTCGGCAAGTTCCATTCGGTGGGTGAGGTCATCAACTTTTTGCTGGCGCTGGCGAATCCCTTCCATCATGCGCGCAAACGCGCCATGCTGCGCGAGTTCGGTCAGCGCTTGCCGGCCCATGAGAAGACGGTAGCGCATGGCGCGGCTAAGGCGCTCGCCCAACGCGGCGGCATGATCCTCCACCTCCTGTCGCGAGCGAATCACAAGCTCCGCTGCCGCCGAAGGCGTGGGAGCACGCAAGTCGGCAACGAAATCGACAATGGTGAAATCGGTTTCGTGTCCGACGGCAGAGATGACTGGAATTCCGGACGCCGCGACCGTTCGTGCCAGGGCTTCGTTGTTGAATGACGCGAGGTCTTCGGCCGAACCACCACCGCGCGCCACGACGATGACATCGACAAGATCGTGCTGGTTAAAAAAGCGCACCCCTGCCGCCACCTCGTGCGCGGCCGCGTCCCCCTGCACCTGGGCGGGATAGATCAACACATTCACGGAATGATGGCGGCGCTCGATCACGTTCAGAATGTCGCGGAGCGCAGCCGCCTGTGCTGAAGTCACAATGCCGATACGCGAGGGCAGTGCCGGAATCGGCTTCTTGCGCTCGGCCGCGAACAATCCTTCCGCTTCGAGCTTGGCTTTGAGTTGCTCGAAGGCCAATTGCAACGAGCCTGCGCCCTTGGGCTCGACGTATTCCGCGGAAATCTGCAGCTCGCCGCGGTCTTCATAGACGGTAACGCGCCCGCGCACCACGACCTGCAACCCGTCCGCGGGACGGAAGCGCAGAAGGCGCGCCGAAGTGCGGAACATCACAACGCGAATTTGCGCGTTGCCGTCTTTGAGAGTGAAGTAAAGATGGCCGGAATCGGGAGCGCGAAAGTTGGAGATCTCGCCTTCCACCCACGCCTCGGAATATTCGCGTTCGATATGCGAACGGACGGCGGCAACCAGGTCTCGAACCTTCCAAACCCGGCGCTCCGGCGGGTGGAAGTTGAATCCCATCTGATCGGCGAGAGAGGACATTCAGGGCAGTGTATCGCAGGAGCGACTATTTGTTGGGACGAGCGTATAGAACGAGGGGCCCGGGGGGGCCAGAGATCCCCCGGGCTGAGATGCGTATGCGACTTCTAGTGGATGTCGAAGTGGAAAACGTCCGCGATCTGGAAGTTTGCGCGATTGACCAGGACCAGATTGCCGCCGATCACGAAATGTGCGTAATTCGGAGGCGGGGGCGGGAGCATTACTTCGAGTTCCCGCGGACAGGGCCGCATTTGCCGCCGGAGGTCCACAGGCAGAAATCCGCGAACCACTAATTGGCGCTCCAGGCCGGGAGGCAGACGATCACGCTTGGCCAGACCGGGGGGAAGATGGGAGTAGTGATCGTGGTACCAGCCGCGAGCTGCATCGCGATCATGATCGGAATAGCGGTCACGGTCGTGGCGCTCGTGATCGTGGCCGCGTCCGCTGTGATGGTCGCGGCCCTGGCCGTGCTCGTCATCTCTATCGTCGCGGTCATGTTTTTCGTGACCATGTCCATGCTCTTCCTGCGCGAGAGAGATGGTAGTCGAGAGTGCCAAAGAAAGAATTGTGGTAGCTCCAGCTCGGAGCCAGCGTCTGGATGACATCAAACTCCTCCTGAAGAATTCCGAAGATCAGCTTACAAAAGTGGTTGAGATGGCGACAGATTACTGTAGGCCAAGACCTTAATTCCCTCCCGGCTCCTGCTGAGACACCTCATTGATCCCAGCACTACGTGCGCCCCGGTCAAAGGCTATAATTCTGGCCCATGAATCTCGAACAAAAAGTCGCGGAACTGAAAAAACGGAACCAACTCGCCGAGGATGGCGGTGGCGCCAAGCGCCGCGAGCGGCAGCATAAAGAAGGCAAGATGTCGGCCCGCGAGCGGGTCGAGTTTTTGCTCGATGAGGGCACATTCGAAGAAACCGACAAGCTCGTCACCCACCGTTGCAACGACTTTGGCATGGCCGAGCAAAAAATCTACGGCGATGGATTTATCACCGGGTACGGGCGTATTGAGGGCCGACTGGTCTATGTTTTCGCGCAGGACTTCACCGTATTCGGCGGGTCGCTCTCGGAAACCAACGCCGCGAAGATCGTGAAGATTATGGACCTGGCGGCAAAAATGGGCGCTCCGATGATTGGATTGAATGATTCCGGCGGGGCGCGGATTCAGGAAGGCGTGATGTCGCTGGCGGGCTACGCGGATATCTTTTTGCGCAACACACTGTATAGCGGCGTGGTCCCTCAGATTTCAGCAGTCATGGGACCGTGTGCCGGAGGGGCTGTCTACTCGCCTGCCATCACTGACTTCGTGCTGATGGTCGACAAGACTTCTTATATGTTCATCACCGGGCCCGACGTGATCAAAACGGTGACGCACGAAGAAGTCACGAAAGATCAACTCGGCGGCGCCATGACGCACAACGAAACTTCGGGAGTGGCGCACTTTCTCGCGCACGACGATGCAGAATGCCTTTCGATGGTACGCGAGCTGTTGAGCTTTATGCCGTCGAACAACTTGGACGATCCTCCGCGCAAAGTGTGCACCGATCCGATTGATCGCGCCGACGCAGCGCTCGACACCATCGTTCCGGCACAGTCGAACCAGCCTTACGAAATGAAAGACGTAATCCACGCGGTGGTGGACGACGCTTATTTTTTTGAAGTGCAGGAGCACTACGCCAAGAATATTGGCGTGGGTTTCGCGCGGCTCAACGGACGTCCGGTCGGCATTGTCGCGAATCAGCCGTCAGTGCTGGCGGGAACGCTGGACATCAACGCGTCCGTGAAAGGGGCGCGCTTCGTTCGCTTCTGCGACTGCTTCAACATTCCTTTAGTGACGTTCGAAGACGTTCCCGGATTCTTGCCCGGCACTGCGCAGGAGTATGGCGGAATCATCAAGCATGGGGCGAAGCTGTTGTATGCATTCGCCGAGGCAACGGTGCCGAAGATCACGGTAATCACGCGCAAGGCGTACGGCGGGGCTTACTGCGTGATGGCGTCGAAGCATATCCGCACGGATGTGAATTATGCGTGGCCGACGGCGGAGATCGCGGTCATGGGGCCGGAAGGCGCGGTGGACATCGTCTACAAACGCGAACTGGACGCGGCCGCGAACCGGGAACAGCTACGCCGCGAAAAGATCGACGAATTCCGCGACCGTTTCGCCAACCCCTACGTAGCGGCCGACCGCGGCTTCGTAGATGCGGTCATTCAACCACGAGAAACGCGGGAAAAGCTAATTCAGGCGCTAGCCATGCTGGAGACGAAGCGCGACAAGAACCCGCCGAAGAAACATGGGAACATTCCGCTGTGACAGCTTAGGTGAGGCAGGGAGAGCTCGAATGAAAAAGTTATCCGTTATGCTTGCGTTCTGTTTGGTAACCATCCCGCTTTTCTCGCAGGATCCCGTCGCCTGGCTCGACAACCTTCCCCAAACCAAAAACTACGTTCAGAAGCGAGTATCCAGCTATGACCGCAGCGGCGCGAATGCGGACTTCCGCACCGTCGCGGCCGGAGAGACGCTTACCCTGCTGGACGACGCCGGGCCGGGGATCATCAGCCACGTCTGGTTCACGATTGCCAGCGGCGATCCGTATCATCTGAAAGCTCTGGTCCTGCGCATGTACTGGGACGGCGAATCGACTCCCAGCGTGGAGACGCCGGTGGGCGATTTCTTTGGCCTCGGACTGGGGGAGTATCACCTCTATCAGTCGTTGCCTCTAGCGGTTGGCTCCGATAAAGCTCTCAACAGCTTTTTCCCAATGCCTTTCCAGAAACACGCGCGCATCACGGTCACGAACGAGGGCTCGCGCAAAGTCGACGCCTTCTATTTCAATATCGACTACCGCGCGTACGGCAAGCCGCTGTCGGGGGATTTGCTCTACTTCCATGCTCAGTACCGGCAGGCGGCGCCAGCTCATGGCTGGACCAATGACTGGCATTCAAACGGCGATCCGCTGGTCGACAATAAGAAAAATCTGAACGGAGAAGGCAATTACCTTTGGATGGAAGCAACCGGGCGCGGCCACTTCGTCGGCGTGAGTATGTCTGTACTGCAGAATCAGGATGGCTGGTGGGGCGAGGGCGATGACATGTTTTTTGTCGATGGCGAGACTACGCCGTCGATCAACGGAACCGGGTCCGAAGACTATTTTCTGGGGGCGTGGGACTTCGGCGGGCACACATTCTCGTATGGTTTATTTGGCGCGCCGATCGTGGGAGCGGAACGCGCTGGTGGGCGCTGGTCACTGTATCGCTTTCACCTGGACTCGCCGATTCCATTTACTAAGTCTCTGCGGGCCACGATCGAGCACGGGCATGCTAATCATCGGTCCGACAATTATTTCTCGGTCGCCTACTGGTATCAAACAGAACCGCACGCGGCCTTTCCGGCGCTGCCGCCCTTGGAGCAGCGCATTCCGAAGATTTATGCCGCAGGCGGGCCCGGGAATGAGGGAAAGTGACAGCGCAAATTTCTGTGCCACGGATGCTCGCGGATTTACCCGGATGGATTCACGCGAACGACCACGAGAGTATTGCAGGAATTACGTGTGATCCAAAAGCTGGGGACTGATAGCTGATAGCTGATAGCTGACAGCTAAAAATAAGAGAGTTCCGAGGTGGTGTAGGGTCCATTCGTCTCGGCCAGTAGCTCGCGTTTGACCCTTGCTCGACCTGCTCTCGCCGCTTCCCTTGCGGGGCGCTGCGCGCGATCTTCGCTTGGGCTCCGGGCTCACCGCCAACCGGATAAACCTACCCTACGCCTCGGAACTCTATCCTGCCTTCAACATTTCTTCTTCGTTCTCCTCAACCAGCGCTTTGCTATAGACCCTTGCTCACCCTCTTTCCCAATCTTGCGATCAGGAAAGTGACTCCGCTTGAGCCCCGGACGCCGCACCAACCGGAAAAACTTAAGAAGCTGTCAAAGAACGATCCTGTTGTACTCCTTCTATAAATTCAGTCAACGAAAAATCACGCTTCGTAACTATATGTGTTTTCAATCGAGTGCACGCCGTTCACAGGCCAGTGACCGGATTTGGTGCAAAGTCTCTCGTCAGTCCTCGCAAAACCCGCGCCAGGAGCGGCTTTTAGCCCATCGTGTTGAGAGAAATCGATGTGAGTCTAGAAAGGAGGTTCTATTGGCTGCCTGTGAAAATCGCGCGCTCGCCGCGCTGGACAAGGGATGACAAGGGATTTGGATCATGCCTTATGTGGGGACAGCCGCCCTCGGCTGTCCCTCGAGTTCAGCTCGAGTGCTTTTGGTTCACATAAGAGCGCTTGTTATGAAGTTTGCGATCTGCATTCTTTCGCTGCTGCGGTTTTGATTTGATTTCGACGCAGCTCTTGCTCGGGCAGCAAACCTGGCGTGCAACGCTCGGCGGACAGCCGAGGGCGGCTGTCCCCACATTCCCAATCCATCAACATTTCATCAGTCAGATGATTTCTACCATCTCATCCTCAAGGCGCTTGTCGCTCTCGTCTGAGCCGATCAGTTCGAATGAGTTTGTGAGCGCCGCCTTGCCTTTTTCGACGCTGGTGATGACATAGGAGCAGCCAAACCAGTGGGCCTCCGCCAGGTCGGTGGACGACCAGCGCGCCGGGTGGTCGGGGTGGGAGTGGTAGAAACCAACGATGTCTTCTCCGCGCTCGCGGCCTTCGCGCTGGATGCGCACCAGTTCTTTGGGATCGATGTTGTAGCGGTTGTGGGCAGAGTCAGTGCGAGTGTTGCCACAGCGCGCTGTCGAAGCAACCACGCGGGTTCCGTCATCCTCGACGCGGCCCAACAGGATGCCGCAGCATTCGTCCGGATAGGTTTCTTCGCCGTGTCGGCAGAGGGAGTCGTAATCGTGGCGGGTTAATTTCAGCATTAGAACCGTTGATTTTTGATTGCTGATTGTCGATTGAAAACCATCTGGACCTTAGGAGAGCTTAATCAACAATCAAAATTCAACAATCAGCAATTCACCCTTCCATCCAGAATCTTTCGCTTAAATACTTTTCGCCGGAGTCGCAGAGAATTGTCACGATCACTGCTTCCTCACCTTTCTTCCAGGGAAGCTCGCGGGCAATTTTCAGACATCCGACCATCGCGGCTGCGGACGAGATGCCTACCAGCAACCCGGCATTGCGCGAGAGGTGCCGCGCCATGGCGTAGGCGTCTTCGGTCGAAATTTCCAGATTCCGGTCGGCGAGCTGCGGATCGTAAATCTTCGGCACGATCGCGCTGGCCATGTGCTTGGCGCCTTCGATTCCATGAAACGACGAGTCCGGCTGAAGCGAGATGCATTGCACCGCGGGATTCAGCTTTTTCAGCCGGCGGGTCGTGCCCACAAAAGTGCCGCTTGTTCCCAGCATCGAAACAAAATGGGTGACTCGTCCCAGAGTTTGCTGCCAGATTTCGTTAGCGGTTCCGTGATAGTGCGCTTTCCAGTTGGCCTCGTTCGAATATTGGTCGGCGTAAAAATACTGATCCGGGTGATTGCCAGCCAGTTCGCGTGCCATTCGAATTGCGCCGTCGGATCCATCGCCCGGATCGGTATAAATAATGTTGGCGCCGTACCCATGCAGAATCTGTTTGCGCTCCCGCGAGACGTTCTCCGGCATGCACAACGTGACGGGGAATCCTTCGGCCGCGCCCAGCATGGCGTATGCGATGCCGGTGTTGCCGCTGGTGGAATCGAGCAGACTCTGGCCGGGACGCAGTTTCCCGGCGCGTCGAGCTTCGGCAACGATGTTCGCTGCGGCGCGATCTTTCACCGATCCGCCAGGGTTATACCATTCCGCCTTACCCAGAAGGACTATGCCCGGCAGGTCGCGGGTGAGGGCATCAAGGCGCAGCAGCGGAGTGTTGCCGATGCGCTCGACAAGGCTGTGGCCGAGCGTTTCGCCCAGTCCCAGGGCCGCTGCGCGTGTTTCTTCGGAGTTTTCCGCAGTCGACATTCCCGACATTTTTATGGGTCCGTATGCCATAACTGAACCGAGATGCCGTGACCAACGTAATGTGCTATAGGGCGGGAAACAAGATATGTAGTAGCTTGATTAGATGAGCCAGCTTCGTCCGGCGATGCAACCGCTGTAAAGTTACGCTCGATCTTATTACGTTCGATCTTATAAGAGTTTGCATCTAACCCACGAGCACAGGCCGGCAAGGAAAGGTTGAATTAAGAGAAATGGCCAAAACAATTGAAGCACGAACCTACGAGGAATCGCTGGCTTGGCTGCGCGATCACGGGTTCGACGTCACCGACGCCCCCGGCACTAACGGCCGCGTGTTCTTGCGGAAATATAATGTCTCGGCCGCTATCCAGAAAGGGCCTGACGACACGGTAAAGATCTTTGCGTATCCCGGATATCTGGTAGGGAGCGAGATTTCGAAGCTCATCAACCGCGGATATCAGCAATTTCTAAAGACTTCCAAGACAGAAATCCCGGCGACCGCCGATCATCTGAAGGCGCTGCAGTCTTTTTCCGAGGAGTTGAAGGAAGGGCTGGGTTTGCCCAGCCTCTACAACGAGTCGCTGGGAACGGTGAGCGAGTCTTACCAGTATGATCGCATCGAGAACCGCGACAAAGCACCCGTAGATCGCCCGAAGCGGCCTTGGGAAGTCGCGGGCAAGCCGGCGGCCATCGCCGCGAAGAAGGGCCGGGCCTAGGAATTCTTCTTCGGTTTCTTCGCCGGGGTTACGTTGCGGACTGCTCCAAGGCTTGATGCAGCCCGGGATAGAGCCTACGGTAGGTGCGGTAGGAACGCTGCATCCTTTTCGAATCTGCTGGAATTGGTGCGATGCGCGACGCTACGCGAACCACGCTGTCACAGGCTTCGTCAACGGAACTCCATGCGCCGGCTCCTGTGCCGGCTAGAATTGCTGCCCCATAAGCGGCGCCTTCTTCCGCCGCCACAATTTCCACATCGTGCGCGTAGACGTCGGCTTGAATCTGTCTCCACAGTGGCGACCTCGCTCCCCCGCCACCTAAACGAATCGACGTTACAGGGATACGCATTTCGTCGAAGATCGTGAATGTGTCTTTGAGACTGTACGCCACGCCTTCCATGATGGCGCGAATCACGTGCCCGCGAGTATGGGACGCCGTCAATCCCACCAGCGCTGCGCGGGCATTAGGATCGAGATGAGGCGTGCGCTCACCCATGAGATAGGGCAACCAGAAAGCTCCCTCAGAACCGGCGGGCGCTGCACTCGCTTCGTCCGCAAGGACATCATAGGGATCACGGCCGGCGTCAACCGCCGCTCCAAAGCGGTCGCGAAACCAGCGCAGGGACAATCCTGCGGCCTGGGTCACGCCCATTACGTGCCAGCGTCCGGGGATGGCGTGGCAGAAGGTGTGCAAGCGTCCCTGAGGATCGAGTGCTGGACGATCGGTTGCGGCAAAGACCACGCCGGAAGTTCCAATCGTGGCGCTGACCGCGCCTGCGCGGGCAATGCCCATGCCGACAGCGCCGGCCGCCTGATCTCCGGCTCCCGCAACCACCGGAGTTCCAACTCGCAGGCCGGTCGCTTCCGCGCCGGTGGCCGAAACTCTTCCGCAAACTTGAGGCGATTCGTACAGAGCGGGAAGCAAATTCTTATCAATGCCCCCCTTGCTCAAAACTTCGGTGGACCAACGCCGGTTGGTCACGTCCAGCAGCAAAGTGCCGGAGGCGTCGGCTACGTCGACGGCTCGTTCGCCGGTGAGGCGGAATCGCACGTAGTCTTTTGGCAACATCACGTGCGCGACCCTGGCCCAGTTTTCCGGTTCGTTCTCGCGTACCCAGAGCAGTTTGGTGAGCGTGAAATTCGTCAGCGGGGGATTGCAGGTCAAACGGATTAAGACGTCGCGGCCAAACAATTCTGCCAGCTCGATGCTTTGCGCCTCGCTGCGCTGATCGCACCAGATGATTGCACTGCGCACGACTTCATCGCCGGAGTCGAGCAGGACTGCGCCGTGCATCTGGCCGGAAAACCCGACGCAGGCAATCTCGTCGGTGCCCCGATTGAAGGAGAGTTTTGAGGAATGGAGCGCTTTCCGGACCGCCGATCCGCAAGCCCGCCACCAGTCTTGCGGATCTTGCTCTGCCCAGCCGGGCCGCGGACTGGCGAACGGTTTGTGCTCCTCCGATCCGGAAGCGACGACCTTTCCGGTCCTGTCCATGATCAGAGCTCGCGTGCCGCCTGTGCCAACGTCGATACCCAGGTAAGCGATTTTTTCCTCCTCGACGAGCTCAATCGAAGACCGCCACGGCTAAGCGACGTCTCCCGGCAGGTCGCGACTCTCTCCCCCCGTGGATTTACTTTCTCACCAGCCGATTGGCGAGACTCGCGCTGTAGAAAAACACCCGGATTTCCGCGCGTCACAACGTGTGGCGCCAACCCCGCTTGACGCGGACGATTCGTGCCCTCGGACAGGAAGTCGTGCGACATGCGGAGCGCCAACCGGCCTTGAGCTCGGGGTCGCTGGTAGATGGTGGCGTCGACCGCTCGGAGCGAATACGAGGAACCAGGTCGGGAAATAAATCCGTCGTCATGATGATCAAACAGTCCAGCACTTTCGCGTCGCGGGCCGCGTTGAGCACGAGAATCGAGGCCTCAGTTGTGACCTAGACTCCCGCCAGGTTCGAACACCTTTCAAATAGTCCGCGACACTGGGCATACGCTTCCGGCTCCAGGCCGTGATCTTCGATGGATACAGAAGTTGCAGGTCGGGATACTAGTCGGAGGCTTGCCCATTTGGCTTTCGAGTTTTTTGACGTGACCTGCGCCAGCTAAAACAGTCGGGGAAGACTTGTTGCGGCCAGAAGCGTAACGTTAAACCAACTGGGCCAAACGCGCAAGGTGCTGAAACAAAATGAGGATTCAGTCGCTTCGGGGCGCGGGGACTCGTTGTTTCTGGTCCGCAATCCCTGAGAGCCGATAGATCCAACCGGCGATGCAATCGCGCCACACGACCGCCTCTGCGGCTTGGTACTCGAATCGAGCAAGAATATCACGGTGACGCTCTTCATCGATGTGCCCCGCGAGCATCTTCCATTGCAAAATAAAGTCGCGAGCACGATCCGCGCCGTCGAAATGCGAGTCGTAAATATGTTGGATTACTGTTTTTCCAGAATGCAAAACGTAGGTAAAGGGCACATGGTGAAAAAATAGCAGCAGATTGTCGGGACAGCGGGCCAGCGTTTCATATAACGTTTGCACTTCGGGAGGGTACTGGCCGATAAATCCGGTGCCCGTTGCCAGCGTGCGATCCATACCAATCCCCTGATGATCGGCACGGTGCCATTGTCCCCAGCCGTTCCCTTCCGATGACTCCGGTCCCGGATCGTAATGATTTCCAAGAATGTTGGTGAGCGTTCCCGCGCCCAGCGGACCGGTGTAACTCTCGTACACGTGCCAGGAGGCGAGTTCCATTGCGCTGATGGTCTTGATGACTAGAGGGTCGCTGCTAAAGACAAGTCGCGTCCATTCATCGATAATCGTTTCCGCGCTGAGACTCGGATCCCATGCGAGACGGCCAAATCCGTACAGATTCGCCATGGCCAAGGGACTTCCTAACCAGTTCGCATCCATGCCGACGTTGGCGATGCCGACGAAGCCGCCGGTGGGACGATGAAAGATTCGGCCGGCGGCAAGATCCTTCACTGCAGCGGTGTTTCCGTCGACACGCATATCAAAGTCCATCACCTCTTTCCACATTGGCACCAGGAAGCAGAGATGTCGCTGCTGCCCGGTGTATTCTTGCGTGATCTGCAATTCGACGGCTTGATTGGTCCGGTGCAGTCCAGCGAAGAGCGGGGAGGCCGGTTCGCGCACCTGGAAATCGATCGGACCATTCTTGATCTGAATGATGACGTTGTCGTCAAATGCACCGTCCAGAGGATGGAAAATCTCGTAAGCGGAGGTGGCACGGTCGTTCTTCAAATTGCGCCAGTCCAGATGATGGTTATAAACAAAAGCACGATAGAAAACGACTCCGCCGTGGGCCTTGAGAGCGCGCGCAATCACGTTGGCCGCGTCGGTTGGCGTTCGTGCATAACTGGATGGGCCTGGTCGACCCTCGGAGTCCGCTTTCACAACGAAGCCGCCGAAGTCCGGTATCTGCCGGTAGATCTCGTCGATCTTTTTGCGCCACCATTCGGCGACTCGAGGGTCAAGCGGATCAAACGTGTCCAGACCGCCGATAGATTTGGGGCTGCTTAAGTCGACGGACATCGAGAGTTGTACTCCCCATGGACGAAACACATCCGCGATGCGGCTGACTTCTGGGATGAAACTGTCTTCGAGAACTCCAGGCGCGGCATTCACATTATTAACTGTGCAGCCATTGATTCCGATCGAAGCCATCAACCGCGCGTATTGGCCGGCGCGGGTCAGGTCGCTGCGAACTTTTCCGTCGGCAAAGAAGATCGAAGGTCCGCCATAGCCGCGTTCGATGCTGCCGTCAAGGTTGTCCCATTGATTGATCCAGCGGATGGCAGCATAGGGCTCCTGCACTTCATTGAGGGCGATAAGATTTTCGCCGCGCGCGATCTTGCTCAACAGTGCAAACGCGCCGTACAGAACGCCACGGTCGGTGGCGGCCGTGATAACCAAGCATTCAGATTCGTGAATCTTTGCGCTTGTCAACCAGTAGCCGTCGGCTCTGAGTTGCTCAGGCGTATGCAGCGCCGGGGCGAGAGCGTGCAAATCCGTAAGCGTTCCCAGAACAATCGAATTCTCGAGAGGCAGAGCACCGCCCGTGTGCAAAGGCTTGCTTAACATTCTCGAAACGCCCACAATGAGTTCCTGTTCCGCAGTTCTGGTCAGCAGCCGATCGTTCAGCAGCACGAGCTTATCGGGCAAGCGTTCATAACTCTTAACTGCTGGCTGACTCAGCGCCGAATATCGCAGCCAGGCATCGGCTTCGGTTTCGGCATCGAGTCCAGGAGGGGACGCTGTCGCGCAAAGAAGGGCTGTCGCTGTCCATAGAAGCGTGCCTTGCAAAAGTGGGCTTCGAAGAACTCGGCTAATGAAGCGGGTTGACATCGTTGCAATTGCCCTGTCAAGAACTTGAGTATCCGAGCGATGGGTGCGTTCCGATTCAGGAAGCGGTGCCAGTTCTGCTCACATCCGACTCATAATCCCATTGCTTTTCACGCCCCAGAAGCCTAACATTCACGGTATGGAGGGCCCACGATGACTTCCTCCGCCCCAATTTACCATCGGCTCCTGAAACTTGCGGCATTCGTTTTTCTGGCCTCTTCTGCGTTTGCCCAAGCCCCTCCCAAATACGATCCTGCCACGGAAGCGAAGTTCAAGGGAACGGTCGAAGAGTTGAAGATGGTTCCTCCCACGGGCGGCAAGCCCGTCGCATATCTGGTGCTGAAGAGCGGGCCGGATGCCATGCAGATATTTCTTTGTCCCAAGAAGTTTCTCGACGACATGGGCGTGGATTTCAAAGCCAACGATGAAATCGAAGTAACCGGCTCCAAGATCAAGCAGGATGGTGCGGACCTGACTCTTGCCCGCGAAGTGGTGAAAGGTGGCGACACCCTAACACTACGCTTCAAAGACGGCAAACCCGCCTGGTAGCGCCGCAACCCACGTAGCGACAGCCGCTTCGACTGTCGAGCAATGGCGAAGCCGAGCGGCCCAGCGCAGCAGCAGCGTATCTAACCGACCAAACGTACTCTCCGGTAGCACCGTCCTTCCTGATAATCTCAAATGAGACCCCCTCAGGAGACGCACCTCATTGCCGCCGCTAATTAATGTCCGCAGCATCTCCAAAGCTTTTGGAGCTGATCCGCTTTTCCAGAACGTATCCTTTACCGTCTCCGAAGGAGATCGCATCGGGCTCATCGGTCCAAACGGGTCAGGAAAGTCCACGCTTCTGCGAATTCTCGCGGGCACTGAAGACACCGATGACGGCGAAATCGCCTTCCGCAAGCGACTCCGCCTCAGCTACGTGGAGCAGGAATCGGAATTCAAGCGCGGAGACACGGTGCGGGCCGTGGTCGATGCTGCATTGAAAAACTCCAATGTACCCGAATCGGAGCGCGGAACGCTTTTTGCCGGGACGCTGGGACGCGCAGGCTTCACGGACCTCGAGAAAGAAGCGGCGGCTTTATCCGGAGGTTGGCAGAAACGCCTTGCGATCGTGCAGTCGCTGGTGCAGGCGCCCGACATTTTGCTCCTGGACGAACCCACGAATCACCTCGACTTGGCTGGCATCGAGTGGCTCGAAGAGGTACTGGAACAAGCCGGCTTCGCCTGCGTCGTCATCAGTCATGACCGCTACTTTCTCGAGAACGTCGCCACGGAGATGGCGGAACTCAGCCGCATTTATCCCGACGGATTGCTGCGCGTGAAAGGGCGCTACACCACGTTCCTCGAGAAGAAAGAGGAGTTCCTGCATGCGCAATCGAAGCGGCAGGAAGCGCTGGAAAATCTGGTTCATTCGGAGATCGAATGGCTCCGCCGTGGAGCCAAGGCTCGCACCAGAAAATCCAAAGCACGAATCGACAAAGCAGGGGAATTGATGGAGGAACTCGCGGACCTGAACACTCGCAGCCGAAGCGGTACCGCGCAAATCGATTTCTCCGCCACCGATCGCAAGACCAAGCGGCTGATTGAACTCCAAAATGTCGCCTACGAAATCGGCGGCCGCAGGCTATTTCAGGGATTGAACTTCATCATCACCGCCGGGTTGAGAGTTGGATTAGTAGGCCCGAACGGAAGCGGCAAGACCACACTGCTGCGTCTTTTGCGCGGAGAAGTTGCCGCGACCGCGGGAGAGATTCGTCGCGCGGACAAGTTGCGCATCGTCTACTTCGATCAGCGCCGGGAGCTTGACCCCAATGTAACTTTGCGTCGCGCCCTGGCGCCCGAAGGCGACTCGGTGATCTACCAAGATCGGGTGACGCACGTGGCATCTTGGGCGGCGAAATTTCTGTTCAAGGGCGAGCAGCTCAACCAGCCGGTTGAGCGATTGTCGGGAGGCGAGCGGGCACGGGTTCTGATCGCCCAGTTGATGCTTCAACCCGCCGACGTTCTCTTGCTGGACGAGCCCACCAATGACCTTGACATTCCAACCCTTGAAATTCTGGAAGAGAGTTTGCTGGAGTTTCGCGGCTCCCTGGTGCTAGTCACGCACGACCGCTACATGCTCGATCGAGTCTCGACCATTGTCCTTGGCCTGGACGGCCAAGGCAGCGCCGAACGTTTTGCCGATTACTCGCAATGGGAGACTTGGCAAGCCGAACGCCAGCAAGCGGCGCAGGCTGGCACCCGAGGGACCGCTCGCACCGCAGCCGCGGAATCTCCGTCGTCCCCGAAAAGAAAGCTTTCCTATCTCGAAGCTCGCGAATATTCCAGCATCGAGCAGCGGGTTGCCGCGGCCGAAGAAAAACTGGAACTGAAGCGCAGCGCCGCCGCGGAGCCTTCAATTGCCAGCGACGCCCCAGGCCTTATGAACGCTCACGCCGAGCTTGATGAGGCGCAGAGAGAAGTGGATGAACTTTACGCACGCTGGGCGGAACTGGAAAAGAAACAGGCCTGATGGGGATCACGATGCCAGGCAAAAGGCGATGATAGTATTTCCGTGCGTCCCTGTATTTGCTTCCAGCTCCTCGAGCAGGCGCGATTCCAGATCATCTGGATCCGGCTTCATCTCACAGGCCGCAATCTCTTTCTCCGACGCCCCGTGAAAGCACAGTTCGCAACAGCCTAACCCATCCTCCGATTGCACCGGAGGACCAAACACCCGGCAGGTCATGGGCCGCGATTCGTACAGATCGCAGTTTCCCGTCAGCGGATCGAGCGCCGGACAGGGCTCATCATTGGCAAAATCGGCAAAGCGGAGCGCAGCTTCTTCGCTTTCATCCAACACCCCGCTGATCGCATCTCCAGGAAACTCCGGCGTCAAACGCGCAACCGACTCTCGGGCGCGCAGCCGCACCTTTTCTGCCCGCTCAGGCTGGCTCCTCGCAAGAGATGACAGGCCGCGCCGCAATCGCTCCGCATCCAGCTGATTGATGGAGAATGCGCCGATACAACATTGCGTGCATCCCGGACGGCATACCAGCCAATCGCCGCTTCTGCGGGCCGCATCCGTTAACGCCGAGTCCACGATCTGGATCAGCTTCTGATCTCCAGCGGACGGAAAGCGCATTCCCATCTCATCAGAATAACTCACCGTTGTACTTCCTGATCAGTGCTGATCGAACAGTGCATTGCGCTCGACCCGCTCGCCCTTGAACACAACCAGTGAGATTCGTTCGGTTGCGGAGATGTCTTCGACAGGATTCCCGTCGACCACCAGCAAATCTGCGTCATTGCCAGGTTGAATGGAACCGATATGCTGCTCGGCCCGCAGCAGGCGGGCAGCATTGAACGTCGCCGCCTGCAGCGCCACAGCCGCCGGAATCCCCGCCTGCACCCAGAGTTGCAGCTCACGCTGCACAGTCGGCCCGTGAATCACGAGAAAGTTTCCCGCGTCGCTGCCCGTGACCAATAAAACCCCGTGTTCTTGAGCGCGCTTCAGGTTATCGACCGCGGCCTTCATGTCAATCGGATATCGGGCGAGCGCCGCGCGCATCGCCTCAGTGTCCTTGGAGCCGAGAGCTTCTTCCGTTCCCTGCAAGAGTTCAGGCGGTCCTACCTGCTGCACGAGAGAGCGCTTTAGCAGTCTTGCATTGCCGGCTGCGAAATCTTTGAAAGCCTCGCCCACACTCAACGTCGGATCGTAGAACGTTCCCTGCTTGGCCATCCGTTCGAACAACGCATCCGGAATCGCTTCGCGAAATGATCCATGTTCAATCGAGTTCGCCTGAGCCTGCACCGCGTCGCTGACATCACGAGCATCTCCGGTATGTACTGCTAATGGCAAATCGTCCCCATGCGCAGCCTGAGCGACGGCCTCAAACAGTCCGGTGTCCAGTCGATTGAAGACCTTCCCGCCTGCGCCCGCTTCGAGAATCGCCTTGATGCAGTCCATGCCCTGCTTCTTCAACTCATCGACTTGCTGCCGGGCTTCGTCGGCGGAAGCCGGAACACGCGTAAATTGTTTTTCAGCACTGGCTCGAATATTGGCGGGAAGACCGTTGAAGTATTCCGTGCCATGGCCTCCCGGAGCCGTGAACAGCGGGCCACAGGTGAATACCTGCGCGCCCAGAGCCTCTCCGCCGTTAACCGTGGAGCGCACTTTCAAAACGCTGTCCAATCCGTCGCCCACGCTTCGCACCGTGGTCACCCCACTGTAAAGATAGGCGGACAATTCACGCAGCATGCTCTTCTGCAGATCGTACTTGCTCATGTCCGGATAGAATCCGCCGGGCGCTCCGAGATGAACGTGCACGTCGATCAGCCCGGGAAGAATCGTTTTGCCGATCGCTTCGACGATTTCTGCGTTGACTGACTTTGCATCGGGCCCAGCGCCGTCATAAACCTCGGCAATTTTTCCGGCGCGCACCAGCACAGCCCCATTTTCAATAACCTTGCCATTGCCGACGAAGATGCGCGCTCCACGAATCAGATAAGTGTCGCCCCGCGCGAGTTGGCGGTTTAAAATCTTGGTCTTCGCCATACCGCTGCGAGTATGCATTTGCCACGCGCCCAGCAACAGGAACGGTGCGAGTACGGCCAGCAGCCATAGCTTCGCGGACGCGCGAATCTTCTCTTCCTTCTCCCATCGAAATAATTTGTAAGCGATGAAAAGACCCACGCACGTGGTGAGCACCAGCGCCAGCATCGGCTCGCGGTTGGCCCACAGGCCTTCCTGCCGCAGCAGCATTCCCTGAATGCCGGTCACCATATAACTCGCGGGGACAAACTGCGTCACCACCAGCAGCCACGGCGGAAACATGGAAAGCGGAAACGTGGCGCCGCTCAGAAACAGCATGGGCAAGTAAATCAACTGCACGATCAGCTGACTTTCCTGCATCGAGTTCACCACCGACGCCAGGATCAATCCAATCGAGCGAAAGCCGGCAATGGCCACGGTAGTAAAAATGAGAATCGAGGCCATCGACTGCGGCCAGGGCATCCCGTATAGGAAGTGCGCCAGCGCAAGGATGAGGATCACGTTCGGCATGTAGAGAATCCAGCCGGTGACCACCGAGGCGACGAGCAAGGGAGCCGGCGTGATGGGCGTAACCTTGTAGCGCCGAAGAATATTGGCTTCGCGTTCCTGCACCGCCCGTATGCCCGCGCCCATCAGTCCGTTGCCCAGGATGCCGATGATCAGCACCATGGCAATGACCATGGTGATGGCCGCGCCGCGCTCGGCGTGCATCGCCTGCCCGAAGATGAAAAAGAAAATGAGCGGAAAGAGATAATTGAAGAAAATGACAGACCGGTTGCGCAGAGCCAGCTTCAGATCGATCGCAATCAGAGCCTTGTAACTCTTCATTGACGAAGGCTCTTTCCCGTCATCTCGATGAATACATCTTCCAGGCTCGGTTGCTTGAGACGAACGTCCGTGAGTTCGAGACCTTGCTGGTCAATCCATTTCACCAGATCGACGAGAGTGGCCGCCGGGCGCCGCGAACGCACCGTGAGCGTGTGCCCCGCGGAATCGATCGTGCTCTCAGTGGCCTCTGCCCATGCAGGACGAGGCTGCGGAAACGGCGTGGCGCAGGTCACGACAATACTCGACGCATTGCGGCTCTGCTGCTGCAGGCGGCTTGGAGTATCGAGCGCGATGATGCGCCCTTCGTCGACGATGGCCACGCGGTCGCACAGCCGCTCCGCCTCTTCGATATAATGCGTAGTGAGCAGAATCGTCCGCTGTTCGCGCTTCAACTCTTCGAGCAGCGTGTGGATTTCCGCCCGCACCTGCGGATCAAGTCCGGTGGTCGGCTCATCGAGAAAGATAAGCTGGGGATCGTTGATCAGCGCCAGGGCCAGGGCCAGCCGCTGCTTTTGCCCTCCGGACAACGTTTCGTAAAAGGCATTCCGCTTCTCCTCGAGCTGTAACCTCTTCAGCAGTTGGTCAAGATTCACGTTGCGGCTATAGAACGATGCGAATACGTCCATCGCTTCATGAACGCGGATTTTCCCCGGCAGATTCGTAGCCTGCAAGCACACGCCGATGCGATCTTTCAACCGCTGCCGTTGCCGGTCAGGATCAAACCCGAGAACGGTGACTTCACCGCCCGTGCGAGGCCGCAGCCCTTCCAGAATCTCGACCGTTGTCGTCTTGCCCGCGCCGTTCGGCCCCAGCAGGCCAAACACTTCCCCCGACCGGATTTCAAAGTCGATTCCCTTCACCGCCTCCACATCGCCGTACGACTTCCTGAGCCCCTGCACGGATATCGCCGGCGAAGTCGAAATTGAAGTCACAATCATGGAGAACAGACAGGCTACTGGAGATCGAAAGGGTAGTCAAAAACGGTGGCGGGACTGGTGGTGCCCCAGATTAGGACACTACCTTGATGGGCGAGTGCAGTCCGCGGGTAGCGAAACCTCAACCGTCCGAGTCCCTTTTTCTCTTTTCCACAGACAGATTCGCACTTCGTGTGACGAACAATCTTTACTGAGAAAACCAGCTTTACTGAGAAAACCAGGAAGCGCAGACTGGCTCTGTGGCGTCCAAGCCAAAAGTTCGCCAACAGAAGCCGAGCATCATTCCAAGGCACCGCTGACTCCTTATTTCGCAATATTTTAGCCGTAAGTCGCATCGTTTCAAGATTTTGCGGGCTGGGCAGCGTACCTATTCTTCTTCTTCGCAACCCAAACAAATCAAATATTTTATCCAAGGGGTCTCAAAACAAATGTGAGGAGATATACCTACGGCCGGCGTCGACTCAGCCTTGTGCCCCCCAGCGTTGTCATTCCCACCACCGAGCGAACGCGAGGGGCGGAGGAATCTGCTTTCCTCGGCCGGGTCACAATGAAAAAGCCCCTCGCTTGCGCGAAGGGCTTTTTCCGGGGGAGGGACTTATAGGCGAGGCGCCCGTAGTCCCAAACTTACGACCCAACTTTACGTCTTACCGAGCTTACTTCGGTTGCTGCTGTTGATCGGCCGTGGTGGCGGGCGCTCCGTTGTTGGCGGAGAGCTGCTCCAGGTCATTCTTCAGGAGGCTGATTTCTACGCGGCCTCCGCTGATGCGCTTGGTCTTCGCGGTTTCATCCGTCGTTGGCGCGGGCGCATTGCCCATGCCGACCAGGTAGATCCGATAGACCGGGATCTCGTGGTTCAGGACGAGATAGCGCACTACCGACTCGGCCATCTTCTGCGAGTTGGAGATTGCGGTCTGCCCTTTGCCGGACGAGAAGCCCTGCACTTCGATGATGTAGCCGCGCTGACCTTTCACGCTGGTGGCCATGGTGTCGAGAGCGTCCTTGGCATTCTTGCTCAGGACGGTCTGGCCGGGCCGGAAGCGGATCTCAGTCTGGTTGGAGGCCTTGTACTGGTCGATGTTGCCAACCACGGTCTCCACAGTCTGGACGCGGGTCGAGACCTGCTGCGCGCTCTGCTGCGCCATAGTGGCCTTGTTGCCGGCGTCGACCGCGTGCTGATCGGCTTCGTTGGCCTTATCGGAGGCCAGCTTGATGCCTTGCTGGGCGCGCGCGTCGGTATCTTTGATGGACTTGCTGTTGGACGAGGTCAGCTCGTCGAGCTCGTTGACGCGGTCGCGGATCGGCTCAGTCTGGCGCCGCACATATTTCTTGCGGGCAAAGGGATTGACGCGTCCCCAGAAGCCTTCACGGGAGGGCGCGGCCAGAGGCGCTTTGCCGCTTGCGCTGGTGTCGCTAGACATTGACGTCGACGTCGACTGAGTCTGCTGCGTGGCGGCAGGCTGAGTCTGATCTGAGCTAGACGAGGTGGTCTGCGCGATGGCGGGGAAAGCGAGTACTGCGGCCAGCGGCAGGGCGAAAAGTAGGCGGTTGTTCATAAAGGACTTCCTCCAAGTTAGGGGAGCGTTCCAGCTCCTCCGGCACGCCTGGGCGTGCGTAAAATTCGATTGCGTCCTTGTAGCCTTGAATGAAATTCAGTGGTTTCGCTTTGCTGAACCCAACCAGCGCTGACGCGACGCTTGCCTTGAACAGCGGGCCCCACTGCGGTGCCATGCTTCCTACTACAGGTGGGATGCCAAATCCCCCATTAGGGTTGAACGGCTAAAGGCTTGATTACTAAAGACATTGTAGCTGCGCTTGCAAACCGGAGAGAGACTGAGATGAAACCGGAGGGTAATTTTGGCAAACCTGATATAAAAACTGCCGTGAAAATCGAACGTGCCGACCTATGACTTCGGGGCTTGCCAGGCGGGATCGCCGAGGGCGGCGGTCCTTCAACGATACCCAGTCAGCTTTCTGCTGTGCAATGCTTTTCATATTGCTCAAAGATGAAATTGTCGGTCATGCCGGCGATGTAGTCGCAGACTACGCGCGGTAGGGAATCTTGTCTGGCTTTCTCCTGGTAGTTGTGGGGGAGAGTTTCCGGATGGTCCATCCAAAACGTGAATAGCTCTTTGACGACTCGTTCCGCATCCTCTTTTTCTCCGGCCAGCGACGGACTGTAATAGAGATTTTCGTATAGGAAATCTTTGTTCTGCTTGCGCTCGGCTTCAACGGCCGGGCTAAAAGCGGCGAGGCGTTCGGGATGATTGCGGACTTCCTCGAGAGTTTGAATCTTGCCTTGACTCAGGCGAATTCGCGTGTTGGCGATCAGGTCGTCGACGAAGAGATTAAGGACGCGTTTCAGCGTTTCATTGAATTTTAGTTTGTCGGGGGCATCAGGGTAGAGTTCGGCGACATCGTGGTAGAAGCGTTCGAAGATGGGGATGCCTTCGCAGATTTCTTCCAGCGTGAGCAGATGCGCTTCGTATCCATCGTCGAGGTCGGCGGTGTTGTAGGCGATTTCGTCGGTCAGGTCGATCAGCTGGGCTTCCAGCGGCGGGCGCTGGTCGAGAAGATACTCGGCAAGTTCGGGATGGTCTTTCGAGCGGTAGTCGCGCGAGTGTTTAATAATGCCTTCGCGAACTTCGAAGGTCAGGTTCAGGCCGCGGAAAGCGGCGTAGCGCTGTTCGAAATCTTCGACGATGCGGAGGGCGTGGAGGTTGTGGTCGAAGATCAGGCCATGCTCGCGCATGGCGGCGTTCAGAGCTTTCTCTCCGGCGTGTCCGAAGGGCGGATGGCCGATGTCATGAACCAGGGCCAGAGCTTCGGTCAGATCGACATTGAGGCCGAGCGCGCCCGCTATGGTGCGAGAAACCTGGGAAACTTCGAGGGTGTGAGTGAGGCGATTGCGGAAGTGGTCGGAGTAACGGCGGGTGAAGACTTGCGTTTTAGATTCGAGGCGGCGGAAGGCGCGGGCGTGGATGACGCGATCGCGGTCACGTTGAAAGTCGTTGCGGTATGGATGTTTTTCCTCAGGGAAACGGCGTCCACGGGAGTGGTCGAGGTGCACCGCGCAGGGCGCCAACATTTGGGAAGCATAGCATTGTTGATTGACAATTGTTGGTTGAAAGCGGGGACGAGCGATTGCAGCTTTCAACCATGAATTCTTATGGCGCAATCAAAAACCTAGGTCCCTCGCGTTGCTCGGGATGAACCAGCGTTAAACATGACAAGCGTTAACGCTGGTTAACGCTTGTCCGATTCTTCCTTGGCCAGCTTTACTTTCGCGGCATCGAGTTTTTGCTGGACTTTGGCGAAGGCTTCGCCGTCCTGTTCTGCAGGCACGGTCTTGTTCCACTCCTGGACGGCGCGATCCCAGTGGGCGGCGGCTAGTTTCAGGCGGCCGGTTTTCTGATAGAGGTCGCCGAGATGCTCCTGCACCGTGGGATCGGTGCCCATTCGAGCTTCGGCCTTGGTCAGATTTTGTTCCGCCAGATCGTACTTGCCCAGCTTGAAGTAGATCCAGCCGAGCGAGTCGAGATAGGCGCCGTTGTTGGGTTCGAAAGTCAGGGCCTGTTTCACGAAGTTGAGCGACTCGTCGAGTTTTACGCCACGGTCGGCATTCATGTAGCCGAGATAATTCAGCGTAGCGGCCGCTTGCGGATCGGTGGGTGCAGTGACGGCCAGAACCTTTTTAAATTCGGCTTCGGCCTGGTCAAACATCTTCTGGCGCTGATAAAGGTCGCCGCGAAGGAAACTGACATAGGCCTTGTCATCCGACTTGGTCGATAGCTGCTCCGCTTTGCCGAGAGCTTCCAGGGCTCCGTTCCAGTTCTTGGAGCGCGTGTAGATAATGCCCATACGCAAATAAACTTCGCGATCCTCCGGGCCGCCCTTCAGCAGGGAACGGATGTCGGTGACAGCCTTCTCGACTTCGCCGGTATCGGCGAGTTGCGCGTCGAACACCATGCGTAGGTCGCGATCGTTCGGCATCTTCTGTACTGCTTCTTTGGCGACGGCGGTAGCTTGCGGCCACTGCTTGGCTTCGCGATAAGTGTCGATGATTTCCTGGTAGCCCTGGCGGGCGTTTTCCTCGCCCAGGGGCAACATTTTGCGGAAGGTATCGACAGCGGCGCTATAGTTTTCTTGTTCACGATAGACCATGCCTAACCGTTCGATGAAGATGGCTCGATTGTTCCGGTCAGCCTGGCTCGATCCGGTTTCGCTTTTCTCGGTTTTCTTTACCAGATCTTGCAGCAGCTTGATGGCATCGTCATAGCGGCCCTGGGCCTGGTAAACCGCGGCCATGCTGTAGGGAACGTCCATGGTGTCAGGAACGAGGGTGTCCGCGTGCTTCAGATTTTCAAGCGCCAGATCGTATTTGGCCTGGCGGCGATAGATCTCGGCGATGCGGACGTAAGTTTGCGCGTCCTCCGGATTGGAATCGGCGATGACTTTGTATTGTTCCAGTGCCGCGTCAAGTTGTCCCTCGTTCAACAGGTTCTCGGCGAGGCCGCGAATGGCGTCGAGATTGTCGCGATCGAGAACAATGGCATGGCGGAAGGCGTCAATGGCGCTCTTGTAATCCTTGCGTTGCTCATAGGCTGCGCCGAGCGCGGCATAAAGCTTGGCGGAACGGGCGGAGTCGGGAATTGAGGCCAGCACCTTGAGAGCGTGCGCCGTGTCGCCTTCGTCGGTATAGAGCATGGCCAGCGTGGTCACGGCTTCTTCCGAACCGGGATCGATCTTGATGGCCGACTTAAGTTCGCCCTCCGCTTTCTGAAGATCATTGTTCAAGCGATACAGGCGGCCGAGGAGCAGGTGATCGTCGACACTCTCGGGGTCGAGCTTCACAATCTGCTCGTACTGGTCGATGGCCAGCTTCAGGATGTTGTCGGAGCCGGAACTGCCAGGCATGTCGCCGAGAGAGCGAAGATAAATGCGGCCGAGCAGTTTGTGGGCTTCCAAATTTTTAGGATCGCGCTTGATGATGTCTTGCGCTTCCTTCACAGCGTCGGCGATGCGTCCGGTTTTTACGTAGAGCTCAGCCAGGCCGGAAGTCAGGAATTCCGACGACGGATCGGCGTCGATGGCAAGCCGATATTCCTCCGTAGCTTTGGCAGCCAGGTCGCTGCGGCCATAGGCCGTGACCATCTCCTCATACATGTGCGCCAGCGTGTAGTGGTAGTAGGCGGCGGCATGATCTGCTTTGCGGGGAGAAGGTTGTGTCTTGACCTCGGAAGCGTTGGATTCCGCGGGAGAAGACGAGCTGGTTTGGCTAGATCCAGTGCCCGCGGCCACCGAGATCATTAAAAAAATGCGAAAGATTCGATTCATGCTTGACCTGACTGCGCTGAAAGCGCGTTTCCGAAACCTCAGCTTGCTTGGATGCAAAGCCGCGGGCGAAAAGGTGCTTTTATTCTATCCTGCGGAGGCGGCGGGATGGGAAAAAAGACTGCCCTGCGCGCGCAACTTGGAGGCACCGGAAGGTCAGGGACTGGTAGGAGATTGTTGATTGTTGATTTTTGATTGCTTATTGAAAAGCCATGTGCAGCGGGGCTTTTGGTGGCGGTAGGGATGCTTCGAGTGCGGGAGAGGGATCGCTTCGCTCGCCTTCTCCCTTCGCTCTGCATGACAAGGCTTAGGACCGCACACATCTTTACAATCGAGCAATCAACAATCAGGGAATCAACAATATCTTTTAGTGGCGGAAGTGGCGGACGCCGGTAAACAGCATGGCCAGGCCCAGACGGTCGGCGGCGGCGAGTACTTCGCGATCGCGCTGTGAGCCTCCGGGTTGAATGATGGCGGTGGCGCCGGCCTTGGCGATTTCTTCTACGCCGTCGGGAAAAGGAAAGAAGGCATCGGAGGCGGCGACTGTGCCGTGTAAAGGGAGTTGAGCCTTCATCGCGCCGATCCTGGCGGAATCGACGCGGCTCATTTGGCCGGCGCCGACGCCGACGGTCTGGCCGTCGCGCGCGTAGACGATGGCATTCGACTTCACGTGCTTGCAGACTTTCCAGGCGAAAAGGAGGGCGCGAGTCTCTTCCGGAGTTGGAGCGCGTTTGGTTACAACCTTAAGATCCGCGTCTTGCAGGGGACGGATGTCGGCGTCCTGCACGAGCATGCCTCCGGAAACATATTTCAAAACCCAGTTGCGCGGGACGATTTCATTCGCCGCCGGACCAATGCGTCCGGAGCTGCGTGGGTCGGTTACTTGGACAAGGCGGAGATTTTTCTTGGAAGCGAACGTGGCCTTGGCCGCGTCATCGAAGGCAGGTGCGGCAATGACTTCGAGGAAGAGCTTGTGCATTTCTTCGGCGGCTTCGGCATCGATGGGGCGATTTACGCCGATCACGCCGCCGAAGGCCGAGACTGGGTCGCACTCGAGAGCGCGTTTATAGGCTTCGGCGAGAGTCTTGCCCGTGGCGGTCCCGCAGGGGTTGGTGTGTTTGATGATGGCAACCACTGGCTCGTCGAATTCTTGTGCGAGATCCCAGGCGGCTTGCAGATCGACGATGTTGTTGAAGGAGAGTTCCTTGCCTTGGAGCTGGATTGCATTGGCCACGCCGGCGTTTGAGCCGTCGGAGTACATGGCAGCAGTCTGGTGCGGGTTTTCGCCGTAGCGCAGGTCGAGTCTCTTGTGGAAAGTGAAACGCAGAGTTGAGGGAAACGTTGCTGTCTCCGGATGCGAGTTTGCAGTGATGCGATCGAGTGTGGAGGCGATGGCGGAATCGTAAGCGGCAGTGGTGGCGAAGGCTTTTTGCGCGAGGCGCCACTTGGTTTCACGTGAGAGCGCGCCGCTGGATCGTGTGAGTTCGTCGGCGATGGAATCGTAGTCGGATGGGGAAGTCACCACTGCGACGTCATGAAAATTCTTGGCGGCGGAACGGATCATGGATGGTCCGCCGATGTCGATGTTCTCGATCAATTCTTCAAACTTCACGCCGGGCTTGGCAGCAGTTTTTTCGAAAGCGTAGAGATTCACAACGACCATGTCGATAGAAGCGATACCATGTTTCGCGATCGCGACAGCGTGCTTGGGATCATCGCGGCGATGGAGGATGCCGCCGTGCACCTTGGGATGCAGAGTCTTGACGCGGCCGTCGAGCATTTCGGGGAAGCCGGTGAGGTCGGAGATGTCTTTGACGGTTATTTGAGAATCGCGCAAGAGTCTGGCGGTGCCCCCGGTTGATATGAGTTCGATGCCGAGAGCGGAAAGTTTGCGGGCGAAATCGACGAGGCCGGTTTTGTCGGTGACGCTAAGGATGGCGCGCTGGATCTTGGACATGAGGGGTGATTTTTAGAGTGTAATTAGATTTTAGCAGGATGGCGCGAAGGGATTCGTTGGCGCGTGAGAATCATCTGATGTGCGATTGGAAGTACGTCGACGACGCGGAGAGGTTGGGGGGAAAGATCCTCCGGGTCTAAAGTCCACATCATTTGCGTCTTCTGTCGGCACGGCTGAAGCCGTGCTCTTCCCAAAAACCAAGGGCCTGACGCGGCCCTGAAAGGGCCGCTCTTCCACGGGATTGCGCCGCGCTGATCTCTGCTTTCTATCGTTCGGACTTCGCGATCGCGTAGTTTTCGTGTGCAGTGCTGGGTTGCAGCGACTGGACGATGCGGTTGATTTCGGCCTGCGTTACGCCGGCGGGATAGTCCTTTTGCCAGAACTTTAATTGGACGCTGCCCCCGTCGGAGTAAAGAGTTATCAGCAGGCTATCCTGGCGAACCTGGGGATTGCCTTGCTGAAAACCTTTATAGCTGGCGCTTTGAATATTGAATATTCCGTTTTCGGCGGGCTTTGCCGACAGCATGGACTTCAGGTTGAGCATGGCCTGGTCGCGCGACTGGAGTTCAGAAGACAAGGACAGATAGTGCATTTTCTCCGGGCTGAACTCGTAGATATCTCGGGCGAGAACATAATCAGAGGTCCTCAGCTGCTGCGGCGATGTCGTAAACTCCGCGGCGAACTCACGGGCGAATTCTCGTGCCGGCACTGCCGTGACGACAACCCGTAGACCGGAGTGGAAGGCGAGAACAACTTCGGTCTTCTCTCGTTTGTGCTTTGGATACAGAACCGTTTTGGCTTCGTCCAGATCGTTCCAGGGGACGTCAAAGTCATAGCCGACATACGAGAGCCGCAATCCGGGGGCTTGGGACACGGAGTGATCACTCAGATCGGTCGGGATCACGCCGGCAGTGGCGGGAACTGTCTTCGCGATGTAAAAGGAAAGAGCCATGGGGGCTAGCCAAAACGCGCCTGCAAGGATGACTCCGCAGGAAATTACCAGCGTGACCAGAATGCGGCGAAAGAAGCTCGACATAATTCTCCCTTTAGGTTTTGGCTTTGGCTTTGAGTTTGACCTGGCCGTTGGCCAGTTCGACGGAGTATTCCACGTTCTCGCATTTGTACTGTTTGCGAATCTGCTGGGTCTTTTTCTGCACGAATGTGGTGAAGGAGTCGAAATCGCCCGAAACTTTCTCGCCCGCCTTTTTCTTGGCGGCGACCAGCGTGTTGTATAAGCGTTCGACCTGCTCGCGTTCCCCATTGTCGACTGTGTGAAGGGTGAAGGGCTGCGAGGAGCCTGCGCCAGCGGCGACCGCGGCAGCGGCATGACTCACCCCGTACACCGGATGATGGTGCTTGTGATCTTCTTCGGTGGTGCGAACTCCCTGCACGGAAAGCAACGCGTCTTGCGGACGGCGATAGCCTTCTTCGCGGATGCGGGACTTCTTACGCCACAGGTCGCTGTAAATGGCGTAGCGCTGGGCCATTTCGTTGTAGCGGTAACGCTGAGAGAAATTCATGCGGCCGCCGCCGTCGGAGAATTTACGCAAAAGGCTTAAAACCTTCCACTCCACGTCGGAAGGCGGCCTCTTGTTCGGGTTGCTGAAGTAGATCTCGTACTCGATCTTCAAACGGCGCAATTGCGAGTCGAGAAGATTCAGTTCCTCGTCGGTGGTCACAGGTATCTCCATGCACAGTGTAGTGAGGAGGAGTAGAGGGAGCGAGGTGCCCGTGGGTCACCAAGGGGCATGGAACGAAAGTAAGCTGTCAGCTGTCAGCTGTCAGCTATCGGCTTCCAGCCCAACCGGACGCTTCCGCGAGACGGGATTGGGCGGCTGGCAAAGGGATTGTGATGAGGGGTTTAGCGATGGCTGAGAGCTGATAGCTACTTGCCCGAATTCGACGCCATTTTCTTGACCATGGCGAGAACCAGCTTGCGGTCGCTGTCGTTGAGGCTGGTCGAATAACGGCGGATTTGGCTCAGGAAGCGGACTTCATCGTCGGAAAGCTGCGGCAGTCCCTTGGAACCATTGCTGTGGCCGGGTTCGGCAAAAAACTGCGACAGCGGAAGCTCCATGGCGCCGGCGATTTTGGACAGCGTATCGAGCGACGGGATGGTGTGGCCGTTTTCTACGCGAGACAGGTAGCAGCGGAGAAGGCCGGTTCGTTTTTCGATATCGCCCTGGGACATGCCTTTTTGCAGCCGGTAGTTGCGGATGGTCTCGCCGATATTCATGGTAGGGAGCATGACAGGATGGGTCATAGTAACCAGATCAGTATCTTCTGGCAAGTGGAAATTCGTGCCATGAAGCGGGACAGGAGTGCCATAAGGCGATCGCGCAGTCATTGGGTGACGAATTGTTATTTCTTATACAATGTATAAGTAATAACGCAACGACCTAATTGCGCGGTTTTCGGCCCGTTTTACGCGGTTTAATTTATTTCTTTAACGTCATCGCCAGAAAGTCGACGGTACGTTTCCATGCGTCGGCTGCATCGGCTGCGCGGTATCCGTCTTTGTTGTTGGGATTTTCGAAGGCGTGTCCGGCATCGTCGTAAATCTTGATGTCGATCTTTTTCCCCAGTTGCTTGAGTTGCTGTTCAAATTTATGGACGTCCTCGGGAGTGATGCCGTGATCCTGGCCGCCGAAAATGCCGAGGATCGCAGCGTTGATTTTTTTCAGGGCGTTCGGGTCGGTCGCAAGATGACCGTAGTTGATCACAAGGGCTGCGAGATCGGGCTCTTGCAGCGCCGCGTCGAGCGCGTAGCCTCCGCCCATGCACCATCCAATCGCGCCGATGCGGTCCCTCTTTATATTGGGCTGCGATTTGAGAAATTCTACGGCGGCGTGAAGGTCACGCTTGGCGCGGTCTTCAGGGACGCCGCGCATGATTTCGTGGGCCATGTCGGGCGTCGTAGCGACTTTCCCGCGATAGAGATCGACGGCCAGCGAGACGTAACCCTGGTCGGCCAACTTGGCTGCCTGTTCTTTCACCCAGTCGTTGAGTCCCCAGAATTCGTGAATCACTACGAGCGCCGGGAACGGACCTCGTCCCGTCGGCGTGTAGAGAACGCCTTGCACGGTTTCATCACCACTTTTATAGGTGACGGGCTTGCCGTCGGCGGCGACGGCGGAGGTGGCGAGAAGAAGGGCGAGCGCGAGTATCAGGCTTTTCTTCATGCTTTTGTCCTTTGCGTGAGTGGCCGCGAATATTCTTGCCGAAGTGGCGGCGGAATTACAACTGCAGTTCCATGTAGAGTGCGCCAGCAATCGGATTGGAGCGATAAGGCTCGATCTCCCGGAAGCCGAATTTCCTATACATCGCGACGGCATCTTTCATGATTGGTTCGACGGTGTCGAGCCGCATGCGCTGGTAGCCGATCTGGCGGGCTTCAACGATGATCTGGTCGGCGAGGGCCCGGCCTAATCTTTTACCTCGAAATTGCGGTCGTAGGTAGAGGCGTTTCATCTCGCCGATTCCGGCTTCGATTTTGTGGAGCGCTACGCAGCCGGCGAGTTGGTCGTCGTACTTTGCCAGCAGAAGGCGACCCTCGGGTGGGGCGTAGTCGCCTGGAAGTGCGGCGAGTTCCTGATCGAAATTCTGGAAGCACAAGCTGAAGCCGAGGGACTGCGCGTATTCGAGGAAGAGTTCGCGGGCCTCGGAGATATGGGCCGGGGATTCGGCCTGGGCAAAAGAAAAACCCTTAACCACAGAGGTCACTGGGGACACAGAGGAGCTTCGAGAAACTGTGTGTTCGGCTTTCATTTCCTCTATGGTCCTGAGTGTCCTCTGTGGCTAAAGGTTTTGGGAATTAACCCATCAGCATGCCGCCGTTGACGTTCAGGACGTGACCGGTAATGTAGGAGGCTTCGTCCGATGCCAGAAAGGCTACGGCGCTGGCTACGTCTTCCGGCGATCCCACGCGGCCCAGCGGAATCTGCTTCACCGCCGCCTGCTTGAATTCGTCGCCTAAACCCGCAGTCATGGCGGTTTCGATGAACCCGGGGGCGACGGCGTTGCAGGTAATGTTGCGGGAGCCGACTTCGCGGGCGATTGCCATCGTCAGGCCGATCAGTCCCGCTTTCGAGGCGGCATAGTTCGCTTGTCCGGCCTGACCCATCTGGCCGAAGATGCTGGTGATGTTGATGATGCGTCCCCAACGTTGTTTAAGCATCGAGCCGATGACCTGCTGGATGCAGAGGTAGGCGGAGGTCAGATTGGTTTGCAGGACGGCGTCCCAGTCGGCGCGCTTCATGCGCATGACGAGTTGGTCGCGGGTGATGCCGGCGTTGTTGACCAGGATATCGATCTTGCCGAGTTGAGCGATGGCGGATTTCACGATGGACTTGACCTGCTCTTCGTCGGCGACGTCGAGGGCGAAGGCTACCGCTTTGCCGTCTGCGGCGGTGATTTCGTCGATGAGCTCGTTCAGCTTTTCCTGATTCCGGGCTGCGATGGCTACGGTGGCGCCGTCTTTGGCGAGGCGCAAAGCGCAGGTGCGACCGATGCCTTGAGAGGCTCCGGTGACCAACGCAACTTTTCCTGCAAGAGACATTCAGATCTCCGGATGAGTCTGTTCGATGAACAGTTGTGGAACGCCGAATTATACCCGCAGCGGGCAGCAATTGCCGTCGAGCTTCGCTCGACCTGACAGCCGGGGCGGCTGTCCCCACATGATTCTTAGGACTGAAACCTGTGCACGAATTCAGGAAACATCCGAATCAAATTGCTAATCCACAAGCGCGCCGAGTACCATGCGAGCACTCCTATGTCCCAGATTGCAACGAATGTTCTGATCATGCCTAAGCCCTCCGACAAAAACTCAACTCCAGAAAAGGACCCGATGGGTCCGGGGCATCGTTCGCCGTTGCGGGCCTCGAATTCGGAGAAGACGCCGGACCACGCGGGCGGGGGCGCCCACGCCACGGATTCCCAAGCCACACAAGCTGAACCTTCCACCGAAGTTTTCGCCGTGTTTGGAGTGGAGCCGGAGATTCAGGCCTACGCCATGGCGAAGTATTCGCGGTCGGCACTGTCGATGAAGGAGTCGCTGCGGGAGATCAGCACGCAGAAGGCGGAGAAATTTCTTAATACATTCTATTTTCAATACGGGCATCGCTCGATTGCCGACCTGGCGCATATCGCGCTGGCGGTCGAGCGGCTGTCGATTCTGGCGGCGATCGAAGTGGCCGATGAGCAGCGCTGGGACGGCCAGGAGCGGTCGACGCGCTACCAGGATTTCAAGAAGAGTGGCTATTACGTTCCCGACTTCGGTTCGGATGAAGAAGCCCGCAAGTTCTATCGCGAGACGCTGGATTTCTTGTTCGCCGAGTATGAAGCGCTTTCGGCGCACATGACGGAGCATCTGATCAGCATCACACCCAAGCCTGCCGACATGCAGCAGGAGGCGTACGAGCGCACGCTGAAGGCGCGGGCGTTCGATATTACGCGCTATCTGCTGCCGCTGGCGACGAACACGTCGCTCGGCGAAATTGTGAATGCGCGGACATTGGAAACCCAGGTCTCCCATCTGCTTTCGCATACGCATAAAGAAGTGCGCGGGCTGGGCGAGTCGCTGAAGAAGGCGGCGACGGGCGCGGCTTACAACGTCAACGCGGATTCTTTGCGGGAGCTGGTTTCGCAGATTCGGGGTGTGGATCCTGAACTGGGAGCGCGGGCGGAGCAGGAATTGTTACGCGAGGTGCGGGTGGCGCCGACGCTGGTGAAGTATGCGGACGCGAATACGTATGAGATGGAAACGCGGCGCGAGTTGCGGCAGGCGGCGCGGGAACTGATGGCCGAGGAACCGCTGGCGCCGTCGAAGGCGATTGTGGATTTGCTGGATGAGGAGCCGCTGGAAGTGGAGATCGCGACTACGTTGCTCTACGAGCACTGCCATCATTCTTATCGCCAGATTCGGCAGGCGGTGCAGATTGCGGGCGAGCGGCGGCGGCGGGAGATTATCGACCTCGGGCTGCGGCATCGTGGTAGGCACGACGAGATGGTGCGGGGATTCCGAGCGGGCCAGCAGTTTCGCTTCGACATTCTGATGGATACGGGCGGCTTCCGCGACATGCATCGGCACCGCCGGTGCATTCAGGTGATGCAGGGATTTACCACGCAGCACGGTTACGAGATGCTACTCGACGTAGAAGACGCCGGCATGCGCAGCCGCTTCGATGCCGTAATGCAGCGGGTGCAGACGGCGGTCGAGAAATTGGCCGCCCGCAAGACTCCGGAGGCGGAAGAGAATTCACAGTACGCGATTCCGCTGGCGTTTCGCAAGCGAGCGCTGTTCAAGATGGATTTTGCCGAGGCAGTTTATATATCCGAACTGCGCACCACGCCGGCAGGACATGTTTCGTATCGCAACGTGGCCTATGCAATGTACGAGGCTGTGGCGCGGAAGTATCCGGTGCTGGCTAAGTATTTCCGAGTGCACGACGTGA
This sequence comes from uncultured Acidobacteriaceae bacterium, assembly GCA_963799025.1. Taxonomy (GTDB): domain Bacteria; phylum Acidobacteriota; class Terriglobia; order Terriglobales; family Acidobacteriaceae; genus Sulfotelmatobacter. The sequence continues at coordinate 333,816 of CAWCVQ010000007.1, read as the reverse complement.
CGGCGCCGGTGGACTTGCTGCAGCGGTGAAGGAGTCCAGCTTGTACCCAGGATCATTCATCTGAAGAAGGATTAGCGACGTGTGGCTTGTGAGCAAAAGCTGCCTCCACGTCGTTCGCTGCCTCAGGCTTTGCCGTTGTGGCGATGACAGGTGCATTCGCCTGAGGCCTTCCATCTCCGACCGATTCCGTTGGTGCCAATCTTTTCTGAGGAACCGCCGGGGTGGCTATCAGCGTTTTCTATCTGTGGGGAGGCATGTGGAGCTATTGGATTCGCCTTGATCAGTCGTCGCGAGCGGCGCAACGGGCTTGGTTTCTCGTTCTGCTACTTGGAGTTTGGTATGGGGCGGTTCTCTATTACTTGTTTTATATTTATCCACGACGCGTAGGATGCGGACAAAACCGTTTGGGAGCCCGGCACCGTGAAGACGTTCAGGCACATGCTCTTGTCGGGCTGGGCGCTACTTGCCTGGTGAGTCCTGGCAATCTTTAATCAATCCCAAGTTCGCCCGCATCCTGCACCCCATCGCTTCGTATTTCATGCTGTTCCCCTTGTTCCTACTTTTGGCGACGGGGGTGTAAAGAGTCATCCGCCTTTACCGGGTGGGCATATCGCGGTCTAGTTCCGGTTCGGGCCCTGGCCTTGTTGATTACGGAATTCTTCGTTTATCCGTCCTGCCTGCAGGTGTTATGTGGCCAGTTCAAGGTTTGTAGCAATCTCTAGATTTATCTTGATCATGCTAGTCCACGCAGATAGAATTTGGCTGAGAGCTATCCATGCCACGCACCGTCAAGATCGCTCCCGAAATCGATGCCAAGCTCTATGACGAACTCGTCTCCGTGGCCCGGGAGAACGGGCAGTCGCAGCGGTTTGTGCTGGAGCGGGCGCTGGAGCATTACCTGCACAACGTGGTCCCTTCGCAGAGGCTGGTCAGGCCTGAGGTGATGGCTGCCTATCGTCGCTCCAACGAGAAGTATCGTGAGTTGTACAAGAAACTGGCCAAGTGACGGCCGAGCGTGTCTATCTGACCGTGGCTGAAGTCGTCGCCATTCACCATTACCAGATTGAGGACTACGGCGGCGAGAGCGGACTGCTCAATCAGGGCGCTTTGGAATCTGCCGTTTTCCGCCCTCAGACGGGTTACTACAAGGACTTGAGCGAGGAGGCCGCGGCGCTGCTGGAGTCGCTGGTTAATAATCATCCCTTCGTGGATGGCAATAAACGTGTGGGATTTGCGGCGGCTCACACGTTTCTATTGATGAACGGATTCGATCTGGACGTTTCGAGCAAGGCTGCGTTCGAGTTCCTGATTCGAGCGATTGCCGACGGCAAGTTCCGGTTCGCTTTGCTCCGCGAATGGATTGCGGGGCACATCGTTCCTCTCTCGGAATAGATTTTCGCGGGCGGGGGCGCCCGCGCCACAGCAACATTGCCCATTTCGGAACATTATCCACCGTTATTTGTTTGATTCGCCTTTTATTCGCTTCGATCTGTATGTATAATCCGGCCAGATTCATTTCATGAGGCATTTCTAAAGGAGCCACTCCCATGGCGGACGAACGGGGCAAGGCGATTGAACTCGCCGTCTCACAGATTGAAAAACAATTCGGCAAGGGCTCGATCATGCGGTTGGGGTCGAAGGAAGCGATCGTGCCCATCTCGGTGATTCCGACTGGCTCGATCTCGTTCGACGCGGCCTTGGGCGTGGGCGGCTTTCCACGCGGACGGGTGGTGGAAGTATTTGGGCCGGAGTCTTCGGGCAAGACCACGATTACTCTGCAGGTGATTGCCGAGGCGCAAAAAATGGGCGGCATGGCCGCGTTCGTGGATGCCGAGCACGCGCTCGATCCGGGCTATGCTAAGAAGTTGGGCGTCGACGTAGACAACCTGCTGGTGTCGCAGCCTGATTATGGTGAGCAGGCGCTGGAAATAACTGAGGCGCTGGTGCGATCGAATGCGATCGACGTGCTGGTAGTGGATTCTGTCGCTGCGCTGGTGCCCAAGGCTGAACTCGACGGCGAGATGGGCGACAGCCACATGGGGCTGCAGGCGCGGCTGATGTCGCAGGCGCTGCGCAAACTGACGGGGACGGTGTCGAAGTCGAGGACATGCCTGATTTTCATCAACCAGATCCGTGAAAAAATTGGCGTGATGTTTGGCAATCCGGAGACGACTACCGGCGGCCGCGCGCTGAAGTTTTATTCTTCGGTGCGGGTCGATATTCGGCGTATTGCCGCGATTAAGGAAGGCGACATTGTGACCGGGTCGCGGACCAAAGTGAAAGTCGTGAAGAACAAAGTGGCCGCGCCGTTTCGCGAGGCGGAGTTCGATATTCTCTACGGAGAAGGCATTTCGCGCGAAGGCGATCTGCTCGATATCGCCGTCAACAACAATCTGCTTGAAAAGTCCGGGTCGTGGTTCAGCTATAAGGGCGAGCGCATCGGCCAGGGGCGCGAGAATGCCCGTCAGTTCCTCAAAGACAATAAGGACGTGATGGCAAAGCTGGATGCCGAAGTGCGCAAGTCGCTGGGGCTGACTCACGGGCCAGCGCAACCTTCGGCCGCTGCGGCGCCGACGAATGGGTCGGCGGGCCGCGTCACCACCATGCCAAGCGCAGAGCCAGTGAAAACGCCGATCGCGGCCGCACGTCGCTAGTTCACTGGCTGGATGAGGAGCGGATTTTTAAAAAGCAGGTGTCATCCCGAGCGAAGCGAGGGACCAAGGTTCTTGCTTGCGCGGGCGATAGTTCACAGGCAGAAACCTGGGTCCCTCGCGTTGCTCGGGGATGACACGCATTTTGGGGCTGAATTCCAGCTCCCACTCCCAACTTCAACTCCTAACTTCAATTTCAAACCCCGTACTCTCAGAGGTCAGTCTTCTCACGCGTTAGGCTAAGGCGGATTCCGCGATTGCCATCCCTGCTCTCGCCCGCATAAAATCTTCTATTGCTCCGCAATTGCTCCAGTGCTCGACCTGCGGCCTTCCTGTGAGGACGATTGAATAAGGGCATCGCTGTTTATCCCGGTTCCTTTGATCCGCCGACTAACGGGCACCTCGATCTGATCGAACGGGGCAGCAAAATATTTGAAGAACTGGTGGTGGCGATCTTGCGAAACTCGGAGAAGACGCCGATGTTCACCGTGGCCGAGCGGCTGGAGATGCTGCGGGAGCTGACCACGGATCTGGAGAATGTTCGCCTGGATACTTTCGACGGATTGATGGTCGAGTTCGCCAAGTCGATCGACGCGAAATGCGTGTTGCGGGGGATTCGCGCTATCAGCGACTATGAATATGAGCTGCAGATGGCGCTGATGAATCGCAAGCTCGAACCGACACTGGAAACCGTATTCATGATGCCGGCGGACAAGTATTCGTACGTCAGTTCGCGCCTGGTGCGGGAAGTGGCACAGGCGGGCGGTCCGGTGCGGGGGCTGGTGCCGGATGTAGTAGAGCAAAAGCTGCGGCAAAAGCTGGAGCCCGCATACAAACTTCGGCATCCCCGACTCGCGGAAATCCCCAGGAAAAGGAAAAAAAAAGCATGACCACGGCCAGCTTTACCCAAGAAAAGACGGGAGCTCTACGATTGACCGAACGAATCAGCCGGATCGAGCCTTCCGCCACCATGGCGGTGGTGGCCGAGGCGGAGAAACTGCGATCGCAGGGAATCGACGTCGTCGATTTTGGCGCGGGTGAGCCGCATTTTTCGACGCCGCAGCATATTAAAGACGCCGCCATCGCCGCGATTCAGGGTAACTTCACGAAATACACGGCCGTGGCCGGCACCGCCGAGCTGCGCGATGCCATCGTCCATCGCCATGCGGCGGATTTGGACTCCGACTACCGGCGCGAGGAGGCGATTGCCTCGACGGGCGGCAAGCATGCGCTGTTCAATGCCATTCAAGTTTTGGTGGATCACGGCGACGAGGTGATTTTGCCGGTGCCGTATTGGGTTTCGTTCAAAGACATTGTGCGCTATGCGGGCGGAAATTGTGTTCTGCTGGAATCAGATGAAGCGCAGGGATTCCGCGTAACCGCGGAGATGGTTGCGCAACTCATCACTGCGCGCACCAAGGTGATTATTCTGAACTCACCCTCGAATCCGTCGGGAGCAGTGATGAGCCCGGATGATATGACCGAGATGGTTCGGCTCGCGCATCAGCGCGGGATTTGGGTATTGTCGGACGAGTGTTACGTATATCTGAATTACACGGGCAATAATTTTTCCGTCGGATCGCTCCGCGAATACAAGGAACGGATGGTAGTGCTGGGGTCGCTCTCGAAAACTTATGCCATGACTGGCTGGCGGCTGGGGTATGCCTTGGCGCCCGCAGCCGTAGTGAGTGCAATGGCGAAACTGCAGAGCCAGTCGACGTCGAACCCGACATCGATTGTGCAGAAAGCCGCCGTGGCCGCGCTGAATGGTCCGCAAGAATGCGTGGAGCAGATGCGGCGCGAGTACATCCAGCTGCGCGATCATGTGGTGAAGGGGTTGCGCTCGATTCCGGGCGTGTCGTGCACGCTGCCTGAGGGCGCGTTCTATGCCTATCCGAACATTTCTTCTTTCCTGATAGGTAAAGGGGGCCGCGGCGGCTTGAAATCAGCATCAGACTTGGCTGGGCGCCTGCTGCACGAAGCTCATGTGGCGACCGTGCCCGGCGAAGGCTTCGGTACAGTCGATCATATCCGTGTCTCGTATGCCACTTCGAAGATTGAGCTGGATCGCGGCCTGGAGCGCATGCGGAAGTTCTTCGCGGCGCTTTAGAGTTATTTCGAAATCATTTAGGTTCGGCAAAGGCCGTTCCGTTTGCGAGCGGCCTTTTTTGTCGGCGCAAGTTTTTGTATGGGAAATCTTTATCCACTGCTGATGCTTCCCGTCTTTGATCCCCGCCCGTGGGGCACGCAGGACTTGTCGCCGATTTATCCCCATCACAAGTTCGAGGAAAAGATTGGCGAAGCCTGGCTGAGCGGAGACGATTGCAAAGTGGCCAACGGGCCGCTCAAGGGAAAGACTCTGGCACAGTTGAGCGAAGAAAATCAGCGCGAATTGGTGGGCGAGGCGGCGCGCGACGGCAAACGGTTCCCGTTGCTGCTCAAGTTTCTTTTTCCTCACGAGAAGCTTTCGGTTCAGGTTCATCCCGACGATGAGCAGGCTCAGCGCGTGGGCCAGCCCTGGGGCAAGACCGAGTGCTGGTACATCGCGCACGCGAAACCAGGAGCGCAAATCGCCTTGGGACTGAAACCGGGCGTCACCGTGGCGCAACTGGAAGAAGCGATTCACCAGAACCGTGCGGAGAAAGGGCTCAACTGGATCGATGTTTACGCCGGCGACATGATCTATGTCGCGGGCGGCACGGTGCACACGCTGGGCCCGGGCTCGCTAGTCGTCGAAACGCAGCAGCAGTCGGATACGACCTATCGCCTGTATGATTACGGGCGTCCGCGCGAGCTGCACCTCAAGGACGGCATGGCTGCGGTAAAAGAGAAAGTGAACTCGGGGAAAGTGGTGCGCCCGGCGCCGCAGGTGATGCGTGACGGCAAGAATCGCCACGTGCCGCTGGTCGCAGCACCGTATTTTGTTGTGGACATGTTCGAGGTGAAACAGCCTCTGGATCTTACGACGCGGGACGATTCAGGGCGGAGTTCAGTGCAGATTTTTGTGGCGGTCGATGGCTGCGGAGTGGTCGAAGTGGCGGGCATGGATCCGGTGACGTTCGCAAAAGGCGATGCGGTGGTTGTTCCCGCGTGCGTCGGCAAAGTCACTGTGCGCCCGCAGTGGGCGCTGGAGGTGTTGCGTGCGTACGTGCCTGGAGAAGCGCTGCCGGAGCCGGAAACGAGAATATAGGAGAGGCGTTTCAGGATTTAAGATTTTAGTTGTCTTTCGTTTGGCAACTGGATATTGAATCACGATGCCGTAAGTCTGAAAATCTTCATTCTGAAATCTGATTTGTGAAATCCAGTGTTTACTGGGAAACAAGACCGTGGCTAAGCACTCTAACTTTTATCCCGTGATTCTGGCTGGAGGGCGGGGCACACGCTTTTGGCCGCTCAGCCGCAAAAAGCGCGCGAAGCAACTTCTGGCGCTCGACGGCAAGCAGACGATGATCCAGCAGACGGTGGCACGTCTGTTGCCGCTGGCTGCGGCGAAAAAGTTTTGGATCATTGCCAACGATGACCTGCAGCCTGCCATCGCGAAGCAACTTCCAAAACTGCCGAAAGCGCAAATTGTGGCTGAACCTGTCGGACGAAATACGGCCCCTGCGATCGGTCTGGCCGCGTTTATCTTGTTGCTCGAACATCCCGATGCAATCCTGGGAATGTTTCCGTCCGATCACGTGATTGGAGATGAGAAACGCTATCGCGAGACGCTGGAGCGTGGGATTGAAGTGGCCGCGGAAGGAGCGAATATCGTGGTGCTCGGCGTTCGGCCGAATCGGGCAGAAACCGGATACGGTTATGTCGAGACCGGAGGATTGTATCAGGGCGAGGCGCTGCATGTGCGCCGCTTTACCGAAAAGCCGAATGCCGAACGCGCAGCCGAGTTTGTGGCGGCTGGGAGTTACTTCTGGAACAGCGGAATGTTTCTGTGGAGTGTACAGACGCTGGTCGAAGCGCTGAGAGAGCATTTGCCGAAGACGGCTTCGTTGCTTGAGAGAATCGCGGAGACTTACGGCACCCGCAAATTTCCTAGCACTCTTAAGCGGCTCTATCCGGAGTGTGAAAACATAAGCGTGGATTATGGCGTGCTGGAACCGCGATCGGCGAAGGGCGAGGAAGCTGCGAACATTTATTGCCTGCCGGCAGATTTTGGCTGGAATGACCTGGGATCGTGGACTGCGCTGCACGAGCATCACACGGCGAAGAGTACGCCGCCGGAAGGCAATCTGGTGGTGGGGTCCCACGTATTTCTGCTGAATGCGCGAGGGAACTATATTCATGCGCCAGGAAAGTTCGTTGCGGCGATAGGGGTCACCGATTTAGTCGTGGTCGAGACCTCGGACGCATTGCTGATTACGACGCGGCAGCAGGCGCAGGATGTGGGTAAGGTCGTAAAGTATCTTGACGAGAAGAAGTTGCATAAGCTGGTGTGAAATCCGTGCACCAGCGGCCAGTAGCCACTCAGACGGGCGGCATTGGTTTGTGACGACCAGGGACAGCTGATTAGCTAATCACTAACCGCTAAACACCGGAAGACGATGGCACAAGAGATCAAATTCGGTACGGATGGTTGGCGTGGCAAAATCGCCGATGATTTCACCCTCGACAACGTGCGGCGGGTTGCAGGCGCGATCGCTTCCTATGTAGTGAAATACGAGCAAGCGCAACATGGAGTTGTCGTCGGATACGACACGCGCTTCGCTTCGCCTCGGGCGTCGCAGGCCGTGGCTGAAGTCTTTGCCGCTGCCGGAATTCCGGTGAAAGTGGCCAACGATTACAGCCCTACGCCCGCGGTTTCGTTCGCGGTGAAACATCGAGGCGCAGCGGGCGGCGTCATGGTCACCTCGAGCCATAATCCGTGGAACTGGAACGGAGTGAAGTTTAAGGGAAAATTCGGCGGCTCGGCTACGCCCGCGATCATGAAGAAGATCGAAGAAGAATTGGCGGCCGGCGCCATGCCGAAAGGAAATAAGGCACCCGTCGAGGAAGTCGATCTCAAGAAATCCTACACAGCTGCCGTTTGCAATTTTGCTGACATGGACCTCATCGCGAAAACAAAGTTCAAGTTCGCCGTGGATGCGATGTATGGTTCGGGACGGGGAGTGCTGGCCGGAATCTTTGCCGAGCGCGGCGTGCAGTGCGTACCCATTCGGCAGGAACTGAATCCGCTGTTTCCAGGGATCAATCCGGAACCGATTGAACCGAACACCGCGATGCTGCAGCAGACCGTGGTTCGCGAGAAGTGCGATGCCGGTTTGGCCACCGACGGTGACGCCGATCGCATCGGCGCGGTCGCCGAAGATGGCAGCTTCGTAGATTCGCACAAAATATTCTGCGTGTTGCTGCGCTGGTTGCTGGAGCGCAAGAAATGGCCGGGGGACGTGGTACGCGCGTTCAACACCACGCGTATGCTGGACCGCATCGCTGCGAAGTATGGACGCAAGCTGCACGAGACTCCAATTGGGTTTAAATACATTGCCGATCTCATGATGGAAGGAGAAATCCTGATCGGGGGAGAAGAGTCGGGCGGTATTGGATATTCGCGATTCTTGCCAGAACGCGATGGCGTGTTGAATTGCCTCTTGCTGGCCAATGTGATGGCGGAGGAAGGCAAACCGCTGGGGCAGTTGGTCGCGGATTTGCAGCGCGAATTTGGTCCGCACGATTACGGGCGTCGCGATCTGCATATTTCCGATGAGATGAAACAGAACGCCATTCAGCGGGCGCGCGCGGAAAGCACGCAGAGTCTGGGTCGCTACCGCGTGCTCAAGAAAGAGCATCTCGATGGCGTCAAGTTCTTCCTCGATGCGCCGACCAGCGGAAACGGAGCTGAAGCGTGGGTGCTGTTCCGTGCGTCCGGAACAGAGCCGCTGTTGCGGCTTTACACCGAAGCGTCCTCGCCTGAGTTAGTCAGCGAACTGTTGGCCACAGGCGAGAGTTTTGTGAGAGCGACAAATAACGTTTGATTTTATGCCAGACAATCCCAATCCGGTTGAGTTCGACTCGCCCGAGGCGCGCCGTTACAATCGCGTGCGGCGCTGGCTGGGCATTGCCGATTTTGCGGTTGGATTGGTGTTTTTGATTCTCTTGTTGGTCACAGGATGGTCGGACTCGCTGCGCGACGTGGCCTACCGTCTTGGATTTCAGAATTATTCTCTGTCCCTTTTCGTTTATCTCCTGCTGTTACTGGTAATCGCTAAAGCCTTAAGCGTGGGTCTCGATTACTACGGCTTTTTGCTGGAGCATCGATTCAAGCTTTCGACGCAGAGATTCCGCTCCTGGGCGTGGGATGAGGTGAAGGGCTTTCTGGTCGGACTCGTCCTCGGGACGGTGGTAGTCGAAGTGTTGTACCTCACGATCCGGCAATGGCCGCAACATTGGTGGATGCTGGCATGGGCATTGTTCATGGGCTTGTTCATTGTGCTGGCGCAGCTGGCGCCGGTCGTGCTCTTCCCGATTTTCTATAAGTTCGAAGCACTCGATAACGAAGACTTGAGACGGCGACTGGTGGTGTTGAGCGAGCGCGCCGGCACGCGCGTGCGCGGCGTGTACCGCTGGAAGCTTTCGGAAAAAAGCAAGAAAGCGAATGCGGCACTCACCGGGCTGGGCGCGACCCGCCGCATCATACTGGCCGACACCTTGCTCGACAACTATACTGCGGAAGAGATCGAGGCGGTGCTGGCCCACGAACTCGGACACCACGTCCACCGCCACATTCTGAAGAGTATTTTTGTGCAGGCAGCGATTACGCTTTTCGGTTTCTGGGCAGCCGACTGGGTCTTGCGCTATGCGGTGGACCACCGCACATTCCGCTTCGACGAATTGTCTGACTTCGCCAACCTCCCACTGTTGGCGCTGGTTTCGGTGGTGCTCTCATTTCTCTTGATGCCCGCACTCAATGCGTATTCCCGCTTCAACGAGCGGCAGGCAGACCGGTATGCTTTTGAGTCCATCTCGAGCGTCGAGCCGTTCATCACCTCGATGAACAAACTGGCGGAGCAGAACCTGGCGGAGCGAACGCCGTCCAAGTGGGTGGAATGGTTTTTCCATTCGCATCCGGCAATCTCAAGGCGTTTGCAGGCCGCGAAAGAATGGCGCCGAAAGCACACCCTGACTCATCAGGTTTGAACGCCGTGCGCGTCAGCGTGCTGACAGGATCTTGATCACGCGCTGAAGGTCTTCTTCGGTGTCGACCCCCACGCTGTCGTGCGAAGTTTCGCTCACGAAGACGGGGATTCCGTTTTCCAGAAAGCGCAGTTGTTCCAGGCGTTCACTCTTTTCAAGCGACGACTCCGGCAGTTTCACAAAACGGTCCAAAGCCGTTTTGCGGTAGGCGTAGAGGCCGAGGTGCTTGAAGTAACGGGGCTGCGCGCCGTCGCGATCGAATGGGATCGTCGCACGGGAGAAATACAGGGCGCGTCCGCTGAGATCCGCCACCACTTTCACCGAATTGGGGTTGGGAATGTCGACCTCGGTCGCCGGAGTCATTAATGTGCCTACCTGGGCTGCCGGGTTTTCCATGACTTCCAGCAACGTGGCGATGTGCTCCGGACGAGTGAGTGGCTCGTCTCCTTGTACGTTGATGTAGATTTCCGCGGTTTGGCGGGCGGAAACTTCGTGCACTCGCTCCGTACCGCTATGGTGCGCCGGCGAAGTCATCTGCGCTTTCCAACCCTGTTCGCGACACACCTTCATGATCTCTTCGGAGTCTGTGGCAATGATCACCTCCGCGAGCAACGGCGAAGAACGCACGGCTTCGTACACCACGCCAATCAGCGGCTGGCCCGCAATCTCGCGCAGCATCTTGCGCGGGAGACGCGTGGAAGCCAGGCGGGCGGGGATAACAGCGATCGCTTTCATGAGTGGTCGAGAGTTTTTAAGTTGGTCAAACGCGCCTACCAGCAGTGCCGGGAGACATGCCGCAGAGTATATCCGGGTTGATGCGGCTGCGTTTGACCTATTTCCTCAGGGCTCTTAGAATCAAGTACCAGATGTAAACTTGCGCTGCGCTACGAATGCCGTACCGGCGCCGAGATTCCTTTCGCACCGTTTCCCCGAGTTTGGCGGCGTAGCTCAGGTGGTTAGAGCGACGGTCTCATAATCCGTAGGTCAGTGGTTCGAGTCCACTCGCCGCCACCAGTTTCATACGTGCCTCTGTCCTTACCTCAAATGTTTTCTATCATTGAAAAACTAAGGTTTTGCGCTTCGCCTCTTGGTCCCGTCATGGCGCTTCGCTTCGGTGATATCTTTGTGGTGAATCCTGAAAGTTACTGGCTCGGTCGAACTTCATGGACGTTCTAAAGAATCTTTTTGAGCAGCATTTTCATTCGCCGGTCGAGCGGGTGCAGCCGCTGCAAGGGCAGCTCGGCGGTTCGGGGCGCAAGATCATCCGGCTGGTGGGCGGGAAAATCAGCGTCATCGGAATTCTCTACGACGTGCGCGAAGAGAATGTCGCCTTCCTCGAATTTTCTCGGCACTTTCGCAGGCATGGATTGCCCGTGCCCGAGATTTATGCCCAGGATCTGGATCAAGGGGCTTATCTCGAACAGGATTTGGGGGACACGTCGCTGTTTGAATTTCTGTCCAGGCATCGTGCGGGGGATCAGGTCGGACCTGCGGCGATCGAAGCCTATCGAAAAGTCATCGCCACGTTGCCGAGATTTCAGGTCGAGGCGGGACGCGAGTTGAATTACAAGGTGTGTTATCCGCGTGGAAGTTTCGATCGGCAGTCGATCTCCTGGGATTTGAATTATTTCAAGTATTACTTCTTGCGCCTCGCCGGCATTCCCTTCAGCGAACAGGCCCTGGAAGATGATTTCAGAAGCCTGACCAGGTTTCTGTTAAGCGCCGGACGCGATTATTTTCTCTATCGTGATTTCCAGTCGCGAAACATCATGCTGAGCGAAGGACACCCTTTTTTCCTCGACTATCAGGGTGGACGCAAGGGCGCGCTGCAGTATGACGTTGCTTCTCTTCTCTACGATGCCAAGGCCGATCTTCCTCCCGAGTTGCGCCAGCAGCTGCTCGATCATTATCTGGTTACGCTGGCTGGTTTCGTCGATTTGAAGCGCGAAGCGTTCATGCACCATTACTACGCCTATGTGTATATCCGCATCATGCAGGCGCTAGGGGCTTACGGGTTTCGCGGATTCTATGAGCGTAAAGTCCATTTTCTGCAGAGCGTTCCCTATGCGCTGAAAAATCTGCGCTGGCTGCTGCACAATGTCACGCTGCCGATTGCTCTGCCCACTCTGACGGCCGCTTTCCACAGCATGCTGGCTTCGGAGAAATTGCAGGGTCTGGCTTCGGATGCTGACAATCTGGTGGTACGGATTTTTAGTTTCTCTTTTCATCGCGGACTGCCAAAAGATGAGAGCGGTAACGGCGGTGGATTTATTTTTGATGGCCGTAGCCTGCCGAACCCCGGGCGCGAGGAGCGCTTCAAGAAGCTTTCTGGACGAGACGCTCCGGTGGTCGACTATCTCAACCAGCAGGAGAGTGTGCATCAGTTTCTGGCGAGTGTGATGTCGCTGGTCGATACCAGCGTGAACAATTATCAGCACCGAGGATTTAAGAACCTGATGGTGTCGTTCGGGTGCACGGGCGGGCAGCATCGGTCGGTCTATTTGGCGGAGCAAGTCGCGAAGCGGTTGCAGGGGCGGAACGGCGTCGAGGTCGTGCTGCGGCATCGCGAGTTGGAGAGGCTCGAAGCGGAGAATGCTGAGACCGGATCGGAACGCGCGAAAACAGAGCGAGCCGGGCTTGGATAGAGCGAAGCAATGAAGGCGATGATTCTGGCCGCAGGTCTGGGCACGCGGCTTCGTCCGCTCACCGACGATCGCCCCAAAGCGCTCGTGGAAGTGGCGGGCTCCGCGCTGTTGGAGATCACACTGCGTCGGCTGCAACAGTTTGGAATTCGCGAAGTGATTGTCAACGTGCATCACTTCGCCGACATGGTGGTTGACTATTTGAAGAAGCACGACAACCTCGGCATGCGAATTGAGATTTCGCGCGAAGAAGTTTTGCTCGATACGGGCGGCGGGCTCAAGAAGGCAGCATGGTTCTTTCTCGACGGTTCCGGCGGGTCGGACGAGCAGTTTATTCTGCATAATGTCGACGTTCTCAGCACCATCGATTTTGAACGCATGGTTAGATTTCATCGGCAGAATCAGGCGCTCGCCACGCTGGCGGTGCAGGAGCGGAAGACGTCGCGATATCTGCTCTTCGACGGGCGGAATCAGCTTTGCGGACGGCGGGCCGGACGCGAACAAGAGGCCGAAATCGTGCGGCCGTCAGCGGAAACGCGGGCGCTGGCATTTTCCGGCGTGCATGTGATTTCTACGCGCATGCTCACGCGTCTAACCGAAGACGCCGCGTTCTCGATTATCACTCCGTATCTTCGGCTCGCTGGAGAGGGAGAAAAGATCCTGGGCTTTCGTGCGGACGAATATTATTGGCGCGATCTGGGGAAGCTAGAGAACGTGGAGCAAGCGGCTCAGGATGTGAAGGGCCAAGCTATTCGAATCTAATTGACCTAGTTCGTAAGCCTCTTTCGCCCTTAAAGGGCTTGCTCGTTTATCTGCCGCCACCCACGGCTTGCGCTGTGGGCTGCAATCTTTCGCCGCTTTGCGGTTTGATTGGACTTTGTGCTTGCAGCCTGCTCCTGCCTTCGATACCATCTCTGCATCCTTGATACGACTATGAATAACCGCTGTCTCCACCGAATTCGTGTCAAAGTCCGCGAGGTACGAGTTTCGTACCTTCACCGGTGTGGAGGGAACCAGCGAGCTGAGTGATAGGAAATCTTGAAGGCTCCCGAATCCCGCCCCGCCAGAAATAATGGCCCGGTGGGTTTTGCTTTTCAGGAGCGTCAAGTAGCGGCGGCGTGAAGGACAAACATCCATGAGTGACAAGAGCGCGACTAGCAAGAGCGTGACCGTAAAAAGCATGAGCGGGGCAAGCATCCTGTGGGAGTGCCTGGAGCGCGAGGGAGTGACCAGCGTATTTGGCTATCCCGGAGGGGCAATTCTGCCCGCGTATGACGCCCTGCGGGGCAGCAAAATTCATCACATTCTGGTGCGTCATGAGCAGGGTGCGACGCACATGGCCGACGGCTACGCGCGCGCCAGTGGGCAAGTGGGAGTTGCCGTCGCCACATCCGGACCGGGCGCCACCAATATGGTCACCGGAATCGCCACGGCCATGCTCGATTCTTCGCCGATCGTCTGCATCACCGGACAGGTCGGAAGCAAGTTGATCGGATCCGATGCTTTTCAGGAGACCGATATCACTGGCGTTACGCTTCCCATCACCAAGCACAATTATCTGGTGACCCACGCGAGTGAAGTGGCGCGAACCATTCGGGAGGCTTTTTATGTCGCGCGCTCGGGACGGCCGGGGCCGGTGCTGGTCGACATCACCAAAGATGCGCAGCAGACTACCTGCGAGTTCGACTGGGAAGCGGCCAAGCCGCAGTTACCAGGATATCGTCCCGATCTGTCTCCGGAGCCGAAGGAATATGAGCAGGCGCTCGAACTAATTCACAACTCCAAGCGGCCCGTGATTCTGGCCGGTCACGGCATCATCATTTCTGGGGCCATGAACGAAGTGCGCGAGTTTGCCGAACGAGCGGGGATTCCTGTCGCGCTCACGCTGCTCGGTCTCGGCGCGTTTCCTGCGTCGCATCCGCTCAATCTTGGGATGATGGGCATGCACGGCGAAGCCTGGGTGAATCACACGATTCAGGAAGCCGACCTGCTGCTGGCCTTCGGCATGCGCTTCGACGATCGCGTAACCGGCAACCTGAAGACCTACGCGTCGAATGCCAAGAAGATTCATATAGAAATCGATCCCGCGGAGATCAACAAGAACGTCAAAGTGGATGTTCCGCTCGTCGGCGACCTGCGGGAGGTGTTACATGAGCTGTTGCCACATGTGGAATCCATTGACCGCAGCGAATGGCTCGATTCCATCGACAAGTTGAAGGGCGATGCCGCGGTGCGCGATATTCAGAATCTTCCCGACAGCGGGCATCTTTACGCGGCGCATGTGATCAACGACCTTTGGCGGGAGACGCGGGACGGAGACACGATTGTAGTCACAGACGTGGGCCAGCACCAGATGTGGGAGGCGCAATACTACAAGCATGAGAAAGCGCGGAGCCTGATCACTTCCGGTGGCTTGGGCACAATGGGCTTCGCACTGCCCGCAGCGATCGGGGCGAAGGTCGCGCGGCCTGAGTCAGAAGTGTGGGTGGTGGTTGGCGATGGCGGCTTCCAGATGACTCTGTGCGAACTTGCGACCATCGTGCAGGAAAAATTGAAGGTGAATATCGCGATTATCAATAACGGATTCCTGGGGATGGTGCGGCAGTGGCAGGAGTTTTTCTACGAGCGCAACTACGCGGCAACGCCGCTGCTGAATCCGGATTTCGCAAAGCTCGGCGAGGCTTATGGCATTCGCAGCATGACGGTCACCGAACGCTCGCAGGTTGTGCCCGCGGTGCGGGCCGCGCGGCAGCACGATGGGCCGGTGCTCATTAATTTCCGGGTGGAGCAAGAGGACACCGTTTATCCGATGGTTGCAGCGGGGGCGTCATTGCACGAGATGATCCGGCGCCCCAGTAAAATTGTCGAGACCGCGGCTGATGAGTAGAAACGACGCATAAAGGCGACAACAGACATCATGTTGAATACATATGTGGTCTACGTCGAAAACAAGCCGGGCGTGCTGACGCGCGTAGCCTCGCTGTTTCGCCGCCGCGCCTTCAATATCGATTCGCTGACCGTGGGTCGGACTGAGAAGCCGGAGGTCTCGCGGATGACCATCACGGTCGATGCCGACCACGACCAGGCACGGCGGATCGAGGCCAATCTCTACAAGCTGGTCAATGTGCTATTGGTGGAAAACATCACCCACCAGCCCGCGATTGTGCGCGACCTGGCAATGATCAAAGTGGCGGCTACGCATGAAGCACGGTCCCACGTACTGGAGCTGGCCAGCGTGTTCCGGGCGCGCGTGGTTGACGTAGCCCCTGACTCGCTGACCATTGAAATTACCGGCGCGGAAGACAAGATCGATGGCCTGCTCGAAGTGCTGCGGCCTTATGGAGTGTTGGAGATGGTTCGCACAGGAATCGTAGCCATGCGGCGTGGAAAATCTTCGACCCTTGGCTCCACCACCGAGCCGGACGAAGGTGTGACCGAAGAGGACGTTTCTCACTCGGTATAGCCGGTCCCAGAGGTTCAGAATGGGCTCATTCATCCGGAATGCTTCCGGCGCGAAACTCTAACTGCCGGTTGGACTTAGGCCTGCTGGCACATGTCCTTTTTTGAACACCAATGCACGACGCCCACCAGTTAGCTCCCGCAAGTTACTGAAGTTTATTCAAAACCATTCAAATCATTGTTTCTAAACATCTTAGCTGGTATTCATATAGTGCCGGGCAACATCCTCCCCGGCCGTAGCAGTTTATTCAGCAGCTATTCAAATGACTGGCGCAACCAGCGTCGCTATCGGTCCGTCCACCCACTCCTGGAGAGTGCTTTCTGCACTCGCCAAACTCTACATCAGCCTCGTAGTGATGGCCGGTTTTACCACGCTGCTGTATGCGGGAATTCACCAGAGCAGCAGGAATATCGCCGAGTTCATCTGCTATCTGGGAATCGCCGTTCTGGCTTCGCGACTGAAGGTGAGCCTGCCGGGAATTACCGGAACCCTGTCGGTAAATTTTCTGTTCATTCTGATCGGGGTTCTTGAACTGAGCTTCACCGAAACGCTGATCCTGGGCGCTGCCTCGATGCTGGCGCAGTGTTTATACCCGGAACGTCCCCGCGCCATTCAGGTAACGTTCAACGTATGCGCAGGCACCATATCAACTGCCTTGGCGTACATCGTCTACCACCATCCGCTGACAAACCTGTTTATCCCCAATCGCCCGATCTTATTAGGGCTCGCGGCCACGGTCTACTTCATTGCAAACGCGGGATCGATCGCGGCAGTTATTTCGCTGACCGAGCACCGGCCTCTATTCCGAATTCTGGTGGATTGTTATTTCTGGTCGTTTCCGTACTATCTGGTGGGCGCCGGGATCGCGGGTGCGATTGCGTGGATCAACCATACGTTCAACTGGGAAACGTCGTTGCTGCTGGTGCCCGCAGTTTATCTCATCTACCGCTCCTATCGGCTGTATCTCGGGAAGTTGGAGGACGAGAAGCGCCACGTGGAGGAGATGGCCAACCTGCATCTTCGGACGATCGAGGCTCTGGCGCTGGCGATTGAAGCCAAGGATCACACCACCCACGAGCACCTTCAGCGGGTACGCGTCTATGCCATTGAAGTAGCTAAGGAACTAGGAGTGACGGGACCCGAACTGGAGGCTTTGCACGCCGCCGCGCTGCTGCACGACATCGGAAAACTCGCGGTGCCGGAGCACATCATCTCCAAGCCCGGCCGCCTGACGCCGGAAGAATTCGAGAAGATGAAAATTCACACTCTGGTGGGCGCGGAGATTCTGGAGCGTGTGCGTTTCCCCTATCCCGTAGTGCCGATTGTGCGCGCGCACCATGAAAAGTGGGATGGCTCCGGCTATCCCATGGGATTGAAAGGAGCGGAGATTCCGATCGGAGCACGCATCCTTTCCGCGGTGGATTATCTCGATGCCCTCGCTTCCGATCGGCAGTATCGGCGCGCTCTGCCTTTGCGGGATGTCATGCAAAAGCTGGCCGCCGAATCAGGCAAGTCATTCGATCCCAAAGTCGTCGATGTCCTGCAGAAGCGCTATCAATATCTGGAACGGCTGGCTGTAGCGAAAGCGGGACAGGAGCCCACGGGCCCGCTCTCTACGTCCATCAAAATCGAGCGCGGCCTGGAGCCGGCGGCCGGGTTCGAGAACGCTACCGCGCAGGATTACACCGGACGCGAAAACACGTTCCTCTCTTCCATTGCAGCGGCTCGCCAAGAGGCGCAATCGTTGTTCGAATTGAGCCAGGACCTGGGCGCTTCCCTCAGTCTGACTGAAACGCTCTCCGTGTTCTCGGTGAAGCTCAAGCCGATGGTGCCTTACGATGCGATCGCCATTTACATCAAGCGCGAAGCGGAGCTGATCCCGGAGTATGTGAACGGTGATAACTATCGCCTGTTCTCTTCCTTGCGCATTCCTGTCGGGCAGGGACTTTCCGGCTGGGTGGCGCACAACCGAAAGCCGATCATCAACGGCAATCCGTCAGTGGAACCGGGTTACTTGAACGATCCTTCCAAGTTCAGCACTTTGCGTTCCGCGCTGGCCGTGCCGTTGGAGGGAATCTCCGGCGTGATTGGCGTTCTGGCGCTCTATCGCGGCGAACGGGACGCGTTCACCTCCGATCACCTGCGCATCCTGCTGGCGGTCAGCGGCAAAATGGCGCTCTCCATTGAGAACGCGCTCAAGTACCAGCAGGCGGAAGATTCGGCGACCACCGACTACCTGACCGGCTTACCCAATGCTCGCTCTCTTTTCCTGCAGCTCGACCGCGAACTGGCTCGCTGCAAGCGGGATAATTTGGCGCTGACCGTCATGGTCTCCGACATGGACGGCTTCAAACAGATTAACGACCGCTTTGGCCATCTAGAGGGCAATCGCGTATTGCGCCTCTTCGCCCAAGCCCTGAAGGATGGTTGCCGCGAATATGACTACGTAGCGCGCATGGGCGGAGACGAATTTGTGGTGATTGCCCCCGGTCTGGCGGCCGATGCGGCTGGAAAGAAGGCCGAGCAAATGCGGGCCATGGCCCGGCAGGCGGGAAACGAAGTCTGCGGCGAAGATATTCTCTCGCTCAGCGTGGGACGCGTTCTTTATCCCGAAGACGGCAAAGATGCGGAGCAGCTTCTTGCCGAAGCCGACCGCCGCATGTATCTGGAAAAGCAGAAACAGCTCTCTTATAAGGACCGCCGTTCCCATCCTCGGCTGAAGTGCCGGGTGACGATCGAAATGCAAACCCAGGCGGGCGGAACTCCTCTGTTCGCCAACCTTACCGATATCAGCATGGGAGGCTGTTACATCGAAACCAGCACGATTCTCCCGCCAGGCAGTAAGATCAAGCTGGGATTCTCGATGGACGATGCCACCTTGTCTACGGAAGGGGTGGTGGCAAGGCTCGATCCAGGCTCAGGCGTGGCCGTGCAATTCCGGGAGTTGAACCGGGAAGCCCGCGACCGGATGCTCAAAATTCTTGAGTTCGTGCAGAAGACAACCACGTTCTACAACAACCGCTACCTCAACAGTTTGACCAAGACCTGAGTTCCCTGGCGTCTTGAACCCTGCTCCCAGGGTCTTTACACTGGAAACATGCACGTGCACGTTCATGGCGAGAGCGGTCCCACGCGGGTTCTAAAAATATCGCTCGCCGTGACCCTGGCCTATATCGTTCTGCTAGTCGGGGCGGGCATCCGCTCGCATTCCCTGGCGTTGCTGTCCGAGGCTGGACATAATCTTTCCGACTTTCTGGCTTTGCTGCTTTCGCTGGTCGCGGTTTATTTCCAGGCGCGACCTGCCAGTTCCACCAAGACTTACGGCTATCATCGGGCCGGAGTGCTGGCCGCACTGGTCAATGCCAGCTCGCTGGTGGCTGTATCGTTTTTCATTTTCTACGAGGCGTTCCGTCGATTGCAGCACCCGCAGCACGTGCAGGCCAGGATGATGATGTGGGTGGCCGCCGCCGGCGTAGTGATGAACGGAGCTATCGCGCTGCTTCTTTATCGCTCCAGCCGCCGGGCGAATGACGGTGCGGGCGGCGACGTCAACATTCGCAGCGCGCTGCTGCATGAAGTCGGGGATACGCTTTCAACCGCGGCGGTCATCGCTGGCGGCTGGGCCATTCTGGTCACAGGAAATTACTGGATCGATTCGGCGCTCTCGTTCGGCATCGGGGTGCTGATTCTTTGGTCCGGCTTCGGCATCGTGCGCGAGACGCTCAACATCTTGCTCGAAGGCACGCCTCGCGGCATGAAGCTGGAACTGGTCGAAAGCGCAATCCGCTCCATCGAGGGCGTCAACGACGTGCATGACCTTCACTGCTGGAGCATCGGCTCAGAGACCCGCGCGCTCTCCTGCCACATTGCCATCGCCGACATCCCTCCCTCGATTAGCGAACGCATCCTGCGGGACGTGAAGGAGTGCCTGCTGCGCGACTTCCGCATCGACCATACAACCATCCAGTTCGAACACGTGATCTGCGAAGTGGCACACGGCTGCGTCATTCCGGTGGCGGAGAGTGAAGAGCATCATCAGCACCACAGCCACTAACGCCTTTGTGAACCTTCTTCTATCAGACCGCGGAAGCCCGGCTAACCGGAATCTCTGCCGCGCGCGTAATAGCCTCTAGTCTGTTGGTCAGGGAGGGATGCGTCATAAAGAGTTCACGATCCTGCTGCATGTAATGGGAGAGCCAGTCATCCGATAAAGGTTGACCAGCGCGTGGAGACCGGCTTCCGCATCATTTGTAAATTCGACGGCTTCCCGATCGCACGAGTATTCACAGTGGCGTGAGATGGAATAGATGGTCAAGAGAGCAGCGGGCAAGAGAAGCACGAATATTGGTCGGAAGTCGTGCGCCAAAAGTGAAAGCCCGGCCGATAACAATACCAGGACCACGAAAACCATCAGAATGACTGAGAATTGTTTGCGGGTGTGCTTGCCCTTCACGTGCGCGAGCTCGTGGCCGATCACAAAATCAAGCTGGGGACCGCTCAGGTATTCGCCGAAGTTATCCGTCAACGCGATGCCCCGCCACAGTCCGACGGTGTTCGTCAGATGTCCTGTGACCTCTTTGCCGGCTTTATTGCCTCTGTTGCTCGTAAATTTCCCGCGCGCGCTCGATCGTGTCTGCCTCTGCCGCCGACTTATCAGGCCGCAGGCGCACGATCCTGGGAAAGCGCAGCGCGTACCCGCTCTCGTGACGGTCTGACTGCATCATGTTGTTGAAGGCCACTTCCAGCACGATCTTCGGCTCAACCACGAGCCGGAATCCCTGATCTTCCATCGTGTGACCGAGAAACCACTGCGTCATCTCGGCGATCTCGACGTCAGTCAGCCCCGAGTAAGCCTTGCCGATGTTCACTAACTTATCTTTATTCGTATCCCATACGGCGAAGGTATAGTCGCTGAGTACGCCGATGCGCCTGCCATGCCCGTATTCGACCGCGGTGACGACGACGTCCAGCGTAGCCAGTTCACGCTTCATCTTCAACCACGACTTTCCGCGCTTGCCCGGCGTATACGGTGAGTTGAGGTCCTTGATCATCAACCCCTCATTGCCTCGCGCCTGCGCTGCCGCAAAAAGCTCGTCCAATTCCTCTGCCGATGAAACGCGGAATACCGGTGCGCGAATAATGCTTGCTGCCCAGGCCTGATTCTCGTCTTCAGCGTTGGAGTCTGTAAAAACCAGTATTTCTTGTTTGCTCTTTCTCTGTGCCTCTGTGACTCTGTGGTGAGTCGTCTTTCTGTCCGCCGCCAGCAGCGCATCCAGAATTTCCGCCCGCTCCCGCAGCGTACGGTCCATCACCAGTTCACCGCCCGCATACAACACATCGAACGCCAGGAACGCGACCGGAATCTCCCGCAGCATCCTGTCGCTGACCTTCTTCCGGCCCAGTCTCTGCTGCAAAACGCTGAACGGCCTTGCCCATCCCAGGTCTACCGCTTTCTGCTCGCTCGCTTCCGAGGCCGCTTCATCGACCACTGGCAGCATGTCCGAAAGATCCTTGGGGTATTCCCACGCCACAATCTCGCCATCCAGAATGGCGTCCTGCGGCAGCCCCGCCAGCGCTCCCGGCAACTCCGGAAACGACTCTGTGATCTCATCGCGCGTGCGCGAGAAAAGCTTCACCTCGCCATCCGACACATGGGCCTGTGCCCGGATGCCGTCGTATTTATCTTCCACCGCTGCATCCGCGAAATAACTGAGCCCCGCTTCCGGCGATTCGATGGGACTTGCCAGCATAAATCCCAGAGGATGAAACAGCCGCATACGAGCCTGCGAGAGCCTGCCCTCCGAAGCCAGACGGACCGCTTCTCCGATATCGCCCAGCAGCATATTGGCGCGCTGCACCTCCGCCAGCGTCGTGCCGTAAGCGCGCGCAATTGCGTCCTCGACCAGGCTTTCCTTCAATCCAATTCGGAGATCGCCCGTCATGATCTTGACGATGTATTTGGCTTCGAGCGGCGTGGCGCGCGCAATTAGATCGCGGACAATCGCTGCCTTCGCCATAGGCCCACGCGCCGCCGCGATATGGCGAAACGTCGCCGCAACTTCCAAAACACCCAGATCCTGACCAGGGCGTTCGGGAAGAACTTCACCTGCGACCGCTCCCAGGTCTCCGTGCCGGCGATAAGATTCAGTCAGTTCGCCTTCATCTTTTCCTGCCAACTCCGCCACAATCCGCCAAAGCGCTCGTCCTCCCACCTGTAGCGTGGTCTCTTCCCACGCCGGAAACGCCCGCCCCGAAAGGAATACAGCCGAGGCGGCTGCCTCGTCGTTCGTGCGCGATTTCAGGTAATCGGCCACGATCCCCGTCTTCAGCAGTTTCTTCGTCGTCCCGGCAATCGCCTCGGAAGCTGTGGCCAACCTCTGCATGTTCTCCAATCCTACCGTCTCGAGTAGCGCCGGCACCCGCCTAACTCTCGCCCCCACTTGAACTTAGCCCAACAGCACCCTGATCCTAAACGACTCCCATCCTGTGTTACGCTAGTAGCTGCGTCATGTCTTCTGTCAGGAGCATCTAAACCCTCGTGCGTAGACTCAGAAATTACCTGCGGTTCCTGGCCGCTATCCAACTTCTCCCTGCTTTGGAAAGTGGAGAAGAGACGCTGGTCGGCGGGCAAGCCGTGCTTGAGGGAGTAATGATGCGCTCCCCGCACGCCTGGGCAATCGCTTGCCGCAAACCTTCCGGCGAAATCGTCACCATGAGCGAACCGCTCGAGCGTCCCTCTGAGAAGCATAAATGGATGGCATGGCCCATTGTGCGCGGCGTAATGACACTCGGATATGCGATGAATCTCGGCTACCGCGCCCTGCGATTTTCCGCCAACGTCGCCATCGAAGACATGATGCAGGAAGAAAATCACGCAGCGACAGCCGCTTCGGCTGCCCCGCCAAAGCAAAGCGCGGCGGGAAATCCTGGGTCTTCCGAATCTTCGAAATCCCAAAGCCGCGAAAAAGCCGCCACGCTCAGCAATTGGCTGGCAGCCGTCAATATCGTGATCTCGCTGGCCTTCTTCATTTTCATGTACAAATACATCCCGCTGCTGGCGGCGACCGAACTTAAGAAAATCAATCCCGCCCTGGGTGGCCGGATTGTTTTCAACCTGATCGATGGTGGCATTCGCCTGGGATTGTTTCTGCTCTTCATCTGGGGAGTTTCGCTCTGGAAGGACATTCGCCGCGTCTACCAGTATCACGGTGCCGAGCATAAAACGGTTTTCGCTTTTGAGAACGGAGACCCGCTCAACACGGAAGCCGTGCAAAAATATTCGACGTTCCATCCCCGCTGCGGCACCAGTTTTCTGATGACTGTAATGCTGATCTCGATTGGCTTCTACATGCTGGTCCCGTTCACGACGTTCTGGGCGCGCTTCGCGTCGCGCATCGCCCTGCTGCCGATCATTGCCGGAGTTTCCTACGAAATCATCCGCTTCGCCGCCAAACACCGCGGATCACTCTTCGCGCTGATGACCGCCCCCGGTCTCTGGCTCCAACGCATCACCACCAAGCCTCCGACCGACGAGCAGGCACAGTGCGCTATCGCCGCTCTCGACCAAGCCATGTCACTCGAAAAAGAGCGCGGGGGCGAGTTGGTGATTGCCTAGGTACCGCGTCGTTGGTCGTTCGTCGTTGGCTCGATCGAGTCCAATCCTCTTGGTTATCCGTCACAGACAACTGGGATACGACGGGCTAATGTAGTTCCCAGGAGGTGTTACATGTCTGCATCATCGTTTCGGGATTTGCGGGTCTGGCAGGAAGCAATGAGATTGACCACGGAAATTTACAGAGGTACAGCTGATTTTTCAAAACATGAATTGTATGGATTAAGTCAGCAGATTCGCCGTGCGGCGGTGTCAGTGCCGAGCAATATCGCAGAGGGCAAAGGTCACCGCTCGGACAAGGAGTTTGTGCATTTCTTGCTTCATGCCCGAGGATCACTTTTGGAGGTTCAGACTCAGCTATTAATCGCGGAGGAATTACAATACTTTCGAAACGACGAGGGACTACACCTTTGGCGATAGCGGAGGCTGTTGGCCGCGCCCTGAGCGGGTTGATCAATGCTATGAGCGGCAAAGCCGCATAGGATGTTAGCCAACGACCAACGACGACAGACCACAGACGAATTTCCATGTTTGAACGCCTGGACCAAATCGAAGCCCGCTACGAAGAGCTAACCAACGCTCTCGCGTCGCCCGATATCGTCAATGATTCGGCGCGTTACCAAAAGACTGCCAAGGCCCACGCCGAAATCGCTCCCATGGTCGAGAAGTATCGTGAGTATAAGGATTTGACCCGGGGAATTGCCGAGAGCAAAGCGATGCTCGTCGACGAAAAAGATCCCGAGATGCGCGCCTATGCGCAGGATGAACTCACGCAACTGGAAGTCCGGGTTAAAGCAGTCGAGGAAGAGCTGAAAGTGCTTCTCCTACCTAAAGATCCAAATGACGAAAAGAATATTATTTTGGAAATCCGCGCCGGGACCGGTGGAGACGAGGCCACACTCTTCGCGGCCGAGATTTTCCGCATGTACACGCGCTACGCAGAAACACAGCGCTGGAAGGTGGAGGTGCTTTCGTCGTCGGAGTCGTCCGCCGGCGGCTTAAAAGAAGTCATCGCCATCATTGAAGGCAATCGGGTCTTCTCCCAACTGAAGTACGAAAGCGGAGTGCACCGCGTGCAACGGGTACCGGCCACGGAGCAGCAGGGGCGCGTCCACACCTCGGCGGTAACGGTGGCAGTCCTGCCCGAGGCGGAAGATGTCGACATCAAGATCGAAGCCAAAGATTTGCGCATCGACACGTTCTGTTCGTCCGGCCCCGGCGGCCAGTCGGTGAACACCACGTACTCGGCGGTTCGCATCACGCACATTCCAACCAACACCGTGGTCAGTTGCCAGGACGAAAAATCGCAGATCAAGAACCGCGAAAAAGGCATGCGCGTGCTGCGCTCCCGCCTTTACGAAATTGAAATGGAAAAGCAGCAGCAGGCTCTGGCTAAAGAGCGCAAAGCCATGGTGGGCTCCGGCGATCGCAGCGAAAAAATCCGCACCTACAACTTTCCACAGAATCGCCTCACCGATCACCGCATCGGCTTCACCATTCACCAACTCGAGGCCGTGATGGACGGGAAACTGCAGCCGCTGATCGAGGCGCTCACTACCTACTACCAGGCGGAAAAGCTGAAGCAGGAAGCGGCCAGCGTCGTTTGATGATTTACACCGTGCCTGTTGACGGTGCGGCCGGTCCTCCGCTGTTTGCGCGGTCGAAACCAAAGACCCTTTTCAGAGACAGCCGCCTCACTGTGGTTAAATTGCCCGTGCTAAAAGCATCTCTGGACTCCGCTATCGCCCGCCTTACCACAGATAACGTACCTTCCCCGCGCCTCAACGCCGAACTGCTGCTAATGTTCACGCTCAATTGTGATCGTGCCTACCTTTTCGCGCATCCAGAGCGCGAACTCACCGACGAAGAGCAGAGCCGTTATGGCGCTGCGCTCGACAAACGCGCGCGTGGCATCCCTGCGCAATACATCATCGGACATCAGGAGTTCTGGGGGATGGACCTGCTCGTCACCCCGGCTGTGCTGATTCCACGCCCCGAGACCGAACATTTGATCGAAACAGTGTTAGCTCTAGCCAGCAAGAACAGGGCGAGCGGGCAAGAGTGCCCGCCCCACAACGAACCCCTCCGCATTCTCGATGTGGGCACCGGTTCAGGATGTATTGCTCTGGCTCTGGCTAAAGAATTCACTGCTGCTGAGATCCACGCCACCGATATATCGGCGGACGCCCTCGAAGTTGCTCGAGCCAACGCCGCCCGCCTTCAGTTCGGGGAGCGAATTCATTTTCATTGCGCGGACCTGTTCGAGGGGATCAACCTAAGCGACTTGGATTTCGTCGTCTCCAACCCGCCCTATGTCGGCGAGTCGGACGAGGATCAGGTTCAATTGGAGGTGCGGAAGTATGAACCACGCCGCGCGGTGTTTGCCGGTCCTAATGGGACCGAGCTCATCTCCCGCCTGCTGCCCCAGGCTCAGGTAGCTTTGCGTACCGGCGGTTGGCTCATCCTAGAAATCAGCGGCACGATTGCTCCGCAGGTGGAGCAACTTCTTGAAGACTGGGAAGACGTTCGTATCATCCCCGATCTGCAGTCCATCCCGCGCGTCGCGCAAGCGCGAAAGCCGAAGCCCTGACTAGGTCTCTTGTCATTCCGAGCGAAGCGAGGAATCTGCGGTTTGCCGAGGCCGATGTCTAGCGCCGCGCCGTCGCCGGCTGAATTTCTTCGACGTCAATAATATCGGTAGGATAATTACCCGTGTAACATGCCGAGCAGTAAGAAATCTTTTCCCCTTCGCCGCAGGCTCTCTTAAGACCCTGCAGCGAGAGATAGGCCAGGGAATCGGCGCCGATGTAATCGCGAATCTCCTCCACCGACTTGTTGGCAGCGATGAGCTGCTTTTTCGACGGAGTGTCCACGCCGTAATAACACGGCGAAATTGTCGGCGGGCACGAGATGCGCATGTGCACCTCCCTCGCTCCGGCACTGCGAATCATGCGCACGATCTTCCGGCTGGTTGTGCCGCGCACAATCGAATCGTCGATCAGCACTACCCGCTTCCCCTGCAGCAGCGAGCGCACGGGATTCAGCTTGAGCTTCACACCAAAGTCGCGCACGCTCTGGCTGGGCTCGATGAACGTCCGACCCACATAGTGATTGCGGATCAACGCAAAACGAAACGGAATTCCGCTCTCCGCGGCGTAGCCCACCGCCGCGGTCACGCCCGAATCGGGTACAGGGACGACGAGATCAGCTTCTACGCCGGCTTCGCGAGCCAGTTGCCGTCCCAGTTCTTCGCGGCTGGTCTGCACCGCACGGCCGAAGACGACGCTGTCGGGGCGCGAAAAGTACACGTGCTCGAAAATGCAACTGGATTGCGGCGCCGCCGTGGAGTAGAACCGCGAACTGATTCCCTCCGGCCCCACTACGATCAACTCTCCGGGCTTCACATCGCGCACATAATCGGCGCCGATCAAGTCGAACGCACAGGTCTCCGAAGCAAAAACAATGGTGTCTTGCTTCTGACCCTCCTGGGCACCAATGCGGCCCATGGCCAGCGGGCGGAAGCCGCGCGGATCGCGCACTGCGAAGACCCGGTCATTACTCATCATCACCAGCGAAAAGGCGCCTTCGACTCGCCGCAGCGCATCCGCTACCGCTTCCGGCAGCGTGTGCTCCTTGGATAGCGCGATCAAATGAACGATGACTTCCGTGTCGCTGTTGGTTTGAAAAATCGATCCCTGGCTCTCCAGCCGGGCACGAACTTGCATCGCATTGACCAGGTTGCCGTTGTGCGCCACCGCAATCGATCCCTTATTCGATTGCACCAGAATCGGTTGCGCATTCAACAACGCCGAGTCTCCGGCGGTCGAGTAACGCGTATGGCCGATAGCCAAGGTCCCTCGCATCTTCGAAAGCACATCTTCGGTGAAAATGTCGGCCACCGATCCCATGGCTTTATGCGCCCGCGAGGTCAGCCCGTCAGACGTGACGATCCCCGCCGATTCCTGGCCGCGATGCTGTAGGGCATGCAGCCCCAGGTAAGCCAACTTCTCGGCCTCAGCATGGGCGAAAATCGCGACTACTCCGCACTCGTCATGGAATTTGTCGGAAGAAAGCATTTAGCTCCTGGCTTTTTGGCTCTTAGTATTTGGCTCATCAAACCTTAAACGATCAAGAGAACCTCGTCGTCCGTACCGTTGAAAACTAATCCGCCGCCACCAACTCCGGGTCAGTTCGCAACGCCGACTCCAACGCGCCTTCATAAGCCGAACTCAACTCCGACACGGCAGCCGAAATCACGCTCTTGCCGTCCAGGGAAACTTCCAACCGGTCGGGAATTGTTTGGCCGATAACCTCAGCCGCCACGCCGAATTTCCCCGCCACCTGTTTGATTCGCGCCACATTGCCCAGGTCGCAAGAGATCACAATCCGGCCCGCATCTTCGCCAAACAGCACGAATTCGCCGAACAGCCCGCCGGACGCCAGGTTCACCCGCGCCCCAACACCTCTGAGAAACGCCTTTTCCGCCAAGGCCACTGCAATGCCTCCATCGGCGCAGTCGTGCGTGGACTCCACCAGACCCTGCCGAATCAATTCAATGATAGCTTTTTGCAACCCTGCTTCCTTTTCCAAATCCAATTGCGGAGGATAGCCCCACACCGTTCCCAAAATTTCCTTGGCATATTCTGACGAGCCAAACTCGCTCTCAGCGTCGCTACTATCTCCCGGCTCCCCCGCGCGCAATAAGACAATCGCGCGTCCCGGCGCGGCAAAATGCATCTTCGCTGCCTTATGCACGTCATCCAGAATCCCGACGACCCCCAGCACTGGCGTGGGGTAAATGCCTTCGCCAAGCGTCTCGTTGTAAAAGCTGACATTGCCGCCGGTGATAGGAATCTCCAATTCCTCGCAAGCTCTCGTGATGCCGTCGATGGTTTGCGAAAACTGCCACATGATGTGCGGTTTCTCGGGATTGCCGAAGTTCAGGCAATTCGTCGCGCCCACCGGAGTTGCTCCCGAGCATGCCACCTTGCGCGCCGCTTCGGCGACCGCATGCATCGCGCCCAACCGCGGATCGAGATAGCACCATCGCCCATTGCCGTCGAGCGCCATTGCCAGCCCGCGCTGCGAGCCCTTGATGCGGATCACGCCCGCATCCCCTGCTCCCGGCGCTTCGACCGTGTTGGTCTGCACCATGTGATCGTATTGCTGCCACACCCAGCGCTTTCCGCAAATGTTAGGACTGGCCAGCAACTGCTTCAGATTTGCGGTGAAGTCTTGGAAAAGCACGGCTTCAGCCGTGCCGTAAGAAGCCGCAGAAGATGCCGGTTTGTGCCCCTGAGGTTTGCCTAGCCGCACGCTCGCCGGCATCTCGCGCGGCACCGGCGGCTCCCATCGCGCGAGCGGACGTTTGTACACCGGAGCTTCATCCGTCAGCGCTGGATTTGGAATCTCCGCCACAACTTTGCCGTGCTCGAGTACGCGCAGCTTATTGTCGATCGTGACCGTCCCCACCTCAACCGCATCCAGTCCCCATTTTCCAAACACGCGAAAGACTTCATTCTCCCTTCCCTTTTGCGCCACCAGCAGCATGCGTTCCTGCGACTCGCTCAACATAATCTCGTAGGGAGTCATGCCCGTTTCACGCTGCGGCACGCGGTCGAGTTCGATCTCAATGCCCACGCCGCCGCGCCCGCCCATTTCACAAGTCGAACACGTCAGCCCCGCAGCGCCCATATCCTGAATGCCGACAATTGCGCCTGTCTGCATGGCTTCAAGGCACGCTTCGAGCAGCAACTTTTCCAGGAACGGATCGCCCACCTGCACATTGGGCCGCTTCGCCTCCGAAGCTTCGCTGAATTCTTCGCTGGCCATGGTGGCGCCGTGAATGCCGTCGCGCCCAGTCTTCGCGCCCACATAGATCACGGGATTACCTTCACCCGCAGCCTTTGCGTAGAAAATCTCATCCTTCCTGACGAGTCCTAGCGCAAACGCGTTCACCAGCGGATTTCCCGAATAGCAGGGTTCGAACTTGGTTTCACCTCCCAGGTTCGGTACGCCGAAACAGTTGCCGTAAGAAGCGACCCCGCTGACCACTCCCTCAAGAATGGAATGATTTCTGTGAATCTCAGGTTGCATCGCTTGCCTAGTGACAGCCGCTTCGGCCGTCTGCTCAGGGCGAAGCCCGGCCGCGGGCGAGTCGCCCTCGCCCACACGAATCGGGCCGAAGCGCAGCGAATCCATGACCGCGACTGGCCTGGCTCCCATGGTGAAAATGTCGCGCAGAATTCCGCCCACGCCCGTGGTTGCGCCCTGAAACGGCTCGATAAACGACGGATGATTGTGGGATTCGATCTTAAAAGCACAGGCCCAGCCATCGCCAATGTCGATGATGCCCGCATTCTCCCCGGGCCCCTGCAGTACAAGTTTGCTGCGGGTGGGCAGGCGTTTCAGATGCACGCGCGACGATTTGTAGGAGCAGTGTTCGCTCCACATAACGCTGAAGATGCCGAGTTCGGTGAGGGTCGGCTCGCGCTGGCCGAGAAGTTGCTTGATCTTCTCGTACTCCTCGAGCGTGAGGCCGTGCTGCCGGAGGGTTTCCGGAGAAAAGGCAGAGGTCAAAGAGGTGGCCATGGGAAGAGCTTCTATTGTCGCATTTCGCCGGGCGCATGGGTAGGACGATTGCGGGCATTGCTGTTGAAATTTTCATTCAAGGGTGCGGGAAGAACATCTCCCAACCATCCGCCAATCTCTCAGGGTGCGTCAGAGGTCGGGAGGACCTGGTACTCGCTCTTCACCAGGCCACTGGGATATTGCCGGGTCCCTACGTGACGCAACCGAAGATCGCGCGGCAGTGCGCCGAAGAGCGGGATTCCGCTTCCAATTAGCACCGGAACCCGGGTGATAGTAATAGATTGAACCAGACCTGCCCGCAGGAACTTTTGAATCGTGATGCCGCCGTCCACGTAAAGATGACGAGCGCCGGTAGCAGCGAGCCTCGCCACGATTTCCGTCGGAGACCCCGCCATCTGTTCCACAACCCCTTCACGCACCGCGGAGAGATCAATCGGCCGGCTGCTCAGAACTACGACCCGCTTCTTGCCATAAGGCCACGCAGGTAAAGACAGGACCGTCTCGAAAGTGTTACGACCGATGACGAGCGCATCCACGCTGGAGATGAACTCATCGTAGCCATGGGGTTCGCCCCCATCCGCCGGCAGAAAGTCGAAACTGCCATTCGACCGCGCAATGAAGCCGTCCACGCTGGTCCCGACAAAAACAGATACCGTCATGGCATCCACCTTTTCCGCAACAAGAGTAAGAGTAAAGTCTGAGTTCGAGAGCGCACAAGCGGCGTGCGTATCAGAGAGGCACGCTTATTTTCGGATTTATCTTTGTGCCTCCGTTCCGGTTAAGATTTCAGACGAGCATGAAATCCATCATCGTAGGCACAGCAGGCCACATCGACCACGGGAAGACGGCTCTGGTCAAGGCATTGACCGGAATCGACGCGGATCGCCTGGAAGAAGAGAAGCGGCGCGGCATCACTATCGACCTGGGCTTCGCCCATATGGACTTGCCCGGCGCGGATGGCGAGCCGCTGCATCTCGGTTTCGTGGACGTTCCCGGCCACGAGCGCTTTGTACGCAACATGCTGGCCGGGGTAGGCGGCATCGATCTGGTGCTTCTCGTCATCGCCGCGGATGAGTCCATTAAGCCACAGACCCGGGAACACTTCGACATTCTGCAATTACTCGGGGTGCAGCGCGGCATCACGGTGCTCACCAAGTCGGACGCGGTGGATGCGGAAACGCTCGATGTCGTGCGATTGGAGGTCGAGGAGTTTCTGCGCGGGACATTTTTGGATACATCAAATTTAGATAAACCAAAATCCGTCATCGCTGTGAGTTCGCTGACCGGAGCCGGGCTCGACGATCTGAAGCGGGCGATGGTCGCCACCGCGGCGGAAGTGCAGCCGCGCGACTCGCATGCCTTGTCCCGCTTGCCGATCGACCGCGTATTCACGATAAAGGGATTTGGCACGGTAGTGACCGGAACACTGCTCTCCGGGACGATTCGACGCGACGAGGAGATGGAAGTTTTTTCTTCCGGTCGAAAAGTCCGAGTGCGTGGCATCCAAGTCCACGGGCACGCTGCCGAGGTCGCGATCGCAGGACAACGCACGGCTTTAAACCTGGCGGGGACGAGCACGGAAGATTTGTCGCGTGGCATGT
Source organism: uncultured Acidobacteriaceae bacterium (assembly GCA_963799025.1). Classification (GTDB taxonomy): domain Bacteria; phylum Acidobacteriota; class Terriglobia; order Terriglobales; family Acidobacteriaceae; genus Sulfotelmatobacter. Next base: position 302,131 of record CAWCVQ010000007.1, on the reverse strand, counting down.
CCCTCGCGCCGCCCACAACATTTTCGACGACACGCCGAGTGGATGTGCAACTGCGATTGCTTGCCTCAGCCCCGCGCGCGCTGAAGAACCGGTCCCGAGTTCACTTCCACTCCAACACCATGGAGACGGTGGCCGAAATTGCGCTGCATGGCGCAAAGCAGCTTGCTCCAGGATCAGCAGCAACGGCGAGGCTGAAGCTTCCTGAGGCAACACTCTTATTGCCTGGCGATAGATTCATCATCCGGCAGTTTTCGCCCGTGGTGACCATCGGCGGCGGCGTTATTCTCGATCCTGCTCCGATCCCGCGCCTGCCGGGACTTGAAAGTTTTCTGCAGATATTGGCCGACGGCAGTCCGGAAACGATCCTCACCGCACGGATCGCAAGGCGCGGCCACACTGGAGTCTCAATGTCACAGCTTATCGCCGAAACGGGATGGAATCGGAATTTCATTGAATTTCGCCTCGCCCGAATCTTGAAAGACATGCGAGTGCTGCGCATCGGGGACCTGTTCGTGCACGCGCCCGCAATGATCGGGCTTCAGCAATTCATCGTGAGCACAGTTGCAGCCTTTCACAAAAAGAATTCTCTCGTGGGTGGGATTGCCCGGGAAGCGCTACGCGAGCAGGTGAAAGCATCCTCGGAGGTTTTCACCTCCGCGTGCGATCTGCTCGTTCGGGGAAAAAATATTGAGCCTGCGGGGGACCTCGTACGGATTCCGGGACAGGGCGTCGTCATGAAGGACGAGGAAGCCGAATCGAAGACGAAAATCGAGGACGCTTTTGCCACCGCTGGATTGAAAGTTCCGGCGCTCCATGATGTGATCGCGGGTTTGAAGGTGGACAAAATTCGCGCCCAGAAGATTGTCACGCTCCTGCTGCGAGAAAAGATGCTGGTCAAAATTTCGGATGAACTGGTATTTCACCGCAGTGCGCTGGAACAGTTGCGCCGCTTAATTGCAGCACGGAAAGCGAAATCTCCGAAAATGGATGTAGCCAACTTCAAAGAACTGACCGGAGTCAGCCGCAAGTATGCCATCCCCTTGCTCGAATATCTCGACCGGGAGCACGTCACGAAGCGCGTCGGCGATACCCGGGAAATCCTGTAAGAGATTGGTACTTGATAAATTTGGTAATTGAAAACCTCTCCACGCGGCGTTCGGCTCTTGAATTACCCAATTCCTCAATTCCCAATCCGCTCAGACCTTTTCCTCCGGGAACTCCACTTCCAGCCCCAAGGGGTCGGTGAATCGGTTGGTCAGGCTCGCCAGGCCCGTCAGCAGATGAATGTCGACAATCTCCGGTTCAGAGAAATGCTGGCTCAGCAAGGCGAAGTCGCGGTCGGTGATATCGTGTGGCGTGCTCGTCAGCTTGTCGATGTAGCTCAGCGCGGCGCGTTCTTTTTCGCCGTAGCGTGAATAATCTCCCGCTCGCAGCGCCGACCAGTCTTCCGCAGTCAGTCCCACCCTCTTTGACGACGCAACGTGGTGCTGCGTGCAGTAATGGCACCCGTTGATCAGGGATACGCGAAGATAGATGAGTTCGTACAACTTTCGGTCGAGGGACCGGCCAACACTGGCATAGAAACTCAGAAAATTCTTGAGCATCTCCGGGCGGTGGGCCAACGCCTTCTGCGCGTTTCCGGGTTTTCCGCGAAGCGTTTTCTCGTAGATTTCTTTTACTTCGGCCGTCGCCGATTCGGAACTGATCAGGGTAATGCGCGCCATCGAATCCTCCAAAAGTTCGTCTTGATCATCGCAGATCGGACGACCACTTGCAGCCCGACCCAGCCTTCAAGAATAAACGGAATTGTGCCGATATCTCTTAGGTGAGGGTACGGATGAGAGCCTTGAAGTGGATGACGGCGATGCTCTGCCTCGGGTCGGCGATGGCCGCTTCACAGGCCAACGATTTCGACGTTGCCTCGAAACTGATCGTGCTCGAGCGCGTCCCGAAGATGCAGGCATGGCAGAGTAAAGACGTAACGGCGCTGGGTGTGCTGTGCTCGGCGACGCGTTTATGTGGACCCGGAGGGTAAAGTCCTGACCAAGGCGGAAGCGCTCATGCACAGCGAAACAACCGATGCGCTTCAATTCGGCCGAAGCCATGACTGTGCGGCTGCACCGAAAGACTGCGATCGTCACCGGACTTTACCGGATGAAGGGTATGGAGCAGGGAAGCCGTTCGTGAGGCGAAGTCGTTTCGTGGATACCTGGCTCGAGAAGAACGGGCAATGGATCGCGATTGCGAGCCTGCTAACCCCGGCCGGAGGTTGAGTGTCACGCAAAGTCTTTTTTTATTCCTCGTCTTTCTAGTGCTCATCCGCCTGTCGAGGCAAATCTTATGAGAATCGCTGCCGGCTACTGCATTCTAGTTTGCGCCGCGTCGCTGTCGGCCCCGGGACAGCAATTGGCTGCGGGCGGCACTGCGGCAGGCATTCGTGGGCTGGAGAGCGCCTGGACCATCGGGCAGTCGCGCAATGACAGCGGCGCTTTGGATCTGATCTTCGATAACGCTCTGGTCTACGTTGAATACGGCAAATTGATAACGAAGGGAGAATATCTGTCTAGAATCAACCGCCAGAGCCCACAACAGGATCAGATTGTAATGGGACCCATGACGGAGCGCACATTCGCGACGACGGCCATCGTAGTCGGCACTTATTCTGAAAAGGGAAGCCTCGAGCTGAAGCGCTGGCGTTTTATTGACACCTGGGTGTACAAACAAAAGGGTTGGGTGCTGGTCGCTGCTGCCTCAGTCTCGCTGTCGAAATCGGAGCCGAGCAACCCGTAATTTTTGCGCCCATCCGCTGACGCCTGCCAAACAACAGAAAATGGCAATCATCAAAATTATCGGAGCGGGACTGGCGGGGTCGGAAGCCGCCTGGCAGTGTGCGCGGCGAGGCTCGGATGTGGAACTGTTCGAGATGCGTCCGGTGCGTTCGACGCCAGCCCATCAAACCGCGGATTTTGCCGAACTCGTGTGCTCGAACTCCCTGAAATCGGACAGCGAGAACAGCGCTCCGTGGCTGCTGAAGGAAGAAATGCGGCGCGCCGGTTCGTTACTGATGGAGATTGCGCGGGAATGCGCCGTCCCGGCCGGACACGCTTTGGCCGTGGATCGGGTGACGTTCGCGAGTCGCGTGACCGAAGCGATCTCTCGAGAGTCGGGCATTCGCATTCGACGCGAAGAAGTAACGGCGGTAGATGAGTCCGCGGATGTAACCATTATCGCCACTGGCCCGCTGACTTCGGACGCACTCTCGTCGGAAATTGAGCGGCTAAGCGGGGGAAAGTCAGACGCCGAGCAGGCTTGGGGACCCGCTCCACACAATTCTGAATCGCACAGCCCTCCTTTGTATTTCTACGATTCGATCAGCCCGATTGTCGAAGCGGACTCGATCGATCGGTCGCGCGTCTACATGGCGGCGCGTTACGACAAGGGATCGGCGGATTACATCAACTGTCCGATGACGCCCGAGGAATACGGCTGCTTTTACAACGCTCTCGTCGCTGCACAGTCCGTCGAGGAGCGCGACTGGGAAAAGCTGAATTATTTCGAGAGTTGCCTGCCCATCGAGGAAATAGCGCGTCGCGGGCGCGACACCCTTCGCTTCGGTCCGATGAAGCCGGTGGGATTGATCGATCCACGCACCGGCAAGATGCCCTATGCCGTGGTGCAATTGCGGCAGGAAAACCTGCGGGCGGACTCTTACAACCTGGTCGGCTTCCAGAATCATTTGAAGTTTGGCGAGCAGGCGCGCGTGCTTCGGCTGATTCCGGGTCTGGCGAACGCACGTTTTTTGCGGTACGGACAGATCCATCGCAATACCTACATCAATGCGCCAACTTTGTTGCACGAAACCTTGCAGATGAAAGCGCATCCGCAGGTTTTCTTCGCTGGTCAGATTTGCGGCGTGGAAGGCTACGTAGAGTCGATCGCAACCGGGTTATTGGCTGGGATGCATGCCGCCGCGCTGGTTTGCGGAGGCGAGATGACGCCGGTCCCTCGCGCTTCTGCCTTCGGGTCGCTGACTCACTACGTCACGCACGCGAATGCAAAGAACTTTCAGCCGGCGAATATCACGTTTGATCTTCTTCCGCCGCTAGCGAAAAAGATTCGCGATCGCAAGGAACGGCATCGCCTGCAGTGTGAACTGGCACTCAAAGAATTCGACGCGTGGATGCATGCGGTGGGTGCCGGGGCCGTGAAGGTGTAGCTCCTTAGGGCGAGGGACGGCTGAGGACGGCGAAGCTCCAAGATATTTGTCGACGCTCTTCTCCATCGTGAATAGTCATGACCATCTAATTGAACGGCCGACGCCGCTTTGAACCAGCGGTATCGCATACATTTAGGATTTTTCCTGCAACAAAATCCCTGCCCTATACGTATCTAACCCTAAGGCAGCGAGGGATAACCTTCCCGTCCCGGCTGCGTCCAACCAGTGTCATGACCGTCCGCGATCTTATTTTCGACGTCCTGCGAACCCTTTGGTCGCACAAGCTGCGCGCCTTTCTGACCATGTTTGGGATTGCCTGGGGCATCGTCTCGATCGTGCTCATGGTGGCGGCCGGCGAAGGCCTGCGTAAAGGCCAGGAAACTCAGGCGCGGAACTTGGGTAAAGACGTCATGATCGTCTTCCATGGCCGCACCAGCTTGCAGGCGGGAGGAACCCATGCCGGTCGCGTGGTGCACTGGGAAGACCCAGATGTCGCGGTGGTGCAGTCCGATTCGCCCGACTGCGAGTATGCGATTCCCGAGCTTGAGCAGGACACCGTGCGCACGCATTCCAATTTCAACAATGCAGCGTTCACGGTCACGGGATCGTATCCGCAATTCGGCTATATCCGAAGCCTCGACGTGGGCGCGGGACGTTTCTACGACTGGGACGACATGCGCGAGGCACGTCGCGTGGCATTTCTCGGTTCCGATGCCGCCAAGCAATTGTTTCCCGGGCGCAATCCCGTGGGCGACACCATTTATTTAAATGACTTTCCGTACACCGTCGTCGGCGTTATGGCGAAGAAGAAGCAGGATTCCAGCTATGACGGCTGGGATGTGAACAAAGTTTTTGTGCCCTTTGCCGCGATGCGTCGCGATTTCCCCGACAAACCTCCGGGAACGAATTCCACGTTCGATCAACTTTTGGTAACCCCGAAATCGGTCGACCAGCACACCGCCTGTAAACGCGAAGTCCGGGTGGCGCTGGCCCGCATGCATCGCTACGACCCGAACGATAAGGAAGCGTGCCCCATCTGGGATACGGTGCAGGAAGCCCAGGCTTTTAAGACGATGACCGATGGCATGAAATTCTTTCTGGGAGCGGTTGGGATCGTGACGCTGGTTTTGGGTGGCATTGGCGTCATGAATGTGATGTTGGTCGCGGTGCGGGAGCGAACCCGCGAGATTGGCGTGCGTAAAGCAATTGGCGCTCCGGCGGGGACGATTCTGCGGCAATTTTTTATCGAAGCGCTGATCATCGCTTTGTTGAGCGGAGGAATCGGCCTGGGCGTGGCGTTCGGTTTCTGCGCACTGGTGAACATGTTACCCATGCCCGACTTTTTTGCCGGACTGATTCCCAGTTGGAGCTCCGGTTTGATTGCCGCCGCGCTGTTGGGATTGATCGCAATAGGCGCAGCCCTCTTCCCGGCACGCAGAGCGGCGGCCATCGATCCAATCGAAGCATTGCGCTACGAAGCGGGCGGGTAGAAGAAAATAAGATTCCAAAGTTTCGAAAACCTGAGAACCTTGAAACGTTGCACTCAACCCATGCTGATTGAAATTATCCTCGAGGCCTGGATCGCGCTCAAGCGCAACGTTACTCGTAGTTTCCTCACCATGCTTGGCATTGTGTGGGGTATCGCGACTGTGACTCTGCTAATCGCGTACGGCAGCAGCTTCCGCAGTGTTCTGGTGCATGGCTTTGACGCGTTCGGCAAGAGCGTGGTGATCTGCTGGCCGCAGCAAACCAGCGAGCAGCCCGGCGGCCAGCGTGCCGGCAAGAAAGTGGTCCTCGAGCAGGCCGATCTCGACATGGTGAAGGCGACGGCCACCCTAGTGAAGCATGTGTGCCTTGAGACCGTCCGCCGCCCGGGAATCTCGTATGGCGACCGCATGGTGGGCACAGCGCCGGTCCGCGGAGTCTGTCCCGAGTATGGTGAGATGCGCAATGAAGTCCCGTCCGAAGGCCGCTGGATCAATGCTGAGGATGAACTGGAACGCCGGCGCGTGATCTTTCTTGGTGGCCGGCTCAGGGAAGAATTGTTCAGTGGACGCCCCGCAGTCGGCGAGACGGTGCAAGTCTCGGGCGTCCGCTTTACTGTGATCGGAGTCATGGCGAGGAAGATTCAGCTCAGCAATTATTTTTCCAGCGATGACGAATCGTCCTGGATTCCGTATTCCGCGGCCGGCGATTTGTGGAATACGCGCTACGCCGCGGTGATGTTGTTCGAGCCGATCGCTCCGCAGTTTGAAAAGAAAGCGATGGCGCAAGTTCTCGCTGCAGTGGCGACGCGGCAGAATTTTTCGTCTACTGACCCCAAAGCGTTCCAGATGTTCGGCCGCGATGAATTTCGTCCCGTTATCGACGCTCTGACCATTGGGTTGCAAGTGCTGTTGACGTTCATCGGCACCTTGACTCTCGGAATTGGAGGCGTGGGCGTGATGAATATCATGCTGGTGTCAGTAGACGAGCGCATTCGCGAGATCGGCCTGCGACGCGCTCTGGGGGCGCGCAAGCGGCATATCAAACTGCAATTTCTGGCGGAGACGCTTCTCATCATGCTGATTGGCGGCGCTATTGGCGTATTGCTGTCCTATCTCATCGCCTGGTCCGTCGGCACGCTGCCCATGATGGGGCCGTTGTTTGAAGACGATTCCGGCCAGGGCGACATTCATCTCCGCATCTCCATCATGACCGTCATCCTTTCCACAGCAGTGTTGCTGATCGTAGGCGTGATCAGCGGCCTGGTCCCGGCCCTGCGGGCGTCTAAACTCGATCCCGTCGAAGCCCTCCGCTACGAGTAGTCAACCCCGCAAAAATTGATTTGCCTCGTCTCCCGGTTCGCAGTACCTTGCTGCTGAAGCGTTTGCCGAGGTGACTCTTGCCTATCTCCGCCGTAGACACAATCACACTCGCATTCCAGCACACCAAACGGCAACTCCTGCAACCGTTCCGCTTCGGGCAGTGGATTCGGTTGGCCGTCGTCGGTCTGCTGGCTGGAGAAACAGGCTCAGGCGGAGGCTTCAATCTTTCTACCAGCTTTCCGCGACAGACCGGGGCTTCGCGCCATTTCTTACAACCCGACTGGCCGAAAATCGACCCCGCGATTCTGGGCGGCCTCATCGCCGTTCTTTTGGTGGCCGGCTTCGTTTTTTTCATTGTGATGTTGTACGTGAGCAGCGTCATGCGGTTCATTCTGTTCGACAGCGTGCTCGCGAAAGAGTGTCAGATTCGCCAGGGTTGGAGCCGCAGGCAAGGCCCGGCGTGGAAATATTTCTTGTGGCAGCTGGGATTAATGCTGGCGACTCTCGCGGCAATGGCGGTACTGCTGGGAATCCCCGCTGCTTTTGCTCTGGCGATGGGATGGTTCAACCCGCCTCGCGATCATGTCCTGCCGCTGGTGCTCGGCGGAATCGTGGTGTTCTTTCTGGTATTCCTTTTCTTCGTGATCGTGGCTGTGGTTCACGTGCTGACTAAGGATTTCGTTGTGCCCCAAATGGCATTGGAGAATATTGGCGCGGTCGAAGGCTGGCGGCGATTGTGGCCCATGATCCAAGCCGAACAAACTGGCTACGCCGCTTACGTTGGAATGAAGATCGTTTTGGCCATCGGCGCGGGAATCGTGATCGGCATCGCATCGGTGATTCTTGGCTTGATCGTCGCCGTTCCGGCTCTGGGCGTGGGAATCATTGCCGTGATCACCGGGAAGTCGGCCGGCATGACCTGGAATGTTTTTACGATTACCGTCGCTATCGTGGTGGGGTGCGTTCTGCTGGGGATTTTTCTTTTCCTGACATCGCTGATTGCGGTGCCAGCCGTTGTGTTCTTCCCCGCGTACGCACTCTACTTTTTCGCGGCGCGTTATCGACCGTTGAGCCTGGTGCTGTATCCTCCACCGCCGCCGCAAGCATCGCCTCCAGCATCGCTCGTGCCGGAACCTGGGGGGTAGAGTGCAGCGATGTTCCTGCAGCACCGCTGTGCAAAAAGCCCAAATCAACGGCAAGTTGTTGATCCGCCATATTGCGCTCGTCACGATGCCCTATTTTCAGTGGGTTAGGCTGTGGAAGGAATGTCTGCTTTCGAGGACCTGGATACCTACGAAAGTAGACTTGACTTCAGCTGCCAGTCTCGGAAGACCTCGCTGCGCTCCTGGCGACAACCCATTGAGCCTTCAAATCCAACTCGGAAATCCATCCTTCCAAGTACGAGCGGTCGAGAACGTCCCATCGTAGCCCCAATATAGTTGCTACATCGTCAATCTGCCTTTGAGACTTTGCCAGCTTCGCCCATTCGAGTTTCGCGACGATTACGTCTTCAGCGCTCGCCACAAAAAGGCGAAGGCCCTGCAAGTTGATCTGTTGGCGACGGGCAAACTCCTCCTGACTGAAGCGGCGCGACTTGCGAAAGATCAGGTCAATCTTCCAACCGGTGGCCATGTCAATGATGTTGAACAACGATTCCCGCCGGCGAGCCTCGAGGGCCGCATCCAAATCTACGTAGTATTCATCGCTCGGCAGACTTTGGACGAGTGATGTTAACTGTTCCACGGTGGCTGCGATAACAAGGTCGATGTCCTGGGTTGAGCGGGGCGACCCATAGTGCGCGCTGGCAAACGATCCGGTCAGCATATAGGCTATGCCGGCATGATCGAGCGCTGCACTGATTCTTTGCAGAACTTCAGGGGCGCTCATCGCAATCGTTCTGGCAGGGGATCGGGTAGGAAGGCGAGTCTGAGCAATTCGCGAGCAATGCGGGCTTCGTCCCACTCCGGATGATCCTTGCGGATGCCCGCGCGCGCTAAGTCGCGAGCGAACAGGCTCATCTCGAAAGCGAGCAGGAGCCGCTGTTCGCCGGACATCGAGCTGTGAAGCCGGCGTTGAACTTCTCGCGCCGCGGGACTCGTGTCGGTAATGGACACGGCAGAAATGTTATCACGCAGGGCGCCGGATCCTGGTTTGAGCGGAGCGGGCACTCCTGCCTGCTACGTTTTGTGCCACCGCATGCAAGCGGGCAAGGGTGCCCGCTCCACACAAACGGCGACGATTTTCGGGCGAGTTGCCACCGGAGGGGAGTTTTCTGCTAGCCACCGGCAATGGCCCCAATAATCAGGAAAGGCTCCTTACCGGAAGCAACCGCGTCGGGCAGCGGAGCGTCCGGCGATTCGTGGGACAGATCTTCCTCACAAGCGAAAAAGCGCAAGAAGGCACGCCGCTGTTGTGTGCCGTGGTCGCGGATGGTGCCGCGCAGCATGGGATAGCGGGCCTCGAGGGTATCGAGCACCGAGCGCTGCGTGACCGGGCCGTCGATTTCGAGCGTTACTTCGCGATCGACGTGCGCCAGCGTCCGGAGATGTTGCGGTATCTCGACTCGAATCATCGCATTCATTTCGATGCGCCGACGTGGATTACTGCCGCCGCATCGCTCAGCCAACTTCGTTCACTTTCCCGTTGTTCCTTGGATGTAGGTTTCCTGGAGATAGAGTGCCTTCCAGTCATTGCCCTCGCGCGCCCAAACCTCGCCGAAGACACTGTCGGCTTTTGCCACCTGGCCGCCGGATTTACTTTCATAGCGCGCCACATAGGTGACCAACGCGGCGCTGGGTCCGAGCGATTTCACCGTGAAGTCTTTGAGTGTGTAGCTGATGAGCTCTAACTCGTCCACCGTGGCGAGGTCCGCCTTCTTGTCCCCGAATCCGCTTGTGCCTTCTTCAAACAAGCGGAAGTCGTCGGCGAGTGCGGCTCCAAGGGACGCCTTGTTTTTAGTTTTGAAATCTTCCCAAACTTTCCGCACTTTCGCTTCGAGAACCGAGGCGATTGCAGTTGATTTTTCCGCCTGCTTTTCCTTCGCCGTTGCGATATTTGTCAGCGACAATAAGCACGCAACTGCCATCACGATTATTTTCATTTTTCTCCCGTTGACTTGGCCTAACTGACGCCCTGAGAGTGTAGAGTCAAAATCCCCACTCTCTCGCAAAAACCGCGTGAAGGGTGGGGTACCCGGCGTTTTCTCTGCCCATTCTTTCTTCCCGCTCACGCTACCGTTTGTACTTCCACTGATAACACCGCCGGCAGATCGCGGACGATCGGATTCCAGCTGTCCCCTGCATCGGCGGAGCAATAGACCTGGCCGCCGGTGGTGCCGAAATAGACGCCGCATTGGTCGAGTGTATCCACGGCCATGGCGTCACGCAGGACGTTGACGTAGCAGTCCTTCTGCGGCAAGCCTTTAGTCAGCGCTTCCCATTCGTTGCCGCCGGTGCGGCTGCGGAAAACGCGCAGCTTGCCTTCGTGAACGTAATGTTCCCCGTCGCTCTTGATGGGGACGACGTAAACCGTTTCCGGCTCGTGCGAATGAATGTCGATGACGAAGCCAAAATCCGTCGGCAGATTTCCGCTGATCTTCGTCCACTGATCGCCGGCATTGTCGGAGCGCATCACGTCCCAGTGTTTCTGCATGAATAAAACTCCAGGGCGCAACGGATTCATGGCGACGTGGTGAACGCAGTGGCCGATCTCAGCCGTCGGGTTCGGAATGTATTTTGAATAGAGACCCTTATTAATGGGCTTCCAACTCTTGCCGCCGTCGTCGGTGCGGAAAGCGCCGGCAGCCGAAATCGCGATATAAATGCGGTCAGGATTGCTGGGATCGAGAATGATGGTGTGCAGGCACATCCCTCCGGCGCCGGGCTGCCATTTGGGGCCGGTGCCGTGGCCGCGCAGGCCGGGCAGCTCCTTCCAGTTCTCGCCGCCGTCGGTCGAGCGGAAAAGAGCGGCGTCTTCGACTCCGGCATAGACGGTGTCGGGATCGGTAAGCGATGGTTCGAGGTGCCAGACCCGCTTGAACTCCCAGGGATGCTGCGTGCCATCATAGAACTGGTGTGTCGTCAGGGGCGCGCCGGTCTCGGCCGACGTGTCGTAGAAAAATTTGTTGCTCACGGCTTTAGGCGGGCCGGGAGCGGGCTCCTGGCCGGGAGGCGTCCCTGGCTGGTGCCAGGTTTTTCCGCCGTCGTCGGAGCGTTGAATGATCTGCCCAAACCAGCCGCTGGTCTGCGAGGCATAGATGCGATTGGGATCCGCTGGCGATCCTTTGAGGTGATAAAGCTCCCACCCGGCAAAGTGCGGGCCGCTGACCTGCCAGTTTTGCCGTTTGCCGTCCGCGGTAAGAATGAATGCGCCTTTGCGCGTGCCTGCTAGGACCCGTACTTTGCTCATGCCTGATTCCCTTCCTTTCGCATAATAAGCCTCCGATTTTATCTGAGGAGATGAGGCAGGCGTCAATATTGCAGAACGATAGGCTTCCTGCAAAACACAATCCGCGTTAATGTTGCCCCAAGTTCTTAGACTGCGAACTTGCGCGGGAATACACTCGCACATAATCTACCAGCATAGTTTGCGGAAAAACTGTGGTCGCGTCGGGATTCCCGGGCCAATAGCCTCCCACCGCTACGTTCAGCAGAATAAAAAATGGATGGTCGTAAACCCACTTTGTTCCCTGAGGAAGATCGGCGGGAGTGCGGGTGGCGTAAAGATGGTCGTCGACGTAGAAGCGAATCACGTTTGGTTCCCATTCGACAGCGAAAATGTGAAAGTCGTCGGCGAAGCGTTGGTCATCGGGAAGCGCGTAGGGCGAGCCGATGCCTTTGCCGCCTGAATATCCGGGACCGTGGATTGTGCCATGAACCAGCGCGGGCTCTTTGCCAATGTTCTCCATGATGTCGATCTCGCCGCAGGTGGGCCATCCCGGCTTGTCTATGTCGTTGCCCAGCATCCAGAAGGCCGGCCAGATCCCCTGTCCGCGAGGAATCTTGATTCGAGTTTCGAAGCGTCCGTAGGCCTGCGAAAATTTGCCCTGGGTCTTCAAGCGTGCAGAGGTATAGTTCCTGGTGACGCCGTCCGAGCCTGTGTATTTCTCCTGAACGGCCTTAATCACCAGATTGCCATTCTGCTGCGACGCGTTTTCGAGACGGCTGGTGTAATACTCAAGTTCATTGTTGCCGAAGCCTCCTCCGCCAGTCTCCAATGTCCATTTCGAGGAGTCCACGGCCGCGCCGGCGGGACCGTTGAACTCATCGCTCCAGACCAGCTTCCATGCGGGGGCGGTGGCCAGAGGAGTCTGCGCGGCCGCGCTTAGGCCAACCACACCTGCGGCAACAAACACAAACGTCCCGAACAAAGCAGTGCGCCGCCCTCTGGATCGCATTGATATTGATACCCGCGTGAAATTGTGAAGCGTTCGACCTATACTCACGCACATACTCACGCACTATACTCACAATGGCGCAATTCGCGCCAGCAGAACCCATGTCGAACGCCCGGACCCGACGAAGCTTCTTGAAATTATCTGCGGCAGGCTTTACCGCGACGGCGACTGTCAATTTGGCGTCCGCCTTGACATCTTCGGTAGCGACGGGGCCCACGGGAGATATCACGGTTCGCGGGACCAGCGGCAAGCTCCGCTATGCTGCGGCGGAAAGTTTGAAATGGCGAACCGCCGCCGCGACGGCGGAAAATGCGATTGTTCTGGACCCCGGAGCAAGATGTTTCAGCGCAGCGGTCAGTATTGGGCCTTCGCCCATTTCTCCCGCAACGTGATCCGAGGAGCCAAGAGATTCGGCTCCACTTGCCAGATGGAGGGCGTGGAGCAGGTTGCCTTCGAGAATCCCGATGGGCAGAAAGTACTGATCGTGACCAACTCGGGCCTCGCGAGAACGGCAACGCTAAAGCAGGGAAATGATGCCGCCGATGTTAACTTGGCGGCGGATTCCCTGAGGCTTGTTGTGGAGCTGATTCGGCAAAAGGGGCTCGCCGCATCTGGGCGAGACCGTTTTCCTGGAAAGAATTACATCGTGTTTGCTCCGGAGCCTGCGAGCTAATTATCTGAAAATAAAGCGCTTACCTTTTGGCCAGCGTTGTGCAACCCTTTTCATGTTTGTGTCCTCAGATAGAGGCTAGTTGCTTGGCTGAGAAGCGACGAACGCAGAGGTTTGCGTTCCTTCGAGTCGATGGCTTCGGCATTCGCCCTCAATTCAGTGCCATCATCCTAATAACGTGGTCTTTGAGACCGCGTCACAAAATGCCTGAAGGCTCTTGTCCTGGCAGTAGTCGGGAATCATTAGAGCAGCGTTTTGCTCGTGATGTCTGTCGGGTGCCGCCCGCTGAATCGCGGCTCGGAGGACGTGTCAGATGCGATTGCTAAGCGCTCGACTGATCGTCTCGCTCATTCTCGGCGTCACGCTGGTATCCCTGTGCTCTTCCTACTATCAGGTGTTGGTGCTGAACCGCAGCCTGCGAAAAGACTTGCAACGGCGCGCCGAGGTATTGGGAGAGAGTCTCGCAAGGAACGTTGAACGCGATCTCGACCGCGACGCGCAACATACGCTGCAGCGCACCGTCCAACAGTTCGCTAACCGCGAACACCTGGCAGGACTGGCAGTCTACGATCCGCAAGGCCATCCCATCGCTGTAACTACCAATCTTCAGCCGTTGATGGCGAGTGCGCCGGCGATCGTACTGCAAGCTCTGCAACAAAATCGTGACGCCAGTGCTTTTCTGCGGATGGGGAGCGCTTCGATTCACATCTATGCCTTGCCCTTGCATCGGGGAGATGAGCTCATCGGCAGTTTAGCAATCGTTCACGATTCCGGCTACATCAAGCAAGAAAGCCTGCGCATCTGGCGGGAAACCTTCCTGAGCGCGTTGGCGCATGTTTTTCTCATCGTTCTGATCACATTGCTGATTGTGCGCTGGAGCATCACGGGTCCGATCGCCCGCACCGCCAACTGGATGAAGGCTCTGCGAACGGGCCGTGGCATGGTGCGAATCAAGGTGCCGGACCTGGAGATGTTTCGCCCACTGGCACGGGAAGTGGCGACCTTTGCCGAGAGCTTGAACGTCGCCCGCTCGGCCGCCGAGTTGGAAGCGCGGTTGCGTGAAACGGGAGAGTCCATGTGGACGGCCGATCGGCTGGCGGTGCACGTTCGCGCCCGATTGGACGAAGGCAGGCTGTTCGTGGTCTCGAACCGCGAGCCCTACATCCACGTGCGGCGCGGCAAATCGGTGGAAGTCAACGTGCCCGCAAGCGGCCTGGTCACCGCCATGGAGCCGGTGCTGCGTGCCTGCGACGGCACCTGGGTAGCGCATGGTTCGGGCGACGCCGACCTGGAGACCGTGGACGCTCACGACCGCTTGCTCGTCCCGCCCGATGATCCGCGGTATGTCCTCCGGCGCGTCTGGCTGACCAAGGAAGAGGAGCAAGGTTATTACTACGGGTTTGCCAATGAAGGGCTCTGGCCGCTGTGCCACATCGCCCACACCCGCCCGCTGTTCCGCGCCGGCGACTGGAAGCATTATCAGGATGTGAACCGGAAGTTTGCCGACGCGCTGCTGGAGGAAATGAAAAACGTCAGCCGTCCGATCGTGTTGGTGCAGGACTATCACTTTGCCCTGTTACCACGAATGATCAAACAAAGCCGGCCTGACGCCCGCGTCGCTATTTTTTGGCACATTCCGTGGCCCAATCCGGAGGCTTTCGGCATTTGCCCGTGGCAGCGCGAACTGGTGGACGGATTGCTAGGCGCCGATCTGATCGGATTCCACATTCAGGCGCACTGCACTAATTTTTTGCAAACCGTCGACCGCATCGTCGAATCGCGCATCGATTGGGAACATTTCTCGGTGCAGCGCCTGGACCATCACACCGCCGTGCGCCCCTTCCCCATCAGTGTGGAATTCGCCGACCTGCCCCCAAATCCCGCGCGTGAATCCGGCTATGAAGAACGAGCGGCGCTGCTCAAGGCTCTGGGCGTAGAGGCCGCGCTCATGGGCGTAGGCGTCGACCGGCTGGATTACACGAAGGGCATTTTGGAACGATTTCTGGCGATAGAGCGTTTTCTGGAAAAGTATCCGAGTTACCAGGGCGTCTTTACTTTCGTCCAGATTGGCGCGCCCAGTCGCACCCACATCAAGCGCTACCACGACTTGCAGGCTGAAGTGGAGGCGGAAGCTGACCGCATCAACTGGCGATTTCAGGCGAGTCAATGGAAGCCCATCGTTCTGTTGAACCGGCAGCACAGTCATCAGGAGATCCAGCTCTATTACAGGGCCGCCGACTTGTGCCTGGTGACATCTTTGCACGACGGCATGAACCTGGTGGCCAAGGAATTCGTCGCCACTAGAAACGACGAGCGCGGAGTCCTCATCCTCAGTTGCTTTACCGGCGCGGCCCGCGAGTTGCGAGACGCTCTGCAGATCAACCCTTACGATATCGACCAGACCGCCGAGGCCATCCGGGCAGCCCTCGAAATGCCCCCCGAAGAGAAGCAGATGCGCATGCAGCGAATGCGCAAGATAGTGCGTGAACACAACGTGTACCGGTGGGCCGGAAGTCTGATTGCAGAGCTTTGCGAAGTGCGCCTGGATGTGGAAGTCGCTGGAGAAAAAAAATTCCAGGCCGGCACCACTGTGGGACAGCGGGAATAGACATCCCTCTCGGAAAAGCATTGGCAGACCTTTTTGTCTCAGAAGGCGCAAATAAGACAACCCTACTGCTCGGGACTGCTACCTAATTAGACACAATGGCTATGGCAGACGAGCATCCCGTGCGCAAACCGAATAAACCGTTTTACTTCAACACGTCAGAAAACCTGCTGCGCATCGGAAGGCAGAAGGCCATCAGCGTCTTCGAACTCTGGCAGGCGCTGCAAACTTGTCCTGACGATTCCATCTTCCAGCACACTTTCCGAACGCTACAGGATCATCACTTCATCCGTCAGGGATTTTCGAACGACTTTGCCCACTGGTGCCTATCGGCCTGCAACGAGCCGGTCTTGGCCGAACAGCTGGCCAGTGTGGATGTAAGAGAATTCACCGACGTCCAAGGTCTGCGGCGCAGAATGGTCGGAATCGTGGATGAATTTCTTCAACAACATCCTCAGTCAGGCACAAAGCTGGCCCACGAACCGTTTTACTTTTGTGCGGCCTCCATTGTGGTTCTGCCAACGCAGTTCGCACCCGACACGCTTCCCGGATTTGTCGATGGCCTGAGGCACGTCAGCCTGCACTCGATTCACCATCACTTTATTGAGGCCAGGCTGCGTTTGCATCGGATGTCCAATGACTTTTCGAATTGGCTGGAGCAGGAAGTCGGCCTTACACAAGCGGCCGAGTCGATCGAGCGCATCGACATTTATACCAATACGATGGAAGGCGTACGTCACCAGATTGCAACCATCGTTGAACAGGCTCTGAACTAGGACAGCGAAAAGATGAAAACAGAAGAACAGCGCGCCACCATTGCAGATTCCGCCGCCGGCTCGCGAACCGAAGCCCCAGTTGCCGAAAACCGAGGAGGGATCGTCGCGCCTGACGCAATTCCTGCAGAACCTGGTCGCGCCAAGACCAGGCCGCTTCCTGCGAGTGTGCTTACTCCCCCACCGCCCGCCCCGTCTCCGCGTCTGGATGACTACCGCGACATTATTGGCCAGGCGCAGGTGGACGGTCTGCGCTTTCTGGCTCGCGATCTAAAGGGCAAATCGATCAAGATGGTAAATTCCACCGCGGTTGGCGGTGGCGTGGCTGAGATGCTGAATCGGCTCGTACCCTTGCTCTCAGAGTTGGAAGTGCCCACCCACTGGGATGTCATCACCGGTGGCAACGACTTTTTCGAGGTTACGAAGGCCTTTCACAACGCGCTGCACGGCAGCAGCTATGAACTGACCAAGTCCGCGCAAGAAATTTTTCTGATGTACAACGAGCAGAATCGGGAACGTCTGCAGTTTGAAGAAGAGATGGTCGTGATCCACGACCCGCAACCGGTTGGCCTGATTCGCTCGCGCGACAAAACGCCCGCCAGTTGGGTTTGGCGGTGCCACATCGATCTATCGAATCCCGATGCGCGCGTTTGGGAATTTCTGCGGCCATTTGTGGAGCAATACGATGCCGCGATTTTTTCATCGCAGTCTTTTGCGCGCCAGCTTCCCATCCCGCAATATCTTTTTTATCCCTGTATCGATCCGCTTTCCGAAAAGAACAAAGAGTTGCCAGACTCGGTGGTGCAGAAAGTATGCGATGAATTTGGAATCGACCGCTCCCGCCCCATCGTCACTCAGGTGTCACGATTCGATCGGTTAAAAGATCCTGTCGGCGTGGTGCACGCCTACAAACTCGCCAAAAAATACGTGGATTGCCAACTGGTCCTGGCTGGCGGCGGCGCGTCCGACGATCCCGAAGGAGCGGTGGTGCTGCAGGAAGTGAAAGAAGCCGCGGGAAACGATCCCGACATCATCATTCTGGATCTCCCCCCCTGGTGCGCATTCGAAATCAACGCCATCCAGCGCGCTTCCACCATCGTAGTGCAGAAGTCCCTCAAAGAGGGCTTCGGACTTACCGTTACCGAGGCATTGTGGAAGGGGAAGCCCAC
Source organism: uncultured Acidobacteriaceae bacterium (assembly GCA_963799025.1). Taxonomy (GTDB): domain Bacteria; phylum Acidobacteriota; class Terriglobia; order Terriglobales; family Acidobacteriaceae; genus Sulfotelmatobacter. The sequence goes on along the minus strand of CAWCVQ010000007.1, from coordinate 284,496 downwards.
CGTTGCCGGTGCCGTGGGAGGCATACCCAACCAGATCATTCACCAACTGACGGGAGTCCTCGTTCACTCGGTGGAAGGCTGCGCATTCCAGATTCGATATCTGCTCACGCATCCGGACTTTGCCAAGCGCATCGGAGCAAGTGGACGAGAACACGTGAAAGAAAACTTTCTGATGACCACCAACGTCAAGCGCTGGCTATTACTGTTCCGAATCCTGGAGGAAGCAAAGGCGCGCGGAGCGGCACGATGATGTAGCGTTACAATAATCTTCACGCGCTTTCGCCAGGCATCACAGCAATTCCCAAGTCAGCGTCGCTTATACCGAAGCAAGTTCCAGGACGTTTAGGAACGATCCTCATTCTGTCCGGGATAGTCTTCCTTTCAATCCGCCAAAGCACCGCTTCCGCAGCGGATTCGCCCAATTCCGACAGCCAAGCCTCACTGATCTCGGAGAGCGGCTCCATAGGGCTTGGGCTTAGGTAGTCCAGGTTGACGGAGGCTACAGGCAGGGCCAAGTCCGGCGGCAGAGTTGCATCGATTGCCACCACGCCCTCAATTCCTCGCTGCTGAAGCGCAACAGAAAGGTTGTGCCATTCGGAACCGCAATCGAAAGGTCCGAGAACGAGAAGATAGCCTCTGTGCTGCAAAAGCCTTTGCACGCCCGCGAGCACGCGGGCCACGGGAGCGCGGCCCAGATCGGACGTGATGGCGGCAACGAGGCGCGTCCTTTTGGTTCGCAGAGACCGTGCCCACAAATTGGGACGGTAGTCCAACTCCGCGGCCGCGCGAAAGACTCGATCTTTTGTGCGTTGCGGAATCGTTTGAGACGCAGGCGTATTGTTTAGAATTGCCGAAACCGAGCATACAGCGAGTCCGACTCGTTCGGCGACGGTACGCAGGTTAACCGCAGCTTGTTTGCCCGACAATGCTCCTCCTCATCCTGCTGATTCAGGATTCGCAAACCCCCTCACTAACTGGTGCTGATCTTTCTACGACGAAGTCAGTTGTCAACGACGAAGTTCAACAACGGGAAACCCATTCGTGGGGAAACCAAACTACAAACGTTTGGAAGGTCTTCTGCGACACTGCAGAAGAGATGCAACTACTTTGGAGCAGAGGAGGCCATACAGTCCAACTCAAAAAATCCATTGTAAGGATTAGTCCGGCAAAAGAATCTTTGCGGTGTGAGTTTTTCGGCGCCCTAATGGCGCCATCCTGCCCCGAGCCGCTCAGGCGGAGGGAAAGCCTGCCCTGAGCGAAGTCGAAAGGATCTTGCGTGCAGAATGGCAACCGCTGTTTTCTAGCGCTTTACAGTCTGCCCGTGCCGGCGTGCTTCCTCACAAGCCTGAACCGGGTCGCGCCCCGTGACTTCTTTGTACCACGCCGGATGGAACGTCCATGCCCAGGCTTCACTCACCGCGCCGCGAATCATGGCCTGAAACGTACCCGGCTCGCCGATGGTGCTGAGATAAATGTGAATGAAGATTCCGCCCAGCATGATCACAGCGGAAATGTCGTGCAGCACATAGCTGACCGCGACTGCCCAGCGTCCGAACGTACGTGCTCCCATCCATAGAATGGTTCCGGTGATCAGAAAAACCACGGACCCAACCACGATCTCCCAGAATTGTGCTTTCTGCCCGCCGTTGAAGAAGCCGGTCTCGGGCGGCTCGAGTTTCTCTTTTCCGCTGACGGTATTCCGCAGATTTCGCATCCATCTGGTGTCAGCGCCAGTCCACTTCATCGGATCGATCCAATTCAGCACTTGCAGGCCGAAGAACGTTACAAAGCCGACCCCGAACCACGGGTGCAGTTCGCGGGCGAGTGCGCCGCCTCCGAAGATGGGAGTGAACCAGCGAAAGAGCCACGGCAAATAAATTCCAAAGCCGGTGAATAGTGCGAGAAAAAAGAATAAGGCGACCATCCAATGCAGGAAACGCGTATACACGCGGTGACGCTGCAATTCGCCTACGTAAACTTCATTCTGCCCGATCCGATCGAAGGCATCACGCGCTTTGTCGTCGAAACGTTCAACCGCGCTGGACATCTGGGCCCTCCTTCTTGGGCGGTTCCGGCTGCGGCACACGCGGTCCGACGGTCACGTAGTGCAGCAGAACTCCCATCAAACCGAACATGGCAAAGGCTCCCAGGACCGGCTTGGCTAGCCACTTCCAGACGGTATAGCTCCACGGGATCACCGGATTTTTGGGCAGCCCACCGTAGCGCTCGGGATTTTCCGCGTCATGCAAGACGTAGACGACGTGCGTGCCGCCAATCGACTGCGGATCGTACACGCCGGCTTTATCAAATCCAAAATTCTCGCGAAGTTGCTTGGCGCGTTCTTCCGCGATGTATTTCATATCGTCCTTGGTGCCAAACTTCAGGCATCCGGTGGGACAGGCTTTGATGCAGGCCGGCTCCAGGCCTCCGCCGACGCGATCGGAACAGAGCGTACACTTGTACACTTTCTTCGTCGCGGGATTGAATTTGGGAATGTCATAAGGACACCCCGATACGCAGTACTCGCAGCCAATGCAGTTTTCCTGCTGAAAATCCACGATGCCATTGGTGTACTGCACGATGGCGCCATCCGCGGGACAGGCACGCAGGCAGCCGGGATCGGCGCAGTGCATGCACTGGTCTTTGCGCATGAGCCACTGGATCGTGCCGTCTTCGCGCTGGTGCTCATTGAACTTGATCAGGTTCCAGAAATTCCAGCGTGTCTCCGGCATCGTCTGATAAGTATTGTCGAACGTGGTCGGACTGAACGGCATGTCGTTCCACTCGACGCACGCCACTTCGCAGGCCTTGCAGCCAATGCAAATCGTGGTATCGATCAGCTTGCAGACCTGTGCGTCGCGCTGCATGTCGAAGCCGGGTGACGGCCCGGAGTGTCCCGAGATTTGCTTGACCTGAAGTGTCTTGCGGTCACTCATTGTTTTACTTTCCGGTTGCGGGGGCTAAAACCCGCGGATTTCTTGCGTTTTAGGCGGCCCTGAAGGGCCGCTCTTCCACTGAGCTACGCTTTTTCGATCTTCACCAGAAATCCCTTGAACTCCGGCGTAAACGCGTTCGGATCGATTACCGTTGGAGTCAACTGATTCGTCAAAGTCCTCGCCGTCTTGCCTTCGTCCTCTGCGATGCCACGGAATCCCCAATGAATGGGAATGCCGATCTGGAACATTTCTTTGCCATCGATTTTCATAGGACGGATGCGGCGCGTGACCATCGCCTTGGCAATGTATTGGCTACGCGCGCTAGTCACTCTGACCCTCTCTCCGCCGCTAATGCCCATACGATCGGCCAGTTCCGCCGGTACTTCCACGAACGGCTCGGGTACCAACTGCACGTTCATGGGATTGTTCTTGGTCCAGTAGTGATAGTGCTCCGTTAGGCGGTACGTGGTGCAGATCACGTTGAAGCCCTGCTCTACGGTGCCGTACTTGTCCATATCGGTCTTGTACTTTTTCACCACCGGATTATTGGACTGGTTCGGATGCAGCGGATTGGCGATTGGGCTTTCAATTGGCTCGTAGAATTCGGGGAATGGCCCGTCTGCCATCGCGCCCAGCGGCACAAACAGACGGCCAATCCCTTCGGGATTCATAATGAAGGGGCCCATGTGATCCTTTGGCGGTGAGTCCACTTTGAAATCGGGCACGTCGACTCCCGCCCAGGATTGCTTCGACTCATCCCACCAAACTTGTCGCCGCGGCGGATCCCAGGGCTTGCCGTCGATGTCGCACGAAGCTCGGTTGTAGAGCACTCGCCGATTCATCGGCCACGACCATGCCCAGTTCGGATAAACGCCAAGGCCCGAGGGATCTTCGGTTCCGCGCCGCTGCGTCAGGCCGCCCGCCTCCGTCCACGAGCCGCAATAAATCCAGTTGCCGGACGCAGTGGTGCCATCGTCCTTGAGCCAGGCAAAACCAGGAAGCTGCTGCCCTGCCTTCATGCTTACATTCGTCTTCGGGTCGGTCAGATCGGCAAGCGCTTTGCCGTTGATCTCCTTCGCAATCTCCGTCAACGACGGAGCGTACGGAGTGGTGTAAGCGAACGTCGCATTCAGAACCGGATCGGCAAACTTGCCGCCCTCTTTCTGATAGAGCTCGCGAACCTTGAGGAAGATCGTCGCCAGAATGTCCTGATCCAGACGCGCCTGTCCGGGCGGCGGAAGCGCAGCCTGCTTCCACTGCAGCCAGCGCGCAGAGTTGGTGAACGATCCGTCTTTTTCCGCGAAGCCCGCCCCCGGCAAGCGATACACAGTGGTATTGATCTTCTTCTGCTCATCGGCAGAAATGCCGGGCGCGCGCCAGAATTCGCTGGTTTCGTCCGGGTAAATCTCGCAGACCACGAGCCAGTCAGCCTTCTTCAGAGCATTAATATTCTTCTCGGAATCGGGGCCGATCATCACGCCATTCATGCCGAAGGCGAACAGACCTTTGATCTTGCCTTCGTACATGTCGTTCCAGATGTTCACCCAGGAATAGTTGCGATCGATTTTGGGCAGGTAGTGAAATGCGAAATCGTTTTCTTTGGTCGCCGCTGGACCATATAACGCTTTCAGCAAAGACACCGTGAACTTCGACGTGTTCGACCAATAATTGTAGGAATCCCAGGGGTCGGGCTTGGACGATGTCGGAGTGGTGCGCTTGACGTATGTGGCAAGATCCACGTCGGACGGGCTGGGCATCTTCAAATATCCCGGCAGCACGTCGAAAATGCCGGCCATGTCGGTCGCGCCCTGAATATTGGAGTGTCCGCGCAGCGCGTTTACGCCGCCGCCGGCGCGTCCGATGTTTCCCATCAGCAACTGCAGCATCGCCGCCGTACGAATAATCTGAGTACCAAAACTATGCTGCGTCCATCCCACCGCATAGATGATGGTGGAGACCTTTTTCATGTCCCCATCTTTGCGGACCGACGTGTAAAGGTCGGCAGCCTTCAGGAACTGGTCTTGCGGAATTCCGGTAATGCGCTCGACCATCTCGGGCGTGTAGCGTTCGTACTGCTTCTTCAGAAGTTGGAAGACGCATCGTGGATGCTGCAGGGAAAGATCGAAGGCAATTTTCGGCGGCAACATAGGCCCCGGTACGGCGCCGCCTTTTGCCCCGGCTGGGCTGGCCCCTTGATATCCCTGTCCTTCCTGTTTGGCCTGGCCCTCGTTGCTACTACCCGCATGCGGCGTGGGAGGCTGTTGCGACGCTGGAGTCGGCATGACCGGCTTTCCGGCCAGGTCGCCGCCTTCTTCGTAGTTCCAGGTCGCCTTATCGTAAACCTGCTTTTCCGGATCGAAGCCCGAGTACAGCCCATCATCGGGCAGCTTGAACCCGTCCTTAATGATGAACGCGGCATTCGTGTAATTGACCAGATAGGTGTGGGCGATGCGGTTGTTCTGAATGGCGTAGTTGATCACGCCGCCAAGAAACGCGATGTCGGACCCTGCGCGGATCTGCACATACATGTCCGCGGTCGCGGCCGTTCGCGTGAGGCGCGGATCGACCACGATGGTTTTTGCATTGCGATGAATCTTGGCTTCAATCGCCCACTTGAAGCCGCAAGGATGGTTTTCAGCTGGATTCCCACCCATGATCAACATCATGTCGGTGTTCTTGATGTCGATCCAGCCATTGGTCATCGCCCCGCGCCCGAATGTTGGCCCCAAACTGGAGACCGTAGGGCCGTGTCAAACCCGGGCCTGGTTTTCCAGGTAGCAGACCCCCAGGCTGCGCATGGTCTTGACGACCAGGTAATTAAATTCGTTGGTATCGGTGCAACCACCGGTGAAGGCGAAGCCTTCGCAGCGATTCACGGTGTGGCCGCTCGCGTCCTTCTCCATGAAGGTGTCGTCGCGCGTCTTCTTCACTTTCTGCGCAATTTCAGCGTAGGCCTGGTCCCACGAAATATCTTCCCAGTCAGTCGCGCCCGGCCGCCGCACTTGCGGCTTGAGCAGCCGGCGATCATTCATGATGTCCTGTTCAAGCGATGACCCCTTGGGGCATAGGGTTCCGCGATTAATGGGATGGTCGGGGTCGCCCTCGACGTGCACTACCTGCGGGATCGCATTCTTGGCCTTATCGCCGAGCGTGTAAATGATGACGCCGCAACTCACCGAACAGTAGGGACAGGTGCTGCGGGTCTCGCTGGCGCGCGCAATTTTCAGGTTTTGCGTTTGGGCGTAAACCGGAGTCAGATCGAAACCCAGTACGGAGAGGCCGGCTCCGCCAAGGATGCTGCCCTTGAGAAAGGTCCTGCGGGAGAACTCCATTAAGACCTCCAGCTATCTATCCGCATTCAGATGCCATGCGAAACGCAGGGGACACAGGTGAGACAGAGCTTACAGTTTGCGGTCGTTTTATTTCCCACGCCTGACGACCGAGTCGTATCCAAGCTTGTTTATGCAAACATGTTGCGGAGAATATAACGCTCAGGCCGGAAAAGAGTCAATTCGGCAGAAGGCGTAGGAAGCTGGCCTCATATTCCTCAAGCCGGTTCCGTTGCTCTGATGTTCGACTGAGTTGATAATTGCCCGATGGCGGTTTCCCCGTGGCAGCGACGTATCCAGCGCGCGCAACAGCTGGCCGGACAATATCCATTCGCTTCGGAAATGCTCGGGTTCTATATTCGCGTCGCCCGCTTCCAGGAGGACTTGCATCGGCAGTTGAGTGCGGCTTTTTCTCGACACGCACAGCCCGCTGCCGTACTCGCTGCACTCAGCCCTGATCAACGGGAAAGTCTCAGTTCCAGATTTGACTCGTTTCTGTCCATGGCGGAAGCGCATGGCCCGAAGGCGTTGTCCGAACTTAGCAGTGAACTGCGCGCTCGCGGTTCCAGTTTCTATCCCGACTTGCTGCAGCATGTCTGGACCACGACCACGAACTCCCCGGCCGATGCTCCGGGCCTGCTGGCCATCGCATTCCTTCAGCCCTATGCCGAACTGTTGCGGTCTGGTGCGTCGCTGCGGCCGGTTTCGACGGCGCATGCGCTCTGCCCGTTCTGCCTTCGCAAGCCAGGCTTCGGGGTGTTGCGGCAGATGGGCGATGGCGGCGCGCGATCCATGGTCTGTTCTTTCTGCCTGGCGGAGTGGGATTTTCGCCGCATCATTTGCCCCGGATGCGACGAGGAAAACAACAAGAATCTTCCCGTCTTCACGGCCAGTGAGTTCGATTACATTCGCGTGGAATGCTGCGACGCCTGCAAGACTTACATCAAAAGCATCGACCTGACAAAAAATGGCCGCGCCGAACCGCTGGTCGACGAACTTGCCTCCGCCCCCCTCGATCTCTGGGCGCGCGAGCACGGCTACACCAAGCTGCAAAGCAACCTGCTAGGAATGTAGGGCTTCTTCATTTCTACTTCTTCATTTCTACTTCGCCTTCCCGGGTCGTCATTCCGACCAAGGCTCGTTGTCGTTCCGACCGAAGGGAGGAATCTGGTTTCCTCTACGCCCATGGCGGGACGATGTCGAGGGGGCGGTCGGAAGCGCACAAGCAGCAAAGCGCCTCTGGCAGCGCCGTCGCGCGAAAGATTCTGTGGAGGCGTCAATCCCGCAAGAAATACGCGCCGCCCCAGACCGAACCGATCCGCGACCACGTCAACGAACTCGATTGACTTTGTGGTTGGGAATCGTAGGCGCTTTAGGATACTCTTTTGTCATTCCGACCCCCGAGCGAACGCGACAGGCGGAGGAATCTCGGTCGGCGACACGTCCAGAGACTCTTCGAGTTTTTCCTGCTACTCGACGCGTACAATCCCCCGCCGTCCTTCGCTTTTCCACAGCCTTCCACAGTCAAGATCGCACTTGCTGTGACCAACAACCTTTACTGAGAAATCCAGAAAGCGCAGACTGGCTGCGTGCGCTCAAACCGCGAGCTCGTCGGTTTCAGGGGACTTCTGGGCATCTTGGCAGCTGTAATTCCTTATTCCGCAAAGTTTTACGCTTAAGTCTTTATTCATCAGGATTTTGCGGACAAAGTCGCATACCCATCTCTCCTAACTCCAACAGATCGAATATTTTACCGAAGGAGATGTCAAAAAAATATCGCGGTCGATATCCCCAGGCGCTTGCCTCCGAACGTTTGACCCCTTCCTCATCCCCTGATTAGAATCCCGATCAGATCGCTCCTGGGGTTCGTCATGAAACGTGTCGCCTGCCTGCTGCTTTTCGTCGCCCTCTCCACGTTCGCCGGCTTCGCCGACGACGACAAGGACAAAGATCATCATCACCACGAGGTTCTCACCGAGACTCAGCTCGGAACCGTCCGCTTTCCGGTTTCCTGCGCCGCGTCGGTGCAGAAGCCGTTCGCTCGCGGTGTGGCGCTGCTGCACTCTTTCTGGTACGAGGAGGCGGAAAAGGAATTCCTGCAGATCGCCAAGGACGACCCGAACTGCGCCATGGCCCACTGGGGCGTCGCCATGAGCATCTGGCATCAACTTTGGAACCAGCCTGACGAGAAGGTCCTCTCCCGCGGGCGAGCCGAGTCCGACAGGGCCGTTCTGGCTAACGGTAATCCAATGGGGCTTTCCCAAATACCTTTCGCCGCTGCTCCCGATTACTGGAAGAAGGTGATGGCCCACGAGGCTGCGTATATTCGTGCAATCAGTGCCTTCTACAGCCATTCGGAAAAACTCGAACACAACGCCCGCGCCAAAGCTTACTCCGACGCGATGAAGAAAGTGTACGAGTCCTATCCCGACGATCACGAGGCGGCCACGTTTTACGCCCTCTCGCTGCTGGCCTCCGAGCCGCACCACGACGAGACCTTTGCCAACCGCAAACAAGCCGCGGCCATCCTGGAAAAACTTTTTGCCATCGAACCGGACCATCCCGGCGTGGCGCACTATCTGATTCACTCTTACGATAAGCCGCAACTGGCGCAGCTGGGCATCCCCGCGGCGAGGCGCTATGCGCAGGTCGCGCCCGCCGCTCCACATGCGCTGCACATGCCGTCGCACATCTTCGCCCGCGTCGGACTTTGGCAGGACGACATCAAGTCGAACCTGGCTTCCGTGGCGGCAACCCGCAAGACTGCCGCCATGGGCATGGGTGGCGAGGGCCATCAGTTTCACGCCATGGATTTTCTTTTCTACGCCTACCTGCAAAGCGGGCGAGAGGCGGAGGCCAGGGCTTTAATGGATGAAGTCAAGGCCATGCCAGAGATGCACGACATGTATGGCGTAGGATTCGATCCGCACCTGGCCACGGAAGCGCAATTCGCGGCGTTGTATCCCATCGAGATGCGGGACTGGGCCACGGCGGCGGCGCTCACCCCGATGGCGGTTCCAGGCACCGCGGAAGATTCCACGGGATATTGGGCAAAGGCGATTGGCGCCGCGCATCTGCATCAGCCGGAGGAAGTACGGAAAGATGTGAGCGCGATTGAAGCCATCCATCAGAAGTTCGTCTCCGAAAAAGAGAAAGACTACGTCGAGGGGACGGAGACCGATCTAAAACAGGCGCAGGCCTGGCTAGCGTTCGCTGAAGGCAAGTATGACGATGCGGTGGAGACGCTGCGCCCGATGGCCGACAAAGAGGACGCGCTCGGGGACGAACCGCAAGGAGTTCCTACGCGCGAGATGATTGCGGAGATTCTGCTTGAGGCAAAACGTCCGCAGCAGGCGCTGGTGGAATATCAAACAGATTTGAAATTCAATCCCAATCGGTTTAACGGACTCTATGGCGCGGCCCGGGCCGCCGAAGGCGCTGGCAAACAAAGCGAAGCGAATGCGTACTACGCGCAGATGTTGAAAGAGTGCGACGGGGCCAACTCGACGCGACCGGAGTTGAGCCGGGCTCGGGAGTTGCTGGCCAGTTCGAAGCGATAGAGATCCTTCGACTGCGAAGTTGCTTCGCATGCGCGAAGCAACTCCCACGCTCAGGATGACAAGGGCTCAGGGTGACAAGGATGGGATTGCGCGACTCAGGGAAACAGCGTCATCTTCATGATAAGGGCGCAGGTCAGGAGCACGGCGCCGAGCGGGGCGTTGTACTCGCGATGCTTCAGATACAGATCGAAGGAGAATCCTGCCGGCGTATCTGGCGTGCCGGACTGCGGCGCGATTCGCGGGAACATTCTCGGTACCATCCGCGGCACGCGCTGCGCGTACTCATCGAACTCGGGAAACTTTTGCCGCAGAAACGATTCTTCATCTCGGATTACAGGAAGGTAGATCGCGAAGAACATCACGACCAATGCAGCTCCCACCCACCAACTGCGCGCGGCCACGCCAAAGCCCATCCCGATCAGCAACGATCCGAGATAAAGCGGATTGCGGGTGTAAGCGTAAGGGCCTGAGGTTGCCAGCGCCTCATTCTTGCGGACGTGGCCGGATGCCAAGGCGCGAATCAAAAGCCCCGGCACAATCAAGATCGCGCCGAACGCGAGGAAGCGCCACGTGGGCCGTGCCAGCCAGAAATACAGTACGGCAAACACAAATCCCAGCGGAACCCGGATGCGGCGGGCGATGCGCGACCATTCAGCCATGCGCACCGTCCATTGCAGATTCCGCCAGCAAACTGCGCGCCGCGTTCACGACTGCTTCGGTGCTGATTTCCAGCATTCCTTCATCGGGCGCCGTTCGACGCGCGTGCGTCGTCGGACTCTCCGGATTGCGCAACACAATGCTTTGAGTTCCATAAGGCCCGCTGCGCGCCGGGTCCGTCGGTCCAAAGATCGCCACGACCGGAACTTCGAGCGCCGCGGCCAAGTGGAGCGGCCCGGTATCACCTCCGACGAACAGCTTTGCGCGGCGCGTCAGGGCGATCAATTCGGTGATCGAACACTTCATCGCAAAGGCCGCGCCTTCGCTCGCACCCGCGGCCTCGCGCGCCAGAGCGTCTTCTCCGGGGCCACAGTTCAGAATGGTGCGGAGACCATTGTGGGCCAGTGCCCTTGCGACCTGACCGTAGCGCTGCGCGGGCCAGCGCTTCGCTCCCCAGCCCGCTCCCGGATTCAGAATTGCGAAGTCGCGAATGCCGGCTTCCATCAACGGACGGTCAATTCGCAGCTCGGCCTCGGCGTCATGAGGGAGTTGCAGGCGCGGGACTTTCAGCTTGCGCTGAGCCACCGCCTCAACGACCGAAAGATTCTGCTTGATCACATGCGTTCCGCGCGTAATCACAGGGCGCGTGTACCACAAACTGGCAGGAGACTCACGCGGTTCGGCAGCGCCATAAATTACCGGCGCGGCGGACCAGCGCGCCAGCACCGCGGAGCGAATGGCTCCCTGCAGATCGATCGCAGCCTGATAACGCTCTGCGCGAACGTCGTTCCAGATTTTGGCAATCTGTTGTGCGGTGGAGATCGTAAAGAGAGATTTTCTCCATCCCGGTAGGTTGACGGCGTGAACCCAATCGGCGAGAGGGCGCTGCGCCGAGCGCGGTCCGCGACGCGGCGTTCGGGGCGCGCAAAGAAGCTCCACCCAACGTTCTTCGATCAGCCAGCCAATTTTCGCGTTGGGAAAGGCCTCGCGCAGAGCCTGGGCGGCAGGCAGGGTATGGATTACGTCGCCCATGGCACTGATGCGAACGATCAGCAAGCGCTCGATTTGCGGAATGCTCTCCGCCGCCACGATCAAGATTTCCTCGGCGAGAGTTGAGAGCGAATGATCTCGCTAGTCGAATGATCTTTGGGATCGCCGACGATTTCGATGCGACCGCCGCACTCAGCAATGGTATCGCGCTCGGGGACGGAGTCGGCGGTGTAATCGGTGCCTTTAGCCTGAATGTCGGGTCCAATCTCGCGGATGATGGCTCGCACATCGAGCTCAGGAAAAATTATCACCGCGTCCACATCGGCCATCGCGGCGACAATTTCGGCCCGCTCTTCGGCAGGCATGATGGGCCGGCCTTCGCCTTTGAGAGCGCGGACAGATTCATCGGAATTGATCGCGACGACCAACCGACCTCCCAGCGCCTTCGCTGCGCGAAGGTAGCGCACGTGACCGACGTGCAGCAGATCGAAGCCGCCGTTGGCCAAGGTGATGCGTTCACCGGCGCGGCGCCACTCGTCTACGCGCCGGCGTAGTTCTTCGCGACTCAAGATTTTGTTTGGATGTTTCAATTCCGTGCTTTTAAGTTATTAACGTTCAATGAGGCCGTGTCGCTGGCGGCGTCTGCTCAATCGCTTGCAGCAACTCTTCTCGTGAAACGGTTGCCGTGCCCCGCTTCATCACCACAATTCCGCCGGCGTAGTTGGCCAGTTGGGCCGCCTCTTCCGTCGTGGCTCCGGCGGCGAACGCGGCGGTGAATGCCGCGATCACGGTGTCGCCTGCGCCGGTCACGTCCGCCACCTGGTCGGAGCCAACGATTGGAATGTCGACCGGCTTGTGTTTGTGATGGAAAGCCACCATGCCGTCGCGTCCGCGGGTGATCAGCAGAGACTGCAGCTTCATGCGCGACATGATTTGCTCCCCGGCTGCGATTACTCGATTCCAGTCTTGACCGATGCGAATTCCGAGGGCCTCCTCCACTTCGGGTTCGTTGGGAGTGGCCGCGGTGGCGCCGGAATACTGCAGCAGGCGGTAGCGCGAATCGAGGACGATCGGCGTGGATTCCAACTTGCCTTTCTCTCGCAACGCAGTGACAATCGCGGGAGTGGCAGCGCCGTATCCGTAATCGGAGACCAGCAGCGCGTCCGAGGCATGAGAATAATTCCTCGCAGCCAGGTAAAGTTCGCGGGTCAAATGAGGGTTCGGAGCTTGCTGCGGCTCGCGGTCCACACGGACCACCTGCTGACGCGCGGTGTGCGTCATGCCGGCCAGAATGCGAGTTTTCGTAACCGTGGTATAACTCTTGTCCCTGAGGATGCCACTCACGGGAATTCGCTTGCGGCGAAAATATTTCAGCAACATCCGTCCCGGTTCATCGTCGCCCACAACGCCAACGGGAAGGACATTCACTCCCAGATCGGCCAAATTATTGGCGGCATTGGCTGCGCCGCCAGGCAGCACAGTGCGCTCGCGATGCTTCAGAATGAGGACTGGAGCCTCGCGCGAGACGCGGGAGATCTCGCCGAAGATGAATTCGTCAGCGACCAAGTCTCCCAACAAGGTGATAGTGAGGTTGGGAAAGGCCTCGACGAGTTTTTTCAGGCGGTCGGCTTCTTTAGGATGTTTCGTCATTGGCGCGTTTTACATATACAAACGATGCTGATTCTTAAGATTGCCTCAGGGGCTAGCGAGCGTGAGAACTGCTCTTTCGCCCCCGCCGGGGGCTTGCTCATTTCCCTGCTTGCCTTCCCACGGCTTGCGCCCCTTCGACCAGCTCAGGGCAGGCCGTGGGCTGCATTCTTACGCCGCTTTGCGGCTAAACCCGGAGTGCCTTGACGATCCTTTAGCAACTCTTTTAGAGCCTTGCTCGTCCGAGCGCGCGGGCGAGACGCCCTCGCAACAGCTCGCCGGGACGGCGGCGCTACTCGGCCGCACCGCACGACGGCGCTGCGAAGATCGATTCTCTCATGGGTCGCGGTTTTGCTCGGTGATCTTGTGCAGGATGGTATCGACGGCGTTAGCTGCGTCCGTCAGCTCCATTTTCACGGGAACAACCGCTAGCGGGGCGAGGGCGGAGAGATAGCCTCCCAGGTTCACTGCGTCTTTCTCGGTGGTAACGAAGCCGCCGGCTTCGCTGCGCTGCTTGAGTTCGAGCAATTCGCGGATGTCTTTCTCGCCATAGGCGTGGTGGTCGCGGTAGAAGGCCTGAGCTGCGGGTTCAATATTTGCCGAGCGCAATTGCAACAGGAAATTCTGCGGCCGGGCGATGCCGCAGAAAACTACAGGCCGGAGGGAAACGTTCTGCGGAACGATGCCGCGGCGCACGCGCCAGATTATTTTCCCCTCAAGTGGAAATGATTCCGGCGAAGCGCCGCTGGCGAGGACCACGGCATCGGCGCGCCGCAAGGAGTTCAATGGCTCTCGGAGGCGTCCAGCAGGCAGTAAACGATCGCTCGCGTCCTGCGACGTGATTAGGACAATATCGAAGTCACGAGCTAATGCTCGATGCTGAAAGCCGTCATCGAGAATATGAAGTTGCGGTCCGAATTTCGATTCAGCAAAGCGTCCCGCTGCGTAGCGATCCTCGCCGACGATGACCGGCACTTGCAGTTTGCGCGCGATCAGCAGCGGTTCATCGCCAAACTCCTGCGGCAGGCCCGCGGGATCGACCAATCGAACTCCGTATGACGTACGTCCATATCCTCGCGACAGCACGTCGAACCTGATTCCGCGCGACTTGAGCAGTTCCCCCACAAGAATTACGAACGGAGTTTTCCCCGAACCGCCAGCGGAAAGATTGCCCACGCTGACGACTGGACCTTGCAACCTGCGCGCCCGCAGAAGTCTCCGGTCATAAAGCGCGTTGCGCGTTCGGACCACGCCGGCGTAGATGGCTGAAAGTGGATTCAATCGGTGTGCGCGGCATGAGCCGAAGCCGGCTGAGAATCGCCGTCGCGGGCAATGAGAATTTTCAGCGTTTCCAGTGTCCGCAGCGTCGCACCCGTCTGCGAGCGCATGGTTTCCTCGGCTCGCCTGCCGAGTGCGCGACGTTCGGGCTCGTCCGCCAGTAGCTGCATCAGAACCAGGGGTAACTCCGACATTCCTACGATCCGGACGGCGTCCTGGCTCTTGAACAGAGCTACAATGTCACGGAAATTTTCCGTGTGGTTGCCGGTGACAACGGCCACTCCGTGCTGCGCGGGCTCGATAATATTGTGGCCGCCGCGCGGCACCAGGCTTCCGCCGACGAATGCGACGTCGGCGAGAGCATAGAACGCGGACAGTTCTCCGATGGAATCAACCAGCAGGACACAGCCCGCGAGCGCCTCTCCTTGCCACTGGGAGCGCCGGAACGACCGAATATCCAGTTGCCGCAGGAGAATCGCGACCTGATCGAAGCGCTCCGGATGCCGCGGTGCAAGAATCATCAGGGCGCGCGGATGTGCCACTCGCAAATTCTCAAAAGCCTTCAGCAGCAATCGCTCCTCGCCTTCGACCGTGCTGCCACAGACTAGAACTGGTCCGACCCCTTCCGCAGCCAAAGATTGTCGGAGGCTCTGTACGATGGGCGGAGGCGAAGGCAGATTTATGTCGAACTTGAGATTTCCTGTGACCTGCACGCGCTCCGCGTCGGCGCCAATCGATTGCAGCCTTGCACTGTCCTGGGGCGTCTGCGCCAGGAACAGATCGACGTTCGCCAGCATCTTCCGCAGAGCCCAGCGAAAGCGGCGATAGTTCGGCCAGGAGCGATCGGAGATGCGCGCATTTACGACTGCAATGCGCGCGCCGCTGCTACGGGCGAGGCGCAGGAAGTTCGGCCAGAATTCTGTTTCTGCGAGTACGATGAGCTCGGGTTGCAGAACTCGCAGATACGGCCGGATCGCGAAGGCAAAATCCATGGGGAAGTAGAAGACATTGGCTTCGCCGAAGCGTTTGCGGGCGAGAGCTTGTCCGGTGCCGGTAGTGGTCGAAATCAGCACTTGATGCCGCGGGAAATTTCGCCGGATTTGCTCGACCAGACCGCTGACGGCTAGCACTTCGCCTAGGGAGACGGCGTGAATCCAGATCACGCGAGCTTGCAGGTAGCGCGGGCGAGACGCCCCTTCGGCAAGCTCAGGGCGGGCTCCCGCGACAGCCGCCGGGGCCGCGGCGCTACGCTGGTGCTGCGGCTCCGCTACGGAGCGTGGGGCATTTGCAAACAAGCGGTGTGGAACCCGGCCCAAGCGCTCGGCAAGGCCGTTGCGATACTTTCCGCGGCGTAGAATCTGGTAGAGCCAATAGGGCAAGCTCAGCAGGATGGCCAACGCCAGCACAAAACTGTAGAGAAGATAGATCAAGCTGAGTCATTCTAAACCGCCGCCTCGGCGGGAGGCGCGCTGGCCTTCTATAATTGCGGACATGCCGTTCAAGTACTCGGGTTCTTTCTTGCGATTTGCCAAGCGCTTTGTCGTACTGGCGCTTGGTGCCGGGCTATTTTTCCCGATACTTCTGGCGGCGAGCAAAAACTTCGTGAAGCCGGCGGCGCGGGCCGCGATCAACTACCCCGCACACGATTTTCATCGCGACTCACAAGTCGCTATCGCCGCCGATCCTTATGACACCCCGGAAAAGGCCAAGATTTTTTCGGTGGACTTTGCGGTGCACGGGTTTTTGCCTGTTTTTTTCGTGGTGACCAATGAGGGGGATCAGCCTGTCTCCATCGTCAACATGGAAGTCAAGCTGATCACGGCCAATCATTCCAAGCTGACTCCTATCGCTACGGACGATTTGTACCGGCGCCTCTCGAATCCGCAGGCCAGCACGCGGCCCAGTCCTGTCCCGATTCCGCTGCCGCACAAAGTCAAAGGCACGATCAGCAAAAAAGAAATGGAGGAGATCGAGTCGTCGCAATTCGCGGCCAAGGCGGTCGAACCGCATGGCACGCAGTCGGGATTCCTGTTTTTCGACGTGGGCGGCATCTCCTCGCCTTTGGCGGGGGCCAACATCGACATCACGGGGGTGAACGATGCGAAGGGAGAGGAACTGATGTACTTCGAAATTCCGGTGGATAAATATCTGAACGCGCCGAGGACGAACTAAGGCTGCGGAAAACTCCGCGAGGCGCATACGACCCTCAGCGGCCCAAGCCGGCATTCATTTTGCGCGAATTGCGGCGCGGCCGGGAAGCCGCGCCCTTTTCAAACCACGCAAGAGCGGACTGTTCCCGCAGCCCTGCTAGGAGCCAAGAACGAGGCTGAAGGTCGTTTTCCGAGGATTCTCAGTTCGAAGAGTGAGAACGCAATGTCCTTACGCTGGTTACTCATTTTCCTGCTCAGTGTTTGCTTGTGCTCATTCCTACCCGCGTCGTCGCCATCCTCACTGACCCTTCGTCTCAACCATGCGGTCACTCTCGATCTGGTTGCGCTTCCTGGTTCGCCGACGCTTTGGATGGGGCGCACACCGGTCACTGTGCGCCAGTTCCGGATTTTCGTTGAAGCTAGCGGTTACCGAACCGATGCAGAAAGCCCCATTGGAAATGGGCCCGGGCACGTTGGTGGACATGGTTGGGATGCGCAGCGCCATCGGTTTGATGGATGGTGGCCGCAATACACTTGGCGCCATACCGGCTGGCCGCTTACGGACGAGCATCCCGTGTCCAATGTTTCCTGGAACGATGCGTCTGCGTTCTGTAAGTGGCTAAGTGAGAAGGCGGGGAAACAGGTGCGTCTGCCGACCGATGCCGAATGGGAGCGGGCGGAGCGGGCGGGCACGACGACTGTCTTTTTCACGGGCGATTCGCCGGCAAGTCTTGATGGTTATGCCAACGTTGCAGACCGATCATTGTTGCGAATGCTAAGAGATCCCGAATACGCGTCGGGAGGTTTTCCATTCGACGATGGATATCCATTTACCTCTCCGGTTGGGAGGTTTAAGCCGAATCCATGGGGGCTCTACGACATGGTCGGAAACGTATTTCAATGGTGCTCCGTTTCAGCCGCTCCGAAGCCATGTGGCTGCTCGTACAACGATGGTCCTGATATATGTCGTGAGGCGGCGAGTGGGCGACACGTTAAACCGTACAGCCGTTATGCTTACTTCGGATTCCGGGTAGTCGTGGAGGGCGTGGGATCGTCGTAAGCGTGATCCTGCGTCGTGATCTTGCACTGCACAGGCCTTTATAATCCCTGTCTATGGCCATGATCGCGGAAACTTCCATCGCCGTCCATCCGAACTATGAGCCGGTCATTGGTCTGGAAGTGCATGTTCAGCTGCTGACGGCGACCAAGATTTTCTGCTCCTGCTCGACTCGGTTTGGGGCGAGGCCGAACACGAACGTTTGCCCGGTGTGCCTGGGGATGCCCGGGGCGCTGCCGGTGCTCAACCGGAAAGCCGTGGAGTTCGCCACGCTGGCGGCAATGGCGCTGCAGTGCCGGATCAATGAGACTTCTATTTTCGCGCGTAAGAATTATTTTTATCCTGATCTGCCCAAGGGGTACCAGATTTCGCAGTATGACAAGCCGCTGGCGGAGTTTGGGTACATCGAGATTCCGGCCGCGACCGGGGTTGGGGTGAACGGAAAAAAGAAGATCGGCATCACGCGCGTTCATCTCGAGGAAGATGCGGGCAAGAGCTTGCACGAAGGCTTTCCCGACGCCGCGGACAAGACCGCCATCGATCTGAACCGCACGGGCGTGCCGCTGATTGAAATTGTCAGTGAGCCCGACATCGCTTCGCCGGACGAGGCTTACGAATATCTGAGGCGGCTGAAAGAAATCATCCTCTATACCGGCGTTAGCGACTGCAATATGGAGGAAGGGTCTCTGCGCTGCGATGCCAACGTCAGCGTGCGGCCGCGCGGGCAGAAGGAATTCGGCACAAAAGCGGAGATCAAGAATGTGAATTCGTTTCGATTCATTCAGGAGTCGCTGGAGTACGAAATCGGGCGGCAGATTGAGGTTCTCGAGTCGGGCGGCAAGATCACGCAGGAGACGAGGCTTTACAACGCGAATGAAGGCAAGACTTATAGCATGCGCTCGAAAGAGCAGGCGCACGATTACCGCTATTTTCCGGAGCCGGATCTGCTTCCACTGGTGGTGGATGAAACGTGGAAGTCTGAGATCGTCCGCGCACTGCCCGAGCCGCCAGAGGCACGGCGCGCGCGCATGGTCAAGGAATACGGGATCACGGAATATGACGCGCAGGTGCTGACATTTTCAAAATCGCTCGCCGATCAGTTCGAGGAGGCGGCGAAGGCCGCGAAGAATCCCAAGCGTGTGGCGAACCTGGTGCAAGGGGAGCTGATGGGGCGGCTCAAGGCCAAGGGAATCGAGATTGAGCAATCTCCGATTTCGATGCGGGGGGTAGCGGCTTCCGCCGATCTGGTCGAGGCGGGGACGATCTCAGGCAAGATGCTCAAGGAGCTTTACGACCTCGCCTTCGAGCGCGGCAGGGATTTTTCGGCTATCTACGAAGAAGAAGGGCTCCCGCAGCAGTCTACTGACACGTCGGCGCTGGAAAAGATGATCGACGAAGTGCTGGCGGCCAATCCCAAGCAACTCGAGCAGTATCGTGCCGGGAAGAAAACCATGCTGGGCTTTTTTGTTGGGCAGGTGATGAAGGCGTCCAAAGGGCAGGCCAGCCCGCAGATTGTGAATGAGTTGCTGGCGAGGAAACTAGGATGAAAGAGCGGTTGGGATTGTGAGATTTTCATTGTGTGGGACCGGGTCCCACACAAAACAACCTCACACAAACCCAGTCCCATCCAAACCTAGTCCGGCACAAACCTAGTCCCACACGTTCTCCTAGTCCGTCACTTTGGTTATCTAACTTACTGCGCGCCTGCCCTCTATCATGAGACTGGGCCCCTCCCGTCTGGGCTGACCGATTGGGGATTGCCGATGAAAATCAAGGTGGACCGCATCATCAGCATCGCGACGCTGGTCGCGTCGTTGGTGGCGATTATTCTGGTCCTGAAGAAACCGGCGCCAGTGGCGAAACCGCAGGCGGCTGCGGCTATTGCGGAACATGCCCAGGCGTTTGACCAGAAGATGGCACAGTTCGAGGCCTCCGGATCGACGTCGGGCGGGTCTTCCGATACTTCTGCGCCCCGCACCGATGCCGGACAATCCGCGTCTTCCAGTCCCAAGCCTGAAGTCCACATTAATTCCGACGAAATCAGCGCCGTGCTGGCGCAGTCTCTAGGCAACGCGGCCGGGGCATCCGGACTTTCTCCCGACTCCAATCTTGGGGGGGCAGCGCCCACCATCAAGGATCAGCAGGTGAGTTTCGAGGGCGACCTCGTGCATGGCCAATTCCTGACTGAAGTTGCCGGCAAAGATGTTTGGATCACGGTCTCCGGCCATATCGCTGATAAGGACGGGTACGCGACCTTCGATCCGACGGAGTTTAAGGTGGGGGATCTGAGTGTGCCGGTGTCGCTGGTGAATCCAGCGCTGCAGAAGAAGCTGGCTGAGCAGCGGGACCGGCTGAAGCTTCCGGATAACGTGGGCTCGATGAAAGTGGAGAATGGGGAACTTGTGATGCAGCAGAAGTAGGGGCGGCTGCGGCAAAGGCCGGCGCTACGCGCCGGACCGGGTCGGAGGATCCGGTCCGACGCAATTTTATCCCGGTCCCACGCGGTTCTCGGCGGCCACTTTTGCGTACCAGTGGGCGGAATCTTTTACCGTGCGCTGCTGCGTTTTGAAGTCCACGTAGGTGAGGCCGAAGCGTTGGCTGAAACCTTCGGCCCACTCGAAGTTATCGAGCAAGCTCCAGGCGTGGTAGCCGCGAACATCGGCGCCGTCGGCGATCGATTGCGCCAGCGCCGCGAGATATTCGCGGTGATAGGCGATGCGGCGGATGTCGTGAATCGCACCGCTTGCATCCGGGCCATCGTTGTAGGAGCATCCGCTTTCCGTAATCTCAATCACGGGGCGGTTGTAGTCGCGGGTGACGCGCAGGACCATGTCATACAACGCCTTCGGCCAAACTTCCCATCCGATGTCCGTCTTCGAACCCTGTTGGCCACCGTCCATCTTTACGGGAAAGAGCCATTCCTGGGTGTGCGTGGCGCGCTCCATTGCCGGGGGCGCTGACACGATAGCGCGGTAATAGAGATTAATGCCGATGAAATCAAGCGGAGCTCGTGTTTTTTCCATGTCGCCCGGCCTGATCCGCATGACGGTCTCGGGCAGAAACGTAAGCGCTTCGGGATAACGTCCGCGCAGCGCCGGATCCAGGAACCAAGTGTTGGTCATGGCATGCGCGCGCCCCGCCGCCAGTTTGTCTTCCTCGGAATTTGTGGCCGGCTCGCACGGTGACATGCTGAACGCCGAACCCACGCGGGCTGACGCGCGAACCGCCTTGAGTGCGCGAAAACCTGCTCCCTGGGCCAGATTGACGACGTGGGTGGCGCGAAGAAAGTCGAACAAACTCTTGCGGCCGGGAGCGTGCGTGCCCTCGAGGTGGCCTAGATCCACAAACGCAGCGGGCTCGTTGAGAAGTATCCAGTCGGAGAGGCGGTCGCCCAAGGCGTGCGCGACCAACTGCGCGTAGTCGGCAAAGCGCGCCGCTGTGTCGCGGTTGGTCCAGCCGCCGGCATCTTCGAGCACCTGTGGCAGGTCCCAGTGATAGAGCGTAACCAGCGGGCGGATACGCGCCTCGAGTAGTCCATCCACCAGGCGGCTGTAGTAATCCACACCCTTGGAATTCGCCGCGCCCGACCCGGAAGGCTGTATACGAGGCCACGAGATCGAGAACCGGTAGCTGTTCAAATTCATGGCCTGCATCAAGGCAACGTCTTCGCGCCAGCGATGATAGGAGTTGCAAGCCTCGTCCCCGGTGTCGCCATTCTTGATTCTGCCGGGACTGTGCGCGAAGCGATCCCAAATGGATTCGCCCTTGCCATCTTCATTCCACGCGCCTTCGATCTGGTAGGCGGCGGTAGCTGTGCCCCAGAAGAATCCCTTCGGGAAGGCGACCGCGGGAGATGAATCGAACTGTCGAGCCACCAGGGTGGCACGACTCGGGGTACTTGCCTTGGAAGAACCGCTGCATGCGGTGAGAGCAGGCAGTCCCCCTGCCGCGCCGGTTGCGAGGATCGATTGGACAAACTTGCGGCGGGTTAGACGCAAACTGAGTGGCTCTCCTTGTATCTTCGCGGATTAGTAAGAGTCCGAGCGCACTGGAAGCGGACTCTCCATGAGGGATCAGGCATTCTCCTGCGAGAACCAGATTCTAGCGGAAAAAAATCGTGTCGGCGGTTTGTAATTAGAGTCCCGCAGTGGCTGAAGCCCGCTCCGATTCCAAGCGCTTTAACGCGGCCCTGGAAGGCCCGCTCTTCCACGACCAAGCACGCATTTGTGGTTTTTCGCAACCTCTGCAAGACGCACGCCCTTTCAAAATAATCGCGAAGCTCGCCTGTTTGCAGTGAGAAATGCCTCAGGGGCTAAAGCCCCACCATTTCACCCGCCCTGGAAGGGCCGCTATTCCACGGCGAGGCACGCGTTTGTAGTTTTTCGCAACCTCTGCAAGACGCGCGCCCTTTCAAAATAATCGCGAAGCCCGCCTGAAACACGACTTCGGACGACACGGCTAAAGCCGTGCCCTTCCCGAAACCGTTTATGAATACGGCTTCGCCCTCCGAACGCATGACGGCCCCTTCGGATTCGCGGCGCGCGATTTTATTCGGGATTCAGGCTATCAAACAACTTCCAGAGCTTGTCGGAGGTGGCGCGATAGATGATCCAGCCATTGCCGGTATCGGAGATCTCGCGGAAGAGCAACTCGCCGCGGCTATCGCCGTCGGCGTCGAGCGCGTCCACTAATTCGAGGCGCGGATTAATGTCGAGATGATATTTGTCGGTGACGCCGACGAAGAGTTTGTGCAGGTTGTTGTAGATGTCGTGATTGGCCACCAGCAGTATCGAATATTGCAGGTCGGAATCGGAAGCCGAATGCGCAGCGCTCGCTGCCGGCGGAGGCATATGTGCGTCGGCGGTGAACACCATCACTGGCTGGTTGTTGCCCCACAGGTCGAAGGTCTTCATTTGCGCGTTCTCTAGAATAGGGTCACCCGTTTTGGGGCCCGGCGTCTTTGGGGCCGAACCGCGTCGCGCAGCCTGCGAACCAGCCGACTTCGGCGCGGGCATGGGCGCTATCTTTGCCTTGACCCGAGCCTCGACGTAGGCGCGAACTTGTTCCTTGGCCAGCACCGTGATCTGCTTAAGGCGCTCGCCCTCTTCCTCCTTGAGCCACTCGAAGGCGAACGACTTGGGCTCGGGCCCGCTGGCATCAGAAATTGCAGGGACGATCTGGACTGGAGCCTTTTCCTCCGTGGGCTCAGGATTCTTGCCGGCACTCGCAACGGGCGCCCTGGACGCAACAGCGCCTAGCTTGCTGTAACCGGGCACTTCGTCTTCGGGCAACGGCTCTACCGGTTTGCCGCGGCGCAGGCGTGGACGGTTGGCTTCGCCGGCTCCGCTGTCAGACTGGGGCATAGATGGGCGCTCTGGTGGTTTGGCCTCGGTCGGCTTGGAATCGCTGGGCTTCGAATCCGTGGGCTTGGCGGTGCCTGGTGATGTGGGCGCGGAAGAAGTTGGCGAGGCCGGAGAGGAACTCGACCCGGGAGGAGTCGGACTCCCCGGGCTGGGATTTGTTGTCTGCGTTGAGCCGGTCTGAGTTGAGCTGGTCTGAGTTGGATTTGTTTGAACCGGGGGAGTTTGAGCCGAACCGGTGGACCCGCTTGTGCCTTGGGGCGACGCAGGGGGGGCAGGAGTCGTCGCCGGTGTCTCCTGCGGCGTGCTGCCGCTTCGGGTAAGGCGAGGGGGAGCGTCAGTGGGATCGATGCCCACCGGTTGCTTCTCGGCCTTAAGCGCCGTCTTCGGCTTCTCGGCTCCGTCGGGAACCCAGGCTCCCGTGCCGATCCACGGAGTCTGCACGTTGACGGCGTTGCTGTGAAGTGCGCTGTTGACCGTGAATAGTCCCAAGGAGCCGCCGGCGCGTTCGGCCTCGTAGACGGTCCCCGGCTCCAGGGCCATGGGAACCGGATCGGCCTTGTAGGCAGTGGCGTCCCAGAACTTTCCGCCGACGAGTATCGCAATCGGCACCAGCGACGCTTTGCCGTTCGCCGCTATCTGGAGCACGCCTACCGCCCGCGGCCCGGCGTCTTTCTTTCTGGTGGCTTTTCGCTCTCCGGGTGTAATCTGCGGACGCTCTTCCTGCGCACTCACTGAGGCCGCCGACAGAGCGACGCAGACGAGCAGCGCGACGAAAAACGAGGCCCGGTATAAAATCTTGTTGAAAGCCAGTTTACCGAATGCCGCCTGGTCCGCCTCTACGACATTCGACTTCGACTTGCCCGGAGAAATCCCCATGAATGTCAATGATAAGGCTCCTGACTTCACTTTGCAGGACGAGAACGGAAAAGAAGTCGCGCTGAAAGATCTGCGCGGCAAGACCGTCGTTCTCTACTTCTATCCCCGTGCCGACACACCGGGCTGAACCATCGAAGCTCGCGGGTTCCGCGACACATACCAAAAGATGCAGAAGACCGGCGCGGTGCTGCTTGGCGTATCGCCCGACACTCCGAAGGCGCAAAAAAAATTTAAGGAAAAGTTCGATCTGCCCTTCACCTTGCTCGCAGACGCGGACAAGAAGGTCGCCGAGGCTTTCGGCGTGATGAAAGAGAAGAATATGTATGGGAAGAAAGTGATGGGCGTGGCGCGGACAACCTTCATCATTGGTCCGGACGGCAGGCTCCAGCATATTTTTGAGAAGGTAAATCCGGAGGGCCATGCCGAAGAGGTACTGGAATATCTAAAAGCATCGGCCAAGGCCGAGGCTTAGGGTGATTGCGAAGCGCCCCGGGGGAACTATTGCGACCGGCGCTTCGTATCATTAACAGGCGGAGCTTGTTTCCCTGGCACGCCATGTGGGAGGAAAATCATGCGCAGTCTGACTGGCAGCGTCGCACTTTCTGGACTTCTGGTCTTGCTCTTTGCCGTTGCCGGCGCGATGGCGAGGCCCGCTTCCGGGCCTTCGGATGATCGCAACTCCGTCGTAATAGTTTTCAAAGACGGCCACCGCCAGAGCTTCTCTGCGGCTGAGATTGCACGCATGGACTTCAAGGCTCCGGCGGTAATCGTTTACAAGGACGGCCACCAGGAGAAATTTTCGCCTTCCGAGATCGCCCGCATCGAGTTCGGCAGTTCTTCGTTGAGCGAAATGATGCCCGGACGAGGCCACTATGTCGGCAAGTGGGAAGTGGGCCAGGGCAATGGCGATACGTTCTTCATCACCCTCGACGCCGACGGGGAGGCAAGAAAGACTCTCGGAACTTCGCACGGATCCTGGACTGTTGTGGATGGAGAGGCTCGCATCAGTTGGGAAGACGGCTGGCACGACGTGATTCGAAAAGTAGGTACGAAACACGAGAAGCGTGCCTACGAACCGGGTAAATCTTTCGAAGACCCGCCGACGAACGTCACGGCCGCAAGAAATACGCAACCCAAACCGATTTAGCGGGCCCGTGCGGTTATGATTTGGTTGCATGCCGAAGTCATCGCAGACCTCTGGACACATCCGCCAGATTCGTCCTCTTGACCGCGCATCCTTCAGCCGCGATCCGCGGCGGGTGGCTCGCGAACTGTTGGGCAAGGTGCTGGTCCGGGACGAACACTCCGGGGCCATAAAGCCCGTCCGGCGCAGCGCTCGTATCGTTGAAGTCGAAGCCTACCTCGGAACCGAAGACTCTGCCGCCCATTCGGCGGCTGGGAATACTGCCCGTACTGCGGTGTTGTTCGGGCCGCCCGGCCATGCTTATGTTTACTTCATCTACGGGAATCATTATTGCCTGAATGTCTCCTGCGAGTCGGAAGGCCGCGCCGGGTCTGTTCTGATTCGGGCCCTGGAGCCCATCTCGGGCGTGGAAGAAATGGCTCAGGCCCGCGGAATCGAGATTGGCGGTCCCAAGGACCTGCTCAAACTTACCAGCGGACCGGGGCGGCTGGCGCAGGCTTTCAGCATTACACGCGCTCGAGACAATGGTTGCGATCTGACCTCCGCCGCGGGCGGCCTGTGGATTGGGGACGACGGGTATCGCCCGAAAGGCATTCGCACGACCCGCCGAATCGGCATTACCAAGGCGGCGGAGAAGCCTCTGCGGTATCTGCTGGCGGGGAATGCTTTCGTCTCCGGACGGAGAATATCTGTCACGTAGCTTCGACAGTCGTTGCATTGGCGGTGGAAGGCCTGCAGCCTTTCAGGGCCGCCTTACCGGGTCTTAGACCCGGTCTCACACAGGCTCCCGACCTAGGTCCACACAAACCGGTATTACACACCGCAGCAACGCTTGACAGTCAGGTGTAGACTTGCGTCCGGGTCGAGTATTCCAGAAACCTTGCTGGAGTGGGCCTTTCGCCCGCTACTTGCGGACAATTATCCGCAACCCTGCAGCGCAGCGAATCATCTGATGACGTTAGGAGCCGCATGTCCCGCCTTGCGTGCTGTCGTTGTTTAGTTGCTGCGCTCGTGGTTTGCTCTGCGACGGCTCCTTTGCTCAACGCCGCTGACGGCGCCACTGCCGCTCGTCTCCCGACGTCTGCCTCGTATATCCTCGTCGGTTTTGCCGGCGGCTTTGTGCGCCACGACAATCCGCACCACGGGCCGGTGAAACTCGCGCAGCGGATTGGACGAGACCTTACGAAAGAGGACTCGATTCAGGTCTTTGAGAACCGTCACAGGAAAGCTGCTTACAAATCCATTATTCGCCTGCTCGACAGCAATCATGATGGCGTCCTCAGCGATCAGGAGAAATCCCAGGCCCGCATCATTCTCTTCGGGCATAGCTGGGGAGCTTCCGCCGTGGTGTTGTTGTCGCGCGAATTGGATCGTGCGGGAATCCCGGTGCTCCTCACTGTGCAGGTCGACAGCGTCGCCAAGCCCTGGCAACACGACCAGATCATTCCCGACAATGTCGCTGCGGCGGTTAACTTCTACCAGCCGCATGGCCTGCTGCACGGGCGCGCGCAGATTACCGCCGCCGACGATTCGAAGACGCAGATTCTTGGAAACTACCGCTTCGATTACCGGAAAGACCCGGTACAGTGCCAGGGTGCCTCGTGGATCCAGCGTGTTTTCGCGCCGAGCCACGTGCAGAGTGAGTGCGATCCCCGGCTGTGGTCGCAGGTCGAAGGTCTGGTGCGGCAACGCATGGAGCCGATCCCAACCGCCATCGTCATTCCGTCCCTCTAGAACGAGTACGTTTTCTTGGCGTTTTTCTTAGCGAGCTCTGCGGTTCACGTTCCCCAAAAAACATTGGACTGCCAAGGACACCGAGTTGCCGCAAAGAACAACTGGCCGTGGCTAGGATCCGCTTTTCTTAAGAAGGATATTGTCAATCAGGCGAGTGCTCCCGAGAAATGCCGCGACGGCTACGAGCGCTCCAGCGGAAATATCGTCGACGGCATCCAGCGTGTCTGGGTCTACGATCTCGAAGTAATCGAGGCGCGCGAAGCTTTCTTTACCAAATTCCGCGAGTCCCGTGGTCACCAGCTTGGCCGCGTCCCGTTCCCCAGCGTCCACTAACTGCTCTACGCGCAGCAGCGAACGACCGAGCACCAGGGCGTGCTTCCGCTGTTCGGGATCCAGATAAGCATTGCGCGAGCTCATGGCTAACCCATCTGGGTCGCGCACGATCGGGCAGACCACAATCTCTACGGGCAGATTCAGATCGCGCACCATGCGGCGGATGATTGCCACCTGCGCCGCGTCTTTTTGGCCGAAAAATGTGGTTTCCGGTTCCACGACGTGAAACAGTTTCGCTACCACAGTCGTGACACCACGAAAGTGTTCGGGCCGCGAACGCCCGTCAAGCTTGTCACTGAGCCCTTCTACGGTGACCCACGTCACCTCGCCTGCGGGATACATCTCATCCACCGACGGCGCGAAAAGGAATTCCGCGCCTTCTCGCTCCAGCAATTCGCAATCGCGGTCAAACGATCTGGGATACTTCGCCAAGTCTTCGTTGGGCCCAAACTGCGTGGGATTGACGAAAATGGATGCGGCTACTACATCGGTGGATGCGCGCGCCGCCCGCACCAGAGATAGGTGCCCCTCATGCAGCGCCCCCATGGTCGGAACAAATCCCAATCGCTTGCCCGCGCACCGGGCGGCGCGAGACGCAGCTCGCATTTCGTGAATGGTAGTACAGATTTTCAAGGGCCGATCTGTGTGACCGTGGGTTGGCTGCTACGCCGAAGGCACCCACCTGATTGCAATATGCGCGCTCTGGAGTATTCCGCCCACAATGCCTTTGTTGCGACGAATGGCGACACTATCCTGCTCGGAAGCCTTCGCGGTATTTTCAGCCGCCGCTACGACGCGGCCATAGGGCCAATTCGAAGCGGGCAAGGCCGCCAGGGCGGGGAGCAACTCGGGCGGTTTCAGTCTGATTTCCGCGCTATCGGCAACATCGAGCAACGCGACGCCGTCCGGGCGAATGATGAGGTATGGATTGCGCCAGGTTTTCATGTCGCGAATGCGCTCGACCTGCGCGGTATTGGCTGCGGGGATGGCCTGCAACACGACTTCGGGAGCAGGTGGGGTCGCGGCGTTTTGTTGCGAACACGCACCCAGGGAGATTCCTAACAGCAGAATCGACCATACCCGCAGGCGACCAGACTTGCTAATCACGGGGCCGAGGTTACCTCACCATGGCGGGAACGTCGTGTTTCGCCGCCCATACCAGGCAAACTATCCATCCGATTACAGTCCATCCCAGGAAAAGATTGAGCAAAAAAATCGAAAGCAAATCGCGCTTGCTTCGTGCCAGTGCAATGATCGAGGGCAGAAAATACATTAAGAACGGCAAACCCACGAACGGAAAGAACAGCGACGCTGAGACAATCATGACCGCCTTCCTTTCTACAGCCTAGCATTATCGGGGCTACGCTGCAGGCCACTACGCTAGCGCATTTCTGTGACACCCCGGGGAATCGTGCCAGCGTTACTTGCCGGCACTAATGGAAGATACGCACGCTATCAGACTCAAGTTCCCGGGTTCCGGGTGGTCCAATCGTCTAGTCCATCCCAACAAATCCGCGGACCCTTTACCGTCGCATGGCCCGCTTTCGCGAAAGAATCTCATCCAGCCCGGCTCCGGTCTCTTTGGGCAGATGATAAGACTCCTCGTCCGCCGGATACTGATGCGACCGAACGTCGGCCCGAAACGACTGCACGGCATGCGTGATTAGCGCCGCCGCATCGCCGTAGCGCCGCACAAATTTTGCCGGAGGCCCAAAGGTCAGATTCAAAATGTCATGAAATACCAAGACTTGGCCGTCGCAGTCTGGACCCGCGCCGATGCCGATCGTCGGAGCGGCGATCTCCGCCGTAATCATGGCCGCGACTTCCCGCGGAATGCCTTCCAGGAACAGGCAAGCCACTCCGACGCGGTCCAGGGCCACGGCATCGCGCATCAATTGCTCGATGCCGCTCAGGCTTTTCCCCTGTACCTTGTAGCCCCCCATCACGTTTACGGACTGCGGGGTCAGGCCGATGTGGCCGGCCACGGGAATCTCGGCGTCAACAATCTGCCGGATCAGGTCGGCGCGTTTCTCCCCGCCCTCGACCTTCACCATTTCGGCGCCGCCTTCCTTCACGAAGCGAGCGGCGTTGCTGAGAGCGGTCTTGAGGTCGATCTGGTAAGACCCGTAGGGCATGTCGGCCACGAGCAGAGCATTCTTCAATCCGCGCCGTACTGCCTTCACGTGGTGCAGCATCTCGTCCATCGTGACCGAGAGCGTGTTCTCGTAGCCGAGCATGGTTTGAGCCAGCGAATCGCCCACCAGCACCATTTCGACGCCGGCTTCGTCAACCAGACGCGCGGCGGAATAGTCGTAAGCGGTGAGGCAGGTAATGGGTTCGTGGCGGAGTTTCTGTTCCCGCAGAGATGCGGTCGTGATCTTATGGCGAGGTTCCCCAATCGGGGTCAAACTCATGATGTCCTCCAGTGCCCCTCCGCCTTGGCGGATAGAGCCTGTACACATCCGATTTCTACGGCTTGGACTATTGTAGCGGGAAAAGGGTTGGCAGTCGATGTTCCACGAGTCAATGTTTTCATGGCTTTGCGCCGGCACACATGCCCCACCGTAGGTAGACGGCTGTTTTGATCGAGCTGGAAGAATTCGTGGGATTATTGGATCGGTCCAAATGTTTCTATCGCCGCTTAGTTTTGACATCCCATGGCTGGATCTCATGGCGCTTGGCCATCGCAGCCACTCTTCTGGAAGAAGCGGTGACTGGCCGGGGAACAACTCGCCGTCGTCACCGGCCGGTGGTCACAATGGCCGGGTCCTAATGTTTGCCATAGTTGGCTGCCGCTCTCGCCTTCGGATTGACTGACCTGTTTCGAAGGTTCTCAAAGGGAAAGGATTTTAAACAGCCCGCTACCCAAGCGTAAGACATATTGCATCTTGTCTTACTTCCGAGTAAGACTTCGTTGATGTCCGCCCACCGCACTGTAATTAGTTCCAGAGGTTGGGTTGTCATTCCCGCGGATCTGCGGGAGCAACTTGGACTGGGAAAGGGCACTCGCAATCTGGACCGAAGAAAAGGGCCGCTTGATTCTGACGCCGATCACCGAGAAGCGACTGCGTGAGATTCGAGGATTTCTCAAGCCCAGGCCAGGTGAACCGTCGGCATTTGAAGGTTTATTTGAGGAGCGGGAGCGACAGCGCAGGAGGGAGAAATAATGGCACCGACGCTTCGCGCGGGCAATCGCCGGTATGTCCTTGATGCCAATGCGCTCGTCGGATTGTTCGAAGACCGTGATCGGATCGCCGAAAAGGTTGAGCAGTTGCTCCATGATGCGCTTCTTCGGGAACTTCCACTGCTAATGTCTGCAGTGAATTGGGCAGAAGTTTTCTACACTGAGTGGAAGTATCGTGGCCAGGTCAACGCTCGCGAAGCTGAAGGCGAAGTTGCGGGAGCTCCCCATCGCGGTGCTTCCCGCCGACCTAGACCGGGCCACCCGCGCCGCGGCCCTGAAACAAAAGCACAGCCTGGGATGTGCCGACGCGTTCGCCGCCGAGCTGGCGATCGAACGCGGGGCATGATTGGTCACAGCTGATCCGGAATTCTTGAAGCTGGGAAAAACGCTATCGGTGTATTCGCTTCCTCGTTACGAAAAATAGCGACGATCAGGTTTGTCTGTCGTCAGATTTCATCACGGGCACGATCCACTCTGCGCGCAGACGTTTTCCGTTTCGCCTGCCCTTAAACACCGAAATCTACAACGACGTATTAGTACGACAAGGCGAACACGGTTCCGCAGCCGCAGCTGGGGTCCCCCCCTCCTACAGTAGATCCGTATATGGTGTGGTTTTGTTGATCGAGCGCAATACCGGGTTGGGGACCACCTCCATCGGCACCGTTGGTGAAGCTGTAGAGCACGGTTTCCGTCCAACCGCCCTGGCGGTTCGGGGATAGTTCAAAAATTGTCCCATTGCCAGAAGCACCGCCACCGTAAGTGGTACCGAACAGATTTCCAGAGGAATTCTCGATTAACCCACCCGGATTCGACCCGTCACTGCCTCCCATGAACGTGTACAGCGTGGTTACGACTCCGGTCGAGCTCATCTGAAAAACCGTACCCTTGCCCGAGCTGCCGCCTTGGCCGGTAATGCCGTAGAAGCCGCTTTTCCCATCCGGAATCAACACGCCGGGATACGTGCCATCAGTACCAGTAAAGCTGTGTAGCAACGTTTCGCCGATCTGTGTCAGCTTGTACACGGTACCGCAACCCACGGCGAACCCGTTGTTGCAGGTACCGCTGCCACCGTAGACTGTGCTCCCCACAAGCGCGCCTGATTGAGGCACCAGAGCGCTATTCGGATTGGAGCCATCGTTTGCGCCGCCCACGAAGCTATGCAGCACAACCTCTCTACACGTTGCGACTGCGCTGCAGTTTAGTGCGAAGACGGCGCCGTCACCGTTCGTTCCGCCAAAATATCCTGTGCCAAAAATAGCGCCCCCATCTTGAATTAAACCGGCGAAGGGCACCGACGCGTCGGTCCCTCCCTGGAAGCTGTACTGTGCTACTTTCTGGCCTTTTTGATTGAGCTCGAATACGGTCCCACTGGCAACATCCCCGCCCTGAGAAGTGGTGCCGTACAAGTTGCTCCCGGAAAGCAGGACCTGGGTGGTAGGCACCTGTCCATCACTCGCGCCGGTGAATGCGTGCAAGATTGTCTCCTTGCCTGACGGATCCAGTTTGTATACCGTTCCACAGCCGGACGGAGTGAAGCTGCTGTTACAGCTCGGATCTCCACCATACCCGGTGGTTCCGTAGAGGTTGCCGTGGGTATCGCGGACAACGCCGTCGAAGGGGAGCGCTCCGTCCGTTCCGCCGGCGAAGGCGTGAAGCGTGGTCAGCGTCTGCGCCGAGAGCGGCGCCGCCAGAAATGTCAGTCCGATAATCAGTACTGCTACAGAGCCTAGAAAACGCGCCGTGCAAGTTGAGCCAAAAGATTGCTGGAATTGCGTAGTCATAATCATCTTTGCCTGGCCTCCATAAATTTCGGTATGCGTTGCCCGAAGGAGTTTGAGCTTCGATTCCAGCAGCGGACGTTTAGGTTGTCATGGAAGTTTGGGGCGGAAACACTGGTCAATTCTGGCAATTGCTCGCAACTATAGAGGCTTAAGCCCAACCAGAATGGGACCTTCAGCGCCTCAGGAAATTGATGGTCGATCTGATCCGGATCGCGCCACGCGACCGGCCGCCATCAAATAACGGTATGCTCTGGGTTACGCGGACACCTGCGCTGCGGAACTTTCCGTGGAGCGCGGAAAGATGCTGTTCCTTTGTCATTCCCGCGCCACGAAAATAACTTCATCGATGTCTTCTACGCACCTATCGCGTCTTGCCCGCCCAGCGGCAGGAAGTATTGCGTGCCCTTGATGGGCTCGGTGACTTTGCGCAGTAGTTGCTGCAGGTCTTCGTTGCGATCGACGAAATCAATGTCGGACGTATTCACGATCAGCAAATCCGACGATGTGTAGTGAAAAAAGAAGTGCTCGTATGCCTTGATCACTTCCGCCAGGTACTCGTCGCTTACGGCGCGCTCGCCGGGGGCATTCTTTTTCTTGAGCCGCTTCTTGAGCACCTCGGGCGTCGCCTGCAAATAAATCACGAGGTCTGGCGTAGGCAACTGGTCGCGGAAATGACTGTAATAACGGTTATAGGTGTCGAGTTCCTGGTCGGTGAGATTGAGGCAAGCGAAGAGCTTGTCTTTTTCGAAGATGAAATCCGAAACCACGGTCTTCTGTGATCGCGGAGCTAAATCGAGCGCCTGCAACTGCTCGAAGCGCTTCACGAGAAATGTAAACTGCGCTTGAAACGCCGCCCCGCGTTCTCCCTCATAGAAGGAGTCCAGAAAGGGATTCGTGTCCGGTTCCATCACGCGTTGTGCGTTCAAACGCTCGGCCAGTATTCGCGCCAGTGTGCTCTTGCCCACTCGGATGGGCCCTTCCACAGCAATGTACCGAGGCGATTCGAAAAGATTGGCCATGAGTTGGTGCGATGTCTCGGAATTGGCAGGATATCTCGGTTGGGGCGGACTGGCAATTGCGGGAAGAGTTAACAGGGCAGATTGAGTAACTGGGGAATTGAGTAGTCGAGCGTTTGAAAATCTTTGTTTCGTGGTTTTTCAATTACACAATTACAAAATTTCCCAATTACTCAATCCATTACAATCCCTGCATGCTCGGGCCTATTCTCACTGGCGTCGCCACGCTAAGCGCAGTGGCCGCGGGGTATCAGTCGATGGCGCCCACGGGACAGTGGTACGGCCGCACTTTTACCGGCCTCGCCCGCGGCACAAAGCGACTCGCACTGACCTATGACGACGGCCCCAACAATGCGCACACGCTGCGTTTGCTCGAAGTCCTCGCCCGGCACGAGGTACACGCGACCTTTTTTCTAATTGGCCGCTACGTTCAACAGCAACCCGAAATCGCACGCCAGATCGTTGCAGCCGGCCACGTCGTCGGCAACCACACTCTTACTCATCCGCTGCTGACGGTGAAGAGCGCGGCTGAAATTCGGGAGGAACTCTCCGCCTGCCGCTCCGCCCTGCACGACGCCATTGGCGGAAATTCCCAACTCGTCTCCAATCTTTTCCGTCCTCCATTTGGTGGGCGGCGTCCGGCAGTGCTGCGCCTGGCACGTGAATTAGGCCTGGAGCCTGTGATGTGGAATGTGACGGGTTACGACTGGAACGCGCCTCCGGCTGCCAAAATCGAACGGACAGTCGCAAAGCAGATTCGCGGCGGCGACGTGATTCTGTTACATGACGGGGGCGATAAACAGATGGGAGCTGACCGGTCCCAGACAGTTCTGGCAACAGATCATCTGATCATGCGCTACAAGTCGGAGGGCTTGGAATTCGTGACGATTCCGCAGATGATCAGCGCCTGTGTTGAGCCGGGTCGGAGCTGGCCCTGAGCAAGTCCCTCACACACAATCACCATCACGCTCGGATGGCAAAGGCCTGCTTCGCCGCGGCGATCGTGCGTTGAATGTCTTCCTCCGTGTGCGCTGCTCCCAGGAATGCCGCTTCGTATTGCGAGGGCGGCAGGTACACGCCACGGTCGAGCATGTTGCGGAAGAACTTCCCGAATGACTCGGTGTTCGACTTTGACGCTGAGTCCCAATCGGTGACCGGTCCGGGATTGAAGAACCAGGTGAACATCGAACCCACTCGGTTGTGGCAGAGTTGGACTGCTGCTTCCTTTGCCGCCGCTGCCACGCCTTCCACCAAATCTGCGCTCAGCTTTTCCAGCCGTGGATAGATTTCCCCCTTGCGGTCGCGCAACTGCTTCAACATCGCGCACCCAGCGGCCATTGCCAACGGATTGCCTGAAAGAGTTCCTGCCTGGTACATCGGCCCCAATGGAGCCACCAAGTCCATGATCGCTTTGGGTCCTCCATATGCGCCTACGGGCAATCCTCCGCCAATGATCTTCCCCATGGTCGTCAGGTCGGGACGAATGTTATATAACTCCTGGGCTCCGCCGAACGCCACACGAAATCCGGTCATCACTTCGTCGAAAATCAGCACCGAATGCTCGCGCTCGGTCAGCAGCCGCAACCCCACCAGATAATCGTCTGCCGCAGGAACGCACCCCATGTTTCCGACCACTGGTTCCACGATCACGCAGGCAATCTGGTGCTTGAATTTGTGGAACGCGAGCTCGACCACGGAAAGATTATTGAACGGCAATGCCAACGTGAACTGTGTAAATTCCTCGGGTACACCCGCCGACCCGGGAATTCCCAGGGTCGCGACGCCAGAGCCTGCTTTTACCAGCAGAGCATCCGCGTGGCCGTGATAGCAGCCTTCAAACTTGATAATGTATTTGCGCTTTGTGTAAGCCCGCGCCAAGCGGATCGCCGACATGGTCGCTTCCGTCCCGGAGCTAACGAACCGGACTTTTTCCATGTTCGGAAACGCGCCCAGCACAAGCTCCGCCAAGTCTGCCTCCGCCGGGGTTGAAGCTCCAAAGCTGGTGCCATTGCAAGCCGCGCTGACAATCGCATCCAGCACATTCGGCTCGGCGTGCCCAAGAATCAGTGGTCCCCAGGATCCGATGTAGTCGATCAATTCATTTTCGTCGGCGTCCCAGACGTGCGATCCTTTGCCGCGCACGATAAATCGAGGATCTCCACCGACTGAGCGAAACGCGCGGACCGGCGAATTCACTCCCCCGGGAATCATGCTCTCCGCTCGCAACTGGAGACGGCGCGACTGTTCGGTCTTATGCGATGTGGTGGACAGCATCGACTCCTCTCGGCATGGAGAAATGAGATGTCAACGGATCGGACCCGTGCAACCGAATACTATAGCAGTGCCCTTAGAACCGATTTCATCTGATATTCATGGTTCTGTAATCCCTTTGCAACATCGCGACAGTACATTGGACTCATCAAGTCGCCCTTCTAACCGGGAGGGTTTTGAGGGACAGTCTCGGGGGCTCCGGACTGTCCCATTTCTTTTTTCCTTGGGACGCCCTCGGCATCTTGCATTAACCACAATTAACACCCACCGTCGTATAATCTTTCCCATGATCACCGTCTCCAAGGAGGACTACCTCAAGTCGATCCTCGAAGCGGAGAGCGAGGGTGAAGCGGTAATCTCCGCGCGCCTCGCGGACTTGCTGAAGGTTTCGCCTCCGGCGGTCACCATGGCGCTGCGCCGCCTGAAAAAAGACGGATTGGTGCGAGTCGAAAATGGCGGCGAGGTACGCCTGACCGCTGCCGGCCGCAAGATTGCCCGCAAGTTGACCCTTCGCCATCATCTGATCGAACGCATGCTCTCAGAACTATTTGGCATGGAATGGTGGAAGGTTCATGACGAGGCGGAGCGGTTGGAGCACGCAGTCTCTCCCGATTTCGAGGCTAAACTCCTGGCGAAGTTAGGCTCCGGTGGCGCGTGTCCGCATGGGAACTTGAGTGAACTTGAAGGCCCAGCCAGCCGCCGCCGGCGAGGCCTCGTGCTGCTGGCCGATGCCCGAATCGAGAATAGCTACACCGTCAGCGGAATTTACGAGCGTGACCGCCGCCTGCTCGAGTTCCTCGAGCACCGGGGCGTGCGTCCCGGAGCAAAACTGAGTCTGATCGAGCGGAACTATGACCAAACGCTGACCCTGTCTACACCCGCCGGCACCGTCTCTCTGGGCCCCGCGGCGTCGGAGCGGGTCTGGCTCGTCCCAACCGCTTCTCGGCAGAAACGCTAGGGTCTGCTGCAACGTACTCCGCCGCCCACAATAGTTAACCATAGTTCATCTGCTGTTATATACTTCTGCTAACACATGTTGTGGGCCTCCGCTGGAATGCCGCTCTGCCGAATACCCGCTGAATGAACGAATCGAAGACAACATCGAAACCGCGACAGGAACTGTCGCCACCCGCCCCGACGGGCCGCCTTGCAACCAGCGAGGCCGTCATCATAACGCACGAGGACATTGACCGGGCCCATGATCGGGAACGCGTCCTGAACACGCGCACGCAGCGCGGTCCCTGGTCGCGCGCCCGACTGCTCTGGCTGCTCATTGGCCCGGGCATCCTGGTCATGCTGGGAGAAAACGACGGTCCCAGCATGCTGTCGTATGCCGCCACCGGAGCCCACTTCGGCATTGGCTTCTTCCTTCCCTTCGTCGTTCTTACATTCGTGATGGCCTGCGTGGTTCAGGAGATGACTGTGCGCCTGGGTGCCGCCACGCACCGCGGACACGCCGAACTGATCTTCGACCGCTTCGGTCCTTTTTGGGGATGGTTCTCGATGATCGACCTCATGGTCGGCAATTTTTTGACCTTAGTCACCGAGTTCATCGCCATTCGCGCCGGGTTAGGCTACTTCGGCGTTCCTCCCGCGGTCTCGGTCATAGGCGCATGGCTCGTGCTCTTCATCGCCCTTATGGCCCATCGGTACTGGACCTGGGAACGTATTACGTTAGTCGCCGCGATGTTTAACCTGGTATTCATCCCCGTCGCACTGCTGAGCCATCCGCATTGGGGCGCGATCGGTAGCGCTTTGTTGAGCTGGAAGCCGCTTCCCGGAGGACTCACCCAAGAAACGGTCCTCATCCTGCTGTCCAATATCGGCGCAACTGTGACGCCGTGGATGCTGTTCTTCCAACAGAGTGCCATCGCCGACAAGGGGTTGACCACGCATGACATTCGCTTCGGCCGCGTGGACACCATCCTGGGAGCAACTTTGGCAGCGCTGGCGGCTCTGGCCACAATCGTGGCTACGGCTCCTCTCTTTGCGCACGGCATGTCCACAAGCAACTTCGAAGCCGCCGAATTCGCGCAAGCCCTGCAACCGTTCGTGGGACACTGGGGATCGGCGCTCTTCGCTCTGGGCATGTTTGAAGCGGGTATGGTCGCCGCGGTCACGATTTCGACTTCTTCAGCGTATGCCTTCGGAGAAGTTGCCCATCGCCCGCACAGCCTGAATCTTCCCTTCCAGCAGGGGAAATCCTTTTATCTGGTTCTAATTCTCGAGGCGGCCGCGGCTGCGGGCTTAGTCTTGATTCCCGGCATTCCTTTAGTTTACATCGTGCTGATCGTCAACGTGATCGCCGTGCTGGCCATGCCGCCTGCCTTGCTTTTTCTCTACATGCTGGTCAACGACCGCGAAATCATGGGTGACTTGATCAGTCCGCGGTGGGCAAATGCGCTGGCTCTTGCAGTGGTGGTCGTACTAGTCGCTGCCGGCCTTCTGTTCGGAATCAGCGTAGTCGCCCCGCACGTGCTGGCGTTGACAGGAGGCAGGTAGATGGACTCGGGATTTGATGACGAATCCAACGCCGACATAAGCGGCGAGGATATAGCTTCCGTTGTGGCAGCGCTGGAGCCGGACCAGCTCATTTCGGCAAAAGAGAAACATCACTGCCCGCGCCGCCGGCTCACGCGCAAGGAGATGATTCTCTTCTGGGCTCTGCGGTTTTATCTGGTCTTCATGTCCGGAATTGTGATCTATCAGGTTTGGACGAGCGTCCGCTGAGTTTCCGCGGCGAGCGAGACATGGCGAGCTACGTCTCTACGAGTGATCTAACAACGCATTGTGCACCAACTGCCAGGAATCTTGATCGGGAGTGCAGATCAAGCCGCCCGTGAGGTGTACCACGCTATACGGCGTTCCATCGAAATGGGCACTATACCCGCCAGCCTCTTGATGCAAGAGCCAACCGGCTGCGTGGTCCCAAGGCATGAGCCGGTTATAAAAAAGCATATGGCAATAACCGGCTGCAGCCATGCGGTACTCGTGAGCCGCGCATCGCAGGTTGATGCTCGCCGCTAATTTCGTTAGATTGCCAATCACAGTGGCTCGCAGAGGCTCCGGCAAAAATCCGGTGGCGACAACACCCTCCATGCTCGAGACCGGCGCCGGCTTTGCCACCCGCAGGGGAACCCGGCTTCCATCTTCCTGCTCCATCCAGCCGCCGCCGCCGCGCAGAGCGTAAGCCCAATCGCGGCACACTGGGTCGTAAATCACACCGCCGACAATCTCGCCACGAATCGTGGCCGCCGCCATCACCCCGAACAGAGGCAGATTGCAGACGAAATTCTTGGTGCCGTCGACGGGATCGACAAGGAAGGCGAGTTCGGCCGAACCGAGCGCTTGCAGCAGAGAGGGATTCCTGTTCGTTCCTTCTTCTCCGACGATAAGCGCGCCCGGAAAAGCCGCCAGCAACGCCGCGCCGATCACGGTCTCGGCGGCTTCGTCCGCGTCGGTGACTAAGTCGAGCGCGGAGGACTTTTGCCGAATCTGCGTGGACGTGAGCTTGCGAAATCTGGGCATGATCTCCGTGCGGGCAGCGAGGGCGAGCGCTTCGCCGACTTGATGGAGATCGTGTTCAGAAAAAGACATTCGGATTCTCTTTTCACAGATTGCGCGCGTGGCTGACCGATATAGAGTACACGTTGAGAGCCGAGGTCCGACCAAAGACGTACCCGATCAAGGTTCAGCGGCTCAGCGCCGAACCGCGGCTGAACCGGGGATTCACACGCAGGGGCTCAGTTCATGACCAGCTTCACGCAGGACGTCGACCGCCCAGGCGAACTCTTCCTGGATCAGCACATAGTCCGTGTCGTAGGTAGAGATGGCGAAGATCGGAACATCTTTCGTCGACAGAGGCTCGATGAAGGAAAGCAGCACTCCGGTTTGGGAGAACGGGAATGGGCCTTCGAGTTTCAGACAGATCCAGCGGTGCGGTGAATGCACCCGGTCAGGCAGGTTCACTGTGGGGCAGACAATGGAAAGTTCATCGGGGCTACGAGTGACCGACGTGAAGTCGCCCTTGATCGCCCAATCCGGGACGGGCGCGTCGAGGGCGAGACGCACGATCGCATAGCGGCCAGGAAGCAAGCGGAATTTAAGTTGATGGCGCTCCACTAGCCGTCTACCGCCTTGCGCAGAGCAGCTCTCGCGAGAATGCGCGTAGAATCCAGCATCGGCAGTGGAGAGGATTCGGAGGTCATCAGTAGAGGAATTTCGGTGCAAGCCAGCGCCACCGCGTCGCAGCCTTCATTCTTCAGTCCTTGGATCACCTCGGTAAGATAAATCTGAGTGCGAGGTAAGAAACTGCCATGCACCAACTCCTCGAAGATGATGCGATGAATGCGTTCGCGGTGCTCCGCCCCCGGTATGCGCTGCTCGATGCCGGCGGTATTCAGCGCTTCATGGTAAACCGGTCCCTCCATCAAGGAGCGGGTCCCGAGTACTCCGAGGCGTTTGTAGCCGTGGCGCTTGGCTTCCTTGGCAACTTCAACGGCGATGTGCAGCCAGGGGCGCGGAGAACGGTGCTCAACTAGATCAAATGCCTGGTGCACGGTATTGACGGGAGCGATAAGGAAGTCGGCGCCAGCCCTGGCCAATTTTTCTGCGGACGAAAGCATGAGTTCCGCGATTCCCGCCCAATCCTTCGCGTCGATGCAAGTCTTGTATTGAATGAGGGGATGCCCGTGCATCGACACTTCAGGGTGATTGTAAAGACCGAGCAAGTCAGCGCCTTCGACGCAGATGGTGCGATAACAAAGCGCGGCGCCTTCCGCGCTGGATGCGACGATACCGATATGTAACATCAGTTGCCTGTTGTCACTCGCCAGTTTGGCCTGAAGCGAGTTCAGCTTTCGATTGTAGCTGGAGCGATTGCGTACGGGCTCGCGTCCCGATAGCGCTTTTCGAATTCTTCGCGGGTGCAAATAGTTTTGACATCGACGACTCGGTCGATCGCAAGGATGCCGTCGAGATGGTCGATCTCATGCTGCAACAGTTCGGAGAGGCTGCAGTCGTCTCCGGCTTCGAATTCGAGCGTTTCGCCGTTGAGATTCCGATAGCGCACGGTCACTTGGCGATGGCGTTCCACCTGCATGAAGATTGAGAGGAAACTCAGGCAGGCGTCCCACACAATGATTTTTTCTTCGCTACGTTCGATGATCTCCGGATTAATGAGCGGCCACGGCTCGGCTCCGGGGAGTTTGAGGAAAATAACGCGCTGCAGCACGCCGAACTGGGGAGCGGCAATGCCGCGTCCGTAGCCGGTTGCAGACCGCCAGTGAGCGAGGGTGTCGGCGAGATCCAGGACCAGGGTGCGGATGTGGCGCGCCGTAGGATCTTCGACGGGTACGGCCGTTTGACGCAGAAGCGGGTCGCCGAGTTGAAGGACGGGACGGATGGGCATTCGGTTCTCGGATCAACGTAGATGCGAATGGCCAGTCTCTGGATTTTCCAGCCAACAAATCTCGGTGATTTTACAACATTTGTTGCGCAGATCGGCCGGGCTCCGCCCAGCTCGGACAGCCGAGCGGTTGTCCCTACGTGTTTCTTTCTTCACTGCCCTTCACCGGGCTGCGGCGGCATCGAACAAGCTTAGCAGTTCCAGCTTTTTTTCTGCGGGCAGGAAGGACGCCTCGAACGAGTTGCGGGCCAGCTCCCGGAGGTGCTCATCGCTGAATCCGAACGTTTCCTGGGCCAGTTGGTATTCGCGCGACAGCGTGGTGCCGAACAACGCCGGGTCATCGGTGTTGAGCGTGATCATGACGCCATGGTCGAAGTAGTTCTTCGTGGGATGCTCGGCGACTGTCTGACAAACGCCAGTGCGGAGGTTGCTGGTGATGCAGAGTTCGACCGGAATCTGGCGCTGGGCTAGCTCTTCAATCAGGTCGGCATCCTGCGCCGCAGTGAGGGCGTGGCCAATCCGCTCGGCGCGCAGGTTCAGGGCTCCCCAGATGGATTCGGGAGGGCCGGTCTCCCCGGCATGGGCCGTGAGGCGTAAACCGTGATCGGTGGCGTAAGCGTAGACGCTCCGGAAAAGTTCTGGCGGCGCCTTTAGTTCGTCACCGCCAATGCCGACGCCAACCACATGGCGATCCCGGTAGCGAGCGGCGAGTTCGAAAACTTTTTGCGCTTCTTCCGCTCCGAAGTGGCGGGTGGCATCGAAGATCCAAAGCAGCGACACGCCGAAGTCGCGTGCGCCGCGGGCGCGCCCGCGGTCCAGCCCTTCAAAGATGGCGGCGAAATCCTGTTTGCGAAACAAGCAGACGCCGACCGCAACATAGACCTCCGCGTGCAGCACCGTCTCTTCCTTCAGACGCTGCATCAGGCGATAGGTGATGAGTTCATAGTCGTCCGGGCCGCGCAGGTGCGCACTGACGGCCTTGAAAGCCATCAGAAAACTCTGAAAATCGGTGTAGCCGTAAAGAGCTTCGACCTCGGCGAGGGTGGCGTAGTCGCCGTGGAGTTTGCG
Source organism: uncultured Acidobacteriaceae bacterium (assembly GCA_963799025.1). Classification (GTDB taxonomy): domain Bacteria; phylum Acidobacteriota; class Terriglobia; order Terriglobales; family Acidobacteriaceae; genus Sulfotelmatobacter. Next base: position 242,715 of record CAWCVQ010000007.1, on the reverse strand, counting down.
CAGTTCGAGCAGGGTTGCGGGCTCGACCGCACCCTCGAGGTGCAAGTGTAGTTCCGCCTTGGGGAGTTGACGGATAAAGGCATTGGGCGGACGCAACGGCGCAGAAGTCATTTCTCCGATTGTAGATTCTTGCTGGAGGATTTGCGAGAGCGCGAAAGTTGCCTGGATATTTTTCCGTTACAATCCAGTGTTCTTTTATGTTAGGGAGAAGTTATGAACCGAAACGCCGTCCTCAGGTCGCTCCTTGCAGGGGTCATACTGGCAGTTCGGTTCGGATCGTTTGCTGTGCCGCCGGGACCGCAGGTGAAAACCGATTCCGGCATCGTCGAGGGCAAAGACGAGGGGGCGGTCCACGCCTTTCTCGGAATTCCCTATGCCGCGCCGCCGGTGGGCGATCTCCGCTGGAAGCCCCCGGTGCCGGCGACGAAATGGACCGGCGTACACAAGGCCGCGGAATTCGGTGCGCACTGTATACAGGGAAAAGTCTTTGGTGACATGAATTTCCGCGATGCAGGAGGCAGCGAGGACTGCTTATTTCTGAATGTTTGGGTTCCGGCGAAAGCCTCGGGAGCGAAGCTGCCGGTAATGGTTTGGATTCATGGCGGAGGATTCGTAGCGGGTTCGAGCTCGGAAGCTCGGCAGGATGGCACCAATCTGGCGCGGCAGGGCGTGATCGTGGTCAGCATGAATTACCGGCTGGGCGTCTTCGGATTTTTTGTACATCCGGAGCTGGCGAAAGAGTCGGGACACAATGCAGCCGGGAATTATGGACTGCTGGATCAAGTCGCGGCGCTCCGATGGGTGCATGACAACATTGCGACGTTCGGCGGCGATCCAGCGAATGTAACTATCTTTGGCGAAAGCGCTGGATCATTTTCGGTGAGCGCGCTGATGGCATCGCCCCTCGCCAAGCGTCTTTTTCAGAAAGCCATTGGAGAGAGTGGAGGCGCGGGGGAGCGCCCCGACCCCGCTGCCAATGAAAAATCCCGCGAGGCCAAGGATTCGAAGCTGGCCGGTTCAACTCTGGGAGTACAAACACTGGCGGAGTTGCGCGCGGTACCCGCGTCGAAGCTGCTCGCTGCGTTCTTTAAGCCCGGGGGAGAAAATAACTTTGCTTTCGGACCAGACGTTGACGGGTATTTTCTGCCTGAGCCCACCCCTGCGATCTTTGCCGCAGGAAAGCAGAACGATGTTCCGCTGCTGGCGGGCTGGAACCATGACGAGGGCAGCTTTGAGATCGCATTTAGCCCAAAGAAGCCGACTGTGGACAGCATGAAAGAAACTGCGCAAAAGGAGTTCGGCGCGAAGGCGGACGAGTTCCTGCGACTGTATCCCGCAACCACGGACGCCCAAGCCCAACGGTCGATGCTAGATTTCGCAGGCGACCGATTCATTGCCTGGTCGACATGGTGGTGGATGGAAGCGCAATTCAAAACCGGCAAAAGGGCGATTTACCGCTTTCGCTTTGACCTGGGGCCGCCTGCCGATCCGAAGGGCCCGCAGCTGGGCGCATATCATTCGTCGGAAATCGAGTATGTATTTGGGCAGCTTGATTCCAAGGCCGGGATCGCCTGGAGGGCAGAGGACCGGCAACTAAGCATCGAGATGCAGGAATATTGGGCGAACTTTGCGCGCAGTGGCGATCCGAACGGGCCGGGGCTGCCGACGTGGCCGAAGTATTCAGCTGCGGAGGGCTGGCAGGTGATGTTTCTGGATACCAAGTCGGGGGCGCATAAAGATGAGTTGCGGGAGCGGTATTTGTTTCTGACGGGGGCGTGGGTGCAGTAAAAGTAGAGGTTCTTGGTGGTGAAACTATTCAGTGCCGTCGAGCAGCGAGAGTTGCAGAGGTCCCTCGTTGCGCTTGCCGATTCGCTTCGCTCATCGGTGTGCTTCACTCAGGATGACATCGTGTTTTTTTCTGATCGCTGATGGCTGCCAGCTAAGAGCTGACAGCTAGTTTGCGAACTCGCTGCGATGGCGACTGTAGAAGATGTAGATCAGCAATCCGAGCCCCAGCCAGATCACGAAACGGAGCCACGTGATAACGGTGAGGCCGGTCATCAGGCCGCCACACAGGATGATCGAGATTAGCGGGAACCACGGCACCAGCGGGACCCGGAAAACGCGCGGTCGGTCGGGTTGAGTGCGGCGCAGGAGAATTACGCCGAGCGATACCAGCACGAATGCGAACAGCGTGCCGATATTCGACAGGTCGGCAGCATCGCTGATGGCGAAGATTCCCGAAGGAATGCCGACCACGAATCCGGCGATCCAAGTCGATACGTGAGGGGTCTTGAACTTGGGATGGACGAGGGAAAACATCTTCGGGAATAGCCGGTCCCGCGACATGGCGTACCAGATGCGCGCCTGGCCGTATTGAAAGACCAGTAGCGACGAGATCATACCTGTCAGCGCGCCGATTACAATGATGGAGCGCGACCAGCGGCTCGCTCCGAGCACCTTTAGCGCGTACGCGACTGGGGCTTCGGCGGCTTCGCCGGAGACGAAGGTCGTATACTTCATCATCCCCAGGAGCACGATGGAAACGCCGATGTAGAGCGTCGTACAGACGATCAGAGAAGCGATGATGCCGAAGGGTAAGTCGCGCTGCGGATTTTTCGCCTCCTCGGCAGCGGTAGAGACAGAGTCAAAACCGATGTAAGTGAAGAAGACGATGGCGCCTCCGGTCACGATGCCGCCGAATCCGGAGGGCGCGAACGGCTTCCAGTTGCTGGTGTGCACCAGCGCGCCGCCCACAACAAGAAAAATCAGGATGGCGCCAATCTTGACGGCGACCATGATGTTGTTGGCTTCCGCGGATTCGCGAATGCCGCGCACCAGCAGCACCGTGAGAATGAAAATGATGAGGAAGGCGGGGACGTTGAAGTATGCGCCCGTCCAGTGGCCGGACTCCCAGACAGGCGTCGACCATCGCTCAGGCAAGTTGAGACCAAAGGATGCGAGTTGCGCTTTGGTGTAGGCGCTGAAGCCGATGGCCACGACCACGTTGCTGACCACGTATTCGAGAATGAGGTCCCAGCCGATTATCCAGGCGAAGATTTCGCCGAGGGTCGCGTAGGAATACGTGTAGGCGCTGCCGGCGATCGGAATCATCGATGCCAACTCGGCATAACAGAGGCCGGCAAAACTGCACGCCACGGCGACTAGAAAAAATGAAATTGCAATAGACGGGCCGGCCGGCGGGCGCCCGTGCATGAGTACAGCGCTGGTGCCGCCGCCCCGCAGGAAGTTCACGATAATGTCGAGCACTTGCGCGTGCAGGATGGATGGCGCCTGGAAATATTCACCAGCGGCGGCCGTCCCGGTGAGGACGAAGATTCCCGAGCCGATGATGGCACCGATGCCCAGCGCGGTCAGCGACCAGGGGCCGAGCGTTTTTTGCAGGCGCTGGCCGGGGGATTCAGCCTCGGAGATCAGCTTGTCGATCGACTTGCAGCAGAAAAGCTGGTTGTCGGAGGTACGGACGACTTCAGCGGGCTGCGTAAGTGGTGACAAGCGGTTGTGTTCTCCTGAAAATCCTGCTTAGCCAGCTGGCGCTTCGCGTTGGAGCGGACGAGTCGCCCGCTCCCGCGCGAGTTCCTTCTATCGCTTCGCCTGGCCGCGCGCCAGTTTCTTAACCTTGGGCTTTTTCGATCCGCGTGCGTAATCGCGGGGCTTCAGCGGCTTCTCCGCCTTGCGTTTCTTGCGGGCGGTGCGTTTGGCTTTCTTGCGCTCTTCTTTGGTTAGCTTGCTTGTGTTTGCCATGAATGCGAGTAGCTTCTCCTAAGAGTCAAGTTGAGTGAGTCTAATGATATCCTCGTCGGACGCTGAATCCTGCTCGGACGGACAGCCGATGCGGCTGTCCCCACGTGATTTATGCGCGCTCCAGCTGGGCATACTTCTCCACCAGCTTCTTTAATCCGAAGCGAGGGAATTGTACCGTAATCTTCGCTTCTTCGCCCTCTCCTTCGCGCTGGTAGACCGTGCCTTCCCCATATTTCGGATGGCGAACTTTCTGCCCGGGGCGGAATCCACGCTTGCCCGTGGGTTCTTCGACGACATGCTTCGGGACAGTGAACTTCTTGCCGCGGCTGGCGAAGAACTCGGCGATGTTCTCGATCGAGTTATAGGGACGCGCCGGACCGCTAGGCTTTTGGCGGCTTTGCGCCATGGGCGCTCCACGATCATGCCAAACACTGCTCTGATCTTCGTCTTCATATGAGTAATGGGTGCTCTCGGCTGCGGGGCTTCGCCCCGCCGGACGGGCAAGAGTGCCCGTCCCCACACGGTTGGTCCCCACCCGAGGGCTCTTGGTTCCCAGTTCTTCGATTAGCGGCGCGGGGACCTCTTCAAGAAAGCGCGAGGGGACGCTGGCTTCGGGCAGATCGGTGCCGTAGCGGCGGCGGTAGACGGCGCGAGTCAGGATCAGTTGGTCCATGGCGCGGGTCATGCCGACGTAGCAGAGGCGCCGCTCTTCCTCAATGTCTTCGGGGACCAGCATGGTGCGCGAATGCGGAAAAAGTCCTTCTTCCAGCCCGCTGAGAAAGACCAAAGGAAATTCCAGTCCTTTGGCGGCGTGCAGACTCATGAGCGTGATTTGGGCGCGCGCGTCGTAGTCGTCGGCGTCGGCGACCAGGGCGGCATGGTCCAAGAACTCGTCGAGAGTTTCGGCGCGGTCACGCGAATCCATGGCAGCATTCACAAGTTCGCGCAGATTCTCGATGCGGGAGAAAGCCTCCGGCGTGTCTTCCTCTTCTAGCAACTTGATGTAGCCGGTGCGGTCGATCAGGAATTTCAGAATGTCGGCGGTGGAAGGGAGAATCGCGGCGCCCTCTGGCGGACTGGGGAGTGGGCGGCCAGCCTCCCCTATGGGATCCGCCTCATTGCCAGGAGTTTCACCTTCCGTCGCGCCGAAGTCGAAGGAGAAATTTTCGAATTCTGTTGGATCAAAAGCTGTAGCCTCTTCGCTGTCGGGCGGCTGTCCCAACATAGGTCCGGCTGCCTCCGGCATTTGCGCGGGCGAGTCGCCACCTCCCACATTCCCACTCACTTGCAATTGCTCGGTGAACGTTCCCGCCAGCATGGCGCGAGCGTCTTCGACTAGTTGCTGAAAATTTTGCAGCGACGACAGGGCTCGCGGAGGTAAGAGCTGACGGCGAATCGCCTCACCGATTGCTCCCCACAAGGACAGGCCAGTCTCCAGCGCAAGGCGCTCCAACATATCGATGGTGCCTTTGCCAATGCCGCGCGTGGGTGTGTTGACGACGCGCAGCAGCGAAATCGAGTCGTCGGGATTGTGAATGACTTTCAGGTACGAGATCATGTCTTTGATCTCGGCGCGCTCGTAGAACGAGAAACCACCGACCACGTGATATTTCAAGCCGTAGCGGCGCATGGCCTCTTCAAATAAACGCGACTGCGAGTTGGTTCGATAAAGCACGGCGGCGCGCGGACTTTCGCCTCGCTCAGCCGCTTCGCGCAAATACTTGGCGATCCAGTCGGCGGCGAACAGGGCCTCGTTCTCGCCATCGGGCGCCTCGTAGTAGCCAATCTTGGTGCCGCCCTGCCGTGATGTCCACAGATTCTTGCCTTTGCGGCGAATGTTGTTCGCGACCACAGCGGACGCCGCCTGCAGAATGTTTTGTGTGGAGCGGTAATTCTGCTCGAGGGCGATGATTTTGGCCTCCGAAAAATCCTGCTCGAATTCCAGAATGTTTCGGATGTCGGCTCCACGCCAGGAATAAATCGACTGGTCTTCATCGCCCACGGCGCAAACATTGTGGCGGTCCCCGGCGAGCATGCGCATGAGTTCGTATTGTGGACGGTTGGTGTCCTGGTATTCGTCGATGAGCAAATATTGGAACCTTCGGTTGTAGTATTCGCGTACTGACGCGGAGGACTTCAACAAGCGGACCGCGTCGAGCAGCAGATCGTCGAAGTCGAGAGCGTTGGCTTTCCGCAGCTCCTTGCGATACTCCTCATACAGGTGAGCAATGCGCTCAGTCTTGGGATCGGCGGATTGCAGATACAGTTCCTGCGGGTCGAGCATGTGATTTTTCGCCCAGGAAATGCGGCCAAGAACCGTGCGCGGCGTGAGTTGTTTGTCGTCGAGGCCGAGACGCTTCATCACGCCCTTAACCACGGCCTGCTGATCGCTTTCGTCATAGATGACAAAATTTTTCGTATGGCCGATCGCCGGCTGGCCTGGAACGCTGGACGGGATTCGCATGGCTTCGATGTCGCGGCGCAGCATCCGCACGCAGAATGAATGGAAGGTCGAGATGACCGGCTTAGCGATGCTCAGGCCGCCCACCAGCTTTTCGACGCGCTCGCCCATTTCGGCGGCAGCCTTGTTGGTGAAGGTCATCGCCAGAATGGACTCCGGCATCACTCCCTTGTACTCGATCAGATAGGCGATGCGATAGGTAATGACACGCGTCTTGCCACTGCCGGCGCCGGCGAGGATCAGCACCGGGCCTTCGGTGGTTTCAGCGGCTTCGCGCTGCGGGGGGTTCAGTTGGTCGAGAAAAGACAATGCGGGAGTGGCTCCAAATCGCTAATTCAATTTTACAGGAACGGTGGAGTGAACACTCCCGTCGGCTGCGCTCAGAGCGGGCTTTGTCCGCCCCTTTTGATTTGACTGGCTGACTTTGCCGCCGGGACCCCATAACCAAGATCAAAGTCAAAACAGCGGGCAAGAGTGCCAGCCCCACCTTAATACCGCACACAAATTTTGCGCGCAAGCGCCATGATCAGCTTCGTTCTTCCCACGGAGTCGGAAAAGGGCGATGTCCCGGACGGCTTTCAAGCTCGTATGGGACGGGCACTCTGCCCGCCATGGGATGCGCTCTCCGGCTGGGGAGGAACTTCTATGAATCCGACTGTTTGTACGAATACGAGTCCGAAGATTTTCCTGGCGTTGGCGGTGGTGCTGATGGTTGCTGGGTTGGTCGTCTGTGACCAGCGAGACGCGCGAGCCGGCGAGGTCAGCCCGACGCCCGGCTTCAAGGTGCTGGATCCGATCCGGCATGGCAATCTGACGGTCTTTCCAGTGGTGGCGGCGAAAAGCTATCCCACCGGCGAGTTCCTAACGCTGGATGAAGGGCTGCGGTCTGGAGAAGTGGTAGTCACCGAGGCGGGCAGTGTGCAGGGATTAATTCGGCGGCATCCGACGCCAGGCCTACGGCACGATGGGGCCCAGGTGAACCGGCTGGTGCTGGTGAACAATTCCAAGCGGCCGCTACTGTTGCTGGCCGGGGAGATTGTTACCGGAGGCAAGCAGGATCGCGTGATCGGTAAAGACCGAATCGTTCCAAGGGAGAGCGATCCGGTGGATCTGAGCGTGTTCTGCGTGGAGCCGGGGCGGTGGGTCGCGACCAGCGAGCACTTTGGCGCGTCAGAAGCGATGTATGGCTCCGCTGTCGGCGGTCCAATCAACCATGTACAACCTCCCATGGCGATGATGGCGCAACCCTCGGTTCGCGCCAAGGCGATGGGCTCAAAGGATCAGCAAGAAGTATGGAACGAGGTGGGAAAGCAGAAGGCGGCGGTCGCGGGCAATTTGGTAGCGGACTCCCCGCCGGTGGCGGCCGGGGTTTCGCGTATGACATCGTACGCAAGGGTGATGGAGACGGATGAGGTGAAGCAAAAAGTGGACGCCGTCGCTGCGCCGATCGAACACAATTATCAGAGCTTGATCGGACAATTGCGCGATCGCAACGCTGTTGGTGTGGTGGTGGCAGTGAATGGACGCCTCATTTGGGCGGACATCTTTGCCAGCACCGATCTGCTGGAAAAGTACTGGCCGAAGCTGGTGCGCTCCTACGCGTCAGAGGCAGTCGTCACACGCGCGAAAGAAGTTGACGTCAGCGTGAGCCGCGCACAGGCTTTCCTGGCAGACATGGAAGGACGCCGGGAAATGATCGAGAGCGAGCCGGGAATCTATCGTCATACCGAAGTCAGCGGCGACGGGTTCAAGGCGTTCTCGCTGACATCTCTGCTGCCGAAAACAGGATTCGACGTGCACGTGGCGAAGATGGCAGACTGAAGAGAATTGATTCGTCTGGAAGCTATCTTACAAGTGGCTTGGGGCAGGGCACGGCTTCAGCCGTGCCGCTCGGCCTCAAAAATGATGCGGGCTTGAAGCCCCTGAAGAAGCCGCCTGATTCTTCGGCTCGTTGTGAGATGGCATCCAGCTGGATCAGTAACTACTCGCCTTCATCGTCTTGCCGCGCAATTCTTCGGCCGCTGGAAACGACCGCGGCGGAATCAGCGTGCGGTCTGGGGGCATGGAACCAGCTTCGAACGCCTTCGCCAGAATCTCCAGTGCGATCCCCGCGGCGGGGGCGGTAATAATTGTCGCCTTCAGCAGACCGCGGCGCACCCAGTCTTGCCCGGTCTTGGTAACACCATCGCAACCCGTGAATGGGATACTCAGCCACTGTTCGCGGTCCTTTTCCGTCAGGCCAATAAAAGCTTTTCTGGCGCCCATGGCCATGGCATCGTTCTGAGAGATGACTGCCCGGATCTGAAGCTGGCGTGAGGAGCCCAGCGATAGCCAGGACTTCACGGCATTGTGCGCGCTGCGCTCGGTCCAGTCACCTTTTAACATTTTCAATTCGACAGCCGGGGGCTTGGTGGAAAGCATTCCTTTCGTCCGCAGCTGAGTCGCGGTGCTATTGAACGGGCCCTCTATATACAAAACGTTGCCCTCGGGTAGAAGCCTGCCCACTTGCTTGCCCTGGATCCTACCTACTTCTACTTGGTCGGTACTGACCGAGAAAACGGGAGTGTCGCCGGCCTGGCGAAGTTCTGTGATGTATCCGGGATCGCTGTTGATAATTCCCCACCCTATACCGGCTGCCACCGCCGCCTTCGCGACCTGCGGCATTCCCGTGCCCACGGGCTCTACCAGGATCGCGCCGGGCCGTTGGGCCGGATCCTGAATGATCTTGATGAGTTGCTGGGTCTGGTTGACAGCATCGTTATCGGCGTAAATGATCTGGAGCTTGATGCCGAGTCGTGTGGCCGTTTCAGCCGCAGCAACTGCCTGTTCGGCCTGGTAATCATTCTCTCTGGTAGTGAGAGCGACAACTACGTTTAGTTTTTCCATGAGGCCTCGGTTTGGAGTCCCTCGCTGCTGCAGTTGGACAGACTGTGCTTCTACGAATACTGGTTGGCGCGAAACAATGTTGATTGAGTAATTGGGTCGTCGGCCAATTGAGTAATTTGAAACGCACTTCGCACTTTGGTCTTTACTAAATTACCCCGTTACTCAGTTGGTCTTCGGGGAGTTGTACCAGTTTCTCCAGGCGTTGGCGTCGTTGCCAAAATGCTGGTGGGTAATGTCACTCAACGCCTGGGAAGTCCAGGCATGGGTCTGGGCATCGAGGGAGGGGTCGTCGACGTAGCTAAGCAATCTTGGGACCGCACTAAGCCGCTGCTCGCGGGTAAACATACCGGACTCGGCCAGACTGCACGCGGCCCGTTCCCGCACGTTCGCGGAGGGATCATCATGCATGGTCTGGAGCAGGGGCTCGATAGTTTCGGTCGCGCCGGCTAGCGCAAGGCCTTCGACCGCCCACCGTCGCGAGTCTTCGTCTGTATCTTTTAGATGGCGGGTTAGAACCTGCACTATGCGTTCGGTTCCGACGCCGCGATTGCCCATGAGGCCGAGCGCCCACAACGCCCAAACCTTTCGCGCGTGATCGGAAGACGCGGAGGTTCTGATCAGATATTCAAGACTGGCGGAATTCTTGGCTAACCCGTAGGCGGCCAGTTCCACCTCAATGCCGGACTCGCGTACCCGCATGTCATCGGAGTTCAATGCGGCAGTAGTAAGGGTAGCGATCTGTGGAGTCCACTGCACTTTTCCCTGCCAATGATCGACACGGGAAGAGATCTGATCCACCGCGCCATCGCTGCGTCCCACAGCCAGTTCGAGCAGGGCTTCTGCCTGCTTCTGGGGTCTCAGGCGATCGAGTTGCCGTGTATCTTGAGCGGAAGCCGGCGAAACTTCTCGCGAGGAAAACAGATTTTCGAATTTTGACCACGCAGCATGAGCGCTGCCGACGCTTCCCGCCAGCACAGCCATGAGTACGCCGACTGCCGCGGCAAAAACCGGGGCATAGCGCCGCGGGTCCGCGGGCCGGCGAATAGGATCCGCGCTCGATTCTGGCCGACGGACCGCAACATCGGAGCCAGGCCCCAGCGTGCCGTAATCCGGCGTCGGCTGTAAGCGCGGATCGGCGATCGGCGAAGTTTGCAGCGTCGCGACCTGCCCCGCGAAACGTTTCTCGGATACATCCATATAATTAAGAGTCTAGGTTTGACATCGAAATAAGGTAAAGTTACTTCGGTTCGGATCCTACTGGATTCGATGCAAGAACGCGGAGTCTCGATCTTGGGAAGGGGCCCCGGATATAGGTTCCGCGATTCCAGTCAGTTACAAGGAGAAATTGATGCCTACGAGGTCTAAGTGGTTGGTGTCGATAATCAGCGTGTCCGTGGCGGGGGTGGCTCTGGCTGCGGCTGGTCCGGGATATCACGTTACAAAAACCTACAAGGTAGGCGGCGACGGAGGCTGGGATTACCTGACCGCTGACTCCGACGCGCGGCGCGTGTACATCTCGCGCGGCACCCACGTGATGGTGATCGACGCCGATTCAGGCAAGAGCGTCGGCGACATCGCCGATACTCCGGGCGTTCACGGCATCGCACTGGCGCCGGAATTGGGACGGGGATTTACCAGTAACGGGCGAGAAGGCACGGTCAGCATTTTCGACATGAAGACGCTTGCGACCACCAGTAAAGTGAAAGTCGGTGACAATCCCGACGCCATCCTCTACGATCCCGCCAGCAAGCGGGTCTTCACCTTCAACGGGCGCAGCCAGGATTCCACTGCGATCGATGCAGCCAGCGGAAAAGTGTTGGGCACGATCAAACTGGATGGCAAGCCCGAGTTCGCGGCCAGCGATGCCAAGGGCGAAATCTTCGTCAATATCGAAGACAAGAGCGAACTTACGGCAATCGACCCCAATACCCTGGAAGTCAAGGCAAAATGGCCGCTGGCGCCGTGCACCGAGCCGAGCGGACTCTCAATCGATCGCAAGAATCGCCGCCTGTTCGTAGGCTGCGACAACAAGATGATGGCGGTGGTCGACGCCGACAGCGGCAAGGTTCTGGCCACGCCGGCCATTGGCGAGGGCGTGGACGCGACCGCATTCGATCCAGAGACCAAACTCGCTTTTGCCTCTTGCGGGCGCGACGGCGTGCTCACGGTGGTGAAAGAGGACTCCAACGACAAGTTCGACGTCGCGGAGAACGTGACCACCCGGCAGGGTGCGCGCACCCTGGCGCTCGATGGGAAGACGCACAACGTCTTCGTGGTCACAGCACAATTCGGGCCTAGACCGGCTGCAACAGCGGATAATCCGCGTCCACGGCCTCCGATTCTTCCAGACAGCTTCGTGGTTTTGGTGGTGGGAAAGTAAACCGGCCGTTGCTTCGAAGCGAGCGTCGTTCGGGTGCAGTCCCACGGTATTTATTGCACCCGAATCCAGCGGGGCTGTGTCCAATCGTATTGAGCCAGAAGTTTATGCCGAGACCACGTTAATGCCGATTGCCGAAGAAAAGTTCTATCGTGCGCAGGTAACCAGGCGCGTCGATTTCGCTCCCGACCTGTGGATGGTGCGCATTCGCAGCGGAGGAGAGTTCCCCTTCATTCCTGGCCAGTACGCAACTCTGGGAGTGGAGACAAATGGAAAGCGCGTCGAGCGCCCGTATTCGATCGTGTCGTCGCCGGCGGAAGATGAAGTGGAGTTTTTCTTCGAACTGGTGCCGGAAGGCGCGCTTACGCCTTCGCTCCACAAGTTGCAGCCGGGCGATCAGTTGCTGATGCGCAAGGTGCCTAAGGGACGATTCACTCTGGACACACAAAACGGCCGGACAAATCATTTACTGATCTCCACCGTAACCGGCGTGGCTCCTTTCGTGAGCTTCGTACGCACGTTTTCCAAAGAATGGAAAGATGGCCGCTTCGACGGGACCCACAAGCTATTCCTGCTGAACGGCGCGAGCCGTCCCTGGGAATTCGGATATCTCGAGGAACTGAACCAGTTCGCCAAAGAGCTGCCGTGGTTCCAATATGTGCCCACCGTCAGTCGTCCCTGGGATCATTCCGACTGGCCTGGAGAAATCGGCCGCGCGGATGACATTCTGCGCAAATATGCCGATCATTGGGAACTGGATGCGAGCAACACAGTGGCCTATCTATGCGGCCATCCGGAGATGATCGAGCACAGTAAAGCAATTTTGAAGCGACGCGGGTTCACCGACAAAGGAGCCGTTAAAGAAGAGGTCTACTGGATTCCGCCTCACAAGTGATTGCGCCGATCAGGCGTTGCTCCTATTTACCGATTTACCGACGGTTGCGCTCCGACGCTCCATCAAGATCACGTCTCTCCAAGCATCGACGAGTTTGCCGATGCGCCTCCGAACCCCTACCTTGCGGAATCCGCAGGACTTGTGCAGTGAAATACTTGCAGTATTTTCGGGGAAGACTCCAGCCTGAAGCGTCCAGATTCCATTGACCTCCGACTCCAGCACGAGCGCCTGCAATAGCTCTTTCCCGACGCCACGTCCGCGTGCAGAGGCGGCGACATAGACCGACGCTTCGGCTACCCCACGGTAAACGCGGCGGCTTGATACGGGGTGAGCGCTGGCCATCCGAGCACGCTAAAGTGGCCTGAGGTAATCAGAGATTCCCCAATATCCTCATCAAAAAGTTCCAACGCAACCAGTCAAGACAGTTCTGGAGGTGGCTGCTATCCCATTTATCCCACTCAGGAACTTCAGTTTCAAAGGTGGCGTTTCCGGTCGCGATGCCTTCGCGGTAAATCTCGCCCACTGCGAGCGAAAGTTCTGGTGGCATCGGAACGATCGGATAATTCATGGATATCAAGTGCGATTCAACTCTCCGAAGGCGCGAAGAAGACCAGCACCGCCAATTCTTCCGCGATGTCGTAAAAGCGGTGCTCGACTTCCGCGGCAACGAACAGCAGGCTTCCTGCGGAAATCTCCAGGTCTTCCTCCTCAGTCTTGAAGCGCGCTTTTCCCCGGAGCACGTAATACATCTCATCTTCATGATGCGGATGTTGCGGGTCGGTTCCTCCAGCCTGCAGCACATACAGTCCCGCGCTCATGGAGGGGACTCGCACGAGTTCGCGGTACAACTTGCCGTTCTTGTGCAACTGCTGGTCAATCCCCGGAAGGTGAGCGAATATGGGCTTCACGCAAGAATTCCTCCGAACACCAGATCGGTGAATTGGGGGACCAGGTTATTCGCCTGCAAATCGCCCTCCGGCTTATACCACTGGTAAATCCAATTGATCATGCCGAGCAGGGCGAAGGCGGCGGCGCGCGCACTGACTGCGCCCTTCGTCTGTCGAGTTCGATTGCGTTTCCCCTGAACCTCTGCGATCAGGCCCTCGACAAAGTGGATATATTCCTTTTTGCGAGTGTTGATGCGCTTGCGCAACGCGGGCGGCAGGGGATGATTTTCGTGCAGCATCACTGTGATTTCACGGTCTCGTGGGCTGAGTACGACTTCGATGTGCAGACGGATGAGCGCGCGCAAGCGCTCGTCGGGATCATCGATGACGCGCACCGGGTTAAGAACGCGCTCCTGAGTAATTTCCATCGCGTGATCCATGATCTCGAACAGAATTTCGTCCTTGCTCTGAAAGTGATGGTAGAGCCCGCCCTTGCTGAGTTTGAGCGCGGCGGCGACGTCATTCATGGAAGTCGCGTCGTATCCGCGCTGCTGAAACAGCCGTGCGGCGGTGCGCAGAATTTCCTGCCGGGAATCGACCGCAGTCTCGCGTGCCATCGCGTGTCATGGTAAATAGTTGTGGGCGGGAATGCCAACGTTTACCGGGCGACCAATGCAGGTCTTCCTGCCACGGATCATTTCCCAAATTGTTGTATTTCCCCGAAGCGCTTCCATCCGGCCTCATCGACCGGTCCCGTAGAATGGCTGCCCAGGCGAAGACGGTGACCGTCTGGATCCTCGACATTCATCTCCCGCACGCCCCAGGGCATATTCGTCGGAGGCTGTCGAATGCTCGCGCCTCTTTTCGCATACTCCGCGTGAAGCGCGTCCACATCACCCAGAAAAATTGACATCCACATGCCGGCCTGCCCTTGCCCGCCTTCGCTAAGGAAAATCTCTACCTTGCCCCGTGCGACACAACCGAAGGTTGGCGGATCTCCCCAGTCCCACTTCTTGCTGAAACCCAGCTTGTTGACGTAATAGTCCAGGGACGCGGCGAAATTCTCAACATTCAAGATCGGGATGACACATTCAAATTCGTTCATGGCCAAGTTCTCCAAAGGGCGGCCGGCGTGAAAGTTTATCAAAATGTGAGGAACAGCTTTCCGGTTCCGCGCGCCCAGAAAAGTCGTCGAACCGGATCGAACCGGAGTTCTCGCTTGACACTCTAGTACTTGATAGGTAGCATTTCTACATACCGACCGACCGGTCGGTATTGTCGTCAGGCATACAGTTTTCTTCAATAAGAAACGCTTTCTTTCCAGCCTTGTGATCGAGAGGAGCTCGCTCGTGGTTAAAATTTTCTACGAACGTGATGCCAAGCCCGAAGCACTGAAGGGTAAGACAATCGCCATCCTGGGTTACGGCAGCCAGGGACACGCGCAGGCGCAGAATCTCCGCGACAGCGGACACAAAGTCATCATTGGGCTCGACCCGAACCGTCCCAGTGCGCAACAGGCGCGGGCCGATGGCATGGTCGTGGTGGCGCCCGACGAGGCCGCCAAGCGCGCCGATTGGATCCACGTGCTCACGCCGGACGAGACGCAAGGCGAGCTTTACGAACAGCACATCAAGCCGTATCTGCATCCGGGTAAAGTGCTCGGGGTTTCCCACGGCTTCAGCATTCATTTCAAAACTATCGTCCCTCCCCCTGATGTTGACGTGGTGATGATCGCTCCCAAGAGTCCCGGCCACCTGGTGCGACGCGTGTACAGCGAAGGCCGCGGAGTGCCGTCACTAATCGCAATTCAGCAGGACGCCAGCGGCCACGCGCATGAACTCGCGCTGGCATATGCACATGGTATCGGCTCGACCCGCGCGGGCGTGTTGCAGACAACTTTCAAGGAAGAAACCGAGAGCGACCTGTTCGGCGAGCAGGCAGTGCTCTGTGGCGGCTTGACGTCGCTGATCAAGAAGGGATTCGAAACGCTGGTGGAGGCCGGTTACGCGCCGGAGATTGCCTATTTCGAGTGCCTGCACGAGGTGAAGCTGATCGTGGACCTGATCTACGAAGGCGGCCTGAGCCGGATGCGGTACTCCATTTCGAATACGGCGGAATACGGCGATCTGACGCGTGGCGAGCAGGTGGTAGGCGATGCGACTCGCGCTGCAATGAAGAAGACTCTGGCCGACATTCAAAGTGGCGAGTTCGCCCGCGAGTGGATTGCGGAGAACAAGAGCGGTGGCCATAAGTTTAAGGCTCTGCGCGAGAAAGAAAAACAACACCCCATCGAGATCGTGGGAGCGCAACTGCGCGGCATGATGAGCTGGCTGCCCAAAGAAGGCAAGAAGTCCGTGGAAGCTCCCAAAGATGCCACAAAACAGGTGGTGAATGCTTAAGGGAGCGGACATTGTTCTGAAGTGCCTGCGAGCCGAGGGCGTTGAACTGGTGTTCGGTTATCCCGGCGGCGCGATCATGCCGTTATACGACGCGCTGGAGGGGAGTGGAGTTCGACACATTCTCACCCGCCATGAGCAAGGCGCAGTTTTCGCGGCGGAAGGCTATGCGCGGGTGACGGGCGAAGTTGGCGTCGCCATGGCGACCAGCGGGCCCGGCGCGACCAATCTGGTTACGGGCATTGCCGACGCGAAAATGGATTCGGTTCCTCTGGTCTGCATCACCGGGCAGGTACGCAGCGCGCTGATCGGCACGGATGCATTTCAGGAGACTGACGTTTTTGGGGTGACGCTCTCGCTCACCAAGTGGAGCCGTCTGGTTCGCACCATTGACGAAATTCCTGAAGCAATCGCCGAAGGATTCTACTGGGCGCGCAACGGGCGTCCGGGGCCGGTGGTGATCGATATTCCCACCGATCTATTGAAGGCGAAAAAAGAATTCTCCGGTCCGATGAAGTTTACGCCGCACGCGAGGCCGGCCGACGCGAAAGCCGACGGAGGTTTCACCGATACGATTGTCGGCTTACTGCAGCAGTCCGCGAAGCCAGTGGCTTTGGTCGGCGCCGGGGCGAAGTTGTCGGGAGCGATCCCAGAGCTGCGGCGCTTGCTCGACGATCTGAGCGTTCCGACATTTGCCACCGTCCACGGACTGGGTGCGGTTCCACCGCAGGCGCCCTATTACCTGGGGATGGTGGGCATGCACGGGACGCGTGCGGCCAACATGGCGCTGCACGAAACCGATCTGCTGATGGTATTTGGCGCACGACTTGATGACCGCGTGACCGGCGATCCATCCCGGTTTGCGCCATACGCGAAAATCGTTCACTTTGAAATCGATCCCGCGCAACTCGATCGTGTACGTCCCTGCGAGCTTTCCGTTATTGGAAATCTCGCGGATACGATTCCGGCATTTCAGGCGGAGTTGCGGCGGCATTCGCTTCCTGACTTCAGCGAGTGGCGCGCGGTCGCTTGTGGCGACGAACGGGCAGAGCTCGATCCACGCGGGCTGGCGCAGCCTACGATTCGCTTTCTTGACGAACTGTTTAGCCGGCTGCCCCAGGAGAGCGTTGTTCTTGCCGATGTCGGCCAGCACCAGATGTGGGCGGCGCAGCGCTACAGGTCTTCCTCTCCGCGAGGATTCATCACGTCGGGCGGACTCGGTGCGATGGGTTTCGCTCTACCCGCTGCGGTCGGCGTGCAACTCGCAAAACCAGAAACATGCGTTCTCTGCGTCTCCGGCGACGGCGGATTTCAAATGAACATCCAGGAACTGGCCACGGTCCACCGTCTAGGCCTGCCGGTGAAAATGGTCATCATCGACAACAAATATCTGGGCATGGTGCGGCAGTGGCAACAGCTGTTTTATCAGCGTAATTATGCCGAGACCGACCTCAGCGACAATCCGGATTTCGTGGAGATCGCCAAAGCATACAAGATTCACAGCTTTCGGTTGAACGAAGACGCCATGCGGGAGTTCCCGGTTTCAACTGAGACCGGAGATCAGATCGACCGATTTCTGCGGTCGCCGGAGCCGGAATTACTGGTATTCGATTGCGCTCCGGAGGCCAATGTCTTTCCCATGGTTCCGGCGGGCGCAGCGCTGTCGGAGATGTTGCTGGAAGAAGAACCGTCGCACTAGGGGTGGAAGCAGCGGGCAAGTTGCCCGCTGGACAGCCGGCGAGGGCGCCGACGCTACGGAGAACCTATGCAGAGTTTTCACATTCGCTATCGCAATACGCAGGGAACGTTGATGCGCATTTTGAACGCGGCTTCGCGGCGCGCGCTCGATTTGCCTTCGGTGCAAGCCGAACCGGCCGAGCACGATCATCAGGTCACGCTGGCGCTCGATGTAAATCAAAAACAAGTCGGCCAGCTTTACCGCGAGTGGTATTCGATCGCCGATGTCATTCAAGTCAATTCCGGCGCGCCCGCGATCGCGTGGACTGCTGCGCATCCTCCCGTCGGAGTGGCGGCCGAGGAATCCCGAGCAGCCGCTCGCGCGTAGAACCGATGGTCGAATAACTGGCGAGCAGAATGTTCCCGGATTGTATTACGCAAGCTGCCGCCATGGCAGTTCCTCGTTTCTTCTCGTTTCACAACTGCATTGCGTGTCCTGTAATCTTTACTTATGGATCTCAAGCACATTAGCCGCGGAATCACCGAAGGGCGCGACCGCGCGGGCGCGCGTTCCATGTTCAAGGCCATTGGATTCACCGATGCCGATCTCAGCCGTCCGCTGATCGGCGTGGCCAATACGTGGATCGAGACGATGCCCTGCAACTTTCATCTGCGCCGCTTGTCGGCCAGGGTGAAGGAAGGGATTCGCGAGGCCGGCGGCACTCCGATGGAGTTCAATACCATCGCAATCTCCGACGGTGAAACGATGGGCACGGAAGGAATGCGGGCATCGCTAGTGAGCCGCGAACTGATCGCCGATTCCATAGAGTTGGTTTGCCGAGGGCAGATGTTTGACGCTGTGGTGTGCGTGGTGGGCTGCGACAAGACCATTCCCGCTGCAGCAATGGCGCTGGCGCGCATGAACTTGCCGGGCATGGTGCTCTATGGCGGCACGATTGCGCCGGGCAGCTACCGCGGAAAAGACGTAACGATTCAGGACGTTTACGAGGCGATCGGGGCGAACGTTGCGGGAAAAATCAGCGACGCGGAACTGCGCGAACTGGAAAACGTCGCGTGTCCGGGTGCGGGCGCGTGCGGCGGGCAATACACGGCGAACACCATGTCCACGGTAATGGAGATGATCGGACTTTCACCGATGGGCTTCAACAGCGTTCCGGCGATGGATCCGCTGAAAGACGACGTGTCGTTCTCGTGCGGCAAGGTCGTGATGAACCTGCTGCAAAAGGAGATTAAGCCTCGTGACATTCTGACGCGAGAGGCGTTCGAGAATGCGATCGCGTCGGTCGCGGCGACTGGCGGATCGACCAACGCAGTTTTGCATCTGCTGGCGATCGCGCGCGAGGCAGGCGTGGAACTTGAGATCGATGACTTTCAGACCGTGAGCGCGCGTACTCCCCTGCTCGCCGATCTCAAACCTTCTGGGCGCTTCGTGGCTTCGGACATGCATCGCGCGGGCGGGATTCGCCTGTTGGCGCGACGGCTGCTCAACGGCAAGTATTTGCATCCTTCGGCGAAGACCGTTACGGGGCAGTCGATTGGCGCCGAGACCGAGAGCGCCATCGAGACTCCGGGACAGGAAGTGATCGTTCCGCTGGACCGGCCTCTGAAAGCGACTGGCGGACTCGTAATTCTCAGGGGGAATCTTGCGCCGGAAGGGTGCGTGGCGAAGATAAGCGGACATGAACGGCTGGAGCAGCGCGGACCGGCACGCGTCTTCGAGTCCGAGGAAGACGCGATGGCTGCGGTCACGGCGAAGAAGATTCAAGCTGGCGATGTTGTGGTGATCCGCAACGAAGGGCCGAAAGGTGGTCCTGGCATGCGCGAGATGCTTGGCGTGACGGCGGCGATTGTGGGCGAGGGTCTCGGTGATTCAGTGGCGCTCTTGACCGACGGTCGCTTCAGCGGCGCGACTCGCGGACTGATGGCGGGACACGTTTCTCCCGAGGCGGCGCTGGGAGGTCCGATTGCCGGCGTGCGCGATGGAGACATCATCCACTTCGACGTCAACCAGCGCTTGCTGGAGGTCGAAGTCAGCGAGGAGGTGTTGCGGCAGCGGATGGCGCAGTGGAAGGCTCCGCAACCGCGATATCCGACCGGCGTATTTGCGAAATATGGAGCGCTCGTTTCGTCGGCATCGCAGGGAGCGATCACGACGCCGCGGTAGAATTCTAGTTCAGCAATGACGAACAGACTTGAATGTCACAGCAGAAAACACTATTCGAAAAGATTTGGGACGCGCATTTAGTGGCGCAGCCGGACGGGCGTTCGTCCATTCTCTACATCGACTTGCATCTGGTGCACGAGGTGACTTCGCCGCAGGCTTTCGAGGGACTGCGTGCGGCGGGCAGGAAGGTTCGTCAGCCTTCGCGGACTGTGGCGACGGTTGATCACAACATTCCCACCGAGCCGCGCGGGACTCCGATTACCGATCTCGTCGCGGCCAAGCAGATCGCGGCGCTGCAGTCGAATTGCAGGGAGTTTGGCATCCGGCTGTTTGACATGGACTCACCAGAGCAGGGGATCGTGCACGTGATTGGTCCGGAGCTGGGACTGACGCAGCCGGGGATGACGATTGTATGTGGCGACAGCCATACCAGCACGCATGGAGCATTTGGTGCGCTGGCATTTGGAATTGGAACATCGGAAGTCGAACATGTGCTGGCGACGCAGTGCCTGGCGCAGCAGCAACCGAAGACGATGAAGATCGATGTACGCGGGCGGCTGGCGGATGGCGTGACCGCTAAGGATTTGGCGCTGGGAATTATCGGACAGATGGGCACCGATGGCGCGACCGGGCACGTTATCGAATATTCGGGTCCGGCGGTACGAGCGCTCTCCATGGAAGGGCGCATGACTCTGTGCAATATGAGCATTGAGGCGGGAGCGCGGGCTGGGATGGTGGCGCCGGATGAAACGACGATCTCTTATGTGCAGGGAAAGCGATTCGCTCCGCGGGGTATGGAATGGGAGAAGGCCGTCGCCTGCTGGCGGAGTTTGCCTTCCGATGATGGAGCGCCGTTCGACAAAGTAGTAGAGATTGACGGGGCGCAGCTTTGTCCCTTTGTGACGTGGGGAACGAATCCTGGGATGGTGGCGCCGGTGACAGGACGCGTGCCTGAGATTAAAGGATTGGAGGAGTCGGACCGGCGGGCTACGGAACTTGCTTTGCAGTACATGGGACTGGAGCCGGGACGGCGAATTGAAGATATTGGGATTGATCGGGTGTTCATTGGGTCGTGCACGAATTCGCGGCTTGAAGATTTGCGAGCGGCGGCGCGGGTGGCGCGAGGGCATCATGTCAACGCGAACGTTCGAGCGATGGTGGTACCGGGGTCGCAGAGCGTGAAGCGGGCCGCGGAACAGGAAGGCCTTCATCGGATTTTTCAGGATGCAGGGTTCGAGTGGCGCGAGTCGGGATGCTCGATGTGCCTGGGAATGAATCCGGACATTCTGCAGCCGGGGGAGCGCTGCGCTTCAACCAGCAACCGCAATTTTGAGGGGCGGCAGGGGCGTGGAGGCCGGACGCATTTAGTAAGTCCGATGATGGCAGCGGCGGCGGCGATTGCGGGGCACTTTACGGATATTCGAAATTGGAAGTTTCAATAGAGTCATACGCGGTAGATCCGTCGCTCCGCTACGGCTTGGCTCGGGATGACGCCGCAAATAGTTACCGTTGCAGAGCGACCCCCGCACCTCCGTTGAAAGCAGGTTTCTCGACTCCATTTTGCTCCGCTCGAAATGACAAAACTTTGGGATAAGGGCGGTATTTGAGGATTACCAGATGAAGCCATTCACTGTGCATCGAGGACGAGTCGCGCCACTGGACCGGATCAATGTGGATACCGACCAGATTATTCCTAAGCAGTTTCTGAAGAGAATCGAGCGCACTGGCTTTGGGCAGTTTGTATTTTATGACTGGCGCTTTGGAGCGGACGGCACAAAGAATCCAGACTTTTTGCTGCACGAGCCGCGATATGAGGGTGCCAGCATTCTGGTTGCAGGCAGGAATTTTGGCTGCGGATCCTCGCGCGAACATGCGGTGTGGGCATTGGCGGACTTCGGATTCCGCGCGGTGATTTCGTCTTCCTTCGCGGATATCTTCGCTAACAACAGCACCAAGAATGGATTCCTTACGGTAGAGTTGAGCGAGGATCAGGTTGCGGACTTGATGCGGCGGGCCCAGGAGATCGACGACTACCAGCTCACGATTGACCTGGAGCGCTGCGAGGTGCGGGACGATCAGGGCTTCCGGGCAGAGTTTCCCATCGAGGAATTCATACGCCAGTGTCTGTTGAACGGAATGGACGACATTGGGCTCACGCTACAACACCAGGCGGAAATTGCGGCGTATGAGACCAAGCATCCGGCCCCGACTACGCTGACAGCGTCGTAATGGTAATTCCATAAGTCAAGGAAAGGTCAAAGGGAGTAAAGATTTGTAAAACCTTCGCCCCCGTCTTGACCCGCTGTAGGGCCGCGGTTGATGCTGGTTAGGCACAGTTTCACCATTGCATTTGCGCCTTCGTTCCTGCCTGAACCAGCTGAGTGAGGCGCGCCCTTTCCGCCGAGAATTTCCTCCTTCCGGGGAGAATTTCGCAACCGAGTCTACGATGCTTACGTCTAATAACCTGCGTTTCCCGCCGAGCTTGGCCCAGAAAGAGCGGCGACGGACTAACCGTGAATATGACTGAACGTACCGAAAGAAAATTACGCGCGAGTCGCTTTCCCTTTTCGCGCCTTACCTGGCTTTTCGCCGCCGTGTTAATTTGCGCGTTTTTCATCGGCTGCAGCAGTGCCGACCCCAAGCAGCAGAAGGCGCAGGCTGCGGGGCCTCGTTCCGTTTCCGTGGCGACGGCGCAGGTACAGCGGCAGGACGTACCGGTCTACCTGACCGGCCTGGGCGCGGTCACGGCGTTCAACACCGCCAACATCAAGAGCCGCGTCGACGGTCAGATCATGAAAGTAAACTTTCAGGAGGGGCAGAACGTCAAGCAGGGAGGACTGCTGATCGAGATCGACTCTCGCCCATACCAGGTTCAACTGGAACAGATGCAGGCGCAGTTATTTCGCGATCAGGCACAACTGCGTGACGCCCAGCTGAATCTGCAGCGCTACACGACACTGATTCCTTCCGGCAGCATTGCGCAGCAGCAGGTGGACACGCAGAAAGCTCTGGCGGATCAACTGGAAGGCACCGTGCGTACGGATCAAGCGCAAATCGATAATGCAAAACTGCAGATCATTTATTGCCATATCACGGCGCCGTTCACCGGGCGGGTCGGATTGCGGCAAGTGGATCCGGGCAACATTGTTCATGCCGCGGATACGAATCCCATGCTGATCTTGACGCAGCTGCAACCGATTGCAGTGATCTTCACGCTCCCCGAAGATGTGTTGCCGAACGTGGCCCTGCACATGAAGCAGTCCACGCTACAGGTGGACGCTTTCAGCCGCGATGACCAAACCAAGCTGGCGACGGGCAAATTGCTGACCATCGACAATCAGATCGATCCCACGACGGGCACGGCGAAGCTCAAGGCCGTCTTCAGCAACACGGACAACCAGCTCTGGCCCAACCAGTTCGTGAATGCGAACCTGCTGCTGGAGACGCGAAAAAACAGCACCGTCGTGCCCACGGCAGCAATTTTACGTGGTCCGCAGGGCACGTTCGTTTATGCGGTGAACCCCGACAAGACGGTGCAGGATAAGCAGGTCACGGTGTCCTTGACACAGGGAGATACCACGGTTATTACCGCCGGACTCAATCCCGGCGACATGGTGGTAACTGATGGTCAGGACAAACTGCAACGAGGCAGCCGCATTGAACCGCGAAGCACGGGCCAAGGTGGCGGGCGGCATGTGTCCCCTGAGAAAGAAGGGGGAAGCGAAGGTTCAACCACAGCAGGTTCATGAGTCCTTCACGATTATTTATTCTTCGCCCCGTCGCGACCACGCTGCTCATGGTGGGAGTGCTGCTTGTGGGCTGGGTTGCATTCATGCAACTGCCGGTCTCAGCGCTGCCTGAGGTTGACTATCCCACGATTCAGGTTGTGACGTTCTATCCGGGAGCCGATCCCGACGTGATGGCTTCGTCGGTGACGTCTCCGCTGGAGCGGCAGTTCGGGCAGGTGCCCGGGCTGAGCCAGATGACCTCGACCAGTTCGTTTGGCAGTTCGGTAATCACGCTGCAGTTCGGACTCGATCAAAACATTGACGTGGAAGAGCAGCAGGTGCAGGCCGCGATCAACTCCGGCTCCACGTATTTGCCGACAGACCTGCCAAATCCTCCGATCTACAACAAAGTCAATCCGGCCGACGCACCGATTCTTACGCTGGCGCTGACCGCGGATTCGCTGCCTCTATCGAAGGTGGAGGATCTTGCGGATACTTCACTGGCGCAGAAAATTTCGCAACTGCCGGGTGTGGGATTGGTTTCGATCAGCGGCGGGCAGAAGCCAGCGGTGCGTATTCAGGCCAACCCGACCGCGCTGGCTTCCTACGGACTGAGTCTTGAGGACCTGCGCGCTGCGCTGGTGCAGGCGAACGTGGATCAAGCCAAGGGCGTGATTGACGGCGTGCGGCAGTCCTACACGATCGGCGCCAACGATCAACTTTTTTCCAGTGATCAGTACAAGCCGATCGTCATCGCTTATCACAACGGAGCTCCGATCCGAATCCGCGATGTCGCCACCGTCATCGATGGGACCGAGAATGCCCGGCTTGCGGCGTGGATGAATCTGACGCCAGCCGTGATTGTAAACATCCAGCGGCAGCCGGGGGCCAACATCATCAGCGTGGTGGACCGGATCAAAAAGCTACTGCCGCAGCTGCAGGCGTCGCTGCCATCGGCCGTGAAGGTGCAGATCCTTACGGACCGGACCACTACCATTCGCGCTTCGGTCAAGGACGTGGAATTTGAATTGATGTTGTCGATCGCGCTGGTGGTGCTGGTGGTTTTTCTGTTTTTACGGAATCTTGCGGCCACCGTGATTCCCAGCGTGGCAGTCCCGCTCTCGCTGATCGGAACTTTCGGTGTGATGTACCTGCTGGGGTACAGTCTCAACAATCTGACGTTGATGGCGCTGACCATTTCCACTGGGTTCGTGGTGGACGATGCGATCGTCATGATTGAGAACATCGATCGCTACCTGGAAGCGGGAGACTCGCCGCTGGACGCCGCTTTGAAGGGAGCCGGGCAGATTGGGTTCACGATTGTATCGCTGACGGTATCGCTGATCGCGGTGCTGATCCCACTGCTTTTTATGGGCGACATTGTCGGACGGCTGTTCCGGGAGTTTGCGGTTACGCTGGCGGTCACGATTCTAGTTTCGGCGGCGGTTTCGCTGTCTCTGACGCCGATGATGAGCGCCAAGCTGCTGAAGCATCGCAAAGAGGGCGAGAAGGGGCGCTTTTACGAAGTTACAGAGGATTACTACAACCGGATCATTGCGTTTTACGGACGCACGGTGAAAGTCGTATTGCGACACCAGACTGGGACACTGCTGGTGACGTTCGGAACCCTTGTCCTCACGCTGTTTCTATACGTGATCGTGCCCAAGGGATTTTTTCCGGTGCAGGATACGGGAGTGATTCTGGGCGTGTCGGAAGCGCCCGACTCTATTTCCTTCGACGCCTTGGCGCAGCGGCAGCAGGAGCTAGCGAAAATCATTCTGCAGGACAAGGCTGTCGATAGCCTGTCATCTTTTATCGGAGTCGATGGCACGAATACGACGCCGAACGAAGGCCGGATTCAGATCAATTTGAAGCCGCGCGATGAGCGCTCTGACGACGCTTCCGCAATCATCCGGCGACTGCAGCCGGAGTTGGCGAAGGTCGACGGCATTACTCTTTACATGCAGCCCGTGCAGGATCTGACGGTGGAAGACCGCGTGAGCCGCACCCAGTTCCAGTATTCCATCGAAGATGCGGACGCTCAGGAACTGGCGCAGTGGACTCCCAAGCTGGTAGCCAAGCTTCAAGGCTTGCCGGCGTTGCGGGATGTGGCGACCGACCAACTTAACAATGGGTTGAAGACGAACGTTACGATTGACCGGGACACCGCGTCGCGCCTGGGAATTTTTCCGCAAGCCATCGACAACACGCTTTACGACGCTTTCGGACAGCGGCAGGTCTCAACCATCTTCACGCAGTTGAATCAATATCACGTGATCCTCGAAGTGCTGCCGAATTTCGCGCAGACTCCCGACAATCTGAAAGACATTTACATTCGGCCCAGCACGGTGACACCGAACTCGGGCGCTCCCACGGCGAATGGAGCAGCGGTTGCGACCAGTGGAGCTCCGGTTCCGATCTCGACCTTTACGCATACGCAGTCGAGCAATGCTTCCCTGGCGGTCAACCATCAGGGGCAGTTCCCCGTGGTGACGCTTTCGTTCAACCTTGCGCCGGGCGCGTCGCTGGGGGACGCGACCAAGGCGATTCAACAGGCCGAGCAAGATATTCAGTTGCCGGCCAGCATCCACGCGGCGTTTCAGGGCACGGCTGCGGCGTTTCAGAATTCGCTGGCGTCCGAACCCTATCTAATTCTGGCGGCCGTGATCACGGTCTATATTGTGCTCGGCGTTTTGTACGAGAGCTATATTCACCCGGTCACGATTCTTTCCACGTTGCCTTCGGCAGGCGTAGGCGCGATTCTCGCACTGATGATTACGGGAAATGATTTAACGGTCGTCGCGTTAATCGGCATCATTCTTCTGATCGGCATCGTGAAAAAGAACGCCATCATGATGATCGACTTCGCGCTGGAGGCGGAGCGCGAAGAACACAAGCCGCCGGAGGAAGCGATTTATCAAGCGTGCCTGTTGCGCTTCCGGCCCATCATGATGACGACCATGGCGGCGCTGCTGGGCGGACTGCCGTTGGCGCTGGGGTCGGGGACGGGAGCGGAACTGCGCCGGCCGCTGGGCATCACGATTGTCGGCGGATTGCTGCTCAGCCAGTTGCTGACGTTGTATACGACGCCAGTGGTCTATTTGTGGTTTGACCGGCTGGCCCAAAAATTTTCGCGCTACAGAATTGGCAATCAGGTCTCCGAGGAGCCGATGTCGGCGGACTAGCGGATGAGAAGATGAGTATTTCGGCTCCTTTTATTCGGCGCCCGATTGGCACGTCGCTACTGGCGGCGGCATTGCTGCTTTCGGGGATTCTCGCCTTCAATTTTCTCCCGGTGGCTTCGCTGCCGCGCGTGGATTTTCCTGTGATCGGCGTGG
Source organism: uncultured Acidobacteriaceae bacterium (assembly GCA_963799025.1). Lineage (GTDB taxonomy): Bacteria > Acidobacteriota > Terriglobia > Terriglobales > Acidobacteriaceae > Sulfotelmatobacter. The sequence goes on along the minus strand of CAWCVQ010000007.1, from coordinate 216,120 downwards.
GCGCTGGCCTTCCGGGCGCGGATCCGCAGACCATGGCGTCCGCCGTCGCAACCCCTCTGGAACGGCAGTTCGGGCGCATCTCGGGCGTGAACCAGATGACGTCATCGAGCCAGTTGGGTACGACCAGTATTACGTTACAATTTGATTTGAACCGGAACATCGATGCCGCGGCGCGCGATGTGCAGGCCTCCATTAACGCGGCTCGAAGCCAACTACCCGCCAATTTGCCCAGCAATCCGTCTTACCGTAAGGCGAACCCGGCGGACGCGCCCATCCTGATTCTGGCGTTGACCTCTGACACCATGACCGTACCGCAGATGTACGATGCTGCGGACTCGATTCTGGCGCAGAAACTGGCCCAGGTGGACGGGGTGGGCCAGGTGTTCGTGGGCGGAGCGGCCCAACCCGCGGTGCGCGCCGAAGTGAACCCGACGCTGCTCAACAAGCTGGGAGTTGGACTCGACACCGTCCGCAACGCGCTGAATGCCGCCAATGCGAACCGGCCCAAGGGCCAGGTTTCCAACAACACGACGTCCGTCTCCTTCACCGACACGGATCAGCTATTCACCGCGGATCAGTATCGGCCGCTGATTGTTTCTTACAACAACGGCGCCCCGGTGCGGCTGGGAGATGTGGCTGACGTAGAGGATTCGGTTTCTGACAGACGCAACATCGGACTGGCCAATGGCAAACCCGGTGTGCTCATCATCGTGTTTCGGCAGCCCGGCGCCAATATCATTGACACCGTCGACCGAGTGCGGGCGCTGATGCCATTTCTGCAGTCGTCGATTTCTCCGGCGATCCACTTGACGATTGCGATGGACCGCACGGTGACGGTGCGGGCATCGGTCAAGGACATTGAAACTACGCTGATCATTTCCGTCATTCTCGTAATTCTGGTAGTGTTCGCGTTTCTGCGGACGGTGCGGGCCACCATTATTCCAAGTATTGCTGTGCCGCTTTCGCTGGTCGGGACATTCGGCGGAATGTATTTGCTGGACTTTAGCCTCGACAACTTGTCGCTGATGGCACTGGCAATATCGACTGGCTTTGTCGTGGACGACGCCATCGTCGTGCTGGAGAACATCACCCGCTACGTGGAGCATGGCATGAGTGCGGTTCAGGCGGCCTTCAAGGGTGCGTCTGAAATTGGATTCACCGTGGTGTCGATGAGCGTGTCACTGGTGGCTGTGTTTATCCCGCTACTGATGATGGGCGGCATCGTGGGCCGGCTGTTCCGCGAATTCGCGGTGACTTTAAGCATCGCGATCGCCGTCTCCCTGGTAGTGTCACTCACTACTACGCCAACTATGTGCGCAAAGTTTCTGCGGCCGCCGCTCAAGGATGTAAAGCGGAATTTCTTCTACCGCGGAAGCGAGTGGGTTTTCGATAAGCTTCTGCTCACCTATACCCACGGGCTGAAATGGGTTCTGGCTCATCAACTCCCAACCTTTATCGTCACTATCCTGGTGGCGGTCTTGAGCGGTTACCTTTATTTCATCGTACCCAAAGGCTTCTTCCCGCAACAAGATACAGGGCGCATCATGGGCGGCGTAATGGCCGCGCAGGACATTTCGTTTCAGTCCATGAGCGACAAAATGCAGCGCTACGTGGATATCGTGATGAAAGATCCCGCGGTCGACTCAGTAGTAGGGTTTGCCGGCGGAAATACCGCCTTGAACCAGGGCCGGTTCTTCATGATGCTGAAGCCGCTGGAACAACGGAATATTTGCCATGCGCCGCACTTCTGGCAGCGCTGCCCGGTAGTGACCGCGGACGATGTCATTAACCGGATGCGCGGCAAGCTGGCGGTCGTGCCGGGCGCCACGCTGATTTTGCAGTCGGCGCAAGATCTCACCATCGGCGGACGGTTTGGCAATGCGCAATACCAGTACACGCTGCAGAGCGCGAACCTGGACGACCTGAACACCTGGGCCCCGCGTTTATTACAGAAGCTAAGGACGCTGCCGGAGTTACGAGATCAGAACTCGGACCAGCAGGATAAGGGGCTGCAAGCCAAGCTGGTCATCGACCGCGATACGGCGAGCCGTCTGGGAATCACCCCTACGACTTTGGACAATGCGCTGTACGACGCGTTTGGGCAGCGGCAAGTGTCGACCATGTACCGGCCGCTGAACCAGTATCACGTAGTGATGGAAGTCGCGCCGCAATTCCAGCAGACGCCCGAAGCCTTGCAAAACATTTACCTGCGTTCGACGGCGGGAGCCCCAGTACCTCTGGCAGCCTTCACACACTATGAGCCATCCAACACTCCTCTGGCAGTGAATCACCAGGGACAGATGCCGTCGGTGACCATTTCATTCAATCTGGCTCCGGGAGTCTCTCTCGGGCAGGCGACGCAGGCAATTGAGGAAGCTGAGCGCACGATCGGTTTTCCGCCGACGGTTTCGGCTAGTTTCCAGGGGACGGCCGCAGCTTTCCAAGATTCTCTTTCGAGCCAAAAGATCCTGATTGTGACTGCTCTGCTAACCGTTTACATCGTGTTGGGCATGCTGTACGAGAGCTACATTCACCCCATCACGATTCTGTCGACTCTTCCGTCGGCGGGTGTGGGAGCCCTCCTGGCGCTACTGTTGACGCACAATGAACTGAACGTGATTGGAATGATTGGCATCATTCTGCTGATCGGGCTGGTAAAGAAGAATGCCATCATGATGATCGATGTGGCGTTGGACGTGGAACGTACTCAGGGGAAGAAGCCGGCGGAAGCGATCTTCGACGCTTGTATTCTGCGATTCCGGCCGATCATGATGACGACCATGGCGGCACTGCTGGGCGGCCTTCCGCTGGCGTTGGGCAGGGGGACTGGTTCGGAGCTGCATCGGCCGTTAGGAATCACGATTGTCGGCGGGCTGTTTGTGAGCCAACTGCTCACGCTGTTCACCACGCCCGTCGTTTATGTTTACCTCGATCGGTTGAGATTGGCCTTGCGGGGCGGTGAAGAGAATGTTCGGCCAGAACCCTCTTCTCACGGCACGGCACGGCCCAGCCCCGCTCACTGAGCGTTTTTTTCGCGTGTAGATTCGCGCATAGACGGTCGGAGCGTGCTCGTTTCGAGCTCGCGGCAGGCTCGCCTGCGGAACGAACAAATGGTCTGCATCGGGAAGCTCGTGCAACCTCGCTGGAGACCTTCCGCATCGCACCAGCTAAACCAGCTTGCTTGATGCGCCAGGAACGGCTTCTCCCGTATGATAGGAGTTACAGCATTACTGCTTGAGAGAAACACATTCGTTCCGGCTGCTGCCGGTGGCCAGTGATTTCCAGTTTTTCGTTTTCGACTTCCTCCAGGAGTGATGGATGCTAAAGAAAGCTGCGGCTCTGTTCCTTGTTTGCGCGAGCATGTGCCTATGGATGAGTTGTGGCTCCACCAGCAACCGTTATTTGTACGTGACGATTCCCGGGACCAACCAGATTGTTATTTTTCGCGAAGATCCCAACTCCGGAATCCTTACGCAACTGGCAGGAAGTCCGATTACCGCGGGTTCAGCGGTAGAGTCCATTCTGATGCATCCGTCCGGCAAGCTCCTGTTCACGGCAGATGCGGGCGAGGGCGACGTTTCGTTGTATACGATTGCGGCGACGGGTGCACTGACCGAAGTCACCCCCCGCACCCCAGTTGGCACATCGCCCACCTTGCTTGCCATGGATTCCGCTGGAAGCTTCCTCTATGTGGGCAACTCCGGCTCATTGAACATTTCCGTGTTTTCCATCAACGCGAAGAGTACACCGCCAAGTCTCACTCCGGTTGCCGGATCGCCATTTTCGATCGGAATGACTCCTCTCAACATAAAAGTGTCGCCGTCAGGAAACGTGCTCTACGTGACCGGCACAGGGATTCCGGCTGGATTCATCGAAGCCTTTAGTGTCAACCAGGGAGTTCCTTCCGTGATTTCGGGCACTCCGTTTGTTACGGGCACAGGTCCCTACGGATTAGCAATTTCTTCTAGTGGTGGTTTTCTCTACACCGCCAACAAGCTGGACAATTCGCTTTCGGAATTCACCGTCAACTCGGATGGATCGCTTACACAATTTGCCAATTCCCCGATTGGCGAGCAATTCGCGGGGCCAATTGCGATGTTGATCGATAAATCCGGGAAATATATGTACGTAGCGAATCAGGGCTCGACTAACGTTTCGGCATACTCGATCGGCTCCGACGGCGCGCTGAACCTGCTGACGAATTCTCCATTTGCCACCAAAGTGGAACCCACGGTGCTGGCCATTGATTCTGGCGGAAAATATCTATTTGTCGGCAACCAGACGAGCTCCGCGGTTCAGTCGTTCAGTCTGGACACCCGCACCGGAACGCTCACTTCGGTCGCCACCTACACCCTGCCGGGTTCGCCGACTTCGGTTGCGGTAACACCGTAGTTTCCAATTCAGGAGCACAATGAGTACAACCCTGCAAATCGAGCAAGCGGCATACGCGTCGGAGCGCTATGCCCAACGAGTGAACCGGGAATGGGTGCGGCTGCTCGACTTGTTGCAGATGAATGTCCGGTATGAACGTTGCCTGGGAGTTGAACTCTTCACCGATGACGGAAGGCGTATTCTCGACTTCCTCTCCGGGTATTGCGTTCACAATGTCGGCCACAATCATCCCGAAGTCGTGTGCGCACTGCAGCGTGAACTGGAGCGGAATGGTCCAGCGATGATTCAGACGCACGTTGCGGATCTCGCCGGAGAGCTGGCGGAGAAACTGTGTCAGCGTGCCGGCGGCCGGTTGGAGAAAGTTTTTTTCGCTTCGTCGGGAAGCGAAGGCGTGGAAGCAGCCATCAAGTTCGCGCGAGCGCATACCCGGCGGGCTGGGATACTGTCTGCGGAACATGCGTTCCACGGCCTGACCTGCGGAGCGCTGTCGTTGATGAGCGACAAATTCTGGAGCGCTGGGTTTGGCCCGCTTCTGGCGGATACTGCTGCGATTCCGTTCGGCCATCTGACCGCGCTGGAACGCGAACTGAAGAGCAAACGCTTCGCCGCTTTCATTGTTGAGCCCATTCAATCCGAGGCTGGTGTCTGCGTTCCGGATGGAGATTATCTACGGATCGCAGAGTCGCTGTGCCGGCGTTATGGCACGCTGTTTGTGCTGGATGAAGTGCAAACTGGGATGCACCGCACTGGGTCTTTTCTAGCCGCGCATCACTTCGGGATTGAGCCAGACATGGTAGTCATGGCCAAGGCCCTGAGTGGAGGGTTGGTGCCGTGTGCGGCGGTGTTGATGTCGGATACGGTTTGTGATTCGGTTTATTCGTCACTGCCGCGGGCCTTCGTCCATACTTCCACCTTCAGCGAAAACGGTCTTGCGATGCGCGCCGCGCTGGCCACGCTGGAAGTTCTGGAGAACGAAGAACTGGGGCGGCGTTCGATCGAGGCGGGCAACTATTTGCAAGCACGGCTGAGTGAAGCGCTTCGCGATTTTGAAATGGTAAAGGAAGTCCGTGGTTTGGGATTGCTGATGGGCATCGAATTTCAAGCTCCCCGCCAGCTTCGCCTGCGCATCCCTTATCAAGCGTTCAGCGCTGTACATCCCGCTATGTTCGGCCAGATCTTGGTGATGCGTCTGTTTCGTGATTCCGGATTCCTGACGCAAATTTGCGGAAACAACTTCATGGTTCTAAAGGTGGCTCCGCCACTGGTGGTGACCGATGCGCAACTCGATGCCTTTGTAGTGGCGATCCGAGACGTGGTTGAGCTCGCACATTCGCCCGGCACTTTTTGGTCTGAGGCGCTCGGACTAGCGCGGCGTGCTTTTCGCAGCTAGGCCCCCTACTCCAGCTGTGGCAGGATCTAACAAATTTGATTTAACAGGCGTGACTTAGCAATGAAGGACATTTTGGCCTAATATCATTAGGACTCTACACTTAACGGCACGCAGGGCTGCGGGTACAACCGCCAGCAGCGAGCGATCATCTAAGTTAGCAAGCCTCGATGTCCGGCAGTTTGATGGCGCTGACTCCGTGCCGGGACCAGGATCCAAAAAAGATGAAAATCGCCAGCGCCGCCAGCGCCTTCCCTAAGCATTACTATCCTCAGAAATTCTTACTGGAAAAGCTTCAGGAATACTGGGGCGACCAACTGAAGAATCCGCAGATGCTCGCGCGGTTACACCGGAACGTTACGGTGGAGGGCCGCCACCTTGCGATGCCACCTGAGAAGTACAGCGAAATGACGACTTGGGGCCAGGCGAATGACGTCTGGATTGAGGTGGCTCAGGAATTGGGAGAGCAGGCACTATGCCGCGCCTTGCACCATGCCGGACGAGAGTCGAGCGAATTGGGCGCACTCTTTTTTACATCGGTCACCGGTATTTCCAGTCCGTCGATCGACGCGCTGCTGATCAACCGCATGGGGCTGCCGGCAAACATCCGGCGGGTGCCGATCTTTGGATTGGGATGCGTAGCCGGGGCGGCAGGAATTGCACGCGCGGCGGATTACGTGCGCGCCTATCCATCGCAAGTGGCCGCGCTTGTCTCCGTTGAGCTTTGTTCTTTGACCATTCAACGCGAGGATCTTTCAGTGGCCAATCTGATTTCCTCGGGTCTGTTCGCGGACGGCTCGGCCGCGGTCATTGTTACGGGCGACGATCTCGACGCTACGGGACCAGAAATTCTGGCCACCCGCTCCATCTTCTATCACGACACGGAACAGATGATGGGGTGGAAAGTAAGCGAGAAGGGCTTTCGCATCACGCTTTCGCCGGAAGTGCCGGTGCTGATTCGCGAGCACCTGGGGCAGGGCGTGGACGCATTCCTCGCCGACCACGGCCACAAGCGCGGCGACATCGGGAGCTGGGTGCTGCATACCGGCGGTCCTAAAGTGTTAGAGGCGACCGCGGACGCGCTCGATCTCCACGATGGCCAACTCGACGCTTCCTGGGATTGTTTAAGAAAGGTCGGGAACCTTTCGTCCGCGTCGGTCCTGGTGGTGCTGGAAGATGTTATGAGAAACCGGCGGCCGGAAGCGGGCACGCTGGGCGTGCTGGCGGCCATGGGGCCGGGATTTTGTTCCGAACTTGTTCTTCTAAAGTGGTGAGGTCTGGCAGTTGGTGAACTCGACGGATGTCTTTGTGATCGGTGGCGGTCCCGCGGGACTCGCGGTGGCGATTGCGGCAAGGCAACAGGGGTTCCGCGTTACTGTGGCCGATGGCGCTCAAATGCCCGTGGACAAGCCCTGCGGCGAAGGCCTGATGCCCGATGGTCTGGCGGCGCTTGAAAAGCTGGGAATTTCTGTCGCTGCGGAAGATGGTTGCCGGTTCCGGGGCATTCGGTTTCTGAGCTCCGGACTTGCAGTCGATGCGGCATTCTCCCATCAGGCTTCAGGCATAGGAGTGCGGCGAACCGTGTTGCACCGCCTGATTGCCGAGCGCGCCTCCACTCTGGGAATCGATTTTTTGTGGCAGACGCCGGTGACCGGCATTTCAGAGAATGAAGTTCATCTGGGAAACCGCACAGTGAGAGCCCGATGGATTATTGGAGCCGACGGCGGCAGTTCGCGAGTGCGGCGCTGGGCCGGGCTCGACGCTATTCGAAAAAGAGATGGCCGCTACGCGTTTCGTCAACATTATCGGGTGGCGCCCTGGACCGACCGCATGGAACTCCACTGGGGGAGGCACGAACAAATTTACGTTACGCCGATCGCGAAAGACCAAGTGTGCGTGGCGCTGATTTCCCGCAATCCGAAGTTGCGGCTGACCGAGGCGCTGCAGCGATTCCCGGAGTTAAAGTTCCGGCTTGACGGAGCCGATGTTTCCTCAGTCGAGAAAGGCGCCCTGACGGCGACGTGCAAGCTGAAGCGCGTGAGCCACGGCAATGTTGCGCTGATCGGAGATGCGTCCGGCACAGTCGATGCCATCACCGGCGAAGGCCTTTGCCTCTCATTCAGCCAAGCCATGGTATTGGCGGAGTGCCTGCGCTCCGGCGATCTGGCGGGTTACCAGCGCGAACATCGCCGGCTTGCGCTGCGTCCGTTTCTAATGACGAGATTAATGCTCACGCTGGACGGCCGTCCTTGGCTGCAGCGTCGCACCCTGCAGGCGCTGCAGAAGCGTCCCGACATTTTTCGGCGGTTGCTGGAGTTGCACGTGGGAGTTCTGTCGCCCTTGCACCTTGCGGTGGATGGTCTGACCTTGGGATGGGGGTTGTTGACTGCATAACGTCATGAACCTTCCTCGTAAATCGCATGGCATTTCCCTCTCGCGCAGCTTTAGAGCGACCTTTTCGATTCTGCTGCTCGCATTTGCCGTGTCAGCCGCAGCCGAGGACAGGGCATTCCAGCTTGATCCCGCGCAAACATCAGTTAAGTTCACTGTGGGCGATGTTTTGCACACGGTTCGGGGAACGTTTCGGCTGAAGCACGGCTCTTTGGAGTTGGAACCGGCTTCAGGAAAAATATCCGGAGAGATCGTGGTCGATGCCGGCAGCGGCAACAGCGGCAGCGGTATGCGCGACCGCAAGATGAATAAAGAGGTTTTGGAGAGCGACAGCTATCCCGAGATTTCTTTTCATCCCGACAGGATTGAAGGTGTTGTGGCAAATCAGGGGAAGTCGTCCGTTCGAGTACACGGAATGTTTAACATTCACGGAGTGGACCGCGAGATCACGGTGCCGGCTGAAGTGGAGATGTTTGCGGACCATTGGACCGCAGCGGTTCACTTCACCGTGCCGTATGCGAAGTGGGGCATGAAAAATCCGAGTACGTTGTTTCTGAAAGTCAACGATTCCGTAGAAATTGATTTGGCGGCGGCTGGAAACGTGGCGAGGCCCTCCATCGCTAATTCGGCCCCGTAGCCGTCGCTTAATAACCGTCCTGCGGGACGATACCCTTTGCTTCGGTGCACTCATAGCAGCGGCCCGCCGCAAGATTTTTGTATTCTTCGGTTCTTCCGCTCGGCCAATCGATGACAGCGCGATCGATGCGGTCGCGCTGTTCCAGGCCAAAGGTTACCGGTAGCTCGGACTGCGACAGATAACTTGAGCCGCCTTTGACGAACCGCGACTGAATCAAGCCACCCATAAAGATTCGCACGCTCGCGCCAATCGCATCACGGTTTGACTTGGTTCCAACTAAACGAAAGCGGATGCTGCGATTTCCGCCGAGTAGATCGTTGCGATAGAGGTAGGCTGGTCCATTGTTGGTAGTAATGAGCAGATCGAGATCGCCGTCGCGATCGAAGTCGGCGTAAGCGAGTCCGCGACCGACTTTCGCTTGATCGAAACCTCCGCCAACTTCTGCCGCGACATCGCGAAACCTTCCCTTGCCCCGATTCAGGAATAACTGTGGAGGCTGTGCATATCCCACGTTGCCGCGAATGTTCCTGACCGTCTCGTCGATATGTCCATTGGCCACGCCGAAGTCGAGCCAGCCATCCAAATTGACGTCAAGAAAAGCGCAGCCAAAACCAAGGCTGTTGCGGGACGCGATGCCTACTCCAGATTGTGGCGCGACATCCTCGAAACTTTTTCCGCTCATGCGGTACAGGCCAATCATTTCGTTATCGAAGTTGGTGATCACGACACCGGGCCCACCGGAATTATCAAAGTCCGCCACGTCAACTCCCATCCCCGCGCGCGCTTTCCCTTCGCTGCTGAATGCGAGCCCAGCTTCCACTGCGGCATCTTTGAATGTCCCATTGCGTTGGTTGCGATAGAGCTTGTTGGGTTGGGTATCATTGGCCACGAGCACATCGGGCCAGCCATTGTGGTTCTCTTCGAACAGCGCTACTCCCAGCGATTTGGAGCTGCTATCGAAAATTCCACTGGCCGCCGTCACATCCTCGAACGTGCCATTGCCGCGGTTATGAAAAAGCCAACAGGTAGCCCCGCGATACGCTTCCGGTGTGCAGTATGACTTGTGCTTGCCGTCGAGACTGCAGAACACGTCATGCTCCGGCGACCACTTCACATAGTTGCAGACAAAAAGATCGAGCCAGCCATCGCGGTCGTAGTCAAACCATAATGCCGAAGTGCTAAAGCCCTCGCGCTTTCCCAGGCCGCTGCTGTTGGTCACATCGACGAACGTGCCTTTGCCGGTGTTGCGGAACAGGCGGTTCTGTCCGACGCAGGTGATCAGAATATCCGGGAAGCCGTCGTTGTTGTAATCACCGACCGCCACGCCCATACCGTACATTTCGACATCGAGACCGGCGCGGGAAGTCACATCGGTGAATGTGCCATTACCATTGTTGTGATAAAGCTGCAACGTCGTGCGGCGCTTTTTGTGTCCCGGCCAGTCGGCTCCATTGATCAGCAGAATATCCTGCCAGCCGTCGCGATCATAATCCAGGAACGCGCAACCGGAGCCGAGAGTTTCGGGCAGGAATTTGCCGCCGAAAGCTCCGCTGTTGTGTTCGAAGTGAATTCCCGCCGGACGGGTGACATCGGTAAAACGAAACCCCAGCGACGACGCGGTTTCCGGCTGCGCTGCCAGAGCCTGTAGGCCGGACAAACGCGAATGCGACGCCAATCCCGCCATTCCCCATAGGAACGACCGGCGATTCACGGAACGTTCACCAGCCCGGCACGGATGGCATAGACCACCAACTCCGCAGTCTTGTGAATTCCCAGCGAGTTCATAATATTCGCGCGGTGAACGGCGATGGTGTTGGCGCTCAGATCGAGTGCCGTCGCAATCTCCTTATTCGACTTGCCGTCGACGATCATCTGCAAGACTTGCAATTCGCGTTGGGTAAGGGCGGCGCTACGCTCGCCTTTCAATACGGATCGCTGCTCGACCTGCGGATCGAATACTGTTTCTCCGGCAGCCACCTTGCGGATCGCGGCGCCGAGCTCCAGGTCCATCGCGTTTTTCAGAACATATCCCTTGGCCCCAGCTTCGATGGCCTGCCGTACCCACGTACTCTCCGTATGCATGCTGAGCATGAGAACCGCTGTCTCCGGAGAATCTTCCATGATCTGGCGTGTGGCCTGCAGGCCGTTTATTCCCGGCAAAGCGCAGTCCATTACCACGACTTGGGGACGAAGGCTTTTCGCCAGCTTAATCGACTCCTCGCCGTCTCCGGCTTCGCCCACAACTTCCATGTCTGACTCATCTTCCAGCATGCGGCGGAAACCGCGGCGCACCAGGCTATGGTCATCCACCAGCAATACTGTGATCTTCTTTCCCATAAGACTCTACCTTCTCCCTTGGAACTTCCAAATGCATCAGAGTTCCGCCTTGGAGCGGACGCGAAAAAACAATTTGCCCACGCATCAATTCAGAACGCTCCCGCATTGCTACCAAGCCAATCCCATGCTTGTTCGGGCTCCCCGCGAATCCGATTCCATGATCTTCCACTTCCAACTCCAGAGCATCGGGCAAGAAACGCAAGCGCACCCAGGCCTGCTTCGCTCCGGAATGCCGCGCCACATTATTCAATGCTTCCTGCAGGACACGGTAGACGTGAACACCGGCGCCGGCATCCACGGAAAACGGCACGCCCTGTTTCTCGTAGGAGATGGCAATCCCGGTTTGTCTTTCTATGGTGGGGATGTACCAGTCGAGGGTGCTCTCGAGTCCGGCCTCGTCCAGCATCACGGGATGCAGCGCCTGCGAGAGGCTGCGCACGCTCTCCAGCGTACTCTGCACGATCTGGAGAACTTCCTGCAGATCAGCCCGCAGTGAGGAACCTTCCGGCGCGTGGGTTCCGGCGCGCCGCAGCATCGACCCGACCGCAGTGAGAATCTGTCCGAATTCATCGTGCAGTTCACGCGAAATGTAGCGCAGCGTGGATTCCTGGGTCGTGATCAGTTTCTGCGCCAGTTCGCTGCGGCGCTCGGAAATTTCGGCCAGACGCGCGAACAACCTGCGGGTCCAGCGAATGAGTGAAAGGCCGTTCAACAGGATCGCTAACAACGTTGCAGCCAGAAAAACATAGACCTGCCGCTGCACGTGGTCGTAGATCTGAACGATGCGCTGGCCAGCTTGCTCTTCATTCTCGCTGTTCTGAACCAACAATCGAGCGACTGCCGTGCTCAACCCGGCCTGGCGCTCCTGAAGCGAAAGCTGGATTTGCTCGCGCGCCTCTTTTTCCTTGCCGCCATGCGCCAGCCGGAAGATGCGGTCGACGGCATCCCAGAACTGGGTAAATGATGCAGCGAGAAAAGTGCTCTGCTCCGGAGTTCGGCTGGCGGCGGCGAATCCCGCCTCCAGACGCATCGCATCATCCAGATCGGTCCGAATCCGCTGGAACTGCGCCGACCAGGCCGTTAGAGGATAGGGCTCATCGCTGCTCAGCATATCGCGCATGGCTACGGCGAGCAGGTTGAGATCGTTCTGGATTCTCAGTAATTGCAGGGAATCCTTACGGTTGCGGTCAACCAGTTCGGTCTGCAACTTGCGGAGACCGGTGACTTGCCATGTGATATACGCCGAATAAGCCACCACCGCGGACAGCGTAATAAGCAGGCCCAGCAACAGGGTCAGGGTCGGCGAACGCTCCGGGGCGGACTGGAGGGACACGCCCCGAGCATACAACGTCTGGAAGCGCCCTGTCACAAGCGGCGCTCGACCGCTGGATATGTGACAATCTGTAATAATGAAGCGAATCAAGGCCCCACGGAGTCAAACGATAGATTGAGTCCTGCAGCCAAAGAAGCCCCCAAGCCTCCGAATATCCAGCGCCTGAAGGCCGTTTGGCCGGAAGTGTGGAAGTTGATGCGTCCGCGGCGAGGACTGCTCGCTCTGGGCTTCGTGCTGATGGTGATCAATAAGGTCGCCGGATTCGTGCTGCCTTATTCCTCGAAATTCTTGATTGATAATGTGGTTACCAAGCACCAGACTGGACTGCTGCGGCCACTGGTTCTATCGGTCTTATGCGCAACTCTCGTCCAGGGGGTAACTTCTTTTTCCCTCACCCAACTGCTGTCGAAGGCCGCGCAGCGCCTCATAGCCGACCTTCGCGAACAGGTGCAGGCCCACATCTCACGGCTGCCCGTCGCCTTTTACGATGCCAACAAAACCGGCGCTCTGGTTTCACGCATCATGAGCGACGTGGAGGGTGTTCGCAATCTTTTGGGAACCGGCCTGGTGGACTTTGCCGGAGGGATAGTAGCGGCTGGCATCGCGGTGGCACTCCTGCTGCGCATCAGCGCGCCGCTCACGCTCATCGCTCTGGGGTCGCTCGGGTGTTTCGCATTTGCCCTGAGCCGAGCCTTTAAGACGATTCGCCCTATTTTTCGCGAGCGCGGCAAGATCAATGCCGAGGTTACTGGGCGCCTGACAGAATCTCTGGGCGGCGTCCGCGTCATCAAGGGATATCACGCGGAACAGCGCGAGGAAAAAGTCTTTGCGGTCGGTGTGCGCCGGTTGCTCGACAATGTGATGCGTACCTTGACTGCAACCTCGCTCATGGGTCTCTCGGCCAGCGTATTGCTAGGAGTAGTGGGTGCGGCCACCATGTACGTCGGCGGGCGCCAGATGGTCGCCCACCATCTGAGCGCCGGCAGTTATTTCTCCTACAACTTCCTGCTCGTCTTTTTGATCGCTCCCGTCATGCAGGTGGTGTCCATCGGCACGCAACTCACCGAAGCGGTGGCTGGCTTGGAGCGAACCCAGGAGATCATGGGAGAGCGCCCGGAAGATCAGGATCCCAAACGTTCCGTTGAGCTTCGCGACATTGTGGGCACGGTCGAGTTCGACAATGTAACGTTCAGCTACGACGGAACCCACGACGTTCTGCGCAATATTTCTTTTCGCTCTGAGCCGGGAACGGTGACTGCGCTTGTCGGTTCGTCGGGGTCGGGAAAGTCGACCACGATTGGCTTGATCTCGGCGTTCTATGTGCCTGCCAAAGGCGCGGTCCTGGTGGACGGCCTGGACTTGAGCACCGTGCGCCTCGACTCATTCCGTACGCGCCTGGGAGTCGTGTTACAAGAGTCTTTTCTGTTCGATGGAACCATCCGCCAGAACGTCGCCTTCTCGCGTCCCGAATCGAGCGAGGAAGAAATCATGCGCGCCTGTCGGATAGCGCGCGTCGACGAGTTTGCCGAGTCTTTTGGCGATAAGTACGACACCATCGTGGGCGAGCGCGGCGTGAAACTGTCAGGTGGACAGCGGCAACGAATATCGATTGCCCGGGCGATTCTGGCTGAACCGCGCATTCTGATTCTGGATGAAGCCACGTCCAGCCTCGACTCGGAATCGGAACAGATGATCCAGCAGGGACTCGCTTATCTGATGCAAGGGCGGACAACGTTCGTCATTGCCCACCGCCTTTCCACAATTCGCCGTGCCGACCAGATTATGGTGATGGAACAGGGGCAGATCGTGGAGCGGGGCACGCATGCCCAACTTTATGCCGCGCGTGGACGCTACTATGACCTTTACACCCGCCAACACGGAGTCGAAGAAAATCTATTCCTGGCTCCAGGCGAAGGAGATGCAGTCACGGTGAGTAGCAGCGCAGAAGCTAAGAATAGTGATGTAAAGGCCGGCGACGCCTTGCGCGTACTACGTGGGGAGATGCGCTAACTTTATGACGACAGCTCCCGCAGTTTCTGCTGCACGCGAGACCGTCGCAATTCGCAGCGAAAATCTTTGCCGACATTACCGCATGGGCGAGACCCTGATCCGCGCGGTCGACGGTGTCTCGCTCGATGTTCGTGCCGGAGAATTTGTCGCGCTCCTCGGGAGTTCCGGCTCGGGCAAGTCTTCCGTACTGAATCTGATCGCAGGACTCGATCGTCCAACGTCGGGAAGTGTCATCGTGCAGGATCGTGATCTGGCAAAACTCTCCCGCGAAGAACTGGCCAAATACCGGCTGCGCGTTGTGGGTATGGTATTTCAGTCGTTCAATTTGATTCCCAGCATGACACTGGCGGAGAACGTGGAACTGCCACTGCGTTTTGCGGAGGTCGATCGCAGCCAGCGTCAAAGTCTTTCTACTGACGCCCTGGAACGAGTAGGATTACGGGCACGCATGAACCATCGTCCCAGCGAACTTTCCGGCGGGGAACAGCAGAGAGCCGCTTTGGCACGCGCTCTGATCAATCGTCCGCAGCTTTTGCTGGCCGATGAGCCTACCGGGAATCTCGACAGCCATACCGGAACAGAAATCATGAATATGGTTCGCGAATTCAATCGGGAATTGGGAATGACCGTCGTAATGGTGACGCACGAGCGTGCCTTGGCCGAGCGTTACGCGCAGCGCATGATTTTTTTGGCGGATGGGAAGCTGATCGATGACCGGTTGAACGATGATAGGCCGGACGCGCCCACCGCCGGTGGCGTGGGAGGACAATCGTGAAGATTCCCGATCTGGCCGAACTCGCCCTGCGGAATCTGCGCGAGTCGTTGCTGCGAAACTCGTTGACCACGATTGGAATTTCGGTCGGAGTAGCGTCGCTCGTAGCGATGCTCTCGCTGGGCATTGGCCTGCAACAACTAGCGTCGCGGCGATTGGGGAAGTCGGGATTGTTCGACACGGTTGTCGTCACTTCGCGCCGCGATTTGCGTAACCGCGAACGCAGCGAAGAGCGCAGTGGGCCCACTCCTGGCGAGAGCCGCGTTCTTGACGAATCCTCGCGACAGGAAATCGAACGTCTGCCCAACGTGCTCGAGGCTTATCCTGATATTCGCTTCATCACGGAAGTGCGCTACGAGGACAAGCCTCATCTGACCATGATCTCGGCGTTACCCTCGTCCGCGAAATCTAATGATGCTTTCGACGGTATGCAAGGCAGTTTCTTTTCCTCGGAGGCGGCACCTGAGGTAATTCTTCAAAAAACATTTGCTGAGGAATTGTTAGGCAAGACTCCGGCGCGTGGCGGCGTTGAACCTCCTGTCTCCGATATTGCGAAGCCTCTCCTAGGCAAGGAATTGACGATGCGGTACGCGCAGCGTGCGGCCAGCGTGACCCCGACGGCGCCCCCGCTCGCCAGTGCCACGAATTCGAAGGATAGCGATCTCGCTGGAGCCGCCTACTCCGTAGTTTCACGGGAACAGAAGCTCAAGATTGTCGGCGTCGCCGATCTGGACCCGGAGAGCATGCGCGGTCCAGCCCGAGCCAAAGTATTTCTTCCGCTGAGGTTGGCGGAAGGTCTTCACGTGATGCAGCCTACCGACCTGCGCGAAATCTCGCAAGCGGCCAGCGGTCAACCGGTTTATGCGTCGGTCAGCGTGCGCGTGAAAAATCCTACCCAAGTGCAGGTCGTAGAAGACGCCATCAAGAAAATGGGGTTTACCACATTTTCGCTGCTCGATGCGAGCCAGAGTTTGCGCACGTTTTTCCGAGTTCTTGATCTGTTCCTGTTGATTTTCGGCAGTCTGGCACTGGCAGTCGCATCGATAGGAATCGTCAACACACTGGTGATGGCCATTCTCGAACGACGCCGCGAGATCGGCATCATGAAGGCCATTGGGGCTAGCGATGGAGATGTTAAGAAGCTCTTCTTCGCCGAGGCCGGCGCTATGGGGATTCTTGGCGGGGTCGCCGGAGTCGCTCTCGGCTGGGCCATTGGGCGGAGTATAAATTTGGCAACGAACGTCTATTTGAGGCGTGAGTCTCTTACTCCGGATAATTTCTGGGCTGTCCCATGGTGGCTGGTTGGATTGGCGATCGGATTCTCGTTCCTTGTGAGTCTGGTGTCGGGCCTCTATCCGGCTGCGCGCGCCGCCAAACTCGACCCAGTACAAGCGCTGCGCTACGAATGACAGCTCCCGAATGATCCGCGTGATCAGCCTTGCCTTCTTGTTCTTTTCGACAGCAGCCTTTACGGCCGCCGCTCAGAGCCGCATCGACTGCAACGCTTTGAACAGCCGCATAATCGGCCGGATGGTTCACTATTGCGTCTACTTGCCTGCGGCCTACGATTCAGGCGCCAGCCCGCACTCACCAAAGCGTTATCCCGTACTCTATTTTTTGCACGGCTTGGGCGACAACGAACAGACTCTGTTCAACAGTGGAGGCTGGACCCTGCTCGAAGATCTGCGTAATCAGGGCAAGATGGGCGATTTTCTCATCGTCGCTCCCGAAGGCAGACGTAGTTTTTACATCAACTCCGCCGATGGTTCCGTGCGTTACAACGATTTTTTTCTGCAGGAGTTTCTGCCCCACATCGAAAGCAAATACCGAATACGTCCCGGCCGCGCAGGCCGCGCCATCAGCGGAATTTCCATGGGCGGCTACGGAGCGTTGCGCTTCGCCTTCGCGCATCCTGAACTTTTCTCGGCCGTGAGCGCCCAGAGCGCTGCACTCATCACCGAATCGCCGCAAACGCTGGACTCCGCATCCCGGGCCGGAGCTCCTCTGGCGGGAGTACTTGCAGCAGTGTTCGGCAAGCCAATCAACCTGTCCCAATGGAACGACAACAGTCCGTTTGTCCTGGCGAAAAGAAATGCCACCGCTTTGCGAAAGCTGTCCATCTATTTCAACTGTGGCCAGGACGACAATTACGGTTTTGAAAAAGGCGCGGTCGCCCTGCACGACGAATTGCAGAAAGAAGGCGTGAAGCACCAATATCACCCATATCCCGGCGACCACAGTCTGCCCTATTTTCTGTCGCACTTCGCCGAAGTTATGGAATTTCATTCCAGAGCATTCGGCCTCCTGCCCAAGCCGTAAGATGGGTCTTACCTGTTGTAAACTAACGAGCAGCGGAGGATTGCGCGCCGCCTCTGCTAGTGTGCGGGTGCGGCAGCCGGAGAGGTGGCCGAGTGGTTGATGGCTCCGGTCTTGAAAACCGGCATACCCGAAAGGGTATCGGGGGTTCGAATCCCTCCCTCTCCGCCAGACTCGCTTCCCTTCAAGCGATAGACGCTGTTTCGTTCAACCTCCGCCGGAAACAATAATTTGATTGCGGATTCTGGGCATTCTGTTGCACAAGCACTGATATGGCAGATTGTGCGATCAGCGAGAAGTCTAGCCATCCGCTAGGAATTCACCACCGGGCAGCGTGCCCAGTGCCCGGCCGTGATTTCGACCAGCGGCGGAAAATCACGCGCGCACTGGGGAATGCGGAATTCGCAACGCGGCTCGAACCCGCAGCCCGGGGGCATGGCCTGCAGTGCGGGGACCGTGCCTTCGATCGTCTGCAGGGGACTGTGTCGGTCCGTCTTGAGATCGGGCACGGCGCGGAGCAGACCGCGCGTGTAGGGATGCGCGGGCGACTGGAAGATATGTCGCTTCTCCCCGATTTCCACCAGACTGCCGGCGTACATCACGGCAACCCGGTCGGCGACCTGTGAGACCACGGCCAGGTCATGCGAAATGAAGAGCATCGCCAGCCTGAACTTGGTCCGCAACTGAGCGAGCAGTTCTAGAATCTGCGCTTGAATGGTGACGTCAAGCGCCGTGGTCGGTTCGTCGGCAATCAGTAACGGCGGCCGGTTCACAATGGCCATGGCGATCATGACGCGCTGCCGCATCCCGCCGGAGAGTTGGTGAGGATAGTCGCGTGCGCGGCGCGCGGCGTCCGGAATCGCCACCTCGTTCATGGCGTCAACGGCACGCCGCCAGGCGTCATTTTTCGAAATGGAGTGGTGCGCCACGACTGCTTCGGCAATCTGATCTCCAACGCGCATCACTGGATTGAGAGCGGTCATGGGCTCCTGAAAAATCATTCCGATGCGAGAGCCCCGAAGCTGGCGCATGGCATCGTTATTTAGCGTGAGCAGATCCCGTGGTTCAACAGGGTCTTCTGCGAAGAAAATTTCTCCGGATACGCGGGCCTGCGGTGGCAGCAGACGCATGATGGCGAGAGATGTAATCGACTTGCCGGAGCCGGACTCGCCGACCAGGCCAAGGACTTCGCCCGGTGCGATGCAGAAGTTGAGATCGCGGACCGCAGAAGGGGCTTGAGTCTCTGCGGGAGTTTTCTGGCCGGCAAATTCAATATTTAATTGTCGAACTTCGAGCAGGGGCTGCACTATTTCATGGTAGCAGCGCAGGCGAAAAAGCGTCTCCCTTCGGGCCATGGACGGCCGAGGGCGGGCCCTCCTTCCATAACCGTTCCTATGCCAAGCGATTCTGATTTCAACAGTTCAGCTACTGCCCCAGAATCAGTGGTAGGCCGTTTTTGTTGTTGCCGATCACGACCACCTTAGAGTTAGGACTCTTGGCCAGATTTTCTGTTGCCTCGATTCCTTTCCATTCAAGTAATGACGGGGTAATGCCCTGGGCGACGATCTGCTGGAAGTCACGGACACCCGCGGCCTCGATTCGCTTGCGCTGGGCTTCCTGGGTCTCTTTTTGCAGACGGAAATTCATGGCCAGCGACTCCTGCTCGGCCTGTTGCTTCGCTTCGATGGCGGCCTTGAGCGTGGCGGGAAGTTGAATGTCGCGTAGAAGCACATTTTCTACGGTCAAGCCGCGCTGATTGAGCTGGGTAGTGACTTGATCGTAAATCTGTTTGGCCACCATCTCCCGTTCGCCGGTGTAAAGCGCATTAGCCGTATGGGATGCCGTCGCTTCGCGGATCGCGGATCGCAGCGTGGGCTCGACCACGACATTTTCATAATCGGCGCCAATCTTCTGGAAAACTTCGGCGGCGCGGTCCGGGTTCAGGTGATAGATGAGCGACGTGTCGAGGCTCATCATCAGACCTTCGCTCGAAGGCACGCTGGCCGATTCCTTCAGCGTCTGCGTCTGAATGGAAAGCTCGTTATTGGTCTTCAGCGGATTGATGAGGTGAATGCCCTCGCCGAGGGTTTCGCCGGACACTTTGCCGAATAGACTGAGCACGCCCACGTGGCCTGTCCCCACCTTCGTGACCGCGCTGAACAGGAGGATCACGAGCAGGAATGCGGCGATCCCCAAGCCTATCAGGCGAAGCAGGCCGCCGCCATGACCGCCTCCATCAATAATTCTGCTGCGAGCTGGATCGAAAATCGCCATCGAAGTTCTCCCTGTTGTTCGCAAAGATTCTAAGTGGCTTCGGCAGGAGAAATAAGTGACTTCCGGGGCACGGGACTGTTATGTGTTAAACCTGGGAACAAGGCCGGGAATTCGTAACCAAGCCGTTCGCGGCGTAAGCCCAAGACCTGACTCCTAAGACTGGTTCTGCTGAATCTTGCCGCACGCCTTCGGCATCTCTTACTGTAGGTCCATGAATAAAATTCACATTCCTACCCCTTTGCGTCAGTATGTTGGCAAACAAGCCTCGGTAGAAGTGCCGGGGACGACGGTCGGCGAAGCGATGAGCGAACTGGTGGCGCAGCATCCCGATCTGCGGAAGCACCTTTACACCGAGGATGGTAAATTGCGAGCATTCGTCAACCTCTACGTCAACGACGAAGATATCCGCTACCTGCACAAGGAAGCGACCGCGCTCAAGGAAGGTGATAACATTTCCATCGTGCCTTCCATCGCCGGAGGCGCGATCTGATTGGAGACTTTTGATCCGCTACGGAATCTGG
This sequence comes from uncultured Acidobacteriaceae bacterium, assembly GCA_963799025.1. Taxonomy (GTDB): domain Bacteria; phylum Acidobacteriota; class Terriglobia; order Terriglobales; family Acidobacteriaceae; genus Sulfotelmatobacter. The sequence goes on along the minus strand of CAWCVQ010000007.1, from coordinate 195,750 downwards.
AATTGAAGCCTTCGGCTCAAACGCGCTGTTGCATGTGTCGACCTTCCTGCTGTTAGTGCCTTCATTTAGCAGAGCATCAATTCCAATCAGCAGACTAAAATTCATTTGAGGAGTTTATGGCCACTATCACAGAGATTCCCGTAACGCTGAACAAGGACGAAATCCTGCGCTACTCGCGCCATCTGATCATGCCTGAAGTTGGGATGGCGGGGCAGCAGAAGCTGAAAGCGGCGCGCGTGCTTTGCATTGGCACGGGCGGCCTAGGATCGCCGCTGGCGTTGTATCTGGCGGCCGCGGGAGTGGGCACTCTCGGTCTGGTCGACTTCGATGTGGTGGACTATACGAATCTGCAACGGCAGATTATTCATTCCACCGCCGACGTAGGGCGCAAGAAGCTCGATTCCGCAGCGGACAAACTCATGGGCATCAATCCATTTTTAAATCTGCGGACATTCGACACCAGGCTGAGCAGCGCGAACGCCATGGAACTGTTTCTCGACTTCGACATCATCGCCGACGGAACCGACAACTTTCCTACGCGTTATCTGGTGAACGACGCCTGCGTGCTCTCTGGCAAGCCGAATGTTTACGGCTCGATATTCCGCTTCGAAGGACAGGCCAGCGTGTTTGCTACAGAGGATGGGCCGTGCTATCGCTGCCTCTATCCGGAGCCCCCGCCCCCAGGACTGGTTCCGTCATGCGCCGAAGGCGGCGTGCTCGGCATTCTTCCCGGTCTGGTGGGCGTGATGCAGGCGACTGAAGTCATAAAGTTAATTTTGGGCATCGGCGATCCTCTGATCGGGCGCTTGCTGCTGATCGACGCGCTGGGCATGAAGTTCCGCGAACTCAAGTTGCGCAAGAATCCCGACTGCCCGGTGTGCGGCACCCACCCCACGGTTACGAAGCTGATAGACTACAACGAGTTTTGCGGCATTCGCGGGGAGGAAAAACCGGTGGCCAGTGGCGTTCCCGAAATTCAAGTGGAAGACCTGAAGCGGCGTTTGGACAAGAAAGACGATCTCTTCGTGCTCGACGTGCGCGAGCCGCATGAATATCAGATCTGCAATATCGGCGGATACCTGATCCCGCTGAACGATCTGCCGAATCGCGTCAACGAACTCGATTCCAGCCGCGAAATCGTAGTCCACTGCAAGATGGGCGGGCGCAGCGCCAAGGCGGTCGCATTCCTGCAGCAGGCAGGATTCACGAAGGTGCACAACCTGGCCGGTGGGATCACGGCGTGGTCGGAGCGCGTAGATCCGAAGGTGCCGAAGTACTGAAGGAAGCAGGTGCTGTGTTAACCCGAATCGGGAGCGCGAAAGCGCTCCCTTCTCATTTTGTACGTCGAGCCATTGCTGAAGAATGCTGCTAGAAGCATAATGGCGGCGTCCCAGGCTCCCTTCTCCGGCCCAACATTAAGTCTTGGAAGGTATGGAGGCGTATGAAGAGCTTGCTCGTGCTTGTCCTTTGTTTTGCACTTCTGTTTTGCACTTCCTCTGACCGTTATTGCCGGTGACTCGGGGTACAAGGTCAACTATGACGGATGATCAATCCCAGATACAAAAGCGGGAACCGGCATGAGACTGTTTATAGAGTCAAACCAAATTCGACTGGTGAGAGACAAAACCGACGTTGTAACCATTCCCACATCTTCTATTACGGAGGTAAGCTATGGGCAGGACGTGCATCGCAGAGTCGGAGCGGCCATCGGCCTTGCCGTCGTCTCTTTCGGTATCGGCGCGCTGATGGCGCTCACCAAGTCGAAAAAGCATTTTGTCGGGTTGACATGGGCCGATGGTGACAAGAAGGGCGGTTTCGCGATGCAGTGCGACAAAACTGATTACCGGGGAGTGCTGGCGGGACTCGAAGGCGTCACCGGCAAGAAAGCCGTAGACTCCGACGCGATGACTGTGAAGAATTAGAGGCAAAAGTCTGGTTATGAAAAGGGGAGCGTTCCCGCGCTCCCCCCTTTTGACTATCGTCGGTTACGAGCTACTTACTCGACCCCGCTTGCATACTGTCACTGGACTCACCAATCTCCAAAGCGAACTTCTTGCCTTCGAAACGGGCGCCGGCGAGGGTGCTGGTTCCATCGCCGTTCATTTTCAGGATGGCTGCGTTGTTCTGGGATGGGAAATTCAGATCCACGACTTTCGCCGGCACTTTGGCGATTACCTTCTTGCCTTGCTGGATGCTGACTTCTACGTTGGGACCGCTGCCTTCCCACTGCAGTTTGTAGTCGCCCGGTTTCAGCTTGGCTCCATTAATGGTGGTGGGACTCTGCAAGGTCATGTCGGCCTTTGTCGCTGCGAATGCGCTCGAGGCCAGCAGCAAAGCTAACCCCGTTACTGCGCTCTGGATTACGAGACGACTGGAAATTGTCGAGAACTTCATAGCTGCTCCTTATTTTCTTTCCCGAAGTCACGTCGGGAAACGGTTGGGGCGGCCCGGTTCACGACCAGCGCGCGAAAGTACTTGTGTTTCCGCGCGAATCGCCTACAATGCTGCCGTTGGGGTTGTGCGGGCAAGTCACCAGCTTGCTCTGCCGCGATGGGGGTTTTCTCACCTGGGCCGCCAAACCGAGTGTGAGAGAATCCCCAGACCCCGCAAAGTGTCGGAATCATTTCTAGCCGCCGTTACCTCCGCGCCGGCCTCTTGTTCAGCCTGAAAGATTACGCATTCGCCCCTCACGAGTTCTCTTAGGAGTCGCGATCTCGTTGTATTGCTTGGACGATGCGCGCATCTTTCCGATAGCAAAAAAGCGCAGCTAATTCATTTTCGCGAGGCGAACATCAGGCGATTGTTTTGTGAGTTGAGTTTGCGGCGAGCCGCAACTTGTGTGGCGCGGGCACTCTTGCCGCGAAGGCTCTTACCGGATGAAGAGCCGGAACTTATCGAGTTCGCGAAACCTGCGACGCGCGCAGGGATTGGAAAGTGGTCGCTGGGGTTAAATTTCGCGGGCAGAGCCTGCGCTGAGCTTGTCGAACGGAGTGCTAGCGCCACATGAAGCTGCCACCCGAATCTACCAGCCGCATCAGTCTGAGTCGCCGTGCTGGCGCTCGACCGACCAGACCTTTGCCTGATCTTTTTCAAATGGATAAACATGTACCATCCAATTGAAGATCACGGGATGAAAAGTCCCGCCGGCTGCGTTGCACGCTTCCTGCGTGGTGATGGAACCTCGTAATCCGAACTCTCCATGCGGCGCCAGCATTTCCTTCCGGCGGTCGGACGGAGCGGCGCAGAAGTTCACGTGCTCGTGCCACTGCGCCACGCTCAGAGGGATGCGCTGGTCGAGCTGATCTTCCGTGAACCGCTTGGGTGCCGTATACATCACGCCGATCAGTTTGTACTCGTCCCCGTGTTTTTCGTAGAGCAGTGACGTAGGGTGCTCGGGATTAAAATGGAAGGCCGCTTCGATGCCGTATCCGTAGTTCGTGAAGTGATACATCTTCTGCGGAAGCTCGGGATGAAAAATCTTGTAGCCGTCGGCCAGAGCGGTGCGATAATCCGTATATTTCTCTGAGGCTTTGCGCGCTTGTTCCGCTACCTGCTGCGCACGCGCCCCATCCCCGGATTTCGGTTGCCGCAAGGACGTCATCTTCATGTGTGGGCCCATGTCCATGTGCCCTTCCATGGAGTTCATGACATGAGCGCTGGCATCGGCGTCGGCTTCTTTCTCGCCGTCTTGGTCTGCACGCATGTCCATATCTTTCGTCTTCATTTGCATCTTCGACATGTCGTGACCCGACATGCCCGGCATATTCATGCCCGGCATCGACTGCGAACTGTCAGCCTGCGCACCACTCGACGGAGCGCTCGCTGTCTGTCCCCAAGCGACGCTGCACGTCACGATAAGAGTGACGACCACGATTCCGTTTCGCATAAACGAGTCCCCCACCGATCTCAGTTGTTATCAACCCTGCCGCAGGCTCGATGTTTCTGCCAGATGTTTCATGTTACCTGCGATTACAGAGGTAATCGGATGCTGCCAAGACGCGAGTATTTGCGCGTAGTAGCGCCGGCATCTTGCCGGCTGTCGCGAGGCGTCTCGCCCTCGCAGTGGCGGCGCTACATTTTCCCCCATTGGCGGCACAGTTTCTGATACACCTTACTTCTTGACGCTCGAGTCCGCCATCTTCCTCTTTTTCGCCGGTGCGCTCGGCGGAGCGCTGAATGCCGTCGCGGGAGGCGGAAGCTTCGTCGCCTTTCCAGCGCTTCTGTTTACCGGCGTACCTCCGATTCCTGCCAACGCCACCAACACGATCGCCCTGTGGTCTGCAGCCGCGGCTAGCGGAGGAGCATATCGCAAACAGCTGGACGTTCCACATCGCGTGATGATTCCGTTGCTGGCCGCAAGTCTCGTTGGGGGACTGGCCGGCGCGTTTCTACTCTTGAAGACTCCAGCCCACACCTTCATGCGAGTACTCCCCTGGCTCACTCTAGGAGCGACTCTGCTTTTTGCTTTCGGCAAGACACTTGCCGGCGGCCGTAAGTCGGTGATTGAGCACGAAGCTTCGGCTGCGGCGCTCACAGGGACAGCCCTATTTCAATTATGCGTCGCCGTGTATGGCGGTTACTTCGGCGGTGGCATGGGCATTGTGATGCTCGCCATGCTGGCCGCCCTGGGCATGACCGACATTCATGCCATGAATGCGCTGAAGAGCGTGCTGGGATTCGTGATCAACGGCGTCGCGGTGGTGACTTTTATTTTGGCCGGCGCAGTGTATTGGAAACCCGGCACAATAATGATCATCGGCGCAATTGCCGGTGGATACCTGGGCGCGCATTATGCGCTGAAGATGCCGCAGACATGGATTCGCATGTTCGTCGTGCTGGTGGGCGCGGGCATGACCGCGTACTTTTTCTGGAAGTCGTATTGAGAAGCTATCGTTGTCATCGCGGCAGCATTGTCCCCCCGAGCAACGCCAGGGATTAGGGTTCTGCAGATAGCGCATCAGAAGTCGCGGCGCCGGCATGAACCCAGGTCCATCGCTTCGCTCGGGATGACAGCGAGTGGCCAGAGTCTTACTGCACAGGGGCGGAAACGTGCTCGTGAACAATCAGCCACTTCCCGTCTTCGTTTTCAAAAACCGCCGTCCAGCGGAAGTTTCCCATCTCGACTTTTCCAGCTTTCGTGCTCATCTCTTCCTTAATGGTGGCCGTAGCCCAGACAAGTTCTCCGTGGGGATGTATCGCCGCATCATCGTTGAGTGTGAACTTTGCGCTCTTGTAACCGGAGAAAACATTTTTTACGCCCTTCTCGTATTCCTCCCAGCTGTCGTATTTCAGTGGAGCGATGTCAAAAAATGTGTGGGGCCCGGTGGCGTAATACTTGGACACGTTGGCGGTATCGAGAGTCGACCAACCATCCCAGATCTTTTGCAGATAAGCTTTGTCGGGAGCGGGGACCGCACTGGATTTCTTCATTACCGGCTTCTTCATTTGCGCGAGGCCGGACGACGTCAGGGCGAGCAAGCACAGCGAAACGGTGAAAAAGCGCTTCATCATTTGGGGTCTCCTCCAAGGGAATCCGGCGGAATTTTCGCACACGTGAGAAAAAAGCACAAAGACGGCAAGGAGAAAACTGCAGCGGGAGGGCCTGCCGGTCGGCGATTCCGTTTGACCGATTTCCACAGCGCACGCTAGAATAATTGAGTTTGCCTGTACTTGCCGACCCGTTCTGGTTAGGCCTGCCTTGGCTGCTGAAGCGCCGAAGCGGAAAAACAGCAAGCAAAGGAAGATTGCAACCCATCGCGCTCGTGTGCGCCCTGGGTCTCGTTGAACCCGTTTTGATGCAAAAGTTCCATTTACGGGTTGAATTTCACGACATTTGACGGAGGCAGACGTATGTACGCGGTTATCCGCGCCGGTGGAAAGCAGTACCGGGTGGCGCCCGGAGACGTAATTCGAGTCGAGAAAATGGCCACGGGCACCGACGGTCAGCTGGAGTTCCCGGTGTTGGCGGTTTCCGGCGAAGAGGGCAAAGTAGGCCTGCAGTCGGATGCGCGCGTGGTCGGCGAGATTGTGGAAGAGGGCCGCGGCGCGAAGATCCTGGTCTTCCACTACAAGCGCAAAAAACAGTACAAGAAACTGCGCGGACACCGGCAGGCCTATACAGCGGTGCGCATCTCTGAGATCGCTTTTGACGGACAGAGCTTCAAGGCTCCTGAACTGCCCAAGAAAGAAGCGAAACCGAAGAAAGTGAAAGCGCTCGAGTCCCATGAGCATGAAGCTCACGAGCACGAAGCGCCGGCAGTCCACGCTAAGGCCAAGAAGCACGCCAAGAAAAAGGCTGCGCCGAAAAAGGCCGCGAAGAAGTCGCATCCGAAGAAGAAGTAAGGCTGGACGGACGAGTCGCCCGTCCCTACACAGGTTACCGACTATCGAGAATTGAGAACCGTCTTATGGCACATAAAAAAGGGCAAGGCACTTCACGAAACGGCCGCGATTCGAACGCGCAGCGGCTTGGATTTAAGGCATTTGGCGGGCAGGTCGTTCCCGGCGGCACTATCATCGTGCGGCAGCGCGGCACGCGCGTGAAGCCAGGACTGAACGTCGGCCGCGGCAAAGACGACACACTCTTCGCCAAGATTACCGGCCGCATCAAGTTCCTGAACAAGGGACAGATGGGCAAGTTCGTAATGGTCGAACCGATGGAAATCGAGTAGCGTCTCGTTTTCGGAAGGGTCCGCGTGGCGGGAGCGCCCGCGTCAAAAGCCTCGCCTTCGGGACGAGGCCTTTTTGTTGGAGGGCTCAACCCGCCGCTCAGAACGACTTCACAAATGTTTATCGATGAGGCCAAAATTCGGGTGAAGGCGGGGGACGGGGGCAATGGCTGCATGGCCTTCCGGCGGGAGAAGTTCGTTCCGCGCGGTGGACCCTCCGGCGGAGACGGCGGTAGGGGCGGCGACATCGTCATGGAATCCAGCGAGCGCCACAACACGCTCGTGCACTTCCGTTTCAATCCCGAACACAAAGCCGAGCGCGGACGCCACGGCGAAGGTTCGAACAAGACTGGACGCGACGGCGGCGACGTGGTTCTGAAGGTTCCGGTCGGAACGATTGTCTACGACGACGAAACCGGCGATAGGATTTTCGAGTTTACGCAGCCCGACCACACTTTTGTGATCGCCCGTGGCGGGCGTGGCGGACGCGGAAACGCTCGCTTCGCCACATCTGTGCACCAGGCCCCGCGCGAACATGAGGCGGGCCGTCCCGGCGAAGAACATACCTATCGCCTGGAGTTAAAGCTACTCGCCGACGTGGGACTTGTGGGATATCCCAACGTGGGCAAGTCCACGCTGATATCCCGCATTTCCTCGGCGCGGCCCAAGATCGCGGATTATCCCTTCACTACATTGGAACCCAACTTAGGCGTGGTTGCCGTGGGCGACGCGAAGCATGACGTAAGCTTTGTGGTTGCGGACATTCCTGGCTTGATCGAAGGTGCGCACACGGGGGCGGGACTAGGGACGCAGTTCTTGCGGCACATCGAACGCACGCGCCTTCTTGTGCATCTGGTCGACGTTTCCGACGCCAGCGGGCGCCCGGATGTCACGAAAGACGTCGAGGTCATTCTGGGTGAACTCGGCAGTTTTGGGGCGCATCTCGACGAGAAGCCGATGATCATGGCGGCGTCGAAGATCGATGTTGTCAACAAAAACAAACTGGCCGACCTGAAACGCTACTGCAAGAAACACAAGTTGAAGCTTTACGAAATCTCCGCCGTGACGGGCCAGGGCATTGAGGAATTGAAATACGCGATGGCAGCCGCAGTGGAAGAACTGCGGGAGAAGGACTTGAAGCAAGCATCCGAGCCAACATCTTAACCGCAGAGATCGCTGAGAGAACTAGCCAGGTACTCGAAGGCGCCGTAGCGACCACTATGAAGAATCTTCCGACTTCACCCGCTGCCGGTTACGCTCTTGGCAGGGGGCCGTGCTGGAAGTGATACTGCAGTATGCGGGCGGCGAGGGCGGGGCTCACCATTTCTCCACGGCTCTGCACCGTACGCACAACTTCTCCGCGGCATACTACTTCCGTGGACGACAGTCCGGCGATTTCCGCCGGCAGCACGAGATTAATTTCCAGTTGCGCGGCTGGCTGCAATAATTCATCCGCTTCGAAAAGCAATCCTGATCGGCTGATGTTCTCGGTTGTGCCCACATGCCACTCCTTCTCGCCGAGCCGGCGGTAGCGCAGCGGCAATTGAATATAGAATCTTTGCGCCCGCACAGAGGAAACTTCTCTGGCTTGCGGAGCGTGGAGTGCTTCAGCGGATTGCGTGGACATGGCGACCTCCGGGGGAGTTGGAGCGGAGTCGAGCACTTCGCGGACAATACTTTTCAGGTCGCGAAGGTTAAAGGGCTTCTGGAGCAGGCGCACACCGTCATCCAGCATGCCATCGTGTCCAATCACATTTTCGGTGTAGCCTGACATATAAAGAACTTTCACGTTGGGGCGAATTTCGCAAATACGCTGCGCGAGTTCGCGCCCATTCATGCCGGGCATAATCACGTCGGTGAGAAGCAGGTGAATCACCTTGTCATGTGCCACAGCGATTTGCATGGCGACGGCGCCATCGGCTGCCTCAATTACCTTGTAGCCCTGCTTTTCCAGATACTGGCGCGCCAGGTAGCGCAGATTGGCCTCGTCTTCGACCAGCAGAATGGTTTCCGTGCCGGGTTCGACTTTGCGATATTCGACCGGGGCGGCGACTTGCGCGGTCGCTTGCCCTGTTGAGGCTACGCGGGGCAAGTAAATCTTGAACGTCGTTCCTTTGCCGACCTCGCTGTGCACCCAGATATATCCGCCGCTTTGCTTGATGATGCCGTAGACCGTCGACAAACCAAGGCCGGTTCCTTTTGTTCCCTTCGTTGTGAAGAAGGGTTCGAAGATGTGCGACTGGGTTTCGTTATCCATGCCGTCGCCGGTGTCGCTGAGGGCGATCATCACGTAATCCCCAGCGGGCAATGGCGCGTGAACGCGCGCGTAGTCCTCATCGAGCGTGACGTTGGAGGTCTCGATCGTCAGCTTTCCTCCCGAAGGCATCGCGTCGCGGGCATTGACAGCCAGGTTCATGATGACCTGCTCGATCTGCCCGGCGTCAGCTCGTACCGCCCACAAATTCGGCCCGGGAACCATCACTAGGTCGATGTCCTCGCCAATCATCCGAGTCAGCATCTTGATGTTTTCTGTGGCCACGTCATTCAAGTTGACGATCCTGGGCGCCAGCATCTGCTTGCGGCTGAACGCGAGCAATTGCCGTGTCAATGACGAGGCGCGCTCTGCAGCACTGGCGATTTCCTGCGCCGGACCGCGCAGGTGCGGCTCAGCTCCCAGCCGCTCCAGGAGAAATTCCGAGTAGCCTGAAATCACCATCAACAGATTATTGAAATCATGTGCGATGCCACCGGCGAGACGGCCCACAGCTTCCATCTTCTGAGACTGACGCAATTGTTGCTCCAGCACGCGCCGTTCCGTGACGTCCTCGGCAAACAGCTCAAACACCACCTCGCCCTCCGGGCCACTGCTGACGGAGCGGCCGGAGATGCGAACCAGTGTCGTGCTCGCGTCCTTGCGTTTCCATTCCGCCGTCAATCCCTTGAAGGGCTCCGCGGAACGAAGAAAATCGGCTAGCTCGAACCACTGGTCGGTCTCGGCGTATAGGCCAAAGATGTGTTGCCTGACCAACTGATCGACTGACGAGTGCCCCAGTAGTTGAAGGAATGCAGGATTCGCATCGAGAATCTTTCCGGTGGAATCGCAGCGGCAGATGCCGTAGGGAGCGTTCGTGACCAGCGAGCGGAAATTCAGCTCGGAGCGGCGCAAATTGTCCTGCGCTGCCCGCAAGGCGGCGTTGAGCCAGCAAATCAACATGGCCACAAAAAAGAACAGCGAAAGGCGGATGATGGCCGTGCGCGACTCTGTCACGCTATGCGGCCCCGTGAGCGAGTAGTAAGCGCTGACGGTAAGCGCGAAGGCCGTGGCCACGGCTCCAGGCTTCCAACCCCCGTACCAGGCGCTCACCATCACCGCCACGCCAAACAGAGCGAGGCGGCTTTCCGATACATCCGCAAGCATGATGGTGGGAATCAGCGCTAGGGCGGTACTCAGCACCGCGACCCCATAGCGAATAATGGGCGCACGTGCCGGTGCAATGCGGAGTAGGGGGAGGGTTACTCGCATGGCCTAATCCTAGTTCCATAATGGGAAACACGATAGTTACAGGAGTTCATCTGGCGTTCTGAGAATGGCCGAGGCTCGGACTTGCTCGTAAGTCCATGAAAAAGATGGCCAGTTGGCCAATGCCAGCACGATTCAGCTTGCATCCCAAGGCGGGAATCTGGACACTATGCGGGACTGGCCACACTCTATGAACATAGGACTCTTTGGCGGGACCTTCGACCCGGTTCATCGCGGGCATCTCGCCCTGGCGCAAGCGGCGCTGGACCACTACAAACTGAACCGAATTTATTTCGTGCCGGCGAACATTCCGCCTCACAAACAGCGCCAGCCACTTTCGCCTTTCATGCACCGGTTTGCCATGCTGGCTCTGGCCACGGCCCAGCACAAAGCCTTCGCGCCCTCTTTGCTGGAGGCTCCTGAAGAGGCTGTGGCCCCAGATAAAGACAAGCGCGAAAAGCCGAACTACACGATCGATACCATCCGGCGTCTGAAGCAATCGTTCAAAGCCAGCGACAGACTTTTCCTCCTGATCGGCATGGACGCTTTTGCCGACATCGCCAAATGGCATCAGGCCGAAGCACTGTTCCGCGAATGCGAGTTCGTCGTAGCCAACCGTCCGGGATATTCGCTGGCCGACGTTGCCAACGCATTGCCGGAAAGACTGCGTCCGCGACCAGAAGTCACGAAGCCATTTCAGAAGCAGGCCGCAACCGGCGATCTGGTTCTGAAGGGAGTCACCATCCACCTGCTCGGAGATTTGCACCAACCCGCCTCGGCGAGCGCGATCCGGCAGGCTGCGGCAGCTGGAAAGTCTCTGGCCCGTTTCGTGGATGCGCCAGTCGCGGAATACATCAAAAAGATGGGGTTGTATAAATCGTCGTAGGTCGTTCGTCGTTCGTCGGCCAAAACCCAACGTGCCGCATGATTCTCGTTTGCGTGCTCCGCAGGCCTGAACCGACTGTCAGTTACAATTGGATGGACGAACGACCAACGACGAAGGGCCAACGACGAATCCCGAATGAAGAAGAACGCACTCAAACAGCAAATCACGGCCGCCATCCAAGCCTGCTTGGAGAAAAAGGCCGAAGAACTCAGCATCCTTGAAATGGAAAAAGGTTCGGGAGCATTCACCGACTATTTCGTTCTCTGCAGCGGAACGAATCCGCGGCAGGTCCAGGCAATCGCCGACGAAGTGGAACTGCGCTTGAAAGCTGCGGACCTGCGCCCGGCGCATGTCGAGGGATACAAACAGGCGGAATGGGTATTGCTCGATTACGTCGACTTCGTGGTGCACGTTTTCTCCGAGAAAGCGCGCAAGTTCTATGATCTGGAGCGCCTATGGAAGACCGCGAAGCGCCTGGAGCCCGGTGACTTGAAGACCGTCCCCAGAAAACGAAAGCTAGAGAGCAAACCGGTCGCAGCGAAAGCGAAGAAGAAAAAAACAGCCTAGCAGCCCCTCGTGAAGATCAAGATTGCGTGGATCGGCAAAACGAAAGAACCGGCGATCGCATCGCTGACGGAAGAATATCTAAAACGAATTTCACGCTACGTGCTGGCGGAAGGCGTCCCGGTCCGCGACGAAGCGACCTTGCTCGAAATGTCAGGCCGCTCGGATGCGACGAAGGTCGGGCCGAAGTCCACGCTGATCCTGATGGATTCGCGGGGCAAGGAATTCACCTCCGAGCAGTTCGCCAAGTTCCTGGGAGACTATCAGGACCGCAATCCCTTGCCCCTGATCTTCGCCATAGGCGGCGCGGACGGCTTCAGCGACGGCGCGCGAGCCGCCACGCAGCATACGATCTCGCTCGGAAAGATGACTCTGGCGCACGAATTGGCGCGCGTAGTCCTCCTGGAGCAGATCTATCGGGCATTCACGATTCTGAAGGGGCACCCGTATCACTCGGGACATTAGGTCGCGCGTACGCTGTCATCAGCGTGATCGTTTGCGCTAGGGCTGATAGAGTCAGTTGTGTTCCTACTAAGAGGGCGGAGGATTTGGAAAATGGCATTGGCGTGTAAAGTTGAGGACGGTCTTCGGCGGCACGTGCCTTACCATCAAGAAATTCCTGACTTCCAGCCAGCCAAGAATCATTTTTAGACTTGTGTGTGTGGGCTGATCTTGTGGTTGACCTTTGCGGCGTCTTGCAAATGATGATCATTTCTTCGGCGCGTCTCCGGTCGCGCCCACAAGCACCTTCAAAATCTCCACGGCAAGTTCCCCGGCACCGACGCCTTCCATGTTGGCGAGCACAACAACTCCGTCCCGCTGCGTAGGGGCAAGCACAAAGGCCGTGCTGGTACCTTGCTGGCCGCCAGTATGCCCGACGGTTGCGATGCCGTCTTCATCGCTTGCGCCCCATCCCAGACCGTAATTATCCTTCGATCCGTCCGACGGCTTCAGCGGAGTCCACATCAAATCGCGCGTCGCGCGCTTGAGCAGCTTGTCGTTCAAAATCGCCACCTCGAAGCGAGCCATGTCCTCAGCCGACGACAGCCAGCCGCCGCCGGGAATCTTGTAGCTGGAGTCGAGGAAGTCGGCATTCCGCACCGAACCGGATTCCGTTTTCTGATAGAAGCGCGTGCGATACGGAATGATGGCAAAGCGATCGTCGACCTGGGTCTGGTCCATGCCGGCGGGAGCGAAAATGTTCTGCCGCATGAAGTCCACATACTTCGCGCCCGACGCTCCTTCGATCACGCACCCCACCAGCGTGTAACCCTGGGTCGAATAGTGAAATTGCTTGCCGGGCTCCGACAACAACGCGTCGTTTTTGAAAAAGTCCAGCCCGGCCTGGATCGGATTGTCGAAGTGCCTGGTATTTCCCACTTCAAGATCTTCCTGCGACCCGGATTTATAGTGCCGAATTCCCGCCAGATGGCCCATTACCTGCCGCGTGGTAATCGGCCACGGCTTCTGCGGAAAAGCCGGACAGTATTTCTGCACCGGCAGGTCGAGGTCTAGTTTTCCTCGCTCCCACAGCAGCAGTGCTGCCGTAGCCGTTAGCGACTTGGAAATCGAAGCCAGCCGGAAGAGCGTGTGTTCACTTGCCGGTACATTGTTTTCCACGTCCGCCAGACCAAAGCCGCTGCCCCACTCGTACTCGCCGTTCTCGACCACCGCGACCGAAACTCCCGGAACATGGGATGACGCCATGGACTTAGAAACGGCAGTCTCGATCTGAGTGCGCTTTTCAGAGGAGAGTTTGTTCTCCTGTGCCTGAGAAGCGCAGGGGAACAAGGCGCAGAAAAGAACGGCTACAACCAGCGATCCCAAAATGCACGATCGCCGGGAGAACTTTTCATCCACGGTCATGAGTTGCCTCGACAAGGTTCTTCATTGTAGGCGAGGCTCGGATTCATTGCAGAAAATACGGAGGTCTTTCGCGTTGCTCAGATCATCGATGACGGGGCTGATTTATGCAACCAACTTGCGGAACGCAACATGCTACTGCGTGACGGTCGCCTGATAGCTCACTGCCAGCCAGTGCCCCGTGCGGCGCACCCACACTCGGGTATAGCGATAGGGACCGCTGAAGTCTTCCCCGAGCTGGTGGCCCTTCACGTCGGCACGGGCTGTGACCACGGCCATGTCGCCGTAGACGCGCACCACCATGTCGCTCACATTGATGGTGTCATAGCGGAGTTGGCCGCTCTTGCGGGCCGACAGCGTATCCTGCTTCGTCGTTACCTGGCCGAGAGGGGTGATCGCGACGTAATCCTCAGCCAGGGTGCGCTGGGAAAATTCGGCATCACGGCGCAGGCTGGCTTCCCGGGCCTGCCGTTCCATATCCACGATCTCTTTGACCGTCGCCTGGTCGGCAGCATCAATGGACGATCGGGGATGGACCGCCACATGCTGTGCCGCAAATCCCGGCAGAGCCCAAAGCAGTCCACACAATAACACTGCATACTTGTTGATCACCATGAGACCTCCGCAGTTTTGCGAGGGGACAGAGATCCGCCTGACCGAGCTACGCAACTTTGGATGCTGAAGTTCCGTGGAAAACTTCCCGACCGCGACATTTATGTAGACCCTGTAACCCGAGAGTACCCGCAGCTCATGCTGGAAATTCTTCCCCTACTACACAGACGGAGTTCCGGCCTAGATTATTTCCATTTTTTTAATGTCGAACCCAGGCCAAACTTCTGTTGGCCGGCCCGCGCAATCCGCGCTGCTGGTTCCAGCGCACAACAGTGCAACTTCAGTGCCACGTAGCGTGCCGCCCAAATCCTTGACAAGATGGCGAACCGTTCTCAACCGCCGACCTTTTTTTGTCCACTCCGAAACTAAACTGTCCAGTATCGGACACGGGCCCTTCCTGATTAGTCGCCTCTTCCCGATAAGATAAGAAGAAGGCCGGCGTACAGAGAGGACTTCGCTTCTAGTAGAATCAAACCTCCAATCCAGGCATGGCCGATATTCGTCGTGGTCTGATTATCGTGAACACCGGTCCGGGCAAGGGCAAGACCACGGCAGCCATGGGCACCGCTCTGCGAGCTGTTGGCCAGGGAATGCGGGTTCTGATGCTGCAGTTCCTGAAGGGCTCGTGGCACTATGGCGAGCTCGACGCCGTGCAAGCTTTCGGCGACAAGTTTGTCATGAAACAGATGGGCCGGGGCTTCGTGAAGGTAGGCGCGGAGAAGCCCGATCCCGAAGATGTACGTATGGTCGAAGAGGCTTGGGCCGAGGCCGACCGCTCGATCCAATCGGCGGAATGGGACTTGGTCATTCTCGATGAGATCAACTATGCCATCAGCTATGGCATGCTCGATCCGGCGAAGGTTCTCGAGAGCCTGAAGAAAAAGCCGGAAATGGTCCACGTCATCTTGACGGGGAGAAATGCGCACCCGACAATTGTCGAGGCAGCCGACACGGTCACCGAGATGCGCCAGGTGAAGCACGCCTACGAAAAAGGCGTGATGGCGCAGAGAGGCATCGAGTACTGAAAATTGGGTAATTTAAGATCTGCCAGTTTTTTTAATTCCCCAATTTCTCAATTTCCCAATTTCTCAATCCTTATGGCTTGGTTTAAACGCGAATCCGGCGAGCTGGACACCTCGGGCGAGAAAAAAGTCCGCACCGAAGGGTTGTGGGTGAAGTGTGAGGGCTGCCGCCAGATTATCTGGAAGAAAGATCTGGAAGAGAACATGAACGTCTGTCCCAAGTGCGACAAGCACTTCCGGATCGACGCCCGGACTCGCCTGGCCCAGTTGCTCGACGACAATCAATACCAGACCTTCGACGGGAATATTTCATCCACTGACCCGCTGAAGTTCGTCGACCTGAAACCCTATTCCTCGCGGTTGAAACAGGCGCAGAAAGATACGGGCCTGAAAGACGCCATCATCAACGCCCAGGGAAAGTTGCTGGGCCGTCCGGTGGTCGTGAGCGTGATGGAGTATGCCTTCATCGGTGGCAGCATGGGCGCGGTCGTGGGCGAGTCAATTACGCGTGCCGTTGAGCGCGCGGCCGAGGCCCGCATTCCCCTGATTATTGTGTCCGCCTCCGGCGGCGCCCGCATGATGGAAGGCGTGATCAGCCTGATGCAGCTGGCTAAAGTTTCCGCAGCACTGGCCCGGCTGGATAAAGCCAAAGTTCCCTTCATCTCGCTGCTTACCGATCCCACCACGGGAGGCGTGACCGCCTCTTTCGCCATGCTGGGTGACTTGAATATCGCGGAGCCAGGAGCTCTCATCGGATTCGCCGGCCCCCGAGTGATCGAACAAACCATCCGCCAGAAACTGCCCGCCGGATTCCAGCGCAGCGAGTTCCTGCTGGAACATGGCATGCTGGACGCGGTGGTCCCCCGCAAGCAGCTCAAGCCCTACATCGCGAGGGCGCTGGAGTTTATGGGGGTAGCTGCTAGCTCCTAGCGGCTGGCTTCTAGCTAAACCTGAGCGTCAGCGCTCGCTCCTCGGAAGGGTCTACAACTGCTGCATGCCTGAACCGAAATCAATTTGATAGTCTGAAATCAGCCAAAACTCCTAGCGTATGAGGGAAAGCTGGCAGCTAGGGGCTAGAGCTGCCTCCCCATGTCCTACGACTCCGCAGTGGCGAGCATGTTCGCGCTTGGGCACGAGTTGGCCCATACGCCGTCGAACAAATTCGACCTGGCGCACATGCGCGTTCTGCTGGAGGCCATGAATCATCCCGAGCGAGCGTTTCCCGCTGTGCTGGTCGCAGGGACAAATGGCAAAGGCTCGACCGCGGCGACCCTGGCGTCGATCTTGCGGGCCTCCGGTT
The DNA here is from genome assembly GCA_963799025.1 of uncultured Acidobacteriaceae bacterium. GTDB lineage: Bacteria > Acidobacteriota > Terriglobia > Terriglobales > Acidobacteriaceae > Sulfotelmatobacter. Next base: position 179,315 of record CAWCVQ010000007.1, on the reverse strand, counting down.
TAAAAACGGGCCTCTACACCTCTCCGCATCTCATACGAATAAACGAACGCATCCGAGTGAATGGAGAACAAATCAGCGACGACGATTTCGCCCGGCTGCATGGCGAAGTCGATCGCGTGGCTGATCGACTGGTCGCGCAGGGAAGTTTGCCCTGGCATCCTAGCTTCTTCGAAATGATGACCGCGATTTCTTTTGCCCACTTCGCACGTGAGCAGGTAGAGATTGCAGTGCTTGAAGTCGGCATGGGTGGCCGGCTCGATGCCACCAACGTAGTCGAACCGTTGGTCAGCGTGATTGCCGACATCTCACTCGATCATCAGAAGTTCCTCGGCAATACCGTCGGCGAAATCGCGCGCGAAAAGGTGGGAATCATCCGCCCTGGCGGAGTGGTCGTTACCCTGCCTCAGCAGCCCGAGGCCAACGACGTAATCGGCAACACGATTCTTGACCTGGGTGCGCGCGCGGTCAGTGCCGTGCCATATGTGCCGCCGGTTTCTCCTGGGAGTGGCGGGTATCTCGTACGCAGTACAAAGAAAGTTGGCGATCCTCCGCAAAAGCCTTTGACCGCAAACGACGCCGAGGCAGACGCGAAGGTCGCGGAGAACGGCAGCCTCGGGCGCTTCTACCGCTACCCGCTGCAGGTCATGGGGAAACAGATTCTGGTCGAGTCGCCCTTGGTAGGACGGCACCAGTTGCGAAATGTGGCCTTGGCCATGGCTGCGGCAGAGGAGTTGGCTAAGCTCGGTTTTGGGGGAATCACTCCGGAATCGATTGAACATGGAATCCGGGAAACGCGCTGGCCCGGACGCTTTCAGGTACTTCCTGCCCGGGACGGTTGGCCGGAAACCGTCCTCGATGTGGCGCACAATCCGGCAGGAGCGTGGGCGCTCCGCTCCGCCCTTTCGGAGCACTATGACAACCGCCGGCTGATTTTCATTTTCGGAGCCATGCGCGATAAAGCAATCTCAGAGATGACGGAAATCCTGTTCCCCTTGGCCGAGCGGGTGATTACCACTCGCCCGGACAATCCCAGGTCGGTATCTCCAGAAGAGATTCAACAGGCCGGGAGCCGCACGGGATCTGAGATTGAAGCCATTTCAGAGATTGCCGCCGCCCTCGATCGAGCTCGCGCCGCCGCTGGACCGGATGGTGTCGTTGTAGTGACGGGTTCGATTTATCTGGTCGGCGAAGCGATGGCCCTGCTGGGAGTGCGGGTCTGAGATGGATTCGCGGCGATGTACATACGGATCCGTATGACCAACGTTCCTGCAGGAACACTGTGGAAATCTCTGGCTCGGTAACAAGCCCACTCACATGGCCAAGGCAACTGTCGCATGCGAGTCGTTTCGCCTAGAATGGAAGTGTGCACGAATTGAAGTCATCGGTGGATCACGTTGAAAATGGCGGGGACGCCGGCGCAGGAGGCAGTACTCCGGCGGACCTTCCGATAGTTTCCTTCCGGCCAAGTCCTCATGCCATTCCGGGGCTGGAGCACGGCTGGCTGAGCCGTTTACGCTCGTACTTTTTCTACGATCCCCTGATCTGGCTCTATACCATCGTGATGGGGCTGCTGGCCCTGCCGGGTGGACTCTTCGACCGCAGTGGACGGCGGTTGCACTGGTTCTCCACCACGTGGTCGTGGCTGATCATGAAGACGATCTTTTCGCCCGTAAGGGTGACAGGTCTCGACAAGATTAACCCCTTGAAGCCACACGTCTATGCGGTGAATCATGCATCGGCGCTCGACATTCCTGTGCTCTATGCGAACCTGCCGTTTCAGTTTCGCATTGCCTTCAAGAAAGAGCTCCTGTCGTATCCCGTGGTGGGCTGGCAACTGAAACGGTCGGGACAAGTCTGTATCGATCAGCAGAATCCGTCCCACTCGGTCAGCAGTATTCGCGCGGCCTTGAAGGGCCTGAAGGCCGGACTGCCGCTGGTGATTTTTCCCGAGGGCGGGCGCACGCCCGATGGTGAGATCAAGCCATTTCTCTCCGGCGCGTTTTTTCTCGCTATCAAGGCGCAGGTGGACGTGGTTCCCGTGGCCCTGGTCGGAACCTACGAGCTGCTGCCGATGAATACGTACCACATCAAGAGCCGTCCGCTGGAAATGCGGGTCGGGGAACCGATCTCAACGGTCGGATTAAAAGGACACGACCTGCAGGCACTTTCAGCGCGCGTGCAGAAGGCGGTGGAAGACCTGTACTACCGGCCATTGTAGAGACGTTGCCAGCAACGTCTCTACAAGTTGGGCAAAGCAGATTCAAGCAGCTTTCTTTTCATTGCAAAGCTGTTGATAGTGATCCCGTCCGCGCTGGTAGCCGCGGGTAAACGCTTCCTCCAGGTCGACTCCGGGATTTTCCCGCTGCACATCTTCGAGGGCGGCATTCATCTCGCCCGACACCTGGTCGAATTCCATGCAGCGTGTTCTGGCGTGCAGCGCCGCCTCGAAGCCGAGACGGTAGAACTTCTCATCCTCCGCAAACTTCTTGCCAGATTGTGAATAATGGCTCTCCTCTGCGCTGCGCAGGCCGATCCACCATTGTTCGCGGGCCGCATCCACCGATTCCGCTCCCTCTTTCTTCATGATTTCACGCAGGCGCTTCGCCGAATCATCATTTTCTGCAAGGGCAACCACGACACTGTGGCCTTTGCGCAGAGCATCTTCGTAGACGAAGATCTCATCTTCGGGAACTCCCTCAATGGTCGACTTCTCCATCTTGTCGCCCACGGTCGCTCCAATCGTGGCGCCCGCCGCTCCCGCGATTGCCGCTCCCAGCAAGCCAATCGCGGTGATCGGCCCCACTCCGGGAATCAGAGCGATCAGCAGCGAACCCCCCGTAATTCCCACGCCGCCACCCAGCAGCGCCCCGATGGCTTTTCCCATGCCCGGCTGCTCGGTTGTGTCCGCGGGCACGGACGTCATTTCCTTATTGAGATGATCCACGCTGCCGGGCGTCAGGAGCGTGATTTTGTCAGCCGCGATGCTCGCCTGGGATGCGCCCTGTACAGCGCGCTCGGCAGCAGTTCGAGTTGCAAATACTCCACTGATCGTTTCCATAAGTCGCCTCGTTAGCCTCGTTTTTCTGCAAACGAGTATAGACCACTGCCTGGAGTTGCGCTGGTCATACAACCGCGCACAAGAAACTGCCGATTGGGATGCGAAACCCGCGGGCGGCAGCTGCCTGTAAAATCGGGAAGTTCTATTTTTCATTGCGTCGTAACCTTTCTCGTCGGCGCGGCGTTACCCTGATGTAGGCGAAACACGCCATGTCAAAGTTCCGGAGAACTTGTTGAAGGCTCTGAAGAAAGAAGCGGACGAGCGGCTTCTGATCGAAGCTGCGCAGCACGATCCCGCCTGCTTTGCCGAGCTCTACGAAATCAACTTCGAGCGGGTGTATGCCTATGTTGTGCGTCGGGTGGGAAACCGTACGGAAAGCGAAGACCTGACTTCGGAAGTATTTCATCAGGCGCTGGCCAACGTGAAACGATTTGAGTGGCGCGGGATCCCATTCGCCGCCTGGTTGTTCCGCATAGCGGCGAACCTGATTTCGGACCGCTGGCAGCGCTCCGGGCGGGAAGTCCCCGACGATTCCGGACAGATCGAGTCGGCACAAGTAAGTCCGGTAGAGATCGAGCAGGTAGAGCGTCGAGCCACGTTATTTCGCCTGGTGGACAAGTTGCCGGCGGAACAGCGGCGCGTGGTTGTGCTGCGCTTTGTCGAACAGAAAAGCATCAAGGAAGTGGCGCGGGATATCCGCAAGTCCGAAGGCGCAGTAAAGCAGTTACAGTTTCGCGCGCTGAGCAGTCTGCGGGCGCGCATGGAGGGTGCCGATGCCTAAGCGCTCTCTGAACCCGGGAAGTGGCAATACCAAGAAGATCGAGGTGCTCAACCAAGCGGTCGAGACGATGCTGGCGCGAAGCGACGGTAAGGCTCCGAGAGTCGAAGCAGGGATTGAGCCACTGCTTCGCATCGCCGCCGATTTGCGCGATCTGCCGCGCGAGAGTTTCAAGGCTCGCCTGAAATCTGAATTGGAAGGGAGAACAAATATGTCTACCGTTGCCGAACCCATCGCAACTGTTCACGCGATCGCAAGTCCAAGTTTGACTTTCAAGGATGCTGCTAGGGCGATCGAGTTCTATCAAGAAGCCTTTGGGGCAAGGGAGACCTTCCGCTTCGAGACTGGCGGACATATTGCCCATGCCGAGATGACGATCGGCGACTCGGTGATCATGTTGTCGGAAGAGTGGCCGGAGGGAGGGCGATTCAGCGTCGAAACGCTGGGGAATTCGCCCATCAGCCTGGTCATCCGCGTCAGCGATGTGGATTCATTTGCCGAACGCGCCGTTGCGGCCGGGGCCAAGGTTATCCGGCCGCTCAAAGACCAATTCTACGGCCACCGCGACGTGACCTTTGTCGATCCCTTTGGATACAACTGGACCGCCGTTACGGTGAAGGAAGAGATGTCGGTCCAGGAGATGCACCGCCGCATGAAGGGCATGACGGCGGGGCCGGAAGGCGGGCAGGTTGGAGCGCAAAAAGGAAAGGGGCCGGCTGTGAGCCCGGTTCCCCGTGGTTTCCGCATGGTTACGCCGTATCTGGTGGCGCAAGATGCCGAGTCCGTAATCGACTTTGTGAAAAGAACATTCGGGGGCGAAGAGATCTTCCGTGCGGTTGGATCGGCGGGCAGTTACCACTGCGAGGTTCGGGTCGAAGACTCCATGCTCATGATCGGAGGCGGAGGCGCAGGATTGTCCTGGAACGGGGATACGGTACTGGGAGCGTTCCATGTCTATGTCCGGGACTGCGATGCCGCGTATCAGCGCGCCTTAGAAGCGGGTGGCAAGTCACTCATGGAGCCCACCGATCAGGAGTATGGCGAACGTACTGCAAGCGTCATCGATGCCGCCGGGAATCACTGGTACATTGCCACCTACAAGGACAGCGGGTACAAATCGGAAGGCGCCCCGGCCATTCAGCCGTATCTGCACCCGTTGCGGGTCGATCCGGTAGTGAGCTTTCTTAAGCGCGCTTTTGGAGCGCAGGAACTCGGGCGCTACACCGCTCCCGACGGCGTGGTTCCTCATACCACGATCAGGATCGGCGACTCACAATTGGAAATGGGCGAGGCCCACGGTCCGTATCAGCCGATGAAGTCAATGTTTTACCTATACGTGCCAGATGTAGATGCGGTCTATCGAACAGCTTTAGCGGCGGGAGCCAAGCCGATGAAGGAGCCTGCAGAACAACCCTATGGCGATCGCGTAGGCGCAGTGATGGACGCGTTCGGCAATCAGTGGTGGATTGCGACGCATGTCAAGGACGTGGCTCGCTAAGAATTAGCCGGGGTGAATGGAAGGTAACGCGGCACAAAGCCGGTGTGGCGCGGGCGCTTTTACCCGCGAGGTTTGGGCGCAATCGGCAAAGCGGGCAGGAGTGCCCGCTCCACACGAGTTTGAGTCTTCGGCGATCGGTGTTCTAGGCCGCCGATACGGCCGACTTGGTGGGTTCAACGTAGCTGAGCACAGCCTGCTTCAATTGCGAATCCACTTCGTCCGCGATGGTGATTACGTCTCGCAGCACTTTGCTGAAATCCACTTTGTTGAGATTGTTTTGCAGGGTGTTAAAAATGCTGACCTGCAAGATTCGCGATTCCTCGACCACCATCGCGGCGGTGTAGCCTTGTCGGCGGCGGAGGTCTCCGTGCTGACGTGCGGGGAGGGAGATTTCTGCCTTTTCAGTTTGAGGAAGGCGTAAGCGATAAACCAGATCCGCGATGAGACTTGGCAGATGACCAGTACGTTCCACAAAGCTCAATGGAATATGAGTTAACTCGTCGTTATGTTCCACCAGTGCCATCCAGTCCCGAATCGTCGAATCGAGGTTTTCCTCTAGTATGGCTGCCACGCTTTGTGTGGCTAGCGGCCTGTGGGGTACTGGATTGGCGAGTTTCCGGTGGATAATTTCCTTGAGTGCGGACATTTCGATTGGTTTCACCAGGACTTCGTCGGCTTGCAGGCGGATGGCCGACAGCGCCTCGTCGATCTCCGGGTAGCCGCTGAGCACCAGCGTTATTGCCCGAGGGTGGGTGTGTCGCATAGCGCTGACGACGGTAAACCCATCGCCAGCCAGCGGCATGTGCAGATCAGAAAGAAGTCCGTCAAAATCTTCCCCAGCGATGCGGCTCAGCGCTTCGCGCACGCCCGAGACGGCGACCACCTCAAATCCGTCGCGTTCCAGCGTGGCTTGTAGCATCCCGCGGACGGCGTTGTCGTCCTCGGCCAATAAAATTTTAGGCATTCTCGAAATTCTTCTTCCCTCGAAATTTGCGCTTTTAGATCTTCTTGGAAGAATAGCGGGTGTCTTAACCCTGTCTGTTCAAAAGTGCACAAGCGAAACTTCTTGTTCCGATTTCGTAACAAACATATCCACAGTATGGTTTTTGGCCGCTCGGGGTGCACTATCTTGGCACCGGGGTTTCCCCATGCGGAGCGTTTCATGTCGACTGGCAAGGCACGGACATTCGATCCGAAGGCATTCCTCACTCAAATCGGACTCGGAAGAACAATTCTGCGATTTTCGAATAATAAAGCGATCTTTACACAAGGAGATCCTAGTGACGCTGTTTTTTACATTCAGAAAGGTCGCGTAAAGCTAACGGTACTATCTTCGCGGGGCAAAGAGGCTACGATTGCGCTGCTGGGTGAAGGGGACTTTGTCGGCGAGGGCTGCATTGCCTCTGACCAGCCACTGCGGGTCGCGTCGGCTATTGCGGCTGCAGATTGCCTGGTCTTAAGAATTGAAAAGCCGGCGATGCTGGACATCCTTCACCGGGAACATGCATTTTCGGATTTGCTGGTTGCATACCTGGTTCGCCGCTATACCCAAACCCAGGAAGATTTGGTAGATCACCTATTTAACTCCGCCGAGAAGCGGTTGGCTCGTACTCTCCTGTTGCTGACCCGCTTTGGAAAGGAAGGACGATCGGAGCACATCGTTCCGAAAATAAGCCAGGAAGCCTTGGCGGAAATGGTGGGTACGACTCGATCGCGAATTAACTTCTTCATGAATCGCTTCCGCCAGTTGGGCCTCATCGAATATAACGATGGGTTGGAGGTCCACAGTTCGCTGCTCGACATCGTCCTCCATGACTAATCCGTCATGGGCGGTTTGACCCTCCCTTATCCCTCCAATAAACTTAAGGATTCAGAACACCCGCAGGCTCCAAGATTATGGCTGAGAGCATTCATGTAAAGCTTCCCGACGGGAGCGTCAAAGAAGTTCCCAAAGGCACGACTGCGCTCGATATTGCGAAGTCCATCAGCCCGCGGTTGGCGGATGCGGCGCTGGCGGCGAAAACCAACGGCAACCTCATCGATCTGACGCGACCGCTGGAAAAAGATACCGACCTACGCCTGCTGACCGATAAAGATCCCGAGGCCCTGGAGGTTTATCGGCATTCGTCGGCGCATCTGCTGGCGGCCGCCGTACTTGAGTTGTTTCCCGAGACGAAACTGGGACACGGGCCCGCGACCGAGACCGGATTTTTCTACGACTTCTACCGTCCAACCCCGTTCACGCCCGAGGATCTGGAAAAGATCGAAAAGAAAATGCAGGAACTGGTTCAGCAAAATGTTCCCTACGCGCGAGAGTTCTTGCCGCGCGATCAGGGGCTGGCGGAGTTCAAAAAAGAAGGCGACTTCATGAAGTGCCATTTCATCGAGCAATTCACCAAGCCCGATGAAAAGATTTCCATCTACCGAACGGGAAAGTTCACCGATTTCTGCCGTGGCCCGCACATTCCCTCGACGGGAAAGATTAAGGCGTTCAAGCTGTTCAATATCGCCGGCGCTTACTGGCTGGGGGACGAAAAGAATCCGCAGCTGCAGCGCATTTACGGGACCTCGTTTTTCTCCAAGAAAGACCTCGACGATTATCTAAAGCAGCAAGAAGAGGCTAAGAAGCGGGATCATCGCGTGCTGGGCAAGCAGCTGGATTTGTTTTCGATTCAGGAACTGGCCGGGCCGGGGCTGATTTTCTGGCACGCCAAGGGCGGGATTATCCGCAAAGAGATGGAAGACTGGATGCGCGAGCAGTACATCAAACGCGGTTACGCGCTGGTGTATACGCCGCATGTGGCCCGGCGGCAGCTATTTTTCACTTCGGGGCACGAGGGTTACTACTCGCAGAACATGTTCGACGCCATGGAGCTCGACGACGCCGAATATCGCCTGAAGCCGATGAATTGTCCCGGCCACATTCTGATTTACCGGGATTCTTTGAAGTCGTATCGCGATCTGCCGGTGCGCCTGGGCGAACTCGGAACTGTCTATCGCTACGAACGTTCAGGAGTAATGCATGGGCTGCTGCGCGTACGCGGCTTTACCCAGGACGACGCGCATATTTTCTGCACTCCGGAGCAGATCGAAGATGAGATTGCCAGTTGCCTTGACTTTGCCCTAGACGTGCTGAAGGATTTTGGATTCGACAAATTCCAGACCGAACTGTCGACCTGGAATCCCGACGACCGAAAAAATTTCGTTGGCAGCGAAGAACAATGGATCCACGCAACCCAATCGCTGGAAAAGGTGCTGAGACAGCGCGGCATTGAGTACAAAACGATTCCCGGCGAGGCGGCATTCTACGGGCCGAAGATCGACATCAAGCTGGTGGACGCGATCGGGCGGCTATGGCAGCTCTCGACCGTGCAGTTCGACTTCAATCTGCCGCAGCGTTTCGGACTGGAATATGTCGCCGAAGACGGGTCACGCAAGCAGCCGGTCATGGTGCACCGCGCGCTCTACGGATCAATTGAACGTTTCTTCGGCGTATTGATCGAGCACTACGCGGGGGCGTTCCCGGTATGGCTGTCGCCAGTGCAGGTAGCGATGATTCCCATCAGCGAACGGCATGCGGAATACGCCAACAAAATCGCGGAGCAACTCAAGGCGATTGGCGTGCGCGTCGAGGTAGATGCACGAAATGAAAAGATGAATGCCAAGATCCGCGAGCATGCCATGCAGAAAGTGCCCTTCTTGCTTGTTGTCGGGGACAAGGAGGCTGAAGCCGGGATGGTGAATGTGCGCTCACGCGGGAAAGAAAAGACGGAAGACATGGCGGCGGCGGATTTCGCAGAGAAGATCAGGAAGCTGATCGCGGAGAAAAGCGCGGGGCTGTGACGACGACCCGACTAGATGGTGTCTTTCCCTTCGACGAGAAGCTCAGCTCCTTGATTCCGCACGAGCGGACCGAAGAATTCGGGGCGGTTGGGTATAGTTTCGGTTCCAATCTTGCCCGGGAAGCTCTCTTCTCCTACACAATTCTCCGGGATCGCGGCGAAGAGACTGAACCCCGAGAAACGGTCTCGCTGATCGGCAGGCTCGTTGCGGCGGCGCAGTTCGCCGATCCCAAGATCGTATAAGTTCCCATTTTCGGCCACCAATCGGACTCAGCTCGGCGACTCCGCCGCGTGACTGCTGCTGTAACATGTTTCCGTGCATGAACTGGCGGAGCGCGTGCTCTCTCACGTTCGTCGGCAGGAGCTGCTCAAAGCCGGGGATCGCGTCGGCGCGGCGGTCTCCGGTGGGATTGATTCGGTCGCGCTGTTGCGGCTGTTGCTGGAGTTGCGGCACGAACTCGGCATCTCTCTTTCGGTTGTTCATTTCAATCACAAGCTGCGCGGGGCGGAATCTGACGCCGATCAGGAGTTGGTCGCGAATCTCGCTCGCGAGCACGATTTGGAATTCCACGCGGACTGTGACGACGTCGCGCAGCGTGCGACGGAAGAACATATTAGCGTGGAAACGGCTGCGCGGGAATTGCGGTACGGATTTTTCCGTCATCTGCTTGGCGAAGAAGGAACAACTGGCCCGCAGGGGCTAAAGCCCGATCCCGTTTTGGCGCCCGACGGCACGGCTGAAGCCATGCCCTTCCACGAATCGCCTTCGCTTCGCTCGGCGTCTCAAGGCCTTCAGCTGTCGACGAGCATACATCTGACCAAAATCGTGACGGGCCACACGCTCGACGATCAGGCAGAGACGGTGTTGATGCGGATCATTCGCGGCGCGGGACTGCGGGGGCTGGGCGGGATCCATCCGCGGATTCTGGTCGAAGATGACGACGGAGAGATCTGCGGGGAAATCATCCGGCCTCTGCTCGGCCTTCGCCGCCGCGAACTGGAGCAGTATCTCAAAGACATCGGGCAACCCTGGCACGAAGATTCTACGAATGCCGATGAACGCTTCACCCGCAACCGGGTGCGCAAGCTGATAGTCCCGCTGCTGGAGCAGGAGTTTAATCCCGCGGTCGCCGGAAGTCTTGCGGAGTTGGCGGAGATCGCGCGCGGCGAAGAAGACTATTGGGAGAACGAAATCTCGGGATGGCTGGGGACTACGGTGCAGTGGTCGCAACCGGATTGGGCCCACGTAGTGTCTCGAGAAGACGGTCTCGTCCAGATTACGGCCCTTCAGATTACCCGCGTCGGCAACTCGCCTGAGTCTCCTTCGCAGGATTCCGATCTCCGTTCGAAAATCGACGGCGCGCCCTGGCTCGTCATGAACGCGTCGGTCAGCCGAATGTGGTTTCTCGGCGAGTCCATTGCCGTGCAACGCAGGCTGGTGAAGTCGATTGGAGAGCAAGCTGGCATTCCCCTTGCATTCAAACATGTAGAAGAGATCTTGCGGGTCGCGGGAGAAGATGACGCATCGAGCAAGGAGCTGTCCCTTCCGTTCGGCTGGAGACTGCTTCGCGAACCGGAGCAGTTGATATTCGTGACTCCCGATCTGCGGGAGCCGGCGCCGCCACGGGACTATGAGTATCCACTTTCAGTCCCTGGCCGAACCCTTGTTTACGAAGCAGGCTCCTCCATCGAAGTGCGGCGTGTTCCAGCGGACGAGCAGGCGAGGTATAATCCTGATCACCTGTTGGACGGGGAGTCCTTGCCTGGACCGCTAAGGGTGCGGAACTGGCGTCCCGGAGACCGATTCTGGCCGGCTCATACCAAGTCCCCCAAGAAGATCAAGGAACTGCTGCAGGCGCGTCACCTGGCACAGGCGGAGCGCACGGTTTGGCCGGTAATCGTCAGCGGAGATGAAATCGTGTGGGTGCGAGGGTTTCCGACCTCTGCCAGACTCCGGGCGAAGCCGGGGCCTGCGGCCCTCCTGATCGTGGACGAGCCATTGCCAAACCTGCCGTCGACCGAGGACTGACCAGCGAAAGATTGACCAGCAATGTGCCGGGAGGCACGCAAACTTCATGAGCGCTGCCCGAGTCGAGCCCCTTCGCACGGTCATCACCGCCGACCAGATTCAGAAGCGAGTCAAGGAACTGGGCCGTCAAATCTCAGACGACTATAAGGGGCAGACCATCCAGATGCTGGCAGTGCTGGAAAACGCTTTCATGTTTCTGGCGGACCTGGTGCGGGCGCTCGACGTGCCGGTCGTTTGCCAGTTCATCAAGCCCAAGTACAGCCGGACTCAGGGCGGCTCGGCCAGCGATGTCATGGAGATTTTTTTCAGCCATGAGCCCGACATTCGCGGGCAGCACATCCTGCTCGTCGAGGGATTGGTGCATTCCGGTGTCACAAGTGAGTTTTTGATGGGCGACCTGCGGTCCCGCGGGGCTGCTTCGGTGAAGCTAGTCACGCTAGCCGACCGCCAGTCGGCTCGCCGCGTGCCTTTGCAGCCGGATTATTTCGGTTTCCTGGTCGATGAGACTTTTCTGGTGGGCTACGGTTTAGGGGCAGTGGAGCAGACCAACCGTAATCTGCCTTATTTGGCGGCGGCAAATCCAAGGGCCCCAATTACTTAAGTCTCACTGCTATAAGCGCGCCTTTTTCCCTCGGAAAAGGTAGAATAATAAGGATCATAAAGGTTTCGACAATCGAAAGTCGCCAAAAGGCATCTAATCGCTGTAGGAGCCTCGGCGTAGGCCTAAGTAGCCCACCCGTGGCGTCCTGAGGAGTTTCTAGGTGAACTCAACTGTAAAGACCGTATTGTTCTGGTTGCTGATCGGGATCTCTGCCTTGCTGCTATGGGAAGTGGTCAAGGGAGCCCGCGACGGCCAGAAAGACGCAGAGCTGAATGTCAGCCAGTTCATGACTGACGTCGAGCAGAACAACATTCGGGAGCTGACGGTCAATGGCATGGAAGTGCGCGGCAAGCACCGCGACGGTTCTGCGTTCCACACCACCGCCCCGGGTAACTACTTCACCCCCGAAGTGCTCAAGGGTCTCCACGACAAGGGCGTCAACGTCAACTTCCGCGATATCAACAGCGGGAGCTTGCCGTTGCAACTGCTCGGCACCTGGGCTCCGTTGATCCTGCTGGGCGCTCTGTGGTTCTTTATGATCCGGCAGATGCAGACCGGCGGGAACAAGGCATTGTCGTTCGGCAAGAGCCGGGCGCGGCTGCTCTCCATGCAGCAGAAAAAAGTTACGTTCAAAGACGTGGCGGGTGTGGAGGAAGCCAAGGAAGAGCTGCGCGAGATTATTGAGTTCCTGCGCGAGGCGCAGAAGTTCCAGAAGCTGGGCGGACGCATTCCCAAGGGCGTGCTGCTGGTAGGGCCTCCGGGAACAGGCAAGACGCTGTTGGCGCGCGCGGTTGCGGGCGAGGCCAATGTTCCTTTCTTTTCGATTTCAGGCTCGGACTTTGTGGAAATGTTCGTCGGGGTAGGCGCCAGCCGCGTGCGCGATCTCTTTGAGCAGGGCAAGAAGAATGCTCCCTGCATTATCTTCATCGACGAAATCGATGCGGTAGGACGTCATCGCGGCGCCGGCTTGGGCGGTGGTCACGACGAACGCGAACAGACTTTAAATCAACTGCTCGTAGAGATGGACGGCTTCGAATCGAACGAAGGCGTCATTCTGATGGCGGCTACTAACCGTCCAGACGTGCTGGATCCGGCATTGCTGCGGCCCGGGCGATTTGACCGGCGCGTGGTAGTCAGCCGTCCCGACGTGCGCGGCCGCGAGGAAATTCTTCGGGTGCACACTCGCAAAATTCCTCTGGCGGAAGATGTCGATCTTTCCGTCTTGGCTCGCGGGACTCCAGGGTTCTCCGGCGCCGATTTGGCTAACATGGTGAATGAAGCGGCTCTGGCGGCGGCCCGACAGAATCGCAAAGCGGTTTTGCATTACGACTTCGAATTGGCCAAAGACAAAGTCCTGATGGGCGTGGAGCGCAAGTCGCTGCTGCTCACCGATGAGGAAAAGAAGAACACGGCTTACCACGAGGCGGGACATGCACTGGTTGCGGCGAAGATGCCGAACTCCGATCCTCTGCACAAAGTTACGATCATTCCGCGCGGTATGGCGTTGGGCGTCACTATGCAGTTGCCGATTGACGATCGCCACAACTACTACAAGAACTATCTCGAGACCGAGATCGCCATTCTAATGGGCGGGCGCATCGCGGAAGAGCTGTTCCTGAACTGCATGAGCACGGGCGCGGGCAACGACATTGAGCGGGCTACGGAAATGGCGCGCAAGATGGTCTGCGAGTGGGGCATGAGCGACCTGGGGCCGATGACCTTCGGCAAAAAGGAAGAGCAAATCTTCCTGGGCCGCGAAATCGCTCAGCATCGCGACTACAGCGAGGACACCGCGATCAAGATCGATCAGGAAGTTCGCAAGCTGGTCAACAAGGGGTACACCACGGCCAAGCAGCTGTTGTCCGAGAATCGCGACGTGCTCGAGCGGATCGCCCGGGCTTTGATCGAGCGCGAAGTTCTCGATGCGAACGAGATCAAGATGCTGGTCGAGGGCCAGGAACTGCCGCCGGTTCAGCCTCCGCCGTCCTCCAAGGATGATGGAGTGCAGCACGTCATCAAGCCGGAGCTGCAACCTGGACGCGCCAAAGGCGGGGAACGGCCGGCTACCGCCTAATTCAATCTTTACCTGCATGATTTCAGGGCGGCCAACTGCCGCCCTTTAATTTTGTGACGGCGGCGGTACTGTACGTTTGGAGCGGGCACACTTGCCCGCTTGCTTTTGGCCGCTAGCAGCCAGCGTGCAAAACTGCCCTCTCCACACATGCCTGCGATGACCCGGGGCCTCGTTCTCAACCTGGGAAACAAGCCTGTTAGTGACTCGATTCAACGCCTTTTCTGCGGCTCAAAAAAAGGTGATTTGTGGTATAATTTCAACAGTGTCGAGTCGACCCTAAGTATTAGGAATTTCAATCACTTGAAGTCCTTAGAGAGTACGCTGAAAAGGGCTCGAGTCGAGACCAATTCTCCAGCCGAAATCCAGAGATTCGCAGTCTAGTTCTAATAGAGAAAATCGGGACATTTTCGCGGAGCGGAATGGCCACTAAAGAGATCACTACCATCGCAGACACCAAAACAAAAAACGGGATTGTAACTCCGATCGCTTCCCCGAACAGTGGAGGCAACGGCGGCAGCAGCGACTACAACGCCGACTCAATCAAGGTGTTGGGCGGCATGGAAGCGGTGCGCAAGCGCCCCGCCATGTATATCGGATCGACGGGCGAACTCGGGTTGCATCACCTCGTCTACGAAGTAGTCGACAATTCCGTGGACGAAGCTCTCGCCGGTTTCGCCACCAAGATTGAAGTCACGATTCATCTCGACAACTCGATCACGGTAATCGATGACGGACGCGGTATTCCCGTTGACGACATGGTGATCGACGGCGAAAAAGTTTCCGCGGCGCAGGTTGTAATGACCACGCTGCACGCGGGGGGAAAATTTGATTCGTCCACCTACAAAGTTTCCGGCGGACTGCACGGCGTCGGCGTCTCCTGCGTAAACGCGTTGAGTGAAGACCTGGAGCTGGAAATCTGGCGCGACGGCGCAACCTGGCAGCAGAATTATTCCAAGGGCGACCCCACCAACAAGCTGCACAAGACCGGCGTCGCCAAAGTGAAGACAGGGACCAGGGTTCACTTCTTGCCCGACCGCTCAATTTTTACCGAGACTCAATATAACTACGACACTCTGGCACAGCGTCTGCGCGAACTGGCATTCCTCAACAAGGGATTGCTGATCACGCTGACCGACGAGCGGAATACAGATTCGAAGACCGGCGAGGCCAAGCACACCGACTTCAAATACAACGGCGGAATCGCGGAGTTCATCAAGCATCTCAATCGCGGCAAACAGGTGCTCCATGACAAGCCTATCTACATGGAAGACGATCGCAATGGCGTCCACATGGAGATTGGACTGCAGTACAACGACGCCTATTCCGAGTCGGTTTTCAGCTTCGCCAACAACATCAACACCGTCGACGGCGGCACGCATCTTTCTGGATTCCGAACGGCGTTGACCCGCACCATCAACTATGCCGGGCAGCAGATGGGCTTGTTCAAAGACGTCAAAGAAAATCTGACTGGCGACGATGTGCGTGAAGGTCTGGTCGCAGTCATCAGCGTGAAGCTGCCGCAGCCCCAGTTCGAAGGGCAAACCAAGGGCAAGCTGAACTCCGACATCGCCGGCACGGTCACGCAGTTTGTCAACGAACGGCTGGGCGCGTTCTTCGAACAGAATTCGACGGTCGGACGCAAGATCATCAACAAGGCAGTCGACGCCGCGCGCGCTCGTGAGGCCGCCCGCAAGGCTCGCGATTTGACACGGCGCAAAGGCGCCCTTGATTCCGGCGGCTTGCCGGGCAAACTGGCGGATTGTTCGGAGCGCGATCCCAACCGCTGCGAACTGTTTCTGGTCGAAGGCGAGTCCGCAGGCGGGACCGCGAAGCAAGGCCGCGACCGCCGATTCCAGGCGATCCTCCCGCTGAAGGGCAAGATCTTGAACGTGGAGAAGGCGCGATACGACAAGATGCTGGCACACGAGGAAATTCGTGCGATGATCACGGCGCTCGGAACCGGCATTTCAAAAGAAGACTTCGATCCCACGAAAGTGCGCTACGGCAAGATCATTCTGATGACCGACGCCGACGTGGACGGCAGCCACATCCGTACGCTGCTGCTGACGTTCTTCTTCCGCCACATGCAGGAACTGATCAAGCGCGGAAATGTCTATATCGCGCAGCCGCCGCTGTTCTCGTTGAAAAAAGGAAAGTCGCAGCAGTACATCAAAGACGAACGCGAATTCGTAAAAGTGATGGTCAAGCGCGCCGCCGATGGGCTGAGCGTGCGTTACGGCGAGGGTGCGGCCAAAATCGAAGGCAAAGATCTGGCTCGCTTCATGACCGTGCTCGACGAGTACCTGGGCTTTTTCGAAAAGCTCGACAAGCGTGTGCGCAACGAACGCGTGACCGAACTTGTTCCAAAATTCGACTTGGCCAAGCGCGCCGATTTCGAAGGCGACAAGAAAACGCCGTCCAAGAAAATCGAACGCCTGGAAAAAGAACTCAAGAGACTACAAAAAGATGAAGGCTTCAAGAGCGTGGAGGCGCGCTTCGACGAAGAGCATAACCTGTGGGAAGTGAGCTTCGTCAACAAGCACGGCGCCGAGCACGTCATCAACTGGGTGCTGGCCTCGAGCGCCGAATGCCGGCAGCTGATCTCGAAATACAAGCAGATCGAACCCTACATGGAACCGCCCTTCGTGGTCGAGACGCTAGCCAAGGCAGTGCCCGCAAGCGGCAATGGAGAAAGTGTCGAGGACGAAGATGCATCCGCTGACGGAGACAAGACCGAGAAGAAAACGGCGAAGTCTGCCAAGCGCAAGACCGAAATCGAAGTGGTGGAAAAAACAAACGTCCGCGAGCTCCGCGATTATGTCATCAACCAAGGCCGAAAGGATTTCACGATCCAGCGCTACAAAGGCTTGGGCGAGATGACCGCGCCGCAGCTGTGGGAGACGACTATGGATCCCGAGCGCCGCACTTTGTTATCGGTGAAACTCGAAGACATCGCCGAGTGCGAGACCATCTTCACCACGCTGATGGGCGAAGACGTGGAAGCCCGCCGCAAATTCATCGAAGAAAACGCGCTGGATGTGAAGAACCTGGATATCTAGGAGTTCTTTGGCCACAGTTTCCGTGGATTCCGAAACCCGGCACGTGTTCGTCTCCGGCCATATATCTGCTTTTTTCGCGCTCCAGCTGCAGGGTTGAGTCGGAGGTTACCGAAGAAAGCCGAATCATCGCGAAATTCCCCGCAAGGCCGTTCGAGGTCGCCGTTCTTTCGGTGGAGGGGATCAGCCATGTCAACTGCGGCGCAATCGGTCGGAGAGATTAGGAAACCCTGGTTGTGGCTGGTATTCGGAGGAGGCATCCTGCTGGTTTGGGGTGCGATAGCGTTTCCCGGTTTCAATCGCAGCGCGACCGTCTCACTGCCGGCGGTTAATCAGCCCTTGGCGGAGTCCTACGAGGTCTCCCGGGCCGATGCCAATCGTTTCGCCGTGGTTCCGCGGAGTGAATCCGTCAAATCGATATCTGGCACAAAATCTCAGGCCTTCGCCAGTACCGAACGGAAGATCGTTCGAACAAGTTCCATCGATATGCGGGTGCAGCATCCCGCCGCGACCGCAGACCAGATCAGCGCGCTCGCCGAGAGTCTCGGCGGGTACTTGGTCAGCGCCAACGCCGGTGGAGAGAGTGCCGCGACAGGCATGCTTACGGTTCGCGTACCCACGGAACGTTTTAACGAAGCGCGCGCGGAGATCCGCAAGTTGGGCCTTAGCGTCGAAGCCGAAAAGATCGAAGCAAACGATCTCACCCGCCAATACGTTGACCAGGACGCGAGCATTCGGAATCTCCGGGCTGAAGAAGCACAGTATCTGGCGATCCTGAAGCAGGCCAAGACCGTGAAGGACATGCTCGCGGTGACCGAAAGATTGAGCGAGGTGCGAGGACAGATTGAGCAGCAGCAGGCAGAATTCAATGCCCTCTCGCGGCAGGTCGAAACGGTCGCGATCACGATTTCTCTCCGGACAGAGGCTGAAACGAGAGTGTTCGGGTTGAACTGGCGTCCCGTTTACCAGTTGCAACTTGCTCTGCGTGACGGGCTCGAGAGTCTGGCGAACTACGCGACGGCGATGGTGTCGATTCTGTTCTATCTTCCTGCGGTGTTGCTGTGGGCGGGAACGATCTTGGCGGCAATCGTCGCAAGCTGGCGGGTGACGCGCTGGGTGGGAGTTCGCTGGTTTGGATGGAACAACGCTGCACCGGCTGCGGCTGCGAAATAAGTTTAAGCGAGCATCGCTGAGTTCATGGATTTGCTGGGAAGCCACTGAGTTGCGGCTCTGGTTTCTCTCCTCGGAACACCCGCGAGATTCCGCGCACAATCCGGCGCATCGGCAACTCGCCTTTGGCGTCGGCGAAAAAGATCTCGCCCATCCGCGTCCCGCGATAATACCAACGCTTGAGCAGAGCGAGATGCTCCATGGTTTCCAGAGCGCCTCTTGCTTTCGCAAGCGGAAACGAGTTCAGCGCTGCCTGCACCCTCGACTCCATCGACTGCGACTTGGCGTGCTCCGCAGACTGAATGCAAAATTGGATCGGCCCGCAGATTCTTCCTGCGTCGATTCGAAAGAACGCGACCGAGCCTGCGAGATGGCTCCGCTGAATCATCAGTGCGGAAAATTGGTCGAGCCGCCGCACAATCTCCGGAAGCTGGCTCACGACGGGCTTAAGCTTTTCCACGCGAACGTGAATTGCAGCCGCGTCTTCAAACGCCAGCCTGGCCGAAGCCGCTTCCCGTTCCGCCAAGAATTCGCGGAGAAGTGAATCTCCTCCAGAATCAAAATAGTTCCGCACTCGATTCACTTCGGCGGCATATTCCTGATCGCTGCAGCCCTTGAAACACGGAGCCAGACACATATTCATCTCGGAATAAATGCACCCCGGGAATTTCGGGTCGGGATGCAGGTCTTCGACGCAGCGCCGCATCTTGAAGAAGTCGAGCGAATCATTCATGAACTTCTCGGCGGCAACCCGCGAAACAAATGGGCCATAGTAGAGAGAACGCCCGCCCAACCTCCCGAGCCGCGTGGTAATCGAGGCCCGTGGATATTCATTCTCCAGATACAGCTTTACCAAAGGCGCGAAGCGCAATCGCAGCCGGTCTTGATAAGTTTTCGGGAAAGTGACGCGCAGGACACTGTAAAGCAAAAGGCCAGATTCGAAGTCAGATCCGCTGGGCGCGTACTCGATCGCGCAGACGCGATCGCGCAGGTTCAGCTTCCTGGTTCGCTCTTCCACGGGCCCGAGCAGCCGCTGCAACCGCCGCCGCAGATTTGTTGTTTTACTGACATAGGGCTGGGCCTGCGGATCGGCTCCGCGCAGCAGAAATACAGCCGGGGCTGCCGGAACCGCGGAGAAGACTTCGGCATCTCGTTCCGGCGCGAATTCCAGGCACTCCGTCAGCACAGAATGATTGTAAGCAAGTCTTCGCCGCGCAGGTGTCTCGACATTGAGTCCTATCTGAAATTGGCACTGCGAAATTTCTGGCGGAAGTCTGTGCCTTCCAGGGTGACGATGCGGCACATCTCGTGCAGTCGCGAACGCATACGCTCGCCGATGCGGTCCCCGAGCGTTTCTCCCCGGCTCGCGGCCCTGGCGGGCGAAATGGAACCGCTAACCCCTGCCGCTGGTTGATCGTCAAAATTCGTGGTAATGATCGTGGTGCGGTTGTCGTTATATCGCGTGTTCAAGATTAAGCTAACCGTGTCCCAGACCCACTCTGTCGGTTTCACCGCTCCCAGTTCATCGAGCACCAAGACGTCGGTTTCAAACACGGGCCGCAGCACATCCAGCTCCGTGGCCTGGACGGTCGAGTTGTAGGAATTCTGGATTTCCTTCAGCAGTTCGCGGTAGTCGTAAAACAGGCAGGGGATGCCTCGGTTCACAATCAGTTCTTTGATGATTCCCACGGCCAAGTGAGTCTTGCCAGTCCCGATCTTGCCAATGATCAGGAGGCCTTTATCGCCGCGCGGATCGCATTTCTTCGCGAAGCCGGACGCAACAAAGTGGGCTTCCTCGAGCGATGGATCGGCCCCAGGAAAATCCGTGTCATAATTTGACAGCTCGCAATGCTCGTACCGGCGCGGAATGCGGGCTGCGCTCAGGAGCGATTTTCCCCGGGCCCGCAAGTGGCAATCGCAGCGCGTCACGCGGCGATCGTTCGTGCTGCCACTGGCACCCACAGCTTTCCATCCCGTGCCCTCACACAGCGGGCAGATTTCCGCCGGAGCCTTGATCACTTGGGACCCTTCTGTCTTCTGATCAATCATTTTCAATAAGATTCCCCTGTTTCGACTTTGCACCCGAGGACAGCTTCCGCGCAAGCCGGAAACCCTGTCTACCTGTGTACATCCTGTGAACCCGGGCGCTAGCCTGTGGAGGGCGTAGGAAAACCGTCCCAACCATGCTGAAAAGCCGCTTGGGCAGCCCTAATTCGGGCCTGAGGGGTGCGAAACAGGCTTCCGGCGCGGATTTTCACAGTTGACTTTCGCCGCAGACGGAGGACAATACGAGCCGTCAGGTTTCCCAACTCAGACATAGCCAGTAATTCCTGCCGGTCTCGGCTGGACGAGCTAGCCTGGGCATGAAAAGAGACCTGCGAGGAGAATCTCATGAATAAGGCCGATCTAGTTGACAAGATCTCAGGCGCATGTGAAATCAGTAAAGCGCAGGCCACGACTGCCATCGATACCGCCGTGGACAGCATTACATCCGCCCTCCGCAAAGGAGATCGGGTGGCTTTGATAGGATTCGGCACCTTCTCGGTGTCGCAGAGAAAAGCGCGGAACGGACGCAATCCGCAAACTGGCGCCACCATCAAAATCGCAGCCCGCAAAGTCGCGAAGTTCAGCCCCGGCGCCGAACTGAAGAAGGCTGTAAACAAAAAGTAGGGCAAACGCAAGATCGTCGGAACGGCAGGGGGTCGGCCCTGCCGTTTTTTGCTGCCAGCAAGAGTCAACCGAATATCGAGGAGTAGCGCTAATGGCCCGATTCCTTCCCGCAAAAATACTGACGCTGGTAGCCCTGCTGACCGTTCTGGCGGCGCAAGGAAATCCCCGGTTGCCCTTCGGCGAATGGCACCGTGTGTCAGATGCGCCCGTCATTGCTCCGCGCGGCAACGCCTGGGAAGCAGCCGGGACCTTCAATCCCGCCGTAGTGATGCATGCAGGCAAGACCGTAATGCTCTATCGTGCGCAGGACAGGCAAGGCATATCGCGTCTCGGCTATGCCGAGAGCGCCGACGGAATCCACTTCACGCGTCGCGATGAACCGATTCTAAGCCCCGCAGAGGACTACGAGAAAGATGGCGGCGTCGAAGATCCGCGCCTGGTTCAATTCGGCGACACCTATTACTTGACCTACACTGGCTACAACAAGAAAGACGCGCAGCTTTGTCTGGCAACTTCAACGGATCTCATTCACTGGGACCGCAAAGGCGTCATCCTTCCCGCCAACAAAGGGAACTGGAATGTGAAGTGGACGAAGTCGGGCGCCATCGTGCTGGAGAAGATCGACGGAAAATACTGGATGTATTTCCTGGGCACGACTCCCGACAACAAGGACCAAGCCGGCCTGGCATTCTCTACCGATCTGCTTCATTGGGCAGAGGCCACGCAGGTTCCCGTATTGCCCATCAGGCCCGGCCGCTTCGATTCGCGCGTCGCCGAACCAGGTCCGCCGCCCATCGTCACCCCTCGCGGAATCGTTCTGATCTACAACGGCGCCGACGACAAACTGGTCTATCGCACTGGCATCGCGATCTTTGACCGCAACGATCCCCGTAAGTTGCTCTGGCGAAGTGATGAGCCAGTGTTCTCCCCCGAAAGAGATTGGGAGAAAGTTGGCCAGGTACCTAACGTGGTCTTCGTGGAAGGCATGGTTGGACAGAAGGATCGCTACCTTTTTTATTACGGAGGTGCGGACACAAACGTCGGCGTGGCCGAAGCGCAGAGCCGGTAGTGAGCAAGTCAAACCCGCAAGGCGTCTTCCTTGTCTCCGCTATGGTTTTGAGAATTTTCGCCGCAGACCCCTGACGATCCGTTCTCCGAGCGTTCCGAAGGGCTGGTCAGTAGTGATGTACGTCCAGGTTGCTCCGCGCTCAAAGCGCGCTTGCTCCTGGAAATGGATCTCTCCATTTCGGATCTCGGCGGACGCAATTGCCTCAGCCACACCTTCGGTCAAGAGCCGCTCGAAATCCGCATAAATAGCCTGCTCGCCTAATAGGAACTCGTAGAGAGGATCACGATTGCCCCAGGAAACCCAATGGATGCCGCCCTTCAGTTCTGCAACATTCGCCAGATAGTCGGCCCACAGGTCGTCCATGATGGCCAGGGCGAGTTCGCGCCCCGTTTTTTCCAAAGCCTCCTCAGAGACAATTTGGGTCAATTCCAAATATTGCTCTTCCGGCACCATCGAACGAAGGCTCCAGCCGGGTGACAAGAGAATCTCGCGGCGCAGGCCCTGCATTTCGCGTTGGTGCTCTTCAACGCTGCAGTCGTACTTCCAGAGCGTCTTCCGAATCTCAAGATTCTGGCCTTCCGCCGTACGTTGTACGCTCTCGATATCCGGGTTCTCTGCAATGCCGAAGCGCACCAGGAGGTCATCTTCAAGGCTAATGAAGAAGCGCGTGGTCCCCGGATCGCCCTGCCGTCCGGCACGGCCGCGAAGTTGGTTGTCAATCCGCCTCGCTTCGTGACGAGTTGTGCCCATGACGTGCAGACCGCCGAGTTCCACAATCTTCTGGCGGTCTCGTGGCGGATTCCCTCCCAAAAGAATGTCGGTGCCCCGCCCCGCCATGTTAGTTGAAACTGTGACGGCACCCAGCGCTCCGGCCTGGGCGATGATTTCCGCCTCCGCCTTGTCATTCCGAGCATTCATGACCGAATGCTGGATGCCTGCCAGTTGCAGGTGAACGCTCAGTTCTTCTGACGCCTCCACACTCGCCGTTCCCACCAGTATCGGACGGCCGGTCTCGTGGACCCTGCGAATCTCCTCCGCGAGTTCTCGACTCCGCGTCTCTTTGTCGGCATACACGACATCGGGAAGATCCTTGCGAATGACGGGCCGATTCGTCGGAATCACCGTTACCGGCAGCTTGTATACCTCCCAAAATTCGTCGGCCTGGGTCGCGGCGGTGCCGGTCATACCGCAGATTCGTTCATAACGTCGGGTGAGGCTTTGCACCGTAATCGAACCGAGGATGCGCCCCTGCGTTTTCAGGCGCACGCGCTCTTTGGCTTCGACGGCCGACTGGAGCCCCGCAGGCCATCGGCGATTCTGAGCGACGCGGCCCTTGAATTCGTCAACCAGATCGATCGAGTCGTTTTTGACCACGTAATCCACATTCGGTTTCAGAAGCACATGCGCGTGCAGGGCATCCTGCACCGCAGTCAGAATCCCAAGATTCTGCTCATCGAACAGGCTTCCACATCCAAGGGCCGATTCCACGAACTGGATGCCGGCGTCGGTACGCCGTACATTACGTGCAAAATCATCGAGCGAGAAGTGGACGTGGGGGCGAAGCTCAGTCACCACCGAGTCCACGCGGTATGCAACCACGGAATCCTCGGGTACCCCGCCCGCTATCACAAGGGGGATGCGAGCCTCGTCGATCAGGATGGAATCGGCCTCGTCGATAACCGCAAATGCGAAAGGCCGCTGCACCAGTTCCTCCGCGCTTCGCGCCAAAACCATCCCGCAAGAAGTCGAAGCCAACCTCGTTTGCGGTAGCATAGGTCACATCACACAGATATGCGGCCCGGCGTCGATCTGGGCCCATGGTCTGAGAGATATGATTGACGGAAAGGCCAAACCACTCGTAAATTCCGCGCATCCTCATGGCGTCCCGGCCAGCAAGGTAGTCATTGGCGGTTAGCACATGGGTGCCGCGGCTCTGGTGAGCGTACCAAGTTACGGCAGGAACCGCCGCAAGCGTCTTACCTTCGCCCGTCTGCATCTCCGCTATATATCCGCGTTGCAGCGCGAGCGCGACGCGTATCTGGACGTCGAACATCCGCAGCCCGAGCACACGTTCGGCAATCACCGCCGTTAGCGCAAATGTTTCTACAACATCCGCTTCACGGGAAAGAGCTCTCGCCGCAGACTTGAGTTGATCATCGGTAAGCTCAGACAGTTTCTGCCGTCGGTGGGCAATCGCCCGCAGTTGATCCGCGAACTCGTGATCCCCATGTCCCAAAAGACGCAGTAAGGTTTTAAACACCCTCGTGACCCGCTTTTGCTCGTAGTCTCCGCATGGAGGACCTTTGCGGTCGCCGCGCTTGACCGCTGCCAAGGGCGACCCTAACATCGGATAGGGCTCATGCGAGTTCAGATTCCGGGTTGCTTTGCGATCGATCGATTTTACCGCGGGCTCATCCGCGGCTGTTTCCTGCTTCTGGCGTCGACGCTATCGGCGCAGCAAGCGAAGCCGTCTTCGCCGCCTCCAGCCCCAGTCGCGACCTTCACCGACATCGCCGCAAAAGCCGGCCTCACCGCCCAGAACATTTTTGGCGGCGTCGATACAAAAAAATACATCATCGAAACCACGGGAACCGGCGTGGCCATCTTCGACTATGACAATGACGGCTGGCCCGACATCTTTCTGGTAAACGGCACGAAGCTCGAAGGATTTCCTGCCGGGCAAGGTCCCAGCAATCGCCTCTATCGCAACAATCACGACGGCACCTTCACCGACGTCACAGCAAAAGCAGGTCTGACCGCTACTGGCTGGGGTCAGGGCGTCTGCGTCGGCGACTACGACAACGACGGATGGGAAGATCTCTACATCGCTTACTACGGCAAGAATCGCCTCTACCATAACGATCACGGGGTCTTCACCGAAGTCGCCGAGAAAGCCGGCGTCACCGGATCGGGCAAGGCGTGGGGCACGGGCTGCGCGTTCGTTGACTACGACCGCGACGGCCATCTCGATCTCGTCGTTGCGAATTATGTGGATTTCGATCTCGCGGGTGCGCCCGCGCCTGGAGAGCGCGCCACGTGCATCTGGAAGGGCGTTCCAGTCATGTGCGGCCCGCGCGGTTTGCCCGGAACCAGGAACATTCTCTACCACAATCGCGGCGATGGCACGTTTGAAGATGTGACCGCGAAAGCCCACATCGATCGCACTGACGGCCACTACGCATTCAGTGTCTCCACGCTCGACTTCGACGAAGACGGCTGGCCCGACATTTTCGTCGCCTGCGACAGTACGCCCAGCATTCTCTATCGCAACAATCACGACGGAACGTTCACCGACGTAGCCGTCACGGCTGGAGCAGCCTTCAACGAAGACGGGCGCGAGCAAGCCGGCATGGGCTCCACCGTCGCCGACTATAACGGTGACGGCCACCTCGACATTTTCAAAACCAATTTCTCCGACGACACCTCAACTCTTTACAGGAACAACGGCGACGGCACCTTCACCGACGCCACCACCGCCGCGGGCCTCGGCCTCTACACCCAATACCTGGGCTGGGGAACCATGTTTCTCGACGTAGACAATGACGGCTGGCCCGACCTGATTCTGGTGAACGGCCACGTATATCCGGAAGTCGACAGCCAGCACCTGGGCAGCAGCTATAAAGAACCCAGAATCCTTTATCACAACAATGGTGACGGCACCTTCAGCGACATTTCCGCCTCTACCGGGCCCGGAATCACGACGGCAGCGTCTTCACGCGGGCTCGCGGTCGGCGACCTTTGGAACGATGGCAGGATTTCTATTGTCGTCAGCAACATGAATGCTCAACCCAGTCTGCTCGTGAATCAGATTCGCAATGCGAGTCATTGGATCGCCATTCGTACTGTCGGCACGAAATCCAATCGCGACGGCATCGGCGCACGAGTGCGAGTGAAAACAGCGTCCCGCATCCTCGTGGACGAAGTCCGCAGCGGTTCCAGTTACATCTCAAACAGCGATATGCGCGTTCACTTCGGGTTAGGCTCGGCGACGAAGATCGAGTGGGTTGAAATGCGCTGGCCGAGCGGGCTGACCGAGCGGTACACGAACCTCCCAGTGGATCAAATACACACTCTCCAAGAAGGCTCTGGCGCTCCCGTGGAAGCGGAAACCAAAAAGCCGCAGTAGCCGCTATTTGCCGCCCTTTGGATTTTTCGGAAATTGCATCGTGCGGACAATTCCTTCAGTTTCTTTCACGAAGATCAACTGGTTCGCCTTGATGTCTTTCAGTGTATCGACCTGTCCGCTGGGCCAGTGGACCTCAAGCACGTCTACTTTCTCGGCTTTCCCGAGCCCGAAGTGAACTCGCAGATCATTCTGCGAAAAATACCCGCCGCCACTCCGGACTTCATCAATCTGCTGATGCGGTTTCGTTTCACCTGGTGGATGCGTTACGCACATGAGTCGCGCGCCAATACCGCTCCGATTCGACTTTGTCCCGATCGTGCGAACCTTGATCCAGTTGTTGTCGAGTCTTGAATCGCAACGCAGCAGCTGCGGATAATCATTCACGGTATTCACCACCACGTCGATATCGCCGTCATTGTCGAAGTCGCCAAAGGCCGCACCCCGCGATGGGCTCGGCTCCGAGATTCCGGGGCCAGCCTGAAACGAAATGTCGGCAAAATGTCCATTGTGCAGGTTCTGATAAAGCAGCTTGCGCTGCGCATAACCGGCTTCGGTCTTCAGTTGCTCCACCTCAGGGTAAACATGCCCGTTGCAGATTAAGATGTCCGCCCAGCCATCGTTGTCCATGTCGAAGAAACCGCAGCCCCAACCCAGATATTGCGTGTGCGCACCCAACCCCGCCGTGAAAGTGGCATCTTCAAAATTCGCTCCGCCCTGATTGCGGTAGAGAGAAGGCGTATCGCCGGCGAAATTGGTTTTCACGATGTCGAGGTTGCCATCCAGATCATAGTCCGCGGCGGAAACACCCATGCCCGCCTGCGGCTTGCCATCGGGACTGAGCGCGCACCCCGCCTCAATGGCGATATCCTGGAACTTGCCGTTTTTTTTATTTTGATACAGCGCGCTGGCGGTGGAATCGTTGGCGACATAAATGTCGGGCCAGCCGTCGTTGTCGAAATCCGCGGTGAGCACGCCCAGCCCGTAGGTGCCGTTCGCGTTCAGAATACCCGACGCTTCAGAAACGTCGGTGAACGTTCCGTCGCCATTGTTGTGATAGAGAATATTCTTTCCGCCCTGCAGTCCCGGCGGTCCGCAGGCCACCATCACGCTTTTATAGAGGCACGGACCCGATTCAGGCACCGGCGCCGTTGCCAAGTCGAGATCAATATAGTTGGCAACGAACAGGTCGAGACGCCCGTCGCGATCATAGTCGACAAAAGCGCAACCTGTGTTCCATCGCGTGCCTTTGCCCGCAACGCCGGCCTTTTGACTGACATCGGTGAAGGTACCATCGCCGTTGTTGTGATACAGAACATTTTTGCCGAAGTAGGTGACGAACAGATCGTCCCATCCATCGTTGTCGTAGTCGCCGACGCAAACGCCCTGTCCCCAGCCCGAATGCACGACTCCGGCCTTCGCGGTCACATCCGTGAAAGTGCCGTCACGATTATTGCGAAACAGATGCGACGTCGGTTCAGTGCCGGCCGGAAAGCCTTCAAGCCGTGTTCCATTCACTAAGAAAATGTCGAGCCAACCGTCGTTGTCGTAATCGTAGAACGCCACTCCGCAGCCGGTAGTTTCCAGCAGATACTTATTCTTGTGCTCGCCCCCGAAAATAGTTTTTGCGTTGAGTCCGCACTCGCGCCCGATGTTAACGAAGCTGACTGCAAGATCACTGCTCAGTGCCAGCGACTCATCCTTCGGCAAAGAGGCGTTCCGTACGAGCCCGGCGCTCGCCCGCGACCGGCGCGGGCGCGCCATTGCCAGCAGGCTTTCCAGCGAAAGCACCAGTGCGGAACGGCTGAGAGATTTCAGAAAAACGCGGCGTGAAGAAAACAAGAGGTCGCTACCTGGCCCGCTCGGCTCGTGCTAAAATTCGCCCCTACTTCTTATATCAGGGTACCGCGACTTTGCAAGCTCTGCCGGCCCAAATACGCGTTCCCGAGAGAATGCGGCAATGATTTCCTCATTCCTTGGTCTCCGGCGATCTCATTTGGCATCCTGCATCGCGTACCGCATTTGCATGTGGCTGCTTTGCGTAGCCTATGCGAACGTTTCATTTGCTCAACAGCCTGCGCAGGCTCCGGAGTTTTCGCGGGAATTATCGCGTACGATTCGCACCTGGGAGTTCCTGCCCGTGGTCGGTTCGCGCGCGGGATTGTTCGGAGACGAAGCCGGTCGATTCGAGGCCTGGGTCTATCCGCTGAAGATTTTTCGGGACTTCCATCTTACCTTCCACGTCGGCGATCGCGCGCTTCCTGCGGAAAGTCTGGCGCGCACGCTGACGGTTCGTCCGGAGTCCGCGTCGATTCTTTATGTTGGTGATTCTTTTCGCGTGCGTGAAACCCTTTGCGTCCCGGTGAACGAGGCAGGAGCGGTCATTCTTCTCGACGTCGAGACTGAGGAACCCTTGGAAATAGAAGCCGCATTCATCGGGGACTTCCAACTGGAATGGCCGGCGGCGCTCGGCGGGACGTTTGTGACCTGGGATGCGAAAGAACGGGCTGTCGTCTTCGGCGAAGAGGCGCGCAAGTATGCTGCTTTGATTGGATCGCCAACCGCCACGGACCCTCACCTTTCTTATCAAACGAACTATTCTTCATCGGAAGAAAATTCTTTACGGTTAGGAGTGACGCAGAGGGGAAAAGAAACGAAAACTCTGGTGCTCGCTGCCTCGGTCGCAGGCCGCGCCGACGCCGAGCAAACTTACCAGCACTTGTTGACTTCGTACGCGGGCTCCTTGCGCGAGTCAGCGGATTACTATCGCTCTTATCTCGGCAAGACCGTGGACCTCGAACTCCCAGACGCCGCTCTTCAGCAGGCCTACGACTGGGCGCGGATCAGCACAATTCAGGGCATGGTAAACAATCCGTATCTAGGAACTGGGCTGGTTGCGGGATATCGAACCTCCGGGGTGGGGCAGCGTCCGGGCTTCGCCTGGTTCTTCGGGCGAGATTCATTGTGGACTTCTTTTGCACTCAACGCCGAGGGAGATTACTCGTCCACCCGCACGGCTCTCGATTTCATCAGCAAATATCAGAGGCAAGATGGGAAAGTTCCCCATGAGATTTCGCAGAGCGCGAGTCTAGTGCCGTGGTTTAAAGATTATCCCTACGCATATGTTTCGGCCGACGCGACTCCGCTGTTCATCATCGCGATGAACGATTATGCAGTCCAGAGTGGCGACGTGGCTTTCGCCCGCGACAAGTGGGACAACATTTGGCGCGCCTTTCAATTCTTGCATTCGACCTACGATGCGCAAGGCTTCGCGCAGAACACCGGCGTGGGGCATGGCTGGGTCGAAGGCGGGCCGCTGCTTCCGCTGAAGAACGAGTATTACCAGGCCGGACTCGCAGTCGAGGCTTTGCGCGCGCTCTCGAATCTGGCGCGACTTGTCGGCAAGGACGATGTCAGCAAGCAGCTCGGAGCAGACTTCGTGCACCGCGCACCCGCGCTCGATCAAGCCTTTTGGTCTCCGGAAATGAAGGCTTATGCATTCGCCCTGAAGCAAGACAACACTCGTGCGGACGAAGCCAGTGTGCTTACGGCGGTTCCGATGTGGTTTGGTCTGTCAGATCCCAATCATGCAGACCAGACCATCACTCGGCTCGCGGCGGCCGATCACGAGACCGACTGGGGCATGCGAATCATTTCGCAGCAGTCGAAACTTTATGATGGCTCTGGCTATCACTACGGTTCGGTCTGGCCGCTCTTTACGGGATGGGCTTCCGTGGCCGAATATCGCTACCATCGGGCGTTTCCGGCGTATTTCAATCTGCGGGCCAATGCACTGCTTGGCGCTGACGGTGCGCTCGGCCACTTCACCGAAGTTTTGTCAGGAGACTACTATCAGTCGTTCGCGACCAGTTCGCCTCATCAAATCTGGTCCGCGGCCATGGTTGTCAGCCCGATTCTGCGCGGCATGTTGGGGCTGCAGTCCGACGCGGAAAAACATCAGATCACGCTGGCTCCGCACGTTCCGGCTGACTGGACATCTTTTGCGATTCGCAACGTCCGCGTCGGAGAAGTCCGAGTCGATTTTCGATATCGCAAAACCTCCGACAGCGTGGAACTGGACACCGAACGAAGTGGAAGCGACGATGGCTGGGTCGAATTCTCCCCGGCCTTTAGTCTGCGCGCGCAAGTGGTCAGTGTCCAGATGAACGGGCGGTCTTTGCCGTTCAAGATTATTCCGAATAACAACGATGAGCATTTGTCCTTGCGCTTTCCTGTTAACGGCAGAACGAATCATCTCGTAATTCGGATTAAGAATGATTTTGGTTTGGCATTGGCGAATGAATTGCCGCCTCTGGGAAGTGCGAGTCGCGGACTGCGGGTTCTCTCCGAATCGTGGAATGCATCCAGAACCGAGTTCAGTCTGGAACTTTCGGGACGGGCGGGAAGCCGCTACGAATTGAGCGTTTGGAATCCAAGCCAGATCGCTTCCGTGGACGGAGCCATTCTCAGCAAGTTCGGAAAGTTGGAGATTCAGATGCCTCAAGGAGCCGCTGATTCCTATGTGCAGGAAAAACTCGTAGTTCACTTCGCGCGTCCTTGATGGAATTCCACGCTCTCGCTCGATTTGACGAGCAGGGACAGCCCGCTATCAATCGGTTTAGAAATATGTACGGCGACCCGATGCAGGAACTGTCGATTGCGATGGGTATTGTGGATGCTGCGTCGGACGAATCGCAGCGGCGCGGCGTGCAGATCCGCGCGGTACATCTCAGCTTGGGCGCGCTTTCTGGCGTCGTCAACTACATCGCGCCGGCCCAAGGCCTAGCAAGCTCCACCTCTACAGCCCCTTCTCCCCCGTAGAAACTGAGCGCGGTGGCACGAGCTTTTTGGGTCGGGTTGAATATCTCTTCACTTCCGACAAGACGCGCTTACCATCTTTACGTTTGTGACTTTCAAGTGTCCATGCTCCGTATTGCTTTTGGCGGCGCCGGAATCCTGGGCTACATCCTTCGCGTCTTCTTTCATGTTGTGCATCATCGCGTGGGAAACCACGCCCGTCAAAGTGACCGTGTGGCCCACGTGCTTTCCGAGGTTCACTCGGCTGCTTTTGACATCCCACATACTCCCATCGTCTCCGTTCAGCACGAATGCGTCAGCGCTGTTTCCTTTCGATAGGCAGCCTGTAACGTCCCTGATGTCGCTCTTCGCTTTCGCGATTGCGGACGCGCTGAGAAAGATCAGGGTCACACAGAGCAAAAGGCAGTTGGGTGATTTCATTTTTCCTCCCGCTTCCATGAAGTAAAAGGGCCCTATTTCACTGGAAGTAAATCAGAGCGGCTGTGGGCTTGAAATACCAAAAATACTGTATAGGGAGAACGTCAGTCCCTCAAAGAAGCTACGGGGCACTGCGCGATGTCACAGCACCTACGTTCAGATTTTGGGCCGAAGGGCAATCCGCTGCGATAATGGCTCGATGCAAAGCGCGGTCAATACCTCTGTGGATTAGTGAGGCGGACGCTTGGAGTGTTGTTTAGCTGCCAGCAAGAGATAGGAAAATCTGGATGGTCGTGCGATCCTCAAGCCTGTATCAGGGGGAATCATGGGGCCACATAGCTTTATTCCGGTTGAAACGAATGCCAGGTCGCGAAACGACCTCCTCGAGCGCGGGTTTACTCGTCAGCCGCTAAGAGTTGACCTAGAGGTAGCACGCACACTGGAAGCGTTAGCCCATGCTGCCTGGTCCATGCCAAGAGACCAATACTATGATGGGGGCGACAGGTATCGTTCCTTAAATCGTCTTCGGGCCGAGATCGTTGAGGGCGGTGTGAAAGTCTGGTCGACGGATGAGAGTACGCCATATGTACAGCTGGAAAAATACAACAGCACAATAGGCGGCCAGCCGCGAGAATACGCTCCACTGCCCCAGGCCATCGCCGGTACCGCAGGCGTTCACAGGATGATTGCTTACCACCTTCGCTATCTGCCGCTCTCGGCGGTGGGTACTAAGTATTTAGTTAACATGCATGTGATCAGGTTCACGGCTACGCCGGGGCGGCCATGTGACACAAGCCCACCGGGCTTACATAAAGACGGGGAAAAGTACATCGCCACGCATCTACTGGGCCGTTGCGGTGCTCAGGGCGGCGAAGTCATCATAACCGACAATGACAGACACGAAATAGATCGCTTCACGATGCGCGAATCGGGTGAGTGTTACGTCTTCGACGATGACCGCATCTGGCATATGTTGACTCCAGTGGCAGTGCAGGACGGCAATCAGTACGCCTACCGCGACACACTCGCATTCGATATGCTGCCTGAGGGATGGGAACCCGCGAAGTGATCTGGGAAGCTACCGGACAGGTGGAGCCCCGTGCGGCCTCCATTCCCCGGCAAATCCCTGGCGGCGAAAAAGGTGTTTCTTTCCAATGCTGGCGCCGTACGCGCCAGCTTGGCCGTTCCGCGGCGAGAACTGAAACCTGCAACAGAAGAATCAGGAGACTGACACCAGCCACAGCCTTGATGTAGGCATTCATAATCTCGTGCTCGCTTTCTGTGCAACAGGAACGATACGCCGCAGTGCTCCTTCGCTCAACTGACGGGAACGGCCTTTTCACTCGAAACCAGGCGCTCACTTGGCCTTGAGAGAACACGACCGTCCAATCTTCTGAAAGGACCGCCCGGCAGCTCGGGTAGGTTGCGCAAGGTACAATTTGCAGCCGCCGGACTTTGGCAGCTAACTTGCCCATTGTTTTAGTCCGAAGAATCCACCACGGAGGCTTGCCATGGCGCATTTTGAACGGATTCGCGATGTGATTTCCGGGCCGTTTAGTTCTGAGGTCATGCGACAGCGCACGGCGGCGGGATGGCAATTGGTGTCGCTCGAATGGCGGCGCGAATTGCCGGAGTCGGAAGCTCCGTCCCCGGGGGCTTTCGCCGAGGACATTCCGTATGGGCTGCGCATTTCGGACGACTGCCAGCGGCTAGAAATCGATCCGACCGAGAACAGGGTGCTCATGATGATGATGGAGTTGCTGGTTCAGGACTTCTCTTACTCGAGCATTGTGAGCGACTTGAACGAAAAAGGCTTTCGGATGCGGGATGGGAGGCCGTGGAGCCGGGTGGCGCTTTTCAATATGACGCCACGCCTTATCGAGGTTGGGCCGCGCCTGTTCTCGAGCGAGGAGTGGAAGAAGCTGCGACAGAGATTTTCCCGGCCAAAGGAACCAGAGATTTCTTAAAGTGTCGGCGGTGACTTCCTTGGGGAGTCTGGGGCGTTGCTTTTCTTTCGTCCTCTTTGGGGTTCGTCCCTTATCCGCCCGCCCACGGCTTACGCCCCCTCGACAAGTTCGGGGCCGGCTGTGGGCTGCAATCTTTCACCGCCTTGCGGCTCGCGACGCTTCGTGTTTTCCGCTCTTTCGCCAGCATGGAGGTGTTCAATTTCGACCGCCGGTTTTCGAATGTGGACACTCTCTCGGATATATAGGCATAAGTCAGGGTTATTTTCAGAGAGTTGTGGCGGATGGATTGGAGACGAGGGTGCTTTCGAGGATCGATAAGTCAGCTAGGAGATGCAATGCAGATCCTGTTGCGCGACCTTAGATACGGCCTGCGGCAGTTGCGTAGGTCGCCGGGGTTCACGTTTACGGCAGTTCTAACGTTGGCACTGGGGATGGGGGTGAATACCTCGATCTTTACGGTATTCAATCAGGTTTTGTTGCGGACCATGCCCGTTCGGGCGCCGGGTGAGTTAGTGCTGCTGAAGGAGCACTCGCGCTATGAGACCGGCACTCTGAACTCGTGCGGCGGGGATCCGGAGATGTATTTTGCGTATCCGGCGTATCAGGCGTTGCGCGATGGTGGGACGACGCTTGAGAGTTTGGCAGTATCCGCCGTTTCCTCGGCCAATATCGTCACCGCCAAGGATGCCGACCAAGTGAAGATGCAGTCGGTCAGCGGCAACTACTTCACGCTGCTGGGAGTGCAACCGGCTCTCGGCCGTTTGTTGACGCCGTCGGATGACGTCTATCACGAAGGCAGAGCAGTTGCAGTGCTGAGCGACAACTACTGGCACGCGCACTTTGGCGGCGATCCTTCCATTCTCAATCAGGAAATTCAAATCAATGGTTCGGCGTTCACGATCGTGGGCGTCGTCCGGCACGAAGGATTGATGGATGCATCGCCGTCGGCAATATTTTTGCCGGTCGCGATGGTGGGGGCTGTGACTCCCGAGAAGACGGATGTTCTGAGCGATCAGCTCAATCGCTGGCTGAATGTAATTGGGCGGTTATCACCAGGCTCATCCCCTGCACAGGTCGAAGCGCAGTTAAATACAGTCTGGTGGAACTGGCGGCGCGATGTGCTCAAAATACGAGATCACAACATTCCTGACAAAAAGGGCTGGCTCGAGACGCATCTTGCAGTGACAGCGGGTGGACGTGGAATGCCGCTGCTCGAAGAGAGGCTGGGGCAGCCGATCAAGATTCTGCAGGGGATGGCGCTAGTCGTCCTGCTCATTGCCTGCGGCAACGTGACGAGCCTGTTGCTTGCGAAAGCTGTGCGCAAACATTCGGAGCTTGCGGTGCGGGGAGCGCTGGGCGCGAGCAAAGGCCAGATTTTTCAACAGGTCTTGGCGGAGGGTCTTTTGTTGGGTTTGATGGGAGCGGGCTCGGGTCTATTTTTGGGATGGGCCAGCCTGAGGCTCTTGCAGAGGATGGTGCCGGCGACGAATTCGCTGCACGATGTTCTAGCGGTGCAGCTTGATTGGCGGGTGATTGCTTTATGCGCTGTTGTGGGCGGGCTGACCAGCTTGATCTTCACCGTAGCGCCGGCGATTTTGAGTATGCGTACCGATCCGATTAACGGTCTGCGCAGCGAAAGCCGCCGTGTGATTGGCGGGAGCGGAAGCCTGCGGAACTTTCTGGTGGCGGGAGAGATTGCTCTGAGTCTCGTGCTGCTTACAGGTGCCGCAGTTTTCAGTTGGAATTTGTATCAACTGCAGAACACGAATCTTGGATTCGCCACGGACCACATAGTCACGTTCGGCGTAGATGCATCCCCGGGTAAGTCGGGGGCACAAGTAAGAAATGAGTATGCGAACATGGTGGATGCCATTCGGCGGCAGCCTGGAGTTAGCAGTGTGACGTACGCGGCCGATGGCCTGATCACAGGCGACACGATGGGCGACAGCATCACGGTGACGGGGTACCGGGATGCGAACGAGGAAGCGACTCCAGACCAGGACTGGGTCACTCCCGGTTTCTTCTCCACCATAAAAGTCCCCATGCTGGCGGGACGGGAATTTTCCGAGCAAGACACAGCGACGTCACAAAAGGTGGCAATCGTCGACGAAGCTTTCGTTCAACACTACTATGGCGGGGATGTAGGGAAGGCGCTGCGTGGCGTATTCGGTTTCGGTCTGGGAGATCGAGCCAAGCCGGATATCCAGATTGTTGGCGTGGTTCCCACCATTCGCGCCACCAGCGTTACCAGCGTGCCCGGAGTGCCGCTCCTCTATCTGCCGTATGACCAGAGCTACGGCCCGGACGGCTCCGACCGGCGACACCATTCGGCGATCTTTTACATCAGCACGACTCGCGACCCGGTGCAACTCGTGAGCACGGTGCGCTCGCTGGTTCGGGACATGGATCGCAATCTTCCCATCACTGGTCTCGGAACCATGGAGGAGCACATTCACGGGACGATTTTCGAACAGCAAATGGTCAGCACGCTTTCGATTGTGATGGGAGGACTCGCGCTGGTGCTGGCGGCGATCGGGCTTTACAGCCTGCTGGCGTTTATCGTGACCCAAAGAACGCATGAGATCGGAATCCGGATGGCATTGGGGGCGCGTCGTCAGCACGTTTTCGGGCTGGTCGCGAAACGGGTGGGATGGCTTCTTTTCGCAGGATTGGCCGCAGGGGCGGTAGCGGGATGGGCAGGGCTGCGAGTTTTGGCGAGCCGGGACGCCAGCCTGGCGCATCCACCGGTGTGGCTGTTTGGCGTAACGGGAATCGCGTTGATGGGATTGATGCTTTTGGCGGCGGCGCTGCCGGCGCGGCGGGCTGCTTCGATTGACCCGATGCAGGCGCTGCGATCGGAGTGAGGGCTGAGAGATCTCAGTTGATTTACGGTGCGCGGTACGAGGACGTCCCTTCGGCAACCTCAGGGCAGGCTCGCTACAGCCGGCAGGATGCCGGCGCTACTTTCAGTGGCTATTGATCGCGGGAGCTTGGCATGGTCATTCAAGACTTGCGTTTGGCATTGCGGCAATTGCATAAAAATCCCGGCTTTGGGCTGGCGGTCATGCTCACGTTGGCGTTGGGGGTTGGTGTTAACACGGCGGTCTTCAGCCTGGTCAATGGCTTTTTGCTGCGGCCTCTGCCGTATCCCGACGCAGATCGGCTTGCGGTTTTGATGCTGCATCAGGAAGGGATCTCAAAGTCCGGCGAGTTCGTGCATGAAGACGATCCCAGCCAGGACGGTG
Source organism: uncultured Acidobacteriaceae bacterium (assembly GCA_963799025.1). GTDB lineage: Bacteria > Acidobacteriota > Terriglobia > Terriglobales > Acidobacteriaceae > Sulfotelmatobacter. The sequence continues at coordinate 142,900 of CAWCVQ010000007.1, read as the reverse complement.
AGACTTGGGAAATGATTCGGGATCGCGTACCAGCGGTGCAGGCTGCCTCCTTTGGGGGCACCAGCGGCGTGAATCTGCAAGCCGGTTCTGCGTCGGGCAATGCAGTTCGCTATGTGCAGGACATGCGGGTTTCGGCTCGCTACTTCGAGGTCCTTGGTATCCAGCCGCTGCTGGGCCGGGGCTTCCTAGAAGAGGAAGACCGGCCTCACGGGCCGAATGCCGTGGTCCTCAGTTACGCACTGTGGCAGAGCGTGTTTCAGGGTGACCCGGGGGTGTTAGGGAAACCAGTCATTCTCAAAGGGGAGCCGCATTCGGTGGTGGGAGTTCTACCGCCGCGAGCCCAGGCCACCGGCGTGGCGGATTTGTGGACGCCTCTGCAACCGCACCAGAGCGGGGAATGCGGAGGAAATAATTGCGAGATCATCATGCGCCTGGCGGCGGGAGCAACTTGGCAGCAAGTTTCCGTACAACTCGCTCAACTGCGCAAGGGTTCGTTTGACGAGATCACCAAGGCCAAGGGGCGTGCGTGGTTTCATGCCTCGCCGCTCGCCCGCAATCTGGATAACGGCATGCGCGGGCCGATTTTAGGACTGATGTCGGCGGTTGGCTTCATTCTGCTCATTGCGTGCGCAAATCTCGCCGGGCTTACGCTGGTGCGGATGCTGCGCCGATCTCCTGAGATCGCCACGCGCCTTGCTCTCGGAGCCAGCCGGTGGGCCGTTCTTCGTCAACTGTGGGTAGAAAATTTTGTTCTGGCGCTGGTGGGCGGGGCGATCGGGCTGGCTCTGGCTCGGAGCATTCTCTCCGGGTTGCCGGGATTCTTGCCGGACTATATGTTTCCCCTCGGTGGCACAGCCATGGATTTCCGGGTCCTGGCTTTCACTTTTGGAGCCTCACTGTTCACCAGCCTGCTTTTTGGGGCGCTGCCGGCATTGCAGATTCGCAGGGTCGATCTCCGGTCGTCGATGGCCAGCAGTAGTCACTCGGTGGCGAGAGGATCCAGCCGTCTGCGTCAACTGCTGATCGGTGGCGAGGTAGCGCTGACCGTGGTGCTGGTGGCCGCTGCCGGTTTGCTGGTCCGCAGTCTCATATACCTGGAGATGCTGCCGCCCGGCTTCGATGCTACCAATGTGATGACGGCGAAGCTCTCTCTGGACGACGCGCGCTATCACGAGGCAGCTGCATTCCACAACCTCATCGAACGGAGCGTAACCGCGATGCAGCGGATTCCTGGCGTGGAAGGCGCTGCGGTTGGGCTCAGTGTGCCTTACGAACGTGGCCTGAACGACGGAATAAAAACCTTGGATGGGAAGTTTGCGGGGAAGGAGTGGGGCGCCAGCACCGCCTACGTGAGCCCGGAATATTTTTCCGTGCTGCGCATCCCGATTCTTGCCGGCCGGGCGATTACCGAAGGCGATACGCCGAATTCGCAGCCTGTAGCCGTGGTGAATGTTGACTTGGCCCGCGAATTTTTTGGCGAGGTGGGTCCCATTGGCCGCCGCATTCAGAACTCCAATCACATTTACACCATCGTCGGCGTCGTCGCAAACGTTGCCAAGCGTCCGGGAATGAGCGGCGACGCCCCGATCGCGACTGAACCTGTGTTCTATCTTCCCGCGACGCAGATGGAGCAAGGCATGGTCAATATGGCGCACGTATGGTTTCAGCCGAGTTGGATCGTGCGCACGTCTGGGCCGTTACAGGGACTTACCCTGGCCATGCAGAAGGCGCTCACCCAGGTGGATCCCAGCTTGCCGTTTTCCGGGTTTCACTCCATGCCGGAAGTCCTCGATGAAAATCTTGCGTTTCAGCGAGTGGAAGTGGTTCTCCTCGCCGTGCTGGCGGGACTGGCGCTTTTGCTTTCTGCGGTGGGAATCTACGGGTTGGTTTCGAATCTGGTGGCGCAGCGTACCCGTGAGATAGGCATTCGCATGGCGCTCGGGTCGTCGATTCGGCAGGCGATGATCGACGTGGGGTCGGCTGGGGTTTTGGCTGCGGCTGTCGGAATGGTCTCGGGGCTGGCGCTGTCTTTCATTGTGCTGCGGGTCTTACGCAGTGAACTCTACGGGGTTCGCGCTTATGATCCGCTGACTCTTATGGTGATTTCTGTTTTTATTGCGGTGATTGCGGCAGTGGCGAGTTTTTTGCCTACGCTGCGGATTACGCGGATCGATCCGGCAGTGACTCTGAGAATGGAATAGAGGGCGCGCGACCGAGGACGCCCCTTCGGCAAGCTCAGGGCAGGCTCCCTGACAGTTGGCAGGACGCCAGCGCTACCTGCGAAGCGGCTCGCTCAAACCGTGGAAGCGCCTACCGCCCACCTAGGAGAACGATTTTGTAGGGTAGCAATCCTATGCGGCGTGAAGAAAAATTGCGTAAAAGCGCACGCGGGCGATGCTATGATGGCCGCGTTCCAAGATTAACTCCAGAAGGCGGATATTGCACTCATGGCGATTGCGGCCCCAAACACTTCGACTGCTACTACAGCCACGGCGCCCAGCGCGGGGCAAAGCTACCGCGCTCCGCTGGCTACGGTGACCACGCTGTTTTTTATGTGGGGATTTCTTACCTGCCTGAATGACATTCTGGTGCCCCATCTGAAATCGATTTTTGACCTGAATTACAAGCAATCCCAGTTCATTCAGCTTGCGTTTTTTGGAGCGTATTTCGTTTTTTCCTTCCCTGCCTCCAAGATTGTTGACTGGATTGGGTACCAGAAGTCTATGGTTGCGGGCTTGCTCACCGCGGGCATAGGGCGCATTCTTGTTCGTGCCGGCTGCCCTGGTTCCGTCGTACGCACTTTTTCTGGGTGCCTTCATCGTTCTTGCTGCTGGGATTACGTGCTTGCAGGTGGCCGCAAATCCATACGTCACTGTGTTGGGCAAACCGGAAACAGCATCCAGCCGACTGAACCTGACTCAGGCCTTCAACTCGCTGGGAACCTTCTTGGCGCCGTTCTTCGGCGGCTGGCTGATTCTGAGTGCGGCTCCAAAGACCATGGCTGATATTCGAGCGATGGCGCCGGACGCCCTGCAAGCTTACCGCTTGCACGAGGCCGCGACGGTCAAGATGCCCTACGTCGGTCTGGGGATCGCGCTGATACTGCTGGCGGTCGCCATTGGCAGTTTTAAGTTGCCGACGATCGAGCATGCTCAGCACAAGGTCGGGGAGAAGGTGAACGACTCGATCTGGAAGCACCCAAATCTAATCTTCGGCGCGATTGCCATCTTTGTTTATGTGGGTGGCGAAGTTTCGATTGGCAGCTTTCTCGTAAACTACTTCACCCAACCCGAGATTGGCGGTCTGACCGACAAAGTTGCAGCCAGCTTTGTGGCTTTCTACTGGGGCGGCGCGATGGTGGGCCGCTTCATCGGCTCCGCAATTCTGCAAAAGATAAGTACCCGAGGACTACTGGGAGTGTGCGCCGTGTGCGCGGCCGGCTTGGTCGCGATCTCGATGCTGACTACCGGGCACTTCGCGATGTACAGCATCATCCTGGTCGGCTTTTTCAATTCGATCATGTTCCCAAGCATTTTCACCTTGGGAGTGGCCGAGCTTGGACCGCTCACCGGGGACGGTTCCGGGGTTATGATCATGGCGATTGTGGGTGGAGCGATTATTCCGGTAGCGCAGGGTGCGATCGCCGATCGGATCGGCATCCATCATGCGTTCTTCCTGCCGGTCATCTGTTACCTATACATTCTGTTCTTTGCGTTGAGCGGATCGCGTCCGAACAGCCAGCGTTATGAAAAGGCCTAAACGGTACGGTGGCGGACTCGTCGCTGAAGGCGGAGACATCTTAAATCACACAGAGCACGGAGCTTCGCAAAGGAAAAAGCCGGTATTTCAGATAGCTTCCGCGAATCTTCCGAAACCGATGACCAACACGATTTAGGAACTCATGGGGCAAATCAAGACACCTGTCCAAAAGCCAGGCGTGATTACGCTGAAGGCCGTCGCCCAGCACATTGGGCTTGACTCCAGGGACGGTATCCGCGGTCCTGAACGATTCGCCATCGGCGCGTTCCATTCCGCAAGAGACCAAGAACCGAATCCACGCGGCGGCCAAGGAACTGAACTACCGGCCGAATTTCTTTGCCCGCACTCTGCGCAACAAGCGCACCTACACGATCGGGGTGATCGCGGAGGAAATTGGCGACTCTTACAGTTCGCCGATCATCAGCGGCATTGAGCAGTATCTTGAGGCAGCGGGATTATTTCTTTCTGACGGTGGCCCATCGGCACGATCCCTTGCTGCTGAATCGGTACTCGCAAATGCTCTCGGAGCGGGGAGTCGAGGGCATCATCACCGTGGATACGACCGTGCAGGAGGCGCCGATGCTGCCCACGATTGCCATTGCCGGCCACAAGAAGTTGAAAGGCGTCACCAATATCATTCTCGATCACGGACGAGCGGCGGTTTTGGCCCTAAATCATTTGAAAGATCTATCCCATGAGCGGGTGGCTTTTATGAAGGGGAACCCGCTGAGTTCAGATGCAAACGATCGATGGGACGCGATCTGCGAGGTGGCGGACAGAATGGGAATGAAGATCGATCCGGAGTTGACCGTGCAGATCGACACGGACGATGCGACGCCGATGTTGGGTTATCCATTTGCCAAACAACTGCTGGCGCGCGGCAAGCCGTTTACGGCGCTGTTCGCCTACAATGACATGTCGGCGATTGGCGCGATTCGAGCTTTGCAGGAACAGGGACTGCGCGTTCCCCAGGATGTCTCGGTGATTGGATTCGACGACATTCCGGGGGCGGCGTTTTACACGCCGAGTCTGACGACCGTGCGACAGCCGTTAAACCGGATGGGAGAAGTAGCTGCACAGAGTCTGTTGGAACGAATTGACGGGAAGAAAGATTATCCTTCCGAAATCGCGATTGAGCCTGAACTGGTAGTGCGGGAATCCACGGCGAAGGCGCCCGCCTCGTCCTAGCGGCACGGTTCCGATATAGTTACTGCATTGCGTCCGCCCATTCATGTCCCCCTCTGACTCACCCAACGCCGCATTCTCCAATAGCCCAATCTCCGCCCAGGCCCTGACGTTCGCCGCTTATGCGGCGTTCGTGCCCATTGGAGTCGCGACCGTGCTTCTCGGGCCCATGCTGCCGATCTTGTCGGCGCGCTGGTCGCTGAATTATTCCCAGGCAGGCGCTCTTTTTACCGTCCAGTATCTGGCTTCGACTCTTGCGGTCGCGCTTTCGGGCCTGATGGTTTCGCGCTGGGGATTTCGATTCGCGATGAAAGCTGGGCTGGTGCTGATGAGCGCAGGCGTCGCATTGCTGCTGGCCGGTCCGAAGATCATGGGGATGTTGTGCATCGCGGCGTCGGGATTTGGCATGGGGCTGGCGGTTCCGGCGGCCAATTTGCTGGTGGCGGAGGTGAATCCTGGCCGGCGAAGCGCGCGGCTCAATCTGCTCAATTTCTGTTGGAGCACGGGTTCGGTGGCTTGCCCGTTCCTGGTGGCAGCGGCCGCAAGGAGCCATAAAATTCCGCTTTTCCTGGCGGCAGTGGCCGGCTTCGCACTTCTGGTGGCGATAGGGATCGCAGCCATGCCGTCGCATATTGTCGAACCGTATGCGGTGAAAGGTGCTGGTCAGGGCAAGGATCCGGCAATTCATTGGAAAAACGGCGCCCTGCTCATCCTGGCGGCGCTGTTCTTTTCGTATGTCGGGGTCGAGAATGGTTTCGGGGGATGGATAGCATCCTATGCGAAGAGCCTAGGAAGCCTGACGCCCGCTCTGTCGGTCATGACTCCTTCGTTTTTTTACTCCGCTCTGATGCTGGGAAGATGGCTGGCGCCCCTGCTGTTGCGAGTGACCGATGAAATTCGACTGGTGCAGGTGGGATTGCTGGTAGCTTGCGCGGGAATGGCTGGCCTGGTTTTGTCGCACGGCCTGTGGGGGGTCGTGGTAAGCGCCAGCCTCGCGGGACTGGGCCTTTCTTACGTCTATCCCATTACGATTTCAGTCTTGTCGCGGGAATTTGGTCCGGCGTCATCGCGAGTTGGGTCGTTGATGTTCACAATGTCGAACCTGGGCGGCGCGTTGATGCCATGGATGGTCGGGGTATCGTCGACTCATTTTGGCACCCTTAAGGCGGGACTGGCGGTGCCACTCATCGCATGCGCGGCTATGTATGGTCTGTATCGGCGAGAGTGGAAGGTTACGCCCGGCAATGCGGTTTAGAGTCGAGCCTCGAGCGTCGATTCGTCGCTCGTCGATCGGTGAGCAGCCGAGGGCGGCCGCACCACATGAATATCTGCCCGGTCATTCACAAAATCTCACTATCATTCACGATTTCTTTCCCACACCGTACAATAGAGAATCCCCCTGCCGACTGCGACTGGTACGGTGGTGCAGCAGGTTGAGGTCCTGGATCCCACGGAGGCGAACGAAAGAGCTTGGACAGATACGACGACTTAGTAGAGGAAAAGGAGCAAGACGTGCCTTTGAGCGAAGTCAGGAACGTCCTGACATTAGAAGAGATTGCAAATCTTGCGGCAGATGGCGGCCAGCCGGCGGAAACGCTGATGAACGTGGTGGCGCTCATCGCCAAGAGATTTCGAACAGATGTGTGCTCGGCATACTTGCTCGAACCGGATCGCGCCAACCTGGTGTTGGCAGCCACCGTCGGACTTCGCAAAGAATGTATTGGCAGTCTGCGCATGGAGGTTCATGAGGGACTGACCGGCCTGGTGGCGGAGCTGGTGCGGCCGGTGGCGGTGGAACAGGTGAAACAGCATCCCCGATTCAAGTATTTCCGGGATGCCGGCGAGGACGCGTACCAGTCGTTCCTCGGCGTTCCCTTGATCGATCGCGGAGTTCTTCAGGGAGTTCTTGTAGTACAGACCGTGGAAGCCCGCGTTTTTAGCGGGGACGAGATTCGGATGCTGACCGAGGCGGCTACGCAGGTCGCTCCGATCGTGAGTGAAGCGCGAACTCTGGATCGGTTCATTGCTCCCCTGCAGGAGCGGCTGTGGGCGCTGGCGCGCAATTTGTGGTGGAGCTGGGATCACAACTCGTCCAGTCTGTTCCTCGATCTCGATCCGGCCCGCTGGAGCGAACTCAACCACAATCCGGTTGCGCTGCTGGGAGAAATTCCCCTCGCCAAACTGGAAACCCGTGCGGCGGAACTCATGCTGCATAGCCGGGTGAACTACGCCTATCGCCGCATGCTGGAATATCTGGAAGCCGACCGGACTTGGGGCGCGCAACGCGCCGGCGTGTTGCGGCCGCATCCGGTGGCTTATTTTTCGGCTGAATTTGGACTGCATGAGTCTTTGCCGGTCTATTCCGGGGGCCTGGGAGTGCTGGCTGGCGATCACATCAAGAGCGCGTCGGATTTGGATATTCCGCTGGTGGGGATTGGTTTGTTCTATGGCCAGGGATATTTTCGGCAGAGGCTCGATCTGGGCGGATGGCAACGGGAAGAATATCTGAAGACCGACGTCAATCAGATGCCGATGGAAGTGGCGATTGGGAAAGACGGACGGCCGGTGGTAGTTGAGATCGAAACGCGCAGTGGCCGGATTTGTGCAAAAGTCTGGCGCGTGAAGGTAGGCCGCCGCGACCTATTGCTGCTCGATTCTGACGTGGAAGGGAATGCTCCCGAGGACCGGCAGCTGACGTCGCGCTTGTACGGTGGGGACCTGCGCATCCGCATTCGCCAGGAATTGCTGTTGGGCGTGGGCGGATTGCGGGCCCTGAAGGCTTTAGGAATTTCTCCTGGCGTTCTGCACCTGAACGAGGGCCACAGCGGATTTGCCGTCCTGGAAGCGGTTCGAATGCGGATGGAAGAGGAAGGAATCTCGTTCGAGGCGGCGGTTCCGCGCATTTCGCGCGAAGTAGTATTCACCACGCATACTCCGGTGCCGGCGGGGCACGACCGCTTTGAAGCGGGCTTGGTCGAAGAGCATATTGGGCCGCTCCGCGAAGCGCTGGGACTCTCTCAGGACAGCCTGCTGGGCCTCGGACGGGAGAATCCTAATAATGCGGAGGAACTTTTTTGTATGACGGTACTGGCGCTGCGCCTCTCCCGGCGCGCCAACGCCGTTTCCGGCCTGCATGCCGAAGTGTCGCGCGCCATGTGGACAAAATTATTCCGCAACAAACTGGAGGATGACGTTCCTATCGGCCACATCACCAACGGAGTGCACGTTCCCTCGTGGCTGGCTCCGGAGATGTTTCGGCTCTACGATCGTCATCTGGGCACGAACTGGAACCAACACGGCAGCGAGGCCAAGACCTGGCTGGGAATCGAGAATGTGGACGACGGCGAACTGTGGGAGACCCACCTCAATCTGAAGTCGCAGTTGATTGAGTTCGTGCGGCGGCGAGCGGTCGATCAAGCGGCATGCCGCGGAGAATCGCGAGAAGTGCTGCAACGACTGGAGCGCGTGTTGAGCCCGGATGCTCTCACCATCGGATTTGCGCGCCGTTTCGCTACTTACAAACGGGCCAATCTGATCCTGACCGACATCGAGCGGCTGGCTTCGATGGTGAATGATCCGAACCGTCCGGTGCAGTTTGTGTTTGCCGGCAAGGCTCATCCGCTGGACGAACCCGGTAAACGGGTGTTGCAGCAGATCGCCGAGTTGATGCGGGACCCGAAGTTCCGCGACAAGTTTGTGTTTGTGGAAGACTACGACATAAATGTGGGGCGCCACTTTGTGCAGGGAGTCGATGTGTGGCTCAATAATCCGCGGCGGCCGCTGGAGGCGTCGGGCACCAGTGGACAGAAAGTCGTGCTGAATGGCGGCCTGAATCTCTCCATTCTCGATGGGTGGTGGGCCGAGGCCTTCGACGGCATGAATGGTTTCTCGATCGGCACCGGCAGGACGCATGCCAATCCCAGCGTTCACGATTCCCGCGACGGAGAAGACCTGATGCGAGCCCTTCGCGAAGAAGTGATTCCACTCTATTACCAGCGTGATCGCGATGGTCTTCCGCGCGGCTGGATTAAGCGCATGAAGCGGACGATCCGAACCCTGGGCTGGCGCTTCAATGCCGACCGCATGGTGATGGATTACACGCTTAAGTGCTATGTTCCGGCAGCCGGAGGAACTTCCAGCGATATGAGGGCGAGTTCGTAGGCGTTGATTCTTAAGCGCGGCGAATAACGGGACCCTCGCTCGCAAGGCCGTTGTAAGCTTTCACAATACCTATGTCTTGCCGAGACTCGCGATTGTACGTTCGGTCTATAATCGGCAGTTTGTCCGGGTGATCCGTGCGCATTCTGCTGCTGAGCGACATTCACGCCAATCTCGAAGCTCTCGAAGCCAGCCTCGCTGCCGTCCGTTCATTCGACGCGGTGGTGAATCTGGGAGACATTGTCGGCTACGGCGCAAGTCCGAATGAAGTGACAGCGCGATCTCGTGATTTGGGAGAAATCTTCGTGCGTGGAAATCACGACAAGGCGGTCACCGGATTGTTGGACCTCGACGACTTCAATCCCATGGCCGCCACCGCAGCCGTGTGGACTAGAAACCAGCTGAGTTCGGAAAATCTCGACTGGCTACACAGCTTGCCTCAGGGGCCTGTTTCCCTGCCGAATTTTCCCCAGGTGCAACTGGCTCATGGCTCTCCACAGGATGAGGATGAATATGTGGTTTCATTGGGGGACGCGCTGGAGCCGCTGATCACCCTGACGAGTCCTCTAACTTTCTTTGGACACACTCATCTGCAGGGGGGATTTTTCGTCAACGATTCGTCCGCGGATGGCTTCCGTCCGGAATACCGGACGGTAGGGCAGGCCGAATCGGTGGCGCTGCAACTGAAGCCCGATGCGCGATATCTGATCAATCCCGGCTCTGTCGGCCAGCCTCGCGACGGGGACTGGCGAGCCGCTTTCGCGCTGTTCGATACCGATGCGCAGGTCGTCCACTTTCATCGCACGCCCTACAATCTGAAAGACGCGCAGGATCGCATCTTCGCCGCAAACCTTCCGCCGCGCCTGGCCACGCGCCTGGCTGCGGGCCGCTGACCGATTCGTGTGGGACGGCCGCCCTCAGCCGTCCGTCGAGCAAAGCTCGATCGCCCTCGTTGTACACTCGAATCATGTCCCCTTCCCGCATTGCCGGAACCAAACCGCTCTTCGAAGACCGCGAGAATCCTCCTCAGCACTATCTGATTGCGCACTGTGACGGTGGCGCGCGAGGCAATCCTGGTCCCGCTGGTTATGGCGTCGTCATTCAAGATGAATCGGGACGGAAAGTGGCCGCTCTCAGTGAATATCTCGGCCACCAGACCAACAATTTTGCCGAGTATCAAGGACTGATCGCAGCCCTGGAATACGCGATCACGCAAGGACCCAAGGCGCTTAAGATCATTAGCGATTCCGAACTGCTGGTGCGGCAGATTAAGGGTATTTACAAAGTGAAGAATGCGGTGCTGCAGGACCTGCATGGGCGCGCCAAGGAATTGATCGCGCAACTCGACTGGTTCTCGATCGGTCATGCGATGCGGGAACATAATCAGGAAGCCGACCGCCTGGCAAATGAAGCCATGGATAAGGGCACGAGCCGCAGTGTCGCGCGGGCACCAACGCCCGCGAGACCGGAGGTCCAGTCCCAACAGGAATTCGAGGGGATCGTACGCAATGGCAAGGTGGAAATTTCGAACGGGAGGCTGCCGGAAGGTAGCCGAGTGCAGGTGCGGGTCAAGAAGTGAGCGACGTTTGGCTAGCAGCTCATAGCTAGAAGCAGTTTTATTCCGCAGCCGAAGTATGGTCGTGCACAATCTTCCAGCCGTCGGGAAATTTGTGAAACACCAGGGTGAATAGACCGTGCGGAGTCTTGCCATCGGGCATGGTCAAATGCCATTCGTCGCGAACGAATGCCGCCTCTGGCCCCAGCATCTCTGTACGCAAACCGGAAAATTCCAGCTTCCCCATTTCGTGCCCGGGGCTGTTGTAGGTTGAGCGGTAGCGATCCAGCGTCGCCTGCCAGCCGCTGGTTTCTTTAACGCCGGAAAAGAAGGTTAGCTCCGGAGACTTCCAGTAGCCCCCCAGGAAGCCTTCGAGGTCGTGACGGTTCCAGGCGTCCTGTTGAGCGTGCAGGACGCGCTCGACGGCGACCTTGTTGTCATTGGAAGGCGAGCTTTGATTCGGCAGCTGCGCAACCGCGCTTGTGATCAGGAACATTCCAGTTACAAACAACGAAAACCTTCCTCGCATGAGTTTCCTCCCCACTAACCGGGCGGCGTCGACCCGTCCGGTCACAGTAACGCGGCTCGCTGCGCTTGGCTGGACAGCCGAAGGCGGCTGTCCCCACTGGCTACCTGCTGATTAGTGCGCTTCTTCTGTTGCCGGAGCCGCGTCCGGTGTGTCGACTTTCTGGGCGATCGCATGCGGCGCCAGCGGCGGTGCCTGAAAATCTCCCGGATCTTTGCCCGCCATCGCGACCGTCATGAAATTCATCCAGATGGGCAGGGCCGCGTGCGCTCCGGTTTCTTTAGCGCCCAGAGATTTTTTCTCGTCGTAGCCGACCCACACCCCGCAAGTCATGGCCGGAGAAAATCCCATAAACCAGGCGTCGGTGAAATCGTTAGTGGTCCCAGTCTTGCCCGCTACCGGAAACGGCAGCCTGGCTGCGGCAATCCCTGTGCCGTGCAACACAACTTCGCGCAGCATCGAAGTCATAATGCGGGCGGTGCGCTCGCTGATCACATCCTTTACCTCAGGAAAATCCTCTTCCAGCACTCGGCCTTCGTAATCGGTCACGCGTGTAATGTAGCGAGGCAAGACCCGCACGCCGTCGTTGGGAAAAACACTGTAAGCCGAGGTCTGCTCCATTAATGTAATTTCGGCTGCTCCCAGGGCCACCGGCAAATATGGCGGCAGCTTGGCGGTAATACCGAAGCGCTCGGCGTAGTCGATGACGCTCTTGATGCCAACTTTGTTCGCCAGTTTCAATGCAGGGATATTGCGAGATTGCGCCAACGCGCGCCGCAGGGTAATGATGCCTTCAAATTTTTCGTCGTAATTGTGCGGAGAATATGGGCCAGAGGGAGTTTCAAAGCTGACGGGCTCATCGAGGATGGTATCGTCGGGGCTGGCGCCTCCGTCGATGATCGTGGTGTAAACATAGGGCTTGAACGATGATCCGACCTGCCGCATGGACTGAGTGGCGCGATCGAACTTCGATTCGTTGAAGTCGCGCCCGCCCACCATGGCCTTGATTCCGCCACTGGCGTTGTCGATTGCGAGCAGCGACCCCTCAACTCCCGAATCCTGCTCCAGGCTGACGCGGGCCGCGCCGTTCGTGCCGAGAGTGAGAATCCTCACATAGCCGACGTCTCCGGTCTTGACAATGTTTGCCAGTTTCTGCCCCGTCCAGGCCACGTCGCTTTGTCCAAGAGCTGCGGTAAATCTGCCGAACTTAAGAGTCGCAATGCCAGCGCCCACAGAGGTCACCAGGGCGTGGATGTATCCGTTCACTTCTGGTTCGTCGTCCCAGTCGGGATGAAAATATTTGTCGAGAACCACCCCGTTGGCCAGCACATTTTCAAGATGATCTTTCCAACCATGACGCCGTTCGTAGGCGGCCAAGCCGTCCAGCACCGCCTGGTTCGCGGCTCGCTGCAGATCCACATCGAGCGTCGTATACACCTTCAAACCACCTTCGTGAACTTGATCGGCACCGTACTTGTTCTCAAGATAGCGGCGAATTTCCTCCACAAAATATGGCGCCAGCGAATTCGGATCGTGAGCCAGACGCAACACCAGCGGCGCGGATCGCGCGTCGGCTGCCTGCGTGGCGGTGATCTTGCCATCTTCGAGCATGGCATTGATTACCAGATTCCGCCGCCTCTGGGCGCGGTCGGGATGGTTGATTGGCGAATATACCGTCGGCCCTTTCGGCAATCCCGCCAGCAGAGTCGATTCTTCCAGAGTCAGCTGCTTGGCCGGCTTGCTGAAATAAAATTCTGACGCGGCCTCAAATCCGAACGTGCCGTGACCGAGAGAAATCTGGTTCGCGTAGAGTGTGAAGATCTGCGCCTTGGTAAAACGGCGCTCAATCTGGATCGCCAGCATAGCCTCCTGCACCTTGCGCTGCCACCTTCGGTCGGGCGACAAAAAAAGATTGCGGGCCAGCTGCATGGTAAGAGTGGATGCTCCCTGCACTTTGCCGCCCGATGCAATGTCGCGATAGGCAGCCCCCATGATCCGAAAGAAATTGATTCCGGAATGCCGGTAAAAATCTTTGTCTTCAATCGAGACCAGCGCGTCCCGCAGGACGGGAGGGAAATCGTCATAGCTCGCGACCACGCGCCGTTGCAACGCGAACGATCCGATCACACGCCCGCGATCATCGTAGAGTTCGGTGATGGAACTGGGCCGGTATGCCTCCAACGCATCGACCTGCGGAAGGTCGGTGGTGTAGACCAGCAAAAGCCCAGCAGTCGCTCCTACGAGGATTGCAACCAGCACGAGCAGACCGAAGAGCACGCGGCCCACCAGCCTGCGCCCGCCGATTTCCACCGGTGGAAGAGTTTCGTAAAGAGATTTCATCAGGAGACGGAGTCAGAATAGCACTTCGAGGACTCTCGCCTAGTGAAGGGTTGAGGACACTAAGAAAATCGCGCGCCGAGTTGGCACGCGACCAGCGACAAGAACGAGATTCGGCGGTTGCTTGCTTTTGCTCCGGCTGTCCTCGGAATGACAGAACAGGCTAATGGGTCGGCTTCGCTTTGGCTCCGTCCTCGGGATGATCGGATAAATTAGCTGGCCCGGCTCTTGAGCACTTCCACGGCTTTGTTTAGCTGATCATCCACCGTCTTTTTAGGCGCGGCTTCCTGATCAGGAGTGGGCGCTGAATCTTCGTCGTCTGGACCCACGGAATCGTCCGCGGCATCTGCCACCAGAACGTTGGGCGTGATCGCCGAGTCCTGAATCGCTTTCCCGCTGGGCGAGTAATACTTCGCGATGGAGATGATCAGCGCGCCACCATCAGGCAGGTCGATGGTCTTCTGCACCGAGCCGTCCCCGAAGGTTTTGTCGCCGACTACGTCGCCGCGCGCGTTTTCCAGAATTGCGCCCGCTACAATCTCAGCTGCGCCCGAAGTTCCCCGGTTCACCAGAACGGCAACTGGAAGGCTGGTGATCGCCTTTGCCGGATCCGCATTAAACGCCTCTCGCGGAAATTTTTGTCCCTGCAAGTAAGTGATGGTGCCGTGATTCAGGAACAGATTTGCCGCTGAAACACCTTCATTCTCGTCACCTTCGGCGCAGTTCCGGAGATCGAGAAGAACTTTCTTCGCTCCTGACTTCTCGAGCGACTTGATTTTGGATGCAATCTCCAGAGTCTTGCCCTTGGTGAGGGCCTCGACTTTCACGTATCCGATGCCGTCGTCCATCATCTTGTCGGCCACTGCAGGAATGCTCACCACGTCGCGCGTAATAACAACTTTCTGAGGCTCCGCCTTGCGGGCGCGCACTACTGCAACATTCAAGGTAGACCCTGGCGTGCCGGCAAGCAGGCTGCGAATTTCGGGCAGCGACATCTCCCTCGTGCTTTGTCCCTCAATCGATTCGAAAATGTCCGTCTGCTCTATCCCTGCCTTTTCCGCAGGGGATCCAGGCAGTACTGCTACTACGGCCGCGTAGCCAAAGCGTTTCGAGATCACTGCGCCGATTCCGGCCCTGCCTTCGATCTTATGGGCCTTATACGTCTTGTAGGCGTCCGCCGACATGTAGCTGGAATTGGAATCGAGCGACTCCAAAAGTCCGTGCAGCGCGCCGTCCGTCACCTTGGGGATATTCGGTTCTTCCACGTACTCACTACGCACGCGCGAGAGCACTTCGCTGTAAACCTGCAGTTGACGGTAAGAGCCATCGTTCGAGGAAGCGTGTACGCCCCCCAACGAACCCACAACCACGAACAGTAGTACGGCAAAGGAGGTGACGAGAATCGCTGCTTTGGTTTTCATGGACATCAGTTTTGATCTTCTTCCGGAAGGAGTTACTTCCCTGAGAAACTCTCTAATTATATCTCTCTAGATGCACTTTGGGACGCCTCGGCTGCTTGATTTGAGCCTTCCCGGTAACGATGGCGAATTCGACCCACGACGAGCTTCTTCTAAGAAGTCGGGCTTGGGTTTTGAGCCTGTAGACAGTCGTGGCGTCTTCAACAAAACAAACCACTTACTTTCACTGAACGGGTTTGAGGCTGATCGTCAGTAGGGTCTGGACCGAAACCGCTCTCCCATTCATGGAGTAGGGTTTGAACTTCCACTGCCTTACGCCGTCGATCGCGACCTTGGCAAATACCAGCGATCCCTGCAGGAACTTTGCGTCTTGCACGTTACCGTCACGACCAATCAGAACCTGCAGGATTACCGTTCCATGCTGTCCCCCGGCGTTGGCGGGATAGCCCAAGGCGGGCTGCTCGGTCAGCAGCCCACGCTCGACAGCTTCGGGAACGGCAACTGGCTCAATCGAATTCATGGCAGCCTCCGGAGGCTTGTTACCGCTCGCCTCGGGCGTCATCGAGGAGATTTGTGACTTCAAACTCGACGGCACATGGCTAGAGGAAGATGGCTCATGCGGCAGCTTCTGCGCCGGCGCGAGTTGCGCCGGAAGGGAAGGCGCTGAAGATGGAGTCGGAGCCGGAGCCGGTAAATCAGAATGCACTGGCGTCACAAGGGCAGGAGTGGCCAGAGATGCGGGTGCTCCGCCGCCACTGGCGGGCCTTCCCGTGTCGGGCGTTGATGGAGAAGGCTGCTTGTCGGGGATCTGCACCGCCGGAGCCGAAGTCTGATCGCTCGGCGTTGCGCCGGTTGCGTCGGGCGGTCCCGCAGGCTGCACCGGATTCGTCGCGTCGTTGTTCGGCTTCTTGGCGGTAGGATCTACCACTGGGACCACCTGAATCTGTGAGGGATCGGTCGTGGCATCCGGAATATTCTCCTCGACCGGTAACTTGTATTCATCGCCGGCGCGGCCAAAGTTTTCGTGAGCAGCCGGCGCCTGGACTGGAGTGACCGGCTGCGGATTTAGCCAGCCATGCATCGCCTGCTGTCCCCGAGTCCAAATACCACGCATCTTCGAATGCCAGGGCGCCTGCGGCGCCGCTGCAATCGCACAGCTGGCCAGGAAAATGGCGCCGATGAATGCACCTTTCAACCTTGACTTTGGCCGCGAAACCTCCTCAGAGCTGCCCTTCTCGCCCGCCATGTAAGCGAACAGTTCCGCTTCTTTCTTTCGCTCGTCGTTTTTTCGTTCTTCTTTCGTAGATTCCGGAACGTCTCTGCGATCCCGCTTGCGTTCGGAAGCGTAACCCGCCGCCGCGTCGCCCGACTTCGGCGGAGTAGCTTTCGAGGCAGTCGAGGTCATTTGGGCATAGCCGAGCAACTCGTTGTCGGCCGAAGGCGAAGGAGCCTGCTCGACGGCTTGTCTCGTCCTGGTGTTTCCCAATCGCGTTTTCAAATACCATTCCAGACCCTTGGGGCCATCGGGTGGAGGGGGTGAAGCTGACACGGCGGGAGAGGGAGAGAACTTTTCTTCCGTCACCGCTACGGGGACCGGTTCCGATTCTGGCGAAACAATAGGCTCAAGGGCCGTGACAAATTCAGGCGCATGCGACTTGGCGACGAACTGCCCGATCGGAACCGAAGGAGAAGATTCCAGGAAATTCTCTGCCCGCGGCGATGTTTCATCCGCCTGTGGCGCGTTACCTGCAGAGCCCGCAGATGCCCCGGCGGCGGCCGCTGCCGCCGATTCCTGCTTGGCTCGAAGCAAGTCGCGAGCCGTGGTCAAAGTATCTTTAACTTGGTTGACCAGAAGCGGTTTGCGCAGAATGGAATTCGCCCCCGCCTGCAGCGCTTTGGGAACGCTGCCATCGTCGCTCACAATCGCTAGCGTAAGTGGCCTTTCGGCGGCTTTGCGTTCACGGGCTGCGGTCAGCAGCAGGCCGGCGTCCGGCTGTATATCCCAATCGATGATGACGATTTGAAAATTCTGATGGGTTACCTTTTCGACCGCGGCCACCGCCTCGGAGCAGTACTCTCCCTCGACACCGAGACCGGCCAACGCCTGGCGAACAGGCTCAGCCGTTCCCTCATCCGAGGAAAACAACAGGCAACGAAGGGCCATGCTCCTTCAGACTAGGGGCAGCCGGTAACTGCGGCAAGATTACCGAGGGGGACGGAAGGCCCCTGAATGAGTTACCGGGAGTACATGTACTGCCGGGTGCGGGTCAGCTAAAATGCTCGGTCCACCGGGAGGGTCAGGCGCGTGCAGACGGCAGACGTCGTCATCATTGGCGGTGGGATTGTAGGATCGAGCATTGCATATCAGCTGACCTTGGCGGGCTGCCGCAACGTTCTCGTCGTGGAACGAGAGTCTGCGCAAGGCAAAGGATCGACCGGCAAGAGTATGGGCGGCGTACGCGCCCAGTTTTCCACTCCCGTCAACATTCAGATGTCGCTGTATTCAATTCCCTTCTATGCCGGCTTCGAGGAACGGCTCGGCTGTCCCTGCGATTACCGTCCGCAGGGATATCTTTTCTGCGCGACGAATGAAAGACACCTGGCCTATCTGCGCACGAATTATGAAAAGCAAGTAGCCATGGGCTTGAAGAATGTGCAGTTAATCGACGGCGGTGAAATCCGAAATCGGTTCCCGCAACTGCGAGGCGATGACATTGTTGGCGGAAGTTTCTGTTCGACGGACGGCTTTGTCGATCCCTACAGCGCAATGAATGGCTTTTTGAGTTGGGCGGCGGATCACGGAGCGAAATTAACTAAGAATTCTCTGGTGACCGGCCTAGTGCGGGATGAGCGCGGTATTGCCGGTGTGGAAACCACCGCCGGTTTATTTGCGACCCGCAAGGCGGTTAACTGTGCCGGCGCCTGGGCGGCTAGCATCGCAGCCATGGCGGGCATCGATCTGCCCGTCGAGCCACTGCGCCGTATGCTAGTACCAAGCGAACCCTTCGAGCAATTTCCGCACTCCGCGCCGATGATCATCGACATGTCCAACGGATTTCACTTCCGTCCGGAGGGCCGTGGCTTTCTGCTGGCCTGGAATGATCCCGAAGAGACACCAGGATTCAAAACCGATTTCGACCCTGCATTCGTCGAGAAGATATTGACTCGCGCCGCCGATCGCGTGCCCGGCTTCGCTGATTTGCCAGTCAATCCGAAGCGGTCATGGGCCGGACTCTACGAGATGACGCCCGACCACCACCCCATTCTCGGGGAGGCTCCGGGAGTGCCAGGATTGTTTCTGGCCAACGGATTTAGCGGGCACGGAGTGATGCATGCCCCGGCGACCGGAAAGATTCTCAGCGATTTGATTCTCCACGGCAAGACCGACCTGATCGATGCATCCTTGCTGAATTTGGCTCGCTTTTCCGAAGGTCGGCTCATCCACGAGACGGCCGTGCTCTAACGAATCACCTAGCCCCGCACGCAATCGTCCGGCTCCTTTCATAGGCGCGTGGCCATCCCGCCTGGCTTCTATAACAGATTCCCTCCCCCTGAGCGGACCAACGCGTCCGCCCTTAGTGTTCCATTCGTCCGGGCGGATATAATTGCCGTTCCCCGAACTTTCCCAGCATGCTCGAACAGAATTACTGGCTCACAACAACTGAAGTGCCAACTGCCGACGCCACGCGATCATTGCCTGAAAACATTGATGTCGCCGTAATCGGGGCAGGCTTCACCGGGCTTTCCGCCGCCCGAACGCTCGCCATGCGGGGTGCGAAAGTTGCCGTGCTGGAAGGCGAAACGATCGGCTGGGGCGCCAGTTCCCGGAATGGCGGGATGGTTCTTACCGGCATGAAGCTCGGCGTCAACCAGCTTATCTCCAAGTACGGGCGGGAACGGACGCAGCGCATGTACGCCGCCTCGCTGGCGTCGATCGACTGCGTCGAAGAGATTGTCCGTGAAGAAAACATTGACTGTGACTTTTCACGCTGCGGACATCTCGAAGTCGCCTGCAAGCAGAAGCATTTCGACGACTACGCCCGCCAAACTGAAGTGATCGCCCGCGAGTTCAACCATCCTCTGCGGGTGGTTCAGAAAACCGAATTGAGTTCCGAAATCGGTTCGAAGATTTATTTCGGAGGCATGGTCGATGAAGTCAGCGCCGGTTGCAATCCGGCGCGTTACGTTGGCGGACTGGCCCGGGCCGCGATGAAAGCCGGAGCGCAGATTTTCGAGCATACTCGTGCTCTCGCCGTCGAGCGTGAATCGCGCCAGGGCGAAGCCGGATGGAAGATTTCGACTTCGCGAGGCGATCTCTGGGCGCACCAGGTATTCGTTGGTACCAGCGGGTACACGGGCAACGCTACGCCCGTCCTTCAGAAGAAGCTCATTCCCATCGGATCGTTCATTATCACCACAGAAGTCCTACCCGAAGCGCTGGCCCGCGAACTCAGCCCACGCGATCGCATGATCTACGATTCAAAAAACTATTTGTACTATTACCGGCTGACGCCCGATCGCCGCATGCTCTTCGGCGGCCGCGCCGCATTCTTCCCAGAGAACGATCGGACGATTCGCCGCAGCGCCGATATTCTGCGCCGCGGCATGATCGGGGTTTATCCGCAGCTCAGCGACGCCAAAATCGACTACGTCTGGGGCGGCACGCTCGACTTCGCCTTCGACATCATGCCCCACGCCGGGCAGCTTGACGACATGTACTATGCCGTAGGTTATGCCGGACACGGCGTCGCTATGGCCACATATCAGGGCCAGAAAATCGCCGAACTCATGGCGGGTGACAAGCCAGAGAATCCATTTGTCGGCATTCCGTTCCCGAGTGCTCCGCTGGGCGTGTATAACGGCAAGCCGTGGTTCTTGCCATTCGCGGGAGCGTGGTACAAGTTTTTGGATTGGGTGAGTTAATGGGGCGCGCAGCTCATGCACCATAACGGTGTATAAGGATGTCATGGCGGCCACAAAACAGGTGCGAAGAAGCGTAACTCTGCCGACGAAATTGGCTGAGCAAGTCGAGCGTATCGCCAAGAAACGGAGACTCAGCGACAATCGCGTACTGTCGAACGAGTGGAGCAGGGCCTTGAGGCGCAGAAGGAAAAACAGAAGGCTTTTTTTGCTTTGGCAGAACGCTTTAGAATCGCCGCCGATCCGGATGAGGTAAAGCAGTTGGCAGATAAAATGGGACGCTTCATCTTCGGTGAATAAATGCCGCCGATCGAGACCTGGTCCCGCCTCTCCGCTGCGCTCCGGGATCATCTGGTCGAGAGAATGCGCGACCGCAATATCACTCTGCAGGACCTGAATCAGCTTCGCCTCTGGATGGAAACGAAACCCAATGTACCCGAAGGACCGTGGTACAAGGATTTCGGCTCCTTCAAACTCTGCGGCGAAAGGCAAGTTTCCGAAGACATTTCTTCTTGGTGCCACTCGGCAGTCGGGGCCGTCTCTAGACTTGGAGGACGGAGCGAATTTCATGACGAATGGCGACGTCTGGGTCGGTCTCGCGTGTCTAAAATCGAATCCGAACGGAGGCATCCCGGAGTTCCCTGAGAAGTTGATCGACCTGAGGCAGACAGCAAACCGGCAGCCGAACGATACTGTTTTTGGAACGTTTCACATCTGGCATCAAGAAGAGTCGAACTGAAGGCCGTGGCGGCCAGCTGAGTACCTCAGGCCGCTTTTTTCCTAAGCACCCCGTACACCACCGGCCCAGCCCCAATCGCAATCGCGCCGCCGATCAGTCCAAAGCGATCGCCGCCCAGAAGCGCCACCACGGCCATTAGCACCGGCGCGCAGACTACGTACATCAACCCCGCCCGTCTGCCTGGTACTGTGAATGACCGCTTCAGTTCCGGCTGGGTGCGCCGGAGGTTCCAGGCCGAAAGCACCGTCAACACCGTCGTTGCCGATCGCAACCAGATGTATACCGAAATGAGGTCGGCTAAACTTCGCCACGCGAGCAGCGCGTAGATTGCTGCCGAAAGCACGATCGCCAGCCAAGGCGTTCCAAAACGCGCGTGCTTGCGCGTGAGTACCTTCGGCAAGTAGCCATCTTCGGCCATGGCAAACGGCATGCGCGTGGTCGTGAGAATTGTGCTATTGAGCAGAGCAATGTTGGCCACCATGGCGGCCAGTGTCATCCAGCTGCCCAGCCACGGTCTTGCTCTGAATGTCCCGCCGATCATGCTGGCGGCGTTGGAGAAGAAGCCGGTATGCCACTGCTCCCAATGTCCCGCCGACGCGAGGCCCGCCAGCGCCGGCAGAAAATACGCTGCCATCGAAAGCGGCACCACCAGCGCCAACGCCAGCGGATAAGCCCGTTGCGGATTTTCGACCTCCTCGGCCACCGTCGAAAGCTGTTCGTATCCGGAATACAGCCACAACCCCAGCGCCAGTCCGACACCAAATACTCTGAACGTCGGCTGATGCGGAGGCATCAACGGGGCAAAGGGATTGTGATGCCAGTGGAAGAACCCGAGGACGATCATGGTGATGACCGGCAGAAAGATAAAAATCTCTAGCACAGTCGCGACTTGCCCCACCATCTGAATGCCGCGTACGTTAATCCATGTCAGTACGGCAATCAGCGCCACCGATACGAGGTAGTGCTCCCACCACGTCGTCTTCAAGGTGGGAAAGTAGTAGGCGAGATAATCTGTGAACAGCACGGCATAGACCCCGCCCAGCAGAAACGATGCGGACCAGTTCCACCAGCCGGCAAGAAATCCCCAGAAGTCGCCGAAGGCGGCGCGGGTCCAGCGGTAGAAGCCGCCTTCAACGGGCATAGCGGTAGTCAGTTCCGCCGAGACCAGCGACACCGGGATACACCAGAAGAAGGGCAACACCAACAGATAGATCAGCGTCATCCCCGGACCCGAGGTCGTAACCATGTCCTCAAGTCCGAAGGGCCCGCCCGTCGTGTAGGAAAACATTACGAAGACGAGATAGAACAGGCCCGCCTTGCGCAGCGCGGAGGATTGGTTTGGAGTCGTCAAGGAAGCGTGGGGATGCGATCGTCGAACTGCGATTGTTGATTTTTGATTGCTGATTGTTGATGGACAGCCAACCGCGTGGTCCGTGGGCTGTTCAGTCAACAATCAAAAATCAGCAATCAACAATTCCTATCCTATGCGGCCAATGTTCCCGTGAGCGCGCCCTCCAACTGCAGCAGCTTCCGCTTCACGTTGAGGCCGCCGCCGTAGCCACAAAGGGTTCCGTCCGATGCAATTACGCGGTGGCAGGGGACGACGATCGCCACTGGATTGCGATTATTTGCCATGCCGACGGCGCGAAAACCTCGCGGCCTTCCCACCGCACGCGCGATGTCGGCATAGCTGCGCGTTTCGCCGTAGGGGATCGCCAGCAGCGCTCGCCAGCAAGCCCGCTGAAAAGCGGTACCGCGCAGATCGAGAGCGAAGCTGAACTCCCGGCGCTTGCCCGCGAAATATTCGTTGAGTTGCTGCACATAAGCCTGCATCGCGATTGCGGATTCCTCGAAGCGAAATGCGCGGATCTTCCGGAAATCGCTCTCGTCCCGCAGATCGCGCGGGTTGGGACGAACCATTGGCTGGCCGGGTGGCCGCGCATCGAATTCCAGCGCAACCAGTCCGCAGCCGGAAGCGGCCAGGAACAAAGGGCCTACAGGTGAAGCAACCGTCGTGGAATGAAGCACTTCCATAGAATCGCGCATTCGACCGCGTTTATAACCATAGCACGGACAATCAATTTGCACCCGGCAGCAGTGTCGAAGCGGTTGACAGAACTGCTTTTTTCGACGAGAGTTTCTCGTTGCAATTTCCGATTGCGGAATTCTCATCCTTGAAAAAAGCACTTATCGTTCTTGCCGCGGTTGTGCTGGCGCCGGTGCTCCTGGTAAGCCTGGTCGTTTTCGCGGCCGGAGACTGGCGGACCATCGGTCAGACCGAAGCCGGCGACAGGGTGTCGGTGAGTTCCGTACGCATTCTCAAGAACAATCAGCGGCTCGCCCTGGTCCGCGTGGAATACAAGGAACCGGCAAAGCTACCACAGGGCGGACCCTTCGTGGAGATGCGTGCGCGGGTGCGCTTTAACTGCGTCAGCGGCACTGCCGCTCCTACGAGCGAATGGTTTTATTCCCGTGACCACGGCGGACGCTTCGTGGTAAGTAAAAAAGCCGCCCACGACGACGAGTTCGGCAAGAATCCTGAAGGTGGTTTCGTCGCCATGGTCAGCAAAAGCGTTTGCAGCCAGAGCAAGTAGTCGCGTGCGCGTCGAGCCGCGCAGAGTTGCGACAAGATGCTACTTCACCGTGGCATCCGTGACTCGCATCTCCGGATACTGCCGGTTCCACTGCGCGGAAATGCTGTCGAATGTCAGGCGAAAAGGTTGCGTCTGCCCCGGAGCCAGCGGAGAAACGCTAAGATCCACAGGTTCGGGATATACCCCGTTTGTTCTGATCACCTGCAGTGGCACTTCCTCACGTTGGGCCATCTGGCCCATGTCGTCTTTGAAAACCACTTCCACCACCGCGTGGGTTGCGGTCTTGTCGCCCGTATTTGTGATCGCCCCATCGACATAGCTGACCGTGTGGCCGACAAAATTTTCCGCCGCGCTCATCTTGAAATCGGAAAGCTTCAAGTTAGCAATATAGGGCGACGCAGTTTTCGCGGCCTTCGGCGGCTCGCGCAGCAGAAACGCAGCGGCCAGCGCACCCGCAATCACCACGGCTACGGCGCCGGCAATAATCAAACGGCTGGAGTCGCGTTCTTCAGCGACCGGAGTTGGTTGTCCCGGGCTACCCATGAGAGGAATTGTAGGCCGTTGTTTTTTGATTGTCGATTACGCTCCCTGGTCCGGCGCGAAGCATTCGTAAGCGAGTCCGGTGTCGCCGCGTCTGCGCCGATTCTTCTCGGCGTTCTCTGCATCGCCCTAAGCGCCCTCGGCAGCGAAAGGCTTTTGAAGATTGAACCTGCCCTGAATTCACCGAAGAACACCTTCTAAAGCGCGGTCCGAAAGAACGCGAGCAGAAACAACACGCCGAACAGCACATCGACTCCGCCAAATATCAGATCCGATGCATGCAGCCTGTGCTGCAAATACAGCACAAGTAGGGACGCGCCATATCCAAACTTCTCCACCATGGAAGGAATCATCATGGGCCGAAAGCGGACCGGATTCCGCGCAATGACCAGAAATGCCACCTGCCAGGCGAGTCCGAGAATGATGAACCCGTAGTAAAAACCGGGATGCGTGATGACCGGCGGATCCTGCCGGCCGATCATATCGAACATAAAATAAAGAGGCGCCAGCACCAGAACGCCCCAGATGCCGGCAATCCAAAAAACAATTTTGGCGAATTTCATGTGATTGTTCTGGCGACACTCGGGCGGAGAACAGTGTCCGCCCACACAGACCCAACTACTCGCCGCCGACAGTGAGGCCGTCGACGCGAATGGTAGGCGCCGCCACTGAACCGCGGAACTCCAAATCATTCGCAATTTCAGAAATGTTGAAAAACAACTCCTTCAGATTCCCTGCTACCGTGATTTCTTCCACGGGATACGCGAACTCGCCGCCCGAAATCCACATCCCCGACGCCCCGCGCGAATAGTCGCCGGTCACCAGGTTTACACCTTGGCCGAGAAATTCCGTCACATAGAGTCCTTCTTTAATTCCGGAGATCAATTCCTTGGGCGTCTTCGGTCCCGCCTGCAGAAAATAGTTACCAGGGCCGATCCCGGGTGTCCCGGCCAGCCCACGCGAAGCATTGCCAGTGGTCTTCAATCCCAGTTTCTTCGCCGTGTAGGTGTTGAGCAGATACGATTTCAGCACCCCGTTCTCGATAACCACCGTGCGCCTGGTCGGGACGCCTTCGCCGTCGAAGGGACTTGTGCCGAAGCCGCCGGCAATGGTGCCGTCATCGATGATGTTGACGTTGTCGCCCGCGATTTTCTGTCCCAATTTGCCCGCAAGAAACGACGCGCCCCGGTAAACCGAATCTCCATTCACCCCTTCGAAAATGTGCTCCAGAATCGAAGTGGAAACCATGGGATCAAAAACAATCGGTACTTGCGCGGTCTTCGCCTTGCGCGCTCCCAACCGGCGCAGCGTGCGTTCCGCGGCAATTTTGCCAACCTTCTCCGGCGCATCCAATTTCTTCAGCGTGCGCGCCACCGAGTACCAGTAATCGCGCTGCATCGCGCCAGCCTCGGTCTGGGCGATCGGTACGGCTGCGACCGAACAGTAAGACCGCCTGTACTCGCCGACAAATCCATGCGAATTCGCCAGAACCCTGTGCCCCGTAGCGGCGTCGAACGATCCACCCTCAGAGTTCTTGATGCGCGCATCGAAATCGAGCGCTGCCTTTTCAGCACGTCGCGCGTAGTCGATGCGATCCGGCCCCGGCAACGAATACACGTCCTCGTGATAAAGATCGAGGTCGCCAGGGAGCGAGCCGAGTTGCGAGGCCTCGGGAATTCCGCCGAACGGATCCTCGGACGTAATCTTCGCCAATTCCAGCGCGGACTTCACCATGCGATCGAGACCCGCGAGAGAGAAATCACTGGAGTAGGTGCTGGCCGCACGCTGCCCAAAGAACACGCGCACTCCGATGGATTTTGATCCCGATTCTTTCAGAGTTTCGACCTGACCGAGACGGACCAGCGTAGAAAATTCGTCGCCTTCGCGGACTACACACTCGGCAGCAGTAGCGCCGCCGGCCATTGTGCGTCGCACAATGTCCTGTGCGATTTCGCGCAGATCAGCTTCGATTTTCGGATTTTGCGTCTCGACTTGAGTAGAAGACATAGGAAATTCTTTACCACAGAGTCTCAGACACACAGAGAAAATCTACGACAATACGAGATTGAGATTCTTCAGAACTTCTCTGTGTCTCCGTGGCTCTGTGGTGAAAAGCCTTACTGCATGAACCCGCCCGGATCTTTCCTGGCCGTTCCGCCTACCGTGAGCCGATCGATCTTCAAGGTCGGAATCCCCACGCCGACGGGCACAGCCTGCCCATCCTTGCCGCAGGTGCCCACGCCTTCATCGAGTTTCAGATCGTTGCCCACCATTGAAACCCGCGTCAGCACGTCGGGGCCGTTGCCGATTAGGGTCGCGCCCTTGATCGGCGCGGTGATCTGACCGTCCTCAATCATGTACGCCTCGGAGGCCGAGAACACGAACTTCCCATTGGTGATATCCACTTGCCCGCCGCCAAAATTCACCGCATAAATTCCGCGCTTCACCGAGCGAATAATATCTTCCGGATGATCCTGTCCAGCTAACATATAGGTATTGGTCATGCGCGGCATCGGTATGTGCTCATAACTTTCTCTCCGCCCGTTGCCGGTATCGGAAATTCCCATCAGCCGCGATGAAAGCTTGTCGCTGAGATAGCCCTTCAGAATTCCATTCTCGATCAGCACAGTTTCCTGCGTGGGCTCGCCTTCGTCATCGACGTTCAGCGATCCACGCCGCCACGGCATGGTCCCGTTGTCGACCACGGTGCATTTTTCACTTGCGACGCGCTTGCCCACCAATCCAGCGAACGCAGAAGTTTTCTTGCGGTTGAAATCGGCTTCGAGCCCGTGTCCGACGGCCTCATGCAGCAGCACTCCCGGCCATCCCGGCCCCAGGACCACTTCCATTTCACCGGCCGGAGCTTCACGAGCGTCGAGTTGCAGAATCGCCTGCCGGGCCGATTCCTTAGCGAAAAATTCAGGGGTCTTCTCCCCAAAGAAGAAATCGAGCGCGACCCGTCCCCCGCCGCCCGATGTACCCCGCGCGGAGTTTCCTTCCGTCTTCGCAATGCACGACACATTCATCCGCGCCAGCGGCTGCGAATCTTCCGCAAACGTTCCGTCCGACCCTACAACCAAGATATTTCGCAATTCGTCCGCGTAGCTCGCCCGCACTTCCTGAATTCGCGGATCATAAGCGCGCGCCGCTTTGTCAGCCCGCATGACCAGCTCAACCTTGGCGCTGATCTCTGCGTCCACCGACGGCAGCGTCACTGGGTACAGACTCCGCGCCGCCGCCTTCTGAAATCCGGCAACCGTCGTCTTCGCAGGAGCGCTCGCAATCAATGCCGCCGTTCGTGCCGCATGCAGAATGCGCCCGGAAGAAAGATCATCGGTATAGGCGTACCCGGTCCGCTCCCCGGAAACAACGCGCACTCCGCATCCCGCGGAGATGCCCTGCGAGGCCGACTTGACCATCGACTCATCCACCATCAATGAGGTCGACGAAAGATATTCGAAGTAGAGGTCGGCATAATCGCCGCCAGCCGAAAGCGCGGCCGACAGATAACGTTCGAGATCGCTCTCGGTTAACCCGTAGTGATCGAAGAAGAAACGTTGCTTATCCAATGTTTGTTTATCCAAGTGTTTGTTTATCCAAGCTGTGTTTACCTGACCTCTGATTATCCACCTGAATTAGATGCCAGCGAGTTCAACCACGACTCGAAGACGGACCCTTTCCTCTATTATCCCATACGGAATCTGATCGCACCCTTTTTAGACCACTCTTCCACAAGCATCGCGCACAATGATGTTCACTCGTCACAGACGCCGCCATGCCGAATGTGGACAATTCCACCCGTGACCCCCGACCTCCTTACCCGCACCGTGCAGGAATTTCTCAGCGACGCCTCCGGCGCAGTGGTCCTCGAGGAGGGCACCGTCGCCTTCGACCTTGGCCAGGCCAAGTATTCGATTTCCGGCGACGACAATGAATGCCTCATCCTTGTGGTCCCCGGAACCAAACACCGTGCGCCGCGTGCTCGACGCCGAAGTCAAAAACGGAATCTTGAAGCTGGCGGTGGAGCAGCGGCTCGGACAGTCTCGCCCCACCCGGCTGGAAACTTGCCGCGAACGCGACCGGCGCTCGCCGTCCGCAAAGAAAGCCGCGCACCAGCTGCGAACAGAAGTTGCGCCGCGCCACCTGGATCGCCACACCGCGCCATGCTCGATGTGTTGGCCACCACGCGCGACGGCCGCCTGGCGGTGGTAGAGCTCAAAGCCGACGAAGATATCCACCTGCCGCTGGTCAAGAGTGGCGTGGCATCACAATCGCGGAGAATTTCTCCGCTTCGGATATTTTCCCGATCGCGAGTTATCGGCCGAAAAGCCGCTGCTGTACCTGGTAGCGCCCGCCTTGCACGTTCATCCCACAACCGACATATTGCTCCGATACATCTCTCCCGAAATAGAATGGGAATTCGTCGGCATTGACGAACGCTGGCGCGAAGGCGTAAAAGTCGTGTTTCGAAAGCGTCCCGTCGTTCGTTCTCGTCAAGCAACCACAGAGGGACGGGATCTCCAGGCCTCCCGATTGCCAATCGCAATGTAACCGCTGGTTTCCTGCAGAATCGCTTAGCCCTTCCAGGCTCCCAACATCCGCCGCACATCCACGAATTGCGCCAGGTGATACGCGTTGTGATCTGCCGCCAGCAGCGCCTCCCGCAATATCGTCTGCCCATCGCCCCACGGAATCTTTGCAAACAGATCTGTCTTCGGGTTCGCCACCAGCTTCTTCAAAGCCTTCCGGTCACGGTGAAACTGATGAATGCTCTTGGTCCATGCCGCGGCATTCGGCGGACCTTCCGTCTTCGGCCAGTATCCGCTGGGCCAGTCTGGAGAAACGTGCTTCGCACTATGACTGAACTCCAGAATGTCCCACTGCGCCAGCCGCAAATGTTCCAGCAGCATCCATGGAGAATGCGGGAACTTCGCCGGCTTGGCGCCTCGCAGCTTCACCGGCAAGTCTTTTACAACGTCTTCAAATTTCGCGTGCGCTCCTCCACCTCCGAGCAGTTCGAGGAGATGTTGTCGTAAGGACTGTTCGTGATCTTTTGTCATCCGCTCCTCCGGCTATGGCGAACACTCAGTTTAACGCCGTCGCCGAAAGACGCGGAGCCAAGGTCAAATGCGAAGAAAGGTGGGTTTCGAGAGATAGACGGGCGTCATCCCGAGCGGAGCCGCCTTTCAGGCGAGGAGAGGGATCTCGGGTGAATCAGGCTATTTCCGCGCGAGATCCGTGCTATGTGGAGGCGAAGCCGCTCTTACTTATTCTGCGCGGTAGCTGTTGGCGAAGCCACCTCACCGGCGTTTCCGATCGCGTCGCCCGAAAGCACGAGTTCCACGCGCCGGTTCTGCTGGCGCCCTTCGGCCGTATCGTTCGAAGCAATCGGTTCGCTCTTGCCAAACCCGCGAAATTCGATCGCGCCGGCCGGAATCCCCTGCTGCACAAAATAATCGCGCACCGACTGAGCCCGATGCTCCGACAATTCCTGGTTATATTCGTCGCCGCCGACGCTGTCGGTGTGTCCTTCCACGGCGACATGCAGGCTGGGATAAGCCAGCACGATGCCGGAAACCTTGGCCAAGCGTTCCCGCGCTCCCGGCAGCAGTTCAAAACTTCCACTCCGGAACAGCACGTCAGACATATTCGCGATCAGCCCGCGAGCCGAGTCGCGCGTTGCCAGAATTGAATTGAGTTGTTGCAGCAGCCGGGCCCGCAACTCCTGTTTTTCCTTTTCAGCTTGTTGTCGCAAGTTTTCCGACTGCGCCGCAGCGGCGCGAGCCTTGTCCGTTTCGGCCGACAAAACCTGCTGTTGTGCCACCGCTTCAGATTTCGCCTTCTCCGCTGCCTCTTTCTGGCGCCCGGCTTCCTGCGCAGCGGCCAGCGCTTCCTGCTTCATGCGCTCGGCTTCCGCCTTAGCCTGTTCCGCTTGGGCGCGCGCTTGTTCGGCCTGCAGACGAGCTTGTTCGGCTTGCGCCCGTGCCGTTTCCGCCTGGGCACGAGCCGCCTCGGCATCCGCACGGCGCTTGGCTTCCGCTTCCGCATCCGCACGGGCTTTCGCTTCACGCGCTGCAGCTGCGGCCTGAGCATCATCTTCAGCCTTCTGCTTCACCGCCATCAGCCGCGCTTCTTCCGCCGTCTCGGTGGCTTCTTTGGCTGCCACTCCTACTGCTTCCTTCTTTTGCTTTTGGCGATAGAGTTCCTCAGCATGCAGCAATTGCTGGTTGGCCTTTGGCAGAATTGAACTCGCATACTTGTCGCCAGCGGCGATCCGCGCAATGCGCACCGCGTTGCGCGCCTCAAACAACTCCAGCGGAGTCTTATTATCGATGCCGAAAATCGCATCCTGAATGTGGGTGTTCGTCGAGGAGTAGGTCCCGCGCGTCACCAGTTCGTACCTGGCGTCGATGTTCTCCCCGCCGCCGCTGACCGAAGCACTTTCCATGACGACCATATTTCCAGGTTGCGTCACCGCGAAATACGGCTCCGCAGTCACGATCATTCCAAACGTCTGCAAGTCGGTGTACGCCTTCACATGCGCGCTGCCGCTGTGGTCAAGCGTAAGTTCTCCAAGATTGACCGGCCGTCCTTGCGGCGAAACCGCCCAGGCAACGTAGGTTAGGAATTCAAGCCCGAATTTCGTCGCATCTTCCAGGCCCTGAAATTTGGCGTCGATCTCGAAATTCGTCTTCTTGCCTTCCACCTTGGCTTCGCCCGAGGCGCGCCGCAGCAGATCGGTCCCCTGAAAATCCACCTTCGTTGTCCCGCCTTGCAGCCGGTAATGAACTGCCTTGGTGGTTCGCGAAACGGTGCTCGCAGCCGCAGGAATTGCAGCGGTTGCGGAAACGGAGGTTTGGGTTTGCGCCGACGCCACACTCATTGCGCCACAAACAAGAATGGCCAGAGACAGGTTTTTCACAGTGTTCTCGATCTGGGGGAGACTAAGAATTGACTAATCTGCCTGATAATCTTCGTCGATACGCCGCGGAATGAAAAGGACAGGAAGAGATAGCCCTTTAGTAACGGCGCCGGTGTGACTCGGGCTGATATGGACTGCGACGGTCCGGGTCGTGCTTGTGAGGGTCCGGGTCTATGATCCGTACGGGCCGAGCAAAGATCGGCAGCCTGTTCCCGCCCTAACCATAACTCTAGGGAATGGACGCGATGGCACCCTTCGGCCCCACCACCAGCGCTCCCCCCTCCCGATAGCCGCTCACCGCATTGAATCGAATCCCGAGCTTCGTCTTCCCCCCGATGCGCCGCGGGTTATTAGGAGGCCGCAAGTCGAATACGAAGTCTTGCCCGACGATAAAAATTCGTTCTGCGGGAATCGGCTTCACCCGCATCTTCTTCTCCGCGCCCTTACCCTCAAGCATCGTCGACGCATTCACTCTCCGGTCATAGGCCGCCGCCGAAAAGTAAGCCAGCGGATGCAGCGCCGACAGTGTCCAGGTTTTTCCTCCATCTTCGGTGAACGCCAAATTCGGCCCGTCTTCCCTGGGATGCTCATAGTCCCCGCCGGCAATTACGCCATGCGTCGAGTCGCGGAATGCAATCGAAAAGATTCCCGCCGAATTCGGTCCGTGGATCATGGGAGTGTTGAAAACCTCCCAGCTTCGTCCACGATCCCCGGAGTGAAATACGCGCGCAGCCTTGCCTCCGGTTGCGAACCAGATATTGGAATCCGAGGCGGATGGAGCGATCGCGATGCATGTGTTCGACGCCGCGAACGCCCCCTCTCCGTCTTTTGCATCCGGCAATCCCGCAGAGCGAACCGCTCGCCAGTTCTGCCCATCATCAGTCAGAAGAACTTCGAACGTCAGTTTCCCAGACTCGTCCACGATAGGATCGCCCAGCACGACTCCATGCTTCGGATCCCAGAACACCATGGAATCGAAAAACCCTTTGGGATTTCTATTCGTGAACTGGAGCTGCCAACTCCGCCCACCGTCGCCGGTGTGGTAAATCCGGGACTGCTCTCCCGGCCCCGCCGACATCAGAAACGCTTCATCGGCCGAGAACGCCGCCACCGCCCGAAAATCCAGTGCAACGGCATCTGGCACCTGCGCCGGCGTCCACGCGTCCCCGCCATCAATGGTTCGAAGATAAGTCCCATGCGTGCCGCTCGCCCATGCGACTGTCCGTGACACCGCACTGACTCCGCGCAAGCTTTCCGTCGTGTTCGAAATCTGGACTCGCGACCTGGATTGACCGTGACTAGATTGACCAAGACTAGATTGACCAAGACTGGATTGACCCAGACTGGATTGACCCAGAACAGAAGCGCCGATCAGAATCGTCAGCGGCAAGCAACGCATGTGGAAATTGTCGCAGAAACTCTCCCCAGGGAAAACCAAGAAAGCATCGGTTCGCCTTGCCTCCGGCAGCAGACCCCACTACAATTCTGACAGCGCTTTCTCGCGGGTCTCGTCGAATCCGCTTCGCCGCTTACAACCATTACCGGTTCGGTGAACTCATAATCTGTAACTTAGGGATTTCTTTTCCGCCCAGCTATTCCGTCTCCATCATGCTGTGCCAGCGGCCAGAGGCTTTTATTGAAGCCGCTTTCAGACGTACGAACACACAATTTGTTACCCATCGAGGAGCATGCCATGCGTCGAGGTTCATTGAGGCGAGCGGGGTGCGCGGCAGGAATCCTGCTTTTCACCGCAAATTGGGCGCTGGGCCAGACCCTGAAAGTCCGTCCCCCCGCAGGACAAGACGCCGAGCAAGAAAAAGCAGTGCCGGAAAAACAGGATGCTACCGCTCCAGTCGTGGAAGCTTCAGCCGCCGAAGCCACCCCGGTCACTGTCCCCATGAGCGTGCCTTCCGGCACCCCTATCAAAGTGGCGCTCGATTCCGAAGTACGCATACGCGAAGTCGGCCAGCCCATCCACGGCAAGACCACAGAGCCGGTCTATGCTTTCGACAAATTACTCGTTCCCGTGGGCACTCCAGTGAACGGAAAAGTGTCGGCGATCGATCCCGTTTCGAAGAAGATTCGGACTCTGCAAGCGATGGACGCGAACTTCTCACCCGTACGCGCGGTGCACGTGCAGTTCGATGAACTCGTACTTCCCGACGGTCGCCGCGTGCCCATGCGCACCGTAGCCTCTCCAGCCCCAAACGGCGTCCTGAGCTTCGTTCCGGCTAACGAGAAAGCCGCCAAGACTAATAAGATCCAGGCTGCGGCGGGGAAAAAAGTCAGCGCCACTCGGCAGCAAATCCGGCAGCAGTGGGCTGACCTGCAGGAGCAGATTCATGCGCCGGGAAAAATGCATAGGCTGAAACGCCTCGCCATCGCGCAGCTTCCTGTGCATCCCCAATACATTGACGAGGGCACCAGCTTCAATGCCGACTTGCAGCAGCCCTTGGATTTTGGCACCGAATCCGTAAAGCCCGAAGCCCTGATCAGCGTTGGCGCTCCGCCTCCTTCGGGAAGCGTGGTACACGCTCGCCTGCTGACCCCGTTGAACTCCTCGACTTCCAGAAAAGGAGACGCAGTCGAGGCCCTGATCACCGAGCCTCTAGTCGCCTCCGATCACCTGATCTTGCCGGAGGGCAGCGTCATTCGAGGCTCAGTCATGCAGGTGCAGCCCGCGCGCCGCCTGGCCCGCAATGGACAATTGCGAATCCTGTTTCACGAAGTGGCGCCGCCCAACGGCCTCGAACAGAAAGTCGTAACCAGCCTGGAAGGCGTTGCCGTGTCCAAAGGCGAACACCTCAAGCTCGACGCCGAAGGCGGAGCTCAAGTAACCACCCCGCGCACCCGGTACTTGACCACAGGCATTCAAGTCATGCTGGCGGCAGCATCCGCACATCCAGACGGTGACCATGATTTGCATAGCGGCGGAGGCGGAGGCGATATTGGAGGCGGCGCAGCGAATGGCGCCTCCGGATTCCGCTTCGTCGGCATGATTGTCGGCGTGCTGGCCCGCTCCCGCGTGGTGGCCACCGGATTTGGCGCTTACGGAGCCGCGAGTTCCATCTACTACCACTTCCTCGCCCGCGGCCGCGACGTGGTCTACCCGAAGGATATGGCGATGGTGGTTGGGCTGGGCGCCCGCGAATCCAAACCCGCTTCTTCAATTACGCCCGAACCCGATATCGAAAAACACATCGTCAAGGACGCTCCCATGGGACAGTAAACCCGGAAAGATTTCTCTTACAGAATACTGAGTGCTTGCGCTTCGCTTCTTCTCACTTGGCAGTGAAGTCCGCGAACGCAGCAATCTTTCCCATATAAATTCGCAACGTGCAGCGAGCCCCCACGTGGGCAAACGCAACTTCGAGTGTCTGCGAACCTTCATCCACCTGCGCCGTTTCCATCGGCGCGCGCGCAATATCTTGCTTCTGATCATAAGCCGCACCCGCCGTCACATTCTTATTCACCACCAGCGTCCAGTTACCTTTCGCTGGAATGGCATAAACCGAGTACGCCCCAATCGGAATCATCGAGCTCGCCAGAGAAAGTTGCGCCTCGGTGAACAGAGTCATGGGAGATCCTCCCGGCGCCCAGGGCTTGCCGTTCGCGGGCCGCTCTTGCTTGGCGGAAACGGCGTTGTAGCGAACGTAAACTTGTCGCCCGTCGTCCAGATTGCAGGTGGTCGTGGAAGAAGGAGCACCGCCCGTTTGAGCGCATAGCCAGGGTGTCCACGATAATGATATGAGTACAGCTCTCCAGACGAGTGTCGCCGACATGATTGGAAAGCCCTCCGCGCAGCAGTGTAGCGGAGGAGACGCTTTAGGGGAAGCAATTTAGGCGTCGGCAGACGATGCCCAAATCGGATGGTGCCCTTCGGCGTGCGTCTTCGGTGACGTTTCCCGAGGCCCCGGCAGTTGCTACCGTGGCTTGTAGGTACCGGCGCGTCAGGTACCCGAGGACGAGGACAATCAATGGCGAAATCAAAATTAAGAATTCTCTATGGCGAAGTCGATGAAGACGTTTTGAAAGCGCAGGCCGCAACCATGGAAAAGGCCGGCCACACAGTCCAGCAGGCCGCAGGCCGCAAAGCTGTAGACGAAGCGATCCGGAAGAACACTTTTGACCTGGTCGTGCTGGGTGCGACTCTCACCCGCAACGACCGCCACCATCTTCCCTACATGGTCAAGAAGGTAAGCACTGAGACCAAAGTCCTGGTTATGCACGCCGACGGAAGCCGCCATCCCTACGTGGACGCCTGCACCGACACCGGCGCCAGCCTGGAGTCCGTGCTCAACCACATCGACGCAATGAATATCGCCGGCACCATGCGAGCCGCCGCCGCCGCGGCAGGGCGCTAGAAGCTGCGATAAAAGCTCGGCAAGGCGTACGGAAAAAATCCGGCCTTCCCTAGTTCTGAAAGAGCGCGGCTTTTGAGCCCGGCCGCTCGGAATCGACGATTTGGTTCAGCTCACGATGTCATTCCCCTTGAACCCGTCAAATCACGAATCTTATGAATCAACAGGTGGACTAAAGGCGGCACATACCACCGTGCGCCTGCATTTTTCGCGAATACGAAGGCTCGGAGTGGACAGGATTCTCTAAATAGACCTGTTAGAGTCGCTGCTTCCGTGGAACAGACCTCAAGGCCTGTTCATGAAGGCCCGCTCCCTGGCGCGTGCAGCCCAGCACCACCGCGCATCAAGACCTGCAGACCGTGGAAAGAGCGGCCCTTTAAGGGCCTCGTAAATGGCGAAGTCTGTACGGGCTTCAGCCCCGGCGGGTACCTGATGAGTAATAGTGGAACGCTCTCCACCACCAACCCGATTCAAACGCATGGACGCACGCCACGCGCGCCCAAGAACGCATTAGAAGTGGGAAATTACGGCAGCGTTCGCGGCGCCACCTTGCCCATCACCTTATAGTCTTTGGGATACACGACCAGGCA
The DNA here is from genome assembly GCA_963799025.1 of uncultured Acidobacteriaceae bacterium. GTDB lineage: Bacteria > Acidobacteriota > Terriglobia > Terriglobales > Acidobacteriaceae > Sulfotelmatobacter. Next base: position 107,296 of record CAWCVQ010000007.1, on the reverse strand, counting down.
TCGCCGCATCCCTTCGCCCTCGCTCTCGGTGCGCAAATCGGCTTCGTCCCGCAGCGCCAGATGAACGATGCGCCGCTCCCGCGACGACATCGGACTGAACTGGTACGGCGTTCCCGTCTTCCGCACTTTCTCCGCGGCAACGGTCGCGGCCGTACGCAATTCCTGAATGCGCAGCGAACGATGATTCTGGCAGTCGAACGAGACCTTCTCATGCTCACCGGAAGCCAGCCGCAGCACCTCCAAAGCCAAAAGCTCCAGCGCCCGCAGCAGCTCTCCGCCGCGGTCCAGCAGCAACGCCGAGTCTGGCCCGGAAAAATCCACCAGAATCTCGGGCTTCTCCCAGTCGCGGTTCTCCGGCAGCGGCGGATCCACGATGATGCGGTACTTCAACCGCAGTCCGCCGTGCGTCACCACGGCCTGCAGAAATTCATTAATCTTTTTTGCGGCAGCGATCTTGTCGGGAATGGACACGCGAATAGCTCCTGGCTTCTAGCCACTAGCCTCTAGCTTGAATCTCTGTTGGGTGCCCCGTTTCTCGCGTCCTCTGCGAGAAGCGGGTCTTGTTTGCTTCACCACCGCGCCGGCTCCAAGCTATCAGCTAGGAGCTAGCAGCTTCACTTCTCCTTCTTCCGAGCCCGCTTCGCCAGCATCTCCCGCATTTCGCGCCCCAACGCCGTCCGGTTCATCACCGCCTGCTGCGCGATCTGAATCAGGTTTGATTCCGCATAATAAAGATTCAATCCCGCAGGCAGCCGGAAGAAGATGAACCCCATCATCAGCGGCATCATGATCGTCATCATTTTCTGCTGCGCCGGATCAACCCCTGGCTGAGGAGTCATCTTCTGCGTAACGAGCATGCTGACCACCATGAAGATCGGCAACAAGAAAATAGGATCAGCAGCGGACAAATCGTGTATCCAAAGCCAGTGTGCGTGCCGCAGATCGAGCGCCACCGCCAGCATTTTGTAATAAGCCCACAGAAACGGAATCTGAATCAGCATCGGCAGACATCCGCCCGCCGGATTCACGCCTTCCTTCTTATAAAGCGCGCTGATCTCCTCATTCATCGGAGCCTTGCGCGGATCTCGCAAGCTGTACTTCTTATATTTCTCCTGGATCGCCTTAATCTGCGGCGCTACGCGCTGCATCTTCAGCATCGATTTCATCTGCGTGATCCGCAGGGGCAGCAACGCCAGGCTGATAATCAGCGTCTGCAGAACGATAGCCCATCCCCAGTTTGGGACCACGTGACTGTAAGTCCACTTGAGCCACAAAAACAATGGCTTCGCGATGATGCCAAAGAAACCAAAATCCACCAGGCCATTGAGATCGTTGTCCGCACCCGATACCCCCGGCACCGGAACCTTCTCCAGAACTTCCAGCTCCTTGGGACCAACAAAGACGCGTTCCGACGTCGGACCGTGCAGGTTGCCGACGGCCGCACCCACCACGTCGACGGTCGTCATCTCTTTCGAGTCAGGCTTCTGCGGAACTAGCAAGGAATTGCGCAACGTCACCATCGACGCCGTGGCCGGATCGTCCGGGATGAACACAGCCGCGAAATACTGGTCGGTAGGCCCGGCCCAGTGGAAGGGCCCAGGGATCGTCCCGCCGCCACTGATCTTTTTTATGGGTACGCGCTCAATGTTCTTGTTGAACTGGTAATCAATCGCCCCCGCCGCCCAGAACGCCGGCGTATTCTGGTCCCCAAACCCCGAAGGCCAGGCAGGGATCGCCGCCACGGGGCTGCCTTTATACATCGCGGTGGTCTCCAGCTTGACGATGTAGGTGTTGTCGAAACTGAAAGTCTTGCGGACCGTCAGATCCTGGTCCGAGTATTCGAACGTAATTGTTGCGGGAGCTGTCTGATTGCCCTCGCGCGAAGCGACGTACAGTGCCGAATTGAGCTTGCTGTGCAGTCCCTCATCGTATGTCCACAAAGAAAGCGGATAGCCATACTGCGCGGCCGCAGGCGGATGGACTATGTCGAGCGGCCCATTCTGCGCATCATTGTTGAACTTTTTCAGAATCCATGATTTTGCCTGCGCCCCACGATTGGTAAACGTGATCCGGTAAAGATCGTTCTCGACAACAGTCTCGGTTTCATTCGCTGCCTGCTTGGTAACTCCAGAGGATGGGCCGGGCTGACTGGCAGAAGTGACGCTTGGTGCGGCCGTAGAAGTTGAAGTGGCCGCGACATTTCGCGGCTGTGGTGCGGTCTGGCTTTGCTGTTGCGGGGTAACCGGTTGCGGAAAATATTTCTTGAGCAACGGCTGGAATGCCAGCATCACGATAAACGTCAGCAGGAAAACCAGCATCAGCCGCTTCTCGCTGCCCGGCTCGTGTTGTGGATTTTGAATGTCTGCCAAAGTTACCGCTTCCTTACGAGTGCCCGAGTTCTTACGGGTGCTCCAGTTCTCGCCTCTTTTGCGAGCACTGGGACGCTTCATAGCCAAAGCTCTTCACCACCGGATCGAAGCCGCCCTGCGCAAATGGATGACAGCGCGTCAGTCGCCACAAACCCATCAACCCGCCCCTCACCGCCCCATACCGCTCCACCGCCTCGATCGCGTATTCCGAGCAGGTGGGAACATAGCGGCACGCCGGCAAAGACATCGGCGAGATCACCCACCTATAAGCTCGCAGTGTGAGCAGCACAATCAGTTTGGGGACTTTCCGCATATTTTGTCATCCTGAGAGTTTGTGACTTTTGTCAAAAATCGATGCTGCAAACAAAACAGTTACGACGACAAAATCGTCGAAAATTCAAAAAAGTCACAAACTCTGAGCGAAGTTGTCGTCCGCGAAGCGGCAGGCAACGCAGTCGAAGGATCTCTCATCGAGAGTTTTTACCGGCCCTAGCCTTGCCCGCAAGCTTCTCTTCTATAACTACGAAAGCCCGGCTCACTTCGTTCACCACTTCCGCGAAATCAAGCGTCAGCACCGATTTCTTTGGATTGATCACAACGTCCGCATTCACTCCTTTGGCCGGACGCGTAAGCCGCACGGCTTCGCGCAAACGCCGCTTCATCCGGTTGCGCTGCACCGCGCCACCGAGCGCGCGTCCCACCGTGAATCCAATGCGAAGCCCTGAAGTCACACAGGAATTAACTCCCGCCGCTTCGTCTGCCAACTCCGGCCGCTGCCAATAGAACACCGTCATGGACGCCGAAAAATGTCGCCGCCCCAGCTTGTACACACGCTCGAAATCGGCGTGCCGCAACAGCCGCGCGCTGCGGGGAAATGAGTCGTGGCCGGGCTCGACACCTCGCATCGATTTTCCAGGCACACTGGCAGTCACAGGGACTCTAAATTTCCAGATCGCTGTTTCCAGTTCAATGGGCAACTATCGCAACCTGCGTATCGCGCTATGACTGGACAACAACGGGTGGGCGCGGGTTTCGTACGCGCCACTGGACTATTCGCGGAAACCTGGTTTTACCGAGACCCGCTTGCGCCCCTTGGCGCGCCGGCGGGAAAGAACTTTCTTGCCGCCCTGGGTCTTCATGCGCGTGCGAAATCCGTGTACCTTCGATCGCTTGCGCCGGTTGGGTTGGAATGTACGCTTGGGCAAAGTAGCTCGCTCCTGATTCCTTCGTCAGTGTTAGGGCAAACCGTAAGTATAAATCACGCTCGCCATTACCGCCAAACCCGCTATCGCTCCTTAAGAAACGCTTGTCATTTCGAGGGAGCCGGAGCGAACGCGACGGCGATTCGAGAAACCTGCTTTCCGTCGCCACAAACATGATCTCTCGAAGCAATCTCTTTCGCACCGCAAACCACTGCACCTACTCTGCGGCAGTTACCATCGCGCTACTTGACAGCACCATGCAATCGGGTTCTGAATAATCATTCGCAAAAAATTCCTGCTGAACTTTTTTACGCAACAAAAAAATTTGTGCTACTATGCCGGACTGATCCTGCTTCAAAAATTCTTTTTGCTTTTGGCTTCGCGCACCGTAAATCGGGCGCTTTCCGCAGTAAACTTAGATGTTTCCAGCTACGTCGTAAAACGGCAATGCAGTTTTGAACAGGCGTTCTCTCACCAGCCGCCAGGGCGCCTCGGTGAATATTTCATATATGTCAGTTCCCAGCACAACTCTCTCCCCCAACCCGTGGGCGCGCATCCTGGATGCGCTGGAAAAGAAAATCAACCGGCATTCCTACGACACCTGGCTCAAGCCAACGCGCTACAGCCACTCCAGCGGAGGCATTCTCTTCGTTCGTGTTCCCACCGTCGAATTCCGTCACGCCGGCGACAAATACGCCGACCTCATCCAGGAAGCCATCGACAACTTGGGCCTCGGCTTCAACGACGTGAAATTCGTGACTCAAGAAGACGACCCCGCTGCAACCCCGGTTCGTCACGATGGAGGCCTCACTTCCGCTGCCGCCAATCCATCGCAGTCGCGCTTCGACTGGGATGGCGCCGCGCAACTGAACCCCCGCTATACTTTTGACGCCTTCGTCATCGGTAGCGGCAATCAATTCGCTCATGCCGCCTGCCAAGCCGTCGCCGAGCGCCCGTCCAAGGCTTACAACCCGCTCTTCCTTTACGGCGGCGTCGGCATGGGCAAGACCCATCTCATGCAGGCCATCGGACACGAGATCAAGCGCCGCACGCCGCAGACGGCCATCTCCTACGTATCCAGCGAAAAATTCACCAACGACATGATCAACTCGCTGCGCTACGACAAGATGACCAGCTTTCGCGACCGCTTCCGCACCGTGGACGTCCTGCTCATAGACGACATCCAGTTCCTCACCGGCAAAGAGCGCACTCAGGAAGAATTTTTCCATACCTTCAATGCACTGCACGAGTCCATGAAGCAGATCGTGATCGCCAGCGATCGTTCCCCCAAAGAGTTGGCCGAGATCGAAGACCGCCTGCGCAGCCGCTTCGAGTGGGGATTGATCGCCGACATCCAACCTCCCGACCTCGAAACTAAAGTCGCCATCCTGCAGAAAAAGGCAGAGCAGGAAAAAGTAACCCTGCCCACCGACGTCGCTCTTTACGTGGCTTCCAACATTCGCTCGAACGTGCGCGAGCTCGAAGGCGCGCTCATCCGGCTCGTCGCCCACTCCTCTCTGATAGGCGCCGAGATCACGCTGCCCTACGCGCAACAAGTGCTCAAGAATTTCATCGATTCCCAAGCCCGCAAGGTCACGATCGAATCGATTCAGAAAATGGTTGCGGAACAGTTCGGCCTGCGCCTGGTGGAGATCAAGGCCAAGAACAATTCGCGCGCCATCGTCTACCCGCGCCAGGTTGCTATGTATCTTGCCAAGCACATGACCGAAGCTTCGCTGCCGGAAATCGGCCGCCAGTTCGGCGGCAAACATCACACGACTGTGCTGCACTCGGTTGAGAAGATCGAAGAGCTTCGCAAGAACGACAAGGATTTGAACAGGCTCATCAATAAACTGACCGAGCAATTAGGCGGATGAATCGCTTGTATAAGAGAGTTTTCCACCAACCAGTCCAGTCTTCCTTTACGCTGACTGTGAATGCGATGTGGAAGTTGTGCAACGCAAGGAAAGAAATCGGGAGGGTTGCTGAATTACACTGCCGCCTCCGCAACATTGGGGACCGATTTCTAACATCAAGGGTAGGCCGGAAACCTGGTGACAACAGGCGAGTTGCCCCCGTTTTCCACTTCTCCGCAGCCCCTTCTATTACTGCTGGTTTTATAGGTTTTGTATTTGATATAAGGAAGTAATAAAAGTAGCAAGAAACCGCCTCGCAAGAATTGAAGAACGAGTGCACGGAAGCTAGCCGGGCCGGATAGCGCATGAGATCGCGAGAGGGCACGGGCTTGAACCGTGCCGCGAAGCAGCAAGAGATTTGGGCAGGGCACGGCTTCAGCTGTGCCGCAAAGTGCGAAAAATGATTTGGGGCTTTAGCCCCCGAGCATTTAGGGAGACGGACTTATGCCGGTGGAAGCCGCCGTTGCAGCGGGGACGGGGACGATGGAGATCACGGTCAGCAAGTTCGAGTTGCTGCGGGAATTGACTGCCACGCAGGGTGTGGTGGAACGCAAGACAACAATTCCAATTCTGTCTAACTATTTATTCGAGGCTGCCGGCGACCGCCTGTCGCTCACCGCCACCGACCTCGACCTCAGCCTCCGCACCTCGTGCAGCGCCAAAGTAAAAAAGGAAGGCTCCTGCACCATCCCCGCCCGCAAACTTCACGACTACGTGAAGCTCTTGCCCGACGCCGATATCACCATCAAGTTGCTCGAAAATCACTGGGTCAGCATTCGCTGCGGCCGCTCCAACACAAAGATGGTGGGAATGGCGAAATCGAACTTTCCCAGCTTGCCCGCATTCCCCACCTCAGGAACAGTCACAATTCCGTCGCAGATTTTGCGCGGCCTGATCGCGCGGACTGGTTTCGCGATTTCAAATGAAGAGTCGCGCTACACGCTCAACGGCGCTCTGATGCTGCTCAAGCCCGAGTCCATCACCATGGTCGCCACCGACGGACATCGCCTGGCCCACTGCGAACGCGCCGGAGAAAAATTCGACGGCGTCTCCGGCGAACTAAAAACCCTGGTCCCGAAGAAAGCGATGGACGAGCTTAAATCCCTGCTCGATTCCACCGAGGCCGAGACCATCGAGTTCGCTAAAGACGACTCCACGCTCTTCTTCCGCATCGGCAGCCGTCTCTTGACGTCGCGCCAACTCACCGGACAATTCCCCAATTTTGAAGCCGTCCTCCCCAAGGACAACAGCAAGATCGTCCCTCTAAATTCCGACGAACTGAATTCCGCGATCCTCCGCGTAGCCCAATTCGCCGACGAGCGCTCCCGGGCCGTCCGCCTGCGCCTGGAAAAAGGCGAACTCAAGCTTTCCGCCTCCTCCACCGAGGCCGGCGAATCCGAAGATTCCATCGAAGCTCCCTACAACGGGGATCCGTTGACCATCGGCTTCAACGCCCAATATCTCGTTGATTTCCTAAAAGCCGCCGGCACCAGCGAAGTCCGCCTGGAATTGAAAGACCCCCAATCCGCAGGCCAGTTCCGCCCCGCCGAAGGCGACGACTACAAATACCGCTACATCGTCATGCCCATGCGGATTTGAGCAGCGCGGAAGAACGCCCCTCAATCGTCGGCGTCATCGCCAACGGAGCCGCTTTTCAGGCGAAGGAGGGATCTCGCGCGCATCTGAATGGCCCCGATAGAAATCGAGACGCCGCCCTCTTGACCTCCCGCCGCCCCTGCCTTACATTACCGAGCACTTCCACTTCGGAGGCGCCACCTTATGCTAAGCGGCTTCAAGAAATTCATCCTGCGCGGCAACGTCGTGGACATGGCCGTAGGCGTGGTGATCGGCGCAGCATTCGGAGGAGTAATCACCGCACTTACGAAAGACCTGCTGACGCCCCTCATCGCCGCACTGGTTGGCAAACCCGACTTTTCCTACCTCGGATTCACCATTCGCGGTACGCCATTTCCGGTCGGCGATTTCGTCAACGCGGTCGTATCGTTCCTCCTGGTCGCCACTGCCGTTTACTTCTTCGTCGTAACGCCGGTTAATGCGCTGGTGGCGCGCATGAATCGAGGCGAGACGCCTCCTGATCCCACGACGAAAAAATGCCCCGAATGCCTGAGCGAAATCCCCATCGAGGCACGCCGCTGTTCACACTGCACTCAACCCGTGATGGGCAGGGCAGCGTAACCCTTCACCGCGTCCGGGGCTGGTCCCGTCAGCCCAGCCCGATCCGTTAATATGGCGGTATGGAATTGCGGTGGAATTGTTGTCTGCCGATCGCCATGGCGGTCTTATCGTTCTCTGTCACCGGCGGCGCGCAAACTCCATCCACCTCCTCGTCTTCGAATTCCGCGAAACACGTTAAGAAACCAACCGCTCCTACAGGCACCGTTCTCGATCCAGGCGCCGTAACCAATGGCATCTATCGCAACAAGACCCTTGCCCTCTCCTGCAAAATCCCCCAAGGCTGGGTGTTGCGCACCGACGAGATGAACGACCGAGGGGAAGAAGAGGACGGAAAAGACAAGCCCGAATCCGCGCCGTCGCCCACCCCGGCAGCGTCCAGCACCGGCGCCAAGGTCCTGCTGGCGGCCTTCACGCGCCCGCCCGACGCGCGCGCCGAAGATGTGAACTCCTCCATCCTCATCGCCGCTGAGAGCGTAACCAATTACCCTGGCCTGAAAGATGCCGCCCAATATTTCGGCCCGCTCACCGAAGTCGCCAAGGCTCAGGGACTAACCGTTGACGAAGAGCCCTACGAGGTCGCCGTAGGCACGAAGACGCTGGTTCGCGGAGACTTTCACAAAGACGTAGGCACGCGCGTGATTCACCAATCCACACTAGTCGTGCTCTCGCACGGCTATGCGATTTCGATCACGCTAATCGCCGGTACGGAGGATGAAGCAGAAGAACTGATCGACGGTCTCGCCTTTAACGAAAACGGAAAATAGCTTCCCGATCTCCAGAGCCGTAGGCGCGACCGAAAAATAGCCCGCCAGTTTCACTGGCGGGTAAGTTGCCCAAAATGAAAAGCGTCCCGTCGGGGACGCCTGAAACTCACACCCCGGCAGCCTCTCACTCCAGCGCCTCCGGATGCAAACTCAAATCCTTCTCCCCCGCCGCCTTCTTCTCCGCATACTTCTTCATCCAGGCTTCCCAACTCTTGCCCGCCGCCGTATCGCGCCCAGAAAAGGCCAGCGCACCAATCTCCGCGTACGAAACCGCAACCTTCTCGTTCGAGTTCTTCGGATAAAGCCGGACAAAAGACTCCTTCAATGAAGCCCCTGTCCGTCGGTCAAATAAATATCCTTCGACCTTCGATCCATCTTTCCGCGTAATGGTCACATCCCCCCGATAATCAAACGCCTTTTCCAGCGCGCCCCGCAAATCCTCTTCGCCCGCCAGCTCCGGAATCCACCCCTCCAGCCGCTCGTGCGCCGTCCCCGGCGCAACCTCCAGAGCATCCGGGTTCATCGTATTCGCATGCGGCGGCGCAGCTCCCGCCGCAGCATGATCGATATGTCCGCCTTCTTTTCCTGTCATGAATTTTCTTTTGGAATCAAATTAAGAATTGTCATCCTGAGAGTTTGTGACTTTTTCGAAGTTGCCAAAAATCGATGCTGCAAACAAAACAGTTACGACGACAAAATCGTCGAAAATTCAAAAAAGTCACAAACTCTGAGCCAAGCGGGAACGCCTGAAAGGCGATCATGCGCAGTCGAAGGACCTCGTGCCGCTGGACACTACCACCAGCCTGGCGAGGAATTTCTGCCAGCCTAGAGCAGCTCCCTACGCCCGCGTCTCATGCAGCGACTCAGGCGCCGCAATCTGCACCAGCGGATTCACGGCCGCCTGCGGCTCGTCCAGCAACCGCAACGCCTCGTCATCCCGATACCGCGAAAACAGCGTTCCCTTTACCGTAGCCATAAATCCGCCCAGCGAACTAAACGTCGCGTTCACCGCCGAAGCCTCATACCCGCTGTGCACCATGCAATTCGCGCACGCTGGATTCCCCGACTCAGTCCCGTAGTTGCTCCACTCGGTAGTAGCCAGCAATTCTGCAAACGTCTCGGCATATCCGTCCTGCAGCAGATAACAAGGCTTCTGCCAGCCAAAGACGTTGTAAGTCGGCATTCCCCACGGTGTGCAAGGATACGTCCGTTTTCCCATCAGGAATTCCAAAAAGAGTGGAGACAAATTGAACTGCCAGTTCTTCTTCCGGTTCGACAGGATCGCCCGGAACATACGCCGCGTCCGCGCCCGTCCCAAAAAGTGTTTCTGATCCGGCGCCTTGTCATAGGAATACCCGGGCGAGAGCATCATACCCTCCACGCCCAGCTCCATCATCTCGTCAAAAAACGCCCGCACGGACTTCGGACTCGCCCCATCGAACAGCGTAGTATTCGTGGTCACCCGGAACCCGCGCCGCAAAGCCTCTTTCACAGCATCGACCGCAATGTCGTACCCGCCTTCGCGGCACACTGCCAAGTCGTGCTCTTCCCGCTGCCCGTCAAGATGAACGCTGAAGGTCAAATACTTGCTGGGCTTGAATAGGTCGATCTTCTCTTTCAGCAGCAACGCGTTAGTGCAGAGATAGATGTATTTCTTCCGCGCCACCAGCCCCTCGATGATCTCCCCGATCTGGGGATGCATCAGCGGTTCTCCGCCCGGTATCGACACCATCGGCGCCCCGCACTCCTCCACCGCCCGGAAACACTCCTCCGGCGTCAAATCCTTCTTCAAAATATGGGCCGGATATTGGATCTTGCCGCACCCCGCGCAAGCCAAGTTGCAGCGGAACAGGGGCTCCAGCATCAGCACAAGCGGGTATTGCTTCCGCCTCGCGAGCTTCTGCCGCAGCACATAGCTAGCCACGGTCCACATTTGTGACACAGGAACTGGCATGAATTATTCCGGATTCCGTTGTTCCTCCATTTTATCAGGTTTAGCTCCGTTCGGGCCGTGCAGAATGAACCACCGCCCGGATAAGTCCCGCCCTGACAAATCCTTGTCATTTCGAGTGAACCGGAGCGAATGCGGAGGCGAGTCGAGAAACCTGCTGTTTTCCTTTCGCCCTGCTCGGCTGCCTTCCCCGCCGCAATTTTCTGCAACCTCCGCCACTTCCCCCTCCTCTAAAGCCCATGCCCCCGCGCCACCCCAACGGACTCTTGTCCGCCTACCCGAAACCCGATACCCTTGTCTTCAGCCAACGCCATGTTTAGCGCCCATCCCAACCTGGCCGACGAAGTAAACCGCAGCATTATTCAGTCGGAAATCGAAGGTGGTGTCTACCTGGGCGATCTTCCTCCATCCACCGTCCTCCAAATTCAAACCTTGAATCATTGTTACACCGCCGTGCTTCTGGGTGGTAGCGAAGCCCTTCTCTCCGGCCATCCCGAATTCTGTCCTCAGCCCGTTCAGGTCGCCATCGCCGGCTCCACCTGGGGAGGCTCCATGCTCAAGCTCCAATACGTAGGCCGCGGCATGCACCTCGAGTTCCGCCACCCCCAATACCCAACTCCGATCATCACCTCCGCCATTCAAGATATCCGCGACTGCCAGTCCGAATAGCAGTTCTGGGGTGCCCCATGTCTCGCCTCTGTTGCGAGACATAAGACCTTAACGGCGGGCATGGGACTTCCATTGACTTGCCCCTGCGCCCGAACTAACATTCCCGTCGTATACCGATCATGTCCCTGACCATCGACACTCGCGAAGTATCCCATGTCACAATCCTGGACATTCACGGCCGGATCATCCTCGGCCCCGAGATCGGCACTCTTCGCACCGCAGTCCACGAACTCGTCGCCCAAGGCAAGAAGAAAATGATCCTTAACCTGGCCGATGTTGACTACATCGACAGCTCCGGCGTCGGAGAACTCGTCGCCTGTTTCACCACTGTCCGCAACGCCGGAGGCGAACTCAAACTCCTCAACCTCACCCAAAAGGTTCACGACGTCCTCCACGTCACCAAGCTCTATACCGTCTTCGACATCAAAGACGACGAATTCACTGCCGTAAAATCCTTCGACTACTTTTTCGCCAAGTAAAGTGTGTGGCGCGGGCGCCCCCGCCCGCGGCTCCGCGCGAACCCCCCCTCTCAACACGCTCCCCAACCCTCAATTTCTAGAGTACTATTCCAACAGAATTTCCCCATGGGCTTAGGAAATGCGGGGACGGGAACCGCTCATGGATCGCACCACAGATAGTCGCACCCTACAACAAAGAACCGCCAGAGAATTGATCTGGACCTCCAACCACTCTTTCCATGGATGGACTTGCTCCCACTGCGAGTGGAACTCTGCGCTCCCCACGCTGCTCACCGATCCCGAAGCCAGGACCGCGTTCGACCGCCTGGCGGCGGGCAAATTCCGCGATCATAAATGCGCTGACCACCTAGCCCGACTCAGCTCCGCTGCCGACTCTGACAGCTTCACGCCTCGCATTCGCAAGCTGGTCACGCAAGGCTTCAAGCCTAAAGACGCCGTCGAACTCTTCCTGCAGGAAATAGCCCTCGAATACCGCAATCAACCCAAAGTCCAGGCCCAGGCCAAAGCCGACGGCGAAGACTTCCTCCGCCGCGTCCGCGCCGGCTTAATCTGACACCATGGTCTCCCTCACAAAATTGTCATCCTGGAGCGAAGGAGCGGCGCAGCGAAGCAGCGCCGCCACGCAGTCGAAGGATCCCTATTCACTCAGCGATCCCTGTAGAAAAAGAGGATCGTTCTGCACCCGAGGATGACGCGAGTGGACACTACGCCGTCATGTACCTCACTAGATCGTGCTCACCGGCGTACCAGCCCGAAGGGGCAAAAGAAATCGCCAAATACCTACTCCACTATCCCCATTTCGCCCAAAATATAAGCGTAGTCAAACGCCGCCTCGTGTAGCCGGTCGTATCTCCCCGAAGCCCCGCCATGTCCTGCCGGACTCAAATTCGTCTTCAAGATCAAAATATTATGATCCGTCCGCGTCGCCCGCATCTTCGCCACATACTTCGCTGGCTCCCAATACATCACCTGGCTGTCGTTGAACGAAGTCTTCACCAGCATGTCCGGATAATTTTTCGCCTCCACATTGTCATAAGGCGAATAAGTAATCATGTAATCAAACGCCGCCTTCTGCTTGGGATTCCCCCACTCCTCAAACTCCCCCACCGTCAGCGGCAACGATTCATCCAGCATCGTATTCATCACATCGACAAACGGCACGCCCACTAGCGCCGCCTTAAACAAATCCGGACGCATATTCAGCACCGCCCCCATCAGCAGACCGCCCGCGCTGCGCCCCTCAATCACCAACCGCTCCTTCGATCCATACCCATGTCCCACCAGATACTCGGCGCACGCAATAAAGTCACTGAACGTATTCTTCTTATTCAGCATGCGCCCCGCGTCGTGCCACGACTTCCCCATTTCGCCCCCGCCGCGAATGTGCGCAACCGCGACTGTCACTCCGCGATCAACCAGGCTGAAATAATTGGGATTGAACCCCGTGTCAATCGAGATTCCGTACGATCCGTACGCATACAGATACAACGCCTCTTTCCCATCCAGCTTCGCGTCCTTGCGATGCACCACCGAAATCGGAATCTTCACTCCATCCCCCGCCGGCGCATAAATCTGCTCGACCACATATTTCGTCCGGTCGTATCCTCCCGGCACTTCCTTCTGTTTCAGCAGAGTCGATGTTCCTTTCTCCATGTCGTACGCATAAACCGACCCCGGGGTAATCGGAGACTCATACGCATATCGAAACTCCGCCGTGTCGTACACCCGGTTCACATAGGGCCGGCTGGCGTAGGCCGGCTCGGGAAACTCAATCCGATGCGACCCGCCACTTCGCAAGTCAGTGACTTGAAGCTGCGGCAGACCATGTTCCCGCTCCGCCAACACATAAAAGTTCTTAAACATCTCGACGTGATTCAACATCACGTTGGGATCCTGCGCCACCACTTCCTTCCAGTTCCTGCTTGAAGCACTCCCCACCGGAGCCTTCACCAGTCGGAAATTTCGCCCCGTGTCATTCACCCGAATATAAAAAAACTCCCCATTGTGTTCGGGATAGTACTGCACATCCTGCTTGCGCGGCTCGATCACTTTAAACTCCGCCACCGGCCGATCCGCCGGAATATACCGAGCCTCGCTAGTCGTATGGCTCCCCGAAACTAAAAAGATGTACGCCGAGCTCCGCGACTTGACCGCATCCACCTCGAACCGCTCATCCTTCTCCTCGTACACCACCGGATCCGCACCTGCCGATCCCACCGTATGCCGGTACAGCCGATACTGCCGCTTCGACACCGCATCTTCCTGCGTATAAAAAATCGTCTTGTTATCGTTCGCCCACACTACCGATCCAACTCTCTCCGCGTGGTCGACCAGCGTTTTCCCCGTCCGCAAATCTTTCACCGCCAGCGTGAACTGCCTAAAACCGGTCTTGTCATACGAATAAGCCAGCAGATTCCCGTCCGGACTCACCGCGTATTCACTCACGGTCATGAATGCCAGCCCCTTGGCCATCTCATTTACATCCAGCACCACTTCCTCCGCCGCGTCGAAGCTCCCTTTCTTCCGGCAGCGAATCGGATACTGCTTTCCCGCCTCCGTCCGCGTGTAATAAAAATAATCTCCCTCCCGGTAAGGAACCTCCACGTCCGTCTCCTTGATCCTCCCCAGCATCTCGTCATACAACTTCTTCTGGAAAGCCTCGGTCGGCTTCATCACCGCATCCGTATAAGCGTTCTCTGCCTCCAGATACGCCCGCACCTCCGGATTCGGCTTGTCCCGCAACCAGAAATAGTTGTCCTCCATCCTGTGCCCATTGACCTCGGTGACATGCGGAACCTTCTTCGCCACCGGGGGACTGGGCGAAGTCCCCGTATCCGCCCCCGTCAGCCCAATCACCGACCCTACTACCAACCCACCCACCTGTACATGTTTCATAATCCTCTGATTCATAATCCCCCCAAAAGTGCGAATTAAAATAAGCACGAATTAGACTAAGCGCGGATTCAATTCCGCCGCATGCGGCTGTCACCCTGAGCGAAGTGGCTAAGGCGCAAAGCGCCGCAGCCACGCAGTCGAAGGACCCTGCCCCACGCCGCCACAACTATACCGAAAAGGAATCCTCCTACAACAGTTGACGCCCCGTCCTCCGCCCCCTATCCTTATCCCCGAGCGCTGAAGGGCGCCTCCAGTCCGCGGAAAGGGCCGTGCCCACCTGAATCACAACTTCGCACCACGAATCTTCTTTCAGCCTGACTTCGTGCGGACTCCAGGCAGTCATTGAAAGGAGCTTCGCATGTTTCCCAGTCCGCACGACGTACTCCCTCTCCCCCCGCGCCCCAATCTTGAGCACTACAAAAAACGCGCCAAGGATCTAGTCAAAGCCTGCCACTCCTCCAACCCCGCGGCCATCCGCGAGTGGGCCGCCCGCGGGATCGATTCTCTTGTCTTGCTCTCTGACCTCAAAATCATTCCCCAGCTTCCCGTCCGCATCGACCACTGGACCGATCAACTCGAAAAATTCGCTCGCGATAAATTATCCGGGACCTGCACTCTGGCCGCCGCTCAATTCGTCATCGCCCGCGCCCACGGATTCGAGAGCTGGCCTCAGCTGGCCAGGCACCTCGCAGCCAGTGACCGCGACAATTCTCCGGTCAACCACTTCGAACTCGCAGCCGACGCCATCATCACCGGCGACATCGCCGCACTGGAAAAGCTACTGAACCAAAATCCCGGCCTGATTCGCGCCCAGTCCACGCGCCGCCATCATGCCACCCTTTTGCACTACATCTCTGCTAACGGCGTCGAAGGCTACCGCCAGAAAACTCCAAGCAACATCGTGACGATTGCCGACCTTCTTCTCCAATCCGGCGCTGATGTCAACGTATCGGCCGATATCTACGGCGGATCCACAACGCTGGACTTGGTCGCAACCAGCCTCCATCCCGAGCGCGCCGGAGTTCAAGACGCGCTCATGCGACTTCTGCTCGATCATGGGGCAAAGGTTGATCCCCCCAATCGACCCGCCGGAGGAATCCTCACCGCTTGCCTGGCCAACGGCCGCTTCCACGCCGCCGAATTTCTCGCCCAGCATGGCGCAAAATTAAACGTCGAAGCCGCTGCCGGCCTCGGCCGCCTCGACGAAGTCAAAACTTTCTTTGATGAAAACAACAACAACAATGAGAACGGCAATCTAAAGGCGTCAGCAACTAGAGCACAAATGGAACGCGCGCTTCTCTGGTCCTGCGAGTACGGTCAAAATGCCGTAGCCAGATTCCTTATTGAGCGCGGTGTTTCTCTCGAAGCCCAGGCCGACACCGGCCAAACCGCCCTGCACTGGGCGGTAATTGGAGGACACTTGGATACGATCGGATTCCTCCTCGAGCGCGGTGCCCCGCTCGAAGCCAGAAATTCCTACGACGCCACCCCCTTGGGACAAGCCCTGTGGTCTGCCCTCCACGCCGACGGCCGAATCGACTATTTTCTGGTAATCGAAACCCTTCTGAAAGCCAGCGCGAAAATCGATGCCGCCACCCTGGCATGGCTGTCCCAGCAAGAGCCAACTGCTTCCTCACTGACCGAGCGCATCGCCGCTATTCTTAAACGTCACGCCAGGAGCGATTGACTAAAATTTCAAACCCCCACGTGGAAGAAGTCACAAACCCGCGCTCGTGGCGGAGGAGCGGCCCTTTCAGAGCCTGCCCTGAGCTTCGCCGAAGGAGCCGCGTAAGGCACCTGAAACCGAAGCGGACTTCAGGGGCTGATTGAGAAGAACCAGATTGCCGACAGGTCGTGGAATGAAGTCCCAGAGATTCCCGTCCCAGCGGGGCTTCTGACAAAAGCCCGGCGCTTCCAGCGCCGCGGGAAAGTGGGAAATCAGAACGGTTCCAGCAGGGGACGCCTGAATATCTTATTCAGACTCCTCAGCCCCGTGTTTTCCGGAAAGCCGGGAACGAGGCGAAGCCAAATCGCAGACGTATCGTAAAACTCCAGTAATTAGTGCTACAGGATCTCCCCTATATCCTTCCTGTCGTAATGTTTGACAAGCTACGAACTGGCGATGTCCTCAGAGGAGCTAATCAAATCTCTGTGCGCCCGCGCTATCGCAGCGGAGGGAGATGCCTTCGCCGCCGCTACCGCCGAACTTCACTCTGCTCTAAAAGCCCACATCGAATCCCTCCGAACAATGACCGCCGCCGCTCTGCTAAAACCTGTCATCCCGCCATCTAATTTACCGCAAGCCTAGCCAGGAAATCGGCCGCCATCGAACTCAACACCGCGTGATTTAGCACGCTGCCCGCCTGCTCGTAGTCCAACTCTCCAATCGCGCCGGAGGCGCACCCGAAAATAGCCCGGCGTTTCCAACGCCGGGTGAAGAGAGAACCCGCCCGGTAGGGACAGCTGAACCGCAATGGGGAACCACCAGAATAAACACCATCCGTCAGGCGCGCTCCACTTACGCCAAATTCAATACGATTGCGACCCTGGCATCCCGAAAAACCGGTCACATCACTCCACCCGATAACAATCCTGATTCCTCCCATCCTTCAACAACAAAGGCGGCCCCCAGCCCAGGGCCGCCCGAAAGAGCTAGAAGCTGGGAGCTAGTGGCTCGTAGCTGATTTCCCTCGCAACATCTCCACCACCCGCTCGTAATCATCCACCGTGTGGTACTCAATCACAATCTTCCCTTTCCCCTTCCGGTCGCGGATCCGCACCCGCACGCCCAGCATCCGTTCCAGGTCCAACTGCGCAGCCCGCACATTCGGATCCACCCAGCGCGCACCACTTTTCTTCCGATCTACCGCCATCCCCGGCATTCCCGGCACCGGATCGAGCAGCCCCGTCATCCGCATCACCAAAGTCTCGACCTGGTCGAGCGTCATATGCTTCTTTACAATGTAATCAGCCGTCTTCTGGATCAGCTCAGGATCCTCCAGCTTCAGCAACTCCTTCGCTTCCGAGAATCCGATCTGCTTATGCGCCAACTGCTCCATCACCAGCAACGGCAGCTTCAGCAGCCGCATATAGTTCGAAACCGATTCCCGCGACAGCCCGACCCTTTCCCCAATTTGCGCCTGCGTCAGCGAAAATTCCTTACTTAAAACTCGAAACGCCTCTGCCTGTTCGAGCGCACTCAAGTCCTCGCGCTGCAAGTTCTCGATGATCGTCATCTCGGCCGCCTGCTGCAGCGAAACCCGCCGCACCAGCGCCGGAATGTGCGTCTTCCCCGCCTTCTTCGAAGCATGCAGCCGCCGCTCGCCCAGCACAAGAATGTAGCGCCCCTCGTCGTCCCCGGGACGCACCATGATCGGCTGCACCACCCCATTCGCCTTGATGGAATCCGACAACTCCGCTAGCTTGTCGTCATCCTCCACATACCGCGTCTGAAACGGATTCTTGTCAATGTCCGCAATCGCCAGGTTCACCACCAGATTCCCCGGCATCCGCGGCTCCGCCTGCGCGTGAATTGTGATGGTCTCGCTGGCGGCGTCGCTCGGGAAAGGTTGTGTGGGGACTGCCGCCCCCGAGCGCAGCTCGGCAGGTTCGTGTGGCGCGGACCTGACCTGAGCGACAGCCGAAGGGGCCCCCGCCCGCGAGGTTCCGTCCCCCAAATCTTCCACCTCAGCTCGGATCGTCCCACTGATCGTTTCCCCCATGGGTTGACTGGCAGCGGCCCTCACCTCTCGAGCAGCGCCGCTATTGGAACCACTTGCGTCGCCCGAATTAGCCTTGTCATTCCGCACGAAGTGAGGAATCTGCTGTTTGCCGTCAGCCCCGCTGTTCTGACTAGGCACCACTACCCGCGGCCCCGGCAACAGCGACGCCAGCCCCCGTCCCAACGCCCGCCGCTTCTCCACTTTCTCTTTGTCCCCCGCCCGCCCCGCAACATTCTCAGCCGCACTAGTAGTCATTCAATTCCCCTCTTCAAAGTTTTTCTCTTCGAGGTTGTCATCCTGAGGCGCCGTTGTTTGGGGCCGAAGGACCCTGCACTTCCCCGACTGCATAAATATCGACGCTCATCAATCTAATATATCGATGGCAATCAATGTATACTCAGGCCGACTTATCCATCTTGTCCGCGTCCGCCGAAATCTCCTCGACCGGCTCGCCTCCGTGCGTCTCAGCGCCCTCCGTGGTTAGGGCTTGCGCTGATGGCTGAGAGCCGAGAGCTGATAGCTCGCTCGCAGGCTGCCGTTCAATAATCTCCTTTGCCAGCCGTATATAGCTCTCCGCACCCTTCGACCGCGGATCGTACACCAGCGCTGCCTTTCCATGGCTCGGCGCCTCCGCCAGCCGTATGTTTCGCGGTATAGTGGTGCTGCAAAGCTTCTCTCCAAAATAATTCTTCAGCTCAGTCATCACCTGTTGGGCGAGGTTCGTGCGGTCGTCGAACATGGTCAGCACCACGCCCTCAATCCCCAACTCAGGGTTCAGGTCCACGCGGATCCGCTCGATTGTGTCCAGCAACTCACTCACGCCCTCGAGTGCAAAGTATTCCCCCTGCATCGGAATCAACACCGCGTCGGCCGCCACCAGACAGTTCAGCGTCAGCAAGTCCAGAGCGGGCGGACAGTCCAGCACCACAAACTGAAACCGATCCCGCAGCGGAGCTAAGGCCTGGCGCATACGAAACTCGCGCCCATCTGCGTCCACCAGTTCCAGGTTGGCGCCGATCAGGTTCTTGTGCGCAGGAATCAGCCACAACTGCTCGAGCTCAGTTGAAAGCAGAGCCTCCTCAGCCGAGGCCTCGCCCATCAGGAGATGGTAGGAGTTGACGCGATTAGGATCCTTTGCGAAGCCCAAGCCGCTGGTGGCGTTTGACTGCGGATCGCAATCGACCAGCAAAGTATTCACTTCGGCAGCCGCAAAGGACGCGGCTAAATTGATGGCGGTCGTAGTCTTGCCGACGCCGCCCTTCTGGTTGGCAACAGCGATAACGCGTCCCATTGGATTGTGAGGAGAAGCAGAGCTCCCCGCAGCATAGTCTGGTTCGCGTTTCAAAAGCAATGGCGATCTGCTGTGGAAGATAACGAATCATGTGCAAAACGCGTCCAGTGTTCCTGCGGGAACACTTTAGTCTGAAACTTCAAAAGGTTCCTGCAGGAACATTTGTGCCCTCATCGCATTCTTTTCCGATTGCGACGAGTTTCGAGCGCACAGTCTTTAACCTTGAGGGACGTTGGAATATCGAAAAGGGAGAAGCGAAAGTGTTCCTGCAGGAACACTTTCAAACTAAGAGTGACGACGCACGTAGTATTTCTGGGCTGCTCGTTTTGGCGCAATGGAGTACGAACCTTGCGATATGTTCCTGCAGGAACACTGTGGAAAACTCGAGGGTGAAGGGATCGGCGAGGCTGGACCGTCGCACAGACTTGTGTACGCTTCCCACTTTGGCCGCAAGAAATGCCTTCTTGTTGGCGACTAGGCCCTTGGCAACTGCGGGATTGTGGGGTCTCTGTTCCACTTGGTGCTAGGCTGGTTCCCGACTAATAAAACTCGGGCGCGGGAGTTAGGGATTGGAACTGGCTCAGACCACATGAAAGCGGGAAGGCTTGAACGGGCTTGCCGGTTTTGGGATACACCGATGAGAATGGCGAGGCGGCCGGCCAGGGCCACCAAGGCAGCTGCGGTTGGCAGTATGGATTCGAAACGTTCGACGGCGCGGAGGGTGACTACATCGTAGGTGGACGCGGTGAGGGTTTCGGCGCGGGCTGTTTTTATATTCACGTCCGTCAATGTAAGGGCGCGGGTGATTTCGCGCAGGAAGGCGGCCTTCTTGTGGTTGGATTCGATCAGGGTGAGAGAGATGTGCGGAGCCCACAGCTTGATGGGGAGGCCAGGGAATCCGGCACCGGAGCCGATATCGGCAAGCGTGCTGCTGCGGGCGCTGACAAATCGATTTTCATCGATCACATTTTGAGGGGCTGAGGCTTCCTTTCGTTTCCGATGAGCGTCGATGGTAGAGTCAACACCTCTTACCACAAAGGACATGGGGGACACGGGGGCAGGCAGAGGAAACAGGTGGCGGGCGGCGAATAGGCTCTCGCCGAAGTGGCGGGTCACAATATCTTCGGGGTCGCGGATCGCGGTTAGATTGATACGGGCATTCCAGCGAAGAAGTATATCGATGTATGTCGATATATGTTGCAGCTGAATGGGAGACAGCACAGGTGGCTCCCTCCGAGCAGGCTCGGGGCGGGTCTGTTGCGATCCCTCCGGTGCGGGGAAACGAGAAGCTTCGGGACGATTACTGTTGGATGAGACTGAGGTTTCTGAACTGGCAAGGGGGGTGACAAGAAAAGGTTCCAGCAACTCAGTGATGCGGGCTGTGTTCATAGCAAGAGATCCAAATTGTAGAGCGGGTACTAAAGATTTGAAAAACGGATCGGCAAGGGTCTGCCCCGGGGTTTAGAATCGCAGAGGGAAAGCGGGAGAAAACCGGGCAGAAAACCGGGAGTCGCCGTATGGGAATTCGGCATCCAATCCAATCATGAAGACCACTAAAGGGGCAATTTTTGACGAGAAATATCGTGTGGTCTCAGTGGAGAGTCAATCTCTGACGATCCGGGGGATTCGTAGCGGTAAAGTGTTGACGATTGTGAATCCCGACCCGGAGACGCCGCTGTCCTCTGCCGAATATCCGCCGGGGAAGCTGATTGCGCTCAGCGATCCTTCGGCCTCGCCGTTTAATTAGCTGCTGCCTTCAGGTCATCTTCAAGTGATTTTTTAGCCTCAGCGGACACTGTTCACCTGGAGAAATTGGGGAACGTCCCGTGAACTGTACCCCTGTGCACTCCGCCCGTCCGTGTCCAGGTTTTCCTCACTCGCATTTTTTCCGCGCGGCGAGGCTATCGAAATGTACGATGAGTAACTCATGGGCCGAACAGGTTGTTACTGGGATCCGATGCTAGCCTGTGGACACGGTGTTCCACGGCCGTGAAGCGAAGGCTTTATGACCATCCTCACGCGATTAGAGCAATGGAAGCAGCAGGGCAAAATATCGCCGGAGCAGCACGCCCGTTTCGCAGGCCTCTCCCGTGGAGCGCCCTTCTCGCTTTTTCTCGAGCTGAACATTCTGCTCTACGCCGGGGTGATGGCGTTCGTTGCCGGACTCGGCTGGACTGTGAGCACGTGGTCGGAGCAACTCGGGGATGTCCTCGTCCTGACCGTTCTCTCCACCATCCTCGCCGCCTGTTTTTGGTACTGCTTTTCCCGTGCGCCCGCATGGTCTCCTGCCGAAGCGCCTGCACCGAGTCCGATCTTTGACTACGTGCTTTATCTCGGCAGCCTCATCTGGTCCATAGAACTTACTTACATCGAGAAGCGTTTCAACGTGCTGTCCGGACGATTGGATTTCGATCTCCTGGCGACCGCCGTGCTCTTCTTCTTCCTGGCTTATCGCTTCGACAATCGCTTCGTGCTGTCGCTCGGTTTGTCTTCACTCGCGGGATGGTTCGGGTTTACCATCTCGCGCTGGTCGGGTCCTGAGGACGCGGCGTATCGCCAATATGCTCTTCTCTACTGCCTGTTGGTCGGCGTGGGCGGGGCGATTCTTCAACACCGCGGCCTGAAACCGCACTTCTTCGGAACCTATCTGAACATCGTTGCCAACGTTCTCTTTTGGGCGCTGCTCTCCGGCGTGTTCAATCGGGAGGGCTACGGACTATGGTTTCTCGCTCTGTTTATCGCCTGTCTCGCGTCTCTTGCCTGGGGGCTGCGGCGACGGCAGTTTGCCTTTGTTGCTTATGCCGCTGTCTACGGCTATGTGGGTGTAAGCTCGATGTTTCTCCGTGGGGTCAGTGACGAAACCGCTATCCTAGGTTATTTCGTCGTTACCGGAGTCGCGATGCTGGTGCTGCTAGTCCGGATCGGGCGACGCTTTGGGAGGCGGGCGTGAGACTCTACAGTGCCTCCAGCGAAGAAACTCTGCGCGCCCGCAAACTCCTCACGGACTGGGCCGGCGAGGGCTTCCTCACCAAGGCGCAGTCCCAGCTTCTGGAACAGGACACGGTTTCTGAGCTGCGAACCACCAACATTTTCCTACGGCTCGTTCTGTTTCTGTTTACGCTGCTCATCGTGGGCGCCGCCGCCGGGCTGTTCTTCGTGGTTTTTCTTTCACGGCCGTCCGAGCAAACCGCCGGCGTTGCTTTCCTGATCTTCGCGGCTGTCTGCTACGCGGCTGCCGAAGCAGCTGTTTCTCAAGCCCGACTCTATCGCTATGGGATAGAGGAAGCGCTCGCCGTTTGCTCAGTTGGTTTTCTTTGCGTAGGAATGCAGGCCGCTCTTTTCAGCGGCAGCCCTTATTTGCCAAAGGCGCACGGAGCCCAGTTCCTGGTTCCTGCGGCCGGCGCAGTCTTTTCGCTTTGGATTTGGCGCCGCTTCGGGTTCTCCTACGCATTTCTCGCCGCGATGATCTTCGTTCTCTTTCTGCCAGGCTACTGGACCGCCTCCCACTCGGCGCAGCATCTGCTGGTCGCCGCGTTCTATGCAACCGGGCTGGCGGGTGTGGCCGCGGTGCGTTCGCGCCACCGCTTCGACTACCTCGAGGAGGGTTATTCTCTCGTTGAAGCAATGCTCTGGCTCGGCATCTACCTGGCCATCAATCTCCAGCTTTCGTCGTTGAACCTTTTGTCGCTCAACCTGCCCGTTCGGTGGTGGGGCGGCATTCGGGCCACCTCTGAATTCGCAAGGCCGTTCTACTGGGGAACGTGGGTGCTGATCTGGTGTCTGCCGCCAATCGTACTGGCGCGCGGCTTTCGCCAAAAGGACCGGTTCGTCATCGTCGTGGGCACGATCGTCGCCACGCTGACGCTTGTCTCCAACAAGCCTTATCTCGGCTGGCAGCGGCATACGTGGGATCCGATACTGCTGGGCATATTGTTAACCGCTGTCGCCGTTTTCATCCGACGCTGGCTTGCCCGTGGCCCGGGCGGAATTCGCCACGGCTTTACCGCCGCACGCCTTTCGGGAAAGGACAAACAGTGGATGAATGTCGGGTCCAATGTATTGGGCCTGGTATCGCCACAGTCGATAACGCCAGAGCCGCAGACAAGCGATGCGGGCGTCCACTTCGGTGGGGGACATTCGGGGGGTGGAGGCGCCAGCAGCGATTTTTGAAGGGGCGGCGGCTGATGTGGCGAAGAATCCCGGCAGACCCCCACCGAGATCAGCGAAAGAATGGCGGAGAGGGAGGGTTTCTACACCGCCATCAGCCTAAAATTCGCACGCCGAGTTACGCTGTTAGGTGCTTTCTCGGGAGATGAATATGAAAGGAACGGTCGAGTGCATAAGGTGTCACGCGCACATGGAGTCCGGCTGGGTGGCGGATTATACACACCGTGGAGTTGCGCGACAAAACTGGTCTCCGGGGGAACCTCAACCGAGTTTCTGGACAGGTCTCAAGGTGGAAAAAGATCAAGCCATTCCAGTCACAACGTTCCGGTGCCCGAATTGCGGGTACTTAGAATCGTATTCGCTCCGGCAAACCATTTCAGACAGGTAGGTGTCGAAACGTCCCCAGTTTCATTGACACCATCGGCGAACTCACTGGCGATCAGGGGCGAGGAGTGAACGCCTCGACGCGAGTTCGACTCTGCCGTCGACCACGGGTTCCTTCGACTGCGCGTGACGGCGCTTCGCTTCGTCACGGCTCCGCTCAGGATGACAATTCTATTCAGGACATCGTAGAGGAGCGGGATCTTATGTGTTATCCCCAGAGACGGTAGAGATAGGGCGTGATTTCCTTGACCAGGAAGAAATAGAGAAACGTCGCGACGGTGGTGAGAATTACGGATGAGAGTTGGGGCCGGAACCGGTCCGGCGGATTGCCAGATAAGACAGGATGAGAATCGCGGCATAAATCAACTCGGAGAGGGCGAGCCAAAGCAGGCCCCTCGACCCATTCAAGTAAATCCAGCGGTAGGAGACAAGGATCATGGGATTGAAGAGTGTGTCCAGAATCGGGATGGCAAGTATGGCGATCAAGAAGGTGAAGGCGCGGCGGTCGGAGCGTTCTAGCAGGAGGTAGATGAGAAGCATGTAAGGCAATTGGAAAAGGATGAAGGGACCGAGCAACATGAGGGTCCAGTTACGAGGTACAAAGTGGCGAGTCGCGACTTGGAACAGGGTGATGCCGCTGACTGCGATCTGCGCGATCAAGGCGAGGATGAGGCGAGCGATGATGCCGCGTGCCGGGGTGGCCATCGCACGAGTAGCGGCTAGTGCGCCGGAAGGCTGAGGAATGGCTTGCGGCTTAGCGAACGATGGGACAGACCGCGGAGTCTCGATCCGTTGGACAGCCAGAGCCGGCTGTGGCCTGGGGGCCGCGCGGCTGGTGACAATTCCTGTATGTAACCGGCCGATGATGAGGATGCCGCCGGTGATCAATGCGATTACAGCCAGGATGATGGCGAAGAACGAATTCGCAGCCTGGGGATGAAGGATTTGCGCACGGCGGCTCAGTCCGCCAACCAATATTATGAAAAACGCGATGTAACCGAGGAACAGGCAGGCAGCGACGACGAGGATGGAAGTGACGATGATGCCGAGGATGCGAAGCGAATTGTGAGTACGGCGGTCCATCGTTGATGCGTTTGTGCGGGAACTTCATGGCGCGATTTGAGGATCGCGCTCCGGGAGCATGTCGCGAGCATAAAGGAAGATCGAAGGCGCGCCCAGTGAATTCCAGGGATCGTGTCTCGGCGAACAGATGGATCTTCGGATATGCATTCCGAAAAACAGCAGGTTTCTCGAATCGCCGTCGCGTTCGCTCCGGCTCCCTCGAAATTTCAGGAGTCTTCATTCGATATACGCAGAATTCGGTGGAAGGTAGTTTTGTTGTTGACGGCGAGCGCGAATTCTGTATATTCAGTCTGTACTGAAATCAACGATATGGCTGAACTTACCGGGGTGCAGAAGCAGTACATCCTTCACTGGGGCGAGATGGGGACGCGGTGGGGGATCAATCGGACGGTGGCGCAGATTCATGCGCTGCTTTACCTGTCACCGAAGGCGTTGCCGGCGGAGGAGATTGCCGAGACGCTGAGCGTAGCGCGGTCGAACGTGAGTACGTCGATCCGGGAGCTGGAAACCTGGGGGATCGTGCGGGCGGTGCATGTGCTGGGGGACCGGCGCGAGCATTATGAATCGATGAAGGATGTGTGGGAGATGTTCCGGCTGGTGATTGAACAGAGGAAGCGGCGGGAGATTGATCCGACGCGTGAGATGTTAAGGCGCTGCGTGGCCGATCTGGATCCGAAAGAAGCAGGGGCGGATTACACGCGGGAGCGGCTAGAGTCGATGGCCGGATTTTTCGAGGCGGTGACGGAGCTGCATGACCAGATGAAACAGCTGCCTACGGGCACGGTACGGAAATTGTTGCGCATGGGAGTGAAGATGCGGAAGAAGGCAGGATAACTTTCAGTTTCCGGCGCCCGGAGTTTGCGGCTATCGGCAGCACGATCTTAACCACAGAGGACACAGAGGTCCACAGAGGCTGACTACAGTCAGAAAACCGAGACTTCGAGGTGTCATAACAAGACATAGTTTGCGGGCAGGGGTTACGGCGGGAACCTGTACACTACTGCAATCCACGGCAAAAATAAGGGATCGCAGTCCCAGGTTTGGTAGTCCAGGTTTCCATGACGCAGGAAAAATCTCAGGTTGACGGGCTAGGGGTGGCCGAACCGGCCTCTAAAAACTCTGGGCCGGCTGATTCGTCCGATTTCTCCTCGTCTTTATCTTTATCTTTACCTTTACCTTTATCTTCGCCGTCTTCCTCTTCGCTGTCTTCCTGTGGGTCCTCCGCCTCTTCGGTTTCCGCATCAAGCCAAACCCCTTCTGAGATTCCCTCTTCCGACCTTGCCTCGGATGCAGCCAGCGAGAGTGGAATTACGAAAGAGCTGCGCCGGCTGAACCGGGCGTTGCGGGCGCTCAGTGCGTGCAATCGGGCGCTGGGGCAGGCGGGAAGCGAGCAGGAGTTATTGCAGCAGATTTGCGACATCATCGTTCAACTGGGCGGATATCGGATGGCGTTCATCGCCTATGCGGAGCAGGACGAAGAGAAGACCGCGAGGCCGATGGCGCATGCGGGATATGTCAATGGATACCTGGAGAAAATTGAGCTGAAATGGTCGGATGCTCCGGCGGGACAGGGGCCGGTGGGGAGGGCGATCCGGGAGAACGTAATTCACGTGGTCGCGGACACAGCCCAGGATCCGATGTTCGCGCCGTGGCGCGAAGCCGCAGTGGGCCGCGGATATGCGGCGGTGATTGCATTGCCGCTGCGAGTTGCCGGCTCACCTTTCGGCGTGCTCGCGATTTACTCGGGGCAGGTTGGTTCATTCGAAAGTTCCGAGGTGGAACTGCTCACCGAGATGGCCAACAACCTGGCTTATGGCATCACCGCCATTCACTCGCTGGAGGAGGGGAAGAGGGCGACGGCGGCGCTACGGGAGGCCGAGTCAAAGTATCGGCAACTGGTGGAGCAAGTCCCGGCGATCTCGTATGTGGCGGAGGCGGGCGCGCAAGGCCGCTTTCTTTATCTGAGCCCGCAAGTGAATACGATTCTGGGCTACCGGCCCGAGGAATGCCTGTCCCATCCCTGCTTCTGGTGGAATCATTTGAACCCGGAGGATTACTCAACCGCGCTGCTCGAAGACAGTTGGGAAGAAAACCGTCCGTTTCAGGTCGAATACCGCATGCGGAGGCAGGATGGTGGGGAAGTATGGCTTCGCGACGAGGCCGTGATTGTTCGCGATCCGCAAACTGGAAGGCGATTGACTCGCGGCGTGTTAATTGACATCACGGAGCGGAAACGCGCTGAAAAAGCGCTGCGGCGGAGCGAAGAAAATTACCGCGAAAGCGAGGAGCGCTACCGGACTTTTGTGGAACAGAGTTCGGAGGGAATTTTTCGCATGGAGTACAATCCGCCGGTTCCGTGCCATTTACCGATCGCTGAGCAGTTGGCGCTGGGCAGGGAGAACGGCTATCTGGCGGAATGCAACGATGCGCTGGCGAAAATGTACGGGCGAGCTTCGGCGCGGGAGCTGATCGGCAAACCGCTCACCGATTTTTTGATCCTGAACGATCCTGGAACCCGGCAATTCATGGAAAACTTTGTGCACGCCGGATATCAGACGACGGACAAGGAGTCGTATGAGATGGACTCTCATGGTCAGAAAAAGATTTTTCGCAACACCATGAGCGGGGTGGTGGTGGACGGGCATTGGGTGCGCACGTGGGGCATCACGCGCGATGTGACGGAGCGGGTCCATCTGGAAGAGCAGCTCAGAAACGCGCAACAGCTGGAGGCGATCGGGCGGCTGGCGGGAGGCGTGGCCCATGACTTCAACAATATTCTGAGCGTAATCATGGGGCACGGTGAGTTGCTGCTGGCGGCCTCCGCGGGCGATGAGAGAGCGCGCAACGGACTGGAGCAGATTCGACGGGCTGCAGACCGGGCGGCATCGCTCACGCAGCAGTTGCTGGCTTTCAGCCGGAAGCAGGTGCTGCAGCCCAAAGTTCTGGATATGAATGAGGCGGTGGCGGACGTGCAGAAAATGTTGTCGCGTGTGATTGGCGAGGATATCGAGTTGCTTGCGAGCCTGCATCCTTCGCTCCTTGCGGTAAAGGTAGATCCAGGACAGATGGAACAAGTGCTGATGAACCTGGCGGTCAACGCGAGAGATGCCATGCCGCAAGGTGGCACGTTGAGGATGGAAACCTCAAACTTGAAGGTAAGCGCGGAGATGGCGCGCGATCTGGAACTCGCTGCCGGACGGTACGTCATGCTGAGGGTTTCGGATTCGGGGCTTGGAATGGATGCGAGCACGATGTCCCACATCTTCGAGCCATTTTTCACAACGAAACCGATGGGAAAGGGAACGGGGCTGGGATTGGCGACGGTTTACGGAATTGTGAAGCAGAGCGGAGGCAGTATCCAGGTGAAGAGTGAAGTGGGCCAGGGAACGACGTTCTGCACTTATTTTCCGGCAGCGGAAGGCAATGCCAGTAAGCGCGCCGATCCGGTCGCGAGTGGCAAGGTGGGCGGAGGGACGGAGACGATTCTGATCGCGGAGGACGAACCGGATTTGCGCGAGTTGACCCGCATTTTTCTGGAAGGATATGGCTACAAGGTGCTGGAAGCATCGAGCGCCGAGCAGGCGATTCAGACGGCGGAAAGTTTTTCGGCGCCCATTGATTTGCTGTTGACCGATGTCATTATGCCGGGGATGAGTGGGCGGCAGTTAGCGGAAAAGATTTTGAGTAAGCGTCCGCAGACCAGGATTGTATATATGACGGGATATACCGACGACATGGTTGTGCAGCACAAGGTGCTGGAGCCGGGGGTGAAACTGCTGCAGAAACCTTTTACCAAAGTTGATCTGGCGATGAAGGTGAGGTCGACGCTGGATGGGGACTAGGGCGAGCCGCTAAAATTCTATTGCCTTAATCGATAGGCTTGAACCACAGTTGGCACCGAGGCACACAGAGGACGTGGTGAGATAGAGGACACGAGTTATGACGAGGGTGGAGCAAGACGGCGGCGCCGGGGACGAAGCGCAGGCGGGCGCCGAGAAGAAAATTTGGGTTACGCTGAAAGGGTTGCCGCTGACGATTCGGCTGCAATGGCCGTTTCATCAGTCGACATCGGGGGCGGATTTCTGGGTTCTGCATGGAGACATTCGTCTGGAAGGTTCAGGGGGATTGCATGCGCCGGTGGCAGTGAATCT
Organism: uncultured Acidobacteriaceae bacterium; assembly: GCA_963799025.1. Classification (GTDB taxonomy): domain Bacteria; phylum Acidobacteriota; class Terriglobia; order Terriglobales; family Acidobacteriaceae; genus Sulfotelmatobacter. The sequence goes on along the minus strand of CAWCVQ010000007.1, from coordinate 78,057 downwards.
TTCGCAGACGGTGCGCGAGGTGATGCCGTCCCTGGAACCGAAGGACGCGGAGGCTCCGGTCATCAACGCTTTACGCAAGGAAGTAGACCGGCGGCAGATCGAATTCGTGAAGTCGGGGAAATTATTGCCGGTGCCGTTTTCCAGCCGCCACTATGATTTCAAGCGCCAGCAATGGGTGTTTGGCAAGGCGACGGACGATGTGATGGCGGAGTTTGTCGAGCGCAAAGTGTATTGGCAGACGAAACTGGGCGGGGAAAAGCGAGTATGGATCGGCGATCCGGCGGAGGCGCAGTATCTGCAGGCGCCGCCGGGGCGCTTAGTGGAAATTGCGGCGCGATTGGTGGGGGCGCAGGGGTTGGTGCGGATCGACGGCGAGTGGGCCGAGGCGACACCAGGACTTTTGGAACAAGCGACGCGATTCGAGAGCACGCGGCGCGAGGCCGTGGAGGAGTTGGAGAAGAAGCACGCGTTCGAGCGAGGGTAAGGGCAGGCGGCGTCCCGGTTCCGGTGAAGCTAAAAGCTGAACCGTATGTTGATTTGTGCGGGAATCGGCTCTCCGTCGCAGGTGGCGGGTTTAAAACGCCACTTTCCAACCGCCTCTAGAGCTGCTTCATCGAGACCTTTGCCGCCCGATTCCGATACCGTCATATCCTGTGGTTTTCCTTTTGCGTCTACCGCCACACGCAGTATGACCAAGCGCCCACGATTCGACGAGATCGACGGACCGACACTCGAGAGAACCGTGGGATTGACTGGTTTTGTGGAGCAGAGTTCAAGCGCGCCCGGGGGCGGCTTGAACAACGCTGCGTCGGGTGACGGCTCGAGCGACAGCTCCTCGACTTTGGCTTCGAGCTTGCGATGCTTGTCTTCGAGGCAGGCCATTTCGCGCGGAAACCAGAAATCGGCAAATTTGCGGAAAATTCCATAAAAGCAAGAATAGTCCGTCATATTCTTCGGTCGTATCTCGGGTGAGAGTTTCGCGAGCAGCACTCCGCTTTTCTGCTCGAAACAAAATCTGTATTTCTCTTGTCGGGAGCCAGCTTTAGTCGTCGCGCACTGTTCTGCAATCTTTTGATCCGTGGTGTCGGTGATGGACTCGAACTCAAACGTCGGGGACGCTTGCGGAAAAACGTTCATGAGGTCGGGGAGCCTTGTGGCGACTTCGGGAAAGTCTGTGGAGTTGTCGAGTCGCCAAATCCTGTTTGCGGTCCCAAATTCGACGCGGTGAATGTCGTTGACGATTGTCTCGCGGCGCCATTGAGAGCCCGATATCCATATCTCCGTATAGGTTCCCCGGGCAGTCTCGAGATTCTTTCCGATAAGGGAAAACGTCGCCTTCAACCGGAAGGCCGGAGCCTTTGGAGATCGAATATCCGAAAGCTGGCGCGCCCGCTGCATTAACTCCTCGGCATGTTTCTGGACGTCTTGCGCACAACATACCGGACAGAGACGCGAGAAGCAGGCAACGAAAAGAAAAATGCGGAGGCTCATTCGGAAATCGAACCGCGACTATCCTATACGAACGCTCCGAGAAAATCGCATAGAGAAACCAGCCAGCAGGTGGCCACGCGGACATGCCATTGAGGTCGACAGAAGTCCTGCAACGAGGTTGTAGAGAGGTGCATCGAAACGAAAATGCGTGCATCGAACGTGGCAGGCTGAGATAGGGTAGGCAAGAATTTGCAATAATGTTCGTAGAGAAGGCCGCAAAAGCGCAGAGGGGTGACGGCTCTTGGGGACGACGCGTTACGGGTGGAGCAGACCCCACCGAATTATTCTGTTGCTGATTTCCCTGGCGGTCTCTTCCCCGGCCATGCTGGCGCAGGATGATTCCAAGCAACCAGCCGCTCCTCCGCCAGGAAACGGTCAGTCAGAACCAGTGCCCCCAAAAACTCCCCAGGAAGAAGCTCCCCCGCAACAACCTTCCCAGGAACAAATTCCTAAAGAAGAGAAGAAAGATGAGGGTTCGAACCCGGCGCAGATGGCTGCGGAAAAGACCGTACAAGCAGCGGTAGCCACGAAGAATCTCGGGGAGGCGGCACTGCTGAAAGCGCGCGATTGGGAGAGTGGATGGCTGACCGGGGTGTATGTGGAGGAAGGCAAAACCATGATTCCTCTGAGCGTGAAACAACGGCGAGAGATCTACCTAGAACAGACGCTCACGACACCGGGTGCGTATATGAAACGCATGTTCGCCGCGGGCATCGATCAGGCGCGAGGGGTGCCATCGCAGTGGGACGATGGGTGGGATGGATATGTGGAGCGGTTCGCGTCACGCGAGGGACAGTTCATTGCGGCCAACACGCTGGCGTACCTTGGAAATGTGGCTTTGAAATATGAACCGCGCTACGATCAATGCCGCTGCACCGGATTCTGGCCCCGGACGCGGCATGCGATTATGCGCAATTTTCTTACCTACAATGAGACGGAGCAAGAACTGCGCCCACAATGGGCTTTGTATGGCGGATCGTTTGGCGGGGGACTGCTTTCGACGGCGTGGAAGCCGCATCCGCGCAATGGATTCGCTGAAGGCGGCCGGGCTATGCTGGGGCAGGCAGGATACGGTGCGCTGCTGAATTTCTTCATTGAATTTTCCACCGACATCAATCGCACGATCGGGGCACACAAGAAGACCAGGAACTAACCGCTCACCATCTTCGGCATTCTAAGTCGAAGGATTAAGGCGCGAGATTCTCCGGCGGCTAAAGCCGGGCTCTTTCAAAACAGCACCTAACGCTGAAAGAGCCGCTCTTCCACCAAAACAGCACCCGACGCGGCCCTGAAAAGGCCGCTCTTCCACGATGCGGCAGCGGTTCGTGAGATTTCAGCAACCTCTTGAAGCGGTGCGCTGTCAAACGATTTGCGGGTTGTCGACCGCGCATCGTTCAGGCAGGCGAGGGTTTTCTGACCAACTGGGCGACCACGGTTCCCAAGGTGAGGAGGGACACCAGGGAAATGATTCCCAGCGAAATGACGCAGTAGACGCACCAAACGCCGAGGACATGAGCTTCGATATTCGCCAGGTAGAGGGAGAAGGCGAGGCCGGCGAAGGTGGGAACGAGCAACAGGCGGTAGGAACGAAAGAACGCCAGGGCAGCCATGAGAATGTATCCGGCGATGCCAATGGCGGCGACGGGAATTCCGGCGAGCATAGCGTAGGGGCTGTGATTGACCACGCCGCAGTCCCAGCGCTCGTTGATGCTGCAGGGTGCATCGCCATACATACGGTAATGTTCGCGCAGCGCGAGCGACGAAACGATCACGCCCAGGACCGCGAGAATCAGCAGCAGATATTTCATGGATCTCTCCTAAACAAAAAACTACCACGACGACGTCGAGTCACGAAGGTTGCCGGGCCTCGGTCGGCGCGTTTTCCGCGAGACTTGGCGGGCTCTGCGCCTTCAAATTCCTTTCTAGCTCGACAGGAATTAACCGCAGAGGTCGCAGAGTTCAGCGCAGAGGCCGCTGACGACCGTTTCTCCCGCCTCGCTAGCTTTTATTGGCCAGTGCATCGGCCGCGTCCTTCAGTAGATCAGAGGGCTGCCAGTCGCTGCCGTGATACCACTTGAGGATTTTGCCGTCGGGACCAATGACCGCCGTGCTCAGATTGTGCGTGATCATTCCGCCCTCGGAATTGACGGTGAGCGCGAAGAAATGGGCAATGCGGGGCAAGTCCACGGACCTAGGCGCGGCGAACTCCCAGCGGTCGAAGAGGGCGGGCTCGCGAGTGTGGGCCACGGAAAAACCGTAATCGTGCAGAACCTTCGCCGTGTCATGCGCAGGATCGAAGCTGACACTCAAAAGATGAGTGCTCGCCAGCGCCGGATTGGTGGTCATCTGCTGGTGAATTTCCAGGAAGTTGCGGCTCAGGCGCGGGCAGTAGTCGGGAAATGGGCAGCGCGTATAAATAAAAGTCACGAACAGAACTTTCCCACGATATTGCTTCAGCGAGATGCGCTTGCCGCTCTGGTTGGTGAATGAAAAATCGGGAACATCTTCACCGGGCTCAGGGATGTGGAAGCTTGCGGGGGCAGCATGGGATGGCGAAGCATGGCCGGTGATCTTTATGCGTTCGAGCCAAGAGTCGGGGACAGCGTTGTCGTCGTTGCCCTGGGGTTGGATGACGACCAGTTCGGCGGAGATGGAGTCACCGGAAGACAGTTGGCGCAACATACTGGGCGGCTTGATTCGGTAAGTCATTGCCATGGCGTCCATGAAGCCGGGGATGGTGTCGCCGTCGATGACCGCGGCCTGATTCTGCGTGTCGACGGACAGGATGCGGCCGGTGAAGGGATAACGTTTCGCAGCCGCGGTGGGAGAGCGATGACATGAAGAAAAAAAGAATGCGGCGGACACGAGGAGAACGATGGGTAGAATCTGGCGACTAGAGTTGCTCACGTTGTACTTACTTTAACCCGGACTATGGGCGCGCGGCCATAGCTGGAACTGCTTTTCCGGCCATGCTTTGTAGAATCGCTTTCTGTAAAATCCTCAAGGCGACCGAGGCGATCCAAGTCGAGACCCAAGTCGAGACCCAAGTCGAGATGATCCAGGTCGAGACGATCCAAGCTCCACACTCCACACGGCGAGGAATTCCATGGCATGCGACCCTGAAGTACTGAAACACGTTCCGCTTTTCGCATTGCTCGATGACGAAGAAACAGGGGTGCTGGCGGGACAGGTGCAGGTAAAAACCTTCGCTCGACGGCAGCGGATCTACAAGATCGGCGACAGCAGCGGTCAGGCGTATGTAGTGGTGTCGGGGCGGGTGCGAGTGACGACCGTCGACCAGGAGCATCAGGAAGTTGTAGTCGATGAACCGTCGCACGGCGAATTTTTCGGTTTCGCGTCGATGCTGGAACAGACTCCGCATCAGACCGAGGCGGTGGCGATCGACGAAGCGGTGTGCATTGAGGTGGATCAGGAAGATATTGCCGTATTGTTACAGCGCAAGCCGATGGCGGGAATGGATATGCTGCGCGTGCTGGGGCGGCAGTTCCACAGCTCACAACAACTGGTCCGGCTGCGGGCGAATCGTCATCCTAATGAAATGATTGACAAGGACGCAACTTTCGGGGAGCGGATTGCAGATCGGGTGGCGGGCTTTGGCGGATCGTGGACGTTTATCCTGTCGTTCGGTTTCGCGCTGGTGGCCTACGTGACTCTTGACTCCATACTGGGGAAAAAGGCATGGGATCCCTATCCGTTTATTTTGCTCAATCTGTTTCTGTCGATGCTGGCCGCGGTGCAGGCTCCCGTCATCATGATGAGTCAGAACCGGCAGGATACGAAGGATCGTCTGCGTGGCGAACTGGATTATGACGTCAACCGGAGAGCGGAGGCTGAGATTCAGGGCTTGGCGCGGAAGCTGAATCTGCTGGGAGAAAAGATTGGCGATGTCGAAGAGTTGGTAAGGGAAAAGCAGGGCAAGGGATAAAGGGGCGTCTTTAGCGGCCTTCATGAGAACTGTCCCGCAGAAGCCTCGGGTCGAATGGGCCGCTCCGTGCGCCACGTGATTCTTCTTAGTAATGAAAACGGTAGCGGAGTTCGACGTAGATTTCCCGGGGATTGTTCCAATGGAATCCGCCGAAAGTTACGCTGTTGTCGAGTTCCATGCGGCGGTTGGCGACATTGATTGCGTTTACGGAGGCGGAGAGCTTGTCGCTGAAATCCTTGCCTAGAGTTGTATCGAACGTTGTGTGCTGAGGCAAATAGTCTCCGGGATACGGCTGGCCTGGAAAGGCGTTGGTGAAACCGGAGCCGTAATAGACGTTGGTGGAAGCGTAGGCGCGCCAGGGTAAGGCCAGATCGCCGCCGACATTGAGCGTGTTGCGCTGGTCGTGATCGAGGGGGCCCCACGGAAGATACGCAAAATCGGTCAGACCGCCGTTGATGAATCCGCCCGCCCACGCCACCTGATTGGAATAGGCAAGATGAAGCTGTCCGCGGTGCGCGATCCGAGGCGAGCGCAACGTAAGCTCCCAGCCGCGGACAAGGGCGTTTTGAATGGTCAAAGGGAAAAACAAATTGGACTCGCCAATATTGTTGTGATCGAAAAAGTTCGAGGCGTTGGTGCGAAACATGTCGGCGTCGAGAACCCAGCCGCGCCAGGGGATGTTCAAGCCGAATTCTTCTTCTTCGTCACGTTCACCGTGGAGCGCGATGAACGCCAGGTTGTTGTTGTTCGCGAATTGCAGAAGGGGGCCCGAGGCAGTGACCAGCGGCGGCGCCTGATAGTAATGGCCGTAGGAGGCGCGGAAGGTCCAGTTTAGGCGCGGCACATTGAGTGCGACGCCGAAGCGCGGGCTGATGGAGTTTTCCGAGAGACCGCCGGAAAAGTAGGTGGGGCGAAGGCCGGCAGAGAGCGTCAACCACGAGAACAGTTTGAACTTATCATCGACGAAAAGGGCGGTAAGGCGGCCCGACGGACGTTCGGTTTCCGTGAAGGGCGAGTTGCTGCCATCGTTGAAGATCGCTCCGAGAACTTCGTTGTTTTGCTGATAGAAACTATAGAGGCCCACCTGTAAATCGTTCTTCGCCGTATTCGCGCTGAAGCTCGCCTGACCGCCGGCGTAGGTAGAGCCGCGATGCTGAATGGTGACGACGGGATCGGTGAGCGCGCTGTCGTAATTCGCGCGGTTGTAGTGATAGAACGGCGAGACGGTTAACAGCATCCGCGAATTGAAAGTGTGTACCCAGGAAAAATTCGTCAGCGCGTCGGTTTCGTGATCGCCGTCGCGCAGGTTGAGGCTGGGATACTGACCGGTCAGCTGGCCATTCATCAGCCCATTCTCAATGTCGCTGGCAACAGGATCATATGGAACCTGGTAATAATCGCGGCGCGCGGAAGTCACGAGGCGAAGTTGATTCGAAGGATCGAGGTTGAAAATGAGCGTACCGAAGCCGCCGTAGCCGTTCTCGGCATCGTGCGCAACTTGCGGGACGGGGGTTTGAATGCCGAGGTTGCTGCGGTTGCCGTTGACGCTGGCATAGTAAGCGAACCGCTCGGTGTGGCTGCCCAGGCTGAATTGGTCGTTGGTCTGGTAGAAATTGCCGGCGCTCAAAACCAGTTCAGCTTCACGGTTGCGCTCGAATCCGGTGCGCGGCACCACGTTGAACACGCCGTAGGTGCGGTCGCCGAATTCGGCGCCGTAACCGCCCCGATTCACTTCCAGGTAGTCGATGTCTTTGGGATCGAACTGCGGTCCGAGATTAGAAGCGATGTTGGTGTTGGGCACGGGGACGCCGTCGACCAGCCAGCTGGTTTGATGCCCTCCGCGCATGTGAAGCTGGTCGTGGGTGATGTAGCTTCCGGGCACGAAGTCGGTAACCATCGCCAGACTGTTGGAGCGATCCGCTCCCGGGGTGCGGGCGATCTCGAGACGATCGACGACCGTGGTGGGGGTCGAGGAATCCGAGGGAGCCGCTTCAGGAGTGCCGGAGACGTTGACCATCTCTTTGGCTCCGGCGACATTGAGCGCGAAATGCATCACGGGCTGTGTGCTCGACAGCACGGCAACATCCTGCTTTCCTTGCTCGAAACCGACGGCGGCCACAGTGACGATGTATTCGCCGAGGGGAACAGCGTTGAAGGCGAACTCGCCATTGTTGTCGGAATTTACGGTGGCCGACCAGGCGGAAGATTTCGCCTTGATCATGACCATGGCGTTCTGGACGGGGCGGTGCTGCGGGTCGTGAATGACGCCGTGCACGGATCCGACGGTTGCGGCGAATGCCGTGAAGGCCAGCATAAGAAGTGCTGAACACAGTGGAATGCGCATCAGAGGCATGAAGTCTCCGGGACCTGTTGTGCTGCTTCGGCAGACAGCGAGCCGGGTGTTGGCCGGCGGACAGCCCGTTCGGCTTCGCTCCGGGCAAGCTTGGGGAGCTGTCCTCACATGAACCGCAAATACCTTGCGAGGTTTGTCAGGCGATGGAAAGTTGCGGAGGAGCGCGCGTCGATCGCGATGGGAAGATCTGCGAAGGGGGAGTTACGGAATCCGAATTGGAGATAGCGGCATCCACCTTCCGGCCGAAGAACGATGCCAGCGAGGATCCCGGATGGGCTGAGCGAGTTGTAGTGACGGCGCGGCAGCAGTCGTGATTGCAGCAGGCCGCGCTGCGTATGGAACGCCGGTCAGATTCCGCGATTGAGCCGTGGCACTGGTGTGCCGCCTTGCGAATGCAGCAGGCATGTGGCGGCGCAGCAGCGGCCGCTAGCGCCAGCGGAACGAAGGTTCCGAGGAGCGCGAACAACAGCAGAAATCGGGCGGTCATCCGCTGCATTGTTTTCGTGACGCAGAAGCAAGAGTGAGGTCAGCATAGACAGAATCTTGAATGAGTGCAAGCAGTTCCGTCTCCCATCTCTCGCAGAAAAGCCAGAAATGGAGCACCCCGCCGTCGTCTTCTCTCGTCGCGAGGTCAGGGGAAGGGGGACAACATCACGCTTTGCCGTTGATCTTTGCCCACCACCAGCGGACTCCGACGAAGAGAAAGCGCCAGTCGCTGAGGAATTCGGGGGGCTTGCCCTCGAAGGCGTGGCCGACGAACTGGAGAATCCACCCCATCACGAACAGCCCGAGCGCGTAGAGCCACAGGCGATGGAAAAAGAAGCCGGCGAGGAACACTGCAACCGACACTAGAATCGTCGGAATGCCGAACGTATGGCAGAGGCGGTTAACCGGGTGCTGGTGGCTCCCAGAGTATTGGGCGATCCATTGTTGGCTTGTGCGTCCGCCTAGCATGTGGAGATCATACACCGGTGAGGCGTCACCCTCACACAATGGGAGCGCAGGGGCGCCCGCGCCACACCAGAAAGTGTTCAGATCTGGACATGCATTGTTGAATACGAACACACTCGCGCATTCTTCAGGCAATCGTCGGCTGATTTTCAAGGGGTTATACAGGTCAGCATCGGCGACAACTTTGCTTTTGACATTTCGAAGAATGGGGCAAAGAGGGCATATCTGTGTCCATGTCTGTGCGGATCTGGCTTCAAGACTTTCATTACGCGCAACGGCAACTGCGAAAGAATCCGGGATTCGCTTGCATGGCCATTGTGATTCTGGGCGTGGGCATGGGGGCTACCACGGCGATCTTCAGTGCGGTAATCCCGATCCTGTTCGAGCCGCTGCCGTATCCACAAGCTGGCCGCATCATGATGATCTGGTACGCCGCGGAGGACGGCTCTCGCATCCCGCAAACCTTCCATACCTATCGCGAACTAGCCGAGCGAAATCGTTCGCTCGAGACAATCGCCGTGATGAGGCCCTGGCAGCCCACCCTCACGGGCGCCGATCAGCCGGCGCGGCTCGACGGCCAAAGAGTTAGCGCCAGTTACTTCCGCACATTAGGCGTGGCGCCGGAGCTGGGACGGGACTTTCAGGCAGCCGACGACATCCTTCAGGGGCCAAAAGCAGTAGTTCTCAGCAACGGTTTGTGGCGCGGGCGTTTCGGCGGCGACAGGGCGATCATTGGTCGAGAGATCAAGCTCGACGAGGATAACTATACGGTTGTCGGCGTGATGCCGGCTGCGTTTGACAATGTCCTGTCGCCGTCCGCCAAGCTTTGGTCGCCTTTGCAGTACGACACTGGAAATATCGTCTCCCTGCAAACCCGCGAGTGGGGGCATCACTTGCGGATGGTGGGGCGGTTAAAGGCAGGGGTCAGCATGGCCCAGGCCCGGAGCGACCTTGGGCGAATCGCGCACACGCCTGTATCGGAGTTTCCACGGCCGCCGTGGGCGTCACTCGACCACGGATTCATTGAAAATTCGCTGCAGGACGACCTCGCCGGGAGTGTCAAGCCGGCGCTGCTCGCGATTTCTGGTGCTGTTGTTCTCGTGCTCCTGATCGCGTGCGTGAACGTCGCGAACCTGCTGCTTGCCCGCGGCGCACAGCGGCGTGGCGAATTCGCCATACGCGCCGCACTGGGCGCAGGGCGATTGCGCATGATCCGGCAAGTGCTCACGGAGAGTTTGCTGCTGGCAGCGATCGGGGGCGCCTTCGGACTCATCGTGGCACAGTCTGGCGTACGCGCACTGGTCGCGCTCAGTCCGCCGGAACTGCCGCGGGTAGACGCAATCCGCCTGGATGCCACTGTGTTTACTTTTGCCCTTGGCGTCAGCGCGCTGATCGGCCTGCTAGTGGGATTGATTCCGGCACGGCACGCTTCTCGCGGAGATCTGCACGTGGGTGTGCAACGGAGCTCGACGCGTACGGCGAGCGGTCAGCAATTCACCCGACGTACCCTTGTGGTCGCCGAGTTCGCGATTGCTCTTGTGCTGTTGGTGAGCGCGGGACTGCTATTACGCAGCTTACAGCGGCTGTTCGCCATCGATCCTGGCTTCGATGCTTCGCACGTGCTGACCATGCAGGTGCAGGAATCCGGTCACCGCTTTGACGACAACAGCGCTCGGGCACGATTTTTCGCGCAGGCGCTGGAAGCGGTGCGGCAGGTTCCCGGGGTTGCGTCAGCGGCGTTCACCACTCAGTTGCCGTTGAGTGGCGACTTCGAATCCTATGGGGTGCAGTTCGCGTCGGACGTGAACGATAACAACGACGCGGCACTTCGCTATGCCGTGAGTCCCGGCTATTTCGAAGCGATGCGTATCCCTCTGCGCCGCGGTCGCGTGCTTGACGAGCACGATATCGCAGGGGCGCCGGTTGCGGTCCTGCTCAGTGAGGCCTTCGCGAAACGCAAGTTTCCCGGTCAGGACCCGCTCGGGCAGCGGCTTCGGGTTGGTCCCGACATTGGCCGCGCGGACCGGCCGTGGGGGACGATCGTCGGCGTCGTGGGCGATGTAAAGCAGGCGTCACTGGCGCTAAAAGAATCGGACGCGTTCTACACTTCCACCACGCAATATGCCTGGGTCGACATGGTGCAGTCGCTGGTGGTGCGCGCGCGCGGAGATGCGGCGGCGCTCACCCCCGCGATCAAAAATGCAGTCTGGTCGGTGGACAAGGACCAGCCCATCGTAAGGGTCGCCACTATGGACTCTTTGCTCGCGACCTCAGAGGCCGAGCGCCATTTCGTGCTGATCCTGTTCGAAGCTTTTGGCTTGGTCGCGCTAGTGCTGGCGGCGACCGGAATTTATGGTGTTTTGTCGGGCAGCGTGACCGAGCGCATGCGCGAAATCGGGGTGCGGGTGGCGGTGGGCGCGACTCGCGGTGACATTCTGACCTTGATCATTCGCCAGGGGCTGATGCTGACCGCTATCGGTCTCGGGATCGGATTTCTGGGAGCGTTGGCTGCGAGCCAGGCCCTCCTCTCGTTGCTGTTCGGGGTGTCGCGGCTCGATCCGGCGACGTATCTCGGCGTGATCGCGTTGCTGGTGGGCGTGTCGCTGGTCGCCTGCGGGTTACCGGCACGGCGCGCGGCACAGATTGACCCCGCGACGACGTTGCGGGCTGAGTAGTGGTTAGCCGAGCTCGCGGACCTCCGTCAACGACTCCGCGAGAGATCCCTTGCTCCGCCTGAAAAGTGGCTCCGCTTGGGATGACTCCTTCAGACGAGATGCCAACCGCATCGCTCGCTGCTCCCCTATTTGAGGCTGCCGGTTGCCGCGTGGTAGCATCCATAGTTTTGGCAGGGGATGCTGGGTTGGCCTATTCCTGTCCTCATCTACTCTATGGGCCGGTTCCTGCTTCTTTCACGCGCCTGCCGAAGGAGCCGAACTTGAAGGTTTATTCGGGAGCAAACATTCGGAATGTAGCGATGGTCGGGCACGGACACGCGGGCAAGACTTCGCTGGTGTCGGCCATGTTGTATACGGCGGGCGCGACTCCGCGGCTGGGACGCGTCGATGACGGTTCGGCAACCACTGACCATGATGAGGAGGAAATCGCGCGCAAGATGTCGATCTCGACCGGCCTCGCGGTGGTGGAGTGGGGCACGGCGGCGGGCACAACGAAGATCAATATTCTCGACACGCCCGGATTCAGCATGTTCGTCCACGAGGCCAAGATGGCGTTGCCGGTGGTGGACGCGGCGATCGTAGTCGTCGATGGCGTAGCCGGCGTGGAAGTCGTCACGCAGCGCGTGTGGAATTACTGTGAGGAATATAAAACGCCGCGGCTGATCGTGGTAAATCGCATGGATCGCGACCGCGCCAATGCCGAGCGTGTGCTGGAATCTTTGACCAACGCGTTTGGGCGGGACGTGGTTCCGATCGAGCTGCCCATCGGCAGCGAAAAAAGTTTGAGTGGCGTGGTCGACCTGGTTCGCATGAAGGCATACACCTACGAACTGGGCGGGAATGGCAAAGGGAAAGAAACTGAGATTCCCTCCGGCATGCGGGCGCAGGTGCAGGAAGCGCACGAAATGCTGGTGGAGCTGGTTGCCGAGGGCGATGACAAATTAATGGAGAAATTCTTCGAGGCCGGAACGCTGGGCGAGGAAGATTTGATCCCCGCGCTGCACAATGCGATTCGCGAAGACAAGATTTTTCCGGTTATTTTCAGTTCAGGGCTGGGCAATATTGGCGCCGATCGGATCATGGATTTTATTATCGACTACACGCCGGCTCCTTCGGAGCATGAGTGGGTGCAGGGAGAGGCAGGGGGAAATGGCGATGCACCCAAGCGTCATGAATCCGATGCCGAACCGGTGTCGCTGTATGTGTTCCGCACGGTTTCGGATGCGTTCGCGGGGCGCATTTCCTACTTCAAAGTTTTCTCCGGCGTCCTGAAGAATGACGCGACGCTGCAGAACTTTAGCCGAGGCGGGCAGGAAAAATTGGCGCACATTCAGACAATGCAAGGCAAGACGGCGATTCCGGTGCCGGAACTGCATGCCGGCGATATCGGCGCTGTGGCCAAGTTAAAAGACACGCTGACGGGCGATACGCTGGGGGACAAGTCGGCGCCGATTCAGTACCCGCGGGTGAAATTACCGGAGCCGGCGATTACGTTTGCGATCGAGCCGAAGAGCCGCGCCGATGAAGATAAGCTGGGGCCGGGCATTCACAAGCTGATGGAGGAAGACGGCATGCTGCGCTTCTTCCGCGATCCGCAGACCAAGGAATTTCTTATTGCGGGCACGGGGCAGCAGCATATTGAAGTCATCGTTTCGAAGCTGAAGAAACGCTATCACACAGAAGTTGTTCTAAAGGCGCCTAAGGTGCCATATCGCGAAACCATTCGCGGCAAGGCTGACGTACAGGGACGACACAAAAAACAGACCGGCGGCCATGGTCAATACGGCGATTGCAAGATCAGGATGGAACCGTTGCCGCGCGGCGGCGAGTTCGAGTTTGTCAACGATATTTTCGGAGGCGCGATTCCGAAGAACTATATTCCGCCGGTAGAAAAGGGAATCCGAGATGCGGCCGCACGCGGATATCTCGCGGGTTTTCCGGTGGTGGATTTTCGCGTTGTACTCTATGACGGGTCGTATCACGATGTGGATTCGAACGATCTGTCATTTCAGATGGCGGGGCGCATTGCGTTCAAGAAAGCGATGGAGGTTGCGAAGCCGACACTGCTCGAGCCCATCATGGCGGTGGAAATCACAGTGCCCGACGACTTCGCCGGTTCGATAATGGGCGATCTCAACAGCCGCCGCGGCCGCATCCAGGGCATGGACAACAAGGGCGGCAACACTGTGGTGAAGGCGGAAGTGCCGATGTCGGAGATGCTGACTTACGGCGTGGAGTTGACGTCGATGACGCAAGGGCGCGGCAGCTTCAACATGGAAATGCATCATTACGACGTGGTGCCAGGGCAGTTGCAGGAAAAGATTATCGAGAAGGCGAAGGCGGCACGGGGTGAGGTGAAGGAAGAGGAAGAGTAGCGAGTCGGACGCTCATCATTTGCAAATCGCCACGTCGGTGCTGGCGAAATCTGTTCCTTCAGCCAGGAGAGGTTCGCCGGAGGCTTTGGCCAGGGCGTAGGAAAAGCAGTGACCGAAAATTGAGGCTTGCGGGGTGTCGGCCTTTTCCATCCTTGCGCCATGCGGAGCGGGCGAGGTCGGCTTGTTCGGCGTCGACGGGTACGATTTGCAGATGGGCACGAACGACGAACAGATCGAACTCGCGGCCCGCCGCTTCGCCCTGTCGGGCCTCCAGGACGATTCCAGTTTCGAGCACGCTCGCAGCGGATACCAGCCGACTTCCTGCTGCAGTGATGGCAGAGAGGAATTTCTGGCGCTCCGGTGGGTTGAAAAAAATGGCTGCGAGCGCGGAGGTGTCAATGACCATAAATTTGTATCAGCTCGGAATCCCGTGCTCGTCATAAGAGTCTGGAGACAGAACGCCTCGCTCGGGAGGTCGCCGCTAAGACCGGAGAATCTCTATCAGTTTGAGCGGGTTGACCTGAGTCATAAATTCCTGAAATAAAAGAAGTTTGCGAGGTTCCTGATGAGAGCATTCGTGATTGTCCTCTGCTGTGTTTCTTCGCTCTTGGCGCTGGCGACTCTGGTGCGCAGCCCCGGGACGCAAGTATTCAGCACATCGGCTGGAATGGTTCAGATTACTCCGCTATTCCACGCCAGCACGCTTATCGAGGCGGGAGGGAAGGTGCTCTATGTCGATCCTGCCAAGCCGGCGAAGCTCGACGGGCTTCCTGAGGCAGACCTGATTCTGATTAGCCACATTCATGGGGATCACATGGATCCTGATTCGATCAAGATAATCAGCAAGGCGGATACGGAGATTGTGGCGCCGTCGTCTGTTGCACAGACCGTTACCCGCGCCAAGGTCATTTCAAATGGTGAAACGAAAAACTGGCAAGGCTGGACCATTGAGGCGGTGCCGGCGTACAACCTGAAGCGCGGTCCTGCCGCCGGACAACTTTTTCATCCCAAGGGACGCGACAACGGCTACGTGCTCACTTATGGCGGGAAGCGCTTTTACTTTTCCGCCGACACTGAAGGCACTCCTGAAATGCGGGCGCTCAAGAACATCGACGTGGCATTCGTGTGCATGAATTTGCCTTACACCATGCCGCCGGAGGAGGCTGCGGACGCGGTGAAAGCGTTTCATCCGAAGATTGTGATTCCTTATCACTACCGGGGTTCGGATCTCAGCGTATTTAAGAAAGCTTTGGAAGGTACTGGTATTGAGGTACGGTTGCTGGATTGGTATCCGAAGTAAAAGAGCCCTCGATTTCGGAAGGAGGTCAAGACTGTCGAGCTTCGCTCGACCGGACAGCCGAGGGCGGCTGTCCCCACAATAGACCGTTCTAGACGGGGGCTGTTCCTCATACTGTTCGTGGTAACATCCGGCGAGTGGCTGCGGCGAAAAACAATCTCAATCTCAACCCCGACCATAACCGCCTGGTATCTGCGGCGCCAGTTGAGGACGACTCTTCTTTTGAGTTGAAGCTCCGTCCGCAGCGGCTGGCGGAGTTCATTGGGCAGAAAAAAGTGAAAGACAATCTGGCGGTGGCCATTGAAGCCGCGCGGTCGCGCGGCGAGGCCATGGACCATGTGCTGCTCTATGGTCCGCCGGGGTTGGGCAAAACGACCCTGGCCAACATTATTGCCAACGAGCTGGGAGTGCATTTTCAGCCGACGGCGGCGCCGCTGCTGCAGATCAAAGGCGACCTGACCGCAATTATCACCAACATGCAGGACAAGCAGGTTCTGTTCATCGATGAGATCCATCGCCTGCAGCCGGTGCTGGAAGAGCTGCTCTATTCGGCGCTGGAGGACTACAAACTCGACATCATCATTGGGCAGGGACCTTCGGCGCGCACGCACACGCTTGAAGTGAAGCCGTTCACTTTCGTTGGTGCGACGACGCGGGCAGGATTGATTTCGGCCCCGCTGCGAGCTCGCTTCGGCATCGTACTGCGGCTAGAGTTTTATGCGTCCACGGATTTGCAGGTGATTGTGGAGCGCTCGGCCGAGATTCTTGGAGTCGAGATCAACGACGCGGGCGCGAAGGAAATTGCCGGCCGGTCACGCGGTACACCCAGAATTGCCAACCGGCTGTTGCGTCGCGTGCGGGATTATGCACAGGTCCGCGGCGCCGGCAAGATTGACGAGCCCACTGCCAAGGCCGCGCTGGAGATGCTGGAAGTCGATCAATATGGATTCGATGAAGTGGACCGGCGGCTGCTTTTGACGATTATCGAGAAATATCAAGGAGGGCCGGTGGGAGTAAATACTCTGGCTGCGGTGCTGGCTGAGGAGCCGGACGCCATTGAAGAGATCTACGAGCCCTTCCTGATGCAGATTGGATTTCTAAACCGTACTCCGCGGGGGCGCGTGGCTACGCAGTTGGCGTATGAGTATTTCAAGATTACGCCGACGCGGCGGCAGAGTTCGTTGTTTTAGAATGAAACGAGGAACATGCCCAGTGAAACGGGCGCAGCAACTCACAGCTATTATTGAACGCGAGGGCCATGGATACGTTGGACTCTGTCCAGAGTTCGATGTTGCGGGCCAAGGCGACACCGTCGAGACCGCTCGTGCGAATTTGCAGGAGGCCGTCGAACTCTTCTTCGAGACGGCTGATCCCACCGAGATCGAACCACGGCGCCATTCGGAAGTGTTTGTGACGCGACTTGAGGTCGAGGTGCGGCAGTCCCAGCTGCCTCGTTTTCTGTTCGAGATCGAAAGTGAAAACACCCTCCAATTTTGACAGAGTTCATTGTTTAGCCGCACCGTTGTGTGCCATGCCAGGCCGAGCTTCGCTCGGCGGGCGGCCGTCCCCACATTCTTTCCCTTTCCCACATTCTGTTGTTGCTATCCTGTTCCCCACATTTCCTTGATGTTCTTTCTTGTTCGGCAAACCTCACAACATCATTTTGCTGTTTTGTTTGTGGCACTCATGGTGTATGTTGCTCAGTTCACACCGTAGGGGCGGGGTGGAGCGGGGGATTTTTGCGTCTGTCTCGGGTTCTGCATCACAGGGGCGGTCTTTTCGCGCAGATCGCAGTCGTTTCAGCTTTTTTCCTGTCGGCGATTGAGCTGCCAGCCTTGTGTTTTCCGCTGTCCTCTTCACCCCTACAGGACCCGGTAGACGCGACTCAGGTGCACGCATCCCCGGAATCAGGTTCCACGCTTCAGAATCCGCAGTCTCTGCCGCAAAATCCTGCGCCGCTTCTGCCGCAGACGAATCCTGCTGTCCGTGAGCAAAAACCGGTGCCTTCACCCCAATATCCTTCTCCGTCGGAGCAATTGCCGGAACCGCCGGTAAGGAATCCGGACGTGCGACCCGCGCCGAAAGCCGCGCTGCCGCCGCCCTCACTTGCGATTCCTCGTTTGCAGCGTCCGCCAGCATTGGAGGAATTCCTCAGCATGCAGCCACTGGGCGAAACTGCCAAGCAGATGGCGAAGGTCAGCGACTTCACTCAGCGCACTCCTTATGACGGGCAGAGCGTTTCGGAACCGACCGACGCGTATTTGGGATATGACCAGAAGAATCTGTATGTAGTTTTTGTGTGCTTCGATGATCCTAGGAAAATTCGCGCTCGCATGTCGCGCCGCGAAGACGTCCACGATGACGACCAGGTGGAGATTATTCTGGATACGTTTCACGATCTTCGCCGTGCCTACGCCTTTCAGACCACGCCGCTAGGGGTGCAATGGGACGCTATTTGGACCGAGGCCTCGCGCGACGAGGTGAACGGAAATTTCGACACCTCGTTTGACACCGTATGGAACTCGCGCGGCAAAGTGACCAGCCGCGGCTATGTGGTTTGGCTCGCCATCCCCTTCAAGAGCTTGCGCTTTCCGTCGACCGAGAAACAAATTTGGGGAGTCATTCTCTATCGTGGGATCCGGCGCAAGAATGAGGATTCGTTCTGGCCGCAGATTTCGCGCAGGATGCAGGGCCGGCTCGGCCAGGCCGCAACTCTGTATGGGCTGGAAGGAATTTCTCCCAGCCACAACGTCGAACTGATTCCCTATGGGCTGATGCGTGGATACCGCGCCCTGGACACACGCGATCCGGGCAATCCCTATTTTCAGCATGCCGACGTGCAAGGCCAACCAGGCATGGATGCGAAGTTCGTCATTCACGACCACTTTGTGGTGGACATGACCGCTAACCCGGACTTCAGCCAGGTCGAGTCCGAAGATCCGCAGATCGTGGTCAACCAGCGCTACGCCGTTTATTTTCCCGAGAAGCGTCCCTTCTTTCTAGAGAACGAAGACTTCTTTCGCACTCCGATGGCCTTGCTATTTACTCGCAGCATCGCCGATCCCTCAGCCGGAATCCGCCTCACGGGAAAAGGTGGACCTTACTCGGTAGGGCTGTTGGCAACAGACGATCGCAGCCCCGGCCTGGCGGTGCCCGACTATAGCCAGTTTTCCGGCATGCGCTCCTACTTCACCATCGCGCGCGTGAGCCGCGACATTTTCCGACAGTCAAGCGTCGGCGTTCTCTACACTGACTGGGAGTGTCCCACAGCCGGCGAATTCAACCGCCTGGGCGGCGTCGACACTCATCTGAAATTGAATCCTAACTGGACGCTGGACGGCCAGGCGGTGGCCAGTTCGAGCAACCTGAGCCTGACCTGCGAAGCCAACCTTTATCCCTTCAGTTCGGGAAACCTTGGGCACGGCAACCATTACGCGGGTCCAGCCGAGAAACTGGAGTTGCACCGCGAAGGACTTCATCTCGCGTACGACGGTATTTACCGGGATATCACTCCGGGCTTCGTCACGATTCCTGGATTCATCAATCGCGTGGACATTCGGGAGACCACACAGGAGGCGCGTTACCGCTTTCGTCCCAAGAAAGGATGGATTTTGAGTTGGGGGCCGTCGCTCAACGTTCGCTACGACTCTGATCACACCGGCTTGCGGCTCGATACCGATTACGCTCCCTACGTCGCGATAGTGGGACGAGGCCAGACCGTGATTTTCTTGCGGCCTTATCAAGAAACGCGTGAGCGCCTGCGCCCGCGGGATTCCTGCTTTCTGGGATTTTCTGTGTTTTGTTCTGCGCTGAACCCGGGCAATCTGGATTATCACCAGCATGCCAGTGGCGCGACGATCCAGACTGAATTCTTCAAGAAGGC
The DNA here is from genome assembly GCA_963799025.1 of uncultured Acidobacteriaceae bacterium. Lineage (GTDB taxonomy): Bacteria > Acidobacteriota > Terriglobia > Terriglobales > Acidobacteriaceae > Sulfotelmatobacter. The sequence goes on along the minus strand of CAWCVQ010000007.1, from coordinate 59,086 downwards.
GACGCTCGCCGCCCAATACTACTGGGGCGACGGGGTGAATTTTGTAGCGCAACCCGACGTCCCCCCCGCCCCTCCCACGTCCTACAGCCGACCTTTCCTAGCGCGCGAAGACACAGCCCAGGCCAGCCTGACTGTGCGTCCCATGACGCCGCTGAAGATCGAGAATACCTATTTGTTCGAGCGCCTGCGTGCAACGAACAGCGCTTTTATTTTCGAGCAGTCACAATTCCCTGGAGCGGGCCGCGGAATTTTTAACGATCACATTCTCCGCAGTAAGTGGAACTGGCAATTTACTCCCCAACTCTCCGCCCGCGTGATCCTGCAATACAACGGGCTGCTGGCCGGGACACCGGGGGTTGGATCGCCTTACACCTACCTGCCCACACAGAGAGAATTCAACGCCGACTTCCTCGTTACTTATCTAGTGCACCCCGGCACCGCCATCTATGTGGGCTACAACAGCGACCTGCAGAATTTAAATCTGCAGCAAAACGTCGGCCTGACTCAAACGCCGAAAGGCTACCTGAATGACAGCCGCCAGTTTTTCGTGAAAGTCAGCTATCTGTTCAGATTCTGAGGGAAGCTCTCAGCTCTCAGCTTTCAGCTCGAAAACAATGATTCCGTTTGCCTTGCTGGAGCTGAGGGCTGAGAACGCTCTGCCGTTGCTGAATCCCGACCGTCTCCGGTAGAATCTAATGACTCGAATCGAGGTTAGGACAGCAATGAAACCAGCCATACATCCCGCCTATAACGAAGTGCGCGTGCATTGCGCATGCGGCAACGCGTTTGTGACCCGCTCTGCCCATAAGGGCGACATCAGTGTTGAAATCTGTTCGAACTGCCATCCCTTTTTCACCGGCAAGCAGAAACTGATGGACACCGCCGGCCGCGTGGAGCGCTTCCGCCGCAAGTACGCGAAAAAGGACGCCGCCGCGCCCGCAGCTCCGGCGAAGTAACATTCGCCACGGATTTCACGGATTGCTGCGGATAGATCGCAAAACTCAGCCCTCGCTTCGGTGAGGGCTTTTGCTTTGTGGGGCAGGTAGAATAAGACGGTGAAGAAGTTCTGGGATAACTCGAACGGCCCGTGTGGGGCGGGCACTCCCTTCGACAAGCTCAGGGCAGGCTTTGCCCGCCAGGCCGTGCCACTGAAGCCAGTTCCGGCAAGCCTTAACATCGGCAGCGTTACGATTTCTCCCGCGACGGTCCTCGCCCCCATGGCCGGGGTTACCGACACCGTTTTCCGGCGCTTCATCCGCAACCTGGGCGGATGCGGGCTGATCATGACCGAGTTCACCTCGGCCGACGGCGTGCTTCGCATGAAGGACCAGAAGGCCAAGCGCTATCTCCACTTCTACGAAGACGAACACCCGATTTCTGCGCAGCTTTTCGGCAGCGATCCCCGTGTAATGGCCGAGGCTGCTCGAATGGTGGAAGGCTTGGGCTTCGATCTGGTCGACCTCAACCTGGGATGCCCGGCGAAAAAAGTCGTCAAGTGCAACGGCGGTTCCGGCCTGCTTCGCGATCTGCCTGCGATCGGGAAAATTTTTGAGGCGGTGCGTGCTGCCGTGAAGATTCCTTTTACCGTCAAGTTCCGCGCCGGATGGAACGACGAAGAAATTGTCTGCGTGGAACTGGCTCGTATGGCCGAGTCCTGCGGCCTGGCGGCGGTGGCGCTGCACGCCCGCACCCGCGAGATGGGGTACAGCGGCAACGCCCGCTGGGAGTGGATTGCCGCCATAAAAGATGCGGTGAAGATTCCGGTGATCGGCAACGGCGACATTCGCAGCCCGGAAGACGCCTGCGCCATGGTGACCCAAACGGGATGCGACGCGGTTATGATCGGGCGCACCGCCCCGTCGAATCCATGGATCTTCCGGCAGATCGAACAGTACTGCGCCTACGTTTGTGTGGAACCGGGTCTCAGACCCGGCCATGCCGAGCAAAGCTCGGCTAGTTTTCTTGGCAGCGCCTCAACTTCCGACCTTCGCCGGATCCGGAAAGGGCTCGACGTTAGTCGTGCCGTAAATGCGGATACTTTGGAAAAGGCCCTAGCCGCTGAGGCCGGCCTGTGCCTGGATCAGTCGATTTCCGCAGGGGCTAAAGCCCGAGATTACTTGGCCATCTACGGCACGGCCGAAGCCGTGCCCTTCCCGTCCGTGCCCGCTTCGAGAGTTTCACCGGAGGAAAAGCCTTACGACGAGCCCTCCGAAGCTGACCGCTACCTGATGATCCGCACCTACTTCCAGATGCTGCTGGAAGAAGAACTTCCCGACGCGGTCGGCAAAATGAAGCAATTCGCGTCGTGGTTCACGCACGGCGTCCCGGGCGGCGCAGGATTACGGAAGGTAATCTACGAGTCGAAAAGCGCTTCGGAAATTCTATGCCGCGTCGAAGAATTCTTCGACGCAAGATTGTGTGGCGCGGGCACTCTTGCCCGCGAAGTCTAGCCACCCACACATGGCATTACCTTAGGTTGGAACAATCTCACGTCTCTAGCTTGTGGCCGACCGCAAACAGAACCCATGGTCCGCGCTCATCGAGAGAGTACTGTTCCGCGTCGCCTTCGCTGCTTCTGTGCCTATCCAAAGTTGTCCTATTGACTGTACTCGTGTCGGCTCTCATTCCCGCTGACAACAAGCTCGCCCAGGGCACTCTTGTTGCCCTGGTTTTCGCAGGCCTGTTTCCGATCGGGGCTGCCATTATCTTGTGTTTCAGCGCCTGACGCGTGGGGAATACATTCGTGCTGAGGCGGAGCGGTGGCTGGCAGCGCGACGGCACCCAAATCCACGTCAGCTAAAGAGGCGAAAAACGATCAAGAGACGGGCCCTATGGCTGCCGACCGCGATCGTCGTGCTCGTGTGCGTATTCTTCGACGAAACGTTGGCCCTCGCATCACACTTGTTCCAACATGACTCGGGGAGATGGATCGGGTACCAGGTCTCCATTTCTGAACTGGATGATATCCACGGGTGCTCCATACAGGAACGGATCTCAGACATGGTCGTTGGTAGCGGCTACAAGGACTGTCGGCATAGTGCGTGCTGGCGTAGACGTCTATTTGGGACGAAATCCAAGTCTATTGGTTTCTGAAATGGCTTTTTAAGGAGCGTCAGGTGAGCAGGTTGAGATCAATCGGCACTCTCCGTTCGGATACGACACGATGCTTTCCTCTAAAACTTCAGGGTTTAGAAGCGGAACAATTACCTGCTCGGACTACGGGCCGCGATATCAGGATGAGGGCAGCTACAGGGAGATCGCCTGCTCCACCCCTAAGGGGGACTTCTCCTGTTTCTTCGGAGGGGATGAAAAAGATGTCCAGCAGTTCTATCAAACGCTGCAGGCGGTTCGTCCCACCCAGTAAGCGGGGTCGCGCTACACTTCCCTCGCCATCACCTTCCCCGCCTCATCCCTCTCCACATATGCCCACGGCGTCTTGGGATCATGCGTGAAGACTGTCAGCCATTTTTCCGGGATCGACCGCGCATAGTATTGCTTCTTGCTCTCGATGGTCTGGAGCGGATAGAGGTCGAAGCTCATGCCCCAGGTGAGGTCGATGTGCGCCGTGGTGGGGAGAAGGTCCGAGATATAACAGGCCGTTGTGCCCTCAGGGGCTAAAGCCCGTTCGTCTCGCGCTCCTGATGGCACGGCTGAAGCCGTGCCCTTCCCAACATTTCCGCGGATTATCACTGCCTGCATGTGGGCCGTGTGGCCGGGAAACGTCTTTACCGAAATGCCGGGGACAATTTCCTCGCCGCCTTTGAGCAGCGCCAGCTGCCCGCTCTCGACCAACGGGTCGTAGTTCTCTGGGATGAAGCTGATGGCGTCGCGCTCGCTGGGGCGGCGCGCATAGTGCCATTCGCCCTCGGGCGCGTAGTATTTGGCGCGTGGAAATGTCGGAACAATTTTGCCGTTCCTGTCGCGGACCGTGTTCCATCCGCAATGATCGAAGTGAAGATGCGAGTTGATGACGATGTCGATGTCCTCTGGAGCCACTCCGCCCGCCGCGAGGTTCTCGAGCAGTTTCGCCGGCTGACCGTAAAACTTGATCATGCGGTCGGAGAGTTTGTTTCCCATGCCGGTCTCGACCAGCACGGTCTGTTTGCCGGTGCGAATCAGCAGGGAGTTGAGTCCGGCGGTAACGTAATTCTTGTCGTCGGCCGTGACCTTCCGCGACCACATCACCTTGGGCACGACACCAAAAAACGCGCCACCATCCAAGGGATAGTTTCCATCAGAGAAAATGCTGAGTTCAAAGTCTCCAAGAGTGAGCTGGTGCATGGATGTTAGTGTGCCACATTGCAACGCAGTCTTTTCACCACAGAGGACCACAGGGTAGTACTCTGGGTCACGTTGTGATCTTTGTGTTTCAAGGTGGCTTCGGGTTTTTCTATGCAGCGGCCTGCGGTTGTGACTGCCATTTCAGCGCTCTTCTTTATGGCTGGGATCTACTTGTGGGTGCTCGGTGTCGTAAAGCTGCTCGCGCCCAACGTGATCTCGCTGATGATGGGATCCCAGCTTATGTATGGCCTCGAGTTAGCTGGACCTTACATGGCGTTGCTCGTTGGAGCGGGTTGGGCAGTCATTGGGTGGGGGTTGTTCCGGTTGCACAATTGGGCGCGCTTGACCGCGATGGCTGTAATTGTGGTCGGAATTGCGTGGCTCGTGCCGAAGATTTCGGCAGCGGAACCGGGGCTTCCCCTGCTGTGGTACGGACTGCAGATTGCGATGCGGGCTGCGGCAGCGTTCTATCTTGCTCAATCAGCCGCTGTGGGTGACAGCTTCAAGTCGAAGTGAAAGCCAGCGGACCAGATGCCGTCTCCCGATGGCATCCTTTGTAACGGAAGAAACGTGCAGGAACCGGCAACGAATTAACGCGTTGCGAGGCCGTAAATCGCGTCTCAGCACGTGCTAGAATCTAAAAAGACTCAATGCTTCCCGACATAGAGAATCTCCTGAAACTGCAAGATACGGACAAGGAAATCCGCCGTCTGCAGGACGAAGTCGCCGAATTTCCCAAGCGCGTCGCAGTCATCGAGCAGAAACTGGCTGGGACCAAGGCGCAACTGGAAAAAGCTCAGGCCGCCGTCAAAACTGACGAAGCCTCCCGCCGGAAGTACGAAACCGCCATCTCCGACCTGCGCGGCAAAATTTCCAAGTATCGCGATCAGTCTCTCGACGTCAAGACCAACGAGCAGTACAAAGCCCTCCTGCATGAGATCCAGTTCGCCGAAAAAGAGATTGCCTCGAACGAAGACAAGATTCTCGAGCTGATGGTCAACGCCGACGCGCGCGACAAGGAAGTGAAGGCCGCGCAAATCGAGCTCAAGGCCGAAACCGCCGAGATCGAAAAAGAGAAAGACGACGCCCGCCAGCGTACTGCCGAAGACGAAAAGCTTCTCGCGGAGTGGCGAGCCAAGCGCGATCAGATTCGCACCGGCGTCAACGACGATTTGCTCCGTCATTACGAGCGAGTGTCAAAGTTCCGGGGCAGCGGCATTGCCGAAGTTCGGGATCAGAAATGTATGGCCTGCCGCGTTATGCTGCGGCCGCAGACTTACAATGAAGTTCGTTCCGGCCAGCAGACCATTGTTTGCGACTCCTGCCAGCGCATACTTTATTTCAATCCCGCCGAGGAATTGGCCGATCAGAAGCCTTCCACCACCCGCCCCAAACGGCACCATCCCAAGATCGACGCTTCGCAGGCGTGGTACTACCGCTCGGAATTCAACGGAATCGGCGAAGTGTTTCTATGTCTCACCAATTCTCGCGGCCAAGCCAGCCGGCGCATCTACGACGTTCACACTGGACGCCTCATCGGCGACATTTTGATCCGCGAAGGCGATTATCGCCAGGCGTTTCCCGAAGATATTACCGACGCCATGCGCCTGAACGGCGGTTGGACAGAAAACGAGCTGGATGCCTTTGGCACAGAGCTTCCCATGGTCGCCCTGGATTCGCTGCGATTCGATCTCGACCTGGCCCGTCACGAAGCCACCACTGGCTCGCATTCCAAGGCACACGCCCCGGCAGCCACCGAACAAGCCGCCCGCTAGAGCTGATTGTGTGCCACCGGGCCCATTGGCCCGGTCGTCGAGCGCAACTCGATTTCCGGCCATCTGCGCATACGCCACCAAGGGGTCTTCGGAACAACATATTCATCGAGGTAGCGAAGGAGTAAGTCCGCGGTGCGTATCCCGGTAGGCCGTATAGTCCTGTGAAGCAGAGTGCTGTTGTCCCCGGCTTCCTTCAATTCGACGGCCAGAATCCTAGCGCGTGCCCGCATCTTCTTGCGCGGAGGCGTTTGAGCCGTGGTCCGCACAGAAACGTGCGTCACGAAAATCGCGACCACTAGAATCTTCGTCCGTTCGAGTTGGCGGCACGTGATCACCTCCGCTTGACAACGCACCAGCCCGGCGAGCATATCCGATCGTTGGCGCCTTCGCCAGAGCGTGCAGTTCCATTTAAGATTCGGGGATGTCCCAAACTGCCCCTGAAGTTCCGGTCGTCAAGGTCTCCCCCCGGGGTACCTCTCGCCTAAAGGACGGTCACGTCTGGGTCTATCGCTCCGACGTTGTGAGTGGCGACTCGGTGCTTCCCGGATCGCTGGTCTATGTTACCGATCATCGCGGCAAATTTCTCGGCACCGCCCTCTACTCCAGTTCCTCGCAGATCGCCGTCCGTATGATTTCTTCGGAGCGGGTCGCGAACTTCTTGCCCCTGCTGCGGCAGCGCATCGCAGATGCCCTCGCCTATCGCGAACCTCTAGTCCGTAACAGCGAAGGCTACCGCTTGGTCTTTAGCGAAGCAGATTTCCTCCCTGGCCTCATCGTTGATGGTTATGGCGACGTTCTTTCCCTGCAAATCTTGACCCAGGCCATGGATACCAATCCCGTGCGGCAGGCGATTCTGGCGGAACTGACCGACCGTCTGCACCCAGCTTCGATTGTGGAGCGTGTCGATCCGCGCGTGCGCGAACTTGAAAGCCTACCTTCCCGGGCCTCCAGTCTGCTGCAAGGCGAAAAGTCTTCCACGATTTTCACTATGAACTCGATCAAGTTTCACTTCGACGCGCTGGAGGGCCAGAAGACGGGAGCCTTTCTGGACCAGCGCGAGAACTATGCCGCCGCCGCGCAATACGCCAAGGGAGAAGCGCTGGACGTTTTCTGTTATCAGGGAGCTTTTGCTCTTCATCTCGCCCCGCGCTGCTCCCACGTAACCGGGGTCGACAGCTCCCGTCCGGCGCTCGAAGTCGCCGAGCACAACGCCGCGCTGAATCATTGCGAAATCGAATGGATCGAGGGCAATGCTTTCGACCTGCTCAAGGACTACTCGTCTTCGGATCGCCGCTACGACACCATTGTTCTGGACCCGCCTGCCTTCGCCAAGAGCAAGCGCGATCTGGATGCCGCCCTGCGCGGGTATAAGGAACTCAATCTTCGTGCTCTGAAAATGCTCCGGCCGGGCGGAATCCTGGTCACTTGTTCCTGCTCCTACCACGTGAGTCAGTCCAATTTCCTCGAAATGCTCGCCGATGCCGCTCTCGACGCTCACCGGACGCTGCGACTGATTGAGGTCCGAGGGCAGGCAAGGGACCACCCGATCCTGTTGAATATACCGGAAACGGCCTATTTGAAATGCGTTATAGCGGCTGTAAGTTTATGAAAATGAAGCTCAAATATATATTGACAGTAACACGCTCAACTTTTATGCTTCCTTTACGCTAATTCAGCGTCAAATGGAGTGACCGCTGCTAACGAGCTTTTATTCGCAGCGGCCTCGAACAGATTGTGAAATTACCAATTTCTGGAGGAATTTAGTCATGACCGTATTAACCCGTTGGGAGCCGTTCCGTGAGTTTTCCACGCTGCAGGACCGCATGAACCGCCTATTCCGCGAATCGTATTCGGGAGAAGGCCGGGACGAGTCTTTGTCTACCTCGAGTTTCGCCCCCGCCGTTGACGTTTACGAAGACGAGCACAAAGTCACGTTGAAGATCGAAGTGCCGGGAATCGAGGAGAAAGACATCGACATCCGCGTGGAGAACAACACGCTGACCGTGCACGGCGAGCGCAAGATCGAAAAACAAGAAAAAGAAGAAAACTATCGCCGCGTGGAGCGGCAGTACGGCAGCTTTACCCGCACCTTCACCTTGCCCAGCACCGTGGACACCGAGAACGTTTCGGCGAACTACGATAAAGGCGTGTTGAACATCAATCTGCCCAAGAAGGCCGAAGCCAAGCCCAAACAGATCAAAGTGAACGTCGGCGGGGTCAAGGCCGGAGACGAGAAGTCCATCGAAGCCAAGTCCACGGAAAGCAAAGGGCCCAGCAAGGCCGCCTAACATCGAGGGTCAAATCCTGTGTGGGACCGGGTCTCTGACGCGGTCATCGAGCGCAGCTCGATTGCCTTTGGCGGGAGGCGGCAGAAATGCACGCCTCCCGTTTGTTTTTGTAAATTGAATAGTCATTCTCAAGCAAAGCCCAAATCAGTTTCTCGCCTCCAGCACGTTGAGAGATTCTTCGCTTCGCTCAGAACGACAAAAGAGAGTGGAGGGTTACCATGCCGATCCGTTGGGACAAATTCACCGTCAAAGCGCAGGAGGCGGTCCAGCGCGGGAACGAGCTCGCGGCCGAGCACGGCAATCCCGAACTGCAGCCGCTGCATCTGCTGGCGGCGTTGCTGGAAGACAAGGAAGGCATTGTTCCGCCGGTACTGGAAAAGATCGGCATTGGACCGCAAGCCGTGCTCAGCGAGGCTTATCGCGAGCTGGAAAAGCTGCCCAAGGTTTCGGGCCAGGCCGCGCAGGCCACGCTTTCGAATGAAGTCAACAAGTTGCTTGACCAGGCTTTCAAAGAAGCTTCCAACTTTAAGGACGAATACGTTTCCACCGAACATCTGCTCCTCGCCATCACGCACCTGAAGCGGGACGTCGCACAACAGGTCCTGGGCCGCCACGGCGCGACGTATGATGCGATTCTGAAAGCGCTGACAGTTGTCCGCGGATCGCAAAAAGTTACCGACCAGAATCCTGAAGCCAAGTACCAGGCGTTAGAGCGCTATGCCCGCGACCTCACCGAGCAGGCGAGGCGCGGCAGACTCGATCCGGTGATTGGACGCGATGAAGAAATCCGCCGGGTGGTGCAGGTTCTCTCTCGTCGCACCAAGAATAATCCTGTGCTCATTGGCGAGCCCGGCGTGGGCAAAACCGCCATTGTGGAAGGTCTGGCCCAGAGAATCATCTCCGGCGACGTGCCGGAAGTGTTGAAGAACAAGCGCGTGGTTGCGCTCGACCTAGGAGCGATGCTGGCCGGGGCGAAGTATCGCGGCGAGTTTGAAGACCGGCTCAAAGCCGTGCTCAAGGAAATCGAAGATTCGCAGGGACAGATCATCCTTTTCATTGATGAACTGCACACCCTGGTCGGCGCGGGAGCAGCGGAAGGCGCCATTGACGCTTCGAATATGCTGAAGCCGGCGCTGGCTCGCGGCGAGCTGCGGGCCATCGGCGCCACCACGCTGAACGAATACCGAAAGTACATTGAGAAGGATGCGGCCTTAGAGCGCCGGTTCCAGATTGTTTTTGTTGGCGAACCCAATGTTGAAGACACGATTTCGATTCTCCGCGGCCTTAAGGAAAAATACGAGGTGCATCATGGCGTGCGGATCAAAGATTCGGCTATCGTGGCTGCGGCCACGCTCTCGCACCGGTATATCACCGGCCGTTTTCTACCTGACAAGGCCATCGACCTGATCGACGAAGCGGCTGCCTCGTTGCGCATTCAAATCGATTCGCTGCCCACTGACATCGATCAGCTGGAACGCAAAGCCATGCAGCTGGAAATCGAGAAGCAGGCGCTCAAGAAGGAAGACGATCCGAACTCTCGCGAGCGTCTTGCGGTCATCGAAAAAGAACTCGCGGAAATTCGTGAAAAATCGAACACGCTGAAGGCCAACTGGAAAAAAGAGAAGGATCTGATCGCACGCGTTCGTGCCCTGAAAGAGCAAATCGAAAAGCTGAAGGTCGAAGAGCAGGTGGAAGAACGCAAAGGCAATCTGCAACGGGTAGCCGAAATCCGCTACAGCCTGATTCGCCAGGCCGAAGACGAACTGGCCAAGCTGAGCCAGCAGATGGAGAGCCAAGGCGGGAAGCGCATGCTCAAGGAAGAAGTCGACGAAGAAGACGTGGCGCGCATCGTCTCCAAGTGGACCGGGATTCCGGTTTCGAAGATGCTCGAAGGTGAAGTGAAAAAGCTGGTCACGATGGAAGATCGTTTGCGGCAGCGAGTGGTCGGCCAGGATCCCGCGTTGGAGCGCGTGGCCAATGCCATTCGCCGTTCCCGCGCCGGACTCAGCGATCCTAAGCGCCCCATCGGTTCGTTTATTTTTCTCGGACCAACTGGTGTCGGCAAAACCGAACTGGCGCGCGCGCTTGCTGAATTTCTGTTCGACGATGAACATGCCCTTTTGCGCATTGACATGTCGGAGTACATGGAGAAGCATTCGGTTGCGCGTCTGATTGGCGCGCCTCCGGGCTATGTTGGTTACGACGAAGGCGGGCAGCTGACTGAGCAGGTTCGGCGGCGCCCCTATGCGGTCGTGCTCTTCGACGAGATTGAGAAAGCCCATCCCGACGTCTTCAACGTATTGCTGCAGATGATGGACGACGGCCGGCTGACCGACGGCAAAGGCCGAGCCGTGGATTTCAAGAACACGATCATCATCATGACCTCGAACATCGGCTCCAGTTATTTGCAGGCCGACAATGTGCGCACGCCGGAAGAGTTTGAGAAGGCCAGCGAGCAGGTGCAGGGCCTGCTGCATACGCACTTCAAGCCGGAGTTCCTGAACCGGGTCGACGACATTATCGTTTTCCGTCCGCTGGGTAAAGAGCAGTTGGTGCGGATCATCGAGCTGCGCCTGGAGGACATTCGCCGACTGCTGGCCGATCGCAAGATTTCGTTGGAGCTGACCGATGCTGCGAAAGATCTTCTATTCACCCAGGGTTACGACCCGAACTTTGGGGCGCGTCCATTGAAAAGGGCAATCCAAAAGCTGATTCAGGATCCGCTGGCGCTGAAGATTCTCGACGGCGAGGTTCTCCACGGCGATCACTTAATTGTCGATACCGACCAGAAAGCCGGCAAGATGCGGTTCGAGATCAGCAGGCGGGTGGGCGAGAAAGAACCTGCCAAAGCAAAGCGATGAGGCGCGAGAGCGGGGCCGCTCCACGACTCCGTTAGGCCGTCGAGCTTTCGCTGGACTTGTCCGGGTCTGAGACCCGGACCCCCGCAATACAAATCCGCACGGTAGCGACGGGCCCAACGGTGTACACTCGTTGATTCGCGTGTGCGCTGTTACTTCATGCCTGTGAGGATCGATTCGTGAGACGACGGATTTCCTTCATTTCTTGCTGTGCCCTGCTCGCATTTATTTTTATGTTGTGCGTAACCGCCTGGGCGCCTGCAGAGGCTCAGACTGCCCCCACCAAGCCTCTCACCATTGAAACCATGTATCAGCCGGGAGGGTTGACGGGGCGCGCGCCCGAGACCATGGAGTGGAGTCCCGATGGAACCAGGCTCACGTTTGTGCAGCGTGACGAAAAGGGAGAGAAAGGCGAGTTGTGGAACGTAGAGACGACCACGGGTGATAAGACGCTGCTGGTAAGTGCGGCGAAGCTGGCATCGCTGGATCCGGACGTGAATAAAGTGAAGAATGAACGGGAAAAGGAACGACGGACGCGCTATCACGTGGCGGCGTATTTGTGGGCACCGGATTCGAAACACTTGATTTTTGATTCGCAGGGGCAGCTCTGGCTTTATGACCTGAGGTCGGAGACCGCGGTGCAGTTTACTTCGGCGTCCGAGCCCAGCGGGGATCCGAAGTTCTCGCCTGACGGCGGGCACGTGGCCTACGTGCGCAAGCACAATTTGTATGTTCGTCCGGTCGACGGCAAGGACGAAAAGCAGTTGACGAAAGATACCGGCGAGAATTTGTTTAATGGCGATATCGACTGGGTGTATGCGGAAGAACTGGCGGTGCGGAGCAATTATTTCTGGTCGCCCGACAGCAAGGACATTGTCTTTTTGCACATGGATGAAACCAAGGTGCCAACCTATCCGATTACAGACTGGCTGCCGACGCATCCCACTGTGGAAAACGAAAAGTATCCCAAGGTGGGGGATCCGAATCCGGTGGTGAGACTGGGCGTGGCGGACGCGGACAAGGGCAAAGTTCGCTGGATTTCGCTTACGCGTGACACAGAATCATACATTCCCCGGTTTGGGTGGGTGCGTGACGGCGTGATTTGGGCCGAGGTGCTGAACCGCACCGAAGACAAGATGGACCTGTATTTCGTGGATGCAAAATCAGGCAAATCGCGGATTGTGCTGACTGAGACCACGCCGGGAGCGTGGATCGACTTCGAGCACGTGGAAGTTCGTTTCCTGAAATTCAATGGACAGTTCTTGTGGCCCAGTTGGCGCGACGGCAACATGCATCTTTATCTGTACAGTTTTGACAAGCAGAATCCGATGGCGGCGGAGAGCAAGCTGGAGCGGCAACTGACCAAGGGCGACTTCGAAGTGATGGGCATTGAGGGAGTGGACGAAGCCGCGGGCACGGTGTTTTTCCTGGCGAATAAAGACGATCCGCGGCAGTTGCACATTTTTTCCGTGCAACTCGACGGCTCGGGATTCAAGGCTCTGACCTCAGGTGAGGGAATGCATTTCGGAAATTTCAGCGAGGATGGGAAGCACTATACCCACACGTATTTTGGTCTGCAGACGGCGACGACGATTTCGCTCTGCGCGGTGAGTGGAACCTGCAAGCCCGTATGGAAGGCGCGAGACGCGATCGCTGAATATGGGTTGCGTGCTCCGAAGTATCTGGAGTTTAAGGCGGACGATGGGACGACACTGTATGGGCGGCTGTTGCTACCTCCAGATGCGCCAGCCAGCGGCAAGATCCCGCTGATCGTAAACATCTACGGGGGGCCGGCGGCGCAGCTGGTGAGAAAGGGAGCGCCCGATCCCTTCGACGAGATTCTGTCGCGAAAGGGCTTCGCGATTTTTGCGGTGGATAATCGCGGAACGCCGGGCCGCGATCGCAAATTCCAGACCGCGATCCGGCATGAGTTTGGCGCAATTGAATTGAAAGATCAGCTGACCGCTCTGGATCAGCTGTTGGCACAGTATCCGCAGCTCGACAAAGATCGCCTGGCGATCTGGGGATGGTCGAATGGCGGGTCGATGACGCTGTACGCAATGACTCATTCGGATCGCTTTCGGGCGGGTGTGGCCGTGGCTCCGGTGACCAATCAGGTGAACTACGACACCATTTACACCGAGCGCTACATGGGTTTGCTGAAGGAAGACAAGGCCGGGTACGAAGAGTCGGATGTGAGCCGGGACGCGGACAAGCTGCACGGCGCGCTGCTGCTGGTGCACGGCACCAGCGACGACAACGTGCACTTCCAGAACAGCATTCAGATGATTGATGCGTTAATCAAGGCGGGGAAGCAGTTTCGGCTGATGACTTATCCCAACAAGACGCACAGCATCGCGGGGAAAGATGCGCGAGTGCATCTGTTCACGATGATTGTGGATCACTTTGAGCGGGAGCTGAAGTAGGGCAGTCGCCAGTTGCCAGTTCCGCAAAACAATTGCGGCTGCCGCGGGCCCGACTATTTATGTCTGCCTGAACCTTTGCGCGGGCTTTCCTTGGAAGAACTTTCCTTTGACGAACTCTCCCTCGACGAGCTTTCCTTGGAAGAAGATTCTTTCGATGAGCTTTCTTTGGAGCTCTCTTTCGACGAGGGATCTTTCGAAGAGCCATCTGGCTTGGATTTTTCGTCCTTCTTGTCTTTCTCTTTCGAGGAGGAATCTCCGCCGCCGGAGGCTCCCTGGGACGAAGATTTCTTGGCGTAGTCGGTGACGTACCATCCGGAGCCCTTGAACTGGACGGCGGGAGCGGAGATCATCTGCTCGACCTGTCCGCCGCAGACGGGGCACTTCTTGACCATCTTGTCAGAGAACTTCTGGATTTTTTCGAAACGGTGGCCGCACTTCTTGCATTCGTATTCGTAAAGTGGCATGAGTGTGAGACCGTTGTGAGGGACAACTCAGTTTCATATTGATTTTAGGGGGGCGCAGCGATTGCGTCAATTCTGGCCGTCGCGCTGGTGCTCGCGCTGATCAGCCCTTTTCGGGCAATCTCTCGGCGATTCGTTTCGAGGCAGCCACCGAAATGACGGTCGTGACGGTGATAGACTCCGCGCATGGGTGACTTCAGCCAAGATTCGGACCAGGCTGCAGCGGCCGGAAAATCATCGCGCGTCTCGGGGCCCGCCTTGTATCTGGTGGGCACGCCTATCGGGAATCTGGAGGACATTACCCTGCGGGCGCTGCGGGTGCTGAAGGAAGTGGACGTGATTGCTTGCGAGGACACGCGGCAGACGCAGAAGCTGCTCAATCATTATGCGATCGCGACGCGTACCACCAGCTATCACGAGCACAATGAGATGACGAAGTCTGCGGAACTGGTGAAAGAGATGCAGGAGGGGGCGAGCGTCGCGCTGGTGACGGATGCGGGCATGCCGGGAATTTCCGATCCTGGGTACCGGCTGATTACGCTGGCGATTCGGCACCGGGTGCCGGTGGTGCCGATTCCGGGGGCGTCGGCATTTCTGGCGGCGCTGGTGGCGAGTGGGCTGCCTACGGATTCGTTTCGCTTCAGCGGATTTCTTCCGGCGAAGCGCGGGGAGCGGCAGGCGTCACTCGAGGCGATTAAGAATTCCCCGCGGACGCAGGTATTCTATGAAGCGCCGCATCGGATTGTGGCGACGCTGGAAGATGTTGGCGAGATTCTGGGAAGCTACCGCCACGTGGTGATCGCGCGGGAGGTGACGAAGCTGCACGAAGAGTTTCTGCGCGGGCGTGCGGGCGAAGTGCTCGAGAACTTGAAGGCGCGCGAGGCGGTCAAAGGCGAGATTACATTGCTGATTGGGAAGGCGGAGGAAGAAGATGCTGGCGTAGGAACGGACGCACTCGTCCGTCCTTCAGTCCGGCAAAGGTTGGAGCAGATTATGGCCGAAGAAAAAGTGGACGAGAAGGCTGCACTAAAGAAAGTGGCGAAAGAACGCGGAGTTTCGAAGAGCGAGGCGTATCGGGAGTTGCAGAGGGGGAAGTAGTGGCTCTCGCCCTGCAGTCTCGCGTCGCGCTTAAAAAATCGAGTCACTCGGGGTGGTATGAGCCAATGTCCTCTCTCGGACGAAAAATGAAGTACCAGAATGAAGTACCAGAATAAGGATCGACACTAGAATCAATGCACCGAGACCGCCGTCATAGGCCGACATCATGAATGTCCCCGGTGGGAACACTGTGAGTAGCAGCGCATACCCTACACTCTCTAAACTGTTCCCTTGGGAGAATCCACCACCGAGAAATGTCGCTGTTAACGTCATGGACAGCGGGCCAAGCAACACACCCCGGTACCCAGAAGCAATGCGATCGGAGGGGCAGGCTCGGCCGCTTCCCGGTAGCGTCTCGCGACGAAATATGCAGCGACGAGGATGGCAGGGAGCAGGGCTGTCATGGGTAGGGGACGTATCGCATCGACAAGTGCCGTTCGCCTGACAACTGCGCTCAACAGGTCTGGCATCCAGAACGCTAGGCCGCCGACCAAAACATACGCAAATGGGGTCTTCATTTTGGACCTCATATTCTACTTTCCCGTCAGTTCGCGCTTCACGATTTCGCTGACCATTTTGCCGTCCACGCGCATGCCGGCGGCGTTGAAGCGGGCCATTGCGTTCTTCATGACCGTGCCCATTTCTTTCATCGTCGGCGAGCCCATTTCTGCGATGGCGGCTTTCACGCCGGCGGCCACTTCTGCTTCACCGGCGGCTTTGGGAAGGTAGGATTCGATCAGGACGATTTCGGCGGCTTCCTTGTCGGCCATTTCCTGGCGTCCGCCCTTGGTGAACTGCTCGACGGATTCTTTGCGCTGCTTGATCAGCGTGGCCAGCACGGCCTGGGATTCTTTTTCGTCGAGCGGCGCCATCTTTTCGACCTGGCGATGGTGCAAGGCGCTCTTGACCATGCGGAGGGCGGAGAGGCGCGCTTCGTCCTTCGCCTTCATGGCGGTGACAATGTCTTTCTGTATTTGTTCGGTGAGGCTCATGAGGGGATTATAGATGCTGGATGTGTGCCACCTCGACTCCCGTCGTGCACCCGGTTCGGGATTCTTCGCTCAAACTTGCTACCAAACGATTCTGCCGGGCATCTCATGCGGAGGAGGAGCACAAACATGGGAAAACTTGCAATTTGGGCGCAACTCGAAGCCCAGCCGGGCAAAGAGAAAGAAGTGGAAGAGTTTCTGAAATCAGCGCAGCCGCTGGCGGAACGCGAGCCGGAGACAATCAGCTGGTACGCCATCAAGATGGGGCCGGGTAAATATGGCATCTTCGACACGTTCGCGGACGAAAATGGACGGAATGCGCATCTCAACGGAGAAATCGCGAAGGCGCTTTTCGCGAAGGCGAAGGAGTTGTTCGCCAAAGCGCCCGATATTGCCAAGCCCGAAATTCTGGCCTCAAAATCTGCCCGATCCTGAATTCCAAGTGGTTTGCGCGTTCCCCGCGCTGCGCTAGCGACAAGCAACGAGGGAAGCGTGTACCAATCTACCCGCTTCCGATAAACTACTGAAGGACTTCATTTTTAGCTGCTTAGGACATTTATCCATGCTGCATAAGAACCGTCTTTTTACTCCCGGGCCGACGCCGCTGCTGCCGGCGGCGCAGACCGCCATGGCTTCGTTTACCGCGCATCACCGGACGGCCGACTTTCGCGCGCTGTTTCAGCGGGTGCTGGCCGATATGAAGGAATTCATCGGGACGAAGAACGATGTGCTGGTGCTGGCTTGTTCGGGCACGGGCGTGATGGAAGCGTCGGTGTCGAATCTGACGTCGCCGGGCGACAAGGTGCTGGTGCTGACCGCGGGGAAATTTGGCGAGCGTTGGACGGGGCTGGCCAAAGCATTCGGCTGCAACGTTGACGTGTTAAGCGTTCCTTACGGTAAAACGTTTTCGCTGGACGAGATTCGAGCACGAGTGACGACGGATGTCCGCGCAGTGTTTGTGCAGGCGACGGAAAGTTCGACCGGTGCGCGGCATGACGTAGAGGGCATCGCGAAGATTGTGCGGACGCACGGCGGGGCTTCAGGAAATGACACGCTGCTGGTGGTGGATGCGATCACGGGCTTGGGCACGACTCATTTCAATGTCGATGGCTGGGGCGTGGATGTGATTATTGGCGGATCGCAAAAGGCGCTGATGATTCCTCCCGGCCTGGCGTACTGCGCGGTCAGCGAGCGGGCGTGGAAGCGCATGGATACGACGACCTCGCCGCGTTATTACTTTGATCTACGCAAGGAGCGTAGCTCGGCGGCCAAGGGCGAGTCGGCTTACACGCCGGCAACGTCCTTATTTGCGGCGCTGGGAGCGGCGCTCGAATTTGTCCGCGGCATGGGCAAAGGAGACCTGAGCAAGGGACGGGAAGAGTTGGTGAACAATGCTGAATTATGCGCGGAGATGACGCGCGCGGGAGCGAAGGCTCTGGGATTGAAGCTGTATGCGTCTTCGCCGGCAGCCGCGCTGACCGCGATCTGCTCGCCGGATGGAATTGACTCGGGCAAGATTGTGAAAGAGTTCCGTGAATCGTTTGACGCGGTACTGGCGAACGGGCAGGGCGAGATGAAAGGCCAGCTGTTTCGCGTCGCGCACATTGGGTACTACGACTATCTCGACACCATCGGCATACTGGGCGCTCTGGAACACGTGCTGGCAACGGTCACTGGACGAAACGTGGAATATGGCGCGGCGGTGCGGGCAGCGCAGGAAGTCTATGCCCGCATGCAAACCGGGAAGCGACAACTGGTCGGCGCCTGAACGCCGGGGCCATTCCTTTCCAGGTTGGCCCTCATTCTCTCCGCTCCCTAAATTCACTCTCGTTCAAAGGAAAGTTATTCGTGAAAATTATCGTAGCGGAAAAAATTTCGGCCTCGGCCGTGGCGCAGCTGCAAGAGCCGGGGTGGACTGTCCTTACCGCCGACCAACTGGATGGCAAGCTGGAGAAAGAGCTGGAGTCGGCGGATGCGTTGATCGTCCGCTCGGCGGTGCAAGCTGATGCCAAGCTCCTGGAGCACGCGAAAAAGCTGCGCGTGATTGGGCGAGCCGGCGTCGGGGTCGACAACATCGATTTGGAAGCGGCAACCCACAAAGGCATTGCGGTGATGAACACGCCGGGCGCCAACGCGGTTGCGGTCGCTGAACAAACGCTGGGAATGATGCTGTCGATGGCTCGACATTTATGCCGTGCCGACTCGCTGATGCACGCGGGCAAATGGGAAAAGAAGTCTCTGCAGGGGACCGAACTGCGGGCGAAGACCCTGGGGATTATCGGCCTGGGACGGGTCGGCATGGAGGTAGCACGCCGGGCGCGGGCGTTTGGCATGGAGTTGGTCGGGCACGATCCATTTGTTTCGGTAGCGGTCGCGAAGGACCAGGGGATTCGGCTGGCCGGGCTCGATGAACTCTATGCGGCAGCGGACTACATCACGCTGCACGTGGGGCTGACAGCGCAGACAACGGGGATGATCAATGAGACGTCGATCGCGAAAATGAAGAAGGGCGTGCGGCTGGTGAATTGCGCGCGCGGCGAACTGGTGAACGAAGCTGATCTGGCCCACGCTCTCAAGGCGAAACACATTGCGGCAGCGGCGATCGATGTGTTTGCCGAAGAGCCGCCGAAGAACTCGCCACTGCTGGCGCTGGAAAATGTCCTGCTCACGCCGCATGTAGGCGGTTCGACGTTCGAGGCGCAGGAAGCGGTGGGCGTGCAGATTGCGCAACAGGTCAAGGAATACCTGAAGCACGGAGTGATTCAGAACGCGGTGAATGTGCCATCGGTCTCGGCCGAAGAGTATGAAACGATGCAGCCCTACATTGTGCTGGCGGAGCGCATGGGAGGATTTCTGGCGCAGGTTTCGGCTGGCAGTATCGAAGAAATTTCGATTCGCTATAGCGGGCACATCGCGGAATGGAAGACGGAACTCATTCGCAACGCGGCGATCAAGGGCATTCTGAATCAGGCGCTGGAGGAGAAAGCGAATCTGGTGAACGCGGCCACGATTGCGGAGGAACGCGGGTTGCGAGTGCTGGAATCGCATAAGGCAAAGGCTTCAACGGGAGGCGCGGGGAGCGTTTTGTCGATTTTTCTGAAGACGTCCACCGAAGAGCACATGGTGAAGGGAGCAGTGCTGCATGGGGACGCTCCACGGTTGTTGCAGGTGGATGGCATTGACGTGGAAGCGCCGCTGGAGCGCAGCCTGATTTATCTGCGGAACCGCGACGTGCCGGGAGTGATTGGAAAAGTGGGGACGATTCTGGGGGAGGAATCGATCAACATCGCTAATTTTTCGTTGGGACGGCGAGGGGTGGAGAAAGTCGAAGTCCAGAAGGAGCCGGACCACCCCCGCGAGGCGATTGCGGTGGTTCACGTGGATGGACGCGTGCCGGAGAAAGTTCTGGCGAAGTTGCGGACGATTCCGGCGGTGCACGAGGCGAAGGCGGTGCAGCTGTTCTGAGCCGGCCGGTGGCTCGGAAGCCCTAATTTGTGGCTGGGCTTGCGCGGTGATGAAGCGCCGCTCTTCCACATTTCACACCGTCAGCCGGAGTTCAATTTCAATGTGCGGGGCGGGGGCATCTTGCGGGTCGCGGCGATCTACGACATCCATGGAAATCTCCCCGCACTGGAGGCCGTGCTTCAGGAAATTCGTGCAATTGGCGTGGACCTCCTCGTGGTGGGAGGCGACGTGCTACCGGGGCCGATGCCGGTTGAAACCCTCGGCCGTTTGCTGAACCTCAAAACTCCAGTGAAATTTATCCGCGGCAACGGCGAGGCTGCCGTGGTTGACGAATTGGCCGGCAGGCAAAGCAGCGCCCTTCCCGAACAGGTTCGCGAAGGGATTCGCTGGACGGCCCAGCAGCTTGGTCTCGAACACGAACGCATGATCGAGAGTTGGCCGGCAACGATTCGCAGCGAGATCGGCGGGCTGGGCGAGGTGCTGTTCTGCCACGCTACGCCGCGCAGCGATACGGAGTTATTCACGCGCTTGACGCCGGAAGAGCGTCTCTTGCCTGTATTTGATGGAATCAATGTTCCGCTGGTCATCTGCGGTCACACCCACATGCAGTTTGATCGAATGGTGGGAACGATCCGAGTCGTAAATGCGGGCAGTGTAGGAATGCCTTTTGGATTGCCGCGGGCCGACTGGCTTTTGCTGGGACCAGATGTGGAGCTTCGGCATACTGCCTTCGATCTTGCGCAAGCTGCGGAGTGCATTCGGAAGACGGAGTATCCGCAGGCTGAGGATTTTGCAGCACGCAACGTGCTACAAGCGCCATCAGAGGAGGAGATGCTTAAAATCTTCACGCGGGCGGAATTGAAGGGGTGAAGGCGTTGACGGACTTTGCCTCAGTCATGAATGCGTCGGCTTTGCAGCGGCTAAAGCCGATTCTGAAATAAGCTACTGATCGCAGCGCTGAAAGCGCTGCGCCACCCAAGAGCAAGCTGGAGGGCGGGGCTTTCGCCCGGGCCGGACAGCCGAGGCGGCTGTGGCTACATTGTTCAACTTACGACTCGGCTTCGTCGCGGCGGAGTTTGCGGCTTTCCGCTAGTAGGGCCATGGAATGCATGAGGTTTTGCAGCGTCACAATGCCGATCAGGCGCTGGTCTTCCACGACCGGAATGATGCTGGAGTTGCGGGCTGTGAGTTTGCGGAAGGCGGAGCTGAGCGAATCCTGGCGCAGGGAGACTTCGAAGATTTTGTTCATCACGGCCTGAACGTAACCGTTTCCTTCGGCGCGCAGAGCATCGAGAATGCGTTGCTTCGAGATCACACCCACCATATCGCTGCCGCGAACCACGGGGAAATCATCTTGCAGGGAATGAACCGCCTTCTCTAGGGCGTCTTCCAACGTGTCCGCCGGAGACAACGTCGCGAAGTCGGTAAGCATGACTTCTTCGAGACGGACGTTGTCGAGCACCGACTGGAACACGAGAGCACGCTCCTCGAGCTGGGCCGCGGAGAAAACAATGACCCCGACCATGGTCAGCCAGCTATCGCTGAACAGGCCGGCGAGCATGAGGACCATGGCGATGGCGTTGCTGATGGAAACCGCGCGACGGGTGGCGGCAGAGGCATCCAGAGTGCGAGACAAAAAGGCCCGCAGGACGCGTCCTCCATCGAGCGGATACGCCGGCATGAGATTGAAAATCGCGAGATAGAGATTGGCCCATACCACGCTTTTCGGCATCTTGGCTGCTTGGAGAAAGGGCCATTGCCCAAGCTCTCCTCCGTGCCCAGCGGCTGTAAGAACAGCGGCTGCCAGACCCGCCAGGGCAAGGCTTACGAGCGGTCCGACGAGAGCAAGGCGAATGTCCCGTTTCCATAACAGAGCGGGAGGTTGCGCCTTCTCGACACGCGATTCGTCGTAGAGGGCGACCCCGGTCAGCGGCAGCAGGATCAGTGCTTTTGGGATCATACCAACCCGTCGGGCGGCGAACATATGACCGCACTCGTGGGCAGCCACGGAAGCGAGAATGATGCCGGACAGCGCCAGATCGCGAGGCCCGTTGGCTGAACTCTGGTGGACTGCGTACTCCGTCCAGAAGATGAACATGGGCAAGATAAGAAACGTGAAGTGGATGCGCACATCCACGCCGAACAGACGTCCAATCGGGATGGACCAGCTTCGCATAGGCCTCTGCTACTTTTATTCTACATGCATAGATATATTGATTGCGGCATCCAAGAGTACAGAGGCATGCGAGTGATTTCGGGAAAATATCGAAGCCGGCCGCTGCGCTCGTTGCGGGGAACGGACGTGCGTCCCACTTCGGACCGGCTGCGGGAAACGTTGTTTAACGTGCTGACGGCGGGGAATCCGGCCGCGCTCGAGGGCAGTATCTGGCTCGATCTATTCGCAGGAACGGGAGCGATCGGAATCGAAGCCCTAAGCCGCGGAGCTAAAGAAGTATATTTTGTGGAACAGTCCGCGCCGGCAGCGGAGGCAATCCGCGCTAATTTGCAGAGTCTTGGCATTGCCAGCGGCTTCAAGATTCTGCAGGATGAACTGCCGCGGACATTCTGGCGCATGGAGCGGCAACATGTGGCAGCCGACGTCGTATTCGTCGATCCGCCTTATCGGATGCAGGATGTTTACGCCAAGACTCTTAGAGCTTTGGCGGATTCCTCGTTAGTGTGGGCGATGTCTGTTGTGATTGCCGAGCATGAAAAAAAATTCGATCCGGGCGAAGAATTTGGGCATTTGCGCCGGTTCCGGCATTTGGTGCAAGGCAGCTCAGCCCTGAGCTTTTACCGCATGAGTAGTGGAGCCGATTTGCGTATCTAAACGAGGTTCCCGCCGCTGCTCTCCGCGCAAAGTGAAGCGGCGCTACATGATCCGTTCGTCGGTGCGGCGGCGAACAATGGGATGCTGCATCTCCTCCAGATCGTTCTTTACCATGTTCAGCCCGTACACGCATCCCTCGAAGTTCCTGGAGAGACTGGCGAACAAAGGCGCGACCTTGGCGTACTCGAAGTGCTCGAACTTGGAAACGATGTAATAGCTTTCCTTGCCGGCCTTCACCCACTCGACGAAATTTTCCAGGCGCTGGCGGCGCAGACGGAAATGATTGATGCTTTCGGGGAACATGCCGGCGAAGAAGAGCGTGTAGTCGCCAATATGTTTGCGCACCTGGCGCTCGCGGTCGAAAGAAGGCGCGGGACCGTAAACAGGATCGGATTGCAGCAGCATCTCGCCGACATCGGCCAGAGGACGATCGACCGCGTCGTGCACTTTATAGAGTTGATCGGCTTCGCAGAATTCCGCCAGCAAATGAGAAACGTAGGCGACGATTTGAGGATCGCGAATGCCGATTTCCCCGGCATAGTGACGCCCCACAAGATCCTGAAACAACTCCTGCAACGGATGCGATTCCGGAATCATTTTGGGCCCCCTGAACTCCGCTTTGCACGCGCAGTTTCAGCCACCTGGGTCAGTTGATACCTTACTTCGATACCGCAGCGCAAGTGACTTTTGTTTATCGACATGATTCGTTTTTCTAATCCGTTAGAAGCGAATGGAAGGTAAATGAGTTGTGCAGGGTATTCGTTAGAAGCGGGGCGGTCCGTGAAGCAGGAATGCGCGGATTTTGCTGTATTTGCTGGCACTCCTAGAGAACGGCTGCCAATGCGCGCGTATTTTTCGTGTTTTCGCCTTGTAAAATGAGCGACTGACGGAGGAACCACGTGAGTCATCAGAATTCGCAACGCCAGAACATTTCAAGCGGGACATCCTGGGAGCCCATCGTAGGTTACTCTCGTGCGGTGAAAGTCGGTTCCCATGTCCTCGTGTCGGGGACAACCGCCACCGGTCCGGATGGCAAAATCGTCGGCGTGGGGGACTTGTATGCGCAGGCGGTGCAAACTCTGAAGAACATCGAGAGCGCACTCAAGAAGGCGGGCGCGGGCATGAAAGATGTAGTACGCACCCGGATCTATGTCACGAACATCGCGGAGTGGGAAAAAGTTGGCCAGGCGCATGGCGAATTTTTTCACGAAATTCGTCCGGCTACATCCATGGTGCAGGTGAGCGCGCTGATTTCGCCGGAGATTCTGGTAGAGATTGAGGCGGATGCGGTGGTTGAAGCGTAGATGCCGGGACAGTAGCTCCCCATTAAATGGCAGTTTTGCGTCCTCCCGGCACGCTCGGGATCGTGTCGTACGAGATAGCACGCTTCGTGCTTGTTCTCCTCAAAACCCTGGTATTCACTCATTTGATGCTCGTGCGGACCGGTTTCAAGATACTGCCGCCCTTCCAACCCGACCTACCCTTTAACTCACACCCAGAGCAATTCCTCTAAACCCTGGGAACTGAAACAGTGTCCAAGGTGCGGACGCGCGTGTTCGTCGTACAATTCCCCGCCGGGGGGAATTTATGAAGATTTTCTTGCGCTGCGTAACCATCTGTTGCGCTCTATGGACCTTGGCCGGGTTTGGTCAAAGCGGCACGACGCAGTCCGTCACCGTCATTCGCGCGGGCACGTTGATCGATGGTAAGTCCGACAAGCCACGGCGCGATCAGGTAATTGTCATTCGCGGTAATCGGATCGAGAGCGTCTCCGACGCGGCGAACGCGAAGATGCCCGCTGGTGCCACGATGATTGACTTATCGCAAGCGACCGTGCTTCCCGGTTTGATCGATTCGCATACCCACATTTTTCTACAGGGCGAAGATCCCGCGCAGGGCGGCTACGACGCCAACATTCTTACGGAGCCTTTAGCGATGCGAGCGGCGCGGGCAACAGTTTCGGCCCGACGGGCGCTGGAGCAGGGCTTTACGACGCTGCGCGATGTAGAAACGGAGGGCGCGGGCTACGGCGATGTCGGCATCAAGCAGGCGATTGAGGGCGGGTATATTCCCGGGCCACGGTTGTTCGTGGTGACGCGCGCTATCTCGACCACCGGCGGCTATCCGCTGGAAGGGTACGCGCCCGAGCTGGATATGCCGAAGGGCGCGCAAATCGTCGATGGACCGGTGGAAGCGCGAAAGGCCGCTCGGGAACAACTCGACCACGGAGCCGATTGGATCAAGGTTTACATGACCCATCGCTCGTGGGTGGGAAAGAACGGCGAGCTGGTTTCGCAGCCGACGCTCACGGTGGAGGAACTTCGAGCGATTGTCGACGAAGCGCACGGTTGGGGAAAGAAAGTTGCATGTCACGCCTATAGCGGCATCGGACTGCACCGGGCGCTGGACGGTGGATGCGACTCCATCGAGCACGGGCTCGATCTGGATGACGCTGCGATCGCGCAAATGCTCAAGCAAGGCAGCTGGTATGTGCCCACACTCAGCGTGTACTACACCGACTGGGCCAGCCCGGACACGCCCGCGGGGCAACGCGACCGCCTGCGGGCGTCGGTGCATGAGGTGTCATTCAAAAAGGCGCTGAAGTCGGGAGTGAAGATCGTCTTCGGCACGGATATGGGTGGAATTCCGTGGACCCAGCCCATCGCCCAGGAATTTTCGCGCATGGTGGAATTCGGCATGCAGCCGATGGAGGCGATTCAGGCCGCTACTTCGCGCGCGGCCGTGATGCTCGAGATGGAGGGCAAG
The DNA here is from genome assembly GCA_963799025.1 of uncultured Acidobacteriaceae bacterium. Taxonomy (GTDB): domain Bacteria; phylum Acidobacteriota; class Terriglobia; order Terriglobales; family Acidobacteriaceae; genus Sulfotelmatobacter. Next base: position 33,849 of record CAWCVQ010000007.1, on the reverse strand, counting down.
ATCGGCGTTGTGTCCCCCGGCGGATTTGCGGATATCGTGGCGGTCAGCGGGGATCCGTTGCGCGACATCAAGTCGCTTGAGAGCGTCGAGTTCGTGATGAAGGATGGGCAGGTGTTCAAAAAGCCATGAAGGTCATTCGTCCCTTGCGCCGTGATCACGATCCGGGGCGACAGGGTCGGCGATTTTGCGGGCGCGCGCGAGGTCCCTTCGGCTTCGCTGAGGGCGCTTCCCCTTGGCTGAAAATCGGCTCCGGTCTGCATGATGACGTTGAGGCGTGTTTCAAGTTTTAAGCCGGGCAAATTAAAGGTGGCGGTTTCGTTTCAATTTTCTTGACATCCGCGCTGGCGTGAGCATAATGCCACAATCCGATCTTCGCAGTGGGAATTAGCCGAAGATTACCGGTCGAAGGAGGTACTTATGAGCGTGCTGGATCTTTGCGATCGGGAGATTGCCGCGGTGGGACTGGAAGCCACGGTGGCCGACGCCATTCATAAGATGCTGGACCATCATGTGGGTGCGGTGGCCGTGGTCGACAGTGAGTTTCGAGTCGCGGGGATTTTTACGGAGCGAGACGTGTTGCGGAAGATGTCGCTCAGCCATGTGGATCCAAAGGTGACCTCAGTACGCGAGCTGATGACCACGCCGGTCGAGATGGCCACGCGGGGCACAGGCGCAGGAGAGGCTCTGAGCATTATGCTGGAGCGGCATTTTCGCCATCTGCCGGTGGCGGATGACAGTGGCAAGCTGCTGGGGATTCTCTCCATACGGAATCTGCTGGAGTGGCGTGTTGACGACCTAAGTCGCGAACTGGAATCGCTTGAACAGTATGTTTCCAATGACGGGCCGGGTGGCTAGGAACACTACGCCGGCCACGTCCTCCGCTAATGGAAACCTCTTCTGCTTTGTCCCACACGATCGCTGTCGCTCGTATTGCCACGTCAATATTCTTTCTGCTGTTCGGAGAATACAAAGTTGCAGGACCGGGTGGGTTTCAGACCTATCTGCATGATTACATTGCCAGCGGTGCCGTTCGTTTTTATCGTCCGCTCTTGTCTTGGGTGGTTTTTCCGCACGCGGCATTTTTCGGTTATCTGGTTGGGGTAGAGCTGCTGATTGGCGTTTCTCTGCTGATCGGGCTTTGGGTGCGGCCCGCTGCCGTTCTGGCATCCTGTTTTCTGATCAATCTGACTCTCGCGGCCTGGTGGGAACCGGGCCAGGGAGCGCCATTGTGGCGCCATTTCGGCGCGTGGCTGGATACTTTGCCGTTGATCTTGCTACCTACCATTTTTTCTGCCGCTGACGCTGGGCGGGTGTGGGGTTTGGACGGACGGCGACGACGGGTAAGTCGCATAGTCGCCGTGTCGATCGAAGGGAGAGATATTTCATGACGAAGAAGACTTGGGCGGTTCTGGCCGTGATTGCATTCTCTTGTCTGGGAATGAAGGGGATTGCGCAGACGTCGCGGCACGTTGCGGTGCATGCCGGTCACATGCTCGATGTGAAAACCGGCAAGACGCTGACTGACCAAACACTGGTCATCGAAGATGGGAAGATTATCAGTTCCGGCGCTAGTGGGGAGGCGAAGGTTCCCGCAGATGCCGTGCGCATCGAGTTGCCGACCGCGACTGTGTTGCCGGGATTGATTGACGCGCATACGCACCTGACCATGGAGCCCAGGTTTGGCTACGACCGCCTGGCGATTTCCGTGCCGCGAGAGGCGCTCATCGGAGCCAGGAGCGCGCGACTCACGTTGTTGGCAGGATTTACGACAGCACGCAATGTGGGGGCTCGCGGTTTTAGCGATGTGGCTTTGCGGGACGCGATCAACGCTGGCGACGTGGCCGGCCCTCGGCTGCTGGTCAGCGGGCCGCCGTTGAGCATTACCGGAGGACATTGCGATAACAACATGCTGCCCTCGGAATATCGCGCCGTAAGCGATGGCGTTGCCGACGGCATTACCGAGGTGCAACACAAGGTCCGCGAGAACATCAAATACGGCGCGGATCTCATCAAGGTCTGCGCCACGGGCGGAGTGTTGTCGCTGGGAGATAATCCACAGGCATCACAATACACGTTGGAGGAGATGAAAGCGATCGTGGCCGATGCACATCGGCTGGGGCGCAAAGTTGCAGCGCACGCCCACGGAGCGCAAGGAATTCGCTGGGCCGCGGAGGCGGGAGTCGACTCGATTGAGCACGGATCTTACATTGACGACGCGGGCATCGCAGCCATGAAGGAGCATGGCACGTACCTTGTGCCTACGCTCTACCTTGGCGACTGGATGATCGAAAATGCGGGTTTGACTCATCTGCCTGCGCCGCTGCTGGCCAAGGCGCAGGAGGTGATTCCGGCGGCGCGCAAGAACATTGCGCACGCATTTGCCAGTGGAGTGAAGGTTGCTTTCGGCACGGATGCCGCGGTGTATCCGCATGGCCTGAATGCACATGAGTTTGCGGTGATGGTGAAGCTGGGTCTGCCGCCGCTACAGGCGATTCAGGCGGCGACGGTGAATGCGGCGGATTTGTTGGGGTGGTCCGGCAAAGTTGGCAGCCTTGAGCCGGGTGCGTGGGCCGACATCGTAGCGGTGGATGGCGATCCAATCAAGGATGTGACCACTTTGGAGCGCGTGAAATTTGTGATGAAGAGTGGCGAGGTGGTGAAGAATGAGTATGGCAGGTGAGGTTGCCGTTGGCAGCGTCTTGCTCCCTACTGCGAGGGCGAGGCGCCCTCGCCACAGGTGCCGGCGCTACGAAGTGCGACGTGCTCGCTCGGTGACCCAGTCTGTCCAGAACGACGATGCGCCGCTGGCGAGTAATGGGGCTTTGCCTTCGACCGCATCGACAAAATTCTCCAGCATAGGGTAGTGCAGATTGGAGTGAGGAAGGAGATTTTCGCGGCTACCCGGATAGACCAGGTCGGGCCCATTCAGCGGCGACAACTCCATCTCGCCCTCGGTGCCGCGGATGCGGCAATCGTCGCGATTCACTTTCGAATGCCAGCGAACGTCGACGATGCCGCGAACTCCGCCTGCATATTCGATCATCACAGTAGCGTTGTCTTCGACTGCATAGTGATGCACCACGTTCGAGAGTTGCGCACTAACTCGCAACGGCTGCCCGAAAATAAAATTGAGGACGTCGATGCGATGCGATGCGATGTCGAATAGCGGACCGCCGCCGGCCTGGGCGGGATCAATCAGCCAACTGCGGCTGCCTTGGCCATCGAACCAGGCGTGGCTGGTGAGTTCGGCGAGAACGGGGATGCCAATCACGCCGGCCGCCAGCAACTGTTTAGCGCGTTGCACTTTGGGATAAGAGCGGCGGTAGTAAGCAACTCCGAGAGTTTTGCCACTGGCTTCCGCAGCTTGCAGCATGGTGTGGGCCTCGGCTTCGCTCATGGCCATCGGTTTTTCGCAGAGCACATGTTTAGTGGCACGAAGAGACTGAATTGTTTGAGGGGCGTGAAGAAAGACGGGCGTTCCCACGTAGACCGCGTGAACTTCAGGATCAGTGAGGGCCAGATCGAGAGTTTCCCAGACGCGCCCATTGTGCGGAGACGCTTTTGCAGGGTCGCGTGTTACGACGCCGTAGAGGCGACTTCGAGGCTCGGCTTGGATCGCGGGGATGACGCGGCGAGTTGCGATGTCGCCAATTCCGATCACAATCCAGTTGAGCATAAGCAAAGTTTGAAGGCTTCAAGGTTTCAGAGTTTCATGGCTTTGGATTTCTTTTCGCTGCTTCATACTCTGAAACTCTGAAACCTTAAAACTTTGAACTTCCCCACAAAATCAAAGGCCGGCGCTCGGCCGGCCTTGATTTACATAAAAGCCGAGACTACTTTTTGGGGGCGATCGCGTCTTTCGCGGCCTTGGCGACGCGGAACTTCACGACGGTCTTAGCCTTAATCTGGATGGGTTCGCCGGTCTGCGGGTTGCGTCCCACACGAGCCTTGCGGTGCGCCTTCACCAGACGGCCCAAGCCGGGCACAACGAAGATGCCGTTCTTCTTGGTTTCCTTAATAGCGGTATCGGCCAGTTGTTCCAGGAATGCCGCTGCGGTTTTGTTGGGAAGCTCGGTCTTTTCGGCGAGATGCCGAATGAGCTGTGTTTTTGTCAAACCTGCTGCCATGTGTTTTCTCCTCGACGGTAATTCGGTTTAATACCATCGGGGCCTATCTTATACCCACAAGGCTGTGGAAAACACCTTATTTTACGAGGGTTTTGTAATTTACAAACGCGGAATACGGCATTTTTAGAGGGCTTCCGGCACATGGAGATGCCGGAATGTGCGTGGTATGCGTACCCGCGTGGTAACCTGCGGTAAGCCCGCATGTTCAAGGAGTATCCAGATTGACTTGCGCTATTTGCGAAGTTCGCAAGGAGAAACGCTTTTGTCCCGCGGTTCACGGGCGCATTTGCCCGCAGTGTTGCGGCGAGCAGCGGGAAGTGACTCTCGATTGTCCGAGCGATTGTCCGTATCTGCTACAGGCGCGGGAGCACGAAAAGCCGCGCTCCTCAGACCAGATCGATCCGGCGGCGTTGTTTCTGCAGGTCGAGGTCACGGATCAGTTCATGTATGAAAAAGAACACCTCCTCATGGGCTTGACCTATGCCCTGGCCAAGGCTGCCCGTGCCGATCCCAGCCTGCACGATCAGGATCTGATTGCCGCGCTGACTGTCCTGTCCAAAAGCTATGAGCGGTTGGTGAGCTCAGGATTGCACTACGAGCAGCCCTTGACCGGCGAATCGCAGCGCAGAGCCGCCGCCGAAGTCGAGAACATGGTGAAGGAATACCGCGAAGCGGAACAGAAACATACCGGCTACTCGGCGCTGCGGGATTCAGATGTGCTCAAGGCTTTGGTCTTTCTGGTGCGATTGGCCCACGGGCGAACGTCGGGCCGTCCGAAGTCACGAGCCTTTGTGGAATTTATGTTCGCTCAGTTCCCCGAGAAAGAAGCGGCCGTGCTCGCGCCCCAGGAAGCCGGGAGTCGGCTCATTCTGCCGTAGTGCGGTCGTTGGTCTTGGGTCGTTGATCGCTGGCTTCGTGGTGATCGTGGAAGAGGCGAATGCTTTGTCCGGCGGGCAGAGCGTCGAGGAGTTCGCGAATGGTTTTCTTCAACACCGGATGGCGCGCTGCAGGCGCGATTTCCGCCAGAGGTTGAAGCACGAACCGCCGCTGGTGCATCGCGGGATGAGGAACAGTCAACTCATTCGAGTCGATGATCCGATCGGAGAAGAGAAGGATATCGATGTCGATGATGCGCGGGCCTCTCCTCAGGATGCGTTGACGGCCCATCACGCGCTCGATGTTGAGGAGGGCGGCCATCACTTGCTCCGGGGTCCGGGTAGTTTCGAGAGCCACCGCGCAATTCAAAAACCACTCCTGGTCCGTGACCTCGACGGGCTCAGTCTCGTAGAACGAAGAGACTGACGCGACCCGGCCCTCACCTTGTAGCCTGGCGATCGCCTCGCGCAGATAGGCCTCGCGATCTCCCATATTGGATCCGAGCGAAAGATAGACGCGATTGCTCATTGCGGTTACTGCTGTCCAGTTTTACTCTGCAAAATTGCGCAGCACAATCTTTCACGTGTTCGGATTTCGTAACAGTCCATTCTGGACGGAGGGGCCATGACCTTGGTCACTATCGCGCATCTCCCGCCACCCCTAAAATCGCGGTATGACGCTGGACTCGCTGCTTCTGAGTAAGGATCCCGAAGTTTTGCGCGTGATCCGGCCCACGCTCGAGAAATTATCGATTGAAGTGGAAATCTGCCACGAAGCGCGGGCCGGCGCTAAGATTCTGATCTCCGACAAGTTCGATGCCGTGATCGTGGATTGCGACGACTTGAACGGTGGACTGGCCGTGCTTCAGGGCTTACGGACCACTCCAAGCAACAAGAATTCCGTTGCCTTCGCCATTTTGAACGGAAAAAGAACGACCACCCAGGAAGCTTTTGGCATGGGGGCCAGCTTTGTTCTGCAAAAACCGATCAGCGCTCTGAACGCGTCGCGCTGCTTTCATGCGGCGTTGAATTTCATGGTAAAGGAGCGACGCCGTTACTTCCGCCAGCCGGTAAAGATGCTGGTGAAAATCGTTCTCGAAGGAAAAACGTTGAACGCCACTAGCACCAATATCAGCGAGGGCGGTATCGCACTCATGATGCGGGAGGGGCTGCCCAAGGGGTGTGCCCCGCGGCTGAACTTCTCGTTGCCGGGTAAGAATGTACATCTCGAAGTAGAGGCTGAGGTCGCCTGGGTCGATGTAAAAGGCCTGGCCGGATTTCGATTTCGAAATGTTGCGAAGGACTCACAAGAACAGCTGGAACAGTGGCTGGACCAGCGAATGGAACAGGAATTTCCCGGAGTCAAAGAGCGAATGGCAGCCGCGGAATCAGGCGCCTAGCCCCAGTTTTCTTGGATCGGAGCAAAAGTAGCCGCTCCCGGCGGCTGTCCCGCGGGGCGTCCTCTCGGGAATCTATCCCGATAGAGGTATCTTTCTTGAGACTTGCGCGTAGTCGTATGCGTGGCAATCTGGAGGTTCACTTCTTGCTTACGAGGAGAGGGACGGATTGTGACGAACGACTTCCGCATTGCCAAAGTGCGAAAAACTCTGCGCTGGTTCGAGGACGATATTCCACTCTTGAACATGCGAGTAAAAGAACTATCAAAAGAGCGCCAGGAATCTGCACGCCGGTTTGCGACCGCTGTGATTGATCACACGCGAGCTGAGCTGGAACGGTTACTGCGAGAGCACCCGCGCGATGTGCACGATTCCGTTGGGGCGCCCTGCGAGCCAGCAGACTAGCGCTAATACTGCGCGGCACGTCACCGACCGAAGAAAACAAGCAGGTCCCTCCACTACGCCGTCGCTGGCGCACAGCTCCGGTCGGGATGACAGTTTTACTCTCGGAGTCAGTTTTACTGTGGAATTACAGGGATGACCCTGCCGCAGCTTCGGCGCTGTGGGCCGACGAGTTCGCCCGGTCTTCGCTAGGGAAGGTCACTTCCTCCCAAAGCGTCTTGTCGCGCAGGATGCGCGAGACCAGCGCGGTATGCATGGCGTGACCGGCGCGATCGGCGACCACATTGCCGAGAATCTGTTTTCCCAACAGCGCCAGGTCGCCTACCAGATCCAGTACTTTGTGGCGCACGAATTCGTCCGGGAAGCGGAGCGGTCCGTTCTCGATACCGTCGCGGGTAAGCACGATGCAGTTCTCGCTGGAAGCGCCGCGAATTAGGCCCATGTTGCGCATGGCCTGCTCGTCCTGGCGCGAACCGAAGGTGCGCGCGCCCGCGATATGCCTCACATAACTTCCGTTGGTCAGTTCGACCTGGAAAGTCTCTTTCCCAATGAGGGGATGGGGGAAATTGATCGAATAGGAAACGGAATAAGTTTCAGCGGGATAAACCGCGATGAACTTGTTCCCTTCACGCATCTCGAGCTCCCGCCGAATCCTCAAATACTTTCGGGCACGGCGCTGTTTGCGCGTGCCAGCTTTCTGGATCATTTCGATGAAGGGGCGCGCGCTGCCGTCCAAAATTGGCAACTCAAGGTTGTCGAGCTCGACGATCGCATTATCAATGCCCATGCCAATAAAGGCGGAGAGTACGTGCTCGGTGGTGGAAATGAACACGCCCTTCTTCATGAGGCTGGTGGCGTAACTGACGCGAGCCACATTGCGACTGATTGCCTCGATCTCGAAACCATCGAGATCGGTGCGGCGAAAAACGATACCCCTGCCCGATGGCGCGGGCAAAATGCGCATGGAAACAGGGGCGCCGCTATGCAGACCGATGCCGCTGCATTCCACCGTGGAGCGTATTGTCTGCTCGGGGGTCAACAAGGAACAAGTTTGCGTTGATGAATGACCTAGACTACGCCCTGAGCCTCGAAAACTGGCTGTGGCAAAAAAGCCACGGTGCGTGGCGATCAGCGAACTGTTCTAAACGGGGAGAGACTCAAGCGAAGTCAACTAACCCTAATTGGAAGTGTATGTTATCGATCTTAAGACTTCCGACCTTGAGAAGATCCAGGAAAGCAAGAAATCTATAGATTCTTCAAATCTCACCGCTTACTTTTGGGCTTGACCGGTTTGTTGGGGCTGTAGCCGGAGTGAGGATCGAACATAGCTTCGTCGAGTCCCTGATTTATCGTGACCGAGTTGAGGAATCGTTGACTGGCCATATCCCCGTTGAAATAGCGAGTCAGGTTGTAAGGTGCCATCACACCGGAAACCTGGCGGTAGTTTTCGTAAACTTCTTCTTCCAGATTTTTCTGGCGATCGACGGGATCGCGCCAGGAGAACGATTTTTTGACCGGCAAGTGGGTATCGCTATCGAAATAAAGGGTGACGCTTTCATCCTGTGTATTGATCAGCGTGACCTGCTGCGCGGGATGTTGCGCGGCCACAGCGAAGCCTTCGAACAATAGCACGACACTGGGATCGTTGACCCAGGTTCGAAGTACGGTATCGAGCGAGAAGCGGCGTCGGCGCAGGTAGTCGTTGAGATCTTTTTGCTCAATCGGATGCGGCCCTTTATAAGTAATCTCCCATGCCTTGTTGCCAACGTAGAGTTCCGCGATGTCCCGTTCTTTGGTGAGTTCGATCCGCTCTTTATCGGGAAACTCGGTGAAGCTCCAAAACACGCCGCCGCTTCCGTTCGGGTTGCCATGGTGAAAACTGTAGCCGCGCCCTTGTTGCTCGCGGTCGCGAATGGTGAGGTAAATCTCTCCGCCCAGTGCCTGAATTCCCTGATTGAGGATGGCCTTGGCCTGATGAGCATTTTCCTGATCTGGCGAAATCGCGGGCGCTGGTGTGGATTGGGGCGGTGCCGGACTCGACGACTGGGGCGCCGTGCTTTGGGCATGTACCAAAGCACGGCAGCCGACCGAACACACCAAAACCAGGATCTGCAGAAACCGTTTCATTTCCGTTGAGGGATGAACCACGCGCAATAAGAATTGTAGCGTTTCTAGTGGGTTTTCTGCCTGCGCCAGTGAAGCTCCTCTCATTCTTTGGATGCAGGAAAGGGGTGGAAAGCAAGCTGCTCGCGCGGGTTGGAGAGCTTTTTCTATCCCGTGAGGACCGCGCCACCGTTCACGTTGAAAACCTCTCCCGTGATGAAACTGGCATGTTCGGTGCACAAGAACAGGATCGGAGCGGCAATTTCCTCCGGCCTACCCACGCGGCCCAGGGGAATAGTCTTCCGAATTTCGTCTCCGCTTTTCGGATCTTCCAGCGCGGCCGCGCTCATGTCAGTGTCCACCCAGCCGGGGGCGACGCTGTTCACGTAAATGCCGGCCGATGCGAGTTCAGTCGAGAGTCCTTTCGTCATGCTGATGAGTGCGCCTTTGGTTGCGGAATAGTCGCAGTGAAACGCTTCGCCGCGCTGGCCGCTGGTCGAACTGATGAGCACGATATGTCCTGCGGCAGGGTGCTTGCGCGGCTGCGCTTTCATCTGCGCCACCGCGTATTTGACCAGGCCAAAGACTCCATCGAGATTAATGGACATCGTTGACCGCCATTGCTCATCGGACATGCGCTCGATGGGCACGTCCTGTGACGGCCAGACGCCGTGGTTGGCAACGAGAATATCGAGCCGACCAAAATGCCGCACGGTCTCCGCGACCAGTGGATGCGTCGCCTCAGGGTTCTTCAAATCAGACGCGATGGGATGGCAGACCGCCGCGCCGCATTCTGTGGCTAGTGCCTCCGCCTGAGGCCGGGCGTTGCGATAGCTGAAGGCGACCTTCGCCCCAGCTGCGGCAAACATGCGTACCGTAGCCGCGCCAATACCGCGCGAACCGCCAGAAATGAGGGCGACTTTACCGGAAAGAGAAAGAGGGATGGACATAGCAGACTAGTTTCTAGGTTCTCGTCTGGTGTTGCAAGTTGAAGAGTCAGTCTCCGGTGCCCGACGACATGCGCTCCGACTTCAGTCCGCGCAGAAGCAGGCGCACCAACATGCCGTCGAAGCGCGTTCCACTCATCTTCGACAGCTCGTCGAGTGCTTGTTCTGGGGTGCGGGCAGCGGCGAACGATTGCTCGGTAACCATGTTGGCATAAGCATCCGTCAGGCCGATGATGCGTGCCCACAGCGGAATCTCCTCGCCTCGCAGCCCATCGGGATAGCCCGTGCCGTCAAAGCCCTGGTGATGATGTTCGATGGCCTCGCGCATCATGTGGCTGTGAGGGATGGTGCCGACAATTTCCGCACCCACATGGGCATGCATTTTCACCCGAAGAAATTCATCATCGCTCAGCGGTCCCGGTTTGTTGAGGATGCGCTCGGGAATGAAAATCTTGCCGACGTCGTGAACCCGGGCGGCATATACCAGATCGGCCGTTTCTTCCGACGAGAGCCCGAGCGCACGCGCAATCACTTCGGTATAACGCGCCACCAGATCGCCGTGGCCGGCAGTTTGCAGTTCGCGCGACTCGGCAGCGCGGCTGAGCGATTCGATCGCTTCCTTTAGCACTGGAACATTGCAATCTTCATCGCCGCCGCAAAGTTTATAGAGCGTTGAGGTTAATTCCTCGAGATGCTCCGGTCCAGTCTGTTCGCGTTGCAGAAAGCCTTCGATGTACGCCGAAATTTGCTGCCGCTGCCGTGCGAAGTCCTGGCCCTCGACATATTCCTGCGCCGTCGATACAGAATTTCCTCCCGAACGCTTGGAAACGTACATGCCGGCGTCGGCCACGCGGATGATGTCTTCGATAGAGAATCCGTGCATGGGGAAACTGGCAACTCCGAAGCTGCCGGTAATGTGGTGCTCCGCCAGCATAGGATCGCCAGCCAGCCACTGGCGCAGGCGCTCGGCCAACACCTGGGCTTGATCGGGGCCGGTCTCCGGCATCAGGACGATGAACTCATCCCCGCCATAGCGGGCGACCACGTTCGAAGTTCGAGACTTTTGTTCCAGAAGCCGGCCCACCCGAGCCAGCACGAGATCGCCCTCGAAGTGGCCCATGGTGTCGTTGACCTCTTTGAATTTGTCGAGATCGATGAGCACGACGGAGAACGGCCGTCCGGAGCGCGAAGCGCGCTTCCACTCCGCCGACAAGGCCTCCCAAAAGAAACGCCGAGTCTTGATTCCGGTCAGGCCGTCAGTGATGGACTGCTGCTGCAATTTTTGGAAGACGAAAGCATTGTGCAGCGCAGTCGCCAGCAAGTCGGCCAGCGTGTTGAGAATCAAAACATCCTGGGGCGAAAACGCGTTCTCGTTGCGGCTCTCGATGTTGAGCACACCGAGCAGCGATTCGCCATAGGTGATTGGAATGCAAAGGATGGCGCGAGAATCGGGAAGAATCCCCGTCAAATTGCCGGGCAAAGCATGCTGCACCATAGCGCGTTCCCCAGTACGCGCCACCCGACCCAGAATGCCGACGCCCAGAGGAATGCGTTTGCCCACGGCGTGCGCCGTCGCTCCTGCCTCTGCTTTGATCTCGATTTCCTTAGTGCCGTAGTCGAGTAATCCGATGCCAATGTGATCGAAGCTGAAATTCTTTTGAATTTCCGTGACGATCTGGGCCAGCATGTGCACCGGATCATCGCTGGAGATGGCAGTACGGGAAACGTTGTTGAGAAAGGCGAGTTGGCGCGAGCGGCGCTGTTCGTCGCCAAATAAACGGGCATTCTCCACTGCGACCGATACCTGCCCCGCAGCCGTTGCCAGCACGTCGAGGTCGCGCTGCTCGAAGACGAACTCCCGGTCCGGATTCATGGCGACCATGACTCCGGCCACTTTCTTGCCCAGGAAGATGGGGACGGCGATTAGGCATTTGGCGGGACGCCCCGGAATATAACCTATCCCTAAATTCTGCCGTACGGTCTCCAGATCGGAGCGGATAAGCAGCGGTTCGCCGGTGCGAATCACATATTCGCTGAAAGCATTTCTCAATTCACGCGTGCGTTTGGGCAGAACGCGATTATCTCTGACCTCGAGCTCGAAGCGGAGGTCTTCACCTTCCTGGAATGCGATATAGAAGTGGCTGGTATCGAAAATCTGGCCCAGTTCGACCTGGATGGTGCGAAGAATCTCGTCCTGGTCGAGGCGCGAACTGATTGCCTTGCCGATCTCGGTTAACAGTTCGTACTCTTTTGTGCGCCGATGAGCGTCGTGACTGACCACATAGTTTTCCAGGGTCAGGCCCAACTGCAAGGCAAGCCCTACCATGAGGCGTGGTCCGGATGAACCGAACGCGCGGCGCTCGGCGTGAGGGAATAAGATCACCCCGAAATTGTGCTCTCGAGTCTGCAGACTGACCGCGGTGAGATTGCGAATTCCCGCTTCGGTAAGGATCCTCTTCAATTCCGCGAAAGCCCCGACCGACGCGACCGGAAGCGGTTCGGTCATCTCTGCCAGATGCTGCACAGTGAAAACTCCGTTCCGCCGGTACGCCAGTTCGCAGATATAATCTCCAGCCCCGCTGCTTTCCAGAGCGGCCAGGAATCCCGGTTCAAAGCCCTGCTGCACCGAAGGCAACAGACCACGCCAGCGCTCGGTGATGAAGATGGCCGCGCGCTCCATTGGCAGGGCGCTGCGTAAGCGTTCCAGCGCGGCCTGCATGCTGGGCACCAGGTCTTCTGCGAAGAGCAGACGGCGAGGGTCGACCCCCAGAGTCGAAAGAGCCAGCGTATTTTCCTGCACAGCGTTGCGCTGGTTTTCAAACAACACCATCACCATGGCAATGCCCAGCAGCATCTGTGGAACCGGACCGAACAAACGGCTGGCGTTGCCGAACATTTCCGTCCACGGATTCTGCAGCTGTCCCACCCCCATCAGAACAGCCCAAAATGCCAGAGAAACCGCGAGCACCCAAAAAGCGAGTGATTTGCGCCGATGGCTGTTCAAATAAAAGACAGCCGAACAGTAGAGCAGGATCGCGGCCAGACCCAAACCCAGACGTACCGCGGGCTGGGCGTCGGGGCGGAACACCCCGTTAACAATGTGACCTCGCAGCGTCAGGCAGGCGAGCGCGACGCCAACCGTTCCCACCGCAGCGTCATACCACTGGAAGCGATAGGAGCCGCGCATCAGCCGCGTCGAAACAAAAATACACAACGCCATCGCGACCAGAAAAAGCTCACTGATAAAGAACGCGGCAGAAGACTTTGGAAACGTATCGAGAATGTAGTGCAGGGAATAGGCGGCCCAGGCCAGTTGCCACGCGCGGAAGTAGGCTTGCCGGCTCTGCTCGTGCAGATAAGTGAATACCAGAAACAGCAGAACCGAGACAAATCCCGGAACTAAAACCGTCGTGATGACAACACTGTTCATAGGGTCGTTGAAGACACCTCTGGCCACGCCCTCTGGCTCAGTTTAGGGGGGAAACAGTGAGCTAATGTTTTCACATTGCGCCGGGGAACACAATAAGATTTAAGTACACTCCCAGGCATTCGATATCTTTTGAAATCAAAGGGTTGCGTCCCAATTTGTTATGGCGCCGCGCTTGACGTTCTTTTTCGCTTGCTCGTACCATCGAAGGTCGAACCATCGAATCTGACAGCACCAGCGAGACTTCTCTCTCGGGAGATGCGGCGCCCCATACCAAAGTCTTCGTAATCGATCTGACTATGCCCGAAGTTTTGAACTCACTGTCGCCAGGCAAGCCCAGAGTACGCTTTGCGCCGTCGCCCACAGGGTTCCTTCACGTCGGCAGCGCCCGCACCTTCATTTTTAACTGGCTGTACACCCGCCACAACGGCGGAACGATGATTTTGCGCCTCGACGATACCGATGTCGAACGCAATACCGATGCGTCAGTCAATTCCATTTTTGAAGGATTGAAGTGGCTGGGCCTCAGCTGGGATGAAGAATACAAGCAGTCCGAGCGCGGAGCGCTGCATCGCCAGATGTCGGACACCATTTTTCAGAAGGGCCTTGCCTATCGCGACTTTACGCCCGCGCACGCGGGGGACAGCGAGAGATCAGGGGCGCAAGGGACGTGGTTGTTCAATCCCGGAATGCGCGAACTTTCACGGGAGGAAAGCGATCGCCGCGCCGGTGCGGGAGAATTGTTTGCGTTGCGCTTTCGTGTGCCGCGCGAGGCCGGGCAAGTTGTGAGTTTTACCGACGCCGTGTATGGCGAGCAGGTGAAGGCCGGCGCCGACATCGAGGACTTCGCTTTGTTACGCTCCGATGGCATGCCGACTTATCACCTGGCCTCTTGCGCCGACGACGCCGATCTGCGCATCAGCCACATCATCCGTGGCCAGGACCATCTTTCGAACACCTACAAACACGTCTTGATATTCGAGGCTGCCGGATTCATCCCCCCGCAGTTCGCGCATCTGCCGCTGCTGGTTGCTCCGGACGGCACCAAGCTTTCGAAGCGCCGCCATGGCCCGATCGTGAGCGTGACCACATACCGCGACGCCGGATTCCTGCCCGAGGCCTTCATTAACTTTTTATGTCTTCTCGGCTGGTCCCCCAAAAACGATCGCGAGTTGATGAGCCGTCAGGAACTGATCGACGCATTCTCGCTCGACGGCATCAACCGCGCGAATGCGGTGGTGAACTTCAAGGAATCAGGTGATGTGGGGCGGGCACTGTTGCCCGCCAATTCCACCCCAGAAGACACTTTCGATCCCAAGGCACTCTGGCTGAACGCCGAACACATCCGCGCTTTGCCGATCGAAGACCTGGCTCAGCGGCTTCTGCCGATGGTGCGCGAAGCCGGCTTCAACGTCACGCCCGAAAAAATGCTTCGCATCACGCCACTGATCCGCGAGCGCATCAAACTGCTGCGCGACGTGCTGAGCGCCGCCGACTTCTTCTTCGTCGACCAGTTGCCGCCGTACGACCCAGCCGAACTCATCCCGCAAAAAGGCGACGCGCCCATGGCGCAGAAAGTTTTGCAGCGGGCGAAGGAAGTGCTGGCAAAGGTCGAATTCAAGCACGACCCACTGGATCAAAGTCTGCGCGCAGCCGCACAGGAACTGGGCATCAAGGCCGGGCAAATGTTTCAGCCCATACGCGTCGCCGTCTGCGGCCGCAAGAACGCACCGCCATTGTTCGAGACTCTGGAAGTGTTGGGCCGGGAGACGACGCTGACCCGGATCGAACAGGCGATTTCGCGAGTCGGATAGCGGTTCCTTCAAGACGAGCTCCTTCCAATTTGTTGCATCCGTGACCGATTGCGATTGATCTATAAGATTTTGCAGCGCCCCGCCGCGCTTGCAGATATCGGGCCGCACGATTTATCCCGCAGTTATCGTTCATCGCGAAAGAGGTCTCATGAAAGCAGTGCAAATCAGCAAGCCAGGCGGAAATTTTGAGGTCGTCGAACGTCCGATCCCGCAGCCCGGTCGCGGCCAGGTGCGCATCAAAGTGGAGGCTTGCGGCATCTGCCACAGCGATGCCTTAGTCAAAGAAGGGCTCTGGCCCGGAATTCAGTATCCGCGCGTGCCGGGTCACGAAATTTCCGGACGCATCGACGCTATCGGCCCAGACGTCACGCTGTGGAAGTCAGGCCAGCGGGTCGGTGTGGGATGGCACGGCGGGCACTGCTTCCAGTGCGATCCCTGCCGCCGCGGAGACTTTGTCCTCTGCCAGGTCGAGAAGATTACCGCCATCCACTCGGATGGAGGCTATGCGGAGTACATGATTGCGCACGCCGAAGCCGTCGCCGCAATGCCGGACGATTTGGACGCCGCCCCAGCCGCTCCACTTCTCTGCGCTGGCATCACAGTATTCAACTCGTTGCGCAATTCAGGAGCTCGCGCCGGAGACACGGTCGCCGTCCAGGGCATTGGCGGCCTGGGACATCTCGGAATTCAGTATGCCCGGCAGATGGGTTTTCGTACCGTCGCCGTCGGCCGCGGCAAAGACAAAGAAACGCTGGCCCGGAAGTTGGGCGCTCACCACTATGTAGATACCGCCGCCGGCGCTCCCGCCGAAGCGCTGCAAAAATTGGGAGGAGCCCGGTTGATCCTGGCTACGGCGCCCGATTCGAAATCTATCTCGGCTCTGGTCGATGGGCTGGCCGGCAACGGCAAGCTGCTGGTCGTGGGAGCCGGTTTTGAGTCTCTCAGTGTCACTCCGCTACAGCTCATTGGCCAGCGCAAGGATATCCAAGGATGGCCCTCGGGAACCGCCAAGGACTCTGAAGACACGCTCCGGTTCAGCGCGTTGAGCGGAGTTCGCCCAATGATCGAGCGTTATCCTCTGGAGAAGGCGGCTGCGGCCTACGAACAAATGATCAGCGGGCGAGCCAGATTTCGAGTCGTGCTCACCATGGGCGCATAGCCAAGACACAGCCAAGATATCCATTCGGAATCTGGAAGAAATTAACATAGATTGGTTTTATTGACGCGAAGAACTTTGTGGTATAAAGTTAACGCGTGATTGCTCCTGATGAACCGTTCCTTCGCTCCGTGCCGAAGCGCTGGATTCCGCGCGAGATGGCGACCGCGCCTGCCCTTGATCACAGCGAGTCCGGCGGAATCGTCGAGCCGAAATACGCGCTCCTGATCAATCCGTTTTATCCCAAGGACGCGAATGCCAGCTTTGGCAAGCATGTCCTCACGCCGACGCTCGCCTTGACCAGCTTTGCCGCAACGACGCCCCAGCATTGGCGAGTGGGGTACTGGGACGAAAATCTTCTCGATGGACGACCGCCGTTTCGTCCCCTGCCGCAAGTGCTCGGAATCACCGTTCATCTGACTTTCGCGGGGCGTGCCTACGAATTGGCCGACTGGTATCGAGCGCGAGGAGCGAAGGTGATTTTTGGCGGGCTGCACGTTCTGTCCTGCCCCGAGGAATGCGCGTTGCACGCCGACGCCCTTGCGCTTGGCGACGGCGTGCAACTGTGGCCGCGGATTCTGCGCGATGTCGAGTTGAACAAACTGCAGCCTCGCTACGTCGCCACCTATGAAAACGACTACTGCGCTGATCCGCCGCCGCGGCGATCGCTCCTTCCGCGGCGCAGCTTTCTCACGACCACCAGCCTGATCGCCACGCGCGGATGTCACAACCGATGCGGCTTCTGCTATCTCGCGACCGAGGGTCTGCGTATGCCGTATCGGATGCGCCATCCTCAGCAGGTGGCCGATGAGTTCAAAGCTGACAATCAGCCCTATGCAGTGTTCATCGATAACAATCTCGGCTCGCGGCGCGATTATTTGCACTCTCTGTGCACCGCGCTCCGCCCGCTCCACAAAATTTGGAGCGCCGCCGTCACCATCGACGTCACCGACGATCCGAGCCTCATCCGCAACATGGCGCTGGCGGGATGCACCGGCGTCTTCATCGGATTTGAATCGCTCTCCGACGACAATCTTGCCGACTCGCGCAAAAAAACGCCAAAGACTAGCGACTACGCGCGGCGTGTGCACATCCTGCACGATTATGGCATTCAGGTAAATGGATCGTTCGTTCTCGGCTTCGATCACGACCAAAAAGACGTTTTCGCCCGCACGGCGGAATGGATCGAAGAGAATCGCCTGGAGTGCGCGACGTTTCACATTCTCACGCCTTACCCTGCCACGCCGCTGTTCCGTCAGATGGAGGCGGAAGGACGAATCCTGCATCGCAACTGGAATCTCTATGACACGGGCCACGCCGTCTTTCAGCCGATGCACATGACCCCCGGGGAACTCGAGCAGGGATATACGTGGATTTATCAACGCCTGTTCTCGCATGCATCGATTTGGCGGCGGCGGCCGAAAGGTTTTCAGGCCATCCCGCTCTACCTTGCAATGTCTTACCTCTACAAGCGCTCCAACCGCTTCTGGCATCTGCTGATTAAACACGACCTCGTGAATCCAGTATGGAAGCCGCTGGTGGAGATGACGCGCTGGCGTCATCTCCATTACCGCCGACAACTTGAGCAACGAGAAATCGCTGCCGGCGCTCCAGGGCAGGTCGTCTCCGCCGGAGTCTGACCCGCTGTTCTTTGCGATAAGATCAAAGCTATGAAAACGTCTGACAACGAGGCCGAAACCGGCGCAAACGCCGCCCCTGAGCCCCGCCCGTCCAACTTTATACGCGACATCATTCTCGAGGATCTGAAAACAAATAAGTTTGCCGGCCGGGTGCAGACGCGCTTTCCCCCCGAGCCCAACGGATATCTCCACATCGGGCACGCCAAGGCAATCTGCCTCGACTTTGGACTGGCCGACGAATTCGGCGGACACACGAATCTGCGCTTCGACGACACAAATCCCGAGAAAGAAGAGACCGAATACGTCGAATCCATCCAGGCCGACGTGAAGTGGCTGGGTTTCCACTGGGACGGACTGTTTTACGCTTCCGATTATTTCGACCAGCTCTATGAATGGGCGGTGAAGCTAGTGAAAGATGGCAAGGCTTACGTTGACGATCTCTCGGCCGAAGAAATTCGCAAATATCGCGGTACGCTCACCGAGCCAGGCAAGGACAGCCCGTACCGCAATCGCTCGGCGGACGAAAATCTGAATTTGTTTCAGCGCATGAAGGCCGGCGAATTTCCCGACGGCTCGCGGGTTCTGCGAGCGAAGATCGACATGGCGTCTCCGAATCTGAACCTGCGCGATCCCGTGATGTACCGCATCCTTCACGCCGAACATCACCGCACCGGGAACAAGTGGTGCATCTACCCGATGTATGACTTCGCCCACGGACAATCGGATTCGCTCGAACGGGTCACGCATTCCATGTGTACGCTGGAGTTCGAAGATCATCGCCCGCTCTACAACTGGTTTATCCAGCAGCTCGGCATCTTCCCTTCCCAGCAAATCGAGTTCGACCGCTTGAATCTGACGCACACCCTTTTGAGCAAGCGCAAGCTGCTGCAGTTGGTGCAGGAAGGCCGCGTCAGTGGCTGGGACGATCCGCGCATGCCGACTTTGAGCGGCATCCGCCGCCGCGGCTATACGCCCGAGGCGATTCGAAATTTCATCGCGTCCATTGGAGTATCGAAGACCACCGGCTCGATCGAACTTGCGATGCTCGAACATTTCGTGCGCGAGGATTTGAATAAGCGCGCCCCGCGCGTCATGGCGGTGCTGCGCCCCTTGAAAATCGTGATTGATAATTATCCGGAGAACCAAGTCGAGGAGATGCACGCGGTCAACAACCCTGAAGACGAGAGCGCTGGCTCGCGCAAGGTCCCGTTCTCGCGTGTGCTCTACATCGAACAGGATGACTTCCGCGAAGTTCCTCCGCCGAAGTATTACCGTATGTCGCCTGGGAGGGAGGTCCGCCTGCGCTACGGCTACTTCGTCAAGTGCGAGAGCGTGGTGAAGAACGAGCAGGGCGAAGTCGTCGAAGTGCACTGCATCTACGATCCAGCGACGCGCGGCGGCAACGCTCCGGATGGCCGCAAGGTGAAGGCGACCATCCACTGGGTCGCGGCCGAGAGCGCGATCGACGCCGAGGTGCGCATCTACGAGAACTTGTTCCTCAAGGAAAATCCCAGTGACGTGGAAGAGGGCAAGGACGTTCTCGACAATCTCAATCCCAACTCACTGGAGATCATCACCGACGCGAAGCTGGAGCCATCTCTGGCCCATGCGGCGGTCAGAAGCCGCTATCAGTTCGAGCGCCTGGGATATTTCTGCGTCGATCCCGATTCAAAGCCGGGGAAACCGGTGTTCAACCGCACGATTGCGTTGAAAGATACGTGGGCGAAACTGGAGAAGAAGCAGGGCGGAGTCCCCAGGAAATAAGGGAGTTAGGGCGAAATGGCGGCGAGTTTTCCTGCAGGAACATTTTTATGTACAAGGGTGTACGTACAAGTCTGCAAAAAGCCTGTAAATGTAGTGGAAACAGCGAGATACGGAGCCTTTGGCCCGCGTGAGCCCATACCGGAAACAAATATACTTCTCTGCTCTTCGTAGTACAATTCGCACCGTTGTATTGCCCCGCGAAAACGTTTCCCGAGATATAACACGCCTCACCGTGCACCCGCATGCACTCAACTTCACTCGCCGCATTTTTGGAGTTCTCTCGCACAGCAGGTTCGATGTGCAGCGCCGGCATCCTGCTTTTTCTTATTGCCCTGTGGGCTGCGAAGATCGACATCGCGCGGGCCCGCGGCCTCGACAAGATCGTAGCCTTGAGCAATTTGTGTTTCGCCGTCCCATTGGCGGTCTTCGGCGCCCTGCATCTCTCGGACGTGGGATCAGTCTTAGCCATCGTGCCTGCGTATATGCCGTGGCGTCTGTTTTGGGCGTATTTCGTCGGCTTTGCGCTGCTCGCCGCATCCTTGAGCATTGCCACAAAAATTCAGGTGCGCTGGTCGGGCCTGCTGTTCGGGATCATGATGTTTCTTTTTGTGGCAATCCTGATCATCCCGGGAGTTTATGCCCACCCCAGAGACAGGTTTGCATGGACATTTGTCTTCCGCGAAAGCTCATTCGGCGGCGGGGGCTGGATCTTAGCGGGAAGCTCGATTCTTGCGGGAAGCGCCCTTCGCGAGAAAGGTCGCGAACAAGGCCGCGGGCAAGGCGCAAGCACGCTCATTGCTGTGGGCCGCGTGTTGATCGCGATCGCCGCTATTTTTTATGGGGTTGAGCATTTTCTGCACCCAGTGAACGTTCCCGGAGTCCCGCTCGAAAAACTAATGCCCGCGTGGCTTCCCGGACGCCTGCTCATTGGCTATCTAACGGGCGCAATTCTCCTCGTAGCCGGGGTAAGCGTTCTGCTAGGCAAAAAGACGCGGATGGCGGCAACTTATCTCGGGACCTGGATTGTGCTGCTGGTCTTAGTCGTCTATGGGCCGATTCTAATCGCGTCGCTGGCCGATTCGAGCACCGCAGTCAAAGTTGAGGGGATCAACTACTTTGCGGACACGTTGCTGTTTGCCGGAGCGATTCTCGCGCTCGCCAGCGCGACGCCACCTTCCGATTAGAACGCAGGCCGATCGGAAACGTAGTACGAAAACGGGGAACACGTCAGTGTTGTTTTGAAGCTGACGGCTAGTTGTGCACGTGCGGGCTCTGTGCGGGATTGTGGCGTGGTCCGGGCGGTTCTTTCACGACTTTCACATCAAAATTTACAGGCAAAGTCTTCGGCGGGAAGCACTGAGCATTGTCGCAGGCTTGATATCGCAGGACGCCGTGCATTACGTATTTGCCGGGCACCACGGCGTGCAGCGGATGGACGGCTACGGCAATCGTGAAATCTCCGCTGTATACGTTCAACTTCTCATCCGGCGAAAAAGGAAACGCCAGATCCTTGCCCGCGGGATACTCAATCTTTCCCAGGATGATGTCGGTGGGCAGGTCCATCCTGAGATTGGTGGGAATCAGGAATTCGGACTTCGGCGTGTTGGAGTTGATGTGAAATCCCGAGGCCACGCGGAAGTTCAGATCCACCATAGTCTGTGCGGCGCGAGGAGCGGTGACCAGCGGAATGGGAGCAATCGCAACTGAAGGCGCCTTGACGGATTGTGCCGCCACTGTACCCAAGCCCAACGCCAGCAGACCAATGAGCCTCGACTTTTGCCCTGGCAAGATCATTCCTGTGCCGCCATAGTAGAGCGATTCCAGGCGGTTTCCTAGTGTCACTTCTGAGGCAGCGACGATAAAGATGCGGCCGTTGCCGGCGGATTCGGCGCTTGCGTGTTCAGCGCCCTCTTGATCGAGTCCTCGATTTCAGCCTTGCCCTTCAGGCCGATAATTTTGTCCACGATTTTTCCGTCGCGTCCAATGAAAAAAGTCTCCGGCAAGGCCGGAACCCCGCCGTAAGCGTCGCCTACTTCTTCCTTGCCAAGCAGCACGGGATAATTCACTCCCATATCTTTGGCGAACTTGGCGATGTCTTCTTTGCTGGAATCATCCATAGCGACGCCGACAATCTGCAGACCCTGGGCTCCATACTGCTTCTGCAACTCAATAAACCATGGCATCTCAATTTTGCACGGACTGCACCAGGTGGCCCAGAAATTCAGCAGAACGGCTTTGCCGCGCAGGTCTGACAGGCGCATGCTGTTGCCGTCGAGCGACTGGAGTGTGAAATCAGGCGCAGGTCCAGACTTAGCGATAGGCGGCGCAGGTCCTGAACGCCGGGCCATGTGAAAGCCGAAGTACAGCATTGCCGCCGCAACGACCGCAACGACTACCAAGGCCAGCGGATTGCGCTTTCCTTGGTTTTCCATCGGCGGTTTGGAGATCCCGCTATCCTCAAGATTCCCGCCATCGACGACCGAGGGCGAGAGACTGGCGCCGCAGACTTCGCACGTTGCTGCAGCCAAGGACACATCGCGACCGTTTTCGACGGGGGCGCCACAATTCGGACACCGCTGAGAGTTCTCGATCTCACTTCCAAGGGAATTTTCAATCGTGGACATAAATCAGATCCTCCAACTACAAAGCGAAACGATTCAGGAACGACAGCCAGCTCGAGATCAGCGTAAAGCGGCCGATTACAAGCAGCACACCCAGCGCGATGAGCAAGCCGCCGCTCGCCACTTCGAGAATATGCATCTTGGATCGAAAGCGACTATAAAACTTCAGAAAGCGCTCCATCAGCAGCGATGTCAACAAGAACGGCACCGCCAGTCCCAGCGAATAGACAGCCAGCAGAAAAATTCCCTTTACTACTGTGTCCTGCTCGCCCGCCAGGGTCAGGATCGCGGTCAAGATCGGCCCCAGGCATGGCGTCCAGCCGAAGGCGAAGGCGAATCCGATGACGAAGGCTCCAAGCGGTGTGCTGCTTCCTTTGACGCTGTGCAGCCGTGCGTCCGTGTAAAGTGCTTTGATCTTGAAAATTCCGGTCAGGTGCAGCCCGAAGATAATGATAACCACCCCAGCGACGATGGAGAGCGTGTGTTTGTAGCGCGCTGCCACCTGCCCGATCTCCGTAGAGATTGCGCCCAGCGTGATGAATACGACGCTGAAGCCCAGGATGAATCCAACCGAATTCACCATGACACGGCGCATCAATTGGTTTTGCCGCGACTTTAGCTCTTCCACGCCCACGCCCGAGATCAGAGAAACATATCCAGGAACCAACGGCAGCACGCACGGCGAGAGGAAAGAAATCAAGCCCGCGAAGAACGCGGCAATCGGAAGCGGAAGGCTGTTCATCAGATTCTTATTGTAGCTGCTGGAGGCTGCCTCATTGGATAAGACGCTCGGCACGGGCTTTAGTTGCAGAAGTTGGGAAGTTACGCGTGAAGTTACGCGCCGGGGTTAGGGATGAAGTTCCGTCCGCTTTTAGCGCGGGCTGTGAGGTTGCTCCGAGGCGGCCGGCATTGCAGGCGCTGACGTCTGTTCTGGGGATTCACTCAGCTTGCGCAGCACCGGCCCCGGCAGAACCGCAGCGAGGATGGCATGGTTGCCTTCCTGGCGCACCTGCAGGCTGTCAAAAAGAGCCTTCACGTCGGCGTCGGTGCCTGGCGCTCCGACCGAGACCTCGGCGCTGCGAAACATCGCCAGAAACAGATTTGCCTTGTCTACAATCTCACGGGCGTCCTCGTCACTGCCGGCCCAGGCTTCCGCCCGCAGGTGCAGCGCGTCCACGCGCAGCGGAAGATGCAGCGGGCTGTAACTGGCGGAAACCACCAAATCGGCAGGCTTGGAAAAAATTGTCGCCCAGGCCGCGGATTGCCGCGCCAATGGCTCGACCCGCGCTACCATCCAAAACGGGCTGGCCAACTGCACCCGCTTGTAATACTTCCGCAAGAGCGCCGGCCCTCCAAACGGCGACGCCAGCCGCCGGGAACGGTCGACGATACCGCGTATTACGGCCGGATCGTCGTGATTCGAAGCCGCGACGATGTCTACTCCCAGAATTGCGATGCGGAAAGACCGTCCGTAGAGTGGAAGGGTGAAGATGTCGATCGAGTTATAGTTTTCGATCGATTGCGCGGTCCGCTTCAGATAGGCGAGGCACTTGCCCGCATCAAACTTCCCCGTGAAGACTTCGGAAAAACGGGGCTCAGACGCCGCGCCTCCGGTCCCACCGCCGGGCCAGTTCTGCGGGTAATGGATGGCGAAGGCAGCTCCGTTCAGATCGCGTTCAAAGTCAAAGCCAGTCTCCTGAATGAAGCGTTCATATTCCGGGTCGTGCGCGACCGGGAGCAGAAGCTTTCCACCGTTCGCTTTGCGCGCCCAGACAAAGTTGCCATACACAAAGGCGTCAGCGCCGGGCAAAAGCCGAGCCGCTTCCGGAGGAGCGTGCTTTCGCAGCTGAACGGCAAGCATCACCGCCGCAGCCACAATCACGAGCGCTAAAGCAATGGGGAAGGCGCGTCTAATTCGCATGAAATGCGGTCAGGGATGAAATGATAGCATCTAGGCAGGTGCGGCAGTCATAGTACGAGTGGTCGGCCCCCTTCGGCCGGTGTTTTCTGCGAACCGGGCGATTCCTCAGTGTTCTGCAGCGTTCTTCGCGGCTAAAGCTTTTATCCCAAAGGCCGCGGAGCAATCTCATTAAGGACGAAAGGGTCCCATCTTGTTTCTGCGTTAGAGCATCGCTTTCGAGCCAATTGCTTGCACGCTGAATTCCCCTTGTGATACCTTAAATAATTGTCCCGGACATCTGGAAGGGATCAGAGGGATAAGTTCGCGCGAAGGCGCGTCTTTCTCTCGAATTGCTGGCGTAGCTCAGTCGGTAGAGCATCTGATTTGTAATCAGAGGGTCAGGGGTTCAAATCCCTTCGCCAGCTCCAGAGAATGAAAGCAGTGCAGTTCCGGCAGACGGCGGACTCGGTAGCGGCGCAACAGGTTTTTCCAACGCACTCCATTCGGTACTTTCCGGCGTGCAGTGATCGATGATCAGCGTTCTTCGCGGTGTCTTGCGTGAGCCTTGATTTCCCTGCTTTGCGAAAGTAAATAAGAGTTGGTCTGCGGGTTTGGCATGAGTGCGTTCCAGCAGTTTCGGTATTGGTGATCGATGGATCGTGTCGGCCGCATCGCCCGAGAATTTATGCACAGGTGGGTGAGTGGTTAAAGCCAACAGACTGTAAATCTGTCCCTCCTAGCGAGGTACGAAGGTTCGAATCCTTCCCTGTGCACCATGATTTGGAATTCGCTGATTGTGAACCGCCTGTCCATTGCGCTGATCTGTTACGTGGTGCTGGGAGCGCTGGCCTGGATCACGATCACCGACCCGAAGTTTCGGGCAGGAACATTGGTGGTCCTGGCGTTCTTCGCGGTGAAGTCGGTGTTGCGCCGCAATGACGTCCTTCACGCGGATAAGGGAAGCGACCAGGATTGAGCGGTTTCGCACTGGCAGAGAGCTGAAGGCTGATAGCTGACAGCTGAGTTTCAGGGCCGATGTAGCTCAGTTGGTAGAGCACTCCCTTGGTAAGGGAGAGGTCACCAGTTCAATCCTGGTCATCGGCTCCAGATAGTTTGGCTGTGTTTGGAAGAACGCAGCAGCCGCGCGAACCGGATTAAGTAGCGCGGTTCAACCGGGCGCACGATTTTGGGAAGGGCACGGCTTCAGCCGTGCCGCCAAGAGTCGGATGAGATGCGGCTTTAGCCGCTGAGTTAGGCTGACGGCTGATAGCTGAGAGCTTTTAAAGGGCGGGAGTAACTCAGTGGTAGAGTCACAGCCTTCCAAGCTGTTGGTCGCGGGTTCGATTCCCGTCTCCCGCTCCAGAATTGAGGCGTTTGCGGAGGTGACCTGAGCGGAGTCGAAGGCGCTGGCCCGCAGCCGGAATCCCGAGCGTTTTGTGGGAGAGATCTTTTGTCAGGTGAGATGACGAGCTTCGAACAGGCCGCTATCAAGATCGAGAAGCAGAAGGAATTTGCGAAGCTGCAGGCCGCAGTGGAGCAGGCGTTCCTGCCCAAGACGGCTGAACGTTTCCTAAAGCAGTTGGATCGCAAAGGAATTCGCGTTCGGGATTTCGACGCGATCCTGGCACAGAGGGTGCTTGAATCGGTCGGGGAATCGGGTTTGATGGGTCAGCAGTTGTATGGGTCGCTGCCAGTTTCCGACCAGGCGCAGATGCGCGAGTTTTATCTCTCGAAGTTAGAGGGCGTCGAGGTCGCGCTGCGGCACAAGTTTAAGAAGTTATATCAGTATTACTAAAGAGATTGCACAGGTCCTTCGGCGCCAAAGAGCCGCGCCTCAGGATGACAAAAGCTAGATGACATCGGGTTTGAGCTGGAAGCTAAGGAGCTAGAGGCTGCAATTATGGCGAAAGAGAAATTTGATCGTAACAAGCCGCACTGCAACGTCGGGACGATTGGTCATATTGACCATGGCAAGACCACGTTGACGGCGGCCATCACCAAGGTATTGTCGAAGCACAATCCGAAGAACACGTTCCGGTCTTTCGACAGCATCGACAACGCGCCGGAAGAAAAGGCGCGCGGTATCACCATTGCCACGGCGCACGTCGAGTATGAGACGGCGAACCGGCACTACGCGCACGTGGATTGCCCGGGCCACGCCGACTACATCAAGAACATGATCACGGGCGCGGCGCAGATGGATGGCGCCATCTTAGTTGTGGCAGCGACCGACGGTCCGATGCCGCAGACGCGCGAGCACGTGCTGCTGGCACGGCAAGTGGGTGTGCCGTACATCGTGGTTGCTTTGAATAAATGTGACGCGGTGGATGACCCCGAGTTGCTCGATCTGGTTGAACTGGAAGTGCGCGAGTTGCTGAAGAGCTACAAGTTTCCGGGCGACGATGTGCCGGTCGTGCGGCTGTCGGCCTTGGGCGCGCTGAACGGGGAAGCCAAGTGGGAGAAGCAGATTGACGCTTTGATGGAAGCGGTGGATAAGAGCGTGCCGCAGCCGGCGCGCGAGTTGGACAAGCCGTTTCTGATGCCGATTGAAGATATTTTTTCGATTCAGGGACGGGGCACGGTGGTGACGGGCCGTATCGAGCGTGGCAAGGTGAAAGTGGGCGAGGAGGTGGAAATCGTCGGCTTCCGCGAGACCCGCAAGACGGTGGTCACGGGGGTTGAAATGTTCAAGAAGCAATTGGACGAAGGCATGGCGGGCGACAACGCCGGGTTGCTGCTGCGCAGCATTGCGAAAGAAGATGTGGAGCGCGGCATGGTGCTGGCCAAAGGCGGGTCCATTACTCCGCATACCAAGTTCAAAGCCGAAGTTTATATCCTGACCAAAGAAGAAGGTGGACGGCATACGCCGTTCTTCAAGGGATATCGTCCGCAGTTTTATTTGCGCACGACGGACGTGACCGGCGTAGCGGAATTACCGGCGGGCACCGAGATGGTGATGCCGGGAGACAACGTGAGCCTGGTGATCGAACTGATCACGCCGGTGGCCATGGAGAAAGGTTTGCGGTTTGCGATCCGCGAAGGCGGGCATACTGTAGGCGCCGGCACGATCGCGGAGATTGTGCAGTAGTGGCGGCCGATAGTAGCCCAGGGCGTTAGCCCTGGGTGAGGGAAGAACAAGTCCCGTAGGGACGACAAAGAAATGCAGAGGTCCTTCGCGAGACAAAAAACGTCTCGCTCAGGATGACAGAGCCTAAGGGGCTAAAAGCCAAAGGCTGTTTTGGAGTGAGCTATGCCCAGAGAAATCATTACGATGCAGTGCGGTGATTGCAAAGAGCGGAATTATTCGAAGACCAAGAACCGCAAGACAATGACGGAGCGGCTGGAGCTCAAGAAATTCTGCCGCCGTTGCCGTAAGCACACCGCTCATAAAGAAGTGAAATAGTCAGCGGTCAGTCCTCGCAGTTTTTAACCGAGGACTGGCGACTGAGAACTGTTTCTAGGGGCGTAAGCTCAACGGTTAAACTGTCGGTCTCCAAAACCGAACTTGGGGGTTCGAATCCCTCCGCCCCTGCCAGATTTTTTGGAGAGCAGAGAAACAAGTAGAGGCCAGGAGCAGAGATGGCAGTCGAGACGAAGAAAATGGCAAATTCAATTGCAGCAGCCGGCGGCAACTTTGGAGACCGGATGAAGGCTTGGCCGGAGCGTACCCGGACGTTCTATAACGATGTGCGCAGCGAAATGCGTAAAGTCACCGCGCCGTCGTGGAAGGAAGTTCGAGCCACGACCACAGTGGTCGTGATTACCGTCTTTATTTTCGCGCTGTATTTTGCCGTGATCGACTTCGTCATTCAACACGGCGTAACGGCTTTGTTTGCCTTTTTCAAGAATCACTAATGACATTGCAGCAGCATGCGCCAGGTAGCGCAGGAGACCGGCCGGCCGGGAAGAAGCATCTTAAATTATGCAGGACCAAGAAAAAAACGAAGCTGCAACCAGCACAGCAAGCGAACCGCAGACCCCCGCAACGGACGGCGCTGCCGCCTCGACTGAGGCGCCTCGCAACCCGAACATGAAGTGGTACATCATTCACTCCTACTCGGGCTTTGAGCGCAAGGTAAAAGAGTCCCTGGAATCGCGGGTCGCCGCCTTCGGGCTGCAGGACAAGATCGGCAAAGTGCTGATTCCGACTGAGTCGGTCACCGAAGTGCGCGGCGGCAAGAAATATACCTCCGAGCGCATGTTCTATCCCGGCTACGTGCTGGTCGAAATGGACATGGACGATCACGTCTGGCATGTGGTGAAATCCACGCCGCGCGTGACCGGATTTGTTGGCACCGGCCAGCAGCCGACGCCGCTCTCGGAAGAAGAAGTTCAACACATTGTCTACAAAGTTGCCGACAGCCGCGAGAAGCCGAAGCTAAAGGTCAAGTTTGAGAAAAACGAATCGGTCCGCATCAGCGAGGGCCCGTTCGCCAGCTTCACCGGCATCGTCGACGAAGTGAACGAAGATCGCGAGACCCTGAAAGTGATGGTCACGATTTTCGGTCGCTCCACTCCGGTGGAACTGGAGTTCAACCAGGTAGAGAAGGTCGCGTAGCGCAAGGGATTGCAGAGATCCTTGATCCGTCGGCGACGAAAAGATGTCGCCTTAGGATGACAATCTCGGGATGACAATGGAGAGATTGACGCCCAGGCTAGAAGCTGGGAGCTAGAAGCTAGGAGTCAACCAAGTCATGGCAAAGAAAGTTACAGGTTACGTGAAGCTGCAAATCGCCGCCGGCAAGGCGACTCCGGCGCCCCCAGTGGGCCCGGCGTTGGGCCAGGCGCAGATCAACATCATGGAGTTCTGCAAGCAGTTCAATGCGCGAACGAATCAAAAAGAGATGGAAGGATTGATCATCCCGGTCGTTGTGTCGGTGTACAACGACCGTTCGTTCACCTTCATTACGAAAACGCCGCCTGCTTCGATTCTGCTAAAGCGCGCCGCGGGCATTGCCAAGGGATCGGGCACGCCGAATAAAGATAAAGTCGGCAAAGTCACCGCCAAGCAGGTCGAGGATATAGCGAAGCAGAAAATGCCTGACTTGAACGCGGCCTCGGTCGAGACCGCGATCAAGAGCGTCCGCGGCACGGCGCGGTCCATGGGCATTGAAGTCGTCGGTTGAGATCGTGTAGAGATAGTCGCCTCGGCTGTGACGCGAGCGCAGCGAGTAGCCGGAAAAACAGTTCGGAAGATGGCAAGAATTCGCGGGCGAGGGCGCCCGCGCCACACAAGTCAACACGACCACGGCTCAACTGGACAACGCTGAGCGGTGGGAGACAAGGAAAAGCAATGAAAAAAGAAGGAAAGAACATCGCCAAGGCGCACGCCGCAGTCGAGAAGCGCCCCTACGTTCTGCAGGACGCGGTTCCGCTTCTGCAGAAAGTGAAATTCGCGAAATTCGACGAAACCGTCGAGCTCACGCTGCGCTTGGGAGTCGATCCCAAGCACGCCGACCAGATGGTGCGCGGGACGGTCGTCCTGCCGCATGGCCTGGGTCGCTCGAAGAAGGTTCTGGTCATCGCGAGCGGCGACAAGATCAAAGAAGCGGAAGCTGCAGGCGCCGATTATGCCGGCGGCGAAGATATGGTCGAGAAGATCACCAAGGAAAACTGGACGGACTTTGACGCGCTGATCGCCACGCCCGACGTGATGAAATCTGTCGGACGACTGGGCAAGATTCTCGGCCCCAAAGGCTTGATGCCCAATCCGAAGACGGGAACGGTCACCTTCGACGTGGCCAAGGCGGTGCAGGAAGTGAAGGCTGGTAAAGTCGAATTTCGCACTGACAAGACTGCGCTGGTGCACTGCCCGGTCGGTAAGATTTCCTTCTCGCCGGACAAGTTGATTGAGAATGCCACCGTGTTGATTACCAGCGTGATCAAGGCCAAGCCTTCGGTGGCCAAAGGTAAGTACATTAAGGGCTGCACTTTGAGTTCGACGATGGGGCCGGGGATTCTGCTGGATGTCGCGCCCATCGAGGCGGCAGCAAAGGCATAACATGGCGCTGAAGCGCCTGGACGGACGAATGCGTCCGTCCCCACACGAACATCGCGAGGGATTGAAATATGGCGGTTACTAAAGCGAGGAAGACCGAGCAGGTCGAGAAGCTGAGCAAAGAGCTCAAGAATGTTACGAACATCGTCGTGACCACTTACACCAAGATGACCGTGGCCCAAGACTATGAATTGCGCAAGGCTCTGCGCGGCGCGGGGGCGAAGTATCAGGTGGTTAAGAATACGCTGGCCGAGCGAGCCGCGAAGGGCTCCAAGGTCGAAGGCGCACTGAAGGATCTGGCTGGCGTGACTTCCATCGCCTACACCACTGGCGATCCGGTCGCGATGGCCAAGGCCCTGACAAAGTACGCTAAGGATGCTCCGGAGTTCACGTTTAAAGTCGGCGTGGTCGAAGGCCGCGTGGTCACAATCAAGGAAATCGAAGCGCTGGCCACCATGCCGTCGAAGGAAGAGCTCTACTCGAAACTGCTGTTCCTGATCAGTGCGCCGGCGCAACGTCTGGTCACCGTGATGAATGCAGTTGGCCGCAACTTGGCAGTGGTGGTCGATCAGGGAGTGCAGCAGAAGAAGTTCAAAGAAGCATAGATGGTGTGGAGCGGGCACTCCTGCCCGGACGAATAGAAGATTTGGTTATCCGTAGGTCGGGGGTTGCGCGGTCCGTTCCAAGCGTTGTCTGGCGCAAGGAAACGGGGCCTAGTCGCACTGGAAACCTGGCTTCGGATGGCGAAAAGTGAGACGTAGCAAACTGCGTCTCGACAGAAGACTAAATTACTGGAGAAATAACATGGCAGATCTAGCGCAGTTGGAAGAGTCAATCGTAGGGTTGTCGCTGCTGGACGCGGCGGAGCTCGTAAAGAAGCTGGAGGCGCGTCTTGGCGTGTCGGCGGCGGCAGCGGCCCCGGTCATGATGGCTGGCGGTGGCGGGGCGGCGGCAGCGGCTCCGGCGGAGGAGAAAACCGAGTTCACCGTCGTCCTGAAAGAAGTGGGCGCCAACAAGATCAACGTGATCAAGGCGGTCCGCGAAGTCACCAGCCTGGGCTTGAAAGAGGCCAAGGAGCTGGTGGATGGAGCTCCCAAGAACGTGAAAGAGGGCGTCTCCAAGGAAGAAGCGGAAACCATTAAGAAGAAGTTCACTGACGCGGGCGCAGTCGTTGAAGTGAAATAATGCCGTCTGTGTGGCGCGGGCGCCCTCGCCCGCGCCACGCGAGACGCACCGCGAACGGTGCAATATCGTTATTTTTGTGCGGTCTCTACTTGTGAACCTTGGGCGGCGATGTTAGCATCTATATTAACGTCGCTTCCCTGGATTCACTCAAGCGCGGGCATGACTCGCGAGGGAAGTTTAGGGCAAGCTGCTCCGCGGGCAGGCGGGGCGGAAAACAGGCCGAGGAACTGGCGCGAAAGAATTCAAATCAAAAGGGCGAAACGCCTTGGTTGGCGTCTGCGGGAACGACTGTCCCTGCAGGCGCCCCGCTGTCTTTTAACTTTGTCTTTTAGGTTCCAGGTTGTTCCGGTTCTACACAACGCAAGTCCCGCGGCGCGGTAAGCGCCCCACATTCCGCGGTTTTGAGCGTGGCCTTCGGTCGCGCGTGAGATTGGGAGTTTCTGACGATGAAAAATGCCTTCCGTAAACGATTCGATTTTTCCAAAATTCCGGCCACCATCCAGATCCCGAACCTGATCGAGGTTCAGAAACGCTCTTACGACCGTTTCCTGCAGATGGACAAACTTCCCAGCGAGCGCGAAGACGGCGGCTTGCAGGCAGTGTTTCAGTCTGTCTTTCCGATCACCGACTTTCGCAACGTATCACAACTGGAGTTCGTCGATTACGCCATTGGTAACTGGGAGTGCAAGTGCGGCCACCTGAAGGGCCTGCACCACCTCCGCACCACTTGTAAGAATTGCGGCAATACGGTCATTACTGATCCGTTCCATCCCGGCGAAGTGCTGTGCGGCAAGTGCGGCACCTACAACGCGAACACACCCGACTTCTGCAACAAGTGCGGCGACCCGGTTGGATTGCAACTGAAATACGACGTGGCCGAGTGCGAAGAGCGCGGCATGACTTACTCCGCGCCCCTCAAGGTCACCATGCGTCTCACCATTTTCGATAAAGACGCCGAGACCGGCAACCGTTCTATCCGCGACATTAAAGAGCAGGAAGTATTCTTCGGCGACGTTCCGCTGATGACGCAGAACGGCACCTTCATCATTAACGGCACCGAGCGCGTCATCGTCAGCCAGTTGCACCGTTCACCCGGTGTATTCTTTGAAACCGCCAACAACCGCACGTATTTTCTGGGAAAGATTATTCCCTACCGCGGTTCGTGGGTTGAATTCGAGTACGACCAGAAGAACGTCCTCTACGTTCGCATCGACCGCAAGCGCAAGTTCCTCGGTACGATCTTCCTGCGCGCGCTGGGCCTGCGTTCCGGCGAAGACATTCTGCGCGCGTTCTACACCACCGACCGGCTCGTGGTCCGCGACAAGAAGCTTTATTGGACGCTCGACCCGGCCAGCGAGAAGCCGACGAACCTGCTCGGCATGAAGCTCGCTCACAGCATCAAGAATAAGTCGGGCGACGAGATTGCTCACTCCGGCCGCAAGATCAACGCTCAGATTCTGAAGGACATTCAGAAGGCGAAGGTCACGGAAATCGAAGTCGACATCACCGACCTCGAAGGCGCGTGGACTGCCGGCGACATCGTCGACACCACCACCGGCGAAGTCATGCTCGAAGCCAACTCCGAACTCACGGCCGACAAGGTTTCGAAGATCCTCGATTCCGGCGTGGTCGAGATGAGCCTGTTCTTTCCCGAGCGCGACGATGTGGGCACTGTGATTAGCCAGACTCTGAAGCGCGACGCGGTAAAGACGCCACAGGAAGCGCTGATCGAAATCTACCGGAAGCTGCGGCCCGGCGATCCGCCGACGCTCGACACGGCGACGGCCCTGTTCCATGGCATGTTCTTCGACCCGCGCAAGTACGATTTCTCGCGCGTGGGCCGCTTGAAGTTCAACATCAAATTGCATGAGAACCAGGACGCGACCAGCCTCGACAAGCGCACTCTCGATCCGGACGATTTTTACGCGACCATCGCGTATCTGCTGAAGCTGCGCAAGAGCATTGGCGCAGTCGATGACATCGATCACCTCGGCAACCGCCGGGTGCGCGCGGTCGGCGAGTTGATGGAGAACCAATTCCGCATCGGCTTGGTCCGCATGGAACGGGCGATCAAAGAAAAAATGTCCGTGTACCAGGAAATGTCGACGGCCATGCCGCACGACCTGGTCAATGCGAAGCCAGTCATGGCTGCGATCCGCGAATTCTTCGGATCGTCGCAGCTCTCGCAATTCATGGATCAGACCAACCCCCTCTCCGAAATCACTCACAAGCGGCGTCTCTCGGCCCTTGGGCCGGGCGGTCTGTCGCGTGAACGTGCTGGATTCGAAGTGCGCGACGTCCACCCCACGCACTACGGCCGCATTTGCCCGATTGAGACGCCGGAAGGTCCGAACATTGGACTGATCTCATCGCTGAGCTGCTATGCCCGCATCAACGACTACGGCTTCATCGAGTCGCCCTATCGCAAGATCAAGGGCGGCCGTGTGATCGATTACGTCACCGTAGTCAATGTCGGCGACAGCGATCATAAAG
>CAWCVQ010000006.1:0-21208 GCA_963799025.1 uncultured Acidobacteriaceae bacterium | reverse complement strand
TGGCCATGGCTGTACTCGCTTGCCTTTATGGATTGCTCAAGCAAGGAAGCATCTGGTATCCGATCAATCTACTAGCGGCGACCGCCTATTCTGAATTCCTCCGGTTCGGCACGGCGTCACTCGATACTTTCCACTTGGGTAGCTTTTCTATTGCGGTCGTCATCCATCTGCTCACGTCTCTGTTAGTAGGGCTGCTTTACGGAGCCATGCTACCGATGTTTCCACGCCGTCCGATTCTTCTGGGAGGGATCATCGCGCCGATTCTTTGGACCGGTTTGCTCTACAGCATACTTGAGCTCCTGAATCCCTTAATGAACAAGCATATCGACTGGGTGTGGTTCATTGCTTCGCAGTTTGCTTTCGGCATCGTCGCCGGATTGGTGGTTATGCGGCAAGAGCGCGTGCCAACCGAGCAGTTCGTTCCGTTTTCAGTGCGTGCGGGTATTGAGGCTCCGGGAATGACAAGGGAAAAGCCAGGACCGGGTGGATTAAAATGAGATTCCGACATCTCATCCTCGGGATCGCATGCCTCTCTGCTTTTGTTTTGTGTGGGTGTAGTGGTGTATTCAACAGGCCATCCACAATCGAAGTTCCGATTGTCCCGAGCGACATTTTAGATTTCAAGGTTCTCTTCGCGCAGAACTGCTCGGGTTGCCACGGCCCGGAAGGCAAAGGTGGAGCTGCCATTGCTCTCGCCGATCCGGTGTATCTCGCGGTTGCAGACGACACAGTGGTTCGGCGCGCGGCAGCGAACGGAATCCCGGGCACGGCGATGCCTGCTTTCGCGCAAAGTGCCGGTGGAATGCTCACCAGCAAACAGATCGATGTGATCGTCGGCGGTATTCGTGAACGCTGGTCGAAGCCGGATGTTTTGCGCGGCGCGAATCCACCCCCGTACTCTTCATCCCAGCCTGGGAATCCCTCGCGCGGATCGGAGGTGTACGCCGACTACTGTTCTTCCTGTCATGGCGCCGGGGGCCGGGGGGGAGAAAAGGCGAGCTCAATCGTAAATGGGTCGTTTCTTGCCCTGCTGAACGATCAGGAGCTGCGGACAATCGTGATCGTCGGTCGTCCTGAACTCGGCGCTCCCGACTGGCGAAGCAATGTTCCGGGGAAGCCGATGTCAACGCAGGATGTCTCCGATGTCGTGGCGTGGCTCGCTTCGCAGCGACCCAAATTCCCCGGTCAACCCTATCCAAGTGTCGCAAAGACGGCAGGAGATGCTCAATGACGCTCCCAGGCGGCTTTACCAGACGCGACGTGTTAATGAAGATCGGAATCTTGCTCAACGGTATCGTCGCCGCTATTCTCGCAGTGCCGGTTGTGCGTTATCTTCTCTCCCCTGTTGCGCGAGGACGTAAGGGAGGCTACGAGTCGTGGGTTCCGCTTGGTCAACTCGATCAGTTCCCTTCCGGCCAGACTCGCCTCGCCACTTATCGTAATCCCGTCGTGAATCCCACCGATGGAGATACCGCAGATATCGCTTGCTGGGTTCGCAATGTGGACGGGCAAAACTTTCAAGTCTTCGCGATCAACTGCGCGCATCTCGGATGTCCTGTTCGCTGGTTCCCGCAATCGAGCCTCTTTATGTGTCCATGTCATGGCGGCGCCTACTATCAGGACGGTTCCCGCGCTTCCGGCCCTCCAGAACGCGGATTGTTCGAATATCACTACAGGGTTGAAAACGGAAAGCTCTTGATTGATGCGGGCGAAATGCCCACGCCAGGCAGCCCCACTGCTTCAAATATCGTCACCGAGATACGACCATGCGTTTGATCGAATCGATTGGCGAGTGGCTGGACGCGCGCCTTCAGCTGGGCACGTCTATCCGCGAGACGATGGAGCATCGGATACCTCGCGAAACCTCCAGCTGGTTTTACGTATTCGGCAGCGCAGCCTTCGTTGTGTTCATACTTCAAATCGTTACCGGCATCATGCTCGCTCTTATCTATGTGCCGTCTGCGGGTGAAGCTTGGAACAGCCTCCAGGCTCTCAATCACAATGTTTCCCTGGGCTGGTACATTCGGGCTCTTCACGGCTGGGGCTCGAACTTCATGGTGGCGATCGTTCTGATCCACATGGTTCAGGTCTTTCTATTTGGCGCGTACAAATACCCGCGCGAACTCACCTGGGTCGTCGGCGTCCTTCTCTTGCTCGTCACTCTCGGTATGGCTTTCACCGGACAAGTGTTGAGGTTTGATCAGGACGCTTACTGGGGTCTCGGCATCGGCGCGTCGATCGCAAGCCGTGTCCCCGGTATTGGACCGTGGGCCGTCAACTTGATGCTCGGTGGCCCGATCATCGCTGGCGCGACACTCTCACGTTTCTTCGCTCTCCACGTTTTCGTCATCCCCGGACTTCTCATCGCATTCGTGAGCGTTCATCTTCTGATGGTTTTGAAACTCGGCATCAACGAGTGGCCTATGCCCGGTCGCGTAGTTCGCAAGGCTACCTATATCAAGGAGTACCACGCACTCACAAAAACCGACGGAATTCCGTTCGTTCCCGACGCGATCTGGAAGGATATGTTTTTCGCCGCCTTCATTTTGCTTTCGGTCGCTGTCTGCGCCGCATGGTTCGGTCCTTTCGGCCCGTCGGGTCCGCCTGATCCAACAATCATTCAAACCTCGCCGCGCCCGGATTTCTTTTTCCTTTGGCTCTACGCTGTACTCTCGT
The DNA here is from genome assembly GCA_963799025.1 of uncultured Acidobacteriaceae bacterium. Taxonomy (GTDB): domain Bacteria; phylum Acidobacteriota; class Terriglobia; order Terriglobales; family Acidobacteriaceae; genus Sulfotelmatobacter. The sequence continues at coordinate 18,532 of CAWCVQ010000006.1, read as the reverse complement.
TCCTGCCGGCCTCCATGGAAACGCCCGCTCTTCTCATCGGTCCCGTGGTTGGGATTCTCGCGCTCGTTCTCTTACCATTTCTCTTCGGCGAAGGCGAGAAGAGCTGGCGGCGCAGGCCCATTGCGGTACTCACGATTCTGTTGGTGGCTGTTGCATTGGGAACATTCACGCATCTGGCTGAACATACGCCGTGGAGTCCCATCATGGATGCCTGGAGCGGTGACCCGATCCCGCCCGAATTTCTCCACAGCCGCTCGGCACTCGAACGCCAAGGCGCTCTTGTATTTCAGGTAAAGCAGTGCCACAACTGCCATTCGCTCGGCGATCAGGGCGGAAAGCGCGGCCCGGCTCTAGATGCCGTGGCTGTGCGACTGACGCAGGATCAACTCATCCGCCAGGTGATTCAAGGGGGCGGGAACATGCCCGCATATGGAAAAAATCTAAGCCCCGCTGAGACCACGGCGCTGGTCGCATTTCTCGAGACGTTGCATCCCGCTGGGCAACAGCCCGCACGGAACGCCTCGCGTGCCCTCGCAATCGAACCGGGTACAGCTGCGCCGTCTCCAAGCCAAAAATGAAATTGCCATGACCTCTGACGCTCAAGCCATTTTGCGATCATGGTCCCCGCCACTCAGCGTCAACTTGGCTCTCGGCCTCACCGTCGTTGTCTACGTGCGGGGTTGGCTTCGTTTGCACGCCACGTTTCCGAAGCTCTTTTCGGCGTGGAGGCTTGCTGCATTTCTTACGGGAATCATTTCAATTTGGATCGCCATTGGCTGCCCTTTGGCTGCGTTTGACGATGTGTCTCTCACCGTTCACATGGTGCAACATCTGTTGCTCATGGCCATCGCCCCTTACTTCGTCCTCCTTGGAGCTCCAGCACTGCCATTGCTTCAAGGACTTCCGCAGCTGATCGCTCGAAGGGTCATAGGGCCATTTCTCCGATGGGCTCCTCTCAGAGGGTTCGGCCATCGGATCACAAATCCCGCAATTTGCTGGCTTGCGGCCACGCTTGCGTTGATCGCATGGCACGTTCCCGCGGCGTTTGAGGCCGGGTTGCGTAATGACTGGCTGCACAATTTGGAGCACGCCAGCTTTTTAGCGGCCGGACTGCTTTTCTGGTGGCCCGTAGTCCAGCCCTGGCCGAGCACCGCACGCTGGCCTCGGTGGTCCGTGCCTCTATATCTTTTCGCTGCCACGTTGCCCTGTGACGCGCTCTCCGGTTTTCTCGCCTTCTGCGATCGCGTCGTGTACGTCTCTTACAACTCCGCGCCCCGGCTTCTAAATATTCCGCCGCTCGAAGATCAGCAACTCGCTGCATCCCTGATGTGGATCTGCGTCACGATCATCCTCCTCGTGCCAGCAGTCATCGTCACAATGCAAATACTCTCGCCCCAGAATTCGCGCTTACCGGAAACGACGTGGGCCGAGGCAGGCGAACTCGCAAGTCAGCTTCGCACTGAAGACACACATTCTTCTGAAATTACGCCCAAATCCTCGATTGCGGTCGTGCCTTAGGAACTGGATAGCGCTAGGGCCCCTCAAAAAAAAACACAAGCTGGTATCTATGAAGAGAGGATTTTGGTAGGGGCGGTGGGGATCGAAATTACCCTTTCCAGTCTTCTCAAGGACTTGCAATCCTTCTGCGGAACAGAAAGAAACAACTTAGCAGCGTGGGGAACCCTTATTGCTGCCCTTGAGCTGCCTTTTTCTCATCCCGCTTTCCGAATCGGCAATAACACCTGCACTACTTTCCCGTGTGCTTCCCGCATCGCTTGTGGGACCGCCTGCGTGTAGATGTTCATGGTTGTCCGAATGTCGGCATGGCGTAGCAGTTCTTGTTGCACCTTCACGTCCACACCGAACGCTCGCAGAAGAGTCGAATACGTGTGACGAAATGTGTGCCAACCAATGCGTCCAATCTCTGCCGCTTTTCCCGCGGGAACTAGGTGACGTTCCTGCAAGCGTCCGGGCCAGTACGGTTTCCCGGTCTCCGGATTGGCAAAGACCCAATCGGCGTGCCCGCCTTGGTGGCCCTCCCTCTGTGTTGCAACAGCAGCTCCACAAGGATCGGATCGACTGGCATCCATTTCTTCGAATACAAAGTCTTCACGTCGTCTTCGACTCCAGCAACCCATGATCGCTGGATTTTCACACGCAGATCATCCCAATCGAAATCGCCCCACTTAAGTCCTAGTGTTTCACTCACGCGAAGCCCCAGACAAGCGGCCACGATGCACATTGTCCGAAAAGGTTCGGTCACGTGCTCTATGAATCGGCGAAACTCCTCGATGGTCAGTGTCCGAGGTTCACGCTCGCGCTTGGATGAGCCCCTTATGTGAACGAGATTCGTGGGGTTGATCTGAAACGGGATCAGCTCCCACCGCATTGCCCAGTTGAAGAGAACGTGCATCATGCTCCGCACGTGCCCTCTGCTCTTGGGGGCGAGATCAAGGCTCTCAATCGTTTCCGGACACCTGGTCCGGGGTGAGAAATCCCCCAGCACGCTCAAAAATCGATAGAACTTCCGCTTTGGTCACGGTTTCGTACCTGATTTCGCAGTAAGAATGATCGCTTCCAAAATACAGCCTATAAATATGCTCTTTTTGCAGTAGAAGAGGCGCGAAGTTCGAAGAATTGTGGAATTTATTTTTAATCCGAAATAAAAAAACCCGATTTCGCTGTGAAAAGATAAATTCTCTTCAGTCTTATGCACGAATGCGGACAATACTTCACCTCCCTGCGCGCCCGTACTCGGTATGTCAAAAGGAAATGGTTTTGGCCCAGAGCGCAAAAGTCGCAAATTGAGATTGCTAGTGGGAAGAGGATTTCTCGACACCTATCCGGGCCGTGCCCCATGTTGATCGTAAGATTCCACGGCGTTATTGCAGCTTCGCGTATTCTGCTTTGGCTTCCTTCAGGATGGGGATATCGGGGTCGGCGTCTTTCGACAGCGTGAGAAAATCGATTTCTTCACCCTGTTACTTTTGACAGTTCCAATGAGCCGGAGAGGGAGTAACTTCTGTGGGCATGGGGCGACTCACCCCCGAAGTGAGATATACATGGCTGCGATCCGAGGAAATTTTCATGATTCTACGCCGGAGGCATTCAGAATGGCTGCCGAAGGAAGTTCTCAAGGAGGGAGAAATGATGCGAGAAAAAGCAACTAGGGCGGCAAAGTGTGGGATAGGGCTTCTGTTGGCACTGTTGGCGTGCGGTGCGGCGCTGGCGCAAGACGTAACTACCAACTCCATGCCGGGAACGGATTTCACGAAATACCATACCTATAAGTGGGTCACGATTCAGGGCGCCTCCTACCCAAACCAGATTCTAGACACGCAGATCAAAAGCTCCATTGATTCTCAGTTGGCGACAAAAGGAATGACGAAAACAGATGCGGACAAGGCCGATCTCTACGTCGGATATCAGGTTTCCATCGATCAGGAAAAGCAGTGGAATGCCTACGGCACCGGCGGTTTGCGCTGGGGCGGCGGAATGGGGAGCGCCACTAGTTCCACGATCAGCATAGGCACCCTTGTTCTAGACATGTACGACCCGGGTAGTAAGCAGCTCGTCTGGACAGGGAGGGTGATCAAGACGCTCGATCCAGGAGCCAACCAAGAAAAGAAACAGAAGAATTTGGACAAGGCCACGCAGAAGCTGTTGAAGAATTATCCACCGAAATAGGAGGCACCCTTTGGTGCGAAGAGGATTCCGCAACATCTATGCGGACCAGAGCGTCCGGCCGGTCCTTGTACGAACATTTCCGGTTATCCGACTTATCGGGAGTTAACCCGTCGCTGCCAGATTTGGTACTGCGAGAGTTTCTCTGGCGCTATGATTGCTGCCTATTGGAGGCGATATGAAATCAATCCTCGGCCTGGTTCTCCTCATCGCATCAATGTTTGCTCAGCATCCACCGCCCGAAAACATTTTTACGTCTGACCAGATCCAGTATGGCCCTGCACCTGCGTTTCTTCCTGCCGGTGCGCAACTGGCGGTGCTAGAAGGAGACCCGACAGCGCCTACGGGAGATTTCACGGTCCGGCTAAAGATGCCAAACGGCTACCGGATTACGCCACATTGGCATCCCAACCGCGAAAATGCGACGGTGATCTTGGGTAATTTCAAAATCGGTATGGGAGACACTTTCGACGAAAGCAAGATGACTACCTTTGGTGCTGGCAGCTTCGGTTACATGGACCCGAGCATGCACCACTACGTAATGGCAAGTGGGGAGGTCGTTGTTCAAGTGCATGGGATGTCGCCACTACAGATCAACTACATCAACCCCTACGACGATCCAAGTAAGAAGAAGTAGGCCAAAGGTTCGAGCGAGATTCGTCCGTCAATAAAAGTAACAGACCTGCTTCTGAGTGGCGGACAACGACAAAATAATCCGCCGCCCAGTGGCTCTGCGCGGGGGTCTACCCTGTTACTTTTGCCAATAGCCTGTAAAGGACTCGAAGCGTACCTTATGCTACCTGAGACTCCAGGTGCGACTGAGCGAAAAGGACTTCCAGCGTATGAAGAATACCCAGGGGAAGCGTCAGACTCGCGGTTTCCTTCAGATGAGCGTAGCGTCTCTCATGTTCGTGCTGGTGGCACTTACACCGGTAGCCGCACAGCAGGTCACCGGCACACCGGGTTCGCCCAGCGCGACAACCACGATCGATGGGAAACAAATTCCGTCCCCGCCTCCGAAGTTCGGCGGCGTGATTAAGGAGAGCGCCAAGGATTCCACGCCTTGGTGGCCGCCACGCATTGTGCCGCCCAAGGGTGCGCCCAATGTGCTTCTCATCATGACTGACGACGAAGGATATGGCGTGTCCGGAACTTTTGGCGGCGTCATCCCGACGCCCGCATTGGACCGCATCGCCAAAGCCGGGCTGCGTTACACCCAGTTCCATTCCACTGCACTTTGCTCGCCTACGCGGGCAGCGTTGATCACAGGTCGAAATCACCATTCAGTGGGCACCGGCATTATCGGTGAACTATCCACAGGATTTCCCGGCTATAACACCATCATCCCAAACGACGCGGCGACCATTGGCACGATTTTGCGGGGGAATGGTTACTCCACATCGTGGTTTGGCAAGAACCACAACACACCTGTCTTTGAGGAAAGCACTGCAGGCCCATTCGAGCAATGGCCCTCGGGCTTAGGATTCGAATACTTCTACGGATTCATGGGCGGCGAGACGGATCAATGGACACCGTTTCTGTATCGTGATCATACCCAAATTTTCCCGTGGGTCGACAAGCCCGGCTACAACCTGATCACCGATATGGCGGATGAAGCCATCAAGCACATGCGCGACCTGAATTCTGCCGCACCCGGCATGCCTTTTTTTACGTATTACGTGCCCGGTGGCGCGCATTCGCCGCACCAGCCGACCAAGGAATGGATCGAGAAGTTTAAAGGCAAGTTCGACATGGGGTATGAAAAGTTGCGTGATGAAATCTTCGCAAACCAAAAGCGGCTCGGCGTAATTCCCGCCAATACGCAACTCACTCCCTGGCCGGAGGATTTGCCAAGGTGGGACTCGCTTACCGCCGTGCAAAAGAAACTCTTTGCGCGCCAAGCCGAGGTGTTCGCTGCCTACGTCGCATACACAGATTTTGAAATTGGCCGGGTAATACAGGAAGTACAGGACGAGGGCAAACTCGACAACACGCTGATTATCTATATCTGTGGCGACAACGGCACGAGCGCCGAAGGAAGCCTCTCGGGCACGCCGAATGTGATGACTGCCTACAACGGCATTTTGAGTCTGCCCGAAGTAGTGCGGGTACTAAACTACGAAGCTTGGGGTTCGGATAAAACGTACGCCCACATGGCAGCCCAATGGGCCTGGGCGTTTGACACACCTTTTAAGTGGACCAAGCAGATAGCTTCTCATTTCGGGGGTACTCGCCAAGGTTTGGCCATTTCGTGGCCTGGCCACATCACAGACGTCGGCGGCATTCGCACCCGTTTCATCACGTGATTGATATCGTGCCGACGATTCTTGAAGCGACCGCTATCAACGCACCCGAGCAAGTTAACGGGATCAAACAGAAACCTATTGAAGGCGTGAGCATGGTCTACACCTTTGATAAGGCGCACGCTAATGCTCCGTCGACGCGCGGCACGCAATACTTTGAGTTGGCGGGCAACCGCGCGATTTACCACGACGGATGGATCGCCAGCACGACGCCGCCCGCGCCGCCTTGGGTAATGGGAACCGCCAAGATGCCCGACGTCGCAAACGGCTACCATTGGGAGCTGTACAACATTGCCGACGATTACTCGCAGTACAAGGATCTCGCCGCCGAGAATCCAGACAAGCTCAACGAACTGAAGTCTCTGTTCGTCAGTGAAGCAACGAAATACAACGTTTTCCCGATGGATAACTCGGCCTTCGCTCGCCTGGTTACGCCGCGACCAAGCACAGTCGCCGGAAAAACGGAGTTCACGTACATAGGTGAAGTGTCCGGCATTCCACCCGGAAATGCCCCGAGCATTTTGGACAGGGACTATACGATGACGGCGGACTTGACCATTCCCGAAGGGGGCGCAGAGGGAATGATTGTCACGATGGGCGGACGCTTCGGAGGCTATGGCCTCTATCTCTGCAAGAGTTTCAATTGGTGGCATCGTGAGCTGTTGATTAAAGCCGTAAGCGTGGTGGTGTTCGTGTTGGGTTTATTTCTTACCTGGCTCGGCAGGAAGAAAAAATGGTCGAGCAGCGGAATGCGATTGGGCTACGCAATGATGGCGCTGGCCGCACTCGCTGCGCTCGCAGTGTTTGCTACCAGCGCGTTTGGAATCGGCAAAGGCAGGCCGGTGTTCGTTTATAACCTCTTCGATCTGAAGCGTTACTTGTGGCAAGGCAATGCAATCAGCCCTGGCAAGCACACGCTTGTTTTCGATTTCAAGTATGACGGTCCGGGCCCCGGCAAGGGCGGCACGGGCGTGTTGTCGGTCGATGGAAAACAATTGGATCGCAAGACCATTCCGCACACGATGCCACTAGTTGTCACTTTCTTTGAGACCTTCGACGTGGGCGTTGATACCCGCACTCCCGTCGATGAGAGCTACGAGTTGCCGTTCCGCTTCACGGGAAAAATCGACAAGCTGAGCATCAAGGTCGGCCCCTCACAGTTGTCGGAAGCGGAACAACAGACGGCAGCTGAGACGATCCAGAAAGACTCAGACTGACTGAGATTGAGAGGGGAAAACGATTCAATGGGGAGAAGAAATGTCGGTCGCACCAAAAAACTCAGTTGGGAGGAAGACATGATTAAGCATGTCTACCGCTGGACGGTCGGGTTTATGTCGTTTGTTGCTTTGATTGTGGGGCTCACGCTGCTTCGTCCGAGCCGCGCCATCGCTGAGCCGCAGCAATATCCGATCATGGATAAAGTCGCAGCCAAGATCATCGCAAAATATCAAAGTTCAACCTGCAACGATTTGTATCAGCAGAAGAGCCAAAAGGCTCCTCCGAGTCCTGAAGAGAAGAAAGTCATAGAGTATCTTCACAACGATCCGAAAATGCGGGCGGCTTTCATCGATAAGATTGCCGCTCCCATAGCCAACAAAATGTTCGAGTGCGGGCTGATTCCTTAATCGTATGGGCTAGGAGCTCCATTTAACTGATCGAGAAGAGCCAGTAACTGTGCTAGGCGCTTGGTAGAGTATGCGAACAGAGGAGATGAGGTCATGAGCCAAAATCACTTTACGATCGCGTTTCCCCTGAATTCCCCCGGTGACGCAAAAGCGCTTTCAGAGCAACTGCCGGCATTGATGCCGGCGCTTTTAAAAGCGGCCGACGCCATCGGCACAATTCATTACTCGCGCTTCACGGTTTTAAGCGACAAGACACTGCTATTTCTGGGTGACTTTGACGGCGAGTTCGGTCCGCTGATGACGGAACTCGCCAAGCAGGCGGGACCGGTCTTCGATACCATCCTTCAGCACGTCAGTAATCCTCCGCCGTCTCCGGTCGCCGATCACGCAGACGCCTTTGCCGAATGGACTGCGGACCATCTTCTCACTGCCGTGAACCTTTACACCGCCTACCCGGGCGTGACCGCCAGGGAGATCAAAGCCTTGGCGGCCGCTGCGGAGGTTAGTGGCGCAGGTGAACTGCATCCGTTCCTGGTGATCCTGCCTATGAAATCGAAACTCGCTTTCCACGAGGTACAACTGATTCTGCGCGCGAGGGGCAGCGGGACGACGAAAGACCTGGACAAAGTGGGCACGCCGCACTTCGCGCAGTTCGTGCCGCTTGAGGACAATCAAATTGGCTTCTTTACCGTGTATGACGGTTCATTCGACACGTACATTGCAGATTTCACTAAAAACATCGGTGAGATATTCGATCTTCTTTTTAAATTTAGCAAGGGCGCGCCGCCCTCGCCGTGCAGAAAGCATCTGCAGGAGTTCATTGATTTTGCGTCAGGAGCAAACCGCACTCCGATCGGGTTCTATCAGGCATATCCAGGCCTGTCGGTTCAAGACATCCACGCACTGATCGCGGATAGCAAGGCACAAGGAGCCTCAGCTTCGTAGCGGAGCATCCAGCGCTCGTTGTCCGGAACGACGCCGCATGACCACGGGCGAGGGATCAGGTGGGAGACACGCAGTGAGTCAAGACCACAAGACAGAGGCGCCACCTGCGAAAGGCACCGGAGGGCTACTTGGGCATTTGTTCCGGAGAGGCGACCACGATGCCTCGGGGCCGAAGACCACACTCGACCTCGGCGACATCCAGGGGTTCATTCTCCGCGGATACAGAATGCCGATGGTTCGCCATTTCTTGCTTACGGTGGGCGATCCTGCAAAGGCACGGAAGCTGCTCGGACGGCTCGTCAGTGGCGACGAGTCTGATGCACCGCAAATAACCACTGCGGAAGACTGGCACGTAGGATTCGCGCCCGGCCCCGGAGACGATCCCACCGAGGCCCCGCGCCGCAAACCTGACTATTGTTTGAATGTGGGGATTACGTGGCCAGGAATAGTCGCTCTTGAGGTGAAGGATCGCGTGCCGATGCTCGCATTCAAGTCATTCGGCGCATTCACGGCTGGGGCTGCGGAAAGGGCTAACCTAGTCGGCGACACCGGACCGAGCGGGCCGGAGAACTGGGTTGGTTCGTTCGGGAAAGGGACCGATCACGTCCTGGTGACTCTGCACGCCCTGAGTCCGGACGCGATGAACTCCTACAGTGACCGGCTGTCTACTTTGTTTGTAGAGGGCGGCGCATTCCGCGAGACCTGGCGCACCGACGGGATGGCGTGGATCGAAATGAAAGACGGCAAGCCCGAATTCACATCCAAGGTGCCGTTCGGTTATACCGACGGCATCAGCATGACCACGATTCACGGCGGTCCGGAACATTATCCGCCGGATCGCCAGCAGCCCTGCGAACCCTGGCTCTTCGTATTACGGGAAGAGGCTGAGAATTATTTCGTGCCCGAGCCTAAAGAACTCGGTCTCAACGGCAGCTTCGCTGTTTTCAAAATGATCATGGCGGACGTTGTTGGATTCGAGAATTTCCTGCAATCGAACAAAGACAAAATAGATCCTGAACTCCTTGCCGCCAAGCTCTGCGGACGCTGGCGCAACGGCGTCCCTCTCGCGTTGTCGCCAGATACAGACAGCCCTCCGGGCGGAATCCCACTCGACCAGCTGAACGACTACGAATACGTCAACGCGGACGGGTCAGGTGACCCGAAGGGACTACGGTGTCCCGTTGGGGCGCACATGCGACGTATCAATCCGAGAGGTCAGCCAGTCACGGGTCAAGGCCAACCCGGCGGTAGCAATAATACCCACCGGCTGATCCGGCGCGGCATGCCGTACGGACCGAACTACGATCCGAAACAGCCGTACGACGGCATCGAGAGGGGGCTCCTCGGTTATTTCATCAATTCGAGCATCGAGAATCAATACGAGTTTGTGCTGGCACACTGGGTGAATGACGCAGAATTCGCCGGGTCCGTTCGGCTGCCGCCCAAAGCGAAGGACCCGATGATCGGCATGCAGGATTCGGCGGAAAGCATTTTTGTGATTCCGCAAGCGAACGGCGCGCCCTCGATCAAAGTTACCGGATTCCAAAGTTTTGTTACGACGAGAGCGGCCGCCTATTGTTTTTTGCCAAGCATCACGGCCATTAAATTCATTGCCAACTTGAGTTGAGGCTGTTGATTCGTTTTCTGGAGACTTTCCATGGCTTTCTTGACCAAATGGTTCGGAGTGACAGAGACCGAGGCGGAACGAGACCACGTCAGGGAAAAGGCCGATATTGACGAGATTGCCGAGAGATCGCTCACGATGCAATCGAATGCTGCCGTCAAACAGCATCGGTCCCTCTGCCGGGGAACGCATGCAAAGGGTGTTTGTGTCCGAGCCCAATTTGAAGTATTGGACGTGTCGATCGGGCGAGATGCCGTGCTCGCGGGGCGGCTGGCGAAGGGGATTTTCACGAAACCGGGCGTATATCCCGCTGTGGTGCGGTTTGCGAACGCGGACGCGAGTGAAAATTCTGATTTCAAGCCCGATGTCCGAGCATTGTCTTTCTCAGTCCACCTCGCCCCAGATAGCGCTCTTCTTTCTCACGCAAGCTCTGCGCGCCAGGATTTCGCAATGCAGAACGCAACGACATTGCCCATAAATGACTCGCCTGCGTTTGTGGCGACTATGAAATTGATGACGGCATCGAGCCCGGCCGCATGCCTATGGTCTTTGCCGTTCAAGGATAAGTTGAGAGTTTTTAGGACGCTGGCACTGGCAGCCTTGCAGTCACTCCAAAAGATCAAGCCTTACCAACAACTGCGCTATTGGAGCACTGTGCCGTTTCGCCACGGACCGAACGATGTCGTAAAACACTCCGCTACGCCGTCACCGGACAACCCAGCGCGTCCCCTGCAAAAAAGCAACCCGAAGGGCCTGCAGGACGAGCTGGTACGGCACGTCAACGAAGACGGCAAGATGAGCAGCTTCGATTTCGGCGTGCAATTTCTCGATGCCGAGAAGATGACTTATTGGGGCAAACGCCGAGATGCCAACTTCTGGATCGAGAACGCAAGTGTCGAGTGGGACGAAGCGGAAGCGCCTTTCCACACGATCGGTAGGCTTACGCTTCTGCGGAACTCGCTGCTAAATCCGGATGAAGCCCAAGCGGAATATATCGACGTCACCGGCAACTCCACTCCCGATAGCGCGCCCGTTGGGAGCATTAATCGCGCCCGCTGTCCCGCGGAGGTCGCCGGCAGAAAAGCCCGCATGCACGGCAAAAGCGCTTGTGAACATAGCAGAGCCGCGCAGCAAGGAAAAGGTTCGTAGCGGAGCAAATCGCCCGGCCAAGTCCCGGTAAGACGGGTGGTCTCAATGGGCCGACGCAACACCGGCCCGAAGTCCAATCTGCAGGTTTCAATGGCTAAATTCGTTCGAGAGCGCTGATTCAAAGAAAACACTGCCCTGTCTAGGTTTAATTGAGGACAGCCCAAAGGATCAGTCTCTTTGAAAAACACAATCGGATCAACAGATTAGAAGAGTGTTGCATCGACCGGTTGAGCTGGCAGCGTTAATCAGGACTTAGCCGCGATAGTGCGCTTCGGATACCCGTTGACCCTGGTACTTTTGACAATATACGCCATGCCGCAGGTCTCTTAGACTGTGAGCTGCCCCTGTTTCGAAGGAGTGACAACTATGAAGAAATTTGCATTGGGGGTGTGGGTGCGTGCATGACTGCATAACGCAGAGCGGCGAATCCTTCGAAAAAATGGGTGAGACTGGCGGGAACAAGGCGAAGGTATCAGTATTTAACTAAAGGAGAAAAACATGCTCAGGCGTTACTACCCCTGGATGGCTGTGCTCGTGCTGTTTGCTGGTTTGATTCTGGGGCTCACACTGCTTCGCCCCAGCCACGCCAATGCTCAACCGCCGCAGCAATACCCGATCATGGACAAAGTTGCCGCCAAGATCATCGCAAAATACCAGAATTCAACGTGCGACCAATTGTGGCAAAAGAAGAGCCAGAAAGCTCCGCCGAGTGCTGAGGAACAAAAAGTCGTGGAATTTCTTCACAACGATGCGCAGATGCGTACTGCATTCATCAACAAGATTGCAGCTCCCATCGCCAACAAAATGTTTGAGTGCGGCCTGATTCCCTGAGAGGAGCGGGGCTAACAATTCAATTCAGTTCATGGGAGAGAGTCGGTCAGTCTTGACAGTTTTTCCTGGATGGAGAGAAGAAAATGATTAGGACCTTCGCGAAACAGCTTTTCTCAACGACGCTTTCGGTTCTGCTGCTTATTGGCACTACCCCGTTCGAAGCTGGAGCTCAAACGGGTCAACCGGGGTATTCGGGCCAAGGCGTGCCGCTAACTGCGGACGAGTTGCAACAACTGGCGGCACCCATCGCCCTCTATCCGGACGCCCTGGTAGCGCAGGTCCTTGCAGCGGCGACCTTTCCGGATCAGGTTGCTGCAGCTGAAAGCTGGCTTCAGTACCACAGCTATCTGACCGGCTCAACCCTGATGGCGGCGGTTGACGCGCAACCATGGGATCCCGCCATCAAGGCACTTACACAATTTCCTTCCGTGCTCAGTAACATGGCGTCCAACCTGACCTGGACTTCATCGCTCGGAGAGGCGTATCACACGCAGTCAGGCGACGTGATGACGGCCATCCAGGTGTTGCGCGCGAAAGCATACGCTGCCGGCAACTTGAAATCAGGAACGCAACTCTCCGTCGTGCAACAGTCGCCGCAAGTGATCGTGATTCAACCGGTGAACCCGCAGGTAGTTTACGTTCCGATGTACAACCCCGCAGTGGTCTATGGCTATCCCTATGTGGTTCCAGCATACGTTTACGTCCCGCCTCCCCCCGGTGCCGCAGTCGTGGCCTTTGGAGTGGGCATTGCAGTCGGGGCGATGATGGCCAGCAGCTCGTACGCTTGGGGATACAGCAGTTGGGCCTGCGGATGGCACGGCACCACGGCGGTGGTCTATCACGGCGGCACATACTACGGGAACAGCGCATGGCATGGCGGGTACTATGGTTCCAGCGCGTCCGCCTATGGTGCCTACGGCGGCAGCGCCCACGTGTCCAATGGCTACAATCCCTCCACCGGCACCTACGCCCGTGGCGCCACAGCCTCAAACGGTTACGGCAGCGTAAGTGCCGGTCAAGCGTACAACCCGCACACCGGTGCCTCTGCCTCGTCAGTGCAAGGGTCCAATGCCTATGGCAGCTATGGGGCCTCTACCGCTTCGAAAAATGGCACCACCGTTGACAGCCAGCACCAAACCAACTCTAACGGAACCACTGCCCAGGCGCATAGCTCCACCGGAGCCTCGGTTTATGGCGCGACAGGAAAGAACGGCAACAGCGCCGCCGCTGGCGAAACCGCTAACGGCGACAAATATGCGTCGGCAAACGGCAAGACGTACAGCAATACCGGCAGCGGTTGGGATCAGAAGAGCGGAAGTACGTCAAGTTACAACAAATCCAGCTCCAGCGGCTGGGGCGGCCAAGAAAAGAGCGGCGGCTCGTCAGCCATGAACAGCGGAGGCGGCGGGTGGAATTCCAGGTCTGCCAGTGCTCGTGGTTCGGAAAGTATGGGCCGGAGCGGCGGCTGGGGCGGCGGTGGTGGTCGCAGGTGAATCCAATACCAACTTTGCAGCCGCAAACAAGTTCAGTTCTGTGTTGGTGAATTGCGTCTAGTCCAAGATTTGGAGGATCGGTATGTCGCGAGCAACGCGCGAAATCGCCATTACGAGTCGTCTCATTCTTCTGGTGCTATTTATTCTATTTGTCGGATGCAACAAGTCCGCTAAACCTTCGTACAAAGTGTTTGCTTCGCCCGACGACGCGGGTAACGGGCTGTTGACTGCGGCAAAGTCAGGGGATCCAAACGCGGTGCTCGCAATCTTTGGCCCGGAATCGAAAGATATTATTCTCTCCGGCGATCCCGTGCAGGACAAGGATAATGCCGGCCGATTCGTAACCGCCTACGGCGTGATGCATCGCTGGCGCAAGATGCCTGACGAATCCCAAATCCTTCTAGTTGGAGCAGACAATTTTCCTTTTCCGATCCCGCTAAAGAAGAATGCCGTGGGAAAGTGGTACTTCGACGCGGCTGCGGGCAGGGAAGAGATTCTGGCCCGCCGTATCGGCCGTAACGAACTCGCTGTTATGGACGTTTGTATGGCGCTGGCTGATGCTCAGTCTGAGTACTACTCAGAGCGTCACGCCGACGGAAGCACCCGCCAGTTCGCTATGAAGTTCATCAGTGATACCGGCAAGCAGAACGGCTTGTACTGGGAGTCGCCGGAAGGTCAGCCCAAAAGCCCGCTCGGCCCACTGGCTGCATTCGCCACCCGCGAAGGATATAGCCTGAAACCGGATTCGCATGTGCCCTTTCATGGCTACTACTTCCATATGCTGACTCGCCAAGGCAGTCACGCGCCAGGTGGCGCGAAGGACTACGTCGTCAATGGAAAGATGACCGGTGGATTTGCTTTCGTCGCCTATCCTGCTGAATACCGCAACTCCGGCGTGATGACATTCATTATCAACCAAGACGGCGTGCTGCTGCAGAGAGATTTGGGAAAGACCACAACAGAAACGGCAGCCGCGATGACCGAGTTCGATCCCGATCCCAGTTGGACCCCAGCACAGCAATAGTGTGTTTCCCTTCTCCGTGCGATTGCCAGGAGCCTTCCCAATCGCGACGCGGCCAGGTGTTTGGAACGAATTGCGCCTCTTGATGCAAGCCTCCGGCGGCTGAATAGAATTCAATGAAACTTCTCTGGTGCGTTCTATTGATTGCATTTGGGCTTCAGGAGGGATCTCTCACCCAGAGTGGTAATCTACCTCCGTCCGATTTTCCTGACTTGCCGACTGACACGGTCGATGCACTGCCTTCCAATCAACGATCCGATAATCCACTCACCAATCAGTTCGAATAAGGAACTACCTGGCGCAACATCGTCGGGAACTTCAACACTTGTGGATCTGTGGCTAGCGATTCGGAGGGCTAACTCCCGATAAGTCGTGCCAGCTCAACCGGTCGATGCAACACCATGTAATCAGTTGATCCGCCAATACTTCCCGTGAAGAACCGATCTGTCGCGCGCTACACGGCAGAACCTAGCCAGGGTGACGTTTCAGATGATCTAACCTAGCCAGCGCTTTTAGCTCTTGTTTTCAACGCAATGTGGGTCCGAGCTGAGTGTTGCGTCGACCCGTTGAGATCACCCGGATTACCGGACAAGTGCCGAAAGGCTTTCATTTCGAACCACCCATTTCTGCGCGGGACGGTTCGAAGAGCTATCCCCATTGTTCACCAAGTGTTTCGCTGGCAGACGCTAGTCTATTCGAAAACCATGCAGATGCTTTTTCAGCACATGTGCCGATGTGTTTGGGATGTCAGCGATGAAGAGAACGCGAGGTCGAAGATTGAAGAATCATTAACTGCGAGACTTCAATCTACTCAAGTCAAACGAATGTGCGTCGACGTGCCACCCGTGCCGCGAACAAATGCGTAAGCGTCGACGCACTTCCGTTCTTAATGCTGCCTTTTGCTGCCTCGCGGATTTCGTAAGCTCCGTGGAGTCAGAAAGAAAGCTGGTAGGGGCGGTGGGGATCGAACCCACGACCTTCGGCTTAAAAGGCCGCTGCTCTACCACTGAGCTACGCCCCTGAATTGCGTCAGATTATCTTACATGAAAACAACTTGGCCTACAGCGGCTCAGTAAGGCGAGCAAAAGAAAGCGCGCGCAGCACAGGTCAATCTGCGGCTTCGTTTTTCGCGGAGATTCCGCGGCCGCGCTTCCGCTTCCAGAGGTAATCTTTCCGCAGTTTCTCCTGGTGCTTCTTCACCTGCGATTCAATTTCGGAAAACGCGATTT
The DNA here is from genome assembly GCA_963799025.1 of uncultured Acidobacteriaceae bacterium. Lineage (GTDB taxonomy): Bacteria > Acidobacteriota > Terriglobia > Terriglobales > Acidobacteriaceae > Sulfotelmatobacter. The sequence goes on along the minus strand of CAWCVQ010000006.1, from coordinate 2,628 downwards.
TCGCGCAGGCCAGAACGTCGGCCCCCGTTCCCGAAGCATGCAGACTCCCGGTCGGCAGCCTCAGATTCATCGAGCAGGTATATTCAATTTTGCGAGGGGTCTTTTCAATCGACCAGTGAAGTTCGACCAAGTCGGGATCGTATCGCTTCAACAGCCGGTTTAATTTTTCAATGTGATGCGCTGCTTCGCGATCGATTACCTTGCGATGTTCCGGTTCGATATTGCTGTAGAAAAGTTTCATTGGAGCACCATCTTTCGAGTTGGCTTGCCAGGGGAAGGGGCTTTCGCATGGAGGCAAGGTCAGCATAGCGCCGCTCGCCACGCGATTCAATACCGCGTGCGCTTGATTGACACGCTTGCATTCGCATCATAGTCTAAAACGCAGCGACCCGGCTAAGCGATGGACTCCAACAAGAAAGCCACGACCGGCGCGCCATCGCACCGCATCCGCGTCGGGCTCGCGGGCTGGTCGTACGACGACTGGAATGGAGTTGTCTACCCCTCGCCGCATCCGCGCGATTTCCATGAAGTCACTTTCCTTGCTCAGTACTTCGATACGATCGAAATCAACACTTCCTTTTACCAGCCGCTGAAGCCCCAACTCGCCACTCACTGGATCGGCCTTGCCGCAGACAATCCGCGTTTTATTTTCACCGCCAAGATGTGGCAGAAATTCACGCATGAGGCCAGTGCCACTTCGGAAGACGAAAAACTGGTACGCGCAGGATTTGATCCCCTATTCGACGCGGGCAAGCTCGGCGCCGTCCTGTTGCAGTTCCCGTTCTCGTTCCACCACACGACAGAAACGCTGGCTCGCTTGAAGCAACTACTCCAAACCTTCCGCGACTATCCGCTCGTAGTCGAGGTCCGTCATTCGTCGTGGTCGCTCGCTGAATTCTACGAACTGCTGCATGAACGCGGCGTCGGTTTCTGCAATATCGACCAGCCCGTGATCGGCAAGTCGCTGAAGCCGACCGAGCGAACCACTTCTCCCGTCGGCTATTTCCGATTGCATGGCCGCCGGTACGATACGTGGTTCACGGACGACCCCGAAGTCCCCAGCTTCGAGCGCTACAACTATCTTTATTCCGAGCAAGAGCTGGAGCCGTGGGCCAAGCGCGTCAAACACGTGGCCAAACACGCGGAAAATACCTTCGTGATAGGCAATAATCACTACATAGGAAAAGCCGCCGTCAACGCGCTGCAGCTGATCCACTTGTTAAGAAAAGAGAAGGTGAAAGTCCCCGAACCATTGCGCCAGCACTATCCGCAGCTAGACTCAATCGCTAGCGAACCCCCAAAAGAACCGCTGCTGTTTCCCCTCGCCCCCCAGTAAGCCGCGACACAAAGGCGTTCGACGCAATATCAGTTGGCGTTCGCTTTTAGTGGCACAGGCACTCCTGCCTGTGCGCCTTTGCTACGGCAATCCCCTGAAAACTTGGCTTTCACAAGCTATCGCACCACTGAACGCAAATAGACACACATCTGCAAATATAAAATTCAACATTCCTCAATTTGATCGAAATTTGAGTACTTCTCGGATCTACTTCTTGAAGAGGTCTTCGAAGGCTTTCCGCGCATCATTCGGACGCCCAGCGGGCGCCTCAGGCGACGCCTTGGTGGCATAGGTGACCGGCGACGTATCCTTCTCCACCGTCATGCGAAATTCAAAAAACGTGCAGTCATTTTTTGCAAGTTTGTTCGCGATTCGCTCGGGGATCGGCTGCGTGCACTCAAACTGCGCCGCCGTATCGAAATGCACGCACTGCTTGCACGAATGCATCGCCGCCTGGCAGCGCGGACATTCCCCGCTCTGATCGAATCCCGGCGCGAGAACCGCGCCACAACTCGAGCAGCGCGCCCTCATCACTGTCCCAACCATCCGCGGCGTCCGCGGCCCCAGCATGTCTTGCTTCGGACGCGGCTGTTGCTGCTCCGTGGGCCGATCGGCGCGTTCGCGCTTCTTTTCGCGCGCTTCCGCGTCGCTATAACCCCTCTGCCTATACTTCCGCTCCATGAAGGTCCTCCCGGGGGATGTCTGATGATACCCCCAAAACTCTTGGTCCGATTCTCTTTCACGCAAGACGTGTGGAAAGGTAATCGTTTTCTACATTGGCCTTAATTCGTGCCGGGCGCGGATCGCCTTGCCCAATACTTGCACAAGCCTTCTACCGGCAGATCCGGCTGAAGCAGCGCTGCCGACTGGCCAAAATGCGTGAGCGCCGCTTCGGCTGCGAGATATCCGCTGCGCACCGCGCCTTCCATCGTCGAAGGCCAGCCCGTTTGAGTCCAATCACCTGCGAGAAACAGATTGGCGATTGGGGTCGATTGCGCCGGCCGCCACCGGTCCACTCCAGGCTCCGGCGAGAATGTCGCGTTCACTTCTTTGATCACCGTAGCCTTCAGCACATTCGCTTCGCGCGTGGCAGGCAGCACGTCCACCAGTTCGCGGCGGCAAAGCTCGATAATTTCGGCTCGCGAGCGCGGAACCAGGTCGTAAGAAGCGCTGATCACCAGCTGCAAGTACTGCCCTTCTTCGCCGCTGCGCTTTTCGACACGCACTTCTCCCCCGAGCGTTCCTTCGTTATGCCCGGTTGGACGCGCCTTCGAGCCATTCGTTTCGGCTCC
>CAWCVQ010000005.1:0-184280 GCA_963799025.1 uncultured Acidobacteriaceae bacterium | reverse complement strand
CATATCAGTTCGCCGGTTGACGCCATCCTGCAGAAATTGATCAGGCAGGTAGCCGTTACCCGCGTGAAGCTCAACGCCATCGAATCCAGCGGCTTTGGCGTGCTCGGACGCTTTGCGATAATCTTCGACAATGCCCGGAATTTCTGTGATGTCGAGCGCGCGGTGAGGCGAAGGCTGACGCCAACCATGGGGCGTAGACTCCAGTATCGTTGGATCCTGCCAATATTCCGGGTTGACTGAAGAACTGACAGGGGTTGCGCCTTTGGTCGAGTCCACATGCCCGGCACGCCCTGTATGCCAGAGTTGGGAAAACATATACCCACGCTTCTGATGAACGGCGTCCGTGATTCTTTTCCACCCTGCAACCTGCTCCTCCGAATACAGGCCGGGGGCCGCGAACCATCCGCCGCCAGCGACCGAGATCGAAGTCGCTTCAGAAACGATGAGTCCACCGTCTGAGGCTCGTTGCGAATAGTACTCAAGCATCAGATCGCCCGGAATATTCCCCGGCTGAACGGACCGCGAACGAGTGAGCGGGCCCATCACCACGCGGTGCTTCAACTCCATGGGTCCGACTTGAATTGGCGTGAACAGCTTATTTGTGGTCAACGCTTTCATGATCTAGGTTCCCAGAGCCCTTTCAATTTCTTGGACATTTATTCTTCTCGTACTCTCTAGCGGATCCCACTAGGGGACGATCCGCATATCGCGCAGTCTGCTGAGCTGTCGCCTAAAGCTCTGATGCGTGTCGATGCAATCCGCAAAGCCCGCCTGGCGAATCTTGATTGTGCTCAGGATTGTTTCTTCCCGGAAGTTGAGCATCCAGTCCACGAACGCCCAGTTTGCAATCTGGTCGTAGGGCGTGGCATGCAGGCCATAGCGGGCAACCATTGCATCCCACAAAGGAGCCTTCTCGCTCATCTCGGAAACAGTAGACATCGCAAGCGGCTCGGCGATTGGCAGATCGTAGAAGGCGGCGAGTTCATTCCACAGTTGCCTCCAGCGATAGACATCTCCGTTCGATACGTTGAAGATTTCATTGCGCGCTTTGTCCTCACCTAGAGCCCACAAAGTCGCGCGGCCGAACAATTCTGCGTCAGTTGTCTCCTGGAGGGTGTTCCATCCCTCCTTGGTGCCAGGAAAGCGTAAGGGCAACCCGAGTTCGCGAGTCATCGCAGCGTAGGTCGCGAGACTGGTAACCAGGTTCATTGGCGAGTTCAGGCTTGGTCCCATGACTAGATGAGGACGCAAGACGGTCCAGCTAGCTCCGTTCTTGGCGGCCCATTCAGCCACAATGTCTTCTTGCTGGTGGTAGTGGATCGGCGCAATGAGACGTGGCTCCGTCTCCTTCGCTGGAGCATTGAACGCCCCAAGACTGAAGCCGTACGACTTGGCACCGCCGGCAAGCACGATGCGCTGAAGAGGCACATTGCGCGCGGCGAGAGCGTCGAGCGTATTTTTCAACATTCTGGCATTTGGCTCGACAGTTTCAGCCATGGTGGGTTTCTCGACATAGGCAGCGAAGACCAAATCGGTCACCTTATTAAGAGACGAAAATGCCTTTGTCGTGCCCTCGCGGTCCATGAGATCGACGCTGATGTGAGGGGGAGCGGCCTGAGTCCGATAGGTTGGCGCGGGTCGGCGTGCAGCTGTGGTGATTCCCCATCTTGGGTTCTCTGCGACGGCGTCGACGACACCTGTGCCAAGGACACCATAGGGTCCCACAATCAGGATCTGGCGCTCCGCGACGGGTGTTTCAGAAGTAGCTGACATGGCAAAGTCTCCTCCTTTCAAATCGAGTTAATTAAGCCAAGTACGGAGCTCAAATCGAAACGTCCGAACCACCCGAACCCAAATTCAAGTCGTCCATGGTCAGGGGTCCGCCGATCTGCTGAAGATCGTAGTGGTGCTCGTATACAACCCTGGACGCATTCCATCTCCGAGTGGCATACCATTTCAAAGTGCACCGTCTCCCTCCGACGCCGGTGAAGTCGATCCTCCATGCGGAATGCGTCTCGTTGGCTGTGTCTCCAGGAACCGCAGTCTGCTGAACTGATATTGACAATCCGGCAACTTCAGCCATTACGTGAAGGGGCACCAGGACATTCAATAGAAAAGGACGTACTCTCGCCTTTCCGCGGATCATCTCCTGCAAATCTTCTCTGCTCACCTCGACATCGTCGGCGTAAAATGTCTCAAAAATATCCAGAAACTCTTCGTAGCTCCTGGCGATTTCGGCGCGCAGGATAGCCGCGTTCAGGCTTAGCTCCGCGGCCTGTGAGCTTTTGTAAGCATCGCCCTCGGACCGGCTAAAAAGGACGAGATTGTGTTCATCGATCATCGGAGTTCTCATTTACCTTCCTTCACTTCATATGTATTGCGTGTTGACCCGCGGCCTGGCGCAGATCCTTCGGGCAGTATCCGCCCCGGCTAAGCACCAGGACCATGGGATCTGGCCCCTGTAGGTCCGAAAAGCTTGCGACGTTTGCCCGTGTGATCGATCAGCTCATAATCTGGAAATACCGCGCTAGCCGCTACAATGTCCGCTCTCATAAAAACTCCTCTTCTTGGGCCAACGTCTGAACATCAATCGGCCGCGCGGCGCTAGTCGCGACGCTAGCAATCCTGTCGCTTTCATTTGGAAACCGACGCGTTTCAAAAACAAAGTCCTCCTCGCCGACATCGCCTTACTCGGACAGGAACATCGAGACATGGCGGACGAAGAGCTCCGGGTACATGTGGTGCGCGCCGTGATTGGAGTCGGGGTAGATGATCAACTGCGCATTCGGCATGTTCTGCTGCATGATGAAAGAGTTCACCGTGGGTATGTTCACGTCGTTACTGCCGTTCACGATGAGTGTTGGCTGCTTGATCGTCTTCAGATAGTCGTCGGACCCCTTTTGCCGGACGCCCCACTTGCCAATCGCTTCGACCTGGGCGGGCGACACCTTGTCGTTCACTTCAGGATCGCGCCCAACCTGACGAAGATGCGTGCGCTTCAGGAACTCCCGTCCCGCCGCCTGGCCTGCCGCGGACGGACTGAATTTGACCGCGAGCCAGACATTCTCGGGCGGATCGTAGGTGGCACCAAAGAGCCGCCCTGTAGCCTGGGCTATCAACTCCATTCCCTGACCGCCGCGCGGACCTGCGCCATCGACGATCAACCTGCGAACGAGATCGGGCGCCTGCAAAGTGATTTCCTGCACGACCATGCCGCCGATCGAGAAGCCAAATAGGTCAACTTGCTTCAGGCCCAGCGCCTTGATGAAGGCGATGGCGTCGGCGCCCATCTGCTCGAACGTCGTCGGGACCTCGCCGGAGCTGCTGGATACGCCCGCGTTGTTGAACAGGATCACCTCACGGTCGCGAGCGAGGCCATCCGTCACCGTCGGGTCCCAATAATCCATGGTGCCGATGTAGTGCTGGCTAAAGACGAGCGGCACTCCTCCGGTCTTGCCGAAGCGGCGATAGGCGAAGCGGATGCTGTTGGCCTCTACGAACTGTGTCGGCGCGGTCTGGTGGGAATGCATCATAATACTCGCTCCTTTGTTATTTTTCTGGAATCCCATCCGGCTTTCGCGCAATCAACGTCATTCTGCACCGCGGGTGTGCCGCTGAGACCGATCGCTCCGACAACTTCTCCATTCACTTTGATGGGAAATCCGCCGCCCCACGCCGCCACATACTCATCCACCACCGCCTTGTTTCGCTCGTTCTCGGATTGAACAGCCATGTTTATTCCCTTTGGGTCGCCGTTACCCCAGCGGTTTTGCCGTCGTCGTCACGCGTTCAAAAAGAGAGTCGCATGTTCAACGAAGAGCTCCGGGTACATGTGGTGCGCGCCGTGATTGGAGTCGGGGTAGATGATCAGCTGCGCATTCGGCATGTTCTGCTGCATGATGAAAGAGTTCACCGTGGGCATGATCACGTCGTTACTGCCGTTCACGACGAGGGTTGGCTGCTTGATCGTCTTCAGATAGTCGTAGGATCCCTTTTGCTGGACGCCCCATTTCCCCATCGCTTCGACCTGGGCGGGCGACACTTTGTCGTTCACTTCAGGATCGCGCCCAACCTGACGAAGATGCGTGCGCTTCAGGAACTCGCGTCCCGCCGCCTGGCCCGCCACGGACGGACTGAATTTGACCGCGAGCCAGACATTCTCGGGCGGATCGTAGGTGGCACCAAAGAGCCGCCCTGCAGCTTGGGTCAGCAACTCCATTCCCTGACCGCCACGCGGACCTGTGCCATCGACGATCAATCTGCGAATGAGATCGGGCGCCTGCAAAGTGATTTCCTGCGCGACCATGCCGCCGATCGAGAAGCCAAGTACGTCAACTTGCTTCAGGCCCAGCGCCTTGATGAAGGCGATGGCGTTAGCGCCCATCCGCTCGAACGTCGTCGGGACCTCGCCGGAACTGCTGGAGACGCCCGCGTTGTTGAACAGGATCACCTCACGGTCGCGAGCGAGGCCATCCGTCACCGTCGGGTCCCAATAATCCATGGTGCCGATGTAGTGCTGGTTGAAGACGATAGGCACACCGCCGGTCTTGCCGAATCGGCGATAGGCGAAGCGGATTCCGTTAGCCTCAACGAACTGTGTCGGCGCGGTCTGGTGAGTATGAATCATTGTGGTCGCTCCCTTTATCATTTAGTTGGCACCGCATCGGATACGAGCGCTAGAGCTGCTTTCGCGCAGTCGATGTCGTTCTGCACTGTGGGCGCACCGCTCAGCCCGATCGCCCCGACAACTTCTCCGTTCACCTTAATGGGAAACCCTCCACCCCACGCCGCCATACGAGCAAGCGTCGGGATGCCGGCCAAAAGCGACGGGTCGCTCTGGATAAAGTTGAAAAACTCCTGCGTGGAGACGCCGAACAGAGCTGTGTATGCCTTGTTCTGGGCCATCTCAGTAGTAGGGATCGGGGCGCCATCCATCCGGCCAAAGGCCTTGAGATTTCCGCCGTCATCGAGAATCGCTACGTTCTCGCTAACGCCAAGTTCTCTGGCTTTCGCCACCGCTGCATCCACCATTTTCTGTGCTAGCTCATAAGAGATGCTGTATTTCTTCACCACGTTAGCCATTGGACACCTTCCTCGACTTGATATGTAATGCGTGTCTTCGGACCTGCCTATTCACCTCAATGCCTGCAGTTGCAACGTGACTTCGTGCGCGTCGGTTCAGGCATTCATTCCGCCATCCACGGTAAGATTCGCCCCGGTAATGTACGAGGACTCCGGACCGGCGACAAACGCCACCATCGCGGCGATCTCATCCACACGCCCGTAACGATCGAGCGCTGTGGCGGCCTTCTGCGGCACCGCCCAATCACCCGAGGCGGGATTTAAATCCGTGTCGATCGGGCCCGGCTGGACGTTGTTGACCGTGATGCCCCGGCTCCCCAGCTCTCTGGAAAGCGCCTGAGTGAACATCTTGACGGCTCCCTTCGTGGCCGCGTAGGGCACAAGCCCGGGCGCAACGGCACGCTCGCCCACTGCCGAACCGATCATGATGATGCGACCACCCTCATTCATGTGCTTCAGCGCCGCCTGCGTCGCTACGAATACGCCGCGGACGTTGATGTCGAGCACGCGATCCATCTCTTCCAGCGTGGTCTCCACGAACGCTTTCGGAATGGCCGTGCCGGCATTGTTCACAAGGACGTCGAGCCTGCCGAAGGTCGAGACGGTTTTTTCGACCGCGGCTTTGCCAGCGTCGGCATCGGCGGCGTCCGCCTGAATCGCGATCGCCTTTCCGCCTGCGCGTTCAATCGCTTTGACGACCGACGCGGCCGCGTCGGCACCCTTCGTGTATGTAATGGCGACCTTCGCTCCGTCCGCGGCCAGACGCTTAGCGATTGCCGCACCAATGCCGCGCGAGCCGCCCGTGATGAGTGCAATCTTTCCTTCCAATTTCTTTGACATTGTCCATCTCCTTGAATTAGACATATGCTCATCAGGCATGAGCCAAATCTTATTGCTCGCCCAAAGCATCCCAATCACTACATTGGATTACGCAAGTTAGCCAGTAGTAGCGCACTTGAAGCATACTTTGTTAGGCTTGGTGGCAATGCTTCACAAGCATGGGGGTTGGAAATGGAATTACGACACCTGCGTTATTTCGTTGCGGTCGCCGAAACCGAGAGTCTGACCTTGGCGGCAAAATCTAAATTGCACACCTCGCAGCCTTCGCTCAGCCGCCAGCTCCGAGACCTTGAGGAAGAAATTGGCGCCCAACTCATGACGCGCACAGCTCGTGGCGTCGAGTTGACACCGGCGGGTCGAGCCTTTCTCGATCACGCGCGCGGAGTTCTATTGCAGGTTGACGCGGCGGCCGAAGCTGCACGCCGGGCCGTTCATCCCGCCAAGCCCTGCTTCTCGATGGGCTTTCTGACCGGACACGAATTGACGTGGATGCCCGAAGCCTTGCGTATCCTGCGCGACGAGCTGCCGAACATTGACGTGATGATATCGAGTCAATATTCCCCTCTACTTGCTGAGGGCCTCTCGAAAGGAAAAATCGATGCCGCTTTTCTTCGAAAGGAACGAGCGATGCCAGACCTGGCGTTCCGTCTTCTCGTGAAGGAGCCTTTGGTGGTGATCTTGCCTAGTGACCACCGTCTCGCCGCGCTTAAAGCGATCAGTCCGAAGGATCTGGCAGGCGAAACATTCGTGATTGTGTCTCATACGGCTCCCGTACTGCGTGCGGTCATCGACAATTACCTGAAGCGATCGGGAATCAATATCACGCCAGCTCACGAGACGGACCACGTCACCATGGGAATTTCCTTGATAATGTCGACCCGCGGAGTAGGGCTGTTACCTGCTTACGCACAGAACTTTCTCCCTGCGTCTGTAACGAGCCGCCCTCTGAAGGGAGATGCGCCAACTGTCGATCTGGTCCTCGGCTACAGAAAGTCGAACCAGTCTCCGATCCTCAAGCTTTTGCTTTCGAGATTGGACGAGTTGGTCGCTCGGGCGTCGAAGAAGATCGGATAAAATTAGTCTCCATATCGTGGATATGGCCGTGCGCCGCCTCGCCCCTGAGTCTGAAGATTCTGCGATTTCCTCCGTAACTAACAAGTCCTTTCGTATACCCATTGCGCATCCAATCCTGAGTTTGAGAAGCTTCTCCAGAATATCCGGGGGGTGGCTTGATAGAGGAGGATGAATGGCGCAGATATGGTTAGTCACCGGCAGCTCTCGCGGTCTGGGTCGTGCAATTGTTGAAGCGGGCCTCGCTGCGGGCAATAAAGTGTTGGCGACAGCTCGGGACATTAAGTCGTTGGCTGATCTCTCGGAACGATATGGAGATCAGGTCAAGCTCTTCGCAATGGATGTGACCGACGAAGCAGCAGCAGCAAACGCGGTAATGGCGGCGGTCGATGTATTTGGCTCGCTGGATGTGGTCATTAACAATGCGGGATATGGCAATCTTTCGTCCGTCGAAGACACGCCTCTATCGGAATTCCGGGCACAGATCGAAACGAACCTCTTTGGAACGATTATTGTGACGAAGGCAGCTCTTAGGTATTTTCGCGAAAAGAAAGCAGGCCAGTTCATTCAGTTTTCATCGGTGGGCGGAAGGATTGGCCCTCCGGGACGTGGGCCTTATTCGGCGGCGAAGTGGGGTGTCGAAGGCTTCTCCGAGGTGCTTTCGCGCGAAGTGGCACCGCTCGGCATCAAGGTCACCATCGTTGAACCCGGTGGCTTTCGCACAGACTTCGCGGGCAGTTCCACCGAACTTAGCGAAGGTCATCCTGAATACGATTCGACGGTTGGAGCTACCGCAAGATTTCAGCGGAACTACAACGGCAAGCAGCCTGGTGACCCCAAAAAGGCAGCTCAGGCGATCGTCCAGTTGACGCAAGAACGGAACCCTCCGTTGCGACTCTTGCTCGGCAGCGATGCGTACGCCGCCGCGGAGAAGAATGATCTTGCGCGATTAGAGGAAGCACGAATTTGGAAGAAACTCAGCGTCTCCACCGATTTTGAGACGAAGTGAAGAAGCAGCAAACATTAAGCAGGAGAATCCGAACCGCGCCAAGGTAGTCAATGGTTCGACTTGGACTGGATTCTTTCCTTCTTCGTCTCACTTGACGATCAGATTGCGCGAATCAGCAGAGCTCGAACCCGCGACCTCCGCCGTGCAGCGGCAGCGTCCACGCCACGCTCTTGCGGGGAAACAGCTCCTGGAATGCGGCGAGAATTTAGTGCCAACCGAGCGCTGGGGCGATCGAAGTCAGAATTGCCTCCATGACGTGCGCATTGTAGGCAACACCGAGTTGATTTGGGATGGTTAGCAGCAACGTATCGGCCTCCGCGATCGCCTCGTCTTTTCTAAGTTGCTCGATGAGAATCTCCGGTTCAGCAGCGTAGCTGCGGCCAAAGATCGCCCGTGTATTTTCGTCAAGGAACCCGATCTTGTCCTCCTCTTCACGAGAGCCTTGTCCGAAATAGCGTCGATCACGGTCATCGAGCAACGGAAAAATACTGCGGCTAACTGAAGTACGCGGAGTGCGCTTGTGACCAGCTTCCTTCCAGGCTGCACGAAAGGCGCGAATCTGCGCGGCCTGTTGGATGTGTAGCGGTTCGCCGGTCTCGTCGAATTTGAGAGTTGAGCTCTGCAGGTTCATTCCTAACTTCGCTGCCCATACCGCGGTCGCGTTGGAAGCAGACCCCCACCAGATTCGATCACGCAATCCTGCAGAGTATGGCTCAAGGCGCAGCAGTCCTGTCGGATTCGGAAACATTGGACGTGGGTTAGGCTTAGCAAAGCCCTTGCCGCGCAGCAGTTCGAGAAATTCTTCGGCATGTCGCCGGCCCATCTCCGCATCGTCCTCGCCTTTATCGGGGCTGTAGCCAAAATAGCGCCAACCATCGATGACCTGCTCGGGAGAACCGCGGCTGATTCCTAACTGTAGTCGGCCGCCAGCGATGACGTCCGCCGCGCCTGCATCCTCCACCATGTAATGAGGATTCTCATACCGCATGTCGATTACGGCGGTGCCAATTTCAATCTTTCGTGTTTTAGCGCCAACCGCTGCGAGCAGTGGAAACGGGGATGCCAGTTGCTGTGCAAAGTGATGAACCCGGAAGTAGGCTCCGTCCATTCCTAGTCGCTCGGCCTCCATGGCGAGGTCAATGGATTGCAGAAGCACATCAGCGGCGGACCGTGCTTGTGATTGCGGTGAAGGTGTCCAGTGGCCGAATGAGAGAAAACCAATTTTCTTCATGCAATATTAGTGTGCCATACCGTGGATATGGCCGTGCGCCGACTCTCCGCGTCGCTTCGCGCTAGCTGATCCTAGGCTCTGACTGATTGATCATGAAGGTAGACATCTCATTGAAGAATTTCCGAAGGACTTCCTCGGCGCTGCTTGGCAGCGAAGCTTCCCGCAACGCGTTTTCCATCAGCCGCATCCAGCGGTCGCGGATAGTCTGATTGATAGCAAAGGGCGAATGCCGCGCCCGGAGGCGGGGATGGCCTCTTTGTTCAATGTAAGTCTGAGGTCCCCCGAACCTACCGATCAGGAAATCTCGGAGGCGCCGCTCGGCCCCTGGAAGATCACTTGCCGGGTAGATTGGCCCTAGAAGATCGTCTTGAGGGACTTGTCGATAAAAGGCGGCGACTAACCTTGCGAAACCTTCCGCGCAAATCATGGAATAAATTTCGAGTTCCGGCATTCCCATTAGCTCTCCTCATCGAAAAGTTCGGCGATCAGTTCTTGACGAAAAACTGTTCGCCACACGTGACGCACTTCGATCTCGGAGGAGGAGACGTCAGGAAATTTAACAAAACGGACAACAAGTTTTCGGAAATGCAGGGAAATGGCAGACACCGTGACAGGGGGAACAGATGTGGGCTGTACTAAGTTGCTGATTTTTGAATCGCTTACATCATTGTGACGGTGAGAAAGGAACGTTCTAACCAACTGAACTACGTCCCGACTCGCCAAATCAACGAGATGCGCAGTCGCAAGTGATCATGCGGCGTTGCGTCATTCGCATAAAATGCGCAATCTGCTCAGGGCGACCCAGATTGCTTCCAAGCGGGTCAAAACCGCTGATAAACCGCCAATAAAAAACTGCGCAGATCGTCGTCAAAGAAATATCCTAACAGCTTCTCGCCGAACACGAAAGGGCACGAACCAGCAATGGCGTCTTAGGATACCCGAGCTGTAATCTCCTGCCCGGAGCGAACATGCTCCAAACCTTAATTGGAAAGGGTTGGAAACCATATGCTCAACCTGCCTCAATAAAATCCGTAATTTAGACCAGCCTTCGACTCCCGAAAAATAATTAATTAAATTCCGTTCTCATGTCGATTCGGCCACACCCCGTTCGACGTATCAGCAGAGAGCCAGTACGATAGCGAGCAACAGCGATCCAACTTCGCTCTTAATCTGAGTTCACCGGTTAGCCAACAAAGCTAACCCCGAAAACAAGCCACCCAACCATCGCTCAACCCAAAGGAGATTTCGCAATGCGATTCATGGTCATCGGCAAAGCAACCCCAGAGTCCGAAAAAGAAGGCGCCCTCCCCGATCCACAGCTCTTGATCGAGATGGGCAAGTACAACGAAGAGCTCATCAAGGCTGGCGTCCTGCTCGCCCTCGACGGCCTCCATCCCAGCTCCAAAGGCGCACGCGTCAAATTCTCCGGCAAGTCTCGTACCGTCATTGACGGCCCCTTCACCGAGGCCAAGGAGCTCATCGCCGGCTTCCAGATCTTGCAGGTCAAGTCCCTCGAAGAGGCCATCGAGTGGGTCAAGCGTGCCCCTAACTGCAACCCCGGCGTCGACTCCGAAGTCGAAATTCGCCAAGTCTTTGAGATGGAAGACTTCGCACCCATCCTGTCCGAAGAGCAGATCCAGCACAAAGTAGCGAAACGGGCTGAGCTGCCGAATCAGACCGCCAACATATAGCCGCACTTGCATCCACGGGTTGAAGCTGGTGTGATCGGTAGCAGTGTCCGCTACCGATCCACATCACGCAACAAATCAAGCCCTGCGCACCATCGAAGCCGTATGGCGCATCGAGTCCGCGCGCGTCATCGCCGGACTCTCGCTCCTCACCCGTGACGTCGGCCTCGCCGAAGATCTCGCAGGAGGCACTGGTAGCAGCACTCGAACAGTGGCCGCAATGGCGTGCCAGCCTTCCAGCATACCCATGTGTCGCTCTTTAATGTTTCACTGTCCTCACCTTTTTTGCCAAATTGACCGAAGCTCGTACTTGCTGTCTCGAGGATCTATCACCAGCTGCTCCACGAACGACGATTACCTGCCGACCCGAACCTCTGCCTCAAGCTAGCGCTCAGGATGTGACCGAGCTGATACTAAGGCGTCTCGATCGTGCTGCAGGCGGCCGATCATCAATGCGCTTTCGACCGGGATGATGAGAGTCGCCCATTTTTTTTGCGACGGCTTTTTCTCTCATGTTGCCTTGTGTTGGCGACCGCGGGAGGGTTCGCCGCCCAGGCGGACCGAAACGCCTGGGACGCAGCGGGCCTGTTGCTCACGCGACTTCAGCGCCGTCTTCGCCACCCGAGCCACAAGCCGAGACCGATACCCGCTAGAACTGCTCCAGCCAACCGCTTCCGGTCGGTGATCGGAACGAAACGGGTCTGTTGATCGCTAATCTCGATAACTCCTACAGGAGTAGCACGCACTCCTCCTCCACCACCGCCGCCCTCGCCCCTAGCACTGGTATCACCCACACCACCGGTGCCCGCACCTGCGCCGTAGCCATACATTATTTTGGCAACCGTGATCACCGTCTTACCCTGCGCGGAAATTGGTTCGCTATAGACGGCTTTTACGTTTGCTTGGCTGAGAATACTTTCCTTCAATGATTGCAAAATAGCTAAGCTGCTCATCGTAGAAACTCCTTTGTAACAACCATTATCCTCTCCGCGAGGCTATATCCGTTAAGCGTGCGGGAACGCGTATAGCCTTCGACTGCGAACCCCGGCGAGCTTCGGAGTGGCGCTTTCTACAATCCGTGGCCATCTAGGAGGTCACCGGAACGTGACTGACGATTCTTCATGCCAAGACGACCCGAACGTGCCGTGAGCACATCAGCACGAATTGTCGTCAGAAAAGAATGGAGTACGAGACGTTCGAAATACTGTGGCGCCGTTGAAAAGCACGAATGACAACTCACGAGGCGAAAGAGCTACGACTGGCCGACTGGCCATATCCGCTGCGCGCTAACTTCCCCGAAATGGGTTTTCTCTCAGCAGTCGACCTGCGACCGATGGCCCTACCGAGTAACCTCCGCTCTAGCCAGGACCACAGCCGACCTCCGGGCCGCCTCTTCGTAATATCGCACCATGCGTTGCGGCTCCTCCGCCTTATAAGGCGCCAGATTGTGGGCCCACCGAAACCCGATCGGCTGAAACCAAAGCTCCGCCTCCACCTTGAACGGTCCTATTGCATTCCCGGTCGAGACTACATACCGTAGGGAGCTTCCCATGTCTGTAAACCCCGGATCGTCGGCTGCGTCGCCCGTCACCGCGATGTCCTTGTCTGCGGTGGCCTTATCGAAGCCGTGGGGCAACAGCCGATTGTCCTTTAAGTACCCGACGGCATGCAGTAGTCCGGTCGTCACCTTGCCGTCCGAATCCTTCAGGATCGGCTCGTAAATCTCCACCTCCTGTGAACTCGTAATCTCGCGGTAGTGAGGCTCGAACTTCAGAGGGTCTTCGTCGTTGTCGTTGCCTACAATCGACCCGTCCGGATTCAGCGCACCTGACTCAAACACGACTCGCCCACTGCCGTCCTTCACCGCAAAATGCAGCCAGGCCCGCCGGGAAGGATAAGCCGTAGGCAGCTTATGTCCACCGAGATTCTCAACATGCACATCTACGCCAAACCCATTTGGAGTCTCGTCCACTCGGGTAATCGTCACCTTTGCTGCTTGCGTTTTCAAGAACTCGGAGGTGCGTCTCATCGCCGCGTCCATCTCCTCGGGCAGAGCCGCCGTTGCCAATTCATCGCGATGATCCTGCAGCATTCCTTCCATAACGAAATTCGATCCGACAAATACGTGCCGGCGCACACCCTGGCGCGCCGGGCCGTACAGCGCCGTCACGGCCACAGGTTCGTTCACCACCGGCATATGGCAGTCCTGGCAGGTTTGCTTGGTCGCGTAATCGCTATGCTGCCACTCCTGGTAGGGCACCTGCTCGGGAAATCTCGCCAGTTTCTCGCCCTTCGGTCCCAGCGCGGAAGTGATCAGCGTATGGCAGCTCCCGCAAAGGCCTGAATCGCGTATATGGTTGCCCCTGGTTGGAACATATGTCGCCGTCGACGAGCGCATCACCGTCTCGTGCCCTTTGTCGACGTCGAAGGGCCCGTACTCGGGCCGCTCGTTGTTGCTGTTCTGGTCCGGCTTCGCAATCACCACATTCCCGACGAAGGTTGCGTCCGTTCCCAGCCCCGTCTTCTCAATCTGGTGGCAAACGGAGCAGGTGACCCCATCTTCTGCAGCGCGGTCCCCCTTGGGAAACTTTTGCAACGGAAGGCGCGAAAAGAGCTGTGTGTGCTTTCCCGCGTCCCGCTCCGCCATCCGGACTGCCGGCATATGGCAGATCGAGCATTCGTCCTCAATCGCCTGCTTCGATTCCGGATGATCCATCGATTCTCGCCGCACACTCCCTTGCCAATAAGGATCGCGCGATGAGTTGGCCATGATACTCGCTCGCCATTCGAACCCGATGGAAATGTCCTCGCCTGAACTCGTCTTTAGCCCGTTATGACAAGCCACACACCGTTCCGACGTCCGAAAAAAAGTTCCCGGGGGCGTCTTGTCGCCCTTTGCGTTCTCCGTCTGCGAGTTGCCACGCAGCACAGCTGGAACTCCGGTCAGGGTTAGCCCCAGAACAATCGCACTACCCCAACGGAGTCTCATCGCCAACCTTCCCATAACTTCCCATCCGCCCGGTCCCAGAGGAAATAGAACAGCACTTGCGGGGCTCGTCCCTGTGTATTCGTGAAGGGTTCCCTCACGCCAAAACCTACGCGGACATGTTGTCGCCTGCTTACGGTGATTTGCATCTCCGGCAGAACATCCCAGTTGGTGCTCGCGCCCGGCCTAAAGTCACGTACCGCCAGAAACTCGACCATGGGGGAAAACAACCGTCCCAGCATGTGGTCTGGAGCCAATGCCTGCCCTACCGCCGCCCGCCAGAACATACTGCGCGGAGCCACGCTTGTATCCACCGGCAGATCCGCTCCCAACTGGGTTTGCAAAAAAGTATTTTCCTTAAATAGCTGATCGAAGGCAGCAAAGAGCTCGAACTGCGTCGTCCCCGCACCGAACCCCCGCTTGCTGTCCCCGGTCGGAAGCAAAAAACCGCCCTGCAGACTCAAGATCGAACCCGTCCGCAGACTGGAAAGCATCTCCCGCTTCAGAGCCAACGTAATATCCCCAAAACCCGCCGTCCAGTTGTGCGCCTGGTCCGCATAATTTACCGGAACATCGGTTTCAAGCTGGGTCCGAGCATCGATGATCGTGCGTTCATCGATGATATCGGTAGTCCACGCCGGCGCTCCAGATGCACTCGCCGCCGTAGAAATCACAATTTCGTTCTCTGGAAAAGCCTTTTCCGTCACCAATGCCCGGGGTAGATTGAGCTCGCCCAACGGATCGTGGTGGACGTTCTTGCAAAATCCCCTCATATACGCGATGACATCGTTGATCTCTTCGTCTGTGAGAAGATCCCCAAACGCGGGCATAATCTGCGAGAGCCCGCGAGATGGCCCGCCATGCACAATCGCTGCCTTCCAGTTGCCGTTCGGTTCAGGCGTCGTCCCTGCACAGTCCGTAAAGTCTGGAAACGTATCTGGCCGTTTGAAAACCGTACTCGCCGGCGGAGCACCCTTTCCATTGGATCCGTGACAGGCAATGCAGCCACCTTTGTATATCTTCTCTCCATTCGTGACATCCGGACTTTTCGCATAGTGGAGTGTCTGAGCGGAGAGAAGGAAAGGTCGGCCAAGAAGTACGACAACCCAAACAATAAGTACGCACACCGATTCCCTCAGAAACCCGAGAAAAAATCTGCGCACTGATGATTCGCGGACAGCGTTCAAGTGCCGATCCTCCTTCAGTGCCGCAATTCGGACGCTAAACTCGGTCGCCGCGTCTCTCATTTCCACCTCTTTACACGTCGATAATCAGAATAGGGAGTTACGCGACCTGGAGAGCTATCGAGAATTTACTGGCGTGATCACCAGCACCAGAACGCTTGGATATTCTCCAAATCGCTATAATAAAGGAGGAGTGCTTCGTGGAGATATCGCAAACCAGGGCTGAAGCGAACACTCCAAGTGCATCGACTCCAAGTACATCGAAGATATGACGAATGGGCACACACATCCTCTTGAAAAGATTCTCGAAAGTCGAATTGCCATCATCGACGGAGCGATGGGTACGACGATCCGCAGCTATGGCATGACGGAAGCGGACATCCGCGGAGAGCGTTTCAAGAACTCGACGAAGGGCCTGCTGAACAATGGTGACCTCTTCTCGCTGACTAAGCCAGAGATGATCGGAGACATCCATCGCCGGTTTCTGGAGGCCGGAGCGGATATCATCGAAACAAACACCTTCGGTGCAACCAGCATCACGCAAAGCGAATTTTTTGTGAACGATCCGCGGGAGGACGGGGGCCGGAAGGATCCCGCGTTTTACCAAAAGGTCATCGACGATCCGTTCCTCGGCAGCCTGGCGTGGGATATCAATGAGCAATCGGCGCGGCAGTGCCGTGAATGGGCGGATCGCGTCGGAACTGCAACCTCGCGTCAACGGTTCGTGGCAGGGGCGATTGGGCCGCTGACGGTTTCTCTTTCGAACTCGCCCGATGCCGATGATCCTGGCTTCCGCGTGGTCACGTTCGATCAGGTCAAGGCCGCTTACAGTCAGCAGGTACGTGCTCTCATCGCAGGCGGCGTAGACCTGCTGTTGGTCGAGACAATCTTCGACTCTCTGAACGCCAAGGCGGCTCTGGTCGCCATCCGTGAGGTATTTGGTCAAGATGGCAAGGAGCTGCCGGTGATGATTTCGGCAGCCGTGGGGCGTGGCGGCGAGACCATGATTTCCGCGCAGACCACTGAGGCGTTCTGGAATGCAGTGCAGCACGTGAGACCGCTGTCCGTGGGTCTCAACTGCTCTCTCGGGCCCGATCTAATGTATCCGTTCCTGGAGGAGCTCTCGGAAAAGGCGGAGGTGGCGATCTCGTGCTACCCGAATGCGGGTCTGCCGAATCCCTTGTCGGAGACCGGATTCGACCTAGGACCCCAGGACATGGCACGTTATCTGGGCGACTTTGCACGAGCCGGGCTGATCAATATCGCCGGCGGCTGTTGCGGCAACACCCCCGAGCACATCGCGGCCATCGCCAAAGCGCTCGAAGGCCAGCCCCCGCGAAAGTGGAAGACGCAGCTCAGGGAGGAAACCTTCACCCACCAGATTGAGAGTCGAGCGTGAGCGTGTCGGATAGCGTGGGCGCGCCCGAGCCCGCGAAGGTGAAGCCACTGCGTCTCTCGGGATCGCAGCCGTTCACTCAACAGTCCGGCGTCTTTATCATGATCGGTGAGCGGACCAATGTGGCCGGTTCGCCCAAGTTCGCCAAGCTGATCAAGCAAGGCAAATATGAAGAAGCGGTCAGCGTAGCCCGGCAGCAAGTCGAGAATGGCGCGAATGTCCTCGACATCTGCATGGACGAGGGCATGATCGACGGCGTCACAGCCATGACACGCTTCCTGCAATTGCTGGCGAGCGAGCCCGAAGTTGCTAAGGTGCCATTTATGGTGGACTCCTCGAAATGGGAGGTCATCGAGGCTGGGCTGAAGTGCTTGCAGGGCAAGGGTATCGTCAATTCGATTTCGCTGAAAGAAGGCGAGGACAAGTTTCGCAAGAACGCCGCCACCGTTCTCAAATATGGCGCGGCGGTGGTTGTGATGGCCTTCGACGAACAGGGTCAGGCAGCGACTTACGAGGACAAGATCCGGGTCTGCGAGCGGGCCTACCGGATGCTAGTCGACGAGGTCGGTTTCCCACCCGAAGACATCATTTTCGATCCGAATATCCTCACCGTTGCTACTGGAATGGAGGAGCACAACAACTACGCGGTGGACTTCATCAACGCCACGCGCTGGATCAAAGCCAATCTGCCGCATGCGAAGGTCAGCGGCGGCGTCTCCAACATCTCGTTCAGCTTCCGAGGCAATAACAAAGTACGCGAGGCCATGCACTCCGCCTTTCTTTATCACGCCATCACGGCGGGCATGGACATGGGCATCGTGAATGCCGGAATGCTCGAGGTCTACGAGGAGATTGATCCTGAGCTCAAGGTGCTGGTCGAGGACGTGCTGCTAAACCGACGTCCCGACGCGACCGAGCGGCTGGTGGAACACGGCGAATCGCTCAAAGAGACAAACACGGCGGCGAGTGAGAAGAAAGCCGAAGAGTGGCGCAAGGGCACGGTCGAGGAACGTCTTTCTCACGCCCTAGTCAAGGGGATTGACACATACATCGAAGCCGATGCCGAGGAAGCTCGCGTGAGGCTTGGTCGTCCATTATTGGTGATCGAAGGCCCACTGATGGCTGGCATGAGTGTGGTCGGTGATCTATTCGGCGCGGGCAAAATGTTTTTGCCCCAGGTGGTCAAGTCTGCCCGCGTGATGAAGAAGGCGGTGGCGCACTTGACGCCATACATGGAGGCCGAGAAAGTTGCGATGGCTGCGTCTGGCCAGGAAGTCAGGGCGCAGGGAAAAATCGTACTGGCGACTGTCAAAGGTGACGTTCACGACATTGGTAAGAACATCGTTGGCGTCGTCCTCGCCTGCAATAACTACGAGGTGATCGACATGGGGGTGATGGTCCCCTGCGAAAAGATCCTCGAACGCGCCAAAACGGAAAAGGCGGACATGATCGGACTCAGCGGGTTGATCACTCCGTCGCTGGACGAGATGGTACACGTGGCCCGCGAGATGGAGCGTCAGGGCTTCAAGTTGCCCCTGCTCATTGGTGGGGCGACCACAAGCCGTGCGCACACTGCCGTCAAGATTGCGCCGCATTACAGCGAACCAGTGGTCCACGTGTTGGACGCCAGCCGGGCCGTACCCGTGACCACCAGTCTTCTGAGCGACGACGGCAAATCGGCGTTCGTGGCGCAGCATCGCGCCGACTATGAGGCGCTGCGCAAGGCCCACTCTGCGCCACGCCTGACGGTCGTCTCCCTTGAGACCGCACGAAAAAGACGGACTCCTATCGAGTGGCGTGCCGAAGACCTGCCCACGCCGGCGTTTACCGGTGTGCGCGTCCTGGACAGCTTTCCACTGGCGACCCTGCGCGACTTCATCGACTGGACACCGTTTTTCCATACCTGGGGACTGAAGGGCACCTATCCCCGCATCCTTGAGCACGATCGACAAGGCGCACAGGCGCGCCAGATATTCACCGAAGCCAATGCTCTTCTGAACGTCATTATTGAGGAGAACCTGATCACGGCGCGGGGCGTATACGGTTTGTTTCCCGCCAACGCAGTGGGCGACGATGTCGAGCTATACACGGACAAGACGCGCGAAAAAGTCCTCGAACGATTTCACTTCCTCCGCCAGCAATCAAATAAGGAAGGTCATGAGCCGTGCCGGTCTCTCGCCGACTTCATCGCGCCTAGTGACACGAGGTTACCCGATCATATCGGTGCGTTCGCGGTAACCAGCGGGATGGGATTGAAGGAACTCTGCGACCGGTTCAGAGCCAAGCACGACGACTACAACGCGATCATGGCGGAGGCCATCGCAGATCGCCTGGCGGAGGCTTTCGCTGAATGCCTGCACAAGCGGGTGCGATGCGACTGGGGCTACGGTTGTGGGGAAGGCCTGAGCAACGCGGATTTAATACAGGAGAAGTATCGTGGAATCAGGCCAGCCGCAGGTTACCCGGCGTGCCCGGATCACACAGAGAAGGGTCCGCTCTGGCGTTTGCTCAATGTGAAGGCGAATACAGGAATGTTGATCACCGAGTCGTTTGCGATGTGGCCTGGATCGAGCGTGAGTGGCCTCTACTTTGCCCACCCGGAATCGCGGTATTTCAGCCTCGGCAAGATCGATCGCGACCAGGTCGCCGACTATAGCGAACGCAAAGGGATGAGCGTGGCAGAAGTCGAGCGATGGCTCGGGCAAAATCTGAACTACGACCTTGCGGAATAAGATCGGCATATTGGCCGCCGCTAGCGGCCATCCCAAGTCTTGGTAATTCGTGCCAGACCTTCCGCAGCAGCCCGAGTGGACAATCCATGCGCCAGTTCGACCGAGTCGGCGGTTGGGCACTCGTAGGAATCACGCGCGTTGAGCTGCTTTGGCGCGCAAGGAAAAGCCCGGCAGCTGACAAACGCACTCAGAAAGATTTTTTTGCCAGCTCTAAGGTGGTGGTTCCTGAAAGGACGGCAACACCTTTGAACTGCGGCAATGAATCGCCCGCTCCGAGCTTCAGTTCCACTCCATTCAGACTACGCTCTAGATTTCAAGCTGGCGAGCCGACAATCTGTACCGAATCCCTGACCAGCGTTGGTGACTAGCAGCACCGCTCCGCCCGCCAGGTCTTTCAGACAGTACGCTCGTCGCGATCATGCTTCATGGGCTGATCGTGAATGGGTTTCAGCCCTACGTTCCGAGTGAGTACTTTATATGAACGATTCACCTGTTGATGATTATTGGCTGCCCTGATCGAACAGGTCCGCTTGCAGTTTCCGACCGCAATCGTTCCGGATACAGCCTCCTAACGCTCATGTCGGCGCTCTGTCAGAGTGAATATCCTACATATCTCGACGGCCTTCCATAGCTTTCAGCATCGTAATTTCATCGGTGTACTCAATGTCGCTGCCCACGGGGATGCCCATCGCGATCCGCGTGACCTTCACTCCAGCGCGCTTCAGTTGCTGGGAAAGATAAGTAGCCGTAGCTTCGCCCTCAACCGTTGGATTCGTCGCAACGATGACTTCGTCAACATTGCCCGCGTCGACGCGAGTAATGAGGTTCGAGATGCGCAACTGCTCAGGTCCGATTCCGTGCAGTGGAGAAATGGCTCCGTGCAGAACATGGAAGACGCCGTTGAAGTGTTTCGTCTTTTCGATAGCAGCGATGTTGGTGGGTTCTTCGACAACGCAGACCAGGCGCTGGTTGCGGGTTGCGCTGGTACAGTAGACGCAGGGATCGACGTCGGTGATGTTGTTGCACACTGAGCAGAGTCGCAGGTTGGCCTTCACGTCGCGCACGGCCGTGGCCAGAGCTTCGGCGTCTTCATCGCTGGAGCGCAAAATGTAAAAGGCCAGCCGCTGCGCGCTTTTCGCGCCGACGCCAGGAAGCTTTTTCAGTTCGTCGATCAGGCGCGACATGGGCTCGGCAAATTTGGACATTTCTCAATTCACTTTCAGCCCGTTGTCCTTCTGAGCGAAGCGTAGAATCTATGCATTTGCCGGCGGCGAGAAATTGCAGACGTCCTTCGCTTCGCTCAGATAACAAGGGCTATCAGGGCGCGACACTAGCACATTCACAGTCCGGGGATGCCGAGGCCGCCGAGCATGCCGCCAACTGTAGATTGCATTTGCGCGTCGATTTTCCGGGCGGCTTCGTTGACGGCTGCGAGAACCATGTCCTGCAGCATCTCGACGTCGCCCGATTTTACGGCTTCGGGATCGATGCGCAGGCTGAGCAACTGTTTGCGGCCGTCCATTCTTGCGGTGACAGTTCCGCCGCCAGATGTGGCTTCGACCACGGTCTCCTGCATTTTTTTCTGCAGGGCATCATACTGCGACTTGGCTTTCGACATCAGCTCTTGCAGGTTGAATCCACCCATAAGGTCCGCGTTTCAGAGTTCAGAGTTTCAGAGTTTCAAGATTTCAGCGCTTCCAGCCTCTACTGTGAAACTTTGACACCTTGAAACGTTGAAACCTGCCTTTCTACCGCTTTTCCCTGTAATCGATCACGGTCCTGACTTGGGCACCGAACTTTTCTTGCATGCGACGGACTACGGGATCTTGCTCAGCGCGGCCTCGCCCTGCCGGACCTGCGGTGTGGGGGGCGCCGTTGCGTTTGTTTTCCTGCGGAGGCTCTGTCGCGCCGGGAACCACTCTCAATTTCACGGCGCGGCCCAGAACTCCGCTGGCGGAGGCAATGGCCAGGCGTTTCGCATCGGAGCTGAGCGACATATCGACTACGGTTTGCGATTCGGCGATTTTAATGACGAGTTCGTTGCCTTGAATGCTCCATTCGCCTGCAGACAGCATCGAAACGAGAATGCGCTGGTTTCCATCGGTGAGCGCTTGCAGGACGGCATTTTGCAAATGTTCCATTTGCGATTGCGCTGCGCTGATGGCTGTCGCCGCTTGCTTTGATTGCAATTGCAATTCTGGCTGCGGCCGCGGTTCTTGAGTTGAAGGTTTGGCCGCTTCGAGGTCTAGTGCGGGATCGCTTATGGCAACTGCGGAGCCCATGATTACTGGCTCTGTGGTGCTAGCTGTCGCTACTACACGCGGACCGTTGGGCGACGCCGAATCGGGCTGAGCTTCTTGCCTGGGCGTGCCTTTGCGGGCAGAGTCGGCAGCGAAGGGAGAAACGAAATTGGGGCGAGTCGCGGGAGTCGGCTCTGGGCGGCGCGTTTCGGCGTTCGACCCGCTGCCGACGATCGCGGGTCGAGCGGACGATCTCTGCGCGCTGGTTGATGGAGCTGCTGCGTCGCTCAATAACTGTTCGATGGGCAGAAGCTTTTGCGCGTGGGCCATTTTCAGGAGGCCGAGTTCGAGGTGGAAACGTTGTTCTTGTTTGTATCCTAGTTCGCTGTGGGTGCGAAGCATGATTTGCAGATGGCGAGTGAGATCTTCTTCGCCAAAACATTCGGCGACACGGGCGACGCGCTCGCGTTCTTCGCTGGAAACCTGCAACAAGGGGGAGTCCTTACCGGCAATTTTCGCCACAGTGGCGTTGCGCAGAAAGCGGACCAACTGGCGAGCGAAGTGCGTGGGACTGTGGCCTTCGCCGATCAGGTAATCAACCTGGCGGAGAATGTCTTCGCTTCGGCCTTCGGACACGGCTTGCATTACTTGCTCAAGGATGTGAGCGGGCGCGGCGCCGACCAGGTTGCGGACCGAGTCCGCAGTAATTTTTCCGCCTGAGGAAGCAATGGCCTGGTCGAGAATGGAGAGCGCGTCGCGCATGGAGCCGTCGCCGGCTTCGGCGAGCAGAGCGAGTGCATCGTCGTCGGCTTCGAGTTTCTCGCGGGTGACCAGCTCGCGAAGCTGGGCAACGATGGCGTCGAATTTTACGGCGCGGAAGCTGAAGTGCTGGCAGCGCGAACGGATGGTTTGGGGAATGTCTTCGGGCTGTGTGGTCGCGAGCATGAAGACGATGTGGTCGGGAGGTTCTTCCAGCGTTTTTAGGAGCGCGTTGAAAGCCGCGTCGGTGATCTGGTGTGCTTCGTCGAGGATGTAGATTTTAAAGCGATCGCGAGCGGGACGATAGCGGGCGGCTTCGCGGAGTTCGCGAATTTCGTCGATCCCGCGGTTGGTAGCGGCGTCGATTTCGATTACGTCGACGGCGTTGCCGGCGCGAATTTCCGTGCAGGATTCGCAGATACCGCAAGGTTCGGAGACGGGCTTATTCTGGGACCGACAGTTCAGGGCCATTGCCAGGATTCGTGCGACTGTCGTTTTGCCGATGCCGCGGTGGCCACTGAAGATGTAGCCCTGGGCGGTGCGCCCCTGTTCGATGGCGTTTTGAAGAGTGCGGGTGACGTGCTTCTGGCCGATGACCTCGGAGAAATTCTGGGGGCGATATTTGCGGGCCAGGACGGTGTAACTCATGGGCGGAAGAGACGATTATACGTGATCGAGCGGGTCGGTTGCCGGGTTCCGGCAAGAACTTGAGTCGCAGAGAACACTGAGAACTGCCGCTGAGGACGCGGAGAACGGCTATGGCTCTTGCTAAGAGGAGGTTCAAGCGTTAGGCTGGTGCGTCGAGATTTTCTGATATGGCACTGCGCCAGGGCACGTCCAGGGCGGGCCGCAAAGGGAGTATTTATGCAACTGAGATTGACGAAGCGAACGGTGGATGGAATTCTAGCGATCGAATGCAATGGTCGGATTGTGTTTGGGGAAGAAACTTCCCTGCTGCGGGATGAGGTGAAGAAAGCCATTGCAGACAATGTTAAGCGCATCGTGCTCAATTTGCGCGAAGTGACCTATATCGATTCGGGAGGGTTGGGGACGTTGGTGGCGCTGCATACCACGGCCCTTAACGCTGGGGCCAGCGTTAAACTGGCGAATTTGACGAAGCGTGTGGGCGATCTGCTGCAAGTCACCAAGCTGCTCACGGTGTTTGACGTGTACAACTCGGAGTATGAGGCGCTGGAGTCTTTTCGAACGGCGGCATAGGGCAAGGATCGGTTACTTCCACATTCAAGATCGCGGTAGGGATTCTTCGACTTCGCGGGCCGGCTCGCTTGGGCGAGCCGGCCTGCTGCGCTCAGAGTTTGTGACTTTTTTGAATTTTCGACGATTTTGTCGTCGTAACTGTTTTGTTTGCAGCATCGATTTTTGGCAACTTCAAAAAAGTCACAAACTCTCAGGATGACAAAGTCCAGCAAAGCTTCCGATAAATCAGGCGCCATGCGGTTGCGGATCGAGCGGGCGATTCGGGCGATTCCGCGGGGGAAGGTTTCGACTTATGGCGGAATTGCGCGGGCGGCGGGTTTTTCGGGAGCTGCGAGACAAGTTGCGGCAGTTTTGCGTCACGGATTTGGATTGCCGTGGCAGCGGGTGCTGGGCGCGGGCGGCGCGATCAAATTGACCGGGGATTCGGCGATGGAGCAGAGGCTACGGCTAGAGGCGGAGGGCGTACGCTTTCGCGGGCGGAGAGTGGATATGAAGGCGTATGAGTGGAAGTTTCGCGCACGAAAGTGAAGCACGTCGATGGCTCTTATGTGTTTGCGTTTTTTATCGGCGGACAGCCGAGGCAGCTGACGCGACGTAATTATTTTTTGAAGTGGGCGTCGATTTCGACCTGGTATCCGGTGACGATTTTGTTGGTTTCGTTGGCCATGCCGACGACGGCCATTAGTTCTTTGAACATGGCGTCGGTCATGCCTTTTTGTTGGGCGGAGACGGTGTGGGAGGCGATGCAGTAGTTGCATTGGTTGGTGACACTGACGGCAACGTAGATCATTTCTTTGGTGACGGCGTCAAGGGCGCCGGGGACCATGATCTGCTTGATGTCTTCCCAGGTGCGCTTGAGGGTGGCTGGATCGTGGGCGATGGCTTTCCAGAAATTATTGATCCAGTTGGTCTTGCGGGTGGCCATAATGTCGTCGTAGATGGCGCGGACTTCGGGGGTAGCGTTTTCGTATTCGATGAGGCCGAAGATGGACATGGGGGACTCCGGTAGAGCGATTCATTCAGAATCAAAAGCTTACCGCAGACAGCGCTGAGGGAAGACGCAGAGAAGCGCTAGAAAAGCAACCACAACTTCGGTCATTTGTTTGTGTTTGGCAACTCTCCGCCTAACAGTTCTTCCAGATTTACTGCTTGGACTCTTACGCCGACGTAGAAGTGGCCGAATAGGGCGTAGACAGCGCTGACTTCGTCGAAGCGCATCTCGTAGATCAGCTTCTTGAAGACCAAGGGGTCATCGGCGAAGAGGTCGACGCCCCACTCCCAGTCGTCAAATCCAATGGAGCCGCTGATGATTTGTTTAACTTCTCCGGCGTACCGGCGCCCAATTAGGCCGTGATCGTTCATCTGGCGAGCGCGTTCTTCGAGGGGGAGCTTGTACCAGTTCTTGTCTTCGCCACGGCGGCGGTCCATCGGATAGAAGCAGGCGTAACGCTGGGGCGGGATTTCGGGATAGAGGCGCGGACGCATGGCTTCTTTGTGGCGATCGAGTTTGCAGGCGATCTCGGCTTTCCACTGTTCGGAATGGGGCTCGATGCCCTGGTCGGCGAGTTCTTTGTAAATTTTGAGAGTGGATTCGTAGAGGCCCAGTTCGATGATGGAAAGATAAGAAGAGGCGGGCTCGAGATAATCGCTGAGGCGAAGGTGGGCGAGCTGGAGTTCGGCCTGATTAAGATCGGCGAAAGATTCGCGGAAGTGGATGAGCATGAGGTCGCCCTTGTGGCCGATCAGCGAAAAGAGGGCGGACTGGCCGGCCGTGTTTTTCTCCATGGCGGAGAGGGCGTCCGAGGCTTCTTTGGCGACAGCCGATTTCTCGGCAACGGGCAGGGCTCGCCAGACGGGCCAGCGCAGACGCATCATCTGGTGCAGGACGCTGTAGCCTTCGGTGGTGAGGGGAACTGCGGGGATTTCCGCGGCAATTTGGGGTCGAGGATGGTGAGTGGTCGTCATTCGAGCCTCTTTCGGGGGGGTGCTTCAGCGCAAAGGAATATTGTACGCGGCCCGGCGTTCAGTCGAAAATTCATCGCCTGGAGCTTTCATGATGAATCTTCGTGCGTCTTAATATCGTGTGTATCATCTTAGAGGAATAGACGATTCAGAAACGTTTGTCGCTGCCGATGCCTTCCACTCCTGATAGCCAGTACTATATCGGACAACCAACTCAATATACGCGGCGGGAAGTGCTGCGGGCTGCGGCTTTGGGGTTGGTCGTGCTTCCGTTTGCATCGTTTGCCGCGACCGAGAAACAGAAGACATTTGTGGAGCCGGCGCGCGTCCCTTACGCCGGTTCGGATGACGCATTGCTGGACGAGATCGAGAGGAAGGCGTTTGATTTTTTCTGGAACGAGGCGAGCGCGACGACCGGGCAAGTGAAGGATCGCGCGGCGCAGGACGGCAAGGATGCGCGGAAGATTGCCAGCATCGCGGCCACCGGGTTTGGGCTTTCGGGGCTTTGCATTGGGCACACGCGGGGGTATGGAGACAAACAGGAGATCGTTGAACGGGTGCGCGCGACTTTACAGTTCTTGTGGCGCAAACTTCCTCACGAGCACGGTTTCTACTATCACTTTATCGACATCAACACGGGGGAGCGGCAGTGGAAGTGTGAGATCTCGTCGATCGACACCTCGATATTGCTGTGCGGACTGTTGACAGCGCGGCAATATTTTGCGGATGAGGAAATTCAGGATCTCGCGACAAAGATTTACGAGCGCGTGGATTGGCCGTGGATGCTGAATCATGGAGAGACCTTGACTATGGGGTGGAAACCGGAAGGGGGGTTTCTGAATGCGCGATGGGAACACTATTGCGAGCTGATGATGATTTACCTGCTGGCAATGGGGTCGCCGACGCATCCGATTACAGCGGAGGCATGGCATGCGTGGACGCGACCGAAGGTGAAGTTTCAGGGATTGGAATACATTTCGGGAAACGATCCGCTGTTTACTCATCAGTACTCGCAAGCCTGGTTCGATTTTCGGGGGAAGCGCGATGACTATGCGGATTATTTTGAGAACTCGGTGAAGGCGACGGAGGCGCACAAATTATTTTGCTTGTCGTTGCGCGGAGAGTTTCCGGATTACAGCGAACATCTTTGGGGGATTACGGCGTCGGACTCGTTTTTCGGATATCAGGCCTGGGGCGGGCCGCCGCCGATCGGAAAATTGGATGGAAGCGTGGTGCCGTGCGGAACGGGAGGCTCGTTGCCGTTTTTATTTCCCGACTGCATGCGGGTTCTGCGGGCGATTCGGGAGCGATATCCTTTGACGTGGGGACGGTACGGGTTTGTGGATGCGTTCAATCCGCTGACGAATTGGTATGACCCGGATGTGCTGGGGATCGATCTGGGGATCACCATGGTAATGGCGGAGAATCGGCGAACGGGATTTGTGTGGAAGACGTTCATGAAGAATAAAGAGGCACAGCGGGGGATGGAAGTGGCAGGGTTTCGCGCGCAACGTGCGACGCCTGCGGTCCATCATACGGTGAAAAAATCAGCGCGCCCCTTATGACGAGCGCGCGTGAAAAGGCAGCGTGGTGTTTTTCTTTCGCCCCTTTGGGGGCTTGTGCGCTTTTTTCCGCAACCCACGGCTTGCGCAGTGGGCTGCATTCTTTCACCGCTCGCGGCTTGCGTAGTGTTTCGCGCCAACTCTCCGTCACGGCGTTTCCCGTTCCGACGCGCTTCAGAAGCTGAAACGAGCTGACAGGGTGACAGTACGAGCACCTAGACCCGACGTCGCCTCGCCGAAGTTGGAGTTGGCAATATTGTTCGAGATGCTGGTTGGGTTAAAGTTCAAATTGTTGAACAAGTTGTAAGCATCTGCTCGGAACTCAAGTCTCGCGCCTTCACCGAGAATCTTATTATTCGGCAATCCAAAAGCTTTGGCCAGCGTTACATCGACGTCGCGGTATCCGGGACCGTTCAGGGAGTTGCGCTGGACACCGGGGGCCTGTGGAAGTGAGTTACCGAAAGCCGGGGTGGACTTGCCAGTGTATGCAGTGTAGCTCGGCGTTGAGAAATATACCCCAGCATGATTCTTATCTGTGGCCGCCAAGGGGTAGTTCGAACCAGTCTTGAACTGATCGTTGCTAGTGCTGTTGCCGGCACCACCCAGGTAAGCGGCAGGCTGCAGTGTCGTGTAACCGCAAGTGTCGCAGTAGAGACTTCCGCCGCCGTCAATGGGGTTGTTCACGCTCACTAGAGGAGTCCAAGGGAAGCCGGAGTGAAGATTGAGGATGCCGCTGAGGGACCATCCGCCAACGATTTTATCCACCCACGCCTTATTGCCGTGGAAGATGACTGGCTGCCACATTCCATAAAGCTTGAACGCCTTGGCGACGTTGTAGTCCGAGCGCCCGTAATTAATGTCGGGGTTGTACGGGTAGATCTCTTCGGTGTAAGGCGAGGAACTGGTGTCCAAGCTCTTGCCCCAGGTGAATTGAGCGTCGGCCATAAACTGGTGGGCGAAGTTATGCTTCAATTCGGCGAGCAAGGCGTTGTAATTGCCGCTGCCTAGAACGGCCCAGTAATCGCCGCCACCGATCTGCGGGTTCAAGGTATAACCCAGAGCTGCGGGAGTGGCGTTGGGATTCTGGTGGAAGTAGGTATCACGGGACAAGCTTCCCACGTATCCCACCGTCGCGATCAACTGATGACCCAGATCCAATTGGGTATCGAGGGAATAGTGGTGGGTACGCATAGTGGGAAGCGTGTTGGGGAATATGCCCACATTCACCTGGGTGGTGGTATTGGCAGGCAGACCGTTCGGGCCAAAACTCGAAACCGCGTTCGGGTTTGCCGGATATCCGGTCAGGGAGTGCAGATTGTTCGAAGTGGCGTAGATGATGCCGGGATTCGGGGAGGACGGACTGGACATATCAAAGCTTGGGAACACCACCAATCCTGGATTTCCTTGAATATTGGCCGATATCGCGATCTCTTCCTGGTTAAAGTTCAGACCGTAACCGCCGCGGACTACGAACCTGTCGTTGAATCGGCCCGGACTCCAGGCAAAACCGATCTGAGGTCCAACGTTGTCTTTCTGCGCATTCCAGGCATTTTCTTTGCGAACGACCAGGCCGGTCAGGAAACTCGACCCCGGACCAGGGATGGCCCGATACATATTGTTCTCTTTGGAGTAGAGGGGACCAAAATAGGACCAGCGCACTCCAAGGTTGAGGGTGAGGTTGCGGCGGACTTTGTAGTCATCCTGGACGAAGAAACCCAAGAGGTTTTCGCGGTCGTCCTGACGCTGCGTGAACGGGATGCCGGTATGAGGATCGAAGCCCGAATTTTCATGGTGCGGCGCGTCGTTCAAGAAGTCCCACAGATTGAAGAAGGCATAGCTGGGCACGCCGCAGCCGGCACAATCATTCAAATAAAAGAGCCGAGTGACTTCACCGCCAAACTTGATGGTGTGCGGTCCGAGAATCTTTGTAGCCACGTCCTTGTAGCTGTAAGTCCACTGATTCAAGATACTGCCGACATTGGGTCCGAAGGACTCCGGTGTAATGCTGCCGATTTGGCCTATGGAGTCGGAGGGGAGTCCGACCGGGGATTGGGGGTTGGAGGTGACTTCGTTCCAGCGCCACCCGGCAGCGTTGACGCGGAATTCATTAAGGAGCGTCGCGGAAAATGTACGGTCCCAGATAGCCGAGTAGGCGCTGTTGATCTGGTCGTGGTGGAAGAAGTTGTACTGACGGGCCGCGCCGTTCAAAAAACTGCTCGTTTGGGGAACCCAATAGATGGTAAAGCCGATGCGATCTTTCGAAGTGATATTGGCATCGAGGCGGCCAGCGTATTGAGCCTTTGAAGACGTGCTAGCGGCGGATGTAACGTAGTTCGCGATATCGGCCTTGCCATCAAAACCTCCGCCTATTCCGGGATTCGAGGAACTCTGCCAACCCGGATCCTGCGTACCCAAGGCCGTCTTTAAAGGCGAGCCGAGATCCAATCCCTGGCCGGGAATGGTTACGCAATTTACGCCTTCGTTCAGGCCGGCGTCTTTGCACGTCGAAGGGTTGATGCCTTTGCTGATGACGCCATTCCCCGGGAAGGTGAGATACTTCGACGCGATGCTCCCGGAGGCTGCGGAGGAGTCGAAAGCCGAGGTTTCGTACCATCCGTTGGCAATATTGGTCTGGGCCGGGGGGGTGCGAACGGTCTCATAGGTGAAGTGAAAGAAGACTTTATTCTTCCAGATCGGACCGCCGACGCTACCGCCGAATTGATCAAAAAAATTGGTGTCTCTCAAGACCTTGTTATCTAAGCCATTGAAGCGTTGATAGGCATTCAAACCGGGACGGTGAGCAAAAAAGAAGAGACTGCCGTGAACCTGGTTGGTGCCGCTCTTGGACGTGACTTCAACCTGCGCGCCGCTGAATCGTCCCTCCTCGGCGTCGTAGCCTGTGGAGACGACTTTTACGTTCTGGACGGCATCTTCGGAGGGCGTGATGATTGTAGTCCCGCCCCATACAGCGCTGGCGGTGCTGATACCGTCAATCGTGATGCCGTTATTTTCATATTGCTGGCCGTGAGCAATCGCCTGCGGCCCGTTTTCCGTCTGGAAAATTCCCTGGTTGCCGCCGGTCGCGCCGGGCCCCTGTGTACCGGGAAGATTTTCGGCGCCACCACCACTTCCCTGCGCGCCATCACCGAAGACGCCAGGTGCCAACTGAATTAGTTGAAAAACATCACGCCCGAACGAAGGCATGTGTTCAATTTCATTGCTGGTGACGGTTCCGCTCACTGTCGCGGTTTCGGTGTCCAGGGTCTGGGTGGTGTCGCTCACGGTTACGGTCTGTGAAACTTGGCCCACGTCAAGCTGCAGATCCAGCGCATTGAGTTGCTCGGGGATGATCTGCACGTGCTCGAGAACTTTCTTTGTGAATCCGTCGTGCTCGGCGCTAAGCCGGTAATTTGCCGCCGGCAGGGCGTTGAAGTTGTAAGTGCCATTGGGGTCGGAAGTCGAAACCATGGTCTGATTGGTGTCGGTATTGGTCAGAGTGACGGTCGCGCCGGGAACGACCGCACCTTGAGTGTCGGTCACGGTTCCGCGGAGGGAGGCGCGGTACTGCGCTTGCGCCGTAACGACGGAGAGCAGGACGCAGGCAAACATTGCAAAGCTAAACATCGCAATCGTGCGGAGTGCGGGAGAAGTGGAACGGCTCATTACGGCCTCCGAGGCTGGTTTGGAACTTTTGGAACTAAAGTCGGTGAAGCTATATTTACTAAATCGCTAGAAAAGCGTTTTAGTAGCGATCTTGCCGCTTATAGCATGGGTGATTTTCGACAGTCAAGAAGATTGTTTCCGGCAGCTAAGATGCAGAAATGCCGTATAGGGCAAAATAAATCTTGAGCCTGGATCGCATTAACGATTTTGTTAGGCGATCATGCGATTTTGGGCGGGGCGGGCATGGAGAACCTTCTGAGTACATTCCATCTGGGAATTTTCGACGGCGAAGGTATCGCGATGCCCTTGAGGGAACCGGCTACTTGCTGCGGACGCCGTTGGGAGCAAGGCAGGTGGTCTCGCGGATGATGAGTTTGGGTTCGACCATGGTTTCGCCGCCGTGGGAATCGGAGGCGGAGCGACGGATGCGGCGGAGCAGGGTTTCGGCGGCAATTCTTCCCATTTCGCGCAGCGGCTGGCGAACGGTAGTCAGCGGCGGATTCTGGTAAGCGGCGCTCTGAATGTCGTCGAAGCCGACTACGGAGACGTCGTCGGGAATGCGCAGCTTGCCTTCGCGGAGCGCGCGGATGGCGCCCATCGCCGAAATGTCGTTGAAGGCAAATAATGCGGTGAAGGGTTGGTGGCAAGCCAGTAGCTTGCGTGTGGCCTCGTATCCAAGGTGCGGAGAAGGAGAATCTCCTTTGAGTTGAGCGATGAGTTCGGGATAAATCTGAAGGCCGAGCTGGCGGGCAACTTTTTCGATGTTCGCCCAGCGAATTTCCGTATCGGAGCTGAATTCCTGCCCTTTGATGAAGGCGATGTCGCGATGTCCGAGCTGGAAGAGGTGCTTAAGCGCGACTTCGGCGGCACGGACGTGGTCGAGCACGATGTTGGTTACACCCTTGACCTGATTGTGTCCCGAAACAGTGACGACGGGGACGGAGAGTGAAACCGTCCAAGGGGTGTCGACCGCGATCATGCCGTCGACCGAGCGTTCCAGAAAGAGTCTGGGATATTCGTCGATCAGGTCGGCGCGGTGGCGGTGACTGACCACGAAGTAAAAGTATCCCTCCTGCAGAAGGTGGTCCTCGACGCCGCTCATGACCGAGGCGGAGTAGCCGTCACTGACTTCAGGGACAATGACGCCGATGGTGAAGCTGCGCTGGGCGCGCAGGGAGCGGGCGAAAAAGTTTGGACGGTATTTGTACTTGCGGGCGGCGGCCAGAATGCGGTCTTTGGTCTCCTGCGGGATGGAGTCGGCGACCGGGGAACGATTGATGACGAGCGATACGGTGGCGGGGGAAAGTGCGAGATGCTCTGCCAGTTGTTTGAGGCTAACCGGTTTCGGCCCCATGCGCACGACCCGCGCGGCGCCGTTGACGTTTTTTTTTGTCGTCACGCTGCGCAGTCTCGCACAAACAGATCGGGGTAGCAAGCGGATGTTTACGAGATGCCCGCGCGAATACTGTTTGACATTGCAAAGAAAAACAGTTTTCATACATGGCGATGATGGTCTACTAACCCGATTTAGTAGTAGATAGCGGAAATCGACCCCAGAGGGAGGCCCTGCCGTGTCATTCTTAGCGCCCTGCGTAAAAACCGATTCCTGGTTTCCGGTGAGAGCTCGTGCGGTCTTGCTGCGAATGATGTTCAGTGTATTTTTTGGGGGGGGAATATGCGTGGTCGTGAGCGAGAGCGCGTTGGCTCAGACTGCATCGCACAACCCGGCAGGCGGGATTGCGGACAAAAATCTCGACGCCCGAGTGGAATCGATTCTGCAGCGGATGACACTGGAAGAAAAAGTCGGACAGGTAGTGCAGTATTCGGCCGGACAGCCAACCGGCCCCGGAACGGGGCGGACCGATTACGACGACATGATTGCGCGGGGGCAGATCGGGTCGCTGTTCAATGTGATCGATCCGCGCGAGATCAATAAATATCAGAAGATTGCGATGGAGAAGTCGCGGCTGCATATTCCTATTTTGTTTGGGCTGGATGTGATCCACGGATTTAAGACGGAATTTCCTATTCCGCTGGGATTGGCCTCGACTTGGGATCCGTCGATTGTGGAGAAGGCCTCTCACGTGGCGGCGATGGAGGCTTCGGCGGACGGAATTCGGTGGACATTTTCGCCGATGGTGGACATCGCGCGAGATGCCCGATGGGGGCGGATGGGGGAGGGCGCGGGAGAAGATCCATTTCTGGGGTCGGCGATGGCTGCGGCTTATGTGAAGGGCTATCAAGGATCGCGTTTGGATGCGGCGGACAGCATCGCGGCTTGTGCCAAGCACTATGTTGGGTACGGCGCGGCCGAAGCGGGGCGCGACTACAACAGCACCGAGATTTCCGAACATACGTTGCGGCAGTTTTATATGCCGCCATTTCATGCGGCGGTGGAGGCGGGGACGGCGTCGCTGATGAGCGCATTCAATGCGTTGAATGGAGTGCCGTCGACGGCCAATCCGTTTACCTTGAAACAAGTTTTGCGAAAAGAGTGGGGATTCCGCGGACTGGTGGTCAGCGACTGGAATGCGGTGGGAGAACTGATTCCGCACGGGATTGCGAACGATGGTCCAACGGCGGCGAAGAAGGCATTTCTTGCCGGCGTGGATATGGACATGGTGAGCAGCCTTTATCACGATAACCTGCAATCGATCGTGAGTTCGGGGCAAGCGACGCAAGCGGAATTGGGTGAAGCGGTGCGGCATGTGTTGCGGGTGAAAGTGGCGTTGGGATTATTCGAACATCCTTACGTGGATGAAGGCGCGGCGGCGAAGGCGCTGTACCATCCGGAGAGTATTGCATTGGCGCAGACTGCGGCGGAGCGGTCGTTTGTGCTGCTGAAGAATGCGAATGGTAGCGGCGGTAAGGCTCTGCTGCCGCTGTCGAATGAGGGTCAGAATATGGCGGTGATTGGACCATGGGGCGATGATTTTTCGAATCCGGGGGGGGCGCCGCAAGCGGACGCGGGCGGGGGTGCCCGCGCCACATCGCTGGCGGCGGCACTGGCACAGCGGCTGGGCGAGAACCATGTTTCGCACTTCAAGGGTGTGGGCATTCTCGACGGGACCGATGAGGAAATTGCCGCTGCAGTGGCGGGCGCTCAAAAAGCCGATGTCGTTATTCTGGCGCTGGGGGAGGCTCCGGAGATGAGTGGAGAAGCTGCTTCGCGCGCTCATTTGGGATTGCCCGGCAAACAGCAGGCGTTGCTGGAGTCTATTGTCGGGACGGGAAAACCGGTGGTGTTAGTTCTTTTCAGCGGGCGGCCGTTGACTCTTCCCTGGGCGTTTGAACATGTGCCGGCCGTGATCGCGGCCTGGCTGCCTGGAATTGCGGGTGGGCCAGCACTGGTGCGCACGCTTTTCGGCGAGGTGAATCCTAGCGGGAAACTGGTGGTGAGTTGGCCGCGCAGCGTGGGGCAGGAGCCGCTTTATTACAACCATCTCAACACCGGACGCCCGGCGGGTGACATGGACTTGACCCGCCCGCCGAGCGACGTAGCGAGCAGATATTTGTCCCGCTACATCGATGAACAGAACACTCCGCAGTTTCCTTTTGGTTACGGAGGCTCGTATACGAGCTTCTCTTACGGGGGTACGAAGATCAGCACGCAACGATTGAGTGCGGCCGTGTTGAATGAAGGGTTAATCGCAGGATCAGGCGACACCGCGGCCATGACTGCGGAGGCTGAGATCTCGAACACGGGCTCGCGGCCCGGTGATGAGGTGGTTCAGCTCTATATTCAATTGCTAGGGACGAGCGTGGCCGAGCCGGTTCGTATGCTGAAGGGCTTTAGAACAATTTCCATAGCTCCTGGAGAAACCAAGAAAGTGAAGTTTGAGTTAAGGCCACAGGATTTTGCGATCTGGAATGATCGAAATCAGTTCGCAGCCGAAGCGGCCAAGGTGAATGTTTGGGTCAGCCCTGACTCTGCGCATGGTTCACCGGTACAGGCGGAAATTGTGCCGTAGATGACGCGGCACTCTCGAAGCGGGGCTTCACAGCGAGGCATATACACCGTGAAACATTGCTTGCGTTTGATTCGCGTGCCGGGGACTCCTTTCCTCCGTTTCCTAGTGTTGCTTTGTTTCAGTGCGGCTGCATTGGGCAGTACGGAATATTACCGTCACGTAATTTTCGATAACAGCCTGACCCCTGATTCTTACTTCTATAGCCACGGCATGGCGAATGGTTCGAGTTCTCTTGAATTGACAACCCAACGCCTTCCAGTCGACAAACAAATTTTTCTGACGCCGCCGAACGCGCTTCGCCTGCAGTGGCAGTCGCAAGCGGGTGGAGGGTGGGAGGCGGAAATCAAGGTGCAGGCCTTTCGCAATCGCTATCCGGAATTTGAGGGGCACAATCTGTATTTCTGGTGTTTCGCGCCTGAGGCGATTGCCGGAGCCGATTTGCCGAAGCTCGTGCTCTCCAATCGGAGCGAAGGACTGCAGGTGGCTGAGTTTCCCGGCGCCTTTACCGAACCTCTAGCACTGGGCAGCATTGTGGGAGAC
Organism: uncultured Acidobacteriaceae bacterium; assembly: GCA_963799025.1. Taxonomy (GTDB): domain Bacteria; phylum Acidobacteriota; class Terriglobia; order Terriglobales; family Acidobacteriaceae; genus Sulfotelmatobacter. The sequence goes on along the minus strand of CAWCVQ010000005.1, from coordinate 149,146 downwards.
ATTCCGGCGGGGCGATGGGTTCAGGTGCGAATTCCATTTTCCGACCTTCGTACGGGCTCGATCTATGAATTCCGGTCGCAGGATTTGCAGAACATTATTTTTCATCAGGGGCGCGCTGACGGAGTGCGCCACACGCTGATTATCGATGAAATCCGGGTGGGGGACGACGTGCCCGCGAATGGGGCGCCCCTGCCTGCTCCCGCAAATGTCCGCGCCATCGGCTACGACCGGCACGTGGAAGTGAGCTGGGATCCGGTGGACACTTCCCTGCTCGGCCGGTACGTGATCTATCGTTCGATCGATGGCAAAGATTTCGAAACGATTGGAATTCAACTTCCGGGAACGAATCGTTACCTGGACTTTCTGGGAAAGTCTGGGGTCACGGCGCAATACAAAGTCGCTGCTGGGGACTGGCAATATCGAACATCGGCTTTCTCCAAGGTGGCTAGCGCGTCGACTCGCGAATTCAACGACGACGAATTGCTGACCATGCTGCAGGAGGCATGCTTTCACTATTACTGGGAAGGCGCCGATCCGCACTCGGGGATGACGCGGGAAAGTATTCCTGGCGATGACCGCATCGTGGCGACGGGCGCGAGCGGCATAGGAATTGCGACCCTAATCGTGGGTGTGGAGCGCGGGTTCATTACGCGCACGCAGGGAATCGAGCGACTGGCTCGTATCGTCGACTTTCTGGAACACGCACAACGCTATCACGGCGTGTGGTCGCATTTCATGGATGGCAATACGGGCCGGACATTGCCGGTGTTTGGAATGTTCGACAACGGCGGAGATCTGGTGGAGACCTCGTTTTTAATGGAAGGACTGCTGGCGGCGCGGCAGTATTTTCGCGAGAACAGCGATGCCGAGCACGATCTTTACCGACGCATCTCGCAACTGTGGGAGACGGTGGAGTGGGATTGGTATCGAGGGCCGGAACCAGGAGGTTTTCTCTACTGGCACTGGTCCGCGGAGTGGGGCTGGCAGATCCAACATCGGCTGATCGGTTTTAATGAAGTCATGATTACTTATCTGTTGGCGATGTCATCGCCAACCCACCCGGTTCCCGTCGATATGTATTACTCCGGATGGGCAAGTCAGTCTCCAGTCGCGATCAGCTATCGGACTGGGTGGTCCGCCAGTGCGGATGGCGATCGTTACAGCAACGGGCGCACTTACTATGGAATCAAGCTCGACGTAGGCGTGGGAACCGGGGGGCCGCTGTTCTTCACTCACTACTCGTACTTCGGATTTGACCCTCATCTTTTGCATGATCACTACACGTCTTCTTACTTCGAAAATAATCGCGACATCGCACTGATCAATCGAGCGTATTGCATCGCCAACCCCAAACATTTTCAAGGATACGGGCCGAATGCGTGGGGCTTGACCGCTAGCGATGGTCCTCAAGGCTACGTGCCGCATGCGCCCGACAACAGAAGCGACGATGGAACTCTTACGCTGACGGGCGCGCTCGCGTCTTTTCCGTATACTCCGGCGGACTCGATGGCGGCGCTCAAGCACTACTATCGAAACCTGGGAGCGCAACTCTGGGATATCTACGGACCGCGGGACGCTTATAACCCTGAACAGAATTGGGTTTCACCGATTTACATGGGGCTGAATCAGGCGCCCATCGTGGTGATGGTTGAAAACTACCGGAGCGGGCTGGTATGGAACAACTTCATGGCAAATCCGGAAATTGGTGTGATGCTGCATAAACTGGACGCGGTCACAGGAAAGTAATCGCGTCGTGTCACGTCTTTATTTTCCGATCGAAAGCTTTTGATCGCGAAGCGCCAGATTGCGCGGGAGCGCAGAAAAGAGAGCTATCAATCTTATTCCGAATAGAAAAGGGCGACCGGAAACTCCTGAAATAAATTACCTAACATCACACGATGTTCGCCTGCTTCCTCATTGGTTGCCAATTGCGTTGGCGTAAGAACGCTGTTCCACTGGTCAGGGGCGTCGGTGGGTAACATGAGACTTGTATTACCCCAGTTGAATTGATGCTTTCCTGTTGTGGGGACGTGCGAAAGCCACCGTGGAACGGCAGCCAGCGCCCATGAGCTTTCTTTCCTGCGGAGGAAGGCAGTGACGTTGCGTGAATACAAACCCGTGGTTTGGAGAGGAATGAATTCTCCGTCGCGGAAAACATCGGCGTGATCGCGGCGAAAGCGGATGGCCTTCCAGATCACGTAGAGTTTGATGCAGCCGTCGTACCAGTTCTCGACGAGGGTTTGCATTGCGTGGAGGAAGTCGAGATGCGCGATGCTGTCGAGCGCGGCGGCCCGCTTATTGAAGTCGATCGGGCCGCGATTGTCGGGATCGACCAGGCGCAGGTCCCAAAGCTCCGATCCCTGGTAAAAATCCGGCACCCCTGGTGAAACAATTTTCAGCAACATCTGAGAGAGACTGTTGACCATTCCGAAATATGCAATCTTCTTTTGAAACTGACTGAAGTCTTCGAGGAATTCGCGATTGTCTTGCGAGAGAATTTTGGCGACGAATTGCATCAGCGCATCTTCATGCGGTTGATTGGGGCGTGTCCAGCGGGTGTGCACCATGGCTTCGCGGGTGGCTTTGATGATGTGATCCTGAACCCTTTTCAGCAGGGTCGAACAATCCTCGCGCTCGAGCGGCCAGACTCCGAGCAGCGTTTGATAAAGAAAATATTCTTCATTGCGGTCGGGAACCGACTCCCCTTTCACTTGTTCTTTGTGCGGGGCGTTTTGATTCGCCCACAGCTCTAAGTGATCTTTCCACTCAGACGGCATTTCGGAAAGTGCATTGAGGCGGGCGCGGATGTCTTCACTTCGTTTCGTATCGTGAGTTGAGCTGGCGTTGAGGCTGCCGGGCCAATGAGTTTGCCGATCCGTGAGGAAGGCGCAGAACTCTTCGAGTGACGCCGCGTCCGATGGGCAGGGGTTTCCGCCCACTTCGTTCAGCGACAAAAGAGGGTGGTAGACATAAAGAGCCGTGTCCTCCAGGCCCTTGGCCACGATGGGACCGGTGAACTGCTGCCAGCGCAGGACGAAAGCGAGGCGAGCTTCGCGCTGATCGACCAGAACGTGAGGAGGATTGAGGATCAACAAGACTTCGCGAACAAAATCAAAACAAGCGGCGCTCAGGTTGGGCGCCCGGCGGCGCGCCTCCGTGATGGCGTCTTCAATATATATAGTGGCGTGCGCGGACAATTCCATGCTGCGGACGTAGGTGCGGTAGATGGAGAGGCAGGCGGTGACTTCGATAAGAGCGTCGATTAGCTGCTCGCGGTTCAACTCGCGCGCGTAGCGGTCCTGGGCGGCGAGTTCGGCCAAGTGCCGTCCCAGAGTTCGCATCTCGACGCCGAGAAGGGTGTTCATGACGAGCTTTTTCTTTTGGTAGACGACGTCGGCAAAGTTTTGCCAGCGACCGATGAAGGTGGAATAAATTTCTTCGATCCGGCGCGCGCCCTCCGGCTCAACGAAGAAACCATTCGCTTCATTCAGGTAGTCATAGCCGGTGGTACCGCTTACCGTCCACTCTTCAGGCAGGCTTTCCCCGCGGGCGAGGATTTTTTCCACCAGCAAGTACGACGGTGTTTCCTTGCGCGTCTCGTCGGATGACAAACGCTCTTGCAACTTATTCAGGTAAGCGAGTGGATCGCGCAGGCCGTCGATGTGATCGACGCGCAGTCCAGCATCGGCATTCTTTGAGAGCAAGCGCAGGATATAGCCGTGTGTGGCTTCGAATACGACCGGATCTTCGACCCGGATCCCGACCAGATCGGTAATGGTAAAGAAGCGGCGATAGTTGATGCTTTCGTTCAAGTTCTGCCAGAAGCCGAGCTTGTAATTTTGCTCCGCCAGCAAGCGCTGGAGAAAGCCGAAGCTCCCGGGATCGCCCTCTTTACCATTGATGTCGCGGACGTTCTCCTCGACAAAAGTCGCGATCTCTTTGCTGCTGGCCATAAGAGACCGCAGGCGGTCGCGCGAGGATTCAAATCGCAGACGCCGGTCGGCAGCCGTTTCCGCGGAGCGGCGATCCGCGTCGGAAAGTTCGCGCACCGACGAAATAATTCCGCAGTACTCCTGGAAGGCAGGAGCGTCTTCGGGCAAGAGTGCTTTCAGCTGATCGAAGCGATGATTGAGAATCGAGTGATAGGAGCGGGGGGCGACGGGAAACAAGGAATCGAAGTATTGAAAAAAGAAACGGCTGTCCTGAAATGTGAGTTTAATCTCGCCCGCATCGAGAGCCTCGCCGAAGGGACGTCCGAGGACGGGAAGGAGGATCCGGCCGTCAAGGCTGCGGGAGTGGGGATGCCAATCGATATCGAAGAACGCCGCGAATGCGGACTGGGCGCCATTTTCGAGAACGTCCATCCACCAGGGATTCTCCGCACTGGCCGCCATGTGGTTGGGCACGGTGTCGAGGAGCAGGCCCATGCCGCGATTCTGCAGTTCGGTTTGCAAGGCGGCGAATTCCTCTTCGCTGCCAAGATCGGGATTGATCCGCGTGGGGTCGGTTACGTCATATCCGTGACCGCTTCCCTTTCGGCTGGCCAAAACTGGCGATACGTACAGATGGGAAATGCCGAGTGCGTGAAGGTAATCGAGAATCTTGACCGCATCCGCAAAGCGAAAATCCTGGTTCAATTGCACCCGGTAAGTCGCCGACGGCAAGCGCTTAGGCGGCATGTCTTACTTCCGCCTCAGGCAATAAAATCTGCAACTGCGAGGCCAACCGGCTTAGATCGTCGTGACGCCGTATCGCGGCTGGATCCGCGCCCGGGGAATGCCATCCGTTCTGCTGAAAGGCGGTGACCAGCGGCCGATAACATCGGTTTTGCGCTTCCCAAAGCACGACAGGAAATGGCAGCGCAGCGATCAAGTCGAGCAACTTTATGAGCCGCTCGGCGAGAGCGAGATCGGAGGGATGCGTGGCGAATTCGGCAGCTTCTTTTTCCAGGCGCTTACGGACTTTGTATTCCAAAGTGGTTGAGTCTAAATTGATTTTGCTGGCAACCGCTTCCCGGAGCAGGCCGTGAATACTGTCGGGGTCGAGGTCAGTACGCTCAAGATACTGCTCCAGTTGGTTGTTCAGAGCGATCTGAGCAGCCGACTTCAGGGCCTGCGGTACCGGTATTTCCAGGCCATTGAGGAAGCGAATCAAGGGAGCCTGCCCTTCGAACACCGTGCGGTATACAGCAGCGGCCGAATTCAGGGACTCGTTCAAAATCAGACTCGCAATCTTTCTCTGCTCGTCGCGGAAGAGTTGACGCAGAGAGAATACCTTCTTGCCGTATACCTGATCGAGCAAACGGATCACTTCCGCAGTATCGGCCTGGGCGAAGGCTGCGAGCAGTTTCTTTTGATCTTCGTCGGAAGAGGCGTCGGCAGAGCGGACGCCTGCGGTCACGTTGTGGTCGCCTAGATGGAGCACGGAGAAATCGAGAGCGGCGGTTTCCTCGGTGATCGCTGAACGAAATCGCGCACAGCCGTTGGCCAGGCGGATCTTCCCTTCTGCTTCCACCGAATAGCGGGCACGTTCCACCTCGTAGCAGTAGATCCGCGTCTTGTCGGGATAGCTCTCGAACAATGAACTGATGGCGTAGTGGCCGCCGACGCGTTCGATGTCGACGATAGCGGGCTTCACCCACTTCTCGTAGATTTTCGCACCATCGCCATGTTCGGACAGATTACTCTTAGCGTTGGTAAGGTGCTGAAGGAATTCCGGCTCAATACTCTCTCCGGAAACGTCCTCGGCCAGTTGCAGGGCGCGACTCGCGTAATGGATAACCTGCACGGTTTCCAGACCAGAGAGTTCGTCGAAGAACCATCCGCAACTGGTGTACATGAGCAAGGCATGGCGCTGCATCTCGAGGAGTTTGAGAGCAGTCACTTGCTCATGCGGCTCGAGCGGGCGGATGGCGTGGTCGGCAAAAAATGCTCCACGCGTTTCCTGAGAGCGATCGAGAATCACGCGGATATAATCGTCGCGAGTGGCCCAGGGGTCGCGGACATATTCCTTCAATCGCGACTCGAAGATGGGAGCGAGCCCATCGCGTAGCCAGTCGAGCGCGGCGCGGAGGGGCGCACGCCACTGCTGGTTCCAGGGATGTCCGCCGGAGTTACACCCGCAATCGCTACGCCAGCGTTCAACGCCGTGAACACAGCTCCAGGAACTGTTCTCGACGATTTCAACGAAATGTTTGGGCGGATGTTTTTCGAGAAACGCCCCATAGTTGGTGAGTTTGGCGACGTTCTGTCTTTCGATTTCATCCAGGGCATAAGTGAGGGCCATTTCGCCGCGATGGTGATGATGGCCGTAGCTTTCACCATCGGTGGCAATGTGAACCAGTTGCGGGCCCTGGCGGGAGTCAGAGAAGCCGCTCATCAGGCGATCGGCAAATCTCTTGCCGTCGTTCAGCAATCCCTCGAAGGCGACGCCTTGGGAGATAGGCCCGTCGTAAAAGAATAAGTTGATGCGGTTTTTCGAAGGTAGCTCTGCCAGATAGGCGCGCGCGGGGTCGATGCGGGCTCTGCTGACGTCTTCGAATTTGGAACTATTCTTCGGACGTACACGTTGGGCCTGGCGCGGGGCGAGAATCGTGAACTGAATTCCATTTTCCGCGAGGACCTCGAGAGTTTCCGTGTCCACTCCGGTTTCGGGAAGCCACATTCCTTCCGGCTTGCGTCCGAATCGGCTTTCGAAATCGCGGATTCCCCACTTGACCTGGGTTTCTTTGTCGCGGCGATTGGCGAGAGGCAGGATCATATGGTTGTAACCCTGGGCTAGGGCGGATCCGTGCCCCGAAAATTTCGCGGCGCTGTCGCGGTCAGCTTCAATGATTGCCTGGTAGATGGGGGCAGCCTGCTCTTTCATCCACGACAGCAGAGTGGGGCCGAAGTTGAAGCTAATTTGCGCATAGTTATTCAGCAGTTTGACGATGCGGTTCTGGGAATCAAGAATGCGCGAGGCGGCATTGGGGGCGTAGCACTCCGCGGTAATGCGCTCGTTCCAGTCGTGATAAGGATAGGCGGAATCCTGCAACTCAATGGCTTCCAGATAAGGGTTTTCGCGCGGGGGCTGATAGAAATGCCCATGAATGCAAACGTATTTCACACCGCCTCCGGGTTGCTTTGAATTCGTTCGAGAAGTAGAAAAGAATGTGGCGAAAGATGCAGTTCGCCCGCTTTAGCCAGCGTTATCTCTTGCGGGAAGTTCTGTTCAGGACCATGCCACGTTGAAGCGGCGGAGTGAATCACGGTAGTCCATTTTCCCGCCAGGTCGGGCAGGTTCAAGGCCACAGGAAACTCTGCGAAGTTGCACAGCAGGGCCAATTGGCGAGACGTGATTTGGCGTATTAGTAAAAGCGCGCGGCCTCCGAGTTCGCGTACGGTGCGTGGGGCCGGCTCACCCCAACGTTGATCGTCGCGAATGCGGATGAGTTGCCGGTAGAAGCGCAAGAGTGTGCTGTGAGGTTCCTTTTTCTTGTGTGAATGATCGAGGTGGGATCGTGAGAAGGTTTGCTCTTCCTGAGGATCGGGCACGCTGCCTTCCCAGCCGAAGGCGGCGAACTCTTCGCGGCGTCCGCGGCGTACGGCCTCGACTAATTCCGGATCGCCATGGCTGGTGAAGTATAGAAATGGGGCAGGCTCTCCATATTCTTCGCCCATAAATAACATAGGCACGAACGGCGAAAGCAGAGTGATCCCGGCAGCAAGCTTCAGAACTTCGAAACTCACCAAGCTGGAGAGGCGTTCGCCGGCGGCGCGGTTGCCGACCTGGTCGTGGTTCTGATTGCACACCACAAATTGCGTCGGAGGAAGGTCTCGGGGAGAATTGCCGTGGCTGCGCTTGCGGAAGTTCGAGTGTTGGCCGCTGTAGTACCAGCCATCGCGCAGCGTCGAAGCCAGAGGGGTGATGCCTTCAAAGTCCGAGTAATATCCCATGTTTTCCCGCGTCAGCAAGGTATGTACCGAATGATGAAAGTCATCGCTCCACTGGGCATCGATGCCATACCCCCCGTGGTCCGGGTCGCGGAGGATGCGAGAGTCGTTCAAATCGCTCTCAGCGATCAGATGAATTTTCCGGCCGAGGCGCTGCGACAGGTCCGCGACCGCCAACTTGAGCTCTGCCAGGAAGTGGCGCGCCCCGAAATCGTAGATTCCGTGAATCGCATCCAGGCGCAGCGCGTCGAAGTGGTAGTCCTCGAGCCAATACAGAGCGTTTTCGATGAAAAACCTCCGGACTTCGTCGCTGCCTTCACCGTCGTAATTAATGGCTTGTCCCCAGGGAGTTTTGTAGCGATCGGTAAAGTACGGTCCGAAAGCACTAAGGTAGTTGCCTTCTGGCCCGAGATGGTTGTAAACCACGTCGAGCGCGATGGAGAGGCCGTGCCGGTGGGTTGCGTTCACTAGTCGCTGCAGCGCCACCGGGCCGCCGTAGGAATTTTGCGGCGCGTAGAGGTAGACACCGTCATAGCCCCAATTGCGGGGGCCGGGAAATTGACCCACAGGCATCAGTTCGATAGTAGTTATGCCGAGAGCGGCCAGTTCCGGGAGGTGGGGGATGATGGCGTCGAACGTTCCTTCCGGTGTATAGGTTCCGACATGGAGTTCGTAGAAAATGCTGCGCTCGAGCGTTGTTCCCTTCCATTTTTCGTCGGTCCAGTCGAAAGTATAGAGATCGACCACTTGGGAGGGGCCGTGCACTCCTTGCGACTGATATCGAGATGCCGGATCGGGCAGGTCACGCTCGCCGTCAAGCTGATAAAAGTATTCAGACCCCGGCTCGAGCGTACGGACAATCGCACGATGGTATCCGTCTGCCAGCGATTCCATTGACAGGAGTTTGCCGCTGCCGCTCAGCAGATGCAGGCTGATGGAGCGAGCCTTAGGCGCCCAGAGAAGAAACTCCCAACTGCGGTCTGGCAGGCGGTTAGCTCCGACTCGAGTTTGTTTCGTCAAGGCCTGACTGGATAACATGGATGAGATTGGGGATGCGGTCTCGGAATTTCGGATCAGAGATGCTGCCTAGCTGTTCAGTTTGCGGTAAGGGTGGAGGGGACGGGTATCCGGGTTATGCAGTAGATATGTTCTAGGAATTCGCTCCGTCACTTAGGTCCGTACATGGCGAAGGAGGGTTGAGCCGCGGAGTCTATATATCGAAAACTCGATACGCGGCGGACGGGGTTTGAGCCTGCAACAACGTCATGGCAACGTTGTAGACAGGGCTTCCGCCGATGGTTTTTCCCTCCAACTGTCCGTGATGGGCATGGCCGTGGAGCACCAGGTCGGCGCCATGGCGATCTACAACTTCGGCCAGACGCGTGGTACCGAGGAAGGGGAAAATCTCCGGAGCTTCGCCCTGAACGGTCGCGCAGATGGGCGAATAATGGACTACGACCACGCGTTTGAGGGTTCGGAGTTGCGCCATGGCGCGCTCCAGTTTCAAAGCCTCATCGATCGAGGCTTGAACAAACTGTTTAATTTCGGGCTCGCCGAAGGCGGTTAATAGGCCTCGTCCGAAGCCTCCAACAAAACCTTTCGTGCCGGCGAAGCCTACGCCATCGCGCTCGTAGGCGGTTCCGTCCAGCACTTTGATTCCTGCGGCCGTCATCATCCGCATCAATTCCACTTGCTTTCCGCTTTCGTAGTCGTGATTTCCAAGGACCGAGATAATCGGAACTCGAGAGCGGACCACAACATTTAATAGCGGTTCCATTTCTTCGGGCTGGCCGTAATTCGTCAGGTCGCCTGCCAGCACCAGGACGTCCGCTTCATCCCGCACTCGGCTCAGTTGATCGTGCAAGACGTTGTGGAGGGAGGGGGAGAAGTGGATGTCGGCTGTGGCTGCGATCCTCATAGCGTTTTACAATCCGCCGGGATGCCGTTCAAACGCCGGTCGCGCAGCCCCGCCAACAGATTCTCCAGACCCCATTCATTCACGTCGATGGAGAACTGTTTGTCGTCGACCAGGCTGCCGCGAAACGGGGCGGTGGGGTCTGGCCGTGAGATAGCGGTCTGAAAATGCCGCAGCAGGTCGCTCCAAATTGCTTGCGGGACGTATTGAGTTTGCGCCGGATAACAATACCGGAAGAGCACGAGAGACCATAGCAACATTTCCCAGTGTTCGCCGGCCAACCGCAGTATGCGTTGCCAGTTGAGGTTTCCCCGAGTTCCGTAGATTACGTGCACAATATCGGCGCCATCGAAGCGCTCGCGACGGGCAATAAACAGCTTGGAGGCGACGAGTTCTTCCGCAGCCAGCACCCTGGTCTGTACGCCTTGAACCGAGGCAGGCTTGGCATTTTCAATCCAGGAATCGTCGACCACAATCGTGGCGTTGCTCATGCCGGTGATGAGATCGACGAAGAAACCATCGCGATGTGCTTTATACAACCAGACTGGATCGCGAACTTCACACTCGAAACCCTTCTCCCGGAGATGCCGCAGAGCGAGACCGGCGTTTGCGGGAGTTAGAAATAGATCGAGATCTTTGGTATCGCGGCAAATGCCGGTGTGCTCGCGAAGTGCGAAGGCTCCCGCCACGCAAAAGGAGATCCGCTTCTTTTCCAAGAGTTCGAGGATTTCGCGAAAAAGCGCCTTCTGTTCCTCGGGGATGCTGATCGGTCCTGACGAGGTTTCCGGTACATCCTGCTCCTGGGGCGGCTGTTGCATGGAAGGTTGGATGTGAAAACAGGGATCGACGGTTGTCGATACAACTGCAGCGACCTTGAGTCTGCCAAGGATTCTTTCCAACAACCGCTCGCTTAACAGTCCCCGCTAAACCAACTCCCTGAGCTTGTCAGAGATCGCGGTCAGGGCGATTTTGGTGCGGTTGGGCTCGCCACGGACCAGCGATTCCGCAAACTTCAAGGCCTGCTCCGCGGTTACTTTGGCAGGAAGAGGGGGTTCAAGGGGATCGACGACCGCCTGTAGAATGGCGGGACTGGGCACATTTAGGAATTGTTCGACAACCCGCCCGCAATCCGCCGGATCTTCCGAAGTGAATCCTTCTCCGCCCCAAGCCCGGGAAAGCAGCGAAATCGATGGGATGCAAATCGACGCCCAGGCGCTCACTGCGGTCGCCATCGTGCGGCACACTACGAACATTCGTTCTGGGCTCGAGTTTGTGGGGCTGACTTCGGAAGAGCGGCTGCAGATCGCGAACGCGATTCCGGAATGCTAGGAACGGTGTCAAGACGAAGCGATTCTTAGCCCCTCCAAATAGCGTGTTGATAGTCGCGCAGGCTTTGGAACGAGCGTTATGCCATAGCCGAGGGACCCCTGCGGCTTCTGCCCTAGCAAGTCCGCCGTCAGCACCGCGTAACATAAATAGAGCCTGCGTCTCTTGCCTGATTTTCCCGACATGCCGCCAGCACGATTCCCACTCTTTTGTTGCGGGAAATCATGCTTTGCCGTGCAGCTACCGCATCCGAAAACGGGAAGGTGTAGCGATTGACTTTGGAGCCGCCATTTGACATATTGTCAAAGCGGTTAGCGGCCCCAACCTGTCCGCGATACCAGCCTCGTCCCCATTGGAGGAAGGAGTGGAGAATACATGAGTGAAAGCGATTCGCTCGTTCACTCCGAGAATCTGGCTGCCCAACGGTCCGGCGATCTGCTTCACTTGCCACGCCACAAAGCCAATTGGGAGTGGATGAGCTTTTTCGTGCGACGACTGGCGCGGGGCGATGTTTATACAGCCCGCACCGACGGCGAGGAGGCGGTTTTTGTATTGCTCGGCGGGACCGGGCAAGCGGACTGGGGACAGGGCACGCAGCAAATCGGAAAAAGAAAAGACGTCTTTGACGGCTATCCTTATGCGCTGTATCTGCCAACCGGGAACACGTTGACGTTTACCGCCGAAACGGTTTGCGAGATTGCCGAGTGCCGGGCACCTTCACAAGCGAGACTGCAGCCGAAATTAATTACTCCGAACGAGGTGGTAAGCAGTCTGCGGGGCGGAGGCAATGCCTCGCGCCAGATCGTCGACATCATGACTCCCGCTTTTCCTGCCGACAAATTGATGGTAGTCGAGGTCTATACTCCAGGAGGCAACTGGTCCAGTTATCCTCCTCACAAACACGACGTGCACAATCCTCCTGCGGAAGTTGATCTGGACGAAATCTACTACTACCGGATGAAGGAGCCGAGTGCATTTGCCTTTCAACATCTTTATTCTGGTCAACAATCCCCCGATAAGACACTGAAAACGCATGATGGAGATGCGGTTCTGGTGCGCAGCGGCTTCCACCCCGTTGTGGCGGGCCCGGGATATGACATTTACTACCTGAATTTTCTCGCCGGCTCTTCCCGCGCGATGGCGGTTACCGAAGATCCCCAGCATGTGTGGTTGCGCTCGACGTGGAAAGAAACTGATCCGCGTCTGCCGCTGGTATGAAGGAAGATGACTGCGGGAGCGCGATTTTGGCTGAACCGTTGGACCAGCAAGTTTGGACCAGTAAGTTCAGAAGTTATTAGCATCAACGATGGGCCCGGGGGACAAGATGCACGCCACCACCGCTGCCGTACCACCCGCAAAACCAAAGTTAAAGCGAGTCCTCGGGCTATGGGATCTGGTGTATTACGGCGTGATTTTGACTTCTCCGATCGCGGTTGTTCCGATGTTCGGCGAGGCACAGGTTCTGTCCCACGGCCACGCTGTCATTACTCTTCTGGCGGCGATGGTGGCCATGACCGCAACTGCCGTGAGTTTTGGCCGGATGGCTACGGTTTATCCCTCGGCAGGTTCGGTCTACACCTACGTAAGTCGCGGCTTCAATCCAACTTTCGGTTTTGTCGTGGGTTGGGCGATGTTTTTAGAGTATTTGTTTCAGCCGCTGCAGAACAGCCTCTACGCCGCACTCACGATTCAAAGGCTTCTTCCGCACGTGCCTTTCCCGTTGTTATCGGCATTGGCCGTGGGATTCATGACAATTTTATGTTGGTTCGGAATTCGCACTACGGCTCGCGCCAATGAGATCCTGCTCGCCATGATGTCCGTCGTGATGGTCGTTTTTCTTGGCGAGGCCATCTGGTACATCATTGGACATCACCACATTGTCGGACTGATTTCCACTCAACCGATCTACGACCCTCGGACCTTCAGCGTGCGCGCCATCGCCGCGGGCACGGCGCTGGCCGCCACTACCTACATCGGGTTCGATGGCGTCAGCATACTTGCGGAAGAAGTCGAGAATCCGCAACGGAATGTTTTGCTCGCTTCCGTGCTCGTCTGCGTGTTTACCGGACTCTTCGCGGCGTTCCAAGTTTACCTCGCGGTGCGCGTTTGGCCGGATTACCGCACCCTGGTCAATCCGGAGACCGCGTTTATGGATGTGGCGAGCGTGGTAGGGGGCTACAAACTTTTTGTCGGATTTGGCGCGGTGCTGCTGATTTCAAGTTTGGCCTGCGGTCTGGCCGGCCTGCTTGGGGCCGTGCGTTTGCTCTACAGCATGGGCCGCGACAACGTTCTGCCTCGCAAAATCTTCGGGCATTTGAATGCCGAGCGCGGCAATCCCTCCTACAACGTTTTGATCGCCGGCGGATTGGCCTACTTGGGCACGCTCACGCTAGGATGGGAACGTTCGGTTGAGATACTCAATTTCGGCGCATTAATGGCTTTCATGGCGGTGAATCTGGCGGCCGTTCGCTATTTTGGCTTCACTCCGGCACTAGCTGGGAAGCGAAAACTGCTTCTTGATGTGATTGTGCCTAGCTTAGGATTTGTTTTTTGCCTGATCATTTTTCTGGGTCTGCAAGGATCCACACTGGTAATTGGAGCTATCTGGGTGATCGCTGGCGCTGTCTATGTGCTCTTGAAGACGAAGGCCTTTGGTCAGTCCGTGGTCATCGACTTCAGTGAATCGTGATGACTGTCGAAACAGCAAACCCTACTCGCGTAACGCAACCAGTGGACGATTGGTACCGTCCCACGATCGCTCGCAAAGAACTGAAGCAACTAATGGCGCGAGGAGATGGCAAAGGCGCTGCGAACTTCGGGCTATGGCTGGCTTGCCTCGCCGGCAGCGGTTACCTGGCTTACGCGGTGGTCGGCAGCGCTTGGGTATTCCCGGCGTTTTTTCTCTACGGCACAATCTACAGTTCGTGCGATGCACGATGGCACGAGTGCGCTCACGGAACTCCGTTCCGCACGCGCTGGCTGAACGAAGTGTTCTATTTTCTCTCCTCGATCATGAATATGAAGGAAGGCACATACATGCGATGGAGCCACACGCGCCATCACACGGAAACGATTATGGTCGGCCTCGACCCGGAGATTCAGGTAATGCGTCCGGCGAACCTGACCAGGGTGTTGCTGGATTTTTTCTGGATACCAGATGCGCTCCAAATGTTCAAAGCCACGATTTCTCATGCCTTCGGCATACCCACGAGGGAAGCCAAAGATTTTGTGCCGGCCAGCGAATGGCGCAAAATGTTCTGGTGCTCTCGCTGTTATCTATTGATTTATGCGGGAATGGTCGTCTGGTCCGTTTCTACACGGAACTGGCTGCCCTTGCTGTTTTTCCCGCTGGCGCGGTTTTACGGAGGATGGCTGCATCAGATTTTCTCTCTGACTCAACATGCGGGGCTGGCGGAAAACGTGCGCGATCACCGGCTGAATACGCGGACCGTGGAAATGAACGCAGTATTTCGTTTCCTCTACTTCAACATGAACTATCACATCGAACATCACATGTACCCCATGGTTCCGTTCCATGCACTTCCCGAACTGCATGAGCGCGTACAGGCTGAGTTGCCGCGGACTTATTCAGGCTTAGTCGATGCCTTTAAAGAAATTGTTCCGACGCTAATCAAGCAGTCGAAGGACTCAAGCTACTTTGTCTTGCGCGAACTGCCTCCAACTCTCTTGCCCGCACAGAAATCGAATGGCGGCGTAGTCAATGCGGGGGAAACTCACTATGCCTGAGGACGGGGTCGCGTGGCAGCCTGTTTGTGAGATCGATGAGATCACCGAAGAAGATGTGCTGCAGTTTGAGCACGGCGGGCAAGTCTATGCGATTTACCACACGCCCACCGGATTCTATGCGACCGACGGTCTCTGCACGCATGAGGATGAGCCACTTGCCGATGGCCTGGTGCTCGGAGAAATTATCGAGTGTCCTAAACATCAAGGACGTTTCCATATTCCCACGGGCAAGGCAAAAGGCGCGCCAGTGTGCGTAAATTTAAAAACGTATGCCACTAAGATCGAGGGGCAGCGAGTGTACATCGGCATCCCCAACTGCGCGTGACCTGGGAGTTTAAAAATCTCCTGTTAATGCCGAGACCCGAAATGCCATCGTCTAACCCCTTATTCTAAACGCATCGCAAGATTACCTGTGGGAGGCAACCGGCGGTCTGGACAGTTAAATAATCCAAAGGCAGTCGATGATGGGCCATGTAAACGGCGAGCACCGAGCCTTTTCGCCTAAGCGGTTTGTACTTCCGCTGAATCTGCTGGCGCTCGTTGGCGAGTTGCAGTATCCTGCTTTGGCTGCACACCGGTAGGACAGCGACATGACGCGAAGGCTCACGACCGCGCAAGCCATCATTCAGTTTCTCAAAGCTCAATTCGTTTCGCGGGACGGCAGTGAAAACGCTTTTTTTGCCGGGTGCTTCGGCATCTTCGGACATGGCAATGTGGCTGGGATTGGACAGGCTCTCCAGCAAAATCCTGACTTCCCTTTTACTCTATGCCGAAATGAACAGGCAATGGTTCATACCGCGGCGGCCTTTGCCAAAATGAGCAATCGCCTTCGCACCTTGGTGTGCACGACCTCCATCGGGCCAGGCGCGACGAACATGGTGACCGGCGCGGCGGCCGCGACCATCAACCGTGTTCCAGTGCTGCTTCTTCCCGGCGACGTTTTTGCCCGACGCAATGTGGCTCCTGTCTTGCAGCAACTCGAAGCCGGCTTCACCCAGGACATCTCCGTCAACGACTCCTTCCGCCCGGTCTCGCGCTATTGGGATCGTATCCAGCGGCCTGAACAGATTCTTACCTCCTTGCCCGAGGCGATGCGGATTCTTACGTCGCCGGCGGAAACGGGCGCCGTCACTTTGGCTCTTCCACAGGACGTACAAGCCGAAGCCTACGAATACCCCGAGGAATTTTTTCATCGGCGCACATGGCACGTACCTCGCGCCCGCGCAGATGTTGCGTTGCTCAGTCGAGCGATCGGTTGGATTCAACATTCGCGCCGACCACTTATTATCGCGGGTGGGGGCGTGATTTACTCGGGCGCGACGGAAGCTCTTGCCCAGTTTGCGGCGCGGACGGGAGTCCCCGTAGCGGAAACTCAAGCTGGGAAAGGTTCCCTGAAGTTCGATCATCCGCAATCGGCCGGCGCCATGGGAGTGACCGGCACCCTGACGGCGAATCGGTTGGCGGCAAGCGCCGACTTGATTATCGCCATCGGCACTCGCCACAGCGATTTCACCACCGCCTCAATGACTGCCTTTCAAAATCCTCAGGTACGACACATCAACATCAACGTCACGGAATTCGATGCCAATAAGCATGCGGCTTTGCCGCTGGTGGGAGATGCGCGCACCACGCTCGAGGAACTAACAGACGCACTGTCGTCGTATCGCGTGCCCGAAGATTATTTTTCGGAAATCTTGCGTCTTCGCACCGAGTGGGTGAGTGAAGTCGATCGCATTTACGGCCGGCGGCGGGGTCCGCCCCTCAGCCAGGGAGAGGTAATCGGCGCGCTGAACACAATGCTCGGCGCGCGCGATGTCATTGTCTGCGCCGCGGGCAGCCTTCCCGGCGATTTACATAAGCTGTGGCGGACGCGCGATCCCAAGAACTATCACATGGAATACGGCTACTCCTGCATGGGATATGAGATTGCTGGTGGTCTGGGTGTGAAAATGGCTGATCCCAGCCGTGAGGTCTACGTGCTCGTGGGAGATGGATCGTACCTGATGATGGCCCAGGAAATTGCGACCTCACTGCAAGAAAAAGTGAAGCTCAACATCGTGATCTTTGACAACCAGGGATTCGCCAGTATCGGAGGTTTGAGTCGGGCTTGCGGCAGCGGCGGATTTGGAACGAAGTATCAATACGCTGGCCCGGAAAATCCGAAGGGCACGACTCCGGTCGATTTTGTCGCCAATGCGAAAAGCCTGGGTGCGTGCGCCGCGCGTGCGCGGACGTATGAAGAATTGTCGAGAGCGTTGGCGGACTTGAAGCAGCAGCCTCGCACTTCGGTGGTTGTGGTCGAAACTGATTACTACGATGGCGTTCCGGGTTACGAGTCGTGGTGGGACGTCCCCATTGCCGAAGTATCGGAATCGGAGTCCGTTCAGCAGGCTCGGCAAAAGTATTTGGACGGCAAGAAGAAGGAAAGGTATTTCTGGCCGGCGGAGGACTGAGGTTCTCGCAGCAGGAGAGGAAATGCACAAGTTAGGAATCGGTGTGTTGGGAGTAGGCGCGATGGGCAGGCGGCACGCGGAGAATATTCGCCGCCTGGTGCCGCAGGCGCGGCTGGTCGCCGTGGCGGACATCGCACATAAACAGGCAGCGCTGGCAGCGGATGAACTTGAAATTGAGCACTTCTTTGCCAGCCTCGAGGAAATGCTCGAGAGAAAGAACAAGGATATTGACTGCGTTGTCATTGCAACGCCCGACAAGTTCCACGCCCAGGCGGTCCGCACCGCAGCTGCGGCAGGTAAGCAGATTCTTTGCGAAAAACCGCTCGCATTAAGCCTTTCCGACGCCCATGACGCTCTGGAAGCCGTTGTTAAAGCGGGTGTGCGGCTGCAGATTGGATTTATGCGCCGTTACGATCCCAGTTATGCGGCCGCCATGAAGCGGATCGAAGCCGGCGAGATCGGCGAGCCTGTAGTCTTCAAATCTATCGGCCGCGACAAGGATGCTCCCCCGCTCTCGTCCTATCAGTCCAGATTAAATGGCATGCTCTTCTACAACAACACGATCCACGATTTTGATTTGGCGCGCTGGATGATGCGCGATGAAGTGACGGAGGTCCATGCTTACGCCACCGTGGCGATTCGCCCGGAAGTAGCCGAGTATGGCGACATCGTGGCCGGTACGGTGAACCTCAAATACAGTCACGGCGCGATTGGCAATATCGAATCTTATGTTCAGGCGGTCTACGGCTACGATGTCCGCACGGAGATTGCCGGATCGAAAGGTTCGATTCTGATTGGAAGTCTTCAACAAACGCCAATGACCTTTCTGACCACCGAAGGCGGCACGCAAAGGCTCGCCGATCATTTCCTGACCAGATTCGACGGCGCCTATGTCGCGGAAATGCAAGACTTCGTGCAAAGCATGCTGCATGACCGCGCCCCTCGTGTTTCGGGAGAAGACGGCTTGCGGGCCCTCGAGATCGCGGTGGCAGCCGAAAGATCTTATCGTCAATCCCGGGCTTGCAGCGTAGAACAAGTGGAGACCGCAGCAAGCGCACGGAGGACATCATGAGTCACACCACGGCTCCTGCAACTTTCAAGAGTCCGCTCCATGAAATGACGCAGACCACGCCGACTTGCCTGTGGAATGATTCCGCATCGATTCAGGAACTCACCTACTCCATCGAGCACGGGGCAGTCGGCGCTACCTGCAATCCGGTGATCGTGGTCGGGATACTCAAGAAAGAGATGGGAGTGTGGAAGGATCGCATTCGGACACTGATGGAAGAACGTCCAGCAGGAACGGAAGGGGAAATCAGCTGGCAGGTGGTTCGCGAAATTTCTGCGAAAGCTGCGTCTGTGCTCAAACCAACGTTCGATGCGCATCGCGGACGCAACGGGCGGCTATCGATCCAAACCGATCCTCGCTTTTATCGGAACACCGACGCCATCGTGGGGCAGGCGATCGAATTCGACCAGCTCGCGCCGAATATGATCGTGAAGATTCCCGTGACCCGAGCTGGAATTTTGGCCATCGAGGAAGCGACTTACCGTGGGATCAGCATCAACGCGACAGTCTGCTTTACCCTCCCGCAGTGCGTCGCGGTGGCGGAAGCTGTGGAGCGTGGTCTGACGCGACGCGAAAAAGAAGGCAAGGAAATAGCGGCGATGGGGCCGGTATGCACAATCATGGTCGGCCGACTGGATGACTGGTTGAAAGTCGTCGCCGAAAAGGAAAATATCACTCTCGACCCGGGATATCTGGAATGGGCGGGCGTGGCGGTATTCAAAAAGACTTACCGGATTTTTCGCGAGCGCGGATATCGCCTGCGCCTGCTGTCGGCGGCATTTCGCAACCACATGCACTGGAGCGAATTCATTGGCGGCGATATCGTTATCTCTCCACCTTATGCGTGGCAGGTTCGGTTTAATGCCAGCGATGTTCAGGTGCAGCCGCGAATCGGCGAGGCTGTGAGTCCGAAGATCGTCGAAGAACTCTCGCGCAAGTTCGTCGATTTCCGCCATGCCTATACCGAAGATGGATTGTCGCCCAGCGAATTCGATTCTTTCCCGCCGACACGGCGAACGCTTCGGCAGTTCATCGCCGCATGCCATGAACTCGATGGTCTGGTGCGCGACATTATGCTTCCGAATCCAGATATGGCGTAAGGGCGCGCCCAGCGCAAAGCTAGAACTTTGAGGAGAGGATGATCACTTGGCAAGTTCAAAACCTGTGGGATACGCAGTCGTGGGCATGGGCTTTATTGCTGAGACCGCTGTCTTACCGGCTTTCCGCCACAGCAAAAAGTGCAGACTTGTTGCGGTGGTAAGTCACAATATCAAGCGCGCTAAAGAAATGGGAGCAAAGTTCGGCGTCAAGAACTGCTACATTTACGAGAATTACGAGGAGTGCTTGAAGCATCCCGCGGTTGACGCGGTTTTCATCGCTTCGATCAATCGGGAACATGCCGAACAAACGATTCGCGCGGCGGCAGCGGGAAAGCACGTGCTTTGCGAAAAACCTCTGGCCAATACGGTCGAAGAATGCCAACAGATGGTGGAAGCGTGCCGGCGCAATCGTGTCCGCCTGATGACCGCTTATCGAAAGTATTTCGAACCTGGCAGCGTGGCGCTCAAGAAAATGATCACCTCCCGCAAACTTGGCCGCCTGCGCCACATGTTTTCCGCCTACACAGAAATTGTCGATCCGGCGAAAGCTCACTGGCAACTGGACCGGCGACTGGCCGGCGGCGGATCGCTCATGGACATTGGCATTTATTGCGTAAACACTATGCGTTGGCTTGCCGGGACGAATCCTCTCGATGCCACAGCCCACGCCTGGACGGACGATCCAAAGCGATTCGGTAAAGTGGAAGATAGCATTGCCTTCCGTCTTACCCACGCGGAAGGACTTGTTTGCCAGGGGACATCAAGCTACAGCGCTAAGGCAGCTTCTTTCGTGCAGGTTCATGGCGATAAGGGATGGGCCGCACTGAATCCGGCGTTTGCTTTCGAAGAAGAGCGCCGGCTTTTTGGCAAGATCCAAGGAAAATGGTTCGAGCATAAATTCAAAGTAATGGACGAGTTCGTACTCGAACTGGATTATTTCGCCGACTGCGCGCGTCGCCAACAGGAACCCAAGTCAAATGGAATGGAAGGGCTTTTGGACGTGGCCACTATACGGGCAATCTACCAATCCGCACACGAAAACCGGACCACAAAGATCGAATCCGTTTGATCGAGGGGCGTGCGCGGCGCGGCACATTACGGCAAGGATGCTAACCGTCATCGAAACTCCTAATCGCTTTCAGCAAACCGATTTGCGAGTAAAAAGCGCTTGACATCGCTCTAACAAGAGCGCTATATGATAAGCGCTTATTTACACCACCCTTTTGAATGAGTCGGGGACCGTCAGCACATCGCGTTTTTCGAGGGGGCAGCCTTCTATGACAAAGCGCAGGTGTTTTGTTACAACCTTTGTAGTCTGTGCCGTCTCGCTGCTTTGGCAATCGCCGACCGCGACGGCTCAGCTCACGACCGGCGGCATCGTCGGAGTCGTCACCGACCCTTCGGGCTCCAGAGTTCCCGACGTAAGCGTGACCGCCACCGAAGTCGCAACCTCAACCGCCACGACGGTGACCTCCGACTCTTCCGGAAGTTACAGCATCACCCCGTTGAAGATCGGCGACTATACCGTGTCTTTTCAGAAGACAGGATTCCAACGGTTAGTCCAGACCAATGTCACAATCGAAATCGGTCAAGTCGTCAAGATCGATCCGGTACTAAAGGTCGGCGCCGTGACGCAGACTGTGGAAGTGACCGACGCTCCTCCCTTACTCGAGGGGGAAACTTCTTCTCTGGGAACGATTGAGACCGAGAGACGAATTGTTGACTTGCCGTTGAACGGCAGGAACTTCTTCAAGCTCGCCTTTCTGGGACCTGGTGCGAACGAAGGCGCTTCGGGAACAAGCGCGGGAGTTGGTTCCACCGACAATAACCGACCTGGCATCGCTCTCGCCGTGAATGGCCTGCGCATCTTCGACAATAACTTCTTGTTGGATGGCTTCGACAATAACGAATTCGGAAACGGCACTGTCGTTATTCAACCCCCTCCGGATTCCATTCAGGAATTCCGTGTTGAGGAGAACTCGATGAGCGCCGAGTTTGGGCGAGGCGGCGCGATGGTCAACATTCTGCTGCGATCCGGTACCAATCAGCTTCACGGTACAGCTTGGGAATTTTTCCGTAACAATCATCTGGACGCCCGAAATTACTTCGCCAGCTCTCCCACGCCATTTCAACAAAACCAATACGGTGGCCAGTTGGGCGGCGCAATCATAAAAGACAAGATGTTTCTCTTCGGGTCGATTCAGCGCTCCGACATCCGCCGCGTGGAACCATTCATCAGTACGGTGCCTACTCTCGCGGAGCGCGGTGGAGACTTTACGGCACTGGGCATCGCGCTTACGGATCCGTACACGGGCGGCCCGTTCCCGGGAGCAACCAGTCCTTATGTCATTCCGTCCGGCGACATCAACGCCACCGGACAGAACATTGCCAATCTCTTTCCTCTTCCGACGCCGGGAAATACCGCGCTCACCAATAATTTCATTTACAACGCCAAGTATAAATTCGACGAGACCGCAGTCGAGACGCGATTCGACTATAACGCGACCAACAAAGACCGCGTTTTTGCTCACTACGCGATTGCTACGCCAGTGGCGACCAACCCCTCATGGCTTCCTGGTGTGGATGGAGGAAATAGTTCCGGCGTGGCCAGCAACTTAAAAGACCGTGTTCAGAGCTTTGGTATGGATTGGACCCGTATTTTTCGTTCAGATCTGATCAATGACGCCCGCGCGGGATTCATTCGATATCGCGACGACACCTTGCCTCTGGATTTCGGCGGGAACCCGTCGGAGGCATTAGGCATTCCCAATTCAAACCGGGGCGGCAACAGTTCCGGCTTATCGAAGATCCAAATTTCTGGCTACCAGCCCTTAGGTGATTCACTCTGGGTCCCAGAAACCATCGTCGAGAACGTTTATCAATTGGCCGACACGGTGAGCTGGATTCACGGAAAGCACACGGTAAAGTTCGGAATGGATTTCCGCCGCCAGCAGCGCAACTTTTTCCAGCAGACAGCTCCTTCCGGATGGTTCCAATTCAGCGGCAATTACTCTGGTGTCTCGTTGGCTGACACTTTGCTCGGAATCCCTCAATTCTCGTTTCAGGATCATCTAGCCGGTGAGGATGACACACGCTACTGGGACATTTCGGAGTTTGTGCAAGATAACGTACGCGTCACTCCGAATCTGACTTTGAATCTGGGCTTGCGGTACGAACTCAACTCGCCCGCGGGTGGAAAGAAGATCGGCAACTTTAACCAAACGACCGCCGTAGTTGACACCCAAAGCCCACACGCCGGTGTAAAGTTCGACAAGACAAACTGGGCGCCCCGCGTTGGCTTTGCCTGGACGGTACTCCCGAAGACCGTGGTACGCGCCGCAACCGGCATTTTTTACGCTGCCGAAGGAAACATTTTCGACGACCTGGGGTTGAATCCGCCGAACCTTGTCGTCCTATCCCGCAACTTCAATACTTCACAGACTCCGCAGGCCAGCCAATTAGTCTCCAGCGGTTTTCCTCAAACCATTCCGACGGTAGATCCGAACGACCCTGCCGGGACAGTCAGAACGACAGGCACTATCCGAAAAATTCCCAGGATTTACGAATGGAACCTCACCATCCAGCAGGAAATTGCTTCCAATTGGAGGGTGCAGGTGGGCTACGTGGGTTCCAAAAGCAACAATCTGTTTGACCATGAGTCTTCGAATCTGAATCAGCCTTTTCAGCCACTGGACTCCAATTTCTCCGATACAACGGGAAACTTCGGACGCCCTTACTTTAACGTCCGGCCTAACCTCACCACCGTCCTGCCCCTGGATATTGCGCGCCTCAGTATGTTTTACAACGCATTCGAGGCGTCGGCCGAACACCGCTTCTCCAGCGGATTTAACGTTCTTGCTGCCTACACCTTTGCGAAATCGGTAGGCACGGCGGACGGTAACGTGCAACAGTGCGACGTGCAAAATGCACACAACATAGCCGCAGAGAAAGGACCCAACACGCCGGACTTTCGCCACCGCCTGACGCTAAGCTACGTTTACGACCTGCCGTTTGGAAGAGGAAAACACTTCGGATCTTCAGCCGGTCGCGTCGCACAAACCGTCCTGGGGGGCTGGCAGACGAGCGGCGTAACCACGGTGCACAGCGGCGAGGCTTTCGACGCCCTCCTGGGCAGCGACGTTACCAACACAGGCGCCACCAGCGCGCGTCCGGACCGAATCGCCAATCCCAAGGATTTCTCCTTCAACCCCGCCGGGCAAACGGCGCTCGGATGCATTCCCGGCCACCAGACCCTGAACTGCTGGTTTAATCAGGCCGCGTTCGCGGTGCCTGCTCTCGCCCCCGGTCAAACCAGCGCCCATATGTTCGGGAATACCGAACGCGCCGTGCTGCGTGGTCCAGACTTCGTGAACTTTGACTTCTCCATCTACAAGAATTTTCAGTTAGGAGAAAGATTCGAACTCACATTCCGATCCGAGTTTTTCAATATCTTCAACCATCCAAACTTTGGCCTTCCGAACTTCGGGTCCGGTGGAGGGAGCAGCGGCGCTGGCTTCATAAACGTAGCCGGAGGTGCGGCCATCACGCAGACGCAAAGCCCCGACACTCAGCGCGAGATCCAGTTTGGCCTCAAGCTCCAGTTCTAGGTCGCAGGCACGAACCGTGGATCGCAGCAAAGTACTATATAAAAGCGCGCAACTTTCGCCCACTGGCCGCGGGTTTGCGCACACAAGGCACCGACCGGGGACGCCGGGAGTCATGCCAAGAGCCCTTCTTGATTGTTGAGAGATAATCGTTCAGAGGAGGAAGGAACAACGGATGGCGATTCGGGCGGCAAACGCACCGATCAGTTGGGGAATCATGGAGCACGTCGAACTGCCCGCTGCTTATACATATAGTCGCGTTCTCGACGAGATCATGGCTGCCGGGTATGCCGGCACTGAACTTGGCCCCTACGGATTCCTCCCCGCCGACTCCTCAGCGCTGCGTTCCGAACTGAAGAAACGATCTCTCACTCTCTGCTCGGCATTCGTCGATATCGAATTGGGCAATGCTGACGTGCACGCTGAAGGCTTAGCCTTTGTTGAGCGTTCTGCCGACCTGATCGGCGCTGCCGGGGCACGGCTGCTGATTCTCTCCGATAAAGTCACGCCCGCACGCAATGCCGTAGCGGGTCGGCGCAACGAAGCAAACCAAATCTCCTGGAGCGAAAAAGAGTGGCAAGCGGCAGGCGCTGCCATTCGTTCAGTGATCGCGCTGTGCAAGAAGCGAGGTCTGCGAGTAGCATTTCACCATCATGCCGGCAGCCACGTGGAAACACCAGAAGAAGTAGATCGCCTGTTTTCCCTTTTTCCGCCTGACGAATTGGGTCTCTGTCTCGACACCGGCCACTACGTGTATTGTGGAGGAGACACAGTCGCCTTTCTCGAAAAGCAAGTCTCGCGAGTCTGGTGCGTACACCTGAAGGATTTGTACGAAGACAAGGCGGCGGAAGCGCGCCAGCGGAAAATGAATTTTCACGCGGCAGTTCGGCACGGAATCTTTGCCCCACTTGGAAAAGGAAACATCGATTTCCCCAAAGTATTGTCCCTGCTGCAGAGGGGACATTTTGACGGCTGGGTTGTGGTCGAAGCGGATGTGTTGCCGGGCGGCGCGGGAGCGGATGCTCCGCTAGCAAACGCTATCGCGGGACGCGAATATCTTCGCCTATTCGGAGTCTGAAGTGCACAGACTAGGAGTGACCGCGCATCGTCACTCCAAAAATGCTCTGCTATGCCGCGCCACGGCTCCCCTAGTATCATAGCTTTGCCACGATATGCCTCCGGAAAAAAAGAGTCGCAAGCGAAAATTAAACAAAGCACCCAGCATCTACGATGTCGCCAAAGAAGCGCGCGTGTCCGTTTTTACCGTCTCCGCCGTCATCAATGATAAGAGCCATGTCGGCAAGGCCCTCAAACAGCGCGTGGATGCGGCGATTCAAAAGCTGAGCTATCGTCCCAACCTTCTGGCTCGCAGCCTAGCGAAGCGGCGTACGCACACCATTGGAATCGTGGTTCCCGACATCTCCAACCCATTTTTTCCTTTGGTGGTACGCGGAGCCGAAGACGCCGCTCAAAAACATGGATACAACATTCTATTGTGCGACAGCGACGACCGTCTGGAGCGGGAGGAAGAATGCCTGGAAGTGCTGCTCGCCAAGCGCGTCGACGGCATCCTACTGACCAAAGCGCCGCAACCTTTCCGCCCGTCGTTGCGGCAGTTGATCGACGACTCCAAGGTTCCGTTCGTTTTGCTGATGCGGACCTATCCCGATCTCACCAAAGATGCGGTCCTAACCGACGATTACAAGGGCGCCTACGAAGCCGTGAGCCAGTTGGCAAGGGCGGGACATCGGCGAATCGGGCTGCTGGGTGGCCCCATGACGGTCAGTAACGGGCGGGAACGGTGGAAGGGATTTCGAGACGCGCTTGAGGCCAATGGGCTGACGCACGAGCCAGAGCTCGTCATTCAGGGCGACTATCGCATGGAATCGGGCTACCGCGGCGGCCATGCCCTGCTGTCTCGAACTCCGGACGGCATTTATGTCGCGAACTACCTCATGACGGTTGGTCTTTTGAAAGCCGCAGAAGAGATGGGCATGCGCTGTCCCGAAGATTTTGGACTTGTAAGTTTCGACGACTACCCGTGGCTGGCCGTTTTTCGTCCGCGCCTGACGACAGTTGAATTGCCGAAATACCAGATCGGATTCGAGGCAACAGAACTATTGTTTCAGAGGATTAAAGGCGAACCTGTTCGAGGTGGGACCCTGAAACTTCCGCCGGAACTGCATGTGCGAGAATCGTGCGGCTTCCAACTCCCGCATAATAGGAATTCAATGCGCTTCAGCGAAGTTCGAGGGTAAGTTGCGTAGGCGGCTTCCGCCAGTTTTCCTTTTTTCGGCTCTCCCGCGGCTTTAGAATCCCTAAGCATGAATAGAAGAGACTGGCTCAAGAATCTGGCGGCGATTGGAGCCAGTTCCCTGCTGCCGCAGCTTCTTACGAGGAGTTTCGCCTCAGCCCCTCCAACCGAATACTTTCCGCGCTACGTTGACGTTGGCAAAGACGCTGGGCTTCTGGCAAAGACAGTTCTTGTGGGCGATGAGAGCAAGGATTTTCTGCTGTCTACAACCGGCGGCGGCATCGCACTCTTCGATTACGACAATGATGGCTGGCTCGACATCTTCGTGGTCAACGGCTGGGGGCTGAAAGAGTTCGCGAAAAGTGAGGAGCCGACCAATCACCTATATCGCAACAACCGCAACGGAACTTTTACCGATGTTACCGAGAAGGCAGGCCTGGTGCGGCACGGCTGGGGACAGGGCGTTTGCGTCGGCGATTACGATAATGACGGCAATCTCGACCTGTTCGTCACTTACTTTGGCAAAAACGTGTTGTATCGCAACAATGGCAATGGAACGTTTACGGATGTGACCAGGGAGTCCGGACTACTGCAGGCCGAAGAACGATGGAATACCGGCGCCGCATTTCTCGATTACAACCGCGATGGTCACCTCGATCTTTTCGTCAGCAACTATGTTGACCACCAATACGGCCTGCTGCTGTATGACAGCAATCCGGCGTTGATGGGGCAACAGTCTCCCGTGCTTTACGGTGTCGCCGGGCTCAAAGGCACAAAAGGCCTCCTCTACCGCAATCATGGCGACGGCACTTTTACCGACGTGTCCGAAGAAGCGGGAATCCACAAAGCGGAGCCAACCTTCGGCTTCACTCCCTGCGTCGGCGACTACGACAATGATGGCTGGCCCGACATTTATGTAGCGGATGACTCAACTCCGAGTCTGCTCTTTATGAACAACCGGAACGGCACCTTTCGCGAGAGCGGTATGCTGGCCGGAGTTGCGTACGATGCCAATGGGCGGACGCAGGGTGGAATGGGCGCGGACACTGTCGACTATGACGGCGACGGCACGCTAGACATCGTCAAGACGAATTTCTCCGACGAGATGCCAAGTCTTTTTCACAACGAAGGCAAAGGCTTCTTCTCTGACGTGACAGTGCCTGCGGGCCTCGCGGGCGAAACCACTTCGGTGAAATGGGGAACAGGCTTCATTGATTTCGACGATGACGGCCGCCCTGACCTGGTGATCGCCAGCGGTTCGATTTATTCGCCGGGAGCGGGAACTCATCATCGGCTACCAAAAACTGACAGCAAACTGATTCTGATGCGGAACATCGACGGCAGTCGCTTTGTGAACGTTTCCGACCAAGCGGGTCCAGCCTTTGGAACGTCCCGGTGCAGCCGCGGCGCCGCCTTTGGGGATCTCTTCAACACAGGACGAATCGACATCGCCCTGAATAATCTCAACGAGTATCCTTCCCTGCTCCGAAATCAATCGCCGCCGACCAACGCGTGGCTGCTGGTGAAGCTGGTCGGGACCAAGACGAACCGGTCTGCGATTGGTTCACGAGTTGTGGTCGACGCGAGCAACCGGCATCAGGTGCAGGAGGTTCGCAGCGGCGGCAGCTTTTGTTCACAGAACGATCTTCGTCTGCATTTTGGTCTGGGTGCCGCAAAAGACGCGCGCGTGCAAGTACGCTGGCTGGGCGGCGTCGAAGAAACTTTCGAGCGCATATCCTCCAACCGGCTGCTTGTGATTCAGGAAGGCAAAGGGATCATTTCACAGGAAGCGTTTTGATTTTCTCTGGCACCATTGGTCGCGTAACGGCGGTTGCCGCCCTCGTTTTTGTGGCATTCCTCTTCTTCGAAAGCTCGAGCGTTTTTTCCGCTCAGACCCCAGATGCCCAAGTGACCTACGACCGTGCTGTCCAACTGCTTCAGGGCGGCAAGAATGCTGAGGCCATGGTATTGATCGATGCTGCCCTAAAGGCGGGCCAAAGCGACCCCTCTCTTTACAACTTGAAAGGACTCGCGGCGAGCGAACTCGGGCGTGACGCGGAGGCCGAAGACAGTTTTCGGAACGTAATCCGTCTCTCCCCGAAGTTGCCAATGGGATACAACAACCTTGGGATTCTGCTCTCGAAGCTCGGTCGCTTTCACGATGCTGCCACCAAGTTCCGCGAGGCCCATGCACGCGATCCGCGAAATTTTACCGCCCTTCTCGGCCTCGGAACTTCTCTCGCCGCGCTTCGCCAATATGACGACGCGAGCCAGTATCTAAAGCAAGCATGGGATGTCCGTCCCGGAGACTTTCAGGCCGGATACGAATGGGCACATGCTCGCTTCGAAGGCAAGCATTCGGTCGAGGCGAAGAAAATTCTCAATCAAGTCTCCGTACCACCGGAGCCGAACTTGGCAGTGAAGTATTATTCACTCGCCGGAGCTATTGCCGCAACATTAAAGGACGATGTTGCTGCCGCACAAGCTTATCGGCAGGCCTTCGCGCTAAATTCGGCCTCGTATGAAATCTATTTAGCGTTGGCCCAAGCCAGTCTTTCGTCTGGTCCCGTTGAGTCTGGAGCGAGGCAACCTGAGGCTCAGTCGAAGCGGGAGACTCTGCCGACTCCCCCCGAGAACCTAACCGAGAACCAAAATCTGGCGCTCGGCCTTCTGTTTCTTTCGCACGAGCAGTATTCGGAAGCGATTCCGCTGCTCGAGCAAGCGCTGCAACAGGATGAGTCCGATGAGCCGGCAACCCTCAATCTCGCTCTGGCGTACAAAAACATTGGAAAACTAGCCGCGGCAATTGAACTGACCCGTCATGCCCTGAAACGGAAACCATCGGGCGCTCTTTATAACATGCTCGCTGGTATTGAGGAAGCATCGGGCCAATACGTGGATGCAGTCCAACATTATCAACGGGCCGTCGAACTCGAACCAACGAATGAGGATTATTATTTCGATCTCGGCATGGAATATCTTTCGCACTTCACGTTTGGTCCAGCTCTCGAAGTCTACCGCGTGGGAACGCAGAAGTTCCCCGACTCCTCTCGGCAATATCTCGGGCTGGGTTTCAGCCATTACGCAGTGCGCGAGTATCCGGAAGCGGCGAGCGCTCTCACCAAGGCGCTGGAAATCGATCCCGAGGCCCCCGCTGTGTTAAAGGCGTGGAATACCGTTCTGAATTTTCTTTCACCAACAGACTGGCAGCGGATTCTGCCGCGCCTGGGCGTCTTAGCGGCAGGTCATCCGCGGAGTGCTGACTTGTCGTTCTGCTATGGTGCCGCCTTATTCCGGTCGGAATTTGCCAAAGGAACGAGTGCAGACCTGGACCGTCCCGAATTATTTCTAGAGAAAGCGATAAACCTGCATCCCGATTTTCCATCAGCCCGGTTGGAATTGGCAGCGTTGTACGCAGCCGAGAAGCAGGATCAAAAAGCGGTTGATCAATATTTGGAAGCGATCCGAGAAGATCCCAAATCAGATATTCCCTACTACCGGCTGGGACAACTCTATCGGAAGATGAACAAAATGGACTTGGCGACCGCGGAACTTACTCGCTATCAGGAGCTGTCCCTACTGCATCAGGAGGAAATCAAGCGCAACCGCAGCCTGATTCAGCAGTTCGTTTTACCGCAGGCTGCAAAGAGCGATAATTAGCGATCGAACGATCTTCTCATCTCTCGCGGCGTTCGACGCAACCCCTTCGACGAACTCAGGCCGCCTTGGAGCTGCGTGTCCGATTCTGCACCGTCACGACCCGACTTTCGCGATAAGACCGCTCCGCCGCCGCCGCAACTGCGACCGCTTGACGACCGTCAAAAGCGTCCACCGTCGGAGCCCGATCGGCGAGAATGGTCTGAACGAAATCCCGCATCTGGTTTAGGTAGCCATCGGCAAAACGCACCAGGAAGTGGTCCACCACGTCAGTCCTCGCCCCGGCCGCTGTCAGCACAACTTCAGCAGTCTGCTGCAGATACCCGGTAATGATCGTACCTTTGGAGCCTACGATCTCAGTCCGGATGTCGTAGCCGTAGCCAGACTGCATGTAATTTTCAACTGCCCCCAAGGTACCGCGCGAAAACTTCATGTTAAGCAGCGCAGTGTCAATATCGTTGAACTGCGCGATCTCCGGAAACACAAGAACTGCACCATAGGCGTGAATCTCGGAAATCTCGTCATTCATCAGCCAGCGCCCGAGATCAAACTCGTGCACGGTAGAATCCTGAAAAAACATTCCGTTAACGCCGCTGGCCATGTAGCCGACCGGTGGAGGCGCGGGATCGCGCGCCAGAGACTTAAAGATAACCGGGTCGCCGATTTCACCTGCTTCAATTCTTTGCTTGGCTCTGACGTTCGGTGGATCGTAGCGACGAACGTGCCCAACCTGAACCCGCACGTCCGCCTTTTGAGTAAGGTCGAGAACTTCATCGGCCTCGTCGACCGTGAGCGTGAAAGGCTTCTCGCAGAAAATCTCTTTTCCCGCGTGCGCGCAAACTCTCATGGCCGCGCCGTGAAACTTCGCCGGTGTCACCACTACGATAGCTTGAACGTCCTTGCGTTCGGCTAGCGCTTCCACGCTGTTGTAGACGTGGTCAATCTCCAATTCAGCGGCAACCAGCTCGGCCCGATTCATGTCAGCGTCGGCAATAGCTACGAGGCGAGCTTCCGGGATCCGGTGCCGAAGGTTATACGCGTGCTGCTTGCCCATCGTGCCTACACCCAGCACTCCCACGCCCAGTTTTGCCATGAGGCTCCTCTTGCTGTTATTGGTATTGGATGGCCACGGTGCGGCGCTGCTTCACTGCCCGATAAATCGCGTCAATAACAATGATGTCGCGCAATCCCTGCTCGCCACTCGGTTCCGGCTCTCGGCCCTCTTTGATACACTCGGCAAATTCGTCGATTTCCAAAACGAACTCGTCCATGGCCTTGAAGGTCTTATCGAACCATTTTCCTTCGACCTTGCCGCAAAGCCGCCGTTCCTCTTCGAACGCGAACGCCGGCCCCAGTTCAGCCCAACCTTTTTCTCCGTGCACGTGAACGAAAGACGAAAACGCCGCGCTGTAAGCCGCGGTGCCCTGCAGCACGAGTCCGCTTTTGAAATCGAGCCGGAAGGCGACGCCCTCCTCCACCTCTCTATACCGTCGTTTATCTCGAACCCAGCTGATGCCGCTGGCCGCAATTGGGTCTTCGTCCAACAGCCAGCGGGTTGTGTTCACGCAATACACGCCCAGATCCGTCAGCGGTCCTCCACCACACAACTTCTTCGAAAACAACCAGGCGGCGGAGTTGTCTCCATAAGGACGGAATTCTGTAAACAGTGTGTGGATGATGTCGATTCGGCCCAACTTGCCTGTCGTGATCATTTTCTTCAGCGTCAGGCTGCTCGGCTCAAAATACTTTCGATAGGCGGTCATGAACAATACTTTATGGCGACGGCAAGTATTGACCATGTTGCGCGCCTGCTGAACCGTGGCCGCCAGCGGCTTTTCGCTGATCACATGCTTGCCGGCCTTCGCCGCGGTCACTGCATATTTCTCGTGTTCGCCAGGTGGAGTCGCGATATAGACGGCATTGACCCGCGGATTCTCCAGACATTGGGAGAACTCGTCATAGCTGCAAGCCTGTTCGGCGCCAAACTCTCGCGCATACTTCGCGGCCTTGTTCTTGTCGCCACTCACTACCGCGACCAGTTTGGCCTTTTTGCTATGGGCGAATGCGGGCAATACGGCCACTTGTGAAATGCTGCCCAGTCCTACGACCGCGTACCCGACTCGTTTTTCCGCAGCCATCAATAAACATCCTCCGGCGCCCGGTGTTCGTCGCGCATTAGCTTTCGCGATCCGCGCGACTCAAGCCTTGGTCCTTGATCGCGCGATGATCAAGCCCCCGCAGTTCCTCGATGTTTTCCAGAACCTTCTTGATCGCATCCACGATGCTGTCGACGTTCTCCTTCCCGCCCAGGAACAGATGATGTGAGAACCAGACCGCCTCGTGATACGCGGCGCGCTCCGCTGCCGGGCACTTGTACATGCTGCGCAAGTCGAGAGGCGTCGGACGTCCCCAACTCAACGCCGGATAATCTGCGGGATCGAGCGGAAACAGCGAACTTCGGTAGACAGGCTCGTAAAATAATCCGTCACACGGAATGCCTTCCAATTGAAGCGCACCCACGAACGCGGCGCGCGGAATGTCTTTCGCCTGCTCCGCGTAGTACTTCAACACATATCCGTAAGGAGCGAGCCGTGTGATGCGCGGCTCTGGCTTCAGCAGTCCAAGAGCATGCGTACCGCGAAGGCGTGACTCGAAATATTCCATGTTTGCTTGGCGGATCTTCGCCTGCTCGGGAAGCCGCTCCAGTTGCGGCCCCAGCACTGCTGCCTGGAACTCTCCCAGGCGGTAATTGAAGCCAATGATCCGGTGGTGAAATTTGTCGGTTATGCTTCTTCGTCCAGTATTGATGTACGACTGTACTCGCTCGAAGTATTCGAGATTGTTGGTGATGACGGCTCCACCCTCGCCCGATGTAATTAATTTGCTGGATTGGAAACTGAACGCACCCAGGTCGCCAATGGACCCGGCGCCCTTGTCGCGCCACATGCCGCCGTGGGCATGCGCGCAGTCCTCGACGATCTTGATACCGTGCTTTTTCGCGAGCGGCACGAGGATATCGAGATCGGCAAACCGCATGCCGAGGTGAACGGGAAGAAACGCTTTCGTCTTCGGGGTGATCGCCCGTTCAACCAACTTGGCGTCGAGGCAATAAGTGTCGGGATCGACGTCGACAAACACTGGGACTGCATTGATTAGCAGCACAGGTCCAACTGTGCCCTCCCAGGTGTAGGCAGGAACAATGACTTCATCGCCCGGACGGATATCGATGGCTTTCAACGCAGCCTGGATCGCAACAGTCCCTGTATTGACCGCCTGGCCATACTTTGCCGTATGGAACTCAGCAAAAGCTTTGCCGAAAGCGTCGCCGTGCTTACCAGGAAAGGGTTGACCACCCCAGTTGTGGTTGGTCAGAACATCTTCGAGCGCTTTCCTCTCTTTATCGGTATAAATGGGCCAAGCATCAAAGCGCTTTTTTCGCGTCGGCTCGCCGCCCGTAATCGCCAATTTTCCCATTGGAAACTCTCCTTAACAGCCGCAACCGTAATTCGGATCGAGGTGACAAGCTCGAAATCACGCCCAGGGCATGATCGCGACTTTCATTGAATCCGAAGCAACCGACTTCTGTACTGCTGCTTCCACATCACGAAGCGGAAAGCGATGGGAGACAAATTCGCGCAGAGGATAGTGGTTCATGTAACGTGCCATCTGCCGCATGCTGGGACCATAAGCAGCTGGCTCTTCTCCCCCGACGCCCAGAATTCGCGCACTTTTTCCGCAAATATGCCGGTGCGGACTGATCGGGACTTCACCGAGGTCGGAAAAATTTCCCGCCTCCACCAACAGACCGCCGAGTCTCATCATGTCCAGCGTCTCGGGCACGGCTCGAGGCACTCCTGCGGTTCCAATTACGAGATCAGCTCCACGTCCGTGAGTTAAGCCGCGTACAAAATCCAGCCTCTCGGCAAGAGTTGTGTTCGAAGCATTGATAACGTAATCGGCGCCCAAGCGTTTGGCAAACTCCAACCGGTAGTCTGAAAGATCCACGGCGATGATATTTCCCGCTCCTAGCATCCGTGCCTTCATTAAGAAGCACATGCCCAGAGGCCCCACCCCATGAACTATGACCGTATCATCGAACTGAAACGCTTCGCTCGGGAACACCGACATCTGCTTGGCCCGATCCAAGCCGACAGTCACTGCCATTATTTCCGTCAAAACCGCGACCTCAGAGGGCAGATCGTCGGGAACACGCACCAGAAAACTTCCCGAAACAATGTACATGTACTGCGACCATCCCCCAAAAAGATGGGGGGGATCGGCAGCACTCAAATTGTTACCGTAGTCCGTCATGTTCTCGCAGAAGTAATAAGGAAAGTCGTGCCTGCAGTAATAGCAATCGCCGCAGGAAACGTTCGCGCCCACTACCACTCGATCCCCAACCTTCAGGGGGATACCTTCGAAGTCGCTATACTTGCCATTCCCGCCAATAGCGGCCACTGTCCCCACATTTTCATGTCCCTGAATGATCGGGAAACGGATCTGCTTTCCTTCACCCGCGCCCGCGTATTGTGTGGTAAAACCCTGATAAGTATGTTTGTCCGTGCCGCAAATGCCCGACATCTCCATCTTCACCAGCAC
This sequence comes from uncultured Acidobacteriaceae bacterium, assembly GCA_963799025.1. GTDB lineage: Bacteria > Acidobacteriota > Terriglobia > Terriglobales > Acidobacteriaceae > Sulfotelmatobacter. The sequence goes on along the minus strand of CAWCVQ010000005.1, from coordinate 114,488 downwards.
GCATCCGGGAGCCGGATTGGGCAGTGGATACTCCCGCAGTTCGTACTTGCCGGGTTCTACCAGCGCGGCAGCCAGAACACTATGGGTGGACATTCAAGAAGAGTCCTCAGAGCAACCTATAGCTATAGCGAATCTAAGAATGAAAAACAGGGCTCTTGATAAGCGCTTAGAATAGCGACGGTCTCGACACTTGTCAAGCGTGATTGCATGCGAGCTGTTCCCAACCCGCACCCGTTATCTTTCAAGTCGTCGAATTGCTCAGTCCGTGGAATCGAGTCGCATCTTCCGTTCCCGATCGGAAGTCGTGCGCTTCAACTCTTCGAAGATCCGTAGTTCCTTGCGCGCTTCTTCCATCTCTCCCTGCTCCTTGTACAGGCCGAACAACTGATAGTGCGCATCTTCTCGATCCGGCTCCGAAATCACTACAGACTTGAGCAGCTTTACGGCCTCATCCGTCTTTCCTTGACCGTGGTAAGTCTTAGCCAGATCCAGTTGCGCGTCCGCGAGTTGCGGCTGAATTTCGAGCGCCTGCCCCAGGTATCGCTGTGCGTCGTCCAGTTTGCTCTGCTGCAGGTAGATGTCGCCCATCAGATATTTCGTCATCGCGTCATTCGGAGAAATCTTCAGTTCTGCAATGAATTCCGCCAGGGCCTCGTCCATCCTGCCGGCCTCGCGGTACACCGTGCCCAATGCATAATGAAGTCCAGCCGCATCGGGCTTCTGCGAAATAGCCTTTTTGTATTCCCCGATCGCGGCTGGCGTCAAGCCTTGCTGCCGCAGCATTTCGGCTCTGAGTTGGAACATTCGGTAGGAGTCGGGAGCGGCTTTCGACAGCCGATCGAACGCATCCGAAGCGATATAAACTGAGGCCTTCCCCTTAAAATACAGGGCGTCGGGACTGTTCGGTTCGAGCTCGGCCCAGCGCGTGAGCATAGCAAGAGCTTGATCGTCCTTGTTCTGCCGCAAGTACGCTAGACCTAGATGCGCCACCACAATCGGATCATCTTTGCGCGCCTGATACGCCTTTTCGAGCAAGGGAATCGAATGCGCGAAATCGCCGCTGTCGAAGTAACTCAAGGCTAACAAAACCTGCGCGCGATCGAGATGAGGATCGAGTTCCAGGGCTTTACGAAACTGGGCGATGGCATTCGAATATCCGCCAAGCATGTAAAGAGCAAAACCAAGATTTGAATGGGCCTCCGCAGACCGTGGCGCGATCTTGACGATCTGCCCATAAATATTCTGGGCGCGATCAAATTGCTGATTCTGTAACGCGGCTTTCCCCTGAGAGGAAAGCTCGGCAAGGCTCGCGGACTGGCCGCCGGCAGGAGCTAGTGAGAATGAAACAAGAAAAAGGGCCGCGGCGACCTGCGGCACAAACTGTTTCCACACTCCACCGTGGTCAAAACTTTCGCTTGACACAGCACCCCGGCGGTCAATCTCCATGACGATCCCCCGGCAAAAGCATACAACATGACTTACGGCTACAGGCGGACGTTCACGCGGACTCGCTGGGAAGTGTTCAACTCGTACTCATCTTTTCGATCACGGTCGCGCACCACCGGCTGGCGGTTTCCTTCATCGTCGATCGCGCGAACTTCAATAGCGTACTGGCCAGCGCGTGGAATGCTCCACGCAAAGCTCCAGGGAGTCCACACCATAGCGACCGGCGATTCGTCGAGCACAACCGGTTGCCATTCTCCGTTGCCGTCAAAGCGCAATTCCACTGTGGAGATTTTGCGTTCTCCCGCCCAAGCGAGGCCCGCAATTCGGTAAGACTTCGCGCAAATCTCTTCATCGTTCAAAGGCCGCAGGAACTTGGAGCTGACCCGCATGCGGGTAATGGCCGCGCGTTCGCCGTTCGCTTTGACCGCGACATATCGCTCCTGTTGAAAGTAGCCTTTGAAGGGAGTGCGGGAAACCTCGACGCGGGTCAGCCACTTCACGGAATCCATTCCATACCAGCCGGAAACTAGTGTCCGAAGCGGAAAGCCATGTTCCGCAGGAAGTGGCGCGCCATTCATCTCATAAGCCAAAAGGCAGGAGGAGTCCATCGCCTTCTCGAGCGGAATGGAGCGTGCGAAGTGGGTGCCGGGTGCCACGCCTTCACCGTCTCCCGAATCAGCACCGTGAAAAATCACCGTCGTCGCGCCCACTTGAACTCCAGCCTGCTTAAGCAAGTCCCCCAATACAACTCCCGACCAGACAGCCGTGCTCACGCCAGCTCCTCCGGACAGATTTCCAGCACATTCTAAAGTAAGGGACCGGCGAATAGACGGCGCTAGCAACAGATCGGAATATGAGACCTTAAGCGGACTGTCCACCGAGCCGCCGATTTCCAGACTCCAATCCTGTTCCCGAATCGTCGGGACCTGAAAGTGATTTCGGACAAAAAAATCAGCGTTGGCCGTAATCAGTTTGTGGGCCGTATCGTTCGCGCTACTCGCGCCAGCTCGGGAAACCGAAGCGGCATCCGCCGGAAACAACTTCACCTGGCTTCTCAAGTAACTTGAGGCCAAGCCGGTCGTGGCCAAGACGCCTAGGAGAAATTCACGCCGTCGAATTGCCGTGCGAGCACGGTTGTTGCCCGCGTTGTCTGAACCCATCATAAGCACGCGAACATCGTAAAGCAGATCGACAGATTATATTCGATCGCCGTGTTCGCGCCGCTTAGGTTGTACGGCCAATAGACAGCGGCGCACTGTTCGGTGCGCCGCTGCGTAGGGCCTGTGTTTAGTTGATGGTTACGGTTACAGGATCCGTGTGGCTGAGGGCGCCTGACGTGCCGGTCACCATTACGGTCGCCTGAGATGTTGGGGTCGTCTGTTTTGAGTTGCTGCCACCGCATCCCAGCGTGACCAGTGACCCAAGAAGCACTAGACCCAGCAGACCCATCCACAGGGTAGTCGCGCCAGTTGGCGGCTTCCGTTTGCGAATCGTAAACAACGCCCCGAACAGACCCAGCTCTGGAAATAGCATTGCCAAACCGTAGCCATTTGCGGGAGGGGCTGAGGCCGCGGATACTGTCAACGTGGACGACGCGCTCGTCCCGGGAGAAATTGTTGAGGGGTTAAAAGCGCAGGTCAGGCCCGCCGAGGCAGCGCAGCTCAGCGAAATCTGTCCGTTAAAGCCTCCGACCGCGCTGGCGCTGATCATGAGATTGGCCGACCCGCCGGGCATGACAGTCGCGCTTTGCGCCGAAAGAGTCAGCGAGAAATCCGGAGCTCCGACCGCTGCCGCTGGAACCAGGCTGGCAAATACGGCAGTAGTGCTGCCTCCAGCAGGAAAATTGGGCTGGTGCCCGCCGCCTGCCGTGAAATAGAGAGTCCCTGGATCGCCGGACGTGCCACCTCCACCAAACACCATATCCCACAAGCCGGGATTCACTAGCACAGTGTTCGAAGAGTCGCTAAGCTGGCCGAGAAACTTACCAGTCGCGTCAAAGGCGTTTATCGTCCCGTCGCCAAAATTTCCTACTAAGATGGCGTTCGAGAAGGTTCCGAAGGTAGCGGGAGCTGCTACCACGCCCCAGGGCGCATTGAGTTTGCCACCGGCAGCAACCAAGGTGCTTATAAAATTGCCATTCAGGTCAAAAATATCGACCTGCCCCAAACCGGCGCCGGGCTGCGCATCGTGCTTGGCGGCATCCTGCATGGCGTAGGCGACGTAAACCTGGTTGTTGATGACGTGGATGCCGTGGGGAGCGAATCCCGCCGGCAGTTTTGGATCGGTGAACGAGCCGCTCAACGAAGTGAGATTGAAGTTGCGGTCGAAAACGTCAACTTTGCCGCTATTGAAGTTCGCAGCCAGCAGGTTAGTGCCGTTCACCAAAGCAAGGCCCTTGTAAACGGCGCCGTCAGTCGAGTTATCGAAAGCCACGGATGCCGTGTTGCTGGCTCCGGTCCAGTTTACGATGAGTCCATCTTCGGTGTCGAAAATGAACTGGCCGCCGCCGAAGTAGGTGTTGTTGCCATTGGCCACCGTCCCCGTGGGACAACCGGGACTGCAATTCCCGTTTGGATTCTTCGCAGCCACAGGAATGGTCACCACCAGACCGGCATCCTTGTTGCCTTGATTGTCATAAAGCGTAGAAGTGCCGCTGTTGTTGTTCGCAATCCAGAAGTCCGATCCGGGGATGAAGGAAATTCCCCAGGGATCGAGTAGTTGCGAATCTGTTGTTTTGGCAATGCCGGCAGTATTCGAGACCAAGTCAGTCTGGGAGAAGCCGGCCTGCTGAGCCAACATTTTCGAAGGAATCGCAAATGCGATCACAATTGCAAATAAAATGTACGTTCGTTTCAAGTTGTCCTCCATCCTTTATTTACGATTTGTACGACAAACATAAATCTGGCGTTTTTTCGACTCCGCGCACCGCCGCAGGCTGGCCAGACGACTCAGCCCTGGCCTGCGGCAGCATCGGGTTATGAAGCAAAGCCTTTACGTGGACACGACGCCCCACTTACGACCGACCGACCTATCTCCATAAGTCGACCGTTGTCCGGATACAATTTATTATTTATAAATTCCGGTAAGTCACATACAGCTGAGGACGACCAGCTCCGCTGCAGCACTTCTTGTCAGCGTATGTAGTTAGACGCAAGGGGGAATCACTCGATGCGGCTGGAATGTCATTTGATTGTCAAGCCTTTGTCTATGACTGCCCCGGGCGCGAACGCCATAGTCGACTGAACACTTCTGGCTCGCGACGAGGCGGACAACGTGGAGGAATCGGAGCAATGCGGTTAGCGACTCGATCTGCGGAGTCCCCCCTGCTGCCGCATTCGGAGTAGAGCTTCGTGTTATGCCTGATTTCACAATAACTGCGTCTTGACAATAGTCGTTACAACGACTAGTATGGGAGAGATTGAAGAGCACGGATCAACCCGGCAGCAAACGACGGCTGCGCTGTCCTGAAGAGGCCGTTTTCCTGGAGTTGCTGCGTACCACCGATATGCTCACGCGACGGTTGGTCACCGTTCTTAAGGACGACGATCTCTCGTCCAACCAGTACAACGTGCTTCGTATCCTTCGGGGCTCGCCGGAGGGCCTTCCCTGCGGGGAGATTGCCAGCCGCATGATTACACGCGATCCGGATATCACTCGTCTTCTTGATCGACTGGAGAAACGGAAGCTGATCTCACGCTGCCGTGAAACCAGAGACCGGCGAATGGTGATGGCCCGGATCACGGCGGACGGATTGAAACTTCTGGGTCGCCTCGACGAACCGGTAGAGGAAGCCCACCGTAAACAACTGGGCCATTTGGGGCGAGAACGGCTTCGGGCGCTGACCGAACTGCTGCTCGCCGCCCGTAGCGCCGTGTGATTTTTTGCGTCATATATACGTTGCAACGATTATCGTCGTAACGCATCTAATCGAATGGAAAGGACAAACACCATGGCTACCCTCGTCACACCCCAAATTTCCACCCCCACTTGGAACCTCGACCCTGTTCACTCGGTCGCCGAGTTCAAGGTCAAACACATGATGATCTCGAACGTGAAGGGACAATTCCCCAAAGTCACAGGAAAGCTGACACTGGACGAATCTGACCTCAGTAAATCGCAGGTCGAGGGTTCGATCGACGCGGCTTCGATCGAAACGCGCGACCCGCAGCGCAATGCGCATCTGAAGAGCGCCGATTTTCTTGACGTGGAGAAGTTCCCCACCCTATCTTTCAAGTCAACGGGCATCCGCCGTGTCCAGGACGGCGTACTGGCGGTGGAGGGGGACCTGACCATTCATGGCGTGACTCGTAAGGAGGTCTTCGCTGTTGAGGGGCCGACTCCATCTGCTAAGGATCCCTGGGGCAATACGAGAATTGCAGTTTCGGCGACCACGAAGATCAGCCGCAAAGACTTTGGCCTGACCTGGAATGCGGCCCTTGAAGCCGGCGGCATTCTCGTCGGCGACGAGGTCACCATCACCCTGGATATCCAATTCGTTAAGGCTGCCTAATACAAATCCGCCCCAGAGCCCAAATCGCTCCGGCGCAGAAAAGAATAAGGAGGGAGATTTATGTCGCTCCGCCCAGTAAAGCAGATTATTCAACCGAAGCCCACAATTGAGGGTGCCGGCGTCAAGTTGCAACGAGCCTTCGGGTTTGGCAAGACGAAGGAGTTCGATCCCTTTCTCCTGCTGGATGATTTTCGCAACGACAATCCGAATGACTATAAAGCGGGATTCCCCTGGCATCCCCACCGGGGAATCGAGACCATCACGTATGTGCTAGCCGGATCCGTCGAACACGGCGACAGCTTAGGCAACAAAGGCAGAATGATGGCTGGAGATGTGCAATGGATGACGGCCGGCAGTGGCATTCTGCACCAGGAGATGCCGAAAGGCGACACCCAGGGCCGCATGCACGGTTTCCAGTTGTGGGCGAACCTTCCCGCATCGCTGAAGATGACCGATCCCCGCTATCAGGACATTCCGGCGAGCGCGATTCCCGACGTCACCGATGACGACGGCACCCGCGTGCGCGTGATCTGCGGGGAGTTCTGGGGAAAAAGGGGACCAGTAGAGGGGGTGGCCGCCGATCCGAATTATCTGGATGTGTCGGTTGCGCCCGGAAAGCGGAAACGGTTGAAGATCGAGACCACGCGCAATGCTTTCGCATACGTGTTCGCGGGCTCAGGCACCTTCCGCGACTCCTCGAGTCCTCGCGCAGTTCTGACCGAACGGGTCGAGAAGCCCGATGCGCCGCCGGTATACGACGTCGGCAATCACTCTCTGGTGTTGTTCGATCGCGGCGACGAGATCACCGTCCAGGCGGGTGACGAAGGGATTCGTTTCCTGCTGGTGTCGGGGAAGCCAATCGAAGAGCCGGTGGCATGGTACGGCCCGATCGTGATGAACACCCAGGAGCAGCTGCGCCAGGCGATGGCCGAACTGCAAACTGGCGACTTCATCAGGCATCGTTAAGTGAACCATTGTTAGATTGCGTCCAAAGGTAGCTCCGTGCAGATTGTCTGCGCGGAGCGTATCTTAGATTGACTCCGTTCTGAAATGCCTTTGCACCAGATAAGCCTTGCCACCACTCGGAGTGCGTCACCTAATCTATACAGAGTCGGAGGAAACGTAAGATCCAAATCGAGCCCTGCATAGTTTTGCTCGCGCCCTAGCATGCGCCGGTGCTACACTGCGCGAATGGCTGGCAAAAAGAAAACCAAGAAGAAGTCGACTAAGTTGAGAACCTCACGCAAGAAGACATCGCCGACAAAGCCGGTGAAACGTCCCAAGAAATCGGCTGAAAGGAAATCTGCCCCGAAGCGAGCGGCCAGGAGGAAGGCCTCGGGCAAGAATCCGAAGATCACCCCGAAGGAAACACGACGCAGGGGCGCGACGGCTTTCTCATCGGAACGTCCCGGACCGCGTTCCGGCGAACAATCGGGAGATTTGCAAGGCCTGTCCCGCCTCCCCGGGGCGGATTCGGAGAGCGTCGACGAATTGCTCGAGGAAGGAAACGCCTTCGAGGCCGACGCAGTGATCGGCGTGGAAGAAGCGGACAACGCGGACGAAAGAGAAGTTCACACTCATGAGGTACCGGAAGACGATGTGCCCGGTGAATATCTGGACAAAGAATAAACACCTAAGGATGAACACTATGATCTTAGGCATGACGACATCCACATTCACACTGGTGCATGTGTTGATAAGCCTGATGGGGATTGGCTCAGGGTTCATCGTGGTGTACGGACTGCTCACCGGGAAACGGCTGGACGGCTGGACTGCAACCTTCCTCGCGACCACCATCTTAACCAGCATTACCGGGTTCCTCTTCCCGGTTGAGCACATACTGCCGTCTCACATCGTCGGCACGATATCGCTGGTGGTGTTAGCGGTGGCGCTCCTGGCGCGCTACGGTCGTCACATGCAGCGTTCCTGGCGCTCGATCTACGTGGTATGCGCAATAGTTGCGCTTTACTTGAACGTATTCGTAGCGGTGGTGCAGTCCTTCCTGAAGATCCCGCCAGTGCATGCGTTGGCGCCGACGCAGAAAGAACCGCCGTTTCTTTTCGCGCAACTGGCCGTGATGGTAATCTTCGTGATCACTGGCATTTTCTCAGTAAAAACATTCCGCGTCGCACCGACCGCCGTGACGCCAGCATGAAACACCACGCGAAGCCGCAGTCATCGGGCTGGTCCTTTGCGGCATGCTCAATACGCACATCGCATTTGAGCCTGGTATCAATGAAATCACTGTGAAAATTCAATAAAGCACGCAAGCAGCAGGCCGGATGAGTGGCGGAATGAGTGCGAATTGCAGGGAGACTTAAGCTTCCTCCCGACAAGAAGTTGCGCAAAGCTGCGGCTGAGACAGGCGTTGCAGATCCGCCATCCGAAACAGAATAAGACCACCAACCGCGTCGGTATTTCGACACCAGTGTTGAAAAAAACAATCATTCAGATAAGTCCCGAAGACATTTCCCCCCGGTTGCACGGCCTCGCGAAATGGCATGGCAGTTGCTGACATGAAAACGTCCCGCAAGGATTTCCGTGGTCCGTAGGAGGCCAGTTCTGCATCGAAATAGTGGGCTGGTGCAACGAAAATTATCGAGGGTAATCGTGAAAGAGAAAAATATTTCTGTAAGCATGGCCGGCGAACTCTCGCTCGGCGGCGAACTTTCCGTCAACCGCCTTGGCTTTGGAGCGATGCGCCTTACCGGTGAAGGCATCTGGGGTCCGCCAAAGGATCGGAAGGGGGCGTTGGCCGTTCTTCGCCGCGCCGTCGAACTCGACGTGAATTTCATCGACACCGCGGACTCTTACGGGCCATATGTAAACGAGGAACTCATTGCGGAAGCCCTGTTTCCTTACCCGCGCGGATTGGTGATTGCGACTAAGGGCGGCTGGAATCGTCCCGGTCCTAATCAGTGGACCCACGATGCGACCCCTTCTCACCTTCGGAAAGCGGTGGAAGGCAGTCTTAAGAGACTGCGGTTGGATCGCATCGACATTTACCAATTGCATATTCCCGACCCCGTTGTATCCTTCGATGCTTCAGTCGAAACCCTGGCCCAGTTACGAAACGAGGGAAAGATTCGCTTGGTCGCGTTATCCAACGTTACCCAGGAGCACATCGAGCGGGCGCGGAGAATTGTTCCGATCGTTTCGGTGCAGAACCGGTATAGCTTTGCCGACCGTGAATGGGACTATGTGGTGAACTATTGTCAGCAGCATGGGCTCGGCTTTATTCCCTGGTTCCCCTTGGGAGCTGGCAAGGTCGCAGGCGAAGTGCTGAGCCGAATTGCCGAGGCCCACGATGCAAGTCCAACCCAGATAGCGCTGTGTTGGCTTTTGAAGCGATCTCCGATAATGCTGCCGATCCCAGGGACCTCTTCGGTCGAACATCTCGAGCAAAATGTTGCGGCGGCGTCACTGCGCTTGAATGCGGAAGAATTCGACGAGCTTTCTGAGGTGCCGGAATTGGTGGGGTCTCGTTGACGATCTCCTTATGCTATCAACCGACCTTCGAATTGCGGTAAATCTGCGGTTTGCGTAGCTGGCATGCGCCAAACCGTCGAGCGCCTGCATTTTGCTTGCGTCAATCCTTATTCCGCATTCCGCTGCCCACATTTTCTTCGAGATACTTAGCCTTGGAAGTTCCTGGGATCGGCAGCATGAGTGGAGATCGAGCTAACAACCATGCTAGTGCATCTTGCAGGCCAGTGCCCGTCGGACTCAGGCTCGATTCGAGGGTACAAGGCCTTTGCCAATCGCCGCCGTGACGCTGCTACTGCAGGGCAGAAGTGTTCGTCCATGAGCTACTGCACCGTCGCGTATTCAGCGTTGGCACGCATAAGAATCGGATTACCGGATCGGCCTGGCACTAATATCTTTGTATTATTCCGTCGTCAGTCATGCCTGTGTAACGTTATGGGCGCGTGAGATTTCAGCACCTAGGGCTGATCCCTCGGCTACCTTCCCGCCTTGACATCACATGAAGGAAATGTCATCATCTGCGCGATTTGTGAATCGGGCTCTTTTCTGGCTCGTGTTTTTTCTGGCCGTCTCCGCGGCCTGTCTCTACACGTTTCCTCAGCCGAATATTATCTATGCGAGCATGGTCCTACTGCACGCAGTCGGGGGCGTGCTCGCTTCGATCCTTCTGGTCATGGTCTTCTTCCGGCTCGTTGGCGAGGGAAGTTTCTCCTCGCGAGTTGGCTGGCTATTGATCGCGGCGGGCGCGGTGTTGGGCTTGATCCTCATCAAGACCGGCACTCCGCGCACGGAGTGGAACAAGCTTTATCTCCACATCGTGATTTCTTTAGCGGGGATCGGGTTGCTGATTGCCGGTTGGCTGGGCAGGCAGGCGCCGACTAAATCGAACGCAGGGGCGGCTGCGCTGCGTGCTGCCATCTGTCTTGCTTTGCTGGCCGTTGTTGGTTATGGTGCGCGCTACGTTCGCCAGAGTTGGCAGACGCGCGGGCGGATCCAGAACCCCGCGATGCCTCCTGACAACATGAACGGCGAAGGAGACGGCCCCGCGGGGGCGTTCTTCCCCAGCTCAGCGCAGGTTTACGGCAAGCAGACAATTCCCAGCAAGTTCTTCATGGAGTCCGATTCCTGCAAACGCTGCCACGAAGACATCTATAACCAGTGGTTCAGCTCGGCTCATCATTTTTCGTCGTTCAACAATCAGTGGTACCGCAAGTCAATCGAGTATATGCAGGATACGGTCGGAACAAAGCCCTCGAAGTGGTGTGGCGGGTGCCACGATCCCGCGGTGCTGTACGCGGGATTAATGGACACTCCGATCAAGCAGATCGTGCACCGGCCAGAAGCGCAGGCGGGCCTGGGCTGCATGATGTGCCACTCGATTGCCAACGTGAAAAGCACGATGGGCCAGGGCGATTTCTATCTGGAGTATCCCCAGCTGCATGAGTTGGCGGCCACCAAGAATCCGTTGGCGCGGGCGCTGCATGATTTTCTGATCCGGCTGAATCCGGAACCGCACCGGCGGGTGTTCCTCAAACCCTTCATGCGCGACCAGACGGCGGAGTTCTGCTCGTCTTGCCACAAGGTGCACTTGGATATTCCGGTCAACCACTACCGATGGTTCCGCGGCTTCAACGAATACGACAACTGGCAGGCCAGCGGCGTTTCCGGCCAGGGTGCGCGATCGTTTTACTATCCGGCCAAGCCGCAGCAGTGCGCGGATTGCCACATGCCCGCGGAGGCCTCCAAGGATGCGGGCAACATTAACGGCTTCGTACACTCGCATCGTTTTCCTGGAGCCAATACTGCAGTTCCGACTGCGAATGAAGACGCTCCGCAACTTAAGCTGACGGAAGATTTTCTGAAGAGCGGCGCGCTGACGGTGGACGTCTTTGCCCTGTCGCCTGCGCAGGCTCCACTCAAGCCCGGCGCGACAACTCAAGCGGAACTTTCCACGACGTTCGCGGTTGGAGAAGAAGCTGAGAGCAAGATGACTGCCGAGGCCAGTGGAGAAGCTACTCCGGTGACTGCGCCGTTAAATCTGGTGCAGCCGCCGCTCCGGCGCGGCGATACGGTACGCGTCGATGTAGTGGTGCGAACCAAGAAGGTCGGACACTTCTTCCCCGGCGGCACCGTCGACGCCTATGACACCTGGCTCGAACTGAAAGCCACAGACGACAAAGGGCAGACCATCTTCTGGAGTGGGATGGTCGAAGACAATGGGCATGGGCCCGTGGAAAAGGGAGCTCATTTCTACCGCTCCCTGCAGATCGACGCGCACGGTAATCCCATCAACAAGCGCAATGCCTGGGCGACGCGAGCTGTGGTATATGTCAGGCTCATCCCGCCGGGAGCGGCCGATACGGTGCATTACCGCATGACCATCCCGGAAAATGCGGGCAGCAAGATAACGCTGCAGGCGCGGCTGTGTTACAGGAAATTCTCCTGGTATGGCACCCACGAGGCTTTTGCTGGCCTGCCCGATCCGAGTAAGCTTTACACCGTCGCACCGGATTACGACGACCGTCCGACATTGTTTACAGGGTCGCTCACCGGCGTTTCGGCAAAGCAAGAAAAGATTCCGGATCTGCCGATCGTTATTATCGCCGAGAACAAGGTCATGCTTCCAGTGGTTGCGAACAGCGCTCCTAGAGGTGAGCCGAAAACCGTCGTCCGCAAAGAAGACTGGCAGCGTTGGAATGACTTCGGAATTGGACTGTTCCTGCAGGGAGACTTGAAGGGCGCCGCAGCCGCTTTCCAGAAGGTCACCGAAGCAGATCCAAGTAACCCCGATGGTTGGGTGAACATTGGACGCTGCGCCGTGCAGGAAGGCGACATGCAGCGGGCCCGCGTCGTGTTGGAGAAGGCTCTGGCGCTGTCTCCGATGTTGGCTCGCGCCAATTTCTTTTACGCTAAAGTTCTTCGTGCGGATGGAAACTATGAGGGCGCGGTGGCGCGATTGCGGATCGTACTGGCGCAATATCCGCGCGATCGAGTCGCGATCAATGATCTGGGGCGCATTCTGTTCCTGCAACGCAAATATCAGGAGGCGGTGAAGGTTCTGCAGTCGTCGCTGGCTATTGATCCTGAAGATTTGCAGGCGCACTACAACCTTATGCTCTGTTACAACGGCATGGGTCAGGAACAACTTGCCAAGCAGCACGAGGCGCGCTATATGCGGTTCAAGGCCGACGAGTCATCGCAGGCCATTACCGGTCCCTACCGACAGCTTCACCCCGAGGACAACAACGAGCGGCAGGCAGTGCACGAACACGTGTCGGTGAAGTTGCCACTCGTCACCTCGAATTACGTAGGGACAGCCACCTCGGCTGTCCTCCCCGCCAAGACTCGCATAGCTTCCGCCGCTTCCACCGGGGCTTCCAGATAATGAGCCTTCACTCGGAGCAATTCACCACAGAGTCACCCTTCGCCTGCGCTGAGGGCAGGCTCCGTCGCAGAGAAAAACGAGCACTTCTTTGTCGAGGCGCCAGCTCAAGGGTCCTCTGTATTGCGTCTCTGTGGTTCATCATTTTCGCACTCGCGACTGTCAGCCGTGCGCAGCAAATCCACTTCCGCGACATCACTGCGCAGGCGGGGATCCACTTCACCCACAACAACGGTGCCTTTGGAAAGAAGTGGCTGCCGGAAACTATGGGTCCGGGCTGTGCCTTCATCGATTACGACAACGACGGATACCCCGACATTGTTCTGATCAACGGTACCGATTTTCCCGGCCATACTCGCAGCGGCGCAACGACCCTGAAGCTCTATCACAACAACGGCAACGGGACCTTCACCGACGTTACGCGGAAAGCGGGGCTCGCAGTTCCCATTTTCGGGCTGGGAGTTGCAGTGGGCGACTACGACAATGATGGGTTTGACGATCTTTTCGTCACCGCACTCGGCCAGAGTCATCTGTTTCACAACAATGGCAACGGTACGTTTACCGAAGTGACGAAGTCCGCAGGAATGTGGGGACCGAGTGAATTCTCGACCAGTGCCGCCTGGGTGGATTATGACCGCGACGGCAAACTCGATCTAGTAGTCGCCAATTATGTGCAATGGACCGAACAGAGTGATCTTTATTGCACGATTGACGGCGCGCACAAGTCGTATTGCACGCCGGAATCATATAAGGGAACATCCGTGCGTCTGTGGCATAACCTCGGCGGCGGCAAGTTCGAAGATGCAACCCAGAAGGCCGGACTGGGTGATCCCACTTCGAAGAGCTTGGGCATTGCGATTCTCGATTGCAACAACGACGGCTGGCCGGATATTGTGATCGCCAACGACACGCAACCCAACAAGCTCTACCTCAACAAGAAAGATGGAACGTTCGAAGAACGCGGCGTTGCCGCGGGTATCGGTTTTAGCGAAGATGGCATTGCGCGCGCCGGGATGGGAACGGACGCCGCCGACTACGATCACAGTGGGTATGCCAGTCTGCTCATCAGTAACTTCGCCAATCAGATGGTCTCGCTCTATCACAACGAAGGTAACGGCCTGTTCGTAGACGAAGCGCCTCAGTCCGAAGTTGGCCGGGCCACACTCGTCACGCTGGGCTTTGGCTGTTTCTTTTTCGATTACGACAACGATGGCTGGCAAGATATTTTTGTCGCCGATGGCCACATTGAAGATCAGATCGAACATGTGCAGAAGCGGGTGAGTTATGCCGAGCCTCCGCATCTGTTCCGCAATCTCGGCGGCGGGAAGTTCACAGAAGTCACAGCGCACATGGGGAATATTTTTGCTGCGCCAAAAGTGGCACGCGCTGCCGCGTATGCCGACATCGACAACGATGGCTCCCTCGACATTCTGCTGACCACCAATGCTGGGCCCGCTTACCTGTTCCACAACGAAGGTGGGACAAACCACAGCCTGCGCGTAAAACTGGTGGGCACGAAATCGAACCGCGATGGCATCGGCGCGGTCGTTCGTGTGAGTGCAGGGGCCGGCAATAATAAAGACATGCAGTGGAAGATGTTGCGATCGGGATCGAGCTATCTGGCCCAGAGCGAACTGGTGCTGACTTTCGGGTTGGGCGCACACACCAAAGCTGACACCGTTGAGATTCAGTGGCCCAGCGGGCAGTTGGATAAGGTTTCAAGCATCGACGCCGGCCAGACGGTTACAGTGCGGGAAGGGAAAGGCGTGATCGCGAGTCGACCCTATGGCCGGGCACACGCAGCCAAGTAGACCAAATTGGACAGCCACTACAAGAATAGAAGCAAACTCCCGATGTGCAGACTGGCCATCGCTAAGCTTACTCCACGGGCATATGTACTGAACGGTAAGAAAGTGCTACGCTGAAGAAGTATGGACCCGCGCAAGCCGACAAGGTCCACCGGCCGACCACGTTCATTCGATGTAGACAAAGCTCTTGAAGCAGCCACGCTGGTCTTCTGGCGTAAAGGCTACGAAGGTACTTCCCTTTCCGACTTGACTCAAGCGATGGGTATTAACCGTCCCAGTCTTTATGCCGCCTTTGGCGACAAGGAAGCCCTTTTCCGCAAGGCACTGGATCGGTATGTCGAACGGCCGGACGCCTGTATGCGCGAAGCTTTGCAGCAACCTACGGCACGGGGGGTAACCGAACAGCTGTTACGTGGAGCCGCGAACTTGCTCACCGATCCGAATCACCCCTCTGGATGCCTGATGGTACAGAGTGCGTTGGTGTGTGGAGAGGGTGGCGATTGCATTCGCCAAGAGCTGATTTCGCGGCGCTTAGCGGGCGAAGCCGCTGTGCGGCGACGCTTTCAACGCGCGAAAGCGGAGGACGATCTCCCGGCCGATTCAAATCCCGCTGACCTCGCGCGTTACGTGATGACCGTCTCCCAAGGGATGGCCGTGCAGGCTGCCGGTGGCACGAGCCGCAAGGAATTGCATCGTGTGGTGGCAACGGCCATGGGCGCTTGGCCGCAGTGACGGTGGGTGGCTCCTCTATCTTACGCTGCTTCGCCGCGTGCTCGGCGTCAGCACGGTTAACTCACCGACTTGTTCCTTCTTCACGGAACCTCGGAGATGGGCGGCATTGTCCATCATCCAAAGTTCGGGAATAATTTCGCCAACTAGTTGTCCATGGCAGAAAAGTCGCACGACCGAACTCTCAGAAACCACAATACCCACTGCCTTGGTCACTGCACTCATATTGGCGGCGGCAATGTGACGGCTGCCGAGTCCGAGGGGAACATCCACTTGCGCAGCCACTGCGTCGAGATAGCGGCAAGCGGAAAGCACGATTCCGTCGTGACTCACTACAAATCCACCATCCAACTGTGCTAATTCTTTGATGGTTCCCCGCAGATTGAGATTGGTTATGTGGCGTGAAGACTCAGGATGGCCAAACAGCGGGTCCAAAATTAGCGGTCTGGATCGGGACAGCACGGCATCCTCATCCCCCAGCGTGAACAGCGTGCCGATACGCCTTCCTTCGCGACCTTCGCGCGCAATTTCGACGGCGAGCCCGATCAGTGGCTCGAGCACATCCGCATCGTATTCGGTTACTTCACAGAGAATACTTTCAAACATTCAGGCGGCACTCCCTACGGAAGGTACCGTAACTTCATTTTCGGCGGTCTCAGTAGTCTCAGTTTCTTTCTTTTCCGAGAACGAAACCAGAAGGCCTTTGACAATAACATACAGCACCGGAATAAAGAATAAGTTAAGGATAGTGGAAAACAGCATACCGCCGACGATCGCGGTTCCGACCGAGTGCCGGCCTAACTTGCCGGCCCCGGTTGCGAAATAGAGCGGGAGTACCCCGAGAACGAATGCAAACGACGTCATCAGGATGGGACGCAATCGCAACTCGGCTGCTTCAATTGCGGCGGTCGTGATAGATCGGCCCTGCTCGATCAACTGTTCGGCAAATTCGACGATCAGAATCGAGTTTTTTGCAGAAAGCCCGATCAACATCACCAGACCGATCTGCACATAAACATCATCCACCAGCCCGCGCATGGAAACGAATGTCAGAGCTCCGAGCACGGCCATCGGAACCGCCAGCAGGATGATAAACGGCAGTGCGAAGCTTTCGTATTGCGCCGAAAGCGTAAGATACACAACCAGAAGTCCCAGGCCGAAAATGATGATTGCCTTACCGCCCGCTTCAACTTCCTCCTGAGCCAGTCCGGTCCAGCTGAACGACATGCCTTGCAACATATTCTGCCTGGCCAACTCCTCCATCGACTTCAAGCCTTGACTGGAGCTGTATCCAGGGGCTGCGGCGCCGTCGATTTCCGCCGAGCGGAACAGATTGTAGTGATTGATCACCTGCGGCCCGGACGTTTCCTTCAAGGACACAATATTTCCCAGCGGCACCAAGCCGTTCGTTTCGGATCGAACATAATATTGCCGCAGGTCCTGCGCCTTCATGCGGAAGGGTTGATCGGCTTGCACATACACGCGATAGGAACGATTGTTAAAATCAAAATCGTTCACATACTCCGACCCCATGTAAACGCCAAGTGCCTGCGTCACCTGAGTGATTGGCACTCCAATGGCTTTCGCCTTTTCGCGATCAATCTGGACCAATTGTTGCGGATCGTTTGCGGTAAAGCTGGTAAATAGTCCTCGCAGGTCCGCACGCTGACGGCTGCTACCAACGATCTTGTGGGAAACCGTATCGATGTCCTGCAGGGTGTTGCGACCCAGATCCTGCAGTTCAAATTGGAAGCCACCAAAACTCCCGAGACCTTGGATCGCGGGCGGTTCGAACGCGGCCACGATAGCCCCGGGAATCCCGAATAGTTTCGGCGACACTCTGGCAACAATGTCACTGGCCGCATGACCCTTGCCCTTGCGGTCGTCAATCGGCTTAAGCGGAGCAAAGATCAGGCCGTAATTTGACGAACTGCCACCCGCCAGCGAAAACCCTGGGACCGCAAATGTACCGAACACGTCAGGATCGGCCCGCAGGATCTCCTCCGCCTGCTTTGCGACATCCGTCGTATAGGAGAGCGATGCTCCCTGTGGCGCTTGCACCACCACGATGAAGTAATTCTGGTCTTCCTGCGGCACAAATCCCGTAGGAACATGCACGTACATATAACCAGTGGCAGCCAGGCCCCCTAGAAACAGCAGGATCATGGCGTATCTGAACTTCAACACCTTTGTTATGGCCCCGCCATAGGCGCTGCCTACACCGTGAATGGCATTGTCAATTCCGTGTGCGACTTTCCGGTAGCCACTCGAAAGCCAGGAAATACGCGTCCAGTCCAGCACGGAGTACTTCTGTTCTTCGCTCCGCAACAACAGAGCGGCTAACGCGGGCGAGAGAGTGAGAGCATTGAACAGGGAAATGGCTATAGAGAATGCGATCGTGAGCGAGAATTGCCGGTACAGAATTCCAGTAGTACCGGGAAAGAATGAGACCGGCACAAAGACCGAAATTAGAACCAGGGAGGTTGCCACCACCGCGCTCGACACCTCACGCATAGCGACTGAGGTCGCTGCATGCGGATCAGTGTGGTCCGCATTGATGTGGCGCTGCGCATTTTCGATGACCACAATCGCGTCGTCCACCACCAGGCCAGTCGCGAGGGTAATTCCAAAAAGCGTCAGTGAATTGATGGAAAAATGAAAGGCGTTAATGAAAGCAAACGTACCAATCAGCGATACCGGAATGGTAATCGCGGGAATAATGGTCGCACGCCAGTCTAGCAGGAACAGGAAGATCACGATGATAACGATGATCACCGCTTCTTCCAGGGTAGTGATTACTTCCTTTACCGAGTCGCCGACTACGGTGGTCGTGTCAAAAGCGATGACGTATTTGATGCCAGGGGGAAACGACTTCGAAAGCTCGATCATCGCCGCCTTCGCAGCCTTGTCGACGTCGAGCGCATTCGCATTCGATAGCTGCTGTACGCCAACGCCAACGGCCTCGTGTCCGCTGTACAAAAGGTTTGTGTCGTAACTTTCAGCGCCAATTTCCGCACGCCCAACGTCCTTAAGTTGCACAATCCCATTCCTGGCGTTCTTGATGATGATGTTTTCGAATTCCTTCGGCTCCGACAGACGCCCTACTACGCGCAACGTCACCTGAAATTTCTGTTTGGGATCGGCGGGCGGGCGGCCCAATTGCCCCGCGGGTATTTCGACGTTCTGCTCCTGCAAAGCAGAGACGACGTCGGCCGCGGTAAGCTGTCGCGCAGCCAGTTTGGTCGGATCGAGCCAAATTCGCATCGCATATTTGCGTTCGCCGAAAATGATGACATCTCCGACCCCGGGGATCCGTTTCAATGCATCCTTGACGTAAACATCAAGGTAATTGGAGATGTACGCGTTGGAAAGACTGTTATCTGGAGAATAGAATCCCGCGGCAAAAACGAAGTTAGGATTTGCCTTCGTGATGGTGACGCCAGTGTTCTTGATTTCTTGCGGCAGGCGGCCTTGCGCGGTCGCTACCCGATTCTGCACGTCAACTGCGGCAATGTTCAGGTCATAGCCGGTGCGAAAGGTTACATTGATGTTACTGGTGCCGTCATTCGAACTTGTGGAGGTGATGTAATGCATTCCCTGAACGCCGTTGATCTGCTGCTCCAAAGGAATCGTGACCGCGGACTCGACTACCTGCGCGTTCGCCCCTACATAATTGCTGGTGACCGTGACCTGCGGGGGAGCCAGATCGGGATACAAGGAGATCGGCAGACCTGGGATGGAAACCGCGCCGGCCAGAATGATTAGCAGTGCACATACCGTGGCAAAAATCGGTCGCTTGATAAAAAAATCAACCAAGGTACACCTCCTTTTCTGGAGCACTGTAGCTCGCAGGCCGCGGCTGCGGCGGGACAGTAATCCTAAGTTTTAACTGAGTGGCTTAACCGGCGCGCCATCAATAAGGAACTGAGTTCCAGAGACAATAACCTTTTCCCCAGGCTGCAGGCCTCCTTGGACGGCATATTCGTTGCCCACAGTATCTCCAAGAGTTACGGCACGTTGCTTGGCAATGCTGCCATGTTCCGCCGGCGTCGCGATGTAGACAAACGATTGTCCTCCAATGCGCGTCACCGCCAGCACTGGAACCGTCGGCGCTGGAGCGGTGCTCCATATCACTTGAGCCTTAACCAATTGCGCATTCCGGAACTTCTCGAGCGAACTGCGAAGAGGCGCCTTTACCAATATCCCCTGGATGGCATTGTCGACCTGCTGCGAAATAAAATTGATCTTGGTGCTTTCGATCAACTCCCCGCCGCTGGTGACAATGCGTAGAGGAAGGCCGGCGTGTATTTCCGCAGCGCGTTCTGTGGGAATGTAGACATAGGCCTCAAGTTCGGAATTCTCATCCACGGTCGTCAACAACGTTTGCGGCGAAACGTAGTCGCCGATATGCACCGGAATGTCGCCTACGACGCCGGAGAATGGCGCGGTTAGATTGTAGTAAGCGAGCTGGCGGCGCTGGGTGACGCTCGCCGCCGTGGAAGCCTCCCAGTCGGCCTTGGAATTCTCGAATGCCTGTACCGCCAAGTCGAGATTCTGCTTGCTGGTTACGCCGGCCTGGAAAAGTTGACGCTGCCGTTCGAGCTCCTGCTGGTTGTAATCGTACGTCGCCTTTTTTTGAGCTTCCGTGCTGCGTTGCTGATCGACGGTCGCCTGCTGCTTGAGCGGATCGATCGTCATCAACGCTTGTCCGGCGACAACATGATCGCCCGACTTCACCAGGATGCGGGTCAGCGAACCGTCGACTTGCGGCTGGATGCTGGCTGAGCGCCGCGACTTTACCGTCGCGACATATTCGTCTATCCGCGGCACCGCTGTCAGACTCACCGTCTGCGTACTGACCGGAAGCGGTTGCGGGGCAGCCTGGCCAGCCTCTATCTTGCCACACCCGGAACTTGCGAAAGCGAGCAGGCCTAATAACCCCATGAACAGCCCAACATTTGCTTTTCTCATTTCGAGTATCCTCGTAAGCCCAGTCGTTCTTTCTAGATGCTGGCGGAGGAAGAGAGATTCAATATGTGTACTGATAGGTACGAAACTGGCGGTTTTCCAGCGATGGAGTATTTCTCCTGTTTTGATTCGAAAGCAGGCATCCGCTTGGATTCGGGTCACCACCGGATGGTCACCTTTGATAACGGTCGTAGAGCAAGAAAACATAAGTATTGGAAGGAACACATGGGATAAACGCGCGTTGCCGGTCGTGCCGAGATAGCGGCGATCGGGAGAAAAGAAAACCTCTTCAACCTGTATTTCCACGCGGCTTCGTCCGGCCCGAGTTCACGAGTCTTGAACAAAACGGAACATACTTCTAACCCGAAAACCGCACTACATCGGAATCTATCCTTTATGGACGTCCCATGATGTGCAAATGCGCGTAGGGCGTTCCAGCCCACATGATGTAGGCTCCAGTCGGCTTGTGCGTAGTCGGCAGCCCGGTTGTTTTCGGATCAAATGGCCACAGGATCATCCAGTGAGGACCTATCTCGATGGGCTTACTCGTCGTGTCAGTGGGATCTGAATCGCTGCGCTGAGTCGCACCGGCCAGCATGTAGGTGATACCAGGAACAGTGTTCGTCGGTTTCGGCTTGTGAGCTTTAGCATCCTCATACCACTGCATGGCGGCGGCATCGACACACATGGGCGGTTCACCAACCGCTTTAGGATTTCCAGGCATGCAGGTGAAACCGTTGTTCCCTTCGCGCAGAATCACCATCTTGCCCTGCGCATTGGTGTCGACGATTCGGGCCGTCTTGGCCACATCTGCTGGGCCCGCAGAAATTGCGCGAGCTATCTTGATCTGTGTGGAATCATCGCTATCGACCGACGAAGTCTGATGCGATGGCTCTGTCTGGGCCGCGCCCCGGATAAAGATCCCTGCGATGAGTAGCACGCTGGTGGCAAATGTCAGAAAGGTGAAACTTGGCTTCATCAACTTCATTTGTGCTCCTTCACTGGTTTTGCTTGCGAACGCTTTGCCCGCCGCCACAGCCATGAATCCCCCGATTGAGGGATCCGTTGATTTCCCCCAAACGGCCCACGACTCGAGCCGTGGGGGCACTCTGCTTTTATTTTGCGACGCTTCTATCTCTGATGCTATCGGAATATAAGGTTTAACAAATATGCAGATCGGCGTAGACAGTTTCGGGGCAGTCATCTCGGACCCCGCCACCGGGGTGACTCTCAGCCCAGCGCAACGCATGCAGAATCTGCTGGAGGAGATCGTTCTCGCTGACCAGGTTGGGCTCGACGTTTTTGGCATCGGCGAACACCACCGTAGCGAATTTGTGGATTCTGCCCCGGTTGTTATCCTTGCTGCGGCCGCCCTGCGGACTAAAGACATTCGCCTAACCAGCGCCGTAACCGTCCTGAGCGCCGCCGACCCAGTCCGCGTCTTCCAGGAATTTGCCACCCTGGACCTGATCTCCCATGGCCGTGCTGAGATCGTTGCCGGAAGAGGTTCGTCAGTGGAGGCTTATCCGCTCTTCGGCTTCGATTTAGACGACTACGACACCCTTTTCTCAGAAAAGCTGGATCTTCTCCTAAAGATTCGCGAGAACACTCACGTTCACTGGACTGGCAAGCACCGTCCAGCCCTTACGGGACAGGCAGTCTATCCTCGTCCCCTGCAAAATCCTCTGCCCATTTGGATCGGCGTCGGGGGCACTCCCGCCTCGTTCGTACGCGCCGGTACCCTGGGACTTCCCCTAATGGTCGCCATTATAGGCGGCGAACCCAAACGATTCCGGCCGCTTATCGACCTCTACCGCAAAGCCGGTCGCCGCGCCGGCCATCGCGCAGATAGACTCATCGTTGGCCTTCACGCAATTGGCTTCCTGGGAGACACCACCCATGAAGCTGCGGAAGATTTCTATCCCGGATATGCCCACACATTTACGGAGATTGGGAAGGAACGCGGCTGGCCGCCGACAACGCGAGCACAATTTGACGCTGTGCGTGGCCCCACAGGTGCGCTGCTGATCGGCGACGCCGACACCGTAGCGCAGAAGATACTGTATGTGAACGAAGTCCTTGGCGGTCTTGCACGCATTACTTTCCAGATGGGTGTCTCGGCGCTCCCGCACGAAAAGATGTTACGGTCCATCGAACTTCTGGGAACCCGCGTCGCGCCCCTTGTCCGGACAAGACTAACTGCAGTTTCTTCACGCCGAAATCTTAATAGTACCGAAAAGGAAGCCCAGGGCTAAACATTGAGCGCTACGCGAGGAAGCAGGCAGGTGTGAACAGTTACATGCTGCCAATGCGCCGTTGCGACCACCAACACCACGATTCAGGCCACTGTAATGGCGAGTTGTGCCAACGAAGCCGTATCGCGGCGCAGGTTTGCGGATAGCGACTCACGGTTCGGCGGTGACCATCGTGACGCTTGTGTGCCTTACCTCGAAGGGCAGGGCGCTCCCGCAGACTGCCACTGTTTTACCTTCGCGGAAAACTCGTCATGCGGCATGGGAACAGGGGTTCGTCCTTCGCCCGGATTCCAGCCCCACATGACCAGCTTATCTTCGGTGAGGTGTTCGACCAGTTGCTCGATATTTCGACCTTTGTTTTGCTTTGGATCTTTGATCGATTCGCAAAGCTGTGCATCGGTCAATCCCTGCCAGATCATCGGTAAGCTGGGCGGCGGGAGATGCCAACCGGGTGCCCCGGGGGGCAGATGAGCGCCGGTAAGGTTGTGATCTTGATGGCAGGTACTGCATTTTTCGGCAGTCACGCCTAAGCCGTCCGGGCCCCGTCGCACGTTCATGGTGTGAGGATGCCCGTCATCGCCTTGCCGGGGAAAATCTCCTTGGGAATGGCAGTTCATGCAGCGCGGATGGCGCAACACGGGAACGAACGTGGCGAACAATTCTCCTCCGTCGGTGGCAGCCCGTGAATTATGGGCGGGATTGATTGCAGCTGAAGGTCCAGCCGCTGATACGGTCCGAGAGGAAGACAAGGATCCTACAAGACCGGCGGCCAACGTCATCACGGCAACACCAAGCATCGGGAGCGCGTGCCTCATATAGCCTCCGCCATGCGGATGGGTAACCGCCGGATTCTTTTGCCGGTCAGAGCATAAATCGCGTTGGCAATTGCGGGTGCCGCACAGGGAACGCCCGGCTCTCCAATGCCACCCGACTTCTCCTTGTTCTCCACGATATGCGTTTCAATCAAGGGGCACTCATTCATGCGCATCACCGGAAAAGTATTAAAATTAGTCTGCTGCAGGCGTCCCTGCTCGAAGGTAAGCTCCTGGAAGAGCGCCGCGGAAGCACCGAAGATGGCGCCACCTTCCATTTGCGCGGCAATAATTCCTGGATTCACATACTGCCCGCAGTCGATGGCACAAACCATGCGATGCACCCGAACGTTGCCATTTTCCAATGAAACTTCCGCTACGTGCGCAGAATAGCTTTCGAATGCAAAGTGCACCGCAATCCCCCGACCCATTCCTTTCGGCAGCGGTTTGCCCCATCCCGCCTTTTGCGCGGCAAGATCAAGCACACCAAGATGACGGGGATGCTTCTGCAAAAGCGCCCGCCTGAACTGATAAGGGTCTTTCTGCGCAAGGGCCGCGAGTTCGTCCACGAAGCATTCTGTGGCAAACGCGGTGTGGGAATGTCCTACGGAACGCAACCACTGCACCGGCACATTGATCTCTGCCTGGTGCGACTCCACGGCCAGATTGGGAATCTCGTAAGGGAGATCGTCAACGCCTTCGACGGAGGCCGGATCGTAAGTTTTTCCTTTCATCATCGCTGCGGCAAACGGTGTTCCCTGCATAATGGATTGCCCGACTAGACGCGATCGCCAACTCACCGCATTACCACTCGAATCGATGCCGCCCTCAATCGCATGCAAAAACGCTGGCCGATACCAACCGCCCTGCATATCGTCTTCCCTGGTCCAGATCACTTTGACGGGGGCGCCCGTGGCCTTGGCAACGTGCACCGCCTCGACCACAAAGTCTGACTGCGGATTTGCCCGTCGTCCGAAGCCACCGCCCAGAAACGTTGTATGGAGTTGAACTTTCTCCGGTGGCAGCCCGGCAACCTTCGCCGCATTAGCCCGGTCGATGGTCTGGAACTGCGAACCGGTCCACACCTCACACGAGTCCGCACGCAAGTCCACGGCGCAATTCAGCGGCTCCATCATTAAGTGCGAAAGATAAGGCACCTCGTAAACCGCCTCAACGTTCTTAGCCGCACCCGCGAGTGCGGTCGTTGCGTCCCCTTCTTTGCGCACACTCGTTCCCGGCGACTTGGCCCGCTCGCGGAACTGCTGCATCATCTCTCTGGTGCTGAAATTCTGCATGCTGCCTTCATCCCACTCCACCCGCAGAGCATCTCGTGCCGTCTTCGCCTGCCAGAATGTGTCGGCGATTACGGCGACACCTGCCGGAATGGCCACAATTTTTTTCACGCCGGGCATCGAACCTGCTCGCGAATCGTCAAAGCTCTTCATCTTTGCCCCAAAAATCGGTGGACGCGCGATTACAGCCGTCACCATTCCAGGCAGCTTTACGTCGATTCCAAACACGGCCGAGCCGTTCAACTTTTCGGGAGTGTCGAGCCGTTTTATCGGCTTTCCAACCAACTTAAATATCTTGGGATCTTTCAGCTGCACGTGCTGGGGCGGCGTCAACTTTGCAGCTGTGCTTGCCAGTTGCCCGTAAGTCAGCTTGCGGTTCATCCCAATGAGCACCGCGCCGGATTCGGTACGGCACTCGCTCGCGTCCACGCTCCATTGTTGTGCCGCTGCGGCAATCAACATTACGCGCGCAGCCGCGCCGGCCTCACGAAATTGCTGCAGCCCTGAATAGACGCTGGAACTGCCTCCCGTCATCTGAACACCAAAAGCCGGATGATTGTACTTAGGATCAACCGGCGCGGGTTCGAAACCGACCTTGGTCCAATCGGCATCGAGTTCCTCCGCCAGTAGCATGGGCAACGACGTGTAAACTCCCTGTCCCATCTCCGAGTGATTCACGATGACGGTCACCCGTTCATCGGTTCCAATCCGGACGAAGGCGTTGGGCATAAAACTCTTAGCCGATGCTTGTCGCTCCGACGCTGACTGGGCCGATGCCAGCTCGCCGATTCCGAAAAACTTAAATCCGATCAGCAACCCGCCGCTCGAAGCCACCGAAATTTTCAAGAATTCACGTCGTTCTATTCGGCGGCGTATCATTGCGCACCTCCCTTCGCCGCGATTTCGGCAGCCCGATGGATGGCTCTTCGGATCCGAGGATAGGTTCCACAACGGCAAATATTGCCAGTCATCGCCTGGTCGATGTCCTCATCGGAGGGCGTCGGTTTTTCGCGCAACAGCACGGCTGCACTCATGAGTTGTCCCGATTGGCAGTAGCCACACTGGGGAACGTCCTCTTCCAGCCACGCGCGTTGCAAGGGGTGACTTAAATCCGGAGAAAGACCCTCGATTGTCGTCACTTGTTTTCCCGTCGCCCGCGATAGTGGAGTGACGCAGGATCGCACTGGCTGCCCATCGATGTGCACGGTGCAAGCGCCGCACTGCGCCATCCCGCAACCATATTTTGTCCCAGTCAGACCGAGATGCTCGCGGATGACCCAAAGAAGCGGCGTCGAGGGATCGACGTCGAGATCAACGCGTTTTCCGTTCACAGAAAGGGCGGTCATTGCGGCTCTCCTAGCTCGTCTGCCGGGTCAAGGCGCAAAGACGCGACAGCCGTGACGGCACAGATATTACACTATCAGGGATAAACGCCGCTATTTCTACAACCTGGCAAACGTCGCCAGCCTCTTCAGGGCCGCAGTCTTAATGATTCCGCCAGGCATACGTCAGACTTCAAGACCGATTTTTGCACCCTTTATTAGAGCCAAAATTGAGCCAAGTTGTACGAATCTAAGCCTGCCGAGATTTGTCTCAAACGGACATGGCATCGAACTGGGAGAGGCGTCCTCGGGCTGAACGACGTCGACTCTCCAACTGCTTCCCGGAGCCAGGCATGTTACCGCCGCGAAGGGAGTGGGCAACTCGCAAGCTGCTGAAAATGCGCGATGCACGGCAGCACCTAAAGCGGTGGCAGTAGCGGTAAGTAATATCGACCATTGACCCCAGGATCATCCAGGAGTCCGCGGATTTCTAAACGCGCCTTGCTAACCAGAGAGATGCAGGTTTAGTCTAACTCGGTAACCGAGAGGAGACTGCTTGAGTAAGCCTTCGGATCTCGTTCAGGGGACTCTGGACATGCTGATCCTGAAAATACTGGCGTTGGAGCCGCTCAATGGCTGGGCCGTGAGTCAGCGTCTGAAACAAATGTCCAGCGATGTATTAGGGGTTAGCGATGGCTCTCTCTACCCGGCCCTGCACAAGCTGGAACATCGGGGTTGGATTACCGCTCAGTGGAAGCCGAGTGGAAACAACCGTCGCGCTAAGTTTTATTCTCTGACGCGGCTCGGGCGGAAGCAGCTCGAAAAAGAGGCGGCCGACTGGAATCGTCTGTCCGCTGCCATCTCCGGAATCGTCAAGCTCAAGGAGGCTTGAGATGATCTTCGAATGGTTGTATTCGCTTCCGTTGCGTGTGCGCTCGTTTTTCCGCCGCGACCAGGTCGATCAGGAACTAAAAGATGAGCTTCGCGACCACCTCGAGCAGCAAATCCAGGAGAACCTTGCAGCAGGGCATGTCGCCTGAGGATGCGCGCTACTCCGCGCTGCGCGCACTTGGCGGGATGACGCAGATCGAACAACAATGTCGCGATGCCCGCGGCGGAAGCGTGATTGAAGACCTGGTTCAGGATTTGCGATATGGGCTTCGCCAACTGGTGCGCAGCCCGGGCTTTTCTGCCCTGGCAATTCTGTGCCTGACTTTGGGAATCGGCGCCAATGCTGCCGTGTTGAGTTGGATCGAAGGGATCTTATTCCGTCCGTACCCGGCAGTAGCCCACCAAGAGCGTCTGCTTGCCATAGCCGGAACGGCACGTGGCGAGACCGGTCCGACGGGACTTTCGTGGCCGGACTTCCTCGATTTGCAAAGAAGCTGCACGCTGTGTGACGCATTCTTTGTAAGCAAGATTACGGGCAGCACTCTGAATGTCGGTGAGCGCGCCGAAGTCACGACCGGCAGCATCGTCTCGGCAAATTATTTCGATGCGATCGGCGTTCATCCCATTCTTGGTCGCGGCTTCGAGCCCGGAGAAGACGTAGGCAGCGACTCGCACCCTGTCGCAGTCATTAGCTATCAGCTTTGGCGGAATCGCTTTAAAAGCGATCCGCAAATCGTCGGCAAGATGCAGCGGCTCAATAACGTTCCGCACACCATCATCGGGGTTGCACCGGAAGGGTTTTATGGAACATTCGTAGGCTGGGCGATGCATTTTTGGGTTCCGGCATCAATGGAGGAAACCTTCGAAAGCGGCGGATATAAACTCGAGGACCGCGGCGCGCGGTGGATTGAATCCTATGTACGACTCAAGCCCGGAGTCACTCGCTGCGCAAGGTCAGGAAGAAATCTCGGCAATCGCAACCCGCTTGGAAAATAACTACTCAGCCACCAACCGCGGACGCAGCATCCAACTATATCCATTGTGGCAAACCCCATTCAATAACGCCCGCACTCTGCTTCCCACACTCGAGATCATGCTCGCGATGGGGGCGTTTGTTCTTCTCATCGCCTGCGCGAATGTGGGCAACCTGCTGCTAGTCAGGTCATTTGCCCGTCGCCACGAGATGACGGTTCGGCTCGCCATCGGGGCCAGCCGCATCCGTTTGTTGAAACAACTTCTCACCGAAGGCCTGATCCTCTCGACGCTCGGGGCGGCTGGCGCACTCCTGGTTGCGTACTGGTGCCGGCACGCCCTCGTGCTGCTGTTCCCCGCGCGCTCCGGAGTGGCAATGTACCTGCCCGGGGAAATCGACTGGCGTGTGATGTCGCTAAGTGCGGGCATTTGCCTGATCGCCACGCTTATTGTCGGGCTGGTGCCGGCATCTCAAACCCGCAGCCTCGAGCTTGCTGGCGCTCTGAAAGCCGGCTCCTCGGGTGTAGTGGGCGCGCGGGGAAGAGCGTGGGTGCGCTCTGGCCTGGTCGTTTTCCAAGTTTGTCTGAGCTTTATTTTGCTGGTGGGAGCGGTGCTGCTGCTGCAAAGCCTGCAAAAGATACGCACCACGAGCCCGGGTTTCTCAACGACAAATGTCGTATCGACCGGGGTGTCTCTGATCTCGGCCGGATACGACGTGCCGCACGCCAAGATTTTTCAGGAAGATCTGATTGCTCGTGTCAGGGCGCTGCCTGGCGTGCAGTCCGCCGCATTCGCCCGCTTAACCCCACTCGACTATGGAACATACTCTTCCACGCCGATTGCGGTTGACGGCTACCAACCTCCACCGGAAGAGCAACCCACGGTCGACTTCAATCAGGTCAGTCCTGACTATTTTGCCACCTTGGGTATACGTCTGCTCTCCGGCCGCGAATTCACGCGCGCTGACGATGAAAACGCACAGCTGGTCGCCGTAGTGAATCAGACCATGGCGGCACGATACTGGCGCGGCCAGGATCCCATCGATCGGCGTCTTCAAGTGAAGGGCCGCTGGGCGCGAGTCATCGGTGTCGCCGCAGACTCCAAGTACGAGAGCATGCGCGAGAGTCCAAAGTCATTTTTCTATGTGCCGCTGCTGCAGGATTTTGCACGAGGCCCGGACCTGTATATCCGCTCCTCACAGCCTATGCAGAGCATTTCCGCCGCCCTGCTCCGCGAAGTGCACGCGCTGGACGCGAACCTTGCCCTTTACGAGATGATTACGCTTCAGGAACAGGTTGATCGCTCAACCTCGCCGCAACTCGTGGCTGTAGACCTGGTTTCGATCTTGGGAGGATTTGCGCTTCTCCTCGCTGCAGTCGGCCTTTATGGCGTGATGTCCTATGCCGTGGCGCAGAGCATCCGCGAGCTGGGGCTGCGCATGGCTCTTGGCGCCACCGCAGCCGATCTGTTTCGTCGCGTCATCTCGCGCGGTTTGAGACTCACCGCAGTCGGCGTCCTCTGCGGCGCGACTGCGGGACTTGTATTGACGCGACTATTCGGAAAGCTTCTCTACAATGTCAGTCCGAACGACCCGCTGGCATTCGCATCGGCAATGGCGGTGATGACGATCACCTCAGTCGCAGCTTGTCTTCCGCCTGCCTGGCGCGCTACCCGTACCGATCCCGCCCGAGTCTTGCGAGATTGATCCTTGCAGGAGGCGAGTACCCCTGGCAGATGTACCGCACACATGGGGAGGTAATCGCGCGGCTCCTGTGTGACAACAGCCGGCAGTTCTCAGTTGACGTGGTCGCGCTGGGACGTGGCAGTAGCCGATTTCGGTGGCAACTTACGTCTCAAGGCGGCATTCCGCGCCCTCTAGCAGGGTGAATCGTGGCGAACCTTGAGAGAACCGTTTTCTCCCTTCAAATCGGAACTTATGTATAATCCGCCGATGCAAGGAATTCCGTGGAGCACAATTGCGCTCGGCTCGCTGTTGCTCATCTCGGCCTACTCAATAGGAGGACAGGACGTGCAATCTCCGCAACCTGAAAAGTCGAAGCCGCCCGTCAAAATGGAGCAGCGCGGGCGCATCCTTGGAATCGGCGGTGTCTTCTTCAAATCCGCCAATCGTGATCAGATGCGCGAATGGTATTCGAAGCATCTTGGACTCGCCGACAAAGGCCAAGGTGCAATACTTCCGTGGCGCGAACACGACGACCCGCAAAAGGAACACGTTACAGTTTGGACTGTTTTTCCCGCCTCCACTAAGTATTTCGATCCCAGCCCCGCACCGTTCATGATCAACTACATCGTGGACGATATGGATGCTTTGCTCGACCGCTTAAAACAAGAGGGAGTAAAGATTGACGCCAAGCGAATGGATGAGTCCTACGGTCGCTTTGCCTGGATCTATGACTCGGATGGGAATAAGATTGAGCTCTGGCAGCCGCTGCCCGCCAAGCCCTAACTCTAGCAACACGCTGCTTCGTCGATCGATCACCTCAGTAACGTGCCGGCGGCCGTTATCGAGGTGGACGGGATGCTGCGTTTCTTGGAGGTGGGCAGCCCGTTCGTTCGCGGCCCCCTCAACGACATAAGAAGTCGTTAAGTCGTTAAGGCTTGCCTTGACTCGATTCGAATTCGCAATAGTTCGCTGGCAACTCGGATGAAGGGATGAAGAGTGCGTCTCGCCCCCGATCAAGGGGTCGTCGCCTTCTACGGGCCGAGGGGATAGGTCCGACTCGGCGCCTCCGTGAATGAGTTATCCTGAGACATTTGGTCACGGCCAAGGACTCCGAGTTCATGCCCCAATCAGCCCAAATGTTTTCTTCCGCTCAATAATAGATGAACTCGCATCCCTCCATCACCGTCCAATCCTTGAATTCATTCCGATCGTCTCGGTTCTGGACAGCCAGCGCATTTACAGGCGCCTATCGACATCGTGTCAGTTAGGCTCGACCCTACTATCTCGGGCCACGTCCCACACTTCGTCCGGTGAACCGTAACCGCGACGATAGGCTTGGCCGCCAATTTCGTACGGCTTCAAGTCCATCGTACCCCACTGACTAGACGCGGGCGGCATGCGGCAGGAACAGTACAGAATCCACCCTGAGGCGCCTTGCGCGGTGAGCGGGATCAGGTATGATCCGTTGCGATACGGGCTGAAACTTGGCAAGTATCGAGTGCAGCATTTCGGACACTCGACGCAATGACGAACACGAGACATGAAAATTGAAACAACAGTTTGATGGCAAGGCACATACCCAGCGGAACGAATGCCCTTATCGCCCGAATTGGCCGACTCCGAATCTCTGAAAAACCTGTTTGCCAACAGTCGCGGGAAAAGTGATTTTCGGATGTGTACGCGCAACCTCTGCAACCGACGTGCCTATGCTTTCATTTACAGGTGTCGCCAGAAAGGCGTGGATGTCGCCCGCATGCGGCCCGTTGAGTACGATTGCCATGCCCGAGATTTGTCCGCGATTGTCGATCTCGTTAGCCATGAAACTGAGGTAGCACGTGATGTTCCACGTTCACAACGATTACGTGAGACAACAGGCCCAACACTTCAGAATTCGAAAACGAGTGGCGGACTAACAACCTCCTGGGACGACCGCAAAACAGCTGGAGAGACTTTTTCTCCACCTTTTCATACACACACCGGCGAGAGGTTACTGAATTCGATAACGCTGAGCAGCCAAGAGTCAGGCAGATCATTGCGATTGACTTTCAATCAGCTAACATACATACTGGTCGGTATGTTAGCTGGTCACGAGAGGAAGCGAAGATTCCGTGATCCAAAGCGTACGCGGGAACGCCTGCTGCAAGCGGCTTTTCGGGAGGTCTACCGATCAGGCTTCCAGAGTGCCGGCATCGATACAATTCTGGCCGCCACCAATGTCACCAAGGGGGCGCTCTACCATCATTTCGAGAGCAAGGAAGCACTGGGATATGCCATCGTCGAAGAGATCATCGCAAAAACCGTCCGCGACAGGTGGTTGTGTCCTATGCTCAGCAACGGGCAACCCGTCGACATCTTGATCGGCATTGTCCGGCGGACACCAGTTCGGCCGGAAGACGTTCGGAGCGGTTGTCCCCTGCTCAACCTGGCGCAGGAGATGTCTCCGCTGGACGAACAGTTCCGTAAGCGACTGGAGAGGATCTTCCTTGCCTGGCAGGAAGGAGTTGCTACGATTTTGCGGAAGGGGCAGTCCCAAGGGACAGTTCGCGGCAACCTGAATCCAGACGAGGCTGCCAGCTTTCTGATTGCGATGGTCGAGGGCTACGCCTCATTGGCAAAGGTTGCTCAAGATGCGAAGGTGTGGGCAGTGGGAATTAGAAATATCGTGGGGTGGCTGAGATCTCTTCGTGCGCCTCGTCAATCTCGGAGAGGCGGACGGCGGGTGTCGATGGAGCATGTTGTCAAGCAACGGCAGCGATTCCAACTCAAGGGAAAACGATGAACCGAAGAAGATTGGCAATGGTAGCTTCTCTAAGTTTCGCTCTGATCTTAGGGCTCATTGGAATGAAGCAAGGGCAGGCACAAGAGCCCAAAACAACCTATCCAACCATGGCGCCCCTCGATCAGTACCTCATGGCAGACCGAAATGCCGAGATTGCCTTGGCGCGAAGCGCGGCACCGGATGCCATATCGGGCGATGCAAAAATTCTGGTCCTCGGGCACCATGGCTACGAAACTGCCGTCGAAGGGAAGAACGGCTTTGTATGTGTTGTGGAGCGAGCATGGATGTCCCCTTCCGACGCTCCGGGGTTTTGGAACCCCAAAATTAGAGGCCCTATCTGTTTCAATCCTCCGGCCGCGCGATCGGTTTTGCCTACTACTTACAAAAGAACAGAGATGGTATTAGCAGGGCGAACCAAGGCTGAAATCATCGAAGGCAACAAGGCAGCATTCGAGAAAGGTGAACTGCCGCCGCTCGAACCCGGCGCGATGAGTTACATGCTGTCGAAGGGAGCTTATCTCACCGATGACGACGATCACAACGTCGCCCACTTGATGTTCTATGCGCCTCCGCTGGACGGCAAGGCTTGGGGTGCCGATCTGCCGAAATCGCCGGTAATGCTGATTCCTCAATTCAAAGGCACTCAACCGATCGACGTGTTTATCGTTCCCGTGGGCAGGTGGTCAGACGGATCCGCTGCTCCGGTTATGTAGGACCATTTCATTTAGAAGCAGTGCGCTCGTCAGTCTCGCTTCAGCAGGAGGTTGAAACGAGAGAGCAATGCTAGGGGTTCAATCATGGGCGCCCGCGAGATTCAGGATCAGAAGGCCACTACACGTGAGATGTTCGTTCAAAAAGCTGCTCACGCTAAGGCGGACGTTTCGGCTAGCCCCCTGCAAATGGATACGATTTGCTCCATCAAGAGTAGACGTGATTACACTCTTGAATCGGCAGAAAACGGGTTCTCTGAACCTGCAGATATATCATTGCTTCCTGCAACCCGAATTGATGCTGCAAACCTCATCCGAGTCCTGCGGCGGTTGGAGGTTATCGCAAAACGACAGGCACCACGAATCGCGTTCAAGGCAAAGGGTAGAATCCTATTCTTGGATCTAGCCGAGATTGTGGCAGTGCAAGCCGAAGGTAATTACGTTTCGTTGCGACACCGACCCAATCCCTATTTGCTGCACGAGTCCCTCTCGTCCATGGCGGAGAAGCTCAAGCCCTACGGTTTTATTCGCATCCACCGCTCGGTCGTCGTGAATATTTCGGCCGTGGAGGAGATCCAACCGTTACCGACGGGAGCGTACAGGCTGCGTGTAAGAGGTGGGAAGGAATACTTGGTAACGCGTACATACAAAGACAACCTCAGAGATCTGGCTCAACTGTGGGTAGGCTCAGAGCGCCTTTGCGGCTAAGAGGCAGCCAGAGGAATTTGCTACCGCTTTGCAAAACATCGGAAATTTTCTTGACCAATCTGTGTTGGACTTCCGCATCGAGCAGGAAGAAGAGCCCCAAGGCAGTCACGCCATCAAACGTTTGAGCGAACAAATCCGAATCTTCTACGGCGACACATTCCACTGGCCCCTTGGAAACCGGGCACTTGGCGGGCATACAAAGCCTGAGCAATCGACCACCTCCGCTTGCCCGGATTGCTGTAAGCTCCTCCGATCTCGCCCACGTAAATGGGCGTGTCCGGAGTGCCCCCCTTGGCCAGTTCCGACCGGATGGTGTTGATGTTTGTGGTCAACTCCTGCACCGCCTCGGCCATGAACTTTCAACCTGCTCATTCCGGCGTAAAGGCGTTCGTTTCCATGGATTCGGCCACCAGCGCCGCTGGATTTTTGCTTCACTAAATCACTATGGCCCAGCGTCCCTCTGGAATGTTATGCTTCGCGTGCGATTTTTGCGTAACCGTTTACGCTGCTCGCCTATGCTCTGCGCCTGTTACCTGGAGGCTCGATGCATCTTCGCGAAATCTTTCTCATTTTCACCTTTATAGGTCTGTCCTGTTCTTCCTTCGCACAGGAAGCTAAGCCTGGCTATCGCGATTCAGGTCTTCCGCCAGAGCAACGTGCTGCTGACCTCGTGAAGCGAATGACTTTAGAAGAGAAAGTGGACCAGCTTGCGGGAGGGCGGCGACGCGCACTGGCGACGGCCAGTCCCGAGGCCAAGGAAATTTTTGAGGGATTGGGCAAGTTGTACCGCGAAGATTCACAGGTCAGCGCGCACGATGCGGCCCAAGCGCGCAACAAGGCGCAGCATTTTCTGATGGAAAACACCCGCTTGGGTATTCCGGCGATCTTCCAGGGGGAGGCTCTGCACGGATTCATGGCGTACGGCAGCACCAGCTTTCCGCAAGTGCTGGGCCTGGCCAGCACTTGGGATCCCGGGCTGGTGCAGCAGGCATTCGAAGCCGCCGCGGACGAGATGGCATCTGTTGGAGTCAACCAGGCGTTCACGCCCGTTCTCGATCTATCGCGCGATCCTCGCTGGGGACGGACGGAAGAAACCTACGGCGAGGATCCCTACCTCGTCGCGCACATGGGCGTGGCTGCGATCAATGGGTTGCAAGGCACATCGTGGATGATTAATCGGCATCATGTGATGGCCACAGCCAAGCACTTTGCTGCTCATGGCCAGCCGGAAAGCGGAACCAATACAGCTCCGGCGAATTTCTCGGAACGTGATCTGCGGGAAACGTTCCTCGTTCCTTTCCGCGCAGCCGTGCAGGAAGCGCATGTGGGAAGTGTGATGGCCTCCTATAACGAGATCGATGGCATCCCCAACCATATCAACCGCTGGCTGCTCGATCGCGTGCTGCGCCAGGAATGGGGCTTCCGCGGCTATGTGACCTCGGACGGCGGTGGTCTGCAGATGCTGGTCGAAACTCACCACGTGGCTGCCGACTTTGCGCAAGCGGCGCGCGAGGCGTTGGCCGCTGGCGTGGACTTCGATTTGTCCGATGGCGCCGTTTACGCCACGCTCCTCGATCAGGTACGCGATGGCAAAGTTGCCGAAGCCGAACTGGATCAGGCTGTGGTACGCGTGCTGGAAGCCAAGTTCCGTCTCGGCCTGTTCGAAAATCCTTACGTCGATCCGGACTACGCCCAGAAAGTAACGAACAGCACTGAGCATCAACAACTGGCGTTGAAGGTAGCGCAGAAGTCGATCGTGCTACTCAAGAATGACAACAAGCTCCTCCCCCTAGACTTGAAGAAACTCCGGACCATCGCAGTAATCGGACCCAACGCCGCCAACGTTCATCTCGGCGGCTACAGCCGCGATCCGGGCGCGGGAAACCAGATCAGTATCCTCGAAGGTATTCGCAAGCGGGTGGGGGCGAATGTGAAGGTGCTCTACTCCGAAGGCTGCAAGATCAGTACCGGAAAGCAAGGTTGGGCAGGGTGGTACGAGAACAAAGTCACCCAGCCTGATCCTAAGACGGAAGTGGAAACCATTCGTGCCGCTGCGGCCGTAGCACGACAGTCGGACGTAGCTATCGTCGTAGTAGGAGAGAACGAAAGCACTAATCGTGAAGCCTGGTCTGAGCAACATCTCGGCGATCGCGATTCGCTTGATCTGCTGGGTTCGCAGGAAGCGCTAATCCGCGCCGTGGTTGAGACCGGCAAACCGACGGTTGTATTCCTGATTAACGGGCGGCCTTTGTCGATCAACTACGTGAAGGAACACGTACCCGCCATCTTGGAAGGCTGGTACTTGGGCGAGCAGGGCGGAACTGCCGCGGCCAATGTGCTGTTCGGCGACTTGAGCCCCGGCGGCAAACTGCCCATCACCTTTCCGCGTTCGGTGGGACAGCTTCCTGATTTCTACGACCACAAACCTTCCCGCAACCGC
This sequence comes from uncultured Acidobacteriaceae bacterium, assembly GCA_963799025.1. GTDB lineage: Bacteria > Acidobacteriota > Terriglobia > Terriglobales > Acidobacteriaceae > Sulfotelmatobacter. The sequence goes on along the minus strand of CAWCVQ010000005.1, from coordinate 78,294 downwards.
AGTTATTTGTTTACGACCCGCGAGCCCCTGTTTTCCTTCGGCTACGGCCTTAGCTATACGCAATTTCGTTTCGAGAATGTGCGCGTTGAACCGAAGACCATTCGGACGGGCGGGAATGCCAAGGTCTCAGTTGACATCACAAACGCGGGCGATCGCGCGGGGGATGAAGTAGCTCAGTTATATATTCACCAGCGGGTGGCCTCCATTACGCGTCCGGTAAAGGCTTTGCGAGGGTTCAAACGCGTCAGCCTGGAACCTGGCCAGAGAGTCACGGTCGACTTCACGTTGACGCCCGAAGATCTGTCGCTATTCGATGTTAACCTGAATCGCGTGGTTGAATCGGGCACGTTCGATCTTATGGTAGGAGCAAACTCGGCGGACACGACAAGCATTCCGTTGGAAGTCACGAACTGATTGCGATGCGACACCGCGTTTAAGCGCACAGCTTCTGCCAATTCACTCTCCCATATGCCACATAAAATGCCTCTTCGATTCCTCGCTTCGTTCCTCATTTTGTCTTTCTGTTGTGTCTTAGCGACCAGGAGCGTCCACGCCCAGTGGACCGCGATGAATCCTGTCCGGCAGGTCCAGCAGCAACCTGACGGCGCTCTGTTCTCCATGGGGACGGGGACTTTGAGGGTAGAGGTGTGCTCCGAATCCGTGATCCATGTTCTTTATTCTCCGACGGCCTCGTTCCCAAAGCGAGCCGACCTTGTGGTCATCAAAGAGAGCTGGCCAGCCGCACGATGGTCGATGCAGTCCACGGATGATGCCGTTACCTTAACCACTTCCCTGCTGAGAATTACCGTCCAAAAAAAAGATGGAGCTGTCTCCTTTGCCGAAGTCCACGGCGGAACTTTGGTCCAGGAAACATCACGCAGTCTTACGCCTGAAAAAGTGAACGGAGAAGATACGTACCGCGGCGAGTCCTCCGTCAACATTTACGGCTCGCCCGAAGGCCTTTACGGACTAGGCCAGCACCAGGCAGGCGTTTGGAACTATCGCGGAGAATCAATCGATATTTCCCAGGAGAACAGCAACATTTCCGTGCCACTGATGCTGTCGAGCAAGGGCTACGGCATTTTCTGGAACAATACCTCGCGAAGCCGCTTCAATAACCGCTTCGCCAATTACCTTTACATCAGCTCCGAAGTTGCTGATGTCATCGATTACTACTTCCTCTATGGCCCCGAGTTCGACAAAATCATTGCCAGCTATCGCGAGCTGACTGGACAGGCTCCCATGTTCGGCAAGTGGGCCTATGGATTTTGGCAGTGCAAGAATCGTTACCGGTCGCAGGAAGAACTCTTAGGAGTTGCCAAGAGGTATCGCGACCTGCACATCCCGGCTGACAATATCGTTCAGGACTGGTTCTGGTGGAATCGCAAAGGGGAATTCGTCTTTAACAAGAATTATCCCAATCCAAAAGCGATGATCGATCAACTGCATGTGGACAATTTTCATCTGATGATTTCCATCTGGCCGTTCTTCGAGCCGGGTTCCGCGAATTACGATTACATGCAGAGCAAAGGGTGGTTCGTCGACAAGTTCAAGTACGCGAAGCCGCCCTACCACGCCAATGCGATGGCAGTGTATGACGCCACTAGCCCGGAGGCGCGGAAATATTATTGGGACCTGGTGAATAAGGGACTCTTTAGCATTGGCGCCGACGCCTGGTGGATGGATACGACCGAACCGGAAACAGAAGGGCAGGAACAAAACATCCTGCTGAATCATAACCTCGCAGCCGGCAGCGGAAATCGCTACGTCAACGTTTATCCTTTGCTCGATACTGGAGCGGTCTATCAGGGACAACGCAACGCATCCAACCAAAAGCGCGTTTTCATTTTGTCTCGTTCCGCATTTGCGGGATCGCAACGCAATGCGGTTACAGCATGGTCGGGCGACATTAATTCGGATTGGCTCAGCTTCCGCCGGCAAGTTCCCGCCGGCTTAAATTTCTCACTTTCCGGAATTCCTTATTGGACCACCGACATCGGCGGATTCGTTTCCGGCAATCCCACCGATCCCGCGTTTCGAGAATTATTTATTCGTTGGTTTCAGTACGGCACGTTTAATCCGATCCTGCGCGTCCACGGCACGCGCCATCCGGATGAAAATGAATTGTGGTCCTACGGTCCCGATGCGCAAACGATCCTGGTGAACTTCGATCGCTTGCGCTATCGCATGCTGCCCTACATTTACTCGCTCGCCTGGAAAACGACCAGAAACGCCTACACGCCGATGCGGCCCCTGGTGATGGATTTCCGCACCGATCCACGCGCCCAGAATGTGGGAGATCAATTCATGTACGGTCCGGCATTCCTGGTGAATCCGGTGACGGAACCCGCCGCTACGACACGGCAACTGTATCTTCCCGAAGACAAGTGGTATGACTTTTGGACGGGAGTCGCGGTCGAAGGAGGCCGAACAATCAATGCAATCGCTCCCTTGGACCGCCTGCCATTGTATGTCCGCGCTGGATCGATTGTTCCTCTCGGGCCTGACGAGGAATGGTCGACACAAAAACCTGCCGACCCGATCGAACTACGCATCTATCGCGGTGCGAACGGCGATTTCCTACTCTACGAGGACGAGAACGACAATTACGATTACGAAAAAGGTGTCTACGCGACTATTCCGTTGCACTGGGACGACGCGGCGCAAACGTTAACTATCGGTGAACGCAAAGGACAGTTTCCGGGCATGCTAGAGAGCCGCGCGTTCCACATAGTCTTCGTAGGAAACAACCACGGAGTGGGAATCAATCCAGCAGGCGAGGTTGACAAAGTGGTGCAGTACTCCGGAAAACAGATTACTGTGACTTCTCAGTGACAACAAGTGGCAGTCGCTATTTCCCCGGCCCCTGCGCCTGCTGCTTCGCAGTAAGACTTTCGACAATCTGTCGCTCTTTCGCTCCATCGTTAGGACGGTGAAGGCGATAGTATAAAGTTGCCAATTCGACATGCGGCTCCAGCCAATCTGGATCGTCCTTAACCAACAGCTCCAACTCGTGCGCCGCAGTTTCGTAATCTCCCGACGTGCTCTTCAGCATCGCCGCTTCGTAACGTGCCATCGAATCCGTCGGTTTAAGCCGCAGGGCGTGATCCAGGTAAACCTTGGCGGCGTCGATATCGCGGCGCTTGTAAAGAATCGCTCCAAGATAAAGATTCGCCTCGAAGTCGTCAGGATTATTCTTCAAGGCCTCGCGAAATGCGGGTTCAGCAGCCTTCACGTCGCCGGTTTTGTCTCTCGCCGTTCCGACCAGCGTATACAAACCGGGAAGCGTCGGCTTGAGCAGCAACGCTTGCTCGAGATCCTTCCGCGCCTGTTCGTATTCATTCAACCCCAAGAGCGTTGCGCCCGCGATCATGTAGGCGTCGGCGGCAGAACCGGCCTTGGCTACTGCCTCCATGCGGTTCACGCCCTCACGCCGCCTGCCTTTGGTACCCATGAGCGCGGACGCTAGCACATATTCAAAATCCATGTTGTGCGAAACCTTGTCTTCCAGCGGTTCCAGCACATTGAGCGCGGCGTCGGCTTTCCCAGTGCGCAAATCGCTGTCGCCTAAGAGAATCACAACTTGTAAATTGCTCGGTTGAGCGTCGTGCAGGATCTCGAATTGTTCGCGGGCGTGTTCGAAATCTCCTTTCTTGTAGTAGGCAAGCGCAAGGTTCAGCAGGATCGGATTTTTGTCCTTCGATGACGTAAGAGCAGAACGGTAGATCGCGATTGCCTCGTCGAACTGTCCCGCGTGCGCCAGGGCGGCACCGAGGTTGACCTTGGCCTCAACTTCGTTGGGCCGTAACTCCAGAATCTGACGGTAGTCGCGGATGGCGGCAGAATAATCGCCATGCTGCTGCTCATCAATGGCACGCTTGAGCAGTTGATCCGGATCCGATTCCTGAGCCGCTATCATGGCCGGAAGCAGAACAAGAAATAATAAGACCGCCCGCATAGTCAATAGAATAGCTCAGGAATCCCCGCGGAACGCGCCAAATTCCGTGCGCCTGCGAGCTTCTGGCATTGTCGGAACCGGCGTACAATGGTGGGCAAAACAATGTCGGTGTCTGTGAGGCACGCCATGAAAGCAGGGCATTCTCATATTGCGTTTTCCTTCTGTTTATTGCTAGTTTTCAGGGCCACATCGGTTGCTCAAGGCGGAGCTCAAACGCACGCTTCTACCCCCGCCCTGCCTTCCACCCTTACAAGGCCGGACTCGATTCAGGACAGCGGATTCTATAACTACTGGGCGAGTATGTCCGCACAAGGACGCGCCGGCGGAGTGCTTTTGGGCAAGCTGGCGATGGAAAGCGAGCCTCTCCCCTGGCAACCCATGCTGGTGTCCGTCGATTGCAAAGGCTCTGTGGTGAACTCCACTCAAACCGATCTGCAGGGAAGGTTCGTAATCACTTTTACTGAAGCGCACGGCACCAGCGGTACTCCCTCCGACGCCCAGCGCCAAATGGAAACCAAGTATGAAGGGTGCCTGGTGCGAGGCTCGGTCGCCGGCTTCCGCTCCAACTCGGTCCCAATCACCGCGCACAATCTCCGTGATGAACCGAATCTTGGGACGATCACACTCTCTCCCGAAGGACGCAGCAGTGGCACGGAAATCAGCACCACCACCCAGGCTGCGCCCTCGAATGCCATGAAAGCCTTCGAAAAGGCTCGCGAGCAATGGATCGCACAAAACCCGGATGGGGCGGAAAAAAATCTCAAGAAAGCCGTCCAGCTATATCCCGCATTTGCTCAGGCTTGGCTTCAGCTGGGCAAAATTCAGGAAGCATCGGAGCCCCAGGCTGCGCGGGAGTCTTTTTCCAAGGCCATGTCCGCCGACCCTAAATTCATCCTGCCCTACGAGCAACTCGCAGCGCTAGCAATTCAGGGCGAAAAATGGCAGGAAGCCATCGACAACACGAATCATGCGCTGGAGCTCGATCCGGCCGGCACACCTCAAGTGTGGTATTACCATGCTCTGGCAGAATTCCAATTGGGCAAGACCGATGAAGCCAATGTTAGCGCATCGAAAGAACTGGCTATGGACCCGCGCCACACTGTCCCGAACGCTGAGCAGTTATTGGCCGTAATCCTGGCGAGAAAAGCGGATTATGCGGGAGCCTTGCAACATCTGAAGAATTGCCTGACTTACTTGCCTGCCGGTCCGCAAGCGGACTTAGTGAAGCAGCAAATCGCGCAATTGGAAACGAAAGCCTCCGCTGCGAAGTAAACGGCGCTTCAGTGCGCAGGCTCGGTCACTTTGAGTACCTGGTCGGCCTGGACGTTCTGCAAAGTTTGAACAATACCCGAAGGCCAGTGGATTTCGATCAGGTCAGCGCGACTTTCGATTCCCAGGCCGAAATGAACCGGCCCATCGCTTGATGACGCGTAGCCCACGCTAGTCGTCATGTGGTTGTGTTGCGCGCCGTTCCTGGTCACCAGCTTGATGCGAGCGCCGATGCCGTCGCGGTTGCTCTTAGTCCCGCGCAATGCGATGTCGAGCCAGTGGCCTGACTTCTCGCTGCGGTTCATCCATATTTCAGCATCCTTGCCGAGCGCCGTTACCACGACATCGACACGACCGTCGCCGTCGAGGTCGCCGAAGGCACAGCCCCGATGGCGAGCGGGCGGAATCGATGTGAAGCCTGCATCTTCGATCAACGGCATCCATTTTCCACTTCGGCCCAAATTGCGGAAAACGGCATTCGGTTCATCGACGTGCTGTCCGGGCAGTTTAATAGACTGGACGTGGCCACCGCTCACAAATAGATCCTTCCATCCATCATTATCGAAGTCGTACAATCCGGCGCCAAAGCCTGACATCTTAAGGCTGGCCTCGCGCATGCCACTCTCGCTCGTGACTTCGCGGAAATTGCCTTTGCCAGTGTTCTGGAATAGCGGGAAAGTCTGGTTGACCAGGGCAACAAATGCGATATCTGGATAGCCGTCGTTATTGAAGTCGCGAAAATCCAGGCCCATACCCGAGATGAAGCTGCCATCTTCCGTGAGCGCGACGCCGGTCTCGAAGGCGACTTCCTCGAACTTGTTTCCCATGTTATGGAACAGCGAATTATAGAGAGCATCGTTGGTGACGAATAAGTCCGGTCGGCCGTCAAGATCGTAATCCGCCATGCCCGCCCCCATTCCTTTGCCGACGTGGTTGCGCAGGCCCCACTCTTTCGAAACGTCACGGAAGGTGCCATTGCCCTGGTTCAGAAACAACTGGTTGGGCTCGCCCTTGTAGAACTTCGGACTACAGTAATCGGCGACGTCCCCGACCGCGCACAGCGGCGTGTCCGAATACGTCCACTGCATGTAATTGACTACGAAAAGATCAAGCAGGCCGTCGTTGTTCAGGTCGACCCAAGCGGCTGTGATTGCCCAGTAAGCTCCAAATTCAGGATCGGGATGATTCAGGCCGGCATCCAATCCCGCTTTCAAGGTCACATCGGTGAAGGTGCCGTCGCCGTTATTGTGGTAGAGCGTGCTGTGGTGCAAACCGGCAACGAACAGGTCGGGATGGCCATCGTTGTCGTAATCAGCGACCGCAACTCCTATATCGTAGCCGGAGCCGGCCAGGCCTGCCGCGTCGGTCACGTCGGTGAATTTACCATTGCCGTCATTGCGGAAGAGGCGGTTGCGGTACTTAGGGGAGTCTTTCTTCAGGGTGGCGATGTTGGCGCCGTTGGTAAAGAAGATGTCGGGACGACCGTCGCCGTTGTAGTCGAAGACGGCCACGCCGCCGGGCATGGTTTCTGGCGCATTCTTGGCCGGTGTTGGGTCGTTCTCCAGACGGAAGGGGACGGTGCTGAGTTCGAAGCGGATGGGGCTTGGGCCGGAAGCGCCTGGGTCGGAAGCGCCCCGGAGTAGAACACCCGCAGCCAATGCCGAAGCCGCAATGATTCGTCTAGCCAGCCCGTGAAGAAGCATTCGCGTCCCGAAAACACATCGATAAAAGAAAGGGGTGGCTTGCGCCACCCCTTGAGTTGATTCTACCGCATGAACTTCCGTCTAGAAGTAGTACTTCACGGCGAAAGTGAGGGTACGGCTGCCCGTCTTGAACGCCGGAATGCCGGTCGTGGTGGCGTTCGTGTTGGTCGGCGAAATACCGGTCACGCGAGCCTGGCAAAACCCATTCGACACCGGGTCCTTGAGGTAAGCGCACTCGTTGCCAGCGCTTCCCGTCGCCGAAGCCGAAATAGGCACCGTGTAGTTATTCGTGAAGTTCAGACTTTCATCGGACGTACCCGCCAATCCGAACTGACGCAACGGGTGATTCAGGAAGTTGACAGCCGATATGCGGAACTGCAGCTTTTGCCGTTCCGTGATCTGGAAATTCTTGAACAGGGCCAGATCGCTGTCAAAGTAAGCGGGACCGCGCATGTAAGGCCATTGCAGCGGACCCTGCTGTCCGTAAGCCGGCGCACCGAAGCAGTTCGGGTTGAAAGACTGACCCGACTTCAAACCCTTGCTGGGGTTGCAAATCAACGCGGGCATCAGATCGTTATAGGAGCTTGAGCCAAACCATGTGGATGTGTTCACATTGGTCGACCTGAGACCATCTGCCAGGGGGATCGTGTTATCCGGAAGATCCGGCGCAGCATTGGTTGGATAGGTTAAGCCCGGATAGGTGGAATTCAGGTTAATAAGGTTCGCCTGCAGGTTTGCACCGCTCTGGAACGTGGTATAGCCCGAGAACTGCCATCCATTGACTACTCCCCCAAGAAACGGATTGCCGTGAACGAACTTGGGCATGTTCCACACATAGGAGAAGTTCAGAATGTGGGTATGGTCGTAGGCCAGCGGACCATAGTCATTGTGAACGTAGAAGGGGTCAGCTCCCACGCCATTACCCGGTCCGTTATCAGTCTCTCCGTCCTGGATGCCCAGAACTTTGCCGAAGGTATAATTCGCCAGGAAGGTGACCGGGCCGGATTGTTTCTGCCACGTCACCTGCAGCGAATTGTAGTTCGCATAGCTGCCGTGGTACCCAACGTCAATGTTCTGATAGTTATCCAGTGGCCGGTAATCGTTGGCGTTAAAAGTCGGCGTATAGTTCTGGGTATACGGGGCGCAGTGGGTGTACTGGTTATTAACGGCCCCCGTGCAGATTGGCGGGTTCGGGGATGTGGTATAGCCAAGGACAGGGTCGGGAAGGAAGAACCTGCCAGGAGCAATGTTATTCAAGTTACCCAGATTGGTACCATTTCCGTCGATCCATTCATTTTGGCTCTTGTTGGCCACGTACGAAACTTCCAAGACCGAACGCCATGGAAGCGCTTCCGAGATCGTGATGTTCCAGTTCATGGTTAACGGAGTCTTATTGTCTCCCAACAGATCGGCATTGATGCTTGATCCATTCTGGCTGGAGCCGGGAGGCGGGGTGAACCCAGTAGCTCCGCTGTTGATCTGCCCGTACCCGGAGGTGGTACCCAGCGTTCCGTATGTGAACGAACCCTGAGGCCCGGTGGTCGCTTCGGATCCCTGGTTGGTGGAAATTTGATAGTGGAATACGGCGAAACCGGCACGCAGCACCGTCTTGCCGGTTCCGAAGATATCGTAAGCTAACCCGACGCGCGGCTCGTAGTAGAACAGCGGAGACACCATGCCCGAGAGCGGTATTTTGCTGTCAATGGCATGCCACAGCAACCCGGCGTTGGGACAGGTCGACAGTCCGGTTGTTGGATCTGGGGGGCAGGGCTTGCCGTTGGGGCCATTGACATAGCTGCCGGGATTCCAGACCTGATTCCCTTGCGGGGTGCCGTACCACTGGCCAACATGATCCAAGCGCAAGCCGTAGTTCAATGTGAGTTGCCGATTTGCCTTGAACGAATCCTGGGCGTAGATCGACCACTGATGGAACTTGAGGTCGTTAACGGGGATCGAACTCGTCTGGGCATAACCCGTCGTGCGGCCGAGCAGGAAGTCGGCAACTACGTTCCCGGAGCTGTTCGGGCCCCACCCGCCCAAAGTAAAGGTGCCGTTGTCGCAAGGCCCTATGCCATCCGGTGAACCGTAGCCGCAGGACGACTGAATATTCTCACTCGTATCCCAATAGAAACCGGCTTTCAGAGTATGGCTCCCGATCACCTTTGTGAAGTTGTCATAGATCGACGGATCTCGCTTGATCGCGCCATAACCGTTGCCCTGAAAGCCTCCGTCAAACGAGAACTCTGAGATGTTGGGGAAAGATCCACCCCACGGACCCTCGAAGTTCGGGATCTGGCTGGTGGTATGGCCAAATAGTCCTTTGGTAGTCACCCCAAAGGTGGCGCGACTGGCCGCATTGGGATTGGAAAGAGTGGCGGGGTTGATATACCGCGCAAAGGTGAACACAAATTCGTTGGTGGTCGTGGGATTGAAGACGTGGGTCAGGTTCGACATGATCTCGTTCGAAGTGGTGGCCGCAGTCACATTCGACGGATAGGGCAAGGTCCAGACCGGAGTCCACCAGACACTGATCGGGTGCTGATCGTTTTCGATCTGCCGGGTGTAGGAGACGGTTAGCTTGGTGTTGTCGCTGATAGCGTAATCCACTTTGCCCGTGGCTTCCCAGCGGTTCTGCGGAATGCTCTCGATTAACCCGTAGTTATTCCAGCCGTTGGCCGCGGAGGGAGTTTCGTTTGCCTTCGGCATCCAGTTCAGAAGGCCGACGATGTTGGGGTCGAACTGGCTCGCAGGTAGGAATGTCGACGTACAGCCCGCACAACCCGATGGCAGGTTGTAGGTACCAGCGTAGGCTGCGCCCCAGGCGCTATTCACGCCATTATAAAGCGCCGAGGGCACTCCGTTGGTGATGCCGGGCTGGCCGTTGATCGTGGCGTTGCTGAAGTCGCCCCCTCTTTGTTCGACAGTCGGCACGTTGAAGTTGAGCGGGCTCGCCGCCGGATGCTGGTCCATGTATTCATAACCGGCCCAGAAGAAGAGTTTCTTGCGGCCTTTGTTGAAGTCGGTGAATGGGATCAAGATCGGGCCGCCAATGTTTCCACCACCGTAATAGTAGTGCTCGGCGGAGTTTGGAACCCCCTGACTGTGGGCAAAAGCGTCGTCAGAGTTCAAAGCGCTGTTGCGGGCGTAGAGGTAACCTTCGCCGTGGAAGTGATTGCCGCCGCTCTTGCTGAACGCCTGGAAAATCACTGGTCCCTTGGCGTACTCAGCGCTGTAGGACGACATTAGGACCTTAACTTCAGAAACCATGTCTTGGTTGATGTTGGCGATCTGTGTGCCGGCGTTGCCGGGATCGACCAGGTTCGCACCGTCGAGCATGTACGCCATGGCGCCGTAGGGCTGCGTACCATTGGAAGAATAGGCTCCGACGGGACCGTTGTTCGTACCTACTACTTTGTCATTGAATCCGGACCCCTGACTCAGGCCGTTGGTCAGCGCCATTCCAGGCATGACCTTCAACAATTCGCCGGCGTCGCGACCGAGAATCGGAACGTCTTCAATTAATTCCGTATTTAGAGTTGTGCTGACTTCGGAGTTGTCGGGGATGACCACGTCTGCGCCCGCCTTGATTTCGACAGTTTCGCTTACCTGGCCGACTTCAAGCTTGATGCTAGGCAAAGTGCGGCTGTCGCCTTGGGCGAAGACAATGCCGGTCTGCTGCCAAGACTTGAAGCCCGGGGCCTCAATAGTGATGGAATAGCTTCCCGGCTGCACCGCCGTAACTGTAAAGTAGCCAGATCCGTTCGACACCGTGGTGCGCACGTCGCCGGACTGCTCGTTCTTCATGGTCACTTTTGCATTCGGCACAACGGCGCCGGCGGCATCGGTGACCGTGGCGCTCAGCGTCCCGGTTAGCTGCTGCGCGAAACTGCTCGACGCCAGCAGAAGGAGAAGAACCAGCAACGCTGACGCACTCCAAACCTTCTTCAACCCCATGAACTCAAACTTGGAATTCATTCGTCCCTCCCCGGATTGCATTGCACAGAAGAACTTCGGTAGATCGTTTGGTAACCTGGCCGCGGAGACCTCGGCGTCGGCCGGAACCTTAGGTGCACGTAGTGGATTCATACTATCCTCAAGACCGACGCAACTTAACCCTGATTAATGGACGCTGTCAAGGAAAATATCGATTTTCCATGAAAAGCGTGCATCTTGCGAATATTCCGGGTAAACTGGCCGGGTTCTTTTTAGATCGGAACATTAGGGAAAGCCCGCATTCGCTGGAGCGGAAGGCGGGATTCGCGAGGTGGGACGTCATGCCTGCACGCATTCTCTTCGGACTTGCACTGATCGCTTTGATTGCCCCTTCTGCCCTACTGTCCCAAGTTAATTCTCCTCCCAGGATTGAACCCCAAGGTCCAGTGATTCATACCACGACGCGGGAAGTTCTTCTCGATATGGTGGTCCGCGACAAGCACCACCACGCAGTCACCGATCTCCGGCCCGAAGAAGTGGAAGTCTACGAAGATGGCGTGCGCCAGAACATTCGTGTGTTTCGCAGCATTCAAGGCAGCGAGCAGATGGAAACCGAACGCAGCATCGCTGGCGCCCGCCACGCGCCGGCACCGATTAACAGCGGTGAAAGACCTCGTTCGCTGAATTCACTGCGGCAGGTGAACTTCGTTTCGGTGGTGTTCGCCGGGATCGCGCCGTTGAATATGGAATTCGCGCGGCGAGCCGTGCAGGAATTTCTGAAGAGCGATAATTTGCCGAACACTTACGTGACGATCTATCGCCTGGATCGGAGTTTGCAAGTGATACGGCCCTACACCAGCGACAAAGATTCGCTGGCCAAGGCGGTCGACGCAGCCACTAAAGGACTCAGAGGAGGCGAGGCATTCGATGTCTCGACCGTGGCTGCGAGCAGTGCGATCGCAACTTTGAACGCGTCGGCAGAGAATATTCTCGCGTCGCCGTCCACCGGGCCCGCCACGGCACAGGCTGTCGAAAACGCGCTTTCAAATCCACTGCTGGGGATCTCGAAAGATCCACTCTTTATGGCAAACGCCGCCTCCCAGGATGTGTCGATCCAACTGGGCAATGCCATGCTCGCTCAGGCGGCTTTGGTCAAAGGGTTGCGGTTCGCCAGCAGCTTGTCCGACGGCATGGACGCCATGGACTCCCTGCACCAGCTGGTGCGCAGCCAGGAAGTATTGCCGGGCCGGAAAGTGGTTCTTTATCTGGCAGACGGACTAGTGTTTCCCGTAAATCGGCGCGACGCCGTGGACAACCTTATCAGCTATGCCAACCGCTCCGGAGTGTCTTTTTACACGATCGACACGCGCGGGCTCAACGTAGATGACCCCATGATGCAGGCCCTGGCCGCACAGCGCCGCACGGGAGCGGAGAGTTCGGCTCAAGCCGTCGACCCCGTCAACGGGCATTTCGAAGACGATGACGTCCAGCTCACTGCAGTCGCCAGCGGTCAACTCGCGATGAGGGAATTAGCTGAGTCGACCGGAGGCTTTGCGGTTACCAACACCAACGAGATCTCGCTGCCGATGCAACGCATGATGGAGGACATACGCACCCACTACGAACTCGCGTACTCCCCCACGTCGACCCATTACGATGGACACTTCCGCAAGATCGAAGTGAAAATCAGTCGCCCCAAAGTTACGCTCCAGACTCGAAAAGGCTATTACGCCGTGCCCGATATCAATGGCGAGCCGCTGCAACCATACGAACTGTTGGCCTTGAACGCGATGAACGCGCAACCCACCCCGGTGGAGTTTCCCTACCAGGTTTCAGCCCTGAAGTTCCGGCCGCAGGAAAATGGGGTTGAATACGTGATGACGTTTGAAATTCCGCTGTCCGGCCTAAAAGCGGTTCTGGACAGGAACACGGGCGAGCTTCACACGCGAGCGGCATTAGTCGCGTTTATCCACGATTCGACGGGAGCGATCGTAAAAAAAATCAGCCGCGAGTTGGCTCGCACCGCGCACAGCGCCGGCACGGAACAAGTGCAAAGCGATCGCATTCTCTACGCCGAGCCCGTCGAATTGCCACCCGGACATTATGTGATCGACACGGCAGTTGCGGACGAGCAGACAGGCAAAACATCTGCCAAGCGCGTTTCTGTTTTCGTGAATCCGGCGAAAAATCTCTCTTTGAGTTCCGTGGGTTTAGTGCGCCGATTCGACCCGCGCACGGGGCCCCGCAATCCTTTCAGTCCTTTTGAGCTGGAGAATGGCCGCGTTACTCCCACGCTCGCGGATTCGGTAGCCTCGGGAAAACCAGTTAGTCTCTATTTCGTCGTATATCCCTCGAATCAAACCGGGCCAGAGGAGCCGCAAGTCACATTGAAACTCCTGCGGGATGGCCGGGAGATCGCGCGCAAGCCGTTGGATATGACGCACCGCGAATCGGACGGCTCGATTCCGATGCTGGTTCAGGTTTCTCCAGGCCCGGGACAGTGCGATGTCCTGGTAACGGCGAAGCAGGGCGCGGCCGTGGCGGAATCGAGCCTCTCCGTAAGAATCGAATGAGGTGATCGGCCCGCATTCGGGGTAGCGCTGGTTGCAAGCTTTTGACAATTCCGGGGGCCGACTTAGAGGTAGAATGGCGCTCGGCTAAAAACAATGGCCGGCAGCCGGAGATTTTCTGGAATGGTCACCCTCCTCTTGCTCCGATCCCGTATTCTGTTCGCGGCTCTGCTGTTTGTAGGGAGTATCGCCGCGCAGAGAGACAATGCCTCCTCGCAGACCCAGGCGATCACCGATTCGCAAAAACCCGATACCGCACTCATCATTCGTCAAAATGTGCGGCGAGTCATCGTTGATGTAGTCGTTTCCGATTCGGATGGAAAACCAGTTTCGGGGCTCACAGCCGCCGACTTCTCGATCTCAGAAGACGGAAAGCCCCAGAAGATTCGGTCCTTCGATGTTCACGACTTTGATGTGATTTCAGATTCGCTTCCCCAGCTTCCCCGCTCGTTACCGACGAACACTTTCGTAAACGTTCCACCCGGGCCGGAGCGAGGTCCGCTTTATGTATTACTTCTGGATCTCATCGACATGGGGATCGATGACCAGCCCCGGGCGCGCGAACAATTGCTGAAATTCATCCGCAGCAAACCGCTCGGGACCCGCTTCGCGATCTTTGTCTTGAGCGACGGCCTTTATTTAGCCCAGGGATTTACCGAAGACCGGAATGTGCTAGCTGACGTATTGGACCCTAAGAACTCTCACTCTCATATCCCTCGGATTTTCCTATACGCCGACAATTATCAACCTTATTTTTCGGCGCCGCGGGCCCTGATCCAGATTGCGAAATTTCTGGCGGATCTTCCGGGACATAAGAATGTGATCTGGCTCTCCGCCTCATTTCCCTCTTCAGTCATGCCCAGTTCGGATCCAGCTACTGAGGCCTTGAATGCGAGCGACGAAATCAAGGAAGCTACCGATGCCCTGGCTCGAGGACAGATTGCCGTCTATCCGGTCGACGTTCGCGGAGTAGTCGCAACCAATGTGAGCTCCGGTCCTCAAGGCGGAGCGATGGTGACAACCAGCGACAGCGCCGCCCTGAACGCCAGCTATATGACCGAACAAGAAATTGCCCGTGCGACGGGGGGCCGCGCCTTCTTCAGCACCAACGACGTGTCTGGCGCGCTCAAAGAGGCAACCGAAACCGGCGCCCACTACTACACCCTCACCTATTCGCCCAGCAATCAAAACTACGACGGCCGGTTGCGACACATTCGTGTTGAACTTTTTAAACGTGGCTATCAGTTGGCCTATCGCCCCTCCTACTTTGGCAATTCCACTTCCGCCACAGATCAGTCCCGCAGCGAAATGCGCTCCGCTTCGGAACTGCAGCCTCTCGGATTGACCCGGCCGGCAGATTCGCTTTATCCCAACATGCAGCACGGCGCGCCCTTGGCACACCAACTATTATTCCGCGCGCACATCCACGCGCTGGGTCCTCCCGCGAAAGCCACTGCCCACCAGATGGCCAACCTGGCTGACCAACCGGCTTTTTTTCGTGAGCGCCGCAAAGATCGCCCCGTCAAACCTCCGCGGCCCATCCCCTTGCAAACCTATGAAATCGACTACACCGCCGCTGCCCGATACCCCACTTTGGAAGTGGCGGCTGCAGCCTTTGACGCTGACGGAAAGATGCTCAATGGCGTGATCCACAGGACCGCAGACGACAGCCGCCAATTTCCGACTGGACAGAGACGCGATGGCATATATGATGTTCAGCAGCAATTCGACGTGCCCGTGACCGCAGTGTCAATCCGGGTCGCGGTGCGGGACGTGGCCACGGACAATGTGGGCGCTTTGGAAGTGAAGTTGCCCCTTGTCCCCGAGGGCCAGACAACCGATGCTTCGATTCTTCCCGGCGCTTCAGGCGCTAAAGGGTTAGATACGCCAAAGCCGCGTTAGCTTTACCAGCCCGTCCACCAACGAATGCGCGGTTCAAACATAGGATGGCTCGCTTGCGCATGGTACGATGACCCTTCAGAAATCAGTTCCAGCCAGGGAAAATGGTCTTGAAGTAGATGGCTGCAGTGGGTGCGGCAAACAAGGAAATGCGAACGATTCTTAGATGCCGCCTTAGCAGGCGAAAGGACTCTAGTCTGCTCCTCACGCTATTCTTAGCGCTTTTGACATGCCGGTGCGCCGCCCAAGCCAATCCCGCCAGTTTTTCTGACTTTTCCTCGCGGGCCACGGCGGCCCGCGAAGCCAACGACGTACCCAGCGCGATCGAACTTTATCAACAAGCTCTGAAACTCAATTCGCAATGGTCCGATGGATGGTGGTTTCTAGGCTCATTGCAATATGGAGTCGGCGCATACGACTCCGGCAGGGACGCGCTCTCGCACTATCTTGAAATTATTCCCAATGCAGCACCGGCTTTGGCCATGCGCGGGCTGTGCGAATTCGAACTCGCGGAATATGAGAAATCGCTGAGTGATATTCAAAGGGCTTTGGCTCTCGGCGCAGCCAATCTGCCCCGCAACGAAAAAATTCTCCGCTACCATGAAGCCTTGCTGCTCACTCGCACCGGAGGGTTTGAAGATGCCATGCGCAGCTACGCTTTTTTTGCTCATGACGCCGAGGACTCCAACCCTGAACTCCTTCTCGCCATCGGCCTGGCAGGCCTGCGCACCGCGCTCCTGCCCAAGGAATTGAAAGTTGATCATCAGGAGTTGTACATCAGCGCAGGCAAGGCGTCCTTCGACTTCATGAAGGGAGACAAAGCCACTGCACGCGCCGAGTTTCAGCAACTATTCCAGCGGGTTCCGCCCGTTCGCAACGCGCACTATCTTTTTGGTTACTTTTTATATGCCAGCGATCCCGACGCGGCTGAAGTTGAATTCAAGAACGAGTTGGAAGTGGATCCCTCCAACTCCGCAGCTGAGGTCATGTTGGCCTGGATCCCATTGCTGACCAATGATGGTTCAGCAGCGCTACCCCACGCCCGGAAGGCGGTGGCTCAGGAACCTACGCTCCCCAGCACGCAACTGGTTCTCGGTCGAGCGCTCACCGAGACCGGCGATCCTAAAGGCGGCATCCAATACCTCGAAAAGACAGCCCAACTTCAACCCGATAATCTCGAGGTCCACCTCGCACTAGCCAACGCATACTCCAAGTCTGGACGTAAAGAAGATGCCCGGCGGGAGCGGTTGCTGTGCCTTGAAATGACGAAGAATGATACCGCGCCGACCCCACATCCTTAAACCGCTCGCGGCCATTCTGGTTGGCGTTGCAGCGGTCGCTCCGTGGGCGGGGGCGCAGGGCAAAACCGAATCCGCTTGTGTATCGTGCCATCGCGCTCGGTCTGAATCTCAGCCGCAAACACCCATGGGACGAGCCCTGGCGCTTCCGGGCGCAAATCCGGTGCTGCGCGACATTCCGAAACTCACAGTTCGCAAAGGGCTCTACAACTACATGGTCGAAACCCACGGAGGGGAGAGCACCTATAGCGTGAGCGATGGCACGCGCACAATTTCCATTCCCATTCACTGGAATTTCGGCGCCGGGGCGCAGACCTGGGTTCTCGAGCGCAATGGACGGCGCTATGAAAGCGCGGTCAGTTATTATCCCTCGATTCCGGGCCTCGATTTCACCACTGGAGACGAAGATTTGAAACCTCACACTTTGGAAGACTCGATCGGTCGCGAGATCGGCCTGGCGGAGACCAAAGTCTGCTTCGGCTGCCACGCCAGCAACGCCTTTAGCCACGGAAAAATGACCTTCGAAACCCTGCGCCCTGGCGTGACTTGCGAACATTGTCATGCGGGCACGACGGCGCATCTCGCGGACTCCTTCAATGGCGACTTCGATTCCTCCCCGCCCGATCTGCGCAAGCGAACGGCGGAAGACGTCTCAAATTTCTGCGGTCAATGTCACCGCAGCTGGGAGACGGTCGTACGCAATCATTGGCGCGGTGAGTTAACCGTTCGTTTTCAGCCTTATCGTCTGGCCAACAGCAAGTGCTTCGATGGCGCCGATCCGCGCATCAGTTGCATCGCCTGCCACGATCCTCACGTGGACGTCGTGCGCCAGGATTCTTCTTACGATGCAAAGTGTCTGGCATGCCACTCGCCTTCGACCACGACGCCACCCGGTACCTCAAACTCGTCATCGGTGCCTCTGACTCACGCAACGGTCTGCCCGACTGCCAAGTCAGAGTGCGTAAGCTGTCATATGCCGAAAGTGAAGCTGCCCAACGGGCACCTGACTTTTACCGATCATCAGATTCGGATCGTAAAGCCGGACATGCCCTTTCCCAATTGACGAAAAACAAAAGTAGGTAAGCATCTGCCATCCAAAATAGCGCCACTTCCGTGAGTGCGCGCACCCCAAACCGATGTAGAATGGGCCGGTAATGTGAAGCTGAACAGAAGATGGCCGGCCCGGCAAGGCAACTCTGGAGCGCCGTCCGCATTTTTCCCGAGTACAAAAGGGAAATTTCTATGAATCAGTCAGCGACGGTTGCGCTTCTTGCCTTCTTCTTCCTCGTTCCCGGCGGTTACGGGCAAATCACGCCATCTCAAACCACTTCGGCAACTAAGAGTGACAGTCCTACGATCATTTCGAACGTGGACGAAGTTACTCTCGATCTGGTAGTTCATGACCGGAAGAACAAGCCCATCCTCGATTTGAGACCGGAAGACATCGCCGTTACAGACAACGGTTCTGCGGTAAAACTCTCCGATCTTCGCCTGGTGACCGCCACAGCAGGCACAAACCATTTAGTAACCCTGGTGTTTGATCGGCTCGAACCGTCAGCGGCAAAAAATGCGCACGACATCGCCATCAAGATCCTCAAGATGGTTCCGGCGAATGATTTCTCGCTCTCCGTGTTCGGCATCGGCGGACGTCTGCGGTTTTTTCAAGGCATAACCTCAGACCGCATGGCTGTGGAAAAAGCGATTGACGCCGCTACCGCAAGAGGCGAGGAAATCAACAACGATGCTGCCGCAGTCGCAGAAAAAAATCTGATTGTCGCGGCGCAGACCGGCAGGGATTCTTCCGGAGCACGGGTCACGACGAAAGAGCGCACCAATGCCAGCATCATGCTGGCCTCCCTCCAGGAATCGCAGCGCATTGTGCAGGACCAGCACTGTCTGGCTTCCCTCGCGGGTTTGCTCGCGCTGGCGCGCACCCAACGCCAGATCCCTGGCCGAAAAGTCGTGATTTTTTTCGAACAAGCGCCGCAACTGGATTTGAATGCAAAAGACGTGCTGCTCTCCATTGCGGGAGAGGCAAATCGAGCCGGTGTGAGTATTTATAGTGTCGATGCGGTCGGCATCAATGAAGACGCCGGTGAAGGACTCCTGGCATCCGTTGCCATCGGAGGCGTAATGGCTACGAGTCGCATGAATCCCACGTCCGCGACGAGCGGAAGTGGAACCGCACTGCAGGGCGTTGCCGCGCCGCCTCCGGGCTCGGTCGCAGCGGGAGCCGATACCCTGAACCAGATTGAAATGGAAGGACTGTCGGGATACAAGAATCCTCTGGCGGATTTGGCGGCCAAAACCGGAGGCGCCTATATTACCGCCGCAGACAATCTAAAAAAGCCGCTGCAACAGTTGATCGAAGACCTGACCACCTACTACCAGGCGTCGTATGTTCCACCGATCCAAGAATATGACGGGAAGTTTCACCCGGTGGCGGTAAGGCCGGTGCGAAAGGGGCTCAAAATACACGCCAGAGCCGGGTATTTTGCTTTGCCTTCCGGCGACAGTTCAGGGATAAGGCCATTTGAAGCGCCGCTAATGAAAGTCTTCGACGAACAGCAGTTACCCACAGATATCAAATTTCGCTCAGCTGTCCTGCGTCTGGGAAATTTGCCAACCGGCAATGAAAATGTGCTGGCAATCGAGGTTCCGGTTTCAGAACTGGAAACGCGCGACGACCCTAACTCCAATCTCTATTCGCTTCATGTTTGCATCGTGGTCCAGGTGAAAAATAAAGCGGGCGCGGTGATCGAGCACTTCAGTGAGGACATCCCGCGACACGCTTCGCTTGACTCCAAGGAGAGTGCAAGTTCGCAACTGATCACCATGCAGCGGCATTTCACCGCCGATCCGGGCGAATACCTCATGGAGGCAGCCGTGCTCGATCGCAACAGCTCAAAAACTGGCGCCCAACGTATGCAGCTAGAAATTCCCGGTGAGCCCACGGGGCCATCCTTGAGTGATCTGGCCATAGTCCACCACATGGAGCCCTTACCCGCTGACCTAGACTCGACTGAGCCTCTTCGCTACGGAAGCAGCAAGGTGGTGCCCAGCCTTTCCGGCGAAATGCCGCATGGGACAAAAAACATCTCGTTCTTCTTTATGGTCCATTCCGACCCCACCACAGGGGAGCAGCCGAGACTGGAAATGGAAGTACTGAAAAACAACGAACAGATCGCGCAACTTCCCTTGCATATCCGAAAGACAACCGGACCCGCTGCCATCCCATACTTGGCATCCATTCAGGCTGGTTCTTTGTCGAGCGGTAATTATGAGGTGATTGAACGCCTGACTCAGAGCGGAATAACCACCGAACGTTCTATCCCCTTTAGAATCGAAGGTCCTGAGTTGGCATCGGCGACCGTGCCCGACAAAACAACCGGACAACTGCCAAGTGACGACGCCAATGTCGCTTCCCAACCTCCGACGCCAGGAACCGACGGAAATGGACGACATCTCGTAATTACTACTCTGCCGGATGGCGCAGTTCCGGCTCCTTCGCCGGACCAGCTGGAAGGTATCATCGCGGGTGCCAGGGGGCGCGCTCTTGTCTATACCATGACTTTGCCGAATTTCGTTTGTGTCGAAGTTACGAACCGCTCTGCGGACCAGTCCGGCAATGGCCGCTGGAAACATCGCGACTCCCTGGCCGAACTCCTGACCTATCACGATGGCCAGGAGTCGCGAACCACGCTCGAAGTAAACGGTAGGCGCAGCACTCTCAAACGTGCCGAAATGAATTCCACTTGGCCAATTTCTGTGGGAGAGTTTGGCGGCCTGATGAAGCTGGTTTTCTCACCGTCTTCTAAAACGCATTTCGAATGGAAGGAAGCCGCCACCCTAAGCGACGGAACCGGCATCGTGCAGGTGCTCAGCTATCGCGTTGCCCGCGAAGATGCCACGATTGACCTTAGCGAAGGGAACAACTCTATTGGGGTTGGCTTTCACGGATTGGTTTACATCGACAGCGCAACCAGCGGCATCCGGCGCATCACCCTTGACGCCGACGGCTTGCCGCGTACCTTTTCCATGCATGCCGCCGCGATGACGGTGGACTACGATTATGTCGCAATCTCCGCACGCGACTATTTGCTTCCGGTTCGTTCCAGCGTGAGTCTGCAAAGAGGCCGCAGACAAATCGAACTGAACGAAATCGCATTCCGCAATTACCGGCGCTTCGCCTCCCGCACGAAAATCAAACTGGTTCAGTGAATACTGGTTCAGTGAATACTCGTTCCGTGAATAGTTTCGTCCGGATAGATTGCGATGCGATGATTGCGCACTCGAGGCTTTAGCTTTCGGCCATTCGTATCGGAGACCAGCAGTTCTGACTCCTGCAGCGGCATGTGGCAGTCCACGCAATTCTTGGCGATGTCTTTGCCCAGCTGAGGATACCGCCGACAAGCCTCGACGTTATGGCAGCTTAGACAATGCTCCGAGAACGCCGCCGCGTCGCGCTGCAACTGGTGCACGTTATGGCAGGTCGTGCACGTCATGCGACTCGAACGGAAACAACGGCTTCGCGCCAGCAGTTGTATTTGGTTGCCGTGAACGTCGACGGGGACGTCTTTGTCGGAGAAAGGTATATAAGGTATATAAAGATAATCGTCAATTGCTTGGCCGGGCTTAAATGACAATGGAGGCGCTATGGTTTCAGCCGCTCCGGCGTGGCACAAGGAGCACAAGTCAATTTGCCTCTCCCGCGGGAACGCAGCTGGATTGAGAATGGCGGTGGATGCTGCGGGCTCGGGAGGAGATTTTGAGCTGTACCGCGCGACATGCTCACGACCCGGGCCATGACAGTTCTCGCACCCGATGCCTGGCGCGACTGTCATCTTCTTATACCGGTTTGCGGGCGGAGGCGCCCACTCGAAGAAACCGCTATGACATTCCAGACATCGGGGAACAACTGGCTTATCGAAATGGGGCGAGCCGTCCGGATATCCCGGACTATTGATCCAGCCGTCCAATTCGGTCCAGTAACTTACCGGCAGTTCAAAGAGCCTGTCGCCCTTCCAGAACAAGTACGTCTGGCCCTTGCGCCCAGAGCCAACCACCAGGTCGATACGTTCAGTGTGCGACATAGTTTTGGAAGGCGCGAGCTCCTCTACTGCCCTTTCGAAGTAGCCGTCCTTTGTGGTGCTCATCACAAAGGTCAAATATGGATTTGAAGTGTGAAGAATATTTGAGCCGGGGCTGAACTTACCGGCAATCGAATTCTTGCTGGGCAGGCGCGACGTGAGGTGATGGGCGGTCTCGGCGAATGTCAGCGATACCTGCTCATGGCATGGGCGGCAGGCAACATCACCGACGTAGGCTTGGCGCCCATGGGGCGTCGTTTGCGGAGCGGAAGTGGGTTTCAGCGGAGCGCTCGGCAATTGTGCTGCCCCAAGCGGGATCGTGCCCGAAGAAAATATCGCCAGCCATAACAGCGTGGCCAATAAGCAACAGGCATGGGTCCGCTGCAAGATGGCCCATCCGTGGCGCAACTCTCCCCCTCGTCTGCCGCCCCTTTATTGCTTGCGATCCGCTTGCAGGTCCCCCAGTTGCTCGATTATGCTCCCTTTTGTGGAAGATGGCATCCGCTACTTAGGCGGAGCCAATAGACAAAATGCCTCCGGTGTTCGCCAGAATCGTGCTAGCAATAACAGTTTGTCTCGGCGCAACCTTGTGCCCTGGTGCAGCCTGCGCGGGACCGCCAGCGCTCCAAGCCAAAGTCCGCGCCCAGCCGGACACGGAGAGTTTCGTCCAGTTGGGTACTTGGTTCGGCGACCGGCACCAATACGGGTGTGCGGTTGACGCCTATCGAGCCGCTCTTAAATCGGAACCGGGCTCCGCGCGGCTTTCGTATCTTCTGGGCTTGGGCCTCTATTATGCAGGCAAGCCGGAAGAGTCCGTCACGGCACTGCGACAATCCATCCAACTGATGCCCGAGGTTGCCAATCCGCACCTCATTCTGGCCAGAGCGCTCAGTCAGCTGCATCGCATGGAAGAGGCCAAAACTGAGTGGGAAGCCGCGCTGAAGATCGATCCCCGCTCCACGATAGCACTGGACGGTCTCAGCAAGTCCTTGATCGCGGAAGGGGACTACGCTTCAGTGATCGGGCTGTTGCAGTCCGCTCCACCCAGCCAAGACCTGACGCTTGATCTCGCCCGAGCCTATGACCTGGCGGGAAGTCTCGACGATGCCGCCAAGACGTTAGCCGAAGCGGTGCATGCGAATCCATCGTCCCTACGGCTGAGCGAGGCGCTGGTGATGATCTTCGCCAGGCAGGCCCACTTTGAGGAAGCCGCGCAGTTAGCTGCGAAAAGAGTGCGATTGCACCCCCACAACCTCGCCGCGCAAGAATTATATCTACACGTTCTGGTTCTGAATGATGACATCAATACCGCACAGCCTCTCGCTCGCAAACTTCTGGCTTCCGCTCCCCACGATTTTGGCGTTCTATACCTGAATGGCGTCCTCGAGCGCGAAGCGGGTCAGTATCCTGCCGCGCGCAAGCATCTCGAAGAGGCCATCACTCTCGATCCCTCGCACTACAACTCTCGCTACAACCTCGGCGTCGTGCTGGCCGAACTCGGCGATCCCAATGGCGCGAGGGAGCAACTGGAAAAGGCTCTCGCACTCGGGGCCACGGAGCCTCAGATTCGCTTCAAGCTGGCAGCGGTTTTACGCACTTTAGGAGAAACTCAACTGGCGCAAGAGCAACTCAAGCTCTACCAAGAGGAAGAGAAAGCAAAAGCTGATCGCACTCTGGCCGCAAGTAAATCAGCACAGGCGGCCAAGGAACTTGCCGGTGGAGATCCGGTGAAGGCCGCTGCACTCTACCGCGAAGCCCTCGCAGCTTATCCGAGAGACGCGTCGCTCGCCTACAAACTCGCCACAGCTCTGGACCGCACGGGAAATACCGAGGAGGAGCGCACCGTACTGGAACAGGCCGTTCAAATCGATCCCGACTTCGCTCTGGCGCAGAATCAATTGGGTTATCTGGCGTCGCGGGGCGGGGACACGGCTTCTGCCGAAGAGCACTTCCGGCAGGCGGTGCGGGCTTCGCCGGGCTACACCCAGGCATGGGTTAGCCTGGCGGCAACACTGGGTATGGAATCTCGTTTTCCTGAGGCGCAGGAAGCCATCGCCAGCGCTCTGCGGCTTGATCCCAACAATGCCGAGGCGCAACAATTGCGAAAAGAGCTTGCTGCAGCGCAGGCCCAGCGTTGAGGCGTACGCATTGACTTACCGAAGAGGGCCGTGCCCGCTATGAGCGTCGCAAAACCTGGCCAATGGACGCGGCGCCGCCTGTTATCCACGCTTCCGGCGATGGTGACGCCCACACTGCTCCCGGCAAAGCTTCGCGCCATTCTCCCGCCCGCCAAGCGGGCGCCATTCTCCCGCTTTGTGGATGTTGCCGCCAGCGCGGGACTAACTCGGACGGTCTACTACGGCGATTCCACCCGCAACACCTATATCATTGAAGTCAACGGCGCCGGTTGCGCCTTCCTCGACTACGACAACGACGGCTGGATGGATGTCTTCCTGCTGGGCGGCCGACGCCTGGAAGGAGTCCCTGCTGGCTCCAGCAATCGTCTATACCACAACAATCGGGACGGAACTTTCACCGATGTCACCGAGAAGGCGGGATTGCTCGATCCCGCCGGCTGGGCCTGTGGCGTCTGCGTGGGGGACTATAACAACGACGGCTTCGAGGATCTCTTTCTGACCTACTACGGCCAGAATCGCCTCTATCGCAACAACGGCGACGGCACGTTTACTGACGTCACGGCCAAGGCGGGCTTGCTCTATCCACAGACTCGTTTTGGCTCGGGTTGCACTTTTGTCGACTTCAACCGCGACGGCTTGCTTGATCTGTTCGTTTCGAACTATCTCGACGTCGACCTCGCCACCCTTCCCAAGCCTTCCTTGCTCGTGCCCAATTGCAACTACGAGGGTGTGCCCACGAACTGCGGCCCGGCGGGCCTGCCCGCGGCGTTTCACTTTCTCTATCGCAACAATGGAGACGGAACATTCTCCGACGTTTCCAAGGAGTCCGGGATCGGCGCAATCCGGGGATCGTTCGGGTTCACCACCGTAGCTTTTGACGCCGACGAGGATGGATGGCAAGACATCTTCGTCGCTTGCGATTCCACACCGAGCCTGCTGCTGATGAACAATCACGATGGCACGTTTCGCGAAGAGGCTTTGATACGCGGAGTAGCCCTCGGCTCTGGTGGCGAACCGCTAGGTGGAATGGGAGTGGGCGTCGGCGATTACGACCTCGATGGTCACCTCGACCTGGTGAAGACCCACTTCCAGGGTCAGGCCACCGGCATTTATCACAACAACGGCAAGGCAGAGTTCGATGACGTCACCGCCCGCGCAGGTCTGAGTCAGGAACGGCGCTTCATCAGCTGGGGTACCGGTCTTATCGATTTTGACAATGACGGCTACCCGGACATCTTGGTGGTCACCGGGACCGTCTATCCCGAACTCGAACGTGTCTACGCCAAATACCCCGCGCTCAATCCGCGCCTGGTTTTCCGCAACCAAGGGAATGGAACGTTTGTGGAGTTAGGAGACGAGGCTGGCCCCGGTATTTCCGCGCGACACATGAGCCGGGGGTGCGCTTTCGGAGATTTCGACAACGACGGCGACCTCGACATTTTGATCATGAACCGCAATGAACCGCCGACTCTGCTGCGCAATGACGCTCCCGCGGGCAATCACTGGATTAAAGTGCGGCTGGAGGGATCGGCAACAGGAACTGGCACGAAGAGCAATCGCAGCGCGATCGGTTCCCGAGTGCTAGTGCACTACGGCGGGAAAGTGCAAGCGCAATCCGTCACCAGCCAGTCCAGCTTTCTCTCCGCCAACGACCCACGTCTGCACTTCGGCCTGGGAACGGCCTTGAAAGCAACCGTAGAAATCCACTGGCCGACCGGCGCTTTCGAGACCCACGCCGACCTGGCCGCCGATCAGCTGGTTACCATCCGCGAAGGCCAGGGGGTGGTAATGGGACGGCCATTTCGCTAGGTTGCCCTGCGTCGATGCTCCGGAAAAAGCAAGATGGCGGATCTCTCTCCCCTCGTGCAGTCCTTCCTGCACCGTGAACACGGATGCGGATGGAGCTCTGCACGCCACCCTCACCGGCTCGAGCCAGAATGTGCATTCCGGGGCAATTGTGGCGCTGTACGAAGATGAGCAAGGAGTGGCGCGGGGACCCGTCTTTCCTCCGACTCGCTTCCGCGTCACTTTCACAACGTCCGGGACCTATTCATAGGTGTGCGCGTTCCGCGACAATCTCGGGATGGAGGGCAAAGTAATTGTACTGCCGTGAGGAACATCCGCCTGTGCGAACGGGCGCGCTCAAGTTGATTACGAGGTGACTTATCAGAGTTAAACACGCGGTGGGGTCGGTCGTGGCGATTTTCTTACGCATCCTTGCGGCGCCGCCACATCAAGAATCGGAGTCGCCCCGCAGCCCCGCGTCGCGAACATGCTGGTCGAAGATCATCTCCGTCCGGCTGCGGTGAAGGTGGGTGTGCTCAAGAAAGGCGAGCAGGTCCGCTTTGGGTTCCACAACCTGCGTCATCGCTTGGCGAGCTTCTTCGTTCGGAAAGGGACGGACGTCAAGACGGTGCAGAAGATGCTCCGCCACAGCGACGTCGCTACTACGCTCGGGATTTACGCTCACAGCATGAGCGAGGATCGTTTGGCAGCGCAAGATGACATGCTCGCGGCAGTGATGACGCCGTCACGCGCAGTGAATTGAGCGGTCACAGGCGTTGAAATCACTGGTGACCGACCGCCGCCAGATTACTTCCTGTTTGCTCGTTATCCAGGAGTTGCTGCGACCGATCACAGAAGCCGACTTATGCGGAGCCAATAGGCCGAAGAGCGAGTCCATCCAACGGCTTATTACATCGTCGTCATTGTTTCCGTTTCTTCCCCCGAAAAAGGGGTTCGCGGCGGCCTGCTTCATCCACGAGGCTACTTGCTGTTCGTCGAGCTCGTTCACGGATTTCAATTCGACGCCTCGTGTGGACTTGCCCATCCCAATCGGCGTCACAGGCGGTTCAGGCTTGACCTCCGTGCCGCGTATGAACATCAGTTTCACGTGCCCGACGAAAGCACCGGACGAAAAGCACCAGCCTCCGCCCACTCCGTAGTACGCCATCCCCCATTTCACCGCGCGTTGCAGGTTCGGCAAAGTCTTGGCGGCCAGACCATCGATACGCTCCGCGATACCGCGTTGCGGCTGCGGCAAGCTGGCAATGTAGTCGAACACGGGCTTGTCGCCTTCCGCCGCTTTCACTGCGCTCGCTTTGCCGGTCATGGCGACCAGCAAATTCGTAATATTTTTGCCTTTGCCGTCAGTCTTCCGGTTACGCTTTTTCATTACCTCACCAAGGTGATAAAAGGACACACGCAAACCTCCCGCGCTCTGATCGCTCCGTGAGCTTCGCGGGCCTCGCCGCAACCGACTGCCTCCTATTTGGTTCCAAGGAAGCGCTCGACGATCTCCGGCATGCGAGTGGTCGCCTAACAAGGGGCGCCCAACCGCAAACATTCATAGGGCAATTTCGCGTGACCTTATTATTCTACCCAGGGGTGCTTATTCCCTTCTTGAGCATTTCAATGGCTTTCCCCAATCGCTTCAATCGTGTTTCTTCTTTCTTGGCGTCGGTAATCCAGCGGCAGTACTCCTTGCGGTGGGTGTAGCTTAGTTTTTCGAAAACTGGAAGCAGCCCTTCTTTCTTGATCGACTTTTCAAATTGAGCGGGCACTTCGACGGTTCTTACCTCTTGATGTCTCCAAACAACGACCTCAATCGTATCGCCTGGGCCTTTCCCAATTTTCTCGCGTATGGATTTAAGCACTCCGATCATATGAAGGGGATTGCGGTACTTGATCAGTGACCCGGTATACGGCGCACCATTGAAGGTCGCCTTTACAGGCACCTTCCCTTTGGTGGCGAATTCCTTTTCGGTATCATATGGAAAAAGCACATAAGCCCCTCCGCCATCGCCCGCTTCGATTTTCGCCTTGAATTTGTATTTCTTCATCGGATTTTTGACCCGCCCAGCCTTGGTCACTCGGAATTAAACCACTTTCCTTGGTAGGCTACCCAAGCGATTACTCCCGGTTTGTCGGCAACTGGGAAGCTGATTCTGATTTACCCGTCATAGGTGTCTTCCGCAATTCGTTCTTAGAAGCGTAGGCTCAATCGGGAACGATAGATCGGCTAAACTACCGCAGCTTCCCGCGAATCACGGTGATTGAACCGGCTGGTAGTGCGTACACGCCGTCGGGTGCGGCGGGAATAGTGATGTTCTTGTCCTCAGCAGGTGTGTTGCAATACCGCACGAGAGCTACTGATCCCATGAAAGAATGGCTGACGTGCTTGGCATCGTAGATGATGAGACGCACCGGATGGGCGGCGTTCAAATCATGGTTGATCAGCATCAACGACCAGTCCCCGTCGGGACGTTTGACGACGTACGAGGTAACGACCGTCCGTCCGGCAGCGTCCTTCAGGTCCGCCGATGCCGGAAAAATTTTGTTTGCCCCTGCCTCGTGCTGCAGCCATTCAAAATTAATAATGTGCGCAGAAGAGTACGGATTATATGCAGGCGTGCCGTACGCGCCACCGCCATCAGCTCCACCCTCGGGATCGAGGAGTCCGTGACCAACGGCGCCATTATTGATTGCAGGACGATAGAACGCTGTGCCGCCCTGTTCAAAGAAAGTGCCAAACGCATCGACTTCCCAGATGGAGCGCCCAGTCACGCCCAGGTAGCCCCGTCCGCTTTGCCCCGCGATGATTCCACTCTCCGAGATAATCAGCGGCACCTCGGTGGGAACGCCATCCTGCCGCCACATGTGGAGCACATGCTTCATAATGCCGGGTTCCAGATAAAGCGATGCCCAGTCGTTCGGTGGCGTGAATCCGTTGATCATGAATGGATAGTGTTCGAACGACATGAATGCGAGATCCTTCAGATGACCGTGGGCTTTCAGGTAATCGACGAATCGCTCCATCCAGGAAGTGCGGCCCTCCTCGTCCGGCCAGAGGGTGATATCTTTATCCACGCCTTCAAAAATCGGGCCGCCCAACTTGGCGCTGGGCGTCAACTTGTGGACCGCATCCGCCACTTGGATGTAGATGGCGCCATAATCTTCCGGCGTCATGTGCTTGCCGTCGCACTCTTCCCCGACTTCAATTCCTACCACGGGATAGCCACGCTTGTGAATGTAGGAAACTTCATTCGCGCAATCTTCGGGAGTGTCATAGATCGCCGCGCATGCAACTAGCGCCGCGTGGCCCATGGTCAATCCGCTGGTGAAGAAATTATCCATGCCGTTGTATTGATCGTGGCCGCCGGTGATCAGATTGTCGGCCTGGTGCCAGGGATCGACCGAAGAAGCGAGAAATGATCCAGCCAGGTCTGCCTCCGAACCGGCGATCACTTCCTGCTCTCCAGCACCCTGCAGAACCGGCGGCGGCCCAGGTCCGGGCTCTTTGCCGTTCGGCGGATACACGATCGCGTATTTCCCCTCAGCATCGATCGTACCGGCCGACAGCGTCTGCAGGGCGTAGCCGACGCAGTTTCGAATATCCTGCGACCCGTGAGTGTCGCAAGTTCCGGAGGACTTCGACATCAACACGCGGACGAAGCGCGTAGTGACGGGCTCATCCGAAAGCTTTAGACGAACATCCCCGCCGCTGCCATTCAGCACCGCGCCCGACGTGAACGCCTTCCACATGCCGTTCGGGCCCATGTCCCAGTCCATCGCATTGTTATCGCCGACCCAGTACTGCACCACATAAACCATGGCATATGGATTGACCCATTGAATATGGATCGCGTTGACCGCGCGCGCCGTGCCCATATCGATCACCACCCATTGCGGGTGCAGCGTATCGCTCTCGCCCGTGAAGTGGCTGGTCAGGTAAGGATTGCTCTTCCAGTAACTTTGAAAACCAGCAACCAACGGTAAATCTCCGCTGGTCATAAAATCGCGATGGGGCAGCGAATACGAATAGCCGTAGTGAATCGGTTCGCCTAAATCAGCACTGCCGATGTAGTAGCCGCTCTTCGTCGCCGGATCGCTCCATGTGCCGTTTTCGTTCCAGTGCCATGCCGACAAGCGCAATTCGCTGTTGTTGCGCATGGTGATGGAACCCCAACCCAGGTTCTTGACTCCCTGAATCACCTCCGTCTTGCTCAAGTTGTCTATTTGCGCCCTGCTCAAATCGTCCATCCACGCGCCAGTAGCCGTATCGGGATAGATCGTATTCAGAACGTGCGACGGCGTTACGTCCACGTGGACCGTGGCGACGGAATCGAGCGTGCCAATCGGGGCAACCGAATCCGCCGGGAGCTCCTGCCGAGCATGTCTTGGGTGAGCTGTTTGTGCCTGAGTCGTTTGCGCCTGAGCCGTTTGAGCATGGACGCGCAAAGGAAAGTGCATCGCCATCGCGATGAACCCGAACGCCGCAACGACAACACACAACCAAACGCGGGACGAAACCCGTGAGTCAGAATCGGCAATCATGATGTTATGGCCCAATTAAAACGATTAATTGTGGATTATTGCACGTCGAGTTTACACGAACGGTAGGCAACTATTTGGATCGGTGTGCGTTCCGCTCGGCGGCAGGCACGCGCAACCCGCAAGTTGGAGGCGATTGGAGCCGCCTTGTAGTCCCGCTGTAGCGATGGCCATCATCGCTATTATCCTCATCGTTTTACTTGTTCTGTTACTGATCGGCTCATCGCTCGCTACATCCGTCTTCCGCAGTAAGTCGAACGGGAAAGATTGACTATAAGTAGGCCAAGGCGTCGAGAACGGCCGCCGCTCGCGGCAAAATGGCGGTGGCACCCCGAAAGTTGCAAGCGCGCGTCATATCATTTGGAATCACTAGACAGCGTAGGCCAGCGGCGCGGGCCGCAGCCAGTCCGCGCTCTGAGTCTTCCACAGCGACACAGTTGTCTGCCTTCATCCGCAGTCGTTCTAAAGCGAGCAGGTAAGGCTCGGGATTCGGCTTCGTCTCGCGGAAGTCCTCCCGTGCGAGGACAAATTCGAAATATCGCATCAAACCGGTATCGGAATGCATGACATCGAAATGTTGGCGCTGCGAACTGGTTACCACTGCCATCCGCATGCGCCCCTGCAGTTGTTGCAAGGTTTCCGGCACGTCTGGTAGTACGCGCGTCTGTTTGCGCAACATTTCCGAATACAGCAAATCGCGTTCGCGTTTCAACTCCGCGACCTGTTGTCTTTCCCACCCCCTCTCTATGGCAAGCTCAAACGCGCTGCGCCCTTCTCGCATTGACAAATCGAGGAATTGTCGCAAGCTCAATTGAATGCCGATTGTGTCCAAGATCGTTCGAGTGCTCTCGAAGAAAAGACACTCGGTATCAACGAGAACGCCATCGTTATCCCACAAGATCGCTTTCACCATTGCGGAACCGGATCACCTCACGTCCACTTCAATCTGCTTTAGCCTGTTCCGGCGCCTGAGACAAAGCGCGTTGCAGCTGCAACGGAAGGGTTTGTGCGGGCAGCCTATACCGTGGTGTCGGAACACTCGGCACAATGAAACGAGAAAGACAGTGGCTTTCCGACTGCTAAGCGAGCCAGCTGAGCATCTAGATTTTATGCTGCTTTGCTTAAGGACCAGGGCTCCGTTCGGTATGGTTCGGCTCCAACGCATCTGCGAGTCAAGAAGCAAATGGGTTCAGACCATGCCGGGCAAAGGGTGGAACGCAGTCTTGTGGCAGTATGGTCCGTTGCAACCCTGGTTCGACCAGACATGGAAGCCAGGGGATTTCGAGAGCATGGACTGAATGCTTATTTTGGAGTGCTGAGGCTGTAGCAACACGCAGAGCTTTCCGTCAGGACCTTCCGGGCGGTAGGTTCTTCCGATCTGTTAGCTGTTGCAACATCTCTATTACACTCATCCTATGAGCTCTGCGCCAGATTCCGCCGGTGTTCCGGCAATCAACCTGCGAGGCGTATACTTAATCCCGTCACTCTGGCCCTTTGCTCACTTTGTAGGCAAAGACTAAACATCTCATCCAGAACGACAAAACAGCGGGAAAATATTCCTGGCCTTTGGCTGTCCGTGGGTGTAATCGTTTACATATTGCTGAGCCGCAAACACGTTTAGGCGGCCTTTTTTGATGAACCTTCATTGTTTGGGGTTATTGGATGAAGTCCGAAGAATTGGCTCGGAGTTTTGAAGACTTGTTCGGCTCGCCTCCGATGATCTTTCGCGCGCCGGGCCGGGTCAACTTGCTCGGAGAACACACCGATTACAACGACGGTTTTGTCCTGCCCTGCGCCATCGGTTTTTCCACACGGGTGGCAATTTGCCCTCGCCCAGACCGAAAATTGGTAATTCGTTCGCAAGAGTTTTCAGAGCAGTTTGAATTTGCGTTGGACAATTTGCCGAGTCAGGCAAGAGGTACATGGAGCGACTACGTTTTGGGCGTAGCGGTCATGCTTCGGCAGATGGGGCATCCGATCCCTGGTGCAAGTTTGCTGGTTCGCGGTGAAGTTCCGATCGGCGCCGGCCTCAGTTCTTCCGCAGCGCTTGAGGTAGCCAGTGCGCTCGCTTTGTTAAGTCTTTACAACTCCCAGCTTCCGCTCCTCGAGGTCGCAAAACTTTGCCAGAAAACCGAAAATCTGTTTGTCGGCGCACGGGTCGGGATCATGGACCAATTTGTTTCCTGCTTGGGGAAAGCGCGGCACGCGTTACTGCTCGACTGCCGATCGCTTGAGTTCAAGCTGATTCCAATTCCCGACAAGCTGCGATTGGTGATCTGTAACACGATGGTGAAACATGACCACGCCAGCGGCGCCTACAATCGTCGACGCGAAGAGTGTGACGAGGGTGTGAGACTTTTGACGAAGTGGTATCCGGACATTCGCGCCCTCCGGGATGTTTCTGTCGAGCAACTGAAGAAACATGTTGCCCAGATCCCCGAAGAGATCTACAAACGCTGTGTGCACGTGGTTCGTGAGAACGCACGAGTTCTAGCGGGTGCCAAGTGCTTGACTGACGGTGACATGGACCAATTCGGACGCCTTATGCGCGAATCTCATCGGAGCCTAAGCGATCTTTTTGAAGTCAGCTGCCGTGAGCTCAACATAATGGCCGAAATCGCCGAGTCTCTAGAAGGCTATTGCGGCGGGCGCATGACGGGCGGCGGATTCGGAGGATGCACAGTTAATCTGGTGAAGACCGAAGACGCGGAAAGGTTTGCCGAGCAAATCTCGAACAAATATCAATTAAACACCGGAATCCGGCCAGACGTGTATGTCTGTTCAGCGGCGAACGGGGCCGGCGTCGGCTAGGATCGCTCCGATGAATGGGCGCGGTGATCATCGAATCCCCTATTGGCGCGCGTTTCAGTGTTGCGCCAAAACTTCCATGGCAAACGCCGGCCATGGAAGACGCGAATCCCTTCCTCAGATGGCCCGCGTAGATTTCCGCATCACCAGGTGAGTCGGAATGGTGTAGTCAGTTTGAGATCCATCTTCCTTTCGGATGAGAGCCTCGAGCGCAGCAAAAGCCGTAATCGCCAGTTGGGTGCGAGACAGGATGACGGTGGTCAGCGGAGGTTGCGTCCAGTGCGCGAAGGCAATATCGTCAAAACCGATCAACGATATATCGTCAGGGACTCTTAACCCAGCGTTATGAATTACGCCGAGCGCTCCAATCGCGCTAAGATCGTTCGACGCAACAACGGCAGTGGGACGCTGCGGCAACTTCAGCAAGTTTCTCATCGCCATCGCGCCGCCTTCGATGCGATGGTCCCCCTTTTCAATTAAGGCTCGATCGGAAAGTCCGCACGATTTGAGCCCGGAGAGGTAAGCCTCGCACCTTATGCGAACCGATTCCAGGTTCATTGGACCGGTGATAAATGCGATGCGTCGATGGTTCAAGGAGAATAGATGCTGCATTGCCTCATGAATACCCTGGGCATAGTCGATGCGAATGTTCGCGCTATGGGGGCCAGACTTACCGGTATCCATGAACACAGTCGGAATGTTCCTTCTCGTCAGTTCTGTCATCAGGCCGGGATCGGCCTCGGAGGTCATGATGGCGACTCCGTCTACTTTGCGTTCCACCATGCGCCGTATACATCCCGCCATGCGCTTAGGGTTGTAATCTGTGTTTCCAATGATGACTTCTTGGCTGCTCCGCAACGCCGCGTCTTGAAAGCTCTTCACCAGTTCAGGGAAAAAGGGGTTTGTAATATCCGAAATGATCAAGCCCATCATGCGGCTCCGGCCCGATACCAAGGTGCGAGCATGGGTATTGGGATAGAAATTGAGCTCTTGAATGGCCTTTTGTACTCGGGCGGCTGTCCCTGGATCCACCTTTTCCGAATTGTTAATAGTACGGGAGACGGTCGCCGTGGAAACTTTCGCTCTCTTGGCTACTTCTCGAATGTTCATGCAAGTCCGCGAAAAGAATGCCCCGAACGGTATTCTAGCAAACGATTGCTGACACGAGAAACCAAGCGGCGCAATGTACACGCTTACACGTCCGCGTTACGATGCGTTACGATGCCTTATCGCACTGGGAAAACTAAGAAAAGGGTACGGAGTGCGAGAACTTCGGAGAAAGCATTCCAAATCAGAAATGGACAACCCATCCGGCTCGCCGGAACCGGCGATATTCGTGGCGGAAGGGCTGGTCAAGTTATTTCGCCGTCGATCCCACTGCCGAGACGATCCCCCTGCCTTCCCGGATGGTCAGTATCTGGTTGGCTTTCACTTGCGTGAATGGTTCGAGTTTGCCTGTCGTTGGCCACTTCACTTCGATGAGATCAATCACTTGAAGCTTTCCGAGGCCGAAGTGCAGCCTCAGATCGCCCTGCGACATCACACTTGATCCGCTATGGACCTCGTCCATCTGAACATGATTGCCGGTTACGACGCGCACGCGCGCACCTATTGCCGTGCGATTGCACTTGGTTCCAATCAGCTTGATTTTGATCCAATTCTGCTGATTGCCGCCGTCGTTGCGCAACAGTGACGGAAGGTCGTTCATGTTCAGAACCAAGACGTCCACGTCCCCGTCATTGTCGTAATCTCCGAATGCGGCGCCGCGACTGGAGAAGCGTTCGGTGATACCGGGTCCCATCTCCGCTGAAACATCCTTGAACTTCCCGTCAGCCACATTCCTATATACCAGCCGAGGGCTCTTGTAAGTCTGGCCTAGGTCGTGCTTGTCAATCTCCGGATAAACGTGCCCATTGATTTGCAGGATATCGGGCCAGCCGTCATTGTCATAATCGATAAACCCGCAGCCCCAGCCGACGTACTTGGTATTGACAGCGATTCCCGCCTGAAACGTCACGTCGCTGAAGCTTCCATCGCCATTGTTGTGATACAGGTCGCAGGTGTCGTCCGCGAAGTTCGTCTTGAAGATATCCAGCCAGCCGTCGCAGTCGTAATCCCCAACCGCCACGCCCATCCCCGCCTGCTCGTGGCCATCCTCGCTGTACGCGCAGCCAGCCATGACCCCGATATCGGTGAAGGTGCCGTCATGGTTGTTGCGAAAGAGAATGCTGGGTTGCGAATCCACCGCCACGTAAACGTCTGGCCAGCCATCATTATCGAAGTCGTAAGATACTGCAGTGATGGAGTAACGAGGTCCAACTTTGAGGATACCCGCCTTCTCGGAAACGTCCGTAAAGGTTCCGTCGCCGTTATTGTGGAAGAGAGCGTTAGTGTCGGCGGGGAGTCCGCGCGGACCGCACATTACAGAGATCCCTCTC
The DNA here is from genome assembly GCA_963799025.1 of uncultured Acidobacteriaceae bacterium. Classification (GTDB taxonomy): domain Bacteria; phylum Acidobacteriota; class Terriglobia; order Terriglobales; family Acidobacteriaceae; genus Sulfotelmatobacter. The sequence goes on along the minus strand of CAWCVQ010000005.1, from coordinate 42,857 downwards.
CATTGGCAAACGTCGGGTCCGTTGGGCGCGGGAGTTTGAGCCGGATCAAGTTTGATGTAATTGCAGACGAATAGATCAAGGTTCCCGTCGCGGTCATAGTCGAGAAAGGTGCAACCAGCTCCCCATCGAGTCCGCTCGTCGTAAACACCGGCCTTCCGGCTGACGTCGGTAAAGGTGCCGTCTCCATTGTTGTGGAAGAGGATGTTATGCCCCCAAAAACAGCAAAACAGGTCGTCCCAGCCATCATTGTCGTAGTCACCGACGCACACTCCCGTCTGCCACCCTGTGCGTGCGAGGCCGGATTTGTCGGTAACATTGCGGAATGTGCCGTCGCGATTATTCTTGAACAGTTGCGATGTCGGCGCTTTTCCCTTCGGCCACTTCTCGCCCAGCCGAGTTCCGTTAGTCAGGTAGATATCGAGCCAGCCATCATTGTCATAATCGAAGAACGCGAGTCCGCTCCCTTTAGCCTCAATGATGTAGCCTTTGTGATCGGCGCCGCCCCACACGTTGGGAACGTTCAGGCCGGCTTCGCGAGCCACATCCACGAACTGCACGGGAGAAGTTTGATTCGACGGGGCTGTCGGCTGAAGAATCAGGCTGCGCCTCCAACCCCAGAGCGGAGTCGTGAGCGCGTCCATCAGCGTGCCGCCGAAGACGAGGAGAGAGGATCCGAGGAAACGTCGGCGGGGTAAGTTCATGGCCTTTGCTGTTTCATACGCTCTATGACGCGACTCATTTCGCGCTGGTGATCTTCGGAAACATACGCGGCACGATTCCTTTACTTTCTTGGACCGCAATAATTTGATCGATCGGAACATTGCTCAGACGATCGATTTGACCGCTGGGCCAGGTGATTTCAAGAGACTCGATTTTTGTATTCTTCCCCAGGCCAAAATGGATGCGAGGGTCGCTGGCCGACATGTAACCCATGCCGCCCTTGGCCTGTTCCACACGAGCCACGCCTCCGGAAGTCAGTTTGAGTGAAGCGCCGATCCCGTCGCGATTCGATTTCGTTCCAATCAATAGGACGGTCAGCCAGTGGTTCGCGTTCCCGCCATCATTGCGCAGTAGCGAGGGATAGTCTCCTCTGTTATTGGTGACAATATCAATGTCTCCGTCATTGTCGAAGTCAGCCGTCGCCAGCCCACGCCCAACGATGGGACGCATAAAGCCGGGACCTAGCGAATCTGAAACTTTCTCGAACTGACCTTTCCCCAAATTCCGGAACATCAGCAGCGGCTCTTTGTACGAAACCTCACTGTGATAAAGCTGAATGTTGTCGAGCATGGCGCCATTGAGTTGCACAATGTCGGGCCAGCCGTCATTGTCGTAATCGAGAAACTTCATCGACACCCCACTGAGATGTACCGCCTTGTTGCCAATGCCGGATCGATACGTATCATCGGTGAAGGTGCCATCGCCGTTGTTGTGATAAAGACGGTTCAACTCAAAATCAAGATGGGTAATGTAGATGTCCTGCCAGCCGTCGCCGCCGACATCGGCGGCATCGATACCCATGCCCGCTTCATAACTCCCATCTTCGCTGGCTGCGACGCCGGAATACAGCGAAACATCTTCAAAGGTTCCATCATGCTTGTTGATGAACAAGAAATTCGGCCACGAATCATTGGCGATTGCGATATCGGGCCAGCCATCGTTATTGAAGTCAGCAAGCACCAAGCCCATGCCCTTCGACTCGGGTTTGCCTACGCCCGACGCATCGCTCACGTCGGCGAAGGTTCCGTCGTGATTGTTGTGGTATAGCTTGGTCTTCTGTCCTCGATAGTTTCCTGGATGACAGTAGGAACGATAGCCGGGTCGGTGTTCGCCGCACCAGATGTTGTTTTTCGGCGTCCACTCAATGTAGTTGGTGACGACCAGATCGAGCCATCCGTCCTTGTCGTAATCGAACCACCCTGCGCTCGTCGACCATCCACCATGGTCGGCGACACCCGCCTTGGCCGTGACATCGGTGAAGGTGCCATTGCCATTATTGTGGTAAAGGATGGCGCTGCCATATCCCGTCACGTAAAGATCGGGATAGCCATCATTGTCGAAGTCGCCGACGGCAACGCCCTGGCCGTAGTGTCCCTCGCCTCCAACTCCAGCTTTTTCGGTAACGTCGGTGAAGGTTCCATCGCCGTTGTTGTGGTAGAGCGCACAACGAAGTGGATGTGGCGGCTTATAAATGTCGGTTGCCGCGGACTGGACAAAGAAAAGGTCCATCAACCCATCCTGGTCATAGTCAAGCCACGCGACCCCTGTCCCCATGGTCTCCAGGTAGTACTTCTGGTCTGAGGCGGTAGAATCCTGCTTGAACTTCAGGCCGGCACTCTTGGCAATGTCAGTAAAGGTGACGGGAATGCCGGGTGGCGAGGAGAGAACGGCCCCAGTTTGGGCAACTGCACGATACTGAGCTATCGTCAGGGCTGCAGCGATCGATACGGCCAGGGCGAGAATCCCAATGATCGGCCGGGTACGGACCAACCGACAGACCGAATCAAGGTTCTTTTTCATTCCCTCCCGGAAAATCGAAGCCCATTGCAAGGTGAGTTCCCCGTCCAATTCACGATACATTCCCTGAGACCTTCAGAAAATGACACAGCATTCCGCACAATGCAATCGCTTACACTACCGGAATATGCGGCTTCCGCATCCAGCGACGACCGCCGCGCTATGGTAGCATAGTGGAGTTTCGAGGTTCGGCTCACAAAAGGCCGCTTTCCACAGATGCGATGAGCGTTGTGTTGAGCCACAAGCGACAATCTGAAATCAACGGAGATGAACGACGCATCTCCCAGAGTACTCGTCCGAAGGTCTTCTTTTTTCTTGTCGCCTGTTTCTTCGCCGGCCGGGCAATAGACTGCTCCAGCATGCCGCTGGCTCAGGCGGCCGCTCGGCCGCCGGACACAAAAAGCGACCTCCGGGGACATACTGGCGAAGAACCGGATGCGCTCCTCAGAGCGGAAGCCGACATCGACCTCAACAAATTCGACGAGACCGAGTCCCGCCTGAATCACTATCTCAAAGGCCATCCGAATTCCTCAAGAGCTTACTATGACCTTGGTTATGTGCACTTCCGAACCCACAAGATTGGACAATCCATCAAAGAACTCTCAAAATCGCTCGAACTGGATCCCAATAACGCGGAAGCACACAAAGTGCTCGCTTTGAACTGCAGTATCATTGGCCGCTACGATCTGGCCGAGGTCGAATTGCTTCGGGCAGCACGGCTCCGGCCGAACTCCGCGGAGATCCACTATTTCCTGGCCCGCACCTACTACACCAGAGGCGTCTATCCCCTTGCCAAGTCGGAATTTGAGACCGCGATCCGGCTTGATTCTTCCTATATTAAGGCGTACAGCAACCTGGGAATCACGCTGGAGGCGCTGGGTAAGAACGACGACGCCTTGCGCAACTACAGCACTGCGGTCCAACTCGACGATCGACAGGAACAAAGGTCCGAATGGCCATATATTTATCTCAGCGGCTTCTACAACCGCCGGAAAAACGCGACCGAAGCTCTCGTCTACGCCCAAAAGGCCTTGGAGATCAAATCCTCATCGGATACCGTTTACTTTGAAATGGCAAAGGCGTACCGGACACAGAAAGAATGGCAGAAAGCTGCCGACGCCGCACGGCGCGCCATCGCGCTCAACTCGCAAATGCCGGACTATTTCTATGTTCTAGGCCTAGTGCTGCGAGAACTGGGAAACCAGGCGGAAAGCGAGGAGGCGCTGCAAAAGTACGCACAACTTCAGCAACAATCCAAGGACGCTCGTCCCGAACAGAAAACCGAGGAGCCCCTCATTGCTCCAGACCCACAATAAGGCCATAGCTCATCCGCAAGCTGAATCCACTTTCGCGGATTGTGGTTTTCTTCTCAGTGGATCAGAGCTGTGGCTCGCTCGAATTATCCATGGTGAAAGAGTCTGGCAGAGCCTTGCGCTCCTGATTTGCTTTCTTCTTTTGCCCGTTCGCGCGGTAAGTGAAATTCTGTCAGATTCAGACCACCTTCAAAAGTCAGCGGAACTGATGACCGCAGGAAATCTGGCAGGGGCAGAAAAAGAAGCAAGATTGGCCCTTCGAAACTCTTCCATCAAACCCATGGCCTGGGCAACATTGGGCGCAATTCGGTTCCGTCAAAAGCGCTATACCGAGGCAGCCCAGTTTCTAAATGCCGCCTTGCGGCTCAATCCCGGCCTGCTGGAAGCCCGCGTCACTTTGGGTGAAGTCTTCGCTTTCACGGGGAAGAGGGTTCTGGCGCGACAGGAACTCAAGGATGTCCTCCGTGTCGATCCGGACAACCGCGAGGCGCGATTTGCTCTGGCAAAATTGGAGAACGCGAGCGGCAACTTCAGTGTTTCTTTGAGCATAGCCGAACCTATTGTCGCGGAACTTCGCCGTTCCACCGACGGCATTCTGCTGCTGGCTAAAGACTATTCCAGCCTCAAACAGAAGGAGTCTCTCATCGCGCTCGTTCACGACTGGGATCACTTGCCAGAAGCGTCTGCGAGCTCCAGCACGGCACTTGCGTCAATCCTCATGACATCTGGCCTGGATCAGCAAGCCGTTGACGTTCTCGAGGAGGCAAAAAATAACGGCCAGGTGTCCTATGCCCTGGCCTTCGCGCTCGCCAATCTCTACTTCAATCGTGGCGATCTCGATCGGGCCTTTGGGAGTTACGAAGCTGCGCTCAGCCTGAACCAAAGTTGTGTCGACTGCTTGCTGCACCTGGCCAAAATGGCGGAGCACCAGAAGGATCCAGAAAAGGCTCTGGCTTATCTAATCAAAGCCAAACGTCAGCAGCCCGACAATGCCTTGATTCTCTTCGAATTCGGAAAAACCTGCCTAGAGTTGGACCTGCTCGAAGACGCCCTCCCCGCTCTTCAGAAGGCGTCCCGCTTGCAGCCTGACAATGAGTCCTATTCGTATGTGCTGGCGTCGGCGAACGTGTCCAAAAAGCAATATAAGGTCGCTGGTAAGCTTTTCCAAGGGTTGCTGGCGAAGCATCCGAACGATTCTTCCCTAAACTATGCCATGGGTTCCCTGCTATTCCTGGAAGTCAGGCTTGACCAGGCCGCGACGTATCTCCGCAGGAGCGTGGAACTTCAACCCGATCAAATCGCCTCCTATTACTACTTGGCCATGATTGCCGAGGGAAAGGGGCAAGACGATCAGGCGATTGCCGCCCTACAGGACGTGTTGCGGCGCAATTCTGACTACGGTCCGGCTTACGAGGCACTGGGCGGGATCTTATTGAAAAAACACAAGTACCAGGAGGCGCAAGAGGCGCTTGAGAAGGCCGTTGTTTTGAATCCGGATTCAGTTAAGGCCCACTATCAACTTGGCATCCTGCTAGGTCGCACTGGCCGGCAAGCCGATGCTGACAAGGAGTTTGCAATCGTGCAGCAGCTTAACGCTGAGCAGGAAAAGAGGTTAGGGATGCGCCTGCGCATCTTGACTCCGCACTAACTCTCGAAGCGTTCTTGGTTTTTGCGGCTGAGCGAACGTGCCTGCGCCTCAGCCGCCTTCCCGGATAGATCGTTTATCTTAATGGGTCTTTTGCTGTAGTTCCGCGATGAAGTCGTCGGCGACTTTCTGCATCGGTGTGCCGCGGGCTAATTCCGATGCTTTCTGAAGACTTTGGATGGCCTCGGAGACATGCCCTGCGCTGGCCTGGGCTTCCGCCAGGCGGTAGTAGTACTGGAAGGTCGGCTTGGCGGTCGAGGAAATGGCGACTCGGTACTCTGCGACGGCTTTATCAAACTGATCGCGCTGCATCTCCTCCATGCCCAGCGCGAAGTGGGCGTCCGCCGCGAGAGATCCTTTCCGCGCCGGAAATTGCTCGTCGGTCTCGTCCGGACGCTTCTGCAATTTCTCAAGAAGTGCCAAGGCTCGATTGGCATCCGCCGCTGCCTCCGACAGCTGGTCTGCCACTTCCTTTCCGTTTCCCTTCAACATTCTAGGCTGGGGCAAAATCAGCGCGATGATGATCAAAGAATAAGTATTGTCAGGATCGAGCTTTAGGCTCTTTCGGCAGTATTGGACAGCTTCATCGAGAGCACCGTTCTGTTGCTGAGCTTTCGCCCCTTCCGTGTAAACGTAAGAAAGGAGTGGACTGTTGGGGAATTTCTTCTCGAACGCAACCACCATTTGAAGGCGCCGGTCTGTTGTTCCTTCGTTTTGAATCTCCTGCAAGGCCATCGCCTCCCCTGGGGAGGCCTGCACCTCAACCCCGCTTGGGCTGGTCAAAAGCGCTCGCATACGCGCTTTGCCACTCGGTGTGGCCTTCCAAATCTCGCCGAGCAGTTCGCCATCCGCTCCTGCTTTTTGCAGCTTCTTCTGGGTTTTCTCGTCCAGTTCGAAGTTAACGCCTCGTTCAGCAATGGCGGCGGCTGCCACCTTCGGGTCGTTCTTGTTTTGCTTGATGAGTCGCATGACTTCATCCAGCGTCAGCGGTGAAGGAGCAGTTGGAGCGGCTTGCGAGGATTGATTGGTTTGTGGGTGAGGAGGGCGTGCTTTCAGCGGGGAGACGAGGATTCCGGCCAATAAGATGGCAACTCCGAGCCCTGCGAGCACGCTACGAGCTTGCATTATCCTCGGAATCGGCTTCAGACCTTAATGCAGTTTCCAACCTTAGGAATAGCGGCAGGACCTCAACGCATCCTGCCGCGACGGGGGAGAAACGCTTCAGTAAAAGCCTAGGCTAAAACTCCATTCTTAATCCAAACTGAATACTCCGCGGTGTATCGCACTGAGCAAATACTTGCCCAAAGGTCGAGGAGCTCCAGTTCGTGTCCGGATTGCACCACAGATGGCGATTGAATAGGTTACCGATATTGGTCTCGAAGAGACCGTGGACCCGTTCGATAATGGGTATGGTTTTGCCGATTCCGAAGTCCTCATTGAAATAGTGTGGACTGCGAATTGTTGGGTCGTTTTGCGCCGCGTTTCCGAACGTAAGCGGATTCGTGGGATCGGGATCGGCCCAGCCGCTCGACACCAGGTATTGTACGTTGGAGTAGGGTGCAGGTCTGACGCCGGAGGTGTGTCCATAGCCAGGCGCCCCCGGTACTCTGTTTGGCCGCCTCTCATTGCTTCCAAGGAACTGACAGAGTTGGCCGCATGCCATGGTAATGCTCAGCGGCCGCCCCCTGTCATAGCGTTGCGTGGCCGAGATTCTCCAACCACCGAAGATTTCGTTCTTCGCTCCGGTGAAGGCGTACTTTTTCCCTTTGCCGAATGGCAACTCGTACGACCAGGCGAGGATGAGCGACTGAGGAATGTCGTCGCGGCTCAACGCCCGGTCGTCTCTAGCTCCGTTCAGAGGATTTTGAATGCCCGGATCATCTCCAGCGAGAACGTCTTCTGCGCCGCTATTGATGAGCTTGGAATTGGTGTAGGCAAGGCGTCCGAAGAGTCCGCCCGTGAACCTCTTGTCGATCTGGGCCGTGAAGGCGTTGTAGGTGCTGTATCCGTAGGGAACGCTGAGGACATTGAGATCCGTGAATTGAGGCCACGGTTTCAAAGCCTGGTAGAGGCTCCCCACGAATCCAGGGTAGGGCAATTGACTTCCTGTGGCGGGAGCATTTAGAGCGGCAGCCCCCAAGGCCAGCACGGAAGGATTGTTCATGTTGTCCTGCAGTCCCAATCCTGAGGCATTGGTAGGCAACCGAGTCGCGTGATTTCCGGTATAAGAAGCTCTCACCATCATGCTGTTGCCGATTTGACGCTCCAAGGTCAGAGAGTAGTTCTGATATCTCGGCAGGGTATTCCTGTTGGCTGTGACCCAGGTCGGACCCTGGCCATTGCCAATGCTTGGACTGATGGTTGGGGGAAGCACGATCGAAGTGCTCGGGAAGCCGGTGTCCCAATAGAAAGCGGGGGAGAAGCCATTGGTGAAGTTCGGTACCGTCGGGTTGGTGGAGAAGCCGAGTTCAGCCGAGCCGGCAAACTGGTTGGCCGAGAGGCCTCCGTAATAGAGCCCGTATCCACCACGGATCGACGTCTTATTGTCGATTCGATAGGCGAATCCAAAACGGGGCCCCCAGGCATCCTTCTTAGGCTTCTCAAAGCATTTTGCTCCCGTACGCCCCGGCCCGTGGCCCGCAAAAATGACGGCTCCCAGGTGACCGCCAGCCCCGGGGTTAGGAGTGTTGGGATCGAAGGTGGACTGGTTACCGTGCGCCTCCGACAGGCATCCCTGGTAATCAAAGCGCAACCCGAAGGTCAGGGTAAGATCTTTGGTGGCTTTGAACTCGTCATTGACCCAGGGAGAAATGTATTGCTCGTTCTCGAGATGGCGGAAGTTGACATTGAAATTGGCATTGTCTACTTGTCCGAGGAGGAAGGAAGCGACCGGATCTCCGGTTGCAGTCAACTGGTTGCCAGCGCTGTCCCAGCCTGCGGTTTCCGCGTTGCTGAAGCTATAGCTGCCCGTGGTATTTCCGTTACCGATGGTCGGAAACTGGTGGTGCCGGTATTCGAAGCCGACTTTCAGGGTGTGCTTGCCCTTGACCCAAGTCACGTCGTCGAGGAACTGCCACCGGTTCGCGATACAGCCCTCGGCAACCGTGTCAGACTCGCCATACTGCGAATAGGGAATATTGGGGCTGTTCAGGTAAACATATGGCGCACCACCCGTGTCCGCGACGGGCCCGATCAGCCCCAGGCGCGAAACCCAGTGCTGGCCCGCGGAGACCGGTTTCGCGGGAAGAACCCACCGGTCAAAGGAGAGAGTCGTATGGTTGAACAGATTGGGCTTGATGATCCAGTTGAACTGCTGATGTACGGTCCGCGTGGTGATGTCTTGATAGAACCCTTGTCCGAAATAGGTGGCTGGGTTGGTGAAATTGCAGCCCTCCGAGAAGTTGGCGCACTGCCTTAGCGAAGGGCGCGTGTTGGCATTGACGGAAGTAGACATGTTGAAATTCTTGCCGAAGGCCTGGTCCACCCTGACGAACAAGGTCTTGGGGTTAATGTATTTGTTGCCCGAGGGTTGAAACGCGTTATGAACCAGACCCGCCTGGTCGGGAGCCGGAATTAAAGGCACAAGCTTGCCAGCGATCGAGCTGCGCAGCGGATCAGTGGCCGGGATGATATTCGCCTGGCCCGCGATCGGCAATCCGGTGGTCGGATCAAATCCGTAGCCGTCCCGCACGGGAAGGCCTCCCACCGTCCTGGTGGTGGCGGGGTTGTAAATTTCTCCCACATAAACCGGCCGTCCCAGAGCATCGACCACGGGTGTGTTATTTGCTTGGAGCTGCGCGCCGGTGTAGATGAGAGGGTTCGAGAAATCCCCCTGCAGCGAACTGGTGAGGGGGGCGGTATTGCCGAAACTGGGCAAGGTACCTTGGTCGAAGTGGAGGTCGTCCAGGTTCGCGAAGAAGAAGGTTTGGTGCTTGCGGCCGTCATACAGGTGGGGTATCACAACCGGACCGCCGACGAGGAATCCCCAGTTCTCGTTGCGCGTGGGAGTCTTTTGCTTAATCAGTTCTCCGGTAGCATTCAGACCCTGATAGTTGTAGTAGTCGTAAACACCGCCGTGGAAGGCAGAGGTACCCGACTTGGTCGTATAAACGACGAAGCCGCCGCTGGTGCGCCCGTACTGCGCGGAGAAATTGTCGGTGACGATCTTGGTTTCCTGGACCGAATCAAAGGGAACTGAGCGCTCCTGGGTGTTGTTGTGATCGATGGCGCTGCCGAAGGATGCTCCGTCCAGGTAATTCTCCATCGCCATTGTCTGGCCGCCGTTCATGCGCGACTGGAACTGGCTGCCGCGGAAAATGGGGCAGCCGTTCGGCCGCATGGGGACGTAGCCGGGCTGCATGGCCAGCAGGGACTCGGCGAGACGAATATCGGCACCCATCACGACGGGAAGATCCTTGTAGTACTTCTCTCCGAGGACCTGCGAAACTTCAGGGTTGGATACGTTGACTTCTACGTTTGATGCTTGTACTTCCACCGTTTCCGTCACCTGTCCGACGGCCAGCGCGGCATCGAGGCGAACTGTCCCGCTGGCAACCACCACTCCGGCGGCCTCGAATATCTTGAAGCCAGGCTTCTCGATCTGCACTTTGTAGTTGCCGAGAATAAGGGGCGGCGTCGTAAAATTACCCGCCGACGAGGTGTCGACGACGATTTTGTCACCCGTGGCTTCATTGATAACGGTGACCGTCGCCTGCGGAACGGAGCTGCCTGTCTTGTCGCTGACAAGCCCGGTTATGACGCCTCTGTCCTGGCCTTGCCCGAAAAGCAAACCCGCAAGGGCAAAAATAGAACCAGCCGTCAAGACACACGAAATCCACTTGGAATGATGGTTCATTTCAAGCCTCCTCGAGTTCCTCGCATTCGGACGCGCTCCAGATTGAATGTATTGGGGCCGAATGTAATCGCTTACATTGCTGGCGACCGACATAGTGATCCTGATCACAACTGCTTGTCAAGGAAAATCTAATACGAATCTACTAGGTACGAATCTACTAGGAATGACCGCAAGCGGAAATCTCTGGGCAGGGATGAGAAATGGGTCGCGGCGGCTATCAGCGGTGCAGTCTCAGCTCAACATCCCGCACTGCATCCACTGACTCGTGCGACAAAAAGGATTCATTGCTTGTCATGGGCTGCGGGGTCGGAAACTGAGACTCGTCGATTGTCGAGCATCTTGTCTTCGATAAGCTCGGTAGCATGTTTGAGTTCCTGGAAGCGCTCAAGGGCCGCCAGACTTTCTTTTGTCTTTCCGAGTTTTCGATAGACCTGACTCAAAACGTAGTAGTACTGGGCGGAAGATGGGCTGACCGGATTGGCCGAGATCGCATTGCGAAACCCCTCGGCAGCCTGATCCCATTTGCCCTGCGATTGGTAGGCCCTTCCCAATTGGTAATAAGCAAGGTCGCTCTTCGAGTCCAGTTCGATTGCCTTTTGAGCATTCTGCAGAGCGAGCTCCGGTTTGCCCAAACGGTTGTAATAGGCACTCAAGTTGATGTAAGGAGCGTCGAACTTGAATCCTTTCTGGTCGGCGATCTGCAACGCCTTGTTGTAAGCTTCCAGAGCCGCGGTGTCGTCGCCCAGAGATTCCTCTGCGAAACCTAGCGCGTTGTAGGCTTCAGCGTATTTCGAATCCAGTTGAATCGTGGTCGCGAACTCTGACTTCGCCTCCTTGAACATATCTCTACCGGAGTAGACTTCGCCCAAGCTGTAATGGATTTCCGCCGACTGGGGTTTTAAACGCGCGGCTTGCTGCAATTCAGTTTGAGCGTAATCAAACTTGCCGATCACGACAAAGTCTCGACCGAGAATCTTGTGTGCTTCTGGGTTCTCGACATTCAGTTCCAGCGACTTCGCCAATTCCTTGATGGAATCGCCGATCTTGCGCATCCGGAACAGGACATATCCCTGGATATAGTGAGCCCGCCATGAATTCGGATATTCTTTGAGGTAAGCGAGCACGAGAGGTTCGACCTCGTCAATTTTGTCTTGATCGATTGAGGCCTCAAAATTCTTAATCTGGCCAACATCGTCAACATCTCGATTCGGAGTCAGCTCACCGACCGGGGTCCGGGACTGCAAGGATGAACGTGACTTCGCCGAGTAGACAGACGTTGCCGGCCTAGAAGCAGTTTTCATGAGGATGGCATCGAGATTCTCCCGACCCGCGACACTGCCAGGTTCGATCTCCAAAACCTTTCGAAAGGCCGCAGCGGCGCCATTCTGATCTCCCTCTTCAATCAATACCAAACCCAAGTTGTTGTACGCTTCAGCGGATGAAGGTCGCAGACGGATGGCAGCTTCAAATGCCGACTTGGCGTCCGCGAAGTTCCCTTTTTTCTTCAGGACTTGACCTAAACCAATGTGCGCAGCGTAGAGGTTTGGTTGGAGCTCCAAGGCTCGCTGGAACTCTGGAATGCTATTATCCAGGTCGCTCAGCTTCGCCAATACCTCGGCCAACGTCAAATGGCCCTCAGCATAATCTGGCAACAGCTGAACTACCGTTTTGAGATCTTCCGCCGCCAGCTGAGTTTGTCCATTTTCCAACTCCAGCTTAGCCTGAGCTTCCAAGGCATTGGCTTTGCGATTCCGTTCGTCGTCGGCAATGAGCTTCAGCCCTTTATCGAGTTCCAGTTTGCCTGCTTCGGTCTGATTTGTCCTGGATAGGGCCAGGCCCAATTGATAGTGGGCATGGCCCGAGTTCGGATCGAGGCTCACCGCCCGTTGCAATGGCGCAAGCGCTTCTTGAATCCGACCCTTCTGCATGAGCGCTTTCCCGAGGGAGTAATAGGCCTCGGCAAAGTTCGGGTCGAGCGTTATCACCTTTTCCAGTTGATCGATTTCCTTGTCGACGCCGAACTTCTGCAAGTACGCCATCGCGAGGTTGTATTGGACCTTTACTGAATCCGGTTGCAAAGTGACTGCCCGCTCTAGTTCGCGGATGGCTTCGTCGTCGTTATTCGACGTGACCGCGGCTCCAAGGTTTCCATGAGCTTCCGCATAATTTGGATTGAGGCGGAGTGCTTCGCGAAATTCCTTGATCGCGTCGTCGTCCTCGCCAGTTTGAATCAGGGCAAGGCCGAGGTGATTGTGGGCCTCGGCGAAGTTTGGACGAAGCTGGATAGCCTTCCGAAACTGTTCTCTCACTTCCTGCGGAGCGCTGCCCGCCTTGCCCAGAAGGAGGCCTAGAGTATCGTAGGCCAGGGCATCGTCTGCTTTCTGTTTGATCGATTCTTGTACCGCGTCGACGGCGAGTTGGATGTCCGGAATCTGCTCGGCCGATTCTCTGTTGACGATTGACTGAAACTGTTCGAAGGCAGCTTCGGATTGACCTGTCTTCAGCAGGATAAGGCCGAGATCAATATGTGGTCCGGGTAGATCGGGATTCAGACTGATCGCACGCTCGAGATATCGGCGTCCGCCATCTAGATCGCCGCTCTGCCGAGAGGCCATGCCCAGAAACGAGTACGCCTCTGCGAACGCGGGGTCCAATCGTATCGCGGTTTGTAGCGCTGATATCGATTCAGAAGTTTGATGGCTGTACCAAAGTGCAACGCCTAAATTGTAGTGGGCAGTCGCGAGAGCTGGGTCTAGTGCCACAGCCTCGTGCAAGTGTCCAATTGCCTGGGGCAGATCGCCCAACTGGCCGAGTACAAAGCCAAGCAGATTGTGAGCTTCAGCTCCCTTCGGGTCATCCTCGATGGCCTTCTCGAATTCATTCTTCGCGGCCGCCATCTCTCCTTTAGAAAGCAATTCACGACCCGAATTGTAGCGATCTTTCGCTTTGCCGCTAAGCGCATGCTGTGATTCGTTCCGCTTGGGGACGCGCGCTGCGGACTCAGCCTTCAGTGCCAACCCTAGGCTCTCATAGGCGTTGCCCAGACCAGGCCGCAGCGCGAGGGCATTCTCGGACGCTTCAATCGATCCATTGAAGTCACCCTTCTGCCTTAAGATCTCGGCTACTTCGCATGCCACCTCCGCGTTGTCGCCATCTTTCAAAACTAGCCTCAGCTCTGTTAAAGCGGCGTCGAGGCTTCCCTTAGCGCGTAGGGCACGACTCAGGTTCAAGCCCAATTCGACGTTGTGAGGTGACAGCGCCAGACCCGATCGAGATACGCGTACAGCTTCCTCGAATCTCTTAGACCTGATTAGGGTAGCCGCCAAGTTGTTATATGCGTCGAGATACTCCGGGTTGATATCGATGGCCTGCTGGAACTCGCCGATAGAGTCCAGGAGATGATTCTGTTGCCCATAAACAACTCCAAGCCAAGTGTGGGTTTCAGCAGAGCGAGGATCCTGTTGGAGAACCGCCTTAAACAACTCGACGGCTCTATCTGGGTCGCCCAGTTGCTGGAAGATCAAGCCTGAGGCAAGCTGGGCGGCCTCATAATCGGGTCGAAGCTTGATCGCAGTATTCAATTCAGAGAGGGCCTGGCCGATGTCCCCAGCCTCTCGCAGCCATAACGCAAGATTGTAGTGCGCTTCCGCATATCCGGGATCAATCTCGACGGCGCGGCGAAATGCGGCCTGCGAGCCTGATTTGTCTCCCAACTTTCCCAGAGCAGCTCCCAATCCGTTTTCGGCATCTGCCCTGCGCGGATCCAGTTTGAGCACTTCTTCAAACGAAGACACTGCCGCTTTCCATTGCTCTCGTCTTAGAGACTGTACTCCCTGTTGGTAGTACTGGTCCGCCTGGATTGATTGACCTGAAGCAGCTCCGGCTTGCACGCAAACCGCGAGAAAGGCTGTCAGGTACCAGACCAGAAGCGGCCAAGAGTTCCTGACGCGACGGCGAATTCCAAAAGGCATACGTGGCCGAGACTCAAACTCGATCCACCTAGTTCCCCAAAACCGACCTATGGGGGGCCAGAATCGATGGATGTAAACGCTTGCAGGATCCGAACGCCCAACACACTACCACATCGCGCTGATTCGTGGAATCCGGATGTCGTAGTGGTTCCCGGCTTCACCGTGGCGCGAACCATGCCGCAGCCTGGCGCTCGCGACTGGGTATAGAATAGCCGCGATTTGAGGTACAAATTGGTTGCGCATCATGGATTGTGCGTGGCCAGTAGCTTGGGCACTGCTTCCCTATTCTGGCAATCTCGTGCAAGCAAGCGAGAACAAGCGTAGTCAAGGAACTGTGAATACTTCGGCGAAACATGCATCGGCCTCAGCTCTAGTCGTAATCTTCGCGGTGGTTGGCTTCGCACAAGAGACGGCACACACCCGAAAAACGCGAACTTCAGGCCTTCCTCAACATGATTCTTATGGCTACCACCATCCGGTGAGCACCCGGAACGTCGACGCCCAACGTTTATTTGATCAAGGCCTGGGATTGATTTACGCGCTGGACTACAGTGGGGCTGCTAACTCGTTTCACCGCGCGGCCACGCTTGACCAAAACATGGCAATGGCTTACTGGGGCATCGCCTACGCAATGGGATCGGACTACTACTATCACACACCGGGGGACCCGGTGCGTGAACGGGCGGCTTACGATGCGCTCCAGACGGCATTAGCAGTGTCGGTAAACGGTCCCGAGGTGGAACGTGCGTATATTACTTCACTGAGCAAGAGGTACTGTAACTGCCCAAACCCAAACCGTGAGCAAGAGGCAATCGAATTCAAGAATGCCATGCGTGATCTGGCACAGAGTTATCCAGATGACCTCGATGCCGCGACTTTGTATGCTCAGTCGATCATGAACCTGAGCCCGTGGGCGCTGTGGAACCCCGACGGGACGCCCTGGGAAGGAACGCCAGAGATTCTTTCGGTTTTGCAATCGGTACTGAAACGCGACCCGCGTCACCTTGGAGCGGCACACTTTTACATTCATGCCGTAGAAGGATCGCCCAATCCGGATCGCGCACTTGCGTATGCGACTGTCTTGCCATCGCTTGCTCCTTCCATCGGCCATATCGTGCACATGCCGGCGCACATCTACATCCGCACCGGCGATTATCTAGCGGCGGAAGATGCCTGTGTGAAAGCTGCCCGAATCGATGAGAACCACATCCGGGATTCGGCCAAGCCGGATATGTTCACAATTTTGTCTTATCTCCATGACCTGTACTTTCTCGGCGCCTCTGCCAGTATGGATGGCCATTATGCAGAAGCTAAGAATGCCGCCGATCGGCTCGTGGAGCGGGTCGGCTCGCATGTGAAGGCGATGCCGCAACTGCAGTCCTTCCTCAACATCCAGACTGAAGTGCTCGTGCGCTTCTCTCGTTGGGACGATATTTTGAAACTGCCTCCCCCGGACGCAAATCTGAGAGTCGCGAATACGATGTGGCACTTTGCCCGCGGCATGGCATTCGCTGCCACCGGAAAGCTTCCCGAAGGTGAAGCGGAGTATAAGGCCGTGACAGGAAGTTTGGAGAGTACAGCGCCCGATGAAACTTTCGCCATGTCGCCCAACAAGACTCGTGACATTCTCGAGATCGCGTCTGATGTGCTGGCCGCGAAATTGGCAATGGCCAGAAAAGAAAGCAGTCAGGCAATCGCGCAATTACAGGAGGCGGTTGCCCTTCAGGATCGTCTGAAATATGCTGAGCCGCCGACCTGGTTTTATCCGGTGCGCGAGTCGCTGGGCGCGGCATTGTTTCTAGATGGACAGATGCCTGAAGCGGAGCGAGTCTTTCGTGAAGACTTGCAACGGAGTCCGCGTAATCCACGCTCTTTGTTTGGGCTGCTGCAAGTATTGCGATCGGATGGCAGATCGTATGATGCAAGATTTGTGCAAGTCCAGTTAAATGGCGCGTGGAAAAGCGATACCCACCAGCTCAATTTGCGAAATTTCTGATGCCGGCAGGCGAATAGAATCGAGTCTTTGGCGCCAGCATGACGAATCAGAAGAAAACACAGGTGAGCCGCAGGGAGATGCTGAAAGCTTCTCTGACCGCTGGTGGGGCTATGCTCCTCGGGTTCCGCAATTTACCGTTACCCGGCTTTTACGGAGGCGCAAGAAGGGATGCTCAGGATCGCCAATATCTCGGATTGATCGAATTTGTCGGCGAAGCTGTCACACCCATGGAAACCCCAATGGGGGCCGGTCTGGATGGTCGTCTCTATACGGACCTGTCCGCCCTCACAGTGGAACGTCCGATCACTCCGACCGAAAAGTTCTATGTGCGCACGCGTGTCTCCGAGTTTCTGGATTATCGCAAGGCCTGGGCGATTCAGGTGAAGGGACCCCGTAAACAGCCAATGGAAATCAGCATGGCCGCCCTACGGAAAACCTCGAGGCCCGCCGGTTTGCATTTGATGGAGTGTTCCGGCAATGGGCGTTTCGCGCACTTCGGAATGCTTAGCGTTGCGGATTGGGCGGGCACACCGGTCGCTGAAATCCTCGAATCAGCGAGAATCGCAAAAGCCGCGGGCCGCGTCTTGATTTCGGGATTCGATCGTTACCCGATTGCTTCCTCCACTTCGATCCCAGGTGCGAGTTGGATATTCACAGTAGACCAACTCAACTCATCCAAGGCGTTTTTCGCTACCGACATGAATGGTGTGTCCTTAACGAAAGACCATGGAGCTCCGGTTCGGCTCGTCGTGCCCGGCTGGTACGGATGCACGTGCATCAAGTGGGTCAATGACGTCGCGCTATTGGACGAAGATGCGGCTGCGACTTCTCAAATGAAAGAATTCGCAGCCCGAACTATGCAACAGGGCCTGCCAGAACTGGCGAAAGACTATCGCCCCGCCGCCATCGAACAGGCTGCGATGCCCATCCGAGTCGAGAAATGGGTCGTCGACGGCAAAATCAAATACCATGTTAATGGCATCGCGTGGGGTGGTACCCGGCCTGTAAACGGTCTGGAGATACGCTTTAATGCAGAAGAAGATTTCGTCCCCGTCGAGGATTTCAAGCAGACCACCAACGACCCGTGGAGTCTCTGGACACATACTTGGACCCCGAAACAATTGGGGATTTATTCCATACAGCTCAGAGTGAAGGACCGGTCGGTGCCTTCACGGCGATTGGATGCCGGCTACTACGTTCGAGCGGTTGAGATCACTGAAATCTGAATTTGATCCTTACTTGCTCCTTAAAGGGCGGAGCTGGAAAGCCAGGGCCGGGTTCCGGACTTAGCGATTCTGCGTTTGGGCTGGCCTAACGGATGACGGATCCGCTGACTATTTGTTTTTCAACTGAATCACCGTCACGCTCTCGTGGCGAAAGGTGTACTGGAATCTCGGTGAATGGATCGTAATCGGTTCTGACCGGGGATGAACGGCCTCGGGATGCAGTTCGTCATTCTGATCGTAGATGCTCGCCGAGAACAGCGTGGTCACTCTGGCGCTTGCCGGCACAAAGCCGTTCAATGAAATGTCTGCTGGCAGATCACGCGTCAGATCGCGATTCACGCAGAATATCGTCAAAGTGTCCTTGGCATCGTTGAGACCGGCCACCACGTCCAGGTACGGCACCTTCGGAATCTCCGGCATTCTCATGATTCCGTCATGCATATCGTAGCTCTCACCTTGCGCCTCTGTGCCTACAAGTTGGACCACACCAGAGTTTGAGTACATCGAGAATGCATAGTACGCCGGAGTTCCGTAGACGCGTCCCCGCTTTTTCCAAATACCGCCAAACTCGATCACCCCGGTCATGTCTGAGATGGGAACAATATCGGCACTGCGGAGCATCATGTTGAGGAAGCCGCCGGCTGCGATCGCTCCGCCCATGTTGTCGAAGCGCGGCGCAACGTTTTCCGGAGCATGGAAAAGCCACTCGGTGAATGCCATCCGAACATCCTTCGCTCCGCTGCTTTCCATCTGCTGGCGCATCTGGCGCAACTTTTGTTCCAGCCCGATTGGTAATGCGAAGGATGCTTCGGCGAGGAAGTCCGGCGAGGGATTTTTCTTCACTGTCTCGGCATCGCCTACAACGAAGTGCGTTGAGAGATATGCGAAGGTCCCGGCAGGGTTCTTCAACTGGGCCGCATTCCAATCGGAATATGCATCCGGGTCGCCACCAGTACCGATCAACCGTATTCGCGGATCGACGGCCCGCACCGCATCGCTGAAAGCCTTGGTGCGGGCGGCAATGAGGTCGATGGTTGGATATCCCGTCTGAAACGTTCCCCAGAGTTCGTTGCCGAGTTCCCACAGCAATCCGCCGGAGCGATCGCCCCAATGTTCATTCACGTACTTTACCCAAGCGGCTGCCTCTTCCGGAGTTCCAGTGCCGAGATTCAAGGCGATCTGCGGCTGTGCGCCAATTAATTTGCAGTACTGCAGGAACTCATCGGTTCCGAATTGGTTGTACTCCGGAATGCCCCACGCGACATTGAGCATCGACACGCGCTTGTCCGGTGGACCAATGCCGTCGGGCCAGTGATAGGCAGAAGTGAAGTTGCCCCCGAAGCGCACGAGTGGAGTCTTCATGGCACGGGACATCGAGATCATGTCGGGATCCATGCCGTCCACCGCGTCTGCGGGGAACAGCGCGGCCTGATCCACCAGCACACGGGTTTCGTCACGTGCGGAGAGCACGAAATCAGCTGGTTCCAGCGGTGCGAGTCTTGCTTGTGGGATCTCTAGCGCGACCTGGTACTTCTGCCAACCATTCGCGATCAATCCGACGGTTTGAGAAGCGAGGACGATATCGGGCTTGTTGCGCTCGCGGATCGAAATCTCCAGCGATCCGGGGCCGCTGATGCGTTTGGCATAGACGCTCGCGTTGTATGCCAGGGTACGATGTAGCGGCAGATAGACCTTCTGGCGGATGCCGGTTTCCTTTCCAGGAAGCGCCATGATCAGTAGTGATCGAAACGAATTGGCGGCATCATTCCAACGTGGCTCATAGCGCGCTCCCTGCGCGTAATCCAGCGGCTCCCATGGCAGCGGGAGGCCGAGCGCGGAAGCCCGAGCCAAGGCTGGCTCCTCTTTGATCATCTCCTCAATGCGGCGCGCCGACCACAGGTTCTCCTCGAAGCTGGGGTTGGTGAGCGCATCCGCCCACAGTCCGCCATACGTGGAGTTGCCAATCGGCTCCAGGAACGTTCCAAAGATCGTCGAGGGAATCTTGAAGAGGAGCGGTTTAGACACGTCGACCGCAATCACGGTACTGGTCTTCAGGTTCATGGACTTTGCTGGTGTTTGCGTTTGCGCGCTCGCAAGGCCCGCTGAACACAGTACAGAGAAACCCAGCCATACTAGGATTCCGCTCCTCATACCCTCTCCTCGTCCGACGGACAATCTCGTGACGGACAATCTCGTTGACAAAGTCAATGTCCGATGCAATCGTTTACATCGTACTTCAGAAGCCTGACAATGAATGGAGGATTTTCGATGATGAAGCGATTCAACTCAATTGCCCTGCTTCTGACTTGCCTTGCGCTTTCAGCCAATATCGTCGCGCAATCCCAACGCTGGACCGAGGCCAAGGCCAACGCCTGGTACAAGAATCAGCCTTGGCTGGTGGGAAGCAACTTTATACCGTCCAACGCAATTAATGAACTGGAGATGTGGCAGGCCGCAAGCTTTGAGCCCGCGCTGATCGACAAGGAACTCAGCTGGGCTGAAGGGCTGGGCATGAATACCATGAGGGTGTTCTTGCATGACTTACTCTGGCAACAGGACGCCTCAGGTTTCAAACAAAGGATCGACACCTTCTTAACCATCGCAACCAAGCACCATCTTCGCCCCGTGTTCGTACTTTTTGATTCTTGTTGGGACCCATTTCCGAAACTGGGGCCTCAGCATCCACCGATTCCCGGCGTGCACAATTCGGGCTGGGTGCAGAGTCCCGGGGCAGCGGCTCTACAGAATCCGGCCGAATACGACAGGTTGAAAGCCTACGTCCAGGGTGTTGTGGGCGGGTTCGCTAACGATCCACGAATACTGGCCTGGGATCTCTGGAATGAGCCGGACAACACGAACGAAGGCTCATACAGCGCGATGGACCCAAAGAACAAGAAAGACCTTGTCGTCTCGCTATTGCCTCAAGTTTTTGAGTGGGCGCGGTCGATGAATCCAACGCAGCCGCTCACGAGTGGAGTTTGGCAGGGCGATTGGTCGTCGCAGGCAAAGCTCGGGCCGATGGAACGGATCCAACTGGAACAGTCCGACGTGATCTCGTTCCATAACTACGACTGGCCGGAAGAATTCGAGAGGCAGATTGGTTGGCTCGAGGCTTATCATCGCCCCATTATTTGTACCGAGTTTATGGCGCGTCCAGTGGGCAGCACTTTCGATGCAATCTTGCCCATCGCCAAGAAGCATAATGTGGGAGCCATCAACTGGGGATTCGTTGTGGGTAAAACCCAAACCAATCTTCCGTGGGATTCATGGTCGAGGCCCTACACGCTGGAGAAACCGACCGTATGGTTTCACGAGGTTTTCTATCCGGATGGAAAACCATATCGGGAGCGAGAAACGTCCATCATTCGCGGGCTAACCGGAAAGTCCGGCGCGCAGCAAACAAACGAAAATTGAGGAAGCTGGGTACGGCGTGGACGTCGTCACCGTCGACGTGCTTAAGTTATTCGCCAAACCAACGTCAGCCCTCACTTAGTTCTTGGCCAGCGTTTTGCCGGTTAGCTCGCGAATAATCTCGGCCTCCCGCTCCCGGTAGGGTGTTCCATCCGCACGCAGCACATCGTGAAACCAAACCGGAGGCTGCGTTTCAATGTAGGGGCGATTCCATGAATCCCAGGGCAGATTGGTTTGTGTCTTGCCGGTCACAAATCCCCAGTTGATAGCTGCGACTCGGTGCTTTTTGGCGATGGGCAAGATTGCGTCGAAAGTGCTTCCCGCCGAGCGCGCCATGTATTCCGTGCAGATCAACGGACGGTTGTGTTTTTCAAGCCCTACGATATGTTTCTCAAAGTCCTCGGGCCAGCCGTAGTTGTGAAACGAAAGAATGTCCGACTCACGCAGTTGAATTTCCGTGACCGCCGTGGGCTTCTCGCTTCCAATGGGAGCAAAATTCTGCTGAAAGATTCCGCTGGTCAGAGGCTGCGAGGGATGAGCTTCGCGGGCCCATGCGAACACTTGCGGCAGCAGCGCGACCACTTCCGGACTGCCAGCGGGCTCATTCCACACGTCCCATGCCACGACGCGCTTGTCATTCGCGAATGCGCTCACCACTCCGTGCACATATTCCTTCAGGCGTGGATATTGCGAAGGATCCTTGAGTGCAGCCTGACCTGGGCTCTGCACCCATCCCGAGTTGTGGACGCCTGGAATCGGCGGGTGCTGCGGCCCAAGCTTCGGCTCAGGCTCCCAGCAGGAGTCGAACAGTACGAAGACTGGGTGAATGTGATGCTTGTCCGCAATTGCCAAGAAAGTTTCAATGCGGCGCGTGAAACGTGCTGAATCCTGCTGCCACAGCAGGTCGTGCAGGAACACGCGCATCGTGTTCATCCCGAGTCCGTCCGCCCAGCCCAGCTCTTTGTCGATCTGCTCTGGATCGAAGGTCTCTGCCTGCCACATTTCCAACTGGTTAATTGCATTGGTCGGAACATAGTTGCTGCCGACAAGCCACGGTTGCTGAACGTACCACGCGTTGGCCTTCCCTTCTGACCACCGTTGTGCGTACCCCGGGGTCCAGGCCGGTAGGATTAATAGTGCCAGCACCGACATGATGATTGCCGTCTTTGTATCGTGTTTCATGGGGAACCCTCGCTGCTGTTATCCCGCTGTTATTCTTCGGCTTTGTGTTTGGCGGGAACCTGTGCTTTGGATGACCATTTTTTCCAGAGATCCGGAGCGGCGAGCAATGGTATATACACGCCGCCGACAACCGAACGCGCCTGAAACCCGGACTGCTTAGCGTCTGACGTCGAATACCAGTCCGTCAGGGGAACGCGGCTCGGTGACTCGTTGATGAAATGCTGAAGAGGCGCGATCAGGGTGTTGAATTCTTCGTGACTGTCGGTGAGGGTTGCCGTCCAGACCTCCCAATCGAGCTTGGTATAGTCGCGCCGATTGTCGAGAGGCAGACCGAACTTATTAAGATGAGCTTCATAGAAACGAATCTCCGTTTGCGAAACCTTTGCCGGAAACAGGTTGAGACCAAGAATCCGATCCCACACCAGATTATATTTTTGGCTCCAGGTGCCGCGCTGATCGAAAGCGAGGCGGTAATGATCACCTTCTTGCGCCATTTGTACCCAACGATTCGCCATATCCTGCGCCAGCTGACGGTACGTCAGCGCCTCGGGTTTTCGTCCGGTCATATCCGCCAAAACTGAGTATCCGCCGAGCGCAAGAATCGCCTTGATCGACAGGTTCGCATTATGCGCGAGGTGGCCCGCGAAGTCATCGGTCGAGAGCTGATTCCCCGGATCCATTCCCTCCTTCTGAAGAAATTCCGCCCATTGCTTCAATTGCGGCCAGTAGCGATTCGCGTAGTTGGCGTTGCCCTCAATCTTGGCGAGCGCGGCGAACATCAACAGCATGTTGCCGCTCTCTTCCACCGGCATCTGATTCTCGATTGTCCTTTCGCCGCCTCCGTATACTTGCCCGTTTGCTTTGGGATATGTCCCCAGATCGTGCGGGGCAAATGGAAACCGCCACCGCCCCGTCTCGGTGTATTTCATCAACGGCTCCAGCTGCGCTTTCAAGAGTTCCGGGTTGAAGAGCAGGAAGAACGGCGAAGCGGGATAGATGACATCTACCGTCGAGATGCAGCCGTTGCTGAAATTCTCTTTGGGAAAGAGCATTGGATGTCCATCCACGTCCGCTACGAGCTTACTTGCCGCGATGGTCTGCCGAAACGCCAGCTCTGCAACCTCGGCGTACGCGTCTCCTCCCACGCGGCGCAGATCCGCCGCAAGTTCATCGTCGAACTGTTGGGATCGCTGATCCAGGCTGCTGTAGTCCTGTTCCGCCTTCTCCAGCAATTCGCCCATCGTCATTCCGTTGCGGCGCCAATAAGGACGCATCCACTGGTTCAGGTATTCATTGGAATAAATATCGTCGTAGCCCAGCAAAACGTGACGGGACGACGCAGTGTTGCCGATCTGCCCCAGATCGAACACCGAAGCCAACACCGTTCTGCGATCAGCCCTCCGAGGCATGTCCATGTCATCGGATGACAATGGCTTTCCCCCGGCAAACTGTGACTCCACATCGTCGCTCGCTTGTGTAGACGCACTTACACCCGCCTGATCAGGGACGGCCAGCAATAAATATCCCCAGTCGATGCGAAGATCATCGCCCGATTTCTGCAGAACCGGCTGTTCGAAGTCGGATGCGCGCAAGACTGTTATTGCCTTGAGCCGGGAACGAGACCAAACGACCTCCTGCGTGCCGCTGTCGACCGCCAGAGATGCATCCGCGGCCAACAGTAACTGAATACTGTGGGGCGCGGCGTCCTTGGATCGCGCCGTCATGGTGATATAAGTCACGGGCCGGGACATTACGTCTGGGTCGCTTGGAAGCAAAGGAGACAGGAAATCGACTTTCAGGGATACACCTTGACCCGCAAACTGATAGACGGTACGGGTAGGCGTGACGGTCAGACTCGTCTCGGGCAGTGCGGCGACGCTACGCGGAGCATCTCCCATCCAACGAAAGACGTTCCCGTCGATACGGACCAAACCGGTGAGACGCTGAGCCTTGCCTGTCCAGTGGCGGGTCGGCCCGTCATTCAGATGATCGTTCATGGACCAAATGCTGAAATAGGGATCATGTGTAACCAATGGGACGGCAGGTGGTCGAGCGGTTTGCGCGCCAGCGAACGTGCCGTAGAGCATGACAGCAACCAAAATTCTTGTCGAAAGCAGGCGACGGCTCATGGAGTCCTCTTCTTCGTGGTTCCAAGTGAACCGCCGCACAGTTTACTTTGTTTAAACGCGAATGTACACGTTTACACCTCACCCAGAAATTGACCGGGAATAATACGTCTACGTACTTGCACTCAATCAGCGGGGCTCTGCGGCGGAAAACTGACACTCAAGCGTGGAGGGTGACGATCGCAGCACTGGCTGCCGGGACGCGAACCTGCAGTCTTGTTCCGGTTCTGCTGACCTCTTCTTCCCTAGCAGGCTTCCAAAAGCCGGCGGAAGATACGGTTGCATCACCTAGCGTCACGCCGGATTTGCTTTCCAACGAGGATCCTGACAGGCGGACCAGCGATCCACTCCGGAACGATGTCGGTGCGTCGAAAACAACGTTCCCCACAAACGACGGTTCCTTGTTAATAAGGGTGAGCACAGTGCGGTGCTTGCTCGGCTGGGTTGCGTACGCTGTGATGTTTCTGTTTCCGTAATCGATGCTGCTGCCTATGATGCGACCCGCGCCAGCTCGTGCAAACGCGAGCATGCCGTAGTACTCGGGAGCGGCCCAATAGTGGCCCTGCTCATCGTCGCCGATTGGCGAATAGGAACTGACGAAACCCAGCTGGTTGACTCCAGTCTCCATGTTCACGCCAGCGCAGCCTGCGGAAGCGAGCACGAACATGAAGTCAAGTACCCAGAGAGCGGCCGCAGTAGTGTCGCTCACTCCAGGTTTGCCGCCGCCGGAGAAAGAGTTTGTTTCACAGATTCGGTAGGGTACGCCAGAAGATTCCGACGCAGTCCTGAGTTTCTCAAGAATGGGAGCGAGCTTTGGATCCGTATGAAGAAGTTTGTCGATGCTGCTGGTAGGATTCTGGCCCTCGCGATAGTAGTGGTGGGTGAGGAGTTTGATATCCTTGCCTTCGTCGACGGCAAATCTTGCGACCCAGTCGGTCGCACCCGCCACATCAGGCCCGGCGAAGGCAATGTTCGGGATGGCCTTGCGGAGCGCGTCCCGGTACGCGCGATACTCACGAAGGTAGTCGTCATAGCCATAGCCCGCGTGGCGAAGACCTGCGTGGCGCGGAAACAGGTCGGGCTCGTTACCGATTTCAAAGGCAAGCAGATTCCCTTTCGACGCGGCCATGACTGCTTTCGCCTCAGCAACCGCATTTTCCAGCGTGCCATGGCCTAGATTGAGCCCCCAAATGAGTTTCCATCCGGTCGCATCCAGAAAATAAGCAAGATCACGAAGCACCGCGACATTGACCACCGATCCCGCTTTTCCCTCTGGCGAGGAGAGCGGCTGCCCAGTCGCGGAATAGGAGGAGTAATCCGAAGTATTTCCACCAACACGTATGACTCCGCGCGCTCCCAATGTCCGAACGAGTTGAACGTAAATTGAATTTTGCGCGCTAAGCAGACCCGGACGTGCCACTGAAGAGCTCTCGTAGCCGAGTCCCATGAAGTCCGGCGGAATAACGGCAATGGTCTGCGCAGGATCGAGCGTAACATGCACTTCCGAGTCACTCGACACAGCCTGCAGCCTACGAGAGAAATGTGATTGGGCCATTGCAGCCGCGCCGAGCCCCACAGCTTGCGTCAAAAATGTACGCCGATTCATGTCTTGACTAAATCTCACGCCGCCCTCACAACGGAGGCTCAGGTAGCTTCGTTGGACTGCCAACCGCCGCGCCTGTGACTTCGACCACCGACGAAAGAGTCTGCCACTTTCGGCTAGGTAGAGCCAGTCCAGATTCTTACCGCCGAAAGTGAGGTCGGAAACAACACCCTGCTCGGGAGGGTTGCCTTCGAAACTGCGGAAGCGACATTCCGGCAGGTTGCACGGGATGATCCTCACTGCACCGGATCGACTGCGATCTCAGGTTCCTGCTCGCGAAGCCAGTAGACAACCCGCGGATCCGGAAGTGGCTTCGTCGGTTCACTCAAAACGTTGGCGTCAACCAGATATTTCACAGGGTATCGGTCGAATCAGAGGCGATAGAAACAAAAAAATCCTTGTGCGGACACGCGAGCGGCCAGTCAATGGCCCCCTCGTTCGGCGGAGCAACGCGACGAGTGAGGCGATAGTCTCCACGATCAAGACGCTCGACGTCGAACTCCTGCCCCGGCTCGATCCGGTCCATTTGCCGGAATTCTGCTGGCAAAACAACTTGGCCCTTGGAAGAAATAGTGGTCCGCATGAAAGTAAGATATCGTCTTATCCCTACCCATGTCGACTGAGAGCAGCTAAGGAGGTGGCGGGATATTTCGATCTGGACGACGGCAAAGCGCGCGACATAGCAAGACAGGTCGGCAAGGCCGTATCGAAGTGGCGCGGCGAAGCCGCACGGCGTGGTCTCGCCAAAGGCGAAATCGACCGCATGGCGTCGGCATTTGAGCATGATGATCTGAAAGCGGCTCTCGCAGCGCAGTAAGTAGAAAGAGCAGCACTTCCACCTATACAACGACTGCGCAGTATCTTAGAGTGGATCAATTCTGGAACATGTTCTTCAAAGTTGGCAATAAGTCTACGGCGAGCCGTGCCTTGTCTATGCAGCCATGCGCGCCAACTTCGAGTGAACGAGGCAAGAGTTGTTTAGGATTGTGCTGGCTGATGATTAGAATTTTGACCTCCGGAAACTCTTCCCTTAAAAGGCGTGCTGTATTCAAGCCCATTCGTACCGGGCATACTCACGTCGAGCAAAATCAGACTAGACTTTAACTCGTCAGCTTTCTTAAGCGTTTCGTCGGCATCCGAAGCTTCTCCAACGCACACTTCCAACTCGTTCTCGCCGGATAGAACGGTAACAATGCCGCGTCGAACCAGCTCATTGTCATCCGCAATGAGGACTCTCATGGACCCGGTCAAAATATGCCCACTTTTCACACAGCAGCTTGCAAGGGCTCAGTCTTCCTCTGTTCTTCTGAGGGTGTGGTCTTGGGAATTGGGATCGTCACGAATATATGCGTACCAAAACTCCCTGATTCGATATTCATCGTGCCCGCGACTTGCCGCAGCCTTTCCCGCATCCCTCTGATTCCGACTCCTGAGCGCCCCGATCGAATCTCAGTCAAACGTTCAGGCGACATACCTCTGCCTTCGTCACGGATATCCAGCGCGATTTGGCTCAGTTCTCGTGCCATCCGGATCGAAGCCGTCTTGCTGTGGGAATGTCGATGGACGTTCGTCAAGCATTCCTGCACCAAACGGAAGATGACGAGTTCCATATCGCGCGGCAACCTCCCAAAGTCTTCAGGGATCTCTAATCGAATGTCCAAGTTACTGCGTTCGCGAAGCCCGTCAACGTACCAGCTAATCGCAGAATACAAACCATTTTCATCGAGGAGCGGCGGATGCAATAGGTAAGAAGCGGTGCGTATGTCACGATGCAGCTGTTGAACCGTATCTTGGATTTTGTCGACGTCGGTGGCAATTTCGGGCGAACGTCGGCCGATCTTCTGGGCCAACTGCGCCAGGCTCATGCCAAGCACCGTTAAGGTCTGTCCTGCGCTATCGTGCAACTCGCGCGCAATATGACGACGCTCCTCGTCCTGTATTTTCATCAGCTGTAAGGTTACGTCCGCACTGCGAGCTTTCTCCGCCGCCTCTTTCTGATCGTGGATATCGAGACATCCGCCGACATAGCCTTCAAACGTTCCATCCGTTGCGTAGCGTGGCGTACCGTGGTCAGTAATCCAGCGGTATTCGCCGGTGTGATGCCGCAGACGGTACTCCATCTCGAATGGCTGACGAGCATCGAAGTTTTTGACGTAGATCTGTAGGCAGCGATCAAAATCCTCGGGATGGACATTCTCTGTCCAGCCGTTGCCCGCTTCCTGCTCCAGCGTGCGCCCGACGAAGTCCAACCATCCTTTGTTGAAGTAATAGCAAAGCTTGTCGGTTCCAGACATCCAAACCATGATCGGCGAGGCATCCGTGACTGCCCGATAGCGCTGTTCGCTCTCCCGCAGCTCGAGCTCGGCCCGCTTGCGTTCCGTAACGTCATGTGTGATGGCCAGCTGCACGATCCGGCCGTCAGGATTATGCAACGGCGCGGCATGCGTTTCCATGTGGTGTCGCGTGCCATCGAGCCCGATCATGTCGAACTCCAACGAGTCCTTGTCACCACGGCAGATGCGTTCGTTGAAGGCTCGGAACTTCTCCCGGTCTTCAGCAGCAATTAAGTCATAAATACTTTTCCCGACTACCGTCTCCGCGAGCTTGGCCCCGACCATCGCAAGGCCTGCTGAGTTCATGTGCTGCAAGGTCCCGTCGGGCGCGACCACCTTTACACATTCCGGGGTTGTTTCCACCATCGCCCGGAAACGCTCTTCGCTCTCGCGCAAAGCTCGCTCGATTTGCTTCAGGTGCGTGATATCCCGCGCTACGTTAGAAGCGCCGATCACCCGTCCTGAGCGATCTTTGACAGGAGAGATCGTGAGCGACAAATCGAAGGTGCTGCCGTCTTTACGGCGACGGACCGTCTGGAAATGGACGATCCTGTCCCCGCGGCGCAAGCGGGCAAGAATCTTCTTTTCCTCGTCCCAACGATCCTTGGGGACGATGAGTGTAATGTGTTTACCGACCGCCTCCTCGGCGGTATAGCCGAACATGTGCTCTGCGCTCTTATTCCAGCTTTGAATGATGCCGTCGAGGTTCTTGCTGATGATGGCATCGTCGGAGGAAGCGACAATTGCGGCCAAGTGGGCCGTTGCCTCCTCGGCCTGTTTGCGCTCGGTGATGTCCAGCAGCATGTTGATGCCGCCAATAATTTTCCCCTGGCTATCTTTGATGGGAGTCGGATATGGAGTAAACCATCGACGGGTTCCGTCAGGCCGTTCTGCAATGGCCTCGGCTCCTTGGATAATGCGGCCTTCCTTCAAGGCGATGGCCATCGGACATTCATCATGTGGCATTGGCCGGCCATCTGGGTAGTAAAGCTTCCAACTGACACACCACTGATCCGTTCCGAGTTCCGGCGTTCTGCCGGAAAAGTCGACCGCTGCGGGATTGAAGTGAGTTAATCGCCCTTCCGGATCCGTGGTATAGATGGCCGCCGGTAGAGCGTCAATCATCTCGCGGAAGCGCCTTTCACTTTCGCGCACTGCCAATTCGGCTTTTCGCTGGGCCGTGACATCGGTATTGGTGCCAAACCAGCGGGTCACGGCGCCATTCTCGTCCTTTACGGGATGAACCCTGGTTAGAAAATCCCGAAACACGCCGTCGGCTCCACGTAGCGGGAACACCATCTCAAACGGCTCCCCATTTACGATCGAGTGCTTCCAACGCTCGAGAACTTTCGGCAGAATGTCGGGGTCATGCACCGTTTGCCAGCCCCACCCTTCCATTTGTTCAGGAGTGGTGCCCGTGTACTCGTACCAGCGCTGGTTGTACCAAAAGATGTAGCCGTCGGACTCTGCCATCCACACAAGTTGAGGAATTGACTCCGCCAGCGTGCGGAACTGCTGCTCACGTTTCTCGATCTCTTGCCTCGCCAGCACTTGCTGCGTGACATCATTCCCGTGAATTAAAATCCCCTCGACCTGCCCGGCAGCATCCCGCATGGGCTGATAAATAAAGTCGAAATAGGTGTTCTCGGGCTGGCCATGGGCACCTCGATTTAGAATCACTTTTCTAGCCGTGGCAATGTAAGGAACCCCGGTGTTATAAACCCCATCGAGTAGTTCAAATAGACCTTGTCCCTCCAGTTCGGGGATGGCTTCGCGCACCGTTTTACCAACAAAATCTTCGGCTCGTTTGCGTCCCGTCAGCTTCACGTAGTCGAGATTGACAAACGTGAAGCGGTGCTCGGGACCACTGAGGAAGCCGATCGCGGCTGGCGCTTGCATAAACAGGTCATGCAAACGGCTCCGCTCGGACTCAGCTGCCGCTCTGAGCTTGCGTTCCACCAACTCTGCTTCTGTTCGCAAGAGAGCAGCTTGCAGCGCCACTGCAGCTTGGTTCGCCGATACAGATAGTAATAAGGCCTCCCCTTCACTTGGGAACTCAGAATTCGCACAGCCGACGACGATGAAACCATCGTCCCCCGAGATGCCGATTGGTTGCATTGCGACCCTTAACGCGCTCGGCCATGTGGAACCGGTAATCGTGTCAATGTGCAGGCTAGCTGTCACAGGGTGCGGCCACAGCCGTCTGACCTCATCGCTAAATCCAGGATGCAGAGGACTACGAACCACCTCGATCGTTCTTGGTGACTGCAGACAGACGTATACCGCGTCAGCTCGTAGGGTATGCAGGAGGACATCGGCGGCACTTTCGACAATCCGCTCTCGGTCGCGTCCCACCCACCCCGCAGGCGTCGTGGCTAAAGCCACAAGATCGCGAAGCAGGCGCCGCAGTTCCCGGATTTCTTTCTCACCGTTTTCCATCTTGTTTATGCTGCCGTCGGCCGCGAACCGTAGGCTCCACGTTCCCGTAGTTCCGCCAGAAACTCCGCAGGGGGCACGAAGAACGGGTTCTTCTGGAGTACACCTCCAAGGATCACCATCGGGTGTGTCCGCAGAATATCCATTGCAATGCCGGCGCCAAACTTGGCGCAGTCATACGTTCATATGACCGGGTCTTGGTACTTGGGCAAGATGAAATTCAGCCGCGTTTCGTATTCAACCAGATCATTGACGCCGGGGAAGTCTTCCAGCGCCCAGTCCATATGGGCAACAAGCCGAGTAAGCGGAAAGCCCTCCTTAGGCCCTCCAGACAGAACTTCTTCGATGAGGGACAACATACGGTCTTGATCAAAATGACCGTCGCGCAAATAAGCATCTTGCCAGCGTTTCACGACCAACTGTCCCCGCTGACCCGCAGCTTCAGTTTCGATTCCTGCCTCTCGCAAGCGGCGAAAATGGTCTTCCATGGTGCGGGGATCCACGATGTGAAAGGCCTTCTCCCCACGTTCGATTCCTTCGCGAATAAATGGAAGAAGTATTCGGTACTCTTCATCCGAGGAGTGAAAGAAAGCGCAAATGTGACGCTCGGTTCCGAGCGTCGCGTTAGCAAAATGGATCGACTGCTCGCCCAGGGCCATCAGTTGTCTCCTATACAGCGCGTCTGTTCGTCACCGACAGAGATCAGTTCAATGATGCTGCCTAGTGGTTTTGGTTCCAGACGTACAGGTAATTGTCGTCAGTAGCGGTCGCAACGTTACGACCCCCTTTGCGGGTTGCGCGATTCAACGCTGCACGAACCCTTTCCTTGCCTTCCGCCAGTTCAGCCAAGGGCACCTTGAGTGCAACGCCCTCTTTTAGTTGATCGAGATCATCGAGAATTTTGGTAACGATCTGTTTGTGCTTTCCATTTCGACCTTGCGGGACATCCTTTTGCGACATCGTCTTGAAACTCATGGCTCGCGGGCTCATGATTACTCCTTGCGTTAGACCCACACGTTAACGTAACGTCTCGTAATCATAATCTAAAGGTTGCAGTGCGTCAAGAACAATTAAATGCAGTGTCAAGAGAAATTAAATGCAGCCGGGATAGGCTCACCGCTACGAGCACTTGCCCTAAAACGGATCACGGTCCAAATCTCGTTATTGCAATGGCTTATCGGCGGCTGAATGAAATTTCGTTTCCCTAACTATATGACCCGTACGACTTCGCGCCTGCTACTGTTTAGAAAGATCAGAAGGAGTAAGCGCGATGCAGAAGTCCAAGACACATTTCGAGCAGATTCCGGTAGAGCTTGTGAAGAGGATGGCCAAAAAAGAGGTTCCCGATGACAAGGACTGGAACGACGGTGCGGAAACAACAATTCGAACCAGCAAGTTGAAGCCGCATCGCTTGCCTTCGTTGGGGGAAAACGGAAAGAGGCTCTAACCATGGAACTCTCAAGAGAAACGAAAACGGACGAAGATATTCGATCCGCAGTTGGAATGCGCCGATTCCGCACCCATCTCAACCAGTTCTGCGATTGTCTCGGCTGTTCAGCTAGCCAACGCGATGAGGTTCATATCGCTACCCCTGAAGACACCGTCCGCAATCAGACTTGGGCGCAAATGATCGCTCACACCATCTCCGTTTACGAGGAGTCTTCCCACTCTGCCTGATGCGGTCGATAACAGCAGAAGGCAAGCACGCTCACTCTCATACATCGTCTTCCTTGCCATTTATCTTCATCTTCTTCATTTGGCCTCGTTCTCCTGCCTCTTCGGGGCTTTGAATGGCCTTGAACGTAGCCAATCGCCGCTTAGATTTCGGCAACCGGGGGCCCTCGGTAGATTCCACTGGAACAACCCAAGGAAGATTTGTTTGGAGGTCCGCTATCAATTTCACTACTGACCAGGCACGATGCAATGAAGGAGTGGAGATGCGACTCTTGCACGCCAAGCCGGCTGAGGCCCAGCCCACTGGGCTGCGCTCTCCCGTGACTTATATCCTTGATCGGTATGCATTTGGCTGTGTAATATTCTTGGCTACCGGACGAGAAACCAGAAAATGTAGAGCTGACATTATGGACCGCAAGCCCTTACGGACATGAAAGATAAAGATATGGTGGCCAGGGACGGAGTTGGACCGCCGACGTAGCCTTTTCAGGGATTCTCTCGGCCTAAACCCTTTTTCAATCAACAACTTAATTCGTCAAGATGGACGCTTTATTGTGACCACTCAGTGAACAGCGCCGATGTCCGCCTAAGCGTCGGTCGGGAATTGATAAATTTTGGACCGCTGGGTGCCTACTTAATAATGTCCAACGGGGCACCGTTTGTCACACACTTGTCCTCAGTTGACAGTCTTTCCATTCTTATGGTCTCGATTCCGAATCTTTCTGACCACCAAAGTTCAAATGAAAATATGGGGAGCCCTGCTCTGTGAACGAATGAAAGACCGCATCATCGCGGAAGAAACATCTTCATGTGTGTGCCTCTTCTCGAGCAGCGTGATCCACTGCGTGTTTCGGAATCGTCAAGCTCTGTGCAGGGTGAAATCTAGTAAGGTTTCGCTTGGGATCTTTACTTCGTCTCCCTTGGTTATAACTTCGGAACCAGCTCCCACGCCCGCCCCCGTTCCGGCCCCGACGGCCGCTCCTTTCCCGCCACCTGCAAGCGCACCGATGATGCTTCCAAGGGCCGCTCCCCCAACAGTTCTTTTCGCGGTGCTCTCGCCCTTGGACTTGCCTGTGACTTCGTATTCTCCCGTGACTAGGGGCAGAGTTTGGCCATTGACGACGATTCCGGTTAGCTGGAGTTTAAGTTGCGACTTGCCAGCGAAAGTTCCGGTCTTTTTGGACTCGTCCAGCCGGCCATAAACATCTGCGCCCTTCGGAACCACCACGTTGCCATCTATCGACAGAGGTTGTTCGAGCGAAGCCTGAAAGCGATATCCCAGTCGATTTTTTGTGGAGTCAATCGTATCGATGGTGCGAACCGAAATCCGTGTACCGGCAGGAATGGTCACCGTGGACGAAGCCCTCGCGACTTCATCCTTTTCCATGGTCGAAGGTGCAGTCGTCTGCTTCGAAGGAACCGAGGGCGACGCACCCTGCGCTTCGGACTCGAATCGGAGCGAACGAATATCGGCGACATCATAGCTTTGCACCGACGATCCTACCTGAAAGCTCATGCTCGTCTGGGTCCCACCCATGAATTTACCCTTGATCAGACTTCCATTCTTCAATTCCAAAGAATCCGCGTGGGCAACGACCGCCGCCATGCTTAAAGCGAAAATCACTCCGCAAATCTGCTTCACGTTTATTACAAGTTCTCCTGTCTATTTGTTCTATTAAGTTGCCTTCAGGGCGGGCAGCTGACTATTCACCGACCGCGTGCGACGCCAGTAGTTGCCAGGTTCTCCGCCTTCGTCACAGTCGGCGTCTCTATTTAATGCGTCCCGGAGGAAAGTCCTTCAGCAGTTTTTTTGCTCCCTTATTGAGCCTTTCCTGGTTCTTCTCCTGTTTTTTGCTGGGTTCAATCGCATGTTGGGCAGCACCTATCCAAACGAGCTTTTTGGCGGCAGGGTCATACATACCAACGACGAAAGTCCCGATCTGATAGCTTGACGTACTGGCTGAAAATGTACCGAGGCCGCCTCCCCACGGGCCCCAGCCGCCCAAGTTGTCCCCGAAGCCATTTATCTGTTTCTCCTGATCGATCGCGAGCTGGTAGCCAAGCAGTAAATCGGCTTTAACGCCGTCCTCCACTTTGGTGAAGCCCTTGGCCGCCATCTGTGAATCGATCGCCTGCTTGACCTGAGCGTCCAGGATCTGGTCGGGACGGCCGCCCACCGCAGGCACGCCTTGTACGTCGTCGACCCATGCATAGGCATGGAATTTTGAAAAATCAGTTTCTGGCATGAAGTTGGCTCTCACCTCCTGCGCGAATGTCACGGAGCACGCGACGAGCGCCAGGACTAATGCTGGACCAAACTTTGCCGCCGCTGGAAAGATAGTTGCCTTTGTAAATTTCACTGCGGTCTCCTTATTTCTTGCGTTCTTTGTGCCGCATCCTGTTTTACGGTTTCTCTGGTATTGGACACGGCTTTACATTCCAGATTTCTTCCGCGTATTCAGCAATCGTGCGGTCGCTGGAGAACTTCCCGGAGCCCGCCACATTCAAGATAGCCGTGCGCGTCCACTCGCTGGGATCGGCATACAACGCGCAGAGCCGCTCGTCTGCCTCGAGGTACGACTTCAGGTCAGCCAAGTGCATGTAATGGTCGCCATGTGTGAGCAACATGTCGCGCAACGGCTCGAAGACGCCCGGCTCATCACGGCTGAAGTAATTCGAGAAGATCAAGTCCAGCGCCTGACGGGTCTCCGGCTCCTGTTCGTAGTGCCAGTGGGGGTTGTACCATCCCCGACTGCCAATCACCTGCTCTGCCGTTAGACCGAACAGGAAGAAATTTTCTTGCCCGGCTTCGGCGGCCATCTCAATAGTCGCGCCGTCGCGCGTGCCGACCGTCAACGCGCCGTTCATCATGAACTTCATGTTGCTTGTCCCACTAGCTTCGTAGCCTGCCGTCGAGATCTGGTTCGAAACGTCACTGGCGGGGATCAGACGCTCCGCCAGCGAAACGCAGTAGTCGGGCAGGAATATCACTTTAAGCCGTCCGTGTACTCTGGGATCGCCGTCGATAGTCGCAGCCAGATTGTTAATGAATTTGATGATCACTTTGGCGAGCCGGTAGGCAGGCGCTGCCTTGCCGGCGAAAAAGAACGTCCGTGGGTACAGGTTGAGCCCCGGATCCTGACGCAGCCGGTTGTAGAGCACCACGATCCGGAGTGCATTCAGGAACTGACGCTTGTACTCGTGGATGCGTTTGACCTGGCAATCGAAGATCGACTCCGGACCCACGGTCTGCCCTGTCGACCAGCGGAGCCAATCACAGAATTGTCGCTTGGCATTTCGCTTGGCTTTGCGGAAGTTATCACGGAAGCCTTCGTCCTCGGTGAATGCTTTGAGCTTGCTTAATTCGCTTAAATCACGGATCCACGCATCGCCAATGGCATCAGTGATGAGTCTCGAAAACCCGGGATTGCATAATTGCAGCCAGCGCCGGGGCGTTACCCCATTCGTCTTGTTGTTGAAACGTTCGGTAAACATTTCTGCCAAGTCCTTAAGCGTGGTCTCACGCAACAGCTTGGAGTGAATCTCTGCCACCCCGTTGGTGCTGTGAGAACCTACGACCGCCAGGTTCGCCATCCGAATCTTTTTTTCCGGACCATCTTCGACGAGGCTCACGCGCTGAATCCGTTCCTGGTCGCCCGGAAACCGTCCGCGAGCATCGCCGAGAAAGCGGCGATTGATCTCATAGATGATCTCGAGTTGCCTGGGCAACATTTCTTCAAACCACCGGACGTTCCACTTTTCAAGCGCTTCGGGCAACAAGGTGTGATTGGTGTAAGCCAGAGTGTTCTGCGTGATGTGCCATGCTTCATCCCAGCCGAGGTACACCTGGTCAACCAGAATGCGCATGAGTTCCGGCACTGCCAGAGCTGGATGCGTGTCGTTCATCTGAATCGCGACTTTGTCTGCAAACGAGCTCCAATCCGAGTTGGAGCGTTGGAATCGGCGCACGGCATCTGCCAGCGAGCAGGCAACCAGGAAGTACTCCTGCATCAGCCGTAGCCCCTGTCCCATGATTCTTGAGTCATCGGGATAAAGGACGCGCGTCAGGGTTTCAGCTCCGAGGGTCTGAGCGAACGCTTCGACGAAATCGCCATGCGAGAACTCTTCAAAGTTGAAATAGTCGGGTGCGGCTGCCGCCCAAAGGCGGAGCGTGTTGATCGTGGAACCGCCGTACCCGATCACTGGACGGTCAAATGGGATGCCGATCAAAGTCGACGGACGACCAGGCACGGGGCGTAGGCTGCCTCCGCTGAGCTCGAATGAGCAGCCCACGCTGACTTCAACCTTCTCGTTCGGACGAGCGATCTCCCATGGGTCGGGAGAACGGAGCCAGTTATCCGGCATTTCCTGTTGCCATCCGTTCTGGATTGACTGCCTGAAGATACCGTATTCATATCGCAGTCCGTACCCCATGGCCGGTAGTTGCAACGTGGCGGCCGATTCAATGAAGCATGCTGCCAAACGTCCAAGCCCGCCATTGCCCAGTCCCGCGTCGGGTTCCTGCTCCAAAATCTCGAGGAGATTGAGTTTCTTGTCCTCGATGAACTGATTCGTCAAAGGAGAGAGCAGAAGATTCGTAACATTGTTGGCTAGCGAGCGGCCGATGAGAAACTCCAGCGAAAGGTAATAGAGGCGCTTGGGGTTCTTCTCCTCATAAGTCTTCTCGGTCAAGAGCCATCGCTGAGATAGAACGTCTCGCACCGACCGCGCAAGAGCCTCGAACCGATCACGCGCGGTCGCGGCCGCAAGATTGACGCCACTGTCGAACAGCAGGTGCCTTTCGTACAGTGCTTCGTCCGTTTTCGAGAAGTGCACAGGACCACATCCATATTGGGCAATGAGTTTCTCAGTATCCTGCACTGCCTGCCGCCTGGCGGCGGCGTTAGTAATCATGATCGACTCGTCTCCGATCTGCGAGCATGCGCCAGTTGGTCCACAGCTCAGCGGAACAATTCATGTGATACATAAAGCCCGTGCACGTTTCCGTCAGTTAACTGTTTGAAAGTTCCAATTTTGCGCCTTGCCTCTTCTTTGCAACTCGCGCTGAATCTGTTCAATTTCCGCCACATCGCTCACAGTGTTTGTGAACTCACCGGCGAGGATGATGTACAGCATGTCAATGAGTGTGTCAGAAGGGATGTTTGTCAGTTCTCCCAGCATGGCCAACTCCTGGAGCGAATTTGAAGATCGCACTTCGTATTCGCAATCCGGTTGCCAGAGATAGCCACTTCTAAGTGAATGAAAATGCCAGTTCATCAATTAGATCGGTAGATCCGACAAAGATATCGAATGACCTGCCACGGGCACTGACCGAACTTGGGCAGCACTGGTAAGCTAGTCCCAGCCGCCGGCCGTACTTGGCGTAGCCATCAATCAATCTGCGATAGCTTTATTACGGCTTCTCGGCAGGCGTCTGCTGAACCTGAATGGTGGAGATCCGATCCGCCTTCGTCGTATCAACCGAGACGATTCCCACATTCCCGTTCGAATCGCGCCCTCGAATGCTTACGGTGGACTGTTCTCCTGAAGGTCCGGTAACCTCCCTGCCGTCAATCAATACGGACACGCGGAGACCCGAACCGGGATCGCCCGAATTGGTCTGTTCGACTTTTTGTTCGGTTGCTCGCTCGCCAGTGAAACTCGAACTCTCGGTACTAGTTTTGCGCTCAACCAGGTGCAGGCTGCCGTCCCGCGTGATACCCGGCACATCGATGGAATAGATTTCCACGACGCTACGTTTTTCTCCCGAAGTGCTCTCGGACTCCTGGCTCACGAAGTGGGAGACTTCGCTTAACTTGCCTTCGGAGTCGCGCCGGGAAACGCGCTCCTTGGTGGTGCGGTCTTTGGCTTCTTGAGTCGTAGTATTTTGCCGTATCTCGCTCAGTTGCCACTCTCCGTTAACGTCCGGAAGCCATGTGGTTTTTTCCGTTTCGACCGTATCGTTTGCGGCTCGCTTGCGGAGTTCGTGCGTCCTGAAAGCGGGAGACAAACCGCCGTTGGCGCTGGGGAGCATCACCATCGTGTTTGTTTCTTCCAAATCCCTCCCGATCTTTTTCGTGTCCACGGTTTCGCGTTGAACCGGTTGAAGCCGTCCATTGACATCGGCGTGTAGGTAACGCGCACTATATTCGAGTCATCGCCGGGCAGGATGTGTTTCTCCTCTTCCGTTACCTGCACGAGGGCTTTCACCCCATTTACATCCCGAGCGAACGTGCGCATCGTGGTTTTCACGATGGAAGCATGACGGTCAGGGTTTCCCTTTCGATGTCCTGATAAGGTTCGAAATGTCCATCAGTCCCGCGGATCTCGACCGATCGCTTGTCCAATGTCCGGTTGCCATTCTGGCTATGGCTTTCGATGATGCGCACCGGAATACGTTCAGGAATTAGATCGTCGCTCTTCAAGTCCGTTGTGGCTGTCCACGACTTGGTCGACTCCTCCGCTGTTCGGGTATCCGATGTCTGGGCAAATGCGCCCGGACAAAAACAATATGCGCCGATCACTACGAGTACACAGCCGAAAGCAACAACACTTGAAGCACGACAGACGTCGGCGGATGGAGGAGTAACCGAGGCAGAATGTACATAAGGATTCGAGGCCAGCATGCCTATCGGTCAACTACCCACCGCATTTGGGCGCGGGGATTTCCTTCGTGTCGTCCACCAGGACCCAGTTCATATGTAGAGGATTGAATTCGCCTCGTACTTCTCGTGAACGGGGGGGCAGATGTCACAGCAAGCGCCTTGGACGAGCGAGGCGCTGGTCGGCGCTGCCTGCACAATTAGCATTGAAGAGCACATGGTCGTTCCTCCTATCTCGCAATAGCTTGCGAGCGCTCGAAACTATTGCTTGCCCCTGCTTGTGAACTTGCTCAAGATGAACTCCTGCGCCAAACCGCCAGCAACATGCAGGCCCATTCCAATTCCAAAGTTCCCGAATACGTGCCGAGCATTGCGGTCTGAACTCGGGTAGTACGCGAGGGAAATAGAAGAGGAGATGAGACTGCCGCCCCACGTAGAGTAATTCGGCTGCCACGTTCCGTTGTCTCCCTTACAAATAAAGGCAGCTAACATGGAGTGGATGCCCGGACTTCTTCGTACCGCTGCCTTGATAGAAATAGCGAGGATCCTGATGCAGGAGCGATGGCAGAACAGCATTGCCGATCAAGCCTTCGGTGACACCGTCAGCAAGGCCGGTCCCTAACCGATCTCCATACCCTCTTGCATTTTGTGGGTAATTGCGGAGACCAGCGGCCTCCTCGACTCCTGCCCATGCAGACTACGGGCGAAGAACACTGGATGGGTGAGATCTTTGTAGGCTAGCTGAAACTTCATCTTCGAGGTAAGAGGCTCCGGGTGCGGGTCGTACACGACATAAACGTTCGGAATAAACCTCAGCACACGCTGCTGTTCCTCGGCTTTGAGCTGTTGGGCAGCAACCTCCTTCGACGAATAACTCACGGTAACTGCCGGCTGCACAGCCAGAATGCGGAGTCTGACCTCGCTTAGAGTTTTGTCTTGCCCGGGTTCGACTGTGATGGAAGAGCTCCATTTTGCAAATCCTTCAGCGATGACGGCGATCTGATAGGTAACTCCCGCCGGAGCCTCGTCAAATGCAAACGTTCCATCGTCCTTTGTTACTACAGTCAGACGATCGCCGGCCGGCCCTTGAAGGACTACTGTGGCAGCGGGAATCGGATCGTCGCTGGTATCGACCACGGTACCGAGGATCTTTCCTGTTTTTATATTTGGCGTTTCAGGGGGCTGGGCGGACACGGGTACTGCAACGATCACTCCGCCCAGGGCGATCAGTATCAACATTTGTGCTAGTTTCAGGATCCCGTCCCAAAACGTGTAAGAGAAGGCGTGTTTATTGTTCTGCATCGTTGACACTCCTAGCTTGCGGAAAGGGTGAAGTTGATTGTGATTCGCGAGTCAATTTCAACCGGTTCTCCATTTACGACGTACGGCTTGTAACGCCATTGCTTCACCGCATCGATCGCGGCTTGCGCGAGCATTGGTAAACCGCTCTCAACTCGCACATCCTTCACGCTTCCATCCGTGCCGATTACGGCCATCAGCACTACTGTCCCTTCAATCCGCGCGCGACCAGCCTCCGTCGGATACTGCGGCGGAACGTCGTGGATCAGGTTCGCCTCCGCTACCCGGGAGGCGATACGCATTCTCTTAACCGGGGCCGGCACCGGCGATTTCGCAAGAACCGGAACGCTTGGCGCGCTATTCAGCATTTCGCCAACGACTCCATTGGGAATTCCGCCGGCGACTCCGCCAGGCACTCCCCCGACTACTCCCTCACTTGTGCCGAGCGGAACTGGCGGTCCTTCCTGCGTTTTAAGCACTGGCGCGTTAATAGCCTTGCTTGTAGGCACGTATGCGGACGCGGGCTTGGGAGCCTGAAACTTCGTGACATTCCCACCCGCCACCGGTGGCGGCTGCAGATATAACGTCGTCAGCGTATGTCTTTTGGGCAGCGGAATCGGGCGATACAGGGGAGCGACAATTAGCGCAAGGAGGAGGAATGAAAGGAAAGCCAACGATCCAGTTGCCGCCCAGGGATTTCGCGGCCGCAGTTCGATGAAATAGAAAATGTCACCGACTTCTGTTTCTTGCAGGTTGGAAATCGCCGGCAATGCTGGAACCCGCAAATCAATTCGCGGCCGTGGCCTCTGAACGGTTGGGTATGCGATGGGATGAACTAATTCCGAAGGATGGTCACAAGTTGCCATTTACATTAGTCCCTTTTCAGGTAGCCTCGCTCTCCCCTGTCGTAAATTGCCACGCGGATCAGGTAAGAACGTCAGGTACCTGGTTTTGCCTTACGCATTGATAAAAGCATTTGGTGTGCCAAGTGGAACTCTTTGTAGAGAAGGGAGATGGACGATTGAAGGCGCTTCCGCTGTGCCCAGATGAGGGCAGCTGCCTTCAAAAGGTCATCACTAGATGCAGCTCTGGCACGGACTGATACAGAAACTCATCGTCTTGGGTGTCGAATTCGAAACATCAAAGGTCGACAGGCCGTGGACCAGACCCCCTGCGTTTTAATCGATGTGCTGTTTTTACTGCTCTGATTACAATGCTCTCAACCCGTGTTCAGGGAAGAGAAATGGAGGATCCTAGACGCATTCTTCGCGGGCTCTGTCTAGCGGGCGGGGGGAACAGGAATTCCGCAATGGATCGTTGTACAAATTCGGAAATGATTTATCACTGCTGTGGGGCCGTTCCCGATCTCGGCAGCCGGCGGCGTGGGGCCCTTTCTTGACTTACCTAGTTCTGAATCATTGACGCGGCCGGCTCTGTGCGACGTTTTGATCATGGTCCGGGCCTAGTCGGATTGTTCGGTCACGGCATTCCGTGTATCCTTCAGAATTTCGAGCATTACAGTTCGTGGCATGTGCTCTATGAAAGGCTTGATCAGCCACCCAACCCCAACGGGAATGCCGCGGCTCAGGCTGATCATTTCCATTTCGATATACACACCGCCGTCGCGCTGTTCGAGCCGGGTCCACGCTGGCCGTGCGCCAGACGTAACCCGGCCCTTGATTTTCCGCAGACAGGCGTTCCTCGGGCTGACCATAGTTAACGATCTCCTGCACGCGCGTGGCGGTGCTCAAGCTGTATACCCTGGAGGTGTCCAGTTTGATGATGTGGACTTTGTTGTCGGCCTCCACGGCACCTGTCACCCCGAAGGCCTTCTGGACCACCAACATGGTTATTTTCTGATAAACCATTCGTTTGCTTGAGGACGTTCACTCTCAGAACGCGCGGTCGGTAGAAATCCGGGTAGTGGTCGTAATCGTTGAACACCGCGTTAACCTCATCGAGCGTGACGCCCGGAAGAAACATAGCGCCAACCCAATGATGGATGAGTCCTGATGGCACCTCAGCGTGATCCCGGTTCGACACCACCAGCTCGCCACTTCGCAACCGCCGCAATCGGTCCGGCGATTCATCCACCCACAAGAAAGGTCTGCGCCCGGCGGCGCGCTGCTGCATGGCCAGCTTGGAGGTTTGAACATAAGCTTCCCAAGCCTGAAGGGTGTTTTGTTTGAGCTCTGCCGCCTCTGATCGCGCAGCCCCCAGCACAAAAAACAGCATCAACAGTGTCGTTCTGGCACTGAGCGCGCGTAATTTTCCGGAAAGATGCCGCGTCTGGCGATCGAGAATCATGACGGGTCTAATTTCAGCGAGTGACATCGACAACGATCCTTAGCTTTAAAACTTTTCGGCCGCTGCAGCGGCTCGTGCATAGCTGTGGGTAGAGGCTGCTATTGCGTCCGTGGCCAGCGTGATCTCGTAATCGCGATATTCAATACTTAAAACCGCTGTGCCGAGAACGCGCACCTTCGTTTCGCTCTGGTTGGACTCTGGTAACCAGAAGTTATCGATTTTCTGGTAGCTACGTTGGAAGTCAGTTTTGATAGTCCACCAGGGGAAGGGTTGACAGCCGGCTGGCCTTCCACCCGGGTTATCGCGAAGTCATTTCCATCCACCCAAATGCGGCCTCGAAACAGAAACTTGTTATTGCTTC
>CAWCVQ010000004.1:52500-232907 GCA_963799025.1 uncultured Acidobacteriaceae bacterium | reverse complement strand
AAAAGGGGGGCAAGGCGAATGGACGTCGAGGGCGCGACGCGCGTCAGTCTTGTCGGGAACAAAAGGTCTGGCAGAGCGCGGCGGGTAACGGAGCGACAGACCGTTTACGCGGTGCGATGCTCGCGCTGCATTACCGTGGTCTCGGATCGCGCCATCTGTGCCAAGCCATCGTTCGGATAGTAATGGTCAACGGTGGTGGGTGTGACTAACTTATGTTCCACAAAGACGGCAGGCGGGACCGGACGTTGGTTCAAGATATCGAGGCTGACTCGAATGATGTTTTCTCCATACCGTTCTGGAAAGAAAGCGACTGATCCCGCAAGACGCGTCTTGGGCTCGCGTAGTTCTGCTCTTCCCTCGGGCGAAGCGTTCTGTCCCATGACGACACAGTTCTCGGCTCGACCCGCTTCCTGAAAAGCGCGCAGCGCTCCCAGTGCACTAGGGTCATTGATTCCGCCGACCACGACATGTCTGGAATGAGATGATCGCAGATGTTTTCGCACGGCCTCAAAGCTGGGGCCGAGTTCTCCATCCCCGTCTAAATACGTCACCCGGAAATGCGCTGCGCTCGGAAGCACCAGGTTGATGCCCACCAGCAATCCGGACAAACGCATACGCGGCAGGTTCCCAGCCCGCTTCAACTCAAGCAGTATGATCTCGTCCACTTCAGACTGCCAGTGCTCTTTGACCCATCGGCCGAGATATCGCCCGGCGATCAGACCCGCCTCATAGTTATTGGCGCCGTAATAGGTTGCGCCAGGATGGGGTATATCAATCGCGATCATCGGGATGTTCGCTTCCCGATACTTAGCCGCCACGATCGGTGCCACTTCTTCATCGGTCTGGAATTCAATCGCGAGATCGACTTTTTCGCGCACCAGGAGATCCGCGCTGCGCTGGGCAATTTTTGCACTGTAACGATTGTCGACGCAAATCAGTTCGATTCCCTCGGCAACCGCAGCACGCTGCAAGCTCTCTGAGATCTCTCGGGAAAACTGGTAGTCTGTACCTTGCGCCGCATATCCCAGCCGGTACAGTCGCTGTTTCCACGGCCGCACTCGAGACTGATAGAGGTTCTGCCCCAGTTTGTCCACCATCCCGCATTTCTCGAGCGTATAGAGAAGGCGGAAGACCATGGTCTTCGGCAACCCGCATCGTGCCGCAATTTCTTTCAGCGGCAGAGCCTCGCCAGGAGAGCGGAAAGCAGTCAACAACTGCGAGGAGTGAACGATGGACTTCACCAGGTAACGATCCCGGGAAAGAACTTTGGGGCTCATAGAGTAGGCATGATATCCGTTTTTTCTATTTTGCAAAGCAAAATTTGCGATCCCGGTCATGGAGCGGGTTGCCTAGGGCGAGGGGCTCCAGACCTGTCGTGCCAGGCGTCGTCTCGAAGAACCAGGGACAATCCGGTTTGCTCAATTGCAATTCTGTGAGTGAAGCACCAAGATTATCTTGAGCGCAGCCCGGGCCCGCAAATAGGCGGACTTTGGCCCGATAGTGGTTCCCTTGGCCGTCGCCCATCAGGGCGGGGGACCGGGAAAGATTCTGCATGGCAGAATTGTCGCTCTAATCCAGGCTCGCCTCCCGGCGCGTTCCGACGATTCGGCGCTTTCAATGTCTCGGCCTCTGACGCGTTTGACCCTTCGGAGTGTTATGCTAACCGTTCTGCAATGCGAAACCGCACGTTCTCCGAAAGAAATTCGTGACCTTGTTAAGGCAAGGATTGTAGTCTTCGAATCCGTAGATTGAGGTTCCGTATGGACGCACACAAAGCTGGAAAAATTTTTGATGCGCTCGAGTCCTTCCGCATCGAGCTTCCATCCTGGGGCTTCGCCAATACAGGCACGAGATTCGGAAAATTCATTCAACCAGCCGCAGCCACCACTACTGAGGAGAAGTTTAGCGACGCTGGGCAGGTACATCTGCTCACTGGAGTGTGCCCTACCGTAGCGTTGCATGTTCT
Source organism: uncultured Acidobacteriaceae bacterium (assembly GCA_963799025.1). Classification (GTDB taxonomy): domain Bacteria; phylum Acidobacteriota; class Terriglobia; order Terriglobales; family Acidobacteriaceae; genus Sulfotelmatobacter. The sequence continues at coordinate 230,941 of CAWCVQ010000004.1, read as the reverse complement.
TTGGGACTGTCCGAATGGAATACGGAGCGCAGACGAAATCAAGAAGTTTGCCGATCACTACGGAGTTCTCCCCGGTTCGATCAACCCTAACCTGTTTCAAGACCAGGAATACAAGTTTGGATCCTTCGGCAATCCTGATCCCGCTATTCGGCGCCGCGCGTTGCAACATACAAAAGACAGCATTGAGATTGCCCGGCGCCTTCACAGTCGCGATATCTCTATGTGGTTTGCGGACGGATCAAACTACCCAGGAACTGCGAACATCCGGCAACGCAAGCAGTGGTTTACCGAGGCGCTAAAAGATTCCCATGCCGCATTGTCACCTGGGCAACGACTTCTGGTTGAGTACAAGCCATTTGAGCCCGCCTTCTACCACACCGATATCGCCGATTGGGGCATGTCTCTGCTGCTCTCTCGTGGTGCCGGCCCACAAGCGAAAGTCTTGGTCGATACCGGGCATCACTATGCAGCCCAGAATATCGAGCAAATTGTTGCGTGGCTGCTTTCAGAAGACATGCTCGGCGGCTTTCACTTCAATGATCGACGGTACGCCGACGATGACTTGACTCTCGGCTCCATCGATCCGTATCAAGTCTTTCGGATCTTCCACGAGATTCGCAACTTCGAGTGGGAGACAGGCAAACCGGCCGATATCGCATACATGGTTGACCAGAGTCACAATCTGAAGGGAAAAATCGAAGAGGCGATCCAAACCGTAACCATGGCACAACAATTATTTGCGAAAGGCGCGCTGGTCGATCACGAGGAACTATCGCTTGCGCAGACTAACTGCGACCTCGTCGGTGCCGAATCGTTGTTACAGGACGCGTTCAACGTCGACGTCCGCCCCGCAATTCAGGAGTGGCGTGATTCCAAAGGCCTGCCTCGCGATCCGCTGAAAGCCTTTCTGGAGAGTGGCTACATGGAGAGAATCACGAAAGAACGGGCCGCGCGAAATTCACAGAGTATTACCTCATACGCCTGAGGATCCTCGGTCTTCATCATGACCATGCAAATTTACCACGTCATGGCAGAAGATTAGTCCTGGTAGTTGCCATAAATGGTGCGAAAGTGTTCACGCGAAAACGTAATAAGCTCTTTGCGTTAGCGTAGTGTCATCTTCTATGCGCGAGTCCCGGCAGAAGCCCTACTTAGCCTTCGACTTTGGTGCCCAGAGTGGACGGGCGGTTCTAGCGCACCTTCAGTCAGGCATTCTCACGACCGAGGAGGTGCATCGCTTTGACAATGAACCGGTCGAATATGGCGGATCCCTTCACTGGGACGTGCCCCGGCTCTGGTTCGAAGTCAGGAACGCGCTCTCGCGGTTGGGCGAAGTGGACCTGGCGGGCATCGGGGTCGACGCATGGGGTGTCGACTATGCCCTGTTGGGAGAGCGCGGCGAGTTGCTTCAGAATCCCTACCACTATCGCGACCGCCGGACCGAAGGAATTATGGAGGAAGTCCTGGGCAGGGTCAGCAAAGAGCAGATTTACGGGGCGACCGGTATTCAGTTCATGCCTATCAACACGTTGTACCAGCTCTTCGCCGCGCGGCTTCAAACTCCTAAGCTGCTTGAAGCTGCGAAATGTCTGCTCACGATCCCGGATCTGTTCAACTACTGGCTCACCGGAAATGCAGTCTGTGAATTCACCAACGCCACAACTACCCAGATGGTGGATCCAGTGAAGCGCGGTTGGGCGGCCGGCCTAATGCAGCTCCTGGAACTGCCCGCTCATTTGCCGGCGCCGATTGCAGAACCAGGCTCGATCATTGGCACGCTCCTGCCAGGCATCGCGGGTCAGTCTTCTCTTGCGGGGACCACCGTGATCGCACCGGCGTGTCACGATACGGCCTCCGCGGTGGCCGCAATTTCAGCTCGCGATGGCACCGCCTTTCTTAGTTCCGGAACCTGGTCGCTGCTAGGCACCGAACTGGATTCCCCGGTGATCACCCCTGAAGCCTTGCGTCTGAACTTCACGAACGAAGGTGGCGTGAATGGAACTACGAGACTGTTGAAGAATGTGATGGGCCTGTGGATGTTGCAGGGATGCCGTCAATCCTTTGCCGCGCAGGGCCACCGCTATGACTATCGCGAATTGGTCGAACTGGCAACGCGGGAGCCTTCATTCGGTCACCTGGTCGATCCCGATGACGAAACGTTCTTGCGGCCTCCCGACATGCTCGCGGCCATCGACAGCTTCTGCACCCGCACCCACCAACCAGTGCCCCAGGATCCCGGCGCATATGTACGAGCCGTTCTGGAGAGTCTGGCGTTTAAATACCGCATAGTCCTTCGGAATATGGAACACGTGAGTGGGAAGCGCATCGAACAGATTCGTATCATCGGCGGCGGATCGAAGAATCGATTGTTGAATCAACTGACCGCAAACGCTACCGGAAGAAAGGTCCTCGCCGGCCCGGCCGAGGCTACGGCATTGGGAAATGTAGCGATACAAATTCTCTCGACTGGAGGTGCGTCTTCCCTCCAGGAAGTTCGCGCTATTGTAGATCGGTCTTTCCCAACCGAAATTCTCGCGCCGCTTGAAACCGACCAGTGGGATCGACACGCGGAACGATTTGAGAACTATTGTGGGAGTATCTATGCCTGAAATCAAAGAGACCACTCACCTGAAAGACTTGTGGAATGAAGCCGACGCTGAGAAGATGTCCGGCAATCAGTTGGCGCTGTTGCGCTATCGCTCGAACTTGTTAGGCGCCGACTTGCGCATCACCAATTTCGGAGGGGGCAACACCAGCTCAAAGTTCGAACTTCCCGACCCGTTTACTGGCCGGCCCGTCCGCGTGTTGGCCGTAAAAGGCAGTGGCGGAGATCTCGGCTCTATCACCGATGCCGGATTTGCCTTGCTCTACCTCGATCGCCTGGAGCAATTGAAGGAGTTATATCGCGGCGAACAGTACGAAGATGAGATGGTCCGCTACTATCCGCTCTCGGCATTTGGCGAGAATCGCGTAGCCGCGTCCATCGACACTCCTCTGCATGCATTCCTGCCTTTTGACCACGTGGATCATTTGCACCCTGACTGGGCCATCGCCTTGGCCGCCAGCGCTAACGGCAAACGAAAGCTGGACGAGTTCAACAAAGAATTTGATCGCAAGATCGTGTGGGTTCCCTGGCAGCGGCCCGGATTCGAACTGGCCCTAATGATTGAACGGGCCGTCCGAGACAATCCGGGCGCGGAAGGCCTCCTTCTTGGTGGACACGGACTGTTCACTTGGGGAATGACGCAGCGCGATTGCTACTTGAATAGCATTCATACCATCGATCAGATGGGGGAATTCATTCTCAAACATCAGTTGAGCAAGGGTGTCTTATTCGGAGGAGTCGAACACGGTCCAGCGCAGGATCGCAAGAACATAGCCACCAAAATCCTACCTGTTCTCCGTGGAATACTGTCGTCGAATCGCAGAGTGATCGCCCACTACGCCGACGATAATGACGCTTTGGCGTTTGCCGGATCGAGGTGGGCAAAGGAATTAGGTTCGCTCGGCACCAGTTGTCCAGATCATTTCCTGCGAACCAGGGTTTGTCCCTTATTTCTTCCCTGGGATGCTGCAAAGGAAGATGTGAGTGTTCTGAAGGCGCGCATCCAGACTCAGGCTGTCGAGTATCGCGCGGCCTACAAGAAATATTACGACGCGTTGGCAACGAGCGACTCACCAAAACTCCGGGATTCCAATCCTTCCGTGGTCGTCGTTCCAGGCTTGGGCCTATTCGCCTTCGGCAAGAATAAGAAAGAAGCGCGAATCACAACCGAGTTTTTTATCAATGCCATTCACGTCATGGCCGGCGCAAATGCTTTGGAGGATGGAGAGATTCCACAGACTCTGCCGCAGGCCCGTCAACCCGGGCAGTCGCAGCAGTTCACGCAGTTCCATAACTATGTGGCGCTACCCAGATCAGAGGCGTTCCGCATCGAGTATTGGGCGCTCGAAGAAGCTAAGCTTCAACGCATGCCCGCAGAAGCGGAGTTCAGCCGCAAGATCGCACTGATCATCGGAGGCGCCAGCGGGATCGGTCGTGAAGTCGCCCTACTGTTAGCGCGCAAGGGCGCCCACATCGTTGTGGCAGATTTTGATCAACAAGGCGCCAAGAGGGTCGCCGACGAGGCCGGTGCGATAGCATCTCCCGAGTTTGTCTCTCACGCTCGTGTCGATCTCAGTTTCGCTGCGTCCCTTGCGGAGGTTGCGAATTTTACAATCTCTCAGTTCGGCGGCCTCGACATCATCGTGAACACGGCGGCGATTTATCCCGTCCCCGGCGCTGACGGCGAACTCGCCGACGCACAATGGGCGCAGACATTCCTGGTCAATGTCACCGGCAACTATCTTCTTGCCCGGCAAACGGAGTGGGTATTCGAGGACCAAGGCCTGCCAGCCGCCATGGTGCTAACCAGTTCGGCTAACGCTGTGGTTCCCAAGAAAGGCAGCGAAGCCTACGACACCAGCAAGACGGCTCTCAACCACTTAATCCGAGAACTCTCGATCAAACTCGGTCCGCACGTGCGCGTCAACGGAATTGCTCCCGCGACCGTTGTCGCCGGTTCGACCATGTTCCCGCGCGATCGCGTAATTCATGCGCTAAAGAAATACAAGATCAGCTTTTCGGAATCAGAGTCAACCGAGGAACTGCGAGCCAAGCTCGCCGATTTCTATGCTCAGCGCACACTGACGAAACGGCCCATCCTCCCCCAGGATTGCGCGGCCGCAATCGTGTGGCTGGCCGGAGATCAGAGTGCGAAGACGACCGGGCACGTCATTCCCGTTGATGGCGGTCTCTCCGAAGCTTTCCTGCGGTAAGGGAGTGAATATGCAGCGTGTCTGTTTTGTGTTGCAGGTAAAGCCGGAGCGGCTCGAGGAATACAAAGAGCGCCATCGCAGTGTGTGGCCAGAGATGCAGGCCGCCTTGCGCGAAACTGGATGGGGCAATTACTCGTTGTTCCTGCGAGACGACGGCCTTCTTGTCGGCTATCTGGAGACCGAAAACTTTGAACGAGCCCGGGCGGGGATGGCTGGGCGCGAAGTGAACGAGCGCTGGCAGCGCGAGATGGGTACCTTCTTCGTTCAGCCCGACGGCGTGTTGCCCGATCGCGCCATGCAGCCGCTGGAAGAAGTCTTTCACTTGTAAATTTCACATGAGGATTCCATGAACCCAGCACTAGGGGTGATTTTTCACTGGCTCGGCGGTCTGGCCTCCGCCAGCTTCTACGTTCCCTATCGTGGTGTGAAGAATTGGGCATGGGAAACTTATTGGCTGGTGGGCGGGTTCTTCAGCTGGATCATTGCCCCGTGGGTCCTCGCGCTGACGATGACACACGATCTAATTCGCGTGCTTCACGAAGCTCCCGCGAGCAGCCTTGTCTGGGCGTATGTTTTCGGAGTCTTGTGGGGACTCGGCGGTCTAACCTTCGGCCTGACCATGCGGTATCTGGGGATGTCGCTCGGCATGGCCATGGTCCTCGGATACACCGCTGCGTTCGGAACGCTGATGCCTCCGATTTTTCGAGGAGTCTTCGCATCTGAAGTCCTCGGCACTCACTCCGGATTGGTGATTCTTGGCGGTGTTGCCGTCTGTCTTCTGGGTATCGCGATCGCAGGCGCAGCTGGCGTATCCAAAGAACGAGAGATGTCAACCGAGCAGAAGCGTGCTTCGATCAAAGAATTTGATTTGAAGAAGGGCTTGCTCGTCGCCACTTTTTCAGGCGTAATGAGCGCCTGCTTCGCTTACGGACTGGCGGCGGGCGATCCGATCAAGGCCATCACCATTCAACATAGCACGCCAGTATTGTGGCAGGGCCTTCCCGTGCTGGTCGTAGTACTCGCCGGCGGCTTTACTACCAACTTCATCTGGTGCCTCATCCTGAACATTCGCAACCGAACTGGTTACCAGTACTTCGAGTCCGAGATTCGCGGCAAAATCCCGGAACGTGGCGAAGAGCACATTTTTGAAACCGCCAGCGATGCACCCGGCGAGGAAATGGCAGTGGCGGTCGCCATTGCGCCCAAGATGGCCGTCAGGGCTCCGATGCTTGCGAACTATTTGTTCTCGGCTCTCGCGGGGACGACCTGGTATATGCAGTTTTTCTTCTACACCATGGGCGAGACCCAGATGGGAAGATACAAGTTTTCCAGCTGGACGTTGCACATGGCCAGCATCATCATTTTCAGCACGTTGTGGGGTATCGCTCTGAATGAGTGGAAGGGCGCGGGCGGAAGAACCAAGTTGCTGGTCGCGCTTAGTCTGCTGATTCTAGTCAGTTCGACGGTGATTGTCGGGTACGGCAACTACGTCGGCGGGTCTTCCCACTAAAGTTCGACCTCCCCAGAAAGATCGGAACATGCCAATCCTCAAACGGCAAGTCATTGTCCTCATCCTTCTTCTTCTGGTTCCTTGCTGGCTGCTGCCACCGAGGAGCACGGCGCAACGGGACGAGAGTCTGGCGCTTCTGGAAAAGTCTTTTGCGACTCCCCCAGACGATTACCGAATTATGATGCGGTGGTGGTGGTTTGGCCCTGCCGTCACGAAGCCTGAGTTACAGCGAGAGCTCGAACAAATGAAGGCTGAGGGCATTGGCGGAGTCGAAATCGCCACACTTTACCCTCTTGCGCTCGATGACGCGAAGACGGGCTTCCACAACCAGCAATTTCTCTCCGATGAACACCTTGACGCGATTCGCTTTGCCGCGAGTACCGCCAGAAAGCTGGGCCTTCGGGTTGACGTCACATTGGGAAGCGGCTGGCCGTTTGGAGGACCTCGTATACCGGTAACCGAAGCCGCTGGGGAGTTGCGCGTGGAAATGATCCCAGTCCCGATGGGAACAGATTCAATCGCTGTACCCGACATTGCAACTGGGGAGCACTTGATCGCTGTCTTTCTAGCTCCTGTCAGAGATGGCCAGGTAACGCTGCAGGATGCAAAACAGGTGTCATCGATCGTCAATGGCCGTCTGCAAATAGCTCTGCCTTTAGACGTTGTGCGCGATGCGATTTTCTTTATCTCAAGTAGGACTGGGATGACGGTGAAGCGTCCGGCAGTTGGCGCCGAGGGGTTCGTGCTCGATCATTACGATCGAAACGCGATCGAGACTCATCTGCATGCAGTGGGGGATCGATTCATGGAAGCATTCGGAGGCCAACCTCCCTACGCCGTTTTCAGCGACAGCCTGGAAGACTACGGATCCAATTGGACGAGCGATCTTATCGAGCAATTTCGAATACGGCGCGGGTACGATCTCACCCCGTATTTGCCGGCGCTAATTGGCGATATGGGCCCACTGACTACCGCGGTGCGACATGATTGGGGAAGAACACTCACCGAACTGGCGAACGAGCGCTTCCTGGCTCCGGTATATGCATGGGCGCAACAGCACCATACCTTATTCCGGTCGCAGACTTACGGCTTTCCTCCAGTCACGCTGTCGAGCAATCGTTATGCGGACCTTCCTGAAGGCGAGGGAAAAGCATCCTTGCTGATGTGGCGGGAATTTTCCGACGTACGTTGGGCGGCTTCGGCTGGTCACCTATTCAGCAGACCGGTGATCTCGTCGGAAACCTGGACGTGGCTACATTCTCCGGCGTTTCGCGCTACACCGCTGGACCTGAAAGCAGAAGCCGATCTGCATTTCTTGCAAGGCATCAACCAACTGGTCGGGCACGGTTGGCCGTATTCTCCTCCAGAAGCGGGAGAGCCGGGCTGGCGGATGTACGCTGCGGCCGCGCTCAATGCTCACAACCCCTGGTCGTTTGTGATGCCAGACCTGGCTCTCTATTTGCAACGCGTCAGCTTCGCTCTGCGGCAGGGAAAGCCCGCCAACGATGTAGCGCTGCTCTTGCCGAATGACGATGTGTGGTCGACGTTCTCCGTGCGAACCAATTCCATGAACCCAGTCATTAGCCAGGGCGGCTTCAACACGGTAGGCTCGAATTTCAGCATTGATGAATCTTTGGATCATTCGCTGGTGAACGCGGTCATTCCGCAGGTTCTCGATGCTGGCTTCAACCTAGACTTCATTGACGCTGACGCAATTGACAGCGCGGGCATTCCATACCCAGTATTGATTCTGCCAGCGATTGACCGGTTACCGCTCGCGACCTATCAAAAGATCGAAGAATATGCTCGGCACGGAGGGATTGTGATTGCCGCGCACGGGCTGCCCGCTAGAGCGCCAGGCGTCCTGCAAGCGGATTCCGACGGCCGGCAGATTCGGGAGATTTCGCAACGCCTTTTCCAGGCGAGCGACGCTGCAGGTCACTTCATTTCAGATGAGAAGCAACTGGGATCTGCTCTCGCAGCCTATCTCCCCGCCGACTTCATTCTTTCTCCCAGGACTCCGCGAATCGGGTTCATCCACCGAAAGTTGGTGGCTGGAGATTTATATTTCGTAACGAACACCAGCAACCAATCACACCACGTGCAAGCGACATTTCGTCAAGCGGCGAAGCACGCTGAATGGTGGGATCCGTTCACGGGTCAGATATCCGCCGTGGAGAACCCAACTGTGGTCGACCTCGATTTGCAGCCTTATGAGTCAAGACTGATCCTGTTCAGCGATTCGGCGACTGGTCTCGAAAAAAGGCAACCGCCTTCGCGCATTCCGTCAAAAACGGTCGAGCTCTCAACGGACTGGAAGGTGACATTCGCAGGGACAAATCAAACCATCACCATGCGGAGACTCCGTTTCTGGAGCGAAGATCCAACTTTCAAATACTATTCTGGCCAGGCGAGCTACTTAAGGACCTTCGATCTGTCCCCGCAGGATCTGAATTCCGGGACGAATGGCATGCTTGATTTCGGACAGGGTACGCCGATTGAAGAGCCAAACCCGCTTCCGCAGTTCAGCATGAAGGCATATTTGGAAGGACCTGTCCGTGAAGCCGCTGAGGTTTATGTCAACGGCAAGGCCGCGGGTTTCGTCTGGCATCCGCCGTACACGATTGATGTCACCCGATTTCTGACTGTGGGGACAAACACCCTGCGCATCGTCGTCGGAAATACGGCGATCAACTCGATGGCTGGCCGCGCGCTTCCTACCTACCGTTTGCTCAATGAGAGGTTTGGTGAACGATTCACGCCGCAAGATATGGGGAACCTGCAGGCTCTACCTTCCGGAATCCTAGATGGTCTGCGCCTGAACTTGGAGAGGCGTACTCAGGCTCCGTGAAGCCGAAGGCATCCAAATTCTGTTTGCGCCGCGGCACCGTCGAGTCGCGGCGGGGCTGATTGTGTCCGGTTGGTCCGCTAACAGGAAACTATGGGGTTTTGGTCGGACAACCACTTCACGTTAATACCCCGGTCGCTTGAGTCGCCGGGCAACCCACACAGCTGGACTAAGGTCTGGGATGCGCCGGATCGGGAGATCGGCAAGCCCGGGGAGAATCGGGTAAGAGTAATGTAAGCGTCAAGCCAACCGCATTCTAGTCAGCACGGCGGTTCTGTGGTGAAGTAGTTTCATGATCGAAGAACAAGAGGTAAGGCGGAGGAGACGCCGGCGTGCGCCTGCCGAGATCCAGCAAATCATTAGCGAGTTCAAGAGCGGCGAGCTGACACAAAAAGAGTTTTGCCGACGCCAAGGTCTGACACTGAGTACATTCGGTCGTTATCTGAGCCGGGGGCGTGCGTCGAGCGAGGCGAGCAACCGTGGACTGGTGGCGGTGGAGTTGGCAGTCAAGAAGGGTGGTGCGAAAGCGTCTGGAGGTTGTGGTCTCAGCGTGAGCGTGGGGAGTGGGCGACGGATTGTAGTGGAAACCGGCTTTGATGTGGCCACCTTGCAGCGCCTGGTGCAAGTGCTGGAGAGGATGTAGGGTGTTTGGGATTGGGCGGGCGACACGCATCTACCTGGCGCCGGGGGCAACCGATATGCGCAAAGGGTTTGAGGGTTTGTACGGACTGGTGCGCGATCGATTGCAGTGCGAGCCGCTCAGTGGCCATATTTTTTTGTTTTGTAATGCGCGTCGCAATCGGCTGAAACTAATCTACTGGGACGGAAGTGGACTCTGGGTTTGTGGCAAGCGATTACAGCGAGGATGTTTTCGTTGGCCGCAGGTGAGCCCGGGAGAAGTCAAGGTGAGCCTCACGCCGGAAGAGTTCACGATGTTGATCGGGGGCATGGATCTGCAAGCCGCCAAACCCCGGCCGTGGTATCGGAAAGAAATTGACGAAGTGAGTGCGCCCCGCATGAATCCTGCATAAAACGATTGCTTTCCACAAACGTTTTCTGTTACTAAGCACTCATCGTGAGTGCTGAGTTCCCTCCTTATAGTTCGCTACCAAATAGTTCGCTACCAACGACGCTGCCGGAAGCGCAGGCGCTGATTGCGCAACTGCAACAGAAGTTGCAGTGGTCGGAACTGCAACGCTCGGCGTTGGAAGAACAGCTGCGGCTGAGGCGAATCGAGAAGTATGGGGCGGGCAGTGAGAGACTTTCGAACTTACAGTTGGAGTTGTTGGAAGAAGAACCCGGCGTCAGCCAGGCGGAGGTAGAAGCCGAGAGTGAACGTCCCCCGCTGAACGGCGAGACCACCGAATTGGTGATACGCCGGAAAGGGAAAGTAAAGAAACATCCTGGCCGTCAGACATTGCCGCCGCACCTGCCACGAGTGGAACAGGTGATCGCTTGTCCGACAGAACAGTGTAGGTGCGGCGTTTGTGGCCAGGAGAAAGTGATTATCGGTTACGAGGAAAGTGAGCAGTTAGAGGTAGAGCCAGCCAAGTACTTCGTACAGGTGACCAAGCGAGAGAAGCGAGCTTGTGGCTGTGGTCGAGCTGGTGTGGTTACGGCGCCAGCCGCGAAGCGGATCATCGAAAAGGGACTGGTCAGCGATCGAGTGGTGATCCAGACGCTGGTCAACAAGTACGGCAGCCATCTTCCGCTGTACCGGCAGAGCAAGACGCTGGAGCAAGAAACCGGTCTGGAGTTGAGCCGGGCGACGATGGATGGCTGGGTGATGCAGGTGGGGCAGATGCTGATGCCAGTGGTGGGGGCAATGAAGAAGGAGTTGTTGGGAGGAAGTTACCTGCAAGCCGATGAAACGCCGGTGGGAGTGCAAATGCATGATCGACGGGGACAAAATCATCAGGCCTACCTTTGGCAATACAGTCGTCCGGGGGGAGCGGTGGTGTTCGACTTTCGTTTGGGACGAGGCCGAGAGGGCCCGAAGCAGTTCCTTGGGAAATATGGGGGGATTTTGCAAACGGATGGATATGTGGCCTACGAGAAAGTGGGTGGACCGGGACTGGTACATGCGGGATGCTGGACGCATTGCCGACGGGGTTTTGCCAATGTGGTGAAGTTGAATCCCGGAGACGCAGTGGCCACGCCCATAGTGGAGAAGATCAACGCCCTGTTTGCCATCGATGCCGCAGCTCGCGAGCAAGGTTTGAATCTCGAAGCTCGCCAGGCTTTACGCCGCGAGCAAGCGCCGGCAGTCTTGGAAGCGATTAAGAAAGCGGTCGAGGCCGCACATGCCAGCGCACTACCGGGCAGCACATTAGGCAAAGCTTGCCAATATGCCCTCGGCCAGTGGCCGAAGCTGATCCGTTTTTTGGACCACCCGGAGTTGGAGTTGAGTACGAACTTGGCGGAGAACTCGATCCGGCCAATCGCGGTGGGTCGGAAGAACTGGATTCACGTAGGCAGTCCAGAAGCCGGACCGAAGGTGGCAGCGATTCTTTCGATCTTCGAAACCTGTCGGCGGATCAAGCTACCCGTGCGCGAATATCTGTCCGCTGTACTACCGGGCTTGGCCAACTTGCAATTACAGCGCCTACCCGACCTAACACCCACGGCTTGGGCCGGCCAGCACTAATAGTCAAATAGTCAGCGCGTCCGATGAAGAGACCCTATACCGATAAGCAAGGCCAGTACCTGGCGTTCATTTACTACTACGGCAAAATCCACGGGTCCCCACCCTCGGAGTCCGAAATGCAACAATACGTCCAGGTCTCCCCGCCTTCCGTACACCAAATGATTTTGACGCTCGAATCTCATGGCCTCATCGAGCGAACACCGGGCCAGGCTCGATCCATCCGTCTGCTGATTCCGCGCGACGAGCTACCGGACTTGATCTAGCATCTGGACACTGAAATGCCCTATACCGCTCGTCAATGCTGTCCACTCCGGACGCTTACGCGCATCCGACACCACACATGAGTTTCGTCTGACGCTTACAGAGTAATCGCGCACCGGGACTTGCAGCCGACGGCAGCTTTCCACGAGCGAGAGAATCGCTGCAACCTTCGGTCCCCCTTGTGGGTTGCCGATGTGCAACCTATTCTTTCGACCAAGAGCTACCGGACGCATGGAGTTCTCCGCCAGGTTAGTACTTAATTCTGTTAAAGCAATGGAGCCGCGTAACATTTTGAGGCGTGCTTGAAAACGAATAGATTGGATATCGGGAGAGAACCGTCTCAGGATTACGCCGTCGGTTCGGTCGGATGACTGCCGAGAGCAGGCCGTTTCGCTCATTCCCCCCTGAAATTCGCTTCGGCGTGGTATTTTGGTGTGTTCTTTCTTGGTGTATGAACCTGCGCATATTCCTCGTGCTTGCTGCACTCCCTCTGATCTCGTGGTCTCAGTTCAACGGATCGCCGTCCACTACCACTCCCCTAACTCGCCACTATAGGGAAAGTGAGGCGCTGACGTATCACATGAAGGCGAGCAATCAAGGTCGCACAGGCACTATTCGCTACGAAGCCGACGCGAAAGGCACGGCGAAGAAAGATGGTGCCGGGCATTTTATCGAAGAGTTTCAGTGGTCGGGACTGAGTTTCAACGGACGGGCAGTGCCGCTTCCAGCAAACAATTCGGATTTTCGCCAGCAACTTTCACTTGACCCCGAGGTCTCGCCGTCGGTGCCGGATTTTAGCCATGTCAACCCGATGTTAATTGGGCCGAGCGCTGACTTGCTGACCTTCTATGCCGACCTCTGGCTTGCGATGAAAAAAGGCACCTTGGTGCATTCGGGGGATCATGTTTATGTCAAGCACGGGACCCCGAATTCTTGGGCTGACGGAACTCGAACCCTAATTGGGCAGGACTCCATTGATTTCGATATTACGCTCTCCGAGGTAAATCCCTACGACGGCATGGCAAAGCTTCTGGTTCGTCACCTGCCGCCCCCGAGGCCACAAGTACCCATTCCTGCCACGTGGATGGAAGCGGCCGTGGCAGACACACCGAACAACTGGGTCGAAGTCATCAAGACGGATAGCGGGAAATATCTCGGCGAGGTCGGCAAAGAAACCTTTGATGTTGAGATTACGGTGAGTCTTGCGGATGGAAAGATACTTTTGGCTACGATGGACAACCCCGTATCCGTCTCCTCCCGTGAGTGTACCGACCCAGCACTGACGCACTGTAGCGGTACCGAACGGTATCAGATCAGACGACTAATCGAGCTGCATTTAGTGCCTTGAATTGAGAATAGCCCTCTGACTTGAGTGCCTCCAAAAGGACTGTACAACTGAGATGGTCATGGCGTTTTACCCGCCTCACCGCTGACCTTTAACCCGAGACTGGAATTCATTCATAAGTAACTGTCGCAATCAGGCGTGGGTATTGAAAAAGTCCCAACCAGAACGGCTTTTCATCTGCGAGCATGCCGTCGCCGGTTTTCTTGTCTCCGTTCGACTCAGTGGTGGCCGGCAGAACCGGTATTGTCGGCTGACTGAGGAAGCGCACCAGTCGCTTGATGTTCTGAGCTACTGCTGCCAGGAAGAACTGCTCGCGCACGAACCTGAATCTCGGCAGACGCAAGCGCCACAATCCGATCTGATTCTTCAGTTCCGCGAAAGGGCTTCCACCTTTTTTCTTTGTCGCTGTGCTTTGGCGAACTCTTTCGTGTTGACCAACTCCCGCGCACGTCGTCGGGCTGGTTCGTTGTGGCGAATGATAAGCCCCCGGAAGGCAGCACTGGTGCAGGTCGGAGCGAGCACGGGTCACACTTTTTGCGTGTCCCGATGTAGTTGTAGTCGCCATAGTTCGGGGTCTGACCGTCGGGACAGATATAGCGAGGTTCAGCCAAAGATTTCCCCCAAGCCCTGGCTAGCTTCCGGTTGGCCACAACTCGGTGTTGGCATTTCTCCTTTTGCCGCCATCCGAGGGGGGCGTCGCAAAAGAGATGAGGAAACTCACGATGAAACCTAGATATGGCGAGGCCAGGGCTTCCCGGCTTTTAGGGATTCCCGCGGGTGTTCACCCGCTTTCGGGTTGGTGCAGCTGGACCATCTACTCGTTTAAAGGAGATCTCGATATCGCTCCAACGCAACCCGAACGAGCTGGCCGCGAGTGCGCACCTCGGTCTTGGCGAACAGTTGCTGCAGCGTATTCTTGACGGCGCTTTCTGAAATCTCCATGCGTGACGCTATTTCCTTGTTGGCCAGACCCTGAACCACCAGCCTGAGTGCATCCAGTTCGCGAGTGCTCAGCGGCGTTCGCTCTTGCTGGTCCGACGTCACCGAGTTGGTGGCAGCAGGGTGCACCTGCTCTTCACTGACATCCGCGATGATGGCCGCTAGTTTGGGTTTCGCCCCATCCTTATAACTGGAGAACCACACATCCGCCAGGAACGTTTCCCCGTTGCCGCGATGCCCCCGGCACTGCATCGACGTCCTGAACTGCGGTCGGTCCTCCCAACGCAGAGCGTGATGCAGTTCGGGCAGGAAGGCAGCGATCGGGTAGCCGATCAAGTGTCCGTCGCGAGGCGCCATCAATTCGATTGCGGCCCGGTTGGCCAATTCGATGAAGCCGCGCTCGTCAACGGTCACGATCGCCGCCGGACTGGTTTCCACCAACACGCGCAGCCGCTCCTGCGACGACCAACTCAACCGCCGGTTTCGCAGGACCTCCGAAGTGAACAGCCCGCAGCCGCACAGCGCCAGAGTTTCGAAAGTCAGCCGGACCGTGGAATCCGAGGGGTCCAGGTTACTGAAACGCTCGCTGAGGAGCGCACAACCAATCCCCAATACGACAATAGCCCAGCGCGGCAGGAACGCCGCCGCAAGCATGATGGGGAACAGATACAGAAACCCCACAGAGAAATAAGGCTTCGTCCACCAGTCCAAGCCAGCAATCGCAAGGACTGCAACCCCGCTGGCGGCCAACACGGCAGTCCGGCTCTTCTGTTCCCAGATCTGTTCAAACATAACGATCGTTCGGATGTGGCCGCATTATTTCATTGTTTCGGTCGACCAATGCACCAATCAAACGATTTGTCCGCAAGATTTGATCCCCGCGGCCAACAACTTGGAAACTTTCCTGGTTATCGAAATATTCCCCCGCCGAGACGTTTGAGTGCCTCATCGTCGCGCCGCGTCGCGATAGAAGAACTTATGCCCCTCCGGGATGCAGTGACTGAGTTCTTCGGGTCCGAGGCGACGCAAACACGATGATCCGTTACCTGGTTGATCTGGCGCTGAACAATCGCATCCTGGTGCTCAGCCTTGCAGTCGTCCTCTTTATATGGGGCATCATCTCTTTTCATAATCTTCCCATCGAGGCCTATCCAGATGTCGCCGACACTTACGTCCAAATCATCTCCCAATGGCCTGGACATGCCGCCGAAGAGGTGGAACAACAGATCACCGTCCCGCTCGAGGTCCAGCTCAACGGCGTATCGCACCTAACTCATCTCCGATCAGTCTCACTGGCGGGGCTTTCCGTAATCACGATCATTTACGACGACAACATCGCGACATTCACGGCGCGCCAGGAAGTGCTCGACCGCCTCGCCCAGGCTACCACTCCCCCCGGCGTAAACCCCGGTCTCGGTCCCGACTACAGTCCGACGGGCCAGATCATGTTTTACACGCTCCAGAGCACCAACCCTCAAATCGACACCATGGAGTTGAAGGCCCTGCAGGACTGGTTCGTACTCAACCAGCTCAAATCGGTGACCAACGTTGTGGACGTGAATATCTTTGGCGGGCCCACACGCGAATACCAGGTGCAGATTGATCCCGGAAAGCTGGTGTCGTTTGGCCTGTCCTTAAATCAGGTCGAACAGGCGCTTATCAACAACAATACCAACGCTGGCGGGGGATTCATCCAGAGAGGTCAGCAGGCATTGAATGTCCGTGCCGTCGGATTAATGCAGAGCACGGATGACATCGCGGCCACCGTCGTCAAAGTTTCGAACGGCACTCCGGTTCGAGTCCGCGACCTCGGAACGGTGGTGCAAGCCCCGAAAGTGCGCCTCGGACAACTGGGAAAGGCCATCCGTCACGAAGGCGGAACCGCCATCAACGATGAAGATGTCGTGGAAGGCATTGTCCTGCTCCGCAAAGGAGCCGAGGCCCAGGCCACTCTCGCCGCTCTGCACCAGAAAATCGACCAACTCAACCACGGCCTGTTGCCGCCCGGAGTGAAATTCGTACCTCACCTGGATCGCGCCGACCTCGTCAAATACACCAGCAACACGGTCCTGCGAAACCTCACGCACGGCGTGCTTCTTGTTACGTTAGTCCTCTTCCTGTTCCTCGGAAACGTGCGCGGCGCGCTCGTAGTCGCCATCACGATTCCGTTCTCCCTGCTGTTCGCTTCCATTCTGCTGGACCTGAACCATATCCCCGCGAACCTGCTGTCTCTGGGGGCGCTCGATTTCGGCATGATCGTCGATGGCGCCGTCGTGATGGTCGAGAACATCCTGCGCCACATCGAGTCCCACTTCGATGAACATCGCACTCTGATGCAAGTCATTGGCGATGCCGCCCACGAAGTGCAGCGTCCAGTCTTCTTCGCCATCCTCGTCATCATCACGGCGTATCTTCCGATCTTCACCCTGCAACGGGTAGAAGGCAGGCTGTTCCATCCCATGGCATGGACAGTCTCGTTTGCTCTCCTCGGAGCGTTGCTCTTCTCTCTGTTGATTGCGCCGGTGCTCAGCAGTTTTCTGTTCCGGCGCCAACTCCAGGAAATGCGCAATCCCGTGTTCGTTTGGCTGCTGGAACACTACCGGCGCGGTCTGGAATTTTGCCTCGACCACGCCAACGCCACGGTAATGGGCGGTGGCGTGTTGGTGCTGGTGATGTTGTTTCTCGGTTTTGGCGGACTCATCGGTTCCGAGTTCCTTCCTCACCTGGATGAAGGGGCGATCTGGGTGCGCGGCACACTCGCGCCCAGCACCGGCCCCTCCGCCGGCATTGAGCTTGCCAACCAGGCGCGTCTGATCATGGCTGAATTCCGCGAGGTCACCCAGGTTGTCAGCCAGGTGGGCCGACCCGATGACGGTAGCGACGCCAGCGGTTTCTACAACACCGAGTTCTTCGTCGACCTCCGTTCGCGCGATGAATGGCGAAAAGAATTCCACACCAAAGATGAACTGATCGCCGCCATGGATGCAGCGCTGAGCAAACTGCCGGGCGTCATCTGGAATTTCTCCCAGCCCATCTCCGACAACGTGGAAGAAGCCGTCAGCGGCGTGAAAGGCGAACTAGCCGTCAAACTTTTCGGTCGCGACTTGAAGACGCTCGAGCAGAAGGCTGAAGAAATGCAAAACGTGATGCGTCAGATCCCAGGCATCGCCGACCTAGGCACATTCGAGGTGCGCGGCCAGCCCAACGTGAATCTGATCGTGGATCGCGCCGCCGCCGATCGCTTCGGCATCAACGTCACCGATATTCAGGATGCCGTCGAAGGCGCGGTCGGCGGCAAGGCTGTCAGCCAGATCCTGATCGGCGAACAACGCTTCGACTTGACGGTCCGTTACCAGCCCCAGTACCGCGCGTCCGTGGAAGACATCGACAGCGTTCGGATTCTCGCTCCCTCCGGTGAGCGCGTAGCCTTGAGCCAGATCACTCACATCAGCCTAGACGACGGTGCTTCCACAATCTACCGCGAGGGAAACTCGCGCTACATTGCTATCAAGTACAGCGTGCGCGGCCGCGACCTCGGCAGTACCGTCCGCCAGGCGATTGACGAGGTGGCTCACAAGGTCTCGTTTCCCGAGGGCTATCATCTGGACTGGACCGGCGAGTACGAGAGCCAGCAGCGCGCCAACCGGCGACTGGCGTTCATCGTGCCAATCACCCTGCTGCTGATGGCGTTCATCCTCTATTCGGCGTTCAGTTCGTGGAAGTGGGTCTTCCTGATTCTCGCCGTCGTGTCGCTCTCACCGATGGGCGGCTTCCTCAGCCTTCTCATCACCGGGACGCATTTCAGCGTGTCGTCTGGGCTGGGATTTCTGGCGCTGATCGGCGTTTCAGTCCAGACGGGCGTCATCATGGTGGAGTACATCAACCAGCTCCGAGTGCGCGGAAGGACTGTGCGGGAAGCAGCCCAGGAAGGAGCGGCGCTGCGGCTCCGCCCCATCATGATGACGATGCTCGTCGCCACGCTCGGTCTCCTACCAGCGGCCATGTCGCACGATATCGGATCCGATTCCCAGCGGCCTTTCGCCATCGTCATCGTGGGCGGCCTCACCTTCGAATTGCTGATCAGCGTATTTCTCTTGCCGGCGTTGTACTGCTGCATTGCAGGTCCCGGGGACCGGCTGCCCCCCGCGGAGGCGCGGTTCATGGAGGAAGGCGAACATGTTGACTAAGACGCGGCGCCGCCGGTCTTTACCGCCGAGTTGGGGCGCGCCAATATTCAACAGGAACAAGTGGCTCTCTTTGCAACTGCGTGACGCACCGATAGGAGTCGCTGCTCTGGGTTCGATTGTCTCGGGCGTCCTGACGATCCGGGTCGCTGAATTGTTTGCAGCGCAATGGATAACGGTGAGCCGAGCGCTCTCGATTGTTGTCTTGTTCTTTGCACCGGCATTGCTTGGTGCGATCTATTCCCTCGCCTTCGAGAAGTCCAAGGTATACGGCAGCGTTGACTTGACTCTTGCAGGCATCGTTTTCCGGCTGCTGCCTTTTACCAGCTATTGGATGGGCCTCTACTTGCCGCCTGCCTGTGTGTTCACGGTCTTCTGTGGCGTGGTGCGGTTGTTGGAACACAGACGGAAACGCTAAGACCGCAGCACTTTCCCGCGTTGCCAGAGGTTCAGCCAAAGATCTCCCCCAATCCCACCCGACAGGATATCTGGAATCTGTTCAGCTTTAGATGTTGGGCGAGAGCGGGATTTCCCAATGTTACTTCTTCCGTCAGGGCAGGCCTACGCGCCGGAGAAGATCCTTAAAGCGCTCATCCGAGCGGTATCGGTCAAAAATCGGGTCGACCGCGAGATATCCCATCCAAACAGCGTGATCTTCATAGGCGGCTTGCAGCCATTTGAATGTGTCCTCATTCCGATCTGACGCTGCGTAAATCTGAGCCAAGCCGTAAGGGGAAACGTAACGCTTCCTCGAAATCGTTTCCAGTTCGTGCGCCATTCGGAGTGCGTCGCGATTCCGTCCTGCAACTGCAAGGGCAACGGCGACTTGCGCGGTATAGAGTGGGCTGTCGCCTGACAGATTTGCCGCTTTCTTCAGCTCGTTAACAGCTTCGCTGTACAACCCTGCCTCACGATAGTCCTCTCCGAGCAGAAGGTGAGCGGCAGCGAAGTTCGGATCCAGTTCAACAGAATTTCGATTTTGATCGATTGCGCGGGCGTAGTCACGTGCCATGTAGTAGCGGAGTCCCACCCACGTGCTGATCATGAGGTTAAGGGGGTCGAGCTCTTGTGCACGCTTCGCTTCTGCGAGTGCCTCGCCATGGCGGCCCCTGATGGAAAGGTAGTCTCCGTACCAGTGGTGGGCGTTCGCGTATTGGGGATCCAATTGCAGAGCGCGCCTGAACTCGGCCTCCGCACCGGTCCAATCCCAACGATGGCTCATCGCAAGGCCTAGGGACGCGTGGGCTTCAGCCGATTCTGGATTGATCTCGAGCGCTTTGCGTGCCGCGGCGTAAGCTTTCGGGAGTGCCTCGGCTGGGGACTTGAATCCGTGCCACGTCAGTCCGCTGTTACAGTCTGCCAGTCCCGAATACGCAGCCGCATAGGTGGGATCCTTGTCGATCGCCTGCTCGAAATATTGCTCCGCCCTCTGCATGCTCTCGCCGGTTCGCTTGTTCCAGTAATAGCGCCCTTTCAAGAACGCCTCGTATGCTTCCGGGCTTATTTGCCGCGGAGCAGCCAAACGCTTTTCCTGTTCGTCAGTAAGAGCGATGTGAATCTCACTTGCGATGCTTCGCACGACGGAGTCCTGCACGGCCAGCACATCTTTGAGTTCGCGGTCGTAACTCTCGGTCCAAACGTCGATCTGATCACGTGCCTGGATGAGCTGGACAGTGATGCGCACACGGCCCGACGAGCGTCGAACGCTGCCTTGGACAAGATAGTCAGCGTTCAGTTCCTTACCGATCTCCCTCGCAGCCAGCGTGCTCCCTTTGTACTTTGCAACTGAACTCCGTGCGACCACCTTGAGTCGATCCCGATTCAATTTTCCAACCTGAGCGATCATCTCTTCAGTCAGCCCCTCACTGAAGAACTCTTGATCAGCATCTCGGCTCAAATTGTCGAACGGCAGCACAGCTAAGACCGTCTTGCGCTGGAAAACAGCTGGGACGTGCGAACCTCGCCAGGCCCAAAATGCGAGGAGTGACAGAATGGACACAACTGCCAGCGATGCTAACCCAACAAAAAGCCACTTCCGCACATGCCGATGTAGCTGTCCAGGAGCGGCTTCAGTGCCCGGTACCTGCCCCGCTGTCCGCTCCTTTTCTTGGTCCATCAGGCCCAGGCTACCGCCTTGCGGCCAGCTATCTGGCTCCGAATCGAAACTCTGCCTGCCTGTGGCGACGACTGATGCTTCAGGTTTGGGTGGCTCGGTAGTGTGTTCTTCGTCGGGAGAAATAATCGGCGCAATGAATCGATACCCTCGTCCGGTCACGGTCTGGATAAACCGCGGGGTTTCGGGGTCGTCCTTAAGAGCCTGGCGGACTTTGCGGATTGCGCCCCTGATGCTGTTATCCGTGTCGAGGAAAACATCAGTGCCCCAAACCCTGGCCACGATTTTCTCGCGACTGACGATCTCGCCCCGGTGCTCCATTAGCAGGATAAGGATTTCCAGCGGGATACGTTCCAGCTTTAAGACGTGACTGCCGCGGCGCAGCCGCCGGGGACGGAGATCGAGTTCGAAGTCTTCACCGAACCGAATCGATTGCTGCAGTCCAATTGGCTGGGAAGTCATGGCAGGCCCACAGAAATTAAACGAATTTTACACCACATGGGAAACCGCGATCTAAGTGCAATCAGTGCCTGCGCTTGGCGGGACACAAAACATAACGCCGCGACACACGGTTCGCTATGGACACTCAAGTCCGAAATCGCAATCATGCCGCTCACGCGAACCGCTCGCACTCGGAGGACTGACAATGAGAAAGATGCATGGCAAACCCGTAACTCTCTGGCTCTCAAGCGTGTTGATGGTGGGTGTCGGGTTCGGAACCGCAGCCGCAAGGACCGATGTCGTTTTGGACTGGAATGCAATCGCGGTAAACACTGCCGTGGCGAACAAGCAGAGCCCCTTTGCCCAAGCCCGCTACGCGGCGATCGTGCAACTTGCTGTCTTTGAAGCGGTCAACTCCATTACACACGACTACCAACCATATCTTGGGACCATCACTGCGCCGCCGGACGCCTCACCCGATGCAGCGGCCATCGAGGCTGCGTATCAGGTGCTCAGTACCTACTTTCCAGCCAGCCAGCCGACGCTTTATGCCGATTGGACGAACTCGATGCAGTCCGTACCGGACGGCTCGGCCAAGACCGATGGCATCGCAACGGGGGACGCCGCCGCTGCGGCCATGATCGCGCTACGAGCTAACGACGGCTCGTCGCCTCCGCAATTCTACACACCCGGTCCGCCTGTTCCAGGGGCATGGCAGGCAACACCGAGTTGCCCGGTTGTAAATGGAGTCGCGGTCGGGACCGGCTTTCAATGGCAGAACGTAACTCCGTTCGGCATCGCGAGCGCGAGCAACTTTCTTCTTGATCCGCCACCCGCGCTCACTAGCGACAGGTATGCCCGGGCGTACAGAGAAGTGATGACGGTGGGCAGTGTTGATAGCACACAGCGGCCTCCAGATCGCGCTAATGTCGCGCTCTTTTACGCGGCCTCCTCGCCAACGCAGGTGTTCAATCAGGCCGCTGAGCAGGTCGCTCTGGAACAGGGCCGCTCGCTGTCGGAAAATGCGCGTGCTCTGGCGCTGATCAATATGGCGATGAATGACAGCCTGGTGGCGTCATTCTTCAACAAGTATTACTACAACTTTTGGCGCCCTGAAACGGCAATCCATGCGGGCGCCACGGACGGCAACCCGAAAACCGTTGGTGATCCCAGCTGGGCCCCTTTCATTGTGACTCCGTGCTTCCCGAGCTATCCCTCGAACCATGGCAGTGCAGGCAACGGCGCGACGGAAGTTCTGAGACGCCTTTACGGCGAAGATGGACATTCGATCACGTTGACGAATCCTGCAGTGCCCAACATCACTTTGCAATACACCTCGTTTAAGCAGATTACCGATGACATCTCTGACGCGCGTGTATACGGCGGGATACACTTTCGAACCGATCAGGTCGCAGGCGCGCACTTAGGAAGGGCAGTAGGAAGAACTGTATATAACCACAACTTGCGTCCCGAACACGGTGACGACTAATTCGTTAGTGCGAAAAGGGCTCCCATTTGTGTCATTCGGCAGTTAACTGCCGGGTCAAAATGGCACAAGTGGGAGATAATGCTCTTCTCCAACGGTTTTCTGCTCCGATCCGAAAGGCTTTCGCATTTCTTGGCGCGGATGACTTGCAAACCAGCAGTTATCGGTGTGCGACTCAATCGGCGGTTGAAGTGCGACCCACACCGCAAGCTGGCTCCAGTAGTTGTCCCGAAGTCCTAGTGTTGTATCAGAAGCGACCGCTGAGGAGAAAATTGGTAGCCTCATCAGAATCTGCGGCGGTCCCCGTCCGCCCCGCTCCTGATCTGATCCCTCCTTCGCGCCCCGAACCCCACCGTTTTCCACCATCGATTCTCCTTCCCACGCTCTCGAAACCTCCACCTCCGCTTCCGTGCCGACTCCGGCCGACTTCAACACCTCTGCCTCACTCCATTCAATTTGCATAAGGACCGCGTCCGCCGCGCCAGCGGCTTCCTTCTGACGGCTTTTTCGAACGCGCGCCCCAATCCTCTGTTGCGCTCCACACTGTTTTCCAAGGGCTCGCCCTCGAAAAAGCACTAGCGTTTCTGGATAACTCCGGTTGGCCGATAATTACCGACAACCCGCGAATTGAATGCGAACAGTCCTGTCCCAGTACCAAGGCTGCGTCTGAGTGTCCGAGTTTGCCATAGCGATGTCCGGAAACGGACAGCCCGGACTAACTTATCGCATATTAAGTCGTTTACAATGTGGCGCTTAGTATTGGCAAGTGTGATGCTGATACCCCGCAGGGAGGGTAAGACCATGTCATTCTTTCGCGATCTGAGAGTTGCATCTCACTCGCTGGTTCGGACTCCAGGGCTGGTGATCGCCGTGGTTCTCACCCTGGCGCTCGGCATCGGCGCGAACGCTGCCATTTTCACGCTAGTGCGCGGAGTGCTGCTCAAGCCGCTGGTCAATCGCGACGAGGACCGGCTGATCTATATCCGGCAGAGCGCCCCCGGCATCGGCGAGGAAAACTCTGCATTTTCCGTACCCGAGATACAGGACTTGCGTGCGAGCGTGAAAACCCTGAGCGCGTTTGGCGACTTCTCCGCCATGGACTTCACCATGATCGGCCTCGGTGAGCCTCGTTCCATTCGAGGCGGCGTCGTTAGCGGCTCGTATTTCGACGTGATGGGCCTTCGTCCCGTACTCGGTCGCCTGATCGGACCTGAAGACGACGGTCCCATTGCCGCCGGCGTCGTTGTTCTCACGTATCGTTTCTGGACGACCGCTCTTCACAAGGATCCCTCGGTCATCGGCAAAACAATCCGCCTCGGTAGCATCGGTGATCGGTCTGCGACCGTCATTGGCGTGCTCGAGCCTTGCGTCCCATATCCGCAAGATACCGAAATCATCGCCAACATAGTCACCAGCCCGCATCATCTTTCCGCAACCATGGTCACCGGCCGCATCCATCGCATGACTGAGGTTTTCGGCCGCCTGGCCCCCGGAGCCACCCTCGATCAGGCTCGCGCCGAGTTGAGCTCCCTTTACTCCGCGATAAAGAAGGAACACCCCGAAGCTTACGCGCAGGAAGCGAACTTCCAGATCGGAGCCAAGTTGCTTCGTGACGAGATCACGTCGGGCGCCAGGACCGTGCTGCTGGTGCTGCTCGCGGCGTCAGGGCTCGTCTTCATCATCGCGTGTTCCAATGTCGCGAATCTGATTCTGGCACGGACGGTTCGCCGCGAGGGCGAACTGGCGGTCCGCGTGGCGCTCGGAGCAAGCAGAGGCGCGTTGCGCCGCATGCTGCTGACCGAAAGCCTTCTGCTCTGTGGTGCCGGCGCCGCGCTGGGGGTGCTGACCGCGCAGCCGATGGTGGCCGTTCTCGCGCGGTACGCCTCGCGCTTCTCCATCCGCGCGCTCGATTTCAGAGTCGATTCGAGCTTCCTTTGGGTGGGAGCGGCGCTGGCCGTCGTCGCCGCGGTGATTCTCGCCTTCGTCCCGCGCCTGCCTTCTTCTTCCGGCACCGGCACATCTTCCGGCAAGCCGAGTGGACTGAGCCTATCCAGCGGAAGTGCGAGGATCACCGGCAGCACGAGCCGCCGTCAGCGAATCTTCGCGGTGACACAAATCGCCGCGTCCTTCGTGTTGCTGGCCGGTGCAAGTACATTGATCACTACGCTGATCGCACTGCAAAGGACGCAGACCGGTCTGGACACGCAACACGTCCTCGCTATCGATGTTCCGGCTATGTCCTATGGAAAGACACCTCAGCAGGTCGGCGATTTCTACAAGGACGCGATCCGTCGCATTGATGCCCTGCCAGGCGTGACCAAGACCGCGTTCGGCGACGTCGTTCCCTGGCGCGACCCCAGCTTCGGTCCCGGTCTCCAATTCTCTGCTGACGGACACGTTCATGCATCCGGCGTAGAGGATCCCAGGGCGCAGTCGCGTTCAATCTCTCCCGGTTTTTTTGCGGCGCTTGGCGTTCCTATCATTGCCGGCCGCGATTTCAATGCGCTCGATTATCACAATAATGGCCAGAATCATAATCAAGAGCCTGTCGTTATCGTCAGCGAGACTCTAGCACGGCGTATGTTCCCCAACCAGGATGCGATCAATCGGCATGTCTATTGGACGGATCCGGTGTTGCAATTCTTCCCCGGGACCGATCTCGAAAAGGCGCACCTTATGGCGCCGCACCGCATCATCGGCGTGACCGCCGATATCGACGACGAACACGTCGTTCCGGAGCCCGCGCTCACTGTTTTCACGCCCTTTGACGATGGTCTAATGTTTGGCGGTCGTCTCTTCATTCACACAGGTGCAAACCCCTATGCGCTGGTCCCGTCGGTCACCCGCATTATTCGCGACATGTCCGCCGATCAGCCGGTTGAGCGGGCCGCCACTCTCGAAGACATTCGAGCCGAAGTGCTCACGCCGGACCGTCTAAATTCGCTGGTGTTTGGCGTATTCGCGGCTGTCGCGTTAGCGATTGCAGTGGTGGGCGTCGCGGGCGTGCTGGCGTTTTCGGTGAGCGCGCGGACGCGGGAATTCGGCATCCGGCTGGCCCTCGGATCGGAGCCACAGCGGCTTCTCAGGGGCGTGATCGCAGAGGGCACCGTGATGGCTTCGGCGGGCGTCCTGGCAGGCTCGGCATTTGGGTTCGTGCTGGCGCGTTTGGCGAGAAGATATTTCCTGGACGTAAAGATGCCGGGCGCATTGCCGGTGTTGGTCTCTGCGTTCGGACTGATGGCGGTCGCGCTTGTCGCATCGGCGCTGCCAGCGGCTCGCGCCGCGCGCGTCGATGTGATGCAAGCGTTGCGCTCCGAGTAACTGTCGGACGGGCACGGCAGATGAAGATTCGTTTTCACTTGGTTTCGGCGATTTCTGAGTATGCAGGATTGCCCAGCTGCTGGCGCACAGCCGTGCCGAGTCCAGCTGCTCCCGCACCGCCGCGCCAGGCTCTGATCACATGACCCTCCGGCGAGAGGAACAGCAGGAGCGGCTCCTCGAACGGATCCCCGCCTGCAGCCGGTGCAGCTACGAATGCGGCGGCATCGAAGTTGAGATCAGAAATTGCGTTGCCAAGGGATCCTTTTGCCGCAGCGTCCTTATGCCCCCGACGCAGCGAAATCACGGTCCTCAGTCCTTTGCCATGAAACTGCGCCGCCAGACTCTTTAGGACAGTCAATTGCCTACGGCTGGTTTCATCCAGCAAACCGTCGGCGTCAAGGCTGCCCGATAGCCGGGCATAAATCGTCCACTGGCCGCCCAGTTGCTGATGCAAGACAGTTTCGTCATCTATGCCGATCAGAGGTTTTGAAAGAAGCTCACGATAGGTTGTGTCCAACTGCGGTGTCACCGCACCGGCTTCCGGCCAAAACACCGAGCCTGTATTTGTCGCAGCGACCTGGTGAAAGCTGCTTCCGGCGTCCTGACCGCTGTGTGCCTGATAGTCTGCGAAACCCTGGAACATGCGGTCTCCGTAGCTCCATCTCCCATCCAGTGCACCATCATGAGAGTAAAGACGGTACTTGTTGGCCTGAGAATTGAGGGACCGATCACTCGCACTCATCCATGGTGATGTCGAATAAATCCGATTGTTGCGGAAAATTCCACTCGCGCCCTCGAAAGCTGCGTCGTTCATTACTGCCGGAGCAGTGCCTGGCGGATCCCAGTAGACGGTGTTGTCTTCCACGACGAGCCCATCCAGTTTTCCGTCATTCCAAGTATGCAGGAAGATGGCCCCTTCAAACTTCGCCATTCGCGGACTGCGCCCATTATTCAGACACGTGTTGCCCCGCACCTCGCTGTGATGTGTCACATACCCGGCAGCAAAGACAGCAATGCAATATCCCTGGGTGTCGTGTCCGAAGTTGTCGACGACAGAGTTATTGGTATTGCCGTAGTCGATATCGAATGCTCCGCCATCCACGCCCGGGCTGTCAGTCAGGAACGCTTCATTCTGTTCGACGACGCAATCGCGACACATCCATGTCCAAATCGCGTTTGGAGTTCCGATGCTCTCCGTCGCCTGCATGCCGGTGTTCCATGCCACGTTCGAAGCGATTCGGCCATCGCGCACGCGGAACAGGACGATGCCATCTCCCTGCACGTCATGCACGATGGAGTCACGAATCGTAACGCGCGTGCTCCACGTGCTCTCGGGGGGCCACCCAAAATTGCCGCCGCCGACCATGATGCCGACCCATTCCTGCGTGTTGTAGGCGGTCACGCCATCCACCAGCACATCATCGAAGCGCTGATCGACACTACCGGGAGAGATCACGACTAATCCGCTCTCTTTATGTTTCATCTCCGCACCACCGATGTCGTGCACAAGGAGATTTGAAAGGTGGATGTGGTGAAGGATGCCCTTGTCTCCGCTGACAAATACGCCGAACTTGTTTGCGCCGGACAGATCAAGAGAGTCGATGTCCCAATACTCCTGGTTGAATAACTTCAGTGCTGCCTCGCTTCCGGATTCCGCAACGATCTTCGGCCGCACTCCCGTGTCGTAGGCTGTCATGCGAATTGGAGCAGATTCAGAACCACTGCCCTTAGGCCACAATATTCCGTGGCACACGCTGCCACGCTTGAAGCGCAACTGGTCTCCGGCACCGTATGTATGTCCGTTCACTTGGTCCAAGTTGGTCCAAGGCGAATCTGCAGAGCGGCCAGAGTTCTTCTGACCCTCTTTACTGCAATCCACGAAGTACGTAGCTGAGCGAAGTGGGGTTTGCGGCGTCCTCGCAGTGAATGGCAGTTCGACGACGAAGAGGACAAATGCCATGCTCAGGGCCTTAATGAGGAGCGCTACGTTGTAGGGTTGGTATGACATCTTCGTGCGATATCGCCGCTCGCAAGCCTAGTACTGAACCGCAAAGAGTTTGCAATCCAGCGTGGCCGAATTTTTCTCCGTCGAAGAGCAGCGGAGCGTAATCGGTTCCCCTGCATGCATCGCATCGTGACGGATCTCGCCCACGGCCCACGACAATCCACTCCAGATCATCTTGTCGTAGTTGATCTCGATCGGAACGGTCTTTCCTGCCTGAATTGCCTGCAACACCAGAACTTTGCCCACAGGAACACCGTCGGGCGGACCGCCCGGCCAACTCCGCATCAGCCGGCCATCTTTTCCACGCTGTTGCAGAATGATTCTCAAATCGCCTTCTGCGGGAGGCAGGATTGTCGCCAGTACCGCCTTGCTGTCAGCCGGCTGAAACTGTGCCGCAACGGGCCGGATGCTCCGTGGAATCCGTACATCCTCTTGAATTCCCAAGTCGTATTTGGCGTCCGTGTAACGTCCAAATCCTACCGCAGCCATCTGGCCGGGGCCCAGTTTGATTTTGTTGCCGGACAACTCGGGCTTGAACCCCGCATCGCGGAAAAGAATGCGCCCGCTGGCCAGTTGGGGCTGGACTCTCGACAATAACGGCATCTCGATCTCTTCCACAGTTTGTCCCGGATTCACGACTGTAAAGACTGCTCCCTGAGTATCGACCGAGCCAAAACCATAAGGCTTGACCTCTCCGGGCATCCCACCGAATGTCTTCGTTCGCCCCATGGCCTGCAGAGGTGCGTAGATCGATTGTGCCTTTGCGAACCAGCGTGCCTGCTGGTCATCGACAAACTCAAGATTGCCATGAATCGTATTGATCCAGCCGCCGCGAGCCACCATCAGGAGCAACATACCCTGCCACGCATTTGTCTTCCGATAGTAGATCGTCCCTGTGTTGCCAATCATGAAGCCGGTCGAGTCGATGCGCTCCAACGGCAGAAAACTTCGTTCGTACTGCCGCACCATGTGGTCGCTGTAGATATCCATGGAACGCCAAAAGTTCATCTCGGGAACATCCGAGGGGCGCGGATCTCCGGAATACAAGGCGTCGAATACCTCCAACCATCTCACATCGATCGGATGCTGAAAGGGCAAAGGCAAATCGGTCGATTCGACGTCCCCGCCGAAGCCATTAAAGCCTTCGAGAACAACGTCAGGATTTTTCTGGCGAAACTTCAGCAGCGCTTCGCGGAATGCGTCTTGATTGCGGAGGCTGATTTCTTGTGGCGTTTCCGTCTTTTCGGCCTCCGGAGTCGCAGCCGCAAAATCGACGAAATCAAATTTGAACATGCGGATGCCCCGGTCATACCACTGCTGCAGGACAGTCATGAAGTCAGGCAGGAATCCGCCTTGATAGAACGACATGGATCCTTTTTTCTTGTTCAGAGAATCCTGCCACTGCGGCGCCGCATTGATCTTGACCAGCGTGTTGGTGCTGAACCACAGACCCGGTAGAATTCCGGCCCTGCGGCACTCGGCGATCCAGTGGTCGGGGCCGTCAGGCCAATTCGGTTTTCGCCACTGCCGATAGGCGCCGTCCGGATCGAACCAGAACGCGTCCATCATGTAATAGTCGAAATGAACTCCGAATTTCTGCAGGCGCACAATCTGAGCCAGTTCCCGCATGGCCAGGTCCTCGGTCAGTGGAATGCGGTCCGACAATTCATCGTAGGCCGACCAGTTGTTGTATACCCAGATCGGCTCGCGCAGCAGGGGCTGGCCTAAGCGCTGGGGATTCCACTCCTGTGCTCCACCTTCGGCCGGCGCAGCCAACGCAAAGCCCGCTGCTAACAACAGGAGAAACGCGGCCCGACAGATTCGCGCGGAGATAGAAACGGACCCGGCATTCTCGAAATTTTCCATCTTCAAGGTTGCGAAAAACTGAAACCGGTTCACTGCCCCGTGATCCCTGGCCAATCATCCGTCCGAAACGGCGAAGCTGGCAAGCCTTCTCGGTTGAACAAATTGCACAGCGGGCTGTCTCCCCACGCGTAACGCACCGCTAATGGGCCGGGCACATCTCGACTGGAAACCACCACCGTGTCGCCATCGACGCGAGCTTCCGCCCAGTGGAATTTTCGATCGGCGCCGGCAATTGCAAAGCCGCGCAACTCCCTGCCGCTGTTGGCTTCCAGACCTGAGCCCAGGTGAGAAAAGCGTACACGGATTTCGTTGCCCTCGATCTGCGCGGACTCGTACAAAGGCCCGGAATATTCAATCGGCAGCTTATAGATCATTCCCTCCGCCCACAACGCGAGCCGCTGTCCGACTTCCAATTTCCTATGGGGATGAAGATCCTTCGGATCTCCCACATCGATCGTAACTGCCAGCCCAGCCCTGGGAACGTGCTGCAGGGTGAGCAACTGCGCCTCTCGCAACTCGGCCCATGCCGATTCGCCCGGTTCGTCGGGCACGGCCCCATGATTGGGCAACTGCACGATCAGGAATTCCAGGTGATCTTGATGCGAAGCGTTGCGCCAGCCATTGATCAGCGCTGGAAGCAGCTTGCGATATTGATGAGCCTTGAGGGCATTACTCTCTCCCTGATACCAGAGCACGCCGCGGAATGCGGACGCGAGCAGAGGAGTGATCATCCCTTCGTAAAGACCGGAGACCGGAATGGGCGCATCTCCCAGGGTTGTGAGACTTTCGATCGTGAACCCCGAGAGCGCGTTCTGGGTAAACGGTAGCGTCACTCCCCAGCCATCCTGGCGTAGGTCGCGGAACATGACCGTGACCGGTTGCCATTCAAAAGACGCCTTCAGAGACGGGGCGGCGTAATCATCCCAGTCGGTAATGGTCGGTTGCTTCGATCGAAAACGAAACGAACCACTTCCTCGCTCCCAGAAGCGGATGCCGGCATAAGAGCTCAGGTCGAGCGCTGCGCCATCCAGTTTGTAGCGGGCGGTCAACGTTGAACCTTGTGTGGCATCGAGTCGTCCAGTAACGCGAGCCGCGAATCCGCTCGCTCCCCGGCCGGGGGACGCAAGCTCGAAGAGAGCATCCGGTGAGTCCTGCCAGCCATAGGAAAACGATCCGCCGGTTGAGATGCGCGATGTTCCGTCATCAAAATTCGCCAGGATTTTGCCCGGTGAACCGGCGTTGGCAGGAATGAGTTCGAAATCGTCGAAATCGAGTTGGAGAGGAAGGGGATTCCCCGCAGACTTCTTCTCGTCGGGTGTCGCGTGCTGCCATTGCTCGAGAACCGGCGCCAAATCCGTCTCCGCCTGCAAGGCCTCGGGACTGACCCAGTCTTCAATCGTGGTACCAGGCCACGCGCTCTCGATGACGCCGACTGGAACGTTCAGTTTGCGATGAATCTCGCGCGCAAAAAAATAAGCAACCGCGGAAAAACTCTTGGCGTTGTCCGGCGTGCAAATCTGCCAGTGGGCCGGAAGCGTGTCCTCCTGCGGGGATAAGGCAATCTTCCTGGGGACGGTGAAAAGTCTGATCTGCGGATAATCGGCTTTCGGAACCTCGGTAGCAGAGCCCTCGGCACTATCGAGCGAAAATGTCATGTTCGATTGGCCAGAGGCGATCCACACCTCTCCGATCATCACATCTCTGATTACGACTTGTTTCTTCCCCTGAACCGTGAGCGTGAACGGTCCCCCGGCCAGCAACGCCGGAAGATCAACGCTCCAATGATTGTGTGCGTCGGTAGTCGACGTAGCGGCGTGGCCGGCAAGACTAACGCTCACCGTCTCTCCCGCATCCGCCTTGCCCCAGAGACGAATCTCACGGCCTTGTTGCAGAACCATGTGGTCACTGATGAATGAGGGGAGGGCGGGATCGGCCCAACAACGCAAACCGAACCCGAATAGGCATAACCCGACCAAGAAACGCGACATGATTCGCAGCAAACTCCTTTCGCACTCGGACGGGATTCAACTCCACTCGATATTCAGTAGATCCCAAGAGTTAGATCAGTATAGTGATCCAATTGCGCGAGGGCATCCTGCTGGCCATACCGCCTCGTCCACGAGCGCTCCGAAGAGGTTGCGTTTCAGAAAATGATCTTGGCCGCGACCTGCACGATTCGCATGTTGTTGCCGACTCTTGCGGGAATCTGCCCAAAAGTTCCGTCGCTTTCTACTCCATCAGGATTCTGGAAATGCGGTGTGTTAAGGGTGTTAAAGAATTCAAACCGGGTTTGCAACTTGATCCCTTCCCGTAACTCGAAGTCCTTGAACATAGAAGAGTCGAGATTGATATACCCGGGACCGGTAATTATGTTTCGCGCGGCGTCCCCGGGTTCACAGCCCGTGAGATTTGTGCTCGAGAAGGCAGAGGTGTTGAAGTACTTGTCGAGCGTACGCTGAGAGCGAGGAATGATGGGATCGCCAACGAGGTTTGGCCTGACGCCTGGACAAGTGGTGAGGGGTGCGCCCCGCACCACGTTCACCGGAGTTCCCGTGTGCATGAAGAATATCGCGTTAAGCTGCCAACCGCCCAAGAGCAAATCCGGCACGCGCCCCACATTTCCAAAAACCTTCTGCCCACGTCCGATCGGAAAATGGTAGAGCCCGCTGAAGACAAAACTGTGACGGGTATCGATGTCTGAGGAAGCAACCTCCGCGTTAAGATCGTAAGGATTCTGCGGGAAGTTACTGTTGAGGCCCAAATTGAACGGTGAAGGCCCATTGTCCAGACCGTGAGAATACGTATAGCTCGCCAGGAAGTTAAGGTTATGCGAAACCCGCTTCGTCAACTTCACCTGAAGGCCGTCGTATTCTCCCCAACCAAGATCGGTCAGCCCCTGGATCTTTCCCAGGCTCGCGGTGATGAACCCCTCCGCTTGCTTGTTGAAATCGAAATTGATATCGCCGATTTCGTAGGAGAGATGATGGCTCTTGTTGCCGATGTATGCAGCTTCGAGAGTGAAGTTAGACCCAAGTTCCCGCTGCAACGCGAAGTTGAATTGTTCCGAATATCCGGTCTTCATCCTGGGATTCACGTAATACGTAGTCAAAAGGGAGCCGCTGGGAATGTTAGCGGGGTCGATCTGTGCCACGCCTGGAAACGGTATCGCCGCGCTCCGCGGAATGCCGGTGTCCAACTGGTAGGCAGGTGGACCAAAATAATAGTAGTCCTCGTAGCTGCTCAGATTTGAAAAGGGATAGTTCCGCGCGAGGAGATCTTCTTTGCCGTCATTCTCGGGAGAGTAGAAAAGTCCAAAACCGCCCCGCACCACTGTTTTCGGTGCGATCTGAAAGGCGAAACCTATCCGCGGCGCGAAGTCGTTCCAGCGGGAGTTAATCAGAGCCCGGGAATTTGAGCCTCTTCCGGCAACCAATATGGCTCCCTTCGTGGATGCGGCGTGCTTCGCGTTCGGGGGGTTTATCGCGTTCGGGTCAAAATCTGCGGAAAAATTGTGCGCATCTGTGTAGGGAGCCTGGTATTCGTAACGCAGCCCATAGTTCAGAGTTAAGCGAGGAGTCACTTTGTACGTGTCCTGCCCGAAGAAGTGCATCTCCCAGCTTTGCGTGTGAGGGTTGGTGAGCTGAAGTCCGATGTCAGTAGCGAACGGTAGTCCCACCAGCAGATCTGAGATGTCCGACCCGCCATTGGGGAACCATGCACTCGCATTGAAGTAGCCGAAAGTGGGATCGCTGGTGGAGGGCGAAAAGTACGCACCATAGTACTGAAATCCGGTGGGAAAGATCGTGAAGTAAGGGAAAGAATTCAGGCGGCGGAAATCACCGCCTAACTTGAATTCGTGCTTTCCAATGCCGCTTAGAATCACGTTGTCAGAGATCTGGATATTGTGGTCTTGGAGCAACAACGGTTTGTAGCTCGATCCACCCGTGAAATAGCCCGAATACAGGTCGACGTAGGGGTACGCGTCCGTCGCGGCAATCCCCGGCACTGCGACATTTGCCATCCCATACTGAGTGCTGTAGTCGTGGCCGCTAAGCAGGCTGTACTGGTCGATATAGTAGCGCGTGTAACCAAAGCGAAGTTCGTTGACGAGCCTCGTTGAGAACAGGTGAGTCTCGCTTACTGCGTATTCTTGCGCACCTGAAAGCTGATTATTTGCAAAGTCCGTGTCATCGGCGCCCGGAACAACCGTGTGGCCGTAATAAATATTGTCGGTTAGCGATTGAGAATCGTTGTAATGGAAGACAACGGACAGGCGATCCTTGTCGGAAAAATTTTGATCCAACCGCGCGTCAGCCTGCTTTTGATGGTACAGGTTCGGATAGTGAAACTGGAAGTTGTTGAACCATCCATTGTCGGTTCCGGGCAGATTGGGCTGGGCAAAGAAATTCAGCAGCGTGTTCAGGCCGGCCTTGCTGACTTCGCTTGCTGGAATAATATTCCCCGGGAACTGCTTCGCGACCCCACCGTAGCTCGAGAACGAGACATTCGGATCGAAGATGGGAATAACCTGCCCTGCCGGCACATTCGGCGTTCCAGCCAGAGGATCGATCAGCCCCGACAGATCTACGGATCCATCCGGCAATACTTTAATCTGGCTCATCGGTGGTGTCTGGAACACTCCGTCACTCGCGTAACTCGACTTCGTACCCTCGTAAGAAACAAAGAAGAACGTCTTGTCTTTTCTCATCGGACCCCCGAACGTACCCCCATAATTGTGCTGCTTGAGCACGGAAGGTGGAACGTGAGTCCCGAAGAAACTGTATTGCTTGGCGGCTGTGAAATTGGGACGGAAAAACTCATAGGCATCGCCATGCCACCGGTTGGTGCCCGACCTGGTCTGGATTGAGACCTCGCCGCCGGCCGACCGGCCAAACTCGGCATCGAAGTTGGAGGTGGCAACTTTGAACTCTTCAATGGAATCGACGCTTGGCGTTGCCGTAATGTCCTGGGTGCGGTTCGTTGTGGATTCGATACCATCAATCTGAATCGAGTTGGCGTATTCCCTCTGGCCATTGACTGAGAAATTGAAGGTGTTGAGGCTTCCGCCCTGTTGACTTACTCCAGCGGTCAGGGCCGTCAAGTCAAAGAAACGCCGGCCCAGCAGAGGAAGATCGAGAATGTCGTGCGACTGGATGACCTCGCCCGTCTCCGCGCTTTCTGTTTGCAGCATGGTGGGCGCGGAGGTCACCGTTTCCACGGTCGCTATCGTGCCAACTTTGAGTTGGAAGTTCAACAGCTGTTTTTGATCAATAACGATACGGACATCGTTGATCGAATCGCTGTCGAATCCATCCTTTTCGACTCGAACGTTATAGACGCCGGGCAGAAGGTTGAAGACCGCGTAATCGCCCTGTCCAGCGGACTTGCCAGGATAGTTCACCCCTGTGCCCTGGTTGTGGGCCGTAACATTGGCTCCGACCACCAGCGCTCCGGACTGATCAGTAATCTGTCCATAGATTGATCCCGTGGTCGACTGCGCTGTGGCAACAGAGCCGAGCAGCAAAATGAGGATTGCGGCAACAAACGACAGCCCCGCGATCTGTGAAATTCTTCCTAACATGGTCGCTGGGACAGTTGCAGTCCTTGCAGTGCAATGCTTATCGAACGCGAATTCGTTTGGCATAGTCCCCCTCCAAGATGCTTCGTGGCAATTGCCAACAATGTTCAAATCTGGTTTCGTCTTACCCCAAACTTCGCCGTCACCGCTTTCGTAGCCGCACTTCTACCAGGCCCATCGATCCGGGGGTCGTGTTGATTCCGTTTCCATCGGGCTTCATTCCTGAAACTTTTTCATTTGCTGTGTAGAACAGCGTGAACGAATTCTTGTCCTCCGGAATTAATCCCAGCGGGGTGCGGACCTCGCTCGCCCACACTCCCTTGCCGTCCTGAACCAACAAGTGCTGTCCGGCGGACCAATGAATTCCATCTTCCGAAAATGTGTATCCAATGGAATTGGGTTCGTCGTTGTCGTAGACGGCGACGTAGGTTCCGTCGTCCAGTTTCGTGACGATGGGATTTTCAATGAACCGCTTCTCCACGGTCAGCGGGTTCTGGTCCGTGCAGCGTACCCAGCGGCCGGCGAGGTCTGGAGCCTTCGCCAGGCCGACCTGCCACAGGGAAATGGGAATCTTTTCGGTATGTGCGCTGCCATAGAACGCATACCAGTGCTCACCCACTTGGTAGGGAAAGAACGAATCGGTTCCCTGCAAGCCTTCCCACGCGTCCGAATCGCGATCGCGCTGCAGAATGACGCCGGCATCGGTATATGGGCCGCCAATCCCCTCCACCCCCGGAGTTTCGGACACCGCGCGCCAGATTCTGCCTTCGTGGTTCGTCAGCCACTGCTGTGCGGTGTCAGGGGCCGCTTGATAGGCGACGTAGAACAAATTCCAGCGATTGTCGGCCGGGTTATAAACCGGCAACGGAGACCACAACGCTGCCCGCGGATCCTTCCCGCTGAAGTCGCCGCTCGATTCGGCTACCGTAGCCAGCCGTGTCCAATGCAGACGATCCTGGCTGACCCAGTGCGCCAGTCTCATCTTCACCCAATGCGGGTCTCCGATCATTTCCGAAGTAAACAGGTGGTACGTACCATTCAGTTTGAGAACTCTGCCCCCTTCGAACCCGTACCTGTTGCCTTCCGCCCCCCTCGATCTGGTGGTCAGCACAGGAGAGTCGAACCGTTTGGTCACCACCAGTTCCGCGTTTGGCCGCGCGACCGAACTGTTCAGCGCCCAGAAGGAGAAGCAAAACAGACAGCCAAGAAACAGACTGT
The DNA here is from genome assembly GCA_963799025.1 of uncultured Acidobacteriaceae bacterium. Taxonomy (GTDB): domain Bacteria; phylum Acidobacteriota; class Terriglobia; order Terriglobales; family Acidobacteriaceae; genus Sulfotelmatobacter. The sequence goes on along the minus strand of CAWCVQ010000004.1, from coordinate 194,361 downwards.
TGCGAACCTCGAGGAATCTTGGCGTCTCACGCACGCGACGGTTGTATTCCCCCGCCGCGTCCTTAAACAAGGTAATCGAGGTTATGTTGAAGGTTAATCCAGACGATTTTCGCGCTGCCCTTGCCGTAAAACTTGCCAAGCCGCTCTTTCGGAACCGAACTCGGTCGACGCTAGCCCCGAGTCGCGGGTACAGATGCCGTTGTTGATTTGTGAAATTCAGTCCGAGAAGGTCGCCGTTACATCGGCGACCGGGTTGGCGATCAGGAAACGCGCCAGTTTTCGTGGGCGGATAACCGCAATTAACGGCCCGCATAACCGTTATTCGAGCCCTCGAAGGAATTTATCTTCCACATTGACCATGAGGGAGAGCCAGTGCTATTGTGCGGCTTAACCGAAGAAAGGTCGCAAGCGGAGCACGTTTGCTGCGGGACCTCTCCCAGTCCTAAGGTGGCTTCTGTTCACACTTCCGTAGCTTCCTCAATCTCTCTGTTTGAGAAGAGGGAAGAACTGCGCCGGGTTCTGGAAAGCAAATACTTTGCCAACTCTCCCAAGAAGACCCGGTTCCTCGAGTTCGTGTCTGAACAGGCCTTTCAAGGGAACGGAGGAAAGTTAAACGAATACCTGATCGGGGTTGAGGTCTACGACCGGGGCGTCGATTTCAACGCGCAAAAGGACCCGATCGTGCGCGTGCAAGCGCACGAGATTCGCCGCCTGCTCCACAAATATTATGAGGAGAAGGGTTGCGGCCTGATCCGCCTCGACCTGCCGTCCGGCCATTACGTCCCGATCTTCCGCCGAAACACGTCCGATGAATCTGCCGCCGACGCGCCCGCTGCGTTTGAGCGCGTGCACGCGCCTGCACCCAACCGCCTGCACCTCTCAATCACAGTGGTTTTGTGCGCCCTCTCGCTGGCACTCGGCTCCCTCCTTATTCTTAACGCCTGGAGGGGTGGACAAGCCGCCCAGGCCAGAACACAAGTTACGAGCTTGCCGGACGGCATTCAGTGGTTCTGGCGTCCATTCCTTCCCCCAGCCGACGCACCGCTGATTACGATCCCAAATCATCCGTTGTTGCGCGCCGCTCACGATGGGGACAGCTCCCAGACTCTGGCCGAAGGTCACGAAATACCCAAGGAGAGTCTGCCCGAATTTCGTGACACAATTCATTTCCGCGAATTGAAGCGCTTTCTGTTCGTTCCCAGCCTGACAGATTTCACTTCCGTTGGCGAAACTTTGGGAGTGGTCAATTTGTGCAAGATGTTCGCCAGCGTCGGCCAGGGCTGCCGCGTGCAGCCATCCCGCTTGGTCAATTTCGAGGAAATCAAGGGTGACAACGCGATTCTGCTTGGCGGAAATCAGTCCTGGAGCGGTCGAGTCTTTCTCAATGCCCAGGGATTTCAGTTCCAAAGTGGCCTGATTCTCAACCGCAATCCTCAGCCTGGAGAAAAAGAAGTTTACAAGCCCGAGTTCGACTCCGTAACCAACCAGTTGACGCGGGACTATGCGGTGGTGCTGATGATGCCGAACGAGAGAAAGGAAAAGCGTGTTCTTCTGATCTATGGCATTTACACGCAGGGTTCGCAGGCTGCCATCGAGTACCTCACCAACCCTGAGCGCATGGCGGAACTCCGGAAACTGCTGCTTGATCTGGCCCCGGACCATAAGGCCATCCCACCCTATTTCCAGCTTCTACTCACGACGACGGTCGAGAACTCGGTCCCCGGGAAATCCTCACTCGTCGCCCTCCGCATCATCCCCAACTAAGTAGCGACTTTCACATCAATTTGGGAACGTTGTCGCTCGGCAAGCCCGAAAAGCGGCGAATCGGTTAGAAGCGGGGGTATTCGGCGTCTCGACTCGAACCACCACGCCAAGACTTCCCATTTGTCGGCAATCAGGGATACTATGCGCTTGTTGTCGCAAATCGGCTTCATTCTAACAACTCCGGCGCGGGAGTCTATGAATGCTGGGTGCAGAATGTGCAGCTGCCGTGCTGTCTGCCACGCGATTTCGCGACCGACGAACTTCCACAGCATGGTAATCCAGAATTGCAGGCCTCTATGCATCGTCTCTATGCTTCGCTGGCGCTCCTGCTCATCCTCTCAGCCTCTCTGCACAGCCAAACACCAAGTGAATCCACGAAGGAAGTTTCGGCTGCCTCCTCCGTTTCCTCCAACTTTCACCCAAAAGGCGATTACGTATCTGTCAACGGCGCACGGTTATGGTACGAGAGCGACGGTTCAGGACCGGCGCTCGTCCTGATTTCTGGCGGACCCGGCATCTCTCATGATTATTTCCATCCTTACTTCTCATCGCTGGCGAATTCCTATCGCGTGGTTTACTTCGATGCGCTGGGACGTGGCAAATCTGATCGCGCCAAATCCCTCCAAGAGTACACACTCTCTCGCGATGTCGATGATCTTGAAGGGCTGCGCAAGGCTCTCGGCCTTGGCAGAATAAATCTTCTCGGGCATTCGTATGGTGGCGTAGTCGCGCAAGCCTATGCGGTGCGCTTTCCTGAATCGTTACAACGATTAATTCTCGTCGATGCGTTTTTCAGTGCCGAAATGTGGCAGGCCAATAACGACAACAGCAACCGGGAATTGCAAAATCAATTCCCAGAAATGTGGGAAAAGATTCAGAACGTTCGCGCCCAGGGCTACAGCAGTTGCAGCAAAGAGTCCCAGGCAGTTAGCGGTGTTCCCCCCTCTTTTCCATTGTTTTATGACGCGTCGAATTTCGACAAGGTCATTGCTGGTTCCGAAAATAACGATGTCTATTGCGCGATGACGGGCGAAGACGGCGACTTTCTGATCGCGGGTGATCTGGGGAATTTCGATTTTCGACGCGATTTGAAAAAGATTAGAGTTCCGATGCTTATTCTGGCGGGGCGGTACGACCGTATAGCATATCCTCGCTGGACCATCCAATACAAACGTTACGCGCCGCAAGCAAAATTCGTGATGTTGGAAAAAAGCGGTCATTTCCCTTTCGTCGAGCAAACGGACGAAACCGTGGGCTTTCTACGTGAGTTTCTGCAACACTGATTGTGGTTTGCGCCTCCAAAGTTTACCCGGACTATTTCCAACATTTTCTAGCCGAGATGAAACAGAGTTTCTGGGCGGGATCCGTGGCCTCACTCCACATACTGACACCGCTGTCGGCCTGTCGACACTAGGGCAGTCGGATTTCTTTCGGTGTTCACCAGACAACCTTGAAAAGCCGCAAGTTACGGGCCAGACGACCTTTGGAGAGTGGCATGCAATATCCGATGTGACGTAGTTGCCGAAACTCGCCGCAGAGTGGATTCCCGCTCAAGACTCCCCTGGGTCGGCGCAGGGACGGCGCGCTACGTCAAGAGTCGCAACGCCTCAAATGATGGGAGAAGTAGCGGTTTCCGGTTTTTTGGGATTCTTCCAGAAGGACCTCACGGCGGGACGACCCAGGTCAATGAGGGAGAGGGAAATGATTCCATGAAGCTCCGTATAGACGACATCGTCCATAATGAAGTCACGAATGAAGTAGGTCGCATTGTGCGCATCACAAAGGTTAACGGGCGGCTCGGATACGTAGTAGTGAAAGCGAACAAACCGTTTGGCGAGGAAATTGAGGCGCTGTGGCGACCACGAGAATTGAAAGAAGTACGGGACCGTCTGCGAAAGTGGCGGGCTGCTTTCGGCAGAGGAGTGAGTGAGAACGGCGACTTTGCAAGATTCCCTGGCACTTGCGATCAAGCCTTCGGAAACTCAAGCTTAGCCGAAAGACAATCGGCGTGCCGCGCTTCATAAACATTGATAACAGCCCGGTTTCGCCGATTATCATTGGCCCGTGTCGGCAAAGCATTTAAATCTGTTGCGTCAGGAAAACTGGCGATAGAGTGAAGCTTCTGACTGGCTTTGCAGTCTTGGTGGTCAGACTGGCCGGAAAAGTCTTGTGGGTGGCTTCAATAAAGAGGTCGTCCGACGCATTCAGCGGAGACGCATGGACCCGCACCAGCACTTCTCCGGGTCCAGGGCGCGGTACAGGCATTTCGACGACAGAGATGCTCTCAGGCCGCCCATTGGCACGCTTTCGGCAAGTGGCACAGGCAGCTTCAGCGCTCAACCATCCCAACATCTGCACCATTTATGACGTCGGAGAGCAAGACGGGCGCGCCTTCATCGCCATGGAATTCATGGAGGGCGAAACGTCAAGCATCATAGGGCGGGACGCCCCATGGCATTAGATAAGCTCCTTCGGTTAGTATTGAGATCACCTCTGCCCTGGAAGCAGCCCATGGAAAGGGAATTGTCCATCGAGACGTCAAACCCGCAAACATCTTTGTTACCGGCCTGGGTCATGCCAAAATCTTGGATTTTGGATTGGCGAAATTTCTGGATCGAGCGCGCCGGTCTCGGCGTATACATTTATTCGGGGCGGGAGAATGGCAGGCGGGATGGCTTAGCTGTCCTCAGTGAGGCCATAGGCCCGGGATTCGGCAAACCACGTCTTTCAGTTTAGTCAGAAATCAGTTTAGTCAGAAAGAAGAGCAGACGCTCATCGGAAAGAACTCAATATGCATTCCGGCTGTTGAAGATGCGCAGCAAGGTCATAGTAATGATCTGCAGATCGAAGGTGAGGCTCCAGTTGCGAAGATAGTACAGATCGTACTCCACACGTTTCGCGATCGAAGTGTCCCCCCGCCAACCATTCACCTGGGCCCAGCCCGTGATTCCGACCTTGAAAGTGTGGCGGAAGTTGTAGCGATCGAATTCCTCGAGAAATCTTTCGACGAAATGGGCTCGTTCGGGCCGCGGGCCGACGATGCTCATGTCCCCCTTCAGCACGTTCAAGAACTGGGGTAGCTCGTCGAGATTGGTCTTCCGCAAGACCACTCCCACGGCAGTCCGTCGCGGATCGTTCGTGCTGGTCCAACGCGTATCACCTTCCTCGCGGCTGCCCTCTCGCATAGTGCGAAACTTCAACATGCGGAACACCCGGCCATTGAGCCCGACACGTTCCTGAATGAAGAAGACCGGGCCTCGGCTGGTGGCTTTAATAGCCAGCGCGATCAGCAAACTAATCGGCAAGGTGACGAGTACGATAAAAGCAGAAAGGGCTACATCGAAGGCGCGCTTCTGAAAGAGATAAGGACCGGTCTCCGACAACATCGGCCGCAGATCCAGCATATGAATTCCACCCAGATCGATCAGAGCGATCACGGATTCCTACTCCTTCACCGAGGTCGACTACAACCCGCGTGGGTACGCAGAGCTTTTCCAGCGCGGGCGCAATTTGCTGAACCTCGCTCAAACGGGCAGCAGGAAGCGCGATGACCACGTCGTTGATCGAGTTTCCGTTGGAGAAGATCGGAATCTGGTCCATTTCGTACACGGGACCCTCGACAGCAACCTCCTGATCCGGCAACCGAACGAAGCCCACCACCTTGCAGGGAAGCACTTCTCCGTGGAGGAGCGATGTCGCCACTCGTCGCGCGAACCGATCTGTCCCAACCATCAGAATTCTGACTTCATTTCTGCCGTTTTTCCGCAGCAACTCCAACATCACCCGAAAAAAAATGCGCGAAGCCGTGCCAGACAAAAGGACCGACGGCACTGATGCCAACGACCAGCGCGAATAGCTGGCTTCCGGTACAGGAACCCTGCGGCCATGACCACCCCGTAGGTGAATGCAAGAGCTTCCAGCAGCCGTCGCGTTTTTCCGCCCGGTGCGTACAACAGCTCCACATTCCAAAGCCCTGATTCTTCAGCGGCGATCGCCCAAACGATCGTCGTGAGCAAGACGATGCCCCAGTACGATGGCAATCCGGAAGGCGCACTCCGGGAAAATAAGAGATTGAAATCGAAGCGGACTTTTACAGCGATGAAATAAGAACAGGCAGGCAGCAACAGAGTAAAATCTTCAAATAGAAGCGAACATAGCTAAGGCGGCTACGAATCATAACAAATCCCGAGATGCAAAAGTCCTCGGGGCAATAACTCCAACGTACAGGGCCTTCCCCAAGGATGACAGTGCAATCTTCGGAGGGAAGCAACGACAATCACCCGGCGGAAACCGAAAAGTCCGTTGACGCCTTGGTATGTTTCGTGTTTGTTTGTTACGACTTAGGCTAAACGGCATCCACACAATATGTCAATAGGAAGCCAGGGTATGACCGTTACGAGACGAAGACTGTTCCCGAAAAACGACAAATTATTCAGCACCGGCCGGCGCGAAAGGGCTCCCAAAACCCGCAATGTGGTTTCTCTGAACTCCGCGAACTCTTCAATTGCAGATCCGCGGGCTCGAGGTCTCTCACCGGGTGTGTGGGGTTGGCCAGAAACTGAATTGGAGAGACGCCGCAACATTGGATTGAGGGCCTGTGGCTAACAGAGGAATCTGCCAGCGCTCGTATTGCAGGTTGCCCTGAAAGCGAAAGCCAGATCCAGTTAAGATATCCGCATCGACAGCAATGTCATTTTGGGTTCCACCCTGCGGAAGATAACCGGGATCGAGGGTTCGGTGCCTGAGTTCAACGCCGATCTTTCTCCGAGGGCTCAGCCAATAATTCGCCCGGATCAATTCGCCTTGTGCCGCGCGCCCGATCCAGGTTCCGATCAACCGTCCATCGTTGTTGTACCCACTGTTGTATTGGCCGTTGTAATAAATGCATATGCCGCAAAACGCGGGCGGGTTGGTGTATCCGCCTTCGAGTCTGAGATCCAACTTGGGAACTCCAGGAAATCTTGCCAGGTAGAGTCCTCCCTGGGAAGCATTCCTCCGCATGTAAGGGATCGGGGATGGCTCGTCTTCACTGAGGGTTTCGCCATACAGGGTGAGCCAATCGCGGAGGCCGGGAATGCGGTAGGAGAAGTCCGCAGTCGTGCGTCCGTCCCCCAAGACGTCGCCCTGGTAGTGTTTGCCGAACGTGCTGTCGAGGAACGTGGTTATGTTCAGCGGGTTTCCGGGTCCTCCGTAGACTGTTGTCTTGGACATGCCGAATTCGAAATTCGGGGTCAACTTGAAGCTTATTTTTCCGCCACTCAGAAATGGCTGGGGATGCAAATTCTTGCCGTATTGTCCCAGAGTTGTGATCGCAGCAGCGCCGGTGTTGACGGTGGTTTGAAATTGAAGACCTGTCATGTGTCCGATAAAGCCTGCGAAGCGTATGTCCCCGAGATAGCGAAAAAGCCAAGGCAATCGGAACGGGCTAACTCGATTGACGGTAAACATGTTGTTGAGGGGGGCAGCGTTGTTGGTTAGAATCATGGTTCCGCCCTCACTCGGGCCCCACCACAGACTATTTCTACCGAATGTGAATTGCCAGTTCGAAAAATTGAGGCCCACATAAGAGTCCAGCAGGCGGAAGCGGCTCATGGATGCAACGGGGAGTGCGGGCCCGGTCGGCCAGTTGTCGGTTCGGTTGAAGAAATCGAGCATTGCTGGCGTAGGCGTCGGACCGGAGGGCGCTGACTGGTACTCCCCACGAATATAGAGAACGAGCGGACCGGCGGTAGCCCAGCCCGACGCGCCGTCCACAGCATTAAAACCCTGTGCGTACGGTCGCCCGTAATCGTTCAGCAAAGTCTGACCGAAGTGATAGTTATCCGTCAGCGGTTTCCCGGATATTCCAAGGAAACGGGAGTAAACGGACTCAAGCTGGGCGTCGAAATTACGATTCCCATCCATTACTTGGGACTCGTATCCGAGCTCCTTCCCGAGCGCGTCATAGAGTTGCTGAACCTCCTCTGGTCGATCGCTATCGGCCGTGCGGTCTGCCGTCTCGGAGAGAAGGCGAGCGCACTCTAAGCGTGTCCAGGGGCGCAGGCTGAGGGATGCGGTCTGAATATAGCCGAGGGCAGCCAGCCGCTCTAAAGCGGGATAGACCCAGCTGTCCAGCGGAACATAAATGGAACCCGTATTTCTAGTACTGTCGCCAGCCTCGGCCTGCTCACCTCGGTCGAAGGTCCCAAATTTCGCCAGGTCGGCGTCGCTGTAATGAGAATGCGACCGGAAGACCTGCCTTCCCATATACCACCCCAGCGCGCTACTGATCACCACGTCCGAGGCGAAATGCTTGTGGCCTGCCCATCGGGAGGCGCTCACTCCCCCGGCCACGCCGTAGGCCAGCAGTTGGGTGAGTGGGCCTGGATATTCATGCGCAATCACGCTGGCAATAGCCCAACTGACCGAGGCGTGAGCCGACGGAAACGAGTCCCCGCTCACAAAGAAACGACCCGGGCTGGTACCCACAAAAGGCCGTTCCCTTCCCGTTATATATTTGAGCGCTTCGGTGTCGAGGAAGGCGCTGATAGCGGCTTCTCCGGCCAGGAGCCCGGTTTCGCGCTGTTGATCGTCACTGTGCAGATGCCCCAACAGAAAAAGTCCGCCGCCGGATGCAGCCAGCACGGCCACCCCGGCATTGGAAGCGGTGACTCCGCGCGAGACCGTCGACGGATTGGTGGGAACATGTCTTTCCAGAGTTTTGTCGCTGGCGAGAAGAGCCCCGCCAACGAGAATCGCGGGGAGGACCCACTCCGACTGCTTGCCCTTCATGTGGAACGGAGCGGTAAATAGGTTCTTCTGATCGAGAAACAGATTCTTCGGAAGCGATTTCACGTCGACAGGGCCCCGTGACGGCTCCCTGGACGCCGCCAGCGGGGAAGACTGAGCAGGCGCGCTATCTTCCGCCGGTTCTTGCGCATACCCGAATATGCTGTAGCCTGTGACGAGCGCTGCCGCCAGCAGCCAGGATGCGACGGAATTCTTGATGCCATAAGCTCTGGTCTTGAGCCGCGCCTGGCAGGCCGTCGCAGCGAACTTGATCCTCATTTCCCCTCGATGGCCGGGTTCAATGGTTGTGTCGCTCGCTCTTCAATGTCAAAATGCAATAGCGCCATCGCCGGGAGGATTTTTCTTCAATTCTCGCGGCTGAGTTCAGAGGTCACCATATCGCCGCTTGGAGAAGGATACACTATGATGCAGAGGAAGAAGTGTTGAGGCGCATCCTCGCCGCGGCTCCCGCGTTCACGCCAATTGAGACGGTCGTACTTAAAGCGGACTGGTTCATTTGATGCAGAATTCATCTTCCGTCAGTGTGGACTTGTCGAAGCTCCGCGTCGCCATTGTCCACTACTGGTTCGTTGGCCGTGCTGGGGGGGAGCGTGTGGTCGAAGCTCTGGCCGAGATCTTTCCTCAGGCCGACCTGTTTTCACTGGTCGCCGACCGTTCTACACTCGCGCCCATTCTGCAGAACAGAAAGTTGCAGACTTCTTTTCTGCAGCGAATACCAGGAGGGAAGAAGTTTCATCGCTATTTCCTGTTCCTTCAGCCCTTCGCCTTGGAGCAGTTCGATCTCAGCGAGTACGATTTGGTGATCAGTTCGGAATCCGGGCCTGCAAAGGGAGTGATCACGTCTCCAAAGACGTGCCACATCTGCTACTGTCACTCGCCCATGCGATACATATGGGATATGTATCCGGAATACAGGCGGGCCATGAGGTTCCCGGCGGGCCCGGCCTTTGCGCTGACGGCGCATTACCTTCGCCTTTGGGACCACGCGAGCGCGAGTCGAGTCGATTATTTCGTTGCCAATTCGCGCTTCATCGCTTCCCGGATCCGCAAATACTACGGCCGCGAGAGTACCGTGATTCATCCTCCGGTCGAGGTCTCAGCGGTCAAGATTGCGGACACGACGAGCGCCCAGCACCCGGGATACTACATCGCGATCGGTCGCCTGGTGGACTATAAGAGATTTGATCTTGCGATTGCCGCCTGCTCTAAGCTAGGAAGGCCCTTAAAGATTATCGGCTCCGGTCCGCAGGAAAGAGTTCTCCGCCGGATGGCCCCACCTTGCGTGGAGTTTCTCGGGCCGGTCAGCGATGCCGAGCTTCGCAAGCATCTCGGGGGATGTCGCGCCTTACTGTTTCCGGGAGAGGAAGATTTCGGGATCGTTCCCGTAGAGGCCCAAAGCTTCGGCAAGCCTGTGATCGCTTATGCTTCCGGCGGCGTGCTGGAAACCATACGAGGCGTTTTTCCGAACGAGGCGGGATTGGAGAATCCGACCGGAGTTTTCTTCCAGGAAAGATCTGTTGCTGGTTTGATGGAGGCCATGGTGGAATTTGAGGCCAGGGAGTGGGAGTTCCGCGCTCAGGTGATTCGCGAGCACTCCTGGCAGTTCGATAGGGCGATATTCCAGCGACGGATGTCAGAATTCGTCGCCTCCGCCCTCAGGGATTTCCGAGAGAGAAATCAAGGCGCAGTTCTCGAGGACAAAGTTTTGGACGCTTTCGCCGGGGCGTGAACGCGTGAACGCCCCACCTACCTGCGCCTTAGAAGAGGGATTCTTCAGTCCCTAGTTGGGGGGCTTAACGCTTACAAATTCTACATTCGTCGCGAAGTACCGCAGAGGAGTGTTCTCGGTAATAAATTGATCTATTCTTTCGAAAAGGCGAAAGTTTGGATAGGTCACTGAATTCTTGGGAAAGAGCTGGCGGTACCAAATATCTAGCAGTTCCAGTCCGACTCCGCTGAGCATCTCTCTAATCCGGCCGTCGGTATACAGACGGTCATGGTAGTTTACGCCTCGCCAGCGACTGATCTGCTGGGTCCAAGAGAGTTTGGTGGGGAGAAAGAAGCAGAAGAACAGTCCTCGTGGCTTCAGCACTCGAGTAATTTCGGCAAGAGATGCCCTTTCGTTGGCGACATGTTCCAGAACGCCAACGCTTAGTATCACATCAAAACTTGAAGAGGGATAGGGCAGGACGTACTCGTGCCGGAGCGCTTCCACCGGAATAATAAACTGCTTGATAATCGGAACCTCCTGTCCGAAGGCGGAATCACCTCCTTCGGATAAAAGGTCGCAGCTGTCAAGACATCTCGGACCTAGATCCCGTATCAATTTGCTTACGTGCCCCTTGCCGCATCCCCAATCCAAAATAGAGAGATCGCGGAAGGGGCCGCCGAAATGCTCTTCAGCCAGAACCTTCACAAAGCGCGTCAGATATATGTAGAGATAATGGCTTGAAGGATTCGCGAGAAAACCGTGGGACGGCAACGAAGCCGCGATTTCACGAATTTCTTCATCTAAAGGCCAGTCTTTTGAGAATACTTCTTTCCGCAACGCTCGTACGGGATCAGTGAGTCGTGCCATACGAGCTCCATCGATTTCGAGGCGGAATGCTAATCTCAAGGCGATGAACGTAACACGAAAGGACCGCGAAGACTCGGGAGACATCCGTCCCTTGGTTCTTTTTGATCACGGTCCTTCTCGTTTGACGCACGCGCTTCATGTCTGCTTTTTGGGAACTGAGTCACGCAGGACTTACCCACTTCGCTCCCTCCCCAAGAAAGGTCAGCAAGCCCCGACAACCTATCAGAAGAACAGGCAAGCCAATACCCATAACAAACCAGACGATAAAAATTCCTTGGTGGAAGAGGTCCAGACGCCACAACTCCGCTGATCCATACAGAACAGCTCCCGCCGGTAAAAGAAAAATTGTTTTACCGCGAGATACCAAACATTCAAAGACGAATCCCATGAACACACAAATCACAGCTATATACGCCCAGCTGACAAAGCCCATCTGTTCATGCAAATGAACGAACGCTGAGTTCGTATTCAGATTCACCTCGACATCGACATAATTACGGTACGTCTCACCGCCTCCGGCAACCAACTGATCAACGACTGGTGCTGAACCAAATGCGACCTGAAACGGAGAACCGAGATAGGCTACGATCTCGGAAACGCCAGCCAGTCCAAAGGACAATCTGTTGCTTTCGTAATAGTTTGCGTTGCGGGAGTAATTCAAAGCCGAAAGAATAAGGAAAAGAACCGTTGCGAAGAGAGTCAACTTGGGTATGCTAAATGGAATCGACCCTTTACCAAAATTGAGCAAGAATACAACGGTTAGGAGCGTAGCGATTAAGGTCAACCGGGAACCCAAAAGAAGAGCCGAAGCTCCCAACAGTAGAACATTCAAGATGTTCAAAAGCCCAAACGATCTCCATCGAACGATTCGGTAAAGCGCGATAGATGCTGAATAAAGCACCACGTAGCGTAAAGACACGAGGCCTATGCTGTAGTCTTCGTAGAGGGCCTCTTTGAGCGAGTTTGCCTGCCCCAAAGAAATAAATACCACGGCCTGTAGTGGTGACAGCGATCGAAATATCGTAATGAGAGTCGTGGCGATCCCGATCGCGCTGAGAAAAGAAAAAATGTAATAAAAAAAGTTGGAGTCCAAGTTAAACAATCTTCCTTCACAGGGCTCGGTCGGAGACGGATTGTTCTGCCCAGCTTCTCTCCAAGAGTGAAACTCATAAATATCAACAGATACCAGCATGCCAGCACCACGCACGAACTGAAGTCAAGGCGCGCTCGGGTATCAAAGCCCTTCCGCAAGACTCCGAAGCTGGGAAACAACCAGGCAGCAAAACTGGCAAACACTGCAGCCATTGAAACAACCGACGGCTTCAGAATGACTCTAGGGGGTAAAGATATGTGCATGTTCGCTGGTACCGCAAAGATTCTCCGTTACGCCTGCTGGCTAACGGCGGAAATGGAACCCACTTCTGATACGAGCGATCTTCATCGCATACTCTGGAACCTCCGCGGCACGACGAAGAGCACGAGTGATTGCGCTAACAGGTACCCAATGAAAAATCCGATGAACGCGCAACCGAGGACGATCCAAAGTCTGTGTGGTCCCGACTTCTTGTCGGGAGGAACGGCACGATCCACGACTTGGATGATGGGGGCGGCTTTCGCCTCGTCGATGCGGGCGGCCTCATATTGCTTCGCCAGCAATTCGAAGAGGGTTTCGTGATACTTAACCTCGCGCAGTTTGCGGGCATATTCAAGGGCGACCGTAGGAACCTGGCCAGCCGGAATTCCGAGGGTGTCTAGATTGCGCGGGTCGTTTTCAAGCCTGGCAAGCTGGCTATGCAGAGAGTTGATTTCTTCCTGAGCCCTTATAGCGAGGGGATTCTGATCCGTGGCGAACATGCGCATCGAATTTATCTGAACCTCGCGGCTCGCTATTTCCGCTCTTAACATAGCCAGGCTGCGAATGATTGCCTCGGTTTGGCCGCCCAGGTGTATAACGCCGGTTTTCTCGGCGGTCTGTTTCAGCTCGTTCTCGGCGAGGGCCAGCGGACTTTTTTCCTCAGCCAACTCCTGGTCGAAGAAAAGGCGCCTCTGTCCTGCCTCCGTGGTCGCCAGATGAGATTTCAGGAATAAAGTTCATCCACATAGGCGTTCGCCATTTCGCTAGCGCGGTTGGATCGTGGTCTTCTACAATGATGTGAATCAGACCATCTTTTCCTGTAAGAAAACGCGTATTGCCCTTCAGGATCTGCGTGTATCCTCCATATTTCGCGTCTTGTACAAATCTTGGAGATGGAACCCGCGATCAGGCGGTCAGCTATTGTCCGGCTCTCGAGCATCCCGACGTACATGTCTACGGGAGTTTTCAGGCCGCTGCCCCCGATACCTCCACCACCGGTCAGCGACATCAGAGCATTTAACTGTCCCATCATGGTCGCCAGGGATTGACCCTGCTGAGGCGGCATTATGAGGGAGGTCGCGCTGAAAGTCGGCTTTAGCAAGAAACAAACGCCCACGCCGAGAACGAAAATACCAGGATGCAGATCCCGATCGTCCTTCGGGCCTCTGAAAGAATCAGGAGAAATCGAACACATCGACGCCTTTCCGTTCGACGATGACACTCTCATATTCCGGCTCCGCATGCTTCAGTGGGTTCATAAACATCGATTAATCCTAGTGCATCAAGCAAGGGGAGCGCAATCGTGGAGAGTTTTACTGTTCAGGCCCTCTCCTACGATTCGGATTCCTTAAGATGAAAGAGAAAAGGGCCGAATTTGAGCCAAGGCGGATCAGCGGAGCGAACGCAGCGCGACTGTATGCAAAGCAAGACGATTGGGAAAGTCGGCCGTCGTTCACTTCCCATACCATGCTGCTGTCCGGCGGATACATTCCTCCAGCCCGACGGTCTGCCGCAACCCAAGCATTTCGCGGGCACGATCAACGCAGGGAACGTACCGCCACGGAGGAGCATCCTGACACGGCATCCTGTGCGACCCGAATTTCCGTCTGCGGGTTGAGGATCGTCGCGACGAAAGTCTCTGCTAACTCGAGAATACTCACATCATGGGCGCGATCCCACGTTGAATGGGACAAGCGCCGGTGCCCGAAACAAGATGGTCCACAGCCACACGACCAGGTCGGCGGCATACAAATAGGATCTTCTCGGAGTTCCGTCCCCCTGAATCTGAATCGGCCTGGCCTGCAAGGACGTTCCTGATGAAGTTGCCGATGGCGAAGTGCTGGTCCAGCGGAAGGTGCGGGCCGCAGAAGGCCCAGCAGCGGGCAATTTTGCACTCCAGGCTGGCTCGCGTCTGATAAATCGCACACAAGAGTTCGGAAGTCCGTTTACCTTCGGCGTAGAGATTCGACGGGTCCAGTGGGTCGGGCGCTCCGGCGTAGCTCTCTGGGAGATGCCTGACACCGGCGGGTTGCTTGCCATAGACCGCGCCCGAAACTCGTCAGGAGGAACTTCTCGCTCTATGCGTGACCGCAAACTCGAGAGTGCGCTTCGTGCCTGCGATGATAGTCGAAAGCATCTCAAGAGGGGCTTCATGAACCTGCTTCGCACTGGCCTCGGTCGCCGCGTGAATCACGTACTGATATTCTCCCGGAGGAACGCAAAGCTGCGTACTTCGCCAGCGTGGAGCGTCACAGCTGGGTCCGATGCCAGATGCGGCACTTTCGGGCGAATGCTTCTGGGTTACGCGTCAGTATGGTGGTTACAGCGCCTAGGCCGGAGTAGTTTGTTCACAAAGCAAAAGCTCTCAACCAGCCAGCAGCCGAAAAAACCGGTACCGCCGGTCAGGAAATGCGAGACCGGTACTTCCTCCCACAGTGGAGCGGTGTGTGCTCCAGAATCAATTCCAGGTCCTGACCGGGAAGAGGCTTTGCTGGGCTCATCAGCCTTCCGAAGAGAGATCATCTCCGACC
This sequence comes from uncultured Acidobacteriaceae bacterium, assembly GCA_963799025.1. Classification (GTDB taxonomy): domain Bacteria; phylum Acidobacteriota; class Terriglobia; order Terriglobales; family Acidobacteriaceae; genus Sulfotelmatobacter. The sequence goes on along the minus strand of CAWCVQ010000004.1, from coordinate 179,345 downwards.
TGAACACATTTTCAACTGCGCGCCGTCCTTTTCATAGTCAGGTTTAAGAACATTCCGTCCGGAACGGGGGCCAAGCGCCCTCGAATACGCTATGAGACGCAACGAATTCGACTTACCACGTTTTCCATGGCGCTCTTCCGGTCGCCCAGAGTTCTTCCAGCCTTTGTTTGTCTCGCAGTGTATCCATCGGCTGCCAAAAGCCCTGATGGAAGTAGGCCTGCACCTGCTGCTTCAAGGTCAGGTTCTGCATCGGTTCCCCTTCGAACATCGAGGAATCATCGCGGATCTCATTGAAGACCGCCGGGGAAAGAACAAAAAATCCTCCGTTGATCCATCCTCCCTCGCCCTTTGGTTTCTCCTGGAACGCGGAAATGGTGGTTCCATCAATGCCCAATCCGCCGAATCGAGCAGGTGGTTGCACCGCCGTCACCGTCACGTTGCGGCCGTGACTCCTGTGGAAGGCAATGGCTGCCGAAATGTCGATATCGCTTACACCATCCCCATACGTCATGCAAAAGGGATCTTCCTGCTGGAGATATTGAGCCACTCTCTTGAGCCGCCCTCCGGTCCCAGCATTATCTCCGGTATCGACCAGAGTTACGCGCCACGGCTCGGCGACGCTCTGATGCACCTGCATTCGGTTTTCTTTCATATCGAAAGTCACGTCCGACATGTGCAAGAAATAGTTCGCGAAGTATTCCTTGATGAGATACCCCTTATATCCGCAACAAATGATGAAGTCGTTGATTCCGTGATGCGAATACATCTTGAGAATGTGCCACAGGATCGGTCGACCTCCAATTTCGACCATCGGCTTTGGACGCGTAACTGTTTCTTCACTCAAACCGCGTCCCCAGCCCGCCCGCCAATATAACTGCTTTCATTCCCATCCTCTGGTGTTCTCGAGCCGCGCACTTCGTAGGCCGAAAGCGCTTTTTTTAATCTGACCAACAGTATCCCCAACTGCATACAGTACACGGGTGGGTGCCTGATTGTGTATGCTTACCTTGCGACCTCGACGGAATTTAGTGGGCGAGCTTCGCTAGCGAGTTCTCGAATGGTGATTGTAACGCGTCGTGGAATAGTGCAGCGACACCTGCGGAGCTGGTGGCAATTCGTCCCGGTTTCCGCCAGATCGATAACTGTGTTCTCGGAGCCGGGGAATTTAGAGGAGTAGCCTAAGAATAGACATGTCTTTCGATCCATCTTCGTTTTTTTTTCAAGCCATTGAGGATCATCTCGCGGTTATCGAGTTCGCTGCGCGACCAGCACTCGCTGCTGCAGCAGATAGCGGAAGAAATGACCCGCGCCATTGTCGCGGGGAAAAAGGTGCTCTGGTGCGGCAACGGAGGCAGCGCTGCCGACTCCCAGCACCTTGCTGCAGAGTTGATGGGTCGATTCCGGCGAGAGCGCTGCGCCTTTCCTTCCATTGCGCTAACCACCGACACCTCAATTTTGACCGCCGATCGGAAACGACTATGGGTACGAAAGAGTTTTCCAGCGCCAAGTGGAAGCACTCTGTAGCAAGGGCGACGTGCTAGTCGGGATTTCAACATCCGGCTCCAGTAAGAACGTATGTGCTGCCCTCAAAACGGCGCGGCAAATCGGCGCATTTACGGTCGCGTTTACCGGACAGGGCGGTGGGGAAATTGCAGCCCTCGCTGAGGTCGCTCTTCGCATCCCATCGAACGATACCGCTCGCATCCAGGAGGGACATATCCTCTGCGGACACATGCTCTGCGACTGGGTTGAACGGTCCGTTTGCGACAGCAGCCCGCATTGGCGAAGAGTATCGTCCACTAAGCAATGTGCTAACTTGATGCGTCAGACGCCACGAGGTCTGGCCATCCAGGCAGCGACAGATGTAAAATCTAGGATTGGGCGCTGCGGAACCCCGTAAGTCGCACCATCTCAAGGAGTTTCCCATGAGTACAATCCGGATCGGCAACCGGCTGGTCGGAGACGATCAACCATGCTTCATCGTCGCGGAAATCGGCATCAACCACAACGGAGACGTTGATCTTGCCAAGCGACTTATCAGCGTCGCCTTGGCTGCCGGCTGCGACGCGGTTAAGTTCCAGAAGCGCACCGTCGATGTCGTTTACACGGCGGAAGAGTTGGCCAAACCCCGCGAGAATCCTTTTGGCCCTACCAATGGAGACCTCAAGTACGGACTCGAATTCGAGGAGGAAGAGTACGAAGAGATCAGCGCTTTCTGCAAATCGGTCAAGATGCTCTGGTTCGCCTCTCCTTGGGACGAGGCATCGGTGGATTTCCTGGAGCGTTTTCACGTTCCGGTTTACAAAATCGCTTCCGCTTCGCTTACGGACGATCGGCTGCTGCGGCACGTCCGCGCCACAGGAAAGCCGATCATCCTCTCCACCGGCATGAGCACCTACGCTGAGATCGACCACGCGGTTGAAGTTCTGGGCAAAAAAGATCTCATTCTGATGCACGCCACGAGTACCTACCCAGCAACTTACGACGAATTGAATCTTCGCGCGATACCAACCATGGCCGAGCGCTACGGCGTTCCCATCGGCTACTCCGGACATGAGACCGGAATCCCGACCAGCGTTTGCGCAGCTGCTACTCGGTGCCTGCTCTGTGGAGCGCCATATCACGATGGATCGCGCCATGTGGGGTTCTGATCATGCGGCCTCGCTGGAGCCGAACGGCATCTCGCGTCTGGTACGCGATATCCGGCTCTGGGAGCAGGCAAAAGGCGACGGAGTCAAGCGCGTCTACGAGCGCGAGGTTCCGATCATCAAGAAACTTCGCCGCGTGGGCGCCATGGTCTAACTCATGGCCCAGGAGAATTCCGCAGCGGTCGGCCTGGAGACGATCCGGGCAGTGGCCATTGATGTCGACGGAGTACTCAGTGACGGCGGCCTTTGGTGGGGACCGGGTGGCGAAGAGTGGAAGCGCTTTTGCTTCGCCGACATCATGGGGGTTTCTCTGGCGCGCCGCGCCGGACTGATTTTGGCGCTAATCTCTGGCGAAAATAGCCCGTTAGTGGACCGCTACGCCGAGAAGATGCTCATCCGACATGTCGTCAAGGGATGCCGCGACAAGGCTGCGGCGCTGCGTGAATTTGCCGCTGCCGCTGGGGTGAAGCTCACAGAAATCTGCTTCATGGGCGATGACGTTAACGATCTGCCAGCAATGGCAATTGCGGGCTTATCTGCCGCTCCAGCGAATGCAGCATCGGTGGTTTGGCGCGCGCGAACTTTATTGCCAGAGCTCCCGGCGGCAATGGCGCGGTGCGCGAATTGATGGACGCTCTGCTGGCCGCGCGAGGTCTCACCGCGCAGGAAGTCTTCACCAGGGATTGAAGCTTTCGGCATTCAATGATCTTCCCGAATCCCATTTAAGATTGGACCAATGAAACTTTCCGACTATGTAGTCCGCTTTGTGGCGGAGCAAGGGGTGAAGCACGTCTTCCTGGTGACCGGCGGCGGCGCAATGCACCTGAATCACTCCCTCGCCTGCGAAGCTGCGATCGAACCCGTCTGCAATTCGCACGAGCAGGCCAGTGCGATTTGCGCCGAAGGCTACGCCAAAGCCACCAATCATCTTGGCGTTTGCATGGTTACAACCGGGCCGGGTGGCACCAACGCCGTCACTGGGGTCGCGGGGGCATGGTTGGACTCGACCCCGATGCTCATTCATTTCGGGACAGGTGAAGAGGCCCGATCGCATGTTCGATAAGGACGGTCGGCCGCTAGGCATGCGTCAACTTGGCGTGCAGGAAGTAGATATTGTCTCGATCGTAAAGCCGATTACGAAATATGCTGTCACGGTTCTCGATCCGAACGACATTCGCTACCATCTGGAGAAGGCCGTCTATCTCGCCTTCCACGGCCGTCCTGGTCCGGTATGGATCGATATCCCGCTCGATGTCCAGGCTTCACCGATTGAAGAGCCCTCCGCTTTGCGCGGCTTTGATCCGGCGGAGTTGAAAGAGCCTCGCGCCGATGCGTCCCTCAAACAGGAAGTCAGTCGCTTGCTTGAGAAGTTGAACCGCGCGGAACGCCCTTTGCTGTTCGCGGGGAACGGTATACGCCTGGCGCATGCGGAGAAGGAATTTGAACAGCTCCGGAGGTTGCTTCGAATTCCCACGGTGGCGACATGGTGCGCCGCCGATTTGGTCCCGAGCAATGATCCCCTCTATGTTGGCCGACCCGGTTCGGTCGCAGCGCGCGGGGCAAACTTCGCCCTGCAAAACTCAGATTTTCTTCTTGCTATTGGCGTACGGCTGGATTTCGCAATCACCGGATACGCACCGCAGAACCTGGCTCGGGGCGCACATAAGGCAGTTGTGGATATCGACGAGGCGGAACTTAAAAAGCTCCCTCCGCACCTGCAGCAGCCAATCCATGCCGATGCCAGGAGATTTCTGAAGGACCTTCTGAGTCAAAAGGATTCTATTCGGCTCAGCGACCATTCTGCATGGGATGCGCGCTGCGCCGATTGGAAGACTCGCTATCCGGTGGTCACCGAAGAACACCGCAAGCCGGAAGGACCAGTATCGGTCTTCCACCTCGCTGAGGTGATCGGCACCGAAGTCAAACCGGAAGACAGACTGGTAGTTGGCAATTCTGGATCGGCCATCGAGATTTATCTGCTTGCCTTTCCTACTCTGCATTCTCAGCGCCTTTTTCACACCGCTGGGCTTGGGTGCCATGGGCTATGCCATCCCGATGGCGATCGCCGTAGCGACTGCGAATCCGGGACGCGAAGTAATTGCGGTGGATGGCGATGGCGGATTTATGTTCAACATCCAGGAATTGGAGACCATCCGCCGCCTGCAGTTGCCGATCAAATTCTTTGTTCTGAATAACGATGGTTACGCTTCGATCCGGGCATCCCAAAAAGCCTATTTTGGGGAAGCGAAGTTGGGTTCCGATAGAAGCAACGGCCTTACCGTTCCCGATCTCACTCAAGTGGGAGCAGCCTTTGGCTTGAGTACCGCTGTCATCAAGAATCAGGAGAATCTCCGCGCTGACATTCGCCGAGTGCTGGAGATGAAGGGCCCGGTAGTCTGCGACGTGAATGTGCTGCCAGATGAAGTGCGCGCGCCACGTTTGCAGTCCTATCAGAAACCGGATGGCTCGTTTGTTTCCAAACCTCTGGAGGATCTGTTCCCGTTCTTTCCGCGCGAAGAGTTTCTGGCAAACATGATTGTGGAACCCTTGCCCGAATGAAAAAAGGAGTTCACCGGGTGCAAAATCTTGAGATATTGGAGCATTCGCGCCAAAGGCAGCTTAATTCGGAATGCAATAACAGACGCAGTCCCAGCCGTCTGCGCAATAGGTTCGCAGAGTAAACCTAGAATCGGGCAACAACTCGTTCAAACGGAGCGGGATACTCCATAGGTGATCCGGCAGGTGGTAAAGGCAAACCGCCATTTTCGGGCGATGTCGCGCAATCGTTTCGCGACCTCCCTCCAGCGCATCAGGTTCGCTTCCCTCAATGTCGAATTTCATACATGTCGGCGCCATACCCTCGAGTGCTTCGTCGAGGGTGATAGTCTGAACTTCACATGCTCCGGCTGGTGGACATATGAGAGCCAGTGCCGCCGAGAGTGAACCGAACCGTTTCGGGTCGTGCGCCAACGGTGCATAAGGTTGCAGCGTAATTCGGGAATCGCCGTTGACAACAGATCTCAGAGCTGTGAAGTTCTGAGGATCGGGTTCAAAGGCAATAATCCGTTCAAAATAATCCTCTGTCGCGCGCCGGAATTCGACAATAGTATCGCCATCAAAGGCTCCGCAATCGATGAAGACCTCTTTCCGGCCCAGTTGGAAAAGATTTCCCCCAAAATACTGAACACCTGAATTGATGACTTGGTCAGAAACATCTCCCAGGCGCAGTCGCATCTGGCGGTCGAACTCTTCACATCCCTCGGGGTCCAGCAGGGCTCGCACGCGGCGGATTTCGTCATCGTGCTCAGCGTAGTATTCTTGTCGCTCCCAGAACCCGTGCGGCAACAGAAGACCTCCATGGTCATTAAAGAGCGCAGCGAACGGGATGATTTTGAGAGCACCGAGAGATCTGAGCTGGTTGACGCGATCCATCATTTTGGCGGTACGGCTAGGATGCCAGATGGCAACGACAAAAGTGGCGTTCGGGTAGCGCCGGACAGCCTTTTCCCGCGACTCAACGGCAACGCCTTCGCAAACGCTACCCCACAAAGCAGAGTTGTTGTCGCAAAACAAAACTGGGCGGACAGTCGAGCAATTCGCCCGCCGAGTTTGCCCGCACCAAAAATAACAACGGGGGAAGGACAACGTCATTGAGCAATCTCCGCAGTTAATCAGCGGCGTCTCAGTCCGAACGAAGCTCTAAATCTTGATTCAGGCCAAGTAGCTTTCGATCGACTCACTGCTTGCCTTTCTCTGGAGCGAGCTGGCTGGTTGCAAAAACACACCCTACATAGAAAGAGACAAACCCATAACTGCAAATGACTTACTTGGACTTTATTAGAGAAGGAAGTCAATCAAGACCGCAATCATCAGGATGTAGTTGCCTTCCGTTACGGAACTGTCTTTGATGATCACGGTCCGGGCTCGGATTCGGCTCTGTCTCTGTCTCGGTCTCGCTTTGCTGTCGGTAGCCGCGGCGATCCACGATGAGCGCCGTAGCCCGAGGCGCGAGTATCCAGTTTCATCGTTTATCGGTAAATGCGAGCTATGGCCGCTGACCCCGGCATATGCGAAGGCTCCGGGATTGGCCCATGGTACCTCGTTTCGGGCTCTCGGCGATCGCCGGTTTGCGTTTGCGGTGCTGAGGCTGATCCTGGTCTTTGCGAATCGGGCTCGCGGCTCCGGCGAGGCGGGGGTCCGTGTCCGTGCGCGTGACCATGGCCATGGCTTTTGCTCATCTCCGATTCGAGGTCGAGCGTTCCCGAATAACCGGTGCGATGATGGGTTGAGGGATACCGTGATTCCTCGCTTTGCGCGGTTCCGGCGGACCAGCGGACAGGGCCATGCGACGTTGCGCTGTTCCTCCGTTGCTGGAGAGCGGGCGTCCCGCTGTGGGCTATTCTATCCCGGTGTTCCGTTCCTTTGGACAGGCCGGTCCGTTATGTCCAATACATACAGTTCTTTTTCAGGTCCGCTCGGCCCGGTCTGTGGCGCTGGGGTGATTAGGGAAGGCGCTTTCAGGATGGCCATTAGGACCCAATTGTTAAGGGGGGAGGTTCGGCAAACTCCTTGCCCCTTAAACGGCACGGAGTTATTGTTCGCCTTGCGAGTTTCCAGGAGGATTCCCGTTTTGAAAAAACCTTAACACCGCAAAAAAAAGGCCACCCCCCCCCAGGCCAACCCGAAATCCACCCTTTCCGATTGGTCGGCGAGGTTGCTGGCAGGAAGTCGTCCCTCAAAATGATGGAGCATCACCAAAATGATAGCGAGCCCACGGATTCCATCGAGAGCGAGAATATTGTTCACGCGCGAACTCATACTTCCTCATAGTCCAAACGCACGGTGCGCATTGGGCGCCCCAGATCATTGGCACCGAAAATACCGACGAGGGAACCAAATTTCATTAGGCTCAGGAAAGCCCCAGCAGGACCTAAGCCGCTCTGGATTGACAACTTTTCACCGAGGATAACACAGGGATTAGGCATGTTTTAGCCGCTGATCCGGAATGGCATAGCAAACGCCTTCCCAGCACTCCTCGGCATAGCGGCGCAAGAACAAGTTATATTCAGGAGCGATGGATCGAATGAGATTGGGGATTTGCCAAAGGTGCTCTGTTCGATGATAGGTGCAAACCGCAAGGATGGGGTAATGTCGTCGAAGCAGTTCGCTTGCGCCAACAAGTGCCTGCGGTTCCGCGCCTTCGATATCCATCTTGATATAAGTTGGCGTGAGAGGCCACGAGATATCATCCAGCCTTCGACACTCTACGGAAAGCGACCGCTCCCCGCCTTCGACGATCTGCGACGTCACTGTGCCAGTGGAGGCGAAGGATACTTTTCCGTTTTGTTCGCCGACCGCATACGGAAAGACAGACACCCGACTTTCCAAGCCCATGTTTTTGGTAGTTGCCTCTAAAGCCGCCCGGTTCAGGGGATCAGGCTCAAGCGCGAAAATATGTTGGAATCTTCCCTTCCAATGAGCATTGAAACTGGGAAATATGTCGCCTTGAAAACTGCCACAGTCGACAAACACCTCGTCTTCAGACGGCGCTATTAAGTTCATCGGAAAATAGGTCCCGATGGGATCCAGAGGCGGCGGAAGAGAGTCATGCTTAAGCCAATAGCGCCACTCGAGTTGCCCGGCGAGTTCGCGTCGCGAGTCGTCGTCTGCCAAAACTTCATGGCATGCCCTGATTTCATCGCCATATGCGAGTAGTTTGTGCGGGAGATCGATTCCAAAATTTGGTGTAAAAACATCCGCATATTTCCAGAACAAAGCTGCGAAGAGCGCAACATGCTTGCAGCCCAAGGCCTTCAGTTGGCGGCGGGCTGGTGACCCGTTGTAAATCGTGACCACAAAACAACCTGAGTCGCGATAGCGATCTGCCGCGGTAGCAGGTGGGAGGACAGGCACTCCCCCGATTTCTGAGTGCCATAGACGTTCATTGTTGTCGACAAACGCAATCGGCCGGTTTCCGGCCTGTTCAAGCCCCTGCAAAACCAGCCTTCCCAGTGGGCCCGCACCGAAGAGAATGAGGCGTTCTTGGTTCTGTCCGGCGAAGTTGTCGAACGTACGTTCTTCGCGGGCACGCACAGCCTCATATGACTCCGACCCCATCTCTTGCAGGATCACTTCCAGACGATCTCTTTCTGTCGCTCAGGACTTTTTTTCTCGTTTGAATAAGATACTCTCAGCCAGCCAGACACGTTCGATCCCAAGAGTGACTGCAGCATACGCGATTTGCGCAATAAGATTTTCACGCGTCCAGTCATCCTCATCTGGAATCCAACGCTATCTCGTTGCGCCCGGCAGGGTCAAGCAAGTCTTCTTCTTCGCGTGGGAGCCGACAATTCCCGGTCAAGCCGACGCCCTCTCCGCTAGTGCGGTACTGTTAGAGTGTCCCCACGATAGAATATTAACGTAGAATATGAATGCGAGTGCCGGGGCCAAGACAGAATCATGCCTTGGGACACGACCTCCGCAATGAAATTATTCAAGGCCGTGGCGTTTGTGGCGGTTGGGGCCTGCGTTTATTCATTCCATCGATTGTCTATCACTCTACGTCTCCGGTCCCGCGAGTTGGTTTCTAGGATGGGGGCCGCTGAATGTCTAACGGTCTTCATCAACTCGCTCCGCTCCCGTGGAGTTCATCTGGGATTGCGCGGATTCGTCATTGGCTCCGAACCGTGCTTGGGCTTGACCGAGCGGTGGGATTCACCGTTCTTGCAAGATTCTGGGGCAGCGCCGCGGGTCTGATCACCGTTCTCCTGATCGCGCGATTCCTGAGCCTGGCGAGCAGGGATACTACTACACATTTGGAAGCTTGGTCGCCATGCAGATGATTTTTGAGTTGGGCTTCTCGTTTGTGATTCTGCAGTTGGCAAGTCACGAGCGAGCCCGGCTCTCCATCTCCGCTGATCATGAAATTACCGGAGACCCGATCGCCCATGCCAGGCTTGCATCCATCATCCAGAAATCGGTTCGTTGGTATTCGGTGGCGGCAGTGCTCATGGCCGCGACATTGGTCCCTGTCGGCTTTCATTTCTTTTCCACACACCAGCATGCGGGACCGGCTGTCTCTTGGCGCTTCCCTGGTGTTTCACCGCTCTCATGGCGGCACTCAACTTCCAAATTGACCCGTTTCTGTCCTTTCTGGAAGGCTGCGGATATGTTCCCGAGGTTGCGCGTCTTCGGTTTATGCAGTCCGTTACCGGAAGCCTGCTGGCGTGGGGTGCTCTGTCCAGCCATCATGGCCTCTTCGCACCCTCCATGATGCTGTTGGGAATGGCTTCTATCGCTGTGTGGCTGGTTGGCAAGCACAAACTGTTGCTCGGATTACTGGGATATTACACGGGAAGGGATCGGATCCGTTGGAGTGAGGAAGTCTGGCCTTTCCAGTGGAGAATCGCCGTGAGTTGGTTTTGTGGCTACTTTATATTTTGGCTTTTCAATCCCGTTTTGTTTGCTTTCCGCGGTCCCGTGGAGGCGGGCCAAATGGGAATGTCTCTCAGTCTGGTGAATGCGATTCAGAACATTGCTGTTTCTTGGGTGAGTACAAAATCTGCGCCGTTTGGAACCTTGGTCGCGCGCAAAGAATATGCGACTATTGGATCACACATTCTTTCAGGCGCTCCGGCAAGCCTTCGTGGTCTCACTCGCAGGGGCTCTGACTGCGTGGCTTGGATGTATTTATCTGAATTTGCAGCATCTTCGCTTTGCTCAACGTCTTCTCGACCCTTTTTCCCTGGGCCTTTTGCTGATTTACATGATTGTAAATGTCATTGTTTTTGCCGAGGCTTTTTATCTTCGCGCGCATAAACAGGAAGTATTTCTGGCCAATTCGATCGTCGGAGCCGTGACCGTGACGGCATTCACCCTGACTTTTGGATGGTACTACGGGGCAAGGGGCATCGCGGTGACTTGTTGCATCGGTAACCTCGTTGGACTGGCGTGGTCCACCTATAAGTTTCGGAAGTATCGAAATCTCTGGCACGCTCCAGCGCAAGCAAGCGTAACCGGTGTCTAAAGGAATCTGGATGTCTTCGTTCGCTCGTCTCTTTCAGTTAGCCAGGCTGTGGAAGGCGAGTCCTGCTGCCCGTCGCGATTTTGACTGGGCAACGAATCCGTGATGGTCTCTGCCACGAAGTCGAGCATAGGCGATGTTAATCCAGGGTACACTCCCACCCAAAAAACGTTGTTCAGCACGAAATCGGTGTTCCGCAATTCTCCAACTACGCGACACTCGCAATCCTGATAGGCAGGCTGTCGGAGAAGATTGCCACCGAAGAGAAGTCGTGTTCCGATCTTACTCGCATCCAGAGCGCGAACCATATCCTCTCGCCGGAATGGTGCATCTTGACGCACGCCGATGGGAAAGCCAAACCATGATGGATCAGAATGCGGTGTCGCTTCCGGTAATATCAGATACGGCTCAGTCTCGGCCAGCGCCCTTCTTAGATGATGAAAATTAGTTTTGCGGCGGGCAATGAACTCGGCAGTTTGGTGAGCTGCGACGCTCCGAGAGCAGCCTGCATATCCGTGGCCTTCAGGTTGTATCCGATGTGCGAATAGATGTACTTGTGATCGTAGCCGCACGGCAACGAACCTAATTGCCACTCAAAACGTTTGCCGCAGGTGTTGTCCTTACCGGGTTCGCACCAGCAATCGCGACCCCAGTCGCGAAAGGAATCAATCAGCACCTGTAAACCGGCTTATCGGTGAGGACCGCCCCCCCTTCTCCGGTTGTGATGTGGTGCGCTGGATAGAAGCTTAACGTGGCGATGTCGCCAAATGTGCCGACCTTACGGCCCTTATAGGTCGAACCCAGTGCATCGCAGCAATCTTCGATTAACCAGAGATTATGCTTACGCGTGAAGGCACAGACCGCATCGAGATCAAAGACGTTTCCGAGGGTATGGGCGACGAACACTGCCCTGGTGCGGCTGCTTCGCGCCCCTTCAAGCTGACCCACATCAATCTCATATCCCGGAACGGTAACGTCTACGAAAACTGGCACCAGGCGATTCTGAAAAATCGGATTTACCGTCGTCGGAAAACCCGCGGCCACGGTAATGACTTCATCCCCTGGCTTTAGCCGCCGTTCACCAAGTTTTGGTGAAGTCAGAGCGCTGAGAGCAACAGATTGGCCGAAGAGCCCGAGTTGACCAGTGACGCGGAACGGACGCCAACAAATCGTGCCAGATTCCGTTCGAAAGCTTCTGCGAATCGGCCGGTCGTAAACCAGCCGTCAAGAGCTGAATCCACCACTGCGCCCACGTCGGATCCGTCGATCACCTTTCCGGACACGGGAACCGGCGAAACGCCGGGGATAAAATCTCCGGGAGGGGATGATTCCAACCAGTATTGCGCGGTTAGGTCGAGAATCTGCCTGCGTAGCTTGGCCGCAGTATCCGTCATAAGTTCGAGTAAGAGTATTCAAAATCATACCATTCAAGTTGTTCGTGCGTGCTGGATTGCTCTGTGGATGGCTTATGATGAGTCCGGTTCAAGCATTCCGGCACCGTTGATTCTGGCCACCGTTACTCTGCGAACCAGCGGGGCCGAAGCATTTCCGGCGGGAAGGAGAGCACTCTGGAAGAGGCGGTGAAAACCTGGCATGGGCGTCGTGTTTTTCTAACCGGTCACACCGGTTTCAAAGGAAGTTGGCTCGCGCTCTGGCTGAATAGGCTGGGAGCGAAGGTTCGGGGGTACGCGCTCGAACCCTGCACCGAGCCCAACATGTTCAACCTGGCATCCGTGGATGCGGTCGTCGACGACGTTCGCGGAGACATTCGCGATTATGCCAAGCTCGAAGCCTCGATGACGGAGTTTGCGCCGGAAGTTGTTTTTCATCTGGCGGCGCAGCCGATCGTTCGACGCTCATATGCCGACCCGGTAGGCACTTACACCACGAACGTCATGGGCACGGTGCATCTGCTGGAAGCCATCCGCAAGACCCCAAGCGTGCGGGCAGTGGTGTGCGTTACGACCGACAAGTGTTACCAGAATCAGGGATGGATCTGGCCGTATCGTGAGAATGATCCGCTGGGCGGGTACGACCCGTACGCCTCCAGCAAAGCTTGCGCCGAAATTGTCAGCGCGGCATATCGTAGCTCATTCTTTCCGATCGACCGCTGCATGAACACCATGTCGCCCTGGCTACCGCGCGCGCCGGCAATGTCATTGGCGGAGGTGACTGGTCCGAGGACAGGCTCATTCCGGATCTGGTCCGTGGATTCGTCTCGGGCCAACCGGTTCTGATCCGGCGTCCCAATGCCATCCGCCCTTGGCAACATGTGCTCGAGTCCCTGCACGGGTACATGATGCTTGCGGAAGGACTTCTGGCGCAGCGCGCGAGTTTGCTTCCTCGTACAATTTCGGGCCGAGCGACGAGGACGTCTGGCCGGTCGAGCGCATCGCGACAAACTCGTCACTTGTGGGGTAACGGCGCCTCGTGGACCGGCGATGCGGTTCCCAGCGTACACGAGGATCATGTTCTTCGGCTGGATGCCAGCAAAGCCCGCGTCGAACTCGGATGGAAGCCACAGGCTCAAAATCGAAGCGGCACTGGAGTGGACGATGGCTTGGTATCGCGCTTGGAATCAAGGGGACGACATGGCGGAATTCACCGAGAACAGATCATGGAGTATGGAAGGCTCTGAGTTCGCTGCTGGTTTCTGACCGGATGCAGTCGCGAAACCTTTTCTATTGGTAGAATTACAATCTTGAACGGGGCGTTGTTTCTAAGGCGCCGCACGGTATCCTAAATTCATGATGAGAGAATTGCGTCTGCTTGCGGTGTTTTTCGTTATCGCTGCCAGTGGGTGTTTTTCACAAATCCCCGATGGGTGAGGATCACAGAGTTCGACAACTCCCAGCATAACGGACTGCTCAGATCCGTCTCAAGCCGATAGTCCCGAATGCCCCGCACAAGGCCAAACGTCTGGTGGAACCCAAGGGCGCGGGACTATGCCGTCCCCCTTGACGATACCGCAGTTGCGAAGTCCTTTGGATACCAACCAGCCTCCTCCCACGATTCCCCCCAACCCCTCGCAGGTTCAGCGGCCGAAATCGACCGTTTGGCCGGAAACTGAATTTGAACAGATGGTTGCCGATTCGGTCGGTCGGCCGTTGCCCTTATTTGGCCAATCGTTATTCGACCAGCCCCCGAGCACCTTTGCTCCGATGGACCTGTTGGAGGTTCCCAGCGATTACATCATCGGCCCTGGCGATGGACTTCAAATCAGGGTTTGGGGCCAGCTCTTGGGCGACTTACGGGTAACTGGGGACCGCGCTGGCCAGATCTATATCCACAAGTGGGCCAAATATCCGTCGCCGGTGTCCACTACGGCGAATTGGAAGAACACCTGAAGAGCGAAGTTTCGAAGGTGTTCAAAAACTTCAACCTCACTGTCAATGTCGGCCGGCTTCGTTTCATACAAGTACTAGTGGTTGGCGATCCGCTATCCGGGAACCTATACCATCAGTTCGCTGAGCACCCTAGTCATGCGATTTTCGCCTCGGGCGGGCCCACTCCGCAGGGGTCTCTCGGCACCTCCAAGTCCGGCGCGATGGCGCGACCATCACCGATTTCGATTTCTACGACCTGTTGATTAAGGGCGACAAGTCAAAAGATGTGCGTTTGCAGCCTGGCGATGTCCTCTACGTTCCTCACGTCGGTCCTCTGGTAGCCATTTCCGGCTCCGTGAATACGCCGCAATCTACGAAATGAAGGATAACTCCACCCTGAACGACTTGATTGAAGTGGCCGGCGACCTGAGCACCGTAGCCGATACCAGCAAAGTTATGATCGATCGCTTTGTGGACCACCAGGCGCGCAAAACTTTGGAGTTTCCCTACGACGAGCAATCCCGCGCCTTGTCGCTTAAAGATGGCGACATCGTTCGCGTGTTCTCCATCGTTCCGCGTTTCGAGGACACTATAACTTTGCGAGGCAATGTCGCGAATCCGGGCCGTTATGCCTGGAAACCGGGAATGCGGGTTCGTGATCTGATTCCTAACGCGCAAGCGCTGCTCACTCGCGGCTACTGGCGGAATCGCGCCTCAATCGTCAACGGTCGCGCAACCGAGTATCCGGTTGTTCCGGAGCGCAGTCGCTCCGCTCTCAATCAACAACAGAGCGAGGGCATGCCCCCCAGCGGAAACGGAGCTACGGGTTCCAATCCTTCGGGTGCGTCGCCCGACAGAACGGGATCTTCAAGTCCGGCAGACGCCGCTAACGCGACGCAGAATCAGAATCAGCAAAGGTCGCCGGGCAATGAATCGGCGCAAACGAACGATCGTTCTCTGGCTGCAAGGCAGGGTTCTCAAACGTCTGGAGGTAATTCAAACCCAAACGTGGTTCGGGATGTTGCCGACGAGGTTCGACGGTATGCGCCCGAAATCAATTGGGACTATGCCATTATTCAGCGAGTCAATCCCCAAGATCTGACTTCAAAACTTATTTGGATGAATCCCAGAAAGGCGATCCTCGAAGGGGACGAGGAGAGCAACCTCGAATTGCAGCCGGGAGATATTGTCACAATCTTTTCTCAGCGCGATATTAGCGTGCCGCAGGCGGACCGCTCGCAGTACGTGATCGTCGAGGGCGAGGTGATGCGTCCGGGTGTCTATAAGCTCGAAACCAACGAAACGCTTCGCTCCGTTTTACAACGTCCGGGAGGTCTGACTCCCAACGCGTACGTCTACGGGTCGCTCTTGACCCGCGAATCAGCACGAATTGACCAGGAAAAAAGTCTTGACGAACTCGCTAACACCATGGAGGTGCAAATCCGACAACAGGCGGTGTCGGCCGCAGCTTCCGCAAACCCTGGGGATTTGAATCAGATCCTGGCGGCACAGGAATCGATCATCACCCAACTCCGCAACACTCGCGCCAGCGGGCGCGTCGCACTCGCCGTAAAACCGAAAGATAAAGACGTCAATACTTTCCCAAATATGGTAATGGAAGACAGCGATCGTCTGACCATTCCTCATACTCCGTCCACTGTCTCAGTGGTGGGAGACGTATACAACCCTGGATCCTTCATTTTCACCACGCCCAACACGGCCGGATCGTATCTTGAGATCGCGGGTAAGGGAAAGCCTCAGTCCGACATGCACCACGCTTTTGTGTTGCGCGCGAATGGAGTAGTGGTCGCCGCTAACAATGTGAACGGGCCTTTCGCGGGGACAAGGTTTAACCGCATTCGGTTGTATCCAGGCGATCAGATAGTTGTGCCTTACAAGCTTCCGACCGGAGCCTGGATCCGCAGCCTGCAACAGTGGACGCAGATTTCCTCGCAGCTGGCCATCACCGCCGCCGCCCTCGCGGTTGTCCTGCCTTGATTTAC
Organism: uncultured Acidobacteriaceae bacterium; assembly: GCA_963799025.1. GTDB lineage: Bacteria > Acidobacteriota > Terriglobia > Terriglobales > Acidobacteriaceae > Sulfotelmatobacter. Next base: position 163,345 of record CAWCVQ010000004.1, on the reverse strand, counting down.
GCCGACCAGCGATGGATTGGGCACCACGGCATTGGTCGTTTTGCGCGGCATGTGCTTGCCGGACTGGATTATCGTCCAATTTCACTGTCATCGAATCCTGCCGCGCCACTGGACAGCTGGTTCTTGGCGCGAGCGCTCAACAAACTAGCGCGCAACGACTTGTTTTTCTCTCCAGGCTATAACACGCCGCTTTTTTGTCGTTCTCCCTTCATCTTCACCATCCACGATCTGAGTCACATCTACTGCCCTGAGATTAGTAGCCCGCCAATCCGTTTGTACTACGCAACGGTTATGAAGCGAGCTTGTCGTCACGCGGCCAGGATTCTCGCAGTTTCCGAATTTTCTCGGAACAGATATCGACTGGTCTGGAGTTTCGCCGGAAAAAGTCTCGAATGTCGGATGCGGCGTTGACCCTGCGTACGACCCGAACGGCGATTCCTACGGACTTCCGTTCCCGTATTTCTTAAGCGTAACCAACCGCAAGCGGCACAAGAACGAATTTCGAATGGTCGAGGCCTTTGCGAAAGCCAGTTTGGACCCCCGGATGCACCTTGTCCTCACCGGCTACTCTGCCCCTGGGATTGTTGGCTGCATAGAGGCGAACCAACTGCGCTCACGAGTCGACTTCGTTGGCATCGTCCCAGAAGAAAGTTGCCGTCCCTCTATCGGGGCGCCGAGGCATTGATTTTTCCGTCCCTCTGCGAAGGATTTGGCCTGCCAATACTGGAAGCAATGGCGTGCGGTATTCCTGTTGTGGCCGCAAACACCACCGCGTTGCCGGAAGTGGCCGGCGACGCTGCCCTGCTCGTAGACCAACCTCAGTACAGCGGATCTCCAGGGCGATGGAACAAGTTGTGAGCGACACCTCATTACGCCAGCAGCTTCGAGAAAAGGGACGATGAGGGCTGCGGAATTCTCATGGGCAAGCACGGTCTCCAGGGTGCGCGAAGTGTTTGGGGAAATATGATTCACGGACCGATTTGCAAGGATGCCGCGATGCTGCCCGCACCTTAGACCCATCATGGAGCGTTATTGTTGTCGTTGAGGTTAGTATTCTGGGGGATGCATGAGCGGCGTCGGAAAAGTGAAGCCATTGTTCGGCAGCACGGGCGGATGGCATCCGCTAGCTAAGTTGCTCATGATCCCACACGTCCCCTCTCATATGCTACGATTTGCAGAGATCGAAAGCGAACTCGCCTCTGAATGAAGAACGTTCCGGGCGCCATATCGAGACTCTTTGGGACAAACCCTGTCGGAATCGCGCTGTCGCTAATTGCCGGTCGTTCTTGGAGCAGGATGAGCAGCTCGGTCATGACCTTCCAGCTTAAAGCTCCTGGCTTGCGCCTTGGACTGGGTTGCCGGGTCATCGGCGGGCGCCACATCTCATTTGGCAACAACATTTACGCAGAACGCAATCTCTGGCTCGAAGCCGTGACTTCGTGTCGGGCGCAGCAATTCCAGCCGAAAATAGCGATCGGCGATTGCGTTTGTTTTTCTGATGGGTGCACATTTCGTCGATAACGAGCATCGCAATCGGCAGCCATTGTCTTTTCGGCAGCAAGATATATGTTTCCGAACACAATCACGGGATATACAAGGGAGAACAGCAGAGCAGCTCAGAGGAAGCGCCCGCCCACCGTTTGTTTAGGTGGGGGGGCCTGTGGTTACGGTGGTTATCGGGGAGAATGTGTGGATTGGCGATAATTCAGTTATCATAGGTCCAGCGACGACTGGTCGCGGCGCGATTGTCGGTGCAAATTCTGTGGTCCATGGCATCGTTCCATCCGATACCATCGTCGCTGGAGCGCCGGCGAAACCCATCAAGACAGTTAATTCCAAGACGGGTTCGTGGGATAAAGCGTGACCCAAACTCGCAAGCTCTTTTCCGTTTGCATTCCCGCTTACAATCGGGCGCATTATCTCACCGCTCTTCTAGACTCGATTTTTGCACAAGATTTTCAAGACTTTGAGGTCGTCATTTGCGAAGACTTATCGCGAGGCGCAAGCACATCGCAGCGATGTTTAAGGATATCAGTCACGTTACCCGAAGTGTTACGCTACTTTGAAAATGAAGAAAACCTGGGTTATGACGCCAACATACGAAACCTGGTGCGGAGAGCATCGGGCGAATTTTGTTTCTTCATGGGGAACGATGATCTTATGTGCCAAGGCGCTCCAAAACGCTGCCGGCATAATCCGTCGCTATCCCAACGTTGGGCTCGTGCTGAAGAGCTATGGCTGGTTTGACGAAACGCCGGATAAGGTTAATCAGGAGATTCGGTGGTTTAGGGAAGAAAAGGAATTTCCAGCGGGGACCCCCGCCATTCGCTTTGCCTTCCGCCGTTCCGGTGTTATTTCCGGGTACATCGTTCACCGCGACAGTGCGAATCTGGCCGCAACTGAGAAGTTTGACGGAACTTTGTACTACCAGATGTATTTTACGGCGAATGTGCTGATCCACAAGACCGCAGTTTGCACCCCCAAATTGCTTGTACTTTGCCGGGCAAACCCACCTGAGTTTGGAAACAGCGCAAAAGAAAAGGGGAAGTACGTTCCCGGAAGTTACACTCCGCAGGCTCGTCTCAACATGATCGGCGGAGCGCTATCGATTCTGCATAATTTGAAACAGACGAAGGGAATTGATGTCGTGGAAGATGTAATGCGCGATTACGCGAACTATTTCTTCCCCTATATTAGGGACCAACTGACTCTACCCATCCGGGACTACTACGAGTTGTATCGCTCATATGGGCATATGGGCTTTGCCCGATTTCCCCTTTACCATTTGTATTTTGTTTTGGGCTATATTTTTGGGCGAAAAACGATTTGATGCCTTAACGACCGTCATCCGAGGCCTACTCGGACGTAGCCCCCGATTCGGCAACACATATTAACTCAACACTCTCTTCGGAGCGATCTGTCCCTCGACCTCCCGTCTGTGGACCCGCTCTAAGCGCACCTTCGTCCGGTTAGCCGCCGAAGACGGGATAGGACCGCTAGTGGCAGAGCTCTTAGCACCAATCGTAAAGGCATGACCGCAGGATCCGTATGGAAGGCAAAACAATCAGGATGTATGAATATGACGGGGATGTCCGCGGAAGGAGAGGCCCGGCTCAATAAATCGGGATGTTGTTCAAGATAACGTTCAGACGCAAAGAGCATTAGATTTTGGCGGTACCACCACGCTACCTCTTTATTGTCCCAAATCTGCCATCCAAGCATGGAGACCGGTCTATAGCTATGGCGGCTGGATAGGGTTGTCGAATATTCAGGCCATTGGCAATTCACATGGTGGAGACCATACTGGCAGGGATTGCAGCAGAGAAAGAAACTACCGGTGCTAGGCGGACTAGGTTCTCTACAAGCACTGGCGCTGCTTCGGCAGGCAGGTGCTCGGCCACTTCCAAGCAGTTGGCTAGATCGAAGCGACGCCCAACATCGAAAGATTTTGCCAGATCCTGGTATTGAAGCAGCTCAGGCTCAAGACGAAATACCTTCTTGTCAATCCACCGCCCGTCTACTCCCAATAATTCCAATACTCCGTTTTCTCGGAATGCCAGTAGCCAGCTGCCTCCGCCGCAGCCGACATCGATGACACTGCTGGGATGCAATAGCCCCATAAACAGCGGCACGACAACTCTTGCCGACTGCAGTGAGCCGGGGGAGTTGCTGTTAAACGATAGTTTAAAATATAACCGAGATAGCATGCGTGTTCAAAGTCTACACGTTGATTGGTGAACGAGGAATTCCGGGCGGAATGCTGTTGTCAATTCGAACTAATCCCTCTGGGGTCCGCCGGTATTTCTGTGAACGCCGTAGTTGGCAGTTCTCGCTGATGCCGAAGACCACGACGGAACTGTCTTCGATTTGACCTAGGTTTTCGCGCAGAGCACTGACACCATCTAACATTGCCCGTCCAATCTCCTGCTCATTTGTCGCGTTGAATTCGTTGAAGTATTGACGCATTGCCTCTTCTGAAAACGACTTTGGGTAAAGTCCATTGGCTGGGAGTGAATATGAAGTGTGTCGCGCCTGTTGTGTTGGTCAGGAATGCGGCAAGCTCGTCGGATTTCATTAGATCAATCTGATGCTTCTCCACCAAGTAAGGGAGCAAAGTGGCCAACACGTAACCCGACCACCGATACTAAGCGACGACGCGCCCATTTGTGCTCAGATAATCGTAGTCTGTGCCACCAGCTGCCGCCTTGCAGACCTTCGAGAGCAGATTTCGGTAATTTAGTGAACGAAGCGATTGCGGACATCGTCGTCGGCCAAATACCACCACGCTGCGTGGTTGGCGAAATATCTCTATTGTGCTCAAAACCCCACTGATCTGAACGGTCTGTTAAAGCTGCCGCCACCCGAACCAGTGTGAAGCCCGGGCTGCTCCACGAGGTTTCGAGGTGTATCTGGTGAATGCAAGGCATGTGAAAAATGTGCCGGGAGGACGGACCGACGTATCGGACTAATAGTTGTCTTGAGCAGTTCGCGCCAATAAAGTTCTGGAGAGCGTTCTTATCGCCGATAAGAGGGACCCGAACCGTTTTGAAAATAGAATCATCGAATACCACAAACTAGCTAAATACAGAGGCATGGTTACTAACGGATAAACACATACCCAATAACGCCAATTTGTCTTGTAAATTGGCTCTAGTATCGAGCGCATATCTTCTACAACCCCCGTACCTTTCCCGAGCCTCACCTGCATAATGGTGCCTGGCAACCAATACTTCAGTGTACTCGCCACGAGCGCACCGGCTAAGTCTTCCCTGTCTTTTAATGCTGTCTCTACGATTCGCTTAAAATTGACTCCGAAGACTTGGCAAATACCCCAGCCGCTGGTGTTGTCTACTCTTCCGGCGACCAGTCTCTCCCATACGATTAGATATTTTGATTTGCTCGCGAGAAGAGGGCAAACCCAACCTAATTGCATCAGATTGGTGCCATCGTAACCGCTTAAAGGCCGATGCGGAATCGTGCAATAAATGTCCTTGTTCACGATCATGGAACTAAGGAACCCAATCATCGCACCGGCTTCACTTGCGAACTGCAATCCATCTGAGATTCTCGCGACTCTTCCTAGTCTGTCCGACGTTCTTTCCGCCAGGTAATCATGCCGAAACCAATACGGGGTTAAATAGCTAAGTGCATAATCTCCAGTCGTCAAGAAAGCTAGTATCTTAGCCAAGCCGCCTGGAACAACAATATCGTCATCCCCGACAATCCAGACATATTTCCCGCGTGCCTCTTCAAAGCATTGTTTGAAGTTAGCATCAGGGCCGATGTTGATATCATTACGCAGATAGCGGACTCGCAAACCGAGATTCACAAAACTCGCTACTACGTGGGGCGTTTCGTCGGGAGATGCGTTGTCGGAGATGATGAGTTCAACACGAGGTTCGCGCTCAAGTTGCCCGAGGAGGGCGGTCAGTAGCTCTTTCAAGAATGGAGCCCGTTTATATGTAGGGATCGCGATCGTCAGTAATGGCCGGGCGTTCTCGAATTGTTGCTGAACTGTACTCATCATCGGCATTGCTGATTCGGTGTTCATTCATCAGGTAGAATCAAAGTCTCATCATTAGGAACTATTTCAAAATATAGCGATTTAAGCAACTATTTGAAAATTAGAGAATTGCGAAAGCCGCCGGAGCAGTCTCAAAGCCAGTATCAGAGTAAATCGAAAATCACATCGAGGCGATGACTCTAGTAAGGACTATATTGAACGCACTTATGAACACGCCCTCGCTAGGAGTATTCGATCGTTCTCGGTTCTCGACGGAATCGAACCTGAGGCTCTCAAGATCGCAAATGGCAGTATTCAAGGCTTCTACGCTTCTCCTGTGAGTACCGGAGTCTCGCGCTGCCCCGTTTAGTCGAGAATGCCACCCTTTCCCAGGGCAATGACTGGGCAGCCGCCATCGCTACGAGCGAGTAGATCACGCTATTGCTGCGTGCGCGGCAAAGGACGAGCGTTGAGACCACGAGATGTCAGTCTTCGGGTTTTCGGTCGCGCCCGAATAGTTGTCGAAGCGGTCCCGTACATAGCGCATAAGCGTGTGGAGGTAGCCGATGTGCAGCGGTCTGGGTCTTCGCTTGCGGCTTATCCAATAATGGGCTATTCTGGCCGCCAAGAATCCGTGAATCGCCACACGACCCTGCCTGTAAAGAACATATGCACAGATCCGTTGAGGTTCTAAGCGAACCTGAAAGGCCTTTGGGAACAGATCGCAAGGGAAGCACAAGTCGGGTGGACAGACGCACCTTCTTGAAAGCGGCTATGTTCGCCGCAGGTTCGGTCTTTGGATGCTCCCTCCTGGGCTGCAATTCCAGTTTCGATATCCCTTGTCTGGGCTCCGCTCCGCCGCCCGTCCCCGTTCCTGGAATGACCTACATACGGGCATCGGAGATCGGATGCGCTCTCGATTGTGATCTGAGATACGGGAACAACAAGTACACGGGTACCGCAGCCACGGACGATGGCCCGCGCATTAATGCGGCAATGGCTGGCGCCTCCGCGACGAATCCGATCACCCTGATCATCGATGGAAGCGCTTTAATTTCGGGCCTGTTTTTGCCGGCCGGCGGGTATTGGGGTATCGCCGGACTGGGTTGCGGTACGGGGTTTTTCCTAAAGACGGGTACCAACAACGACGGTATCCGAAATGGCCCCGCTACGGTTGTTACTAACGATCCCGGACCGCCAATTCCCGAGCGGGGAAGAAGCGTCTCGCTGAAGAACTTCACATTGAATGGCAATCAAGGGAACGGTTTTGATGGAAATTCGACGAGCGGAAAGCGGCAGGGCGGGCCGGTAGCTTGGTACTTCGGCATCGATCTCAAGAACTTAGACGACATTGTTATCGACAAAGTGGTTCTCGTAAGGACGTCGACGTACCACATACGGTTTTCTAACGTTGGCAATGTCGCCATATCCGGATGCGTAATGAAAAGCCAAGGGTACAATACGGACGGGCTCCATTTCGACGGGCCGGCGAACGACATTTCTATTTCAAACTGCGATTTCACGACGGGCGATGACTCGATTGCGCTGAACTGTCCGGAGGGCTACTCAGGCAACATCTCGCGAGTCGCAGTTACCAACTGCACGTTCAATAGCCTATCCCTGATGCGGCTTTATACCACGAACGGGAGTCCTAACAAATTCAACATCGACACGGTGAGCGTGAGCAATTGCGTCGGCACCCTTTCGGAGGCCGCTTTTCTGATCGGAGTGATCAATGGTAGCAGTCCAAACTCTGTCGCCTCTTTGACCATCTCAGATTGCAGCCTGTTTGCTCCCACTGTACTCGGAGTTGCGGAAAACTTCGGGGCCATCGTGCTCAGAAACGTTACCTTTGTCCCGTCTCCATCGAACGTTGTCTGGGTCTCGCCACAAACAAACCACGTCTGCGGCTTTTTGCGACCGTCCCCACTCTACGGTGGAGTAACGTACGTTGGATCGAGTCTCTCCTTCGAGAATTGTCAAATCTACCGGAATCCAGGCGTACAAGTTGCCGCCGTGGTCCTCGAAAGCGACTCAACGATCGAAAACCTGATCTTCAACGGATTTGGGTTGCAGAAGCCTGCCTCAAGTTCCCCAATGCCAAATCTGCTCAACATCGGCTCGGGGGCAATCGGCCAGCTGGTTTTCTACTCTTTGGACAGCAATAACATCCAGGCTCCTGTGTCCAAGGACGGATTCTCGAGCATCGGGTCCATTTCCGGGGCAGGCGTGCTTGCAACAGGCTGGGAGTTTCCAGATGCTGTGATGGCAGACGGGGTACCTTATGTCTCGGCGACCTCGGGTTTGCCTTCGATAAAGGTCGGGGGAGTGGTCGAGCCTTACCCGCAACCCTGATTTGGCCATTTGAGTCGCACCGTCGGCTCTCGCAAGCCGCGCAAACACAATGCCAACGTTGCGTCGGTGATTCCTCGGTGATCTAGTCACTTCACTGGCAGCAGCGGAAACGGCGTCGAAGCCCTTGAACCAAGTCTGTAATGTTGTGGACCGCCGGGATGCCATTTCCGGCACGGCGGTGTGCGGTGCTGACTTTTCACCAACGCTTCCCGAAGTCAATCGGATGATTGCCCTTGCCCTGCGGCCCTGCCATCAACACCTTCCCACTCATACCGATCGACGACGGCGAGACGATCTGGCGCTCCGACCTTTCGAAGGATGCGATGCACGTGGTTTTTCACCGTCTGCTCCGACAGGTTCAACCGCGCTGCAATCTCCTTGTTGGTGAGCCGTTCGCGCAGAAGTACCAACAGTTCCTCTTCTCTCCGGCTCAGAATTCGGCTTGTTGCCGCGGGGAAGGAATGGCTCTTGACCACATTGAACAGACTCATGGAGAGAGAAGGCGGACACACCGCTTCCCCGGCGGAGACCGCACGAATTGTAGCGGCCACTTCCGTGGCCGAAGCATCTTTTAGGACGTATCCAACTACGCCCTCGCGCACGGCTCGCAGGAAAGTTTGCTGATCCGGTTCCATGTCGATCATCGCGACCCGCACGCCCGATGGCGTCGACATAGGTCCTACCCGATGGTCAGGGTTCGCTTTATTTAAGCCAGACTGACTGATGGTAAAGCGGGTTATACGAAACCACCGACATGGCGATAAACCCTATAGGAAAAAGCTGAAGGCCCAGCTTGCCACGTTCGTGCAAAAGGTAGGAAAATCGCCAGAAGATGCTCTTCCAGTCAAGAATCAATACTCTTATGTTTCTTCTGACGGTGCTGGCCATACCGTCAAAGGCGCAAACCGCCCGGAGTTCACCAGGCTATCAAAGTTCCCGGATTGGCTTCGGTCAGCGAGATAGCAATGAGTTGGGCGTTTCCGATTTCGGATTAACTGCCTATGCTCGGTCGGCATCGACAGCGCCAGCAGCGGACGACATCGGTTCGCTCGGAAGCGCGTTCCTCAAGCCCTTGCTCGAATCTTCCATCAACTTCGAAAAGGTTTGCGCACAGACTGCGAACCGAGTTGCCTGCTTCGGGTCGCATGGGCAGCCTCAGCCCAACGCTACGCGTACAGCACAGCAGTCTGATAGCTCCAGCGCGGGTGAAAATTCCAGATCGACGTCCGGACTGATCGCCCAATCCCATGAGCGCCCCGACCGCAATCTCGACATCTACTACAGGAATCGTCGGGAATTCAGCCTCGACGTGGGGTGGCATCCCGTCAACATACCCTTCATTTACGACTTTGCTGTCGGCGGTGGCTACAACATGACGCCATTGAAATACACGCTCGTGCCGATGGTTGCTTCTCTGCGTTGGCACGTCACGAATGTCGGCTGGCGATGGATTTTCCGCGGCAATATGGATTTTACGTTTAGCGGTTCCCTCACGGTTATCCCCCGGGGACCGGAAACTCACTACTATTCCCTTGATTTCGGTATCCGTCGGAATTTCGTTTACCGAAACTGGAAGGTTGTACCGTTCTTCGAGCAAAGTGGGGGCGCCGGAATTATTAACGCCAAAGAACCTTTGGGAGTTCTATTCGCACAAGGACAAAATCTCACCTTCACCTACAACCTGGGCGTCGGCGCCCGCTATAACATCGATTCCAAGTACTCCTTTTCCGCCGGCATGAATTACATGCACATCTCCAACGGCTACTTGTCACAGCCACAGTTCTACAACTATGGCATCAACGTATATGGCCCGTTGTTTGGAATTAACGTTCGTTTGGGTAGTCCCCGCCGCCATGATTCGGAATGATCGCGCAGGCTCAACTTCTGTGGCGGAGCCGAGCGCAGCATCGGCTCCATCCGTCAGAACGAGTGTAGTCCGCTCGAATGCGATTGGTGCAGACCACCCGTGCCAACTCCCACCAGTTGGCTCGCTGTCGCCACGACGCTGGGGCGCGTTGAGCGTCGTATTCCTAATGCTTTACACGCTGGGCTGCGCTACTCCGCACGCGATTCTTCAGTTCGCTGCACCTTCCGCCGCCACATCCGGCACTCCCTTCACGGTCACGGTTACCGTGCTATACCAAGGGATGCCAGACACGGCTATCAATAGCCGAATACATTTCACGAGTTCCGACCCAGCCGCCCTCGTCCCCCCTGACTATTACTTCACACCATCGGACGCCGGCTCCCACACGTGGCCGAAAGGCTTCATCTTGATGACGGCGGGCAATCAGACGATTTCTGGGGAAATCATCATGGCAACGGGGATCAACGGGAGTGCAGCCATTATAGTTTCACCGTGAGGTTTCTTAGGTCCGACACCCCTTTTGCCGGCGGTGCTGATCGGCGGGAACACATGAGCGTCCACCTCTTCCGTCGGGAGGTGCGAACAGAGGAAAACTTACAGGAATATACAGCTCGATTGAAAACTGCCACAGAAAAGGACTACGGCCAATCGGTATTGGAAGTCGAGCGAAGAGTGGCGTGCTATTCGTTCCGCGGCAGGGTTGAATTTACGAAAACGAACCCAAGAACTTACGTGGTTTCAACAGAAATCGGCCACATCGACAAACGGAACAAAGATCTAAGCATCGCAAGACAGCGTCAAAGAAAGATTTCGGTTGACACTCCTCGCGATATTTTTGTAATAATTATCATTCAATAATCATGCGCCTCTCCCATGAACAGTTCCGTGAACTGGCCGTGAAGCACGGTTTGGCGGTCACGCACCAGCGTCAGGTGGTCTATGAGGCCGTCATCGCTTCCCACGGACACCATTCCCCAGAAACCGTTTACGCTGCGGTCCGTCGTCGCATTCCATCCATTTCTCTCGCCACGGTCTACAACAATCTGCGGCTTTTCATCGAGTGCGGGTTGCTGCGGGAGGTCACTCCTCATGCGTCCACGTTGCGCGTGGACGGCAATCTCGAACCTCATCACCACCTGGTCTGCTCCCGCTGCAAAGCGGTGCAGGACATCGAAGGGGATTTCATCGATTTCAAACGCTTGTCCCCGCACATTCCGCGTGGATTTGATCTGACGCAGCCGGTAGTTGAGGTCTTCGGCCTCTGCCGCCAGTGCAGCGACAAAAAGTAGTTTTTTCGCAATACGCAATCCAAGATTCGAAGGAAGAAAACATTATGGAAAATACACTCGCGACTTCATCGGGGAGCGTTTCCCCGGAAGCTAAAGACAAAAGCACCACGCCCGAAGCGAAGTGCCCAGTAGCGCACGGCGCTCCCAAATCCAATACGAATGTTGATTGGTGGCCGAATCAGGTGAACCTGAGGGTCCTGCACCAGCATTCCCCGAAGTCTGATCCGATGGGCAAGGAGTTCAATTACGCGGAAGAGTTCAAGACGCTCGACCTGAATGCCGTGATCAAGGACCTGCATGCCTTGATGACGGATTCGCAGGAGTGGTGGCCGGCCGACTTTGGCCACTATGGGCCGCTGTTCATTCGTATGGCGTGGCACAGCGCCGGCACGTACCGCATCGGTGACGGCCGCGGCGGGGCCGGGGCCGGGCAGCAGCGCTTCGCGCCGCTCAATAGTTGGCCGGATAATGTGAACCTGGACAAGGCACGCCGGCTGCTCTGGCCGATGAAGCAGAAGTATGGCCGGAAAATCTCCTGGGCCGACCTGATGATTCTCGCGGGCAACGTGGCTCTTGAGTCGATGGGCTTCAAGACATTTGGTTTTGGCGGCGGCCGCGCGGACGTGTGGGAGCCTGAAGAGGAAATTTATTGGGGACCTGAGGGTACCTGGCTGGCGGACGAGCGCTACAGCGGCGACCGTGATCTTCAGAATCCGCTCGCGGCCGTGCAAATGGGCCTGATTTATGTGAACCCGGAAGGGCCGAATGGAAAGCCGGATCCGATTGCCGCGGCGCGCGATATCCGCGAAACGTTCGCCCGCATGGCGATGAATGACGAGGAGACCGTTGCGCTCATTGCCGGTGGTCACACCTTCGGCAAAACCCACGGCGCCGCCGTTCCCGCTCAATATGTGGGTAACGAACCAGAAGGTGCCGAGATCGAGGATCAAGGCCTCGGGTGGAAGAATAAATTTGGCAAAGGTTTTGGTGCTGACACCATTGGCAGCGGCTTGGAAGTTACTTGGACCACGACGCCGACGAAGTGGAGCAACAACTTCTTCACCAACCTGTTCAGCTACGAATGGGAATTGACCAAGAGTCCGGCTGGGGCGCATCAGTGGACACCGAAAAATGGCGCAGGCAACGGGACCGTGCCGGATGCGCACGATCCTTCAAAGCGTCACGCGCCAACCATGTTGACCACGGACCTCGCCTTGCGGTTCGATCCTGCTTACGAAAAGATCTCGCGGCGCTTCTTCGAGCATCCAGATCAGTTTGCAGACGCGTTTGCGCGGGCCTGGTTCAAGCTGACGCACCGCGATATGGGGCCGATCCGACGTTATCTCGGTCCGCTCGTTCCGAAGGAAACGCTGCCCTGGCAGGACCCCATCCCCGCAGTGGATCATCCGCTGATCGGGGAGCAGGACATCACTGCTTTGAAGGCTAAGATCCTTGCATCGGGTCTATCTGTTTCGCAGCTGGTCTCGACGGCTTGGGCGTCGGCGTCGACGTTCCGCGGCTCGGACAAGCGCGGCGGAGCGAACGGAGGGCGCATTCGCCTGGCGCCCCAAAAAGACTGGGAAGTCAACCAGCCGGCTGAACTGGCGACGGTACTGCAGAAACTCGAAGCCATTCAAAAAGAGTTCAACAGTGCCCAGAGGAACGGCAATAAGGGAAAGAAGGTCTCGCTTGCTGACTTGGTCGTTCTCGGCGGCGATGCGGCGATCGAGAAAGCCGCGAAGGCTGCCGGGCACGACGTGAAAATCCCATTCAAGCCTGGGCGCATGGACGCGTCGCAAGAGCAAACAGACGTCGAGTCCTTCGTGCCGCTCGAACCGAAAGCCGATGGATTCCGCAATTATCGCCGCGGCAGCCAGCGCCTCTCGGCGGAGGAGATGCTGGTGGATCGGGCGCAATTGTTGAAGCTGACTGCTCCTGAGATGACGGTTCTCGTTGGTGGACTGCGTGTGTTGGGTGCAAATGCCGGAAAGTCGACGCACGGCGTCTTCACCCGGAAGCCCGAGACGCTGACCAACGATTTCTTCGTCAACCTGCTCGACATGCAAACGCAATGGCAGCCGTCTAATACAGTCGAAGGCGTTTCCGAAGGCGCGTACGAGGGACGTGACCGCAAGACGAACCAAGTCAAATGGACCGCTACCCGCGTAGACCTGATCTTCGGTTCGCACTCGCAGCTGCGTGCTGTCGCGGAAGTCTATGCGTGCGCGGACTCCAAGGAGAAGTTTGTGAAAGACTTCGTGGCGGCGTGGACCAAAGTAATGAACCTTGATCGCTACGACCTTGCCTGAGTTCGGTGAAAAAAGAAAGCTGTCGATTTCCAGCTGTTGCTGTTGTTTGGATCGGCTACCGAAGTCACTGCTTTCCTGGATCTCGGTGCGCAGCTTGGCCCGGAGCCGCGTCGATCGGTAGGTGCAATAATTTATGCCGATTGAGGTTGTCCCCGGGACTGAGCGGCGTCCGGGGTTTCGAGAGTTCGAATCGTAGCCCCTGAATCTTCTCCGGTTGAACGTGCCTCCTGGGGGCGATATGTCAGCATGTTCTGGTGCTGGCACGATCCGATTTGTCATTCGCTTAGCTACGTAAATGCGGGACACTGCCCTCCGTTCTTGATCCGCAAGAGCGGGAGCAAGTTTGAGATATCACACTTGCACGTAGGAGGCCCGGCGAATCGTTAAACACGTGAAGGTCGGCGATTCGGGCGTACAGTGCTCGAATTCTTACCAATCAAGACCGCTGACCGGCGGCAGCCGAGATGAACGGCTTTAGTGGGTCTCGAATAGATAGAGTCGCTTCAGACCCGGTTTGGCTTGCAGCCCTGCAATATCCTCGGGCGTAGCTCGAGTCTCAGTTAGATTGAGTGATTCCAGCCTCTCGAGCTTCATGAGTTCTTTCACTCCGACGGAAGTCACTGCGGTATGGGAAAGATCGAGGAACCTCAGGTTGGAAAAAGTTGCGATCGCTGGCATTCCCTTGTCGGTAACCTTGGTTCGGGCGAGTTCCGCATCCACGATCAGGTTGGCCACCGGCGCAAGCTGCGCCAGAGTCGCATCGTTGCAACGCTCCGGTGCGCTCGCGGTGCGAAGGATCAGGCCGTCCGTCGGATTCTGCGAGCGTGGAACGAGGCGTACGCCCAGAGAGGCTTCAAGTCCTTCAATCGTCTTTAATTGGGGGCGGTAGTCAGCAGCGAGCGGCGCTGAAACTGTATTCTCCCCGGCAGACGGGCGGCAATCCCTGGATCGCTGCCTCGGCGATTTGGGTTGTCGCTCCACCTGCAATCCACACTTCGATGATCTTCTTTTCTTCCGCGCTCAACGCTGGCTTTCCCTCTGCCGGCATGAAGTCCTTGTTGTCTGGCGGCAGCGATATACGCCGATAGAGCTCGCTTGTGGCGAGTTCGCCGGGGTGAATAACCGGACCATCCTTGCCCCCCCGCATTACATGATCGAAGCTATCCAGGCGCAGCTTGCCCTTGAACTTCCCGGCATTGTGGCAAAGAACGCACTTGTCCTCGAAAATCGGCTGCACCCGCATGGCATAAAAACTGGTTGGGTCAACCGCGGTTGGTTTCTCATCACCAAGCCAGCGCCGCAGCGGTTCGGGCGAGCGCTCGGTCAGGAAGGTTTCGCCGTGAGTCAATTTGCCGCCTTGATCGCTGGTCCAGACCATTAAGCCAACTGTCACCAGCAAGGCGACCCCATAGACACTTCGCTTCCAGTGATAGAAAAACCAGCAAGCGAGGCTTGCCGCCGCAAGGGACACGCCGCCCCACATGTGCCGCGTGACGAGTGGGCCTTCATAACCGCCACTCCAGGCCAGGAGCCATCCGAGCCAGGCGGATGCAATTGCGGCGACCGTGGCGAGTCCCAGGACGAAACCTGCCGATTCGCGCAGTTGCCAGCGCTCTTGAACCAACGCGGCGCATTCGAGTAGCGGCACGAGCAGGAATAGCGCGATGGGAATATGGATGGCGAGAGGATGGAAGCGGCCGAAGAATTGCGCCAGTTCGGCTCGCTGCTGGCCGTCGGGCGGAGCATAGACCAACAGGATTAGTATGGGGAGAATCGCGGCAGTCCCGAGGCCCAAGATCCACGCGCGGACTCGAAGTGGCATGCGGGTTCCGTTATGCCTTGCGCAGGAGCGTGATGCGCCCGATCGGCAACCACTCGGCTACAAGAATGTCGCCACTGTGCAGAAAGATGGCATCATGCGGCGTGATGAATTTTCCCGGAGTAAATTGCGGACGCGACTGGCTGCGGCGTGATCCCACCTCGCCGTTCTCAGCCTTGCCATCCCCGAGTTGGGCAACGACGTTGAACTCGCGATCGAGAATGCATACCTGACTATCCAGATCGGGGCAAACCATCCACTCCCCCTGAGTATGGAAGTTGCAGGGCATTCGCAGGTGCGCCTCGTCCTTGATCGTTCGCAGGTGAGTGCCGTCGAGCGTGAAAGTCTGAATGCGGCGGTTCCCGCGATCGGCCACGACGAGCAGTGGCTTATCTCCGCGTGGGTCCAACCAGAGTCCGTGCGGAGTGTCGACTTCGCCATCGCCATGTCCGGGCTTGCCGACCTCGCCTAAAAATTTTCCAGCCAGTGAAAAGCGCAGCATGTGGCTGGAGCCGTAGCCATCGCCCACGTAGAAATCGCCATTCGGAGCAAACGCGACATTGGTGGGCACAAAATCAATCGGCCGCTCCGCATAACTCGCGTCCTCTCGAGGGTAGCCATGCACCCAAGTCACTTGGCCGGTGAGCGTGGTTTTTACGACCTGGCAACGGTTGATGTCGCAATGGTAGAGAAATTCAGTCTTTCCCTCGCGGCGCAGCTTCAGTCCGTGCGCTCCACCTCTGAATTCCTCGCCAAACGCCCGAATGAAGCGGCCATTCTCGTCGTATACAACAATCGCTTCGCCACGCATGCTCGACTTGTGCACGGTGTGCCCGACATAAATGTGACCCTGCGCATCCTGGCAGAGTCCGTGCGTGTCTCCCCACACCATTCCTTCGGGCGGCACCAGCCAGTCGTGGACACACTCGTAAGTGTGCACGCCGGAACCAAGCACGGGAAGGCCGCTGCCGGACTTGTCGGAAGCCTGAATATAAAAAGATGGCAGCGTGGCCGCCAGGCCGGCAGCGGAACAAGCGGTCAGAAATGATCGACGAGTTTGTTTTTTCATAGCGGCAGATTAAGATTAACTCAACAGACCGGGCACGATCTTCGCCGGAATCACTCCGGTGAATTTCTGGTCCAGCCCTTGAAACTTGAATGTGAGCTTCTCGTGGTCAATGCCCAACAGGTGAAGTAGGGTGGCGTTGAAGTCGCGCACATGCACCGGGTCGCGAACAATGTTGTAGCAGTATTCGTCCGTCTCACCGTACGCGATTCCCGGCTTCACTCCGCCGCCCGCCAGCCAAACCGTGAAGCAGCGCGGATGATGATCGCGCCCATAGTTGTCTTTCGAAAGCCCGCCCTGGCTGTACACCGTGCGGCCGAACTCTCCACCCCAGATGACCAGCGTGTCGTCGAGCATTCCGCGCCGCTTCAAATCGGTGACCAATGCGTAGGTGCCGCGATCCGTAGCCGCGCATAGCTTGGGTAACATGCCAACGCAATCGCCGTGCACATCCCAGCCCCGCTGATAGATCTGCGTGAAGCGAACTCCGCGCTCTGCCATGCGCCGGGCGAGAAGGCAATTGTGAGCAAACGTGCCCGCCTTCTTTGCCTCTTCGCCGTAGAGTGCCCAGGTGCTCGCAGGCTCGTCGCGCATGTCCACCAGTTCAGGCACTGAGGTTTGCATACGAAACGCCATCTCGTACTCCTGGATGCGCGCGTGAGTTTCCGGATCGCCGAGATCCTCGTAGGTAAGCCGATTGATGGCATTCACGGTGTCGACCAGCTCGCGTCGCGTTCCACTGGCCATGCCTTGAGGATTGTCGAGATACAGCACGGGAGAACCCTCGGACCGAAAGGCCACGCCGGAATATTCGTTGGACAGAAAGCCGCTGCTCCACAACTTCGGAGAAATAGGCTGCTGATTGGAATGCGGAATCAACGCGGAGTTGAGGATCACAAAAGTTGGAAGGTTCTCGTTCATGCTGCCCAGACCGTACGACAGCCACGCGCCCAGGGATGGTTTCCCAGGAATCATATTGCCCGTGTTCATCAGAAGAATTGCCGGTTCGTGGTTGATCGCGTCGGTTTTCAATGAGTACACCAGCGCGAGGTCGTCCACCATTTTCGCCGTCCAGGGAAGCAGATCGCCGACCCAGCGTCCCGATTTACCGTGCTGCGCGAACCCCCAGTGAGACGGCGCAACCGGGAAACGGGCCTGGCCGGCGGTCATGCCGGTAAGGGCCTGGTTGCCGCGAACGGAGTCGGGCAGATCTTTGTCGTAAAGTGCGGTGAGCCCGGGCTTGTAATCCCACATATCCATCTGCGGAGGAGCGCCCGACATGAAGAGATAAATGCAGCGCTTCGCGGTCGGCGGAAAATTCGGCAACCGCAACGATTCGGGGCCGGGCAGCGCGGGTTCGGCGGCATGCGCCACGCCAGTGAGTAGTTTGTCGCCCATGAGGACAGCTAATCCAGCCCATCCCAGGGTTTTGCCCATGCGGCCAAGAAAATGCCTGCGGCTTGCGAGACGAAGCCACTCATCCCGCAGCGACTTCGGTACCGGCAGATCGTAAACCGATGGGCCTTCGCCATGATTGTCGCAACAAACATGTCCTGGCAGCTTTTGAGGATTCATTTGTTCACCACCGCATCCAGATTCAACGCCGCGCTCGAAACCAGCATCCAGGCCGCCAGTTCCGGCGCCGGGATAGCTCTATCAACTTTACTCTCGCCTACATTCAACAGCTTGGCTGCGCCGGACGGGTCTTTAGAGTAAGTCGCCGTGAATTTTGTGAGCGCGGTTTCGAGCACAGTTTTTTCCTTTGAGCTCCAGTCCCGTGCCAGCAGTATTCGACCAAGATAGTTCAGCCGTGCATCTTCAGTCGAAGATTCATGAATCACACGTTCCGCCAGTTTGCGCGACGCCTCCAACCGCAATGGTTCGTTCATCGCGACCAGTGCCTGTAACGGAGTATTGGTGCGCTGGCGGCGAGTACAGGCCGCGTCCCGCATGGGAGAATCGAAAGTGTCCATGTCGGGCATGGTGGCCATGCGCTTCCAGAAGGTGTAGAGGCTCCTTCGGTAGAGTGCGTCGCCGTGGTCCTGCACATATTTGCGCGTGTTGCTGGCGTCGTGGCTTCCGTCCCAGATCCCGGGTGGCTGATAAGGTTTGACGCTGGAGCCGCCGAGCTTTTCCACCAGCAGGCCGCTGGCCGCCAACGCAGTATCGCGCAGCATCTCGCTATCCATGCGGAAGCGCGGACCCCGGGCAAGCAGACGATTCTTTGGATCTTTTTCGGCAAGCTGCGGGGTTACACGTGCCGACTGCCGGTATGTCGCAGATAATACTAATTGCTTGTAAAAACGCTTCACGTCCCAGCCGTGATCCTGGAAATCCACTGCCAGCCAGTCGAGAAGTTCCGGATGACTGGGACGCGCGCCCATGACGCCAAAATCCTCTGTGGTTTCGACGATCCCCGTGCCAAATATTTCCTGCCACATGCGGTTCACCGTGACCCTCGCGGTCAGGGGATTGGTGGGACCGACCGTCCACTCCGCCAGCCCAAGACGGTCCGGCGATGCACCAGCTGGAAGAGGAGGCAGAAAATGAGGCACGCCCGGCCGAACCCGCTCGGTGCGCGCATTGTAGACTCCACGGGTCAACATATCCGCATAAGCGATTCCGGGAGCCTCTTCGCTGACCAACGTGATATCCCCGTCTTTTGAGAGACGATCCAGTTCGTTGTTGAGAGCGGGGAGCTGAGCGGTCAGCGAGCGCGTAAGTTCATCGCGCTGCGCAAAATAAAAGTCACTCACCACCTTGAACTCGTCGTCCGACCAGGTGGAAAGGGGCTTCTGGACAATCTCGGATACATAGTCCTCAAAGGGCACGCGCGCCACTTCGTCGGACTCAAGCTCGCGGTGATAGAAGCGAAAGTCCTGAAATGCCGACTGCCGGAGCGGGTCCGCGTCAGGAAACATCCGCTCGAAGGTCATGGGCGCCGACGTGCGCACCGAGCCTTCGAGCTTATCTTTGACCACTTTCAACTCCTGCGGCTGGGCATCGATATAAAGCTTCATGCCATCGGCTCTGCCCGAACCCGAGTAGGACGCTACGATATGGTTCCAACGCCCCTCGATCAGAACCTTTTCTTTGGTCTGGACCGTGACGGCGTTCTGGGGAGACTTGTGGGCAAGCGTAAATTCAAGTCTGCCCTCGCGGATGCGAACCTGCCAGCCCCGCGAATCCTGTTTCGCATTGGCGCGCGCCAGAATTACTCCGTCGGGCTTCTTCTTGTCTTTGGATTCGAGCGGCCGCAAGTCTGGACGCAGCCAGAACGCCAACGTGAAGGGCTCATTGCTTTCAATGTCGCCAGCTTCGGGCAAGTCCAGCCGGGTGGTCGTGTCCATTCTCATGTAAGGCCAGAGCCAAATCCCCTCGCCCCAGATCACCGGACTTTCAGTCGCGGAAACATTCTTCACTTTGGCTGCTGGCGCGGAGTTGACGAAAGTCATATCCTTCTGTTCGTCGAAACGAAGGCGTATTTGTAATCCTGCTGTGCTGACCGACTGAGCCCGTGACTTGGAATCTTTCAACCAACTAGCCAACAGCTCCCGCGCCCGTCGACGCCGCTGTGAGATCTGGTTCTCCAGTGCGGTGCGATTTTCCAGAACCTGCTCGTAGGCCGCGCGATTATCTTCCTTCGGCACTCGAATAAACGGCGGCCAGTCCTGCCGATCATCGTTCGATGGATTCTCCGTCAGATTGTTGAAGAACGCGGTGAGCCGGTAGAAATCCTTCCGCGTGATGGGATCAAACTTGTGATCGTGGCAAACCGCACAGCCCGTAGTAAGACCGAGAAATGCCGCGCCAAACGCCTCTGCACGTTCCCGCTTGTTGTTCACGCGCAGTTCTTCGATCAGCGCTCCACCCTCGCCGGAACTGATGCCGGCACGCAGGAAAGCGGACGCGACCAGCGTATCCAGGTTTCTCGTGGGCAGCATGTCCCCTGCGATTTGTTCCTTCACGAATTGGGCGAAAGGCTTGTTCTGGTTGAAGGACTTGATCACATAGTCGCGATAAGGCCAGATACTGCGAAAATTGTCCAGGTGCAGCCCGTGAGTGTCGCCGTAACGCGCCACATCCAGCCAGTAGTGGGCACGATGCTCCCCATACCGCGGACTCCCCAGCAGCCGGTCCACCACTTTCTCATACGCATTTCCAGACCCATCGGTAACGAACGCCTGCACTTGTTCAGGAGTAGGAGGTAAGCCCGTCAGGTCGTACGTGACGCGTCGAATCAAAGTTGGCCGGTCTGCCTCGTCCGATGGCGTCAACCCATCTTTTTCCAGGCGACTCAGGATGAAAGCGTCAATCGGGTTTCGCGCCCACCGACGATTCTCTGTTTCCGGAATTGCGGGGCTTTTCGGGGTGATGAAAGACCAGTGCTCCTCGTAGGCCGCCCCTTCTTTCACCCAGCGGCGCAACAGCGTGATCTGCTCCGGTTTCAGGGTTCGGTGCGCTTCCGCAGGAGGCATCCGCTCCTTCGGATTGTTCGATTCAATCCGCAGCACCAGTGGGCTTTTGTCCGGATTTCGCCGGATGATCGCCGGACCAAATTTTTCGTGCGGTACGAAGGCAAATTCCCCGCGGTCCAAGCGCAACCCGGCCTTCCGCGCGCCTGGATCGGGGCCGTGGCACGCATAGCAGTTTTCCGACAGAATCGGTTGAATGGTCTCGTTGAAAGACAGCTTCGCAGAATTACCTGCGCCTCGGTGAGCCGCCCACCAAAGCAGGGCGACGCCGAGTAGGACCGTTACTACAACCCATAAGAACCCAAAGGTTGGCCGCCAGTCACGTCCTGATACCCGTTGTCCTTCTCTATCCACTGCGCTCTATCCTTCCGTTCCGTCCACAGTCGACGATTTCACCGTTTCCCCGAGATAGTATGCCCTCCGCGCACCTTTCGGAAAGGGGAATGGTGTTGCCACGCTTCATCCTGTCGCCATACAAAATCGCCTACCTCTGAATCCTTAAGCTGTGTGGAGGCTTGCCGCGTTGTACTGTGGAAAACTCGAATTCAGCCGACAGGCTTCCTTCGCCGATTTGTGCTATCGACGACCCATGCCAGCAGGCGGGAAAAGCGAACCCAACCAAAAGGCTGATTCTCGCGATCGCGGAGATCAAGCTGAGGGTGATGGGTCAAGCATTCAGCGCGGTCTCTATGGGGCAGGGATTTGAACGTTGGTGGCGATGTTCGAGTAGGCGCTTTCTTCGTTGCTCGAATTCACGGCCGTCGTAGCGTAGCAGTAGGACGTGCCGTCGGTGACTGCCGAGTCCGTGTATAACGTGGTCGCATCCAGCACCGAATTGATCTTGGAGAAAGATCCGCATGACGTGGTGTATACCGCGCGATAAATGTTATAGCCGGATATGTTCGGCGACGTGCTCGCAGTCCACGACAGAGCCACCGTGTGTACTGGCGCTGGAGTGCCGGTGCCCGTGAGTGGCTCCGTGGTGGTGGCAGGCTGAGCGTTGCTGGTAAACGTGAGCGTAGCGCTGGCCGCTCCGGATACAAGCGGGCTGAAGGTTACCGTGAACGAAGCGCTCTGCCCGGCCGGGATGGTCACGGGTAGTGCAAGACCGCCCACGCTGAACACGGAGTTGTTCGAACTCGCGGCTGTAACGGTCACATTTGCGCCGCTGGCCGTCAGGCTTCCGGATGCCGTTCCGCTGGTCCCGACGACGACGCTACCCAGAGCCAGGGTGGTTGGAGTAACGGTAAGCTGCCCAGCCGCCGCGGCGCCTGTTCCTGACAGTGGTATCGTCAGCGTCGCATTGGAGGCATTCGAGGTGATGGTGACGTTGCCGCTCGCGCTTGTGGCGGATTGCGGAGCAAACGTGACGGTGAAGCTGGCGCTCTGTCCGGCGCTGAGCGTGAGCGGTGCAGTAATCCCATTCAGACTGAATCCAGTTCCGCTGATCCCAACCTGAGAAATCGTAGCGCTGGAACCACCTGTATTGGTGACCGTTTCTGACAGAGACTGATTGCTTCCCACCGTCACACTGCCGAAGTTGAGATTCGCCGGATTCGAGCCGAGCGTACCCGGCGCAACTCCCGCGCCCGACAATGGGATGCTCAGCGTCGCGTTGGAGGCGTTCGAGGTGATGCTAACGGTGCCACTGCCGCTTGCCGCGGATTGCGGAGCGAAGGTGACGCTGAAGCTCGCGCTTTGCCCTGGCGTCAGCGTGACCGGCGCCGTGATCCCGGTGAGGGAAAATCCGGTTCCGCTGATCGCGGCCTGAGAAATCGTGACACTGGAACCACCTGTGTTGGTGACCGTGTCTGTGAGAGATTGATTGCTTCCTACCGTCACGTTCCCGAAGCTCAGACTCGTAGGATTCGATGCGAGCACCCCGGGCGCAACACCTGTACCTGTCAACGGAATGGTCAGGGCTGGTGCGTTTGAAGTAATGGTGACGTTGCCACTCACACCGCTGGCCGATGCCGGTGTGAAAGTAGCTGTGAAGGTCGCGCTCTGGCCAGGTGTGAGAGTCACCGGAGTTGTGACCCCACTCAAGCTGAATCCGGTGCCGCTGATCCCGATCTGAGAAATCGTGACGCTCGAACCGCCTGTATTAGTCACCGTTTCGGATAGAGACTTGTTGCTGCCCACGGTTACGCTGCCGAAACCCAGGCTGGTTGGATTCGAGCCCAATGCCCCCGGCGCAACGCCGGTGCCCGACAGCGGGATGGTGACGGTGGGATTGGATGCGTTCGAAGTGATCGTGATATTGCCGCTAAGACCTCCAGTCGACGCTGGCGTGAACCTGACCGTGAAGGTCGCGCTCTGGCCGGCTGTCAGTGTCACCGGAGCAGTGATCCCACTCAGGCCGAATCCAGTCCCGCTGATCCCGACCTGCGAAATCGTGACGCTGGAACCGCCAGTATTCGTGATCGTCTCTGACAGAGACTGATTGCTTCCCACCGCAACGTTGCCGAAGCTGAGACTCGTGGGATTCGATCCCAGTGCCCCTGGCGTCACCGCTGTGCCCGACAACGGAATGGTCAAAGTCGGGTTCGAGGCGCTGGAGGTGACGGTTAGACTGCCAACCCCGCTTCCCGCTGATTGTGGCGTGAATGTGACCGAAAAGGTGGCGCTCTGGCCCGCGGTCAGTGTCGCCGGAGTCGTGATCCCGCTAAGGCTGAATCCGGTCCCGCTGATACCGACTTGAGAAATCGTGACGCTCGAAGCGCCGGTATTGGTCAATGTTTCTGAAAGCGACTGATTGCTGCCTACAATCACGTTGCCAAAGCTGAGACTACTCGGACTCGATCCCAGTGCCCCCGCCGCTACTCCGGTTCCGGCCAACGGGATCGTCAGGGTCGGATTGGAAGCGTTCGAAGTGATTGTGATGTTGCCAGTAGCGCTCCCGGCCGACAGTGGCGTGAATGTGGCACTGAAAGTTGCGCTCTGTCCGGCCGTCAGCGTTAAAGGAGCAGTGATCCCACTCAGGCTGAACCCCGTCCCACTGATCCCGACCTGAGAAATTGTGACGCTAGAACCGCCGGTGTTAGTGACCGTCTCTGACAGAGACTGCTTGCTTCCGACAATCAAGCTGCCGAAGCTGAGACCGGTCGGATTCGCTCCAAGTGCCCCAGGCGTAACTCCGGTAGCCGACAATGGAATGGCTAGGGTCGGATTGGAAGCGTTAGAGGTAATTGTGACATTGCCGGTAACACTCCCGGCCGACGCTGCTGTGAACGTGGCAGTGAATGTCGCGCTCTGCCCGGCCGTCAGTGTGACTGGAGTGGTAATCCCACTCAAACTGACGCCGGTTCCGCTGATCCCGATCTGAGAAATCGTGACACTAGAACCACCGGTATTGGTGACCGTCTCTGACAGAGACTGACTGCTTCCCACCGTCACGCTGCCGAAGCTAAGACTCGTGGGATTTGTACCGAGCGCCCCCGGCGTAACTCCCGTGCCCGAAAGTGGAATGGTGAGGGTCGGATTGGAAGCGTTCGAAGTGATTGTGATATTGCCACTCACGTTTCCGGCCGACAGTGGCGTGAATGTGGCACTGAAAGTTGCGCTCTGTCCGGTCGTCAGTGTGACCGGAGTGGTGATCCCGCTGAGGCTGACCCCGGTGCCACTCGTCCCGATTTGAGAAATCGTGACGCTGGAGCTGCCTGTGTTGGTGACTGTCTCCGAAAGAGTCTGCTTGCTGCCCACCGTGACGTTGCCGAAGCTAAGACTCGAGGGATTTGAACCGAGCGACCCCGGTGTGACCGCTGTACCCGTCAGTGGAATGGTCAGGGTAGGATTGGAAGCGTTCGAGGTAATCGTGACATTGCCAGTAACGCTTCCGGCAGTTTGTGGCGTGAACGTGACGCTGAAGCTCGCGCTCTGCCCAGCCGCCAGCGTTATTGGAGCTGCGATTCCAGTTAATGTGAAGCCCGTTCCGCTAATCCCAACCTGAGAAATCGTGACGCTCGAAGCGCCCGCATTCGTGACCGTCTCTGAGAGAGACTGGTTGCTTCCCACGGTCACGCTGCCGAAGTTTTCGCTGGCCGAACTCAGCGCAAGCTGACCGCTGGCTGCCACCCCCGTTCCGGTGAGGGAGAATGTAGCCGGGTTGTTAGCAGCATTGCTGTTAACGGAAACCGTAGCGCTGAAAGATCCTGCGGCATTGGGAGCGAATACAAGAGTAATCGGGACGCTTTGACCCACCAGAATCGCTATGGGAAGGGTTGGTGCACTCAGCGAGAAATACTGGCTGGAAATCGAGGCGCTGCTGACTGTAATGGAGGCTGTGCCTGTATTCGACGCAGTGACAGTCACGGTTTTACTCGTGCCCGCTGTGACGCTGCCAAAGTCCAGGCTGGCGCTGCTCAGAGACAACGTCCCAGACTGCACTTGCTGTGTAGTAGCAGATTTGCTCGAGCTGAAACCCTGGCAGGCGATCAGAGAAGCGAGGCTGGCCACCAGAAGCAACGCGCCTGCCACTTTTCCGGGATGTCTCGGGCAAATCGCTCTCGCCGCAGTTTTTAGCATTGTCAGCCATGGAACCGTAGCCCCAGGTTCCACGACTGACTGGTTCAACGACTGTCTTCACCCGGGGGAGGGTTCATTGTGATTCTGGGGCCGTGTGCGGGATTGCGGTAGATGTCCGAGGTACACCCCCGCAACCGCCAGAAGGCCAGTAGGAAGAAGCGGTCAAAACTTCGGTCCGGGGGACGAGGGACTGCAGGATAAGGTTCTTTTGGGTGTACGGCGAGTACCTACCTGCAGAGCCGGCATAGCTCCGAACCGCTTCTCTACTGCTGTTGCTGGGCTTCGGCCAACTGAGATTGTTGGGTTTCGTCAAGGAATTGGGACCATTCTTCATCGGCCGCAAACTCCTCGTCGGGGGGAAGCACGGCTTGCGACGGCGTCACTCGAACTCGAACCTGCAGCTGAGTATCCGCTTTCCCCTTCATCATGCCCATGGTCGGGGGGACGTCGGCATAATCGCGGCCGATTGCGGTGCGAATGTGCTTCTCACTGGCAAGTCGATCGATGGTGGGATCGAAGCCTACCCAGCCAATCCCTGGAAGCAGAGCTTCTACCCAGGCATGCGTCGCGCCGTCCGACGCAGGATGCGCGGTTTCACTGCTGTGGTAAAGGTAGCCGCTGACATAGCGGCAGGGAATTCTGGCGTTTCTCACGAGGGCAATCATGATGTGAGCAAAATCCTGACATACGCCCTGCCTCGAGCGAAGTGCATCCTCGATCGGTGAATTGACTGCGGTGCTCTTCTTTACGTAGCTGAAACTGCGATTCACTCCAGATGCAATGTCCCGGAGGAATGCCAGGGGACTTCGTCCCTTCCGTTCGGTCGCTCCGATCTCCACTGCCAGCTGTTCCAGCTCTGGCGAGGAACGCGCAAAATGACTGGGCATCAACATGTCCCAGTAGTCTTTTTTTTCGATGAGTTCCTCCAGTTCCTGCCACTCATCGTAGTCCTGGACTTCTGGAATCGCGGGCTGGGGGTCAATATTTACCAGGGCGTCGGAGATGATGGTGAGTTGGCCGTGACGGGAAGGCAGGTCGAAGTGGTGGACAAGATTGCCGTAGGAATCGGTGTAGCCAAAAATCCGGGCACTCGGATTGACCGACAGTTGAAAAACGAAGCAGCGTTGATTGCCCTCGCTCCTGGGATGCATGCGCACCTCCATCATGCTCTGCCAGACCGAGCGGCTGTAGCGGTAACGCGTAAAATGGCGAATGGCGTAGAACATTCAGTTTTGAAAAGCCACTTCAATCGGATATTCGATGTAGAGTTCGTGAACGGCGGCATGCAGTTCCCGGCATTGTTCAATGATGGTTGCAAGGTACTTGTGCAGTCCGGCAATGATTTCGCCGATTTGAACGTAGGTGACCATCGATCGCATGCGCCCGATTAATCGTTCTACGTTTTCGGTGCGGCGGCTCAAGGAAAGATTGCCGATCGCAGTCAAGGCATCATGCATGCGATCCATGGAATAACGGACCGAATACGGGAACTCGGGCTTCAGCAGGAGGAAATTCGCGATTCGTTCCGGTCTGAGTTCAGCCGTGCAGGCCTTGCAATAAGCTTCGAAAGCAGCACAACTGCTGAGCAGCCCTACCCAGTCCAGATCGTCAGCATGCTTGCCGACAACAAAATAAGCGTCCAGCAAAACGCAGAGATTGCAGGCCCTCTCCATGTATTTGCCGAGCTGGATAAAGTGCCAGGCCTCGTCGTGATTCATGGTCGCGGCGGTGATTCCATTAAACCGGTAAGAGCCTTCGCGAACCAGGGTCACTACTCGCATGGCGCCGGCGTCATCATCCGGTTGCAGTTCGGACCCAGTCACGTCGTGGAAAAGGCGATTCAGATGTTCCCACATCTCCGAGCTGATTTCCTCGCGAACTTGTCGAGCGTTTTCGCGAGCTCCGCTTATGCATTTCACAATTGAAAAAGCTCCCTCCGGATCCGTTACCAGCGAAAACAGAACCCGCTGTGGGTCGACGTTGCTAGAGGCGGCGCCCGGTGCCAGGGAGGACACGGCGCGAAACCATCGCTCTTCGGTAGAAAACTTGGCGGGATTCAAAATCAAACCGTAGGTCGCTTTGAGCACACGCGAGGCATTGTCCGCCCGCTCGAAATAGCGGCTCATCCAGTACAAACTGTCGGCAACGCGAGAAAGCATGATGTCTTACATCCAATTCTTGCAATCCTTAACTCTGCAAGACCCATGTATCTTTCGAACCTCCGCCTTGCGACGAATTCACCACCAGTGACCCTTTTCGCAAGGCCACGCGGGTGAGGCCACCGGGGACAATCGTGATTTTTTCGCCGTAAAGAATATAAGGACGGAGATCGACGTGACGGGGCTCGATGATGCCATCTACAAAACAGGGCGCGGTGGAGAGATTGATTGTCGGTTGCGCAATATAGTTTCGTGGCTGGGCATAAATCTTTTGTCGAAACTCGGAGCGTTCTTGTGCAGTGCTATGCGGACCGATAAGCATTCCGTAGCCCCCGGACTCGCCCACCGCTTTTACCACATACTCATCCAGCCTCTGGCAGACGTGGTCACGTTGTCCTGGATCGGACATCAAAAACGTTTCAACGCCCTCCAGAATCGGATCCTGATCGAGATAGTAGCGAATGATCTTTGGCACAAAAGCATAGATGGCTTTGTCGTCGGCGACTCCGGTTCCGAGCGCATTTGCGAAAGCTACGTTTCCAGCGCGATACGCATTGAAAAGACCCACCGCACCTAGGGCCGAACCATTTTCAAAAACCAGAGGATCGAGGTAATCGTCGTCAATTCGACGATAGATCACATCCACGCGCTGCAGGCCGAAGGTCGTACGCATGTAGACGATATTGTCGTGCACTACCAAATCGCGTCCCTCGACGAGTTCAATACCCATCTGGCGAGCCAGGTAGGTGTGCTCAAAGTAAGCGGAGTTGTAGGAGCCGGGCGTCAGTAAAACCACGGTCGGCTCGGAACGGCCCTCGGGAGCGAGAGACCGCAGCGTCGAGAGCAGCACCTGGCTGTATTGCTCAATGGGCCGCACCCGACACTTTTGAAACAGTCCGGGAAATATCTGCTTCATTACCCGGCGGCTGGTGAGCATGTACGAAACCCCGCTGGGGACGCGCAGATTGTCCTCCAGCACGACAAAGTTTCCGTCGGGGTTGCGGATCAAGTCGGTACCGACCACCGTGATATACACGTCGTTGGGAACTTTGACACCGCGCATTTCACGACGATAATGTTTGCAGGTATAGACGATGCTACCGGGCACGACGCCGTCCTCAATGATTTTGGCCTCGTGGTAGACATCTTTGAGGAAGAGATTCAGCGCTGTGATCCGTTGTGTCAGTCCGCGCTCAATTTTTTCCCACTCCGCCGCGGTGATGATCCTGGGTAGCAGATCGTGGGGAAAAATCCGTTCCGTCCCCTTATCGTTCCCATAAACCGTGAAAGTGATGCCCTGGTTAAAGAAAGATTGGTCAGCCTCGTTTTTGCTGCGCCGTAACTCGTCCCGCCCCAGATTCAGAAGTAAGTTGTGCAGCGGACGATATTGTTTTCGGGGATGGTCCGGAGCGCTGAACATCTCGTCGTAGGCGCCATTGAGTTCGTAGCGGGGAAGCACTTTTGCACCGCTACGATCGGACATATCCGTTTCTGTAATCATGATTGCGGCGCCGTTTTCCCCGCCAGAATAGCGTACCGGCGGCGAATCGGGGATCGGGAAAACCGATTCGCGTCATTGAAGAATCTGCTCGGAGCGCCTACACCCTGGATCGGGCGACTTCTCTGATGCTTGGGGCCGGGTTTTCGCTGCCGGAAGAATGGAATTCAATGTCAGGCAACTGTTCCACCGCCCGCCGAAGCGATTGCTCCCAGCTGGAGTGGATCAGGTTTAAGTCTCTATCCCCGGCTGAAACCCGGCGGTAACGGGTAATCTCCAGACTATCTTTCTTGTACAACAACAGGTCGAAGGGAGGACCTACGGTCACGTTGGAGCGCATGGTTGCATCGAGGGAGAGAAGGGCATATTTGGCCGCAACCTCAAGAGAGGTGGTGGATTGGATGCCGCGATCAAGGATGGGTCGACCGTATTTGCACTCGCCCAGTTGTAAATAAAGGGAGTCTTCAGTGGCCGCCAGAGGATTTCCCTGGGGATAGATCAAGTACAGGTTAGGCTCCTGGCCCCGAACCTGCCCCCCTAGCAACAAGTGCACGTTGAAGCTAAAGGAATCCCGCTCCAGGGAAGCCCGGTCAATATCGGAGATCTTGCGGACGCAGTCGCCCACGATGCGAGCGGCGTCATAAAGCGAATTGGCCTGAGCCAGCCCTCGTCCCGAATCAAAATCATCTCCCAGCAAAGTGATTACCGATTGGCTAATGGAGAGGCTGCCGCTGGTCAAAATTACAAAAACCCTCTCTCCCGGCTGAACGAAGCGATACATCTTGCGGCATACGTTGACCTGATCGAAGCCTGCATTGGTCCTCGAGTCCGAAGCCAACACGAGGCCTTCTCTGGTAGCGATTCCCAAACAATATGTCATTTATCCTCTGCGGCGAATCTACCGCATCATACACCGATTGCTCCTGCCGAATTTGCGATTCAGGGCAGCAAGAAAAAATGTACACGATAAACCCGATGAACGTGATAGTTTCTGCATCTCATCTGCGCCCGCAGCCCGCAGGCACAAGGAAAACCGCACTTTTATGCTGATTCGCCTTGGCTACGACATTCAATTCGAGACGGCCGGTGAAGTACCTATCGTGACTTTGTTGAACGTACACCCGTCTCGAAAAAAAGATCTGCGCGAGCTCGACGAGCTTCATACCGATCCGCTGGTTCAAGTGGAGAACTATGAGGACACCTTTGGCAATCACAGTTGCCGCCTGTTGGCTCCAGCGGGCAAGATTCGATTCCAGAATTCCACGCTCATTGAAGACTCCGGTAAACCCGACCTCGAGGATCCGGATGCGGCTGAGATTCCCATCCATCAACTGCCCCAGAATGTCCTGCCCTACCTGGTGAGCAGTCGCTATTGTGAAGTTGATCTTCTATCGAATACCGCCGTGGAGCTGTTCTGGAACGCGCCGAGAGGGTGGGGCCGCGTTCAAGCGGTGTGCAATTGGGTGCACAGCAAGATAACGTTCGGATACGAGTTTTCCAGTCCAATTCGCACGGCACTGGGAGTGTATACGGAGCGAGTGGGGGTCTGCAGGGACTTTCAGCATCTGGCCATCACCTTCTGTCGCGCCCTCAACATTCCCGCACGTTATGCCACAGGATACCTGGGAGACATTGGAGTGATCGTGGCCCCGAGCCCGATGGACTTCAGCGCGTGGTTCGAAGTTTACTTGGGAAACCGCTGGTGGACGTTCGATGCCAGACACAACGTTCGCCGCATTGGGCGCGTGTTAATTGCAACCGGCCGTGACGCGACTGACTGTGCGATTACAACCTCCTTCGGAAAAGCACGATTGATCAACTTCCAAGTCACAACCGATGAAGTGCAGCTGTCGTAATCGACACGCACGTGCAGAAACGCGAGGTCAGTTTTCAGTAGCAAGCTGAACCTGTTTACAGCGATCTGAAACGGAGAAGGACCTCCATGGATCAGTCACTGAAATCCGGCGGTTTTTTTTCGCCTTCTCCGGAGACGTTCGAAAGTCGGCCCGCACAGCACACTAAGCCGCGCGAGCCTCAAGGTTCGGTGATGGTTTGTCCACCCTCGGCTGCAACGCTTCGCGGATGGCGGTCAACACCCGATCGTGCGAAGCTACCATTTCATGCTGGCGGGGATTTTTCGTCCACCAGGTAAGGCGCAGTTTCACCACCCCAGCATCAGCGTCCCCCAAGTCAATCACCAGTGCTTCGGGCGCCGGTTCTGGCAGGACTCCGTCAACCTTCGCCAGGGTGTCAACCAGGAAAGACTTTAGCTCCGCCAAACCGTGGGGAGCTTTCGTGGATAGCTCGTATTCCCAACGCCTGATTTCAAATGCAGTATTCACGGTGACCGAGTGGATGAACAACTCGGCGTTGGGAATTACCACTCGCCTGCCATCGTAAGTCTTGATCGTGGTGGCTCGAGTCTGGATGTCTTCGACTGTACCCTCGAACGTATCCAACTTTATTTGGTCTCCTACCCGAAACGGCTCTGCCCATAACAAAAGCAATCCGGCGAGAAAATTCTGCAAGATGTTCTGGAACGCGAAGCCGATGGCCACGCTGCCAATGCCAAGGACTTTGATGAGATCGCCGGCTTGAAAAGAAGGAGCCACGATCGAGAAAGCGACCAGGAGTCCTAGGAGAACGACGGCTGCGGCGGAGAGTCGCGCGAAGACCACTCCCAGGTTGCGACGATTGCTCCGGGTCGCGCGACGAATAATGCGGCCCAGCAGTATGCTGGCAAAGTAAAAGAGCAGAAAAACAATAACCGCGACCATCAGCGACGGAAGACGGGATAGGAAACTGTCTGCCATATGCTGAGCAGAAGCCCAAACCGTTTTGGAATGCGGATTCATGAGTCGCACGAAGACTGTGATCAATGCCTCAAGACTATGGATGCCTTGCGGTAATTTTGGGGTTGCGATCAACCTTGAGCTAGATTCGCTTTCGGATCTGCCAGAGCAGCAGAGATACGGCCAGCCAAATCCCGGTGGAACCTGTAAGCACCAGCCAGGCGCTGTGGTCCGGCAAGAATCCCCTGACCAGTAGGGCGAAGATCAGCAAGGCGAGGCTTCCGATCGCCGCGCCGGCTGCGTCCACACTGGCTGCTTTTCTTCCGCGGGTGGAACCATCCAAGCTGGCGCGTTGTTTTTTTTGTTTTTCGTGCTTCTCGATGAGGGTTGCACTCGCGGGGAAGATGGCTGGAAAGGCCAAGAAAAGCCCGCCGACACCGGGGCCGAATTTCTTGGCGATGATGCCCGCGACGGCTGTGATTGACCCTCCAAAAATAAAGCGCACTCCGAACTCATACCACCGAGTTCTTCCCAGGGCCGAGGGATCGATCTCGATTCGCATGCGCCGGCTACCTTATCCACACGTACCAAATTCCGAACGCCAGCAGCGCCCAAACTGGGAGGGCTGAAATAGTGACCCACAGAGCACTCACTCTGCCGTGCATCAAAAACCAGCTCACACCGGAGGAATAGACGAAAAATGCCACGGCAGCGGCAATCATGGAATTCGCTTCAACGGCGGCATAGTGTTTGCCGTCACTGGCGACGGTGAGTCCCAAAGTCGCGAGTGCGACGGAGGGAGCTGCGCCAAAGAGCCCCGCGAAACTTTTTGGTTTGAAGAGGTCGCCCAAGACGGAAAAAAGGGAAACCGCAACCCCACCGATCAAGAACCGAATAAGAATCACTTTCATGCCACCCAGCCGTCGGACTGTTTTATTTCTTCATCGGGTGGCGGGGATGCGCCGCTCCTAAAGAAGATGTTTCTTGACTAGTTTCAGAGCCTGCCCCGGTCCCCTCATCTGAAGAACTTTGAACTTTTTGCCTTTTTCCTTGTTGTAGGTGATGAAGAACTGTTCGATCTCTTTGAGCATGTTGCTGTTCAGATCGTTGAGACTCTTCACTTCGGAGTAATCCCGGCTGTGGTCGGCGACCGCAATCAGCCGGTCATTGCGCTCTGTTTTTCCTTTTTCAGTCTGCTCCGCTTCCATTACTCCAATTAAGCGGCAGGGGACGACGCATCCCGTGAATGTGGGTTCGTCCATCATGATGAGGATGTCTTCGGGATCGCCGTCCGCTGCCTTCGTTCTGGGTACAAACCCGAATGCATGCGGAAACACCATGCCTTCGGGAAGCACGCCGGAAAGAGCGAAGAATCCGAACCTTTCGTCGTACTTGAATTTATTCCGGCTCCCGCCAGGGGTTTCAATAACAGCAATCACGACGCCGGGATTCTCTTTGTCAAACGGATTTAAGCGGGTTGGATCCGACGGATTTTTCTTCTTCGATTTCGCCACAAGTCTCTTTTCCTTACTTTAGGAGATGAATAGGGCGGAAATAGTTGTTAACAATCTACTCACAATGCTGAGCGCGTTCGTTGTCGGCAAGTTTCTGACGCTCATGCCTCAATCTCAAATGCCAGCTCCCACGAATACAGTGAAAACCCGATCATCGCTCGGCAGGCGCCGAGGTATAACGCTTCAGGTAAATCGGAGAATCTATGCGCCGCAATTTCGAAGGGTCTAACTCTGACAAAGACGAACGCGCTCCGGAGCTGGAAAGCGACCTTGAGGCGCAGTTAGACGAGCTGGGCACGGACCCGGCACAGGTGGGCGAGAGCAGCGCGGGCCAGAGTGGAAACTCGCAGAGCCTCTCATCCATTGAGGACGCCAGCGATGAGTCAGTAGAGGAGTTAGCCGAGACCGAACAGGCGCTCGAAGCGGCCGCTGTTGACGGCGTTGAAGATGCCGCCGATCATCCAGAACGTCCGGTTCATACCCACGAAGAATACGGCCGTCCCGATGACGTGCCTGGACGAGAAGAAGACGCTGCCTGAAACCCTCGTTCACTTGACTTTCGGGGAGAGCCGCGATCGATCTGGCGCTCAAGCAATCTTCAGCACAACCTTGCCATAATTCTTGCCATCTTGCAGCAGCTTGTAGGCCTCTACCGCCCGCTCCAGCGGAAACGCGTGGCCGACCTGCGGAATCAGCTTTCCCTGCCCAATCCACGCCGAAAGCTGCTGCCATGCCGATTCCATGATCTGGCTCTTCTGTGACAGATAGGTCAGCCACAGCCCTTGCACACTGGCCGACTTTGCGTACATGGCGCGCAGATCGATTTGGGGCTGCTTTCCGGTAGCGGTGCCGTACTGGATCACGCGTCCAAAATCACGCAGGCAGCGCAGACTCTTGGCCGTGTGCTCTCCCCCCAGCATTTCGAAAACCGCATCCACGCCCTCGCCATGGGTAAGGTTCTTGACCGTCTCTTCATAATCGTGCTGCTTGTAGTTGATCCCGTGCTGCAGTCCCAGTTCTCTCACGCGCGAGAGTTTTTCATCGGACGACGACGTCCCGTACATATCAACGCCCAACAGGCGTCCGATCTGCACAGCCGCAGTTCCCACGCCTCCTGCAACGGCGTGAATCAGCACACGAGGCGGAGCTTTGCTCCCCCGGACAGCCCCTTCGACTTGGCTCAGGGCTGGCTTGGGCGGCTGTCCCCACATTGCTCCGGGAGTCATTCCCGCCTGCCAATATCCGAGGTACGCCGTAAAGTAGTTCACGGGAAATGCCGCGGCTTGTTCATCCGTCCAGTGATCGGGAACGGTCCACATCAGGTTGCTGAATGCCGCAATCTTCTCGGCGAACGCGCCCCACTGCGCGTATCCCATCATGCGACGCCCGCTGCCCTCTTCAACTCCGGCAAACTCGCGTCCCACAACCAGCGGTGGCGCTGGGGTTCCCGGATACCCACCCCTGGTGGTCATGAAGTCGGCGAAGTTCAACCCTCCGGCTCCGACGCGAACGAGAACCTGCCCGGCTTTCCTCTCTGGTTCGGGAACATCCTGGAGGGTGAGCCCGTCCAGTCCCGACAGTTGGGTAAGCACCAGCGCTTTCACGCACAGAAGTCTAGCATCCCGAAGGCCAGCGTTGGTGGCCGAGTCTGAGGTCTGAGGTCCGAGGTCCTACGCCAGCCTCCAGGCCGCACACGATCATAAGACCCGCTTTTCCCGTCGGCCGTTCTCGGCAGGTATATACTCTTGGCGTTGGCTTACTGAACCCGGCTGTGCCCCACGAAGCCGGGACGGGGCGTACTTTCATCCCCTAATTCATGCGCGCCTCGCATGCGAAAGGAACGGCCGATTCCCGCCCGGGGCGACGAGGAACTGGCACGCGGTGCATCGCCTAGTCGTATGGGCATATGGGCAAGCGCATCCGCGGGGAGGTTTACCGTGGATCTCATTGTTGTACGTCTTCTTTTTGTCGTTGTTGTAGCCGTTACCTGCTTCATCATCGAGCCCTTCGGCCAGCCCCGCAACATCGACGCGGGTATCGGCGCACTGATCGGCGCCGCCATCGTGCTGTTCGAATGGAAGCTGCGCACCGTAAGCCTAAAGCGGCTCATCGGCGCCGCCATCGGCAGTCTCCTCGGCATCTGCGGCGCCTACCTGTTTGCATTGGTCATTCGCAGCAGCATTCCCGCGGGACAAACTCAGAGCTTTCTGCAGATACTCGTGATGCTGCTGATGGCCTATGTCGGCTTGATCGTCGGCGCCAATAAGGGCGATCTGCTGAACCTGGCGGCGTTGGGCGGCGTTTTCGGGGGCGAGAAGACCGGCAAGAAAAGCTACAAGATTCTCGACACCAGCGTCATCATCGACGGCCGGATCGCCGACATCGCCGAGACTGGTTTCCTCGACGGAATCATCGTGACGCCGCAATTCGTTCTGCGCGAGCTGCAACTCGTGGCCGATTCCGCCGACTCGCTTAAGCGCAACCGTGGCCGCCGCGGCCTCGACATCCTGCAGCGCCTGCAGAAAGTCGCCAACCTCCAGATTCAGATCGTGGAAGATGATTTCCCTGCTGTCCGTGAAGTTGACCTGAAATTGATCGAACTCGCCAAGGTCTATGAAGGCAAAATCATCACCAACGACTTCAATCTGAATAAAGTCGCGCAGCTCCAGGGAGTCGAAGTCCTGAACATCAACGAGCTGGCCAACTCGCTGAAGCCGATCGTGCTTCCCGGCGAGACCATGCGCGTCTTCATCCTGAAAGAAGGCAAAGAGTACAACCAGGGCGTGGCTTATCTGGATGATGGAACAATGGTTGTCGTCGATAACGCGAGGAAGATGATCGGCAAGACCATCGATGTGTCAGTGACATCGGTGCTGCAGACCACGGCAGGAAAAATGATATTCGGCAAGTGGGACGAGCGTGCGGCTTATTCACGCCAGGCGGTGCCGGTCTCGCCTCCATCAGTTCCGGTTCCGGGCCCTAGCCCGTCGTCGGTGACCGCCACTACTTTGGAAACGAAGCAAGAGACGCCTTAACCCGGACGTAAGGGTCGCATTACTTCGCTGCGGTAGGCCGCGCACTGGGGGAACGGCGCTGGATTCGCCGGCGCGAATACCTCCCATTTCTGAGCGGCTGCGCGTCTTTCATGGTTCCGTTATAGACGTAAACCCAGCAGCGCACGCGCTTGCCGTCGTCCATGGTTACCGGCCATGTCCGGCGAAGAAACAGGCTGGAACTCCGCTTTCCCGGTTCAAAGCCCTCATAGTTGTCCAAAGAGGTTAAAGTATTTCGATCGCCTGGAAGCTCAAAAACTTCTCCGCGAATCACCGAGCGCGACTTCTCACTTAAAACCGCCCCAGGATACTCACCCAGATCGTACAAGCGGCCGCGAACCGATGCCTGCCCCACCGGCCGAAGCCGACGGACAGTGGCGGCAATCTCCGGCGGCGCGTGCCGCGGAGAGAGCGTGCCGTATACAAAAAGATGATGAGTCATATTCTGATCCTAGTCGCCAGCCGGAAAACGCGCCATCAGGATCTTCAGATAGCCGTATCCATTCCTGTCGTCCAGTACATATTTTCGCACGTCTTTGTGTTTGGACAGAAGTCGCAGGTAATAATCGAACAGGGCCGCTACATCTTTTTTGCTGAGTTGGTGGCGGTCTTTGAGATAAGCCATGAATTCGAAGAAATTCAGGTAATCGGTTAAATCGGAGTCTTCGCTTCGTACCAATTCCTCAACCTCTGGAGCGTCGGCAGAATTATCGTCCAGAACCTTGCGAATTCGTTTCAGATCGGGAGCCTCGTAAAACTTTGAATAGAGGCTGGACAGCCACGTCGCTCTCTCCAGGGCCACTTTTCTGTAGTAGGTGCGCACTGCTCCCAACACCGCCGCGGCCGCCAACAAGCTGGAGATCCGTTCGGCATTAAGAAATATCCACTGAAAAAGTCGAACGGCGAAGTGCATGGGAACGTCTCCTGGAAGGAAAGGATTTCGACATTGTATGTCGAGAGTAGGAGCGCTGTTATGCTCCGAATCCACATTTGAACTCCGGGGCTCGGCGCTCGTATACTTACACGCCGCCATGAAGGTCATCGTCATAATCGCAGCAGCCGGTCTCGGAACCCGAATGGCTCGCGTGCCCAGCGCCCTCGATGCGAAGACCAAAAAGCCTCATCCTTCCAAACAGTTCACCGAACTCGCGGGCACGCCAATCCTCATTCACACTCTCCGCAAATTTGCCGCCGTCGATTCGGTGAAAGAGATTTGGATTGCGCTGCGCGAGAATGAAATGGAAAGCTTTCGCGAGCGCCTGCCCAAAGAAGCTGGTGACATCCTGAAGAAGAAAAAAATCCAATTGGTCGCCGGCGGCGAGCATCGGCAGCAATCCGTTGAGCAGGCGCTCAACGCCGTTTCCTCAGCCCCCGATGACATCATTCTGGTGCATGACGCCGTGCGTCCCCTGGTCACCACCGAGATCATCGGCGAGGTCATCGCCGCCGCTCAGAAATATGGCGCCGCTATCGCAGCCTTGCCTGCCGTCGACACCGTCAAGCAGGTCGAACGCACCGCCGAAGGCGCCATCGTGAAAGCCACCATCCCACGCGCCGGCATCGTGCTGGCCCAGACCCCGCAAGGATTTCGCTACAGCGTCATCAAAAAAGCCTTCGATGAAGCCGTCGCCGATGGATTTACCGGCACCGACGAAGCTTCGCTCGCGGAACGCTCAGGCCACGAAGTCGCGGTAGTCATGGGCTCGCCCAGAAACATCAAGATCACAACTCCCGCCGACATGGAACTGGCAGAGTTCTACCTGCAGACATCTGCCGAGCCGGCGCATCACCGCTAACCCACTCATGCCTAAGACCAACAACCCACGACCCACAACCCGCATCGGTTACGGCTTTGACTCGCACGAATTCCGTCCCGGGATTCCCTTGAAGATTGGCGGAGTCGCCCTGGCGCATGACAAAGGTTTAGCCGGCCATTCCGACGGCGATGTCCTGCTCCATGCCATCACCGACGCTCTGCTGGGAGCAATCGCCGCCCCGGATATCGGTTCGCTGTTCCCTCCTTCCGACCCTCAATGGAAGGGTGCTGACTCGAACATCTTCCTCGATGAAACTCTCAAGCGGGTGCGAGATGCGGGATACCACGTTGCCAACGTCGACGCGAGCCTGATTCTGGCCGCGCCCAAGATTGGCCCGCACGCGCCGACAATCCGCAACCACGTCGCCGGGTTGATCGGCCTGAGCAGCAACTGCGTCGGCCTGAAAGCAAAAACCCCCGAAGGACTCAACCTGGAAAACACCGCCATCGCCCACGTTGTGGTCCTGCTGGAAAAAACTCCGAGTCAGACAAAGAATGCGCCGAAGAAGAAGAGAAAGAACGGACCGAAGAAAAAATAATCATCTCGGTCATTCAGCTTCTGCCAGGTACTACTCCGAGGGCGTGATCCCGACCGGAGCCGTTCTTCAGGCGAAGCGAGGGATCTTGCGCGGATAACGAGCTCGGCAATCGAGTATCGAGAGTTGCTATTCCCCGTTGCATGCCGCATCAATGAACGCCCGAAAGATCGCGCTCGAAGCCGCAGCCTGCTCGACCGACCGCTCCGGATGCCACTGCACCGCCAGCACAAAATGATCGGCAGCCACTCCTTCCACTGCTTCAATGATGCCGTCGTCAGGACAACGCGCCACAATGCGGAGCCCCTCTCCAATGGTGTCGGCAGATTGATGATGAGAAGAATTGACGGGCACCACGAGCGGCCGTCCAACCCCGGCCCGCTGACCTCCCACTGCATTGCTCACAATTTCCGCCAACCTCGAGCCGGCATCGATCTCAACCGAGTGCGCGACCGCGACCTTCCCGCCAGCCTCGTGATTCACCTTGGCCCGCGTCTCCGCGGGCAAGAAATCCGGAATATGCTGGATAAGCGAGCCCGCTCTATAAACGTTCAAACTTTGCAACCCATAGCAAATTCCCAGCACCGGCTTGCGCAGCCGGTACGCGTCCTCAAGTAACAGATCATCGACTGCATCGCGCCGCGGATCAGCGGTCGCGGTATGCGGCGACCTGGCCGCCCGGAACCTCGACGGATCGACGTCGGCCTTGCTGCCTGGCAACAGCACTCCATTGCACCCTTCGATCACTTTCTTGATTTCCGACGGAGCCTGATCGAGCCGAATCCGAACCGCCTCCCCTCCCGCCAGCGCGACCGCCCGCTCATACTGCGGAATGGCCCGCTCCGCATACTCGGAGTCGGAGAAATGCGGCATGGGAATCGCAACGCGAGGAGCCATAATCTAGATTCTAACCAACGGGTATGTTGGGACAGCCACCCTCGGCGGTCCAGACGCGCAGCGCCGATCCTCTGTCTCACAACTTGTCTAACTGCAGCCTCTCAATCGCCGAAAGAGTCTTGCTCTGCCGGTAGTGCCGGATCTCCATCATCAGCGCCAGTACAAAAACAATGCCTCCCGCCACCAGCGCCATGGGCAGCGCAATCACCCGGTAGGCAATCCGCATGTCCGGATGCCCCCCTCGCACTGCGGAAACGATCGCGACCACCAGAATCGCAAGCAGCAAGCTGACCGCAAAGCATAGCAGCGTGCCAATAAAGGTCACCAGGAGAACTCGCAGCAAAATGCCGTACCAGCGCGGCGGACGGACTGCGTGTGCAGGCAGCATGAATCTGATCGTACATTCTACCGGACCGCAAGCTACCGGACCGCAAGGCCGCCTCGTCTGTGTAGAATAGGGCAGCATGTCGCAAGTGGCCCCAGCCATCACGCGCAGTCCCGCCGAAGTCGTCCGACTCACGCCCGTTTCCCAGGCGCCGAACGGAATCTGCTACGCCGTTGCCGGCGAGGTCGCGGTCAACTCGTTCGACTTGGAGCGCATGGTCGCTGCGGTCCCAACCAAAGTCGCCGGCGCGCTCGAGCGCAAGGCCTACTACTTTGTTCCATTGACGGTGAGTCAGGGAGAAGAAACGGTCATCGCCGACCGCTACGACGTAGCGCTCAGCGACAACGCCGTTTGCCATCGCAATTTGAATCTGGGCGACTCCCAGTGCGTGTTCATTTCCACGCGACTGATGGACGACAAATTTTCCGTTGCCTTTGAGTTTTATATCAACGTCGGCCATGCCCTGGTCGAGCGCGCCGGAGTATCGCGTGAGTTTAGCGCACTGGCGTGGAGTCAAGTGGAAGCGGGAGTTCGCGGCGAAACGTCTCTCGATGCCTGGGAAGCGCGCAAACTGGCCACCGCGAGTGGCCCGGACAGCGAACGCTTCAAGAACGAATATCTCGACGCAACGTTCTCCGACACGATTTCGATCTATCTGCTGTCACTCTATCTCGACGTAGACTACTACGACCTTCGAGAGCGCGACTATCCGCTGCTCGCTCCCTCCGCACTGGCCGAGCGGCTCCGCAAAGTAGCGGAGCTATTCCCACCCAACATGGGATTCGAATTCGCCGTCCTGTACAAGCGCCGCGCATAAAATAACTTCTTTTGCCGCGGATTCGCCCGAATTTCCAGGGACCAGAAACAAAATTGCCCCCCCCTCGGTAACACTGCGGTCGGAGGTCGGACCTCCGAGGTCCGTTTATTTATTGGAGATTACAAAATTGACGGCACTGAGCTGATTTCCGCTTACAGTCACTGATTTTTCCCAGGTCTTCGGCTCGGTGAAGATGGGACGTTGCACGTTGTGTTCGGTCAGCACGTCGTAAGCCTGTTCTTTGCCTGCCAGACTCCAGCCCTCATGCCACGCCACGATCTGATACGTTCCCGGCGGAACGTTAGTGAACTCAAAGCGTCCGCTCTCGTCAGTCACGGCGTAGTAAGGATGCGGGACCACCATCATCTCGGCATTCATCCAGACGTGGCCGCCGTTGCAGCGCAGGTGGACGAGTCCGGGTGTAGACATGGTGCGCGTGGTGGGCCGGTCGACGAAGGGAAAGGGCAAGTTGAAGGTGGCCGCGCCGTCCATGTGAATGGTGTGCAAGGTGGCGTCGGAGCTCATCATGCTGAGGCTGCCGTTTTCCGGCACCAGAAGAATGTGCGGAATGTAGTGGCAGTGCTTCTGGTCCAAGTGGCGCCGCGGCTCCGGCAGGTCCATGGGCTTCCCGCTGGAAATGTCTTTGA
Source organism: uncultured Acidobacteriaceae bacterium (assembly GCA_963799025.1). Taxonomy (GTDB): domain Bacteria; phylum Acidobacteriota; class Terriglobia; order Terriglobales; family Acidobacteriaceae; genus Sulfotelmatobacter. The sequence continues at coordinate 122,024 of CAWCVQ010000004.1, read as the reverse complement.
GGTAGACCACCGTATTCGCGATCCCGCCCTGCGGCCCGACGATCAACCGCTCCATGTCGACAGTCTTTTTGGAGTCAGGATCGCAAATCTGCGGGTCTTTCGTGACAGGAAAATCGAGAGCGTGTGGAACGGCGCCGGACCATTTCACGGTGCCGGAAATCGTGCCGCCATCGTTGACGCTGACGACTTTGTAGCCATTCTGGGAAAAGGCCGCGGAGATAGCGGCGAAAAAGAAAAACCACAAGCAATACTGGGCAACAACCCCGCGCATAGTAATCCCCTTGGCGCTCGTAGCGATCGGCGGCCTTGTAATTGAAGTCAAATTAAGAATGCCCTTACTCTCAGAAGGGGGCGAGATTACCGAAGTGTAGGACCGAGTAGAGGAGCTGGGAGTTTGGCGATCGAGGTACGTTCAGCCACTGCTGTTCCGCAAAACTGATATCTCCGGTTTCTGGGGGTCATAGCTGATCTGCACGGCGCGGCCCTTCTGAGCATCGATATAGGGCGTGCCGTCCTGTTCCCGGTTGAATTGTTCGATGTGGTATCCGGAATAATAATTCCCGTCTACGTTGTAGGAGTATCCAAGTGAAGTGGTTACAATGTCTCGTCCCCGGTTATTCTTAGTAATCGACAGGCCCCCGGTTTCCATAGTTCCGGAAACGACTGGCCAGTTCTTCGAGCGAGCGCTCCTCAGCCATTCTGTCCACTGGTCGCGCGTGACGATCGCGGTGACCGCGACGGCCACGAGAAGAACGAGAAGAATGAGAAGGCTGTGGATTATAAGGACGTCCGGGTAGAACACTGGTCTTACCTCAAACTAACGTCCAAAGCAAGGATCAAGACTTTACAATCATTCGTTTATGACAGTGACTGTGCGATCGTTCGCGAAGATCAATGTGGGGCTGCGCATTGGCGCGGGGCGGGAGGACGGGTTCCACGAACTGCTGACCGTTTATCAAACGATTGGTTTGCATGATGTGATTCGGGTAAGCGTGGGGCGGGGAAACGGAATTGAGCTTCGCTGTGCAGATCCTCGCGTGCCGAGGGACGAATCGAATACTTGTTACCGCATTGTGGAGAAGGCGATGCGGTCGTTGCGGGCCAAGGGACTCGTCGTCATTGAGATCAAGAAGCGGCTGCCGGTGCAGGGCGGCCTTGGGGGAGCGTCGTCCAACGCCGTGGCAACTTTGCTCGGGCTGGAGCGGGCACTGCAGAAAAGTGTGAGTGGAGCCGAGAGACTGCGCATCGCGGCGGAAGTGGGGTCGGACTTGCCGCTGTTCCTGGTGGGTGGGACTGTGCTGGGAGTGGGGCGCGGGGAGCAGGTTTATCCGTTACCGGATTTTTCCTCGATTGCTTGTGTCGTGGTGACTCCGGAGGTGGGAGTTTCGACTCCGAAGGCGTTTGCGGCGTGGGATCGGTTGGGTGGAATTGCTATGTGTGGCGCGGGCGCCCCCGCCCGCAAAAGGCACAGTCTTGCAGCTCCGAGCAAAGAGCAAGCCGGGCTTGTCCCGGCTGGACAGCCGGGGGCGGCTGTCCCCCCACAAGTCAACTTCGGACAATCCGACGGGGGCAAATTGACGGTGGGGGATGGCTCCGATAGAATGAATTTGCTTGGTCGCGGGTTGTCGGCGTGGCTGAGTGAACCTTACTCCGGTGCTCCTTCTGATTTGTTGGCAAGAAGGGGCCGGGCCGAGAATCACCTTCTCGAGCTTGTCCGGGCCGGGATTGAAAACGACTTTGAACGAGTCGTCTTTCCTGAATATCCCGAGCTGAGTGATGGAAAACGCGCGCTTTTGCGCGCGGGCGCGAAATATGCGTCGTTGTCGGGGTCTGGGTCGACACTGTATGGGCTGTTTGCCTCGCGGGAGGCGGCGGCAGAGGCGACGGCCAGGCTTCGGAAGCAGGGCTGGATGGCTCAGGCGACTGTGACGTTGCCGCGGCGGGCTTACTGGCGGCGGATTGCGGTGGAGTAGGAACCGACGCGGTCAGCATCGGTGCCGCTCGATACCTGGCTTCGGGCGAAGGCGCGCGGCGCCAACCGTTCCCGCGGTGGCCCAGCAAGTTTTTGATTGTCGATTTTTGATTGTTGATTGAGAATCTAAGTGCGCACCCGGATTTTGGGGTTCAATCAACCGTCAGCAATTGGACAATCAACAATTGTTTCACTGGGCCGTCGACTAATGGTAGGTCAAGTGCCTTTGGAGCACTTTGTCTAGGTTCGAATCCTAGCGGCCCAGCCAGAAAACCGCTCTTGGCTGTTAGCTCTTGGCTTTGGCTTGGAGCGATCTGTTCAAGCCAAGAGCCAGTGGCTAAGAGCTAAGAGCTAAAAACCATGGCTACTTTGGTGACGCCGACCGACAAGGCTGTTGAGAAGAAGAATCCGCCCGTGACGGATGAAAAGAGCGAGCGGAAACAGCGTCCGCGCGTCGACGAGAAGTTTAAGATCTTCAGCGGCACGGCGAACGAGCCTTTGGCTGATGAGGTCTGCAATTTTCTCGGCATGCAGCGCGGGCAGGCGCAGGTCATTCGCTTTCGGGACGGCGAATGCTACGTTCAGATTCAGGAGAATGTGCGCGGTGCCGACGTGTTCGTCCTGCAGCCGACATGCCGTCCGGTAGACGAGCACTTGATGGAGTTGCTGTTGATGATCGATGCGCTGAAGCGGGCTTCGGCGCGGCGCATCACGGCGGTAGTGCCGTATTTCGGATACGCGAGGCAAGACCGCAAGGACAAGCCGCGCAGCCCGATTTCATCGAAGCTGGTGGCGGATCTCCTGACCACCGCGGGAGCCCACCGAGCGTTGATTGTGGATTTGCATACGCCGCAGTTGCAGGGCTTTTTCAATATTCCGGTGGATCATTTGTTCGCTTCACCGGTGCTGGTAGATCACTTCCGGAAGCTGGCCCTGCCGAACTTGACAGTGGTATCACCCGATGCTGGTGGCGTGGAACGGGCGCGGTTTTTCGCCAAGAAAGTGGACGCGGCGCTGGCCATTGTCGACAAACGCCGCGTGGAAGCCAACGTGGCGGAGGTGATGCACGTGATCGGCGACGTCGAGGGACGTACTTGCTTGATCATCGATGATTTGATTGACACGGCTGGAACGCTGGTTAAGACCGCGGAGGCACTCATCGCGAATGGGGCCACTTCGGTTTACGCCTGCGCTTCGCATGCGGTGCTCTCGGGGCCAGCGGTGGAGAACATCAGGAACTCGGTGATAAAGGAAGTGGTGGTGACGAACACCATCCCGCTGACTGCAGAAGCGAATGCGGCACGAACCGAAAAGGGAGGAAAGATCAGCGTCCTCTCGATTGCGGGGTTGATTGGCCGGGCGATTCAGGCCAATCACGAAGAGACTTCGGTGAGCAAGTTGTTTACGTAGTGAATTGGGAGGCGCGCCAGACGCGCGTTTTCGCAATCTCGCAAAAAGCGCGAGATTGTTCGCACGGCGCGCTCAGATCGTTCGGGCGCAAAATGCGCCGCCCTCGGATGACAATCTTTTGAGAGGAATTGAGAATTATGGCAACTGCATTGGAACAGAACACACTGGAAGCGCAACCGCGGGAAGCTGGTACTAAGAACGACGCTCGCGCAGTGCGGCGCGGCGGGAAGATTCCGGCAGTGGTGTATGGAGCGGGCAAGGATTCGCTCCCAATCAGCGTGGATCCCCGGCATGTGCTGCGCATTCTGAACTCGGAGACCGGCCACAATACCATTTTTGACCTTGCCCTAAGCAGCGGCGAGCGCAGCAAAGCGATGATCGTCGACTGGCAGTACGAGCCGATTAAAGGCAAGCTTCTCCACATCGACCTGAAGCGTATAGCGCTTGACAAGGTCCTGAAGGTCAGCGTGCCCATCATTCTTGTCGGCGAATCGGCCGGGGTGAAGCAAGAGGGCGGGATTATGGAGCAGATGCTGCGCGAAGTGGAGATCGAATGTCTCCCCGGAGATATTCCCAGCCACATCGATGCCGACGTCAGCCAGCTCACTTTTGGCAAGGTGCTGCGCGTTTCGGAGTTGCCGCACTCGGACAAGATCAAGTTCCTTACGGACGAGAATCAGCCGGTGGCGCACGTGACCTCGGTGAAGGAAGAAGTGGTGGCGACGCCGGAAGCGGCGGCTGCGGAAGCGGCGGCCCCGGCCGAGCCCGAGGTTATTAAGAAGGGCAAGCAGGAGACTGAGGAAGAGGGTGCCGAGGCCCCGGCGGGCAAGCCTGAGAAGGCGGAGAAGGCTGAGAAGAAGGAGAAGAAATAGCTTCGTGGTAAGGGCCGCCGGGCGTTGCTCGGTCGGACGGGCGAGGGCGCCCGTCCCCACACGAACCAATCCGCGTGAAACTGATTGTTGGGCTGGGCAATCCCGGTGTCGAGTATCAGTTCACGCCCCATAACCTGGGCTTTTTGGCGATTGATCGGATCGCGACCAACCTGGGTGTAGATGTGAGAAACCGGCAGTGCCGGGCTTTGACGGCGCGGGCGGTGATTGCGGATCAGTCAGTGCTGCTGGCCAAGCCGGAGACGTTCATGAACTTGAGTGGCGTCTCGGTGCGGGAGTTGATCGAGGAGTACGAAGCGAAGCCGGAGTCGGACCTGATTGTGATTCAGGACGAACTGGATTTTCCACTGGGCACGGTGCGCATCCATACGCAGCGCAGTTCGGCGGGGCATAACGGCATCGAGTCGATTATCGGGGCGTTGGGCACGCAGGATTTTCTGCGGATTCGGATTGGCGTGGCGCCGGATCGCAAGGTGAGCGACGGCCAGAGTTATCTGCTGGCCCCGCTGCGCAAGGCAGAGTTGCAGGTTGCGGATGGAGTTCTGGATACCGTTGAAGAAGCGGTGAAGGTGATTCTGAAAGAAGGTCCGGCGGCGGCGATGAACCGTTTTAACCGCAAGGAGCCGGAAGAGTTGTAAGGATGCGAGCCAAACGCACCTTTCGGTTGCTTGCGCTCTCTCAGGGCAGGCTCCATGAATTCGCGTGGCTCGCCCAGATCCTTCGGACGCAAAAGCAGCGTTCTCAGGATGACAATCGCAGATTTGGAGAAGAGAATGAATCGTACCTATGAATTGATGTTCATTGTTCGTCCGGATATGACGGATGAGGATCTGGACAAACTGGTTTCGACTTTGCAGTCCGTGGTGCCGGCCTCGGGTGGTACGGTGCAACGCGTCGACAAGATGGGCAAGCGGCGTCTCGCCTACACCGTGCGGCGGTTCCACGAAGGGATTTATATCCTGATGGTTGTCGAAGGCGGAGGCGCGGTGGTTCACGAACTGGAGCGCCGCCTGCGCGTGTCCGAACCGGTCATCAAGTTCCTTACGGTGCGCACCGATGAGGAACAGAAGCGGCTGGACAAGATCAAGCAACTGCGCGACTCGAAGAAAAAAGTGAGCGCGCAGCCGGCGGCCCCAGCAGCAGCCGCGGAACCCTCGGTTCCGGCGGCGGAAACTCCGACGACGGCGTAGCCGCAGGATTCGGGCAGATTTCGGGCAAGAGCAGATTTCTCGCTTCGCTCGGAATGACAAGTCATCCGGTGTCGCTTTAAACGCGACCTAACTAATAGGAGAATTATGGCTGAAGAAACGAAAGCAGCAGAGCAATCGGCGCCCAGCGAGAGGCCGCGATCCAGCGGAGACCGTCCTAGTGGGGATCGACCGGGTGGCGACCGTCCCCGGTTCGGCGGTGGCGGACGCGGGCCGGGCGGGCCTCCGCGCGAAGGTGGCGGCGGACGCAAGTTTTTCCGTCGCAAGAAAGTATGCAAGTTCTGCGTCGAGAAAATTGAAGACATCAATTACAAGGACTACCGCATGTTGGGGCAGTTCGTGGCCGAGAGCGGCAAGATCGTGCCGCGGCGCTTGACCGGCGTTTGCGCGCCCCATCAGCACCGGCTGTCGGCGGCCATCAAGAAGGCGCGGAATATCGCGCTGCTGCCGTTTGCGGGAAGAGCATCGTAGGAAAGCAGCTTCTAGCTCCTAGCTTCTAGCCTCTAGCTAAAACGGGCGGAAGGTTTGGTTGGCTAGAAGCTAGCAGCGCTAGAAGCTAGGAGCTATCGATCATGGAAGTCATTCTGAAAGAAGATGTAGCGAAGCTGGGTTCCCGCGGCGATGTGGTGAAGGTCGCGGAGGGGTATGGGCGGAATTATCTGTTGCCGCACAAGTTGGCCATTCAGGCGAATGAGGGCAACAAGGCGGTGATCGTGCAGATGAAGGCCGCCTCGGTGCGGCGCTCCGCCAAAGAGAAGACGCAGGCCGAGGAATTGGCCAAACAGTTCGAGGGCGTATCGGTGTCGTTCCAGCGCCGCACGGGCGAGCACGAGCAGCTCTTTGGCTCAGTCACGTCGAGCGACATCGGTGACGCACTGACCAAGAAGGGTTTCAACGTGGATCGCCGCAAGATCCAGCTCCACGAGCCGCTGAAGACCGTAGGCGAGTTCAGCGTGCCGGTCAAGCTGCACAAGGACGTGACTGCGCACCTGAAAGTTGTCATTGAGAAGGAAGCGGTCGCGGAATAAGGATCTTTCTTCGATGCGGTCAACAAGGCTTGTCAGGAAACGGCCTTGAGAAATACTACATCCCCGTTGTTGGTTGTGATCTGCTTCGTCACACTTGGCTGTGAAGTTCGAACTTCGGTCAGTCTCGGAGCTGGACCGTCATTCTCGTTTGACGGAAGCGGGCGGCTGGCATCGTTCACCATCTACGGTCCGAAGTTGGGCCGTAAGATCACGACTCCCTACGACGACAAATCACAGGTTTGGAGTATTCAGCCATCGAACGGCCTCCCGAATAGTATTTTGGTCGCACGCATGAATGTACGGCAGTCTGCCGAAAGGCTATATCCAGACTGTTCCCCACGATGGGAGTGCACCGGGTTTGTCTACAGGGCTTGTGTACTATTTCATCGCCGAGACGACTGGCGCGGCTTGGGCGGAGGGCTTCTTTTACATGGATAAGACCGGGCCAGTCCGAATTACGGTCGCCGGTCTATGTGAAAGCGGTGTTAGGGGCGAGGTGAAGACACTGAAGTGCGGAACCAATGACAATGAGCCGTATATCGAGCCCAGGGACACGGAGCAGCTTGTCCGCGAGAACAGGCTTCAGAATTGAGCCGGGGCTGCCGGTCTTTTCTTCCCCTTGCCCCACAATCAGGGCATTTCCCGTGCCATACTTCCCGCCGACGTTGCAGATCATTGTTCTGTTTCCCCCTAAATCTTTGCCCCTGAGCCACCTAGCTCCCCAAAATTCCCCTTCCCACCTATAATTTCTGCTCACTCTTTGGCTGACGACCCGTCTATTCCTGTGCAAGCCCGGATACGGCAAATGCTGGGCGGCAGAGGACAGGACGACACATGCCGGCAGGTGTACTGACGGTAACACTTGCGGTTGGCGACGGGGCCCGCTCGAGAGAGAGAGCTGAGAGGGAAAGAGTCAGCGTTGATCAAATCCCCGCGCGGGGCCGCATGGCTGGGCAAGAACGCCGCATAGACGACACGATGTTGATCCGGGAGGCGCAGCGCGGAAACCGCGCCGCCTTCGAGGAACTCGTCCGTCACTACGATCAGGCGGTGTTGCGGCTGGCGCTCCATCTCACCGGCACTGAGCAGGACGCTCAGGACGTCTACCAGGACGCCTTCCTCAAAGCTTACAAGAACATCGGAAGTTTCCGGTTCGAATGTTCTTTCTACACCTGGATCTATCGGATCGTGACCAATCTGTGCCTCGACCACCTGCGCAAGCGGAACGTCCGCAAAGAGGACGCGCCGGTGGCGAAAGATGCCGACGGCGGCGAGTATGATCTGCTCGATCAGGTACCGGATGTAAGGGCCGGAGCGAATCCGGAGCGCGATTTGTTGCGCCGGCAGTTGGGAGCACGCATCGCCGGAGCCCTGGAGAAGTTGACTCCGCGCGAGCGCATGGTGTTTGAGTTGAAGCATTATCACGGATTGAAGCTGCGTACCGTGGGTGAGATTTTGCGGACTACGGAAGAGACGGCAAAGAATACGTTGTTTCGCGCGACCCAGAAGTTGCGGGGGGCGCTGGCGGATATGCGGTAGAGAGTTGGGCTATGCGGCCGCGCTTCGCGCTGGCCGGACGGACGAAGGCGCCCGTCACCACTTGGTCCGAGGTCGAGCTTATGAAATGTGAATGGGTTCAAGAAAATATCGTGCTTCAGGTTTATGGCGAGTTGGCGGATGACGCCCGCCACGAACTGGAGCAGCATGTGGCCCGCTGCGCTGACTGCGCGGCCGAACTGAAGGCGGAGCAGGAGTTTCACGCCCTGCTGGCGCAGGATCGCGCGGCCGATCCCACGCCCAACCTGGTAGCGGCTTCGCGCATGCGCTTACAGGAAGCTCTCGAAACGGCCAAGCAAGGCAGCGTGTGGAGCCGGTTGGCCTTCGATCCGGCGATCTGGCTGCGGCAGATGCGGTTCTCTCCGGCGCTGGCAGCGGCAATTTTGATTCTCGGCTTTGCCGGCGGGGTTACAACCACTTACAAGCTCTACGGATCACGGCCCGCCGCTATAGCCGCTGTTCAAAATTCTGCGAATCCCTCCGCTGTTCCTACCGAATCTTCGATTACCGGCATCAGTTCCATCGTGCAGCAGCCGGGCACCAATCAGATCAGCATCAAGTACAACACCGTGGCCACGCAGGAAGCTCAGGGGTCGCTGAACGACGACAAGATTCAGCAGTTGCTGCTCTATGCGGCGCGCAACAACTACAACACCGGGGTGCGAGTGGACTCGGTGGATCTTCTGGCGCAGAAGAGCGGCGACATGCAGGTGCGGGAAGCGCTGATGTATGCGCTGCAAAATGATACGAATCCGGGAGTGCGGCTGAAGTCGCTGGATGCGCTGGGGAATTACGTCAAGAACGATACCAATGTGCGCGATGCTGTGCTGCGCGCTCTGGTGAATGATGGAAATTCCGGCGTGCGCATTGAGGCGTTGCGTTTGATTGAGCCCGTGAAGGCGGATGGCAGCGTACGCGGCGTGCTGATGGCGCTGGCGGCGAAAGATACGAGCCAATACATCAAATCGCAGGCGCGAACCATGCTGGCGCAGTTGCCGGAGATTGATTAGAGGAAGTAGCGCTGGCATTGCCGGCGAATGCGTGGGTGAGACGCCCCGCGACAGCCGCCGGGACGGCGGCGCTACCGAAGAAATGAGGAGAATATTTTGAGACGAGCGCTACAAACCGTTGGGCTGGCCGGTGTGCTGGCTCTACTTGCGTTGCCGGTCTTTGTTCCGAGGGCCGGGGCGCAGGAAACGCATGTATCCCGTGAAGGCGGATCGTGGGGTCAGGAGATCACCGGTTCACTGGCGGCGGTCAAGAACTTACGAGTGAAGGTCGACATGGGCTCGGTCGTTGTACACGGCGGGCAGCAGCAGGGCATCAATTACGTGGTTCATACTCATTTCGGCAATTCTTCCGAGCAGGACGCCCGTCGGCAATTCGAGCAGTACAAAGTCACCGCCTATGTGAGGGGAGACACCGCCTGGGTGGTGGGAGATTGGCAGGGCGGAAGGCGGCCGCGTCACTTTTCCGGAGAATTTTCGGTGATGGTGCCGCGCGAGATGGCGATGCTCAAGCTTGAAACGGAGGGTGGGAACGTGGAGGCTTCAGGGATCGCCGGCCGGGTTGAGGCGGAGAGCGGCGGCGGCAACATGAAGCTGGACGACATTGGCGGGGGAGCGAGTGCCGAAACCGGAGGCGGGTCGATCGATGTCGGCGCCGTCAGCGGCGACCTTGGCCTGCACACTGGCGGAGGCTCGATCCACGTTCGGCATGCCAACGGCAAAGTCGTGGCGGAAACCGGAGGAGGTGGCGTCGAGATCGAGGCAGGAACGCAAGGCGCGAGCATCGAGACCGGCGGCGGCAATGTGCAAGTGCGGCAATGCAGCGGGAAGGTAAAAGTATCGACTGGCGGCGGCAGCGTGGATCTGAGTGACGTGGGCGGACCGGCCGAGATCGAAACCGGCGGCGGCAGCATTCATTTGACGTCGGCCAAGGGACATGTACACGCAGAGACCGGCGGCGGCGGCATTGAGCTTTTCGGGGTTCCTTCGGCCCGTGCGGAAACAGGGGCGGGCGGCATCACTGTGAAACTGGTGAATACCGGCAGCGAGCGTAACGACTCCGATCTGGAGACGGGTGCGGGCGACATCACGGTGTATATTGCCGCCGATGTAGCCATCAACGTGCGCGCCAGCGTGGATATGGGTAACGGGCATCACATCACCTCGGATTTTCCGGATATCCATATTGGCAGCGAAGGCGACAAGTGGGGGCCCAAGACGCTCACGGCCGAAGGCAAGCTGAATGGCGGAGGTCCCACGTTGAAGGTACACACTTCGAGTGGGGACATTTGCATCCGGCGCGCTGGCCATTGAAGCTCTGAAGCTGCGGAAACAGTGCATCCAAGGAACGCCGGTCATTCCGAGCGAGGCCAGTTGTCATTCCAAGCGAAGCGAGGAATCTTGGTTCTTGCCCGCGCAGAGAATAAACCCATGACCCTCGCTTTGCTCGGAGTGACAGCTGTTTTAGAAGAGATTGGATAACAAAATACGATTGGAGGGAGTAGCCATGCGCAAATACGTTGCATCCAGCATCGTGTTGTTGCCGTTGCTTCTCGGCTTCTCGCAAGCCGCGCAGAACGGGTCTGTGGATCCGGTGCAGCCGTATGTGTTCTCCAGCGAAGAGAGCGGCACGAGCTCCTATCTCGGGGTCGATATTTCGGATGTGACCACCGAACGACTGAGCGCTCTGAAACTGAAGGAAGAAAAGGGCGTCGAGGTGACCATGGTCGATCAGGATGCTCCGGCCGGCAAGGCGGGCATTAAGGAGCATGATGTCATCCTGACGATGAACGGCGCCGCGATTGAAAGCGGAGCGCAGTTACGGCGAATGATCCACGAGATGCCGCCGGGCCGAATCGTAACTTTCGGCTTGAGCCGTGATGGACAGCCCGTGAGCGTGAAAGTGCAACTGGCCGACAAGGGTAAGGAATTTGCCATGGCGGGGCATAACATGAACAACTTTCATGTTCATGTTCCCGAGATTCACATTCCGGACATCGACATTCCATCGATCAACATGGTAATGGTCACTTCGTCGGCGCGTAGCGGCCTGATGGTGGAAAATATCACTCCCCAACTGGGAGAGTTTTTTGGGGTGAAGAACGGCTATGGCGTTCTGGTGCGTTCCGTGGAGAAAGGCAGTCACGCGGAAAAAGCCGGTTTCCATGCCGGAGACGTGATCGTAAAGGTTGACGACCAGCCGGTGCACGATACCAGCGATTTCATGCACGCGGTGAAGTCACGCAATGGGGCGGCCATCAGCGTGGGTGTGGTCCGGGATAAAAAAGAGCAGAACTTGAATCTGTCTTTGCCCGACAAGAAGGAGTCCGGTGAACTGCTGGAGGAAGAAGAAAGTCTGGAGGGGCCGGTAATCGACGCGGAGTCCGCCGTCGAACTGAGTGAGTTGGGGCAGGAAGTTGCCGAATTACAGCCCCAGATGGAATTGGCCGCCGAAGACCTGAGCACGTCGGCCACGGAGCTTCGGACGGAACTCCGCTCGGAACTCTGCGGGCAGCAAGCTAAATTACGCCACCAGGCCGAAAGACTTAAGATTCAATCCCGGCTTCCACAGCGGCAACTCAAGAGGGATCAGGAAAAACTAAAGCTGCAATTGAATCTGTTGCGCCAGGAGCGGCTAGGGCACGAGTTCGATATTTAAAGGCGGGAACGATTTGTGCTTACTGGCTGCTTGAGGTGCTGAGCGCAATACGGGCCAGGCAGATGCGATTCCGCCCGGCCTGCTTCGCGGCATAGAGTCCACTGTCCGCCGCCCGAACCATTTCATCCCGCGTCTTGCCATGAGTGGGAAACGCCGCGACGCCGGCGCTGATCGTGATAGTTCGCGGGACTCCCGGGAACTGAAAGCTTTCTACCAGACGACGCAACTTCTCGGCGATGGCGACGGCCTGTGGCGTGGTGATCTGCGTCAGCAGGATCGCAAACTCTTCTCCGCCATAGCGGCACACCACGTCAATCTTGCGTAATTGTTGGTGGAAGAGCGAAGAAACCTGCCTTAGAACTTCGTCTCCCAGCAAGTGTCCGAACTCATCGTTCAAGCGCTTGAACTGATCGATGTCCGCCATGACCACGGCCATGCCGGTTCCGTAGCGACGGGCACGCTCCAGTTCTTCCATGATGCGCAGCTCGAAAAAGCGCCGATTGAAAATGCCGGTCAGGCCATCGAGGTATGCCAGCTGCTTGACGCGCTCGACGTAGTGCGCATTCTGAATGGAATTGGCGCAAATGTCGGCGACTGATTCGAGCGACTGCAGTTCGCTCTCGCGGAACGCATTAGGCTGGGAACTATGCAGGGAAAGTACTCCGAGGGTCTGCCCGAATGAAATCAGCGGTATGCTCATGCGCGAGGCGGACTCCTTGAAGAGCCTGAGAGTCTCAGGCGCCCCGCTCAGATCTTTCTCGATGAGGGTGCCACTGCTTGCGATCACACGCGACCAAGGCTCTTGGCCGACGGGAAATCGCCCGCCGACGGGAGTGCAGGGGGTTAGTGTGCCCTGATGCGCCCGCATCACAAGATCGTTTTCTTCCCGCAGCAGAAGCGATACGTGAGAAACCTGAAAGGCCTTCTGGATCACGGAACAGACGCGGATCAGAAGTTCCTCCAATTCCATGACGGCGGTGCTTTGCTGCGCGATGGCATTGATCGCCTCCAGTTGCCGCGCCCGCTGCCGCTCCAGCGAGTACAAGCGCGCATTCTGCAGCGCGATGGAGGCCTGCGTGGAAAACAACGTCAGCAGCTCGATGGTTTCATGGTCGAAGTGATCGAGGCGCTCGCTCTGACAGTCAAGCACGCCCACAACTTCGTCGCGCACCATGAGCGGGATAGCCAGCTCGGAGCGCGTGGATTGCGCGGCGCAGACGTAGCGCGTGTCCTGGCTGACGTCGGGAGCATAGACTGGATGTTTCTTCAACACCGAGGCTCCCGTGAGTCCTTCGTGGCATCCCAAACAGATCGCGTCTTTGCCCGGATCCCAGCCGATCTGCGAACGGACGCATAACTGCCTGGCCTCCTTATCGAGCAGCAGGATGGCCACGTTCTGCAAATGAAAATAATCGCGCGCGATTGCCAGGATTCGCTGCAGCACCTCGTCCAAATCGAAGGTGGAGAGCACGGCCTGGCCCGCGTCAAACAAGACCGCGAGTTTCGGCATGGTGAAACAGATTGTACGAACCCGACCATTGGTTACCAAGGTTCCGAAGGTAACCGGACTTAAAGTAGAAGGAGTCCGGTTATCGGCCGGTTATCGCCAGTTTCTGGCCGTGCGGATCACTCCGTAGGCTACCACGCAAAAAAAGAAATCCAGAAGGGTGCCCAAGTCCAACTGGAAGGGGCGGTGCCGCGCCACTGGCGGCAACCACGGTAACAGAGCGAAGTAAGCCAGATTGCCCAATAGGATTGCCAGCAAGGCTTGAAGAAAATTTACCAGCACCGTTGGTTTAGACACCGCAGCTCTCCCGGGAGTTTCAATCGGAACGGATTCTCAGCGAGCGATTGTTCTCATCGGGCGTAGGCGGCGCAAGCGGGCAGGTGTCCGCTTTTGCTAACATTCTTTCGTTCTTATACCTTCTTCGCACCCACGAAAACGGCATGCTCGAACTTTCCACCCCGGTCCAATATGTGAAGGGCGTAGGTCCGCGGATCGGCGAAGTTCTTGCTGGCAGGGGAATTCACACCGTCGGCGACCTGCTTCATTATCTGCCTTTTCGCTATGAAGACCGCCTGAATCCGCGTGGGATTTCCGAACTTCGTGCTGGCGAGATGGCCACGGTAGTTGGCGAAGTACGCAATTCCGGGCTGTTCCGCACCCGGAGTATGCCCATTTTCCAGCTCACCGTAGGTCAAGGCCGCTCCCGCCTGCGCTGCCTTTGGTTCAACGCGACTTACCTGCAGGATAAGTTCAAAGCCGGGCAGATGATTGCGCTGTATGGCAAAGTCGAGCAGGATCAGCGCAGCCGGGAACTGCAAATCGTGCAGCCGCAGTTCGAGATTCTGGGCGACTCCAACGCTTCGCAGGAGAACGGAGCGAAAAAGAAAGTCGAGGAGTCGCTGGAGATCGGGCGCATCGTCCCGATTTATGAAGCCATCGGGCGCCTTACCCCGCGCTGGTTTCGGCGCGCGATTCGCACCGCGCTGGATAATCTGACACCCGAGTTGAAGGACCCAATTCCCGCCGCGGTGCGCGATCATGTGGGGCTGATCTCTCCGCGCGCCGCGCTGTGGAACCTGCACTGGCCCGAGCCGGGTGAAAGTTTTGAGAACTTGCAGTCGTCTCGCACCCCCGCACATATCCGCATGATCTTCGACGAACTTTTTTTCGTGGAACTTGGCTTGGAGTTGAAGCGTCGGCAGCAGAAATTGCAGACCGGAATCGCATTTCGGCTGGACGAGGGAGTGCGGGCGGCCATCAAGAAGATTCTGCCGTTTCATCCCACTCCAGCGCAGAAAAAAGTGCTGAAGGAAATTGCAGCAGACATGGAGAAGCCGTATCCCATGCGGCGTTTGCTGCAGGGCGACGTTGGATCGGGCAAGACTATTGTGGGCTTCGAGGCAGCCATCATCGCGATAGAGAATGGCTGCCAGGTGGCGCTGATGGCTCCCACCGAAATACTTGCGCAGCAGCATTATTTTTCGGCGAGGGGGATTCTGGAAAATGCAGGCTATCGCATTGTGCTGCTGACCGGATCGCTGGAATCCGACCGCAAGCGCGAAGTACGGCGCCATATTTCGCAGGGCAATGCGCAGCTTGTCATCGGCACTCACGCGCTGCTGGAGGAGAAAGTTGAGTTCGCAAACCTGGGACTGGTCATTGTCGACGAGCAGCATCGCTTTGGGGTGTTGCAGCGGCTGAAGCTGATGAAGAAGCCTTCCGAGGATGAGGGCCGTGCCGCGCTTGGCCGGACGGGCGAAGGCGCCCGTCTCCACACCAACTCCGGTCCCCACACAGCCTCAGCGCCGGCCGAACCCGACGTTCTGGTGATGACGGCGACGCCGATTCCGCGCACGCTCGCGCTTACGCTCTACGGCGACCTCGATCTCAGTGTGCTCGACGAACTGCCGCCGGGGCGCACGCCAATCGCGACCCACTGCGTGGGGGACGACCAATCGTCGAAAGTCTGGGAGTTCGTCCGCAAACAGATTGTTGCCGGACACCAGGCTTATGTGGTCTATCCCGTGATCGCCGAAAATGAGGAGAGTGAACTGAAGGCGGCGATCAAAATGTACCGCGAACTTAGCGGCAAGATATTTGCCGACCTGAAGGTGGGACTTCTGCATGGGCGCCTGGCCGCGGAACTGAAAGAGCAGGTCATGCGCATGTTTCAGCGCGGCGAGTTGCAGGTTCTGGTGGCGACCACTGTCATCGAAGTCGGCGTGGATGTGCCCAACGCCACCGTGATGGTGATTGAGCATGCAGAGCGCTTTGGCCTGGCGCAACTTCACCAGTTGCGCGGACGCATTGGCCGCGGCGGCGCCAAATCTTATTGCATCCTGATGACCGGTGGAAAAGTCAGCGAAGACGCGCAGCGGCGCCTTGCAGCGATGGTGAAAACCAATGACGGTTTCAAGATCGCGGAACTCGACCTTGAACTGCGCGGCCCTGGGGAATTCTTTGGCACGCGCCAGGCCGGGCTGCCGAGTTTCCGCGTAGCTAATCTCATCCGTGACGTCCAGTTGCTCGAGGCCGCCAAGCGCGAAGCCGCCGCCGTAATTGCTGGCCCTAACGCCGAGATCTCGGCGGAAGAAATCAGCCGAGCTTTGGTTCATATGCGGGCGCGCTGGCAACACACGTACGGACTCGTCGAGGTGGGGTGACGGGACATGAGGTCAACTTCCGAATTGCCCTGATCCAGGAGCAATTATCCGGGTAACCCGATACGGTGCACTAGCTGTCGAAAGCGCGGATCGTGACGCAGTGGATCGAATCTACGTCCCGGCACCGTGAGATACGTTAGTTGAGGGTCGCGCTCCTGGTAAGCCTTTTCCAGCCAGGCGAACGCTTCATTCAATTCACCCAGGGCTCCATAGAGAATCGCGATTGAACCAGATGGCACAAGTCCACGCTCGTGCAGCTTTTTTAATTGGGCGAGTATCCTTCGCGCCTCCTGTCCGTTGCCCGCTGTGGCATAGGCAAAACCAAGGTCCAGCACAAGGTCCGTGTCGTCGGTTCCGGACAGTTGAACAGCCTTTCGAAATTCCAGAATGGCCTCCTCGCGCTTTCCGCGATGCAGGTATGCCCAGCCCAGAGTCTGGTGAGCTGGTGCAAAGTTAGGGTTCATTTCCAACGTTTTCTGCACTTGCGCCAGCGCCTCGTCGTAACGGCTGGCTACGAGCAACCTGCCCGCCAGGGCATTGTTGAGCGGCAAGGAGAACGGATCGAGGTCCCGGGCCCGTCTGGCCTCGGAGATCCCGTCCTCAAATCGCCCCATGTACATCAGATAACCGGCATACCAGTGGTGAGTTCGGGCATCACTCGGATTGAGTTCCAGGGCGCGTCTGTATTCCCGCTGGGCTGTTGCCCAATCCCACTCATGAGTCTCGGCGAGGAATGCGAGAGATGCGTGAGGCTCGGCCAGAGTGTCATCCAGTTTGATGGCTTTGAGCGCTGCAGCCTTCGCTCGCGACAGAGCGTCTTTCGATGGCATTCCTCCGCGAAACCCGAGCACCGCGTACGCGTCGGCGAGGCCGCAATACGCCAAGGCGTAGCCGGGATCTCGGTCGATTGCCTGTTGGAAGTACCCGATGCTTCGGTTCAGCGGGCCTTCGGTCCGCTGGTTGAAATAATAGCGACCCTTCAGGTAATCCTCATGAGCCTCGGGGTCGACCGGGCGCGCCGATGCCAGACTTCCTCGCTCCTGGGGCGTCAGGCTGATCTCGATTCGCTCAGCGATACTCTGAGCCACTTCCTCCTGCACGGCGAGAATGCTTCGATATTCTCGCTGGTATTCTTCCGCCCATATGTGTCGGTCGGTCGCGCCGCGAATCAACTGGGCATGAACACGTACCTGACTGCCCTCTCGTATGACCGAGCCCTCGACAATGGCATCCACTCCGAGCAGCTTGGCAATCTCTGGCACCGAGAGTTGCGTGTTCTTGAAGTGCATCGCCGAGGTGCGCGAGATGACTTGAAGACCATGGATGCGGGAAAGTCGTCCGATGAGCTCCTCGGTCATGCCATCGGCGAAGTATTCCTGCGTAGGATCTCCGCTCAAATTTTGCAGCGGGAGCACAGCCAAGGAGCGAATCACCGGGGCAGCAGGAAATGCCGGACGTTGCCGCCAATGACGCCAACCCAACCCGATAACAGCGACGGCGACGGCGACGGTGACGGTGAACACCGCAGTGGCGGCGATTAGCCACAACCGTTGTCCACGAAAGCTACCCGGCGCCGGCGAATGCGATTCACGTGGAACGACGATGGCCTTTTCACTGCCGGTTTCTGTGCCATTCACCGGCGCAACGAAGCGGTACCCTCGGCGTGCCAGCGTCTCAATGTAGCGCGGATGTTCGGCCGAGTCGTTTAATCCCGCCCGCAATCGTTTCACTGCCGAGTTCAGGCTGTGTTCGAAATCGACGAAGGTATCCTTCGGCCAGAGCTGTTTCTGCAACTCCTCGCGGGTGACAAGTTCCCCACGCCGATCCAGGAGCATTTTAAGGATGGCAACCGGCTGGCCTTCCAGCCGAACCCGCATTCCTTCCCGGCGCAGTTCTCTGGAGTCGGGGTTGAACTCGTAGGCGCCGAAGCGTACGACGTTTGATCTGGTTGCGCCAGCCACTGCTCGAAGAACTCCTAGTCAGGCGGAAGTATACCCCGTTTGTAAAGCCTTGGCAGCCATGTCACCACGGCCCAGAACACCAAGCCAGTCAAGGAGTTCCGCGATCACCGACGTTTCACCCCAGTGGTATTGACCCCGGGAGTGGCCGGGCTCATTCTCGGCGCGCAGACTTTTATGGAGGAACTATGACGCACCGGCTCCCATCGCAATTTCGTTTGACTCTCGGCTTTTGCTCCTTGCTCATTGCTCTCCTGCTTCCAGTTGCGGGGGTAGCCGACACCTGGCAACTGCAGGTCGGCGCGCAAAACAGCAATATGGCGCATCAGGCCCTTGCGTTTTTACCGAACGAGATCTGGATTCACGCCAACGACACCATTACCTGGACGTTTCCTGCCACGGAAGTCCACACCGTCACTTTTCTGACGCTCGGGCAGGTACGCCCGTCCCGTTTGGCAGGATGTCCCGGCCTACCCGGCGGCGCATCACCCGATTTCTCCGTCTTCAACGGCACGGCTTGTATCAACAGTGGCCTGTTATCGAACAGTAGTGCGTCACAGAGTCCGCCTACCTACACGGTGGGATTTCCCGTGACTGGCAATTTCAAGTTGGTTTGCCTGGCTCACCCGAATATGACAGCCACCATCCATGTGCTGCCGTCGTCCACGCCGTTGCCGCACGACCGGGATTTTTACGAAGACCAGGCC
This sequence comes from uncultured Acidobacteriaceae bacterium, assembly GCA_963799025.1. Lineage (GTDB taxonomy): Bacteria > Acidobacteriota > Terriglobia > Terriglobales > Acidobacteriaceae > Sulfotelmatobacter. Next base: position 103,458 of record CAWCVQ010000004.1, on the reverse strand, counting down.
GAACGGCAACGCCACGATCTTCTCTCCGATACGGACGAATCCGCTCACAGGCATCATGGCTCCAACGAGATAACTTCCGGAGTCGGACACATTGTGGGAAACGGCGGCGGAACTCAAACCGTCTCCATCATGCGCTTCATGGACGCGACGAAACTGATCCACGTCGGCGAGACGGTGGAATGGACGAATGCAGAAGCGGTGACCAGCCACACCATCACGTTCGGTCCCGAGCCAGACCCTTCGATTCAGACTTTGCCTTCCGCCAACGTCACCACCGACGCTGATGGCGCTCGACACGCCTTCATGAGTTCCCCCTCCGACATTGTGCATTCCGGATTCATCACCGAGCTTCCGCAAGATCGTACCGGTCTGGCCCAGGCACCATTGACCGCGAGCGCGACCCGCTTCCGCGTTACCTTCAACGGCCCCGGCGTCTACCCGTACAAATGCGTGCTGCACGATGAGTTGGGAATGGTGGGAGAAATCGTCGTCTTGCCGTAACTGAAGCAATCTAGAGACGCGGCCAACCGCGTCTCTTGTAAAATTGAGCACCAGCCAGCCGGATTGCCGGCAACCCCGGAAGTTGATTTCATTGGCAGGAGTGTGTCCCGTCTCTTGAAGCCCGAGCTGATAGAATCGAAACGATGGCGGGATCTTCCCAGCTGATTCAGATCGAGCTTGGCGCTCCTCCGCGGATGCCTAAGCCGCAGTGGCTGCGAGCTAAAGCTCCCGTCGGGGATAACTTCCACAATCTGAAGAAGCTTGCCCGCGGCCTGGGGCTGCACACTGTTTGCGAGTCGGCGCAGTGTCCAAATATCGGCGAATGCTGGAACCACAAAACCGCAACGTTCATGTTGCTCGGGAACATTTGCACGCGACGCTGTGGTTTCTGCGCCGTGCCCAAAGGTCGTCCCGAACCGATCGACCGCGACGAACCGCGCCGGGTTGCTGAAGCGGTCGCTACGCTGGGACTGAAGCATGCGGTTGTAACCAGCGTGAACCGGGACGACGACAACATCGGCAGCGCCAGAATTTTCGCCGAGACCATCCGCCAGATTCGTGAACTCACTCCCAATTGCCGGGTCGAAGTTCTTATCCCTGATTTTCAAGGTCTCGAAGAATCGTTGCGCATTGTGCTGAACGCCAAGCCGGACGTGCTCAACCATAACACCGAGACCGTACCACGGTTGTATCGCACCGTTCGATCGGGTGCGCGCTACGAGCGCACACTGACTCTGCTGGAGAATGCCAAGAAATTCTCCCCCGGCATGGTGACCAAAAGTGGCGTCATGGTTGGCCTGGGCGAGTCGTCGGAAGAACTGATCGAGGTATTTCGCGATCTCGGTATGCGCGGAGTCGACATCCTCACCGTGGGGCAATATTTGCGGCCATCGAAAGATCATCTGCCGATTGCCCGCTTCTATGAGCCCGAAGAATTCGTCTACTTGCGGGAACAAGCGCTGCGCTTCGGTTTTCGCCACGTCGAGTCGGGACCGCTGGTGCGGTCGAGCTATCACGCGCATGAGCATGCCGACGCCGCCGCGCTGCCGCGGGCGGTGTCGTAGCTTGCCGGAGCCGAGGCTCCCCGCGAAAGTCTTCCTCCCAAACATCCCAGCCGGCGGCGTTAGTATCCCTATGGAACAGATCGCCATCAGGAGCTCGCTTCTGCCATGGTGACCGCTCTATTGCTGATGCTTGGATTTCTCGCCGGCCTACTGGGCGCCCTGACCGGCATTGGTGGCGGCGTGCTGTTGACGCCTATTCTGGCACTCCACTTCGGCATTCCGATTCGCCAGGCTATCGGGACGAGCCTGGTCGCCGTGATTACTACTTCGGCAGCGAGTTCCTCGGTGCACTTGCAGCGCCATACCACTGACATTCGTCTGGGTATGACTCTTGAACTGGCAACCGCTCTGGGGGCGGCAGTCATGGCATATCTGGTGGGTTATTTCAATCGCAACGCTCTGGAAGGGTTGTTTGCCGGCTTTTTGCTGTACAGCGCAATCACGATCCTGAGGAAAGGACCCAAAGGGGAAACGGTAGGCGAGGAATCCACTCATGCCGCCAATGAGATATCGATCCCACCTTACGAGCCCAAGCGCTATCCGCTGGGACTCGCAGCGTCGCTGGTAGCGGGCGCGCTCTCCGGATTGCTCGGAATCGGCGGCGGCCCGATCAAGGTTCCAGTGATGTACATCTTCATGAAGGTTCCGCTCATGGTGGCGACTGCGACTTCGAACTTCATGATTGGCGTAACCGCAGCGGCCAGCGCGATTGTCTACTACCGGCGCGGCGACATCTTAGTGCAAGTGGCTGCGCCGCTCGCTGTGGGCGTGTTCGTAGGATCGCTTCTGGGGGCGCGCATGGCGCCGCGGATTAACACGAAAGTCGTGGTTTATTTGCTGGTCGGCGTCATGTTCTACCTTGCCGGGCACTTGATTCTTCATCTGCTGTGGGGATGGCTATGAGCCAGGTGCGTGAGCCCGCCTTCGACCGCATCGTGGCCCTGGTGCTGCGCATCGGCGCCTTCAGTTGCTTCTTTGTCATGCTGGCCGGGCTGATCGATGGACTTTTTGTCGGCGGACACATTCCTCTTGAGATTGAGCGCGTAGGCGTTCTGCTGATGCTGGCGACGCCGGTGGCTCGCGTAATCGTCGCCTGCTTCTTGTTCTTTTGGGAAAAAGACTGGAAGTACGGGTGGATCTCACTGGGCGTGCTCGTCATCCTGATGCTGGGCTCGGTATTCGGGCTCGGAGAGCACTAAAAGAAAGACTTGCAGTACGCATGGTGCTCAAGGACGTGAAGGCCCATTCGGGCGCATTTCTTCAGAAGATGTGCAATTTGATACTCAGGTATTTCTTCGGGTTCTCCCGAATGCTCTTTATCAAATTACGGCTCTCGACCATAAACTCGCTGGCGTTGTTGTATAGAGTCTCGTCCTTGAAGAGCTTGCCGGCTGTGCCCTGGCCGGCTTCCAGTTCGGTGGTCAATGCCGAGAGTTTGCTGATCGTATTATCGAGCTTCTTCGCAAGTTCCTCATCCTTGGTGAGCTTGCCGAGCGTGCCCTTGCCGGCATTGATGTCTTCGGTCAGTTTCTTTACGTTGGCGATGGTGTCGTTGGCGTTGTTGTAGAGTGTTGGATCTTTCAGGAACTTTCCGGCCGTGCCTTTACCCTGCTGGAGATCGTCAATGACTCCATTCATCTTATCGAGGGTGGCGATGAATTTCTCGTAGGCGTCATTGCGGCTGATCAGCCGTCCTAAGCTGCCCTCGCCGCTGCCCACCTGCTGCACGATCTGCTGAAATTCCGCAATCGTAGAAGAGAGGCGATTGTAGAGGGTGGGGTCATAGATCAGTTTGCCCAGCGATCCTTTGCCGCTTTCGGCAAAGGCCAAAATGCGGTCAGCCCGCTTTAGAAGAGCGTCCATGTTCTCGAGAGTGCTCTGGCTGGCACGCACCACCTGATTGAAGTCGGGATGCACCTGGGTGGGCAACGTATCTCCGTCCTGCGCAGGCGGACCGAGGGCCTGCAGGCTGTCGATGTCAAGGTATGTCTCTCCCAAGACGCCGGCGGTTTCCAGCGACGTCACCGAGTCGCGGCGGATGGCGTAACTGTATTTCGTGCTTAGCTTCATCACCACTTCGACGGGTGTTTGCTGCTTATCTTTATCCGGAACGATGAGGATCTTGGATACGTTGCCGATATCGACGCCACTGAGCCGCACCGGAGCGCCTTGGCGCAATCCTTGCGCGTTATCGAAATAAGAGTGCAGCGTAATACGGCGGGTAAATAGGCCGGAGGTTCCGGACATCAGGAACAGCAGAAAAGCCAGCGTCAGAGTGGCAACGATGACCGTGATCCCAACGCGCAGTTGCGACCACTTGAGCTGCTTCTGGCTAGGCAAATGAAATCCTCATGATGCCAGTCTGTGGATGGCGTACGACGGGTCGCGCGAACAGCTCGGGATCGCGACCTGCCCCTCGCTCGAATGATAACAAAAACTCCCTTGCGGTCTACGCGGCTTTCGTCCGCAGTGCCGGCATCAGCAAGAGGGCAAGCAGGTAAGCGGCTGCTCCGCAGGCCAAAGTCACGGTCAATCCGAACTGGATAGCGACGACCATAGCCAATACCGATCCGAGCACGCTGGCCGCCGCGTTCATCGCCCAAGCCCATTCGACGGCATTGTCTGAAGCCCCTTCCCCTTCTGGAAATTCGGTGGCGGGGAGGGAGACGAGCGCACGCAGGCCCGTGGGGAATGGCATCCCCATCACGAATCCCAACGGGATGAGAAGAACGCCGCTCACCAGCAGACGGTATCCGAAACTCATACCAACCAACGCCGCCAAACGGCTGGGCAGGAAAAAAACGTCGGCGACCAGGGCCGCAACTACGAGCACGAGCGGTACCCAACATAAATCCGGGCGTGGCAGCCACAATCTCGAAAGCAGGCTGCCCGCACCACTGGAGAGCATCAGCAGAAAAATCACGACAGTCAGGGCGTAAGTAGGATGCCCGAGAAACAGGACAAAGCGCTGAATAAAGGCAATCTCGACCAGGATGTAGCCCAGGCCGACGGCCACGAAATAAAGCAAGGGAAGTGACGGGTGGCGGCCTTTCCCGCTTCGACTTCTCAATGCGAGCGGCAGAACCAGAAATGCCAGCACCGCGATCACGGAAATCACCAATACCAAGAAAAGGACCAGAACGCCAAGATTAACCTTCCAATCGATACCACTGTGCAAACCGTTCTCCCCGAGAATCTGAGCCGGCTTGAGCGTGAAGAAAAAAAACGGCGCATTGTCCGTGACCGGTGCCGTGTTGTACGCGTAGCCGCGCGCGAACCCGAAAGGATCGTTGCTGCCGATCAAGTCGGAAAACGGATTTTGGCCGTGATCCGCTGGCAGATACAGGGACTCCAAGTCCGGATATTGATCCAAGTGCTTGGTCACCGCCTCTTCTTCCGCGGGCGTGAATGGAGTCTTCTTGGCTAGCACGACCACCGGCCTGCCGTCTTCGTCGAGCGATCCCTCCGATGCGACAATAAAATTGGGCGCGGGATTCTCTACCCCCAGCCGATGCAGCGCTTCCATGGCTACGGCGACGACGCGCAGGGCCTCGCGCGGATGCCGAAATTCCCAGCGCGTAATGGCGATCATTCCATTCGGCTTGAGATGATTGAAATATTCGCGGAAAGCCTCGACGGTATACAGGTTATTTTCGCTGAGTGCGAATGCCCCAGCCGCCGTGGATGCCCAGGTGTCGACCAGCGTCATCTGCACGACGTCGAACTGTTGCGGGGTGGAGCGCAGAAAGGACCGGCCGTCGGTGACTTGAATGTGCACATCCGGCCGCTGATAAAGATGCTGCGAGTAGTCAGCGTAACGCTCGCGCATAATTGTGGTGGCAATGATGGGATTAATTTCGATCCCGGTCACGCTGGGACTGCCGTTGGCAACCGCGCGCAGAACATCGACGCCGCCTCCTGGCCCGATAATTGCGAATTCACCGTCTGGACGCAAGACATTGGCCAGCGCGGGTGGCGCGGACATCAAATCGCGTTCCCACTCCGTGTTGCGCCAGCGCGCCACGTTGGCATTCATGATGTAGGTATTGGCATCGGCGTCGATGACCACTACTTTGGCTTGGCCTTGACGGTCGACTTCGACCCGCGACAGCGCATTCCAACGCGCAAACTCCACCTGCGAGGGGTCACGGAAAATGCCTTTCGCGTAAACCACGTCGATCAGGCGGCCTGAATAGTTCGCACCCATCAGGGCCAGCAAGGCGAACATAAGCAGGGCTGCATTTCTGCGCAGCGAGCGGTGCTCAGCCCAGACCGTCCCGGCGGCGGCCATCGTAGCTCCGGCGACGAGAACGACATTCGGTCCGCCGACCCAGTTCAGCAACGGCACAACGGCCAGGCAGGCCAGCGCTCCGCCGCACATGTCTGCGCCATAGAGACGCGGGATGCGCCGGATCTCGCGCGCGAATATCACTGCAAACAGAAGCCCGGTGATGAAGAAGGGGACTGCCGCCGCCAGGTAAAGAACGGTTAGGCGTGCGAAGTTTCCCCAGGAAACCTGCAGCGCGACCGGAACATGCAGGACGATTTCCAGCACCACGAACACCACCACCGAATTCATCAGGCACAAACGCGCCGCCATGTAGCGCGTCTCGGTTGCCGCCAGTCTAGTCTTCAGCAAGTATGCGCACACGCCGCCTGCGCCCAGACCGAGTAGAGCAATCGAAATCGCTAGAAACGCGAAATGATAGAAGAGCACAACGGAGAATAGCCGGGTGAGCGCCAACTCCAGCAGCAGGGCGGCGAAACTGGTCAGACCCAGACCCGCCAGCAAAGTTTTTCCCGGGATTTCGGTCCTAGCCGAGGCTGGGATTGGAGTCGTAGTGATCACGGGCATTGAATCGAAGATCAGAGGCGACAGTCTAGCAGATGGTAGTCGGCGTCTTGGTGTGAGCAGTGGAGGCGCACTAACTTTCGAGAATCACCTGCGCCATCGCCTGCTCGGCGGTGTGCGTGATCGACAGAGCCACATTTTTCACGCCGAGCTTCGCCGCGAATTCTCCCGCCTTGCCGTGGAACGCCATGGTCGGACGGCCTCCCGGCATTCGGGAAACTTCGCAATCGCGCCAGCGTACTCCGTGATTCCATCCGGTACCCAAAGCTTTCATGGCGGCTTCCTTGGCGGCGAAGCGGGCGGCATAGCGCTCAAAGCGATTCGCCTTCGAATCGCAATAACGCATCTCGCCTGCGGTGTAGATGCGCTGCAGGAAACGCTGCCCGAAGCGCTCAATGGACTGGCGGATACGGGGAACTTCGGTGATGTCGATGCCCGTGCCTACGATCATGGTTCGGAATTCCTTTTTTTGAATCTTACAGCAGCCGATCTCCGCGATAAATGAGACGGCCATCGACGATGCGGGCTTCGGCCATGAGCTTATGTGGTTTGACGGGGCCTTCAGCGTCGATATGCAGGACTTCGTGTCCGTGAGCGACCAGCCAATCGGAAACCAGCATGCGATGGCAGCGGAAATAGACCCGCTCGGCGCACATGTAGGCGCTGCGCGAATTTTCGGCGAGCGCCAGCAGTTCGGACATCGCGTTCTCGAATTCCGGCGTGAGCATATAGTCGGCATAATTGCGGAAGCTTTGGTTGCGAAGGGCAATATTTGGAGAGTCTTCGAGAATCTTCTTGCGGTAGCCGCCGAGCGCCGTCATCGACAGATAACGGATTGCTGGAGCAGCCAGGGTTTGTTCCAGCGAGTCGCGGTTGAATTGCGGCAGGCGCCGCGACATGGGGAAGGCGCGGATATCGACGAGAGTCTGAATCTGATGCGCCCGCAATGCGCTGATCAGTTCATCGAGCGGGCGAGTCGAGTGTCCGATAGTGTATAGAACTGCCAACAGATTTTGATGCGAAAACGCTAGGAGGCGATTCGATCGAGCGCCGCAGCAATCATTTCATCCTGATCGGAGAAGACGGTGCGCAAGTCCAGCAGCACTCGTCCCTGCTCGACCCGGGCAATGATGGGTGGATCGGATGCGCGCAGGCGAGCTGCCAGTTCGTCGGCGCTGAGGCCGACACAACTCAAGCGGAGCAGACGGGTCGGCAGGACCGACGAGGGCGCAGCACCACCGCCGATCACCGATTCACCATCCTTGACTTCGATGTCGAGTTTTGCTGACCGCGCCTGGGCCACGAGCGCTTCGGCGCGCTTACCGATTTCCTCCTTCGTCAGACGCATCATATGCAAGGTGGGAATGGTGTCGTGGTCACCCTTTAAGTAGGCGAGCAGCGTGGCCTCTAGTGCAGCGTAGGTCAGTTTGTCGACGCGCAGGGCGCGGAACAACGAGTTAGCCCGCATACGGGCGATCAGATCGGCGCGGCCGCTGATCAGTCCGGCTTGCGGTCCGCCTAACAGTTTGTCGCCGCTGTAGGTAACGATGTCGACGCTGGCTCGCAGGCTGTCGAGCACGCTGGGCTCGCCGCCGATGCCGAAATTCTGCAAGTCAACCAGCGCTCCGCTGCCTAGGTCTTCCATGAATGGGATGGACCGCTCACGTGCAAGCTGGACTAAATCGGTTGTCGCCGCTTGCTCGGTAAAACCGGTGATCTCGAAATTCGATCGGTGCACGCGCAACAGCAGCCGCGTGCGCTCCGTAATCGCTTTTTCGTAGTCGCCAACGCGGGTGCGATTGGTGGTGCCCACTTCGCGAAGCGTGGCGCCGGACTTTGCCATGACGTCGGGGATGCGGAAGGAGCCCCCGATTTCGACCAGCTCGCCACGAGAGACGATTACCTCGCCGCCCTCGGCCAGTGTATTGAGCGCCAAGAGGACGGCGGCGGCGTTGTTATTTACGACGATGGTCGAGATAGATCGGGGAGGTTCCGCTGGGCTTCCCCTAAGCGGTACAGCCGAGGCGGCTGTAGCTATATGAACCGCGCTCTCAGCCAGCAGGGAGCGAAACAGACGATCGACGTGAACGTCGCGCTTGCCGCGGGCGCCGGCTTCAATGTCGAACTCGAGATTCGAAAACCGTCCGGCAGTTTCACCGATGTGAGCCAGCGCGGCCTCGGAGAGCGGGGCCCGGCCAAGATTGGTGTGCAGGATGACGCCGGTCGCATTGATCACGGGACTCAACGAATGGCGAAGAGCCTGACGAAGATGGTTCTCCATGGCCTCGGGCAGTCCATCCAGCGCGAGTCGCAGCGCGGGTTCGTCCAGCAATCCGGATGCGACTTCTTCGCGCAAACGCGCGAGGACAGCACGGGCCGCGCCGGTGACCGCGGCAGTTCCATGGCTGGCCGCAAGCGCAGCTACATTCGGCTTGCGAACTAACTCGTCGACTGACGGCAGTTCGCGAAAAAGCTCCGATTTCGCCGCGCTCTTCATTTCCGGATTATCCCATGAAAACACATGCCCACGATTCGGCTACAAAGTATGCAGATACGCGAGCAGATCCTCAATGTCCTGCGAACTTAGCGTTTGGCTGTTGCCGGGCATTTCGTTGCGCCCCAAGCGGATGATGTCGGCAACGCGCTCATCATTCGCCGGGAGCCCGCTCAGAGATAAATATTTATGCTGAAACATTCCTTTGAGGCCCGGCCCTTTCTTGCCACGGGTGGAATATGGCTCATGGCAGCGGTCGCATTTCGAGTCGTAGATCTTGCGGCCGGCGGACTGTTGCGGGTTGAGACCGAGTTCGGCATCCGACTTGCGGCGTTGAACGTCGCAAGAGGAAACTCCAAGGAATGTCAGGAGAACTACCAGTATTACAAAGAAGATTTTTGCGGGACTCTTCTCCAACAACTGCCCACTCGAATCATCGGCCTTAAATTGCATCCACCATCCTCGTTTGCGCGATAGGAGCGTCGTGAGCCGCCGGTCAATGATAGAGCAAACCGACGCTTTACTTCAGTCCCACAAGGGGCCACACACACGCATCGCATCCTGCCAGCGGGCTTGATTTAGAATCGTCCCGCATGAGACCTGTTTTTCAATGGAATCTCGGAGTTCGCGCTCTGGAACTGGGCAAGCACACGCTGATCATGGGCGTCGTCAACGTCACTCCCGATTCGTTTTCCGACGGAGGGAAGTTTCTCGACCGTGACCAGGCCATCGAACACGCGCAGCGATTGCTGGACGAAGGCGCGGACATCATCGACATTGGCGGCGAGTCCACGCGTCCTGGAGCGCGCGTGGCTGCCGGATCTCCCAGATCGGCTGAAATCAGGCCGACCGAGACCAAAAACAATCCGCCTGCACCTTTGAAGCAACCCGTGAACGCGGCTGCCGTCAGCCCGACAGCGGTCAATGCCGAAGAAGAACTCAGACGCGTGCTTCCGGTGGTTACGGCATTGAAGAAAAAGCATTCCACAGCGGTGCTTTCGATCGACACCTACAAAGCGGACGTAGCCCGCGCGGCCGTGGAGGCTGGAGCCGAGATCGTGAACGATGTCAGCGGTTTTCGCTGGGACGCGTGCATGGCGAAGACCATCGCTGAACTCAAATGCGGAGCGGTTTTAATGCACATGCGCGGCCGTCCGGAAGAGTGGCGAATGCTTCCCCCGCCGGGCGACATCGTATTGACGGTGAAACGGGAACTCAAGGAGTGGGCCGAAAAAGCGGTCGTCGCGGGAGTGCGGCGCGAGCGCATCGTACTCGATCCCGGCTTCGGATTCGGGAAGAGCTTCGACGAGAACTATCCGTTACTCGCGGGTTTCGACGAATTGCAGGCTGCGGGATTTCCGCTGATGGCTGGCACGTCACGAAAGTCATTTATTGGCCGGACTCTGGGCAAAAAAGAAGACGGAAAAGATGTTCCGCCGGAAGGCCGCCTCTATGGAACGATTGCGACCCAGACCGCACTGATTCTCAAGGGCGCGCACATTTTGCGAACTCACGACGTAAAGCCGTCAGTAGAAGCAGCACGCGTGGCGGATGCGATTCTGCGGGCGCGCTGAACTCAGAGTTATTGAATGAAAAGCAACGCCGGGATGCTGTCGGCAGTAGGGGTCGGCCCGCCCGCGCTGGCGAGACTAAAACCAGGCTGGCATTCAATTTTGCTGCTTCGTCGCTACTATTTTCGAAACGCAGGACCGCCGGGGAACGGGGTTCCTGCGACCTCTGATGCTTTCCGGTAATCCAGGATTCGCGACGTTAAAGTATGTGTGCCCACCAGCCGTACATCCGCGACGGCCTCCATGCTCTTCTGCACCCAGGTTCCTTCGAGATCGTCAAATACCAGTGTGATGCGAACTTTTTTCAGCCACCACGAAGGCGTCTTTTCGACGTCCCCTTGAATCTGCCGAATCATGAACGAATGCTTATCCACCCACACTTGTCCGGAGATCAGATCTTTGTCCGTTCGCTTCGGTTTTAATCCCAGGACGTAACAGGGTTGCCCATCCAGCATCGCTTCGCCAACGTAGCTGAAGGTGTAATTACCTCTGCTTATGGCGCTGCGTTCTTTGCTGCTCTTGGATGTTACCTCGACCTCATGGTCGAGCACGCTGCGCACAAGTTGCTGTCCGCGGCTGCTGCCCGAGTACCTCTCAATTCTGTAGCCTTCGGAGGCGGGTGGCTTGAAATTAACTTCCGCCACCACTTGGGAATCAGCTTTCGAATCTTTGGCGCCGGACAGGCGATACTCGCGGATAATCTGATAGGAGACTTGCGGGCGAGCCGTCGCTTGCGCCTTCTCCGTGGATTGGATGATAGCGTCGAGCGGTAACATTGCCGGGGATGCAGCCTTCTGGGCAACTCCGGTCGAGGAGAGCAGCGCGACCAACGCTCCATTGATTACCCACTGGTTACCGACGCCCACGTTGCGCTCCTCGCGAACCCGCCAACTTAAGATGCGGGAAGCACGTGCTGGGCCAAAATAAAATGCTGCAGAAAGAAGGATTTCGCGCAAGGGTAACAGAGAAGAGTGAAAAATCGGCGGTTGGGTAGAGGACATTCTGCCTACGCGAAATCCGGTAAGAGACGAGGCTTTAGACCGTAGGCATCCCGCTGAGAACATGAACAAAGAAAGCGATTGCCGTTCGGACTTCCGTCCCGCAACTTTGCGCGGCCCGAGTCGTCAGTCCTCGGGGAGGATCACATCAAGGACACGATTCGATGAGTGCTTGCCGGGCGGCCTCAAAAACGTTCCGGTCGGTGGTCACGAATGTCAGCAGATGATGCGTATCGGCTATGTAGGACTCGGGTCGAATCCATTTGAGTTGACGCCAGAACAGAGGCACGAGATCGTCTGGTTGATCAAGGTCGAAGCCTTTGGCGAAGTTCACAAACACTTCAACCTGTCCTGCCAACAATGGAGCCTCCAATTCGTTGCCTCGGCCCTTTTCGCCCAAGTCTACTGGGTTTACGAGAACCTACCATTCATCAAATCCTCCGCGCTCTGGCAATGTCTCGACGGATCGAATGAGAGGACTGTACGCGATACCGTTGCCGCTTTCCCCACCAGCGGCCTTCTCCTCATCGCTTAGAGATAGTGAGGCACTCTCGAAGGAGGTGACAGCCACGTACTTCCCAAGTACAGCAGTCGGACAGAGTGTCAGAAGGCTCATCGAAGTCGTGCGCAGTTGTGGTCAACCATTGATATGCATCTTGCGATCGAGATTTCATAGACGGTTGAGAATTAAGCATCTTTCGATTTTACGAGAGGGCCACGAATCCGAGCCTGGGATAAGGGAAACCCAACAGTTAACACAATCGGGGTATACTCCCAACCCTAAAACCCCTTGCCTGAATCGAGCAGAATCGTCACCGGCCCTTCATTCACCAGTTCCAACTGCATCATTTCCTGGAAGCGGCCGGTTTCACAGCGCAGCCCTGCGGCTCGAATTCGCTCAACGAAAAACTCATAAAGCTGCCGGGCTCGTTCTGGCGGGGCCGCTGCGTCGAAGGACGGGCGCTTGCCACGCCGCACGTCTCCATACAGCGTGAACTGCGCGACCGCGAGCACACTGCCGCCTACGTCTTTGACGCTTCGGTTCATCTTTCCGTCGGAGTCTTTCTCGTGGTCTGGGAAGATGCGGAGGCCGCCAATCTTTTCGGCCAGATACGTTGCGTCCGCCTCGCTGTCCCCATGGCCGACGCCCAGCAGAACCAATAATCCCAATCCAATCTCGCCAGTGACCTGTTCGTCGACGGTGACTTTGGCTCGGCTTACGCGCTGCACGACGGCTCGCATATGATTTCCTCCACCCTGTTCAAGAACTTAACCGCACCGACGCCAAGGGTTCGCGAAGATCGCTGAGGAATGCAGTGTCTTATCCGGCCAGTCCGGTGAACGCGGTGGGTGGTTTGACCCCGGCAACGACCAGCCTTTAGGATTCAAATGTGCAATCCCACGTCAACCGAGGCTTTGCCGGAAGTGGCAGAGCCCTTCCTTTACACTAATTCACCGTGACAATTAAACTACACACTCGCCTTTTTCGGTATTGCAGTGGCGTAGAACCGAAAACCTAAGAAGGAGCACAATCGCGCGGGTAGGATTTATGAGCTGCAGTGGCGCAACTGTAGAACCCGAATTCAAATCAAATCGAGGCAAGCGAGGAGACACATGGCAGCCGTGGACGAGAAGGTAAAGCAGATTATCGTGGAGCAGTTGGGAGTGGATGAGGGCGAAGTCACCGCCAGCGCGTCGTTCGTCGACGACCTGGGTGCCGACTCGCTCGACACCGTCGAACTGGTGATGGCTTTCGAAGAGGCGTTCGATATCGAGATCCCGGACGAGGATGCGGAGAAGATTCGCACCGTGCAGGACGCTGTGGACTACATCGGCAAGCACGCGAAAGCAGGGAAATAGTTGGGACGCAGGGTCGTAGTTACTGGTCTGGGCCTGATCTGTGGCGTAGGCAACACCACCGACGTGGTGTGGAAGGCCTTGCTTGCCGGCACCAGCGGTGTCGGGCGCATCACCAGCTTCGACCCTACTGCCTTCGCCTGCCAGATCGCCGCCGAGGTCAAAACCTTCGACCCGCTGAATTTCATCGAAAAGAAAGAAGTCAAGAAGATGGGACGCTTCATCCATGTGGCCATCGCCGCCGCCGATGAAGCCATGAAGATGTCGGAGCTGAAGATCACTCCGGAGAATGATGAACGCGTCGGGGTTCACATCGGGTCGGGGATCGGAGGATTCGACATCATCGAACGCGAACACACCGCGCTGATGGAAGGCGGCCCGCGCAAGATATCTCCTTTCTTCATTCCAGCGGCGATTGTCAATCTCGCCGCCGGACAGGTCTCCATGCGTTACGGGGCCAAGGGGCCCAACGAGGCGACGGCGACGGCCTGCACCACCAGTGCGCACTCCATCGGAGATTCCTATCGCATCATTCAGCACAACGATGCCGACGTGATGATTGCCGGCGGGACCGAAGCCGCCATCACTCCCATGGGCGTGGGCGGATTCGCCGCCATGAGGGCGCTCTCCACGCGGAACGATGCTCCCGAGAAGGCCAGCCGTCCCTGGGACCGCGATCGCGACGGCTTCGTGATCGGCGAAGGCGCTGGCATCATGATCCTGGAAGAATTGGACCACGCCCGCAAGCGCGGCGCTCCGATCCTGGCTGAGATCGCAGGCTATGGCATGAGCGGCGATGCCTACCACATGACGCAGCCAGCGCCGGAGCACGAAGGCGGCTTTCGCGTCATGCGCAATGCGGTACGGGATGCGGGCGTCACCCCCGACGTGGTCGGATACGTCAATGCCCACGGAACATCCACGCCGATCGGCGACACGCTCGAGGCGCATGCCATCCGCAACTTTTTCGGCGATCGCAAGATCGCTGTGAGCTCCACCAAGTCGATGACCGGGCACCTGCTGGGCGGGGCCGGGGGCCTTGAAGCTGGCATTACGGTGCTGGCCTTGCGCGATCAGATTCTCCCTCCGACCATCAACCTGGAGAATCCAGATCCCGATACCGCTGGTATGGATTTTGTTCCCAATCAGGCCCGCAAGGCGGAACTCGAGTACGCCATGTCGAACTCCTTCGGCTTCGGCGGGACTAACGGAGCGCTGCTGTTCCGGCGCTGGAACGAGTAGACTCGGACATCAGACTTCGGACTTCGGGACTAAACGGAAGACCTCAGTAGATTGACGAGCACAAATCTAAGGGCTGAGGTCCGAGGCCTGACGCCCGATGTCGGCCCTTCCAAGTGCTTCATTTCACAAACGTTCCCCCTCGTAATGTCCCGTCTCCCGGGCTCTCCGAAACAGTAACCAGACTTTGGTACTTCCCGTGTTGGTCCTTTGGGTCTTTTCAGTGATGCCCAGCGCCTCCACAATGGTTTTGAAAAGTGGAGTGTTCCCCGACTATGCACAAAGCTTTCGCCACTACCTTTGCCCTACCCCCCACCGTACGTAAAGCAGCCGCCCGCACAGCGCTCGTGGGCTTGAACGAGTCTTCCACCACGCTGCTGACGGAGTGTTTCCGCCAATTCAATATTGAGACCGTGGTCATGTCTTCCGACGCTGCCGATCGCCTGCACAAGGAAAAGTTCGAAGCTTGCGTCCTGGGATTGGGCGAAGGCGCGGACGCGGTTATGGAAGCGGCCCGCAGCTCCCCTTCGAACAGCCGCTGCGTGATCTATGGATTGGGCGGCAACGCGCAGGAATGCATGCGCTACTCCAAATACGGCATCAACGCCATATTCAACGAACCCTTGGAACGGCCCGCGGCCCTGAAACTGGTACGCGCCACGCGCATGCTTGTGCTGCATGAATTCCGCCGCTATGTGCGTATCCCGGTGATGACCGAAGTCTCCCTCGTCGGAGATGGCCGCCGCATTAGCGCCAGCAGCATCGAGCTCAGTACGGGAGGCATGTCCCTCAAGAGTGCCGAAGATTTTTCGATTGGAACCAACGTTGAGATATCGTTTTCTCTGATGACCTTACCGCGCGTCAACGTTCGCGGAGTGGTCAGCTGGCGCAAACCCAAGTCGCTCGGCGTGCGCTTCGACGCCGCCGACGAGCGGCGCCAGAAAATCAAAATCTGGATCGATTCGTATCTCGAGAACTGAACCGTCGCTGCCCCTGCGCCAATCAAAATCTTCTAACCTCCGAGAACGCAGAGCCTGCCGAGGATCAATAATTCTTCAGAGATTTTTCTGCTTTTCCCGGCGTTCTCTGCGGCGTCCTCGGCGGTCAAAATCTTTTGCGGTAAATCCCAATCGTTCGCCCGCCTGGTCCCGCTAAAATAGCCTGGTGCCCGAAGCCAGCACTCGCATCGCGGCGTCTCCCGCGCTTCCAGCCATCGACCCCCAACGCTATACGCCTCGCCAGCGCATCGTCTTGCGCATCATTATCTGGCTGGGATATGGAATCATCCGTCTGATCGGCCCCACGCTTCGTATCGCGGTTTCCTACGAGGACGGTGCGCAGCAGACACTCGACCAGCGCCCTCTGATCGCGTCTTTCTGGCATTCCTGCATGATTCCTGCAACCTACATCTTCCGCAACATGGGCATTCGGGTGATGAGCAGCAACAGCTACGATGGCGAGTATATGGGCCGAATCATCCACAAATTCGGCTTCGTTGCAGTGAAGGGATCCAGTAGCCGCAACGCCGTGCGAGCCTTGCTCGGCCTGCGACGCGCCCTGGAAGAGGGCTGGACGGTGGCGTTTACGCTGGATGGCCCGCGCGGTCCGCGTCACAAAGTAAAGCCCGGACCGGTTGCGCTGGCGCGATCGTCTGGCCTGGCTTTGACCACATTCCATGCGGCCGTTGATCGGGCTTGGGTTCTGAACACTTGGGATCGCTTGATGATCCCGTTGCCCTTCTCGCGAGTGCTGGTGCGCGTCGGGAAACTGATCCCGGTGCCTGAAGATGCCACCGACGAGGACGTGGAACGCTACACGGCGGAATTGCAAGCCGCGCTCGATCGAGTTTGCGATTTCGCCGAAGCCAACGTCAAACGGGCCGGGGCGAGCGAATTCCCCTACCGTGAACAGGGCTAGAGGTCTAGTGTTGATTGCTGACTTTTGATTGTTGATTGCAGGTTTAGAAGCGGAATTGGCGATGAGCGAAAAAACTGGGATTTTCAATCAACAATTAGAAATCAGCAATGAACCATTGCCCTATTCCAACGTCGACCCCAGCTGCTGATATTTATATTTCTTTCCGTCCCAATAGAGCACAGAAGACGTCTGCTCTCCCTCGCCCGTCTCTTCCATGTAAATTCCGAGGATGGTTTTCTTCTTTTGGGCAAGCCTTTTGACCGTTAGAGATTTGAAGGGCAGATTAATGAGAAGGAATTTGGCCTTGGGTTTTTCGGCGCGCCACGCGTCTTTTTCGGCGCCGTGAATAATGAGAAGCGTGATGCCGCGCCGTTCGGGCTCGTCGGAGGCAAAAGTGGATGTGACTTTGACATCGCTGTAGCCGAGGAAAGTGTCGTAAGGGTCGGCGACGACGAAGCTGTATTCATCTTTGTCAGCCATCGGGTTTTTGCATTTAGCGGCTACTACCAGGTCGTCGATTCCGTCGTCGTCAAGATCGGCGACAAACTGCGGCGGTCCTGCCAGCAGCGAACAATTATCTCCAAACTGTTGGTGGATAAATTCGTCGGTCACCGCCGGCGACGGAGTCTTGGCGTGAGCCGGCGGCGGAGGCGGTTGCTTCTTCTGGGCGGAAGCGGAGAAGGTCAGGAAAATAGCAAGAGCTGGCAGGAGGAGAACTTTGCTGGACGACATGTTTTTACTCTAGTCCCGTTTTCGGCGCGAGGATAGAGACAGAGTGGTGACCGAGGTAACGGCTAACGCTGGAAATGCTGCCAGCCTCTCGGTTCGAGTTCGTGGACCGCGTTTCCATGAGTCCGCAGAAAGATCTTCGGCCCCCGGGTGATGTGGCCGATCTCGGTTAGGGCGACGCCGGAAATTTGGGCGGGAATCCGCTTACCCGCCGGGACTGTGAAAAGGAGTTCATAGTCCTCGCCCCCGTGCAGTGCCAGATCGAGATCGACTTTGTTAGACGCCTTGCCGACAGTGGCACGGGGAATAAGGTCGGCATCGAGTTGGGCACCCACGCCGCTCTGTTCACAAAGATGTGCCAGGTCGATGGAGAGGCCGTCGCTGGTGTCAATCATGGCAGAAGCCAGCCCCTTTGCGCGCAGAACGCGTCCGAGTTCGATCCGGGGCTCAGGGTAAAAGTGGCGGGGATAGTCGCGCGGATGCAGTTTTTTCGGCTTCTTATTTTTCTTATTTTTACCAGTGCTGCGCATTGCAACGACCGCAGAGGCCGATCCACCAAGTTCTCCGCTGACGAAAATACGCTGGCCCGGACGCGCCCGGGAGCGCAGCACGGACTTCCCTTTGGGCGCGGTGCCCAGCACGACGATGTCGGCCAGGATTCCGTTGGGGGATTCCGCGGTATCGCCCCCCGCGAGCGTGACGCCGAATGTTTCCGCGAGACTGATCAGACCGCGGGCGAATCGTTCCACCCAGGATTGTGGCAAGTCTCGAGGCATTGCCAAGGAAAGAAAGGCCGCAATGGGCTCGCCACCCATGGCGGCGATGTCGCTCAACCCCCGAGTCAGGCAACGATGGCCCACCGATTCGGGCGGGTGCCAATCTCGTCGGAAATGGATCCCTTCCAGACTGAAGTCGGTCGTGACCAGCGCTTCTTGCCCCGGTCCCAATCGCAGCACAGCGCAGTCGTCTCCAATTCCGGTGAAGACCGCAGCCCTTGAGGGGCGGACACTCCTGTCCGCCTGCCTTTGCCTGTCAGCCTTCGCCATGCGGCGAATCCCCGCAATCAACGCTTTTTCAGGAAGCGGCACGCCCTAAACAATATACCGCCGACGAAGGAGTAGCGGCGCTGGCGTTTCTTCCCCGCTAAGTCGAAGTTGGCGGGGACCCTCAACTGCGCCTCCACCTGGGAGCTTTGTTTCCGTTCCAACCCAATGGATGCCAAACAACCCGCCCATAAACACTCCATAGGTAATCTGTCCCAGCGCCGAGCCGATTACCCGTCTTCGGTAACTGAGAGCGGCCTTATGTGTCGTTGACAGGGGGGAGGCGGTTTGTTACCGTTAACCAGTCATTCATAAACCTTTGGCCAAGCTAAGTTCTGCAAGCAGTTTGAATTGCAGACAAGTGCGAATTTAAGGCTCAGGTCCCAGTTCCGGTAGGTATAGGGCGCGAAAGCTATCCATTCCCAAGATGGGAGCGAGGCCCAAAAAGTCAGGCGTTCCGAACAGGCGTTCTGAAACTAAGAAACTAGGCCTGAAGTGTCCGGACCTGATGTCGCAAAACCTGCTGTAAGGGCTTTAAAGGAGCGACTTGCAAAAACGCTTTTACATCCTTTTCGTGGCGCGCGGGGACGACGGCCAACTACGCAAGATTTCCATCCCCGTGCACTACCTCTACGTGTTCGTAGTGGGAGCCGCGATCGGATTTCTCAGCCTGACCGGCATTGCCAGTTCCTATACCCGCATGCTGTTGAAGGTTTCCCGCTATAACCAACTGCGGACGGAAAAAGATCAGCTGAAGGACAACTATTCCCGCCTGGAGCAAGTGGCCAAGGAGCGGGATGTGCAAGTGGCCTCGCTCGGTTCGATCGCCGGGGAAGTCTCTGCGCTCTACGGGTTGAAAGCCCAGCCGACACTGGTGACAGCGACTGCGGAACAGATTCAGGACGCGGACATAAGCTCTTCACTCGATCAATTGCATGCCTTGCGGACCTCGGCGCTGACCGGGGCAACCATGGTCGGGCTGACGATGGGCTTGACGCGCAATGCCACGACCGCGGACTGGTTCAAGGCGAACTCGGCGCCCAACCTGTGGCCGGTCGAAGGCCAGGTGACGGCAAGTTTTGGGGAGCGCATCGATCCGTTTAACGGGGAAGGTGCCTTCCACAGCGGCGTGGATATTGGCAGCAGCTATGGCGCCCAGGTTCTTGCCCCGGCCGACGGAGTCGTCACCCGCAGCGAGCTGATGGGCGGCTACGGCAAGGCCGTGATGATCGATCACGGCAACGGCATCAGCACTCGCTACGGCCACCTTTCCGGCTATGCCGTAACTGCAGGTCAAGCGGTACACCGGGGCGATGTGATTGGATACGTTGGCACCAGCGGACGCTCGACCGGTCCTCATCTCCACTATGAAGTCCGCATTAACGATACCCCGGTGAACCCCTACAAGTATCTCCGTATCACCGTCGCGCAAAACGGTGGCTTCTCTTCCGGAAGCTAGAACTCCTCTGAATTCTCAGTGAACCGCACTCTTTCCTCTTTCCTCTAGGTCCGCCTTGGAGCGCCCCGGTTACCGGCACATTACGGAGGTAATGGATTTAAGCAAACAGAGTGCGGAATCCCGGCGTGAACGGCGCTAACATGTAGGAACCCCCTTTGCCAATTCCGGTCGCCGCACTGAAACTGCAGTCAGGACTACATGGAGAATGCGGAGTTAAAGAGGTTTGGCCGGTACGAGATCGTGGCTGAATTAGGCCGCGGAGCCATGGGCGTGGTGTACAAGGCCCGGGACCCGCAGATCGATCGCCTGGTCGCGGTGAAGACGGTCTCGATGTGGGGGCAAGATCAAGAAGAGGCGACCGACTTCCGCATGCGATTCCTGAACGAAGCGCAGGCGGCGGGACGTCTGCACCACGCAGGAATTGTTTCCATCTTCGACGTAGGCGAAAGCCCGGATAATCGCGACCAGTACATTGTGCTGGAATATGTTGCCGGTGAGTCCCTGAATCGCATACTTGCGCGCGAAAAGAAACTGCCGCTGGCGAAAGCCCTGAAATTTGCGGAAGAGATTGCCGAAGCGCTGGATTATGCGCACCAGCAGGGCGTGGTTCATCGCGACATCAAGCCGGGAAACATCCTTGTAACCGAGGACGGCCACGCCAAGATTGCCGACTTTGGTATCGCCAAACTCAATCTGGCCCACTTCACCCTGCCGGGACGGGTGATGGGAACGCCCGCCTATATGGCTCCGGAACAACTCAGCGGCGAGGGAGTGGATGGACGCTCCGATCTCTTCTCCCTGGGCGTGATTCTGTATGCCATGGTCACCGGGCATTCTCCCTTTCAGGGCAATAGCGCCACTACTGTGTGTTTCAAAGTCGCGAATCGTGAGCCGGTGGCAGCGAGCGCCTTTGACCTGAACTTGCCTCCCGAACTTGATGCGGTAATCTCCCGAGCCATGGCGAAAGATCCGCAGCAGCGCTACCAGAGCGGCGCGGAGTTCGCCGAGGATTTGCGCCAATTGCAACAGATTTTCGAAGCCGGAGCGACTACCACTTCCATGCGCGCGGCAATGTTGACTGCACCCAAAACCATGACTACGCGCATCGGCACCACGGGACGAAGGGCCCCCGGCACGCATTCTGCCGCGGACATCGACCCGGACGAATTGTTAGTCTTTAGCGCGATTCGGAAAGCGCCGATCCGCAGTATGATGCTGGGGGCGGCGGCGCTGGCACTCCTGCTCATTGCCGGGGTCCAGTCGAACCTTTTAGTGATTTCTCCAAGACTGGGAGCGAGCGCGCTCGGCCTGTCTGCGGCTCCCGAAACGGCGCCGAGTACCGACAGTAAGCGGCCGAATTCTATCCTGCACAATGAGTCGGCCGGCTCGGCGCCAACGACCCTGACCAGTTCCTTGCGGCCATTGGCGGCCAGAGCCAGAAGTCACAAAGCTCAACCTTCTATTTCGGTTTCCGCTGCGCCCGCCGCAGGGCAGATCGTGATACCGCTTTCCAATCTCGACGTGGCAGTGCAGCACCAGTTCAAAGATGCCACTCTTTTTGTCTGGGTCGATGATCAGCTTGCCTTGACACGCCCCTTGCATGGCGGCATCCAGAAAAAATTGGTGGTGTTCAACGGAATACGGGGCGTGGACTCGGAGACTCTGAGGATCCCCGCCGGAAAACACGCGCTTCGCGTCCGGGCCTTGTCGGCCGATCAGACGATTGACCTCTCCAAGACAGTTTCGGCGGAATTTATCGGCGGTGGCGAGAAATCTCTCCAGGTCACCTTCGATAAACACAACACGGCCATGCATCTCATTTGGCAGTAGGGCTACTGCCGCAATCCCATCCAGTTTTCCGAGACGACCAGGGAGTTCCCAGGATTCTGCGGATCGTATTTCACCGAAGTGGGAAGTCCGAGACGGCAGGAGTGAAGGTTGATCCAGTGCCGCAGGTAGGTAACATCCTGAGAACACTCGTACGACACTCCAGCCACATCGTAGTGGTAGATCAACATGATGGCGGCGTGATGGTTACCGGCCGCGACCAGTTCCTGCACATCGATCACCGTTCCGTCGGTGATTCGTCCGGTGCTCTCCAGCCACGTTCTGCGTTCGCGCTCAAGTTCGTCGGGCGTTTTTGGCTTGCGCCGCAGCAGTGCGTACGCCGCCAGCAGTGCGGCGCAGCCGGTCACCAGCCCATAAGTGCGAAGTGAATCCATACCGCGGGGACGGAACGAATGAAGTGCCGTCCGCTCTCTATCAGCATAAGCCGAAAGCGAAAGACGTGGAAGTGGTTGACAGGTTACGGTGCCCCAGCTTTCAGACTGCGGTCTCGGTGGAATCGCTTTGAAACGCCATGGTTTTTTAGGCTTCGCGTCCTTCGCGGCAGTCCTCTGTGAACTCGGCGGTCAAGGTCTCCCCCCCGCTTGTTCTACAATCAGCCGACGTGATTTTTTGTGAGGATGAAGCGGAATGCGAATGAAATTTTCGACATTCTTTCTCGGAGCCTTGATGGGACTGGCAATCGCGGCAGGGGCAACACCATCCCCCTTAGGCAAAATGCCCGGCAAAAAGAAGAGTCACGATTGGCCGGTGTATGGCGGCACTCCGGAGAATAATCATTTTTCTTCCCTCAAGCAGGTCAACCGCAAGAATGTGAAGCGGTTGCAGGTCGCGTGGACCTTCGACACAGAAGAGTCCGGCGGCCTGCAAACCAGCCCGATTATGGTCGAAGGAGTCCTTTACGGTCTGACTCCTTCCCAGAAAGTGTTCGCCCTGAATGCTGCAACGGGACAATTGCTGTGGAAGTTTGACTCCGGAATTCGTGGCACCCAACCTGATCGAGGCTTGGCTTACTGGTCCGACGCAAACGGCAGCAGGATTCTGGTCGGGGTCATGAACTTCGTCTATGCGCTCGATGCCGCGACCGGCAAAGCAATTACAAACTTCGGCGAAAACGGTCGCATCGATCTGCGCGAGAATTTAGATCGCGACCCGGCGTCACAGTCCATTTATATGACCAGCCCCGCGGTGGTCTACAAAGACTTGATGATCGTGGGCGGCCGCGAATCCGAAACTTTGCCAGCATCTTTCGGCGATGTCCGGGCCTACGAAGTGCGCACCGGAAAGTTGCGGTGGTCGTTTCATACCATTCCGCGTCCCGGCGAGTTTGGCTATGAGACCTGGCCGAAAGACGCGTGGACTGCCAGCGGCGCCGCCAATAACTGGACGGGGATGACCGTAGACGTGGATCGCGGAGTTGTCTATGTGCCGACGGGTTCGGCGGCATTTGATTTCTACGGTGCCGATCGCATTGGAGATAATCTGTTTGCCGATTCATTGATCGCGCTGAATGCCGAAACCGGCGAACGCATCTGGCATTTTCAGGGAGTACGACACGATCTCTGGGACCGCGATTTCCCAGCTCCCCCGGTGCTTTTGTCCGTGGAACGCGAAGGAAAAAGAGTCGATGCGGTGGCGCAAACCTCCAAGCAGGGCTTTGTATTTCTGTTCGACCGCGCCAACGGGAAGCCGCTATTTCCCATCGAATGCCGAAACTATCCGCCCAGCAATGTGCCCGGAGAAGCCGCGGCGCCACAACAATGCCTGCCCACAAAACCTGCGCCATTCGCGAGGCAGCTGTTGACCGAGACCCTTCTCAGCGAGCGCACTGCGGAAGTCCACGAGTGGGCACTGCAGAAGTTCCGCAGCTTTCGCAGCGAGGGACAGTTTGTTCCCTTCAGCGTGGGAACAGACACAGTCATATTTCCCGGGTTCGACGGCGGAGCCGAGTGGGGCGGTGCTGCGGCCGATCCGGTCACTGGAATTCTCTACGTCAACGCCAACGACCTGGCCTGGACCGGCGCATTGGCGGAGAATACGCCGGCCAAAAATGCCGATAACGCTTCCAAAGCCCTCTACACGAGCCAGTGCGCGGTTTGCCACGGAGAAAACATGGCGGGCTCGCCTGGGGCGATTCCTTCGCTGGTGGGCATCATGAATCTGAAGTCAGCGGCCGAGATCACCGCCACAATCCGCAACGGCAGGGGACGAATGCCCGGCTTCTCCAATTTGTCCGACGATCAGATTTCCGGTCTGCTTTCCTACATAACGAATCCTGATGCCAAGCAAAACGGCGCCAGGGCAAACGGCAGCACGGAACTAGCGACTCCCCCGGAAGCGCAAGCCGCCGCCATGAAATATCACTTTACCGGCTACCGCAGGTTTCTCGATCCCGATGGATACCCCGCAGTCGCGCCGCCCTGGGGAACCTTGAGCGCCATCAATCTCAGCACTGGCGAGTACGTCTGGAGGATTCCGCTGGGAGAATATCCGGAACTGGCAGCTCAGGGACAGAAAAATACCGGCACAGAAAACTACGGCGGTCCGCTGGTGACCGCCGGCGGTCTCCTGTTCATCGGCGCCACGAATTTTGACAAGAAGTTTCGCGCTTTCGACAAGACGAGCGGCGCGCTCCTCTGGGAGACCACCCTGCCCTTCGCGGGCAATGCCACACCAGTCACGTATGAGGTGAATGGGAAGCAGTTTGTGGTAATCGCTGCGGGAGGCGGGAAGGATCTGAAGTCGAAGTCCGGCGGTGTTTACGTCGCGTTCGCGCTAAAAAAATAACGAAAAACTGTCACATCAAGAACAGTGCTTTTGGGAATAGCACGGCTTCAGCCGTGCTACGCATCAACTCTGCCAAACGCTATAATATTTGTTTGCGTCCAGCCCTTTGTTTTGAATGTGGGCGGAGTGGAAGGAACTCATGCCAACTGACATCATCATGCCCCAGATGGGCGAATCCATCGTCGAGGGCACTATTACCAAGTGGTTGAAGAAGCCCGGGGACAAAGTCCAGCGCGACGAACCTCTCTTTGAGATCTCCACCGACAAAGTCGACGCCGAGATTCCGGCGCCGGCCTCCGGCGTCTTACAGGAAATTAAAGTCACCGAAGGGACGACCGTCGGCGTGAACACGATCGTCGGAACCATCGCCGTAGACGGCGAAGCCGCTCCCGCGAAGGCCTCCTCTGCGAAGCCGTCCGACGCAAAGCCTGAAGAAAAAAAGCCGGCAGAAAAAAAGTCCGAGGAAAAAAAGCCCGAAGAAAAGAAAGCCGCGCCCTCCGCGCCGCAGACCGCCCCCGGGGCCGCTGTTCAGGAAGATGAAGAAGAGGCTCGCTCCTCGCCTCTCGTCAGGAAGATCGCACGCGAGCACGGAGTAAGTCTTTCCCAAATCTCCGGCACCGGCCTCGGCGGCCGTATCACCAAGCAAGACATCATGCAGTTCATCGAAAACCAGGCTTCGCAACCCGCGCCGGTGGGGACGGACGCATTCGTCCGTCCCGCCGAGCGAAGCGAGACGCCAACAACTCCCGCAGCAGCAGCGTCCGCGCCACGCCCATCAGTTCCCGCTCCCTACCCCGGCGACCTCGTCCCCATGTCGAACATGCGCAAGCTGATCGCCAAGCACATGATCGAGTCCCGCCGCACCAGCGCTCACGTGCACTGCATGTACGAAGTGGATTTCACCCGCCTTGTCAATTTGCGCAACAAGCTCAAAGCGGGGTTCGAGCAGCGCCACGGCGCCCGCCTCACCTTCATGCCTTTCTTCGTCCGCGCCGCCGTCATGACACTTCAGCAGTGGCCTATCATTAACGCTTCTATCGAAGGCGACAATATTCGTTATCATCGCCAGATCAACATGGGCATCGCGGTCGCCCTCGACTGGGGCCTTATCGTTCCCGTCCTGAAGAATGCGGGGGACCTGAACTTCCTCGGCCTGCAGCGCGGCATTTCCGATCTCGGCGAGCGTGCCCGCACCAAGAAGCTCAAGCCCGAGGACGTCGAAGGTTCCACGTTCACCATTACCAACCCCGGCCAGTTCGGCGCCGTCTTTGGCCTTCCCATCATCAACCAGCCGAACTCCGCCATCATGGGCGTCGGCGGAATCACCAAGCAGCCCATGGTGATCACCGACAAAGATGGAAACGATTCCATCGCCATTCGCTCCGTCGTTCACCTGACCCTCGGCTACGATCACCGCCTCATCGACGGGGCCGTCGCCGACCAGTTCATGGCGCAAGTCAAGAAGAATCTCGAGACCTGGAGTGAAGAAGTCGGATAGGAACGATCCACCAATAAAAAAGCCGCCCATGGAGGGACCTGCTGTTGCGCGCCAACATGCGACATCCGCAATCGCGCTATGCACTCACTCCCCCAGAAATTCCTCCACGCTCTGCACATATACATCGGCAAAATCCGCTACCGGACGCCGTCCTTCAATCAGTTCCATCGCGTCGTGCAGACTCCACCCCATCGAGCCCAAAAGAGCCAGTGCCATCATCGGCGCGCGGTGCACTCCCGCCGCACAATGGATCAACACCTTCGCATTCGACCCGGCCAGAGCCGCCTGCGCAAAATTCACGCCCCGCGCAAACAGGGCCGCCGGCTTCTGCTCGAAATCGTCGTCCGTCGGATTCCAGAGCACCTCGATGCCGTGCATCGCGGCCAGCGGCGTGTCATCAAACTCGATCTGCATGTCGATGATGTGCGTGATTTCCGCCGCCGCCACCTTCGCCATGTTCTCCGCCGTCCAAATGCCGCCTCCGACCGCGATCCGGTCGGTCAACCATGTAATATCCATCCCTGTCCTGTAACGCCTCTCGCGCGGTGCCCGTCGTCTGGGTGTCCCAGGTCTCGCCGACTTTGCGACACCTGGGAATTTTCCTCTTCGGCCCAACCCAGATCGCCACCGCTGATTCTCGTCGCACCGCTCCGCCTAATTCTACGGTATCGTTCAGACCCGCCCGAGAAACGTTAGTACTCTCCGCCATCCGCCCTAGCCTGTGGCCGGGTGCCCATCCTAGCCGCGTCCTTTCCGGCTGGGGTGGGAGTTTTCATCGGTCGATCCCAAACTTTTACAGCGCCTCCTCGCCGCTATCGGCCGCCCCACTCAGAGAAGCATCCTGACTCTTTTCCACGTCCGTCGCGTCCGAACTCATCTGCTCGATTGTGGTTGGCGGGTTCGAGCGCCACATACGCGCCAAGTCGGGTGCTGAACGGTCCAGCTTTCTCACAGCCATAGGAGTCTGCTTCGGAGAGATATCAAAATCTGCTCGGAATTTGTACGAATGCAAAAAGACCCAACCGCTCGCAGAGATGTCCTTCACAAAACGAACCGACAGAGGGGAAGAAGTTGGGGATCATAGACCTGAACGGCCGGGGCATCACGCGCGGCAAGAAAATTGTTACAAAAAACGGGCAAGGCGAGTCAGGTCGGGGTGCTTCCGGTATCGCCGATCAGGTATCGCCGACTTTGCCAGGCCTGTCTCTTCCGACTACGCCGTGAGCTTAACGTTGGGCGTGGAAGAACGGTAACTCCGTCGTACCATTACTCCCGTAACTTTGGGCGGTGTTACTTTTTCCCTATCATTTAGACTGTCATGAATTTAACGTCACTGTTAATCTGCTCGGACGACCGCGCCTTGCGCGTGTTGCGCAGCGTCCTGGGCGAATTAGAAATTGACGTGGAGCATTGCGCGGACGATGTGAGCGCCGCCAAAGAACTGGCCCAGCGCAGCTATGGAGCCGTCATCATCGACTGCAAAGACGAGCGCAGCTTTGGCCTGCTGAGGAGCCTGCGTTCCGGGAAGCACAACAGTAAATCCATGGCGATTGCGATTATCGAAGCCCGGACAAATTTGCAGGCCGCATTCAAGCTGGGCGCGAACTTCGTTGTCTTCAAGCCCATTTCGACCGAAAAGGCCAAGTCGAGCTTTCGCGCCGCCCGCGCCCTCATGAAGCGGGAGCGCCGCCGCTCGGTGCGGCTGCAAGTAAATATCGCCGCCTATTTCCGCTTCCAGAATGGAGAGGGCGAGCAGGTCTCCATCTCCAGCTTGAGCGAGGGTGGAATGGCGGTCCGATTTGCCGGAGTGCCGGGCAAGAGAAGCGGCCCCATCGCATTCAGCTTTGCGCTGCCTGACACCACCACAGTGATTGAAGCCACGGGAACGATCGCCTGGCAAGATTCGCGCCAACACGCCGGCATCCAGTTTGCTTCGCTCGCCGACGCTTCGCTGCAAAGTCTCAAAGAATGGTTGCAATTGCAATCCGGCGAGAAGCACGATCCGCCCATCCGCTGCACTCTCCTGGGCTTAAGTGCCGGCGGATGCTTCCTGCGTACCCAGTCGCCTTTTCCTCCCCAGACCCGGGTCGAGATGCTGCTCAGGGCCGCGGATTGTTCGGTCAAGGCGCAGGGACGGGTGCAGCTCATGGATCCCGAACTCGGCATGGGAATCGAGTTCCTGGCCCGGACCCCGGAGCGCCAGCAGCGCCTGCAACAGCTAGTCCAGCAAATGACAGCCAGCCCCGACACTGTCTCCGAGGTGTTGGTTGAGCCGGAAGGAATGGATTGGGACCGGGCCGCCTTTTCATCCGGAATAACTACCCAGGAGCTGAAGAACGAGCCGAATCAGGATCCTCTGCTGGCATTGTTCCGTACGGGCGCCTCGCTCACGAAAGGACAGTTTCTGGCTGAGCTGGAAAAGCACAAGCTGGCAGGTTCCGCGGGGCCTCACGACGAGCCGTTGGACCTGAATCTGACCGAACCATTCGCTTATCAACGCCGGGAACCACGGATCGCCGTATCCCTCCCGGTGCAGGTGCGGACCCCGGAACCCCAGGACGCGTCGGTCCAGTCGTCGGTCCAAACGACGCACTTCATCGATGTCAGTCATCGCGGTGCGCGGGTCGGCGGAGTCTCATTCCAGCTCAAGGCGGGCGAAGTCGTGAATCTCGTTTCGGACGGCTGCGACGCGCGATTTCTAGTCATCTGGGTGGGAGAGACGGGTACGCCGCAAGAAGGCCAGATCGGCCTGCAGAGCCTAGCTACGGACTGAGCGCCGCACGCCCCAGTTTTGCCTCTAAGTTTTTCTTCGTGCCTCTGCGGTTTCCTTCGCGACCCTTGCGGTG
The DNA here is from genome assembly GCA_963799025.1 of uncultured Acidobacteriaceae bacterium. Lineage (GTDB taxonomy): Bacteria > Acidobacteriota > Terriglobia > Terriglobales > Acidobacteriaceae > Sulfotelmatobacter. The sequence continues at coordinate 74,758 of CAWCVQ010000004.1, read as the reverse complement.
AAAATCTTGACCACAAACATCACAAAACGTCTCTCCAAGAACGCAAAGCACAGCAAAACCACTGCCGTACTGTTACGCCGTCACCGACAAGGAAGACAGCAGGGAAATTATCTGGCAGGGAGCGAGGCGGCGGGCCGGGGGCTCGGCGGGTGGACAACACGATCTTGAATGCGAAGCGCGAATCGCGGCATGTGGGAGGTCACCATTTGGCGGAGGCCGGGCCCAAACTCGTGCAGCAGGTTCCTGCCCGCGTCGCTGCCAATGGTGGAACCAAAATCAGTGAGCGGCGCCGCGCCTGACCGCGCCCGGTAGCGACGGGAAGCATTGTCGGCAGCGACCGAGGTCAGCACCCGGAGGAAATAGTTAGTGTTCAGCTTGCGCTTTCCCGATTCGTCGCGGGTAACAAAAATTCTCGAAGCGGCGTCGGTCGCTCTGTCCATCAACTTATCCCGGGATGAAGGTTGATAGCGCGAGGTTTGGTTTAAAGTCGACGGATTCAGGTATTTACTGAAAAAGGCGTCGGCCTTGCTCTGAACCGGAACTGGCTTATAGAGCACAGTGGCGCTCGGCGCTTCTGGAAGGACCTCGATCGGGGGGGTCTCTCGCACTATACCTGGGTTCATCCTGGCCTGGCTGACAATTAAACGGGAGCCTAACTCGCTGACCTTGGGAAAGCTGTCCACAGGGCTTACAACCCGTGCCGACGGAGCATCGGGCAGAAGTTTCGATATCTCTTTCTGCTGACGCTGTACATTTGTAGCTTTTACCTTTAACCCTTGATGCACCGCACTCCTGGGACGTGGGCTCTGACAGAGCGCCCCGCAGGCCGCTACCAGGCAAAAACAAAGGACCCGGATTGGTGCAATTCGTTTCATACTAACTGCAATTTGACGGGTGGGCCGCCGCTTCCGGGCTCCCGCCGCTGTGCGACTTTGAGTACGGCTACTTTCGAAACTAGCACTTTACGTGCCACACTTCTGAGCAACGTAGCTCGCATCTATCACTTTAGAGTTGGTTGAGGAACGGGTCGGGCGGGGTTGTCGTCTCAAGGTTTTCCGGGACCGATCTAGGGTACGGCGGTTATCGCAGCGCCGCCGTCCCAGAGGATGTCGGCCGGGCGTCCCGCCCCGCCGCGGGGACGGTGGCGCAATCACCTGAGGAAGTTTTACCAGCGGCTAGACGATTTTGTTTGCAGCGGCATGGCAGGGTGGAGGCTGGACGGCCAAAAATCCAACGCTGAGAACGCTAAGATCACGCGAAGATCCTAGATCGCAAAGAAGATCGCAAAGAAAAGCTTGGTCTTCTTTGCCTTCTCTGGCGCCATCAGCGGTCTTTGCGGCAATGCTTTGACTTACATAACTATTCTCCACTATCTTGCGAAGGAAATATGTCTGGAACTTCAAGGATGAAAACATGAAAAAGTCGGGCGCGAGCGAAGGCCAGTCGGCATCGGAGCTTATCTCGAAAAGGATCGCCGAACTCGGGGACTGGCGCGGGAAAACCCTCAGCAGAATGCGCAAGCTCATCAAGGAAGCAGACCCGGACGTCTGCGAGGAGTGGAAATGGATGGGTACTCCGGTTTGGTCGCACGACGGCATCCTCTGCACTGGCGAATCCTACAAAAGTGTGGTGAAGCTTACCTTCGCCAAGGGCGCCTATCTGAAAGATGCGGCCCGTCTCTTCAACTCGAGTCTCGACGGAAACCTACGCCGCGCGATCGACATCCACGAAGGAGAAGAAGTGGACGAGTCCGCGTTCAAGGCGCTGGTTCGCCAAGCGGCCGCCTTCAACAGTTCTGGCAAGTCGAAACCTGCGAAAAAAGCGAAGTCCTAATTGACGCCCCAGTCTGGGCCGAGGCGTCAGCAGTTAGAGCCAGCCTTCGAGCACCTTTTTAAGGATTTCCACAGCTTGGTCAAGCGTTTCCAATTCAGCCGGTGCGAGCGTGTTCAGATGAGAGGCGAGAACGGCGATGCGCAGCTGGCGTCCTTTCTGCAGCAGCCGGACGCCTTTATTGGTAGGGCGAATCTGCATGCGGCGCGCGTCCCTTGGATCGGCAGTGATGGTAATCAGGCGGCTGCGCGCCAGTCCGCTCACAATCCGGCTCATGGTAGGCGGCTTCACCTGCTCGGCGGCGGCGAGTTCTCCCAGGGTCTTAGGGCCTCCGAAAACCAGCACTGACAGCGCCGAGAGGCGAGCCGGCCCCTGGCCGGTAGCGACATCCTGCTTGCGCACGCGTCGCAGCAGGTGGATGGCGGCGGAATGCAGCCGGTCCGCGATCGCCAGCACATCGGGAATTGCAGGGATTTCTGCGGGCACGCGGCCTCCGCTTTTCCTTATTGGTATTTTTTCGCTTGACGAGCCCGGCCAAATATAGTTAGCTATGCTAACTAATATTATGACGGGGGTCAAGACATGAATACGGTTGCAGCTGGAATCGGCATCTCGCGCATCGGTCAAATCGCTATCAACGCCCACGACGTTGAGCGCGCCTGCGCGTTCTATCAGGATAAGCTGGGCCTGAAGTTTCTGTTCAAGGCTGGCCCGGGACTCGCGTTTTTCGATTGCGGCGGCGTACGCCTGATGCTGACGCGTCCGGAGAAACCGGAGTTCGATCATCCCAGCTCGATCCTCTATTTCTCCGTGCCCGACATTCAGGCCGCGCACTCGGCGATGAAGGGTAAGGGCGCGCATTTTGAAGATGAGCCGCACGTGGTCGCCAGAATGCCCGACCACGATTTGTGGATGGCGTTCTTTCGCGACACCGAAGGGAATTTGTTGGGACTGATGAGCGAGGTGAGGAAGTAGAGGCTTTCGGCTTTGGGTTCTCAACCTCAGTTCAAAAGTTCAAGGGATTCGTCGCGGAAGCCGAAAGCTGGCTCTGCTATCATCGCTGGCGGAGTATCTCGCAACTTTTATGCAAGATTTCGAGGATGAGGACGACGAAGTACCGATTCTTACCGGAAGAGGAGAAGGATTCATGGACGAAGTTCCCGCCACAGGCTCGGGCCACGCACGCCGCAACGAAGATATCGCACTCGATTTAATGAAGTTCATCGCCATGACCACCGGCTACGGCCGAACCGCCTCCTCCGGCGTCGGATTTCAAGGTAGCGGGTCGGCTGCCAAGCCCGAAGATTACGCCGCTCACCTGCTCGAGTTGTACGGAAAGTGCTTGGGGGCGGTGACTGCGAAGAAGTAACGAACCGATTGCGCGTACGGCCCGTCGCCTTCTCATGCTGGGCATGCTCATGCACCGAGCGCCGACCCGGCAAGCGGCACGAATTCAACAGAGGACAACCATCCAGGAGTGACCGACATCGAGTGAACGCAGGTGCGGCGATGAGCAACTCGAACCGAGACACGGCAGCGCGTTGGTTGAGTATGCTCCCGCCCGCGGCGACGGTTGCCGAGTTGACGATTGCCGCAGTGATGATTGCAGCAGTAGCGGCTGGCGGGGTTACGGTGCAAGCGCAGAGTGCATCCAGTGACCGGGATCGCTGGATGTCCTGCACCGTTGCCGGGTTGATCGTGGATCGTTCTCACCAGGGCCCGAATTTCGACGTAAAAGTCTCTTTTCGCGAACAGCCGGTACCTGGTGTGAAGGTCGTATTAACAGACGCAACGGCACAGCCGAGTCCTGCAATGGTGGCGACCGCGGTCACTGACCCGGTTGGCGCAGCTCACTTTTTCACGGTCCCCCCAGGAACATACCAGGCTCACATCGATGGAGGACTGCTGGCGTCGAGCCCGGAAATTGAAGTAGAGCCGAACAACGGCAGCGCGGAAGGAGTTCGGCAAGACGTGCGGATCGAATGGCCATGGTCGCCTGCCGTCACTCGTAGCGTGCGCGGCTGGATCACTTCCTGGCAAAAAGGCAGCCCGCAGAACCGGAACGAGCGCCGGCCTTTTGCGCGCGTGATGGTCCAATTGCTTGACTTGCGAAGCGGCAAATTGCTGGCCAGTACGCACACAAATATCGATGGTTATTACGAGTTTTCAGTTTCCAGGGACGGCCTTTACGTTGTAAGAGTGAGCGAAGCTCAGGACCCGAGCGGTACCGCTTATGACAAAGCGGTTGAAGTTGCGTGGCAGGCCAGCAGGGAATCCATGCCACCCTTGGAAGTCGACCACGGGTGTGGCGGCGAGCTGGTCGAATTGCGGGATACGATAGATCGGTAAGACCCGGTAGTTACGGTGGCGGGCGGAAAATAAAAAGCCGCGCACTGACACGCGCGGCTTTTAGACAGTCGGAGGCGCTCGAGGCCAGACGCCGACTCAGCGACGCTTCTTGCCTTTTTTCTTCGCTTTCTTCGCGGGACGTTTTGCCGCTTTTTTCTTCGCGGTTTTCTTGGCGGCTTTCTTTTTCGCCGGCTTCTTCGCGGCTTTTTTCTTCGCGGGCTTCTTCGCCGCCTTCTTTTTCGCGCTGGGCTTGCTGCCTCCGCCTCCACCGCTGGGGGCGGACGGCGTGGGCCTGGGCTTAGGGGTAGGAGGCGGAGGAACGCTGATGGAGGTCGGCGTGCTGCCCTCGGGAGACGGTGTGCCGGACTCTTCTTCCTCCTCTTCCTCTTCGAAGTCTTCTTCCAGCGACTCGCTGTAAGCGCCGCTGTCGCCGAATTCCTCTTCTTCATCACGTGCGTACAGCGTGGGATCGTAGAACGTCATTGCTCCTCCTGATTTCAGTGGCGGCCGGGTGCGGATAGGGCTGCCCGGCTGCGGGCACGAAGAATTTAAAAGACCACCGGAAACTTCTGCTGGAACGGCGCGCGATTATAGCACGACATTCCGTGTAGCCTGCAAGGACGAGGACTGCCGAAACAGACCGCTCGCTATCCTGTTATCACAGCCGACTAGGTTAAGGGAAGAACAAAAGGAAGAAAACGATCCAGGCCTGAAAACTCGTAGGATCCCACACCCGCGGGGCACGGTTGCGTTTCTTTTTGACCAGGAGTGCTAGCGCGCCGATTGCACGATCAGGATCATGCCGGGGCGGATGACCGCGACATTACGGTTGTCGCGCTTGAGAGCAGCGACGGTGGTCCGGTACGCGTTGGCAATGGAGTAGAGAGTCTCGCCGTGCTTCACTTTGTGGCGTACGACTGCGGCCTGCAGATGTTCGATCTGCGCGGACTTGGTCGCTGGAGGCTTGACGGTGGCGGTTTCGGTGGGCTTCGATCCGGCAGCGGGGTGCTTCGACTTCGTTCGCGAAGACACTCGCGCCGACGCCACTTCGGCGTCATGCGCGCTCGGGGAGATCGGAAGATGCAACGCCAGGACTCTCCGCCCGCGAAGACTGTCGCCATGAATGCCGTTCCAGCGCCGCAGCATCTGCGACGAAATGCCGAAGTTGTCGGCGACGCTTTCGACCGTATCCCCGGAATGAACATGGTACCGGGTGATGCGACGGGCGTATGTCGCAGTATCGCTCATAGGATGCTTGCCCGGCGCCACCGGAATCACCAGTTTGGCGTCGGCTTGCAGTTCCGTGTCTTCCAGGCGGTTGGCGGCCACAATGGACTTCGCCGTAGTGTGATAATTTCGGGCAAGGGAAGCGAGCGTGTCGCCGGGATGAACCGTGTGATAGCGCCACCACAGCCGCATGTCGAGGGGGATCGAGGCGATCGCCGTTTCATACTGATCTCTGGTCCCGGCCGGCAGATGCAGCTCAAACTTGCCTGTGCGCGGCGTGGTCAAGCGCAGCAGGCTGGGATTCAAGTCCTGCAGTTCGTTGGATGTAGAACCCACGCACTCGGCCACCAGTCGCAGGTCCACCGGATAATTGATGGTCACGGCGTCGTAATCCGCCGGATGATCCATCGCCACGGTATCCAATCCGTACTGCGACGGATTCTTGGTCATGATGGTCACGGCCAGAATGATGGGAACGTAGTTGCGCGTTTCTTTGGGAAGAACGTTGCGCCGGTAAAGCTCCCAGAAATCGGCGTAGCCGGTGCGCTTCACGGCGGCTTGCACGGTGCCAGGGCCGGAGTTGTAAGCGGCCATGGCAAGGTACCAGTCCCCAAACTGGTTATAGAGATCTTTCAGATGGTGCGCGGCGGCGCGAGTGGATTTTTCGGGATCCTGGCGATCGTCAACCCACATGTTGTGTGACAGACCGTATCCGCGGGCTCGGCTTCCCATGAACTGCCAGATGCCGCGGGCTCCGACGCGTGACACAGCCAGCGGGTGGAATCCCGACTCGGCTTGCGCTAAATAGATCAAATCCTGCGGGACGCCTTCCTGCTTCAAGGTCGCCACGATCATGTCGTGGTAGCGGCCCGACCGGGCAAAAGCGCGCTCGAAGGTGTCGCGGCCACGACCCGAAAAGTAGGTGATGTAGCCAGCGACCTGGTCTGTCATCATCAGCGGCAGGTCGGAACGGGTATTCTTGATTTCTGCCTGCGCCTTGGCTTTGATATTGGCGTCGGGCGCGGGAGTAAGGCCGTTGGTCTCATCGATCGGCGCTGGCTCGGACTTCTGTTGTTGCGCCTCGGCGTCAGGCGTTGTGCCCCCCGGATCGAGTTGATTCACTCCGGCGACGATGCGATCGAACTCCTGTTGCAGGCGCTCGTCCGAGCGAACGTCAAGATTGCTGCTGAGCAGGGCATTCAGCGCATTGTCGAAATTCTGCTTCGCTTCTTCCGTCTTGCCGGCCTGTTGATTCGCCAATCCTAGCCGGTATTCCTTTTCTGCCCGCGCAATCAGATCGGCGACCTCATCCGATGCCGGGGCTGGCGCGGAGTCGGGCGAAGCGGCAGATTCAGTGAGGCCGGCCTTTTGCGGCGGAGCAGCTTCCGCCTGGGCCGGAGCGGTTGTCGAAGGGATAGTGGGAAGCTGCCCAGGAGGCGTATAAGACTGGAGTGCGGGCGCCTTCCCAGGCGGCAGAAGAGAGGCCGGTTTCTGCGCGGTCTGACAGGCGCACGCAGCCAAGCCCACACAGGCCAGCATAGCGATCCGGACATAGAGCTTTGCTAATCGCATATTTCTCTATGAGATACGCGCTTCTCCGTAGGATTAAGGGCCGTAGCTTCTACCAAATCGTACTCGGTGCATCCGTCGGGGTCAACGCGGAAAAGGCTTCCCGGCTGTTACTTTAGACATCAATGCCCATGGTTACTCGCGATCGCCTGATCTCAGACCTCAGAAGTTGGATGATCGGTTTTTTGCCTCGGTTGTCGCGGCCTCCGAAACTCGGCCCATTAGGCTGAGGTGCGGCGCCTGACGCCTGAAGTCCGCCTTGCGCCTTCACACACGCCAGTAATCGGGACGCCAGTTCTGGATTGCCTTCTTGATGTCGGCCCGCGACATTTTTTCGTTCAGGGCACGCTCGGTCAGTTTCGGAAGCTCGGCGTCCGACGCGAAGCGCAGCGCGCACAGCTGACCTTCGGTCAACTCAGGAATGCAGGAACGCAAGGGCTCCGGCAGCAGCCGCATCAGTCGCAACTGCTCTTCCAGGCGTATCACGCGATCCTGCACCCTCAGCGCGTAGAAGCGCGTTTTAGACGCCCATATTAGTAAGGCTAGCGCCAGCAAGATCAGGAGGACGGCATGAATCTGATCGTGCAGATCGCCGTGGGTGATATGGGCGAAAAAATGAATAAGCGTCAGGAGCAGCCCGAGCAGAAGAATTGGAAGCACGAAAAAGTGAAAAGGCGGGTCCCAGCGCGTGTGATTCGCGAAAGTCTGCGGTTTCTTTTCGGCCATCTGGAATCTCCTTGCGGAAAAGACGTGCCAGTGTAACAGAGTCGCCGACGACCGAAAGCGACGTAATCCAGAGCGAGGATCGCATGTAAAATTACTTGTCGACGATCTTCGTACGAGATTGCGAACCGAGAACTATGAAAGCCATTCAAGTGAAGCAACCCGGCGGCCCGGAGGCGATGGGACTAGTCGACTTGCCGGTTCCGCAGCCCAATGCAAATGAGGCGGTCGTGAAGTTGTCCGCTTCGGGCGTCAACTTTATCGATGTATACGTTCGCGAAGGGCGCTACAAGGCTCTCCCGCCATTTGTGCTGGGGCAGGAGGGCGCGGGCGCGGTCAACGCTGTGGGCGCCGACGTCACGACGGTCAAAAATGGCGATCGTGTCGCTTGGACCAGCGTGTTGGGATCGTACGCGCAGTATGCGGCCGTGCCCGCGGACCGTCTGGTGCCGATTCCTGACGGCGTCACCGACCAGCAAGCGGCAGCGGCCATGTTGCAAGGCATGACGGCGCACTATCTTTCGCATGACACTTATCCGTTGAAGCGCGGCGAAACGGCGCTGGTGCACGCCGCGGCCGGTGGCGTGGGATTGCTGCTGGTGCAGATGGCGCACAATATTGGTGCGCGCGTGATAGCCACGGTCTCCACCGACGAGAAAGCGCAGCTGGCGCGCGAGGCGGGGGCGGACGAAATCATTCTCTATACAAAATCGGATTTCGAAGCCGAGACAAAGAGGATTTCCGGCGGCAAGGGCGTCGACGTGGTTTACGACTCGGTGGGAAAGACAACTTTCGAAAAGGGACTGAACATTCTGCGCCCGCGCGGGATGATGGCCTTGTTCGGCGGCTCGAGCGGCGCCGTACCTCCTTTCGATCCGATGGTGCTGGCGCAGAAGGGATCGCTTTATGTGACGCGGCCCACGCTGGTGGCCTACATCGCCACGCGAGAGGAATTGGTCGCGCGATCCGCCGCAGTGTTTGACATGATCGCGGCGGGCAAACTCAAGTTGCGGATCGAGCACATCTATCCGCTGACCGAAGTCCAGCAGGCGCATCGCGATCTGGAATCACGAAAAACTACCGGGAAGCTGCTGCTGATTCCGTAGGGGGGACGCCAGTCGTCCCACACAAGAGCTCTGTCATCTGAGCGAAGCGAAGAACCTATGCATTCTGTTGGCGGTGTCGGCGCTGCGGACGAGTGCACAGATCCTTCGGCCCGCAAGAACGCGGACCTCCGGATGACAATGCTTATTCGTAGAAGGAACACCATGAAAGCCATTCGCGTGCAACACACCGGCGGCCCCGAAGTCATGGAACTGGTCGAGCTTGCCAGGCCGCAGCCCAAGCCCACCGAAGCGGTCGTGAAGATTTCGGCGGCTGGCGTGAATTCAATTGACGGCCACTTCCGCGACGGAAGCCTGCGGACGCCGTTGCCCTTCATCCCCGGTCAGGAAGGCGCGGGAGTGGTGACGGCAGTAGGCGCGCAGGCAAAAGCGGTGAAAGTCGGCGACCGTGTGGCGTGGAGCGGGACCCTCGGATCTTACGCCGAATACGTGGCAGCAGCGGCAGACAGCCTGGTGCCGGTTCCAGACGAAGTGACCGACCAGCAAGTCGCCGCAGCCATGATGCACGGATTGACCGCGCACTATCTGGTGAACGACGCGCACAAACTGAAAGCAGGCGAAACCGCTCTGGTTCACGCAGCTGCGGGCGGCGTGGGACTGCTGCTGGTGCAGATGGCGCACATGATCGGAGCGCGAGTGATCGGCACGACCTCCAGCGAAGAGAAAGCCAAGCTGGCGCGGGAAGCAGGCGCGGACGAAGTCATCGTCTTCACCCAGCAGGATTTTGAAGCCGAAGTAGAGCGCCTGACCGCAGGCAACGGCGTCGACGTGGTGTACGACGGCGTAGGCAAAGCGACGTTCGAGAAAAATTTGAACGTCATGCGCCCGCGCGGCCTGCTCGTACTCTACGGCATGTCGAGCGGTCCCGTGCCGCCGGTGGATCCGGGAAAGCTGTCGGAAAAAGGGTCGCTTTATATGGCGCGCACCACGCTGGCCCACTTCACCGCTACCCGCGAGGAACTGCTGGCACGCACGAGCGCCCTTTTCGCAATGATCGCGGATGGCAAGCTCAACCTACACATTGCGAAAACGTATGCGCTGGCAGAAGCACCGCAGGCGCACCGCGACATGGAAGCACGCAAGATCGCAGGGAAACTACTGCTGATTCCGTGAGAAGCTAACCTCAGAGGATCATCGTGACCTTCCTCAAATCAGCCGTAGTTTCGGAAAGTCCACGCCATATCGGCCCGTGTCGCGGGTCATAAGCCTGTCCGCTTTCAGCAGCGCGTGCGACGCGATTATGAAGTCCACCAGCAGACGCTTTGGCGAACCTCCGCCCGATGGGCGGCAGCGAACGGTATAAGCGGCAAAGCTGGTGGCCGCTAGCCGCCAGACCTCCTCGCCAAGGTCGAAATCAATAGCGACACCGGCTTCTTGCGTAGTTCCTCGCGTAGGCGGGGACTTCCCGTGCCGGATCGAGTCGCACATCGTCGACCGGAGTGCCCGCGAGTATTTCGAGAGGCAGCACTCCCGCCCAGGTAGGGAACGAGTAGTCTTCCTCGTCGTCGATGGGAGGGCCGACGCGCACTTTTGCCGAAAATTCTTCGATGGGCACGCGCAGCACCGACGTCTGTTTGAGTTCGCGTTCGTTGGGCTGACGCGCATCGTCCCACCTGCCCGGAAGAATGTGTTCTGACAAAATTCGCAAAGCAGCCAACTTCTCTTCCGGATCGTCCACCACCGTAGCCTTCCCCAGAATCACCACCGAACGGTAGTTCATGGAGTGATTGAAAACCGAGCGGGCGAGCACGAGTCCGTCGAGCAATGTGACGGTGATGCAGACCGGAATCGCATCCTTCAACTGGCGCAGCATGCGGCTCGCGGCCGAGCCGTGAATATAGAGGCTGGCATCCTTACGCCCGTAGGAAGTTGGAATCACGAAGGGCTGGCCGTTCGCAACGAAGCCGGCATGGCAGAGAAATCCTTCGTCGAGGATGCTGTAAACGGTCTCGCGATCGTAAACGCCACGGTGGGCTTCGCGAACCACGCGAGTGCGCGCGGTCGGCATTTGCGTTTCAGACATGGGGGAGTGAACTCCGGCAAGCGCCAAGGATGGGTGAAGGAAAAGTGTATCACCGCGGCGAATGGCACACTTTGGACGTCAGACTCCAGATAACTTGGATAATTGACTTTGTCTTTTCACTGTCGTTGCTCTCTTGACTCCAGGCCTCGCCAGCCCCCAGAATATAATTTCGTTCGAGGTGATCTATGCTGGCCTACCTATTCGTACTACTAACGATTGCTGTCCGCTTCTTGCCGTTCGCCGGTCCTCTGAACGTTCTGCCGCACGCCTGGCACTTCACGCCACTAGCGGCGTCGTTGCTGTTTTTCGGAGCACGCGGCTCGCGCCGCCAAATGTGGGTCCCGCTAGTGCTGCTAGCAGCGACGGATGTGGTTCTAACCAAGTTCATCTACGTCTACCCATTCTCTTGGGACCAGTTGGTCATCTGGGCTTGGTATGCGGGAATTCTCTGGCTGGGCACAAACTTGCGCGAAAAAGCCGGCTTCTGGCGGGTCGTGGGCGCGGCTGTGACTAGTTCAGTCTCGTTCTTCCTGATTAGTAACTTCGCGGTGTGGGCGGCCTCGCCGCAAATGTATCCCAGAACTTTCAGCGGCGTGATGATGTCCTACAGCGCCGCGATTCCGTTCTTCCGCGGAACCGCCGAGAGCGACCTCTTTTTCTCCGTTGCGATGTTCGGGACGCCGGTCCTGCTGCACAGTCTTGCCGGTTGGCTCAACAGATCGGGCGACCGCCCCGCAGCCGCGTAAGTAGAGATGCTCACGTGGGGACGGGTCCTCTGACCCGTCCAGGCCTCGACGGCTTCCGTCGCGGCTACCTGCTGGAAGCTCCCAAGGTCCTTCCGAGTATCCGCTCCCTGCTGAAAAATGCCGCTAGCAAGCTAGTACGCATACGGATACGGCGGATAGTCATATTCCCACCACGGGCTATACCAGTACGATGGCCAAACCCAGAAAGGATCCCAGCCGAAGCCGTAGCCAAAACCGCAGCCCCAGCATCCCCAGCCAAAGCCGCGTCCACCGAAGCCGCCCCGAAAACCAAACCCGCGGCCAAAGCCCTCGCCGGGGCCAAACCCAGCGCGGTCCCCTCCAAACGAATGCCACTGCCCGTCAGCGATCGCCGTTCGATGACCTCCAGCTATGCCCCCAGCGTTTCCGGATCTTCCAAATCCTGCTCGTCCGAATGAAGATCTCTCCGATGAATGTCCTCCAAACGAATGCCATCCCGGCGAAGCGGCACGACTAGCTCGGCCCGCCGAGGACCAACTTCTTACTCCGCCGTAACCTCCTCCACCGTAACTGCGCGCCGACGACCCTCCGTGCCGGCCGCCGCCGTAACCATACCCGCCACCGCGATAACCGCCAGAGCCGTACCCGCCGCCATGGTAGCCACCACCAGAAAAACCGCCACCGCTATGGAGGCCTCCACCTCCACCACCGGCGCCGCCATGACCCCCGTGTTGAGCGAGAGCGGGCGTGGACACACAAATGAGAGCGAGGGAAGCGATTCCTGCAAGAAGGGCGTTTACCCAGGTGGAATTCTTCATTTCAGTTCCTCCACCCAGCAGCGATTGGTTGCGCAGGGACAAACCGCGTCTGCCAGTCCTACTCTATTTGGACTCTCGTTCCGTCTCGCGAGTTGTCCCGCTGCCGGGAAACAGATGTGCTGCCATCGCGAAGATACCTACAATAATCTATTCCTTTTTTCATTCCTGTCTCATTCCCTGTTCGACTGCCCGCGCTCTCCGCCAAAGCCGCACCACCAGCCACAAGCAAAATCCGAACACGATCGCTCCAAGCACCGCGATCCAGTGCTGCTTCACGACTCCGCCGAACAGACTTACAATCTGCGGCCCAAACCATAACACCAGCACCGACAATATCCCAAACCGTATGAATCTTCCCAGAAAAATCGCCACCAGGAAATCCCGAAACTTCATTTCAAACACCGCCGCGCCCAGTACGAAAAGCTTGAACGGCGTGGGCGGAGGCAGCATCCCCGGAAACATCAGCGCCCAGAATTCATGCCGTTCGAACGAAGCATGGATCTTCAGAAAGCGCTCTTCCGAAATTCGCTTGCGCAACACCTTCTCACCGCCGAGATACCCGACGACATACAGAGGGATGCTCCCCAGCGCGGATCCGAGCGCTGCCATGGCAATATAAATCAGCAGACGCCGCCGATCCTGATACACATACGTGGCAACAACAAAATCCACTGGCATCCCCAGCAGCGCGCTGTCGGCAAACGCAATCACAAACGTCCCCCAAATTCCGAGCATTTTCATCAGCCCCAGAACCCAGGCCGTATACCGCGCCAATATGTGTCCAATGGATTTCAAGAGCAGTTAGTGTAGTTGATCACTATGCTCGTGTGGGGACGCGATGCTTGCGTGGGGACGGGTCTTCTGATCCATCCGGGCCGGGGCGACGCCCTCTGTCGCGGCTAGCTTTCCCATACCCGGACCCCGCTCCTGCTATCATCCCTACCTTCGGAGCCACCATGCGCAAGCTGATTCTCAGTCTTCTGCTACTCTCACCGCTCCTGCACGCCCAGCAATACGATCTAGTCCTCGAAGGCGGCCGCGTCATCGATCCCGAGACCCATCTCGACGCCGTCCGCAACGTCGGCATTCGCGACGGAAAAATCGCAAGCATCACCAGCACTGCGCTCAACGGACGCCGCGTCATCCACGCCGCCGGCCTCGTTGTGGCTCCCGGCTTCATCGATCTGCACCAGCACGGTCAGGATCCCGCCAGCCAGCGCGTGAAAGCCTTCGACGGCGTGACCACTGCTCTGGAGATGGAAATCGGCGCCCCCGACGTCACGCAATTTCTAAACTCCAAGCAGGGACACTCGCTCATCCACTACGGCACCACCGCCAGCCATGTGGCCGCGCGCGCCCTGATCTTCGGCACACCATTACCCGACGGAACCATCCTGCCACAAACCGGACCCGCCACCGACCAACCTGCGACCCCCGAACAGATCGCGCAGATTCAGCAGCGCCTGCGCGACCAGCTCGACGCCGGAGCGCTCGGCGTGGGCATGGGCATTGCATACACTCCCGGCGCGACGCGCCTCGAAGTCATCGACACCTTTCGCGTTGCTGCCGAGCGCAAACTGCCGGTCTATACCCACGTGCGCAACACCGGTCGCATCGAACCTGGCTCTGCGATCGAGGCGGTAGAAGAGGTGATCGGCGCGGCCGCCATCACCGGCGCGCCGCTGCACATTGTTCATATCAACAGCACCTGCCTTCGCGATTCGCTGGAATGCATCTCGCTCGTCGCCGGAGCTCGCGCGCGCAGCCTCGACATCACTACCGAAGCGTATCCCTACATCGCCGGCATGACGGCCATCAACTCCGCCGTGTTCAATCCCGGATGGCGCGAGAAGCAGGGCATCGACTACAGCAATCTAGTCATACCCGACACCGGCGAGCACCTCACCAAGGAGCACTTCGACGAACTGCACAATTCCAGCAAGCCGCAATGGGTGCTGATCTTCGCCAACACGCAAGAAATGGTCGACGCTACTATTCCCAACCCGCTGATCATGATCGCCAGCGACGGAGCCGAAGGACATCCCCGCAACGCCGGCACTTACTCGCGCGTGATTGCCCAATATGTGCGTGAGAAAAAAACTCTGACCCTGATGGAAGCTCTGAATAAGATGACGTTCATGCCCGCGGAAATGCTGGCGCGATCCACTCCCGACGCATTCCACAAAGGACGCCTGCAGGAAGGCGCCGACGCCGACATTGTAGTCTTCGATCCCCAAACCATCACCGACCGCTCAACATTCGCCAAGCCCATGGAACCAAGCCTGGGCGTGCATTATTTGCTGGTAGCGGGAACCCCAGTCATCGACGAAGAAAAACTAGTAGAGCAGGTTTTCCCGGGCCGAGCCCTAGTAGGCCCAGGAAAAAACGCCGCCCATTAGCGATGCTCGTGTGGGAAGGATGCTTATATGGGACGGCTTTCCTTATATGGGCAACTGCTGAAGTGCGGCAAAAAACAAAATCAAAGGCAGCGGGCGCGGGCGCCCGCTCCACATTGTTCAGAGACTCTCCTCAGCAGTGCGGCCGCTATTCACAATTTCCATTCTTGCGGATGTTCATTCGTCACAGACAATACGGGTCGTGGATGTTTATGCTGCTGGGGTTGGTGGGCGGGGGCGCTCGCCCCACGCTGGCACTATGTCCACACGCTTTTGGCGAAACATCGGTATCGGCGGCGGCTTCCGCATTTGCAGCAGCCTGATTCCGACCTGTTCGTGACGTTCTGCACCGGATCGCAAATGCCTTTGCCTGGGGCGGCTCGTGACCTGGTTCTTGGGCACTGCTTGCGCGAGCATGAAAACCGAATTCGGCTCTATGCCGCTGTGGTCATGCCGGATCACGTCCACTTATTGCTCTCGCCCAAACGCGATCTCGACGGCTGGCCTTTTCCTCTGGTCGATATCCTGCAATGTATGAAACGCGCTACGGCTCATTGCATCAATAAAGTCTCCCATCTTTCCCGGCCGGTTTGGGAGCAAGAGTCGTTTGATCATGTGCTGCGGTCGGATGAGAGTTGGAAAGGGAAGTGCGGGTACCTTCGACAGAATCCGGTGAGGAGAGGGTTGGTGCGGAGAGCGGAAGAGTATCTATGGCTATGGATCCAGAGCTGTGGTCATGTGGCGCGGGCGCCCCCGCCCGCGAAAAGGCGAGCAGCAAATAAAGTCTGAGTATTCTTCGTGCTCACTGGCTGCTCAGCATCGGGGAATTGGTAGGCACGTTTCCTGAAACTTCTTCGTTGGCTTCAGCTTCGGCATTGGCGGGCGGGGGCGCTCGCCCCACACATTCCGGCCGGGCGCCTGGTACCTTCGTAATCCTCCTCTCGCGAATTTTCTAGGGTACGCGCATGGAGCCAGCCAATACTTCTAGTATGAGGAACCTTTCGATTTTCGCCGCGCTGCTGTTCTGCGCCTTGGCCGCGAACTTGTATGCGCAAAATCCTGTTGTCTGGATTGCCGCCAACAGCGAGACCATCCCCTTGGAGCCTGCCAGCCTGCACGCCGGCCGCGTCTACTCTCCCGCTGTCGGGGGCGGAGACATGCATGTGCAAATCGACTCCAGATACCCGGTCACCGTGGCCATGGCTTGGGCCGACGAATGGCACGCCGCCATGCAACCCGGAGCCCGTGCGAATTTCAGCTCCCTCTGCGTGAGGGAGCATGTCACCGGCGCGATTTACGAGTGTCATCTTCCCTCCGATCGGCCCATGATCATCACCTTCCGCGATGAGCGCAGGCCCGAAAAGCCCGTCATCACTACTATTGGTACCATCCTCGGACCCGGAGCGCGGCAATTCCTTTCCCCCAACGATCTCCACATCCAGTACTACGAGTGCCTTCAGCCTGAGTTCCACTGGCGCCGCATCCTCAACGAAAAATACGACATCACGCCGGTACCCAAGGTCTACACTCTGATGACTCCGGACCACGACGGCCAGGAACTCAGCGTGAAGATCAAGTCGCCCATCCCGCTGACGGTCGCCCTGCTGCCATCGCATCTTGCCGACCAGGTCTACGACAAGACCGTAACCCTCACCGACGCCCTCGACCAAACCGGCTGCAAGGAACGTGGCGTTCAGTCCATGAGCTTCAACTGCACTTTTAACGTCGCCAATGGGACCCAAACCCTGCTGATCCTCCCCGACATCGATTTTTCCGGCCACAAGAAAGCCACGGTCGAGGCCAACACGGTAAAGTGCGTCGAGCATTGTGAGTTATTGCCCCCGCCTCCGAATCCGTAGCGCGGAAAATCATGGCCGGCCTCGGCTGCCTTTCCGCCCTTTTACACTTACGACCATGGAAGTGAACCTTCGTCCCGAGACCGAGTCGCGCCTGCAGGAACTCGCTCAGAAAACAGGCCGCGCACCCGCGGAGCGGGTTGAGGACGCAATGACCGGCTACTTGAAAGAACTGGGGGATGTCCGCGAGAGGCTCGACAACCGCCAGGACGACCTGAAGAGGGCACGCAATAAAGGCCGTCGACGGCGAAACGGCATTTGCCGAACTTAGGCGGAGAGGCGAGAAGCGTCGCGCTCGTTCATGACGCAAGAGCAGCATGAGCGAGTTTGTTCTACACCCTGACGCCCTCAAAGATCTGGAAGAAATCTGGGAGTACCCGAGTACCCAAAGTAACCGGAGTCGTACACCTCAAAAGGAAAAGGCCAATCTGATTTCTCAGACTGGCCTTTATTAATGCCGGCAACGACCTACTCTCCCACACACTTTCGCGTGCAGTACAATCGGCCCGGCGGGGCTTAACTTCCGTGTTCGGGATGGGAACGGGTGGATCCCCCGCGGTATGATTACCGACAACTTGAAGCAGCTTCTAGCTACTAGCTCCTGGCTACTAGCTTGAATCTCCCGGCGCAAACATTCCTTTGCTAGCCTGGAAGAATCATCGCTGCAAACTTGATTTGTCGGCTTCCGTCCCACAGCTTGAGCCCGTTTCGATTGGGCTAGAAGCTTAGGAGCTAGAAGCTGATTTATCAAAGATCGTGAGCACGATGCCTCACAACTGAATAGATTGGGTGTGGCTTACTTTCATATTTGTTAACTTCCGATTTCTGCCACGTATTACATCGGCTTGCTTTTTTATAAAAAGCGTCGGCGCACAGTTATCAGTCTTGCTTCTCAGTCATTCAGTTTCTAACGACTTCCAAACACATTGCTAATTCCAATTCAGTTTCGAACTGGCAACTGGCAACTGGCAACTGAGAACTGACAACTGTTTTCTGCACCGAGTAAATTTTATGGTCAAGCCGAACGGGCGATTAGTACTGGTAAGCTACATGCATTGCTGCACTTCCACCTCCAGCCTATCAACCAGGTAGTCTTCCTGGGCCCTTCTTATCCCTTACGGGTTGGGAGATCTCATCTTGAGGAGTGCTTCCCGCTTATATGCATTCAGCGGTTATCACAACCGAACTTCGCTACCGAGCGGTGCCATTGGCATGACAGCTCGAACACAAGAGGTTCGTCCATCCCGGTCCTCTCGTACTAAGGACAGGTCCTCTCAAATCTCCTGCGCCCACAACAGATAGGGACCGAACTGTCTCGCGACGTTCTGAACCCAGCTCACGTACCGCTTTAATAGGCGAACAGCCTAACCCTTGGAACCTTCTACAGCTCCAGGATGCGATGAGCCGACATCGAGGTGCCAAACCGGAGCGTCGATATGAACTCTTGGCTCCGATCAGCCTGTTATCCCCGGCGTACCTTTTATCCGTTGAGCGATGGCCCTTCCATGCAGAACCACCGGATCACTAAAGCCTACTTTCGTACCTGCTCGTCTTGTAGGACTCGCAGTCAACCACGCTTATGCTTTTGCACTCGTCGGCTGATTTCCAAACAGCCTGAGCGTAGCTTCGCGCGCCTCCGTTACCGTTTAGGAGGCGACCGCCCCAGTCAAACTACCCGCCTTACCATGTCCCTCTCCCGGTTCACGGGAGTAAGTTAGAACCACAGATCTCGCAGGGTGGTATCTCACCGTTGGCTCCTCCAAGCCCGAGAGCCTGGAATCAAAGCCTCCCACCTATCCTGCGCAGCAAGGGCCATAGTTCATGGTAAAGGTATAGTAAAGGTGCACGGGGTCTTTCCGTCTAGTTGCGGGCAACCGGCATCTTCACCGGCACTACAAGTTCGCCGTGTCAGTCGGCAAGACAGTCGCACTTTCGTTACGCCATTCGTGCAGGTCGGAACTTACCCGACAAGGAATTTCGCTCAGTCATCTCTCACTCCGTTTCCGGAGGAGCTGGACTTTATCTTTCACATCCTGTGTTCATCACTTTGGCGATGGCCCGGATCTTCTCGATGCCCTCGCTTTCCAGGTGTTCTTTCTTGGTCATCAGTTGCAGGATTCTTCTGAACTTCGCAAAATCAACCCGCTTCCTTGATTTGAGCGGATGCTTATCAAAGAAGGGAATGATCTGCTGGTTGAGGTGATCCAAACTTCGCACGCGATAAGCCATTCGCTCTCCGTGATTCCTTCGAATCACGCCGCACCCAAAGAACTGCTTGAGTGCATGAAGCAACTGGATGTCTCGCTGATGCTGTACAACTGTGAATTCAGGAAGCACCTGAAATCCAGAGGTCATTTCCGGATGTGGATTGATTCCGACGAAGAAGCATCCTTCGCCGTCAACGAATCCCACCACCCATTGCGCCTCCAGCCTTTCAGAATGTGGCTGAACGTAAAGTCTCTGAGGGTTCTCCATAAACTAGGAGCCTTCCCTGCGGATTGTCCCCTTGTCCGTCGGATTTTGACTGCTGTCGGTTAAGACAACGAGTACCGATCGGCTGTATGAGGAGTTTCCCGCATATAGTTCAGTTTTACTAAGGCTAGCGAATCGTTAACCTTAGGACCGTTATAGTTACGGCCGCCGTTCACTGGGGCTTCAGTTCGAAGCTTCGCCTTGCGGCTGACCTCTCCCTTTAACCTTCCAGCACCGGGCAGGCGTCAGCCCCTATACGTCGTTTTCGACTTTGCAGAGACCTGTGTTTTTGTTAAACAGTCGCAGTGCGCATTTCGCTGCGGCCCCCTCGAGCTATGAACTCTACCGGGGCACCCCTTCTCCCGAAGTTACGGGGTTATATTGCCGAGTTCCTTACCAACTGTTCTCACGAGCGCCTTTGGATATTCTCCTCGTCTACCTGTGTCGGTTTGAGGTACGGTTCCCTTACGTTCTCCTTAGAGGTTTTTCTTGGCAGTGTGGAATCGGCAGCTTTCCTCCATACGGAGTACTGCTTTGCGTCTCAGTGATAGCTTCCTCGCGGATTTGCCTACGAGAAACACCTTGCACGCATCGACCGTTATAGCCATAGAACGGCCTGCTTATCCTACTGCGTCACCCCATCGTATAACGAACACAAGGGAGGTCCGGAATATTAACCGGATGTCCATCGGCTACGCCTGTCGGCCTCGCCTTAGGGACCGCCTGACCCTGAGCGGATTAACCTTTCTCAGGAAACCTTAGACTTTCGGCGCGGAGGGTTCCCACCTCCGTTATCGCTACTTATGCCGGCAGGGTCTCTTCTCAACCGTCCAGTAGTCCTTTCGGTCTACCTTCAAACTGTTGGGAATGCTCTCCTACCACGCATGGCTGTTACACCATGCATTCGCTGCTTCGGTAACAAGCTTAAGCCCCGTTAAATTGTCGGCACCGGACCGCTTGACCAGTGAGCTATTACGCTTTCTTTAAAGGATGGCTGCTTCTAAGCCAACCTCCTGGCTGTCTGGGCGTTCCGACTTCCTTTCCCACTTAGCTTGTATTTTGGGACCTTAGCAGGCGATCTGGACTGTTTTCCTCTCGACGACGAAGCTTAGCCCCCGCCGTCTGACTCCCGGATTGGTTGTTCTATGGCATTCGAAGTTTGATTGGATTCTGTAAGCTGGAAAGCCCCATAGTCCATTCAGTTCTCTACCACCACGACAAATCATCCGAGGCTAGCCCTAAAGCTATTTCGGAGAGAACGAGCTATCACGGAATTTGATTAGCCTTTCACCCCTACCCTCAGCTCATCGGAGCTTTTTTCAACAAACACCCGTTCGGCCCTCCAGTGGGTGTTACCCCACTTTCAGCCTGGCCAAGGGTAGATCATCCCGCTTCGCGTCTATTCCTGCCAACTGGATCGCCCTATTCGGACTCGCTTTCGCTACGGCTCGCTTTCGCTTAACCTTGCTGACAAGAATAACTAGCCGGCTCATTATGCAATAGGCACGCGGTCAGACTTTCGGCTTGCGCCGCATAGTCCTCCCACCGTTTGTAGGCACACGGTTTCAGGTACTATTTCACTCCCCTCGCTGGGGTTCTTTTCGCCTTTCCCTCACGGTACTGGTTCACTATCGGTCAGAAGCTAGTATTTAGCCTTACGGAATGGTCTCCGTAGCTTCCCGCAAAGTTTCTCGTGCTCCGCGGTACTCAGGTATCGACTTCGAGTCCAGGTCATTTTCGTCTACGTGGCTATCACACTCTATGGCCCCTCTTTCCAGAGGGCTTCGACTAATGACTGGATTGGTAACTCTACTGTTGTCGACCCTACAACCCCTGCTAGACCCGAAGGTCGAACAGGTTTAGGCTGTTCCGATTTCGCTCGCCACTACTCTCGGAATCGAGGTTTCTTTCTTTTCCTCCTGGTACTGAGATGGTTCACTTCCCAGGGTTCGCTCGTGCCCGACTATGGATTCATCGGGCCGTACGGGGGTTTTGCCCCCGTGGGTTTCCCCATTCGGAAATCCCCGGATCAAAGCCTGCTTGCGGCTCCCCGAGGCTTATCGCAGCTTGCCACGTCCTTCATCGCCTGCTTCTGCCAAGGCATCCACCATGCGCCCTTAGTAGCTTGACCACAAAATTTACTCAGCACACGGCGGCTTCGTTTCGATCTCTCCCCCATTGCCATCCCCAGCGGAGCATCGATTTCGCAATAGCGAAATTGATGCGCAGTCCAGGGGACCTTGGGTTTGATTTCGAACCCAGCCACCACACGCCGTTTAAACTTTATGGGCCTTTGATCCTGCTCCTCGCACGCTTGCTTCAGCTTCAACGCTTCACGGTCTTGCCATCTCAGGGACAGCCCCGAGACCTTGAAACCGGAAACGCTGAAACCTCATGCTACGTACACCAGCAGGGTTTTTCAGGCACTCATAAAAATTTACAACGCCTTGTAATTTGCCCAATCTATTCAGTTGTCAAATATCGTCCTCGTGAAGAAGCTGCCAGCTCTTAGCTTCTAGCTATCAGCTAAAAACCAAGATCAACAACTTCTCGCACTCACCCCGCCTCAGCGGGTATGGGTCTTGCTAATCCCGGAGTCGTGCAAACCCCGGAATTCCTCCAACCCAATGTTCGACGCCAATTTCATTGACGTCCAACATCAGGCTGACATTTTTTTGCTTCAGCTACTGCCGCTGCTGCGGCCAAGGACCGTCAGGGTCGATGCCACGCTCGATCTTCGCCAGCCGCTCGTCGTGCACGTGAATCATCTTGATGACGGCGATCACCCCGCCGACGATGATTGCCACAATCGGCACCAGCAATCCGCCCAACCCCAAGAAGCGATCGACGAAGTTTTCCAATGCAAGATCCTCCGCCTACGACAAGTTTTCTGGTGGAGCTGACCGGGATCGAACCGGTGGCCTCCTGGTTGCAAACCAGGCGCTCTCCCAGCTGAGCTACAGCCCCAACGCAAAGTTTCAAAGTTGCAAAGGTTTCAGAGTTTCAATGTTACAGCTTGAAACCTTGAAACGTTGGCACCTTGAAACCTTGATTCTGGTGGGCCTGGATAGACTTGAACTATCGACCTCACCCTTATCAGGGGTGCGCTCTAGCCACCTGAGCTACAGGCCCGGTTTTGCTTCAAC
>CAWCVQ010000004.1:0-50000 GCA_963799025.1 uncultured Acidobacteriaceae bacterium | reverse complement strand
AGAAAGTTGATAAAAGATCCTTAGTTGGAGGTCCTTGCTTTGAAGGTACCCTTCAGAAACCTACAAGTTGTTTCCGAATCAAGTCCCGTGGCCGGGACGATTGAGAACTCTACACGCTCTCTTTGATACTTAGATGCCGGACGGACACGAGAGATTCAAACAAAATACGACCGGCTGCCACACTTCTGCTCTCGGTGATTCTTTATAGCAGAGGAACGCAGAAAAGCGCAAGAGGGAATTTGCAGGTTGTTGGATTAGTTTACGAAGTTGGTTCCGTGATGTCGCCACGCTTGACTCTCGCAGTCGCGGGGTTTTGCGCCGACGGTGCCCCGCCGCCCTGAGCGGCCTCGCCTACCTGACGTCCGGGTTTCCTGACAGCGCCACCTTCTATAGCTGTGAAATAGCAGCCAGATGCAAGACCGTTGGATCGCCCGGTTTCAGTGCGACGATTTTGTGCACTCCTTTGCGGCCACTCGCCCGCTAGGAGACTAGCCGCAGGTGATTTCGACTGGGTTCTTCCAAAGCACCGCCGCGGTATCTTATTTCCCTTTCAATAGCCCCACAGAAGTCGGGGGCGAACCGGAAAGGATTTCGACTTTATATCTGGATTAGAAGGTTGGGGCTAGGGGGAATTGGGGGGGTTTGGGGGCTTGACAGAAAATCGGTCAAGCTGCGCTGGGCGGATGACGGACGGCCGGGGCGGCCGTCCCAACAATGAATCTGGCCAAACGACTAGAGCGGCGGAGAGGAGTGTCCGCCCCATACGCGCATAGCGCGGGCGGCTGAGGTGGGTACCTTTCGAGGTAGGGTTCTCCTCCCTATGGGGGGATGTGAGCGCTTTGGAACAGACAACCCGATTCTGACCGAGTACGGTTGTGTAGTTTCCCTTGGATGCTCCTAGTTCTCCAGCCGGGGCCCCGCTCACGCACGAATTCGACAGAGAAATCGGAAGCACAATCAAACCCAAGCGGAATTCAGATCGCCACAAGGCGAGACTTCTCGGAGGATTCCATGAAGAGCGCATTCCTGCTTATGGTTGTACTGGCCCTGCTGGCCGCGCTGGGGTTTGCACAGGTTCCCGCAGCGAGCAGCAATAGCGGCAACCCAGATCAGGTCAACATCAAGGGTTGCCTGGGTGGCTCGGACGGCAACTACACCGTTGCGCAAGACAACACCGGCAAGACTTTCAAGATCAATACCAGCAGCGCTGATCTCAAGGCGTATGTGGGTCAGGACGTAAACCTGACCGGGAGCAAAGCAAGTGCGAGTGAGAGCAGCATCGCGGTCACGGGACTGAGCATGATCTCCGAACACTGCATTGCGGCCGCGGCTGCACCGGCTGCGAGTGTCGGTGCCCCCTCGGAGACGGACACTGCAGCTCCGGCTAGCGGTGCACCGGCCACGGCTGCCCCCGCTCCCACTGTCAGTGCACCTGCGGCGTCTGCCAGCGCAACTCCATCCGCCGCCGTACCGGCGGCTGCACCTGCTTCAATTGTCAGCTTACCCCCGGCCGCCGCCACACCGGCCGCGGCACCCGATGCGGCGGTGAGCGGTCCCGCGAAGACTGCCGACGCGGTTCACCGAACGCGCCCGTCTGCTCGACCGCGGAAATCCGCTGAAACGCCCGCTGCCGCGGCTGTACCCGCGGAGCCTGTGACCAGCACGCCGGTTGCGGACGCAGCTGCGATCTCCCCGACTGTCGGTCCGCCTCCGGCCACTGCCAGTACCCCGGCTGCGCCCGCCACAAAGGCATCCACAAGCCAGTCGGCAGGGATGTTGGCTGTTATTGTCGTGGTGCTGCTCCTCGTCGGCACAGGGGTCCCTGTTTACAATCGATGGAGAAAACGAAAACTTCTGGAACAGACAGAAGGACAAAATCTCTCGTTTACGAAAGAATCGAAATCCACAAACGAAGCGAAATCCGACTCGGACAAGACCGATACGACCGGAGGGCGTAAAGCTGCCTAATCTGAGTTGCGGAGTATCTATTCCCAAACTTTGCCTTCGCCGTCCATCTGCTCGATTATCGCCGTGGTTCCCAGCGCATCTTCATCGAAGACGAGAAGCTGGGGACGTCGCGATCTTTCATCAGCGCGAACATCAGGGCGGACATCAGCGCGGTGGAGGCTGCCAACCGGATTCACTGCGCCAGCTTGCCAAAAAAGAGAAAACATATATCCCGAGCCGAGCCTGTTTGGAACAACTCCTGCGGATAGATTTTTTGTCCGACACCTTCGGAGGCAGTCGGATTGCCGCGCGGCGCTTTCTATGAATTAGACTTTCTCGATGAACAATCTGCTTCGGCGGGTGGGCCGCAACGGCGCGCTAATCCTCTCTTTGTTCGCTCTTACCCAAATTTCTCCTGCACAGAAGGTTGCGATCACGTTTGACGATCTGCCACTGAATGGAGATCTTCCACCGGGGATGACACGGGTGGAAGTTGTCGGGAACACGCTGGCCGTGCTGAAAATACGGCACGTGCCGGCGGCGTATGGCTTCGTGAATGCAAAAAAGCTGGAAGGGAATGCCGACGCCGCGGCGGCTTTGAAGTTGTGGGCCGACGCGGAGCCGGTGGGAAATCATACGTATGCGCATCTGGATTTGAACTCGAATCCGGCAGAGGCCTTTGAGCGCGAGATCGAGGAGGATGAGCCGGTCCTGGAACTAGTGGCGATGAAGGATGCGAACTGGCACTGGTTCCGATATCCCTTTTTGCGCGAGGGAGATACTGTCGAGAAACGGCGGGCCGTGCGGGCTTATTTGCAGGCGCATGGGTATCGCGTGGCACAGGTCACGCTGGATTGGGAAGACTATATGTGGAACAGCGCATATGCGCGCTGCTCTGCGAAGCACGATGCGAAATCGATCGCATGGCTGCGGTCAAGCTATCTGGAAACGGAATCAGCGTACTTGGATTTGGGGCGGGAGATGGCCAAGCTGGTGTACGGGCACGACATTAATCATGTGCTGCTGCTGCACCTGGGGGCATTCAGCAGCACGATTTTGCCGGACGCATTGGATCTGTTGCAGAAGAAAGGATTCCAGTTGGCGACGCTGGAGGAGGGGGAAAACGATCCGGCATATGCGACGGATCCGGATGCGGGGTCGAAGTATGGAGGCACGCTGCTGGAGCAGTGGATGGATGCGAAGAAGATCAAATATCCGGCGGTGAAGGAGAAGCCGTATAAAGAGCTGAAGGAGATTTGCCAGTGAGTGCCTGGCGGACTCGCATCCCTTCGAGTCCCTTATAATCAAAAGATTCTTTATGGCTGCCGTTCTAGATAAGATTGTCGCGGCTACGCGGGCGCGGATCTCGGAGACCAGCCGCGGTGCGGATTTGAGCGAGTTGGAGCGGCAGGCGGAGCTTCATTTGCCGCGCGGATTTCGACGCGCATTGGAGTCGAAGAGTCGCGACGGCGTGGCAGTGATTGCGGAGTTGAAGAAGGCTTCTCCGTCGAAGGGATTGATTCGGGCAGAGTTTCGTCCGGCTGAACTGGCGCGGGAACTAGAAACGGCGGGGGCGGCGGCGCTGTCGGTATTGACGGATGAGGAATTCTTTCAGGGATCACTGGAGAATTTGCGGGTGGCTTCGGCGACAGTGCAAGTTCCGTGCCTGCGAAAAGACTTTCTTGTGGATGAATTTCAGTTGCTGGAAGCCCGCGCGAATGCGGCCGACGCGGTGCTGCTGATTGTGGCGGCTCTGTCGTCTGAAGAGTTGGGTACGCTCGCGGCAGGGGCGCGCCGACGCGGTCTGGATGTGTTGACCGAAGTGCATGATGACGATGAGTTGCAACGCGCATTGGATGCGGGATGCGACTTAATTGGCGTCAACACGCGCGATCTGCGGACGTTCAAAGTGGATCTGGAGACGGCGTTCCGCCTGGCGGAGAAATTTCCTCAGGGCGTGGTGCGAGTTGCGGAGAGCGGAATTCATTCTGCGGAAGATGTAGCGCGGTTGCGGACGGCGGGGTATGACGCATTTCTGGTGGGAGAGTCGCTGATGCGGGCGGAGCGGCCGGGAGACGCGTTGCGGGAGTTGATGGGAGTTCCGAGCGTTGAGTATCGTGGATCGACTCGGCGGTGAGGCTTTATTGAGCTTTCTGGCCAGGTCTGGGGTGAGCGCAGGGATCCTTCGACAGCGGTTTGCTTCGCTACTCGCGAAGCAACTCTTCGCTCAGGATGACATACGGTAAATGACTAAAAGCTGACAACTGGTTTTATGACTTGGGTGAAAATTTGCGGGATGACGAATTTGGAGGACGCGCTCGTCGCGGTGGAGGCGGGGGCGGATGCGGTGGGATTTGTGTTTTATGAAAAGAGTCCGCGGTACGTAAGTGTCGAGACGGCGCGGGAGATTGTGGGGCAGTTGCCTTCGAACGTGGAGAAGGTGGGAGTGTTTGTGGACCAATCTGCGGCGCAGGCGAGCAGTATTTCGACCCGAGTCGAGTTAAGCGCGGTACAGGTGTATCCCCGCTCTGGGGACGGGCCAGGTTCATTAACCGATTTCGTCAAGAACGTTCGGCACCGGATGTTTGTGGCAACCCCAGGTCCACGAGGGACGTTCGAGAAGGGTTTTGGCTTTTTCTTCTCGGACGAGTTTCTGAGGCGCACCAGCGCTATTTTCCTTGATTCGGGAGACTCGCAAAAACCCGGTGGGACTGGGAAAGCGTTTGATTGGAGGGAAGCGGCAGAACCGGTGGCGCTGATGAGCCAAACTATTCCGGTTGCCGTGGC
This sequence comes from uncultured Acidobacteriaceae bacterium, assembly GCA_963799025.1. Lineage (GTDB taxonomy): Bacteria > Acidobacteriota > Terriglobia > Terriglobales > Acidobacteriaceae > Sulfotelmatobacter. The sequence continues at coordinate 45,266 of CAWCVQ010000004.1, read as the reverse complement.
GGGCGGATTGACGGCGGGCAATGTGGGCGATGCCATCGCGATTCTGAAGCCGTGGGGAGTGGATGTGGCTTCCGGCGTGGAAGGTCGGCCCGGGAAGAAAGATCCCGACAAAGTGCGGGCGTTTGTGCGGGCGGTGCGGGCGATGGATCGGAAGGTGAGTTAGGAATGGCTACGATTCCGAGAACAACGAAAGTCAAAATTCCCACCCTAGTCTCGCCAAAGAACGGCGAGAGGATGGGGCACCCTCGCGCTTTTTCGCGGCCTTCTTCTTCCCCGGTTTCAACACCTCGGAACGAGCCCGGGCGTTTTGGGGTTTACGGCGGGCGGTATGTGCCGGAGACCCTGATGGCAGCGCTCGAGGAATTGGAGCGCGAGTATGAGAAGGCGAAGCGCGACCGGAAATTTCAGGCGCGGCTCGAGGAGTTGCTGCGGACTTATGCGGGGCGTCCCACGCCGTTGTTTTTCGCGCGGCGGCTCACGGAGAAACTGGGCGGGGCGAAGATTTATTTGAAACGCGAAGACCTGCTGCACACCGGGGCGCACAAGATCAACAACTGCCTGGGACAAGGCCTGCTGGTCGAGCGGATGGGGAAGCACCGCGTGATCGCCGAGACGGGCGCCGGGCAGCACGGAGTTGCGACCGCGACGGTGTGTGCGTTGCTGGGATTTGAATGCGTAGTCTACATGGGAACGGAAGACATGCGGCGGCAGGAACTGAATGTGTTCCGCATGCGGCTGCTGGGAGCGGAGGTCCGCGGTGTGGAGTCGGGATCGCGCACGCTGAAAGACGCAATCAATGAGGCGATGCGCGACTGGGTCACCAACGTGCGCACCACGCATTATTTGTTGGGTAGCGTGTTGGGTGCGCATCCCTATCCGACGATGGTGCGGGATTTTCATCGGGTGATTGGGCGCGAGGCGCGGGCGCAGATTCTGAAGGCCGAGGGGAAGCTGCCTGCAACGATTATTGCGTGCGTGGGCGGGGGATCGAATTCGATCGGGATTTTCTACGATTTTCTTAAAGACAAGAAAGTTCAGTTGATCGGAGTGGAGGCGGGCGGCCGCGGCGAGGCGCTGGGCGATCATGCGGCACGATTTCGTGGAGGGTCACCTGGAGTGTTGCAGGGAACGTATTCCTACGTGCTGCAGGATTCGGGAGGACAGATTGCGCTTACGCATTCGATTTCGGCGGGTCTGGATTATCCCTCGATTGGCCCTGAGCATGCGGCCTTGCGGGATGCCGGGCGCACGGAGTATGTGCCGGCATCGGATGCAGAGGCACTGGAAGCGACGACTGTGCTTGCGCGGACGGAGGGAATTATTCCCGCGCTCGAGTCGGCGCACGCGGTTGCGGAGGTATTGAAGCGCGCGCCGAAGATGAAGAAGTCTGAGATTGTGATCGTGAATGTTTCCGGACGCGGCGACAAGGACATCGGCATCATGAGGGAGAACCTTAAGATCAATTGATGATCGTTGATTTTTTGATTGAAAGTCAGCGGCGAGTTGTTGTGGGATTTTCAATCAACAATCAGAAATCAACAATCTCTTCGCTATGCCACTAACTTTCTACAGGAAGCCGGGCCTGGTCGTGTATGTGACCTGCGGGGACCCGGACCTCGCGACGACGCGGGAAATCGTGTTGTCGGCGATTGAAGCGGGAGCGGATGTGATTGAGTTGGGAGTGCCGTTCAGCGATCCGGTGGCGGATGGGCCGGTGATCCAGCGGGCAAGCGAACGAGCGTTGAGGCACGAAACATCGCTGCCTCAGGTGCTGACGCTGGCGGCAGAGGTAAGGCAGCATGCGCAGTCCACAGGGCTGATCGTGTTTTCCTATCTCAATCCTATTCTGCGGATGGGAATGGAAAAATTCTGTAAAGTGGCGCGCGCCGCCGGAGTGGATGGTGCGCTAATCACAGATCTGCCGGTGGAAGAGGCGGGAGAATATTTGCGAGCGATGCGGGCGCACGATCTGGCTCCGGTGTTTCTGGCGGCGCCGACCAGTCCGGACGAACGGTTGAAGCGAATTGCGGACGCGTCGCGCGGCTTTGTGTATGCGGTGTCGCGAACCGGAGTGACCGGAGCGCGGCAGCAACTCGCGGACGATGCGCGGAAGCTCGTGCGGCGGCTGCGGCTCGTGACCAGGTTGCCGATCGCGCTGGGATTCGGAATTTCGACGGCGGAGCAGTTTGCCGAAGTCGGTGAGTTTGCGGATGCTGTGGTGGTGGGCAGTGCGATTGTGGAGACTGTCGAGCGAAATCGCGGCCGGGAGGCGGCGGCCGTGGCAGAGTTGGTCAGAGAGCTTTCAGCTGTCAGCCCTCAGCTGTCAGCTCATTCGCGTTGATGCAAACCACCGCGTGTTTTGTGCTGGAAGCCTGAGAGCCGATAGCTGAAGGCTGAGAGCTGCTTCTCATGGACATTGAGGATTGGCGAAAGAAAATCGATGAGCTGGACCGGGAGCTCGTGGAACTGCTGAGCGAGAGGGCTCGGGCTGCGGTCGAGATCGGGCGATTGAAACGGAATACTTCATTGCCCATCTATGAGCCTGACCGCGAGCGTATCGTTTTTGCGAATGTGCAGGAAGCGAATCCGGGACCACTGAGCGGTCGGGATCTGGTGCGCATTTACGAGCGCATTATGGATGTCATGCGGAATGTTCAGAAGGAAGAAATTGTGCCGAAGGCTAAAGCGCCGGAAGCGGAGACGGAATTGGATTCGGAAGTGAATGACTGAGCGAGAGCACTGCCGTTGGAAAACGAAAGCAGATTCCTCGCTTCGCTCGGAATGACGGACTTTGGTGAAAGCTACAAGCTAAGAGCTAAGAAGCTGGAAGCTGAGAAATTCTATGATTGTGGCGATGCAGGAAGGCGCGGACGAGCAGCTGATTCAGCAGGTGATTGAGCACCTGGTGAAGATCGGTTTTGAAGTTCACCGCTCCACTGGGGCGCGGATGACCGTGTTGGGCGCTGTGGGGTCGGGGATTGAGTTCGACATCCGCAATGTCGAGTTGTTGCCAGGCGTGCAGGAAGTTCACCGCATCAGCTCACCGTACAAGTTGGCGGGACGAAGTTTTCGTCCGGAGGGAACGATCGTCAAACTGGCGAATGGAGTCAGCATTGGCGGCAATGAAATTGTAGTCATGGCAGGACCCTGTTCGGTGGAATCGCGGGAGCAGATCTTTACGACGGCGGAGGCCGTGGCCCAGGCTGGCGCCAAAGTGCTGCGGGGCGGGGCGTTCAAGCCGCGGAGTTCTCCGTATTCGTTTCAGGGGCACGGAGAGGATGCGCTCAAGTTAATGCGAGAGGCAGGGGAGAAATTTAAGTTGCTGGTGATCAGCGAGGTCATGGAGATTTCGCAGATTCCGATGATGCTGCCCTACGTGGACATCCTGCAGGTGGGGGCGCGCAACATGCAGAACTTCAATCTGCTGCGGGAGCTCGGGAAGGTTCGCAAGCCGGTGCTGCTCAAGCGAGGCATCGCGTCCACGTTCGAAGAGTTGCTGTTGTCGGCGGAATACATCATGTCGGGCGGGAATTACGATGTGATTCTATGCGAGCGCGGCATTCGAACTTTTGAGACTTACACGCGCAACACCATGGACATTTCGGCCATCCCGATCATCCACAAGCTGTCGCATTTGCCGATGACGGCCGATCCGTCGCACGGAACCGGTCGGCGGGACAAAGTTTCACCCATGGCGCGCGCGTCGGTCGCGGCGGGAGCGGATGCCTTGCTGATTGAAGTGCATTGCCATCCCGATAAGGCGCTGTCGGATGGGGCGCAATCGCTGTATCCGGAACAATTCTCGAAGTTGATGGATGAGTTGCGGATGATTGCGCCGGCAGTGGGACGGAAGATTGCTTAGGTGCTTTTCATCACAGAGACACAGAGACAGGCAACTCCGAAATCTGCACCTAATTTGATATCCCATTCCTTGGTCCCAGCCGAAGTTGCACATCCTAGGATTTTGTTTTCTATGTGACTCTGTGGCGAGATATTTTTTATGTCGATTCGGCAAATCACGATCATCGGCACCGGGCTGATTGGCGGGTCGCTGGGGCTCGCGCTCCGCAAGAAGAAATTTGCCGGGCGGATCATTGGATGCGACCGTGAAGGAACGCTGGAGCGGGCACGCACGCGAGGAGCGATCGATGAGGGAACGGCGAATCCCAGCGACGCCGTCCGCGGGAGCCAGGTGGTGGTGCTGGCGACTCCAGTGCTGGCGATTGTCGATCTGATCGAACGCCTTGGTCCCTCTCTTCCGGCGAAAGCACTGCTCACGGATGTCGGGAGCACGAAGGCGATGGTGGTCGAGCGCGCGGTCAAGGTATTTGGAAAGAATGCCGGGAAACGGTTTCTTGCTGGGCATCCCATGGCGGGGAAAGAAATGAGCGGAGTGGATTATGCCGACGCGGATTTGTTTCACAATGCGGTATGGTTCTTGTCTCCCCTGCCCGCGCAGAATCTAAATGAAGGCTTGTTCGCGGAGTTTGCTGGATGGATTGATCAGATTGGGTCGCGAATCGCGATGCTGCCGCCGGAGGAACACGACCGGCTTTGCGCCTGGATCAGCCACGTTCCCCAGATGATTTCCACGGCGCTCGCGGCCGCGCTGGTGGAAGAATTTGGGGATGAGGCTCCGTTGTTGGCGGCCGGCGGGCGGGCGCTGCAGGAGATGACGCGAATTTCGGCGAGTCCGTATTCGATGTGGAGGGATATCGCGATCAGCAACCGGAAGAATCTGCAAGCGGCGTTGTGGAAGGTGGAGCAACGGATGGCTCATATCCGGGAGAATTTGGCGACGCGGCAACTTGCGGAGGAGTTTGAACAAGCGCATGCATTGCGGAAGGCTCCGCTAAAGAAAAGAGAAATCCCGCGACAAAGCGGCGGTTCCTAATTAAACGGATTCGGCGATCTCAGAAAGCCTTGATTGAGTTGGTACCGGTCGCAGACTCTGTTGGCCGATTCCCACACGGAATCGAACTCGTTCCAACGGGGGACGACGATCCGCAAAGTGAGTTCCTGGATGATCAGTTCCAGTCTGCGATCGAATTCAGAGAGCAAAGACATGTTCGTTTCAGCGCCCGGGCTTGCAACCGGACCGCCGCATTACACGGGAGCAGGTTCGCTCCCGTGTGCTCTGCGCGTCGCGCTCGTCACCGCTCTGCGAAGCCAGACCAGCCATATCGGAAGTTAGTTTCTCTTCCGTTGTCCATTGGACGCGCGCGGCGCGAGGTTAGATGGGCTCGACTTGTCACAAGATTGTCAAACGATTGTCGGCGGGAACGCCGAGAATTCTGTCCGGAAGCTTAGAGATGTTGTCGGCGGTGCGAATTCATTTAGAATGCGGACGCCATGCGTAAAGTTGTGGCCAATGCGGATGAGGCCATTCACGACGTGTTTGACGGCGCGACGATCATGATCGGCGGCTTTGGCCTGTGCGGCATGCCGGAGAATCTGATTCGCGCGCTGGTTCGCAAGGGGACGAAGAATCTGCGGACCATCAGCAACAACGTGGGCGTGGACAGCGTTGGCAATGGATTACTGCTGGCAGCGGGACAGATTGTGCATCACATTGGATCGTATGTGGGCGAGAATCGCCTACTGGAAGAGATGGTGTTGAAGGGGACAATCCGGCTCGATCTGGTGCCCCAAGGGACATTTTCGGAGCGGATTCGCGCGGGAGGCGCAGGCATTCCGGCGTTCTATACGCCGACCGGCGTGGGGACCGTGGTTGCGGACGGAAAAGAGACACGCGAATTTGAGGGACGCACTTATGTGCTGGAACGCGGGCTCAAAGCGGACTTTGCTTTTGTAAAAGCGTGGAAGGGCGATCGCGAAGGAAATTTGATTTATCGGAAGACGGCGCGGAATTTTAATCCCATGATGGCGACGGCGGCGAAGATTACCATTGCCGAGGTGGAGCATTTGGTGGACGCGGGTGAGTTGGATGGAGATCAGATTCATACTCCTTCGATTTATGTGAAACGTATTTTTCAGGGGGAGTTGTACGAGCGGCGGATTGAGCGGCGAACGGTGCGAAAGGGCTAGTGGGAGAATTCCCCGAACCTTCAGTCGTGAGTTTTAGAGTGCAGGGATCGTTCGACTGCGGTTTTGCTTCGCGTTCGCGAAGCAAAATCCTCGCTCGGGATGACAACCTCGTAGTGGATCGAGGACGATGAACAAGCCGGCTAAAGATGTCGACAAGCGCGAGCGGATTGTGAAGCGGGTTGCGCGTGAGTTGCGCGACGGGTTCTATGTAAATCTGGGCATCGGCATGCCTACGCTGATTGCGAATCATGTGCCTCGGGGGATCGAGGTCACGCTGCAGTCGGAGAATGGGATGCTAGGAATCGGGCCGTATCCGCTCGAGGGACAGGAAGATCCCGATCTGATCAATGCGGGCAAGGAAACTGTGAGCGAGATGCCGGGGACCTCGTATTTTTCGAGCGCCGATTCTTTTGCCATGATTCGCGGCGGGCATATTGATTTGAGCGTGCTGGGCGCGATGGAAGTGGATGAGTCGGGAAGCCTAGCGAACTGGATGATTCCCGGAAAGATGGTCAAAGGAATGGGCGGCGCGATGGATCTGGTCGCAAGTGCGCAACGCGTAGTGGTGGCGATGGAGCATACCACGCGCGATGGAGCGCCCAAGATTTTAAAAAAGTGCACGCTGCCGCTGACGGGAGTGAACGTGGTGGATACGATTGCGACGGAAATGGCGTATATCCGCGTAACCAAAGACGGGCTGGTGCTGGAGGAAGTGGCGCCGGGATTGACGGCGGAGGATGTGCAGCGCGCGACTGAGGCGCGGCTGATTGTGAGTTCGGGATTAAAGGTGATGGAGAGTTAGAATTGAGCGCGGTGGCTTTTCTTTCGCCCCTGCGGGGGGGCTCTTCCCCATGCGACGACAAGACCCACGGCTTGCGCCGTGGGGCTGAATTCTTTCGCCGCTTCGCGGCTGGACGCCGAGGCGGCTGTTACTACCTGAACCTAGGCAGTGGCGATGCGGCGGATCAGGTCTTCCTGCTCCTGCTTGCTTTCGGCGCCGATGGTGAAGGCGTCGAGTATCCCTAACGAGAGCGCGAACTTGATACCTTCGTCCTGACGATTGCGCAGCGTGCCTTGGCCTAGAATCTTCATGCCCACCAGGGCTTTTCCCGCGGTTTTCATTTCCTTCAAAACACTGACCACCGTTGCGGGATCAGCGTCCATGTAGGCGCCGACCGGGTTGATGCGCGCGAGATCAATCTCCACCCACGGAGATTTTGCCGCGGCGCGTAGGGCTTCGATGGTATGGCAGGAGCAGCCGTGAGCGCGAATGATTCCTTTCTGTTTGGCTTCGGAGAGCACATCCATCGCGCCTTTGTAGCGATCGGTCCAGTCGGTTTCGGTGACGCAGTGCATCAGGCATACATCCAGATAGTCGGTCCCGAGTTCGCGACGGAAGCGGTCGAGATCGGCGCGCATAGCGGCGGCATCGCGCGCCCAGGACTTGGTCAAGACTGTGACTTTGTCGCGCGGTACATGCTTGAGTGCTTCGGCGACGTGGGGATGGCTTCCGTAGGAGTCTGCAGAATCGAAGAAGCGCAGGCCGTGATCGTATCCGCTCAGTAGAAGATCGGAAAGCCCTTTAACACCAAGCGCCGTTTGATGGGAGTGTCCTCCGGAGCCGACTGTGCCCGTGCCCATGGCGAGTCGGCTGGTTTTGATACCAGTGCTCCCGAGAGTGACGGTATCGGATGCGGAGAACTTCGTAGGGAGAGTCTGGGTTGCAATGGCATTGAGGATCGAACTGGAACTGAGCCAGGCCGCTCCCAGGCCGGACGCGGAGCGAACGAGGAATTCGCGGCGACGCATAGGTCCTCCTAAGAATTCAGGCGTCTGGGACTAGGCTACACCAGCGAGGGTGCGACTGGAAAGATTGCGTCTGCGTGTCGCAAAATAATCTGACTCCATCACCCAACTCCCTCAGACTCGAAACGGCGCCGCCAGCAATCGAAACGGTAGCGTGATCGCCAGGAAGATGACTTCCAGAACTCCGTGGACGGCAACGCCCACAATGCGAAACGGGAGCAAGAGTAGCCAGATGAAGGGATACGCGATCAGAGCCAACAGTGCCAGAGGCCAGCAGAGCATGAAAAGGATGCACCAGAGCAGAAAAGCCAACATGGCAAACGCCTCCTTCTCTCTAATTGTACGTTTCCGGCAAGGAGAAAGTTCCCTCGGGCGTCGTGTGGCGGATCATTCAAATTGCCTGCGGAAGGAAGCGAGTTGTTGTTGAACTTCGGATAACTCCTGGCGCAAGCGGGCTACTTCTTCTTCGAGCATTCCTACACGATCAGCAGCCGAATTTGCGCCGACAATCGCGGGCGAGGGCCCCTTCGACGGTCGCTCAGGGCCGGTCCGCGAAACGCTGGCGTTTCCTGTGACATCGGATCTGGGCGGTTCGCCGGAAAAAAGATGCATGTAGCGGGACTCTTTTGTGCCCGGCTGGCGCGGAAGAACTCGGGCCAGGGGCGGTTCGCGCTGGGCCAGACGATCCAGCGTGGCGACGATATCGTCGAGAGCCTCAAAATGATACATGCGGTCCGCGCGGCTGCGGAGTTCGCCCGGAGTCTGCGGCCCGCGGAGGAGAAGAACGCAGACGACTGCGATTTCGCGGCGATCGAAGTTGAAGACTTCCTGCAGGCGGTGTTCGAACTTGGTGACGCGGCTGTCCGCGCCGCTGGCCGGGCCTGCCATGCGTTTTTCCTGCAACGAACTGAGCGTCTGGCGGACGGTTTCTTCATCGAGGCTCATCACCGGATCGCGATTGTTTTTTTGATTGCAGGCGTTAACCAGGGCGTTGAGCGAGAGCGGATAGTAGTCGGGCGTGGTGATGTCTTTTTCGATCAGCGAGCCGAGGACGCGGGTTTCGACTTCGGTGAGAATCATAGACGTCGTTGGTCGTTCGTCGTTGTCGTTGGTTCGTCGAACTTGCCCCTCCTGATCTAGAATAACGCCGTTGGGCGGCGTTTCCACGACTTGCCTTTTTCTTTCGCGATGTTTTCCATGTCGACGACGTAGGCTCCGGCTTGGGTCAGCACGTGATGCAGGTCGTTGCCGATGCTGATGAAGGTGAATCCCTTTTCGAGGAATTCGCCAACACGCGCCGTGCCGAAGAGAAATAGGCCGAGGATGACGTTGTTTTTACGCGCATGTTCGACCAGTTTCTTGGTGGCCGCGTCCAGTTCGGGCGAGGTGTACATGTGGGGGAACTCGTACTTGTTGTAGAGGCCCATCGACATGCAGAGATCATTCTGCCCGAGGAAAAGAATGTCGACGCCGGGCACGGCCGCGATCTCTGCAATGTTCTCGATGCAGGAGGCAGTCTCGACCTGAAGGGCGACGATGCCTTCGTTGTTCCAGCTTCCGGCATAGCCGAGCAGTCCGGCTTTGTCCATGCTGCGTTGGGGAAAGTAGACCGAGCGGGTGCCGACCGTGGGATATTTGGCGCAACTGATGGCCTCGCGCGCTTCGTCGGCGGTGTTGATGTAGGGGATAAGGACTCCGTCCGCGCCCATATCAAGCGCTTGCTGAATGCCGGGGCGATCGGCATATCCGCCGACCCGAACGAGCGACTTGGCGCCGCCGTTCGTGATGCCGCTCAACATCGCTGAGAGTTTTTCGTAGCCCATGGGACCGTGCTGGGTGTCGACCAGCAGCCAGTCGTATCCGCTGTGCGCGAGTTGCTCGGCAACGGTGGGGCTGTGGGCGTTGAGGAATAGGCCCATCTTGGGCGTTCCGGCGCGAAGTTGCTTCTTGAATTCGGATCCGCTGAGTGCGGTGTCGGGCATGCGAAATTCCTCCTCGGAGTGAATTGGAAAGTGTATCGTATGCGACCGGGCACTGGGCTTTGAGTGCGTTATTTTCTTCGCGAAGATATGATCGCCGGACAAGCACGGCGAATGCTGGTATAGTTTCCGTGCACGGATCGAACTGGCGCGCGCGCGCCAGAGCAAGGAACAAAATGTTGCGACTGCTATTGCATTGGGTGTTGAGTGCGGTTGCAGTATGGGTTATGGCTCAGATCGTGCCCGGAATTTCTGTCAGCGGGCCGAGGAACGCTCTGATCGCGGCGCTGGTGATCGGATTCATCAACGCGACCATCGGATTCGTCCTGAAGGTAATTACGTTCCCTTTAACGCTTCTTACTTTGGGATTGTTCTGGTTCGTCATCAATGCCCTGATGCTGGAGTTTGCTTCCGCGCTGCTGGCGCCGGGATTTCAGGTGCACGGGTTTCTGGCGGCGTTCATCGGCGCGATTGTGTTAAGCCTGCTGAATATGTTGATGAAGGCGATTATCATGCCGCGAAAGAATGTTGGCTAGGCGTTCGGTGGTCGTTGATCCTGCGTCGTTTGGTCCTTCACCGGATTCAATCCTTCCTTTCCGAACTACGGGCTCGAGCGCTTTTTTGGTTTCATCGCCTGCCAATCTTCTTCCGTCAGGACCCGCCCCAGGTTGCTGAACTCGCCGGCGCCTTGCAGAAATTCGCCGCCGTCCATGCGGATGACTTCGCCATTGATGTAGCCCGATCCATCGCTCACAAGAAATGCCGCGAGGTTGGCGAGTTCCTTGACCGTGCCGAAACGGTGGAGGGGATTCCGTTCGAGCGCCAGCGCTTCGAGGTCTGGGCGCGGTAGAACTCGTGAAAACGCGCCTAGCGTCGGAATCGGGCCGGGCGCGATGGCGTTCATGCGAATGCCTCGGTTGCCCCACTCCACTGCGAGGCTGCGAGTGAGAGCTTCGACTCCGGCTTTGGAAACGGCTGACGGGACGACGTAAGCGGAGCCCACGGGCGCGTAGGTGGCGGAGATGCTGAGGACAGTGCCGGGATGGGCAGCTTTGAGCCAGCGGCGTCCGCAGGCCATGGTGCAGTGCAGCGTTCCCATGAGCACGATTCCGATGACCGACTCGAAAGCGCGCGAGGAGAGCTCTTCGCTGCGCGCGATGAAGTTGCCGGCGGCATTGTTGATGAGCACGTCGAGCGGACCGACACTCCAGATGGAATCAATCATTGCATCCACGGCGTCGAGATTTCGTACGTCACAAGGGACAGAGTGAACTGCGCCTTTTGCGGAGAGTTCTTTTGCGGTCTGAGCGACGACTTCTTCGCGGCGGCCGCAGATGTAGACCTCCGCGCCGAGTTCGAGGAAACGTTCGGCCATGCCTCTGCCGAGGCCAGTGCCGCCGCCGGTGATCAGGATGCGCTTGTTTTTCAGAAGGTCGCTATTGAACATGGGAGATTGAGTAGTTTGGTAATTTTGTAATTGAAAACCCATTGGTCCGCCAAGTTCTTCAATTTACACAATTACCAAATTACACACTTACTGAATCACACGCGACGCGGAATCCGTAGTCGGCATACTGAAAATCTGGCGGGATGCTGGACCGGGCCGAACAGCGAGCTACTTTAATGTGATGCCGCCACGATCCGCCGCGGGAGGACTTGCGTTTGGTTTGGCCCGAACCACGCGGGTTGCGCTCCGGAGAGACTGAGTAATAGTTCGGGTCATACCAGTCGCTGCACCATTCGTGCACGTTTTCGCAAATGTCGTAAAGGCCGAATGCATTGGGGGCATACCGCGCAACTGGGTCGGGACCGGCTTGCCAGCGTGTGGCATAGTCAGGAAGGGATTGCGGCGGGGCGTCTCCCCACGGAAAATTTTTCTGTTCCAAGTCGCCACGCGCAGCACGTTCCCACTCTGCTTCGGTCGGCAATCGATAATCGCGAGCGGTTTGCGCGCTGAGCCATTCGCAATACCTCGCAGCGTCGAACCAGGAAACTCCGGCGACGGGTTGTTGAGGATGGTTGAACTTTGGATCCGGCCAGAACGGAGGCGGCGCAGTGCCGGTCGCGCTGAGAAAACGCGCGTATTGGGCGTTGGTGACTTGCGTGGCGGACAGCAGAAAAGCGTCGACCCAAACACGATGAATCGGGCGCTCGCAATCCTGCCCGGCCTTCGAACCCATCAGGAACCAGGCCGCCGGGATCTGGATCAGCGAGGGTTCGAGAACTAACGGCAAAATTTCCGCGCGAGTTGGAGTGAGCGTCATGAGGTGCTGGCAATTTCTCGGGAAAGTTTATCAGCGCCGCGCCTAACCGCGGAGTTGTTTCACGACTCTGGCGATGCCGTTGTCCTGAAACAAGCTGATGGCCGCGATGCCCGCAGCTCCGGCTGCGAGGCAGGAACTGGCATTCTCCAGCGTGATTCCCCCCAGGGCGAGGACCGGGATGTTGGCGAGACAGGCCTCCCGCAGGAGATTTAGTCCTACGGGTTGCGCGTTCGTTTTTTCGAAGACGGGGCCGAAGACGGTAAAAGTTGCGCCCGAGGCTGCGGCTTCGACCACCTCTGCCGGGGTGTGACAGGACACTGCCACGATTGGAGCTCGTGCTGGGTTCTGGCGGGCAGAGCCTGCCCCACACCTGGTCCAGGTGATTCTCACGTCTTCCGGAAAGACGTCGTCCGAGCGGAGGTGGACACCATCGGCTTGAACGGCCAAGGCGACATCGGTGCGGGAGTTGATAAGAAGGGCAGTGCCCGGCTCGGAGTTACCACTCGAAAGTCGTTCTCGTCGGATTGCGCTTACCGCTTCTTGCGCCAACAGCTCCAGATCGCGCGTGGACAGGTCTTTCTCGCGCAGCTGAATATAGTCAACGCCGGCACGCGCGGCTTCGCCGATTTTTTCAATCAACCCGCGGCGGCACGAGGATTCGTCGCCGGGAAACGCGGTCCGGTCAGTGACGTAATACAGCAGGCAATTCGCCGGCATCACCTCTGCAGTTTAATGCAAAGCCCATTCGGGAGACCGATGAAGAGTGGACAACCGGCAACCGGGAGCAACTCGAACCCCTGTTAGAATCAAGGGTTAGTCTCTCACTCATGGAAGCCGCTTTCATCCGCAATTTCGCGATCATCGCGCATATTGACCACGGCAAATCCACGCTGGCCGACCGTCTGCTGGAACTGACCGGCTCGCTGACCGCGCGCGAAATGCAGGCGCAGGTGCTCGATTCCATGGACCTGGAGCGCGAGCGCGGCATAACTATCAAGGCTCATGCCGTCCGCATGGCCTACACTGCGCAAGACGGCCAAACTTATCAACTGAATTTAATCGACACGCCCGGTCACGTGGATTTTTCCTACGAAGTCTCGCGCTCGTTAGCCTCATGCGAGGGAGCTCTGCTGGTCGTCGATGCCTCGCAGGGAGTCGAGGCCCAAACCCTGGCCAATTCGTATCTTGCCATCAATCACGGCCTGGAAATTATTCCCGTCATCAACAAGATCGATCTGCAAAGCGCCGACATCCCGCGCACGAAAGAAATGATTGAAGGCGCCGTCGGTCTCGACGCATCCGACGCTGTGCTGATCAGCGCCAAGACCGGCCAGGGCGTTCCCGACGTGCTGGAAGCGATTGTGAAGCGCGTTCCCCCGCCTAAAGGCTCGCCCGACAACCGGCTCCAGGCGCTGGTTTTCGACTCCTGGTTCGACGCCTACCGCGGCGTCGTCGTCCTGACTCGCGTGTTTCAAGGTACTCTGCGGAAGAACGACAGGATTCGCCTCTGGTGGAACGGCACCACCTTCGACGCCGAAACTCTCGGCGTGCTCACGCCCAAGCCGGTGGAAATCGACCAGCTTGTGGCCGGCGAAGTCGGCTTCATCATCGCCAATATTAAGAATGTCGCGGACACGAAGATCGGCGACACTATCACCCACGACGCCAATCCCGCTCTCGAGGCCTTGCCCGGCTTCGAAGAAATCAAGCCCATGGTCTTCGCCGGTCTGTACACCGTCGATGCCCACGAGCACACCCAGCTGCGCGAGGCCCTCGAAAAATTGCGACTGAATGATTCTTCTTTCTTCTTCGAACCGGAAAGTTCAGTCGCGCTCGGCTTCGGCTTCCGCTGCGGCTTTCTGGGCTTGCTTCACATGGAGATCATTCAGGAACGCCTGGAGCGCGAATTCAATCTCGAGCTGATCACCACCGCGCCCGGGGTCCGCTACAAAATTACGAAGACTGACGGCGCCCTGGTCGAAATCGACAATCCTTCGCGCTGGCTCGATCCCAGCGAAATCGCCAAAGTCGAAGAGCCCGTGATCCTTGCTACCATTCTCACCAACGAAGAATACGTGGGCGGAATTCTCAAGCTGGTCGAAGAAAAGCGGGGCAAGCAAAAAACTTTCGAGTACGTCAGTTCCTCGCGCGTCATGCTGCACTACGAATTACCGCTCAACGAAATCGTGCTCGATTTTTACGATCGCCTCAAATCCGTTTCACGCGGCTATGCGTCTCTGGACTACCACCTGGCCGATTACTGGGAATCGCCCATGGTGAAGCTCGACATTCTGGTTGCGGGCGAGCCGGTCGATGCGCTCTCCATCATCGTGCATCGTGACTTCGCTTATGAACGCGGGAAACTTCTGGTCTCCAAAATGAGAGAACTGATCCCCCGCCAGATGTTCGAGGTGGCAATCCAGGCATCGATCGGCGCCAAAATCATCGCTCGTGAAACAGTACACGCCATCCGCAAGAATGTGATTGCGAAGTGTTATGGCGGCGACATCTCGCGCAAGCGCAAACTGCTGGAGAAGCAAAAAGAGGGCAAGAAGCGCATGAAACGAATCGGCCGCGTCGACATTCCTCAAGAGGCATTTCTGGCTGTCCTCAAGGTCGGCGAAGGCAGCAACTGAGAATCAGAAGCTGGCCTTTCCCCCCGCTCACGGTGTCTAACATCCGAGAATACGATTATTGCTATTGACAATTACGTTACAAATTGCAAGGAACCGACGCGACGGAAGATCGCCAAAAGCTGGCCGAAAACCCAGGGGCCAGAACCTCAAATTGTGCAAATCTCAAAATGGGCGAGAAATCAACGTTGTCCAACTCGCACCTATGTTAATGCTTCATGAATTGCATAACTGGTTACTGTGCATGCTTTTAACGGCAACATAATCCTCCTGCTGAAACTGACCGAGCCGTCGTTGCCGGAAAAAATTGCGAAGAGGGTTTTCAATTCCACAAGCTTTTCCACAGGCAGCCCATCTGTTTTTACCCCTCCGCAAACCCAAGTTCCTAAGGGACTTACTGAGGGGCGCCTAGGGTCTTTCCTGTAGGCGGGCGTTATCCGTCAGATTGGCCGTCGCCGCCTTCCGCCAGGGACTCAAATCGGGTGCTGCTTTTCAGGAATGCCATTCTCACTTTTCCGATGGGGCCATTCCGTTGTTTAGCAATAATGATCTCAGCTTTGCCCTGCAATTCCGGATCGTCCTGCTTATAGATTTCCTCGCGGAAGATAAACATTACCAAGTCGGCGTCCTGCTCAATCGACCCGGACTCGCGCAGGTCGGCCAGTTGCGGGCGATGATCTCCGCCGCGGCTCTCCGGAGCGCGGCTCAATTGCGAAAGCGCAATCACCGGCACGCTCAGTTCCTTCGCCAGGGCCTTCAGGCCGCGCGAAATCGCCGAGACTTCCTGAGTACGATTTTCGAAACGCTTGCCTCCGCCCGACATCAACTGCAAATAGTCGACGATGATCAGATCCAACTTGCCGCCTTGCGCCTGTTTCAATCGCCGCGACTTGGCCCGCATCTCGCTCAACGTAATGCCAGGAGTATCGTCGATAAAAATCGGAGCGTGCGCCAGTTGCTCCATCGCACGCACAACTTTTTTGGTGTCATCCTGCCATAGCGATCCGGTGCGCATCTTGTGGGCGTCGACCCGTGCCTGCGAGCACAGCAGGCGCATGAGCAGAGCCTCGCGCGACATTTCGAGCGAAAACACTCCAACCACCTGTTGATCCTCAATCGCAGCATTTTCCGCGATGTTCATCACGAAAGCGGTCTTCCCCATGGAAGGCCGCGCCGCGATAATCACCAGGTCGGAACGCTGCAAGCCCGACGTCATCTCGTCCAGATCGGTATAGTGCGTCGCTAGTCCGGTGATGCGCTGGCCGCGTTGCAGTAGAGCATCGACCGAACCAAAGGACTCGCGCACAATTTCCTGCACGCCCATGAACCCGCGCCCAATGCGCTTGTCCGAGAGCTGGAAGATCGCGGCCTCGGCGTCGCTCAGCACATCTTCGGCGGCATCCCCCTGGTCCGATGCCCGCGCAATCGCCGTGCTGGCCGCGGAAATCAAACCACGCAGCAGCGCCTTGTCGCGCACAATCTTGACGTAGTGCTCGATGCTCGGCCGGTCGGGTACGCCATCCACCAGGCTCGACACGTAGGCAACATCGCCAATCGGCTGCAGATCCTTGTGCCGATCGAGTTCCTCGATCAGCGTGATCATGTCGATGGGTCGCGACGACTCCGCCAGATCCACCATGCGCGAGTAGATGCGGCGGTGAGAATCTAACGAGAAATCTTCGATCCGCAAATGCTCGGCCGCCTGGTTATAAGCAAAGTTGTCGAGCAGGATCGCGCCCAGAATCGAGCGCTCGGCTTCTACGTTCGCAGGAAGAGTGCTGATGCTGTAATCGGTAGTTGCCATGAAGTGTGTGTAACGAACTTTGACTTGTTCTTACGCCCAGCATAAGCGAAGAAACAGCGAATCTCCAAATCAATTGTGAAGAAGCTGTGAAGTCCCGCGATATGTTGTGGAAACTGTTAGAAAAGGAGTCCGTTATTGTGAAAAGCGATTCGCGATCACGTAGCGGCAAGGCGAACGCTGTGGCTAGAGGCTGAAAGCTGATAGCTATCAGCGATAGCTGAAATAAAAATGCGGCTCGGGCCAGCCACCCGAGCCGCATTCGTACGTGGATTCCTGTTCAAGCTTGTCACCGCATGGCGGCGGAATGACCGCTTCAGCCCGACGGCCCTCCAAAAGAGTGCCGCCGCATTTGCCAAAGCCCGTTACTGGATTCATGATCTCGCGATCACGATTCTGCAACCGCGCGGTTGGCCAGCGACCCTGTTGCCGCTCCGCCGAGCGGAGTGGGGGGAGGCCGCAACGCCCGGGCAACCAGTTCGCGCTCGCGCGCGGTCTCTGGATTCCCTCCGGCAATTCACCCTCGAGAATCGCCGGCTGCCGCTGGCTCCGCCGCAATCATTCGGCAAGCTCAGGAACTCTCACGTTTCGCTGCATCCACTCTCAGACAGATTGATTGCGACTCGCAATACAAAAACCCGGTGCTGTTGTGAAGAAGCTGTGGAGGACGTATCTTCTCTGTGGAAGTCCGAGGAAAACTGAGAACTAAGTTTCGGGGATGGCCCATTTTCGCGTGCCCTCGATCAGAGCCGGGTCGCCTCGCGACGACGCCCTTGCGCTTCTCTAGCCCTTCACCTCCACCAGGTTGGGCAGGGGACTCGCACCCCCAAGCTGTCGAACATGTTCGGCACACATAAGGAAGGGCGCAGCCGAAGCCGCGCCCTTCCTTCCGTTTTCTCTCGTGTCTGTGACTCTGTGGTGAAATGCTCCCTAGTCCCGCACCCCATCCATAAACGCCCGCAACTTCCGCGAACGTGAAGGATGCCGCAGCTTGCGCAGCGCCTTGGCTTCGATCTGGCGGATGCGTTCGCGAGTCACCGCGAACGACTGCCCGACCTCTTCCAGAGTGTGCTCGCTGCCGTCTTCCAGGCCGAAGCGCATCTTGATGACTTTTTCTTCGCGCGGAGTCAGCGTGCGCAGGACCTGTCCCGTCTGATCCTTCAGGTTCACGTTGATCACCGCCTCCGCCGGAGAAACCACGCCGCGATCTTCGATGAAGTCACCGAGATGCGAATCTTCCTCTTCTCCGATCGGCGTTTCGAGCGAGATCGGTTCCTGCGCGATCTTCAGCACCTTGCGCACTTTCGCTACTGGAATGTCCATCCGCTTGGCGATTTCTTCCGACGTAGGCTCGCGCCCCAGTTCCTGCACCAGCTGCCGCGAAGTGCGGATCAGCTTGTTGATGGTCTCAATCATGTGCACCGGAATACGAATTGTGCGCGCCTGATCGGCAATGGCGCGAGTAATGGCCTGGCGAATCCACCACGTGGCATACGTAGAAAACTTATAGCCACGCCGGTATTCGAATTTGTCGACAGCTTTCATCAGGCCGATGTTGCCTTCCTGAATCAGGTCGAGGAACTGCAATCCGCGGTTGGTGTATTTCTTGGCAATCGAAACTACCAGGCGGAGGTTGGCCTCTATCAGCTCACGCTTGGCGTGCTCCGCATCCATATCGCCCTGGATGATCTCGCGCTGGGTGCGCTTGAGCTCCGGAAACGACACGCCGGTTTCGAGTTCCAGCTTTTCGACTTCACCGCGAATCGCTCGCGCCTGCCGGCGATATTCTTTCTTCTGCTCTTCGCTCCGAGTGGCGTCGGCCTTGCGCTCGAGGTTCTGCGTCTGGCGGTCGAGCGATCGCATGCCGTCGACCGTCTTGTTAAGACGTTCAATAAGACGCTTGCGCTCGGCGTTGGTGAAACCGAGCTTGCGCACTGCCTGCGACACAGCAACAATGCCACGCGCCAGCCGGCGGCGGGCCCGGCGATGATCCTTCGGCTTTTTCTTCAGCGAAACTTCGGCGTACTTTTCTTCGAGCAACGCGGCCTTTTTGTACAGCTTGGCCATGTCGTCGATCTTGCCGGTGAACTCGTTCAGGCGATTCTGCAGGATCTCGTCGGTGATCTCTTCTTCGTCGAAGGTGACCACTTCCTTGATCGAGCGCACGCCCTTCTTCAGATCCTCGCCCATCGCCAGCAATTCGCGAATCACAATGGGCGAACGCGACAACGCCTTCAGCACGCGCAGCTGTCCGCGCTCAATACGCTTGGCGATTTCCACTTCACCTTCGCGCGTCAGCAGCGGCACAGTTCCCATCTCACGCAAATACATGCGGACGGGATCGTTGGTTTTTTCCAGAGCTCCAGGGGTCAGGTCAAGCTCTACGTCTTCCCCTTCTTCCGATTCGTCGAATTTCTTGTCCAGCGTGGCGGAGGGCAGCTTGGGCCCTTCCAGCACGTCGATTCCCTGCGTGCCGATCGTCGTCAGCAGATCATCCAGGTCTTCGGGACTGTGCACGTCGTGCGGGATCAGGTCGTTGACCTGGTCATAGGTGAGATATCCCTTCTCTTTGCCTGTGTCGATCAGCTTTTTAATGTCGTCGAACTTGTCGTCAAGAGCCAAAAGGTGTGTCCTTAAACTTCGTTATTCCGCTCCACAGGAGCGTGTGATACAGTTCCTTCAAAGGGTGGGAATGTGGGTTGTGCGGGAATGTGCGTCTTGCACAAACTTACGGAGTTTAGCACATAAGTGCTGTGCCGTCTATCGGATGCCCGCCAGATCTCTCCCGTACCCGCCGGCTATCTGCAATTCTCCTAAATACTTAGATGGTTTTAAAAGGCTTTTTGTTTCACGCTGTTTTTTTGGTTCCCGCCACTTTTAGCCCATCTTCCGCTAAACCCGGATCGCGCAGCGCCCGGCTGATTCGCTCCAGTTCCGTCAGCAGTTCCCGCAATCGTTCCCTGTCGGCCGCTAGGCCGGGCTTTTTCAGTTCCCGCTGCAGATCTTCCTGTCGCCGCCGCAAATGTATACGTCGCAAGGCGCGCACCGCGGCTTCCAGCACCTCTGCGGTCAGTTCTTCGTCCTCCTTCAGCAAAATCGACGCCAGCATCCGGCGGTCGCTTTCCGAGGCCGGCACCTCAAGCACATCGGCATATTCGCGCCCCACAGTGAGCAGGGACTCAGCCAGCGACTCGGTCGCCAGCCCATGATGCAGCCCTTCGTTCTGCAGGACAAACTGCGCCTGCCGCGCCGGATCAAACTCTTCCTCCGCCCCATCTCGCGCAGAAACATGTTCCTCGCCAGGCTGCATCTGCCGGGCCGACGCCAAGGCGCGAATCAGAACCTTTTCCGCGTCCGTGACCTGCGCCTCTGCTGGAAGTTTGACGGACGCAGTCGAGCGCGAGCCCGCCACATGACGCAACTCCTGCCGTAACACCGCCGAATCGATCCCCAACTTCTGCGCGATCTCTTGCGCCAGTTCGTCGCGCACAATTCGACTGGGTACACGCTGAATATGCGGAAGAAGATAAAGCACGGCCTTGTGTTTACCGTCGGCGCTGCGCACCGGAAATTGTGAACGTGCCCGCTCGATCAGGTAATCAAAATACTTTTGCGAAGTCTTCAGCGCGGCCCCGTAAGCTTCTTTGCCCTTGCGCCGAATATAGAGATCGGGATCGAATCCCTGCTCGAGCGTCAGCACCTTGACCGTGAATTCTTCCTCAACTAGCAGGCCCAGCGTTCGCTCCGTCGCCTTCGCTCCCGCCGTGTCCGGATCGAAGTTCACCACCACATTCTTGCTGAATCGTCCCAGCAACTTAGCCTGCAGTTCGGTAAAGGCAGTCCCCGAACTGGCAATCACGTTGTGAAATCCGGCGGCATACACCGAAATGCAGTCCATCTGACCCTCAACCAGAATCGCGTAATCAAACTTCTTAACCCATTCCTTGGCCACATCCAGATTGAACAGCACGCGGCTCTTCGAATAGATCGCCGTCTCTGGCGAATTCAAATACTTCGGCCCAGATTTTTCATCCACAGCTAGCGTCCGCCCGGTGAACCCAATCACCTTCCCCGCCTCGCTTGCGATCGGAAACATGACCCGATTGCGAAACTTGGAGTACATCGCCACCGCCATTGGTCGTTGGTCGTTGGTCGTTGGCTCACCCCCCCCTGTGTCATCCCGAGCGGAGGCGGGACGCTCGCCTTCGAGCGGCCCACCGGAGTCGAGGGACCTCGGGTTTTGCTGACGGCTGAGAGCTGACGGCTGAGAGCTGTCTTCCTTCCACGAAAACAACCCACTCTCCCGCAACACCTCTTCGCTGAATTCCCCCTTCAGACGATCGCGCAACAGAAATCCGGAATCCGGCGCATATCCAATGCGAAACCGCGCAATCATCTCCTGATCCAGCCCGCGCCCCGCCACATATTCCCGCGCCCGCGCGCCCTCCGGACGCCGCAAGCACTCCTGAAAGAACGCCACGGCCCGCTCATGCACGTCGAGCAACTGCCCTCGCAGCCGTGCTTCCTTCGCCTCGCCCGGAGTTGAATATGCAGCCTTCGGCAGCGGTATCCCCAGCTTCTGCGCCACCATCCGCACGGCTTCGGGAAAAGTGATATTTTCGATTTTCTGCACGAAGCTGAACACATCCCCCGACAGCCCGCACCCAAAGCAGTGATAAAACTGCCGCGTCGCATGCACCGAAAACGACGCCGTCTTCTCCCCATGAAACGGACAGAGCCCCGAATAATTCTGCGCCCCCGCCTTCTTCAACTTGACGTAATCGCCAATAATGCGAACAATATCCGCCTGCTGCTTGACCGTGTACGCGAAATCGCCAGGGTTCGCCATGTTAGGGGCAGACTTCTCCGTAGGAATTGTGAGGTAAAAGACCGCTGATTAAAATATACAGCGAGCGGATTGTTTGTGGAGAATCTGTGGGAATCGCGACGGTTTCGGTTGACGACCTAGCAAAAAGCAGCCCTTATTAACGACCTTTGCCCGCTGTCATGATGAGCGGAGGAGGATCGTCCGGAGGACGATTCTCCGCAGTCGAAGCATCCCTACCCGGATCACAGCTCCACCCCCTGCCGCGAAACTGCTCACACGTTCAATTCCACCACCGTCGCCCCACCCCCGCCCTCATTCTGCGGAGCCTCAGCCACCGTTGCCACATGCGGATGCTGCTGCAACAACTGCCGCAGGGCTTTGCGCAGGATGCCCATGCCGCTGCCGTGAACCACGCGAACTGTCGGCAGTCCCGCCAGAAACGCACGGTCGACGAACTTCTCGACTTCGCGCGAGGCGTCGTCCACGGTTTGACCAATCACGTTAATCTCGCTGGGCACGTTAGCACCCTCGTTCTCCAGCGAGATTGAGATTCCTCGCGCACGTGCCGCTTTCACCGGAGAATCGCCCGCAGCGGCCTGAGCGCTCGCCAGCACCTCGGCAATATCGTCACGCGCGACCTTCATCTTCATCGCGCCCATCTGCACTTCAAAGTGAGTGTCATCAACCTGGCGCACCACCCGCGCGGGGCGCCCCGTCGACTTCAGCTTCACCGTGTCGCCTTCAGCGACGTCCTTCACCACTCGCGGTTGCGCGTGCGGATCACCCTGATCCGCGCCGGTGGAATGCGCCACCACGCTCGAATCGAACTGCTCGCGAAACTCTCGCCGCAACTTCGCCACCCGGCGCTCGGCATCCTTGGAAAGTTTCTGCGCCGCCGCTCGCTCCTGAATCGCCAGCACCGCCTCGCGCGCCTGATATTCAAAATCCCGCAACACGCTTTCCAGTTTCTTTTCCATCTCGCGAACCCTAGCCTGTTGCTCTCTGCGTCCTTCTGCCGCCAGGTGCGCCTTCTCGCGTTCGAGTTCCTGTTCACGCGTCTTCAACTGCACACGTTCGTTTTCCACCTCGCGCAGGTCGGTATGCAGCTTGTCGAGAAATTGGCCGACATCCCGGGCCTGCGTTCCCAGTCGCGCCCGCGCGCTATCGATGATTGCAGGATTCAAGCCCAGCCGCCTCGCGATGTTAATCCCAGCTGACGCTCCCGGCACTCCGACCTTCAATTCGTAAGTGGGCTGCAGCGTGGCCTCATCAAAACCCACCGACGCATTCACCGCGCCCGGAGTATTCGCCGCATAAACCTTTAGCGACGTATGATGAGTCGAGATCACGGTTATGCAGCCGAGCTCGCGAAAATGCCCGGCAATCGCAACCGCCAAAGCCGCGCCCTCTTCCGGGTCGGTGGCCGAGCCCAGCTCATCCAGCAAAACCAATGACTCTGCCGTCGCCGTACGCGAAATGAAATCAATATTGGTAACGTGGGCCGAGAACGTAGAAAGATTTTGCTCGATCGACTGATAGTCGCCGATGTCCGCCAGCACCGCGTCGAACACCGGCATCTCTGCCTGATCCGCCGGCACCGGCAGTCCCGACTGCGCCATCAACGCTAACAGTCCGACAGTCTTCAGCGTCACCGTCTTCCCGCCGGTATTCGGACCGGTGATGATCAACTGTCGCCGCTCGCCCTCCAGTTCCACGGTGACCGGGACCAGGGCGATGCCTTTGGGTTTGAGATTGCGCTCCAGCAGGGGGTGCCTTGCGTTATGCAGCAGGAAGCGAGCTGGGCTCGCCCCGGAAGGGCCAAGACGTCCGTCCCGACATGGTTCTTGCCGGTCTCCATTCAATGTTGCGCCTACGCAGTTGTACTCCTCGGCGAAGCGCGCTTTAGCAAATTGCAGCTCCAGTTCGCCCAGCACCTCCACCGCAGCCAGAATTTCCAGAGCCCGCGTCCCAATGCGTTGCGTCATTTCCAGCAGAATGCGATGAATCTCCGCCAATTCCTCATCGAGCAACCGCACCAACTCGTTATTCTGTTCGATTGTCTCCAGCGGTTCGACAAACACCGTCTGCCCGCTCGAACTGGCGCCGTGCACCACGCCCTGGACCCGCCGCTTCTGCTCGACTCTCACCGGAATCACGAAGCGTTCGCCCCGGATCGTCACCAACTCATCCTGCACCGTCCCACCCTCGGCCAGCCGCCGCAAATATCCCCGCAGAGATTCCTGAATCGAGCGCCGCTGTTTTTCGATCTCCCGGCGTATGCGCGCCAGTTCGGATGAAGCTTTATCTTCCAGAGTCCCATCAGGCTGAATTTTGTTTCGGAAAAAACGCAGAAACTCGGTGAAGTCGACAACCTGCTGCGAGAGCGCCCTCACTTCCTGCCAATCCGACTTCATACTGGCCGGAGGATGCAGCGCGATCTCACGCCATTCCGCCGCCCGATCCACTACCAGAATCACGTCGCGGATTTCGCCAGTTTCTAACGCGACGCCGTGGATGCGCGACTTCTCAACCAGTAGACCGACCTTGATCAACCCGGAAAAATCAAATCGCCCGCCCACCCTCCGAAACTCCCGAATCTCGCCCGCCAGTTCCTGCTGACCCTCAATCCATGCGCGGTCCGTCGACGGAACCAGCGCCGCAATCCGCTCCTGCCCCAGAGGCGAGGAAGCGTATCCTCGCAGCAATTCCCGCAGAGCCTCGAACTCCAGCACCCGCGCTGAACTATGCGCCAATTCACTAGCCATCGCATTTCATGGTACAGGAACAGAAGGTCACAGCACCGTCGGAAGTTTAAAGAGCGCAGACCAAGCAGCAGACCGAGCAGAAGAGCAGATAAAAAATCGGACAGATTCAAGAAACATGTAAGAAAACGGGAGCTGGATTTGCGGATGCCGCAGCGTCAAAATTCGGCGCTCAGCAATCCCCATGCTCAGTGCCCCACCGCTCCTGCCACCCTCACTACAGAAACTTTCTCCGCCTCCGCCGGGAGTCGGACCACGAACAGCGCACCGCCCTCCCGCTTGTTCTGGCAGGTGATCTGGCCGCTGTGATCCTGGATCACGCCATACACCGCGCTCAGGCCCAGGCCGGTGCCCTTGCCCACAGGCTTCGTCGTGTAGAAGGGATCGAAAACCCGCAGGGGCTCGCGAATTCCCGGCCCGGTATCAGAAAACAGCAGCACGGCCTCGTGCCCCTCACGGTGTGCGGTCACTTCCAGCGATCCTCCGCCGGCTTCTTCCAAGGCGTCCATCGCATTCTCGATGATCTCGACAAACGCCTGAAAAAGTTGATTGGCGTTGCCCTGCACCCGGGGAAACTTGGCGTCGACGGAAAGACTGACCCGAATGGCTGCGGGTAAGCGACGCGACTCCAGCATTTGAGTCGCGCGGTTCAGCAGCACACTCACGTCCACGGGACTCTTTTCTGCCGGCGATTGCTGGGCAAAGCTCAACAGGTCCGCCACCAGACCCCGCGTCCGGCGCGCTTGATTCACAATCTTGCGCACCAGTGAGTTCTGTTCTTCCGTGAGCCGCTCCTTCGCCCAGAGTTGCTCCGAATAATTCATGATGGCGTCCAAAGGATGGTTGATGTCGTGTGCCGCGCCCGCCACCAGGTTGCCCAGCGAGGCCAGCTTTTCTTTCTGGACCAGTTCGCTCTGCAAGCGTTTCTGGCTCTCGTATCCCCGCCGCGACTCCTGCAACACGGCCATCAAAGCCTGATCTTGAACATACTGCCGCAGAAAAACGAATGCTCCCAACAACAGCATCGCCACCAGCACGGTAGCAACGCGGAACACCCGCGAAGGAGGAGCCGATTGATCGAGCAGAACAGTCCACAGGCCCAGCAGCGGCAGTGACAACAGCGCCATTATCACCAGGCGCGGAATCACTTTCTTCCACCGCGGATCAAAACTTGTCTCGCGGCTTTGCAAATCCCATGCGCGCGCTGACAAAGCGGCCGCCGCCATCCACGCCAGCGTCGCAATGTAGGGAACGTCGTACAGGCTTCCCGAGTAGTATCTGCCGCTCGCCACTGCCCACTCCAGCAGTCGGGAACCAATGGCATACAGCAGCCCCGCAGAAAAAAAATGCAGATACACGCGCCGCCATCCACTCGAACTGGTCCACGCCGCCTGTCCTAACGCCGCCAGCAGCAGGATGTTCTCCACCAGATAAAGCCGTCTGTAGCAGAGGTTGTATAAACCGACATCCTTTGCCACATACTGATGGGGAAACACGATGAAGGCGTAAAGAAAGATCCACCATCCCAACAGCATCAGAAAATTACGCAGCCCAACGTGAACTCTGCCTTCCTTCCTCAGCAAATCCGGCCGCCAGACTACCGCCGCGATCATCGGCACCACATGAAAGAAAAGAATGATGTCAAAGACCGAGATATCCGGAATCTGGCGATGTAGAAATATGTCGCGATAGGTCCATGAAGCCTGGTGGCACGCCCACAGTGAGAATCCTAACGTCATCAATGCCCAGAAACTGCGCTCCTGTCCCGGTCGCGCCACAGCGTTGCCCAGCGCGATCGCGGCCGCCGCCAGCATCAGAGCCAGTCCCGCGAGATCTCCAAACGCAACCAGGCCTGCGCTTCGATGGGCAACAACCGACACCCCTGCAACCGCCAGAGTCACTCCAGCCGCTGCAGCAAACCACCGGTGGCGCCGATACAGATTCATCCGTCCTTAATTCTATGGCACCGAATCCGTCATCCCGAGAACCGCCGAAATCCGCAGGTTACTTCCGTCACATATGTAACCAGGCGGGTGGCCGATCCCTGTCTCGCCGCTCTTTGGCGAGACCGAGCCTGCCCTGAGCGACGCCGAAGGGGTGGGGATTTTGATCTCCCCTCCAGCCAAGCAAAATAATCTACAGGAACCAACGCTGCCTCGGTCTCAAAGATGTTCTAAAATCATCCAGGGGAGCATCGATCCTACGTTCCCTCCGGTGACCACCCATGGCATTCCCCACAACCCGCCTTCGCCGCCTCCGCCGTACCGCTGAGCTGCGCAATCTGGTCAGCGAGACTCGGCTCACCCCCGACGCCTTCGTCTACCCCATGTTCGTCTGTCCCGGCGAAGGCATCCGCAAGCCGGTCCGCTCCATGCCCGGCGTCTTCAATCTATCGGTGGACGAAGCCGTAAAAGAAGCCCAGCAGGTTCATTCCCTGGGCGTCTCCTCGGTCATCCTGTTCGGCCTTCCTGAGACAAAAGACGAAGTCGCCACCGGCGCTTGGGACGAAGACGGCATCGTCCAGCAAGCCACGCGCGCCCTCAAGCAGGAAGTCCCCGACCTGATCCTGATGGGGGACGTCTGCCTCTGCGAATACATGTCGCACGGCCACTGCGGGGTCGTGAAGGCCGCCCCGCAATCCCTGGGCGCCGCCGCAGTCGATGCCATGGACACCGCCCGCGTGGTCGGAGTCAAAAGTCCAGCAGAAAAAGAAAAAGCTATCGCCCAAGCCGCCGCGCGGATGGCCCGCGTTGCCCGGGCGAGTTATGAAATCGACAACGACTCTTCGCTCGACTTTCTCGCCCGCACTTCCGTCTCGCTCGCCAAAGCCGGCATCGACATCATCGCCCCCTCCGACATGATGGACGGCCGCGTCGCCGCTATTCGCCGTGCGTTAGACGGCGCCGGCTACAGCAGCACGCCCCTGCTTTCCTACGCCGCCAAATTCGCCTCTGGCTTCTACGGGCCCTTCCGCGAGGCCGCCGACTCCGCCCCGCAATTCGGCGACCGCCGGTCTTACCAAATGGACGGAGCCAACCTGCGCGAAGCCATGCGCGAGATCGAAGCCGACATCGAAGAAGGCGCCGACATGATCATGGTCAAGCCCGCCATGCCCTACCTTGACGTAATCGCCGCCGCCCGCGCCCGCTTCGACCTGCCCCTGGCCGCCTACCAAGTCTCCGGCGAATACGCCATGATCGAAGCCGCCGCCCAAAACAACTGGATCGACCGCGACCGCGTCATGATGGAATCCCTCCTCAGCATCCGCCGCGCCGGCGCCACCATCATCCTCACCTACTACGCCAAAGAAGCCGCCAAACTTCTCGCGTAATTGTGTAGCGGCGGTGCCGAGCCCCGGCAGTGGTGTGGAAAAGCGGCGCTTGAGCGTCGCGTCATCAGGAAAAGAAGCTTCCCGCGCTTAACGCCTGTGGTCCGCCGGCATCTTCCGCGAATTCGTCACAGCCGGCAGAACTCCATCGCTTTCAATGCATTAGAGATGTTTAAGAAAAGAACATCCAAGACATCAAATCGCAACTGAGTCTAAAAGAAAAAAGCCACGGCCATCCGTGGCTCTACCCGGAACTTTGGGAAAATCGAATTTCGAAGCTCGAGCTACTTGGAATGCTTGTCTTTGTAGATGGTCTTGCTCACGTTGTTCTGTCTTTTGTTCAGGTTCTTCTGCTCCGCCTTGGTCAGGTGTCCGTTGTGCGCGGCCATGTCCTTCTTTTCGGTCTTCTGAATCTTCGCTTCGCGTTTTTCAATATGCGCAGTCTGTCCCGGCGTGAGCTTGCCGTTCTTGACCCCATTGGCGATGCGCTTCTGCTGATTCGTTTCGCGGCCATTAACCTGGTTGACGCGCGGATGACCCGGATCGACTTGTCCCGGACCAGCTTGAGGTTGCGCAGCGGCGGCCCCAACAAATATCAGACCACCCGCTGCCAGTACTACGAGCGACTTCGTGAGTGTGTTCTTCATGATCGAGAAAACCTCGCCCTAGAGCGTAGTTCTCGATTATAAGGAGAGGCTAATGACGAAAGTGTGCAGACCGCATGTCCGAAGGCTCAGGACCGTCAGAGCGCGGTAGCCCGAATGCCCATGGGCGGCAGTTTCTAGGAGTTACCAAAGTACAGGTTCAGAACTGGAGAGGCCGAAGCCCGGCCGGAAAACGGCGTCGCTAAGCCCCCGTGCGCTGACCACTCGCGAAACTGACTTCCACGAGCTTGCGATCTTCGTCGGAGACTTTGAACATCTCCCGGGGCTTCAGGTTCATGAAGCTGGCCACGAATACGTCTGGGATTTGGCCGATGCGTGTGTTGTAGGTGTTGACGTCGTCATTGAAAAATTCGCGGCGGTCGGCGATGCGCTCTTCGAGTTCGCTGATGCGGTTTTGCAGCTTGAGGAAGTTCGCGTTGGCCTTAAGCTGCGGATAATTTTCAGCCACGGCAAACAGCCCGCGCAGCGCGCTCGCCATCTGCAGATCTGCCACGGCTTTCTGTCCGATGCTGCCCGCGCTCACCGATGCCGTTCGCGCCTGGGTCACGGCGAGCAGCGTTTGCTGCTCGTGCTGCATGTATCCCTTAACGGTCTCGACCAGATTTGGGATCTCGTCGTGACGCTGCTTGAGCAACACGTCGATGTTGGCCCACGCGCGATCGTTCTCATTGCGCAACCGCACCAACCCGTTGAACAGGATGACGACGTAAATGAGCGTCCCGGCCACGAACAGGAAAAGCGCAAGCCCCGTGATTACGCTACTGCCCATCAGTTGCCTCCAAGCCTAGAACAATCCAAAGTGAACCA
This sequence comes from uncultured Acidobacteriaceae bacterium, assembly GCA_963799025.1. Taxonomy (GTDB): domain Bacteria; phylum Acidobacteriota; class Terriglobia; order Terriglobales; family Acidobacteriaceae; genus Sulfotelmatobacter. The sequence continues at coordinate 16,345 of CAWCVQ010000004.1, read as the reverse complement.
ATAGACCCGCCGTGCACGCTAGTGCCAACGCCGCGCCGCCAAAAATCATCAGCAGCGCGCGCTTGTGCAGATCGTGATGAATTTGCACATCGCTCTTCGTGGAAATCAAAAACGTGGGCTCATTGTGCCCCTTCGCAATCAGGCAGTGGTCTTCGCCTTCCGGGCCTTCCTTCCCCTCCCCCAAATTTTCAACACAGGTCCCGTCAATCAGATATTCCTGCCCAGGAATCACCACGAATTCGCGGAGGCGGAAGCGCCCCTCAGCGGCTTGGGCCGACGGCATCAACCCGGAAAGAGCGCCGCTGTCGCTGGCCGCTTCCGCCAGGTGCAAACGATCGAGCATCATTTGCCGCTTCTGTTCCTTCTCCGGGTCGCTGAAAGGACCGGACGCATTTGCCAATTTTTCCAGAGCTTCAATCGGTGGTTTCCCACCCTGCGCCGCGGTGGGAATGGCGGCAAACAACGCCCGAAGCGCATCTCGTTTAGCTTTTATTTGCGGATTATCGATCGGAGCCGCTTTCTCCAATCGCTTGTCGATCCACTGCCCCATTCGATCTGTCATGCTGTGCATCCGCGCGTAGCTTACATACTTGAGCAGATCAGCGTCGTTCGCATTGGTTCCGGAAGGCGCGTGCGAACTCACTTCCCGGGTGGTCACGAGCGGCAGATCGTACTCGGCGGCGTGAGCGTCGATTAGAACCTTGCCGGTATCGTCGGCCAGACGGAAGCGGTAGCCATTCATGTCGGTGCAGATGTTCACCCACGTCTTGCTCCTGCCCTGCGATCTCCACTCGTCGATCACAACCTTGTAAAAGCAGCAGGGAGTCTGGCTGATCGGACTGGCAAGAACCTGGCCACTCTCCGCCTTACCGCGGATGTGGACGAAGCCCATCGGAACGCTGCGGATGGGAATGCGCGGAGTATCTTCGAGGACTTTGTATTCGCGCATGACTCGGAAGCCTTTAAAGAAGGTCCAGAGTCCAAGGCCGCAACCGAGAAGAAGTGCTCCGGAAGGATCGGAATGGCCGCGCATATATGCCGGGTAGAAGGTTGGCAAATGCTACTGCAAGAAGAGGCGATGCGCAAACAAGTTTATCAAGAATGGTCTGGGTCAGCGCTAGGCTTCGCTCCTTCGACTGCGCTCAGAGTTTGTGACTTTTTCGAATTTTCGACGATTTTGTCGTCGTAACTGTTTTGTTTGCAGCATCGATTTTTGGCAACTTCAACAAAGTCACAAACTCTCAGGGCAGGCTTTCGCGGGGCGGATGAATGCGTCCGTCCCGCATAAGCTGTGCCTAGGTGAGCATGCTAGTCTTTGCTGGGTTTTTTCGGTGTCAGATCGCAGGCGTGGCGGACTTCGTCAACGTTCAGGCCTGCGGCGGAGAACTCCGCAATCTGCCTTCCGCTGCGTGTCGGGAGTTCGATCTTGAACACCTGCGCGCCAATCAGCCCGCGAGTAGTGCCTTTGTCCATGGAAAGGAAGTGGCCACGCTCCCAGTTCCAGCCGTGATAGCCGTGATAGTCGTCGATGCGGACCATGACTTCCAGTTGAGGCTGTCCCCAGAAGCCGGGACGATTGGGAGGAGGCAGACGGACTCCGGGATTGAAGTCGGCCAGCCTGAGTTTGCCATTCTCGCAAAACAGATCGACGCGGGGCGGATAGTTGGGGTCTTCGCGAAAGTAATTGTCGGCCACAAGTTCGAAGCGGACTTTCTTGGCTCCGGTCATCTTGTCTTCGGACTGATATTCCATCCACTTGCCGCCGGCGCTGACGCCGTCCTTCTCATCCTGATAAGGACTCATGGCGCCGCCCTGGGCAAACGCGGAGGCGGCGCATAATAGCGCCGCACAGATAAAAAGAGCCTTCAGGGCGACGGGGTTACGATTGGATATACGAAACGAATGCAGTTCGTTCACGGTTTCCTCCAGACAGCTATCCCTAACTATGTTGAACCCGAACGCCTCGAAAAGTTGCGTGAAAAGGTTCGCTTGGGAACTTACCGGGTATTGACTTTCAAGTCGACATACACCTGGGAGCGGTCGTCGAACTGGCTGACTGATTTGGTGTCGCTCTTGCGGCCGTTATATTGAGCGTAGACCTCATAATCCACGGCCGTGGAGAGCGCGGGGAAACGGTAGGTGCCGTCAGGACCCACAATATAGGTCTTCACCGCGCGCGTGCGCGTGTTGGTCACATAGACGATGGCATCGGGAAGAGGGTTGTCCTGCGGATCGAGCACCTTGCCGAACAGCAGCCTTCCGACGGCTTTATCTTTTTTGTCGGGCGTGGCGGTCGCGACCGCGCTCAATACCACGAGCAGCGTGCAAACGACAATCCCAGCCCTGATCGTTGCCAGTCTCAGCGTCGTCAGTCGCAGCGATTGTTTGCGATTCATGCTGCGGCTATTGTCTCACGGCTTTGAGTACGTTAGTGGGCGAGATGCAATCCGGTGTCTTCGCGTTCGTCGTTATAAATATGAACGGTGACTTGCTGGACCAGGTGAACCGGCTTGCCGTCGCCGAACTTGAAACCCTTGAGATCGGTCCAGAGAATGTAATCGGATTCGCCGGCGGGAACGCGCTGGGCGAACTCGCCCATGTGGTCGGAGTAGACTTCCCATCTCGCCTTCTTGGGGCTGTCACTGGCGCGGCGGATTTTTACCGGGACGCCGTACACGGGACGATCATCAGGACCCCAAACTGTGCCGGCAATGACAGCGTAGGGCTTGGCTTTGTCTTTGTCTTTTTCTTTATCCCTGTCCCGGTCCTCTGATTTCGGGGCGGCGATGAGCCCATTCCGAGAACTGAAACTGGGCACGAGAAATAGAACCGCAAGGTAACCCAGAAGAAAGAGACGAGCACGACGAGGGCCCGAGGAGAATCTAAGAGAAGTCACCGTCTTCACTCTCCTCCGCGTCGTCGTCTTCTTCCTCGTAACCTGCTTCGACGGCTTTCAATTCGAGCGGACTGGTGGTGACGACTTCAAAGTCCGTGCCGCACTCGGGACATGAAATCACTTCCCCCTCGTCGACCTCTTCTTCGTCGACGTCCAAATTAGTTTCGCATTCGGGACAAAGAACCATAAAGCCTCCGTCGCCTATTAGAGCATCCTGATAATATTTAGATTCTCCCCGGCTGTTGGTCAAGGGGAAGAGGCCGGAGATGAGACATTTTTCTTTGCCTTGGGAATCGCCTTCCGGAGCGGGATTCAACTGCACGAGGAAAGCCCACATGCTGCGTTTTCGTAACGTTGTCTACCGTACAGTGGTTGCGCTTCTCTTCGTGGCAGTCAGCGGCGCAGCGCCATCTGACCAGTCGGAGCCGGCCTTCGTCGCCGATCCGCAGATTGCGGCGGCATTGCGGAAAATTTCGGCGCAACGAATTCAGGCCAATATCGAGAAATTGGTTAGCTTCGGAACGCGGTCGACGATCTCGGCACAGGATGCGGAATCGATTGCCGCGGGGCATGGAATCGGCGCGGCGCGGGAGTGGATCAAGTCGGAGTTCGAGCGCTATTCGAAAGATTGCGGCGGATGTCTGGAAGTGAAGACCGACAGCTTCACGCAAGAGCCCGCTGAGCGTATACCGAAGGCAACGGAAATCGTCAATGTTTATGCGGTTCTGAGGGGCACAGACGCGGCGAACGCGAAACGCATTGTGCTGGTGACTGGACACTACGATTCGCGCAATACCGACATTCTCGACGTGAAAGGCGATGCGCCGGGGGCGAACGATGACGGCAGTGGAACCGGCGTGAGCCTGGAATGCGCGAGGGTGTTGAGCAAGATGAAGTTTCCCGCAACGATCGTTTTTCTTACGGTGGCGGGGGAAGAACAGGGGCTGAACGGCAGTAATCATTTCGCCAAGATGGCCAAAGAGCAAGGCTGGAAGTCGGAAGCAGTCCTCAACAACGACATTGTCGGAGGCGACAAGAGCGCGGAACAGGATCATTCCGTGGTTCGGGTCTTCTCCGAAGGCGTGCCGGCGGCGGCCACGGAACAGGATATCCGGCGTATTCGCGCTCTGGGCGGGGAAAGCGATTCCGCGTCGCGGGAGCTGGCGCGGTATGTTGCAGATGTCGGACGAGCTTACGAGGTGGGCGTGAAGCCGGTGCTTGTCTTCCGGCTGGATCGCTTTCTGCGCGGCGGCGATCATTATTCGTTTAACCAGCAGGGATTCGCGGCCGTGCGCTTCACGGAATTTCGCGAAGACTTTCATCATCAGCATCAGAATGTGCGCACGGAAAATGGCATCGAATATGGAGACATGCTCAAGTTTGTGGACTACGACTATGTGGCGCACGTGGCGCGGCTGAATGCGGCGACGCTGGCGTCGTTGGCCGCGGCACCGGCGCCTCCGGCGAATGTGCACGTACTGACCAAGGATTTGGAGAATAACACCACGCTGACTTGGGAAGCCCCGCCGGACGGGCTGGCCGCGGAGTACGAAGTTTTGTGGCGGGCGACGACCAGTCCGGAATGGGAGCACGCGCAAAACGTTGGCACTGTGACGCACGCGACGCTGAAGCTTTCGAAGGATAATGTCATCTTCGCGGTGCGGGCGGTCGACCGTGCCGGGCATGAGAGCCTGCCGGTCGTGCCGGTTCCGGAGCGCTGAAACGGCTGGGGATCGCGAAGTCCCCAGGTCTCGCAAAAGTCGCGAGACCTGGGGCACCCACATCCGAGTAGAATTGATCGAGAGGTAATTCAGTGCGGCGAACCGGCGAACCGATGACGTTGAGCTTGCCTCCGTTTACCCGGGCGGTGACTTGGCTGCTGGGCATCAACACGAGCATTTTCCTGTTGATGGAATTGTTGGGATTGGCGCGGCTGCCGGTGGTGGGATACATCATCGACTACTGCGCGCTGACGCCGTCTCTGGTCATCGGTCACGGGTTTGTCTGGCAACTTGTGACCTACAGCGTACTCCATGCAGGTTTTCTGCATTGGTTCGGCAACATGCTGGGGCTATGGATGTTTGGTTCCGCCATCGAGGGTGCGTGGGGAACGCGGCGACTGCTGGAACTTTACATTATTGGCGTGATCGGCGCGGCGTTGACTACGGTTGCGCTCTCCTACGCGCACGTGTTGGGCAATCCCAACCAGCCGACGCTGGGCGCTTCGGGCGGAGTTTTCGCTATCCTCATCGCATTTGGCATGTTGTTTGGGGATAACGAAATCATGATGATTCCGTTTCCTTTTCTCATCAAGGCCAAATACTTTATCGGCATCCTGATCGTGGTGACACTGGCGCTGGCCATGGGCGGCGGGGGAAACGTCGCTTACGTGGCTCACCTCGGTGGATTGTTGTTTGGCTGGTTGTACGCGCGACGCGGACCCAAGTCGGCGCTGGTGAATGTGGGATTCGCGGAGCGCTACTACGGCATGCGCAATTCCTACTATCGCTGGAAGCGGCGGCGGGCGGCAAAAAAGTTCGAGGTCTATATGTCGAAGCACGATCGGCAGGTCCATTTTGACGAGCAAGGCAATTACATCCCGCCGGAGGATGATACGCATAAAGGGAATGGCGGATCGAAGTCGGGGTGGGTGAATTGATGTGCGATTTGTCATCCTGAGGCGGGCGCCGTTGGCCAGATCAAGGACCCATTCAAGTTGCTGGGGATGGCGCAGGTCCTTCGCGCCGCGAACACACTCATGATGACAAGCCCAGGAAATCAGTAAGCTCAGATACTATTCTCCGCGGTAGTTCCTCCTGCCTGGCCTTCCCTTTGAATCCCAGATCGTGACCGGCGCCTTCCACCACGATTAACTTCGTTCTGGCCGGAATCATCTTCAGAGCGCGCTCCATTTCAGCGATTGTTCCGAAGGGATCGCGTGTGCCTTGAACAAACATGGTTGGCGTGCGCAGGTCGGGGAGGTGCTGGGTGCGCTGTTGCTCGGGTTTGCGCGGGGGATGAAGAGGATAGGAAAGCAGGAGCAGGGCGGTCACTAGATCTGGCTGCTCGGCGCAGAGCATGCTGGATTGGCGGCCACCGTAGGAGTGGCCTCCGAGAAAGAGGCGGCCGGAAACCATCTTTTTGAGGGCCGCGAGGGCATTCGTCAAACCGGCGCGGTCGCGGGCGGCGTCGCCGGGGCCGGGGGGCCCGAAGGATCTGGACTGGCGGTAGGGAAGATCGCAGCGCAGGACGGTGAAACCGTTCGCGCTGAATGTTTCTGCGAGTGCTCCGAGAAGCGGTGCGGTGGCGTTCGAGCCGGCGCCATGGGACAGAACTAAGCCCTCGCCGTTGAGAGTTTCGGGGATATGGAGGAAGCCGCGAACTTTGGGGTCGACGGCGGTGTCGGAGAATTCGCGGATGGTGGTTGGCGGCAAGTGATCATTCTAAATCGGGCAAGGGGCTGCCGAGCTTCGCTCGGCCGGACAGCCGGGGGCGGCGGTCCCCACATGAGCCTGCTTACTTCCGGCTGTCGAGTGCCACTTCGCTCAGGGTCTCGTAGACTTTTACGATCTGAATTTCATTTCCCAGGCGGGCCCAGCAGCGCAGCATGTCGGGATCTTCCTGGGCGGCGCCGCGTGCGGTTTCCGACTTCCAGTGGCGCAGTAGAACGTAGTGCGATTCGCGGTCACGGTAGAGCTGGTCGCGTCCGTAATTTTTCGCGGCTACGATGGAACCGAGTTCGCGAAGGGTAGCCAGCGAGTCCGCTTCCATGCCGGGGACGGGCTCCCAGATGGCCACCGACAATATTTCCTGCGGCATACGGGGGAATTATAGCTTGCGGCGACGTGTGCGGCGCGGTTTCTGCGCTCGCGGATTCTCGGGGCGCAGCCTTTGAGAGTGTGGCTTTTCAGGATGTGCCTTCTTGGGATAGGGCTTCTCAGGATGTCCGATGCGCTCCGCCTCTTCATCAGTGACCACGTGCAGGCGCATGAGGTTGGTGGAACCGGAGGCTTGGCGCGTGCCGGCGACAACTCCCAGAACGTCCCCAGGTTTCAGCAGTCCGCGGCGAACTAGATCTTTTTCGGCCATCGTCACCATTTGTTCCGCTGATCGCGCCTGGCGGCAGCGCACGGGATGCACTCCCCAATAAAGATTCATGCGCTGCACCACGGGCTCGATGTGAGTGAAGGCGAAGATGGCTGCTTTGGGGCGGTATTTCGAAATCATGCGGGCGGTGTTGCCAGTCTCAGTGAAAACCGCGATCGCCCCCATGGGCAAATCTTCGGCGGAGTGCGCGATCGATTCGCAGATGGTTTCCGCCACCGAAAGGCCGCGATGTTCGCGGCGGCGGAACTGGACGAAGTCTCCCATGTTGCATTCGGCCTCCACTACGATGCGCGACATGATGGAGACGGATTCGCGCGGATAGCTGCCACTGGCCGTCTCGGCGGAGAGCATGACCGCGTCTGTACCGTCGAAGATGGCGTTGGCCACGTCGCTGGCTTCAGCTCGCGTGGGGCGCGGGTTTTCGATCATCGACTCCAGCATCTGGGTCGCGGTGATGACAGGCTTGCGCCAGGCGGAGGCACGGCGGATCACGTGCTTCTGAATGACCGGAACTTTTTCCGGCGCCATTTCGACGCCCAGATCGCCGCGGGCGACCATGACTCCGTCCGCGGCTTGGAGAATCTGTTCCAGATGATCGATGGCTTGCGGTTTTTCGAGCTTTGCGATGACCGGAACATCGCTGTGGTGCCCAGCGATGATCTGCTTGACCATGCTGACGTCAGCCGCGGTGCGTACGAACGAAATTGCGACCGCGTCGATGCCTTGGCTGAGGCCGAATTTGAGATCTTTCTTATCTTTTTCTGTCAACGCAGGGATGGAAAGAGCGATGCCGGGAAGATTGATGCCCTTGTACTCGCCTAGCATGCCTCCGTTGAGAACGTCGCAGAGCACGTCTCTGCCGCGAATGCCGCGCACGCGCAATTCGATCAAGCCGTCACTGAGCAGGATGCGGGCTCCGGGCGTCAGTTCGCGGGCGAGATCGCCAAATGTGGTGGAAATTCGCGCAGCCGTGCCGGGAATATCTTGCGGAGTGATGGTGACCACCGAGCCGGTCTTCAACAGGACCGGCTCGTGTTGCTGCAACGGACCGGTGCGGATTTTCGGGCCCTGCAGGTCCTGAAGAATGCAAAGAGTGCGTCCCTCGCGCGCGGCGGCGCGACGCAGGCGCTGGATGTTTTGGGCGTGAACTTCGTGGGTGCCGTGAGAAAAATTGAGGCGCGCGATGTCCATGCCCAGGCGAAGCAGTTCGCGCATGGCGGCTTCAGTATTGCAGGCGGGCCCGATGGTACAGATGATTTTCGCGCGGCGGACGTTGTTGGGAGTGTCTTTCAATACTTCCTCGTGAAAAATACATCTCCGCTGGCGCCGTCTCGAAAAATGGTGAGGCGCTTCAATACCAGGGGGTGCGATTTGTTGATTTTTGATTGTTGATTTTTGATGGAAACGCCTCTGGGGCAGCTTCTAAGCAACAATCAACAATTCTTCAGTCCAACTATTCGGCCGCCTTGGGGCCGCTGATCGCGGTGAGCTCTTTTCCCAGCATGGCTCGAGGGAACAGCAAGGCATTGAATTCCGCACCCACCAGGACAACCAGGGAAATAAGGTACATCCAGACCAGCAGTGCCATGGCAACGCCGAGCGATCCGTAAATGGTGGCGAAGTCGCCGAAATGCGTCAGGTAGGCGCGAAACAAAACCGTCGTCGAGAACCAGAGGATGGTCGCAAGCAAGGCGCCCGGCATCACGCTGTGCCAAGGCTGGGTGCGCGGAACTGCGTGATGGTAGATCAAGGCAATCACCGCGATGCTGGTGAGAGTGGCGATCAGCCAGCGAATCGCGCCCCAGAGCAACAACACGTAGATGCTGAAATCGGGATCGATATAGGACAACAGGCGGGTCTCGAACTTGCTGCCGACGGCAACCAGGAGCGTGGCGAAGGTCATGGGAATCAGCGCGAACACAACCAGCAGGAAGGCGATGAGGCGTTCTTGCACTAAGCCCCAGGTTTTCGGCAGCTCGTAGCAGCGGCGGAAACCTTCCATCCAGGAAATCATGACGCCGGACGCGGTCCACAGCGTGATCACGGAAGTGGTGGTCAACAGGCCGACGGGGTGCTGCGCGGCTCCCTTTAGATAGCTAAGCGCGGTATTTCCGCCGGCAGGCAGGATGCTGCCCAGGGCGTAAGTGACCTCCCGCAAATAAGGAGCTCCCTTACGCCAATTTGCAAGACCGGACCCCACAATCAGGAGCACGGGGAAGAACGTAAGAATAGACGAATAGGCCGACGCTTTGGCGGTGGCGAAGGCGTCATGGACGAAGGCGTGCCAGAAGGCCAGTCGCAAGACTCGGAAGAAGCGCAGCATTGGCGTCTCTAGCTTAGGGCCCGGAGGCGTCGGGCGCAAAGAACGAAGTTGTCCGGGTTCCTTTAAGGGCACTTGCTGGGGATTGGCGTGCATGGGTGTTAAAACCGCTGCGTAAGCAAGTTCGGGGGCGAGTGATTCTCGCCCCCGAAACTGCTTCAGTTTTGCCTACTCGGCCGCGGGGAGTTCCGCGGGCAGATCTTCGGTCTCGCCCTCGTGTCGCATCATTTCGAGAGCACGCTCGGCTTCTTCGTAGGCCGCCGATACTTCCGCCTGTACCTTGGCCGCGGCCTCTTCCATTTCGGGCGAGAGGCGCACGTTGCGGTAGTACTCCATGCCCGTGCCGGCAGGGATGAGGCGTCCGACGATGACGTTCTCTTTCAGGCCGCGCAGGTGATCGACTTTGCCGTTGATGCTGGCTTCGGTGAGCACGCGCGTGGTCTCCTGGAACGACGCCGCCGAGATGAAGGAGTCGGTAGAAAGCGATGCCTTCGTGATGCCCAGAAGCAGAGGCCGTCCGGTGGCCGGCTTTCCGCCCTGCGCAATCACCCGCTCGTTTTCCTCGCGGAAGGCGAACTTGTCGGTCTGCTCTTCGAGCAGGAACCGGGTATCGCCTACGTCCTCGACCTTCACCCAGCGCATCATCTGGCGGACAATCACTTCAATGTGCTTGTCCGAGATGTTGACGCCCTGCAGGCGATAGACTTCCTGGATTTCGTTCACCAGGTAAGACTGCAGTTCCTTTTCGCCCAGCACGGCCAGGATGTCGTGCGGGTTGAGCGGCCCGTCCATGAGCGGTTCGCCCGCCTTGACGCGCTCGCCTTCCTGCACGTTGATGTGAACGCCGCGCGGAACCGAGTATTCCTTCTCGGTGCCGTTGTCGGCAACCACGTAGATTTTGCGCTGGCCTTTCGAAACCTCGCCGAACTTCACCGTGCCATCGATCTCGCTGATGACGGCGGTTTCATGCGGCTTGCGCGCTTCGAACAATTCGACCACGCGCGGCAGACCACCGGTGATGTCTTTCGTTTTGGTAGTCTCGCGCGGAATCTTCGCCAGCACATCGCCTGGTGTGACCGTCTCGCCGTCCTGAATCATCAGGTGGGCGCGGGAAGGCATGAGGTAGCGCTTGCTCGCCTTGCCTTTGATGACAATGGCGGGCTGGCGCTTCTCGTCGGGCGAATCGCCGACCACGTGACGCGAGAGGCCGGTGACCTCGTCGACTTCTTCATGGAGAGTCACACCTTCTTGCAAGTCCTTGAACTGGACCGTGCCGCCGATTTCCGTCAGGATGGCGAAGGTGTAAGGATCCCACTCGACCATAACCTGGCCTTGCGTCACCGGATCGCCTTCGTTGACCTTCAGCTTGGCGCCGTACACGACCGAGTAGCGCTCGCGCTCGCGATTCTTTTCGTCGACCACCGCGATCGAGCCCTGCCGGTTCATTACGACAAGATCGCCCGACTTCGACTTGACGGTCTGCAATCCGATGAAGCGCACGTTACCGAGGTTCTTGGCATCGAGGCGCGACTGTTCGGAGACTCGCGATGCCGTACCACCGATATGGAAGGTACGCATTGTGAGCTGGGTTCCAGGTTCGCCGATGGACTGCGCCGCGATGACGCCGGTAGCTTCGCCCAGTTCGACGAGACGTCCGGAAGCCAGGTTGCGGCCGTAGCACATGACGCAGACTCCGCGCTTCGATTCGCAGGTCAGCACCGAACGGATTTTCACCCGCTCAATACCGGCGGCCTGAATCGCTCCCGCGAGGTCTTCAGTAATTTCATGGTTGATGTCGACAATGACGTTTCCGTCATAATCTTTGATCTTCTCCAGCGACACGCGGCCCACGATGCGGTCTCGTAGCGGCTCGATGATCTCGCCGGCTTCCACGATACCTTGCACGTAGATGCCGTCGACCGTGCCGCAATCGTATTCGCTGATGATGACGTCCTGCGCCACGTCGACCAGGCGGCGAGTCAGGTAGCCTGAATCCGCCGTCTTGAGCGCCGTGTCGGCCAATCCCTTGCGGGCGCCGTGGGTCGAGACGAAGTATTCGAGCACCGTCAGTCCTTCACGGAAGTTGGCCGTGATGGGTGACTCGATGATTTCGCCGGAGGGCTTCGCCATCAGTCCACGCATGCCGGAGAGCTGGCGGATCTGCTGTTTCGATCCTCGAGCGCCGGAGTCAGCCATGACGTAAATCGGATTGAGCTCGCCTTCCTTATCGCGGCGTTGCATTTCACCGAACATTTCGTCGGCCACTTTTTCAGTGATGGCTGACCAGATTTCGATGACCTTGTTGTAACGCTCGCCGTTGGTGATGGCTCCGTCCAGATATTGCTGCTGCACGGCTACGACCTGCTTCTCGGCGTCTTTGACCAGAACTTTCTTGCTGTCCGGGATGACCATGTCGTCGATGCCGATCGACAAGCCGGCCTTGGTCGCGAACTTGAAACCCAAGGTCTTGACTTCGTCGAGCATCTTGACCGTGGTTTCGAGGCCGAAGCGGAGATAGCCGTAGTTAACCAGCGCGCCAATGCCTTTTTTCTTCAGCAAGCCATTGATGTAGGGCATGCCTTCGGGCAGTTGGTCGTTGAGGATCGCGCGGCCTACGGTCGTGTTGATGAAGGCGCGCTCGACCTGTACGGGCTCGGTGTGAATGATGTCCTGATCGTCGTAGGCGGTGGTCAGGTCGATCAATTCGCCGGAGTAACGCAAGCGAATCGGGCTCAACGTTTCCACTGCGCCGGCGTCCAGAGCCATCAGCACTTCTTCAATGTTGGCAAAAGCGCGACCTTCGCCCTTGGCGCCAGGCTTGCCTTTGGTCAGGTAATAGAGTCCGAGCACCATGTCCTGCGTGGGCACCGTGATGGGCTGGCCTGATGCGGGCGAAAGAATGTTGTGCGAGGCCAGCATCAGCACGCTGGCTTCGACCTGCGCTTCCGGAGACAGCGGAATGTGAACCGCCATCTGGTCGCCGTCGAAGTCGGCGTTGAACGCCGTGCAAACCAGCGGGTGAATCTTGATGGCCTTACCTTCCACGAGCACCGGCTCGAATGCTTGAATGCCGAGGCGGTGAAGCGTGGGAGCGCGGTTCAGCAGTACCGGGTGATCCTTGATGACTTCTTCCAGGATGTCCCAGACAATCGGTTCCTGCTGCTCGACCATCTCTTTCGCTTGCTTGATGGTGGTAACGTTGCCTGTCTGTTCGAGGCGGTGATAAATGAATGGCTTGAACAGTTCGAGCGCCATCTTTTTGGGCAGGCCGCACTGATGCAGCTTGAGTTCTGGACCGACCACGATAACGGAACGTCCAGAATAGTCCACGCGCTTGCCCAGCAGGTTCTGGCGGAAGCGTCCCTGCTTGCCTTTCAGCGTGTCGGACAATGACTTCAGCGGACGGTTGTTGGCACCACGCAGCACGCGGCCACGGCGTCCGTTGTCGAACAGGGCATCGACAGCTTCCTGCAGCATGCGCTTTTCGTTGCGCACGATGACTTCGGGAGCATGCAGGTCCATCAGCTTCTTCAACCGGTTGTTGCGGTTGATGACGCGGCGGTAAAGATCGTTCAAGTCAGAGGTTGCAAAACGTCCGCCATCCAGTGGAACCAGCGGACGCAGCTCCGGCGGAATCACCGGGATCACGTCGAGGATCATCCAGTGCGGTTTGTTGCCGCTCTTGCGGAAGGCCTCGACGACTTTCAATCGTTTGGCGTATTTGAGCCGCTTCTGCAGCGAGCTCTCATTCTTCATCTTCTCGCGCAGTTCGACGGAAAGCCCGTCGGTATCGACGCGTTTCAGCAGTTCCTTGATCGCTTCGGCTCCCATCATCGCCTTGAATCCGGCGGGACGGTATTGCTGGTCGAGTTCGCGGAACTTGGCTTCGTCTTTAATGACTTCGCGCTCTTTTACCGGCGCGTCGCCAGGTTCGACCACGACGTAAGCTTCGAAATAGAGCACGGACTCAAGGTCACGCAAAGAAATATCGAGCAGGTGGCCGATGCGGCTAGGCAGTCCCTTGAAGAACCACACGTGCGAGCAGGGCGAAGCCAGCTCAATGTGGCCCAGGCGTTCGCGACGAACTTTCGACAGCGTGACTTCTACGCCGCACTTGTCGCAGATCACGCCGCGGTGCTTCATGCGCTTGTACTTGCCGCACAAACACTCCCAGTCCGTTACCGGGCCAAAAATGCGCGCGCAGAACAGTCCGTCGCGCTCCGGCTTGAAGGTTCGGTAGTTGATGGTCTCGGGCTTGGTCACTTCGCCGTGCGACCAGCTCCGGATTTTTTCCGGAGAGGCCAGACTGATACGAATGGCGTCGAAGTCCGCGATCACATTTGCCATTTCGAATGGGCTCGAACGAAACAAGGTGTTCCTCCGCTTCCTGCGGCTCTAGCGCGTCCGCTGACGGCCCTCGGGACCAGTTCTCAGTTCTCGGTTCCCAGTTCTCAGTTAAAACCAGGAGCGAACTTTTTGCCTTTCACGCGGCATCGAGAGCGTATGCCGCGGTGGCGGATGTTTAAAAAAGACTTTTCAAGGTCCCGGCTCTCACTCCCGACTCAGATTTAACTGAGAACCGGAAACTGAGAACCGGGAACTGCTGTCCTAGTCTGCGGCCGCGCTGGCCGTGGGCTTCTTCTCGCCTGCCTTGATCAATTCCACATCCAGGCAGAGCGACTGCAGCTCGCGGATCAGCACGTTGAACGATTCCGGTACGCCGGGCTCCATAGCGGCTTCGCCCTTGACGATGGCCTCGTAAATCTTAGTGCGGCCGTATACATCGTCGGACTTCGCCGTCAGCAGCTCCTGGAGAATGAACGCAGCGCCGTAAGCTTCCAACGCCCAGACTTCCATTTCTCCGAACCGCTGTCCGCCGAACTGCGCCTTGCCCCCCAACGGCTGCTGGGTGATCAGCGAGTATGGCCCGATGGAACGCGCGTGAATCTTGTCGTCCACCAGGTGCGACAGCTTCAGCATGTAGATGTAACCCACGGTGACCGGCTGTTCGAACTTCTCTCCGGTCATGCCGTCGTGAAGAGTCGTTTTGCCCGAAGTCGGAAGACCGGCGTGTTCGAGCAGCGCCTTGATCTCGCCTTCCTTCGCGCCATCGAACACGGGCGAGCCCATGAACACGCCCTTGGCGAGGGTTGGCGCCACGGATTCCAGTTCTTCCTCGCTCATGTCGGAGATGATGTCAGCCAGCTGCGAATCTTTGAACAGCGCCTTCAACTCGCGCCGGATGGCTTCCGAACGCGTGTTCTCCTTGAGCAACTGCGTGATCTTTTCGCCGAGCACGAATCCGGCCCATCCCAAATGGGTTTCGAGAATCTGGCCCACGTTCATACGGCTGGGTACGCCGAGGGGGTTGAGCACGATTTCCACGGGCTGCCCGTCTTCGAGGTAGGGCATGTCCTCTTCCGGCAGAATGCGGGCAATCACACCCTTGTTGCCGTGACGGCCGGCCATTTTGTCACCGACACTCAGCTTGCGCTTCATGGCGATGTAGACCTTGACCAGCTTGATCACGCCCGGGGGCAGTTCGTCGCCCTTGGTGAGTTTTTCTTTCCTCTCATTGACAATTTTCTTGAGCACGTCGATCTGGCGAGACGTCATCTCTTCGATCTCATCGATCTGCTCGTTCACCCGCGGGTCTTTATCGGCGTACTTGATACGCTTCAAGTTGCGGGTGGAGATGCGCTCGATCTCGTCGCGATTGAGCACATTGCCCTTGACCAGCAGGCGCTTGTTGGTGCGCTCGTCGTGCAGGTCGGCCTGCACTTCCTTGCCGCCCAGGATGTTTTCCAGACGTTTCAGGCGCTCGTCGGTCAGAATCCGGATTTCGTCCGAAAGGTTCTTTTCCAACTTTGCGATCTGCGTGGCTTCGATGGACTTCGCGCGCTCGTCTTTCTCCTGGCCCTTGCGCGAGAAGATTTTGACATCGACGATTACCCCCTCGATGCCCGGAGGGCAGTAGAGAGAGGCGTCGCGCACATCGCCGGCCTTTTCACCGAAGATCGCGCGCAGCAATTTCTCTTCCGGCGTGAGCTGGGTTTCGCCCTTGGGCGTGACCTTGCCCACGAGGATGTCGCCCTGCTTGATGCTCGCGCCGATGCGAATCACGCCCGCTTCATCCAGATTGCGCAGCATGGACTCGCTGACGTTCGGAATGTCGCGCGTGACTTCTTCCGGACCCAGCTTCGTGTCTCGGGCTTCGATCTCGTATTCCTCGATGTGAAGCGAGGTGTAGTAATCCTCTTTCACCATCTTTTCGGAGACCAGGATCGCATCCTCGAAGTTGTAACCTCGCCACGGCATGAAGGCGACCAGGACGTTGCGTCCCAGCGCCAGCTCGCCGTGATCGGTGCAGGGACCGTCAGCGATGATCTGACCTTTCAACACGCGCTCGCCCTTTTTGACCACCGGCTTCTGATTGATGCAAGTGTTCTGGTTGGAGCGCTTGAACTTCGTCAGCTGGTAGATGTCGCTGCCCACCTCACGCGACAGCTGCGTGGGATGGTGTTCGCCTTCGACACGGACGATGATGCGCTCGGAGTCGACCGAATCGATGATGCCGTTGCGGCGGGCAAGAACCACTGCACCGGAGTCGCGAGCAGTAACGCCTTCCATTCCAGTCCCGACGATCGGCGCTTGCGCGCGGAGCAAAGGCACGGACTGGCGTTGCATGTTCGCGCCCATCAAAGCTCGATTCGCGTCGTCGTGCTCCAGGAACGGAACCAGCGAAGCGGCGACCGAAACCAACTGCTTCGGGCTAACGTCGACGTAGTCGACTTCCTCGCGGCTGACCAGCACGAAGTTGCCGGCCTTGCGGGCATTGACCAGTTCGGCGACGATGCGGCCCTTGTCGTCGAGCTCTACGTTGGCCTGCGCGATGGTGTGACGATCTTCTTCCCAGGCGGAGAGATAGAAGGAGAACGGCTCAATCGTAGCCGGCTTCTTGCGCTTCTCTTTCAGCTCGTTATTGATCTTCTCGATCTCATGCTTCTCCATGTGATCGCCGA
>CAWCVQ010000003.1:0-11329 GCA_963799025.1 uncultured Acidobacteriaceae bacterium | reverse complement strand
CCCTTTCGCGATCGTCATCGTGGGGGGCTTATTGGCGGACTTATTCATGAGCATTTTCATTCTTCCGACCCTCTATGTTTGGTTCGCACGAGAGGGCGACAGACTCCCCGAGCCGGAGGAAACCTTTGAGGTTTGATACTGCGACTCCGATTCGACAGGGTGGGAACAACCGGGGCTATCTGACCGTTTCCGCTATGTTGGCACCGGCTCTGACCGCGACTTCCGCGTTCGGCAGGGAACCGCCGACTGTATCCGATCTCGGCAACTGGGTTGTAGTACTGTTCGGACTGCTGCTATGGGCGTCTTGTCTTTTCGCGTTATGCGCCCTGGGAATACGTGCGATGTTCAGTGGTCGATGTGCGCGCCCCAAGCACCATCGGAATCAGCCGAGACGATAGGACAGCTAGCTCCTGTTGGGGTTCGGAGTCAGAGGTGCGGGTTGATACCGCAGTCGTCCAATTCCAGGTGACCCGCAGCCATCTAAAACGCCGTCATTTTCAGAAAGATGTCGGTAACAGGGATTATCACGCAATATAAAAGGCGCCCACTTTGCGGTAGGTTTTGATCGTGCGCATCACCACCTACCGAAAGGAGCGCCGTTGTGAACCAAGCAAAGTATATTGGTATGGACGTTCATCAGGCAACGATCTCAGTTGCGGTCATGGATTCCGCGGGCAAGCTGATCCTGGAGTCCATCCTCGAAACGAAAGCGACCACGATTCTGCAGTTCATCGGCGGGCTGTGCGGCAGCCTGCTGGTGACTTTCGAAGAAGGAACTTCCGCCGTCTGGTTGTATGACCTGCTCAAGCCTCACGTCGCAAATGTCCTAGTCTGCGATCCTCGGAAAAATGCTCTATTAAAGGATGGCAGCAAGAGTGACCGGATCGATGCTCGGAAACTGGCCGAGCTCTTGCGGGGCAACCATCTCTCACCCATCTACCACGGAGAGAACGGCGTACGCACTTTGAAGGAGCTGTCGGGTCGCCCGTCCTTCTGTTTGCGAAGGGTGGGTCCTCTGGCCATCACTCAGCGTCCGGCGGACTCAACTCCTCAAGCTCGCGGCAATTGGTGCAAGCCCGCTCAAGCTCCGCGTTGATCTCCCCGCCAATCAGGAACGACAACCCGGAGACGTATAGCCAAGCCAATAGAATCATCACCGCGCCCAGCGAACCATACGTCGTGCTGTACGTGTTGTAGTAATGCAGATAAGTCCGAAAGCCCAGCGACGCGAGAATCCACAGCCCCGTCCCAAAAGCCGACCCCGGAGTAACCCAGTGCCACCTTCGCCCCACCAGCGTAGGTCCCGCGTAGTAAATCAGTGAAAACGACAGCATCACAAACACAATCGCCGTCGGCCACTGAAGAATCTTCCCCAGCTCCACAACTACCGGCCCCAGCCGCAGCCGCTCCCCAATCGAGTCGAATACGTCGCCGCTCACCAGCACCAGCAGCAACGCCATCACCAGCAGCGCGGACATCACTAGCGTCAGGACAATCGCAGTCGAGCGAATCTTGAACCACGACCGCGTTTCTTCCATTTGATACGCCAGGTTCAACGCCGTAATCATGGACGCAATCCCACCCGACGCGAACCAAATCACCGCCGCAACTCCAAACGTAAATTCCCCGCCGCTCGCATTCATAGCAAGCTCGTCTGTCGTCGTTCGTAGCACCTCGAATGCGCCCGGGGGAAGAAAGTTCGAAAAATAAGAGAGAAAATCGTTCCGCAGATCCGCGCTCCGCGAAGTAAATATCCCGAACATCGTCACTATCAGCAGGATCAAAGGAAAAAGCGCGAACAGAAAATCAAATGCCAGTTGCGACGCTCGCCCGATCGCATCATTCCTCCTAAGCCTGGCAAACGCATTCCGTGTCAGTTGCCAAACCGTCAGCCCACTTAACCTCCAAAGTGATTTGCTCGTTGTCGCAGCAGAATCCGAAGTGGTCATCATCGACAGGTAGGCGAACTCGGCCCCATTCTAACGCATTCCCCGCACCGAAGTTTCTTGATGCCGCGTTCGCCCAAAGCTGAGTACGCTAAGCTACAGTAGCGGCCTAACTTCGAGTACTTCCATTGAGCCGGGATGGGTAACTTCTGATAACAGGCGACCACACTCAGAACCTGACCAGCCCTATTTCGAGCGTTTACGAGCCACGCGGAAGTAATCCATACCCGATCAACGCGCCATCCCCCTCGAGCATTCCGGCGGAAAATGCGTACACCCTGAGCTGTGGGTGTTGCATGTTAGTCTTGTGAGTAATGCCATGAATGACCTCCTTGGGCTGATCGTGCATTATGGATACATCATCATCTTTCTCATCGTTTTGGCGGAAGCGCTCGGCTTCCCGGTGCCGGCTGCACTGGCGCTGGTTATGGGCGGGGCCGCGGTGGCAGCGGGCATCCTACACGGGCCGGCAGCGGCGCTGGTTGCTGTGACCGCGATGCTGATGGGCGATTCCTTGCTCTACGTCCTCGGAAGCCGCATGGGATGGCGGTTGTTAGCTTTTCTATGCCGCGTCTCCGTCGATCCGGAAACATGCATCCTGCACTCTGCGGAATCGTTTTACAAGCGCGGCCGGGCCACGTTGGTGATAGCCAAATTCATTCCCGGAATTAATTCGATGGCTCCCCCGTTGGCGGGAAGCATGAAAATGCCGTTCGTGCAGTTTTTGACTCTCGATTTTCTCGGCGCCATGGCCTATGCGTTCGCGTATGGCGCGATTGGATTTATCTTCCGCGATTTCGTCGCGACGATCGCGCGTGGGTTCCGAGCAGCGGGACACGTAGTCGAGATTCTTGTCATCGTCGCCGCGATTGCATTCACCATCTATCGTGCCTCGCTGTACTGGAAGCATCGCGTCTACCGCATTGTTCCACGGGTACAAGTCGCCGAGCTGGCAGCGAAATTGAAGACTGAATATTCGGAAAGGATTCTGCTGGCCGACGTGCGTAGCCACGGTTACTACGACCCTGGTGCCGATCGCATTCGAGGGTCGATTCGACTGGAGCCGAATAACCTCTCGGAGCAAGTCAAGAATCTTCCCAGGAATAAAGACATTTACCTGTACTGCACTTGACCGCGCGAAGCGACTAGCGCCCGTGTGGCGTATCTACTGCGGGAGCAGGGATTCAACGCGTTTGTGATCGTCGGTGGCCTGGCCGCGTGGCGCAAAGCCGGGAATCCGGTAGAGACGGTACCTCAAACCGACTTGGTGCATCTTCCGACTTTCAGCCGATTATCCCATTAGCGTATCTCAGTGTCCGACTTCCGCAGTTACAAGGACAAATCCGGCCGGCAGAATAATTGTTGGTCACAGGGATTATCACCATCTATCTAACTTTCTGCCCGGATTCACCGAGGATTACTTCCGAGGCGCCCACATTAGCGTGTCGGGTTGGATCAACGCGTCTGCCGCGCCAAAGACCGAGCCCGCTACAAAGCCTAGGAGTACAGCGGGGAACCAGACTGCTGTCCGGCCATACCGTTTGCGTGTTGCTGGATGTTAGGCGAGCCATTCAGCGTTCAGCTCAAAAGTCTTCCAGGCTCCACACATTGGTATCCGCAGTGAAGCCCAATAGAACCAAGTGTCGTCCGTCCGGCGATTCCCTCGCAAATGTGCCTTTGCTACCCTGCTGGCTCCAGATCTTCCGGGCTCGCGAATTCAAGTCGACGTAATAGAGGTCCACTCTTTGTTGCGCGGAATTGGCGATGTAGAAGCCCTGCCCGTCCGCGGCCCAGTCGAGCGACCGCATGTTCTGAAGTTCAGCCGACTCGATTTCGCGCAAGACTCTCCCGTCGAGCGACAATATCTGAACGGGTCCTTTTGGGCTCTTGCAAATCGCCAGTTTCGTCCCGTCGGGCGAAAGGTCCCATCCAAAATACTTCTCGCTGTCCACGTGCAACCTAACGAGCTCCGCGCCCGCTCCTTTGACTGAGTCGAAAGACCGAAAGATTGCTTGCGTGGAGTCCGGGGAAAGCTCTTTGAGAACGCAAGCATTCCGAGGTTCCCTTGAACATACAATCTGGTCATCCGGCGTGGAGGAAGCGACAAATTGAGGTTCGCCTCCGTTGAGGGCTACGCGCATCGTTCGGAGCGGCGGCGAGTTCAGCGCCTTTGTGGCTTCAGTGAAGATCACCCAACCATCCGGCGCGACGCGCGGAAATCCATAATCGCTGTTGCCGACCGCCAGCGGTTGGGCAGTCTCGTCGCTCAAAGATTGCAAGTAAACCGCAAACCGGCCACTGCGGTTCGACCAGACGACTACAGAGCGGCCATCTGGGGTCCAATCGGTC
Organism: uncultured Acidobacteriaceae bacterium; assembly: GCA_963799025.1. Taxonomy (GTDB): domain Bacteria; phylum Acidobacteriota; class Terriglobia; order Terriglobales; family Acidobacteriaceae; genus Sulfotelmatobacter. Next base: position 7,034 of record CAWCVQ010000003.1, on the reverse strand, counting down.
GGAAAATCCGCGCTTTGCGTCGTCGTCAACCGACGTGTCGCAAGGAACTGCGACGCCCCGGGCTTCAGGTCCGCTAGCAGGGCCGTGAAATGGGCATCCCACTTTGTGAATACTACGCGCTCGCCGTTGGCAGTGGCCGTGATGCCCCGCAGACAGGAACCCACCCAGGCCGTAATGCGGTTCGGCGACTCTGCCGGCTTGCCACTTTGAGGCTCAACTCGCGACTCCCAAAGATTGCATGTTCCGAAATTGCTCGGTTCTTCTCGCGAGTAGAGCAGGCGACCCTCCGAAGGCCATGCGAGGTCCATGATCGTGTCTTCTGCGCTGGACGCAACAGCAATGTCGCTCGTTCTCCTCTGCAGATCGCGCGTCAGGATCCGCGTTCCCGACTTGTCTCTGGCCAGATACGCGGCGTGACGGCCGTCCGGCGCCCACACGAAGGAAGCCAACGCAGTGTCATCGTCAGCCTCAATCACCTTTCGAGCTTCGGTTCCATCCGCCCGGATCGACCAAATCTCGCGCTCTCCAACACGTCCCGTAGATGTGCTGAACGCGACAAAATCCCCGGTCGGAGAAATGGAATAACCAATCGCGCGGTCTCTCAGTTTCCGAGGCGACCCTTCGAAAGCCGGGACAATCCACACGCTCATGTCGCTGGACCGCTCGTCGTAGGGCATCGCTCCCGCCGCGAGAGCGTTGGCCAGGAATCCTCTTTCGTCTGGAAACCATTGCCCCACATACCAACTGGCCGCTTCGCGCGGAAGGTCGCTTGGCTGCGGAACATCCCGAGTCTCGCCGGTTCCGAGCCGACGCACATGGATTCCCTTCGAATCGCCATAGGCCAGAAACCTGCCATCCGGAGAAATCGATCCGCTGGTTGCCGAGTTATCGATCGGATTCGCAGTTAGCTGGCGCTGCTTGATCTGGTGCCGGACGGGAGGTTGCGTCGAGCGCGGGCTCGCGAATAGGAAAAGGCTGCTTGCAGCGACCCCGATGGTAGCGAGCGATGTGAGCCAATTGCCGGGAAAAGCCCTCGAGCCCACCCCGGAATTCGGCTGTGCGGCGGACTCAAGGCCCTCGTTTCCGCTGTTTCCGTTCATCCTCGAATCCGGCAAACCCGGCGGTACGCTGGATTCCGAACGAACCACTGCATGCTCAGCTGGCGCCTTCCACCTATAGCCTCTTCGGGGCAAGGTTTCGATGAACTGAGGCGTCTCAGCGTCGTCGCCCAGAGCCTGCCGCAGGCGTTTTACCGCTGCATTAATGCTGTGGTCGAACTCCACAACGATGCCATCCGGCCACAGCCTGCTCCGAATCTCATCGCGCAGCACAACATCGCCCTCATTGGCGAGGAGCATCTCCAGAAGCTTGATGGATTGCTCCGGCAGGCCGGTGTTTGATCCGTTCTTCCGTAACTCCCGCGCCCGCAGGTCAAGCTCGAACTCACCGAAGCGCTGAACGCACCGCACACTTTGGTCCATGGAGGGATTCCTTGGCCCTGACGTTACCACTTGAACAGCCTACATTCAACGGTCGGATAACTTACCAAATCTAAATGGCTTATCGCATGTCATGGAAATGCCATGGCGATACCACCCTCACTGCATTGCTTCGCTCGCTCGTTTCACCCAACTTAGCGCCCGGCGGAGGAGCCCATAGGAGGGAACCAATGAATCACCCAGGAAGCAGGTACGTCTTTGCAATTGCATTTGCGTTTGCAGTGGTTGCCGCGCTGGCCGCGGTCGGTGGACTGGCCGCTCAAACCACAACTTCGCTGCAGCAGTATTCCGTCCACCTATTGGACACATTGGGCGGTTGCTGCAGTGTGGCTAACGGAATCAATAATTTTGGCCTCGCGGCCGGTAACGCGAATCTCCCAGGCGATACCAGCTTCCATGCCACGGCATGGTTTTTTGGTTCGAGAGTCGATATCGGCACGCTGGGTGGCCCCAATAGCTTTGTCAACCTGGCCCCCAACGATCTTGGGCAGATTGCCTCCGGCGCCGACACAACTACTCCCGATCCGCTCGGCACTGACTTCTGCAGTTTCGGTACGCAGCTGATCTGCCACCCGTTTATTTGGCAGTTGGGACACAAAACGCTCTTGCCGACGCTCGGTGGCAACAACGCCTACGCCCAGGCCATCAACAACGGCGGTGATGCCGTGGGTCAATCCGAGAACAAGACCACCGATTCCTCATGCGATCCTCAGGCGCAGCCCGAACGCAGGGCGGTTCTCTGGCATGTGGCCCGGCGCGACATCCACGAACTCAAACCGCTCGCAGGCGACGTTGACGCGTTGGCCATTTCCATTAACGACGCAGGCCAGGCTTCGGGCGCGTCCGGTAACTGCGAAGACCTCAATACTCACGCCGTTGTTTGGAATAACGGTACGCCTCAGGACCTGGGAAACCTGGGAGGCTCTTCGAATAACGCAGCCCTCGATATCAATAAGCAGGGGCATGCGGCTGGCGTCTCCAGCCTAGCTGATTCCACCTTCCATGCCTTCTTGTGGCGCAATAACCACGTGATCGACTTGGGAACGCTTCCGGGAGATACCTTCAGCTTGGGCATTAGTCTTAACAACGGCGATCAGGTGGTCGGTATCTCGTGCGATGCGGGCTTCAATTGCCGCGCCTTCGTCTGGCAAAACGGCGTCATGTCGGACTTGAATGACCTCATCCGCGGCGATACGCCTCCATTCCTGTTCACAGCCAACTACATCAATGATCGCGGCGAAATTGTCGGTGAGGCATTCGACGACGCAACGCAGACGGCTCCCGCCTTCGTCGCGATTCCCGCGTTTGGTCATCCGAACGGTCAGATCGGGCCGCATGCTGCCGGAATTCGCAGCCTTTCTGCGCGGCGTGCGCCTTTGCCCGATTCGATTCGCAATATGCTTCGGCAGAATCCTGCAGGTTCCAGGCTCCGCATGCCGAAGCAGCCGGTTACTCCCTAACGCATCTCCTGTTCGGACTTCGGCGCTTCACGTCACGATGAGGCGCTGAAGTCTTCAGGGCAGTTCATCGAATCGTTGCGAAGATACCGATGAAAACGGACTCAGGATGGAGGACATGATGAAAAACAGTCTAATGGCGTGCTCTGCAATGATCGTTTTGGCCGGAGCTTTCTCGCTTTCAGCGCGATCCTCTCTACAGCAAGAGCACGAAAAGGTGAATCAGCCAAGGCGATATAGGCTGGTCGATCTGGGTACTCTCGGTGGACCCAATAGTTACCAACCCTTTGGATATGTCGGAAATTTCCTCACGGAAGCATCTCTCAGTGATGGCGGGACCTTTGGCGGTTGGGCGGCTACCTCCGCCGCCGATCCTGACGCTCCGAATTGCTTCTTTGATTGTTTCGTCGATCATGCACTTCAATGGAGAGACGGCGTCCGCACCGACCTTGGCGCTCTAACGGGGGCGCCCGAATTGAATTCCGCCGTTACTTGGATCAGTCCCAACGGGCTCATAAGCGGAATCTCGGAGAATGGTGAAATCGATCCGCTTGTGGCCTTCCCCGTGTTGCACGGCGTTGTTTGGCTGAACGGTAAGATCACCGACCTGAAGACTCTTGAAGGCGGCTATGAGAGTTGGGGCAATTCCGTCAATGATCAGGGCCAAGCCGTCGGATTCGCGAGCAACGGGATTTTCGACGCCAATTCTCTGCAGGGCCTGGTGACGCAGACACGGGCCTTCGTCTGGCAGAACGGAGTGATGAAAGATTTGGGGACGCTGGGCGGTACCGATGCGGAGGCTCTGTATATCAACGAGCAGGGTCAAATCGTCGGACAGTCGTACACCGTCAATTCGATTCCGCCTCCAAACGCTCATTGCACAGACTCTCCGCTGACTCTGCATGCGTTCTTCTGGGAGAAAGGCCAGATGGTGGATCTCGGAACGCTCGGGGGTAGTTGCGCCTTCGCCTACTCGCTCAATAACCGCGGTCAGGTCGTTGGCCAAGCGACCCTTGGCGGCGATCAGGAGGACCATCCATTCATTTGGGAGCAAGGGAAGATGAAGGATCTCGGCGCGCTGGGCGGAACTTATGGATACGCGGCCTGGCTTAACGATTCAGGCGAGGTTGTCGGCGGCGCCACAAACGAAGGAGACCAAACCTTCTTAGCGTTTCATTGGAAAAACGGCAAGATGACCAACCTCGGGACCCTACCTGGGAATGTGTGCAGCGTCTCGGATGCCATCAACTCCAGCGGACAAGTAGTCGGCGGATCGGGAATTTCAGGGTTCGCGTCTTTCGCGGCATGCACGGACTCAGTCGAGCACGCCTTTCTTTCGGAGAATGGCCGAATGATCGATTTGAATCGCTTCGTACCTGATAGCTCCGACCTGACCCTAAACGAAGCAGTTTTCATCAACGATCGCGGAGAGATTAGCGGAACTGGAACGCTTCCCGGCGGCGACCAACATGCTTTCCTGCTGATCCCGTGTGGCCAGGATGACGATGGATCCTGCCTTGAAGCGGGTGAGGAATTAAGTGCCACGGGGAAAAAATCGGCGCCCATCATCTCACCGGCCACAACCGCGGTTCAGCCAAACCTGACTCGGAGAGGAATGGCTGCCAGATTTCACCCCCGAACTGCTCGGACAACTACGATCGAGCCGGCGCCGACCAACCTGACCTCCTTCGCGTTCGCTAGGGGGTTCGGTGACATTGTGAGGCTTGCTTGGACTGACCATTCAACAGACAGCGATAGTTATTACGTCGAGAGTTGTACCGGGACAACTTGTATGAACTTCAGCCAGATTGCAAAGCTCGGAACGAACGCCACAACCGATACGCAGTCCTATCAGTTCGTCCATGGCCTAACGTTTAGATATCGGGTCCGGGCGCACGGACCCGGCGGATACTCCGGCTATTCCAACATTGTGACCCGGAGATTGCCGTAGGCGCAATTCGCCGATGCAGCGTGCCCGGACGCGTCGCTTGAAGAGCAGGCCAGCGCAGGCGGCCGCGTGGGAACCACTTCCACACGCCTGGTAAACGCGGTTACCGGACACTGATGCGATAGGTGTTGGTAACAGGGACTATCACTACCTATCTCGTTTTGAGATGCTGGTGCGAAGAGGATTACGCCGTCGAGCGGTGCGGGGCCTCGTTGAGAGTCTTGTGTCACGGCTAAAGCCGTGACCTACAAAGCAAGCTCCTGTCCGTTCGTCCAGTTCTAGCCCGATGTACTTCTTCTGTCCCACGACGCTTCCCGCCTTGTGCTAGCCTTGATTCCGAGGTCCGATGGACTCGAGACGAGACGAGCCTTCGGACCCGCATACCGCGAAAGCGAAAGGACGTGCTGACAGGCAATCGAAGCAAATGCTTGCTCGCCACGAATCACCACACTCATCACTCACTTGCCCAGAGGAGGAAGGCCGCCGCCGACGGGCGCCGCGTTTTTAATCCACGGTTCCGCGATTAAAACTCACGCTAAATAACCTAAATTCAGCAATATGCAAAATTCTAATCGGCGGTAAAAGGGGGTAGAAGATGTTCGCTGGATTAGCGGCGGGGCCACTCGAAACGGAGGCCGAAGCGGGCGGTGATGGGCAGGCCGAGTTGGGTGACCGGTGTGGCGGCAGTGGCGTATTTCACGTTGAAGAGATTTTCGGCGGCGGTGAAGAGTTCGACGCCGTGGCCGATGGAACGCCAGGCCATCGCGTCGAGGACGAAGAAGCGGCCAAGGGGAAACATGTTTTGGTCGTCGTCGTATTGCTTGCCGACCATTCGGCCATTCACGGAAACGTTGATGCGCGAGGGATTCAGGTAGCGTCCCTGGAATGTGAGGACGTTGTGCGGGACTTGCGCGACCCACAGTCCGACGAGCGAGGGCATGGCATTCGGGAAGCTGGTAACGATTGCATCGACGTATTGATATCCGACCGACAAGCTGAGTTCTCGTGTGAAATGCGCGGTTGCATCAATTTCAAATCCGGGCGCGCGGGTGCGTCCCAGGTTTTGCCGCTGGCGGGTGATGAGTGTGGGAGTGGAGGTTAGGGTGACGTTCGCTACTGGATCGATGATTTCATTGAAGAAAAATGTTCCGCGGGCTTCGAGTTTGTGCTTGAAGCCAATGACGGCGAGGCTCGCGTCGCCACCTGTGAGTTCTTCCGAGCGAAGATTAGGATTTGCTTCCGTGAGAGTGTTGCCTTGCCGAAACGAGCGATAGAGCTCGTTCAACGTGGGAGCGCGAAACGCGCGGTAGATCGAAGCGTTCCATGAAACGTTCGAGTTGAACTGGTGCTGCAGCGTCAAGCGCGGGCTGAAAGCATCGTAGGTGCGATCGGGGAAAATTGTATTTGCGGGACAGGTTCCTGCAATTGGGTTGCATAAGAAGAAGGCGTTCGTGTTGCTCCAGTGGTCGTAGCGAGCGCTGACGGAAAGCAGCCAGCGAGGCGCGATCTGGATCAGGTCCTCGCCGAAGACACCGACAGTATTTTGGTGGCCGCCCGTAAAGGTATCTCGCAGGTTCTTGCCTGAATTGAAAATCACCTCATTGCTGTGGCCGATTTCCTGGTGATCGTCCACGCCCGCAACCAACGTTTGGCGCTTCCCAACGGCGCGAGACCAGACGGCTGAGCCTCCGATTCCCTGGGAGGGAACTCCCTGCACGTCCGTGAGCGATTCGCTATCTCGATCGGTCGCGACGGATGAAAAGGTCTGGTTGTAGCGTTCTGCCTCTCCGTAAGCGCGAAGGGTCAGCGAACCGGCGGCACCCAGATTGAGATTGGCGCCGAGCGCGCCTTCGCCGATGCGTGTGTTATTGACCTGGTCGGGTGTACCATTGCCGCGAGACTCATTGAAATACCAGCCGCGAGCGAAGATCAGGCTGTCTTGGCCGATCTTGCGGCCGACCATGAGGTCGGCGGTGGCGTCCGTGACGCCAGCAGGAATATCGACGCTGCCGCGCTGATCTTTCGGAATGAGTGTGTAGCCGTCGGTGTTGAACACCTGGCCGCCGAATGTAGTTTCCCATCCGTTTTTTTGTGCGCCGCCCCAAACAGACAGCTCAGGAGAATTTTGAT
>CAWCVQ010000002.1:0-34475 GCA_963799025.1 uncultured Acidobacteriaceae bacterium | reverse complement strand
GCTAGTCGGGATCGAACCGACGACCTCATCGTTGCGAACGATGCGCTCTCCCAGCTGAGCTATAGCCCCATGTAAAGTTGGGTTGCCGACAATGGATTGATCGACTGCCCGACTATTTTAACAGCGTTCCAGAATCGGCACCAACCAGCCGCGCTCCCGACGCAGCACGGCAATCCTGCCAACTCGTAACCGCCAAGCCCGAGAATTCGCTTGACGAAATATCTCGACCTACGTCTAACTAGCAATTAGAGGCATGAGAGTCGGCCCGCCACCGGAATCATTCAGATGTTTACGCAACTGAATCCCGCGAACGCACGGCGGCAACGCTGGCTTCGGATCATTTCGCTTGCTGTCCATGGGTTTCTGCTGGCCTGGCTCTTACATACTCCGGAACCTCTACTGCTCACCGCAAACTCTGTCGCGAGCGGCCAAAACGGCAAGTCCGTTACCCGGCTCTACTGGCCAAGCAAAACTCCTGACAACAGCAATCAGAGTTCTTCCGACGAGGCGACGCAGCGTTATCGTCATCAGCGCCTGAGCCATGACAAACTAACGTGGACGGCGCAATCAAAGCCCCCAAAGTTGCAAGCGCCCAATAACCAACTGGCCCGCACCAACAGCCAGGACAACTCCAGCACCCAAACGCTTTCGGCTCTAGGTCACGGCGCACAGGCGGGGGCGCTTTATGGAACCTTGAACAACGGCCCCTTCTTTGGGAACGAGATCCGGCCCGCGTTGCCGGTCGCGACTTCCGATCCCATGGTCTACCCCTGGCAACTGCCTCCATCTCCGGGCAATGAGATCATCGAAATCACGATCGATGAACGCGGAGAAATCGTCCGCAAAACTGTGCTGCAAAGCCTCGGCCCCGACATTGACGATAAATGTCTGGCGGCGCTGGAGAACTGGCATTTTCATCCCGCAACGCGCAACGGCACAGCCATCATGTCCAAGCAAGATGCCATCTTCCCCTTCAAGGCAAGAGGTTAGCCGCCGCGCGAATCGCACGTCAGCCGCTATAATTGAAACCGTGACCGACAACGCGATAAAACAGATCGCCTCCGCTGATTTTCCCACGCGCTGGGGAAAGTTCCGCATTTACGGCTTTCGCGGCCACGCCGGTTGGGACGGCGACCGCCGCGTCGAAGAAGCAGTCGCGCTCGTCACAGGCGACGTAAAGTCCGCCCCGCCGTTGGTGCGCGTCCACTCTCAATGCCTGACCGGCGACGTTTTTCATTCCTTGCGCTGCGATTGCCGCCAGCAAATGGAGCTGTCTCTTTCAATGATCGCCGAGCAAGGCTCCGGTATCCTGATCTACGAACTGCAGGAAGGCCGCGGCATCGGCCTGATGGCCAAGCTACAAGCCTACGAACTGCAGGATGCGGGCCTCGACACCGTCCAGGCCAACGAACGCCTCGGCTTCAAGAACGACTATCGCGACTTCGCGCTCCCGGCCGAGATTCTGAAAGCACTGGGAGTCTCGCGCGTGCGCCTCCTCTCCAACAATCCCGAAAAAGTTGAAGCCCTGGAACGCGCCGGAGTTCAGGTCGTCGAGCGCGTCCCCTGCGAAGTCACACCCAGCCCCCATGCCGAAGAATATCTAAAGACCAAGAAAGAAAAGTTGGGACACCTTTTCACGTAAGAGTCCGCCGAGGTCGTAAAGCAAAAGTGTTTCTCCGCGTTCTCTGCGGTCAAACGCTTTTTAACCCTTCTCAAGATTGCGCCGTACGCGAAACTTCATCCCTCTGCCCCCGTTGACTCCGAACAATATGAAACGACAGCATGGCCAACAGGACGAACGGAAAAGGCGCGGCCATGCGAGTCGGAAAAACCAGCACTGTAGGATTCCTAACCCAAGTTGAAAAAACTATCGACCCAAGCGCGATGCCACAAGCCATAACCCACTGCCAGCATAACGCAACTATGGCGACGACCATCAACACCCGCATCGGACGCCTTGTCTCCGGGATTTCGGATCCTCGAAATCCCAGCCACAAGATTGCGGGGAGCAAGATCACCTGGTCGTAAACCGCGCCACCCGTAGGGGCCAGGACCACTGTTACCGTCAGAACGAAACTTACCACCAAAGAAAATTTACCAGAGGCGGCCGGCTCGTGGCGCGCGCGCCAGCAACTCCAGATCGCCAGCGCCAGCATGGCCAGCCCGAACACCCTTCCCATAAGCCTTCCGAGCACTAGTTGCGTCAAAGGTGGCAGCGTATAACGTGAGTAGCCTGCCAGGGATCGCCACCACCCGATCAACCACCCCGGCAAAAGCAGTTGGCTCACCAGAAACAGCAATGCCATCATAAGAAAGAAGCTCAGCGCAAAAACCTTGCGACGTTTCCAGTCACTGATCGCCCACAGCAGCAGCCACAAAGCGAGCAGCCACATCAATTGCGGCTTCACGGAAGCAAAAGCCAGCAGCATCCCGGCGAGGATTAACCGTCCACGAAGTAGCGCAGCCGCCGACATCGCCAGCGCAGCTCCCACCAACAGCCCCGCCTGCTGCGCATACAACCCTTCCAAAACCGGATAACTGACCAGCACTAAAATAATTGCGATTGCGATCGTGCTTCCCGAAACCTGGAACTGAAAGGCGCGAATCCACAGCATCAAGCTGGCCGCCGTCAAAAATGGAAGCAGCAAACCCAGAACAACTCGGACCGCATTAAAACTAAGAGGTAGCAGAGGCGACGCCAGCAAATCGACATAGAGTGGATACGAGAAAGCGCGGAAATCGCCAGGCGGATCAGTCGGCCGGCGTGGATCCATAGCTCGTCCAAACAGGCCAATCTGAATCTCTCGCGTCATCTCCTTCGTGTAAGGATTGCGGCTGTGAAAAAGCAGTTCGCGTCCGGTCAGCCAGATAGGATAAAAATCGCCTCCGTAGTCATAGAGTCCAACCATCTCGTTAACCGCATCCGCCATCCTGGCGCGGGGAAGAAGCAAGTGGAAGTAGTAGTAGCTCGTCCCCAAGGCAACAAGGAAAGCTAAAATCAACCCTTTCTTTGGTGGCAGGAGCTTCATGCCGATTCAGAGTCGAGCTAGTTCAGCGTCGAAAAGCCGCTTGAGTTCCCTTTTGTGTTTGACCGGCAAGTTCTGCAAGGCTGCGCCCGCTAGAGCTAAGTAAACCTTCCGCGCCGCCGGCATTTTCCGCAACACCCGCAGATGCCGATTCACCGTCTCCACATCCCCGCGGACGATCGGTCCGCTGAACGCCCCCGCTGCGTCGAGAGCAGCATAGTTCGCCAGTGTCTGCTGCAGGATGGGAATCATGCGCCGCTTCGCTTCTCTTCGATTCACTCCCGCGAGAGCGGCCACCTGCTCTGTAGTGGCCATAAGCGTGGTGAACAGCGGGGAGGCAAACGTTCCCCACGCGTGATAAGCAGCCTTGTCATTCTTGCGGATCGAATAAGAGTGGCCGCCCAGGTCTTCGACTACGCGGCGCGCCATGCGCACCGCAGGCACGTCGCCCTCCAGCGCAAAAGCTACCCCGTCCAACGACGGTCGCGAGCCTCGCACAAACGTCATCAGCGGATGCACCGACGCAATATACGCTCCGCGAAGCCGAAGTGTTGCCAGTTCATCGCTGCAAAGCGCCCCGCTGGAATGCAGTGCGATCTTTCCCTTCCATTCCAACTTCCCTGCCAGCGAGCTTGCCGCTCGCGCGATTTCTGCGTCCGGCACGCAGAACCAAATCAGGTCAGCCCGTAAACCTGCAAGGCCCGTCGACGCATCCGTCAACGCCCGGCGCCTCACCTGCTTTGCTAAAATCTGAGCCTTTCTCAGCGAGGCGCCGCGGGAGCGCGCAATGACAGCCTCAATGACGTAACCCGCCCGCAGCAGTGATCCCGCCAGCGCCGCCGCCAGATTCCCTGCCCCCACAATCGCGACTCGCACCTTGCCCGCCATGCCAGGCAGCATAGCAGAACCAGCAGACGGTTCCAGGAACGCTTCCTTCCACCCGGCATTCGCCGCTAGAAGCTAGCAGCTCGTAGCTTTATATTGTCTTCATGCCGAAATCCACCCGCAGTAAACTTACCCGCCGCAGCCGCAACAAAGAACGTATCCTCTCCTCCCGAACTGTATATCGTGGCCCGGTATTCTGGGTTACCACCGACCACGTCGAAGAGCCCAACGGCGTGCGCGCCCGCCGCGATCTCATCCACCATTCCGGGTCCATCGTAGTGCTCGCGGTGGACGACTCTGCTCCAATCCCGCGCGTTCTTCTGGAGAGACAATACCGCCACGCCGCCTCCGACTTTCTCTGGGAACTCCCCGCTGGCCGCATCGATCCCGGCGAACAGGAATTCCACGCCGCCAAGCGCGAACTGCTCGAGGAAACCGGATATACCGCGACTCATTGGAAACGCATCCTGAAGTTTTACGCCAGCCCCGGCTTCGTTGCGGAAACCATGGCGGTCTATCTGGCGACGGGCCTCCGCAAAGGCAAAGCACAGCCCGAGGACGATGAAGTCATCTACAAGCGGCTCGTCCCCCTGCCCGCGGCCGTTGGCATGGTTCTGGGCGGGACCATCCGGGATGCTAAGACCATCTCTTCCCTGTTGTGGCTCGATCATATGTCGCGCTCCGCCGCGGCGAAAAAGAGCCAATCAGCCTGGCGCCTACGCTAGACCCCGGCGCAGCCTGTCATCTTTTTTACTTTTTTGAACGGTTTGCTTGCTTGACAGCCTACCCTTCCGCCCCCAAATTGCATCTTAGGTGCGCGGAAAATTATCAGTGCACGTCCTTGGAACCCCCCATTCAAAGGATGTGCAGAAAGAGGGGGGTACGTGGAACGACTGAAAGGAACCGTTAAGTGGTTCAATAACGCTAAAGGCTACGGCTTCATCGGTCGCGCGGATGGACCCGATGTTTTCGTTCACTACAGCGCCATCAGTTCCGAAGGATACAAGAGCCTGCAGGAAGGCGACCCGGTGGAATTCGAAATCACCGAAGGCCAAAAGGGACCACAGGCTGCGAACGTAACCAAAGCTGCTGCGTAAGGGCGTGTCAATCCGCTGCCCGCAGACTCTCCGCTCCAGCGGCGCACTCCAAGACCCGCCAGCTGCGGTGCGTGAAGACCGAAACTGCCTGTCATTCCTACCTTTTCATCATGAGTGTGCCATCCCTTCGTATTGTCATCCTGAGCTAAGTGGATTTCGCGAAGCGCGAAATCCCGCAGTCGAAGGATCCCTATACCCGCCAACACTCTGGCCCTGCCCTTCAATCTTGTTTTATCTTTAACCGGTGGACAACAAGGCCATCGCCAACATCCTCTACGAGACCGCCGACCTGCTCGAAATCGACGGCCAAGACTCGTTCCGCATCCGCTCCTACCGCAATGCCGCGCAGGCCGTCGAGAATTTATCACAACCGATAAAAGAACTCATCGCCGATCCTAAGCAGGTCCTGGCCATCCCCGGCATCGGCAAAGGCATGCTGCTAAACCTCCAGGAACTTTTCAAAGACGGCAAGCTCTCCATCCAAACCTCATTGCTCGAAAAATATCACCCCTCCATGCTGCAGTTGCTCAAGATTCAAGGTCTCGGCCCGAAGACCATTGCCCTGATCTGGAGCGCCTACAAAATCTGCGACATCGATGGGGTAGAAAAGCTGGCGCGCGAAGGCAAGATCCGCGAGTTGCCGCGGATGGGCGAAAAACACGAAACCAAGCTGATCAAAGCCATCGAGGACTATCGCCGCATCGGCGGCCGTTTCCTGATCGACGCCGCCGAAACTGAGGCCGAGAAACTCACTGCGTATCTTGAAAAATATCCCGGCATCGACAAGATCACGCCCGCCGGCTCGCTCCGCCGCGGCCGCGAAACCGTAGGCGACCTAGACATCCTCGTCACCGGAAGCGCGTGCACCAGCCAAGAAGCACGCCAAAAAGCCATCGCCTATGTGGCCCAATACCCGCCGCTCATGGACATCATCGCCAGCGGCGACAACAAAATCAGCTTCCACCTGCGCAGCGGCATGCAGGTCGACGTACGCCTTCTCCCGCACGAATCCTTCGGTGCCGCCATGCAATATTTCACCGGATCGAAAGCCCACAATGTCGCCCTGCGCCAGCGTGCCCTGAAGATGGGATACACGCTGAACGAATACAGCCTCGCCATGCTCGACGGCGGGACCCCCGTCGCCGGAAAAACCGAAGAAGAAATCTACGCCAAGCTGAGCCTCGACTACATCCCTCCCGAAATGCGCGAAAATCTCGGCGAGATCGACCTAGCGAAAGACCATGCTCTGCCCCCGCTAATCACGCAGAAAGATCTCCAGGGCGATGTCCACATGCACACCGTCGAAACCGACGGCCGCAACACCATCGAAGAAATGGCCGAAGCCGCCAAGGCTCGCGGCTACAAATACATGGCCATCACGGACCACTCGAAAAACCTGGCCTTCGCCAACGGACTCGACGACACCCGCGCCCTCGCCCACATCCAGCGCATTCGCGAAGCCGGCAAGAAAATCGAAGGCATCACCATCTTCGCCGGCATCGAAGTCGACATCCTGGCCGACGGCAACCTCGATCTCTCCGACGACGTGCTCGCGCAAATGGACATCGTCATTGCCAGCGTCCACTCAGTATTCAATCAGGAACCCGCAAAGATGACCGACCGCCTGCTGAAAACCATCGCGAATCCAAATACTTCCCTCATCGGCCATCCCACCGGCCGCATCCAACTCCGCCGCGACGCCTACCCCTTCGACATGCACGCAGTCCTGGCCGCCGCCGCCAAACACAAAGTCGCCATGGAACTAAATTCCTACCCCGACCGCCTCGACCTGAACGACGTCCACCTCCGCCAAGCCAAACAGCAAGGGGTAAAAATCGTGATCAACACCGACTCCCACCACACCTCTCACATGGAAAAAATTCGCTACGGCGTCCTCCAAGCAAGACGCGCCTGGCTGACGAAGGCCGATGTGCTCAATACCCTGCCCGCGGCGCAATTCTCCAAAGCCATGAAGCGCGCATGGTAAGTGGCGGAGTGCCCACGTCTCGCTGGGTGCCCCAGGTCTCGCCTCTTTTGCGAGACCTGGGGAGGGAACGCGGAGGAAATGTTGTCGCCTACAAACCCTTGTCATTCCGACAGGAGCCGGAGCGCCAGCGACTGCGTAGTGGAGGAACCTGCAGCATGTGCGCGAATTCCGCACCGAAGACCGCAACAGCGAGCCGTCAAACGATTGCCACTAAGTCCTTATTCCTTAAGGTTTTACCGATAACCCATTTAGCCTCCATTTTGCACGGCGGGAGCCCGATCTCATGCGCCTAACTCAAACAAAGTAGGGATTTTATCGATTTGAACCCCAAAAAATTGCATGAGATATCCAGCCGAAAAGACTGCACAAGAGTCCAAACTCGAGCGACCGTGCGCGAATCGTTCCCCCGTTCCCGCACCCACCGAGTTGGAAAATGAAACTAGACATAGTTTGCAAGGTGGAAACTAGCGAATCCATCACCGGAGAGTTTTGGCTGGATGGCGTCAAGGAATGCTATTACCTTGAACCGTCACGCTATACACCGTTTTACTCCGGCCACCCGTGCATCGAGGCGGGAACCTATCAGGTCGTGCTGACCATGTCGCATCTCGGGTACGTCTGTCCCGTGGTGCTTAACCTCCCGGGCCACACTGAGATTCGCTGGCACATCGGTAATCTTCCGAAAGAGGTGTCAGGTTGCAGCGTGGTTGGCACCGCGGTAGGCACAAATCAAGTCGAAAATTCGAGAGCCGCCTTTGACGCCTTAATGGCAAAGCTTCAGGGGCAGAAGATTCTCGCGGAATATCACGATCCCATCTTGCTTCTCGCTGGCGCGGCGACGCCGGGAGCTCCCATCTGAAGTAGAATCAGCCTTGCGAGAATCGCCAATGCCTGACCAAACTCCCGTCCCTCCGCCGCCAGCGCCCGGTCCTGCGCAGCCAGTCGTTACCGCCGCCCCTGCGAGCAAGGGCCCAACCATCAACATTGGCGAAGAGTATGGCACGGCCAAGAAAAATCTGCCGCCCGCCAGGATCGTTCTCATTGCCATTGGCATTGTGCTTGTCGTGGTGCTCATCGCTTCTTTTCTGAAGCGCCCCACGCCGCAGGCCTCCGGCTCTCTCGACAATGTCGCCGCCGTCGAAATTCCCGGGCAGAGTTCCACCATGGTCGCCCTGACCATCACGATCCACAACACTAGCGACAAGATTCTTTACGTCCACACCATCGAGAGCAAGCTCAAGCCGGCGAGCGGAGAAGACTCCACCGCCGACGCCGTTTCCGCCGTGGATTTCGATCGCTACTATCAGGCGTTCCCCATGCTGAAGAGGGGCGCACAGCCCGCTCTCCCGCCGGAAACCAAGATCCAGCCTGGCGAGAGCATCACGCGAACCGTCATCGTGGCGTTCCCTGTGACTCTCGACGCATTCAACCAGCGCAAGTCGATTAGCGTGGTCGTCTGGCCCTATGACCAGACGGTGCCGGTAATATTGACACAATGAAAAAGGCCCCGCTTGCGCGAATGCGCCGAATACGTTTCTATAACAGCATGAAAAATCGCCGGAATCCTATCCGCGTCCTCACTCTGCTGTCTGCCGTTCTACTCTCCACGCTGCTCTCTGCCGCTCCGGCCGAATCGCACGGCAAATATATTTTCTACGTCGGCACCTACACCGAAGACGGCAGCAAGAGCAAAGGCATCTACTCCTACCGCTTTGACGCCGACACGGCCCAGATCACGCCGCTGGGCCTGGCCGCGGAGACCACCAATCCATCGTTCGTAGCGTTACACCCCAACGGGCGCTTCCTCTACGCGGTCAACGAAGTCGGCAATTACCAAGGCCCGAACAGCGGCGGCGTGAGCGCATTCTCCATCGATCGCTCGACTGGAAAGCTCACGCTCCTCAATGAAGTGCCCTCCCGCGGCGCCGATCCCTGTTACATCACGGTCGACAAAACTGGCAAATATGTTTTGGTGGCAAACTACACCGGCGGCAGCATCGCGGTCTTCCCAGTGCTGCCGGATGGAAAGCTCGGCGAAGCCTCGGCCTTCGTGCAACACACCGGCCACGGCACGAATCCCGAGCGCCAGGAAAAAGCTCACGCTCACTCCATTGATCTCTCGCCTGACAATCGCTTCGCCATGGTGGATGACCTTGGCCTCGACGAATTGCTCACCTACAAGTTCAACAGCGCCAACGGATCGATCACGGCCAACGATCCGCCCTTCGTGAAACTCGATCCCGGAGCCGGCCCGCGCCACTTTTCTTTAAGCCCAAGCGGAAAATTCGCTTATGTGATTTCTGAAATGCACTCGACGGTCACAGCATTGTCGAACGACGAAAGGACGGGAACCCTTAGGCCTCTGCAAACGATTTCGGCGCTTCCCAAAGACTTCACTGGCAAGAATGACGACGCGGAAATCCAGATGCACCCCTCCGGGAGATTTCTCTATGCTTCCAATCGCGGAAGCGACACTATTGCGGTGTTCGCCGTGGATCCTCAAAAAGGCACGCTGGCGCCGGTGGAATACACTCCGACACAAGGCAAGATCCCCCGCAGCTTCGAGATCGACCCCACCGGCAGGTTTCTCTTCGCCGAAAACCAGAAGTCCGACAACATCGTCGTCTTCCGCATCGACGCCAAAACTGGGAATCTGACTCCGACAGGCCAGGTGCTGGACGTTGCATCCCCCGTGTGTGTGAAGTTCTTAAAAGTCGAATGAGTAGTAAAGACGTAGCTCGCTACGTCTGTGCTTACGCCACTCCGAATGACGGTGAGAGAGACGGCGCAAGCAAAGTCTCTGCTATTTCTTCTGGATGAATCTTCGGCGCACTAGGTGAGTGTTAGCGTCCGGCTTGATCTCATCGTATTTCAAGCAGCTGATCGACCCGTCCACTTCCAGCACTGCAAGCGCAACCTGGTCACAGCGCTCGATACCGTGCTCCCGCAAAGCGCGATGCAATTCATCCATGCTGACGTGTTCCCGCGCCATGTGCGATTCAATGACGTTGCCATCATGAATCAGAAGAGAAGGCTCGCCCTGGATCAAGCGGCGGAACCGTCGGCTTCCACCAGAAACATCGGCGACCAGATAATTCAGAATCAGCAGCGTGGCCGCCGCCACAGCTCCGCCCAAAAGCGACGTGTCGGGTCCGGTCATTGCATTCTGCACTGAGTTGGAAAGAAGGAGCAACAGGGTCAGATCGAAGGGGGTCATCTGCCCGACCTCCCGCTTGCCGCTCAAGCGCACGCCGATTAACACCAGCAGATAGATGACGCCCGTGCGCACAACAATCTGCAGCAGAACGTGGCCGCCAGGAAAAAACGCTCCAGTCATTTTTATTCTTGATTTTGAATCGCTAGAGTCTCAGTTCGCCGTTACCGGCACCGGAGCATTTTTCGGTGTGCTCAAATATCCCGTGGCCTTATTCTTGTCCACGTTCCATACCACCAGCTCAAACAGCAGATGGTCGCGCCCGGAGTAGAACTGAATCGGCTCGGCGACATTGCGGTCCTTCTTCTCAATCGTCCGGTCGTCCGCGGTCACATTCACTGTGAACTTGCCCTTCTTCACATCGGCCCTCTTCAGCTGCAAACTCACCGTCGAGACCGGTTGCGGCTTGGCTCCCTTCAGCAGCGTGAACTCGTAGTAGTTGCGGTCGCCCTTATGCTTCAAAACCTCCAGGTCGCCCTGGGTGTGCGCGATCAAGCCGCTCTGCATGCCCAAATCGCCAATCGTGCTTTGCAGCTTGGCTTTGGTGGCATCCAGATCGGCCTTAGTTGCGGCCACGTCGGTTCTCACTCCGCCCACGTCACTCTTCACGCCAGAGATTTCCCCACTCACCGTATTGATCTGGGCCTTTTGTTCATTCTCCAGTCGGCTTACCGCGGCTAGTTGGGCGGCCTGCAATGCAGCGGCGCGCTGGGCTAGTTCCTTCTTGGTCATGCCGGCCTGGCGGGCCAGGGTTTCTTCCTGCGCTTCCGCGGTCTGCATACGGTTCTGCAACTCTTTGACCTGGGCCTGGCTGCCACTTAGATCTTCAGTGAGTTTCGCGATTCTCTGATGTGTAAGGTATTGCGCATATCCGAAGACTGCCACCACCACAACCGCCAGCAGAATCAGAATCCACTTGCCGGCATTCGACTGTTGTTCTATCTGGACATCGCCTTCATCGGCCATACACCCCTCCTCCTCAGGAAGCTATTGAATGAATTGCAGGGATACCTTTAATTGTTGAGCAGGATCACCAGAGTGTCAACTGGCGCGTGTGCTCGCGCCGTCCTGTGGGATTATAGAAGGAAGGATTCTCAAACCACGAATCGAGAGTCATGTCGCGGCGGTTACGAAAGAGCACCGCGGGCGGGAGCGCCCGCGCCACACTTGGTCACTTGAACTTCCAGCGCGTCGACTTGCCCACGAAATGCTTCTCCCAAAGGCCGAACACCACTCGCGGACGGACTGCAACGACAGGCTCCTTCAGCGAGAGAATGTCATCTCTCATCGACCCCATGTCGAAATCATATTTGGCTTTGTACTTGGCGAGAAATTTGCGGCGCGCGGCGACGTCGGCGATTTCGGCGACACCTTCGACGATGACTGCCTCATCCGCGTGCTCGGTACAAAGCACGCAGTTCGCGTTTTGCGCCAGGTTGCGAGCCTTGCGTGACTTGCTGCCCGTACTGAAGAGCAGGCATCCGTCCTGCCAAAGGCCCCAGACGACCATGGTGTGAGGAGAGCCGTCAGGCTTGACCGTCGTGATCCAGTAGTTGTGCGATTTTTTTAAGCGCTGCTCGGCCCAACTCCATGGCAGCAGACCATTGCTACCTTTGGGCAAGCCATAGCCGGGCATGTGCGGACGGGTCGGACTCGGTGGCTTGGACTGAGTGTGCTTCTTGACGGACATGTAGATTCTCCGCACGGTGCACGCCTCGCCGGTCTGCGCGCGAGATCCTTCCCTCCGCCTGAAAAAGCGCTTCGCTCAGGATGACGCCGGCGATGACAATCGAGACTTGCACTTCTCCAACACGAAATCCTCACCCGGCTGAACTGCGCCGTGATTTCGGGATGACGCCTGGAAGGGGACAAAACTTCACAAGCACTTCTTCGTCCACTGGTCAAGGCGATCGAGCGCCTGCTGCAGGTTCTCCAGTGAATTGGCCACGCTGAAGCGCAGATAGCCTTCGCCGAATTCGCCGAAAGCGGTTCCGGAGAGCGCGGCGACTCCTGCCTGCTCTAGCAGAGCATCGGCCAGCGGTTTCGACTTTCGTCCCGTTTTCGTGATGTTGGGAAATGCGTAGAAGGCTCCTTTGGGCATGCGGCAGGAGAACCCCTTAATCTTGTTCAGTCCCGCTACGAAGACATCGCGGCGGCGCTGGAATTCGTCGCGCATGCGATCCACGGAACTTTGATCGCCGCGGATGGCCTCGATCCCCGCGACCTGCGTGAAGCTCGCCGTGCAGGAATTGGAGTTGGTCATCAGGCGCGTCATATGCGCGGCAAGGTCGGGACGCATCACGCCGTAGCCCATGCGCCATCCGGTCATAGCGTAGGTTTTCGAGAAACCGTCAAGCAGGATGGTGCGCTCTTGCATACCGGGCACAGACATGATGGAAAAGTGCTGGCCTCCGTCAAACAGCAGGCGGCTGTAGATCTCGTCGGACAAGATCATGATGTTGCGATCACCGATGATCTTCGCGATCTGCTCGATGTCGTGGCGTTTCAGAACGCCCCCTGTAGGGTTTTGCGGTGAATTCAAGATGATCAGCCGGGTACGATCGTTGATGAGCGAGGCCAGTTCGTTCACATCGAGCGAGAAGTCGCGTTCCTCACGCAAGTGGATGGGCACGGCGCGTCCGCCCACGTAGTGGATCATCGACTCATAGATGGGGAAGCCGGGGTTAGGATAGATGACTTCATCTTCCTCATCAATTAGTGACAGAATCGTGAAGAAAATAATTGGCTTGCCGCCGGGAACCACGACTACTTCATCGCTTGAGACTTTCACGCCGCGGGTGCGACCGACGTATTCGGCCAATGCGTGCCGGAGATCCGGCAAGCCGGCGGCGGGACCGTAGTGCGTCCAGCCGGTGCGTAGGGCGTTGACGCCGGCGTCGATCACGTTGGCGGGTGTGTCGAAATCCGGCTCGCCGATTTCCAGATGAATAATGCTCTTGCCCTGCCGCTCCAGGGCCCGCGCTTTATTTAGAACTTCGAAGGCGGTCTCGGTGCCGAGCCGCGACATGCGGCGGGCGAGCTGTAATTCGTGTTGCGTGGCTCTCTCCATATTTCGGGACTCCGGCAAGGAAACCCCTCACGGCGGCAAACTAATTATAACGTTTCGCCAATCGAGTAGCGCAGCGCGGCGTGGAGCGCATTAAGATTCGACATGCGTGCGCGCGTGGCTAGAGAGACGTAGCAAGCTACGTCTCTACGAACCTGTGCACTCACGGGGAATGTTACGGAGGCAACAGTTGATCTCATATCTCGACGAACTATACGCGCACCAGGAATGGGCCGACGCCGAGCACTGGCGCCGGTTGGAGGCGCATCCCGCGGCGCTCGCCGATCAGGCGATTCGCGAGCGTTTGCTTCACATTCATCTGGTACAGCATGCGTTCTTGTGGGTAACTAGTCTGAAGCGGTCAGAGTTCCTATTCAAGAAGCTGGACGACTTCCCTTCCATGGGGGACTTGAAAAAGTATGGGCAAGAGGGTCTCGAAAAGATGAATCAGTTACTGAAGAAAACGGATCACGATCGAATGGAAGAATTGATTGAGGTTGTGTGGTTTCAGCCGACGCTGAAAATCAGCGTTCGCCAAGCTCTGACCCAGGCGGCGATGCACAGTCATTATCATCGCGGACAAAACGCGACCCGTTTGCGGGAGCTGGGAGGCGAGCCTCCGCTGACTGATTTCATCGAATGGCTGCATCAAGGCCAACCGGCGGCGGAGTGGGGGTGAAGCTTAGAGACTGCGAGAACCGGGCAGGACGTGCGCGTGGTCAGAGAGAGATAGCGAGCTACGCCTCTACGGACGCGTTACTCCGAAACGCTGTGCTCTTCGCTCTGGGCGCGCAAGACGCGGTCGACGGAGTAGGGGGCGCGGCGGCTGGGTTCGTGGTAGTGGCGAACTTGCATTTCGCCGAGGAGGCCGATAGCCAGCAGGTTTAATCCGCCGAGCAGGAATCCCATTGCGGCCATCATCAGCGGGCCGTGCGCTTCCATTACTGGGACGTGGCGCAGGAATTTTTCCACGCTGAGCCAGAGCACGATGCCGCTACCACTGAAAATGCTCAGCATCCCGATGCTGCCGAAGAAATGCAGCGGGCGCGAAAGATAGCGCAGCAGGAAGCGAATGGTCAGCAGGTCGAAGAAGACGCGGAAGGTTCGGGTGATGCCGTAGTGCGAAACACCGCGCTCGCGGTTGACGTTGCGGATGGCGACTTCGCAGATGGTCGCGCCGTGCCATGAGGCCAGCGCTGGGATGAAGCGGTGCAGTTCGCCGTAGAGCGGGACTTGCTCGAGGATATCGCGGCGGTAGGCTTTGAACGTGGTTCCGAAATCGTGGATATCGACGCCGCTGATTTTGGCCATCATCCAGTTGGCGATGCGCGAGGGGATGCGGCGCATCCAGAAATTGTCGACGCGCACTTTGCGCCACCCGCTGACGATGTCGTAGCCGGCAGCAATCTTTTCCAGGAACAAAGGAATGTCGTTGGGATCGTGTTGCAGATCGCCGTCCATGGCGATGATGTACTCCCCGCGGGCATGGTCGAAACCGGCTGCCAGTCCGGCGGTCTGGCCGAAGTTGCGGCGCAGCTTGACTACCGTCACGCGGCTATCGACTGCGGCGATTTCGCGCAGCATGGCGAAGGTGTGGTCTTTGGAGCCGTCGTCCACCAGCACGATTTCGAAGGTTTCGCCGTGGGCTTCCATGACCGCTTTGAGGCGGTCGTAGAGGTCGGTGACATTCTCCTGCTCATTGTGGAGCGGGACTACTATGGAATACTTGGGCACGGTGATCTGATTATAGACGGAAAAACGGTTCTCAGTTGGCAGTTCTCAGTTTTCAGTTGGGTACCTTTGGTTTGCGACGAATGTGCAACGGTGGGCACTGTTCCCAGGTCTCAGAAAAAAGGCGAGACGTGGGCACCCTGGTTTAGGACATCCGCCTAGGTCAGGCGCACATCCAGCAGAGCAAACCAATACTGAAGCGACTGCAGCGCAAAGCCGCAAAGGATGAGTCCTATCCCGAATACTCCAAGGCGCCGCTCGGGGAGATTGTCGGCGTAGTACTCGATGTAAGGATTGACTGTAACCCCGACGCCGGTGACGATTCCGGTGACCAAGCCTACGCGAATCGCAAAAGCCCAGGCATGGTCCACGTGATGGATAAAGGCACTGCAAATAAGCGCAGTCGCGATGTAGCCGACGGTACGGACGACCGTTCCCCAAAACTGGCGCCGGGTAAGGCGTGGGCGGCGAGCCGATGAGTAGTCCGTGGCGGGACGCATGCCGCGAGAGTAGGCGAATATTTGGCCGATGGTGATCAGAATAGCAAATGCGATGGCGAATCCCGAGCCCAGAACCGTGTAGAGTCCGGCCGCGAAACCGAGGCCGCGAATGGCGGAAAACAGTCCTTCCCAGGGCAAAGCGTAGTGATCCAACCCGCGGGCTGCTCGATTGAACTCGATCGACAGCGTAATGCCGGTCGCAATGCCGGAAGCCAGTCCAAAGAAGAAACCCAGGCCGATGCCGTAACCGATGCCGAAGACGAGCGAATAGGTTACCGCGCGAGTAAGCAGTCGCAATGGACCATGCTGTCCGCCTAACAGGTCGTAAGCAAGATAGAGACTGCCCAGGACATCAAGACACGTGCCTGTAATGCTGATGGCCGCAACGGTATGATGGTCCATTCAACGATAGAGGGTAACACTTTGGGGAGAGTGCGCAGAGGACGACAGAGTGAACTTCAGAAGTCAGATCCGCGCCCCAAAAAATCAGGCATCTGAAGTGGGTTAGCGCGTGTCATTCGCAAGGTGAACCCCCGGGCGGTGACTTTCGTAATTTTCCTTCAAATTCCACTTGCGGTTCTAATAAGATCACGCTTTCGCGCTGGAATCATTGACATGGACAATTTGGTATTTTTCCTTATTGCACAGTTGAATTTGGCATTGGGTGTAGCTGGGCTCTTCTGGCCGGAGAAGTTAATGCCGCTGTTTGGCCTTTTGATGTTTCCGTGGCCCGCAAGCTATCGCTCGATCCGAGTAAACGGCATCATAGCGGTTGCCGCATACCTGTTAGTTGTTGGGAAACTGCTTGCCACTGGCATTTGACCTGAAGCGTTCGCACGGTAAAACGGTTCCTCGGGGGCTGAAGCCCGCTCTCATCTCATGCGGTACGCGGCCCTAGAAGGGCCGCTCTTCCACGCTCAGGCCGCACTGTCTCGAGGCCCGCGTTTGTCTGGCGGCACTGTCTTGTCCCTCATTACGACCCTCAATTCCGACTCTTAGGCCTGGTCTTTGAGCTTTAGCTTGGACTTGTTTTCTTCCATGAAGGACTTGATTTCGCTGGCGGCGCCCAGCAGGCGGTTCCATTGTTCGTAGTAGAGCGTCACTGGGAAGCGGCCCAGGCCGTAAACGCTGACGCCGCCTTTTTCGCCGACTTTGAAGATCAGGTCGCCGCTGCGTTTCTTGGTTTCGACTTCTTTTTCGAGTTGAGAGAGTTTGGCTTTCAGTTCTTCGTAGGTTGGTTCTGCCATGATTTCCTCGCGATTAGATTATTGCCGGCTGTATTTCTTTTGCCCCTTAACAGCTTGTTGATTTTAATGCTTGCGCCCCTTCGACAAGATCGGGGCAAGTGGAGCTGTATTCTTTCGCCACTTCGCGGCTTCATTGTTTTTTGGAATCCTTTTTACTGCGATGGACTCCAATGTCTGCTCGTCACCGTCTTACAAAAGATACTCAATGGCACAAGGCCGCGAATGGTAACTGCCTCCTATAGTAACCTGAACCGGGATTGCTTTGGATTGGCTAGCCCTTATATGCTATTAAAAGTCTGACCCCGAAGCACGAAAGCAAGATCAGGGAATCAATGCGGTTGTGGACGAGATGGTCGGCATGGTTTTGCGCCGCGCTGATGTTGTGGGCGGCGGCGGCCGAGTCGACCCATATTCACCCCGCGACAGAATCTGCTTCCTGCTCGATTTGCGTGGTGGCGCATAGCGCCAACCCCACGGTAAATTGCAGCCAGACCGCTCCGGTGTTTGCGGCGATCGGTCTTTTACGAGAAGACGACGTCCTCGCGAAGGCCCGCTTCGAGTTCTCGGAGCGGGGCATTCGCGGCCCTCCTGTGCTCTAGGAATTTCCCACTGAAAGTTCCGGCTTGACGTTGCCGCTTGACATCGAAAGATCGGGCCGGCCGGGTTTCCTATTGATCTTCACCATAGCTGTTCACCCCAGGAGGGTATATGGGTACGTTCTATCGAGCGCGTCTCGCTGCATTGGCGGCACTCGCGCTATCGCTTGCCGCCACCGCGGGCGCGCAATCTGCCGGAAATTCCGGCTCCATTGACGGCACCGTGACCGACCCAACCGGAGCAGTCGTCTCCAAAGCCCGAGTTGAGATTCGGAATCCGGTGAGCGGATTCGATCGGTCTGCAATGACCGACAGTTCGGGAAAATTCCAGTTTACGAACATTCCTTTCAACCCCTATCACCTAACGGTTACGGCTCCGGGATTCGCGGCCTACGTTCAGGACGTGGAACCACGATCTTCGGTGCCAGTGAGTGTTGCCATCAAAATGCAAGTGGCGGGTTCTACAGAACAGGTAACGGTGGAGGCGGAAGGCGGAGACCTGATCGAAAACGATCCGACCTTCCACACCGACGTGGATAAAAACCTATTCGATAAGCTGCCTCTGGAAAGCCAGTCTTCGTCGGTAAGTTCGCTGGTTACGCTTGCCACGCCGGGAATTTCCGCTGACTCGAATGGCCTGTTCCACGGGTTGGGAGATCACGCCGAGAACTCTTTTTCGGTGGACGGCCAGCCGATCACGGATCAGCAAAGCAAGGTCTTCTCCAACCAGATTCCGCTCGATGCGATCCAGTCGATGGAGGTGATCTCGGGTGCGCCGCCGGCGGAATATGGCGACAAGACCAGCATCGTGATCAATGTAACGACCCAGTCGGGACAGGGCGTTACGACTCCGCACGGCAGTCTGACGGCTTCGTATGGTTCGTTTGGGACGTCGAATGTGGATTTCAATCTCGCCTATGGTGGCCAGAAGTGGGGTAACTTCATTTCGGCGAGCGGGCTGAATAGCGGGCGATTCCTGGACCCTCCGGAATTTGCTGTCATGCACGACAAGGGGAACGAGGAAAACTTATTCGACCGCGTGGATTATCAGCTTACAACTGCGGATTCGATCCACGTCAATTTCGAATACACACGTTCATGGTTTCAGACACCGAACACTTTCGACACGCAGAATGCCACTCCCTGGAACGGCGTGGTGGTAAACAACGGCGGGTTGGATCCGCGGGGAAACGTGGTGGGCGCATCTGATCAGCGCTCGCAGATTCAGACGTTCAACATAGCGCCATCGTGGACGCGGCTGATCAATAACGCGACCGTGTTCACGATGGGCGCTTTCGTCCGGCGCGACCATTTTAATTATTATCCCAGCGGCAACCCGTTCGCCGACCTGGGCCCGACGAACCTGCAGAGGGAGACGGTGGGGCAGGATCGTACATTAACCAATGCCGGCCTTCGCGCCCAGTTATCGTACGTCAAAGGGATTCACAACATGAAGGCGGGAGCCGTCTATCAGCAGACGTTTCTGAACGAAAACGATCAGCTTGGCATCGTCGATCCGACCTTGCTGTCGTCGCTTTCCGATGCAAATGGAAATCCCTGTTACAACGTGACCACTCATCAGGCCATCGCCGCACCGTGTACGGACCTCTTGCCGTTCGATTTAACCCAGCCCGGTGGAGGCAGTCTCTTTAACTTCAAGGGCCACACCGACGTGAAGGAACTGGCTCTCTACGTAGAGGACAACATCACCAAAGGGCCCTGGGCATTCAACCTGGGACTGCGTGGTGATTTCTACAATGGCCTTTCCACCCACAAAGAAGGCGAACCACGCCTGGGTGTCGCCTACAACATCAAAAGGACGAACACCGTCCTGCGCGTCTCTTATGCGCGCGTGCTCGAGACGCCCTTCAATGAGAATCTGATTCTTTCCAGCGTGGGGTGTAACAACGCTGTGCTGAATCCGCTTCTGGGGTGCTTCGAGGCGGGTCAGCCAACTCCGCTCGCTCCCGGCTGGCGCAACGAATTTCATGCGGGAATCCAGCAGGCATTTGGCCGGTACGTGGTGTTCTCCGGTGAATACATTTGGAAGTACACCCACAACGGCTATGACTTTAGCATCCTGGGCAACACTCCCATCACGTTTCCGGTGGAGTGGGAGCGGTCGAAGATTCCGGGATACGCGGGCCGGGTGAGTGTGCCGAACCTGCACGGATTTTCGGCGCTGGCAGTGTTCTCCAGCGTGGCGGCGCGCTTTTTCACGCCGCAGATCGGGGGAGCGGGCGCGGTTCCATCCGCAGTCTTGGCTGCCGGTTCGACGCCGTTCCGGATTGACCACGACGAAAAATTCAATCTGACGACACATATCCAATATCAGCCGTGGAAGACGGGGCCCTGGTTTGGCTTTAACTGGCGGTATGACAGTGGGTTGGTGGCCGGACAAACGCCGTGCTTCGGAGGCAACTGCGCGCAGACAACGACCGATTCAACGGGCGCACCTGCGATCGCGATGACGGACTCGTTCGGAGCCCCGCTTACGGCAGACCAGGAATTCGAGGCCGGTCTGTTCTGCGGATCGGTACGTGCGACTCCGACACGAGCTTTGCCCAACCCTTGCCCGGTGTCGCAATTTGGATCGACCCTGTTGCAGGTGCCGGCTCCCAACTCCGAGAACGACGATAAGAATCCTCCGCGGATCGCGGCGCGGAGTTTGTTCGACGTCGCGATCGGGCATGACAACATTTTCAAAGGAGACAAATACAGAGTCAGCTTACGGCTCACGGCCATCAACGTAACCAACAAGTATGCGCTCTACAACTTTCTTTCCACCTTCAGCGGGACGCATTACGTCACGCCTCGAACGCTGACGGCGGAACTTGGGTTCCACTTTTAGTTGGTGTGGTTTGCTCTCAACAAAACAGGCGGCCCTGTCTGGGCCGCCTGTTTTCCATTTTGGCGGATTGAGGTTTGTAAATCCGTGTAAAAAGATTGGGTAGAAGCGCGGAAGAACGCATCCTGATTGGTAGAATAAAAACAATCGCCATTCAAAACTGCGCATCTGTTCCTTTTAGGGGGGAATTTTTTGTCTATTCAGTCCGCAGCAAAACTTATGGCCTGCTTTTGGCTCGCCAGCCTCCTATCGTTGCTGAGTGCCGCGCAGCAGACGACGCCACCAACAAGCCCTGATCCGTCGGCGCAAACGCAGGCCCAGACTCCTGCTAAGGATCAGTCTGCGCCTGCGCAGACGCCCACGGATGAGAACAAGGACAAGGACAAAAAGAGTACGGACCCGAATAGCCAGGGAAAAGTTGTGGGCACCTCGAACGACCGGCTCTTCTATACACTCCCGAATTTCTTAAGCATTGAGAATACCGCCCAGCTTCCGCCGCTCACGACCAAGCAAAAATATGCGGTGGTGGCACGAGGTACCTTCGATCCGGTGCAGTATCCGTGGTGGGCCTTCCTATCGGCCATCAGCCAGGCGGACAATAGTGAGCCTGGCTACGGGCAAGGCTGGGAAGCGTATGGAAAACGCTTCGGAACGGCCGCCGCTGACGGCGTCATAGAGAATTTCATGACGGCTGCTGTTCTCCCGTCCCTTTTGCATCAGGACCCTCGCTTCTTCCAGTCCAGCAAGGGCGGATACTTGCGCCGGAGTGAATACGCGGTGAGTCGAATCTTTGTGACGCGTACCGACTCTGGCACCACCCAGTTTAACTACTCGGAGATTGTTGGCAGCGCGTTGTCGGCCAGCATTTCGACGTTTAGCTACCATCCGCGCAGCACATATATCAGCACGCCGACGAACCCGCACGAGTTTGTCGGTTCGGATCGAACGTTACTGAATGCCGCCAATGTTTGGGGTTCGCAGGTCGGGTATGACACCATCACGATCGTGGTGAAGGAATTCTGGCCCGACATTCATCGCAAGTTGTCGAAGAAGCACAAAGTCGATGCGGTGGGTGCGACGCCTTAAATGCAGAAAACGGCTCTGCGGGAATGGCTGGCGAATCGGTGTGCGGGCTAGGGCGTCCGCACTACAGCCGTCGGCACGGCGGCTTCACTTGCGATATCGGGGATCGCGTCGCGTGCGATTCCGTGATCCTAACCTGGGTGAGAGCAGGAGCAAGGCGTCGTCATTTACGTCGTTCCCACTTCCCTGCTACCATCATTGGTTTACATCTCAGTCGTTCAGCAAATCTGATTACGCCTTCATAAAATCTTAGGGAGGAAACATGGCAATTAAGGTCGGAATTAATGGCTTTGGGCGGATTGGCCGGAACGTATTGCGGGCTTCGCTCAAGGATTCAAATCTGGATTTTGTTGCGGTCAACGATCTGACGGATCCCAAGACGCTGGCGCATCTTCTGAAGTACGACTCGGTTCTGGGTAACCTGCCCAACGAAGTTTCCGCCGGCTCCGACAGTATTACGGTCGACGGCAAGACGATCAAGGTGTTTAAAGAAAAAGATCCGGCGGCGCTGCCGTGGGAATCGGTTGGGGCGCAAGTAGTCATCGAGTCGACGGGCCGCTTCACCGACGCCAATGATGCCAAGAAGCACCTGCGCGGGACGGTGAAGAAAGTCATCATTTCCGCTCCGGCGAAGAATGAGGACATCACGCTGGTGCTGGGGGTGAATCATGAGAAATACGATGGAGCGAAGCACAATATAATTTCGAATGCTTCGTGCACCACAAACTGCCTGGCTCCCGTCGCCAGAGTTCTGAATGATGTGTTCAAGATCGTCAGCGGCACGATGACGACGATCCACTCCTATACGAACGATCAGGTGATTCTGGACTTCCCGCACAAAGATTTGCGGCGGGCGCGGGCGGCCGCACTTTCCATGATTCCGACAACCACCGGAGCGGCCAAAGCGCTAAAACTGGTAGTGCCGGAACTGGCGGGCAAACTCGACGGATTTTCTATGCGGGTGCCGACGCCCAACGTTTCCGTCGTCGACCTGGTCGTCTGGGTGGAGAAGAAGACGACCAAGGAAGAAGTGAATGCGGCGCTGAAGAAGGCATCCGAGTCGGGGCCGTTGAAGGGATATCTTGGGTATGAGGAGCATGAGTTGGTTTCGTCGGACTTCAAAGGCGATTCACGCTCTTCCATCGTGGACTCGCTCATGACTTTGGTAGTTGCCGGAAACTGCGTCAAGGTCATCTCCTGGTACGACAATGAGTGGGGGTACTCCTGCCGGGTTCGCGACCTGATCAACTACATGGCCGGCAAGGGACTGTAAGGAATTGCGTAGCGCCGCCGTCCCTTCGACACGCTCAGGGCAGGCTCTGGCGGCGAGAGGCCCTCGCGACAGACGGCGAGATGCCGGCGCTACTTTCTAATCCAGCAAGAAGGACGATCAGCCATGTCCAAGCTTTCCATCCGCGATCTGCCGCTCAATGGCAACCGTATATTTATGCGTGTCGATTTCAACGTGCCTCTGGAAGACGGGCGCGTGATGGATGACACTCGCATCCGCGAAACTTTGCCTAGCATCGAGTACGCGCTACGCCATGGAGCACGGCTGATCCTGGCTTCACACTTGGGACGGCCGAAAGGCAAGGCGAATCCGAAACTAAGCCTGAAGCCGGTGGCGGAGCGACTGCGCATGCTGCTGGACAAGGAATTGGCGCGCGGCGAGAACGTGGGATTCTGTCCCGAGTGTGTTGGGCCGGAAGCTGAGGAGGTGGCGACTCAACTGGAAAAGGGGCAGACGCTGCTGCTGGAGAATCTGCGCTTCCATGCGGAGGAAGAAGCCAACGACGAGAAGTTCGCCCGGCAACTTGCGAACCTGGCGGAGTACTACGTCAATGACGCGTTTGGCACCGCGCATCGGGCACACGCATCCACCGTGGGAATCACAAAGTTCGTAAAACAATCGGCCGCAGGCTTGCTCATGGAGAAGGAACTGAAATATCTGGGCAAGGCGCTGGAGCATCCCGAGGAACCGTTCGTCGCAATTCTCGGCGGCGCTAAGGTGGGCGACAAGATCGGCGTGATTCGGCATCTGATGGACAAAGTAAATTCGCTGATCATCGGCGGAGGCATGGCCTATACGTTTCTCAAGGCGCAGGGGCAGGAGATTGGCAAGTCGCTGCTCGAAGCCGACAAAGTTGATCTCGCGAGGCAACTGCTGGCCGAGGCGAAGAAGCGGAATTTGAGATTCCTGTTGCCGGTGGATCACGTGGTGGCGGTGAAACCTGAAGCCCATGCCGTGGTGCAGCAGATTGGCGAAGGCCAGCCGATTCCAGGGGACAAGATGGCACTGGACATTGGGCCGAAGACGATTGAGTTGTTCTCCGAGGAGATCTCCACTGCGCGGACCATTGTGTGGAACGGGCCGATGGGAGTATTCGAGGTTCCCGGATTCTCGCGCGGGACCTTCAAGATCGCCCATGCCGTGGCCGAAAACGCGGGCGCAATTTCGATTGTGGGTGGGGGCGATTCGGTCGCGGCCGTTCACGCGGCCAACGTGGCGGATAAGATCACGCACATTAGTACCGGGGGCGGCGCTTCGCTGGAATTTCTGGAAGGAAAGAAGTTGCCGGGGGTAGATGCGCTCACCGAAAAGAAAAAAGATGCCGAGTCGATTTCGGGAGTCGGATCTCGGACTGTCCAGCGGAATCCCCGCGGATAAATCGCAGACAAGATGGCACCCTCCTGGACGCTTGCGTGAAGAGTTTCACAATTCGACTGGTGCTCGATGGTGGCCGAGCAATTGAAATTTACGGCCCTGCCGACATCACCGAGGAGTCTACCGACGCAATTGTGAATGCAGCAAATTCATACCTGTTGGGCGGCGGCGGAGTGGACGGTGCAATTCATGACGCCGGCGGCCCCGCCATCCTAGCCGAATGTCGACAAATCGTGAGCCGCATCGGAACGTTGCCAGCCGGAAAAGCGGTCATTACCGCAGGTGGAGAGTTAGCCGCGAGGTTCGTCATTCATACCGTCGGTCCAATTTATCGCGGCGGAGAACAGGGCGAAGCCGAAACCTTGGCCAGTTGCCACCGGGAATCGGTGCGTCTTGGCGATGAACATAAGTTGGCTTCCCTGGCATTTCCTGCGATCTCGACGGGTGCTTACGGATATCCGGTGACCGAGGCGGCGCCGATCGCGATTTCTGCCACCGCAGAGAGCCTCGCAACCGCAAAGCATGTGACGCTTTGCCGCTTCGTACTGTTTGACATCTCAACTGTGCGCGCGTACCAGCGCGCCGTCGAAGAGATTCATCGTTTGAATACTACTTCTCCATTCCGAATTGAAAAGGCCCATTCATGAGAATCAAGGTGTTGGCCGCCAACTGGAAGATGTATAAGACTCCGGACCAAACTTCCGCCTTCTTTCGCAACTTTCTGGCGCTGGTTTCCGGACACGCGCGCGACGAAATCGTCGTGTGCCCGCCATTTCTGGATCTGCCTGCGGCGATCGAGGCGGCCCAGGGATCGAATGTCGCGATTGGCGGACAGAATGTGCACTGGAAAGAAGAGGGCGCGTTCACGGGAGAAACGTCCGCAGCCCAGTTGTTGGCGGTGGGCGCAACCCATGTGATCGTTGGCCACTCGGAGCGGCGCCAATATTTTGGCGAGACCGACGACACGGTGAATCTTCGTTTGAAGATGGCATTGGAAGCGGGGCTGATCCCCATTTGCTGCGTGGGGGAAGTCTTGGAAGAGCGCGAGGCCGGATTGACCGACGACGTTTTACGCCGCCAATGCGTACGCGCGTTTCATGCGGTCTCCGCGAAGAAGGCGGCAAAGCTTATCGTGGCGTATGAGCCGGTGTGGGCGATCGGCACCGGCAAGACTGCGACGCCGGAACTAGCAGCCCAGGCTCATGCGGTGATCCGCCGTGAGGCGACCGAGATTTTCGGCGAAGAGTTTGCGGGGAAGCTGCGCATTCTTTACGGAGGATCGGTGAAGCCGGAAAACGCTTCGTCGCTGATGTCGCAGGAAGAAATTGACGGCGCGCTGGTCGGCGGAGCGTCGCTGGATCCGAAGTCGTTCGCGGCGATCGTGAAGTATTAGGAAAGTTATTCCGTCTTTTCCAGTTGAAACCAGCCAGGCAAGGCGGAGGATTGGTCAGCATCGGCAAAGTGACGAACCATTCTGTTACGGAACTGTCCCGGCTCCTGCCAAATGGCACGCGCGACTAGGTTGCCCTATGCTCCGACTCGCCGGTGCGGAGCGCGGTAGCCGAGCTGCATGGAGACGTGCCGCGCCGCATCCTTCAAAGCCTCCACGATCCGTGGCATGGTCTGCGCGTTGACTTGACCAATCGTTCCGCTCAGACCCAAGCTGGCCTCGATCGCGCCTTGCTGGTTGAACACGGGAGCTCCGACGCAACGGGCTCCCAGATTATTCTCCTCGTCGTCGACGGCATAACCCTGGATACGCACTTTTTCCAGTTCCTTCAAGAGGCGCGGCAAGGTCGTGATGGTTTTGGGCGTGCGCTTCTCCATGGCGCGCTCGGCAACAATCTCTTCCAGGCGTTCCTGCGGGATGAAGGCTGCGAGAGCTTTGCCCACGCTGGTGGCGTGAACGCGCATACGGCGGCCGACCCAGGTGTCCATGCGGATAAATCCCGGCGGTTCGACTTTCTCAATGTAGACAGCTTCGGGCCCATCCAGAATCGCCAGGTGGCAGGTGAGGCTCGTCTTTTCTACCAGATGGCGCATGATCGGCAACGCGACTTCGCGGACGTCAAGGCCGCTGAGCGCGCCGCGGCTCAAGCTCAGGATCTTCAGCCCGACGCGATATTTGCCGTTGGATGCATCCCGGTTCAGATAACCCTGGTTTTCTAGAGTGCGCAGGATATAACTGGCAGAGCTCTTTGGAATCTGGAGTTTGCGGCTGATGTCGGCGTTGCTCAGGCCTTCTGGCTCTTGGGCAACCGCCTCCAGCATGGACAGCGCTCGTTCCACCGCCACCGATGGAGATTCGTCTTTCGAAGGCATCGTTGCAAGGCAGCGACAAGCGCTGCCAGATCGTTATGGTAGCAAACCTTAGGCGGACAACAAAATGAATGTATGTTCTGCCTATTGAACAATGGGCTTGACCTGCGGCGGCCAAGGTCCTACGATCCGCCAGTATTATGAATGGCTGTTCGACATGGTGAACACGTTGCGAACGGCATTTGCTACCGAGGATTTGTGAAATGACGCCCACCGCATTCGCCACGACGGAAACGGAAGCACTGATTAACCCGGTAAGTTGTACACCTGCGGGATTCGATGCCGCGCGCGATCTTCCTCCCGGGTTTATGGACTTCTTTCTGCCCTTGCACCGGAGGTTCACGCCTCGTCAGCAGGGACTGGCTTTGCAGCGAATTGAGGTACTGCAGAGGTCGCTCGAAGGGGACAAGCCGAGGCATCAGTTCCCGTCGGACACGGTGCGCAACGGCTGGCGCATCACGGTCCCGGAATGGTGCCGGGACCAACGCAATCAAATGACCGGTCCAGCCGACGATGGCGAGCTTTGCGTGAAGATGCTGAACTCGGGCGCGCCCGGCGTAATGCTCGATTTGGAAGATTCCTGCGTGAACGAGTGGTCGCATCATGAAACCGGTATCAGGAACATTCTGGCCGGTCTGCGCGGCGAGCTTAGTTATTACGATAAGAAGCGCAATCGGACCGTGAACATTCAGCAGAATGGCACAGTGATCTTCACACGGCCACGAGGATTACACCTGAACCAGGCTGGGGTGATTCCAGGCGAACTGGTTTCCGCGTCTTTGATGGACGTGGCACGGATTTTCTATGGCGTGGATCCGACGGAATTAAAGCATCCTCTTTGTATCTATATTCCTAAATCGGAATCGTCCGAGGAAGCGCTATGGTGGCGCGATCTGTTCCAGGCTCTGGCACAGTGGCGCGGTCTGCCGAACGACTACATCAAATGCATGGCGCTGGTGGAGTCGCACCCGCTGGCGTTTCAGATGGAGGAGTTCGCGTACAACCTGCGGGATCACATCATCGGACTGAACCTCGGTCGCTGGGATTACATGGCAAGCCTGATTCACTTCAATCTCGACGATCCCGACTGGGTCCTGCCGGATCGTAACACCATCCCACACAACGTTGCTTTCTTTCAAAACCTGCGGGAACTGATGCCGGAGATTTGCCACCATCGCTGCATTTTTGCCATTGGCGGCATGACCGCGTTATATCCCAGCCGCGAAGATGCGGAGTTGAACGCACGCGCGTTGGCCGCTCTGGAAAAAGACAAGAAGAATGAAGCCGACTGCCTTATGGACGGGGCGTGGACCGGACATCCCGATCAGAATGGGATTGCCGTGGCACAGTTTCCCTACCCGAACCAGTTGAACGCGCGGCCCAAGAATGCAAGCCGGTATCCCGACCTGCGGCCGCAACCAGTCGAGGTGGGCGCGCGCACGGTCAACGGGACTCGAGCCGCGGTGCGAACAGTAATTCGTTATCGGCACGGGGTGCTGAGCGGCAGAGGCGCCAGTCTGCTCGATGGATACATGGAAGATCTGGCGACGGACCGCATCTACCGGCTGATGATTGCGCAGCGTGTGCTGCATCGCGAGCTGGTCGCTGTGCAGAATGAGCAGGGTCAGACGGTGAAGCATACGCCTGAGTTCATCACGCGGCTGTTCGACGAGGAACT
The DNA here is from genome assembly GCA_963799025.1 of uncultured Acidobacteriaceae bacterium. Taxonomy (GTDB): domain Bacteria; phylum Acidobacteriota; class Terriglobia; order Terriglobales; family Acidobacteriaceae; genus Sulfotelmatobacter. The sequence goes on along the minus strand of CAWCVQ010000002.1, from coordinate 6,532 downwards.
CGAGCGCTTGCTGGCCGAACTTCCTTCGAATGCAGATCCAGAAGAAGCGGAACGTTTCCGAAGCGCTCGTAAAATGAGCGAAGCCATGATCGTGAACGGAGAATTTAATCCGGCTTAATCAGCCGGAGCAAGAGATCGTTCTCAGGAGAATGAACATGCCAGCCAATGGAAACGGACACAACACGCAATCCTCAACGTTCCAACATCAGATCGAGTCTCCATTGAGTGACCGGCAGCCGGTCGTGCAATATGCCCTTGCTCAGGCGGCAATGAACGAGGATTGGGCGTCCAATCCGCGATGGAGGCGCGTGGACCGTCCGTATACGGCCGAGGACGTGTTGTGTTTGCGGGGCTCCATTCATATTGAGCACACGCTGGCGCGAATGGGCGCCGAGCGACTCTGGGAACTGCTGCAAACCGAGCCGTACATTAACGCGCTGGGGGCAATGACCGGCAATCAGGCGGTGCAGCAGGTGCAGGCGGGGCTGAAGGCGATCTATGTCAGCGGATGGCAGGTGGCGGCCGACGCGAATAATGCAGGCACAATGTATCCCGATCAGAGCTTGTATCCGGCGGACAGTGTTCCAAATCTTTGCCGACGCATCAACAATGCGCTACAGCGCGCGGACCAGGTACATCACGCGGAGGGCAAGGTTGCGCCGGGACAAAGCTGGTTTGCGCCGCTGGTTGCCGATGCCGAGGCTGGATTCGGCGGTACGCTGAATGCCTTCGAACTGATGAAGGGGATGATCGAAGCGGGCGCGGCCTGCGTTCACTTTGAGGATCAGCTTTCGTCGGCGAAAAAATGCGGACACTTGGGCGGCAAGGTTCTGGTTTCCACTACGGAGGCGATTCAAAAACTTGTAGCGGCGCGGCTGGCGGCGGATGTGATGGGCGTGCCAACACTGATCATGGCGCGCACGGACGCTGACAGCGCGCATTTGCTGACCAGCGACATTGATCCGCGCGATCGCGCGTTCTGCACCGGGGAGCGAACGGCGGAAGGGTTCTTCCGCATTCGCGGCGGCATTGAGTCGGCCATCGCACGAGGCCTCGCGTACGCGCCCTTTGCGGACCTGATCTGGTGCGAGACCTCGCATCCGGATATCGAAGAGGCCCGGCACTTTGCCGAAGCGATTCATGCCCAATACCCGGGAAAGATGCTCGCTTACAACTGCTCTCCGAGTTTCAACTGGCGCAAGAATCTGGATGACGCGACCATCGCGTGTTTTCAGCCCGAACTGGCGCGCATGGGATACAAGTTTCAGTTCGTGACGCTGGCGGGCTTTCACGCGTTGAATCTGAGCATGTTCGAGTTGGCGCGGGGATACAAGCTGGCGGGGATGACCGCGTACTCGCGTCTGCAGGAAAAAGAATTCAGCAGCGAAATTAAATTTGGATACGAGGCAGTGAAGCATCAGCGGTTTGTGGGCACGGGATATTTTGACCAGGTGCAGCAAGTGATCAGCGGCGGATTGGCATCCACCACAGCGTTGGCGGGGTCGACCGAAGCGGAACAGTTTCTCGAGAAATCTGTAAAGCATCCGGACCGCAGCACCCATAGACTTTTACAGCCCGCTCTCGGGAAGGTTCCTCAAATGCCTATCAATGTTGATCCGGGTCCGGAAGAGATCCTGTTGCCTTCGGGCGACTAAGCGACCTTATATCAAGTTGAGGAAGCAGGGCCGGTCTGCGCGCGGATCGGCCCTGTTGCATTTGCAGAATGGTTGGACACGGCGGGCTGGGGCCACCGGACAGTCGCGGGGACGGCGGCGCCGCTCTCTCAACAAATATAGCGCGTCCCCTAAAATATTTGCAGTGCTCAATCGTCTACAGAAGTAGATGGAACAGGCGCTGAGAAAACCGGGAATCATGGCCGAGCAAGATCAGCATATTGCCGAAGCGGTCGATCGTGACCAGGTCCGGCTTCGCAACTTCATTCGTAGACGTGTGGCTGACCGGGATGATGCGGAAGACATTTTGCAGGATGTTTTCTACGAGCTCGTGGAGGCTTATCGCGTGCTGAACCCGGCGGAGCACCTTACCGCCTGGTTATTCCGCGTGGCGCGCAATCGGATTACGGATCTATTTCGCCGCAAACAGCGGGAAGCATCGAGAAACGAACTGCAAACGATCACCGAGGATGGATCGACGCTGCAGTTGGAAGAGTTACTTCCCTCCCCCGACGCCGGTCCGGAGGCCGCTTACGCTCGGAGTGTGCTGCTGGAAGAGTTGGAAGCTGCTCTGGATGAATTGCCGGACGAGCAACGGGAAGTATTCATCGCTCACGAGGTGATGGGGCAGAGCTTCAAAGAGCTTGCGGCGCAAACCGGAACGAGCGTGAACACACTGCTTTCGCGCAAGCACTATGCAGTACTTCACCTCCGGGAACGACTCGAGGCTATTCACGACGAATTTACGAGGACTAACTTCACGAAAACTAACTTGACGAGAACAAGAGGAGAACAGAGATGAGAAGGAAATGGATCGTCAGAGCATTGATGTTTGCGCCGCTGGCCTTGGTGTTCCTGGCGGCGTTTAGCTTCGGAGTTATGCGCCTTTGGAATTGGCTGGTACCGCCCGTCTTCGGATGGCACATGATTAATTTCTGGCAGGCGGTGGGTCTCTTGGTTCTGTGCAAGATTCTGTTTGGCGGATTTCGCGGCGGCCCGCGACGGCGCATGTACTGGCGCCACCGCATGAGTGAGCGCTGGGAAAAGATGACCCCCGAGGAACGCGAGAAGTTCCGTCAGGGTATGCGAGGCCGGTGCGGTACGTTCACAGAATCGGCTGCGTCTCCTAAGGCGTGAACGACTGTTCCTAAACCCCGGACAACAGGACCGCGTAACCCTGGCAACATCGACCGAGGTTCGTTCGATCAACTTTCTCCCAGGTGAACTGTGTCTCCGCGATTAAACGTTGCAGCCCTCCGGGGATATTTTTACCAACCGTGCTCTCTCTACTAGTACGAATCCGCTATTGACCCAGGGCGATGACTCCCCCAGAATGCATCCCTAATTTGTTCGAAGGCGTTCAAACCTCCTCTGAATTCGCGGATGTGTCAGGGCGCATGTTTCTGGAGCGACGAGTCTATGCAAAAGTATGTCCTGCCCTTAGTTCTGGTGTGCGCGCTGTCCGCCTTCGGTCAAAGCAACTATGCGGTGGTTACGGGTACAGTTTCGGATCCGCATCATCTGCCGGTTGTGGGAGCCACGATCCAGTTGACTGCCGCCAGCACAGGCGCGATCCGCCACGTGCTGACAAACCAGCAGGGCCTCTTCGATGCCTCAGCGCTCTTGCCCGATGACTATGAACTGACAACAGAGGCGCCCGGCTTTGCCCCGGCCAGGCAATCGGTGCGGCTCGAGGTTGGGCAGAAACTCGCGGTTGCAATCAGTCTAACCGTGGGTCCCGTCAAGCAGGGAGTCGAGGTCACGGCCGCGAGTGAAGTGCTGCATACCGCCGATGCCAGCGTTGGGGAGGTCATTGAGCCTCAGTCCATCCGTGACTTGCCGCTCAACGGACGCATGCTGATCGATCTGGTACTCACGGTACCCGGCGCCCACGTAGGTTTTGGCGCACAAACTGGCGCAACGAATCCTCTTTACTGGCGCCCGGGCCAGCGCTCCGCGGTCGTCATTGGAGGCAGCCGCCCGAATGCGAACTTTTTTCTGCTTGACGGCGCCACCAACACCGATCCGACGTTCAACACGCAAAACCTGAGCCCGGCGCCCGACGCGGTGAAGGAATTCCAGGTGGAGACAAGCAGCTACACCGCGGACATGGGGGGGGCGGGCGGCGGCCAAATTAACATTGTCACGCACTCTGGCTCGAACCAATACCATGGAACGGTCTACGAGTTTCTTCGCAATGGCGCTATGGATGCGAGCACCTTTGGCTCCATGGGAAACAATCATCTGGTCCAGAACAACTTCGGCGCATCCTTCGGTGGTCCACTCCCCCACATGGAAAAGACGTTCTTTTTCCTGAACTACGAGGGTTTTCGCCTGGCACAAGCGGACGCGCAGATTCTCACTGTGCCCACGCAGGCTGAAATCCAAGGCGATTTCAGCATGAGCCCTAACAAAATCTACGACCCAACGACGGCTATCGCGAATCCTAGCTATGATCCAACCAAGCCGACCGGGTCGGCGAATTTTCCGTACACGCGCTCTCAGTTTCCCAACAATCAGATACCGTCGGGCAGAATCAATCCCCTTCTAACGGCCTTCCTCTTGAAATACGTGCCGATGCCGAACATGACGATGATGCCGGGAGCCGCCGATTCCAATAATTACCTCGATGTGCGGAATGAATCGCATGTGCAGAACCAAGGCACGCTTCGCGTCGATCACGACTTCTCGAACGGCGATACTCTTTTTGGAAGGTACAGTATCGGAACGGAGAAAGGATTTTCACCCAGCAGCGGCGTTACTGCTACGACCGAAGACCTTCCCGGATTCGGAGCGAACTTCGATAATCGTTCACAGCAGGCTGTAATCTCCTGGAACCACATCTTCGCCAGCAACAAGGTCAACACCGGATCGTTTGCAGTTTCACGGCTGTCCATGGATCGCACATCGCAAAACGACGGAGTGAATGATATCGTTAGCGCGCTCGGCATCCAGGGCGTGGGATACGGCGGCCCTGGCGCCTGGGGCGCTCCCTGGTTTGCCCCTCAGAGTTACACGGGAATCGGAGATACCTTTGCCGCTACGCCGATGCACGCCTGGGACACGATGTACGAATTCCGGGACGCTTACGCTTGGCAGCGGGGGCGCCACGGTATCAAATTCGGCGGCGACTTTCACTGGTATACCTGGCCGATGTGGGGATTCTTCCAGAACCGCGGCTACTACCAGTACACCACGGGATATACGACCGAATTCGGATTCAATGACGGGAGCGGCTCCGGGTTTGCGAGCATGCTTCTGAGTTTGCCTGCGGTGAAGCAGCGCCAAGCCGGCATTCCACAAATGAATCTGCGCAATTGGGGTAGCGATGCGTTCATCGAAGATAGCTGGCAGGTCGCCCCGACGACGACGCTCAACCTGGGCGTGCGCTATGAATATTCCAACCCGCTTTACGACAAGGACAATACCAACACAAATCTGGTTTTCCAGGGTGGCGTTCCCTCCGTTTTCGTGGGCGGCCGCCAAGGTTATCCGCGAGGGTTGATGTATGCCAACCGGCACAACTTTGCGCCCCGCATCGGAATCGCTAAGAGCTTTTTTGACCGCGGGCTGGTGTTGCATGCGTCGTACGGCATCTTCTTCACACCGGTGGATCAGAACACGTGGTGCAACCAGCGCCACAATGTGCCTTATGTATTCCCGGAGACGCAGCAAGCGGATAATTTCACGCCTCCAGCTTCTCTCTTTGCGAATCGATTGAATTTCGGCACACCAGTATTAGGCACAGGACCACTGCCGGCGACGACGGTCAGCTTCACCGCATTCGATCCGCACGCGCCGGCCCAGTACGTTCAGCAATGGAATGGTTCGGTGCAAAAGAGCTTGGGGAAGGATACGTCCCTCGAATTCGGCTATCTCGGCTCTCGCGGCTTTCATTTGCAGCGATCGCACTTGATCAATAACGCGCTCCCTGGACCCGGCCCGATTGGACCACGGCGCCCGTTCAAGACCCTGAGCTTCGTTCCCAATACCGTGCTGACGCCGAGCAGTGCATCGAATGCGGTGATCCAGAGCACAACTTTTCCGGTCAGCACCATCAACCTACTGGAAAATACCGCGCAGAGCTGGTACGACGCCGGTTACGTCAATGTGCGCCGCCGGTATTCGCACGGATTAAGTTTCCTGGCGAACTATACCTATGCCAAAAACCTGACCAACGCGCCGGACTTTCGCTCGCCGATGGACGAAGCGGCGATCCCGCAAAACAACAATGACCTCAATGCGGAAAAAGGACCCGGCTGTGACGTCCGCCATCGCTTCGCGCTGAGCAGCGTTTATGACATTCCTGCGTTTCGCCGAACCCAATGGGTAGGGCTGGTCACGCAAAACTGGCATTTCTCCACCATCTATCAGGTCCAATCGGGAATGCCATTTACGATCTCCGTGTTTGGCGACACCGCGAATTCCGGAACCGTTCTGGGAGAAAACCCCATCCGGGCCAATGCTACTGGCCAACCCATATTCGGCCCCGGAACGCATACCGCAGCGGAGTGGTTCAATCCCCTCGCGTTTGCCGCGCCCCCGGCCTTTGCGTTCGGCGATGTGGGCCGAAATTCCGTCTACGGTCCGCCGCTGCAATCGCTGGACTTCGCTCTGTCGCGTTCTGTCAGCCTCAGCGAAAGGGCGACGCTCCAGTTTCGCGCCGAAGCCTTCGATGCGCTGAATAAAGCCAACCTGGGCACCCCGAACCGATTTGTGAACACTCCGCAGTTCGGGACGATCACGATGGCCATGACGCCGGGACGCGAACTACAAGTCAGCGCCAGGCTCTCGTTTTAAGAAACGGACCAAATAGCCAGTTTTTCGAGCGCGCGCGTGGTCGAACTGGCAGCGCGTCC
>CAWCVQ010000001.1:0-377488 GCA_963799025.1 uncultured Acidobacteriaceae bacterium | reverse complement strand
AAAAACAAGGCGGAAGGTTGCTCATGGAATCCTCGGATAATCAGCTCAAGGTTGGTCTTTTCGGTATCGGCTTGGATACGTACTGGGCGCAATTTCCCGGGCTTCGCGATAAGTTACTGGGGTTCACCGCTCAAGTCGCGCGGCAACTGGAGAGCCATGGCCTGCGCGTCATCAACTTAGGGTTGATCGACACTCCCGAAAAATCGTTTGGCGCCGGTCACGAATTCCGAAAAGCGGACGTGGATCTCATCTTCTTACATGTCACGACCTACGCGCTCTCCTCGACCGTGCTTCCCGCGGTGCGCCGCGCCAAAGTGCCGGTGATCATTCTTAACCTTTCCCCGGCGCCAGCGATTGACTATGACAATTTCAATCGCCTCGCCGACCGAACGACGATGACGGGAGAATGGCTCGCCTACTGCCAGGCTTGCCCGGTCCCGGAAATTGCAAACATTTTCAACCGTTGCCGGATTCCTTTTTTCCAAGTGACCGGCATGCTGGAAAACGATCCGCTTGCGTGGGATGAAATCGGAGAGTGGATTGAAGCTGCGCGCGTCGCCCACATTATGGAGCACAATCGCCTGGGAGTGATGGGCAATTATTACGGAGGAATGCTCGATATCTATTCTGATCTCACGCAGCAATGTGCTTACTTCGGCGGACATATCGAGATTCTCGAAGTGGAAGAGTTGGCAGCGCTGCGGCGCGATGTGGGCGAAGTTGATGTCAGCCGCAGAGTTGGGGAATTCAAAAGTTCTTTCGACGTGCAGGCAGATTGCCCCGCCGAGGAGCTGCAGCGCGCCGCCCGCACCTCCGTCGCACTCGACAGGCTGGTTGAAATTCATCGGCTCGGATCGCTTGCTTATTACCACAAGGGAGTAGGAAGTCCCGAGAATGAGGACGCGATCAGTTCAATCATCCTGGGAACGAGCTTGCTGACAGCACGAGGGATCCCGGTCGCCGGCGAGTACGAAATCAAGAACGCGCAAGCCATGAAGATCATGGATTCCCTCGGCGCCGGAGGTTCGTTCACCGAATACTACGCGGTGGACTACGGCCACGATGTTGTGCTGATGGGACACGACGGTCCGGGACATATTGCGATCGCCGAAGGTAAGACCAAGGTTCGTCCCTTGGAGGTTTATCACGGCAAGGTTGGGCGGGGACTGTCGGTGGAAATGTCAGTCAAGCATGGGCCGGTAACCTTGCTGTCGGTAGTGCAGACTGTGGACGGCAAGCTCAAACTCCTCTCGGCGGAGGGCGAGTCCGTGCCCGGGCCAATTCTTGAAATCGGGAACACCAACAGCCGGTATCACTTTTCGGTAGGCGCGAGGACCTTTCTCAATGAATGGAATGTGCATGGACCGGCCCACCACTGTGCCGTGGGAGTAGGGCACATTTCAAGTAAGCTGAAAAAGCTGGGCGCGCTGCTGGGAATGGAGTGCGTTCAAGTGTGTTGACGTGAACTTCCGCGGCTGAAAGTCTCTGGGTCTTGCATTCCGCGCTGCGAAACAGAATTGGCAGTAGGCAGAGTTCGCAGGGCGGACCGTCTCAAGTCACTTTGAGCATGAACCAACGCGTTGAGCCGTCATCTTACGTCTTTCCGTTTCTTTCTCTGAGCATCGTGTGGCCTTTCACACAGCGAAACGCTTGACGTTCTGAGGTCGTTGGTTGACACCGTGATTGTCCCGGTGAAATCATCCCCGCCGTCTGCGTATGGGCCAGCGCGGCAGTATCTCGTCGTTCGACAAGAACGAAAACCATTGTCGGCCGATCGTTGGATCACTCCGGTCCCGTCTCAGGAGGAACAGGTGAAGACCGTCAGATTACTGAGTGTAGTCATAGCGGTTGTTGTTTTGGCATCGGCCGCTTCCGCGATGCCGGTCCGCCTGCGCTGTGAATACTTGGAAAATCCCCTGGGCATTGACGTCGCGGCCCCTCACTTCTCGTGGCAGAGCGACAACACTGAGCGCAATTGGAAACAGGCGGCTTACGACCTTTTGGTGGCGAGCACTGACGAGGGCCTCCGGGCCGGCAAGGCCGACATCTGGGACAGCGGAAGGGTCGATTCAGGAGAGTCGGTTGGAATTGTGTATCGCGGACCCGCGCTGGAATCGCGGAAACGATACCACTGGAGAGTTCGCGTATGGGATGCGGCAGGACAAGTCTCGGAATCGACTGAAGGAAGCTGGTGGGAGACGGGCCTACTCCACCCGACGGACTGGAAGGCGAAGTGGATTCGCTGGAAGAATCCCGAGGATGACGCCGATCGCAAAGGGATTCGCTGGATTTGGGTGCGGGGACAAGACGCGCTCTCGGTAGCTCCCAAAACGACCGCTTCGTTCCATGTCACCGTCATGCTTTCTGAGAAACCACGAGAGGCGGTGTTGTCGCTCGCGACGCGAGGAGATTTTGTAGCGAAGGTCAACGGTCACGAAGTTGATGCCAAGAGCAGATGGACAACGTTTGACCGAAGAGACATCGGTGATCAGATGGTCGTGGGTAAGAACGAGATTGAAGTGACAGTTACAGCTCCAGAGTCATCGCGGCAGGGACCAAACAAGGGGGCCACAACCACAACGGCCGCGCTGGCGGCGTTGGTGAAGATCACGCGCTCCGACGGCTCGACACTGCGTTTTCCAACGAATTCACGCTGGAAAGCAACTCTCGAAAAAACGTCCCGTTGGCAATCAGCCCGGGTCGTGGCGGAATTGACCGACAAACGACTCGGCGATCCGGGCGAGTTGCCCCAGCCGGCCGCGTACTTGCGGCGAACAATCGCGCTGACAAAGACCGTAAAAAGCGCGAGGCTTTACGCGACTGCTCTTGGCAGCTACCGAGTATTTTTGAACGGCAGACAGATTGGGGACGATGTCCTGACGCCCGATTTCACCGACTATCGCAAGCGGGTCCTGTATCAAACCTACGATGTGACCAACTTATTGGTGAATGACAACAACGTGATCGGGGCCGTACTCGGTGACGGCTGGTATGGCAGCGGCTTGACTTGGATAGGGATGCACTTCTTTCCTCCTCCCGACCGTTTTGTGGCGCAACTCGAACTCGATTACGCAGACGGCAGTCATGCCACGGTTGTTACAGACGAATCATGGAAGGCGGCTGCGTCACCGATTCTTCGGTCGGATATTTATGCTGGGGAAACATACGATGCACGCCTTGAACAGACCGGCTGGGAGAAGGCTGGGTTCGACGACGCTGCCTGGAAGCCGGCAGTGGTCGCGGTAGCGCCGGCCATTGCGGTGTCCAGCCAGATCACGGCGCCGGCACGAGTCATCGCCACATTGATCCCGAAGAGCGTGACTCCTGTGACCAACGGCACCTACATCTTTGACATAGGTCAGAACATGGTGGGATGGGTCACCCTGAAGGTGAAAGGCGCGGCAGGTTCCAAGATTAGACTCCGTTTCGCTGAAGTTCTGAATCCGGACGGAACAATCTACACGGCCAATCTGCGGAACGCGGACGCCACGGATTTATACATATCGCGGGGTGGTGATGAAGAAACCTTCTCACCGCATTTTACGTTCCACGGTTTCCGCTATGTCGAGGTCACTGGCTACCCAGGAGCGCCGCCTGTCGATGCGATCAAGGGCGAGGTCATCAGCAGCGTAAGCGGCGATCCGGTAGCCAAGCTTGTGACATCGAGTGATCTGGTCAATCAGATGTGGACGATTGGCATCTGGGGTCAGCGCGGAAATTTCCTAAGCATCCCCACCGATTGTCCGCAGCGCGACGAGCGCCTGGGCTGGATGGGAGACGCAGGAGTTTTCTGGCGGACGGGTAGCTACAACTTCGACATCGCGGCGTTCTCGCAGAAATTCGTCCAGGATATTGTCGATGCTCAAACCACGCAAGGCGCGTTCACCAATGTTTCTCCCAACACGCTTCCATTCGGCGGAGGAGGAACGGAAGGTACGTCCGCCTGGAACGAAGGCGTCGTAGGAGCACCCGGCTGGGGTGACGCTGGAGTGATCGTTCCATGGACGACGTGGGTGCAGTACGGAGACAAGGCCATCATTGGGGAGAACTGGGAGGCAATGCAGCGCTGGATGGAATTCATCCAAAGCCGGAATCTCGACTTCCTGCGGACGAAAGGCGTTGGTCCCAACTTCGCAGACTGGCTGGCCCCCGACGAGCACACCAATAAAGATCTGCTTGCAACCGCGTACTGGGCCTTGATCGCGAACATGATGTCACAGATGGCGCACGCCGTCGGCAAAGAGGCCGATGCCAAGCGCTACGACGATGTCGTGCAGAACATTCGTAGAGCGTTCCAGAAGGCCTACATCAAAGACGACGGAGAAGTCGGAACCGGAACGCAAACTTCCTACGTGGTCGCACTCTACACCAAGATGGCGCCCGAGGCGCTCGAACCGATGCTGGTCGACAAACTCGTCAAAGACATCGAAGCGCGGAACTGGCATCTTTCGACAGGCTTCCTGGGGACACCCTTCTTGCTTTTCACGCTAGCCGATCACGGGCGCTCGGACGTCGCCTATCGCCTGTTGCTGAACGATACCTACCCATCGTGGGGTTACATGCTCTCGAAAGGTGCAACTACGTGGTGGGAGCGGTGGAATGGCGACACCGGCGATCCGGCGATGAATTCCTACAACCACTATGCATTTGGATCGGTCATAGCCTGGGTCTATCGCTACGCTGCGGGAATTGATACGACACCGGATTCGCCCGGATTCAAAGAGATCGTAGTTCATCCGCATCTCGACGCGCGCATGACCTCGGCGCGTGCGGAATATGACTCCATCTACGGCAAGATCATCAGCGATTGGAAAGGAACTCCTGCGGGTCCATTTTCGTTGAGCGTCACGATCCCTCCCAATACCTCAGCCAAGGTTTTCTTGCCTGCAATTGCGGGAGCGCACGTCACCGAAAATGGCAGTCCCGTGGAAGGGCAGCCGGAAGGTGGATCCTATATTGTGCTCTTAGGGTCGGGTTCCTACACCTTCGAGGTGAAGTAATTCGACGCCGGTCTTTGAGACCCTTTCCCCCAAAGCCGGGCTGCGGAGGAGCGTATGGCGGAATCGCAAAAAGTGAGGAGCGAGATATGAAAAGCATGCGCGAGGCAATGTTTCGAATCGCAGCAGCCGTCCTGGTATTAGCAGGTTCGGTTACCGCAACGTTGGGTCAAAGTACCGGTGACACGCTGGAGAGCGGATTCAAAACACCGCCAAACTCAGCCAAGCCGCGCGTGTGGTGGCACTGGATGAACGGCAACATTACAAAAGAGGGCATAAAGCTCGACTTGGAATGGATGAACCGCGTTGGCATCGGAGGTTTCCAAAATTTCGACGCGTCTCTGGGCACTCCCAAACTGGTAGACAAGCGTCTGGTCTATATGACGCCCGAATGGAAAGACGCGTTCCTGTTCACCACCAAACTCGCCGACCAACTTGGCCTGGAAGAAGCAATCGCCGGGTCTCCCGGTTGGAGCGAGTCGGGTGGCCCGTGGGTGAAGCCGAGTCAAGGGATGAAAAAGGTAGTGTGGAGCGAAACCAGAGTGGAAGGCGGCAAACCCTTCTCGGGCGCTTTGACCCACCCGCCAACCGTCACCGGTCCGATACAAAACGTCCCAATCTTCGACTTCCTCGCGATGATCGGCGGCCAGGCGCCACCGGCTCCGCCGACCTTCTATGCCGATACCGCGGTCATCGCGTATCGCGCGCCCGAGAGCGACGTTCCAGTTTCGTCGCTCCAACCGAAAATTACCTCCAGCAGCGGCAACCTCGATCTTGCGATGTTGACCGACGGCGATCTGGTGAAGACGACGCAGTTGCCCAAAGCGGCCGCTGGACAACAGGCGTGGGTTCAATACGAATTTTCCTCCCCGCAAACCATGAACGCCGTCACCCTGGTGCTCAACGATCCGGGCGCGGCAGCAGCCAACATGTTCGGAGCGGCCCCCTCCATCGCGGATGCTGAAGTCAGCGAAGACGGTCAGACTTTCCGCAAACTGGTCGACATTCCCAATGATGGGGGAGAGGAGCACACGATCGCTTTCCCCGCAACGACCGCCCGCTTCTTTCGCGTGGTATTTACAGACAAGCCGCCGTCGAGCTTCAGCGAATTGACCTTTGATGTAGAGAACCCTTTCGGCGATTTCAGTGGAGCGAAACCCAATCCCAACTTTGAGATATCGGAACTGGTACTGCATCCCGGCGCGCGCGTCAGTCGCTTCGAGGAGAAGGCTGGCTTCGCCAATCTGCAGAGTTTTGAGCCCTACCCAACGCCGACGGTCGCAGCTGCTGACGCGATTCGCAAAGCTGACATCGAGGATTTGACTTCCAAAATGCGGCCCGACGGAACACTTGATTGGACGCCACCCCCCGGCCGATGGGTCGTGATGCGCTTTGGCTACTCCCTGACTGGTGTGACTAACCATCCCGCATCCCCTGAGGGCACGGGATTAGAGGTCGACAAACTCAGCCGCGAGGACGTCAAGGCGTACATGAACACTTACCTCGACAACTACAAGAGCGCGGTGGGCCCGCTCATGGGCAAGCGCGGGCTTCAGTACGTGATTAACGACAGTTGGGAAGCAGGCACCGCGAATTGGACCGACCAGATGATCGCGGAGTTCACCAAGCGCCGCGGCTACGATCCGCGCCCCTGGCTTCCGGTGCTGACCGGTCGTGTCATTGAGAGTTCGCAGGACAGTGAGGCTTTTCTTTGGGACTATCGCAAGACTCTAGGCGATCTGCTGGCGGAATATCACTATGACCAGATCACAGAAATCCTGCATCAGCGCGGGATGGGGCACTATGGCGAGTCTCACGAAGAGGGACGCGCATTCATCGGCGATGGCATGGAGGTCAAGCGTAGTAATGACGTTCCCATGTCTGCCATGTGGACGCAAAGGCCCGGAGTCAACAAGGACCTGCCCGGTTACAACGCCGACATTCGCGAGTCTGCTTCGGTGGCACATATTTACGGCCAGAATCTCGTCGCGGCTGAGTCGATGACGGCGTCCTCAGGCGCCTGGGCATGGTCGCCGGCGACCCTGAAACCTACCGCCGACAAGGAAATGGCGATGGGATTGAACCGCTTCGTCATTCATACTTCCGTCCACCAGCCGCTGCTCGATAAAAAGCCGGGTCTGGCGCTCGGACCTTTCGGACAATGGTTCACCCGTAACGAGACATGGGCCGAGCAGGCTACACCGTGGATTCGATACCTGGCTCGCAGCTGCTACCTGCTACAGCAGGGCCATTTCGCCGCGGACATCGCTTACTTCTACGGGGAAGACTCCAACCTGACCGCTTTATTCGGGAAGAATGGACCGGAAGTTCCTGACGGATACAACTTCGACTACTTCAATTCGGACGCGTTGATTCACAAACTGTCCGTCGTCGGCGGCCAGCTGGCCACGGAGAGTGGAATGAAATACAGGGTGCTGGCGCTGGATCCCCACAGCCAGCACATGTCCTTGCCGGTGTTGCGCAAGATGCGGGAACTGGTGCAGTCGGGTGCGATCGTGGCGGGGCCAAAGCCCACGGATACTCCGAGTTTGAGCGACGACCGGAAAGAATTTCAGAGCATCGTCGATGAGATGTGGGGTTCCAGCCCGGGTGAGCATAGCTATGGGAAAGGTAAAATCCATGAGGGGCAAATTTCGGCGGCAGTGATGCGGACGATTCAAGTCGCTCCCGACTTTGAATATACCAAGCCGCAGAACGATACCGACGTGCTCTTTGTCCATCGCAGACTCGCCGATGGAGATCTCTACTATGTAGACAACCGCCAGGATCGGAACGAAGACCTGGACGCAACCTTCCGCATTACCGGAAAAGAACCAGAACTGTGGCATGCCGATACTGGCGTGGTGGAGCCCGTATCTTTTCGGATCGCTGACGGGCGAACGACCGTGCCACTGCATCTTGAGCCCTGGGGCACCGTGTTCGTGGTGTTCCGGAAACCCGCACAGACTTCGTCGCGTACTCTGCCGAAGACCGCTGACAGCACGATTGCCACGCTCGAAGTCCCCTGGGATCTTAGCCTCCAGCCGGATCGTGGGGCGCCGGCCAAGATCACACTGGACAAGCTAGCTTCGTGGAGCGACAACTCCGACGAAGGAGTCAAATATTTTTCCGGCACCGGTACCTATACCAAGACGATTCGAGCTCCGACGGATTGGTTTAAGGGGGGAGCTCGTTTATCACTCGACTTAGGTGAGGTCAAGAACCTCGCGGAAGTCTTTGTCAACGGCAAGTCTCTCGGAATCGTATGGAAGGCGCCATATCGCGTGGACGTCACCCATGCTTTGAAGCCAGGCGCGAACACGCTCGAAATCAGAGTGACGAATCCCTGGGTGAACCGTATCATTGGCGATCGGCAGCCGAATGTCACAAAGACTTACACATTGACCTCGCCGAAGTTTTACAAGGCTGACTCGAAACTTGTGCCCTCCGGTCTGTTGGGGCCAGTGCAGATTGTTCAGTCGACAGCCGAAGCCGCCGGTAAGTGAGGGTGTGACTGTGAGTGTCAGAAGGGGCATTTCCACCAACTACGTACGCAGGATGAAAATGACTGACAGCGATCGTGGACAGTGTACTGGGAATTGCTAACGCTGGGTTGTTGAGGGACTTTTTCAACACCCACGCCTGATTGCGTCAGTTGACACTGACTACTTCCGGTGAGCTGGTAATCAGAAAGTTGGCGCCAAGTGTTCTCGAGTAGTCGCTTGCGAATCGTGGAGAACGGCGACGCGGACTCCGGTGGCCAGTTTCTTGTCCACCGAAATCGTTCAATTCTTGGACCCAAAATTCTCGCCGAAGAAATCCCCAGGCTTCCATTTCGGGCGCTGCGGATCCTGCGCGATGTCATATCCCACCAGGAAATCGATTTGCATAAATTGTACTGCGGCGTCGAAATTTAGCGGCTGATTCATGTCGTCCGACGGGGCGTGGTATCGGGTCGCGATCCATTGCTCCGCAAACTTCTTCCCGTCTACCGCAGGATCTCTGGCTTCTTCCCCTTCGGAGATGAAAACCGAAGGCACGCCCTGCCTCACAAAAGAATATTGATCGGCGCGAACAAAATAGTGCTGATCCGGCTCAGGATCGGGAGTTACCTTCAACCCGAGGCGTGCCGCGTTGCGCGCGACCACGGCGTCAAGCGAGCTGTCGGGAGCGCCCAGCGCGATGATGTCGTTAAAAGTGTAACCCACGCTCGCGCCATCCATGTTGATATCAGCGACGATGCTTTTGATCGGCACGGTAGGGAAGTGCGCGAAATAATCGGAGCCCAGCAGTCCCTTTTCTTCTGCAGTCGCACCCAAGAACATGATCGACCGAGCGGGCGGATGAGCCATTGACTTGAACGCTTTGGCGATGACCAGCAACGCGGCCGTGCCGGAAGCGTCGTCCGCAGCCCCGTTGTAGATGGAATCGCCATTGATGGGCTTGCCGATTCCCAGGTGATCGACGTGCGCGCTATAGACAAGGTATTCCTGGCTAAGCCTAGGATCGGATCCGGGGAGCACAGCTATCACGTTTGGGCTCGAGATCGTTTCGTGACGGCTGACTTCGTGCAGCTTTGCCGTAACTGGCAACCCGAACGACTGCGACTTGGATACTTCCGCGTCGCGCAGCACATCCCCCCATGATTTTGAAGCGCCTCCAAAGAGTTTTTCTGAAGCGGCTACGGAAAGAACAGCTCTCGCGCGAAGCTGGGGATAGGCGTCGCCGGGAACACCGTCGGCACCGAGCCAACGCATCGACGGGAAACCAGCGCCAATCACGACCCGCGGCCAGGGCAGACCCTTGTCATCCTTTGGCTTTCGGAGCGCGATCACACCAATTGCTCCGTGATCGCGGGCATTGCGCAACTTCTCGCGCAGTGCGCTCAAGTGAGCCTGCAATTCCGAGGGGAGCGAGGGCGGCGCTCCGCCAAACATGGCGACGATCTTGCCCTTGACATCCACTCCGGCATAGTCGTCGTAACTGCCGTCGGGCGTCCTCACGCTATAGCCGACGAAAACCACTGGGGCTTCGATCGAGGAATCCGGATAGACCTCGTTGCCGCGCATGAGAAAGTCGTCGCCCCATTTGAGTTGGGTGGTCGATCCGTTCTCACGGATGCTGACGGCGCACTTTTCCGGTTCGACCTTGAGCTGGCGAAAAGGCACGCGCTGGAAGTAAGCTCCGTCCTGACCGGCGGGTTTCAGGCCAATGGCCTCAAACTGTGCAGCGACGTAGCGCGCTGCGATTTCATGACCGCGCGCGCCCGTGCCTCGCCCCTCAAGCAGGTCGTCGGCGAGAAACGCCATGTGAGCGCGAAAGGGTTCCTTCTGCAGTTCTCCCATGGCGGCTTGGACGTCTGGCGGGATCGGCGAAACGGACTGTGCGAGTGCAAACGGGCTGCAGAGCCGCAAAATAAACGCAAGAACGACAAAGACTAAGATCGAGAATACAAACGAGCGACGCATGCGACCTCCAGAACCGTAATGGTCCCAGAGTATATTCCCAATTCATCAGGCATCGCCATTCGAGTGGCATGAAGGGCCCAATCCAGTCAATTTACTCAGCTGATTGATGATCATTGGGTGAATTCCTAACCTTTCCTGGTTCACCACGCAGTCCGCCGCGCCAGCGGCTTCGTCCTTGTCGGCAACTCTTCCTTAACCGGGATTGGGGAAGAGTTGACTGTCACTCGGGACTGATTGTCATCACACCATGATTAGCGATCCCTTGGCGTGGTCGCTCCTCACGCGGACACCTTCGATCAGCAGGATGGTTACAAACTCGGTCCGATAATTGAGTTCATCGCTGCCTTGTCCCCTTGATGGCCTCTCGCACGCCGGCAAACTCACGAATGACGAACACTGCGGGAGCGACTTCGTGTGTCATTCAGCCTCGGCTCTCGTGGGTAGGGTGAAACAAAAACTTGCGCCGCGCGGAGAGTTGTCGGCAGCCCACAAGCGGCCACCATGCGATTCGATAATTGAGCGGCTGATGCGAAGTCCCATGCCGGTGCCGTGAGTCTTGGTGGTGAAGAAGGCGCTAAAGATCTGGTCTGCCTGGTCCCGGGGCAGTCCGACGCCAGTATCGCTGACGGACAGCAGCAGTTCGTTGTTTTCGGCTGGCTGAGACTTGACGATTAGCTCGCGCGGCCCATCCACGTCGTGCATCGCATCGACGCCATTCATGATGAGGTTCATCAGCACCTGTTGCAATTGCACGCGATCTCCAGTGACATGGGGAAGATCTTCCGCCAGTTCCGTTCGAACTGATATGGAGTGCCGCGATGCCTCGTCCCTCAGGAGGACGATCATTTCTCGAGCAACTTCGTTTACGTCAAACAACTCGCGGTGCGGAGTACCCTTCTTGAAGAGCAGGCGGACCCGGTTGATGATTTCCGCGGCACGCTCGGCGTCTTTAACAATTCTCCACGCAGCCTCGCGCGCCTCTTTCAGATCCGGTTCATCACGCGTAATCCATCGCATGCAGGTTTTGGCGTCTGTGACTGCTGCGGCGATCGGTTGTTTCACTTCGTGCGCGAGAGAGGCAGTGAACTCTCCCATGGTGGTCAGCCGGCTGGCGTGCGCGAGATCTGTCTGCGCCTGACGCAGCGCTTCTTCGGCTCGTTTGCGTTCGGTTATGTCTCGCGCCAGTTTCGATGCCCCAACCACGCGGCCCGAGGCATCTTTCATCGGAGAAATTGTCAGGGAAACGTCGAGCAGGCTGCCATCCTTACGCAGGCGGACCGTCTCGAAGTGGTCGACCCGCTCGCCTCGTGTGATCTGCTCAATAATCGTTCTTTCTTCGTCACGACGCTCAGGAGGAATAATCAGCGTGATGTTCTGGCCAACCGCTTCTTCCGCAGCATAGCCGAACAGCCGTTCTGCGCCCTTATTCCAACTGGTAATGACGCCATTCAGACTTTTGCTCACAATCGCATCGTGCGACGATTCCACAATCGCAGCCAGCAAACGGGTCGCCTGCTCTGCCCGTTTGCGCTCGGTGATGTCCGTCGAGCTACCCACAAATTGCACTAAATCTCCGGATGCGTTCAAAACAGGATGGCCGACGGTGTGGATGTATTTGGTTGCGGCGTCCGGAAGAAGGATCCGGAATTCCACTTCGTAATCCGACTTTCGAGCGATTGCTCGGTCGATCGCCGCTTGCCACTTGGCTCGATCCTCCGGATGAGTGCGCTGCAGAAGTTGTCCAAAAGTCGGCGGGCCATTTTCTGGGTCGAAGCCATAAATTCGGTACCATTCCTCCGACAGATGCAAGGCGTCTCTTCCGGCTACCCGCCAGGCCCAACTCCCGGTATGCGTGAGCCTCTGTGCCTCCGCCAAGTACGCTTCGCTTCGCTGCAGCTTCTCTTCCTGCAGTTCCAAGGTCTGGGCAGTGAATCGCCTATCCACCCAGGACGTCAGCAAGGCCAGCCCGAGGACGACAAAGGTGACGGCGGCGATTCCGGCGGTGCCAAGTGTGGAGATGCTCACCGCGTGAGACAGGTCCGCCGGCGTGCCTGAGGGCGTGAAACTGGCGGCGGCCATGCCGGTGTAATGCATGACGGGGATCGCGGCACCCATCACGGCGGCTCCGGCCAACTTTTCCCAGCCGACCCCCTTTTTCTCATC
The DNA here is from genome assembly GCA_963799025.1 of uncultured Acidobacteriaceae bacterium. Taxonomy (GTDB): domain Bacteria; phylum Acidobacteriota; class Terriglobia; order Terriglobales; family Acidobacteriaceae; genus Sulfotelmatobacter. The sequence goes on along the minus strand of CAWCVQ010000001.1, from coordinate 364,860 downwards.
CCGGAAGTGAAACGTAATCCATAGCGCTGCGAAAGAAATCAGAACTGCGAACACAACGGACAAGACGACGAGGGAGGAATTAAACTGGCATATTGCCGATAGACGCATCGCGCCCATGCCGATGTAATGCATACCCGCAATACCCGCACCCATCAGGGCGCTTCCAGCGACCGCTTGGGAGGTACCCATTTTCTGTCGGCTCACCACCCCCAGGGCAACGACCGAAGCGAGAATGGCCGCAAGCAGTGACAGCAGAACGGTCGGCCAGTGGTAGGCCACGGGAATCGGCAGGATGAACGCCAGCATCCCGATGTAGTGCATGGACCAAATGCCAGTCCCCATCGCGCCAGCGCCGCCCAGCAGCCAAACCGCGCGAGTCCAACCGCCCGCCGCCGTTACGCGACCTGCAAGATCCAGAGCAGCGTACGACGCAAACATGGCGATCAACACCGAAAGCGCCACGAGCGCGTAGTTGTACGAGCCAATCAGGTTCATGGCAGCCATGTGACTCGCTCAATCAGACCAACCGGTCTGGGGACACTGCCAATTGCTCGGTGGTATCGTGATTGGCGCAGACGTAGCCCATACTTACTGCCTTACGTCAGCAAATTTAGCTCACCGCGGTGAAGATTAACAGGCCCGAGTTCGGAAGTTTGGCTGTATACATAGCTATGACTTTCCTGCGCCGTGTCGTAATGCTCTCTCGCAACCGCAGGTCTGGCCGGTATCCAGAGGCCAAATGGGCGAATTGCGCCTTTGGGACGATTCAAGAGTCCATCGCTTTGCTAGTGCTGCTGTCACTGGTGCATCCATCGCGGGCCTTGGCGGCGAATCCTGACCTGGAGACTGTGCTGACCGGCTCGCGCCAGCGTATTGAGAGATTGGACTACCGCGTGACCGGGCGACTCACACGGGTGGAAGGCGATGGCAAGCGCACGAGCTACAAGTTTGTCGCCAGGGCTCACTGGTTTCCCGATGGTCTGCGTCTGCTATGCGAGATCTCGGGCCCTGGCTCAGAAAAGACGAGCCTTCTTCTGCGTATGAGCGTGAGTGGGCACGTGACTATCCAAGCCGTACTTCCTGGCGAGAAGGCCGCTAGCGAGTTGCCATTCGAACGTTGGAACAGCCCACTAGCAGGAACAGACTTTTCCTATGAAGACATGGTGGAGAGCTATTTCTTCTGGAAGAACCAAGAAGTCATGGCACCGGAGAAATACGGCGCACGGGATTGCTTTGTCCTTAAGAGCACGTCCGGCTCTCAGGACCGGACTTACTATGATTCGGTAACATCGTGGATTGACCGCGGCATTTTGTACCCTGTGCATGTGGTGAAGACGCTTCGCGGGACGGGACAGCAGAAGGAATTCATTTACTATGGGCTGCGGCAGGTTGGCGGCGTTTGGTCTGCGACACAAGTGGAGGCAAAGCTGCAGGGCAAGCCCGGCTCCTCGATTCTTGTAATCGAATTTGGCTCGGGAAAGGCAAATCTTGGACGCAAGGACTTTGATATCGCCCAGTCCAGCGCTCGAGGAAAGAAATAAATCGCTTAATCAGGCCGTGGCGAGGCCCTATGCTGTCACTGGAGCGTCCACGGTGCGTGTCGTCATGGGGCAAGCTCCTTTTCAGCCGGTGCGGGAGCCCCATAAAGACCAAAGGGCCACCAATTCCAATCGCCTGCAAGTTGCAAGAGTGCCGGCCCGACCACCATTCGCACAACTGTAGCGTCAATGAACACTGCCACGGCGAGCGTAAAGCCCAGCATTTGGACGACCAGAAAGCTTCCCACGGTGAATGCGGTGAAGACGGCGATCATAATTGCCGCGGCGCTCGTGATGAGCCCGGCCGTCCGCGCCAGGCCCTCGACCACCGCTGATCTCTCGGATAAACCGCGCCGCCGTTCCTCGAGGACTCGTGCGACCAGGAAGACCTCATAGTCCATGCTCAATCCGAAGACGATGGCAAAGGAGAGAATTGGCACGATCGGGTACACGGTGCCGGTCGGTCCGTCGAGCCCAAAGAGTTTGCTACCGTGGCCTTGCTGAAAAACGACAACTAACGCACCGAATGAAGCTCCAACGGAGAGCAGATTGAGCAAAACTGCTTTGACCGCCGCAAATAGAGAACGTAATCCGATCGAGAGTGCCAGCAAGCTCCCCAATACGACGCCAAGGACTACCTTCGGCAACCGCTCTCTTACCACCGAATCATAATCTGCTTCGAGTGCGGGAACACCGCCGACGCGCAGCACGGCGCCGGGCACGCCGGTTATCGCCGCGACATCGGAGGATCGCACGTCTCGTACCCATCGTACCTGTTCGTTGGGCGACAGCGTGGCGGTGGGTAGCAACTCAATCAAAGTAGCCTGACCATCGCTGCGAAGAAAACTCTTGCGGATTGACTCGGGCACATCGTGGACGGCTTCTGCAGTGTCAGATGTTCCCGTGAGGGTCGGAAGAGACAAGACCTCTTCCGCTCTAGGATCGCTCTGGAAGCTCCTCGTCAAGCGACTGACGGCAAGCCAGCCAGTTGGCGAGAGCGGCGGACATTGTGGCGGCAACTCGAGGATCACTCGGAGACCCTGCACAATGCCCGACCGCTGCATGCCCTGAAGCGTGTGCAGTGCTCGCACCGACTCGGCTGCGGCCGGGAGCGAGTCATGATCAGGAATTCCAGGAGAGATTCTCCGTGCCTGGAATGCAAGGATCAGTAGCGGAATCCCGGCGACAAGCAGAGACGTCCAGGGCCGGCGGGTTATGATGCTGCCCCACCGCACCCACCGCTCACTCGCCGCGCATAGGCTCTCCCGCGTTTCGACTCGTCTGGCGGGAAGACGCACCCTGGCGGCATTGATGCGATGCCCTAGCAGACCCAGCACCCAAGGCAGAATGAATGTACACAGCATGACACTCAAAACGGTTACCAGAAGGCCAGCTATCCCGATGGAGCGCAGTTCGCTGATGGGCACAGTCAGCAGTGCTGAAAATCCAATTGCAACTGTCGTGGCCGAGATTATCAGCGTCCGCCCCGCTTGCCCGGCAGCAATGTCGGCAGCAGGGCCGGGGTCATATCCCTCGGCCAATGCTTCGCGAAACCGGCTCACCATCAGCAAGGCATAGTCGATGCCCAAGCCAAGGCCGAGCATCGTCGCCAGGTTCTGAACCAGAATCGAAAGCTGCAGATAATGCGCGAGTAACGCAGCCGCACCCATCGCCATCGAGATTGAGAGTACTCCAACTCCCAGCGGTAACAGCGCGGCCAGAATACTGCCGAAAGCCAGCAACAGCAGCACCAGAGTTACCGGCATCGCTCGTTCCTCGGCGTGGTTGACGTCATCTGCACTAACCTTGCGAAGATCGAAGTTCAGTGGCGTTTCACCCGTAATCTCCAGTTTGATATTGGGGTATTGCGACTTAAGCTGACCTTCCATCCAGTCTGCTCTTGCCCTCAGTTTGGGCACCAACGCCTCGACGCTTTCATCGTGCGGGTCCAGCCCGACGATGATCAAGGCCCCGCCATTGTTCCCAGTGAACAGAGGATCTGGCCAATCCAGACTCGATACGGTACCCGACACTCCTGGCACACTACGCAATGAACTGCTCAAGAAGCCCAATGCATCTGCGCCTTTGGCTGAATCCGGATCGGGAATACCGGTGATCACCAGAACTAGGCGGTGGGCGTACGGAGACTGGAAGCGCCGCGCCAGTTCCAGATCAACTTTTTCGGATTCTCCGCCCTTGATGTGAACAGCTGTCTCCAGGCGCCGTTCGACTTTGTAGGAAAAGGGCAGCAGCGCAAGTGCCATGACAAACCCCGACATCGCCAACCAGAATCGGCGGCGCGCGGCCCCACGGCTAGTCTTTAAGCTTGGCATTACCATGAACGGTCACGTCGTTTCTCGTACGTCTGAGAGCAATGAAACGACTTCGGTGATCGGATACGTCCATAATATAGGGTCATACTGGATATTCTCTGGGGCTCGGCCTTGAGCTAGTTAATGATAGATGTGGAGTCCAGGAAACGCTTTTGCGGGATGTGTCGCTCGCTACAGTCGCTGTGATAGCCACGGTCTGGGTCTGATCGATCGCTTGCGCAGAGGAAGGAGACAGGCTTACCTTAATCGGCGGCGAACTCGAACCGGAACGACCCACCTTTGCGATCAACATCGCCACCAGGAAGAAAACAAAGTAGTGGCGGAACTTCGACATGGCCCTCCAGCGGTCAGAGCGAGTATGGCACAGTTTCTCGCTGACGCATTCCCCATGAGGATGGTAGGCATCGATGCTGGCCCCAGAATTTCGGCCCTTTTGTTGAAAACGGTAAATCGGACGGCCCATTATGCACACAAAGTCAACTATCGTTATCAGATGGGATGAGATCTACGTGGCGCCCAGCGCCACAACGATTAATGAAAACCGAAGTATTGGCAGCATGCGGTGCCTGAGGCGTGTGGTCCAAAGGCCTTCGACCTTACTGGTGCTACGCGTATCACGGCATTGCCGGGAACATCCGAGCATTGCAACGGGTGCATCCGGCTGTTCAGCGGTACTGGCGCATCATGCTCAGCAGTCGGAGTTGGAAGGGCGAGGTCTTGTCGAAGAATTCCAAAAGATCAAGGAGCGGTTTCCATTAGTGCGACCAAAACTGTATCTCCCTTACTCGGAGTTGCAAGCTCTCGCCGTGCTGTGAATCACCTTCTGAATAGCGTAGTGCGGGAAATCTGCATGCTGCGTTCTGTGGGAGCCGGGGGCGGGCAACCGCCCTCGGCCACCCGATGGGCAGCGAGCGATGGCTGTCGCGCGCAGCTATCCGCATCTCGGCTCCCTGTGCTCATTCTCCTGCGTCCCGCGCTCTCTACCAACTGCTTCCGTGGGATACAGCCCCTTTCCCCGATTGGCTTCCACAAACTCGCATCGACTGACGCCCTACCACCTTGCGTCGAGGCCGCCCCGCCGCGCCGGGATTAAGAAACGTATCTTCCCCGCGTGCTCCGCCACTATCCCGAGTTGCGTTTGTGCCATCGTGGCGCAAGTTAGGCGAATCAGCAGGATCGCCATTTTGTTATTCGGCACCCATTTGCTCGAAGTCGGCGCCGACCTGCACACCATCCGGATTCTGTTAGGCCATCACAATGTGAAAGAAACCGCTCGCTATGTCCACCTCTCGCAAAGGCACTTGCATGCCACGCCCAGACCGCTGGACGCGCTGGTGCTGAAGAAAGGCAGGTCGTCCGAGGAGGAGATATTACTTCCCCGGCCTTGACCTGGGTGAGAAAATCGCGTGATGGATGTATGGTTAAAAGCTGAGAAAACCGCCAAGAGTGATTCTTCCCGCCTTGGTCTTACCCACAGTCCCCGGCAAGCGACCGCAATGAGCCAGGACAATGCCCGTGAGGCAATGCAGGGAGCGAAGCGAGACTACCCTGACTACACATGGGAAATGGAATCCGGGTTCAGTAGCGGCGAGTTCATGTTGCACGGACACGACAAAGACGGAAGCTCCACGAACATAGTGCCAGTCTTGCCGCAAAAAGAGACTTCCGGTTCGTTACGTAGGCAGATCGATGAATTGCGGATCGAGGCCGCCCGCTTGCTCTCGGAATCCGAAAAGAACAAACGCGATGCCGAGAAACTAGTCGAGCGAATCAAGCGGCTCGAAAAAACTGCACCTTGACCACCTCGCGGTACTCCTGTCTTCGTTTGGAGAATGACACATAGCGAAATCAGGAGATGCTTTCGTTGAGAAATTCGCTAGATGTTGAGGGAGGTGGGGCGGTCATTGGTGTAGGTCCAGGAGTCGAGTTCCAAATCGTTGACGGCGGGATTTTTCGGATTGAAGCGAACTACGACTGCTTTACCGACGGCCAATTCGCGTGCGGCGAAGTCACAAGCTTCTGGTTCGCTGGAGAAATTCTTGTACCAGCTTCCCGGGAGACGAAAGCCATTGGGGTCTTGGAAGTCGTAGGTAAAGGTCGCGCAGAAATAGTGGCCGCCGCCGGCGCCCCGCTTCCGTTCAATGTCGACACGGGTGATGACGCCGTCGGCTGTCGGCCAGGTTAACGAGGCACGGTAAAGGCAGAAACCACGTGCGATCACAGCGACTGTGGCTAACACCGGGACCCAAAATAGCATCTGGTAGTCGCTTGAACGAAGCATGGTTCATCGTAAGGCGTCGGGGGAAAAGTACAAACAAAATTTGCGAGACCGGTGCCAGATCGTGCCACAGAAACCGCCGACCCGACGAGTTCCGCCAACCACGTTTCTGGACGCGAGCGAAGAGCCAGCTTGTCCGCGATCGCAACCACGACTTTGTTGCGCGGAGCAATCGCTTCCGCATCGATGAAGTCGTTCTTGTTCGGCTTGCGGCTCCCATGAAGTGCGCTCCCGCACGTTCCTCTAGTCCAATTAACGACGCGGGGAGGTTGGCGGTGTAGGCCAGCAATTGCGAGCGTGAGAAGTTCCTGCGCAGCAGAATCTTGTTGCGCTCTCCCAATGCAACCAAGTGAAAGGTGGTCTTGCCTAGATCGATGCCGATGGATGCGAGGTGCATGTGATGATCCTCCTCATGTAAACTGCCGGCCAAATCCTACTCGGCGGCGGACCATCTCATGAACCCCGCCAGTCGGCTTTTGAGTGTATGAGCCTTAAGGACACTCGGCCTAGAATCCTACGTCATTCGTTCTCGAATGGCTCCACGTCCGAAATAGCAACCGACGTGTGAAAAGAATCCGGGACTCCTGGCTTTTCATCGGTCCGGACATAGGCCATTTTCGGCAAGGATTAGCGGTAGGTAAACAGACCGTGAAAAAGCAGGTGATTGCGGCAGGCTGCGTGAGTGTTCAGGTGCCCTCCGTACATCGGCAGGAAGCTACTATCCCAGCGTTCTCCCACATACCAAACCGAGCCCGCCGGATTGTTCTTCACCGGCGACTTGCGGTTTTGATAGATCACACCATTGGTTGGAAGCCAGTGGGAGCCACCTGCCACGCCATCCAAGTCGAATATAAATTTGGTTGCCGCCGCAGCCCCAACCGCTTTGGTATTAAACCCCTGATGCGCGACCCAGCCATTGCTGAAACTGGAGGACACAATTCTGTCAAAGGTAAAAGCACCTCGCAGCATCAAAGGATCAACGGAATCCAGTGCAGCCGTTACCACTGCCGCGACTACCTCTCGCCAGTTGAGCAGAAAATCGCCAAGGTTCTGTTGCTGGCTGTTCTTGTAAAACGGGATGACCAAAATTTGATCCGCTCCCGACGCTGCTACTTGCCCTCCAATGACCGACGTGTAATCGGCCCACAACTGCCCCCACCCGGAGAAGGAATCATAGGTCTCGTCAAAGTACCTGCCCTGGGCGGGAGTGGGCGTGAAGTTAATGTGCGGCACGCTCCCCTGTCCTTCGCTCGCATCAGGGATCACGACTCCAAACCAGTTAATCGACGAACCTTCGACCCTGACGAGCTTTCGAACGTAGCTGGCATATGCCACCGCCGGCTTCAGAGGGCCAAATCCTGTCATGAGGCTCACGTCCACCACAAAGATCCCCGATGGACCGAACTCTTCCTTCAACCCATTCGGGGGCGGTACGACCTTCGCGCTGACGACGCCGGGCGTAGGGTCGGAGGCCAGTTGGTTCATCACCTTCAAGGTTCCGCCACCAGGATCGATCACCTCGTCGATGACCGGGCGCTTGTTTATCTTCTGGAAGGTAACAATCTGTGCTGCCACCTCTGCAATCAGAGCGGTGCGTTCGCTCGGCCAGACCCCACCAATTTCAGCCGACCCGCCTTGCGCCACATGGATGCGATCAAACAGGTCGGTAACGGTCGCCAAGTCTTTCGGATTATTCTGCATCTGAGCCAGTCCGTTGCGGACCCCCACCGGCGCACTGATACTGCGGGCGAAGTTTGTCATTGAATGTTCCCCTCTCGGGCGAGAGTATAAACGCGAAGCATAGATTAAATCATGGGGCGCGGAGACCCACTCAGAAAGTGGCGACGACCATTCACAGTCTCTTTCTGGCAGGCGGCGACGCGGGGGACTATGGGGCATCCGCCCCGGGTCCCACAGCCACGACAAAATAAGTGGCCGGCGTCGTGCCGACATTTTTTATGCCGTGCTCGTCGTTGGAATGAACAAATCCTACCGAGCCGGGCACCATAACATGGCTTGTGCCATTGATCGTGAGCTGTACGGTACCTTCCCCAATGAGCCACATTTCGCTATGCTCGTGGTGATGTGCGGCATGCGGTATCCCGCCCGGCGATAATGTGGTTTCGTGCACTTCCAACGACTCGGCTGTGGCCAGTTTGCCTTTCAGAACCGGGCGGATCGCCGCTCCGTTTACGATTCTTATGGGTAGTTCGCTGAACCGGTACGTAGTCGAGGGAATGGAATTGTCCTGGTTCGGCAATCCTTCTAATTCAACTGCGCTCGAGACAAATCCCGAGATCAGAAAAAGCACTTCCCGTCGAGTGGACATCCGGGTCCTCCTGAGAAAAAAGGTTCATCGTTGGGCCAGGCATGATACCAGAGGATTCCTCGCCGTAAAGCCCCTCCTGCGGAGTCAATGAGTGACATAGAGACTTTGCAATAGTGAGCGTTATCCGCGTCCTGATTACTCTTCAACGAACCGGTAGCTGCCGTGCGAGTCGTAGTCGATTCTGTGCTTCTTCTTCAACTCCTGGATATACCTCAGGGTTGTTTGTGTATGCGGTTCAACACCATCGTTCGTATGGAGCAGCATTTCTTCGAGGCAACTGTTCACGCTCATGCGCTTGTGCTCGGCCAAGTCCTCTAAAAGTGCGGCAAGGCGCTTCTCCAGACGCACTGGAACGTTAACTCGCTCGATTTTGATGGGCGGGCCAGAACTGAACAAGGGATGCCCAAACGATAGATGGTATCCATGCAGGTCTCGCACGCCGTAGTCGCGGATTCCATACGGCCTGTCGTCAATCGGCTCCACAACTTCGATGCCCTGCGAGCGGTGAAATTCGTACAATGTGTCTGCATCTCCAACCGTGAAAGAGACGAAGCAGGCTTTCGGGTCGGGCGTACCTTTTCGCAGGAACATCTGCGCCTTGTCGAGCTTAACGCCCGCAAATGTCGGCGGATCGCCCCACGTAAAGGCTGCCGCGAAACCTAACTTCTTCGTGTAGAACTCGACTGCAGTGGCTATATCGTCCACGGCCAAGCCAGCTTGGGTTTGTTCGCATTCAACGAAGGGAGCGGCTGACTCGGTCATGACATCCTCCTACCGGACTCGTCACCATTGTAAACAGGCGCGTTGACACTCAAAACTGCCTGCACTGTGTCGATGAGCGGAATAGGGAGTGGGTGTTGAAAAAGTCAATGCGATTGGCGGATGAATGGCGACAAAAGCGTGGTAATAAGGAGAAGAAAGTTCCTTGCCATGCTTTTCTTAATCGCCATTCTCGGAGGCCTGCTGATCATGATGCGGGCACGCCGCCAACGTCTCCAAGGCTTCTAAAATGAGATCACGTACGTACTCATCTACCTCTTCAATTCCCATTTCCAAGAATCGAAGTGCGCTTCTGACCTGTGCAAAATCGTCTGCCCCGGCTCGATCACAAATGAAACGTGCCAGATCGTTCATGATCAGGTAACCCACGGAGTCTCTCATAGGATGAGTGAAATGTGTTTACATCAACCGGCCGGGAGACTGACTTCGAGCGTTACGACTTTTTGTGGTTCCTTGGAGAGTAATTCCAATCCACCCATGCGTTAGGAGTCCGAAGTTCTAGTCTCGGCTAGGCTACGGCAACATCATTAGTCGCTGCGGTTGCTGGTGTCGAGATGGGAAAGGTGGCCCCAATCGTCGTTCCATGATCATTTGACTTGACACTTAGAATCCCGCCAAGTTGCTGGACACGCTCCTTCAGACCTCTTAGTCCCGTGTGGGTAGCACCACGACCCGTAATACTCAACTGCTTCTCCGCTGGTATGCCCCGACCACAATCGCGAACTTCGACCTGAACCTCTCCAAGAGATCGCCGCAAACGAACAGCGACTTCTTGGCTGCCCGAGTGGCGATGCACGTTAGTAAGGCATTCCTGAACGAGTCTGAAAATGGCAACCTCCAGATCGGAAGACAGTCGCCCAAAACTGGGATCAAATTCCAAGGTTGTAACGATCTTACTGCGGAGTTTAAATCCCTCAACGTACCATTCCAGCGCGGTGCAAAGACCTGCGTCGTCCAGTAGAGGCGGATGCAGTAGATACGAAATCGCGCGAAGTTCGCCATCGACACTTTGCAGTATCCTGTCGGTTTCGGAAACAAGTCGCTCTTCTTCCAGATTCAGGTTGCCGAAGGCCCTCAGTTTTGCCAAGTTCAGCATCAACGCAATCACCATTTGTCCAGTACTGTCGTGCAGATCACGAGCGATTGCTCGCCGTTCTGCATCTTGCACTCTCAGTAGTTCGGCGGTAAGCCGACGCGCCGCTTCTGCGACTTTACGGTCTGTAATGTCCCGGTTTATTTCAAGCCAGCCTGCAACTTTATCCTTTCCGTCGTTGAGGGTGGTCCAACGGCTTGAAACGGTCACTCTGGTACCATCCCGCTTGGTATGGACAAGGTCTCCTTCCCACCCGCCTCGTTGACGCAGCTTGGCGATCTCCGCGAAAGATACAGGAAATTCGGTGTGCAACAACTCGTGGGGAGACTTGCCGATAGCCTCGGCGCTTGACCAGCCGTAAAGGCGCTCCGCGCCTTTGTTCCAATAGGTAATCCTCTCGTCGGTACCGCCCACAAAGATTGCATCATTGGCGGCGTTCAGCCACTCCGCTTGCGCCTTTACTGTTTCTTTCTCGTGGGAAAGATTTTGCTTGGCAACGTTGAGTTCTGCGGTGCGCCCTTGCACCCGACTCTCAAGCTGTCCTTGAACTTCCCGCAGTTCGTCCTCGATTCGCCTGCGCTGAGCAACTTCCCGTTGTGATCTTGCCCTTGATTGGCGGTTCGCCTCTCCGAGCGCAACGATCAGACTGGACAAAAGCGAGAAAAGCACCATCCCGGAGACTTCGCTCTTGGGATTCTGGAACGTGAACGAATGGAAGACTGGAAGAAACCAGTACCAGACGCCAAGCACGCTTATGAGTATGCAGGCTATGGAAGGGCCAATTCCGCAATACCAAGCTGACAGGCATATGGCCGCCCAAGCTGTAAGATAAGGGTTATCAGTTCCGAGCAAAGGAGAGAGCATCCGCCGCAGTAGCAGAGCGGTCAATGCGGCGAGAACCGCAAAAAAGTAGCCTCGCGCGTGCAGGGTGAACCTAGGTTTCACAGGACGCTTTCAGCAAAATGGATGGGACTGCGCCGTTCTTAGATTTGACACCTAGCCCAAGGGTTGTAACGCAGCCTAAAACGATGCGAGCATCGGGTGTTCACCGTATGTACTGTAATCGGCCCAAATTGTCCTGCAATCCCAAAAACCAAGCGCACCAAAGTCAGTGGACGAGATAGTACGCCGTGAAGGCGCCGGACTTCGGCGAGTGCAAGTCCCGCCACTGCCCTGTCTGCGCCGATTTCTGCTCGGCCCGGACCAGCGATAAAGTGCTAACTGTTTACGCCAATTCATGCACAGCTTAAAGTACGGGCGCGTTTGGGCATGGAGGGTTGCACATGGAAAACGCAGAGACCATTCAGATTTGGCTTCTCGAAGAAAGCGCCCCGCCGAGCATCGCTGCCGCGTTCAAGAAGATGGAGTGGAAAAAGCCCGAGACCCACGGACGCTAACGGTTTCGCCATTGATTGCGTCGTTCCGCCGGCCGGCTATCAGTCGGTCCCCGCCGTTTCCCTTTCCTTGGGTTGCCAACGACATTGGCTCCGACGCGATTTTCCTGCGGCAGTTGATCTCCCAGGCAAGTCCGGAAGATGTTGCCGTCGGCATCTCCACCAGCGGAGGATCGCGCAACATCATCATGGCGCTTGAAGAAGCACGCAAACGCGATCTGTTGACTGTAGCTCTGTTGGGCTAAGACGGCGGAGAAATCAAACGCAAGGCCTTGCGGACTTTCCCCTCGTCGTAAACTGCGATTACATTCCTCGAATCCAGGAAGTGCAGGCGTCGATCTACCACGTCATACGCGAATCGCTGCAAGCCTTAAACCATGACGTGCTGAACCGTGGCCACGCTTGAACTCTATGGAACGACCGCTATCGGCGAAATGCGTGAGTGGCTGGAGTGGAAGCGCACTGAGTTTGTGGAGTACGGCGACCTGGCAGCGCGCAGACGCATGCGCGAGATTTCCGGCGGCCAGCGCACGCTGCCGATCCTCGTCGAAAACGGCAAGGTCGTGGCTGCATCGTCGATGAATAGACAACGAACTTAAACGGTTATGGCGAGCGCTCGTTCCATTCGAGTTCGCGGAGTCGTGCCGGGCGTAGGGTTCAGTCCGTTCGTCTACCGTTGGGCCCAAGCCAATACTTTGAATGGCTGGGTGTTGAGTGGCGAAGAAGGAGTGGAAATTTATCTCGAAGGCGGGGGGCTCCGCTATGAGGTCGCGCACAAAGACTTCGAGGCCCGTCTTCGTTGACGGCGAACTCGAATTTTCGGCCCTTGGTGCTAGCCATGGCGCTGGACCGGGCTCTAGGCCGCGACGTCCGGGAGGTAGCACGTTCCTTTCAGCCGGGAGTCGCCGAGGGTTTCCGGGATGCCCTAAACGCATCAGCCGCTGTCATGATTTGAATACTGTTGTTCTCTCGGGGGGGGGCCAAGACAAGTTGTTGCTTGAAGATCTAAAGTCCCTGTTTTCTGAGGGATCGGTGCAGCTGGGATGAACCATGGCTATCCCTCCGAATGATGGGGGAATCAGCCTCGGGCAGGCTCCGCATGGGCAGCGTTTGCCCGTTTCGACGCAATAGCCGAAGGCGAACTTGCCAACCAAACTATTCAGAACTTCCCGCTGTAAGCTTCCGCGACTGGCCACAAAAAATGGCAGGCTTCCTTTTCGAGGCCGAAGTCATCCTAAACCGGTCTCAGTTCTAAGGAGCTTCCATGAGAACAGCGTTCTCGGCTTTTACCGCGGCAACGAACATCGCGGGCTTAGCCACCTTGGCTTCCGCGGGATACATCCTTTTTACCTCGCTCCCGGATTTGCGCCGTTATATCCGAATCAGCACGAAGTGATGGGTTAACCGTTTAAACGTTTGCCTTTTGTTGCCGGTGACAGTGCTCTATTTTGGTATGTCATTCATACAAATGCCGATTTCCCCACAGGGCTCAACTGCAGTATCGCCTCCCTGATCGGTGCACTCTTAATTAAGTAGCCTTTTGCCAAAATTAATGAAGAGACATCGAGATCACGCCTCCGGTCGAATATTGCTCACGCTCGTTTTGGGTTTGGCCACAGGTTTGTGGAGCGGGTGCGCAACCTCGGCTGCGAATCAGACTTCGCCCCCGACTGCAACTTTGACTGCTTCGCCCACAACGATCCCCGCTGGTACTAGCGCAACCCTGACTTGGACGTCGGCCAACGCCGCCTCCGCCTCGATCAATAATGGCGTCGGGTCAGTCCCCTTAGCGGGAAGCATGAGTGTGACGCCCAGTCAAACTACCACTTACGCGATCACCGTCAGCGGGAGCGGCACCGCGACGGCCACTGCCCAAGCTACGGTCACAGTCACAGCCATGACCGGTGCGCCCACAGTCACAATCAGCGCGAATCCCACGGCGATCACCGCCGGACAGTCGAGCACGCTGACGGTCGTTGCTACGAATGCGACGACAGTGGTCATCACCGACAGTGTGGATTCGACCAAATATTCGCTGCCGGCGAGTGGAGGAACTCAAATTGTTAACCCCACCGCTACGACGATATACACCGTGACCGCAACCGGAGCGAGCAATCAAACGGCCACCGCTCAGGCTACGGTCACGGTCACGGCTGTCGTTACCGCGCCCACGGTGACCATCAACGCGAATCCTACGGCGATCACTGCCGGGCAGTCGAGCACATTGGCGGTCAGCGCTACGAATGCGATCACAGTCGTCATTACCGACAGTGTGGATTCGAACAGCTATCCGCTGGCAGCGAATGGCGGAACGCAGATCGTTAGTCCGACTGCCAACACAACTTACACGGCGACCGCCACGGGCACAAATAATCAGACGGTAACGGCCCAGGTTACGGTGACCGTCACTCCTGTGGTTGCTGCACCTACGGTATCCATAAGCGCGAACCCTACTTCGATTACCTCCGGTCAGTCGACCATTTTGACGGTGAGCGCAACGAATGCCAACACAGTCGTCATTACTGACAACGTTGATTCGAACAGTTATTCACTGGCAGCCACGGGCGGAACGCAGTCGGTGAAGCCGACCGGCAACACGGTTTACACGGCGACCGCAACCGGAGCGAATAGTCAAACGGCCACGGCCAGCGTGACGGTGAACGTCAGTTCAGGTACTGGCAGCGTCACCGCCATCAATCATGTCATCTTCATGCTGCAGGAGAATCGCACCTTCGATACTTATTTCGGCATGCTGAATCCCTATCGCCAGACGGCTCACTTGAACATTGGGGATGACGGAACGGACTATGAAGTGGATGGCATCGACGACAAATTATCCACGATCCAAAATTTGGACGACGAAGGCGCTGCTTACAAGCTCTACAAGTTTGCGACCACCTGCATCGACGAAGAGAGTTCGGCATGGCTTGAAAGTTACGGCGACGTGAACCGTTACGATTTTCTTACCAGCCGCCAGATTCTCATGGATGGCTTCGTTCACAACGCCGAAGGCTTGGCCAGGAGCTGTGCGGCTTCGGGAAATTGTGTGGGAGACTACAGCGACCTGACCGGCAAGCGCGCAATGGGGTACTACGACGAAAGCTTCTTGAACTACTACTACTTCATGGCCTCACAGTTCGCCTTGTCGGATCGTTGGTTTTCGCCGGTCTCGAGCAAGAGCGTTCCCAACCGCGTTGCCACTTTCACCGGCGGCACGACCCAGGGTCTGGTCCGCGATTCGGGCAATGACGATCACCTCAGCCAGTTGAATATTCCATCCATTTTCCAGGAACTGGACCAGGCGAAAATCACGTGGAAGGTCTACTACACCGTCACCAATAACTCTTGTTTCGCCAGTTCTCCATGCTCTGGCCCGGCGACCGGAAACTTTCCGGCGACTACCCTGGCGTACCTAAGCTACTCGTATCAATATCTGTACGAAAATCCGAATGCAGCAACCTGCACCGGCACGACCAAGCCCTCGAGCGTAGTGGGCGATAAGACGAACTCGTTCTGCGTCGACCCGAACCATGTGGCGCCGCTTTCTTTTTTTCTTAACGATCTCGCCCAGGGAACGCTGCCCAGTTTCGCCTTTGTTGAAGCGGGATTCGGTCGCAACGACGAGCATCCCGGCTCCTCCCAGTCGATTTTGGACGGCCAAGCACAAATCGCATCCGTTCTGAACTCTTTCATGACCAGCCCTTCCTGGAAGGATTCGGTGTTTTTTCTCAGCTACGATGAAGGCGGCGGACCGTACGATCACGTGCCGCCGGTGCCGGGCCACTCGAACGATTTCACAAATCCTGCGCTGGAACCGATTCCGGATATTTCGCAAATCGCGGTGAACCCCGACACTCCCGTCCCATACTTCCCCTGTGTGCCTAGCGGCGGAACCCCGACCCTTCATTGCGACCTGGCTACGAATGATCCCGGAGCCAACAACAACGATGCTCCTGCCGTGCAAGGCTTCGCCGCACAACTCGGTTTCCGGGTGCCGAACATGATCGTCTCGCCTTTCACGCGAAGGCATTATGTCTCGCACACGCCCATGGACCATACGGCAATAATCAAATTCGTGGAGAACCGATTCCTGGGCAGCTCCGCCCATTTGACTCCGCGCGACACGGCGCAGCCCAACCTGCTGGAATTTTTCGATTTCAATGCCGTGCCCTGGGCCATTCCGCCCTCTCCGCCGGCTCCCTTTACTTCGACGACATCTTGCACCCCGACGAACCTGGGCCCGTGACCCGGTTTCGATCCAAGTAGGGTCAGGGCGCGAGTTGGAATGGCAATACGGCCGTCTTTGCAATTTCCATCTGGGTGTTCTCAGTTGCACCTCCCCGAGCCATCTCCCATTTGCCGAAACGTCGGGACTTCAGGAGAATAGCGATAACGAATTCGACAGAAGACACCGATAAGGAGCAAGGCGCAATGACGGTTACACGACGAGAGTTCCTCGATGCACTATTTGTGGGCGCGGCGGGACTGGCCATGAGGACAACGGCCAAGAGCTATGCCCAGATTCTTGGCTCCAATGACCGGTTGAACTTTGCCGTTATTGGTCTGAATGGCCGCGCCTACGCTCATCTGGCGTCCCTCAAGGCCAACAAAAGCGCCGCGCGAATCTCGCATGTGTGCGACGTGGACAGCAACATTCTCAAGAAGTTTGCTGACAGCGTGCAGCAGGAGATGGGTGACGCCGCTCAGACGGAGAAAGATTTTCGCGCGATTCTCGAGCAAAAGGATGTGGACGCCGTCACCATTGCCACTCCAGATCACTGGCATACGCCGATGGCTATCGCCGCTCTGCGGGCAGGCAAGCACGTCTATGTTGAAAAGCCATGCAGCCACAACCCTGCCGAGGGCGAGATGCTGGTGCAAGCGCAGCAAAAGTATCGGAAACTCGTGCAGATGGGCACGCAGCAGCGCTCTTCCCCATACACTATCGACGTCGTCAAAAAAATTCACGATGGCATTATCGGGAGGGCATACTTCGCGAAAGCCTGGTACGTCAATACCAGGAAGTCGATTGGCACAGGCAAAGAAGTGCCCGTGCCCCCGCAGCTTGATTGGGACTTGTGGCAGGGTCCGGCTCCGCGGCGTCCTTATAAGGATAACGTGCATCCCTACAACTGGCACTGGTTCCGAATTTATGGCACTGGCGAAACCCTCAATAACGGCACGCACGAAGTGGATGTCTGCCGCTGGGCGCTGGGCGTCGACTTTCCGCAGCGAGTTGCATCGTCAGGCGGCCGATATCATTTCAAAGACGACTGGGAGTTCTACGACACGCTGGTGACCAGCTTCGAGTACCCTGACAAGATGCTTTCGTGGGACGGAAAGAGCTGCCAGGGAATGAAGTATTACGGCCGTGATCGCGGTTCCACAATCATGGGGACAACCGGCACGGTGCTGATCGATCGCGGCGGCTATGAGATCTACAATCTCAAGGGCAACAAGACCAGCGAATTCAAGGCAAGCGATGCGGCTTCATCTGGCGATCTGATTGGCCGCGATTCCATGACAGACGCGCACTTCGCAAACTTCATCGCCGCAATCCGCAAAGGCGAGCAGCTCAACGCTCCGGTTTCCGTCGGCAACGTTGCGGTCACGATGCTGCAGCTGTCGAACATCGCGTGGGAAGTCAACCGCGAATTGCGGCTCGACGCGAAAGACGGTCGGATCCAGGGCGATTCCGAAGCGATGAAGATGTGGGGTCGCGAGTATGAGAAAGGCTGGGCGCCGCATGTCTAGGCGCCGCATGTCTACAATGTCGAGCAAGAGCAGCATTGTTTCTCGCCGCGATTTCATTCGGTCCGGTGCGCTGGTTACGGCGGCCTTGGCTTCTCCAGGCGGTGTCTTGGCGTCAACCCAAGTTCAGCCAGCCGCCGAGAAAGCATCGCCGATTCAGTTAGGCCTGGCCAGCTACACCTTTCGCAACTTTACCCGCGCACAAATGATCGTCTTCATGAAACAGCTGAACATATTCCAGCTGAACGCGAAGGACGTCAAAGACCATCTCGCGATGGACCCGCCGCAAGAGTCAGCCGCACTGGCGGACTATGCGGCCGCAGGCATCAAGCTCCACGCGGCCGGAGCCATCTACTTCGCGAAAAACGAAGATGCGGACATACGCTCCAAATTCGAATACTGCAAGCGCGCCGGAATTGGAGTGATTGTCGCCGGAGACCCCACACCGGAAACTTTGCCGCGCATCGAGAAGTTCGTAAAGGAGTACGACATCCGCATCGCGATTCACAATCACGGCCCCGAGGATAAGTTGTGGCCTTCGCCGCTGGATGTGTTGAAGACGGTGAAGGGGATGGACCCGCGCATCGGATGCTGCATCGACGTCGGCCACACCGTTCGTGCCGGCGCGGATGTGGTGCAAGCGATCCGCGAAGCGGGTCCGAGGCTATTCAACGTGCACATGAAAGATCTTGCGAATTTCCAAAATAAAGAGAGCCAGGTCACCGTAGGAGACGGCATCATGCCCGTACAGAGAATGTTCGAAGCGCTCATCGCAACGAAATATCCGGGCTTTGTCGATCTGGAGTATGAGATTCATCCCGAGGATCCCATGCCCGGCGTGATCGCCAGCTTCGCTTATATGCGAGGCGTACTGGCCGGGATGGGACTCGCGACCAGGGGCTGAAGACGATTCACTCGCGGACGAACGGACGCACTTCTGAATACCCTGGAAAGCCAGGCATCGGTCATTTACTATGGCGACCAGTTCAGAAGTTTCAAGCACGGAGATGGCCGCCACCACCCAAACCCACTCGGAGAATGACCTCGCTCACGCCGAGAAGGCGGCTGGTCCTTGCGTTTTCGTTTTGTTTGGTGCAGCGGGAGACCTGACCAAGCGCAAACTGGTGCCTGCGCTGTTCAACCTGGGGAAGGCCAAGCTGCTGCCCAACAACTTTGCTGTGATCGGCGTGTCAGTCGATGATTTGAGCCTGGATGATTTTCGCAGCCAGGTTACCAGTTCCCTGCCACCCGGAACCGAATCGCCGGAAGAGTCGGAATGGTTCCGGAAGCGATTGTTCTACGAACGTGGCGACTTTGCGGATCCCAATACGTTTACGAAACTGCGGGACCGACTCGGCGCCATAGACGCTGAGCAACATACCGAAGGCAACTATCTTTTCTATCTGGCAACCGCGCCAAAGTTTTTTGCGACAATTGTGCAGCAGTTGGGAGCGGCCGCACTGGCCCGGCCCGAGAATGGTCATTGGCGCCGCGTCGTCATCGAAAAACCCTTTGGACAGGACCTTGACTCTGCAAAGGCGCTCAACCGCGATATCAAAACTGTGTTGCAGGAAAATCAGATTTTTCGCATCGATCACTATCTGGGCAAAGAGACGGTGCAGAACATCATGGTCTTTCGCTTCGACAATGCCATCTTCGAGCCCATCTGGAACCGGCGCTATATCGATCATGTGCAAATTACCAATGCCGAAACCGTAGGGGTGGAGCGGCGCGGCGGCTACTTTGATACGGCAGGCACGTTGCGCGATATGGTCCCCAACCATGTGATGCAACTGCTCAGCCTGACCGCCATGGAGTCCCCGGTATCGTTTCACGCGGATGCAGTGCGCAATGAGCAGGCCAAAGTCTTGCATTCGATCCAGCCGTTGAGCTCCGACGACGTCCTGCAGCGCAGCGTGCGCGGGCAGTATGGCCCGGGAGTGCTCGCTGGCGAAAAAGTATCGGCGTATCGTTCGGAGCAGGGGGTTTCACCGGAGTCGCGCACCGAGACCTTCGTGGCCTTGAAACTGAACATCGACAATTGGCGCTGGGCGGGCGTGCCGTTTTATTTTCGGACGGGCAAACGGCTAGCTCAACGCCATACCGAGATCGCCATCCAGTTCAAACGTACGCCCTTTGAGCTGTTTCGCAAGGCTCCATTCCACAAGTTGCATACCAACACGCTGGTGATCCAGATTCAGCCGGTGGAAGCAATCTCGTTGAGCTTTGGGGCCAAGATTCCCGGGCCTTTGCTCCGGGTGGGATCGGTCGATATGAGTTTTGAATATACGAAGTATTTCGGAGCAGACGCCTATACCGGTTATGAGGTTTTGTTGTATGACTGCATGATCGGCGATGCGACTCTATTCCAGCGCGCGGATATGGTCGAAGCTGGATGGAAAGTTGTGGATCCCGTGATGGACGTGTGGAGAGCGCTGCCTCCGCGCAAGTTTCCGAATTATGCATCCGGCAGCTGGGGGCCGGCCGAGGCCGATCAACTGCTCGAACAGGATGGCCGCCAGTGGAGGAGAATTGAACCATGATTCTTATTGAGCAATGATTCTTGCCGGTGAGATTGGCGCGACGCGCACCCGCCTGGCCGCGTTCGAAACCGAAGGCAGCCGGCTGAAATCTGTGGTGGAAAAAAATTATGTGAGCCAGCAGCATGACGGCTTGTCCGGCATTCTTGCTGACTTCATAAAAACCGAAGGCATCCCTGTCCACAGCGCGTGTCTCGGCGTGGCCGGGCCGGTGCGAGCCGGACGCAGCAAGATTTCCAACCTGCCCTGGACCATCGATGCGCGGGAAGTGGCCAAGCAACTCAAACTGACTTCCGTTGGACTGCTCAACGATCTCGAAGCCTACGCTTATGGCATCGATGGCCTGGAAACAAAAGATTTCATCGCGCTGAGCGAGGGCGCGGAAGACGCCGAAGGCAACCGCGCCGTCATCTCCGCCAAAACCGGTCTGGGGATGGCGGGGCTTTACTGGGACGGCTTCCGGCATCATCCTTTTGCGTGTGAAGGAGGCCACGCCGACTTCGCGCCCCGGAATGCGATGCAGACGGAGTTGCTGGTCTACTTGCAGAAGAAGTACGGCCGCATCAGCTGCGAGCGTGTTCTCTCCGGCCCCGGCATCAGGAATATTTACGACTTTCTGCGAGATACGCACAAAGAAGAAGAGCCGGAATGGCTGCGAACCGAGATGGCCGCCGCCCCCGATCCTCCGGCGCTGATCTCGAAACTGGCACTGGAAGGCAAGGCCGCGATCTGCGATCAGACCCTGTCGATTTTCGTCAGCGTCTTCGGCGCGCAGACCGGCAACTGCGCCTTGAACTTTATGTCCACAGGAGGAATTTTCATCGGTGGCGTAATCGCGGCGAAGATCGCACCCAAAATGAAGGACCCCGTGTTCATGGAATCTTTCCTCGACAAAGGGCGCATGGCGACGATTCTGAAGGACATGCCGGTCAAGATCGTCGTGAATGACGAGTGCGGCATGATCGGGGCGGCACAATATACGCTCATCCAGAAAGCATTTCGCAAAGCCAGCTGATCGACGGAATGAGACCGGGCAGGCTGGCCCCCACGCGCCGACTCTCGCCACGGCACCGGGTGCAGCGCACCTCTGGTGTTCTGTCCCGGAATTCATACCGATTATTTTTTTGCGCTCAGTCGGCCAAATTATTGATTCTGTGGAGGGTTGTGGAAAAAAGACTGTGGAGAGGGAAAAGGCGACGGGCGGGAGGCTTCCTCAAATAAGAAATGGTGAACGTCCTGTGCACCTTTTTTTCGAATCTGGGGACTGCACGGGTTGCTCAATAAAAGTATTACTCCCCATTTTGGTACAAGTTTAGAGCCGTTGTCTGTGGCGAGCGAACTTTCGCCTGTGGAAAATCAAGGCACTCTTAGGACACTACCGCTAGAACAAATGTTCCCATCAATCCCCGGGGATTAGCGATCGGGAATACCATCACCCTTCGCAAAACGCGTAACGATGGGCCACAAACGCCTGAGGTTATAATCGGCGTCATGACTCTCGCTCCCGGCACAAAACTCGGGGCGTACGAGATAATCTCGCCGCTAGGCGCTGGTGGGATGGGTGAGGTGTATCGCGCTCGCGACCAGAGCCTTGGTCGCGAAGTTGCCGTCAAAGTGCTGCCGAAAGAATTGGCCTCCGATCATTACCGGCTTCGGCGGTTCGAGCAGGAGGCGCGGGCCACAGCTGCGCTCAATCACCCCAATATCCTTGCGATCTACGGCTTCAGTATGACCGAAGACCAGGCGCCCTATTTGGTCACCGAGCTTCTTCAAGGGCAGACTCTCCGTGAGCGGTTACAACAGAAGGAGATTTTGGTCCGCAAGGCGGTGGAGTACGCCCTGCAAACGGCGCGCGGGTTGGCAGCAGCGCATGAACGCGGCATTGTGCATAGAGACCTGAAGCCAGAAAACCTCTTTCTGACGCGCGATGGTGTAGTCAAGATTCTCGATTTCGGGCTGGCTAAGCTGGTGGGCCCCGAGGTCGCTGGGTCGCCGGCTCCCCTGGCGACAGTAAGCGTTACTGAGCTGGGAGTTGTCCTGGGGACGGTGGGTTACATGTCACCGGAGCAGGTACGCGGACTGGTCGCGGACCATCGCTCCGACATCTTCAGCCTGGGCGCGGTCCTTTACGAGATGCTTTCAGGAACGCGAGCGTTTCGCGGGAAGACGGCCGCAGACACCATGAGCGCCATCCTCAAGGAGGAGCCTGTAGAGCTTTCGGGCAGCGTGCGCAGTCTGCCTCCAATGCTGGGGCGCATCGTGCATCGTTGCCTGGAAAAGGACCCGGGGGAACGCTTTCAATCCGCGCGCGACCTGGCTTTCAATCTGGAGTTGCTGAGCCGCGAGGAAAGTACAAGTGGGTTGGTCGCGGCACTCCCGGCGAGGAAGGGTCGAAGGTGGCGGATAGCGGCTCTCATTGCCTTGGCGTTACTCGGAGCAGCGGGTCTCGGGTTCTTGTCGCGGGCACTAAGGCCACGCGCACAGAGTTCTCCCCCAGTGGAACTGATGCGCCTTACCGACTTTGTGGGCATGGAAGAGTTTCCGGCGATGTCTCCCGACGGCAAGTCGGTGGCGTTCACGGCTGACGTGGCCGGACGCAGGCAAGTTTGGGTTCGATTGCTGGCGGGAGGTTCGCCGCTGCAAGTAACTCATGACGATGCCGACCATCAATACCCGCGGTGGTCGTCGGATTCCTCATCGCTGATCTATTTTTCTCCTTCCCAGGAGCCGGACGGAGAAGGGAAAATCTGGCAAATTTCCGCACTGGGAGGAACGGCTCGGCCACTGGTCAGCAGCATGGGTAGCGCTGACTTGAGCCATGACGGCAGACACATCGCATATTTCCATTCCAATCAAGGGGAACTGGAACTCGACATTGCGGATCCGGATGGCTCGGGCCCGAGCAAGGTCACGGCGCTTCCGGCGGAATACAACTATTCCGACCTGCGCTGGTCTCCTGACGACCGGAAATTGGGATTCCAGCGCGGCCGAACTTTCGATTACGACGTGTTCTATGTGCCGGTAGAAGGTGGAAACATCCAAGGGATCACGCAAGATGGAAATCCGCTGGAGGGTTTTGCCTGGCTTCCTGACGGATCCGGCGTGGTCTACAGCTCTTCAAGGGGCGCTACCGTTCTCTACTTGCGGCCGATGAATCTTTGGTCAGTGCAAATCGGGGGAAGGAATCTGCGTCAACTTACTTTTGGGGAGACCTCTTACATCTCGCCGGACTTGGATCGTTACGGCAACATCGTCGCCACACGCAGGCAGATCCAGTTCGATATTTGGCGGTACCCGGTGGATGGCAATCCCGAGGATAATGTTCATCGAGGTATCCAGATCACCCACCAGACTGGCACGGTCGAAACGCCGTCGCCGGACCCCAGAGATCGCGAAGTTGTGTATCTGAGTGACAGTGGAGGGCATGGCAATCTCTGGGTGCTGAATCTCACAACCGGACAGAATCGCCAGGTAACCTTTGAGCACGACCCGCAAGTCACGATTGGCGTACCCGTGTGGTCCCCGGACGGCAAATACATTGCCTATGTGAAGCGCGGACTCAAGGCGTGGAACGTCGATCTGTGGCTGATGAAACCTGATGGAAGCGACGCTCACAAAGTGTCAGACGGCGGCGGTTGGGCGTGCTGGTCTCCCGACGGCGAGTGGCTCTATTTTTCTCCCCCTAGCAAAAATGGATTTCGCATAGAGAAAATACCTGCGGCGGGTGGTCCCGTCCAGTTGGTGCGCGCCGAAGGCCAGAAGCCGGCGGTCGATGCGGCAGGAAGGCTCTTCTTCACAATAAATCTGCCCCAACGGAACGGTTTATCGGACATGCAGATATTAATTGCCAATCGGGAGGGTGGTCCGGTGCAGAAGTTAGCTCGTATTTCGGGATCGCGCTCGTCGAGCTGGGTCCTGATGCAGCCGGTGCTCTCTCCTGACGGCAAGTGGCTGGCCGTGCTGCTTACAGATGGACCGACCACGGATATCTGGGTGCAGCCGACGACTGAAGGGCCGATGCGCCGCATTACCGATTTTGGCCGACAAGCGACGTTCATCACCCGGAAAGTCTCGTGGTCGTCGGATGGACACTCCATCTACGCCGCGGTGGGCAAAGGCGAGGCCGACATTGTACTGTTAAGAAATCTGAAGCCTTAGGGGCTGGCTGTGATCTTCAAGACATTGTCCATTCGATAAGAGAAGCTGATTGAATCTCAAGATTCCAAAAATGGGAAAGACTTCGGTGTCGAATCCAAGAAGGGCCTAATGCGATCGAACAGGCAGCCGCAGGAAGAGGTTGACGAGCGTTAATGAATTCTGCGCGCCGTAGATCAATTATCGCAGGCAGGATTCAGAAGGCAATGTGAGCCCCGATTCATTCATTCGAGCAATCGTTTCTTTCGGCGCCAGGCTCGGCGTCGAGTTCGCCCGCAAGCTGAGATTTGAAACCGCGGCTTGCCTCTGCGAACTTAGCTTTAGCTCGTGCAGCGTCAAGCAGCAAGGTGTGAAGTCGTTTCGGCCCCAGCACCAGGAATCCAAGCATAAGCGCGAATACGATTTCCGTCCCGAATCCCACGAGTTCACCCCTTGGTTAAGCCTTTGTCGTTAGTTGTGGTTGTGCTGGTGGGTTTCTCGTCCTCCGCTTTCATGGCTGACTTGAAGCCACGGATACCTTCCCCGATCCCTTTGCCGAGTTCGGGAAGTTTCTTGGGACCGAACACCATCAGCGCAATTCCGAAAATCACCAGCAGATGCATCGGTTGAAACAATCCTTCTAACATACAGCCTCCTTTGAATCGAGAATCTCAGAGCCGCGTTATCGAAAACGCAGGCGCTGCAACCCGGTGGAGCAGTTGCAGCGCCCACCTGCAACAATCAGAATCCGCGCCGAACCGAGTCGGCTTCGACAGCCAGACGGTTCACCAGGGTGAGGAATGACTTCGATTGACCCTGGAACAAGAGGTCATCCGTGAAAGACTTGATCGTGGCCACTGCGCCTCCGTTTTGGGTCGACGTTGGCCGAATCACGGAGCATTGGGGCAGACTCTTGCTGATAAACTCGCAGGGCTCCGGCAGAATCAGGTTCGTCTGATCGAGCTCTGAGTTGAGGGCATTGAGATCGGGGAAGGTGAGACCAGTCACTGGATCGACTACACCGGCCAGAGGCTGAGATACAGCATTGCCCGCCTTATCGTGCCAGAGCCCAAAGTGATCGATCTCGACTCCGCCAATGCTCACCAGGATTCGGAGAACCTCAGCATCGGTGGCCTTGAAGGCAAGCGTGGGATACAGACTCGCCCCGCCCTGCTCGATATACGCAAAGTGGAATCCCGCTGTGTTGGCAATCGCTTGCATTCGAGCTTCGCCTTTACCCACAGGAGGAACCGGTTGAGCCTGGTTAGGAGGTGTGTCCGTGTCATTTAATGGTATGGCGGGCTGGTTCTGAATCGTGAAGGGACCGGCGAACTTCGCCCCCAAATCAGGATTCTGCGTGCTGCGGTAACGGGTATACCAGCTGAGGTCAACGTTGAGGTTCAGCAGGTTTGTCAGCCTTCCGATGTTCTTGGCGCCGGTCGCTTGACTGCTGGGCAAGTTTCGGAACGCGTCCAGATCAACCGGCTCCTCGCCCTTTGAGATCAGGTAGGCATTCAGGAAAGCCGCGTGGCTCAATTCATCGTCCGTGTTATCGGCGACGTATTGCGGCATATCGCCATCCAGGTTGCTCAGCGCGGCAATGTAGGCCGGATTGCCACCTTGGACTCCTCCCAACTCGTTGTATTGCTGCCACAAATCAGCCTCGATGAGCTCTACTGCCGCCGCGAAGCGCAACAGGGCGGCGTCGCCTTTGGAGAGCCTGCCCGAGCTCCGCTTATCGTCCGCTTTGGCCTCGGTCCTCAATAAGGCGCCGGCCGAAAGCGCTGCGCCGGCGATCCCCAAGCCCTTCAGGAATGAACGTCGCTTCACTACACCCTGCCAGTGACGCTGAACATTTGATTCGGTCGAGGATTGACTTGCTTCCGGTGAGTTTGCCTCGGATATAACCGCAGATGGCGAATTCTTTTCTTTCATGGTTTGCGTTCCAAATTCCTTTTTTATGATTTTGTTCCGGCCGTACTGTGCGTTAGATTGCAGCCGAAAGCGACGTGATGCGCGCAGAATGTCATATGATTGTCAACTCTTTTGGAATTCCGCGTCGCACCTCACGAGAGTAATTTGCTCGTTGTCTATGAAACTCGGCTGATCAGAGGTTATTCCCCGGGTAGACACAAATGTTTTTGCGGCGACATTACGGGTTTGGTGGCTTAAATCAGGCGGTAGACGGGCTCCAGATAAGAATCAAAAAATGAGGCGGCCCCGAGAGGCCGCCTACATCGACACCATGCTTCCTAGAAGACAAACTTCGCTTGCAATTCGATTACCCTTGGCGATGCGTCCGCACCTAGACCGGAACCATAGATAGTTGTCGGCTGACTCACCGTCTGGGTAATTTGTCCGAACTGGCTGCTGTCGACGTTGGTGTTTGGGAAGGCAAAGTTTGGATGATTGAAAAGGTTAAAGAACCTTGCGCCGATGGACAACTGAGCCTTCTCCCACTTAGGCATGGCAAAGGACTTCTCCACGTCAAAGTCGGTATCGAAGTAACCTGGGCCGCGAAACTGGTTACGGCGCTGAGTTGAGAAATTATTGGTTGGGTCAGTGAAGTTAGCGAGAATGTAGCACGGATTGGGGGTCAACTGTGCAGCTGAGGCGCCACAGTTAATGTTAGGGGAACCCACGACGTTGGCGAGCACCGCTGTAGTAGTGGCAGGACTTGTGCTGCCGAACAATCCTTGTTGCAGAGTGGCAGTCTCGTTGCTGCTCCATATTGAGTAGGGAAAGCCGGTGTGGTTGAAGATCGTTCCGGAAACCGTCCAGCCTTTCACCATCGCGTCTGGACCCCTGCTCGACAGATGACGGAAGGCGTCGCTCCAAACGTAGTTCATGACGAACGAATGCCGGACATCGTAGTCGGCATTGCCATAGTTAAGCTGGCGAATGTTGAGCGGATTTAGCGGTGTGACCACATCAACGTTGTTGTTGGCGTTCAAACCGAAAGGGTTCAAAGAACTATTGGAGATTTCATCCAGAGCATGGCTGTAGGTATAGGACGCTTGAAACTGAAAGCCTCCGTTAAAGTTGTGCGCGGCGGTCAGAGTAACGCCGTTGTAGTTAGAGTTGCCGACGTTTTGTGTCTGGGCAACCACTCCGAATCGCGCGTCTGGCTGGGTGAGCGGCAGACCACCGAATGCAGCACCGGTTGGACTGAAAGCGTTTAGCGCTGGGTTGGTAATCTCCTCGTGCTCGCCATGATTCCCAACGTACTTAGCGGTGATGGTGGTGTGCCAGCCCAAAGCCTGCTGTATCTCCAGGTCCCACTCGTCATAACGCGGAATTTGCACTTTGCCAGGATTAAAGAAATTGAACGCAGGAACGCTGCCGCCATTGGCAAAATTGGCGCGGAAGGCTGCGTTGGCCGCGATCGCTTGCCCATTCAAGTTTCCCGGCGCCGCCGGGGAGAGCGCGCCATTGAATAGTGCGAATGACGGATCGTTCGGAGCATTGGTCAGAATGTCATCGATGCCGCCGGTAGGAATGGCATCACTGAAGATGCCGAACCCGCCGCGGACGACGGTGTTCTTGGCGCCGAACGGCGACCATGCAAAGCCCACTTTAGGCTGATACACAACCGACGTGACCGAGGGAAATGCGGTGTGCAACCCGGTGGTTAGGGCCTGATTCACCGGCAAGGTCGGATTCAAATTCTGAAATGATCCTGACAGACTTTGGAAGCAATTGGTTTGGCAGACTGGATTTGACAGGTGGTCAAAGCGCATGCTGAGCGTTAGTTTCAGGTTCGGAGTGACCTTGACTTCGTCTGAGGCATACCATCCGAGTTGATAGAGCGCTATGGGTACGTTCGTATTGAGGGGGAAGTTCTGAGCTAAAAGATTCCCGGCCTGGTTCGAAGGCGTGGTGGGAGCCACTCCTCCAAATGCAAAGTCATTCAGCGAGACTTCCTCCGCAAAAGGAATCACCCCGGTAAAATTGTGGTCACTGACATCGTCGCGGCGAAAGTTAACCCCGAAGCGCAGGCCGTGTCTTCCGCGATTCCAACTGAAGTCATCGACAATTCCGTACTGAGTTACTGACCGTCCCTGGGGGAAAGCTGTGCCATCGTTGTTCAGAGGGAACAGTGACCCGTCACCGAGGAACACCGTCTGAGGAAGAGTCTGGAATTCGGCAGTCGGATTCGCCATCGTGAAGAGCGCACTATACCACTGCAGCGAGGCAATGAAATTGTTCACTTTGTTATTGCCGAAGGTATGGGTCTCGCTCAACTGGCTCTGCCATTCCGGCTGAGTGCTGTGCGCATCGAAGGCGGGGTTTAGCGGATCAGTGTACGTGGCCTGAATGCCGCTTTCGTGTTGCACGCGAACGAACAGTTTGTCATTGTTGCCGATGTTCTGGTCATAGCGACCCACAATCAGATAGTCGTTGGTCGCCTGCGATGTACCGCCTTGCAGCACGTTGGCACATGGATTGGCTGCTCCAAATGCGATTCCCGCCAGGCGTGTAACGTTTGAACAACCTCCGCCGGGGAGATTGTTTCGAGCACGCGCCGCATCGGGGGCTGCGTTCCAAACGCCGAAAAGTTTATTGTAAAACGGCACCGAAGACGGGCTGACAGTGTTTAAATTGGCGATTACGGCATTTTCAAACTGCTGAGTCGGCAAATTAACCGCAGATAGCGACGGAATCAGCAAACGAATGCCTTCATAGTCGACAAAGAAAAAGGATTTGTCTCTCTTGATCGGGCCGCCAAACGAGGCTGCATACTGGTTGGCATTCACGAAGGGACGCGGGGTGTTTGATTCGTCCCGGAAGTAATTGTTGGAATTCAGAGCCCGGCCGTTCCACCAATACTCTGCATTACCGTGGAAAGCATTCGTACCGGACTTCGAGACATAGTTGATGTTCGCTCCCGCCAGACCTCCAAATTGTCCACTGTAACCGTTGGTTACTATGCTGGTTTCCTGCACGTCGTTCAGGCCGAGGGTTAGGTTAGTCGCACCGCTATTATTAATGTTGAAGTAGGGATCGTTATCATTGGCGCCATCGTAGGTGAACACGTTCGAATTCGACGGTAAACCAAAGAACTCATAGTTTCCGCCCCCAAACACAGAACCGCCGGTCGTATTCATCACCACGCCAGGCGCCGTCAGGGCCACGGCACTCAGATCATTGCCCGGATTGGGCAATACGGCAATTTGCTGAGCATTGAAATTTGTTTCCAGATTGGCGTCTTCCGTTTGCACAGCTGACGCCTGATCTGTTACGTCAAGGACCTCATTCTGCGACGAAACGGACAGTTGCAAGTTGGCAGTCGTGCTGGACCCGAGCGCCACCGTTACCCTCTTGACGATTCCTTGAAATCCAGCTGCATTCGCCGAGACCGAGTAGTGTCCGGGTGGCAAAAGCGAGAAATTGAACGAGCCCTGAGAGTTGCTGACTGCGGAAATAGAGCCGCCCGTATCAACGTTCTTCAACGTGACAGAAACACCAGCCACCACCGCCGAGGTTTGATCCGTAACAATACCGGCGATGTCTCCGGTGGTTGCCGTTTGGCCGCATAAACTTGCGACAACCATCATCATAAATACGATTACCAACGCCAGCGGCGCGAACAAGTAGGCAGTTAACCATTTCTGCCGATCAGCATCTTTCATATTACGCTCCACTTCTTTTCGCTTGGGATTGTGTTTCAACCACAGAAAAACCGTTGCCTGCAATTGTTATTCGCCCGTTCGATAATTGTGAGCACACGAGCACCTCACGCCAAGTCGACACGTTCCTTCCGGTCGACGGGAACCCGTTATTGAAGGTGGCGCAAGACGCTATATTCAAGACTATGGCCAGTCCTGTGAGCCCGTACGGCGTTAGCTCCGTCATTCTTACTCTCTGGCGTGATATTGCAAGCCATCTGTTGTCCGGCTCGACATCGTGAATTGTCGGTTGGAAAGAGAGCTCAAGCACAACAATACTCCTGGTAATTCTTGAGCTCCCTGTCGCAACCGTTATAACAACTCATCGTGGACGGCTCTACTTAGTTAGTACCCGAAGATGACAAGGTGCCTTGACTATTCGTCCGCGCTAGCGCGATCGCGGCCGGCGGCACTGGCATAGTGTAGACGCCGTTGAGTGTCTTCACTTTGCTGAGATAGTACCGGCTTCCAATGTGGGCGAAGCTGAGCGTGGGCGCGTCGGATGCTCCCTGGTCGAACGCTAAAGGAAGCATAAATGCGCTTCCCTTGTTGTAACCAGTGATGGCTAACTCGCGATTTACGCCAGGGTTGGACCGGATAACACTGTAGTCTCCCGCGGGTAGCGTAGCGCCGCCAGCCACGAAAGCGAATGGGACTGTAACAACCACTCTATCGAGATCCTGGGCATGGGCAGTTAGGCCTACGCCAAGCAGGCAGGTCAGAGTAAGCACTGCTGTCAAATACGACTTATTCATAAAGCCTCCTAAAGTATTCTGTTTGTTAACGTCGTTCACTGGTGATAACCGTACTCATAGGCATTTATTCCACTACTAGCGACACTGAGTGCAAGTTATCAGGTAACTTGTAGGTTAGACGCAGGTATCAATGACTGGATGCAGCGCAGATGTCACCTGATTGTCAATTGTTTGTCGATGTGTGCAATGCAGCGGCAGATGAAATATTGTGGAGCGTGGTTTGTTAGCAGGATCCCCGCGATGTACACAGCGTGACTGAACGTGGCGAGTCTATACTCTAGGGAGTGATCACTGTCACCGGTGACGAAGTATGTGGCCAGCTGGCCGCCACGAACCGAGCGCGTCCGAGGTGTCGAGTTGCGCAGGCACTCGGCGAAAAGGCCAATGATCCGCTGCGTCCCCGCCTCTCTAGGTAATATGCGTGGTCGGAGAGATTCGGTTCGCTCACTCAGATATTTGTTCAGCCGGTCGCGAAGCTCCAGCCGCACGCGCCACAGGCGCGCCTTCACCGCGGCCTGACTCACTCGCAGCACTTTCGCGGTCTGATCGATTGTCAGACCCTCCACGTCCCGTAGTATAAATACAGTCCGCAGGATGGGGCGCAGTTCTTCCAAAGTTTTGACAAAGATGTCCCGCAATTCAGTCGCCCAGCAGAGTTGTTCGGGATTGGGACCCGCATCAGGAACGTCCAGCGGGAGTGCGTCCGAGTCCCCCTGAAAGTCCTCGTCCAGAGAGACCTCTTTTATGGTGCGCTGCTTTCGCAGCTTCATCAGCGATTGATTCACAGTGATACGAATCAGCCAAGTCGAGAATTTCGAGTCTTCCCTGAATTCCGCCAGTTTTTGATACGCTTTCAGAAACGTTTCTTGAACCGCGTCCTGGGAATCTTCTTTGTTCCGGGTCACGCCCTGGGCGATTCGAAGGAGCTTGCGGTCATATCGCTTTACGAGCTGTTCGAAAGCGCCCACATCCCCATTCTTACTCGCGTGGACAAGATCGAGATCGCCGCCCGCTAGTAGTCCCTGCTGCTCGAATTGTGCCGACTCTACATTCATATCGATTCAGGTTTCTTTGGCGCATCCACTGTATGGAAGCAGTGGATGCTGCCAGGAATGGAATCTCGCTTCTGTTGCGATGCCGCCCAGAAATCCGAGATTCATTGCACGATCACCTGGCCCGTCATCTTCGGATGAATCGTGCAGTAATAGGAATATGTTCCCGCCTTGGTGAACGTGTACGAGAACTTTTCGTCTGTATCAAGCACCTTGGACTTGAATACACCTTCTGTGCTGACGGACGTATGGGGAATATCATCACGGTTGGTCCAAGTAACAGTTGCTCCAACCGGTACCGTGATCGTCTGTGGTCCAAAAACGAAATTATCTATTTTTACCTCCGTGTTTGCTGAAGCAGGGCGGTCACCGGCTGTAAGTGTTCGCGATCCCGGAAACAGGAGCAGCATTGCAATTAGTACGGGAGCTGGCAAACTTGCAAGCCACAAAGTCTTTTTCGTCATGGTTAATGTCCTTTCTATTCTTGACTGTTCTTCTTTGAGTTTCTTTGCTTGGATCGGTCTCTTTGACGGTCTGGCGAGGCTAACCTCAACCATGTTCGGGGCCGTCTCCATTGCTTGAGGTCGCTGCCCCCGAGTTTGCGAGGGGTGAATCGATGATTGCGAGGCTGCGACCGCTCACGACATAATTCACGTCGGTAATGCCCAGCACTTGCTGTAACTTATCGGCCGGCACCTTCATTGGTCCAGCCGAAGGAGCAGTTCCCGGCGCCGGTTGGGGGAAGGCGGTTGACATTGCCGTATGGAACGAAACTTTACCCTCAATCTTTTGCATGATCTGGTGAATATGGCCGTTTAACACGGTCACGGAACCGAAACGCTTGACGTAAGCCAAGGCTTGCTCACTGTCGTCTGTTCCCCAGCCCCAGTCGGGATAAATGGTCCATAGTGGAATGTGCGCAAAAAGCACAATTGGAGTGCTCGCGGAGCGGCCTTTGAGATCGTCTTCAAGCCACTCCAGCTGTTCGTGGCCCAGCGATCCCATACCTCCAGCTTTCAGATTAGCGACGTTCACCAGCCCGACGAAATGAACGCCCTTTTGATCGAAGCTGTACCACCCACTCCCCTTGGTGCCCTTTCCGTAACGCTGGAGAAATTGGTCACCGTTGTCGCTCAACATATCGTGCTCGCCCGGCACAAAGTAGGTTTGTTTCGCGGACGCACCCTTCAATACCTGGTCTAGCGTATCGAACTCAC
This sequence comes from uncultured Acidobacteriaceae bacterium, assembly GCA_963799025.1. Classification (GTDB taxonomy): domain Bacteria; phylum Acidobacteriota; class Terriglobia; order Terriglobales; family Acidobacteriaceae; genus Sulfotelmatobacter. Next base: position 331,997 of record CAWCVQ010000001.1, on the reverse strand, counting down.
TCGGCTTCGAGAGCTGACTTAGATCGCCGGTGTGAATGATGAAATCCGGCTTCTGGGGCATTGCGTTGATCTTATTGATTGCCGTCTGCAGAGTAGCGGTGACATCCGGATTGGCCGGCTTGCTAAAGCCGATATGGCTGTCGCTGATCTGCACAAACGTAAAGTCAGCGCCTTTAGCCGGACTTCGATTGGCGCTCTTGGCGAATGCACGAGACGCCGGAATGCCCCCGCTCATGGTCCAGACCAAGCCGGTACCCGCCCATGCCATGCACTTCAGGAACCCGCGACGATCAACTCCGTCGTTGTTGAGGTCTTGCAACTTTTGATCGATAAGATCTTGATTTTTGTCCGGCATCTGTCCTCCGTGGTTTGTAACGTTCTGAGCTGATAACTGGCGCTACAGTGTTTTATTCCCAGCAAAAGCTGAATTGGTGACGACATTCACCGGACCCGCTCACAGCGCTATCCCCGCGGTTCAGTCGGATCGAAAAACCGCAGCCAGGAATCAGATTACCTGGAGTCGTCGGCGGTTAGGCCTGCGCTGCAAAGTTGACGCTGCGGACGTTTCTGCGGACGTTCCCGCGCCCGCCGCGTCCCAGTTGAACCGGGATTAATCACTGGCAGCCAGATCCTCTACTGCAGCCTGCTTTCGGCAGTATGTTTGGCGTTTGCAACTTCCAATCGTGGAGGAACGTAAGAATCGTAGCTACGCGAGGGTCCGGCAGTTGTCAGCAGAGTGTAACCATTGTGTCGAGTTTAGGTATACGAGACCGATTTCCGAAATTTAGCCGGGCCCGTTCACGCCACTGACAAAGCCACCCAGATGGCCGGTGAGCGCGACTATGCCAACCGCCAGAAATTCGATCAGCAAGCGATAGTTCGGCAGGGGTACAGACCGCCGGCGACCGCGGTAATGCACGTACCAGACCAGTAAGATAAGTACGCTCGAAATGCACCCGAATACGAGGTGAAGCAATAGAACACCCTTCAGTTTCTGCCCTTCAAGTTGGAACTGCCACGCGAGTAGCCCGGTGCCGAGAACCGGAACAGTCGAAATTGCCGCCACGAGCAGGTTGTAATAGGCTGCGTCCGCCAGACCGCGCCGCTTCGTCCATTGCGCTATGAGGTCGAAGGCTACCGCCGAAACAAACAATGCGATGGGAAAATGAATGAGCACGATATGTTGGGCGTGCTTGGCCAGAAGGGCTGTCTTAAGATCAAACGGATTTATCATCACTGTCCTTACTATGACTTGCCAGGAGGTTGCTGTGGGGGCGCATCCCCATTCGAGATGAGGCCACACCGAGATAACCGATTCTCTGTGGTTTTATTCCGGCTCGATGGCGCAGATTATGGAAACGCGGCGAGAAATGGCCTGTTGGTTTTTGCTGGGTTACGGCGCGGCTCTGAAGCCCGCTTTTTCAAAACTCGGAACTCGAGTCAGACCCACCAAGCGGCTGTGGGTTGTTCACGAATCACAATGCTGTTCAGAAAAGTTGCTGCCTTGGTAAGACCTTCTTCCGGCGAGAGCAGGCTGTCTTCGTGCTCGATGGAAAGTATGGAGTCGTAGCCAAACATCCGTAGTGTGGAGACAAACTCACCCCACCATTCCGCGCCGTGACCGTAGCCGCAGGTGCGGAAGATCCAGCTGCGTTCGCGCTCATCGGTGTAAGGCTTGGTATCGAGCACGCCGGTGCGGGGCAGGTTGGCGGCATAGATTTGCGTGTCCTTGGCATGGACATGAAAGATAGCGTCTCGCAGCACCCGGACGGCGGCGATGGGATCGATGCTCTGCCAGAACAGATGACTCGGATCGAAGTTGCAACCCACATTGGCTCCGGCAACGGAGCGCAATCGGAGCATCGTCTCTGGGTTATAGACCACGAATCCAGGGTGCATTTCGATGGCTATTTTCACGCCGTGGTCGGCGGCGAACTTTGCATGCTCGATCCAATAGGGCGTGACCACTTCATTCCATTGCCAGTCGAGCACCGTTAGGTAATCCGGAGGCCAAGGGCAGGTCACCCAGTTGGGGGCAGTGGCATGGGGCGAATCGCCGGGGCATCCTGAGAAGTCGACCACTACAGGGATTCCAAGCTTTTCGGCAAGCAGTACGGTCTTGCGGCTCACCCCGCGGTCGTGTTGCGCGCGGGTTTTATCCGGATGCAGCGCGTTGCCGTGACAACTCAGGGCACTGATGTTGAAGCCACAGTCGGCGAGAATCTTTTTAAATTCGGCAAGGGCAGTAGCATCCTCGAGCATCGAGAGCTTGCAGTGTGCATCGCCCGGATAATTTCCCGTGCCGAGTTCGACGATATTAATTTGGAGCGCCGCGAGTTTTTTCAGAACCGCGGCTAGCGGAAGTTGCGACAGCAGGGGAGTGAAGACTCCAATGCGCATGACGTTTTCTGTCTCCTCGGAATCGTATCCAGGAACAAAACGAATCATTTTACCGCAGCTGCTTTATGTTACCTTTATGCCCTTGAGGGAGATCGCTTGCGCCACATTCGAATCGCTCTATTATTCGCTCTGACCTTTATGCTCCTGGCAGCCTTCGCGTTCGCCCAGGATCAGCCGGCCGTAAATCCTTCGGTGGCTCCTCCGCCGCACGCTAAGCAAATCCATCTCAAGCATATTCTGGTGATCAGTCAAACCAAGGGATTCGAGCACGACTCGGTTTCGGATGGCATGGTTGCGATCTATACCATGGGCCGCGACAGCGGCCTCTGGGATGCAACACTGCGCACCGACACCGAACTCCTCACGAAGAAAGACCTGGGAAGGAACGCGAAGAACCTGAACTATTTCGATGCCCTCGTTTTTGTGAGCACCACGGGCGAACTTGATCTGGACGACAGCCAGAAGCAAGATATGATCTCCTTCATTAAGGACGACGGAAGGGGATTCGTGGGCGTTCACGCGGCCCTCGATACCAATTACAAATGGCCGGAATACGGCGAGATGATCGGGGGCTGGTTCGACCAGCATCCCTGGTCTACATTTAACGCTCCGATCGTGAATGAAGACCCGAGCTTCCCCGCGGTGCACCACTTTCCCAAAGCGTTCGTGAAGTATGACGAGATCTATCAGCCAAAAGAATGGTCGCGGGACAAGGTCAACGTCCTGCTCAGTCTCGATCCGACTAAACTCAATTATGCGAACAATCCGCGTGTCCACAGAACGGAACACGATTTCGCCGTGGCTTGGGACAAAATGTACGGCAAAGGACGCGTTTTCTATTCGACCCTCGGCCACACTCAGGAAGCCTGGAGTGATCCTGACATTCGCAAGATGTACTTCGAAGCGATCAAGTGGGTGCTGGGCATGACGGAAGGAAGCACGGCTTCTCATCCGCGGTTAGCCGTCGATCAGCACTGATGAGAATTGAGTGCGGAGGAATATTTCACGGATGATTTTTCTTCGTTCGACCTTGCATTGGAATGTATGGTTGGCGGCTCCGTTGCTCCTGAGCCTCGCCGCAGCGCAAACACCACCTCCAAGTAGTCCAGCTGAGACAGCCGTCAAACAGAGCGCGCCAGTTGGGCTGAAATCGTACGCGCCAGAGCAGGTCCGGAGCGGACGTGACCTCTTTCGGCAAGACTGTTCTTTTTGTCACGGCCGCGATGCCGGCGGCGGAGAGAGCGGGCCGGATCTCACTCGATCCAAGCTAGTGACCGAGGATGTGGATGGAGACAAGATCGGCGAAGTTGTGCGCAATGGGCGTCCCGACAAGGGTATGCCGCGCTTTGACCGCTCCGATCAGCAGCTTGCCAGTCTCGTGGCCTTCATCCACACCCAACAAAATCGTGCGCTGTCTAGAGGAGTTGGCGGACGCAAGGGAGTGGATGCCTCGGATCTCCAGACCGGGAATGCGGAGGCCGGCAAGCAATACTTCGCAGGTGCGGGAAAATGCTCCACCTGTCACTCCCCAACCGGCGATCTTGCCGGGATTGCATCGCGTTATCAGGGCCTTCAGCTCGAAGAGCAGATGCTGTATCCCGAACACGCGAAATCCAGAGTCACGGTGAAGGCTGCATCCGTTCAAGCCATCTCCGGCACACTCGAATATCTCGATGAATTTACGGTCGGGCTGATTGATTCCAGCGGCTGGTATCGATCATGGCGAACCAGCGATGTGCAATATCAAGTGGATTCGCCAGTCGATGCCCATGTCGAGCTTTTCAGTAAATATACGGATGCCGACGTTCACAATCTGATGGCATATTTGCAGACTTTGCGTTAGGCGCCGGGCTCAATCCCGGCTCCCTAAAGTGTGAGTGTTGAGAGGGCCCTGAAATCGATGAATTCTCTGAGGAAGGCATTTCTTCTTGCCGCGAGCGCGCTAATCGTAGTTGCGCCTTCCGGTGCAAGGGTGGCGCAAGAAGTCGATGAGCAGATGCTTCTGCATCCGCCGCCCAATAGTTGGCCGGGATATCACGGCGACTATTCGGGCCGGCGGCACAGTTCGCTCACTCAGATCACGCCGCAGAACGTGAAAAATCTGGCCCTTGCCTGGGCCTTCCAGACAAACCAGCTGGCGCAAATCAAGTCCTCTCCCCTATTGGTCGACGGTATTTTGTACTTTACCGTTCCCGACAATATTTGGGCAGTCGATGCGCGTTCCGGCCATCAGATCTGGCATTACACCTACCCGCCGAATAAAGGCGAACACATCGGGCATCGCGGTGTGGCGATGTACAAGGGCTACCTCTTTTTTTTAACTCCGGACGCGCACCTGGTGTCCCTGAACGCCAGGGATGGAACCGTTCGCTGGATAGTGGTCGCTGCTGATGCCACGAAAGGTTATTGGACGACCATGGCGCCTCTTGTCGTCAAGGGCCGCGTTCTCATTGGGGTTTCCGGAGACTTTGATAACCTGACGGGCTACATTCGGGCGGTTGATCCGGAAACGGGCGCAACCCAGTGGCAGTGGGATTCCACTCCGCCGGCTGGAACCCCCGGCCAGACTACTGGAGGGATGACGTGGATGACGGGAACCTACGATCCCGATCTCAATCTCGTTTACTGGGGAACCGGCAACCCGACTCCCGTCCTGAAGGGCTCGACTCGACCCGGCGATAATCCCTACACCTGTAGCATTGTCGCGCTGAATCCGAATACCGGAAAGCTGGTGTGGTCCTTCCAGGTATCTCCGCACGATACTCACGATTGGGATGCGGTCGAGACTCCAGTGCTGGTCGACGCAGACTTCCACGGCGCGCCGAAGAAGATGCTCATGCAGACCTCGCGCAACGGCTACTTCTTTGTGCTTGACCGCACCAACGGCAAGAATCTTCTGACCGCTCCCTTCGGGCCCGTGAACTGGTCGCTCGGAGTCGATAAGCAAGGCCGTCCCATTCCGAATCCTGACAAAGAGCCTGCCCCCGACGGACGCTTGATTGCGCCCGATGAGGGCGGCATGACCAACTATCGCTCCCCGAGTTTCGATACCAGGAATGGTTTATTCATCGTTGATGCCCACCCCAGCTACAGCATCTACTTTGCCAAACCAGCGGACGGAGAGTACGGATGGGCGGGCGCGGATTATGGTGTTTGGGGCAAAGGCGTGATCGAAGCCATCGATTACCAGACCGGCAAGTTGCGCTGGAGCCATGAACTCGGGCCCGATGGCTCGGGCGCGGGGGTGCTGACGACGGATTCGGGCCTGACTTTTACTGGCGACGCCCTGGGCAACTTTCTGGCGTTGGATTCGAGCGATGGCAAGACACTTTGGCACGCGGGCTCAGGCTCACACAGCCAAAGTTCGCCGATTACGTACGAACTCGACGGTCGACAGTACGTACTGACGAGCAGCGGCGGGATACTCTTTGCATGGGCACTTCCTCAAGTGGAATAAATCTGCCCAAAGCTCAAGGCACAAACTTGTAGCCGATCCCGTGAACGGTGAGAAAGTGCAGCGGGTTCGAAGGATCGATCTCCAGTTTCTGTCGTAGCCTCAACATGTGGTTGTCCACCGTCCTCGTGCAGGGATAATTCTCGTACCCCCAAACTTTGTCCAGGAGTTCGTCCCGGGAGATGACGCGTCGGGCGTTCCTAGTCAGGAATTGCAGTGTCTTGAATTCCTTTGGGGTAACCGTGATTTTCTCGCCGCCGCGAGTGATCTCGATCCTGGAAAAATCCACCATGACGTCAGCAAAGGCGTAAACGCCTTCGGGACTAACGCGGGACGTGCGCCGGATGAGCGCACGCAAACGTGCAACCAGTTCCTTTGGGCTGAACGGTATGGTGACGTAGTCGTCGGCGCCCATTTCCAACAGAAGAACCTTGTCCGCGACATCCGAGCTACCGCTGAGAACTACAAGCGGCAGACCAGGAATCAAAACGGCAATCTCCTTGCAAAGGTCGCACCCGGAAGATCCCGGACGGGGTAGATCGAGGACAACTGCGGCCGGCACTCCGCGGCGCAGTCTTTCGAGACCAGAGGCGGCATCGGGAACGACATCCACCTCATATCCTTCCGAAGAGAAAAGACGCCGCAGAATCTTCCGCAATGCAACGTCTTCCTCAATGATCAAAATCCGCTCCATGGGGGGAAGTTGCAGTTGGGAGATTGGAGGGTTCAAGGTTGCTGACAAGGGGGCAGTCGCCATAAGCTTCGCTTCCTTCCGCGGCGTGGCCGCTTGATTCAAATGTCAGAGTGACGCGCGGACCGCCTTTCGGGCACGGGCCAGGCGCGACATGACGGTTCCTATCGGGATCGACAATATTTCCGCAATTTCCCGGTACGACGCATCTTCCACGTCGCACAGCAAAATGACCTCGCGAAAGATGACTGGGAGCTGTTCGATGGCCTTCCGAACCACATCGACACCGGAACGCCGAATCAACTGTGATTCAGGAGTGGCGGAAATCTCAGGCATCAGAGGGAAGTCTTCCTCTGACTCCATCGCAACCGTCATGCGCCGATCTAGAGTCGAGCGTGAACTTAGAAAGGTGTTTCTAAGGATTTGAAACATCCATGCGCGGAAATTGGTGCCCGGTTGAAACGAGGCGAAACTGCGTAAAGCCTTAAGATAGGTTTCCTGTACGAGATCCTCGGCATCGCTTTTGTTGTGCGCCAGCCAGTTCGCGAAGTTATAAAGAGAGTCGAATAGGGGGAGGGCCAAATCTTCGAACTCCGACGACGGCGGATCGGCCTGTAAGTATGCGCTCCAAAGTCCGACCGGTTCTCTTAGTCCGGGCTCAATACTGTTCATTTGCCTTCACCGAATCGGCGCGTCCGATTTGAAGCCGCGCTTGGGTGACAATCTGACGGGTCCACGCTCAGGCGTCAATTGGCTGCGAATTCTTTCCGTATATCCAATTGATAGTCTGCTAAATATTTGCAGTCTAAGAACTTAGCTCCCGCTATATCCTGACCCCAAAATTCGGTCCGCCCAGTGCTAGACTCGCAGGCAACCTGAAATGGAACAATCACGATCCAGCTCCGTTGTGCGATTCGGAACCTACGAGGTTTCCCTGGAGTCGGGCGAGGTGCGCAAAGCAGGTTTGAGAATCAGAGTCCAGCAGCAGCCGATGAAACTGCTGGAGATATTGCTGGAGCGCCCAGGGGAAATCGTTACTCGCGAGGAGTTGCGGCGCCGAGTCTGGCCGAACGAAAATTTCGGCGATTTCGACCAGGCTCTCAACATTGCCATCGGGAAGCTGCGGAGTGCCTTCGGGGACTCGGCCGAGAATCCGCGCATCATCGAGACTCTTCCTAAGCGTGGGTATCGCTTCATCGCGGACGTGTCGCTGGTGGGGGTGGACGCACCTCCCAAAAAGCCGGCTTCCGCGATAGAAGATCTGTCGCGTACAGACCCGGGGACTGTGCCCCAGGTGGCGGGGTTGGCGGTTGCGCCCAAACACCGGCCGTGGACCACTCGCGGGGCGATTGCGGCCCTGGCTCTCGTCCTTGCTTTCTCGCTTCTCTCCTTGTGGCTCTTGCGGTCACCGGTTCGCGCGCCCATGGGCATCCGGTCCCTGGCGGTGCTTCCGCTGGAAAATCTTTCTGGCGACGCTGCCCAGAATTATTTCGCTGACGGGATGACGGATGAGTTGATCACTGACCTGGCGCAGATCAGCGCTTTGCGGGTAATCTCCCGAACCTCGGTAATGGCATACAAAAGAGTGGGCAAGCCGCTGCCGCAGATCGCTCGCGAACTGAACGTGGACGCCGTAGTAGAAGGTACCGTCCTTCGCTCCGGCGACCAGGTCCGTATTACGGCTCAGTTGATCGAGGCCGCTTCGGACAAGCACTTGTGGTCCCATAGTTACGAGGGTGAGCTCCGCGATTCCTTGGCGCTTCAGAATAGAGTGGCCAGCGCCATAGCGGATCAAATTCGGATCAATTTGACTCCTCAAGAACAGGCTGCGCTGAAAAACCTGAAGGTGGTGAATCCGGAAGCGTATGAGTCTTATCTCAAAGGGCGCTATTTCTGGAATAAGCGAACGGGGGAGAGCCTGAAGGTTGCTCTGGCTTATTTCAAGCAGGCAATCGAAGAGGACCCGAAATATGCCCAAGCATATTCCGGCTTAGCCGATACGTACGCCTTGTTGGGAGATTGGCAGTACGCCGTGATGCCCCCCAAGGAAGCCTTCCCCAAAGCGAAAGCGGCGGCGATCAAAGCTTTGGAATTGGACAGTGCTCTCGGCGAAGCCCACAACTCGCTTGCATTTGTGCTGGATGGATTTGATTGGGATTTGGAGGCAGGCGGAAAAGAATTCCAGCGAGCCATTGAACTGAATCCGGGCTACGCAACCGCTCACCATTGGTATGCCTGGCACTTGAGTTTATTGGGCCAGTACAACGAAGCGGTTGAGGAAATGAAAAAGGCGGAAAACCTGGATCCACTATCTCTTATCATTAACGCCGATTTGGCGGAAATCCTTCTGCTCGCGCACTCTTATGACGAGTCCATACAGCAGAGCCGCAAGACGATCGAGTTGGACCCTAATTTTGCTCTCGCCCACAATCAACTCGCGCAGGCATACCTCCAAAAACATATGAATCAAGAAGCGGTTGCAGAACTGCAATCCGCGGTCCAGCTTTCAGGGGGCAGTCCGACATGCCTGGCCAACCTTGCCCGCGCCTATGTCGTATCGGGCAAGCGGAGCGAAGCAGAGAAGCTGCTGGGAGAACTGAAGACGCGCTCAACGCCCGCTTTTTCCTATGCCGCCGAAATTGCCATGATCTACGCATCCCTGGGAGATTCGGATCAAGCCATGGCTTGGCTCGCTCAAGGCTACGAGGAGCGATTTAACCCGGGTGTCCTTCTGCGGCCGGGCTTTGATCCTCTGCGCTCGGACTCGCGCTTCCAAAACCTTCTGCACCGCATTGGCCTGCCCGGGTGAGGTCAGCCACCAAGAAAGAAGAATAGAAAAGCAGGATTGTCTTATTCGGGAACGGCCCCAGATGCCGCGCTTCTGTCTTCGCTTGAAAAGCGGGACGGTTGAGGACGGTACCCATTGCGAGTTCGCACCTTATATTTCTTCAGCTGATCGCCCACGAGCCTCACCGTGATCGCACGCCAGCCACTGTTGGCGTTGGGCTTCGGGTAGTAACTCAATGAATAAAGATGCGCCAAATCATCGCGAATGGAGGCAAAGGCCCGGTGTTCATCTCTCCAGTTCTTGGCGAAGTAGGCTTTACCCCCGGTGGCGGCCGTCATGCGATCGAAGACCGCGGTCGACACTGGTTCCAATCTGGCCTCTTGTGTGCTGATCATGTAGATGGACACTCCGGCAGACTGGGCAAATTCAGCAACGTCCTCCGGTGGAACCACACTGGAATTGTCCGGGCCGTTGGAGAAAACGACTACGACTTTTCTGCCGGTATTTACAGCCGCATCTTTCAGCGTCAGCAATAGCGCGTTGTAAAGGGCGGCCTGATCTCCGGCCACGGTCGAGCGCACGGCCCGCAAGACTTGCGAACGGTCGGAAGTAAGCGGGGCAGCGCGATAAATATCCCGGCTATATGAATAGAAGGCGATCTTGTCCGCGCTTCCCAGCGAGCGAATGAACTCGGTAATCGCGTCCTGCGCGAAGACAAAGCCCCGATACATGTAGTCGCTGGTATCGAACAAGACGAATACATTGGCTCCGCTCACCAGTGAAGCAAAGCTCTGAGATGAGATGCCGTCGGGAGGCCGCTTCACCAAGTCGCCAGGAGGCGCCGCAGGCCCCTCCTGCTCGGCAAACTCGCTGAGCCTGCGGGCCGGTTCATCGCCTTCAGCAAAGGTAGCGGCCTTCTCCACAATCCCATCCTCAACGATGGCAAAATCCTTGGGGCGGAGTCCAGTAATGTAGTTTCCCTTCTTGTCCGTCACGGCCACATTGAGCTGGACCATGTTCACCACAACCTGAAAGTTCGGGCTCTCCTGAGCTTCGATGTTTGTTTCATCGCTCAGCATGAACCACAGCGGAATCAGAATCAGAAGAAACAATTTCCTTACCATGCGTTCAAGGTTCCTACTCTGCGACCCCACGTGCGTGAGCCCGCTGCATTGTCGGTCCGAGCTTCGTTCGTGGAACTCTTCAAGGCCGAATCGAACTCATCCTGGGAGGCGAATTCAGCTTGCCTTCACGAAATTCTGCCCCAGTTTCATGCATCGCCCGAACGAGAGCTGGCCAATCCTCAAAGTCGGTAGCAAAGATTTTCTGTACCATCAACCGGGTAAGTTCCGGCACGAGATGATTCAGCATGACGGGCGAATATCCCGCTTCATCGGCCAGACGCGCCCAATAGAGATTCGGCGAATCCAGTGATTCCGCAAAGAAACGGCTGGAATATCCAGAGAACGGTGGCATGGGCGCCATATTCAGAAGTTCGAGACCGTAATTCTGAGCCATGCTCGGGTGCGGTGTGCCAAAATCGTGCGACAAGCGCTTCCAGTTGACCTGATCGGGGTGCTGCCGGCATAGCGATTGCAGCTCCTGCCCAGCGCTGCCCCACACTCCAGTTTGTTCCGAGTATTTATCCAGAAATTCCGCCGCCAGATAAAAAGTGTCTGACGGCATCATTTGCGGAAGCATTTCAGCGATCCGCCCAGTGTGCAGAGCTTGTTCGACCTGCGTTGATCGCTGAGGCAGTAATCGGTTCGAGAGGATAGTCAACGCCTTATCTCGCAGCGCCTGGTCCTTTTCGGCAGCTATCAGGAGTTCTTCTCCGGTCCGCTGATAAAGGGCGATTGCGTGAAGCTCCCAGGGGCTGACATCCCACCAGCGAGGCAGGATTGAGGAGGCCAACAATCCCGGCGTCAATCCTTTCCAGATTAGAGCCTGCACATTGTCCGGAGAAATGAAATCCTGTTCGAGGTCGGCCAAAGCGTAGGGCAGGTCGGCAAGTGAGCCGACAAAATGGGCGCCTCCGCCAGCCGGAGAACCCTCTCCCATCAGCTCCGGTGCCTGCCACAATGTCTTCATGCCTTCAACCGATTCTCCGGCAAAGTCGTGAGAGCGGACGAAGAGTGGATTATTGTGCAGCGCCTGGGCTCCTGGCGGTTCATAGTAGGCATAGTTCAAACCAACCAGGGTATCCCGCAGGAAAGAAGCGAGCTGACCGCGTGCTTCGTCAATTTGCGCGCGCGACGCCGTGGGAGACTTGAGGACTCTTGGCAAGTCGGTTCGCATCTGTACGTCGGTGTGATGATTGTTGTAGATTCCGGAAGCCCATTCCGTTCTCTCGCTACTGGTGAAGATTGGCCGCGGCATCTCAAATTCTCGCGTCTGGCCAGCCAGGTGGATCATGTATTCGGGCGGCTGTTTCCCTCGCGCCTTTTCGGCTAACGCATCCCCCAGAGCCAGAATTGTATCGAGCGAGACCAGTCGCTGGTCGTCCAAGACAGCGCGGATCCTGGCCGCAAGTTCCCGGTGCATCTGCCTTCCTTCCGGAGTATTCTGCCGGGGTCCTGCCAGCAAGTCGATGATCTCGTCTTGCGAACCTTTCGCGTTGCCGGTCGAAAATCGGAATAGTTCTGCCAGGGAACTTCGACCCGCGTCATACACTTGGGAGGCTGATTGAATCGCGGCGAACGGCTTGATCACATGCTGCCAGGAGTCGTTCAGGCGCGAGTTGGGAATTTGTCCTTGGCGCGCCAGAATCTGCCAGATTCCGACATTGGCCTGGAAACTGCCGAATGCATTCCCACGCGAAGCTGAGGGCAAGCCATTGAGCCCTTGAGCGACGTTCAGAAACAGCGCGATCGATTCGTCGGTTAACTCGGGGAACTCGGAGAAAATCCGGTACTGATCACTGAATTCCTCAAATTTGCGTGCCAGCAAACGGACCGTCGCCGGCGCTAGCCGATGTTCCGGAGACCGTCTACCGTCCAACTCACTGATCGCCATGAAGATATGCAGGGGCCCACTTTCAGTCGACGCCCGCGACAGGGCGAACATAATTTGCATCAGATGATCCGTGCCCGTCAGGGTTGAGGTCTGCTTTCCCCACCGGCGCACCAGAGTAGAGTTGTGTCCGCGGAGAAAAATCTCTTTCCAGACTTCGAGATCCCCAGGGACGAGCGGCTCGCCGTCGCTCTCCACCCGAAGTCGAGTGACCAAAAGCAAGAGTGCAGGCGCCGGTCTGTAAAAACCCCGGGTCGCGGGGGCCGATGGATCCGGCGCGCGCAGTCCCGCATAGAAAAGCCGCAGCCGGTGGGGTTCTGTAAAATATGCCTGCTGAGTTCCACTCACCCGCGACAGCACGTCGAAATAGGCGACCAGCCAGCCTTTATCCTTGGCCAGTAGTCTTGGGACAAAAGAGCCCGGAGACGCCGGGCTTGCTCCGACCAGCTCCTTCCAGGCGGCTTCTGCCTCCGCTCCTCCCGGGACATTGACTCGGCCAGCTCGAATGCAGAGATTCCTGCCGTAGAAATCAAGCACTGCAGCGTAGGGAAGCAGCTTGCCCAGGCCAATCGAGTGCTGCAACGACTTGCTGGTTTCAGGCTCGATCCGGGAGAGGGCCCAATACAGGCGCGCGAGTGCCGAATCGTTCAGGATCGTATCGAGCAAGTCCCTGCTGTTTTCTTTGAAGTTTTTTGGGCTTGCCTTGGTCCAGTCGCTTTCGGAAAACAGTACTGGTACAGGGGAAGAGGAGTACGGGTATTCAAAGGGCTTGCCCCCTTGCAACGTCTGCTCCAGTTCGGGGAGGGGGAATCCGGAATCAATGGCCAGAAAAGCCCTCTCGGAATCCTCCGTTTGCAGGGATGTTTCGGGCTCGCCGCAGTTTGCTCGGGTTCGATAACCCAAAATGCGCAGAAGCGGTCGTGCGTCGTCACAATTCGAAACCCGAATTACCAGGCCACTGCCCGCCGCCAATTGCGCCAACTCCCGGGCTTGCACCACATATCGCCGCAACAGGAGGAGGAACTCGGTGGGCCGGCTGGAGCCCTCAAAACCCTGAGTGAACACATTCCGGCTCAGCAAGGGCAAGACTTCTTCAGCCGTAATCTTTTGACTGATGCCCGCCATGCGTAGAAAAGATCGCTGCGGGCCCGGGATCACGAACTGCGACGAAATGGAGGGAGTCCCGTCTTGGGAAGGGAGTACGGCTCCTTGCGACGGCTCAGACTGAGCGGCCGGGAGCTGTTCTTCCCAGCTACTCGCGATCAAATCGCAATTCAAGAAGGAAAACGCGACCAGGATAGAGAGGCAAAGAGAAGATTTCACGGCTGGTTCCTCGCGGAGCTGGCGAGACCTCATTTCACCTGGAATCTATCGCGGAAGGCAGGGGATGCGTTCCGTTCGCGAAATCGAAATGACCCTAGATCAGGCTTTGGTGAGAACCGGGCCTTGCTCCAAATTCAACGTGGCCCAAAATACCTCATATCGGGCGACTATCCAAGCTGTTTTTTTGGAGTTTTTCTTAAGGGCAGGCATTCACGGCAAAATTTGCTTAAATCCTCGGGATCGAGGACCGGGGGAATCGCGTGAGTCGGGGCTGTCAGACCGACGCGATGACCCGCTCTCCGGCGGTATCCCGTTGCGCTCGCAACCGATTCTCGGATGGCCTAGGAGTTGAAATGCATAACGCGGGTTCGATAGTGGCAGCCGGACTTGGTTGCGAGCAATCCCGGAAACGTGTTCGACATCAGTAGCCCCCCCTCGGTCACTTCCGATTTGCCGCCCATCGGGAGCCATCACATAGCGGCCGAACGCGATACTCGGGCCGAAGGCGACCCTGAGGTACGGGCCATTTCCAGGGTAGGCGTTCTCATTTTTTTGTCCGGATTGAATCAACAATCCTGTCGATCGCGAATTGAAGGCATCTGCGGGAAAGAATCAGAAGTGTGGTCCGAAGCGTGAATACGGCGAGTTAGAATACATCCATTGAGCCTGAAGTCGCAGTCTTACCGAGGAGGACGATTCGGACGACGGAGCTTGGCGAAATGCTCATTAGGTGCGAGCTTCGTTCGAGACCGGTTGCGCCACAGTCAGCGCGCTTTGATCTCAACCCTTATGCGCTCCAGGTGGTTTCAGATATTCGCCCTAGCCGCTATGTTTTTCCTGCTGGTGGGTGCGGGCAGTGGGCAAAATACGACGCTGATCAGTCTAGATCAGGCCATTGATCTGGCGCTGGCGCACAACCATTCTATAAAAGCTACGAGAACTCTGATTCTTCAGAATCAGGCCCAGGAGATTACCGCGAGCCTCCGCCCCAATCCGACCTTTGGGGCTGATACCCAGTTCGTCCCGTTTTTCAGTCCGCAGGATTTTTCCGGCGAGAATCTCAACGAGACGCAGCAGTTCGATATTGGGATCGGGTACCTATTCGAGCGTGGTCACAAGCGGCAGCGACGCTTGCAAGCCGCTCGCGATCAAACGGCCGTCACTCGTGCACAAGTCACCGACGCCGAACGAACCCTCGCTTTCAACGTGGGCCAGCAGTTCGTCAGTGTGCTACTGGCGGAATCCACTCTTCAATTCGCGCTTAAAGACTTGAATGGCTTCCAGCAGACGGTCGATATCAGCGAAGCACAGCTCAAGGCGGGCTATATCGGTGAAGGCGATTATCTGAAGATCAAACTGCAGCTTTTGCAGTTTCAAACGGACGTGTCCTCTGCCCGACTGGCTAAGATGCAGGCGCTGGTAGGACTACGTCAGTTCCTCGGTTACAACGCGGTACCACCGGATTTTGACGTGGTTGGCGACCTCGCTTATCAGCCGCTCAAAGCGGACGTGGAAGACTTGCAGTTGAAAGCGATGCGCGAGCGCCCCGACTTCCGCGCCGCGGAACTCGGAATAACAGCAGCCCAGAGCCAGATCCTGCTTGCAAAAGCGAATGCCAAAGTGGACGTGAATGGCACCTATGACTTCACGCACGTTTCCGGTGAGAACACGGCTTCGATCTTTGCAAATTTTGAGTTGCCGATCTTCAATCGCAACCAGGGCGAGATTGCGCGTACAGGATATGCGCTCACGCAGGCACAACAGCAGCAACAGGCCGTCCGTGATACCGTTCTTTCCGACGTTGCCAATGCATTTGAGGCGGTCCGGAGCAACGACGAAGTGGTGCAACTCTATACATCCGGGTACCTCAAGCAGGCACAGGATTCGCGCGACATCAGCGAATATGCGTACAAGCGCGGGGCTGCCAGCCTCTTGGATTTTCTCGACGCCGAGCGCAGTTACCGTTCCGTTCAGCTAGCTTATCGCCAGGCGTTGGCCTCTTATATGACAGCTCTGGAGCAACTGAAGGAAGCGGTGGGAACGAGGAACTTGCCATGAACCTCAGCAACAATCGTCGGCAACGGCTGGCTATTGTGGCCGCGGTATCGACGGTCTTGTTGGCGCTTGCCAGTTGCGATAGTTCAGGATCGAATGCCGCCGCAAACGCAAGCGCCTCGAACAAGTCGAACAGTCCCGAGCTCTTTACCATTCCTCCGGAGCAGATGTCGCATGTGCAGGTTTTAACAGTTCAGTCGACTACATTGTCCCGATCCTTGCGTCTGACTGGTGCGGTGGCTTACAACAGTTTTCGCACGACTCCGGTCATCACTCAAGTGAGCGGGCCGGTTAGCAGAATTGTCGTAGTTCCGGGGCAAAAAGTGCATCGGGGCGAGCCCATGTTGTACGTGGCGAGTCCGGATTACTCGCAGCTCCGAACCAACTACCTGAAGGCCAGGGAGGCATACGTCCTGGCACAAAAAGCCAACGCTCGGGCGCAGGATTTATACCAGCATCACGCGATTGCCGAACAGAATGTTGAGCAGTCGCAGGCGGCTGAGGTGCAGGCCAGCGGCGATCTGGTGGCCGCGCAAGCTGCACTGAAAGTGATGGGAGTCACCGATCCCGAAGCACTCCTGAAAGCTCCGCCCTCCTTTGAGGTCCCCGTAAGAGCTCCGATTGGCGGTCTTGTGGTCGAGCAGAATGTTTCGGTGGGGCAACTTATTCAACCCGCCACCACACAATGTTTCACGATTTCCGACGTCAGCACGGTCTGGGTGCTGGTCAATGTCTATCAAAAAGACTTGCCGTACGTGCGCGTGGGGGATCAGGTCACAATTCAAACCGATACTTATCCTGAGGTGTTCCACGGGCGTATTGCCTACGTGGCAGCTTCGCTGGATCCGGGCACGCGTACTCTGCAGGCGCGCATCGAGACGAACAATCCCGGCGAGAAACTAAAAAAAGACATGTATGTGGTGGCGACCGTAAATGCAGGCACAATACCCAACGCCATAGCGCTTCCGGATGCCGCCATCCTGCGTGACACTGAGAATCAGCCTTTTGTCTACGCCGCCGCGCCTTCGAACCAGTTTGGCAGGCGTTCGGTGACCCTCGGAGAAAGTTTGAATGGGCAGACCCAGATTACCAGCGGGCTCAAAGCAGGCGACCAAGTGATCGGGAATGGCAGCCTTTTCCTGCAATTTGCCAATTCACTGCAGCGCTAGCGTTACCGAGCAGGTTTTGAGAAGCATTTCAGGAAACGCGGCAACAACAACATTCACCTCTGTGATCCACATCTGAATGATCCATCGAATAGTCCAAGCGGCTCTGCGGCAAAGATTCCTGGTGCTGATGCTGACCGCTTTCATCACGGTGGGGGGGATCCTGTCTTTTCAACGGATGCCCGTCGACGCCTATCCTGATCTCTCGCCTCCGCAGGTCGAAATCATCACCCAGTGGCCAGACCATGCCGCGGAAGAAGTCGAAAGGCTGGTTACTCTTCCTCTCGAGCTCCAGATGAACGGCGTCCCACGCATGGCGGTGATGCGTTCGATCTCACTTTATGGGCTATCCGATCTCATCCTCACCTTCGAGGAAAGCACGAACGATTACTTTGCGCGACAGATTGTTTTTGAGCGGCTCGCTCAAGCCACCCTGCCCACGGGAGTAACCCCGAGCCTCGCGCCCCTGTTCAGCCCGAGTGGATTGGTGTATCGCTATGTGCTCGAAAGTCCCGACCGCAGCCCCCAGGAGCTGAAAACGATTGAAGACTGGGTGATCGAGAGAGCTTATCGATCGGTTCACGGCGTGGCGGACGACTCAGGCTTCGGCGGCACCGTGATGCAATATCAGGTCCTGCTCGACCCAGCCCGCATCTACGGATATCACCTGACCATTCCTCAAGTCACGGCTGCCTTGGCGGCCAACAACTCGAATGCTGGCGGCGGCTTTTATTCCCAAGGAGGACAGTTCTACTATGTCCGCGGAATAGGGCTGGTACGAAACACGGATGACATTGGAAACATCGTGGTCGGCGCCAACAAGGGCGTGCCCGTCCGGGTGCGTGATATCGGAGAGGTGACGATCGGGCATGCGCCGCGCTTGGGTGAATTCGGCTTTCAAAAAAATGACGATGCCGTTGAGGGCGTCATTCTCATGCTGCGTGGGGAACAGACGCAGAACGTTCTCAAGGGAGTTGAAGCAAAAACCGAGGAACTGAACCACCAGATCCTGCCGCCTGACGTCAAAATCCACCCTTATTACGACCGCAGCGAATTGGTTGACCTGACCACCGACACAGTGGAAACCAACCTGCTTCGCGGCATGGCGCTGGTTTTAGTCGTGCTGATTTTCTTTCTGGTCAGTTTCCGCGCTGCGGTCATTGTTGCCATCACCATTCCCCTCTCGCTTTTGTTTGCCTTCATCGTCCTGCACGCACACGACGTGGCCGCGAATTTGCTTTCCATCGGCGCCATCGATTTCGGAATTGTCATCGATGGAACCGTAGTGATGATTGAAAACATCTACCGCGAGTTGGCGCTGCGGGAGGGACAGAAGTACAACCTGAATGAAGTCATTCTCGCCGCTGCGAAGGATGTGGATCGCCCGATCTTCTATTCGGTGGCCGTCATCCTCGCCGGTTATCTGCCGATTTACGCTCTGAGCGGGCCCTCGGGAAAGCTGTTCCACCCCATGGCCGAGACCATGTCTTTTGCGCTGGTTGGCGCGCTTATCCTGACACTCACACTGATTCCGGTGCTCGCCTCCTACTGGTTCAAAAACGGAGTGCGTGAAAAACCGAATCGCGCATTCGAATGGATGAGGCGAAAATACGCTGGCCAACTGGATTGGGCGCTGGATCGGCCGAAGGTGACTATTGTGATTGCCACCCTGATCTTCGGCGCGGCGCTCCTGCTTATTCCTTTCATCGGAGGTGAGTTTATGCCTCACCTCGATGAGGGGGCGCTCTGGGTGCGCGCAACGATGCCCTATACCATTTCTTTCGAAGAGGCTGGCAAAATCGCTCCTCAGATACGCGACATTCTGATGTCTTATCCCCAGGTGACCGTCGTGGGTTCAGAGTTGGGACGGCCGGACGACGGCACCGATCCTACCGGGTTTTTTAACTGCGAGTTTTATGTTGGCCTTAAGCCATACAAGGACAAAGCATGGACTGGCGAGATCAGCGAGAAAAAACAACTCATCGAATCGATCAATAAGAAGCTAACGGCTTTTCCGGGCATCATTTTCAACTACACCCAGCCTGCTGAAGATGCCGTCGACGAGGCACTTACCGGCCTCAAGAGCTCTCTGGCGGTCAAGATCTATGGTGAGGACCTGAACGTACTGCAGGACAAAGCCATCCAGATCAAGAACACACTGTCCGGTGTGCCGGGGTTCACAGAGCTTACTGTGGTGCGCGAACTTGGCCAGCCCAGCCTTCTGGTCGATGTTGATCGCAACAAGATTGCACGATATGGGATCAATGTCGCGGACGTAGAGGCCGTGATTTCAGCTGCAGTCGGTGGCCAGGCGGTCACGCAAGTCATTCAAGGGGAGAAGCTGTTCGATCTTGTCGTCCGCATGCAACCCCAGTTCCGCAGCAGCGCCCATGAGATCGGAAATCTTTTGGTAGGCACACCCGACGGTCAGCAAATCCCGCTCAGTCAACTCGCCAACATTACTCAAGGAAACGGTGCGTCCTTCATTTATCGCGAAAACAACTCTCGTTACATCGGCGTGCAGTACAGCGTTGAAGGCCGGGACTTGGAGCGCTCGGTGCGAGACGGACAGGCGGCTGTCAAGAAGGCAGTGACTCTGCCGCAGGGTTACCGGATGGAATGGGGTGGCGAATACAGCCAGTTTCTCGAAGCTAGGTCGCAGATGTATTTTATCGGTCCACTTGCCGTCGTGCTGATTTTCATGATCCTGTTCGCACTCTACGGAAATTTTAAATTCCCGGTTACCATCGCCCTGGGTGTGATCATGACCGAACCGGTGGGTGCGCTGGTGGCGCTGAAACTCACGCACACTCCCTTCAGCGTTTCCTCAGTTTTGGGCCTTCTGGCGTTGCTCGGGGTTTCAGTGGAAACTGCCGTCATTCTCGT
This sequence comes from uncultured Acidobacteriaceae bacterium, assembly GCA_963799025.1. GTDB lineage: Bacteria > Acidobacteriota > Terriglobia > Terriglobales > Acidobacteriaceae > Sulfotelmatobacter. The sequence goes on along the minus strand of CAWCVQ010000001.1, from coordinate 312,222 downwards.
CTCCTACATTAACAAGTTGCGCCAGGAAGGAATGGACATTCGCGTGGCCACGCGAGAGGCTTCGCTGCTTCGGCTCCGTCCCATCATGATGACGGCCCTGGTTGCTTGCCTGGGATTGCTGCCGGCCGCTCTTTCCACTGGTATTGGATCGGATACTCAAAGGCCGTTCGCTATCGTCATCGTAGCCGGCCTAATCTCCCGCCTTTTCATCGGATTCTTCGTCAATCCTGTGTTGTATGAGATGGTTGCCCGTGAAGGCGATGTGCTGCAGGTGTAAACCAGAACCGCCTTCAAACCAGAACGCTCATTCATGGGTCGAACAAGCTACTGGCAGGGGACGGGGTTAATTTGAGCGTAATGGCCTGCATCAAGTGGGCTTGTCACCGCCCATTGCACACTTTGTTCGTGTGTTCCATTTCTGGACCATCCCTGTAGAATGCCAATGCTGAAGATGCCTTGATGAGAGGGGCAGATGAGCCAGGCTCAGATCAGTGGCAGGACCGGTGCTGATAGCCGCTCGACTGACTGATTTGCCAGAGCCAACACTCTCAGGTCTATGCCGATACCAACCAGCACAGCCGAGCCCATGAGTTCTCCGCGAGCGATCAGCGTAGCGAACGCCTGTGAGGACGCGCCACGGCTAAGATGCGGAGTACAATTACTACAGGTCTAGCTCTATGAGACTCCCTGGGCCTCTCTGCGTCACTAAGGCGCTGCCAAACGATCCTGGCACACTTAATCTCGGTCACACCATTTCTCCTATGGAACGACATGAGCATTCGGTGCAAGGTAGAGCTCCGACACAGCAGCGTCATCAAACGCCCAAGCCAACGAAGAGTATCCTAGAGATCTCTGCGGGCAAGCCGTTCAAGACATATCCTGAAACCCTCTCGGTGTCGCCAGATTTGATTAAGCTCCTGCAGGATCTCCAGCGTGATAACAAGGTGGGGACCGACGTGATTGAGCGGGCGGCAATTGTCACAAGGACAGGTGTTCTCTATGCCCTAAGTAAAGAACAACACATCAAGATCCTAGGAGGGCGAGTGCAGAACGCTTGGGAGACATCCCCCAGAGCTGTTGAAGTTCACAAAGGGATCGTGGCAGAACAGAGGGACCCGAGTGCACTGCAGGCAGAGATTGCGGTGCACACTCATCCCGGTCTCTCGGCTCCCAGTCCCGAAGACATCACCAACGCGGCACTTCATCCAAAGTCGGCACTCACTGCTTCAAAGTCACTTGTAGTTGGTGCAAAGCGAATGTTCTTGATGATTCCAACCAGTGAAACATGGTCTAAGAAGTCGGCAGACGTCCAGGATACGGTGCGATCAACGTTTTACGGCAGCCAACAACCGAAGAGCGTAAGAGATATCAATGAGGCAGATCAAGGAAACGTCGAGGGCGGAATCGCCACAGCTGGCGCAATTCAGATGCAGATTTATGAATTTGTTGCTCCCGGTTCCTTCCGACGCCTCAGTTCCGTCCATAAATCTTTCCGCTAGGTATTTCAGGCAACATCGTTGAGATTGCTAATTGGCCAGAGAGTAGCCCCGGCAACCTTGGAAAGCTAGAAATGCCTCACGACAGCAGTTACGCTTAGCCTGTGATGTCAGCCCTCCCTAAAATTCCGGGCTCCATTAGGCACACTAGATTATTTTCGATCTGTCCCTTCCCCCTGCGCGACTTTGCTTTATCGTCTGCCCGTGGACACGCTACTACTGCTCAAAGCGGGAAGCTGACGGATGCTCGGGGTCAGCATCCGCAGTCTTGAACATCTGATCTCCCGGCGGGAGATCCCAACTCGAAAAATTGGCCCGGCGCGTGTTGATTGCGCGGAGTGCTGTGGAATCCTTCGCCAAAGCTCAAAACTCGGACAACGCCTCCGAAACGGACCCTCGGTGATCCAGCGCGTATCTTGCGGCACAGTACCGTAGCGCCCATGCAGAACCACTACATCAAGACCGCATCGCTGGATGCGATTGCAGCCATGAAAAATTTTCCGAAGCGTTATTGTGCTCCACTTGTGCTCAGATGGGGATATGGAGGCTAAGGGTTCTGTGCCGTAAGAGTTGTGAAGTGCTCACCTTTGAGCGCCGCGCACTTTTCTACCATACCCGGCAGTCCTACTTATGGACCAGGGCCTGGCCTTCCTTGCAGCCGAAGGCAAGGTACCTGCTGCTCTGTCTGAGAAGGGGATGGAGTGGCTGATATCAACGGTGACGGCAACCTCGACTTGGTAGCACCGTTGTACAACGGCAGTTCAGTCGCCCTGCTTCTTGGAAATGGCGGGGGTACGGTCGGTACATTCGCCATCGTTCCCGGTTCGCTGCGGGATTACAACCTCGATCAACCGGATCCGCGGGGCGTCCAGGCTACAGAGTGGATGGAGACGGCAGGCCGCCCGCGAACCTCAAGGTACTCTCTGAGCCGTCCGCGACAGCGGTTGCGGCTGCTGCTTTCACGGGACTCCGCTTAGGAGAACTGAGGGGACTCACGTGGGAATTCATCGAGCCCGCTCAGGACGAGGAATTGCTCGGCGGGCTGAACGTCACACGATCCGTGTGGCGTAGCACAGTCGCTGATCCCAAAACTGCAAAATCGAAAGCCCCAGTTGCCGGTCATTCCACAACTCGCGTCGGACGACAGCCCACTGGGGAAAAGCCGATGTTTTACTTCGGCTTTTGCGCAGGCGGGTTTTCACTGGTCGGCGGCACAATTCCCTTGAGCCGCAAATACGTGACCATGTTCCCATAGTGCTCATCCGTGTGCGCCGTATTGATCGAAAACAAGGTGAGCTTCGCCAGGTCGAAGTTCATGAATTTCACCATCTGGCTGCCCTTTGCATCGGTCATGCCGTCGAACGCGTTATTGCAGTAGGCAACCGCGTCCTTGAGCGCAGCTACGAGATCAGCTTTCGAGGTTTTCGTTTTCTCGATATCCTTACTTGGATTTGCTGCGCCTCCGGCTTGCGAGCAAAACGCGTAGGACGCGTCAGCCACATGGCCAACGATCTGGCCAAAACTGCGAACATCCGGTGTCGGTTTGAAGGAGTAGTTTTCTTCCGGCATTTTTTGCGCCGCACCAACTGCCGCGTTGCTTACAAACGAGTAGAACCCTCTTTCGCTCGCCGTAATCGGATTCGTTGGCGCCGCTGCCGGCGCTGGCGACTTCTCCTGCCCGAGGAGAGCCGCCGGAATCGCGGTCAATGTAGCAAACACAAAACAGAGTCTTTTGGTCACGAAACACCCCCGTGACATCATGCCACATTCTGGAATCGGCTGGTTACGGAAAAATGTGCTCCGCCGATCCTCGCAAAGTCCCTACGCAATCCCCTATCGCTCGGCAGTGTGGTCAATCGCATCCTTCTCCTTCGCTGAATCGCTGTGAGGCGTGCGGGAAGATAGAGTCTAGCCACCAGGGCGCAGGGCATCTCTACAAACGTAACAACAGCATCCCTGAGTGGCACGGCTGGCACGCGGCACGGCGCGGACTGGGAAGCAACCTGTATCGCCTCGGTGTGCCGGAGATGGTGATTCAGCGAATCCCGAACGCGAACGTTAACAGCAGGGCGACGTATTACATCGAGACGGCCGCCGACGATGTTCACAAGGCGCTGACGACGCTGGAAAACCGCATAGCAGAGACTGGGCCGATTCAATCGGACACCAACGGCACACTAGAAAACAATTCACCGGTGGACCCTTCCGCGGGTTTCCGAGACGTACCTACTCGCGGGATCCTCCAGCGGAGTCAGACCCAGCGAAAGGTCGCTGTAGCCCATGATGATGCCCAGTATGTTAGTAAAATCATGCGCAATGCCCCCCGCCAATCGCCCACGGGTTCCATCTTCTGAGACTGCCGCAACTGCTCCTCCCATTGCATTATCTCAGTGACATCACGAGCGATCGCCAGCACGCATCGCTGTCCCCACCTCCATCGATTCCGCCCAAACTTCTGCTTCCCGAATCTTTCCCTTCGCAGTCCGGTATCGCATTTGACGTTTGGCTACCACGTCCTCTTCTCTAAACTGCCTCAGCGTTTCTCCCCGATCCAAAGGTTCGGCCCAGAAATCCAGTTCTTCGGGGGTGCGGCCGATTACGTCTTTTCGTCGGTACCCAAGCAGATTAAAGGAAAGCCGCAATAACGCCCCCTCCGCTTCTGTCGAGATCGTGATGGCCAGGTGGTTATTACGAAAGGCTTTGCTGAACCTCTTTTCTGACCTTCGGAGCGCGTCTTCCGATTGCTTGCGCAGGCTGAATCTCTCATGATCACGGTGAATACCTTCTTGCCACGGGATTCCGTCTGCGAGGTCGAGGCTTCTATCCCAAACTCCTCCCCGTTGGCACGAACGGCCGAGATTGGTTCCAGATCGCCCATGGAGCGATTTGTCCCCCCCCCGTGTCCCCGAATGCCCGTATGTGGCTGGAATGCACGGCATGGAACCGCTGCGGAATGAACCTTTCGATTGACTGCCCTACAGCAGTGAGCAATTGTGAATAGACGGACTAGGTTGCATCTCGTATGTTCCATACTATTGCGTTGAGTCAGCGTCATCTATCTGCACGGATGGAATGATGAGCCAAGAAGCAGGAAGGCGATGATTATGCAGAGATACAGTAACTATAAGGTCTGGTTCACCACACTCCTGTTGCTTCTTGTTGCTAACGGATGCAGCGATCCCGACAAGACGGGTGTTCCGGGCCTAACACCGCCCACGGTGCTTAGTATGGCGCCCACTGGTGCGAGCGGCGCATGTACTAACACGATAGTCTCGGCCACCTTCAGCGAGGCAATGAATCCTTCCACTATCAATGCCTCGACCTTTACCTTGACCGGACCGAGTAGCGCGAGCGTGTCGGGAGTGGTCACTTACAATGCCACCACCAACACCGCGATCTTTACTCCATCGAGCAATCTCGCAGCGAGTACTTCCTATACCGCCACGATCACCACGGGAGTCAAGGACATGTTCGGCAATGCCCTTGCCAGCAACGATGTATGGACGTTCACCACAGGGGTCGCGACCTGCACGGGGCTCGGCGCTCCGACGGTGGTTTCTGTCACTCCGGCTGATGGAGCTTGTCCCAACGCGGCCGTAACCGCGACGTTCAGCGAAGCGATGAACGCTTCGACCATAAACGCCACCACCTTCACACTCACGGGACCGGGTGCGGCGGGAACAGTCACCTACGATGCGCCTGACATCACCGCAACTTATACTCCTTCTGCGCCGCTTGCGCTGAATACTACCTACACCGCTACGATTACAACCGGAGCTCAGGACATTTTCGGCAAGCCACTGGCCAGTGATTTTACCTGGACCTTCACTACCGCCGTCGCGGCATGCCAGGCGACGGTACCATTGAACTCGGCTGCTACTTTCGAGATCTTGGCTGGATCCACGGTTACGAACACCGGTCCCACCATCATCAGTGGGGGCGACCTGGGACTGAGCCCAGGGTCCGCGGTTACAGGATTCCCGCCGGGAACACTCACTCCACCGGCGGTCATGCACTTAACCGATCCAATCGCCGCACAGGCGCAGCTGGATTTGACTACGGCCTATAACTACGCTGCCGGAGTGCAGGGAGCAGCGGTTCTGCCCGGGGACATGAGCGGCCTGACCTTTACGCCCGGAGTGTACAAAACGTCCAGCACCGTCATGCTCTCGGCTGGAAACGTGACGCTCGACGCGCAAGGGAATGCCAATGCCGTTTTCATCTTCCAGGTCGGTTCGACTCTCACGACGCTGGGATCTACTCAAGTAATTCTGGCGGGAAGTGCCCAGGCCAAGAACATTTTCTGGCAAGTCGGCAGTTCAGCCACTTTGGGAACGAACTCCGTCTTCAAAGGAACCATAATGTCGCTCCAATCCATCACGCTCGATACCGGCGCCAGCTTGCAAGGCAGAGCACTGGCTCGCAATGGCGCGGTGACTTTGGACAGCAATACGGTTACTGCTCCGTAGGCCACGCCGCATTCAATAGTGGGCCGTTTGAAGCGGGTCCACTATCGGGCAGCGCCGGGGTCGTGATTTCGAGTTATTAGACTCGGAGGAATTGTCGTATGTCATCGCACTCTCGCAGACATCGTGGACTTCTTGTTGTCATGTTGCTGGCGCCTTTCGCTCTCCTTTGCGGCCCCGGCACTCTCGCCGCACAGGATCAGCCCGGCCCCAAATGGGAATTTTTCGGCGGATATTCTGTCTTCCAGCCCGGCGCCGATGTGCATGGCGTATTTCCCGGAGGCTTGCTGCCGGTAAGCAGTCGTCTCGAGCCGAATCCTCGCGGCGCCGGCGCCAGCCTCACGTATGACTTCAATCGCTGGCTGGGAATCACCCTGGATGCGAGCACCCATTGGCGGGGCGGCGAAAGCGCGACCATTAAAACAATCGACGATACCGGCTTCTCGAACCTTTCACTGGGGCCAAAGTTTACGTTTCGTCACCACTATGTTTCCCCATTCCTTGAGGTATTAGTGGGCGACCATCGCCTTGCGCCGGCTGCCTTCCACGACATCAACAAATTGGGCTTCTTGGCCGGTGGCGGTCTTGACATCAATCTCTCCCGACACTTTGCTCTTCGCCCGATCAGAGCCGATTACGTGTACTCCAACTACAGGTATGGTCCTTCGGTTTCGACTTCAGCTACCCAAATTCGGGGTGTACGATTACAGGCCGGCTTCAATTTCATGTTTGGCGGAGGACTGGCTCCAGTGGCAGCCAGCGCGGCTTGCTCGGTCGAACCGGCTGAAGTCTTTGCCGGTGAGGGTGTGACCGTGCGTACGAGTGGAACCGGTTTCGATGCCAAGCGCACCATCAAATACAACTGGAGTGGCACCGGAGTAAAAGTTGCAGGCACGGATGCCTCCTCGCAGGTGGACACGACGGGTCTGCAAGGCGGGCAGTACCAAATGAGAGCGAGCTTGAGCGATGGCACCAAGAATGGCGTTGCCTCCTGCTCTGCCACATTCACGGTGAAACAGCCGCACCCTCCTGAGATCTCATGCGCGTCAGATCCGCGAACCCTCAGCCCGGGAGGCACTGCGACAATCCGGGCAACTGCAAGCAGTCCCGATGGCCGCAGGCTGACCTACACCTATTCCTCGAGCGCGGGCGATATCTCGGGAACGGATATGACGGCTGCTCTGAAGGCATCCAGCGCGCCACCGGGTTCGATCACGGTAACTTGCACTGTAAGGGACGACCGCAGCCCGGCGCTTTCGGCTTCGGCAACCACTACCGTGGCGGTGGAAGCTCCGCCAGCGCCTGCTGAGCTTCCCGCAGAGGTCAAGGAACTGGAAATGAAGCTCTCGCTCCATAGCATTTACTTCCAGACCGCCCGGCCGACGGAGAGGAAGCCCGGAGGCGGGCTGATGGACAGTCAAGCGGTAGTCCTCGCGACCCTCGCCACCGGCTTCAACCGGTATCTCACATTCAAGCCCGAAGCTCACCTGATTCTGGGTGGCCACGCCGACCTGCGCGGGTCCGACGAGTTAAACAAGCGTCTAACCGGGCGACGCGTGGAGCGCTCCAAGAGCTTCCTGGTTGAACATGGCGTTCCCGCCGGCAGCATCGAGGTCCGATCATTCGGCAAGGAGGACAATCTCACCGCCACTCAGGTTAGGCAGCAGATTCACGACAATCCCGACTTAACCGAGGACGACAGGCAGAAGATGCTCAACAATTTGTCTGTGATCGTCCTGGCTAATAATCGACGCGTCGATATTTCCCTCAGCACCACTGGACAACAATCCCTGCACCGGTACCCATTTAATGCGAAAGACGCTCTAGGGCTGATCAGCGAGAAAGGCGTCGAGAAGCAACCGGGCAAGAACAGACCGGCGAAGAAATAAGTGGATGACGGCGGGGAGCTCGCGGTTGTTACCCAGCCTGCAGGTAGACGCACCGGGTGGCCCATCCTTTCGCGCTCTTTGCGGAAGGATGGGAATCATGGACGCATCCGCCACGGGTTTACCCCCAACTGCGAAAACAGAAGCGAAGTACACGTTTTGCAATTTTTCTCGATCCGTTTGGCCACATTGCAGGCAAGAGACACCACATCGGAACGGTCTACGGGGCCTTTGCCGTCATATCAGGACGCGAGCAGAGAACTTCCATGCCGAATCACGGGCCCGGGCATCGCCCGTGACTTCAGAGTTGCCGACATGTGGGAATCCTTCGAGCCCGCTCAGGACGACGATTCACTCGGCTGGCTGAGCGTCACTCGATCCGTGTGGCGTAACACAGTCGGTGATCCCAAGACTGGGAAATCGAAGGCTCCCGTACCAGTCATTCCACAACTCGCGCAAAAGTTGGATGTCCATCGCAAAAGATGTGGCAATCCGGCGGATTGCCCGATCTTCGCGAACACAGTCGGACACCCGCTCGACTTGAACGCTTGCTATCAACGGGAAATGAAGGACGTGCTCAAACGTGCTGGGATCTCGTGGCATGGATGGCATGGTTCCGCAGAGGCTTGGCTTCGAATCTGAACTGCTTGGTCGTGGATGATTCGGTGATCCAGCGCATTCTGCGGCACAGCACCGTAGCGACGACACAAAACCATTACATCAAGACCGCATCGCCTGATGCGATCGCAGCAATGAAGCAGTTCTCCGAAGCCTTATTGTGCTCCACTTGCTATTAGTACAGTTGGGGGCCTTTTGGCCGCAGGTTTCCGAACGCTTACGGCACTGTCACCTGTACCGTCCCCACGTTCTGCGTGACGCCATCGGAACTGGCCTGAACAGTCAGATTAAACGAAGTGCTTCCGCCTCCGCCGCCCCCTCCACCGCCTCCACCCCCACCTCCGCTTCCTCCTGAACCTCCGCTCCCACCGCACGATCCAGCACCACCGATGACGACGATCAGGGAGAGGCACAGGAAGAAACGCTCTAGTCTTCGGGAGCAACCCGTCAGAAGCAACGTCAAGCCAAGGAAACCCGCTAGACCGAGAGACAAAGAGTCAGTTCTCTTTGCGGATGGTTTCCGCGAATTATTCTGAGCGGGCTTGCTGGTCACGCTCACCGTCAGGGTTGCGGGAGTTCCGCCAGAGGAAGGGGTCACGGGGTTGGGACCAATTGCACAACTCGTGCCGCTCGGCGCTCCGTTACATAACAAGGTGACGGCATCCGCGAATCCATTTTGTCCCGTCACGTTGATCGTAACGGTTCCGGATTGTCCAACCGCGACCGATAGAGCACCGGCAGACAGGGTCGCATTGAAGGCCTCGATACTCAGCTGGGCCGACGCAGAGCGGCTTGCGACCCCGTTGGAGAGAGCAACAGTGAAATTGTAATTTCCGGCTGCAAGAGTGTTCGTTTGTATCGACGCGCTCCAGCCGTTGCCAGAACCATTCACAGTGCACACGGCCGGAGCGGGAATCCCCGTGCAAGTTGCGGTGAAGTTCGCTCCATAATTGTTGATGGATGTCACGTGCACGTTATATGTGGCAGTCGTAGTTTGCAGCATCGTCTGCGAACTAGGAGTAATGCTGATACTGTAGTCGCCGATGTCTAGGGTTACCGTGAACTGGGAAGTGATCGCTCCATCTGATGCCCGGATTGTTATGGGATACACGCCCGCCGGGGTGCTGGACGTCGTGTTGATGGTCAACGACGTCCCATTGCTTCCGCCCGGTGGAAGCGTGACCACACTTGCTCCAAAATGGCACGATGCTCCGGCGGGCAATCCTTTGCAGGACAAGCCGACGGTCGTGGAGTAGCCGGCCAGCGAAGTCAACAAAAGTTGATAGTCTGCAGTGGGCAGTCCCGGGAAAGTTGCCTCGGTCGACCAGTAAGTGGACAACGCTACGCCGTACTGACCTTGTGCCGTAGCCTGTGTTCCGTAAGCGACCGCAGTGTTCCCATTCAGCGTTCCTTGAATCCAAAACACGTGGTTGGAAATGAACGATGTTCCGATGGTGAAATTGACACTCTGCGTCAGCGAGCCAGCGGGAATCGTGACACCGCCTGGAAGTATGATGGCGGGATCGCTAGCAGTCAGACCCACCTGGGTCGCGCTGGGCGAGACGCTCGCCAGCGAAACTTGCACCGATCCGTTACTGCCAATCACAGGATCCGCCACCAGTTGAAGAGAAAGAGGAGTGCCCGGCCCGCCAGGAATCACCTGAAACGAAGAAGTGTAGATGTCGCTCTCGATTAAGTCCGCGCGCCCGTCCCCGGTTACGTCGAAGGCATTGGCCGGGCGGGAGCCGTAGAGAAAATATGGCTCGTAAGTGGGTGTGAAGGTGCCATCGCCATTGCCGAGCAGGAATTGCACATAATAAAAAGAGGTCGGATAATCCGTGGCAACCTGGATAGCGGCAAGGTCAATGTTGCCGTCGCCGTTGAAATCTCCGATCCAGGCAGGGAAACGACTGCCATCCGCTGTGCCCAGAGTGGTCCCGAAGCCTTGCTGTCCAGTGTAAGGTGCGTACGTATTGGCCAATGCAAAACTTCCGTCTGGTTGACACAGAAAGATTCTGAATTGAGTGCCTGCAGAACCGGCCGGATAGAGTGCCTCCGGATCGCGGTTATCGACCACGTCGGGCCGGCCATCGTTGTTCAGGTCAGCAACGGCAGGGTTTGTCAGGTTCTGAATCACCAGCTTCGCTGGTGCGAAGGTGCCATCTCCGTTCCCCAAAAATTCGTAAACATCGTTATTCCGAAAAGGAACAACGTTCAGGTAGAACCACGCTAGTATGTCCAGTTTTCCGTCGCCGTTGAAGTCGCCTACCCATAGACCCTGTATCCAATGCCCGCCGCTATTGGTGCTGACATTGATTGGCGGCTGCGCCGTGAACGTGCCGTCTCCATGACCCAGATAAATCGTGATGGTGGCCGTGCCGGTTTGCGAAGCTCCAGTGGCGACCGCCAGGTCAAGATTCCCGTCGTGGTTGAAGTCTCCTGCAGCCAGTGTTCCGCTCACAGAAAGCTGGGCTACGGTTGCCGGACCAAAGCGGCCACTACCGGCGTTCGGCGCAAAGGCCAGCTGCGTACCCGGCCCTCCCTCGCCAAAATAAGATGAAATCGTGACTAGGTCGGGACGGCCTGTATTGCGGAAATCACCCAGTAGAAAGTCCGTCACGTTGAAGGTTCCTTCGGCTACAGATGAGTAAATCGCTGGGCCAAAGTGACCGGTGCCGTCGTTCAGCATCACCGCCGCCTGAAATGGATTCGGATACCCGGGGCCATCCTCCACCAGCACCAGATCCGGCTTGCCGTCTCCGTTCACGTCGACCGGAATGAAACTTGTAGCGGGCGCATTGACGGGTCCGGAAGAATTATTGCCATTGATGTATCCGGTGTATTCGCCCGCGGGAGGACCGAAACCACCTTTGCCGTCATTCAGGAACATCGACGCGGAATCGCTGTCCTGATTGGCCGTAATGATGTCGGGATGTCCATCGCGATTGAAGTCTGCGACGGCGAGTCCGAACGACGTCTGACCTCCGCGATAGACCTGCGCGGGTCCAAAATTCCCTTTTCCGTCACCGAAATGAACGCCCAGCAAATTTCCAGCCACCTGGCCGTAGCCAGTCTGTGCAGAGATTCCGGAATACACGAGATCAAGGTGACCATCGCCGTTCACGTCGACGAGTGTAGCGGCCCAGGCGAAGTCCCCTTCGCCCACTTGCGTGGACTGAGCCCGGAATGTACTGTCGCAGTTTCCTAGGAGAACCCTGGCAATTCCTAAAGTGTCAAAGGTCACCACGTCGGGACAGCCGTCTTCATTCACGTCTCCGGAGGTCAAGGTTAAGGGGCCAACTCCAGTTAGAAGACCCGTGAAATCAATCGGTTGAGCCTCTTTCAGAAATCCGGTCCCGTCGTTGACGTAGAAAACGGCGCCCAGGCCGGGATCGACCACGACGACATCGGGCTTCCCGTTCTTCTCAAAATCGGCGACCACGATGGACTCTGGATCTCGCACTCCGAATGTCAGATAAGGTTCGAACAGCGGTGCACCGAACGCCCCGGTTCCATCTCCCAGCAAACTCACTACGGCACCGCTGGTCGGAACGCTCGGATCTGGAATCACTCCGACAACCACGTCTGGATGGCCATCGTGATTCAGATCCGCAATCGCCATCGAGATGGGTGCGCCCGGAACAAAATAACTTCTTTCCGCAGCGAATGTGCCGTCTCCTTTGCCGAGGAGCACACCAACGCTTACGCTATCTGCCTCCGCGACGATGATGTCGAGCTTCCCGATTCCACGCAAATCTGCGACTGCAACGGCCAGCGGAGACTGCCCCGCGAGGGGGATAACGGTTGCCTGACTGATTGTCCCATCGCCGCGGCCAAGATAAACCCACAGGTTGTTGCTGCCTCCGTTGGAGACAACCCAGTCGGGAATACCGTCGCCGTTAAAATCGCCAGCTGCGACCGCAGTTGGGATGTAGTCAGCTGGCAAGAGCGTCCTCAGTTGTAATCCTGCGAGCGGCGGAGTCGGCGAGGTGCTCGCGATGCCGTTGCCGCGCGGTTTGGAGAAGTCTGGATTCGACGCTGGCAATGGCGCCTGCGCGCGTGGACGGGAGAAAAACTTCTGGTAGCTCGATCCCGCTCGCTGCGCGTACTTCCACCCCAGGAAGCGGGTGGGCGAAGCCGGCACCATACTGGAAGAAGTTCCTCTTCCGTTCAGAAAGAGCGGGGGCTGCAAGAATAGCTTGGACTGGCCCAGAGGGAGAATCGTGAACGTCGCCGCGTTGGAAGTACCTCCGCCCGGCGCGACGTTAACCACTGTGATCTGAACGGTACCTGGTGTCGTGATCAAAGTATAGGGAATCGACGCTACCAGTTGATTCGGATTGAAGGATGGACCCCCTCCTAGCAATGTTCCATTCCAATAGATACTAGAATCGCCGAACCCAGTGCCGTTGATGGTCAAAGAAAAGCTAAACGAACCGGCCGTCACCGATGCCGGTGAAAGGGAACTGATGGTAGGAGCTCTAGTAGAAATGGGAACCGTGACCGAGTTGGATTGTCCGCCGCCTGGCGCAGGATTCGTCACCCACACCTCCGTGCTAGAACTGACCTGTGCGATGGCTTGCGCCGGAATCTCTGCCGTAAGCTGCGTACTGCTCACATAAGTAGTGGGCTGATCGTAGAGTTCAAAATTCACCACAGACGTGGGGACGAAGCCGGTCCCGTTTACTGTGAGTGTGTATGCAGGCCCGTCGAGGGGCACGGTGCTGGGCGAGACCGACGTGATTGTGGGAGACGGATTGTTCGGTGGGGTGCCGCTTCCGATCGTCCACAGCAAGGCAGAACCGCTAGGGATCACTGAGCTGTTGATCGACCACATAGTTCCGACCGTGGGGGAAACCTGCACTCCGACGGTCGCATAGTATCCGGCGTCCTGGAAGTAGCAGTAGTCGCCGAAATCGGTGTTCGCGTACTCAAAGAAAATGTCGCTGCTGGATTCCGAGAACACGACCTCGAATGTGACCGTGGCTGCCGAGTCGCCGTGGCACAGGAAACTTCTGACGTTTCTCCACTCCACTACCAACTGCCGGTTCGGCGCAGCTCCCACAAACGCCCAGAAAACGTTTTGCGCAGAACCGGCGACCGGGTAGAGATCCTGCCAAAACGGCGCAACCAGAGTGACCGGCAAAGGAGTAAGTCCCGGAATCACGTTATTCATGAAAGGCGAAGTACCATCGGTAAAACTGATTGTCCCGTTGCTTCCAACTTGCAAGGTGGTGAAACTGCCTCTGCCGAAAGGAATCGGGAAGGGTGAGGTGACTTGCGCGACGCTATCATCTCCAAGATTCAGATTTGTTCCGGTGATGGTCACATAGTTATAGGGGCTGGGCGCGCCGACGTAGTTATTCAAAGCCTCCGCTTGTACGATGTCGCCACCAGGGAATGCGAGCGCGTAACTGCCCACCGCAGGAGGTGTCCATTGCACCGTATAGATCCCGTCTCCGGCGACCTGATCTGCTCCCGTGCCGTCGTCCACCAAGGTCAGAATCTGTCCTCCCGGCGAAACTGTGACCTGCACGTTGCCCGCAGGTTGCTCGCAATTGACATTGAGCGCTTCGAGAGTCAGTGGAGCGCCAGGTGCTCCTGCGACAGCGTTATTTACCGGCTGAAGCCGGCCCTCAAGAGTCTTTCCGGAACAAGTCATCGAACCATTCACATTGAGCCGTTTTCCAGAGATGGTTTGCCTCAGCGAGGAACGGGAATCTCCTCCACTGAGAATCAGGTTTTTGAGGCCACGCCAATCGAGCGAAGGATTCTGCGCTGCCAGCAAGGCCGCGGCACCCGTGACGTGAGGAGTTGCCATCGATGTGCCTGACAATATCTGATAGTTGCTACCTGGCCACGTACTGAGGATCTCCTGCCCAGGAGCACCGAGATGTACCGTGTGCTGGCCGATGTTGGAGAATACAGCCAACGCGTCCGTGCGCGTTGTCGCCGCGACCGAAATAACGTTCGGCAGTGCTGTGTTGGCTGGGTAAGTAGGCACAACATCGTTGTCGGAGAATTCGTTACCCGCCGCAGCAATGAAGAGAATCCCGGCCTGTTGTTGCGCTTGTATTGCGTCATTCAGAGCTTGCGAATATGCGGTCCCGCCCCAGCTGTTATTCGTGGCCACAATGTTGTAGCCACTGTTTTTCATCTGGATAACGTAATCGAGACAGGAAATTGCATCGGAGGTTTGCCCACCTCCAGTGGAATCAAGGAACTTGCAGGATAGTAACTGCACATTCCAATTGATCCCGACTACTCCCAGATTATTATTGCCGACGGCTCCGATGGTGCCCGATACGTGCGTTCCGTGCCCGTTGTCGTCGAACGGGCTGGATGTGTAATAAATGGTCGAGATTCCATAACAACCATTCGTGCCATCGTCGCTACCGTTGCAAACCGAAGTATCGTGAAATAAATTTGGAATAAGATCCGGATGGGTGTAGTCGATGCCGGTATCGATCGTCGCTATCACGACGTTGTGGTCGCCGGTGCTTAAATTCCACGCGAGCGTTGCCCCAACGTCAGCGCCAGCAGTGCCACCGTTCTGCCCTGTATTCAGAAGGTTCCACATCTGAGGGAATAGAGGATCGTCGGGAGTATTTAGTAGATGGACTGTGTAATCCGGCTCCGCATATTCGACTTCGGGACGCTGACGGTAGGATCGCAATGCGCTGCGGACGTCCAGACTCGCAGGCAAGCCGACGGCTTCCAAATCTGTTACCGCTGTGTATTGCTTAAGAGATCGTGTTCCGACGGATGTGTGCACTGCCGCCTTGGCGCTCGCGCTCAGCCCATGACGGAACTTCACAAGAATCCGATCGGGGGCAAACTTACCGTGGGCAAACATCGGAGATCGAGCCGAACTGTGGGCCTGCTGCGCGAGCACGTTCGGAACAACCAAGAGCGAAGTCAGGAGCAATATTGGCGCCGAGAGACGAAAGGGCGCGCGAAGGGCCATGGGGTACCTTACTCCTCGACTGGGACAGAAAGTATCCTACGAAAGGGGCCTCGGATCAATAGACAACCACTTTCAGTCGGAATTAGGACCGTAATAGATGAACGGATGCGTGTTGCCGTGAACACAGCCATTGATGCACAGTGCACCAACGTGCCATTGTCCGTGCATTTGGTTTTCGCCGATTCACTGTGCGCTTTGCGCTGCGGGCGAGCCGTTGCAGCCCGTGAACGCAAAAGAATAAGGAGGTAATTGAGATGCGAACCCGAAAACAGCAGGGGCAGATTATCCGCATTGGCGAGCGCTGGTACGTCCGCTACTGGGAGCGTCGCAACATCGGCGGCACCATTGAGCGGAAGCGAGTCACCCATTCAATCGGAGAGGTTATGACGCGCGGGAAACGTCCCCCTGCAGACTTCAAAATCGAAGCCGAGCGGCACATGGTAACCGTCAACAGTGGCACCGTTCCCTCGGACTCAATCGGACACTAACGGGACACTGGACGGAATGCTCCGCGTGGCGTCTTTCACAGTTCGGCGGACGCTTAAGTCATTAGATTGCGAGGACTGGCGGAGAGGGAGGGATTCGAACCCTCGGTACAGGTGTTAGCCCGTACAACGGTTTAGCAAACCGCCGCATTCGGCCACTCTGCCACCTCTCCGGCGAATTTCCAGTTTATCACGGCGTTGGAACTAGGATATTAGCTTCGGATCGGATTGGTGGAATTCGATGCTCTCATTTGGAAGTGCCGGCTCTGCTGCAGTGCCGGTTTTCCGAGACTTCCCCGACTTCCCGCGGAAAAAGCCTGAATTCTTGTTCGTGATTCGTAACGCAAAACAGTCTGCGGCGAATTTCGCTCTCACTTCGATCACAATGGCCTCAATCCTGAGGGGGGAGAGGAGTGGTTCCGGAAGACTGCCCGAGTTGCGGCGGCACTGGATATGTTGCGAAGCCCGTGGACTTGAACGGTAAGGCCGAGGGCGTAGCTTTTATCCGTTCGAAGTGTCCTGCCTGCGGGGGCAGTGGTCGGAAGCATACCGTCCCACCTTCGACTGCCGGCTGACCGCACAGCCTGCGGTGCTTGCGAAACGTACGGAACCGGATCGTCATACTTCCCGTCTAAATCAGTTTGACGGTCCGGGCCGCACGTTTCCATAGACCTTTCGACTATCCCACCCATTCTGAACGCGATTTGAATGATCGGCTTGGACTCGATCGAGAAAATTTGATGTGGGCGCGAACTTCCATCCGCTTTCCTTCCGTCGAGGGTTCAAGCAATTCCGGCAGCCTTGATGCGAGCGCGCCGACGGGCGGAGGATGCCGTCTCAACCCGATTCCGTCCGTTAGCCTTGGCGCGGTATAGCGCCTTGTCAGCCGCTTGAAGGACGCGCTCAGGATCAGAGCCTTCTTTTGCAGAGGTCGCGACACCGATGCTGACCGTCACGGAAAGCGCGGCGGGAGCTGAGTCCTGGGCGAGCTGTCGAATCGCATCGCCCTTGCGCGTACGGCCCGGGTTGCGGCGATCCGAACCGCGAGGAGCCTGCCGCCGATCGCCGCCTCGCGTGCGGAACTCCGAGGACTCTATCTTCGCACGCAACTGTTCCAGATGGTCCGCGACCTGGGCGGTGGTTTTTCCCGCAAAAAGAATGTTGAACTCCTCTCCTCCGCAACGGTAAGCTTGTCCTCCCCCCGTCACCCGCGCCAAGCCCGCGGCAACCAATCGTAAGACCTGGTCGCCGGTCTCGTGGCCGTAAGTGTCATTGAAGCGTTTGAAGTGATCGATATCCACTACCGCGATCGAATAGGGGGCCTGCACTCGGAGAAGAGCATCGTTAAAGGCGCGCCGCGAGGGGAGCGTCGTGAGTTCATCGTGATAGGCAAGAAGGTAGGAATTTTCAACGATCGCAGCCGCCAGAATGGCGGCTGCGGTGGCCGAGTACACGGTCGAAACGCGCGTTATCGCGGTAAAGCGCAGGGACAAGAAGAAGGCGGAGAGCGACCACAGCAAGGCGCTGTCGATGGGCTGGTGGGTGAACAAGAACCGCGCCAGCAAGAATGTGATGGCGGCAGCGAACACCACCAGCACGTAGCTCGGCAAAGAGACTGGAAGCGCCAGGTGATGAACACGCGCGGGAGTCGATGGCAACTGCCCCGCCGCGCGGGAGAGCACAGCTACGATTACGAATTGTACGAACAGTATCAGTCCGACGGGCGCTGCAGCAGAAACGGAGAATCCGCGCTCCTGCATCAGCGCGATAAGAACGAAATCCAGCGGCAATAGTACGGCAACCGCCTCAAAGGCAAGCCAAGCCGGCGTTCCGGTCGACACCGGCCCCTCAACAAAAAGAGCAAGGGCCCCTTGAGCCAGAAATAACACGAGCAACGCGAAGAAGCTGCGACTGGAATGGAACCGCCAGGCCAGCAGCATTCCTCCGATCAGCGCGCAGTAGTACAGAAAGCTGAGTGCAGGAAGAGTCAGCGTTAACCAACCGGAATACAAGAGCAGCGCTACGCCTAAGAGCAGAACTCCGCCGGGTACCGCGAGAGATTTCAGTGTTGCTCTGCTCCCCATCCGCAAGGCACAACTCCAGTCGGAAGACTTGCTTCGGAATTATCTCGTGTGAGCCGGAGGGAAGGGGTTAGCCTTTGAGGTTCGCACCACTATGGAACTCAATGCGCGCGGATTTATTCGGAACATCCCTTTCTAAAACGAAACGCCATTCCCGCATCTATAGACCTTTCTATGGCCTTAGTTTTGGCTGCAGTTGAGCGATTTCTAACTAGACTCGCCTTATTGGACCAAGGACGGTTTAAGTTATGCGAATTCTTATTGCGGAAGATGATGAAACGCTTTCCAGGTTTATTCGCCAGGCCTCGAAGGCGAGCACCACGCAGTGGACGTTTTTCCGGATGGCGAGCAGGCTCGGACGGCGGCCAACGCAGTTCGAAGATGACGTTGTGTTTCTCGACCTGAACCCGCCGCCGAAGCAGGATGGAGTGAGCGCGCTGCGCCATTTGCGCGCGAAGAAGCCCAGCCTGCCCGTGCCGGTGTTGACCCAGCGTACGCGAGTGGAAGACCGGGTAGAGTGTCTGGATACGGGCGCCGACGATTATGGCCAAGCCATTTTCCTCCAGCCAACTTTCCGCTCGCGTTCGGGCGCTGGTGCGGCGCAGCCACCTGCCGTCGGAGTCTTTGCTGATCGCGGGCGACCTCAAGCTCGACCGGGTGCAACGCAAGGTCGAGCGCGCAGGCAGCCGGAGCGATCTGACCACGAAAGCGTTTTCCCTGCTGGAATACCTGCTGCTCAATACCGGACGCAGAGTCACCCGTTCGATGATTATTGAGCACGTCTGGAAGCTTGCGTTCGACACTACCACCAATGTAGTTGACGTTTATATCAACTATTTGCGCCGCAAGATCGATGACGGCCACAGCGCAAAGCCGATTCACACCGTCCGGGGCGTGGGATACGAATTGAGCCGCCCGCCCGATTTGCAGCATCTGGGGTACGGATATGAGCGCAGCTTCTGGGATTGTGTCGCATGGAGCAACCCAGGGGGGATTTTGACTCTCCGGAAGTTACCGCAAGAAAAAACAAGCGCACGGAAGCGTCAACCGGCCCTGCGCCAGCGATAAAAAAACGGCACTCCCGCCGCAATCACCAGCAGCCCCAACGACGATCGCACCGGCCGAACCATCCACAAGTTAATCGTCAAAGCCACGGCCGCAAAAAAGAAAATGAGCGGAGTCCAGGGATAACCCCAGGCCCGATAAGGCCTCAAAAGTTCCGGCTCATTCCTTCGCAAACGAAGCACCGCAATCGCCGTCAATGCAAAGAAAATCCACACCGCAAACACAAACAGCGAATAAAGCTCCTCAAACGTTCCCGTCAGTGCCAGCAGCGCCGCCACGCATCCCAGAAAAGTCAACGCTCCGCTCGGCGTATGAAACGATGGCTGAATTCGCCTGGCAAATTGAAAGAAAACTCCATCCCGCGCCATCGCAAACGGAATCCGCGCTCCCGTCATCACCACCACATGCAGCGCTCCCAACGCGGAAACCGCCATTGCCACTGTAAGCCACGCCGCCCCGCGCGCCCCCGCAAACGACTGCACCACATCCGACGCCAAATGCTGCGAAGCAGCGATCTCCGCAAACGGCAAAGTATGGAAGTAAACCACATTCGCCAACAAGTACAACCCGCCCACGGTGAGCAGCCCCAAAATAATTGCGAGGGGAATATTTTTCTGCGGATGCGCAATCTCTTCGCCCAAGTCCCCCAGATCATTGAACCCGTTATAAGCCCACATCGCCGGAACCAGCCCGGTCAGCACCGCTCCCATCGTTGCCCACCCGAGCGGCGCAATCACTGGCGCGGTTTCAACCACATACTTGCCGCCAAAAAGAATTCCCGCGATCACAATCCCTAGAATCGTTCCCATCTTCAAACATGTCAGCAACACCTGAATCGCTCCGCCCATTCGCACGCTTAAATAATTGATCGCAGTTACAATCAGCACCACCAGCGCTGCCAGTGGCTGAGCCACCGTAAAAACAAACTCATAACTTCCCAGGTGTCCTCGAAACAACGGCGTGCCTAAAACCGGAAACAGAAATCCCGCGAACCGCAGAAACCCCGCCGCCAGCGTCGCCATAGCCACCGGCCGCTCCAGAAACGAACTCATCCACCCAAACAAAAATCCCCACAGCGGCCCCAGCCCGCGATTGAGATAAACATACGGCCCACCCGCCTTCGGAAATGCCGCCCCCAGTTCCGCATAACAGAAGGCCCCGCATAAAACGATAAAACCGCCGGCGATCCAAGCTACAAAAACGAGCCTCGTCGATCCAACCGCTCGCGCCATGTCGCTGGTAACCAGAAAAACTCCGGTCCCAATCGTGTCCCCGATCACAATCGCCGTCGCGGACCACAGCCCGAGACCGCGAACAAGATCCCCGCGCTCATTACGCTCTGCCAGATGGAGCCTCCGCACGATAAAGTTTCGTGAGCCTACTCTCAGGGACGAAGTCCGTCAATCAACGAGCGACGTGGTCAGTCAGTCACTAACCGTCAGCCATACCACCAGAAGGGCGTCATCCAGAGCGAAGCCGTTCTTCAGCCGAAGAGAGGGATCTCCCGCGGAACGTACTCGCAGTAGTTGTGTGGACAGCCGTCCTCGGCTGTCCCTCGAGCGAAGCTCCACTTCTTTGTCGGCGCACATACCGACGCGTTATCATCAAATCCGTAATGGCCACGCAGAAATCAATGCTGCCCGAACTACCGTGGAACCAGCGCTATGCCGTCTCCGCAATCGAAGACGTCCTAACCCCAGCGCTACTCCTCTATCCCGAAGAAATCGCCAACAACATCGACCGCACACTGGCTTTGCTCTCCGGCGATGCAAACCGATGGCGCGTCCACATCAAAACCGCCAAGCTGAGTTATACCCTCAAAATGGTGCTCGATCGTGGCGTGCAAAATTTTAAATGCGCCACCACCCTAGAACTCCTCACGGCCTGCCGTACTGGCGCAACCGACGTGCTTCTTGCCTATCCCACAATGGGGGCCAATGCCCGCCGCGCACACGAAATCGCCCAAGAGTTCCCCGAAGTCCGCATTTCCGTTCTGGGAGAAAGTGAAGAGCATCTCCAGCAGTGGGGTGCCAGTCGCGTAGGGATTTTCCTCGACATCAATCCCGGCATGAATCGCACCGGCATTGACCAGAGCGACACGCAACAGATCATCGCCCTGGCGCAAGCCGTCACCGCCGCCGGCCTGGAGTTTCGCGGCCTCCATTACTATGACGGCCAATACGGCAGCCTCGCCGAACCCGGGCGCACGCAGGCCGCCCATCGCGGCTATGACCATTTACTGAAAATCGCCAGCGACCTCGAGCGCTCTGGCATGCCCGCGCCGGAGATCATCACCGCAGGCACGCCGACATTCCCCTGCTCCCTGAGCTATGAAGGCTTTCGCCACGGCAACTTCATTCACCGCATCTCGCCCGGCACCATCGTTTATTGCGACGCCAGCAGTCTGGCTCAACTCCCCGCCGAATACGGCTACCGCCCCGCGGCACTGGTATTAACCCGCGTCGTAAGCCATCCGCATCCCGGAATCGTCACCTGCGACGCCGGCCACAAAACCGTCTCTGCCGATGCCGGCATCCCCACCTGCCTCGTACTCGGCCATCCCGAACTCACGCCGCTTTCTCCCAGCGAAGAGCATCTCCCCATAGCAGTACGGGAAGGTGCACGTGCGCCGCAAATTGGCGACCCGCTCTTCCTCCTCCCCCGCCACATCTGCCCCACGGTAAATAATTTCAACGACGCCCTGCTCGTGCGCAGCGGCATCATCCAATCGGCAGAACCCGTCTCAGCCCGCGGCCGCGAAGCCCCGCTGCTTCATTCGCAACTCGAAGCCTCGTCCCTACGCGGCAGATAAAGAAAACCGGATACATGATAATTCAATGACAATTAAGCACGACGTCATCCCGACCGGAGCCGCACTTCAGGCGAAGGGAGGGATCTCCCGCGCAAATGAACTGTTCCCCCGTTATCGCTTCTTCTTTGCCCTCTTCGATTTCTTCCTCTCCACATAAGCCACGCAATCCATCTCCACCAGCATCCCCGGGGAATGCCCTAAATCGCTCCCCACCGTCGTCCGCACCGGATAAGGCTTTGCAAACCGCCGCGCATACACCGCGTTATACCGCGCGAAAAGCCCAGTGTCGCTCAAATGCACAGTAACTTTCACCACGTCGCGCAACGACGCCCCGTCCGTCTCCAGAACAGCCAACATGTTGTCGATCGTCTGTTCCGTTTGCCTCTCAATCGTATCCCCCACCAATTCACCGCTGACGGGATCGCTCGGCCCGGTGCCAGTCACAAAAACAAAATCTCCCGCTCGCCACCCCTGCGAATAAGCCCCACGCGGCGGCGCCCCACGCTTACTCTGAATTTCATATTTACCCATTATTCTCATCGAGCCCAGCCCTAACCGCGCCAGGTGGCCCATCCTAACCGCGTTCTTTGCGGTTAGGGTAGGGATTTTGACTAAAGGTTTGATTCAAGACTTTGATTAAAAAAGCTTTTGACTTCAGACTTTTGACTCACGCAACGTTTTGACCATGACCGTGCGCCGTCCGGCCCTAATCCTGCCGCAGCGCACTCATAGGATTTACCCCCGCAGCCCGCCGCGCCGGCACATATGTCGCCAGGATCGCAACCAGAAAAATCGCAACCGGCACAATAAAGTAAACGGCAGGTTCGTGAATGTGAAGATCGACAAACATCGCGCCGAAAATTTTCGGGAGCGGCAATGCCAGCACCAGCCCTGCCACAGCTCCGATCACGGTCATCTTCATCCCTTCGCCCAGAACCATGCGCAGCACGTCCCGGCTCTTAGCCCCCAGCGCCATCCGAATTCCGATTTCGTGCGTTCGTTGCCCCACCGAGTAAGCGATCAGCCCATAAATTCCGATCGCAGACAGAATCAGCGCCAGCAGCGCAAACGCCCCCAACACCCATTCGAAAAACGAGTTCCCCTTTCTCTGCGTATCCAGTACAGCGGGCATGCTCATCACGTGAGCCAGTGGCAGTTCGGCATCCATTTGCGCGACCGTGTTGTAAAGCGCAGATGCAAGAATATTCGGATCGGACGATGCCCGCATCATGATCGAAAACGACGGTACCGGACGCTGCAGAAACGCTTCGTATACCTCCGGATCATCGTGGGTGAATTCCGAGTACGCTTTGACGTTGCCCACCACTCCGACAATCTCGCTCCATTCGGGAGTTCCACCGTTCACATCCAGCCGGACTTGCTTTCCCACCGCTCCCTGATCCTGCAGGTACCGATGCGCGAACTCCTGATTTACCACGATCACCCGGGGCGCCGTCGCATTATCCATGGCGCTGAGCAGCCGGCCCCGCAGCAGTGAGATTCCTGCCGTCCGAAAATAATCCGGACTGACGACGAAATCGAAAGCGCTTCTTCCTGCATTGCCGGGCTCGTCTGGCTGCCCCTTGATGTGAAAGACCGCGCTGCCCGGTCCGCTTGCCGGCAAGTCAGAACCAATGGCAATGGCGTCGGCGCCCGGACGCTGCTGCAGATGCAAAAGCAAGTCCTGCACGAAATTAATCCGCCGCGACGCATCCTTGTATCGCGCGTCATCCAACGTCACGCTGGCGGTGAGCAAATGCTCGCTCTCGAATCCCAGATTCTGATGGTCCAGCAAAAAAACTGTGCGCACCAGCAGTCCCGTTCCCACGAGCAGGAACATTGCCAGGGCAATCTCCCCGGTCACCATTACAGTCCGCATTCGGCTCTGCGCTCGTCCCGGCGACGCGCCCCGGCTTTCGTCTTTCAAATTCGTGGTGATGTCGGTGCGCGATGCGCTCAGCGCCGGAGCCAGCGTGCACAGCAGCGCGCACACCACCGAGATTCCCGCCGCGAACACCAGAACGTTTCTATCTAGGCCCAACGGCACCGCACTCACGGCGGCGTTGAAAGTCAAACTAGCCCGCACCAACTGAATTCCCCAATACGCAAGCAACAGACCGCCGGCACCGCCCAGAAACGCAATCACCCCTCCTTCGGTCAACAATTGACGAACCACTCGCAGCCGTCCCGCACCGAGCGCGCTGCGAATCGCCAGTTCCTTCCGCCGCCCCGCCGCCCGCGCTAGTAGCAATCCAGCCACATTGGCGCACGCGATCATGAGAACGAATCCAACCGTCGTCATCAGCACTGCCAGCGCGCTGCCAATGCCGAAGGAGTAGACCAGGAAATTCGGCAGCGTCCGCACCGCTGCGCCCCAGCCTTTCTCCGTCTCCGGGAAATTTTCTTCGGCGCGACGAGCCAGCGTAACGATCTCGGCTCGCGCCTGATCGAGCGATACCCCGGCCTTCATGCGCGCAAACACAAACAACGAACGGTTCTTTCGAGCGGCCGCCGTTTGATCGGCAGCGCTCAACACCAGCGGAGTCCACACTTGCGGAGTAAATCCCATCAGCCGAAAACTCGCGGGCATCACGCCGACCACCGTATAGGGTTCCCGATTCAACCGGACGGTCCGGCCAACGATCGAAGGGTCCGAACCAAAGCGCTGTTCCCAGATCTCCTGGCCAAGAATCACCACGTGATCCTGCCCTGCCTGGTCTTCGCCAGCCTCAAACGTGCGTCCCAGCTTCGGGGTCACGCCGAGCACGCTGAAATAATTTGGGGACACCGCCGCCGACGGCAGAGCCACCGACGGCAGAGCCACCGACTGCTGTTGCGCGGTTAAACTCACAGTCCGCGACTCATCCGCTGCCGCCATATCCACGAAAACATGGTTCGCATCGCGCCAGGCAAGATAATTCGGCGCGGAAACAGGATTCGCATCGGCCTGAAATCCCTGCGCCGGATCGATCGACGAAACCACCGCCACCCGCTCCGGCTCACGCCCCGGCGGACGCCGCAGCAGAAACCCGCTCACCAGACTGAACATCGTGGCATTCACTGCGATCCCCAGCGCCAACGTGAGCACAGCAATCAAAGTGAAGCCCGGATTCTTCCGCAACTGCCGCAATCCGTAACGCAAGTCCTGAATGATCGTCTCCATAGCCGTTTGCTCCCGGGAACGCCCAGCGAAGTTGCACGATTCCCGATCAAGACCACAGCACCCATCGCACCAAACCACCGGTCAGAAAGTGTGTTGGCAACAAAGAAGAAGCGAAACGCCCGCCGTCACAGAGCACCCCGCGTTCGTCCGACAACGGACGCCCCTGGCCGAGAATGGACAGACGCCCCACCCTAAACCGCGCCGGGTGGCACATCCTAACCGCGTTCTTTGCGGTTAGGATGTGAATTTTGACTTGATGGATTTTGACCCGTGGATTTTGCTTTCAGCGATTTAGAAAAGTGGAGAGACCTGCTGCTGCCCTTAAACTACTCCAATGAAACGTCTCAAAATGATTCATTCCCACTCCGCCGTTCCAATATCCAGCAAATTTCCTCTCTTTCTCTTGACTTGCGCCCAATTCCTTGTAATAACTGTTCGGTCCATCCGGACGGGTTTGGGGGTGTGTCAGTTTGGCAGAAGTGAGACTTCAAGAGGGTGAATCCCTCGAGAACGCTCTGCGCCGCTTCAAGCGCAAGGTGCAACAGGAAGACATTATCAAGGAGGTCAAGCGCCACTCCTTTTACCTGAAGCCCGGCGAGAAAAAGCGTGTGAAAGCCGCTCTTGCTCGCAAGCGAGCTCGCAAGAAAACGCGCAAAGAACAGGACTAACGCAGGCACATGACGCAAGAAAGGGCCGCTCCTTCCCGGGGCGGCTCTGCTCGATCTGGCCCCCACCCCTTCGAGCTGCAGCAGGGATTTCATACTCATAATTCTTCCGGCATAGAAAGCAAGATAGTTCGTACCCACGCCCCTCCTGGGCGCGTGGCGGGCCGAGTCCAAGGAGCTGTACAGGGGGAGTTGTTCACGACCTGTTTTTTCGCTGTACCACCGCAGTTCTTTCCCCGCGGGTGGGCACGCGGAAAAGGGCTGAAGGGAGCCATCCTCAATGGAATTTCAGGACAAGGTACTGAAATGTATCGACTGTGGAAGTGATTTCATTTTCACTGCCGGGGAACAGCTTTTTTTTCACGACAAACAATTCAAGAACGAACCCAAACGCTGCAAAGCCTGCAAGACCAAGCGGGTCTCTATCCTCGGCGCGCCCCCCGCTCCCGGACAAGCTTATCGTTACACCAAGGTCGAGACTCAGGCCACTTGCTCGGGATGCGGAAAGCAAACCACCGTCCCCTTCCGCCCCACCCAAGGTCGCCCCGTCTTCTGCCGAGAATGTTTCCAATCCCGCAGAACCGCGGCCACCGCGTGAGCGAGTGTGGTGCGGGCGCCCCCGCCCGCGGCCTTTGACGTTGTTTCCGTCTGGCCGGGAGCTTGGGTGTTGTATATCTGTGTGCCCCCACTTCTCGCCTCCTTTGCGAGAAGTGGGATTTCTCCGTAATGCCTCCGCTCGAACCCGCACCATTGCGCTAACATAAACAGGTGTCCACCTACTACGTAGAAAACTTCGGCTGCCGCGCCACGCAGGCTGACGGCGCCAACCTCGAACACCAGTTCCAGCTGCGCGGCCTGTTCCGCGCCCCCACGCCCGCTCAAGCCTCAGTCGTGGTGATGAACACGTGTACCGTCACCGCCGCCGCCGATCAAGACGCCCGCGCCGCCATCCGCCGCGTCCGCCGCCAAAATCCTGACGCTCAAATCGTGGTGACAGGTTGCTATGCCCAGCGCGCTCCTCAGGAAATCGCGGCGCTCCCCGGCGTAAGCGTCGTAGTCGGCAACTCCCACAAACACCAACTCGTAGAAATCGTCACCCAAACTCAGACATCAGACCTCGGACCTCAGCCCTCAGACACCGCATTCGTTCCTCTCGCGATGTTGGGCTCGAATTCCAGCTCGAATCTGCCCGCGGAGCCTCAACCATCACGCTGGAATCCTGAGGCCCGAAGTCCGAGGCCCGAAGTCCGCTCTTTCGTCTCCGACATCTTCGCCCACACCGAACTCCTGGCCGCCCCCGTCTTCGACCCCAGCGACGGTAACGAAAATTCCCGCACCCGCCCCAACCTCAAAGTCCAGGACGGATGCGATAACCGCTGCTCCTTCTGCGTCATCCCCTTCGTCCGCGGACAAAGCCGTTCCCTCCCTTTCGACCGAATCCTCAGCGAAGTAAACGCCCTGGTGAATTCCGGTTATCGCGAAGTCGTCATCAGCGGAATCAATCTCGGAAGGTGGGGACGAGATCTAAGCGCCGACCGGCTCCCGGCTTTCAGCTTCCGGACCGATATCACCGATTCAGAAAACGCCTTCCGGAAGCCGGGAGCCGAAAGCCGAAAGCCCACTTTTGAGAATCTCATCCGCGCCATCCTCGCCAACACATCTCTCGAAAAACTGCGCATTTCCTCCGTCGAGCCCATGGACTGGACCGACGAGCTAATCTCGCTGGTCGCCTCCTCCCCACGCATCGCCAAGCACGCCCATGTCCCCCTGCAATCCTCCAGCGATGCCGTGCTGCGCCGCATGCATCGCAAATATCGTCCCTGGCACTATCGCGAGAAGATCGAAAAAATCCGCGCCGCCATGCCCACCGCCGCCATCGGCGCCGACGTCATGGTCGGTTTCCCCGGCGAGACTGATGCCGAATTCGAAGCCACCCGCAGCATGATCGAAACCCTGCCCCTGACATACCTCCACGTCTTCACCTACTCCCCTCGCCCCGGAACTCCCGCGGCCGCCCTGCCGAATCAAGTTCCCGTGCACCTAGCCCGCGACCGCAACCGCATCCTTCGCGAGTTAGGAGCCGAGAAAAAACACGCATTCATGCGCACCTTCATCGGCCAGGAAATCCAAGCCATCACCCTCAGTTCATGTGGCGCGGCCTCGTGTGGCGCGGGCGCCCCCGTCCGCGCAGCCGGCACCACAAAATTGGCCGATCAACCCCAGCATCCCCCTGTCTTCACGGAAGCCCTGACCGAAAACTACCTGAAGCTCCGCCTCCGCGGCCATCACGCCTCAAATCACTGGCTGCGCGCTCAAATCGAAGATGTGGTGGATGGAACCCTAGTCGGACAACCCCGCGCGACGCCCCGAACCGCAGCCTCATAGCTCAGTAAAGTGCATCCGTGAAAAAGTACATCCATGAAGCACAGATCCGCCAGGCCGCACATAGTGCGGAACCAAAAAAAGACTTGTCACGCAGAACGAAGCGGTGAGGAGAGCGTAGCGATCCTCCCCGCGTAGTCGAAGCGTCCCTGCCGCGCACGAAATCCTCGTCCCCTGGCTCGATGTCGAAGAAACCCGCGAGAGTTCTCATAGGGAGAGCGTCCTGCACGCTCTCCCTATAAGGCTTGCGGCCCTTACAGTGCTCCGAGGATTGAATTCAGGTCGGTGACCAGCGTATCCAACACTCCAGTCAGACTTCCGCCATTCAGCAGGTTCGAAACTGCGCACAGCAGATTGCCCAACAGATTGCCCGCGCCCGGAACAGCCGTGATGTTTAACACGACTGGATTGGGCACCGTAACCACCAGCCCCAAAATATCCAAATTGATGGGGCCGAGAGTCAGACTGAGAATAGGACAACTCGCCGAGGCGCTAGCCAGCGGCGCAGTGATGGCTTGATTGGTCAGCGTCGTAACCACTCCCGCCGCATTCGTAAATGTGCCGTTAAAAACGCCCTGCGCTACTGCCTGGCCATTTTGAGCCGCAAAGCTCGTGATCGTGACCACGCCGCTCAATACGCCACCGGCCACATTACTCTGCAATAGCGCGCTGTTCTGCCCCGAGGCTGTCTTCGCCGCGGCCATGGCGCCCGTGCTCGCCATCATCATCGTGCAAAAAGTGAAAAGAACTGCCAACGTCGTCATCCGGAATTTTGTGCTGATCTGATTCATTGGACTTCTCCTGATTATGATTTTAATTTTGGTCACACTATCGGCTAGGTCGTGCGTTACTGTGGAGTTCTGTACACCAGGCAGGTGGGTACGAACTAGGAAGCCGGGTACTCGAAGCGGGAGAGCCGGAAAAGTTGAACCTTAGATGTCCGCGGGAATCACGAAGGTTGCGAGTGAAGCTGTCCAAAAATATTTAACGGCTGCGTTAAATCACCGCGCGGGTATTAAGCCCGCGTTTCTCAGCTTCGCCAAAGCCTTGAAATCAAATCACTTCAGTTTTTTCGCGCCGGTTACCTCGTAACATGACTCTCGTTATCTACTCCGGGTTCCTGCGATCGCTATCCTAAATAAGGGCATGTGAACTTTTCCTCCCTCTCGGAAAAGTGGTCCAACATACCGGTATGTTCACACGGAACACAAGAAGGGACAGCTGCGTCGTCTGGGCTATTTAGATAATTCTGCTTATCAATATTCTAGTTTTCTAGTGGCTAGAGCCGTGGCGCGCTAATCGAGGAAACCAAGCTATGACTCAAATCTTTATGAAACGGGAACGACATTCCGAAAGCGGAATCGCACTGCTGATCGCCATCTTTGTTCTCCTGCTGATCACCGCGATCGGCGCCGGCATGATCATGCTGACCAATACCGAGATTAATTCCAGCACTAACTTTCGAGATGAGCAGACGGCATTGTTTGCCTCGAAAGCCGGAATCGAGGAGGTTCGCGACCGCCTTCGAACTGGCGCCAGCAACACCTTGAGCGCCAGTCTTCCCACCGTGCTGATGGGGCAAAATAACGGAGCTTTGTACATCCTGAATCCAAGCAATGGTGAGACCGATAGACCTTGGGTCACCAACGGCACCTTTTACCCCGATACCGAAGTCTGCAGTGAATATGCGAGGATGGGCGCAGCAAACGTTTGCTCCAACAACCCGCCGGTTCCGGGTGGTGGCGCTTCCTGGTATGCCACCGGAACCGCCAGCGCCTCCTATGCTGCCAACCCGGTGATGCCCTGGAAGTGGACTCGGGTAAACCTGAAAACAAACCAGACCGCGTCCGGTAAAACCACCACCAGCACCGTCGACGGAAATGTCCTGGACTATTCAAACATCGCCTGCTGGACCGGTGCGGGAGAGATCACGACTCCGCTCGCGGGCACGCCGTACGCGACCTGTTCCGCACTTGGTTCGGGTTACGAACCCGTGTATGTGTTGACCACGCTGGCGGTGACGCCGAGCGGTTCGCGCCGCATGCTGCAAGCCGAAGCCGCCGCCCTGAATTTTAATCTGCCGGGAGCAATGATTTTCGACGGCTCGAATCCGGTCTACGGCGCCCCCAGTTCGGCGGCGTTTACTGTTACCGGCAATGATCAAAACAGCAGCTTGAATAGCCTGCGACCCACGGGCGTTACTTGCCCGTCGGCGTTCAATGAGCCGGCGATTGGCGCTTATGACGCCAACTCGGTCACCGCGCTGACCGGCGACGTAAGCAGCCGGCCGACCAGCTATACCGGAAACGGCAACGTCGTCACTCCCAGTATTTCGAACGAGAATACTAACCTGGGTCAGCTCACCACCGTCGCGGGCCTGGACACACTGGTAAGTGAGGTGACCGCGATTGCTCTTCCCGCGAACACCTACAACGGGAACGCCAGCTCCATCACCAACCCTGGCACGGTAGCGAACCCGGTCGTCAATGTGGTCACAGGCGACCTGACGCTGAGTGGGAGTTTCACAGGATCAGGCATTTTGCTGGTCGAAGGCAATCTAATAATGACCGGCGCTCCCAGCTACAACGGACTTATTCTCGTCATCGGCAAGGGGACGGTCACCAAGAGCGGCGGTGGTAACGGGGTCGTTGACGGTTCGCTCTTCCTGGCGAACTTGTACAATTCCAGCGGCCAACCCCTCCCCGCATCGAGCGCTCCCGGTGTCCCCTCGATGAACTGGGGTGGCGGCGGTACCATGACCTTTCAGTATGACAGTTGCTGGGCTACTCAAATGAGCCAGGCTCTCAACTACAGGATCGTCGCAGTTCGCGAAATGATCTACTAACCGGAAGATGGGAAACTAAACGCGTCAACCCGATTGAGCTACCAGACTTGGCGGTTGACCCAGCTCTCTTGATCTCGCGTGAATCACCAACACTGTGGGTGCCCCGCCGACTTTGCGAGAAGTGGGAATTTCTCCTCATCTCAAGAAGCGACTGCACGTGAAGTTCGTTTTGTGGGTTTTTCACCCACGCCTCTTATTAAGTCGCGAAACACCCTTTTTCCCCCGATTCGGCCCAGAAACACGAAGGGCGCATGCCCACAGGCTGCGCCTCTGTTCCCTTCAGAAATTGTCTATATCTGTATCTGTATTTTATCAATTTCACCCAGGCAAGCCGGCAAATTTCGACAACTTTATATTCGCTTCGCTTGCACAAGGACACCGGGAATGAAGCAGTTTTGCCCCCTTGACAAGATTTGGACAAGATTTGCCTTTCGGCCAGCTTTTCGAAACCGACGCCTCCCCCCCGGATCACGACGGCTTTGACGGATCGTCCAGCCGTTGCTCCTTATGGTCCAGAAGATCGTTGAGTTCCTGCACCAGTTTTACGAACTTGTCATGGTCTTGTTCTTTTGCAATCCGCTCACACAGCACGTGCATGCGTTCTTTTTCGTCAGGGGTCATGGCGCCTCAGGGGAAGGACTTCACCGGACAAAAAGATTTATCGCATCCGATATATTCACGTCAACCTGAGAAAAATTGCCTCTTGGTAGGGTATGTTACGGAAGGCAAGGCAACGCAGTGAAAGAAGGGGCTTTGGCCAGCGGTATAGATTTGAGTCTCCAGCTGAAGTACTCGCACTACGGCGGTAACGCCCGCCTCTCGGAAGGATGCCCTCCTCCGAGAAATCGTTTCACTGCAAGGCCTCGTATTCTCTCCATCTTTTCGTGGATGGCGGCCAGCAATGTCTGAAGGATGGTCGGAAGCTCTTCCGGCGTCGCGTCGGTTAAGCGGCTGCTCAGATGGCGGATTCGATCATCCACGCGTCGCAAAGGCATACGAAGAATAGAGAGGGCTCCGCACAATGATGGCTGATTTCCCGAAAGCGTACGATACCGCACATACCGTAGCTCAGGCATCAAACCAAGGCTTTCCCCTAGGGATTTTCCCTTAGCTGCCGAACCTTTCGGCGGCGCGGGCTTTTGCCTTGGCCGCCTCTTCTTCTCGATTCTTGGGCGGCGCCGTGGTTTCCAGAGCACGCAGCAGCCCAGTAGAAATTGCCGCAACTTGCTCGACCGCAGTCAGGAATGAAGCTTCGTTGGCCTTCGACGGCTTATTGAAGCCCGTAATTTTCCGCACGAACTGCAGCGACGCCGCGCGAACTTCGTCGTCGGTCACAGGCGGATCAAAGTTGAAAAGAGTCTTAATATTTCTACACATAAGAGGGAAACCTCGGGATCGAATGTGGGGACAGCCGTCCTCGGCTGTCCAGCCGAGCGAAGCTCGACTGCAGCGCTAACAACCGCAAACTAAAATATTATCAATCAACCAGCCCGCGCGCCCACGCCGAATCCTCATGCTATAATTCTTTATTCTCAGTCGCTTAGAGCACGGAGGACTGTATCGATAAACGTTTTATCCGCACCAATGATCGCATTCGGGCGCGTGAAATCCGCGTGATTGATGACGATGGGCAGCAGCTTGGCATCATGCCGCCCTACGAGGCCATCAAAAAAGCCCGCGAACAGAATCTGGATCTGGTCGAAATTTCGCCCACCGCGCAACCTCCCGTCTGCCGCATCATGGACTACGGGAAGTATCTGTACCAGCAGGAAAAGAAAGAGCGCGAAGCCAAGAAACACCAGAAAACCATCACCGTAAAAGAGGTCAAGTTCCGCATCAACGTGGACGACCACGATTACGAAACAAAAAAAAATCACGTGCTGCGGTTTCTCGATGAAGGCGACAAAGTAAAAGCGACAATCTTTTTCCGCGGACGCGAGATGACCCGAACCGGCCTCGGCCGCCAGATCCTGGAGCGCCTGATCAAAGACGTAGAACCCCACAGCATCGTAGAATTCCGCCCCCGCCAGGAAGGGAATACTCTTCATGCGATCTTGGCGCCGAAGAAGACGGAGAAGGAGCGGGAGAAAGAGAAGCACAAACAAGAAAAGCACAAAGAAGAGAAGCACAAGGCTGCGGCGCAGAGTGCGCCCAGCGCGCCTGTGGCGCAGGTTGCCAAGCCGGCGTCGTAGGAAAGAAAAGCAGATTCCTGCTGCGCTCGGAATGACAAATCTTATCTGAGGGGTCAGCTGAAATTCTGCGGGAACGAAGCGAAACTGACAGCTGATGCTGAGAGCTGACGGCTGTTTCTGAGGGACTTTATGCCGAAATTGAAAACGCACAAGGGCGCTGCCAAGCGCTTCAAGGTAACCGGGACGGGGAAGATAAAGCGGGGGCGGTCGCACCTGCGGCATATTCTGACGTCGAAGAGCAAGAAACGAAAACGGAATCTGGGATCGCCGGCGCTGGTCAGCGACGGGGATAAGCGCAAAGTTAGGCGCATGATTCCGTACCAGTAGAAGTGCTCCTCTTGCATCCGCGGCCGAGAGGCTGTGACGTGCGGTGATGAATGCGGGTGCGCAGATTTTTTTGCGGCAAGCTGCCTGCAAACGCGGGCGTGGGCGCCCGCGCCACATAAAAGCTTGTCCAGGGTGTGTGAAGAGGCCGAGAGATTGCCGTCATGGCGAATCGTCCTTGCCTCCAGCCGCCGTAGTTGGAAATAAAAAAGGAGAACAACCATGCCTCGTGTAAAACGCGGGACTAAACGGCGCGCGAAACGCAAGAAGATACTTGACCGCGCTAGCGGTTACTTCCTCACAAAATCGAAACTGTACCGCTCGGCGAAAGAAGCCGTCGAGCGCGGGCTGAAGTTTGCCTACTCCGGACGCAAGCAGCGCAAGCGGCAATATCGCTCGCTGTGGATCGTGCGCATCGGTGCGGCCGCCAAGCTGAATGGGATGAGCTATAACCAGTTCATCCATGGGCTGAAGGTTGCGGGAATTGAACTGGACCGCAAGATTCTGGCCGATCTGGCGGTGAAGGACCCGGCTGGATTTTCGAATCTGGCTACGCAGGCGAAGGGCGCGATTGAAGGGGCGGCGTAGGACGGATTCGGGCTTCCGGCTTGCCATGTTCTGATCTCGTTTTACATGAGCGTCAAGGTCCCCGCCCCTTCGACTTCGGTCAGGGCGGGCGCTGTCTCTCCAAAGAACCGAGAGACAAGGCCGGGGCACCCGATTTCTTTTTGTCATCACTAGCTTTGTCATTCTGAGCGAAGCGAAGAACCGCATAGGTCCTCCGCGCAAAAGTCCCGCTCACGATGACAACCCGTGTTCCGAGTCATCGTCATCGTGGCATATACCGTTCCCAAGCTTACGGATTATTCGGCGGCGGCGCTGGAGAAGGCTGCCGGCGACTGCGTAGGGGCGTGCTCGCGTGAGGCTGCGGAAGTTTATAGTGAGGGGGAGCTGAAGGCGTTCCGGGACCGGTGGATGGCGCGGAAAAATGGGATTCTTACGCAGATTAATGACTTCTGGCTGAAGGTCGCGCCGAAAGAAGCGAAGCGCGAGGCCGGGATTCGCGTGAATGAATTGAAGGCCCGGATTCAGGAACTGGTGGAGACTGCGCACGTTGCCGCGTCCGGCGCGGACTCGCTTGCGGCGGAGCAGGTGGACATTTCACTTCCGGCAATCCGCCGGCCGATTGGGGCGGAGCATCCGGTGATGCGGACCTGGCGGGAGATTGTTGCGGTGTTTCAGAAGTTGGGGTATTCCGTGGCTGAGGGGCCAGTCGTTGAGACGGATTATTACAACTTCGAGGCATTGAATTTTCCGCCGAACCATCCGGCGCGGGATACGCAGGATACGCTGTTCATTGCGGGACAACAATCCAAGCCGCAGCGCGAGCGGTTGTTGCTGCGCACGCATACTTCTCCGGTACAGATTCGGACGATGGAGAAGATGCGGCCGCCGATTCGGATTGTGATTCCGGGGACGGTGCATCGCAACGATCCTCCCGACGCGAGCCACTCGCCGATGTTTCATCAGATCGAAGGGCTGGCGGTCGATACCAACATCACATTTGGGGATTTGAAGGGGACACTCGATCACGCCATGAAGGCGCTGTTCGGATCGTCGGTGAAGACGCATTTCCGGCCTTCTTTTTTTCCATTTACCGAGCCCAGTGCGGAACTCTACGTCACTTGTTTTATTTGCGGGGGGAGCGGGAGGCGCGGGGTGGAGCCTTGCCGTCCCTGCAAGCAGACGGGATGGATTGAAGTGCTGGGGTGCGGGATGGTGGATCCGAATGTGTTTGAGTTTGTGAAGGACAATGGGTACGACCCGAGGAAAGTTTCGGGGTTTGCGTTTGGGATGGGCGTGGATCGGTTGGCGCTGCTGAAGTATGGAGTGGATGATATTCAGCTGTTTTTTCAGGGGGATGTACGGTTTTTGCAGCAGTTTGGGTAGAAAGCTTCTAGCTGCTAGCTCCTAGCGTCTGGCTCTTTCGAGAGTGGGGCAGCTAGAAGCTAGCCGCTAGGAGCTAGAAGCTTCCAATGAGACTTTCTTCGCAATGGATTCGCGATTTTGTTGATCTGGCCGTCGATGACCGCCAGCTGGCTGAGGATTTGACTAATGTCGGGATTTCGGTTGACGGGATCAGCGGGTCGGGCGCGGACACGGTGTTTGAGATGGAGATTGGGACGAATCGGCCGGATGCCATGAATCATTACGGGGTGGCGCGGGAGGCGGCGGCGATTTATGAGGTGCCGCTGAAGGCGCTGTCAGCTGTCAGCTCTCAGCTGTCAGCTGCGGCTGAAGCCGCGGTCTCTCGTGGATCTGATGACGCGGCGTGGAAGCGCCGCTCTTCCACGGTATCCGATGCGGCGTTTTCGACTCCTGATACGGCGTTTCCGATTCGTGATGTGGCCTTCCCGATTACAGTCGAAGGGCCGGAGCTTTGTCCTCGGTTCTCGGCTCGGGTGATTCGGGGGACTCGCATTCAGACTTCTCCGGAGAAGATTGCGCATCGGTTGGGGTTGCTGGATCAGCGGGCGATTTCGAACGCGGTCGATGCTACTAATTATGTTCTTTGGGAGATGGGGAAGCCAACGCACGTTTTCGATATGGACTTGCTCGAGGGCGGTCGGATCGTGGTGCGGAAGGCGCGGGATGGGGAGACGCTGCGGACTCTGGATGGCGTCGTGCGGAAGCTAAGTTCCGAGGATCTCGTCGTGTCGGACGCTCGAAAGCCGGTGGGGCTGGCTGGAGTGATGGGCGGGTACGACACCATGATTACCGAGAAGACGCGGAACATTGTGATTGAGTCGGCGTGGTGGGATCCGGGGATTGTGCGGCAGATGTCGCGGCGGCATGGGCTGCATACGGATGCTTCGCATCGGTTCGAGCGGGGGGCGGATTTTGAATCGACAGTGGTGTCGTGCGATCTCGTTGCCCAAATGATTCTGGAGTCGGGCGGCGGGGAGTTAGATGGTGACGTGGTGGATGTGGTGTCGCGGCCGATGGATCAGGCTCCGGTGGTGCTGCGGGTTTCAGAGGTGCGGCGGATTCTGGGCGAGGGGCTCGACTCCGGGGAGATCTTCCGACTGCTGAAGCGAATAGGATTTACGTTGATTCCCGAGGGGCAGGGAGACGCTCAGTTTCGTGTTTATCTTCCGAGCTGGCGGCTGGATGTGGAGCGCGAGATCGACGTGATCGAGGAGATCGCGCGGTTGCATGGGTATGACAAGTTTGGGAACACGCTGCCGGCTTACAGCGGGGCGGTGGTGGAGTTGCCGCATGCGGCGATGGACGCGGCGTTTCGCGAGCGGGCGTTGGGTTTGGGATATAACGAGGCGGTGTCGTTGACATTCATTTCGCATGCGGATGCGGAAAGGTTTGAGTCGAGTTTTCCCTCAGGCGCTAAAGCCCCACATGAAGATGGTGGTCCTATGGCAGCGCTGGAAGCGCTTCGTCACCCAAAATCGGGATCTGTTTCAGCGGTTAAAGCTGCCAATCATGATCGCCCGGGGACGACGCGGCTGGAAGCCGCGCCCCTTCAAAGCGTCAGAGTGTCGGAGTTGGAGAATCCGTTGAGCGAGGAGGCGTCGGTGATGCGGACGTCGCTGGCTCCGGGGATGCTCGATATGCTGGGGTGGAACTTGAATCGGGATGTGGCCGAGGCGCGGTTGTTTGAGATGGGGAGCGTTTATGGGTTGTCGGTTGACGGTTCCGTGGAACCGAAGCGGGCGTGTTTGGGATCCACCGCGGCGGCTGTACGGGGTACGTTGCCTGTGGGTGGGGCGCTCGACGTAAGCAAGGATGAGAGTGCGGTGGCTGCAGAAATGTTTCGTGGATTCAAAGGCGATGTGGAGAACATTCTCGCGGCATTTTCGCAAGAGCCGACTTATGATCGCGAGACGGCGGAATATTTTCATCCGGGGCGGTCGGCGCGGGTGCGGGTGAATGGGTCGTGGGTAGCACAGTTTGGGCAGATTCATCCGGAGGTGGCGGCGGCGCGGAAGTTGCGGCAGGGGGTGTTTCTCGCGGAGTTTGATTTGGAGGCGCTGTATGGGATTGGATTGCGTGCAGTGAAATTTTCGCCTCTGGGGAAATATCCGGCGGTGGAGCGGGACTTTTCGTTTGTGTTTGACGATGCGGTTTCGTTTGAGGAGATGCGGAAGGCAGTGGCGGGATTGAGCATTCCGGAGTTGCGGGAGTTTCGTCCGGTGGAGGTTTTTCGCGGGGACTCGATCGCGGCGGGGAAATATTCGGTGCTGTTGCGGGCGCGGTTTCAGTCGGCGGAGAGAACGTTGCGCGAGGATGAGGTGGCGCAGTGGTCGGGGAAAATTGTGGGGGCGCTGACCAGGCTGGGTGGGGCGCAGAGGGTGTAGAGATTCCCACTTCTCGCAAAAGCGGCGAGAAGTGAGGCACCCTGGAATCCAGACAGTCAAAATCTGGAGAGTCAAAGTCCCCATCCCTCTGGCGAAGGACGCGAGGAAGGGGGGTCCCGGCCGATTCGCGGCTCGCGGAGGCGAAAACCGAGGAGTCATGTCCTCCTGTGCAAAAGGAAGGTGGGATGGGCCTTGCGCGGTTGGAGAGGGACGAGTACGATAAAGGTGTTCTCATTTAGGCCGCGTTCCCGCGTGGGCCTTCCGCGCCAGCCGATTCGAGGCGGCGCCATTAACGGATCCGATAAACGAAATCGATAGAAATTAGGAAGTTTTTTATTCGCGAAAGTAGTTCGTGTTCAAGAGTTGGGGTTCGTTCCACAGTGTGTCCAGTCGCCACCCGCAACTGCGCAGATCCGATTCGGTACGCTCTGCGGAACTCTGCGCGAATGCGGTGGGAGTGCGCGGCTGGCGGGCCATTCGAAATTCTGTAAAATTCTGCAACCAATGAGCATCAGCTTGAGAGGACTATGAACGCAGGACCAGGAAGACCCTCCTCCGGTGGTGGAGGAGGAAGAAGAAGGCGGCGCGGACGCCGTCCCCACAATCAGCGCGGTCAACGGCCGGGGCCGGGTTTGAGCCGGGAAAACAAAGACGGCATTTATACCGCGCCGATGGATCACAGCTACCGGGCGGCGCTGGCCGGTGGAAACAACAATGGGCACAAGGGCGGCGGGCGGCAAAGGCCGGGGTTTGCGGCGCAATATTCGCAGCCGGAGCCGGAACCGTTGCCGGTGAATGGAGACGCGACCCCGCGCATCTTCGCCTTTATCGAAGATCTGTTTTTTATGGCGAAGATCCAGGAGACGGCGCGCAAGCTGAACGTGAAAGTGGAGTTCGTGAAGACGGACAAAGATCTGATGGAGCGGATGGAACAGAACGGGGAAGAGAAACCGTCGCTGATTATTTTCGATTTGAACCTCGCCAGCGTGAAACCGCTGACTTTGATTCCGAAGCTGAAGAGCAAGCTGAAGAAGGGGACGTCGATTATCGGATTCCTGTCGCACGTGCAGGGAGATTTGAAGCAGAAGGCGCACGAGGTCGGTTGCGACATGGTGCTGCCACGGTCGGCGTTTTCGCAGAACCTTCCACAGTTGTTGCGCAGGCACGGGGCGCCGGAAGACGTGGAGCCGACGGTGCAATAGGCTCGGCATCCCCATCCCAGCGAAATTTTCACGGCTTCGACTTCGCTCAGGCCGTTCTACCTGCACCGGCTTCGCGCCAAGAACGAGCGAGTCACGCTCGATGACCGGGTAAAGATCCGGTCCCACACAAACAGATTTCTTCATCACGACGACAGGGTTCGGAGAATTTTTCCGCAGCCGCTGACGTCATGCCCTCACGTTCTTGGTGGTTCAACGAAAGTCGAAAGCGGCGGGCAGAGCCTGCCCAAGCGAAGTCGAAGGGAGTGCCCGCCCCACACGAGGCTATCCTGGGGGCCAGGAGAGCGGGCGGCCGCCGAGGAGGTGGACGTGGAGGTGGAATACGGATTGTCCGGCGCCGGGGCCGACGTTGAGGACGGTGCGGTATCCCTCCTCGATGTTGCGCTGGCGAGCGATTTGGGCCGCGGCGAGATGGCAACGGCCGATGATTTCGGCGTCGGAGGACTGGGCTTCTTTAAGTCCAGCAAAATGTTTTTTGGGAATGATTAGGACGTGGGTGGGGGCTTGCGGGTTGATGTCTTCGAAGGCGAAGACGTGGTCGTCTTCGTGAATTTTTTTGGCGGGGATTTCGCCACGGAGGATGCGGCAGAAGAGGCACTTGGGATCGGTCATTATTTTGTTCACACGAGTTCGTAGGGAAAACGATAACATTGCGGCGGCGCGACTGTCAGGGGGTAAGCGGCTGAAGCCGCGAATCCCGTGCGGTCTTTCTGGCACCGCTGAAGTCGTGCCCTTCCCGGTTCGAATTGGTCAGAGATCGTTCCGCGGTGGGCTGAACGAAGGTCAAGGGCACGCGGGCGGGGGCGCCCGCGCCACATCGAATCAATCTAAGCGGACGAGGAAGACGGAGCCTTCGGGGGTTTGGGTTTCGGC
The DNA here is from genome assembly GCA_963799025.1 of uncultured Acidobacteriaceae bacterium. GTDB lineage: Bacteria > Acidobacteriota > Terriglobia > Terriglobales > Acidobacteriaceae > Sulfotelmatobacter. The sequence goes on along the minus strand of CAWCVQ010000001.1, from coordinate 272,309 downwards.
GGCTAGTTTTTGGGCGCGAGTGTGGTCGTCGTCGAGGACGCGGATGCGGATCCACCAGTCTCCGGCGGGGCTGGCGAAGCACAGGACTTGGGCGGTACGATAGCGGCGTTTGAGGTGGTCGGCGAGTTTGGTGGCGGCGGGTTGGTGCGGAAATCCGCCGATTTGGACGGCCCATTTTCCGGGCGTCTCGGGGGACACAGCGGACTGCATCAATTCCACTTTTACCTGGGCGACGCCGGGCTGGTAGACGTCGAGTTTTTTGGCGGCAGCCAGGGAGAGGTCGACGACGCGTCCCCGGATGAAAGGGCCGCGGTCGGTGATGCGGACGAGCGCGGTCGCGCCGGTCTTTACATTGGTGACGCGCACGATCGAACCAAGGGGATAGGTGCGATGGGCGGCGGTCATGGCGTGCATGTTGTAAATTTCGCCATTCGATCCGCGGCGGTTGTGGTAGGGAGGACCGTACCAGCTGGCGAGTCCGGTTTCAGTGGCGATGGAGCGGGCGCTCGCGGGGAGAGTGGGCTCGGCTAGGTCGGCTTCGACGCTTGCTTCTTCGTGAGGCTTGGGTTCGCTGGGCTTGGGTTCACGAGGGTTGGGGGCTGTCTTGGAGGGTGGGACGCTGGTGGCCGGACGGGATTCCGTCGGCTCGGTCGATTCCGCGGACGGCGGAGGGGCGGGGACCTTCACGGTCACCGGTTTGGGGTGGACGCAGGCGCTCAGAAAAAGAATTGCGCTCAGAACAAAAAATCGCACCATGACGTCGATGAAGCGAGCGCGGAGCGGGGTGCGTGCGATTCTTGACGGCATCACTTGGGCGGGTGCTGGTGCTGCTCCATGTAGTCGGCGAATTCGGTGAGCTTTTTCGAGGCCACGCGCAGGGCTTTGGTGGAGTGGGTACGGACCGCGGGGACGACTTCGTCGTTGAGATATTTGATGAACTCGGGAATCTCTTTTTCCAGGCGCTCGGCGGCGTTGCCGATGGTTTGGCTGACGCGGGCCGAGGCATCTTCGACTTTGCGGTTGAAGTCGGTCATGGCGCTCCTTGCTCCTTGCGATGACGCGGCGTGAATGGGTTGCGGCATGCCGGGCTGGACTATTATTTCGTGAGCTGAGGGCGCGGTCAATGGAGAGTGGTTGAATTTTGGTGGTTCATGCTGCCGGCGTCGCGGCTTAGATTACTCCTGTTGCCGGTCTGCGCAAGATCCCTTCGACTTCTCTCAGGGCTGCTTCTTCGCTCCGCCTGAAAAGCGGCTGCGCTTAGCATGACGCCCTGGGACTATTCTCTGTGTTTAAATGCGGGCTTCGACGATCAATTGTAGGGCAGCTATGTCCAATAGCGATTTGCGAGAGCAAAGGTTCCGCACGCAGTTGTTGGCCTGGTATGACGCGCATGCGCGCGATTTGCCATGGCGGAAGAGCTGCGACCCTTATCGGGTGTGGGTTTCTGAGATCATGCTGCAACAGACGCGGGTGGTGGCAGTGATTGCGCACTATCACGAATTTTTGCGGCGGTTTCCGACAGGGGAGAAGCTGGCGCGGGCGCGGGAGGCTTCGGTGCTGGCGGCTTGGAGCGGCCTGGGATATTACCGGCGGGCGCGGATGTTGCATGCGGCAGCGAAGGTGGTGGCGCGGCTGGGGGCGTTCCCGGCGACGGCGGAGGAGTTGCGGTCATTGCCTGGCATCGGCCGGTATACGGCGGCGGCGATTGCCAGCATTGCATTTGGGGAATCTGTGGCGGTGGTGGATGGGAACGTGGAGCGGGTGCTGCAGCGGGTTTCGGGACGGCGGATGAGCGGCGGGGATTTTTGGATTGCGGCGGAGGGGCTACTGGATCGGGAGCGGCCGGGGGATTTTAATCAGGCGATGATGGAGTTGGGGGCGACGGTGTGCACGCCGAAAGCACCGGCGTGTTTGACTTGTCCAGTGATCGAGTTATGCGCAACGCGCGGGGAGTTGGCAGGCGCTGCGAAGGTGGCGCGGCAGAGGAAGCGGGAGATTCATTATGCGTTGGACTATCGCGATAATGGCGGGCGCGATGATGCAGTCTTCCTGGTCCAGAGAGCGCGGGATGCGCGATTGATGGCGGGGATGTGGGAGCTGCCGGAGGTGGAGGGGTCAGTGATGGGCGAACACCAACAGCAGATTCCTCGCTTCGCTCGGAATAGAAAATCAGAGATCAAAAAGCAGATTCCGACGGCTTCCTTTGCGAGCCGTCGGAATGACAAGGCGAATGGGAATGGAGACGGCGCCGCCGTGCCTCCAGAGCCCTACCTCACGCTGCGGCATTCGATTACGGTGACCGATTACACGGTGCGGGTGTGGCGCGGACCGGCACCTTCGGCGGTTTGCGGCGAGTGGATTGCAGTCGGGCGGCTAGGACGAATTGCCCTAACGGGACTGACACAGAAGATATTGCGGAAGGCGGGAATCGTTTCCGTTCCTGTCCCGGGCGGCGTTCGGTAGACCGGTCTTTCGCCCCGCTGGGGCTGTTGCCGCTTGGTCTATTTCCCACGGCGGGCGCCGTGGCCTGTATTCTTTCGCCGCTTCGCGGCTTTCGGCGAATGCGGATCGTAACGGGATTCTCTCCATCCGAAAGATGCGTACGGTCATCTAAAATTAGAGTCAGCAGGGTGCCAAGGAGCAAGGGTTTGTGCACTCCTGGAGACTTCTTTGTGAAGGATGATTGAGGAGAGACGATGGCAGCATTGGCTGTGGGAGCGAAGGCTCCCGATTTTGCGTTGAAGACGGTGGACGGGACGCGGTTCTGTTTGAGCGAGGAGCTTGCGCGCGGAGCAGTGGTATTGGCGTTTTTCAAGGTTTCGTGTCCGACTTGCCAGTATGCGTTTCCGTTTCTGGAGCGGCTGCATCGGGCTTATGGGGGCCGGACGCGGGAAGGCAAAGTTCAGGGGCTAAAGCCCAATTCGGACGGGGACGCTGACGCGGCCCGAAAGGGCCGCTCTTCCACCAACGCCCCTTCCATCGGCGCCTCTTCTGCCGGCGCCTCTTCAACCGGCCGCTCTTCTATCGGCGCTTCCACGGGAGTGGGACTGCCAGGGATCGTCTCCTTGATTGGGGTTTCGCAGAATGATGCTAAGGACACTGCTGCGTTTATCAAGGAGTTCGGGATTACGTTTCCGGTGCTGCTCGATGATACGCGGTCCTATCCTGCCTCGAATGCTTATGGGCTGACCAATGTTCCCTCGATTTTTTATGTTGCGCGGGATGGGGAAATTGAGGTTTCCAGCGTGGGATGGATGAAGGCCGATTTCGACGATATTAATCGGCGGATGGCGGACGCGGGCAGGATCGCGCCCGCGGTGATGTTCAGGCCGGGCGAGGATGTACGGGATTTCCAGGCGGGTTGAGGGTCGAAGAATTAGCCGCCGGTCTGGCGGAATCAAAGGCGCCCGTCCCCACACCAGCCTTGTCCCCACAACGAACCGCTTACTCCATTGGTAGGTGCACTCTCGTGCGGGGAGCTCCGTTACTTCTCAGACAACCTCGGGTATACCGTCCTTTACAATTCGGTTAGATCCATAGACATTTAGACCGATATAGAAGAAGTCTTCCAGCTGGCGCGCCGCTTTGTTGGGGGAGATACCTAATTTATGCAACCAATGCTGAAGGTCATTTCGGCTTTTTTAATAGTGTGCGCCAGCCTGCCCGGATGGGCGGCGGATGGCGGAGCGGGCGGTTCCAAGGGGGCGAGGAGCGCGCCTTCGGTGAGGCTGCCGGGACCGGCCTTTGTCGCGCTGGAGACGATTACGCCGGAGCATATTCGCTGGCACGTGCGCTATTTGTCGCACGATCTGCTGGAGGGGCGCGGGACCGGGCAGCGCGGCGGAGATATTGCGGCGGAATATATTGCCACCCAGTTTGCCGAGTATGGGCTGAAGCCCGCCGGCGACCACGGAACTTTCATGCAGAAGGTGCCGCTGGTGGGGATCACGATGTTGGCCGAGACACAGTTTTCTTTGGTGCCGAAGCAGGGCGAGACGATGAATCTGAAGCCTCTTGACGAGTATGTGGCTTACGACCAGACCCAGCAGCCGCAGTCGGATGTGGACGCGGAGATCGTTTACGTGGGATATGGGATTGAGGCGCCGGAATACAACTGGGATGACTACAAGGGGCAGGACGTGCGCGGGAAAGTTCTGCTGATGCTGGTGAACGAACCGCCGTCGGACGATCCGAAATTTTTCAAGGGCAAGGCGCTGACCTACTACGGGCGCTGGACTTACAAGTATGAAGAGGCGGCGCGGAAGGGTGCTGTGGGAGTGATTCTGGTTCACCAGACGCAGATGGCGAGCTATCCGTGGGAAGTCGTAAGGAATTCTAATTCGGGGGAGAAGTCTTTTTTGAAGCTCGAAGGGCCGGCGTTGAAGGTGGCGTCGTGGGTGCAGCTGGATGTGGCGAAGCGGCTGGCGTCGGCGTCGGGAATGGATTTGGACAAAATGATGCAGGAGGCGCAGTCGCGGGAGTTTCATCCGGTGAATCTGCGGGCGAAGCTCAGGGCGCATATGGTAAGTAGAGTTCGGCATTTCGAGTCGAACAACGTGGTGGCGATGCTGCCGGGGGCGGATCGCAAGCTGGCCGGTGAGGCGGTAATGTATACGGCGCATTACGATCATTTCGGCATTCGTCCCGACATGCCAGGGGACAACATTTTCAACGGCGCGGACGACAACGCCACGGGGTGCGGCATTCTGATTGAGTTGGCGCGGGCGTTTGGGACGGCAGCGCAGAAACCGAGGCGGTCGATTCTGTTTGCGGCAGTCACGGCGGAGGAGCAGGGACTGCTGGGGTCGGAGTATCTGGGAAAGCATCCGCCGATCGCGGCGGGAAAGATCGCCCTGGATTTGAATTATGACGATGTGAAGCCGCTGGGAGCGCCGGAAGAAGTGGAGGTCTCCGGGGCGGAACGCACGACATTTTATCCATCAGTGGAGGCGACGGCGAAGGAGTTTCGGCTGGCGATTCGTCCGGATGCGCGGCCGGAGGCTGGACACTTTTACCGCTCGGATCACTTCAGCCTGGCGCGGGTAGGGATTCCGGCATTTTCGATCAACGAAGGGATGAAATACAAGGGGCACCCCGAGGCTTGGGGACTGGAGCAGGAACACGAGTACGTGGAGAAGCATTATCACCAGCCGAGCGATGAGTACCATGCGGAGATGGATTTTGTGGGGGACTCGGCGATGGCGAGGTTTGGGTTTGCGCTGGGCTGGGAGGCCGCAAGTTTGCCCAAGTTGATCGGGTGGCAGAAGGGTGATGAGTTTGAGGCGGCGCGGGAGAAAAGCCAGTAGACGCGAATACCGTGTCAGGACCGTCACGCGCATACGACGGTATCAGTTCTGATCTCAGTCGTCGTTTGCTGTCGCCTCCGCCCGCATCCGGTTCGCGGCTGCGGGCTTTGCCCCGGCCGGACAGCCGGGAGCGGCTGTTGCCACATGAGCATCGATGTTCCCGTCATCTTGCAGTGACAAATCACGATGTCGGTAGGTCTGCTGCCGCGGCCAACTTGGCCTGTCGTTCATCGAACGTTCAGAAGGCTTGAGCTCCGAACTCCAGGGCTGAGGCGACGCGAAGACTATCCAGAGTATGAATACCGAGCTTGGGTCCGTGCTTGCGCGCCAGATCTGTGCAAGTCTTCCAGAATGATTCGGGCAAATCGGCCTCCAGCCATCCACTGTTTATACGGTCGAATTCCTGTTCATCGTGTGCCTGCCGGGCCTCGTGCAGGAAAATCTCTTTGCGGAAAACATGTTGCCAGACCTCATGAGTCCATTCCGCGATGGAGCGGAGTGAGCCAAAGCTGTGGCTTGGACGTCATGCGGAGATCTGCCTCGGCCGAGTAACGTTCCGGCAGATAGAGTGAAACGAAAAGAGTGGCATCCGCGTAGATGCTCAGAAGCGTCCGCGTTCCTCGATCAGCAGGTCCGCTCCCGATTGGACCCGCTTTCCGAAAATCTTCTGCCGCCGGCTGGTAAAATCGGGCCAATGCTCATTGGGCGTCTGCACATGCGCCGGGACGATGCTGGCGATCACCTCGCTGCGCTCTCGCAGTTCCATTGTTTTTCCGGACCGGAGCCAGGCCTAAGTCGACGAGTGTCGCGCAATTCGCGGATGTTGACCGAGGGCATCCTCCCTATTGAGTCACAACTTTGTAGCACGCGGCAATCCTCAACCGCCGGGGCTTTAGCATCGCTAAAATTCAGCGAGTAACCGAGGTAACTTTAGCTGGCATCGGCTGCGTGCTAACCTCGACATGTTCGTTTGAAATCAGCAACTTCCGAATAGAATCCTGATCCTGATGCCACGAATTCCTATTTTTCGACTGGGCGGAGCGCTAGAAAAGGCGGCGCTGCCGAATTTGGCTGCCTCGACGCCTTCGGTCGTGCTGGAAGGACTCAGTGTCGGAGTCGACAACCTGCGGCATGACGTGGTGCTGAGTCCGCGATTTGTGGAGTTGGGGCGGGCGCAGATTGCGCGGTTGATTGCTCGGCACGGCGAGTTGGATGCGGTATTGTCGGCGGAGCCGTTGCGATCGGCGCAGGGGCCTACGTGGATGCGGAATCAGGCTGGGAAAGCGGGGCAACTGAAGAACGATCCCAGCGGGTGGAAATCGGCCCTGGCCGAATTGCAGGTTGGGTCGCTGAATCGCGCAAAGAAAGAATCGCGGCTGTCGGTCGACCTGCTGGCGCGGCTGGCGGTCACCAAGTTCGTGCGCACGGAAATGAGCCAGCAGTTTTTGCAGGTGTTGGAGCGGTGCCGAGTACAAGTCAAAAGCTACGACAACATGCGCCAGGAGAGGGCCCATGAGTATCGCGAGCGGCTGGCTGCGTTCCAGGTTCGGAAGAGAATCATTCTGCGCAAGACCGGGCAGGAGATCTTTGAGACTCTGCGTGAAGTAGAGAAGAGCACGCTGGCGCGGACGCGGCGGTCGTTGTTCGGCGAAGAGACCAGCGACGGAAGCTATTTCACTTACCCGCTGTTTCTGAATCGGCTGCTGTTTTCCGAGGACGGCCGGGATGACTACCTGTGCGCGGAGCACTACGTGATGATGGGGAATTGGGATCGCGATCCGGATCGCTATGGCCGGATGCGGGAGATTGCGTCGGGTTTCCTGCGTTCGATCTATGGAGACGAAGTGAGCGCGGAAGCTTTGGACTCCTGGATGAACGTTCCGGAGAACGCGCGAGAACTGGTGGGAACGGGAACGCCCGAAAATTCCGCCGAGGGAGCAGCACAACAGGAGCGGTTGGCGGCGTGGGTGCGGTTGCTGGAAGATCAGCAGGTGATGGAGAACGTAATTGCCTCGTATCACGTGGTGCCGCTGTTGAGCGAATATGCGCCGCGAATCAATCCGCAGCAATTGAAAAACGCGCTTATCGACCGGACGGAATGCGATCGAGTGGAGCGCATGATCCAGGAGCACGGGAAGCTTTCACCGAACAGCTTGTATGCGGCAGTGGCCAAGGTGGCGAGTTGCCGCGGGGCGGAGCGGGCGAAGGTGGCCGCGCGGTTTCTGGGAGATTTCTTTCACTACCATCGCGATTTGCGGCGGTTGGAGGTTGTCAACGCCGCTCTCGATTCCGTAAATCTGGCAGGAAACGAACGTCTGCAAGAACTGTCCCGGGTCAACGGAACGCTCTATGAATTCTTACTTCCGGAAGAACAGGTGGAGACGGCTGCGGAGCGCGTGCTGCGCCATGTGGTGCTCAAGGCAGATGTGCGCGACTCGACGCGGCTGACGCGAACGATGATGGAGAAGGGGCTGAATCCGGCGTCGTACTTCAGTTTGAATTTTTACGATCCGGTGAACAAGTTGCTGGAGAAGTATGGCGCGCAGAAGGTGTTTCTTGAAGGCGACGCCATTATTCTGGCCATTCTGGAGCGCGAAGGGGAGCCGGGGCTGGCGGTAAGCCGGATGTGCGTGCTGGCGCGCGAGATCATCGAAATTGTGCGCGGGTATAACCAACTGATGCAGCGCTCGAGCATGCCTCAACTGGAACTCGGCATTGGGATTACTTCGCAGGAGTCGGCGCCGCTGTATCTGATGGATGGCGAACATCAGATCATGATTTCCGAGGCGCTGAACGAGAGCGATCGGCTGTCGGCATGCAACAAGAAAGCGCGCAAGGTGATGGAGCCGCAGGCCGGGCCTTTTCACGTGTATGCGTTTCAGGCGGCGGAACTGGACGAGAATGGAAACCCTGAAGATGTGATTCTGAGCTATAACCTGGGCGGCATCCGCATGAATGAAACCGCCTTCCGCAAGTTGCAACAGGAGATCACGCTCGAGCCCTTAAAGGTGCGATTGCCGGCGGCCCTGTCCGTGTCGGATAAGGGCGACTACAAGCTGTACACCGCCACCGTGCCGGTGGGTCGCGATATCTTTCGCAAGATTGTGGTGAGGGAAAGCCGAATTCCGCGGATCGATCCAGCGGATTTTTCGGTAAAGGGATGGACGGAGCGGTCCTATTACGAGATTTGCACCGATCCGGCGATTTATGCGGCGCTGGAGAAGAAGAAGGGCGCGGCCAGATAGAGGCGCGAGAATTTAGTCTTAAGGCTGCTTCATTCGTAATGCCCTGTCATCCTGAGCGTAGCGGACCGAGTCACGAAGTGAATCGCGCCGCGGAGTCGAAGATCCCGCAGCGGCCTGCAAAATGATCGATTCTGCGGGGGGAATTTCCTCCACTATTCCAAACTGACAGTTGCAACTCCTTTCAAACTCCCCAATCGCTTCCCACCGGAGAGGTCCTTGTGGTGTCCTTGGGCGCACCAGCAGGCAGGGATCGTTCGACTGCGTATGGCCGGCGCGTTGCGGCGGCCCTACTTCGCTCAGAATGACAGCGACCATTTAGAAGTTTAGGCGCGACGGGTGGAAGGGGATTTGGAACGTGGCTTCGACGTCAACGGGAGTTCCATTTTTAGTCGCGGGGTGAAATTGCCATTGCGCCACGGCTTGGCTCGCGAAGCGGTCGAGGCGGTCGTCGACACCGCGCAGAACTCGGACGTTGCTCACGGTGCCGTCGGCGCGGATGATGGCGTAGAGGATCACCGTGCCGGCGACGTTTTCGCGCATGAGTTGCAGCGGGTAGGCGGGATCGACTTTGCGCGTCGCGGAGGGTTGGGAAAGATCTGGGGTGGAGTTCGCATCGGGATGCTTTGACTGGTCGCGGAGAGTTGAGGCGTGATTCAGTTCGGCGAAGCGGAGGACCCAACTGCCACCGGCGGAATTCAAGTTCGGCATGCTGAGCGTGAGGGAATAGAATTCGCGATTGCCGAAGACGGCGCGTTCGGCATCGGAAAGTTTGGACACGCCTTCCGACTGCAAGGGGCGGGAAGGCGCGCTGGTCACCCGGGGCGGCCGCACACTGGCGATAAGGTTTGGATTGACCGAGTTGCCTGGGGATTTATTTTCATCGACCGCAACGGGCGAAGTTGTTGTGGCTGTGCTTCCCACGTAGAGACCGGGGAGAGCATTGCTGCTTCCCTTCCGAGTTGATCCACTTGCAATTTGCTTGCCGCCGCCGGAACCCGCTCCGGCACCGGTGATTGCGGAGTTAGCACCGGGCGATTCCGGCCCTCCGGGGTGGCCTTCGGGCGTCGCGGCGAAAGCACCGCGGCGATTGCCGGACGGATCGCGAGGTGGCGCGCCTAGCGCGGGATGCAGGTTCAAGGCAATGACGCGGCCGCGCGCTCCAAAAGAATCGGCTGCAGACGCCGAAGTAGAAAATAAGGGAGGAGGAGGAACCAGTTGCGGAGCGCCGAGGCCGGGCGACTGCGATCCGGGGATGGCGCGCTGTTGGGCGAGTGGAAGATGAGGCGCGGGAGCTATTACGGCACTTGCGCCGATGTTGAGGTCGCCGAGGGTTCTGGCGGATGCGGCTTGGAGAGCCGGTGGAGGGGCGATGACCGCCGGTTGCGGAGTTTGGAAGGTAGCTGCATTCGAAGCACGAATGTTCGGCGGAGGAGCTACGACGGTGTTTTGCAGTTGGGGCGCGATCCGGGTGATCTCGGCTGTTTGCGTCAGAGGGACAGGAGGAACCGCCAGGCGCGGCTTGTGGGTAATGTCAGACATCTTGTCCGACCATGCCACGATGTTGGGGAGCGCAATGTCGCGCTTCAATTTGATGCGGGGTGGGGTGACGATGGTTTGGGAGCGGTTGTCAGCTTCAGGCGGGACAGAAATGATGGGTTGGCGGGAAAACTCTGGATCGGCTTTGGAGGATTGTGCCTTCTGCGCACTGCGAGTGTCGAGTGGTGGAAGGTATTCGGAAGGCTGGTAATAGATCGCCTGCTCGTGGTCGAAGGCCGGCTTGGCGACAACCTCGGGGTGCAGCGCGAAGAAGCGGGTCAGGGCGATGAGCAGTGCTAGCGCTATGAGGTGGCAGGCGACGGACTGAAGGAATCTCGGCCAGGGAAGACGGCGCCTCACGAATACGTCTGTCCAGAAAGCTGCAGGGGTCGAGCGGAGCTCGAGCGGAGGCAGAGGGCGCGGGAAAATCAGGTCGCGCAGGTTGCCGAAAAAAACTTGCCGCCAGGACGGCAGCTCGACCAGCAGCTGCGGAACTGGCGTGGGCTGCTCAATTTCGTCTACGGGGTGGGCTGCCAGCATTCCACTTATATAGTAGATGCGCGAATGGGAGCTGAGATAGCCGGGAGGACATTGATGGTCCGAAATTGCTCCCACACGGTTCGACGGTGCCCTGGTTCCAGGTTTTTTCCAGCTGAGCTTACTCTTTGTTCGCGCGTGAGTGGGCGCGGGCGTCCCCACTGCGGGCCGGACGCCGGCGCTACGGGAGGAGCGTTTATAATCTTTGGTTTCGGCAGACCTGCCGCATTCTCACTGTTAAGGACACGCTTTGCTCGATTTCCTAGGGGATCTTCGACGAACTCATATGTGCGGGACGCTGCGCGCCTCCGATGCCGGCAAGAAAGCCGTGCTGATGGGATGGGTGAACCGGCGGCGCGACTTGGGGAACCTGATCTTTATCGATCTGCGCGACCGGACCGGTGTGACCCAGGTGGTGCTCAATCGTGAACTGGACGCGGCAGCGCATGACAAGGCGAATACAGTGCGCAACGAGTATGTGATCGCGGTGATCGGGTCGGTGAAGTTGCGCGACGCGGATACGGTCAACAAGAATATTCCTACGGGTGAAGTGGAACTGGTCGCGCAGGAGATTCGTATTTTGAACGAGTCGAAGCTGCCGCCGTTCTTGCCGTCGGACACGGCGCTGACGAATGAAGAGACGCGGCTGAAATATCGCTATATCGATCTGCGGCGGGAGGTGATGCAGTTCAACATTGAGCTGCGCCACCAGGTGGCGAAGGCGATTCGCGATTATCTTTCGGAGCAGGGATTTTTTGAGATTGAGACGCCATTCATGACGCGTTCGACGCCGGAGGGAGCGCGGGATTATCTGGTACCGAGCCGGGTGCAGCCGGGAACGTTTTATGCGCTGCCGCAGTCACCGCAGTTGTTTAAACAGATTCTGATGATTTCGGGGTTCGATAAATATTTTCAGATTGTGCGCTGCTTTCGCGATGAGGACCTGCGGGCGGACCGGCAGCCGGAGTTTACGCAGATCGATCTGGAGATGTCGTATCCGCAGCCGGAGCGGGTTTGGGAAGTGGTGGAGGGATTTCTGACGGCGGCGTTTCAGGCCGCGGGGAGCGCGATCAAGACACCGTTCCCGCGCATGGATTATGACGAGGCGATCCGGCTGTATGGTATCGACAAGCCGGATCTGCGGCTGCCTGCGTTTACCGACGTGCGGGAGTGTTTTGCGGCGGAAAATCTGCAGGAACTGGCGATCAACGCAAACCTGCCCGTGATTGCAATTCGCACGCCGAAAGTTGGCGAGCTTTCGCGCAAAGATCGCGACGACATCAAGCCGATGTTCCACGCCAAGGGCGGCGCGAAGATTTTCGAAGACTTCAAACGCATTGGTACGAAATTTCCCCAGGCGGGGGGCGCAATCGCGAAAAAAGTTGGGATGGAGGAAGGCGATCTGATCGTGCTGGTGGCCGGGTCAGCGCAGGCAGGGCCGCAGACGGCGATGCCCACGCATCGCAAAGTCACTCCTGCGGAGCTGGCGATTTATGCGTCAGCGGGGCTGCTGCGGCTGGCGCTGGCGCAGAAGTATGCGGAGCGGCATGGCATTTTCAAGAAGTCGGGCGATCCGGCGAAGGATTTCCGTTTCTTGTGGGTCACGAATTTCCCCATGTTTGAATGGGACGAGGGCGAGAAGCAGTGGATGGCGGCGCATCATCCCTTTACCTCGCCGCATGATGAGGACATGAGTTTGCTGGAGGCGGGGGTTGAGTCGGTCAACGATCCGCAATCCACACTAAGCGCGGTTCGGGCATTGGCCTACGATGTAGTGCTCAATGGAACCGAGTTGGGGTCGGGATCGATTCGAATTCATCGTCAGGATATTCAGAAGAAAATTTTTCGCGCGTTGGGCATGACGGACGACGAGGCGAGGTCGCGCTTCGGATTTTTTCTGGAAGCACTGGAATATGGGACGCCTCCGCATGGTGGAATAGCGCTGGGGTTAGACCGCATCGTGATGATTCTGGCAGGAGCGGAAAGCTTGCGGGAAGTGATTCCTTTCCCCAAGACTGCGCGCGCTGTGGATTTGATGGTGGATGCGCCGACACCGGTAGGCGAGCGGCAGTTGCGGGAGTTGGGCATTGCGGTGAAGAAGTAGCCGTGGTCACGCGGGCGGGGCGCCCGCGCCACACGCGCAATTGTGGTGGAAGTGCGGTCGCCGCCGGCTCAGGAGAAGTTGAAGGCTGCGGGGCCCGTGTATATTACTTTCGATGCGGATGCGCTGGATCCGGCGGTTGCGCCCGTGGATGTTGCGGGTGGAGATTTTGGGGCAGATGATTGTGAGGTAAGATACAGCAGATTCCTCTGTTGCCGTCGCCTTCGCTCCGGCTGCTCTCGGAATGACAACGAAGATCGGGCGATTCTTCGCTGGCGCCGTAACTTCGGGACGGGTCCCGGAGATCGCACAATGTGGGCATCCAGGAATCCAGAGGCAGGCTCACGGGTACGATTATTTTGCGTCCGAGATGATGGTTGGGCAATCTATGGTTGGACAATATTTGGAGCAACGCGCAGTAGCGGAGTCGCCTTGCCAGGGGCATTGATTCCCTGGCTTGGGTCGTTTCGCGCTGCAGTGGTGAAGAGAAAAACCTCCGCAACTTATGGCAAATAACTTTCAAGCATTCGTGTCAAGGGGCTTGCTGGCGGCGAGTTTGGTGGCCAACGCGATCACGTCGGGCTGCTCGGGAAAAGCCGCACAGAATCCCCACGCCGGGGGTCCGGCGGGAATGCCGGTCAAGGTGCTGGAGGCGCGGGCAGTACCGGTCGACGATGCGTCGGAGTATGTGGCCACGCTGAAGTCGCGGGACTCGGCGGTGATCATGCCGCAGGTCGAGGGGCAAGTGGTTCAGATTCCTGTGCACTCGGGCGAACAAGTCGCGGCGGGAAGCGCATTGATTGAGATCGATCCGCTCAAGCAGCAGGCGACGGTGAAGAGCCAGGAAAGCGCGCGAGCGGCCCAGGAAGCGAATCTGAGCTGGGCGAAAAAGCAGTACGACCGTAGCGTGGGGCTTTCGTCGGCGGGCGTGGTGAGCAAACAGGATTTGGATCAGGCGAAGGCGGCACTGGACGCGGCTCAAGCGCAGATGGATGCGCTCGATGCCAACGTGCGCGAGCAGCAAGTGCAGCTGCATTACTATAAAGTCGTCGCGCCGCGGGCTGGCGTGGTGGGAGATATTCCGGTGCGAGTGGGAGACCGGGTCACGGTGACGACCCTGCTAACCACGGTGGATCAGCCGGGCAGCCTGGAGGCATACGTGTATGTGCCGATCGAGCACTCGATGAAGCTCAAGATGAATCTGCCGGTTCAGGTGCTCGACGGCGAGGGCAAGGTAGTCGCCGAATCGCGGATTAGCTTTATTTCTCCGCAGGTCGATACCACGACGCAGACAGTCCTGGTGAAGGCACGAATTGCTAACGGGAATGACGCGCTGCGGCAATTGCAGTTCATTCGGGCGCGCGTGGTGTGGGGAACACATCGCAACCCGGAAGTTCCGATTCTGGCGGTATCGCGACTGGCGGGCCAGTATTTTGCGTTCGTGGCGGAGGCGCAGGCTGGGGGATCGTTTGTGGCGCGGCAGAAACCGCTGACCATCGGGCAGACCGTGGGTAACGACTACGAAGTGCAGGATGGCATCAAGGCGGGGGATAAAGTCATCATTTCCGGAACTCAATTTCTGCGGGACGGGGCGCCGGTGATTCCGCTGAGCTGAAGGCCGGCTTCCGGCTCCGGGCTCACGACTTACGCATTTACGCTTCGAAACATTCAACTACCGTGTTGTGATTGCAGCTTGAACCGGAGACCGGGTAGCGGAAGCCGGGAGCCTTTTTCACTACAGTTCATTGGGCACTGAGCGGCGAAAGCCGCACGGGGATTTCTCATGTTTGTCGCCTTCTTTATTAAACGACCGGTGTTTGCCACGGTGTGCGCGCTACTGATTGTTCTGGCGGGCGCGGCGGTGTTGCCGACGCTGCCGATTGCGCAATTTCCCAATCTGACGCCGCCACAGGTTGGCGTGACTAGCGTTTACATCGGGGCTAGCGCGCAAACCGTGGAAAGCGCAGTAACGATTCCCATCGAGCAGCAAATCAATGGCGCGGAAGGGATGAAGTACATCACTTCCACGAGTGGCAACGATGGAACCAGCAGCGTGCTGGCGACGTTCGACTTGACTCGCGATCCGGATCTGGCCACGGTCGACATTCAGAATCGCGTGAACACGGCGCAGGGACGGCTGCCGGCCGCAGTCAAGGCCGTGGGCATCACGACGGCGAAGACTTCGCAGAACTTTGTGTTTGGCGCGGCCGTCTATGCCGACAACAATATATATTCCACGCTGTTCGTCAGCAACTATCTCGATGTCTACGTGCGCGACGCGCTCAAGCGTATCCCGGGAGTCGCCGATGTAATCATTTTTGGCGAGCGCAAATACTCGATGCGCTTGTGGCTGGATCCGGTGCGGATGGCGGGACGAAGTCTAACCGCGTCCGACGTGGTGAACGCGCTTGCGGAACAGAACGTGGAAGTCGCGGCTGGGCAAGTCGGCCAACAGCCGGCGATCGAGGGACAGCAGTATCAGGTGAGCGTGCGGGCGGTGGGCAGGTTGAGTGAGCCGGCTCAGTTCGACAACATAATCTTGAAGACCAACGGCGACGGTACGCTGGTCCACCTGAAAGATGTCGGGCATGCCGAACTGGGAGCGGAGAGTTACGCCAACGATGTGCAGTTCAACGGGCAGGATGCGATGGGTCTGGCCGTCACGCAGCTCTCGACGGCGAATGCGCTGGATGTGGACCGGCGCGCGATCGCGGAACTGGAACGGCTATCGAAAAGCTTTCCGCCCGGCATGCACTATAAAGTTGCGTTCGATACGACGGACGCGGTGGGAGAGTCGATCCGGGACGTGGTCTACACGGTGGGTTCGGCGATCCTGCTGGTCATCCTGGTGATTTTTATCTTTCTCGGCGACTGGAGGACGACGATGATTCACTTCATCGCCACTCCGGTGTCACTCATCGGCACGTTCGTCTTTGTGAAGTTACTCGGCTTCTCCATCAACACCCTGACGCTGTTCGGCATCACACTCGCCACCGGCCTGGTCGTCGATGACGCGATCGTAGTAATTGAGAACATTGAGCGCCATATCACCGAGGGCGAACACGACTCCCACAAAGCGGCGGCGGCAGCCACCGCTGAGATTACCAGCGCCGTCATCGCCACCTCGCTGGTGCTCTGTGCCGTGTTTGTGCCGGTTGCATTCTTTCCCGGGACCACCGGCATTTTGTTTCGCCAGTTTGCCCTGACCATCGCGTTTTCCATTGCCATTTCCGCCTTCAACGCGCTCACCCTCGCCCCGGTGCTGGCGGCAATTTTTCTGAGTGGTCCCCACCGGCAAAAGTGGTGGTGGCTGCAAAAATTTGACGACGGCGTCACGGCCCTCACCCGTGGGTACCGTGCGCTGCTGCATCACGTGCTGGAATACAAAGTGGTGATGGCAGTACTGTTCTTCGCAGGCCTCGGGTTCACTTACTTCGTGTTCACGCGCGTGCCGACGGGGTTCGTGCCGGATGAAGATCAGGGCTATTTCATCATTGTGATTCAGGCGCCATCGGGGGCATCGCTGGAATATACGAAGGCGATTGGCAAGCAAGTGGCGGGACTGCTCGCGAATGAACCGGAACTGGAAGGAACATTTTCGATTGCCGGGTTCAGTTTTGCGGGAGCGGCGGCGAATCAGGGACTCATTTTCGTGCCGCTAAAGCGCTATTCCCTGCGCAAAGGGGACGCGCATAGCGCTACAGCGATTATCAATCGCATTCGTCCGCGGATGTTCGGGGTCTCGGGAGCCATCGTCTTTCCCACGCTGCCGCCTCCGATTCAGGGCCTGGGACAATTTGGCGGATTCCAGTTCGTGGTACAGGATCAGGCAGCGCACAAATTGGAGGAACTGGCGGCAACGGCAGGAAGCCTGATGCAGCAAGCGGCTCAGCGCAAAGATTTAACGCGACTGTTCACTTCGTTCACCGCCAACGATCCGCAATACCTAGTAACGATTGAGCGGGAAAAAGCCAAGAGTCTGCACGTGCCGCTATCGCAGATCACGGATACGCTGGGCGTGTACATGGGATCGGCGTACGTGAACGATTTCGACTTTAACAACCGCTCGTACCGAGTTTACGTGCAGGCCGACAAACAGTTCCGGGCGCAAGCGGAGGACATGAAAAGGTTCTACGTTCGCTCCGACAGCGGTGCCATGGTGCCGCTCGACAATTTGATCAGCATTACCCAGACGACGACGCCGCAGGTGATCAGCCACTACAATCTTTTCCGGTCGGCGGAAATCGATGGCTCGCCAGCGCCGGGGTACAGTTCTGGCCAGGCGATCGCGGCGATGGAAAATTTGGCGACGAAGATGCCGCAGGGATTTTCGTACAGCTGGACCGGGCTATCGCTGGAGGAATTGGCGGCGGGCGGGACGTCGCTGATTTTGTTCGCCTTGGGTACGTTGGTGGTCTATCTGACGCTTTCGGCGCAGTATGAGAGTTTTGTGCTGCCGTTCATCGTATTGTTGGCGGTGCCCATGGCGCTGCTGGGAGCGCTGGGGGCACAATGGATGCGGGGATTGCAGAATGACGTGTTTTGTCAGGTCGGACTGGTCATGCTGGTCGGATTGTCGAGCAAGAACGCGATTCTGATTGTGGAATTTGCGGAGCAGTTGCGGGGGCGCGGAGTGCCGCTGGTGGAGTCGGCAGTGCAGGCCGCGACGATTCGCTTGCGGCCGATTTTGATGACTTCGCTGGCGTTCATTCTGGGCGTGGTGCCGCTGGTGGTGGCCACGGGCGCGGGAGAGAATGGGCGGCATTCCGTGGGGACGACGGTGTTTGGCGGAATGATTATGTCGACCGTGTTGAATTTGCTTTTTATTCCGGTGCTGTATTTGATCATTGAAGGATGGCGAGAGCGCGGGAAGGCGCCGGAAGTTGTTCCGGCGGAGTCTAGGACGTAGCAGGTCTTTCGCCTCTTAGTCAGTCATCTCGGTTCACGAAGGTTTGTGGCTTCCGAACGGTCCTCAGAATCCATCGATAGCCGTCCGCATCTTTTGGGCGGATCTCTTCAATGACATGAAGCACGCTCTTTGTGCGGACGAGTGACCCTCAGCGGCTGAAGCCGGCATCAATTAAGAGCGCCGGATGGGCACGACTTGACCCCGTGCCCTTCCCGGTCTTTGTCAATTCCAGCTTTTTCTTTTTGCGGGCTTCGCGGCGGCGCAACTTTGCAATCCACTCTTTGGAGTACATGGTGCCGCGGCATTTGGGTGAACCGCAGTGGCAGGGGGCGGGGTCGTCGTCGTCGTAAAGGTTGTAGTCCCAGACGAGTTCTTCGCCGGCGACAATGTCGCGGATGGCGAAGATCCAGACGCGGCCTTTGATCTCGTCGACTTCGCAGTTGGGATCGCAGGAATGATTCAGGTACGCGCCCAGTCCGTGGCCGTCGATCACGGTTTCGCCATCCTCCAGTCCATAGAGGTAGGTGCGGGAGACGCCTTCGTAACGGCAGTCGGCTTCTTCGGCGGTGATGCGCTCGCCGTCATACTCGACCACGCGGGTTCCTTTGCGGATGGGCTTTGAGGTGTACACGCCAACGGAATGAATGGGGGAAGGACGCACGATTAGGGACATGAACTAATTTCGCATGCGAGGGAGGTTTTTGGGAATGTGAATTTTGCGGGAGTATGCTGCGTCGCGTGCGCGGGCGCGGACGCCCCCTCCACTAGCTCAGCGCAGGCTCTCGCGACAGCCGGCAGGATGCCGGCGCTACAATTTTCGCCTGACAACCGAGGCGGATGCCGCTTCGGCGAGTTTATGGAACGCGGCTATGGGTCGTAGACGGAGCTGCCGAAACCTTGTTTGCGGATTAACTCCTGCAAATCTTCCAGTCGCTTTTGCTGCTGGTCCAGTTGGACCTTCATGGCTTCCAGCTGCATGGCCTTCGCTCTTTGGCTTTCGTTCTTCTGGGCGCAGTCGGTGAGACAGGTTTCGGGGTGCTCGAGGGATTGGGTAAGGCTCTCGATATTCCTTTGCATGGAAGCGATGCCGGCTTTTTGTGCCTCGATCATGGACTTCAACCGATCGGCAATGGCGGTTCGGGAGCCATAACTGGGAGGCCCATAAGCTGGAATGCGAGGCGTGTGTGTAGGAGTGAGGGTCGATCCGACGTGTTCGGGAATGTCTTCGTTGGTGACGATTTTTTTGGGTGGCTTGGGCGGTTGAGAATCCTTGGAACTGACGGGGGCGTCTTTGGTTTTCGCATCTTTCTGTTGCTTTTGGAGGCGAGCCTGGCGGGCGGCCTCTCCCAGCGATTGCGCATCCTGAGACTGAGCGGGCCACGCGTACACGAGGGTGCTGGCCATAAGCAACGATAAAACTCGCCTCGGATGAGTAGACATAGCCTTCGATAGCAATCGGTGGTGACGGACTCCGCTGATTATGATATGGCCGACGATCAGGCGATTGGAGGTTACCTTCGTACTTTGGGCCGAGGCAAAAGCTTGAGCGCAGAGGTCGCAAAGGAGTCGCGGAGGTGGCCGCGAAACCGTTAACCTTTGAGTTAGAAGCTATGGCCGGCGATCAGGGTGTCCAGTTTTTCGAACAGGGCGCCGTTGCCTTGGCGGGGATATTGAGTCAGCGCTTTGCGATAGTGCGGCAGATTGTAGAGGAAAGATTCGACTCTCTCTTTGTTCATTTCTTCCCAGTACGCACCGTAGCCGGATTTTTCCAGCCAATAGGCATTGAATATCTGCTCGAACTGGTGGCTTACTGGAACCGCCAGATAGGGCTTGGCCAGATGCAGGGCCTCGGTGACGAGAGAGAATCCGGAGTTGGCGACGATGGCGCGGGCGCTGGTCAGGTCGGCAAAGAAGCCGTCGCTGGAAGGCTTTTTATAGACGATATTCTCGTCTTTACCTTCGCGGCCAAAGCCGTAGGCGATGAAGCGGCAGCGGACCGAAGTTAGCAACTTTGCCAACGCGGGAGCGGGGGAGGTCACGTAGACGAGGATGTGGTCACTTTCCATGGGAGTGGCGTTGAGGATTTCCTGCCTCAGAAGCGGAGGAAACAAGAACGTGTCGCGCTTGCGGATGGGCGCGGTGAAAAAGGAAATTACAAGATAAGCGTTGGCGCGCGGTGTCATCAGCCGAGTTACGAGCTTGGCTGCAGCGGCGTCCGCGCGATGCTTCTTCGGATAAGAAACCACCATATTGGTGAGGCAGTGCTGATTATCGATCGAGATAACGGGGATGCGTTTCTTGTGGCCGACGTGACAGGTGAGCGGTTCGAAGTCAGTAATGATCAGGTCGGTCTTCCATTCGTCGACCAAGCGCTTCAGCAACAACAGGCTCCTGGCGGCTTGCGGGACCGTGGTCAGGTTCTTGGCGATGGTTCGCTTGTAGCGAACACGATTGTTGACGTAGGCGAAGTGGAAGCCGTAAATCTCGGTGACGTCGAAGTGTGGCTTCAGATTTTGCAGGCCGCGATCGAAAGTTGCGACGTGAACGGTGTGTCCCTGGGCGACGAGATGGGAGAGCACTTCTTTGGCGCGGGTGGAGTGGCCTGCGCCTTCGCCGTTAACGCCGTACAGGATGTTGGCCATGGGAGAGCGAAGGGCGAGTATAGCGCGTGGGAAGGCTCGTGTGGGAACGGGTGACCCGCCCACACAACACGTACACCTATTGCTGCGCCGTTAGCATCGGCAGCGTCACTGAGTCGACGGTATCGGGATCGTCGCGAAGGCGGATGTAGAGCGTTACCGTTTTTCCTTTGGGCGGGGGAATCGCCAGTGCGTCCTCCGCGAAACCTTCGGGGACGGTGACCGGATTGGCGAAGTCGGCGTCGGTGCTGACCGAGTCGAGGAGGAAGAGTTTGTCGCCGTTGAGGGTGCACTGTTTTTCGGGCGCGGGCGCGCAACGGATTCCCGCGAGCGCGGGTATGCGTACCAGATCGATCAGCGGTTGCCAGTCGCCGTCAGTGCCTTCGGCCGTGACCGGGCGGAACTTCAGAGGTCCGAATGCCGAAGGCCCAAGAAGTTTCATGGGGTCGAGAACGGCGAAAACCGTCTTCGAATCCTGCAGCGTGAGGTTGCCGTCCTTAAAACTCAGGAGCACGCGGAAGGACTCGTCCGCAGTGGCGACTTCGATTTTTTCTGTGGAAGGAAAGGTCTCGGGCACCTGCGTCTTCAGGAAGAAATTCAGGCGACCATCCTGCGGCAATTCGTCGTCACTGCCGAGACGCACGCTGGGCGGAAAGGATGTCTGATCCAGTTGCACGCTCTGATTGAACAGGCTGACTGCGGGTCGTGGGGCTTCGACCTCAGATTTCAGATCGAGTACGCGGCCGTCTTTGAGATTGACATGAGCGACGATTGAGTCCCCGGGATGCAGCTTGGTTCTGGCGGCGGCATCTTGGGTGGTGAGCTTGAGTTCATCTTGCTGGTGGGCGCGGGCGAGTGAGTCTGGAGTAAAGTGAAGACCATTGACTTCCAGGCTTTCGACGTGATCCAGTCGTGTGCCTTTGAGGATGCCGCCAGCATCCCCGGCGTGAATGCTGAGACTATCGAGGCGGCCGGCTTCGGCGTAAGTGTGAAGGGGGATCTCGTCGATGTCCTTCAGTCCAAACTTTCGAATCAGCATGGAGACCGATCCGGCATCGGCTTTCTGAAGCGGAACTTTCACCTCGAGTTCCTCCGGCTTCGGGCTCTTCCACTCGGTATCCAGCAACTTTCCCTGCTCGTCTTTCATTTTCACTTCGCTCACGCAACAGGCGTCAGGCGACTGCAGGCGGAGAGTGTCTTCGCGACCCACGATCAGGGCGCTGGCATCTTTGGAGGCCACAATCCATCGAGCAGGCCGCGAAGTACGCAGGCGGTAGCGTGGTCCATCGAAGGAGTGAAAGCCCCATGATCCGCGCAGAACTCCGGTAACTTCTCCGTTCAGGTCGGCGGACTGCAGAGCCTGAGTTTCGATCACGAATCCTCCGAGCATGGGGTCGGGTTTCGCGGGAAGGTCAATTCCACTCGTTCCAGGACCCGATTTTGAGTCCACGTGAAGAACGAACTTGTGCGCCAGTTCCGTGGCGAAAACCAACGGAGCGCCTTCGGCGGGAAGCAGCAGCGAAGGCTTGCCCGCGCAAAATACCTGAGCAGGATCCACAGCGCGAAGCGGTGGGACGGCTGCGGGACGCACCGGAGGAAGTCCGATGACGATCACCGATTTCGGATTGCGAAAAGATGGAGGGTTGTTCAGGCGCAGGTTAAGTTCGTCCTGTTTGGGCAAGGCCAGCGCCGGGATGTATTGATACAGCGCGGTATGGGCCGTGCCCAGGATGCGGGCGACGTCGACGACCGCTCCCACGTAAGGACTGTAGTAACCGCTGCGAGCGTTGGGAGTGGAAGTGATCTGTGCCAGCAGGTCGCTGGACGGGCCTGAAGTCAGAGTCGCCACCATGGTCTGGCTGTGCGCGTCGTCGAGGACCAACTGATCGGTGTTCTGGGTGAGGCACGGTGCCTGCTGGGCAGTGGGTTTGTCAAAACATTGCTGATCGAGGCGGATGTTCAGACTGCGTGCCAGTAAAGTTGTGCGCGCTTTCAGTTGCTCGGGATCGCTGGCGGAGATCTCGCGAACCGCGTCGAGATATTTTTCCAGACGTTCGCGGTCGAGGCTGGCTTGTACGAGGTCCTGCGCTGCGCGCACGAACGCGCCGGGCTTTCCCCGGACTGCGGTGCGGAGTGTACTGAAAGCTCCTCCGGTGTCCGGAGCGAGAAATATGAGAGCCTCCTCGGCCTCTTCCGGCACGGTGACGAAAATCCCTTCGTCGCGTACAGGTTTGCTCCAGGTTTCGACCCGGGTAAACCAGGAATCCGGCGGAGGGTTGGTAGCGCCGCGCAGAAAAACCACGACCATCAGATAGCGCACCGACTGAGTAGCGGGCAGGTCGGGATGGACCCAAAGCCGGTCTCCCGCTTGCAGGTTGGGCACTTCCGCAATGGGCAGCGTCACTTCAGCGCGTTGCACACGAACATCGACTTTGGGTCCGACGAGATCGAAGGCGGCGTTGTCGCCGCGGGCGGTGATAGGAGCGGCGAATAGCATCATCGCCACAAATAGCGGGAGGAAAATGGGCGAAAGTGCAATCTGGCGCACGAGGTGCGGAGATTCATTCCATTTAAGTGCGAAGTGACGCAAGAAGTTATTTTAACTGATTTGCGGCGGGCCGAGAGGGGCGCGCCGGTAGGAGTCCAGGAACGAAGGGAAAACTTGAGTGCAAAACAAAACGCCCCGGACTCGGCTTGAGTCACAGGACGTTTGTTGATCAGCCCTCCCCCAAGTGCTGCTCAAGAACAAGACTAGGACTTGCCGGGCGGGAGGAGAATGGCCCTTGAGTGCTATGGCTTGGCACGGACGGGGCAGATCATAGCCACGACCGCCGTAAGGCGGCGATCAGGACATCAAAAAAGACGATTGCCGGCTTAAAGATTGAACATACTGGGGAAGCGAGTTAAAGTGGCGTTCAACACTTTGGGATCATTTGCTGATGCTTGTCGAGTCCGCTTTTCTTGGCTTCCTAGCAGACGGGTGACATAGCAATGTTCATGAACAGCTTGCCCGTATTCATTCGCCTTGCAATCTTCCAGGGATACGGTTTGCGTGCAAATGGCGCACTGTGGACGCCACCTTTCGGATCCCTGTTTTTCTGACGCTTGAAGGTGTGGGGACATAGCTGCCTCCTGGGAGAGGACGGATTCCAAAAGTCTACTCATACACTTGACTCCAGTCTGTGCAATATTGCACACTTTTTGTCCGGTATCGTACATTAGCCCGGAGAGCACCCGAACCCGGAGAGGACAGGAACCGCCGGCTACCGCGCCACACGGTCAGAAGGGACTCAAAACAATCTTTGACCTCTTCGATCGACCGGGTTCGCAGGTTCCCCCGGGAGTTGACCGCCAAGGTAAGTTGAGGCAAAGGCCGCCGGGGTCAGCGAGATCTGGTGCTCCAACGCACTGATTATGGAACGATTGTCTTAGCCTTCGGTTGAGTCACATCCGACTCCGCCTGCAGCCAATCATCTAGTTCGTTCCCCTCTCGCCCACGTTGCTCATACAGTCCATAGGCGCGACGACGAATCTGTTCTTGAAGGTCGGAGGTGGATTTCGCCGCGTTTGTTGTTTGATGTGGAAGGACTGCGGGGCTCTTGTGTTTCATGTGCGGTACTCCTTTAACTTGTGATCGTTGTGCGTTCGTGGCGTTCTTGGACTATCTTCAGCGCAAAGACTAGGGAGTCACTCGCACCGACTCCAACTCCGCGACGCCGCGCGAGTTTTGCAGGGATTTGACAGCGTCTTCAGCCGTGAATTTCCCCATCAGCAGTGCCAGCTTACGGTCGGTTGTCATGTGGATCGGAGTCGAATCCGCTCGTTGCACGTATTCAGGGATGCGTGTACCTCGGTTCACTTTCACAATAAATTTGATGTTTTTCATTTCTTATATCCTTTCTGGGTCGACGTGAGCCCAGCGGCGGTTCATTTCTTTGAAGTCGAGTACACCACCGCAGTAAAGGGCTTGCCACACTCCAGGCAACTTGCCTCTAATCGAGGCGTAATCAATCCACAAGACGGGCACATCCTTTGTGATTGAGACCCGGTGATCTGCGGTCTCAGCTTGCGCATCCAGCGTAGCAGCAGGATCGTGAACAACACGATCAGCAGACCGAGGAAAATCCTGGGTGCGTTCATAACAGCGACCCTTCTTGGCGAGGTCCTGCACGACACGGAATGGGCAGACCACTCCCTCGCAGAAAAGCCTAAGGTGGAAGAACTTCAGATGGACTGGCTTAGGTCAGAGACCTGAAAGAGGAGAAAAACGTAACCGCCCCAGTAATCATTATAACAGTTGCAGCGGGCCTGTCGGGCTCTGTCAGTGACAATTGACTGCGAGGCGTTCCATGAGGCATGGCAACGATTGGCAATTCGCCAGTCTTTATGACCATAAATTGGCGGAAGCGAGTGGGGGTCGAACCCACCGGTGACAGGATTGCCTGCCGCCCGCCGGTTTTGAAGACCGGGACGATCACCGGACCGCATGCGCTTCCATATCCCTGAAGCCGAAGCCAATTTACGACTCTGCCCTGGGCCGACGGGTGCAAAAATAGTAAAAAGAAAGCTCGGCGCGACTGATTATTATCATGAGCGACCCGTATTAGAGAGATACCGAATGACTGAGTATAACGCCGGCTCGGCGCGAAGAAACGCTGCACCAACCGAAACCACCCGCACCGGAGGAACTAAGGGGGAGAAGCCGAGCCGTCCGCTGTTCGGGTTTGAGAACGCCCGGGTCGCCGTATCTTCCCCCGCCCGACAGCTTCCGTCATACTGGCAACTTGACACCTCGGATTCCGCCATCGAAATCTGCTGTTTCCCCAGCTCGGGCTGCCGCCTTCGACATTCTCCTCCGCGTCGAACGCGAATCGTCCTACGCCTCAGACCTTCTTCACTCTGCTACCCACGAGCGCCTCTCCACTCCCGATCATGCGCTGGCTACAGAACTCGTCATGGGAATCCTACGATGGCGCTCGCGCCTCGACGCCGAGATTGCCACCGCGTCCTCGCAGCCACTGTCCAAACTCGACACCGAAATTCTCGTCGCCTTACGCCTGGCTGTTTATCAATTCCTCTGGCTCGATCGAGTCCCGCAGCGCGCTGCTCTCCACGAGAGTGTCGAGTTGGTGAAGCGCGCCCGCAAACGCTCGGCGGCTTCCTTCGTTAATGCTGTTCTGCGCAAGCTTTCGAAAACGGCGACAAAACCTGATATTCTCGCCACGACCGAAAAGTCTTCTCCCGAAGCGCTGGCGAGTGCTCTTGCGCAGCCGCTATGGCTGGTGGAACGATGGGCGCGCGAATATGGACTCACCGCCGCCCGTCAGATCTGCCAATACAACCAGTCGGTCCCCAAGACTGCAATCCGCTTGCGCGTGCCCTCTGCGGAACAGGAGCTACGGCAAGACGGAGTCACGCTCAAACCAGGGTCTCTTCTCGCTACCGCCCGTTGCGTCCAAACCGGGGACATCATCGGGGGCATCACAAAGACTCAGGCATTCCGCAGCGGCCACATCGTTATCCAGGACGAAGCCTCGCAACTTGTCGCCGACTTGGTCGACCCTGGCATTCGTACGGAAGGGTTGCGCATCCTGGACTGCTGCGCTGCTCCCGGCGGCAAGACCCTTGCCATCGCCGACCACAACCCCACCGCCGCGATTACTGCCGTCGAGCTTCATCCTCATCGCGCGCGCCTGCTTCAGAAGCTATTGCAACTGCATTTATCCCATTCTCCCGCGGGAATCCAAATCGTGGCTGCCGACGCGCAGCATCTTCCGCTGTCCCAGCCGTTCGACCGCGTACTCGCCGACGTCCCCTGCTCCGGGACCGGAACGCTCGCCCGCAATCCAGAAATTAAATGGCGGCTCACGCTCGGCGATCTGGCGGAGTTACACGAGCGCCAGTCAGTAATCGTGCGCTCGGCCCTATCCCAGATCGCTCCCGGAGGGCGCCTCATCTACTCGACTTGTTCATTGGAAAAAGAGGAAAATGAAAACGTCGTTGAGCGGGCCCTGTCGGAAAATCCTTCGTTTCGCCTGGTCGACTGCCGCTCAGAACTCGAGCGCCTAAAAGCCGGCGGCCAGCTGACGTGGCCCGATATCGCTTCGCTCATTCGCAGCCCCTACCTTCGCACCGTCCCAGGCGTCCAACCGTGCGATGGATTCTTCGCGGCAATTCTGGAAAAAGTTTGAAAGAGATTCAGCTTATCCGCGAGATCGGGACTTCGTGGCAACTTTTCTACCGCACTTCAAAATTAACCGTTGTTCCGGCTAACACTTTTTGGCCGGCAGCCGGCACTTGGGACACGATGGTGCTAGCGGGCGACGCCTGAGCGGGCGCCGCGGCCTGTGGTGGCGGAACTGCAGGAACTGCAGTCGCCGGGGCCCCCGGAGCACATGAATTCCCAGCATCGCCGGGAGCAACATTCGCCGGCTCTGCCACACTAACATTCCCCAACCGGAATCCCGCATCCTGCAGGGTCCGGCTCGCGCTTCCCAACGCCTGCCCCACAAAGCTCGGCATCACAAACGCCTGAGGCTCAGCCGCCGCTGTGACCAGCAAGCTGATTTTCGGCGCGACGACCTGTGTGGCATTCGCCGTCGGACTCTGCGCCAGCACCTGATCGGCCGGTATTCCGAGCGTCTGTACCGTCGCCATGGAAGTGACCTCCAGCCCGCGCCGCCGGATATTCAACTCTGCCGCGTGCTCACTCTCGCCCGTGACATCCGGAATTGTAACTCGCGTCGGTCCCAGACTCTGCGCCACTCGCACTTGCCAGCCGTGCCGCACCCTGGTTCCTGGTAATGGAAG
This sequence comes from uncultured Acidobacteriaceae bacterium, assembly GCA_963799025.1. Lineage (GTDB taxonomy): Bacteria > Acidobacteriota > Terriglobia > Terriglobales > Acidobacteriaceae > Sulfotelmatobacter. The sequence goes on along the minus strand of CAWCVQ010000001.1, from coordinate 245,226 downwards.
TTGCGACATGACCCTTCCCTCCGGAATTTGTGGACTGTAATATTGCCGCTCGATCGCGATTTGCAAGCCGAGCGCCGCCAACTTCCTCTCCGCGTCCATCGGAGCAAGTCCCACCACTGGAGGTACCGCAACCTCCTGCCCGTGAATGGCAAAGCGCATCGCCGTGAGCGCCGATACCATCGCAACGATCACCAGCACCAGCGCCAGCAACGCAAATCGTATTGCAGACTTCATACGGGGAACGTCATCTGCCAGAAGATCTGAAATCAGCAGAATTATAGTCCGCACCCTTCAACAAAATTGACCTACGGACTTCCAGCAGACAGCTGCGCAAGTTTCGTCACTAGAGTTATGGGCATCCACCGAGCCCCGGCTGCATCTAACAAGTGCAGGTGGGCAGGTCCTTCTCGTTGGAGTATCATCTTTCAGTGCGGCATTCGATTCCGGCCTCGGTCGCATTCCTTAGCCTGCTTCTGTTGGCTTCGATCGTAAGCGCGCACGCGCAGCTGAACGGTACGCCCACGTCGGCGACTTCTCCTCCCCTGGTCGGACGCGTCGTCATTCCCCCTACCGGCGTAACTTCAATCGGCCCCAGGGCGCATGCCCCGAACACTCAGGTCACGTCGATGTCAAGCGTGCCGCGCGACGGCAACGGCCACGGCCACCCTCACCGTCATCATCATGCCCAAGATGGCCTTCCCTTTGCCTACGCTATCCCTGTTCCATATGCCTTCGACATGGGCGCAACGGAGGATGACGCTGACGACAGCGCGGATGACAACTATCAGGGCGGTCCTACCATCTTCGACCGCCGCGGTTACGGCGCCGATTCCTACATCCCTCCGGTAAGAGACGTGCCCACACCTCACTCCGCCCCGACTGCCGATGCTTCCGTGGCGGATTCCGATCCTCCTCAGGCGCCGACCCTTCTCGTATTCAAGGATGGCCGCATGCGCGAAGTCGGAAACTACGCCATCGTGGGTCAGACTCTCTTTGATCTAACGCCCGGGCACGCCCGCAAAATTGCCCTTGCAGATCTCGATCTCGAGGCCACGCGCCGGCAAAATGAAGACCGCGGCGTTACCTTTCAACTCCCATCACCTTCGCAGGGGAGCTAATTATGCGCGGGCTACTTCTCATCACGTTTCTTGCCGCCACCCCGTGCATGCACGCGCAGCGCATCGTCTCTTTCTCTCCGCACTCCGCTGGTGGCCACAACCCAGGCGGCCACGCACGTACTTTCTTTTATCCACTCGGTTTCTCTGATCCGTTCTATTCCGACCATGTTTCCACCACGGGATATCCCGTCGCCTCTCAGCCACCGGTGATCATCTTGCAAGCTCCTCCGGCGACAGCGCCCGCGCCAGAGCGACCTTCATCTCCGAACGAGCCGCTGATGATCGAACTGCAGGGTGACCGCTACGTTCAGGTGAGCGGTGACCAAACACCGCAGACAGAGATGCGGAGGGTTGATTCCTTGCTGGATATTCCGCGCCAGAGAAAACGATTATCGGTTGCTGCGGCTCACTCCGTTCCTACGAAAGAGTTCCCCCCGGCGATTCTCTTGTTTCGCGACGGCCACCGCGAGCGAGTATCCGTCTATACAATCGCTGACGGTATTCTCTACGCGCACTCCGACTACTTCACTACCGGATCGTGGAACAGGAAGATTCAGCTCTCGTCCCTGAATCTCTCGGAGACCGTAACGTCGAATCAGTCCCAGGGAGTGAGATTCCAACTTCCCTCGGCCCCCAATGAAGTGATCGTCGGCCCCTAGAATCTTGCCCGCAACTCCTTTTCTTCAACGGCACTCGATCTGGCTATGCCTCAATCCGGTCAACACTCTCCGCCGGCTTGCGTGCTATAATAAATTCAGCTTCCAGAGAACATAAGGCCCTGTAAATACAAGCAGTTACGAGGTTTGAGTGAGCCTAAGCCACTCCCTTTCAAACTGCTTAAGGTGTGGCTAAAAGCTAGAAGCTGGAAGCTTAAGAGCCAAGATGCCAGACGATCAAAATCCTGAACTCCCTCTGACTCCTCCTCCCGGTGGCGACAGCCCTGGCGCGTTGAACATTCAACCGGTCAACATCGAAGAGGAGATGAAGCGGTCGTATCTCGACTATTCCATGTCGGTGATCATCGGCCGCGCCCTGCCTGACGTTCGTGACGGCCTGAAGCCCGTGCACCGCCGCATACTTTTTACGATGTCCCAGATGGGGCTTCAGCCCAACCGGGCCACGCGCAAGTGCGCCCGCATCGTCGGCGAAGTCATGGGCAAGTATCATCCTCATGGCAATCTGGCCGTCTACGACGCTCTTGTCCGCCTCGCGCAGACCTGGAGCATGCGCTACCCGCTGATTTTTGGCCAGGGCAACTTCGGCTCCGTCGACGGAGATCCGCCCGCCGCAGATCGTTATACCGAGGCCAAGCTGGCCCAGGTTTCAACAGCTCTGCTCGAGGACCTCGACAAAGAGACGGTCGATTTCCACGACAACTACGACGGCAGCGAAATCGAACCCGACGTTCTACCGGCGCGCATTCCGAATCTGCTGGTGAATGGCTCTGACGGTATCGCGGTCGGCATGGCAACAAAAATTCCGCCGCACAATCTCACCGAGATCGTCGACGCCACGATTACGCTGGTGAACAATCCCACCGCTCAGCTCGCCGAACTTCTTAAGTTCGTCCAGGGACCGGATTTCCCGACCGCCGGCATCATCCACGGCCGTTCCGGAATTTTTGAGGCTTATCGCACCGGCCGCGGACGCTTTATGATGCGAGCCAACGCCGCGATCGAAACCTTCAACAAAGATCGCCAGGCCATCATCGTCACTGAAATCCCCTATCAGGTGAACAAGTCAGTCCTGATCAAACGCATCGCGCAGCTGGTCAACGACAAGGACATCGAAGACATCTCCGACGTGCGCGACGAGAGCGATCGCGACGGCATGCGCATCGTCGTCGAACTCAAGCGCGGAGCTGAGCCTCAGATCGTCCTCAATCAGCTCTTTAAGCATACGCAAATGCAGGAAAGTTTTTCGATGATCCTGCTGGCGGTCGTGAATGGACAGCCCCGAGAAATGGGCCTGATCCAGACCATCAAATATTTCATTGAGCACCGCGTCGACGTGGTCCGCCGCCGCACCGCTTACCTGCTGCAGAAAGCCAAAGACCGCGAGCACATCCTCGAAGGCTATCTCACTGCCCTCGACCATCTCGACAACGTGATCACTATTATTCGCGGCAGCGCCAACCGCGCCGATGCCCGCGAGAATTTGGTGCTCTATTTCGGCGGCAAAAAGATCGACGTCAACACCACGGGTCGCGCCCCCAAGCTTGATCCCGAAAAGCCGTTCACCACGCGGCAGGCCGACGCCATTCTCGAACTGCAGTTGCATCGTCTGACCAAGCTCTCGATCGACGAAATCTCTAATGAGCTGAAGGATGTCCGCGGCAACATTGCCGAATACGAATCCATTCTTGGTTCCGAGAAAAAGCTGCGCAACGTCATCATCAAAGAGCTGGAAGAAGTTAAGAAGTTCTACGGGGATGACCGCCGCACCCGGATTGAAGACGAAGCCGCAGAGATCGTCCTCGAAGATCTCATTGCCGACGAGCAGGTTGCTGTCACCGCCAGCCACTCCGGCTACATGAAGCGCACGCCCATTTCCACCTACCGCATGCAGCGCCGCGGAGGCACCGGCCGTACCGGCATGAAGACCCGCGACGAAGACTTCGTCGAGCATCTCTTCATAGCCTCCACGCACGCTTACATTCTGATCTTCACCAACAAGGGCCGCGTCTACTGGCTGAAGGTCTACGAAATTCCTGACGTCAGCGCAGCGGGGAAGGGTAAACACATAGGCAACTTGATCGGCCTGCAACCCGGCGAGACTGTCAAGACGATGCTCGCCGTACGCAATCTCGAAGAAGAAAATAAATACGTTTTCTTCGCGACGCGTAAGGGCTTGGTCAAGAAATCCGCTCTGCGCGAATTCATGCACGTGCGCTCGAATGGCATCAACGCCATCGCCATCGAAGACGGCGACGAACTGGTCGCGGCGCGCATCACCGACGGCAATCAGATCGTCTTCCTGGCCTCGCACGAAGGCATGGCCGTTCGCTTCGACGAGAGCCACGTCCGCCCCATGGGACGCGCCGCCTACGGCGTCTGGGGCATCGACCTGGACACAAACGACTACGTAGTAGGCATGGCCACAACGACAAAACCAGGCGCCGCGGCAGGGGTGGGCGTGGGCGACTTGCCCGCGCAAGCTGTCCCCGGCGCGCCAGCGCCCGCCGCGGGTGAACCCGAAGTAATCGACGTGACGGTGAAAGGCACTCTAATCCTCTCCGTTACAGAAAACGGCTACGGCAAGCGCACTCCCGCCGACGAATACCGTCTCACCAACCGCGGCGGCAAAGGCGTGATCAACGTGAAGACGACCGAGCGCGTCGGCAAAGTAGTCGCCATAGCCCAAGTCGACGAAACCTCCGAGGTCATGCTGATCAGCCACTACGGCAAAATCATTCGTATGGATTCGACCACCATCCGCGAATCCGGCCGCAACGCCCAAGGTGTCCGCCTGCTGAACATGGAACCCGGCGACCGCGTAGCCGCAGCCGTAGTCATCGCACCCGACGCCGAACCGAACGGCGGCAACGGAGGCACGCTGATTCAGTAATTGCCCGTGGGGGCGCGGGCGACTCGCCCGCGCCATACCGCGTCTACTCCTTTTTAGACCGCTCTGGTCCAAACCGTGCGACCCTTCAGGGCCGCGTCGAAGCATCCACAACTCAAAAGGCCTTACTCGCTGAGACGTTCGCTCAATGGCTTCAGCGCCTGTCAGTGCCATTCCCGTTTTGCGGAAAAGTTTGAGTGTGTGAGAAGTTTGCGTTTTCCGCAGCTTATGAAAGCCGCGACCTTTCAAGTGCGAGTGCCGAACAGAGTTGTTCATCGCGGCAACCGCTGGTGGGCTTTGCCATGAAATTTGAATGGCAAACGGCGGAATTGGCTTCTTTCCTATCTCTCCACCAATGCCATCACGTGCTCCGGATACCGATCTCCCGCCGCGGCCGCCGGCGGGAACACTTCATCAATCCGCCGCAAATCTTCTTTGCTCAGCTTTACCTCAAGCGCGCCTAGGTTCTCCTCCAGATATTTCCGCCGCTTCGTTCCCGGGATCGGCACAATGTCATCCCCCTGCGCCAGCACCCACGCCAGCGCCAGCTGCGCAGGCTTGCATCCCTTCTCTTTCGCAATCTCCTCCACCCGCAGCACCAGATCAAGATTCTTCTGGAAATTTTCTCCCTGAAAGCGTGGGCTGTTCCGCCGATAATCATCCGCCGGCAAATCTTCGAAGCGCCGAAACTGCCCGGTCAGAAATCCGCGTCCCAGCGGACTGTAGGCCACGAAGCCAATCCCCAGTTCGCGACATGTGGCCAGAATCTCCTGCTCCGGATCGCGGGTCCACAAAGAATATTCAGTCTGCAGCGCTGCGATAGGGTGCACCTTCACCGCACGCCGCAGAGTTTGCGCCGAGGCCTCAGACAGCCCGAGGTGCCGCACCTTGCCTGCCTTCACCAGCTCAGCCATCGCGCCTACGGTTTCTTCAATGGGCGTGTTGGGATCGACGCGGTGCTGGTAATACAGATCTATCGTCGCTACTCCCAGCCGCCGCAAGCTGGCCTCGCAGGACCGCTTCACATAGTCAGCCTTGCCGTTGACGCCGCGCGCATTGGGATTGCTCGGGTCGCGCACAATCCCAAACTTCGTGGCCAGCACAATCGTGTCGCGCTTTCCCTTGATGGCGCGGCCCACCAGTTCTTCATTGGTGTGCGGGCCGTAGACATCCGCCGTGTCGAGAAAGTTGATTCCCAGTTCCAGCGCGCGATGAATCGTGGCGATCGATTCCTCGTCGTCCCATCCAGAATAAAATTCCGACATCCCCATGCACCCCAACCCCAGTGCCGAGACCTTCAAACCGTTGCGACCAAGTTCGCGAATTTGCATGGTGTCACCTGCCTTATATGATCACGAAGCGGACAGTCTAGTAGATGCTCGGAAGTTGCCGACGGCTGCGTTGAAGTTTGTGTGGCAGAGTTTGCGTGGCGCGGGCCCCCGCCCGCGAGGCTAGAGGGAAACCCGAATTCTGGGTTTTGCGTTGGTCGAAACGTCGCCGATCGTCACCGCTGCGATTCCCGCATCGTGAAGAGCTCTCGTCAGCGATGATCCATCCGGCGTGGAAATCAGCAGCCCTCCCGCCGTCTGCGGATCGAACAGCAAAGCCCGCACATCTTCAGGCACGCCCAGGTCGTACTCCACCAGGCGCTCCGCAAACTCCCGGTTGTTTTTCAGTCCAGCTGGGACATATCCGGCGCGCACGCACTCCAGCGCCCCCTCCAGCAGCGGAACTCTTCCAGAAGAAATGCGGACCGACACATCCGAAGCCAGCACTATCTCGCGCGCGTGTCCGATCAGACCGAATCCGGTGACGTCGGTCATCGCGTTCACGCGAAAATCACCACCCGTAATCACTTCTGCAGCCCGCTTGTTCAGCGTGGTCATCGACCGCACGGCGGCATCCACCCACCGCGCTTCCGCTTTGCCTCTCTTGATCGCAGTCGAAATCACGCCCGTCCCAATACTTTTTGTGAACAGCAACGAATCTCCCGGCTTGGCTCCGGCATTCGCCAGAATTTTCTTGGGATGCACGACGCCAGTGACGGAATATCCGAACTTGGTTTCTTCATCGCGGATGCTGTGCCCGCCAATCACCGTGCATCCGGCCTCGATCATCTTCGACAATCCACCCGCAAGAATGCGTTCCAGAATTTCCAGATCCGTCTTCTCCGGAAAACATACCAGGGCCAGCGCGGTCAGCGGCTTTCCGCCCATTGCGTACACGTCGCTCAAAGAATTAGTCGCTGCGATCTGCCCGAATGCGTAAGGATCGTCGACGATCGGCGTGAAGAAATCTACAGTCTGCACCAGCGCCTGATCCGGCGCGATCAGATACACTCCGGCATCGTCGGCATGATCGAAGCCGATCAGAACGTTCGGGTCGTGTTGCCGGGCTAATTTCCCAAGCACCGTGTCCAGCGCCGCCGGACTCAGCTTGGATGCTCAACCCGCGGCTTTGACGGACTCCGTCAGCCGAAACGGCTTTACTTCAGGCATGGATTGATTTTACTGGAACGACCGCATGGTAAGAAGGTGCACACGAGCTCCGCAGAGGAAGAGTACGACTGAACGATTTGTGAAGGGCACCAAGTCGCCTTTCCTGTTTGCTCCGGAGACTCTAGTGGTGATCGTGACCCTTCATGTCTTCCTTTTTCTCGACCCCGGGCTCGACGTTGAAGTTCGCCTTCCAATATTCCTGCGCTCCGGGTGGAAGTTTATCGAGATGGGAGAGCAGCATGGTGATCTTCCACATATCTTGTTCACTGAGAGCCTTATCCCACGCGGGCATGCCGGTGTAACGCACGCCGGTGCGGATGGTGTAAAAGAGGTGCCACTCGGGGTCGTCGGGCGGGTTGGAGATGAGACTCGGGGGGGGCGGATAAAACGAATTGGCCAGTGGTGAGGGTTTGCGGTCCAGGCCTCCGTGGCAAAGTGCGCAGTTCATGGTGTAGAGCTTCATGCCGTCTTCGAGATTCGGATCGGTCGGAGTGAGCGGGTTGTTGATGCGGGGAGCGTGGCGCTCCATGGAAGCATCGACGGCGCCCATCGCCAGGCGCCGTTCAAGGCGTGGAGGCTCGACATTTGCGGCCGTAGGAAAAAAACCGAGCATGGCGAAGCCAAGGCCGCCGAGGATGAGTACCAGGAGCGTGACAACTACGCCGAGTGCGACTTTTCCCATGAAGCCTCCGGTCGGGCTATTGTGGCAGATGGGTGGGGTCGGGCGCTAGTTGTCAGTGTCGATGTTGTCGGCGTCGAAAAAGAAGCCTCGCTGCGATTGGCTGAACCCTCCGGCTTCGGTCAGGGCTCAGTCACAAAGGCACTCGTTCCCGCACGTTCCGCTTTTTTCAGTAGGCTTTCAACTTCCGGGCTTCGCGGACCACGTCTTCTATTTTCGGCAGGTAATGTTCCTCCTGCGGCGGAGAAAATGGAATCGCCGAATCCAAGCCGGCGATGCGGACGATGGGGCCGTCGAGGTCGTCGAACGCCTCTTCATTAATGATGGCGGCGATTTCGCCTGCGAGGCCTCCGGTGCGGGAGTGCTCGTGCAGGATGATGACTTTGTTCGTTTTCTTCACCGTCTGCGCAATGGCATCGCGGTCGAGCGGGGAGACGGTGCGCAGGTCGAGGATCTCGACGTCGATATTTTCTTTCGCGAGGATCTCGGCAGCTTCGAGCGCGTTGTGCACCATGGCGGCATAAGTGATGATGCTGAGATCGCTGCCCTCGCGGGCGATGTTCGCCTTGCCGATCGGGACAACGTAATCTTCCGCAGAAACTTCGCCTTTGATACGACGGTACAAATATTTGTGTTCGAAGAAGATGCAGGGATTGTTGTCACGGATGGCGGCTTTGATCAGACCCTTGGCGTCGTAGGGTGTGGCCGGACAAATGACTTTGAGTCCGGGATTGTGCACGAACCACATCTCGGGATTTTGGGAGTGGAAGGGGCCGCCATGGACGTATCCCCCGCTCGGACCGCGTAGGACGAGCGGAGCGGGAGCGCCCCAGAGGTAATGGGTTTTTGCGACCATGTTGCTGATCTGGTTGAAGGCGCAGCCAATGAAATCCATGAACTGGAATTCGGCGACGGGGCGCATGCCGGTGAGCGACGCTCCGAAGGCCGCGCCCACGATGGCGGACTCGGCGATGGGCGTGTCGATGACGCGCTCGGGGCCGAAGCGGTCGATGAGACCGTCGGTGACTTTGAACGCCCCGCCGTAAATGCCGATGTCTTCGCCAAGGCAGAAGACGGAGGGATCGCGGTCCATTTCTTCCCAGATTCCCTGGCGGATGGCTTCGAGATAGGTGAGCTGGGGCATAATTATTTGTGCGGCGCCAAAATTCGTGTCATCCCGAGCGAGGATGATCGTCCACGGAGTGGACGATCACCGCAGTCGAGGGACCTTGTGTTTCATACCAGTCGGCCGCCAAGTCTTGTTTCGTTCGATCAATCACATTTTCTTTTATCGGCGCCAGCGCTTGAGTTGTTTTTCGCGATCGATTGCGTTTGCTAACTCGTCGAAGCTTTCCCAGTATACGAAACGGGTGCAGTTGTAGTCGTCGGTGAAGCCTTCGAGGGCGTGATTGTTATGCTGCCACACTCATTTGGGTAGACTGTTGGTCATGCCTGTGTACCGAGCGCGACTGAGGCGCTTTGCATCATGTCTACGTAGTGAATGTACTCGTCGCCCATTTGCTGGCTCCCGACTGAACATAGGGTCCCTCGACGGCGCAAAGCGAATCGCGTTGCTCTTCGTTTTGCTTCGCTCGGGATGACACTAAAGAGGAGCATTCCACAACATCGCACGACGCGTCTGTGATGCGTGACCATAAAATCCACGGCCGATTCTTTCACTTCAAATGCGCCGCTGCTTCGGTTTCTTTGTAGCCTGGTCCCGTTCCTCTCTTTACTTTGGGCATCCCGTACTTCGGCTTAATCTCGTGGCAGCCGTCTTCGCAGAAGACGCCGCCTTCGGCTGATTCCGGCGTCGGCATCGGAGAATTTACCGCGATCTCGCGCTCGGCTTCGATCACCCGCTCCACTTCTGAAATCAGTTCGGCGTTTTCTTTTGCCGTCAGCCACTTCTTTTCTTTGACCAGATAATTCTCGAAGCGCGCAATCGGGTCGCGCTTCTTCCAGAAGTCGAACATTGGCTTCGGTACGTACGCGGCAGCGTCGTGGATGGCGTGGCCTTTCATGCGCATCATTTTTGCTTCGATCAGCGTGGGGCCTTCACCGCGGTGGGCGCGTTCGACGGCTTCGTGGGCGGCGTCGTAGACCTGGCAGGCGTCGGTGCCGTCGACGATCACGCCGGGGATGCCGTATCCGATGGCGCGCTCGGCGAGATCTTTGCAGCGGTACTGCATTTCTGACGGCGTGGAGTAGGCCCAGAGATTGCTTTCGACGAACAGCACGAGGCCGAGATCCTGCACGGCGGCGAAGTTGATGCCTTCGTAGGTAACGCCGGTGGACTGGCCTCCGTCGCCGATGTAGGTCATCACAGCGACATTGCGTCCTTGCAGGCGCGCGCCCAGCGCGACGCCAGATAGAACAGGAATTAAATCGCCGAGCATGGAGATAGGCGAGACCATGTTGCGCTTTTCGATGTCGCCGAAGTGCGAGGTTCCGTCGCGGCCGCGCGTGGGCGAATCCGCTTTGGCCATGTATTGCATCATGGTGTCGCTGGCGCGAAAGCCGCGAACCAGCAGCGATCCCTGATTGCGGATCATGGGCGCGAACCAGTCATCTTTATCGAGCGCGTAGGCGGAGGCACAGGAGCAGGCTTCCTGGCCGAGTCCAAAATAGACTCCGCCGACGACTTTGCCCTGCTTATAAAGATTTTCGAGCGCGACTTCCATCTTGCGGTTGAGCAGCATGTAGCGATAGATCTCGATGCATTGCTTGTTGTCGAGATACTTGGAGTCGCGGATGGGCGGGACCAGTGCGTCGAGATCGCCTTCGACTTCGTAGAAAACGTGTTCGGTGCCGTCTTTGTCTTTTTGTATCGCTTGCCGCACGGTTAAGTCGGGGTGCTCCAGGCGAGAGTCGGGAATGGAATAGGTGCGGAGGTGCTGGCCGGGAGAGCCAGTCGAGCTACGCTCGACGGAACGGCCGAGGGCGGCCGTTCGCACACGACCAACGCTGGCACGGGCGCCGTTGTTCGAGCGATTGCCGTTTGAGGAAGGTTTGGGTTTCGTTTTCTTGTTCGCCATTTGAAAGCAGGCGCTGCGAGCGCAATGTATTGATGGTATCGCGAGAGTGGGTGCAAGGGCTAGGCGGTATCACAGTCAGCCAGGCGGTGATCGCCTTGACGAATGTCGCCGCATGTTGGTTCATGCCCAGGTTGTATCGTCCTCATTGTGCATTTGACGGAGCTCGACGGGGGGCTTCATCGGAACTCCGACCGTGCGGCCCAAGAGAGCGTCTAGGGTTTCGACCCAGAGCATTTGGCTAGAAAAAACTGTGCCGAAGTTGCGGGAGATGGATTCGGCGACCGCGTTCAGGTCGAGGTCTCGGCCGAGTTCTTGTTGCATGGATGTAACTGGCTTCGCTGTGATGCCGCAGGGGATGATCAGGTCGAAGAAGCTGAGGTCGGTGTTTACGTTGAGGGCGAAGCCATGGGACGTTATGAAGCGGGAGATGTGGATGCCGATGGCGGCGAGTTTGGCTTCGGGGGCGACCTTCGCGGCGGCGTCGGCGAACAGCAGGTCCCTCGACTCCAGTGAGCGATTCTGCGAATCGTTCTCTTCCGCTCGGGATGACAAGAAATTGGGATGCGTCCAGACACCGGTCAGTCCGGAAATGCGCTTAGTCGCGATCGCGAAGTCGGCGCAGGTGCGCATCAGAACCTCTTCCAGCCGGCGGACAAATTCCACCACGCCTAATGTCTTGCGTTTGCCGTCGGGTTCGGCGAATCCCCGCAGATCAAAGATGGGATAGCCGACGATCTGGCCGGGACCGTGGAAGGTGACATCGCCGCCGCGGTCGCATTCGAAAAGCTCAACCCCGCGCTGGGCGAGGAGTTCGGGCGAGGCGATTACGTTGGCCGCTTTCGCATTACGACCCAGGGTGATGACGGGCTTATGTTCGAGCAGAAGCAGGACATCGGGGATCTTTTCGTCTTTGCGTAGCGCGACCAGTTGCTGCTGCAGACGGAAGCCTGTGGCGTAATCGACCGTGCCGAGTTGGAGGACTGAGATCAAACGAGCGCCACGGATCTATATCGATTTACGAATCAAGGGCAGAATACTCGCTCACTGGCAACTTATAGGCAAAGAATGCTGGGAAACTAGCGGGATTGAACACGTATCTCGACATAAGCTGAATAGGTGTGCGGTTCTGGAATTGGCTCACCGCTACGCTCCATCCCTTCCAGGTGGAATGCAATGGCACCCTTGCATCTCGGGCACAACTTCCTCGCGTGTTTTACCCGTTGCAACACAGCCATCGAGGTCGGGCGAATAAGCGGAATAGCCGGTTACGGTTTCCTCAAATTACGATTAGGTATTCTTTCATTTCTTCAATCCCGATTGCTTCAGAATGCTGTTTAGCACCCCCGGACCAAGATCATCATTCGGTTTGCCGGAACTGTTACCAATCCCGGATTGGTCGAATGAACGAATTGACGATGACTTCCACGCGTGCCATCGAGGCACCATCCGTCCTTGTCCAACATCTTCAACACGTCTCACACTTTCATTTTACGCCACGCTACCGGGGCTCAGGCATTAATCGCGATCCCATACACGCTGTTCGACGCATCTAGCATCGCCTCAGCCAAGGTCGGGTGCGCGTGGATCGTCCACATTAAATCTTCGACGGTGGCTTCAAGTTCCATGGCGGTGACAGCTTCGGCAATCAACTCCGTCGCCTGCGGCCCGATGATGTGGACGCCGAGAATCTCACCGTAGTCGGAGTCGGATACAATTTTGATGAAGCCGTCATGCTGCCCGACGATCGACGCGCGTGAATTCGCGGTGAACGGGAACTTGCCGATCTTCACGTTGTATCCAGCTTCGCGAGCTCTCGTCTCCGTGAGTCCAACACTGCCGATTTCGGGGTGGCAATAGGTCGCGCCGGGAATGTGTTCGGGATTGATCGGCTTGCCGGGTTTGCCAGCGATTTTTGCGACGGCCACCAACGCTTCCATGGCGCCAACGTGCGCCAGTTGCGGCGTCCCCAGCACGATATCGCCAACTGCATAAACCCCCGGTTCTGGAGTTTGCATCCACGAATCGGTTTTGATAAATTCGCGATCCGGTTTGATCTTGGTGCGCTCGAGCCCGATATTCTGGGTGCGCGGTTTGCGGCCTACCGCAATCAAAATCTTCTCGGCTTCGATCTTCTGCTGTTTACCTTCCGCCGTGATCGTAACCGCTATGCCAGTTTTGGTCTTCTCAACCTTGTCGACTTTCGCGCCCGTATGAAAGTTAATGCCGCGCTTGCGGAAGACGCGGGCGAGTTCCTTGGACACTTCTTCATCTTCGACAGGAACCAGTCGCGGCAGCATTTCTACAATGGTCACTTCACAATCGAATGAGCGATAAATCGAAGCGAACTCCACGCCCACCGCCCCGGCGCCCACAATCACAATCGATTTAGGCAGCTCTTTCAAACTGAGGATTTCAATGTTGGTCAGGATGCGATCGTTGGCCTCAAGGCCGGGCAGCATGCGGGCTTCGGAGCCGGTCGCCAGAATTACATTTTTCGCTTTGAGTTGAGATGCCTTGCCTTCGTTCGTGACTTCGATCGAATGCACGCCATTCTGCGCCGGGCCCGTGAGTTTGCCGTAGCCCTTGATTGTCTGTACTTTATTCTTCTTCATCAGGAACTCGAGGCCCTTAGTGTGCTTCGCAACGATTTTTCCTTTGCGCTCCTGAATCGCGGCCCAGTTGAGTTTGCGCGAATCTACGCCCTCGATTCCGAATTCCTTCGCCTCTTTCAGATGATCCCAAAGTTCCGCATTGAAGAGTAACGCCTTAGTCGGAATACAGCCGACATGCAGGCAGGTGCCGCCCAGGAATCCGTCTTTTTCAATTAGGGCTACTTTCAAGCCATATTGGCCGGCACGAATGGCCGCGGTGTATCCAGCAGGTCCGCTGCCGATGATGGCTATGTCGTACAAAGTTTCAGGCAATGGAATAATCCTCAGTAGAACAGATGATGAAAGGCAAACGAATGATTCTAGAACAGGAGCGAGCAAGCGGCCAAGGGGAACGCCCCGCGTTGCAGAATGGATAAAAATTCAGTAGGGAACGGGGCTGCGAACGCGCTAGGGATCCTTCGACAGCGTAGCAGCTTCGCGTTAACGAAGCTGCTACTTCGGTCAGGATGACAATGGGGATTAGTTATTTTCGTTGCTGGCGCGCTTCCATGAAATCAACTCGCCAATGGTAGAGCTGGTGCTGGAAACTGGCTGCTTATAGGCTTCCACTTCCGACCGCGAGGCTTCTTCGCCCACGGCGCGGATGCTGAGGCCCACTTTCTTCTCTTCCGGACTCATCTTGATGATCTTGAAGTCATGCTCGAATCCCGGCTCAAGGTGGAGCGGCTGGCCGTTCTCGTCGACCGCTTCCGACTTGTGGCATAACCCTTCCACGCCCTCCGCGATTTCGACAAATGCGCCGAATGCTGCGACCCGCAGCACTTTGCCGTGTACCACGTCGCCCACGTGATGCGCCTGGAAGAATGACTCCCAAACGTCGGGCTGAAGCTGCTTCACGCCCAGGGACAAGCGCCGCTTGTCCGGCTCAATGGCGAGCACAACCGCCTTCACGCGATCGCCTTTTTTCAGCACTTCCGACGGATGCTTTACGCGCTTGGTCCAGCTCAGATTGCTGACATGTACCAGCCCATCGATGCCGTCTTCAATCTCAATGAAGGCGCCGAAGTCGGTCAGGTTGCGCACGCGTCCTTCGACAGTCATGCCCACGGGAAACTTCTCGTGCAGCGAATCCCACGGATTGGCCGCCAGTTGCCGCATTCCGAGGGAAATGCGGCGCTCGGTCGGATTCACATTCAGAACCACGCATTCCACATGGTCGCCAACATTAACCAGCTTCGACGGATGCTTCATTCGCTTCGACCAGGTCATTTCGCTGACGTGAACCAGTCCTTCAATGCCCTGCTCCAACTCTACGAATGCGCCGTAGTCGGTCACGCTGATTACGCGGCCGCCCACGTGTGCGCCCTCGGGATAGCGATGCTCCGCGTCCAGCCATGGATCAGGCGTCAGCTGCTTGAATCCCAGCGACACGCGCTGTTTCTCTTTGTCGTACTTCAGTACCTTCACCTGGATCTGGTCGCCAACGTTCACCAGATCTTTGGGGTGAGTCAGCCGTCCCCACGACATATCGGTGATATGCAGCAAGCCATCGAGCCCGCCCAAGTCGACGAATGCCCCGTACTCGGTGAGATTCTTGACCACGCCGGTGAGTATCGATCCCTCTTCCAGATGCTCCAGCGTCTTCGAGCGCTTTTCGTTCTGCTCGCCTTCGAGCAGATCCTTGCGCGAGACTACGATGTTGCCGCGTTTCTTATTCAGTTTGATGACGGCGACTTCCAGCGTCTGGCCCTTCATGCCGTCCAGGTTGCGAATTGGCCGCAGGTCCACCTGCGAGCCCGGCAGAAAAGCGTGGGCGCCGAGAATGTCGACGGTCAACCCGCCCTTGATGCGGTCCACCACCACCGCCTTGATCGGTCTCTTCTCGTTGTAGGCCTTCTCGATCTCTTCCCAGGCGTGAATGCGCTGGGCCTTTTGGTGCGAGAGATTAATGTAGCCTTCCTCGGCCGGTCCCTTCTCGCGCATTACATCGATTTCGTCGCCGGGTTTGAACTTCGGCTTGCCCTCGTGATCGAGCACTTCCGCCAGCGGCAACATGCCTTCCGACTTGGCACCCACATCGACGACCACGTGGGTCCCGGTCAGCTTCAGCACCGTACCTTTGATGACGCGGTCTTCACTCACCGCTTCTTCGGCTTCGGTGGTGAAATTTTCCAGGACGGAGGCGAAGTCCTCGCCGGCTGCGCTCTTGTCGTCCGAACCGGAGTCGGCATGGGTTTCGATGGAATGGTCGGTGGTAGCGGCAGCCTGATTCTGTTCAGGCTGGTGCTGCTGCACTGTCGTCGGTTCGGCTTCGGTTGCGACAGAGGAATTGGATTCGGAGTTGTGGGCGGTGGTCTCGTCGAACAAAGTTATGCCTCTCTGATAATCGGATGCGGGGCCTGCTCTGCGGACTGCTGGATGAGTCGTTTGGTTGTGGTGGGCTCACCCTGGCGAGTGAGCTTGGACAATCCCAGCTGTCGGACGTTTTAACAGAGAACCCGCGTCCAATGGGAACTCTTCGACTATAGCAATCGCCCGCGAACAGTGTCAAACGCAAATCTTTCTAATGTTGCAGGCAGGTTTCAGAGCCAGGATTTTTGTAACGCTGGCATCCTGCCGGCTGTCGAGAGGCGCCCCGCCCTCGATTTTGACGCAACGAAATACGTGGCTAGTTTTGTGCCGCTCCACTCATCTGCTACCCTCCCTTGCTATGGACTACCTCTGGACCCCGTGGCGCTACGCCTACGTCTCCGGTTCACACAAAACCGAAGGCTGCATCTTTTGCGATGCGCCCAAAGAAAAGGACGACTCGAAAACCTTCATCGTGCATCGCGGCCAATACTGCTACGTCATCCTGAACGCCTATCCGTACACGCCCGGCCACGTGATGATCGTCCCCTACGCCCATCTGGACGAATTGCAGAAACTCCCTGCCGAAGCCGCCGCTGAAATGATGACGCTTTCCCAGCGGATGGAGTCCGTCCTCCGCGAACTCTACCATCCCGATGGAATCAATCTGGGCATGAATATCGGCAAAGCCGCCGGCGCCGGTATCGCCGGACACATTCACATGCACATCCTGCCGCGCTGGGTCGCGGACGCAAATTTCGTCTCAGTCATCGGCGAGACGAGGATTCTGCCGGAGACGCTGGAGGTGACGTGGAAGAGGATGAGGGAGGCGATGGAAGGGTAGGAATAAGGGGATTTAGCGAATTAGGGCGGCCCCAGCAGCGACCAGGACAAGCACCAAAAAAACCTACTGTGAACACTAGCGCTTCCCTCCGCATCCGCGGTGTGATCGGAGGGATTACGTCGATCGGACCCAGTTCTGTGGCCTTCTTGCGCGCCTGAAACCATTCCGACCAGCCAACCGACTTTCCTCTTAGAGCCTGCCAGATCGCGAAACCTACGCCGAAGCACCACAAGGCAAGAAAAGGCGAGGGTCATCCAGGCCCATAAGGCTGTAGCCATGTCTGGAGCGCACGAGTTTTAAACGTGGCAGCCCATGCACTCGCAGCCATACCGCTGCCAAACAGACAGATCAACATTCCGAAAAGCGCGAAGGGAATTTCGGGAAGAAGGGTCGAGCACCATACGTTGAAAGTAACCTTCTTCACCAGGCGAAGAAATTAACAATTGTATTGGATTTCGCATCGCGAGGAATCCGAATATAGCAACGGCTACCCCGACGACGGTACCGATGATTCCACCCCTCTGACGCTCCTGCCAAAGTTGAGTTTAGTCCTCAATCTGCTAGCCTTTCCATTTCCCCCTCGTCAATTACGGCCACGCCCAACTGCCTGGCTTTGTCCAGCTTCGATCCTGCATCCGCCCCCGCTACTACGTAGTCCGTCTTCTTGCTCACTGATCCCGAGACGCGCCCACCCGCATCCTCAATCATCTTCTTCGCCTCGTCCCGCGTATGCTTCGCCAGCGTCCCGGTAAGAACAAACGTTTTCCCCGCAAGTTTCGTGCCGCGCTCTTTTCTCGTGCCCTTGAACGCGAGGCCCGCCTCGCCCAGCCGCTCCACCAGCTTGCGGTTTGCAGGGATACTGAAAAACTCCACGATGCTCTCCGCGATCCGCGGCCCTACTTCGTTGACATCCTGCAACTCTTCGATCCCGGCGACCGCCAATGCTTCCATCGATCCAAAATGCTCGGCCAGAAACTGCGCAGTGCGAGCGCCCACAAAGCGAATGCCAAGCCCGTAGATCACCCGCTCCAGCGGCAGCTTTTTCGACGCCTCAATCTCATTCAGAATATTCTGCGCCGACCGGTCGGCGAACCGCTCCAGGCTCAGAAAGTCCTTCTTGGTCAGGTCATAAATGTCGGCCACGTTCTTGACGAGACCGCGCTCGATCAATTGATTGACGAGCGACTCGCCCATGCCGTCGATATTCATGACGCCACGGGAAGCGAAATGCAAAATGGTGCCCAGAAGTTTGGCCGGACAGTTCGCGTTCACGCAGCGGTAATCGACTTCGCCTTCGGTCCGAACCACTTTCGTGCCGCACACCGGACACTTTTCCGGCATCACGAATTCTTTTTTCCCGCGCGGATGATCCTTGTCTTCAATTGCTTTCGCAATCTTGGGGATCACATCGCCGCCGCGCTCCACCTGTACCCAATCGCCAATCTTCACGCCCAGGCGCTCGATCTCGTCCATGTTGTGCAGCGTGGCGTTCCGCACGGTCGTTCCACCGATCAAAACCGGCGACAGCATAGCGACTGGCGTAAGTTTTCCCGTGCGCCCAACTTGCACGCGAATATCTTCCAGCTTCGTGATTCCCGCCCGCGCCGCGTACTTGTAAGCGATCGCCCATCGCGGAGCTTTGCCGGTGAAGCCGAGTTCATCCTGCAAAGCGATGCGATCCACCTTCACCACGATGCCGTCGATCTCGTAAGGCAGCGATTCGCGTTTCCCCTCCCACCCCTGGATAAACTCCCATACCTCGTCTATCGAGTGCACGAGCTTGCGAGCCTGATTGACTTTGAACCCGGCGGAATCAAGCGCGTCCAGCGTCTTCGAATGGCGATCAAAATAAGTCCGCCCGTTGACCAGCAGCATGTAAGAGAAGTAGTCGAGCCGCCGCTGGGCCGTAACGTTGGAATCAAGCTGCCGGACGGTGCCGGCGGTGAAGTTGCGAGGATTCGCAAAGGTTGACAATCCGTTCCGTTCGCGTTCTTCATTGATTTTCTTGAAGGAGGCAGTCGGCATCAGCAATTCGCCACGCACTTCAAAATCGGCAGGAATACCGGCCTTTTTAAGGCTGTCCTTCGAAATCGACAACGGCACCGACCGCACCGTCCGCACGTTGAGCGTGACATCTTCTCCCACCGTGCCATCGCCGCGCGTTACACCCCGCGCCAGTCGCCGGTCTTCATACACCAGCGCCAGCGACATGCCATCGAGCTTCAGCTCACAGACATAATCCACCTCGCTGCGCCCGGTGAGTTCATGCACCCGCCGTTCCCAATCTCGCAGCTCTTCTTCGCTGTAAGTATTGTCGAGCGACAACATCGGCGTGGAATGCCGCACCTTGACGAATCCCTCGCGCGGCTTCCCGCCTACACGCTGCGTCGGGGAATCCGGCGTGACGAGCGAAGGATGCTCGCTCTCCAGATCCTTCAACTGCTGCATCAGCTTATCGAATTCCGCGTCGCTGATTTCGGGATTGTCAAGAACGTAATAGAGAGATTCGTGGTAGCGGATCTTCTCGCGGAGCGCCTCAATCTTTTTTTCGGAGTCCTTGGTCGCGGGCATCGGGCAAATTATATCCGGGGAGCAGTTTGCGTAAAATCAGATCGACAATGAACATTTTGGAGGCATCTACGTGGAGAACTCACAACTGAATGCTCGACGAATCGACTGACTACTTGACCGGGGTAATCCTGCCCAGTATTTTGTAGAACGTTGCCACCTGACCCCTCATGCCAAAAAAGCCCGCGTGAAATCGCCGTCCGTTGGAACATGTGATGTATGCGGTAGACAAATCGTCGAATTGCTGTGTCCGTTGATAAGGCCCGGTGCGCAGGTAAGACGGCCAGTAGTCCAGACAAGTAATACTGTCCGCTCTGATCATGAATGAGCGTCGGCCCGTGACTTCGTCGTCGCTTGGAATCTGCCCACGTGCAGACGACCCTTCCGACGGGACGTATGAATCAGTTTCGAAATCCCAACTGGAAAGTGGCGGTTCCCTCCGGAGATAGGGCACGACGCCGCGGCCAATGCCCCGACCCGCGAAGCCCGTCACCGTGGACCAGCCGTCCGCTGACGGCTTGTCGTGCCGACGAACGACCCATGTAGCCGGAATCGGAACTTGGTAGCCAGCGAGGTTTCCCGATTGCGTCTCACTTAGATGCGAGAGCATCCCCCACACTTCCGGCAGAAACAGAAAGACCAGCAGCACCAAGAGCGTCGGGAAACAGGTCGCGAGACGAATGCCGCGATTTCGCCATTTCACGTCACGCGGGCTGATCCCTGACTGTCGCTCGGCCAGCCAGCGGGCACTCTCAGCTCGAACTCCCCATTCTTCCGATTTTTGTTTTGCGACGAACAATCCGAACAAAATACCGAGCAAACTCACCGGCAACAGCAAGTCAAACAAGATCCGGCTCGTGTCGAAGGCCCATGCCAGCGGCACAACCATGATCGCCAGCACGGTGATGCCGATCGGCACGCCGAGTGTTCCGGCCAGCAGGGTAATTAGCGTTCTCGTGCGCCACCGGTAGGAGCCGTACATGACTCGCGACAGAAGTGCCGCCAGTCCGGGAATAAGCAAGAGTTGCCCGAACCACACTGTCCCTTGATAGAAAGTGGGGTAATAGTAGCCTTGGCGAGACACGAACGTGCTCAAGAGCAAACCCGTTTCAACCAATGAATATGCGACAACCGCGGTAATGATGAGGAAGGCTTTTTTCAAAGGCTCGCTCGGCTTGTGCCGGACTTGGTCTATTCGGTTAGAAACCGAGCCGGGGGTTAAGGTTCCCGCAGATGTGGAAGAGAGGATTTCCGCGCCGGGCTGATTGGCCTCTCTTCGCGGGACGGACGAATGCGTCCGTCCTAGTGAGCGTTTTTGCCAGCTAGGTCTCTTCCAGCGTTTTACACCAGATCATCCAGCTTCAGCGCCGCTGGCCCGCCCTTCCACGACGCCTCAAACTGTTTCTGTACGAAGCCCGCATCGTAGTCGCGCTTCTGCTGCAGCAAGGCCTGGCGCAGTCCCCACAGCGACCGCGGATTCCGCGGATTGCGATCGAGGTCTTCGCGAAACACTTTCTCGGCTCCCGCCGCGTCTCCAGTTAGAAGCAACACTCCGCCAAGAGACTCGCGAACGGGAAAGAACCAATCAGGCGGTTCACCATACTTAAGCGTGTCCTGAATGGAAACTGCTTCGCGCAGCATGACGATCGCTGCGCTGTTGTCTTTCTTCGCCAGGGCAATCTTCGCGCCCAAGACATCCTTGGCAATTTCCAGAATGTCTTTCGTCTTGTTGTTGATGGGCGCATTGAAGATTTCGTCCGGAGGAGTCGCCGCCTGGGCGTCAGAAACAATTTTGTACTCCGCCTCCGCGTCAGTTACTTTGCCTGTGCCAGCTAGCGCCAGTCCGCGGGAGAAATGCCAGAAGCCAGTGGTAGCCTTCATCGCCGGATCCGGCGCCGGCATCTTTAGAATCTCGTTCCAATGATGGAAGCGAACCTCCACCGCCATTGGGATCGTCATGAAACCTTCGAGCGGCGGCATCTCCTTCACATGCGGTCCCACATTCGCCGCCAGCAGGTCCGCATTCTTTCGCGCCTCGGCGTAGCGGCCGTTCATGGCACCGCACATGGCCACAAAGTGCAGGTTGTGGCTGTAATACATCATCGGGTAGATGCCCTGCTCGCCCGTCGCTTTGAGATAAGCGCGATCCACTTCCGCAGCCTGCTCGTTCGTCTGAACCGCGGCCTCATAGTCCCCGGTGCGGATGTAAATGTGGGCCGGCATGTGCACGATGTGTCCGGCCCCAGGCGCAAGCGCGGCCAGTTTGTTCGCGCCCGCCAATGCGCGCTCGGGATTATTCGAGGCCTCCACCGTATGAATGTAATAGTGGATCGCGCCCAAATGGTTGGGATCGCGTTTCATCACCGATTCCAGCGTGGCCACGATCTCATCAGTGCCGGCCTCAGGCGTGCCATCTTGATGCCACAATCCCCACGGATGCAAATTCATCCCCGACTCGGCAAAGAGCGTGGCCGCGTCCAGATCGTCAGGAAATTGCGCGGAGACTTGCCGCATAGCGTCGTGATATTCCTCCGCCGACTTCTTCAAATCCGCATTCGGATCGGCGGGAAACCGCTTGGCCATGGCCTGGATATAAGCCAGCTCATTGGGTGGACCTCCCGTGGACAACTCCACAGCCTTCTCCACCCCATCATGCGCCCGCTTATAACGCTCGGGATCCGCGGGATCGTTGTAGTTCGGTCCCACGGCCTCAGCCACGCCCCAATAAGCCATCGCCATCTTGGGATCGAGTTCCGCTGCATGCTGAAACGAACGCGCCGCCTCATCATGATTAAAGGCATAAATAAAACGCAGTCCCTGATCAAAGAACTGCTGCGCCTCGGGATTGTGCGTGGAAACCGGGTGATGGAGATCGCCCAAACCGGTGACTAGCGTAACCGGATGGGCCGGCATGTGGCCGGTATGTTCCTGCGCCATCGCGCCCGAGCAGAGCAAAGCAGCGCACAGCACTTGCGCCAGAGTTTTCATCTGGTCAATTCCTCCTGAAGTCAATTTTGAACTTCGAGCCCCAACGAATCGAGTGGAGAAACGCCCCTGATAAGTCCCGCAAGCTTATTCCAAGTCAAACTCCTTGCCAAGTCATTTTCCCAAGAAACCGTGCCAAAGGTCTCAGGTACAATCCAAGGTCGGCCAATCCACTTTCGACCCCTATGCGCAAGGCCGCATTGCTCTACAACCCGGATTCCGGCGGCAGCAAGGAACGCCAGCGCGAATTGGAGTCGGCACTCGCCGTTCTAAGAGCGGCCGACGTTGAAGCCGATCTTATTCCCACGCGGTCTCCCTATCACGCGGTTGGAGAAACCCGCAGCGCCATCGACTCCGGTTGCGACACCATCTTTGCCTGCGGCGGAGACGGAACCATCCACCACATCGTTCAAGTCCTCGCCAACTCTCCTACCGCGCTGGCCATTCTGCCCATGGGGACCGCCAATGCGCTGGCGCACGATCTTGGCCTCCCTTTCAGGGTGGTCGCTGCGGCCAAGGCCTCCCTGCAGGCCGCGCCACGTCGTGTCGCCCTCGGCCGCGTCAGCTGCCCGGATCTCCAGGGAAATCCCGTCACGCGCTATTTCGTCGTCGCCGCCGGCGTCGGTGTCGATGCTCACTTGTTTTACAAACTCCACACCGGAACCAAGCAGCGCATGGGAATGACCGCGTATTACGCGAAAGCCTGGCATCTCTGGTTCAGTTATCCTATGACGCGCTTCGCCGCGGAACACACTACCACGGGTTCGGATACTCCACACCACGTCGACGTTACCGAACTGATGGCCGTCCGCATCCGCAACTTCGGCGGAGTCCTGCAGGAACTCGCGCCAGGCGCATCTCTCGACCGCAACGACATTCGCCTGGTCTTCTGCCGCACCGCCAGTCGCGCCGCCTATCTCGCCTACGTGACCCGCGGTCTGCTCCACCTTCGGTGGACAATCCCCGGCATCGATCTCTCTCACAGCACGCGAGTCTCTTGCCAATACCTGTCACCTTCCAGCACCGCGCAACAGCAGCGCAAGATTTACGTCGAAGCCGACGGCGAACTTCTCGGCACGCTCCCCGCCGAAATCACGGTCGTGCCGGATGCGCTAACTCTGCTGGCGCCCCAGCGCTGAACCCCTTCACGAGTGGCGCGTTTCGCCGTCACAGAATAGAATTCTGCAAATCGCTTGGAACCCATCACTCACTTCCTGACCGGCGCCTGCATGGGACGCGCCGGGCTTAACCGCAAGACCGCGCTCGCCACGCTCACACTCACGCTAGCCGCCGAAGCTCCCGACCTGGACGTCATTGGCGGTTGGATTCGCGGCCCGGCCTTCGGCTTCGCCCATCATCGCGGCTTCACCCATTCGTTCCTTGGCGTTCCGCTCGACGCCATGGTCGTACTCGGATTCGTATATCTCGTCTGGCGTCTCCGCGGCCGCAAAATCAAAGATCCGACCCTGCCTCCGCGCTGGGGACTGCTCTACCTCTACGCCTGCCTTGCCGGACTCAGCCACATCCTGCTCGACTTCACCAACAACTACGGCGTCCGCCCCTTCTGGCCTTTTTCCGAAAGGTGGTATTCCTGGGACATCGTCTTCATTTTTGAGCCGGTAATTTTCACCTTCCTGATTCTGGGACTCACCATTCCATTGCTATTCGGCCTCGTCGACAAGGAAATCGGAGCCCGGCGCCGCGGTCCTCGAGGACGGGTCGCGGCCATACTCGCGTTGGCCGGGATGGTTCTGCTCTGGGGCCTGCGCGACTTCGAACATCGCCGCGCAGTCAACGCCCTTGAATCCCGTACTTACAACGCAGCTGATCCCCTCCGCGCCTCCGCCTATCCCGAGTGGATCGATCCCTTCCACTGGTACGGAGTCGTAGAGACACCCGCCTTCTTCGCCCTCGCGCCAGTCGATTCCCTCGCGCTCGAAGTCGATCCTGAAGGCCGCATGGAAATTCGGTACAAGGCGGAAGAAACACCGGTCACGCTCGCCGCAAAAAAATCCTATACCGGACGCGTGTTTCTGGATTGGGCGATATATCCCATCACCGAGACTGAAACGCTCCAACCTCCACAGGAAGGTTACACCGTGCTTTTTCAAGACCTGCGCTTCGCTGGAATAACGATCGCAGGACGCCCAACTCGGCGCGCTCTAAGCCGAACCGTAAAACTTGACAAGGACCTGCGCGTCGTCGGCGATGTCTACGACACCAAGAAAGGACAGGTGATCGAGCCCGAACGCGACTAGAAGCCAGTCATAAATGGTTTCGGGAAAGGTAAATAGTTGAGGACGAGAAAGAGTTGAGTGTGCGGAAAAAGCATGCCTTCGTGTCTTGAAAGGGCGCGGTTCTTGAGCCGCGTCCGAAGTCGTGCAAAACACGTTGCACGTGGTCGAAGTCCCAGGTCGGAAGTCCGAGGTCGGATTCACCAATTCAGCTTCATCGCGAACTGGAACTGACGCGGATCGTAGGCGGCGGTCGGCAACCCAGCATTACTGTACAGCGGGCTGACTGCGGCCACATTCATTTTATTCGCGATATTAAACATATCGGCAATCAAGTCCACGTTGAAGCGCTCGCCAAAGTAGATGCGCTTGGAAATCCGCATATCGTCGAAGACTGTCCAGGGAGTGGTTCCGGCGTTACGCCCGAGATTGCCGTCGAGTTGCAGAAGGGTCGGCGTGGTCAGAGTTGCCACGAATCCGTTGACGCACGGTTCCTGCAATACCCCCGTCGGAGAGTATTTGGATTTGTAAACTGTACCGCAGGCCGGGTCGACCGTGGTATTAGGTCGCCCCGTCAGCGACGACAGCTGCAGATTGTCCCCATTGCCGGTGATGATGTTGAAAGGCCGGCCCGAAGCAATATCGAGCAGCGGAGCGACGGTCCAGTAGCTGAAGACTTTGCTGGCAAAGCCGTTGCCACCAAGCTTTCCCGTCTGATAGACGCCGCTGAACACGAAGCGATGACGCTGGTCGAACAGCGATGTGGAACGATCGAGGCCAGGGAAGAAGCTGTCCTGCGGCGTCAGCGTGGCTTGCAGATCCGTGGAATCATCAATGGCATGCGACCAGGTATACGACGCCAGAAATTCATAGTGCTGGTTAAATCGCTTACGCAGGTTGGTGGTGAAGCCGTGATAAATCGAACTGCCGTTTGAGTAGTTGGCGTCCATGTCGCCGAAGGGGACGCAACCGGTGAAGCCGCCGGTGACGGTGGGAGCACAGTTCGCGTTGAATCCCTGACTGGCGAGGCGGCTCTCTTTGGATTCGGCGAGTTGCACGCACGGGATTCCCGCCCCGCCGGGCGCGGCGAGCAGAGCACCCGCGATCGAGGGATTCAAGCCGCCCGGACGGAAGAAATTCATCAGTGCGGAACTAACCCAGGAACCAAGCGCTCCCGTGCCGCAAGGCAGAGTGCCGCCGCCTACGGTGAATGGGCTCGCCGGCGTTTGTCCCGCGGCGAGGGCCGCCTCGAAGTTGGCCACCATCAAGTCGCCGCGAATTGTATTGGCATTGATCGGGCGATTCAGATGGCGGCCGCCATTGAAGTTGTAGGCAAGGCTGAGAGCAAAGCCGCCGCCCAAATCCCGTTCCACGGTGACGTTCGCCTGCTGCGAATACGCGTAGACAAAATTCTTAGACTGAGGATAGCCAAAGGGCTGAAAGCCGAGTGGCAGGAACGTAGACGGGTTTAGATAATTTTGGTTAAGAAATACGGACTGCGGAAAGTTCAGCGCCTGGAACTGCTGCTGGTTGGGAAGGTATCCCAGCGCGCTGGCAGTGGCTGGGCTAAGAGTAGCCGCACACGGATTTGCCGGGCTCGGTTGATTGATCGGAAGACCTTGGAAAATAGTAATCGCGTTCAAGTTGCTTGGGCTGCCTGCGCCGGAGCACACGGACGTTCCCGCAAACGCCAACTGGCCGCTGGACGAACCGTCGGAAGCATCGCCGAGAAAATAGAGACCGAGCAGCGGGTGATCATAGAACATGCCATACGACATACGCACCACGGTTTTGCCGTTCCCGCTGGGGTCCCATGCTAAACCAATACGCGGCTGGATGTTGTTTTTGTCGGTCTGAATTCCTTTCTGCAATCCCAGCAGCTTGTAGGCGGGAAGCGCCAATCCCTGCGGCGGCCGGAATTTCGGCGGAATTTCCACGTCATAACGCACGCCGTAGTTCAGGGTCACGTGTGGATTGACCCGCCACGAATCCTGCCAGAACGCCCCGATCGGGATGTTCTTGAAGGAATCGCTGGGACTTCCGATGCCTTGAACGAAATCACCGGGCAGACCGGCGCCGTAGGATTGCACGGGCGAGAGGTCGGGGAACGGAGTGCCGGGAATCGGAGAAGTGAAGCCCAGAGCAGAGGAACTGAAGCTGCCGAAGTCGTACACACCTCCGTAGTTCACGGTGAAAATCGCGGTAAGGGGAAGATAATTCACATCCGCGCCAAACTTCGTGTTATGGCGTCCGATGGTCCAGGAAAAATTGTCGGTGAATTGATAGCGCTGCTCCACGCGTTGAATGTACGAGTACGGTTCCCTGCCAAAATAAGCGAAGCCCGGAATGTTTACCGCCGGGTCGGAGCCGCCGGGAATTTTCGTATTGTAAAAATAAGAAAGTCCGCGGCGGGCATATTGAAAGCGAAATTCGTTGACTTTGTTGTTGCCGATGGTCCAGGTGTCCTGAAACACGCCGGTAACGTCGCGATAGGTCTGCTGCGAAGTGCGCGAGTAGGCATTCTGCCCGACCGGTTGGTCCTGCCCGCTGACTTCAATGCCGGTGACTGTGCTCGGGCTGACATTGGCGCGAAACGTCAGGCGATGGCTGGTTCCGACGTTTTGATCGAGACGAAGCGAGTAAAGACTCGTTCCCTCAAAGACGGGGAAATTTCCTTCTTGCGATGCCAGCGTCTGGTAGGAAGCGGGCACGGGGCACGGCGGCGCGGCGCAACTCGTGGGAAAACCCGCAACTCCCGGGAAGCCGCCTGTCATTCCTGTCGGCCAGGTGCCATTTACTGCCATGCCCGACGAAGCTCCGAGGAGTCCGGCGTATTGTCCAACCCCTTGCGCAAAGGCTGGACTCGCGCCTTCCAGCGCGAGCACGTTGGGATTGGTGAGGAAACCCACCTGGTCCGGAGTCAATTGCAGTGTCCCGAACGGCAAGCCGACTTGGGTTGTGTCGAACGGCTCCAGCCCAAAATTTCCTTGTCCGATGCTGGAAAATCCAGTTTCATGTCGGCGCGTAATCTCATACGCGAAGTAATAATAAGTCTTGTCTTTCTTAATCGGCCCTCCAAAAGCCACGCCCCCCTGCACACGCGTATAAGCGGGATTCGGGACCGTGCTGAAAGGATTCACTGCCTGGAAATTCCGGTTGCGCAGGTAGCCGAAGACATCTCCGTGAAAGTCGTTCGAACCCGACCGTGTAATGATGTTGACGACGCCGCCGGCGGCCCGTCCGTATTCCGCCGCATAATTATTCGTGATGATCTGGAATTCCTGTACCGCTTCCTGCGACACGGTGGAGCGCACGCCATTCACCGAGTTGTCCGTGGCGTCAGCGCCGTCGACATTGACCAGATTCGAGCGTGCCCGCTGGCCGCTCATGTTGAGACCTGAAGTGGGGGCGGCCCCGAGATTGGGCGCGTTGTCGCGCACGACTTGTGAATCGGTCAGCGTGAAGTTGATGTAGTTGCGGCCGTTGATGGGAAGATTATCGATACGCCGCTGGCCGATCGTATCGGTCGTGGAACTCCGCGAAGTCTCCACCAGTTCGGCCTGCGAGTTGACTTCTACTACCTCGCTGGTCCCGGCAATCGAGAGCGCCACCGGAAGCTCCACCAGAGCGCCCACCGTGACGATTACGCCTGTATTTTCCACCTTGGTAAAGCCCTTGGTTTCGACGGCCACCGAGTAGGAGCCTGGAGGCAGCAGGCGAAAGGTGTATCCGCCCTGGCCGTCCCCCGTCGCAATTCGCTCGAGTCCCTTGGCGATATCGCGCGCGATTACGGTCGCATTGGCCACCATATTCCCGGTGGGATCTTTGACGGTTACCCGCAGATCCCCGGTGGCAGCGCCACCTTGACCAGAAGCCGCGGCGGAAATCAGCAAGAAAAAGAAACTCAAGGAGACAGCTTTCGCGGTGCGGATCATAAGGTTCTCCCTCGAACTCGCGCAGGCGAGCGGACGGCGGGAACGATTCTCCCGGCAGATTGCCGATGAAGTCACGAAAAGATCTGGGACGAATGAATCCCCGTGGTTTTATAACAGAAAGATGCGCGAAAACAAGTCAGAAACCGGAGAGAGTCGTCGCGGAGTTAACGCGGTGTAATTTCTTGAGACTCCAGAGAAGGTAGTGCGCCGAAGTCGGACAGCCGAACTCCAGCAGACTAGGTTCGCCGCAGCAAGCCCACTTGACAGGCATCACTACGTCGCTGAAATGCGTACTGGGTCGGCAGGATTCTGCAGTCTGCCCAGCAGCATCGCGGAACCACTCAGCTTCTCGTATGTGTGAAGGACCGGTGTTGCTGCCAGGCCTGAGTTCGGCCAAGCCAGAGCAATGTAGATTCTGAGCAGTGCGAAAGCGGCATTGCGGCGCAACAACAGCGCATTGTCTACTAATCGACGCGCGGCCTCCGCGGTAGGCGCATCGCCTGCAGTCAACGCAGCTTGACCCATGCTTACCAGGACCTTGGCGTTTTTGTTTGCTGCCTGAATGTAGGCGGCCATGGCGCGCAGCCGCTCCCGCCGAACCCCCCGGAACTCTGAAGCGGGCAGACGGCACCGCAGATAATCGTCTTCTGCGGGATCGACCAGATTGCGAAAGGCCTCCACGTCAATCGGCTCAATTTGCGCAAGACCTGCGCCCGCGGAAATCTGCAAGCTCCGGGAAAGTGTGACCCTCAGGATGAAGATCAGTGCCAGCGCAGCGGCGACAACGAGAATGATGGCAATAGTCATGGGCGCACCAGACGCTCCAGTTCCCGGTTCCACACGTCAAGATTGTTCTCAGGCAGCGGAACCGCAGACTTCGCAACGACCTTGTGGGGAACGAGCAGGTAATAGAACCAGATCAACACGCACACATGATAGGTGGCCATGTTGACGAAAGTGAGGATGACGCGCGTAGAGTACGGCAGTCCGCCATTGTCGATTAATGCCCAGGTCGCCAAGTGTACGCAGGCTGAGATGCTCAGGCCTAAGGCAATCCCGAAAACCTCCCGGGGCCAGGAGATGTGGAAATAAGCAGAGAAAACAAAGATAAATACCAAGATGCCGCACTCGACGAGATACGTGGTCTGTTCCAAGAGGTTGGCTCCGGAGATGATGCCAAAGAATTCGTTCTTTTGCGCATAGGCCGCCGCGAAAACGGCGGCAAAGACCAGAACGATTCCAGCCCCGCGGATGAGAGTCTTTCCCAGCTGGGCCAAAGAGGCATACGAGCCAAAAAGCAGAGCAAAGACTTCTCCGATCAGAGCAAACTTTAGTAATCCCTCGAGTATTAAGTCTCCCCAAACCACGCGCCAGAATGTCATGGCAGCGACCGACGGCAGAATATCGGCTGCATAGACAGCCAACTGACCAACGGAGCTGAGTATTGCGAATGCGAAAAACGCCGGGAACCGGCGCGCAGCACCGCGTCTCCAGAGGATGACGCCTAGGGCCGGCAGAAGGAGATTAGGCGCGACCCAGAGATAGTGCCAAAGGAATGAGTGCGCCTGCAGCATAGCAGGTGTGAACTATACAGCGGCTGGCCGCAGGCGGCAATGTTGAATTGTTTTTGTTCGGTTTTTGTAAGATCGGCAAGCCGGGCGTTCAACTCGCCGCTCTTTCATGCATACTACAGTGTCTACGGCTTGCAAATCGTTTGTCCGCAGCCGCCGCCAACTCCACCGCCGTCGGCGTGCGCGACTGTTGGAATGACAAGAGCGTTGAGGAACAGGACTGTTGCTGCGAGAACCAAAAGGGCACGTTTCACGGTCGTTTTCTCCTTGTGACTGCGAGTCGGAAGGTAATGTTTTCATGGCCGCGGCGCCCTGAACAACGTATCGAAAGGTCATTGACCGTTCGGAATTCGTAACAAGATGACTCTGAAATCAGCGCTGCAGGACGCAAAAGAAACCACGCTGGCCGCGGTCTCGGGACTGCTGGGCAAATTGACTTATTTCGCTTCCTTGTGGCGATCCGAGGGGCGGTACAAACACTGGGGCATGGAACTCGTTCACGGCCCAGAGTCCTCTGAGCGCGCTTTGAAGGCGGCTCATGCCGAGATTGTCGCCGGAATCTTACGGGCGCCGCTGAAATCCCTGGTCGAAGATTTGGATGAATCCAGCCGTGGCAGCGGAGTTGCCGCCCGGCCCTATATTGAACAAATGCGCGCTCGGTTCGATGAGTTAATTCCGGGCGAGCGCCCGGAATCGCCCGCCGCGAGTCACCTTAGTTCAGTGCTGCTGGCCCTTTCGTGCTTGGAGAAGAATCGAGGGCGTGCCACTCGGTCAATTTCATAGCCACTCCCACGATCTGACCGAGCACCTCGGCCTCTTGCGGGTGACGCAAGATCCGAATCTGAACTGGAGACAGCGGGTGCGGTTGCAGAATGATTTCCTCTTTGCGCATGCTGCACCAGCAACAGGTGTGACCCTCGCGGGTTTCCACAAAATAGATCGGGCGCTCATATTCGGAACGCCAGGAACCTTCTACCACCTTATTTCTGGCCTCGTCGACTTGAATAAAACTCCCCGGCGGCAGGATGGGATACATGGTGAAATCCTGGGTGCCCACGTAACCGTAAGTAAAATCGGTGTTGGCGAATTGCGCGAGGTAGGCGATGGGCACCAATCCCCACTGCTCGACCATCCGGCCTAGATTGGTGGTGCGGCGCTCGTCAAAGCCAGGATCCATCCGCACCGGAACCTGTACCGCGGACAGTCCAGCCAGAGCGTCTGAAACATGGGATTTGGGCGGAGAAACCAGGCCCAGGTCTGCAGCCATGTTATTCAAGTCAACCCCGTACCATGACATCAGTTCGCGCAAGTCGCGGCGATAGATCACTGAAAGCGTGTAGAGGCGGTAAATACTGGGTAAAATACCTTTCGTCTCGATATCGGAAAGGCGGCTCGGAGGGATGGAAAATTCCTCGTTGCGATACTTGTCTGCAACTCGCGCGCTTGAGTTTTCGACATCACGCATAGTGAGGCCGAGTTTCTCGCGCAGCGTGCGAAGGCTCTTTCCCACAGGTAGCATCGGCTCCGCCTCCCTAGAAAGTGTGGGAATCATATCAAAGCTCGACCCGTCGTAGCGCTCATTTGTGAAAAAATTTGCACCTTCTCCGCTTTGTTACGAATTCCGAACATGCGTCCGGCCTCGTCAGTCGCCCAGAATCGCCGCTTGGCCTTGTTTAACCACGCGAAGTAGATGCTAGGTTTGGCCTTGTGGATTTCTTGTCATTGTTCGGAATTCGTAACAAACCGAAACTGATCCTCACGATCTTCCGTGTGCGGGACCGCTTTCATTCTTCCCCGGCTCGCACGCCACACCCTGGAAATGGATGACATTTGTCACGCATGGCCCGTGATGGATGGCACTGGCGCGTACTTTCTTCTTCCGCGATGATGCCATTATTCGACGGGAATAGAAAATCAATTCCTATCGGACACGCCAGGTGCGTGGGAGGAACTGAGGATGATCGCAACCCTAGAGCAACATCAGCAGGCCGAGATTTCGAATTCAGATGTGATCGTCGCCAGCCTCGAAGCCGTAAACAAGAACTATGGCAGCGTCCGCGCCCTTTGCAGTGTGAATTTCGGAGTGCGCGCGGGAGAGGTTGTCGCTCTGCTGGGCCCGAACGGAGCCGGCAAAACCACAGCTGTGAAGTTGCTCTTGGGATTAATGCAGCCGAATTCAGGGTGCGTCCGCGTCTTCGGCGGCGACCCCACGAATCCCGGGAACCGGCTGCGCACCGGCGCGATGTTGCAGGTGGGGCGAGTTCCGGAAACCTTGCGGGTCCGCGAGCACATCGACCTGTTTTCCACCTATTACCAGAAACCGATGCCCTGTGCAGAGGTACTGGCTGCCGCCGGACTCGAGAAATTAAGTGATCGCAAGTTCGGCGAACTCTCCGGTGGCCAGAAGCAACGCGTGCTGTTTGCACTGGCCATTTGCGGCGATCCGGATCTGTTATTTCTCGATGAGCCCACAGTCGGGCTCGATGTGGAAGCGCGGCGCATGCTGTGGGATGAAATTCGCAGAATGGTGGGGCGCGGCAAAACCGTACTGCTTACGACCCACTACTTGCAGGAAGCCGACGCCCTGGCCGATCGCGTGGCCGTTATCAATCAAGGAGAAATCATTGCCGAGGGAACTCCGTCAGAGATTAAGGCGAAAACCGCCGGCAAGCGGATTCGCTGCATCACGAGCCTGAGCGTGAGCGCTCTGCGCCAGATTTCGGGAGTCACCGAAGTAAGAGAAGATCGCGAAGCCGTCGAGTTGCACGCCGCCGAGGCTGAACCGGTCGTCCGCCAGTTGCTGGCGCGCGATGCGCAACTGTCCGGCCTTGAAATCAGCAGCGCCGGCCTCGAAGAAGCGTTCCTGGCCTTGACCCACGAACCGGCACGCCCACGGAAATAGCTCCAGCTAAACCACCTTATCGGTACGGAGGATATGCAATGAGCACTGCAACCATGGCATTGAGCAACACGCAAGTTCGGCTTTCGCCGCGTCACACGGCAAGAATTTATCTGAAGGAGGCGAAGTACGAGTTCCTCAAGAACCTGCGCCTCCGCGTGTACACGGCGTCGGTGCTCAGCTTCCCGATCATGTTTTACGTTTTGTTTGGTTTGGTGCTGAATTCGAAACAGGCAATTGGCGGCACTACCGTTCCCACCTATCTGATCGCGACCTACGGCACATTTGGTGTGATGGGCGCTTCGCTGTTCGGAACGGCCGCAGGCCTGGCTTCCGATCGCGGCCTGGGATGGTTGCAAGTGAAGCGGGCCAGCCCCATGCCGCCTTTCGCGTATTTCGCGGCTAAGGTGATCACCAGCATGATTTTCAGCGCAGTGATCATAATGGTGCTCTTCACACTCGGATTCGGGCTGGGCGGCGTGCGTATGCCTCCGGTTTATTTCACTAAGCTGCTGGGAACTTTGGTGGCTGGATCACTGCCATTCTCCGCCATGGGATTGGCGCTCGGCTATTTCGCCGGACCGAATTCCGCGCCTCCGATGATCAACCTTATTTATTTGCCGATGTCGTTCTGCAGCGGGTTGTGGGTGCCTTTCATGTTCCTGCCCAAGGTCGTGCGGCAGATTGCGCTGGTGCTGCCTCCCTATCACCTGTCGCAACTGGCGCTGGGAATTGTTGGAGCGGGACGCCATGAATCGAACGCCACGCACTGGGAAGTTCTGCTGGCCTTCACCATGATTTGCCTCGGCGTAGCACGCATCGGGTTTCAGCGGGATCAGGAAAAAATGTATGGATAGGCAACTGCTTCAAGGCGTTTCAAGGCTTCAAAGCAAACCTGAAGATTTCCGGGCTCGTAAACCTGTAACGTTGAAACGTTGAAACCTTAAAACGGAATTTTAGCCATGAGCGCAGACGCAAAAAAATCGATGGGCTGGACGGTTGTCCTTATCTTGCTGGGGATGGCGGCGCTTTACGGCGGATCGAAGTGGCTGGCTCTGCTGATTCCTGCTGCTCTATTAGTTTGGTACAGCGCCACGCCCAGGTTTAGAACTGGCAGGAATTCACTAGAAGGTCGAAAATAGAAGCGATGCCTTATCTCGGTTCGCGACAACTCGACGATGGCTCACAGACCGGCACGAGTCCGTTCAAACTGAGGCCGTTCGGGTCGGTCCTGAAGGACAAGGATCACGGATGGGGTCCCCTGCTTTGGGTGCTCTATCTCGGTTTCTTCTTCGTGCAACCGGTTGTCGATCACGTCAGCTCCAAACAGTGGTTTTTCAATGTTCTTGGAGCCGTGATATTTCTCGTCCTCTACTGGGGAATGTTCCTGCTGGAGAGGCCTCGAGCCCCGGTGCACGTTGGTGGCATCGTCCTGCTGGGCGTCCTGTTCCTTCCCTTCAATGCGGGGGGGTGCACGTTCTTCATCTTCGCAGCAGCCATGGTCCCCTTCGTGGTCGAGACGCAAGTGCGAGCCATCGCGGGCCTGGGGGCCATTTCGGCTGTTGCCGCAATCGAAGGATTGTTCCTGCACTTGAACGTTTGGGAACTCTTCTGGGCGGCAGTTTTTCCCGTGTTTATTGGCGCCGGCAACATCTTTTTTGCCGAGCGGAACCGCATGAACCGAAAGCTGCGCAAGGCCAACCAAGAGATCGAGAACCTGGCCAAGGTCGCCGAACGCGAGCGTATTGCGCGCGACTTGCATGATGTCCTCGGTCACACCCTGTCGGTGATCACGCTGAAGTCGGAACTTGCCGGCAAGTTGGTCGACCGCGATCCACAACGCGCGGGACAAGAAATCCGCGAAGTGGAACAAATCTCGCGGCAAGCTTTGTCCGATGTGCGCGACGCTATTCGCGGATATCGTTCCCAGGGTTTAGTGGCTGAGTTGGCGCAGGCAAAAACCACTCTGGAAACAGCCGGCCTTACCGTGCAATGCGACGCCGCCACCACGATGAAACTACCCGCGGTGCAGGAAAGCGTGCTGTCCCTGGCTGTGCGCGAAGCCGTGACGAATGTTGTGCGGCACGCGCAAGCCCGCACGTGCCGCATGCGCTTGGAGCAACAAAATGGTTCTTGCCGTCTCGAGATTCACGACGACGGGTGTGGAACTTCGAGCGGCGAGGGTAATGGATTGCGCGGCATGCGCGAACGTGTCGAGATGCTCGGAGGCACGCTGAACCGCAACACCGAAGCGGGTACCACGCTCACCATTACGTTGCCTCTGAAAGAAGTCACGCCGAAACGCGAAGGCGTGCAGAATTGAATCCCTCAGCCAGAGAAACCGCCCGCGAAACTAAAGAGAGCCGCAAGACCATCCGCGTAGTATTGGCCGAAGATCAAGGGATGGTGCTGGGCGCGCTCGCTGCGCTGCTTGAAATCGAAGGCGACATTTCCGTCGTTGGCCAGGCGCGCAACGGAAGAGAAGCGCTTGAAGCGGTGCTCGCGCACAAGCCTGACGTTTTTATCACCGACATTGAAATGCCGCACATGAGCGGCCTCGATGTGGCCGCCGAGCTGAAGCGGCGCCGCACCGGAACCCGGGTGGTGATCGTCACCACATTCGCGCGCTCGGGATATCTTCGTCGCGCGCTGGAAGCGGGAGCTTCGGGATACCTGCTGAAAGACATGCGCGCCGAAGAACTCGCGGACGCGGTGCGTCGCGTCCACCAAGGACTGCGCGTCATTCATCCCGAACTCGCAACCGAGGCCTGGGGCGAAATCGATCCGCTTACCGATCGCGAACGTCAAGTGCTGAGACTGGCGGGCGAAGGGATGGCCAGCGGCGATATCGCCGGCGAGTTGGGCCTCTCCGACGGCACGGTGCGAAATTATCTTTCCGAAGCCATCAGCAAGCTGGGCGCCAGCAATCGCGTGGAAGCCGCGAGGATCGCGAGAACCAGAGGCTGGCTGTAGCAATATCGCGAACTATAGTAATTACCTCGCCTCCCTGCCGGCTCCAGAATGTGTGGTTGTCGTGATATATAACTCACAATGCTGGAAGTTCGTTTAAATCAAAACAAACCTGTGCTCGAACAGCCTGAAGCGTTCGGCGAACACCGGTATCGCATGAATCGCTGGTTGCCGCTCGCGCCAATGGCGGGCCTGATCGGAACCATGATCGCGATTCTGATTTATCCTCCGCTCGACAGGAACTCGTTCTCATTGACTGTTTTCATTATTTCTGTGCCCTGCGTGTTCCTTATTTCTTACATTCAGAAAAAGCAGAGACGTGGCGATGAAATCAGTTCGTTTTTCCCGATGACGTCCTGCCTGGCTTTCGCGCCCATCTGCATCGCGGCCGTCTTGTTCGCGAACGGCGCGCTCGACCGTTTTCCCGTGGAACCGCATGCTGTGGTGGTAACTCAAAGGCTTGTGAGGCGTGGCAAGAGCACTTCCTACTATCTCCAGACCTCCTCATGGCGGGCCAATCATTCTTCAGAGAAGTTGCAGGTTCCCTACAGCGTATTCACGCAATTTGCACCCAACGATGCGGCTATCGTAGAGGTCCACCGTGGCGCGATGGGCATCCCGTGGCTGGGAGCGATCCGCAAGAGAGCGTGAGATCCTTGTTCCGCGTTACAGGCCACTGCGCTCAATTCCGGCTTCCTCTTTATGAATGGTCTTATAGGCCCAGGCCATTCTTGGGGTGTTGTGGGCGATGCCGATGTGGCCTTCGGGGTTGAGCACGATGATGCCGCCGTGGCCGTTCAAGCGCTGCTTCAGATAGTTCATGGCTTCCTGCGCCGACCATTCCGGCAGATTGCCTGACTGGATGCGGTCCGCGGTCCACTTGGCAAGGACTAGTTTCATGATGGGCTCGCCCCATCCGGTAGTGGAGACGGCGGCGCTTTCGTTGTTCGCGTAACAACCGCATCCGATCAGCGACGAATCACCCAGGCGACCCGGAGCCTTGTTCAGCGTTCCGCCCGTGGAGGTTGCGGCGGCGATGTCGCCGTTGCGGTCGAGGGCGACGGCTCCGACGGTGTCGTGCGAGATCGTCATATCGTCAGACACCGGCGCGAATAAATCGTTGCCGTCCGGCGACGAACGTTCTGGTTTTCGCGCGGCGTCGGCCTGGTATCCGCGCAGGCGCTCGATCTCTCGTGGGATGATCAAGTCCTTGTTGTCGCAGAGTACGATGCCGCGTTCAGCGGCGAACTTTTCCGCGCCTTCTCCCACAAAATAAACGTGGGGACTCTCGCTCAAAACTTTTCTCGCGGCGCGCACGGGGTTGCGCAGGCGCTCGACGCAACCGACGCCGCCTGCGCGGAGGGTGGCGCCGTCCATGATGAGCGCATCGAGTTGGACTTTTCCATCACGATTGAGAAAGCTGCCGCGGCCGGCGTCGAAGGTCTCGTCGTCTTCCAGGATGACGACGGCTTCCTCCACGGCATCGAGCGCCGCGCCCCCGCGCTCGAGCACGCGCCATCCCGCAGCCAGCGCGTTATTGACGCCGCGGATGTGGGCGTCGACGACGTTGTCGGGCATGGCCCAGGCGCCGCCGTGAACAACGAGAACTGGGTCAGTCGGCAAGAAGTGTCCTCAGAATTGGTAGTGCGACCGGATAGTCTAGCAGGGACGGGTTGGGCGTGTCGGGCCGACTGGAAGGGATATCCATACCGATTATTTTTTTGATACCTGGAAGCTAAAATCCTTGCTTCTGCGGCTTACGGTGCGTGAGTCTGGGAGAATTGGGGCAAAATCTTGAGAACCCAGGACTTACAGGTAAAATATTGTGGAATAAGGAGTTAGCTTTTGCCGCTGTGCCGCTGGGGGCTGGATTTTCTATCTGCGAGGCGGATCGCTCGTACTGCTTGGGGCTAAACACTGAACATTCATTCTAACATCTGTTGGCGGCGTGGGCTGTGGATCGCAGATCGTAGGAGACTGCGGGAGTCGGGGTTAGGGATATTTTGTGGGGGCTTGACACGTGGGAAAAATGCAAAGCCCAGGGTGCTGCCCTGCGATTTGAAGTTTCGGGAAACCGGCTACGATCTTTGCGGTCTCCAGGCTGAGTGTGACTGCTTGACCGAGCTTAGCTTCATCTCGGTGACGCGGTAGTCGAGTTTTTTCCTTTCTTCTCTGTTTTCGCGAGCTTGTATTCGGGTTGTTGTTCGTGGTGCACGCGGATTTTCAGATGGACGCTTTCCGGCCTTGACGAAGGCACGGAAGATGTCAGCGTCGGATGCCACCGGCGCTAAAGCGCGGGAATCTTTCTTGCTGACTGACGCGGCACTGAAGCGCCGCTCGTCCACGTCACCGCCGGAATTCGGTGGCGCTGCTTTGTTACCGCCGGGGTGCAGGTGCCGCCGACCACAGCAGATTCCTCGCTTCGCTCGGAATGACAAAAAAATCTCCTCCTTTACATGCGCTACTTTATTTGGCTGCTGGAAGCTTGCAGGAAGTCGGTGGCGCCGATGATTCCGAGGACGATTCGGACTACGAGCGGGAAGTGGTGGCGGGTGGGGTCGTGGACTACCGGCGGGTTGGAGAGATGATATTTGGTGCGGCGGGTTTCTATTTCGGCGCTGCCGGCGGCGAGGACGTTTTGGACCCATTGGCTGTTGGGACCGTAGGTTAGGGCGATCAGGAATCCTTCGGGTGTGGGGAAGACATTGACGGGGGTATAGAAGGGGCGGGCGGATTTGCGTCCGATGTGGGTGATCACGCCGAATCCGGGGAGCCAGGTGGCGAAGGGGGCGGTGATGCGATTAGTTACTTTTAGGTTGAAGGCGGCTACCCAGCGGGGGCGGAAGCGGAGTAGAAGCGGCGGGATCAGGAGTAGGAAGAAGATTATGGCTGCGGTTTTCAGCATGGGGAGCGTCCGTGGGATAAGTTTAGTTTACGCTGGTGACCTTGCGGAAGGTTCGAAGAGTTGGCACCCTTTGCGCCGCCGAGACCGAGATTCCTCGCTTCGCTCGGAATGACAAAACAATCTCTGTGCGGCGAGATTTCTTGATGTCGGCGGTTAGCGGACAGGACTGTCCCCCCACACTAAGGCTCGCTGCGCTTCGCTGGACAGCCGAAGGCGGCTGTCCCCACTTGAGTCGTTACGCGGCTTGGTTGGGAGTGAGAGCTACCGGCGGGTCTTGGGTTCTGGTCCAGGTATAGCGCATGCGGTGGATTACCGTGATGGTGCTGAGGACTGCGATGACCCATAACACTGGGGCCATTCGGTTGCAGAGGGCGCCGAGGATTACCAGGACCAGGCGTTCGGGGCGTTCCATGAATCCTACGCGGCAGGAACCGATCAGGCTTTCGGCTCGGGCGCGGGTGTAGCTGACCATGATGGCGCTGATCATGACGAAGGCGGTCAGCACCACATAGAAAAAACGTCCGCCCCGGGCGTAGAAGACCAGCAGGCCGAGGAATTGGGAGGCGTCGCTATAGCGGTCGACGACCGAGTCGAAGAAGGCGCCGAAGCGGGTGACGCGGTTAGTGGCGCGGGCGACCTGGCCGTCCACCAGATCGAAGAAGCCGGAGAAGATGATGACCAGGCCTGCATAGATGAACATGCGCTTCTGGTTGGTGGCGTTGGCGGAGCCGAACAGGATGGCGGCCCAGGTGTTGACGACGAGACCCATGAAGGTGAGTACGTTGGGGTTGATGCGGGAAAGCGCCAGCCAGCGCACGATGGTGTCGAGCAGGACTCCGCACGCACGGCCGAAGGCGCTGGTCCAGGAGGCACTCACCGAAGTGCCCCGGCAGCGAGGCGCGGCAGATCCCTCTCTTCGCCTGAAAAGCGGCTCCGCTCGGGATGACGCCGGTGAATTGGGTGCCGCTTGCTTGTGGCTCGATGGGCAGCCATTTTACGCGCCTGCCTTCTCGGGTTCGATCTCGTCGTGGATTGTGCTCAGGCTGAGGATTTCTAGTTCGCGCTTGCCGTTGGGACTGACTACGATTACGGTGTCGCCTACTTTCTTGTTGAGCAAACAGCGGCCGATGGGCGAGGTCGTGGAAATTTTGCCCGTGGCTACGTCCGATTCTTCGCTGGTGACCAGCTTGTATTGCATTTCCTCGTTCTTGGTGTTGTCGAAAACTTTGACCGTGGAGCCCAGTCCCACTTTGTCGTGGGGGATGTTGTTCATGTTGACCATGGAGAGATCGGCGAGGCGCTTACCGAGTTGGCGGACACGCGCCTTGACGAACTCCTGGCGCTGCTTGGCCATGTGGTACTCGGCGTTCTCGCTGAGGTCGCCGAGGGCGGCGGCTTTTTTTATTTCTTTCGGAAGCTCGTGGATCAGCTCGTGTTCGAGCGTGTTGATCTCTTCCTGCAGTTTTCGTTTGATTGCATCAGTCATGATTGTTCAGCAAGGATTACCGGCCAGGCTTGGGACATTATAAACCCGGCTCGGGCTTCGGGCTTCCGGTGGAGCGTTTGAATATTACACCTGGGCCAAGGCTGAAAATAGAGCTTACGGGTGTCGATCCTCGCGTTCTTCATTCGACGTATAAATAGAGGCGGGATCTGAATCTGGCGGCGCCCGCTTAAAACCTAAGAAGAGGAGATATCGCTATGAGAGTCATGGTCATCGTAAAGGCTAGTACAGAGTCAGAGGCTGGCGTTCTTCCTGACACCGAGCTTCTTACCAAGATGGGGAAGTACAACGAGCAGTTAGTGAGAGCCGGGGTGATGTTGGCGGGCGACGGGCTGCAGGCGAGTTCGAAAGGCAAGCGGGTTAAGTTCTCGGGCGAGAAGCGCACGGTCATCGACGGGCCGTTCACGGAGACGAAGGAACTGATTGCGGGATATTGGATGTGGCAGGTGCGCTCGATGGATGAGGCGGTGGAGTGGCTGAAGCGGGCTCCGTTCGATGGCGGGGTTGAGGTGGAGATTCGCCCTGTTTTTGAAGCAGCTGACTTTGGCGAAAACTTCACCCCCGAACTAAGGGAGCAGGAGCGGCAGCTTTACGAAAAGATTGCGGGAAAGAAATAAGAGTTTTTCGAACTTTGTGTCGATCCGGCGATCGCTGGTTCGACGTAATTATAGAGCGCGAGTTGTGCGACCCAACAGACTCGCCATCCGCGTTCCAAGGTAAATCAATAAAGGAGAGAGCAATGCGATTTCTCAGTATCTACAAGACGGTGGAACGGAATACACCTCCCACGCAGCAAGAAATGGCGGCCATGGGCAAGCTGATTGAAGAGGGCATGAAGGCGGGCTGGCTGCTTGCCACCGAAGGGTGCCTGCCGACGGCACTGGGCGCGCGGGTGCGGCGATCCAACAGCAAGATCAGCGTGACCGATGGTCCCTTCACAGAGTCCAAAGAGATGGTGGGCGGATTCGCGATTCTGAAGGCGAACTCCAAGGAGGAGGCGATCGAGCTGGCCCGGCAGTTTCTCCAAATAGCCGGAGAAGGCGAGTGCGAGTTGCGCCAGATTTACGAACCCCATGGCGATGAGCACGACTGCCCCCAGAGCAGTGACCGGGCCGAGGTTGCACTGAAAGCATGAACGTGATGTGATCGGTAGCGTGGGTGCTACCGAGACACATCGCGCCGAGACACATCGCACAGTCGAAGCCGTTTGGAAGATCGAGTCGGCTCGGGTGATTGCCGGGCTGACTCGCATCGTCCGCGACGTTGGCGTTGCGGAAGAACTTGCTCAGGACGCGCTGGTGGCGGCTCTTGAGCAGTGGCCGGAGTCGGGAATTCCAGAGAATCCCGGTGCCTGGCTCATGGTCACGGCGAAACATCGGGCGATCGATTTCCTGCGCCGCGGGACTCTCATTGACAGCAAGCACGAAATTCTTGGCCGCGAGATGGCCGAGCGGGAGATGGCGGTGCCGGACCTGGCGGCTGCCATGGATGACAACATCGGTGACGATATGCTGCGGCTGGTGTTTATCGCCTGCCATCCGGTGCTCTCGACTGAAGTGCGAGTGGCTCTCACTCTGCGGCTGTTGGGCGGTTTGACAACGGACGAGATTGCTCGCGCTTATCTGGCTGCCGAAGCGACGATTGCTCAACGGATTGTTCGCGCCAAGCGAACTCTTACCGCGGCCCAGGTTCCATTCGAGGTGCCGCGCGGCGCTGAATTCACTGAGCGGTTGTCTTCCGTGCTGCAGGTCATCTATCTCATTTTCAACGAAGGGTACTCGGCGACTGCAGGAGATGACTGGCTGCGGCCTGCGCTTTGTGAAGATGCGCTGCGCCTGGGGCGCATTGTTGCTGAGCTGGTTCCGAATGAGGCCGAGGTGCATGGCCTGGTCGCGTTGATGGAGATTCAGGCATCGCGCGCCAAGGCGCGCGTGGGATCGTCGGGAGAGCCGGTTCTGCTGCTGGATCAAAATCGCGCGCAGTGGGATCGATTGCTTATCAACCGAGGGCTGACGGCGCTGGAACGGGCGGAGCACCTGAGTGGGATGCGAGGTCCGTATGCGATTCAGGCGGCGATCGCCGCTTGTCATGCTCGGGCCAAGACGGGCGAGGAAACTGATTGGGGACGCATCGCGGCGCTCTATGGACAACTTGCCGAGGTTGCGCCGTCCCCGGTTGTGGAATTGAATCGGGCGGTGGCGGTGGGCATGGCTTTGGGTCCGGCGGCGGGGCTGGAAGTGGTGAATCCGCTGCAGAACGACCCCGCGCTGCGGGGCTACCATCTGCTACCTAGCGTGCGTGGTGATCTGCTCAAGAAACTTGGGCGGATGGATGAGGCTCGCGGCGAGTTCGAGCGGGCGGCATCGATCACGCGCAATGTGCGGGAGCGGAACTTGTTGCTGGAGAGGGCTCGTAGTTGCGGTGGGTGAGCGGCATGGTTTCTTCTTCGCGGGGAGCGAAAAGACTTAACCACAGAGCGCACAGAGGTCCACTGAGGAAGAAAACTGCAAGTGCTTCATGGCGCTGCTCTGCATTTTGCGAGGATTAATGTGATGTCATCGTGTTGGTCATTTGGGTTGAGGCGCCGGACTTCGCCGGTGATGGCTTCGAGCGCGGACTGGCAGGATTGATCACGGTTTTGACGCAGTCTCTCGATCAGGGATTCCTCTCCGAATTCCTGTCCGTTACAGTCCGAGGCTTCGGTGATGCCGTCGGTATAGAGCGCGAGAATGTCGCCCGGGCGCAAGGTGCATTCTCCGATGGAGGAATCCCAGTCTTCGAAAAGGCCCAGGAGTGTGGCGGTGGAATCGAGGCGCTGGCAGGTGTCGTCGGCCCGGAGCAGAATGCCGGATAAGTGTCCGCAGTTGGCGTAGCGCAAGCGCTGGATCTGATCATCGTAGACGGCGAAGAATAGCGAAGCGTAGGCGCTGTCGACCGTGTTCTCGTAGAACATGCGATTGACAGACCGCAGCAGCTGTTGCGGATAATCCAGCGCGAGGGCCGACTGGCTACGCAGGTTGGCCTGAAGATTAGCCATGAGAAGCGCAGCGGCGATGCCTTTTCCAGAAACGTCGCCGACGACAAGGCCGAGCGTGGTATGCCCGCGGGCGGTTTGACCGAGATCGAGGAAGTCGAAGTAATCGCCGCCGACCTGGCGAGCTTGCAAGCATAGG
This sequence comes from uncultured Acidobacteriaceae bacterium, assembly GCA_963799025.1. Taxonomy (GTDB): domain Bacteria; phylum Acidobacteriota; class Terriglobia; order Terriglobales; family Acidobacteriaceae; genus Sulfotelmatobacter. Next base: position 201,780 of record CAWCVQ010000001.1, on the reverse strand, counting down.
CCTGCGTATTCGAGCGTCTTGGCTTCGGGATGGATTTGCGGAAATAGGCGCGACTGGACCTGTTTGGCGATTTCCAGTTCCTGGGCGGTACGTCGTTCCAATTCGAACTTCTGGGCCAGTGCCCGGCGCTGCTGCTCGACACCCAATGTCAATTCGTCGAAGCCGGCAAGCCCGAACCAGTTTCCGTCGACATCTTCGAATCGGGTATAGATTCCGCCCCAGGCCGGGACCTGAGGTGGAAAGTGGAAAGTAACGCCGCGGCCGCTCCATTGCTTAAACTTAGCGTTGACGTCTTCAGTGAGAAAGTAAATACGAGTGTCGCCGCCGATGAGTTTGTATGCGTCGGAGTCGGGCGTTGCGAGGGCGAGGGCGATATTCGCGCTGCCATCCGGGGGCGAGACTTCGATCCAGCGGCCGCCGGACTCGAATGTGTGATCGACCACGAGGCGGAAGCCAAGTTGGTCCACGTAGAAACGCAGGCTGCGCTCCTGATCGCGGACGAAAATCATGATGAAGTGCAGGCAGAGATAGGGCTCCTCCCGGTCAAGGCGCAGCAAAGACCGATCAAGACTGAAAGGTGCGGCAGAGTTGCCCATTCGGCGTGATTATAAGACGAGCAAGCGCGTTCGTTGCATACGTTTCAGCGCTGGGGCGGAAGAAGAATCAGGCCTGGAATTCGGAGGCTTCGGGGAAGCGCAGCTTGCACTTGGCCAACGCCGTGGTGAGCATCTCTTCGACTTTGGATTCTTCGCAGTTGCGGGCCATGGCCAGCTCGCTGACCAGGAGGTAGCGCGCGCGCTCCAGCATTTTTTTCTCGCGGAAGGACAGAGGCTTGGCCTGGTGCAGAGTGATCAGGCTCTTGAGCACGCTGGCCACTTCGAGGAGCGAACCGGTACGCATGCGGTCGGAGTTTTCTTTGAAGCGGTCTTTCCAGTCGCCGTTGCTGCCGTTTTCGCTGACCGAAAGACAGTCCAACACTTTTTGGATTTCTCCGTTGCGAACCACGCGGCGCAGGCCTACGCTGCCGGCGTTCTGGCAGGGGACCATTACCTTCAGGCTGCTGGCTTTGATATGCAGGAGGTAGAACTTTTCGATGGTTGTGCCGACCGAGCGGCTGCTGATTTGTTCAATGATGCCGACGCCGTGATTGGGATAGACGACCTTGTCGCCGATGTGGAAATTCAAGTCCGTACCGCTCATGTAAGGCACCCGGAAAGGCGATAGGTCGAGGGAGAAATGCGTCAAAAATACCTCAGGCAATGCTACTCTGCGGGCGGACCGAAAGCAAGTAGGCGGGATTGGACCAAGCTCCGCATGCCTCGTAAAGTTATTGAAAGGAAATGCTTAATCGCGATCGTGAGTAGGCTGGATAGGGTGGGTGAAGTCCAGCGATGGAGAGGCGAGCGACTATAATCGGCGCGTGGATTCCGATCAGAAAAACCCACCTTCAGGCGAGGCAGAAACCGACCGCTCCCAAACCGGGAACCGACGGGAGATTCCGGTGCGCCGGATTCTTGGGCTCGATGTAGGTTCGCGAAGGATCGGTATAGCCGTGTCGGATCCGTTGGGAATCACGGCGCAGGGTCTCGAAACGCTGCAGCGCAGAAACAAACGATACGACTTTGGGCAGTTGCAGCAGGTGATTCAAGAGTATGACGTGAGGGAAATTGTGGTGGGACTGCCCCTGCGCATGAGCGGCGATGTGGGGATTCAGTCCGACAAAATGCAAGTATTCGCCGACGACTTGCGCAAACGATTTCGGCTGCCGGTGCATTTGTGGGATGAACGGCTTACCTCCGCAGAGGCTAACCGCCTGCTGCGCGAGACCGATCTCTCGATTGAGAAGCGGGGCAAAGCGGTTGATCGGATGGCGGCAGTACTGATTCTGCAAGGATGGATGGAAAACAGGACGTCTGGACTTAGCCGCTAAGTCTTCCGCGACGCGGCTTTCATCGTTTGCTGGGCGCAGACTCTAGAAAATCTAGAACCCACTTTTTATGGCGAGGAAGGGTGCCTCTAGATGGCCCCGCCATCTCAGCAACTGGGACTTGAAACGCGGCGTCTGTCACTGCGCGCAAGGCGGCAGTAGGCACGAAATTCCCGCCGGTGGCGATCACGGATTCGCGCCAAAATGACCTGCGGCAAGCGTTTTTTCTGATCTTCCGAAAGAGGGTGTCGGCAAAGATGCTGGATGAAATCGAGACCGCCTGGAAAAGCCAGCGCATCATATTCAGCGTGGAAGCTGCGACAGGCTTCCTCCCAGACTGCGCGACGAACTGGGCTCTCACTCCGACGCTTGCGTGCTAACTGGATGGCGTCGTTGAGATCCCTTAATTTGGCTGCATTCGATTCAAAAATATTCACAATCCTTGACCCGCTTGTCGGCGACTACCGTCCTCGCATGGCCTGTCGATACGCCACCACATTCTTATTGTGTTCTTCGATGGTGCGGGCGAAGCGGTGGTGGCCTTGGGCGTCGGCGACGAAGTAGTAGTAGTCGCTTTGGGCGGGGTGCATGGCGGCTTCGAGGGCGCTGCGTCCGGGGTTGGCAATGGGGCCCGGGGGAAGGCCGGGGTGACGGTAGGTGTTGTAGGGGGAGTTGAACTGCATGTCGGCGTGATGCAGAGCTCCCTGGTACGTGCTTGCGAGAAGCTCTGCATAGATGATGCTGGGGTCGGCGTCGAGGGCGATGTTTTGGTTCAGGCGGTTGTAGTAGACGCTGGCGACCATGGGGCGCTCTTCGGCTACGGCAGTTTCTTTTTCGACGATGGAGGCCATGGTAACCACCATGGGAATTCCGCGTCCAGCGTCGGGTATCGAGTTAGATGCTCCAGGGATTAGTCCGATTTGTGTTGCCACTTGCCGGAATTGCTTGACCATGGCGGCAGCCATTTCCTGCATGGTCATCATGCGGGAGAATTCGTAGGTGTCGGGGAAGAGATATCCTTCAAGGGAACGCGCTCCGGGAGCGATGTCAGCAATCGGAGCGGTGTCGGACTGGGCTACTTTCAGGAAATCCGACGCGGGGCCGAGGCCGGCGGCTTCGATGGCGTGGGCGATGTCGAACATGGTGAAGCCTTCGGGCACGACCACGGTGTGGACGTAGACATCGCCACGGCGCAGGCGCCGCTGAACGTCAAGCATGTTGGCGGACTTTTCGAAGAGGTATTCGCCCGCTTTGAGGGAGCGCCGGTGGTGAAGGTAGTGCCATAGTACGAAGGCTTTCCTGCTGCGGATGATGCCGGCGCGCTCTAGTTCGGCGGCGATGCGGTGGTTTGAAAATCCCGGACGCAGCATCACGTAGGTCTGAGCGGAAGGCGTGATGGGCATCAACACCGCCCAGGCGAACCATCCGGCAGTTCCGAGGATTGCAATCAAAATCAGCCAGAGAATTTTGCGCACGATACTCACAGTTTAGACGATGGGGAATCGCTCGTAGCCGACGATGTTCGAGCGGGCTTTACTTTAGTAAGTGCTTGATTTGCCTCAAAATAAGGTATGGCGCGGGCGGTCTGGACCGCCAGGGTTGGACGCTGTCGGCAAAAGCGGGCGGGGGCGCCCGCTTCACATAAGCAGCTCCAAAAGCAACCTCGATCGGGGGAAAGTGTCGCTGGGTCTATAAGTTAGTCCCATTCTTACTGCAACCTTTCCGACGAGGTATACTCAAATGCTTAGAGGTCTCCTTATATCTTGATGAGACGTGACGCGTTTTTTTGGGCCGGCACCTTGTTCCTGGCAATGCTTTCCACAACGGGATGCGTGTTTCGCACTCGTCCGGTGGAAGAACAGTACTCGAAAGCCCCGCTGAAGGAATCCACGCAGCAGGGGTTGATCGAGAGCATCAACCAGCAGGCGGAGTCCCTCCACTCGCTGAAGGCAACGGTCGATATTGACTCATCGTCCGGTGGCGTGAAGAAGGGGCATTACACCGATTACAAGGAAATTCGCGGCTACATCCTGGCCCGCAAGCCGGATGAGTTGCACATGATCGGGTTGATGCCCATCGTTCGCACAACGGCGTTTGACATGGTCAGCGACGGCAGGGAATTCAAATTGTGGATTCCGCCGAAGAATCGCTTCGTCGTCGGCAAGAGCGAAGTGCAGACCCCCAGCTCGGATCAGCCGATGGAAAATATTCGCCCCCAGAATATTTACGAGGCGCTGTTGATCCGGCACATTGATCCGGAGTCCGAGATTGCAGTGCTGGAGAATGGCTATGAGACGCTGCATGACGCCAAGGGGCATCGTATCCTGCAGGAAGACTACGAGCTGACCATTATCAAGAAATACGACAAGGGCTGGAGGCTGGGGCGGAAGATCATCTTTGGGCGAACCGACCTGAAGCCGCACCGGCAATACATTTATAGCGAGGATGGCAAAGTGGCTACTGACGCCAAGTACGCCGAGTACAAAGACTATGATGGCTTCAATTTTCCCTCGCGCATCGAGATCTATCGGCCGCAAGAGGAATTCGATATTACGCTGAATATGCTGAAGGTGGATATCAACCAGCCGCTGAAGGACGATCAGTTCGTGCTAGCGCAACCGCCGGGGGCGGAGGTGGTGAATGTGGATCATCCGCAATCGAGCCTGGTCACGCCGCTGGAGCCGCAGTAGCAGGGGATCGGGCATTTGTAGAGTCGAAATCCCTACCCAACGTGCGCGAGAAGGGTAGGGTACCCGCTTTTTTCTTGTGACCAGCTTTCCTATAGTGAAAAACCATGATGAATAAAATGGTTGTTGCCAATCTGGTGCATCGACCGACGAGGTCGTTCATCGCGACGAGCGCTATTGCGCTGGAAGTGGTGATGATTCTGATGGTGGTGGCGCTGTTTTATGGATTGCTGAATGGATCGAAGGAGAGCCAGTTGGGTGTGGGAGCGGACTTGATGGTCATGCCGCCGGGTTCGGCGGGGCTGATCGGAATGTCGGGTGCGCCGATTTCGATCAAAGTGGGAGCCGTACTACGCAAAGTGCCGCACATCGTTACCGCTGTTCCGGTCATCTGGTGGTTCACGCAAAAGCCGGTTGAGATTATTTACGGCATCGACCTGGCGAGTTACGATTCCCTTCCTCCGAAATTTGTCTATCTTTCCGGCGGGCCGTTTCAGGGACCGTACGACGTGATTGTGGATGACTATTTCTCCGGCATGAACAATAAGAAAGTCGGAGACAAGATTGACATTCTCAACCATGAGTTCCGAATCTGCGGGATTGTTCCGCACGGCAAGGGCGGACGGAAATTTCTGCCGTTGGCCACGATGCAGGACCTGGTGGAAGCCGAGGGGCGAGCTTCGGTCTTCTACGTCAAGCTCGATAACCCCGCGAACGCCGATCAGGTAGAAAAGGCAATCGAGCAGACACCGGGCATGGAGAAATACTCGGTGCGCTCCATGCAGGAATATCTATCGATGATGACGCCGGATAATCTGCCGGGGTTCGATCTTGCCATTAAGGTTGTGATTGGCGTGGCGGTAGTAGTCGGCTTTTTGGTGATTTTTCAGTCGATGTATACGGCCGTGATGGAGCGGACTCGCGAGATTGGGATTCTCAAATCGCTGGGCGCTTCGAAGTGGTACATCGTGAATGTGGTGCTGCGGGAAACTGTGCTCCTGGCGGTTGTCGGGATCGTTGCGGGGATCGTTATCAGCATGGTAACGCGTCGCGTCATCATGTTTGAAAGGCCGGTGCTGCGCCTGTTCTGGAGTAACGAGTGGGTGCTGCGGGCGGCGGTGATTGCGATTGTGGGAGCGTTGGCGGGCGCGCTGTACCCGGCATTCAAGGCTGCGCAGAGGGATCCGATTGATGCGCTGGCGTATGAGTAGCCGTTCTGACCTTCCGCTGTAACCACGACAAACTTGCAATGTCATCCTGAGGCGCCGTTCTTTGGCGCTGAAGGACCTATGCATGTCCTGCTTCAAGCAAGTGCATAGGTCCTTGGCTTCGCTCAGGATTTACTGCCCGCCCATGTATTGCACATGGACGTAGGTGCCTAATCTCACGTTGTAGGCGAGGTACCAACCTTCGTGGTCGGGATCGTCATAGATCACGACTTGGTCGTTGGCCCAATCCCAGTCCCCAGCGTAGCCGAGATCGAAGGGGGCAACACCGAAATAAAATCCGTTAAACCAGAAGCGGTTGGGTCCGCCTCCGGCGAGGTGCCAGACGTGGCCGCGGCCGAAGCCGCCGGTGAAGCGGCCATGCTCGAAGGGCCGGTCGAGGTGGTAGCGAGCGTCATCCCGTCCAGCGTCGTGTCCAACCCATTGGTCGTTGTGGTGAACGTGCGGCGCTTCGGGGTGGGTAGGTTGATCACGATAGGAGGCTCGAGGCGCCGCCTCCTGGCGCGGCGCGGCTTCCGCCTGCGGAGTTCGAGCCATGGTGCCGTGCGAAGGCGCCGGACCGTGTTTTGGAACGTAACCTCCACCTACGGCGTGGCTGCCGGATTGATGGTTGTTGTGCTGCGCAAAGGCAGACAAGGAAAGGGTCAGAGATAAAGTAAGAACTGTGGGGAGTAATCTCATGAATACCTCCAAGGATCACCTTACCATTACGGCTCGGACAGGAACAGATCGTTGACAATTCTTTGCGGATTACGCTATCGTAAAGACTTTGGCAGTCGTGTTGCCCGCCTGATGGCCTGGCGTCCTCGCTGGGGAATCAACGAGCGGTCTTCTTTCGCAGCCTTTATTCAATCTGGGAGAACTCTGATGTCAACCTATTTCCCCAAAGAGGGGGAAATTGTGCGCAAGTGGTACGTCGTGGATGCGAATGGGCAGACGCTTGGGCGCCTGGCGTCGCAAGTGGCGCGCATCCTCATGGGTAAAGAAAATCCGCAATACACGCCGTTTCTTGATACCGGCGATCATGTAATTGTGATCAATGCCGAGAAGGTACGAACGACTGGTGTGAAGGCAGAACAGAAAAAGTATCACCACTACACGGGATATCCGGGTGGCCTGCGGACTGAGGATTACAACAAGCGGCTGGTGCGCAAGCCGGAGTTGGTCATCGAGGCGGCAGTGAAGCGCATGCTGCCGAAAAATAAATTGGCGGCGCATATGCTTTCCAAGCTGAATGTGTATAAGGGCGACAAGCATCCGCACCAGGCGCAGAAGCCGCAGGATTTGAAGTTGGAAGTGCGGGAGTATCCGGCGCGGAAAGCGGTCGTCTCATAAGAACGAGATCTTCGCTCCGCCTGAAAGGCGGCTGCGCTCAGGATCACAATGCTTCATAAATTTGCTGAGACCGAAGGGTCGCTTCTGGCAGTTTGAGCTAGAAGCTAAGAGCTAGGAGCTAAATGGCGGAATTGGTTCAATACTACGGAACGGGGCGCCGCAAGCGGGCGATTGCCCGGGTTTATTTGCGGCCGGGCAGCGGAGAGTTCAGCGTAAACGGACGCGCTTTTGAGGAATATTTCGTCACCCCGGCGCAACGATCGGCGGCGAAGGCGCCGCTCGCTTCTTCGGACACGGCAGCGACATTCAACGTCATCGCCAGCGTGCTCGGTGGCGGCGTGCGTGGTCAGGCGGATGCAGTGAAGTTGGGCATTGCCCGCGCGCTGATGCAGTTCAATGCGGAGCTGCGGAAAAAGCTGAAGGCCGAGGGAATGGTCAGCCGAGACTCGCGCGGCAAAGAACGGAAGAAGTACGGGCAGAAGGGCGCTCGCAAGAGGTTCCAGTTCTCGAAGCGGTAGCGCTTTGTGTGAGCTGGTGTTGACAATCTGGTGTTGACAATAGAGATTGCTACGCCCCTCGCCTTCGCTCGGGGTCGGAATGACAAAGGTTTTGTTTTGGCTGAGAGCTGACGGCTGAAAGCTGACAGCTTTTCTTGGAGTTCAATTCTTCCCGTGCCTCGCGTGCGGGGCGGGAATGGCAATCGGAAAGAAGGTTTCATGGTTTCAGAGTTTCAAGGTTTCAAATACCTTGAAACATTGCAACCTTGAGACTCTGAAACCTTGAACTTCCGATGCAGACTAAAGAGGAGGTTCATTGGCTACTATTACCATGAAGGAGTTGCTCGAAGCGGGCGTCCACTTCGGGCATCAGACCAAGCGCTGGAATCCCAAGATGAAGGAATACATCTTTGGAGAGCGCAACGGGATTTACATCATCGACCTGCAGAAGACGCTGAAGATGTTCAAAGAGGCGTCGAAGTTTGTGCAGGATCTGGCTAACGACGGACGCATTGTGCTGTTCGTAGGCACCAAGCGCCAGGCGCAGGACGCGATTGCCGAAGAAGCGCAGAAGTGCGGAATGTTCTATATCAACCAGCGCTGGCTGGGCGGACTACTCACCAACTGGGTTACGGTGCAGAAGTCGGTGAAGCGGCTGAAGGAGCTCGACGAGATGGCGACGGACGGCCGCTACGAGCTGCTCCCCAAGAAAGAAGTGATTAAGCTCGAACGCGAGCGCAAACATTTGCAGGCCAACCTGGCGGGCATCAAGAATATGAGCCGGTTGCCGGACGCGATCTTTGTGATTGATTCCAACAAGGAACAGATCGCGGTGCGCGAGGCGCGCAAGTTGGGCATTCCGGTGGTCGCCGTGGTCGACACAAACTGCGATCCCAGCGAAGTGGATTATGTGATCCCCGGCAACGATGATGCGTTGCGGGCGATCCGGCTGTTTACATCGAAGATTTCGGAATCGATTGCCGAGGGCGCGCAATTGATGACCGACAAGCAGGTGGCCGACATGCAGGCGGCTGCCGATGCGGCACAGGCTGCGACCGAGCCCCCGGCGGAAGAATCCGGCATTGATGCGGGCGAGGACATCAGCATGGAAGAAGTGCTGGGCCCGGGAACACACAAGAAGCCGGTGGCAAACGAAGACGCCGAGTTGCCGAAGGTGGAGAGCCAGACGGTTTAAGAACCGTCGTTGGTCGTTCGTCCTGGGTCGTTGGCGTAGTTCTAGCGTAGTTCTAAAGATCTCTTCCAGGCGTTGCTTGCCAAGCAAAACCGGGCATTTGATATGAGACCCGCGCGGGTCGTTGTTTAGAGATCGCCCGGCGCGGGTCAAAGTTTATAAGAGCAGGTTTCAAAGTTTCAAGAAGGTCGAAGACGAAATCTTGAAATCCTGAAAGCAAAGGAATTATTCAGAACATGGCTACGATTATGAGTCCGGAACCAGATAACGGTGGGCGTTCGAATATTTCTGCAGCGCTAGTAAAGCAGCTCCGGGACAAGACCGGAGCTCCGATGATGGATTGCAAGCAGGCTCTGACCGAAGCCAAGGGCGATATGGAGCAGGCGGTCGTGATTCTGCGCAAGAAGGGCGTATCGGTTGCGGCTAAGAAAGCGGCGCGCGTGACCAGTGAGGGATCGGTCGCCCAATACATTCACGCCGGCGGCAAGATTGGCGTGCTGGTCGAGGTGAATTGCGAGAGCGACTTCGTGGCGCGCACCGACGATTTCAAGGAACTGGTGCACGACATCGCCATGCACATTGCCGCCAGCGATCCGAAGTTCGTACGCAAGGAAGACGTCACCAAGGCGGACTTCGAGCGCGAGAAGGATATTTTTCTGGCGCAGGCCGTGGCCTCGGGCAAGCCTCCGCAGATTGCGGAGAAAATGGTCGCGGGCAAGATGGAAAAGTTCTACGAAGAGGTTTGCCTGCTGGAGCAGCCTTTTATCAAAGACCAGACCATTTCGATTTCGCAGTTGATCGCCGCCAAGGTGGGCAAGCTGGGCGAGAATATTGCGGTGCGTCGATTTGCCCGCTTCAAAGTGGGTGATGCCGGCGAGACCGTGGCCGTCACGAAGCCTACAGAGCCGAAAGGCGAATAATTCAGGGCGCCCGATGGGCGCCTTTTTTGTGAGTTAAAAAGGTTTCAAAGTTTCAAGGTTGCAAGGTTTCAAAGTAGAGTACGCTGATAGAGTTCACCATGAAACTTTGAAACTTGAAACGTTGAAACCTCTTCAAATGACAACCCCTGCCTTCAAACGCATTTTGCTCAAGCTTTCCGGCGAGGCCCTGGCGGCGAACCAGGGCTTTGGCGTGGAGACTGCGCGCATTCACGAGGTCGCAGCGGAATTGGCGGATGTGCATAAACTGGGCGTGCAGTTAGCCATTGTCGTGGGGGGAGGGAACTTTTTCCGCGGCGTGGCCCAGCAGGCCAAAGACATGGATCGGGTTTCCGCCGATCACATGGGCATGCTCGCCACGGTCATCAACGCGCTGGCGTTGCAGGATGCGCTGGAGAAGCAGGGCGTCTATACGCGCGTGCAGACTGCCATCGAGATGAACCAGGTGGCCGAGCCGTTCATTCGGCGCCGGGCGATTCGCCATCTGGAAAAAGGACGCGTGGTGATCTTTGCCGGCGGCACCGGCAATCCTTATTTTTCGACCGATACGGCGGCTTCGCTGCGCGCCATGGAGATCAAGGCGGAGGCGATTCTCAAAGCGACGCGGGTGGATGGCATCTACGACGCCGACCCGCTGAAGGTGGATGGCGCCAAGAAATTCAACCACATCTCTTATATGGACGTTCTGAGACTCGGCCTGAAAGTAATGGACTCCACCGCCATCAGCTTGTGTAAAGACAATAATCTGCCCATCATCGTTTTCAATCTGAATACTCACGGCAACATCCGGCGCGTGGTGCTGGGAGAAAAGATCGGCTCGCGGGTGAGTGCACAAGCGGCGAGCGTCGGCGATTAAATCGGCCACGGATTTTCACGGATTCGCACGGATTTTTTGCACTTCAGATCCGTGTGGATCCACGTAAATCCGTGGCCGACTTTCGTTTCGGTTTATAATGCAACGTTTTGATTATGCAATGATACGGGGTTGAAAATATGGCGCAAGCGACCATGGCGGCGATCGCCGGACTGAAAGACACGTACGTACAACTGAAGACACGCATGGACAAGGCGGTGGAAGATTTCCGCAAAGCCATGGCGGGCGTGCGGACGGGGCGCGCCAACGTGCACATGCTCGATGGCGTGAGCGTGGATTACTACGGATCGCAGTTGCCGTTGAATCAGATTGCCCAGGTGCATGCGGCTGAGGCGCAGTTGATTACGGTGCAGCCCTTCGACCCTTCGCAGTTGGGTGCTATTGAAAAGGCCATTCGCGCCGGCGATATGGGATTGAATCCGATGAATGACGGCAAGCTGATCCGCGTGCCGGTGCCTCCCTTGACCCAGGAACGACGGCAGGACATGGTGAAGCATCTGCACAGAGTATTGGAAGAGCACCGGACGGCGGTGCGGAACATCCGCCGCGATGGCAACGACGCCATCAAGAAAGCGCTGAAGGACAAGAAGATTACCGAGGACGAAGAGAAGCGCTCGCTCGACGAAATTCAGAAGCTGACCGATGGCGAAATCAAGAAGATGGAAGAGATGAGCAAGGCGAAAGAGAAGGAAGTTCTGGAGCTCAAGTAAACCTGCAAGGCTGGATTTCGGAATTCTACAATCGAACAGCACCTGGCCTGCGGCCACGGGACAGCCAAGGGCGGCTGTCCCCACATGCTTCCCACGAATTATCATCGGCGGGCCGCCGAAGCGGCTGTCGCTACGTGTTTCCCATATAATCGAAAGGTCATGAAACAGGTTGTCCATGCCGCTTGTCCGCACGATTGCCCGGATGCTTGCGGGGTGCTGATTACCGTGAAGGACGGGCGGGCTACGAAGATTCAGGGGGATCCGGAGCATCCGGTGACGCGGGGATTTTTGTGCGCCAAGGTGGCGAAGTATCTGGATCGGGTGTATTCGCCGGATCGGGTGCTGTATCCGATGCGGAGGATTGCGGCGAAGGGGCCGGGGGCTGAAGCCGCGGGCGGGGGCGCCCGCGCCCCGCAGACTTGGCAGCGGATTTGTTGGGATGAGGCGCTCGACGAAATTGCTGCGCGCTTCCGGGCGATAGCGGCGGAATTTGGCAGCGAGGCTATCCTGCCTTATTCGTATGGCGGAACTTTGGGAGCGCTGAATGGCGCGTCCATGGACCGGAGATTTTTTCATCGGTTGGGGGCTTCGCAGTTGGATCGCACGATCTGTTCGGCGGCGGGAGAGGCGGGTCTGAAGTCCGTTCTCGGGGCGAAGCTTGGCACCGAGCCTGAGCAGTTCCGGCATTCCAAATACATCATCGCGTGGGCATCGAATATTCACGGAAACAATGTGCACTTGTGGCCGTTCATCGCCGAGGCGCGGCGCAACGGCGCGAAGCTGGTGGTGATCGATCCCTATCGCACGCGGACTGCGGAGTGCGCTGACTGGTATTTGCCGATTAATCCAGGGACCGATGCGGCGCTGGCGCTGGGCATGATGCATGTGATCATTGGCGAGAATCTGCACGATGCGGATTACGTCGCCCAGTACACGCTGGGCTTCGAGAATTTGCGGGAGAAGGTGAAAGAGTATCCGCCGGAGCGGGTGGCGAAGTGGACGGGAATCGCCGCCAGCGATATTCGCAAGCTGGCGCACGAATATGCCACGGTGCGACCGTCGGTGATTCGCCTGAATTATGGCGTGCAACGCTCCGAAGGCGGCGGGATGGCGACTCGGACCATTGTCATGTTGCCTTGCATTACCGGTTCATGGAAAGAAGTGGGCGGCGGGTTGCAGATGTCGGTCAGCGGGGCCGTGGACTTTAATACTAGGGTCTTGAAGCGCGCCGATTTGATGAGGACGGCCTTGGGACGCGCAGCCCGCACCATCAACATGGTCGAACTGGGTCGCGTGCTCAATAGGTTGAATGATCCGCCGGTCAAGGCTTTGTTTGTTTATGGCTCTAATCCGGCGGCGGTTTGTCCGGAGCACAATGAAGTGGTTCGCGGTCTGCTTCGGCCGGATCTTTTTACCGTCGTGCACGAGCAATTTTTTACCGACACGACGGACTATGCTGACATCGTTCTGCCAGCGACTACATTTTTTGAACACAAAGATCTGCAGAAGGCGTACGGACATTACTATTTGCAGGTTTCAAATCAGGCGATTGCGCCGTTGGGGGAGTGCCGGTCGAATGTGGAGGTTTTTCGCGCGCTGGCCCAACGGATGGGATTCGAAGAGGATTGCTTCAGCGACAGCGTGGACGAGATGATTGACGCGGCGCTGGAATCGGAAGATCCCTGGATGCAGGGGATTGGTCGGAAGCGACTGGAGCGGGGGGCAGTGCGATTGAACTTTGCGGCATCCGGCTCTCGGCTTCCGGCTTTCGGGGCGGAGCTGCCCTCCGTTGGACAGCCCCTTCGACTTCGCTCAGGTCAGGCTCGGGCGGCTGTCCCCACAGCATCCATTCAACCCGAGCCGTTTCTGCCGTTTGCTCATGGAGGGTTTCGGACGGCTTCGGGCAAGGCGGAGCTTTATAGCGAGGCGGTCAAAGCCCAAGGACTCGATCCTGTTGCTGACTTTACGCCTCCCACGGAATCGCGACACGGCAAAAAGAACGGCTCACTTCCCCTGGAGTTGCTGGCGCGCAAGGCTGACAATTTCCTCAACTCAACGTTTTCCAATATACCCTCGGTTCAGGAGATGGAAGAGCCGGGTCTGCTGGAAATCTCAGCCGCCGACGCGCGGGCGCGTGGTATTGCCAATGGCGATACGGTTCGCGTCTTCAACCATCGGGGAGACATCCTGCTGAAGGCGCGCGTCGACGGAAAAGTTCAGGCTGGAGTAGTCTCCGCGAGGCTCAATTGGGTGAAGATGACTTCAGGTTTTCAGAGCATCAATGCCCTGACCTCAGAAAAACTTACCGACATGGGCAACTCGGCCACGTTTTATTCCGTCTTGGTTGAGGTAGAGTTATCCAAGCCATCCCCATGAAGCAACCGCAGTTCTTGCCGGTCGGGTCGGAACTGCAAGATTCGATTCAGAAAGAGTTGCAGCTTGGACGCTTCCAACGCTCTACCGTATAATGACAGTTTTCTCACATCCCAGAGGCTGAGGTCGTAGCGATTCCTTTTCGCTTGCATTCGGAGAACCTTGTTGTGTCCAAGCGGCCCTGCGTTCTCGGGGCCGGGTTGGTGCCATCTTCTTCATTTCAACGGCCTTGGCCAAGGGTGGGACGGCGTGTGTCTGCGTTGTGCTGGATGCTGGCAACGCTTTTGCTGGCAACCGCGAGCCCGACTTGGGCGCAGACGGATGTTATTTCGGAAATTATCGTGACCGGCAACCGTCGGATTCCCGGCGACACCATCAAGGCCCGCGTCTTCACCAAGCCGGGGGATATTTACGATGCCGCAGCTCTGGAACGCGACTTCAACTCGGTGTGGAATACAGGCTATTTCGAGGACATCAAGATTCTCCGCGAGCAAACCCCCAAGGGCTGGCGCATCATCTTCCAGGTAAAGGAAAAACCGACGATTCGCGAAATCAACTATGTCGGCCTGAGTTCGGTTTCCAACAGCGACGTGCTCGACCGCTTCAAGCAGGATAAAGTCGGCCTGGTGGTTGAGAGTCAGTATGATCCCACCCGCATCAAGAAGGCGGAAGTTTCCATCAGAAACCTGCTCTCTGAGCACGGCCGGCAATTCGCAACGATCCGCTCGGAAATTCGGCAGATTCCGCCCGCTGCGGTGGGTCTCACGTTTGTGGTGAAGGAAGGCCCGAAGGTTAAGGTCGGCAAGATCAAGTTCGAGGGCAACAAGTCTATCAAGTCCCGAGTTCTGCGGGCTGCGATGAAGAACTTGAAGCCAATTGGGGTTCCACATTCCATCTTTCTGGAGAATCTCTTCGCCAAGACCTACGACGCCACCAAACTGGAAGAAGACACCGAACGGGTGCGCGCCGAGTACCAGAACCGCGGCTACTTCAAAGCCGGGGGGGGCGACCCGAAGACGGAGATCCACGACACCGGGCACAAAGGCTTCCACATTCCATTGCTGCAGTCCGGGCCGGGCAAGGCCGTCGATATTACCATGCCCATCGAGGAAGGCGACCAGTACCGGCTGGGCAAGATTACTTTCAAGAACAACAAAGCGATTTCCAATACCGCTGCGTTACGGTCGCTGTTCCCGCTGAAGGATGGCGATATTTTCAGCCGCGCGAAGATTGCCAAAGGACTGGACGCTCTGCGCAAGGCTTACGGCGAGTACGGGTACATCAACTACACAGGAGTGCCTTCCACAACTTTTGACGACGAGAAAAAACTCGCAAATCTGGAGATCGACGTCGACGAAGGCAAGCAGTTCTATGTGCGCCGTATCGAGTTTGTCGGCAACACCACGACGCGCGACAAGGTGATTCGGCGCGAACTGGCACTGGAAGAAGGCGGCGTCTACAACTCCCGTCTGTGGGAACTGAGCTTGATGCGGTTGAATCAGCTCTCTTATTTCGATCAGTTGAAGCCCGATGACCCGAACGTCACGGACAAAAAGCTGGACGAGAAAAATGGCCAGGTGGATCTGACGCTGAAGGTACATGAAAAGGGCAAGAACAGTATCGGACTCAACGGTGGCGTCAGCGGTCTGGAAGGCGCGTTCGTGGGATTGAATTATTCCACGAACAACTTCCTGGGGCGCGGCGAGACCCTGCAAATGCAGATCAACCTGGGGAACCTGGCCCGGAGCGTGATGTTCGGCTTTACCCAGCCATATATGTTTGACCGCCCCTTGCAATTTGGGTTTACCGTGTTCGGCAACAAGATCAGCTATAACCAGGCACGGCAGCTGTCCATCTTCAGCGGCCAAAATCTGAATCTGCCGAGCGCTGTCTTGCAGAATCTACAGAACTATTCGCAGTCCAGCGTTGGTTTTACCACTTCCGCGAGCTATCCGTTGCGCAATAAACGTTCGTTCAAGCGCGTGGGCATGACCTATTCGCTGGATCGCTCGACTCTGATCCCTCTCAGTACCGCGTCCAAGAGTCTTTTCGATTTCATTGCCTTCCGGGGAATTTCTGGGCCGAATGCGGTGAACGGGATCATCACCAGCAAGATATTCCCCAACTTCTCGTTCAATACGCTGGATAGCGGAATCTCGCCGCACTCAGGGCATCAGATGACGCTGGGCGTGGAGCTCGCCGGGCTGGGCGGAACCGTCCGGTCGATCCGGCCGCTCATTAAGTACACGAGGTTCATCCCGGTACAGAACCGGCGCAATGCGATCGGCTTTAACGTTCAAGGATCGTTCATCAGCGGGTACGCTGGTCTTGTTGCCCCGCCCTTCCAGCGCTTCTTTATGGGCGGTGAAAACGACATTCGTGGTTTCGACATTCGGTCGGTCTCGCCGGTCGCATTTCTGCCCAGCTCCAGCCAGATTACGCTGACCAATCCGGACGGCACCCCCGTTCCCAAGAATCCCGCCAACCCGCGGCTGGGCAACTGGACCGTGCCCATTCCGGTGGACCAGATCGTGTTTCCCGGCGGAGACCTGAGTGTGTTCACGAACCTGGAATACCGCATTACGATTGCCGGGCCGGTGGCGATCGTTCCTTTCGTGGACACGGGCATCGACCCAGTCATCCGGCCTTCTCAATTGCAGATTGCGCTGGTGCAATACGACCAGGTGATCGGCACAACTTTCGGGTGTCCGACGCTCGATGCCGGCTACAACTGCCAAGGTGGAAACCTTCTGAACCCGAAGCCGCCGCAGAATCTGCAGATCCTGGGCTCGACCAACTGGAGGCCACGGATGTCTACCGGGCTTGAGTTACAGATGTTCCTGCCGGTGGTCAACGCGCCGTTCCGCATCTACTGGGCCTACAACCCGCTGCGGCTCGACGAGCAAGCCAGCCCGCCGATTCCTGTTACGCGCGGCATGTTCCCCTCAGGCGCGGCGGGTGACTACAGCTATCATCTGGCAGTAAATACCTTCGCTCCCAGTTTCCTGTTAAGGGAGCCGCGGAAGACCTTCCGGTTCACGGTGGCAACCACGTTCTAAGACTGCGTCTGAGACCCCGCCGCCGCAGGTTGGTTTGACGGCCCGAGAGCGAGGCCTCTATAATGTGTGCGATCTGCGCCATCGAGTGAGCGAAGAGGGTGGACGACACACCCCGCAGGCTCGGCGTATGATGCGGCAACCGAGTGCCGCCTTTTCCAATGGCGGCCGCCAGTGCGGCGAATACCTCTTTTCAGTTTTTCAGTTTTCCGAGCGACCCAGCGTTGACTGACAAGAACGATCTGAAAAACGATATTGAAGTTCATTCCCGAAATCAGATTTCGGAACCAGATTCAGGAACCCAGGTTCCAAGGAGTACAACCGATCCAATGAAAAGTAATTTTCTGCGAGTTCTTCTGGCCATAGCGATTACATTCACGTTTTCCGCATTGGCCCAAACCGGCAGCGCCGCCACCCCGTCCTCCACGCCTGCCAGTCCGGCTGGTTCGGCGCCCCCTACTACCACTGGGCCTAGCACGGGCACGAAAGTCGGGACCATCAACATCACGGAAGCCATCTTCGGCAGCAACGAAGGCCGCCGCGATCTGGAAGCTTTGCAAAAGAAATTCGATCCCAAGCAGAACGAACTGAAGGGCCAGAACGACGAACTCGAAGGTTTGAAGAAGCAAATGACCACGCAGGAAGGCAAGCTGAATGAGGATGCGCTTGCCAACTTGAAGAAACAGATCGAAAGCAAACAGAAACTTTTCGATCGCTCGGTTCAGGATGCCCAGGAAGAGTTCGGAAGCCAGCAACAGGAAATCGCGAGCCGCGTGCTGCAGAAGATGGCACCGATGATCGTGAAGTATTCCGAGGAGAATGGCTTTGGAATGATTGTTGATACGTCGAAGCCGTGGCCGCAAAGCAACGTGCTGTGGTGGGGCCAGGCTGTCGACATCACCAAGGCCGTCGTGGACGCGTATAACGTGCAGTCGGGTGTGCCAGCGCCACCTGCGGCGGGAGCAACTAAGGCGCCTGCTCCGAAGCCCCCTACGGGCACGGGGGCTGCGAAGCCCGCACCCAAGCCGACTGAGCCACCAAAGCAGTAGAACTGGACACCTCTGGTGTTCGAGAAGTTCCAGCAGGCCGCGTGAAAAACGCGGCCTTTATTTCTCTCCCGGCGTCGCCTTCGGAAATGTTCGTGGTGTCCATACCAGCAAACAGATTCACGCTGGAGGACATTATGTTCGAACACACCTTGTTTGCCGAGAGCATGCTGGAGACTTCATGGGCTCAACGGACTCGCCGGAGCTGGATGACGGTAACTTCGTTTGGACTGCAGGCGTTGGTGATCGGCCTGCTGCTGCTGTTGCCGCTGTGGAAGACGGTCGGAGTGCCGACCTCTCGCACATTGTCGACGCCCATAAGCCTGGGAAGAACTGCAGCGGAGCCACCGCAGACTGCGCAGTCTTCACCGGCTCACCCTACACAAAGTAATGTTCAAGCTGGCCGGTTCATGCAGCCGTCACGCATTCCGACTTTGACTTTGATGACCGCCGACGAACCCTCTGCGCCAGCGACGATCGGAGCCGGCACCGGAATCGAAGGGGCTGGGCTTCCGGGGTCCTCCACCGGCTTACCGGCATCGCTGTTCAACGGAAGCAGGTCGGTTCTGCCCTCTGCTCCAGCGCCTGTAGTCCGTACATTCCGCACCTCGAATATGTTGGAGGGCAGCCTGATTCGTCGAGTGCAGCCAGTCTATCCTCCATTGGCGAGAAGCGCTCGGATTCAGGGATCGGTGGTGCTGTTCGCGGTGATCAGCAAAGCCGGTGGCATCGACAACCTGCGCGCAGTCGCGGGCCATCCCTTGCTCGTGCCTGCGGCGATCGACGCGGTCCGACAGTGGCGCTATCGTCCTTACATTCTCAACAGTGAGCCCATTGAGGTGGAGACTCAGATTACGGTGAATTTTCTTTTATCGGGGAACTAGTCGGCAGGAGTTGCGTTCTGAGCGAGGCCGCCGGCGCTACGCGGGAGTAGCCCCGGCGTAACCTGGGGGCGCAGGCTGCTGCCGCTATAATCGCGAAAGTGGCTAGCACAGCTGAAATCCTGAGCCGCGTGGCGACGCGTCCTACCTGGGCCGAAGTTTCCCTGAGCACGCTGCGGCAAAACTTTCGCACCGTGCAAAAGCACGTGGGCGCGGACGTCACCGTCTGCGCCGTGGTGAAGGCTGACGCTTACGGTCACGGCGCAGTCGAGTGCTCGCGCGCGCTGGAGGCTGAAGGTGCGAAGTGGTTCGGAGTGACTTCGCTCGATGAGGCGATTCCACTGCGCGAGGCTGGCGTCCGCGCCAACATTCTTTTGATGACCGGCTTCTGGCGAGGCGAGGAGAGCGAGATTATCCGGCTGCACTTGACTCCCACGATTTGGGAACCCTGGCATGTCGAGTCGCTGGACCGGGCGGCGGCCGGGCTGTGCGTGGCGCGGCATCCGGTGCACTTGAAAGTCGATACTGGGATGGGGCGCCTCGGCGTCGGCATCGATCAGCTTCCTGGAGTGCTTGCCGGATTGGAAGTTGCAAACCATCTGGTATTGGAGGGGCTCTCGACCCACCTGGCGTCATCCGAAATTATGGACGCGCCTTCGGTGGCTGAGCAGGAGCGCAACTTCGACTCCGCTCGGCGACTGGTGCGCGAGGCAGGAATGGAACCGGCCTTCGTGCACATGGCCAATACCGGCGCGGTGATCTCGCGGCGAGAAACGTGGAACAGCATGGTTCGCCCCGGAGTTGCGCTTTACGGTTACTACTTGCCTTTTCAGCGGGCGGGACGCGAAGTGAGCGGGGGCACTCTGCGTTTACCCGTGAAGCCGGTTCTTACCTGGAAGACTCGCATCCTCTCTTTGCGCGATTTTGGAGCCAATCAGCCGCTTGGATACGGCGCGACCTATGTGACCAAGGCTCCCGCGCACGTCGCGGTGCTGCCAGTAGGCTACGCTGACGGCTACAATCGGCAGCTCTCGAATCGCGGCCGCGTGATTGTACGCGAGCACTACGCTCCGATCGTGGGGCGAATCTCGATGGACCTTACGTTGGTGGATGTCACCGGCATTCCGGGCATAGCTGTGGGAGACGAAGTCATCCTGCTGGGCGCGGGCGAAGGTCTGAGCGTGGATGCTCTGGAGCATGCCGAACTGGCTAATAGCACTCCCTACGAAATTCTCTGCAATATTTCGAAGCGGGTGCCGAGAAGGTATAGCAGTTAGGTTCATGTGGGGACAGCCGCCCTCGGCTGTCTGGGCGAGCGAAGCTCGCTTCGCTTTTTCACTGCAGCCAAGGAATTGCCGGCTCGGAACATTTCCTTCCAACGAAAAATCGTAAGGCTTGGTGCATCAGGACTCTCAAATCGAAAGCGCGGAGCTTCGCTCCGCGGACAGCCGAGGGCGGCTGTCCCCTCGTATATCTCCCATGTTGCAGGTTTGGTAGGGGCGGCCGCATCCATTCAGGGGCGAAATATGGAGCGCCGACCGCCTCTAGCGACTGTTTGGTGCTTGCCTCCAAAACAGTGCAATGGCCCTTGTTACACTGAGGGTTGCCCATGCCTTCGCGCTACGCACAGTGGATGCACGACTGGGAACACCGGCTCACGTCGGTGGACGACAACCGCGTGGTGCGGCCGCTAGAGTGGGGCGTGGAATGGACGCGGGACTGGCCTTGCCGCAACGGCTATCGCCTGGGGCACGCTCCGGACAATCCTGAAAAATTCATTCTCGATTACAACCGACGTATTGTTGCGGCGAGCGATGAATTCTATTCCTATGCACGGCCGAACGACTTCCGGCTGGAGACTCGCGAGGTTCGGGTCTTCTCTACGCGGGCGGTACCCGATCTGAAGCTGGAGTCCAAGGTCCATGGGACGTTCGCAGAATTTCTGCGATTCACTTCACCGGTACAGACCCCTTATCCCGAAAATAATCTGGTGAATGCGCGGTGGTTTCCGGCGCGGGGGCGTCGGGCCATCGTGCTTCTGCCGCACTGGAATGCCGACGCGATCGCCTACACCAGTCTTTGCCGGGTGATGAATATGATGGGCATAGCCGTGTTGCGGTTGACTATGCCGTATCACGATATTCGAATGCCCGGCGAGACCAGTCGCGCCGACTACGCCGTTTCCGCCAATATTGGCCGCACGCTCGACGCCGTGCGCCAGGGAGTGACCGACATTCGGAGTTGTTTCGACTGGCTCGAAGAGCAGGGCTACAGCCAGCTCGGCATCGTCGGCACAAGCCTTGGTTCCTGCTATGCTTTTATTGCCGCGGCACACGAGCCGCGCATTCGAGTGGCGGCATTCAATCACGCGTCTACTTACGTGGCCGACGTGGTGTGGCACGGTCAGTCAACGCGACATATCCGGCAGGGGATTGAGCAGCAGATCGATCTCGATCGCCTGCGGCAGGCGTGGCTGGCGGTGAGCCCCATGTCATATTTCAAACAATTCGCGCGCTGGCCGCGGAAGTCACTTATCGTCTACGCGAAGTACGATCTGACTTTTCTGCCGGAACTTTCGCGCCAGGTCGTCCAGGAATTTGAGCGGCGCGGGCTGGATCACAGGGTCGCGGTATTGCCCTGCGGGCATTACACGACGGGCGAAGCACCTTACAAATATATGGATGGCTGGCACCTGGCTTCGTTCTTGCGGACGGCGTTTTGACGGACTTGAGTCGGGTCGCGTTCCGAATCGTGAGTACACTTGGAGGCTGCGGTGAAAACGATTACGATCTTTCGTTTCGTCGCGTGGATCGCGGTCGTGGTTGCTATAGGGAACAGCCCGCCAGCCGAGTCGGCGCCTGCGACGGGCGACGATAAAGAGCAAGTCATCGCTTCTGAACGCGCATGGGCTAAAACAGCTGTCGATGGAGATGCTCGGGCAATGGCTAAGTTCATGGCGGACGACTATGTCGAAATCGTAATGGAGACAGACACATCCCTGAAGACGAGCCGATGGGTGGCGACCAACAAGGCAGATTGGATTGACTTGGTGCACTCCGGCCGAGAGAAGTATAAATCCGTGGAGTTACGGAATCTCAAGGTTTATTTCCACGCCGACACAGCTACCGTTACCGGGGAGTACTCGCAGACCGGTACCAAGGATGGGAAAGACATCAGTGAAGTTGGTTTGTATGTTGATACTTGGGTGAAGAAGAATGGGAATTGGCAGATTGTTTCCAGCGTGTTCCCATAGCGCTGATTTGCGCCGCGACCTTGAGCCATACCAGCCATTCTAGAATGATGTCGCTTCCTGCAATTTCGAGCGTTGAAGAGACCCGGCGCGGCGAGTTCCTAGTCAGTACCGACCCCGCCCGGCTCGATCTGGACGTGATTCACGGGTTCCTGACAAACTGCTATTGGGCGAAAGGAATTCCGCGTGAAGTTGTGGCGCGATCGATCGAGCATTCGCTCTGCTTTGGCGTTTATGACAGTCGTGCGCAGGTGGGGTTTGCGCGGGTGATCAGCGATTTCACTACGATCGCTTATGTCGGGGATGTGTTTGTGCTCGATACGCACCGCGGCCGCGGATTGGGCAGGTGGCTCATGGATAACATTACGCGTCATCCCGCACTACAGAATTTGCGGCGCTGGATTCTTACTACTCGCGATGCGCACGGACTATATTCGCAAGTTGGTTTTACTCCGGTGAAATCTCCTGAGCGTTTTATGGAACTACACCGGCCCGACATTTACGAGATCAGGAAAGCGACATGAAAACTTCAGCAGCGAAAATGTACCGCCCACTCTCGGAGAGCGATCCGCAGATTGCGGCAGCCATCGATAACGAAACTCGCCGCCAGCACGAGGGCTTGGAACTGATTGCCTCGGAAAATTTCGTCAGCGAGGCGGTGCTCGAAGCTGCGGGCTCGGTGTTCACCAACAAGTATGCCGAGGGATATCCGGGCAAGCGTTACTACGGCGGCTGCGAGTTTGCCGATGTCGTCGAGAACCTGGCGCGGGACCGGGCGAAGCAACTGTTCGGGGCGGAACACGCGAATGTCCAACCGCACGCCGGATCGCAGGCCAACATGGAAGCCTACGCGGCGGTGTTGCAGCCGGGGGACACGATTCTGGGGTTGAATCTGGCGCACGGCGGCCATCTTACGCATGGGCATCACCTGAATTTTTCCGGCAAAACGTACCGGATTGTTCCCTACGGCGTGACCCAAGAAACGGAAACCATCGACTATGACGCTTTGGAAAAAGTCGCGGTACAGGAACGCCCGAAGCTGATCATCGGTGGCGGCAGCGCTTATCCGCGCATCATTGATTTCGCGCGCATGCGGGAGATTGCCGACAGGGTAGGAGCGCTTTATCTGGTCGACATGGCGCACTTTGCCGGGCTGGTGGCGGGCGGCGCGCATCCTTCGCCGGTGCCGCATGCGCATATCGTTACTTCGACTACGCACAAGACTCTACGCGGCCCGCGGTCAGGGATGATTCTTTCCAAGGCCGAATTTGCGCAGGCCATCGATAAAGTTGTATTTCCGGGGATGCAAGGCGGCCCGCTGGTCCACATCATTGCGGCCAAGGCAGCCTGTTTTCTGGAAGCGATGCAGCCCGAGTTCCGGGACTATGCGCGACAGGTCGTGGCTAACGCCAAGGTGCTGGCGCAATCGCTGGCCGATGAGGGCTTTCGGATCATCTCGGGCGGCACCGATACGCATGTCATGCTGATCGATGTTTTTTCGAAAGGAATGCTAGGTAGTGAAGCTGAAAAGGCGCTGGGCGAAGCTGGAATCACAGTTAATAAGAACGCGATTCCATTCGACACTAACCCGCCAATGAAACCGAGCGGCATCCGCATTGGCACTCCGGCATTGACGACGCGCGGCATGAAAGAACCGGAGATGACCCAGATTGGCCGCTGGATCGCAGAAGCACTTCTTCAACGCAGCGATGCGACAGTCCTGAGCAAGGTTCGCGAGCAAGTGTTGGAGTTGTGTGAAGCGTTTCCGCTATATGCCGAGCGCCGGAACAGAGCCCAGGCTGAAGTCAGGGCATAAATTCCCGTATGTTGCCTGGCGCGCTCTATGGTTAAATGCCAGCGGTGAAGATCGCCATCGACATCCGACGGATGACCGAGTTCGGCGTGGGCACTTACATCCGCAACGTAGTTCGCACGCTGGGCCGTCTCGATCACGAGACTAACTATTTTCTGATCGGAACTCCAGCCAAGGTCGAAGAAATCGGCGCCCTGCCGCCGAACTTTCATACTATCCCACTGCTCGCGCCCGAGCGTTCTCTTCGGGGATACCGCGAGTTCCGCACTGCCCTGAAGCGGCTGGACTGCGACCTGATGCATATTCCCAATCTTTTTTCCGTGCCACGAGCGCTGCCTTGTCCTTACGTTATGACGGTGCACGACATGCTCGAGCATATGGCACGCGCCCGCGAACAAAGCGGCTTCTGGCGTTCAATTTACTTTCAGACGACCAAGCGAGTTCTCGCCGGGGCGGCGCGGATTTTTGCCGTGTCGAATTTCACGCGCAATGAAATCGAGAAGCTGTTTGAGATTCCGTCCGAGCGGATTGAGGTAGTCTACAACGCCATCGATGAACGCTTTCTGCACGGCCACGCCACTGAGGCCGATCGCGATTTAATCGCTCGCCGCTATCAGGTTACCTACCCCTTCCTGCTGTATGCCGGCAGAATCAGTCCCCACAAAAATGTCGTGCGCATGATCGAGGCATTCTCCGCGCTAAAAACGGAACTGGAACGAGATCAGACCTTACCCGATCTCAAACTCATCATTATCGGAGACGATCTTTCCGGCAATCCGGATTTGCGGCGAACCGTGGTGCGCAGCGGAGTGCAGAACGATGTACGCTTCCTGGGATTCATCCCCATCGAAGTGTTGCGGATTTTCTATGACGAGGCGAAGGTCTTCGTCTTCCCGTCGCTGTACGAGGGTTTTGGTCTGCCGCCCCTGGAAGCGATGGCGCACGGAACGCCGGTCGTGACTTCCAATGTTTCATCTCTGCCCGAGGTAGTGGGGAATGCGGCGGTGCTGGTCAATCCCGAAAACGTGTTCGAGATCATGCGTGCGCTGCACCGCGTTCTCACGGATCAATCTCTGCGCGTCCGCATGAAGGAACGCGGATATCAGCAGGCCGCGAAGTTCTCCTGGAACACATCGGTGCGACGGATTTTAGAGGCCTACGGGCAGATCGTCCACGCAAGCCGAACCCATCCCGCTCATCAGCCAGCCGCCGACTGAAACGCGGCTGAAACAAGCGCGCGCGGCCTCTTACGTCGGTATTTACTTTGCCGTTTCCTTCAACAAGGGTTGGCCCGGCGACAGGATAGCGAGTTTTTGCAGCTTAGCGGTAAGGCGAGCGCGATCGGCATCGGTTTTGGCGGCGGCCAGGCGCTTGCGCAACTGGACAATTTTTTCTTTGCGGGTACGGCGCCGGCGAATCTCTGGCCGGCGGCTGGGTGCTGACATGGGGTGCTCCTGAAAGTGAATTTAGAAATTTTGTTGTGGCAGCCGGACCTGTAAGCCGAATTCGCCGGACTGCATTGCAGCCACGCAAGTTATTGGAACGGAATGTGCCCGACCTGTCAATGATGTCAACTTTGGCAGTGTTCGCAGGTTTTGCGTCACACCGGCGTCACAATTTGGCGGTCCGAGATGATTAGAGTGGACCTACGGGCAATTGCGTCTGGGATTTAATCCAGGTGCTCCTCCAGTGCGCTCAAGAGCCGGACAACCGCTCGCGTGATCCGCTCTGCCGTAAAGGATTGTGGCAGCGGAACCGCCAGCATTGGCCGATTTGTCTGCGGGTGTCCCGAGAACAGGCTAGAAACGGCTGCGTGCGATTGCTGGCCGGGAGCGGTCGCGCAGTTCTTAAGTTCCGAGGCAATGGACTGGAGATGCAAACCCGGCCTTCGCCAAGCCAACCGCCGCTCGTTCGACGGCGCCAGTTCCATCCTCGCCGCTGGCTGGGACGCTGGAACTGGGGGGCTCCACGGCACTCTCACACTGTGTCGCTGGGGCCGAGATTGTTGTCTCGCCAACCGGGATTGCTTGCGGCGGAGGCGTATCGATGACCGGCTTCGGTCTTCCGGGCAACCCTTCAGGTGGGTTTCAGTTTCTCTTCGACATAGAGTGAGAGCTCAATCATGCGCTCCATCAATTGTTCCGCTGGCAGTCCCCTAAAGTTTTTGAGCACCAATTCCTTAACATAGAGCCGTAAAAGATACCGCAGCTGGAGCGCGCGGCTGCGCGTCGCGAAAACGAAATCGCGATGCCCGTTATTCACCACGATCAGGTTGCGCTCAGTATCAAATCGCGAGCGCCACAGTTCGCCGGCAGCCCGTTCAAAGGTGTAGCCCGGTAGGCCGCGCGCATTGACGGTAGCAGGACCTATAGCCGCATCAAGGCTATCGGTGACCGTGATCAGTGCGTCTGCTCTGCAGCGCACGTCGCGCTGTGAGACGGTGACGGACAAACGCACCAGGCCGGGCGACGACGGCGCCTGGAAGCTCACTTCTTGATCGGAGATGGACGAGAGCGTGCCAGACCCCTCCACGATCTCCCAGGTAAAAAGCAAATCCTGCTCGACTCGCCGGCGAGAGCGATCTCGGGGCAGTGCGCGAAAGCACCGGCTTTGGTTCACGGGCAATGTACTCGCCGCCGGCGAAATCACGAGGCTGTGCAAAGGCCCCGCATAGTCGAAGAATTGACGCTGGGCGGATTCGCCTCCGTTCGGTTCCAGAACACTCGGCACGGACCCCACCTTTTCACCGGCGGCCTCCGTGCCTCGCTCCGGCAGCTCGCCGGCACCGGCCGCTTGCGGCGTGCGCGACTGGATGTCAAACCAATCGTATTCCTCGCGCGGCAAGACCAGCATGGCCTCGCGAAACGCACGCTGGATGGCATGCAGGGACTCCCGATTCGCCTGCTCTTCCTCGGCGCGCCGCTGTGCTTCAATGAGGCCATTGAGGTGTGCTTCGAGTGGTGCGAGAGCTTCGCCAAATGCCGCATAGCGTTCATCGTGGACGACCCCGGAACGCGTGCTCGGTGTGAGAGTCAGGTAGGGCACGTCGATCAGGCCCTCTAAGTAACGAGAATTCCACGGGGCGTGCTCCAAGCCGGGGAGCGTACTCATATCCTCGATCACCCGCGTGCCACCTCGCGTAAGGGAGACCCGGCCGTTCTCGGCCGGGTCCGTGAGATACAGTTCGGCATACGCTTCTCCGAACGGAGAGTGAACGGTCGGTAGTTGGTGGAGCAAGCGCCCTGCGAACTGTCGGGGCTCGACCTGGTACTGCTTGCGCGCAAGCTTGTCGACCACGGTTACACGAACCCGGGTAGCACGGATCCGGTCGCGCAGCTCCGAGGCCAAATACCACTGAATCTTCTCGCCGCTCAAGCCACGGATGCCGTCGAGTAAGGGACTGATCTTGAGCTCTGTGCCTGGCTCGGCAAAGAGCAGGCGTCGAGGGCTCACGGTGTAGCGCGGATCCCCATTGCTCATAACCATCTGATAGGCCCGCTGGTCGTCACCGGTAGAAGTCATCGTGAGCGTATTGCCCACGGTCCAAAAACTCAACAGACCGATACCAAATTCCCCTTGTAATCCGCCTCCAGCGCCGTCTGTCTTCAGGCGTCGCTTGATCGAGTCGCAGATATGAGTCGCGACGTACTTGAAGTCAGGCAGACCGCGCGGATCGCGGGGGACGCCATCGCCATCATCTTTCACCGTCAGATAGTGCTCGCCGTGCTCGCGGCCGCGCGTGATGGCGACGGTCTTGGCGTGGGCATCGATGCTGTTCTCGACGAACTCCGCGATGGCCTTGAGCGGATTGCTTTGCGAGAGCGCGATGATACGGATGGCATTCCAATCATCGCCGATCCGCAATTTGCCGCCCTCTGGCTCCTTCGATTTGGCTGCGCTTATCTTCGCCACGGTGACAGGAAATTCGACGCGTCGACTGCAAAAGAGGCAAGACCGGTCTCAGCCTGCCTGCGATCGGACCACTCAATATACCGACGGCCGTAGCTGCCGGGCAAGGCCGGCACTACTGCCATACTGTCGGGCTACGGACAGAACTCGATCAAAAAATAATCTCACAGTTGCGGACGTTGCCGTGTGTCCGCGGACAAAACGAAAAAGCAGTCCAACGCACCCCGCCTTTTCGGGGGGATTGTCGGATCTTTTTCGCAGTGGGAGACGGGTTTTCCACAGGGGTTTAGGCTATGCGAAGGTAGCATCGTTCATCGCTCTTTGCACTGAGAGGGAGAGAAGGTGCGATAGAAAGGGGTTTGATTTTGGGGGTGACAAAATCGATGATGAACTGGACGGGACCGCCAGGAGTAACGGTTGGGGCGAGTTATACGTCCTGCGCGAGGTTGGCGCTACACACCATACCCTCTCACAAAACGCATACGGTCGAATAGTTTCAGTCATAAGGGATCGGTATGGGACATTACTGCAGAATCTGCGGGCGTGATCGGCCGAACGAGCAGTTCTCGGGCAAAGGTCACAAGATTCATGTGTGCAAGCGCTGCCAGGCCAAGCCGAAGACTGAGCGCCGAGCCATCGAGGATCGGGACCATATCTTCGGGTTTCTCAAACAGTCGCACATCTCCGAAAAGAATGTGATTCGCCTGGCACAAATGGCGAAGTCGGACAATCCGCAGGTCGCCAGTCTCGCCGAGATTGTCCTGGAAGTGGCCCGGACAAAGCCCTACAAAACCAGGAGACTCAAATTCCTTGCGCGGAAGCATCCGGAACTGCTGCGCAAGCTGGAGGACACGGGCTTGGTTTTTGCCCATACCTGGGACTGGGAGACTAGGGAGGTCTTCGCCCAATCCAATTCGGAAGAAGCGGAAATCATTGCCCCAGAGGATTGGGAGGCAACAGATTTGTCCGCGCAAGAGGACTGGGAGATACCGTTTTGACTGACCTGGCTCAGACCTCGCAATCCTTGCCCAACACTGGTGAGGCCGTAGGATCAATTTTAACGGAACTGGACGCGCCGAACTACGAAGTCATCGTTGACGCAAACGGCTTGGACGAGCTACAAGTCGCCGGCTTACCCTTGCAGCCGGTCACTTCGATTTAGATTTCCTGCGGTGAGACAGTAACTCAGAGCGACCGATGACAGTTCGCGGGTTTTTGAGTTTCGGCGTGTCAGAAATTCCCTCGAAAGCTGTGGACGACTTCCACGGGCTCAAGCCGTACGTACGGGAATCGCGCAGAACATTTACTCCCTCGCTCCATGTGGCCAGCATCCGCTTTCCAGTGTCCTTAAAACCGGGCAAGCCCTTCATCAGTTCACGAACGGCAGGAGCGGTGTCTGCTACCGCATCACTGATGCGTTCCAGGATCTCCTTCTGCTCACGTTGAGAAATGCCAAAGGTGGCAGTGATAAAGGTGCCCAGCGTTTTTCCAGGCAACCATGTCTTCCTCCCCATGAAACTGATTCCGGGGGGATTGTTCCGGTAACCGTCGTAAACAGAAGTCGTGAAGAAGTCGTACGCGGGTGCGAGACGTGCGTCCGTCCGTGACGTATACAGCAATGCCAGATTCTTCGAATGGCAGTCAGCGTTGCTCAGCGCGTATGTCAACAGCAAGATTGTGGTCAGCCTCTTGAAGGTCTCGCGCTGTTCGCCGCCCGGCACATAGGTCCGAACCGCCTTCGCGATCCTCTCCCATGTCGTTTCGTATTTTGCGGATGGCCGAAGTCCGAGTAGCGCACAAAAATCTTCTAATGCTCTGAATGGTTTTCCGTTCTCGTCGACGTCGAACCGGTACACCACCAGGACATTGCCATCCTGCGAGAGTTCGGTTTTCGCACTTTCGACAACCCTCGCTGCCACCTGCATGCATAAGTGTTCGTTGGCCGTCGCGAACGGGAGCTTGCTGGATGACCCTTTGATAATGTGCTCGTGGGTCAGCAACGAAGCCTTCTTGTGCGGCCCCAGGCCGACGTGCTTCTTTTGTTCGGTATCCAGGAACTTTGGCAAGACGCCTGAAACGCCGCTCTTCGCATGTTCTCGAACCAGTTGCGAAAATGCCTCCTCGGAGTTGTCTCCCTTCAGTAACTCGGCAACTTCGATCGGTTTTGCTGGCTCGTCCAATGCGGCCTCAGGTGGAGCGACCTGGGCCCTTCCAACCATGTTTCGACCGATGACGGAGAGGAGTGCAGCGGGGCTGGCACCGATATGTGGCCCGAATTCCTCCTGCAGGACCTGCAGGAGGTAGCCCTCCGGAAGATTCATTTGGAAAATGGGGTGAAGCTGGTCGTCCCACGGGTACGACTCAGTGCGGACGGGCATCGTCAACGAGACGAGGTTCTCGGGTGCCACGTCTGGAACGTAGGCCATCACGCTCTTGAAGTCGCCGACTTGTTCAAGAATGCCAACGTGGCGACCAAGGACATGGACATTCAGTTTCAAGCACCGCCCCGTTCGCGCCGCAGTTCGTCGAGGGTGCCTGAGGCTCCCACCTCGGTGAAACTCATTTCAAGGCCGAGTACCGCGAGTACCGCCAGGAGTTTGCGGGAACCGAACTCCGATACCTGTCCTCGTTCAAAACGCACAAGGGTTTCCCTCGTGATTCCGGAGCGTAGGGCGAGCTCGCTCTGGTTCAGCCCAAGAGCCTTTCTTCTGGTTGAGACCGCTTCGCCCAGTTCTGCCAGCACTTGCATAATGTGAATTATGCATCACTTTATAATTAGTTTCAATATATTTGTGATATATACATCACTGTTTGTGCTGGTTGTCCCTTGGGCTGTTTCGCGGCTTTTTGGGGACCGCATTCAGATCCGGCTGAACGCATTGACGCCTGCCATAACAGCGACTCCGTTCGGGAAAGTGGACGCTACGATAGACGCTAAGTCAATAAGTTATGTGTTAACAATCAGTTGTGGCAGCCGGACCTGTAAGCCGAATTCTGTCCGCGAGATTGCTCCCGCTGGACGGCCATTCCTCTGGGCCGCGCATTGCTGCGGGGCTCTAGCGACCTACCCGAAGGTTGGACGCACCGAGCCGGCACGTGTCCGCGACC
The DNA here is from genome assembly GCA_963799025.1 of uncultured Acidobacteriaceae bacterium. Taxonomy (GTDB): domain Bacteria; phylum Acidobacteriota; class Terriglobia; order Terriglobales; family Acidobacteriaceae; genus Sulfotelmatobacter. The sequence continues at coordinate 170,958 of CAWCVQ010000001.1, read as the reverse complement.
TGATTCCGAAGAACCAAAGCCGCGAACTCCCTTCCTATTTGGTCTTGCTCCGTGTGGGGTTTGCCCTGCCCGCGACATTACTGTCGTGGCGGTGCGCTCTTACCGCACCTTTTCACCCTTACCCCAGCCGGTGAAGGCTGAGGCGGTATATTTTCTGTGGCACTTTCCGTCGAATATGGAGTCTCCCATCCTTCGCAAATGAATGCGAGGGATGGGCCGCCCTATACCCTCCCGGACGTTATCCGGCACACTGCTCTGCGGAGTTCGGACTTTCCTCTCCCCGCGTCCGAAGACGCAAAGAGCGACCGTCCGGTCCGGCTGCCTACGGAATCATTATCTCACGGAGTTTCCGGCTTCCGGCTTTCGGCTTCCGGACCCCGCTTCGCTTTGGTCCCGTTTTTGCCGCGTGGGGCTGGGATTAGGCTGGTAGACTTAGCGCTTACAGCGCTGGCTTCTCCGGAAGCCGGACGCCGAGAGTCGGAAGCCGATCCATGAACATTGCCGAAGCCATTCGAATCGCACTGCGGTCGCTGTGGGCGAACAAACTGCGCTCGGTTCTCACGCTTTTGGGAGTGGTAATTGGAATCGCGGCGGTGATCGCGGTGGTGACATTTGTTTCCGGGATTCAGGACTACGTGGCCAAGAAGATTTTTAACCTTGGCGCGGATGTGTTCATCATTGGTAAGACGTCGCCGGTTGAGACCAATGTGGAGCATTTCCTGGCGGCCGAAAAACGCAAGAATCTGGAGCTTGAGGACTACCAGGCCGTGCTCGAGGCCTGCCGTCATTGCGATTTCGTGGGGGCGCTGATGCGTGGCAGCGGGCGCGTGAAGCACAACGAACAATCGATCAGCGATACTACGATTCAGGGCATCACCCCCTCCGTGGCGTCGATTCTCGACACCGATTTGACATTCGGACGCATGCTGAACGATACCGATTTGAATAACCACTCGCAGGTTGCCGTCGTGGGCACTGATATTGTGGAACATTTGCTAGGCGGTTCCGATCCGCTGGGCCAGGAAATTCGAGTCGATGGATGGAGCTACCAGGTGATCGGCGTCGGCAAGAAGAAAGGTAAGACGCTGGGCCAGAGCGCCGACAACTATGTCTTGATTCCGGTCACTGTGTATCTGAAACAGTACGGAGCGCACAACAGCAGTATTCGGATTTGGGGAAAGGCGACGGCGACTGGGGCACCGCTGAACCAAGCGATCGATGAAGCACGCGTGGCGCTGCGCGCCCACCGGCATGACCGTCCCGGCGAGGAAGACAGCTTCGAAATCGAGACCAATGCCAGCCTGCTTTCAATCTGGTCGGGGTTGAGCAGCACATTTTTTATGGCGACGATCGGGATTGCGGCCGTGTCTCTGGTGGTGGGCGGAATCGTGATCATGAACATCATGTTGGTATCGGTGACCGAGCGGACTCGGGAGATCGGCATCCGCAAGGCGCTGGGGGCGCGGCGGGACGACGTGCTGCTTCAGTTCCTGATTGAGGCCGTGATTTTGGCATTGATCGGCGGAGTTCTGGGGGTGCTCGGCGGTGTGATGGTCGCTGAATTCGTGACTCTCATTATCGGTATGCCTTCGTCCATCAAGCTGTGGGCCGTCGCGGCGGGGTTGCTGGTGGCAGCCAGTGTCGGCGTATTTTTTGGAGTTTATCCCGCGCGCAAGGCGGCGCGACTGGATCCGATCGTCGCGCTGCGATTTGAAATGTAAGAAAGGCTTCCGGGTTTCGGCCTCCGGCTTCCGGAAGCTGATCGGCGGAAGCCGGAAGCCGGCTTATGATGCGCAAAGACGAATTCGCTGAGATCCTTCGCATGGCGGCGGAGACGATCCGCGGCAACAAGCTGCGCTCGGGGCTCACCGTCCTGGGTATTGTGATCGGGGTGGCTGTCGTCATCGGCGTTTCGTCGATCGGGCGCGGGCTGGACGAGAACGTGCGCCAAATCGTCAGCAGCATCGGGTCCGACGTGATCTTTGCCTTCCACCTGGAACCTTTTACTTTCGGCCGGCCAACCGAAGAGATGCGTACTCGCAAGGAACTTACTTACGATGACGCGATCGCAATGCGGGACTTGCCACATGTTAAGGCGGTGACTGCCGGCCTAAGGTATTTTCGGCCGGAGTTGGGTGTGGGATCGTTCGCCGTGAAGTATGGGGACAAAAAGGCCAAGAATACGATTCTGGAAGGGGATCAGGCTTCGGCGAAGGAAGTGTTTGACTTGCTGATCGCGTCAGGGCGCTGGTTCAGCGATGTGGACGAAGAGCACCGCTCTCCGGTAGTTCTGCTGGGGGCGGACACCACCGAAGAGCTATTTGGCGCGCAGGATCCAATCGGCAAGGAAGTGAATATCGAAGGCCAGCTTTTTACCGTGATCGGGACCGTTCAGCCGGTCAAATCGGTCTTCGGAGGCGGCAAGAATCCGGAGGATAATAAGGCTGTTTTTCCTCTGAGCACTTTACGCAAGCTTCACCCTGAGCTCAAGCAGCATTGGATCAGCGTCAAGGCTACTTCCCACGACGATGTGCCCAAAGCGATCGACGAAATTCGCGAGTTACTGCGGCGCCGGCGCAAGGTTCCGCCGGATAAGCCAGACAACTTTGCGGTCTTTACTTCCGATTCCATTTCCGATGCCTGGAACCAAATTACGGGCGCGCTTTTTGTGGGCATGTTCGCTATCTCCAGCGTCGCGCTTATCGTGGGCGGTGTGGGAGTGATGAATATCATGCTGGTGAGCGTGACCGAACGCACCCGCGAGATTGGTGTGCGCAAAGCGATTGGAGCGCGCAAGCGCGATATTCTTTTGCAGTTCACGCTCGAGGCCATCATGTTGACCGCGGTCGGCGGCATCATTGGCGTAACCGCGGGCGGGCTTGTGGTCTGGGTGATTCCAGTATTGTGGCCTTCGTTGCCGGCTCGTATGTCCGTGTTCTGGACGAGCTTCGGCTTCAGCGCCGCCGCCGGAGTCGGGCTCGTCTTTGGGATTTATCCCGCGTGGAAGGCGGCGAACCTCGATCCGATCGAGTCGTTGCGATACGAATAATTGATCTGCGTCCGCGCATGATTCATTTCACCGTCAGAATCTTTCAGGTGGTCGGGGTTCTCGGCTGCCTCTCCAGTTCCATCTACTATCTGATTTGTTTGTGGAGCGCTGCCGCATTTTTACGGCAAAGGCTGGCGGGCGGGGGCGCCCGCCCCACACAGGTTTTGCCGGCAGTCTCCATTCTCAAGCCGCTGAAGGGGACAGATCCTGACATCTACGAGAGTTTCCGCAGCCACTGCCTGCAGGACTATCCGGAGTACGAAATTATTTTTGGCGTGAGCGATCCTGACGACCCAGCCGTCGCTAGCGTGCAGCAGTTGCAGCGTGAATTTCCGGATCGTTCGATCCAGTTGGTGGTCTCCCCCGATATACTCGGGTCCAATGTGAAGGTCAGCAATCTCCAGCAGATGTTGCCGGCGGCTCGCTATCAGTACTTACTGATCAACGACAGTGACATTCGCGTCGAGCGCGATTATCTTCGGCGTGTCATCGTACCGCTGCTGGATGATGAGGGCGTGGGAATGGTCACGTGCCTTTATCGCGGAGTTGCGGCTTCCACCATGGGCTCGCAATTGGAATCGCTTGGCATCAGCACGGATTTTTGTGCCGGTGTATTAGTGGCGCGGCAACTGGAGGGCGGACTGCAGTTTGGACTCGGCTCGACGCTAGCTTTCCGGCGAGTTGACTTGGAAAGAATTGGGGGATTCGGATCCATTGTCGACTTTCTCGCCGACGATTACGAACTCGGGCGCCGGATCGGGGATCTCGGCTTCAAGGTTTTGCTTTCCGATGTGATTGTCGAGACTCACCTGCCGGCGTACGACCTGCGAGGATTTTTCGCTCACCAGCTACGGTGGGCGCGCGGCGTGCGGGACTCGCGAACCGGCGGCTACATTGGACTGGTTTCCACTTACGGCCTGATGTGGGGGCTCGTGGCCTTAATCGCCAGCCGAGCCGCGCCGTGGGCGTGGGCTGTGCTCGCGGGGACGTTTCTGCTGCGTTCGGCGATGGCGCTTATGGTCGGGCAATTCGTGTTGGAAGACCGGCAGTTCCTGCGACGCTTGTGGCTCCTCCCGATTCGCGATCTGATCGCAACCGGGGTTTGGGTCGCAAGTTTCACGGGACATACAGTGACCTGGCGCGGCGATCGGTTCGAGTTGAAAAACGGCCGGCTGATTCGTATTGCTCCGAAGTAGTCGTGCCTTCCCGCTATTCTTCTCGCGAAGGAATTGATTCGAAGCGTCCATCGGAAAACAGCCGGTAACGGCGACCTCGCCATGAAATCGTATTTCCAAAAAATCCAGCGATCCAGAAACAAAATCCGATTAAGTCTTCGATGGGCAACAGCAGCCAGTTAATCTTTGCTCGCAAGACCCGCGCTGAAACCGTGTGAGCCGCTGCGGCGCGCACGATCAAGGTCAGAGGCAAAAGCGGCCACCATGCAGGTGCCGCTGCGCAAACCAGTAGCGCGAGCGGCAACGGCATGGTAAACAGCTGCCCGACATACCCAGCCGGGCGTGAGCGCCGCGTGCTGCGGGCCCAGCGTAGCCGATGCTCTATATTCTGTTGTCGCGTAGCGCTGCCGATATGGTGTTCGACGATATAAGAGGAGAGAATCACGCCGTGCCCAGCCTCAGCCGCGAACTTGCCCATGACAAAGTCTTCCGCCAGATAATCCTTTAACCGTCCGAATCCTCCAATCGAGTGCACTACTGTGCGCCGCGCAGCAATGGTTGGGCCAACGGCGAAGTGCATGCCGTCGAGCATTCTTGCGACTAAGGCGCTTCCCCAAAAATCGGTGTTCATTCCGGTGGCTTCCAGGCGAGACCAGAAACTGGCTCCCGGTACCGCGCGGTAGGGGCAGGTTGCCACGCCGAGGTGAGCATCCTGAAACTCGGCTGCGACCGCGCGCAAAAGGTCTGGAGTCACGCGAATGTCGCTGTCACTCATCACGACAAGATCGGAGTTGGCGGCTGCCAGCATGCGCTCGAGGCTGAACACTTTAGCGTTCGGATACGGCGGTTCGCCGGTGATCACCATCCGCGACGAAACCTTCGGATACTCCCGTTGCAGGCGAGTCACCACGTCCGCCGCGGGATCGTCTTCTCTTCGAACCGCGAATAGGATCTCAAATGAAGGATAGTCCTGTTCGAAAAAAGTACGCAGATTCGATTCCAGGTCAAGGTCCAGGCCGGACAGCGGTTTGAGGATGCTGATCGGTTCAACGCGAGACAGGGAAGGGGTCCGCCCAGCTAGGTAGCGAAACGCCGCCAGAATTTGCAACAACGAATAAACGATGGCTCCGCAGAGGACGAGAAGCAAAATTCCCGCCAGGAGTCTGCCAGGACGGACGTCAAAGAAAAGCAGGAACAGGGCACAGCCTGCGCCGGAGAGCATGGAGCCAATCAAGACCAAGCCAGTAATTATACCTAGAGGCAGTATTGCGACCCTGCGGGAGTCGGTCCGTTCCAGGCGTGACGAATCTTGAAGGAGAGCGGCTTCAAGGAGTAGGGCTTCTGCAAGAAATTGGTTTCACATCGAGCACTTTGTGGTCGAGCACAGTCTTGCCGGCGTACCCAGAAACGAACAGCCAATTCGTTTCAGGGCGCAATTGGGCCATTTCCTTGGCTAATTGTCCGCCATTCATATTCGGCATGACGATGTCGGTGAAGAGTAAGTGGATGGCGGAGTGATGTTTTTTTGCCATCCCATCTTTGGCCTCAAGCACCTTATAGCCCTGTTGAGTGAGGAATTCAGTAGTCGCACGCCGGACAGCCTGCTCGTCTTCCACCACCAGAATGGTTTCCGATCCGCCTGTCACGGCCTCATGCTTGGCCTCCTCGGCCGCACTGAAGTGGTCCCGCCTGGCCAGACAGATTTTAAAGGCCGTGCCCATGCGGGGCTCGCTGGAGGCCCGGATGAAACCTCTATTCTGCTTCACAATCCCCTATACAGTGGCCAATCCCAAAGCGGTGCCCTTACCCTCGGGCTGGGTCGTGTAGAAGGATTCGAAGATGTGGGGCAAGTGTTTGGGAAGAATTCCCATTCCGTCGTCCCGGACGGTGACCAGAGCATAGCGCCCGGCGGGAAGAGCTTCCTGCTTGCGTGGGCCGCGATCATGTTCCAGTTTCGTTATTCTCACGTCGGAGGTTTCAATGCGGAGGTGGCCGCCTTGCGGCATAGCATCGCGGGCATTGGCAGCCAAATTCATCAAAACTTGCTCGATTTGCATCGGGTCGACCCGCACTCGGCCTCACCGCGCAGGAAGGTGAACCGGTATCTTCGCCGATCAGCCGAGGGAGAGTGTTCGCAATCCGCCCAAATTGCCTGGTTCAGATCGGCCACTCGCAGGGCCTGAGGCGAGCGAGTGGGCATGGTCCAAGTCCGCCGCGAGGGTGCTGCGCGTCCGTTCAAGAATCTCGCGAATCAGGTAAAAATCTTCTTCTTTCTGGCTCACCAGCAAGACACTTAGCGGTTTGGGGCGCCAGAGCGGGTTGTGCGGCCATCGACACGAAAGTGACTCCGTGACTGGCACACATCGGTAAGTGATGGTTCTTACACTGCTTACGGCGGCGGTTTCCACCCGTGCGGCCCCTTTGGATTCCCGAACTGGAGAGGGTTTTAAATTAGGGCATCAAGAAAGCGGCGATACCCTCAGACATAGCGACGCCCTTCCAGCTTAGGCTTGCTGCCACTTTTCTGTTAACCAATCCCTTGTTGAGTCGTCTAATGCAACGGGCTCCGCTAACCCCTGCGCGCGGACGAACCCAGCGGCTCTGCCACTTCGGTGTGGGAATAAATCAACTTCCGTAGAGTTGATTGGTTAGAGCTGGGAATTCAACGCGCGTCAGACATTAGGGGGACAAATGGAAAACGGCCAGAGTGTGAGCGGATCGATGATGCCAGTACAACGGTATGACATCGGCCACGTGGAAGAAGTGATCCGACAGGCGCATGGAGAGCTGCGCCAATTGCTGCAACAGCGCGCGGAAATTATGAAACGCATCGGTACCGTCAAACAGACCATCTCTGGGCTGGCGAACCTATTTGGCGATGCGCTTTTGAGCGAAGAGCTCATGGAATTGGTCGACCGCAAGAGCAGTGGCCGCCAGCCAGGCTTTACCAAGGCCTGCCGGATGATTTTGATGGAAGCCGGCCACGCCATGAATGCACGCGACATCTGTGACTATTTTCAGCAAAAAATACCTGCATTACTGGCCCGCCACAAGGATCCCATGGCTTCGGTCACGACCGTGCTGAACCGCCTGGTGGAATACGGCGAGGCGGAGGCGGTAGTCTCCAATGGCAGACGGGCATGGCTCTGGATCGCGGATGTACCCGCGGAGCCGGCGTCGACACGGGGCGAGTCACGCATGACCGCCAGTTAGACCCTGGATGGGCCTCGATGCGGAAGGCCCCTTGCCGATGTTCCTGTTCCTGTTCAAGGCAAGGCCGCCCCTATCCCGGCGGCAGCAGCATTCCTTTTTCCAGATGCCGAGTCACGTGCGCGTAGGAAGCTGCGTGAGGATCGTGCGTGACCATCACAATCGTTTTCTGAAAGTCCTCATTCAGCCGCTTCAGGATCTCTAACACCTCGGTGGCGGAATGGCTGTCCAGATCACCGGTCGGCTCGTCCGCCAGAAGCAGGGTTGGATCGCTAACGATCGCCCGCGCAATCGCCACGCGCTGTTCCTGGCCTCCGGAAAGCTGCTTGGGAAGGTGACCAACTCGATCTTCCAGCCCGACCAGCTTGAGCGCGGTCAGGACGTGGTCGCGGCGTTGCTGAGAAGTCAATTTGGTCAGCAGCAGCGGCAATTCCACGTTTTCGAAAGCGGTGAGCACCGGAATCAGGTTGAACGTCTGAAATACGTAGCCGATGTGCTCATTGCGCCAACGGGCAATCTGGGAGTCGCTAAAACGAAAAATATCCTGCCCCTGTACCAGCAGTTCGCCGCTGGTAGGCCGGTCGATCGCCGCGATCATGTTCAGCAGTGTGGTTTTGCCCGACCCGGACGGCCCCATCAGCGCTAGGAATTCTCCCTTGGCAATGTCGATCGACACATCGTCGAGCGCGGTTACCTGAAAAGCATCGCGCTTGAAAATCTTGCTGACGCCGCGAACCTGTACAACTTTGGTGCCCGTGGCAACGTTCGGTTGTGCGACTGTGCTCATGATTGCCCCTTAATTTTGATTTTGTCTCCATCTTTTAGCGTGGCGGGCGCGGTGATGATCACGCTTTCGCCCCCCACCAGTCCATCGACGAGCGCTCCGTCGCTGCGCTGACCCACCACGCGGACTTCGCGCGCGACCGACTTTCCGTTGTACGCGATCAGCACGATTTTCTTTCCGTCGCGATCGCGAATGGCCGTTGAGGGCACGTACACTCCGGCGGGCCCTTTAACATTCTTGGGCGTGTCGTTGGCCAGAAATTTCACGGTAGCATTCATCTCCGGCCGCAGCTGCACGTCGGGATACTTATCCGGATTCAAAACCTGCACCTTCACCTGTACCGTGGCTTTCTGCCGGTTTGCTTCCGGAGAGATTTGCGCGATGACCCCGTCATATTCCTTGTCAGGATAGGCGTCGGTCGTCACCTTTGCCTTCTGCGTGGGACCGAGCCGGGCGAAGTCCGCCTGCGCGATATCGAGCTCGACCTGAAGATCGTTGAGGTCGGCCAAAGACACGACCGATCCTTGCGGCCCACCGGCGGCTGCGCTGGCGAACTGAGCGGTAATGAGCTCGCCCTTCTCTGCGGTGCGGTCAAGAATCGTGCCCGTGACCGGAGCGCGGATTACAGTGGCGTCCAGTTGCGACTTGGCATAGTCGAGCGCGCCTTGAGCTTGCATCACGGCGCCTTGGGCGCGGGCAATTTCCTCCACTCTGGGCCCGATCTTTGAAAGCTGAAAGGCTTTCTCCAGCGAATTTACGCGCTGCTGGTCGGATTCGAACTTGGCGGTTGCATCATCGAGCGCCTGCCGCGAGACGACGCCTCCGGTGGCCAATTCTTTCGTGCGATCGAGGGTCAGCTTGTCGTTCACCAGCGTGGCGCGGGCTTCATCCAGATTGTGCTGCGCCTGCTGCACTTCTTCCGGCCGCGATCCGTGATGCAACTCGTCGAGATAGGCGCGGGCATTTGCCAGCGCACCGCGCGACTGCTCATGGGACGCGCGGAATTCCTGATCCTCCAGGCGCACCAGCACCTGGCCTTCCTTCACTTTGTCGCCCTTCTCTACGCCGATCCACGCCAGCCGCCCGGTGACTTTGGAATTCACGTTGATGGTATGGTGCGCCACTATATAGCCTGTGGCCGAGAGCACGGTGCCGCCCGCATCATTCCCACTGGTTTCCGCCGTGGCGCGGACGACTTCCACCTCAGGAACATCGGAGGAGAGCATGCGGTAGGCCAAACTGATCAGGCCCAGTAATACCACTACTGCTATGCCACCAATGATGTAACGCCGCGCCCAGGCCGGGGGCTCACCGCTCGAGTCGCCGCGCTGCGAGCGGTCGATGCGCAGGCTCTGCAGGTCTTCGTGTTTTGTATCAATCGCCATAAAAATGTTTACGTTCTAAATCTCCAAATAGTTTCCGGCCCCTTTTAGCGCCGCCCTCTCGGCGGCTGTCCGGCGGGCGTCCGGCGCTACGTTATCTAGCTGCGGAGCGCGTTCAGAATGTTCTGACGCGCCGCATGCCACGCCGGAGCCAAGCCGCCCACGAATCCCATGATCAAGGCGAACAGGATTGCATACATCGCTACCTGCGGCGTGATACGCAAGGCAAACACTACTTCGCTGAAGGTCACTGCATTGGACGTGCCTGTCTGCATTCCGTTGAACGGCAGCATCAGCAAAATTCCCGCAGCCGCTCCCAGAAGGGCCAGCAGTAGAGACTCCAGGACGAATGACGTCAGAATCGAGGGCCGTGAGAATCCGATGACCCGCAGCGTCGCAATTTCGCGCCCACGATAGGCCACGGCCGCGTACATCGTGTTCATGGCCGCGAAGATCGACCCAATCGCCATGATGAACGCCACCACAATCCCGATCACCTTGATGGGTGCGCCGGAACTCGTCTGCTTGGCGTAGTAATCGGTCTCGAGCATTCCTTCGAGCTTCAGCCGCTGATCGTCGCTGACCCGGTTTTTCAGCGCGTCGGCCGCGATGGGATCGGTCGCTCGCAGATACGCTGACGAGAATCCACCCTGGCGATCGAAGTCCGATGCCATTTGATTCACGTCGCTCCACACTTCCGATTCGTATGCCGAGCCCCCGGCGTCAAACACTCCAACAACTTTCCACGATCCCTTGCCGAATTCCATGGTGTCGCCGATGTTGGCATGAGTGAAGCGATCGCGAATCGACTGGCTCACGACAACTTCGCGTTGCCCCGTCTGAAACCAGCGTCCTTCGATCAGTTTCGCGCTGGGTCGCATTTCCAGGCCGTCGGGCATCATTCCCCGCACGGTTACGTTCACCTCGCCGGTTCCATCTTTGCGCGGCAGGATGATCACCACTACCCACTCTCCCGAGGTCATGGGCTCGCCGTGACTGTCTTTCGCGATGCCGGGAAGAGTCTTCAGCGTGGGATAGAGCGAAGCGTCAAAGCCGCCCGACAACTCCGCCTCCGAGCCTTTGCGCAACACCAGGACGTTCAACGGATTGCCGCTGTTGACGAAGGCGCGATTCAACCCGGCGAGCAACGCCATCAGAAAGATCGCCGTGGTGACGGTGAGCGCAATGCCCAAGGCGGTCATGAGTGTGAGGCCCTTGCGGAGCCGTAAATTGCGAACGTTGTAGCTGATCGGTATCGCCATAAGTAAACTCGATCCTTTTCTTGCTGGCGCTGGTGACGGCGCGACGCCGCCACGACGGCGGCGCCACTAACCGATGTGGCGCAGCCCATCCACAATATTTATGCGCGACGCACTATACGCCGGCAAACAACCGCTGAGGAACCCCACGGTCGCAGCCACCAACAAGGCAACCAGCATCGTGGGCCCGGTAACCCGCATGCCCGCCGGAATCCCAATCGCCAGCGGAGAATGAGTCAGCCACTGTAGAGCTCCGGTCGCCGCCAGAACACCGCAAATTCCTCCCGCCAGCGCCAGAGCCACGGCTTCTCCGACGAGCATGGCGAGCAAGCGCTGGCGAGTGAATCCCAATGTCTTCAGCACCGCGACTTCGCGCGTTCGTCCGCGAATCGACATCGCCATGGTGTTGGCCGATACCAGCAGGATGGCAAAAACCACTGCCCCGCAGATGCTGAGAATGAAGGTCTTCACATTACCCAAAGTCGCCACAAATGAAAGCAGGAAGGCTTGCTGGCTTTCCGTCTTAGTGCGCTGCGGCGAGTTGCGGAACATCTGGTCAATCGCGGAAGAGACTGGCGCCACGTCGCCGGCCGAAGCCACCTGCGTGATATACCAGCCCGCCTGCCCCTTGAACCAACTTACCGACTCCTCTAAATACTTGGTGCTGAAGTACAACGCCCGGGCGGGAGGATCAATCTTGTAGATCGCGCGGATCGTGAGTTCAGGCTTCACTGGAAAATAGGGGCTGTCCAGAGTTATACGGTCGCCAATCTTCCAGCCGTATTTCTTGGTCAGTTCGACGTCGACCATTGCCCCCGTGCGATCACGCTGCCAGGCCAGGACTTGGTCCGGCGGCACGATCTTGTCGGATGCAACTTTCAGATATTCCTCGGGGTCGGTAACGATTTGGGCAAAAGCATTGGCCGACCGGTCGTCCTTGTAATGGTTCCCAAAATAAGTCATGGGTACGACGGCCAGCACGCCGGAGACGCTGCGAATCTTGTCCCGATAATAGGCCGGAAGAAAGAAAGCCAACGACACGCGGTCCCGGGTAACAATGCGCCGGGCCGCGTCCGGAGTGCCCGGATCGATGTAAAACGTGCGCCAGATCGACATCATCATCGTGAGCAGAAGCAAAGAGAATCCAACGCTGCTTATGGTCAGCAGACTCCGCCGCTTGTTGCGAAACGTACTGCGTATGACAAAACTGCCCAGCGTCATAAAGTCATCCGATGTGCCGCAGTCCGTCAACTATGTTGATCTGGGAGGCCGTGTAGGACGGCACCGCCGAACTCAACAAGCCCACCAGTCCGGAGGTGAAAAGCGCCGCCAGCCATATTCCTGCCGTCACCTTCATCGGGAAAAAGCTGATGAACTGGGGAGAGTGGGTGAGCCCGTAAACCATCAACCATCCCAGCCCGGCTCCGAGCAATCCTCCAGCCAGAGACAGTGCAACCGCTTCGCTCACGAACAGCCCCAGCACGCCGCGTTTGGTGAAGCCCAGCGTCTTCAGCACGGCCACTTCGCGGGTCCGCTCGCGAATTGACATCGCCATGGTGTTAGCCGACACCAACAGCGTGGCGAAGACCACTGCCGAGCAGATGCTTAAAATGAAGGCTTTCACGTTGCCCATCATCGCCACGAACTCCAGGCCGAACGCTTTCTCGCTTTCGGTTTTGGTGGCCTGCGGTGAGTTCCGGAACATGTCGTCTACGGCGCTAGCGATGCGACTCACATCCCCAGGAGATGCTGCCAAAATGCTAAAAGTACCCGCCTGTCCTTTAAAGAAGGCCACCGCTTCTTCCACATATTTTGCATTGAAGTAAACCGACTTCCTGTCCGGATTGGTGTGATAGATGCCGCGAATATTCAACTCCAGGTTGACCGGGTAAATAGTGCCCTGTAACACAATTCGATCGCCGAGCCTCCATCCATACTTCTTGGCCAGAAACTCATCTACGATGACGCCCTGGCGGTCGCGCTGCCATGCGATGATTTGATCCTCCGGCATTTGCAGATCCCGAAAAGTTTTGAAAAACTCGTCCGGATCAGTGCCGAATTGCGCGAAAAAATTCTCCGGCTTCGCGTCTTTATATATGCCGCCAAACCATGACACCGGCACTACAGACACGACTCCGGGAACGGCGCGGATCTTCTCCCGGTAGAAGCCAGGCAGTGAAAATGTGAGTGAGACGCGATGCCGCACCACCAGCCTCTCCGCCGACTCAGCGCTGCCCTTATCCAGATAAAAAGCCCTCCAGATAGTCATCATCAGAGTGAGCAGGAGCAAAGAGAAAGCGATGCTCAACACCGTCAGCGTGCTGCGTCGCTTGTTGCGGAACGCATTCTTGGTGACGAACCGGGTCAATGTCATCGGCGTACTCCAGAAGGGACAGGGAACCGAGGGCCTGGGGCGGTTGCCTCCCGGCCCAGCAAGGATAGACGAAGTAACACGATATCGACAACCGAAGATTCGATTTGTACGATAGGCAAAATGCTCAGCTCCAGCAGAACCCCCTCTTTCTCTCAGCGTTTAATACTGCCGCGGCACCGTTGCCGCCACAAGTGGAGATCGTCACCGGGCTGAGATGACAAATGTCACCCAATATTTGACATAACAATAAAACCGCCGCCGCGGCCATAAAGTTACGCCGAATTGTGCGAGCGGAAGTGCTTGGCCGCTTCCGGACGTGGACTAGTCGAATCACGCCTCGCCCGCCGCCGAGCGCCTACGTTGCGGCCACGACGCTTCATTAACGAAGGTAAAGAGTCAATTTTCAAGGATGATGTGCGGAGTTGCCGAACACGGCCTCCGCAATCGGGGCTTTCCCAGCTTACCTTGGTAACTCGAAGGTTGGCACGAGCGAGGATATCCTAACCCTACCCATTTCCATGGGTCTCTGTCTTTAGAGCCTTGTGGCAACGTTGCAAAAGGCTCGATAGAGCAGAGCGGGAAAAATCATGCCTACGAAAATCGGCCATTTCGAAATCCTAAGTGAACTGGCGAAATCACTCATCAGCACGGTGTACAAAGCTCACGACCCTGAAAGCGGGCAGACGATTGCCCTGAAGGCCATTCAGTTGAGCGCATTCGGAGAGAACGCGTCGGCGCTCGAACAGGCGCTGCTGGCGGAGGCGGAGAACGCCAAGGCTTTGAGCAATCCGAATATCACTAATATATTTGGCGCGGGTCAAATCGACGGCCAGTTCTGCGCTGGCATGGACTACGTCCAAGGCAATAGCATCGCAACCATGCTGGCTCGCAAAGAGGGGTTTTCCATCTGGGATCTTCTCGACATCGGACGGCAGCTGTGCAGCGGCTTCGAGCACGCAAAATCGCACAACATTGTTCATTACAATCTAGAACCGGCGAAAATCATGTGCGGCTGGGACGGCACGGTCAAGATTCTGGGCTTCGGCGTCTCCAGCGTAGGCAACTTCGTGCAGTACATTTCCCAAGGAGTGCCTTCGATCGTGCATTACATGTCGCCCGAACAGCTTCAAGGCCAAGCCCTGGACGCCCGCTCGAACCTTTTCAGCTTGGGCGCGATATTCTACGAAATGGTGACCGAGCGGAAGGCCTTTGAGGGCGAGGATGTGAAATCTGTGCGCCAGAGCATTCTGGAAGCCACGCCCGTTTCTCCGCTCCACCTGAACCCCAAAGTGCATCCACTCTTAAGCGACCTGATCATGAAGGCGCTGATGAAAGATCCGGCACAGCGCTACCAGAGTGGCAAACAACTGCTCGAGGATCTGGAGAACTGCAAAGAGGTCAGGCCGGTGGCGTCCAAGAAGCCAGACGCCCCCAAGACCGCAGTCAAAACGAACGTGGTGGCCGAGAAGTTTGTGACCCCTGCCGGAGCGCGTCCAGTCGAAAAGAAAGTCGCTGCGCCGCAAGTTTCAGTCGCGCAGGCGCAACCAACAGCGGAAGTCAAGCCTAGACTCGCTACGCCGAAAACAGTTGCTGCGGCTGCGGGTGCCGGTGACACGCCGTCTTGCTCGGAAGTTCCCCAAGTCAACCGGTCGAGCACTCATGGGAAGTCGACTGTCGAGGAGCCGAAGCTTCCGTCGGCGCACATGTCTTCTGCGGTCAGCGACGAGCCCCACTTCGGAACTTTCGACTCGCAGGTTGCAGACGCTCCGAAGATTGCAATCGATCCGCTGATGGCCGAAGGGCGTCCCGCCGGCAACACGGGCGTGAGCTTCTCCGAAATGACTGAACTTCCCCCGCTGAAGGAAGTTTATATTCCGCCTCCGCCGCCTCCGCCGCCGGTTTCCTTTGAACCGGTACAGTCGGCAAGGCCAACGGTCACGGCGTTCACGGGCAGCCGCAAGCCGGTTGAGAAGCCCAAAGTACAGCCTCGCGAAGTTGCCCAGAAGGCAATCAAAGAAATCAAGAGCGTTCCGCCCAAGCTGATGCTGTATTCGCTGGCCGGGGCTGCCGCGCTGATTCTCATCATCGGCATTGGCGTCACAATCTACATTCACACTCTGAACAGCGACGACGATTCTGGCGCGGGCCGCCCGACCGCTGTAGCGCAAACTCCATCCAAGGCAGACTCCAGCCAGGCAGCACCGCAGAATACGGCGGCACAAGTCCCCGCCGCCACTCAGCCCGCCGAGGCGCAGACCTCCCCAGATCAGGTCGCGACCACTCAACCTGAAGCTCCGGAGGCGGAGACTGGCGGTTCTTTCGGTGCGCGTAAGCCGCGGAGGAGGACCGCTCCTGTCATTCCCGGACAGTTGACCGTTGACTCGACTCCTCAGGGGGCGCAGGTTCAGATAGATGGCAAGAGCGATACAAACTGGATCACGCCGCTGACTCTGACGAATATCCAACCGGGGCAACACGCCGTAATTGTCAGCAAGGCAGGCTACTCCGGCGATTCGCGGACGATCAGTGTGGGCTCGGGAAACCGGGCGACCACCGTCGTTCACCTGGCGAAGTTGATGGCCACTCTGGTGGTGAAGAGCGATCCGCCGGGCGCCAACATCTACGTCGACGGCCGCAACATGGTTATCAAAACGCCGGGACAGGTCAGCGTGGATAAAGGGCAGCATGTGGTGCTGGTGCGGATGTCGGGGTACATTGACGAGACCATGAACGCCCAGTTCGCGCTCGGGCAAACTTTCAACTTCTCGCCCATGTTGCGGCCACTGGGCAACACGGAAAACCTCAAGACGGTTGGAAAGATGTCGAAACTGTTCGGCGGCAGGGGTCAAGCGGGCGAGGCGATTCTGAGTATCCGCACTCAGCCGAAAGGCGCCCAGATCGCGGTCAACCAGCACCTGGTGGACAAGCCCTCGCCGGCGGACGTGCTGCTCGACCCCGGCAACTACGTGATCGACATCACTATGAGTGGCTATGCACCGGTGCACAAGGTCGTCACTGCCGATAAGGGCAGCAAGGTGGTTGTTGACGAAGTGCTCCAGCGCCAGTAGCTGGCCGCTGGTTCTTCCCTGCCCCTAAATATCATGCCGTGCGAGATTGGGACGGCAATCGATGCGGTCGCCCCGCGCAATGTTTCCGCCGAAAGAATCCTCTCGCATCTTTTGGAAGTTGTGTTTCAGTTGATTTCGATCGAGAGGGATCAAAACCTGGAACTCAGCAAGGGCGAGAAGACTCAGATAGACGCAAAAACGGAGTAATTAGGGTCTTCCCACGTTAGTGTCTGGTTGATGCAGAGTTTATTTGGGTAATTTGAAGTTGATGGTGACTTGCGTCAGAATCTCGACCGGTTCGCCGTTGAGCAGATACGGCTTATACTTCCACTGCTTGACCGCGTCCGTGGCGGCTTTGGTCAGCTGAGAGTCGCCGCTCAGGACTTTCACCTGAGTGATGTCGCCAGTTTTTGAGATGGTGGCCAGTAGCTCGATGGAACCTTCAACCCGCATGGCTAGGGCATTTCGGGGATAGGCCGGCTGCACCTTCTTAATCAATAAGCCGTGCGAGACGCCTTGCGAGATATTCAGAGTTTGCAGCAGTGGCTTGGGTACGATTTCTCCGCTGTTGACAAAGTTGAGCGGAGGCGCGCCGGCGCCTGTGGCCGCGATTCCAATCATGCTGGGAGCGGGAGTATCAGCCGCTCCAGATTTTGCATGTACTGCTGGAGCTTTGCCTCCCTTGACCACAATCGGCGTTTCGTCCGCGTCGGCAGCCTTGGTCGTTGCCGCAGAGGCAGGGTCGGAATCGTCAAAAGCGTCCGAGCCATGGCCCTTTTCGTTCAGCGCCGCAGCCTGGGAATTCGGCAGCAATATAGGTGAGGATGACTTTGCCGTGTATGCCGCCGATGGCTTAGCGCCGCTCGGTTTCGTGCCTTCCGGAGTCACGACGGTAGTTGGCGTGTCTTCAGTTGGAGTGGTGTCAGGCGCACTCGATCGTCCATGGAAACGAGTCCAGCCGGCATAGGCAAACGCCGCGACGATCAAGACTGCAGCGGCCACCACTAGAATTTTCTTGCCGCTACCGCTCGATTCGGCCGTGGCATTGTTCCCGCCAAAACTAAACGCCGGGGCGGACCCAACCAAACCGGACGATTCGCTTTGCGCTGCTTCCGCCTTTTTCGAGGGAGCGTCTCCCGTCGCCGAGCGTTGGGCCGGTGCATCCGGGACGCGAGTGTCCTCCCGTTCGCGGGCCGGAGCCGGCGCACTGGCCGCTCCTCTGCCGTGGGGCAGCGAGACGGGAATGGATGCACTCTTCCCCTCGGGCGCCGCCGAAACAACAGCGGCTGCGAGAAACTTCTCGGCCTGGGGCGCAGGTGTGATAAACCCTTTGAATGTCGACGCTACCGAAGCGGCCGGAGCAGCCCCTAACGGCGTAGCAACGGAATCTTCTTCGCCAATGTCGAGCAAGTCTTCGTCGTGAGAATCTGCACTCGACGTCGCCGCCGCAGATGGCGTGCGTGTCACCGAGTGTGCGCCGGACTCGGGCTGAGCAATGGCCGGGGAGATCGCCACTGGTACAGCCTGGTTTTTTTCTTTGGCGCGTGCATTGGCGACTGGAATGCCAGCAGAGGACGCCGTCGCCGTAACCCCTGGTTTGGCTGGGTCGCTCTTACGCAGCAAGCCCCGAGCCACGCGCAACGTTCCCTTGGCCTGTTCGATGTTGATGGGTTTGGTCAGGACGAGGTTGGCGCCGATGCGAAACGCCTTCGCGACCCCGGCCTGACCCTCCACTACGGCTACGGCAAGCGACGCCTGGTTGGACGTCGAATTACGCGCGCTCTTGAACAACAATGTGGCATTCTGCTCGTTATCGCAGTCCACCACGATGGCGTCGAAGTGTTGACTCATCAGCTTCTTAACTGCAGCGAAAGGTTCGGTGCAGGTCTCGACGTTGAAATCCAACTCGCTTAAAACCTGCGTCACCGTGCGAGCGTTTTTTTCATCGGGGCAGAAGAGAAGAGCTTGGTAACCCATACCCAAACCATCGTAGGTACAGGCGTTATCTCCAGCAAGTTACGCTGGTAATTCGCATTCCGCTGATTGTTATGGTGTTTCCGTAAAGTGACGTAAAGCCGAGTGGACTGTAATTCCCTCTGCGTGAATATCGACCCTGCGTAACAACCAAATGCCTCGCATACAATTGCGGACCATGCGCTCGCGGCTGCCTCTGTGGCTGAAGATCGGCTGGACCATCTGGGTGCTGGTTTGGGCGCCGGTCTACTGGCGGCAATTCGGACTGCAGAATTTTCTTTTCTTCTGCGATCTTGGAAATGTGTTGATCGGAATTGGCTTGTGGCTGGAGAGTCCGTTGATTTTTTCCTGGGCCGCTTCCGGATTGCTGTTGTTTCAGACGATCTACACGGTGGATCTTGCCGGAGCGCTGTGGACTGGCCGCCACGTTGTCGGCGCCACGGAATACATGTTCGATCCGCACTTGCCGCTCGTCATTCGCCTTCTCAGTTTGTTTCACGTGGTAACGCCGCCGCTGCTTTTGTGGGCGATCCGGCGCCTGGGTTATGACCCGCGCGGATGGAAAGTCCAGACATTGATGGCGTGGATTGTGGTTCCGCTCAATTATTTCTGGCGGCCCGAGCAGGACGTGAATTGGGCGCGGGGATTATTCTTTCACGAGCAGCACGCGATTCCGGGATGGGCTTACCTTCTCATCTACTTAATCACGGTCACGCTGCTGGTTTACTTACCCACCCATCTTCTTCTAAATTGGCTCACACAGCTGGGGAAGCCGAAGCCAGCGTTATTGTAGCGCCGCCGTCCCGGCGGCTGTCCGGCAAGCGACCCGCCCGCGGTGCCGAGGGCGAGGACGCCCTCGCGACCGCCGGCAAGATGCCGGCGCTACATCGAAGATTTGACCCTAGGGAAGCGGCTGTTTCCGCACGGCCGACTCCAGTTGCGGATATTCGATCGATCCCTTGAACGAGGAAATGTCCTCTTCATGGAAGTCAGGAAACGGCAGCTGCTTTCCGTCCCGCAATTCCGCAATCTTCTTGACGGCCTTGTCAGCTTTTTCTTTTTCGACGCCGCCGTCGCGGCTTAGATACAGGGTCTGCGAGGGAAGCGCCAGGCCCCCGCCGGAATCTTCCAGTACATCCATCATGCGCAGCAACAGATCTTCGCGAACGGCGGCGAATTCGTTGAAATCGCGCGTCAGGATGTAAGCGACCACCTCCACGCTCAGGGAAGTACCCGCAATGTCTATGAGGCGCGCACGCACGGTTTTGGTTTCCACTTTAGGATGGCTGTAAAACAGGCGCCGGATTTCCGCCAGCACGAATCGTACGTGATCCGGCTTACTCTCAAGCCGGAGGCCCAGACTCGTCTTGAATAGAATCTTGTCCCGGCGGCTGAGATTTTCCAGATTGATGGTCGCCACGGTTCCGTTGGGAATGGCCACCAGAGTCCTCTCGTCGGTGCGGATTCGCGTGGAGCGCAAACCAATGTCTTCGACCACTCCGGTGCGGTCGCCGAAACGGCAGACGTCGCCGACGCGAAACACTTCATCCCCAAGAACTGAGACGCCGCCGAAAAGATTCTCAATCGTCTTCTGCGCGCCGAAACCTATCGCGAGGCCGCCAATTCCGAGTCCAGCCAGCGCCGTGCTCATGTTGAAGCCCAGATTGCCGAGTACGGCCAGAACACCCGCGCAAAAAATCACTGCTTTGAGAATGCGCTCTCCAAGCAGCATGAGCGATCCTGTACCCGCATGCCCGCCGGCCAGAGCACGATGGCGTACGCGGTGCAGGGACCATTGAACGACGCGCCAGAGAATCCAGGTTGCGCTGATGATCAGTGCTATGGACGTGATTTGAAAGTAGTAGTGCCGCGGCAGTAGCGGGATGTGAAGATAGGCGGCGAATACTTGATGAATGAGCGTACCCGTAAGCAGCCAGACTGGACCAGAAACCGAGCGCCAATTTGCGACGTCTAACTGGCCGCGCCGACGTGCCCACCAACGCAAGGGAATTTCCAGCAACGCCAAGATGAACCAGCCGAGTGCCGCAGCGACGGGCACAGCGACGAGCAGAGCCAGAAATTGCCATAGCGGCATTCCCGCAAATTCGTGTTTGACCAGCGCATTTGGAAGGCGGCCTTCGACTTGGCGCGCCTGAACTTGATCGTAGAGCTCAGGAATTTTCGAAAGAGTCTCGGAGGAGATTAGCCAGATCTTGCCGGTGCTCGGATCCGACACGCGTACTAGATCGAGGTCAGCTTCAATATCGCCCGAAGACATGGTGCCAAGTCTCTGGCGCCCCAGCGAGACACCCTCTTGTGGGATTCCTTCGGCCTGCGTGAAGTTGTTGAACCTGCCGGTGAACGCGCGATCCAGCACAACTTTGAGCTTGGCTGCCATCTGCTCGCCTTCGGACTGGCGGCGCGCGGGACTCATCTGCAAATATTGCGCGGCAATGCCGTAGTCTCCGGCCTGCGCGGCCTGAAGAAAACCCAGCATGGTTCCCGACGGTGTGGTGCGTCCCAGAGGATCGGCAGACGCATTTGCGACGGACCTCGCAGTTGTTGGCGATGGCAGAGCCTGACTGAACGCCGCTTGCGCGGAAAACAGGCAAGCGCCAAGGCACACAGCCCAAACCAATTCCGATCTCGCAAACGACTGGATGATTTTTCCCCATCCGGTTTTATGCGGGAGCATACCTGTCGTGCGTGGAGATCGACGCATGTAATCAATCATTGTATCGAAACGTCGAGGTATCGAAAGGTCGCGCAGAGGTCAGGAACTCACCGCGTTGCGTGGCCGCAGCGACTATCCCCGTTTCGGGCGGTAGATATGCGTGCTGGTTCCGAAGAAAACTTCGGCGGATTCCATCATCGTTTCCGAAAGCGTAGGATGGGGATGAATCGTCATCGCTACGTCGCTTGCGAGCGCCGACATTTCGATAGCAAGTACACCTTCCGCAATCAACTCTCCGGCGCCCACCCCGACGATGCCGACTCCGAGGACGCGTTCGCTCTGGGGATCGATGAGCAACTTAGTCATGCCTTCGGGACGATCCAGCGTAACGGCGCGGCCCGATGCAGCCCAAGGAAACTTGGCGACCTTGAGCTCGCGATTTTCTTTCTGCGCCTGCGTCTCCGTCAGGCCGCACCAGGCAACTTCGGGATCGGTAAAAACCACCGCGGGAATCGCGTTCGGTTCGAAAGCAACTTTGTGTCCGGCGATGGCTTCCACCGCAACGCGGCCTTCGTGCGAAGCCTTATGCGCGAGCATGGGCTCGCCGACCACGTCGCCGATGGCGTAGATGGACGGATCGTCGGTCTGTAATTGCTTGTTCACCTGAATGAAACCGCGTTGGGCAAGTTTGACGCTCGTTTTTTCGAGGCCCGGAATTTCAGAGTTGGGCTTGCGACCGACCGACACCAGTACCCGATCGAAGACTTTCTCGCGTTCTTTCACGTCCGCTCCTTCGAACGTGGCGCGAATGCCGCTGCCTTCATCCTTCACCGATACGACGGTGGTGTTAAGCAAAATTCCGTCGAACATCTTTTCCAATCGCTTGTGAAGCGGAAGCACCAGATCGCGGTCCGCGCCGGGAAGAAGGCCAGGAAGCATTTCCACCACGGTGACACGCGTGCCCAGCGCCGCATACACCGAGCCCAGTTCGAGGCCAATGTACCCACCTCCGACCACCAGCAAGCTGCCAGGAATATCTTCGAGATTCAACGCTCCGGTGGAATCCATCATACGCGGCGTATCGAGTTTCAGAGTCGGAACGATCGCTGGGCGGGAACCGGTCGCGATGATGATGCGATCGAAGCTGCGAGATTCTTCCGAGCCATCGGATTTCTTCACCCGCAGCGTGCTGGAATTCTCGAATGCCGCGTGTCCTTGCACGTATTTCACTTTGCGTTGCTTCGATAGAACGCCCAGGCCGCCAGTCAATTTCTTGACCACGCTCTCTTTCCATGAACGCAAGCGCGCCAGATCAATTTTCGGTGCAGCAAATTCAATTCCCCAATCCTTTGCCTGATGCGATTCCTCCAACAGCTTGGCCACATGAAGGAGCGCCTTCGACGGAATGCAGCCGCGATAAAGGCAGACTCCGCCCGGATTCAACTCCGGATCGACCAGAGTGACGGTCATTCCTAGATCGGCAGCGAGGAAAGCGGCTGCGTACCCACCAGGGCCGCCGCCGACGACTGCAATATTCAAGGATTGGGTATCAGACATTATGGGATGAGCTGTGCCGTCCTTAACGGGACTCCGTTTTCGTTTGGCTTCGCGTTCCCGGCACTGCCGCGCCGGGCTTTCACACGCCGCCTGCTACGCGGCTGGGGAACCGAACATTGAAACCTCGAAACCCTGAAACTTGAAACCCTGAAACTTGAAACCCTGCCTCTATCCCTGTACCGATAATAGGAACGGCTGTTCAAACGCCTCCGCGATCCAGCGCACGAACCGCGCCGCATCGGCGCCGTCAATCAGCCGGTGGTCGTAAGAGAGCGACAGCGGCAGAATCAGCCGCGGCTCGAACTTTCCGTTAATCCATTCCGGCTCCATGCGCGAGCGCGAAAGACCGAGGATCGCAACCTCCGGATAATTCACGATGGGTGTAAAACCCACCCCGCCGATACCGCCCAGATTGGTGATGGTGAAGGTCCCACCTTCCATATCCGCCGGCGCCAGCTTTTTTTCGCGCGCTTTCTTGGAGAGCTGCGACAATGCGACCGCCAGTTCGACAATATTTTTCTTGTCGACCTCCCGGATTACCGGAACCAGAAGTCCGCGATCCGTATCCGCGGCCACGCCAATGCTGATGTATTGCTTGTATACGATTTCTTCCTTCTCGATGTCGATACTGGCATTGAACTGGGGGAACACTTTGAGCGCCGCGGCGCAGACTTTCAGGGCGATCGCCGTCACCGTCATCTTGCCGCCGGCCTCTTCCGCTTTCGGAGCGAACCGGGCGCGCAGTTGCTCTAGCTCGGTGATATCGGCGCGATCATGCTGCGTAACGTGAGGAATTGTATTCCAGGCTTCCGCCAAGTGTTCGGCGGTCTTGCGGCGAACTCCGCGCATGGAGACGCGCTCGATTTTGCCCCACTTGGCGAAGTCCGGAAGCTGCGGCTGCGCGAAGTGCCCGGCCCGCGGCGGTGCCTGGGTCGCGGTAGCCGCCGCCGCAAGCAGTCCTTTGGCGTAAGCCTTCACATCGTCTTCACTGATACGCCCGCCTGGGCCTGCACCCTTCACCTCGTAGATGTCAACGCCAACCTCACGCGCAAATCGCCGCACATGCGGAGCCGCGGGAATGGCCTGGCGATGTTCGGTGCCCGCAACTTTTCCGAGTTGCGCGGGCATGCTGAACGCTTGCGTTGCCGCCTGCGGCTGGTCGGGAGGAAGAGCCTGTTCTTCCGTCTTGCCCTCGGCGCGAATCGCTGCCTGAAATGCTAGACGAGCTCCGTGCTGTCCGGAAACATGTTCGACCGGAGCATTGCGTGTTTGAGTTTTTTCGGCTGGTGGCGGCGCTCCTCCCTCCATTGTGAAGATCACCTGTCCTACTTGGACCTTCTCGCCTTCTTTTACTTTCACTTCTTTGACCACGCCGCTGACCGACGACGGCACTTCGACCACGGCTTTGTCGGTTTCCAACTCCATCACCGGTTGGCCTTCCGAAACTTTCGTGCCGGGCGCAATCATCAACCGAACCAAGTCGCCTTGCGAAATATTTTCTCCGAGTTCAGGGAGCCTGAATTCGCCGGCCCCGGATTTAGGCGACGCTGTTGACTCACGAGGAGTCGGAGGACGAGAGTCGGCTGCAGGAGTCGCAGGCGAACTGGCCGCGACAGGTGCCGGGGAGAGTTCCGTCTTAGCACGCCTTTGCTGCGCTTCCTCTGGCTGAATGGGCTTTTGTTGGACGGGCGCGGAGGCCGCAGTCCGCGCGGAAGATTCCGCAGAAGGCTTGCCCTCCGCACCGTCGACGGTAAAGATCACCTGGCCAACCTTGATCTTGTCGCCCTCTTTAACCCGAATTTCCTGCACCGTTCCAGTCACCGAGGACGGCACTTCGACCACGGCTTTGTCGGTTTCCAGTTCCATGACCGACTGGCCAGTGCTGACACTTTCACCCGGCTGAACCATAAGGCGGACTAAGTCGCCTTGCTCGATGTTTTCTCCCAGCTCGGGTAGTTTGAATTCAATCACCGCGTCGTCTCTTTTCTAAGATCTTGATGTGTCGAGTCGTAACCAGGCCTTGGTTCAGTCATTTGCCTTCAGCGCGCAATCCGACGATCCTAGCTGATCGCTGGATTCGCCTTCTCGGGATTGATCCCCAATTCCTGTACCGCTCGCTTCACCACATCTGTGTCAATCTTTTTCTCCCGCGCCAGCGCTCCCAGCGTGGCCAGCACGATGTGCTTCGCATCCACTTCAAAGAAGTCGCGAAGCGCCACGCGGTTCTCGCTGCGCCCGAAACCATCAGTTCCCAGAGAAACCAGTTGTCCCGGCACCCATTTGCCCAAACTTTCAGGCAGCACCTTCATATAGTCAGACGCAGCGATGAACGGCCCCGCGGCACCCTTCAAAGTTTGAGTCACATAGGGAACCTTGGCCGGTTCGTCGGGATGCAACATGTTCCAGCGCTCGCAATCGTTGCCGTCGCGATAGAGCTGCTTGTAGCTGGTGACGCTCCACACATCGGCCCCAACGCCGTATCTCTCTTCCAGAATCTGCTGCGCCTTGAGCACTTCGTACATGATCGTGCCGCTGCCTAACAATTGCGCGCGCAATTTCGAATCGCTCTTTGCCGATGTCTTGAACCGATACAGTCCTTTCAACACGCCTTCGCGAACATTTCCTTCCGCAGGCATTCCGGGCATCGGAAGCGGCTCATTCGTGACCGTCAGATAATAGAAGATCGACTCCTGCTCGACATACATTCGCCTGATGCCCTCCTGAATAATGATGGCGATCTCGTAGGCAAACGCCGGATCGTACGCCAGCAGGTTCGGCACCGGAAGCGCCAGCACGTGGCTGTGACCGTCCTGATGTTGGAGGCCTTCGCCAGCCAGCGTGGTCCGTCCCGCCGTGCCTCCGACGAGAAAGCCGCGGCAGCGCATGTCAGCGGCAGCCCAGATCAAATCGCCGATGCGCTGGAAGCCGAACATGGAGTAATAGATAAAGAAGGGAATCGTATTGATCCCGTGATTTGCATACGCCGTGCCGGCCGCGATGAAGGAACACATCGATCCCGCCTCGGTGATTCCTTCTTCTAGAATTTGCCCGTTCTTGGCTTCTTTGTAGTAGAGCAGCGTGTCCATGTCGACGGGCTCATAGTTCTGGCCCACGCTGGAATAAATCCCGACTTGACGGAACAGACCTTCCATGCCGAACGTGCGAGCCTCATCGGGAACGATGGGCACAATCAGCTTGCCGAGTTCGGGATCGCGCAGCAACTTGGCCAGCAGCCGCACAAACACCATGGTCGTCGACACTTCCCGTCCGTCCGTGCCTTTGTGGAATTCCTCGAAATGCGCGTCGGGCACGGACTTCAACGCCGCAGCCCGCGCTTTGCGCGTGGGCATGTATCCGCCCAGCTGCTGGCGGCGCGCTTGCATATATTTGATTTCGGCGCTGTCGTCGGACGGACGATAGAACGGCGCTTCATGCAGTTCGTCGTCGGGAATGGGAATTCCGAAGCGCGAACGGAACATCTGCAACTCATCTTCGTTCAACTTTTTCTGCTGGTGAGTGATGTTCCTGCCTTCGCCCGCTTCGCCCAGCCCGTAGCCTTTGATCGTCTTAGCCAGAATGATCGTCGGAGCGCCAGTGTGGTCGACTGCGGCCCGGTAGGCGGCGTGCACCTTGATCGGATCGTGCCCGCCCAAACGCAACCGCGCCAGTTGATCGTCGGAAAGATGCTCCACCATTTTCAGGAGACGCGGATCGGTGCCGAACAAATTCTGCCGGAAGTAAGCTCCGCTCTCGACAAAGTATTTTTGATACTGACCGTCGCTGACTTCCCCTAAGCGCTTGACTAGAAGGCCATCGCGATCGTTTTGAATCAGGTTATCCCAATCGCTGCCCCAAATAACTTTGATAACGTTCCATCCCGCACCGCGGAAAATGGCCTCGAGTTCCTGAATGATCTTTCCGTTGCCGCGCACCGGACCGTCCAGCCGCTGCAGGTTGCAGTTCACCACGAAGATCAAGTTGTCGAGCTTTTCGCGCGAGGCCAGCGTGATCGAGCCAAGCGACTCCGGTTCATCCATTTCGCCGTCGCCCAGGAAAGCCCAAACTTTGCCGCCAGTGGATTGCTTTAACCCGCGATTTTCCAGATACTTGATAAAGCGCGCGTGGTAGATCGATTGGATCGGTCCCAATCCCATGGAAACCGTGGGGAACTCCCAGAACTCAGGCATGAGCCACGGGTGAGGATAGGAACTCAGTCCTCCACCGGGCTTCAGTTCGCGACGAAAATTCTGTAGTTTCTCTTTCGAAATCCGCCCTTCCAGATAAGCACGCGAATACATGCCGGGAGCGGCGTGTCCCTGGAAGTAGACGACATCGCGGTCCCCGCTTTCCGTTTGCGCGCGAAAGAAGTGGTTGAAGGCCACCTCGTAGAGGGTGGCAGCGGACGCGAAAGTCGAAATGTGTCCGCCGATGCCCTCCTGAATCTTGTTCGCTCGAACTACCATGGCCAGCGCATTCCAGCGCACCAGACTCTTGATACGGCGTTCCATCTCCTGGCTGCCGGGAAACGGCGGTTGTTGGCGCGTAGGAATCGTGTTCTGGTAGGGCGTGGTCGCCGAAAAAGGAAGATTTACGCCCGCCTCACTCCGCGCGTGCAGCGCCAACTGCTGCAACAAACGCCCGGCCCGGTTGGGACCACCCTGGGAAAGAACATAGTCCAGAGAATCGACCCATTCCCTGGTTTCCAAAACCTCTAAGCCGTCGGTTTCCGTCTGAGCCACGTCTGGTTTCTCCGTCGTAGAATGCGCAATGTTCCATCATAGTGCAAACGTAAGGATTTTTGCTTGCGGGCAGGGCAGAGTGGGTAGTATTCCAGCGCTGTCACGCAACTGAGGGCCGAGTTTTCGCCGATGACCGATGCATACGGACGATGCCCCCGCCAACCAGGATCGCGAACGGATCGGCGAATGACCATAGCAGGTTCCACAGGTGAGAGGCGTCTGCCGTAAACACTGCCACCCCTACGGTACCAACGATCGCCATCGCGGTAAGAATGAGCGCCAGCGTCATCGTCGCCATCATCTCCCGCCCCTTCGCAACCAGCGCAGTGACGCAACCGGTGAACAGCGAGCCCATCAGATATTCGATCCACAATCCCTTCAGTATCCATAGGTAAGCGTGGAAGTGATTGGACCAATACATGAGGTACCGGTCGGTAACCACATCTAACACGAGGCCGGGCAGTCTATGGACGGTTCTTAACAGCAGGAATCCTCCCATGACCACGGCGGCGGCGGACCACGGTTCGCTTCGAAATCCGCTGCCGGCGAGTTGGACAATCGTCAGCAAGCTTTGCCGCCAATACCATCTGCGCGCGATCTCGCGACCCGATTTCGAACCCACCACCGAGAATTCCTCATGCAAGTCGCCGAGAATCGATTCCGCTTGCTCTGCGGAAGCGAATAGATTTACTGTCAGCTCAGCCAAGCGTGGGGGCCGGTTCGAATGAAACTGGAATATCATGAAAAGCTCCTGATTAAATCCAATCCATGGGCCATTTTCTGGAGTGCGCGCTGAGTGCGGTTCACCGCCGTTACTCCCCTGGCCGTGACCCGAAAGAACCGTTTCGACCGCCCACCCCGCTCTGGCGTAGGATCGCCGTGGCGGGATTTGACGTACCCTTTGCTCTCCAGGCGATCGAGCGTCGCATAAACTGCGCCGATCGATACTTCCCGCTTTGTACGGAATTCGATTTCCCGCCGCACGCTGACTCCATACGCTCGATCTTCCAACCGCAGCAATGCCAGGACAACGATGTGTTCGAATTCGCCGAGATAATCGCGTCCACTCATTATCTATACAATATAGAGCAAATGTCGGCCAGTCAAACGCTTCTGGCTCACCTATCAGTAAAGACACTCCTGGTTTAGAATCGCTGCCTGCGGCGGTTTCATACTGGAGGATTTCATGTTAAGGATCGCGCTGCTCTTGGCTGTCGTGTTAGTGCTGATAGCGCTCGTCCCGCGTTTGTTGTCGCGTTCGGCCCGGCCCTCCGAGGGAAGCAGCGCACCCGACTTCACGCTGGCGTCGCAAGACGGCTCGTCCGTGAGTCTGAAGGACTACCGGGGGAAATGGGTCGTCCTGTATTTCTATCCCAAGGATCAAACTCCTGGCTGCTCCCGCGAGGCCCACAATTTTCAGGTGGACCAGCCGAAATATGCCGAGCGCAATGCCGTCGTGTTGGGCGTAAGCCTCGACAGCGTGGATTCGCACAAGAGGTTTTGCGCGAAAGAGGGGCTGAACTTTAAGCTGCTAGCTGATACCGAGCATCGAGTGACGGACGCCTACGGTTCGCTGACCAATCTCGGGTTGGTGAAGTTTGCCGCGCGCCACACCTTCCTGATCGACCCCAGCGGCACAATCGCAAAAGCCTATACCAGCGTGGATCCGGTTACACACAGTGCCGAAGTACTGGGAGAGTTGGATGCGCTGCAGAAAACCGGCTCCGCAAAGCGCTAGCGACTAAAATGTGGGGGCAGCCGCCCGCGGCTGTCCCGCGGCGCGGCGCGCCCTAATCACAATCCGGCTCGAAGTACACGGAGAGCATGGCAACAGCGGCAAGAAACGACGTCCCAGGGAATGAAGTGCGGGGTCCCGCCGAGTTCCATTTCCCGCCCGGCTTCCAGCGCAACCTCCTCTGGTTTGCCTTTCGCAGGTTTCGCCCGGCGAATCCCATTCTCTTATTCCAGCACCTGGCCCAGGAGTACGGCGACATCGCGCACTACAAGATCGGATGGAACCACATCGTCTTTCTGAATCATCCAGACTACTTCCGGGAAGTGTTGGTAGTACAGAACGAAAACTTCATCAAGGAACGAACGGTTCAACTTACAAAGATGCTGCTGGGCCAGGGCATGATTACCAGCGACGGCACGCAACATCGCGCGCAGCGGCAAATAGCGCAGCCGGCATTTCATCGGCAGCGCATCCCGGAATATGCCAACACCATGGTCCGTGAGGCTGTCCGCCTGCGCGACCGCTGGCGCCCCGGCGAACAGCGAGACATTGCCATCGACATGATGCAGCTCACGCTCAACGTGGTCGCGCAAACCCTGTTTGCCACCGACCTTCGCGACGAAGCGGACGAACTGGCGAGCGCCCTCAACCGCATCATGGGCCTCTACAATTTTATTGTGATGTTGCCGGCCGCGGAGTGGCTCGTGCACCTGCGGCCCCCCGGACTGGCCGCTTTCGTCAGAGCGCGCAAGCGCATTGATGCAGTGGTCTACAGAATGATTGCTGCGCACCGCCAGCGAGATTCGCAGGGAAGCAGCCTGCTTGATCTCATGCTGGCCGCCTCGCCGGACCAAAGCCCCGCTTCGGAGCAATCGCTGCGCGATCAGGTCATCACCATTTTTCTGGCTGGTTATGAAACCGTGGCCAACGCCCTCTCCTGGACGTGGTATCTACTCTCGGAAAACCCCGAGTGCGAGCGCCGCTTTCACCATGAAATTGACCGTGAACTGCAAGGGCGCCTGCCCACCTACGAGGATGTTCCGCGCCTCCGCTACGTCGAAATGACACTGGCGGAATCCATGCGCCTCTACCCACCGGCGTGGGCCATGGGCCGCAAAGCGCGCGCCGATTTTCGACTCGGAGAATTTCTTCTGCCTGCGCAAACCACTGTGCTGATGAGCCAGTTCGTCGCCCACCGCGACCCCCGCTTTTTCCCCGACCCGCTGCGCTTCGATCCCGAACGGTTCACCGCGGAAGTCAAGTCACGGCGAACGAAACTCACCTACTTCCCCTTCGGCGCCGGAGTCCGGCAATGCATTGGGGAATCGTTTGCATGGATGGAAGGAGTGTTGCTGTTGGCCACGCTAGGGCAAAAGTGGAAGTTAAAACTCATTCCCGGACATCGCGTGGAACCTGAGCCGCTCATTACGCTGCGTCCCAAATACGGCATGCAGATGCGACTGGAAGTGCGGGGAACGATCGGCAGCGAATAGCCTCGCAGCCACTATCCGCCGGACGATTCTCGGCGACGCGCGAATTCGTCG
The DNA here is from genome assembly GCA_963799025.1 of uncultured Acidobacteriaceae bacterium. Classification (GTDB taxonomy): domain Bacteria; phylum Acidobacteriota; class Terriglobia; order Terriglobales; family Acidobacteriaceae; genus Sulfotelmatobacter. Next base: position 140,434 of record CAWCVQ010000001.1, on the reverse strand, counting down.
GCCGAGCGCCACATCACTTCGGCTGAATAGATGTTTCGTCCAACCGGTGCACTCCCGAGCGGCGCAGGGCAAAAAGAATCGCCCAACCAATCAACCCCGCTGCATAGAAAAATGCGAGCCCGAATACGACGCCCGGCAAGAGCGTCGAGTGCACAGGATGGATCGGCCCGACTGGAGGATTCGCATAGGGGAGCGAACGCTGAATCGCTTCTCCTCTTTGAATTGCCAGCACCACTCCCGCCAGAATGATCGTCATCAGCACCGCGGTCGTTTTTGGAAAACGGAATTCGTTACGCATGGTAAGCCTCCTCGTTGGAAACCATAACCAGAAAGAATCGCAGCCCGCCGCGCACCAGCGCTCCCCCAGAGCTCCGGCCACAACTCCTGAGATCTCGCGAACAGACAACAAACTCCGCGGAAAAAGCCCCCTCGAGGCAGTCTCAGCCTGCAATTCGCGGAAGACGGCAACCATTTCCTCGCCGAATCGTTCGCGGTGGAACGCGGGATAAAGACGGAGAGCTTGCCGATAGAGCCGGAGGCCAAACATCGATCATGCCTCCTTCACCGCGATCCGCAAATTCGCCAGGCACGTGAAATGCTTCATCCGGCCCACTTCGAGCTGCAAGTTTCTGCGTCCCCGTGCCGTCAGTCGATAAGCCTGCCGCCCGCGCGGATTCTCCTGCTCTTTGAATCGCTCGATCCACTCTTCGTCCAACAGCCGGCGCAGCGCGCCGTAGAGCGTACCGGTGCTGAGCTTCACGCGCCCGTTGCTCATGTGCTCGACGTCCTTCAAAATCGAATATCCATGCCGAGGCTGCTGCGCCAAACTGAGAAGAATGAGCAGGACGGTCTCGGTAAGCGGCAAGAACTCCATTATGGCTCCTGACGACATGTCGTACAACGCCATATTGCTAGAAATTAGCGCGCAAGTCAACAGTTAAAAGTCGCCTCTGCGTTCCCGGTGTCCCGTGTGTGGTTAAAGCCTTTGACACGAGTCAGGACCTCTTACACTCGCCCGCGGAATCGAATGATGTGCCGCCGGTCGCGCTTGGAAGGCCGACCTTCCGGCAAAGTCTCGAATTGGCGCATCGCCTTCCGTTCGGCTGCCACTTTCTCGCGAAGGGCTCGACTCTCTTGCGTTTCGCGATAAAGCGTCTGCGCCACCGAAGCAGGACCTCGCACTTCGCTGAGAAGCAGGACCTCGATCTGAAAGTCACCGCCCTCGTTGGTCACGCGCAGCTTATCGCCAATTCTGACCTCACGCGCCGCCTTGGCAGGCTGCCCATTCGAGAGAATTCTTCCCAGTTCGCACGCCCGTTTCGCCAAGGGACGGGTTTTGAAAAATCTTGCGGCCCAAAGCCACGTATCCATTCGCACGCCGTTCATCGATCTATTTCCTAAGGCCTCCAGAGAACTTCAGTCAAAAGTGAAAGATCAGATCGCTGGCCGCCGTAAACTGATTCTGCCGTCGCCCATAATCGTAAGCCTTTCGATCCCAAGCTCGTTCCAATCGCAACTCCGGACGGAGTTGCACCGTCGTACCGAACCAGTGGCACCAGGCGATCGTGTTCTCGGAATATCTGGTTGCATATCCCGTACGCTGCCCTTTCTTGTCGTCGAGAAAGTCGCTGCGAAACGACAGAAAGTTGTGCACTGAAAGTTCCTTCTGGAGAAAATTGACCACCGCATATTCGGGAGCCGTACAACGCTGCTCCCCGGGCAGCCGCTTTTCCGTAAAGCAATAAGCCGCATTGGCGCCCGTTTCCGGCTGAATTGTCCCTCCCACAGCCGGCACGTCGCGCTCATACATGTACCAGCTCTCGGTTGCCATGTGCACTGTCTTCGAGAACTTGTGATACCACGTGCCGTCATACTGCTGCAGATTGTTGTACGCGTACTTGCCGTGGTTGATGCCGTTCGCGCATAGATAAAAATTGTCGTTCACCGACTTTGTCGTATAGCTCACGCAGGCCGTGCCGGAAGGCTTCGCATCCGGCGTCCACGGGGCCACATCGTGCCCGCCGCTAACTCCGAGTTGCACCAGCCAGTGGTCATTCACTTTCACCGTCGCGATCAAACCTGTATCGGTGAACGGATCAATCGCATACAGTAGCGAGTGGCTGAAGATGTAGTTGTTCGGCGCCAACTGGGCCTCGATCCCGGGCACGGAAATGAAGCGGCCCACTCTCACGTTCATACCCTGCGCAACTTGCGGAATGTAAACATCGACGTATTCGAGTGTCGGATCGAAGCCATATTGGCGGTGACCGTTCAGCAGCTGGCCGCTGAAGTAGCCCTTCGCAATCGTGAAGCGATAATCCGTGCCGTAAAGAGCCGTAAGATGGAAGCCCCAATCGATGTGATCGCGCTGCACCGAATCCGGCAATCGCTCGGCGTAGAGAACAAACTGGTTCACCTCCAAACGATTCGGATAGAGATCGTTCGCCTCCGGTGAGTTGCTGTGCGTCGAAGTGCTGACGTTCACCGTCGCATCGATCCACCCATAAATCTTCGTCCGGCTCCTCGCCTCGTTGATGGCCGTCATCAGGGGATAGCTGTTCGTGTCTGCCTCCCCAATCACCGGCGAACCACCATACGACCAGTCTGAGCTGGGAAATGGAGGAGAATCCAGCGGCGACAGAACCCCGCGCCGCGCCGAAGGCGGTGAAGCAGCAGCCGTTCCAGTCCAGTCCTGGCGATAAAAGTCCGCCCAGCGCGCAAAAAACCCCTTCGTATCGGAATTGTTTGCTTTCGGCGCGTCGGGAGGCGGATCGGTCTGGTTGCTGGCCTGTTGTCCCTGAACGGGATTAGAGAAAGAAACGCCACACAGGATCAGGCAAAAGTAATATCGAGCGTGGCGCGACGGCTTCGTTCGACGCATGGAAAGGGCATGATCTATCAATCGAGAGGCAGATGCAAGTTGCAGGCAAGTCAGTTAGGGAACCGAAGGAAAAGACTGGAGGCGCGGGTCGGAATCGAACCGACGCATAAAGGTTTTGCAGACCTCTCCCTTACCACTTGGGTACCGCGCCCCTGCTCCATACGTTAGCGTTCCGGCCGGAAAAAGTCCATCTGCGGAGGGCAGGTTAGGAACAAAGAAACTGGAGCGGGAGACGGGGGTCGAACCCGCGACATCGACCTTGGCAAGGTCGCGCTCTACCACTGAGCTACTCCCGCTCGACTCGAAAATTATACCGCATCTGCGTTTCGCGGAGCCGATGAAGGCGATGGAAAGTGCTTCCTTTCAGCTCGACAGCGACCCATCCTTTGAATCGGCAAAGCGAAGTGTCGCGCGAGCGAAGCAATGACGCAGTGACCGCTTTCGGGCTACACGAATTCCAATCCAATCTTCTTAGCCGCACGATCAATACTCACGATTCGAAAACTCCGAACTTGTCCCTTCCGCACCGCTTCTGTCTTTGCAGGTCCGCCGGAGCCGCTCTTCCACCTCGCCTGCAGCATCGAACTCAGCGAAGAAATGTCGGCCTTTGACTCCTGGGGAGCCGCGTCCTTCTTTGGCGCACTGGCGGCGGCCATCTTGCAGGTAGCATGAATGCCCTCGCCCAGTTCCACACGCGCTTGGCCGCTCGCATCGTCCATCAGCCGGCCCGTCACCACATCGCCTTCCTTGTGCTCCGCGATGTATTCGTCCAGACCCGTCGGCAGCAATTGCTTCATGCCCAGCCGCATCTGACGTTTCTCAGGATCAATGGCCAAGACTTGCGCTTTGACCACTTGCCCCACGCGCAACACATCCTGGGGCTGGTTGATCCGCTTCTCGGCACTGATGTCGCTGACGTGAACCATGCCTTCGATTCCTTCCGAAAGCTGCACAAACGCGCCGAACTTGGTCAGATTGGTGATCGGCCCTTCGACGGGCGAACCTACCTGAAAGCGTTCCGCCACCTCGGCCCAGGGATCGCCCAATGCCTGTTTCAGTCCCAGCGAGATGCGGTGCTCGGCAGCGCTGACTTGCAAAATCACAGCCTCGACAGTCTCGCCCTGCTTCACCACGTCGCTCGCTTTTCTGATCTTGCCCTTGGACCAGGACATCTCGGAAATATGAATCAAACCTTCGATGCCCGGCTCCAATTCCACGAACGCTCCAAACTCGACCAACCGCGTTACCGTACCGCGAACGCGATCCCCCGCCCGGAACTTTTCGGCGACGGCGTCCCAGGGATGCGGTTGCAGCTGTTTCAACCCAACCGAAATCCGCCGTTTGTCGGAGTCCGACGCGACCTTCAGCACTTTTACCTCGACCTCTTGCCCCACCGAAAGCACGTCCGCCGGCTTGTTCACTCTGCCCCAGGCGATGTCGCTCACGTGCAGCAACGCATCCATTCCGCCCAGATCAACGAAAGCGCCGTAGTCAGTAAGGCTGCGTACGGTGCCGCTTATCGTTTCCCCTTCCTTGATCTGCGAAAGTAACTTGTCTTTGGCGGAGCGAGCTTCTTCCTCCGCGACCGCGCGACGATCCACGACTACGTCTTCATCCGTGACGTCGAGCTTGATGATGCGGCATCGAATCTCTTGCCCCACCAACTTCTCCATCACCGCCGTCTCGCGAACTCCGCTGCGCGAGGCGGGCATGAACGCCCGTACTCCGACATCCACGCTAAAGCCGCCTTTGATCACGGCGGTCACCGTGCCCAGAACGGGTGTCTTATCAGCGAAAGCCTTTTCCAGCCCCGTCCAATCCATCGGCCGCTCAACTTTGAAGCGCGACAGCTCGTAATAACCATCCAGGTCGCGGCCCTTGACGGTCACCAGACACTTGTCCCCAGGCTTTAGTGTTTCCCCTTGCAACGCCGCGAGCGGCAAAATTCCTTCCGACTTGTACCCAATGTCGAAAAACACGGACTCGGCATTAACCGCAATCACCGTAGCCTGCAGCTGGCTGCTGCCTTCCGTCTTGCGTGAATGGCTTTTCTGATACTGAGACAAGATGTGGCCGAACGACTCCGTACTTTCGGGGGCAATCTGGTTTTCTGGGATTTCTGGATTAGACATGAAAGGTTACACAGCCCTCATGGCGAGTTACTAGGATAACATCGCAGATAGCGCCGTCGCCGAGACGCCATAGGGTCGAATGCCGGTTACTTCACCACCCACTGCGGATCATCCTCTGGCCCCACAATCTGCCCGTCGCGCATGTGAATGATGCGATCTCCGTACTTCGCGGCCTCGGGATTGTGCGTGATCATCAGCACCGTTTGACCCAGTTCCCGATTCGACAGCCGTAACATGCCCAGCACCACATCCGAATTCTTGGAATCCAGGTTGCCCGTCGGTTCATCAGCCAGCACCACCGCGGGCTTGTTGATGAGAGCACGCGCCAAAGCCACGCGCTGTTGCTCGCCTCCGGAAAGTTCGGACGGCCGATGGCCCAGCCGCTTGGTTAGCCCGAGAAGATCGGTGATACGGTTGAAGTGCGCTGGATCTCGATTGCCGTTACCCGAAATTTCCCGTGCAATCTCAATGTTCGACCGCGCGTCCAGCGTGGGCAGCAAATTGAACTTCTGAAACACAAATCCGATCTTGCGCTTGCGCATGCGGGTTCGTTCCGCGTCAGACAGCGTGGCCAGGTCTTCCCCGTCGAGCACGACGCTGCCCCCGTCGGCCCTGGTCAACCCGCCCAATAGATAAAAGAGAGTTGACTTCCCGCTGCCTGACGGGCCCACGACGCTGACGAACTCGCCCGTCTGCACGCTGAAGGAAATCCCGCGCAGCGCCTCCACTTCGATCTTGCCCACGTGATACGTCTTGCGTAGGTTTTTCGCTTCGATAAATGCTTCGGCCATGCCTGCTGAGAATCTTACACGAAGAACAGCTTCTAGCTTCTAGCGACTGGCTTTCCATGTGGAGGCTGACGAAGTTTGTCGTCTTGAGAAGCGAGGCTTCCTTTGCGTTCAAAACGAAATGCTCGCGGCTCGAGAGCCAGCGTCCGGTGAGAAGGGTTAGCAAGAAGCTAAAAGCGAGTAGCCAGAAACTGAATTACGCCACGCCAATCTGTCGGGGAACGTCCGGCGGCCGCGGCTGCATGCGCTTTGGCCCGCGCTTTCGCACCAGCAAAAGCCGAACCCGTTCCAGCAGATCGACCGGCGCATACATACCCTTGGTTAGGAAAACGTCCGCCTGCGAGTCGTGATCGTAAACCCGGACCTTGCTAGAAATAAGAATCGCGGGAGTATGGGGTGACAAGCCCTTGATCCTGGCGATGAGTTGCGGCCCGTCCAGTCCCGGCATCGCCATGTCGGCAATTACCAGGTCGACTCCTCCTTGTTGGAAGCGGGTCAGCGCTTCTTCGCCGCGTGAAAAGCTCGCCACGCGATAGCCGCGAGTTTCCAGCATGATTTTCCGGTGAGAAAGTGACTGTTCGTTGTCATCTACACACAGGATCGTGCGCTTTGGTTTCATCAACCTTCCACAGCCATCGGACGCTGCCGCAAACGCGGCTCGCGAATCCAACAGGGGCTTTTCTCGATATGAAGAATGTCGGAGCGAGATGAATGGTAACGGCTCGCGCGCTTACTGTAAAGTGCCGCCGACGCTAATGGGACGTTCCGGCTATGGATTTTTTTTCGCGTGAGTGCATCTCTGTCTTTTCCGCAGCTTGCGTCATGTGGGTCACAGGAAAACTTCACCCTGCATGACCTCGATTGCGTTGCCGCCGACGCGTACGTTAACTATACGGTTATCGCGAAGATTATTCATCCGTGACGCTCGCACAAGAATCCGGCTTGGACGCCCCATTTCGATGCCCTGTTCGATGAGCACGCGCTGGTCGGGTTCAGCTACTCCGTGCGCCACCATCCACGCGGCGGCGCATCCGGCCGCCGACCCCGTAGCCGGATCCTCGCCGTTGTAAAAGAACATTCGGGCGTGCAAGCGGGCCGTAGGATCTACGGTTTCGCGAGTCACGAAGTAAAGGAACTTTCCTCCCGTCTTCTCCAAGTACTCGGCAGCGCGGCTCGGGTCAACCCGCAATTTCTGCAGGATTGCCAGAGATTTTAGCGGAGTTACGGTGAAGGGAACTCCCGTCGACACGGTTTCAATCGGCAACACCGGATCGAAGTCTTCCACTTGCAATCCGGCAGCCTGTGCCACTGCCCCGTGCTCATGCTGCGCTCCGAATTCCGGATCGATCTGCGTCATCTCGCCAAAGGTTTGAGGACCCGCCGTTTCCTCAAAACGCACTGGAACTGTTCCCACATTCAGTTCCAGCGTAACTTCTTTCGCCCCGGAGTCTCCGCGCAACGCGAATGCCGTGCCCAGCGTGGGATGCCCCGCAAATGGCAACTCCTCCATCACCGTAAAGATTCTCACCCTGACGCCGCGCTCGCGCTCCGCTGCCGCATCGCGAGGGAAAATGAACGTCGTCTCCGACAGACTCATCTCTTTAGCAATCGACTGCATCTCCGTGTCACTCAATTCGCGCGCGTCAAAAATTACCGCCAGAGAATTCCCCTCCAGTGGCTTGGACGCGAACACATCCCACTGCGCCATAGCCAGACGCCGCGCCTTTTTCCCCATGATTCTCCCCAAAAGAACGAAATTGTCTCGCCTTAGATGAGGATGCTCCCGCCCCAAGCACGATGCAGAAAATCACGCTTGGACACAGGTACAGATCGAACCCGCGCCCGTCCGAAACGTTTGACAGGGGCCCGTTCGCGCTTCTATCCTTAGCGTATGTTCTCCGCTTCCACCGCCCGTGCCATGTGTTGTTGTCGTCCGGCGCCGGCGTGTGGGTAGGAGACAGCGAGATTCCTTCCAGCCCACCCGGTGAAGCGGGTGGGTTTTCATTTTCATCCGCTTTTTCCCAGTCTGGAGCCGGGGCGGGCCGACTTTCCGAATCTTGCGCAATCGAAATTCATCAAGAATATAAGGAGATGATCATGACTACCGCGACTGCAAGCGAAACGCAGAGCATTCCTCGCATCAACGACACGGCCCCCGATTTCACCGCTGAAACCACGCTGGGGACAATCCATTTTCACGACTGGATCGGCAGCGGCTGGGCCGTCCTGTTCTCGCATCCCAAAGACTTCACGCCCGTATGCACCACCGAACTGGGCACCATGGCGCGCCTGCAGCCGGAATTCGCCAAGCGCAACGTCAAGATCATCGGCCTCAGCGTCGATCCCGTCACCAGCCACGGCAGGTGGGCAGTCGACATCGAAGAAACCCAGGGTGCAAAAGTGAACTATCCCATGATCGGCGACCCGCAGTTGAAAATCGCTAAGCTCTACGGCATGCTGCCCGCCGAAAGCGGAAGCACCTCGGAAGGCCGCACCGCCGCCGACAATGCGACCGTACGCACCGTTTTCGTCATCGGCCCCGACAAAAAAATCAAGCTGCAGCTCAGCTATCCCATGAGCACCGGCCGCAACTTCGACGAAATCCTGCGAGTCATCGATTCGATTCAGCTCACGGCGAAACACAAAGTCTCGACCCCGGCGAACTGGAAGCAGGGCGACGACGTCATCATCGGCGGCAACGTGACCAATGAAGAAGCGCAGAAGCTATATCCCGGAGGATGGAAATCGCCGAAGCCGTACCTGCGCATCGTTCCGCAGCCGAAGTAGTGGAGCACAGACGAATCGAATCCCCAAGGAATTGCACGGATTCTTCCTTGCCGCGCTTCATGGCAAGTTGTGATCCGGGAGAGTCCGTGCAGGATCAGCGGCGGATTCTTGCCTTACCGGGGTGCGGCCTAACTTTCTGGGGCCCGCGCGGCGGGCGGCTCATACACCGCGTTCGTGTAACTCGGCTTCTGCGGACGCGGCTGCGCCCGCGAGATAACCAAGGACGGCTGTCTCACATAGAAGTCCCCACCCCGAATCAGTCGGACCCTAACTTTTCACCTGGGTGAGGGCGGTACCCACGCACAAAGTCTGCGGCGGACGTGCGTTTTTTCCCTTCTAATTGAATCTCCAGCAACTCCAGGGATGAATTGTGCCCGCAGCCGACCAGGAGTAGGTCGGATTGGATGTGCAATTCAGCGGGAGGTAGCGCGCCCGGAGTTGGTCGTGCTTTGTTGATCTGCAGGTTCTTTCCACGAAATTTTGTGAAGGCCCCGGGCCAGGGTTGGAAGCCGCGCATCCGGTTGAAGATGTCGACGGCCGATCGCGAAAAGTCGACAAGGCCGTCTTCTTTTTTCAAGATCGGGGCGAGGCTGGATTGCGAATTGTCCTGTGGGCGGGGACGCAGGTTTCCCCTCTGCAGGTTGCGAAGGGTCTCGACCACGAGATCGGCTCCGATGAGGGCGAGACGTGGGCTTAATGTTTCGGCAGTGTCTTCCGGAGCGATGGCGAGCTCTCGCTGCAGGAGGATATCGCCGGTGTCGAGGCCGGCATCGATGCGCATCGTTGTAACGCCCGTGACGGTTTCGCCATTCGCAATGGCCCACTGCATCGGCGCTGCGCCGCGATACTTGGGCAGCAGTGACGCGTGCAGGTTAATGTTTCCCAGCGGAGGAAGATCGAGCATCCATGGCGGAATGATGCGGCCGTAGCCGACGACGATGATGACGTCTGGCTTGAGAGCGCGGAGTTGGGTGCGGAATTCGTCGTTGGCCTTGATGCGTTCAGGTTGGGCAATCGGAAGATTACGTTTCAGCGCTGATTCTTTTACCGGAGATGGGACGAGTTCCAGGCCGCGACCCTTGGGGCGGTCGGGTTGAGTCACTACGAGGTGCACGCGAAAACCCGCGTCCACTAGGTTTTCAAGTGTGGGAACGGCGAAGCTCGGCGTGCCGCAAAATACCAGATTGAGAGACATTGGGTAATCGGATAATTTAGTAATTTGGTAATTTGAACGGGCTCGTTGGAAAATGTGGCGGCGAAATTACCAATTACAAAATTACCCAATTACTCAATTTTCTACCATTCTCCTGCCTTTATCAGCTTGCGAATTTTGCGCTTCACCAGGTCGCGCTTGAGCGCACTGATGTGGCTGATGTAGAGCTTGCCGTTCAGATGATCAGTCTCGTGAAGGAAGGCGCGGGCCAGCAATTCTTCGCCGGTTTTTTCAAAGACCTTCCCGTGAAGGTCCTGGGCACGGATGGTGACTTTGCTGGGACGGGTAACATTCTCCCGGAAATCTGGGAGGCTGAGGCATCCCTCACTTTGAGTATGGCGGCCTTCGGTGTTAATGATTTCGGGATTGATGAGGACGAGTTTGGCCCCGGGATCTTCCTTAAAGGTGACGTCGACGACTGCAATGCGGCGGGCAACGCCGATTTGCGGAGCGGCCAAGCCGACTCCGTGGGCGGCATACATCGATTCGAACATGTCTTCGACGAGCTTCTGCAGCTCTTCGTCGAAGACAGTAACCCTTTCGGAAGGCTTCTCGAGTACCGGATTCCCGAATTTTACGATGGGATAGATCATCAGTAATCTTTCAATTGCTGGCAGTAACCTCGAAAATTTCTCAGGGTTTCCGTCATGGAATCGCCTCCGAATTTTTCCAGAGCGGCGCGTGCCAGCGTCAGGGACACCATGGCTTCCGCGGCAACTCCCGCGGCCGGCACCACGCAGACATCGGAGCGCTCATAGGCAGCCTTGACGGGTTCGCGGGTTGAGAAGTCAACCGACTGCAGCGGACGGCGCAGGGTAGAAATTGGTTTCAAATAGCCTCGCACGCGGATTTCCTGTCCATTGGAAACACCGCCTTCAATGCCTCCCGCGTTGTTGCGGGTGCGGGAAAAAGCGGTGTAACCGGAAGTGGCGGTGTACTCGATTTCGTCGTGTACGGTGGAACCGGGAGCAAACGCCGCGGCGACTCCTGCGCCGATCTCGACTGCCTTCACAGCCTGCAGCGACATGACCGCGCCAGCGAGCATCGCGTCGAGCCGTTCGTCCCACTGCGCGTAGGTGCCGAGGCCGGGAGGAACCTGATGGGCGACGACTTCGAACACTCCGCCGAGCGAGTCCCCGGTCTTGAGAACGTTATCCACTTCATTCTTCATGCGCTGCTCGGTTTCGGGGTCTGCGCAATTGAGGAGAACATCTTCGCGTGAGTGGAGAGCGAGAATTTTGTTCCATGGAACTTGCTCCGGAAGCGTAACGCTGCCTGCGCTGACCACGTGACTGAGCACTTCCATGCCCAGTTCGCGCAGGAAAAGTTTGGCGATGGCGCCAATGGCAACGCGGGCTGCCGATTCGCGCGCCGAGGCCCGCTCCAGCACATATCGGGCTTCGGGGAAGTTGTACTTCAGGGCGCCGGCCAGATCGGCATGGCCAGGCCGCGGAGAGGCAACCCGTTTGTGTTTTGCGGGATCGCCCTCACCGATTGGCAAGGACTCCTGCCAATTTTTCCAGTCGCGATTCTCCAGTTGAACTGAGATGGGCGAGCCGATGGTCATTCCTTGACGGACGCCGGAAAGAATGTGGGCGGAGTCGCGTTCAATTTTCATGCGGCCGCCGCGGCCATAGCCCTGTTGGCGACGCCAGAGTTCACGGTCGAGGAAGGTCTGATCGATTTTTAGTCCGGCGGGCATGCCGGAAAGGAAAGCGATCAGGCCTTCGCCGTGGGATTCTCCCGCTGTGAAGTAGCGCAGCATAAATTTTCGATTGTACCTGATGAGAGGCGGGATTCGAGATTGATGGCATGCCTCGGTAAAATCGAGTCGGTACGGTAAACGACGAACAGAAACTGCATTTTCACCGCGAATCGGAGCCAAGAGCGGTTACAATAAGGCACACCCTTTTTCAATCAGGGCTCAACCCGAGCCCGAAACTGCGCCGCATCGCAAGTTTCTCTGGCCGAGAGTTCAAGGAGTTGCCGGTGTGTCCCTACGCACAGATTGAACCCGCCGAGATTTTTGGCGATCGAGAAATTCGTTGTCTTCTGGCGCACGATCATGTCTTGCTGCGCCAGGGTTTGCGACGTTTGCTGGAAGATGAACCGGGCATTGAAGTGGTAGCCGAGGCAGCCAATGGTGCTGAAGCGCTACAGCGCGTGTTCGAGCACCGTCCCGACGTGGTCATAACCGATCCACATATATTCGAGTGCGCACTCGATCAGACTGAGCGGTTGATATTGCAGGAGTCTCCTCAGAGCAAGGTTCTGTTCCTGGCGACGCACCATGAGAATGAGGGTCAGCAGGAAAGCGGGACGCGATGTGCGGTCAGGCAGACCTCTGCGGAAGAATTGGTGGAGATGGTGAGAAGGACGCATGCAGGTCAGGAAGCTGCGACGCGAGAAATGCCGGAAAGACGCTGCGGGGAATGGCTGCCCCAGGAATTGCATCCACGAAAGCGCGTTTTAACGGTGCGAGAACGGGAAGTACTGAAGTTGCTCGCTGAAGGCAGGACGGTGCGCTCCGCCGCGGTGATTTTAGGACTGAGCGTGAAGACAGTGGACGCTCACAAATTTAATTTGATGCGGAAGTTGGGAATTCATAATAAGGCGGAACTGGTGATGTGGGCGATTCAGAAGAAGGTTGTGAAGGTGCCGGCAAATTTCTAGGACCGGAGTACTCGTTTTTCGTCGCCCACTCGATTACAGGGTGCGCTCTTTTCCCACCTCGCACGTACAAGGTGCGATGATCTTCTCTCAACTTCGATAAAACTGAAGCCCTACCTTTAGGCTTGAACGGCAGCGGCTGCGAGTTCGCTGAGGCTTGAAACTGTCAGATCGGGCTTGGCCTCGGCGGCTTTGACGGCGCCCACGCCGGGGCGGGCCGAGGGACGATTCACCCAGACAGTGGCGAGGCCGAGAGACTGAGCGGGAACGACGTCGTGATAGACGCTTTGGGCTACATGCAACACGCGATGTGCCGGAGTCTTGATTCGACTGAGGGCGAGTTCGAAGAGTTTCAACGAGGGTTTGTAGGCTTGGGCCTGTTGCGCTGTAATGACTTCGTCGAACTCGACGCCGAGCTGAGGGCGCGTGCGGGCAAACAGATCGTCGTCCACGTTGGAGAAAATCGCCAGGCGAAAGCGAGTCTTGAGCTGGCGTAGAGCGGAGACCGTATCTGGCCAGGGCTTCCAAGTGGAAAGGGAGTCGGCTAGAGAACGTACTTCTTCAGGGCTGGGTGTGAAGCGAAGCTTCTCCCCGAACTGGCGCACCGCCGACTCGAGGACTTCACGATAGGGACGAAATGCGCCCTGTTCGGAACGCTGCTCAAAATCTCCGTAGAGCTTGAGGATTGTGCCGTCGTCGATCTCTTTTCCATGGGAGGAGAGAATGCGATGAAACACCGAAAGAATCCCGGTTTCCCAATCGATCAGTGTACCGTAGCAATCGAAGGTGAGGATTTCGAAGCGGGAGAAGTCGAGCATAAAGCGCGATTCTACTTCAGTAGACTTAAATCCTGATTCTTCCCACACGAAGTGGCACGCGAAGCATTTAAGAGAAAGCTCGCAGCCTTGTCGCCCTCTACCCTAAAACTACTGTCTTATTTCGAGCGAATGCGACAACTCGAAGGTGACAACGGACTCGGCGGGCAGGACGATGTCTTTGTTTCCGGTGAAGGCTGAACCACCAGCACCGGCGCCGCCGCCGGCAGCCAACCCGATGGCAGCGCCTTTGCCGCCGCCCGCCAGGCCGCCGATGATGCCGCCAAGCGCAGCGCCGCCGCCGGTCATCACCGCGGTACGTTTGCCTTTGCCCTTCGCAGAGAAAGTCTGTACAGCGGCTCGCACGGGAAGCTCAGCACCGTTCAGGTTGATGGAGTCGAGGCGCACTTGAAGCTCAGCGCCGCCGGCAAATCGGCCCAAAGGCTTGGCATCAGCGATGGTGCCGCTGACTCGCGTGCCGCGAGGAATCGCGACTGCGCCCCCAACCACAACGTCCCTGGCTACAGTACCAGTGAAAGTCTCGCCGCTCTGGCTCAACTTGGACCCAATGGCAGAGCCCAGCCTGACGGTGACCGCGGTTCTGGCGGGCACCACGAGCGGCTCTCGCGGGGCCTCTTGGGGTGGTGCTGACTGCGCTCCGCTGCTGTCGCTCGAGTTTTGAGTATTCGCATTGGTTCCGTCCGCGTTGGTGTCGGGTTTGCGGCTGCATCCGAACATCGCGAACGCGAGATAGAGACTGAGGATGCAGAGAAGGTAGCGTGAGCGCATAGAGCCCCCCGTTTGTCTTGCAAATGTTAGTTGCGAATGCTTTTGTGGTTGTTGTTGCCAATCTACCGGAATCCGGTAGCGGGGGCAACCATCGACTATTCGACTGATACTAACAGTGCTCCCGCTCGGGGCCGCGAGCGACGTGTCTGTTCATGACTTCACACCACTGAGACGGGGGATTCGTTGGCTACTCTACTGCTGAGTCTCTATGCCGGGCAAGGACGGAGTTGGTTCGGAGGATGCGTCGAGTTCGGTGTCGGGTGTTTCAGCGGGATCTTCCGGCGGCGGAACTTTTTTGGGCGCTAGAAACTTCTCGGTATTCAGAAGCGGCCGGCCGAGAGAGGCGTTGTAGCTGGTCCAGGGGCTGTCGAAACCGGCTTCGCGCTCGAACTGGGCGCGCATGGCTTCCATCTTGGAATCGAGGTCGTCGAGGTAATGCAGCATGAGCGCTTCCGGGAACATCGGCAGTTTGGGCGATCCGAAGTCGTACTGGCCGTGGTGGCTGATGATCAGGTGCTCGATCAGTGTCTTGAGTTCGTCGGGAAAGCCGGGCTGAAGAACGAGTTTAGCCTGCAACATTTCCAATTCGATGATCATGTGGCCCAGCAACTGACCTTTGGTGGTATACGAGAACGAGCGGTTGTAAGTGAGTTCGTGAATCTTTCCGATGTCGTGCAGAAACGCTCCGGTGAGAAGTAGGTCGCGATTGATCTGAGGGTAGTTGCTGCACATCAGCTCGCAGGAACGAAACAAAGAGACGACGTGATCGAGCAGGCCTCCAATGTAGGCGTGATGCAGGGTTTTCGCCGCGGGAGCATTGCGGTAAGCCGCGGCAATTTCAGGGTCAGCCATGAAGGACTGGACCAGAGACTTGAGATGAGGATTCTGGAACGAGGAGATGAAGGTCGTCAGAGTTTCCCAGAGTTCGTCTACGTTCTTGGTGGTCTTGGGAAGGTAGTCGGCGAAGTCGATCTCGGATTCACCCAGCTTGCGTAGTTTGTGGACGGTGAGCTGAAATCGGTTCTTGTATCTGTTGATGAGGCCCTTGATCTTGAGAAAGTCATCCTGCTCGAAGGCTTCGAGAACCTCTTCGACGTTGTCCCACATCTTGGCTTCGAGCTGGCCGCTGCGATCGCCGAGAGTCAGTGCAAGGTAGGGCTCGCCGCTCTTTTTGGGCTTGATCTGCTTGCCAACGACGACGAAAGTCGAGGTGATGACCTTGTTCTCTTGGCGCGAGCAATCACAGATGTAAAAGTCTTTCATCGGTTGTCTGAGTATAAAAGATGCGGCGTGAGCGAAAGATTAGAGGATGCCCAACTTCTTATGCTTCTTTTTTCCGAGTTTTTTGGCGTCGGATTCCTTGGCCGCGGCGGTTTCAACAGGTAAAGTCTGGTTTGCGCTTTTACCGGAATCAATATATCCGTCTGCGTACTTGATGTACGCATCTTCGCGCAGTTTTGTGAGGTAAGCGCGGAGAGCGGGCTGCAATTTCTCGTAATAGATAGCGCTCTGAATTTTGTCAAGAACGTCCTTCATCGGAGGAATGCCGGCCTGCTGATGATCGATCACCTTCAAGATCACGAAGCCCTGCTTGGTGCGAATCACGTCGGTGACGTCGCCTGCCTTCATGGCAAATGTCTTGTCTTCGAGCTCCTTGGCAAGCTGTCCGCGCTTGAACATGCCAAGTGCGCCGCCGTCGGCGGCAGAGGGACCGTCAGAAGATTTTTTTGCTGTGTCTTCAAAGCTCGCGCCCGCACGAATTTGCTTGAGCAGATCATCGGCCTTGGCTTCGGCTGCGCTGAGAGCTGCGGCATCGGCAGCCTGCTTGGCAGCTTCATCAACCGGCGGTTGAGCAGCCGGAGCTGAACCCGCTGCGCTGGGGTCCGGCGCGAGAGTGATGGAAGGCGCACTCGGTTTCGGAGCAACCAGAATTTCACTGAGGCGGATGTACTCCGGCTGTTCCATCTCGCTCTTGTGCTCGTCGTAGAACTTCTGTTCCTCGTCTTTGCTCATCGCTAGCTTCCCGCCAACTTCCTCGCCAATCACCTTCTGGGTGATGATCTGGTTACGCATGTTCTGCTTGAAGTCTTCCCAGGAGACGCCCTGCTTGGTGGCCTCCTTTTCAAGAGCTTCCAGGGAGTCGAGCTTCATGTCCTTGCGCATCTGATCGAGTTTCTTGATCAGTTCAGTGTCGCCGTTAATGCCCAGGTCCTTACCCTTGTCGAGCAGGAGTTGTTGGTCGATGAGATCGCGGAGAATGTCTTTTTCGCGTTCCGCATAAGCTTTGTCTGGATCTTTGGAGTCCTGCTGCTTGACCTCGTCCTTGAGTTGATCCTTGCTGCGCTCAAACTCCGAACGCGTAATAATCTGGTTATTGACGCGGGCAATGATCTCTTCCACGACTTGTCCGGCCGCCAGTGCGGGCAGACATGCCAAAGCAGTAAGCATCAAACAGAGTTTCTTCATAGAATTTGATGGTCCGCCACGCTTCCTGGGCTTGCCGGCAAAGGTGGCTTGGGGCCGATTGCAAATATTTTACTCCTTTGGAGGCAAAGCCTGGGGACCTTAATCTCTATTTGAGGCCCTGGCAGGTCGCGGAGCTGGCTGGAGAGAGAATCAGGCGGTCCGCACCAGGGCGAGTGCCGTTCGGTCGTCGCACTGAATCGATTCAGCACTGAAGGTGCCGACGGATTTCATGATGAATGCGCAAAGCGCTTCCGCGCCGCCAGCCGGCGCAGTTTGAAACAGCTGTTTGAGGCGTTCCAGGCCGAACTCTTCTGTCGACTGATCGAGGCGGCCTTCGCACTCGATCACCCCACGAGAAACCAGCAGCAGAGCAGCACTTTTCCTCAGACCGATGGTGGGCGCTTCCGCCGTGACGTGGGAAAAGAGTCCAAGGGGCAGGCCGGTCGAACCAAGCTCGGTGATACCGCTTTGGTCGCGCAGAAGTGCCGGGGTGTGTCCGGCATTGGTGTAGCAAAGCGTACCCACCTTCTCCTGATAACAGGCGATGAAGGCAGGACAGGGATGTACCCCGTTCGAGGTCTCGATGAGGCCGCGATTGATCTGACGACTAAGTTCTGTCATGGCCTCGGATTCGTTCATGTCAGGGGGTGAGAAAAGTTCAGCTCCGGAGGTGTGAAAGATTTCCTGTGCGGCCGCGAGAATGCTACGGTTATCCTCGCGCCGTCCAGCGACGTCGAGGAGGCCGAACAGCACGCGTTCGGGGCCGACGCGAAGCGAGTCACAGAAATCCCCGGCGACGCGTTTGCCCAGGAAGTCGGCAGCCATGGACGCTCCTTCAACCTTGGGAAATGGAGTGGGGACGGGCTCGATACCGACTGCAGGTTCCGGGATGTTGGCGCGAAACAAGGAGCGCATGAAGACTGGACCAGAGGCGAAGCTAGCACAGGCGTGAGTGTGGGGCAAACCGGGCAGCAGCACTTTGGGTGCTACTCGCCGTACTTGTCGGCGAGATATCTGGCTAAGTCGGTCTCAAACTGGCCGTAATCGGAGTGGAGGATGGCCCGCAAAGCGGCTTCTGTCGAACTGCCCTGGCTGAGGCTCTGCAGGATGCGCTGGATATCGCTCAAGCCATAGGAATCGTTGATGAAGGAGACCGCGGCCAGAGATTCGGCGTAAGCCACATATGCTTGAGCGCCCGAGAAACGCAGGAAATTTCCTTCCAGGCCATTCATAGGAATATTGCGCTGCGCCTTGAAAAGCAGTGACAACTGGTGTCCGACGGCGCTGAGGCTTCTGGGCTCGAGGAACTGGGCAATGCCCTCGTGTAGCCAAGGTGGGCAGCGGCCTCCCGAAAGCTGCGTGATAAACGAGTGGGCCAGTTCATGTTTCAGAACGTGAGCCAACTCCGGTGTCATGGAACTCAGGCCGCTGACCGGAATGCGTAGTTTGCCGTCGTTGAGCGCTCCCGACCACCCGGGGGCATGCGTTACATCGAAGAAGGCCTGCTCGGTGTAGAGGGTTACAACAATGTTGTCGCGGGGCGGATTGCCCAGATCGCGAGCCAGGTCGTCATAGTCGGATTCCAGTGCAGCCAGGATTTGTGTACGGAGGAATTCAGACGTCTGCTTGCCTTCATAGTGCAGAGTGAAATGACTACTTTCGCCCTGCGCGAAGTCAGACTCGACACTCTGTTCGCGCTGGGCTTTGGCCAGGTACTGCTCAACCTTGGCGTCCGGGCGTAACTGGAGAGAGCGCTTCCAGGAAGAAATGGCGTCCCGGGTATGATCAGAGGCGAACTGGGCGTAACCTAGCATCGTATAGGCATCGGCCGAATTGGGCGCAGCCCGAACAGCGCGCTGGGCGTATGACATGGCCTGGGAAGCTCTGCCGGTGCGGACCAGCAATGCGGCGTAATAGACGAGGATGGTGGAATTCTCCGGCTGAAAGCGGAGCGCGTTCTCGAAATACTGCTGAGACCGTGCAATGTTGCCGTGCTCGAACTCGAATTTGCCAGCGATGAAATCGGCCGTGGCGCTCAACTCAGGATCCCCTTTGGCTTCCAGAGCGGCAAGTACGTCCGGATTGACCTTGCCTTCCTTGATGATCTTGGTAACCAGATCAATCTCATTCGCAAGGCTGTCGGTGGGTGCAAAGGATGGAAGGTCGCCGATCTTGGCCGATCCCGGGCTCGCAAGTGCAGGCATTCCTCCGGCGTCCACGTGGTCTACCGCCGATTTGAGGATTGCGTAGGAGTCGTCGCCAATGTCGTATTCGTAGTGAGTGCCGTTTTCGCGGACATGATCGGCCACGATAGAGCGGCCGTTCTTCAGGTGGATGGTGTCAGCCAATGCGCTGGTCAGGCCGAGCCAACCGGCACAAGCGAGCCCTATAAAGCGGATGGTGACACGCAGACGCATTCAGGCGCATTCTAGCAACGGAGGACGGGTATACCCACGTGACCAAGGTACTAGGAAAGATGCGAGGCCTGTGTGTAGGGTGGACAATCTGGCTTGCCGTTTGTGTATGGCCGGCGACTCGCTCGGCGGCCCAAGATCTCCCCGAAAAACCGGCCGAGGCGCTCTATCTGCAACTCGGAAAAGTGGGCCTTGACCCCGCCCGCGTGTACCAGGTGAGGGGAGCAGCGCTGGAAAGATCGGCGGTCCACATCACGTTGGAAGACGGTACCATTGGCTTCACACAAGACGTCATGGGCCGCATAACCGGAGCGTTTTTCGAGGGCGACGGGGAAGTGCTCCTGACCCCGCCGAACGAAGTTGAACGACGATCGATGAGCCTGTTCACTGGAATGGCAATTCTGGAGGAGCACTTTTCGACCGCTTATTTTCGTTTCAACGATGACACGGAGCACGAGCTGCGCCCTGATTTACGGGCAGCGGAAGACAAGCAGGAGTTTGTTCAGCGCTGGGGGGGAACGGCGCGGAATCTCGCCAGCGGGGATGCCACGAGGTTGCTGATAACGTTCAGCCGGATGCTGCCCATGAAAGGCAACACAAATTCTGCCGAGAAAGAGGTAGTGCCGCCGGAGAACGCAGCTGATCGCTTCCTTCATGCCCGGCTACAGGGAACCAAGCTCGGGATCTTCGACGTGTATTTTGATTCTGGCGTGGCGGAACAGACTCAGGTAGGACAGGGAAAATCGGCAGAAAACGGAGATCTTTATTACGACGTTTGGACATCATTCTCGCCCGGCGACGCAGGGGCTTTTAAGGGAAGCCGCGAGCCGGCTCCTGAAGGCAGGAAAACGCGTGAAGGCCGAATCGAAGTGCGGCGCTACAGGATCGCAACCGAGGTACAGCCTCCAAAACAAATTCATGCGCGAGCCCGCATGCAATTGGATGTGCTAGAAGGCGGACCACGCATGCTGTTGTTTGAGCTGTCGAGATTCCTGCAAGTGGGGAGCGTCAAGCTTGACGGCCAGCCGGTGGAGTTCATTCACAATCCGGCGGTGGAAGGGACTCAGCTTTCGCGGCGAGGAAATGACCTTTTGGCAGTGATCCTTCCGGAGCCGGCAAAATCCGGGCAGAAAATGGAACTGGAATTTGTCTACGGGGGCGAGGTTCTGGCCGAGGCGGGCAGCGGATTGCTTTATGTTGGTGCGCGAGGCACCTGGTATCCGAATCGTGGAATGGCCATGGCGGACTTCGACCTGGAGTTCCGCTATCCGCCAGGCTGGACGCTGGTGGCGACGGGGAAACCGACGGCAATTTCGGCCGGAGAGACCGCCGCCGTGGCCGCCGGTCTGCAGGCTTCACGCTGGGTCTCGGAGCGGCCGATTCCTTTGGCGGGATTCAACCTCGGCAAGTACAAGGTAGCTACCGTATTGGCGGGAAATGTTCCAGTGGAAACCTACGCTGCAAGCGGAGTAGAGCGAGATTTCCCCAGTCCCAGGATTGAGGTGATGGAGCCGACTCCAACCGATCCGGCACGGCGGGGACCGCGGTTGGTGGTGCCGAGCCGTCCTTCCCCGGCGCGGAATGAAGTGACCGTTGGCGGGGCCGCGGCGCGGGCTATCGAGTACTATGCCAACCGCTTCGGGCCCTATCCCTACAGTCATCTGGCACTGACCCAGATGCCGGGGCGCGACAGCCAGGGTTGGCCGGGGCTGGTTTTTCTTTCATCGTACGCCTTCCTCAATCAGGAGCAGCGCGAACAACTGCATTATGAGCCCTACCGGATCCTTCTGCAGGAAGCGATTCCTGCGCACGAGACGGCGCATCAATGGTGGGGAGATCTGGTGACCTGGAACAGCTACCGCGATCAGTGGTTCTCCGAAGGGCTCGCCAATTACTGCGCCTTGATGATGCTGCAAGAGAAGGATCCTGGCGGCTTTCGCCAAGTCATGGAGAAGTACCGGCTCGATTTAGTTGCGAAGAACAAAGATGGAATGTCTCCCATGGAGGCAGGTCCGGTGACCTTGGGTGTGAGGCTCCAGTCGTCCCGCTTTCCCGAGGGATATGAAGCCATCCTTTATGGCCGGGGTACATGGCTCTTTCACATGCTGCGGACGATGTTGAAAGATACCCAAGAAGGACGGAAGGGTCCAACGACAGGCAACACGGACGAACCCTTCATCCGTGCGCTGAGAAAGGTGCGGGAACGTTACCAGGGCAGATCTGTCAGCACGTCGGAATTGTTGGACATTTTCGCGGAAGATCTTCCCCCCGCGCTGCGTTTTGAAGGCAAGAGTTCGCTGGGCTGGTTTTTGAACAGTTGGGTCAATGGCACGTCGTTGCCCAAGCTGGAACTCAGGGCAGTGAAATTCACGCCGAAAGGCGCGGTCGCTGTCGTGAGCGGAACAATCCTGCAGAAAGACGCCCCACAAGATCTAGTGACGTCGGTTCCGGTTTATGCCGTGATTACGGGGAAACAGCAGGTGCTGCTGGGCCGAGTATTTGCCGACGGCGAGGAGACCCCGTTTCATTTGTCGGCTCCGGCCGGTGCGCATAAAATCGTGCTCGATCCCAATGGAACGGTTCTGACCAGTCCGAAATAGTTTGTGGTTCGCCGCCTTGCTAACTTTTGCCGCTGCTTCGTGGCTGGATGCTGCCGCTCAACTCGTTCGTAATCCCGTGAGCGGAAATAACGAAGTGGAACTTCATGGGGAATTGTTCATGCGTCCTTGAGCAGAGAAGAGCAGGCTTCCTGTTCCTCCCCCATTGCAAACCACAACTGTGAAGACGAGACTGGAAGCGGCGAGATACCACGGTTTGTCCCGACTCCTGGATCTGACGCCGGGAAAATACCGCCAGTTTTCTAGCCTGCCCTGTTTCATCCTAAAGCCGGGTGGTCTCGCGCGCACTGATTCCGGCGCTCTCAATCTCTTCAGCTCCAGGAGCTAGACTGATAGGACAACCATCAAGGTGGCTTGAGCTATGACGACTACGGTGTTTTGTTGAACATGTTCTCCAGCCAAGAACGGGACGCCGAATCCGGTCTCCATGAGTTCGGACCCCGGCATTCGCCAGTTCGACGGGCCGCAGCCGTAGACAGAAGAAATATCGACGTCCGAGCAGAGGAGGGGGGCCAACCCCGTCCTTTTTTATTACAATCATGTTCTTGTCTTGCCAGGGGCCGAGGGTGCGGCGACGGCCCTGAAGCAAATCAGATTACGAATGCGAAACACCATTCTTGTCACCGGCGGGGCAGGCTTCATCGGGTCTAACTTTATCCTGCAGCGGATGCGGGACGAATCTGCCTCGATCATAAATCTGGACAAACTGACGTATGCGGGGAACCTGCACAATCTGGAGAGCATCGCATCGAATTCCCGGTATGAGTTCGTTCGCGGCGATATCGGCGATCGCGGTCTGGTCGAGCGACTTCTGGGAAAGCACCGGCCGAAGGCGATTGTGCACTTTGCCGCCGAGAGCCATGTAGACCGCTCCATCCGAGGGCCGGAAGATTTCATTCGTACCAATGTGGACGGGACCTTTGCATTGCTGGAAGAGACGCGAGCGTATTGGAGCGCCCTTCCAGACGAGACACGAAAGCAATTCCGGTTCCTGCACGTTTCTACCGATGAAGTGTACGGTTCGCTCGGGGCGGACGATCCACCCTTTCGCGAAACTACACCATACGCTCCCAACAGTCCGTACGCCGCGTCGAAGGCCGCATCGGATCATCTGGTGCGAGCCTATCACCACACTTACGGTTTGCCGACACTGACGACGAACTGCTCGAACAACTACGGACAGTTTCAGTTTCCGGAGAAGTTGATTCCGTTGATGATCTTGAACGCGCGTGATGGCAAACCGCTGCCCGTTTATGGAGACGGAAATAACGTGCGCGACTGGCTTTACGTGGAAGATCACTGCGAGGCGATCGCAACCGTGCTCCGCGGCGGGTCGCCTGGAGAGACATACAACATCGGCGGCTGGAATGAGATGCCGAACATTGAGATCGTCAGGACCATCTGCGATCTGGTGGATGAGATGGCGCCCCCGGGGCCAACCTCTCGCCGGGAGCTGATTACTTTTGTGAAGGACCGGCCGGGACACGATCGCCGTTATGCGATGGATGCGCGCAAGATCGAACGCGAGTTGGGATGGAAGCCGAAGGCTACATTTAAGAGCGGCATACGCAAGACGGTTCGCTGGTATCTTGAAAATGAGAAATGGACGCGAGAGGTGACTAGCGGAAGCTATCGGCAGTGGGTGGCTACACACTATTCCAGTTAGTTGCGCAGAAGTCGATGCGATGCGAGTTGCGGTTCGAGGCTCGCAATCGCAATCGCCGCAGAAAAGACCGATCAAATCATGACCGAGAGCACGCGATATAAAGGGATCATTCTGGCGGGAGGGTCGGGTACGCGTCTGTATCCGGTGACGCAGGCGGTGGGAAAGAGTCTGCTCCCTGTCTACAACAAGCCCATGATTTATTATCCGCTCTGCACCCTCATGTTGGCGGGAATCCGCGACATCCTCCTGATTTCGACTCCCGAAGATGTGCCTAAGTTTCAGACCGTTCTGCGGGACGGCAGTCAGTATGGCATCCGTCTGAAATATCTGGTGCAAAACAAACCGGAGGGAATCGCGCAGGCATTTGTGTTGGGAGATAAATTCCTGGATGGCAATCCCTGCGCTCTGATTCTGGGGGACAATATTTTTTATGGCCATGATCTGGCGAAAGATCTGCGAGAGGCGACCAGCAAAGTGAAAGGCGCTCGAGTTTTCGCGTATCCGGTGCATGACCCGGAGCGGTACGGAGTGGTGGAATTCGACGCCAACGGGCGCGCGCTGAGCATTGAGGAAAAACCGCAGCAGCCAAAATCCCGATACGCCGTTACCGGACTCTATTTCTACGATGAGCGGGTCGTGGAGATTGCGAAGACGCTAAAGCCGAGCGCGCGTGGCGAGTTTGAGATCACCGATGTGAACCGGGAATACTTGAAAAACGGGCGGCTGGAAGTTGTGGTCATGGGACGTGGTATGGCATGGCTGGACACGGGCACGCACGAATCCTTGATGGATGCGGCGCTCTACATTCAGGCAATCGAAAAACGGCAGGGGCTGATGGTGGCATGTCCGGAAGAGATCGCGTATCGTTCCGGCTACATTACAGCGGCAGAGGTTGAAAAGATCGGAAGCGCCATGAAAAACAGCAGCTACGGCGCTTATCTTCTCCAGCTTTTGCGGGAGAAGGTATTCTGAGGTGACTGCAGTACCCCAGACCCCAAAGGCGATGAGCGCGATCCATAAAATTTCGACTTCTCTGCCGGGTGTCGTCATTCTGGAGCCGCGCGTGTTTGCTGATGAGCGCGGATTTTTTCTGGAAAGCTATAACGAGAAGGTCTTTGCAGAACTGGGGATTGAGGAACGTTTCGTTCAGGACAACCATTCCAGTTCACGACGAAACGTCTTGCGCGGCCTGCACTATCAGATCAGACATGCTCAGGGAAAATTGGTGCGTGCGGTGGAGGGAGAGATTCTCGATGTCGCGGTAGACGTACGCCGGAGTTCTCCAACATTCGGAGGATGGGAGGCGGTGCGCTTGTCGGGCGAAAACAAACGGGTGTTGTGGATTCCGGCGGGCTTCGCACATGGGTTCCGGGTGATTTCGGAAAAGGCGCAGGTGTTGTACAAGGCGACCGATTATTATTCCCCAGAACACGAACGCACTTTGGCGTGGAATGATCCGAATTTGAAGATCGACTGGGAACTCGATGGGGCACCGATCGTCTCGGCGAAAGACCAGCGCGGCGTTGCGCTTCGCGATGCGGAGACTTTCGAATAGGCGCAGAAAACGACTGAAATGAAAGCAATGATTTTTGGCGCCTCGGGGCTTTTGGGTAAGGAACTCCTCCGCGAATGGACCGATGATGAGATTATCGGACTTTCCTCACGCGAAGTCGACATTCGCGATGCGGATAATGTGCAGAAGTGGGTGGAGAAGAGCCGTCCCGAATGGATTGTGCTGGCGGCAGCTTATACCAACGTCGACGATTGTGAGAGTCATCCTGATCTGGCGTTTGCGGTAAATCGCGACGGGGCGGTGAATGTCGCGAAGTCGGCAAAGCAGGCTCGCGCAAAGCTGTTGTTTCTAAGTTCTGACTACGTGTTCGACGGAAACAAGACGTCGCCGTACGAAACCGGGGATGCACGCAATCCGCAGAGCGTTTACGGGCGTTCCAAGGCGGAGGCGGAAGTTCAATTGCTGGCAGTGCTGCCGGAATGTTGCATCGCGCGGACTTCGTGGCTGTTTGGAACGGGCGGAAAGTGCTTTCCGGACACGATTCTGAAACTGGCAGCGACCCGGCCGGTCTTGGACGTTGTGAATGATCAGCGCGGATGTCCAACGTACGCCGTCGACCTGGCAAGGGCGATCATCGAATTATGCCGCCAGCGTGCCCATGGAATCGTGCATACGACAAACTCTGGAGATTGTTCGTGGTTTGAATTTGCGCGCACGATCATAAAGGACGCTGGACTTGGCACCGAAGTGCGCCCGGTCAGCAGTCAGCAGATGGCGCGTCCCGCGCCGCGTCCGGCAAACTCCGTTCTGTCGGCGAAGAGCTTGCAGCGGTATGGAATTGCCATGCCCACGTGGCAGGAGGGGTTAGAGAGATATTTGCGGGAACGCAAGAACTAAGCCTTCGCCGCCGTTGCTTCCTCCGAGGCGACGCTGCTACGATGCCGCGTGGTGTGTCATTGAAATCCATTTTGAATTTCATCGACGGGCAGTTCGTGCGCGGAAAGCGGGAATTCCCCGATGTGAATCCAGCGAACGGTAGCGTTATCGCTCAGGTCACCGAAGCCGATCACGGTCTTGTGGATGACGCGGTACAGGCGGCCCGTACAGCCTTGCGAGGCGAGTGGAGCCGGTTTTCGATTCCTGCACGAGCGGCTCGACTGCATAAAGTGGCCGATGCAATCGAAGCGCGTTTCGATTGCTTCGTCGCGGCCGAGGTTGCTGACACTGGCAAGCCCATTGCGCTGGCTACGAAGTTAGATGTTCCGCGCGCTGCGGCGAATTTTCGTGCGTTCGCAGACCTGATCAAGACGGCTGGTTTGGAATCCTTCCAGACAGAAACTCCAGACGGCAGGAGCGCACTGAACTACGCCGTCCGCAAACCGCTCGGAGTTGTCGGCATCATCACTCCGTGGAATCTTCCACTCTTATTGCTCACATGGAAACTGGCCCCGGCCCTGGCTTGTGGCAACACCGTGGTCGTGAAACCTTCCGAGGAAACTCCTGCGACTGCGACACTGCTTGCGGGGGTGATGAAGGAAGCTGGAATTCCTGACGGTGTTTACAACGTCGTCCACGGCTTCGGCCCTAACTCGGCGGGCGAGTTTCTTACCCAGCACAACGATGTGAACGCAGTCACTTTCACCGGCGAATCTCAGACCGGCGCGGCAATCATGAAGACGGTAGCGGCATCGCTAAAGCCAGTTTCTTTTGAACTGGGCGGCAAGAATGCCGCGATCGTGTTCGCAGATTGCGACTTTGAGGACGCGGTCAACGGGATCAGTGAAGCGGTATTCCTGAACACCGGACAGGTTTGTCTTTGTGCTGAGCGAGTGTATGTAGAGCGCACGATTCTTGCGCGGTTCGTCGAGACGCTAAAGCGCAAGGCGGAAAGTCTCCGCGTTGGATCTCCAATGGAAAAAACGACGGACCTGGGGCCGCTGATTTCATCGCAGCATCGCGAGAAAGTGCTGTCTTATTATCGGCTAGCCTGCGAAGAAGGTGCGACGGTCGTGACCGGAGGCGGCATTCCTGCGTTCGGCGACGCTCTCGACAACGGCTTTTATGTGCAACCGACGATCTATACTGGATTGGCGGAATCGGCGCGCTGCGTGAAGGAAGAAATCTTCGGGCCCGCATGCCATGTCGCCGCTTTCGATACAGAAGAGCAAGCGGTGAGCATGGCGAATGATACGAAGTACGGACTGGCTGCCTCGATCTGGACCACGAACCTGAAGCGCGGCCACCGCGTCGCGCAGCAGATGAATGTCGGAATCACGTGGGTGAATTGCTGGTTCTTGCGAGACCTGCGAACCCCCTTCGGAGGGGTGGGACTCTCAGGAATCGGACGCGAAGGCGGCATGCATTCCTTGAATTTTTATTCGGAGCTGAACAATATTTGTATTCGGTTGTGATGCCTCACCACAGCGGGGCGCAAACGCCAATGAAGAAAGTCGAAAGCAAAGTTGTTGAGGGCAAAGCAAGGCCGCGCGGCAAGTATCCGCACGTCAAGCGCGCGGGCGATTTTTTCTTCGTGTCCGGAACCAGCTCCCGCCGTGCCGATAATACAATTGCCGGCGCGGAAGTCGACGAGGTAGGAACCACGCACCTGGATATTCGAGAGCAGACGGAAGCTGTTATCGAAAACGTGCGCGAGATTCTAGAAAATGTGGGAGCGCGACTCGAAAACGTCGTAGAAGTGACAACTTACCTGGTTAGCATGAACGATTTCGCGGGATACAACGAGGTTTACGGTAAATACTTCGGCAACGACGGGCCCGCTCGCACGACTGTCGCCGTCCACCAGTTGCCGCATCCGCATCTGCTGATCGAAATCCGGGCGATGGCCTACAAGCCGGACGAATAGGAGTCTTAAATGCCGTCCATCAAAGACCTCAAGGCATTCAACTTTCAGGCTTGGATCGAAGAGAACAAGGAAAAGTTCAAACCGCCCGTGGGGAATGCGCAGGTGTGGGAAGACGGCGAAATGATGGTGACCGTGGTCGGAGGTCCGAACCAACGGCGCGATTATCACGACGATCCGACCGAGGAGTTTTTCTACCAGATGAAGGGCAATATTTTCATTCGTATCATGGAGACTCCCGGCAAGCCGCCCATCGAAATTCCAATTAAAGAAGGCGAGATTTTTCTTCTGCCGAAACATACCCGACATTCGCCGCAGCGGCAGGCGGGCAGCATTGGCGTGGTCGTCGAGATGCCGCGCCCGGAAGGTAGGGTGGATGGATTCGAATGGTATTGCCCGAATTGCCATCAGTTGCTGCATCGGGCCGAAGTGAAGTTGAAGAGTATCGTGCGCGATCTGCCTCCCTTGTTTGAACAGTTTTACAACAACGAAAATCTGCGCAAGTGCAAACACTGTGGTACGGTTCATCCCGGCAAACAGTAAACAATGCGCGTCATCGACATCCACAATCATTTCTTCCCGCGTGCATGGCCGGATCTGGCAGCGCGATATGGCACTCCGAATTGGCCGTCGATCAAGCACACGGAGCCGGGGAAGGCGGAAATCATGGTGGGCGACCGATTCTTCCGCCAGATTTATTCCGCATGCTGGGACGCTGACGTGCGGCTCAGCGAAATGGATCGGGACGGCATCGAGATGCAGGTGCTTTCGGCTACGCCGGTGTTGTTCGGATACGAGCGTCCGGCGGGCCATGCGCTGGATAGCGCGCGTCTGTTCAACGATGCGGCGCAGGAACTATGCGCGCAGGGGAAGGGCCGGCTGAAATCATTGTGCCAGGTTCCTCTGCAGGATATCGACGCGTCGTGTAAAGAATTGAGCCGGTGCGTTCGCGCCGGCCATCTCGGCGTACAGATCGGTAATCACGTTGGAGAGAAAAATCTTGATGATCCGGGCATTGTGACGTTCCTGCATCACTGCGCGGATGAGGGCGCGGCGGTGCTGGTTCATCCCTGGGACATGCTGGCGGCGAAGCGCATGCCGAAATATATGATGCCTTGGACCGTGGGCATGCCGGCGGAGACGCAGCTTGGCATTGTCGCGATGATTCTAGGCGGCGCGTTCGACAAGTTGCCGACGAAGCTGCGAATCTGCTTCGCCCATGGCGGAGGAAGTTTCGCGTTTCTGTTGGGACGATTGGAAAACGCTTGGCAGCATCATCCGGTGGCGCGGGGCCTTTGCGAGTTGCCGCCCCGACGCTATTTGAATCGCTTCTATTTGGATTCGGCAGTCTTTGACGAGCGCGCTCTACAGTTTCTTGTGGGAACGATGGGAACCGAGCGCGTGATGTTGGGCTCCGATTATCCGTTCCCTCTCGGCGAGTATCGCGTAGGTTCGTTAATTCGATCGAGTAATTTGTCGGAAGATGTGAAGGCTCTCTTGCTGGGCGGGAATGCGGTTTCATTTCTTGGACTGGAACCAGAGGGCGCGGCGACTACGCAGAGAGTAGAGGTCTCGAGTGACGGAGCACCGATCGTACCGCACGGCGAGCAGCTCACCTACAGCTCGTATCTCAAAGTTCCGGAACTGCTGCAGCTCCAACATCCACAGTCTTCGCCGGAGCATCACGATGAGTTGTTGTTCATCATCGTGCATCAGACATACGAGTTGTGGTTCAGGGAGTTGCTGCACGATCTGGATGCGGTGGTCACCAACCTTCGGGCGGCGGGTGCGAATCCAAAGTCGCGCGACGAAGTGTATGAAGCGGCACGACTGCTGCGACGCTGCACAGAAATTACCCGGGTGCTGGTGGAGCAGTTCACGATTCTTGAAACCATGCTGCCCACGCACTTCCTGGCGTTCCGTGGCAAGCTGGAGCCGGCCAGCGGATTTCAGTCGGAACAGTTTCGCGAGCTGGAATTCCTGTGTGGCCTGAAGGACGAGAAGATGTTGCGCTATCACCGACCCACTCCGGAAGCCCATGCCCTGCTGGGGCGGAGGCTGCGCGAGCCTTCTCTGCACGATGTATTCTTTGATGCGTTGCGCGCGATGGGCAAGCTGCAGGTCGATTTCAGTGCGACCGAGCGGGAGCGGTTCGACGCACGGGCGCGAGCGATTCTCGCGCTCTACCGGGATGAACGGAACCATCGCGATTGGATTGATGTATGCGAACGGCTCACGGAGTTCGACGAACTGGTGGTGAGCTGGAGGCTTCGGCACATTCAACTGGTAGAGCGAGTGATTGGCGTGCGCATGGGAACCGGCGGAAGCGCGGGCTCGTCTTACTTAAAGCATACGCTGGACAAGAAGTTCTTTCCGGAATTGTGGGAAGCGCGAACGTTATTGACGGAATAGCCGTTCAGGTTTCCGCGCGGTTCTCAGCCTCCTACTTAGAGCATGACTCATAACGCCGAAACTATTTCCCTAATTGGTGCCGGGCTCACTGGCCCACTGCTGGCGCTTGGTTTGATAAAGCGAGGTTTCCGCGTGGAGATCTATGAAAGACGTCCGGATATGCGGCAAGTTCGAATCAGCGCAGGCCGGTCGATCAATCTGGCTTTGTCCACCCGCGGCATCTACGCCCTCTCCGAAGCTGGGCTCTGGGATGAGATGCGTGCGATTGTCATCCCGATGAAGGGTCGGATGATGCACTCCGCGACATCCGATCTCACATTTCAACCCTATGGAAAAGATGAAGCGGAAGTCATCCATTCCATCTCCCGCGCCGGATTGAATATGGTGCTGATGAATGCGGCCGAACTGCAGGGCGCAAAGATTCACTTTCAACAACGGTGTACCGGAGTCGACCTTAAGACGGGTAGTTTGCAGTTTAAAGATGAACTGAGCGGCGAGGAGCGAACGATCGAGTCGAGCGTTGTTATTGGTTGTGATGGGTCGGCGTCGGCGATTCGTGGCGAAATGCTGAGACTAACTCGGTTCCAGTTTTCACAGCAATATCTGGACTACGGCTACAAGGAACTCACAATTCCGGCCGGCGCAAATGGAAAACATGTTCTGGAAACGAACGCTCTTCATATTTGGCCGCGCGGCAACTACATGCTGATAGCGCTGCCCAACATTGATGGAACATTTGCCTGCATTTTATTTCTGCCGTTCGCGGGGTTGGACAGCTTTGCCCAATTGACCACGCCGTCCGCAGTAATCGAGTTTTGTCAGCCGCGGTTTCCCGATGCGATTCCGCTTATGCCCAACCTGACTGACAATTTTTTTGCCAATCCCACCGGCTCGATGGTCACGATCAAATGCTCGCCTTGGCATGTGGAAGGGCGAGTGCTTTTGCTCGGCGATTCGGCGCATGCGATTGTCCCTTTTTTCGGGCAGGGGATCAACTGTGGGTTTGAAGATTGCACCTTTCTGTTGTCGCTGCTCGACCGGTATGGAGCGGACTGGGATCGTGTGTTCACGACGTTCGAAGAGGCGCGAAAAATCAACACCGACGCCATTGCTGACCTGGCCGTCGAAAACTTTGTGGAGATGCGAGATCGCGTGGCCGACCCGCGATTCTTGTTTCGCAAGAAAGTAGAGCTGGCACTGGAAGCAAAGTACCCGCGGTTGTTTGTTCCGAAGTACGCCATGGTTACGTTTCATCGAATTCCGTATGCGACGGCCCTGAAGCGCGGTCAGGTTCAGGACCTGATGCTGACGGAGCTCTGTGACCGGATCGAGCGCATCGAAGACCTCGACTGGAACAAGGCCGACAAGTTGATCCGCAGCCAACTCACGCCCCTGGAGATGGTTTCGTGAGCGTTCCGCAGTTTGAGATGGGCGAGGAGTTTGCCGCCGCCATGGATGCCCGCGACCCTCTGGCGCATTTCCGGAGCCGCTTCTTCATTCCAAAAGCAAAGGCTGGACATGACTGCATCTATTTATGCGGGCACTCGCTCGGGCTGCAGCCGAAAACCGCGGGTGCCTATGTTGAGCAGGAACTGCGCGACTGGGCGAAACTCGGCGTGGAAGGGCACTTCCACGCGAGCCATCCCTGGATGGTCTATCACCGGTTGCTGACGCAGCAGACCGCGGCATTGGTCGGGGCGCATCCCGCAGAAGTAGTAGTGATGAACTCACTGACGGTGAACCTGCACTTGATGATGGCGTCGTTCTATCGGCCCACGACGGAGCGGCACAAGATTCTGGTCGAAGGCGGAGCGTTCCCCTCGGATCAGTATGCGGCGAAGTCGCAAATTCGCTTCCATGGTCTTGATCCCGCTTCGTCGCTGCTCGAACTTGCGCCTCGCGACGGCGAGACTTGCATGCGGGATGAAGATATCGAAGCGCTGATCGAACGCGAAGGGGACTCGATTGCGCTGATCCTCATCGGGGGAGTGAACTATGTGACGGGACAAGCGTTCGACATGGTAGAAATCACTAAGGCGGGACGGCGCAAGGGATGCGTCGTGGGATTTGATTTGGCCCATGCTGTGGGAAACATTCCGCTGCAACTTCACGACTGGGGGCCGGACTTCGCAGTATGGTGCAATTACAAATACTTGAATGGCGGCCCGGGATGCGGGGGAGGATGTTTTGTCCAAGAGCGGCATGCGCGCGCGTGGGAATTGCCGCGCCTGGCAGGATGGTGGGGACACGACGAGACGACGCGGTTTGAGATGGGACCGGACTTTCGTCCGATGGAGGGAGCGGAAGGCTGGCAGTTGAGCAATCCGCCGATTCTGGCGCTCGCTGCCTTGCGGGCCTCGCTGGAGATTTTTTGCGAGGCGGGACTGGAACGGTTGCGGTCTAAGAGCCTGTCACTTACGGGATATATGCAATTCTTGCTCGACCAACAGAATGGAACCGGGTTTTCGCTCATCACACCGCGCGAAGGAAACCGAAGAGGCGCCCAGCTCTCGATCCGGTTGCCACGTGGTGGCCGCGAACTGTGCGACCAGCTGGCTGCGACAGGAGTGATCGGGGACTGGCGAGAGCCGGACACCTTTCGGATTGCGGCAGTGCCTTTATACAACTCGTATCAGGATGTTTACCGTTTCGCGCAACGCTTCACTGCCGCACTCCCCTAGATTCCCACCGCTGCCGCCGGTTACCTCGGTAATGAAAGCGGAAGTTGTCGCGATCATACAATCTGCACTGTGGGGAGAACTCCGCTTCAGCACGCCCGCAGGTGGACGGCCTTGGTGTGCGCCGTGGTCTGCGTACAAGTATTGTTGTCGCTCGTGGTGCCGCGAGGATTTGCCCTCACCGCTTTTGGCGACATTCTTCAAAATATCATTCTGATTTGTGCCACGTTGGCTGTTCTTGCCAACGTGAGAAATACCTCCGCAAAGGCTCGTCTGTTCTGGGCGCTTTTGGGCCTGGGTTTTGTAACCTGGCTGGCCTCGCAACTCATGTGGACTTATCTGGAAGTGGTGGTGCGGCATGAGGCGCCTAATCCATTTGTCGGGGACGTGATTCTTTTTCTGCACATTGTTCCCATGATGGCTGCGGTAGCAGTCCAGCCGCATGTTAAACACGATAATCGCTCGCTGCGAGTCGGAACACTTGATTTCGCGCTGCTGATTACGTGGTGGCTCTTCCTCTATCTCTTCGTCGTGATTCCCTGGCAGTATGTATATCCCAGCGAGCTGGTGTACGGCAGAAGTTTTGACCTGCTCTACGTCGCTGAAGAACTGGTGCTGGCGACCGGCCTGATGCTGGTCTGGCGCAGAAGTCGCGGAGCTTGGCGAACCCTTTACTTCAATCTATTCCTCGCCACGTTGCTGTATTGTGTCGCGTCGCTGATGGCAAGCGAGGCGATTGACCTGCATCTCTATTTCACGGGAAGTTTGTTCGATGTGCCACTGGTAGCTGGGATGGTCTGGTTTGTGCGCTTCGGCTTGTTGCCGCGCGAAATACCGGGGCAGAATTCGTTTGAGGAAGTTCCGAGTCAGGGTTATGAGATTTGGAAAGCGCGTCTGGCTATGGTGGCGGTGTTCATGACGCCGTTGATGATGGCCTGGGCGCAATTTGGCGGAGATGCGCCGCAGAGCATTCGCGACTATCGGCTGCTGCTAACCGTGGGCGTCATGCTGATCATGGGTGCATTGGTTTTTGTGCGACAACACTTATTGGATCAGGAGTTACTGAGCCTGCTCCGGTTATCCAGGCAGAATCTGGACGAGATGTGCCGCCTGAAGGATGAACTGGAGAATAAAGAACATTCGCTGCGCTGGCATAGTCTGGAATTGCAGCGTAAGAATTTGGAGTTGCAAGAAATCTCATTCACCGACGTGCTGACCGGAGTGTGGAACCGCCGCTATCTCGAAGAAATCCTGACGGCCGAGGCCGGGCAAGTGTTGCGAAATTATCAGCGCGCACGGGGAGGGGACGTTCGCAAGATGGATCATCGCGATCTCGTATTCATGATGGTCGATATGGACTTTTTTAAGGAAGTAAACGACCGGCACGGCCATCCCGCAGGTGACCGGCTGCTCCAACTTGTGGCGCAAAGGCTCTCGACGGTTGTTCGCAAGTCCGACGTGCTGGTGCGCTGGGGCGGAGAAGAATTTCTGATCATGAGCCGTTCGGCCGATCCTTCGGGGATTCCGGCATTCTGCAGCCGAATTTTGGAGGTGATGGCATCGGAACCCTTCGATCTTGGCCAGGAAATTCTGGTGAAAAAGACTTGCTCGGTAGGATGGGCCGCGTATCCCTGGAGCCGCGACGCCTTCGAGGCGATCTGTGCCGAGGAATCGATTGCGTTGGCGGACGCGGCTCTGTACCGAGCCAAGGCTCTGGGAAGAAATCAGGGCGTGGGGATTGTGCCGACAGATGCCGCGGGCAAAAATTCTGAGGCCATCAATCTAGTGACAATACGCGAGGGAAGCCCTCCCTTTGCACGTACGATAAGAACCGAGTGTCCTAGTCGAGAGCTTCTTTCAGGACATTGTGACACGCCGGAGCCGGTCAAGAAGTCCAGCCTCTAAGCCTCTAAACCTTGGTTGGGTGTTGGGGTGCCTTCCTCAGGAGCTTGACCTGTGGGAGCGCGTTGACTACATTGAGGAGCCGGGTTCACCGCCCGCTGGAACATAACGAATAATGAATGCAAAGAATTCTTCACGCAAGACGGGCCTTCGCCAGAAGGCACAACTCATGTCCGCATCCGAAATTGAGCGCACGCTGGTGCGGCTGGCTTACGAAATCGTGGAAAAAAATAGCGGTGTCGATGGCCTGGGATTGGTGGGAATTCGCCGCCGTGGAGTTCCTATTGCCGAACGACTGGGCAAGATCATTACGCGAATTGAGAGCGCGAAAGTGCCGGTGGGGACGTTGGATATCACGTTTTACCGCGACGATCTGTCGACACTTGGACCGAAGCCGGTGGTACAAGAAAAAGAGATTGGATTTGAGATTGAGGACAAAAATATTGTGCTGGTCGATGACGTTCTCTTCACGGGACGCACAACGCGAGCCGCGCTCGACGCGCTTTTTTCGCATGGCAGGCCGCGGCGCGTGCAACTGTGCGTGCTGATCGACCGCGGTCATCGCGAGATTCCCGTCGAGGCGACGTTCGTCGGGCGCAACGTACAGACGACGATGAACGAAGTGATTGAGGTGAAGCTGACGGAGATTGACGACGCGGAGAAGGTTCTGCTGATGGAAAAATAAAAAATAACGCACCACGCTGAAGAGGCAAAATTGAAGGACGGTGGGGAGTCAACCCGCCGTCCTTTTTATTTTGAATACGAGCTAGATCGTGTGGAGCGTTTACTTCTGCCCGCTTGCCTGCGGCAGCACACAGCAGCGGGCAAGAGTGCCCGCTCCACACGACTTCGAGTCGCTAAGCGATCCTGGCGCAGACCGCTTTGGTTTGGGTGTAGAGGCTGAGGGCGTCGTGGCCCATCTCGCGTCCCCAGCCCGATTGCTTGTAACCGCCGAAAGGCATCGCTGCGTCGAAAATGTTGTAGCAGTTGATCCAGACGGTGCCGGCACGAAGCTGTTCCGCCATGCGATGTGCCTTGCCGATATCGCGTGTCCAGACAGCGGCGGCCAGGCCATAGTCGCTGTCGTTGGCGCGAGGAATGATTTCCTCCGGATCCGTAAACGGCATCGCCGCCACAACGGGCCCGAAGATTTCTTCCTGCACGACCTTCATGTTCTCTTGTGTGTTGACGAGCACGGTGGGCTCAACGAAGTATCCACGCTCGCCAGCCTTGTGGCCTCCGGCAACGGCCTTTGCGCCTTCGGAGAATCCGGCTTCCAGATATCCGCACACCCGATTCAGTTGCTCCTCTGAAACCAAAGGACCCATCTGCGTGTCGGGATCAAGGCCGGAGCCGACCTTGATTTTACGGGCATGTTCCGCGACTCCTTCCACTACTTGATCGTAAATCGATTTCTCCACGTACAACCGAGAACCGGCGCAGCAGCACTGGCCGTGGTTGAAGAAGATGGCGCTGGCTGAGCCAGGGATGGCGGTCTCGAGATCGGCATCCTTAAAGACGACGTTCGGAGACTTGCCGCCCAGCTCCAGAGAAACTTTCTTGAGATTTCCGGTGGCCGCGTGGACGATCAGCTTACCGACTTCGGTGGATCCGGTGAAAGCAATCTTGTCTACGTCGGGATGAGCGGCCAGCGCAGCCCCCGCCGTTTCGCCGTAACCGGGGACAATGTTGACCACGCCTTCGGGGAAGCCGGCCTCCATGATCAGTTCGCCGAGACGCAGCGCGGATAGCGGAGTTTGCTCGGCGGGCTTCAACACCACGGTGCAGCCCGTAGCCAAAGCGGGACCGAGTTTCCACGCCGCCATGAGCAGCGGGAAGTTCCACGGAATAATTTGACCGACAACCCCGACCGGCTCTCGCAGTGTATACGCGAGATATTTTGCGCCGGGAGTGTACGGAACCGAGAGTGGAATGGTGTTGCCCTCGATCTTGGTGGCCCATCCTGCCATGTAGCGGAAAAGATCCACGGCGAGCGGAACGTCGGCAGCCTTGGCGATGCTAAGAGGCTTGCCATTGTCGAGGCTCTCGATGTAGCCAAACTCCTCGGTATGCTGCTCCAATAGATCGGCGAGTTTCCAGACCAGACGACCGCGTTCGGAGGCACTCATCCGACGCCAAGGGCCGTTGTCGAAGGCCCTGCGGGCCGCCTTTACTGCCTGATTGATGTCTTCGCGATCACCTTCCGCGACCCGAGCCAGAACTTCGCCGGTGGCGGGATTGTATGTGGGAAATGTTTTTCCGGAAGCGGCGTTGACCCACTTGCCGTTGATCAACATCTTCCGTGGTTGGTCGATGAACTCCGCAACTTGCGGATGAATTTGAGGGGAAACTGCGATACCCATAGGTCCTCCTTGATCAAACCGAAACGTGCGAGAGAGAAAGCAGCGGCGAAGCGGACCGAGGTATGCTAGCGCTGAGCTGGTACAAATGCAAATGGACAAATACAAATAATGGCGATCGGTCGCCGAACCGGCTATTCGCCATACGGAACCCAGATATTTTTCACCTGAGTGGCATGCTCCAGGAACCAGCGGCCTTCCGCGTGCTTGGGATTGAACCAGTCGATCACGCGGCCTTCGTTCGTCCAAACCTGTTTCAAGTTTCCAGTCGACATCGCTTTTGCGGCGGCGACGGTGGCTTCGTCTCCGTAACACCAAAGGCCATCGACGTCGTCGTGTTCAGCAAGGGTTTTCAGCAGTTGCGAGGCGTATCCCGTCACGATATTTATGGCGCCACCGGGCAGATCACTGGTGTCGAAAAGCTGGTAGAGGTCGCCGGTAACCAGCGGATATCTCTCCGACGGAACTGCAACCACGGTATTGCCGACGGCGAGCAGCGGCATCACCAGTGACAAAAAGCCCAGCAACGGCGCCTCTACGGGACAGATCACGCCAACAGTTCCAATCGGCTCGTTCATCGCGATTGCGATAGTGCGGAACGGGGGATTGTGCACGGCGCCGTCGAACTTGTCGGCCCATGCGGCATACGAAAAGATGCGCTCGATGCCAAGTTCGACTTCCGCCGCCGCTTGCTTCTCTCCGACAGCCGTAGCGAGTCGTTGCGCGATTTCACCACTGCGCTGCGCGAGATTCTCCGCGCAGTAATACAGAACCTGGGCGCGATTGTGCGCTGTGGCCTTTGCCCATGCTTCGGCCTTGCGCGCCGCTTCCACGGCATTGCGAATATCTTTCCGATTGCCCAGAGCAGCTTCGCCTAACAGGTGGCCATCCGGCGAGCGCACCTCCATGCTGTAACCGGAATCGGGACGGGCTTGCTTGCCGCCGATATAGAGTTTTACGGTGCGGTCGATGGCAGGCCTGCTTGCATCAGCCTTCTCTTCTATGAGCCCAGCGCCTGGTCCGGCGAGTTGCGCTGCGGAGGGAGAGGCCGCGGCCGGCAGGGCTGGGGCGTGCTTGAACCACGTCGGCTCCATGTATTCGAGCAAGCCTTCTCTTCCGCCTTCGCGGCCGTATCCGCTCTCTCGGTATCCACCAAAACCGCAGGCCGCATCGAACAGATTTGTGCAATTCACCCATACCACGCCGGCCTTGAGTTGCGCGGCCACATGCAGCGCCACATTGATGTTCTCGCTCCAAACGCACGACGCCAGGCCATAGACCGTATTGTTGGCCAGTTCCACCGCTTCCTTCGGAGTGCGGAACGTCATGGCCGCCAGGACGGGGCCGAAGATTTCCTGCTGTGCGACGATCGACGTAGGGTGCACATTGCTCAGAAGTGTCGGCGGAAAATAGAAACCGCGCGTCGGCAACACGACTTGTGGCTGCCAGCAGGTTGCTCCTTCCGCGACTCCTTGTGCCACCATGCGCTCGATGCGATCCAGTTGTACGCGTGCGACGATGGCGCCAATGTCAATACTTTTATCGAGGGGAGCACCGATGCGAAGAGTGCTCATGCGGCCGCGAATCTTCGACATCAACGGTTCCGCGATGCTCTCCTGCATCAACAGACGCGAACCGGCGCAGCACACCTGCCCCTGATTGAACCAGATCCCATCGACCAGACCTTCGACCGCGCTATCGAGATCCGCATCTTCGAAGATGATGAATGGAGATTTGCCGCCGAGTTCAAGCGAAAGGCGCTTGTGGCTTCCGGCAGTGGCGCTGCGAATGGCGCGTCCAACTTCCGTCGATCCCGTGAATGCAATCTTATCGACATCAGGATGCGTGACCAGCGCTTCGCCGGTCGAGCCATCTCCGGTCACGATGTTGACGACCCCGGCGGGCAATCCCGCCTCCTGGCAAAGTTCTGCGAAGGCGAGCGCCGTTAGAGGAGTAAACTCGGCAGGTTTCAGGACCACGGTGTTTCCTGTCGCCAGTGCCGGCGCTATTTTCCACGCCAGCATGAGGAGCGGAAAATTCCACGGAATAATCTGGCCCACCACGCCGCAAGGTTCGTACTGCGGGAATTCTTCATCGAGCAATTGCGCCCAACCGGCGTGATAATAGAAATGCCGCGCCACCAGCGGGATATCGATGTCGCGGCTCTCGCGGATGGGCTTGCCGTTGTCCATGGTTTCGAGAACCGCGAGCAGCCGGGAGTGTTTCTGCACGAGTCGTGCGAGGGCGTAAAGATAGCGCGCCCGCGCGTGCGGAGTTAGCGTCCTCCATTTCGGGAAGGCGGCGCGCCCAGCCCGCACGGCTGCGTCGATGTCTGCAACGCCGCCTTGACCAACGGCCGCCAACTTTTCACCATTTGAGGGATCGAATGTGTCGAAATATTCTCCGGCGGCGGGTGACTGCCACGCTCCGCCGATGAAGAGTCCAAAGCGCCGTCCATGGCGTTCTAACCACGCCGCCGCTTCTTTCGGATCTTCCGGCGCTGACCCGTACTCCATCACAGCGAATTTTTCGGCAATGCTCATCGACTCATTTGCTCCGTTGAGATCCCCTGTACTTTTTGCCTACGCAATTGGATGACGATACTCAGCCGAGTAACGACCGGTCGCGTAATGTTCCAGCTGCCGTTCGATGTCTCCCAGCAGTCCGCTCGCCCCGAAGCGGAACATCTCCGCCCGTATCCAAGACGAGCCGAGTTCTTCCTTTATCATGGCCAGCCAGTCGATGGACTGCTTCGCCGTACGGATTCCTCCCGCCGGCTTGAACCCGACGGCCATGCCGGTTTGTTGCGCGTATTCGCGTATGGCGCGAACCATTACCAGGCTTACCGGCAGCGTGGCGTTCGTCGGTTCCTTGCCGGTCGAAGTCTTGATGAAGTCCGCGCCCGCCATCATGGCGACGAAGCTGGCGCGCGCCACATTGCGCAGCGTCAGTAGATCGCCCGTACCCAGAATGACTTTCATGTGAGCCGCACCACAGGCCTGCTTAAATGTCGCGACCTCATCGTAGAGGGCCTGCCAGCGTCCGCCGAAAACATGAGCACGAGTGATTACAACGTCGATTTCATGAGCTCCCGCTTCCACCGATCGGCGAATTTCCGCGACGCGCTCGGCGAGCGGCGACAGCCCGGCGGGAAATCCGGTGGAGACGGCCGCAACGCGAACGCCGCTTCCCTCGAGCGCGTTCAGGGCGGTTTCAATGAAGGTGTGATACACGCATACAGCACCAACTTTAATCTCCAACTCCTCGATTACAAGTTTCTGTACGAGATCCTGCTGAAGCGGTTGTCGCGCCTTCGCGCACAGACGCCGAACCCGTTCGTCCGTGTCATCGCCGGAGAGAGTCGTAAGGTCCATGCATGAGATCGCACGCAATAGCCACGCGGCCTGCCATTCTTTCTTCACCGTGCGGCGGGCCACCTGTGTCTGGACTCGGCGTTCCACGGCGCTGGTGTTGACTCGAACCTCCTGCAGCCAGTTCAAGTCGAGCGGGATACCGATGTTGGGAAGGAGCGCACGTCCGGCCAGCGTGGCGATCGCGTTCGAGGCGGGAAGCTCAGGAGACGTGATTGCGTTCTCAGACTTGGGTGCGAGGTTGGGATAGTCGCGATCGACGGACATGGCAACTTTGCCTGATATCTCTAACGTGAGAATCCGAGCCCGTGGCCGAATCGCGGGCGGATCTTGAATTGCAATTGTACGGCAGGCCATCCTACAAGGCGAATTCGATTGTCCCCAGTGGTTCTCATTTCGAGCTGGGCGAAAATACCGGGATTCTCCGTGAGGGTTTACAATGACGCACGATTCGGCGCTTGCAGCCAGTCCTCCACTGCACACCCCGTAAACGTTTTGATTTTATCTATGCCCAAGAAGACAGTGTCCGCGAACCTGCGAAAGAAGCTGGAGCAAGCGGCCGTCAAAGTGATGAACAACGCTCATGCGCCCTATTCGAAGTTCCATGTGGGCGCGGCGGTCCTGTTGACCAATGGCAAAATCTTTTCCGGATGCAATGTGGAGAACGCCTCCTATGGAATGACTAACTGCGCCGAGCGAACCGCAATTTTTTCGGCGGTCGCGCAGTTAGGTCCGAAGATTGAGATTCAGGCTGTAGCCGTTGCCAACGATCACGGGGTTGCGTGTTCGCCTTGCGGGGCCTGCCGCCAGGTGATTTACGAATTCGGTCCTGACGCCACCATTTTTTTCCAAGGTGCTACCGGGCCAAAGCAGGCGCACATCACCGAACTTCTGCCGGAGGGATTCCGTTTACAGTGAGCCAGAATAACGCACCGCCGCAAACTTTTCGCGCGATTGATGTGATTCACAAAAAGCGGGATGGCATTGAGTTATTGCGGCACGAGATTGAAGGCTTGATCACTGCATATACTGCGGGGGAAATTCCCGACTATCAAGTGTCGGCGTGGCTGATGGCGGTGGTGCTGAAGGGGATGACGCGGGCAGAAACGGCGGCGCTCACCGACGCGATGCTGCATTCGGGCGAGGTGCTGGATCTTTCGTCGCTGCGGGCCAGGAAAGTCGACAAGCACTCTACCGGAGGAGTGGGCGATAAGACTTCTCTGGTTTTGGCTCCGCTGGCGGCCGCTGCTGGAATTGCGGTTCCCATGATCAGCGGGCGTGGTCTTGGCCACACCGGAGGTACGCTCGACAAGTTGGAAGCCATCCCCGGATTCAACGTGAATCTTTCCGTGACAGAGTTCCGCCGCGTGCTCGAGAAGTGTGGCTGCGCCATGATTGGGCAAACCGCAGAAATTGCGCCAGCAGATCGCAAGCTGTACGCGCTCCGCGATGTCACGGGGACCGTGGAGAGCCCGTATCTAATTTGCGCGTCCATCATGAGCAAAAAACTGGCGGAAGGAATTGATGCGCTGGTGCTCGACGTGAAGACCGGATCCGGCGCGTTCATGAAGAGTGAGAAAGACGCCGCCTTCCTCGCCGCGTTGATGGTCGAGACCGGAGAGCGAATGGGCAAGAAAGTAGTCGCGCTCATCACCGATATGGATCAGCCCTTGGGAAACAAGATCGGTAACGCGCTGGAGGTAGTCGAGGCCGTGGAAGTCTTGCACGGCGGCGGGCCCGCCGATTTACGGGAGCTCTGCCTGGATTTGGCGGGATGGATGCTGCATCTTGGAGAGGTTGCAAGAACGGTTGAGGAAGGAAAGCAGCAAAGCGCAAAACTGATTTCTTCGGGCAAGGCGCTGGAGAAATTCCGGGAAATGGTGGAGTTGCAGGGCGGCGATGCGCGGGTCATCGACGATGCCAATAGGCTTCCCCGGGCGCAGCACACCCTGCAGGTTTCAAGCGCTGAGGCCGGATATGTGGCCTCGATGCAGTGTGCGGAGATTGGCACCGCGTGCGTGATTCTGGGCGGAGGCCGCGAGCGCAAGGAAGATTCCGTGGATCCAGCCGTCGGAATTGTTCTGCACAAAAAAGTTGGAGATCGAGTTTCCGCGGGCGGGCCGCTCGCAACGATTCACTACAATGCTGAGTCGAACGCAGCGCGGGCTCGGCAACTGGTTGAGACGAGTTGTGAAATAACGAACGCGGCGCCATTGACGAAAAGGCCGCTCATCCACCAAGTCATCGGCAAATCCGCGGAGAAAAACTGAATGGGACGATTCACAGGAATTCTTGGCCTGTTGACCATGCTCGGCTTCGCTTACATCTTCTCCACGAATCGGCGTGCCATTCGCCTCAAAACCGTTGCGTGGGGCCTGGGTCTGCAGTTCGTTTTTGCGGTCTTCGTATTGCGAGTTGACGCGGGGCGAATTGTATTTCAGAAAGCTGGGGATGCCGTCACGAAGCTGTTGAGTTACGCCTACGCGGGATCCCACTTCGTCTTCGGCGACCTGGCCAAGCCGGGATCGCAACTGGGATACTTCGCCTTCGGAGTGCTGCCGACCGTTATCTTCATTGCCGCTTTCTTCGCCGTGCTCTATCACTTTGGCATCATGCAAATCATCATCAAGGTTTTTGCCTGGGTGATGACCCGCGTGATGGGAGCGAGCGGCGCTGAATCGCTAAATGTTGCGGCCAGCATTTTTATGGGACAAACCGAAGCGCCGCTGACGATCCGCCCCTTTCTGCCGGACTTGACTCGCTCGGAACTGATGACCGTGATGACCAGCGGGATGGCGCACGTTTCCGGCGGAATCATGGCGGCCTATATATCTTTCGGCATTGACCCAAAACATCTGCTCAGCGCGGTGATTATGACAGCGCCGGGAACTTTGTTGATGGCGAAGATGCTGGTGCCGGAAACCGAGCAGGCACGAACTGCCGGTCGCGTCGTCCTGAGTGCCGAGGAAGAGAAGACGGAGAAGGAGGAGAATCTGCTGGGCGCAATTTCCCGCGGGACGACCGACGGCTTGCAGCTGGCGCTCAATATTGCCGCGATGCTGATTTCGTTTCTCGCGCTGATTGCGCTCGTCAACGGAATCTTCGGCGGCATCCACAATCATTTCGGGTGGTTTCCGCAGAGCCTGGAGCAGATTTTCGGAGTCATCTTCGCGCCGATAGCCTGGGTCATCGGCATTCCGAAACATGATTGCCTGATCGTGGGCAACCTCCTGGGCACGCGCATGGTCTTGAATGAATTGGTCGCTTTTTCCATGCTGGGAGGACAGAAAGCAGCGCTCGATCCGCGCTCGGTAACGATTGCAACATTTGCTCTTTGCGGTTTCGCGAATCTCAGTTCGATCGGAATTCAGATCGGCGGCATCGGCGCGCTCGCCCCCAACAAACGAGGCGAACTGGCTCGGCTCGGCGTGAGGGCAATGCTCGCAGGAACTATGGCTAATCTGATGTCGGCCTCAATCGCCGGCATGTTGCTTTAGATTGCCTTCAGATTGCCTCGGAAATAAACCAGGGTTCGGACTCATCCGTTGGCGCGCGCGACCAACAGAATCGCCAGCCCGTAGAAAACAAACATGAGCGCCAGATAGATCTTCGCGCGAGTTCCCGAGCCCGCAAATTCCTTCCACGCCAACACTCCCCACAGCGCCGCGACCATCGGCGCCGATTGACCGATGGCATAG
This sequence comes from uncultured Acidobacteriaceae bacterium, assembly GCA_963799025.1. Classification (GTDB taxonomy): domain Bacteria; phylum Acidobacteriota; class Terriglobia; order Terriglobales; family Acidobacteriaceae; genus Sulfotelmatobacter. Next base: position 96,401 of record CAWCVQ010000001.1, on the reverse strand, counting down.
GAAATCGCCTGCCCCGTCAGTTTGCCGGCCGTGAGATTGAATACCGTTCCTAACCCCCACACAGCACCGCCGATCAGTCCGAGGAGATGTCCGGCGGGAGGCCCACTGAAAAATCCGCTGAAGCCGACGGGAGCACCAACCAGAGGCTTCTTCATGAAATAGATATTCCACACAAAACAGGAAAGCAGGGCTCCTAGCGTGAGGAACGTCGCCGCGCTGTAAGGCGTGAGCGAGTGTCCGCGAGTCATGGCATAGGTCATGAACGGGCTCCACAGTCCCATCAGAGTTCCGGAGACCACGCATAGAACGATGCTCTTGCGCGAGGTACCTTGCCCGGAGCGGGCGAGGTTGCCGTAAGCCTTGCCATCGAGAATCACTGCGACCAGCGCGCATACGACGCCACTCGCCAAAAGCAGGCCGTTGCCTTGAGGTTGCAGAATGAAGTTCAACACCACGCCCACGACCAAGGCGATTCCAATCGACACCGGGAAGGCGACTGCAAGCCCCGCCATGTCGATTGCCGCTACCAGCAACAAGTTCGCAAGGTTGAATATGGCCCCGCCTGCCAGGGTAGAGATGATGTTGGAAGTGTCCGCGGCCTGAACGTTATTTACGAAACTGTTGGCGTCGTGGCCCGTGCTGCCCATGGTGAAGGCGAGGATTAGAGAAATAAGAAAAATTCCGATCGCGTAATCCCAATAAAAAAGTTCGAAACGGTAATTCTTGACGCCCTTATACGTGTTGGCCCACGAGCCCCAGCAGATGGCGCTGGTAATCATCATTAACAGCGCAATCGTCAGATTCGGCGGCGTATACATCGTGGTCTCCCCTGGAAAGTTTGTAACTCTACTCTTCTTCGCTGCGAGTCACAAGTCGGACTGCAAGTCATGCTCGCAGGTAAGCGATCCTGCGGTGAAGCGAAGTCGCGACGGTCTGCTATCCTACGCCCGTGGCCCGAACGTTTCTCATTGATACCGACACCGCTTCGGATGATGCCGTCGCGCTCATCATGGCGTTGTGCGCGCCAGAGGTTCGCGTGGTTGCGATCACCGTGGTGGCCGGAAACGTGAACGTGGAGCAGGCAACTCGCAACGCTCTATATACGGCCGAACTTTGCGGCGCAAAAGTGCCGGTCTATTCGGGCGCGGAAAAGCCCCTGCTTCGTACTTACCAGAACGCGACCTGGTTTCACGGGCGCGACGGGCTCGGCGATCACAACTACCCTGCGCCCCGACAATCTGTGGAAAAACTGCACGCGGTCGATGCCCTTATCGAAACGATCGACGCGAACCCCGGGCTCGTTCTGGTGACGTTGGGCCCGCTGACGAATGTTGCCTTGGCGCTCTCGAAGAAGCCAGGGATTGCGGCAAACGTTAGCCGCTGCGTGGTGATGGGCGGAGCGCCGTGTTGCGAAGGCAACGTCACTCCGGCTGCAGAATACAACATTTGGGTCGATCCGGAAGCGGCTCGCATCGTGATGCACAGTGGACTCCCCATCGAGCTGATTGGATGGCAACTCTGCCGCGGAGACGCCGTGCTGGGCGAAGCTGACATCGACCACATTGGAGGCTTCAGTAAAAAACTCGCCCACTTCGCCATTGAGTGCAACAGTCATGCGCGCGAGGCGTACAAAATTCAAACTGGAGAAGATGGAATCTGCCTGCCAGATCCGGTAGCCATGTGTCTCGCCTTGGATCCAACGATTGGAACTGAGTGGAGCGAGCACTATGTCGACGTGGAAACTCAGAGCGAACTAACACGCGGGATGACAGTAGTGGATCGGCTGAATGTCGCAGCGGATGAGCGCAACCGGACAGTATGGGCGGCTGCGCCCGATCGAAGGAAATCTAACGTGTGCTGGAGCATCGATAACCAGCGATGGAAAGAAGCGCTCTACGCGGCTCTGCGCTAGAAAGGCTTAGCCGCTCACATGCGCATAAGTTGCTCGGCGTAAGAATTCTCCCTGACCCGCGCGTCCCAGAAACTTGTCTCCTTCTACCACAACTTTTCCTCGGGAAACAACGAGGTCGGCCATGCCTGTGACCTCAATACCTTCGAACATCGAATAATCGACGCGCATGTGGTGAGTCTTCGCGCTGATGGTGTGCTTGCGCTTGGGGTCGAAAATCACCAGATCGGCGTCGCTGCCAACCGCGATCGTTCCCTTGCGCGGATACAGCCCAAATAGTTTCGCCGGAGTAGTCGATGTCAGTTCTACGAACCGGTTCGCGTTGAACCGTCCGCCGGCCACACCGCCCGAATAAATCAAACTCATCCGATGCTCCACACCCGGACCTCCGTTGGGAATTTTTGTGAAATCATCCCGCCCCAGTTCTTTTTGTTCCTTGAAACAAAATGGGCAATGGTCTGTAGAAACAACCTGCAAGTGATCCTGCTTGAGTCCATTCCACAACTTTTCCTGATTCCACTTCTCACGCAACGGCGGAGTGAAAACGAACTTCGCTGCTTCAAAACCGGGAGCATCCATGTTCTCCAGCGAAAGGTATAAGTATTGCGGACAAGTCTCGGCGTATACCGGAAGCCCCCGATCCCGCGCCTCGCGCACTTTCTCCAGCGCATCATTGCAGCTCAAATGCACGATGTAGATGGGCGCGCCTGCCATTTCGGCCAGCGCAATGGCGCGGCTTACGGCTTCTGCCTCCGCGGTTGTGGGCCGAGTCAGCGCATGATACTTCGGGGCCCGTTTGCCCTCCGCCAGAGCCTGCTGCACGATCACATCAATCGCGCTGCCATTTTCGGCATGCATGCAAACCAGGCCGCCGTTCCTCGAAGTCGTCTGCAGGGCCTTGAAGATACTGCCGTCGTCGAGCATGAACACACCCGGATACGCCATGAAAAGTTTGAAGCTGGTCACGCCTTCATGGACGAGATCGTTCATTTCCGAAAGTTGTCCCCCCGAGACGTCGGTGACGATGCAGTGGAAAGCGTAATCGCAGGTAGCTTTGCTCGATGCCTTGCTCATCCAAGTGTCGAAAGCCTGCCGCAAGGGCTGGCCCTTATATTGAATCGCGAAATCGATTAGCGTGGTCGTGCCACCGAATGCCGCAGCTCGAGTGCCGGTCTCAAAATCATCGGCACTGGTGGTGCCGCCGAAGGGCATGTCGAGGTGAGTATGCACGTCGATGCCTCCGGGCAAAACGAGCTTGCCCGATGCGTCCAGAATCTTCGTCGCGTTCTGCCTTGGAAGATCGGTGCCGATGGCGGTAATCTTGCCATTCGCGATGCCTACGTCTGCGGCATACGTATCCGTTGCTGTCACTACAGAACCGTTATTAATGATTGTGTCGAAATCCATCGAATCCTCCGTCGGTATCGCTGTGTCCCGCCCGAGAAGCGAAAAAGAATTCTATGCTACACTGCCGCACCTTACTTGTTCGCGATACTTGTTCACAACACTTTTTCACGACACTTGTTCAAAATCAGTTCCTCATAAATTTCTTCGCGAAAGGGATCGGCCATGCAATTCGGCATCGCAATAAAGCCTGACATCTCGATCGAACGCATCGTAGGCCTGACGCGTCAGGCGGAAGCTGCCGGATTTGAGTATGGCTGGATTTTCGATTCACACGTTCTGTGGAAGGAGCCGTATCCACTGCTGACACTGATGGCCACGAATACGAAACGCATGCGGCTGGGTACTTGCGTGACGAACCCCGCGACTCGCGACCTCACCGTGACTGCCAGCCTGTTCGCAACCCTCAATCTGATTTCCGGCGGACGGATGGAACTTGGTATCGGTCGCGGCGACAGTTCGCGCCGCGTGATGGGCAAAAAGCCGGTGAGTTGGTCGCAGTTGGAAGCTGCCGTCGCTGAGTTCCGCGATCTCACGTCTGGCAAGGAAGTGCAGCATGACGGTCAGCCCACCCGTCTTACCTGGGCGAAAGATTCTCCGCGAGTCTGGATTGCAGGCTACGGGCCGAAGGTGCTGCACATGGCGGGGCGGGTCGCCGACGGAATCATTCTGCAGTTTGCCGATCCTGCGTTAATCGACTGGTGCATGGGCTTTGTCAAGGAGGGCGCTCGGGCCGCGGAACGCGACCTGAGTAAGATCGAAGTGATGGCAGCCGCGCCGGTGTGGGTCTCCAATGATTGGAAGGTTGCGCGTGACCGAGTGCGGTGGTTCCCGGCGTTGGTCTCGAATCATGTCATGGATCTGATCCGTCAATATAAGCCGGAAGATCTGCCTCCGGCCTTGACTTCGTTTGTGCAGGATCGCGGCAACTACGATTATCAGCATCATTGCGAAGTCGAAAGCGACAACGCCGACTTTGTTTCCGATGAGGTCGTGGACCGCTTCTGCCTGATCGGTCCAGCTGAGGCCCATCGGAAGAAATTGAACGAACTCGCGGACGTAGGGGTTACGCAGTTCAATATTTACCTCATGTGCGGAGATGAAGAGCAGACGCTCGACACTTACCAGCGCGACGTGCTGCCTGAGTTCCTGAAAGCAAAAAGAGCTAACCGGAGTTAAGCCGCTTCCTGGGGAGCAAACGTTGCCTGACGTTGAGATTTCATCAGCGCGTAATAGACCAAAAAAGAAACTGCGAAGCCGACGAACCACGAGTAGTCATATAGCGCGCGCACCGACGGAACTGCAAGTCCAGCAAGCGCAGTGCCTGCTCCCAGCGCCAACGCAATCACGGCGCGCCAGTTGAATCCTCGTGAATACTCGTAGAGCCCGCCGCGAAGGTACAGGTCGTCCACGTGTAAGACTCGCCGCCTGATGACGAAGTAATCGCAGATCATGATTCCCGCGACCGGCCCGAGAAATGCCGCATAGCCGCCGAGCCAGCCGAGAATGAACGTCCTATAGTTAGAGAGCAGCTTCCACGGCATGAGCGCGATTCCCATGAAACAAGTGAGGACGCCTCCGGCGCGAAAACTAATCCTGCGCGGCCACAGGTTGGAAAAATCGTTCGCTGGCGAAACCACATTCGCCCCGATGTTGACGTTGAGCGTAGCCAGCAGAATCGCCACCAGGGAGATTACGACGGCCACAGGTGAATGAAAACGGCTGAGCAGTTGTACCGGATCCCAGATGGCGGTTCCGTAAATCACCACCGTGGCTGAGGTCACGACGATTCCGACGAAAGAGTACAGCGTCATGGTCGTGGGCAAGGCCAAGGCCTGACCTATTACCTGCTCCCGTTGGTTGCGCGCGAAACGCGTGAAGTCCGGAATGTTCAAGGAAACGGTAGCCCAGAAACCGACCGTACCGTTTAGCGCAGGGATCAGAAACCTTAGGAACTCGGGAAAGGTTTGAAAGTGCGATGGCACGGAGAACATGGGACCGAAGCCGCCAGCCGCATGATAGGCCCATCCCAACAGCAGCAAGCCAACTCCAAGCAGGATCGGCGCACTGATTCCCTGCAGAATTCTGATGTACTCGATTCCCTTAAGGACGACCGCAAGATTGATGAGCCAGAAAAGAAAGAAGCAAATGGCGGTGCCATAGGGGAAATCTTTCCAGCCAGGGGCGAGCGTCGCCAGCAAGGTGCTGATGGCCTCGCCGCCGATCCATGCTTGAATGCCGAACCATCCGCAAGCGACCAGGGCGCGCAACACCGCGGCAATATTCGCTCCCAACACTCCGAAGGATGCGCGCGCCAGAACTGGAAAAGGAATTCCATACTTCGCGCCGGGATGCGAATTCAATAGCATCGGCGCCAACACAATCACGTTGCCCATAAAAATAGTCGCGACCGCCTGTTTCCAGTTCATCCCACCCTGAATCAAACTTGCAGCCAGCATGTAGGTAAGAATGTTCACCGACATCGAAATCCAAAGGGCCGCAAAGTTGTAGGTGCCCCAGGTTCGGCGCTCGGCGGTGGCCGGGGCGAGATCTTGGTTGTAGAGCGGGCTGGATTCGATTCGAGAGCGCAACTGCGGCGTGGTCGTCATCGGAGTGGCAGGTTTAGTCGGCGGCTGCGGAGCGTCCATGCGATGTCCCGCTCTGGGTCGTTAATGGGCCATAGCTATCCGGTCTGCGGTCGCGGAAGAACTGCCAAACTTTACGGACTTCGGCAATCATGTCGAGGTCGAGATCCGCGACCACGACCTCGTCTTTATTGCGGCTGGCTTGGGCGATAATCTTCCCGCGCGGATTGCAGAAATAACTTTTGCCATAAAATTCGCCAATGCTCCACGGCTTCTCCGTCCCCACGCGATTGATCGCTCCCACAAAGTAGCCGTTAGCGACGGCGTGAGCAGGCTGTTCCAGTTCCCATAAATATTCCGAGAGCCCGGCAACAGTTGCGGAAGGATTGAACACGATCTCGGCGCCATTCAGTCCGAGGATGCGGGCACCTTCAGGAAAGTGTCGGTCGTAGCAGATATAAACCCCGACACGCGCAAATTTGGTCTCGAAGACTGGATAACCGAGATCGCCGGGAGTGAAATAAAACTTTTCCCAAAATCCGGGATGGCAGTGGGGGATGTGATGCTTACGATATTTGCCCAGATAGCGCCCGTCGGCATCGATCACGGCAGCCGTATTGAAATAGACGCCCGGCATCTGCTCTTCGTACACCGGAACCACCATGACCAGGCGGTGCTTGGCGGCAACTTTTTGCATCAGGCGCGTGGTCGGACCGTCGGGCACACGCTCAGTCAATTCGTACCAGCGCGGGTTCTGCTCCGCGCAAAAATACGGCCCGTAGAAAAGCTCCTGCAGGCAAAGAATCTGTGCCTTCTTGCGCGCGGCCTGTTCGATCAATTTCATATGCTTATCGATCATCGCTTTCCTGATTTGGGCGAGAGGGCGCTCGGTCGAGAGCGCGTTGCTGGCTTGAATCAAGGCACAGCGAACATTGCGCGGCATGGGACCTCCCAAAACGAACTGTCAAGGAACGAAACTATAGCAGAAACAATGGTCGCTGAATCACCCGCGATCGGTGGTGATTGCGCGTCCGGTTTGACACATTCCGCGAGAGCTGAATAGACTCGGCGTTCCGCAACCTGCCGGAGGAAAACAGCAAAGACATGGCAAAGCGCCCTCGAATTGCAGTGGTGGGCAGCGCAAACGTTGATCTGACGACCTTTACGAATCAATTCCCGAAGCCGGGCGAAACGATCTTCGGGCAGAGATTCGATCTCGGATTCGGCGGCAAGGGCGCGAATCAGGCCGTAGCGGCGCGGCTTTGTGGCGCCGAAGTTTTTATGGTCGCACGCGTGGGTAGTGATCTGTTCGGTCCCGCCACGATTGAAAACTTCAGGAAGCTGGGAATCGATACCACTCATGTGAAGCAGGTCGAAGGACTGTCGAGCGGTGTTGCCCCGATTTTCGTGGAACCGAACGGGCAGAATCGCATTCTGGTTGTCAAAGGAGCGAACGACGCGCTCAAGCCGGCCGATGTTGATGCCGCTGCCGAAGCGTTGAAGGCTGCCGACTGCATCGTGCTTCAATTTGAGATTCCGCTGGAGACGGTCTACTACACAATACAATTTGCGCGCCGCCACGGAATGCGCTGCATTCTCAATCCCGCTCCCGCGCAACCGGTGGACCTGAAGGCGCTGAAGGATCTCGACTACTTCGTTCCGAACGAGAGTGAAGCGGCGAGCATCACCGGACAGCCGGTAAAAAATGTCGAAGACGCGAAGAAGTGTGCTGAGAATTTGGTGGCCGGCGGTATGAGGCGGGTAATTATCACCTTGGGAGTGAACGGATCTCTACTCGCTCGCGCCGGCGGAGGCGAACACCTGCCGTCCTTCGCGGTGAAGAGCGTCGATAGCAGCGGCGCCGGGGACGCATTCATCGGAAGCTTTGCCGTGTTTCTTGCCGAAGGTGTTCCCGAACGGGAAGCGGTGCGCCGCGCCAATCTGTATGCGGCTTTGTCCACGACCGGCGTAGGAACGCAAAAGTCTTTTTATGATCGCGTACGCTTCGACGCTGAACTAGCCGCAAGATCGTAAGTCCTGTTTCCCTCGGTCCACTCGGACTACATAGATTTTCCGAATGAGACGATGCTAAAGAATGACGCGATCAATCCCCTTACGCTACGAAAATTCTTGACTTAACGGCAAGCGGCAATTTATAAGCGCTGTCTGCAGTCCCGAGCCTCCCAACTTCGCTCGAAGCGGGAGGATTTTTCTCTTTTCGCCGCGCCAACACCGAAAGGGGTTCAAGAAATGTCGAGCCAGAAGACGCGTCTCGCAGTGTATCTTGGTCTGCTGCTCTGTCTCTGCAGCCCGTTCCTGCGCGGTCAGGCTACGGGAAGCTTTTCAGGCACGGTTTCCGACAAGGCAGGCGCAGTGATCGCCGGAGCAGATGTAAGGATTACGTCGCAAGGTACCGGGCTGACGCGCGCAGCGAAAACGGACAATTCCGGGCACTATCTCATTCCGCTACTTCCTGTTGCCTTCTATATCCTTCACGTTGAAGCCCAGGGTTTTGGCCCCGTGGAACAAAGGGACGTTCGGCTGCAAGTGGACGAACAGCGCGAATTGAATTTCAGCCTCCAGCCCGCATCGGTCAGCACCAGTGTCGAGGTGAATGCGACAGAAGTTGCGGTGGAGACCTCGACGCCAGCCCTAGGGCAAGTCATCACCGCCGAACAAGTTGACGAGCTCCCTTTGAACGGGCGCAACTTCGTTCAACTGGCGACTCTCACCCCGGGCACCACGCAATCGACGAATCCGAATAGCTTTTTTACGAGCGCGGCAAGCAGTGAAGCGGCCACTCGAGGAGCGTTCTCGCTCTCCGTCGGTGGTTCTCGTGAACAGAGCACGGACTGGCTGCTCGACGGCAACGACAACAACCAACTGGACGAAGGCGGCATTGCGATTTTCTCCGACATCGACGATATTCAGGAATTCAAAGTCCTGACCTACAACTATTCCGCCGAATATGGCGAGCGAGCCGGGCCAACCGTATTGGTGACGACCAAGTCGGGAACGAATAAATATCACGGTTCGTTGTTTGAATTTTTCCGCAATACGAAGCTGGATGCGCGCAGCCACTTCGCAACTTCGGTTGAGAAATTCAATCTGAACCAGTTCGGCGGATCCTTCGGAGGTCCGATCAAGAGGGACAAGACGTTCATCTTCCTGGATTACCAGGCGAAGATGCAGCGTCGCGGTGTACCTTTCACCGGCTTTGTTCCGACCACCGGAATGACGACGCCCGATGCGAACGGCAACTATGACTTCAGGGGCGCGCCGACCGGCAAACAGTTGACGAACCCTTTCTCGAAATCCCCATTCCAATGCCAGCCTGGCACTTCAACTCCGGAGCCGGTCACAGCGAATGGCAGCCAGACACCTGGCGTGGCCTGCAACATCATTCCCGCCGCTGTGGTGAATCCAGTAGGGGCTAAAGTGCTTCAGCTCTATCCCACCGCCAACGCAAATGGCGTAGGCTACAACTACATTAACGAGCCCGTGCGGAAACTCAATGAAGGCACTTTCGACATCCGCGTGGACCACAACATTTCCAACAAGGATTCGATTTTTGCTCGCTTTAGCTACGATCAGGCGACCAACTTTGTCCCCGGCGGCTCGCCCAGTTGGACTGAACAAAACGCCTTTGGCAGCAACCAGTACATCGACAATCACGGGCGCAATGCAGCCCTGTCGGAAACGCACGTGTTCTCAGCCAACATGATTAACCAGGTAACTGTCGGCTACAATCGCATCTTCAATCACATCCTCTCCTTCGGCACCGGCAGCTGCGAAGCTGCCAGGATCGGAATTCCCGGCGCGGATCTCGGAGCGAAGTGCGATCCGGTCACAGGTTATCCTGCGAGCCTGAACCAATCCAACAAGGACTGCATCAGCTGCGGAATGACGTCGTTCCTGATGTCGAACTATTTCGCAATCGGCGACCGCGGATACGCGCCCTATCAGGGAGGAACCAACGTCTATTCGGTTTCTGACACCCTCGATCTCATCCGCGGTAAGCACAACTTCCGCTTCGGCGGCACCTTCCGCGCCAGTCAGATGAACGTGAGAAACAACGCGTTTCAAGACGGGTTTGTGGTCGAGAATGCGGCGCTGACGGGGGATGACGCTGCGGACTTGCTGCTCGGCAGTACGGGTATCTTCGCGGCTCACGATCAGACGTTCCTGGGTGGCACGACGGGGCGCCGATGGAAGTTGTTTCGTCCTTTCGTCCAGGACGATTGGCGCGTGACCAACAACTTAACCGTAAATCTCGGAGTGGCTTGGGCTTTAGCGACACCCACGACCGAAGTGCAAAACCGCCAGTCGAACTTTGATATCCAGACGCTGAAGTGGTACGTGCCGAAGGGCAGCCCTACATTGGCCAGTTGCACCATCTGTGTGCCAACTGACGGCCGTGTCGGGATTCAATTCGACAAGACAGCGATAGAGCCGCGTATTGGATTGTCCTGGAAGGTCATGGGCAGCGACAAGACCGTAATCCGCGCTGGCTACGGAATCTTGCACGATTCGTCTTGGAATCAAGGTGGACAAGGCCTGTGGCAGAACCCTCCCTACTATGCTGAGGTCGATCCCTGCCCGAGCGACTTCTGTTTGGGATACAACAGCGCGTTCGGTTCGCTGTCCGGAGGCTTCTTGGTTGCCCCGTCTACTCCTTCGAGCACTCCCGTCACGGGCGGAGCTGTTTTGACTTCGCCCGTGAATCCTGCCGATTACACGGGCACCCTTCAATCCATGAATCGAAATTTCCGGCAAGGCATGGTTCAGCAGTTCAACCTGAATGTCGAGCACCAGTTCCCCGGAAATGTCGTATTGACCGCTGGCTATGCAGGCACGCGCAGCACGCACATTCTAGTCGGCCAGTCCAACGAGAATTTGTCGTCTCCGAGCGCGTGCGGTGTGGTCCCAGGTTACACCGTTGGATGCGGGTTCGCGTCATTTCCATATGCAGCACCATTCCAGCAAGTCGCAGCCAATAACAGCGTGGGAAGGGCCCGGTACGACTCCCTCGAGGTAAAGGCAGAAACGAAGAGCACACGGCACGGCCTTTACGCTCTGCTGGGCTATACCTGGTCCCGTACATTCGACTCGGGCATGCCTGATGGCCTAGGTACGAATCCCGGAGCCTTGTACTATCCTCTGCCGGGAAGTTCGAAGCTCGATTGGGGATTGTCGCAGCTCAACTTGAACGATAGCTTCACAGCCAGCATCCTGTATGATCTGCCCTTCGGCAAGGGCAAGCACTTCGGCAGCAATTGGAGTAGCGCGACGAATGCAGTTTTTGGAAACTGGCAATTGGACTTGATTCAAAGGGCCACGTCTGGATTTCCGCTTTTTGTCGTGGATAGCGCCGATGAATCCGGAGTGTTCTTTTCCTACAACGGGAACACCTATCAACGCCCAAATCAGGTCGGTGATCCAAACAAGGCAGGTCCGGTCGCAGCGAATCCCGGCTGCGCAGCGCCGTCTCGAATTCACACTATCCAGAACTGGTTCAATCCATGTGCGTTTAAGCAGGCGGATCCCGGAGAGTTGGGCACAGCAGCGCGCGCTCCGGTCTACGGTCCTCGTTTCGTCAACACGGATTTCTCGATCCTCAAGGATTTCCCGTTGACGTTCCGCGAGAGCACCGATCTGCAGTTCCGGGCCGAGTTCTTCAACCTGTTCAACCATCCGCAGTTTTATCTTGGGGGCGCAGGAGGCACCGGCGAACAGGATATCAATGCCGGGGCTACGTTCGGAGTCATCAACAATACGGTGAATAATGCGAGATTGATTCAGTTTGCGCTTAAGTTGAGGTTCTAGCGCGGTTCTGACTGAACATGTTCGGGGCGGACTGAACATTGGCCAGTCTGCCCCGTCTTCTGTGGCATGTTTCGCGTGTTGTGATCGCCTCCCGGGCCGCTCGGTCACGGTCGGTCACGGCCTTGCGCTGGCACCGAACTCGCGAACGGCATACAATGCTCAATTGCGAGCTTTCCCCAATATGTCTCCCACCCCAGACGACCTCACCACAGTCAAAGACGATATGGTTGCGTTTATCGAAGGCCATGGCATGCGCCGCTTCCACGGCTACGTGGATTATGACGAGGTGCAATGCGTGATGTGGGAGACCGGAGGCAATCCTGACGGCTGGAAAGATTTCGTGGAATTGGCCAAGGCCTCTGCCGCTCCTTTTCTGACCATGCACTCCTGGACACTGGAGCGCACCGAACTGGATGACATGGTGCAGCGGCTGACGAACTCGGAGTTCACCGATGGGGACGACGTAGAAGATGCACGCTGGTTGCGTGCCCATGTCGGACGCGTGGGATTTCTGCAGTTGGGTTGGGCCTATCAGGGATCGATGTTTCTGTGTGAGGTTAGCACCGAGTGGTACGACCGTTACCAGCATCTGCTCGAAGTTTCCGACGAATTCGGCGGGCTAACCCTGGACGAGCCCGATCAGGACGAAGAGAACTAGCGAAATCTTGGAGTTTTCCAACACCCATCCAGGAGTAGACTGCTCCCTGCCGTCATCGTGAGCGAAGCGAAAGGCCTTTTAGCAATTTCGCGGGCGACTGCAGAGATCCTTCGCGCAGAAACGCGCTCAGGATGACAACGCTCTCCTATGCAGTGGATTCAAAAAGCATCCGATCAAAACTTAGTCGCGCCACTGATCGTGGGACTGCGCACTGACCCCGCGCTTCGTGGAGTGGTTAATGGGGCTCATGCCGTCGCGCCTCTGCTTGTCCGCCGTGGCATCACCGATCCTGAATCAGCCGCCAAGTTCCTCTCGCCATCACTCTCTCATCTGCACGCGCCAGAGCGCATGACTGGACTGCGCGCGGCCGTCGATCGTATTGAGGCGGCCATCGAGCGCAAAGATTCGATCCTCATCTATGGCGACTACGACGTCGACGGCACGATGGCCGTCATCATCCTGAAGACTGCGATCGAACTCTGCGGAGGCACTGCCGACTTCCACGTCCCGCACCGCATTCGCGAAGGCTACGACATGCGCGACGATGTGATCGAGCGCGCCGCCACCTCCGGCATTCGCCTGGTCGTCAGCGTCGACATGGGCATCCGCGCCTTCGCTCCTGCCGAAACCGCACGGCGCCTTGGAGTTGATCTGATTGTCACTGACCACCACCTGCCCGGTCCTGATGGCGTGCCCACCGCGCTGGCGGTGCTTAATCCCAATCAAAAGGGTTGCGAATATCCCTACAAACAGTTGTGTGGCGCGGGCGTCGCTTTCAAGCTGGCGCAAGGACTAATGCAGCGTCGTCTCGATCCCAACCTGCAGAACAAACTGCAGATGTCGTTCATGAAAGTCGTGGCCATCGCTACCATCGCCGACGCAGTCCCACTGACTGGCGAGAATCGTGTTTTTGCGTCGGTAGGACTAGACGCTCTACGCCGTGCGGTGAATCCGGGTCTGAAGGCTCTGCTGGAAGTCGCCCAGATTTCCACCAAACGTCCGCCCACGTCCGGTGAAGTTGGCTTCCGCATTGCGCCTCGCATCAATGCCGCCGGCCGTATGGACGTGGCTCGCGATGTGATCGAGCTTTTCAGCGTGAAAGACCCGGCACGCGCCCGGGTGCTCGCCGCTAAACTCGACAGTCTCAACTCTGACCGGCAGGAAGAAGAGCGGAAAATTCTGAGCGCGGTCGAAGAACGCTTCACCGGTGATCCCACACTTTCCGATGCCTGCTGCATCGTCATCGACGGCGAGGGCTGGCATCGCGGCGTCATCGGCATTGCGGCGACGCGAATCGTGGAGCGCTACAACCGTCCCACGGTTGTGATTTCGCGGGACGGCGCAGAAGCATTCGGCTCCGGCCGCTCCATTCGAGCCTTCCATTTGCTCGAAGCAATCGAATCCTGCGGCACTCTTTTTTCGCGCTACGGCGGCCACTCTCATGCATGCGGATTCGCCATGCCCTCCGCCAACATCGCCGATCTGCGCGCCAAGTTGGAAGCATTTGCCCGCGCCCGCCTCACGCCCTCGGATTTTGATCCGAGTCTCGATCTCGATGCCGCCTTGGATCTCGCCGACGTCACACCCGAACTTTTTCATGCGCTTCAACTGCTAGAACCTTACGGAATGGGAAATCCCGAACCAATATTCGCGGCACGCGGCGTACAGTTAACCGCCCCTCCGCGAATTCTGAAAGACAAGCACATCAAGCTGAAGCTCCGGGCGGGCGCAATCGGAAACAATGCGGCATCTCGTGAAGTCGAGGAACTCTCCGCAGCCGCAATTCTGACGACTGCACGCTGCCATCCCGACGGTGCCATCATCCGGCGCAGCGAAAGAGCCGCAGCGGTCGACGAAGGCTACGCGAGCGCCGTTCAACTGAGAACTGACAACCGAGAACTGAGAACTAAAATTACCTTCGACGCCCTCGGCTGGCACATGGCGGAACGAATGCATCAGACACCGCTTCTGGCAGGCGATTCGATCGACATCGCATTCACCATCGGCAACAATGATCATCCCGAATACGGCGGCCTGGAATTGTCTCTGCGGGATTTCAAAATACCTACGCGCTAATAGAGCGGGAACCATAGACTCAAGTATGTTTGCGATGGCAAAGCGTTCCCAAGATTCGCGCCTCGGCATAACTGAGATTGCCCTCTCGCTCCCAGAGGCCAGCCGCAAAGATCTACGGATCGCATGCCAGTTTCTGGTCCGAAAAAAGACGTTTGCTTTACTTTCTCGACAACCATCATGGCGATGACATCGTCGCGGCATGCTAAGTGATCCGTCCTCACGGGCAGTGCAAGGTAGATTTACTATCCGAGGAAAGAGGCTGGACGTTCCAGCGCCACCCTTACGGATAAAAGAGCCCTACGGGAAAGGAGAGACAGGATTTCAGCCCACAGTTCTTATCTTTCCTACTGAGGGCTGTTGGGAAGTCACAGGACAAGTTGGCGAGACCACTCTAACCTTCGTGACCCGAGTCGTCAGGATGAGGGAAGCCAAGTAGACCCAGGAAAATTGGGTGGCCCCCTTGGCGCGGCTATGGGCAGTGTCTCAGTACTCTTCGGCTTGTCTTATCTTGGTTCGTACAACGAACGCCATAGGCAAGGTTGGATTGTTGATGTAACCACATTATAAAAGGGCGCCCCTCTTGGAGTAGGTTGTGATTGTCCGAATCATCACCTACGAAAAGGAGCACCCTTATGAACAGCGAAAAGTATATTGGGCTCGACGTCCATCAAGCAACTATCGTGGTCGCAGTGATGGATTCCACGGGCAAGTTAGTCATGGAATCCATTCTGGAGACGGAAGCCGCTACGATTCTTCAGTTCTTTGCCGGCCTGCGCGGGAATTTGTCGGTAACCTTCGAGGAAGGAACCTGATACTCAATGTATGGTCCGCCGCCGGACTGCAACAGGTTTGAAGTTGGGCGAAGGGACAGTCTGCGTAAATGTATCCGGCCTCTTAGTGGAGAATCGCTCTCCGGGCACTTGATGATGATCCGCGCGTGTCGGTCCTTTTAATGTATGGTCCGCCGCCGGACTGCAACAGGTTTGAAGTTGGGCGAAGGGACAGTCTGCGTAAATGTATCCGGCCTCTTAGTGGAGAATCGCTCTCCGGGCACTTGATGATGATCCGCGCGTGTCGGTCCTTTTAATGTATGGTCCGCCGCCGGACTGCAACAGGTTTGAAGTTGGGCGAAGGGACAGTCTGCGTAAATGTATCCGGCCTCTTAGTGGAGAATCGCTCTCCGGGCACTTGATGATGATCCGCGCGTGTCGGTCCTTTTAATGTATGGTCCGCCGCCGGACTGCAACAGGTTTGAAGTTGGGCGAAGGGACAGTCTGCGTAAATGTATCCGGCCTCTTAGTGGAGAATCGCTCTCCGGGCACTTGATGATGATCCGCGCGTGTCGGTCCTTTTAATGTATGGTCCGCCGCCGGACTGCAACAGGTTTGAAGTTGGGCGAAGGGACAGTCTGCGTAAATGTATCCGGCCTCTTAGTGGAGAATCGCTCTCCGGGCACTTGATGATGATCCGCGCGTGTCGGTCCTTTTAATGTATGGTCCGCCGCCGGACTGCAACAGGTTTGAAGTTGGGCGAAGGGACAGTCTGCGTAAATGTATCCGGCCTCTTAGTGGAGAATCGCTCTCCGGGCACTTGATGATGATCCGCGCGTGTCGGTCCTTTTAATGTATGGTCCGCCGCCGGACTGCAACAGGTTTGAAGTTGGGCGAAGGGACAGTCTGCGTAAATGTATCCGGCCTCTTAGTGGAGAATCGCTCTCCGGGCACTTGATGATGATCCGCGCGTGTCGGTCCTTTTAATGTATGGTCCGCCGCCGGACTGCAACAGGTTTGAAGTTGGGCGAAGGGACAGTCTGCGTAAATGTATCCGGCCTCTTAGTGGAGAATCGCTCTCCGGGCACTTGATGATGATCCGCGCGTGTCGGTCCTTTTAATGTATGGTCCGCCGCCGGACTGCAACAGGTTTGAAGTTGGGCGAAGGGACAGTCTGCGTAAATGTATCCGGCCTCTTAGTGGAGAATCGCTCTCCGGGCACTTGATGATGATCCGCGCGTGTCGGTCCTTTTAATGTATGGTCCGCCGCCGGACTGCAAGAGGTTTGAAGTTGGGCGAAGGGACAGTCCGCGTAAATGTATCCGGCCTCTTAGTGGAGAATCGCTCTCCGGGCACTTGATGATGATCCGCGCGTGTCGGTCCTTATAAATCCCTCGGTCACCAGGGACGCATTTTCGCCATCAGGTTTTCCGGCACGCCGTTGGACTGTTCTCTCGTCTCCTTCTCTCCTCAGCAGACCTTGGTGGAACTTTCAGCAATCTTCGTCGTCGTGGCGGTGGAAAAGTGGAAAGCGTTTTGTGCTTTCCAAGCGCAGCGTCTTTTCCACGGCCATCAAGCGGCGCCAGTTGCTGCAGCGGCTGATGTCGATAGTCTTGGCCGCTGGACAGCACAGCCCAGGCGATGCGAGCCAGCTTGTTGGCGATCGCGACCACGACCTTGTTGCGCGGAGCACGCTGAGCCAGCCGATGCACCCACTGCCCGAATCCTCCGGTGTCGTACTTAACGCGAAGCAGTACCGCGCGGGCACCGTGGATCAGCATGCGACGCAGATAGACGTTGCCGCGCTTGCTGATGCCGAACAGCTTCTGCTTGCCCCCGGTGGAGTACTGCCGTGGCACCACGCCAACCCAGGCCGCGAAGTCACGTCCCCGGCGAAAAGCAGCGCCGTTGCCGATGGCGGCCACGGTGGCGGTGGAGACCAGCGGGCCAAAGCCGGGGATCTGGCGCAGCCGCCGGCAGCGCGCATCATCATTACTGATGCGCTCGATCTCGTCTGTGATCGCCTGGATATCGATCTCCGTCTGCTTCCACTCCTGCCACATCCGATCCAGCAGCCAGCGCAGGTGCGGGCGTCAGGTTCTGCTCGGCATCTTCAATCACGGTGGGCAGGTTCTTGCGCAGGTGGATGGGCCGCGCCGCAAAGGTGATGCCGCGTTCCAGCAGGAATCCGCGGATCTCGTTGATCAGCGCCGTGCGACGCTGCACCAGTCGGTCGCGCACACGGTGCATGGCTTGCCAATCGAGTTGCTCCTGCGTTTTGATCTGCACAAAGCGCATGTTCTGCTTGGTCACGGCTTCGGCGATCGCTTCCGCATCGATGAAGTCGTTCTTGTTCGACTTGCGATAGGGCTTGACGAACTGCGCCGGGATGAGCCGCACCTGGTGCCCTTGCTCTCGCAGTACAGTTACCATGAAGTGCGCTCCCGCACATGCCTCTAGACCGATTAACGAGGCCGGCAGGTTCGCGGTATAGGCCAGCAGTTGCGGGCGAGAGAACTTCTTCCGCAGCAGAACCTTGTTGTGCTCTCCTAATGCAACCAGGTGAAAGGTAGTCTTGCCTAGATCGATGCCGACGGATGCGATGTGCATGCGATGATCCTCCTGATGTAAACTGCCGAGCCAAATCTTACTCGGCGGCGGACCATCTCATTAATCCCCTTGCAAGCAGCTTTCCGTCAAGGCTACGGGACATTCGTACTTCTGGGCGCGCAAAGAATCATCATCCCTCCGGCCAGAGCAGCCATAGCTATCCCCGCAAGTCCATACGAAAAAGATCCGGTTTGGGCGTGCAGATAGCCGAACGCATAAGGCCCGGCAAATCCTGCGACGCTGCCGAAGGAGTTGATCATCCCCACCGCGGCTGCTGTGACCGACGGGCTCAAGGTTTCGGTTGGGATCGCAAAGAAGGTTGGGAGATAGGAATAAATGTTCGCACCTAACGTGAAAAATGCAATCAGTACGAAAAGGGAACGGGGTTGGCTGATCAGGCCGAGCGCTCCGATTACCGCGAGGAATATGGGTATCGCGGAGTGCCAATGTCTTTCGCCGCTGTGGTCCGAATGCCACCCGTTGACCTGCATCGCGACGAAGGTCACAAGGTAAGGGGTCGCGCCCAGAACACCGACGCGGACGTCGGACAGTCCTGAGAAACTTTTCAGCATGGTCGGTATCGAGAAAGCAAAACCGTACATCGCCAGATAGTTGATGAAGGTGGCGGTGGCGAGCAGCAGAATCGTGCGCGACGTCAGAGCGTGCCAGACAGATGTTTTTGGCGAGGAAGAGGGGGCTTCTTCGCGCAGCCGGTGCTGAATCCAATCGCGCTGCCCCGGGGCGAGCCATGTTGCCTGGTGTGGCCAATCCGTCAGGAAGAAAAAAGAAACTGCTCCCAGCAGAATCGCCGGTATTCCTTCGAACACGAAAAGCCAACGCCAACCGGCATGGCCAAACCAGATATGGCCGAGAATCCAGCCGGCGAGGGGAGAGCCGATCACAAACCACAGAGGAATGGCCGCCATGAAGTTACTGGTGGCCTTGGCGCGGTCCTCGCGAATGAACCAATGGCTCAGATAGACGATCACGCCCGGAAAGAAGGTGGCTTCCGCTCCGCCCAGCGCGAAACGGACCAAGTAGAGCTGGCCGGGTGTGCGAACCTCTGCGGTCAGCATCGTCAACAGTCCCCACGCAACCATGCTGGTACCGATCACGTGGCGGGCGCTCCAGCGTTCGACCAGCAGCGCCCAGGAAACCCGCCTGCGACGTAAGTCACGAAGAAGATTCCGACACCCAGACGAATGATCCGATCGGGGAACCCCAGATCGCGACTCATGCCCAGCGCTGCGGAGGCTAGGTTCGTGCGATCGATATAGTTCGCCAAATAGAGGACGAAGAGAAAAGGAAGTAACCGGGCCGCAATGTGACGGCGTGCGTATCGCCCAGCTCAACCGAAGTGGGCACAGCAGCACTGGGCAGAGCCCCCACCCCTACATTCCTCTGGAAAAGGCAGCTTAGCCAGCGGAGTATAGCATAATTCAGGGCAAACACATGAAACTTGGGGTTAGGATCGATGAGTGTAACTGCTATTTTGCAACAGTAAGGCTACACTTGCATAGAGCGGAGGTCTGGATATTGCGATTGGGACCTTGGCCTACCTCTTTTTTGTTGCTGTGTGCATCACTGGTTGCGTGTTGTGTCTCCAGCGACAGATGCCCGGTCACCACCTACCGATCTCTCCGTTTGTGAACGCGACGGCCCATCACAAACCCGCCGCTGCACCGGGAAATGAGGTGCAGTTTTCACTCCCATCCACAGTGAAAGGCGACTGCCCTTTAATACCAACAACTTCGTTGGCGTACGGCTTTAATCTCCTATTCTGTGAGATTCCACCATCAGCAATCAGGTCCTTCGACCCAAGGGCTGGTGATCTGCCGAGTGCGATCCCGACGCCGAGGAGCCATCAGATACTTTTTTCTGCACAGTTACGGAAAGAAGGCGACCCGTTCGTCGGTCTCCCATCGGCAAGTAACGGGCAGCGGCGTTCGGTACCGGGCCTCGCGCGTCAGTGAGCGTAATCGAGATGGAACATCAGTTGGTCTGTCCCCAGCTTTGTTGCTAGTCCTTCCGAAGTGGGTGATATGGTCTCGTCCCACATGGGTATCGTTCTAATTTTGACCTGATCGCGTCTCAATCAATGCCCGACGTCATGATGTGTTTTCGCTGTTCACATTTCCCCCAGCGACTCGATGATCTGTCTGTGCCGAAAGGGGCTTCGTTTAGCGCGGCGTCCTGGCCTGCGGGGGACGACGAAAGCTCTCAAGCCACATCGGGAGGCGCACAGGTCTCCATTCAGACGAACTCCAAGGCAGATGTCCGCCGTCCTCAGAGCGCAAGGGAGCTTGCTGCGACTGCGAAGTCCTTACACGTGACCGAATCGAGTCGGTTCTAAGCTGAATATTGGAAGCGTCAGGCGCAGGGCACGGAAGCCAAGCCAAAGCACAGCAAGGCTGAAATGAGGATAAATGTATACTTCAACAACGGTGTCATCGTGTCATGAATGCATTCGAGCTGACATCGTAGCGGACGAGCTCAGTCCAGTCCCGCCTTCTTCCATGTGAATGCTTCGACGGCGTTTCCCTGATCGAAGAAGGCTTGTAAGTGACCTTGATGAATGTGCCATCTGTATCAAGCGCTTCACAACGACGTCTGTGTGGTTTGAAGACGATGCGATGGACCGAGTTTTGAATCAAGACTGCGAGGAAATTCACCAGCCCGTCACGGCTCTCAGAATTTCGAACGCATCATCAGAGTCGCGCACAATATCGTCGTATGCTTCGAAATCTAATTGCGAATGGAAGTGACGCACAGAGCTCCATCGGAAAGGCGCGCACCGGCCTTCATACCGGAGCCGACATCGCCGATGAAAATAACTGAAAAGAAGCCAGACTGCAATGAGAGTGACCCAATTTCAGCGATACCCATTTGCGCTTGGGCTGCGCGGACGGCGATTCCGCAGAAACTGAGGCAATGAACGGAAAGGGTGGTCGAACTT
Organism: uncultured Acidobacteriaceae bacterium; assembly: GCA_963799025.1. Taxonomy (GTDB): domain Bacteria; phylum Acidobacteriota; class Terriglobia; order Terriglobales; family Acidobacteriaceae; genus Sulfotelmatobacter. The sequence goes on along the minus strand of CAWCVQ010000001.1, from coordinate 75,607 downwards.
GTTCCGCCGACAGCACTGCTTGCAATAAAATATGGCCAACTTCAGCAGGAGCGCCACACCGCGCACACAGGCTTTGGAAGCGATATCGCGTACTCCTCCATCGGGTGCTGATCATACCGTATAGCGTGGCTGTCGTCAACAGGGCGTGGGTGTCTGAAAAGGTCCATGTCTCTTGGGTGGAGTGAACCAGTTCCGGGGTGTGAGTTTTACCTGCTTAAATGGTCCAGCGACTTTTCTCGGGCGCGCATCCTTCTGCGCAATGATCCAGAAAAGTCAACGCCGGAAATCAGTCTCGTGGTCGCGGCATTCGCGTACTGCAACGCTGCCAGAAGCGGGGATCAAGGCCACCCCCGTTAGGCAGAGACCTTGAGCTACTTCACTTTCGCCCAAGCTCTTGCTGTACCCTTCGAGACTGAACAAAGTAGTCGCTGATTTTTTAAGTTCCTTGCGTTCTGCGGCGCAATTCGATATTTCTGCTTGAAGCGACGAAACGCATCATCAAGCAAGCCCTTGTTCCGTCGTTGTACGCCCGCAATTGCAACTGCATCTGCATTGTCAACCGAAAAGTTCATCTTCGGTTCCGCCAACAGCTTCTTAGCTTCTGCACTTGCTTCACCGCATTCATCGAACTTCCCTGCGTCTGCCTCGATAGCTGCCATTCCCCAGAGTGCTGTTCCATTGTCGTTGTTCAAGAGCCGAGATCGATCGAAGCGTCGCACGGCGTCCGAATGGTCCCCGGCTCGGCAGGTATTGCGAAGCCATGTGTCGCCATATCGTCAGAGGCCTCTTCCTGGTGACCGCGATAATCCTCATCGAATGCCGGTAGACGGGGGCCTCCCGTCCCGCAGCTTTTGCCAATCCGGCTTTTGGGATGTAATCGCATTTGGGTCGAAGGTTTCGATCATCTGCCGAAGTGAGGAGCCGGCACAGAGGATGAGTACACTGGGCAGCAAGGAGGAGAGTACAGTCTGATCTCTTTTCATACGATCTTTTCCCTCTCTGTTTCAAGTCATCGGAGCCATCATAAGACTGCTTTTGAGAGACGGGAAGCGGATGCGATGCTTTCTCAAGTGCCAGAGCGATAGTCTGTGCGCTAACAGGCGTGGGTGTTGTAGGAAAACCTCGCGGACCCGCCTAAAATGGAAGACTGATGACATGGAATTTGGATGTTTGTACTGTTCTCTGTGAGAAATCATTCGCCTTGGAGTGGGAGGAGTCCATACCATCACAAAGAACAAAGGGACGCTACTGAAATATGTCCTCCACTGCAAGGGTGGGAACCACGGCGACAGTGCCGGGCAGAATGACCGCGCTTCTGCGAACTGATCAACGGGCGAGCAGGTCGAGGTAAAACTGGATCTTCGTAGACGGCTCTGAATATCAGCACGAGGCCCGCGAATCGGGTCAATGAGCGGCAATGGGGATTCAACCAAGCCGCTGGCGCGGCGGACGCTACCGGGCGATGGAGTGACGAGTTCGCGGTCGGAAGTCACACCGCCGAGGTTCAGCGCCTTTCCCGGCGCACTGTTTCTCAACAGTTACGCCCGTGATGCCGCAATACCCTTGAGAGTTGATGAGTTCCTTGCCCGAACGTCGCTGTTACTTTGCATGTTGCGCACGGGCCTTTGCAAACGATTTCGCGACTAGCGTCTCTAGAACTTTGGGATCGACATCCGAGAGCTTTTCTATGTGTAAACAACTTCCTCTGAGCGCGTGCTTGCCCAGCCTTTCTAGCAGGGACTTCTCGGCCGAACCCATGTTGTAGACGACGTTCGCGGACTTGCGCGGCGAAAAGCATATGAGGGGCATGTCGCCTTCGCGACCGCTATCGTAACGATAGTGGCAACTTCCGAAGCCGATTATGGATGAACCCCACATCTTGGGTTTCGCACGTGACACAGATTGCATGAGCTTGACCAGCGCCTCGGCGTCGGCACGACGACGTGTGGGAAGCGACTTGATGAAACTTGAGACGCTAGCTTGGGTCGCTTTCGTCTTGTTTTCGGTCATGCATGCCCTCCGGTTTGCGAATGGTAACAAACTTCCCGACTGCGTAGCTTTCGTTAACCGGCCTTTCTCAAATCCCCCTTCAAGGGAGGTCTCTGCCCTGCTCGCTCGCAGGGAAATCCCTAAAACTGGGCTTTTGTTACCGAGAAACAACCGACTTCGATTGCCATCGGGTGGAGCGAACCAGTTTGCGGGCGGGAGTTGCGCCCGCTGAAGTCCAGGGCCTTTCCGGGCGCACTGTAACTTCAGCGGCCCGCGGTATGTTGGAGCCATGCGACAAGGATCGCTCCAACCACAAAAACGCAAGCCCCACCAAAAGCGATCCAGCTTCCTATTCGAATCCTCTGTTGCCTCTGTTCCAAAGAAAGCTGAGCACGGGAGCGCGGGTGGCCTGCTTCGAACCTTAAAGCTCCGCAACCATAGGCTCATCCCGAACCATGAAATGGCACCGAGAGCACAAAGAATTTCCGGAGACTTTCACGCTCAGGTGCGCGTGAACACGCAACAAATTAGAATAGCGGTAAAGGCAAACTCAAATCCGTACAACAGCGGGTCGATTATCAGCCTTTTCTTCGCTCTGATCGGGTCAGTAGATTTTCGTAGTGCGTAAGCGGCTGAAGTGGAGATGACGCATACTGCTGCGCCCGCAAGAGCAAGCCAACCGATCCCTCGGGTCAATGTCACAAGTACGCCTCCTCCAACATACGGAAGAAGGGCAGCAAAAATCGCCACGAACACTCGGAGGCGAGTCGCCTTGGGTCGTGCAGTTTGATTCGTCATCGGAGCGGGCAGCACGGCTAAGAATATTGGTGGATCGGCAAAAGTTACAAGATAACTGTTGTCATCAGGCCACAACACTCACCCCCCTCAGCCGGGTCGGTGCACTATGAAAGAGCGCCCCGCTTCAAAAGATCGAAGCTGGATATGGCAGCCTCCGCTACCGGGTGGTTGAGCAAACCAGTTTTCGGGCGGGAGTTGCATTCGCTGAAGTCCAGCGACTTTTCACGGGGCACTGTAACGTCAACCACCGACATTCAAGGTGCGTTTCAGACGTGGAAGTTGCTGTCCGATACGGAAGTAACGTGGACGGGCGCTGTGCGGAACCGATACGATTTTGCTATGTCGTGTCGCAGGATTGTGACTCTCATCGTGTTGTTGGTTGCGTCTCTCGTTGGCAGTTCCGCAGCCAAACCAAGGTTAAAGGTTGCAGCCGATGGCTTCCCGACTGGACAAGCCACGCCCGAAGGGGCGGCCAGTGACTTGGCGAGAGCGTTCATCGTGGGGGATGCCGTTGGGTTCCGAAACATTTGCATTCGTGCGTATGGCGGTGGCCAAGCACGTGTTCAGTACTCGCAATATCTCAATGGCGTCTCAGACTGCTTTTGTCAACTTGATTTGGCCCCTTTCGATGGTCTCATTTGGCCCCACCCCAACCTTAGTTATTAGATAGCAGCAGCAGTCGGGGCTGTGGGAAAAGTGGAATCCCGCGGGTTGTGCGGGATTCCAAGGGCGGTGGGAAGGAAGGAAAACCTGCCTTTGGTTTTCCTTCCTTTCCACGGACCGGCTTTTTCCACAGCCCGGCGGCCGCCGCGTTTTTGGTTTTTCCGGATCGAACCTGGATCACGTGATACCATTGTTTCGTAGTCATCTCTTGCCGCCTTTCCTGTTCTCTAAGGTTCTCCGGAAACGATAGGATTCCGTGCCGGTCTCGATGATGTGGGCTTGATCGGTCAGCCGGTCGAGCATCGCTTTGCAGAGTCGCGCGTTGGGGAACATCGTGGTCCACTCCGAGAAGGGCAAATTCGTGGTGACGATCACGGCCGCTCTTTCCGCTCTTCCGGCAATGATCTGAAACAACATCTCAGCCGCGGTCTCTGGCATCGCCACATACGCCATCTCGTCGATGACGATCAGTTCGTATCGTGTCCACCGCCGCGTGACACGATTGAGTTCACTGTTGTTCTTGGCTTCCGTCAGTTCGTTCACCATCTCGGCCGCGGTGGTGAAACGCACCCGCTTCCTCTGCCGACACGCCTCCACCGCCAGTCCTGTAGCCATATGAGTCTTGCCCGTTCCTGTTTCCCCAAGAAAAATGATCGGCTCACTGCGCTGCAAATAGCCACCCTCGGCCAAGTTCCGCACCAGAGCAACCGGAATGTGCGGCGCATCAGAGAAGCCAAACTCTTCCAGAGTTTTCACTTTGGGAAAGTGCGCCTCCTTGATGCGTCGCGCCACCGTGTTGCGTTCTCGCTCTTCCACTTCCATCCCCAGCAACACTTCCAGATAGCTGAGATGGCTCTGTTTTTCTTTGATGGCCTGTTCCGCCACCGTTGCGAACTGTCCCGCCATCGTGACCAGTTGGAGTCGTTTGGCATACTGCCGGATCGTGGCTTGCTGCACGGGAACCATGGTCGTGCTCATTGAATCACCCCGCTCGCCGGATAGTTCTCCAGCAACTGGTCATAATTCTTCGTGGTGGGTTGCGCTCGGTCGTAAGCTCGCAAGGCCCCGATCTCCACCGCTTCGCCTGGCTCGCGCTTCTCGCTTCTTTCGGCGGCCAACAGCAAACGCAAGGCCTCGACGTCAAAACAACTCAGATCCAGAGCCTTTTCCAACGCTACCTTCAGCGATGAGTACCCATATTGACGGCCCAGCAGCAGCATCTCGATCATGGCTCGGGTTCCTCCTTGTTTCCCTCGTCGTTGCTTCAGCGTCTCCCAAAAACGATCGAAGCTCGCCGGCCAGCGCCCTTGTGCCCGCCATTGTTCCAGCGGGGTCGAACCCGCCAAAGCCCCGGGCTTCTTGTCAGCGCGTCCAGGTAATGCTCCAAGTTCAGTACCTTCTGCTGTCGGTTGAAACAACGTTCGTGCCTCGCCACACACTCTCCCTGGTGCCAAATCTCCACATACGAGGAGTACACCTTGGCCTGCACCTCGACCCCGACCGGCAGTGGTGCGGAATAAAAGTTCGTCAGCACTCTCACGCAGCCGCTGGAGTTCACCTGCGGAAAGTGAACCCCGGCCAGATCAAAGCCTTCCTTGGCTAAGGCCCGCAGATGTTCTCGCTCCCGATTCATCCCGGCGCCTACGCTCTGGCTCCGCTCCCCGATCCAACGCTGCTCATCCTGCCGGGAACCTTCCAGCAAGAACTGGTCCAAGGCCTCCCAGTTGGCAACCTCCGGGACTGGCACCATGTGATTCCGGCGAAAATATCCCCCTTCTCCTTCCACCCCGCCCTTCTCGTGGCCTTCTCCGGGTGTGCAGAACTCCGACTGGAAGCCCCAATGCGATCGAAAAGCGATGAATCGTGTCGTCTCTTCTCGCTGGTGTCCGCGCAGAATCTTCTTCACTGCACTTTTGAGATTGTCATAACGACAAAGACCGAATACACCCCCGAAATAAGCAAAGGCCCGCTCGTGCGCCTCCAGAAATGCTTGCTGACTGGCGTGCGGAAAGCTGCAATGGAATGCTCCTCCGCTGGCCATGCTTCGCATGCAGAACACATAAGCCTTCTGTCTCTCTCCGCTGATATCTGCCCACGCCTCATACCAGTCCACCTGCGCTTCTACTCCCAAGCTGTACGACTGCGGAATGAACGTCTCGTGCTTAATGAGTTTCAGCTTGAATCTTCCGCTCGCGAACATAACGACGAATCGAAGACTCGGCCACCCTGACTTCCGGAAGCTCCTCCCGAATCCGCGACCAGATCCGGTGCGCTGTGTGTCGTTGCTTTCGTGGCGCCTTCTCCTCGGCCTGCAGGATTGCTTCGATGAAGGCTTTCGCCGGTTCTATTCTTGGCTTGCCGCGCCTGTTGATCTTTCGCTCTCGCGGTACCGCATCCCCCAACGCTTCCCGCACCATGCGCCGGTGGATCCCAAGCTTTCTGGCCACTCCTTTGATCGTTCCCACCCCGTAGTCGTACTCCCGTCGAATCTGTTCGAATAGTTCCACTTTGGCTCTCCTGTCCAATCCGGTCTCCTTGCGGGCTCGTAAGCCCGGAACGAGATCCACGCTATATGGTTTTCTTCCTCAGGGGGCCAATTTAGATGATCGTTGGGGGGCCAAATTAGAGTATCGAAATCAGAGACCACCTCAAGGAAAAAAGAAGTCCATCGCCCGGCGATCCAAAGCGCATCGTGACGGTGTTCGCCGCACGTCACCTGAGCAAGAATGGCCCCTCCTCATACGGGTATGCAACTTTCGAGTTTCAAGACGTAATGTTCGTGGATGTGGAAGTCGTACTTCAAAGCGGCAATAAGCATCTGCGAAGAACGATGGTGATTAAGGATCGAAACGGGAAATGGTACGCCCATCCTGTGCCAGATGTTTCTCCACTCTTGAGCGACGGACTGTACGACGAGAACGCATCAGTTCAAAAGTTCACTGATACTTATGACGTTGAACGGTGACTATTGTGGTTATTGACGCCCTCAACTGTCGAGAACAGGCCATTGCGCTCAAAACCCCCGGCTGGGCTCGGTGAGTGCAATGGCGATTTTGCATCAACTGAGATAAAGGAAAGAATAGGCGTTGCCCAGCAGAAGGATCAGTCAAGGCTGCGCTTATCTGGGTTGTAGTGGAAGTGCAATCGAAGCCCGAGAAGCGGACCAGTGAACTCGCTGGGTAAAGGTGGGAACGGGCTTGACCGAGTTATGCCGTCCCATGCGGCGCGGTTCAGCACTTCGTCGCCAGAGCCAGCTACCAAACGCATGTTTGTAAGCTTGCCATCGGTTGTAATGGCGCACTCAATCCTCACCTCGCCTGTCTTCGTCTCCGCAGATAGGGGAATCTGGCGATACCAGTTCGCCTCAACCTGTTTCGTAATGCGTCGAACGTATGGTCCAAAATCTACTCCCTGCGTGTCGCCGAGAACTTCGACGGCGCCCGAAGCCCCACCAACTCCAGTCACGGGAGCGCACTCCGCCACTTTCAGGATCGTGAAGCCCTGCTTTGTGCGAATGACATCGGAAACATCGCCAACCTTCATAGCAAAGACCTTATCTTCTATGCTCTTTGCAAGCTGGCCGCGCTTGAAGATTCCTAGTCCGCCACCATCCACAGCAGACGGGCCATCAGAGTACTTCTTGGAAATGTCCTCGAACTTTGCGCCATGCCGGATAGCTTCATGAGCACCATCGGCCTTGCGTCGTGCATCGGCAACCTGTGCCGGGTCGTAAGGTTGAGGCGTACTAATCAGGATTTCGCTCAGACAGAGCGAATCGACGGTTGTTGCGGGAGGCCCGGCTGAAGCCTGTTTTGGGGATGAATGCGCAAGGAGAATTAGCAACGGGACAATCCACGTCAAGGCGATCATTACGTGCCTCATGCACAAGCGCATTCTACCTCCTCAAAACGGCCGGAACAGGGATTCTGAGTGTAACGTGATTCTTTAGCCATGCGCTAAACTGGGGCCGACCCCGATTGTTAGAATTTCGCGATCTTTAAAAGTCAGGTAAGCTGAGAACGTCGTGATCGAGCAGAAAATCAATGATGTTTTCGGTGATGCCGAGTCTACTGGTTTTGGGACCGGTTGGTGGAGCGGCGTGTCGTCAGTGTTTTTCGGGTTTCTCTCATTCGGAGCGGTATTGTGCCTACATTTCCCTCAACTACTAACCGTTCCCCAATTTCGTCCGCATTATCCTATGCACGCTATTAGGATCTTGATCCAATGCCTCATTATAGGTGCAGCCGGCCTCGGGATGCTGTCCTCAATTCTTCGCAAGAAGAAAGTTTTGGCGCTTGCGGGACTCCTTCTCGCTACGGCTGCTGCCGCGTTGGGCGGCTCTAGCGTAAGAATCAACGAGACTCTCCACGGCGGGCCTGCGATTGGCCTCGACTGGTTTTTGCTCGATCTCCTTTTGACAGCAATTATTTACGTGCCCCTCGAAAGGCTCTGGCCGCTGCATCCAGAGCAGGGAACGTTTCGCAACGAATGGACTTTGGATGTGGTCTACTTCATGTCCACTCATCTTCCGATACAGATCCTATCTTTTCTGATTTTGTTGCCCGCGGTCCAGTTTGCCAAATATTTGAGCATTCCAGGCCTTCAGACTCTCATCGCGCAACTGCCTTGGTTTCTGCAATTCTTTCTGGCCGTTCTAGTCGCAGATGTCGCCGAATATTTTATTCACCTAGCGTTTCACAAAGTCCCATCTCTGTGGCGCTTTCACGCCGTTCACCATTCTTCCACGGCGCTCGACTGGCTCTCGGGATCGCGCGGCCACTTCTTTGAAGACATAATCGTGCGCGCATGTATCCTTACCCCTCTAATGATCGCCTTTCTCCCATCCATCATTTTGGCATATTTGATTTTTGTGACACTTCAAGCTACGTGGTCTCACTGCAATTTCTCACCCAGCCCGAGATGGCTCGCGAAGTGTCTGGTGACACCTAAATATCATCACTGGCACCATACTTCTCAAAAAGAAGGCCTCGACAAGAATTTCGCCATCCATTTTCCTTGGATCGACAAGATCTTCGGAACCTATCACTACCCCGATGAATGGCCAGGAGGTTATGGCCTGGAGGGAGAGCAAATTTCATCCGGTTTTGTCAGGCAAACAATAGAACCATTTACAAGGAGGAAAAGGATCTAGTAATACCCAAGCACCCTTTTTCATCTTCTGCGGATCCACCCCTTCTTTTGCGGCCAACGTTCCTTAGTAACTGTTGTAATGGCGATTACAGTGCGCCGGGTTAAACCGGCTTGAAGCAGAGAATGGAAAATTCTTACGAGAAAGGACTAGCGATCTGCTCGGCCCCGAGTCTTGCACTGGGTATCGCGAGGTACACAGCGAAGCGTAGACAGGGGTATAGGCGGGGTGGGCAATTGAGCTGCGAAAACATACAACCCGGGTGCCGACGTCATTTAATCAGCGCGGAAGGCAACATGAATAGGGGCGATAGCGCGAGCCTCTACTCAGCCCGGCGTAGTCGAAGACCCCAGACACGCCTAGAAACTTCAAGCACGAGAACCGGGAGACCTCGGAGATGCCTGCGGAGAACGAGCCGCAGGACGGCGGGCGAAGGCTAGGCCACACGGCTCGCATGTACGTCCCCGAGGAGTCACACAGCGGCATAGTACCTATGAATCAATCGAACAAAGACGGAAAAGCGTCCGCGGAGAATGAGGAGGAAAGGCCGCTGATCAAGGAGAACGCTGGTCAACCTAACACGTACCCGACACGGAGCGGGAAAGGCGTGTCCCAGGGGCTGGCCGGCGTGCGGAAAGCAGCAAAAGAAAACAAGGAGATGAAGTTCACCGCCTTGCTCCACCATCTGACCGTTGATCTGCTGCGGGAAAGCTTTTACTCCCTCAAGAGGAAAGCCGCACCGGGAGTGGACGGGGTTACATGGCAGGAGTATGAAGACGGACTGGAAGATCGACTGACCGATCTCCATGGCCGAGTTCATCGCGGAGCCTATCGAGCGCAGCCCTCGCGAAGAGTGTACATAGAGAAAGCAGATGGACGGCAGCGTCCACTGGCGGTCCCGGCTATCGAAGACAAACTTGTCCAACAAGCCGTGGTTACCATCCTCAACCAGATCTACGAGGAAGACTTTCTCGGCTTTTCGTATGGGTTTCGCCCGGGGCGCAGCCAGCATCAAGCACTGGATGCGTTGTCGTACGCGCTCCTGAAGAAGAAGGTGAACTACGTTCTTGATGCCGACATTCGAGGATTTTTCGACAACCTCGACAAGAGTTGGCTGATCAAGTTCGTGGAGCATCGCGTCGCCGACCCCCGCATCCTGCGGCTGATCCAGAAATGGCTCAACGCTGGGGTGATGGAGGAAGGCGAATGGTCGAACACGAAGACAGGGAGTCCGCAAGGTTCGGTGATTTCACCGCTTCTCGCGAACATCTACCTGCATTATGTTTTCGATCTATGGGTGAACGTCTGGCGCAAGAAATGGGCGCAAGGCGAAGTGGTAGTCGTCCGCTACGCGGACGACATCATCTTAGGATTCCAACACCAAGCCGAAGCCGATCGTTTTCTGGAGAACTTTCGGGAACGACTGGGGAAGTTTGGATTGGAATTACACCCTGACAAGACGCGCCGGATTGAGTTCGGGCGGTTTGCCGAACAAAACCGGAAACGAAGAGGAGAAGGCAAGCCCGAGACGTTCGACTTCCTAGGCTTTACGCATATCAGCGGTAAGAACAGCCTAGGGCGATTCATGGTGAGGCGCAAGACGATTCGCAAACGCATGCGGAGCGAAGCTGCGAGAGATTAAGCAGCAACTCCGCAAGCGGATGCACGATCCTGTGCGCCAAACCGGCCAATGGCTCAAGTCGGTCGTGCAGGGCCACTTCAACTACTACGCGGTACCAGGGAACCTCACGAGCCTGGGCGTGTTTCGGAATCGGGTGCTCGCGCTCTGGTGGCGTACTATTCGCCGCCGAAGCCAGAAGCACCGGATCAACTGGACACGCATGCTTGTCCTGGCTACCGATGGCTTCCTCAACCGCGTGCGCTCCATCCCTTTCCGATGTTCGCTTCGCCGCCACTCATCCGAGATAAGAACCGGATGCGCTAATCAGCGCCCGTCCGGGTCTGTACGGGGGGTACCGCGCAACCGGTATCCCTACCGCGATCGTTTTGACGGCTGGTCATTGAGTGAAATCGCGATTTATCAACAACAGCCTTTTGGAATCGCAATTAAGCACAGGCAGAGTCTTGTCTTGCGGACTCTTTTCAAGCCCAGTTCGCCATCGTACTGTCGGATAACCCCGTAGCACTCGCAGGCGGAGTCTTCAAGTTTCTTACGGTTCACGACCTTGACTGCGCCACGGGTGTACTCGATGAGCCCCTTCTTCTGCAAAACACCGGCGGCCAAGCTCACGCTAGGCCTGTCTGTGCCTAGCATGGTTGCGAGAAAGTCATGAGTGATGGGCAGCGCGCCTGAATCCACTCTATCCTGAGTCATTAGCAGCCACCGCGCCAGGCGCTGCTTAATATCGTGCAGCCGGTTACAGGCGGCTGTTTGTGCCACCTGCATCCCCCGAACTACTGCATAGCGGTTCAACATCATTTGCAGGTTTGGAGCGGATTTCAACGTCTTTTGCAAAGCCCCGACTTTTATCCGAAATCCCTCGCCGGTAACTTGAACCACCGCACTCAACGGGCCCCTGCTCAGGCCCACCGCCGCTAGTGTTCCCGTAAAACCCTCATTGCCAACTACGCCCGCTTCGGCGGTTTTTCCATCCTTCATTACGACGACAAGAGAAATCAAACCTCGATTTGGGAAATACGCAAATTCTAGCCTTCCGCCCGCCTCGTGAAGGACTAGATGGTTAGGCAAGCGGACGTATTCAAGGTGAGGGCGAAGTGAGTTGTACTCGCTATCGGAGATCGATAGAAGTATTTTGTTGCTGACTGGCTTTCCTGCGGCATTTGTCCGCTCGCCGGACTGCACGGTTTGGAGTTCTTTGCGTGCCACAAGCGAGAACCGAAAAACCTCCTGGACGGGGATGAACTCACCCGCCGTGGTGTGCGAAACAGGAACTCGTTTCGCGCTACTCGGCGGAGTATACAGGGTCCAAACGCGACGCTTCTGTAGGATGCCCGACAGACCATCCCAATTGGCGGCCTGTAAAATTTGCCCGCCATGAGCCGGAAGCTGGTCTGGATTGAGCAACCGCGTTTCCGGGGATTTGGTTGTTCCGAATGTGGCTGGCGGTTCCAACCTTCTGGAACGCCGACCGGCAAGTCCTTCGATGAAATGATGCGAAACTTCGAGTCGCAACGCGACAAAGAGTTTACATCCCATGTTTGCGACGATCACTCCAAAGAGGTTTAGGTACCCACCGGCTGAATTTTGCTGAATGAATATCAAGTCGCCGCTGTTCGCGCAGAACTGTCTTTCATCTCTTCGCCTCTGAATCTCGACAGTTGCTGTAACCGCATTATAAAAGGGCGCCCCTTTTGGAGTAGGTTGTGATCGTTCGCATCACCACCTACGAAAAGGAGCACCCTCATGAACGGTGAAAAGTATATTGGGCTGGACGTTCATCAAGCAACCATCGTGGTCGCGGTGATGGATTCCACCGGTAAGTTAGTCATGGAATCCATCCTGGAGACCGAAGCGGCGACGATTCTTCAGTTCTTTGCGGCTTGCGCGGAACTTTGTCGGTGACCTTCGAAGAAGGAACCTGGTCGGTCTGGCTGTACGATCTGCTCAACCCTCACGTCGACAAGCTAGTGGTGTGCAATCCACGGAAGAACGCGTTGCTCAAAGACGGGAACAAGAGTGATCGGATCGATGCCCGCAAGCTGGCCGAGTTGTTACGCGGCAACCAACTCAAGCCGGTCTACCATGGCGAGACGGGCGTGCGGATGCTGCGGGAGTTGTCCCGGAGTTATCTGACTATCGTCAAAGACCTGTCGCGAGTCATGAATCGGCTGAAAGCGGTGTATCGCAGCTGGGCGATTCCCTGTGCGGGAAGAGACGTCTATTATCGTCGGCATCGAGCGCAGTGGCTGGACAAGATCCGGGAAGCCGGCGTGCGGCGTCGAGCCGAACGACTCTATGAGCAACTGGACATGTTGCAACACTTGCGTCAGCAAGCGCGGCGGGAACTGTTAGCGGAGAGTCGCAAGCATGCCATCACCGCCAAGCTGCGACAGATTCCCTATCTGGGACCGATTCGCTCGGTGCTGGCGGTGGCGCTGATGCAGACTCCGCATCGTTTCCGCACCAAGCGACAACTATGGGCCTATAGCGGACTGGCCTTGGAAACCCGCATCAGTGCGGAATACCGCTTGGTCGAAGGTCAAGTGCGGCGTTCGAAGAAACTGCTTTCCATTCGGGGCCTGAACAAAGACCACAACCATGATCTGAAAGGTCTATTCAAAGGAGCGGCCACCATGGCCAGTGTGCGTCCCGGACCGTTCCAGGACTTCTACCAAGCTGCGCTGGCCAAAGGCATCAAGCCGACCATGGCGCGTCTGACGCTAGCGCGCAAGATTGCAGCGATTACGCTGACTCTGTGGAAGAAGGGAGAAAACTTCGACGCCGAAAAACTAAAATCGCAAGCCGCTTGAGCGTCTCGGGTGAAGAGCCCTTCCATCTCCGGTGATCTTTTCTGGTGGTGGCCAGTCGGTTCTTGAGACGCTCGGGTTCGAGGGTGAGTATGACTATGGCCTGTAGACGACACGGTGCCTATGGCACCCAGTCTCTGTGTAACCCCTATGCCCCCTCGGATAACCCGAAAAAGCACTAGGCCCCGAGCCTCAGATAGACCCATGGTTGACACCGTACAACCGCACGGCTTGATTCAGTTTCGAAACTGATTGGCGTCGTCGCTACTAACGAAGATGCAGCTGCTGAGATGGAATAACCCAGGGGCACGACACCACACGAGCGTCTTCTATGGTGAGAGGGGCTGGATGTCGCGAACCAAACCCGCGCCTCCGGCGGAGGGAGAAAAATGTTCTTGACATCCCCTTATATAGATCAGGCCATTGCACTCAAAACCCCTGTCCGGCGTCAATGAGTGCAATAGCGATATTTCACCAATCATCGTCCCTTTGAAGGGCAATTCGTCTTAAAGTCAATCGTCGCCTTGACTCGGTGGTCGGCAGCTTCTTTTGGGAATTTCCATTCGCCGACAGCGGCCGTCACGGTGGGACGAAGCATCGGATGACCACTCTCAAACTGTGTGTCGGTCACTCGGCCATTCGCGTCAACTTGGAATGTAACCACCACTGCACCTTCAATTCGCGCAAGTCTTGCTATTGGGGGATATCCGGGGAGAACGAAGTTCTCCGGTTGAAATGGCTCAATGGAACGGAGCTGAATGTCTGGTGCTGGCGGCGAAATCTGAGACGCACGGTACAAGTCAGAGGGACGGTCAGGTGCGCCAGCAAAGAGGCCGTCGTACCCTCCCGACGCCAAGGCTTTCGTAGTCTCACCGTTCGGCGTTGCTGCTCCCGTTGGCTGAGTCAAACCGCCAAACATCGGTCGGTCCCAAACTCCACTTGAAAACGCCTTGTCCAAGCGGGTGAGCAACCGCATGGTCCACGACGTGTTCTCCGGTGTCGCCGCGTTTGGGTCAAACATATCGCGATCAAGGACATCAGCACGGATGATTCGTTCCTTTCCCCCACATTGAACGTGCATGGAAATCTCTGCACCGCTGAAAACTAACCCCTGCTTGCGGCGCTTCAATTCCTTTCGCAAGGCCTTGTCGCTAATCGCGCAGGGATTGTGACCTTCCAACACTTCACTGAGGGGATTGGGAATAGAGGAAGCCGCTAGTTCAACTGTCGCAGGTTGTATACAGGCGTCAGCGGCCGGGGTGAGCGTGATCCTGTCAACTGTCGTACCACTAGCTGTTCCATGCACTGAAATAATTTCGTAGAAATCGTTGGGTGGGCCAACATCAATAAACGTATGCCGTGCGATAAGAAATCGGTCCGGCACGGAGGAAGGCACCCGGCCATCTTTGGCGAATGTAGTACATCCGCAAAGGAGAACAAACAGCCAGATTTCTGGAAATTTCATACCCGGATTGTAGCGCTGCGAGTCTTTCAGCGTGGTAAATGTTGTAAGCAGACATCTGAGTAACTTTGTCAATAGTTTTTTATGTCGCCGAATTAAGTTCTCACATAAGAATCCACAACTATTTCACAAGGTGGCCGCAGTAACTGTGAGGACAGAGCTCAGCGGCGAGCCGCGCTTGGCCAGTGCCGCCAGATACTTGTTCTCGTCATAAGCTACTCGATCTTGCCAGCATCGAAATAGGATGCGAATCCATTTGAAGGCCAAGGCGCGCACCGCCGCGTGGTGGTCTTTGCCTCGGCCTCGCTGTTGCTGGTAGTAGGCGCGTGCCCACATCGACTGCGAGATCGAGTGTCCCGCCCATTCGTGAAAACTTTGCCGCAGAAACTTTGGGCAGGCCCAGCGGAAATGAACCCACTTCTTCTTTCCGCTCTTCTCCATCACGGGCGCGATCCCACTATGCATCTGTACCTCCTTGGCGCTGCCATAGCGATCGCGTTGCGAGCCAAAGGCCGCCAACAAGCGCGGCGCCAACGCGCTCCCGCTCCGGGCAACGACTTAAAAATGAAAAAATCCGGATGCGCGCTCGCTGCCTCCTCGATCTTGCCGTCCAGATTCGCGATCCCCTCGAGCAAAATGCGCAGCAGTTGTGCGCTCACTTGCACCATCGCCCGTTTCGCCTCCAGCACGGCTCGATCCCCAATGGCCGGCATGGCCTGGCCGATGCCCTCCATTCGCCACTCGGTGAGTTCTTGTTGCCGCCCTCGACGTTGACGGAAGAACTTCCGTAGCTCTGCGGGCGGTACCTTTTGCAACTCCTCCAGCGAAGGCCAACGCTCCAACAAGTCACACACCAACTTCGTGTCCAGCTTTTCAAACCACTCCAACATCTGCGGAAAATACAGCTTCAAATATCCCGTTAAACGATTGAGCTGCGTCGTTTTTTCGTCCACCAAGGTGCGGCGCTCCTCCACCAGATTCTGGATCCGGCGGGTCACTTCGTTATCCGGCGTCAAACGGCGTAGCTTGTTCCGATGCTGCAACAGCAGATCCAGCAGCAGCTCGGCGTCCCGCGGATCGTCCTTGCATCCGGACGGGTACAGCGACTTCCGCAGGCTGGCGGACATGGTGGAAGGCACCGGAAACAGATGTATGCACTCATACTTGCTGAGCATGAACACCAGTGCTCCCTTCACTTGCTCCACGGCCACCGCGATTGGCCCAGGGCCGAATCGTTGAGCCAGTTGGCTCACCCACGCCTCCACCATTTCCGGCGTGTGCTCCACTTCTCCATGTTCACGCTGCGTCGCGCCGGCCCTCTGCCAACACCACGCATGCTTCTGATCTGCCCAATCGATGCCCACGAACGCTACAAACTCAGGCTCCGGATGGGTGGTACTGTTTTCTGACATAGTGCTTTCCTTCCTCCTTGTCGATTCACATCGTGCCGATCGTGCCGAGGCTGGCCCTGCTCCCGCGAAACCCTTACAAGTAGAGTCCTATTCGACCTCATCTGAGTGTTCGTTGTGGAAGCAAAGCACATCCCGCCGCTCGAGACTCTGGTTTAAAACATCGTGTGTTTGGCCATTACAACTCGTAGCGGCGGGACGCCTCCGCTGGCTGCCATTGTTCGGCATCCGGCAGAAAACTTCATCCGCAACCATTTGCACATTCGTTCCCAACATTGACTCGACATCCCCAAGGCCGAGCGCTCCGATCCATGATCCATGCATGCAATGCTTCTACATTGCTGATGCAGGGGAAGGGGGGCTCCAATTCCAACTCTCGCGATGCACGGTTGCCCCCCTTCCCCTGCACCCCATCCCCCAAACCGCAGATTTTCACAGATCGCATGACATCCCATTGCTGTGGAAATTTACTCTCGGTCTTAGTAACTGTAAGGCCTTAGCGCTCGGAATCCAGAATCCCTGTCCCCTGGGCAAAAGCTCGAAAGCTGGTGACGTAAATTCGATTGTGTAAAAAGCAAGAGGGTGTAAGTTGGCTTTGGCCTCACAAGCTAAAACCACTCCAAGAGAGGAGACCTACACCCATGGCCAAGATAATCCGAATCAGCGAGCGTTTCCAACATTTTGTGGCGGAGTTGCAGGAAAGTTTTTGGGGCGATTTGCAGGCGCGGACGCGGCAGGCGGCGCAGCAGTTTTTCGATGCTCTGAGCGAGCGGCAGCGCGACCGGTACATGGTGAGCCGGCGCTACGTGCGCACGGCCGAGCGCCAGGACTACCGCAACGGCTATTACGAGCGGGATTTCGTGACCAAGTTCGGGACCCTGCGGCTGCGGGTGGCGCGCACTCGCAAGCGAGGGTTCCTGCCCGAGGTGGTGCAAAAGTTTCAACGCCGTGCCGAGGACGTAACGCTGCTGATCCGGGAGGCTTTTCTGCGCGGCATCTCGACCCGGCAGGTGGGACGGTTGGTGGGCGTGCTGACTGGCGAAGTGGTGAGTCCACAGACAGTGTCGGGCATCACCCGTTCGCTGGACCAAGTGGTCGAGCAGTTTCATCAAGCGCGGCTGCGCGACGATTACGCGTATTTATTTCTGGACGGAGTGAGCCTGCGCATGCGGCGTCCGACGGGGCGCAAGCGAGTACACATGCTGGTGGCCTACGGGGTGCGCCAGGACGGAACGCGCCATCTGCTGGCCTTTCTGCGCAGCCGGGGCGAGAGCCAGGCCGACTGGGAAGGCCTGCTCCACGATCTCTATCGCCGCGGACTGGAGGGCAAGAAGTTGCTGCTGATCGTCACCGACGGATGTCCCGGACTGGCGGCCGCGATCCAGACCGTGTACCCGCGCGTGGGCCATCAGCGCTGCTGGGTGCATAAGATGCGCAATATTTTAGAGCACGTGCGCAAGCGCGACTACGACGAAGTGAAGCGGGGCGCGCAGGCGATTTATCGGGCCGACAGCCGGACGCAAGCCCAAGCCGCATTCCGCCGCTTCCGGGCGCGCTGGCTGCGGGAATACGGACCCATGGTTCGTCGCCTGGAGCGCGATCTGCCGGAACTGCTGTCGTTCTTTGCCCTGCCCCGGCATCTGTGGAAGAAGGTGCGCACCACCAATGTCATCGAGCGCTGCTTCGTGGAAGTCCGTCGAAGAACCCGGCCCATGGTCTGCTTCGTCAATGTGCAGAGCGTGGACCGCATCATCTACTCCATCTTCCAGAGATTCAACCTGGAATGGAAAAACCGCACCCTTAACCTTTTTACACAAGCGGCTTGACATCACCCGAAAGCTCCGGCGATTGCTCACCACAACTTTTCGGGATATCATCCCCCAGTTCGTTCAATTCACTGTGGGGGTGTTTTGCGTGAATTCTCGATTTGCGCTCCTGTGCGTAGCAGTTCTTCTCTTCTTGGGAACGGCGGCGACCAGCCAAGATTCTGCGGAAAAAGAAGTTCGGAAGGCCATGGAAGATAACTTCGCGGCCATCATTCACAAGGATGGCGCTGCATTGAACCGGCAATACACCGACGATTACTTTCGCATCAGCGAAACAGGCAGAGTATCGGGCAAGTCAGAGACGATCGCCAACTTCATGAATCCAGATTTTGAGATCACAAAGCTCGAACCGAGCGATGTGAAAATTCGAGTGAATGGAAATGTTGCAGTCGTGACAGAGCTCGTAACCTCCACCGGGGGATCCAAAGGGAAGAGTCCCACCGAGCACGCTTCCCGGCAAACCGTAGTCTGGGTGAAACAGCATGACGTTTGGCAGAAGCACGTCCTTCAGATGACGAGTACGACCCCAATTCCAGAATCGGCTTACACTCATTAGGCTCAGGGGACGACGCACGAAAGAACAGGCCCGCGATTAGCTGAGCCTTTCCAACATCACCAGCCGGGGTTTTCTCAACTGTCGTTATCGCATTATAAAAGGGCGCCCCTCTTGGTGTAGGTTGTCATCATTGCGTATGACCACCTACGAAAGGAGCACCCTCAATGACCGGTGAAAAGTATATTGGGCTCGACGTTCATCAAGCAACCATCTCGGTCGCGGTGATGGATTCCAAGGGCAAGGTAGTCATGGAATCCATCCTGGAAACCAAAGCCGCAACCATTCTGGAGTTCTTGGCGGGACTGCGTGGAACTTTGTCCGTAACCTTCGAAGAAGGCACCTGGGCGGCCTGGCTCTACGATCTGCTCAAGCCGCATGTTGCCAACTTAGTCGTGTGCAACCCGCGCAAGAACGCGCTGCTCAAACATGGCAACAAAAGCGACAAGATCGATGCCCGCAAACTTGCCAATCTGTTGCGGCTCAATGATCTCGAGCCGGTCTACCACGGCGAGAATGGTGTACGCATGCTGCGGGAGCTCGCCCGCAGTTATCTGACTATCGTCAAAGATGTTTCCCGGGTGATGAATCGGTTGAAAGCAATCTATCGTAGCTGGGCGATTCCCTGTGCCGGACGGGACGTTTACTATGCCCGCCATCGCAGCGAGTGGCTGGGGAAAATCCCCGAGGCCGGCTCTCGCCACCGCGCCGAGCAACTCTATCAGCAACTGGACCTGCTGCAGCCCTTGCGGCAGCAAGCCCGGCGCGAACTGCTGGCGGAGAGTCGCAAGCATACCATCACTGCCAAACTGCGGCAGATTCCATCCCTGGGACCGATTCGCTCGGCTTTGGCGGTGGCTCTGATCCAAACTCCGCATCGGTTTCGCACCAAGCGACAACTCTGGACCTATAGCGGACTGGGGTTGGAAACCCGCGACAGCGGGGGATACCACTACGTCGAAGGCCAAGTGCGGCGCCGAAAAAAGCAGGTGTTCATTCGCGGTTTGAACAAGGATCACAACCATGATCTGAAAGGTCTGTTCAAAGCTGCCGCCACGAGGGCGAGTGTGCAGCCCGGACCGTTCCAGGATTTCTACCAGCGATCACTGGCCAAAGGCATCCAGCCGACCATGGCGCGTCTCACGTTGGCGCGCAAGATTGCAGCCATTACGTTGACTCTGTGGAAGAAGGGAGAAAACTTCGACGCTGAGAAACTAAAAGTACAAGCCGCTTGAGCGTCTTGGGTGAAGAACCCTTTCCACCGCCGCCGCTTCTTTCTCTGGTGGTGGTCGGTTGGTTCTTGAGACGCTCGGGTTCGAGGGTGAGCATCTTAATGGCCTGTAGGCGCACAAGTGTCCAGTGACACTTAGCCTCCGTGTTATCCCTATGCCCTTCGGACAACCCGAAAAAGCACTAGGCCACGAGCCTCAGATAGATCCATGGTTGCCACCATACAACCGTACGGCTTGAATGCGTTTCGAAACTGATCGGCGCCGTCGCTACTAAAGAAGATGCAGCTGCTGCGATGGAACAACCCAGGTGCAAGACACCAGACGAGCGTCTTCCATGGTGAGAGGAGCTGGATGTCGCGAAATAAACCTGCGCATCCGGCGGAGGGAGAAAAATGTTCTTGACATTCCCTTTTATAGATCAGGCCATTACGCTCAAAATCCCTTTACGTCCGAACGAGCAACCGGGAGCAAACAGGCGGAGGGAATACTGCCATCGGCCGTTCTGGAGCTTCTTCGCGAGCACTCGCTCACCATATTCCTTATTCCTTGTAGCCACCGGCGTCGGTTGGGTCATAGCGTTCGGCGCCATGGACTCGGAGACCAAGTGGGGACAAGTCGTCGGCAACATCGTCTCGGAATGGACCCAGATTCTCGGACTCGTCCTGATGACCATGCGACTGATGGAAGCTGGCTCGAAGGAGCACTGAGTTCTCGACACCTCAGTGCATCACCAAAAATGGTAGTGCCCGTCTCGCCGCGCCATCTCGACGCTGACGCCAAACAGCCCTGCCAGTCGTTCGACGCGCAGTATCTCTTCTTTCGGCCCGTCGGCCACGACCCGACCGCGGTTCATCAGCACTACTCGTTGAATCTCCGGCACGATGTCTGCCAATTCATGCGTCACCAGAATAATGGCCGTTCCGGAATTCGCCAGAGTCCGCATGGTCTGTCGCAAGCTCTGCTGGGCGGCGAGGTCGA
The DNA here is from genome assembly GCA_963799025.1 of uncultured Acidobacteriaceae bacterium. Taxonomy (GTDB): domain Bacteria; phylum Acidobacteriota; class Terriglobia; order Terriglobales; family Acidobacteriaceae; genus Sulfotelmatobacter. The sequence continues at coordinate 55,099 of CAWCVQ010000001.1, read as the reverse complement.
GCGAGTTGCAAGGCTCATCGAACAGCAGGGTGCCTGGTCTGTGTACCAAGGCACGAGCGATCAGCACGCGCCGAGCCTCGCCTGACGACATTTCAGAAACGGGACGCTCCGCCAGATGCTCGATCTTCAACGCAGCCAGCGCCGCGTCCGCCGACTCGCGGTGCCTGGCATCCACGGTGTGATTGGAAAAAATACTGACGCTGCTGAAGAAGCCCGACAGCACCACGTCTCGCCCGCAAGCGTCTCCGGTGCAGGAGAGCATTAAGTCATTCGACACGATTCCCAGCCGCGCTCGCAGCGCGAATACATCCCAACTCTCGTCTCCCAGAATGGAGATCGACGAGTCCGCTCGCACCACTGGATAACATTCGCGAGTAATAGTTTTGATCAACGTCGACTTGCCGCAGCCGTTCGGTCCGAGGATGGCAACATGCTCTTCCGCGCCAATGCGAAGGCTGAAGTCGTCAAGCGCGATCTTCTGCCCTCGCATCACCCGCAGGTTGTGAAAGTCCAGCAGAGGCGGCTTTAATTCGACGTTCAGTTTCATTGCATCCAAGTGTAGATGAGGTCCAAGAGACCTGAAACTGAGAACTGCGAACTGGTCCTTGCATTACACTGAACTCAGATGTCGCTGAAAATCTATCGCCTGCGGCGCCTCTTGGCTGCGACCGTCGTACTGCTTACGCTAGTCGTAGCTGGAATGTACTTCTACGCGCGTTCGCGAGCAACCAACGTGCTGAAGCAAATCCCAGGCAAGATCGGATACGACATCAAGCAAACCGCCAGCGGCTTCCAATTTTCCAAGTCCGACGGCAAGCGCACGCTTTTCACCGTCCAGGCCAGCAACGTTAAACAATTCAAGCTCGACGGTAATGCCGAGTTGCGCAACGTGAGCATCGTGCTCTATGGTCGCGATTCTTCCCGCTTCGACCAGATCTACGGTGACGATTTTGCGTTCAACCAGAAAACCGGTGACGTCACGGCTAAGGGCGACGTACAGATCGATCTTGTCGCCAATCCGACCGGCCTCGCCAGCCCGGATCAAACCACGCCGAAAGAGCTGAAGAATCCAATTCACTTGAAGACCCACGATCTGGTCTTTAACAAAGACAGCGGAAACGCGATGACCGCTGCTCGCGTCGAGTTTCAAACTCCGCAAGCCACAGGTTGGGCCGTGGGCGTGAAGTACGAAGGCAAAAGCAATACGCTGACCTTGTCGTCGCAGATTCACGTAGTTCTGAATGGCCCGAATGCCGCCGTCATTGAGGCGCAGCACGGCACCATCACCAACGACCCGCGCCAGATTATCCTCGACCATCCTCGTCTCAGCCGCGTAGATGGAACTGTGCAGTCCGATCGGGCGCTGTTTTATCTTGGCCGGGAAAATCAAGTGGAACGAATTCTCGCGACGGGAAACGTAACCACCGAGACCCGGGCCCAGGACGCGAAGCACCTAGCTGTCCCCGCCAACAAGAATTCCGCACTCGCGGCTCAACCGCAACCCTCCCAGATGCGCAGCCGCGCGGATCAGGCTGAGTTTCTTCTCGAAGGAAAGCAGAACCTGCTCTACACGGCAATCATGACTGGCAATGTCCACGTTGAGGAAATCGGGCCTCAGCCGATGCAGGGCGAAGCTGGTCGCGTGATCTTCGACTTTGCCGGCCAGAACCAGTTGCAGAAAGTGCATGCCCTCGATGGAGTCCGCCTGATGCAGAATGCGGTCGCGGAAAATGAGCCAGCGACAAAGGGGATAGCTGCCGGTCCGCTGGATTTTGACCTTACTGCATCCGCGATCGACTTCACGGTGGCGCAAGGGCACATTCTGGAACATGCCATTACTTCCGGCGCTGCGAAGATCACGATTGTGGAAGCTGGGCAGGCGCAAGCCGGGCAAGCCCAAGCTGACCAGGCCAGTCCCGTGGCGCCGCCGCGGGGAATCGGAGGGCAGCGTACAGTGGTAACCGCCGGCCAGTTTCAGGCGCAATTCGCGTCTTCCGACCGACGAAACCACCTCACCAGTGCCCATGGCGCGCCCAATGCCCGCATCGTCAACTCGACTCCTGGCCAGCCGGATCGTGTCAGTACCAGCGAATCAGTGGACGCCTCTTTCCTTCCCCAAGGCGGCATTGACTCCATCACGCAGCAGGGCAATGTGGCCTACACCGACGGCCAGTCACCTGAAAAGCGCATGCAGGCCTGGGCCGACTCCGCTCGCTACACCCCCGCGGACCAGATGCTGGTCCTCAGCGGCGAGCCCCGTGTGGCCAACGGCGGGATGGCCACGACCGCCAAAACCATCCGTATCAACCGCGCCACTGGCGATGCTTTGGCTCAAGGCGACGTCAAGAGCACCTACAGTGAACTCAAAGAGCAACCCGACGGAGCCCTGCTGGCGTCTTCTTCACCGATTCATGTCACAGCTCAGAGCATGACCGCCAGCAACAATCCCGGCGTCGCTCTCTACAGTGGGACGGCCCGACTGTGGCAGGACGCCAACATCATCGAGGCCCCAACGATTCAGTTCGACCGCGACCGCCGATTCGTCACCGCCCAGGGAACGTCAACCCAGCCCGTGCGAACGATTCTGGTACCGGCAAAAAAGACAGAAGCAGCAACGACAGGTTCAGCCAAGAAGACGGCGGGAAAAGCATCCAAAAGCACATCGCTCTCCGGATCGAGCCCGATTTCCATCACCGCAGCCAGACTCACTTACGCCGATTCCGAACGCCAGGTGCATTACGAAGGCGGAGTGACTGCCCAAAGCTCCGACTTTACCGCGTTTGCTCAGACTGTCGACGCCTACTTGCTCTCTCGCAGTCAAGCCTCTAGTAATCAATCGTTTGCGGGGCCCGGAGAGCTTGACCGTATGGTCGCGCAAGGAAGGATAGTGATCCAGCAACCCAAGCGCCGCGCTGAGGGCCAAAGGTTGGTCTATATCGCAGCCGACGACAAGTTCGTTCTCACCGGCGGACCGCCTAGCATTTTTGATGCCGAACAGGGCAAGATTACCGGGGTTTCGTTGACTTTCTTCAGACGCGATGATAGGGTGCTCGTAGAAGGCGCAGCAAGTACTCCTGTGGTAACTCAGACGCGAGTGGCCCATTAAATGGCAAGCTAAATGCGTACCTTGGCCACAGAAGAAATTGGCAAATCGTATCGTGGCCGCCGCGTTGTGAACGGGGTCAGCCTCCGGGTCGACCAGGGCGAAGTTGTTGGATTGTTAGGCCCTAATGGCGCGGGCAAGACCACTACTTTTTACACCATCGTTGGCCTTATCCCTCCCGATACTGGCCGCGTGTTGTACGACGGTCAGGACATCACCGACGTCCCCATGTATTTGCGGGCCCGTCAGTATGGCATCAGTTATCTCCCTCAAGAAGCTTCGGTCTTTCGCAAACTGACGGTTGAAGAGAACATCCTCGCGGTCTTGGAGGCGCAGCCGATGTCGTGGCACGAGCGCCGCGAGAAGATGGAAAAGTTTATTGATGAACTAGGACTGGAGCACATCCGCCAGAATCGCGGATACGCCCTGTCTGGTGGGGAGCGGCGGCGCGTGGAAATTGCCCGCTGCCTGTGCATCAATCCCACATTTATTTTGTTGGACGAACCTTTTTCTGGGATCGATCCAATCGCTGTGCTGGATTTGCAGAAAATTATCAGCAGCCTGCGCGCCAGCGGCATCGGAGTACTGATCACGGATCACAATGTTCGCGAGACGCTTTCGGTCACCGACCGGGCTTACATCATTGATGACGGCAGGATCTTTCGTCACGGTCAGCCCGAGCAGTTAGCCGGCGATCCCGAAGTAAGGCGGGTCTATCTGGGCGAGAGCTTCTCTTTGGTCTAAGGTTTCAAAGTTTCAACGTTTTCCACGCGAGCTATGGGAGAGCAGAAAAAGGGAAGCAGCGATGACGATTGACGAACGGCGAGAAGCTTCGACGCGTAATTTGGAGCTGTTGTCCCTCGAAACGGAAACGCAGATAGCCAGATCGCGCAATTGGGAACATGGGTAAGCGGGGTTGCGCAAGGGACAGCGAGACTGCTGCGGGTTGTGGAGATGCACGAACATGGGAGTGACAGCCATGACGACCGACTCGACAAACTAGAGTAAGCCTTGAAAGATGAAACTTTGAAACTCTGCCAACTTTGCAACTTTGAAACATGGTCCTCTTACAGCACAAACTTAGCGTAAAACTCTCGCAGCGCCAGATCCTCACCCCTGGCCTGGTGCAGATGGTCTCCGTCCTCGCGCTCAACAAACTTGAGCTGAAGGACATGATCAATGCCGAGATGGTCGAGAACCCGGTTCTCGAGGAACTGGAAGAGTCCGTTCCTCTGCTCGACGAAGTCGGCAAGAAGGAAGAAGATCGAGAGCGCGCCGCCGTCGCCAGCAACGAAGAAAACCCTATTACGGCCGTCGAAAAGAAAGATCCGTTCGAAGAGATCGATTTCGGTTCCTTCTTCCAGGACTATCTAGATCCTGGCTATCGAACTCGGGGCGAAATGGAAGACATCGAGCGCCCGTCGTTTGAGAACTTTCTCTCCAAGCCGACAAATCTCACCGACCATTTGGCCTGGCAGCTGGGAGCGCTAAGCCTGCGCCGCAGAGTGCGCGAAGCCGCTGACCTGATCATTGGCAATTTGAACGAAGACGGATACCTGATCGCCAGTGACAATGAACTGCTCGGCATCGCGCCCCCCGCCACGCCTGAAGCGGACGCTCAAACTGCAAAAAATATCGTAAATGAGGCGCAATCTTTGGGCCTGGCGGAGGTGGCTGCGGAGACCGGCCAGGAAGCGGATTCCTTCCTCGAAGGAATCGACGATTCAGCAGAAATTCGCAATGACCTGGATATCAACTCCAGTGAGCCAGCCTACCCCGAAAGCGCTGCGCCCGCCGCTGACCCACGCCCGGAAACGTCGTTCTCTTCACGCTCAGCTGAATCCGCCGCAGCGGTTGCTCCCGCGCGACAGCCTGCACCCCAAACAGCCCCGACCTACAAGCCAGGATTCACTGCCGCCGATTTGCAGGAAGCTCTGGAGGTCGTGCGCCAACTCGATCCTCCCGGTGTCGCCTGCCGCGATCTGCGCGAATGCCTGCTCAATCAACTTCGCTACCACCAGGCGCAGCTCGTGCTGCACAAGAACGGCAACGGCACGGAGCAAGTTCTAAAGGATGCCACCGCAGTCGTGGACCAGCATCTGCGCGGCGTGCAGAACAGGCAACACAAAGAAATTGCCAAAGCCATCGGCCGTCCCATTGAAGCGGTGCTAGCCGCGCTTGACTACATTCGCACCCTGGACCCGCGTCCCGGGTTGCGCTACAACAAAGTTCAGGCGCGCCTGATCGAGCCCGACGTCGCCTTCGTCAAGCACGGCGATGAGTGGCTCGTCATCATGAATGACGAAGACCTGCCGCAGCTTCGCCTGAATCCGGCGTACAAAAAACTAGTCACTCGCGATGGCACCAACGAAAAAAGTACTCGCGACTACGTCAAAGAGCGCTACAAGAGCGCCATCCAGCTCATTAAAAACATCGAGCAGCGCAAGCAGACCATCACTAAAGTCTGTTATTGCATCGTCGCCCGCCAGCAGGATTTCCTCGAGCGAGGCATCGACCAACTGAAGCCCATGATGATCAAGGAGGTGGCCGAAGAAATCGGCGTGCATCCTTCCACGGTAAGCCGTGCCGTGGCCAACAAATACGCCCACACGCCACAAGGCGTATTCGAGTTGCGATACTTCTTCAGCGAGAGCGTTCAAGGCCCGGAGGGCGGCGGCACATCGCTGCTCATCCTCAAACGCCGCGTCAAGAAATTGATCGAAGAAGAAGATTCCAGCCGACCGTTGACCGACGAGCAGATCACCCGCATCCTGCAATCCCAGGGCATCCAGGTGACCCGCCGCACAGTGGCGAAATACCGCGAAGACATGAGGATCCCCAGCACCCACCAACGCCGGGTAAAAAAATGAAGAATGGCGCCGGCGTCTCGCCGGTTGTCGCGTGGGCGTCACGCCCACGCTGTATGTAGTGCCCAATTGACTCGATAGCACGAATTCCTAGGAGGGGCGCTTCATGAATGTGGAATACACTGGCAGACACTACGTAATAACTCCAATCATCCGCAAAGAAGTTGAAACCGGCCTAACAAAAATTCGCAAAATTCTAGGCGACCGCTTTGAAACCAAGGTCATCCTCGCCGTCGAAAAGCACCGCCACAAAGCCGAAATCACCATTAGCCCTCGCAACGGCCCTCTGGTCGGGCTGGCGCAAGCCAAGGACATGACGATCGCCATCAACGAAGCTCTCGATCATCTCGAGAAACAGGCAGTGAAATATAAAACGCGCTGGCAATCGAAAAAACGCTCCGCCCGCAAGAGCGAAGAAATCAAGAAGTGGAACGGCCATGCGAACAGCAATGATGAAACCAATATTCAACCCGTAATCGGCCTCACGGAGAAAACAGCGATCCCCGTTATGGTGCATCGATACCCGGCCGTGGCTAAAACCACCGAAGTGCATCTGGTTCGCTCCGAAGAAGCAGTCGCCATGCGCCCCATGACCCTCGAAGAGGCCATCAAAGAAGCCCACTTCCGCGACCGCGACGTCTTCGTTTTCCGCGATCCCAAAGGAAAGGTCATGATCCTGCACCGAACAAGAGATGGAAAGATGGAGCTGATCGAAGCCCCGTAGGAGTCAACTTCGAATGCACTCAGGGTCGTATCGTCCTGAGCGGCAGTTGATTCTCGAAGAGAATCAGCTGCGGCAGTCGATGGATCCCTTTCACATCAGCAGGGCCCCAGGCTCAAAGAGGGATTTCCACCACACCCGGCGCAACGGTGGAAGAGCGGCGCTTCAGCGCCACGTAAGCGTCCGTACTCGGCTGGCTTCAGCCCCTGAGGACCGCAGGTCAAAGGAAGATCGATGGCGCCTTTGCGGTATCGTGCGCTTTCTCACAACATGCCGCAATCCTGTTCACATTTGCCAGCCGTTGTCGCCTTCTTCGCAATAACTGCCCTCTGTGCATCGCAGACCGATTACCTGAAAAACTACAAGAGTACCCTACAAACACAGCCACTAACAGGTTGGGCCGCAGAAGATTCCCGGACGCCTGCAATGCGCCTACTATGATCGCGGAGGAGAAGGGGTCGCTTACCACGACATCGATGCCAAAAACAACGGCAGCGGAGCCCTCAATCCCGCGGACGGAACGTACCTGAATCAGTTCCGTATGGACGAGGGCGTCGACATCTCCTGCACCAAGTTTCACGACCAGATCCCAATCCAAATGACCTCGTTCAGCCTCTAGAAAACCAGCTCTATGCCGGATGGACCGAGCCCGGAGAATGGTTCAACATCACCGTGCAGGTTGCCCACGCCGGTGTCTACAAAACCGATCTCCTCTACACCTCGAATCGGGGCGGAACGATATCGATGGACGTGAATGGCAAGATGCCACCGGGCCGCTGACAATAGCTTCCACGTTTGATGCGTCCGATCCCATTGCCTGGCGAGAATGGCATCACTGGAACACCATGCCAGGCCTGGCGCGGGATCGACTTCCCGCAGGCAAGAGCGTTCTCACCGTTCACATTCTTACCGAAGGGAACATGAATTTCGCGTATTTCGACTTCGGGGCTTCTCGATGAAATCACAATTTGTTCGACAAATTCAGTTCCGGACAGCGTATGATCGTCCCCGCCGTTTCAATCCATTTCAAAAACCAGGAGATTACCATGAAGAAGCTCTTCGGGCTCGCTGCATTCCTGTTGTTGCTCACGCCCGCCGTGCTAGCGCAGGAGCACTACACCGAAGGTCCCATCTGGCGCGTCCAGCTGATTCGCGTCAAACCCACGCAAATGGATGCTTACCTGGCCAGCCTGCGCCAATCCACCAAGCCTTTGATCGAAGAAGAGAAACGTCAGGGCATGATCATAGATTACAAAATCTTCCTCAAAGAAACCAAGAACAAGCCGGAAGATTGGGACATCTGCGTAGCGATCGAATACAAGAATCACGCCGCCATGGACGGCCTGGCTGCAAAAGCCGAATCAGCCCGCGACAAGATCCTGGGAGGAAAACAGGCCGCGCAGCAGCTCGGAGAAAAGCGTGCCGAGATTCGGGAAATCATCAGTTCAGAATTGATGCAAGAGATTTTCCTGAAATAGTCGCATGGGCTTCAAGGACGGGTGCCCCGTCTTTGTCTCCGCGCACTTAAGGGAAACAGGGCAGGGATGTTGATCTTTCAGATTTAAAGCCGGCCAATTCAATCTATTGATACGTTTTAATAGCGGCTATATGCGTGCTAGAATTCGGCGCCGAGGGAGATACCGCCATGATGACTCGCACCTGCCGCAAGATTTGTTCCTTGGTTGCGTTCTTGGCTTTTTTCAACCTTGTGAGCTTCACCCAATTCCTCCGCGCTCAATCAGCTTCGCCGACTAAGCTATCTGTGCACTGGGAAGAACTCACGGCCTCCGACTTTCGCGAGGCAATCCATCGTGGCCAAGGCGCGTGCCTGCTTCCCTTTGGAATCCTGGAAAAACACGGCCCGCATCTGCCGCTCGGCACTGATCTTCTAGACGTGCGTTATGCAGCGCTGCACGCCGCCGAGCAGGAGTACGCAGTGGTTTTTCCCGAATATTATTTCGGTCAAATCGCCGAGGCCCGACACGAACCCGGAACCATGGCCTACAGTCGCAATTTGCAACTTGCACTGCTGCAGGAAACGACCGACGAAATGGCGCGCAACGGCTGCAAGAAAATTCTGATCGTCAACGGCCACGGCGGCAACGACAGCCTGCTCCCCTTCTTTGCGCAAACGCAGTTGGACAAGCCGCATGATTACGTTGTCTACGCCTTCGACGAGCGCACGCCCCATGAGGGTGGTCCGCCAAGAAAGACCAAGATCGACATGCACGCCGGCGAAAGCGAGACTTCGAAGATGATGGTTTCCCGCCCCGATCTGGTGCATCAGGACCGAGCCGCCAGCGAATCCGGAGCAGATCAGGCACGACAAAAGATTCCCGAGGATGTCTACACCGGAATCTGGTGGTACACGCGCTTTCCCAATCATTATTCAGGCGAGGGAGCAGCAGCGACGAAAGAGCTTGGCGAATTCCAGATGAAGTGGTGGATTGATTCTCTCGTGAAGGCGATTCGTGCCGTAAAGGCCGACGACGTCAGCTCCAAACTGCAGAAAGAATTCTACGAAAAGAGCGCCCACCCGCTGGACACCCAGCCGTGAAAACTATGGTTGATTGTTGATTTCCTGATGGTTGATCGAAAAACCAAAACTCCGACGCTTACGGTCAACCATCAGAAATCGACAAGCAACAAGCAACAATCAACAATGCTCAGCTACGACTTCCCGATCAGCACTCCGGTGATGAACACCAGCGCACCGCCCAGTCCCACCTGCAATGCGGCGGAAATCCACGGTGTATCCATGTAGCGCCTGCGAACCCAGGTGATGACGGCGAGCTCCGCTACCACCACTGCTCCCGCCGCCCAAAGGGCGACGCGGAAGTCGCGCAGCAAAAACGGTAGTGTGTGCCCGATGCCTCCCAGGGCAGTCATTGCCCCGCAGATCACGCCTCGTACCCACGGGTGGCCGCGTCCAGTGAGGCTGCCGTCATCCGAGAGAGCCTCCGCGAATCCCATGCTAATGCCTGCGCCCGCCGAAGCAGCCAGGCCCACGAGAAATGCCTCATGACTATTCTTGGTCGCGAAGGCGGCGGCGAACACCGGCGCCAGCGTTGACACCGACCCATCCATCAGTCCCGCCAGCCCCGGCTGCACAATCTGCAATACGAACAAACGCCGCTGCGCGACTTCTTCGTCGGCCTTCACATTGTCCGGCAGTTTTTGCTTGTCGAGTTCCTGCGCGCGCTCTTCGTGTTCGCGCTCTTCGTAGGCCAGGTCATCCAGCAGTTGCCGGATACTCGCATCCTGCGTGCGCGCCGACGCCTTTTCATAAAAACGGCGAGTCTCCACCTCCATGGTGCTGGCCTCCTTGCGCACCGCTTCGATGCGCAGAGGACGCACCAGCCACAGAGCCGGCCGATCGACAAAGCCGCGCACGTCCTGCCGCCGGATCAACGGAATGTGTTCGCCAAACTTTTGCTGGAAAAGCTCGATCAACCGCCGCCGGTGTCCCGACTCCTCTTCGCGCATGCCCTCAAACATCGCGGCGGTTGCCGGATAGTCCGGACGCAATCCCTCGGCAAAGTCGGCATACACGCGTTCGTCTTCTTCTTCCAGGCCGATGGCTAGGGCAAGAACTTCGCGTTCCGTGAGCTCTTCGAATTTTTTCATGAAGCCATAGCTTACCTGCCCACGCAGGTTGCAGACAATCTTGATTTCTGACTCTTATCAGCCATCCCCGCCACATACTCCGCGAGCTCCGATATCGCACTTGGTAATCCTGAAGCGAGGCGGAGACCTCGTCTAAGTGCTACTATCCAGTTCATGAAGGCCCGCAGGTCTCCTGGCCAGACACCGAAAAAGTCGAAGGACAAAGGAAAAAAGGCGTCCCGCAGCCCGCAACATTCGCCGGAACTGGTCATCATCACCGGCATGAGCGGCTCGGGGAAGGCTTCGGTGTTGAAAGCTTTCGAAGATCTGGGTTACTACTCCGTCGATAACCTGCCGGTCCAACTCATCCCGCAATTTGCCGACCTGGCGGTGCAGTCCACCGAGATTCGCCGCACCGCGCTGGTCGTCGACGTACGCGAAGGTTCCAGGTTGGAAGATCTTCCCAGAATCTTGAAGTCGGTCCGGCGCATCATTCCGACCAAAGTAGTTTTTCTGGAAGCGTCCGATTCAGTACTGATGCGCCGTTTCAGCGAAACGCGCCGGCCGCATCCCCTCGGCACCGACTCCTCCGTACAATCGGCGCTGAAGGCGGAACGCCGTCATCTCAGCGCCATTCGCGCGGTCGCCGATCTGGTTATCGACACGTCGAAGTTCAACGTTCACGAACTTCGTGCCCACATCACGGAGCGCTTCAAGCAACAATCCTCGGAAAAAAGCATTCTGGTTTCTTGCGTGAGTTTCGGGTTCCGTCACGGGGTTCCCGAGGACGCCGACCTGCTCTTTGACGTGCGCTTCCTGCCCAACCCCCACTTCGTACCGGAGTTCCGCGCGCTAACAGGACGCGATCCGCGTCTCGCCAAGTACATTCGTTCGTTTCCGCAAACCCGCGAGTTCATCTCCCGCATCTCCGATCTGCTCGTCTACCTGCTGCCCCACTACATTCATGAAGGCAAAAGCTATTTGACCATCGCCTTCGGCTGTACCGGCGGACAGCACCGTTCCGTCATGATTGCCGAGGAGGTGGGCAAACATCTCCGCAGAGCTGGATATCGGGTGAAAGTCGTGCATCGCGACATCCCGAAATAGGGGAGGGACGAGGGTTCCGCACGGCGAAGTCGGTTCCTAACTAAGCCCCCAGGGCCTGAAACGCCGTTGTTCTGGCGCGCGACTCAAGTAAAATAGGGCCTTGCATTCCATGCCTATTCGATCGGCCGCTAACGCGGGCACTCCCCAGCGCGCGGGAGGCCCATGCGGCAACTGACGCGCTTGATCGGTTACGCGCTCCCCTACTGGTGGCAGATCCTTTCTTCGGTTCTGCTCATGGCCGCAGTCGGAGGGCTCGACGCCTTCAAGTATCTGCTCGTCCGTCCAGTGTTTGATCGCGTCCTCAATCCCGCCACCGGCTCGCAGAACATTCAGCTTTTCGTGATCCCCGGCACGCATCATCCCGTCTACCTGCAACAGTTTGTTCCTTCGCATTTCACGAATGCCTGGACCATCGTGGCTTTCGCTTTGGTTGCATCCACAATTCTGAAAGGCATCTGCGACTATTCCGGGACCTACCTGGTAAATCACGCCGGCTTTGGCATGATTACCGATTTGCGCGACGATCTCTACACTGCCTTGCTGCGACGCTCCGCCGCTTTTTTTTCCAAGCACACCACTGGCACACTGCTGTCCACCATCATTAACGACATCGAGCGCGTGCAGTACGCCATGTCCACGGTGCTGTCGGAACTGCTGCAGCAGTTCTTCACCTTTGTTTCCGTTGGGATTGTGGTGGTGATTCTGGGCGGAAATCTTGCCTGGGTGTTGCTCTTGTTCGTCCCCATAATTATCTTTTCGTCGCGCAAGATCGGCTCCCGCGTTCGCCACACGACCCGGCACGGCCAGGACAAGCTGGCGGAAATTCAGAATATCCTGCACGAAACGATTACCGGCAATCGCATTGTGAAGGCCTTTAACATGGAGGACTGGGAAATCTCCAGGTTTCGCAAGGCGGCTCGCCGTCTTTTCCGCGCCAATCTTCGCTCGGTGGCAGCTACTGCGATCAGCTCTCCGCTGATGGATCTGTTCGGGGTGGTCGGAATCGCTCTTCTGATCTTGATTGGCCGTGACCATATCGCCCACAATCAAATGACGCCCGGAGTTTTCGTGGCGTTTATCACCGCCGTCTTCAGCCTGTACAACCCAGTCCGCAAGTTCGCGCTCTTTTACAACAACTTTCAGCAGGCTTTGGGCGCATCCTCGGAAATCTTCAAGTTCATGGATCTCGAAGACGACGTCCGCGAGAAACCAGGTGCCAAGACGTTACCCAAGTTTTCTGGAAGCGTTCGCTTCGAGCAAGTCAGCTTTGCCTATGCCACCGACGGCGAACACGCTGAACAGAGACGTGACGTGCTACGTGACATCAATCTGGAGGTTCGACAAGGGGAAGTGTTGGCTGTGGTCGGCTCCAGCGGCGCCGGCAAGAGCACGCTGGTCCATCTGATTCCCCGCTTCTTCGATGTGACCGGCGGGCGCCTGCTGATCGATGGCAACGATGTGCGCGATGTAACCCTTGCCTCGCTGCGGGCGCAAGTTGGCATCGTCACGCAGGAGACGGTGCTTTTTAACGACACGGTGTGCAATAACATCGCCTACGGCCAGCCCAACGTGGCGCAGAAACAGGTCGAGGCCGCGGCCCGCGCCGCTCTGGCGCACGATTTCATTGTGGGCCTTCCCGCAGGATACGATACTGTAATCGGAGAGCGTGGCGTGCGGCTTTCCGGTGGCGAGCGTCAGCGATTGGCGATTGCGCGAGCGCTGCTTAAGAACGCGCCTGTCTTGATTCTGGATGAGGCCACCTCGGCCCTGGACAGCGAGTCTGAAGCTCTGGTGCAGTCAGCGCTGCACAATCTAATGAGCGGCCGCACCGTGTGCGTGATCGCGCACCGGCTGTCGACAGTGCGCCGCGCGGATCGAATCGTGGTGATTGAGAATGGGACCATTGCCGACATCGGCCGCCACGAAGAGTTGATGAAAAAGTTAGGAACATACCGGCGTCTCTACGAATTGCAATTCGCCCACGCGGATTCGCCCAAGGCGATTGCTGAGACTTGAGAACACGGCCCTATGCCCATACGCTCGATGACAGGTTTTGCGCAAGTAAGAGGTGAAATCCTGCGACCCGATGGCGACGGCCCCTCTGTACGTACTGGGTCGGATGCTTCTAACGCGAGGCTGGCTTTCTCTTTGTCGTTGAAATCGGTCAACCACCGTTTTCTGGATCTGCATTTTCGCCTGCCTTCGGGAACCGACTCTCTGGAAATGCAACTGCGCCGCCTGCTGAAGGAGAGGATGGCTCGTGGCCACGTGGAAGTTTCGTTGAGTCTGGAGCGCACGAGCAGCGATACGTTCTCCCTCAACCGCGAAATCGTCGGCGCCTACATTGCCGCATTCCGCGCAGCCGCAGCCGAATTTTCGCCGGCAGCGGAGCCTGACCTCAATGCCGTGCTGCGAATTCCGGGCGCGCTCGACTCAGCCCACGAGAGCGCTGACGGCGATATCGAAGCCGCGGTCATGGCCAAGGTCAACGAAGCTCTGGACCGGCTGAATCAGATGCGCGAGGAAGAGGGCCGCGGCATTGCCCGCGAGCTACGCGAGCGTATGGTCCACCTGGTCGAGGCAGGAAAGAGCGTGCAGCAGCACCGTCGCGCTGTACTGCAGAACTACAGCGACCGCCTCCAGTCCCGGCTCCAGGAGTTGCTGGGCGCGACCGTCGAAAAAGAACGCGTGCTGCAGGAGGCCGCGCTGCTGGTGGATCGCAGCGATATTCAGGAAGAAATCGTGCGGCTTGAAAATCACGTGCAACATTTTCTTGGATTGCTCGAAAAAGGCGGCGAAATCGGTAAGAAGCTCGACTTCCTGCTGCAGGAAATGAACCGCGAGGCCAACACGCTGCTTTCGAAGACTTCGGGGCTGGCCGGCGAAGCGTTGAAAATTACCGAGGCGGGTCTGGCCATGAAATCGGAAATCGAGAAATCGCGCGAGCAGGTGCAAAACCTGGAATGAACGCAACCTACAGGCCTCTCATCTGCATTATTTCCGCGCCGTCCGGCTCGGGCAAATCAACCCTGGTCAATGAACTGCTGAAGCTGGTCCCCGGCCTCGATTTCTCCATCTCCTACACCACGCGTCCCTCCCGGGGCAGCGAGCAAAACGGAAAACAGTATTACTTCGTTTCCCGTGAAGTATTTGAACAGATGATTCGGAACGATGAATTTCTGGAGCACGCCAACGTTTTCGGAAATTACTACGGGACGGCACGCCGGTTTCTGCGCGAGGCGGGGGAAAAAGGGCGCGATCTTTTGCTCGACATCGACGTGCAGGGAGCCGAGCAGATGAAGCGAAAGCTGCCGGAAGCGGTCAGCATTTTTGTGTTGCCTCCGGACCGCAAGACGCTGGAGCGGCGCCTGCGCAAGCGCAGCGAAGACGCGGAAGAGGTCATCGCACGACGGTTGGTCACGGCCACTCGTGAAATTGGAAACTATGATAAGTACGACTATATTTTGATCAACGACGATCTGGAGGAATCCATCGAGAACCTGCAGGCGATTGTTCTCGCCAAGCGCCTGCAGCGAGCGGGGCAGCCTCTTTCCATGAACGAACAAAAGATCGTGGAATTGGCGGATCGTCATCGCCTGTCAAATGTCCGCGGCCGCATCGAACCGATCCTCGACTCCTTTGGTAACCCTCCGGGCCCAGCACATCCTTAGATTTCGCGGTATCATTTCAGTAACGCCCAAATAGCAATGTAGGGTGTGTATAGAATCGAACGGGACAGCCTGAGAGTTGGCCGTGTTCTGTGGAACGCAATGTTCCGAACGCAATGTCTGAACGCAATGTTCGGAACGCATTGTTCGAAACACAATGTTCGACGCTCGGCAGTGGTAAAACTTCGAACCTGTTTTCAAGGGAGAGTCCCAATGAAGTTGATCGAAGGCTTTGACAGCAACTACCGATACATCCTGGTGGCAGCACGGCGGGCGCGGCAACTCCAATCGGGTGCCCCGCCGGTGGTCGACACAAATTCCCGCAAGCCCTGCCGCATCGCGCAGGATGAAATTCGCGCCGGAAAGGTGAAGTGGGAAATTCCGGAGACCCGCACCGCTGCCGAGCAGGCGGAAGAGGCGCTCGACAAGGCGCTGGGACAGGACTAAGGACATTGTTGATTTTTTGATTGTTGATTGCGGATGGCGAAACCGCAGGTCGGGGATCAATAGTTTTGAACCAACAAGCAAAAAACAGCGATCATGAATTCATGAAAATCGCTCTGGGTGTCACCGGGGGAATCGCAGCCTACAAGGCGGCGGAAATTGTTCGCTTGCTTCAGGACCGCGGCGTCCGTGTGCAAGTGGTCATGACCCGCGGTGCCCAGGAATTCATCCGTCCCCTCACCTTTGCCGCCCTCTCCGGAGAAAAAGTTATTACCGGCATGTTCACTCCCGGTGAACAACAGCACGAGCAGGAACCCAACATCGATTCCGCGATCGAGCATATGGCGGTCGCGCAATCCATCGATGCGCTCGTGGTTGCACCGGCGACCGCGGACGTACTGGCTCACTTCGCGCAGGGAATTGCCACCGATTTTCTGACCACGCTTTATCTTGCTACAACAGCACCTATTATTGTGGCGCCCGCCATGAACGTAAACATGTGGAACCACGAGGCTACCCAGGCGAATTTGCAAATTCTGCGCCAGCGCGGCGTGAAGATTGTGGAGCCCGACGCGGGCTATCTGGCATGCGGAATGACGGGGGCGGGACGGCTGGCAGAAAATCAAACCATCGTCGCCGCGGTAATGGAGGCGCTTGGCACGTCCCAGGATTTCAACGGCGAAACCGTACTGATCACCGCCGGTCCCACGCGAGAAAAAATCGATCCCGTGCGCTATCTCACCAACCGTTCGAGCGGACGCATGGGCTATGCTCTTGCCGAAGCCGCTCTCCGCCGCGGCGCGCGCGTACTCCTGATCAGTGGGCCAACATCGCTCACGCCCCCCGGCGGCGCCGAGGTAACTCAAATCGAATCGACGGAGGAAATGCGCGATGCGGTCCTCAAACTCCTTCCCCAAGCCAGCGTCGTAATCAAGACCGCCGCCGTTTCTGATTATCGTCCTAAGGCCGCCGCGACCCAGAAAATCAAGCGCAAGGGTGGGATGACTCTGGAGCTCGAAGCCACTCCCGACATTTTGAAGGAGATTTCTCTTAAAAAGAGTTCACGGACGGTTGTCGGCTTCGCCGCCGAAACGGAAAATGTTCTGGAAAATGCGCGTCAAAAATTAGTAGCAAAGAATCTCGACGCCATTGTAGTTAACGATGTTTCGCGCGAAGGCGTAGGTTTCGACTCCGACCGCAATGCGGTCACCATCATCACTCGCGATGAAGTTGTCGAAGTCCCCGAAACCACGAAGCGGGAGGTCGCTCAGCGGGTCCTTGATCAAATCGTGCGCGTGCGCCAGTTCCGCAAATCGCCTATTAAGGCCTGAGTTGTCATCCTGAGCGAAGTCAGTCCGTCGCGAAGCGAGGGACCGGCGCAGTCGAAGGATCCCTGCGTTACCGCAGGTCCAGTCCCGTGCCACGCTATAATGACGGCACCCATGCCATCCGTCCTTGATCCGGATCTGCGCCGCGCTCTCGCCGAGCGTATTCGCTATTGCCACGAGATGGGTATTTACGATTTTTACCGGCGCGAATCGCGAACTTTTGACGCCGCAGTCGGCGCCGAAGGCGGCGAGCTAGCTTCCACATCCCGGGAACAGCGAGAAGAAATGGCCGCAAGAAAATCCGCCATAGTTTCCAAGGCCGCTGACAAAAACTTTCTGCAAGTGCTGACTTCTCACCCAGAGCAGAATGTGGCCGATCCCATAGCCGCATTAAAGCTGATCCGCGAGGATCTCGGCGACTGCACCCGCTGCAAATTGCACAAGCAGGGGCGGAAACAAATCGTCTTCGGCGTGGGCAATGCGCGCGCCGAATTAATGTTCGTAGGCGAAGGCCCCGGCGCCGACGAAGACACACAGGGCGAGCCTTTCGTCGGTCGGGCCGGGCAGTTGCTCAACAACATGATCAAAGCCATGGGCATTCGCCGCGAAGATGTTTACATTGCGAATATTGTGAAATGCCGTCCCCCGGGCAATCGTACGCCGGAGCGCGACGAATGCGAAACTTGTTCCCCGTTTCTGATGCGCCAGATCGCCGCAGTTAAGCCCAAAGTGATAGTCGCATTGGGAGCAGTAGCTGCGAAAAATCTGCTGGCCATCAATGCGCCTATGTCCGAACTTCGCGGCCGCTTTTACGATTTCATTCCCTCGGGGCCTAACAGCGATCCTTCTTGGCCGGGAACGAAGTTGGCTGTGACCTATCATCCCGCGTTTCTTCTGCGTGATCCTCGGCAGAAAGGCGAAGCTTGGAAAGATTTGCAGATGGTCATGAACTACCTGGGACTTAAACCTCCCAAAAAAAATGAGTAACTCAAGTGAAATTGTCATGCTGAGCACAGGCGATCGCTCGCAAAGCGAATAATCGTCGGAGTCGAAGCATCTCGGCCAACGAAAACGTTCTAGGCCCTCGCTCCTCGGCCCCGGTGATTTATCCTCTCAACGATGCCCGAATTCTGCGACGTCGCCGTCCCCGTGCCGCTGGAGATGGTATTCACCTATCGTGTTCCGGCGGACGCCGCGCCCGTCGTGGGCGGGCGGGTGCTGGTGCCTTTCCGCCAACAACGCATGACCGGCGTAGTCGTCGAACTGCACGACCGCAAACCGTCTGTTCCCACAAAAAATGTACTGGGCGTGCTTGACGCAACCCCCGTGCTCGACGAGCAGTTGCTGCATCTCGGCCGCTGGATTTCTGATTACTATCTCGCCCCACTCGGTGAAGTCTTCCGCACGATGTTGCCTCTGAACGCGGAATTCAAACGCGCGGTCGGATATCGCCTCACCGAAGACGGCCAGATGGCGCTGTATAAGGCGGGATTATCCGGATCGTCTGCGCGCTCTCGTCGCACGCCGGAAGAGCAAGCCGCACAATACCGCGTCCTCGACTATCTTGCCGGATTCATTTCGGGAAACGATTTTTGCCTGAATCCTGAGGTTGGGATGGCCGAAAGCCGAGCTCAAAGAGACGACAATGGTTTTGGGAAGGGCATCGCTTCACCCGTGAAATCAAAGCCTGCGATAGACCGGGCTTCAGCCCCGGAGGCACCGATCCTGATTCGCGAAGAAACCCTTCGTTCCGCCACGCAAGTCTCAAAATCAATCCTCGCTGGAATGGTCCGTGGGAAATGGCTGACGCGCGAAGACGTATCCGCTGCCCGCGACGCCACCCGCACTATAAAGATCGCCGTATTGAAGTCCGCCGAAGGCAAGCTGAACAACAACCAACGAATCCTGGTCGACACCCTGGCCGCTTCCGGCGGAAGAGTTGCTGTCACGAGCCTTCTGTCGCTCGACGTTCCGCGAACCACGCTCGCCACACTAGTTCGGCGCACACTCGTCGAAATTCTGGAGGAGCCGGCTGACTTCACAGTCTCGCGCTCCAAGCCGCGGCCTTCGCTGTTCGACTTCGATCTAAACCTCGCCCAGCAATCCGCAATGAATCGGATAAAAGAGGGTGTCGCGGCGCACAAATTTTCCGGCATGTTGCTGCACGGCATTACCGGATCGGGCAAGACCGCAGTGTATCTGGCCGCCATGCGCGCCGTGCTCGAAGCTGGGCGCTCGGCCATCCTGCTCGTACCCGAAATCGGTCTTACCCCTGCGGTCGCTGCCGACCTTCACCAGATCTTCGGCGACGAAGTTGCCATTCTTCACTCCGCTCTCTCCGACCGGGAACGCGCCGAGCAGTGGCACCGCATCAAGCGCGGCGAGGCACGCATGGTTGTGGGTACGCGGTCGGCAGTTTTTGCTCCGGTCGCTGACCTCGCGCTGATCATCGTCGACGAAGAGCACGACTCCTCCTACAAGCAGGAGGAAACGCCGCGCTATCACGCCCGGGACATTGCTGTCGTGCGCGCAAAAATGGCCAACGCCGTGGTCGTGCTAGGCTCGGCCACGCCGTCATTGGAATCTTATTTCAATGCAAAGAAGAATAAGTACGCCCTGGTCGAGCTTCCCGATCGCGTACAGAGCCGCCCGCTGCCCGAAGTAGAAATCATCGACATGCGCCAGGAGTTCCAGGAAACCGGTCAGGAGCAGGTCATCTCGCGCAAGCTCGCCGCCGAAATCAAAGAACGCCTTGAGCGTAAAGAGCAGGTCATGGTCCTGCTCAACCGTCGCGGATATTCGCCCGTCGTGCTCTGCCGCACTTGCGGGAAGAAACTCGAATGCCAGAACTGCGCCATCGCGCTCACGCATCATAAGCGCGAACACAAAATGGTGTGCCACTATTGCGGCTACACCGCGCCCGTGCCGAAAGCCTGCATTCATTGCGGAAGTGAATACGTGTATTTTCTTGGCACCGGTTCAGAGAAGCTCGAAGAATTGCTTCATAGCATGTTTCCGCAAGCGCGCATCGCACGCCTCGACCGCGACACCGTGCGCAGCCATCAGGATTTCGAGCGCGCCTTGAACGCCTTGAACGAAGGCGAACTCGACCTCCTGGTCGGCACCCAGATGATCGCCAAAGGCCACGACATTCACGGCGTAACATTGGTGGGCGTGGTTGGGGCCGACGTTGCCCTCGGCTTGCCCGACTTCCGCGCCGCCGAACGCACGTTCCAACTCCTGACCCAGGTCGCCGGCCGCGCCGGACGGGGCCAAACTCCCGGCAAAGTTGTCCTGCAGACTTATTTCCAGGATCACTACGCCGTGCAATATGCCGCCCGCCACGACTTCATCGGCTTCTACGAAAAAGAGTTGCAATTCCGCAGCTGGATGCACTACCCGCCTTATTCCGCCCTGGCCAACGTTCTGGTGCGCAGCGATAGACTCGACGACGCCCTGCAATGGTCCGGAATGTTGGGCAAATGGTTCGATGGCACACGCCACCAAGACGTTCGCGTCCTGGGCCCAGCGCCCGCGCCCATCACGCGATTAAAGCGCGACTATCGCTACCACTTCGTCCTCAAGTCCCCCAGTCGCGAAAAGCTCAACACAACTCTGCGTATGATGCTCGCCCATGCGGCAGAAAAAAAAATTCCGCGCACGCGAGTGATCGTCGACGTCGATGCCCTTTGGTTAATGTGACAGAAGAACCGCTTTCAGCGCTGAAGGGGACACGTGAAGTCCCGCGCCCCGGCCGTTCGGCGCAGCGAGGCTCCGCCGTTCACGGAGTGAGTTATCGCTCTATCTCATTTGAGACGGCGAAATCGTGAAAGTCAGTAGCAGCATGGTCAGCGCCAGCAACGCTAGAAACCAGCGATTGACCGGGAGGATAGGATATTCCGGAGCTTGCCGCTGTCGGTAGCTCAATAGATTCATCACAACCAACAGACCTGCCCACACCCACCATCCCACGTACCGATATCCCAGGTAGACGAGCACGATCACCGTAATCCACGAAACCACGCGGTGCACTCGCGGTGCCAGCGCATACACAATGTGTCCGCCATCCAACTGGCTGCTGGGCAGCAGATTCAGGGCGGTTGCCAACATCCCCACCCATGCCGCCACTGCCGTGGGATGCAGATAGATTCGAGTCAGCGGCAACACCGCAACAGCACTATTGGGAGCAACCATCCGCAGCAGGTAATGAACAACGTGAAAGATCGCCGGGAATCCTAACTGCAGATCAGACGGACCCACACCGGGAGCGAGCGGCTTCGAAAGCGTCATCGCCACTGCCAGTGCAGCGACGGCCACGACAAATCCCGCGATCGGTCCTGCAATTCCGATGTCGAACAACGCAGACCGCGAGCGAATCGGGGCCTTGATGCGAATCACCGCTCCTAACGTTCCGATCAATGTCGGCGCCGGAATAAAAAACGGAAGCGTCGCGCGCACTCTGTAGTGCCGGCAAAACACGTAGTGCCCCATCTCATGCGCCAGCAGGATGAATAGCAAAGTCGCGGAGAAAGGAATTCCCAGCAGCAACCGCGACGGATGCGCCAACACCCACCCCAAAGGAAAAAACGGAATCCACTCCCCGCCATAGGCAAATGGCGGCAAATTATGGAGGAAGCTGAATTCCATTCGCGCTCCCACTACCAGCGTGGTGAAACAAGTCACGACCAGCAATAACGCGTGCAGCCAATATCGTTCCCGTGGCCGCCGCCTTAATGAGGGCGGAAGCGGCCGATAGTACTCGATCGTGGAAGTAGGAATCGGAGAATTGAGTTCCGACATGTTTCTACGGGAACGGAATGGGACCCTGCTTTGATGCTACTACGAGCGGAGAAAACGCGGGGAAGGGGGTATGTGGGGACAGCCGCCCTCGGCTGTCCTTCGAGCGGCTCGAAATGGTTTTATCCGGCCCGAAAAAATTGCGTGCCTGAGAGATATCCTCTCAGTCGATCGACTGCAACTCTTTCCCCGGCTTAAAGCGCACGGCTCTTCCCGGAGGAATCGACACTTCAGCACCGGTGCGCGGGTTGCGTCCGATTCCAGTCTTGCGCGGGCGCACGTTGAAGACTCCAAATCCCCGCAGCTCAATGCGATTGCCGCCGGCCAGCGCCTTCTTCATGCTCTCAAAGACGGTTTCCACGGCCAGCTCAGCCTTGGTCTTGGTGATGCCGGTCTTGGCCACCACTTCGTTGATGATGTCAAGCTTGATCACAAGCGGCTCCGGCGTGCAGGGTCAAAGTGGTCCTTCAAGTGATTGATGCTAAGGGAGATAAGTAAGATTGTCAACGGGAGCATCTAGCCCGTAAACCGGGCAGGCGCCACCCAAGACATATTTGCCATCCTAGCGCGCGAACCGATACAAATACTTGACCCTGGCCTTCCGCGAAACCGGAGATCCTCGAGAAAGTAATGTTCAACACCTTGCCCGCACCCATCCTGCTCGACATTGCAATTCTCTTCACTGCTTTGTCGTGGGCGCTTGGCTTCTATGTTGCGGACCGGAGGGCGCACATATTCGCGTCGCTCGCGATCGGCTGTTTTGTGTGCTTGCTGGGATACAGCGTAGCGAGTTTAGGTGCGCCCGTGTGGGTCGTCGTGGCTGCCCCAGTGCCTTTGGATCTGCTGCTACTCTGGTACGTCCTGCGGCAGCCGCGAAAAATGGTTATCGCTTACCCAACCATCTGGCTCATCTACATCGTCATGCACGTCGTGCTGAGTACATTTTGTCGCTACGACTCTCTGATTCCTGTGTGGAAGTTACATTCCTGAATGAAGTGCATGCGGAAACCCAAGCGCCACTCTACGTGATGCGCAAGTATGTCGTATACGCCTGATCCTCAATCGCCGTAAACGGCATCATCTTCATCACGCCGTTGCCAATATCGACGTGCCATACTTCCGGAACCATCTTCTTCACTGCCAGCAATTGCGCCCGCGTCACCTTGGGCTGCGAATCCGTAACGGCAAACAGTACTATCGGGCCGACGACCAGCGCCAGCGTATCCGCGTGCTGCGGATCCACCGCTTCCAGCCTCGCCTTCATCGGTAGCTCCAGATCCACCCGGTCCCCAGTCTTCCACTGCCGCTGTACTGGCGCGAACGTCCCAGCCAGCGCCGTCTCCCTTTTGCCATTGACCGCCAGCGACGCTCCCTCGGCCCAAACCGGAATCCGCAAGTTCACCGCAAACTCCGCGGGCCGCGACGCCTTTACCTCAAACTGTACGTGCGCATCGTAGGGATATTCTGTCCTCTGCGTCATGACAATTTGCGCCCCGTCCTGGGTCCAGCGCAGTGTCGACGGGATATAGAGGTTCACGTAAACCCCGCGTGGATCTCGGAAGTACGTGTTAATCCGATAATCGGCGGCGACCTGCGGCATCGTTCCAGAGCAACATGGCCACCCGTGCGGCGAATAAACCTTGCTCCCCTTGAAGTTGTAATCCGAATAATAGAACGTCCGCCCATCGCGTTCGAGCGGCTTAGCTCCCAGAATCGTGTTGTACATCACACGCTCCATGCTGTCGCCATATCGCGAATCGCGCGTCACCCTCAGCAGGTAACGAGTCAGTTTGAAATGTGCATAGGAACCGCAAGGAGTCTCAAAACCGCTATGCGTTTTAGTAAGACTGTCATACACATCAGCGCTGCCGGTAGCACGCAACGTCTCATCCGGGCCCCAGCCTCCGGTCGCGAAACTCTGCGCTGTCAGCATGTCGAATCCATTCTTCGCCGCCCGCAAATGCTTTTCGCTTCCCATCGTCAGATAAGCCTGCATCGCGGAGGAAAGCGAATTCACGTGGCTGTAGGCATGCCGCCCCGCCAGGTCATTTTGCCCATTCGCCAGCCGATCGAAAAATACGTCATTCAAATACTGCACTCCGAGCGCGCGATAGCGCTCGCCCGCCCCACGCTGATAGGCCAGAAAAAGATTCTCCGGCATGGTGTACGACTCATCCCAGGTCCACGATTCATCGTGTTTTTCCGGACGCCAACTCTGGCCATGCTCGATGGCGTGTGGCGGCAAATGCGGCAGTGCTGTGTCGGTAGTCTTTTGCAGAATCGCGAAGGCGTCAGGATCGCCCGCGTACTTGTGCGAATCGATCAGCCCGCACACCAGTTTGTCGTAACAGTAAGCAGGGAAGCGATTGTTCTCGTAAAACTGCCCGTCAATGGCCTGCGCGTAGAGCCGGTTCAAGCGCAGCACTTTTTCGCGCGCCGCCTGCGATCCCGTGATCGCATACGTCCTAGCCAGCGCCGATACCCACTGCCCAAACGTAGCCGACGGCGCGAATCCCGCATCAAAGGTGTGCCAGTCGTAGTTGGGTTCGTACCGGTACCATCCACCCAAATCCTCGCCCGGCGCAGGCTGCCCGATCATCCGTCGAAACGGCTTGAGCAGCGCGTCATCACTCAGATCCATAAGCACAGCGTGGGTCTCTTGTAGTTGTCGTTCGTGGAGGGCGCTGTTCAGTGTGACATCGCCGTAGCTGAATTCTTCAAGGCTTGCAGATTGTTTTGCATCGGATGCCCTTGAACTGTCGATGGCCAGGGCGGACTTCTGCAGCCCGGGAATCGCACTCGCGGCAGACGCCAGCGCGGCCGATTTCAGGAACCTTCTGCGGGAAATTCTGCGTGAGGAAGTCATCTTCGCTTCTGGATGGGTTTAGGGGGAGGCGAACAGCGATTCGGTTGCCCCATTTCTCACGCGTTATTTGCGCGAAAAGTAGGAATATTCTACCGCTGGTTTTCCCCTTCTTTAAACATATACTTGATCGCGGGCTTGTAGATCATCAGATTCGGCTCGCCATTCTCCCGGTTCACCTTGATGCAGTTCCGATCGTACCACTCGATGATGCCGCGCACTTCCTCGCCGTCGCGCAGAACAATCACCATCGGCGTTCGCGTCTGCATCTGCTTCTGATAATAAAAATTCTCGGCGTTGGTCTGCTCCGGAGGCGCTAGCTTTTTCCCCTCGCCTCCTCCCACTCCGCGATCCCTTCGATCTGCACGATCCATGCGTTCTCCGCGATCTTGCCGCTCCGGTCGCTCCCGTCGTTCCGCCACCATCGGACCGGTATTGTGATTGTTGTGATTCTCGATCCGGGGCAGAGTCGGACGAATCAGCTTCCGGTTGGCGAAGTTTTCCTTCTCGGAAACTCCGGCTGGGACAGGATCCATAATCTCTTTCATCGTGGCAGACCTCAGATACACTCATTCACGCAAACCACCGAACCCTGGGATCGTCTGAATGTATTTGACAGGCGTGAAATTTTAATTACCGTACCACAGGAAACCGCCCCTGACAATGCTTCCTTGGTGTTATGAGCAATAGTGTGCCAGATCGTGCATCCCTCCTGGAATAACGATTATCCCAGCTATTCTGGGTTCGACAGGTCGGCTCCGCGGCGTTCCCTCCCGCTCCAGGTGACAATGGCCACCAGACTGGCCACCAGAAGTACCGTCCACGCTAGCACGGGCGCAAATACTCCGCCGTAACGCTGTTCGGCAATCCTTGCCTGTTTGACGCCGTTCCACGACGAGAAAAGATTCCCCAGTTGGTAGGCAAACCCCGGAAACGTTCCCCGTACCGCCGGCGGCGAAAGTTCATTGAGGTGCGCCGGTATTACTCCCCACGCGCCCTGCACCATGAATTGCATCAGAAAGCCGCCGAGTGCCAACATAGGAACCGTGCGTGAATAGGCCCACAGCGGTATCACAGGAATCGAAAGCAGCGCGGCGATCACGATCGCCTTCCGCCGCCCGACTTTTTCCGACCATGTTCCGAAAGCAATCCCTCCCAGCAACGCGCCAACATTGGCGATGATGACAATCAATCCCACCGTCTGCGGCGTGAAGCTATGGTCGTTCTGCAGGAATGTCGGATACAGGTCCTGACTGCCATGGCTGAACGAATTAAAGGCAAACATCAGCACGACCAGGAACGCGAATGTCCCCAGATGCGTCAGGATGCCCTTGCCTAATATAGCCTCCGTCTTTCTTGATACCTGCCCTTGCACCCAGGCCGGCGATTCATCCACTTTCGTGCGAATATAGATCACGAGAAACGCAGGCAGCGCCCCAATTACAAACATCCCGCGCCAGCCCACGAAGTGGAAAGCCGTGCCGTAAGCCAGAGCCGCCATTAGATAACCTACCGCATAGCCTTCCTGCAGCAGCCCCGAAAAGAATCCGCGCCCCTGGGCCGGCAGCGTCTCAAACGCCAGTGCCGCGCCGACGCCCCATTCCCCTCCCATCGCCACTCCAAATAGAGCTCGCGTGATCAGGAACACTTTCAACGAAGGAGCGAACGCCGATGACAGCTCAAAGACCGAGTACAGAATGATGTCGAGCATCAACGTCGGCCGCCGTCCAAACCGGTCCGCCATCAGCCCAAAAAGAAACGCCCCCACCGGACGAAAAACCAGCGTAACGAACACCGCCTCCAGCACCGCCGAGACCCTGGCCTGAAACTGCGCAGCGATGGCGCTGACGCAAAAAGTCAGAATGAAAAAGTCAAACGCATCCAGCGACCACCCCAAAAAACACGCGATAAACGTATTCCGCTGCCCCGGAGTCAACCTGCGAAAGTGCCCAAGGAATTCCATTCTTAGCTCCGGATAGTCTGAGGCTTCACGATCAGGGCTGACGAGGAAACTAATGAACAAACTAACGAACCGCCCCCCCGCCGTGCCTCTGCCCCGCCGTTGCGCGTGCCTAATCGTGGAAGAGCGGCCCTTCAGGGCCGCGTAAGCAATCCAGACTCCCGGGCTTTAGCCCCTGGGGCCCCTCTCCACCCCTGCTAGACCCCCGCGGATGCTAGCATATGCTTTCAATCAACAATCAAAAATCAATCCACAATTCCCCATGCCCGAACTCGATCCACCGCAGCGCCAGGCGCCCGATTCGCTCATGCTCACCGGCTTCTGGTATCGCGCTCTGCCCGCCGATCGCGTCCATCGCAATCAACTGCACAAGGCAACGCTCCTGGAGATTCCGCTCGTCATTGGTCGCGACCGCGTCGGGCAGCCCTTCGCCCTGCGCGACGCTTGCCCGCATCGCGGCATGCCGCTCAACTGCGGCCGATTCGACGGCGAGAATCTCGAGTGCGGATACCACGGCTGGCAATTCGACGTCCACAACGGCCAGTGCCAATCGATCCCTTCGCTCACAGCCGACCAAAATCTCAAAATCGATCGCATCTACGCCGGCAGCTACTCCTGCGAAGAACAAGACAACTTTATCTGGGTCTTCATCCCCGATCCCGCCGCGCCAGGCGCCGGATTCGCCGCACCCATCGAGCCTTCCGATGCCGCGCCGCAAATCGAAACATTCACCTCGAAATACAAGCTTGCCTACCTGCAAGCCGAAATGCCCGTCAGCATTGATCACGGCATCATCGGCCTCATGGACCCCGCACACGGGCCGTTCGTTCATCAGGCATGGTGGTGGCGAAGCCGGCACAGCATCCACGAAAAGCAAAAGAATTTCGAGCCGATCCCGAACGGCTTTCGCATGAGCGCGCACACCCCAAGCTCCAACTCGGCGCCATACAAACTGCTGCGCCTCTACGCCGATGCCGATTCCATCACCACCACCATCGACTTCGTCCTGCCCAACCTCCGCACCGAAACCATCCGCGCCGGCAAATACTGGTTCTCCAGCCTGACCACGGTCACTCCGATCTCTCGCAGTCATTGCCGCATCGATGTAGTCGCCGCTTGGAATCTGTTTCGCTGGGTCCCGTTCGTCCCTGCCGCGCTGAAATTCGTCTTCGCGAAATTCGTCGAACAAGACCGCCGCACCATGGAACTGCAAGCCGAAGGCTTGAAACACAACCCGCGCCTGATGCTGATCGACGACGCCGACCGCCCCGCCAAATGGTATTTCCAACTGAAGGCCGCCCACCTTGAAGCCAAACGCACGGGCACGACGATGAAGCATCCAATGCCAGGCCCAGTCACATTAAAGTGGAGGAGCTGACACCAGGCCGCCTTACCAGATCAACTTCAGTCCTTTATAAATGCTGAATTGCCGGTCTGGGGTCACGACCGCGATATCCTCGGACAACGCTTGAGCGATGATTTGACGATCAAAGGGATCGCGGTGGTGAGCCGGTAATTCGAATAATCGGAATGCGTGATCGGAAGTGAAAGGCAGGACCCGGACGTCCAGATGGTCCAGCGCCTGACGGGCGATGGGGACTGAAATACTGAGTTTGCCCAGGCTACTCTTGACGGCGATCTCAGCGAGCGAGATCGAACTCAACTCTCGAACATTGTCGAGATTCTTCAAGGCGGCGGCCGCCCGCCTGCTCAGCCGATCCGGCGCCTCGACCGCAAAGATCAAAACCGCCGTGTCCAGGAGCAGTCGCACTCACTCGCCCCCTCCAAAAAGGTCCTCGACTTCCTCGTCCGACATCGGCTTCCACCAGTCCGGGTCGAGGATTTCGATTTTTCCCTTCAAGGTGCCAAACATGGGTTTCTTTCTGGTGGGTGCTTCGGTGCGCACTATGTCCACAACGGGAACGCCCCGGCGACATATTGTCACGGACTCGCCATCTTCCACGGCCTTGATCAGTTCCGGCAGCTTATTTTTGGCATTGGCCACGCTGACTTGCATGGATCTCATGATAGCTATCTAGGATAGCTATGTCAATGAATCGGAAGGTGGTTCATAAAGCGCAGCCGCTCGTCGAGCAGATCCCCCGACCTCACGCGAGCAGCCCCTCCACCACGCCATAAGCCCCGTCCAGCGCAGCATCCAGCGCGGAAGCATCTTTTCCCCCAGCCTCCGCCAGGTCCGGACGCCCACCGCCCTTTCCTCCGACCTTCTGCGCCACCGGACCAATCACCTTGCCCGCCTGCACGCGCCCCGTCAGATCTTTGGTCACTCCTACGATCAGCGCAACATTCCCATTCGACGCCGACCCCAGAATCACGACTCCCGACCCAATCTTGTCGCGCAACTGATCGACCAGCGTCCGCAACTGCGCCCGCTCCAGATTGTCCACCCGATGCGCCAGAACTTTCACGCCCTTCACTTCCTTTATCCGCTCGCCGACATTCGCCGTGCCGATCGATGCCGACGCCGACTTCATCCGCACCTGATCCAATTCCCGCGTCAGCCGCTTGATCTCCGCATCCTTCTTCTCGAACTCAGCCTTCAAAGCCTCAGCCGGAGACGCCGATCCCTCCTCAGAAGAGCGTGCCCCATCCTTGCGCGTTGTTTGCGCAAGGGTGGGCTTGGCAAGGCTGGGAGAAACGAATGCCGACACCACATTTTCCAGTTGATGATCCCGACGAAAATGCCGCAGCGACCCCTCCCCCGTAATCGCCTCCACCCTCCGCACCCCCGACGACACACTGCCTTCCTTCAGAATCTTGATCAGCCCAATCTCTCCCGTAGCCGCCGTATGCGTCCCCCCGCAAAGCTCCGTCGAAAAATCGCCGATCTTAACGACGCGCACCTTATCGCCATACTTCTCCCCAAACAGCGCCATCGCGTGATACTCATTCACCGCCACGTCAATCGGAACATCCACAATGGTCTCTACCTTCTGATTGCGCAGCAATTCCTTGTTGATCAGGTCCTCAATGTCCTGCAACTCCTCATCTTCAACCCCGGTAAAATGCGAAAAATCAAACCGCAAATGATCCGGCGCCACCAGCGACCCCGCCTGCTTCACATGCTTCCCCAAAACTTCCCGCAGCCCGGCGTGGAGGAGATGGGTGGCTGTGTGATTGCGCATGGTGGATTGACGAACGTCAGCATTGACGACCGCCGTCACGAGATCGCTAATCTCAAGATGCTGGCGGGCGCGAACTTTGTGGAAGCGAACGCCCTGAACGGGCATGTAGCATCCCAAAACATCGGCTAGAACGGTGTTTCCTTCAAAGTCGTACAACCACCCAACGTCGCCTACTTGACCACCGGAATCCGCATAAAAGGGAGTGTGGTCGAGAACGACTTCCCCTTCTTCTCCCGACTGCAATTCGCGAGTTACGGGAGCGTTCGGCTTGAAAATTCCTAGTACCAGACAGTTTGGTGAACGCGTCTGCTGATAGCCCTCAAACCTTGAGGCCGGTAGCTTCTGGTGCTCGGGATTTGCACTCTGCTTCGCGCCGCCCTTCCAAGAGGCGCGGGCACGAATCTGTTCCGCCGCTAGAGCCCACTCGAACCCTTCCAGATCAAAATCAACTCGAGCGTCACGAGCTGCGTCTTGGATGAAGTCAAGCGGCAATCCGTGCGTTGAGAAGAGGTTGAAAGCACGCTCCCCCAAGAAGAAGGACTTGGGGCGGTTGCGGTCCTGTGACAAGTCGCGTCCTGCTCTCGAATCTAATATCGCCACAAGTAGCCCCATGGTCGAGGGTATGAGATCGACCCAATCCGAGGAGAGACCCATATTGAGGTACTTGACCTGATTTTCAGCTGAAAAAGAAGGACGCGCACCAACTGGACCGCCGCCGTCCTCCCAGATGCTTTTCGAGTCTGCTCTTAGCGCGGCCACAGCCGCACGCTGCTGAGTGGAGACCTGCTCGAACCGCCCCTCAGCACGCAATTTAGCTGTACTTTGGGTAACAGATTCAATCTCGTCATCCAGAACGTCTTGGGCTGCGCGCAGGACTTCCGAAAACCTCTTTTCCTCTTTCTCAATATCAGCGGCAATTCGTCCGACGTTTTCGATCAGCTCAGGGTACGCATCCGCCATCACGTCTACGACGCCACTTACCATTTCGTGCATGAACGGCTTCTCTTGACCGAGAAGCCTTCCGTGTCGGATCGCGCGCCGGATAATCTTACGCAGCGTGTAGCCGCGTCCAATGTTGTCTGGCAGCAGCCCGTCGGAGATCAAGAATGTCGCAGCGCGAGAATGATCTGCGATCACTCGCAGAGAGGCTGCTGACTTGCTGACGGCCTCCTGCCCAATTTCCATTACAAAAGATGGTGTATCGAGCCCGACCAGTTTTGCCGCGCGCTCAATCAGCGGTATAAACAAATCCGTCTCATAATTCGAAATCACGCCTTGCAGAACCGCTGCCACCCGCTCCAGCCCCATCCCCGTGTCAATCGACGGCTTCGGCAGCGGCGTCAGCGTGCCCGAGGCATCGCGGTCAAACTGCATGAACACCAGATTCCAAATCTCCACATACCGCCCGCAGTCGCACGGAAAAGCACAATCGGAATGCCCCTGATCCGACGCCGCCGGACCCATGTCGTAGTAAATCTCGCTGCACGGCCCGCAGGGCCCGGTGTCGCCCATCTGCCAGAAATTATCTTTCAGTCCCATTTCAAAGATGCGATCTTTCGGCACGCCCTGCGCCGCCCACAGATCGTAGGCTTCGGCATCGCGCTGCATGCCGCCTTCGCCATTGAAGACGCTCACATACAGCCTGCTCTGATCGATCCCAAACCACTTCGGCGAAGTAATCAGCTCCCACGCGTAGGCGATGGCATCCTTCTTGAAGTAGTCGCCAAATGAAAAATTCCCCAGCATCTCAAAAAACGTGTGATGCCGGTTGGTGAACCCGACGTTCTCCAGATCATTGTGCTTTCCCCCGGCGCGCACGCATTTCTGCGACGACGTCGCCCGCGAGTAATCGCGCTTCTCCAGCCCCAGAAACACGTCTTTGAACTGATTCATCCCGGCGTTCGTAAACAACAGCGTAGGGTCGTTCACCGGCACCAGGGACGACGAATGCACCTCCTTGTGCCCCTTTTGCACAAAGAAGTCGAGAAATTTGCGGCGGATTTCAGAACCGGTCAGCATGAAGAATTAATTCTAAATGAACCACACAGAAGCCGCGGAGGGAACAAGGTCTTAACGGGAGAAACACAGGAGAGCCCAGAGCCGGGAAGGAGAGATTGAGTCTCTCCCGGCAAGCGGGAAGGGCCCGATTTTAGTCGGGCCGACAGGACGCTAAGCGATGTCGGCTTTAGCCGCTGAGGCTTAGCGCCCACTGAATTGTTGGCTGCCAAGGAAAGCCGGTTTCCCCCGCTTGCCTCTGCAGTTGATTGAGCGGGAGCGACTACTTTACCGCGTCGACAGTTTTCTCGGTCCCCTTCTTAACGCCGTGACCCACGTCCTTGGTGCCCGTTTTTATGCCGCTGCCGGTCTTCTTGGCAACTTTTTCGGTGCCTTCTCCGGTCTTCTCGGCAGCCTTCTCGGTGTCCTTCCCGACGGTCTTGGCGCCCTTTCCCGTGTCCTTAGCCGCTGTCTTCGTGCCCTTCGCGGTATCCTTGCCAACCGTAGTGGCGCCCTTCTTGGTGGCGTGCCCGGTTTTCTTTGCGGCTGTTTCGGTCGCGGCTCCCGTTTTATCCGCCGCCTTCTCGGTGCCTCTCCCGGTCGCCTTGGCCGCGCCCTTCATCTCCGAGCCGACGGATTTGTCTTTGTCCTTGTCCGTGCTGCCAGTGTCCTGACTGAACCCAAAAGGCATCACTGCGAGCACAGCAGTCACAACAATTGTTGCCAACTTCCTTTTCATAGCTTCCTCCTTCTGTTGTAGCCGGGATAGTTTCGGAGTATGCGCCATTTCGGAATGCGACGCAAATCAGAATCCGTCTCAGCCGCCTTCGCCTTCCAGCGCGCTCAGTGTTTCATCATCCACGTCCCACTTCTTTAAGATGGTGAAGATGGTCTTCATTCCGAATCCAGCCCGCGCCAGTTGCCGGAAGATACGCGCGGTCTGCGTCTGATCCTTCGGCTTTGCCAGGCGTTTCTTGCGCAGAAACTCGCGCGCTTGCTTCTCGTCGCTCACCCCCCCATACGCAGCTTCCACGGCCTTGTCGATTACGGACCCGTGCACCCCGCGCGTCTTCAATTCAGTGATCACGCGCATCCGCCCAAGTTTTTGATTGTCTCGCCGCAGCGAAGAGTAATATGCCGCGTATTGCGAGTCGTTCAGATATCCCTGATCCTTCAGCCGCCGGATCACCAGTTCGACAAGGGTCTGCCCATATTCCGACTCAGCTTCCTCGATTCGTGCCCGCATCAATCGTTTTAACTCGGCCACGGTCCGCATGCGCCGGCCCAGCGCCCCCACGGCATATTCATACAGTTCATCTTCGGAATAAGTCCGACGCTTGGGACGCGGGAATGCCATGCCGGTAACGATAGCGCATTCAGCGGTCAGTTCCCAGTTCTCAGTGTTTCAACCTTATCACCGTGGCCGTTCTTGTGTCCCTCAGTGACCCCTGCGGTAAAAGAGTTGCCCGCCCAACAAAAAAGGCGCGCCCGGAAGCGCGCCAAACTTAGGACCTTGCAACCTTGAAACCCTGCAAACTTGAAACCTTGCTCTACTTCCCCCCGAACCCCGCCGACTGCATCGACTGCCGCGAAATATCCGCGGTCGACGCAATGCCCGCCATACGCAGCTTGAAGTCGTCAGCGTTAGAGGCATTCTCCAGCGCGGTTTCGTAGTTTACCAGCCCCGCCTGGAACAGATCCCACAGCGACTGGTCAAACGTCTGCATGCCATATTGCGATGTACCCGCCGCAATCGCGTCGCGAATGGATCGCGTCTTTTCTGGCACCAGCACGCACTCCCGAATGTAAGCTGTATTGATCATCACTTCCACCGCCGGCACCCGCCCTTCGGAATCGCAGCGACGCACCAACCGCTGACTCACAATGGCGCGCAGAACTGCCGCAAGCTGCATGCGAATCTGCTTCTGTTCCGGAGGAGGAAATATCGAAATCACACGGTTAATGGTCTCGACCGCGTCCAGTGTATGCAGAGTCGAGAACACCATGTGACCCGTTTCGGCTGCGTGTAACGCGGTCGAAATCGTTTCCAGGTCTCGCATTTCGCCCACCAGAATCACGTCCGGATCCTGACGCAAAGATGCGCGCAGCGCCGCGCCGAATCCCGGTGTGTCCACGCCAATCTCGCGCTGGTTGACGTAACCCTTCTTATCGCGATGCAGAAATTCGATCGGATCTTCGATCGTAATAATGTGCTCGGCACGCGAAGAGTTCACCCGATCCACCATCGCCGCCAGCGTCGTCGATTTGCCGGAGCCCGTAACACCCGTGACCAGCACCAGCCCGCGCGGCATATCGCAGATCTGCTCGACCACCTTCGGCAGAAACAGCTCGTCGAGCGCCCGAATCTTGGTTGGGATGACGCGCAGCACCAGTCCTACGTTGCCGCGCTGCTGGAAAATATTCACACGGAAGCGTCCCAGGCCGGCCACGCCATATGCCATATCGATTTCCGTGGTCTCTTTGAACTTTTGTTTCTGCCGCGCCGACATCATACTGAACGCCATGTTCAGCATATCCTCGGCGCTGATGCGGGGCTGTTCGGTCAAGGGCACCAGTTCGCCGTCAACCCGCAAATGAGGATAATTCCCCACCTTCAAATGCAAGTCGCTGGCTCGCCGTTCCGTAGCAATCCGAAGCAGATCATCGATATTCATGCGGGCTCTTTTCCTGGGAACGTTGCGTGACGTCCTGTAACATGATCCCTCGAATCGTCACCTTCCCCAAGATGACCTAGGTAATGGCCCGCTGGGCTGCCAGTGACCGCATTACGGGGTAGAAAGTGATAGAGCGGCCCTTTAGGCCGCGGAAGGCTCCCTGGATTTCGGCGGGCTTCAGGCCCTGCCCGGCGTCGCAATTGACTCGGTTTCGAATGAATCGCCTACGAGGCCCGAAGCCGGGAACTGCCAGCCGGCAACGGATCTTAGTCCGTTCGCAAGGCCTTCATGGGATCGATTCTCGCCGCCCGCCGCGCCGGTAGGTAGGAAGCGAATAACGCCGTAACGAACAAAATCAGGCCCACCGACAAGATCACCGAAAAATCCGTCGCTCCCACCCCATACAAAGTAGTTCGCATGGTCCGCCCCACCATCGCCGATCCTGCAAGGCCTATTACAAGTCCAATACCCGCGAGCACCGACGCCTCCTTCAAAATGAGCCAGATCACATTCACCCGGCTCGCCCCCAGAGCCAGCCGCAGCCCAATCTCGTTGGTTCGTTGCGCGACCGCAAACGCCATCAGCCCATAGATTCCAACCGCCGCCAGGAGCAAGGCCACCACCGCGAAGCTGGCAAACAAAACCATCGTGTATCGGTCCTCGCCCAGCGACTCTTCCTTCACTTGATCGAGAGTGCGCGGCCGCGCCAATGCAATCTGCGGATCGACTGAATGCACAGCCGCCGCAATCGTCTTCGACATCGCCGCCGGATCTTCCGCAGTGCGCACCCCAATCGTCACACTCGGTGACAACGACTGCGCAAACGGCACATCCACCTCAGGAAAGGGATCGCGAAAGTCTCCATAGCGGACGTTATGAAAAACCCCGACAATCTGCCACTCCACCGCCGGTCCCAGCTTCGGCAGCCCCGGAATGATCTCCTCGATCGACACGCGCTGCAGTAGCGGATCCATGCCTTTCAGGTAACGCCCGGCAAATTCCTCGTTCACCATCGCCACCCGCACACTCGCCGCCGTATCCTGCTCGCTGAAAGATCGCCCCTTGATCACCTGTATGCCAAAGGTTTTGTAGTAATCGGGCGAGACCGATTGAAAGCCCGTGCCCGGCCGCTGCGAAGGATCTGCAAACGTCGGCCCGCCCACCAAGGTGAACGGCATGCCATCGCTCACGTTGCGCAGCGGCGTCCCCGTCACCGTGGCCGCTCCGGCCACTCCCGGTACTGCCCGCAGCACACTCAACATCTGTTGATTGTAGGCATTCATCTCTTGGGGAGTCTTAAATCGTCCGTGCGGCTGATTGAGCCCGAAGACCAGCACGTGATCGGTGCGCACTCCCAAATCGACGCGCGTCAAATTCCAAAAGCTGTGAATGGCAAGCCCCGCGCCCGCCAGCAGCGATAACGCCAGCGCGAATTCCCCCGTGATGAGCCCTCGCCGCAACTTATGGCTGCCCCCGCCCGTCCCGGAGCGTCCCCCCTCTTTCAGCGATTCTCCGGGATCGACGCGCGAGGCATACCACGCCGGCGCGCATCCGAACAGCAATCCGGCTAACGTCGTTGCCACGAGCGCAACCACCAGAACATGAATGTCGAGCTGAAAACTCGCTTCCGACGGCAAAATCCCCTCGGGCACAATGCTCAAAATCGCGCGCAGCAATCCCCACCCGAGCCCTATCCCGAGTCCGCCGCCGATCAAAGCAAGCACGACGCTCTCAGTAAGAAACTGAGCAAAAATTTGCCTGCGATTAGCTCCCACCGAACTGCGAATCGCAATCTCCCGCAGCCGAGCTGCCCCCTTCGCCAGCAACAGATTTGCAATGTTTACGCAGGCAATCACCAGCACAAATCCCACCGCCCCCAGAAGCAGCCACAAATTGTGAATGCGTTCGGGAGGAAGAAAATCGTTCTGTAGCTGCTCAACCGAAGCGCCCCAACCTTTGTTAGTGGTGGGATACGTGGCCGCGATGTGAGCCGTAACCGCATCCATGTCGGCTTGCGCCTGTTGGCGCGTGACCCCCGGTTTCATGCGTCCCATCGTCAACAACCAGTGGTAATCGTGATTGATCTGCTCCGGCCGGAACGCCAACGGAGCCGCCAGCTCAAAATCAAATCGGTCTCCGATTCCCGGTGCCAACACTCCCACCACCGTGTAGGGTTCGCCATTAATGCGCAATGCCTCGCCGACAATGCCGCGATTCGCTCCCAGCCGGTTCCACAATTTGTATGTCAAAATGACATCATGATCCTTGCCAGGCACTCCTTCTTCGGCAAGGAAGTCCCGCCCCATCAGGAACGGCATCCCCTGCATGCTGAACCATCCCGGCGTAGCCCGCATGCCATCGAGCTGTTCCGGCTGCTCCTGCGTCGCGAGATTAAAACTGGCTCCATTCCACGCAGCCAGTTGCTGAAACGACTTGCTCTGTTCCTTCCAGTCGAGAAAGTCCCCCGCCGACATTCCGTTCTTGTGACCATTCACCTTCGACCAAACCATCACCAACTGTTCGGGATGGGGATAAGGCAACGGCGCGAGCAGCACGGCATAAACGACCGTATAAATCGCCGTCGTGGCTCCAATGCCAAGCATCAGCGTGGCAATCACTGTCGCCGTC
The DNA here is from genome assembly GCA_963799025.1 of uncultured Acidobacteriaceae bacterium. Taxonomy (GTDB): domain Bacteria; phylum Acidobacteriota; class Terriglobia; order Terriglobales; family Acidobacteriaceae; genus Sulfotelmatobacter. The sequence goes on along the minus strand of CAWCVQ010000001.1, from coordinate 18,191 downwards.
AGCCCCGGATTCTTCCGCAACATCCGCCAGCTGTAACGAAGATTCCCCATCAGTGTCCGCACGTGCGCACCTCACCGGGCGATCAACAAAACATTGTGTAGAGACGTAGCTTGCTAGGTCTCGCCGCCACCTCAGCTCTCGCATCCGCCAAGCCGAATACACTTCACCACGCGGCACGGACTACACTCTGGCTGCCAATCCCGGCCCCGCCAGGGCGATGAAAAGACGCGATTTAGGAGATCGCATTTCCCCCGATCGACGTATCGCCTGTCCGAAAGCGAAACCTCGTGTCCGTTCTCGAACACTTCGCAAAGATAACTTTCTAAATGGAGCGGAGAAGTTCGACTGGGTCCACGGAAGCCGCACGCGCCGCGGGCACCGCCGATGCCAGCAAAGCCATCGCCGTCATAAGCAGCACGCCGGCCAAGTAAATCAGCGGATCGGTAGCGCTGACCTCAAACAGAAACGAACTCACCATCCGCGACACGGCCACCGAACCGAGCACCCCGATCCCGCATCCCAGCAGCGCGAGTTTCGCGCTTGAAGTCAGCACAAGCCGCGCGATATTCACACGCTGCGCGCCCACCGCCATGCGAACCGCAATCTCCTGCGCCCGCAGCGACACCGAGAACGCGACCACTGCATAAATCCCGGTGATCGCCAGCACCAGCGCGCCCACGGCAAACGCAGTGATCAGATCGGTATTGAAGCGGCGCGGCGCTTCCACGTTCGAGATCACCTCATCCATCGGCTGCACCTGCTGCAACGCCAGCAGCGGATCGATCTCCGCAATCGTCGCGCGCAACGTTTGAATCATCTGCTCGGGCGGCAAAGCGGAACGAAGCGTGACGAATCCACCGTCGGGGCTGGTGAGGTTTACAGAAGCCTCGGTGCCATAGAGAATTGCCGGCTGTTCCGCCGGAATGTACCACTGATCGGAGCCGGGCTCATCGGGCGAGCCAAGCTTGGTATCGGCTACAACCCCGACCACCGTGGCCCATGGGTATCGTTTATTGGGATTGCCGACATGAATGCGTCTGCCCACCGCTCCCTCACCCGGCCACGAGTGCTTGGCCATGGACTCATTCACAATCACCACCAGCGGCGCATTCGAGCGGTCATCCGCCGTGAAGTACCGTCCATCGATCAGCGGAATGCGCATCGCGCGAAAGTAGTCCCCGTAGGTAACCGAGAACATTGCGAATTGTAGCTTCCAGTTTTCTGCGGGCAAGCCTTCGATCGTGTACGCAGCTCCTCCGTAAGCGCCGGACGCCGGAAGAATATTCGTGATGCCCACCGCGACCATTCCCGGCTTGCTGGAGAGTCGATCCATCACCGTATGATGGAAGGCATCAACCGAAGAATGTGTGGAATATTGTTCGAGCGGCAACTGAAAGCCCGCGACCAGCACATGATCCGGACGAAACCCTGGGTCGACGGCCCGCATCTTCTGAAAACTGCGCAGGAAGGCACCCGCCACCGTGAGCAGCACCAACGCAATTGCTATCTCCGATACAACGAGTGTTGAGCGCAACCAGCTGTGGCTCGCTGACCCGCTACCCGTTCTCACACCCTCTTTCAGGTTCTCCGTTAAATTCGTCCGCAAGGCCGCGAAGGCCGGCGCAAGACTGCAAACAGCGCCCGTGATCAAAGCGAGAACAAATGCAAACATCGCGACGGTCGCGTCCATGGAGATCGCGTCGACTCGCGGCATCGACTCCGGCAATAAATGCAACGCCGTTCGAATCACGAGCGCGGCAAATCCCAGTCCCACCAATCCACCAGCCAGGCTCAGCAGCAGTCCTTCAAAAACCGATTCGCGGATAATCACGCTCGAACGTGCGCCCAAAGCCAGCCGAACGGCATATTCGCGCCGCCTTCGAATCGCCCGCACCAATAACAAGCCGGCGACATTCACGCACGCAATCAGCAGCACGATGGAGACCGCAAGAAACAAAGTGCGCAACAGCGGCCGCACCTCGCCTACCGCAAATTCGCGCAGCAGCTTAACGTCACCCTGAATATGAATCGCGGACATGTGCGCCGGAAAATTTCGCATCACTTCCCGAGCGACGCGATCCGCATCCTGTGCCGCCTGCGAGAGGCTGATCCCATCCTTCAGACGGGCAACCATGTGGTAACCCCAAAACCCAGCATGCTCCTCCGACAGCTCCCCAGCCGTCAAACTCATCGGCACCCATATCTGTGTCTGATCCAGTTGCCCATCCGCCGGAGGAAATTCAAAACTCCGAGGCATCACTCCGATAATTGAATAAGCCCTGCGATCAAGAACGATCGAGCTGCCCAAGACTTGAGGATCGCGGTGATACCGATTCGTCCACAGCGCATAACTGATCACAGCCAGCGGTTCACGCGCGTCCTCTTCTTGCTGCGTAAAAACACGCCCCAGCACGGGGCGAACTCCAAGCGTTGGAAAGACCCCGGCAGTCAATCGCGCGCCGTCGACTTCCTCGGGAATCGCATGTCCGGAAAGCTCGTAGCTGGCGCCAATGTAGCCTCCCATCGACGAGAACCCGCCCGCCGCCTTCGAATAGATCCCAATCTCTCGTGCCGTGACGGGCGTGTTCGGTCCACCCCCAATGTGATCTCCCACAAGCACCAGTCGCTCAGGATCGCGGAACGGCAGTGGTCGCAAAAGAATGCCCTCGACCAGCGAGAACATCGCAGTAGTCGCGCCAATCCCAAGAGCCAGCGTGAAGACAACAGTCAGACTGACGCCCGCCGCTTTCGTCAACCGACGAAATGACAACCGCAATTCCCGCGCGAGTACGAACATGCATCCTCCCAGCGCCAAAGCTGGCCAGACCCTCAACATCCGAAAAGCTAACTATAAGCGAACCCGAAAAGCAAACTCGAAAAAACCAACTGGAAAAGTCAACCCCTAAAATGACTCGATAAACTATCCCGATCAGCCAACCGATAAGCTAACTTGATAGGCTCACTCGATTCGTATCAGGGCAAGGCTTCAGCCGCGCCGCAAGACGTAGGAACGGATAACGGCTTTAGCCGCTGAGGACGAGAGTTCCTTTAAGGGAAGAGCGAGACGAAACTGTTCCAGCAAGCCACCCCGGCGCCCCTGCGAGCCCGAATGAAGTACCGTGGAACAGCGGCCCTTCAGGGCCGCGTAAAGCGGCGAAATCATCCCGGGCTTTTAGCCCCTGAGGGCTGTCCACTGCCTGCTCGCGAGCCGACAAAGCTAGAGTCGAAGGCTAGGTCCGAAGTCCGACGCCCACATCGGCTAACGGTGTGCGCTCGTCGCATGCGCCATGCTCTTGGCCCCGGCGCCTTCCCCCTGCCACTTCCGCGCCAGCCCCTCCAATTGAGTCAGCACTTTCTCAATGTCCTTCATCCTCTCGGTAATCCCATAGGTCACCGCCGGCGGAATGGTCGGCTGGTAATGCCGAAACACAAACCCCTTGTCTTCCAGCATCCGCAGCCTCTCCGTCAAGACACGCGAGGAAATGCCGGCCACATTCTTTCGCAGCACGCCAAAGCGCATGGGCCCATTCGTGTTCAATGACCACAAGATGTGTAGCGTCCACGGCCGCGTCAGCAATTCCAGCAGTCCACCTATTGCGCAAGGAGACGGCGTCATGGCAAAGCGTCTCATAAGTATCCTCTTAATACTAGGTTACTCCAAAGTGCCTGCTTTGAAAAGAGCTGATAGTTATTTATTGTAACCAAATCCGAATCCGCACCATCCAAAGCAACTGGTTTGGGAGGATCTCATGAAATTGCTCCGCGTCGATTCCAGCGCACGCCGCAACTCGGTTTCCCGGCAACTCACCGGCCGTTTCGCAGAGGCCTGGCAACACGAACATCCGGACGGAACCGTCATCGAGCGCGACCTGGCCACCACCGCTCTTCCGCACATCAGTGATGAATGGGTGCAGGCCATCCACACCAGTCCCGAAAACTTGACGGCCGAACAGAAACAGGTCCTCCAACTTTCCGACACGCTGGTCGAAGAACTGGTGCAGGCGGACACCATAGTGATCGGTGCTCCCATGTACAACTTCGCCATTCCCGCGCCCTTGAAAGCATGGATCGATCAGGTCGTACGCGTAGGGAAGACCGTTCTGTTCACTCCCTCCGGCCCACAAGGAATTCTAAAAGGAAAGAAGGTCTACGTCGTGACCTCCCGCGGCGGCGCGTACCGCCTCGGAACTCCCACGGAGCGCTTCGATTATCAGGAGCCTTATCTCCGCCACATTCTGGCTTTCATCGGTCTGACTGACGTTACGTTCATTCACGCCGAAAACCAGAAGCCCGGCGAGCAGGCCGAAATCGCAAAAGCCGCCGCCATCGCGCAGATTCAGGAGTTCGCTAGTGAGGGTGCGCTTTCAACCGTCCAATCATGGTGATGTAGTCGCCTTGAAAGCGCCGAGCGCCCGCATGGCGCGGCATTTAGCCCCGCCGTCCAGGGTCACACGATTTTGGGAAGGACACGGCTTCAGCCGTGCCGCTTCGACTCTAAATTCTTCGCGGCTTTAGCCGCTGAGGTCTACACGTTCGTCGTTCCTTTTCAAGGAGGAAAACTATGGCAAGTGCTGCTGCATTACCTTCCCGCTCCTTAACTCAAGCCCCCGCCATCGCGGGACCGATTGTGCTGCTCGGCCGCCTCTTCTTCGTGCTGATTTTTGTGATGGCAGGTCCAAACCACTTCTCCAGCCAGATGATCGCCTATGCCGCGTCGCAAGGTGTGCCGCTGGCTTCGATCACGGTGCCGTTCTCCGGCCTCCTCGCCATTGTTGGCGGACTTTCGATTCTGCTGGGATACCGCGCCCGCATCGGAGCCTGGCTCATCGTGCTCTTCTTACTCGGGGTCACGCCCATGATGCATAAATTCTGGGGCCTGTCCGATCCTATGATGCACCAGTTGCAGATGATCATGTTTATGAAGAACGTGGCCATGATGGGCGGCGCGCTTCTGATCACGCAGTTTGGCTCCGGTCCTTTGAGCCTCGATACCCGCCGGAAATAAAAAAGCCGCTCGTAACGAGCCTGTTACAAAACTCAGCTTACGAGGAGACAGATAGAGACGGTGCTTCGGTTTCGGAGCACCGTTTTTTGATTTGTCGGAGGGTTGGGGTGGAGCCGCGCCGGGCACGGAAGCTAGTGGCCGAGCGCGGCGGCGAGATTTTGGGCGCCGAGGACGTTCACCATTCGTTTCAGGTTGTAGACCATGGTCGCCAAGCTGATTTCTGTTTGTGCGCCAACCAGTCCACGCAAGAGGAAACGAGGGTGTCCGAAGATCCGGTACTTCAGGGTGGCGAAGGGATGCTCGACGATCGACTTTCGCAACCGCATTACGTTTGCCGTGGTCCGTTGCTCCATCCGCTGTAACGCCGCTTCGTGAAGATGGCGTTGCACCAGTCGTCGCGACCTGGTGGTGCAGTTCGCCTTCAAGGGACAGGAGGCGCAGATCACCGGTTTCGCCTCATAGATGACGGTACGATCTTTGCGGTGTAGTTGTTTTCGCGTGAGTGTCTGTTGTGCGGGGCAACGGAAGGTGTCGGTCTTCTCGTCATAGACGAACGCAGTGCGGTCGAACAACTTGCCGCCCCCTTGGTTGTTGACGGAACGATTGGCCGGAACATGCGGGACGATGCCTTCGGCCTCACAGCGCTCCACCTGCTCGCCGTTGAAGTATCCGGCATCGGCCACCGCGTTCAGCGATGCAGGATTGCCCACCGCCTGCTTCGCCGCCTCCGCCATGGGCAACAGGCTACGCTGGTCGTTGGCTTCCGTCGTGACCTTGTGGGCCACAATCAGCGCATGCGCGGCATCGACCGCTGTCTGCACATTGTAGGCAGGAGCTTTGCCATGGGCCGTGCGCATGAAACGTGCTTCTGGTTCCGGATCGCTCTTCAGCTTTTCCAGCGCCGTTTGTACCGCAGTGGGCTCGATCACCACTTCATCGTGCTCGTCGGCCGACTCCATCTGATCGAGGTACCGCTGGACGCAGTCGCGTTCGCGCACCCTCTGCGCACTACTTACCGCCCGGAACTTCGACCCGTCGATCGCTACCCACTCCCCGCGTATCAAACCCACCTCCCGCGCGAAACGCACCAACTCGGCCCCCGCCTCCGTTATTGCCTCGCGATGCATCCGCCGGAACTCGGCAATCGATTTGTGGTCGGGCGTCACCCGTTGCAGCAGCCACATTACTTCTACGTTGCGGCAACACTCGGCTTCCAGCCGCCGCGAGGAGCGGATCTGCTGCAGATACCCGTACAGGTACAGCTTCAACAGATCGCGCGGATCGTAGCCCGGTCGACCGGTTTCGGCTGGCTCCGCACGAACCAAGCCCAGCCTCCCGAGGTTCAAGCGTGCGGCGAATGCCTCGATGACTCGGCATAGGTGATCAGCTGGAATCAACTCGTCCAGCGTTACCGGAAACATCGTCGTCTGTTCCCGTGCCTCTCCCCGGCTATATCCCATGCAAAATGCCCTCGCTCTCGCGAGGGCATCTTCTCATTCCTTACTCGTGCCGCCTAGTGTTTCGTAACAGACTCGTAACGGGCGGCTTGAGTTATTGGACTGGACACAATCTACGCCGCGGTTTCGACCGCCTCTGGCACGGCTGGCCGGAATGGCTCGTCATAGCTGCCGCCATAGATCGACGGGCACTTCGACCCCATCGGCCGCAGATACGTCGCCAGTTCGCCGCGGTGATGGATGCTGTGATTGTTGAGGAAGCCGAGATACAGCACGGCCGGCAGATTGAACACGCCGAAGAACTCGATCGGCGTTAGTAGTTGCTCCGCCGACATAGCCGCCACTTTCGCCACGCCGCGCTGCACATGCTCGTCGTACCACGCCACGACTTCGGCCGACGTCTGCGGCTTATGCTCTGGCGTTTCCATGTTGAATTTCAGGCCGGCAATTCCATCCAGGAATTGCACGTCGGTGTTCGCAAGGTGCCACGCCAGCTCTTTCGCTGTGCGGGCATTGGGATCGGGTTTGTAACTCGAGGCCGCATCGGGCACGGCGGCAATGACTTTCTTGGTGATTTCCGCTTCGCGCGTGATGCCATCCAGCATCATGGCGCGATAGCCCAGGACAAATTCCGGAGTCAGACCTTGCTCAGACATTGTTTCCTCCTCGGGTGAGTACTTCGTTTCTCGACAGGGATGGAGAGAGGCGCGTGGCGCGCCCCCGAATTCAAACTTCTACGAACCTTACAAGCTTCCCCGGACGAATGCGTCCGGGCTTACGCGATCAATCCCAACCAACGATCCGAACGGCCCGAATTATACGCCGACCGGCTGCTTGCTGCCCGCCTTGCTTCTGACCGGAACCGGCGTGAGCCAGCCGTGCCGGTCAGTCTTTTCTCCGCGCACAATTGCGTAAAACTCCTTCTGCAGCGCCTTGGTGATGGGCCCAATCCCGCCCTTGCCCACCTTGATTTTGTCGACCGAGCGAATTGCGGTGACCTCCGCAGCCGTGCCCGTGAAAAACACTTCATCGGCAATGTAGAGCATCTCCCGCGGAATCATCTGCTCCACAATCGCAATGTTCAAATCGCGGGCAATCTGCAGCACCGAATCGCGCGTGATCCCCGGCAGCACCGAATTCCCCAGCGGCGCCGTGATCAGCTTATCGCGATGCACCAGAAATAAATTCTCCCCCGAGCCCTCGCTGACGAACCCGCTGGCATCGAGCGCAATGCCCTCCGCATATCCGTTGACGATGGCCTCCATCTTGATGAGCTGCGAGTTCATATAATTCGCGCCCGCCTTCGCCATGGCAGGCAGCGTGTTAGGCGCCAGCCGAGTCCACGACGAGACGCACACGTCGCACCCGTCAACCTCGCCACCCAGATATTTTCCCCACGGATAATTGATGATGTAAACTTCGGTCGGCGAATTGAACGGATTCACGCCGGCTTCGCCATACCCGCGCAGCACGATCGGACGCACGTAGCAGGGCCACGCGCCGTTGTGGCCGACCGTGTCGAGCATGCCCTTGATCAGCTGTTCGCGCGTAAAGTCCACGTCAATGCGATAGACCTTGGCGGAATCCAGCAGCCGCTGCATGTGTTCGTCGGCGCGAAAAATCGCCGGCCCGCTCGGCAGCTCGTAACACCGAATGCCTTCAAACACAGAAGACCCGTAGTGGACCACATGCGACATCACATGAATGGTCGCGTCGTCCCAGTTAATCAGCTTCCCGTTATGCCAGATCTTCTCGGTCTTCTGAATCGCCATGCCAACTCCTTCGTGCTCCGCCCTCAATTATATCCCGAGCGCATCTCGTCTCATGTCGGGACAGCCCATGTCGGGAGAGCTCATGTGGAGACAGCTCATGTGGAGACAGCCCAAGTGGGGACGGGAGCCCTCACCCGTCCAGGCGGCCCGGGTTTATCGGGCCGCACGCTCTTGATTTCCCGCACGCGCTAGCCGCCCTTTTTGGAGGAGGGCGGCCTTTGCCTTTTCGGGCGGGAGTCCGGCGCGGGCTGGAGGTTTGCGTGGGGTGCGGGCAAAATCATATGGACGCAGGAAGGGCCTTAAATTCGACTCAGGCCGAGTTCTCAAAACTGACTACGGGATAAGGTCAGCAGGCCAACACCGAGGTTTTCTTCAACGATCTCCGTCGCAGCTACTCTGACGCCATCTCACATCTCGGCGGGTCCAAGGCCGTAGGAACCAGAAGAAGATGAGAATTGGTGCGCGCGTCACAAACTGAGAGCTCAAAAGCCGATTCCCTACTAGCGCTCACCGCAACACCATCGATCTCCGCCGCGCCGAACTCCTGCTCCGCGCCCTCCACATCGCCGTCCGCAACGCCCGCCGCGTCCGCTTGAACCTCGGCGGAAAAGAATTGGTCCGCGAAATCCCCAACCACCCCGCCCCGCCGAATGCCGTGCCACCCGCTCCCGACCCCCCCGTCAAAATCAATGCCGCGCCGTTGACCGGGCTCCAAACCTAGGCCACGCTCACAGTCGACGCCGCCGAAGCCGACCCCGCCAAAACGCAAACCTCCGGCCCGAGTCGGACTCCCAGCCGAAACGAAAAAGGTCGCAATTGAAAAAGGCGGTTAACTCATGACTCGCCAGCGCCGTCAGTGGCCGCCGGTTAGTTCGCGGACGATGGCGCCGACGAATTGTTTGGCGTCGCCGAAGAGCATCAGGGTGCGGTCGAGATAGTAGAGCGGGTTGTCGATGCCGGCGAAGCCGGGGCTCATGCCGCGTTTGATGACCATGACGGTGTGGGCTTTGTCCACGTCGAGGATGGGCATGCCGAAGATGGGGCTGGATTGGTCGGTGCGGGCGGCGGGGTTGGTCACGTCGTTGGCGCCGATGATCAGCGCCACGTCAGTCTGAGGGAAGTCGCCGTTGATCTCGTCCATCTCGATGAGGCGGTCGTAGGGGATGTCGGCTTCGGCGAGCAGGACGTTCATGTGGCCAGGCATGCGTCCGGCGACCGGGTGGATGGCGAAGCGGACATCGACCCCCTTCTTGGTGAGCGCGTCGTAAAGTTCGCGAACTTTGTGCTGCGCCTGCGCCACTGCCATCCCATAGCCAGGGACGATGACCACCTTGTTGGCTGCCGAGAGAATCGCGGCGGCTTCTTCGGCGGTGGCGCTGCGCACCGGCTTCGCTTCCTCCCCGACAGCGGCCGAAGCCTGCACTTGGCCGAAGGCTCCGAAGAGAACGTTGGTGAACGAACGGTTCATTGCCTTCGACATGATGATGGAGAGGATGAGGCCGGAGGATCCGTCGAGCGCGCCGGCGATGATGAGAAGTTTGGAGTCGAGCACGAATCCCATGGCGGCGGCGGAGAGGCCGGCATAAGAGTTCAACAGCGAGATCACGGTCGGCATATCGGCGCCGCCGATGGGAATCACCAGGAGGACTCCGAAGATCAGAGAAACGCCGACGATGATGGGGAAAAAGATCTTTGCTCCGGGATGCAGCACCAGATAAACCGCGCTTCCGACGGCCACGATGAACAACAGCAGGTTGACGAGGTTCTGTCCTTTATACGTGATGGGGCGCTGCGGCAGGATTTCCTGCAATTTTCCCGCGGCCATCAGACTGCCGGTGAAGGTCAGGCCTCCGAGAATGACTTCCATGGAGAGCACCGACATCATGAACTTGGGGACGTCGGGGGAACGCAGATAGAACTCGGCGGTGCCGACCAGAGTGACGCAGAGAGCGCCGAAGGCGTGGCTGAGGGCGGTCCGCTGCGGGACGGCGGTCATCTGCACCATGCCCAGCGGGATGCCGATGCCGGAGCCGAGCACGAGCGCGATGATGATCCACTTGTAGTCGACGATGCCGTGATGCAGCAGCGTGCCGGCGATGGCGAGGACCATCCCGATTTCGCCGGCCAGGATGCCGTGGCGGGCGGTGGCGGGCGAACTCATCCACTTCAGCGAAAGAATAAAAAGCGCGCTGGCGACGAGGTAGATGATTTCGATGACGTACTGGCTTCCGGCAAACTCGGTCATATTATGGCTTCGTCACTTGCGGCTTGCTGGGACGGCTGGTTTTGAACATTCTTAGCATGCGGTCGGTGATGAGGAATCCGCCGACGACGTTGCTGGTGGCGGCGATGATGGCGATCACGCCCAGCACTAAGGCGAAGGTACTTTTTCTCTCACCGACGAGAACGATGGCGCCGACCACGGCAATGGCGTCTAAAGCGTTGGTCAGCGACATGAGCGGAGTATGCAGCAAGGGGGAAACGTGGCGGATGACTTCGAATCCGATGAAAGCCGCCAGCATGAAAACGAAAAGCGCGTCGATCAGGTTATTGTTCATGTGCACACTCCAGTTTTCTGTCATTTGAGCGTAGAGGGCGTTTCGCCGAGCGAAATGCCCACGAAGTCGAAGGATCCCTATCCATTCAGTCTCGAAAGTCAAAAGGCATTCTCATCGAACCGTGCACGCAACGGGAGAACTCCCCGCAACCTTGCGAATACACGGAAGATTGCAGGGATCCTTCGACTTCGCTCAGGATGACAATCCATCATGATGAGCGACCATCAGGATGACAATTCACTATCCAACACTCGCCAGGGCCGGCATCTTGAAAAAGTCCCGGACGCGGGCATTCACTACTTCGCCACCGTTGGTGATCATGGTCTCGCGAATAATTTCATCTTGCAGGTTCAGTTGCAGCTTACCTTCCTTCACCATGTAGAGCAGGAACGTGGTGATGTTGCGGGCATACATTTGGCTGGCGTGGTAGGGAACGCTGGTGGCCAGGTTGATGGCGCCGATAATCGTGACTCCGTTGACCACCACGGTTTCTCCGGTGCGCGTCAGTTCGCAGTTGCCGCCGCGCTCGGCGGCGAGGTCGACGATGACCGAACCGGGGGCCATGCCTTTCACCATGTCGGCAGTGATCAGCACCGGAGATGTTTTGCCGGGAATGACGGCGGCGGTAATCACGACGTCACTTTCGGCGACCACGCGGGTCAACAGTTCGCGCTGGCGCGCGTAAAAGGTTTCGTCCTGCGCGGTGCCGTAGCCGCGAGCATCTTGGGCATTTTGAGCTTCAATGGGGAGTTCGACGAAACGTCCCCCCAGGCTCTGCACTTGCTCTTTGGCGGCGGGCCGCATGTCATAAGCAGAGGCCACGGCGCCCAGCCGGCGTGCCGTTGAGATGGCCTGCAGACCGGCCACGCCCGCTCCAATCACGAATACTCGCGCGGGCGTGATGGTGCCAGCGGCGGTGGTCATCATGGGAAAAATTCGTGGCGAGGTTTCGGCCGCGAGCAGCGTGGCTTTGTAACCGCAAATGGTGCCCATGGAGGAAAGGGCGTCCATGCTTTGTGCCCGCGTGGTGCGGGGCATCAGTTCCACGGAAAAAGCGGTGACGCCTGCCTCTGCAATTTGCCGAATCACTTCCGCGGAACCCAGAGGCCGCAGGAATCCTATGATCGCTTGCCCGCGACGCATGAGTGGCAGGTCGGCTTGGCCGGTAACGTCGTTCGAACCGTAGCACAGTACCTGCAGCACGATGTCGGCGGTGCCGAACACGGCAGCGCGATCGGGAACAATCTTCGCGCCCTTTTCGGCATAGATCGCGTCCGGATAGCCGGCCTGGTCGCCGGCTCCGGCTTGTACGATGACCTCGAGCCCAGCCTTGAGAAGGTTGGGAACGACCACAGGGACGAGCGCAACTCGGCGCTCGCCGGGATAACTTTCTTTCGGAACTCCAACAATCACGCGGCTCGAGTCCTTTCTCTCGGATCGGCAAAAAGGGAACTGAAAACAGTAACAGATCGTAGGGGGAACTGGAAGGTGGGCAACGATTGGTGGTGGTGCCGTTGGATGGCACCACTACCAACGATTGCGGCGCGGCGCGATGTGAGGAGGGGAAACTGCAGAGAAAGGGGCGGCATTTTGCCGACTGGTGAAAGTGGCGGCGGGACGCCGCGACAGCCGCCGGGACGGCGGCGCTACTTGCTGAGGACGCTACTTGGCGAAACGGTAGTGCCAGACTCTGGCAGCGCCGATCAGGTTTGTGTCTTCTCCGAGAGAGGCGAGTGTGAGCTGCGTCTTCTCGGCTGGAACAAAGCGGCACCCTTGGCGAATCACTTCGCGGATGCGGTCCATAAAAAGCTCTGCGCTTTTCATCACGCTCCCGCTGAGGACAATCGCGTCCGGAGTAAAGAGGTTGATTAGGTTGGCAAGCCCCAGGCTCAGGTAGTAAGACTCGTGTTCCACGGCTCGCAGGGCAATCGCATCGCCTTCTTGGGCAAGCTCGCAGATTCTCCTGGCAGTAATGCCATTTCGGTGCGGATAGCCGGTGGGCGCATTTCCCGCAAACCACGCCACCATGGCTGGACCGGCAGCCAGCGATTCCCAGCAGCCGTGAAAGCCGCACGAGCATTTCGGGCCCGCGGGATCGATCACATGGTGTCCGACTTCGGGATGAGCGCCGTCCACGCCGCGGTAGAGTTGACCGTCGAAAACAATTCCACCGCCAATTCCCGTCCCGACCGTCACGTAGATCAGGCGCGAGCGATTTCGACCCGCGCCCCATCCCGCTTCCGCGAGGGCGGCCGCGTCGCCGTCATTTTCCAGTGCCACGCTCACGCTAAAAATCTGCGCCAGATCCTTGACCGCACTTTTCCCCCGCCATCCCGGAAGGAAATCGACATCGCCAAATTCCCCGCGCAAGGGATCGACCGGGCCGGTAGATCCGATGCCAATGCCAGTAAGCTCGGTCCCTGCTCTTTGCGCGGTCTTGCGCAGCATGTGAGCGATCAGTTCTATTCCGTCGGAGTAGCGATTGGGATCGGTGGGAGCTTCCATTCTAGAGAGCACCTTGCCGTTGTCATTGACGACACCGACCGCGATTTTTGTGCCACCGATGTCGACCGCACCGATCATGAATACTCCGGCGCCATCCCCTTGGCTTCGTCGAGCGTGATGCGCCGCTTGTTTCTGTAGGACAAGTTCGACATGTGCACGGCAATCGCCGACCGGTAGCCCACCTCCGGGGGCGCGTTCGGAGTGCCGCGGCTGCGCACGCAGTCAATCCAATTCTGCATGTGCTTCTGGTCATGCGTCTTGCCGCGCGTGGACTCTCCGCCGGATCTGTTTGTCTTTTCCGGCCAGTACTGCAGGGGTTCGTCGAAATGATGTTCGAGGGTTCCGTCGCTGCCGAGAATGCGGTCTCCCAGTTCGTAGTGCTTGTTACTGAATGTAGATTGCCAGGTCACCACAATGTCCTTAGGAAAATCCAGAGTGACCGCGATCGTGTCGGGAACTTCGCGCCCATCTTTTTCGGAAAAGACTCCGCCCGACATGTAGGCAGCTGACGGCACCGGCAAATCGAGCGCGCCCATGATCCAGGCAATCTGATGCACCATGTTCTCGGCACAATTCCCGCCGGAAAATTCCCAGAACAAACGCCAGTTGATGAACCGGAAGCCATCGAAGGGACGCTCCGGCCGCCCGTTCAGAAACGCGCCCCAGTCCACATTCTGCGGATTGCAGTCCGAGGGAACCGGCCGCACCCACTGGGCTTTGCCATGCGGAGTGTTGCGGCTCATCCAGGATTCCACCTGCGTGACTTTGCCGATCCATCCGTCGTTGATCCACTGTTTGGCGTCGGCGAGCGCTCCGGAACTCTGATGCTGCAATCCAATCTGAATCACGCGGTTTGATTCTTTCGCAGCGGCCAAACATTGATCGGCTTCCGGAATCGACCAAGTCAGCGTCTTCTCCGCATAGAGATCCTTACCCGCAGCCAGCGTATCCAGAAAATGCCGAGCATGGGTATGCAATGGGCTGGCGACGATCACGGCATCGATATCCTTCATATCCAGCAGCCGGCGATGATCGTCGACCGTCTGAATCCCGGGCACTCTGTTTTTCGCCTGATCGCGGCGGCGGCTGTAGACATCCGCCATCGCAACTACCTCGATGCCATGCACGGAAAGAATCTGTCCCAGCAAATCATTTCCGCGATCGCCCACGCCGATCAAGCCGACGCGAATGCGGTCGTTGGCCCCCAACACCCGCGTAGTTGGATACGCCAGCGCCGCCGCGGTTACCAGCGAAGCGTGTTTTAAGAAAGTGCGTCGGGTTTGATTGGTCATATAGGTCCTTCCTCGAGCACGCAGGGGCTAAAGCCCGAACTAGTTTAGCGTTGACGCGGCCCTGAAGGGCCGCTCTTCCACGGCGAAGGCAAACGATAGGGAGGTTTTTCGTCGCAATGGAATGTCGGCGCCCTGGATGGAGAGTGAGTAGTCCCTAGATTCCCTCCATCGCCCCCGTCTGTTGAAGGAGTTTTTTCATCCCAGCCCAACTTTTGCGCGACGATTCCTCGGGCGAACCGCCGCCATTCCAATGTGTCTCCAAGCTCACGGCATAGTGATAGCGGTCGCCCCTGAGCGCTTTGAACTGACCCGCCCAATCGATGATCCCGCCGCCCATCGGGGCCCAGTCATACTTCTTGCCTTTTCTAACCGCGTCTTTGCAGTGGCAGTGACCAATGCGATCCTTGGGCAGCAAATTGTAGCCATCGGGGTAAGGAGTTTCGCCGCTGGCGGCGGCGTTGCCCGGATCCCAATTCAACATCAACGATGGAGTCTGCACCGCGCTCAAGACTTTGGCAGCCTCGGCCCCGGTGGCCGTGTTGCAGGCCATTTCGTTTTCCAATATCAGGACGATGCCCTTTTTCGCTGCCCTCGCCGCGGCATCCCGCAATTTTTCGTTGATGGCTGAGCGATACGGCGCCTGATCTTCCAGCCGCCAAAAATCGAAACAGCGCACGCGATCTGTCTGGAAAGATTTCGCCATTTCCAGGGCGCGTTCCAGAACTTCGTCCTGCTGCTCCAGGGTGAAGTTCGCTCCGAAACTTTTGGCCTCGCTGAACTTCGATTTCGGCGCGCCCGGCCAGTCGACTTTAAACAGCGGGCTGGCAATGTCGGTGACCTTGAGCTGATATTTTTCCAGAATGCGGCGCGCTTCTGCGACCTCTTTTTCGTCGAGGCTGACAATATTTTTCTTCCACATGCCGCGCAGTTCAATCCAGCCCATGCCGAATTCGCGCGAGGCGACCTCGCAGGCGTGCCCGAAATCCTGGGAAATTTCATCGTTGATGATGGAAATACGGAACGGCGAGCCAGCATCACTCGCCGCAAATCGCGATGCGGCCTTTGCCGCCGTCATGGCAAACATTCCTGCGAGAAATTCTCGCCGCGCAAACTGAACGGGCATAACCTGCTCCTCGCACTCCATGGATTATGGCAAAAGAATATCGCAAACAAATCTATCACTATCGAAATGCGGGCAGGTAGCCAAGGCAAGTAGGATTTTGACGGGCGCGAGCTCCGCAGGGCGCGGCAGGAGCAAAAAGGAGATTTTCAGCGCAAAACAAAACGCCCCGGACTCGATTTGAGTCCCCGAGGCGTTTGTTGATCAGCCCTCCCCCAAGTGCTGCTCAAGAACGACTCTAACGCTCGGCCCAAGCACGGTAAATGGCTCCCCCGTGCCATGCATGGCACGAAGGTGGTGGGTCGCAAGCATATGAAAACAAGGCAAATCGCAAACTGCACGCAATCGCATGGCGAACCCGGCTGCTACGGTCCGATGTCATGATTCCTGCGTACAGCGGCTCCATGTCACTCTAGCGGGGGCCGATATCCATGTCGGTTTCGCTGGCGAAGTTTATATTTGATGATACCTTTGGTATCGTGAAGGCCACGTTTTCCGTTGAGCCGCTCTCGGCACGGTTAATTCGCAAGGAGGTCCGATGGAACCTACTATTTCTACGAGAGATCTGAAAGCCAAGCTAGACGGCAAAGGGAGCGTCAAGGTGGTCGAGACGTTAGCCCCTGAACGCTACCGCGAAGCGCATATTCCCGGAGCCCTGAATATTCCGCCTGACAAAATCAAAGAGCTTGCGCCCCAGTTGCTTCCCGACAAGAACGTTGAGATCGTCACCTACTGCTCTAACACGCATTGACACGCCAGCGAATACGCCGCCCGTGAATTGGCGGCCATGGGCTACACGAACGTTGCGCATTATCCCGAGGGGAAGCAGGGATGGATGCAGGCAGGGCTTCCCGTGGAAAAGGCTGCTTAGAGTGGGTAAGGGCCTAAGATAATTTTTTCTCTCGACAGCCCCAAATCGGCCACCTCGAGTCTGCTATTCGGGTCGGGCGGTTGTCATTCCGAATAGCCTTCTCCTTCTTCATCCTCTCCATTGTCGTCGTCCTTTTTTTCATCTTCGGCTTCTTCCTCGTCCTCCTCCTCCTCAGGGACTTCGGGGAACAAGCCGTTGGCCATCCTGCGATCAAAGGGAACAGCTGAATAGATTGTGTCCATGTGCAATGGTACGCGCAATTTTTGATGCGGTATCTACGAATACTCCTGATAAACGACGACCCGACCGAGGATATAGAGCTTTCGCGGACGATTTGGTAGTGCCCCGAGACAACAGGCGCTCAATCGGTCGAATGCGCTATTCTAGTATGCATGGACCATCTAGCAGTGCTTCGCGAAAAGATCAGCCGTCTCCGCGACGAGATTGCTCAGCTGAAAGAATTGAATGACGAGTATCGGCGTCAACGCCACAACGATACAGAGACTCATATCGCTCACGGCCAGAGGCAAGAACGGCTACAGGCAATTCAACAGGAACTGGTTCAGCTCGCTGGCCTTGGCCGACGAGTTCTCTCGGTCGAACAGAGGAAAGAAGAGCACCGCACGCGGCTGCATCTCGTTAAGAAGGCGTCGTAGCGCCTTTGGCCTCGGTAAATCGAATCCGGTCAAGGCGGAAGCGCGGGCCCGGTCAGCCCCGGAGGGTTGCGACCAACGGGTCCACCGAATCCGTAGGTTTCTGAAAGACTGGAGTCGACGAAGGGACTTGAACCGCTGACCTCAGTCCTTTCGATTCGCCGCTTTCATTAAACGGGCAAAGCGCTAACTGGGCAAAGGACTGAGAAATGCCCCATCTGTGAGCTCGCGTGAATCCAGGGTCCCCTGATTTGTATTGCGATAAGTCTAAATCCGCGCAAGTCTTCGCCACGCGTCGTAGCGGGGAAGGCGCCCTGAGATTCGCCGATCCCGGACCGAGAAGAACTGCTGGTGGGGGTCTCGCTGCTTGCCTGACTCTTTTTCTGGTGTTCAGCGTTCCCAGGCTGCCTGCCCAAGCTCCACCGGCCTCGCCGGCGCCAAGGCCCGCGCCGCATCAGATAGGGGAGCCTCGGCGAGCCGCTTCCGGCAAAGGGTCCGTGAATAGGGTGGTGCCGTCGGCATCGACGATCCAATTCGAGAACAGCATCGACACATCCAAAATCAAGTTCAAGCTCAGGAACAGCATTAGTCCCCAACGCTACACGTTTGAGACGATGACGGGCGGAGTAGCACTGTTTGACTACAACAACGACGGCCTGCTGGACATCTTCTTTACAAACGGCGCGTCCATTCCGTCGCTGGAGAAAAGCGACGACAGTTACTCAAACCGATTATTCCGCAACAATGGGGACGGTACCTTTACCGATGTGACGGAGAAGGCCGGCTTGGCGGGCGCTGGCTATTCCATCGGAGTGGCCGCCGGTGACTACGATAATGATGGATTTGTGGATCTTTACGTTACCGGCGTGAACCGCAACCAGCTTTTCCACAACAATGGCGACGGCACTTTCACCGATGTGACCGAGAAGGCGGGAGTCGGCGGGATCATCCCGAAGCT